>NZ_JBLVUN010000008.1:0-4800000 GCF_048282715.1 Mycobacterium sp. 134
AGACGAGAACCACGCATCTGATCTCGCGTGCTGAATGGCTGGTTGCCTAGGCGGATCAGTGACTCTGGCCCTACTTCACTGGGGTGAGATCAATTGGTTGGCTTTCGCTGGGTTTTTCGCTGTAATTGACGTATTGGGGTACCTTCCGGTGCGATTCCGTTTCCGTCGAAGCCAAACAGGGAAGATTGGCCGAGGTTATTACGTCGCCTACAATGTGATGCACAGCCTTTTAACTGCCGCATTGATCGCCGGCGTATGGTCGATCGTGTTTCAACCCGAGTGGGCGCTGCTTGCACTACCTATCCACCTTTTCGGTGATCGTGCCCTGTTTGGCAATACGACAAAGCCATTCGGTGTGCCGTTCGAGCCCGCCATCCTGCAGGAATTCGTGCAGTTCGAGCGTGAATACAAGGAAATTGAGGTCTAAACAATGCCTTCGGAACCCGATCGCGCGGTGAGATTCCTTGAGCGGGAACGTGCGGACCCGAATCGTCTTGCTACCCGGACTCATTAGGCGCTGACAGCCCAGGGTCTGGGGATCGAGTCGGGCCCGACGCACCTGGGGCCGGGTTGTTCCGAAGCTGCTGGCGGGCCGGGGCTGACCCGATACCAACGGAATACCAGGGCAAGGGCGCTACAGCGCTGGAGAAGGTGCGCGTGCAACGTGCGATCGGCTCACGCTCGCCATCGCTCGCTGTGGCGACCACCATGCATCACTTCTCTGTGGCCAGCCTTGTGGTCCTGGCGGAACTGGGAGGAAATGCATGCCGCCTGGAGGTGACCGCCACTCAGAACATGCTGTTGGCATCTGGTTTCGCCGAGGGCAGGTCTGACGGTCGCATCCTGACGCCCACCATGAAATCGGTATTGGTTCCTGAGGGTGTCGCGTCAGCGGCTCCAAGAAGCCGTGCAGTCTGGCTCGGTCGATGGATCTCCTTACTGCCAGCCTGCTGCTGCCAGCTCCCGACGGCAACGGCGAGCGACTGGCGATCGCGCTGATCGCGCGTCGGATCCGGGCGTCACGGTCACTCCGTTCTGGTCCAGTTTCGCCCTTGCCGGCGCTGAAAGTGACCAGATCGACATCGACGACGTCTTAGTTCCGCAAGAGCTTCTGGTTGTCCTAACCGACATAACCGACACCGGAGCTGCCCGATGATCCAAACGGCGGGCTTCGTGTGGTTCGAGCTCCTGATGATGGCGTCCTACCTCGGTGCCGCCAGCGCGGTCGTCGAAGGGGCGATGACCTGCCCGACTGCATCTGATACAGACCAGCTGGCGTTAACGTCGCGGGTCGAGACCGCGATGGCTGCCATCGAGAACATTGCCCGGCAGGCGCCCAATCCGCACGCACACAGGAACTTCTCGTCGCCACATTGCTAGCGAGGTACGCCGTTCAAGACGTTATCGCGGCGGTGGTGCCCTATGCCACTGAACTGCTGTGGTCTGAAATTCATGGGTTCGACGACATCGGGTACCTCGCAGCAGCGGTCAACGGCCTGGGATTCCATCCGCCGTCACGAGCGCGTATGACCGGTCCGCTAGCCCGGTACTTCGCCGGGGCCCCCCTTCAGATCAGTTAAGGAGTTCACGAATGACTTGGCGGAAAAAGACGATCCTGGTCACCGGCGCCTCCGGCGTGGTGGGAAGAGCTTTGATCGACGAGCTGGCAGGCGATTTCGACATCGTCTGCATGCGCAACCGGACACCGGTCGCCGACGTGCGGGTCAGCGAATTCGTAGGGTCCTTCGAACAGCCCATGCTGGGCATGTCCCTCAAGCGACTATGCATTACTGGCCAGGCGTGCCGACGCCATTGTCCACGTAGCAGCCGCGACCAGTTGGAAGGAAGACCCGGCGCGGATCCGCGAAGTGAACCTCGGCGGGCGCCGCGTGCATTGCTTCAGTTGGCCACGGTAGCCGATGCTCCGCTGTACTTCTTGAGCACCGCGTTCGTGGCCAACCCGCCGGCACCCAATGGACATTCACCGGGCGCGGCGGCCTACGTACGGTCGAAAATCGATGCCGAGCAGCTCGTTCGGCAAGCACCCTGCCCGCACCGCGTGATTGTGCGACCGTCCATCGTATCCGGGACTCGCAGAGCGGCCGAATGGCCGGATTTCAGGGGCTTCATGCTGTGCGGGCGCCATCGTGCGGGGCAGCGTCGACCTGCCCATGCGCCGAAGATGCGCTGATCGACTTCGTGCCAGAAGATCCGGCCGGCCGGAGCCCTGGGCCAGATGCTGCGAGAGGGAACCGATCAAGGCGAATACTGGCTGACTGCCGGCCACCATGCGTTACATGCTCTCGAGATCCGGGAGATGTGCATGGGGATCGCCTCCGACATCAAACTCTCCCTGCCCACACCGCGATTCATCCCGGGGGAAGCCGTGGACAGACTGATTCTACCGCTGCTCGATGCTGCTGCCGCTGTCGCTGCAAAGCAAGTTCCGCGACCTACTCGAATTCGCCTGGCTGTTTCAGACCAGCGAGCCGCTTCCCAACTCGCACGCAGCACTGGGGTTACAGGAGCGCATCACCGGCAGCGCCCTGCGCGCTGTTCGACGAAATCGATGATGTACTGGGCAGCTGCAAAAGGCCTCATCGCTGGTGGTGGCGACCAGCAGGTCGCATGACCGCCACAACCATCGTCACCACCCACACCGAGGATCTGTGCCGCGCGCATCAAGGTTCGGGGGAAGGCCACGTTGGGCACGCCTGCTCGGCGGCATGCAAGAGGTGGCCTCCGAGGGTGCCTGGTTGACGATGTCCAACTGGTGGCCGCTACCTGAACTTCGGCGGCCACGGCGTCTACCTGCTCGGCCACCGACATCCCAAAGTTGTTGCCGCAGTGAAACACCAGCTCGACAATCACCCCATGGCCACCCGTGTGTTCTTCGATCCGGTAGCCATCGGCGCCGCTGCGGCGTTGTCATCGGTCACGCCCCACGGGCTTGACCTCGTGCACTTCGTCAACTCAGGTGCTGAGGCAGCCGAAGCGGCGATCGAGCTGGCGCGCGCACACGGAAAGACCGCATTGGTCACCACCGACCGGGGCTTCCACGGCAAGACGCTGGGTGCGCTGAGCGTCACCGCGAACCCTAAGTACCAGCTACCCTTCGAACCTCTGCTGCCGGCGACGTAGCGTCCCGTTCGGCGACATCGAGAGCCTGGACGCCGCGCTGGCACAAACACGGGGGCGCGGATGCTTCATCGTCGAACCGGTCCAGGGCGAGGGCGGGGTCAACATTCCTCCCCGTGGCTACCTGCAGGCCGCCGCCGAACTCTGTGCACGCCACCAGGCGCTGCTGATCCTCGACGAAATCCAAACAGGCCTCGGGCGTCTGGGTACTTGGTGGGGGGCGGACCCTGAAGCCGTCATCCCCGACATCCTGTTAGTCGGAAAAGTGTTGTCCGGCGGCGTGGTTCCGGTAGCCGCCATGGTCGCCACCGCACGAGTCTATGAACCTTTTGGTGAGGATCCCTACCTGCACTCTTCTACCTTCGCCGCCTCACCGGTGGCATGCGCTGCCGCCGCAGCAACGGTGCAGGTGCTGCGCGAGGACGGTCTCATTGAGCAGGCAGCCACCCTGGGAACCAGACTCATGCACGATCTCGGGGACCTGCTGCGCAACCACGGCCTCGATGGCCGGGTACACCTGCGCGGGCGCGGGCTGCTGATCGGCATGGAGTTCAACGACCCCATGGTCGTCGGTGAGCTCTATCTGGGGCTCGTCGAGCGCGGTGTTTTGGTCAACCACTCGCTCAACTCCTCAACCGTCCTGCGTCTGACACCACCGGCCATCGCCTCCGACACTGACCTCGACCACTTCATGTCCGCGTTCGAACACACGATCACTGACGTTCTGTGAACGACTCTGTGAAGGAGAACAATTCATGCCCACCATCGAACTAGCATTCCACTGCGAGGCGATCACCCCGGCCGCCGCCTTCGACCGGATCCAAGACTTCGAAAGCTATCCCCGATACACCGAAGCGGTCGTATCGGTGGACATCGAAGACAATGACCCGCACGCGGTGATCTCCGTATGGACGGTGCGGTTCCGCAAGGGCCTGCTCCGGTGGACCGAACGCGACGACATCCGCCGCGACGTTGCCACGATCGACTTCTGCCAAGTCAGCGGCGACTTCAAAACTTTTCAGGGCTCGTGGCGGGTCCGCGAAGAAGAACAGGGCGCCACGATCGTGTATTTCACCGCCGAGTTCGACCTCGGAATGCCTTCTCTTGCAGAGCTACTCGATCCCATCGCCGCTGCCGCGCTGGCCGAGAACATCGAGCTGATCCTGGGCGGACTATTCGGCGCGGTCCGTCAAGTCGACCCGACCATCGCAGCATGACTCAGACGACGCACGACGCACTGGCCATCCTGGAAAACCAAGGACAAAGCGCATCGGCGTTCCTGTCGCTCAACGCGGGGAACAAGTACTTCACCGTCGATGAGGCGGCAGGCATGATCACCTACCGTCCAGTCGGGCGGCAGTGCTGGATCCAGTTCACCGGACCTTGTGCAGCGACCGACGCTGACCGCGCCGTTCTGACAGAGGCGTTCGCACAGTCGGCTGCGTCACAACGCAAGCGCATCATCGCCGTGCAACTGTCCCGACACGACGCCGAACGCGCCGCCAACGACGGTTGGGTCGTCAACCAGTTCGGGTGCACCTACAGCATCGACCTATCCCAGTTCAGCCTGCGCGGTCAGAAGTTCGTCAAGACCCGCAACATGGTGGCGCGTTCGCGCCGGGAGGGCGTGCATGTCGTCGAGGCGACCGCGGACATGCAGCAAGACCTGCGATTCGCCGAACAACTCGACCGCATCGACCAGCAATGGCTACGCAATAAAGGCCGCCATGTCAAGGAACTACGTCTGATGGTTGGCGAACGCAACGACGCCGTACAGGATCATCGTCGGCTCTTCGTCGCGATGCTCGGCACCCACGTCGTCGCCTACATCTCGTTCTCGCCCGCCTATGGCCCGCAGCCAGGCTGGCTCTACGACCTCACTCGCCGCTTGCCCGATGCTCCGCCGGGTGTCATCGAGCACATCTTCGTCGAAGCAGCCGACGTGCTTCGTGCTGGCGGGGCCGAATGGATCCATCTCGGCCTCACGCCATTCGTGGGAATCGACCCCGAACACGAACTGCCAGGCGCCTCCAGCCCGATTCTGAGCAAGGCAATCTCGCTGATACGTGAGCGCGGCGCCTTCCTCTACCCAGCACAAAGCCAGCTGGCCTTCAAGCTGAAATGGCGTCCCCACCAGATCGAACCCGAATACATCGCCTTCCCGGGCCGAATACGCCTGCGGGACATGTGGTGGCTGGCACGAGCAACCAATTCACTCTGAGGACAGGACACAATGGTAGACGCGACGAGGTGCCTCGACACCGCACCGATCTGGTTCCAGATATCAGAGTTCGTCACCCCCAAGCCGCAGCTCAACGGCACTGTTGAGACCGACCTGGCCATCATCGGCGCCGGCCTGGCAGGACTGGCGACAGCGTATTACGTGTCCAAATATGCACCAGGACTGTCGATCACAGTCTTGGAAGCTGGGCGGATAGGCGCGGGGGCGACCGGCGGATGCACCGGCATCGTCAGCCCCGGCTTGAAGATGGCGTTGCCCCAGTTACGGCGCAAGTACGGAGACGAAGGGGCGCGCGCGGCATTTGACGCATCCCAGCACGGGGTCGACCTGCTCCGTCAGATCGTCAACGCAGAACACATCGACTGTGACCAACGCGATGAACCGCACACACTCGCCGCGACGACCGTCGGCCAAAAACACCGCATGCAAACACATTTGAAAGCACTGGCTGAGCTGGACCGCGGCGTCGACTGCCTCAGCGACACCGAACTCACTGAACGGGCCGGGCCAGGATTTTTGGCTGGATTGTCCTACGACAACACGATGTTGGTCGATCCCTACCAATTGCTAGTGGGCTTGACCGACACCGTCATCACTCTTGGCGTCACCGTGTTCGAACAAAGCCGCGCCTTAACGATGGAGCCACTGGCCACCGGACGCGGTACGCGCGTCAGCACGGCGACAGGCTCGGTCGTCGCGGACAAGGTGCTGCTCGCCATGGACGGCTATGCCCACGATCTCAACCCGTTCCCACACAGCGTGGTGCCCATCCGCGCGCACGTTCTTGCCACCGAGCCTTTGACCGCCGATCAGCAAGAACAACTGCAATGGAACGGCCGGGGCGGAGTGATCGACCAGCGCAACTTCTTCAATTACTACCGGATGTCGGCTGACGGCCGCCTGGTATTCGGCGGTGGTCCGGTGATCGTGCCCACCGGGGATCCAGTACCGGATTCACGAAGTGCCGACGCGGTCCAGCAACGGCTTTATCGCGAGCTGACAGAGCGATTCCCAGCCCTCGCGGGTGTCAGGGTCAGTGCCCGATGGTCGGCATTGGGCGCCAGCACCCAAGACCGCTTACCGATGGTTAGTACCGTTCCCGGATACACCGGCGTCTACCACGCGGGTGCGTGGTGCGGACATGGGCTTGCCCTCGCTGTCGACGCGGCGTGGAGGTTCGCCCGACAGCTCGGCGGGCACCCTGCTGAGACGCTGCCATGGTCGCGGCGGCGCGCGCTGTCGATGCCGCGTCCAGCATTGTATTTCGGAACCAAGGCGTATCTGAAGCTGCTCGATTTCGCCGATCGACGTGAGGGCCGAGACATCGCCGTCGCCGTACCGCAACCATCGCCGAACAAACCCGCCGCGACGAGAAAGGTCGCCCTGTCATGACCGAACAAGCGATCAGCCGCGAACCCGACGTCGACGCGAGCAAGGACCGCGCGGAATCGCCACCCAAAAAGACACCGGCGCCTGTGACATCGAGCAGCGCCACGGCTGCTGTCACACACGAGCGCGCAGACATCATCATCGTCGGAGCCCGCATCGCTGGCTGCGCACTGGCCATCCGCATGGCTGACGCCGGTAAATCGGTGATTCTCTTAGACCGCGGCGAACGCGAAACCGATGTGCTGTCAACCCATTACCTGCAAGATCTACGGCTGTGGGACGAGCTCGACATCCTTAACGAGCTTCACGCTCTCGGAGCGCCGCCGCTGCACGCCACCCGAACCGTCATGGACGGCGTGGACATGTCCGTCCGCCATCCGCAGTGGCCTCGCATGTGCGTCCGACGGATTCTGCTCGATGAGATGCTGCGCAAGCGCGTGGAACGCGCGCAGGTCAACGTGCGCACAGGCATGTCGGTCACCCGGCTGCTCACCGAGAACAACGGCAGAGTGCGCGGCGTGGTCGCCGTGGATCCTGACGGCAACCAGCATCACATAAGTGCGCCCCTGGTGGTCGGCGCCGACGGTCGAAACTCCACAATTGCCCGGCTGGTCGGTGCCGCCAAGTACGCAGTGACGACCAACGACCGTGATGCGATCTGGCGGTACTACGCCAACTTGCCTGTCCCGCATGAGTTTCAGCTCGTCCGTGACGGCCGCCAGATCTACTTCATGGTGCCCTGCGATAGCGGCATGACCCTCGTCGTGGCGCAACCTCCCCGTGATGATCCGCGCGACTACCGGGACAAAAAGGTGTTCGAAGAGAACGCCCAGCGCATCATCCCAACGCTGCAAGGGCTGTTTGACCGCGCGCAACAGGTGGGCGAAGTCTGCGCGGTGCGCAGGATGGACGGCTTCTTCCGCGAGGCCGCCGGCGAGGGCTGGGTACTCGTCGGCGACTCCGGGCACTTCAAGGACGTCATCACCGGACAGGGGATCTCCGACGCGTTACGTCAGGTGCGGTCGCTGTCGGCGCATCTGACACCGGCTTACGGAAGCCCACGCACTATCGATGCGGCTACCGCCCGGTGGTGGGGACACCGCGACGCGGACGCACGACCGATGTACTTCTTCTCCCGTTCCATCGGTTTGGGGCTGCCGACAAATTCGATCGACGTCGAACTCTTCCGCTATATCAGCCGGTCTGAACGGCGCCGCCGGAATCTCACCTTGATGCTTCGGCACGAGTACAACCCACGGCGCCTGATGGGGCTTCCGGCAGCTGTCTCCTTTGCCCGCGCAGTCTGTCGCCCAGGCAACTCCTTCTCAACGGTCTTGGCAGACGCGCAAGCTTCGATGTACCGCCAGTTCGGCCGAAAGCAGGCGAGGTGACCACGATGACACCCAAAGGATGGCAACGCACCTGGTGGCGCGACAGTGCTCTAGGCGCCGAAGGATCGAGGCGACTTGCGAAGGGGGCGGTCCGTTTCTTCGAATCCGGGCAGGGCGAACCCGTGGTGTTCGTACACGGTGCGCTGGTCAATGCGAACCTCTGGCGAAAAGTCGTGCCCCTCCTCGCCAAGAAATACCGGTGCATCACCTTCGACTTACCGTTCGGCTCTCATGACCACGGCCTGCCCGCAGCCGATGTGTCGCTGCCCGGGCTGGCGAGCCTCGTCGCTGATGCCATTGATGAGCTTGGGTTGATCGGCACGACGATCGTCGCCAACGATACCGGGGGCGCAGTGGCGCAATTGGTTGTGGCCCAACGTCCTGAGCTCATAGGCCGCCTGGTGTTGACATCGAGTGATGCCTACACCGATTGCCCGCCACGCGAATACATTCCCATGAAGTGGATCGCCCGCGTCCCAGGCGGACTCCTGGCCTTGCTGACACCGCTGCGCCTCCGTGCTCTTCGGCGGCTGCCCGTGGCGCATGGCTTGCTAACCCGCCGGCCTATCGACCATCGTGCGGCCGACACCTACGTATTGCCGGCTGTGCTGGATAAGGCTGTCCGCAACGACCTACGCCGGGTCTTGGACGGGTTGCAGTCGCGCTACACCGAGGCCGCTGCCCGTCATTTCGGACGGTTCACCCGCCCGGTTCTGATCGCGTGGTCGAGCGAGGACCGATTCTGTCCGATAGCCAACGCCCACAGGCTGAAGAGGGACTTCCCCAACGCGAACCTCGAGTGGATCTCGGATGCCTACACGTTCGCTCCAGAAGACCAGCCAGCCAAAATCGCCGAACTCGTCACACATTTCATTGAATCGAACGCCCTGGAGGTCACCTCGTGATTGATGAAGATGCCCGCCCGTGGTGGCGCCACCGCAGCCTCGGAGAACGACACCGCCTGACGTTGTCCTCTGGTGAGATCGCCTACTTCGACGTAGGAGCTGGTGAGCCGCTGATTTTCCTGCACGGCCCGCTGATGAACAGCAACGTCTGGCGCAAGGTCGTCGCCACGCTAGCCGGGCGGTATCGCTGCATCTGCATCGACCTACCGTATGGGGCTCATCAGACGCCCATGCCGGAGGCGGATCTGTCCTTCCCTGGGCTGGCCGGCCTGGTGGCGGAGACGTTGGAAGCTCTGGGGATAAGTGCCGCCACCGTCATCGGAAACGACGGGGGCACGCCGGTAGCTCAGCTTCTGGCCGTCACCCGCCCCGACTTGGTGGCACGACTGGTGCTGGCGTCCGGCGGGGCTTACGACAACGCCCCACCTAAGCGCTACCGCCCCGTACTGAAGGTCATCGCGCATTCTCCCGGCGCGCAACTGTTGATGTTGGGGCCGTTGCGCATCCGGGCGTTGCGCGCGCTGCCGTTCTCCTATGGATGGCTGACCCGGCGCCCGATTGAACCGGCGACCTCGGACTCATGGGCCTTACCCGCCATCGTCGACGGTGAGATCTTTACCGACCTTCAACGTATGCTGCGAAGCCTCGACAGTCAGGACGTTCTTTCCGCAGCAACGCGTTTCAAGGAATTTCACGGACAGGTTCTGGTGGTCTGGTCACCTCAGGACCGGACGTTTCCCGCAGCCCATGCCGAGCGGCTGGCGGCAGACTTTCCGAACTCTCAACTTCGCTGGATACCGAACTCGTGCTCACTGCTGCCTGAGGACAAGCCGTTCGAGCTCGCCGAGCTCATCACACAATTTTTGAAAGAAGAGGTGAACACCCATGCTTAAGGCATCGAGGCTCGACGTAGAGGGCAGCCGGGAGTTCGACGTCGTCATCGTCGGCGGTGGCATCGGGGGCAGCACTTTGGCGACCATTCTGGCTCGCCACGGTGTGCGGGTGGCCATCATCGAGGCCGGGGGGCATCCGCGATTTGCGATCGGGGAATCGACGGTACCCGAGACGATCGTGGGGCTGCGCGTCCTAGCTCGCCGATACGACGTGCCGGAGCTCGGATTTCTCGCCGGTCATCACACCCTGCGACGCAAGGTGAGTGCTAGTTCAGGTGTCAAACGCAACTTCGGATTTGCTTACCATCGTGAAGGGGAGCCGTTCCGGCCCGAGGAATGCAATCAGCACCCCACCTGGGCTCCGCCGATCGGGCCCGACTCACATTTCTTCCGCCAGGACGTTGATGCGTACCTCTATCAAGTCGCATTGTCCTACGGCGCCACCGGATTGACCCACACCCCAGTGGTCGCCGTCGACTTCGACGATGACGGCGCCACCATTCGTACAGCCACCGCAGGGGAATACCGCGCACTCTATGTCGTCGATGCTGGCGGCATGCGCAGCCTGCTCGGTGAGCAACTCGGTCTTCGGATCGACCCGGCGCCCTACCAAACCCGCTCTCGCACCATTTTCAACCATTTCGTCGGGGTCGAACCTTTCGACCGGGTGATCGCCCCGCGGCGCGAGCATCGCATGCCCAGCCCCTTCTCCCAGGGAACACTGCACCATCTGTTCGAGGGCGGCTGGGCCTGGGTGATTCCTTTCGACAACCATGTCGGAACCACCAGCCAACTGTGCAGCGTCGGTATCAACCTCGATATCGACATGTACCCGCAACGTGACGGTGAGTCGGCCGAACAGGAATTCTGGGCTCACATCAACAGATTTCCCACGTTCCAGAAGCAGATGCGCAAAGCCTCAGCGGTGCGGGCCTACATGTCGTCCAACCGCAGCCAATTCGCCTCAAAGCAGATCATCGGTGACCGATGGTGCTTGCTGCCCCACGCCTCCGACTTCATCGACCCGCTGTTCTCCAGCGGGCTCGCGGTGACCGTCATGATCCTCAATGCGCTCGGGCACCGCTTGATTGATGCTGTCCGCGAAGATGACTTCTCCACCGATCGATTCGAGTATCTGCAGACCTGGACCAAGAAGTCGTTCGACTACTACGACAGCCTGGTGGCCAATTCCTACACCGCATTCCAGGACTTCGACCTGTGGAACGCATGGTTTCGGGTGTGGTGCCTGGGCACCATGTACGGCGCCAATGCGCAACTGCAGAGAATCATCGAATTCGAGAAGTCCAAGGACACGCAGGTCTTCAACAGACTCGAACAGGCGCCTTACCGTGGCCTGCAGGCGATCGACAACCCGCGTTTCGAGGCGCTGTTCACCCGAGCGTGCGCCGCAGTTCAGGCCGTCAAAGACAAGGAGATCGACTCCCCGGAAGCTGTCCACCGCATCCACGCAGCATTGCGGGAAAGCGGGCTGGTGCCCTCGTCGACCTGGACAGGGTGGCGCGCTCTGGACCCCGATAGTCGGCTTCCCACAGGCACGTTCACCCTGCTGAGCATGACACGCGTTCTGCTTTGGGGGCGCTATGGAAGCCCCAGCCATGTTCGGGGTACCTACTTCACCGGCGGATTCGCCGATGTCAGTAAGGAGGCCGCACGGTTGACCCTGGCCGAAGTGCAGGCAGGCGCGTCTGTGGCCGCCCAACCTGTTCGCGATATGCTGACCTACCGCAATAAGGACTGGCGACACGTCGGCGGAATCCTGTAGGCGCGCAGATGACTTCCTCGGTGAACCTCATCGCCCCCCTGACCGCGCACGCGTTGCTTGTCTTCCTCATCCAGCTTGCGGTGGTTCTCACGGCTGCGCGATTGTTGGGTGGATTAGCGCTGCGATGGGGATTTCCCGCGTTGACCGGCGAGCTTCTGGCCGGCATAGTCGTTGGCCCGACAGTTCTGGCCCACGCCCTCCCGGGGCTGTGGAACTGGCTGTTTCGGGCCGACGGCATACAAACGCACCTGCTTGACGCCGTTGGGCAACTCGGCGTCCTGTTGCTGGTCGGCCTCGCCGGCATCCAGCTCGAGACCCGCGGCTTTGGTCGCAAGGCGCGCAGCGCAGGCATGGTCAGTTTCTTCGGGGTAGTCATCCCGTTTGCAGCAGGATTGGCGATCGGGTTCGCGCTGCCGGAACCCATTCGTCCCGAGCACATCAGCCCTAGCGTGTTTGCCCTGTTTCTGGGGGTCGCGGTCTGCGTGACCGCGATCCCCGTAATCGCCAAGACGCTCATGGAACTGAAGATGACTCACCGCAACGTCGGGCAGCTCATCATGACCGCAGCGATGATCGACGACCTCTTGGCGTGGTTCCTGCTTGCACTGGTGTCCGCCGTGGCCACCGCTGGAGTCCTTCACGCCACAGCGATCCTGCTACCTCTGGCCGCGCTGGCCGCGGTCGTCCTGTTCGCGATGACGATCGGGCGATTCCTTGCGCAGCGCATCGTGGACTGGGTAAGTCGCTCCGGAGATTCCGGGACGATCGGAGCCACTGTCGTCGTCCTGATCATCGCGAGCTCGGCGGTGACCCAGGCGATGAAGCTGGAAGCTCTGCTCGGCGCTTTTGTGATCGGCATCGTCCTGGGACGTACTCGGCTCGAACCCAAGGCGATCGCTCCGCTGAACACGGTCGTCCTATCCGTCCTCGCACCAGTGTTCTTCGCCACTGCCGGCCTGCGAATGGACCTATCGGCACTGGTCAAATGGCCTGTGCTGCTCGCCGCGATCGGTGTTATCGGTACAGCGATCATCGGCAAGTTCCTCGGCGCGTTCCTCGGAGGCAAACTCAGTGGACTGAGCCGCCACGATTCCTTTGCGTTGGGCGCGGGCATGAACGCGCGCGGCGTCGTCGAAGTGATCGTCGCAACAGTAGGGTTGCAGCTCGGTGTACTCGGGCCGGAGGCGTACACAATCCTGGTGCTGATGGCAGTGGTGACTTCCATCATGGCGCCACCCATTCTTCGCCGCGCAATGCGCAAGTCGCAGGAGTCCGAGGAAGAAACGCTGCGGGCCAACCGCATCTACGAAGCCGCCGGCCTGGGCTGCACTATCGAGCGAGGCCGCCGATGACCGTCACCGACCTCTCCGCAAGCCGGGGGCAAGAGTTAAGGCTGCCGCCGGGCCCACGTCTGCCAGCCTGGTTGCAGACGCTGCTGTTCACGCTGGCGCGGCATCGACTCTACCCTGCGATGAGGCGCAAGTACGGCGATACGTTCCTGCTGAAACCGACTGCGCCGTACCGCCACATGGTGGTGTTGGGAAGACCGGAGGACATCAAGACGGTCTTCGCGGGGGCTCCCGATGTTTATCATGCGGGTGAGGGAAACTCGATCATGAGGCCCGCGATGGGCGATCACTCGGTACTGCTCACCGACGAAGACGAGCACAAACGCACCCGCCGTCTACTCGCCCCGGCCTTCACTGGTCGCGCATTGGACGGATATCGCGAGATGGTCACCGAGCGGACCCGCCATGCGGTTTCTAGATGGCCTGTCGGACAGCCACTTAGCGCCCTCGACCGCATGCAAGAGTTGATGCTCGAAGTCATCGTGTCCGTCGTGCTGGGTGTGACGTCCAGGGAGCGGCTTACGCAGCTGAGGCCAGCAATTCACCACATCACCGGCATCGACCCTGTCACGCTGATGGGACTGCATTACCCGCGCCTCCACCGGCTACCGCCCTGGCGTACACACTTGCGGCATCAGCGAAAGTTCGACGAGATCACCTACGCCGAGATCGCGGAGCGCCGCGCCAGCGGCAGCTACCGCACTCGCCACGACGTGCTGTCCCGGCTGATGCAGGTCTCCGATGGCGACAGTGGCCGCGGCCTCGATGATGTCGAATTGCGGGACAACATCATCTCGGTGTTGCTCGCCGGACATGACACCACCGCAGCCGGACTGGCCTGGGCTCTACACGAACTGGTTCGTAACCCAGAGCAACTCGCCGCCGCCCAGCAGGCCGCACTCGATAATGACGACGACTACCTGGCTGCGGTTGCCAAAGAGACCTTGAGGATCAAGCCAGTAATCAACGATGTGGCAAGGCAATTGACGGAACCGGTCCGTATCGGCGAGTACCACTTGCCCGCAGGGATCACTGTCTTGCCAGCCATTGCTCTGGTGCATGCCGATCCGGCACGACACACCGCACCCACCGAGTTTGAGCCGTCCAGATTCCTGGGCCAACAACCCGAAGCCAACACCTGGATACCGTTTGGCGGCGGAGCTCGCCGTTGTATCGGGGCACTCTTTGCCGTGATGGAGATGACGATCGTCTTGAAGACGGTCCTGCAGACCTACGATCTCAGGCCCCATCGCCGTGCACCGGAAACGAGAAAAGCCAAGAACATCATCACCGTGCCAGCACGCGGAGGCCGAATCATCGCAACGCGCCGCTCCGACAGCAAGAAGGACCACACATGACAACATCGACATTCGACGGCAAGGTCTGCGTCGTCACGGGTGCAGGCTCGGGCCTGGGCCGTGCTCTAGCAGAAGGGCTCGCGCGACAAGGAGCTTCACTCGCGCTATCTGACATCGACACAGCGGGCCTTGCTGAGACGACGAGTACATGCCTGGCGTACGGCGTCGGCGTGCGCGAAGACAAAGTCGACGTCACCGACTATGCGGCTATGTTGGCACACGCGGAAGAGGTGGCCGAAGAATTCGGCGGCGTGAACCAGATCTACAACAATGCAGGCGTAGCCTACTTCGGCACCGTGCTTCAAAGCGAGATCGCCGACGTCGCACGCGTCATGGACGTCAATTACTGGGGCGTGGTACATGGTACGAAAGCATTCTTACCGCACCTGATCACCTCTGGCGACGGACACGTCATCAACATCTCCAGCCTCTTCGGGCTCCTGTCTGTAAGCGGCCAAAGTGCCTACAACGCCGCTAAATTCGCAGTGCGAGGCTTCACCGAAGCCCTAGCTCAGGAAATGTACGCTGCGCGAATACCGGTGCGCGTCACTTGCGTTCATCCAGGTGGGATCAAGACCGCAGTCGCGCGCAACGCCGTTACCGCCCGCGACGTCGACTCTGCAGCCATTGCACAAATATTCGATACCAAACTGGCTCGACACACCGCAGACAATGCAGCCGAAACAATCCTCAACGGAGTGTCCAAGCGCCGTACCCGAGTCCTCGTCGGCTCGGAGGCACACGCGTTGGATGCACTCGTTCGGTTGATGGGGCCGAGCTATCAGCGGCTGCTGGTACGTGCTAATCCATTTGGCGCATAACGACCCATCTACAGCCAACGACATCCAGGAAGAGGGAGATATGAAGACCAAAGGCGCTCTGATCTGGGAGTTCAATCAACCGTGGTCGATCGAGGAGATCGAGATCGGTGACCCCGTCAAGGATGAGGTCAAGATTCAGATGGAAGCCTCGGGCATGTGCCATTCCGATCACCACCTGGTGACCGGCGACATCCCAGCGGCGGGCTTCCCGGTCCTCGGTGGCCACGAAGGCGCCGGCGTCGTGACCGAGGTCGGCCCCGGTGTCGAGCACCTCGCCCCCGGCGATCACGTAGTGCTGTCGTTCATCCCGTCGTGTGGTGAGTGTCCGGCTTGCCAGGAAGGTCTGCGCAACCTGTGCGACCTCGGCGCCCTATTACTATCCGGAACGTCGGTGTCTGACGGCACCCATCGCATCCATGCGGTCAAGAACGGTCAGCCCGTCATCCCGATGACCCTGCTGGGCACGTTCAGCCCGTACATGGTGGTGCACAAGAGCTCGGTCGTGAAGATCGATCCGTCCATCCCGTTCGAGGTGGCCTGCCTCGTTGGCTGCGGCGTCACAAGCGGTTATGGTTCGGCGGTGCGTAGCGCCGATGTGCGCCCCGGTGAGGATGTCGTCATCGTCGGTGTCGGCGGCTTGGGCACCGGTGCGCTGCAGGGCGCGCTGGCCGCAGGCGCACGCAACGTATTCGCGGTGGATCCGGTCGAGTTCAAGCGCGACAACGCGCTGAAATTCGGTGCCACGCACGCCTACCCGGACATCTTCTCCGCGATGGCCGGCGTCGTCGAGGTCACCCAGGGTCGGATGGCGCACAAGACGATCGTCACCGTCGGCGAGCTCAAGGGCGAGGACATCGACCACTACATGAACATCACCGCCAAGGGCGGCACCGTGGTGGCCACCGCCGTCGCCAACATGGCCAGCAACGACGTCAAGCTCAACCTGTCGATGCTGACGCTGCTGCAGAAGCGCCTGCAGGGCACCATCTTCGGCGGCGGCAACCCGCACCACGACATCCCGCAGCTGCTGAGCATGTACAAAGTCGGCCGGTTGAACCTCGATGACATGGTCACCCGGCAGTACAAGCTCGAGCAGATCAACGACGGTTACGCCGACATGCTCGAGGGCCGCAACATCCGCGGCGTCATCCGCTACACCGACGCCGACCGCTAATTTTCCGCGTTGACTTAAGCCCTGGGCGTAAGGCCACCCAGCCGCTTCGACGCGGGTGAGATTCGGCTCTGCTATGCGACCTGTGCGTCCAGCTCGAACGCGTCAGCAAGTGCCGTGATCACCTCCGCGTCGCCGTCGACGACCAGCGTCTGGGCGCTGATCGCCTCAGCCAGTGTTAACGAGCCATTGTTGATGGCGATCAGCGTGGCCATGTCGGTGGTGATGGTCGCCTGGGCGCGCTCCGCAGGTCCTGGATGAATCTGGATGGCGCCGTTCTCGATGATGATCTGGAACATCGAACCCTCGACATGCAATTCGTGCTCGCCGTCGGCGGCTGGTGAGCTGGCAGGGTTGAAGCGAGCCGCCATCGCGAAAGCGAGCAGGTTAGCGTTGGGCGTTTGGCTTTCGGTCGGCGTTCCCAGCCGCCGCAATCCCCATCGGGTCAGTCCGAGAAGAGTTGGTCGCAGCATCTCGCCATCGGCGGTGAGTTGATAGACCGCCGAGGCGGCCGGCGGCGGGAGGACGGCTTTCTCGATGACATGTGCTTCTTCGAGCTGCCGCAGTCGCTGAGTAAGCAAACCGGTGCCGATGCCGGACAGTCCGCCCAGCAGGTCGGTGAAGCGTTTCGGGCCCATCAGCAGCTCGCGGATGACCAGCATCGTCCAGCGCTCGCCCAGCAGGTCGAGCGCAACCGCGAGTCCGCAGTACTCGTCGTACGACCTCTTCGCCATGGTGATCTGAATATAACATCTGAATCATCGACTTCAAAAAGAGTATGGACTTCAAAAATAAGAAGTAGTAGCGTCCGATTTATGAACGCACGGATTGCCTCCGCTACCGTGGCCTCCGCCGAGCGTGACACGGTGACTGCGCCGGCGCGTGAGACTGCCCCCACGGTCAACACCCCGACCGCGAAAATTACTGGGCCGGTGGAACATCGACTCGAAGCGCTGCCGCCACATGCGCCATCGTCCCGCAGTCAGGCGGCCCTCGGTCCAGACGCCACCCACCTGAACGCCCCGGAGTGCACGCAACGCACCTCCATATGGGCACGAATCGCCGACATGTTCCACCGAACAGATCACCGCACGATCGAACACGCACCCAAACGTGACAATCGCAAGCAACCGGAACAGCCGGGATGTCCGCAGCGTCCTGATTTCATCGCCGATGCTGCGATGGCTCGCGAAATGTTTCGACTCTGACAAGGTGTTCCGGAGCGTGTGCGCCAAGCGCCAGTGCGCAATTCGTCGTCACCGCGTGGCAAGAGGCAGAAATAGGTCCGCCGCCACCGCATACCGCGCCGCAGTCGAAAACCTCACCACGGCGCCATAATCACGAAACGAAACACCAACCTCCACAAGACCATTCGACTAAACCTGACCCACGCACCACAAAACTTGACTCAATAATCCGGCTTCGCCGGATCTAGCAAGCTAGATAAGTCTGCCGTGCCACTTAACCTCGTTACAGGTACGCGCCCAGTGCTGATCGAGCACGTCGGTGCTGATGTGGCCGAGAAGCCGGTCCCCGTCGTAGTGCCTGCATGGGCGGCCTGTCCACGAGTGGATCTGCTGGTAGACGCTGATGCCGTTGCACTCTTCGCAAACGAACTACAGACCGGTGTCCCAAGACCACCTCGAGTTGGCGCCGAACTTCTCGCCGTCATTCCAACCTGTCCCGGAATCGTGCCAGAATTCGCCGAGAACGCCTGCGGGAGGATGGAACTGACTATCTGCGGCGGAAGACGGGTCGGAGTTGGCTTGGCAGTGGATTCGCGTGGTTCGCCACCCGATCTCGGTGAAGAACGCTGCCCAACGAGCTTCGAGCCGGGAACGATACTCCACGCCCCGGTAGAGAGTGGGATACGACCGCATCGCCTGAGCCTACGGTCCTGGCAACCTCCGCGGGCCGCCTGAAAGGAAGCGGTGCACACCGTCGTCTAATCTCGCGGTGTCTCGCCCCTCTGTGCCCGAGTCTTGGCGGTCTCTAATACGATCTCAATCACATGGGAAAATCACGTTGTCGCATCAGATCGGTTGGCAAACCTCAAATACCGTGGCACCGGACATCGCCGACCGGCTTCTCGCGACCGGCATCGGGTGCCTCGATCGGTGCCATGGGCAACCCTATGACAATGCTCTGACCGAGACGATTCATCGTCACAGTGACGAAATATCAAGATGCCACGCATCTTCGGAGGCGTATCGCCACTAGGTAAGGCTGAGCTCACTCAAACCTGCGCGTAGGAAATGCAGTGTTTCGTGAGACAAACTTCGGTGCAGACGGCGTGAGACAAATCTGACAACCGCAGGTCACAGCCACGGCCATATGCAGCGAAACTTGAGAACCTACAGCTCTCTCTTGGCGAGATGCGGCGAACACTTTTCGAGGTCGGCCGCTCCTGGCAGGCAGCGAAGATCAACAAGCGCTCGCGACCCGCGGTGATCCTGCCAAAGTAGGCAGGCGATGCCTGTCGGCCTTCTGCAACAAGTGCTTCTCCGTGTTCTACGACGGCTATCCGCAGAAGGGACGCTGCAGCACCGGCGGCGCCCACTTCGCCCAGGGCTTCGGGTTCGTGCTGCCGCATGCACGCCCCCCGAGGTGAGATCGGCGTTGCATGATCGGCCGCATCCGTTCGCTCGCTGCGCGGTGTCAGTCATGAGACGATCCGCACACTGCCTGAAAAATTAGTCAATGATCTCTCTAGTTTGCCCGCATCCTGCCAGCGGAGGCCAACTGGCGGCTGCAGCGCGGCGTCTCTTGGCGCGACTGCAACCGCGACTGGCTCGAGGGTGAAGGTGCGGACGGCGGCGCGCACGCCATGTCGTGTATGGCCTGGTAAAGACCTCCTTGATTGGCCGAGGAGGCCCCAAAGGACACCGGCCCGGGCCGGCGACCATCGGCGAGCTGGGTGCGCACAGACTCGGAAACCTGCCGACGCGGATCCGTTGCGGCCCGACGGCCCCTTCATCGCCGTGACCCACGCTCGACTGAAAGTTTAGTCAGGACCGATGTAGGCTCTCCGGGTGACCGGCGCGGTGCGCTGGACATCGAATGCGCCTGACGGTCAGGCGACGCGGTGCCGGCGCCTGCCTGAAACGGCGAGGAGATGCATGTGATGGTCAGACGAAAGTTTCTGCAGTTCAGTGCGGCCGCGATGGGAGCACTGCTGGCAGCGGCATGCACCGACCCCACCGATGCGGTTGCGGGAGACGACCGCGGCCAGGATGACGAGCGCACCTGGCGCATGCCCGAAGAGGGGGATCCGCACAAGCGGACCTGGATGGCTTTCGGTGCGAGCGAGGCGATTTGGGGTGCTTCGTTGCTTCCCGAAGTCCAGCGCAACCTGGCCGGCATCGCCCAGACGATCGCGCAGTTCGAGCCGGTGTCGATGCTGGTCCGGTCAGAGGACCTCGACCTGGCCCGTGGCCTCGTCGGCCCGTCGGTCGAGCTCATCGAGGCACCGCTCGATGACCTCTGGATGCGCGACACCGGGCCGGTGTTCGTGAAGGGCAACGGGACCAAGGCCGGCGTCAACTTCAACTTCAACGGCTGGGGCGAGAAGCAGGACTACGACGAGGATGCCGGTGTCGCCGATTTCGTCGCAGAGCGCGCGGGTGTGGAATCGCTGCCCACTGACCTCGTCCTCGAAGGTGGCGGCATCGAGGTGGACGGTGAGGGCACCGCACTGATCACCGAGAGTTGCGTGCTCAACAAGAACCGCAACCCGGGATGGTCGAAAGCCGATGTCGAGGCCGAGCTGGGCCCGCTGCTGGGACTGGACAAGATCATCTGGCTACCCGGAATCAAGGGCAAGGACATCACCGACGGTCATACCGACTTCTATGCCCGCTTCGTCCGCCCGGGTGTGGTGGTGGCCGGTCTGGACACTGACCCGGATTCGTGGGATCACGATGTGACCAAGCGTCATCTCGACATTCTCAAGACCGCGACGGATGCCCAGGGCCGCAAGCTGGAGGTTGTCGTGCTCGAAGCGCCGAGTGTCGTCCGGCCCGAATTCGAATCCGACGACTTCGCCGCCGGCTACATCAACTTCTACGTCTGCAACGGCGCCGTGATCGCACCCGAATTCGGTGACCCGCAGACGGATGAGGCCGCCAAACAGGAATTGGAGCGGCTGTTCCCCGATCGCCGCGTCGTGCAGATCAACATCGATGCCATCGCTGCCGGAGGTGGCGGCATTCATTGCACCACCCAGCAGGAACCCGTCGACTGAGGCCGACCATGATCAAGGATTCCTGGGAAGGGGAGGTCGGTGTCTGATCGTCAGACGATGATCCTGGACGCGGCGATCCGGGTGATCGCCCAAAGCGGTGTCCGCGGGCTGCGGGTCGAGAAGCTTGCCGCCGAGGCAGGCATCTCCACCGCGTTGATCTACTACCACTTCGGAAGTCGGGCAGGGCTGATCCGCCGGACTCTCGAACACATCAACGATCGCGCCGCCCGCTACACCGGGCAAGCTCTGGCATCGAAAGATCCCCGGGCACAGATCGAACAGATGCTGTTGCTGGAGATCCAGGGCACGCCGACGGTGCGCGAGAACAGCATCGCCTGGGGCGAGTTGCGAGCCAGCGCCGTCTTCGACGGCGAGCTGCGTGAGCAGCTGCGCGACGCGACCCAGCAGTGGTCAGCGGATCTGCGAGAGGTCATCACGATGGCCCAAGACAGCGGCATGGCAGATCCCGGCATCGACCCGACCGACGCCGCCGAACGACTCACCGCGCTAGTCGAAGGTCTCAGCGAACGATGGCTGAGCGGATCGATCACCCTCGAACGCGCCCAGCACCTCCTGGCCGGGGCCATTACCGCCGAACTCGGGCCGGCCCGCCGGTCGCAGCAGGGCTGACACCAGGGATGCACCGCTCGGCTGGGCGGCAATCGCAGTGGCGCATGAGTAGACATCGCCGGTGCCAGTTCGTAGCCTGTCCGGGACATACCTAGCCGGACCACGATCGGTCCCCGCACCGAAGGATCGTGACAATCCGAATGACCCGGGTACGCCGTTCACTTCGGCGAGCGGCGTACGGCTCGGCAGCCGCGGTGCTGGTGCTGGGGATGTCGACGGGTGACGTGTTGGCGGACCCCGCGGCCGACGCACTGTCCAAGCTCAACGACTTGTCGCGTCAGGCGGTCGAGAGTCGCGATGCCGTCACAACGGCCCAACGCGACGCCGACGCCAGAATGGCTGCCCAGACAGCGGCAGAAGACCGCCACCGCGCCGATCTCACGGCCCTGGATGTCGCGAACGCCCAGCTGCAGCCCCATCAGGCCGCTGCCAACCGGGTGGCGGCAATGACCTACATGAGCGGCGGCACCGGTCAAATGGCGGCGGTGCTGACCGCGGGCTCCCCGCAACAGCTGATAGGCCACCTGTCCCTGCGGCGGGTGGTGGCCACAGAGGCGACCGAACAGATGAAGGCTTTTCAGGCAGGACGTGAGCGCGCGGCCGCCGCCGTCCGGGCCTCAGAGGTATCGGCCGCCGAGGCCCGCGCCGCAGCCGAGCGGTCGGCCGCGGTGCGCTCAGACCTGCAGGCGAAATGGAGTGAACTGCAGCGTCAGATCGCCGCCGCGGAGGCGCAGTACGCCGCGTTGACTCCAGGTCAGCGGGCGGTGATCGACAACGCGGCCGCGGCGCCGCCCGTCGATCTCCCGGAGTCGTTACCCGTCGGCGTCGCGTCCGAGGCCGGGTTGCAGGCCAACACCATCGTGGCCGCCCGGGCCGTCAGCGCGAGGTTTCCCCAGATCGCCGACATCGATGGGGTGCGGCCGGATTCGAAGCCCTGGCATCCCAGCGGTCTGGCGATCGACATCATGATCCCCAACCCCAGCAGCCCCGAGGGCATCGCGCTCGGAGACGAGATTCTCGCGTTCGCGATGAGCAACGCGGCCCGATTCGGGTTACAGGATGTGATCTGGCGTGGCACCTACTACACGCCATCGGGCCCGCAGGCATCTGGTTACGGTCACTACGACCACGTGCACATCACTACGACACCTCGCCACTGACCCACGGCTCGGCAACTCCCCGCAAAGTGTCTAGATGCGCCCGCCGGGGAACATCGTCTTGACGGCCTGAGTCATGGTGTTGCGTGCGGCCGCGGCGTCGCCGGGTTCCAGGGAGCTGATCGCCATGACGTAGCGGCGTTCGGGTCCGATCGCGCCGGTGGACACGTGCAACTGGTTGGAGCCGTTCCAGCAGCAGAACCAGCCCTGCTTGACCGCGACCGGCTCGGCATAGAGCCCGTCGGGAATGCCGAAGCGCTGGGGGTAACCGTCGGTTCCCGTCGGCGTGGATTGCGCGAGGTTGCTCATGATCACCTCGGCCTGCTCGGGGGGCAGCCCACCGCTGCCGTCCAACAGCATGTCGTAGTAGCGGACCAGGTCGCTTGCGGTGCTCTGCGTGACGTCCCAGTGTCCGTTGTAGGGCGCTGTGGTGCCCTTCAATCCGTACCGCGCAACGATGCGTGAGATGACGGCGTTTCCTCCACTGCGGTCCCAGAAGGTCTGGGCCGCACCGTCATCGGAGGAGCGCAGCATGATGTCGAGCGACTTGCGGTCGGCAGGAGACAGTTTCGTCTCGCCCTTCGATTCCTGCAGCAGCAGGTCGTCGGCGATGAACAGCTTCACCACAGAGGCGATCGGGAACGGTTGGTTGGCGCCGTTGGAGATGATCTGGCCGGTGTCGCGGTCCAGCACGACGACCTCGATGTCGGCCCCTGATGTGGCCGCTTCCGTGGTGGCCCGACGGGTGCGGACGTCGAGGTCGTCCAACTCGGCCGGCGGAGTCTGAGGAAACACGGCACGTGTGCCCAGCGGCGCGACACCTGTTGCCCGGGCGGTGTTCGCAGGGCTTGACGGCATGCTCGTGACCTGCGCCTGACAACCATTGACGAGCATCGCGGCACCGAGGACCGCCATGCTCGTCATCGCCCGCTTGGACAGTCGCCGCCGCATACGTCTCCCGAAGATTCTGAGCCAGGTGAGCCGGGATGGACGCTGCGCCCACCGGTTATCCCAGCTTAACCGGGCATTGCGCAGCCAGCGACACGGCCCGGATCAGCCGGGGTTGCGCGGCCGACTGCGAGTGGACGGACGATCGCCGGCATGCGGCGCCACGCGTCGTCTCGAGCCGCGACCTGGAAACCGCAGGCGCGCATCAACTCAACGGTGGTGCGGTTGCACCGGCAGCCGCAGGCGAAGCGGCGCCACGGCTCGTGCAACGTGTCTTGGCACGCCGCCAGTAGGCGCGAACTCGCCCGCACGTGTTCGATGAACAGCAACTGCCCCTCCGGGCGGAGTACGCGGGCAATCTCGCGCAGCGCTCGTTCCGGCTCGTCGACCGTGCACAGGGCGAGCGTCGAGACGACGGTGTCCACGGACGCGTCGGCGAGCGGTAGATGTTCAGCCGGCGCATCGACGATCCGCGCCGCGCAGTCGTACTGCGCGACACGGCGCGAGAGCCGCTTGCGCATGCCGGGCTCCGGCTCGGTGAGCACCACCTCGGTCACTGCCTCCGGATAGTGCGGAATGTTCAACCCGGTCCCGGCGCCGATCTCGACGACGTTCCCGTAGGCGTGGCTCAGCAGGGTGCTGCGCCGACGGCGCATGCCGGCGACCTCACCCAGCCAGAGGAGCGAGTCGTACGCGAGGGCGAAGGTCCGCAGCCATGTCGCAGACGACGGACTCGGCTGGGATTGGGTTCCCGGTTGAGGAGCGGCGATCTCGGTCATGTCCCAAACGTAGGAACGGCCGCATCGTTCGCGCATCGCCCGATCCGGCCATCTTCTGCCGATGGCCCGTTTCGGCTATCTCACAGGAGGCCGAGCCGGCCGGCTTCCGCGACGGCAGCGGTTCGTGAGGTCCGGCCCAGCTTGCGGCGGATGTTCGCGACGTGGCGGTGAACGGTGTGTGGGCTGAGCACCAGGTGATCGGCGATCTCGCGGTCGCTGAGACCGCGTGCGACGCAAGCGAGGATCTCCTGCTCGCGACCGGACAGTACGACCTGTTCCGGCGCGCACGCCTGGTGCGGTGGCGGCTGACCCGGGGCCAGAGCCTCGCGGCACGCGCGGACGACGGAATCGACGTCACCGTGCCACGGGAAGTGAGCGCTCCCTTTCAACGGGATGAATGCCGCGTTCGGGATCGCGGCAGCCACCTCGCGCCCCAGCTGGTACGGCACGGCTCGGTCGTCCCGGCGATGCACCACCAGCGTCGGAGATCGGACGAGCGCAAGATGATCGCCGACGTCGAGGCGATAGACCATGGCCAACAATGCGGCGGCGGTCTCGGCCGTCGCCGCCTCTCGCTGCAACCTGGCGAAGCGGTCCTGATCGTCGCCGTCGGCCCCGCTGAGGAAGATGTCGCTGAGCAGGCGTGAACCGAGCCCCCAATGTGCTTGTAACGCAGTCAATATCGCGTCTCCCACACCCGGCGCCGTAAGTGCCGCCCCATGCGGGTACGACCCGTACAACACCAAGCGCTCGACGCGTTCGGGGAACGCCGCGGCGAATGCCACAGCGGTGCAACTGCCGGATGAACCGCCGATGAGCGAAACGCGCTCGAGCCCCAGCTCGTCGAGCACCGTACGCAGTGTCGAGACTTCGCAGTCGAGGTTCAGATCGGACTCGAGCAGCGTGCGATCCGACATGCCGACGCCGAGCCGGTCGTAGCGGATCAAGGTGTATCCGTCGGCGACGCCGTTCCAGAATCGCCGGTAGTCCGCATCCTGCCAGTCGAGTTCGAGGTGACTCACCCACCATGCCGGGGCCACCAGCGGTGGTCCTTGCCCGCGCACCTCGTACGCGATGCGGCGGCCGCTGACGCGCAGAAACTGGATCCCGGACTTTTCCAGCACGCCCACGAGCGTAATCCGGTCCCTACCTCGACGGTGTCGTCACGGATGAAGGTTCCACTGGCCGACATCGGCGGCCAGAGCGTCGTTGACGTCGACTTCGAGCCCGCCGACCACGGGGCCCGGATTCGACACGGTGCTCACTATGCGTTGGTAGAGAACCGCGGCGGGGTGAACCTTTCCGCCAGACCAGGACCGGGTCTGCCACGCCCACGCCTTGCCCGGTGTGCCCGACCGCCCGACAACCCCATCGGCTATGGCCCACTGGCACGGGTTGATACCCGCGTAGATGCCGGTGCGCTGCACGCCGATCACCGAGTTGATTCCGCGAAACCACGGCAGCGCGACGGTGTTCCAGGTGTTGCGGTCGATATCGTCGTCGACGCTGAAGAAGACCGGGGCGCTCTGGCCGCCACCTGCGGCGGTGTGCAGCTGCCAGGCGGTGCGAGCGTCGGCGACGCCGCCGGCCAAGCCGCGCGTGAAGTCCGACGGTGCCGTCCCGCCCGGCTTGCCGTATTGGTAGTTGCTGACGATCACCAAACCGGCGGCGGTCAGCTCACGGGCGTAGGGCAGGGTGATCGGCTTGGCGCCCATGGAGGAGCCGGGCCGTGAAGTCGAGACGTAGTTGATCACCCCGGAGTGGCCGGCGGCCCGGATGTCCCGCGCCGGGATCTGGCGCATGGCGAAGTCGATCAGCGTGGGGGCGGCGGCCGATGCGACGGGCATCGCTGCCGATGCCACGCCGAGACCGGCCAGCGCTGAGGCCGCAGCGGCGTAGCGCAAGGCGTCACGCCTGGAAACCTGCACGGCGTGATGTTAACAAAGTGACGGCTGTGACTCTTGTTGCCTCACGCGCCGGTTTCAGTTCGATGCCGCACCGTTATCCAGCCGGTGCGGGCATCACGACAACAACAAGGCGACCGCCGCGAGCAGCACTGCGGCAGCGACGAATGCCACCGCGAAGGCTGCCCAGCGGTTGTTCCTGACCCAGATCCGTACCGACGGCACGGTGATGTAGATGTGCGGTTCCGCGCTGACCATGGAGCCCCCTCATGCTGTTGTCGCCAGGCTACGGCGCCGGTGTCACGTCCGTCCCGGCACCCTTGACCGACGCTTTGGCGCGATTCTCGGCACGTACCGATCTCTTGCCCCGCACGAACCCGGTCGGGGAGATCGACACCGACAGCAGTGCGTTCTCGCCGTTGACGAACGGGTGGAACCCGACGCCGGCGCCGCCCCGGCCCTTGACCGGGATGTCGGCGACTTCGGTGACCTTCCAACCTTTTTCGGAGATCGACAGCATCGCCTCGCCGTTCTGGCATGAAATCGGCAGCGCGGCAACCACTTCGTCGCCGTCGCCCGCCAGCTTCACCCCGGCCACACCGTTGCCGGCCGCGCCTTGGGGATTCACCGCGGCGGGGTCGATCCGCAGGATCTTCCCGCGGCGCGTCACCAGGGCCAGGTGGTAACCCTCGGCGAGCACACCGGAGCGCAGCAGCCCGGTGATGTCCGGCGCCACCGGGATGTCGCGGATCTTGAACGGCAGGCCGTTGCCGGTGGTGAACTTCACCCGCCCGTCGGTCCAGACCGCCCAACCGAGACCTGAGGTGAGCAGGTCGCCGTGGCTGTCGGAGAACACCCCGCGATCGTCGAGGCGCCATGCGGCGTTGACCTTGCGCTCGCGCGGCCCGTCCTCGTCGGCAGACGAGGCCACGGGCGTGGCCTCTGAGTCCAGCACGGTGCGGCGGTCGAACTCGGGCCCTTTGAACAGTTTGGCGGTCTCGACGAGTTCCTTGTCGATCACCACCCGGCGCGCGTCGGGGTTGGACACCAGCTCGGTCAGCTCTGCGAACTCCGCGTCGAGTTTGTCCGCCTCTGCCTGCAGCTCGATCACGTCAAGCTTGGTAAGCCGGCGAAGCTGCAGTGCCAGAACGTAATTGGCCTGCTCTTCGTCGATGTCGAAGTGTTCCTGCAGACCCTGGCGGGCGTCGTCGACGGTGTCGGAACCGCGAATGACCGCGACGGCGGCGTCGATGTCGAGGTGGATCTTCATCAGGCCGGCCACCAGGTGCCTGCGGGCGGTGACCTTCTCCAGCCGGTACTCGCTGCGGTGCAGCACAACAGAATCGCGCAGGTGCAGGAAGGCGCCGATCAGTTCGCGGACGTTCCACCAGCGGGGCACCCGGTCCTCGTCGAGCGCGACCAGGCTGGCGGCGAAGGTCGACTCGAGCGGGGTCAGGGCGAGCAGTTGCTCGCGGATCTGCTCGGCGCTGTAGCCGCGTTTGGCGGTGACCAGGATGCGCAGTCCGTTGCGGCGGTCGGTCAGGTCCGACATGTCGGCCACACCCGACATCTCGCCGGATTCGACCAGGGCCCGGATCCTGTCCTGCACAGTGTTACTCGCGACGCCGGGTGGCAGCTCGGTGATGATGCAGTTCTTGCCGTCGACGGACACCGTGCCGCGTACGGTGAGCGCGCCGCGGCCGGTGGTGATGTACTCCCGCAGCCCGGCGGTGCCGACGACGGTGGCCCCGCATCCCCAGTCGGGGCCGGGGATGAGTTTCAGCAACCGGTCGTCGGTCATGTTGGGGGTTTTCAGCAGCGCCCGGCACGCGGCCATGACCTCACGCGGATTGTGCGCGGGCACCTTGGTGGCCCAGCCCTCGGCGATGCCCATGGCGCCGTTGCACAGCAGCACCGGCCACTGTGCCGGCAGCATCGTCGGCTCGGTCCACTCGCCGTCGAACGTCTGCACCATCGGCACCGCGTGGTCGTTGAGTTCTGCGGTCAGCGCGGCTCCGGGTGCCGACAGCCGCATCTCGGTGTACCGGTCAGCCGCGGGAATGTCACCTTGGATACGCGGGAACGCACCTTGTCCGTCAATGACTTTCACACGCTGGAAGTCAGCGGCCATCAGGGCGGCGGCACCGTACATCGACGCGCCACCGTGCGGGTGCAGGTTGCCGGTGACGGCCGAGCAGATCTTCGAGGACTTCTGCGGCTTGTTTCCGGGTTGCAGTCCGGAGTCGTGCATCTGGTAGAGCAGACGCCGCTGACCCGGCTTGAGCCCGTCGAATGCCGACGGGATGGCGCGGTCGCTGACGCTGTAGAGCGCGAAGGTCAGCTGGTAGTGGTTCCAGTAGTCATCGGCGCTCTGGTCGAGGACCAGGTCGGGGTTCTGTTCGATGAGCGATGTCACGGCCGGTCTCTCCTACGTCCCTAGCTCAAGTCCAGCGTGGAGGTGTCGACGCGGGCGGCGACATCGGCCATCCACGTACGCCGGCCCTCGGGCGGCCCGCCGAACAAGGTGTGGTGCAGCTTCTTCTCACCGTCATCGAGGTGAACCCGAATCACTGTGCGGCGCTGTGGATCCAGCACGGTGTTCCAGAAGTCGTCGGCGTCCATCTCGCCGAGACCCTTGTTGCGTTGCACCTCCACCTTGCGCTTGGAGGTGGCTTTCAACTGGGCCACGGCAGTGTCGCGCTCGGACTCGTCCTGGCAGTAGATCCGCTGTGTGCCGTCCTTGACCACGAACAGCGGCGGCAACGTCACGTAGACCATCCCGGCCTCGACGAGCGGCCGGTAGAAGTCGAGGAACATCGAGATGAGGCTGGAGTTGATGTTGCCGCCGTCGGGGTCGGCGTCGGAGGCGAACAGGATCCGGTCATACCGGCACAGTTCGGGGTCACAGCTGTCCCGGATCCCGCAGCCCAGGATGCGTTCGATCGAGTCGAACTCGTCTTTGGCCCGCGCCTTGCTCAGGGCGAAGCCATAAACGTTGGGCGGCTTGCCTTTCAGTGGGAAGGCCGCCTGAAACGTGGCGTCGCGTGCCGCCTTGATGGTGCCCAGCGCCGAGTCGCCCTCACACAGGAACAGCTCGGCACCGGACCCACGACCGGTCTCCCGGCTGGGCAGCAGTTTGGGCGGCAGCGACAGATTCGTGCCCAGCCCTTTGGCTTTCGACGCGGCACGAGAACGGGCCTTGGCGCCTTCGGCGCTGCGGCGGGCCCGGGCCGCTTCCAGTGCCAGCTTCGTCCACAGCGTGACGGCGTCGCCGTTTCCGGGGTTGGCCGCCCAGATGGTGACACTGCGCGCCACATCCGGGGCCATCGCCACGTTCAGCGATCGTGACGACACCGCGGTCTTGGCCTGGGAGTCCCATGCCACGTCGGGTGCGCGGGTGTCGACCGCCAGTGCGGTGACGGCGGCGAAATCCTGTGCCTCGGGCCCGTCCTCGCCTTTGGCCAGCCCGAGGTCGCGGATCCGGGACGCGCGGTCGGCCAGGGCTTCGGAGAACCCCTTCACCGCAGCGGTCAGGTGTGACCCGCCGTTCGGGGTGCGCACGGTGTTGCAGAAAGCGGCCACCGTCGCGGGTTCGGCCGGGCCCGCGGTCAACGACCAGCGGAACGGGGTGGGGCCGCGTCCGGTGGAGTATTCACCGCGGCCCTCCACCACCGCGCGCACCCCGGGCAGGGGAGTGCCTGCGGCGGTGCACATCAGGTCGAGCAGGGTATCGGTGCCCCAGGGGCCGCTGAACGGCTCGAGCAATGCGGGCGGGATGTCTTCGCCCGGCCAGCCTTCGTCGACGACGATCAGGTTCACCCCTGGCGACATCCGCGATGCGGCATGCGCCCGCAACAGCACCTCCCCGACATCCAGGCTGGAGTCGGGCACCACGGCCGGGTCGAACAGAATGCGCACTTCTGTGCCGTGTGCGTCGGGCTTACGGTTACCGGCGCCGCGCAGCTTCTGCGTGTCGGCACGGGTGAACTCCGCGTCCGGGTCGAAGTCCTTCCCGTCGAAGACCCCGGGGTAACCGTGACCGAAGCTCTGCAGGTAGGTCTTTCCGGCGCGGCGCACCGTGACGTCGGTGCGGGCGGAGATGAACACCGCCGCGGCGGCCCCGATCCCGTTCAATCCGGCACCCGTGCTGGTCGCGTCGCTGTGGGCGGAGAACTTGCCGCCCGCCCGAGCGGTGCCCAGTGTTTTGACGATGCCGTTCTTCCCGGTCACCGGGTCGGAGTCGACGGGCAGGCCGCGCCCGTCGTCGGCGACGCTGACAGATCCGTCGGCGTGCAAGGTGATGGTCACGGTGGACCCGCCGTGGCTGGGATCGGCGACCTCTTCGATCGCGTTGTCGACCAACTCGCGCAACGCGGTGTTGAGCACGTCGAGGCCCAAGTTCACCGCCGGCCGCAGGCGCGTGTGCTGGACATCATCGAGCTCGGTGATGTCCGCGGCGTTGTAACTCACTGCTGGTCCTTTCCACCAACCACTCCGGATCCCGCGGGTGGCCTAAGCATTCTGCCTTGGTCCGCCGACGCCCCGTCTCACCGCCGCGGCTGAAACGGCGCTGAACCTGGCGATGCGGGCTGAGATCCCGGCAAATGCGACGATGAGGCCATGACCGCAACGCTTGTCGCGAAGAATGTGGCAGGCGGATTCGCCCACCGCACGCTCTTCGAGGGGCTGGACCTGACCGTGGCACCCGGCGACGTCGTCGGGGTCGTGGGGGTCAACGGTGCGGGCAAGAGCACACTACTGCGCATCCTCGCCGGAGATCTCACTCCGCTCGAAGGTGTGGTCAATCTCGCTCCGGCCGACGGGTTCGTCGGGTGGCTGCCCCAGGAGCACGAGCGGGTGCCGGGGGAGACCGTCGCGGCCTACATCGCGCGCCGTACAGGTTGCACCGCGGCCACCCTGGCGATGGAAGCCGCGGCCGAAGCCTTGGCGGATCCGGCGGCCGATGCCGACGCCTACTCCACCGCGCTGGACCACTGGCTCGCCACCGGCGCCGCCGACCTCGACGAACGGTTGCCCGGGGTGCTGGCCGACCTGGGGTTCGATGTCGACGCGGTGCGGCCGGAGTCGACCCTGATGACCGCTCTGTCGGGCGGGCAGGCGGCGCGAGTCGGACTCGCGGCGCTGATGTTGTCGCGCTTCGACATCGTCCTGCTCGACGAGCCGACCAACGATCTGGACCTCGACGGACTGGCCCGGCTGGAGGATTTCGTCCGGGAGCTCCGCGGCGGCGTGGTGCTGGTCAGTCATGACCGGGAGTTCCTGTCCCGCACCGTAACCCGCGTCCTGGAGCTGGACCTGGCGCAGAACAGAACCACCGTGTACGGCGGTGGGTACGAAAGCTATCTGGAGGAACGGGAAGTCGCCCGGCGGCACCGCCGCGAGGAATACGACGAGTTCGCCGAGAAGAAGGCCGATCTGGTGGCGCGGGCCCGAACCCAGCGGGAGTGGTCGAGCCAGGGTGTTCGCAACGCGATGCGCAAGGCGCCCGACAACGACAAGAACCGGCGCCGGGCGCAATCCGAGTCCAGTGAGAAGCAGGCGCAGAAGGTTCGGCAGATGGAGAGCCGGATCGCCCGCCTGGAGGAGGTCGAAGAGCCTCGGAAGGAATGGGAGCTGCAGTTCAGCATCGGGGCCGCGCCCCGGTCGAGTTCGGTCGTGGCGACCCTCGACAATGCTGTTGTGCGGCAGGGCGATTTCGTCCTGGGGCCGGTCACGTTGCAGGTGAACGCCGGCGAGCGGATCGGGATCACCGGTCCCAACGGAGCAGGCAAGTCGACGTTGCTGCGGCTACTCCTCGGCCGCCGGCAACCTGACGAGGGACGCGCGAGCATGGGTGCGAACGTCGCCATCGGCGAAATCGACCAGGTCCGTTCTGTTTTCACCGGGCCCGATCGGCTCGTCGATCGGTTCGAGCGGCACGTGCCGGATTGGCCGACGGCCGATGTCCGGACCCTGCTCGCGAAGTTCGGGCTCAAGGCCGACCACGTGGAACGTGCGGTCGACGATCTCTCTCCCGGTGAGCGCACCCGCGCGGGCCTGGCGTTGTTGCAGGCCTGTGGCACGAATGTGCTGGTGCTCGACGAGCCGACCAACCACCTCGATCTTCCCGCCATCGAGCAGCTCGAGCAGGCCCTCGAAAGTTATGACGGTGCCCTGCTTCTGGTGACGCATGACCGTCGAATGCTGCAGAACGTCCGGTTGGATCGCTCGTGGTCCGTCGAAAACGGCCAGGTGGCGGAGTTGTAACCCGAGCAGACGAACGCTCAGCGCCTCGTTTCGTACCTGGTCAGCACCACGCCGCCGGGGAACGTCCGCGTCTCGACCATGTTCAGGTTCACCCAGCTGTCCAGCGCGGTGAACAGCGGCGTGCCTGCTCCCACCAGGACCGGGTAGGTGGCCAGCATGTACTCGTCGATCAGCCCGGCTCGCATGGCAGCCCCGGCGAGCGTTGCGCCACCGATGCTCATCGGGCCGTCGTCTTCGGCCTTGAGCCGGGTGATCTCGGAAACCGCATCGCCGGTGACCACGCGGGTGTTCCAATCGACCTTCTCGATCCTCGAAGAGAACACCACTTTCGGTGTATCCCGCCAGTTCCGGGCGAACTCGATCTCCGCCGGGGTTGCGTCGGGCTGCTGGTCGCCGGTCGGCCAGTAGGAGCTCATCGTCTCCCAGAGCTTGCGGCCGTACAGTGCCACGCTGCTGGCGCGGTCGTGGTCCAGCCACCACTGGAACAGTTCGTCGCTCGGTGGCCCGCCCCAGGCGATGTCATCGCCGGGCGCGGCGATGTAGCCGTCCAGAGTCACGTTCATGCCGTAGCGCAGCTTGCGCATGGTGTCAGCCTCCCGGATGTTGGTCTCAGGCGTAGTGACCGGTGCAGTGCGAAAAACTCATCGGTGTCCGGGGGCCCTGATCCAGACGGCCAACCCGGCCGCCGACAACGCCAAGGCGATGGCGGTCAAGATCGCGTCGATGCCCGCGCCGGTCCCCATCCCGCCGAGTTGGAGCACCTCCAGGACGGTGCCCGACACGGCGACGCCGACGCCGGCCAGCGTCACCAGCGCGGTCAGGGTGACTCCGGCTGCCTCGCCGGCTCGCGCCGGCGGGACCACCGCTTGAGTGGCGACCGTGGTGTACGCGTAGACGAATCCCATGGTGAAGCCGCACGCCGTGAGCGCAATCGTGTACCCCACCCACCCGCCGGAAAAAGTCAGTACGGCAAGGGAAATCGCGGCCGCGATACATCCGGCGGCCATCACGCGGACGGGAGAGGACGCCGATGGCAGCCGGCCGGAGAGCGTGCCTCCCAGCGCGGCGCCGGCCGACGGCCCCAGGAACACCACGCCCGCCATCAGTGGATCGAGACCGCGGACCTGTTGCAGATTCAGCGTGGTCAGGAAGACCGTGACCACGTACGCGATATTGGCGACGGTGCCGGCAACGACGAGCACCGCGAAGCCCGGGTTGCCGAACAACCCGAGGTCGACCAGCGGGTGGCGCGTTCGTCGTTCGACTGCCACGAACGCCGTGAGCAGGGCAACCGCGGCGATTCCGGCGCCGATGGTCGCCGGCGACAGCCAACCCCAGGTGGGCGCACGATCGAAAGCCAGGGTGAACAGGCCGATGCCCGCCGTGATCAGCGCCAATCCACTCACATCGATTCGGCGCGGGGCACTTTCGTCGAGACTCTCGGGGATCACGCGGGCACCGATGACCAGCGAGATGAGGGTGAAGGGCACCAGCAGCCAGAACACCGCGCGCCATCCAACCGTTTCGGTCAGCACGCCGCCCACCAACGGACCGGCAGCGTTCCCCAGCCCGGCGATGCCGTAGGCCGTGCCGATGGCCCTGCCCGAACTGGCCGCGGGGTAGGCATTGGTCAGGACGCTCACCGAGACCGGAAAGATCATCGCCGCCCCGATACCCTGCAGCGCGCGGAACCCGACTATCGCGGCCGGCGTCGGAGCCACGGCGCACAGCACCGACGCCACCGCGAACAGTGCGATGCCGGACAGCAGCACACGTCGTCGGCCGAATATGTCTGCGATGCGACCCGCGGGCACCATGAAGGCGCCCAGCGTCAGCATGTAGATGCTCACCACCCATTGCATGTCGGTGGTGCTGCTGTGCAGATCCGACGCCATCCGGGGCAGCGCCAGGTTCACCGCGAAGTAGTCGATCTGCACGCAGAACAGCGCGATGGAGATCGCCGCGAGTATCCAGCGAGTCAGCCCGGCCACCCCATCTCCAGGGGAAACTGGCCCTCGATCAAATGACGTTTCAGGACCTTCCCCGTGGCGGTTCGTGGCAGTTGATCGACGAACGTGACGTCCCGCGGAATCGAGAAGCGGCTCAGGCGGTTCCGGACATAGTTCTTGACGGTGTCCGCGTCGAGTGACGCCCCCTCGGTGCGGACCACGAACGCCGCAAGGCGCTGGCCGAACTCCGGGTCCGGAACGCCGACCACCGCCACGTCGGCGACCTGTGGCAGCACGGCGATGGCTTCTTCGACAGGCCGCGGAAAAACGTTCTCGCCGCCGGAGATGATCATGTCGTCGTCGCGACCGGCGACGAAGAGACGTCCGCTGCCGTCGAGGTATCCGAGATCGCCGGTGTCCATCAGCCTGTCTTCGACGGCAGGCGATGCGGCATTCGTGTAACCGTCGAACAGCATGTCGTTGCCGACGAAGATGCGACCGACAGCGCCGGCCGGCGCGATGGCGCCCGCGTCATCGAGGATGGCGATGCGGGTGCCCAGTGGTGGCCGGCCGGCCGTGGTCGGGGCGACGCGCAGGTCGGCGGGATCGGCGATCGTCGCCCAGGACACCTCGGTGGATCCGTAGAAGTTGTAGAGAACGTCGCCGAAGATCTCCATGAACTTGGTGACGGCTGCGCCCGGAATCGGCGACCCGCTGCTGGCGACCACCTTCAGCGACGAGGTGTCGTACCGGTTGACCACGGCGGCGGGCAGCTCGAGAATGCGCTGCAACATCACCGGAACCAGGATCACCACGGTGCAGCGGTGGCGCTCAATGGCTTTGAGGCATTCTTCGGCGCCGAACCGGTCCATCAGAACCACGGTCGCCAGCAGCGGCGTGCTCACTTGCAGCGCGGCCAGACCCCAGGTGTGGAACATCGGGGCGCACATCAGCATCACCTCGCCGTGACGCAGCGGCATGCGCGACAACATCGCGGCGATGGCGCCGAAGCCGGGTGGCGTGGGCCGTCGGGCACCCTTGGGCGTGCCGGTGGTGCCCGAGGTGAGCGCGACCAGTTTGCCGGGTTGTTTCGGCGGTGCCACCGGTGCGGCGCCGGTGCCGGTGGAGATGAGATCGTCGATCGAACGCCGGTGCCGGGTAGCCGAATTGGCGTGGATCGAGATTCGCGGGATGTCCGCGGAGACGTACCGCACCTCCGGTTCGAAGTCGCCGTCGAGGAATATGGCGTCGACGTCGTGTCGTTTCACGATCTCTTCGATCGCCCGGGCGGCGAGGCCGGTGTTGAGCAACACCAGGTCCGCTCCCAACTTGCTCGCCGCCACCATGCACTCGACCATCGCCGAATGGTTGCGGGCGAGAACCGCGAACGTGCTTTCGCTGCTGAAACCGATCACCGCAAGGCCCGATGCCAAGCGGTTGGTGCGCTCGGCCACGTCCCCGTAGGTCGAGGTCCCGTACCGGTCGATCGACGCGATTGTGCGCGGTGAGCGCGCGGCGGCAGCGGTGAGCCCGCCCGCGAGCGTGAATCCCCATTTGGCGAGCGAATTGAGTTGGCGAAGACCACGATCGGGTCGAGATGCGCGCACCACACCGCTGGTGATCATGGTCTTCAAGACGTTGAGTTGCAGGGATCGCCCGTCGCCCATGTTGACCAGTTGTGAGGACGGCTTACCCGCAAGGGAGTCCGAGATCCGCTGGAGGCCGTCGTGGATCCAGCTCTCGATGGCACTGTCGCTGGCTTTCGCGATGTCGGGATGCAGGGTGCCGACCGCGAAGATCCGCAATGCGATCCGAGCGCCGGCCCCTTCGGGAGTCAGGCGAATCGAGGCGAAACAGCGACCCGTCTGCGTCGCGTCGAGGCGCAACTCCATGCCCGACAGGCGGACTGTCCGGCGCATCTCCTGCACGACGACGGCACCGCGGGAGGTGGACAGGCGCACCTCGAAGAGATTCGGGTCGCCGGCAACGTGTTCGCACGAACCGAGGCCACGAAAGAACCGTGGGTACAGATCCGGCGCCGCCAGGATGGACCAGATGTCCGGGCATGGGTGATCGAGCGTCGTGTCGACGGCGATCACGTCTCGGGCCACGGTGGTTTCTGCCAGGGGGTCGGTAGTTAGCTGCGACTAGCCATTGTGGTTCATCTGTCCCTGGCACGGGCCTGTTTCGCCGACGAACGCAGATGTAACCGTTTCCCTGAGCAAAGTTCGATGCCCGGCGAATCCGGGGGATTCCGCAGGTAGGCGTTGGACGACGGGCGTCGAGTCCGATGATTACCCTCGATATGGCCGAGTGGCATTTCCGATATCGGGCGGGGGTGGAGTTGCGCCAGATCCGCGGATACGCTTCGGTCCGTGACGCGATCCGCTTCGCGGCGTGAAGTCCTCAGGTATGCAGCGCTGTTTGCCCCGGCTTTGGCAGTTCCGGGTGCGCTGGCCGCGTCGGTCGGCACCCAGACGGCGTCCGCCGACGGTCTGCAGCTCGTCGATTTCGCCGACCGGCTGGTCCAGCCCGAACAGATCAAGTCCGCGGGCTTCGGGGGCGCGCTCGTCTACGTTTCCGAATTGCGGCCGGGGGCCACGTTCGATTTCAAGCCGGTGACCCGCGACTACGCCGACCGCCTCCGATCGGCCGGACTGCAGGTCGTCAGCTGCTACCAGTTCGGCAAGCCCGGGTGGCCGACGCCGTCGGACTTCACCCGCGGCTACGACGGGGGAGTGGCCGACGCTCAGACGGCACTGAGCCTGCACACCGCGGCCGGGGGGCCGGCGTCGGCGCCGATCTTCTTCAGCGTCGATGAGGACATCGATGCCAAGACGTGGAAAAGTCCGGCAGTCCAATGGTTTCGGGGAATCAACTCGGTGCTGGGGGTTGGCCGCACCGGAATCTACGGTGGCCGTAGCCAATGCGGTTGGGCCATCGCCGACGGTGTGGTCGGCGCATCGACCAGCCCGGGTCATCGGTGGGCGTGGCAGACCAAGGCATGGTCGCGGGGGGAGCGTGAACCGGCCGCCGTACTGTTCCAGAGGGAAGTCGTCACCGCGTCCGATCCGGGCTTCGTGATCGACGGCATCCATGTTGACGTGAACGACGTTCTCGCAGCCGATTACGGCCAATGGGATCTCGCCAGATAGGAGTCACCGTCATGAGCAACACCGACGTGCTGGACGCTGCCGCAACCACGGGAACGGCGATGGAGCAGGCCGTCGCGGTCTTCATGCTGCACCCGGAGAACTTCGGTGCCAGCGTCGCCGCCGGGTATGAGAACCCGTTGGCCGGCTACGTCGCCGGCCGTGGCGGAGTGCTCGGTGAGGCCTCCGGCGCCACCGTCAGTGCCGTCTTCGCGGTGTTCGAACCCAACGGGCTCGCGGCGATGTGGGACGAGGGTGTCGCGGTGCGCGGTGCTGCCGGTGCGGCGCAACAGTATTGGGAGCAGGCAGCCGAGTTCGGACGCAAGTACCTGTCGGGTGCCCAGGGCCTTGATCGGGTCGCGGCGCTGGGGGAGAAGATCATCGCCGCGACGCCGATCGCGGGGCTGCCGTTGTTCGCCGGCTGGCGTGCGATGCCGCTGGCCGACGATGCGGCCGCCCGCGCGTTGCAGGTGATGTTCGTGCTCCGCGAACTGCGCGCCGGGGTGCACTTCAATGCGCTGACGATTTCCGGTATCGCCCCGGTGGAGGCGCACATGCTCAACAAGGGACCGCAGTACACCACGATGTTCGGCTGGCCCGAGCCGTTCGCGGACGGCGCGGACAAGAAGGACCGCTACGCGGAGATCGAGCAGGTCACCAACCGGCGAATGGCGGAGATCTTCACGGCCGCTCTCGATCCGGCCGAGGCCGGGGAACTGGCCAAGTTGAGCACGGAGGCACTGGAGTCGTTGAAGGCGAACGTCCCGCGGTGAGCGGGATCGTCCGATGCGGCTGAGCCCGGAGGAACGCGAGCGGGTGTTCGCCGCGGTCGCCGACGGGCGACGCTCGATCGCCACCCTGATCGAAGGGCTCGATGCAGACCAATTGGCCACGCCGAGCCTGTGCGCCGGATGGGACGTCAAAACCGTTGCGGCGCACCTGGTCAGCGATTTCACCGACGGGTTCTGGGGCTTTCTGGCCAGCGGTGTCCGCCATGGCAGCATCGACCGGGGGATCGACGCGCTGGCGCGTAGCCGGGCGCAAGCGTCCGCCGCCGAGATCGCCGAGACGCTGCGCAGTCGAGCCGACCATCGCCTGAGTCCGCCCATTACCGGGCCGCTGTCAGGACTGACCGACGTGCTGGTACACGGTGCCGACATGCGGATACCGCTGGGACTTCCGCATCACCCGGACCCGCAGCATGTCGCGCGGGTACTCGATTTCCTCACCAGTCGAACGCAGATGGGCTTCTTCCCGCACCGGCGCCTGCGCGGTATCGCGCTGCACGACGAGGACACCGGGCGCACGTGGGGTGACGGCCAGGTCATTGCCGGTCCCGGAGTCGCGCTGATGCTGGCGGTGTGCGGACGTACCGTCGCGTTCGACCGCCTGTCCGGCCCTGGACTTGCTGTCCTGGACTCTCGCCTGCGATAGCGGACCGAGCTCTCGACCACGCATTTCGTTGCGTTTTCGTCCGGCGGTCGAGGTTTGCTCCTTAAGCTGACCACGACCACCAGATCCTGTGGCCATTCGAAAACCTCGAAAGGCCGGACGATGACAGCTGCCAATAGGTTTCCGACACGTGTACCGCGGTCACGTGTTCGATGGCCTTGGGAAATGGGTCGGGTCAGCGGGTGGCCGAAGGTTGCATTGGTCAACTTCGGGAGGCAGCGATGCTGACAAAAATATTCCGGAAGGTCTGGCTGCCGATCGCCATCGTGGTTGCCCTGTCCGTCGGCTTTCTCACGGTGTCGCACCTGAGGACCATCTTCGGCGCGCATCCAGTGCTGGTGACACCGATCGGCGCTGACACCGCGGAGAAGTTCAATCCCAAGGTGGTCACCTATGAGGTGTACGGCTCGGGTGGTACGGCGGTGATCAACTACAAGGACCTTGACGGAAATCCACAGCGCGCCGGAACCGTGGGGCTGCCCTGGAGCTTGACGTTGACGACCACGGCCCCCTCGGCGTCGCCGAACATCCTGGCCCAGACCGACGGTGACAGCATCGGTTGCCGGATCACCGTCGACGACGTCGTCAAGGACGAGAGGACGGCTACCGGAGTGAACGCACAAACCTTCTGCCTGGTGAAGGCAGCATGAGCGCGCCGGTGGACGACGCCCCGACCGCTCCCGTTCCGGGCCCGCGTCACAAGTCGCGGCCCGTCATTCCCCGGTTCATCCGGATCTTCGCTGTCCCGATCATCGTGGTCTGGATCGCCTTGATCGCAATACTCAACACCGTCGTGCCCCAACTTGAGGAAGTGGGCAAGATGCGGTCGGTGTCGATGAGTCCCAACGATGCGCCGTCGATGATCGCCATCAAACGTATCGGCACGAAATTCGAGGAATACCGCAGCAGTAGCTCGGTGATGATCGTGATCGAGGGGCAGGACAAGTTGGGTGCCGACGCGCACGCCTACTACGACAAGATGATCCGCGACCTGCGCGCCGACACCAAACACGTAGAGCACGTACAGGACCTGTGGGGCGACTCGTTCACGGCGGCGGGCGCTCAGAGCGTCGACGGCAAGGCCGCGTATGTCCAGGTCTACCTCGCGGGCGATCAGGGCGAGGCATTGGCCAATGAATCGGTGGACGCCGTTCGTCAGATCGCCGAGGAGAGCCCGGCACCGCCGGGGGTCAAGGCCTACGTGACGGGCGCGGCGGCGACGAGCTCGGATCAGAACAGGATCGGCGACCAGAGCATGCGGATGATCGAGATGGTCACCTTCGGGGTCATCGTCGTCATGCTGTTGGTGATCTACCGCTCCGTGACCACCACGCTCCTCCTGTGCGTACTGCTCATCGCCGGACTGGCGGGTGCCAGTGGGCTGGTCGCATTCCTGGGCTACTACAACGTCTTTGGCCTGACAACCTTCGCGACCAACATGGTGGTGACCCTGGCCATCGCCGCGGTAACCGACTACGGGATCTTCCTGGTCGGTCGATATCACGAGGCGCGCCGGGCCGGCGAGGATCGAGAATCGGCGTACTACACCATGTTTGAAGGGACTGCCCACGTCGTACTGGCCTCCGGTCTGACCATCGCGGGCGCCACCTTCTGCCTGCACTTCACCCGGTTGCCCTACTTCCAGACGATGGGCTACCCCTTGGCCGTCGGTATGGCGTTCGTTGTCGCGACAGCCCTGACGTTCGGAACCGCACTCATCTCGATAGCCAGCCGGTGGGGCAAGTTCCTGGAGCCGCGCGGGAAGTCGAAGGCCAGAGGATGGCGCCGGGTCGGCACCGCGGCAGTCCGCTGGCCTGGCCCGCTGCTGGTGTTCGCGGTGTCGGCGTGCCTGCTCGGTCTGCTCGCGCTGCCCGGTTATCACACCATCTACAACGATCGGAGATATCTGCCCCCTGATGTGTCGGCGAATGTCGGTTACGCGGCCGCGACCAGACACTTCTCCGAGGCCAGGATGAACCCCGACGTGATGATGATCGAGACCGACCACGATCTGCGGAATCCAGCTGACTTCCTGGTGATCAACAAGATCGCGAAGGCGCTGGCGCAGGTGCCGGGTATCGCCCAGGTGCAGACCATCACCCGCCCCGATGGCAAACCCATTGAGCACTCGACGATCCCGTACACACTCAGCCAGAGCGGCACCGGCCAGATCATGGGCAACGACTACCAGCAGGGCGTCATCGCCAACATCCTGGCCCAGGCCGGCGAGATGCAGACCTCCATCGACACGATGCAGAAGATGCAGTCCATCACCCAGCAGATGGCTGCGGTCACCCACAGCATGGTGCAGAAGACGAAGAAGACGTCGACGGATACCAATGAGGTCCGCGACCACATTGCCGACTTTGATGACTTCTTCCGGCCGCTCCGAAACTACTTCTATTGGGAGCCACATTGTTTCGATATCCCGGTGTGCTGGGCGTTGCGGTCGATATTCGACACTCTCGACGGAATCAACACGTTGTCCGACGACATTCAGGATCTCGTACCCGACCTGGAGCGCCTGGACGCCCTGATGCCGCAGCTGGTCGCGTTGATGCCGTCGATGATCCAGTCGATGAAGAACCAGAAGCAGATGATGCTCAATCAGTATCAGGTTCAGAAGACGCAGCAGGACCAAACCATGGCGCAGCAGAAGGACAGCACCGCGATGGGAGAGGCGTTCGACAAAGCCCAGAACGATGATTCGTTCTACATCCCCCCGGAAGCCTTCGAAACCAACGATTTTCAGCGTGGCATGAAGCTGATGATGTCGCCGGATGGAAAGGCCGTGCGGTTCACCATCATTCATGAAGGCGACCCGCTGACGCCCGAAGGCACGGCCCGTTCCGAGCTGCTCAAGAACGCTGCGGCCGCGGCCATCAGGGGAACACCGTGGGAGGGATCCTCGGTCTACCTCGGCGGTACCGCGGCGATGTTCAAGGACATGCAGCAGGGTGCCGACTACGACCTGTTGATCGCGGCAACGGCGGCGCTGATGTTGATCCTCATCATCATGATGATCCTCACCCGGGCTCTGGTGGCCGCGGCTGTCATCGTCAGCACGGTGGTGGTCAGCCTGGCCACCGCCTTCGGGCTCTCCGTGGTGATATGGCAGCACGTCATCGGGATACCGCTGCACTGGATGGTGCTACCGATGTCGGTCATCGTGCTGGTGGCCGTCGGCGCGGACTACAACCTGTTGCTGGTGTCGAGAATGAAAGAGGAAATCCACGCCGGGCTGAAGACCGGCACCATTCGCGCCATGGGCGGCAGCGGCCCGGTGGTCACCGCCGCCGGGCTGGTGTTCGCGTTCACCATGGCGTCGATGGCAGTGAGCAAGCTGATCGTCATCGGCCAGGTCGGCACCACAATCGGCCTCGGCCTGCTCTTCGACACGTTCGTGATCCGGGCATTGATGACACCATCCATCGCCACCCTGCTCGGGCGGTGGTTCTGGTGGCCGCAGCGGGTCCGTCCCCGTCCGCCGCGCTCGCCGTGGCCCAAGCCGATCCAGCGCGATCCGGCCGAGGTGGCGTCGTGACGCGGCGTCAGCGGGTCAGCTGAAGCGGATGTTCATCGTCGCCAGGCCGAAGATCTTCTTGCCGTCGGCCTTTGCGGCGACGATGACGACGCCGGTGCGGGTCTCCGGGTCCAGCGACTTGATCTTGCCGCTGAACTCGATGTCGGCGCCCTCTTTGGCCGACACGATCGCGGGCTGGGACAGCCGCACGGCGTAGCGGGTGACGGCCCCCGGATCGCCCGACCAGGTGGAGACGAATCCGGCACCCAGGCCCATGGTGAGCATTCCGTGTGCGATCACGTCGGGCAGCCCGGCCAGCTTGGCGATGTCCTCGTCCCAGTGGATCGGGTTGGCATCGCCGGCCACGCCGGCATAGTTCACCAGGTCGCCGCGGGACAGTCGGGTGTGGTGCGAGCCGATCTCGTCGCCGACCTTCAGGTCATCGAAGGAGGGGGTGCCCGGCGCGCGGGCGGTGTCCTCGGCGATGCGGATCTCGCCCTCGGGGCGGACGGTCTTCTCGTACTCGTCGTCGCCGATGCCGAAGATGTCGACGTCGTGCATCATGGCCCGCTGTACGGCGGTCTTGATCTCCGGATTGAGATCCTCGGCGGTGACGCCGACGACGGTGGTGTGCAGGGTGTGCACGCGCTCGCCGGCCCTGTCCGTGAAGGTGTTGGTGACGGTGATCATGTCCCGACCGGCGATCCTGCGGACCGACGTCAGCTCGACGTCGACGTGCAGTTCGTCGCCCGCCACGATCGGGCGGTGCTGCTCGAAGACCTCTTCGGTCTGCAGGTAGGTGTCATAACCGACGACGATCGACTCGAACATGCGCCGGTTGCAGGCCATGGCCGGGGTCGAGGTGAAGGTCAGCGGCGCGACCAGGCCCGAGTAGCCCAGGTTCGCGGCGGCGTCGACGTCCCAGTGTGCGGGGTTGTAGTCCTGCACGGCCCGGGCGTACTCGCGGACCTTCTCGCGGCCGACCAGGTAGAGGCCGTCTGCCTCGTAATAGTGGCCGACGCGGGCTTCGAGCGCCGATGCTTCTGGTGCTGCGGTCATGAATTTGCTCAACATTTCTATCGGCCTGTTCGCTGAAGCCGACGAAAGCACACTAACGTCTGACCGCCGTTACGCGTACAACCGGCCGCGATCAGCAGATATGGTGCGGCCATGCCCGGCCTCGACAACCCCGAGATCGTGTCTGCCTACGCGGCCCAGTTCAACCGGTCAGTGCTCGACAGGCACACGGTGGCCTCGCCGCTGGGTCTGTGGCTGCTGTTGGCACTGGTGGGACCGGCGACCGCGGGAGAGCCCCGTCGCCGTCTCGAAGCGGTCCTCGGCACGACGGTCGACGACGCTGCCGCGCGGGCCTGCGCCCTGCTGCGTGACCCGCACCCGGCGGTGTCGGCACTCGCCTCGGTGTGGGACCGCAAGCTGGGGCCGGCGTTCGACGAATGGGCGCGGACGCTGCCCGACGTGGTAGAGCGGGGACCGGTCCCGGATCAGACGCAGGCCGATGCCTGGGCGCGATCCCGGACGAACGGGTTGATCGACCGCTTCCCGCTCCAGCTCGATGAATTGACCAGGTTGGTACTCGCATCCGCGCTCGCCACCGACATCAGCTGGGAGGAACCGCTCGGCACCACGAACGAACTGGGCGGGTCGTTCGGCGAACGGATACGCACGGCGTTGACGTTCCGGGACGGAATCCATCTGGTGGTCGACACCGATGCAGCGGGTCTGGTGGCGGTGGCCGCACCGCCTTCGTCGTCGGCGCTCGACGTCTTCACCGTCATTGCGGAGCCCGGCGTCGCGCCCCACGATGTCGACGCCGCGGCACACCAGGTGGCGGCGATGCTGCGCGGCGATGATCGCGCCGCCCGCCGGGTCCCGATCGAAGAGCTGACCGACGGGCACGCGTGGACCGTGACGGAGCGACGGGAACGCCGGGTCGGTGATCCGGGCGTACACGCCGAGTGGCGCAGTTACCTGCCGGCCTGGTCGGCGACGGGCGACCACGATCTCGACAACGCACCTGGGGTGGCCCCGGTGTTCGACACGATCACCGGCTTCGCGAGGGCAGAGGATCTGCCGGTGGAACTCAGTGCGAGGCAGTCGGCCGTCGCCTCCTATACGCGAGAAGGGTTCAAGGCGGCCGCGGTGACGGCGATCGGCATGGTCGCCGGGTCGGTGCCCCGGTTCCATGAGGTGCTCGTCCGCCGGATCGACGTGCGGTTCAACCGCCCGTTCGCGGTCCTGGCCTGTGCGGGCCGCTACGACGGGCCGGAGCCGTGGCGCGGAGTGCCGATATTCAGCGCGTGGGTCACCGAGCCACAGGAGACGGTCATCGAAGCGGCCGGCCCGCCGCGCCCAGTCGCTGTTCGATGACGGCCAGAGCCCGGGCCGCCCAGTCGATGTTCTCCTCCTCGAACCGGATTCCGCGCAGCAGCGTGAGATACGGACCGATGCGCTCGGACTCGGCCAGGTAGGCGGCTTCGGTGCGGCCGGCCAGCAGGTGGTCCTGCATACGGCGGTAGCGCGCGAGTTTGGCGGTGGCCCATTGCCGGCGTTCGGTGAGCGCGTCGCGGACCGCCTCGATGTTGCCCGAATCCACCGCCTGGACCTGAACCAGGAGATCTTCGCGGATCGCGCCGGGCTTCGGGGGCACCTCGGTGAACTCGAGCAAGGCGTGTCTGCCTTGTTCGGTCAGGGAGTACAGGCGCTTGTTCGGCCGCCGGTCCTGCTCGACGAGCCGCGCGGCGATGAGTCCCTCTGAGGCCATGCGATCCAGTTCGCGGTAGAGCTGTTGGGGCGTGGCCATCCAGAAGTTGGCGACCGACGCGTCGAACCCTTTCGCCAGGTCATAGCCCGATGCCTCGCCGTCGAGGAGCGCGGCCAGGACTGCGTCGCGTAGCGCCATGAGCAGATGTTAGCAGCGAAGTGATTATTCAAAATGTTGACTATTGAAAGGGGTCGCGCCTAGCATCGCCGCTAGTTGACGAATCGGGTATTGGAGGTGGCGTATGCATCCGTTCAGGAAGGCAGTGGAGGCCCGCGACGAGGTCGCGATCGAGGCGCTGTTGGCCGACGACGTGGTGTTCACCAGCCCGGTGGCATTCAAGCCGTATCCGGGCAAGCCCATCACGGCAGCCATCCTGCGCGCCGTCATGCGGGTCTTCGAGGACTTCCGGTACATCCGGGAGATCGCCGACGCATCGGGGCAGGATCACGCCCTGGTCTTCGAGGCCACGGTGGACGGCAAGAAGATCACCGGATGTGACTTCCTGCATCACGATGCCGACGGCAAGATCGACGACTTCATGGTGATGGTCAGGCCGCTGTCGGGTGCGACAGCGCTTTCCGAGGCCATGGCCGCACAGTTCGAGCGGATCAAACAAGAAGCCGCAGAACAGATTCAGCGAGAGTCCGCGCAGGCCTGACCCGGCCCGCTCAGGGCCTGATCAGGGTCCCCGCGTCCGACGCCGCCTTCTGCAGCTCCGGGATCGTCATGTCGGCGTAGTCGGCGTTGACCGGACCCGACGGGTTCCCCAGCCACGGCACCACCCCGGGGTCCGGGGTGACGCCCAGGTGGTAGGCCTGGACGCCGGGCAGGTGGTACTGCAGGAAGTTGACCAGGATGTCGACGACGAAGATGGCGCCGCCGATCGGTCCGGTGCTCAACAGCGCTGCCGAGTTCATCAGCGGGATGGCGGCGTCGGGATTGCCGATCATCACGATCGCGCCGTAGTGCGGCTTGCTTCCTCCGCCGGGCACGTACTCGGGCATGAACGGCTGCAGTCCGGGCAGGTCCGTGGAGAAGTAGGCCGCAGTGTCGCCGTAGGTCAGGACGTTGACGAATCCGGAGTCGGCGCCGTTGCCCGGCACCGTGGTGTTGAGCCCGGGGCTCTCGAAACCGATTCCCCCCACGCCCGTCTGCTGTGCCACGTATGCGGCTTCCCATCCGCCGAGTGAGTGGCCGGTGACAAAGATGTCTTCCTTGCGGTAGCCCTGCGCGATAGCGGCGGCCTCCACCTCCTGCTGGAAGTCCACCGCGTCGTAGAAAGCCTGGGGCGGTGTGTCGGTAAAGATCACCTGGGTGTCCGCGATCACCTGGGAGATCGCGATCAGCGGGTTGTGCAGCAGGTTCGTGCCACCTGTCGTCCCCTGGTAGGCGATGATGATCTGGCCTTCCGGCGTCACCCACGCCTTGCCGGACATGCCGGTCAGCACATTGGTGGATTCCATCTGCTTGCCGTTGACCACGAACGGTTTCAGGTCGCCCGGGGTGCCGCCCCACACGTATGCGGCCGTCGCGGCGTTGAGGAACTGCGAGACCGTCGGGGTCTTGCCGGTGGTGGGCCCGTTGTATGTCATCGTCGGCGGTACCGGTTGCACGGCAGGCGTTTTGGTCAGCCCCAGCTGGCCTTCGATCTCACGGAACGCCGCGAAGAGGGCGTCGTTGATCGGTGCGAAATTGATCGGGCTCTTCGGACCGTTGGCGGACACGGTGATGTCCAGCACCTGCAGCACCGTGTTGACGATGCGCCCGGGCAGCTCGGCGATCTTGGCGATGGGCGACAGCGGCTCCGGAGGGTTCGGAGTCGTCTTGGTCGTGGTGGTTACCGCGGCGACCTTCGCGGTCAGGGGGTTCGCGTTCGCGGCGGTGGCGGGGGCGGTCCGGACGATCGCGGTGAGATCCGGCAGCGTGGCCTTGATCGCCGGAGCTTGAACCAATGCCGGAGCCAGTGCCGGAGCCGATGCCTGCGCCCGCGACGGCGTGGCGCCCGGGAGCGGGGACGACGTGATCGCGGCCGAGCGTTTCGCGGTGGCTGGTGACGAGAAGTCGGAGTTGGCGAGCTGCGTGCCATCGGGCCGGACCGGAGCGGCCGGCTTGATGTCGCGGAGTTTCCCGCGGACGAAGTCGGCGATCGACTCCAGCTGCGGCGCTGACGAATTCGGCTTGGAGGTGGTGGGGGACTGTACGGCCGATGTGTCGTCGTCATCGTCCGACGAGGCCGACGAGGGGGACGTGGTGTCGGCGGTTGGGGTCTTCTTCGGCGACGACGGAGATGTCCGGCTCGGTCGGATACCGCGGCGGTCGGCCGGCTTCTTGGGACCGTGGCCGGTTCCCGCGCTCGAATGGCTCGACGACTGACCCGATGTGCCCGACGAGCCCGACGACCCGGGATCCGCCCAGGCCACCGGATGTCCGCTGGCGCCGGCGATGCCGACACCGATGCCGACCGCTATGACGGACAGGCCGTACCGCAGCGGTAGACGTTCGGCGGTTTCCGGGCAGCGTGAACCGTGCGCCATTATCGATGTCCCCCTTGACATTCCGCGATGGTGTCCGGATCTGCCGGTGACGGGAATGCCAGCCGCCGCGAACACATGCCGGGCCAATATATGACATCGGCCGATGTCATTCAGGCGTTTTGCTCAGCTCGGTCGGCGCTGCAGAATTTCCGATTCGGACCGGCCCCGGCCCGTCGTAGGGTCGGGTATGGGTTCACTCAGGGGTGTCGTCGGGGTAACTGTCAGCGTCGTGTCAGCCGCCGTGTTGTCCGCGGGGTGCAGCACGACCACGGGTACACCCGTGGCGCAAACCACCAGTGCCACAGCGTCCTCGTGGGAGACGACCGAACCGACTCGCGCGACGACGGAGTCGCCGAAGGCGGCAGAGCCGACCGGCGCACCGGTCGGTACGGCGGTCATGAAGGTCACCGGAGGCACTGCCCCGGTGACCATCCGCTACCGCATCAACGGCGGTGCGGAGCAGACCGAGACGAATGTGATGCTGCCATGGGAGAAGCAGTACTCCGTCTACGACAAACTCGAATCGGAGGTCGCCGCGGACGCCGGGAGCACCTCGCTGACCTGCACGATCACGATGGACGGCGACAAACTCGTGTCGTTCAAGACGGAAGTGAAGCCCGTGTGCAGCTTCTCCTACTGGGGTTAGCACTTGACGACATACAACCGATCGGTTGTATGTTGGTGTGGTGACCGAGAGCGACGAGGACAAGGCCGACGCCCTGTTCCACGCGCTCGCCGACCGGACCAGGCGAGACATCATGCGCCGGGTCCTGGCGGGGGAGCACTCGGTCTCCGTGCTCGCGGCGAAGTACGACATGAGCTTCGCCGCAGTGCAAAAGCACGTCGCCGTGCTGGAGAAGGCCGGGCTGATCACCAAGCGACGCAACGGTCGTGAGCAGCTGGCCAGCGGTGACGTGGAGGCGGTGCGGTCGGTGGCGTCCATGTTGACTGAGCTGGAACAGGTTTGGCGTGGCCGCATCGCACGCATCGATGAGCTGATCGCATCCGATCCCAAGGAGGACTGAACCATGCCCGTTACCGACGTCCAACACGACCTCGACAATCTGACGCTGACGATCACTGCCGACTTCGCGGCACCGGTGCAGCGCATCTGGCAGGTCTACGCCGACCCGCGTCAGCTGGAGAAGGTCTGGGGGCCACCGACTTACCCGGCGACCGTGGTCGACCACAGCCTCACTCCCGGTGGCCGCGTCACCTACTTCATGACCGGCCCGGAGGGCGACAAGCACGCGGGGTACTGGGCGGTCACGGCCGTCGACGAGCCGTCGAGCTTCTCGTTCGACGACGGGTTCGCCGACGAGGACTTCAACCCGAACCCGGAGATGCCGGTGTCCAAGAACGTCTACACCTTCGCCGAACACAACGGTGGCACGCGGGCGATCTACGTGAGCACCTACGCGTCCGCCGATGCGCTTCAGCAGGTGTTGGACATGGGCGTGGTCGAGGGCGCCTCGTTGGCGATCAACCAGATCGACGAGCTGATCCGGGGGTGACGCGTCCGCTTCACGGATAGGGCAGTGGTGAGGCGTCCCGCGATTTCATCAGGTGTTCCATGAGCTGGATCTCCTGCGTTTGCTCGTTGACCATGGCCAGGGCTGTTCGCCGGACCGCTTCGTTGGAGCCATCGCGGGTTTCGTCGAAGGCCATCTCGGCGCCGCCCTGGTGGTGGCGGGTCATCAACTGGAGAAACAAGGCTTCGTTGGTGCGGCCGGTGGCGTGCTTGAGGCGGCCCAGTTCATCTGGGGACGCCATGCCCATCTGCATGCCGGTGTGCTGTCCGGCGTCATCGTGATGAGACATGCCGTGCCCGTCGGCCGGTGGTGGCACCGTGGGGTTGAGGGGCTGACCCGCCAGCTGCAACCACCCGATCATGGTGCCGACCTCTGCCTGCTGCTGAAGTCGGATTTGGTCTGCGAGCGTGCGTATTTCGGGCGCGGCGTCCGCACTGAGCAGGTCGCAGATGGTGATCGCCTGCTGATGGTGGGTCATCATCATCTGCGCAAAGCTCACGTCGGCCTCAGACATCAGTGGCGGTGCGCTGCCCTGCCGGTGGGATTCGGCGAATGCACCGAGGAACGCAGCCGCGGCGATGACGACGGTGGCACCGAATATTCGGGCGGGCAGCGTTGCACTCATCGTGGCGGGTAGACGGTCGGGTCCAGCTTCAGGGTCATGAATCCGTTGTCCGAACACGTCACGTAGAGCAGGTTTCCCCGGAACTCCGGCGGTGACATGCACCAGTCCGCGGAGAAATCGGCCGGCTGGCCCCAGTCCGGACGGTTGCCCAGAACGATGTCGGACAGCTGGATCTTCCCGTCGAGAGCGGCCCGTCCCACTCCGAAAATTCCGGTCAGTGGCGGGGTGGCAAGAACCGAAAGGTTGTAGACGTGAATCGAATTGGGCAGGTCTTCGTACTTCTTGTCGGACTGTGCCGGTGGGTTGAAGTAGGCGAGTTCGGTGATGTGCTCGGGGTCACGGATGTCGAAGATCCGGATACCCGACTGGATCCACCCGCAGGCCAGAGCCGTCGGATCGTCTTGCCGGTCCACGGAGCAGTAGTGCGAGTCGTAGGCGAAGACGCCGTTGAACCCGCCGCTGCTCGTCCAGTTGTCCATGTGCTCGGGCAGATTGATCTCGAGTTTGATGATGTTGCGCAGCTTGAGGTCTGCGGGATCGGAAACGTCGAACAGTTTGACGCCTCCGGAACCGAGTTCGTCGATGGTGAAGATGTGCGGTACGCCTCGGTAGGTGACGTAGACGCTGTGCTGAGCTTCCTGCCCGTCCACCCAGGCCTTGTGGCTGTAGGCCGGAAGCAGTTGGTGCATGGTGAAATCAGGCGCGACCCGGTCCTGCACAGCCGAGGTGTCGAGCACCGTCAATCCGCTGAACTGCGACATGTACATGGTCCGGCCGTCTGGTGCGAAACCCATGCCGTGCGAGGCCCAGCCGACCGGCGCGCTCCACACCACATGCGGAGCGGTCGGATCAGTGATGTCCACCGCACTGTTCCAGATGATGCCCCCGGCCCAGTAGGTATTGCCGTCCGGCGAGAAGCTGCCCTCATGGGTCAGCATCGGGATCCGTACGCCAGGAAGGGAACCGGCGCCCTCGTTGAGCAGCCGGGGGTGCCGGCAATCCTGCGAGATGTCGTAGATGGAGATGTAGCCGCCGCCGAACAACAGGGGAACTCCGGTGCCGACCAGTAGCCCCCGGCCCGCGTGCACCTTCAGCGACTCCCAGGTGCCGCCGACCATCGCGGGCTCGGTGAGCAGATCGGCCTGGACGGGGTGGGCAGGATCGGATGCGTCGATCACCTGGACGCCGTTGGTGTACGGCCAGGTAGAGCCGACGTAGGTGCAGTTCTTGTACGAAGCACTCGTGATGCCGGCGCCGGTGCCCTGGTACTGACCCACCAGGTCGATGTTGCAGTTGTAGCCCTGCGCGCTGCGGTGCGACTCCCGGTCTGCGACGGGCACCTCGCCCTGCAGTCCGGTTTCGACCCGGTCGCCCGGTCGGCATTGCGCCTTGTCGACCGCGGTCGGCCAGATGTCGAAACGCGTGTCGTATCCCGGCGGAAGCCCGGCGTGGGCCGCTGCGGATGGACCCAGTCCGGCGATGGCCACGAGAAGCGCGACGCATACCGCGCGGAGGAGGTTGTCCAGCATCGATCGCATCATGGCATTGCGGAGAGCTGTTGCGGACAAAAACTGTCAGATTCTGACAGTTTTTCGATCGGGTGGCGCAGCTGCGCCCGTGGGTGCCGGCCTACCGGTGCCGCCCGGTCGCCGCCGCCACGGGGCGTGACTCGGCCGCGGCCTCCTCGGCGTCGCGATCGGGTGCCAGCATCACGGCGGTGATCGGGACGCCGAGCGCGAGCAGGCCGATCACGAAGACCGGGAACAGGAACGAGAACACTTCGGGCCCACCGGGAACCGGCATTGTGTGATCGACATTCACCCGCACCGCGGCCATGCCGGTGTAATGCATGCCGACGACCGCCACGCCCATCACCAGCCCGGCCACGAAACGGAGTCCGCGTGATTCGAGGACGAGCGTGAACCACAGCGCCGCTGTGGCCGCCACCACGGCGATCACGAAGGACAGGACGACGAGAGTGGTGTCGTAGGTCATCGTGCCCTGCATCTGGACCGCCCACATGCCGGTGTAGTGCATCACCGCGACCGCCAGACCGGTGATCACGCCGCCGGCCAGCAGCCGGCGCAGATCGAAGTCCCGGCCGATGGTGATCAGCCCGACGAACACCGCGGCGATCGCGATCACGGCCGACGCGACCGTCCAGCCGAGGTTGTACCGCACCATGCTGCTGGGGATCGCGAAGCCGAGCATCGCGATGAAGTGCATGAGCCAGATGCCGACGCCGCCGATGGCGATCGAGGCCATGAGCAGCCATCGGAGCCGGTCACGTCCGCTCGTCGCGGTGGCGCCGCAACGAGTGCAGGCCAGGCCGACGACCGAGCCGGTCACCGAGACGATGTACGCCAGGAACAGCAGCCAGAGGCCCATGTCGAAGTGATGTACTTGGTGGTTCATGACGGGATCCTCGAGACTGTGAGACTGACGGGCGGTGGATCTAGAAGGCTGTCGACGGAAGGCGTTCCAGCGCGAACGAGGTGATGGCGATCAGCGCGTTCTTCGCCGAATCGCGTTCCCGTGCATCGACATTGATGATCGGGACAGTGGGGGACACCGACATCGCCTCGCGCAGCTCTTCGATGCTGTAGGTCGGGGAGTCGTCGAACTCGTTGACGGCGATCAGGAACGGCAGGCTGCGGGCCTCGAAGAAGTCGACGGCCGCGAAGCTGTCCTCGAGCCTGCGGGTGTCGACGAGCACCACCGCGCCGATGGCGCCGTGGACCAGGTCGTCCCACATGAACCAGAAACGCCGTTGCCCGGGTGTCCCGAACAGGTACAGCACGAGGTCGTCCGCGATCGTGATACGGCCGAAATCCATGGCGACCGTGGTGGTCTCCTTGCCGGGGATCGCCTCCAGGTCGTCATGGCCCTGCGACGCGTTCGTGACGAGAGCCTCGGTGCGCAACGGCACGATCTCCGACACGGCGCCGACGAACGTGGTCTTGCCGACGCCGAAGCCGCCGGCAATCACGATCTTCGTCGACGACACCGTGGGGCCGGAGTCAGAGTGCGCGTAATCCACTGAGGGTCCTTTCGATCAGTAGGCGCCGTTCTGCGACGGTCGAGCGGTCGGTCAACGTGGCGTGAACACGAAGGTGGCCGCTGTCCACCAGGTCGCTCACCAGCACCCGGGTCACCCCGATGGGCAGACCGGCATACGCCGAGATCTCGGCGATGGACGGTCGGCTGCCGCACAGCCGGACGATGACGGCGGGGATGTCGCCTGGCGCGCAGTCGAGCTCACCGGATGACAGCAGGGCCTCCACCGGAGCTTCGATCGGCACCTCCACCCGGGCGCGGGTTCGGCCGCCGGTCAGGGTGTACGGCCGCGCGCGACTGGCGGACTGTTTCTGCTCAGGTCTGTCCATACTCAGGGTCATCGAGCCCCATGCGTGGCGCGCGGCGTCGCCTCGACGGTCTTGCCGACCCGGTCGACGAGCAGCGCCATCTCGTATCCGACCTGTCCGATGTCGCACGAGATCGACGCCAGGGTGGCGAGGTACGAGCCGTTGCCGACGCCCATCAACAGCAGGAACCCGTCATCCATCTCGACGATCGACTGGCGCACGTTCCCGGCCTCGAACAGCCGGGCCGCACCGGCCGACAAACTCGCCAATCCGGATGTGACAGCTGCCAATTGCTCGGCCCGATCGGCCGGGAGGTGGGAGTTCGAAGCCATCGGCAGACCATCGGCCGACACCAGGATCGCGTGTGACACGCCCGGTACGTCACGCACGAAGTTGGACACGAACCAGTCGAGGGTGCCGGACTTCCCTGACGGCGTTGCAGCAGAGCCCGCGGACCGGTCATGTGGTTGCGTGCCGGTGTTCATCGATCTCCTTCGATTCGGCTTTGTGCTGCGTCGGTTTCTGCCCGGCCCCTGCGTACGCCCGCCAACTGTCGGCTGAGGATGTCTCGGATCGCCGCGGGATCGTTCCCGCCGTCGGGCCTGGCCTGGGTTTCCGATCTTGCCTCATCCGGCACCAAGCGCGCTCCGCGTTCGCGAATCGGCAATCCGGATGCGGTGTGCCGCTTGGGTTCCTGCTCGACGGCCTTTGCGGCGGCCGCCCAGCCGGCGTCGGCGGCGCTGGCCCAGACGCGGTTGCGGGACTCCGTCGTCGTCGGATCCATCAGCCACTCCGAGGCCATCCGCTCGAAGATGGGCGCACTCTCCAAACTCTCCGTCTCGATATCCACCCAACTGGATTCCCTGGCCGGTACGGGTTCCGGGCCCGGCGGATTCGAATTGCCCGGGCCGGAATTGCCCGAGGTGAAATAGGAAAGCGGATTTCCTCGCTGCCGGGGTTCGGGTTCCTCGGGGACTGCGGCCGGGGCGGCAGCCGGGACGGTCGCTGGATGTCCGTTGACACCGCTGGCACCGGGTGATCGTTTCGGCAGTCCGTTGGCGGTCGCCTTCGCTGGGGTGTCTGATCCGCGCTCCGGCAGCGACGTTGTCTGCGAGCCGCCCGTCTCGGGGAGCGCCGCGCGACCTGCGTCGGTGTGCGCACCCCGGCCCGCTGCGGCGGCTCGCGGGCGTGATTCGGAAAACGAACCGGTCCGCAGATCATCGAGTGTTTCACCCATCCCGATGGGCGAGACCAGTGTGCCCGGAAGGTGCACGCTCGCCGTCACACCGGGCCGTTCGGTCAACGCAGAGGTGGTACGCAGCCGCACCGTGGCCTCATGGCGTCGCGCCAACCGGCCGACCACGAAAAGGCCCATCCGCTTGGCGGTTTCGGAGGTCACCTCGCCGCCGAGCGCGAGCCGTTCGTTCGCGGCGGTCAAGTCTTCCTTGGACATGCCGAGTCCGCGGTCGGCAACCTCGACCAGCAGGCCGGCGTCGACCGCGCGGCCGACCGTCACCATCACCGGCGAGTCCGGCGGTGAGTAGCGGAGGGCGTTGTCGAGGAGTTCGGCGATCAGGTGGCCGATGTCGCTTGCGGCCGAGCCGGCGATCGAGACGTCGGCCATGTGTCCGACCTGGACCCGGCGGTACTCCTCGACCTCGGACATCGCGGCACGCAGCATGTCGGGCAGTGCGACGGGCGCCGACGCCCGGTGGCGTTCCACGGTGTCGGCGAGGACGAGGAGGTTGTCGCCGTTGCGGCGCATGCGCGTCGCAAGGTGGTCGAGGCGGAAGAGGTGATCGAGCCGGACCGGATCTTCCTCGTCCAGCTCGAGCGTCTCGATGAGTGTCAGCTGCTCTTCGACGAGTGAGCGGCTCCGGCGGGACAGGGTTTCGAACATGTCGCCGATCTGCAGACGGACACCGTGCTCACTGGCCAGGCGCACCGCCTGGGAGTGGATGTCGTCGATCGCGCGAGCGAGCTGCCCGACCTCTTCATTGGTACGGAACGGCAGCGTGTGGATCTCCGGCATGCCGCCGCCCTTGCTGAGGCGTTCGATCTCCTCGGGCAGCTCGACCTGCGCGACCTGTAGCGCGCCCTGGCGTAGCCGGCCGATCGACCGGATGAGGGAGCGCCCGACCGCGAGTGCGAAGACGAGGGCGGCCAGCACGGCGCCGAGGATGATCGCGGTGTCTCGCAGGGCATCGGACCGCAATGCGTTGGCCCGATGGTGCAGCGTGCCGTCGAGATCGGAGGACAGGCGCTGTGTCATGGCGCGGTACTGCTCGACGCTGGTGCGCATCGCGTCGGTGAACGCGGGCGTTTGCACGCCGTCGCCGGAGAGTAATTGTCAATACCTGTGGATTGGTGTTTTTCAGGCGACCTCCGTTCCGGTCGGGGTGGCCGGGTTGTCGGCCGGTTCGGGTGGGGTGATGTCGACGGGTCGTTCGAGCAGTTTGCCTTTGTGGAACACCGCTCCGGCCCGGACCAGGGCGACCAGGTGCGGGGCGTTCACCGCCCGCCAGCGGGCTTGTGCGGCGTCAATGAGCTTGTAGGCCATGGCGATACCCGCCGCGCGGGAACCCGGCCCCTTGGTGACCTTGGTGCGCAACCGGACCGTGGCGAAGGTCGACTCGATCGGATTGGTGGTGCGCAGATGTACCCAGTGCTCGGCGGGATAGTGGTAGAACTCCAGCAGCACATCGAGGTCGTCAACGATCTTGGCCACGGCCTTGGGGAACTTGGCGCCGTAGTCCAGTTCGAAGGCTTTGACCGCGACCTGCGCGTGGTCGATGTCCTCGGCGCCCGCGATTTCCCGCATCGCCGCGATCGCCCCCGGATGCGCCGACTTCGGTAGTGCGGCAAGGACATTGGCCTGCTTGTGAAACCAGCACCGCTGCTCACGGGTATCGGGGAACACCTCACGGACCGCTTTCCAGAACCCCAGAGCACCGTCCCCGACCGCGAGCACCGGGGCGCGCATGCCACGGCGCCGGCAGTCCCGCAGCAGATCCGCCCACGAGTCCGCTGATTCGCGGTACCCGTCGGTCAGCGCGACCAGTTCCTTGCGGCCGTCGGCGCGCACCCCCAGCATCACCAGCAGGCACAGTTTGTCCTGCTCCAGGCGGACCTTGAGATGGATGCCGTCCACCCACAGGTACACATAATCGGTGCCCGACAGGTCCCGGCGGCCGAACGCGGCGGCCTCGTCCTGCCACTGCGCGGTCAGTCGGGTGATCGCCGGAGCCGAGAGCCCCGCCCCCGAGCCGAGGAACTGCTCCAACGCCGGACCGAAGTCGCTGCTGGACAGGCCATGCAGGTACAGCAACGGCAGCACCTCGGCCATCTGCGGGGACTTACGCGCCCACGCCGGCAGTATCTTCGACGAGAATCGTTGCCGCTCACCGGTTTCCGGATCGACCCGTTTGTCGTTGACCCGCGGCGCCTTCACCTCGATCGCCCCAGCGCCGGTGAGCACCTCCCGGACGTTGTGGTGGCCGTTGCGGACCACCAGCCGGTGCCCATTCTCGTCGACCTGATCGACGAACTGGTCGACATAGGCGGCGACCTCGGCCTGCAAAGCGGCGGCCAGCATCTGCCGGGCACCGTCGCGGACAATCTCATCCAACAACGACCGACCGGCACCGCTGCGGGTGTCGTTGGCCTGCGCGACATCGTGAACTACGGTGAGCACGGGCGTGCCTTCCCAACCAGCGCGCCAACGCCGGTCTTGATCAGAAACGAACTGGACTTGTGATCATCCCCGGGAAGGCGCGCCCACATTCACGCCGCCCTACCAAGGCTCATCCACAGGTTCTGATCATTGCTCTCGCCGGACGGCTGCGTATAGCTGTCGCGACGAACGTCGGATTCCTTGGACAGGGCCGCGACTTCGTCCGTGGGCGTCAGCCGGTTGAGCCGATCGATGGCGGCCGCCTCCGCACCCGCCGCGTCGGCCGCCTCGGTGCGCAGTTCGTCCGAATCGGCGAAGTCGGGTGCGGCGATCAGTACCCGCTGCGTCGTCAATGCTCGCTGGGCCGCGAGGGCGTCCACGAGTTGGTCCGCGAGCGGGCGCACGGTGCGGTCGTCGACCGTTTTGGTGGTCGTGGCGATCGCGGAGACGACGCCGGACGCGACGGTGGATGCTCGATCGGCGATTACCCGCTGGGGCAACGGGCTCGATGTGATGTCGTCGCGCAACGTCTTGGCGGTCGATGATGCGGTTGTCAGCTGTGCGGCGACGGCCGGGTCGAACTCGGCGGACGTGATCAGCGTGTCCAGGGTCTTCGCGCTCTCGTCGAACTGTGCGAGCGGTTCGTCGAGGGGAGCGCCCGAAGCGGCCGCGTAGGCCAGCCCGTCGAGTCGGTCGACCAGCTCCACGGCGGGTACGACGATCACGGCGTTGTCGGACGCGAGGTTCAACCGCGACGCGGCGGACAGTTCGTTGTAGATACGGACCGCACCGAACGTCGCCGCGAGCAGGATCGGCAACACCAGGGTCGCGGCGACCTTCCACCGCAGCGGCCAGCTCTCGATCGACGCGCGAGACGCGCGAATCACGGTCGGACGCGCATGTTCTCCGACGTTCGGATCATGTGCATCCACAGCCGTACCACCCTTCACCGAGCTAATTGACGTTCCAGCAGGGGTGCTCGGCCACGGGACAGGGTAAATGACGGGTAACGATTCTGCATCGACGGGGCTAACGGCGGCGCGTTCGCTGGCGTGCTTCCTTAATTTGTGCAGTCGCCCTACATGCGGGTTTCTTGCGAATGTAAGAAACTGCCGCGATTGAGGCCGGCCCCAAAGGTGGGGGTTCGAGGTTCTGCCCCGACTTCGGTAGCTGGCACCGCCGGTGGCGATGACGTTTATCGCTCGATCAGCCCGGCCCGGTCGCCGTAGATAGCAAACATAAGGGCGAAAAAAGTCAAATCCGGGAGTGTGAATTACGTCTCTGTCGAGGCTCTTTCTAGTGTGTAAACGCCGTTTAAGAGCGATCCTTAATGTGTCCACGGCCAACTCAGTGCATCGTCTCAGCTTGGCCGAGCACTCTTGCCACTGTGTAGAAGTGTCGTGAAGCTCCGCTGGAGGTCATTGAAAATGGCGACAAAAGCTGCCGGCTCGACGGTCATCGAGTTGGCGACGCATCCGCTCTGGTGTTCGTCGCAGCGGTACTCGCGTGAGCTGGCCGCGGCCAAGCGCAGGCATCCGTCCTCCTATCGGCTTGAGGAAGACGACGACGCACTCGAATCCCAGCGGCCGCCTCAGTCGAGCCTGCGGACCAACGCTCTGGTGACCCCGCTCTCGTGCGCTCGGGTCCTCAAGCTGAACGCCGCCCGCGGCGAGGCCGTCGCGGACTGACGCTTCCGGAAGATCGGAGCGTTCAGAACGTGCGACGGCCAGGCGCCGTGGCCGAAACGTGACGAACGCTTGACCGAATTGTCTACGTGTGACTACACATTCGGACCGCTGCAGACCAATACCATGACATCGTTCAAGATCATGGGGGCATCGCAGAGGGATCGAATTGATGCGCGCGGTTGTTCAGGGTGTTCTCGTAGTGGTCGTGGTTGCCATGACCTTCTTCTCCGGCGGTGCGAATAGCGTCGACACGGCGGCGGTCAGCATGCCGTTGACGTCGACGATCGAATCGATCGCGCCCGCCGAAGGTGCCGTCGTCGGTGTGGGCCATCCGGTGGTGGTGACGTTCAAGAATCCGGTCTCGAACCGGCCCGTCGTCGAACGCGCCCTCGGGATGAAGTCGACGCCGGCACGCACGGGTACATACGAGTGGCTCGACGCAAAAACCGTGTCGTGGACTCCCGCCCAGTTCTGGCCGGCGCACAGCACGATGATGCTGTCGGTAGGCGGTTTGCGGACGGAATTCCAAACCGGCCCAGCAGTTATCGGTGTCGCCGACATATCCGACCACACCTTCACCGTGACCATCGACGGGTTGGGTGAAGACCCGCCGATCGCTCTGCCGGCACCGCATCATCTGCCGCACGCCGGCGAACCGGGTGTGCTGCTGGCCTCCATGGGGCGTCCGGAATACCCGACCCCGGTCGGTACCTACACCGTGCTGGGGAAAGACCGTACGGTGAAGATGGATTCGAGCAGCGTCGGTATTCCCGTCGAGGCCCCTGACGGCTATCTCCTCGATGTGGACTATGCGGTTCGTTTCACCCACCGCGGACTGTTCGTGCATTCGGCGCCGTGGGCTGTCCCGTCGATGGGACTGGACAACACCAGCCACGGCTGCATCAGCCTGATCCCGGCGGCCGCCGAGTGGTACTTCAACACGGTCAACATCGGCGATCCGGTGATCGTGCAGGAGTAGCGAATCCTGCTGCGGTCCAGGCGAACCAGCGCACGATAGCTGCGGCCCTTGGCCTGTCTCGGCACTCAGCGCCGCGGATTGCAGTCACCGTCAGTCGGTGATCCGCGGCGTTGATGGTTGACCACAGATGGAGCGGAACAAAGAGGCGAAACAGAAGGCACAGAAAAGGCGCCTGGCCGGCGAGCCAGGCGCCTTTTCTGACGCTGTGTTGTTGGGTTGGGTTAGCCGGCAGGGGACGTGTCCGCCGGACCGGGCAGTGTCGGCGTTCCGGCGACCGGTCCGCCCCCGGGCGAAACGGTCGGCACGCCCTTACCGGTCCCTGCCGCGATGGCCACCGGGGCAGCGATGGGTGCTGCGGCGGGGATGGGAGCGGCGGCCGGCACGACCGGCACAGGCGGCGCCAGGGGTACCGGCGGCACCAGCGGCGGTGGCGCGAGGGGTACCGGGGGGACCACCGGCGGTGGCGCCAGAGGCACCGGCGGAACCGCGGCAGGCGCCGCAGCCGGGACGACTCCTGCAGCTTCGACCGCCGCGGCCGCACACGGTGCGGCGGGCGCAGCACCGGCCGCACCTGCGGCGGTGTCAAGGCATTTGTAGCCGCCGGTCTTGAGTTGGAGTGCCGCCGCCGCGTGCGGGCTCAGCACTACTGCTGCGCCTACTGCGGTCGCGCACAATCCAGCGCTGACAACAGTTTTGACCGTGATATGAGCAAAGATGGCCATCCCCGATCAGCTCCTTCGGTTCGTGCGGAAATTACATCGATGAAAATTGTGACGAGCGCAACCGTAGGACTCCCAGAAATGGGAGTCCAGACAAGTTCTCAGATGGTTGCGCGGTTGACACGTGACGGAGCCGCACTCGTGACCGTATCGTTTCCAACCGGGTCCGTGGTGCGTGTTATGGCAGTGCGTGTCTACGTCACAAATCTTTGCCGGGGAGCGGTTCTCGCAAATTTTGAATACGCAAACATCAATGGCCGAGCTGCATCAGGATCCCTTTGGCCACAAGTTGTTCGAAGCTGTAACTGAATTCGCCACGCCGTCCGACGGACAGAACGTAGCGGTCCTCGCCTTCGGTCAACGACACGGTGAAGGAGAACGTGCAGTTGGATTCGCCGCTCTTGCCCGGCCCCAGGGTGGTGCTCGCCAAGACAGCGCCCTTGCCGTTCTTGACGGTGACGAGGGTGCCGGAATTGACATCGGAGTATCCGTTGGCGCCCTGGCATGTTGTTCCGTCGGAGGTGATGCCCTCCGCGCCGACGTTGTCGGAGAGGACGAAAGTGCCGTTTACGGTGGCTTTTTCGAGTACGCGGAAACCTTTGGAGAAATGCGGGCAGAACGTGTCGACCGCGATTTTGTCGGCCAGCAGGCCCTGCTGCGGTTCACCGTCTTCCATCCGGCGGCACACCTGCCGCCCGTGGGCGACGGCGTTGGCGTCGGAATTGAACTGATCGATTAGCCCGGCATCCCGCAGAGCCGCAAGGTATCCGGTCTCCGGCGGGGGTGGCGGCCTGCGGCCCGCCACGAGCAGGACCCACACCACCGCGGCGGTCATCACGATGATCACCGCTGCCGCGGTCGTTCCCAGCCAGGTCGACCTGATGCCAGCGGTTTTCAACTCCAGGTAATCGGGCAGCATCCGGCCGCCGGCCGGGTCGGTCGATGCGGTCCGGCCGTCGCGGACCCGATTCGTCGGATGTCCGGTGACGAAGTAGCGACCTTCGTGGCGAGCCGTCGGGTCCGGGCGCCAACCGGTCGACCTGGACCGGACCTGGCCACAGCGGCTGCAGGTGTCGCTGTCATCGAGTGGCGACCCGCAATACGGGCAGGTCATAGCGCGCGATCCGCTACGGGCAATCGACAACGGTTCGCCGGCGTCATCGTTGGGCCATCTGTCATCACTACCCGTTATATGCCGGTCGGTCCGCCTGCACAGCGCGCCGCTCAGATTTGGTTGCCGGAAAAATCCCGGTGCGGCCGCCCAGGTGACCGCTGAGCAGTCGCACGACCCCCTGAAGCTCGGCCGCGGATCTGCCGTATTACCGTGCTAGCCATGACACGGGTGACGGTGATCACTGGCGGCGCGGGTGGCATGGGTCTGGCGACGGCCACGGTGGTGGGCCGCGACCAGGCGGTCGTGCTGTGCGATGTACGGCAGGATCGCCTCGACGACGCGGCGACCGCGCTGGGTGACCTGGGTATCCCGGCCACCATCGTCAACGCCGACGTCACCGATCGCGACGCTGTCGACCGGTTGTTCGAGACGGCGGCCGGGCTCGGTACCGTGAGCGCCGTCGTTCACGCGGCCGGGGTCAGTCCCAGCATGGGTGACGCCGAGTACGTCATGAGAACCAACGCGCTGGGCACGCTGCATGTCAACGAGTCCTTCTTCACGGCCGCGCCCGAGGGTGCGGCGATCGTCAACGTGGCGTCGATGGCGGCACACCTGTTGCCCGAGGAAGTCATTCCCGCTCAGCAGTTTCCGCTGGCACTGCAGGACCAGGACCGATTCCTCGGCGAGATGCTGGCGGCGTGCGGCATGGCTCCCGAAGACATGAGATCCGGGTTTTCCTACGCCATCAGCAAGGCTTTCGTGAAGTGGTACAGCTCGTCGCAGGCTGAGCGGTTCAACGGTCGCGGTCTCCGCATCCTGTCGGTTTCCCCGGGCTCCATCGACACCGAGATGGGCCGGCTGGAGGAGCAGGCCGGGGCAGGCGCGATGGTCGCCGATGCGGCGGTGCCGCGGTGGGGCAAGCCGGAGGAGATGGCGGACCTGCTGGCCTACTGCGCCAGCGAGCGGGCCGGTTACCTCACCGGCACCGACATCCTCAACGACGGCGGCGTCGTCGCCTCGATGCGGGAACGCGCCCGGTTGGCCGCTGCGGGTAGCTAGTCAGCCGAACTCCAGCAGGGTGTAGGCCCCGCGAATCTGTCGTGTTGGCTTGAACTGCCAGAACGCCGGAAATGCGGTACGGAAGAACCATCCGCGCCCGCGCGGCATCGGCAGATCGTGCACGGCTTTGATGCCGGGCACGGTGTGCGCCAGGTCGGCCAACTGGGCGGGCGACAGGCTGAACGGCATCGGTGGAACGCGGTAGTGCCGTGACGACCGCATGCCTTTCGGTGCGAACTTCTTCACCAGTACGGGCGGCAGGTCGAAGATCATCTGCCCGCCGGGAAAACGCTTGGCGCACTCGGCGATCAGGCTGAGTGCCTCCTCGGGCTGCAGGTACATCAGCAATCCCTCCGCGGTGATGAAGACGCCGTCTGCGGGGTCCACCGCGTCCATCCAGCTGTAGTCCAGCGCGGACTGCGCCCGGGTGACGATGCGGTCGGAGGTGGGGAGCAGCTTCTCGCGCAGTTCGATGATCGGCGGGAAGTCGACGCTCAGCCAACGGAATCGGGCGCCGGGCAGCGACGCGTCGAGCCGCCAGAAACTCGTTTGCAGTCCCTCGGCGAGCGCGACGACCGTGGCGGACGGGTGTTTGCCGAGGTAATGCCGGGCGGCCCTGTCGAACGCCAGCGAGCGCAATGCCATCTCCTGGCCCGTCCGGCGGCCGAATTTCGCGAAGTCATAGGCGATGGAATCGGCCAGTTGGACGGCCATGGCATCATCGATGATGGGGTGGGGATGGCGGGCCTGGGTGGCCCGGCCGTTCAGGGTCAGCAGTGCGGTTTCCGAAACGCCGGTCAGGGCGCTGGCCGCGGCCGTCTCGGGGACCTTCTCGCCGTCTGCGTGCTCCACCTGGACAACGCTACCGGCGGATGCGGAGTCGACAACTCACCGTGGAGTTGGGATCCCTTGTGGTGGGTACTCGCCGAGCGTCAGAGTTTCGTACAGGAGATTGCCATTTGATTCGTAAAGTCATGCAGGTCAACAGGAAAGACGACGGTCCCGGTGTGGGCCGTCGTGCCGCGTTCAAGCTCTCGCTCCTCATGACCGCAGGGTTGTCGGTGACCAGGTCGCCGTCGGCGCACGCGCAGATCGACGGACACGGGACCCGCTGGTCACCGGAACGGGCGCACCGTTGGTATGCGGCACAGGGTTGGCTGGTCGGTGCCAACTTCATTCCGTCGAACGCCGGCAATCAACTGGAGATGTTCCAGCCGGAAACCTATGACCCCCAGCAGATCGACAATGAGTTGCGGATCGCCCGGTTGGCGGGCTTCAACACGGTTCGGGTCTTCCTGCACGACCAGTTGTGGGCGCAGGGGCATTTGGGCTTTCAGAACCGGCTGGCCCAATTCGTTGCTCTGGCCTCCAGCCACGGCATCAAACCGCTGTTCGTGCTGTTCGATTCCTGCTGGGATCCGTTTCCTCGGTTGGGGCATCAGCGGCGGCCGCGGCCGGGGATTCACAACTCGGTGTGGGTGCAGGGCCCGGGTGCACAGCACCTGGACGATCACCGGTACCGGCGAATGTTGCGCGAGTACGTCGTCGGCGTGATCAGCCAGTTCCGACACGACGAGCGGGTACTGGGGTGGGACCTGTGGAACGAGCCGGACAATCCCGCGGCGAACTACCGGGAGGTGGAACGGCAGGACAAGGTCGCTCTGATCGAGGAGCTGCTGCCGCAGGTCTTCGGCTGGGCCCGATCGGTCGACCCTGTGCAGCCGTTGACCAGCGGTGTCTGGGACGGCCCGTGGGCGGACCCGAAGGTACGCAGCCGGATGGCCACGCTGCAGCTCGACCTCTCGGATGTGGTGACCTTCCACAGCTACGACCATCCGGAGGGGTTCGAGGCCCGGATCGGTGAGCTGGCCCCGATGGGACGCCCGATCCTGTGCACCGAATATCTGGCCCGAGGTGAGGGCAGCACCATCGAGGGCGTCCTGCCGATCGCGAAACGGCACAACGTCGGTGCGTACAACTGGGGACTGGTCGCGGGTAAGACGCAGACCTACCTACCGTGGGATTCCTGGGACCGACCGTACAAGTCGCCCCCACCGGTGTGGTTCCATGACTTGTTCCATGCGGATGGACGGCCCTATCGGGACGGTGAGATCCGCACGATCCGGAAGCTGACCGGGCGGCCTTATCCCTGACGACGGGACTGTCCATGACAGGCGGGAAGCGCGCCGCGCTGGTGATCGCCGGGCCGGAGTCGCCTGAGCGTGAGGTCAGCGGCCACCCATGCGACTGACATCGGTGATCGCGGCGACGAACTGCTCGGGCGCCTCCTGGGGCACGTTGTGTCCGATGCCGTTGAGGATGCGGTGTTCGTAGGGCCCGGTGTAGAGCGTGCGGTAGCCGGTGCCGTCCTTGGCGGCCCCGTCGAAGTCAGAACCGATCGTGATGGTCGGCACGGTGACGGGCGGCTTGCCGGCCAGGCGTGCCTCGTCGGCGTCGTAGCGGGCTTCGCCGGGGGCCAGGCTGAGTCGCCACCGGTAGTTGTGTACGACGATGGCGACGTGATCGGGGTTGTCGAACGCCGCAGCCGACAGGTCATAGGCGGCGTCGTCGAAATGCCACAGCGGTGAGGCCTTGGTCCAGATCAGCCTGTTGAACTCCTTGGTGTTCTCGCGGTAGCCGAGTTCACCGCGCGGGGTGGCGAAGTAGTACTGGTACCACCAACCCAATTCGGCCTCCGGCGCCAGCGGCTTCAAGTTGGCGGCCAGGTTGACGGTGATGTAGCCGCTGACCGCGACCAGTCCCGCGCAGCGCTGCGGCCACAGGGCCGCGACGTTGTTGGCCGTGCGCCCGCCCCAGTCGTACCCACCGAGCACCGCCTTGGGGATGTTCAGGGCGTCCATCAGCGCGATGACGTCGTGCGCCAGTGCGGCCTGCTGCCCGTTGCGCACGGTATCGGCGGAGCGGAACCGGGTGGACCCGAAGCCGCGCAGGTGGGGCACGATGACGCGGAAGCCCTGATCGGCGAGCAGTGCCGAGGCGTCGGCGTAGCTGTGGATGTCGTAGGGCCAGCCGTGCAGCAGGATCACCGGCTGTCCATCCGCGGGACCGGCCTCGGTGTAGCCGATGTTGAGTTCGCCCGCGTCGATCTGCTTGACCGGGTTCATGGTGTGCGACGGCCTGGCCGGCGGCCCGGCCGGCGGAGCAGGCGCGGGTGAGGTGCCGCAGGCCGCGAGCGTCGCTGCCCCGGCGGCGGCTGCCGTCAGGAAGCCGAAGTTCCTTCTGCTCAAACCATTCACCGTTGCTGCTCCTTCTCGCGGGGTCTCGGTGTCCATCTCACCCGTCCGGACACATCAAGTCCAACGATTGAATGTGATGAGCCCCATCGACAGGGTAGATAGGCTGACACCGTGGAGTTACGACAGATCGAACACTTCATCGCCGTGGCCGGCGAGATGAAGTTCACCCGCGCCGCCGAGCGGGCGCATGTCGTGCAGTCGGCGTTGTCGACCTCGATTGCGAAGCTGGAGCGTGAACTCGGCGTGGAGCTGTTCGACCGGTCGCGGCAACGGATCAGCCTGACCGCAGCGGGGGAGGCCTTTCGGTCGCACGCCTACGAGGTGCTGCACGCGGCCCGGGCGGCGGCCGAATCTGCCGGTCAGTTCCGCGGATCTCTCATGGGCACCGTCGAATTCGGCTCGTTGATCTCCTATGGGCCGGTCGATGTCGGCGGTGCTCTCGGTGACTTCCACCGTGCCCACCCGTTCGTCCGGCTGCGGTTGCGGTTGAGTCAATCGGGCGCGTCGGCCTATCTGGCAGCGCTCCTGGAGGGCTCGCTGGATCTGGCCCTGGTCTCGCTGCCCAACCGGTTCCCGGCGCAGCTGGACATGAAGCTGCTGTTCGAGGAGCCGATGGTGTTCGTCTGCCGTGACGACCACGCCCTGGCTCGTCGTCGCCGTCTCGAGCTGGCGGACCTGGCCGGCGAGGAACTCGTCGGCTTCCCACCCGAATTCGGGTTGCGGCGCCTGATGGACGAGGCGTTTCACCGTGCCGGTGTGCAACCGCAGACGCAGTACGAGGTTCCGGCCGGGTTCGCCGCGATCGCCGAATTGGTCGGTAACGGACTGGGTACCGCCTTCATGCCGGCGTCCGAGGCGCGCCGCTACGGCGATCTGGGGACCGTTGTGCTGCGCGACCCGCCGGTATGGCAGGTCTATCTCGCCGCGCCGCCGGTCGAGCGGATGACACCGGCCGCGGCGCGGCTGGCCGAAACCCTGCTCGACGCCGCGGCTTCGCCGAGCGGTTAGCGAGCCAGCGGACTGTAGAACACCAGACCGTTGCCCTTGTTGTCGTAGACCACTGCCCGGCGCTCGTGAGCATCGTCGTACGGGTGCTTGATGATTCCGCCGCCGCTTTCCTCGATGGCCTTGGCCGCGGCGTCCACATCGGCGGTCTTGATCCCGACGACGACCTGACCGGGGATCGGGTGATCCACCGAAGTGGCCAGAGCGAGTGTCAGCGATCCACCGTCGAGCGCGGCGAAGTGGGCGCCGTCGCGGAACTTCAGCGGCATTCCCAGCGTCTCGGTGTAGAAGCGGATCGACTCATCCAGGTCGTCGGTCGACAGAATGATCATCCGCACGTCGTGGTCGCTCATCGGTTCCTCCTTTGGACGAGCCCTCAGACTATGGCAGCCCGCCCCGCCCGAACAGCTTTCAAGTCTCTACTGGTATAGAGAGACGATGACGCTGCAATTCGATCTGTCGAACCGCCGGGTGCTGATCACCGGTGCCGGACAGGGTGTCGGCCGGGGCCTTGCCGATGCCTTCGCCGCGGCGGGTGCCACCGTGCTGGTCAATGACCTCCGAGGTGACCGGGCTGAGGCTGTGGCCACAGAGCTGCGGGAAGCGGGCGGCGATGCGCTGGCGGTGCCGTTCGACGTCACCGACTACCAGGCGGTCACCGATGCGATCGACGGGGCCGGCCCGATCGACACCCTGGTCAACAATGCGGGCAACGCCGGGGCCGAGGGATTCGCCGCCAGGATGCCGTTCGCCGAATCCACTCCCGCGGACTGGGATCCGTTCCTGCAGGTGAATCTGTACGGGGTGCTGCACTGCACGCGGGCAGTGCTGCCGACGATGGTGGAGCGGCAATGGGGCCGGGTCGTGACGATCGTGTCGGATGCCGGACGGACCGGGGACGCCAGCGGTGCGGTGTACGCGGCGGCCAAGGCCGGTGCCGCCGGGCTGACGCGGTCGATCGCCCTGGAGAACGGCCGCTACGGCATCACCGCCAACAACATCGCGTTGGGCACCATGCGCACACCGCTCACCGAGCCGCTGTGGTCTGAGATGGGCGATTCCCCGCAGGCCAAGGCGATCCTGTCGCGCTACCCCATCCGCAGGCCCGGCCTGCCCGAGGATGTCGCCTACCTTGCGGTGCTGCTGGCCAGTGACCACGGCTCCTGGATCACCGGCCAGACGCTACCGGTCAACGGCGGCTACTCCTTCGCGATGTGAGGTGGCCGGGGCCGCCGCGACGATCGCCGTGATGATGTCGTGGAGTTCTTCGTCGGAGTTGATGGTGCGGTCGCCGCGGGCCAGGGCCAGCATCAGTCCGCTGATGAAAGTCAGCAGTACGTAGGCCTTTTCATCGATCAGGTCCGGACCGGTGCCGGCCGGGCAGAGCGCGACCACGACGTTTCGGTGCAGCTCGAAGAACCGCTGTTGGTTGTGGCTGAATGCCTCGGCCAGGCCTGCGTCCCGGCTGGACGGCATCACCAGCTCATAGCGGGCCTTGCTCCGGAGCAGGCGCGCACCCGTTCCGGAGCGGATGACCAGGCGGGCCAGGCCGGCCGCCGGTGACGGGCTGTCGCCGCCGTTGTCCGATCGGGTGGCCGCGGTGAGATCGGCCAGGTCGAGATCGGCGATGCGGTTGGCGGCCGCACGGATCAACGCCGAACTGGTGCGGAAGTAGAACGACGTGGTCCCGTCGGCAACTCCGGCCTTGCGGTCGACCTTGAGGTGGGTGACCCCCTTGATGCCCTCGCGGGCGAGCAGAGCGATTGCCGCATCGCACAATTCGCGTCGACGTTGCTCGGGGTTCTGTTTGCCTCCCATATGCGCCTAACGGCGGGCCGGGGAGGGGATGTGTTCGGGTCGCACACCGGTGCCGACCAGATAGGCGGGTATCGCCGAGAGTTGAGGCAGCAGCTGAAAGATCTTCCCAAGCGCTTCGGGCGGGGTGATCTCACCGCCGGCCAGCACGGGTTCGAGGACCTGGCGGTGCAGGATGCGTTGGAAGCCTTGTGTCACAGCGGTGGGCACGATGCGACGGCGCTGGACCGCGGCCAGATCCTTCTGGCTGACCCGGTGCTCGCGTAGCGGTTGGTACAGCAGGCGGGCGGTGGCGACGGCGTCCTGGATGGCGACGTTGATGCCGACCCCGCCGGCCGGCGACATGGCGTGCGCCGCGTCACCGATGCACAACAGTCCGTCCCGGTACCAGGTGGGCAGCCGGTTGAGCTGGACGTCGAGATGCTTGACGTCGTCCCAGGAGGACAGGGCATCCGGATCGGCCTCGGGAATGAGCTCGGCGAGTTCGCTTTTGAAGATGTCGAGTCCGCGCGCCCGCAGCGCGGCGTCGCTGCCCTTGGGGATCAGGTAGGCCACCTGGAAGTAGCCGACGCGAGGAATCATGATCAACGCGCGACCGGGTCCGGTGCGGGGGATGAGCGAGTACTGGCCGTCCTCGGTGCGCGGCACTCGAAACCACCACACGTCGAACGGCACCGGATAGTCCTTGGTCTGCAGCCCGGCCTCCCGCCGGACCACCGACGTGCGCCCGTCACAGCCCACGGTGAGTTCGGCGCGCAGCTCGCCGTCGCCGTCGGGGCTGGTGTAACGCACGCCGGTGATGCGCTCGCCGTCGCGCAGCAGCCCGGTCACCTCGGTCCGCATGAGCAGGGTGAAGTTGGGTTCGTCTCGGCCGGCGTCGGCCAGCAGGTCGAGGAAATCCCACTGCGGCACCATGGCCACATACGGGTGCGGCTGGCGCAGCCGCCGGAAGTCGACGAGCGTCACCGGCTTACCGTCGACCGGGATCTCGGCCTTCTCCACCTTGCTGTAGTCGATCTTGTCGAACTCGCCGAACAACCCGAGCTCTTCGAGCAGGCGCATGGTGCTCGGATGCACGGTGTCCCCGCGGAAATCGCGCAGGAAGTCGGCGTGCTTCTCCATCACGGTCACCGCGACCCCGCACCGGGCCAGGATCAGGCCGAGCATCATGCCGGCGGGCCCGCCGCCGACGATCGCACATGTGGTGTCAGGCATGGGCCAGTCCGTTCAGAGCGTCGGGTAGGGGTTCGGTGTGCAGCACGCCGAGGCGCTGTGTCGCGCGGGTGAGTGCGACGTACAACTCGGCCGCGCCGCGGTCGCCGTCGGTCAGGATGTGTGCGGGCTCCACGACGAGTACCGCGTCGAACTCAAGGCCCTTGGTCTCGGACGCGGCCACCGCGCCGGGCACCCCAGGCGGGCCGATCACCACGCAGGTGCCCTCTCGGTTGGCTTCATCTCGCATGAATTCCTCGACAGCAGATGGGATTTCGTCGGCGGTCAGCTGCTTCGACCACGGCCGCACGCCGCACGCCCGCACCGACTCCGGCGGCTGGACCCCGGGCGCGAACTCGGCCAGCAGCGCACCGGCAACCGCCATGATCTCGGCCGGGGTGCGGTAGTTCACCGACAGCGTCCGGTAGATCCACCGGCCCGGCACGTACGGCTCGAGCATCCGGTCCCAGGACCGGGCACCGGCGGCCGAGCGGCGCTGGGCCAGATCGCCGACGACCGTGAAGGACCGGCGTGGGCAACGACGCATCAGGATCCGCCAGTCCATCTCGGACAGTTCCTGGGCTTCGTCGACCACAACATGACCGTAGGTCCAATCCCGGTCGGCCGCAGCACGTTCAGCGAGTTCCCGGGTGTCGCGCTCGAGGAACCGGTCGGCCAGGTCCTCGGCGTCGATGAGGTCGCTGGCCAGCAGGTGATCCTCGTCGTCCATCAGATCCTCGCGGGCGATCATCAGGTCGAGCACCCCCGCGGCGTAGGCGGCTTCCTCCCGCCGTTCGCGTTCCGCGGCTTCGTCGGCGGCCTTGTCCCGGCCCAGCAGGTCGACCAACTCGTCGAGCAACGGCACGTCCGAGATGGTCCAGGCGCTGCCCTCGGCGCGGAGCAGCCGGGGATCGGCGCCGGCCGCCGACAGCCGATCGGGTGACGAGTACAGCGGGGCCAGCAGGGATTCCGGGGTCAGGATCGGCCACAGCCGATCGAGTGCTTCGGCGAACGCGGCGTTGTCGTCGAGTTCGCTGACCACACTCGCCCGCAGCTCCTCCCACGCCGCCTTGTCCGCGCGGCTCAGCCATCCCTTGCCGATGCGGGCCACGGCGCGTTCGGTCAGGACGTAGGTGACGATATCGCGGAACGTCGCGCGGGCCTCGTTGTGCGGTAGCCCGGTCTCACGGGCCTCCTCGATGGCCCACTGCGCGGTTTCGGCATCGATGCGCACGGTGACATCGGGCAACTCGATGAAGATCGGCTCGGCGGGCACCTCCTGGCGGTCGGCGACCGCGGCGGCCAGCACGTCGAGGATCTGCAGCGAGCCCTTGATCGCGGCCACCTCGGGCGCGTCTTCGGCGGTGACGTGCAGACCGGGGACCAGGTCGCCGGGTGTCATGAACACCGCATCGGATTCACCCAGCGAGGGCAGCACCCGGCCGATGTGGTCCAGGAACGCCTCATTGGGCCCGACGACCAGAACGCCGTGACGTTCGATCCGCTCGCGGTGGGTGTAGAGCAGATAGGCCACGCGGTGCAGTGCCACCACGGTCTTGCCGGTGCCCGGGCCGCCCTCGACCACGAGCACACCCGTGTGCTCGTTACGGATGACCTCGTCCTGCTCGGCCTGGATCGTCGCGACGATGTCGCGCATGCCCTCGCCGCGCGGGGCGTTCACCGCAGCCAGCAGTGCGGCATCACCTTCGTCACCCTCGGCGGGCCGGCCCAGCACCTCGTCGGTGAAATCGAGCACGCGACGCCCCAGCGTGCGGAACTGGCGGCGCCGGCGCATGTTCTCGGGGTTGGCCCCGGTCGCGGTGTAGAACGGCCGGGCCAGCGGCGCCCGCCAGTCCAGCAGCAACGGTTCGTAGTCGTCCTCACGGTCGAAGAGGCCCAGGCGACCGACGTAGAGATGTTCTCCGGCAAGGGTTTCCAGCCGCCCGAAGCACAGGCCGTTGTCGGCCACGTCGAGCCGGTTGGCTTCCTTGGCCAGCGCCCGCACCTCGGCGTCGCGCTCCACCGCGGAACCGCCGTGCTCGCGCAGCGCGGTGCGGTACCGGTCACGTACCCGGATGCGCTCGGCGTCCAAGCGGGAGTAGAGCCCGTCGACATAGGTCTGTTCGGTCTGGACTTCGATGTCGTGCTCGTCAGCTGGCACGTTCCCCACAGTTACCTCGCTTATCCGTGGTTTGGTTCGGCCAGCGATTGTGCGCCATCACCGGGGCCTTGCCGCAAGGCCCCGGGGTCGCGATAAAATCGAGGTCAGCAACCGCTCACCCCATCCGGCCCACGTCCACGATACGCAGCACCGCGGCACCCTCCTCATCGCTGGCAGCCAGGTCGACCTCCACGTCGAAGCCCCAATCGTGATCTCCGGCAGGATCTTCGAGGATCTGTCGGATTCGCCACGCCTGCGGCTGCCGGTCGAAGATCAGCAACGCCGGGCCACGGGCGTCGGCTCCGGTACCCACCTCCGCGTGCTCGTCGAAGTACGCCTCGCCCGCGTCGGCCCAGCGCTGCGCCGTCCAGCCGGATGCCGTATCGAGCGCCCCGAGCTCGTCCCAGCGCGACCGGGCGAACAACTCGACCCGGCGGAACAGAGCGTTGCGGACCATCGCGGTGAACGCCCGCTCGTTGCCGGTCAGCGGGCGTGGCCGGGCCGGCACCGCAACCGGAACATCGTGAGGCTGGTCCGGGCTCGTCAGCTGCTCCCACTCGTCGAGCAGGCTGGAATCGACCTGGCGCACCAGCTCGCCGAGCCATTCGACGATGTCGGCGAGCTGCTCGGTGCGGGCGGCCGTCGGCACGCCCGAGCGCAGCGCCTTGAACGCGTCGGACAGGTAGCGCAGCACGGCGCCTTCGGAGCGGGTCAGCCCGTAGACGCTGATGTACTCGCGGAAGGTCAGGGCCCGCTCCCACATCTCGCGCACCACCGACTTGGGGGACAGATGGCCGTCGGCGGCCCACGGGTTGGTCTGCCGGTACACCTCATAGGTGTGTTCCAGCAGTTCCTGCAGCGGCTTGGGATAGGTGACCTCGTCGAGCAGCTCGATGCGTTCGTCGTACTCGATCCCGTCGGCCTTCATCTGCGCCACCGCCTCGCCCCTGGCCTTGTTCAGCTGGGCGGCCAGGATCTGGCGGGGGTCTTCCAGGGTGGCCTCGATCACCGAAACCACATCCAGCGCATAGCTTTCCGAGTCCGGATCCAGGACGTCGACCGCGGCCAGCGCGAAGGTGGACAGCGGCTGGTTGAGGGCGAAGTCGTCCGGTAGGTCGACGGTCAGCCGGTACCGGCGGCCATCGGGTTCGGGTGTGTCGAGGCGCTCGATGACTCCGGCCTGCAGCAGCGAGCGGGCGATCCCGACCGCCTCCCGGATGTGCTTGAGCTGACGCTTGCGCGGTTCGTGATTGTCGGTGAGCAGCCGTCGCATTGCCACGAACGGGTCGCCCGGGCGGTCGACCACGTCGAGGATCATCGCCGTGGACACGCGCATGTTGCTGGTCAACGCCTCGGGCGCGGCGTCGATCAGCCGGTTCATGGTGGCCTCGCCCCACGGTACCATGCCCTCAGGTGCCTTGCGCCGCACCAGCTTTCGACGCTTCTTGGGGTCGTCGGCCACCTTGGCGAACTGCTTGAGGTTCTCCACCTCGTGGTCGGGTGCCTGCACCACCACGGTGCCCGCGGTGTCGTATCCCGCGCGCCGCCGCCCGGCGATCTGATGGAACTCGCGGGCGTTGAGCAACCGCATGCGGGTGCCGTCGTACTTGGACAGGGCGGAGAACACCACGGTGCGGATCGGGACATTGATGCCGACCCCGAGGGTGTCGGTGCCGCAGATCACCTTGAGCAGCCCGGCCTGGGCCAGTTGTTCCACCAGCCGCCGGTACTTGGGCAGCATGCCGGCGTGGTGGACGCCGATGCCATGCCGCACCAGTCGCGACAGTGTGGTCCCGAAGGTCGTCGAGAAACGGAATCCGCCGATCATCTCGGCGATCGCGGCCTTCTCCTCCTTGGTGCAGACGTTGACGCTCATCAACGCCTGGGCCCGCTCGAGTGCGGAGGCCTGGGTGAAGTGCACGACGTAGATCGGTGCCTGTTTGGTGTCGAGCAGATCGGCGATGGTTTCGTGCATCGGCGTGGTGGCGTACGAGAAGAACAGTGGCACCGGCCTTTCCGCCCCCGCGACCAGCGCGGTCGGACGTCCGGTGCGGCGGGTGAGATCCTCACGCAGGAACGTGACGTCGCCCAGCGTCGCCGACATCAGCAGGAACTGGGCCCTGGGCAGTTCGAGCAGCGGCACCTGCCACGCCCAGCCGCGGTCCGGGTCGCCGTAGAAGTGGAACTCGTCCATCACCACCAGGCCGATGTCCGCGTCGGCGCCTTCCCGCAGCGCCAGGTTGGCCAGGATCTCGGCCGTGCAGGCGATGATCGGGGCGTCGGCGTTCACCGAGGCGTCCCCGGTGAGCATGCCGACGTTGTCGGCCCCGAACACATCGCACAGCGCGAAGAACTTCTCACTGACCAGCGCCTTGATCGGGGCGGTGTAGAAACTGACGCGGTCTGCGGCGAGCGCTGCATAGATCGCCCCGGTGGCCACCAGCGACTTACCGGATCCGGTCGGCGTCGCGAGGATCACGTTCGCTCCGCTGACCAGTTCGATCAGCGCCTCCTCCTGCGCGGGGTAGAGCGTGGTTCCGTTGGCCTCGGCCCAGCCGGCGAAGTCGGTGAACAGAGTGTCGGCGTCGTCGGCCTTGGCGTGCAGTGCCGAGAGGTCGTTCGGATCGTCGAGCAGGGGAGTGGTCATATTGATGACCAGCGTGCCAGTTCACCCCTGCTGACGATCGTCCCGGTCGACCGCGGTTATCCGAACTGCCCTGGCTGGTAGTCGCCGGCGGGCATCTGAACGATCACGTTCAAGCGGTTGACGGTGTTCATGAAGGCGATCAGGCAGACGAGCGCGGCCAGTTGATTCTCGTCGTAGTGCTTGACCGCATTCGCCCACACCTCGTCACTGACCCCGCCCGCCGCGTCGGCGATCCGCGTGCCCTGCTCGGTCAGCTCCAGCGCCGCGCGTTCGGCCTCGGTGAACACGGTGGCCTCGCGCCAGGCCGCGACCAGGTGCAGGCGCTGCTGGGTCTCCCCGGCGGCCGCGGCGTCCTTGGTGTGCATGTCGGTGCAGAAGCCGCAGCCGTTGATCTGGCTGGCGCGCAGCGCCACCAGCTGGTGCGTGGTGTCCGGGAGCGCCGAGTCCGTGATCACCTTGCCCGCCGAGGTGACGTACTTCAGCATCTTGACGGCGGTCGGGTTCTCGAACAGGTTCAAACGAGCATCCATGGTGCACTCCTAGTTGATGGTGACTACACCCTCAAGACACCGCGATTCGACGGAATGTGACATCCGGCGATAATCAGCGGGTGCAGATGCCGACCACCCTTGAATCCGTTCTGTTGGTGGTGGTCGTCGTGCTGTTCGCGGCGTTCGTCACGTTCCTGGTGCTGTTCATCGTGAGCCGCCGGCAGCTCACGAACGCCAGGCGTGAGATCGAGCGAATGAAACTCGAGGACGATGACCGCAGGCGGAAGCGTCGTCGGGGTGTGGCACCGTTGGCCATCAAGACGGTGTTTCAGACCGCGGACATGCTGATCAACAAAGGGCTGGGCGCAACGGTCCGCAACTCGATCGAGGACCTGGCCGGATGGGCCCAGGTGGAACGGCCGGATCTGGCCCGGCTGACCGCGGACGGCCGCGTCGTCATCGTCTTCTCCGACATCGAGGGCTCGACCGAGTACAACGCCGCGATGGGTGACCGGGCCTGGGTGAAGCTACTGGAGAAGCACAACAAGCTCGTCCAGGCGCGCGTCGACAAGCACGGCGGTCACGTGGTCAAGACCCAGGGCGACGGGTTCATGATCGCGTTCGCCGACCCGGAGAACGCGGTGCGGTTCGCCACGGACGTGCAGAGCGCGCTTGCGGAGAATCCCCAGCGGTGGCAGGCGATCCGGGTGCGGATCGGAGTGCACATGGGGACGTCGGTGCGCCGTGGTGACGACCTGTTCGGCCTCGACGTCGCGATGGCGGCCCGGGTCGCCGGTCAGGCCGACGGCGGCGAGATCCTGGTCAGCGAACCGGTCGGGGAGGCGGTCAGGCACCTCGATGACATCGTCCTGGGTGCGGCCCGCGAAGTGGAACTGAAGGGTCTCCCCGGGACCCACCGGCTCTATCCGGTGCTCAGCGTCGAGCAGCGGGCGCTGGAGGCGGCGGCTGGACGTGACGCGTGACCCATTGCGCGGCGAGCTTGATCAGGCCCGATTTCGGGTAGGTGATGTGCGCGTTCCAGTCCTGGCCGAGCGAACAGATGGGGTCGTTGGTGTTGCACAGGTCCGCGGTCCTGGCGCCGAAGTCCGGGCTCATCCGTGTCAGCGGCTGGCCGAGGCGCGCCGACGGGTTGCCGAAGACCACGACAGAGGCGACGCGCGGGACGACCGCGGCAGGCAGTGGCGCGCTGTAGCCGAGGCCGGCGACGGGGGAGGTGGCCACGACGTCGACCACCGCCGCGCCCTGTGAGTAACCGCCCATCACGATCTTGGTCTTGGGGCAGCGCGCCGCTGTGGCCTGGATGCGCTTGCTCATGTCGGTGGCCCCGGCGGCGGCCTTCATGAAATCCCACGACGCGGGGTACTCCACCGCGTAGGTGTCGACAGTCGAGCCTTTGACCATGGGGCGCAGCGTGTCGACGAACGCCTTGCCGACATTTCCGATACCGGCGGGTTCGTCGGTGCCGCGCGCGAACACGACCTCGATGTCGGGACACTTCGGCGCGGCCGAAGACAGGGGAGCTGCGATCGGGCACACCGCGGCGGCGGCACCTGCCGCTGCAACTCCGGCCCGGCTGCCCGCGCGCCGGGCCCACCTGCCGAAAGGCATGCCTCTCCTCGACGTGGACCTGTCCGATACCGGATGAACCGCTATCCCCAGTTATCACTTCTACCACTGTTTTAACAGCGGCGCCCAGACATGGCGAGCTCGCGCAGTGGGTACCCGAATGCGGTGACCAGTCCAGTACTCGACGAACTTCTGCACATCGAACGGGCAGGGTGGGACTCGCTGTGCGAGTCGTCCGGCGCTGATTTCTACGGCGAACTGATGCTGCCCGACGCCGTCATGGTTCTCGCCAACGGCATGGTGATGGACCGGAACACCGTCGTCAGCGCGCTGGCGCAATCCCCGCCGTGGCGTGCCTATGAGATCAGTGGAGTTCGGCTTATCGCGCTCGACGACGACAACGCGGCCCTGGTCTACACAGGCACGGCCTACCGCGACGGGGATGAGCCCGCGTTCGTCGGTGCCATGTCCAGCGTCTATCACCGGGTCGACGGAGTGTGGAAGCTCACGCTGTATCAGCAGACCCGCAAGCCGGACCAGTAAGCGGGCGTGACCTCGCCGGTTGCGTCGTCTGTGTCCCGCATATGGTCGAACGGTGACGATCGCCTATGACGAAGCCCTGCGGGACCGCATCGGGGCGCATCTGGCGGGCCACGAGCGCCGCGCCGTGACCGACCCGAGCAAGCGGCACGCGGCCGTCGCGGTGGTCCTGGTCGACTCCGAACTCGGCGAGGACCGGGTGGATCCGGCTCCGGTCGACGAATGGATAGACGGTCGGCCGATGCCGGAGCCCGGACTCGACGGACGCATGGTCGATGTCTCCGGCGGGGCAGCTTTCCTGTTGTGCCGCAGGACTTCTCGACTCTCGTCTCACGCCGCACAGTGGGCGCTACCCGGTGGCCGGCTGGACCCCGGTGAATCGGCGATCGAGGCCGCGCTGCGCGAACTCGACGAGGAGGTCGGGGTCGACCTGCCCGACTCGGCGGTGCTGGGCCTGCTCGACGACTATCCGACCCGGTCGGGATACGTCATCACGCCGGTGGTGATCTGGGGCGGCGGACGGCTGGATCTGCGCCCCTCGCCCGACGAGGTGGTGGCGGCATACCGGGTGGGGCTGCATCAACTGCAGCGCGAGGATTCGCCGCGGTTCGTCACGATTCCCGAGAGCCCGCGCCCGGTGGTGCAGATTCCGTTGGGCAACGACCTGATCCACGCACCGACCGGCGCGGTGCTGCTGCAGCTGCGGTGGCTGGCCCTGGAGGGGCGCGCCGATCCGGTGGACGAACTCGAACAGCCGGTGTTCGCCTGGAAGTAGGGCTCAGGACTGAGCCGGGCGGGCCCGCCGGCCAGGCCGGGCCGCCTTCGCGGCGTCCGCCGCGGGCGGGTGCGGCGTCGACGGCGGGTCCAAGCTCTGGAAAGACTCGAGGATGCGGGCGCGGTCACCACCCAGGCCGACCAGGAGGTTGGTGATGTGCGGTGCGAGCACGGTGGCGACGCCCGCCCCCTCGGAGCCGAAGACGCCGATGATCTCGGCCAGCACGTAGCCGTGCATCATGGTCCAGATCTGAGCGGCGACCACCACCGGATCGCCTTCGTCGATGGCGCCGATGTCCATGCAGCGCCGTACGAATACGGGGATCTGCGCATACACCGAGTTGATCTCGGACAGGGCCGCCGGGTTGCCGTCGACCGTGACGTCACGGCCGATCGGCAGTGTGATGGACGGCGAGGTGATGCCGAACATCAGCCGGTAGCGCTGCGGATAGGTGAGTGCGTACTCGCGGTAGGCCAGTCCGGAGGCGAGTAGGTCGGCCACCGGGTCGTCGGTGTCCGGGCGCCGGCGCAGGTGTTCGCCGAAGCGGACGTAGGACTCCCGGACGAGCGCCTCGTAGAGGCCGGGCATGCCGTCGAAGTGGGTGTAGACGGCCATGGTGGAGGCGCCGATCCGCTTGGCCAGCATGCGCGCACTGAGTGCTTCGGGCCCGCTCTCCTCGAGGACCTGGAGGCTCTCCTCGATCAGGCTTTCGCGAATTCCCATGGTGGACATCGTCCTGGACATGCTGCCATAACAATGTTATACCTGCCAATAACATTGTTATGGACGGGCGGGGAACGGTGTTGGAGAGCATTGCGCGATGGGCAAGCAGGTACGCGGTCCTGTTGATAGCCGCGTGGATACTGCTGGCAGGGGCCGGCAACATCGCGGTACCCCAGCTCGAACACGTTGTGAAGGAACAGTCCCGGGCCTTCTTCCCGACCGACTCCGGCGCGACTCAGGCCGCACAACGGATGGGGACCCTGTTCGGGGACTCCGACAGCAACAACATCGCCTACGTCGTCCTCGAAGCCGACCGGACACTGGGGGAAGCCGACCGCGGCTACTACCGTGCGCTGGCCGACCGGCTGCGCGACGACACCCCCGGCGTCGAATCGGTCATGGACCTGTGGGACGACCCCGCCGCCGCAGCCGTCTTCGAAAGCCAGGACCACAAGGCGTCCTATCTGATGGCACGGCTGTCCGGTCAACTGGGCAGCAGCACCGCCACCGACGCCGTGGCCGCACTGCGTGCGGCGGTGGACGCGGCCGGCGCGCCGGAGGGATTGCGCACGCACGTCACCGGACCGGGGCCCAGCCTGGTCGATGAATTCGATGCGCTGGATGCACAATTGGCGCGAATCACGGTGCTCACGGTCGGGATGATCGCCGCACTTCTGCTCTTCGTATACCGATCGCCGATCGCGGCCTCCGTCCCGCTGGCCTCGGTGGGGCTGTCCCTGGCGGTCGCGCGGCCGCTGGTCGCGCTGCTCGGTGAGCACGGCGTGATCGAGGTGTCGGTGTTCTCGGTCGCACTGATGTCGGCGATGGTGCTGGGCGCCGGGACCGACTACGGCATCTTCCTGCTCGGCCGCTACCACGAGAACCGGCGCGCGGGCATGGCGCCGCCGGATGCCTTGACCGACGCCTACCGCCGGGTTGCGCCGGTGATCGCCGGGTCGTCCGCGACCATCGCCACTGCACTGTTCTGCCTGACCTTCGCCAAGGTGAACTTCCTGCGCAGTGCCGGGATACCCAGTGGGATAGGCGTTCTCGCGGCGATGCTGGGTGCTCTGACGTTGACGCCGGCTCTGATCGGTTTGTTCAGCAGGCGCGGTTGGGTCGAGCCGCGGGCGGCCCGGATCAGCCGCCGGTGGCGCAAGATCGGCACGGCCGTTGCCCGGTGGCCGGGGCCGATCCTGGTGGTGGCCGCGGGCGCGCTGATCGTCTGCACGGTGCCGCTGCTCGGTGCCAAGGTCAGCTTCGCCGAGCTGTCCGCACAGCCGGCGAGCACCGATTCCAGTCGCGGATATCAGGCCGTCCATGGCCGATTCCCGGACAACCGGCTGTTGCCCGAGATCGTCTCGATCCAGGCCGACCGGGACCTGCGGACCCCGGGCGGCCTGATCACGATCGAGCGCGTCACCAGGAAGATCCTTGAGGTGCGGGGGGTGCGCACCGTGCAATCGGCCAGTCGCCCTGCCGGGACCCCGGTGCGCCAGGGCACGCTGACCTACCAGGCCGGCCAGATCGGTGAACAACTCGACGGCACAGCACAATCGGCGCTCAACGGGATGAACTCCGTGGACACCGTCACGGCAACCATCGGTCAACTCGACGCCGCTCTCGACGGTATGCAACGCGGGTTGACCGGTGCCGTCGACGGCCTGAACCGGGTCGGGGCCGGCTCGCAGGACATCGGTGCGGGTATGACCGGGTTGCAGGGCAACCTGCAGTCGGTGTCCGGCTACGCGGATCCGCTGCGCCAATTCGTCAACGGCAACCCCGACTGTGCGGCCAACCCGATCTGCGCGGCGGTACAGAAAATCGTCACACCCCTCGATGACGCGGTCAGCGCGACGGGCACCCTCGCCGGCGGGGCGGGCGCGCTCGAGGAGGGCGCGGCCAGCGCCACCAACTCACTCGGCGGGGCGGCCAAGGGCGTGGCGACGATGCGCACGGCGCTGACCCAACTACGCGGTCTCACCGCCACCCTGCGCTCCAGCCTGGGCAGCGTCGGGCCACAGATGCAACAGATGACCGGCTACCTGTCACAGCTGAGTACCGACTTCGACGGCAGTTCCGAAGGCGGGTTCTATCTGCCCCCAAGAACTTTCGACGATCCCGAGTACCGCCGGGTGATGGACATGATGTTCTCTCCCGACGGCCACGCGACCAGGCTGCTGGTCTACGGTGACGGCGAATCCTGGGGGCGTGACGGCGCGGACCGGTCTGCCGAGATCCGCATCGCCGCCGCCGAGGCACTCAAGGACACCCCGCTGGCGGTCAGCGGCGTCGTCGACCTCACGGGAGTCGGAACCGCGACCGCGGAACTCATCGAGTATGTGCAACACGACTTCGCCCTGCTCGTGATCGTCACGCTCATCTTGATCTTCGTGATCGTGGCCGGCATGCTGCGCAGCCCGGTCGCCGGGATCGTGGTGTTGGCCACCGTGACGATCTCCTACGCATCGGCGCTCGGGGCCAGCGCCGCCATCTGGCAGTTTCTGGTCGGCCAGCCGCTGCACTGGGCGGTGCCCGCACTGGCGTTCATCGCCCTGGTCGCCGTCGGCGCGGATTACAACCTGCTGCTGGCGATGCGGTTGCGCGACGAGGCCCGGGCCGGCGTGCGCACCGCGACGATCCGGGCATTCGCCGGAACCGGCAGTGTCGTCACCGTCGCGGGGATCGTGTTCGGACTGACCATGTTCGCGATGCTCGGTGCCAGTGTGGTGACGATCGCCCAGGTGGGGTCCACGATCGGCATCGGCCTGCTGATCGACACCATGGTGGTGCGGACCTTCGTGGTGCCGCCCATCGCGGTGCTGCTCGGCCGCTGGTTCTGGTGGCCGCGGCGGGTGCCCGCGACGCCGGGCGCAGACAGCGGGGCATGAGATCGGCGAAGTCTGGGTACATCGACTGGGTCTGGGGAAAGGGGACGACCGACCGGAGAGGATCCATGACGGCACCGCGAATGCAGGTTGACCAGCGCGACGCCGCCGAAGCCCAGCGCATCGCGGCCGCGGTGAGTTCGGCATTCGCCACCCGGGTGGTCGGCCAGGACCATCTGCGCGAATCGATGTTGGTCGCCCTCCTCGCCGGTGGGCACCTGCTCCTCGAAAGCGTCCCCGGGCTGGCCAAGACCACGGCGGCACGGGTGGTCGCCGAGTCCATCGACGGCAGCTTCCGGCGTATCCAGTGCACGCCCGACCTGTTGCCCAGCGACATCATCGGCACCCAGATCTACGAGGCCGCCCGCAACACGTTCGCCACCCAGCTGGGCCCGGTGCACGCCAACATCGTGCTGCTCGACGAGATCAACCGCTCCAGCGCCAAGACCCAGAGCGCGATGCTGGAGGCGATGGAAGAACGCCAGACCACGATCGCCGGCGTCGAATATCCCATCCCCGAACCCTTTCTCGTCATCGCCACCCAGAACCCCGTCGATCAGGAAGGCACCTATCCGCTGTCGGAGGCCCAGACCGACCGGTTCATGCTCAAGGAGATCGTGGGTTATCCGTCGATCGAAGACGAGGTCGAGATCGCCGCCCGGATGGACGCCGGGCTCTACGACCGGGGCCACCAGGCCGCACCAGTCGTCACCATCGACGACGTCCATCGTGCCCAGGACATCGTGCGCGCGGTGTATCTGGACCGCGCACTGGTCGAGTACGCCAGCCGGCTCGTCGCCGTCACCCGCGAACCCGGGCACCACCTCCCGGCCAATCTCGCCCGGGTGATCGAGTACGGGGCCAGCCCCCGGGCCACCCTCGCGTTCTGCCGGACGGCGCGCGCCCTGGCGGTGCTGCGTGGCCGCGACCATGTGGTGCCCGACGACATCGCCCGGCTCGCCCATCGCGTGCTGCGACACCGGCTGATCCTCGGCTTCGAAGCTGCCACCGCCCGGATCACCCCCGACGTCGTCGTCGATGCGGTGCTGCGCGCGGTGCAGGTCCCGTGAGGCCGGGATGGGTAGATACCTGGACTCCGCCAAGGCATATGCCGGCCGCGACGTCGGCGGGCTCCTCGAAGGTGGCCGCTACGCCCTGGTGCACACCCGCAGCCTCGAATTCGACGAACTGCGCCCCTACGTCCCCGGTGACGACGTCCGCGACATCGACTGGAAGGCCACCGCGCGCTCCGGGCACACCCTGACCAAGCGGTTCGTCTCCGAAAAACACCACAAGGTCCTCGTGGTCGCCGACGCGGGACGAAACAGCTGCGCGCTCGCACCGTCGGGCGAGTTCAAAAGAACTGTGGCACTGCACATCATCGGCGCGATCGGCTTGATGACGCTGCCCCGGTCCGACGAGATCGCCATGGTGCTCGGCGATCACCGCGGCAATGTGGACATCCGGCTGCGCCGTGGCGAGACCCACATCGAAAGCATGCTGCACCGGTACGACCACCACACCACCGACCGACCCGGCCCGAGTGACATCCGGGTTCAGCTCGAGTGGGTCGCCCGGCACTACCGGCACCGGCTGTTGATCTTCGTGGTCTCCGACGAGCCCGAGGTCAGCGACGAGTTGGCCGAGGTGCTCGGGTCCCTGACCGCCCGTCACGACGTGTTGTGGGCCCTGCTCAGCGATATGCCCGCGGTGAGCGCGCACCGGGACAGCGGCCGTAGCTACGAGGTCGCCGACGGCCGGCCGATCCTGACCGGGCTGGACCCCGATGTCGTCGAGGCCTACCGGCACGCGGAAGCGCAACGGCGCGAACGACTTTCCGAATTCCTGACCCTGCAGCGGATACCGCACGCGCGGGTCACCGGGAGCGTTCGGATCAGGGCGGCATTGACCGCGATGACCGGGGTGTACGCCCGTGCCGGATGATCTGCTGCGCCACGTGATCGGCCCGACGCCCTACTCGCCGCTGTGGCTGTGGACCGCGATCGGCCTGATCGTGCTGCTGTGTGCCTGGTACACGGCCGTGTTCGTGCTGACCTCGCGGCGACGCCCGGTGCGGGAGCTGCCCCTCCTCGGCGCCGCACGGGCCGAACTGCTGCGGCGACGGTCTGCCCGCGCCGTCCGCGCCATCGGAAACCGTTATCGGGACGGCGATCTCACGGCAGCGGGGGCAGGTGCGGCACTGAGCGGCGAAGTTCGCAGCTTCCTGCACGCCGCGACCGGGGTGCAGGCCCAGTACATGCAGGTCGATGCCATCGCGGACAGTGCCGCCGCGCGAGCCGCACCGATTCTGGCCGAGCTCACCGATATTCAGTTCAATCACCGGTCGGCACTCGACGCCGCCACGGCCAGCGCCACCGCAGAGGAGTTGATCCGCGGATGGACCTGATCTGGTGGGCGGTGGCGATCGCCGGCTGCCTCGCACTCGCCGGGTGCGTGGCGTCGGCCCTACTGCTGAAGCAGTCGGCCGACCAGGACGAATTTACGCCGCTGGCCAATACCGGCAGGCTCACCCGGCTGCCCGAGTATGCACGGGCAGCGCGGCGACGGACCATGGCGGCCGTGGCCGCCATGGTCATGCTGACCGTCGCCTTCGCGGCGTCCGCTCTGGTCGCGGCACGCCCCACCGGCCTTCCGTCGTGGAATCGCGCCACCCACGTCGCGACCCCGGAGGACATCATGGTGTGCGTCGGCGGACCGCTGACCGATCCCGCGGTCAGCGCCACACTGCAGTACTTCGCCGATCGGGTCGGCTCCTTCGGCACCGAACGGGTCGGGCTGACCTCGGCCAACCGCCGGGTCATCCCGCTCACCCGTGACTACCAGTACGCCGCAGCGCAATTCGCCGCATTCGGCCGGCAGGAAGGTGCCCGGCCGTTCGTCGCACCGGTGTCCTACGTCGATTACGCAGCCAGCGTCGAGGACGTGCTGGCCATGTGTCTCACCGGATTCCCGTCGTTCTCGGAACGGTCCGCACAACGACGGTCGGTGATCTACGTCGGACCCGAATCCCTGCCCCGCCCCGGTGAAGTCGCACCGTTGTTCGGTCCGGACCGGCTGCGCGACCTGGCGGTGACGGCAGGTGTCCAGGTCAACGCCATCACGCCCGGCCCCGGTGACGGGATTGCGGCGGACCTGACCCGAAGCACCGGCGGGCGGTGGTTTCCTGATTCGGCCGACGTGGCCGCGCATCTGGCGGAGATCCGGGATCACCCACCGCCGGCGGGGCCGACCGGCGAGACCGCCGACGTCCGATCCGCCGAAGCTCCAGGGATTCCCGTGTTGCTGGCATTGCTGGCGGTGGCAGTGCTGTGGTGGTGGCCGGTGGTGATGCGGCGATGAGGCTCGAACCGGTCCTTCCGCCATTGCTCGTCGCGGCGTTCGCGGTGGCGCTCGGCGTCGCTCGTGCCATCACCTTCGGGCGGGTCCGGGCGCAAGGCGGCGGCTGGCCGGTGGTCTGGCGGTGGTCATCACTCACCACGGCGGGATTGCTGCTGCTCGTGGCCGCCCTCGGTCCCGTCGTCGGCAGGACCGATGACCTCGTGCCCCGGCCGGCGGGCGACCGCGACCCCAACATCTTTGTGATCCTTGACCGTTCGCCGGACATGTCGGGGCAGGATCGCGACGGCCGTTCCCGGATCTCGGTGGCACGGGACGACATCGCGGCCCTGATCGAACGCCACCCACAGGCCCGCTTCGCGGTGATCGGTTTCGCCGACCGGCCCGCTGTGGACTGGCCGCTGTCCGCCAATACCTGGAGCCTGCGCCCGGTGGTGGCGGCGACGAATGCGCACCCTACGACGGCGGATGCCCCTGATGCCAACGTCGGCGCGGCCGCCAGCGTTCTGCGCTACCAGCTGATCAGTGCCGTGCAGCAGTTTCCGAGGGCCCGAAACCTCGTGTTCTATCTCGGTGCGGGCGCCCCGGAATCGCAAGCACCGCAACGCGAGTTCCAGCTGCCCGAGAATGCCGTGGACGGTGGCGCGGTACTGGGGTACGACGACGCCGGGGCGCAGGCACTTCGCGGGGTCGCCGAACAGATCGGGGTGCCGTTCGTGCCGCGCACCGACGCGACACCGCTGGATGAGGACCTCCCCGGTGAAGACACGCGAAGCCAGGCACCCGCGGCCATACCGGTGGCGGCCGCTGTCGAGCTGTACTGGGTTTTCGCCGGGGTGGCGGCCCTGCTCATCCTGGTCGAGCTGTATCTGGTGCTGCGCGAGTTCCGTCGCACCCAACCGATCGACGTGGAGCCGCGGTCATGAGCACGGTCCGTCGTCGGCTTCTGGTGTACTCGGCCCCGGTGGCGCTGCTGCTGGTCATCGCCGTCGTCAAACTGCTGTCGGTCGTGGTGATCGGCAATTCGGCAGCCGCCAGTTTCACCGACCGTGACACCGAGGCACTGGCGGGTGAGGTCGCGCGGCTGCAGGTGCTGGACGTCGTCCAACCCGGCAAGGCGGAGTTCGCCGCGGGCACGCTGGCGGTTCTGGAGGACCGGCTGACCGACGCGGATCGGAACTTCACCGCGGCGGTGGAGCGGCTCGACACGGCTGAATCATGTTCGGCCAGGGTGAATCTGGAACTGGTCCGGGAGGCCCTCGGCGACCGTGCGAGCGCGGCGTCCGACAGCCGGATGGCACTGACCCATTACCTCGCCGCGCGGGATGTGGTGGACCGGGCGCCCGGCGGGTGCTTCGCCGGCAACGCCGACCCCGATCCGGATCGGCGCACTGTGCGCAACGATGCGCCGGCGCGGCTGAACAGCAAGATCGACGGGGCCGGCGCCGTCCCGCCGCCGAACGCTTCATCCCCGCCGCCGGCATCGCAGGCCCCGCCGCCGGGGCAGGCCGGGGCGACGACCACGCCGCCTCGGAATCGGCTCGACCCCCAGGCCGGCGATCCGCTGGACCGGCTGCAACAGATCCTGCGGGATGCGGCCAGGGGCTAGATTCGGGGAGTCGGATCCGAGCGAAAGAACGGAATAGCTGTGGCAGACGGGTTGTCTGCGCGTGAGGCGAAGCGCCTGCAGACGCGTGAGCGGTTGATGGGTGCGGCGATCGCGGAGTTCAAGCGCGCGGGGATGGCCGAAGCGGACGTGGGCGCGATCGTGACCGCCGCCGGCGTCGCACACGGCACGTTCTTCTTCCATTTCCCCACCAAGGAGCACGTGCTCCTGGAACTGGAGCAGCGCGAGGAGGAGCGGATCGCCAAGCAGTACACCCAGTTCCTCAAGAAGCCGCACAGCCTGGAGGAAGGGCTGCGCGAGGCCATGCGGCTGGTGGTCGGGCTGGAGCGCAGGCTGGGCGGGGTGTTGTTCAAAGACTTTCTGGCCCTGCATTTCTCACAGACCCGGCCGCCTGCCCCGGACAGCCAGGAGCACCCGGTGATCTCCGGGGTGGCCCGCGAGATCGAGCTGGCCCAGCAGCAGGGTGAGGTCGCCGCCGACGTCAACCCGTGGAACAGCGCGGTGTTCTTCCTGCTCGGTTTCTATGCGCTGCTGATCACCACCAACGATTGGCCGACCCGCGACGCCCTGCTGGACGACTACGTGGTCAGAACCATGCGGAGCCTGTCCCCCTAGGCCGCCGGGGTCCCTGTCCAGCCGGCGAATCGTTGACTATAGTCAGTCAACAGTTCGGGACCGGCTAACAGGAGGACCCTTGAATCTGCCGACCATCAGACCGCGCCGCACGGTCGCGGCAGGTGTGCGCGCGCAGTCGATCGACGACCACGACGAGCGGTCCCGGCTCGCTCAGCGCCGCGCGGACAAGTGGCTGATCGCCGGATCGCTACTGATCGGCAGCGCGGTCCTCGGCATCTTCGGGCTGCCGGTCTTCCTGCGCGGCGTGTGGTTGCTCCGGCAGGCCCAGCGGGACGGTTTGTCGGTGCGGCCGATGATGGTCACGCTGCTCGGCTACCTCGTCATCATCGATGCGGCGATCAACGCGATGGGTTGGTCGCTGGACCTGATCGGCAACCATTCCTTGCTGGCCAGGGTCCTTTTGACCGGCTGGGGCAACATGTTTGACGCCGGCTACTTCTGGCATTTCAACGAGCTCTGGGTGGGCGGTGCGGGTGGTCCGGGGGAGAAGGCCTGGGAGGTCGCCCTCATCCTCACGGTGTTCACCATGCGCATCGCCGCCGGCATCGGGTTCCTGCAGATGAAGCGCTGGGGACAGCAGTGGATGATCGTCACCTGCTGGATGGGCGTGGTGATCTGGTGCGGCTATGTCTTCAACATGACGATGTTCGCCGACGTCCGCTACGCCGGGGTGATCTTCCCGGTGATCGGCTGGTGGCTCTACGACATCTTCTACATCACCCCGTTCCTGGCGATCCCGTACCTACACACGGTCAACCGGGAGATCTTCACCGATTGAGGCCTTCCAATATTGACTCAAGTCAGAAATGTGACCGCGAAGGAGAGCGCATGTTCTGGGAAATCTGCCGCTACATCGGCGCGTGGGGCGGCACCGCCCTGATCATCTGGTTCTGGTACTGGATGTTCTCCAACATCGGAACCTTCTGACTTCGATGGCCGATCACGACGCGATCGCCGTCGAACGCAGCTGTGCACTGACCGCCGTCGCGCTGAGCGGCGGGCGGCGCGGCGGGGCGCGGCTGGTCACCGGCGAGCAGCGTGGTTTCGGGTTGACCGCGGTGCTCGACCTCGTGCTCGTGCCCTACCCGGCCGGGGTGCCCGGCTGGACCCGACGCTCGTTGACCTGCGGGGTGGCGCTGCAGTGCGCACCGTCGAAGGAGCGACTCCTGGAGTACCGGCTGGGTGAGCTGTCCGGCCGGGAGCTGCGTGCCCTCAGCGTGGTGGAGGCCGGGGTCGCGTTGGGTTGGGTCACCGCCCGGTGGCCCGGCCTGGTCGGCGAAATCCGAAGACTACTACCGGAACTGGCGCACACCGATGGCGATACACCGGCCACTGAGATGCTGCAGCAGGCGGTTGAACTCGCGCGCAGCAACAGGTCCCTCGACGTCGATCCGCTGCTGGGCCGGCTGCCCGTGGCCCACACCGCGCCAGCCGGCCTGGCCGACGGGCTGCGCCGCAGGTTCGGCCGGATGCCGTGGACCAGTACCCAAAAGCGCATGCCCAGGCCCTATTCCGTACCGGTCGGCGGAGACGGCGGGGTGCGCAACCCCAACCTTCCGCCGCCGAGCCGACCTCAGGACAACGACCTCGACGTCACCCCGCAGCACCGCCCCGGGATCCCCTACCCGGAATGGAACGCGTGGACCGACAGCTTCCTGCGTGATCACGTCGCCGTCGTCGAGCATCCGAAGCCGCCGTGCGGCGGCCAGCCGGCGCCGGCATCGGCCGATCTGCGGGCATGGTTCGCCGAACACACCCACCGCGCGATGACCGGCGGCCTGGAAGACGGATCCGATCTGGACGTGGATTCCTATGTGCGCCACCACATCGACCTGGCCACCGGTGAGGCGGGCGAACCCCGGGTGTTCAGGGAGCTCTTGCCCAGCAACCGGGACGTGTCCACGGCGTTGCTGTTGGACGGGAGCTCGTCGCTGGGGGTGCACGGCGGCCGGATCTTCCGGCTCGAGCTGGCCTGCGCCGATGCTCTGTCGCGGGCGATGACGCAGGCCCGCGAACGCCACGGCATCTTCGTGTTCACCGGGAACACCCGGCACCGGGTGGAAGTGCAGTGCCTCAAGGACTTCGAGGACCGGCGGTTCGTCCCGCCGAGTGCGGCCGGCCTGGTCACCGGGGGATACACCCGACTGGGCGCGCCCCTGCGACATCTGACAAGTCGCCTGTTGGCCCAACCCTCGGAGCGGCGGCTGCTCATCGTCATCGGCGACGGTCTGATCTCCGATGAGGGCTATGAGGGTCGCTACGCCTGGGCGGATACCGCGCATGCGGTCGAGGAGGCCAACGACGCCGGTGTCGCCGTGTACTACGTCGGCGTCGGGCCGACCCGCGTCGACCCGTTGCCCGAGGTGTTCGGGCCGCGGCGATCCCAGCGGATCCGCCGGGTGGAGGAGCTGCCGCGCGTCCTGGCACACGTGCACCGCGAGCTGGTTTCGGCCTGAGGACGGAAGGAACACCGTGAACACAGATGTCTATTACTCCAACGCCAACGAGATTCAGCTGTTCGAGCAGGCGTACGCCCGCCGGATCCCGGTGATGCTGACCGGGCCGACCGGCTGCGGCAAGACCCGGCTGGTCGAGCACATGGGCTCGTTGTTGCAGCGCCCGGTGGTGACGATCAGCTGCCACGACGACCTCACCAGCTCGGATCTGGTGGGCCGGTTCATGGTCACCGGAGGCGATGTGGTGTGGACCGACGGGCCGCTGACCCGGGCGGTCAAGTCCGGCGCCATCTGCTATCTCGACGAGGTGGTCGAGGCCCGCCACGATTCGCTGGCCATCCTGCATTCGCTCACCGACCACCGTCGTGCGCTCTACCTCGACCGGGCCGGGGAGGTGGTGCGGGCACCGGAGACCTTCATGCTGGTGTGCTCCTACAACCCGGCCTATCGCAGCTCGCTCAAGGAGCTGAAACCGTCCTTCCGGCAACGGTTTGCCACGCTGCCGATGACCTACCTGCCGCCCGATCGCGAGGCCGAGGTGATCGTGGCAGAGACCGGCGTGGGCCGCGACACCGCGCAGCGCCTGGTGGCCTGTGCGACGGCGATCCGCAGCGCGGACGCCGCCTTCCATTTCGAGCCGCCATCGACGCGGGTGCTGGTCACCGCGGCGCAGCTGGTTGCCGAAGGCGCCACCGAACTGGATGCCGCGCAGGCCTGCGTGCTTGCACCGCTGAGCACCGACGGCGCGATCAACGACGGGCTGCGCGAGGTCGCGGCGGCAGGGCTGCTCGACGGCACCACCCGGAACCGAGGAAAGGAAGTCTGATGAACGAACAGGAGCGAAAGCGGAAGCGGGCGTTGATCGTTCTGCAGGTGGTCATCTACGGCTACCTGTTCGCGATGTTCTGCATCCAGCTGTACATGTCGTTCGCCCGGGGCTGGTGGGACCTGTGAACCTGCCGTTGGCCCAATCGGATTCGGTGTCGCTCGAAGATCATCACGAGCAGTCCCGGCTGGCTCAGCGCCGGGCCGACAAGTGGATGATCGTCGGGGCGCTGCTGATGGGCATGTGGATTCCCGGGCTGATCGGCTTCCCGATCTTCATGCGCGGGGTTTGGCTGCAGCGCCAGGCCCAGCGCGACGGATTGTCGGTACGGCCGATGATCGTCACGCTGATCGGCTACCTGGTACTGATCGACGGCGCACTCAACAGCCTGGGCTGGGCCCTGGACCTGGTGGCCAACCACACCCTGATCAACCGCGTGCTGATGGTCGGCTGGGGCAACATGTTCGACGCCGGCTACTTCTGGCACTACAACGAACTGTGGGTCGGCGGTTCGGCCGGGCCGGGTGAGAAGTCGATGGTATTCGGCATGATCGTCACGGTCTTCGCGATGCGCTGCGCCGCCGCCATCGGATTCCTCCAGATGAAGCGCTGGGGCCACCAGTGGATGGTCGTCACCTGCTGGATGGGCGTGCTCATCTGGTGCGTCTACGTCTTCAACATGACGATGTTCGCCGATGTCCGCTACGCCGGGGTGATCTTCCCGGTGATCGGCTGGTGGCTCTACGACATCTTCTACATCACCCCGTTCCTGGCGATCCCGTACCTACACACGGTCAACCGCGAAATCTTTTCCGACTGAACAACTTCGAAAGGAGCGCATGGTGTCGAGCCCCGCAGAAAGCACAGAAACAGAACAGACCCCGGCCCAGGATCTACCGCCGGGCACCACCCCGTACTACGCGAACATGCACAAATGGATCAAGCGGGCCGTGCTGGTGTGCCTGGTCGCCCTGGTCGTCGAAGGCGCGTTCACGTTGCCGTTCATGGCCGTCTACTACGGCTACCCGACGCTGAGCATGACCGAGATCTGCAGCGAACTGCTCAAGGTGCGGTACTCCGACGACACGCTCGAGTGCAAGCACCCCTACCCGATGTTCGGTCCTCCGGAGGGGGCGGAGGGTAAGGACACCGCCCGCGACGAGTGGGGTATCCAGCCGACCCCGAAGTACGACCGGTTGGGCTTCCGGGAACTGGTGCGCCGTCACGAGGAACGCCTGGCCCGCCAGGCCCAAGAACAGCAGCCCAGGTAGGGACCGGCCGTGCCCAAATCGCCTGAAGAGCATGCCCGCAACTGGGATCTGCGCCACGAGGACTTCAACGACCACGACCTGCTCTACGAGGTGTATTCGGTGATGCGCCGGCAGGCGCCGATCGCACGCACCGAGTCACCGTTCTTCCCGACCGACGGCGCCTGGGTCGCGGTGGGTTATGACGAGTGCTATCAGATCGCGCAGGACTGGCAGCATTTCTCCAGCAACCCGACACCCGAGGGTGCCCTTCAGGCCGGCGGCGATCTGGTGATCACCCTCGACCCGCCACGACAGCAGAAGTTCCGGAAGGTGCTCAACCCGTACTTCTCTCCGGCCCGGATGAAGGCGCTGGCACCGCAGATCCGGGCCGAAACCGACCAGCTGATCGATGCTTTCATCGAGCACGGCGCGGGGGATCTGGCTCAGGTCGCCTGGCAGCAGCCCGGCATCGTGTTCTTCAAGTACCTGCTCGGCATGCCTGTCGGCGACGTCCCGTTGTGCATCGAGCTGGTCGACACCGCGCTCAACGGCGGCACCGAGCAGGCTCGCATGCTGGCCTGGGGCGGGTTGTATCAGCATCTGCACGACGCGGTGTCGGCCCGGACCACCGCACCTGCCCGCGACGACATGATCGACGTGCTACTGCATGCCGAGATCGACGGAGAACCGTTGCCGTTCAACGACATCGTCGCCAATGCGATTCTGCTGGTACAGGCCGGGCTGGAAACCACGGCCAGCGCAATGTCTTTCGCATTCCACTACCTGGCCACCCACCCCAGCGAGCGCGACCGGCTGATCGCCGAGCCCGAGATCCTGCCCAGGGCGGTCGAGGAGTTCATCCGCTTCGCCGGGTCGATCCACAGCCTGCCCCGCACGGTGGCCAAGGACGCCGAGTTGAGCGGGCAGCGGTTCTGCCCTGGCGACTCGGTTCTGATCAACTACGCGGCGGCCAACCGGGATGCCGCGCAGTTCCCCGATCCGGATCGCTGTGTGCTGGACCGCTCGGCGAACCGGCACCTCGGCTTCGGGGCAGGTGTGCACCGGTGCCTCGGCTCGAATCTGGCGCGCCTGGAGTTCGCCGTCGGACTCGAGCGGGTGCTCGCCCGGATGCCCGATCTCGCGTTGGATCCCGAGGACACCGCGGTGTTCCACGGCAACTCCGTGACGCGTGGCTACCGCCGGATCCCGATCGTGTTCACGGCGGGCGAGCGGTCGACTGTGTTGCGGGGACCTAACGATTCGGTGGTCTCTCGGGGTTGACGGTCGTGTAAGCAGCAAAGCCGTGGTTCAGTGGTAACCGATGTCTGGAACCTGGTCCCCGCGTCGCTGTATCACCGCTGCGGTGACGGCGGGTATTTCGTTGCTCGCGGTAGGGATTCCGTCGGCCTGGGCTGCCCCGGCCAGTGATGCCCGGGGATATGTCGATTCCACGGCGCGGTGCGCCAGTACGGACGCGACCGTGCTGTTCGGCAGCACCGACGCCTCACGGGTGGCGATCTGTTCGGTGCCGGGCGGCAAGTACGAGTACCGCGGTGTGCGGTTGCGCGACGGTGCCAAGTTGATCGTGCCCGCCACGCGCAACGACGACGGTGCCTTCCGCGTGGAGAACGCCGGGATCGAATACCTGGTGACCGCGAAATCGCTCGTGCTCAGCGTGGGGGAGAAGGTGATCCGCGAGGAGGCGATGATCGACTTCCACCGCCCGGGAGCGCCCGCTGCCGCGGACTCGCCGAAGTCTCCGGGCGCGGCCCCGGCTCCGGCGACGGCGGCGCCAACGCCGACGACCCCGCTACCGCCGCCGCTGGCGGCCGAAGTCGGTGGCGGCGGTGCTCGTCGCTGACCGCTTAGCTCGCTGACCTGCGCCATTGCTCGTGCCGTTGAATGCCGGCAATGAAAATGATAATCATTAACGGTATGCGTGAGTGCTCGTCGTCCCTGCAGGCACCGGATCTGGACCATCTCAGACCCGGAACGATCTGTCTGACGGTTCCGCTCGTCGACGACGTCATCCAGGTGGGTATCGGCGGCGACTTTCCGACCACCGTCGTCGCCGTCTCGGTGACGGCCTCATCGGTGCGGGTGCGCCGCCTCGACGGCCGGCGTCTGCAGGTGCACATCGTCGCGGACTGGCGGGGTGCGACCGACCCAGGGGTGGCGACCCCGGTATTCGGCGAGCCGGTCGAGGCTCTGGTGCTCGAACGCCGCGGCACGCGCTGGGTTCCGGGCCCGGGCCTGTGTCCCCGGGTCGTCGATCTCGATCGGTTCGTCGGGACGCTCGCGCGATTCGCCCTGGCCAAGCAGGATCGGACCGCCGATCAGGCGGTGGGCGCGGCGTAGGCCTGCAGATACTGGGTCAGTGCCCGTTCTCCCTCGGTGAGGATCGCGCGGTCCTGTCCCGGGCCGGCGTGGAAGGCCATCTCCAGCAGGCGATCACCCATCTCCACCGCAACCATCGTCACCAGGGGGTCGGTGCCCTCGCGCAGCAGACCCCAGTGCATCAGTCCGGCGTGCAGGGCGTTGGCGAACTCGGCCCGGCGCGCCCGCGGATCGGCCAGCAGCCCGCTGGCCAGGCTCGTGTAGTGCAGGGTGACGAGGTGCGGGTGGTTGCGCAGGTGCTCGTAGTGGAATTCGAAGATGCCGTGGGCGACTTCGGCCAGGCTGGTGGGGGCCAGTGCGGCCAGGATGGCCGCGCCCTCGGCGTCGCGCCGGTCGAGATGGTCGGCGACGATCTCCTGGAGGATCGCGTCGCGGTTGGGGAAGAACTGATAGACGGTCGCGACCGGGACTTCGGCCCGGTGGGCGATGGCGCGGGTGGTGACGGCGTCTACGCCCTGGGTTTCGAGGAGCTCGAGTGCTGCGGCCCGGATTCTTTCGACCCGTCGTCTGCTGCGCTCCTGCACCGGCTGGCGTCGCCGTAGTGGCTTGTGGGTGACCACCTACAAATCGTCGCACATCGTTAACATGAACCCGATTCATGTTAACGATTGTCCGAAAGCCCCAGGAGTGGCCCGATGACCGCACCGACCTGGTTCGCCGCGCCGCCCGAGGTGCACTCCGCGCTGCTGTCCAGCGGCCCAGGGCCTGGATCGCTGCTGGTCGCCGCGGGTGCCTGGCATGACCTGGCGACCGAGTACGCATCGGCGGCGTCGGAGCTGACCGCAGTGCTCGGCGTCGTGAAGGCGGGGGCATGGGAGGGACCCAGCGCCGAACGCTATGCCGCGGCACACGCTCCCTACCTCGCGTGGTTGAACTCACAGAGCGTGAGCAGCGGCGTGGCTGCCGCACAACACGAATCGGCGGCAGCGGCCTACTCCACCGCGTTGGCCGCGATGCCGACACTGGGGGAGTTGGCTGCCAATCATGTCGCCCACGGCGTGCTGTCGGCGACCAACTTCTTCGGCATCAACACCATCCCGATCGCCATCAACGAAGCGGACTACGTCCGGATGTGGCTCCAGGCCGCGACCACCATGTCGACCTACCAGGCAGTATCGGGGGCAGCCCTGGCGGCGGTGCCACAGGCTGTGCCGGCACCCATGGTGGTCGCCCCTGGAGCCGGCGAGACCGGTTCAGCGATGGCTTCGATGGCGCAGACCGATGCCCAGTCCCGAGCCGGCGAATCCGGGGCCTCGCTGAACATCGCCGACACCATCTGGCAGTTCCTGGAGGACTATCTGGCCACCGCCCCCGGCGGTCAGGAAACCATCGAGTTCCTCAAGAACCCGGAAGCGATGATCCGGGCATTTCTCACGGGCTTCGCGACGAATCCGGTGCAGGCGCTCATCACTTGGGGCCCGACCTTCTTTCTGGTCAGCTACAACCTGGTCTGGGGTTGGCCGCTGTGGTGGACGATCTACGGGCTGTTGCTCGCGTCGCCGCTTCTGATGGCCGCCTCGCTGGGCCTGATCGGTCTGGTCGGCCTGGTGCCGCCGGCCGGGGATGCCCCACCCGCCGGTGCCGACATGCCGGCACAGTCGCCGGTTCGCGCCGAACACAACAACATTCAGCCGCTGGCCGCGTTGCCGACCACAGCGACGGGTGCGGGTGGCGCATCGGGCGCGTCGGCCCCGGCAGCCGGTGGTGGGGCCACTGCGGCGCCGGCCGTCGGGCAGGCAGTCTTCGCGCCCTATGCGGTGTCCGGACTCGATCCGGACGAGGGGGTCGGCCCCACGCTGACCGAGGGCACCGGGGCCAAGGCTCCGGCGGGCGACATCGTCGCGTCGAGTTCGGCGGCGGCCCTGGCTGCCACCCGGGCCCGGCGCAAGGCGCGCCGCCGCCGCGGCGGCGATCTGAAGGAGCGGGGATACCGCGACGAGTTCATGACCCTGGATGACGACGCCGGGCCCGCCGCCGCTGCGCCTCCCCGCGCCGAGGCATCCGACCGCGGTGGTGGAAAGATCGGTGCGGCAGGGGGATTCGCCGGAACCGGGCACCAGGCCGGGGTTGCCGATGCCGAGGGGCTGGTCACGCTGGAGAGCGACCCGTTTCGCGGCGGTCCGTCCGACCCGCTGTTGCCCGGAAGCTGGCGCGCGGGCTGACTCCCCGTTGGTAGCGTGGAGGCGGTGTCGATACTGTCCACGCCGATCTTGGCCGATACCCTCGCCCGCTTGTTCTCGGTCGGGGTGAGACCGGGGCCCATGCGGGGCGTCCGGTTCCCTGAAATCCCAGGCCGCACAACGCTTGTGCAGATCCCAACCCGTCACGGTGAGGTTGCCGCCACCGTGTATCACCCGCCATCGGGGGAGGAAAGGCCCGCGGTCTATGTGAACGTGCACGGTGGGGGTTTCGTCGTCGGGCACCGCGAACAGGACGACCCGTGGTGCCGATTCCTGGCCGAACACGCGAATGTCGTTGTGGTCAACGTCGATTATCTGTTGGCCCCGGGGCACCGGTTCCCCACTCCGGTCGAGCAGATCTATGACGTGCTCAGCTGGGCCGCGGCGCCCGAGCGGGACTGGGACGGCACCCGGCTGTGCGTCGGAGGCCAGAGCGCGGGTGGCAGCCTGTCCGCCGGGGCCGCCCGGCTGGCTTTCGAGAACGGCACAGCGAACGGCGGGCCGAAGATCGCATTGCAGGTTCTGCACTACCCACCGCTGGACCTCGTCACCGCCACCAAGGACAAGCATTCCCCGGTCGGCGCCAAGGCGGTGTTGAAGCCGTGGATGGGCGAGGTCTTCGACACCGCGTACGTCCCTGATCGTGCGCAGCGCACCGACCGGCTGGTCTCCCCGGTCTGGGGGACCAACGCCGACGGGCTCGACGGGATCGCGCCGGCGCTGATCGTCACCGCCGAATACGACCGGCTGCGCGACGAGGCGTGGCAGTACGCGCAGAAGCTCGACGCGGTGGGCGCCCTGGCCGAGTATCACGAGGTGCCCGGTGTCGACCACGGCTACAACATCATGAGCAGTGCGGCCGAGGTCACCCGTCGCGTCTACGAGCGGATGGCCGGGCACGTCCGCCGCGCCACCGCACAGTGACGCGGATCTCGTTGGGGAGGTCTTGCGGGAAACTGCTCTGTATTTAGGCTTGCCTTACCTAAATGCGTAAGGGCGGTCATGAGGAAGATCCAGGTAGCAGTCATCGGCGCGGGCCCGGCAGGCATCTATGCCGCCGACATCCTGACCAAGGAGTACGAGCACGCGCGCGTCGACGTATTCGACCGGCTGCCTGCGCCTTACGGGCTCGTACGCTACGGCGTGGCCCCGGACCATCCGAGGATCAAGGAGATCATCAAGGCGTTGCGCCGGGTGCTCTCCCGTGACGAGAACGCCGTTCGATTCATCGGCAACGTCCATTACGGGACCGACCTGACCCTGGCCGATCTGCGCCGTCACTACGACGCGGTGATCTTCTCCACCGGGGCGCGGGCGGACCGGGCCCTCGACATCCCCGGTATCGAACTGCCGGGCAGCTACGGCGCGGCCGACTTCGTGTCCTGGTACGACGGACATCCCGACGTGCCGCGCACCTGGCCGCTCACCGCGAAGCACGTCGCGGTACTCGGTGCGGGCAACGTGGCGCTCGACGTCGCCCGGATGCTCGCCAAGCCGGCCGACGAGCAGCTCGGCACCGAGATCCCCGGCAACGTCTACCAGGGCCTTGCCGCCAATCAGGCCACCGACGTCCACGTGTTCGCCCGCCGCGGGCCGGCACAGATCAAGTTCAGCCCCATGGAGTTCCGTGAGCTGTCGCACTCGCCGAGCGTCGATGTCATCGTGCATCCCGAGGGTTTCGAGATCGACGAGGCCAGCCAGCAGGCCATCAACACGAGCAAGTCGACCCGACTCGTGGTGGACACGATGATGAAGTATCTGCAGCGTGAGCCGACCGGCGCGCCGCACCGGATTCATCTCCACCTGTGCCAGGCGCCGGTGGCGGTGCTGGGCACCGACCGGGTCGAGGGGCTTCGTACCGAACGAACCGAGCTCTGCGGGGACGGAAATGTCCGGGGGACCGGAGAATTCACCGATTGGCCGGTCGAAGCCGTCTACCGTGCCGTCGGCTACCTGTCCACCCATCTGGCGAACCTGCCGTTCGATCACCACGCCGGGGTGGTCCCGAACGACGCGGGCCGGGTGCTCGACATCGACGGCGGGCTGATCGATGCCGCCTACGTGACGGGATGGATCAAACGTGGACCGATCGGCTTGATCGGGCACACCAAGTCCGACGCGGCCGAAACTGTCACGAGTCTGCTCAATGACCTGCCGGGCCTGCGCGCCCCCGAAACCGCCGACCCCGACGCGATACTCGCGCATCTGGCGGCCGGCGGTGTCGACTACACCACCTGGGCCGAGTGGGAGCGCCTCGACGCCCACGAGGTGTCGCTGGGCGAGGTGCAGGGCCGGGAACGCGTGAAAGTGGTGCCGCGCGAGGACATGGTCCAGGCCGGTCGCGACGCACTCGTGCGTGACTAGCCCATTGAGCTGTGCAGGGCCAGGGTGGCCGCGACGGCGTTGGCCGCTTCGGCACCCTTCTTGACGAAATGCTTCGTGAAGTAGTCGATGTGCTCGTCGTGCTCGTGGAAATGGTGCGGGGTGAGCACGACCGAGAACACCGGCACGTCGGTGTCGAGTTGCACGCGCATCAGCCCGTCGATCACCGCGGTGGCGACGAAGTCGTGGCGGTAGATGCCGCCGTCGACCACGAGTCCGGCCGCGATCACCGCCCGGTAACGCCCGGTGAGTGCCAGACGCTTTGCGGTCAGCGGAATCTCGAAGGCCCCGGGAACCTCGAAGAACTCGAGGGCCGCGGCGTCGAAACCATGGGTGCGGATCTGCTCGGTGAATCCCTCGCGGGCCTTGTCGACGATGTTGCGATGCCAGGTGGCTTGCACGAACGCGATCTGAGTGGCTGCGTCAGACATGTAGCGACGCTATCGCACGCCGAGGTAGGCGTCCGCCCAGGCGCCGATGATCCGTCCGGCGCGTTTGGCCTGCCCGGGCCCGGTCAGCAGGTGCTCGGAACCTTCCAGGGAGACGAAGCTGCGCGGATGGCGGGCGGCCCAGAAGATGTCGCTGGCGTTCTGGATGCTGACGGTGTTGTCGGTCGGGGAGTGCAGGATGAGCAACGGCATCTTGAGGGCCTCGATCTTGTCGCGCAGTTCGGCGGCCCGGACATCTTCGACGAACGACCGCTTGAGGGTCAGCGTCTTGCCTCCGACCATCCACTGGCCGCTGCCCTCGGCGAACACCTGCTCCAGGCACGCGTCGTATTGGTGTTCGACGTGCCCGACGTCGAACGGGGCGCCCACCGTCACCACGGCGCGCACGCCGGGGGATTGCCGGGCCGCGGCGATCACCGCTGAACCGCCCCACGAATGCCCGATCAGGATCTCGGCGGGCGTACCGCGTTCGGCCATGAACGTGCAGGCCTTGATCACGTCATTGACTTTCACGGTGAACGAACCGTCGCCCCAGTCGCCCCCGGAGTCGCCCAGACCCAGTGCGTCGAAGCGCAACATCCCGATGCCGTCGGCGGCCAGCTGCTTGCAGATGCGCGAGGAGGCCGGAGAATCCTTGCCCAGCGTGAAACCGTGCGAGAACACCCCCCATCCGCGGACCGGCCCGTCGGGCCGATCGATGACACCGGCCAGCGTCGGGCCGGTCGAACCCGCGAACGTGACGCGCTCACCCATGACGGTGGTCTACCACGGGACGAGCAGCGCCGCGACGACGCCACGGAGCTCGTCGGCATCCAGTTGGGTGCCACCCAGCCCGTGCGGGATCAACCGTTCTCCCGGCCCGATGCGGCGACCACCCGGCCGGCCCTGTAGTTAGCCTGGCACCGTATGTAGCCCGAAATGCGGCGTTGAGCGGAGGTACCCGCGCGGTTGCCAGCCCGGCTCCGTAATGTGGAGTGTCCGGTGGCATGCGGACAGTGGTCCGTGACGGGCAGCGTGGCCCGCCTGCCGGGTAGGTATGTCGTCAGATGTGGAGCAATAGGTGCCCCTGAACACCATCGCGCTGGAACTCGTCCCGCCGAACCTGGAACGCGGCGTGCAGTACCCCGTCGACGAGGCGCGGAAAGTGCTCGCCCTGGCTGCCGAAACCGGCATCGAAGGCCGGATACAGCACGTCATGATCCCCGGGATGATCGACGAGGACGACGACCGCCCGGTCGAGATGAAGCCGCGGATGGATGTCCTGGACTACTGGAACATCCTGCGGCCCGAGCTGCCGGGCCTGCGCGGCTTGTGCACACAGGTCACCTCGTTCCTGGATCAGGAGTCGCTGGGCAAGCGCCTGACCGACCTCAGCGGGGCCGGTTTCGACGGCATCGCCTTCGTCGGCGTGCCCCGGACCATGAAGGACGGCGAAGGTGAGGGCGTCGCCCCTACCGATGCCCTGTCGATCTATGAGGAGCTGGTGCCCAACCGTGGCGCCATCCTGATCCCGACCCGTGACGGCGAGCAGGGCCGGTTCAACTTCAAGTGCGCGCAGGGCGCCACCTACGGCATGACCCAGCTGCTGTACTCCGACGCGATCGTCGAATACCTGACCGAGTTCGCCGAGACCACCGATCACCGGCCCGAGATCCTGCTGTCGTTCGGTTTCGTGCCGAAGATGGAGACCAAGGTCGGTCTGATCAACTGGCTCATCCAGGACCCGGGCAATCCGGCCGTTGCCGCCGAGCAGGAGTTCGTCAGCCGCTTGGCCGAACTCGACCCGGCCGACAAGCGCACGGCGATGGTCGACCTCTACAAGCGGGTGATCGACGGGGTGGCCGAACTCGGCTTCCCGCTGAGCATCCACTTCGAGGCGGCCTACGGGGTGTCGAAGCCGGCTTTCGAGACCTTCGCCGAGATGCTCGCCTACTGGGCGCCGGACCGGGTGTAATTCCCTCGTCAGTCACACGCGTCACCGCGAGGGGACCGACAGGTGAATTGGCAACCTGGTATCACCGGCAGTACCACGTTTCGAATCTGCTACTGCACGTTCGCGGCGATACTGGTGTGACAGTTGGGATCTGGCGCTCCCGCCGCGTTTTCTAACCCATCGCCGCGGTGACCGCCTGCGCGATGAACCGCACGGCGTCGTTGCGGCTGACCGAGGCCATCAGTTGTGCGGCGGCCTGGGTCTCGAGGCCCACCAGGCACGTCGGTCCCTCGGTCAGGTTGGCGAATGCCGTCGTCACCACATCGCCGACGGCGACCGCGCCCGGCGGCGTCTGTTCCGCGGACTCGATCTGGCCTCGTTCGTGCTCGAGCCTGCGCAGTGCGGGGGTGTCGGTCTTGCCCAGAATCAGCCCGAGCACATCGACGCCCTTGTCGTGCAGTTCGGTCCACAGCGCCTCGGCGAACACCATGTCGAAGGCCTTGCTCGCACCGTAGGCCACCATGTTCGGGCCGCCGGCGAATCCGGCGCCCGACCCGAAGATGATGATGCCGCCGCGGCCCCTGTCCACCATGGGCTGTGCGTAGTGGTGGCACAGCTGCATCGGCACCATGCAGTTGCGCTGCACCAGCGATTCGGCGTCCGAGAGCGGCCCGGACAAGAACGGTGCGAACTTGGGATCGGCGCCCGCGCAGTACACCAGGAAGCCGATGTCCAGATCCGCGGTCGCCGAGATCACCTCTCCGGAGGCGCCGGGTGCGGCCAGATCGATTGCCAGCGTGCGGGTTCGCACTCCGGTGCGGGCCGCGATACCTGCCGCGACATCATCGAGGACGGCTTGGCGCCGGGCCAGCAGTACCACGTTGAGGCCGCGCCGGGCCAGCTCTTCGGCCATCGCCGAGCCGACCCCGTCGGAGGCCCCGGCCACGAGTGCCCACGGGCCGTACTTGTCCGCGAAGTTCTCAGACATTGACGATCCGCACCGCAGTGAACACCCGTCGTGCGATCCGCCAACCGTCGGCGGTGCGCACCAGTTCGTCGTCGTAGAAACCGACTGCGTTGACGCCGGAGTTGTTGTCCTGCGCCATGATCAGGCCGTCGATATAGGTCCGCGCCGTTGCCGCATCGCCGTCGACGGCGATGGCATGGTTGCTCAGCCGGTGCATGGTGTGCCCGGCCATCGCGTGGGATTGATCCATGAACTCGGTGACCGCGTCGACTCCGTTCCAGGCGCCGATCTGGCCGTAGTCCAGCACGCAGTCATCGGTGAACACGGTCCGGAACAACGGCCAGTCCCGCCGGTCGATACCGGTCGCGTAGCGGACCAGCACGTCGACGATGTCCAGGCGGTCTTCGTGGTAGGTCATGCGTGATCTCCGTTCGGGTGCACAATGATTCGGGCCGGCCCCGCTGACCGGCGGGCCAGGTCGAGGGCGTCGGGAACCTCGTCGAGGGGCACCACCATGCCGATGCTGGGTGTCGGGTCCAGGTCGCCGGCGACGATGGCGTCCAGCGTCCCGTACCAGTCCTGCGGCCACGGCCCGCCGCCGAACTGCAGGGTCACCCCCTGGCGGGTGGCGGTGGTGATGTCGAGGGTGTCCCCGGTGTACCAGCCGCCGGCGCAGTAGATGCGGGTGCCCATGTCGGATTCTCCGACGATCTTCTGGATCAGTCCTGACGCGCCGACGCATTCGAACACCACCGCCGCTCCCCATAGGTTGCGCTCGGCGCGCACCTCGCGCCAGACCTCCATCGGGGAGCGTTCGGCCGGGTCGACGGCGATGTGGGCGCCGAACTCCTTGCAGGCCAGTGCACGTCGGTCGGCCTGGTAGTCCGAGACGATGATCGGTTCGACGCCGCGGCGGGCCAGCGCCGCCACTGCGGACAGCCCGATCGCACCGGCACCGATCACGATGGGGATCTCGCCGGGTTCGAGTCGAGCGCTGCGCACATAGAACTCGCCGACCGCGAAGGCGTCGGTGAGCGCTACGGCATCGTCGGAGGCGTCTCCTGTGACCGCACGGGCGATCGCCTCGGTGACCACCACCAACTCGGCAAAACTTCCCGGTGAATCGGGGTGCTGGCCGATGATGTGTGCGCCGTCGGCGCCGCCGTTGATCAGTTTGATGGGGATCGAGGTGACGCGGGTGCCGACGGGAAACTGATCGGTGCAGCCGGGCCCGTGGCCGATGACCTCGCCGACGAACTCGTGCCCGAGCACCACGTCCTGCGCGGTGTCATACAGCGATCGGCCGGTCGGATCATTGAGCCCGAGTTCCGGGTGGTCCATGAAGTGCACATCGGACGCACAGATCGCGGTACTGCGCACCCGCAGCAGGAGCTCCCCCGGACCTGGTGCGGGATCGGCGATCTCACGTACCTGGAGTTGACCGGCCCGGAGGACGACTGCGCGCATCTGACCTACCATTTCTCGAATAATCGAGATAGTCTCTCGAATTAACAAAACCGACTGTAGGAACCGCCCAGAATGGAGTCAAGGGTGCGTGGTGCGGGCTCGGCGCCGACCGGTCGGGTGCTCGACGTGATCGAGTTGCTGGCGAGCGCAAGCGATGCGCGGTTGCGGTTCTCCGACGTGGTCAGCGCACTGGACCTGACGCAGGCCACCGCGCATGCGATCCTCAAGACCCTGTGCGACCGGGGCTGGCTGATCCGGGACCCCATGGACAAGACGTTCGCCCTCGGACCGGGCCTGGCTGTGGTGGCCGCCCGAACCGAGGCGGTGCGTCCGCTGGCACATGCGGCCCGCATTGCCGCGCAGGAACTCTCACAGCAGCTCGGCTACGCCGCCTCGGTGGTCGAGCGGGCTGCGGACGAGCTCGTGATCACCGCCTTCGAAGGCGCCGGGCCACGGCCCGCGGGCACACCGGGCGATCGCATCCGGTACGCACCACCGTTCGGCGTCGCCTTCGCAGCCTGGGACTCGCCTTCGCAGCAACGGGCCTGGATCGACCGGGCGCCCACGACGGGCGATGCACTCACCGAACGGCTCAACGAGGTTCTGGCCCAGACCCGGGAGCGCGGTTTCGACGTCGACTGGACGACACCGGAGCTGACCCGGGCGGCGCAGATGGTCGGCTCGCTACCGAGTGACGGGCTGCCCGACCATGTCCGCGGCATCACCGATCAACTGCTCGCCGAGTTCACCACCATCTGCCTGGCCCCGGCCGGTGCCACGGCGGGCAAGTCGCAGCCGGTGGCCACGATCGCCGCACCGGTGTTCGACGCTCACGGCCGGGTCGCGCTGATCCTGTCGGTACACCCGCTGCGATCCATGACCGCCCGCCAGGTGGACGCCGCGGGGCAGCGGGTCAGGCGGGCCGCCGATCGGCTGAGCCGACCGTGAAGCTGAACTCCGCAACCCCGTCGACACCACCGGACACCACATCGCCGGGTTGCATTGGACCGACCCCGGCCGGGGTTCCGCTGTAGATCAGGTCGCCGGGCGCGAGGTCGACGGCTGCCGAGATCGCGCTGATGACCTCCGGCACCGACCAGATCAGGTCCTTGAGGTCACCGTGCTGCTTGAGCTCGCCGTTGACCCGCAGCCAGATCTCGCCGCTGTCGGGGTGACCGACTTCGTCGACCGGATGGATCGAGGTGCACGGGGCGGATGCGTCGAACCCCTTGGCCCAATCCCAGGGCCGGCTGAGTTTCTTGGCCTCGTCCTGCAGATCGCGCCGGGTCAGGTCGACGCCGACACCGTAGCCCCAGACCAGGCCCAGGGCGTCGTCCGGTGCCACGTCGCGGCCACCGGCACCCAGCGCCACCACGAGTTCGATCTCATGGTGAAACGACGAGGTCAGCGACGGGTAGGGGACAGTGCCCGCCGCATCGATCACGGCGTCGGCCGGCTTCATGAAGAAGAACGGCGGCTCCCGGTCGGGGTCCTTGCCCATCTCCCGCGCGTGGGCCGCGTAGTTGCGTCCGACGCAGAACACCCGCCGCACCGGGAAGCGTTCAGGCCCGGTGCTCACCGGAAGCGACGCCTGCGGTGGGAGTGGGATCACGAAGTCGGCCATGGGAACCATCTTCCCCGGCCTGTCTCAGAACGCGTCGTTGCCCAGTCGCATGACCTCGCCGTCGACCGACTCCACGACTTCACGGACCGCCGTCAGCAGCGGCAACATGTTGTGCGCGAAGAACTTCGCCACCGCGATCTTGCCTTCGTAGAACGGCCGGTCGCGGTCGGTCGCCGTGACCAGCGCGGCCTGAGCGACCTGCGCGCCGACCAGCAGGCGCCAGCCGATCAGTAGGTCGCCCACCGCCAGCAGGAACCGCACCGAACCGAGGCCGACCTTGTACAGCTGCTCGGGCTGCTCCTGCGCGGCCATCAGGTAGCCGGTGAGAGTGGCCGCCATCGACTGCACATCGGCCAGCGCAGTGGCCAGCCGGGCGGTCTCGGATTCCAGCCCATCGGTCTTGGCCTCGATCGCCGCCGAGATCTGCGCCGCGACGTGGGCCAGCGCCGCGCCCTGATCGCGGACGATCTTGCGGAAGAAGAAGTCCAGCGCCTGGATGGCGGTGGTGCCCTCGTAGAGCGAGTCGATCTTGGCGTCGCGGATGTACTGCTCGATCGGGTAGTCCTGCAGGTATCCGGATCCACCGAGGGTCTGCAGCGATTCAGTGAGCAGCTCATAGGCCCGTTCGGAGCCGACGCCCTTCACGATCGGCAGCAGCAGATCGTTGACGCGGTGCGCCAGGCCGGCATCGGCGCCCGAGACATGTTGCGCCACCACGGAATCCTGGTGCGCGGCGGTGTACAGGTACACCGACCGCAGGCCCTCGGCGTAGGCCTTCTGGGTGAGCAGGCTGCGCCGCACGTCGGGATGCTCGATGATCGCGACCCGCGGTGCGGTCTTGTCGGTCATCTTGAGCATGTCCGAGCCCTGGATGCGGTCCTTGGCGTAGGCGAGTGCGTTGAGGTAGCCCGTCGACAGGGTGCCCGCCGATTTCACGCCCACGGTCATGCGGGCGTTCTCGATCACGCGGAACATCTGCGCGATGCCGTTGTGCACGTCGCCGACGAGGTAGCCGACGGCCGGGGTGCCGTGCGCGCCGAAGGTGACCTCGCACGTCGGCGACGACTTGATGCCCATCTTGTGCTCGAGTCCGGTGACGAACACGCCGTTGCGCTCCCCGAGTTCGAGGGTCTCCGGGTCGAAGTGGAACTTTGGGACGTAGAACAGGCTCAGCCCCTTGGTACCGGGCCCGGCACCCTCGGGGCGGGCCAGGACGAGATGGAAGACGTTCTCGGCGGTGTCGCCGACCTCGCCGCCGGAGATGAAGCGTTTCACCCCGTCGATGTGCCAGGTGCCGTCGGGCTGCGCGATGGCTTTCGTGCGCCCGGCTCCCACATCGGATCCGGCATCGGGCTCGGTCAGCACCATGGTGCCGGCCCAGCCCTTGTCCATGCTCATGCGCGCCCAGTGCTGCTGCTGTTCGGTGCCGACCTCGGCCAGGGTGTGCGCCATCGCCGGGCCGAGACCGTAGAAGAACATCGCCGACGGGTTGGCGCACATGATCATTTCCTGGATGGCCCACACCAACGACGCGGGCGCCGGTGTCCCACCGGCATTCTCGGCGAGACCGATGCGCCACCACTCGGCGTCCTTGACGGCCTGCACTGTTTTTGCGAGCGGCCCGGGCACCGTGATCTCGTGGGTGGCCGGGTCGAACTCGGGCGGGTTGCGGTCGCCGTCGGCGAACGATTCTGCGACGACGCCTTCGGCAAAGCGGGCGACCTCGTCGAGCATGGTCCGTGCGGTCTCGGTGTCGAGGTCGCCGAAGGCGCCCGAGTCGAGGACCGGACCCAGGCCGAGAACCTGGAAGAGATTGAATTCGATATCGCGGACATTGGCGATGTAGTGAGCCACGATGGGCAAGCGTCGACGAGGCCCGATGGGGTACGCAAGCGTAGGTTGCAGCAACCTACGGCTACGGAACCGGAGGTTGCCAGCTCCGCGCCGGATGTGAGCTACATCACATTTGATCGTGCACCTATCCTTGACCGAGTGTCCGAACCGTCAGTCGCCGAGCTGCGCTCCCGTCTCGACGACCTGACCATCCGCGACGCGGACCGGCTGCGTCGGCGCCTGCGCAATCTCCGCGGCACCGAGCCGGCCCAGATCGAGAAGATCGCCGAGCAGGTCGCGGCAGCGGAGGCCCTCGTGCTCACCCGTCAGGCCGCCGTCCCGGCCATCACCTACCCAGACCTGCCGGTCAGCCAGCACCGCGATGAGCTGGCGAAAGCCATCAGCGAGAACCAGGTGGTGGTGGTCGCCGGTGCGACGGGCTCGGGCAAGACCACCCAGCTGCCCAAGATCTGCCTGGACCTCGGCCGCGGGATCCGCGGCACCATCGGCCACACGCAGCCCCGCCGGCTCGCGGCGCGCACGGTCGCGCAGCGCATCGCCGACGAACTCGGCACCCCGCTCGGCGACGCGGTCGGCTACACCGTGCGCTTCACCGACCAGGCCAGCGATTCGACCCTGATCAAGCTGATGACCGACGGCATTCTGCTCGCCGAGATTCAAAGGGACCGCCGACTGCTGCGCTACGACACGCTGATCCTCGACGAGGCGCACGAGCGCAGCCTCAACATCGACTTCCTGCTCGGCTATCTGCGCGAGCTGTTGCCGCGTCGGCCCGACCTCAAGGTCATCGTCACGTCGGCCACCATCGAGCCGGAACGGTTCGCGGCGCACTTCGGCGGTGCCGAAAATAGACTCAGCGGCGGTGCCGAAAATGGACTCAGCAGTGGTGCTCCGATCGTCGAGGTCTCGGGCCGCACCTATCCGGTCGAGATCCGGTACCGGCCCCTGGAAGTCACTGTTCGCGGCGCAGACGACGACGCCGAGGATCCCGACGACCCCGACCACGAGATCGTGCGCACCGAGGTAAGGGATCCGACCGAGGCCATCGTCGACGCGGTCCGCGAGCTCGAGTCCGAACCGCCCGGCGATGTGCTGGTGTTCCTGTCAGGTGAACGCGAGATCCGCGACACCGCAGAAGCATTGAAGGACCTTCGGAACACCGAGGTGCTGCCTCTCTATGCCCGCCTGCCCACCGCCGATCAGCAGAAAGTCTTCCAACCCAGCCGCAGCGGCCGGCGAATCGTGCTGGCCACCAACGTGGCCGAGACCTCTCTCACCGTGCCGGGCATCCGCTACGTCGTCGATCCGGGCACCGCGCGGATCTCTCGCTACAGCCGTCGCACCAAGGTGCAGCGCCTGCCGATCGAGCCGATCTCCCAGGCCTCGGCCGCCCAGCGGGCAGGCCGCTCCGGGCGTACCGCGCCCGGCGTCTGCATCCGGCTGTACTCGGAGCAGGATTTCGAATCCCGGCCGCGCTACACCGATCCGGAGATCCTGCGGACCAACCTGGCTGCGGTCATCCTGCAGATGGCCGCCCTGCAGCTCGGCGACATCGCCGAGTTCCCGTTTCTCGACCCGCCGGATCCCCGCAGCATCCGCGACGGTGTGCAGCTGCTCCAGGAACTCGGCGCGTTCGATACGGCGGGCGCGCTGACCGACGTCGGACGGCGCCTGGCCCGGCTGCCGCTCGACCCGCGCGTCGGGCGGATGATCCTGCAGGCCGACACCGAGGGCTGCGTGCGTGAGGTGCTGGTGCTGGCCGCCGCGCTGTCGATCCCCGATCCGCGCGAGCGCCCGAGCGACAAGGAAGAAGCGGCGCGGCAGAAACACGCCCGGTTCGCCGATGAGCACTCGGATTTCATCTCGTACCTGAATCTGTGGAACTACCTGCGGGAGCAGCGAAATCAGCGTTCCGGCAGTGCTTTCCGGCGGATGTGCCGGGAGGAGTTCCTGCACTACCTGCGGATCCGGGAGTGGCAAGACCTGACTGGCCAGCTGCGCAGCATCGCCCGCGACATCGGGATCCGCGAGAGTGACGAGGCTGCCGAGCCGGCCACAATCCACGCCGCGCTGACCGCCGGCCTGCTGTCCCACGTCGGGCTGCGTGAGGGGGAGTCCCGCGACTACGCGGGCGCGCGCAACTCGAAGTTCGTGCTCGCGCCGGGCTCGGTGCTGACGAAGAAGCCGCCGCGCTGGATCGTGGTGGCCGACCTGGTCGAGACGAGCCGGCTGTTCGGCCGCATCGCCGCCAAGGTCGAACCCGAGGCGATCGAGCGGGTGGCCGGACATCTGGTGCAACGTAACTACAGCGAGCCGCACTGGGAGGCCCGGCGGGGCTCGGTGGTGGCGTTCGAGCGGGTCACGCTCTACGGGTTGCCTCTGGTTCCGCGCCGGAAGATCGGATACACCGAGATCGATCCGGAGCTGTGCCGGGAGCTGTTCATCCGGCACGCGCTGGTGGAGGGGGACTGGCAGACCCGGCACCACTTCTTCCGTGACAACGCCCGGCTGCGGGCCGAACTCGAGGAGATCGAGGAACGGGCCCGCCGGCGTGACCTGCTGGTCGGCGACGACGAGATCTACGCCCTCTACGACGCCCGCATCCCGGCCGACATCGTCTCCGCCCGCCACTTCGACGCGTGGTGGAAGAAGCAGCGGCACAAGACACCTGACCTGCTCACCTTCACCCGCGACGATCTGCTGCGGTCCGAGGACGGTGCGGACAATCCCGACACCTGGCAGACCGGCGATCTCGAACTGCCGCTGACCTACCGGTTCGAGCCGGGCGCCGCCGACGACGGTGTCACCGTGCACGTGCCGGTCGGCGTGCTGGCCCGGCTCGGCGGCGACGGTTTCGCCTGGCAGGTACCGGCTTTGCGGGAGGAACTGGTCACCGCACTGATCAAGTCACTGCCCAAGGATCTGCGGCGCAACTTCGTCCCGGCGCCCGACACCGCGCGGGCCATCCTGGGTGACATCGATCCGTCCGCGGGGTCGCTGCTGGACGAGATCCAGCGCGAACTGCGCAGGCGCAGTGGCATCCTGGTGCCGATCGACGCGTTCGACCTGAGCAAGATCCCGGACCATCTGAGGATGACGTTCGCCGTGGAATCGGCCGACGGCAAAGAGGTGGCCCGCGGCAAGAACATCGACGCGCTGCGCGAGCAGCTGGCCGTGCCCGTCGCCCAGGCGGTGGCCGAGGCGCTGGGCGGCGACCTTGAACGCACCGGGTTGCGGGCCTGGCCCGAGGACCTCGACGAGCTGCCGCGCACGGTGGAGAACGTCAGCGGCGGGCACACCGTGCGCGGATACCCGGCCTTCGTGGATACCGGAAAGGCCGTCGACGTCAAGGTGTTCGCCAATCCGGCCGACCAGGCCGCGGCTATGCGCCCCGGTCTTCGCCGGCTGCTGCGGCTGACCGCGCCGTCACCGGTCAAGGCGATCGAACGAGGCCTGAGCACCCGTACCCGGCTGGCGCTCAACGCCAATCCTGACGGCACGCTGGCGGCGCTGCTCGACGATTGCGCCGATGCGGCCGCTGACGTGCTGGTCCCCAAGCCGGTGTGGACGAAGGCCGAGTTCGCCGGCATCCTGGCCCGGGCCGGCAAGGAACTCGGCCCCACCACGCAAGCCGGGGTGACCCGGGTCGAGAAGGTGCTGGCCGCCGTGCACGAAGCGCAGGTCGCGCTGCCCGACAAGCCGTCGCCCACCCAGGCCGATGCGGTCGCGGATATCCGGTCGCAACTGGATCGCCTGTTGCCCAAGGGTTTCGTCACAGCGACCGGCATAGCGCGGCTGCACGACCTGACCCGATACGTCACCGCGATCACCCGCCGGTTGGAGCGGTTGCCGCAGGCACTCGCCGCCGATCGGGAGCGAATGTCGCGTGTGCACGCCGTCGAGGACGCCTATGACGAACTGGTCCAGGCGCTTTCGCCGGGCCGGCGGCGGCCGCAGACATCCGTGACATCGCGTGGCAGATCGAGGAACTACGGGTCAGCCTGTGGGCCCAGCAACTCGGCACCCCACGACCGGTCAGCGAGCAGCGCATCTACAAGGCGATCGACGCTGTCATCAAGTAGTCAGGCGATGGTGTGTTCGATGCGGCCGATGTCGTCCAGGGTCAGGGTGAGAGTGTCTCCGGGGCGCAGCCAGTGACCCGTCTCCATGCCGCTTCCCCCGGGAAGTGTCCCGGTGCCGAAAAGTTCACCGGGAGAGAGCGGTTCACTACGTGACGCGTGCGCCAGCACCTCACCCAGGCTGTGCTGCATCCCGGCGCTGCTGACCGTGCTGACCACCGCCCCGTTGAGAGCGACGGAACCGGTGAGGGCGCCGACCCGGGGCAGGATCTCATCGGCGGTGACCGCGGTGTCCGACATCGAACTGGCGAAATGTTTGGACTTCTGCGGCCCGAAGCCGCTGAGCATCTCCGGACGCTGCACATCGCGGGCGCTGAAATCGTTGAGTACGACGAACGCGCCGATCGCCCCGGCCGCTTCCTCGGGCGTCGCGTTGAACAACGGTGCGGCGAGGACGAATCCGATCTCCAGCTCGAAGTCGAGCGCCTGCGAATAGTCCGGTATCGCAACCGGCGTGCCGGTCGGGACGAAGGTCTGCGCGTTGGACATGTAGTAGATCGGCTGCTGGTAGAACAGCGGCTTGGGTTTGAACTGCGGCACCGGGCGGCCGGTCATGCGTTCATACAGCGACGTCACCCGGTACAGGCCGGGATGGAAGCGCCGGATCAGCCCGCGGGCGGCGTCGATGTTGTGCTGCTCGTACAGCATGAAGTCGCGGAACGACAGCGGCTGAAACGGCAGCAGATGGGCGCTGTGCCGCAGCTGACGTTCGGCCGAGGCGGCGAGCCACGCGTCGTCGAACACCCGGCCGCCGAGTGGTGTGAGGTCGGAGTGCGCAGTCCAGTTGCCATCGGAATCAAGCGCTTCCACACTCAGCCCGGTGGCCGTGCGGATACGACGCAGCTTCACCGGGCACATCCGAGTTGCCTGCGCAGGAACGCGGTGACGTGCCCGGCCACCACATCGGGTTGTTCGAGCCAGGGCCAGTGGCCGGTACCGGGCACCGGCTGGACCTCACAGTTCCGGAAGATCCGGCGGTACTCGTCGGTTTGTGCGAACGGCACGTAACGGTCATCGGCACCCCACACCACCAGGACGTCGCCGTCGTAATCGGCGAGCCGATCGACATACGGGGCAAGGGCATTCGGACCGGTGGACCGGTACAGCTTCACCACCGCATCGGGTGTTCCACGGGCGAACATGTGCTCGGCGATCGATTCCAGCGCATCGGGCGGCAGCCCCGGGTCCCGCATCGCGAGCACGCGGCGTAGAACGGCCGGGTTGCCGACCCGTGACAGTGCCTCGGCCAGCACGGGTATCCGCCACAGCTTGGCGGCGAAGTGGTCGATCACCACCGGGGCGTTGATCAACGTGATGCTGGCGACCGAGTCGAGATGGTCGACGGCCCACGCGAGCGCCCAGGGCCCGCCGAAGTCATGGGCGACCAGATGCGCGCGTTCGACGCCGAGTTGGTCCAGGATCGCGTCGAGGTGTGCCGCGTAGGCAGCCACCGTGTACGGCCACTGGGCCGGCTTGTCGGCCGCGCCGAAACCAGGCATCTCCGGAGCGATCACCCGCGCGAAACCGGCGACCGGCGTCAGCAACCGATCCCATTTGGCCCCGGCATTGTTGCCGTGCACGAACACCACTGCTTCTGATGCTCTTTGCCGGTCCGGGCCCGAGGGACCGGCAACGAGCACCGGCGACCGCACCCCGTCGACAGCCAGCGTGCGGTGTTCGGCAGCGCTGTCCATCAGCGGGATTTTACGGTCGCGCAACGCCTGCCGCGCGTTTTCAACCGATCATTGCGTACCCGTCGCCACCCACGGCGCGCGCTCGGCTTCCACGTCGTCGAGTACCAGTTCGGCCACCCGCGACCGGTGGGCCTCCGCACTGCCCAGCAGCGCGGCATCGGTGATGGCTCGCTTGAAGTACAGGTGCGCCTGGTGTTCCCAGGTGAATCCGATCCCGCCGTGCACCTGGATGGTGTCGGCAGCAACCTTTGCGAACGCCGCCGACGCGATGGCCTGGGCGATGCTGGCCGCCAGCGCCGGGTCGTCGGTGCCGTCTGTCAGCGCCCACGCCGCGTGATAGGTGGCCGAGCGGGCGTGCTCCAGATCCACCAGGCAGTCCGCCAGCCGGTGCTTGACGGCCTGGAAGGAGCCGATCTGCCTGCCGAACTGCAGCCTCGACTTCGCATACTCCACGGACAGATCCAGCAGATGCTGTGCGGCACCGACCTGTTCGGCGGCCAGCAGTGCCGAGGCCACCTGGAATGCGTGGGTGATGACGCGGTCGGCCTCGTCGCTACCGGCCACCAGCTGCGCGGGGGCCGCGGTCAAGACGACGGTGGCCTGCGGCCGGGTGAGGTCGAGCGTGGTCAGCGGGTTGCGCTGCACGCCAGGGCCCGTCGCCTCGACCGTGTACAGAGCCACACCGTCGGGTCCCGTGGCGGCCACCAGCAACACATCCGCGGCGTCACCGTCTAGGACCCGTTCCACCGTGCCGGTGAGTGTTCCATCCTCGGCGACACTGACATTCACCGCGGCGGGATCGAAGGCGCCCGCCTGATCCGGGACCGCGAACGCCGCCGTGCGGGTGCCTTCGGCGAGTGCGCCGAGGAGTTCGTCGCGCACCGGACCTGCCGAGGAGGCGACCAGCGCCGGGATCGACAGCAACACGGTGCCGAACACCGGGCCGCACGCCAATGCCGCGCCGAGTTCCTCGACCGCGATGGCCTGGTCGACGAGCGTGCCGCCCGCGCCCCCGTCGGCCTCGGGAACCGCCAGGCCGAGCACCCCGAGCTCGGCGCCCAACCGCGCCCACACCGACGGATCGAACCGGGGTTCGGACTCCATCAGGCCCCGCACGGTCTGCTCGTCGAAGTTCTCGGCACAGAACTTGCGGACTGCCGTCCGCAGCTGAGCCTGTTCGTCGGTGAACGTGAACTCAGAATCAGCCATGCTCTCGGGCTGATCCGCAAGCTTCTCAGCCACGCGGGATCTCCTTCCACGCCATACCGGCATCGGCCCGCAGATCGCCGGGCAGCCCGAGGATCCGTTCGCCGAGAATGTTGCGCATCACCTCTGACGTGCCGCCTTCTATGGTGTTGGCCTTGCTCCGCAGAAAGCGCTGCTGGATGGGGCCGCGCCAGTCGCTGTTCTTCTCGTCGTCGTCTCGGTCGCCCGTCCCGTATCCGTGATACAGGATCCCTTCGGGCCCAAGAAGATCCATGCACCACTGGTAGATGTGCTGGTTGAGCTCGGCGCCGACGAGCTTTCCGATAGACCCTTCGGGACCCGGCCCGCCGACGGTGGCGGCCGCACGAGACCGCTCCGCGGTCAGGCGCTGGGCCTCGGAGCGCAGCCAGAGCTGGGTCAGCCGATCCCGCAGCACGGGAGTGCGCAGATCCGGGCGTGATGCCCACAGCGCAACGGCATCCGAGATGGTCCCGGCGCCGCGACGGTTGCCGCTGCCGCCGAGCGCGCTGCGCTCGTTCATCAGCGTCGTCATCGCGACGTTCCAGCCGTTACCGACCTCCCCGAGCCGATGAGCATCGGGGATACGGGCGTCGGTGATGTACACCTCGTTGAACTCGGCCTGGCCGGTCATCTGCCGCAGCGGCCTGGTCTCTACGCCCGGCCCGTGCATGTCCAGCACGAAGTACGTGAGGCCTTTGTGTTTGGCCACATCGGGATTCGAGCGGGCCAGCAGCAGACCCCAGCGCGCCCGGTGCGCCAGGCTGGTCCACACCTTCTGCCCGTTCAGCACCCATTCGTCACCGTCGCGGACCGCGGACGTGGCCAGCCCGGCCAGGTCCGATCCCGCGCCCGGCTCGGAGAACAACTGGCACCAGATGTGTTCGGTACTCGCCAGCGGTCGCAGCCAGGACTTCTTGAGCTCCTCGGACTGAGCGTGCTCACGCACCGTCGGTGCGGCCATGCCGTAGCCCATCGGATTGAGGCCCAGCGGTATGGGGCCGCCCGCGCCCTGCAGGATGCGGTCGGCCACGGCCTGCAGACCACGCGACACCCCGAGACCTCCGAGGCCCTCGGGGAAGTGCACCCAGGACAGGCCCGCGTCGTAACAGGCGGCCAGGTACTCGGGGATCGGGACTTTCTTGGGGTCGTGGTCGGCCACGACCCGGCGGGCGAGGTCGGCGACCCGGTCCGCATCAGCGACGCTGCTCATCCAGCCACGATAGGGAAAGGGATTCAGCGGCCCGCGCGCGGGCGGTAGCGTCACCGGTCATGGACCGAAAGCGCGTGGTGATCGCCGGGCTCGGTGACACCGGCGTGCTCACCGCGATCCGGTTGGCACGTCGGTTCGACGTCGTCGGCATCTCGGTGAACCCCGGACTGGTCAGCGGTCAGGAGCTCGGCACGCGGCTGGCCCGGCCCGATGACTGGGCACGCAATTACTGGATCGGATTCGACCGGTTCCGCGAACTCGATCGCGTCCGTACCGTGCACGGCACGCTGACCGGCGCCGACTTCTCGGCCCGTACGGTCAGCGTGCGTGAGGCCGACGGGAACGAGCGGGTGGAACCCTATGACGCGCTGGTCATCTCCACCGGTGTCACCAACGGCTTCTGGCGACAAGCCGTTCTGCAGTCCGTGGGGGATGTCGATACCGGGCTGCGGACCGCGCACGAGCGATTGGGTTCGGCAGGGTCGGTCGCCGTCATCGGCGGCGGCGCGGCGGCGGCCAGCAGCGCGGCCAACATCGCCGTCCGGTGGCCGGATACCCGGGTCGGTCTTTACTATCCGGGCGAACACGTTCTGCCACAGCATCATTGGCGGGCCCGCAAGCGGGTCGAAGGCAGGTTGGCCGCGGCGGGCGTGACGCTGCACCCCGGACACCGGGCAGTGGTGCCCGAGGGCTTCGACTGCGCGGCCATCACCTCCGAACCCGTTCATTTCAGCGGCGGCCAGGCTCCTGTACAGGCGGATGCCGTGCTGTGGGCCATCGGCCGGGTGCGGCCCAACACGGCCTGGCTGCCCGCGGACATCCTCGACGAGCGCGGGTTCGTGCGAGTGACACCGGAACTACGGGTGCCCGGGCACGACGGCGTGTTCGCCGTGGGCGATGTGGCGGCGACCGACCCGCTGCGCTCCTCGGCCCGCAACCGGGCCGACGGACTGCTGGCCCGGAACGTGAGCGCCTACTTCACCGGCGGCCGCATGCGCGGTTACCGTCCGCCGGCCAGTCGCTGGGGATCGGTACTGGGTGTGCTGCCGGACGGGCTGGAAGTGTTCGCACCCAACGGGTTTGCGTTCCGGTTCCCGTCCTGGTCCATCGAACGGGTGCTGCAGCCGTGGATCGTCCGCCGCGGAATCTACCGTGGCGTGCGGTCCGACGATCAGTACATGGTCACCAACGGCTGATCGACGGGCACCACGTAGGTGGACAGCATCAGGGTCCGCACGGTGCCGACGTTGTGCGCGTTGTGGACGACGCCGGGTGGGATGAGAAACGGGTCGCCCGAATGCAGGTGCTGGGTCGGCCGGTCGTCGAACACCATGTCCACGTCTCCCTGGACGATGTAGCCCACTTCCGGCCCCGGATGACTGTGGCGGCCGGACTCCTTGCCGACCGGGATCTCGAACCTGGTCTGGACGATCTCGAATCCCGGCGTGGGAGCTGCGGAACGCTGAAGCTCGGTGCGCGACACACCCGCCGTCGGGTCATCGGCGAGCGCGGCCGGGGCGGTGATCAGAGCGCCGGTCGCGGCGGTGCTCAATGCGAAGGCGGCCAGGGCAAGGCGGGTGCGTGTCATGCCTCCATGACACTCGCCTCAGCTCATCGAGTCCAACGATGCTTTTTGATGAAAGCCATCTGTAGCAGCGATGGCTGCTTCGCGTTTGTGACACACGCGGTCGTCACCGCGGCAGCGCCACGGGCACGGTCTGCAGGCCGGGATATACCGGAGCGGGAGCAGCCGGCGCCGGAACCACACCTGGTACCCCCGCCACCCGAGGCACTGCGGCCACTCCGGGCGCCGGCGCGACCTGGCCGGGCACCGGAGCCACCTGGCCCGGAACGACTGGAGCAGCCGGGGCCGCGGCGACACCCGGTACCTGGCCGGGCACCGGCGCGACCTGGCCGGGCACTCCTGGTGCCGGAGCCGCCGGCGCAGGCGGAGCAGCCGCCGCTGCCGCGTTCTGGCTGAGCACCCGCAGCAGGTCAGGCTTCATCTGCTGCAGCTGAGATCCCCAGTAGTTCCAGTTGTGGGTTCCGTTCGGCGGGAAGTCGAACTTCGCGTTGCGCCCGCCCGCGGCCACGTACTTCTGCTGGAACTCCTTGTTGGAGTTGATGGTGATGTTCTCCAGGAACTGCGCGCTGTACAGCGTGCCGAAGTTGCCGCCGGAACCGTCGAGTTCGGAGGGAACGCCGTTGCCGCAGTACACCCAGATCGCGGTGTTGTTGGCCACCAGGCGGTTGATGTTGACCATCGGGTCGTTGCGACGCCAGGCGGGATCGTTGGAGATGCCCCACATGTCGGTCGAGTTGTACCCGCCGGCATCCTTCATCGCGAAGCCGATCATGGTGGGCCACAGGCCTTGTGACGGATTCAGGAATCCGGAAAGGGCGCCGGCGAAGATGAACTGGGCGGGATGCCAGATCGCCAGGGTCAGCGCCGCCCCGCCGGACATCGACAGGCCGACGACGGCGTTGCCGGTCGGCGCCACATCGCGCTTGGCGGCCAGGTAGGCCGGGAGTTCCTGGGTCAGAAAGGTTTCCCACTTGTAGGTGGTGGTGCCCGCGCTGCCTGCCGCGGGCCGGTACCAGTCGCTGTAGAAGCTGGACTGCCCGCCCACCGGCATGACGACCGAGATGCCCGAGTTGTAGAACCACTCGAACGCGGCGGTGTTGATGTCCCAGCCGTTGTCGTCATCCTGCGCGCGCAACCCGTCGAGCAGGTACAACGCGTGCGGACCGCCGCCCTGGAACTGCACCGTGATGTCGCGGCCCATCGCGGCCGACGGAACCTGCAGGCGTTCCACCGGCAGCCCGTCGCGCGAATACGCCGCAGCGGTCGGCGCCGGACCGGCCATCACGAGTGCCGGCAACATCAACCCTGCCATCGCTGCGGCCGCCACGCGGCGCGACATCCGACCGAACATTCTCAGTCTCACACCGGCACGCTAACAACGCCTCAGTTGCGGCTACCGGGGCCGCGCCTGGCGTAACCCCTCCGTTATCAAGGTGATTCGGTTCCGATGCCGGAGGGCCCGGATCGGCGCCACTCGCGCGGTGAGCGGCCGTGCGACCGCCGGAACTGCCGGCTGAAGTACCCGGGGTCTGCCATCCCCACCCGCGCGGCGACCTCGGCCACCGAGAGGTCGGTACCGCCGAGCAGGGCACGAGCCCGACTCATCCGGCGCTCGTTGATCCACTCGCCGACCGTGCGCCCGGTCCGCCGGCGGACCAACGTGGTGAGATGTCCCGCTGTCATTCCGACCTCGTCGGCGACGTCGCGCAACGACAGCGGCTCCGACAACCTGCGGTCGATGGCCGAGAACACCTCGGCCAGCAACGGCTCTCCACTGCGCCGTAGGTCGCCGACCACGTCGTCGGCGAGGCGCGCCAGGTCGATGAGCAACAGGGTCAGATGGGCCAGCGCGGCTTGGCGATAGCCCTCGCGCCGGCCGTTGAGCTCCGCCTCGATCGATCGGATCGTGCCCTCCCAGAGCGACTGTCGATCGGCGGGTATGTGCAATCGCAGTAATCCGCCGGACTTCCCGTGGATGAACGGGAACAACAGGGGGTGGGCCTGCCAGGTGGGCCATGGGGAGCCGGTGTCGTAGCCCAGTGCGGTGGGGTCGAAGTACACGCCGATCCCGTCGGACTCGGCCGTCAGCGGGCGAGGGTCGATCACCTCGCCGGCTGCCACCACGTAGACCACCCCTTCGGTCGCCACGTACCAGAGCACCGGGAAGTCGTGGATGTGCGGACGATGCTCGGGGAGCTCGGCGCGCCGGCCCCGGGTCACCGAAACCGGCGGTGCTTCGCGGTCCGTCCAGTACCGGTAGACGGGGACGCCGTCGCGGTGGCGGACCAATCGAGACACATCGGGCATCGCACCAAAGATAGTCCTGATTTGCCCAATCTTCGCCCAACTCTTCTGGTGGAAACCGATGAATCATGGAACTCATGACCGAACATCGTCCGTATCTTCTGAAAAACCGGCATGACTACCTGCCTGCTGCGGGTCACGACGCATTCCTGCCCGGCTACGACCTCCTGACGCGGGTCCTGGGGATGAATCCCGCCTACCGCGACCTGGTCGCGCAGGCCGGACTCGTAGACGGCCAGCGGGTCGTCGAAATAGGTTGTGGAACAGGCAACCTCACCGTCCGCGCCAAGAGGGCATGCCCCGGCGCCGACATCGTCGGGACGGATCCCGATCCACGGGCGCTGCGGCGAGCGGAACGAAAAACCAAGGGCATGACCGGTATCGGATTCACCAGGGCCTACGCCCAGGAACTACCGTTCGGCGACGGCGAGTTCGACCGGGCGCTGTCGTCGATGATGCTGCACCATCTCGACGAAGCCACCAAGATCGCGGCCGCCCGCGAGCTGTTCCGGGTGCTGCGACCGGGCGGCAGACTGCATGTCGTCGACGTGCGCGGCGACGCCCTGTCCCAGCTGTTCGAGGATGCCGGATTCGATTGCGCGGTGGTGGGATCCGGGCACATCCGGCTGGCCGGAAGGCTTACTTATCTCCGGGCGACTCGTCCGGCGTGAACGCCGCGGGGTCGGCGAGCGGGATGAGCAGACTCGACGGCGCGTCTCCGCCCTGTTGGATCCGGTAGGTGCCGCCGGCCAGCGCCTGCCGGGCCGGCTGGGTGGGCACCAGGTGGGGGAAGTCGTAGGTGGTCAGGGTCAGCCGTAGCCGATGCCCCGGCTCGATCAGCGCCCCGGTGGGGAAGATCTCCAGGTCGTAGCGGGTCAGCTCACCGGGCACCACCGGCTCGGCGGCCGTGCGGGTGCTCACGTGATGCGGCCGGATGACGGTTCCGTCCGGCGCGTACCAGGTCTTCTCCGGATCCAGCGCCCGGTGCGATCCGAGCAGCGCGCCCTGGGTCAGCGGTCGGCTGGCCCCGTCCGGCGCCACGTCGTCGAGGTGTGCGACCCACAGGGTCTCGGTGCTGTCGGCCGTCGCCTGCACGGTCAAAGTGACTGGGCCGGCGATGAGTTGGGCTTCGGTGAACTCGGCCGTGGTGTAGGTCAGGGCCTCTCGCTGAAGCCGGCGGTTGTCCAGGTCGTAGCGGATGCGCCGGCCCGCCTGGCCGGCCATGAAGCTGCCCATCCCCAGGGTCCACTGTTCGAGGCTGCGACCGGATATCGGGCCACGCACCGCGTAGCGCAGGATGGCCTCGGTCTGCTCACCGGCCGGTTCGGCGGCGAGGTGCCCGCCCTCGGCCAGATACAGCCGCGTCGGCGTGGCCTCGGGGAAGGGATAGTCCTGAGCCTGGAACCAGGTCTTGCTGCCGATGGCCTGGAAGCGGATCGGCGAACCGGTGACCGCGGCATCGGCGTCGTCCTTGAGCCAGCGGTCGAACCAGCGCAGCTGCAGCGCATGCAGATGCAGACCGTCCAGATCCGAGACGTGATACCAGGGGCCCATGATCAACTGCACCCGGTCCGTGAGCGGCTGGCCGGGCTGCATCGGAGCATTGGTCGGCCGGCCCGTGTAGGCGTTCTGCAGCGCGGCGTAGTTGAGCGGGGCGCCGCGCTGGAAGGCGTCGTGCCAGCCTCCGACCAGGAAGACCGCGACCTTGTTCTCGGCGATGTCGGGCAGCACGTCCGAGGCCCGCATGGTGTCCCAGAACGGACCGTCGAAGGCGGTGTCCCCGCCGGCTGTGGCGTCGCCGATCATGGTGCGGAAGTACTGGCGCTGGTCACGCCCGCGCTGGCGGACCGCGGCCAGGCCACCGACCCGGGGCCGCTCGTGAGCGCCGCGCTTGGCGAACTCCAGCGCCGGGTTGACCACGTTGAGCAGTGAGTAGACCGCGCCGTAGGCCCGCACCGTGCGCATGTGCGGTACCCCGCCCATGGTGACCACGTCGCGGTAGAAGTCGTTGGCGGCCATCACCGGGAAGATCGCCTTCAGCGGTGAGTCGGGGCCGACCGCGGCGGCGGTGAGAAGCTGGTTGATGGCCAGGTAGGAGATGCCGAACATTCCGACCCGGCCGTTGGAATTCGGCAGCCGCGCAGCCCAATTGACCAGATCGACGCCGTCCTGGACCTGGACGGCGCCCAGCATCTCGAACGATCCGCCCGAGGCCCCGGTGCCCCGCACGTCGGCCATCACCTCGATGTAGCCGCGCCGGATCAGGTACGGGGTGGCCCCGCCGCCGATCTGGGCGGCAGGCGGCGGGGCCTTCTTGCCGTACGGCGTGATGGACAGCAGCACCGGGAACGGCCCCACTGCCGGCGCGCCGGTCTCGGGGACCGTCGGATAGTGGATGTCGGCACGTAGCACCGTGCCGTCGGAGGCGCGGATCGCCACGTTGTGGTGGACTCCGACGCCGTAGCGGGCAGGCGGGGCCGTCCAGGTCGGTTCAAGCGGTGACGGGTTGCGTTTGCGTGCGCGTGCCGCCGATTGTCCGGCCACCTTGGTGCCACGATTCCCTCGGACCGTCTGCCACTGGTTCGCCATCCGTCCTCCTTGACGTGTCGGCCTGGCACCACGGTATCCAGTGGGCCGAGCATCGTGCCGACGGACTACCCGGCCATGAACTCCGAGTAGGCCGAGGCCAGTTCGGGTGACAGTCCCGTCACGTTGCACGCGCGCTGCGTGTCACCGATGGGGGCCAGGATGCCCCGCAGGTCGTAGTACTCCTGCGGGTTCGCGGTGAAGTAACCGCGCAGCGTGGCCGCGGCCTGCGGACGCGGCTGGGTGAACGCGGCGGTGACGGCTTGGTTGGCTCCCGGGTGGCTGTCCAGATACGCGCGCGCGGCACCGGTGGTGCTGCTGACCGTGCCGGCCACCCCGCTGGCGCTGCAGTCGGGTGCGGCGGCGGCCGCCGGTGCGCCGATCATTGCCGCGGCAACCCCGCCGAGCAGGCCGGCCGCGCAAGCGCCGGCAATTCCACGGCGTGCGGTGATATCAGTGAATTTCATGATCATTTTCCTTCGGGATTCTGGAGATCTTCATCGGTTCGCGATTTCTCGATCGCTGTCCCCGGCCCGAATTCGAAAGTAGCCGCGAAGCGGCCGAGCAAAACATCCGCGCTGTGAAACGGCTGTGACGGGTGTGGTGGTGTTACCGCCTGCCGTGGTGAACTACGCCTCAATTCCAACGAATCGCGGTCAATGATCTTGAAATGTCTCAGAGACCGGAAGCCATTCTTAATTGATCGTGATCTGTGGTGCCCGATGTAGTGACCGAATTGTTATCCGGGAGAGGTCCAGCTAACTGATCAGTTCATCGCTTGAGAGTTAGCCCGGACAGTGAGTTGCGCAGCCCGCCATCGCGGTACATCTGCACACCTGCCACGGACAGCATCACCCCGGCGGTTGCCATGTGCACGACCGCGTCGGTGATGTTGTTGGGGAAGGCGAATACGTAGGCCACCTGGTTGGAGAAGAGCGCCCAGATTCCCGGCAGGGCGCCGGCCACCGCGGCCAGGAGCAGATAGAGCACTGCCCAGGATTTTCGCCAACACAACACCAGACCGGGGCCGAACAACGCCAGGCCGGCCACGGCATGCCAGCCGTTGTAGTCCATGCCGAGAATCGGAGTGGTCGGTGCGTCGGGGCCGATCGCGAAACTCGGCTCGGCAATGAAACCGATGATTGCCTGCACCACGTGGAACAGCGAGATGATCAGCAGTCCCCATTGGGCGAAACTCCACCTCTGCCGCCGCACGCGAGGAGGACGATTGGGCACAGTCGGACGTTACGTCTACTACAGCGTGTAGTCAACGGTGCGGTCGTATGGTCAGTGCGTGGAGATCCGCACCGCCACGGCCGATGACATTGCCGCCATCGCGCCGTTCTTCCGGGCCATCGTCGCCGACGGCGAAAGCTACACGTACCCCGAGGACCTGACCGACCGGCAGATCCAAGAACTCTGGCCGGCTCCCGCGCCCGGTCACACCATCGTCGCGGTGGTTGACGGGGCCGTCGTCGGCACCGCGCGGATGGGGCCCAACAAGCCCGGTCGCGGTGATCATGTCGGCACCGCGAGTTTCATGGTCGATCCGGCGTCGTCGGCGCGCGGCGTAGGGCGGGCCATGGCGCGGTGGGTGATCGATTGGCATCGGGAAAACGGTTATCGGGCAATCCAGTTCAACGCGGTGGTGGAGACGAATGGGCGGGCCGTGGCGCTCTGGCAGGACCTCGGCTTCCGGATCATCGGCACCGTGCCGAAGGCCTACCGGTCCCGGACCCAGGGCCTGGTCGGGTTGCACATCATGTACCTGGAGCTGTGAACGTCACCAGGTGTCGACGAACCGTGACCGGGCCGCGGGACGCTCGTGCTGCGCAGCCGCGGCCAGCGTGGCGGCGATCAGCTCCCGGGTGTCCGCCGGGTCGATGACGTCGTCGATCTCGAACAGCGTGGCGGAGTTGAGTGCCCGCGCGTTCTCCTCTGCCGCCGCGGTGGCGGCCCGCACGGCCTGCTTGCGCTCGTCGTCGTCGGCGATGGCCTCCAGTTCCTTCCGCAGGCCCAGGCGGACGGCTCCCTCCAGGCCCATCGGGCCCAGGTGGGCGCCGGGCCACGCCACCGTGAGCAGGGGCTCGTGCAGGCTGCCCCCGCACATCGCCTGTGCCCCAAGGCCGTAACCCCGCCGCAGGATCACCGCGACCAGCGGCACCGTGAGCGCCGCACCGGCGACCAACAGCCGTGAACCGCGCCGCACCAGGGCTTCGGCCTCGGCGGCCGGGCCGACCATGTAGCCGGGGCAGTCGACCAGCGAGACGACCGGCAGGCCGAATGCGTTGCACAACTGCAGGAACCGGGCGGCCTTGTCGGACGCCGCGGCCGTGATGGCACCGGCCATCACCATCGTGTTGTTGGCGATGATGCCCACCGGCCTGCCGTCGATTCGGGCCAGGGCCGTCACCATCTCCGGGGCGAACTTCTCCCGCAGGACCGTGACCGAGCCGGTGTCGGTGAGCGTCTCGATGATCGGTGCGACCGGGTAGGCGCGCCGGGCGCGTTCGGGAACCATTGTGCGCAGAGCTGTTTGGTCGGCGGTGGGGCCGGGTTCGGCCAGCGCGGTGAAGTAACCCATCAAGGTCCGGGTGGTCGTGACCGCCTCCGCCTCGTCGGCCACCACGACATCGACCACACCGTTGGGCGCCTGCACCGAGATCGGGCCGACGTCGTCGGGCGCGACATCCCCGAGGCCGCCTCCGGCGATCATCGCGGGCCCACCCATCCCGATGGAGCTGTCCTGGGTCGCGACGATCAGGTCGGCCGCGCCGGCGATCACCGCATTGCCCGCGAAACACCTGCCCTTGACCACGGCGATCCGTGGCACCACGCCAGACAGCCCCGCCCACAATGCGAAGGCGCGGATCTCCAGGGACGAGACCGTCGGAAAATCGGTGTCGCCGGGGCGTCCGCCGCCGCCTTCGGCGAAGAACACCGTCGGCAGCTGCAGCCGCTCGATGATCTCGAACAGCCGGTCCTTCTTGCGGTGGCCCAGAGCGCCCTGGGTACCGGCCAGCACCGTGTAGTCGTAGGACAGCACTGCACACGCGGCGCCGCCGATCCGTGCGGTTCCGGCCAGCAGACCGTCGGCGGGTGTGCGTTCGATGAGATCGCCGAGGGCGCGACGTTGCCGCTGAGCCGCGATCGCGAACCGCCCGTACTCGACGAACGATCCGTCGTCGACCAGGTCGGCGATGTTCTCCCGGGCGGTGCGGCCCCCTGCCGCGTGCCGGCGGGCGACCGCGTCGGGCCGGCCCGCGTCCTGCGTCAACGCCCTTCGGCGCAGCAGTTCGGCGAGATCGTCGCGGAGCGGTTCGTCGGGCATCGGCAGGCTCCTGGAATAGCGGGCGTGCGGTCGGAGGTTGCGCACACATGTGACCGCCACCTCATCTAACCCGTTCGATCCGCACGAACTCTTGGCCGAGGCCCGGTTGGGCGTGTTGGCCACCATCAAGGCCTCCGGTATCCCGCAGCTGTCGCCGGTGACGCCGTTCTACGACCGGGCTGCCGGGGTCGTCTACGTGTCGATGACCGAAGGCCGCGCCAAGACGGTCAACCTGCGCCGTGACCCCCGGGCCGCGCTGGAGGTGACCAGCGGCGACGGCTGGGCCTGGGCCACTGCCGAGGGGTCGGTGACGTTGACCGGCCCGGGTACCGATCCGCACGGCCCCGAGGTCGAGGCGCTGGTCGACTACTACCGCAGCGCAGCGGGGGAGCACCCCGACTGGGATGAGTACCGGTCGGTGATGGTGGCCGATCGCCGGGTGCTCATGCGGCTGACCGTCGAACGGGCCTACGGGGAGAAGCTGCGCTGACTCAGCCGACCGGAATCTCGGCCGCGATCCGGTCCAGCACCGCGGGATAGCGGTTGGCCTCCCGGTGCGCCCCGGGCTTGCCACTGCTGACGATCGCGGCCGACAGGCTGCGTTGCGGGTCGGCCCACACCGCGATGTCGACCAACCCGGTGTGCCCGAATGCCGACGGGGTGTTGCGGCCGAACGGCCCGAAGCGTTTTCCGCCGAGCATGTAGCCGGTGCCCCAGCGCATCGGCTTGAGGCCGGTCGCCACGTCCGGGCGCATGCGCCGGCACGGCGCCGTCGCGGCCTGCAACGTTTCCGGCTTCATGATCCGGACTCCGTCGAGTTCTCCTCCACGGCGCAGGATTTCGGCGAACCGTGACAGCTCGTCGGCGTTGGAGACGGTGGTCGACGACGGGATGACACTGGTCAGGAACAGTGGGGTGTTGCTGAGCGGGATGATGCGGTCCAGCGTCCCGCCGACTGCAGCCCGGAACGCGGCGGCGATCGGTGCGGGCAGCGGCTTGCCGGTGACGTGGCTGGGCGCCACCAGCGGAACCTCTTCTGCGGCAACGCCGTAATTGGTCCACCGGAACCCCAGCGGGTCGAGAATCTCGTCGGCGAGGATGTCGCGGATGTTGCGGCCGGTGGCTGCCGAGACGATCTCACGGACCAACGGGCCCCAGGTCAGGCCGTGATAGATGTGCACGAGGCCGGGCCGGTAGACCGGTTTGAGCAGGGCGAGTTGCTCACGGGTGTACTCGCTGTCGTCCACGCGGGTGACGTCGGGCCGTGGTCCGGTGTGGATCGGCACGCCAGCGCTGTGGGTGATCACGTGCCGGATCGTGGTGCGGTCCTTGCCGTGGCTGGTGTAGTTGGGCAGGTAGTCGCAGACCCGGTCGTCGAGGGAGAAATGTCCCTGCTCGACGAGCATGTGGACCACGGTCGTACTGATCGCCTTGGCCGCCGAGTAGACACAGAACGGGGTCGCGGTGGAGACCGGAATCTTCTCGGCGTCCGGCGCATCGTCGGGTCCGTTGCCCCAGCCGTGGCCGATCGCGCGGTTCAGCACGGTTTTTCCGTTGCGCCGCAAGCACACCTGGATGGCCGGGTGCAGGCCGGATCCGTACCAGTACCGGACGGATTCCCAGATCCGCTCGACGGCCCTCGGGTCGATCTCCGAATGGTCCTCGTCGCCGATGTCGGTGACGGCATCCAGGTCGGAGGGGAGGGCGATCTTGCCGGTCGGGGCTTGTTGGCTCATTCGCTCTTCCTGGTCAGGGTCGCGGAAAGGTGGTGCTGCAGTGGCTGTCCGACGGCGCCCATCTGCAGGTTGTACGTCAGCTGGTCTCCGACGACCTGGACTGAACGCGACAGTGCCGCAACATTTTTGGCCGACGCGGTCAGCCCGATGGTGGTCGCGGTCAGCTCGAGGTCGATGCGTCCGTCGACGACGCGCACCGTGCCCTCCTGGATCTCGGTGATGCCGGTCGGATGCGCGAGCACCCACTCGACCCGGCCGGGCGCCGGGACCCGGAGATATCCGGTCTCGGCGTGCAGCGGCCGGCCGTCGTCGCGTGCCTTCGTGCGCTGGCTGTAGGCCAGGAACGGCTTGCCGACGTGGCCGAAGGTGATCTCTTCGAGGTACTCGAACGATTCGATCGTCGGATACTCACCGGCGCCGGGACCGGCCCAAGTGCCGAGCAGCGGAGCCAGCACGGTCAGGTTCGGGTGGAGGTCGGGCACAACGACAGGGTACGGCGACGGCATGGCGGGGCCCCATCGCGTCGCTTCGGCCCAGGTCAGCTCGCGGTGTAGGCCTCGGCGGTGCGATCCGCCGCAGCGCGGGCCTGTGCCGGATCCTCACCGGCCGCCAGGTCCGCCTGGTACCAGAGTTCACTCGCAGCGGTCATGAAGCCGCGGCCCTCCTCGCCGGCTGCCCAGGCCGCACCCTCCTCCGGCGTGATGCGGTCGCCGCCGGCGAGGTATCCGGCCAGACCGAGAAGGGCCGAGTCCCAACCGACTCCGACCGCTCCCGGTCCGAACTGCAACCAGAACTCGTCGTCGTCGCCGGAGTGCATGATGTGGTCGAGCGTGAAGGTCGCCCGGTCCTCACCTGCGGCCGTGATGGTGACCTCGACCCAGCTGGTCGCCCCCATGGCCTCCCACGTGGTCGTGAACGAACGCGGCGGATCGCAGCTCAGCACCTCGCCGGACGCGTTTCCCTCCAGCTGGAAACTGCCGCCCAGCTGCAGGTCGCCCGTGACCGGCAGGAACCAGCGGGGGATCCGTTCGATGCTGGTGCAGGCATCCCACAGATCGGCGGCGTCGGTGTCGTAGGTCTGGCTGACGCTCACGACGCGCGCCTCACGGGCCTCGAACGTCTTGCGGCCCACGCTGCGGCGGACTGCGTTGAGCTGGTGCTGGACGTCGATCACGGGGAAGCCTCCTTGTTCGTGGTTCTTCTTCGTTCACGTTTGCCGCGCGTGATCTCGGTCGCCAGGGCGTCCAGGTGCGGTGTCCAGTTGCGCCGGAACCGCTCTAGCCACTGGTCGACCTCGCGCAGCGGCGCGGTGTCGACGCTGTACAGCCGGCGGGTGCCCTCTGCCCGCACGCTGGCGAAACCGTTGTCCCGCAACACCTTGAGGTGTTGCGATACCGCAGGCTGGCTGATCTCGAACTCGGCCCGGATCACCTCGGTGATGGCACCGGAAGACATTTCACCGGTCTGGATGAGCTCGAGGATCCGCCTGCGCACCGGGTCTCCGAGGATGTCGAAGGCGTGCACGCGACCCACAGTAGAAGGTATGACTTATATAAGTCAAGACTGAACTTTGCATCGCGAACGACCGTGTCTGCACGCAACATGCCGTGAAACAGCGACATTTTGGGGTCGCTCGCGGTCACGCAGTCTGCGCGATGACCATGGCCTGGGCCGTGGGCTCGTCCAGCTGTGCCTGACGCGCTCGTTTGGTGGTCGCGTACACGGTGAATCCCGACGCTTCCAGCGCGGTGCATACCGTGGCGATCTCGTGACGGAGGAACGTCAGCGCCACGTCCCGGCCGAAGGCGTGGTCGTAGACCGCCGTCTCGCCCTCGGTCTGGAACCCCAGCAGCAACCACCCCGGATCGGCCAGGACCCGGCGGTACTCGGTGAACAGCTCAGGCAATGCCTCGGCGGGGGTGTGGATGATCGAGTACCACGCGCACACCGCGTCGAAGGTCCCTGCCTCATGCGGGAGGTCGAACATGTCGGCGGTCTGAAACCGCACTCCCGGCGCATTCTGCCTGGCCAGGCCGATCATCGCAGCCGAGCCGTCGACGCCTTCGGTGCGCAGCCCGCAGGAAGCAAGTTCGGCGGCAGCCTCCCCGGGCCCGCATCCCACATCGAGTGCTCTCGTGCCGCCGGACCGCACCGCCAGGTCCGCGAAGGACCGCAGAACCGCACGATCGAAGGGGCGGGATTCGAACTCGCCGGCGAACGTCCGGGCGTACTCGTCGGCGATCAGGTCGTACTGCTCATATGCCTGGCCACCCACTGCGCCAACTCTAGGACCCGACGCCGGAAGCCCAGCTCAGGCCACACGGTAAGGTTCCGCAGGTGAGCACGTCAGCCAAGCACGCCGCGCGTCTGCGCGGTGGTCTGGTCGGCGCGTGCTCGGCACTCACCGCAACGGTCGCGCACACCGCGGGCGGCGGGATGGCCCCGACGAGCAGCCCGCTGATCGTGCTGTTGCTGCTGTGCGCGGTGCTCGGCGCCGCCGTCGGTGGCCTGAACCCGCAGACGCGCCCGGCCAAGACCGGGCTGCTCATCGCGGGCCTGGGCGCCGGGCAGCTACTCGGTCACTTCGCACTGGCGATGTCCGGCGGGCACCATCACGCGGCATCGCTTCTCACCGCACCCATGATCGGGATGCACGCCGCGGCCGCGGTGGGCCTCGGTCTGGTGATCGGCATGGCCGAGTACCTGTTCGTGGTCGGCGCCTCGGTGCTGTCCTGGTTGCGAATCTTCGCCACCGCCCGGATCCGCCCGTTGGTGCGTGAGCTCTGGTGGCCTTCGAATGTGGTTGTGGCGCGGCCTGTTCTGCTGCACGCCGGCCTGGGGATGCGGGCACCGCCGGCGGCGCCCGGCACGGTCGGCTGACGCCCGCCTCTTCATTCTGAGCCCGTCGAACTGACGGGCTGTTACCCGTTTGTGCGCCCGCGCACTGTTCTGGTGTTCTCAAAGATCTTTTTCCGCGAAGGCATTTCCATGACCATCACCCCTGACGATCAACTACGCGACGAGTCCCCTCCGCCCGTCAAGTCCAACTCCGTCCGTCCCCTTCTGGTGCGGCTGCACTTCTACGCGGGCGTGTTCGTCGGTCCGTTCATCCTGATCGCGGCCGTCACCGGTCTGCTCTATGCGCTGATCCCGCAGATCGACACCTTCGTCTATCGGCACGAGCTGACGGTCGCGCAGGTCGGGACCGAGCGGCTGCCACTGGCCGACCAACTGGCCGCGGCGCGCCATGCTCATCCGGAAGGCACGGTGGAGAGCATCCGCCCGCCCGCGGCCCCCGACGAGACCACCCAGTTCAGCCTGCTGGTGGGCCCGGAATTCAAGGACGTCCCACCGGACTACTCGCGCACGGTGTTCGTCGACCCCTACACCGGCGAGGTGCGCGGGGCGCTGACCACCTACGGGCAGTGGATGCCGATGCGGGCCTGGTTCGACGAGCTGCACCGCAACCTGCATCTCGGTGCGTTGGGCCGCAACTACAGCGAGCTGGCCGCCAGCTGGATGTGGGTGATCGCGCTGGCCGGGCTGGCCCTGTGGGTCATGCGGCGCCGGGAGAACCGGACGATGCGCGATCTGGTTCTGCCCGATCGGACGGCCTCGGGCCGTCGCCGCACGCTGTCCTGGCACGGTGCGGTGGGCGTGTGGATCGTGGCCGTGCTGCTGGCGCTGTCGGTGTCGGGTATCACCTGGTCGCGTTATGCGGGGGAGACGGTCAACAGCATTCAGGCACGGCTGAACACGACGGCGCCTGCCGTGGACACCGCGTTGTCCGGAGCGCCGGCGCCTGAGGCGGCACACCACGGGCAGCACGGCGGCGGCCAGTCCGAGTTGCGCGGCGCCGATATCGTGCTGCGGACCGCCGAGCAGGCCGGTTTGCGCGGCCCGATGTGGCTGTACCCGCCGGCCGAAGCCGGTGAGGCCTGGAAAGTCGCCGAGCGCAAACGTGATTGGCCCACCCGTGCCGACGCGATCGCGGTCGACCCTGAAACCGGGGCGGTGACCGATCGGGTGAACCTGGCGCAGTGGCCCTTGCTGGCCAAGCTCACGGACTGGACGATCGATGCCCACATGGGCCTGCTGTTCGGTATCGCCAACCAGATCGTGCTGGCGATCACCATGGTGGGGCTGATCACCGTCATCGTGCGCGGCTACCGAATGTGGTGGCAGCGCAGGCCGACGCGCGGTTCGGCCTGGGCCGTTGGCCGGCCGCCGCTGCGCGGGGCGCTGCGGCAGTTACCGCCCTGGGGCAGCGTGGCGATCGTCGCCGTCGCAGCCGTCATCGGGTGGTCCCTCCCGCTGTTCGGGTTGAGCCTGGTCGCGTTTCTGCTGGTCGATGTCGCTGTGGCGTGGTGGAAGGAAAGATCAAATGTCTAAGGTCGCAGCTGTTCTGACGGGGGCCGCATTGGCCTTGGCAGTGGGACTGGGCGCGTGCACCGAGAGTCATCACGACGAGAAGATGGCCGACACGGTTCAGATCAGTGAGCAATGGGCCAGTGCCGCTGATACCGGAATGACCGCTGTCTTCGGCACGCTCAAGAACACCGGCCACCACGACGTTCGCATCGTCTCGGCGACCTCGCCCGCGGCCGGCATGGTGGAACTGCACGAGGTGGTCAGCGACGGCAACGGGTCGAAAACCATGCGGCCCAAGGACGGCGGGCTCAGCATCGCGGCAGGGGATACCCATGACCTGGTCCCCGGCGGGGACCACCTGATGTTGATGGATCTGAAGGCGCCGCTGCAGCCCGGCGCCGACGTTCCGGTCTCCCTGGTGTTCGACGACGGATCGTCCCTCCCGGTCACGGCCCAGGTGCGGGATTTCGCCGGCGGCAACGAGAACTATCAGCCGGCGTCCCCGCACGGACATGGCTGAGCCCTCCCGCCTGGCGGTCAACCGGCGGCGTCTCCTCGCCGGGGGCGCTGCCGCGCTGGCCGGCGGCGCGGTCCTGAACCAGTCCGGCGCGGCCCATTCCGCCACTGTGCGAAGCGGTTTCGGTGTCGACGTGGAACCGTTCCACGGACCGCACCAGGCCGGCATCGCCACCGCACCGCAGTCGCACGGGCTGTTCGTGGCATTCGATCTGAACGAAGGCGGAAAGGCCGACGCGCGGCGCACGGAACGGGAAACGGTCGCCGCGATCCTGAGGTTGTGGACGGCCGACGCCGCCCGCTTGACCCGCGGTGCCCCCGCGCTGGCCGACACGGAACCCGAACTCGCCACCCGCCCAGCCAGATTGACCATCACCGTCGGACTCGGAATCGGGCTGTTCGACCGCATCGGGCCGGCAGGTTCCCGGCCGCGGTCGGCCCGTGAGCTGCCTGTGTTCGACGTGGACCGGCTCGAAGACAGATGGTCCGGCGGTGATCTGGTGCTGCAGATCTGTGCCGACGATCCGGTGACGGTGGCCCACGCCAACCGGGTGTTGACCAAGAACGTCCGGTCCATGGCGACCCCGCGCTGGCGGCAGGCCGGGTTCCGCAATGCCCGCGGCGCCGACGCGAACGGCACCACCATGCGCAACCTGATGGGACAGGTCGACGGCACCGCGAACCTCACCGCCGTCGACTTCGATGATCTGGTCTGGATGTCCGGCCCGGTGCACCCGGGTCTGGCCGGCGGCACGCTGATGGTCATCCGGCGGATCGCCATGCACCTGGACACCTGGGACGAGCTAGACCGTCAGAGCAAGGAGTTCACCGTCGGTCGCACCCTGGATTCCGGGGCTCCACTGACCGGCAGCTGTGAGGCGGACGAACCGGATTTCTCCCTGATGCACAACGGAATTCCGGTGATTCCGCAGAACTCGCATGTTGCGCTGGCGCACCATCGCGGCACGCGGGAACGCTTTCTGCGCAGGCCCTACAACTACGACGATCCGCCGGGACCAGGTCAGACTTCGAACACCGGGTTGATCTTTGCGACCTTCCAACGCGATATCGACGAGCAGTTCCTGCCGGTGCAGCGCCGCCTCGCCCAGTTCGATGCGCTCAACCAGTGGACCACGGCCATCGGGTCGTCGGTGTTCGTGGTGCCCGGCGGGGTGCGGACAGCCGACGGTTATCTGGGGCAGGAGTTGATCGGCTGAACTCAGGCCACCGGATGCAGGGTGAGCAGCAGTCGGACCAGTTCAACCTGGCGGTGCGTGTCGGTCTTGTCGAATATCCGGTGCAAATGCGTACGCACGGTGGTGATCGATACCGACAGGTCCTCGGCGATGTGTTTGGGTTCGGCGCCGTGGGCGACGCGCAGCGCGATATCGGCCTCGGTACGGGTCAGGTGGTACAGACGTTGCAGGAGTGCCGTGCTGGGTTCGGCTTCGTGGGCAGGATCGATCAGTATCACCAGCGCCCGTCTCCGGTCCGGCTCCTCGAGGCGGTGTAACGGCAGGACGTGGAGGATGAACGGCCTTGCGTCCGAGGGTCTTTGGACGGTGAACGAGATCCCGCTGCGAATGTTGTCGGAGGTGCCGGTCAGTGCCGAGTTGAGGGCGCGGTTGAGAGTCCTGTTGGCCGCGGCGTCGGCCGCCGTGATACGACCGGCGGTGACCTGAAGTCCGTCATCGCCGCGCAGGGCTTTTTCAGCGGCCGCGTTGAGGTTGAGGACCTGCCCGTTCGGTCCCACCACGACGATGCCGTGGTCCACCGAATCCAGCGCGGCGTGCAGGTCGGCGTCCTCGTGGGCGAAGCCGTCGAGCGCGCCTTGCGCTCGCAGTGCCTGTTGCAGGTGCGGTACCAGGCCGCTGAACTGCCGGATCCGCTCCCTCGTGCCGAACGGTTCGGACGTCACCGCGGAGTGCAGCAGGAAGCACGCCGGGTGAGAGCCCCGGGACAGCCGGATGAACAGGCCGTCCTCCAATTGGTTGGGGTGTAGCCAATCTGCGTAGAACTCCGAACGTCGAATCGGGATGACCAGTTCTGTTCCGGTGCGGACGGTACCCACCGCACCCTTCTCCACCGCGGCCATCGGGGCGTCGAGCCGGTGGTAGTAGGCGGCGTAGCCGGCGGCCGCGCCGACCGGAAGGATCGAGTTCTGGATCGACCAGACGGACTGCTCGGCGGTGAGAAGCGCGCCGCCGTTGCCGCCGATGGTGCGTTGGATGTCGCGGATCGTGGACTCCCAGTGCTGGGGAGCGATCGCGGCGGCGTAGATGCCGGCTACTAGGCGCGAGAATCCTTCGACCGTGAACATGTCACGGATCCCGATTCGTTCGTCGTCGAGTTCATGTGCCTGGCCCTGACGTCAGAGTAATCCAAATCAATATCAACCGGATGAATGATGTATCGGCGCGAGCGGGGTGGTTGTCTGCGGGTACGAGCTAGCGAAGGGGGCCGGCCATGTTCTCGTCCACCCCGTCACGACCGATGGACGTTGCCCGTCAGCCGTGGCATCTGCAGATCGACGGTCACGACCACGGCCGCCATCCCTTTGAATGCGCATCGAGGTTGGTCTATTTCGAGTGGTCGGAGATGGCGCGCGAAATGGACCGGCTCTGAGCTGACGGTTGCCCTGCACAGACCGCACGCTGCTGATCTACTCTCGCGGTATGACCGATCACGACAAAGCCGCGGCCCGGCGCGAAATTGCCGACGCTCTGCTCAACGCCCTCAACCGGCGCCACGAAGTGCTCGACGTGATCGTGGATGCCGACGATCGCCCGGCTGCCATCGATGCGGTTGCTGTACTGCTCGGCACCTCGCACGCCGCGGCCGAGGCCGTGGTGGGGTTGTCGTTCGCGCAGATCACCAAGGACTCGCGACGCGCGATCGCGGCCGAACTCGACGACCTCAACAGCCAGCTCAGCTTCACGGTGTCGGAGCGTCCGGCAGCCTCGGGTGAATCTCTGGATCTGCGGCCGTTCGCCGCCGAAACCGACCGCGACATCTTCATCGCCCGGACCACCGACGTCGGTGCCTCCGGCGACGGTTCGGGCGCGCCCGCGGCCGATGTCGACGACGAGATCCGCGCCGCGCTGGGCCGGGTGGACGCCGAAGAAGCCGCCTGGTTCGTGGCGTTGGAGGGCGACCAGAAGGTCGGCATGGTGTTCGGCGAACTGACCCACGGCGAGGTCAACGTCCGAATCTGGATCCACCCGGACTTCCGTAAGCGCGGGTACGGCACTGCCGCCCTGCGCAAGTGTCGCTCCGAGATGGCGACGTACTTTCCGGCCGTTCCGATGGTGGTACGGGCGCCCGGGGCCCTTCCCGGGGCGTAACGCCCCGGCGTTCAGCCGGTCTGGCTGTGCAGGCTCGCGACGATGATGCGGGCCAGGCCTTCGGCGCGCTGCCTGGAGTAGTTCCGCCCTTCCGACAGGACGGGATAGACCACGCCGCCGAGCAGGGCGTCGGCCGCGGCTGACGCCAGGTCGGCGTCGATGTGATCGGCCAGCAGCCGGTTGCGCACGGATTCGACCAGCGGGCGGCTGAAGCCCGCACGCAGTCGTGCGGCGGTGTCCTCGTGCTCGAGTGAGGCCGCCGTCAGGATGCGCAGCATGGCATTGCCGCGCTTCGTGGTCAGGGCCGACGCCAGGGTTCCGGCCCAGGAGGCCAGGTCGGCGGTGACATCGCCGGTGTGCGGCATGGTGGCCAGAATCTTGTCGGCGTCCGCCAGCAGGACATCGGCGACCAGTGCGGGCCGGCTCGGCCACCAGCGGTAGATGGTCTGCTTGCCGACCCCGGCTCGTGCGGCGACGGCCTCGATGCTCAGCCCGTCGAAGCCCCGCTCCAGCAGTAGTGCGCGGGTGGCCTCGATGATGGCCACCCGCGACTTCTCGCTGCGTCGCCGCGGGGGAGTCACCTCATCGGCAGTGGGGATCATCGGTACGTCCTCGTCGGTCCTGTGAACGGATCTTTACACGGCAAGCTACCCACCGTAGTCTCCCACAAGACGAGACGTAGCGTCTCGTGAATGCCGGAGAACGACGGACGCAAGGGCGCATGGCAACAAAAAAATTGGTCATCGGGGCCAGCGGATTCCTCGGTTCGCATGTCGCCAGGCGACTGGTGGAGCGTGGCGAGGACGTACGGGTGCTCATCCGCAGCACCAGTTCCACCCGCGGGATCGACGACCTCGACGTGGAGCGGGTCTACGGCGACATCTTCGACGCCGATTCCGTGCGTGCCGCGATGGACGACTGTGACGTCGTGTACTACTGCGTCGTCGACGCCCGGGCGTGGCTGAGCGACCCGGCCCCGCTGTGGAGAACCAACATCGAAGGGCTGCAAGAAGTCCTGGATGTCGCCGTCGAGGCGGGGCTGAGCAAGTTCGTCTTCACCAGCTCGATCGCCACCATCGGCATCGCCGAATCCGGCCCTGCCACTGAGGATCTGCCGCACAACTGGCTCGACGTGGGCGGTGACTATGTGCACACCCGGGTGCTCGCCGAACAGATGGTGCTGCGGTACGCCCGCGAGCACGGACTGCCCGCGGTGGCGATGTGTGTGTCCAACACCTACGGCCCCGGCGACTGGCTGCCGACGCCGCACGGGGGCCTGGTCGCCGCCGCGGTGCGCGGCAGGATGCCGTTCTACGTCAACGGGGCGGCTGCAGAGACCGTCGGCATCGCCGATGCCGCCGAGGCGTTGATCCTGGCCGGCGAACGGGGCCGGGTCGGTGAGCGCTACATCGTGTCCGAGCGTTTCATGACCGCCCGGGAGATCTACCGAACCGCCTGTGCTGCTGTCGATGTCGAAGCGCCTCGGCGCGGGGTCCCGATCCGTCTGCTGGCAGCGGCCGGTGCGGTCGTCGACCCCCTGGCCCGGCTGCGCAAGAAGGAGAACCAACTCAGCCCACTGACCGTGCGACTGATGCATGTGATGTCGCCGATGGATCACGGCAAGGCGGTTCGCGAACTCGGATGGCAGCCGCGGCCGACGACCGAGGCCATCGCCGAGGCCGCACGATTCTTCACCTCCAGTCTCTTCGCATCCAGGCGGCGCGCATGACCACCCACATCTCCATCGCACTGACACCCGAACAACAACAGCTGAGCCAGGCCGTCGAGCAGTTCGCCGAACGGCACGCACCGATCGACGCAACCCGGGCAGGACTCGAGGACCTGGCTGCAGGGCGGCTGCCGTCCTGGTGGAGCGCACTGGTGGACAACGGTTTTCATGCCGTGCACCTGCGCGAAGCGGTGGGTGGGCAGGGCGGCGGGCTGGAAGACATGGCCTGCGTGCTGGAGGCCGCGGGATCGGCGCTGCTGCCGGGTCCCCTGCTCACCACGGCGGTCGCCGGGGCCGCACTGGCCTCGCTGCAGGGCGCCGATGCCGAGACGTTGCTCAAGGAGATCGCCGCGGGTGCCACCGCAGTCGTGGTGCCGCGCGAACAGTCCGACATCGCGGGCCACCGTGCCGGCGACGGTTGGCGTCTCACCGGTTCGACGGGCCTGACGCTGGGCATGTGTTCGGCGCAGCGCGTCGTGGTGCCCTTCGCCGACGAGACCGGTGCGCTCAGATGGGCGGCATTGAGTCCTACTGAGGGTCAGGTCGAGTCGCGCCGCGGCACCGACCTGACCACGGATCTGGGTCTGCTGCGCCTGCGCGATCACGCGGTGCCGGCCGATGCCGTGCTGACCGGGCTGGACGCCGACCTGGTCACCGAGCTGACCGTGGCGTTCACCGCGTCGGTGGCCGCAGGCATCACCCAGTGGTGTGTGGACGCCGTCACCGAACACCTGCGCACCCGTGAACAATTCGGCAAGCCGATCGGGACGTTCCAGGCGTTGCAGCACAAGGCGGCGATGCTGCTGGTGAACAGTGCGTTGGCGACCGCGGCGGCCTGGGATGCGGTGCGCGCCCTCGGCAGCTCGACGGACTCCGACCAGCACCGGCTGACTGCCTGCTCTGCCGCGGTGAGAGCGGTCATGCCGGTTCCCGGCCTGGTGCTCGAGGCGCTCACCATGCTCGGAGCGATCGGATTCACCTGGGAACACGACCTGCACCTCTACTGGCGCCGGGCCACCAGCCTGGCCGCCTCGATCGGCCCGGTATCGCGCTGGACCCGCAACCTCGGTGAACTGTCGGCCACCGCCACGCGGGACATGACGGTAAACCTCGGCGAGTCGGACGCCGATTTCCGGTCCCGGGTCGGCGAAGCCCTGGACCACGCACTGACCTTGTCCGACAACGGTTTCGGACGACAAGGCGACTATCCGGAGTTCGCGGTCGGGGCGCGGCGCGTCCTGCTGGCCGATGCCGGGCTGATCGCCCCGCACTGGCCCGCGCCGTGGGGATCCGACGCGACCGTGCGCCAGCAGCTCATCGTGGACGAGGAGTTCGGCAAGCGATCCGGCCTGGTGCGGCCGTCGGTCGGCATTGCCGAATGGATTCTGCCCAGCGTCATGGCGGCCGGATCCCCGGAACTGCAAGAACGTTTCGTGCCCACCACGCTGCGCGGCGAGCTGTCCTGGTGCCAGCTGTTCAGTGAACCGGGTGCGGGGTCCGACCTGGCGTCTCTGAGTACCCGGGCCGTGCGCGTCGAGGGCGGATGGCAGATCAACGGACACAAGATCTGGACCTCGTTGGCGCATCGAGCCGATTTCGGCGCGCTGCTGGCGCGTACCGATCCGGACGCTCCCAAACACCGCGGCATCGGCTACTTCATTCTCGACATGCGGTCACCCGGAGTCGAGTTCCGGCAGATCACCCAGTCCAGCGGACGGTCCGAGTTCAACGAGGTGTTCCTCACCGATGTCTTCATTCCCGACGAGATGGTGCTCGGCGACCCCGCGTCGGGCTGGCAGTTGGCCATCAGCACCATGGCTCACGAGCGGGTGGCGATCAGCGGCTACGTCAACATCGACCGGATGGGCGCGCTGCGCGAACTCGTCGCTGATCCGAGTTTGCTCCTCACGTGCGCGGTGAGCCCGGACCCCGATCCGGTGCTGCACGCCATCGGCGAGATCGACGCCTACACAAACGCTCTCAAGGCGCTGGGGGTGCGGGAGACCCTGCGGCTGCTCGACGGGCAGGCCCCGGGTCCTGCGTCCAGCATCGCCAAGGTGGCGACCAACGTGATGTTGCGCCGGGCGGCCGAGCTCACCCTGGGCCTCACCGGACCACTGGCCCTGGAACAGGACAGCCAACCCGCCGTGGTGGCGCCGTACCTGGACCTGCCCGCCGAACTGATCGGCGGCGGCACCACCGAGATCCAGCTCAACATCATCGCCCAGATGATTCTGGGTCTGCCCCGAAAGTAAGGAGACGACATTGGGATCGCGTAGGGGACTACAGGGCGAGGCCGCGATCGTCGGCTACGTCGAACTGCCGCCGGAGAAGATGAACAAGGCGGCGCCGGCACCGTTCACCCTGGAACAGTGGGCCCTGCTGGCCGCCGCAGCTTTGGAGGACGCCGGCCTGTCGGCCGAGCAGGTCGACGGGATCGTCACCTCGCACCTGGGTGAGTCGGAGATCTTCGTTCCGTCGACGGTGGCCGAATACCTGGGTGTACGAGCTAACTTCGCCGAGTTGCTCGATCTCGGCGGGGCCAGTGCGGCGGGCATGGTGTGGCGGGCTGCCGCCGCCATCGAACTCGGCCTGTGCGACGTGGTGTTGTGCGCCCTACCTGCCCGTTACATCACCTCGAGCTCGGAATTGAAGCCGAAGATGCTTACCGACGCGGTGTTCTTCGGGTCGTCGAGCAACCAATTCGGTTCACCGCAGGCGGAATTCGAGATTCCCTACGGCAACCTCGGCCAGAACGGCCCGTACGGGCAGGTGGCCCAGCGCTACGCCTACGAGTACGGCTACGACGAGCGGGCGATGGCCAAGATCGTGGTGGACCAGCGGGTCAACGCCAACCACACCGACGGCGCCATCTGGAAAGACACTCCGCTGAGTGTCGAGGATGTGCTGGCCAGCCCGGTGATCGCCGATCCGCTGCACATGCTGGAGATCGTGATGCCGTGCGTCGGCGGGGCCGCCGTCGTCGTGGCAAGCGCCGAGGTCGCCGCCCGGGCTCGCAACCGGCCGGTGTGGGTCAAGGGTTTTGGAGAGCACGTGCCCTTCAAGACACCCACGTACGCCGAGGATCTGTTGGACACACCGATCCGCAAGGCGGCCGATACCGCGTTCGGGATGACGGGGCTCACCCGCGATCAGATGGACGTGGTCTCGATCTACGACTGCTACACGATCACGGTGCTGCTCAGCTTGGAGGACGCCGGGTTCTGCGAGAAGGGCAAGGGGATGTCCTTCGTCTCCGATCATGACCTCACTTTCCGCGGCGATTTCCCGCTGAACACCGCCGGCGGCCAACTTGGTTTCGGGCAAGCAGGTTTGGCCGGCGGCATGCATCACGTTTGCGATGCCACCCGCCAGATCATGGGCCGCGCCGGCGCCGCCCAGGTCGCCGATTGCAACCGAGCGTTCGTGTCGGGCAACGGCGGCATCCTGTCCGAGCAAACCACTCTGATCCTGGAAGGCGACTGAGACCGATGACCGGATTCGCCCGGCCGATGCCGGTGAAAACTCCTACCAGCGCACCGTTCTGGGATGCGTTGGCGCAACATCGCATCGTCATCCAATATTCGCCGTCGACCCAGGCCTACGTGTTCTACCCCAGGGTGCTGGCGCCCCGGACGCTCGCCGATGACCTCGAATGGCGGGAGATCTCGGGGATGGGCACGCTCTATTCGTTCACCGTGGCCCGCCGCCCCGTGGGGCCACACTTCGCCGACGCCGTTCCGCAAATTTTGGGTATCGTGGAATGGGATGAGGGTCCGCGGTTCTCGACGGAACTCGTTGACATCGCACCCGACGAACTCTGTGTCGGAATGCGGGTCAAGCCCGTTTTCTGCGACTACCCGGACGCCTTTGCTGGGACTGGTGTGACAATGCTGCGCTACACGCGGGCTTGATCACATCACTTGGCAGGAGGCTCACAGGAGAGGAGTATGGAGCCATGCTAACCATACGAAAACTCATGGGGTCAGTGTTCGTAGCGGGAGCCGCGGTGGCGATTGCAGCAGGGCCGACGGCCGCACTTATGACTGACGCGCCCGCGACGACGATCAGTGCTCAGCCCAGCGGCGGCGGTGACGCCGGCGGTGGCGGTGGCTGCGACAGCGGTCCCGGCTGGAACGGCTGTGGCGGCTGGAACCCGGCCCAGGGTGGCTGGGGCCACGGCTGCCTCAACGGTGTCTGCGGTGGCTGGGACGGCCAGCGCGGCTGGGGCAACTGACCAACCCGGCTGACGACGGCACCAACCGGGCAAGCGCCGCGACATCCGTCCCCGATCGCATCACGGTGCGGTCGGGCCGGATGATCGCGGCGGTAGCCCGTCCGGTGCGTAACCATCGGCCCAGATCGCTGTTGGGTTCGACCACGAGGACGGTCGTCCCGCGGTCGGTCAGTTCGCCGTGGACAGCGGCGGGCAGCGGTGTCGTGGAGGCGAACGTAAAGCCTTCCGACTGCACTGTATTGGGGCACAGCGTGCCCGCGAGCGACCGGTGACGCCACGATCGGTGCACGAGCGCTGAGCTTCGCAATGCCGGGGTGACTCCGTCGAGCAGTCGGAGACGCAGCGCGGGAATGCGGCCGACTCCGGGCAGCAGCACGCGGCGCACGCTGTCGCCGAACCCACCGCCGGCGGTCATCGCCCAACCCATTGCCAGCGCGACCCGGATCAGGGCGCGGGCATGCGGCTTTCGTTCCCGCTGGTAACTGTCCAGGATGTGCTCGGGCAGGTCACCGGCGATCACCGCGGCCAGTTTCCAGCACAGGTTCACCGCATCCCGTACACCTGCGCCCATGCCCTGGCCGATGAACGGCGGTGTGAGATGTGCGGCATCCCCGAGCAGGAATACGTTTCCCACACGCCAGCGCTCGGCGATCGCCGCCCGGAACGTGTACTCGGCCACTCGTACCAACTCGATGTCGTTGGAGGCACCCACCCACGGCGCTATCAGCGGTCGAAGCGTCTCGAGCGTCGAATAGTCCGCAGCCGATTCGTTCGGCAGGAGCCGGAACTCCCAGCGGTAGCGGTCGTTCCCGATTCGCATGTAGGTCGCGGCGCGGGCCGGGTCGCACACCTGGTGCACCCCGTCCCACTGCTCGAGGTCGACGGCGCTCCGTATGTCGGCAACCAACCACCTTTGCTTGAAGTGCATGTCGGTCATCGCCACCCCGAGAGATCGGCGGATCACGCTGTTGGCGCCGTCGCAGCCGAGGAGGTAGTCGGCGTCGACGTGTTCGATGGCCGCGGTGGTGCGGTCGACGAACGCAACCTGAACGCGGCCTTGGGCGAGCCGGGTGAAACCGGTGACCTCGACGTTGCCCCGCAGCCGAACCTGGTGATACTGCGCCAGATTCGCGCGCAGCAGGTCCTCGAGCTGAGGCTGGTCGAACATGTTGGCCTGGGGGAAACCATGCTTGCCGACGGGCTCGCGGGTGAACCGAGCCAGCACCCGCAGGTCGGCGTCGAGCAGCTGCAAACCGGCCGCGGGCCGGGAGATGGCCGCAAACCGTTCGGCGACACCGAGATCGGCCAGGACGCGGTAGATCTCATCGTCGAGGTGTACGGCACGTGGTTGGCGATACACCTCTGGCCAGCGATCGAGCACCAGGCAGTCGACGCGGTGTCGGGCCAGCAGGGTCGCGGCGACGACTCCGGTCGGTCCGGCGCCGACGATGACGACCGAGGTCACTCGTACCGCACGGTGTTGCGTTGGCAGCCGAGGTCGATCGCGCCGTCGTCGGTGGAGACCGCAGCCTCGACCACGTCGCCGTGGTGCAGGTAGCGCGGGTTGCCGGCTTGGCGTTTGAAGAAGGCCTTCCACTTCACCGCGGGCGGGAGCAGCGCGCCGATCATCTCGACAGGCTTGGGTGGCGCGCTCAACGCCGTGCCCGCCGGGGTGCCGGTGAGGATGAGATCACCGGCGGCCAGGTCCTGGAATCGGGCCAGGGACTGCAACGCCTGGGCGGGCCGGTACAACATGTCGCCATCGACCAGCATGTTCTGACGGACTTCGCCATTGACCCGAAGCCGCAGTCTCAGCTCGCCGAACCGGGCAAGCTCGTCGCTGTCGAGCAGGACGAGCGCGGGTCCGGCCGGGGTGAAGCTCGGGTAGGACTTGGCTTCGTAGAACTGCGTCTGCGGCAACTGGACATCGCGGGCTGACACGTCGTTGGTGACAACCAGGCCTGCGATGTAGTCCGCGAGACGGTCTGGGGAAACGGCAGTGCCGGCCGGGATCTCACGCCCGATCACCAGCCCGATCTCGACTTCGTAGTCGAGCAGGCGGACGTGAGGCGGCTTGACGATGTCGCCGTGCGGGCCGGTGATCGAGGCCGACGACTTGCGAAAGAACGTCAGCGGGACGTTGTCCGGGTCCATCCCGGAGTCCCGGACGTGTGAGGCGTAATTGGTCATCTGGGCCACCACCCGGCAGGGCCTGGTGATCGGGGACACCAGGTCCAACGAGTCCACCGGTACGGTCTCGGTGCTGGCTGCCGCCGCGCGTACCGCGTCGCGGTCGGCCAGCAGCCCGGCTGTGGTGGTGGCCGTCGTGGCGATCCTGGCCGCACCGGAAGATGTGTGCAGCCACCATGATTCGGTGGTGCGGAGGACGGAAAGTGTCATGACTGGGCAACTTTCATCAGGCCGAGCAGGCGGTCGAGGTCGAACTCGTTGTCGGAACGCAGGGCGGCGAGCATCGAACGGGCCTCGCCGGGGATCGATCTGGGGCCGATGCCGAGGAAGTCCCGGGTGACCGGAGGACCCCACTGGGCCAGCCCGGACGCGGTGAAGGGGGTCCATTCGGGCGCGGTCGTGCAGTCGAACATGTCGCCGTCGGTGAAGTGCTCGACGAGGAATCCGTCCGGATCCCGCCAGTAGTCGAACAGCTGACTACCCTGGATGTGGCGGCCGATACCCCATGACCGCTGGTAGCCGCGGTCCTGAAGATGCTCACCGCCCGCGGCCAGCGCATCGAGGTCGCACACCTGAAAGGCCGAGTGCACGTAGCGGTTTGCGGGTCCGAGGGCGAGCGCCAGGGTGTGATGGTCGGTCGGCGTCCTGCCGCGGTCACAACGGATGAAGCTCATCGTCGGGCCGCGTTCGCGCTGTCCGGGGAAGAACAGGAAATCGCTGACGATCAGCCCGAGGTGTTGCAGATACCAGTCGAGAGTCTCGCGGTAGCGGGTGCTCTGCAGGACCAGATGTCCGAGGCGCTGCACTTTGGCCGGCGCCCGCGGTGGGCGCTGGGTGGAATTGATGCGCGGGGCGTCGTGACCGAAGTTCAGCGGCAGCGGTTCCTGGTGCTCAGATCGCGCGAGTTGGTGGGTTCCGCTGACCACACGCACCGGCAGGCCGGTCGGATCGGCCAACTCGACGGCGATGCCGCCGAGCGAATCGGGCAGCGGCTGGACCGGAGCGCCCGTGTGCTGTGCCAGCGTGTGCACGTCGCGTTCGTCGGCCGCGGTGAACGCCACGGCGGTGAAGCGCGAGCGGGCACCCGGCCGGGCAAGTACGCAGGGCGAACCCGGGTCGGTGCCCCGCAATTGCAGTTCGGCGGATGTGCGTGCGGCGACGCCGAAACCGAAGGCCCGGGCGAAGACTTCGGCCCTGTCCAGATCGGGCTTCTCGAATTCCAGCCAGGCGAGGTCGTGGACTTTGATCACCGGGTTGGAGGCCCGGCCGGGGTGCTCCTCCATCGCATTCTCCCTTCAGCTGACGAAATCGTCACATGCGACGTAACCATCAGTCAATAATTTCTGACGAAATCATCAGAACTGAATGCGGCCTGTTAGCCTGGGTGACTGTGAGTGGCCCCGAGCAACCGAGCCGGCTCGAGCGGCGCAAGCAACGCACCCGGGCGGCGTTGATCGGTGCCGCGCAGTCGTTCATCGCGGCCGGGAAGCTGAACGCACCGGTGCTGGAGATCACCCAGGCCGCCGATGTCGGAATGGGCTCGTTCTACAACCATTTCGACAGCAAGGAGCAGCTGTTCGACGCCGCCGTCGCCGAGGTGCTCGATGCCCACGGCGCCCTGATGGACCGGCTCACCGAGGATCTCGACGACCCGGCCGAAGTGTTCGCCAGCAGTTTCCGGCTCACCGGGCGGCTGTTCCGCCGGCGTCCGCAGGAAAGCCAGATCATGCTCGCCAACGGGCTGCAGTTGCTGGCATCCGATCGGGGCCTGGCGCCGAGGGCCCGGCGCGACATCGAGGCCGGCGCGCGTGCCGGGCGGTTCGCGGTGGACGACCCCGATCTGGCCCTGGCCGTGGCGGCGGGCGCGCTGATGGGTCTGGGCCGGCTGCTGCGCGATCAACCCGACCGCGACGACGCCGCGGCCGCCGACAAGGTCACCGAGGATGTGCTGCGCATGCTCGGCATGGCCGCCGCGGAGGCGACCGAGATCTGCCGCAGGCCGCTGCCCGACCTCGATGCGTCGCTACTGTCGGCGGTGTGACGACTCAAGGAAACCTCAGGTGGACGCCCGGCCGTCTCGGCGATCTCACCGGCACCCGCGTCATCGTGACCGGGGCGACCAACGGGGTCGGCCTCGGTACGGCCAGGGCACTGGCGCGCGCCGGTGCGCACGTGATCCTCGCGGTCCGCAACACCGCTCTGGGCGCGCAACGCTCGGCGGAGATCGGCGGATCCACCGAAGTGATCGAACTCGACCTCGCCGACCTGTCCTCGGTGCGGGCCTTTCCCGGCCGCCTCGACGGTGACGTCGACATCCTGATCAACAACGCCGGTGCGCTCACCGAGCACCGCACCGACACCGTCGACGGTTTCGAGATGACCATCGGCACAAACCTTCTCGGGCCGTTCGCGTTGACCAATCTGCTGTTCGGCCGGATCCGGACGCAGATCGTCAACGTCGGCTCGGAAGCGCACAAGTCGGCGACGTTGCGGCTGGACGACATGCACCTGCGTCACCACAAATGGACGGTGATGGGTGCCTACGGCCGGTCGAAGCTGGCCGTCATGTTGTGGGGCCTGGAGCTCGACCGCCGCCTACGGGCCGCCAGATCGCCGGTGGTCACCCAACTCACGCACCCGGGCTGGGTGGCCTCCAACCTGCCGAACGTCTCCGACAAACCGTTCATGAGTGCGGTGCAGCGCGGTGTGAAGGCGGTGGCCGACGTGTTCGCCAACGACATCGACGCCGGGGCCGCGCCGACGCTGTACTGCCTGAGCGAGCCGATCCCGCCCGGAAGCTACGTCGGCGTCGACGGCAAGTTCGGCCTGCGCGGGGGTCCGGTACTGATCGGTCGCTCCGCGATGGCCTGCGACTACGAAATCGCCGCAGGCGTCGTCGAATTCGCCGAGCGGGAGACAGGCACCGCCATTCCGGTCTAGCCGGCTGTCCCCGATCGGCCGGCCGTCAGGGCTCCGACGGCGGGGCCGAACATGCCCTGCTTGATCGCGCCCAGGGTGCCGGAGTCCTTGCCGCCCAACGGGCGCAGCAGATCGGTGGCCGCCGTGGTCACCGAGCCCTCGGGCGCGGTGGCATCGACCAGCCCGTAGGCCTTGGCATCGACGCCGCCGAACCGGCGGCCGGTGGTCATGGACGCGACCGCCGCCTGCGGGGTGAGCTTGGCCTGGATCAGCGCGGCCATTCCCGGGGTGAACGGGATCCGGATGTCGACCTCGGGGAAACAGAAGAAGCCGCGGTCGTCACGCATCACCCGGAAGTCGTGGGCGATGGCGAGCATCGCGCCGGCCCCGAAGGCGTGTCCGACCACGGCGGCGGCTGTCGGGATCGGCAGTGTCAGCATCCGCGCCAACAGGCCCTGGACCCGGCCGACATACCAATCGCCCTGATCGCTGTGGGCGCCAAGCCAATCGAGGTCGAGGCCGTTGGAGTAGAACTTGCTGTCGGCTGTGGTCACGAGGCCGTGTGCCCCCTTGGCCAGGATGGCGTCGAGCTGTACGTCGACCTCGTCGAGGAATTCGGGGGAGAACCGGTTCTCATCATCGCCGAGGTCGAGGATGGCGATGTCGCCGTCGTAGTCAAGGTTTGTGGCCATGGGATTCCTTCTTTCGGGGGTTGGGGGCGGGTCCCACCGCCAGCACCGCCGCCACGGCGGCACTGAGATGGTGGCGGGCGGTCGGGTCGTGCAGGCGGTTGCGCTGCAGCAGGACGGCCGTGGGCAGGTCCACGATGCACGTCGTCACGGTGTCCACGGCCGCCCGGTCGCGCCGGTCCCACGCAGCCACCGCGAGTTCGATCATCAAGTCCACCAACTGCTTTTCCAGCTCGCGTGCCTGCTCGGCCAGATCGGTGGGCAGATCGTGGCCGAGCACCTGCTCACGCCGGACCTGTAGCAGCAGCCGTGCCGAGGCCGGGTGGCGCTCGGCGAAGATCACCGGGGCGTAGGCCGCCGCGGCGATCCGGTCGGCACCCTGTTGCGCCGCCTCGACCAGTTCACGCTGCAGGGCCAGGAACCGCCGCCCGGCGCGGAGCCAAACCTGACCCAGGAGGCCGGCCCGTGAACCGAACGAGTGGTACAGCGCGCCGTTGGACAGACCGACCGCCTCGCTGATGGCCCGGATGGTCACCGATGCCGGTCCTGAGTGCACGGCCAGGGATTCCGCGGCATCGAGGACCGTGTCGGGGTCGTAGACGCGAGGGCGTGGCACCTCGTCACAGTAACAGAGCAAATGCTCTGTTATCCACGAAGCGGTTGACGCGCACTAAGGTGACCCTTAGTTTGTGGGGGTAACTTTCCTGTGGAGGTGGTCGTGGCCGGATCCGGTGTCCCCACGCGCGTGGCGCGCGTCGGTGGGCGCCCGCCGCTCATCGCGGTGTCCGACATCGTCGCCGCGGGACGCGACCTCGGCATGCGCGACCTGAGCATCAACGCCGTGGCCGCTCGTCTCGGGGTGTCGGCGACCGCACTGTACCGCCACATCAGCGGGCGCTGGGAGCTCGAACGCCTCGTCGGAGAGAGTCTGCTGGCCGAGCTCGAGTTCGTCGACGATCCGGCCGGATCCGTCGAAGACCACCTGCTGGCCTTCGGGGTCTGCCTGCACCGCTACACCCTGAACAATCCAGGCCTGGCCACCTACATGCAGGTGCTGTTCCCGCGTGGGGAAGCCGGCGCCAAGCTGCTGGCCGACGAGGTCGCCGCGCTGGGCAGGCGGGGCTACACCGCCGAGGGCGCGGCGCTGCTGAGCAGTTCGGTGGCGGTGCTGGCCATCGGACTGGCGGCCCAGCACGAGCTCAAGGCCGAGGCCAGCGGCGGCGACGAATTCGTCCTTGAGCGCGATGCCGCCGCTCAACGCCTGGCCGGTGACGTCGCGCTGGGGCCGGTGCACACCGCGGGAATGCAACTGAGCAGCCCGCAGTATCTGGAACTTCTGATGAACGGGCTGATCCGGGGGCTACTGACGTTCGTGACGCCCGGTAGGCCGATTACCGACATCGTGGCGGATCTGACCGCCAGGGGAGGGGACCTCTGATGGCACGCGGATTTCAGGGAGTGATGATGCGCGGCTTCGGCGCGCGCGATCACCAGGCAACGGTGGTGGAGACCACCTACCTGACGCCGAACATGCTGCGATTGCGCATGGTGTCACCGACGGTGTTCGACGACGCCGTCGCCGAACCGACGTCCTATCTGAGGTTCTGGGTTCCCGACCCAGACGGCTCGAAGACCGAGTTCCAGCGGGGCTACACCATGTCCGAGATGGAACCCGAGACCGGGCATTTCTCGGTTGACGTGGTGCTGCACGAACCGTCGGGGCCGGCGTCCAAGTGGGCCAGGACCGCCAAGCCGGGCGACACCATCCCCGTGATGGCCCTGGGTTCGCCGGGATTCACCGTGCCCGACGACCTGCCCGCCGGCTATCTGCTGATCGGTGACGCGGCGGCCATACCGGCGGTGAACGGGATCATCGGCGCGCTGCCACAGGACATTCCGATCGAGGTCTATCTCGAGCAGCACGACGAGAATGACCTGCTGATCCCCATCGCCGAGCACCCGCGGCTGCGGGTGCACTGGGTCGAGCGTCGCGACACGACATCGCTGGCCGCCGCGATCGAAGCCCGGGACTGGTCGGACTGGTACTGCTGGGTGACGCCGGAAGCCGGCTCGCTGAAGCATCTGCGTACGCGGTTGAAGGATGAGTTCGGCTTTCCCAAGTCCGAGCTGCACGCCCAGGCTTACTGGACCGAGGGCCGGGCGATGGGCACCGATCGCACCGAGGAAAATCCGGAAGCCAAGGCAGAGGCCAAGCCCGAATCTGCCGCGGCCGAAACCGCTGTCGCCGAACCTGTTTCCGCGGCGGCCGCGGCTACGCCCGCACGCGGCACCTGGCGGGCACAGGGTGCCGGACGGTTGTTGTCCCCGCTGAAAACCCCGCTGATCGTGTCAGGTGTGCTGCAGGCGATCATCACCCTGATCCAGCTCGCCCCGTTCGTGCTCCTGGTCGAGCTGGCGCGGCTGCTGTTGGCCGGTGCCGAGGAATCCCGGTTGTGGACACTGGGATTGACCGCGGTCTGGCTGCTGGGCCTCGGCGCACTGCTGGGCGCCGGGCTGCACCCTGTGGCTGCATCGCCTCGACGCGCAGTTCGCCCGTGAGCTGCGGACCCGGCTGCTGACCAAGATGTCGCGGCTGCCGCTGGGCTGGTTCACCGCACGTGGGTCGGGCTCGATCAAGCAACTCGTGCAGGACGACACCTTGTCGCTGCATTATCTGGTGACGCACGCGATCCCGGATGCCGTTGCCGCGGTGGTGGCCCCGGTGGCGGTGCTGGTCTACCTGTTCACCGTCGACTGGCGGCTGGCCCTGGTCCTGTTCATCCCGGTGCTCACCTACGTGGTGTTGATGTCGGTGATGACCATCCAGTCCGGTGCCAAGATCGGTCAGGCGCAACGCTGGGCCGACCGGATGAGCGGCGAGGCCGGCGCCTACCTCGAAGGCCAGCCCGTCGTCCGGGTGTTCGGCGGTGCCGCATCGTCGAGCTTCCGTCGCCGCCTCGACGAGTACATCGGCTTCCTGGTCGGCTGGCAGCGTCCCTTCACCGGCAAGAAGTCGCTGATGGACCTGGTCACCCGGCCCGGCACCTTCCTGTGGCTGATCGCCGCCGTCGGCACCCCGATGATCATCGGCGGCTCGATGGATCCGGTCGACCTGCTGCCGTTCCTGTTGCTGGGCACCACATTCGGGGTGCGGCTGCTGGGCGTGGGCTACGGGCTGGGCGGAATCCGCGGCGGCATGCTGGCCGCCCGGCGCATCCAGAACGCCCTCGACGAGGCGGACCTCGCCCTGCTGGAGAACGAGGACGAACCGGGCGCTCCGGGTGCGGTGCTGTTCGACGGGGTGACCTTCGGCTACCGGCCGAGTGTCCCGGTGATCAAGGACGTGTCGCTGACCTTGCGCCCGGGCACCGTGACCGCGCTGGTCGGCCCATCGGGATCGGGAAAGTCCACGCTCGCCGCGTTGCTCGCCCGCTTCCACGACGTCGACTCGGGATCGATCCGGCTGGACGGCAAGGACATCCGGTCGTTGTCCGCCGACGAGTTGTATCGCCGCATCGGCTTCGTGCTGCAGGAAACCCAGCTCGTGGCCGGGACCGTCGCCGAGAACATCGCGCTGGCCGACCCGGAGGCCGACCCCGCACGGATCGAACAGGCCGCGCGTGATGCCCAGATCCACGAACGCATACTGCGGCTGCCCGAGGGGTATCAGACGGTGCTCGGTGCGGCTTCGGCGTTGTCCGGCGGTGAACGGCAACGGCTCACCATCGCCAGGGCCATCCTGGCCGACACCCCGGTACTGATCCTGGACGAGGCCACGGCCTTCGCCGATCCGGAATCGGAATACCTTGTGCAGCAGGCACTCAACCGGCTGACCAAGGACCGGACCGTACTGGTGATCGCCCACCGGCTGCACACCATCACCCACGCCGACCAGATCGTGGTGCTCGACGACGGACACATCGCCGAAACCGGCACGCATGACGAACTGCTGGCCGCAGGCGGGAGATACCACCAGCTCTGGCAGACCGGGCAGTCGCTGCACCCCGGCGACGCCGTCACGGCAGGAGAGGCCGCACGATGATCCGCACCCTGATCGCCCTCATCCCGGCCAACCGCCGCGGCAAGGTCGGCATCTACACCGCACTCACACTGGTGTCCGTGGTGATCCGTGCGGCAGGCACGGTGCTGCTGATTCCCCTCGTGGCAGCGTTGTTCAGCGACGCGCCGCGCGACGCGCTGCCGTGGCTCGGCTGGCTGACCGCCGCGACCGTCATCGGCTGGATCGTCGACACCGCGACCTCGCGGCTCGGATTCGATCTCGGCTTCGCGCTGCTCGACCACACCCAGCACGACGTGGCCGACCGGCTGCCCGGCATCCGGATGGACTGGCTGGGTGGCGACGGCGGCGCGAACACCGCCAATGCCCGCCAGGCCATCGCCGCCACCGGACCCGAACTGGTCGGCATGGTGGTCAACCTGCTGACCCCGCTGATCGGCGCGATTCTGCTGCCCGCGGCCATCGCGCTTGCCCTGCTGGTCATCTCGGTCCCGCTCGGGTTGGCCGCGCTGGCCGGCGTGGTGATTCTGCTCGGGGCGTTCTGGGCCTCGGGCCGGCTGAGCCGCAAGGCAGACGGGGTGGCCGACGAGACCAACCGGGCGTTCACCGAACGCATCATCGAGTTCGCCCGCACCCAGCAGGCGCTGCGCGCGGCCCGACGGGTCGAGCCGGCCCGCAGCATGGTCGGCGACGCGTTGGCCGCGCAGCACGGTGCCAGTATGCGACTGCTGCTGATGCAGGTGCCGGGGCAGCTGCTGTTCAGCCTGGCCAGCCAGCTGGCCCTGCTGATCCTGGCCGGGATGGCCACCTTCCTGACGGTGCGCGGCACCCTCGGTGTACCCGAGGCGATCGCGATGATCGTCGTCGCCGCGCGCTATCTCGAGCCGTTCACGTCACTGTCGGAGCTGGCCCCGGCGATCGAATCCACCCGGGCCACACTCGACCGGATCCGCGCGGTGCTGGACGCCCCGGTGATGGTCACCGGAACGGCCACGTTGACCGGGGACAGCGCGCCCCGGATCGAATTCGACGGTGTCACTTTCGGTTACGGCAACACCCCGGTGCTGCAGGACGTCAGCTTCGTCCTGGAGCCCGGCGGCACCACCGCCATCGTCGGGCCGTCTGGCTCGGGCAAGAGCACCATCCTGTCGCTCATCGCGGGGCTGCACCAACCGAGCGCCGGGCGGGTGTTGATCGACGGCGTCGACACGGTCCAGATGGACACCGAAACGCGCAGGGCGGCAACGAGTGTGGTCTTCCAGCATCCCTACCTGTTCGACGGGACGATCCGGGACAACATCCTGGTCGGCGATCCGGATGCCGATGCCGAGCAACTCGCCACCGCGGCGCGGCTGGCTCGCGTGGACGAGTTGACCGGGCGGTTGCCCGACGGGGACGGCACCAAGGTGGGTGAGGCCGGCACGGCACTGTCCGGCGGCGAGCGGCAGCGGGTCAGTATCGCGCGCGCCCTGGTCAAGCCGGCGCCCGTGCTGCTGGTGGACGAGGCGACCAGTGCCCTGGACACCGAGAACGAGGCGGCGGTGGTCGATGCCCTGACCGCCGATGAGCGGTCGCGGACCCGGGTGATCGTCGCGCACCGGCTGGCAAGTATCCGGCACGCGGACCGGGTGCTGTTCCTCGACGGCGGACGGATCGTCGAGGACGGCAGCATCGACGAACTGCTGGCCGCGCATGGACGCTTTGATGAGTTCTGGAACCAGCAGCGCGAGGCCGCGGACTGGCAGATCACGCACTAGGTGTTCTTCACGGGTAGGTTGTGAACGCGTAGGCGCTCGATTGGTGTCATTCCGCCGATGCCGGTGTGGGGTCGGTGGTGATTGTAGTGATGCAGCCAGTGCTGGTAGGTTCCGGCGCGTTCGGCCTCAGAGCGGTAGGTCTGCGCATAGGCCCATTCGGTGGTCAGGGTGCGGTTGAATCGCTCGACTTTGCCGTTGGTCTGTGGCCGGTAGGGCCGGGTCCTCTTGTGGGTGATGTCGGGGCCGAGCGCTTCAGCGAAATTCTTTGACCGGTAACAGGATCCATTGTCGGTCAACACTCGTTTGACGGTGATGCCGTGGTCGGCGAAGAACGCGTTGGCGCGTTTCCAGAATCCCGCGGCGGTTTCTTTGCGTTCGTCGGTGAGGTCCTCGGAGTAGGCCAGCCGGGAGTGGTCATCAACGGCGTGGTGCAAGAACGTGTATCCCATGCCGCAGCGGTTGCGCCGGCCGGCTTGGCGACCCAGCTTGCGATGGCCGCCCCCGTCGGGGATGCGGCCCAGTTTCTTGACGTCGACATGGACCAAGTCGCCGGGAGCCGGGTGCTCATAGCGGCGGGGTTTGGGCCGGCGTACCGGTAACCCGGTGTTTTGGTCCAGGTGCCGCAGCAATGGCATCCGGTAGCGGCGCAGCACCGCCTCAACGGTCGAGCGTGGCAGGTGCAGGTAAGCGGCGATGCGATGTGGGCCCCAGCGCCGGGTGAAGCGCAGGTTGACGATGCGCCGCTCACGTCGTTTCGGCAACCGCAACGGACTGCGATGCGGCCGGCTGGGCCGGTCTACCATCGCTGCTTCGCCACCGTCGCGATAACGGTCGGCCCATTTCTTGGCTGTGGCCACCGAACATTGGAACCGCTCAGCCGCGCGCCGCAAACTCCAGCCCTGATCAACAACCGCCTGCGCAAGCCGCAACCGCCCACGAGGAGTCAACGAAGCATTAGCGTGGACCATGAGGACCTCTCGGTAATCGGATGTGCGTATTTGGTAACCACACCGATACCGGAGGTCCTCACCTACTTCCGCTCACCACGCCGTTCACAACCTGTCTGGGAGTTACAACTAGGGCGCTGCGACGCGAACCGCGTGCTAGCCGATCGGATAGTTGAACTGAACCTACTGTAACCATTACAGTTGGGCGTCCCAGAGTGACATCGGGGCAGGTTGCCTATCCGGCCGGAGGTCATGTTGACGACGTCGCAGGTGGTGTTCGACCCGTTTTCGGCGGACTTCTTCAACGGTCCGTACGAGACGTATCGGCGCATGCGGGAGGAAGCGCCGGTCTATTACAGCGCCGAGTACGACTTCTATGCGCTGACCAGACATGCCGATGTGTCCCTCGCGTTCAAGGACTTCGAGACGTACTCGTCGGCGTACGGGGTCGACCTCGCCATGGTGCGGACCGGGCAGAAGGTCCCGGCGAAGATGATCATCTCGATGGATCCGCCCGAGCACCGGCACATGCGCAGCCTGGTCAACAAGGTGTTCACACCGAGGGCCATCAGTGCCCTGCAGGACATGGTGTCGCAGCAGATCGACCGCTATCTCGCGGGCGTCGATCCACAGGAATTCGATGTGGTCGCCGACTTCTCGGCGTTCTTCCCCGTCGAGGTCATCACCGCGATGCTCGGGGTCCCCGCGGAGCTACGCCAGCAGGTGCGGCTGTGGATCGACGAGCAACTGCACCGCGAGCCGGGTCAGATCGAGGTTTCCGAGGCCGGCGTCGAGGCGATGGCCCAGACCTGGCTGATGTACTACGACCTGATCAAACAGCGCCGCGCCGAGCCGCGTGACGACATGATCAGCAGGTTGATCTCCGCCGAGATCGTGCGTGAGGACGGCGAGCTGACCAGCCTGCGCAATTCTGAAATCGCCGGATTCGCCACCCTTCTCGGCGGTGCCGGAGCGGAGACGGTGACCAAGCTGGTCGGCGCGGCCGTGGTGATGTTCGGCCGCCACCCCGAACAATGGCAGCGCCTGCGCGAGGACCGCGGCAAGATCCCGGCCGCGATCGAGGAACTGCTTCGCTACGAGGCCCCGGCCCAGTACAACGTGCGTCGCTCGCAGCGGGAGATTCACCTGCACGGCGTGACGATTCCCGAGGGCAAGCCGGTGTTCCTGGTCGGCGGCTCGGCGAACCGTGACCCCGACGCGTGGACGGACCCCGACACGTTCGACATCGACAGGGACCGCACCGAAGCCCAGAACCTCGGATTCGGATACGGGATCCACAGCTGCCTCGGCGCGGCGCTGGCCAGGTTGGAATGCGGCATCGCCCTGGACCGGCTCCTCGACTTCATGCCCCGCTACGAGGTGGCCTGGGACCGGTGCGAACGGGTGAGCATGCAGAACGTCGCCGGGTGGGCGCATGTGCCGGTGCGGGTGCTGCGATGAGAGGCGAGAAGAGCTGCGGCGCCGTGGGATACCGCATGCACGTGATGGCCCGCGATGCCGCGGAACTGGCCGTCAACGCCGGGGGACTGATCGTCGACCGGATGATGAGCGGTTGGCGGGTCAGCGTGCAGCTCCTCGAGAACGCCGACGCGCCCGGGGACACTCGCCCGGTCCAGATCCTCGGCGCCGAGCTCGTCGACGCGGCGACATCGCCGGGGCTCCCGGACGAGGAACAGTGTGTACTTGTCATGGGTGCCGACGCGTATGCGCGCGCGATTTCCGGTGACGGCCAACAGCTTCCGTCCGGGTACGTGGAGGCCCTGGTCTGGGGAGAATCGCCGGATCCGGCCCATCTGTTCGGGCACAGCCTGAGCGCGGCCGCACGGGCCTTCAAAACCCTGGCCGTCACCGCTGCCTGCATCTCTGCCGACGAGGTGTCCGCCGCCGAGGCCTTCACATCGGTGAACGCACAGGGCGGCGGCGTACCTCTCCGCGCCTGACGGGTCAGGCCTTGCTGAGCTGCTTCTGCTCGTAGAGACGGGCCCACTCCGCGCGCGGACGGATCGAGGTGTCGACATCGGTCGCGTTGGCGCGCAGCGCGCCGACGGTGGCCTGATCACGCGCGGTGTGCTTGAACGGATCCCAGCTGAAGAACCGGGCCGAGTTCTGCCAGGTGATCTTGTTGATGTCGGAATCGCTCGCGCCCGCGGCATTCAGCTCGGCCAGCACCTGCTCGGGCGCATCGGGCCAGAAGCAGTCGCTGTGTGGGTAGTCGCACTCCCAGGCGATGTTGTCGATGCCGATCTCGTGACGCAGCTTCAGCGAGGTCTTGTCGGTCACGTAGCAGGCCAGCGAGTGCTCGCGGAACACATCGCTGGGAAGCTTGTCGCCGAAGTCGCGGCGCAGCCACTTCTGGTTGGTGTAGTGGCGGTCGCTGCGATCGAGATAGAAGGGGATCCAACCGATTCCGCCCTCGGAGAAGGCGAACTTGAGGTCGGGGTAGTTGCGCATCGCCGGGCCCCACAGCAGGTCCTGGGCGCACATGGCCGAGACCTGGGTGGCCAGGATGATCAGGTTGTCGATCGGGGCGTCCTTGGCCATCGAGATCGCGCCGAAGCCCGTGCCGATGTGCAGGCACATCACCACGTTCTCCTCGGACAGGGTCCGCCACACCGGGCCCCAGTAGTCCTCGTCGAAGTAGCTCGGAAGTCCTTCGAGGTGTGGCAGTTCGGGCATGGTGACTGCCCGGCAGCCCTTGGCGGCGACCCGGCGGATCTCGTGGCACATGGCCTCGGGGTTCCACGTCGGCAGGATCGCGATCGGGACGAACCGGCCCGGGTACGACCCGGCCCACTCGTCGATGTGCCAGTCGTTGTAGGCCGACACCATGACCAGCGTCGCCTCTTCGCGGTGCATGTTGAGGTGGCGTGCGGAGAACCCGGTGAAGGTCGGGAAGCACATCGAGGCCAGGATGCCGTTGCGGTCCATGTCGCGGACCCGCTCGTGCACGTCGTACACGCCCGGGCGCATCTCGGCGAACCCGGCCGGGTCACGTCCCCACTCCTCGGCCGGCCACGACACCACGGCGTTCAGCCCGGACACGCCCTGCGGGCGTCCCTGATACATCCATTGGTCTACGCCCTTGTCGTCGGTCACCACGATGGGCGCCTCGGGCTTGTACTTGGCCGGCACGTGGTTGAGGAACATGTCGGGCGGCTCGACGACGTGGTCGTCGATGCTGATCAGGATCAGGTCGTCAGGGCGCATAGTTCAGTAGTACCGTCTAGCAGTGTGACCGTCTCTGCACTTTCGGACAGAGGTTTGACTCAATCGGCCAACCTGTCCCGGCCGGTTATCGAGCTGCGCCGTGGCGGTCGTGCACTGGCCGGCAGCTACCTCTACGAAGGTGACGGGCTGATCACCGGTTGGCACTCCCACGAGGTGCACCAGATCGAGTACGCGCTGCACGGCGTGGTCGAGGTCGAGACCGACGCCGCGCACTATCTGCTGCCGCCACAGCAGGCCGCCTGGATTCCGGCCGGCCTGCAACACCAGGCGGTGATGAACCCCGACGTCAAAACCGTCGCCGTGATGTTCGATCCGCAGTTGATCGCCGATCCGGGGGACCGGGCCAGGATCATCGCGGTGTCGCCGCTGATCCGCGAGATGATGATCTACGGGTTGCGCTGGCCGGTCGACCGTGCCCACGGCGACGACACGTCCGACACGTTCTTCCGGACCTTGGCCAACCTCGTCGCCGACGCGCTCGATCACGAGGCGCCGCTGAGCCTGCCGACCACCGAGCACCCGATCGTGGCCGCCGCGCTGGCCCACACCAAGGAACACCTCGCCTCGGTGACGGCCGAGGACGTCAGCCGGGCCGTGGCCGTGTCCGAACGGACGCTGCGCCGCTTGTTCACCGAGACGATCGGAATCTCGTGGCGGACATACCTTCTGCATGCCCGGATGCTGCGGGCGATGGCATTGCTGGCCGGGCCGGATCAGTCGGTGCAGGCGACTGCGACGGCCGTGGGATTCGAGAACCTCAGCTCGTTCACCCGGTGCTTCAGCCAGTTCTGCGGTGAGACTCCGTCGGCGTATCGGTCTCGCGCCCGTGAGGAGCACCTGGAGCGGCCAACCCGGCCCGCTCGACGCTGAGCAGGCTCTCGGTGTGATGCTCGGCGCGGTAGGCCACGCCGCCGCCGTTGATCCCGAAAAGCCTTTTGCTCCAGAGCAACCAGATCACCGCGGCGAGGTTGATCGCCAGCGCACCGAGCCGCAGGACGGTCACCTTCTCGGTCAGCTCGTAGATCTCCAGCGGCAGGAAGACGCCGGTGGCGACCACCGCGAAGTACTCGCCCCAGCGCTTCATCATCCACAGGCCGGCGGCCTCGACGAACTCGATCAGGGCGTAGGCGGCCACCCCGACGGCGATCCACAGCAGGGTGGTCGGCGACAACGTGAAGGCCTCACCGATGTGCCGGATGATCTTGGAATCGTCGATGTTCCAGCCGATTTGATCGGCCAGCGGACGCATCAGCGGAATGTCCTTCTCGAATGCGTCCTGCAGCTCACTGCGGGACGCACGGACCTTGAGGATGCCCGCGGCCAGCAGGACGAGGACGATTCCGCGCACGGCCCGCTCGGCGGCCAGCAGCCGCATCAGGGTGCGGTCGCGCAGCAGCCGCCCACGAGGGATCTCCGGTGCGGTGTCGGCAGGCCCGTGACCGCGCGGCGGGCCGACGACGAACGTCTCGCACCGCAGGCAGCGCCATGCCTCCCCGACCGGGGTGTCCACCCGCAGCCGGTCGCGTAGCTCGGGTTCGTCGGGGGCGAACGTCGCGTGCCCGCGCAACCCGCATGACCGCAGGGCGAAATCCACCATGCCAGCACCGTAACGGTGCGCGGTGCGCTAGGCCCGGCAGCTGAGCTCCATGCTGTCGCTGTCGCGCGCGAGGAAGTTGACGCTGACATATCCGTTCGACGGATCCCGGACCCGATCCAGGTAAGGCTGGGTGTCGGCCATCGACGTGTTGTCGGCGACCACCAGGGCGCCGGTGGTCAGCTGAGGCTCCAGGAGCTGCAGCACGGGGAGATAGAGCTCCTTCCAACCGTCGAGGAGGACGAACCCGATGTCGCCGCTCACCGACTTCAGTGTCTCCAGCGCATCGCCCTCGAGCACGGTGATGACGTCGTCGAGGCCGGTCTCGGCGAACGTCTGCTTGGCCGCCGCGATCTTGGCGGTGCTGAGCTCGGTGGTGAAAACCCGCCCAGAACCGTTGTCGCGTACGGCAGATGCCAGGTGCAGTGCCGAGAGCCCGAACGACATCCCGAACTCGACCACGACCGCAGGCTTGGTGGCCCGCACCAGCGAGTACAACAGGCGGCCGGCCTCTGGGGTCACCGGCATGTAGATGTCGCTGAGCGCATCGGCACGCTCCTGCGCGCTGGCATTGGAGAGGTCGGCGAACCGGCGGGCGCCGTCCTCACGCATTTTCGAGAACTGTTCCGCGGACGCGGTGTACATGCGGTCCAGGGCCCGTGCGACCCTGTCATCGTTAAGGGTAGTCATGCTAATGAAACTACGCGGAGAGGCTGAGAATGGGTCGGCTACAAATCCTGGGCGCGGCGATTGCGCTCGTCGTCGCGACCCTGCCGGCGCCGCCGGCGGCCGCGGGCGGTTACCGCTCCATCACGCTGACCTTCGTCCGGCACGCACAGTCGGCGGGCAACGCCTCGGGACTGATCGACAGCTCGACCCCGGGCCCGTCGCTCACGGACCTGGGCCGGACGCAGGCCGTCGCCAGCGCGCAGCGGCTCGCGCCCCACCACTACGACGGCATCTTCGCCTCGACCATGGTCCGGACCCAACAGACCGCCCAGCCCATGGCGGACACCCTGCGCGAGCCGATCACCGTGCTGCCCGGGCTCCATGAGGTCGAGGCAGGCGTCTACGAGGGCCAACCCGAGGCGAGCGCGGTCCAGACGTACTTCGCGGCGCCGGAGCAGTGGTTGCGCGGCGACCGGAGTGCGCGGATACCCGGTTCGATCGACGGCAACGAGTTCGACGCCCGGTTCGACGGGGCGGTGCAGCAGATCTACGACAGCGGCGACGACAAACCCGTCGCGTACTCGCACGGCGCCGCGATCATGTTGTGGGTCCAGATGAACATCGGCAATCCCAATCCCCAACTGCTCATGCAACACCCGCTGGACAACACCGGCTATGTCGTCATCAAGGGCAATCCGACAGACGGCTGGACCCTGACCGACTGGGACGGGGCCGGAAGCTAGCTGCCGATGTGACCTGCCGGTCATAGACTGCCGAAATGCGGTGCCCGTCACGTCTGGCTCGAACCGCGGCCGGGCGCGGATACTGTGTGCCAAGGCAATCGCAGATGGGAGCGGGGCTATGAGGTTTCGGTTGTTGCCATACGTGACCGTCGAGGTCGACGACCGAGTGCGGCTGCGGGCACGCAGGGCCGGCGAGCGGCTCCGGGTCAACCTCAGGGCCTACCTGCGCAGTGCCGCCGACGAGGTCGAGACTGCCAGCGGCCGGGTCCGCGACCTGTGCGACAACGCGGTGAACCGCGTCGACCTGGCAGTCGCCAACGTCAACGACAAGATCGCCCCCGAGCCGCCGGCCGACCCCGCAGGATCCACCGACGAGCCCCCGAAGCGGCATCTGCAGGTTGTCTAGATCCCGGTACAACCCCGAGCGGCGCGCCAACCGTCAGCGCTCTACGGTTGGAGGGCACTGGCCTTCTCCCCTCTAGAGGGGGCCGACACACTGGCCCGAAAGGGGTTGACGAGGCTTGCTCGGCAACAGTCTTGCGGTGCTGTTCGCCCTGTGCGCAGCGGTCTTCGCGGCTGTCGGCATCGTGGTGCGACAGCGCGCCACCATGGACGTTCCGCCCGAGAAGGGTGTCAGCACAGTCATGCTGCGCACACTGCTGCGCCGCAGGTTGTGGTGGGCGGGAACCGCGTCCGCGGTGGCCGGGTACGCGTTCCAGGCGCTGGCGCTCGGATTCGGCTCGCTGCTGCTCGTCCAACCGGTGCTCGTATCGGCGTTGTTGTTCGCGCTTCCGCTCAGCGCCCGGCTGGCCCACCGCCGGGTCAGTCGTGCCGAATGGCTCTGGGCCCTGCTGCTGACCGGGGCGCTGACCGTGTTCGTCGCGCTGGCCAGGGCCAGCACCGGAACCTATGGGGTGTCGGTGGCCACCACGGTCACCGTCGTCGTGGTGTGCGCGGCGGCGGTCGGACTGTGCGTCCTGGCCGCCACCCGGAGCACGAACTGGCGTCGCGCGGTGCTGCTGGCGCTTGCGGTGGGCGTGATGTTCGGGGTGGTCGCGGTGCTGACCAAGATCGTGATGCACACGATCGCCGTGGACGGTGTCCTCGCCGTGCTGACCACGCCCGCCCTGTATCTGGTGGTGACGCTCGGGGTCGTCGCGACGCTGCTGCAGCAGTCGGCGTTTCACGCCGGATCGTTGCAGACCTCGGTGCCCACCATGCTGGTACTCGAGCCCGTGGTGGCGGTGGTGCTCGGCTCTGTCGTATTGGGTGAGCACCTGTCGATCACCGGTTGGGAACCGGTGGCCCTGTCCGTGGCGATCGGCGCCATGGCCGCAGCCACCATCGCACTGGGCCGTGACGAGGGCGCCTACGAGGAGAAGCTCGAGGCCGAACTGGAGATCAAGGCGGCCGATCGCTAGGTTTTCGGCGGGTTTCGCCCGAACGCCCTGCGCAGGTCCTTTTCGTCACCTTCCAGGTGACCCGCGTCGATCGCCTGGTCGACCGTGATCGCGCCGGCGGCGAGGGCGACCACGGTGTCCGGCGATGCGCTCAAGACCGTGCTCGGTCGCGGATCGAGGTCGGCGGTGGCGTGAGGACCGGTTTGATCGATGCGGAGATCGATGAGGTACCCGTCGACCTCGAGGCCGACGGAGACCGGCGGATCCGCCGTCGCGCCCTGCAGGAGCGCGGGGATCGCGAGGACGAGCCAGCGCGGGTGGAAGACATCGTCGCCACGGCCTGACGCCAGGAGCGGCGCACCCCACCGGCCCAGCGCTTCCATCGGTTCGCGTAATTCGGAACCCCAACGCGTGAGGGTGTAGACGACCCCTGATTCGGCAAGTCGGCGCTCAAGGATCCCGCTGCCTTCCAGGCTCCTCAACCGCTCCGTGAGCAGGTTCGTGGCGATTCCGCCGAGCGAGCCTTTCAGTTCGCTGTATCGCAGGGGACCGGGTAGCAGTTCTCGCACGATCAACAGGTTCCAGCGGTCTCCGACGACGTCGAGCGCCCGTGCCAGGGCGCAGAACTGGCCGTAAGAGCGTGGGGCAATACGCTTGACTTCATCCATCGTGGTTGATTTTATAAAGTGCACTACATCGCCGCAAGGGTTTGTTTCGGTCAACCAACAGTCAGGATGGCTTGGGATGCAGATCAATTGGCTCGGTGTCGCGCTCGCCCTGATCGTGGGCATGGTGGTCGCCGGCGTCTGGTACGGGAAGCTGTTCGTCGAGATCTGGTGGAATCTGACCGGCATCACGCCGGAGCAGTCCAAGGCGGCCGGCAAGCGGAACATGATCCAGCTGTTGATCGCCAACGCGGTCACCGCGATAGGGCTTGCTGCCGCGGTCGACGTGACCGCTTCGGCAACCGGGATCCACTCGGTGTGGCTCGCACTCGCCGTCGGGTTCGCAGCATGGCTGACGTTCTCGGCGACGACGCTCCTTCAGCACAACGCGTTCGAACTCAAGCCACCGAAGCTGACAGTCATCAACACCGCGTATCAGCTCGCGCTGTTCCTCGCGATGAGCTTCGTGATCGGGCTCTTCTAGCGCAGGCCCTACGGGTTGATCGTGTTCTCGCCGATCTGGCGGCCCCACACGTACTCGGACACCAGGGGCTGGCCGAGTTCGAAGTGGTTGTACGGCGCGATCGAGGCACCGATGTCCATGACCAGATACGGGGCCGGCCACAGATCCTTGGTGACCGGCTGCCAGCAGCCGGGCCGGCCCTCGGGCCCGCCGGTGAGATTCACGCGGGGCAGGTTGTCCGGGTAGACCCACGGGTTGGGCGCGCCGACCAGGAAGTCCTGCAGCTCGAACCCGTAGCCGTTGCGGGTCTGCTGGGCGAATTTCGGGGCGGCCTGGGCATAGTTGCGGATCATGCAGTGCAGCGCCGGGCTGTTGCGGTCGAACATGGCGCTGACCGGCAGCAGGTCCTGGGCGCCGCGGACCAGATACGGCCCGCCGCGCTCGAAGATGTCGCCGCCGGTGTTGCCGAAGCCGACCGCCGCCACCAGGGCCTGGTCCAGGTTCCCGCGCTGCTGGTTCAGCGTGCGGGCGGTGGTGACCGCGTTGCTCAGGCCGTCGAACAGGTCCGGGGCCGCGTTGGCGTAGACCTCGCCCAGGTCGGCCAGTCCGGAGATGTCGCGGCGGATCTGGGGCATGCGCGGGTTGAGGTCGCCCAAGATGTCGTTGCCGTTGACGATCGACTGGCCGAACTTGTCGCCGAGGCCGTCGAGGGCCTGGGCGGTGGCGGTCAGGGTCTCGTTGAGCTTGATCGGGTCGATCTGTTCGGAGATCGCGGTGATGGTCTCGAACAACGTGTTGAACTCCGTGGTCACACCCTTGGCGCGGATGGGCGTGTCGGGAGAGATCCGCTGCGGCGACGGATTGTCCGGGGCGACGAACGAGATGTACTTGTTGCCGAACACCGTGGTGGCCTTCAGTTCGGCGGTCACGTTCTCCGGGATGAGCTTCAGGTACTTGGGCTTGATGTCCAGGGTCAGCTCGGCCTGCTGCTCGCCGTCGACCTCAGCCACGTTCACGGCGGTCAGCCGGCCGATGGGCACCCCGTTGAAGGTGACCTTCGAGCCCGGGTCCATCGACAGGCCGGATCGGTTGGACAGCACGGTGAGCTGCGTCTTTTCTTCGAAAGCACCCCGGAACTGCATCCACGTCAACACCAGCACCGCGACCAGCAGAATGGCCATGCCCGCGCACGCGGACTTGTACGGCGGGTCGTACCGCCAGTGCTTGAACCGCTGTTCGAAGCGGTCCCGCAGTGTCGCGGTGGATGAGGCCACGCGCAAACCTCCGAATTATTGACGCAGCCAAAAAACTAAGTTCAGCAAACTGTCCCAAAAGACCAGAGATAAGTGCAACTACCGAGGCCCCGGTGCGGCGAAGATCAAACCGCCGGTACCAGGAGACCCCCGTCACAGCGTAGGCGCTGATCAGGTATTACGACCGCCGTTCACGCCGACGATCTGGCCGGTGATGTAGCCGGCTTCTTCTGAAATCAAAAATGAACACGTGGCGGCAATGTCCTCGGGCTTGCCCATTCGGCGCACTGGCGTGGCCTTGATGGTGTCGCGAATGTCGCCGAGTTCGCCTCGGGATTCCGCGGCGCGCAGCATCGGCGTGTCGATGAAACCCGGCGGTACGGCGTTGACGGTGATCCCGGCCGGACCGAATTCCAGCGCCAGCGACTTGGTCAGCCCGTTGACGGCGGACTTGGCGGCCACGTAGTCGGACATGTACGGGACACCGGAGTGCGTGCTCGACGACGAGATGTTGACGATGCGGCCCCAGCCGGCCTCGATCATGTCGGGCAGGGCGGCCTGCACGACATGGAAGACGCCGTTGAGATTGACGTCGATGACCTTCTGCCAGCGCTCGAAGGTGAGGTCGGTGAACGGTGTGAAATCGCTGAGACCGGCCGAATTGACCAGGATCGTGACGGGGCCCAACTGCTCGCGGACCGCCTTGAAGACCGCATCGACCTGGGCCCGGTCGGTGACGTCGGCGGCGTAGGAGTACTCGGCGCCGGTCGAATTGAGGTCGAGCGTGGCGACCCGGTATCCGTCGGCGACGAGGCGGTCGGTGATCGCCTTGCCGATTCCGGACGCGCCTCCGGTCACCAGCGCTGTCTTCTGCTGCGGGGTGGTCATGGGAGTTCCTTTCGGTAATTCATTTGAATATCAATCGTTTTCGTCAGCGCCGGGGAGCCCGCAGGCCGAGGGTGCGGCGCGCCGCGTCGATCAGGTAGCCGGAGAGGTCCTCATCGGAGGTGTCCTCGCCGGCGACGCCCGCGCCGCCGGCGATACCGGAGAACACCATCGCGGCCTTGACCGTCCCGGCCGGGCCCGGATCGACATCGGTCAGCAGCGCCATCTGCCTGTTGATCACGCCGTCCCATTCCGGCCGGTTCCGCAGCGCCTCGTTCACGCTCGGATCGCTGGCCAGAACCGACACCAGGGCGCGGTTGTGGACCGCCAGTTCGGCGTAGCCGCGCACCATCTGATCGGCACGGCCGGCTGCGCTGCGCTGTCCCTCGGCTTCTTCGATCACGGTCTGTAGCCGGGCCAGGAACGGTTCGACCACCGCGCCCAACAACTGTTCGCGGGTGCGGAAGTGGTAGTAGATCGCCGCCTTGGTGAACCCCAGCTCGTCGGCGATCATCTGCAGCGATGTGCCGGCGAAGCCGTGCCGGGTGATCAGCCGGACGGCGGCCTCGACGAGCCGCTCGCGGGTGGCCACTTCCTGCATTCCGCCCTCCCTCCGTGTGCATTCTTAGCCGATCTACTTTACGATCGTAAAGTACGTTACTAGTCGATCGTAAAGCAGATCGGCATGTTGGAAGGACTGCGCGGATGCTGACGCCGTTGCCTGCAGAGGATTGGGACGATCAGGCGCGTGAGGCGCTGGCCTCCACGGTGCCGCCGGAGCGGCGCAACCCCGACAACGCGGGCAACGCGCTCTCGACCCTGGTCCGCCATCCGGTCCTGGCAGGCGCGTTCCTGCCGTTCAACACCTACCTGCAGAAGGACTCCACGCTGCCTGAGCGCATTCGCGAACTCGTGATCCTGCGGACCGCGTACCACCACGGTTGTGTGTACGAATGGGGACATCACAGCGCGATGGCCACGCAGGTCGGGCTCACCGAGGACGATGTCGAGTCGACCCGAAGTGGCTCAGCAGCAGACGAATTCGATCAGGCCGTGCTCGATGCGGTAGACGAGTTGCACGCCGGCTCGCGGATCTCCGCGCAGACCTGGGAGCGCCTGGGACTGCGGCTCGACGACCAGCAGCGGATGGACCTGATGTTCACCTTCGGTGGTTACAGCACGCTGGCTTTCGCCCTCAACACCTTCGACGTCCAACTCGAGGACGGCGCGGGCACCGACGAGTTCTACGCCTCGATGGGGAGCTGAGATGACTGACAACCGGGATTTCTTTCGCGACGAGAGCCTCGTGCCCGACCCCTATCCGTTCCTGGCCGGGCTGCGGGAGCGTTGTCCGGTGCAGCGGGAACCGCATCAGAACGTGGTGATGGTGACCGGCTACGACGAGGCCGTCGCGGTGTGCGGCGACCCTGCGACGTTCTCCTCGGCCACCTCGGTGACCGGGCCGTTTCCCGGATTTCCGGTCGCGCTGGAGGGACATTCCGATCAAGAGGTCAGCGATCTCATCGACAGGCACCGTGACGAACTGCCGATGAGCGACCAGATCACCACGTTCGACCCGCCCACCCACACCGAGCACCGCGCGCTGTTGATGGGGCTGATCACGCCGAAGCGCCTCAAGCAGAACGAGGACTTCATGTGGCGGCTGGCCGATCAGACACTGGAGCCCTACCTGACCCGCGGTGGCGGCGAGTTCATCTCCGAATTCGCCGGTCCGTTCACGCTTCTGGTGATCGCCGACCTGCTCGGTGTCCCGGAGGACGACCGCGACGAGTTCGCGGCCCGGATGGGTGGGCACGATCAGGCCGGCATCGGCAGCACCGCCGAGCAGTCCGTCCAGCAGAATCCGCTGGAGTACCTGTACGAGAAGTTCTCGGCCTACATCGCCGAGCGCCGGGCGAACCCGCGTGCGGACACCCTCGCCGAGATGGCCGCAGCGAAGTTCCCGGACGGCTCGACCCCGGAGGTCATCGACGTGGTGCGGTTGGCCGCCAACCTCTACCTGGCCGGCCAGGAAACCACGGTGCGGCTGCTGAGTTCCGCGCTCAAACTGCTTGCCGAACGCCAGGATCTACAGGATCTGCTGCGTGCCGAACCCGCCAGGATCCCGAATTTCATCGAAGAGGCGTTGCGGTGGGAGAGCCCCATCAAGGGTGACTTCCGGCTGGCGCGCAGCGCGGCCACGATCGGCGGGGTCGACGTGCCGGCCGGGGCCACGCTGATGGTGTGCAACGGTGCGGCCAACCGGGACCCGCGCCAGTTCGAAGACCCGGACACCTTCGACGTCGACCGCCCGAATGCCCGCAGGCACATCGCGTTCGGGCGCGGTGTGCACTCCTGTCCCGGTGCGCCACTGGCGCGGGCCGAGGCCCGGGTGTGCCTGGAGCGAATCCTGGCCCGCACCAGCCAGATCCGGCTGTCAGAAACCGAACACGGCCCGGAAGGCGACCGCCGGTTCGACTACGTCCCGACCTACATCCTGCGTGGCCTGACCGTCCTGCACCTCGAGGTCACCCCGCGATGAAGGTCCGCGTCGACGACGACCGCTGCCGTGGACACGGGGTCTGTGTGGCGGTGTGCCCGGACGTGTTCACCCTGACCGACGGTGGTTACGCGGAGGCACTCGTCGACGATGTGCCGCCTGAACTGGCCTCCGAGCTGCCCGAAGCGGTCACCGGGTGCCCGGAGCACGCGATCACGCTCGGCTAAACCGCTTTGCGCACCCGGGCGGCGGCAGCGTCGGGCATCGGCTCGTAGCGGGCGAACCCCCGCGTGAAGGCCCCGGCGCCGTGCGAGAGCGACCGTAGGTCGATCGCATAGCGGGTCAGTTCCACCTCGGGAATCTCGGCCTTCACCACGGTCCGGCCCTCGTCTGCCTTGTCGGTACCGAGCACCCGGCCGCGGCGGCCGGCCAGATCGCTCATCACCGCACCCACCAGATCGTCGGGCACCACCACGGTCACGTCGTCGATCGGCTCGAGCAGGTTCACGCCCGCGGACGCGGCCGCCTCGCGCAGCGCGAGCCCGCCGGCCATCTGGAACGCGAAATCCGAGGAGTCGACGCTGTGGGACTTGCCGTCCACCAGCGTCACCCGGATGTCGACGACGGGGTACCCGTCCCCGTGGTCGCCGGCCATGCCCTTCTCCATCTGGGCCCGCACACCCTTCTCGACGCTCGGGATGAACTGGCGCGGTACGGCTCCGCCGACGACCTTGTCGACGAACTCGAATCCGCTGCCCTCTGGCAGCGGCTCGACCTCGATGTCGCACACCGCGTACTGGCCGTGCCCGCCGGACTGTTTGACGTGCCTGCCATGTCCTTTTGCCTTGCCGCCAAGCGTTTCCCGCAGCGGCACCCGCAGCTCGACGGTGTCCACCGACACCCCGTAGCGCCGCGACAGGCCGTCGAGCACCACCCCGGCGTGCGCCTCACCCATGCACCACAGCACGATCTGGTGGGTTTCGGGATTCTGCTCGATGCGCAGGGTGGGATCTTCGGCGGCCAGCCGCTGCAATCCGACCGAGAGCTTGTCCTCGTCGGTCTTGGCGCGGGGCTGCACCGCGATGGGCAGCAGCGGATCGGGCATCGTCCACGGCCGCAGCACCAGCGGATCGGCCTTGTCGCTGAGGGTGTCACCGGTCTCGGCGTGACTGAGCCGGCCGATCGCACAGATGTCCCCGGCCACCACCGACGGAGCCGGGCGCTGCTGCTTGCCCAGCGGGAAGGACAGGGTGCCGATGCGCTCGTCCTCGTCATGGTCGGCATGCCCGTGCGACCCGGCCGGTGTCACCGACCCGTTGAACGCAGAAAAATGGCCCGACACATGCACGGTGGCGTCGGGCCTGATGGTGCCGGAGAACACCCGGACCAGGCTGACCCTGCCGACATAGGGATCCGACGTCGTCTTCACCACCTCGGCCAGCAGCGGACCCGACGGATCGCAGGCCATCGGCTTGCGGGCGGCGCCACTGGCTGCGAACACCTCCGGCAGGCGGTGTTCGGGCGGTGACGGGAAGCCGCGGGTCGCGATCTCCAGCAGTTCCAGCGTGCCGACCCCGGATCCGCTGCACACCGGGATCACCGGGAAGAACGAGCCGCGGGCCACGGCCTTCTCCAGGTCGGCGATCAACACGGACTCGTCGATCTCCTCGCCGCCGAGGTAGCGCTCCATGAGCGTCTCGTCCTCGGATTCCTCGATGATCCCCTCGATCAAAGAGCCCCGCAGTTCGGCGATCTGATCGTCGTAGGCGCCGTCGGGCGACCGGGTGCTGCGGGTGCCGCCGCTGTAGCAGTAGTACGTGCGGGTGAGCAGGCCGATCACGCCGTCCCCGGCGGGGAAGTACAGCGGCGCCACCTTGTCACCGAAGGCCTGCTGGGCGCCGGCCAGGGCATTGGCGTAGTTGGCCCTGGCGTGGTCGAGCTTGGTGATGACAACGGCACGTGGCATGCCGACCGCCGCGCATTCCTGCCACAGCGACTTCGTCGGCTCGTCGACGTTCTCGTTGGCCGCGATGACGAAGAGTGCGCAGTCGGCGGCACGGAGCCCGGCGCGCAGCTCCCCGACGAAATCGGCGTATCCGGGGGTGTCGATCAGGTTGACCTTGATCCCGTTGTGCTGCAACGGAGCCAGTGCCAGGCCGACCGAGCGTTGCTGACTGACCTCGGCATCGTCGAAATCGCACACCGTCGACCCGTCCACCACCGAGCCCGCCCGGGTCAGCACGCCCGCGGCGACCAGGAGCGCCTCCACGAGCGTGGTCTTGCCCGCACCCGACGGGCCGACCAGCACCACGTTGCGGATGGCGGCCGGACTGTCCGCGGTGGGGACAGCCCCGTTGCCGGCTGAGTGCGTCTTGTCCGCCATGGCATTCCTCCTGGTGTCCTGTTCTCCACCATTCCCTGATGTGACCTACGACACAAGTCCCGCAGGGCCGGTGATCAGACCTGCCAGGAGGACCAGTGGGTGACGTCGACGGTGATCACCGGACCGTTCAGCGCAATGCGCTCGTACTGCGGGTATTTCGCGCGCAGCAGGCCGTAACCGGTGGCCATCGCGTCACCGCTGTGATGGACCGCGGCCCGTCCGTCGGCCCGTACCCACCACAGGTGCGCCCACTCGTCGGTGTAGTGGTCGACGAGCAGGCTGACCCGGCCGTCGCCTTCGATGTTGGCCAGCCGCCGCAGCCGTTGGGTGGACTTCGGTTTCGCGTCGACCGCGGTGTAGATGGTGGCCGCGGCGTGCGGGTCGGCAGGCACGTGGACCGCGAACACCACCGGCACCAGGTGTGGTGCGCCGTCGGCGCCCAGCGTCGCGAGCACCGCACAGGGTGCGCCTGCGAACTGGGCGATGGCGTCGAGCCCGGACATGGCCCCAGGGTAGGCGCACTCCGTTGGGCGGAGGCCTCAGTTGCGGGGATGTCGCGGCTGCGGGGCCACGCTGATCGGCGAGCGGGTGACCGGAGTCCGGGTGACGCCGATCTCGGGCTTCTTGGTCTCGGTGGGCCGGTGGGTGGGGCGGTACACCGGGGCCTGCTGGGTCTCAGGAGGTGGGGCGGGTGGTGGTTCCGGGGGAGCGGGCGGCACGCCCACCCGCAGCGACGGCGACGGTGTGGGAGCCGTGGCCGACGGCCGGGGTGACGGTGACGTGGCCGGCTCCTGGCCGGCCGGTGAATCTCTCAGCAGCAAGAGCACACCCGAGACCACGATGGCGCCTGCGGCCACGGCGGCGGCGAGCATGGCGATCATCGCCGGTCGGGTGCGGTACCAGGGCACCGGTGGCGGCTTGAAGCTCCAGCCGTCGAGGTCGAAGCCGCCTCCGGGACCGGGAACAGACATCACGCGATGCTAACGCCCGTCGCGATAGGGTGCCGGTGCGCGCTTGGAGACCATCGGAGGAATTGGCAATGATCGCATCCCGGATCGCGACGGTATCCGCCCTCGCCGCGTCGGCACTCATCGCGGTGGGCCTGGCAGCGTGCGCGCCGCCGGAGAAGGGCGCCGCCGGTGGCAACACCGACACCGGGGTCAAGGTCGCCGAGGCCAAGTCGGCAGCCGATTTCGGCGGGATGGACAAGCTCGTCGAGGCGGCCAAGGCCGAAGGCGAACTCAATGTGATTGCGTTGCCCCCGGATTGGGCGAACTACGGCGCCATCATCAAGGCCTTCTCGGACAAGTACGGAATCAAGGTCAACTCGGCGCAGCCCGACGGTTCCAGCCAGGAGGAGATCAACGCCGCCAACCAGCAGAAGGGCAAGAGCACCGCGCCCGACGTGTTCGATCTGGGACAGTCGGTCGCGCTCGCGAACACGTCGATGTTCGCGCCCTACAAGGTGGCCACGTTCGGCGACATCCCGGAGAAGCTCAAGGACCCCGACGGCACCTGGGTCAACGACTACGGCGGCTTCATGTCCATCGGGTACGACTCGACCAAGGTTCCGCCGATCACCTCCGTCGAGGACCTGCTCAAGCCCGAGTACCACGGCAAGGTCGCGCTCAACGGCGACCCGACCCAGGCCGGCGCCGCATTCGCCGGGGTGCTGATGGCAGCGGTGGCCCAGGGTGGATCGGCCGATGACATCGCGCCCGGAGTCGAGTTCTTCGCAAAGCTCAACGAAGCGGGCAACTTCCTGCCGCTCGACCCGACCCCGGCCACCATCGCATCGGGACAGACGCCCGTGGTGATCGACTGGAACTACCTCAACGGCACCGAAAGTCAGAAGGTCCCCGGCTGGCAGGTGATCGTTCCCCACGAGGCGCTGGTCGCCGGCTACTACTACCAGGCGATCAACAAGGACGCGCCGCATCCGGCGGCGGCCCGGTTGTGGCAGGAGTTCCTGTTCAGCGACGAGGGGCAGAACCTGTACGCGCAGGGCGGCGTTCGCCCGGTCCGCGCCGACAAGATGATCCTGGCAGGCACCGCCGACCGCGCGGCGTTCGGCCAGCTGCCCCCGATCGACGGCCCGGTGACCGTCGCGAGCCAGGCCCAGACCGACACCGCCAACAAGTATCTGGCCGACAACTGGGCCAAGGCGATCGGCTGAGTTCCTCTATGCCGGGTAGTACAACTCGTCGGGATCTGCGGACGGACATCCGCGGGAGTGTCCGGGATGCCCTGCCGCTGCTGCCCTTCGTGGCGGTGGTGACGGTGTTCCTGATCGTGCCCACGGTGACGGTGATCGTCATGGCGTTCTTCGCCGACGGATCCTTCTCGCTGGACCGGATCGCCGCACTGTTCTCCGGAACCGCCTTGGCGGCACTGGCCAAGAGCATTGTGCTGTCGGCCAGTACAGCCTTGATCGGAGCGGTGCTGGGTGCGGTGCTGGCCTGGTTGATCGTCAGCAGCCCGCCGGCGTCGATGCTTCGGCGCGCGGTGCTGGCCCTGTGCAGTGTGCTGGCCCAGTTCGGCGGCGTGGCACTGGCATTCGCGTTCCTGGCCACCATCGGGCTCAACGGCGTGCTGACCTTGTGGGTCAAGGAGAACCTCGGCTGGGACCTGGCCGGCTCCGGCTGGCTGTACGGACTGCCCGGGCTGATCCTGGTCTACACCTACTTTCAGATCCCGCTGATGGTGATCGTGTTCCTGCCCGCCCTCGAGGGATTGCGCCAACAGTGGCACGAGGTCGCGGTGAGCCTCGGCGCGTCGCAGTGGCAATACCTGCGGGAGGTCGCCGTGCCGTTGCTGAGCCCGGCCTTCCTCGGTTCGGCACTGTTGTTGTTCGCCAATGCCTTTGCCGCCTATGCCACCGCGGCCGCGCTGGTCAGCCAGGGCAGTCCGATCGTGCCGCTGTTGATCCGCGCCGCACTCACCAGTGAGGTCGTGCTGGGTCAGTCCGGCTTCGCCTACGCACTGGCGTGCGAGATGATCGTGGTGGTGGCCGCGGTGATGATCGCCTACAACGCGCTGGTGCGCCGGACGGCGAGGTGGCTCAAATGAACCGGGTGTACCGGCCGGTTCTCTGGGTGCTCTTCGGCCTGTTCTTCCTGTTTCCCTTGTACGCCATGGCAGATTTCTCCACCCGCGACCTCATCGCCGGTGGGCGCACCGCCGCGGCGTGGCGCAACCTGGTGGCCGACGACGCGCTCTATCAGGCCATCCTGATCTCGCTGCTGCTCGCGGTGTTCACCGTCATCGCGATGCTGGTGCTGCTGGTGCCGACGATGATCTGGGTACGCCTGCGGGCCCGCTGGGCCGGACGGTTCGTGGAGTTTCTCTGCCTGCTGCCGTTGACCATCCCGGCCCTGGTGATCGTGGTGGGCCTGCGCAACGTGTATCTCTGGGTCACTTACCTTCTCGGCGAATCGGCGCTCACCCTGACGTTCGTGTACGTGGTGCTGGTGCTGCCGTTCGCCTACCGGTCGATCGACTCGGCGCTGGCCGCCATCGACCTGCAGACGTTGTCGGAGGCCGCCCGGTCTCTGGGCGCCGGCTGGTGGTCGACGATCGGTCGGGTGATCGTGCCCAACATCTGGTCCGGGATCCTGTCCGCGGCCTTCATCTCGATCGCGGTGGTGCTCGGCGAGTACACCGTCGCCTCCCTGATCGGATTCGAGACGCTGCCGGTTCAGATCGTCGCGATCGGTAAGAGCGACGGCCCGACTTCGGTGGCGGCCTCGCTGGCCACCCTGCTGCTCGGGTTCGCATTGTTGTTGGTGCTGGCGGCCCTCACCCGGGGCCGCCGCAGAAGGTCAGGAGTCCAGGCGTGAGTGGCAGTGTCGGTGTGCGGGTTGAACTTCGTGACCTCACCCGCACCTATGGCAACGTCAACGCGCTCGACGGGCTGAGCCTGTCCATCGAGCCGGGGGAGTTGGTGGCACTGCTCGGGCCATCGGGCTGCGGCAAGACCACGGCGCTGCGAATCCTGGCCGGGCTGGAGGAGGCCAGCTCCGGCGCCGTGCTGGTGGACGGGCGCGACATCAGCTCGGTGCCGGCCAACAGACGAGACATGGGCATGGTGTTCCAGGCCTACAGCCTGTTCCCGCACCTGACCGTCTTGGACAACGTCGCCTTCGGTTTGAAGATGCGCGGAAAATCCAAGCGGGACAGGCTGTCCCGGGCCGCAGACATGCTTGACCTGGTCGGCCTGGCGGCGCACAAGGGCAAGTTCGCCGGCGAGTTGTCCGGCGGTGAGCAGCAGCGCGTGGCACTGGCCCGGGCCCTGGCGATCGAGCCGAGGGTGCTGCTGCTCGACGAGCCGCTGTCGGCGCTGGACGCGAAGGTGCGCTCCCAGTTGCGCGACGAGATCCGCCGGGTACAGCTGGAGGTCGGCACCACCACCTTGTTCGTCACGCACGACCAGGAGGAGGCCATGGCCGTTGCGGACCGCGTCGGTGTGATGAGCCACGGCAAACTCGAGCAACTCGCAGCACCGGCCGTGCTCTATGCCCGTCCGTCGACCCGCTTCGTCGCCGAGTTCATCGGGTTGCACAACAAGGTGCGCGCGCGGGTTTCGGGCGACCGCGCCCGGCTGCTGGGGACGGTGGTGCCGACCCTGCCCGGGTCGGTGACGTCAGGAACGGGGACGGCGATGGTGCGTCCGGAATCGTTCCGGGTGCGCGCCGATCCGGACGGCCACGCGGTGGTGGAATCGGTGGCGTTCCTCGGCCCGATATCCCACGTCTATCTGTCGCTGCCGGACGGCTCGGTGATCCACGCGCAGCTGCCGAGTTCACGGGCGCGGGCCTTCAGGCCGGGGCTGGTGGTCAGCCTCGCGCTGGAGCGTTCGCCGGTGCTGGTGGTCTAGCTCAGCCGCCGGCCCTAGACATCCTTGACCGGTTCGATGCCCAGATCCCGGTAGGTGACCAGCGCCGCGAACGGCACGCCGCGCTTGGCGAACCGTCCCGTCGCGACGTCTCCGCGGTCGACCATCGGGATGACGCCGGTGACGACGGCCCCGACGGCGGTCACACGTTCGTAGGCGATCTCGGTGGAGCCGCCGGTGCTGATCACGTCGTCGACCAGCAGCACGCGGGTGCCGGGCTCGAGGCGGGTGCCTTCGATCCACTGCTCGCGGCCGCGCGACTTCTGTTCCTTGCGCACCGAGAACCAGGCCTTGCCGGTCACCATCGCGACACCGTGGGCCAGCGGGTCGGCGCCCATGGTCAGCCCGCCGACGGCGTCGAACTCGATGCCGCTGGCGGCCGCCAGATCGGCGACCGCACGGCTGACGATGGCCATCCGTTCGCCGGTGTCGATGGCGAACTTGCCGTCGATGTAGTCGTGGCTCAGCTGCCCGCTGGCCAGCCGGAACGGTTCCTCGCGGTGTTCGTAACCGCGGGTGCGGATCAGGTCGAAGGCGGCTTGCCAGGTCTCCGGGCGCTCAGGCATACCCGCGATCGTATTGCACGGGGCGACGGGGTCTCAGCCCTGCCTGGCGCGCTGGGCCAACTCGACTGTGGCCGCCCGCAACTCGCCGTACGAGCTGATGGGCGCGGCGTAGCCGACGCGGGTGTAGGCCATCCCGCGCTCGGTGGTGACCCGTAGATCCAGGCCGTAGCGGTCGGCGCCGGTGCACACCGCAGCGCCCGCGTCGGGATAGCCGCCGAGGGTGCGGGCCATGTCGGCCAGCGAATCGGCGTGGTCGGCGTTGAGATGGTCGATCGCGCCCGCGGCGTGGGGTGAGACCGGATCGGGTTCGGCTCGGGAGTAGGCCTCGCCGGTGGTGGAGTCCATCCGGCCGTATCCGCCGACCCAGCGCACCCGGTGCACGCGCAGCACCCAGAGCGAGAAGTCGCTGAAGTCGATGTAGTAGCGGGCGGCGGCCACCGCATCCAGGTGGGCCTGGCGGGCCGCGGCGAGTTCGTCGCCGGTAGGTCGTTCGGCGACCCCGGCCAGCGTGATCCGGCTGCCGGCCAACGGATCCGACCCGGCGCCGGGCGCCACGATCGAGATGCTGGCGCGAGGGTCACCGGCGAGATTGCGGCCGTGCTCGGCCATGTTCGACACGCACAGCACCGGTGCGCCTGCCAGCAGTCCGTAGGTGATGAAGGACGCCCACGGGTCGCCGTCGGCGGTGAGGGAGGCCAGGGTGCCCTCGTTGGTCGACGCGGCGACCGTGCGCGCTTCCTCGGCCGCAGACGGACGAGCCCCCTCGACCACCTCCGTCAACGGGGGAGGAACCGAGGGGGCATCACCTGGGTCGCCATGATCTCTCGTCACGCGGCGACCCTACCGTTCGTGTGTTGGCCGGCTAGCCGCCGAGGGCAGCGATCAGATCCTTGATCTGAGCGGTTTCTGCCTCGGTCGCGGGCTCTTCGGCCTCGACGGCCTCGATGAGGTCCTTGCGCAGGCCGACGCCGTTGGCGGCTTCCTGGGTGGACAGCTTCGCGCGGCCACGTGCGACATAGAGACGCTGACCGAGGGTGGCGGCGGGGCCTTCGGCCGCCGTCGTCATCAGCTCGTCGTAGCGGTGCCGCACACCGCTGAGCGCGACGATGACGGACGGGGTGACGCGGCTGCGTCCCGCCGCCTCCGACAGCGACGTCTGCAGCTTGCGCAGACCGCTGAGGACAACCGCAGCGCGGTCGGCGTACTCAGGGTCGCCGATCGGCGGTAGCGCGTCGATCGCTGCGATGTACATGTGCATCGCCGCATCAGACAGTCCAACGATTACTGGTGCTTCACCGTCATTTGGTGCGGACTCACCCACAGGCCATCCCTCGTCGAATGTTCGTGATCGCCGGCCCATAGCCGACGAGGAGATCAAATGCGGGAAAAACGTAACCCGTCGCCGTCTCTTATTCAACCGTTAGTTTTTCCGCAAACACGGCCGTGCCGGCGAAAAACGTTGCTGCAGGATCATTTCGGGATGCCACGGTCCGTCCGCGGTTCCGTGCGGGTGTCGAGTGCGGACGAAGTGGGTACGTTGGAAGGCTGATGGACAACGTTCAGGACGATCAGCCACTGGTCGAGCATCCGACCGCTGAGGACTTCAGCCATGCCAGAACGCTGCCGACCGACCGGGACTGGTTCAAGCGGGCGGTGTTCTACGAGGTTCTGGTCCGCGCGTTCTACGACTCCAACGCCGACGGTGTCGGCGACCTGCAGGGCCTGACCCAACAGCTCGACTACCTCAAATGGCTGGGTGTGGACTGCCTCTGGCTGCCGCCCTTCTACGATTCGCCACTGCGCGACGGTGGCTACGACATCCGCGACTTCTACAAGGTGCTGCCGGAGTTCGGCACCGTGGAGGACTTCGTCACCCTGCTCGACGGCGCGCACCGCAGGGGCATCCGCGTGATCACCGATCTGGTGATGAACCACACCTCCGATTCCCACGCGTGGTTCCAGGAGTCGCGACACAACCCCGACGGCCCGTACGGCGACTTCTACGTCTGGAGCGACAGCAGCGACCGCTACGCCGACGCGCGCATCATCTTCGTCGACACCGAGGAGTCCAACTGGACGTTCGACCCGGTGCGCCGGCAGTTCTACTGGCACCGGTTCTTCTCGCACCAGCCCGATCTGAACTACGAGAACCCGGCCGTGCAGGAAGCGATGATCGACGTCCTGCGGTTCTGGCTGGATCTGGGCATCGACGGGTTCCGGTTGGACGCGGTGCCCTATCTGTTCGAGCGCGAGGGCACCAATTGCGAGAACCTGCCCGAGACCCACGCGTTCCTCAAGCGCTGCCGCAAGGTGGTCGACGACGAGTTCCCCGGCCGGGTGCTGCTCGCCGAGGCCAATCAGTGGCCGGCCGACGTCGTGGAGTACTTCGGCGATCCGGACACCGGCGGCGACGAGTGCCACATGGCCTTCCACTTCCCGCTGATGCCGCGGATCTTCATGGCGGTGCGACGGGAGTCGCGGTTCCCGATCTCGGAGATCCTGGCGCAGACGCCGGCGATCCCGGACATGGCGCACTGGGCGATCTTCCTGCGCAACCACGACGAGCTGACCCTGGAGATGGTCACCGACGACGAGCGTGACTACATGTACGCCGAGTACGCCAAGGACCCACGGATGAAGGCCAACGTCGGCATCCGGCGCCGGCTGGCCCCGCTGCTGGAGAACGACCGCAACCAGATCGAACTGTTCACCGCGCTGCTGCTGTCCCTGCCCGGGTCCCCGATGTTGTACTACGGCGACGAGATCGGGATGGGCGACATCATCTGGCTCGGCGATCGCGACAGCGTGCGCACCCCGATGCAATGGACGCCGGACCGCAACACCGGATTCTCCACGGCCAACCCGGGGCGGCTGTACCTGCCGCCGAACCAGGACGCGGTCTACGGGTACCAGTCGGTCAATGTCGAGGCCCAGCGGGACAGTTCGACGTCACTGCTGAACTGGACCCGAAGCATGCTGGCCATGCGGGGCCGCCACGACGCATTCGCGATCGGGGAGTTCCGCGAGCTCGGCGGTTCGAATCCGTCGGTGCTGGCGTATGTGCGTCAGATCGAGGGCGACGGGGATGCGGTGTTGTGCGTCAACAACCTGTCCAGGTTCCCGCAGCCCATCGAACTTAATCTGCAGGAGTGGAACGGGTATACGCCCATCGAGTTGTCCGGCTACGTGGAGTTCCCCAGCATCGGCCAGCTGCCGTACCTGCTGACCCTGCCGGGGCACGGGTTCTACTGGTTCCAGCTCCGCGAGCCCGAGCAAGACCCTGGAGTGCAGCAATGAGCATCGAATTCGGTGACTGGCTAGGCCAGCAACGGTGGTATGCCGGCCGCGGCCGCGAGTTGGTCTCCGCCGCACCGGGTTTGGTGGTCGAGCTCGGGCCGGACCTCGAACTCACATTGCTGAAGGTGTCCTATGCCGACGGCGGCACCGAGCGCTACCAGGTGCTGGTGAAGTGGGATGCCGAGCCGATCGACGAGTACAGCTCGGTGGCCACGATCGGTGGTTCCGACGGGCGGACCGCCTATGACGCCCTCTACGACCAGGACGCGGCGCGGTATCTGCTGCAACTGATCGACCGGTCTGCCACGGTGGCCGGGCTGAGGTGCGGCAAGGAGCCCGGGGCCGTCCTGCCCCTGGACGCCCCGCCCCGGGTGTCCGCGGCCGAGCAGAGCAACACCAGCGTGGTGTTCGGGCAGGACGCCGTGCTCAAGGTGTTCCGCCGGATCACCCCGGGCGTGAATCCCGACATCGAACTCAACCGCGTGCTGGCCAGGGCCGGCAACCCGCACGTGGCGACACTGCTCGGATCGATGGATATCGACTGGGACGGTGAGCCTTTCGCATTGGGGATGGTGACGGAGTTCGCCGCCAACTCCGCCGAAGGCTGGGATATGGCCACCGCCAGCACCCGGGATCTGTTCGCCGAGGGGGACCTCTACGCGGACGAGGTGGGTGGCGACTTCGCCGCCGAGTCCTACCGCCTGGGCGAGGCGGTCGCCTCGGTGCACGCCTGTCTGGCCGAGCAACTCGGCACCGCGTCGGTGCCGTTCCCGGCGGACCTCATGTCCGCCCGCCTGGCCACCGCCGCGGAAGCGGTACCCGAACTGCACCAACATGTTTCATTGATCGAGGACCGCTACCGCAAACTGGCCGACGAGCAGGTTCGCGTGCAGCGGATCCACGGCGATCTGCATCTGGGCCAGGTGCTGCGGACCCCGGAGCGGTGGCTGCTGATCGACTTCGAAGGGGAACCCGGCCAGCCACTGGAGCTGCGCCGAAGCCCGGATTCCCCGCTGCGTGACGTCGCGGGCATGGTGAGGTCGTTCGAGTACGCGGCGTACGCACGGCTGGTGGAACTGGCAGGAGACGACGAGCGGGCCCGGCAGGTTGCTGCCAGGGCGCGGGAATGGGCCGACCGCAACAGCGCGGCGTTCTGCGACGGCTATGCCGCGGTGGCCGGCGTCGATCCCCGCGAGTATGCCGCCCTGCTGGCGGCCTATGAACTGGACAAGGCCGTGTACGAGGCGGCCTACGAGGCCCGGTACCGGCCCAGTTGGTTGCCCATCCCGCTGGGGTCGGTGGCGCGACTGATCGGCTGAGGCTCACCTTCCCAGCGCGAACAGTCCCCCGCAAGCGGGAGGGGCCCCATCGAACGCACCCTTTCTTGAGCGTTTTCGGGTACCTGCGCGTCTGCTCGCCCAAGTGGCCGCTATCTTCATTAGTATGCCTAATCAGCCCACGCGCCGATCGGCGTCCGGTGGGCTGCTGATCGCGGTGCTCGCGGCGGCGGGTATCAGCGTCTCGCTCATGCAGACCCTGATGATCCCGCTCATCCCGCAACTGCCCGCGCTGCTCGACACCAGCCCGGCCAACGCGTCGTGGGCGATCACCGCGACCCTGCTGACCGGTGCCGTCGCGACGCCCGTGCTGGGCCGGCTCGGAGACATGTACGGCCCCAAACGGATCCTGGTGCTGTGCGCCGCAATGCTGTTCGCCGGATCGGTCATCGCAGCCACCACCACGTCGCTCATCCCGTTGGTCATCGGACGCGGCCTGCAGGGATTCGGCGCTCCGGTGATCCCGCTGGGCATCAGCGTGCTGCGCTCCGCCCTGCCCGCCGAGCGGGTGGCCTCGGCGATGGGTCTGATGAGCGCGTCGCTGGGCGTCGGCGGTGCGATGGGTCTGCCGCTGTCGGCGGTGATCGCCGAACACTTCAACTGGCATGCGCTGTTCTGGTGTTCGGCCTTCCTCGGCCTGGCCTCCGGGGTCCTGTTCGTCCTGTTGGTGCCCGACCTGGAACCGGTGTCGTCGGATCACCGCTTCGATCCGATCGGCGCGCTGGCGCTGGGGGCCGGTCTGGTGATGCTGTTGCTGCCGATCTCCAAGGGCGGGATGTGGGGCTGGGGCAGTGTCACGACGCTTGGCCTGTTCGGGGCGGCAGCGGTGACCTTCGGCGTGTTCACCTGGTGGCAGTACCGCGCGCCCTCGCCGATCGTGGACATGCGGACCACGCTGAAACGTCCGGTGCTGCTGACGAATCTGTCGTCCATCGCGGTGGGCTTCGGCATGTTCGCGCTGTCGCTCGTGGGGCCTCAGCTGCTGGAGATGCCCCGAGAAACGGGTTTCGGGTTGGGGCAGAGCATGATCGCCACCGGCCTTTGGATGGCGCCCGGCGGGCTGGCGATGATGGCGGCCGCACCCGTGGCCGCCCGGGTCGTGGCCGCAAGGGGACCGAAGATCGTGCTGGTGATCGGCAGCGTCATCATCGCCGCGGGCTACCTGGCCGGCATCGTCCTGCTCGGCACGCCGATCGGGGTGATGGTGCTCGGCCTGATCGTCAGCTTCGGCGTCGGGTTCGCCTTCGCGGCACTGCCCGCCCTGATCAATGCCGCGGTGCCGGTGTCGGAAACCGCGTCGGCCAACAGCATCAACTCACTGGCCCGCTCGCTGGGTACCTCGACGTCGAGTGCGGTGATGACCGCTGTGCTGGCCCAGATGACCGTCACGATCGCCGGGCACGCGTTGCCGTCGTTGGGCGGCTTCCGCGCCGCCCTGTTGATCGCCGCTGTCGCGGCGGCCGGTGCCGCCCTCATCGCCATGGCGATTCCGAAAGCGCCCCGGCCGGCTGACACAGAACCGGACGGGGCGCTTTCAGAAGCTGCCGAGCGTTTGGTGTCAGAGGGTGGCGATCTCGTAGCTGTCGAGCTGGCCCACCAGCGTCCGTAGCTGATCGGACGACGAGCCCAGGGTGTGCTCGATCGCGGTCAGCCGGGCGGCGTAGTGACCGACGGGGTACTCCGCGGTGACACCGATGCCGCCGTGCAGCTGGATCGATTCCTGCGAGATGTGCCGGCCCGACCGTCCGATCTGCAGCTTGGCGCGTGCCGCGATCACCGGGTCGAGCTCACCATCGGCGATGGACATCGCGGCGTAGGTGCCCATGCTGCGCGCCAGCTCCAGCGACATGTACATGTCGGCGGCGCGCTGGGTCAGCGTCTGGAACTTGCTCAGCGTGACCCCGAACTGCTTGCGCTGCTTGAGGTAGTCGGTGGTCAGGCGCAGCGACTCGTCCATCACGCCGACGGCCTCGGCGCACAGCCCGGCCGAGATCCGCACCAGTGCGTTGGTGATCGCGACACCGGCATCGGCGGCCTCGCCGAGCGGCTCTGCGGGTGTGGCATCCAGGGTGACCTGGGCGCCTCGCTGGCCGTCGAAGGTGCGGTAACCCTGACGCGTGACATCGGCGGCGTCGACCAGGAACAGTCCGGTGCCGCCGTCGGGCAGGGCCGCACTGACGATCAGTGTGTCGGCGACGTCGCCGGCCAGCACCGGATTCTTGGTGCCGCTCAGGGTCCACCCGTCGCCGCTGCGCGCCGCGGTGGTCGTCACGCCGGCCGTTCCGCGCACACCGGGCTCGGCGTGGGCGAAGGCCAGAATCCGCTCGCCCGAAGCGACTTCGTCGAGCAGTGCGCGCTGGGAGTCGGTGCCGGCCTCGGCGATGATCGCACCGGGGCCGATCGCGCCGTGCAGCACCGGCTCGGGTGCCAGCCGGCGCCCGAGCTCGTTGAGCACCACCATGATCTCGATCTGGCCACCGGAGTCCTCATCGAAACCCAGGCCCAGAACGCCGACCTCGGCGAGTTGTCCCCAGATCTGGCGGTCGAACCCGGGCTCGGACTCCACCACCTTGTTCCGCTTTTCGGTGTCGTAACCCGACAGCAGGTCACGGGTGGTGTCGGCCAGCAGGGTCTGTTCGTCGGTCAGCTGAAAGTCCATGGCTCAACTCACAATCCGAGAATGGTGGACGAGATGATGGTGCGCTGCACCTCGTTGCTACCGCCGTAGATCGAGGTCTTGCGGTAGTTGAGGTAGTGCGGGGCCGCGTGCTGGGCCCATTCGGGTGAGGCGATATCGCCCGCCTCGTAGGGCAGCGCGTCGGCGCCGGCGACCTCGACCAGCAGCTCGGTGGCGGTCTGCTGCAGCTGGCTGCCGCGCAGCTTCAGCACCGACGAGGCCGGGCTCGGCTTGCCGTCGGCAGAATCGGAGGTCACCCGCATCTGGGTGAGTTCCAGTGCCAGCACGTCGTTTTCGGCTTCGGCCAGTCGTGCGGCGAACAGCGGGTCGGCCAGCAGGCCGTTGGCCGCGGCGCGTTCCTTGACCTCGGCGAGACGCACCTTGGTCCGGGCCACCTGGGCGATGCCGGTGCGCTCGTTGCCGAGCAGGAACTTCGCGTAGGTCCAGCCCTGGTTCTCCTCGCCGACGAGCTGGTCGGCGGGCACCCGGACGTCCTCGAAGAACACCTCGTTGACCTCGTAGCTGCCGTCGATCAGCTTGATCGGGCGCAACGTGACACCGGGGGTGTCCATCTCGAACAGCAGGAACGAGATGCCGGCCTGCTTCTTGGGGGCCTGCGGATCGGTTCGGACCAGGCAGAAGATCCAGTCCGCGTGCTGCCCCAGCGTGGTCCAGGTCTTCTGGCCGTTGACCACGTAGCTGTCGCCGTCGCGGACCGCGGTGGTGCGCAGCGAAGCCAGGTCGGAGCCGGCCTCGGGCTCGGAGAAGCCCTGGCACCACCAGATGTCGAGCGCCGCGGTCGGCGGCAGGAAGCGCTCCTTGACCGCCTGCGAACCGAACTCGGCGATCACCGGTCCGACCATCCGGGCGTTGAAGGTCAGCGGCTCGGGGACGCTGGCCAGCTGCATCTCGTCGAGCCAGATCTGGTGCTGGTTGGGGGTCCAGTCCTTGCCGCCCCACTCGACGGGCCAGTTGGGCACCGCAAGTCCGTGTTCATGGAGGATTTTGTGCGCCGTGACGATGCCCTCTTTGCCGATGGGCAACCCGAGCCGATTTCGTTCGCGAATCTCGGCGGGAATCTTCGTCGTGTAGAAGGTGCGCAGCTCATCGCGGAAAGCTGCTTCCTCCGGTGTGAGCGCCAGTTGCATGACCGTCTCCCTGTCGGTGGATCTGTCTGCACACTAAACCACCCGGTTGGTCGGGCGTATCGGGGCTGCTCCTAGCGAACCAGCCGGCGCAACAACAACGAGGCGACGGCCACGCCCAGCACTGCCGACGCGACCAGCACACCGATGTCCAGCACCCAATTGGTCGGGGTGCCGATCAGCAGCCCTCGCAGCGCGTTGACCTCATAACTGAGCGGGTTGACGGTGGAAAGCCAGCGCAGCCACGTCGGCATGATGTCGACGGGGTACAGCGCGTTGGACGCGAAGAACAACGGCATGGTGATGGCCTGGCCGATTCCCATCAGCCGGTCCCGCTTGCGCACCAGCCCGGCCAGCGTCATCGACAGGCAGGCGAAGAACGCCGCGCCCAGCGCCACCACGGCCATCGCCGCCAGGATGCGCAGCGGATTGACCGTCATCGCGATCCCCATCAGGTATGCCAGGAGCACGACGCCGAGGACCTGCACCACCGAGCGCACCCCGGCCGCGAACGCCTTGCCCGCGACCAGTGCCGAGGCCGGCGCGGGGGTGACCATCAGCTTGGCCAGGATGCCGGCGTCGCGGTCCCAGATGATCTGGATGCCGTAGAAGATCGAGATGAACAGGGCCGACTGAGCGATGATGCCGGGAGCCAGAAAGGCCAGGTAGGGCACGCCGCCGGTGTTGACGAGGTGCAGCCGGCTGAAGGTCTGGCCGAAGATCAGCAGCCACAGCGCAGGCTGCACCATGCGGGTGAACAGCTCGGTGCGGTCGTGGCGCAGCTTCTGCAGTTCGACGAGGGCGAAGGCCGACATCCGCCGGGCCATCGCGCGGACCCGGGCGATTCCGCGCGGGGCCATGACCAGAACATCAGCTGACACGGCGGGCCGTCCTCCGGGTCGCGCGCACCTCGCGCATGGCGCCGGGCTGCTGCCCGTCGTCGGTCAGGTCGGAACCGGCGTAATGGCGGAAGACATCCTCCAGGGTGGCGTCCTGGGTGTCGGTGGCCTTGAGAACCCGCTGCTTCAGTTCAGCGGGTGTACCCAGCGCCTGCAACCGCCCGTGGTGCATCAGGGCCACCCGGTCGCACAGCGCGTCGGCCTCGCCCATGTAGTGCGTGGTGAGCAGCACCGTCATCCCGAACTCGTCCTGCATCCGGCCGACCTGGGTCCAGACACTGTCGCGGGCGATGGGGTCCAGCCCGACCGTGGGCTCGTCGAGGATCAGCAGCAGCGGGCGGTTGACCAGTGCCTGGGCCAGCTCGAGGCGGCGGACCATACCGCCGGAGTAGGTGCCGGCCACGGCATCGGCGACGTCGAGCAGTTGCATCGACTCCAGCGCCTGGTCCACCCGCGCTCTGCGTTCGGCGCGGGGCACGTCGTACAGGCGCGCGAACAACTCGACGTTCTGCCGGCCGGTCAGCGCCGCCTCGATCGAGAGTTGTTGCGGCACATAGCCGATGTTGTGCCGGATGTCCATGGTGTGCCGATCGGTGTCGAGGCCGAAGATCCGCACCTCGCCCTGCTGCGCCGGCGTCAGGGTGGTCAGCACCCGCACGGCGGTGGTCTTGCCTGCCCCGTTCGGGCCGAGCAGGCCCAGGGTCTCACCGCGATGGACCTGGAGCGTCAGATCGTCGACGGCGGTGAAGCTGCCGTAGCGGTGGGTCAGGTGGCTGCAATCGATGGCCGGGGTGGTCACTCTTCCCCCTTTTCGCCCTCGTGCAGTAGCCGAGTGAGTTCGGTCATCACGTCCAATCCGTTTGCCAGGTCCGTGATCTGGCTGTCGTCGAGCTGGGTCAGCGCGGCCGCCAGCGCCGCCCGGCGGGCGGCCCGCGACTCGTCGGCGATCGCCTGTGCGGGCGGGGTGAGCCGCAGGCGGACCACCCGGCGATCCGCGTCGTCGGTGGTTCTGGTCAGCAGTCCGTCGGCGACCAGCCGTGACACCAGCGTGGACGCGGTGTTGGGTACCAGGCTGAGCTCGGCGGCCGATTCCCGCACCGAGATGTCGGGCCTGCGCCCGACCAGGCGCAACAGTTCGCCCTGGGACTGGGTCAATCCGGTGGCGTCGAAACCGCCTCCCGTGGACCGGCGCAGTTGTCTGCGGAACCGGCCGACGACCGAGAACAGCTCACTGACGAGATCGCGCTTTTCCTGCACGTTTTCCACAATACCTCTGTAGCAGAGGTATTGCGGATGAGAGAACTCTAGGGGCGCGATGAGAAACCGATTTGAATGAGGTTGGAAGTCTTGCGGCAAAGCCGCTCAGAGGCCGCAGCCGTGGCCGCAGGGTAGTTGCCGCCGCTCTTCGGCTCGTACCCCCCAGCCCGCCCGGCCGGTGACATCGAACAAGCGCTCAATGTCTACTTAGGCGGCCACGGCTGCTACATGCTCAAGGTACCAGACTTCCTGGTTAGGACAGGGACATCCGACTGATGAGCAACTTTCTGAATTGACGTTCAATCTGATTCCGACTGCAGTACGAGGACGGCCCGGGCATCCACTTTCACCGTGTTGCCGGCGGCGACCGCATCGCGTGTGGAGTTTGCCGAAGTGCTGATCGCCGGAACCCAGCGGGCGGCGAATTGTGCCGGTGGTAAAACGAACTCGATCGGTTCGTAGTGCGCGTTGAAGCACAGCAGGAACGAGTCGTCCACCACGCGTTGTCCCCGGACATCGGGATCGGCGATGCCCTGTCCGTTCAGGTACACGGCCACCGACTTGGCATACCCGGTCTCCCAGTCCTCGGCCGTCATATCGGAGCCGTCTGGCGCGAACCAGGCGATGTCGGGCAATCCCTCGGTGCCCGCCTCGCGCACCGGCCGGCCGTCGAAGAACCGGCGGCGCCGGAACACCGGGTGTGCCGCACGCAGCGCCGACACCGAGCGGGTGAACTCGATCAGATCGGAATCCGCAGTGGCCCAGTCGATCCAGGAGATGTCGTTGTCCTGGCAGTAGACGTTGTTGTTCCCGCGCTGGGTGCGCCCCAGCTCGTCACCGTGCGAGAGCATCGGAACGCCCTGCGAAAGAAGCAGAGTGGCAAGGAAGTTACGCTGCTGGCGGGCGCGCAGCGTGGTGACCGCCGGATCGTCCGACGGACCTTCGGCGCCGCAGTTCCACGACTTGTTGTTGCTCTCCCCGTCGCGGTTGTCCTCGCCATTGGCCTGATTGTGTTTCTCGTTGTAGGACACCAGGTCACGCAGGGTGAAGCCGTCATGTGCGGTGACGAAGTTGATGGAGGCGAACGGGCGGCGGCCCGTCTGTTCATACAGATCGGCCGAACCGGTCAGCCGGTAGGCGAACTCGTCGAGCGTGGCAGGCTCGCCGCGCCAGTAGTCGCGCACGGTGTCGCGGAACTTGCCGTTCCACTCGGTCCACTGCGGCGGGAAGTTGCCCACCTGGTAGCCGCCGGGGCCGACGTCCCACGGCTCGGCGATCAACTTCACCTGGCTGACGATCGGATCCTGTTGCACCAGTTCGAAGAACGCGCTCAGCCGGTCCACGTCGTAGAACTCGCGGGCCAGCGTGGCGGCCAGGTCGAAGCGGAACCCGTCGACGTGCATCTCGGTGACCCAGTACCGCAACGAGTCCATGATCAGCTGCAGTGAATGGGGATGGCCGACGTTGAGACTGTTCCCGGTGCCGGTGTAGTCCATGTAGTACTGCTTGTCGTCGTCGACCAGCCGGTAGTAGGCCGCGTTGTCGATACCGCGCATCGACAGGGTCGGTCCCAGGTGGTTGCCCTCTGCTGTGTGGTTGTAGACGACGTCGAGGATCACCTCGATGTCGTTGGCGTGCAGTTCGCGCACCATGGCCTTGAATTCCTGGACGTGACCGCCGGGGGTGCCTGCCGAACTGTAGCGGGGGTCGGGCGCGAGGAACCCGATCGTGTTGTAGCCCCAGTAGTTCGACAGGCCCTTCTCGACGAGCGTGGAGTCGTCGACGAAATGGTGCACCGGCATCAGTTCGATGGCGTTGACCCGCAACGCCTTCAGATGCTCGATGATCACCGGGTGGGCGACGGCGGCGTAGGTTCCGCGCATCTGTTCGGGAATGTCCGGGTGGGTCTGGGTGAGTCCCTTGACGTGAGCCTCGTAGACGACGGTGTCGGCGTACTCGTGACTTGGCGGGTGGTCGACGCCCCAGTCGAAATACGGGTTGATCACTACCGCTTTCGGCATGCCGGCCGCCGAATCGTCGTCGTTGCGGCTGCCCGGGTCGTCGAAGTTGTACGAGAACAACGGCTGGCCCCATTCGAAGGCGCCCTCAATGGCCTTGGCGTACGGGTCCAGCACGAGCTTGTTCGGATTGCAGCGCTGACCGGACGCCGGGTCGTACGGGCCGTGCACCCGGTAGCCGTAGCGCTGGCCGGGTTCGATCCCCGGAACGAAGCCGTGCCAGACGAATCCATCCACCTCGGGCAGCGTCACCCGGGTCTCACGCAGGGTCCCGGATTCGTCGGGATCGAACAGGCACAGCTCGACCCGGTCGGCGACCTCACTGAACAACGCGAAGTTGGTGCCTGAGCCGTCGTAGGTGGCGCCGAGTGGGTATGGACTGCCCCGCCACGTTTCCAAGGTCACAAATCGACCATACGGCGCTCGGGCGACTGCGGCCGGTCGAACGGGCGGCGGTACGTTACGCGTGTGACCACACGCTCTGAGCTGCCGGAGTACAAGACCCTGCGGGTCACAGTCGACGCGTCCGTGGCGATCATCACATTGGACCGCCCGCAGCAGCGCAACGCCTTCGGTGGCGGCATGCGCGAAGAACTGGCCGACGCCTACCTGCGTTGCGACGGCGACGACGCCATCCGGGTGATCGTGCTGACCGGCGCCCCACCCGCGTTCTGCGCAGGCGCGGACCTCGGTGCGGGGGAGCAGACCTTCACCGAGCCCGGTCAGGAATTCAGTGCCGCGGGCCTGGCCGTCCCGGCGTGGACGCTCGGCAAACCGGTGATCGCCGCGGTCAACGGACACGCCATCGGCATCGGCCTGACTCTCGCATTGCAGTGCGACATCCGGTTTTTCGCCGCGGATGCGCGTTACGGCGTGGTGCAGGCCCGTCGCGGCATGGTCGGCGACGCGTACTCGCACTGGATCCTGCCCCGGCTGGTTGGTCTGGCCAATGCCGCGGAGATCCTGTTGACCGGAGCCACTTTCGACGGATACCGCGCCGTCGAACTCGGCATCGGCAGCCGGGTACTGCCGGCCGATCAGGTGCTACCCGCCGCATTGGAACTCGCGCGCGACATCGCGGTCAACACCGCGCCGATGTCGGTCGCGGCCAGCAAGCGGCTGCTGTGGGATTCGTATGACCTCGACCGTGCCGGCGTCGGTGCCAGGGAGACCGAGATCCACCTGCGGTTGATGGAGCACGACGACGCGCGCGAGGGGGTGCGTGCCTATGTCGAGCGGCGTGACCCGCGCTGGTCGGGGCGGCCCGTCGACCCGACTAGGTGATTTCCACTCCGGCGCCGCGAAGTTCATCGATTGCCGCCCTGGAGGTCTCGGGGGCGACACCGGCGGTCAGGCCGGTCAGCACCCGGGTGCGTAGCCCAGCCCTGATCGCGTCGGCAGCGGTGGCTGCCACGCAGTAGTCGGTGGCGATGCCCACCACGTCCACCGCCTCGACGCCCCGCCGGGCCAGCCAGTCCGCCAGCGTCGTCCCCGAGCCGTCAACACCCTCGAATCCGCTGTAGGCCGCCGAATGGTGGCCCTTCTCGAACACCGCCTCGACCGCGGCCGGATCGAACTCTGGATGAAAAGCGGCACCCGGAGTATCGGCCACGCAGTGCCGCGGCCATGAGGTCTTGTAGTCGGGAGTGTCGGAGAAATGCTCACCCGGATCGATGTGGAAATCCTTGGTGGCCACGACATGGTCGTAGCCGTGGTCGGTGGCCAGGAGTGCGGTGATGTCCCGCGCCACCTCGGCGCCGCCGGCGACCGCCAGCGAGCCGCCTTCGCAGAAATCGTTCTGCACATCGACGACGATGAGTGCCCGAGCCTGCTTGGACCTCCGCATGATCCCGACGCTACCCGCCGAACAGCAGGTACAGCCCGGTAAAGGTGTAGCCGACCATCACCAGCATCGTCGCGAGCTGGCCGGTGAGCTGGTGTTGCTTCGGCAGCAGGCGCAGTGCCCGGTCGTGTGCCGCGATCACGCCTGCGACGTGACCGGCCAGCACGAACCCGACCTTCAGACTGGCCAAAAGCGTTGGGTGAACGGACAAGAAGTAACTGACCTGCACATCGTGGAGCCCGAACAGCAGGATCACCGTCTGCTGGCCCCGCTCCACCAGATAGGACAGGTAGTGGGCGAACACGTAGCCGATGACGATGGGGATCAGGGAATGCGCCATCAGCCCCGGCAATTCGCGGCGCCGCCGGCGATCGACCCCGCCGGTGGTGCGGGTGGCGGCCCAGAATGTGACCGCCACCGTGGCGGCGAACACCAGTAGACCCGCGGTGCGGATCAGGCTGGAGCCCAGCGGGGATCCGGCGTGCGCGTCGACGAAGTTGCGCCACTGGGGCATGGCCGAGAAGCTGTCGAACGCCGTGGACCCCAACAGGACTGCCAGCACAGCGACGAGCCCCGGTCGCACGGGCATCGAGGGCAGGTGATCGAAAGGGTTGCCGAGCACGATCCGACCGTCGTGGCGGCGCAACGGCGAGACCCGCGAGGCAACCGTGCTGTACACCTCGAACGGGTCGGCGCTCTCCAGCCAGCGCTGCCCGCAGCACAGTGCGCCGGCCAGTGTCACCGCAAGGTAGACCAAAAGCCAGTTGCGAATGGCCGCAACCGATCCCGGGTCCGGGCTGGCCAGCTCCAGCCACACGAAGGCGAACAGCCCCGCCGCAGCCGGCCAGTAGCCGAGACGTTCCGGGTAGCGCCGGCGGTCAGGACCGGGCAGGAACCGGTACAGCGCGCGGACGGGAGAGATCAGCCGCCAGACCGGGCCGAACAACACCGAGGCCGCGACCAGGCCCACCCACAGCAGGACATAGAAGACACCCGGCAGCGGATTGGCGCCCGCCGGCCGGGTGAGTGCGGTGTACGCCACCCACCCGGTGAGGGCGAGGGAGAGCAGGCCCACCACCCAGCGCGTCACGGCGGAGTCCACGGTCGTCGTGACCCAGGACGGCAGTGGCAGGCCGGCTTCTCCGGATCGAACCTCGGCCGTCGCCAGGCCAGTGCCACCACCGCGAAGGTGAACGTCAACGTCCATGCCGCGCCGATCAGCGCGTAGGTATAGGGAATCGGGAGATCGGTCGAACCGCCCAGACCATGGGCCAGGACCGCGGTCGACCGGGGCGTCACTGCTGCACTTGCACGCTGGCGATCGTGCGGTTCAGCTGATGCAGCTCGATGTCGACGGTTCCGGGTACGTCGACGGTGAACTGGAACTGCTGGCCGTTACGCGGCTCGATCTTGAAGCTGTGCTCGGGATTGGAGTGCACGTGCAGCTCGTCGGCGGCGTCGCTGTTCACCCGAACCACGATCGGCTCGCCGACCTTGCCCTTCAGCGGCTGGTTGGTCGGGGTGACCTCGCCACCCTTGATGGTGACGTCGATCAGCAGTCTGGTCGGCACCTGTTGCTGGTTGGTCATGTCCGACGGATTGACCGTGGTGGCCGAAGGAGTGGCGGAACCGGCTGAGCCGTCGGTCTTCTGAGTGTCGCCGGAGCCGCCACAACCGGCCGTCACCAGGGCGAGAGCGGACGCCAGGACGATGACACTGCTTTTGAGGTTGATCACGGTGAACCATCTTCGCCTGAGGAGTCCGGAGTTTCTTCTTGAGCATCAACTTGGGCTTCGTCGTCGTCGCCGCGGCGCCTGTCCCGCATGGCGACGTACACCACGACGCCCACCACCACGAGGGCCGGAGCGAAGGCAGGCAATGCCAGCAGCAGCGTGTGGTCGGCCTGGTATCGGATCATGTGAGCCCGGCGGGTTCACGCCCCGCGGCCAGCTCCCTGGCATTGATCCGGCCGGCACCCCAGGTCAGCCCTGCGATCAGGATCAGCGTGCACACCAGGACCACCAGCGAAGCCACGTTGTACAGCCAGGACGGGTGATCGAGGTTGCGTTCGCGCTGCAGGATCGTGATCTCCTGCACGAACTCCCGGGTGCTCGACGACAGCGCAGGCGTCTCGGCGGCACCGATACCGGGATCGGCGGGCAGGAAGATCGGCACACCGGCCATGGTGGTTCCGTCCTGCACGCGCAGCAAGGTCTTCCAACTGCCCGAAACGGGGATGGGCTGCGTCGAGCGGTAGTGCCCCGGGCCCACCTTCTCCAACCGGTCGATGACCAAGCCGCGATGGTTGGCCAGGCCACCCTGCCACGCCAGGATCGACACCCACTCCGGGTCGTCGCCGACCAGGCCGGCCGGGGTGATCTGGACGTCGGCCGAGGCCATGCGGTGCCCGTTGTCAGCCGGGAGGTCCGTCAAAGTGATGGTGGCGCTGGCATTTTGCGGAACCTCGGTGCGCAGCCCGTTGGCCACCGCACCGCCGATCACCAGCACGGTGGCCACCACGATGGAGATCCCGACCGCGGGCCGGGGGAGCGGCTGACCGGTGAGCACCAGCGCCAGCAGCGCACCGCACAGACCCATCGCGATGGCAACCGGGATGGCCATGGCCAGCGCCTCACCCCACATGCTGGTCGGCCACGGATAGTGATAGACCGCACCGATCCACAACGATTCCAGCCACAGCCCGACGGTCGCCACGCCGAGACCGGCCACCGCGCCGAAAAGGATGGGCCGCTTGACAAGCGGGGTCAGCGCGATGAGTTCGACCACCAGTGCCGGGCCGAGGTAGAGCGCGAACCAACTCGTCGGCGCACCGAGGACCGGGCCGACGATGAAGGCCACGGCCCCGCGCAGGGCTATCGCGAACCCTGCGGCGATCAGGGCCGCGCCCGGGCCCAGCACCAGTCGCGCAGCGACCGCGGCCAGCGCCGCGGCAGCCGCGATCATCATCGGCTGCAGTACCAGGCGGAACTGCTCGACGCCGAAGTCGTATTCGATCTGGAATACCGAGAGTCCGATGAACAGGCCGCCGAAGGACAGGAAATAGAGGAACTTGTTGAACTTGCTGTCCTCACCCACGCTTTCCGGGCCCATCGCGACCCTGCCCTCGTGCTCCAGCAACAGCACGGCGATCAGCGACAACCCCGCACCGCCGATCAGCATCAAATGCGTTGGCCCCCAGAGGGTGACGTCCTGGCCGAAGATGCGGTGCCAGATGTCGTCGAGCGGGAATCCGATGAGGGCATAGAGCCCGCACAGCGCCATCAGGACGCCGCCGACCGGCGCGTACCAGGTGCGGGTGATCCTGATGGCGGCCGGGGCTTGTCGTAGGGCAGCACGATGGCCATCGAACCGGCGATGAACAGCAGGAACAGCCCGATCAGGATGAAGTAGTGCGCGGGGTTGGCCAGCGGTCCGGCGTCACGTCCCTTGCCGATGTGCAGGCTGACGTCCCAGATGAAACCGAACAGCGCGCAGATGATGGTCGCGGTGAACAGGAACACCTGCAACGCGACCCACGGTGGCCGGTGGAACTTGCGGCCCAGCCATTCGGCGAAGTTGTTCAGCCAGGTGATGCGCCGGTTGCGGTGCAGGTAGCCGATCCACAGGAGTGCGACCGTGACGATCAGGGCGACCACCGACATGCCGATCACCTGATCGAGTGCGGCACCACCGCCTTCGGTGCCGGCGGCTGCGGTGAGCGTGACATCCGATGTGCCCATCATGACCTCCGGTCGACCGATTGTGGTGTCGGTGACTGATGTTGCCAGAACCAGCCCGGCCGAAACAGGCGTTCCTGTCAGCTCCACGGCGTGACGGGACGCTCCTTGCGTTCGCCGTCGACGAAGACGTCGACCCGTTCGTCGAAGAAGCAGATGTGGTCGCGTACCTGCACCGCATCGATCAAGGGCTCGTGATAGGACCAGGCCAGATCGGCGGGTCCACCGGGCAGTGAATAGTAGGTGGCCCGTCCTTTGTACGCGCAGTACGTGACGGTGTCGCTCACGTCGAGAACGGCGGTCACGTCTTCGCGGGGGAGATAGTGGCGGGTGGGTAGTCCGGTCTCGAATAGCAGCATGGCACTGCAGGATTCGGCCAGCACCTTCCCGTCGAGCTCGATGCGGATGCGTCGTCGGCTGCGCCGGATGTCGATCCGGTGGAACGGGTCGTGCGGGTGCGCGACGATCGGCTCGTCCTCCTCGCGCCATTCGAAGGTCGCGAAGTCCAGGATCACGTAGTCGGCCAGCTCCGGATCGTCCGGCCGAAACGCCGCCGCGGCGCCGGTTTCGTCACCGGCGATGACGTCGAACGCCGTCCCCGGACACGTGTGCGCGGTGAACGGCACCGACGGGTCCAGGAACCCGGGGATCTCGTCGTCGCCCACATCCCCGCCTGCCGGGACGAGCTGTGCCGCAAATGCCGAACGCGGCACGGCGTACGTCGGCACCACCCGCCGCGGCTCCCAGATCAGGACCGCCTCACCGGTATCGGCGACCGGCTCGCCGCCCAGGCAGACGCGAATTCGTTTGGCAGTGGGCTGGTATCGCAGAGCGCCCAGGTTGCGGCCCAGCAGATCATCCATTTTCACTGCCATCTGGTCATTATCGACTCCGATGGCGGTGGCTGTCTGCTACTTGACGTCGACGTACACCGTGCGGGTGGTGACGGCGCTCAGCGTGTCGGTGCGGCTGAAGTTCGGCCCGGGTCGTACGGCGACGACCGAAGCCTGATCCAGCGGTGAGGATCCCAGGCGGTTGACGATCACGGTGTAGCCCTGGGACTGAAGTTGTCTGATCGTCTGCTGGGCATTGCTGGGGCCATTCGGTGCGGCCGTGGCGAGGCCGGCCGACCCGATGACGGCGGCGGCAAGTCCACCGACGGCGGCGGCGAGGATTCGCGACTTTCCGGTTGTGTTTCGCATGGGGTGTCTTTCTTGTCTTGGTTCGCCGGCAGTTTCGGTACGCTGCGGTATATCGGTTGAAACCGGCAGCTCAGAAGCTTTAGTTCCGATGGCAGAAATTGATCGACGCGATGACCGGATCTGTGTGAAGCCAGCGAGATTGGCGGCCCTACGGCTACGGCAGCGTGACGGGATCACCTGTGGTCCGACGGTCGCGGTGGTGGCCGGTGCCATGCTGGATCACACCTACAGCGCGGAGTTGCTGAACTCTGACGGTGAGGCCTGGTTCGCTGCCGAGCAGGGCCGAATTCACGCCGCCGTCAACCGAATCTGGCCACGGCAACTGGGGACCACGCCCGCGGGGATGGCCCGCGCGCTGACCGGCCACAGCGCGAAACGCGGAGTGACATACCGATGGCGGCGCTTCCGCGGTGCCCGCGATGCGTTGTCGGATGTGCGGAGTGCCGTCGACGAGGGCTGGCCGGTGGCCATGCTGATCGGCGAGCGGGGAATTCCGCGGCACTGGGTGTTGATCGTCGGCGCGGGCCAGGATGCCCTGGAGTGCTACGAACCGTCCTCGGGAAAGGTGCTGCCGATCGATCCCGCCGCAGTGCGGGGCGCGCGGCTCACCGGGCTGGGTTTTCCCCGGCCGTTCGCCTTTGTCCTACCGTCGAGGGATGGCCCGTAGATACGCGACCGCCGACACCGTGGGTATCGAGGAACTCCTGGACTTCGTGCGCCCTAGATGTAACTCCCAGACAGGTTGTGAACGGCGTGGTGAGCGGAAGTAGGTGAGGACCTCCGGTATCGGTGTGGTTACCAAATACGCACATCCGATTACCGAGAGGTCCTCATGGTCCACGCTAATGCTTCGTTGACTCCTCGTGGGCGGTTGCGGCTTGCGCAGGCGGTTGTTGATCAGGGCTGGAGTTTGCGGCGCGCGGCTGAGCGGTTCCAATGTTCGGTGGCCACAGCCAAGAAATGGGCCGACCGTTATCGCGACGGTGGCGAAGCAGCGATGGTAGACCGGCCCAGCCGGCCGCATCGCAGTCCGTTGCGGTTGCCGAAACGACGTGAGCGGCGCATCGTCAACCTGCGCTTCACCCGGCGCTGGGGCCCACATCGCATCGCCGCTTACCTGCACCTGCCACGCTCGACCGTTGAGGCGGTGCTGCGCCGCTACCGGATGCCATTGCTGCGGCACCTGGACCAAAACACCGGGTTACCGGTACGCCGGCCCAAACCCCGCCGCTATGAGCACCCGGCTCCCGGCGACTTGGTCCATGTCGACGTCAAGAAACTGGGCCGCATCCCCGACGGGGGCGGCCATCGCAAGCTGGGTCGCCAAGCCGGCCGGCGCAACCGCTGCGGCATGGGATACACGTTCTTGCACCACGCCGTTGATGACCACTCCCGGCTGGCCTACTCCGAGGACCTCACCGACGAACGCAAAGAAACCGCCGCGGGATTCTGGAAACGCGCCAACGCGTTCTTCGCCGACCACGGCATCACCGTCAAACGAGTGTTGACCGACAATGGATCCTGTTACCGGTCAAAGAATTTCGCTGAAGCGCTCGGCCCCGACATCACCCACAAGAGGACCCGGCCCTACCGGCCACAGACCAACGGCAAAGTCGAGCGATTCAACCGCACCCTGACCACCGAATGGGCCTATGCGCAGACCTACCGCTCTGAGGCCGAACGCGCCGGAACCTACCAGCACTGGCTGCATCACTACAATCACCACCGACCCCACACCGGCATCGGCGGAATGACACCAATCGAGCGCCTACGCGTTCACAACCTACCCGTGAAGAACACCTAGACACCACATGGTGCTCACCACGTTCCGCGCCGACGGCTCGTTGCAGACCTCGCCGGTGACCGGCGGGGTGGACGATCAGGGCCGGATCGTGATCGCCAGCTATCCGCAGCGGGCGAAGGCCGCCAATCTCCGGCGCACGCCCCGGGCCAGCGTGACGGTCCTGTCCGAGGAGTTCAACGGACCGTATGTGCAAGTCGACGGTGACGCCGAGGTGATCGGACTGCCGGATGCGGTGGAGCCGCTGGTCGACTACTTCCGGGCGGTGGCCGGTGAACACCCGGATTGGGATGAGTACCGGCAGGCGATGGTGGATCAGGGCAAGTGCCTGATCCGGATCACGCCGGTCCGGTGGGGTCCCGTTGCCACAGGTGGCTTTCCTCCGGCGTAGACGGCGGCCGACGCGTTGCGTTGGATAGCAGGTCAAACTATAGTCTGGACACATGTCCAGAGGGTTCGGAGTCGACGCGTGAGCGTGTATTCCCAGCTCAGCACGATTCCGGCCGTCGGGTGATCTGATTATGCGTATCGCGTTGCTGTCCTATCGGAGCAAGACCCATTGCGGTGGCCAGGGCGTCTACGTGCGCCATCTGAGCCGCGGGCTGGCCGAACTCGGCCATGAGGTCGAGGTGTTCTCCGGCCAGCCCTACCCCGAGGGCCTGGACCCGCGGGTCAAGCTGACCAAGGTCCCCAGCCTGGACCTGTACCGCGAGCCGGACCCGTTCCGCGTGCCCCGGCCCAGCGAGATCCGCGACGGTATCGACGCCCTGGAGCTGGCCACCATGTGGAGCGCCGGGTTCCCCGAGCCGCGGACCTTCACGATGCGGGTCGCCCGGATCCTGGCCGACCGCCGCGACGAGTTCGACGTGGTCCACGACAACCAGAGCCTGGGCTCGGCACTGCTGAAGATCGCCGGGAGCGGACTGCCGGTCGTGGCCACCGTGCACCACCCGATCACGCGCGACCGGGTGGTCGAGATCGCCGCCGCCAAGTGGTGGCGCAAGCCGCTGGTGCGGCGCTGGTACGGGTTCGCCGAGATGCAGAAGAAGGTGGCCCGCAAGATCCCCGAGTTGCTCACGGTCTCGTCGTCCTCGGCCGCCGACATCGCCGAGGACTTCGGGGTGGCGCCGAGCCAGCTGCACATCGTGCCGCTGGGGGTGGACACCGAACTGTTCAAACCGGCCGAGCACCGCGTGAACGGACGCATCATCGCGATCGCCAGCGCCGACGTGCCGCTCAAGGGTGTGAGCAACCTGCTGCATGCGGTGGCCCGGCTGCGGGTGGAGCGCGACCTCGACGTGCAGTTGGTGTCCAAGCTCGAGCCGAACGGGCCGACCGAGAAACTCATTGCCGAGCTCGGCATTTCCGACATCGTGCACAGCTCCAGCGGGCTGAGCGATGAGGAACTCGCCGCGCTGCTGGCCTCCGCCGAGGTGGCCTGCATCCCGTCGCTGTACGAAGGCTTCTCCCTGCCCGCGGTGGAGGCCATGGCCAGTGGCACCCCGATCGTGGCGAGCCGCGCGGGCGCACTGCCCGAGGTGGTCGGGGACGACGGGGCCTGCGCCCGCCTGGTGCGCCCGGCCGACGTCGATGAGCTGACCGCCGTCCTCGGCGAACTGCTCGACTCGCCGCTGGAGCGGCGCAGGCTCGGCGCGGCCGGCCGGCAGCGGGCGCTCGATGTCTTCAGTTGGGAATCGGTTGCCGCACAGACGGTATCGGTGTACGAGATGGCCCTGGACCGGGCAGGAAAGGTGACGCAATGCTGACCGTCGACTTCGACCGTCTCGGTGTCGGGCCGGGCACAACGGTGATCGACGTCGGCTGCGGCGCGGGCCGGCACACGTTCGAGGCGTACCGGCGCGGAGCGAACGTCATCGGTTTCGACCAGAGTGCGTCCGACCTCAACGACGTCGACACGATGCTGCAGGCCATGCGGGAAGCGGGTGAGGTCCCGCTGTCTGCCAAGGGCGAGGCCGTCAAGGGTGACGCGCTCGACCTCCCGTATCCCGACGCCAGCTTCGACTGCGTCATCGCCTCGGAGATCCTGGAGCACGTCCCGGAGGACGATCGGGCCATATCCGAGCTGGTGCGTGTTCTCAAACCCGGCGGCTCGCTGGCCATCACGGTTCCGCGCTGGCTTCCGGAGAAGCTCTGTTGGCTGCTGTCGGACGAGTACCACGCCAACGAGGGCGGCCACATCCGCATCTACAAAGCCGACGAGCTGCGCGACAAGGTCCTGGCGCACGGGCTCACCCTCGCCCATACGCACCACGAGCATGCGTTGCACTCTCCGTACTGGTGGCTCAAATGTCTTGTCGGCACCGAGAAGAACGACCATCCCGCGGTCAAGGCCTACCACCAGCTGCTGGTGTGGGACATGATGGGCCGGCCGTGGCTCACCCGTACGGCCGAGTCGCTGCTGAACCCGGTGATCGGCAAGAGCGTGGCGCTCTACTTCCGTAAGCCCGCTTTCCGCGCACCGGAATCCAACGGGTAGGCACCAGTAGTGCTAGTTCCCGAGATCCCCGGCGTGCCCGGAGTTTTGACGCCAGACGACTGCCTGCAGACGGCGCGTTCGATTGCCGCTACCCAGGAATCGTCGGGAGCCCTGCCGTGGTTCGACGGTGGCCACACCGACCCGTGGGATCACGTGGAGAACGCCATGGCGCTGACCGTGGCGGGGTTGATCGAACCCGCCCGCGCGGCGTTCGACTGGTGCCGCACGGTGCAGCGCGCCGACGGCTCCCTGCCGATCCAGCTGCGCAACGGCGTCATCGAAGATGCCAACAGCGACAGCAACTTCTGTGCCTACGTGGCCACCGGGGTCTGGCACCACGTGCTGATCACCAGGGACCGGGCCTTCGCCGAGCTGATGTGGCCGGTCGTGACCCGGGCGCTCGACTTCGTGCTGGGCCTGCAGGCCTCCGGCGGCGAGATCTACTGGGCGGCAAGTCCGTCCGGCCCGGTTGAGGAGGCGCTGCTGACCGGCTGCGCCAGTGTGTACCACAGCATCCGATGTGGGCTGGCGCTCGCCGACTACCTCGACGATCCCCAGCCGGAATGGGAAGTCGCCGTCGGGCGTCTCGGCCACTCCATCGCCGCTCATCCAGAGGCGTTCTCCGCCAAGGACACCCATGCGATGGAGTGGTACTACCCGGTGCTCGGCGGCGCCCTTCGTGGGGCGGCCGCCCAAGCGCGGATCGACGAGCGGTGGAACGACTTCGTGGTGCCAGGACTCGGCATCCGGTGCGTCGACCACAGGCCCTGGGTCACCGGCGCGGAGACCTGCGAGCTGGTGATGGCCCTGGACGCGATCGGTGACACCCGACGGGCCCACGAGCAGTTCGCTGCCATGCAGCACCTGCGCGAGGACGACGGATCCTATTGGACCGGATTGGTTTTCGCAGACGGCAAACGCTGGCCCGAGGAGCGCACCACCTGGACCGGCGCCGCCATGGTCCTGGCCGCCGACGCGCTGTCGCAGACCACCGCGGCCAGCGGCATCTTCCGGGGTGAAGGATTGCCGCGCGGCCTGGAGGGCGAATACGACTGCGAGTGTGTGGCAGGTAGGAAAGCCGGCGACCTCTAGTCCAGCTGCCCCGGCTCGCCGGCGGTCCGCTCCAGCACCCGCATCGAACCCATGACGGCGACCTCGGTGAAGGCGCCGGTCGCCAGTGCGCGCTGGTAGATGTGGAACGGCGCCTGGCCGCCGTCATTGGGATCGGGGAACACGTCGTGGATGATCAGCGCACCGCCCACCTCGACCCAGCGGGCCCAGCCGTCGAAGTCCCGCTGCGCGGCCTCCTCGGTGTGGCCACCGTCGATGAACAACAGCCGCAACGGAGTTCGCCATCCGCGGGCCACCACGGGTGAGCGGCCGACCACAGCCACCACGTGCTCGTCCAGGCCCGCGGCGTCCAGGGTGTGGCGCATCGTGGGCAGGGTGTCGAACAGTCCGGTGACCGGATCGACCATCGTGGTGTCGTGGTACTCCCAGCCGGCCTGGTGCTCCTCCGAGCCGTGGTGGTGGTCGACGGTGTACAGCACCGAGTCCGTCTCCTGCGCGGCCGCGCCCAGCATCACCGTCGACTTGCCGCAATAAGTGCCGATCTCGACCCCGACCCCGCCACTCAGGTAGCGCAGGCCGGCGTCGTAGAGCGCGCGGCCCTCGTCGGCCGGCATGAAGCCGGTGACCTGCTCGGCGAGGGTGAACAGGCGCTCGGCGCGGGGCGGCAGGGCGGTGTCAGCGGTGCTCATGAATGCACAACCTACCGTTGCTGGTGATTGGTTGTTGTAGTAGCGTCCGGACACGTGTCTGATGCGGCTCTGGAGTCGACGCGCCGCCGTCTGAGTGCCCGGCAGGCCGACACCGTGGAACGCCTGGGTAGGGCCGCGGTGGAGCTGATCATCCGGGACGGCTTCGCCGGGCTGACAGTGCGCCGGGTGGCCGCCGAGGCCGGGGTCGGGGCAGCGACCGCCTATACCTACTTCTCGTCGAAGGAACACCTCGTGGCCGAGGTGTTCTGGCGCAGACTCTCTGCCGCTCCGCTGGCCGCGCACGAGTCGGCCGACCCGGCCACCCGAGTGGTCGAGGTGTTGCAACACATCGCGTCGCTGGTGGCCGACGAACCCGAGTTCGCCGGCGCGGTGACCAACGCCCTGCTGGGCAAGGATCCCGATGTGGACGCGCTGCGGCAGCGTATCGGCGCTGACATCCGGGGCAGGCTCGTCGCCGCGCTCGGACCGGATGTGGACATGGACGTGATCGAAGCGCTGGAGTTGCTCTATACCGGCACCCTGGTGTGGGCCGGGATGGGGTACGAGACCTACGCCGGCATCTCGCGCCGGCTCGAGAAATCAGCGCGGTTGCTGCTCAGCTGAATTCGCTGTCATGATCGCCGTCGACGCGGCAACCGCGGGTCCGTAGATGTCGTGGATGTCGCCACCGTCCTCGACGATCAGTGCGGTCAATTCGCGTAGCCCGCCCAGCAGGATGATGGCCATCGGCTGGGTGAGCCGGGGCAGGCCGGCACGCTCGAAGCCGGCGCTGCCGCTGAGTTCGATCAGCAGATCGGTGAGTTCGCGCAGGGCCGCACGCTGCAGCGGGCGGGCCCTGCTGCCCAGTGCGGGAAGTTCGCGGATCCAACTCAGGGTGATCGCCGGGGCAGCGGCGATGTGGTCGACATAGGCGCCGACCGCCTGCCCGATCTGATCCGTCCAGGCCGCCTCGGGGTCGACGGCGGCCGTGATGCCGTCGACGAGTGCGGCGTTGTTGGCACGCAACAGTTCGAGGAAGCCGTCCTCTTTGGTGCCGAACTGGTCGTAGAACGTGCGCTTGGAGGTGCGGGCGTGGCGGACGATGTCGGCCACCGTGGTCTCGCGGTAGCCCTTGTCGTTGATCGCCGCGGCGAGCCCTTCGAGCAACCGCAGCCGGTAGGTGTCAGCCGGAGATTCGGCATGGCTGACTGCGGTCATAGTGGCCGACCCCCTTGCGCTGCCTGGTACCTGGGAGTACCGTACCTCATAACGATTGGTACTGGGCGGTACCAGGACGGGCGGGAGATGGTATGACCGAGCTTGCAGCTGCTGAGAAGGCCACCGAGAACCCCATCGAGAGCGTCGCGCCGGGCCGGACACCGCCGCCCGCGCGGGTACCGAAGCCGTTGCAGGCCATCGGCTTCGCCCTCGCCAGGCGCTGGGTGGTCAAGCAGATCGCCCGCCGTCAGGGCGACGTGTTCAGCCTCAAGCTCCCGATCTTCGGCCCCACCGTGATGATCGCCGACGCCCAGCTGGCCAAGCAGCTCTTCACGGCCAACACCGAAGACGTCGGCAACATCCAGCCCAACCTGAGCCGCATCCTGGGATCCGGATCGGTGTTCGCCCTCGACGGCACCGATCACCGTCGCCGTCGCAAGCTGCTCACCCCGCCGTTCCACGGCAAGAGCATCAAGAACTACGAGCAGATCTTCGAAGAGGAGACCCTGCGGGAAACGGCGAACTGGCCGCAAGGGCAGGAGTTCGAGACGCTCGAGCCGATGATGCGGATCACCCTCAACGCGATCCTGCGTGCGGTGTTCGGCGCCGACGGTGAACAGCTCGACGAGTTGCGCCGCATCATCCCGCCCTGGGTCACGCTGGGCTCCAGGCTCGTGGTGGTGCCGACCCCGACCCGGACGTTCGGCCGGTTCAGCCCGTGGGGCCGGCTCGCCTCGTACCGCCGTCGCTACGACGCCGTCATCGACCGGCTGATCGACCGCGTCGAAGCCGACCCCGACTTCGACAAGCGCGACGACATCCTGGCTCTGCTGTTGCGCAGCACGTACGAGGACGGATCTGCCATGTCCCGCAAGGACATCGGAGACGAGCTGCTGACCCTGCTGGCCGCCGGTCACGAGACCACCGCCTCGACCCTGGGCTGGGCCTTCGAGCGGATCAGCCGTCACCCGCAGGTGCTGGCCGGACTGGTGGCCGAGGCTGCCACCGACGGCAACGAATACCGTCAGGCCACCATCCTGGAGGTGCAGCGCAACCGCACCGTCATCGACTTCGCCGGCCGTCACGTCTACGCACCGTCAATCCGGCTGGGCGAGTGGGAGATTCCGCGTGGGCATTCGATCATCGTGGCCATCTCCCAGATCCAGGAGGCCGAAAGGGAGTTCGCCGATCCGGACCGGTTCGACCCGCAGCGATTCGTCGGCAGCCGGCCCGGGTTGGGCTGGCTCCCGTACGGCGGCGGCACCCGGCGCTGTGTCGGGGCGGTGTTCGCCAACGTAGAGATGGATGTGGTGCTGCGAACGGTGCTGCGCCACTTCGTCATCGAGACAACCACCGCACCGGGAGAAAAGGTGCACTCCCGCGGCGTGGCCTACACCCCCGCGGCGGGCGGGCGCATCGTCGTGCGCCGCCGCGCCACGCCGCTGGGGGCCTGACCTGCTCTACTGGCTCGCGGTCTGCCGCTTGGGCAGCTTCCATCCCGCGCGCGGGAAGTGGCAGGTGTACCCGTTCGGGTAATGCACCAGGTAGTCCTGGTGCTCAGGCTCGGCGTCCCAGAAGTCGCTCGCCGGGGTCACCTCGGTGACCACCTTGCCCGGCCACAGTCCCGACGCGTCCACATCGGCGATGGTGTCCAGCGCGACGCGCTTCTGTTCGTCATCGAGGTAGAAGATCGCCGACCGGTAGCTGCTGCCGACGTCGTTGCCCTGCCGGTCCTTGGTGGACGGATCGTGGATCTGGAAAAAGAACTCCAGCAGCGCGCGGAAATCGGTCTGAGTCGGGTCGTAGACGATCTCGACGGCCTCCGCGTGGCCCGGGTGGTTGCGGTACGTCGGATGGTCGTTGCGGCCGCCCGTGTAGCCGACCCGGGTGGAGACCACGCCGGGCTGCTTGCGGATGAGGTCCTGCATGCCCCAGAAGCAGCCGCCCGCGAGAATCGCTGTCGAATAGTTGCCCATGTGCCCCATTGTGCTCCGTGATTACCGTGGTGGTCATGCGTCTAGTTGCAACCTCGGCGGCCGCCGGTTTACTCCTGCTGGCCGGATGCCCCACCGCGGCGGCCGAGCCGAACCCGGTCGTGCTGCCCGAGGTGGCGCCTGATCCCGGCAGGACGCTGTTCACCGACAACCCCGCGATCGTCGACCCTCACGTGACCACGATCGAATCCTTCAGCCGCGATGGGGACGGCCTGCTGGTCAACTTCACCGCGGGTACCCCGGATTGCTTCGGCGTGCACCTGGTCACGCGGGAGACCGCCGACGCGGTGACGATCGAGCTTCGCGGAGGAACGCCACCGGAGTCCGTCGGCCGCATGTGTATCGCGCTCGCGGTGCACGGCAGTGCCGAGGTGGCCCTGCAGGCCCCGCTGGGTTCCCGGCAGGTGCTGGCGGTGCAGTGACGGGTCTCGACAAACGCTGATAGAACGTGTTCTAGTTTTGGGGTGACGAGCAGCCCCTTCAGCCGCGAGGAACTCGCCGCTGCCTTCGAAACGTTCGAGCAGACCGTCGACCGGGCCGCGCAGACCAAGAACTGGGATGTGTGGGCTGACCACTACACCGTCGACGTCGACTACATCGAGCACGCCGTGGGCACCATGAAGGGGCGCGAGCAGGTGCGGCCGTGGATCTGGAAGACCATGACCTCGTTCCCCGGCAGTTACATGACGGCGTTCCCGTCGTTGTGGCACGTGATCGACGAACCCACCGGACGGATCATCTGCGAGCTAGACAACCCTATGCGCGACCCCGGTGACGGCACCATCATCAGCGCCACCAACATCTCGATCCTGACCTACGCCGGCGACGGCCTGTGGTCGCGTCAGGAAGACGTCTACAACCCGCTCAGATTTGTCTCCGCGGCGCGTAAATGGTGCCGCAAGGCCGCCGAACTCGGGACGCTGACCGAGGAGGCCGAGCAGTGGTGGAAGCAGTTCGGGGGCGGCAAGTGAGCGCCAAGCTGGTCATCGGGGCCAACGGATTTCTCGGCTCTCATGTGTTGCGCCAACTGGTCGCTGCCGACGACGGGTCAGAGATCCGTGCCATGGTGCGGCCGAACGCCAACACCATCGGGATCGACGATCTCGACGTCAAACGGGTACTCGGGGATGTCTTCGACACCGAGGCCCTGCGCGAGGCGATGACCGGCTGCGACGTCGTCTACCACTGCGTCGTCGATGCCCGTGGCTGGCTGCGCGACCCCGCGCCGCTGTTCCGTACCAACGTCGAGGGCACCCGCAACGTGCTCGACGTGGCCGCCGAGTTCCCCGAATTGCGAAAGTTCGTCTACACCAGCAGTTACGTCACCGTCGGCCGCAAGCGCGGAAAGCGTTCCACCGAAGCCGACATCGTCGACGTCTCGAAGGTGACGCCCTACGTACGGTCGCGGGTAGAGGCCGAGGACCTGGTGCTGCGGTACGCACGTGAGCGTGGTGTGCCCGCCGTCGCGATGTGCGTGTCGACCACCTACGGCAGCGGCGACTGGGGCCGGACCCCGCACGGTGCGATCATCGCCGGTGCCGCGTTCGGCAAGCTGCCGTTCGTGATGAGCGGGATCGACCTGGAAGCCGTCGGAATCGACGACGCGGCCAAGGCCATGCTCCTGGCCGCCGACCGGGGCACTCCGGGTGAGCGCTATCTGATCTCGGAGAAGATGATCAGCAATGCCGAGGTGGCGCGCCTGGCCGCCGAGGCGGCCGGCGTCGCGCCTGTCGAGCGGTCGATTCCGCTGCCGGTGTCCTATGCGCTGGCCGCGGCGGGCACCATCAAGGGCAAGCTGCGTGGCACCGACGAGCGTTTGTCACTGGAATCCCTGCGGCTCATGCGGGCCGAAGCCGAGCTCGATCACTCCAAGGCCGTGCGTGAACTCGGTTGGCAGCCAAGGCCTGTCGAGGAATCGATCGCCGAAGCGGCGAAGTTCTGGGTCGGCCTGCGCGCCGCCAAACGCGCGCAGAAGAGCAGCTGAACACCACGCCGAAGGGTGTTAAGCCACTGGGCGGCAAGCGTATTGCGGCCTAACCTGGCGATATGACCGACAAGCTTAAAGTCGACCTGTCCGGCGCTCCGCAGACCATGTTGGCGACGTTCTATGCCAAAGCGCTCGACGCCGGGATGCCGAACCCGATCCTCGGCGACCAGATGGCGAAAGACATCGCCGACCGCATCGACTATGACTGGAGCCGTACGTCGATCACCGAGGCGACGTCACCGTCGGTGACCACCCGCAGCGCGCACTTCGACCGGTGGACCCGCCAATTCCTGGCCGTGCACCCCGAGGCCGTCGTGCTGCATCTGGGCTGCGGATTGGACGGTCGCTTCTTCCGGCTGCGGCCGGGACCCGGCGTCGAGTGGTACGACATCGACTACCCCGACGTCGCGCACCTGCGCGAGCAGCTCTACCCGTCGGCCGAGCACTATCACGTGGTGGCCGCCTCGGTGACTGACCCGGCCTGGCTGCGTGACGTCCCCGCCGATCGGCCGACCCTGATGATCGGCGAAGGCCTCACCATGTACCTCACCGAACACGACGGGGTCGCGCTGCTGCGCCGCATCGTCGACGGATTCCCTTCCGGCGAACTGCAATTCGATGCGTTCAACACGCTCGGCATCAAATCGCAGTGGAGCAACACCGTGGTGCGCCGGTCCGGCGCCAAACTGCACTGGGCCATCAACAAGCCCGAGGACATCCTGCGTGCGGTACCGGGTACCAGGCTGTTGGCCTGGGCATCGCCCTTCGATGACAAGGTGTTCAACACGCTGCCCTGGTACTACCGGATGATGCTGGCCATCATGAAGCCGGTACCTGTGCTGCGGTACATGGCGCAGTATCACCGCTACGCGTTCTGAGTGTCTCCGAAAAGCGAAGAGGGGCAACCCATCTCTGGGCTGCCCCTCTGTCGTCTGCCGGTATCAGCGGCCGCTGTGGCGAACGGTGTTGTCCACCTTGGGAACCATCGGCTTCGGGTGCAGCTGATCGAGCCAGTTCAGGTGGTCCACACCTGCCGAGATGGTGACGCTGTTGGGAGCTGCGACGTGAGCGGGCTCGGCGGCCTGGGCCGGTGCGGCCAGCCCCAGAACGGCTGCACCCAGTCCGCTGGCGGCGACGATGGCGAATCCGAACTTCTTCATTTCCCTGCTTCTCTCTGTTACTTCCGGCTGTTGTTTCTGGTGCTGTCCGTGCCGGTTATGACTGTGTAAACCGAGAGCTCAGAGCGACAATTTCCGATGGCAGAAATTGATCGCCTCATGGCAGAAAGAAGCATGTTCAAGCGGTTTCGCGCGGTACCCGCACGCCGAGAACAGGCTGGCGGGGACCGCCCCGGTTGAACTCGGAACACCAGGGCGAGTGGCCTTGCCGGTCATGCCACACGACCTGCAGCGCGCGGATGTCGTAACCGCACAACTCCACCGCGAAGCCGAGATGGGCGGTGGGCTCGCTGACTTCGACGAACTCGGCGAACCAGTCATCGGGCAGCGTGATGGTGTCGCCCGGGGCGGGTTCCGTCTCGTCCACCATGTATTCCGCCACTGTGTTCAGCAGCTTCCACGTCATCAGCGGCTCCAGTCCGGTGATCAGCAACTCGGGTAGCCCTGCCTCGCTGAGCCCGATGGTGTAGCCGAACGGCCTGCGTTCGTGCTCGACGTATTGCACGGCCCAGCCACGCTTGAAGGTCTTCTCCCGCAGGCACTCGAGATAGTCCTGTCTGGTTGCCTCGGGGTGATCGCAGATCCAGCACATCAGGTTCCCCTTTCGTTGGTGCTCGGCCGTCACATTCCTCCCGGGGTACGACATGTCCGGAAGGGCCTGCGGGTGTCGGTGGGTGGTGGCATACTCGAACGTATGTTCGAGAGCGATTCCGATGTGGCGTTGATCGACAGGATCAGTGCCACCGCGCGGGCGGAGTCGGTGGCGATCGCGGCCCGGTTGGCCGCGATCGGGGCGTTGGACTCTTTGCGCGAGCAGGAGTTGATCGAGTCGATTTTCTGGCGGACTGATCCGTTCGAGGAGGTGGCTGCCGAGGTGTCGGCGGCGTTGCGGATCAGTCGGGGCCGCGCGGGCACGCAGGTTCAGCGGGCTCGGGTGTTGCGCGACAAGCTGCCGTTGGTGGCGGCGCGGTTGGCGGCCGGGGAGATCGATTATCGGGTGGTGTGCATGATCATCGCCCGTACCGGCATCGCCGATCCGGAGGTGTGGGCGGTGTTGGATGCGGAGTTGGCGGCGCGGGCGCATCGGTGGATGCGGCTGTCGGAACCCAAACTGCGGGATCGGGTGGATCAGTGGATCGCCAAACTCGATCCGAACGGGGAGCGGGTGCCGCCGAATCTGGTCGAGGAGCGGTTTGTGCAGATTGAGCCGCACAGCCCGGGTAGGGCCTCGGTGTGGGGCAACGTCGATGCCGCCGACGGGGCGGCGTTGAATCAACGCCTGGATGCTTTGGCGGCGACGGTGTGTGAGAACGATCCGCGCACCCAGCAGCAGCGCCGCTGTGATGCTGTGGGTCCGTTGGCGCGGCTGGAATCCCAATTGGTGTGCCGGTGCGGGCTACCGGAGTGCCCCGCCGCTCAGAAGCGGGCCGCCGCCAATGCCGCGGTGATTCATGTGCTGGTCGACCACACCACCTTGGATGGCACCAGTGATGATCCGGGCTATCTACCCGGGTATGGGATCCTGCCCGCCGACCGCGTGCGCGACCTGGCCGCAAGCGCGAAACTCAAGCCGTTGCATGTGCCCGCCGAAAAGGCTGGCACCCCTGCGCCAACCGAATCCGGTGAGGCGGCCAAACCCACCGACTGCGCTGAGTCCGGCGAGACCGCTGATACGTCGACGGCGTCTGATGCGTCTGAGCCGGGGTATCGCCCGTCGGTGGCGCTCTCGGAGTTCATCCGGTGGCGGGACCTGACCTGCCGGTTCCCGGGTTGTGACGCCCCGGTCCAGCGTTGCGATATCGACCACACGATGCCCTATCCGCTGGGTCCGACCCATCCGTCCAACACCAAGCTTTACTGCCGCACCCATCACCTGGTCAAAACGTTCTGCCCCGGCTGGTCGGACCGCCAATTACCCGACGGCACCGTCGAAATCACCGCACCCACCGGCCACACCTACACCACCGAACCCCACGGCGCCGGCATGTTCCCGACCCTGGGCACCCCGACCGGAGAACTGAACCTGCCCGAACCGCCAGCTGCGAGCCCGGACCGCGGCGCCATGATGCCAAGACGCCGCCACACCCGCGAACAAGACCGCCAAGACCGCATCACCGCCGAACGACGCCTACGCGCTGAACTCAACAACGACCTCGAAATCGAACGCCACTACCAAGCCTGGCTCGCCGAAGAATGCGGACCACCGCCACCGTTCTGAGCCACCAGATGTAGCCCTCGGCTCAAGCCTCGGCGCGCTCCTTGAGCCGCTGCAGGGTGAGCTGGATGTGCTCGGCGTTGGCGCTGTCACGGTCGGGAACTCCGGTGGCCAGCCCCGCGACCTTCTTGAACCATCCTGCGCGGCGATCCCAGGTGGACTCGGTCACCGTGCAGCCGCCGTCGGCGGCCGCGATGTCGTAACGCCAGTGGGCCACCGGGAACACCAGGGACTTCACGTCGAAGGCGAAGGTCTTGCCCGGCTCGGCGTCGGTGATCGTGCAGACGGTGCTCCAGGCTTTGGAGCCATTGCGGTTGTGTCCCTTGAAAACCGAACCGGGGGTGGCCGAGGAGCCCTTCTGCCACTCCATCGCATGGGCCTCCTCGGCGAGTGAGGCCAGCGTGGACAGGTCGGTGATGAGTGCGTACACCGCCGCGGGATCGGCGGCGATGGACACGGTGGCTTTCACAGGCTCGGTCATGGGGCGATCGTAGCCCCGGGCTACCGGTCGATCATTCGCATCTGAGCAGCGGTGTGATGGTCGCCCGCGGCAGGCGCGAGGTTGTCGAGCCTGGACAGCTGATCGGCACTGAGCGTCACGGCATCGGCGGCGACGTTCTCCTCCAGCCGCTCGACACGTCTGGTTCCGGGGATCGGCACGATGTCGGGGCCGCGCGACAGCAGCCAGGCGAGGGCTACCTGCCCCGGCGTTACGCCTGAATCGTCGGCGATCGCCCGCACCTCGTCGGCCAGGCGCAGGTTCGTCGCGAAGTTCTCACCGGCGAACCGAGGGTTGTCCCGGCGGGTGTCGTCGTCGGCCAGATCGTCGACCGACCGGATCTGCCCGGTGAGGAACCCGCGGCCCAGCGGCGAGTACGCCACGAAACCGATCCCGTTCTCGCGCAACGTGTCCAGAATCCCGTCCTCGGGATCTCGGGTGAACAACGAATACTCCGATTGCAGTGCGGTGATCGGATGGACCGCGTGGGCACGGCGGATGGTCTCGACTCCGACCTCGGACAACCCGATGTGGCGCACCTTGCCCTCGCCGATGAGTTCGGCGAGCACACCGACGGTCTCCTCGATCGGCGTCGACCGGTCCAACCGGTGTTGGTAGTAGAGATCGATGTGGTCGGTGCCCAGCCGGCGCAGTGACCCTTCCACGGCGGTGCGGATGTTGGCCGGGCTGCTGTCCACCCCGTCTCGTCCGGTGTGGGAGATCATCCCGAACTTCGTGGCGAGCACGACCTCGTCGCGCCGGCCCTGAAGCGCCCGGCCGACCAACTCCTCGTTCACGTACGGCCCGTACACCTCCGCGGTATCGATGAGGCTGACACCCAGGTCAATCGCACGATGAATGGTGCGGATGGACTCGGCGTCGTCGCGACCCGCGCTGCCGTAGGCGAAAGACATGCCCATCGTGCCCAGCCCGATCCGTGCCACCTCAAGGTCACCCAGCCGCGCCTTCTGCAAAGTTCCCATCTCCCCAGTCTGCCCGGGAATCGGTGGCAGCACCTCGGTGTTGTCCCGCATATGACCGAGCGCCAGGTGCTGCTGCCCAGCGCAGCCCACCCCATCACCATCACCCCGACCGGGCGTCGGGTCACCGTCACGATCGGCGGCGCGATCGTCGCCCAGACCGATGATGCCCTGACCCTGCAAGAGTCGACCTACCCGGCGGTGCAGTACATTCCGCGCACCGACGTGGTGTTCGAGACGTTGTCCCGTAGTGCCAACACCACCTACTGTCCGTACAAAGGTGAGGCGAACTACTACAACGTGGGCGGAGTCGCCGACGTGGTCTGGACGTATGAGGACCCGTATCCGGCCGTCGCCGAAATCGCCGGCCACCTGGCGTTCTACCCGGAGAAGGCTCGGATCGCCCTGGCTTAACCTGGTGCTGTGCCCTCAACCAGCGTCGTATTCGAGGGTCCGGCCAGCCCGGGCCTGACGTTGGGCCCATGGCGGCGCGGCGGTGGCGACCCCTGTAACCGGGTCGGTGCCGACGGTGCGATCTGGCGCGTCAGTGCGATGAACACCGGCCCGGTCACCGCGCGGATCACCAAATCGGCCCCAGAAACCGTGGACTGCGAGGCGTGGGGCGCCGGGAGCGCGGAGTTCCTCGACGGGTTCGCGGCGCTGATGGGCGCCGATGACGACCTGACCGGCTTCGACCCGGTCGAACCGACGATCGCCGAGGCCCATCGGCGGGTGCCGCATCTGCGCCTGGGTCGCAGCGGCCGGGTCCTGGAGGCCCTGGTGCCCGCGATCATCGAGCAGCGCGTCTCGGGCATGGATGCCTGGCGGGCCTGGCGGCGGTTGGTGACGACGTACGGCGCTCCGGCTCCGGGACCGGCGCCCGCCGGGATGCGGGTACCGCCCACGGCCGAGGCGTGGCGACGCATCCCGTCGTGGGAATTCCACCGGGCCAACGTGGACCCGGGCCGGTCCCGCACCATCGTCGGGTGCGCTCAGCGTGCCGACGCCCTCGAGCGGCTCACCGCTGAACGGGCCGTGTCGGCGCTGCGGTCGCTGCCCGGCGTCGGCGAATGGACGGCAGCCGAAACCGTGCAGCGTGCCTTCGGCGACGCCGACGCCCTGTCGGTGGGGGACTATCACCTGGCGACGATGGTGGGGCGCACCCTGCTCGGCAGGCCGATCGATGATGCGGCCATGGTGGAGCTGCTCGAACCACTGCGCCCACACCGGCAACGGGCTGTCCGACTGCTGGAAGCCAGCGGGCTGGCCACCAATCCGCGATTCGGAGCGCGTCAGGCGATTCCGAATCTGCGTTCGTTGTAGCCGGCCTGATTGCGCGCCGCGGTTGTCGGGTACCCGGGACGGGAACCGATCGTGACTCGAAAGGAGCCGCAATGACCTCGTTCACCATTCCCGGACTGACGGACAAGCAGGGGAGCGACGTGGCCGAGCTGTTGCAGAAGCAGCTCAGCACATACAACGACCTGCATCTGACGCTCAAGCATGTCCACTGGAACGTCGTCGGTCCGAACTTCATCGGCGTGCACGAGATGATCGACCCGCAGGTGGAGCTGGTGCGGGCCTACGCCGACGAGGTCGCTGAACGGATTGCCGCACTGGGTAAATCGCCGAAGGGCACTCCGGGCGCCATCGTCGCCGACCGCACCTGGGACGACTACTCCGTCGGGCGTGACAAGGTGCAAGCCCACCTCGCGGCGCTCGACCTCGTCTACAACGGGGTGATCGAGGACATCCGTAAGGCGATCGCCCGTCTGGAGAAACTTGACCTGGTCTCCCAGGACGTTCTCATCGATCACGCCGCCGAACTGGAGAAGTTCCAATGGTTCGTCCGGGCCCATCTGGAGAGCGCCGGGGGCACGCTGGCCCATGAGGGCGCGCCCACCGAGCGCGGCGCGGCGGGCAAGGCGCGACGTAAGAGCGCTTGACCTGAACCATTGTTGAGGTGCCAAGCTCGGCGGTATGCCTACTTGGATTTGCACGGGATGCGGTGTGGAACACCCTGATTCCGACACCGAACCGGCGAGCAGCTGCGTGCTGACGTCCGAGGAGGTATCGATCGAGGAACGTGGTGACCTGCCGCCGCACGGTACCTGGACCACGCTGGATGAACTGGCGGCTCAGGCACACCACACCGAACACGTCGACCACGGCCGCGGGGTGCACAGCCTGCGCAGAGCGCCCAAGTTCGCCATCGGGCACCGGTCGTTCCTTGTGCAGACCGCGAACGGAAACCTGCTGTGGGATTCGCCGGGCTACCTGGACGACGAGATCGTCGGCCTCGTCCACGGCCTCGGTGGTGTCGCTGCTGTTGCCGCCAGCCATCCGCACATGTTCGGTGCGCAACTCAGTTGGAGCAGGGCATTCGGGGGAGTGCCGGTATATGTGAACTCCCTTGATGCCGAGTGGCTTCCGGGTCCGGATCCGCTGATCGAGCTGTGGGGCGGGCAATCCGAACCACTGCCCGGGCTACGGCTGATACATGTCGGCGGCCACATGCGGGGCAGTTCGGTGGCGCTGACGGCCGATGGCACTCTGCTGGTCGGGGACACCATCTCTGGTGGGCTGGCCCGGAACTGGGTGTCTTTCCAGCGGAATTTCCCCAAGCACGTCCCGCTGTCGGCCGCGGTGGTGCGGCGGATCGTGGACCGGCTCGACGAATACGACTACGACCGGCTCTACACCCTTGGCGGCGACGAGATCGACAGCGCCGCCAAGGATGTAGTGCACCGGTCGGCCGAGACACATATTCGTTGGGTCAGTGGTGAATTCGACCACCTGACCTGATCTGGCGGGCGGGCTACCGGTCGAGAGCGTCCTCACGCACCGGCCGGTCGGCCAGCTCCTCGGCCGTACCGAACAGGAACGCGTAGGCCAGGCCGGCGATGGCCGCACCGACCAGCGGGGCCAGCCAGAACGCCCACAACTGTGCGGGCGCGCCGTTGCCGTTGAAGAAGGCGACTGCCGTGGAGCGGGCCGGGTTCACCGAGGTGTTGGAGATCGGGATCGAGATCAGGTGGATCAGCGTCAGGGTGAGCCCGATAGCAAGGCCGGCAAAGCCCTTCGGCGCACGGTCATCGGTGGCACCGAGGATGACCAGCAGGAACACCGCGGTGAGGATCACCTCGGCGAGAAGCACAGCGGCCAGTGAGTACCCGCCTGGGGAGTGTTCGCCGAAACCGTTGGCGGCCATGTTCCCGGTGGCGGACCAGCCGTCCTTGCCGCTGGCGATCACGTAGATCACCAGACCGGCGACCAGGCCGCCGACGACCTGTGAAATCCAGTACGGCACAACGGCTGCCCACTCGACGCGGCGGGCCAGCGCGGCGCCCAGCGTGACCGCGGGGTTGAAGTGCCCGCCCGAGATGGTGCCGAAGGCGTACACGCCGGTCAGCACGGTCAGGCCGAACGCGAGGGCGACCCCCAGGAAACCGATACCCACGGAGAAGCCGTCGGAGAGAAACTTCGCGGCGAACACCGCGCTACCGCAGCCGCCCAGGACCAGCCAGAACGTCCCGATGAACTCGGCTGCCAATCGATGTGACATGGTTGGCGTACTCATGGCGAACTCCTCCGTATAGGTGTGGTTCACCCGGAGCGTGTCACGCCAGTGGCCAATGGCAGGATCGTTGTTGCCGAATCGATTGCATAGTGAAATTTACGCCGCAGCAACGAAACTAGCCCGAGATCAGACGCTCAAACACGGGACCGCTGCTCAGCGGTACGCGGTTAGCCGGGCGATCAAGGCGACCGCGCCGTCATCGCCGATGGCCTGCGCGTCGGCTACTCCCGAGCTCCGTCCGGTGCGCAATGCCCGTGCCTCATAACGGGATTCGTTGCCGCCGCGGAACTGGCGCAGATAATTGACCCGCAACGAAGCCGTCCGCCACGGCGCACCAGTGCCGTCGCCGAGGGCGGCGGAGCCCACGAGTTCGAGCGCCGCCGCGGACACCCCGCCGTGCACGATGCCGATGCTGTTGTTGATAACGGGATCCGGCAGCTGCCGCAGTACCGCGGCCTGGCCGCCCGTCTCGGCGATCTCGACCGAAATGCGGTCTTCGAGAGCGGCAGGCGGCGTCCCCTCGGTCGAGTCGGAGGGCCAGGCGGCGATGTGTCCAGGGGTGTGGATGTGGAAGGACCGAACCGTCGCCGTCGCCATCAGCCGGCCGCCGTGGGTCAGCTCGGACAGGCTCAACGAACCCGTGCCCTTCGGGCCGAACGGCCGTGCCGTCGCGACCACGGGTTCATCCGGTGCCGCGGCGACGAGGTCCAGCGCGTGCGGGGTCAGCTCGATGGCCAGCTCGCTGGACACCGTCCACTCGTCCTCATCGCGGCGATAGTGGTTGGCCAGGCCGCCGATGTGGTCGACCAGCATCGCCAGCGGAGCGAGGGTCGGGGCGTGCGTCAGCGGATTGAGCAGGCCGCCCACGGGTATGGAGGCCACGCAACGATCCGGGCCCTCTTCAAGGGTTTGTACGCCCATGCGGCCCAGCGGGGTGTTCAGCGGATAGTGCATCGCCGTCAACAGTTACGCCCATCACGGTGGCCAGATACCCCCTAGGGGTATACAGTGGCGACATGACCACGACCGAACACGCGATGCACGAGCACGAACACACCGGTCACGCTGGGCATGGCGGCCACGGCGACCATGTCGCGCAGTTCCGAAGGTTGTTCTGGGTCATGGCGGCGCTGGCCGTGCCGACGGTGGCACTCTCACCGATGTTCGCGATGCTCCTCGGCTACGACCTTCCGGGCTTCCCTGGGGCGCGCTGGATCTCGCCGGTGCTCGGCACGGTCATGTACGTGTGGGGCGGACGGCCGTTCCTGACCGGCGCGATCAGCGAGATACGTTCGCGCGCACCGGGAATGATGCTGTTGATCGGATTGGCGATCACCGTCGCGTTCATCTCGTCGTGGGGGGCGAGCCTCGGAGTGCTGCACCACGAGCTGGACTTCTGGTGGGAGCTCGCTCTGCTGATCGTGATCATGCTGCTGGGCCACTGGATCGAGATGCGGTCGCTGGCCCAGACCACTTCGGCACTCGACTCGCTGGCCGCGCTGCTGCCCGACGAAGCCGAACGCGTCGAGAACGACGGCGATGCCGAGCAGGTGGTGACCGTGGCCCCGGCCGATCTGCAGGTCGGCGACCTGGTGATCGTGCGGCCGGGCGGCAGCGTGCCCGTCGACGGCCGCATCGTCGACGGTGCCGCCGACATGGATGAGTCGATGGTGACGGGGGAGTCGCGAACGGTGCGCCGAAGTGCGGGTGACGACGTCGTCGCGGGCACCGTCGCCACCGACTCCGGGCTGCGGATCCGGGTGACGGCCGTCGGCGACGACACCGCGCTGGCCGGCATCCAACGGTTGGTCGGCGAGGCGATGAACTCCTCGTCGCGGGCGCAGCGCCTGGCCGACCGGGCCGCGGGCTGGCTGTTCTGGTTCGCGCTGGGATCGGCTGTGCTGACGGCGTTGGCGTGGACCCTGTTGGGCGAACCCGACCAGGCCGTCGTACGCACGATCACGGTGCTGGTCATCGCGTGCCCGCACGCCCTGGGGCTGGCGATCCCGCTGGTGGTGTCCATCGCGACCGAGCGGGCCGCCCGGGGCGGGGTGCTGATCAAGGACCGCCTGGCGCTGGAAACCATGCGCACGGTCGGCGCGGTCCTGTTCGACAAGACCGGAACCCTGACCAAGGGCGAACCGGCCGTCACCGCGGTGGTGGCCACAGACCGTCCGGAGAACGACGTACTGGCATTGGCGGCAGCCGCGGAGGCGGATTCCGAACACCCGCTGGCCCGCGCCATCGTCGCGGCAGCGCAGCACCGCGGCCTCGACATCCCGGCGGCGAGCGATTTCAGCTCCTCGCCCGCGGTCGGGGTCAGCGCCCTGGTCGGTGGGCAGCGCGTGCAGGTCGGCGGGCCCGCATTACTCGAACAGACCGGGCAGGCCCCGCTGCCGGACACCGCCCGGTGGGATGGCGCCACCGTGCTGCACGTCCTGGTCGACGGGAGCGTGGCCGGCGCGTTGGCCCTGGCCGACGAGATCCGGCCGGAATCCCGGCAGGCCGTCGACGCGCTGCACGAACTTGGCATCGAAGTGGTGATGATCACTGGCGACGCCGCTCCGGTGGCCTCCGCGGTGGCCTCAGAGCTGGGCATCGACCGCGTATTCGCAGGTGTACGGCCTGAAGACAAGGCTGCCAAGGTCGCCGAACTCCAGCGCGAAGGCATGCGGGTGGCCATGGTGGGCGACGGCGTCAACGATGCGCCGGCACTGGCCGCCGCGGACGTCGGCATCGCCATCGGCGCGGGTACCGACGTCGCCATCGCCTCGGCGGGCGTCATCCTGGCGAGCTCGGACCCGCGATCGGTGCTCTCGGTGATCGAGCTTTCCCGGCAGTCCTACCGCAAGATGAAGCAGAACCTTTGGTGGGCAGCGGGTTACAACCTGATCTCGGTCCCGTTGGCCGCCGGTGTGGCCGCTCCGCTGGGTTTTGTAATGCCGATGTCCATCGGAGCGATATTGATGTCAGCGTCGACGGTTGTCGTGGCACTCAATGCGCAGTCGCTACGTCGCCTCGACTTGCGGCCCGAGGCCGGCGTACGCAGCGTTACGCGGGTCTCGGGGCGCTGACTGTGCAAATCTAAGAATCTGACTAAGCTTTCCTGCAAATATAAAAGTGGATATAACAGCACTATAACAGTGTTTTTATATGTCCCAGCAAACAGATCTGATGATTCGGGCAGTGGTTGGCCCGGAAGGGGGGTGGGGGTCCCCCTGTTGGGAATGTGTCAAATATCAAGGGCTGCAATGTGATTGATGATTTCTGCGACAGGTCTGTCCGCGGGGTTAAAAGCTGGCGACAGAGTATAGTTAGCCTTGGCTAAGTTGGCATCTGCCACGGTAGTTGCCTTATCGTTTTCTCCACTTATGGCGTGTGGGACATAGCCGTCGTCCAGTGCTGCACGGAGGCCACCCACGCCGAGCCGGCTTCTTCGTAGAAGCGTGTTGAAGGGCAAGGTGGGAATGGCGCCCAGCAAGGTCGGGCTGTACAACCCCGCATACGAACATGATGCGTGCGGTGTGGCAATGGTGGCAGACATTCATGGTCGCCGCAGCCGAGACATCGTGGACAAGGCCATCACGGCACTGGTGAACCTGGAGCACCGCGGTGCTCAGGGCGCCGAGCCGAACACCGGCGACGGCGCAGGCATCCTGCTGCAGGTCCCGGACTCGTTCCTGCGTGAGGTCGTCGACTTCCAGCTCCCGGAGCCCGGTAGCTACGCCACCGGTATGGCCTTCCTCCCGCAGTCTTCGCGCGATGCGGCCGCGGCAGCCGAAGCCGTCGAGAAGATCGTCGAAGCCGAGGGCCTGCAGGTGCTGGGCTGGCGCGAGGTGCCCACCGACGACTCGTCACTGGGCGCACTGGCCCGTGACGCCATGCCGACGTTCCGGCAGCTGTTCATCGGCGGTGCCTCCGGCATGGACCTGGAGCGCAAGGCGTACGTCGTGCGCAAGCGGGCCGAACACGAGCTGGGCACCAAGGGCCCGGGCCAGGACGGTCCCGGCCGCGAGACGGTGTACTTCCCGAGCCTGTCCGGCCAGACCTTCGTCTACAAGGGCATGCTGACCACCCCGCAGCTCAAGGCCTTCTACCTGGACCTGCAGGACGACCGGATGACCAGCGCGCTGGGCATCGTGCACTCCCGCTTCTCCACCAACACGTTCCCGTCCTGGCCGCTGGCCCACCCGTTCCGTCGGATCGCCCACAACGGCGAGATCAACACCGTCACGGGCAACGAGAACTGGATGCGCGCACGTGAGGCGCTGATCCGCACCGAGGTGTTCGGCACCGACGGACTCGACAAGATCGTCCCGGTCTGTACCCCCGGCGCGTCGGATACCGCGCGCTTCGACGAGGTGCTCGAGCTGCTGCACCTCGGCGGCCGCAGCCTGCCGCACGCCGTGCTGATGATGATCCCCGAGGCGTGGGAACGCCACGAGTCGATGGATCCCGCCCGCCGCGCCTTTTATGAATTCCACGACTCGCTGATGGAGCCCTGGGACGGCCCGGCCTCGGTGTGCTTCACCGACGGCACGGTCATCGGCGCCGTGCTGGACCGCAACGGCCTGCGCCCCTCCCGTATCTGGGTGACCGACGACGGCCTCGTCGTGATGGCGTCCGAAGCCGGCGTGCTGCCGCTCGACCCGTCCACCGTGGTCCAGAAGCTGCGCCTGCAGCCCGGCCGGATGTTCCTGGTGGACACCGCCCAGGGCCGCATCGTCTCCGACGAGGAGATCAAGGCTCAGCTGGCCAGTGAGGAGCCCTACCAGGAATGGATCGAGGCGGGCCTGTTCCCCCTCGACGAGCTGCCGCCGGGTGACTATGTCCGGATGCCGCACCACCGAGTGGTGCTGCGCCAGCAGATCTTCGGCTACACCTACGAGGAGCTGAACCTGTTGGTGGCGCCCATGGCGCGCACCGGTGCCGAGGCGCTGGGTTCGATGGGCACCGACACCCCGGTCGCCATCCTCTCGGCGCGGCCGCGGATGCTGTTCGACTACTTCCAGCAGCTGTTCGCCCAGGTCACCAACCCGCCGCTGGACGCCATCCGCGAAGAGGTGGTCACCAGCCTGCAGGGCGTCATCGGACCCGAAGGCGACCTGCTCAACCCCGGTCCGGAATCGTGCCGGCAGATCGTGCTCCCGCAGCCGATCCTGCGCAACGCGGACCTGTCCAAGCTGGTCTGCGTCGATCCCGACCACGAGGTCCGGGGCCACAAGCACGGCATGCGCGCCGCGGTGATCCGCTGCCTGTACCCGGTCAACCGGGGCGGCCAGGGACTCAAAGAGGCGCTGGACAACGTCCGCGCCAAGGTCTCGGAGGCGATCCGCGAGGGCGCCCGCATCATCGTGCTGTCCGACCGCGAATCCAACGAGACCATGGCGCCGATCCCGTCGCTGCTGTCGGTGGCCGCGGTGCACCACCACCTGGTCCGCGAGCGCACGCGTACCAAGGTCGGCCTGGTTGTCGAGGCCGGTGACGCCCGCGAGGTGCACCACATGGCCATGCTGTGCGGCTTCGGTGCCGCCGCGGTCAACCCGTACATGGCCTTCGAGTCGATCGAGGACATGGTCGACCGGGGCGTGATCTCCGGAATCAACAGCGATAAGGCCAAGGCCAATTACGTCAAGGCCGCGGGTAAGGGCGTGCTCAAGGTGATGTCCAAGATGGGCATCTCCACCCTGGCGTCCTACACCGGTGCGCAGCTGTTCCAGGCGATCGGCATCTCCCAGGAGGTGCTCGACCAGTACTTCACCGGGCTGAGTTGCCCGGTGGGCGGCATCGACCTCGACGACATCGCCGCCGACGTCGCGACCCGCCACTCACTGGCCTACCTGGACCGCCCCGACGAGCGCGCCCACCGCGAGCTCGAGGTCGGCGGCGAGTACCAGTGGCGCCGCGAGGGCGAGTACCACCTGTTCAACCCGGACACGGTGTTCAAGCTCCAGCACTCCACCCGCACCGGCCAGTACTCGATCTTCAAGGAGTACACCGCTCTGGTCGACGACCAGAGTGAGCGGATGGCCTCGCTGCGTGGCCTGCTGAAGTTCCGCTCCGGCGATGAAGCTGTGCGCCAGCCGATCTCGATCGACGAGGTGGAATCCGCCGCCGAAATCGTCAAGCGCTTCTCCACCGGTGCCATGAGCTACGGCTCGATCTCGGCCGAGGCGCACGAGACCCTGGCCATCGCGATGAACCGCCTCGGCGGCCGGTCGAACTCGGGTGAGGGCGGCGAAAGCGTCGACCGGTTCGACCCGGACGAGAACGGTGACTGGCGCCGCAGCGCCATCAAGCAGGTGGCCTCCGGCCGGTTCGGTGTGACCAGTCACTACCTGACCAACTGCTCCGACATCCAGATCAAGATGGCCCAGGGTGCGAAACCTGGTGAGGGTGGCCAGCTTCCGGGGCACAAGGTGTACCCGTGGGTGGCCGAGGTGCGGCACTCGACCCCGGGTGTGGGTCTGATCTCGCCGCCGCCGCACCACGACATCTACTCGATCGAGGATCTGGCACAGCTGATCCACGACCTGAAGAACGCCAACCCGGCCGCTCGTGTGCACGTGAAGCTGGTGTCGGAGAACGGTGTCGGAACGGTCGCCGCGGGTGTCTCCAAGGCGCATGCCGACGTCGTGCTGATCTCCGGCCACGACGGCGGTACCGGTGCCACCCCGCTGACGTCACAGAAGCACGCGGGCGCACCGTGGGAACTCGGGCTCGCAGAGACGCAGCAGACCCTGCTGCTGAACGGCCTGCGTGACCGCATCGTGGTCCAGGTCGACGGTCAGCTCAAGACCGGCCGCGACGTGGTGGTCGCCGCGCTGCTGGGCGCCGAGGAGTTCGGCTTCGCCACCGCCCCACTGGTGGTCGCGGGCTGCATCATGATGCGCGTCTGCCACCTCGACACCTGCCCGGTGGGTGTGGCCACTCAGAACCCGGTGCTGCGTCAGCGGTTCAACGCCAAGCCCGAGTTCGTCGAGAACTTCTTCATGTTCATCGCCGAAGAAGTCCGTGAACTCATGGCGCAGTTGGGCTTCCGGACAGTCAACGAGATGGTCGGCCAGGTCGGCGCACTGGACACCACCCAGGCAGCCGAACACTGGAAGGCCCACAAGCTGGACCTGACGCCGGTGCTGTACGAGCCCGAGTCGGCGTTCATGAACCAGGACCTGTACTGCAGCTCGCGTCAGGACCACGGCCTGGACAAGGCACTGGATCAGCAGCTGATCACCCAGAGCCGCGAGGCCCTGGACTCCGGCTCGTCGGTGCGATTCTCGACGAAGATCACCAACGTCAACCGCACGGTGGGCACCATGCTCGGCCACGAGGTCACCAAGGCCTATGGCGGGCAGGGACTTCCGGACGGCACCATCGACATCACGTTCGACGGGTCGGCCGGCAACAGCTTCGGTGCGTTCGTGCCCAAGGGCATCACGCTGCGGGTCTACGGGGACGCCAACGACTACGTCGGCAAGGGTCTGTCGGGTGGCCGCATCGTGGTCCGCCCGGCCGACGAAGCACCGGCCGACTTCGCCGCCGAGGACAACATCATCGCCGGCAACGTGGTGCTCTTCGGTGCCACCAGCGGCGAGGCGTTCCTGCGGGGTCAGGTCGGCGAGCGGTTCGCGGTCCGTAACTCCGGCGCCCACGCGGTCGTCGAAGGTGTCGGCGACCACGGCTGCGAGTACATGACCGGCGGCAAGGTCGTCATCCTCGGACCCACCGGCCGCAACTTCGCGGCGGGTATGTCCGGCGGTGTCGCCTACGTCTACGACCCGGCCGGCGTGCTGGGCGAGAACCTGAACACCGAGATGGTGGAGCTGGAGGCCTTGGAGGCCGCTGATGTCGAGTGGCTGCGCAACTTCATTGCCGCCCATGTCGACGCAACCGATTCGGCTGTGGGACAACGGGTCCTGTCTGATTGGGATGACAACTTGAAGCATTTTGTGAAGGTCATGCCGCGCGACTACAAGCGCGTGCTGGCCGCCATCGCCGAAGCTGAACAGGCCGGCGTCAATGTGGACGAGGCGATCATGGCGGCGGCCAATGGCTGATCCGCGCGGTTTCCTCAAGCACACCTCAAAGGAGCTTCCGTCCCGCCGGCCGGTTCCGCTGCGCCTGAAGGACTGGAAAGAGGTCTACGAGGACTTCTCCCACGACTCCTTGCAGGACCAGGCATCACGATGCATGGACTGCGGTATCCCGTTCTGCCACAACGGCTGCCCGCTGGGGAACCTGATACCCGAGTGGAACGACCTGGTCTACAAAGACCGGTGGCGCGACGCGATCGAGCGGCTGCATGCCACCAACAACTTCCCGGAGTTCACCGGACGGCTGTGCCCCGCACCGTGTGAGGCATCGTGCGTCCTTGGCATCAACCAGGATCCGGTGACGATCAAGCAGGTCGAGGTCGAGATCATCGACAACGCCTTCGACCAGGGCTGGGTCGTTCCGAAGATGCCCGATGTGCAGACCGGCAAGAAGGTCGCCGTCGTCGGGTCCGGACCGGCCGGACTGGCCGCCGCCCAGCAGCTGACCCGGGCCGGCCACACCGTCACGGTGTTCGAGCGTGCCGACCGCATCGGCGGTCTGCTGCGCTACGGCATCCCCGAGTTCAAGATGGAAAAGCGCCACATCGACCGGCGTCTGGAGCAGATGGCTGCCGAGGGCACCCAGTTCCGGCCCGGCGTCAACGTCGGCGTCGACATCACGGTGGCCCAGCTGCGGCTGAACTACGACGCGGTCGTGCTGGCAGGCGGTGCCACCGCATGGCGCGATCTGCCGGTCCCGGGTCGCGAGCTCGACGGCATCCATCAGGCCATGGAGTTCCTGCCCTGGGCCAACCGCGTCCAGCTCGGCGATGACGTCCTCGACGAGAACGGCCAGCCGCCGATCACCGCCAAGGACAAGAACGTCATCATCATCGGCGGTGGCGACACCGGCGCGGACTGCCTCGGCACCTCGCACCGTCAGGGCGCGGCCAGCATCCACCAGTTCGAGATCATGCCGCGTCCGCCGGAGACCCGTGCCGACTCGACCCCGTGGCCGACCTACCCGCTGATGTTCCGGGTGTCCTCGGCCCACGAAGAGGGCGGCGATCGCGTGTTCTCGGTCAACACCGAGGAATTCACCGGGGCCGACGGTCACGTGACCGCCCTGCGTGCGCACGAGGTCAAGATGAACGCCGGCAAGTTCGAGAAGGTCGAAGGGAGCGACTTCGAGCTCAAGGCCGACCTGGTGTTGCTCGCGATGGGCTTTGTGGGACCCGAGAAGGAAGGTCTGCTGACCAAGCTCGGTGTCGAGCTGACCGACCGCGGAAACGTCTCACGCGACAACAACTTCCAGACCTCGGTGCCCGGCGTCTTCGTCGCCGGCGACATGGGTCGCGGGCAGTCGCTGATCGTGTGGGCCATTGCCGAAGGCCGGGCCGCTGCCGCGGGCGTGGATCGTTACCTGATGGGCAACACCGCCCTGCCGGTGCCGATCAAGCCCACCGCCGCACCGCAGCGCTAGCCGTTCAGCAGGCGGGTGACCAGTTCGGTCCGCGAATGCACGCCCGATTTTCGATAGACGTGCTGCAGATGGCTCTTCACCGTCGGAAGGCTGACGAACAGGGCGCGGGAGATGTCGTTGTTGCTCGCGCCCTGCGCGAGTAGCTCGACGACGTCGCGCTCCCGGGCAGACAGTTGCCAATGCTCTGGAACCGCAGAGGAATTCGGTGCACCCGGCAATTGACCGAGCATGCAGTAGGACTGCTCGACAAATCCGTGTGACTTCTGCAGGAACTGGATTTCGTCTTTTGTGAAGTCGCCGTCGTCGGCGCTCTTCAGCAGCGAGACCCCGGCCACGATGCGCCCGGCATGGCGCAGGTACAGCTCCGCCTCGTACCGGTAGCCCATCGGGCGGAAGAACCCCGCGTAGTAGTCGGTTCTGTCCAATCGCTGGCCGAGATCGCGCGACGTCGCGAGCTCAGCACCGGACCCCGCGAACCTGCGGGGATGAAACGGGTCCAATTCGTGGAAATAGCCGGTGTACGGGCCGTTGTCCTCGGGACGGATCCGGTCGAACACGTGCTCGCCTGCATTCATGCGGTGATCCACCGAGTAGAAGACCATCCCCGAGACACGAACGAACCGGGACAAGAACGCCATGGTGTTGCGCTTGAACTGGATGTTGCGCGTGACCGCCATGTCGTACACCTCCACGGGACTTCATCCCTTCGGATGATTTTCACCAGGGTAGGCCGCTCATAGAGTGCCCACGTGAGCAGAACACTGATCCGGTCATCGAAGATCCTGACCTTCGACGAGACGCGGCCGACCGCCGAGGCGCTCCTTGTCGAGGACGGCGTGATCGTCGAGGTCGGTAGCTTCGCGGAGCTGGCCGAGTCCGCCGGTCCGGACACCCGAATCATGGATGCCGGAAGCGCGGTCGTCATGCCGGGGCTGATCGACACCCATCCCCACGTCATGCACTTCGGCGCGCTACGCGGCGGCCTGGTCGATTTGAGCGATGCCGTCGACCATGCGGACATCGTCGCGCGGATCCGCGCCCGCGCCGCCGAGACTCCCCCCGGCGAGTGGATCGTCTGCACGCCGGTCGGTGAAGCCCATTACTTCATCCGAAGGTCATGGCGAGACCTTGCCGAACGCCGCCTGCCCGACCGTCACACCCTCGACCTGGCCACCGTCGACCATCCGGTGCTCATCCAGGCGTGGGCGCCCCGGACGCCGAACGTCGTGGCGTTCAACAGCGCGGGGCTGCGGGCCGTGGGGCTGTCGGACTTCATCCCCGATCGTGTCTGCGACGTCGAGATCGACAAGGACGAAGCCGGCCGATTGACCGGCATTCTGCGCGGACCGGTCAACAACTACTACACATACGACCCGTTCTGGGGTCAGATCCTGCTCAAGCTGCCGCCGCTGAATCCCGACCACGCCGTACCCGGTGTCCTCGACGAAATGGCCCGCTTCTCCGCCCGCGGGGTGACCACCCTGTACGAGGGGCATGCGATGGAACCCGTGCACCTGGCGATGTATCAGCAGTTGCGTGCTGCCGGGATGCTCACCATGCGGGTGCAGGCGACATTCGACGTGGAGTCGGTGATCTTCTACCCCTTCGAGCCCATGTCGCTGCCCGATTTCGACGAACGGTTGAAATCCCTTGCCCCGCAGTCATCCGACACCGCCGATGATCTCTTTCGAATCACGGGCATGACCATCAGCCCCGGTGGCCCCTGCTTCGCAGGCCATTTCGCGATGCACGAATCGTATGCGGATCCGTTCGGCCGGCCCACCAAGGGCCAACGATTCGTCTCACTGGAGAAGGAAGAATCGTTCGTCCGCTTCTGTGCGCAGAACGGGATCAGGGCGAACATCTGTATCGGCTCCTACCGGGAGCACGACGACTTCCTGGAGATCGCCGAGCGCGTGGTCACCGAGCACGACTTCCGTGACAAGGCCTGGATTCTGCAGCACGCCATCACGATCAGTCCCGATCATGTGCGCCGGTACAAGGCTCTCGGATTCCAGATCACCACATCCGTCGGATTCGCCTGGGGCAAAGGCGCGATGTACGACGAGCGCATCGGCCGGCACATCTGGCGTGACATGGTGCCGTTGCGGCGTCTGCTCGACGCGGGTCTCGATGTCTCCGGTGGCTCGGATTGGGGACCCAAGAGCCCGTGGGAGCAGATCGCCCTCGCGCAGACCCATGAGATCGCCGGTACCGACCTTCGCAACGACGGCCCCGATCAGGTGATCACCCGCATGGAATCGCTTGCCATGTGGACGACGAGCGCCGCGAAGATCCTGGGCTGGAGCGGGATCGGATCCATTCGGCCGGGAAATCACGCTGACCTGATCTTCGTCGATCGTGATCCTTCGACCTGCGACATCGACGACCTCAAGAACACCCAGGTCCACCGGACCCTGTTGGCGGGGAACGTCGTTCACGACGACGGTGTGCTGCGATGAAGACGGAAGAATACGCCGAGTACGACGCGACCGGGCTCGCCGAGCTGATCCGAGGCGAACAGGTCTCGGTTGCCGAAGTGCACGACGCGGCCCGCGCCGCGATCGACGCGGTCGAGGGGACGCTCAATGCCGTGGTCTCCGGGCCCTGGAAAGCGCCGCTCGACTGCGACATGGCGGGTGCGTTCGCGGGTATTCCATTCGCACTCAAGGATTTCGCGATACACGCGGCCGGAGTCCCGACCCGGTTCGGCAGCCGGCTCGCCGGTGAAGGCGCGGTGTTTCCACACGACACCGAACTGATGACGCGGTTCCGGGCGGCCGGGCTGGCGACCGTCGCATCGACCACCACGCCGGAGTTCGCGTTCAACGGAAACACCGAACCCGTGACACAGGGGTCAACCCGGAACCCGTGGGACACGACGCGAAGTGCCGGAGGCTCGAGTGGTGGCTCGGCGGTGCTGGTCGCCGCCCGAGCGCTTCCGATCGCCCACGCGACCGACGGTGGCGGTTCGATCCGAATTCCCGCTTCGGCCAACGGATTGGTGGGCCTGAAGCCGAGCCGTGGTCGAGTACCAGTGGGACCGGATTCGAGCGAGCCACTGTCGGGTTTGGGTGCCGAGTTCGGACTGACCCGATCGGTGCGGGACTGCGCGGCCCTGCTCGATGCCGTGAGCGGGCCGGCCGCGGGGGACAAGTACATCATCCGTGACCCTGTCCGGCCCTACCGTGAGGAAGTCGGCCGGAATCCGGGGCGCTTGCGCATCGCGATTCACACTGAATCCTGGTCCGGTGGACCGGTCGACGAGGAGATATCAGATGCGGTGAATGCAGTGGCGACGGTGCTGGAAGGCATGGGGCACCAAGTGATTCCGGACTCGCCCGTCTTCGACTGGGGGCAGTTCGTCGACGCCAACCTGCCGGTGTGGAGTGTGTCTCTCGCCGAGGGTGTCGACGCGCTCGCAACGGCCTTCGGCACGGCGCCGGGCCCCGGCAACCTCGAAGCGACAACGCTGGCATGTGCGGAGTACGGCCGGCTCGTCACCGCCACGCAACTCGGCGGAGCGCTCGCCGTCTTCAACCAGGTGTCACGGGCGGTCGGAACGTTCTTCACCGACTACGACCTGCTGCTGACTCCCACACTGAGTCAACCGCCCCAACCGCTGGGCGAGCTCGACGCCGACGACGAGTCGCTCAGTCCCAGGGAATGGATGCACAAGCTGCTCGGCGTGTGTTCCTTCACCCCGCTGTTCAACGTCACCGGTGGACCCGCTGTGAGCCTGCCGCTGGGATGGACGCGTTCCGGATTGCCGATCGGTGTCCAGCTGGCGGCACCCATGTGCGACGAGGGCACCCTGATTGCTGTTGCGTCCCAACTGGAGACGGCCATGCCCTGGGCCGATCGGGTACCGGGGGTGAACGCCGGTGCACGCTGACGAGAGCAGGACGCCGATCGCCCCCTATCTCGCGGTGGGCCTTTCGACTGTGGTGCGCAACATCGAACGGCGATCGCAGATCCAGGCGAACCTCGATGTCATCGAGGACACCGTTCATGCCGCGGTATCCACGGTTTCGATCAACATGCCGGTCAAGCTGGTCGCCCTCGCCGAAGGCGCCCTGACCGGCTTCGGCGACGAAGCCTTCGATGTGCCGCATGTGAAAGCCGCGCGTGAGATGTTCATCGACATCCCCGGTCCCGAGACCGATCGGCTGGGTGAGCTCGCCAAGCAGCACGGGGTCTACCTCATCGCGCAATGCAAGGCGAGGTGGCCCGAGGTGATGCCGGATCGCTTCTTCAACTCGATGATCGTGATCTCCCCGGCCGGCGAGGTGGTGCATCGCGCGACCAAGAATCACGTCTGGTGCCGCGAACGGTCCTGCACTCCGCACGACGTCTACGACCGGTGGGTCGAACTGTTCGGCGACGGACTGGACGCCTTCTACCCCGTTCTGCGCACGCCGGACATCGGCTCGATCGGGACGATCTGCTGCAGCGACGGCGAGTATCCGGAAGCAGTGCGTGCGTTGGCGTTTCAGGGAGCAGAGGTGGTGTACCGGCCAAGCGAGGCCGTACCCATGACGCAAGCCGGGCCCGACCCGGGTGGAACGTGGTTGCTGCAGAACCGCGCCCATGCGCATTTCAACAGCCTGTACATGATCTGCCCGAACACCGGTCCGGTGTATCCGACGCAGGATGCAGCGCATGCCTTCGACATCGCCGGCGGCAACTCGCACATCGTCGACTACAACGGCGCGATACTCGGCCACACCGTTTCCGGTCACAACTCGGTGGTGGCGGGTGTGGTCGACATCGAGGCACTGCGTCAGTTCCGGGTGATGAACCTGAACTCGAATTGGCTCAAGGACCTTCGCACCGAGATCTTCGGTCGCATGTACGACGAACCGATCCATCCGAAGAATCTGTGGCTCGACCGCGAACCGGTTCTGCACGCCGAGGCCGACGAGATCTACCGGGGCAACATCTCGCGGCTGATCGCCCGTGGGGCGTACGCCGGCCGGCGCGCACCTTCCCCGGTGCCGGCATCCAGACCCCTTGAGGGCTCTGGAAAAGTTGCCGCAGTGCGTACCGGGGGTGGGGAGATGCGCCTGCGACGTGACGTCGTCGCAGGCGCGGTGTTCGTGGCGGTGCTGGCGGTGGTGGTGTACAACCACCTCGTTCCGTTTCAGACGGAGTTCTTCGGACTGACCGGCAACAACTTCGACCTGGACACGTACCGCGCCGCGGTGCACGCGTCCTGGGACGGTAGGAGCCTTTACCAGGAGCCGGCGCTGCGCGGGGCCTGGTTCGTCTATCCGCCGTTCGCCACCTTCATTCTCGCGCCGTTCGCTTGGCTCGGTTTCGACGTCGCCAAGTACCTCCTGCTGGTTCTGTCGATCGGCTTGCTGGCGCTCATCGCATGGCGCGTCCTGCGCCTGGCGGGTATGCGCGCAGATCTTCGTCTCGGGATGATGAGCGCCGCGCTCGCGGTGATCGTCATCGATGTCGAACCGGTGCAGGCCACCCTGTGGTGGGGACAGATCAACGTCCTGCTCATGGCGATGGTGATGCTCGATCTGTTGCAATCCGACCAGGCCCGGTGGCGGGGGATCGCCTTGGGCATCGCCGCGGGTGTCAAGCTCACCCCGCTGGTGTTCCTTCCGTATCTGCTGCTCACCCGGCAGTGGCGTGCTTCGGCAACTGCCGCAGTGACTTTCGTTGCGACAGCTGTGTTCACCTGGCCATTCCTACCGCGAGACAGTGCCTGGTTCTGGAGCCACCTCGGAGACACCGCCCACATCAGCACGATCGATCACCTGGCGAACCAGTCGATCAACGGATTTCTCGCCCGGTATTTCGCGCCGGATCCACGGCCGGAATGGCTGTGGATCATGTTGAGCCTGCTGGCATTTGCCGCTGGTCTCGCCGTCGCAGCGTGGGCGCACCGACGGAGGGAACGTGCACTGGCGCTGGTACTGGTGGGCCTGACGGGCTGCGCGGTATCTCCCTTCAGCTGGGCGGCGCACTGGGTGTGGTTCGCCCCTGCGATCTTCTGGCTCATCGCGAAAGCGTGCACGACACAAGGCCCGTGGGCCCGTGGCTGGGCCTACCGGGCTGCCGGCCTGCTCGCGATGACATTCATGTGGACATTGCACCGGCCTGGCCGCGATCACGCCACCATGTACTTCAACGGCGTGTACTGGAACTTTCTGGATCTGCGACGGTCCTGGGTCGGCCAGCTCGCGAGTGGCTGGTATCCGCTGGTGTTCGTGTGCTTCACGATCGCTGCGGTGAGTTGGTTGCGGCTGAGCACGACGCCGAAGCAAGGCGAACCAGTCGCGATCTCGATGACGTCGGACGACATCGGCGACTACCCACCGGAGTTTCTCGACGAGGAGTTGGCTCGCGCTCAGAGTGGCGGCCTTGAGAGATCTCTTAATTAACTGATGTGTCCTGCATCACAGTTCATGGGCCGGTTGATCGACGGTGAAAAGTGATCCGGATCTCATTCTCGACCCGTTTATGTGTCACATTTGCCCCAGCAGTCTCATAAGAAACATCAGATCTTTGTGCGGCGTGCCTCACGCTGTTTGCCGGATGTTGGGTATCTAATGACGTGGTGAGAGTGCTGCGGTAACGTAGAACTACGGGTACAGCAACCAGTAATTCGCAGGAGTGATCACCGTGTACATCAATCCGATCAGTCGGTCACGGATGGGTCGTATTGCCTGGTCATTGTTCCGTCATCCGATGAAGAGCCGTGAGTTTCCGGCCAAGAACGAACGCCTGGCCACGGCAGACGAGCTACTTCGTTTCAGTATTTGACGGGTATCCGTCACCATAGCCCGGGGTGGACCGCACCCCGTTGCTGTTCGTTGAATGCAGTGCACAACGCCCTCGAACCGACGCGATTGCGCCGATCCGAGGGCGTGGCCGTATGTATCAGCGGGCCAGTTGGCCGGAATCCCTGATCGCCTCGGCCAACGGCTCGAGTACGGCCGGGTCGTAGGGTGGCGGCAGGTAGATGATCGCGAGATCGAGTCCCTCTGCACCGAGCGCCGCGGCCTCGTCGACCACCTTCTTGTAGTCGCGGTCCTCGCCGAGGCGCACGTGCGCCGACAAGGTGATCTCCTTGGGGTCGCGGCCGATGTCGGCGCAGTGCGCGGCGAGCACATCGCGCTTACGGGCGAACTCCTCCGGCGGCCCGCCGACGAAGTTCCAGTGATCGGCGTACTGCGCGGTGATGCGCAGCGTGCGCTTCTCGCCACTTCCGCCGATACAGAACGGCGGGTGCGGCTGCTGCGGCCCCTTCGGCTCGTTGCGAGCGTCCTTGAGTTGGTAGAACTTGCCGTCGAACGTCGTCGTCTCCTGCGACAGCAGGCCTTTCAGAACCTGGCAGGCCTCCTCGAACCGGTCGAAGCGCTCCTTGATCGAACCCAGTTCGATGCCGTAGGCCCCGGACTCCTCCTCGTTCCAGCCGGCGCCGATGCCGAGCTCCAGGCGGCCGTTGGAGACGATGTCGAGTGCGGAGGCCATGTTCGCCAGCACGGCGGGATGGCGGTAGTGGATGCCGGTGACGAGCACCCCGACGCGGAGCCGCTCAGTGGCCTGCGCCAGGGCGGTCAGCGTCGTCCAGCCCTCGAGGCAAGGTCCGGACGAGTCGGAGAAGATCGGATAGAAGTGGTCGAACGTCCAGCCGGATTCGAAGACGTCGATCGTGTCGGCAGCTTTCCAGATGGCCAGCATGTCGGCCCAGGTCGTGTTCTGCGGGGAGGTTTTGAAGGCGAAGCGCACGTCATCACAAACCAGTCCGGTCCGACGATTCATTCCTGGCGAGCTCGGCTGTGCTGATTCCGTATCTTCGGTGCCATTTTGCCGTCGCAATCGGTAGTCTCAGGCAGGGAAATATACGAAATCCCCCGATCCGACCCGTCTGGGAGTGAACATGAGCGAGTACGCAGTCACCGATCCGGCGACCGCCGAGGTGGTCGCCACCTATCCGACCTCGACCGACGCCGAGATCCAGGCTGCGATCGAGGCTGCGGCCAAGACCGGCCGCAGCTGGGCCCGCACCACCACGGTGGCCGAGCGGGCCGCGCTCATCGGCAAGGTCGCCGCCCTGCACGAGCAGCGTCGCGAGCAGCTGGCCGACGTCATCGTCCGTGAGATGGGCAAGCCTCGCGACCAGGCCCTGGGCGAGGTCGACTTCAGCGCCGCCATCTATCAGTACTACGCCGACAACGCGGAGAAGTTCCTCGCCGACGAGGAGATCGCCCTGCTCGACGGCGAGGGCAGCGCAGTGGTCAAGCGAGGTCCCGTCGGTGTGCTGCTCGGCATCATGCCCTGGAACTACCCCTACTACCAGGTCGCCCGGTTCGCCGGTCCAAACCTGATCGTGGGCAACACAATTCTGCTCAAGCACGCCCCTCAATGCCCTGAATCCGCCGAGCTGCTGCAGCTGATCTTCCTCGAGGCCGGCCTGCCGCAGGGCGCCTACGTCGACATCCGTGCCACCAACGACCAGGTCGCCGACATCATCGCCGACCCACGGGTGGCCGCGGTGTCGCTGACCGGTTCCGAGCGCGCGGGTGCCGCGGTGGCCGAGATCGCCGGCCGCAACCTCAAGAAGTGTGTGCTGGAACTCGGCGGCTCCGATCCGTTCATCGTGCTGTCCACCGATGACCTCGACGCGACCGTGCAGTCCGCGGTCGAAGGCCGGATGGAGAACACCGGGCAGGCCTGCAACGCCGCGAAGCGGTTCATCGTCGCCGAGAACCTCTACGACGACTTCCTGGCCAAGTTCACCGAGAAGCTGCTGGCCGCCGCCGACGGGATCGCCCCGCTGTCTTCGGAATTGGCCGCCGAGAGGCTCGAGCAACAGGTCAAGGCCGCCGTCGATCAGGGTGCCAAGCTGACTTCGGCGGGGGAGCGCCGCGGCGCCTTCTACCCGCCGGCCGTGCTGACCGGTGTCACCGTGGACAACGACGCCTACCGGCAGGAGCTGTTCGGTCCGGTGGCCGTGGTGTACAAGGCCGGCTCGGAGGACGAGGCCGTCGAAATCGCCAACGACACCCCGTTCGGGCTGGGCTCCTACGTCTTCACCACCGATGCCGATCAGGCCGCACGCGTGGCCGACCGCATCGATGCGGGCATGGTGTTCGTCAACGCCGTCGGCGCCGAAGGGGCCGAGTTGCCGTTCGGCGGCATCAAGCGATCCGGTTTCGGGCGTGAGCTCGGCAGGTTCGGCATGGACGAGTTCGTGAACAAGAAGCTGATCCGTACGGTCAGCTGACGTGCGAGCGGGCATGCTCGATCGCTTCGTCGAGCGAATCGAGCAGATGGTTCTCGTGTCGCAGTGACTCGAACACGCCGACGTTGGCCAGCAACTCGGCGTGTTCGGGGCGAACACCCTTGATGATCACCGTGATACCGCGGGACTCCAGTTCGGATGCGATCTCGGCGAGCGTGTGTGCGCCGGTGGCGTCGAGCATGCCCAATTGCGACATCCGGATGATGACGACGGATGTCTGCGGATGCTCGGCGTCCACGATCGCACTCGAAATACGTTCGGCCGCACCGAAGAACATCGCGCCATCGAGGCGCAGCAGCGCGATCCGATCATCCCCGGGATGCGACGGTCCCGGGAGTTCCTCACGGACGACGCTGCTGCGCCGTGCCACCGAACGCAGCGCGAAGAACGCGGCGACCACGACGCCGATCTCGACGGCCTCGATCAGGTCGAAGCACACGGTGACCGCGGCGGTCAGCGCGAACGTCAACGCATCGGATCGCGTGGAGCGCAGGATCTTCCGGATCGTGCCGGCCGAGATCATCCGGAACGACGTCACCATCAGCACCCCGGCCAGAGCGGCGAGCGGAATGGTGGACACCGGGCCGGTGGCCAGGTAAACAACGCCCAGCAGGACAAGCGAGTGCACGATCGCCGCCACCCGCGTCCTGGCGCCGGACCGGACGTTGACCGCCGTGCGGGCGATCGCGCCGGTGGCGGGCATACCGCCGAAAACTCCCGAGGCCACCGAGGCCAGACCCTGCCCCGCCAGCTCACGGTCGGGGTCGTACGGCCCGGTCGGCGACATGGTGGCCGCGACCCGCGCCGACAGTAGCGATTCGATGGCCGCCAGCGCGGCGATGGCCAGCGCGGCGCCGAGCAGGGTGCGCATGGCGCCGAGGTCGGCGTGCGGCAGCACCGGGGCGGGCAGGTGTGACGGCAACGCACCGATCGCGGCGACCGGGATGTGCAGGATGCCGACCAGAACCGTGACCACGATGACCGCCGTGAGGGACTCGGGAATGGCGCGGTGCAGCCGGGGCAGGGTGATCATGAGGAGCGCGACGACAGCCACCACCCCAAGGGTTTTCGCGGCGGCGGTCCAATCGGCTTGGGCGATCACCGCGATCGCCGCGGGCAGCGTGCGCTCACCGGCCGGGGACTGCTGCGCGAAGGCGGCGGGAACCTGCTGCAGGAAGATGATCGCCGCGATGCCCAGGGTGAAGCCCTCGATCACCGGCCACGGAATGAACGTCACGGCCCGGCCGAGACCGGTGACCCCGGCCGCCAGCACCAGCAGGCCTGCCACCACCGTCACCAGGGCGATGCTGCCGAGTCCGTGTTGCGCGACGATCGGCGCGAGGACCACCGCCATCGCCCCCGTCGGGCCGGACACCTGCACATGGGAACCGCCGAACACGGCCGCGACCAGGCCGGCGACCACCGCGGTGACCAGTCCGGCGGCGGCTCCCACGCCTGAACTGATCCCGAATGCCAACGCCAACGGCAGTGCCACCACGCCGACGGTCACACCGGCGAGGATGTCGCGGCGCCACGAGCGCGGCAGTTCGGTGTAGTCGTCGCGATGGGGCAGCAGCCGACGGAAGGTGCCGGCCGCGGTTCTGATCAAGGGTATCGCCTGACGAATTGATGGATTGAGAGATTCCGCAATCCACTGTACGGCATTACAAATGCTGGGCAGACTGAAGGTATGAGCGGCGTCCTGTACTTCGACGGCAACTGCGGCATGTGCACCCGCAGCGTCAATTCCCTGATGCGGCGGCAGCGGACCGGAGACCTGCACATCGAGCCCTTTCAGCGGCCCGGCACGCCGGAGCTCCTCGGCGTCTCGAACGATGAGATGCTCGAAGCGGCGTGGTGGAAGGACTCGTCGGGGACTGTGTACCGCGGGGCCGAAGCCATCAACGCCGCATTGTCGGCCGGGATGGGTAGCCGGATTCCGTTGGGGGTGTATCGGATTCCCGGTGTGCGTCAGTTGCAGAACGCCGCCTACCGCTGGGTGGCGAGCCACCGGTACCGGTTCCCGGGCACCACGCCGCACTGCGCCGCGCGCCCAGGCGACTGCTAGTGGCGATGGATCCGGTTACCGCACTCCGCCAGATCGCGTACTACAAGGACCGCGCGCGGGAAGACTCGCGGCGGGTGATGGCCTATCGCAATGCGGCCGACATTGTCGAGGCGCTGACCGATCAACAGCGCGAGCGCCTGGGTGCGACGAACAGCTGGCAGTCGTTGCCGGGCGTGGGACCCAAGACCGCGAAGGTGATCGCCCAGGCCTGGGCCGGCCGTGAGCCCGACACCCTCATCGAGTTGCGTTCGGCAGCTGAGGATCTCGGTGGTGGCGAAGTGCGCGCCGCGCTCCGGGGCGACCTGCACGTGCACTCCAACTGGTCGGACGGATCGGCCCCCATCGAGGAGATGATGCTGGCCGCGCGCGACCTGGGCCATGAGTACTGCGCGCTGACCGACCACTCACCGCGGCTGCGGGTGGCCAACGGGCTGTCGCCGGAACGGTTGCGTGAGCAGCTCGACGTCATCGAGGAACTCCGCGAACTCGTGGCCCCGATGCGCATCCTCACCGGGATCGAGGTCGACATCCTCGAAGACGGATCGCTGGACCAGGAACCCGAACTACTCGAGCGCCTCGACGTGGTGGTGGCCAGCGTCCACTCCAAACTCGCCATGGACGCGGCGGCCATGACGCGGCGCATGGTCAAAGCCGTGTCGAACCCGCATACCGACGTGCTCGGGCACTGCACCGGACGCCTGGTCACCGGCGGACGCGGCGTGCGGCCGGAGTCCAAGTTCGATGCCGAGAAGGTCTTCACGGCCTGCCTCGACCACGGCACCGCCGTCGAGATCAACTCCCGGCCGGAGCGACGGGACCCACCGACCCGGTTACTCAACCTGGCGCTGGAGATCGGCTGCCTGTTCAGCATCGACACCGATTCCCACGCGCCCGGCCAGCTCGAATTTCTCGGCTACGGGGCCCAGCGCGCACTGGAGGCCGAGGTGCCGATCGACCGGATCGTCAACACCTGGCCCGCCGAGCAGCTGCTCGCGTGGACCGCCGGCTGAGACTCACGTCCCCGAGGTGAACGGATCATGCTCGGCGAGAAGTCTTTCCATACGGGCCTCGTCGAGGCGAACCCGGACAGTGGCAGCTTCCTGCTGATCGCGGATCACCTTGGCCAGGGTGAACGCGCTGGTCACCAGGAACAGGACGGACATCGCCAGGAACATCCGCTGCCAGCTGTCGATCGGCAGGAAGAAGATTCCGCCGAGCACCCCGAGGAAACTCACCCCGAATGCGATGGTGGCCTGCAGCGCGAACGCGGCGGTGACTCTCGAACTGTCGTTGAGTGCGATCATGTCCCGAGCCTGGCGTAGAACACGATTCGCCGGATGCGTGAGACTACTCAAAACTCCTCGGTCTAAGCTCACGCGATGCACGCGGATCTCGGGATCGACACCGTCATCACCCTGCTGGCTGCCGGCCTGATCTTCCTGCTGGCGCTGGTGCTCGGGGTGTGGAAGTACCGGCAGATGGCGACCAGTGAGAACCACCTGGCCCACCCGTACGTCGACATCGCCCACCGGGCCGCCCTGCTGTATTCCTTCGCGACGCTGCTGGTGGCGGTGTTCGTCGAACTCAGCGCCTGGCCCACCTGGGTGAACCTCACCGCGGCCATGGTGCTGGTGCTGTTCTTCGTCGTCGCCATCGGAAGCTACATCGAGCACGGCGCCAGGCGGGACACCACCAACCAGTTCGAGCGGCCCACCGCGGGACTGCACGCCGGGATGGTCGCACTCATCGTCGGTGAGATCGGCGGGTTTGCCGTGCTGCTCGCCGGATTCATTGCCGCGCAACTGTTCTAGTACGGGAGCGTGGGCATCTCCAACCCGGGATCGCGCCCGACCAGCACCCCGCGGGTCAGCATCGCGTTGCCGAACCGCTGACGCACCTCGTCGATCGCGCCGTCGATCGCCACCGGGTCGGGTTGGGATTCGAAAGGCAACTCCAACTGCTGGCTGCCCTCGTGATCGATGTTGGACACCGCGAACCCGATCAGGGTCAGCCCGCGCTCGGCGATCACCGGCGCGGCCGCCGTCACCAACGCACGGGCGGCGGCCAGCACCGCATCGGTCGATGCGGTGGCCCGGGGCAGGGTGTGCGACCGGGTGGCCCGGCCGAAATCATCGAAGCGCAAACGCAATACGACGGTGCGCCCGGTGCGTCCGGCCCCACGCATGCGGCGGGTGATGCGGTCGACGAGGTTGACCACCACGACGTCCACCTCCGCGGCCGACATCGTGTTGCCGCGCCGCCCGAGTGCGCGTTGGGCCCCGACCGAACTGCGACGAACGCCTGTCGTCACCCGGCGTCGATCGATGTTGCGCGACAAGGCATACAGCTGCCGCGCCATCGCGCCGCCGACCATGGTGCCCAGTGCCGACTCGGACAACTCGGCCACATCGGCGACCGTCTCGACACCGTGGGCGTGCAGCTTCTCGGCGGTTTTGGCGCCGACGCCCCACAGCCGGCGGACGGGCAGCGGATGCAGGAACGCCAACTCGCGGTCGGGTGGGACCAGCAGCAGGCCGTCCGGTTTGGCGACCTGGCTGGCCACCTTGGCCAGGAACTTGGTGCGCGCAATGCCGACGGTGATGGGCAGGCCCACCTGCTCGCTGACCTGCTCGCGCAGCCGGCGGGCGATCTCCACCGGGGTGCCCGACACCCGGCCCAACCCGGACACGTCGAGAAACGCCTCGTCCACCGACAGCGGCTCGACCACCGGCGTGGTGTCGTGGAAGACCTCGAACACGTGCCGACTGGCTTCCGAATAGGCCGACATGCGCGGCGGCACCACCACGGCCTGCGGGCACAGCGTCCGGGCCTGGCGCCCGCCCATCGCCGTGCGTACCCCGAAGGCCTTGGCCTCGTAGCTGGCCGCCAGTACGACCCCGCCGCCCACGATCACCGGACGGCCGCGCAGGGCCGGATCGTCGCGCTGCTCGACCGATGCGTAGAACGAGTCGAGATCAGCGTGCAGGATGGCCGCCGCCTGCGGAGCAGGCAATGGGGATCGAACCGCGTCGGACACGAACATATGTTCGCATAGCCGGCGGACGGGTCAGAGAGCCTCGCCGTAGATGCTGGTCAGCCATATGTGGGCGAGGGTGTCGACCACCTTGTCGTAGTCGACCGCGGGTTGTTCGGCGCTCAGGGCCGCCATCATGGTCCGCTCGTTCATCAGGTTGAGCGACGTCGCGAGGTCCATGGCCGGAATGGTCTCCGGCGCGGCGCCGCGTTGGCGTTCGGCAGTGATCAGGGCGGCGGTCAGGGCGATCCACTTCTGCATGAGCCCGGACCAGAGCGCGCGGAACTCCGGGCTGCTGTTGAGTGCCTCGGTGCCGGCGCGGGCCGTGGCCGGATCCGACCGGAACGAGCTGAAGAAGATCTCGATGCCGCGGCGGACCGCCCGCTTGGGATCGGCCGGCATGGCTTCCAGTGCGCTGTCGAAACCGGTGTCCGCGCGCTTGATCAGCGGATCGAGCAACGACAACACGACCGCTTCCTTCGACGGGAAGTAGAAGTAGAACGTCGGCCGGGAGATCCCGGCGCCTTTGGCCAGGTCATCGACAGATATGTCGGCGAACTTCTTGGTCTCCAGCAGCCGCCTGGCGGTCGCGAGAATCGCCGCTTCGCGGTCGTCGCCCGACGGGCGGGTGGCACGGCGGCCGCGCGGGGCGCGCGTCGTGCTGGAGCTGGTCACAATCAAGGAGCCTAACACCGCGTTGAGTTTCTCAACACACTGTTGACCGACTCAACACGGTGTTGATACCGTCGGTCCCATGACCGAACATTTCGATGTTGTGATCGTCGGTGCCGGCATTTCCGGCATCAGCACGGCCTGGCACCTGCAGGACCGTTGCCCGACCAAGAGCTACGTGATCCTCGAGCGCCGGGAGAACATCGGCGGCACCTGGGACCTGTTCAAGTACCCGGGCATCCGCTCCGACTCGGACATGTTCACCCTCGGATTCCGCTTCAAGCCGTGGGAGTCGGCCAAGTCGATCGCCGACGGCGAGTCGATCTGGAACTACATCAACGAGGCCGCCGACGAGAACGGCATCCGCCACCACATCCGCACCGGCCACCGCGTGCTCTCGGTGGATTGGTCGGACGCTGACAACCGCTGGACCGTCGACGTCGAGCACGACGGCGAAGCCAAGCAGATCACCGCGTCGTTCCTGTCGGTGTGCAGTGGCTACTACAACTACGACGAGGGCTACTCGCCTGAGTTCCCGGGGTCCGAGAACTTCAAGGGTCAGATCGTCCACCCGCAGCACTGGCCCGAGGACCTCGACTACACGGGCAAGAACGTCGTGGTGATCGGCTCCGGAGCCACTGCCATCACGCTCATCCCGTCGCTGGTCAGCGGCGGCGTCGGACACGTCACGATGCTGCAGCGTTCACCCACCTACATCGGATCCCTGCCGCTGGTCGACCCGGTGGCAGTGAAGACCAACAAGTACCTGCCCATGAACCTGGCGCACTTCGTCAACCGGTGGAAGCAGATCGGATACAGCACCGGCCAGTACCAGGTCGCGCGCCGCTTCCCGTCGGTCTTCAAGCAGTTCCTGCGCAAGATGGGGACCCGCCGCCTGCCCGAGGGCTTCGACTACGACAAGCACTTCAGCCCGAGCTACGCCCCGTGGGACGAGCGAGTCTGCCTGGCCCCCAACGGGGATCTGTTCAAGGCCATCCGCTCCGGCAAGGCCGGCGTCGTCACCGACACCATCGAGACCTTCACCGAGACCGGTATCAAGCTGAGCTCCGGTGAGGAGCTGCAGGCCGACATCATCGTCACCGCGACCGGCCTGAACATGCAGCTGTTCGGCGGCGCGGTGGCCCACCGCAACGGCGAGCCGATCGATCTGACCAGGTCCATGACCTACAAGGGCCTCATGCTCTCGGGTGTGCCGAACATGGCCATCACGTTCGGCTACACGAACGCGTCCTGGACGCTGAAGGCCGACCTGGTGTCCGAGTTCATCTGCCGCGTGCTGAACTACATGGACGCCAACGGTTTCGACCGCGTCGAACCGCAGCACCCCGGCGGTGCCGTCGACGAGCTGCCGTTCATGGACTTCACCCCGGGCTACTTCCGGCGGGCCATGGAAAGCCTGCCCAAGTCGGGCTCGGAAGCGCCGTGGAAGCTCAAGCAGAACTACTTCTTCGACATGCGCACCATCCGGTACGGCAAGGTCGACGAAGAGTCGCTGATGTTCACCAAACACCGTGCCGCAGTGACGGTCTAGGTCGGCAGAACAGGAAAAAGCCCCCCACTCCACAGTGGGGGGCTTTTTTCGTCCGGTGTTACGGAGCCACCACGACGATGCCGTCCTCGTCGCAGTAGGCGATCTCGCCCGGGACGAAGGTCACCCCGCCGAACTCCACGGGCACGTCGCGCTCACCCTCGCCGGTCTTGGTGCCCTTGCGCGGGTTGGTGCCAAGGGCCTTGATGCCGACGTCGATGGTGCGCAGCGTCGCGGCGTCCCGCACCGGGCCGTTGACGACCACGCCCGACCAGCCGTTGTCATGGGCCAGTCCGGCGATGATGTCGCCGACCAGCGCGGTGTGCAGCGAGCCACCGCCGTCGACCACCAGCACCCCGCCATTGCCCGGGGTGGACAGGATCGACTTGAGCAGTGCGTTGTCCTGAAAGCAGCGCACCGTGGTGATCGGCCCGGCGAACATGGTCTTGCCGCCGTAGTTCTGTAACTGCAGATCGCAGCTACGGACGTCGGGGTAGATTTCGTCGACCAGATCAGCGGTGGCGCGCGGTTCGATACTCACCCGGCGATTATCGCAGCCGGCCGGCAGGCGATGCTTTGCACGATGATGTCGTGCACGAACTGGGCCAGGCCCGGTTCGATGTCGTCGTAGTAGCGGGTGAACCGCTCATCCGCGAGATACATCTGCGCCAGGCAGACGTGCATGTCGTCGCCGCAGTCGTAGAACCGCGATATGCCGGCCCGATGGCGGGAAGCCAGCGCATTCGCCTGTGGCGACCCCGGCGCGAATCCGGCGCGCTTACCCTCGGCCAGGGCGTCGAGTAGTGCGTCGTTCTCCGCCTTGATCTCGACCCAGTCCTGTTTGGTGAGTCTGGCCGCGCGTTCCTGTGACTGCCGCCATTCGTCGGTGCCGCCCCAGCGGTCGCGGACCTCGTCGGAATGCTCGTCGTGCACGGCACTGCCGAAGATCTCCACCTGCTCCTCGGCGGTCAGCTGGATTCCTCTGTTGTGGGCGCTCATCAATTCCTCCACTGCCTTGATGGTCTGCCGAAGCCGCTCGGCCTGATCGCACAGCAGGCTGTGCTGGCGTCGCAGGTGGGCGAGCACGTCGGCATCGCCGTCGATCAGGGACCGGATCTCGTCCAGGGCCAGGTCGACAGAGCGGTACACCAGCACCAGGTGCAGGCGCTCGATGTCGGCGTCGGTGTAGCCGCGGTAACCGGCGGCAGTACGCACGCTCGGCACCACCAGGCCGATGTGGTCGTAATGATGCAGCGTGCGCACCGAGACCCCGGTCAGTGCGGCGACCGCACCGACCGTTCTCACCTCTGACTTCGCGTGCATGAGGCCACTATCGACCCTGACGTCGCGTCAGGGTCAAGCCCAGGTCAGCTCTCGTCGGAATGACGGCGGCTGAGCAACACCAGCAGCACCGCCAAAACGCCCACCGCCACCGCCGCGGCGAGTGGCAACTTGGACGACGGACTCTCGCTGATCGGGACCGGCGGCGGACCGGACACCGGGTTGGCTGCCGAGGTGACAGTCGACTTGGCTTGGGCCGCAGCCTCTTTGGCGGCCTTCGCGACATCAGGCAGGGGAGTGACGGGAGCGGGGGCCGCCTTGACCGGAGGCGGGGTGGTCGATGCAGGGGGCGGGGTGGTCGGCGGGGCAGGCTGAGCCTTCTTGGCCGGGGCCTTCTTCGCCGGAGCTTTCTTGGCGGCCTTGGCGGGAGCCTTCTTCGCTGCGGCCTTCTTGGCCGGGGCTTTCTTCGCCGGAGCCTTCTTGGCCGGCGGAGGACCGGGTTTGGGAGCCGGAGTGGGAGGAGCCGGAGTGGGAGGAGCCGGAGTGGGCGGGGCAGGAGTGGGAGGAGCCGGAGTGGGCGGGGCAGGATCCGCGCCGGCCGCTGACGCATCGGCCGCAGCCGGCTGGGCCGGGGTTTCGGGCTTCTCGGCGGGTTGATCCTGCTGCTCTGCCATCTGGCTGCTCCTTTGCAGTATCTGGTGTTCCGCGGTGGGCGGGGCCGGCAGTGTTTCCCATCATGCCAGGCGCCGCAGCGGTCAACCCGTGACGGCCAGAGCCGCGGCAAGGGTGACCGCAACAGCCATCATGCCCAATTCCACCAACGAACGGTGCTGCGACAACGCGGCGCTGCTGCGGTGCGCCCGCGCCGCGGGCAGCCACTGTGACCGGTTTCGCCAGGCCAGCACCAACAAGATCACGGTCACGACCACTTTGGCCGCCAACAGCCGGCCATAGCCGGTGCCCCACAACTCGGCGGGCGAATTCAACTTGATCGCGGCTCCGGCCACACCGGCGATCAGCAGCACACCGACGCACCACAGCGACAACTGCGAGAACCGGGGCAGCACCCTGGCCCACTGGCCACGATGCGTCACCGTCAGCACCAGCGCCGCCAGCACGCCGCACCACACCGCCGCAGCCAGTGCGTGCACCGCCACGGCCATCCCACCGATCGGGCTCTCCGAAAGATGCCCGGTCAGAGTTCTGGCGGCCATCCCGACGGCTGCGACGCCGACAATCGCGGACGTGGTGGCGGGGCCGCGCGGAACGAGGATCGCCACCACACCGACGACGAGTGCCGCCGCGATGCCGACCAGCCCTGAACGTCCGGAGGCGGTGTACAGACCGAAGTCGGTCAGGGTGCGCACGCCGATCTGCCAGAACCCGACTCCCGCGGTCTGCGCCGCCTCCACGGTCAACCGCACGATCTCGGCCAGCAGCCAGATCGCCGCGGCCAGGGCGAGCGGCCCGGCCGCCCGCCGGCTCAACTCGGCGCGGTAGCGGTCGGATTCGAGGAGGGGCACCGCGGCCAGGCCGAGCGTGACGATGGCGGCGCCGTCAGCCAGCGCCCGGATCAGCGCACCGGTCACCGCTGGCGCCGGACCGCCCACCAGGCTCCGCCGCCGATGAGTACGACGGCGACCAGAACGAACGGCCACACCACGATGCCGCCGTCGGACTGCGCCGGTGACGAGGCGGCAGGCCCCGGAGTGCCGGTGCCGGCGACAGTCAGGTCGAACGACCAGGAACCCGAGACCACATGCCCGTCTGCCGAGGTCACCCGGTAGTTCACCGTGTAGGTACCGGCCGGGCCCAGCGGCCGGACCCCGACGCTCAGCACCGCGCCGGTGACCGACGGATCACCCTCGGACCACAGGTTGTTGTCCGGGCCGACGACGGTCATGCTGGCGAAGGCCGGCTGCAGCGCCTCGTTGAAAGTGGCGCTCACCCGTGGCGGTGAGGCGCTGAGCGCCGCATGCTCGGCCGGCTCCGCTGCCACCCGGGCCGCGTGCGCCGATGCGGCAGGGGCCCCGAGCAGTGCGGAGCCTGCCAGGATCAGCCCGGTCAGAGCCGCGGCCAGCAGCCGGCTCATGACCGGCGCCGGGTCAGCAGGCTTGCGACCACCGCGGCGGCCGCGACGATCAACGCTCCGCCGGCCAGCCAGCGGGCCGAATTGTCGACGGTGCTCGAGCTGTCGGCGGTGCTCGAGCCGGGTGCCTCGGTGCCGTGTTCGGCAGGTTCCGGTGCGGGCGGGGTTCCGGTCAGCGTCAGTTGTGGTGCGGGGTGCTCGGGCTCGCTGCCGTCGGGCAACGGGGCCTGATCCCAGCGGACGACGGAGCCGTCGGAATAGGTCTGGGTGGCCGGGAAGCTGGCCATCGGAGCATCGGGCAGTTTGACCGACACCCGGAACAGTGCGAACTGCTCGGGAGAGATGCCCACCCCGGGTGCCGCGGTCCAGGTGACGCTCCGGACCGTGCCCGCGCCGGTGTCACGGTCGAGCTTGGCGGTCCAACCCGGCACGACCTCGGTGCGGGCAGAGGCGACGTCGGGCAGATCGACCGTCAATTGTGTTGTCAGCGCACCGGTATCGGACTCGCCGGGAACCCGGAAGGTGAGGACCGAGGTGGCCCCCGGCGTCGGATTGTCGGCGTCGACGTGGACATGTGCCCACGCCGGTGCGGCGGTGAGCAGACCGGTGACGGCGATCGCCGCGGTCGTGAGCAGGGCGCGCGAGGGCGCCCCGGTGAGGGGTTGCATCTGGGGGTGTCTTTCTGGAGTTGGTCGGGGCGGGACGGTCAGGCTCTGACGCCGACCGGTGGGCCCCGGTGAGACACCGAAGCGGCCAGGAAGAGGGCCGATTGCAGCGGCTGGTCGGTGCCGCGTGCCATGCGGCAGACCGTCGACACCGGCCCGTTCCGGGCCTCCCGGACCATCGCGCGCACCACCCGAGACACCGTGGCCCACGACCGGGCACCGCACGCGATCAGGCCCGCGCCGAGCGATACCGCTGCCAGGTGCGCGCCGAACATCATCAAGCCGGGCTGGGCGCCGTGCGAGTGGCCCGCCGTGGCCAGGAGCACATGGGCCAGCAGCTGGCCGGTACCCAGCAGCCCCCACAACACCGCGATGCGGTTCGCGCAGGCCACGGACGCGGCCACCGATCCGAGGGTCACGGCGAGGACGACGAGCTGGGCGGCGACTGCCCCGCCCGGCAGGGCGCCGCCGGCGGCGCCATGGGCCGCGACGGCCAATGCGGCCGTGAGGGAGCCGACGGCCGTACCGCGCAGCGGGGCTGCGGAATCGATACGGACGCCGGTCATGGAATCGGGCTCAGACCAGTCCCAGCCGAGCCATCAGGTCGGCATCGATGCCGTCGAGTTGGGCGGCGATGGCCGCGTGGGCGCCGCGGCGACGCGCGGTCGGCATGTTCTCGGCGGCGGTCACCGCCGCGGCCAGGTCGGTGAGCCGTTCGTTGACCGCCGTGACGAACTGCTTGGTCTCGGCGTCCTTCGGCTTCTTCTCGGCGACCTGCCGCAGCGTCTGCTCGGCCCCGGAGATCCGCGCGGACAGCTCGGCGCCGTGCCCGGAGAACTGGCCGAGCTGCGCCAGCGGGACACCGAGTCGATCGGCGCGACGTTCGTCCAGGGCACCCCGGGCGGCCGTGGCGGCACGGTAGATCAACGGCACGAGGACCGGCGCCAGCAAACGTGTGACGGTCAGTAGACGGCGAATCCTGGCGGGGGCGAGCAGGCGTCCCTCGCGGGCGGCTTTCAACTCGGTCTCGGCCACCTTGAGAGCCGCGCGGTCGCTGTCCCGCTGCGTCTTGACCTGAGCTTTGAGGGCCCGCTGCGCAGATTTTTGATCGGACTTGATGCGACGAGCCTCGTTCTTTGCGGTGAGCCGGGCTTCCAGCTTGGCCTTGGCCTTGATGGCGCGGGCTTCGGCGCGGCGGGTGGCGCGGCTTTTTCGTCGCGTGAACAGGCCCATTCCGGTTGCCTCCCGGTCAATTCGTCGTGTGTTCGTGGTCACCGCAGAACTGCTGCAGACCCACAGTATCGTCCGGCGGATTTGCTCCGCCGCCGCTCCCCGCGATCGGGGCGGTCAATCGCCTCAGCTAGCAAATTTGGACTGCGTGTTTGTGCAAGAATCGAATCCGTTAGGGAAGCGTTTGGGCGGTGCGCGAAAGGGTGGTGACAACGTGCGTTCGCGGTTGCGCGTCGCCGCCTCGACCGGTCTGGTGCTTACTGGCCTGATCATCGCCGGTGTCGGGGGAGCATTGGCGTTTGCCGATCCGGATCGGGGTCGGCCCGACAGCGGTCAGGGCTCGTCGAACAATGCCGGCAACGGGCACGACGGGCACGGCGGCAAGGACCACGGCCAAGGCCATGGTCAGGACGGCGACTCCCAGGGCGAAGGTGACGACGGCGGAGGCTCGCCGGGCACCCGCACGTCCCACAAACCCACCAAGACGAGCGGCAAGCCCACCAAGACGACGGGCAAACCAACCAAGACCGACGAGCCCAGCGGGCCGTCGCAACCGTCCGGCACCCGGACGCCTCCGCAAACCGGAACCGACACCCCCACCAAGACCGACACCCCGACCAAGACCGACACGGCGACGCCGACCAAGACCGACACGGCGACACCCAGCACGAAGCCGTCCGAGTCGGAGACACCCACGACTTCGGGCACCGTCGAGACGACCACGGCGGTGTCGTCGACCGAGACCACGACTGCGACCACCTCGCGCACGACCGAGACGACCGCGACCACCACGAAAACGACCGAGACGACCACCGAGACCACCAAGTCGACCACCGAGACCACCAAGTCGACCTCTGAGACGACCTCTGAGACTTCGGGGACCACCTCTTCGGAGACCACCGAAACCACCACGACCCTCATCGGCGTCCCGGGAGGAGGAGGCGGTGGTGTCGGCGGCGGTGTGCCCGCGCCGTTCAACTTCCCGCGCCCGCCGCAGATGCTCTTGCCGCCACCTCAGGCCCAGGCGATCGACGACGTGGCCGCGCCGCCCCCGCCCGGCCTGGCCGCAGCGGCCGGGGTGGCGCCGGTGGCCGTTCCGGTGGTCGTGCTGCCCGTCATCGTGCCGCCGCTCGCGGTGCCGTTGGGCGCCCCGGGCTCTGACCATGGGCCGCAGTCCGGCCCGAGGTCAGGACCAGATGTACAGCCCAACACCAAGATGCGGACCCAGACGAGGACTCCCGCAGCCGCCGGTTTGGACGCGGGCCTCCCGCCGGCGTCCTTCCGGGCCGGCTACACGGACTACCTGCGCACCGCCAACACGCTGGAGATCGCGGCGATGGCTCTGCCCGGCGTGACAGGGATGATGGCACTGACCGGCCTGGGCGGGCTCGTGGGTTACCGGCAGGCGAAAGCCGGCCGTACGGTCCGAATCGACGCCAGTCGGTTCATGCGTTAGGAACGACCTGGGAGAATCACGGGTGGAAAGGGGGATCATGTCCGCCAGTCGAAGCGTCACGCGCGCTGTCAACGAGGTTCTCGACCTCGCCCCTCGACAGGGCGAAGTCACGCTGACCCGCCTGGTCGACGCGGTGAGCGCAGACCGCGGTAGGCCGATCGAACTGACCATGGCAGAGCTTCCGCCCGGGGTCTGCGGGCAGTGGCGTCAGTACGCCGACCGCGATGTGTTCCTCATCCAGCAGGGCCTGCCGGCCTGGGATCGCACCCTGGCTCACGAGCTCGGCCACCTGGTGCTGGGCCACGAGGGCATCTCGATCGTCGATGCGGCCGCTGCCACTGCCGAGGTAGCCACCTCGGATCTGATCAGTTACATGCTCAACCAACGGACCGGCTGCATGGGTCCCAACGGCGAGGACATCGAGCAAGAAGCCGAGGACTTCGCCGCGCTCCTGCTCTACCGCCTCGGTCGGCTGCCCTCCGACCGGTCATCGATCGTGCAGGTGCGCCTCGGAGAGGCATTTGGTTGATCGTCTGGGTGATCGCCGGCCTTCTGGGCCTGGCTACCGGCCTGCGCATCGGTTGGGCACTGGTCAACAAACAATCCCTGGTGAGCTCCGCGATGATCCTGTCGTTGGGCAGCCTCGGCGTCGTGGCCGCACTGAACTGGCAACCGCTCGCCCTGCTGATCGACACGGTGGTGCACTGGCCCAACATCGCGGTCGGCCTGAGCCAGCTTGCGCTGATCGCATGTGCCGCCGGCAGCTGCGTGATGATCACGACCGCGTCCTCGGGTCATTCGGCCACCCTCACCCGGCGCATCGCGCTGATCCAGTACGGCATCGCCGGTGTCGTGGCCGTCATCAGCCTGGTGATCTTCTTCCGTGCCGGTAGGCAACCGGAGATGTCCCCCTCGGAGTACCTCAGACGGGACCTCGGGTCGAGCGGCACGTCGTGGCTGTTGCCATTGCTCTACGTTTTCCTGGCCCTCACCCTGGTGGCCTGGGCCGGGCTGCGCTATTCGAACCGCAGCCGGCGCGGGCGGGCGCTGTTCCTGTTCACCGTCGGCATGGTGCTGATAGTCGCTGCCAGTGGCTTCGTCCTGCTCCGGGCCGCGGGGCGGACCGAGCCCGTCGGCGTCGGCGCCGCGGCGACCATGCTCGGGTGCGCCATGGTCGTCGTCGCCGCCGGATCACTGCTGCCGAGCGTCGAAGACTGGTTCGGTGCGCAGCACGAGCTGCGGACCATCAAACCGCTGCTGAATGAACTGGCCCGCCGCCAGCCCGATGTGGGCATCGGGGTCCGGCCGCGCGGGCCGCTGGTGTTCCGCGTCGCCGAACGGATGTCGCTGATCTCCGACGCGCTCTATCTGGAGGCCACCGCGGCCGACGCGCGACGGCACGAAACCGCCGGTCCGCGCGGATCAAGTGGCCCAACGGAATTGGGGGACACCGAGCGGCCTCAGGTGTCACCCCGGGATCAGGCGCGGGCCATCGCCCAATGGATCTACGACACCCGCGAAGACGACAGGGATTCGGCGTTCCCCGGGTTGGCGTGGCTCAGTCAGCCCGAATCGTATTCAGACCGGGAATGGATTCTGGCGATTGCCGAGCAGTACCGGGATTTGGACCGCTCAGCAGCACGCAGCTGAAACCCGCGTGAGTGGGAACCACCGAAATGGTCCCCACCGACGTGGGTTTGAGCGCGGTGAGACGCCAGACGAGTCTGACGAATCAGTCGTCGAGGTGCTCGCGGCGGCGCAGCTCGTCGACCTTCTGGACCAGGTCCTGCTGAGCCTCGTTGGACAGCCCGACGGTGCGGGCGGCGATCCGGCGGATCCCCTCGTCACGCATGCTGGCCAGCCAGGTCAGCTCCTTGTCGAGCTTCTCGTAGTACTCGTCGTCGGTGAAGTAAGCCGGCTTGATCCGGAAGAAGTTGGCAAGTGCGGCCATGGTTGCCACCGACGGGTTCGTCCGGTTGCCCGAACGGAGCTGCGACAGGTACGGGGCCGACATGGTGACGCCCTCGGACTTGAGTGCGGCGATCACCTCGGCAGACGTGTGGGGTCCGCGCCCAGGCGGATAAACCGTATCGAACAGGCGGTTTAGGCGGGCGGCGAACGTCTTGCTCATCGATTTGACCTCCACATGCTTCACGAGCGGTACGAATAGGCGGCGTATTTGCTGACTATGGTAGCGAGTGTTGTGACGACAACCAAGTGCAAACGCCACAAAAGTTAAACTGGCTTTGCGTTTTGACGGCCTCCGGCACGGAAACCGGGGTCTTCGCCGTGGAGGTGGCGCGGGATTGCGCCGTCTGGCAATGCAAAAGGTGACGGTCGCGTTGTATTCGGCACGGTGAGCTGCGCTCACAGGTGCACTCGATCATGATCAACTTCTGGGCCGGCAACCAGGGCGCGGCTGTGACTAGGGGAAACGGAAATTTGCTGGAGCGCGGACCCCTCGTCGCGTCGGATTGCGCGCAAGGCTGTTGTCGAACGACGTGGAACACGTTACAGGTTGGGCGATGGAATGTGCATCAGCCCCCTTGCGTGCGATAGCCAGACGGTCGCGGGAGGATTCTGGCGCCGATTCCAGGTGGAGTTGCGGGGCGGAAACCCGTGGGCGTTTGCGCTGCGGCCGGACAAACGATGGCACAAATATGGCGGCGGGGAGGGTTGCGGCGGGGTGCCACGGCTATCTGAGGGTCGCGATGGGTAGCCGAGTACGGCGACCCTGCTGCTGACGCCGGCGCTGACGCCTGCGGCTGCGGACATGGCGACCTTTCGACACACCGCCGGTATGTGCCGCGTGCGCGGCGCACTTACATACGGTCGAAGGTCTCACTCACCCACCGCATCGCCATCCGTCGGCCGGGCCTGACGCCAGCGTGTCGACACGACGATTGCGGGCTGTTGCCCTTCGCTGATCTTGAGGACCCTAGCCGCTGATGACGTAGTCCGCTACATTTCCTATCTTTTTCGGGTAGCCAGATTCTCCTGATCGGAGAGGGTGTCCCTCGACTGGCAGCGTCATGCCGCCAGCAGCATCGCCAGGATCGCGGTGTCGGGGTGGCTGATCGGATCGACACCCACCCGGCTGACCATCGATGTCACCGTGCCGTCCGATTCGGCTTCGACCCAGGCAGCTCGGTGTTCCAGCCCGAGATATGGAAGCCCGGGTAGCAGTACGCAACCCGACGCCGCGCCGGTGCACTCCGGAAGGGACGGCGTGGTCTCCGAGGGCGGATGCAGCATCAGCAGTGCCGGTGGTTGATGCTCGGCGAAATACCCGGGTGGAACCGCGGATTCGCCGACCACCGGCCCCTCGGCTATGACTAGGCCGACGGTCCCGGGCAGGGGCTGCTCAGGCAACTCCTCGCGGACGCCGAAAACCGTTGTAGTGGAAAGCAATCCGGGAAGTGAAGCGACCCGGACGGTCACCATGAGAAGCTGCGCCCACTCCTTGGTGGATTCGGGCCATCGACCCGCGACCACAAAACCTTTGAGCGCACCGCCGGAATGAAAAGGGGCGATCTCGATCGCCCGGCCGGACCCCGTCGTATCCATATCGCCTCCGGGACATCGGTGTTGGTGCACCGGCGGATCGGTGCTCCGACACGTCTGTGGGTCGATCACATCAGAATGAGGCAGTAGCGGGAACGGTGCAAGGCGACACGGCCCGGAAACGAGGGCGGGGCGTCACGCAGTGCGCGCGACGCCCCTTGGTGAGAGATCAGAAAACCGATCCAGCCCTCGAACCGGACCTATGGCCGAACTAGCCGAAGATCAGGCCGTTGGTCTTGGAGGTGGCCGCCGCGTAGCGGTTCTGCACGTCCTCCCAGTTCACGACATTCCAGAACGCCTTGACGTAGTCGGCCTTGACGTTCTTGTACTGCAGGTAGAAGGCGTGCTCCCACATGTCGACCTGCAGCAGCGGGATGATGCCGAGCGGCACGTTGGCCTGCTGGTCGTAGAGCTGGAAGGTCAGCAGCCGGTCGCCGAGGCTGTCGTAGCCGAGGACGGCCCAGCCCGAACCCTGAAGTCCGTTGGCGGCGGCGGTGAACTGTGCCTGGAACTTGTCGAACGAGCCGAACTGGTCGTCGATGGCCGCAGCCAGGTCACCGGTCGGCTTGTCACCACCGTTGGGGGACAGGTTCTTCCACCAGATCGAGTGGTTCACGTGGCCGCCGAGGTGGAACGCGAGGTTCTTCTCGTTGAGGAAGATCGCCGCGTGGTCACCGTTGGCCCGAGCCTCATCGAGCTTGGCGACGGCGTCGTTGACACCCTTGACGTAGGCCGCGTGGTGCTTGCTGTGGTGGAGTTCGTTGATCTGCCCGGAGATGTGGGGCTCCAGCGCTCCGTAGTCGTAATCCAGGTCCGGCAAAGTGTATTCAGCCACGAGATTCCTTCCTCATTATCGATCGATGGAGCCAGGCGCCCTCAGCGATCCTGAAGTTCGTCAAGATCGCTGCCAACCTTGCTCCATCGCAGGGCGCACCGCAAGGACGCGCGCGCCGACCACACGTATACCCGATGCGGCGACGGTCAGAACAAGACGATGACTGCGAGCACGCCCAGCAACAGCAGGGCGATCACTCCGGCCCGAAGGAAGGCCATCAATTGGTTACGGGTGTGCAGATGCCCGGCGGAATGCCACTCGGGCTGCGGAAAGGCTGATCCCGATCCCATCGGATGTGACGCCATCAAACACTCCTGACCTGCACGATCAATGCTTGCCCCCCAGTGAGTTCTGTCACAACAGCTGGTGTGACGCTGATCATAGACCCTGCAATGGCCAAGGGAAAATCGGCCTTCGCGTAAGTGGATGAGGCGGGCTCAGCGCCTGGAATCAGGCTGATCCCAATCGATCCGGGTGAGGCGCCCGTGGCCACGTTTAGCCGAATGCTTAATTTCGCTCCGCATCGGTGGTGGTTGTTGATCGCTGCCGTGGACACCCCAGGGTTATCCACAGTGAAGGACAGCTACCGCACAGTAATCCCCATATCGCGGGCTTTTCCGCTGGTGCCGGCCTGTGGATGAACCTGTGGAAACTGTGGATAGCTTCTCGTTGCTAACGCCGCCGCGAGGCATCAGGGGCGGGTGCACCCGGCGGCCCGGGCATGCGAGCATTGAGGGCATGGACGATGTGGAAGTCGGGCAGGCCGATATCGCTGCGGTACCCACCACGTTCGAAGGTGCGGTCGTGCTGCTGGACGTCCGTGAGGACGACGAATGGCAACGCGGTCACGCCGCGGGCGCGCAGCACATCCCGATGGGTGATGTCCCGAGCAGGATCGCCGAGATCGACCCGGACGCCGAGCTGTACGTGATCTGCCACGCGGGTGGACGCTCTCTGCGCGTGGCGAACTACCTGGCCCGCAACGGCTACACCCCGGTCAACGTCGAGGGCGGAATGCTGGCCTGGGCCGGAGCCGGTCGCCCGGTCATCACCGACGCCGGCGGCCCGGGCAGCGTCTGACCGCGGGGACCGGGCGGGAGATCGTGGCTAGGCTGGTCGGATGATCCAGGTGTGTTCGCAGTGCGGGACGCGCTGGAACGTGCGTGACCGGCAGCGGTCGTGGTGTCCCCGGTGCGGCGGTTCGTTGTTGGCGCCCTCTGCGTCGTCGCCTCAGTCCCCGTGGGGACCTGCTGCGCAGTCGCCCGCGTCTCCGGCACCGTCACCACGGTCACCAGGGGCACCGCGCACGCCGCAACTCGCGCCCGGCTACCGCTGGATCGCCCTGCGCCCGGGCGCTCCACCACATCAGCGGCGCCGGCGCCGCTCACTCGGGCCGACGCCGCACTACCGCACGATCCCGAGCTGGGGCCTGCACCAGTACTTCGACGTCGATGAACAGCCGGAGAAGACCCCTGAAGAGTCCGGCGTCGCCACGGTGCGCATCATGCTCGTCGCAGCCATGGTGGTGCTGGGGATCGCGGCCTTCGCCCATGTGATCCGGTATGTGCTTCTGCTGATCAACCGCAGCGTGCTGCTGCACCCGCTGATCGCCATCGGCGGCCTGGTGATCGGTCTGCTGGCCAGCGTCGTTGCGATCGGCGTCGTGGTCATGACGGTGGTGGCCCTCGTGCGCTGGCTGATCGCGCGTCGGGCCGCCGCTTACGCCGAGCACGGCGAGGTGGATCCGCGCAGCACCACGACCCTGTGGCTCTGTTGCCTGGCGCCGGGGGTGAACCTGGTGATGGCGCCGGTGTTCGTGTGGGAACTGGCCACCCTGGAAGGACGCCTCTCGTATCTGCGGCGCCCGATCGTCGTGTGGTGGATCGTCTGGGTGCTCAGCGCGGTGGTTGCGACGTGGACGATGGCGAGCACGGTGTACGTGACCTTCTTCAACGACGTCCCGCAGAACATCGCCGACAACACGGTGGCCGTGATCGTCGGCTACCTGCTGGGGTTGGCGGCCTTCCTGCTGACCGCCAAGGTGTTCACCGGTTTCGAGGGCACCGGTACGACGACGGCTGAGCGCAGCGTCCGGCGCTGGGTGGTGCTCGAGCCCGAGGCGGCTGAGCCTTCGGAGAATCGTGAGGATTCGGCCGAATCGGCCGTTCCGGTTGAGCCCCAAGGGCAGAACCCGGCAGCATAGGCCGTATGGAAACGGGCGACGGCGGAGGCGCTGCACAGGCGACCCCGGGGCCTGGGCATCCGTTCGTGGTGGCCCACCGGGGGGCATCCGCCGACAAACCCGAGCACACACTTGCCGCATACGACCTGGCCCTGCGCGAGGGCGCCGACGGCGTGGAATGCGATGTGCGGCTGACCCGTGACGGACACCTGGTGTGTGTGCACGACCGCCGGGTGGACCGCACCTCCACCGGCACCGGTCTGGTCAGCGAGATGACGCTGGCCGAGCTGCGTCGGTTGGATTACGGGTCATGGCACGCCGGCGGACGTTCCGGCGATGCCGACGCGATCGATCCGGAGGCCGGTCCGATCGGGGATACCGGGCTGCTGACGCTCGACGACCTCGTCTCGCTGGTGCTGGACTGGAACCGGCCGGTCAAGCTGTTCATCGAGACCAAACACCCCGTGCGCTACGGCGCGCTGGTGGAGAACAAGGTGCTGGCGCTGCTGCACCGGTACGGCATCGCCGCGCCGGCCTCGGCCGATCTGTCGCGCGCGGTGGTGATGTCCTTCTCGGCGGCGGCGGTGTGGCGGATCCGCCGGGCCGCCCCGATGCTGCCGACAGTGCTACTCGGTGAGACGTCGCGCTACCTGGGCGGCAGCGCGGCCACCACGGTCGGGGCCACGGCGGTCGGCCCGTCCATCGCAACCCTGCGTGAGCATCCCGAACTGGTCGACCGGGCCGCCGCCCAGGGACGTGCGCTGTACTGCTGGACCGTCGACCACTACGAGGATGTCCAGTTCTGCCGGGACATCGGCGTCGGGTGGGTGGCCACCAACCATCCCGGCCGCACCAAGAGTTGGCTGCAGAACGGCCTGACCGGTGCGGGCCGGGACTGAGAGTCAGAGATTGCCGCCGGCGGCCTTCGGCGCGCTGGTGTCCGGACCGGCACCGCCGGCGAGTTCGCGGGCCACGAAATCCTCGATGTGGAACAGGTTGGCGCCGGCGCGGTCGGCGATGCGCACCAGCGTCGCCATCGACGAAACCTCTTCGATCTGCTCCTTGAGGAACCACTGCATGAACTGCTCGCCGAGGTAGTCGCCCTCCTCGCGGGCCACACTGGCGAGCCGGCTGATCTGCTCGGTGACGGTGCGCTCCTGGCTGAGTGCCAGTGCGAGCGCGTCGCGGGGAGCATCGAAGCGGTTGCACACCGCGTCGACACCGGGGATCTCGACGTCGATATCCCGATCGAGCAGGTACTGGACCAGCATCATGGCGTGGTTGCGCTCTTCGACCGCTTGGGCATAGAAGTGCTTGGCGAGCTGCGGCAGGTCGGCGCCGTCGAAATAAACCGCAATTGCGATGTATTGCTGAGACGCGGTGAACTCGCTGCGGATCTGGTCGGAGATAAGTGCGTGGAATTTCGTGTCGAGTTCACTGGTCGTCGTCATGATTGCGAGGATATAGCAGGTCAGGGCGCATTGTCATCGAAGGTTGACCTCATTGAGGTCAGCTTTACCTTAGTCGCCGGGCTTTGGTGTGGCGCGCATTACATTTGCTGCTGAGAATTTGCTATCGCCTTATTTAGCTTTGCCTAAGCTTAAGGTTCGGGCTTTTCGATGACATCGGCCGGGACGGCTGAGTCGTTGGCCAGTGCGGTGAACAGGCGGCCGGCCGCGTCGCTGTCCCACACGACGACCGCACCCGAATCGCTGCCGGTGAACTCGCCGATCGGCACCGTCGTGGTGACCAGGTCGTCGCCGTGCATCGCCCAGGCCAGCCGCCCGAGGTCCCAGACGTGAGCGTCCTCGTCGACCGCCACCGAGTCGGTGGCCGCGCGGGCCATCGGCTGCCAGCGCAACGGGTTGAGCAGCACCTCCGGGCTGGTGGCCCGGTGCAGCAGCGCGGACATGAATGCCCGCTGGTGGATCATGCGGTCCAGGTCGGCGCGCGGCGTCGCGCGGGTGCGGACGTAACCGAGCGCGCTACGGCCGTCGAGCTCCTGGCAGCCCGCAGGCAGGTCGATCCCGGCGAGCGGGTCGCTGATCGGTTCGGCCGGGCACATCGTCACCCCGCCGACGGCGTCGACGAGTGCGGCGAAACCGTCGAAGCCGATCTCGGCGTAGTGGTCGAGGTGCAGGCCGGTCGCGAGTTCGACGGTCTGGGCCAGCAGCGGCGCCCCGCCCAGTGAGAACGCCGCGTTGACCTTGTCCTCGCCGTAGCCAGGGATCGGCAGATAGGAATCGCGGGGTATCGAGACCATGGTGGCCGGGTTGCCCGAGCCGATCCCGGGGATGTGCACCAACAGGATGGTGTCGGTGCGGCCGTTGCCGATGTCCCCGCCGGTGGCGAGATCGGCCTGCTGCTCGGGACTGAGGTTCTGGCGGCTGTCCGATCCGACCAGCAGCCAGGTGGTGCCCTGGGCCGCGGCGGGGCGCTCGGGGTAGTCGGCGAGGGCCGGGATGCGGTGCAGCGACGAGTCGATCCAGAAGCCGCCGCCGATCACCGCCAGCACGACCGCCAGCACGAAGACGAGGAGCATCGCCGACACCCGACGGCCCCAGTGCCGCCGGCGCCGGGGTTTGCGTACCGGCGTCGGTGCGGGCGGTCGCGCCGCCGCCGGCTGAGGCCGCGGCCGCGGTGGGGGTGGTGGGGGAGCCGACCTCGGTGGGGGCTGCCTCGGGGGCTGTCTGGGTGGCGGGGCCTGTCTGGGTGGCAGGGGCTGTCGCCGGGGCGGTGTGGGCGGATTCGGCGGCCAGGCCGGGCGCTGGTTCGGGTCCCGCCGGATCACCTGGGACGGCTCGGCGTCACGGCGGCGCGGTCCCGGACGCCGCGAGCGCGGGTCGGGAGGTCCCCCTGAGGCGGTGAAGTCGTCCACAGCAGAAATGTACGTGGCCGATGCGCTATCGCAGCCAGCTCAGATGATCCGCCACGAGCGCGTAGCCGACGAATGCCACCGCGTCGATCAGGGTGTGGGCGATGATCAGCGGCCACAGCCGCCCGGTGCGCTGCCATGCGTAGCCGAACACCAGGCCCATCACCACGTTGCCGAGACCCGCGCTGTAGCCCTGGTACAGGTGATATGCGCCGCGCAGCAGGCTGGAGATCACCAGTGCCCGCCCGGGGCTGACGTCGAGCTGGCGCAGCCGGGTCAGCAGGAACCCCACCACGATGATCTCTTCGGCCCAACCGTTGGCGAACGCCACGCCGAGCAGCATCGGGATGCGCCACCACGTGTCGTACAGCTCGGCCGGTTCGACATCGGCGCTCAGGCCCAGCACTCGGGCCAGCACGTAGAAGCCGAGGCCGGGCAGACCGATCAGCAGGGCCAGGCCGAGCCCACCCAAACCGTCGGCACGCCATTGCGGGCGCGACAGCCCGATCGCGGATGGACCGAAACCGCTGCGCCACAACAGGTAGAGGGCCAACGCGCCCCAGGCCAGCAGCTGCAGGACCACGGCCAGGTGCAGGCCGAGGTCGATCAGGTCGAACGGGGAGCGCTTCGGGTTGAGGGCGACGGTCTGCCCGGACAGCCCGAGCAGCACCGCTTCGATGAGCCGCAGCCCCGCGGTGTAGGCGCTGAGCCCGAACGTCACCGCCAGCACGACGGCGATCTCGATCTTGAGCGTGCGACGCTGCGGCTCGAGCTGCTCGTCGGGCCCGGTAGCCGAAGTCGTCACCGAAGCTACGGTAGCGGCGCCCGGGCCGCGGGGAAGATCGTGCGGGTCAGATCCGGCGCGCGCGCAGGCCGTTGAGGAACGGGCAGCCCATCAGGACGCGGATGGCCTGGCTCAGTCCGGTGACGTCGTCGACCGGCTTGGGGAACGGCAACCGCACGTCGTGGTCGCCGTGTTCGTTCTCCACCCGCAGCTGCACGCCGTAGCGGTCCAGCCCCAGCGGGCGGACCCGGCCCTGGCGCAGGGTCATCGGCAGCCGGGTCGCCAGGCGTTCCACCACGTCGCGGTGGGAGGACTCCATGTGTTGCAACCAGCCGGATTCCATCGCGCAGAACGGATCGGGGCGGGCCTGCAGCAGGGCGCCCAGGCCGACCGACTCGGCACCCGTGGAATCGGCCACCACCACCGACTCGATCTCCAGGCGCATCAGCATGTGGTTGTCGTCATCCTGTCCGGCATGCGACCCGGCGCTGGAGTTGACCTGCAGCAGGGCCGGATCCGGATTCTCGGTGGCGACCAGATCGAGCAGGGCGGCGACCTCCGACGACGGCACGTGCTGCAGGCGGCCGCGGATCCACACCAGGGAGCGCACCGGCTCGCGCAGCGGCAGCGGGGCGTAGTCGGTCATCTCCAATACGGCCTGGACACCGGCCGAGCCTGCTGACATCGCCATGCCGGCCAGCGGGCTGTTCTCGGGGACCGTGATCGCGAAGGACCCGTCGTCGAGCAGGTGATGAACGGGCGAGGCGACCGGCTCGATGCCCTCGACCGCGAGCATGGCGCCGCCGCCTCGCGCGCATGCACTGCGGATCCGCTCGGCTGTCGTCGGTGTCGCTATGGCCATCTCGCCGCCTTCGAAACTAGGTGAGGTCTTTAGGTGAGGTAAGCCTAACTTAACTGCGCGGTGCGGTGCGGGCAAGGCTTTCGTGAAACACCGGCCGGACCGTCATCGACCCGTAGCCCGCCCGTCGACCCGATAGGGTTGGGACGTGCCGCGCATCGCCTACCTCGGGCCGGAGGGAACCTTTACCGAAGTGGCGTTACTGCAGATGGTGGCCCACGAGATGGTGCCGGACCTGCAGCCGGCGACCGGTGAGGGCAAGGACCGCTTCACCCCTGTCCTGACCGACAGCACCCCCGGTGCACTGGCCGCGGTCCGGGACGGCCGGGCCGACTACGCCTGCGTGCCGATCGAGAACTCGATCGAGGGATCGGTGCTTCCCACGCTGGACAGCCTGGCGGTCGGCAAACCGCTGCAGATCTACGCCGAGCTGACCCTCGACGTCGCCTTCACGATCGTCACCCGCCCCGGGCACACCGGGCCGGTACAGACCGTGGCCGCATTCCCGGTGGCCCTCGCGCAGGTGCGCCGATGGCTGGCCGCCAACCTGCCCGACGCGGAGATCGTGCCCGCCACCTCCAACGCCGCGGCCGCCCACGAGGTCGCCGGGGGCCACGCCGACGCCGGGGTGAGCACCCGGCTCGCCGCCGAGCGTTGCGGCCTCGACATCCTGGCCGCCGACGTCGTCGACGAGGCCAACGCGCGAACCCGCTTCGTCCTGGCCGGCCCGCCCGGCGTACCACCGGCGGCCACCGGAGCCGACCGCACCTCGGTGGTGCTGCGCCTGGACAACGTCCCGGGCGCGCTGGTCACGGCGATGACGGAATTCTCGATCCGCGACATCGACCTCACCCGGATCGAATCCCGGCCCACCAGAACCGAGCTGGGCACGTACATGTTCTTCCTGGACTGCGTGGGACACATCGATGACGATTCGGTGGCCGAGGCACTCAAAGCGCTGCACCGACGTTGTACTGATGTGCGATATCTGGGTTCATGGCCGACCGGAGCGAGCGCGGGTGCGCCCCCGCCGCGGCTGGACGAGGCCACGCGGTGGTTGACGGGCTTGCGTAACGGGACGGGCGGCTCATGAGCGGACGGCTGATACTCGTCCGCCACGGTCAGTCTCACGGCAACGTAGCCCGGCGTCTGGACACCCGGCCGCCCGGTGCCGAGCTGACCGACCTCGGCCATGACCAGGCCCGGCGGTTCGCCGGCACGCTCGGTCAGCGTCCGTCGATCCTGGCCCATTCCGTGGCCCGGCGCGCAGCGCAGACCGCTGCCGGAATCGGCACCGAAACCGGACTTGTCCCATTCGAATTCGAAGGGGTCCACGAAGTTCAGGTCGGTGAACTGGAGGACCGCAGCGACGACGACGCCGTTGCCGAGTTCAACCGGATCTACGAGCGCTGGCACCTCGGCGAACTGGACGTGCCGATGCCCGGCGGCGAGAGCGCAGAGGCGGTCCTGGGCCGGTACGTGCCGGTGCTCACCGATCTTCGGTTGCGCTACCTCGACGACCAGGACTTCCACAGCGACATCGTGCTGGTGAGCCATGGCGCCGCGATCCGGTTGGTGGCTGCCGTGCTGGCCGGCGTCGACGGCAGCTTCGCCCTCGACCATCACCTGGCCAACACCGAATCGATTGTGCTGGCGCCGATCACCGATGGGCGCTGGAGTTGTGTGCAGTGGGCGGCGGTGACTCCGCCGTTCTATCCGGAGCCCGCCGCGACACCGGTCGCGGACGCGGTGACGTCCGAAACCGACCCGATGGGCTAGGCGTACCGCCGGCTCGAGAGAGCGTTCTCATGCGCACACTGGCAGCCGACCGCCTCACAGTCGAGGCTGAACGTGTGCGCTGCTTCGGGGGTGGTGCAGGCGTCGTCGGTGCATTCCGTGCGGTACCGGACGTGGTGGATCACGGTGCCGTGGCAATGCTCCAGACCGGCCGCGCACTCCCGGCACTGGATGGTCATAGCCCGTTGATAGCACTGTGGACCGACAAAACGTGGTTGCCGCGCCTGGTGACCTAGCCCCAGCTAGTTGTCTTCGCGCAAGCGGCTCATCCCCAGCCAAGTTCGTGGAGCCGCTCGTCATCGATCCCGAAATGGTGCGCGATCTCGTGGATCACGGTGATCGCCACCTCGTCGACCACGTCGGCCTCACTGTCACAGAAGTCCAGCAGGGCTTCGCGGTAGATCGTGATGGTGTCCGGCAACGACCCGGCGTACCAGGAATCCCGCTCGGTCAGCGCGATTCCCCGGTACAGGCCCAGGATGTCGGGCTCGTCGGGGTCGCGATCCTCGACCAGGATCACCACGTTGTCGATCGCTGCCGCCAACTGCGGCGGGATCAGGTCGAGTGCGTCGGATACCAACTCGTCGAAACGCTGCGAGCTCATCCGCACCGGCACGGGTTACGGTCCCGGCGGTACGGGGACCGGCTCACCCGGCGGCGGGCCGGCGGGCGGCGCGCCGGCGGGCGGCGCGCCGCCATCGGGAGCCGGTGCCGGAGCCTGTTCGGGCGGCGGCGGGTTGAACGTGTTGGCCTGTGTGGGAGCCGGCGCCGCTGTGGTCGCGGCCTGAGGCAGGTGCTGGCCGCCCGACGAACTCGACGAACCAGAGGATCCCGAGGATCCCGAGGATCCGGACGAGCCCGACGACGAACTCGAGCCCGACGAACCCGATGAGCCCGATCCCGAGGAGCCCGACGAGGACGACGACCCGGAGGAACTCGAAGAAGACGACGACGGCTCGTCCACATCCGGCATCGGGATGGGCTCCATGTTGAGCCGCTCCTCCGGGATGTCGGGCGGTGCGACCGGGGGCTGGCCGTTGATCATCAACGGTCCCTTGGCGCTGTTGACCAGCGTCGACCAGCCGCCGTTGCCCAGCGTGGCGCCGATGCTGCACGACACCTGGTGGCTGCCGGCCGACCAGCTGGGCAGCGAGATCGTGCTGTAGCTCAGTGCCAGTGTGGTGCTGCGCAATTGGACCGGGGCCAGATACGAATCGGTCTGGGCGGTGCACGCGTCCTTGATGAAGTTGTCCTGGTCGCCCTCGGCCGGCAGCCCGCCGGGGAACTTCTCGGCGAGGTCGACCGCTCCGGTGACCTCCATCGCGTGCGGCGCCGCGCAGTCGACCGGGACGTCGGTGGGCTGGTTGGTGGCGGCGTCGATACCGAGGCAGGTGCCCGCGGCCCACACCTTGGACTGATCGACGTCGGACACCTTGCCCGCGGATTCCAGCTGGCTGTCGCCCGGGCCGAGCAACTGCAGGCCGCACAGCATGCGCCGCTCGCCGGACTGCTTCCAGGCCTTCTCGCCGGACCAGAGCAGGCCGATGGTGTATTTGCCGTTCGGGTCGTACTTCGGACCGAGGTAGCCGCGCACCGACGGGGTGCACTGCTCCTGGCTGATCTGCTTGATCCGATCCACCGTCGGTGGCGGTGCACCCGGCCCGTACTCGCTGCCGGGGAACGTGCGCATGTCGACGGACTGGGCGACCTCGAAACGGTGGCCGTCCTTGCAGTCGACGATGTGCGCGGCGTCGGGGTTGCGGCCGGGCCAGTTCAGGCAGTCGCCACGCTTGACGTGATTGAACGTGTCGTTACCGCGGGGACCCAGGGCGATGGCGCCCGGTCCGGAGTTGGCCCCTTCGCTCCGGGGCAGCGCGGTGATCAGGCCGGCGATGAGCAGTGCGCCGAGCGCGGTCAACAACAACGCACGCCGCGTCGACGCGGCCGCCAGACTCTGCCACCACGGTTCCTTGGCGGGTTGTTCGTCCTGCAGAGGTGCGTCGAGCAGGCCCCCGCTCTCGGGGTGCTCGGGGTGCTCGGGTGCTTCCAACATTGCCCTCCATTGTGACAGGCGTGTCAGCCTCTGTGACAAGTGATGCGGTTGTAATGTTGCGAGGTTGTGCCCGGCGGCGGCGGGAACCAGGTCGCCGCCACTTCCCGCACTTCGATCGACCACCTCAGATGTACGTCGCCGCACTTCAAAAAGTAGGGTTGCGCCCGTGATCGACCTCAAGCTGCTGCGCGACAATCCCGACACCGTCCGTGCGTCGCAACGGGCTCGCGGAGAGGACCCGGCGCGCGTCGACGCGCTGTTGCAGGCCGATACGGCGCGGCGGGCCGCGATCTCGGCGGCCGACAACCTGCGCGCCGATCAGAAGGCCGCCAGCAAGCTGGTGGGCAAGGCGACACCCGAGGAGCGTCCGGCCCTGCTGCAGCAGGCCAAGGACCTGGCCGAGCAGGTCAAGGCCGCCGAGGCCGCGCAGGCCGAGGCCGAGAGCGCCTTCACCGCCGCCCACATGGCGATCGGCAACGTGATCATCGACGGCGTGCCGGCCGGCGGCGAGGACGACTTCGTGGTGCTCGACACCGTCGGCGAGCCGCGGGCGATCGAGAATCCCAAGGACCACCTCGAATTGGGTGAGACGCTCGGGCTGATCGACATGGAACGCGGCGCCAAGGTGTCGGGTTCGCGCTTCTACTTCCTCACCGGTGCCGGCGCCCTGCTGCAGCTGGGCCTGCTGCAGCTGGCCACCCAGGTGGCGGTGCGGAACGGGTTCACGCTGATGATCCCGCCGGTGCTGGTGCGCCCGGAAGTCATGGCGGGCACCGGATTCCTCGGTGCGCACGCCGACGAGATCTACCGGTTGGAGGCCGACGACCTGTACCTGGTCGGTACCTCGGAGGTGCCGCTGGCGGGCTACCACTCCAACGAGATCCTCGACCTTTCCGCGGGCCCCAAGCGGTATGCGGGCTGGTCGTCGTGCTTCCGGCGCGAGGCGGGCAGCTACGGCAAGGACACCCGCGGCATCATCCGGGTGCACCAGTTCGACAAGGTCGAGGGATTCATCTACTGCAAGCCCGAAGAAGCGGTCGCCGAGCATCAGAAGCTGTTGGGCTGGCAGCGCGAGATGCTGGCGGCCATCGAGGTGCCCTACCGGGTGATTGATGTCGCCGCAGGCGATCTGGGCTCGTCGGCGGCGCGCAAGTACGACTGCGAGGCGTGGGTGCCCACCCAGCAGACCTACCGGGAGCTCACCTCGACCTCGAACTGCACGACGTTCCAGGCCAGGCGGCTGGCCACGCGTTACCGCGACGAGAACGGCAAGCCGCAGATCGCCGCGACCCTCAACGGCACGCTCGGCACCACCCGCTGGCTGGTGGCGATCCTGGAGAACCACCAGCAACCCGACGGCAGCGTGCGGGTCCCGGACGCCCTGGTGCCGTTCGTCGGCACCGCGGTGCTGGAGCCCGGTAAGTAACCACCCGTGGCCCAGTAGTACTGCGGACGATGACGGGGGATGACCCGCTGGTGCGGGTGAGGGTGCTGGGCCCGGTACAGGCTTGGGTCGGTGACGATCCGGTGGATCTCGGGGCCCGGCTGCAGCGGGCGTTGCTGGCCCGGCTGGTGGCCGCACATGGGCACACCGTGTCCGTCGACCGGCTGATCGACGACCTGTGGGAGGGCGAGCCGCCACCCAAGGCGTTGTCGGCTCTCCAGGTTTATGTCTCGCATCTGAGGCGTGCGCTGGAGCCGGGGCGGGAGCGTCGCGCGCCGGCCCGCATCCTGGTCAGTGCCGCACCCGGATACTGCCTCCGGCTGCCGGTCGATGCCGTCGACTCCTGGCAGTTCGAAGCCAAAGTCACTGCGGCGTATGAGGAATCGGATCCGCAGCAGCGGGTGCGTCTCCTCGAAGAAGCGCTGTCCGGTTGGTCGGGGGATCCGTTCGCAGGCGCCGGTGACGCGTTGTGGGCGGCGCCGGAGGTGGCCCGGCTGACCGAACTGCGGCTGAGTGCGGTGGAGGCGCAGGCCGCCGCGCAGGTCGAGCTCGGCCGGTACAGCACCGCCGTCGCCGCACTGGAACGGCACGTCCGCGAGCGTCCGGGCCGGGAGGGAGCGGCCGCCGTACTGGCCACCGCGCTGTATCGGACCGGGCGGCAGACCGACGCGCTGGACGTGTTGCGGCGCACCCGCGATCACCTGGTCGACCAGCTCGGTCTGGAACCCGGCCGGGCGCTGCGGGACCTCGAGCGCGACATCTTGCGGCAGGCCGACCACCTGGAACCGTCCCGGCCGCTGTTGCAGCCGGCGATACCGGAGGTCGCGTCACCCGATCGGGTCGAGGCCGCCGCCTACGGCCGCACCGAGGAATTCGCGGAGATCGACAACGCCGCGCGCGCGGTCGTCGCGGGCGGCAGCGCCGTGCTGTGGATCGCGGGAGAGGCGGGCTCCGGCAAGACCACGCTGGCAGCCGCCGCGACCAGCCGGTTGCGCGCGGCGGGCTGGCGGACGGTGCACGGCCGCTCCCCGGAGGTGCACGGCGCACCGGCGGGCTGGGCGTGGACCGAGGTGCTGCGGGAACTTCTGAAAGCCGGTGCCCCGGCCGACGACAGGCAGGTGCTGGCTCCGTTGCTGCACGACGTGGCCTCGGCCGAGCCGGGCACGTTCTGGTTGGGGCACGCGGTGGCCGATGTCCTGAGCGCGGTCGCCGCGGACCAGCCACTGGCCGTCGTCCTCGATGACCTGCACCGCACCGACGGCCTGACGTTGGAGCTGCTGCGCCTGGTGGCCGACCGGATCAAGGATCTTCCGGTGCTCGTGATCGGCACCTACCGGCCCTCGGAGGATCGAGGCGAGCTGGAGGTCGCCCGGGCGGCGCTGACGGTGCACACCGCGGCGCACCTGATTCTCGGCGGGCTGGACGCCGCCGCCACCGCCGCGCTGGCCGCCGACTGCGGGATGACCGCCGCCAGCGGTGAGGCCCTGCGGTTGTTGCGCGAGCGGACCGGCGGCAATCCGCTGTTCGTCCGGGAGCTGGCCCGGCTGATGGCGGCCGAAGGGCCCGACGCGGTGTGGGCATCGGTGCCGGTCGGGGTCCGAGATGTGCTGCGGCGCCGGCTGGCCCGGCTGCCCGGCCAGACCGTCACCGCGCTGCGCCAGGCCGCCGTGCTGGGACGTGACATCGATGTCGACCTGCTGTCCGAACTGGGCCGAAGCGACCCGGACGACCTGCTCGACGCGCTGGAGCCGGCCGTCCTGCTCGGCCTGTTGGACGAGCCCGAGCCCGGCCGATTGCGGTTCGCCCACGCGCTGGTGCGCGACACCCTCTACGAGGACACCTCGAAACTGCGCCGGTCCCGGTTGCATGCGGCCGCGCTGGAACTGCTCCGCGCACCGGGGCGATCGGTCGACCCGGCCGCCCTGGCACACCACGCCGTCGCCGCGGCCACCGCCGAGACATCCTTGGCTGCTGCGGCTTTCGCGACAGATGCGGCCCGTGAGGCCGATTCGGTCGGTGCCCACGCAGAAGCCGCCCGGCAGTGGCGTGCCGCCGTGCAGATGCTGGAGCTGGCGGCCGGCCGCAGGCTGCTGCCCGTCGTCGACGGTCTGGAGGGTCAGACCGAGGCCCGCTGCGGGCTGATCTCCGCGCTGGCTCAGTCCGGCGACGCCGTCGCGGCGCGCATCGAGATGAAGGCCGCGCTGCAACTGCTGACCGGAAAGTCGCGAGACGACCTGACGGTGCGCGTGCTCACCGCGTGGGACACCCCGTTGGTGTGGCGGGACCGCGAATACGACGAATCCGACAGCCAGATGATCGGGCTGCTGCGCCAGGTGCTGGCCGGCGGCGAAACCGGCCGGGTGGCCGAAATGCCGGTGGCCGACCGGATCCGGCTGCTCAAGGCGCTGTACGTGGAACTGGAGGGCACCGACCCGGACGGGGCATTGGCCGCCAGCACGGAACTGCTCGAGTTGGCGCGACGTGCCTATGCCGAGGACCCGGGATCGTCGGGCCGGCTGCTGTGCACCGCGCTCAACGTCCGGGCCTACTGCGCGCTGGGGCCCGACCTCGATGCCGAACGTGACTCGACCGCCGCCGAACTGCTGCGGACCGCCGAGGCCACCGAGCAGGCCGACTATCAGGCGGTGGCGCACTGGCTGCTCTCGCTGGCCGCGGGTCACCGGTCCGATCTGGTGACGGCCAAACGGCACGTCGACGTCGCGGTGGCCCGGGCCGGCACCGGGCAGCTCGTCCACCTGCTCGGCGTGCTGGGTCTGTTCCGGGCCCGGATGTACCTGCTGGCGGGGCGCCTGGAGGAGGCGGTCAGCGCCTACACCGACCTGGCGGCGCGGATGGTGGAGAACGGCGCCGCCAACGGGGCCAAGCTGGCGATGGTGGGCCGGGTGACGGGCGAGTTCTGCCTCGGGGACCTGGGTCTGCTGGCCGACGAGCTGGTGTTCTTCTACCGCGAGGTGTCGGTGGCCGCACTGGACGCCGCGGTGCTGGCGCTGATCGCTCAAGGCCGCGAGGCCGAGGCGCGTGAGCTGTGGCGAGATCGTCAGCCGATCGAGCGGGCTTACTTCTGGCTCCCGTTCACCGTGCTGCGCGTCAATGCGGCTGTGGCGCTGGGCGACCTGGAGGAGGCCCGGGTCCGGGCGGCCGACCTCGGTTCGTACTCGGGCCGGATCGCGGGGCTCGGCGTCGACGGGTTGATGGTGGGTCCGGTCGACGAGGCGCTCGCCGCCGCTGCCGACGCGCTGGGCCGGCCCGACGAGGCGCGTGGCTACCGTGAGGCGGCTTCGGTGCTGCGGGACCGGCTGGCCGCCGAGGCGCAGATCTTCATCGACTGACGTCGGGCGTTTCGTCGCCCTCGTCTTGCGGGACCTCTTGAACGATCTCGATCTCGCGGGGGATTGCCGTCCCGAAGACCGCCCGCTCCAGCCGCCGGTACCGCAGCCCGACGACGCCGAGGATGATCCGTAGACCGATCCCTGCGGTCAGTTGTGCGCGCTCGTCGTCGGTCATCACGGCCAGCGAGCGTGGGCCCTCGAACCACAACCGGCCGCCTGACCGGGCGGCGGCCTCCACGGTCGCCCAGTCCGCCACCGACACGTGCTCGGTGATGAGGGGGAACACGTCACGTTCCTCTTCCTCGATGTGCTCGGTGAGCAGGGCCGACAGTTCGGCAAGCTCGATGACCATCAGGCTCGCGACCTGGCGATCGCCCATCGACAGCCGCAGGGACGCCGCCCGGGCCCGCAACTGGTCCAGCCGCGGGTCCAGGGCGGCGTGGTCCTCGGTCAGTTCGCTCAGGTCGAGATGGCTGCCCCCGCTGGCCTGGATCACGGGCCACAGGACGTCGTCCTCGGTGGTGTGGTGGTGATGGACGGAGTCACACAGCAGCTCCACGTACCGCGAGATGGCGCGGGCCCGGTGTGGTGTGCAGATCACGTCGCGGTCGCGCACCGCGATGGCCAGATCGGTGAGGCGGCGCAGGTCCGCCAGCATGGCGCGGTGCGCCACGGTGATGCCCAGCAGGTCCGGTTCGGGATCGCCTGCGCTACGGGGTGCGACGGTGACGGTGGTTGGCACGGCAGATCTCCTCGGTCTGTGCCGATCCCCGGTGGGTGGATCGGAAGTCTGGAGAGCACAGCCTGCAGCCGGCGACTTAAGTGCGACTTGTATCCCGCTTGTCATGGCCACAGTAGGGTTGCAGCCATGATCGATATCGACCTGGGCGAAGTGCGCAACTGGTTCGGCTTCGGTGTGGCCGGCAACTTCGCGGGCCATCTCGAACAGGCAGGGGAGGCCGGGGATTTCGTCAAGGTTGTTACCGAAGGGTATGCGCCCAAAGGCATCTTCCCGTGGTACGCGCCCGGCCGGGACGACTTTCTCGGTGAGTTCCCCCTGTCCAGCGATGCCATCCTGATTCCTGACGTCGGCGAGAGCCCCGAATTCCAGGGCCCACTGAACCTGCAGATCGAGCCCGAGGTCGGCGTGGCCTGCCGGGTGGTGTGGAACGGCGACACGGTGGCGCGGCTGGAGCCGTTCGCTCTCGGCGCCTTCAACGACTGTTCGATCCGCAGGCCGGGCGCACCGAAGATCAGCTACAAGAAGAACTGGGGCGCGGCGTCCAAAGGTGTTGCGCCGCAATTCTTCGAGATCAGTGACCTCACCCCGGACGGCCCGACCGCCACCATGCGGCTGGTCTGCTACCTGAGCCAGGACGGCGGTCAGCAGCACGCGTACGGCGTGGATTCACCGCTGGTGGGCTACTCGTACTACGGCGAGGTGCTGCTGGACTGGATCGTCGAACGGCTGGCCAACCAGAAGGGTTCGGCTGATACGCCGTTGGAGGACGTCGGCGCCCTGATGGTGGCCAGCGGCCATCCCGAGAACGTGCTGATCGGTATCGGGGCCACCCGGTACACCCCGCTGGGCGAGTCGACCTACCTCAAGCCGGGGGACGAGGCGATCGTTCGCGTCTACGACAGCGCATCGAGTGCGGCTTCGGAACTGCGGCAGGTGGTCTCGGCCCGCTAGCGGCCGAGCAGCTCGTCCAGGCTGGCCACGAACTCGTCCGGGCGGGCCGGGGTGAACGCCGGTTTGGGGTAGGTGCCCGGCACGTCGAGGGTGATCAGCGTCGACCGCAGGGGCCGGTGCACGTCCAAAGGCAGCCAGCGGCGCAGGTCGGTGCTGCCCCACAGCCGGAAGCGCTGCATCCACAGTCCGAGTGACTCGGCCTTGTACGAGCGGATGTCGCGCAACGGGATCACCTTGGACGTTCCCGACGGGAAGTGGTAGCGCCGCAACGTGATCGCCTCGCGATCCAACTGGATCAGGCCGTCGTCGTAGTACTGGCGCGGCGCGTTCATGACTTGCTGCCCGGCGCTTTCTGCTCCTCGCGTGCGCACCGAAGCTCGTGCCCCTTGGTGGTCAGGCACTTGCCGGTCTCCAGGTTCCACTGCCAGCCGTGCAGATTGCAGGTGAGGGTCTTCCCTTCGACCACACCGAATTTCGACAGGTCGGCCTTCAGGTGCGGACACCGGCGCTGGATCTGGAAGCCATCCAGGGTGATCGACGAGGAATCGTCGTGGGCTTCGGCGAACCAGCCGTCGGCGTAGGCGATGCGCTCATCGGTCAGGCACTTGAAGAACGTGTACAGGTACTCGTTGTAGCCGCCCACGCGCCAGGCCTTGAACCGGGTCGACAGGAAGATGGTGTTGACCCAGTCCGGCTCGTTGTCGCGCAGCACGGTGCGCACCAGCTCGGGCGGGATCGCGAACCCGTAGCGGAACTTCTCATCCGCGATCGGTTCGCGCACAAGACGTTTCGGGAAATCCAGTACCACGGTCTCGCTGTGCTCGGGTCCGGACAGGCGCAGCTCCACCGGATAGCCGATGCCGTCGCAGATCTGGTCGGTCTGGCTCATGATCGGCTCGAACAGCGCGCGCAGGCCGGGCAGCAGGGGTTCCCCGGCCGCGGGTGCCCATGACGCCTTTTCCGCGGCCAGCACCGGGGCCATCCGCTGGGCGAAGTCCTCGATGTAGGCGGCCTTGCCGGTGGTGAAGATCGTTTCCGGATCCTCGACCGGGTGGGTCAGCGAATTGAGTTGCGATCCGGTGAAATCGGCTGTGCTACCGGGGATCATCAGCAGGCCGCCGTCATGGCCGTGGCGCTGCATCTGATCTAGGAACACCACCTGGTCGGGGAAGATGTTGGCCGGATCGCCTTGGTCGTCGTTGAGATCGCGAAGTTCGGGATCCAGGAAGCACGGCGGCCCGGCCGAGGGGATCACCCAGGTCGCTCCGACCTGCGCGATGTACTGGCGGCATCGGTCCATCTGGCGCTGCCGCTTCTGGATGCCGAAGGCCTCTTTGGCGCGGGCGGGCATGTCGTAGACCATCGGGTACCAGATGGCCCCCGAGTACTGCAGCATGTGCACGTCGATCTGGCCGAAGTCCGTGTGCAACATCTCCAGATCGACGGGGCGAGCGTCGTTCATGTTGAAGACGACGGTCTCACCGTCGTCGACCACCAGGCCTGAATCGCCGATCGGGCCGTCGGCCGGTGCGCGCAGCGCGATGATCATCACATCCAGGTCGCCCTTGGGGCCGCTGACGGTGTGCTTGACCGAGTCGGTGGTCTCGAAGAACCGGTGGAAGCCCAGCTTCTGCAGTTCGCGTTGCAGGTCGGGCACGGGGAAGTCGGGCAGCAGCACGACCGCGTCCTTGTTGACGTGGCGGCGCAGGTTCTCCGGGTCGAAGTGGTCTTTGTGCAGATGCGACACGTAGAGGTAGTCGACGTCCCCGAGAGCCGTCCAGTCCAACGTGCTGTTGTCGGGGAACGGGACCCATGAGGCGAAATACGCGGGGTTGACCCAGGGGTCGCAAAGAATGCTGCCAGCCTTGGTCTCGATCAGGAAGCCGGCATGCCCGACGCTGGTGACCTGCACAAACAGCCTTTCGATGGAGTATTTCGATGCCCGCCCAGCCTAGCCCGAGTTGGGTGATGCGCCGATCCGGGCTGGGATTAGGCTGGCTACGTGGAACCGGTGTACGGGACTGTCATACAAATCGCTCGGGCTGCCTGGCGTCTGCAGGGGCTGAAGTTCAACGTGACCGGGGTGGAGAACATCCCGGTCACCGGTGGTGCGGTGGTGGCCATAAACCACACCAGCTACTTCGACTTCACCTTTGCCGGCTTGCCTGCCTACCTGCAGAAGCGGGGTCGCAAGGTGCGGTTCATGGCAAAGAAGGAAGTCTTCGACAACAAGATCACCGGGCCGATCATGCGCAGCCTGCGCCACATCGAGGTGGATCGCGACAGCGGGGCCGCCTCGTTCGAGGCCGCCGTCGACTACCTCAAGGCCGGTGAGCTGGTCGGCGTGTACCCGGAAGCGACCATCAGCCGCAGCTTCGAGATCAAGGACTTCAAGTCCGGCGCGGCGCGGATGGCGATCGAGGCCGGCGTGCCGATCGTGCCGCACATCGTGTGGGGTGCGCAGCGCATCTGGACCAAGGGGCACCCGAAGAACCTGTACCGGCCCAAGGTGCCGATCTCGATCGCGGTGGGCGAGGCCATCCAGCCGACGCTGCCCGCGGCCGAACTCACCGCATTGCTGCATTCGCGCATGCAACACCTGCTCGCCCAGGTGCAGGACGCCTACGGGCCGTATCCGCCCGGTGAGTTCTGGGTGCCGCACCGCTTGGGCGGTTCGGCGCCGACGCTGGCCGAGGCCAACCGGATGGATGCCGACGAGGCGGCCGCGAAGGCGGCCAAGCGAGCCGAGGCCGGACCTTCCGGACCCATCGAACCCACCGGGGCTCCGGGGTAAGCCGCCTATGGAACCGGTTTTCCGAAGTTTGGAGATCGCCGCGGGGCTCGCGGTGCGGGCCACCGGAACCCGGATCACCTTCCGCGGGGTGGACAATCTGCCCGCCACCGGCGGTGCTGTCATCGCCATCAACCACACCAGCTACGTGGACTTCTTGCCCGCGGCCCTGGCCGCGCGCGAACGCGGTCGCCGGATGCGGTTCATGATCAAGGCGGAGATGGAGCGGGTGCAGCCCGTCGGCTACCTGATCAAACACACCGGGACCATCCCGGTGGACCGCGGGGCAGGCGCGGGTGCCTATGCCGCGGCGGTGGACGCGTTGCGCCGCGGCGAGTTGGTCGGGGTGTATCCGGAGGCCACGATCAGTCGCAGCTTCGAGCTCAAGGAATTCAAGACCGGTGCGGCGCGCATGGCCGTGGAGGCCGGAGTGCCGATCATTCCGCTGATCGTCTGGGGTGCGCAGCGCATCTGGACCAAGGATCACCCGAAAGCGGTGGGGCGCAAGAAGATTCCGGTGAGCGTCGCGGTCGGTGAACCGATCCGGGCGACGGGTTCGGTGGCCCGGATCGATGACACCCTGCGCGCCGCCATGTCGGCCCTGCTGAGCCGGGCGCAGCAGGACTACCCCACCCCGGCCGGGGCATACTGGGTTCCGAAACGGCTCGGTGGCAGCGCGCCGACGCTTGCGCAGGCCAAACGGCTGGACGAGGCGGAATTGGCCGAACGTGCCCGCAAGAGGGCGAGCGAAGCGACGGGGAGAAGTTGATGAACGCCGAGCGGGCGCCGGGGCTGATCGCCACCGACGTGGACGGAACGCTGCTCGACGAGGACGAGAAGGTCACGCCGCGCACCCGGGCGGCGGTGCAGGCCGCGGTCGAGGCGGGGGCGACGTTCGTGCTGGCCACCGGGCGCCCGCCACGCTGGATCGCACCGGTGGTCGACGGTCTCGGCCTGGCGCCGATGGCGGTGTGCGCCAACGGCGCGGTGATCTACGACCCGGCCACCGATCGGATCGTCTCGGCCCACACGCTGTCGGCCGACGTGCTCGGCGAGCTCGCGGAGATCGCGACGCGGGTGATCCCCGGGGTTGGGCTGGCTGTGGAACGGGTGGGCTCCTCCGCGCACGACGCGGCGACCCCGCAGTTCGTCAGCTCGCCGGGATACGAACACGCCTGGCTCAACCCGGACAACACCGAGGTTTCGGTCGAGGATCTGCTCAGTGCTCCCGCGGTCAAGCTGCTCATCCGCAAGGCCGGCGCACGCAGCGCCGACATGGCCGCCGAACTGCTCAAACACATTGGTCTACAGGGCGATATCACCTACTCGACCAACAACGGCCTGATCGAGGTGGTGCCGCTGGGCATCAGCAAGGCCACCGGTGTCGAGGAGTTGGCGGCCCCGCTGGGGCTGACCGCCGGCGACATCGTGACCTTCGGCGACATGCCCAACGACATACCGATGCTGCGCTGGGCGGGGCGCGGTGTGGCGATGGGCAATGCGCACCCCGAGGCGGTGGACGCGGCCGACGAGATCACCGTGACCAATGCCGAGGACGGTGTGGCCCACGTACTGGAACGCTGGTGGTCCTGACGCGCCGAGCGATCAGGTGATCGGGGTGAAGCGCTCCAGTTGCACCGGCTGCTGATCGGGTGACGGCGGCGGCAGTTCCACCGGCACGCCGTCGACCACGCGGGTGACCGTGCCCTTCTCGCGGTCGAAGTTCAGCGTGCCGTGCTGGAAGTTCTGCACGATCCACTGGGGTTCGGGGATCTCGGAACTGGTGGGCAGGCCGAGGATTCCGCGCTCGAAGCCGAGCGTTCCCCATGCCTCGTAGATGGCGCCGGTGACCGGCTCGGCGCCGCTGTCCGGTGACCAGTACACGACGCCGCGCTCGAAGGTCGCGTAACGCGCGGCCCCTTCACCGGCAGCCTCGGGTGATGTCGGATTGCCCAGCAGGCCGTTCTCGCCGCCTTCGGCCTGCCATCGGGCGTAGATCGCGCCGCCACGCATCTGTTCGGCCAGGTCGGCGGGGCCGGGTGGCTGGTTGAACCGGGCGGCGATGTCGCGGATGCGGTCCATCTGGGCATACGCCGCGTTGCCGGGGCAGTCGGTGATGCCGACGTCGCGGTGGGTGAAGATCGTCGGCAGGGTCGGGGTGGCTCCGCGCGGGAAGTGCGTGAACGATCCGCCGGCGGAGGTGAGCACGACGGTGCCGCGCGGGTCGATGTGATCGAGGCCGAGGCGCCAGCCCAGGAGTCGGCCGGTGTTGCGCACCTGGATCTCGGTGGGTGGCACGACGTCGAAATCGCCCAGCATCGCCACACCCCAGGTGTCGATGTTGAAACCGCCGGTGTGGGATCCCTCGACCGGCTTGTCCATGCCGCCCGCGCGGCCCTCGAACACCTGCCCGTACTTGTCGACCATGGCGTTGTAGGCGATGTCGCACCAGCCCAGCTCACGGGTGTGGTACTCGTAGATCGACCGGATGATGCCTGCCGAATCCTCGGGGGCGTAGTCGTTGCTGCCCGCCGTGTGGTGCACGATGCCGGCCCGGATTCCCTTGTCGTACACGGTGTTTCCGCATCGCATCGCTTCGTTGGCGCCCCATTGGGCGCGGCTGATGATGGTCGGCGGCTGGCCGGGGTTGATTGCGGCGGTCGGGAGTGGCCCGACGTCGACGGGGGCCTGGGGCGGGCTGATCAGCACCGCGGTGACGTTCTGGCCGATGGGTGCTTCGACGTTGGCGGGCACATAACCGAGTGCCGGCTTGGCAGGCCCGGGTTTCGCGGCCTTCCCGGGCGGCGGTACGGGTGCCTGAGGCGCGCGGGTGACGGCGATCTGCACGGTGGTGGTGCGGCCGACGAACACCGGTTCGGTGCCGCGCGGTCCGGGGGTGTCGGCGCCGACGCCGTCGAGGTTCTCCGCCTGGTACCAGGGGCCCCAGGTGCCGTCGTCCTTACGGGCCCGGACCCGGGCGGAGGTTCCGCGCAGGTCCGGTGAGGTGAGCGCGACCATCGAGAACGGGGTGTCCTGATGGACCTCGCGGATGCTCTCGCCGACCGCGAGGTTGTTCAGCGGTTGCTGTGTGAGTTGCGGTGCAGTACTGGACGGGTCGGGGTCTTTGCCGAACTCGGATCCGGAGATCGCCCACGGCACGATCACGACTGTCGCCGCAAGCGTGGTGAAGAGAATCGACGGCGCGGGACGATGGGACTGCACGGACTGATGTTACGTATGAGTCTGATGTTACGAATGATTCGACACGGTCCGCGCGTGTCTTTCACAGGCAACGGCACCGCAGAGCCAGATGGCTTCTGCGGTGCCGTTCTCTCAACCGGGCCTTTGTCTTACGGGAGCGGCGCGGGGGCCGGGGGCGGCGGCACCGCGGCCGCCGGGGCCTTCATCGCCGAGGTGATTGCCGGCATCACCATGCCCTTGAGCAGGTCGATGGCCTGGCCGGCGCCGAGCTGGTTGGCGGCACTCGACAGATCGCCGAACAGTCCGCCGCCGCCACCGCCGGTGGCGGGCATCGCGGCCAGCGACGGGTCGGCGCCCAGCAGCGGGTAGGTGCCCGCACTGGGATCCAGCCCGATCGGAGCCGAGATCGGCACCTCACCCGGGGCGCCCAGGCCGCCGGACAGCGCCGGGTCGAGGCCCGTCGGCGAGGTCAGGCCACCGCCCAGTCCAGCGGGGGTGGTGGTGAGCCCGCCCGGCACGGCTCCCGCCGGCGTCAGTGCCGGGTTGGTGAGCCCGCCGGTCGGCGGCGTCAGTGCCGGGTTGGTCAGCCCGCCGGGTGCGCCCGGAAGGCCGGCCGTCGGCGAGGTCAAGCTCGGCGACAGGCCGTTGGGGCTGGTCAGCGCGGCGTCGGGCGAGGTGAGGCCCGGGGAGGTCAGCCCTGGTGACGTGAGCCCAGGTGACGTGAGCCCAGGTGACGTGAGGCCGGGCGGGGTGAGCCCGGGCGACGTAAGACCGGGGTCGGTCAGGCCGGGGGCGGTCAGACCTGGCGACGTCAGACCGGGCGACGCCAGACCGGGTGAGGTCAGGGTCGGCGAGCCGAGGGTCGGCGCCGGGGTGGAGCTGTTCAGAAACGGCATCGGCGGCAGGTTGACGCCGAACTGGGACAGGCCCTGGGACAGTGCGGACATCAGTTCACCCGGGAGGTCGGTGACCAGCGCGGCCTGGGTGAACTCGCGCTCCTGCGGCGCGGGGGAAAGCTGCGACACGGCAACTAGGGCGACTGGACTTGCGACTGCCACTGCGGCGACTGCGCTCATGGCTGTCGAGAGCTTGCGTCGACGGCGGTTCGGCACGGAAGTCTCCTCAATATGTTTGCAGCGAAGGACTGCACTTCGGATCGCACGTGGGGTGCTCTCCGCTTCTTCATCGGCGGTTCCGGACCGGATGCTGAGAAGCCCATGAATACCGACGAGATCGATGTTAAGGCTGTGACTCGTGGGTCTAGAGTGACGATATTGAATTGTGAGCGAATTGCGACCTGGGCCCTTTGTCTAATTCGGGGCACAGGGGCGCGGTCGGATACCCTGGCTGCCGATGACGTCCTTATCTCCCCGGGTCGCTACAGACCAGTCCAGCGGACATTTCGACTTATTCGTCGTCGGTTCCGGTTTCTTCGGTCTGACGATCGCCGAGCGCGTGGCAACGCAGCTGGGCAAGCGTGTCCTTGTTATAGAACGCCGCCCGCATATCGGCGGTAACGCCTACTCGGAAGCCGAACCGCAGACCGGTATCGAAGTCCACAAGTACGGGGCCCACCTGTTCCACACGTCCAACCAGCGGGTGTGGGACTACGTGCGGCAGTTCACCGACTTCACCGGCTACCAGCACCGGGTCTTCGCGATGCACGACGGCCAGGCCTACCAGTTCCCCATGGGCCTCGGGCTGGTCTCGCAGTTCTTCGGCCGGTACTTCACCCCCGACGAGGCTCGCGCCCTGATCGCCGAACAGGCCAGCGAGATCGCCGGGCACGAGGCGGCCAACTTCGAGGAGAAGGCCATCTCGCTGATCGGGCGCCCGCTCTACGAGGCGTTCGTGAAGGCCTACACCGCCAAGCAGTGGCAGACCGACCCGAAGGAACTGCCCGCGGCCAACATCACCCGGCTGCCGGTGCGCTACACGTTCGACAACCGCTACTTCAACGACACGTACGAGGGCCTGCCGGTCGACGGGTACACCGCCTGGCTGGAGAACATGGCCGCCGACGACCGCATCGAGGTGCGGCTCGATACCGACTGGTTCGACGTCCAGGAAGAACTCCGCGCGGCCAACCCCGACGCCCCGGTTGTCTACACGGGGCCACTCGACCGCTACTTCGACTACTCCGAGGGCCGGTTGGGCTGGCGCACACTCGATTTCGATCTTGAGGTATTGACGGACTGCGGTGATTTTCAAGGCACACCCGTCATGAACTACAACGACGCCGACGTGGACTACACCCGCATCCACGAGTTCCGCCATTTCCACCCCGAGCGGGACTACCCGGCCGACAAGACGGTGATCATGCGGGAGTTCTCGCGGTTCGCCGAAGAAGACGACGAGCCGTACTACCCGATCAACACCGAGGCGGACCGCGCGCTGCTGTCCTCCTACCGAACCCGCGCAAAGGCCGAAACCGCCTCGGCGAAGGTGCTTTTCGGTGGCCGGCTGGGCACCTACCAGTACCTCGACATGCACATGGCCATCGCCAGTGCGCTGAACATGTACGACAACACCCTGGCACCGCACCTGACTGACGGTGCGCCGCTGACGACCGAGAACGAAAGCAGCAAAGCATGAGTGACATCCCATCCGGCGCCCTCGACGCCGGGGAATCGCGGGCCGTCAGTCTGCTGGCCCGCGTCATCCTGCCGCGACCGGGCGAGCCGCTGGACGTCCGCAAGCTCTACCTCGTCGAAGACCCGACCAATGCCCGGCGGGCGCACGCGCCCACCCGCACCACTCTCGAGATCGGCACCGAATCGGGGATCTCGTTCGCGACCTACTTCAACGCCTTCCCGGCCAGCTACTGGCGCCGCTGGTCGACGCTGAAGTCGGTGGTCCTGCGCGTCGAGCTGACCGGCACTGCCCGTGTCGACGTGTACCGGTCCAAGGCCACGGGTGCGCGCATCACCGTCGGCGGCGCCCCCGTCTCCAGTGAAGGAAACCCGGCCGGACCCGATGGTGGCGCCCGCGCCACGGTCGAGTTCGAGATCGACCTGACGCCGTTCGAAGACGGCGGCTGGATCTGGTTCGACATCACCACCGACACCGCGGTGCGGGTGCACAGCGCAGGCTGGTACGCCCCGACGCCCGCGCCGGCGGCCAACATCGCCGTCGGCATCCCGACCTTCAACCGGCCCTCGGACTGTGTCAACGCACTGGCCGCACTGACCTCGGATCCGTTGGTGGACGAGGTGATCAGCGCGGTCATCGTGTCCGACCAGGGCACCAGCAAGGCCAAGGACCATCCCGGTTTCGAGGCCGCCGCGGCCGCGCTGGGCAACCGGCTGACGATCCACAACCAGCCCAACCTCGGTGGGTCCGGCGGCTACAGCCGCGTGATGTACGAGGCACTGAAGAACACCGACTGTGAGCAGATCCTGTTCATGGACGACGACATCCGCATCGAACCCGATTCGATCCTGCGGGCGCTGGCCATGAACCGGTTCGCCAAGGAGCCGATGCTGGTGGGCGGGCAGATGCTCAACCTGCAGGAGCCGTCACACCTGCACATCATGGGCGAGATGGTGGACCGGTCGAACTTCATGTGGTCGGCAGCGCCCAACGCCGAATACGACCACGACTTCTCCAAGCATGCGCTCGACGACACCGAGTCCAACCGCAGCAAGCTGCTGCACCGCCGGATCGATGTGGACTTCAACGGCTGGTGGATGTGCATGATCCCCCGTCAGGTGGCCGAGGAGCTCGGGCAACCGCTGCCGTTGTTCATCAAGTGGGACGACGTCGAATACGGCCTGCGGGCCGCCGAGCACGGCTACCGCACGGTCACCCTGCCCGGCGCGGCGATCTGGCACATGGCGTGGAGCGACAAGGACGACGCCATCGACTGGCAGGCCTACTTCCACCTGCGCAACCGGCTGGTGATCTCCGCGATCCACTGGGACGGCGACGTACGTGGGCTGCTGGCCAGCCACCTCAAGGCCACGTTCAAACACCTGCTGTGCCTTGAGTATTCGACGGTCGCCATCCAGAACCGGGCCATGGAGGACTTCCTGGCCGGCCCGGAACACATCTTCTCCATCCTCGAGTCGGCGCTGCCCGACATCCGCGCGATGCGCCAGCAGTTCCCCGACGCCGTCGTGCTGCCCGGTGCCACCGAGCTGCCTGCGGCCTCGGACCTCAAGCGCAAGAAGATCGGCATCCCGGTGTCCAAGCCGGCGATCATCCTGAACCTGGCCCGCGGAGTGGTCAACCAACTGCGCCCGCACGATCCGGAGACCCACATCCGGCCGCAGATCAACGTGGCCACCCAGGACGCCCGTTGGTTCTCGCTGAGTCGCGTCGACGGAGTCACCGTCACCACCGCCGATGGGCGGGGTGTGGTGTTCCGGCAGCGGGACCGCGCCAAGATGTTCGCGTTGCTGCGTGCCTCGCTGCGCCAGCAGTTGCGCGTGGTCCGTCAATTCGACCGGATGCGCAAGGTCTATCGTGAGGCGCTGCCGGTGCTGACCAGCACCCAGAAGTGGGAGACGGTGTTGCTGACAGAGTCGGCGGAGAAAAACTGACATGACCGATGCCCCGCGCGGCGAGGACGCCGTGTTGGTTGCCGTGCAGTCTGCCCTGGCCACCCGGCCGGGCGTGCTGAGCGGCGCGCGTGCGCTGTCGCACTTCGGTGAACACAGCCTGGGTTGGCTCGCGGTCGCGGCCGCGGGTGCGCTGGCCCAGCCGGCCAAGCGCAAGTCATGGCTGGCGGTGGGCGCCGGAGCGTTTCTGGCCCATGCCGCCGCTGTCCTGATCAAGCGGGTGGTGCGCCGTGAGCGGCCGCATCATCCCGCCATCGCCGTGAACGTCGGCACGCCGAGCCGGTTGAGTTTCCCGTCGGCACATGCCACCTCGACCGCGGCGGCCGCCGTACTGTTGGCCCGGACCACTGGTCTGCCGCTGCGCGCGGTTCTGGTGGTTCCGATGGCGCTGTCGCGCCTGGTGTTGGGTGTGCACTATCCCACCGATGTACTGACCGGCGTGGCCGTCGGGACGCTCGTGGGTTCTGTGGTCGGAAAAACTGCCGGTGTTGGGGCCGAAGGAGACTGTGCCCGATGAGTGAGGAAGCGCAGCCGGAGCTCGGGCCGCCCAAGAATCTGGCCTCCGGGCTGATCAAGGCGATCCGTCCGCGCCAGTGGATCAAGAACCTTCTGGTGCTGGCCGCGCCGCTGGCCGCGGTGGGCAGCGGCATCGAGTACAACTACGCCGACCTCGCGTACAAGGTGTCGATCGCCTTCGTGGTGTTCTGCCTGGCGGCATCGTCGATCTATCTGGTCAACGACGCCCGCGACGTCGAGGCCGACCGCGCCCATCCCACCAAACGGTTCCGGCCCATCGCCGCCGGTGTGGTGCCGCAGTCACTGGCCTACGTGCTGGCGGTTGTGCTCGCGCTGGCCTCTCTGGGCATCTCGTGGCTGCTGACACCGAATCTGGCATTGGTGATGGCGGTGTACATCGCCATCCAGTTGGCGTACTGCTTCGGGCTCAAACACCAGGCTGTGCTCGACATCTGCATCGTGTCCTCGGGCTTCCTGCTCCGCGCCATCGCCGGTGGCGTGGCCGCCGATATCCCGCTGTCGCAATGGTTCCTGCTGGTGATGGCCTTCGGCTCGCTGTTCATGGCGGCAGGCAAGCGGTTCGCCGAGCTGCAACTGGCCGAGCGCACGGGCGCCAAGATCCGCAAGTCGCTGGAGAGCTACACCAGCAGCTACCTGCGTTTCGTCTGGACGTTGTCGGCCACCGCGATGGTGCTCTGCTACGGCCTGTGGGCATTCGGGCGCGACAGTGCCAACGATGCTCTGGGGCTCGACGGCCAGGATGCGTCGTGGTACGCGATCACGATGGTTCCGTTCACCATCGCGATCCTGCGTTATGCCGTTGACATCGATGGTGGCATCGCCGGTGAGCCAGAGGAGATCGCGCTGAAAGATCGAGTGCTGCAGGTCCTGTTCCTGGCGTGGATCGGAACCATCGGTGCAGCTGTCTACTTCAGCTGACCGAATCACTCTGCGCCGCCTGGCGGGCGGCGTCGGTGACCGGTTGTCGCGCTGGCCGGTGTTTCCGTACGACGTCACGGTACGGATCAGCCTGTGGGTGAGTGTGGTCGTGGTCGCCGGGCTGTTCGGCTGGGGCGCCTGGCAGCGCCGCTGGATCGCCGACGACGGCCTGATCGTGCTGCGCACGGTGCGGAACCTGTTGGCGGGCAACGGTCCTGTTTTCAACGCGGGTGAGCGGATCGAGGCCAACACCTCCACGGCGTGGACCTACCTGGTGACGCTGGGCGCATGGCTGGGTGGCCCGGTCCGGATGGAATACGTGGCGCTGGCCTTCGCGCTGATGCTGAGCGTGCTCGGTGTCGTACTGGCGATGCTGGGCACCGGCCGGCTGTACGCCCCGAGCCTCCAGGGCCGCCGGGCGCTGCTGCTGCCCGCAGGCGCTCTGGTCTACATCGCGGTACCCCCGGCCCGCGACTTTGCCACCTCGGGGCTCGAAAACGGTTTGGTGCTGGCCTATTTGGGCCTGCTGTGGTGGATGATGGTGTGCTGGTCGCAGGCGCTGCGCGCGGCTCCCAAAACAGTCGGTCGGGGCAGCCCGAAGACTGCGCCGAGTCCGGTCTCGAGCCGGTACTTCGAAGGAGCGCTGGCCGCCGTCGCCGGGTTGAGTGTGCTCATCCGTCCCGAGCTGGCGTTGATCGGCGGGGGCGCACTGGTCATGATGCTGATCGCGGCGCGAGGTTGGCGCCGCCGCGTCCTGATCCTGGTGGCCGGTGGACTGCTGCCGGTTGCCTACCAGATCTTCCGGATGGGGTACTACGCGCTGATCGTGCCCGGGACCGCGGTGGCCAAGGACGCATCGGGCGCCAAATGGTCCCAGGGCTTCACCTATCTGAGCAATTTCAACCAGCCCTACCTGCTGTGGGTACCGGTGATGCTGCTGGCCGCGCTCAGCGTCGTCCTGCTGACCACAAGGACCCGGCCGTGGTGGGTGCGCCATCAGGTGCCCCGCGGCTACGGCTGGCTGGCCCGCACCGTTCAAAGCCCGGCTGCCGTAGTGCTTTTCATGTTCGTCAGCGGCCTGCTGCAGGCGATCTACTGGGTACGCCAGGGCGGTGACTTCATGCACGGCCGGGTGTTGCTGACCCCGCTGTTCTGCATGTTGATGCCCGTCGCGGTGATCCCCGTGGTGCTGCCCGACGGCACCAAGTTCACCAGGGAGACGGGTTATCTGCTGGCCGCCGCCACCAGCGTGCTGTGGGCCGCAGTGGTGGGCTGGTCGATCTGGGCCGCCAACTCGCCCGGCCTTGGCGCCGACGGCACGCGGGTCACCTACACCGGCATCGTCGACGAGCGCCGGTTCTACTCGCAGGCCACCGGTCATGCGCACCCGTTGACCGCTGCCGATTACCTGGACTACCCGCGCATGCGTGCGGTGCTGACGGCGATCAACAACACCCCCGACGGTGCGCTGCTGCTGCCGTCGGGCAACTACGACCAATGGGACGTCGTCCCCGCCTACCCGCCTCCACCCGATCTCAGCCCGGCGGACCGGCGGGCGTTGAGAACCCCGCACACCGTGTTCTTCACCAACATGGGCATGTTGGGCATGAATGTCGGCCTCGACGTGCGGGTCATCGACCAGATCGGCCTGACGAATCCGCTTGCGATGCACACCCAGCGGTTGACCGACGGGCGTATCGGCCACGACAAGAACCTGTTCCCGGACTGGGCCGTGGCCGAAGGGCCGTGGCTCAAGACCAGGCCGTACATCCCGCCCTACCTGGACGAGGAATGGATCTCCCAGGCCGAGGCCGCGCTGGCCTGCCCGGCCACCGAGTCGATGCTGACCTCGGTGCGCGGCGAGATGAGCCCACGGCGCTTCCTGTCGAACCTGGCGCACGCGTACGAGTTCACCAAGTACCGGATCGACCGGGTGCCGCTCTATGACCTGAAGCGGTGCGGACTTCCGGTTCCCGAGCCCAAGAACCCGCCGTACACCGGGATGCCGGCCACCGGCCCGTAACCGGTTCCGTCACCGTTCTGAGGAAATCTGTGTGTTTGGTAACGCCCGGCCCGTCCGGACCGATACCCAGACGAGCCTGCACACCGATCTTGAACGGACGGTACGAAAAACCGATGTTGACCTCTGGTATCGACACCTGGTCGCAGGCACCCGAACCAGACCTGATCGCGACCGGCAATGGCGCAGGGCCGACCAGGGACGAGAACTGCTGCAGAGAAGCACCGCGCGTTCGTGTGGTTGACTACACGGGCACGTGAGCCGCTTACGTCGGTCCTTGATCGATGTGCGGAATACGAAGAAGAGATTCAGATAGGGAGCGGTATGAAGTTCGTTGGGAAGATGCGCGGCCTGTCGCGCCGGTTGACGGTTGCGGTCGCCGCTGCGGCCGTGCTGCCTGGCCTGGTTGGCGTCGTAGGCGGCTCGGCGACCGCTGGAGCCTGGTCTCGACCTGGCTTGCCGGTCGAGTATCTCGAAGTTCCGTCGGCAGCGATGGGACGTGACATCAAGGTCGAGTTCCAGAGCGGTGGCGCGGGCGCACCCGCGCTGTACCTGCTCGACGGTATGCGCGCTCGCGAAGACCAGAACGGCTGGGACATCGAACTCCCGACGTTCGAGTGGTTCCTGAACTCTGGCATCTCGGTTGTGATGCCGGTCGGTGGCCAGTCCAGCTTCTACAGCGACTGGTACAAGCCGGCCTGTGGCAGCAAGGACGGCGGCTGCAAGACCTACAAGTGGGAGACCTTCCTGACCCAGGAGCTCCCGGCGTGGCTGGCGGCCAACAAGGACGTGAAGTCGACCGGTAGCGCTGTGGTCGGTCTGTCGATGGCCGGTTCGTCGGCGCTGATGCTGTCGGCTCGCCACCCGGATCAGTTCATCTACGCATCCTCGCTGTCGGGCACGTTGAACCCGTCCGAGGGCTGGTGGCCGATGCTGATCGGTGTCTCGATGGGTGACGCCGGTGGCTACAAGGCCGACGACATGTGGGGCTCGACGGGCGACCCGAACAACGCCTGGAAGGCCAACGACCCGACGGAGAACGTCGCGACCCTGGCCAACAACGGCACCCGGCTCTGGGTGTACTGCGGTAACGGCAAGCCGGGCGAGCTGGGCGGCGCCGACATGCCCGCCAAGTTCCTCGAGGGCTTCGTCTGCCGGACGAACTCCACCTTCCAGGAGAAGTACATCGCGGCCGGTGGCAAGAACGCTGTGTTCAACTTCCCGCAGAGCGGTACGCACAACTGGGCCTACTGGGGCCAGCAGCTGCAGGCCATGAAGCCTGACCTGCAGCGCGTCCTGGGCGCGACCCCGACCGCCTAGCGGACGGCACAGCGGCTCAACGCAGTCGAAGCTGACGGCGGCGCTCCCCTCAAGGGGACGCCGCCGTCAGTCATTTGACGCCCCGGCTGTGGTTGCGATGTGGTTCACTACAACGCGGGTTACGTGTGCGGGGGCACTTCGAACGACCGGCAGCAGGAGAGGTTGATGATGAGGCGTGCGTTGAGTCTGATGCGGGCAATGCTGCTGGCCCTGTTGGCTCCGGTGCTCGGTGCTGCCCTCTGGGCCGTTTCGGCGACGACGAGCGCGCCGGCCCGGGCCGACGGCGTCGAGTACCTGATGGTCCCGTCGGCCGCGATGGGCCGTGACATCCCGGTCGCGTTCCAGGGCGGTGGCCCGCATGCGGTGTTCCTGCTCGACGCATTCAACGCGGCTCCCGACGTGAGCAACTGGGTCAACGCCGGTCATGCGATGTCGACCCTCGCCGGCCGCGGTATCTCGGTGGCGGCCCCGGCAGGCGGTGCGTGGAGCCTGTACACGAACTGGGAGCAGGACGGCAGCAAGCAGTGGGAGACCTTCCTTTCCGCCGAGCTGCCGGACTGGCTGGCCGCCAACAAGGGACTCGCCCCGGGCGGGCATGGGATCGTGGGTGCCTCGCAGGGCGGGACCGGCGCGCTGACGCTGGCCGCCTTCCATCCCGACCGGTTCCGCTTCGCCGGATCGCTGTCGGGCTTCCTGACCCCGTCGGCCACGACCCTCAACGGCGCGATCACCGCGGGCATGGCGCAGTTCGGTGGCGTCGACAGCTACGGCATGTGGGGTGCCCCACAGCTTGGCCGCTGGAAGTGGCATGACCCCGACGTGCACGTGCAGTTGCTGGCCGATGCCAACACCCGGCTGTGGGTGTACAGCCCGGGCACGCTGACATGCAGCGACCCGGCCGCGATGATCGGTGTCTGCGATCTCGCCCAGGGCAGCAACAGGTCGTTCTACCAGCATTACCGCACCGTCGGCGGCAGCAACGGGCACTTCGACATGCCTGCAGGCGGTCAGCACGACTGGGGCAGCTGGGCCCCGCAGCTGGCGCAGATGTCGGGCGAACTGGTCGCGACCATCAAGTAGAGGCCGGTCGGCACGCCGTCGTGACCAGAATCAGCTGCGCCGGGACACTTTTCACCAGCCGGTACGGTGGAAGCGTGCAGCACACGGTACGGTCGGCCACCCTGGTGGTAGCGGTGTCCGCTGCGTCGTTGCTCACGGCATGCGATGCGGGCGGTGACATCATGGCGCCGCTGGCCCTGCCCACGTCACAGGTCAACGGTGCGCAGCCCCAGGCGGCATCCGCGCAGCCTCTCCCACGTCGCGGCGGTGATCTGGCGATCACGTCGCAGCAGCACACCTATCTCGATGAGCTCAAGGCCGCCGGGATCACCCCGTCCAGTGAGCTGCTGGCGCTGTCGATCGGGTCGTATGTGTGCCAGGGCCGTGCCGCCAAGCAGGATGATCAGGCCGTGCGGGAGTTCGTCCTGCCGTTGGTGCGCAGTGATGTCCGGGCCGCCAGGTCCGGCCAGGAAAGCCCCACACCCGGTGAGATCGACACCGCCGCCACCGACTACATCCGTATCGCCACCGATCATCTCTGCTAGCCGCAGATCACCGCACCGCACGCGAGGAGCCCGAGTAACCCATGGCCAAAAATGCCAGCCGCAGGAAGCGTCACCGCATCCTGGCCCTGATCGCCGCCGCGGCGATGGCACTCGTCGTGGTGCTGGTGGTGACGATCGTGGTGATCATCATGCGTCGCCCGGAGACCCCGTCGGCACCGCCGTCGGCCCAGCCTCCGGCCGGGGTCCCGGGCCCGTCGGCGACGCGTAAGCCGCGTCCGGAGTTCCAGTCCGCCGATTGCCCCGACGTGATGCTGGTCTCGATTCCGGGCACCTGGGAGTCCTCACCGCTGGACGACCCGTTCAACCCGACGCAGTTCCCGCTGTCGTTGATGACCAATGTGAGCCGGCCGATGGCCGAGCAGTTCGGGAAGGACCGCCTCGAGGTCTACACGGTGCCGTACACCGCGCAGTTCCATAACCCGTTCTCGGCCGACAACCAGATGTCGTACAACGACAGCCGCGCCGAGGGGAAGCGCGCCGCGGTCAAGGCGATGACGGAGATGAACGATCGCTGCCCGCTGACCAGCTACGTGATCGCCGGGTTCTCGCAGGGCGCGGTGATCGGCGGTGACCTGGCCAGCGACATCGGCAACGGCCGCGGCCCGGTCGACGAGGATCTGGTGCTGGGGGTGACGTTGATCGCCGACGGACGCCGCGAGCTCGGTGTGGGCCAGGACGTCGGCCCCAACCCGCCGGGCCAGGGCGCCGAGATCACGCTGCACGAGGTGCCGGTGCTGTCGGAGATGGGCCTGACCATGACGGGCCCGCGGCAGGGCGGCTTCGGTGCGCTCAACAACCGGACCAACCAGATCTGCGGCAAGGGTGATTTGATCTGCTCGGCGCCCGAGGAGGCGTTCTCGATCTTCAACCTGCCCAAGACCCTGGAGACACTGACCGGCAGCGCGGCCGGACCGGTGCACGCGCTGTACAACACCCCGCAGTTCTGGGTGGAGAACGGGGAGACCGCCACACAGTGGACGCTGAGCTGGGCCAAGGACCTGGTGGACAACGCGCCTCATCCCAAGCACGGTTGACACCGAACACGCCCGGGACGCGACTCGCGTGGCAGATTTGGCCGAGACCGTCACAGTCCCTTAACATTAAGAGAAAAATAAGAGCTTTGCGCGTGCGTGGTTGGTTGACTAGAGCCGTCAGCTGACTCGTAGGCGTGGTCGCCGCGCCCGGTACGATCGTCCGGGTTTGGGTACGTACGGCCGCTTGAGTGGCTGCAACGCACCGCCAGTGACGTGCGACAACGCGACGAGTACGGCTCTGACAGGAGAGTTAAATGCCGTTCATCAATCCGTTCATCAAGGACGGGCAGATCAAGTTCCCTGACGGCGCCAGCATCGTCGAGCACGTCGAGCGCTGGGCCAGGGTTCGCAGCGACAAGCTGGCATACCGCTTCCTGGACTTCTCCACCGAACGCGACGGCGTCGCCCGCGACCTGACGTGGGCCCAGTTCAGCGCGCGCAACAAGGCCGTGGCCGCCCGGCTTCAGCAGGTCACCCAGCCCGGTGACCGCGTCGCCATCCTGTGCCCGCAGAACCTCGACTATCTCGTCGCCTTCTTCGGCGCGCTCTACGCAGGCCGCGTCGCGGTGCCGCTGTTCGATCCGTCCGAGCCCGGACACGTCGGCCGCCTGCACGCGGTGCTGGACGACTGCCACCCTTCGGCGGTCCTGACCACCACCGAGGCCGCCGAGGGCGTCCGCAAGTTCTTCCGCAGCCGGCCGGCCAACCAGCGGCCCCGGGTCATCGCGGTGGACGCGGTGCCCGACGACGTCGCCGCCACCTGGGTCCACTTCGAGGACGTCGACGAGACCACCATCGCCTATCTGCAGTACACGTCCGGGTCGACCCGGATCCCGACCGGTGTGCAGATCACCCACCTGAACATGGCCACCAACGTGGTGCAGATCGTCGAGGCGCTCGAAGGTGAGGAAGGCGACCGCGGCCTGTCCTGGCTGCCGTTCTTCCACGACATGGGTCTGGTCACCGGGCTGATCGCTCCGATGATCGGTCACTACTTCACCTTCATGACCCCGGCCGCCTTCGTGCGCCGGCCGGAGCGCTGGATCCGGGAGATGGCCCGCAAGGAGGGCGACACCGGCGGTGTCATCTCCGTGGCGCCGAACTTCGCGTTCGACCACGCGGCCGCTCGTGGCGTCCCCAAAGAGGGTGAAGCTGCGATCGATCTCTCCAACGTCAAGGCCGTGCTCAACGGCAGCGAGCCGATCTCGGCTGCCACCGTGCGCCGGTTCAACGAGGCCTTCAGCCCGTTCGGCTTCCCTGCCAAGGCGATCAAGCCGTCCTACGGTCTGGCCGAGGCGACGTTGATGGTGTCGACCACGCCTGCCGCCGAAGAGCCGAAGATCATCTACGTCGACCGCGACGAGCTCAACAGCGGTCGGATCGTCGAGGTGGATGGCGATTCGGTCAAGGCGGTCGCCCAGGCCTCGGCAGGCAAGGTCGGCGTCTCGGAGTGGGCCGTCATCGTGGACGCCGAGAGCGCGACCGAGCTGCCCGACGGCCAGGTCGGCGAGATCTGGATGAGCGGCCAGAACATGGGCACGGGCTACTGGGGCAAGCCCGAAGAGACTGTCGAGGTCTTCCAGAACACGCTCAAATCGCGCACCAGCCCGTCGCACGCCGAAGGCGCCGAAGACGACGCCACCTGGGTCCGTACCGGCGACTACGGCGCCTTCTACGACGGCGACCTCTACATCACCGGCCGCGTCAAGGACCTGGTGATCATCGACGGCCGTAACCACTACCCGCAGGACCTCGAGTACTCGGCGCAGGAGGCCAGCAAGGCGTTGCGCACCGGCTACGTCGCGGCCTTCTCGGTGCCGGCCAACCAGCTGCCCGCCGAGGTGTTCGAGAACGCCCACGCCGGCCTGCACCGTGACGACGACGACAGCTCCGAGCAGCTGGTCATCGTCGCCGAGCGCGCTCCCGGCTCCCACAAGCTCGAAGTCGGCCCGATCACCGACGACATCCGGGCCGCGATCGCCGTGCGGCACGGTGTCACCGTGCGCGACGTGCTGCTGACCGCGGCAGGCGCCATCCCGCGTACCTCCAGCGGCAAGATCGGCCGTCGGGCCTGCCGCTCCGCGTACCTGGACGGCTCGCTGCGCAGCGGGAAGATCGCCAACGCGTTCCCCGACGAGACGGACTGATCGAAACCTCCACCCAACGACACGACGCCGACGAGCGCCCGTCTGATGCAAGGTGACCTGAATATGGATGAAACACAAAGCAATTCGAATCTTCCTGATCAGATTGCTCCTCACGTGCGCGGCCGGGACACCCAGCCCGCCGGGGCACCGGCGTCGCGCCCCGACCTGACCGTCGCGGAGATGCGCGAATGGCTGCGCAAGGCGGTGGCCACCGCCACGAGCCAGTCGCCCGACGTGATCGACGAGACCACGCCGCTGATCGAGCTGGGCCTGTCCTCGCGCGACGCGGTGGCCATGGCCAGCGACATCGAGGACCTCACCGGCGTCACGCTGACGGCGACGGTGCTCTTCCGGCACCCGACCATCGAGTCGCTGGCCACCGTGATCATCGAGGGCGAGCCCGAGCCCGAGGACACCGGCGACGAAGACTGGTCGCGTGACTCCGACGTCGAGGACATCGCGATCGTCGGCGTCGCCACCCGCTTTCCGGGGGACATGAATTCCCCTGACGAGATGTGGCAGGCGCTGCTGGAAGGCCGCGACGCCATCACGGACCTGCCCGAGGGCCGCTGGGAGGAATTCCTGGCCGAGCCGCGGATCGCCGAGCGCGTCGGCAAGGCCAGCATTCGCGGCGGCTATCTCTCGGACATCAAGGGTTTCGACTCCGAGTTCTTCGCGCTGTCGAAGATGGAGGCCGACAACATCGATCCGCAGCAGCGGATGGCGCTCGAACTGACCTGGCAGGCGCTGGAGCATGCGCGCATCCCGGCGTCGAGCCTGCGCGGCACCAATGTCGCTGTGTACGTAGGTAGTTCAAACAACGACTACCAGTTCCTGGCCCTGATGGACCCGACAGCCGCGCACCCCTACGCGATCACCGGTACCGCCACCTCGATCATCGCCAACCGCGTGTCCTACTTCTACGATTTCCGCGGACCGTCGGTATCGGTCGACACCGCCTGCTCCAGCTCGCTGGTGGCCGCCCACCAGGGCGTGCAGGCGCTGCGCTCCGGCGAGGCCGATGTGGCCATCGTCGGCGGGGTCAACGCCATGATCACCCCGATCGTCACGATCGGTTTCGACGAGGTCGGCGGAGTGCTGGCCCCGGACGGCCGGATCAAGTCGTTCTCCTCCGACGCCAACGGATATGCCCGCTCCGAGGGCGGCGGCATGCTGGTGTTCAAGCGCGTCTCCGATGCCCGCCGCGACGGGGACACCATCCTCGCTGTGATCGCAGGCAGCGCGGTCAACCATGACGGCCGCTCCAACGGCATGCTCGCGCCGAACCCGGACGCGCAGGAAGACGTGCTGCGCAAGGCCTACAAGGACGCCGGGATCAACCCGCGCGACGTCGACTACATCGAGGCGCACGGCACCGGCACCATCCTGGGTGACCCGATCGAGGCCGACGCACTGGGCCGGGTGGTCGGCCGCGGTCGCGATGCAGACAAGCCCGCCCTGCTGGGTGCGGTGAAATCCAATGTGGGACACCTGGAGTCGGCCGCCGGCGCGGCCAGCCTGGCGAAGATGACCCTCTCGCTGCAGCACGACAAGCTGCCCCCGTCGATCAACTACGCGGGGCCCAACCCGTACATCGACTTCGACAAGGAACACCTCAAGGTCAACGACACCGTCTCGGAGTGGCCGCGTTACAGCGGGCATGCCATCACCGGTGTGTCGGGCTTCGGCTTCGGTGGCGCCAACGCCCACCTGGTGCTGCGCGAGGTCTTGCCGTCCGATCTGGTCGAACCGCAGCCGGAACCCGAAGCGGTCGAGGACAAGTCTGATTCCGGCGAGGCCGACGCCGTGTACGTCGGTGGCGTGCGGATGGACGAGTACGGCGAGTTCATCCACGATGAGCCGGAGGTGGACGAATACCCGGCCTACGACGAGGCAACTCACGAGCTGCCCGGCCTGACCGACGAGGCGCTGCGCCTGATCGAGGCGGCGCGTGCGGAACTGGCGGCGGCGGATGCTGCCGAGCCTGCCAAGAAGGTTGTCCCGCTGGCTATTTCGGCATTCCTGACCTCACGCAAGAAGGTCGCCGCGGCGGAGCTGGCGGACTGGATCGACAGCCCTGAGGGGCGCGAGGCCTCCCTGGAATCCATCGGACGCTCGCTGTCGCGCCGCAGCCACGGCCGTTCCCGCGCCGTGGTGCTGGCCCATGACCACGACGAGGCGATCAAGGGCCTGCGGGCGATCGCCGAGGGCAAGCAGCATCCGACGGTGATCTCGTCCGACGGCCCGGTGACCAACGGCCCGGTGTGGGTGCTCGCCGGATTCGGTGCGCAGCACCGCAAGATGGGCAAGAGTCTGTACCTGCGCGAGCCGGTGTTCGCCGAGTGGATCAACAAGGTCGACGCTCACATCCAGGATGAGCGCGGGTACTCGATCGTCGAGCTGATTCTCGATGACGCGATCGACTACACCAACGAGACCTGCGAATACCCGATCGAAGTGGTCCAGACGGTGATCTTCGCCCTCCAGATCGCGCTCGGCGAGTTCCTCAAGGCGCACGGTGCGAAACCCGGTGCGGTGGTCGGACAGTCGCTCGGTGAAGCGGCCGCCGCCTACTTCGCGGGCGGGCTGTCGCTGGCCGACGCCACCCGGACCATCTGCTCGCGCGCGCACCTGATGGGTGAGGGCGAGGCGATGCTGTTCGGCGAGTACATCCGGCTGATGGCGCTCGTGGAGTACTCGGCCGACGAGATCAAGACCGTCTTCGCCGACTACCCGGGCCTCGAGGTGTGTGTCTACGCGGCCCCGACCCAGACCGTCATCGGTGGCCCGCCGGAGCAGATCGACGCGATCATCGCCCGGGCCGAATCCGAGGGCAAATTCGCCCGCAAGCTGCAGACCAAGGGCGCCAGCCACACCCAGCAGATGGACCCGCTGCTCGGTGAGCTGTCCGCCGAAATCCAAGGTATCGAAGCGCATCCGCTGACCACGGGCTACTTCTCGACCGTGCACGAGGGCAAGTTCATCCGGGCCGGCGCCGAGCCGATCCACGATGTGGAGTACTGGAAGAAGGGGCTGCGGCACAGCGTCTACTTCACCCACGGCATCCGCAACGCGGTGGACAACGGTCACACCACGTTCCTTGAGCTGGCGCCGAACCCGGTGGCGCTCATGCAGGTTGGGTTGACGACGGCCTCCGCTGGACTTCATGACGCACAGCTCATCGCGACCCTGGCCCGCAAGCAGGACGAGGTCGAGTCGATGGTTACGGCCATGTCCCACCTGTTCGTGCACGGCCATGAGCTGGACTTCCGGACCCTGTTCCCGCGCAAGTCCAGCGGGTTGGCCGGCGCCCTGGACTTCGCGAACATCCCGGCCACCCGGTTCAAGCGCAAGCAGCACTGGCTGGACGCCCAGTTCACGGCGGACAGCTCGGCAGTGATGCCCGGCAACCACGTCGCGACACCCGACGGCAAGCACGTCTGGGAGTTCGTGCCGAAGGGTGCCGCTGACTTCGCCGCACTGGTGAAAGCGGCGGCCGCGCAGGTGCTTCCGGATGCCAAGCTGACTGCCTCCGAGCAGCGTGCGGTGGCCGCCGATGGCTCGCGCCTGGTCACCACGCTGACCCGGCACCCGGGTGGCGCCTCGGTGCAGGTGCACGCCCGCATCGAGGAGTCCTTCACCCTGGTCTACGACGCGATCGTGACCCGCGGTGGCGCCCCGGCAGCGCTGCCGACCGCGGTCGGCGCCGCCGGCGTGGTCGCCGAGCAGGTTTCGGCCGCCCCGGCTGCGGTGGCTGAGCCCGAGGTCGAGGACGACGCGGCGATTCTGTCCGACAACCTGACCAAGGGCGCCAATCTCGGTGCGGGCTTTGCCAAGTGGTCACCGGATTCGGGCGAGACCATCGCACAGCGACTCGGCACCATCGTCGGCGGTGCCATGGGCTACGAGCCCGAGGACCTGCCGTGGGAGGTGCCGCTGATCGAGCTGGGCCTGGATTCCCTGATGGCGGTGCGGATCAAGAACCGGGTCGAATACGACTTCGACCTGCCGCCGATCCAGCTGACCGCGGTGCGCGACGCCAACCTGTACAACGTCGAGGATCTCATCAAGTACGCGATCGAGCACCGCGACGAGGTGGATCAGATCGCCGAGTCCCAGAAGGGCAAGACGGCCGAGGAGATCGCTGCGGAGCAGTCCGAACTCCTGGGCGGTGCCTCCACGGTCGCCGAGCTCGAGGCCAAGCTGGCCGATGCCGGTCATCCGTTGGCGGAGAAGACCTCCGAAGACAGCGCTGAAGCTGCTGAAGTTGCCGAAGCTGCGCCCGCACTGGACATCCCGGCGCCGCCCAGCGATCCGTCGGGACCTGCGATCCCGGCCGCTGGCGATTTGCCGGTTCCACCGGCGCCGTCCGATCCGTCCGGACCCAGCAAGGCCACCGCGGCTGCCGCCGCTGCCAAGGTGCTCACTCAGGAAGCGGTCACCGAGGCGCTCGGCGCCGACGTGCCACCGCGTGACGCCGCCGAGCGCGTCACGTTCGCGACCTGGGCCATCGTCACCGGCAAGTCGCCGGGCGGCATCTTCAACGAGCTGCCGTTCGTCGATGTCGAGACGGCGACCAAGCTGTCCGAGCGGCTCTCCGAGCGGGCCGAGGGCACTGTCTCGGTCGAGCAGGTGCGCTCGGCGAGGAACATCGAAGAGCTGTCCACGATCGTGCGCGATCAGCTCGAAGAGGGCGTGGTCGACGGATTCGTCCGTACCCTGCGGGCCCCCGGCGAAAACTCTGCGGGTGCCTCGAAGGTTCCTTTGTTCGTGTTCCACCCGGCCGGCGGATCGACCGTCGTCTACGAGCCGTTGATGAAGCGGCTTCCGGCCGACACTCCGATCTACGGCATCGAGCGGGTCGAGGGTTCCATCGAGGAGCGCGCCGCCGAGTACGTGCCCAAGCTGCTGGAGATGCACAAGGGCCCGTTCGTCCTGGCCGGCTGGTCGCTGGGCGGGGCGCTGGCCTACGCGTGCGCGATCGGCCTGAAGCAGGCCGGTGCCGATGTCCGGTTCGTCGGCCTGATCGACTGTGTTCGCCCCGGCGAGCCGATCGACCAGACCCAGGCGGGGATGCGTGCACGTTGGGACCGCTACGCGCGGTTCGCCGAGCGCACCTTCAACGTCGAGGTTCCGGCGATTCCTTACGAGGAGCTCGAGAAGCTCGACGACGAGGGCCAGGTCAAGTTCGTGCTGGAGGTCGTCGCGCAGAGCGGCGTGCAGATCCCCGGCGGGATCATCGAACACCAGCGCACGTCCTACCTGGACAATCGCGCGCTGGACACCATCGAGATCCAGCCGTACGACGGGCACGTCACGCTCTACATGGCCGACCGCTACCACGATGACGCGATCGTGTTCGAGCCCGCGTATGCGACCCGCCAGCCCGACGGTGGCTGGGGCGAGGCCGCCCCGGACCTGGAGGTCGTGCACATCGGGGGCGAGCACATTCAGGCCATCGACGAGCCGTACATTGCCAAAGTCGGTGCTCACATGAGCGAGGCGATCAACCGTATCGAAGCGGAGAGCGAGAGCAAGTGACGAACAAGACCACGGCCGAACTGCTGGCCGAGCTCCGCGAGAAGCTGGAACTGGCTGCCGATCCGGGCGATGAGAAGGCCAAGGCCCGCCGGGACAAGAAGGGCATCCCTTCTGCCCGGGCCAGGATTCACTCACTGCTCGATCCGGGCAGCTTCCTCGAGATCGGTGCGCTGGCGCGCACTCCCGGTGACCCCAACGCGCTCTTCGGCGACGGCGTGGTGACCGGCCACGGCACCATCAACGGACGCCCGGTCGGTGTGTTCAGCCACGACCAGACGGTGTTCCAGGGTTCGGTCGGCGAGATGTTCGGCCGCAAGGTGGCCAAGCTCATGGAGTGGGTGGCGATGGTGGGCTGCCCGATCATCGGCATCAACGACTCGGCCGGTGCCCGCATCCAGGACGCGGTGACGTCGCTGGCCTGGTACGCCGAGCTGGGCCGCCGCCACGAAATGCTGCGCGGTCTGGTCCCGGAGATCTCGATCATTCTGGGCAAGTGCGCCGGCGGTGCGGTGTACTCGCCGATCCAGACGGATCTGCTGGTGGCAGTGCGCGATCAGGGCTACATGTTCATCACCGGGCCCGACGTGATCAAGGACGTCACCGGCGAGGACGTGACGTTCGACGAACTCGGCGGCGCCGACGTACAGGCCCAGCGCGGCAACATCCACAAGGTTGTCGAGGACGAAGCGGCGGCGTTCCAGTACGTCCGCGACTACCTTTCGTTCCTGCCCGCCAACCACTTCGACGACGCGCCGATCGTGAATCCGGGTCTGGAACCCGAGATCACCCCGCACGATCTGGAGCTGGACGCGATCGTCCCGGACGCCGACAACACGTCCTACGACATGCACGAGATCCTGCTGCGGATCTTCGACGACGGTGACATCTTCGAGATCGCCGAGCAGCGTGGCCCGGCCATGATCACCGCGTTCGCCCGGGTGGACGGCCGCCCGGTCGGTGTGATCGCCAATCAGCCGATGCACCTGTCCGGCGTGGTGGACACCGATGCCTCCGACAAGGCCGCCAGCTTCATCCGGTTCTGCGACTCCTTCAACCTGCCTTTGGTTTTCGTCGTGGACACCCCCGGCGCCATGCCGGGCTTCGCCGAGGAAGAGAAGGGGATCATCAAGCGCGGCGGCCGGTTCTTCAACGCGATCGTCGAGGCCGATGTGCCGAAGGTGACCATCATCGTCCGCAAGGCCTACGGCGGCGGGTATGCGGTGATGGGTTCCAAGCAGCTGTCCGCGGACCTGAACTTCGCCTGGCCGACCGCGCGTATCGCGGTGATCGGTGCCGAGGGTGCGGCGCAGCTGTTGGTCAAGCGGTTCCCGGATCCGACCGCGCCCGAGGTGCAGAAGATCCGTGCCGACTTCATCGAGGGATACAACCTCAATCTGGCCACTCCGTGGATCGCGGCCGAGCGGGGCTACATCGACGGGGTGATCCAGCCGCACGAGACCCGGCTGCTGCTGCGTAAGTCTCTGCATCTGTTGCGGGACAAGCAGAACATGCCCAAGGTCCAGCGCAAGCACGGCCTGACCCCGATCTGATCGTCGGTCAGGGGCCGGACAACACGGCGGTTCCGTACCGCCGGCACAACAGCAGGGCCAGTTCGACGTCGAGTCGATCGTCGTCGACTGGCCTGCCGCGGCGCTCTTCGGCGCGCCCGACGCGGTATTTGACCGAGTTGAAGTGCAGGTTGAGCTTCTCGCCGGCGGACTTGTAGCTGGCGCCGTCGTGCAGGTAGACCCGCAGGGTTTCGCGCAGCCGGGCGTCGTTGGCGGTATCCGAGGCCAGTGCGCCCAGCGTCTCCGACACGAATTCCCGTGCATCGTCCAGGTTTTCAGCGATCAAAGCCGCGGCCGCCAGTCCCGGGTCGCCGGCGGCGATGACCCCGTCGGTGCCGGCGGCGAGTGCCACACCACGGGCCTTCATGGCCTGGCGGTGCGATCTACGGAAGCCTTCGACACCGTACAAGGGCGTGCCGAGCGCGACGGCGGGTGAGGCCGACCGTGCGGTGAGGTGAGTGCGGACGGCGTCGACCGCCGCATCCGCCGCGGCCGAGGTCAACGGTATCCACCCCCATCCGGTGTTGCGGTCGGCCGCCACGAACAGCGGACTGCCTTGTGGCCCGAGAACATCGGCGATTTCCCGCAGCACCGCCTCCAGCCGGCCGAGCCCGTCTTCGTGTTCCGAATCGGCGGGCCACCACAGCACGATGGCCAGATGCGTGCGCTGTACGGGGTATCGCAGTGCCGCGGTGAGCGCTTCCGGATCGGAGGCCGGGGCTGACGCCGGGGCCTCGAGCACTTCACGTACCCGCAGCGCCCGGGCACTGTTCTGGTTGGTCAGCCATCGGTCACGCTCCTCCTCGTAGACCACCACCACCTGCTGGCTGATCCAGTCGATGTAGCGGAACGACACCGAGGTGATGCGCTCGAACACCGCCAGCCCGATCCGCGCGTCCAGTCCGGCGGCGTTGACCTCCTCGGACGCGGCGTCGATCACCAGCGAGTGGCCCAGGCGGTAGGCCCGCACCAGCGCGTCCATCGGGACACCGCGCTGGGCCACGCGGCGGGCGTACTCCAAGGCCGCGGTGGGCGGTTCGATGTTGTCGAGCGGTATGTCGTGGCGAAGGGCGTTGAAGATGGTCTCGACATTGCCCGCGACGCTGGCCCCGAGGAGTTGCACAAGCTCCCTGTCCCCACGCAATTGCGTGATGTTGCTGGCCAGGGCCTGTTGCACGAAGTGGCTCACCGTGACCTGACGGGCCATCAACCGGTCCATCACCTCGGCGGAAGCGGTGGCGACCGCGGGATCCATGCGCTGACCCTAGATCGCATTTTTGTCTCCCGGCAACAAATCGTCGGGTCGACTTCATCTCCCCGCGATGGTGTGGCGGCGACCACAAAATACCTACCGTCGTGACATGAACCTCGCCTCCTTGCCAGACCTTCGGTCCGCGGCGGCTCCACAGGCCCCCGCCGTCGCCGACGACGCTCTCGATTACGACAATGCCGCCTTTCTCGGTGCGGTGACGCGGGCCGCAAACGCACTGCGTTCGGCCGGTGTGGGGCCCGATGACGTCGTCGCAGTCAGGCTCCCCAACCGCGCCGAATTCGTCGTGGTGCTGTTCGCGGCCTGGCGCCTGGGTGCCGCCGTCACGCCGATCAGTCCGACCCTGGTGCCCGCCGAGATGGCCTATCAGGTTGCCGACGCCGGGTCCAAGGTGCTCGTCGTCGATGACGACACCGAGGCGCAGGTGCCGGTCCTGACACTCGGCGACCTGGCCGCCGGGACACCGGAACCGGTCGCGCCCGACGGCAATGCCGATGACACGCTGGCCCTGCTGATCTACACCAGCGGCACCACCGGCAGGCCCAAGGGCGTCATGCTCGATCACGCCAATGTCAACGCCATGTGCGACATGGTGATCCAGGGCTTCGAGCTCACCGCGGCCGACCACAGCCTGCTGATCCTGCCGCTCTTCCACGTCAACGCCATCGTGGTCAGCGCGCTGTCCCCGCTGATCGCCGGTGGTCGGACCACCATCGCTGGCCGGTTCAACCCGGTCACGTTCTTCGACCGGGTCGAAACTACCCGCGCCACTTACTTTTCCGCGGTACCGACGATCTACACCATGCTCGTCGGACTGCCCGGCACCGTGGCGCCGGACACCAGCTCGGTGCGGTTCGCGGTGTGCGGCGCGGCGCCGGCCAGCGTCGAACTCCTGGATCGGTTCGAGCGGCGGTACGGCATCGGGATCATCGAAGGCTACGGCTTGTCGGAAGGATCCTGCGCCAGCACCGGCAATCCGCTGCACGGCAAGCGCAAGGCGGGAACCGTCGGCGTGCCGTTGCCCGGTCAGGAGATCCGCATCGTCGACAGCTCCGGCGCGATCCTCCCGCAAGGAAGGGTCGGTGAAGTGATCATCAAGGGTCCCAACGTGATGCGCGGCTATCTCAACCGCCCGGAGGAGACCGCCGGCACCGTGGTCGACGGCTGGTTGCACACCGGGGATCTTGGCAGGTTCGACGAGGATGGCTATCTGGTGCTGGTGGACCGGGCCAAGGACATGATCATCCGCGGTGGGGAGAACATCTACCCCAAGGAGATCGAGACGGTCGTCCACCGGCTGCCCGAGATCGCCGAGGCTGCCGTCGTGGGACGCGCCGATCCGGTGTACGGCGAGGAACCGGTGCTGTTCGCCGCTCTGCACCCCGGCACCGACTTGGACGTCGATGTCATTGCCGGCCATCTCCGCGCTGCGCTGTCGAAATACAAGCTGCCCGTGGCGATCACGATTCTCCCGGAGCTGCCCAAGAACCCTGTCGGCAAGATCGACAAGCCGTCGCTGCGCAAAGCCCTCGCTGTCGTCGCCCCGCAAAACTAACCTGATCCCACCGAAGGAGCTCATCATGGGATTCGTCAAACCAACCCTGCCCGAGGGCGACCTCGAAGAATTTCTGCGGCTCCCCCTCATGGAGCGGATCCGGGTCATGACCGTCAAGTGGGCTGACCACGGCCTCGGCGTACCCCGGATGATTCACGTTCTCTACATCGTCAAGCTGGTCTTCTTCTATGCGCTGGGCGGGGTGGCCATCGCGACCGTGACCTCCGATCTGCCTGCCTTCTGGCATGTCTCGGGCTGGTGGAACCAGCCGATCGTGTACCAGAAGGTGATCCTGTGGACCATCCTGCTCGAACTCCTCGGGCTCGCCGGGTCGTGGGGCCCACTTGCCGGCAAGACCAAACCGATGACCGGCGGCTACCGATTCTGGGCCAAGATCAACACGATTCGGCTGCGGCCCTGGAAAGCGGTGCCGTTCACCAACGGTGACCGGCGCACCTGGTTCGACGTGATCGTCTATCTGGCGTTGCTGGTTGCCGTCGTGGCGGCACTGGTTGCTCCCGGCGTGCACAGTGATTCGCTGTCGGCTGTGCTGCCGGACAATGATTCGGGCCTGGTGAATCCGGCACTGCTGATCGTGCCGATGCTGCTGCTGGTCGTGATCGGGTTGCGGGACAAGACCATTTTCCTGGCTGCCCGCGGTGAGCAGTACCTGCCCGCGCTGTTGTTCTTCGCCACGCTGCCGTTCGTCGACATGATCATCGCCGGCAAGCTCCTGATCGGAACCGTGTGGATCTGGGCCGGCATCTCCAAGTTCGGCCTGCATTTCACCAATGTCATCCCGCCGATGGTGAGCAACAGCCCGACGCTTCCGGTCAAGTGGCTCAAGCGCGCCCACTACCGCAACTTCCCGGACGACCTGCGGCCGTCGCACCTGGCCACCTTCATGGCGCATGGTCCGGGCAGTTTCGTCGAGATCGTCGCGCCGGTGACGCTGCTGCTCTCACCGTGGCCGTGGCTGACCTTCGGTGCGGCCGCTGTCATGGTGTGCTTCCACCTGTTCATCATCTCGACGTTCCCGCTCGCGGTGCCGGTGGAATGGAACGTGCTGTTCGCCTATGCCACCGTCTTCCTGTTCCTCGGCTTCCCGAACTGGCAGGGCTACGCGATCTGGGACATGTCATCGCCGTGGCTCACCGTTGCGCTGCTGATCGGGTTGTGCTTCTTCCCGGTGCTGGGCAATCTGCGGCCCGACCTGGTGTCCTTCCTGCCTGCCATGCGGCAGTACGCAGGCAACTGGGCCTCTGCGGTGTGGACCTTCACGCCCGGTGCCGAGCAGAAACTGAACCGCGTGACCCGGTCGGCGCCCAACACGGTCGACCAGTACATCAACTTCGGGTGGGATCCGGTCGACGCCGAGGTTTTCACGCAGCAGGTCACCGCATGGCGGGCCCTGCACAGCCAGGGCCGCGGGCTGTATTCGGTTCTCCTGAAATCACTCCCGGATATCGATACCCGCACGGTGCGGGAGGGGGAGATGTCGTGCAACACGATCATCGGTTTCAACTTCGGTGACGGCCACCTGCACAATGAGGACCTGATCGCTGCGATCCAGGCTGAGGCTCAGTTCGAGCCGGGTGAGTTTGTGATTGCATGGGTGGAGTCCCAGCCGATCCACAAGAAGACCCAGGAGTACAAGTTGATCGACGCGGCCCTCGGGGTGATCGAACGGGGAACCTGGAACGTGTCGGACCTCGTCGACGAACAGCCCTGGCTGCCCAATGGGCCGATCCCGCTGAACGTCACCTGGCAGCAGCGGACCCGGGTCAACCAGTGAGTACCGCGGTCGTGGTCGGTGCCGGGCCGAACGGGCTCGCGGCCGCCATCACGCTGGCGTCGGCCGGTGTGGACGTCACCGTGCTGGAGGCCGACGACGCGATCGGCGGCGGGGTGCGCTCGTCGAGCCGGACCCTCGTGGATGGTTTCCCCGACGGCCTCGTTGTCGACCACTGCTCGGCCATCCATCCGATGGCGGTCGGTTCGCCTTTCCTGAACGGTCTCGGGCTGGAACGCCATGGACTGCAGTGGAAATGGCCCGAGATCGATTGTGCGCATCCGCTCGACGACGGTGATGCCGGCCTGCTGTACCGCAGCGTCGACGACACCGCGGCGGCGCTCGGCGCGGACGGCGGTCGATGGCGGCGGGTCTTCGGCAGGCCGTCGGCCAAGTTCGACACCCTGTCGCAAGACATCATGGGGCCGCTGCTGCGGGTGCCGAAGCATCCGCTGACGCTGGCCCGGTTCGGCGTGCCGACGGTGCTGCCGGCCTCGGCATTCGCCCGGCTGTTCGGTACCGAGGCGGCCCGGGCATTGTTCGGCGGCGTTGCGGCACATACCTTCCGGCCCCTGCACTATCCGCTGACGTCGGCGATCGGTCTCGGCATCATCACGGCGGGGCACCGGCACGGTTGGGCGGTGGCTCAGGGCGGTTCGCAGGCCATCACCGATGCGCTGGCGGCGGTGCTCGCGGAGTTGGACGTCAAGGTGGAGACCGGTGTTCGGGTCACCTCCGCGGCGCAGCTCCCGCCGGCCGACGTGACGATGTTCGATCTCGCACCCACGGCGGTCGCCGACATCCTCGGGGACCGGTTGCCCAGGCGGGTGGCCCGTGGCCTGGGTGGATTCCGCTACGGTCCAGGGGCATTCAAGGTCGACTTCGCATTGCACGGTCCCGTGCCGTGGAAGAACCCCGCGGTCGGCGGTGCCGGGACGGTGCATCTGGGCGGTGACTTCGGTGAGATCGCCGCGACCGAGCGGGAGATCCAGGCCGGCCGGATGCCGCGGCGGCCGTTCGTGCTCGTCGGTCAGCAGTATGTGGCCGATCCGGGGCGTTCGGTCGGCGACATCAACCCGGTGTACTCGTATGCCCATGTGCCACACGGCTATACCGGCGATGCGACGGAGGCGATCATCGGCCAGTTCGAGCGGTTCGCGCCCGGGTTCCGCGACCGGATCGTCGGGATGGCGGTGCGCTCTACGACCGAGATGTCGGTGTACAACGCGAACTACGTCGGCGGGGACATCTGTACGGGTGCCAAGGACATCCGGCAGTTGGTGTTCGGCCCGCGGACTACGCTGCAGCCCTACCGAATTGGTGTTCCCGGCATGTACCTGTGCTCGGCGGCGACGCCACCGGGACCCGGCGCGCACGGCATGTGCGGTGCCAACGCCGCTGCGGTCGCGCTCTCCGCCCTGGCGCGGTGAGTCTGGTGAAGTTTGCGACAGGCCATCGACACACATTCCTACTCACAAGCGTGTAATTCACAAACGTACGGTGTGATCAGCGGCAATATTGGGCCCGTCGAAAACCATCCACAAGTTGTCCACAGGTCATCGGCGTTGGCTGGATTCCCGCCGCTGTGTGGGGGTCCGGTCACGGCTACGATTCCATCCGTGCCCGGCCTGGCGGATCATCCTGCGGTGACGGTTGCCGCCGGTGCGGCAGCAACCGTCGTCGGTGGCGCGGTATCGGCCTACCGGGGCGTCGAGGGACTGCCGGTCGTCGGAGGCTGGTTGCGGCGGGCGAGGACGGATCTGGCGGCCCGCGGGGAGCAGGTCATCGCCGCGGGCGTCGAACCGGTCAAGACGGCGGTCAGCGCGATCGCCGTGCAGATCGTGGACCGGGTGCTCGACGAACTCGACCTCAACGAGTTGGTACGGGAACGGGTCGATCTGATCGGCTTGGCCAACGAGGTGGTAGATGGCATTGACCTGCCGGCCATCATCCGGCAGTCCACCGAGTCGGTCACCACGGAAGTCATGGCTGATGTGCGAACGCAGGGCGAGCGTGCGGACGACGTGGTGTCCGGGTTCGTAGATCGGCTGCTCGGCCGTGAGCGGGACCTGAGTTGACCTCCGCTGGTTCGGCCGACGAGCCGCCGCGCGCCGCGGGCATCGTCAGTCGTGGCATCGCCGCGGTGATCGACCTCGTGGTCGTCGGCGTCGTGCTCGGTGCCCTGTATCTGGGGCTGGTGCTGGCCCGACTGATGTTCAACCCCACCGCATTCAGCCTTCCCACGCTGAGCGTGGTGTTCTCGACCGCGGTGATGTTCGGCGTCGCGGTGCTGTATCTGACCGGGTGCTGGGCGGTGTCGGGCTGCACGGCCGGGGCGGTGACGATGGGCCTGCGCGTGACGGCGGTCCGTGCCAACCGGCTGTCTCCGGTGGTCGCGTTCTTGCGGGCGGTCGCCTATGTCCTGTTTCCGGTGGGCCTGCTCTGGGTGGCCGTCGATGCCAGACGAAGGTCGTTGCAGGACATCGTGTTCAGCAGCAGGGTGGTCTACGCCAAGCCGTGAGCCGCCCCGCGCTGCGTCAGGCCCGCGATGAAGATTACGAGCAGCCCGGCCACGGTGGCTTCGAAATCGGTGACCATCGTGTTGCGCCCGGCCGGTCCCGGGGTGGTCCACGCCCATGCCGTGCCGGTGAATGCGTGGACGGCTGCCGTCAGGGAGCGGAGTTGATCATCGGACAACGGCAGCGACGGCTGTAGCGCCGTGCCGAGCCGCTGCTGGGCATCCTGGGCCTGAGTCGCCAAAACGGCCAGATCGTCCGGGCCGAGCCGGCTGATGAGCGCGGGCGAGGCCGCGATCAGGTCGCACAGCACGGGTCGCGCGGCCAGCGTGCGGGCCAGTGCCGCAGCCGGAGCGGCGGTGTGGAGTTCGGCCGCCAGTGCATCGATCCAGCGCAGGTGCTCGTCGTACATCACCCGCAGCAGTAGCGCTTCGCGGGAGCCGACGTACCGCAGGATGCCCGACTTGGCCAGGCCGGCAGCGGCGGCCACGTCGCCCAGCGTCAGCGTCGCGGCGCGCGTCTGCGCCAGGCACTCCCTCGTCGCTGTCACCAATCCGGACAGCCGGTCCTGGCGCTGCGCCTCGCTGCGTGCCCGGGTGAATGATGGGGCGGATTCCGGCATCCTGAAATAATAGAACATTGTTCTGTTAAAGTCGCGAACCGTGAACCGCTACGAATGCGTCATTCGGCGCCACACCACGGCCTCGCCAAATACCCTGTTCGCCATCGTCTCCGACGGATCCCGGTGGTCCGAGTGGGCCTCGCCCCTGATTCCCTACTCGGCCTGGGAATCCCGCGGCCCGGCCGGCGACGGTGGGGTCGGGGCGATCCGTGCTGTGGGCACCCGGAAGAAGCCGACCCGCGAGATGACCACCATCCACGAACCAGACCACCGGCACGGCTACACCATGCTCGCCGACGGCCCGATCCGCGACTATCAGGCCGAGGTGACGTTCACCGGGGTCTCCGGTGGAACAGAGGTGGCCTGGCGAGGTGGGTACCAGACCCGTTGGCGCGTGGTCGGATCGGCCTACTGGCTCGTCCTCCGCGTGGTGCTCGGGACGTTGTCGCGCAAGCTCGTCCTGGCGGCTGAAAAGCGCTCCTAGGTCAGCCGGAGCCGGTCGGACTCGGCCCGGTGGGCGTCCAGTTGCTCGCGGGAGTAGTGCGTGCGCCATCCTGGCTGGCCGAAGCGGCGCCGCAGGGTGAAATAGGCCGGCCCGAAACGTCCGGAGAGCGACCGCGGCATCGCCCGCCAGAAGGCGGCGTGCAACCGGCGTTCGATGAGGTCGACGCGCGTGGTCCGTAGGCCCATCTCGGCGTGGAACTTCTCCGGCACCCCGGCCAGCACCCCGACGCGGAGAGTGCGGGTCAAGGGCAGGGAGATCAAGCGCCACAACGGTATCGGCACCAGGCCCCAGCCACGCGGCTTCGGTGGATACAGCGCGTGGTCGACGATGAACTGAACCTGAGGATTGACCTGCAGGGTGTCCTCGACGATGGGCTGCCAGTAGGTAACGAAGTCGTCGTAGGTGTCCGGCAAGTTGCGAACACCGAACCTGCGCCCCACCTCGTTCAGCCCGCGGTACGCCTCCTGGCGTTCCCGGTCGTCGCGGAACAGCCGGAACTCATCGGCGATGTCCAAGCCGCCCTTGAGGATCGAACCCCAGGTCCAGTTCCACATGTCCTTGTTCCACGCATGATAGGCGGTGCCGTCGGGCATGGAACCGGCGATCGGGCGGTGCAGTTCATGCAATCCGTGTGCCACGTCGTCGCTTTCGGGGCCGGCGAACACGATGCCCATCACCATTTCGTAGGTGCTGATCAGCCGTCGGGATGCGGCCTGAAGTGTGGGCAGGTCCTCGGTTCCGTTCAGTGCACGGTCCTTCTCGCTGAGCACGTGGGCGATCCTGGGGTACAGCGTCGGCATGATCAGCGCAGGGACGTTGGCGTAGAGCAGTACCAGCGGGTGGGCGCTGACCCAATGGCCGACCGTGCCCGGCGCCAGTGGGTCGTCGGTTGCCCCGGCGGAGGTCACTGCGGGGCGGCGCGTCTCGGCATCGGCATCGACGTCGGGCAGCTGTGACACAACGAACTCCTCATCGTCGTTATAGAGAAAACGACCGTCTTCTCAATTGGGCCGACGATAGCACCGCAGGATGCGGATCGGTCAAATGAAGAGGGTCAGCCCATGCGTTCGTCGGCGGTCAGGAAGATCCGCCCCAGCAGTTCCATTGCAGGTGAGGTGATGTCGAGCAAGCTGGACGCGGGTTCGGAACCCAGATGTTGGACGACCAGCTCGTTGACGGCGCCGAGGGCACCGATCAGCAGAATCTCATCGCCTGGCGCCGGCATGGGATCGGGCCGGCCGGCCCGCGGACCCGGCGTAGCCCGTCGACGAGAACGGACGCGAAATCGCGCAAGCCCTGGGTGCGGCGCTCCCGGATCCGGTCGGTGGAGGCCACCGCCTCAACCACCAGACTCTGGGTGAATGCGGGGTTGGCGGCGAGAGTGGCCAGATACGTCCGCAGTCCGGCTTCGACCGCGGCTTTGGCCGTCGTGACAGACGTGGATGCCACCCGCATCCGTTCCACGACGATGTCCACCGCAGCGTAGGTCGCGAGGAACGCGACCTCCTTGTCGGCGTACAGCTCGTAGAACGTCTTGGTGGAAATGCCGGCACGCGAGGCGATCTCACGCACGCTCGCCCCGGCGTACCCGCGTTCGGCCACCACTTCGACGGTCGCCACCCGAACCCGCGTCTCCTGAGAGTGACGCACCTCGGCTCGGGACAGCCCATGCCGGTGCCGCGGCAGTGCGCCGAGGCTGTCGTCCCGGCTGAGCTCGCGGATCTGATCCGCGGGCGCCGGGGACTCGCCATGGTTGGGATCGGTCACGATTACGGCTTGATACGGATCCGGCCCGGCTTGTAGAGACCGGAATGTGTCGCTGTCCCAAGCTCGATCGTCGCGGGAACCGCATCGACGATGGTGTCGAACTTGCGCAGCGAACCCCAGTCGCGGCCCCAGTCCTTGTTCAGGTAGGTGGCCATCACGTGCTGGCGCAGCAGCAGGTCACTGATGCCCAGCAGGCCGCCGTTGATGCCGTCCTCCCAGGTGTCGGTGTCCTTCATCTTGGCGTTGTAGTCCGGGGTGATCCGGAACTTCGGCACCTCGGTGACTCCGTTGGCGTGCAGCATTGGCTGCTGGCACGGGAAGGCCAGGCCCACAGCCCAGTCCATCAGCACGGGCTGCTGTGAGCCGATGTACTCCTGCACGGTCTTGACCTGGGGCACGCGGGGCGGCGTGACCGCGATCCAGTCGCCGAGGCTCAGCGACTTGTCCTCGGCGATGACCCGGACGAACGTTGCGTCGGCCGGAATCTCGCTGCGGTCGAACCGCAGGTTGCGCCATGACGGGATCGGTCCGAGGTCGTAGGGCGTCACCCGTCCGGCCGGCACCGCTGCACCGTCGGGCCCGGGCCGTCCGTATTCGAGCTGGACCGTCTGGCCTTCGGTGCGACCGTTGAAAATGCTGTTGCCGGTGATGGTTCCGGCCGCGGTGACGACGACCAGCGGATGGGCGGCGTCGGGGGCGGGCAGCTGGTACCAGGCCGAGGCCAGCTTGCTCTCCTGCTGTGCCGGGCCTTCGACGTAGCTGCCGGCCAGTGGAACCCGGGCCGGGTCCAGCCCGTAGGGCAGCGGCACCGTCGATCCGTTGATGCCGGGGGTGTCCAGCTTGGCGTCCGCGTTCCAGTCCGCGTCGATGCCCGGCATCGGCACGGTGATCCGGATCGCCTCGGCGACAATGTGGTCCGGCACCCCGTTCGGGGTGAACCCGGTCGGTGCGGTGCCGCCGAGTGGCCCCAGCGGCCCATAGTCGCCCGGCGCCGGGGTCAGGAACCCGTCGTTGGTGTCGGGTTCGACGAGCACATCGTCGGCCAGGCCGCAACCACCGGCGAAAGCTCGCAGGTTCGACGACGCGTTGGAGTAGGTGCCGTCCTGGCGCACCACGCCGTAGAGCATCGAACCGACGAAGACCACCACCATGAACCCGGCCGCTATCGGCACCGGTGCGGCGGTCAGTGCCCGTGCCAGTCGGCCCTCGGCCGAGGGCCGCAGATGCAGCCAGTACGCCCACAGGGCGGTGACGGCGAAGAGCGCGAAGAAGATGGCGCTCACCGTGATTCCGCCGATGTTGGGCTTGTCGTTGTTGAACGGCACGCCGTAGCTGGACACGTACCACCAGCCGTTGGTGGTGGCGAAGCACAGGGCCAGCACGAACAACACGGCAGACGTGAACGCCATCCGGTTGCGCGCCGAACGCAGTACCGCGGGCCCGGCGACGACGGTGACCACCGCGGCCATGGCCGCACCCACCGCGGCGAACAGGCCGAAGTGGTGCACCCACTTGGTGGGGGTGAACATCAGGCAGAACATGGTGGCGAAGATGATGCCCATCAGCCGCCATACCGGCCCGCGGGCCACACCGGGAATCCGCTTGCGCCGCAACATGATGAACAGCGAGGCGAACAGGCTCAGCGCGGTGATGATGAAGCCGAACCGGCGCGACAGCGAGCCGTCGACGGTCGGCAGGATCAGGTAGTAGTAGCGCAGGTTCTCGGTGTACCACTCCTGGCTCGGGCCGATCGCGGTGCGAATCCTGGTCGCCTCCAACACCGTTGCCAGCGTCTGGTCGGCGAAGACCACGGTCAGGATCACCGTGCCCGCGGCCAGCAGCGGCAGCACCAGCGGCCACACGCCGAGCGTGCGGCCACGGCGCACCAGGATGCGCAGCAGCGGACGACCACCGGCGAGCAGCGCGGCGACGGCGATCAGGCCGGTCGGCTGGATGCCGAGGGTGAAGGCCGCGGAGATGATCGCCATGGCGGCGGGGGTGAGCCGTCCGGAGATGATGGCCCGTTCGATCAGCACGTAGGTGATCAGTGCGCCGGTGGCGATCTGGCCCTCGGGACGCAGCCCGTTGTTGAACGGCATCCAGGCCGCCATCAGAACCAGGCCCGCAGCCCACAGCGCGGGCTTGGAGGCGATGACTGCGGGCCCGAGGCGGGGCAGCACCTCACGCGACAGGAGCAGCCAGCACACCAGCGCACAGATCAGGTCGGGCAGCCGCATCCAGATGCTGGCGTCGCTGACATGGGTCATCAGGGCCAGCAGGTTGTAGAACCAGCCGAACGGATCCTCGGGGCTGCCGAACCAGCGGAAGTAGTTCGACATGTAGCCGGCGTGGTCGGCCACCCGTGCCATCTGCAGGATGTAGCCGTCGTCCGACGAGTTCGCCCCGATCACGTGCCAGGTCAGGAACCCGCCGACCACCACCACATCGACGGCGCTGAACGTGCGCCAGCGGGTGGGGATCAGGTGGTGCATCCGCCGTCCGTCGAGCCGGTCCAACTTCCACAGCGCCAGCACCGCGACCACCGTGGCCGCGATGCCGAGCAGCATCGCCACCAGCTTGAGCGGGGTGGGCTTGGAAGTGAACCGGGTGTCGATCGTGGCCGACAGGGAAAGCCCTTGCGGGGCAGGTCCGCTCAGTTCGGTGAAGACACCGACGATCTGCGGCCGCAGGTTCGGGTCGGCGAAGCCGGTGCGCAGCTCCTTGCCGTCGGTGCCGGTGAGGCCGACGAAGGTGGCGAAGGTTCCCGCGTCCGACGACGTGATCTCGATGCGTTCACAGGCAGGCGAACTGACCTTGTCCCGCGTCACGCTCGCGATCACCACGTTGCGGTCGGTGATGTCGACGCGCTTGCTGTTGACGTTGACGAACAGCGCGTTGAGGGCGGCCTGCCTGCCCTCCTTGGGTGCGGTGCCCAGCACCAGGCCACCCTCGGGCGGCATCGACCGGATCACCTCACAGGGCACCGTCACCGACATCGTGACCGGCGTCTGGGTGATCAGCGGTGCGGTGACGCTGTTCATCTGACCGGCCTGAGGCCAGTTCAGCGTGGCGGTGGTCTGCACCACCGGCAGCAGCGGTGTGGCCACCGCGCACAGGAAGCCGATCAGGCCGGCGATCATCGCGACCCAGCGGGTCACCTGAACGTTCTTGTCGGCGGCGTGTTCACGCACGGTCACGGTCATGGCAGGGCTCGGATCGGTCCGGGCCGGCTGAAGCCGAACACTCGCTGGGTTCCTTCATCGATGTTGGCGACGGGCGCCTGCCCGGCCGGCACCACCGGGTCGTATTTCTCGATCGAGCCCCAGTCCCGGTACCAGTCGTCACGCAGATACGTCGGGATGGTCGACGTGCGCAGCAGCGCCTGGATGAAGAGGAAGGGACCACCCTTCTGGGCGGACTGCCACATGTTCGACGACACCACCACTTGCTTGACGTTGGGAAGGATGCGGTACTCCGGCAGCTCGGCCACACCGAGCCGTTCGGAGAACGGGCGCTGGCAGGGGAAATTCGCGGCGGTCGCGATATCCATCAGCACCGGGGTCTGTGCGCCCAGGAACTGCTGCGCGGTCTGCAGGGTCGGCACCCGCGGCGGGGTGAAGCCGAACCACTGGTCATCCGAGAGGTTCGGATCGTCGGCGACGATCCTGGCCACGTTGGCCTCCGGCGGCGCCCAGGCCAGCGGGAAACGCAGGTTGCGCCAGGCGTATTGGGCGAACACGTCGATCGGTTGCACGGCGTCGAGGGCCTGGAAGCTGCCGTCGGGACGGTGCACGCCCCACTGCAGTTTCAGCGACTGGCCGTAGTGGAACTCGTGCTCCTCGTCGTAGTACCAGATGGCGCCGGCGGCGGCGACTGTCACCAGCGGCCGGTCCGCGGTGCGTGGCGGCAGCTGGTACCAGGCCGAGGTGGCTTTGGCCGCGACGGTGTTCTCCTTGTAGCTGCCCATCACGGGGGTGCGCGCGGGGTCCAGGCCGAACGGCAGGTACACCCGGGAACCGTTGACGCCGACGGGTCCGTAGCCGCCGCCGGTGCCGGCGGCGTAGGCGATGCCGACGTTGGGCTTGTTGGGCGATCCGTCGGAGTTCACCGTGCCGGGGTTGGCGACGACCGGTTTCGGCGGTTCGAGGGTGTCGCTGATTCCGTTGGGGGTGAATCCGACCGGGTTCTCGCCGCCCAGCGGGCCGTACTCGCCGTAGGTCTGGCCTTCGACCGGTTGCAGCATGCCGGCGTTGGTGTCGGCCTCGACCAGGATGTCGTCGGCCATGGCGCAACTGTTGGACGACAGTCCCGAGGTCAGCGCCGAGACGTTGGCCTTGGCGGTGGTGTAGACGGGGTAGCGCTGGACGAAGCCCTTGGCCATCGACCCGACTTCGAGCACCACCATGATGGTCGCGACCACCAGCAGCGGCGTCGACGCCAGTGCCCGGTTGCGCCGGGTGTTGGCCACTTCGGTGTGCCCGGCGTAGTCGATCCGGAAGTGCAACCAGCCGGCCAGCACCGCGGTGACGATCGCCAGGGCCAGGAAGATGGTGGTCACCGGGAATCCGGCGATCACCGGTTGCCGGTCGAACCAGGGCACGCCGTAGTTGCCGACGTAGAACCAGCCGTTGATGCCGGAGGTGGCCCAGGCGAGCACGAACAGCAGCGCCGTGACGTAGAGGGCCAGGTTGCGTCGGCTGTGCAGGCCCACCAGGGCGAAGGCGAACGCCGTCACCGCCCCGAGCGCTGCTGCCAGCCCGGCGAAGGCGCCGAACTGCACGGCCCACTTGGTCGGGGTGAAGTGCAGCAGCAGCAGGCCGATCGCGGTGGTGCCGATCAGCCGCCAGACCGGGCCGCTGGCCAGCCCGGGCACCCGGCCCTTGCGCAGCAGCACTGCGATCATGCCGAACAGGCACAGCATCATGGTCAGCACCGCGAACCGTCGGGTCAGCGAGCTGTCGACGGAGTCTTCGACCGTGAGGAAGTAGTAGCGCAGGAATTCCTGGTACCAGGAGATGGTCGGGCCGACGGTGTATTTGATCCGGGCCGATTCGGCGACGCTGGCCAGGGTCTGGTCGCGGAACACGACGACGAACACCAGGGCGGCCGATCCGGCGAGCGCGGCCACCGCGGGCAGGGCGATGCGGCGGCTGCGGATGATGCCGACGACGCTGCGGGCACCGACCAGCAGGGGAGCCAGCGCGATGATTCCCTGGGGGGCCAGCGTCACGCTGAACGCCGCGACGATGATCGCCAGGCAGGTCGGCCAGATTCGGCGGGTGGCGATCGTGTTCTCGATCAGCGCCCACACCGCGAGCACGCCGAAGGCGATCAGCGGTTCTGGCCGCAGGCCGTTGTTGAACGGGAACCAGGCGGCCAGGAAGACCGCGCCCGCGGTCCACATGGTGACGCTGTTGCGCGCGACGCGATGTCCGAGCCGGGGGATCACCCAGCGGCTGAGCAACAGCCACGTGCCGATGCCGGCCAGGGTGGCGGGCACCCGCATCCAGACGCCGGCCGTGCTGATCGCCGCGAACTGGGCCAGCACCGACTGGTACCAGTCGAACGGGGCCTCGGTGGCGCCGAAGTAGCGGAAGTAGTTGGCGGTGTAGCCGGCGTCGGCCGATACTCGCGCGATGGTCAGGTTGTAGCCGTCGTCCGACGAGATGGCGCCGATGACGTGCCACAGCAGCAGGCCGCCGATGACGCCGATGTCAGCGATCCAGGTTCCGACGGGGACCTTGACGAAGCGTCTCCATGCCCCGCCGACACGGTGTCCTCCGCGCCGGTCGAGGACGGCCAGCGCGATGATCGAGGCCACCACGCACACCACGCCGAGCGCCATCACCAGCAGTTTCAGCGGGGTGGGTGAGGTGATGAAGCGGGTGTCGATGTCGACGCGGGCGCTCAACCCGGGCTGTGGTGCCACCTTCAGGTCGGTGAACAGCCCGGCGACCTGTGGCTTCTTCTCCACGGCCGCGGTGCCGGTGGCACCGGGGATGCCGACGAAGTCCGCGCCGACGCCGCCGAGGTTCGCCCACAGATGCAGGGCGCTGCAGCCGCCCGCGTTGATCGCCGCACGGGGGGCGACGGCGGCCACCGAGTCGCGGAACGCCACGACCACGGTGTCGGCGTTGGCTCGCACGAACAGCCCGTTGCGGCTGGCGTCGATGCCACCCGAGGGGATCGTCGAGAACACCAGGCCGCCCTGGGCGGGCAGGGTCGCGATCGCCGAGCACGGGATGGACACGTCGAGCGACTGCGGGGCGCCCGACACCAGCGGGGCCGTCACCGCGGTGACGTTTCCTCCGGCGTCGGTCCCCTGCGGCCACAGGATGGTCGCGGTGGTCTGTTTGACGGGCAGCAGCGGCACCAGCGCGCACAGCACCACACCCGCGATGCCCGCGACGATGGCGATCAGGCGTGCGATGCCCACAACACGGTCGGTTGGCTCATCGGAAGGCACGAGGCTCGATGTTATGCGACCCGTATGTGAGCCCCGGTTCTCCGTCGCCCTTTTGGTGAGTGTGTGTGTGAACTTCTAATCAAGCAGCCTCACCGAGACGGCGCAGGGCCTGTGCGGCGGATTGCTGCTTGATGGTGACTGCAATCCGCCGCGCAGTGCGGGACACCTGGGCCCGACGCCGTCCTAGCTGTGCCGCAGGGGCGCCGGGCTCCACAGTCCGCTGCGGATCGCGGTGCCCAGGTCCAGACGGGCCGGTTCGGCGTCCGGGTACCACGGCGTGAGCCGTTGCAGCGAACCCCAGTCCCGGAACCAGTCGTCCCGCAGATAGGTCGGAACGCTCGACGGCCGCAGCAGCAGTTCGGTGATGCCCAGCGGGCCGCCGCCCAGGTAGTCCATCACCGGAGAGTTGGCCTCGGCGCCGAAGCGGTCCGGCAGGATCCGCCACTTGGGCACCTCGGTGACGCCGTACTGATGGCCGAACGGGCGCTGGCACGGGAACGCCAGGCCCACGAGCCAGTCCAGCAGGACCGGGTCCTGCGACCCGACCACGTCCTGGAGGGTGCGCAGCTGCGGGATCCGCGGCGGGGTCACCGCGATCCAGTGCTGCGGGGCCAGGTCGTCGTCCGAGGCGACCAACCGGATCTGGGTGGCCTCGCGCGGGATGGCGGCCATGGGGGCCCGCAGGTTGCGCCAGGCCGGGGCGGCGCCCACATCGGCGAATCCGACGCCGCCGCCGGGTTTGTTCTCGGCGGCCTGCGCATCGGTGGCCCATTGCACGACGACCTCGCCCGGATCGAAGCGGCCCGCTGCGGCGACGACCAGCAGCGGTCCGGCCTGATCGCGGTCGGGCAGCCGGTACCAGGCCGAGCGCATGATCGCGGGCTGCTGGGTGCCGGCGCGCCAGCTGCCCAGCACCGGGGTGGTGGCCGGGTCGAGGCCGTAGGGCAGCCGGGCCCGGGAGCCGTTGACGCCGGCGGCCGCGGTGGTGCCACCCTCGGTGCCCACCTCGCTGCCGGTCACGGTGCCGGAGTCGCTGTCGGCGAAGTTGCCGGCGCCGGGCTGTTCCATCACCGGGTCGGCCGAGACGTCCGACGGGATGCCGTTGGGGCCGAATCCCTGCGCGGTGACCGCGCCGAGGGCCTGGCCGGGAGGTTCGTTGATCGGGGCCAGCAGGCCGGCGTTCGCGTTCTCCTCGACCATCACGTCGCTGGCCAGTCCGCAGGTCTTGCCGGTGAGCGCCTCCAGGTTGGAACGCCCGACGGACCAGGCCGGGTACTGATTGGTCATCGCCAGGGTCAGTGACACCACTTCGAACATCACCAGCACCCACGCGGCGATGGCCAGTGGTGATTGGACGATCCGCTGCCAGCGGTGCTGCGGCTCGTCCGGGGACTTGTCGCGGCCGCTGAAGTGGAACCAGGCCGCCAACAACAAGGTCAGCACCGAGAAGCCCAGCAGGATGGTGGTGAACCCGAACTTGTATTCGGGGAACGAGTTCGACCAGGGCACACCGAAGTTGGAGACGTACCACCAGCCGTTGACAGTGGCGAACGACAGCGCCACCACGAACAGCACCAGGGCGGCGAACATCGACCGGTTGCGGCGCGACTTCATCGCGACGGCCGTCACGGCGACGGCGGCCAGCGCACCGAGGGATCCGGCCAGCCCGGCGAACACGCCGAAGTGGTGCGTCCACTTGGTCGGGGTGAACATCATCGCCAGGAACGAGATGATCGTGATGCCGATGATGCGTCGGCTCGGACCGGCGGCGGTGCCGGGGATGCGGCCCTTGCGCAGCGTCATCGCGATCGACACCGCCAGCGCCACCAACAGGGTCAGCACCGCGAAGCGCCGCGCCACCGAACCGTCCGGGCTCGAGGTGAACAACCGCGAGTAGCGGATGTGCTCGTCGAACCAGGCCAGGCTGGGGCCGACGGCGGACTTGAAGGTGCTGGCCTGGATCTCGCCGGCCAGGGTCTGATCGCGGAAGATCAGGATGATCGTCACGGTGCAGGCGGCCAGGATCGGGGCCAGCAGCGGTAGGTGCCCGAAGCGTGAGGTATGCCGGGCCACAATCGTTTTCAGCGGTCCCACGGCGACCAGCAGGGCACCGACGGCGGCGATACCGGTGGGGCCGGAGAACAGGGTCAGCGCACCGATGATGATCGCGATGGCCACCGGCAACATGCGGTTGGTGGCCACCCCGCGTTCCACCGAACACCAGGTCAGCAGGATGCCGAGGGCGATGATCGGTTCGGGGCGAAGGCCGTTGTTGAGCGGTAGCCAGAACGCCAGGAACATGCCTGCGGCGGTCCAGGCGGCCGCGCGGTTGGTCTTGACGGCCCTACCGAGCCGTGGCAGCACCTCACGGCTGATCACCCACCAGCAGGCCAGCGCCATGAGCAACGTGGGCAGTCGCAGCCAGATGCTGGCGGTCGAGACGTGGGCCCACAGCGCCAGCAGGTCGTAGTACCAGCCGAACGGGGCCTCGGGGGTGCCGAACCAGCGGTAGTAGTTGGCCATGTAGCCGGCGTGTTCGGACACCCGGGCCATGGTCAGGATGTAGCCATCGTCGGAGGTGTTGGCCCCGACGAAGTGCCACCACACCAGGACCGCGGTGACCAGTCCGTCCAGCGGCTTCATCGACCACCATCGCGGCGGCAGGAAACGCCGGTGCCGGACACCGTCGGCGGAGTCGAGACGATGCAGCGCGCCCAGGGCGATGACGGTCATGGCGACGCCGATGATCATCGCCATCAGCTTGAGCAGCGTCGGGGCGCTGCTGTACCGGGAGTCGATGGTGGCCGAGAACTTCAGGCCCTCGGGTGCGGGGCCGGACAGGTCGGTGAAGACGCCGACGATCTGCGGCCGGAAGTCGTAGCCGCCGCGCTCACCGCGCAGGGGCGCGTCGGGGTCGTCGGCGGTGTCACTGGCATCGGCCTGGGTGAGCCCGACGAATTCGCCGGTCACCTTGTCGGCGTGCGCGGTGAAGGTCAGGGACTGGCAGGCCGGCTGAGCACCGCATCCAGCGGCGCGCTGACCACCGGGGTGTTGCGCACGATGACCAGCAGGTCGTTGTTGACCCGCTCGATCAGCAGGCCGCGGTCGACGGCCTTGGGCGCCTGCTTGGGCACGGTCGACAGCAGGACGGTTCGGCCGCGATTCTCCGGTCCGGCCAGGCCTGCGGCGGCCTGGCACGGCACGGTGATGGTCAGATCGGTGGCGACGTACCCGATCAGCGGCGCGTTGATGCTCTGCCAGGTGCCGTTCTGTGGCCAGTTCAGCTGGGCGGTCGTCTGTTTGACCGGAAGCAGCGGTGTCGCCACCGCCATCAATACGCCGAGCAAACCGGCGACGACGGCGATGAGCCGCACCGTCCGGTGGTTGCTGCCGGCGGTTCCCTGCGGTCCCGTCACGGGCTCTGATGCTATCGGCGTATCAGTGGCCATTGGGAGCGGGCTTTCTGATCGCCAGGACAAATGGGCCGATGTCGGTCACCTCGAAACGTGGATCTTTGAACAGTGCCGCGTCGAGCGCCACGTGGTAGCGGCGCACGTTCGGCTGATTGGGGTAGACGTCGGAGGCCAGGCGCAGCGTGTAGGTGTCGTTCGCGCCGTGGCGCATCAGGAACACGGTCGGCGCCTTCCACGGCATTTCGTCGAGCGCCTTCACGAACTGGTCGGCCTTGCTCAGCGTGGCCCAGCCCTCGATGGCCTTGGCACGCTTGTCGAATTCGGCCAGCGGGTTCGCGTAATGCGACGTCAGGCCCTGGAAGCCGTAGTAGGGGTAGTACGACAGGAAGCTGTAGTCGGCGGTCAGCACCACGGTCTGGTTGCGCGGCACTCCGGTGACCTCGGCGATCTTGGCGTCGATCTCGCGGTAGTAGCGCTCGGCCCCGGGCGCCCGGCGGTCTGCCCGCTGCCCGGTTCCGTCGGTGTCCGTGTAGGCCACGTTGATGTCGGGGCGCAGCACGTCGGGGATGTCCTGGCTGAACGTGACGGCGCCGATCACGCCGACGGCGGCGGCCGCGATGGTGATGCGCTGCGCGGTTTCCGGCTGGTAGCGCCTCGCGATGGCCTGCGTCGCCTCGATGAAGCCGAACGCGCCCGCGGTGGTGAGCAGCACGGTCAGTGCGGGCTGCAACCGGAAGGACAGCAGCGTGGTGCCGGCCAGGGTGGTCAGCATCGACAGCAGCGACCAGGCGTAGACCGCGAGCACCGCGATGGCCAGCGCCCCGGCCCGCGTCGAGGAGCGCGCGCGGACCACCAGCCACAGCGTGCCGAGCATGCACAGCGCGCCGAGCAGCGTGAAGCTCAGCATCGGGAAGGTCAGCTGGGCGCCGGCGTCGGGTAGATAGTGCTGGGCGGTGCCCTTCTCTGCGGGTGTTCCGCGCAGTGACGCCAGCAGGTACGGGCCCCAGGTGATCAGGGCGATGGCCCCGGAGATCACGCCGATGACGGCCAGGCGTAGCAACGGGTCGATGCTGCGCCGGGCGATCGCCAGCACCAGCGCCATCAGCGCCAGCGTGAACGCGCAGTAGGCCAGCAGCAGGGTGTAGAAGAGGGCGGCGAAGCCGAGGAAGATCCCGACGCCGATGACGGCAGCCCAACCCCCACTGTGCTGAATTCCCGGCTCGCCGGGGCGGGTCTTGCCTCTCAACCCCGACCAGGCCAGCACGAACACCGGCGGCAACAGCACGGTGATGATCGCGGCGTAGGGCTCGGTGGAGGAGTAGGCCAGCATCGCGGCGGTGCTCGCGGTGGTCACGATCAGCGCGTACTCGAAGCGAATCATGGTTGCCCACAACACGAAAGCGAGTGCCACGGCGATGGTGATCGAGACGATCGACCAGGGCTTGAACATCTCCCAGGCCGGGGTGCCGGTGGCCGCGGCGATGCGCCCGCCCATCCAGAACCAGCCGGCCGGGTAGTAGGGCGGAAGCCCGAAGTAGGTCATGTCGTGCAGGCCGGGGGCATCGGCCAGCCGGGTCAGGTACTCGGTGCGGAACTGCTGGTCGACCGAGACCCCGAACAGGTACAGCTTGGTGGCGCCCAGTGGCATCGCCAGGGTGACCACCGAGAACGCGGACAGGAAGATCAGCGCGGCCAGCCGGGCCAGGGTGCGCCGGCCTCGACGCCAGATCAGTCCGGCGGCGAAGATTCCGGCCAGCGCGCCGACCTGGCCCACCGTGGTGAGCGCGTGCAGTTGGTTGGACGTGTTGTAGGCCGGCCATTGGACCTGGGCGATCGCCGCGATGGACACCCCGGCCACCGCCGAGGCGAGCATGAGGGCGATCACCATGTGTCCGGTCACCCTGGCCGGACCGGCCAGTCCGGCCTGCATCAGATGGGAAGCTTGCGGAAGATGGGCCGCGGGATGTGCCGCAGAACCATCATCACGTAGCGGAACGCGCCAGGCGCCCAGACCAGATCCTTGCCCTTGGCCGACGCGGTGACGGCCAGGTCGGCCACGTATTCCTTGTCGACGGTCAGCGGGGCTTCCTTGACGTGGGCGCTCATGCGGGTGCGCACCTGACCGGGCCGGATCACCAGGACCCGCACGCCGAACTCGCGCAGGGCCTCACCGAGGCCGAGGTAGAACCCGTCGAGTCCGGCCTTGGTGGAGCCGTAGACGAAGTTGGACCGGCGCACCCGCTCGCCCGCGGCGGAGCTCATCGCGATGATCTGGCCGTAGCCTTGGGCGCGCATCTTCTCACCGACCAGGACGCCGACGGAAACGGCTGCGGTGTAGTTGATTTCGGCGATCTGGACGGCCTTGCGCTGGTTCTGCCACAACTCTTCGGCATCGCCGAGCAGGCCGAAGGCGACGATCGCGACATCCACGTCACCGGAGGCGAATGCCTTGTCGATCACATCGGGGTGGCTTTTGGAGTCGAGCGCGTCGAAGTCGATGACCTCGACCGAACTGGCGCCGGCGTTACGCAGCTGGGCCACCGCGTCGTCGCGGCCCGGATCCCCGGGGAGGGCGGCCAGCACGATGCGGGCAGAGGCGTCGCGCAGATAGCGCTCACAGATCGCCAGCCCGATCTCTGAAGTGCCGCCGAGCAGCAGAATCGTCTGGGGGTTACCTACGGCGTCGAACACCATCTAGCGCAGCTCCAAGCCTCGGGGGACATCGTGACGAGGGTACCGTGCGGTTTCCTTCGAAAATTCGAGCAATCCGGGCGCAGGACCTTGACCGCATTTCCTACACGCCGTAGTTTTTTTCTACACCGTGTAGGAAATGGGGGAGATCATGACGATCCGTGACTGGCTGGCATTGCCCGAGACGGAACCGGGGGAGGACTACGGGTTCTTCGGCCCCGATTCGGTGACTTGGAAGGTGTGGAGCTATCCCACTTCGCTGTCGATCGGGTTCCAGCGCGCCGTCGTCATCGAGGAACTCGACCCCGCGCTCGTCGCGGCGGTCGACAAGACCCACGAGATCTACTCGCGGCCGCGCACCCGGTACGACCGGACGCTGCGCTACTTCGCCATGGTGGCGTTCGACGACAGCCGTTCGACCACGAAGGCCGCCGACGTTCTGGTCAAGATCCACTCCAAGGCCATCGGCACCGACCCGGTCACGGGAAAGACCTACGACGCCAACAACCCGGATTCGCAGCTGTGGATCCACCTGACCGCATGGCATTCCATTCTGGTGGCCTACGAGAAGTACGGCCCCGGACCGCTGCCGCCCGAAGAGGAATTGCAGTACTGGCGCGAATGCGCGATCGCCGCCGAACTGCAGACCTGCGATCCCTCCGATGTTCCCCTTACCCGCGAGGGCATCCGGGAGTACTTCGAGAAGATGCGACCCCAGCTGATCGGCTCGGATATCGCCCGGCAGGCCATGCACCACCTGCTGGGCGCCGAGGTGATGTTGCCCAAGATGCCACTGCTGCTGCGGCCCGGCACCAGGGTGATCACCGCGTTCCTGCGCCGCGGCACCCTGGCGACGATGCCGCGGTGGATGCGGGAGATGGCCGGGCTCAGCACATCCCGGCTTCTGGATGCGCTGGTGGTGCCGCCGCTGAATGCGGCGTTTACGGTGATCGCCATGAGTACGCGGCTCGAGCTGATTCTGCTGCGGCTGCTGTCGCCTGCGACCCTGCCCATCGGCGCCCGGGTCTTGTTGTCGGTTCCGCCGAAGGATCCGGTCACCACGACACCGCGCGAGGCCCAGCGCCGCTTCGGCTACGCCGCACCGAGCCAGGCGCACTTCGAGTTTCGGGAGAGGCAGGCGGTCCGCGTGTTCGGCGAAGGAATCGCACCCAGTGACGAGGGCATCGTGGAGTCGCAGCCGATTCTCGGGAGGATCGGATAACTCGTGATCAAGAATCTTCTCGACTACCGGTTGAGCATCCGGCAACTCGTCTACCTCGCGATCGTGATGGGGGCCCCGTACTTCGTGATCGGCATGATCTGGGCCCTCACCCACAGCGACCACATCGCTGGGCTCACGGGGCTGGACAAGCTGTTCTCACTGTTGGGCGAGATCGTCGCGTGGCCGGTACTGATCATCGCGAATGTCACGCTGACATGAGTGGAGTGAGGTGAACGAAACCGCAATCGCCAACCGGGCCCGCGCCGAACATCTGGGCCCGGACCGGCGCCGGCCACAGGTCCTCGACACCGCGTTGGAGATCGCCGCGCAGCAGGGGCTGGCCGACGTGACGATGGGTAACGTCGCAAGCCGTCTGGGTGTCACCCGGCCGGTCGTTTACGCCTGCTACCCCGGGCGTGGGGAAGTGCTTGCCGCACTGTTGGATCGGGAAACCGACGAGGTGCTGGCCAGTCTGCTCGAGCTGTTGCCGCCGCAGCGAACCGGCTCCATCGAGCAACTGTTCGTCGACGGGTTCCGCGCGCTGCACAGCACCGTGCGCGAGCGTCCCGCCTCGTGGCGCATCATCTTCGGGGCGGATCCTGACCCGGTGCTCACCGCGGCCATCGTGCGTGGCCGGGACCGTCTTCGCAGCCAACTCGCGACCGTGATGCGCCCGCTGCTGCAGCGGTGGCAGGTCGCTGACCTCGACGTCGCACTGCCCATGCTGGTCGAGGTGTTCCTGGCGATCTGCGAGGCCGCCGTCCGGAAGATGCTCGACGCCGACGGCGATTCAGAATCGGTGGCCGAAACCTTCGGCAAGGCGGCCTACCGCGCGGTGCGCGCAAAACCCTAGTGCAACAACAACACCCCGCGAGCTTCGAGCCCGCGGGGTGTTGTTGTTACTCGTCAGATCAGACCGTCGGCTGAGCCGACAGATCAGACGTCGAACCGGTCGGCGTTCATCACCTTGTTCCAGGCGGCGACGAAATCCTTGACGAACTTCTCCTTGGAATCGTCCTCGGCGTACACCTCGGCCAGGGCCCGCAGCTGCGAGTTCGAGCCGAACAGCAGGTCGACGCGGCTGGCGGTGAACTTCTGCGCACCGCTGGCCCGGTCGGAGCCGACGTAGGTGCCGTCATCGGCCGGCGACGGCGCCCACTTGATGCCCATGTCGGTCAGGTTGACGAAGTAGTCGTTCGTCAGCTTGCCCTTGCCGGCGGTCAGCACACCGAGATCCGAGCCGCCGTGGTTGGCGCCCAGCACACGCAGGCCACCGACGAGCACGGTCAGCTCCGGACCCGACAGGCCCAACAGGTTGGCCTTGTCGATGATCCGGTACTCCGGAGGCAGCGGGTCACCCTTGCCGACGTGGTTGCGGAACCCGTCGGACAGGGTCTCCAGCCATGCGAACGACTCGACGTCGGTCTGGTCCTGGGTGGCGTCGCCGCGACCCGAGAGGAACGGCACGGTGACGTCGAATCCGGCGTCCTTGGCCGCCTTCTCGACTCCGACGGCACCGCCGAGGACCACCAGATCGGCGAACGACACACCCGTGTCGGACGCGGCCTGGATTTCCTCCAGCTTGCGGATCACCTGGGCCAGCTCGTCGGGCTCGTTGGCCTCCCAGCCCAGCTGCGGCTGCAGGCGGATCCGGCCGCCGTTCGCGCCACCGCGCATATCGCTGGAACGGAACGACGACGCAGTCTTCCATGCCGTCGAAACCAGCTGCTGGACAGTCAGACCCGAGTCCGCGATGGCGGCCTTGAGTGCGTCGACATCGGCATCGCTCAGGGTCTTACCGGCCGGAACGACGTCCTGCCATACCCAGGTCTGCTTGGGTACCAGGGGTCCGAGGTAGCGGGCCACCGGACCCAGGTCGCGGTGCAGCAGCTTGAACCAGGCCTTGGCGTACTCCTCGGCCAGCTCCTCCGGGTGATCCAGCCAGCGGCGGGTGATCTTGCCGTAGATCGGGTCGAACCGCATCGACAGATCGGTGGTGAGCATCGACGGGTGGGTCTTGCCGGTGCCCTGCGCCATCGGCACCGAGTTGGCCCAGCCGTTGTCCTTGGGCTTCCACTGGTTGGCGCCCGCCGGGCTCTTCGTCAGCTCCCACTCGTTGCTGTAGAGGATCTCCAGGAAGCTGTTGTCCCACTTGGTGGGGGTGTGCGTCCAGGTCACCTCGATGCCGCTGCTGACGGTCTCGTTGCCGAGGCCGGGGTTGGCCCAGCCCAGGCCCATCTGCTCGAGCGGTGCGGCTTCGGGCTCCACGCCGTTCTCGATGTCGGTGGCGCCGTGGGTCTTGCCGAAGGTGTGGCCACCGACGATCAGCGCGGCGGTCTCGATGTCGTTCATCGCCATCCGGCCGAAGGTCTCGCGGATGTCGATGGCCGCGGCCAGGTAATCCGGATTGCCCTCGGGGCCTTCGGGGTTGACGTAGATCAGACCCATGTGGCTGGCGGCCAGCGGGTTCTCCAGCTTGGTCCGGTCAGCGTTGCCGGCGTAGCGGTCCTGCGAACCGAGCCACTCGTGCTCGGCGCCCCAGTAGATGTCCTCCTCGGGCTCCCAGAAGTCCGGGCGGCCGAAGGCGAAGCCGGCGGTCTTGAAGCCCATGTGCTCCATCGCCCGGTTACCCGCGTAGACGATCAGGTCGGACCACGAGATCTTCTTGCCGTACTTCTTCTTCAGCGGCCACAGCAGACGACGGGCCTTGTCCAGGCTGACGTTGTCGGGCCAGCTGTTCAGCGGGGCGAACCGCTGCATACCGCGTCCGCCGCCACCGCGGCCGTCCTGCACGCGGTAGGTACCCGCGGCGTGCCACGACATGCGGACGAACAGCGGGCCGTAGTGACCGAAGTCGGCCGGCCACCAGTCCTGCGAATCCGTCAGCAGGGCATCGAAATCGCGCTCGAAAGCCTCGAAATCGAGGGTCTTGACGGCCTCGCGGTAGTCGTAGCCCTCGTCCGTCGGGTCGATGGCGGGCGGGTTCTTCTGCAGGATCTTCAGGTTGACCGCGTTGGGCCACCAGTCGCGGTTGCTGCCGCCCTCGACGGGAGGCTTGATCCGCATCGGACAGCCGCTTTCGGCGGGTTCGGTTTGTGCTTCACCAATCGGGGGGTGAGTTTCGGCGTCGGCCATGACAAATCCTTTCCGGGGCTGGCGGGTTAAGGGGTTATCTACTTGGAGCAATGGAACATTCGGGGCAAGTACCCCAATAGATGACCTCGGCTTCATCGATCTCGAAACCGTGGTCGTGTGACGCGGTCAGGCATGGGGCCGACCCGGCCGCGCAGTCCACGTCGGCGATTGCGCCACACGATCGGCACACGACGTGGTGGTGGTTGTCGCCGATACGTGATTCGTACCGGGCGACTGATCCGGAGGGCTGGATGCGCCGCACCAGTGCTGCGGCGGTGAGCGCATGCAACGAGTCATATACGGCCTGGTGGGAGACCTCGGGCAGGTCTTCACGCACCGACCGGATGATCGTGTCCGTATCGGCGTGCGGGTTCGCATGGACCGCGTGCAGGACCGCCACTCGGGGGCGGGTCACACGCATGTCGGCGCTTCGCAGCATCTGCTGGAAGTCCGCGGTTGTCGCCACGGACCGAAGTCTCGTCCCTTTTCTGGAATTAGTCAAGAATAAAATTCTCGCCAATTCGAGAGGAACGGTGAGGGGCTAGACGAGCTCCAGTCGGCGTGCCATGTCCGAGACGAACAGGCCGTCGGGATCGACCCTGCGACGCACGGCCAGCCACTCATCGATGCGCGGGTACATCGCGTGGAACGTCTCGGCCGTCGTGCGGGAATCCTTGGCGGTGTACAGCCGGCCACCGAATTCCAGTACCCGGCGGTCGAGTTCGGTGACGAACTCGTTCAGCCCGGCCTTGATCGGGAAGTCGACGCAGACGTTCCAGCCGGGGATCGGGAAGCTCAGCGGTGCTTGATTGCCGGGGCCGAACAGCTTGAACACGTTGAGGAAGGAGTAGTGCCCCGAGCGCTGGATGTCGAGGATGATGCCCTTGAACTCCTCGACGGCCTCGGTGGGGACCACGAACTGGTACTGCAGGAAACCCGCCGGGCCGTAGGCGCGGTTCCATTCTCCGAACATGTCCAGTGGGTGATAAAACTGCGTCAGGTTCTGCACCTTGTTGCGGTAGGTGCCCGACTTCAGGTACCACAACTCGCCGATCGGCATGAACGTGAGCTTGTTGGCCAACCCGTTCGGGAACACGTCCGGCAACGTGAGTAGTTGCGGCGCATCGAATTTCAGCGGGTCCTTCTGCAGCTTCGGGGGCAGCTGGTCCAGGGTTGCCAGTGAACCTCGCGAGATCGCGGCGCGGCCGAGCTTCGGTGGCTTGCTGATCGCGTCGAACCAGGCCGACGAGTAGGTGTAGTTGGACTCGCTGCCGTCGCTGTGGAACTCGATGGTCTCGTCGAGCGTCTTGGTGACATCGCCGTCGGCGATGAAATAGGCAGTCTCCGTAGGCGTCATCTCGATGGTGGCGCGCAGGATGATGCCGGTCAGGCCGTTACCGCCGACCGTGGCCCAGAAGATGTCGGCGTTCTCGCCTTCCGGGGTCAGGTGCAGCACCTCGCCGCCCGCGGTCAGCAGATCCATCGAGCGCACATGGTTGCCGAAACTGCCTGCGCTGTGGTGGTTCTTGCCGTGGATGTCGCAGCCGATGGCGCCGCCGATGGTCACCTGGCGGGTGCCCGGCAGCACCGGAACCCACAGTCCGTGGGGCAGTGCGGCCCGCATCAGCTGGTCGAGGTTCACCCCGCCGTCCACGTCGACCAGCTTGGAGCCGGCATCGATCGAGTGGATCTGGTTCAGCGACGACATGTCGATGACGAGACCGCCACCGTTCTGCGCGTTGTCGCCGTAGGAGCGGCCCAGGCCGCGGGCGATCACACCCCGGCCCTTCTGCTCGGCGGCGCGCGCGACGGCCCGGACGATGACCTCGGGATCGCTGGTTGAGAGCACCTGTGCCACGGTCGGTGCGGTCCGGCCCCAGCCTGTCAGGCGCTTGGGAGTGGTCGGCAAATCGGTAGTCGACATCGCAGAGAAGCGTACCCGGCAGTAGCCGGGCCCGGACCTCAGTGCAGTTTGAAGATCACCGCGCGCTGGACGATGAAGTTGATCACCGTGGCAGTGCCCTGGGCGATGATGAACGCGACCGGCACCCGCCAGGGCTGGTCCTCGAACTGCATGTAGAACACGAAGTTGATGCCCACCTGCACCGCGTAGGTCACCGCGTAGAGAACGCAGACGGCGATGAACCGGGCAGTGCTCGGAGGTGCCTGGAACGTCCAGCGCCGGTTGATCAGGTAGGCCGTGGCGGTGCCGGCGATGAAGCTGATGGTCTTCGCGACGTTGACCCGGATGTCCTCGTCGACGTGCCAGAACGTGGCGAAGAGCCGGAGGAAGGTGATGTACAGGCCGAAGTCCACGATCGCGGCCAGTCCGCCGGTGATGATGAATCTGACCGCCTGGGTCTTGAGGCTCAGGGTCGGCGACATCACGGGTTCGGCCACCTGGGCAGCTTAGCGAGGCCGTACGGTGCACTCGTGCTGCAGACGGTGCTCAACGACCTCGGGATCGCGGTGTTCGCGTCGTCGGGAGCGATGGTCGCGATCCGCAAGGGCTTCGATCTGTTCGGTATCGCGGCCCTCGGGGTGCTGACCGGCGTGAGTGGCGGGGTGATCCGCGACCTCTTCCTCGGGGTCCATCCACCCACCTCTATCCAGCACTGGCCCAACATCACCGTCGCGGTGGCCGCGACAGCGGTGGCGACCCTCACCGCGAAGCACCTGATCCGGTTCAACCACATCGTGCTGCCGCTGGACGCGATCGGCATGGGCTTCTTCGCGACCTCCGGCGCGGCGTTCGCCGTGGACCACGGGGCCAGCTGGTTCGCAGCGGTGCTGATCGGCATGACCACCGCGATCGGCGGCGGCATCATCCGCGACGTATTGGTCCGGGAGATCCCGATGCTGATGCGGCCGGACGATCTGTATGCCGTCCCTGCGCTGATGGGTGCGACGACGTACGCGGTCATCGACTACTTCGGCCCGCAGTGGGTCGGCCTGGCGGTGGGCACGGTGCTGGCCACGACGCTGCGCCTGGCTGGGCTGGCATTCCACTGGCGGTTGCCCACCGGCCCGTCGGACCTGATCGCGGGTGAGGACTCCTAGCGCAGCGCCGCTGACAGCACGCCGCACAGCGCGTCGACGGCAGGCCCGAAGGCGTGGTCCGCGGGCGCCCCGAATCCGATGATCACCCCGTCGGGGTCGGGGGTATCCGGTCCGGCCAGGGGGTGCCGCATGATCGACAGCCCGTTCAACGCGATACCGGCCTCACCGGCCCGGCGCAGCACCTCGGGTTCGGCTCCGTCGGGCAGGGTCAGCAGCATATTCACCCCAGCCGCCAATCCGCCGATGCCGAGGTCGAACCCGGCGAGTGCGGCGGCGAGGGTGTCGCGTCGCCGCCGGTAGCGATTGCGCATCCGCCGGATGTGCCGGTCGTAGCCGCCGCTGCGGATGAAGTCGGCCAGGGTCAGCGCGGTGAGCGCGTCGACGTGGTACTGCGCCCCGCCGGCCGCCGCGATGACCGGATCGATCAATGCGTCGGGAAGCACCATCCAGCCCACCCGCATCACCTGGGCCATGCTCTTGCTGGCCGAACCGAGGTAGACGACGCGTTCGGGGTTCAGCGACTGCAGGGCTCCGACGGGTTGGCGGTCGTAGCGGAATTCGCCGTCGTAGTCGTCGTCCACCACGTATCCGCCGGTGCGCTGCGCCCAGTCGATGACCGCGGTGCGCCGCGCCGGGTGCAGTGCCATCCCGAACGGGCTCTGGTGTGCGGGAGTCAGTAGTACCGCCGGGGTGTCCAGCCGGTCCAGATCGCTGATCACCGCGCCGTGGGCGTCGACACCGATCGGCGTTGTCGGTACGCCGAGGCCCGCGAGCGCGTCGCGGAAGATGAACAGCCCGTGGGCCTCCACGGCGATCGGTCGCCGGGTGCCGAGCACCCGGCCCAGCAGGTCGACGCCGTCGCGCACCCCGGAGCAGATCACGATCGACTCGGGGTTGGTCCGCACGCCGCGCACGCGGCCCAGATATTCGGTGAGAGCCTCGCGCAGAACTGCCGGTCCGCGCGGGTCGCCCATCCGCAGTGCGGAGACCGGCGCGTCCGTGATGGCCCGGCGCGCCGACGCCAACCAGGCCGACCGCGGAAACTCCGACACATCGGGGGAGCCGGGCATCAGGTTGTGCCGGGGGACGGCAGGAATGCGGCGCGGGCGCGGTGCCGGCCCCGGTGCCGTGGCCCGCGCGACCCAGGTGCCCGCGCCCTGGCGGGAGGCCAGCCAGCCTTCGGCGACCAGTTCGGCGTACGCCTCGGCGACGGTGTTGCGGGCCAACCCCAGATCGGACGCCAGCGCGCGCGACGGCGGCAGCCGCGTGTCGGTACCCAACCGGCCGCTGCGAATCCCCTCCCGAAGCGCGGTGACCAGCTGTTCGCGGGCGGTGCGACTGCCGGGCTCGATCATCGCGCGCAGTTCGAGATGCAGGTCCCGGTCGGAATTGGCCCGCGAAGTCACTGCAATATTGAACCATCTAGACGGTATTTTCCCGGATAGCGTTGACGGCATGACACAGACACTCGAACCCGCCACCACCGTCGACCGCCTCAAGATCTACAAGGTTTCTCCGGAGCTCTACGACGCGATGATGACGCTGTCGAACGCCGCGGCCAAGGACGTCGACCCGACGATCGGCGAGCTCGTCAAGATCCGGGCGTCGCAGATCAACCACTGCGCGTTCTGCCTCGACATGCACACCCACGACGCCCGCAAGCAGGGCGAGACCGAGCAGCGACTCGCGCTCATCGCAGCCTGGCAGGAGGCGGGTGACCTGTTCACCGAACGTGAGCAGGCGGCGTTGGCCCTGACCGAGGCCATCACCGAACTGGGCGACGGCCACGTTCCCGACGCCGTGTATGCCCGCGCGGCTGCCGCGTTCACCGAACGCGAGCTCGGTCAGGTGATCGCGATGGCAGTGACCATCAACGCGTGGAACCGGATCAACGTCACCGTGCGGATGCCCGCCCCGCGGCGCTGAACGCGCGGGAAACTGGAGGTGTGCGGACCCGGTCAGGTGCAGACATCACGGTGCACGGCGCAGTCGTGCACAAGCTGCACCGGCCGGGGACCGATCCGCGCGCACTGCGCGTCCGGCTCCGTGTGGCCGGCCGCGTCGATGTCCTGCTGAGTCCGGTGTCCGCTGTGCCCGATGTGGTCGAGGGCCGCTTGCTGACCCGGTGGCCCCTGGTGGAAACCCTTGCAGTGCAACCTGAAAGCGTGCCGTGGGCCGACATCGGGCGGCTGCTGGCGGCGTTGCACGCCGAACCCGTCACCGCACGGCTGCCACCACACGGCTGGCCGGCAAGACTCAGGCGTGCGGTCGAGCAGGCCCGCGGGCGTGGTGACCGGGTGGTGTCGCGCGCCGCGGCGGGTCTGCCCGACGAAGCGTGGCGGCCGGGGTCGACAGACCGGCCGCGCACCCTCGTCCACGGCGACTTTCACCTGGGTCAAGTGGGGCGGCACGACGGGCACTGGCTGCTCATCGATGTCGATGACCTCGGATTGGGCGATCCCGCTTGGGATTTGGCGCGTCCCGCCGGGTTCTGGGCGGCCGGGCTCATTCCCGACGCCGATTGGTTGCTGTTCCTCGATGCCTACCGGGCGGCCGGTGGCCCGGCGTTGCCGCCCGGGGACCCGTGGCCCGTGCTCGAGCCGTTCGCCCGGGCCGCCGTCATCCAGTCCGCCGCCAACGATCCCGATGACGAACTGTTGGCGGCGGCCTGCGCGCGGATGCCTCAGCTGGAGAAGAACAGCCGGCCGAAGCCCTGCTTGCGGTAGTGCTTGTTGCCGCGGTGGCCCCAGCCCGGTCCATAGTCCGAGTAGCCCTGGTTGTAACCCGAGTGCGCCTGCGGCGGCGGTGGGGGCGCCTGGACGAACCGGTTCTCCATCTGAGTCAGCGCCTCGAGCTCGCCGAAGTCCAGGAAGATGCCGCGACATGTGTCGCATTGCTCCAGATGGATGCCGTTGCGCTCATAGGTCTTCATGACCCCCGCGCACTTCGGGCACAGCAAGGTGTTGCCGATACCGGAAGGCGGAGGGGATTTCGGGGGCTCATATGGCGGGATGCTCATATCGGCATAACGTCCCACCCTGCTGTGAAGTGCCTGTGAGTACGGGCAGGGTCGCGTAAGGCCCGATCGGAGGCCCTGGACGGACTCGGAGGCGCTTTCGCCACCGCTTTCGGTATGACGTCCGTCACAATTCGGAATATCGGCCGGGGGTCCGTTGAATCGATCTGCGGCCGTTCAGTTAATCCGGGTGTTCCGCGCTGCGTAACGGAACGTTTACACAGCAAGCGCAAACCCGGGGCGGTCGGCGGACCGGTCCGCGATATTGACGATTGTGACGGCAATCATTCCGCTCAGCGTGATTGCCCCGTCCGTGCTCGGCGGAAAGGGGGAAATGCCAGTTCCGGCGGTATGGCGGCGGCTTGTCCGGGTTTCTGGGTGCCGGTGCGATCCGGGCTCGGCGTTCGGCGTTCACAGGCAATCGGCAGCGGCGGTGTGACGCACGTCGGTGTTGATCTAGCAAACTTTGTATCACTCTTTGTATGTAGGGTGGGCGGAAACAGGTTGCCGTTGCCGCCCGGATGCCGCCCGGTTACGTTTCCTCCTGCCAATCATGAGCAAGGCATGAGAACCGGGTGTGACCTCCCTAATCGGGCGGTACGCGGCCGATCGATCTCTAGGTGTAACTCCCAGACAGGTTGTGAACGGCGTGGTGAGCGGAAGTAGGTGAGGACCTCCGGTATCGGTGTGGTTACCAAATACGCACATCCGATTACCGAGAGGTCCTCATGGTCCACGCTAATGCTTCGTTGACTCCTCGTGGGCGGTTGCGGCTTGCGCAGGCGGTTGTTGATCAGGGCTGGAGTTTGCGGCGCGCGGCTGAGCGGTTCCAATGTTCGGTGGCCACAGCCAAGAAATGGGCCGACCGTTATCGCGACGGTGGCGAAGCAGCGATGGTAGACCGGCCCAGCCGGCCGCATCGCAGTCCGTTGCGGTTGCCGAAACGACGTGAGCGGCGCATCGTCAACCTGCGCTTCACCCGGCGCTGGGGCCCACATCGCATCGCCGCTTACCTGCACCTGCCACGCTCGACCGTTGAGGCGGTGCTGCGCCGCTACCGGATGCCATTGCTGCGGCACCTGGACCAAAACACCGGGTTACCGGTACGCCGGCCCAAACCCCGCCGCTATGAGCACCCGGCTCCCGGCGACTTGGTCCATGTCGACGTCAAGAAACTGGGCCGCATCCCCGACGGGGGCGGCCATCGCAAGCTGGGTCGCCAAGCCGGCCGGCGCAACCGCTGCGGCATGGGATACACGTTCTTGCACCACGCCGTTGATGACCACTCCCGGCTGGCCTACTCCGAGGACCTCACCGACGAACGCAAAGAAACCGCCGCGGGATTCTGGAAACGCGCCAACGCGTTCTTCGCCGACCACGGCATCACCGTCAAACGAGTGTTGACCGACAATGGATCCTGTTACCGGTCAAAGAATTTCGCTGAAGCGCTCGGCCCCGACATCACCCACAAGAGGACCCGGCCCTACCGGCCACAGACCAACGGCAAAGTCGAGCGATTCAACCGCACCCTGACCACCGAATGGGCCTATGCGCAGACCTACCGCTCTGAGGCCGAACGCGCCGGAACCTACCAGCACTGGCTGCATCACTACAATCACCACCGACCCCACACCGGCATCGGCGGAATGACACCAATCGAGCGCCTACGCGTTCACAACCTACCCGTGAAGAACATCTAGGGCGGGGGCCCTGGTTGGTGAAGAACGAATCGGATCACCGACATAGCTAGGGAGAACATGAAGGCATTCAGTCGGGTGCTGGTCGCATTGGTGACCGCAATGGCCGGGGTCGTCGCTGGCCTCTTCATAGGCACGGGCACTTCTCATGCGGGTCTGGACAATGAACTGAGCCTGGTTGATGGTCAGGACCGCACCCTGACCGTTCAGCAGTGGGACACCTTCCTCAACGGTGTGTTCCCCCTGGACCGCAACCGGCTGACCCGTGAGTGGTTCCACTCCGGTCGCGCCAAGTACACGGTGGCCGGCGCGGGTGCCGACGACTTCGAGGGCACGCTGGAGCTGGGCTACCAGATCGGCTTCCCCTGGTCGCTGGGTGTGGGGATCAACTTCTCCTACACCACCCCGAACATCCTGATCGACGATGGTGACATCACCGGCCCGCCCTTCGGCCTGAACTCGGTCATCACCCCGAACCTGTTCCCGGGTGTGTCGATCAGCGCTGACCTGGGCAACGGCCCGGGTATCCAGGAAGTGGCCACCTTCTCGGTGGACGTCAAGGGTCCGGCCGGGGGTGTGGCGGTGTCCAACGCGCACGGCACCGTGACCGGTGCGGCCGGTGGCGTGCTGCTGCGTCCGTTCGCCCGCCTGATCGCCTCGACCGGTGACAGCGTCACCACCTACGGCGAGCCCTGGAACATGAACTGAGGACATGAACGTCCAATAGGCACCTTCGCAGTCGGCGCGTCCCGCTTCTCCCGAGAAGCAGGGCGCGCCGATTGTCATATGGCGGCTACGGTGGCCTCATGACGCCGCAGAGCCCGGTTTCGGTGCTCGGGGAGGACGACAGCTGGCAGCTGCTGTCCAGCGTTACCCTGGGCCGCCTTGTCTCGACGATCGGCACCAGACTGGAGATCTTCCCGGTCAACTTCGTCGTCCAGCACCGCACGGTGCTGTTCCGGACGGCCGAGGGCACCAAGCTGATCAGCACCCTGTTCAACGACCGGGTGCTGTTCGAGGCCGACGACCACACGGGCGTCGGCGGGTGGAGTGTGATCGTGCGGGGTGTACCGCAGCTCCTCGAGACGCCGGAGGAGATCGCCGAGGCCGAGCGCGCCCAGCTGTTGTCGTGGATCGCCACCACGAAGCGGCGCTACGTGCGGATCCGGCCGAAAGAGATCTCCGGGCGCCGGTTCGTCTTCGGTGGCGTGCCGGGGGACGCGTAGCGGCTCAGACCCAGTACGGGACGCGTGCGCGGTACTGGCGCATGGCCAACGCCGCGAACGTCCACCCGATCGCCGTGAGTGCCAGCACCACCACCCAGTGCCGGACTTCCTGATCGGCGCCCAGCAATGGTGCGCGCACGATGTCCAGGTAGTGCAGCAGCGGGTTGATCTCGACGATCTTGGCCCAGGATCCGGCGCCCTGCTGCTGCAGCGTCGACTCGTTCCAGATGATCGGTGTCATGAAGAACAGCAACTGCACGATCGAGGCCAGTAGCGGCCCGATGTCGCGGTAGCGGGTGGCGAGAATGCCGAAACAGATCGACACCCATACGCAGTTCAGCACGATCAGCCCCAGCGCGGGGATGACCGCCAGGTCGGTCCACTTCCACGGTTTCGGATAGATGATCGCGATGACCACGAAGATGACGATGTTGTGGCCGAACAGGATCACCTGCCGCCACACCAGCCGGTAGACGTGGACCGACAGCGGCGTCGGAAGTTGTTTGATCAGCCCTTCGTTGGCGATGAAGACGTCGGCGCCTTCGAGGATCGAGGCGTTGATCAGGTTCCAGATGATCAGGCCGAGCGTGACGTAGGGCAGGTGCTCCTCGAGCGGCAGCTTGAACAGCTTCGAGTACAGCAGGCCCATCGCCACCGCGGTGGTGCCGGTGGCGATGGTGATCCAGAACGGCCCGAGGACGCTGCGCCGGTAACGCTGCTTGATGTCCTGCCAGCCCAGGTGCAGCCACAGTTCGCGCTTGCTGAAGCCTTCGGTGAGATCGCGTACGGCCCGCGTCATGGTCTTGGACTCGGATGCCGCGTCGGTGAATGTCATCTCTGGAACCTTTCGCTCCTGCCCAACCGCCGCAGGCGAATCCATTCGCGCAGACCCGCGGGGTCGCGTCGGGACACCAGAAAGTACCAGCCGAACCGGACCCACTCCTGGGGCAGCAGTTTGCGCAAGCCCGGCTGGGACAGCAGGTAGCCACGGTTGCGGTAGGTGAAGAACCGTTTGGTCTCGTCGTCGGGGTACTGAGTGTGCATCCGGCCGCCGAGGATCGGTTTGAACTCGTCGGTGCCGCACGGGTGCAGATAGCTTGCGGTCAAGCATGTTCCGAACGGCAGGCCCGAGCGCACCAGGCGCCGGTGCAGTTCGACCTCGTCGCCGCGGACGAACAGACGCAGATCCGGGACACCGACGGCCTCGACCGTGGCGGCACGGAACAGGGCACCGTTGAACAGCGATGCGATACCGGGCAGCACATCGCCTTCACCCTCGGTGCGCAATTCGCTGACCAACCGCCGCCACACCAGTCCTCGCCGCAGCGGGAACGCCAGCCGGTTCGGGTCGTCGAGGTTGCACACCATGGGCGAGACCTCGGCCAGGGTGTACTGCTCGGCGCAGGCCAGCAGGGTGGACAGCACGGTGTTGTCGGCGGGGCGGCCGTCGTCGTCGGCCAGCCAGATCCAGTCGGCACCCTGAGCCAGGGCGTGCAGCATGCCCAGTGCGAAACCGCCTGCGCCGCCAAGGTTTCGGCGGGAACCGAGGTAGGTGGCCGGCACCGGCTGGCCGAGGACCAGGTCGCGCACGGCCTCGTCGTCGTCGTTGTCGACGACGATCAGGTGGTCGGGTCTGCGGTCCTGGTCCACCACTGCGGCAAGGGACTTGGTCAGCAGTTCCCGACGCCGGTGCGTCACGATCACCGCGACGACGGATTCAGGCTCCACGGGCCGTTTCCTCCAGCACCTCGCGCACATGACGCGCAGCGTCCGGTCCCTCGTAGGCGCCGACGACTTCTTCGATGCCGCCGGTCATCTTGATGGTGCCGTGGTCGATCCACATCGCGGTCTTGCAGAGCCGGGCCAGGAACTCGTTGGAATGGCTTGCGAACACCAGGATTCCGGACCGCTCGACCAGGCTCTGCAGCCGTGACTGCGCCTTCTTCAGGAACTCCGCGTCGACCGCACCGATGCCTTCGTCGAGCAGCAGGATCTCGGGGTCGATGCTGGTGACCACGCCCATCGCCAGGCGCACCCGCATGCCGGTCGAATAGGTGCGGAGCGGCATCGACAGGTACTCGCCGAGTTCGGTGAACTCCGCGATCTCGTCGACCTTGGCCAGCATCTGCTTGCGGGTCTGCCCGAGGAACAGCCCGCGGATGATGATGTTCTCGAAACCCGAGATCTCCGGGTCCATCCCGACGCCGAGGTCGAACACCGGGGCCACCCGGCCGCTCACCGTGGCAGAGCCGCGGGTCGGCTCGTAGATGCCCGAAAGCAGCCGCAGCAGTGTGGATTTGCCCGCGCCGTTGTGGCCGACCAGCCCGACCCGGTCACCCATTTTCAGTGACATGGTGATGTCGCGGAGCGCCTCGATGACGACGACGTTGGACTCGTTGCGCCCGATGGCGCCGCCGGCCTTGCCGAGGAACGCCTTCTTCAGCGAGCGTGTCTTGGCATCGAAGATGGGGAACTCCACCCATGCTTCGCGCGTCGAGATGTACGGATCAGACAACTCAGACCTACAGGTACTGGCCGGTGCCGGGATGGGACGGCCCGCCGCGCTGTCCGCCGGGGCCCTGCAGCCCTGGAGGGAGAGCGCCCTGGCGCATCTGCTCGAGCTGTGCGCGGGCGGCCATCTGCTGGGCGAACAACGCCGTCTGGATGCCGTGGAACAGGCCTTCCAGCCAGCCCACCAGCTGCGCCTGCGCGATGCGCAGTTCGGCGTCGGACGGCACGCTGTCCTCGGTGAAGGGCAGCGTCAGCCGCTCGAGTTCGTCACGCAGCTCGGGGGCCAGACCGTCCTCGAGTTCGTGGATGCTGGTGCGGTGGATGTCGCGCAGCCGCTCCCGGCTGGCGTCGTCGAGCGGAGCCGCGCGCACCTCTTCCAGCAGCTGCTTGATCATGGTGCCGATGCGCATGACCTTCGCCGGTTGTTCGACGAGGTCTGTCAGCGACTTGCCGTCAGCGTCGGCATCGGTCTCATCAGGCGTGCTCGCCAGGATCTCGATGTTGTCATCGTCGGGGTTGATGGTCATTGCCTTCCCTTGGATCTAGTCAGTGCTGGGTCGTGTCAGTTTGTCGCCCTGGTGGCCGCGTTCTCTCCGTGCCAGCGGTAGATGCGGTCCTCACCGTTGTCGTAGATCTTCTCCCACGACCTCGAGCTGTCTAGCGACACTAGCCCGTCGGGCATGACGAACCCTCGAACCACCGGAGTGCTGGTGAGCACATAGCGGATGTTGAGCGCCTCGACCGCCTCGGCAACCCTGGGATCGGTGTCCGCGTCGTCGGCGTAGGCCCAGAAGATGAACCGGTTGTACCCAGGGCCCTGTTGCATGGGGTAGTCGTAGTGGGTCCACAGCGGGTGAAGCCCTGAAACCGCGTACATCCAGGCGGTGCCGTCGGTGTTGGCGTCGCCGATCAGCGTGGTGCGGGCGTCGGGCAGCGTGGCCAGGTGGGCGAAGGCATCCAGGTCCTTGGCGTCGATCATCACCGAGTCGTACTTCTGCCCGAACAGGTACTTGTGCCGGGGGAAGTAGTGCCAGGCCAGACCCACAGCGGTGGCGACCAGCGCGACGGCGGCCGTCGCGCGGATCCAGGCCGGGCGGGCACCGGTCCGGCGCAGGGCAGCCGCGCCCAGCAGGACCAGTGCGCACAGGCCGATCGCCGCCATCGGTGCGTACAGCATCGCGACGACGGCCGACAAGCGACGCGGGTCGCTGTAGAACAGGTCGCTGAACTTGCCGGTGATGACGCCCAGCGGTCCGCCGAACGGTGCGCCGGAATGCACGATCGACGCGATGAGCAGCAGCCACACGGCCAGCGGCCACCAGATCTTCTTGACCAGCATGACCAGTCCGCCGATGGCGGCCAGCGCGATGAGTGCGTTCTGGATCGGGAAGTCGTTGAGGTGGCGGGTGTGCTGGACGATCGCCGCGAACAGCGAGTGCTTCTTGCCGAGGTGGTTGACGAAGGCGTGCCCGACGATGATGTCGGCTTGCTGAAGGACCCCGAGAAACTGGGGAAGCATGATCAGCAGGGCGGGCACCGCGACGGCGGCCAGCGCCAGGAAGTCGCTCAGCCGGCTGCGGACCGGGTGCCACAGCGCTTCCACCAGCCACCAGACGCCGACCAGCAGCACGGTCACCACACCGCCGGTCAGGTGCACCGAGAAGACGCCGACGGTCGCGAGTACGGCCAGACCGATGCGGTCGCGGTGCGCCGGTGTCGAGATGATCAGGGCGAACACCGGCACGGCGAGCCCGTAGGCGACCAGGTTGGGCATCGCCGCCACATCGAATTCGACGTAGGGCACCGCGGTGAACGACGCGGCGAGCGCTGCCGCGGTGGCCGCGGCGACGGCGGTGCGCATCTCGCAGGTGTGCGGGCGGACCATCTTCCACGTCAGCACCGCGGCGCTGACCGGGAACAGCCACACGGCCGCGGTGACCGAACTCACGGTGTAGGCGGTGGTCGCGGCGGCGCCGGTGAGCTGGCAGTAGACCGCGGCCAGGGCGTGGAAGGCCGACGGGTAGTAGAGCGCCTCGTGGGTCTCCACGTTTCGCAGCTCGCCCATGTGGGTGGGTGAGGCCTGGCCGGTGTCGAGGATCCACCGGATGGTGTTGGCGTGCCACACCGAGTCCCAGGTGCTGGGGATGGATTGCCAGTGCGGCAGTCCGGCGAACGCGGCGGCGGCGATCAGCGCGGCACCCAGCAGCACACCCGCCGCAACCACCAAGGCCGGCCGCCGCGACAGGCCCGATGCCTCGGCATCGGGGTCACGGTAGCGGGCCAGCACCCTCCGTAACCCGGCCGCAATGGCGGAAACAACGACTACAGCAAACAACGCCGTCCACGCGTTCCACGGCACACCGATGGCCCCGAGCGGAACGATCGTCAGCGCGACGGTGCCGTAGGTCAAGGCTGGACCCACTGCGACCGCCGTCGACGCGGTCAGTCCGCCCGCCCTGGCTATCAGTGCCCCGGGGATCACCAGCAACAACAGTGCGATTAGCACTCCGAACCCGAAGCCCACTGGACTAGTATGGCTGCCCAGGGTGACCCGGTCCGAGCATGGTCTCGGAAGTGCAAACGTGCGGTCGGGCGCTCACCAAATCGTGTCGGTTTGTGATATTTGCGGACGCTCTAAGGTGGCTGGCATGGCATACGACGTCGCCCGGGTGCGTGGCTTGCATCCGTCATTGGGCGATGGGTGGGTCCACTTCGATGCCCAGAACGGCATGTTGGTGCCCGATTCGGTCGCGACGACGGTTTCTACCGCCTTCCGCGGCTCGATGCCCACCGCTGTGGGACCGCACCCATCGGCACGCCGCAGCGCGGCCGTACTCACCGCTGCCCGCCAGGCCGTCGCGGATCTGGTCAATGCAGATCCGCGGGGTGTGGTCCTGGGCGCGGACCGGGCCCAGCTGCTGACCGCGCTGGCCGAGGCATCTTCGAGCCGGGTCGGACTCGGCTACGAGGTGGTGGTCACCCGCCTGGATGACGAGGCGAACATCGCGCCGTGGTTGCGGGCGGCGAATCGCTATGGCGCCAAGGTCAAGTGGGCCGAGGTCGACATCGAGACAGGTGAGCTCCCGGCCTGGCAGTGGGAAGGGCTGATCGACAAGCCCACCCGCCTGGTGGCCATCGCGTCGGCCTCGTCGACCCTGGGAACCATCACCGACCTGGGCGAGGTGACCAAGCTCACCCACGAGGTAGGCGGCATGGTCGTCGTCGACCACTCGGCCGCGGCCCCGTACCGGCTGATCGACATCAACGAGATCGATGCCGACGTCGTGGCCCTCAACGCCGTGCCGTGGGGCGGCCCGCCGATCGGCGCCCTGGTGTTCCGCGACCCGTCGGCCATCGATTCGTTGGCCTCGGTGTCGTTGAACCCGCAGGCGACGGGTCCGGCCCGGCTGGAGGTGGGCGCGCATCAGTACGGCCTGCTGGGCGGTGTGGTGGCCAGCATCGAGTACCTGTCCAACCTCGACGACACGGCCAGCGGCTCGCGCCGCGAAAGGCTGACGGTCTCGATGCAGTCGGCAGGCGCATATCTGGACCGCCTTTTCGAGTACCTGGTGACCTCGCTGCGCTCGTTGCCGTTGGTGATGGTGATCGGCAGGCCGGAGTCGCAGATTCCGGTGCTCAGCTTCGTGGTGCGCGACATCCCGGCCGAGCGGGTGGTGCAGCGGTTGGCCGACAACGGAATCCTGGCGATCTCGAATGCCAGCTCCCGCGTGCTCGACGTGATCGGTGTGAACGACATCGGCGGCGCGGTGACGGTCGGGCTGTCCCACTACTCGACGGGCGCCGAGGTCGACCAGCTCGTGCGGGCGCTGGCCTCGCTGGGCTGATCGCTCCTCCCGCCGCGGTGGGCTAGACCGTGAGCACGATCTTCCCCGACACCTCACCCGAGGCCAGCAGTTCGTGGGCCCGCTGGGCCTCCTGGATGGGCAGTTCGGCGCCGATGATGGGACGCACCCGTCCGTCGGAGATCATCGGCCAGACGTTGTCGAGCACCGCCCGGACGATCTCCCCCTTGCCGCCCGGTCCGTCCACCGGCCGGGGGCGCAGCGAGGTGGCGATGACGCCGGCCCGCTTGCCGAGCAGCTTGGCGATGTTCAGCTCGGCCTTGATGCCACCCTGCATGCCGATGATCACCAGGCGCCCGCCTGCGGCCAGGGCGTCCACATTGCGGTCCAGGTAGGCCGCTCCCATGATGTCGAGGATCACGTCGGCGCCTGCGCCGCCGGTCTCGGCCCGGAGCCGCTCGACGAAGTCCTCGTCGCGATAGTTGATGGTGATGTCGGCGCCCAGTTCGCGGCACAGCGCGAGCTTGTCCGCCGACCCTGCAGTTACGGCGACGCGCGCGCCGAGCGCGTGGGCCACCTGAATGGCGTGGGTGCCGATGCCGCTGGCGCCGCCGTGCAGCAAGACGAGTTGACCCGGTGCCAACCCTGCGGTCATGACGAGGTTGGACCACACCGTGCAGGCAACCTCGGGCAATCCTGCTGCTTCGTTGAGAGCAACGCCATCGGGCAATGGCAGCACCTGTGCGGCGGGTACCGCGACGTACTCCGCGTAGCCGCCGCCTGCGAGCAATGCGCACACGGGTTGCCCAACTGACCAGTCGGTAACATTCGAGCCGAGGGCGGCGACGGTGCCCGACACCTCCAATCCGATGACCTCACTGGCGCCTGGCGGGGGCGGATACTTGCCCGCGGCCTGGAGTAAGTCGGCGCGATTGACACCCGCGGCGTGAACCCGGATCAGAACTTCTTCGTTTGCTGCTTCGATATCAGCGACGTTTTGCCAGGTCAGATGGCCGTTAACGGAGGCGACAATTGCATGCATTATTTCCACGCTACAAGCATGCTGTTTCCCAAGCGCAGCAATACTGACGTCCCTTACGATTGCGCCCATGGCGGGGATGATTGCGGGGCGCACGGCGGGTGACATGCCGGGCCTGGACATCGCCGAGCAGAGGTCATGGCAGAACTACCTCGACTCGGCTTTGCGAATGTATGCGACCTTGAACCGGTCGCTGGTGGACGCACATCACCTCACCCTCAATGATGTGCGCCTGCTCGACATCTTGGACAAGTCATCGACCGGGTCGGCTCGGATGGGTGACTTGGCCGAACGGCTGATGTCACTGCCCAGCCGGGTGACCCGGCAGATCCGGCGGCTGGAAGTCCAGAACCTGGTGACCAGGTGTGCCAGTCCCGACGACGGGCGCGGGGTGGTCGCCACGATCACCGAAGAGGGCAGGGCCGCTGTTCGTGAGGCGATGGTGACCTACGGGCAGGGCGTCCGGTCACACTTCCTCGGCAGGCTCTCGCGTCCGCAGATCGCGGCGATGGGCGAGAACTGCCGCCGGATCAGCGTCGCGCTGAAGAACGGATCGCCGCCCGCCCACATCGGTCGGGTGTAAAACCCGTACTCTTGTCGGCGGTGGCGTGGCAGAGCGGCCTAATGCACTCGCCTTGAAAGCGAGAGACGGCTAACACCGTCCGGGGGTTCAAATCCCTCCGCCACCGCCATCAGTGGTGGTTACCGGCGTTGAGCCTGACGCCGGGCACTCCTGAAATTTGAAAATTTTTTGGTACAGCCCCGTCGCGGTGTCCCAACAGGATTCGCGTTGAGATTCTGACGGCTGCCATCAAGGAGATCGGCATGGTGATCCCGACTACGCCGTGCGCAGCACCTTGTTCATCGGCTTGCCGCGCGCGAGTTCGTCGACGAGCTTGTCGAGGTAGCGGATCTTCTGCATCAGTGGGTCCTCGATCTCCTGCACCTTCACCCCGCACACGACGCCTGTGATCAGCGAGGCGTTCGGGTTCAGCGAGGCGTCGGCGAAGAACTCCGAGAACGTCGTCTCGTCATCGAGATGGCCCCGCAGCGCCGTCTCATCGAAGCCGGTCAGCCAACGGATGGCCTCGTCGAGTTCGGCCTGCGTGCGGCCCTTGCGCTCCATCTTCGCCAGATAGTGCGGGTACACCGCTGCGACGGCAGTGCCGAAGATCCGGTGCTCCATGTGTCGAGGCTACGGCGTGGTGGCGTCCCCGACCGCCGTGCCAGACTGCGTCCGTGACCGGCAGTGTGGATGAGATCCCCAAGGCCACCACGGAGTGGGCCGCTCAGCCCGGCGACGCGTGCCGGGCAACGTTGTCGATTCTGCGGCAACCCGCGCTGTGGAAACGGCTGCTGACATTCACGACGGTGGTCGCGGCGATCGCCGCCGGCGTGTGCGTCGTAAACGGCAGCGGGTGGCTGGTCGGGTCCGTCATATTCGCAGCGGCAGCTGTGGTTTACGCGGCGTTCGCAGTCGCGGTGAGCCTGGTGTGCGCGTACGTCCCAAACCGGCGAGTTCTGCGCACCGGCTCACGGTGGGCCGCTGGCGGCGATGAAACCCGAATCCGTATCGATACCCCGGCCTCCACTCTGGTCATCGACCGCAGCAACATCATCTCGGTCCGCCCGGCGGGTGCGCTGATCGTGCTGCGAGTCCGCCCCAAGCAGGTTCTCGGCATCCCGACAGCGCTGTTCACCGATCCGGCACTCATGAGCCTCATCGGCTGACGCGACCGGGTCTTGGCGTGTGCTGGTCCTGCCATCGTCGGGCCAGCCGGTTGTCGTACCCCGATGCCGCCGAGGATCCATGCGCCCGCGGTTCGGTGCGGTAGGCAGTTCACGGCTTGCGCGTCCAACGGGGCGCCCACACGCGACTCCACGTCTCGCGGATCGCCACGCCGAGAAGCACCAGCACGAACACCACGGTGAGGCTCGGCTGCGGCCCGCCTGCCAACCCGCTCCGGTAATAGAGCGCGGTGAGGATGACGCCCGCACCCGCGACCGGGGTGAGAATCGTCGCGACCCCGGCCGGCCACCTGCCGACCACGACGGCTTCGACCACCGCGACGATCACGGTCACGACCAAGGCGAGGACCGCGACGGACGACACCAGGTTCACGCTGTAGAAGAAGTCGGTGACCGGCGACGGGGCCTGGTTGGTCAACGGCTCGTACGCGGTCCAACCGAAGTCGCTGTGGCCCAAGCCGACTCCGAAGATCGCTTCGTCGTAGTCGGCGTAGCGGCGCGGAATACCGAACGAGTTCATCTCGGCCATCAACCGTGCGACGACGAACACCCACCACGACGAGTCGCCAACGATGCGGGCGACTCTCGCGGTGACGAATCGCCTCCCGGAGAGCTCGACACGTTTCACCCGATCACCGGTAGCCCGTTCGGACCGATCTGCGGCGGTGGCATGAGGCACGGCGGGATCCCGGGCGCGTACGGCGGCACGCACGGCTGCGGGAAGCACGGCTGCCCGTTCCAGTAGGACGGCTGGTTCGGAGGGCACACCGTCATCGGTTCAGCGCCGGCCAGAGCGGCAACGGGTGGGGCGGAGCCTGCGACGATCGTGGCGGTGATCGCTGCACACAGCTTTGCCGCAAAGGCGAGAGGCGGCCTAAATGACGTCGTGGGACGCATGTTGTTGAACAATAGCGGGTAACTGATGAGTGTCGGCGCGCTCGGGTGGCAGTCAGATCGCGTCGCCGGGAACGTTGGTGCCGACCTGAAGGCCACCCTCGTTGATCCCACCGCCACCGTGATACTCGTTGAGATACTCCCCGTGCCACCGGGGCCAGTCCAGGTAAACGGCTCCCGCGACCGCGCGGTAGCGCCGGTACTGCCCACGGGCAGTGCGCAGCGAACGCCGAGCCTCATGCGCCGCTCGCTGGGCCGCGTTCCTGGCCGAGGACTCCTGCGCGAAGGTCAACTCGACTGACGAGTCCCGGAAGATTTGCCGGTTGCTGAACATGGGTTGGATTGTATATCCGTGCATGTAGAAGTGAGCAACGAGGAGGACTGTAGCGTTGCTGTCCACGTTTCCGTCTCACCGCTGGGCGCTGTCCCGCGACTTCGACACCCGCTGCGGATGCGCACCCCGTCGATCAGAACGCAAGCTGCAACGTGAAGAGCGACAGCAGCGCGAACGGCGCAGAGGCCACGAGCACCAGCACGATCGGGATGATCGCGCGGCCTGCGAGCACGGACACCCATGCGCCTCCGGCGGCCACGATGCTCCCGACGGCAGCGACACGGAGGCCGGCAACATCGGTTCCGGGCGGTGCGACGCCGTTCTCGAACTTCGACGCCATGCCGGTATCGGAGAGCACAGTGAACGCCAGTACGTATGCGATGACCGTCGCCACGATGCCGATCATCGACAGTCCAGGGTTGCGGCGCAGTTCGGGACTCATGGCTCCATCGTGGGCCGCGCGGCAGGCCTGCCGGATCAGTAGAACTACTTGAACTAACGACGTCTTGAACTAGCGACGTCGCCGCCACGGCCGGTCCCGCACCCCGCAGCCCGATCTGGTCGGCCGTGCCGCCGGCGCCACCTCCGTCCACCGTAGAGAGAACGTACGACGCCGCTGGGACAGAAACTCGATTTCGCCTGTCCCCCTGTACGCGTACTCTCGCCGCCCGTGCAGTACTTCACCGCCGATTTGCACCTGGCGCACCCGAAGCTCGCGGGCTTGCGCGGGTTCGACACCGTCGCGGCGCACGACGCCGCGGTGATGGCGGAGCTGTACCAGCTCGTCCCGGAACAGGACACGCTGTGGGTGCTCGGCGACATCTGTGCGGGCGGGGTGGCATCCATGGAGTCGGCGCTGGAGCATCTCAGCACTCTGCGGGTGCCGATGCACCTGGTGACGGGGAATCACGACCCGGTGCACCCGATGTACCGCGACGGGCAGAAGCACTTCGCGGACTACGCGGCGGTTTTCACAAGTGTCCAACAGGTGGCGCGGACGAAGGTCAGCGGCGAGGGGGTGATGCTCAGCCACTTCCCGTACGCCGGTACGCCAGACCGCTTCTCGCGCAAGAACTTCGACCAGTACCAGTTGCCGGATATGGGCCAGTGGCTGATCCATGGCCACACCCACAGCGCTGTGAGACGGTCGGGGAAGCGGTCGATCTGTGTGTCGCTGGAGGCGTGGGCGCTGCGGCCGGTGTCAGCCGAGGAGATCGCTGCGGAGATGCAGCTGCTTCAGGACTCGGGTGCCGGTTCCGGTGCCCGAAGCTGACCGCACCCCGACCTCGGCTGATCCCTTGGTTGCCGGTCGTATTGCTGAATCCATTGCCGTGCAATCAGACATCGACAGCGTGTCCCGCAGGCTGGCGGTGAGTCTGGGCACGCTACAGCGCCGACTCCAGTCGGAGGAGGCCAGCTTCCAAGGCGTACTGAGCCGCACCCGAGCAAACCTGCCTCGGCGCGACGACGGCCGCCGCATCGGAGGGTTGACACAGTTCTGACACAACCGGCGCCAAGCCTCGTCGATCCGCGTTCGCTAGCGGTCCTCCCATGCGCCCATGTCGTCGGATGCTGCCAGACGCCACGTCTGGCGCAGCGAGCAGGAGCAACACTCGCGGGTTCCTGCTGTGGAACCATCCCTCCATGAGTACGCGGGACGCAGAACCGGACGTACCCCGGTCGAACCACCGGGCGAAGTACGCGGCCGTTGTCGCCGTCTCGGTCGTCGTGGCCGTCGCCGCGGTGGTCGTGGTCGTCGGCGATGTGCCCGGCCGGGTCATTCGCGCTGTGGGCGGCGTCGCGCGGGAGGACCTGTTCTCCTCACAGCGGCTGGACTCGGAACTGGACGTGGTGCGCACGCGGCTCGGTGACCTGCCGTTGCGGCGCGTGACGGTGACCTCCAATCTGGTCTCGGTCGAGGCAGTCGCCGCCGACGGCCGGTTGCACGACTACTGGGTGCGCGACGGCGAGGTAGAGGACATGGACTCGATCGCCGACCTGCATGCGGGCGAGACGGCGTTCACCGCGGCCGACCTGTCGGGGCAGCGGATACGAGCGGTGGTCTCCGATGTGCGCGGCTTCGGGAAGCCGGGTGGAATCGAACTGGTCTCCTACGAGATCGAGCAGGGGCATCCGCTCTCGGTGGCCGTGTGGATCCGGCATGACCCCGTCAGCTCGGTGTTTCACTTCGATCCGCGGAGCGGCTCCACGGTGGTGCGTGAGGAATCGATCGAGACCGACGAACATACGTCGGTGTTCGGCGGCTGCTGGTGCTGAAGAGGCGGAACCTGTTGTCGCACCGCCGGGTTTGACTCTCACACCGTGTGAGACGGCAGGCTCTTGTCCGTGACCGACACCCCGTCCCTGATGTCGATCGGCAGGTTCTCCTCGCTGAGCCGTATCTCCGTTCGCATGCTGCGCCACTACGACAAACATGGTGTCCTGGTGCCCGCGCGGGTGGACGCGGCCAGCGGCTACCGCCGGTACGCCGCGGTGCAGCTTGCCGACGCCGCCGCGATCCGGCGGCTTCGCGACATCGGATTCGGCGTGTCCGCCATCGGAGCCCTGCTCGCCGTCCGAGGCACCCCGGCGTTCGATGCAGCCCTCGCGGCCCAACGCATCGAGCTCGTCGCGGCGGCGGAAGAGGCGAACGCGCGGCTCCAGCTCATCGACCACCTGCTTGCCGAGAAGGAGCTCACCATGACCGACACCGTCACCGAAGAGACCGTCCCCGCCCTGACCGCCGTCTACCTGCGCGACACCATGCCGAATTACGCCGCTGAGGGCCAGCTGTGGGAGCGGTTCATGCCCGCTCTGCAAGAGCAGGGCATCGCGCCCGGGCAGTTCGGTGGCTGCATCGAACACGACGACGAGTTCCGCGAATCCGATGTCGACGAGTCGGTGTTCCTCGAGGTTCCGGCCGACACCACCGCCCGGGCTCCGCTCGGAGTGCTCGTCGCCCCTGCCCGACGGGCCGTGGTGGCCACCGTCACCGGCCCCTACGCCGAGGCGATCCCGCGGGCGCACGAACTCATCGGCGCCTACGTGACCGAGCGTGGGCTGACCCTGACGCGCACTGTCGACGATGTCACGACGCACCACTTCAACGTGTACCTCGACGACCCGCGCGAGGTACCTGAGGACCGGCTGCGGACGAAGGTCTACGTGCCGGTGGCCTGACCCTTCTCGGCTGCCTCCAGCGCCTCCATGATTTTCAAGGACAGGAAGGTCATGGGGCCCTTGTCCTCGAACTTGTCGGCCACGTTGCCGGCGATTCCGCCCTGCACTGCGAGCTTGCCGATCAGGTCGAGCTTGAGCTGGGGGCTGCCTTCGGAGAAATCGAGGTCCGCCAGGTCGATCCAGACGATGTTGGGGCGGGTGGTGGATTCGTAGACGTACCGCTTGTTGGTGAGGTCGAGCACCACCTGCCAGATGGTCTGGGAGGCATCGGGCTTGCCCGGGTCGGGGATCCGGAAGGGCTGCGCGGCGTTGCGGATCACCGAGAACATGCCCGCGATGGCCTCCACCTGGCTGGACGGCTTGGGCAGCCGGCCCGAGTAATAGGTGGCCCGGGCGAAGCGGTCGCTGGCCAGGGTCGAGCCCGGGATCGGCTGGTCACCACCGAGGCCGGTGAACGACTTCACCAGCTCCAGCTGCTGGTCGAAGGTGGGTGAATTGGTCATCACGGTGTAGTCCTTCGAGTGATAGACCCGCGCGTGGCCGTCGATGTACTCGATGATCGCCGAGTCCCCGGTCGCGTCGTCGAGGGCCAGGTGCAGGCCGGGGCGGACGCCGCCGGTCGGGTCGTCCATCTGCACCACCTGCACGTCGGTCTCCGCGATCCAGGCGACGGCATCGGCGACGGTGGCGAAGTTGTCAAGGAAGTACTGCAGCCAGATGTACTGGCCGAGCTGGGTCCGCGAGTCGTCCGGCTCGCCGTAGGTGGATTCGGCCAGCCACAGGATGTGCCCGGCCAGACCGGCCTCGTTCATTCCGTCCACGGAGGCGATGTCGAAGGCGGCGGCGATCACGCTGCCGTACTTCGAGGTCCAGGTGAGCTTGCCCGAAACCGCGTCGTCGCGCTGGATGCCGCGGGGTTGCTTCCACAGGTTGGTCATCAGGTCCTTGTGGAAATCCATGTTCCTGCCGACCAGAACCGCTTCGCCCGCCTCGGGCCACATGACTCGCGTACACATGCCGGCGAGCCTAGTGCGGGCCTCTGCCATCAGGGCGCTGTCGGCGAAACATCAAGTGTGGAAGGCATTTTCGCCAGCCTTGTCGCAGGCGTCGCTCGACTCGTCGGCGGCCGCAACGTCATGGGCATTCTTACCGAAAATTAACCTACGGTTCCGTAACCTACGGTACCGTAGGTTACGAGCGGCAGGCCGATGACGACGCCTGCCGAAGACGTTGGGAGGACACGGATGGACGCCCAGGGCGGAGTGCTTCACGAGCTTGAACCCGTTGTCGCGAGCAACCTCGACCGACATCTGTCGATGGCGCGGGAGTGGTTTCCGCACGACTACGTCCCGTGGAGCAGAGGACGCGACTTCGCCTTCTTGGACGGGGAAGACTGGCAGCCCGAGGACTCGCCGTTGAGCCACGTCGCCAAGGTGGCCATGACGGTCAACCTGCTGACCGAGGACAATCTGCCGTCCTATCACCGGGAGATCGCCACGCGGTTCTCCCGCGACGGCGCGTGGGGCACCTGGGTAGGGCAGTGGACGGCGGAAGAAGGCCGCCACAGCATCGCGTTGCGCGACTACCTCGTCGTCACGCGCGGTGTGGATCCCGTTGCGCTGGAACGCCTTCGCATGGCGCATACCGTTGCCGGGTACGACTCTGGTGACAAGACGCCGATGGCGGCGATGGCATATGTGTCGTTCCAGGAGCTGGCCACCCGGGTATCTCATCGGAACACCGGGCGGGCGTCCGGTTGCCCCATCGCCGATCAGCTGCTCGCGCGGATAGCCGCCGACGAGAACCTGCACATGGTGTTCTATCGCAATCTCATGGCGGCAGCGCTGGACATCGCTCCCGACGCCGCGATGACGGCCATCCGTGACGAGGTGGTGAACTTCGCGATGCCGGGTCTCGGAATGGCCGACTTCGCGCAGATCACCATCACCATCGCCAAGGCCGGCATCTACGACCTACGCGTCCATCACGACGACGTGGTGCAGCCGGTGTTGCGGTTCTGGCGGATCTTCGATCGAACCGATTTCGGGCCCGAGGGCGAGAAGGCTCGCGAGGAGCTAGCTCAGTTCCTGGACATAGTCGATGAACGGGCCCGGTTCTACGAGGACAAACGCGAACGCGAGCATGTCGGGGCAGCGTCGTAGCAACTCGACTGCCTCCGGCTCGTCCACCAAACGTGTCGTACATCACACACTCTCCGGAGTTCGCCTAGCGTCGATCTTGGGTATCGAGGAGTAGTTGGCACGGAACGTTGTGGTGGGTCGAAACGAGTGGGGTCGAGAATGAACCGGATCGGTCGTTGGTTGAGTGCGGTGGCATCGGCAGTGTTCGTGGCGGGCGGCTGTATCGCCGCGGCCGGTCAGGCATCTGCGGACTCCTGTGCGGATGTGCAGGTGGTCTTCGCGCGGGGCACGTTCGAGCCGCCGGGTGTTGGCGGTGTCGGGGACGCGTTCACCGAGGCGCTGCGGGCCAAGGCCGGTGGCAAGTCCGTGGACGTCTACGCGGTGAACTACCCGGCATCCCTTGACTTCGCGACTGCCGCCGACGGCGTCGCCGACGCGAGCAACAAGGTCCAGAGCACGGTCGCGGCCTGCCCGGACAGCAAGATCGTGCTGGGTGGCTTCTCGCAGGGTGCGGCGGTGGCCGCCTACCTCACCGAGGACGCCGTGCCGCAGGGCTTCGCGCTGCCGCCGAGCATCACCGGCCCGCTGCCCGCGGGGGTCGCCGACCATGTCGCCGCGGTGGCGTTGTTCGGCAAGCCGTCGAGCGGCTTCCTGCAGATGATCTACACCGGCGCACCGCCGATCACGGTCGGCAGCCGGTACGCCGCCAAGACCGATGACCTGTGCATCCCGGAGGATCCGGTGTGCTCGCCGACCGGAAGCGACAACAACGCGCACAACCTGTACGCCGCCAACGGGCTGACGGATCAGGCAGCCGACTACGTGGTGGCGCGGCTGAACGGTCAGCGGCAGGACCGCAGTGTCGACCAGGCCTCCGGGCGGTAGGAACCCTCACGGCGTCGCGCGCTATTGTTCGAGCACGTTTTCTCGGACAGGGGTGGGTCAGTGACGGAACAAGAGCAGCAGTTGACGTTCGGGCAGAAGGCCAAGCTGTACCTGCAGGCCGCAGGCGCTTTCGCGCGCAATCCCAAGGCGCTGGTCGCTCTTGTGAAGTACAAGCTGGCGGAGCGGAAGTCGGCCAAAGAAGCGGGCTGACGAAGCTTCACGGTCAGGCCGCACTCGATTGGCGTGCAGCCTGACCGAGCATCTCCACACCCGTGGCGATCTGGGATTCGGTGAGGTTGGCGTAGCCCAGGATCAGCCCGGGTGGTGCCGTGTCGGGATCGGCGTAGCACGGTGCCAGGGCCTCCAGCCGGATGCGTGACTCGGTGGCACGGCGGGTGAACTCCTCGATGGGGAAGCCGGCCGGGAACCGGACCGTGAGGTGCACCCCGGCGGCCGCGCCCAGAACCTCGGCCTGCGGCAGGTGGTGCGACAGTGCGGCCAGTAGGGCCGCGCGCCGGGCCGGGTAGCGGCGGCGCATCTGCCGCAGGTGCCGGTCGTAGCCGCCGGAGGTCAGGAACTGGCTGAAAGCGATCTGGTCCATCACCGAACTACCGGTGTCGGCAAGGCTTTTGGCGGTTCTGACACGATCGATCAGGTGGGCGGGCACGACCATCCATCCGATCCGCAGTCCGGGCGCCAGGGTCTTGCTGGTGGAGCCGACGTACACCACCCGGTCGGGTGCCACCCCCTGCAGTGCGCCCACCGGGGCCCGGTCGTAGCGGTACTCGGCGTCGTAGTCGTCCTCGACGATCAACCGTCCGGGCTGGGCCCATTCCAGGAGTTCGGTGCGCCGGGCCGCCGAGAGCACCACGCCGGTCGGCGATTGGTGGGCCGGGGTGGTCAGCACCGTGGTCGCGCGACTCGCGGTCAACGCGCCGACGTCGATGCCGTTGCCGTCCACGGGGATCGGCAGCGGATCGATGCCGTTGTGCCGCAGAACCATCCGGTGTAGCCAGAATCCCGGATCCTCTGTCGCCACCGGGCCTTCGAGGCAGCGGGCCAGCAGTGCGACGGCTTGCGTTGCGCCCGAGCACAACACGATCAGACGTGGGTCGGCCACCACGCCGCGGGTTCGCCGCAGGTAATCGGCCACCGCGGCGCGCGCGGCAGGCAGGCCGTGCGGGGCCACGTAACCGAACGCGCTGGACTCGATCTCGGCCAGGCCCTGGCGCATGGCCCGCAGCCAGGCCTGACGCGGGAAGCTGGTGAGATCCGGTGAGCCCGGGGCGAAGTCGATGTCGAATCGGGGCCGGGCCCGGTCGGACCGGACGCGGCTGGCGGGAACGGCGTCGACGGCTGCGACGCGGGTGCAGCCGCCCTGGCTGCTGTGCAGGAATCCTTCGGCCGTCAACTGGCCGTAGGCCTCGACCACCAGCCGGCGCGACACCCCGAGGTCGGCGGACAGCACCCGGGTGGACGGCATGCGGGAGCCGGGCGTCAACCGTCCGGACCGGACGGCGTCGCGCAGTCCGTCGGCGAGTTGGCGGTGCAACGGCCGCTTGCTGTCCCGGTCCAATTCGACCAGCAGTTCCGGGGCCGAACTGGTACCCGAAGTTGCCATGGAATTGGAGCCTACTCGGAGACCACTGTGGCGTTAGCGTGATGACATGGCCAACGCTGCGGGCCCGGTGACACGAACCCGGCGCTACCCGGAAGTGGTCCTCGCCGTGTTCGGCGTCTACTCGGTGCTGCTCGGTCTGTTCATGCTGCTGGCGCCGGGCACGTTCTTCGACACGCTCGGCGCCTTCGGCGTGCGCAACGATCACTACATCCTCGACAACGCGTCCTTCGAACTGCCGCTCGGATTGACGATGCTGGCGGCTCTCAAGTGGCCGCGGTGGCGGGTGCCGACGCTGGCGTTCGCCACCCTGCACTGGGCCCTGCATTCGTTGAGCCACCTGATCGACACCAACCACGCGGCAGGCAGCTGGGTCGGTTGGCTGGAAGCCGCGGGCCTGGTGGTGACCACGGTCCTGTTGGCAATTGCATTGCGGATCAGCATGTCCGACGACAAGGCAGGAGAACCATAGATGCGTGTCCTGGTGGCCGGTGCGACCAGTGTCCCCGGAATCCCGTTGTTGCGTGAGCTCAACAGCCGCGGCCACGAGGTCATCGGGGTGACCCGCTCATCGGGAAAGACGGCCCAGATCTCGGCGGCCGGGGCCAAGCCCGTGGTGGCCGACGTCCTCGATGCGGGCCAGATCGATTCCGTGCTGGCCGAATTCGCCCCCGAGGCGGTGGTGAGCCTGCTGACGACGCTGCCGAAGTGGGGTCCGAAGCGGCCCAAGGACTTCCGGCCCGCAACCGAGTTGTGGAGCCGCGGGGCCCCGAATCTGGTGGCCGCCGCCCAGCGGGCCGGTGTACGCCGCGTCGTCGCGGAATCGGTCATCTTCGCGTACGGCTATGGCTCTACCGGGCCGGCGTTGATCGACGAGACCGATCCCTATCCCGGGCCGCCACCGCCGCACGGTGCCGACTTCCTGGAGGCGCTGCGGGGGATGGAACGCACGGTGCTGAGCTCCGCCGAACACAGCGGCACCGAGGGAATCGTGTTGCGGTACGGCGTTTTCTACGGTCCCGGCGTCACTCACGACGATCTGTTCCGCGGGTTGGCCAAGTGGTGGGCTCTGCCGGCACTGACGGGTCCCGGAGTCCTGTCCTGGGTGCACATCGACGACGTGGCCCGGGCCACGGCCGACGCGCTCGACAAGGGCCGGGGCGGGCAGATCTACAACATCGTCGACGACCGCCCGCAGTCGTTCGGCGACTACGCCAGGGAGCTGAGCCGAAAGCTGCACCGGCCGCCACCGGTGCCGATCTCGCATCGGCTGGTGGGACTGGTCGCCTCGTACCCGGCGACCGCGTTCGGGCAGGCGTGGCTGCCGCTGTCGAACGCGAAGGCCAAAGCGGAACTCGGCTGGACGCCTATTCCCCGGTGAACTGCGGCGGGCGCTTCTGGAACATCGCCGTGACGGCCTCGGCCAGATCCTTGGACGGCAGGAAGGCCGAATTCCACGCGGCCACGTAGCGCAGGCTCTCGGCCACCCTGGCGGTGCGCTGCTGGTCGAGTACGTCCTTCACCCCGGCGACGGTCAGCGGCGGGTTGGCGGCGATCTCGGTGGCCGTGGCGTGTGCGGCGGCCAGCGAGGCGTCGGCGTCGGCGTGGACCTCGTTGACCAGACCGATCTTTTCGGCCCGCGCGGCATCGATGTCCTTGCCCGTCAGGACGAGCTCACGCAGATGCCCGTCGGACAGGATCAACGGCAGGCGGGCCAGGCTGCCCACGTCGGCGACGATGGCCAGCTTGGTCTCGCGCACCGAGAACTTGGCGTCGGTGCTGGCGTAGCGGATGTCGACCGCGCTGATCAGATCGACACCGCCGCCGATGCACCAGCCGTGGATCGAGGCGATGGTCGGGGTGCGGCAGTCCGCGACGGCCGTGATGGCCCCCTGCATCTTCCGCAGCGTGGTGTGGAAGTCGGCCCGGGCCTTCGCGCCGGCGTCCAGGCCGGGCAGCGTCGCACCCATCGCGGGCAGGTCGAGGCCGTAGCTGAAGTTCTTGCCCGAGCCGGTCAGCACGATCGCGCGCACCTCGGGGTCGGCGTCGAGGGTGCCGAAGACGTCCGGCATCTCGGCCCAGAACGCCGGACCCATCGCGTTGCCCTTGCCGGGACCCAGCAGCGTCACCTGGGCGACGTGGTCCTTGATCTCGACGGAAACGGACTCGTACGTGTCAGACATGGAGTGGACACTACCGAGTATGGATGAACTCGAAGGCGCCGAGGCCACGCTCGACGTGCTGCAACGCGTGCTCCACGGCATCATCGCGGACGATCTGTCCCGTCCGACCCCTTGTCGCGAGTTCGACGTTGCGGGGCTGACGGACCATCTCCCGAACTCGATCACCCTGATCGGCTCGGCGGCCGGGGCACAGATTCCCGAACGCGACCCCGACACCTCGGTGGAGGACCAGGTGCTCAGCGCGGCGCGGCCTGCCGTGGCGGCGTGGCGAGGGCGCGGGGTCGACGGCACGGTGCCGTTCGGGCAGGGCGAGGCGCCGGCACAGATGATGGCCCGGATCCTGTCTCTGGAATTCCTGGTGCACGCCTGGGATTACGCCGCGGCAACCGGGCAGACGGTCGACGTGCCGGATGAGCAACCGGAGTGCGTCCTGGGGTGGGCGCGGGAGATCATCACGCCCGAGGGACGTGTGCGCGCCGGCTTCGACGACCCGGTCGAGATCGGTGCGGGCGCACGGTCGCTGGACCGGTTGCTGGCCTTTACCGGCCGCAGGCCGACGGGCTAGACGCGCTGCAGGAAGAAGTACAGGTAGCGGCCGTCGACGACGGCGCCCTTGCCGTTCATGATGCCCATCACGGTGTTGTCGTCGACCACCTTGAAGTGGTCGTGCACGGGACGGCCGTCGTAGACCATGGTCGCGGTCACCTCACCGCGGAACTCCTCCAGCCACAGGCTGGCCTCGCCGTTCATGGCCTCGGTGTTGGAGAACTTGTTGCCGTCGCCGTCCAGGCACACCAGCGGCTGCGCTTCGGCGGCAGAGCGGAACGTCTTGCCGAACCAGTTGAGCCGCTTCATGAATCCGTTGGCCTTGTGCCCGGTCTGGAATTCGCCGCCCTTCCACTCACCGAGCATGAAGTCGATGCTGGCGGGCCGGAGCAGCGCCCAGAACGCGTCGAGTTCGGCGTCGGGGATCTGCCCCTCGCGGCTGACGAATCCGTCGAACGTGCCGCGTGCGTCGCTCACTTGGTCTCTCCTGTCCGAGTCCCGGCGTCACCCGCGATCCAGCGTTGGGCGAACTCCAGAAAGGCGTCGTTCTCGTGCGGTGCGCCGATGGTGACCCGCACGCCGTCCTCACCGTACGGGCGCACGATGATGCGGCTGTCGGCGGCCCTGGCTACGAAGTCCAGGGTGCGTTCGGCCAACGGCAGCCAGACGAAGTTGGCCTGCGTCGGCGGGAGTTCGTATCCCGCCTCGCGCAGTGCGGCGCAGACGCGGATGCGTTCGGCCACGACGGCGTCTGTGCGGGCCAGCAGTTCGTCGGCGGCCTCCAGGCTGGCGATCGCTGCGGCCTGGGACACGCTCGTCGCGCTGAAGGGCACGTAGACCTTGCCCAGTGCGGTCACGATCTCCGGGTCGGCGACGGCGTACCCGACCCGCAGCCCGGCCAGCCCGTAGGCCTTCGAGAAGGTGCGCAGAACAACCACATTGCGGTGGGCCCGGACCAATCCGAGGCTGTCGGGCGCCAACCCGTCGCGGATGTACTCCACGTAGGCCTCGTCGAGCACGATCAGGATGTCCGAGGGCACGGCCGCCACGAACCGAGCCAGAGCCTCTGGCTCGACCACGGTGCTGGTCGGGTTGTTCGGGTTGCAGACGAAGATCAGTCGGGTGCGGTCGGTGATCGCCGCGAGCATGGCGTCGAGATCGTGAGTCTCGTCACGCAGGGGCACCGGGACGCCCGTCGCGCCGGCGGTGCGGATCTGCAGCGGATAGATCTCGAAACTGCGCCATCCGTAGACGACTTCGTCGCCGGGGGCGGATGTGATTTGTATCAACTGCTGGCACAGGCTCACCGAACCGCAGCCGACGGCGATGTTCTCCGGCGCGAAGCCGACGTGCTTGGCCAGGTGTTCGCGCAGGTCAAGGTACCCGTTGTCGGGGTAGCGGTTGATGTTCTCGGTGGCTCGCAGGATCGCTTCACGCACGCTGGGCAGCGGCGGGAACACGGTTTCGTTGCTCGCGATCTTGATTGCGCCCGGAACTGTTTTGCCTGGTGCGTACGCCGGAAGGTCGGCCATTTCGGGGCGCAAACGGATACTCACTTGGCCAGGATAGGGGAGGCTGTGTACTGTGTGCCCTCGGCGGTTTCGGGCGACAGGACGGAGTCCGGTACCCTCACAGAAGTTCAAAGGAGGCGTGCCAGAGCGGCCGAATGGGACTCACTGCTAATGAGTTGTCCCCCTTACAGGGGACCGGAGGTTCAAATCCTCTCGCCTCCGCCAAGGTTGACTCGTCAACCGCACAACTGAATAACGCTAGGCGCCCGTAGCTCAACGGATAGAGCATCTGACTACGGATCAGAAGGTTAGGGGTTCGAATCCCTTCGGGCGCACTCTAAAAAAATCGGGGCGCGGTCATCAGACCGCGCCCCGATTTATTTCGTTTGGGAGTGCTACTCGGAGGCGACGGCTGTCGCGATGTCGACGGCCATCTCGCGCAGCACGTCGTCGGTCACGAACTGACGCGCGGTCTGGCGGTCCAGTCGGAGCACGGAGACCAGGAGCTCGATGTGGCCGGCCACCTGGACCCGGGCGAGTTCGAGCGGGAGGTGCAGCCCGTGCAGATCGGCCAGGAACCCGCGCAGCACGGTCACACGATCGTTCATCCACGGCGACCGGCCGGCCACCGTGGATGTCGAGGTCTTCAGCTGTCCGCTGTAGCGGCGCCGCCGCGGCTGCTCGAACACGCCGTGGTGGGTTTGACGCGCGGAAGCCGCAGGCCGCGTCCTCGCCCGCACGCGGATGTCACCCCGCGGGGAATCGCATCCGGTGAATGCCGCCGTGCGCATGACCCTGGCCGTTGCCATGGCGTGTCTGTGACTCATCGTTCCCGTACCTGCCGACAATTGTTGTTTGCCAGTTAACTTTACGGGAACGTCTCAGGTTCAGCTCAGGTTCGAGGCCGGGGCCTCAGTTCCACAGCACCGCGATCGCCGACGCGAGCAGGGGCAACACGCCGGCGGCGATGAACAGGCCCATGACCGGTTGGCCGCCCGCGCGACGCTGGCGCGCGGTGCCGATGCCCAGTACCGCGCCGAGCGCCACCAGGAGGATCAGCTTGGTGCCGATCTTGGGGTAGTTCAGGACGATGCCGGCCGGCCAGGGTGCGGCCAGGGCCACGCCGGTGATGAGAGACAGCGTCATGCCGTAGGTCATCACCGGGGTGATCAGGAAGCGTCGGGCCGCGGCCTCGGCGATCCAGGCGCCGACCATGACTGCGAAACCGATGAGATGTGCATAAACAACTACGTTGCGTAGTAGATCCATGCGTCGGAGTGTAAGCGGCGCGAGATCCCGGGCTCGTCGGTATCCGTCAACTAGTCTCGGCTGGATGCGGCTGCTGCTGATCGCCGATACCCACGTACCCAAGCGCGCCAAGGACCTCCCGGCTCAGGTGTGGGATGAGGTGGACCTGGCGGATGTCGTTGTCCACGCCGGTGATTGGGTCGACCCCGCACTGCTCGACGCGCTCAGCTCACGTGCGGCGCACCTGATCGGCTGCTGGGGCAACAACGACGGGGCGGAACTGCGCAGGCGACTGCCCGAGCGGGCCGACGTGACACTGGACGGTCTGCGATTCACCGTCGTGCACGAGACCGGTGCGGCCACCGGGCGGGAGGCCCGGATGGCCAGGGACTATCCCGGAACCGACGTCCTGGTCTTCGGGCACAGTCACATCCCGTGGGATACCACCGCGAGAACCGGTCTGCGCCTGCTGAATCCGGGGTCACCGACCGACCGTCGGCGCCAGCCGTACTGCACCTACATGACGGCGCGCATCGCCTCGGGGGTGCTGTCTGATGTCAGCCTGCACACGCTGGACGGCTAGCCGGCTTCCTCCTGGCATATCAGCTCGATGTGCTTGGTGGCCCAATCGCTGAGCGGTTCAAGGGATCCGAGCAACTCCCGGCCTGCGGGCGTCATGGAGTACTCCACCCGCGGCGGCACCTCGTGATAGCTCTCCCGGTGCACCACGCCATGACGCTGGAGTTCCTTGAGGTGCTGGGTCAGCATCTTCTGGGACACCCCGGGCAGGCTGCGGTGCAGCGCGTTGAAGCGCTTCGGTCCGGCCTGAAGCTCCCAGAGGATGAGCGGTTTCCACTTTCCGTCGACCACGGCGAACGCCGCATCGAGTCCGCAGGTGTACTTGCCCAGCTGGCTCATGGCAGGATCCTTGCAGTTCAGGGCCAATAGTTTCAAAAAAGTAAGTATCCCACTTTTTAGTGGGTACTTGTCCTGTAGTCAGTGTCTCTCCAACGATGGTGGCATGACAACCACACGCCATTCGGTCAGTTTTCTCGGTCTGGGCGAGATGGGATCGGAGCTGGCCCGCACAGCTCTCAGAGCGGGGCACCCGACCATCGTCTGGAACCGCACGGCCGCGCGGGCCGCGGCGCTCGTCGACGAAGGCGCCACCGCAGCGACGGATGCGGCCGGGGCTCTCGACGCGGACCTAATCGTGGTGTGCCTGTTCGACCAGGCGTCGGTGCACGAGGTCCTCGACCCGGTGGCGCACCTGCTGGCCGGGCGCCGGGTGGTGAACCTGACCACGACGTCACCGGAGGGGGCACGTGAGCTGGCCCGGTGGGCGGCCGGGCACGGGGCCGACTATCTCGACGGCGGCATCATGGCGACGCCGGAGATGATCGCGACGCCGCAGTCGGCGATCCTCTACAGCGGCTCGGCCACGTTGTTCGAGGACCATCGGACGTTGTTGGAAATCTGGGGTGGCGCTGAGTACTTCGGCGACGACGCCGGCATGGCGTCGCTGTACGACCTGGCGCTCCTGTCGGCCATGTACGTGATGTTCGCCGGCTTTTTCCACGGCGCTGCGATGGTCGGAGCGGCCGGAGTACCCGCGAAGGAGTTCGCCACCCGCACCGCCGCGTGGCTGCCGGCACTGATGCCCTCGCTCGCCGACTACGCCTCCGTCATCGACGGAGGGGACTACGCCGTCCCCGGCCAGCAGAGCCTGCTCTTCTCCGATATCAGTGACATCGTCGACGCCAGCCGCGACCAGGGGATCAGCACCGAGGTCGTCGACGTGGTGCAGCGGCTCATCCACCGGCAGATCGATGCCGGGCACGGCGATGACGGCTTCGCGCGCGTCATCGAGAGCATCAAGAAGGGGGCGGCCGCATGACCGTGAGCGTGCTCGGCCTGGGGCCGATGGGACAGGCGCTGGCCGGGGCGTTGGTGGCGGCGAATCATCGCACCACCGTGTGGAATCGGACACCTGCCAAGGCCGGCGCGCTGCGTGCCCGCGGTGCGGTGTTGGCCGATTCGCCCGCGGAGGCGGTGGCGGCCAGTGACCTCATCCTGGTCAACGTCGTCGATCAGGCCGCCGCGGACGCAGTGCTGGGCGCCGCGGGTGACGCGATCGCGGGCAGGGTGGTCGTGGGTTTGTCCTCAGACGTCCCCGATTCGGCGCACCGTACGGAGGAGCTGGTGACCGCACGCGGCGGGCGCTACCTCGACGGGGCCATCATGACGCCGACCGACACCATCGGAACCCCTGGCGCCAGTATTCTTTTCGCCGGACCGCGCGATCTCTTCGACGCCCACCGGACCGTGTTCGACGCGCTCGCGACGGTCAGCTGGGTCGGCGCGGACATCGGCCGCGCCGCGGCCTTCGACATGGCGCTGCTCGATGTGTTCTGGACCTCGGTCAGTGGATTCGTGCACGCCCTCGCGATGGCCCGTGCGCACGGCATCGCCCCCACCGAGCTGCTGCCGCACGCGAACAACATCGCCGCGATCCTGCCGCCGGTCTTCGGCGAGATCGCCGAACGCACCGAAGCGGACCGTCACAGCGACGCCAGTGCCCCGGTGTCCTCGGTGGCCGCCTCGGTCCGGCACCTGGTCGCTGCGTCACATTCGGCGGGCTTGGATGCCGGCGCCCTGGAGGCGTTCCGGGGTTACGTGGACGCGGCGGTCGCCGCCGGGCACGGAGCCGACGAGATCAGCCGGATCATTCCGTCAGCCGTGACCGTGCCTACACCCTGAGGTGGCACGCTCTTCGGTATGGAGCAGAAGCCACCCACCGCAGTCATCGAGGCAGCCAACCGCGCGCATCTGAAGAACCTGCCGTTCGAGGACACCAGGGATATCGAGGACGCCGACCGCGGATTCATCGGGGCGCTCGACCCGTGTGTGGTGAAGGCAGCCGACGGAAGGGTGGTGTGGGACAACGATGCCTACTCGTTCCTGGAAGGGGACGCGCCGGCATCGGTGCATCCCAGCCTGTGGCGCCAGTCGCAACTGTGCGCCAAACAGGGCCTCTACGAGGTGGTCGAGGGCATTTACCAGGTGCGTGGACTGGACATCTCGAACATCAGCTTCATCGAGGGCGAGACCGGTGTCATCGTCATCGACCCGTTGATCTCCACCGAGGTGGCGGCCGCGGCATTCGGCCTGTACCGCGCGCACCGCGGAGATCGGCCGGTGGTCGCCGTCATCTACACGCACAGCCACGGTGACCACTTCGGCGGAGTCCTCGGCGTCACCTCCCAGGCCGACGTCGACGCGGGCAAGGTTGCGGTATTGGCACCCGAGGGTTTCGTCGAGCACGCGGTGCAGGAGAACGTCTATGCCGGTACCGCGATGACCCGCCGCGCCACCTACATGTACGGCACGCAGCTCGATCGTGGGCCACAGGGGCAGGTGGGTTGTGGCCTCGGCCAGAACACGTCGACGGGTGAGGTGGCGATGATCGTGCCCACCATCGACATCCGCCACACGGGTGAAACCCACACCATCGACGGCGTCGAGATCGAGTTCCAGATGGCGCCCGGTACCGAGGCGCCCGCCGAGATGCACTTCTACTTTCCCAAGTTCCGGGCGCTGTGCATGGCCGAGAACGCCACCCACAATCTGCACAACCTGCTGACCCTGCGCGGTGCGTTGGTGCGCGATCCGCACGGCTGGGCGGGTTACCTCACCGAGGCCATCGACACGTTCGCCGACCGCGCCGACGTGGTCTTCGCATCGCACCACTGGCCCACCTGGGGCCGCGAGCGGATCGTGGAATTCCTTTCGCTGCAACGGGATCTATACGCCTACCTGCACGACCAGACGCTGCGTCAGCTCAACCAGGGATACACCGGGATCGAGATCGCCGAGCAGTTCCAGCTGCCGCCGGCATTGGAGAAAGCCTGGCATGCCCACGGCTACTACGGCTCGGTCAACCACAATGTCAAAGCGATCTACCAGCGCTACATGGGCTGGTTCGACGGCAACCCGGGGCGGTTGTGGCCGCATCCGCCCGAGGCGCTCGCGCCCCGTTACGTGGCGGCGATGGGGGGTGCCGACCGAGTCGTCGAGCTTGCCCAACAGGCCTTCGACACCGGTGACTTCCGCTGGGCGGCAACCCTTCTGGACCACGTGATGTTCACCGATGCCGAGCATGCCGCGGCGCGGGAGCTCTATGCCGACACCTTCGAGCAGCTGGCCTACGGGGCGGAGAACGCCACCTGGCGCAACTTCTTCCTTTCCGGTGCCACCGAGCTGCGCCACGGCAAGTTCGGTACCGCGGGGCAGGTGACGGCGCCGACGATGCTGGCCCAACTGAGTCCAGAGCAGATGTTCGACGTCCTCGCCATCAGCCTCAACGGACCCCGGGCGTGGGATCTCGACCTGGCGATCGACGTGACGTTCCTCGATACCGGCGTCAACTACCGGGTGACCGTCAGCAACGGGGTGCTGGTCTACCGCAAGGTCGATGCCGACGAGGCCAGTGCGGGCACCACCGTGAAGCTGGCGAACAAGCTGCGACTGCTGGCCGTCGCGGCGGGCGACACGAGTTCCCCGGACTGGAGGTGGCCGGCGACGCCGACGCCCTGCCGTCCCTGTTGGCGGCGCTGGACCGGCCCGATCCGAACTTCGACATCGTGACGCCGTGAGGTGAACGGAACTTTACATATATAGACATGAGGTAAAAATCTCGAACTTGTATTGACAAGTTGTGGTGATGCGGACCACAGTATCCGCATGGGAAATCACCACAGCTACGACGTCGTCGTGGTCGGCGCAGGCATCGTCGGCCTGGCGCACGCCTATCACGCGCATCAGCGGGGACTGAGCGTCGCCGTTGTCGATCACGCCGACGGTGTCGTCGGCGCATCGGTCCAGAACTTCGGCCACGCTTGCATCACCGCGCAGTCCGGTATCGCGCGGGACTACGCCCGCAACGGGCGCCGGCACTGGCTGGACCTGTCCCTCAAGGCGGGGTTCTGGTCGGCCGAGTCGGGCACCTTCTGCGTCGCCCGCCACGACGACGAACTCGCCGTGATGGGCGAGTTCGCCGCTGAGCGCGGGGCCGACGAGGTGCGGCTGCTGAGCCGCGAGCAGATCCTCAAGCAGATCCCCGTAGTGTCGTCCGGGGTCACCGGCGGCATGTACCTGCCGAACGACCTGCAGGTCGATCCGCGTACGGCCGCACCGTCGATCGCACGGTGGCTCGCCAGTGAAGGTGTCGACTTCCATTGGCGTACCGCGGCTTCCGGGTTCGAGCCGGGGGTGGTGCACACTTCGCGCGGACCGCTGCGCGCGGGTACGACATTCGTCACGGTCAACTACGACGTCGACCGGCTCTTCCCGGCGCTGGCCGAACGCGACGGTCTGCTGCGGTGCCGGCTGCACATGCTGCGGGCCCGGTTGCCGCTGGCCTTCACCCTGCCCGCGCCGCTGTTCACCGGTTGGTCGCTGCTTAGATATTCGGGATTCGAGGGACTGCCGAGTACCGAAGCGGTGGCCGACAGGTTGCGCGCCGAACACCCCGATTACGTCGCGATCGACCTGCACCAGATGTACACCCCGCAGCCCGACGGCTCGCTGCTGATCGGCGACACCCACTACCGCGACATCTCCGCGCCGCCGTTCCAATCCGAAGAGGGCTTCGCCGTCCTTCTCGATGAGGCCCGGAAACTGTTCGGGGTCAATGACATCGAGGTATCCGAGCGCTGGCAGGGCGTGTACACCTCTGCTCCCGGTCAGGAATTCCTGATCGAACAGCCCGTCGAGGGCACCCACGTCGTCACCGTCACCACCGGTATCGGCATGACCACCAGCATGGGCCTCGCCCACGCCAGCGTCGGCAACGCGCTGGACCGACTCGTCGCCACCGTCTGAACGATCCAACTCGAAGGGATAAACCAATGGGAACCAAAGCAACTGATCCGATCAGCCTCGTCGTGTTCGACATGGCCGGAACCACCGTCGAGGACAGCGGGCTGGTTCAGCAGTCCTTCCTGGCTGCCGACAATCACGCGGGTCTGTCGAAGACCGACGCCGACCGCGAGGAGATGCTGCGCTACGTCTCCGACACCATGGGGCAGTCCAAGATCGTGGTCTTCCGGCACCTGGCCAAGGGCAACGAGGAGCAGGCGCAGGCCGCGAACAAGGAGTTCGAACGCTGCTACGCCCAGCTGGTATCAGAGGGCAACTGCAGCCCCATCCCGGGCGCTGAAGATGTCATTACATCTTTGCGGTCCAGCGGCATCAAGACCGCGCTGACCACCGGATTCGCCCGGGAGACCCAGGCGGCCATCATCGACGCGCTCGGCTGGCACAACCTCGCCGACCTGGTGTTGTGCCCGTCGCCGGGCGTGCGGGGCCGGCCGTATCCGGACATGGCGCTGACCGCGCTGATGCAGACCGAAACCGATTCGGTGCGTTCGATGATCGTGCTGGGCGACTCTTCCTCGGACGTCATCAGCGGGCTACGTGCGGGCGCACGGGCCTCGATCGGAGTGCTGACCGGCGCCCACAACCGGACCCAGCTCTCCGACGCGGGCGCCACGCACATCCTCGACAGCGTCGCCGACCTTCCCGCCCTGGTGGCAGCTCTGCGATAGTTCACCCCACCACCACAGCCCTTGCGGCGGTCGGTCGTAGGCCGCTCCTCCCGACCGCCGCACTTCCTCTCTGCACCGTTCTCGCAAGAGAAACCTGCCTTTGACGTTCGGCCACACTCGCTCGGCAATCTGCCCCGGCCCGTCAGCACACCGCCTGCCTGCAGCACGCCCACCAGAGGTGCATTCTCATGACCCAAACCGCGATTCCCACCACGCCATCGACCATTCCGCGCTACAAGCGCTGGCGCTTCCAGATCTTCGCCGTCACCTGGATCGCCTATGCCGGTTTCTATTTCACCCGCCAGGCTTTCTCCGTCGCCAAGCTCGGCATCCTCGAAGACCCGATCCTCAGCACGCACCTGACCAAGAGCACCTTGGCCAACCTCGATGCGGCCTACCTCGCCGCCTACGCCGCCGGGCAGTTCGTCTGGGGCCAGGTCTCCGACCGCTTCGGCCCACGGGTGGTCATCCTCGGCGGACTGGCAATATCAGCGATCGCCACCGTCTTCATGGGCCTGCTGCCCGCGTTGGTGTTCCTGTTGCCGCTGATGATCGTGCAAGGCCTGGCCCAGTCCACCGGCTGGTCCCCGACGCTGAGCAACATGGCCCAGTTCTTCTCGATCGGAGAACGCGGTCGGGTTCTCGGATTGTGGAGCACCAACTACGCATTCGGCGGCCTGGTGGCCGCACCGATCCTGGGCTGGGCCGCCTACGACGTGTTCGGTTCGTGGCGGGCGGCGTTTTTCACCGGGGCCGCCATCGTGGTCGGGGTGTTCGTGCTCGTGCTGCTGTTCCAGCGCAACCGCCCGCAGGACGTCGGATTGCCGCCGATCGAGGAGTACCGGGCATCCCAGGACGCCCGGGAAGGTGTCGAACTCGATGAGTCGCCCGAGGCCGAGGCGGTCGCCGAACCGGCCACGTCATGGCGGGAATCACTGAAGGCGGTGCTGAGTGACAGCATGGTGAGAACCCTTGGCGCGTCGTACTTCCTGCTCAAGCCGGCCCGCTACGCGATCCTGCTGTGGGGCCCGGTGATCGTCGCCGAACGGCTGGTGGACGGGGACAAGTTCCAGGCCGTGACCATCCCGGTGGCATTCGGCGTCGCAGGTGTGATCGCTCCGATCCTGCTCGGCCGGATCTCGGATCGGGTCTTCAACGCGCGACGGGTGCCGGCCTGTGTGATCAGCCTGGCGATCCTGGTTGCGGTGCTGGCGCTGTTCGGTCCGCTCACCGCGACCGGGAGTGCCTGGGTCATGGTGGTGGTGCTCGGTCTGATCGGGCTGAGCGTCTACGGCGCCGACGCGATGATCTCCTGTGTCGCCGCGGTGGACTTCGGTACTTCCAAGCACGCCGGTACCGCGGCCGGCTTCATCAACTGCTGCGGTTCGGTCGGTGCGATTCTCGGCGGACTGCTGCCCGGCTACCTGAGTACGTCGACGCTGTTCTACGGATTCGCCGGTGCCGCACTGCTCTCCATGCTGCTGCTCATCCCGCACTGGAACCGGATGCCCGCCGCAGACTAACCCCCCGCGAGCAGACGTAAAGTCGCACTCTCCGAACCCGGAGGGTGCGACTTTATGTCTGCTCGGCGGAGGAGAACTTGGTGCGGGCGTTGACGATGCTGAACGTGACCACGTCCGGTCGGTAACGGTCATCGGCGCATTCGAAGACGACACCGTGCTGATCGCGCGAGACGCGTCGCTCCCGCAACAGGGGACTGCCCGGTGCGATCCCGAGATTCGCCGCGTCGTCGGGCCCGGCCGCGACCGCGTCGAGAACGTGCTCCATGGAGTCGAAGTACACGCCGCGGCCGGCGAGGTAATCGGTCATCGAGCCCGAGTCGGTGTCGAATTCGAACAGCAGGGATCCCACGGATTCGATGAACGTGCTGCGCTCGATCATCGCCGGCTCACCGTCGAGCAGGCGTACGCGCAGCACCTCGACCACGAAGTCGTCGGCCGTCAAACCCAATGCCTCGATGGCGGTTTCGGAAGCGCGGCGGCGCGCCACCTCGATCGTGCGGTTACCCGCCGTACGGCCGACGCGCTCGGCCCACTGGGTGAACGGCGTGAAGGTGTCCAGCGTCTGTGTGGCGTCATGGCTGCGGACCACCGCCGGCTTGCCGCGCGAGACCCGGATCAGGCCTTCGTTCTTCAGGGTGGCCAGGGCCTGGCGCACCGGCCCGCGGGACACGTCGAACTCCGCGCACAGTGCGCTCTCGGTGGGCAGCGGCTGACCGATGGCGTAGTCCCCACGCGTGATGCGCTGGCGCAACTCGGCGGCGACGTGCTCGTGGCGCGAACGGGGCCCCGCCATCCGCATCACCTTTCGGTCAGGTTGTCATGACAAGTTTGCTACTGGGCTACAGTACCGTGCCCTGCTCAGGGCAGGCCGCCGTCCACCCGCAGGATGGAGCCGGTGGTGAAGCTGGATGCGTCCGACATCAGAAACAGTGCGGCGCCGACGATCTCGGGTGGGTTGCCGGCCCGTCGCAGGGCGAGGTGGCCGAACGGCTCGCCGGCCATGTCCCAGGCCTTGCTGACATCGGTGAGAAACGGCCCGGCCATCAGGGTGTTGACCCGCACGGTCGGCCCGAACGCCTTGGCCAGGCCTTCGGTCATGGCGTTCAGACCGGCCTTGGCTGCGGCGTAGGGCAGCATGTACTGGTCGGGGCGCAGCGATCCGGATGAGCTGACGTTGATGATCGCGCCGCCGCCGTCGGCCGCCATGCGTTCACCGAGTAGGGCCGAAAGCCGGAACGGCCCTTTGAGATTCAGGTTGAAGACCGAGTCGAACAGTTTCTCGGTGACCGAGCCGAGCGATTCGTACAGCGGTGACATGCCGGCGTTATTGACCAGCACATCGACCTTCCCGAACCGCTCGTAGGTCGCCTCGACCAGACCGTCGAGCTGATCCCAGCGGCCCACGTGCACCTGGTACGGCAGGGCGGCGCGACCGGTGGCCGCGGCGATCTCCTCGGCCGCGGCCACGCAGGAATCCAGGTTGCGGCTGGCGATCACCACGTCGGCGCCGCAGCGCGCCGCCGCGAGCGCGATCTCGCGGCCCAGCCCGCGGCTGCCGCCGGTGACCAGCACCACCCGGTCGGTGAGGTCGAACAACTCGTCGGCATATCCCATGGTGATGACCCTCTCCGGCCGTCGCGCACCGCGGCCCTATGGTGGCACGGTGCAACTGCTTCTGGTCCGACATGCTTTACCGCTGCGCAGCGAGCCCGGTCAAGGGTCCGACCCCGACCTGTCCGAGGAAGGCATCGCGCAGGCGGAGCGCCTGCCCGCCGCCCTGTCCCGGTTCCCCGTCAGCCGGCTCGTCAGCAGCCCGCAGCGGCGCGCGATCCAGACCGCCGGACCGCTCGCCGCCGAGCTGGGACTGCAGGTCGAGGTCGACGAACGGCTCGCCGAGTACGACCGCGACATGTCGCACTACGTGCCGATCGAGGAGATCGCGAAGGAGAACCCCGAAGAGCTGGCCCGGCTGGTGAGCGGGCATCTGCCCAGCAGCGTGGACGAGAACGCCTTCATGGCGCGCATCAATGCGGCCGTCGAGGAGCTGGTGGCCGCCGGCGACCATGACGGCACCGTCGCGGTGTTCAGCCACGGCGGCGTGATCAACGTGCTGCTGCACCAGATCCTGGGCACCGAGCGGCTGCTGTCCTTCCACGTCGACTACGCCTCGGTCACCCGGCTGCTGTCGTCCCGCTCGGGCAAGCTGGCCGTCGCCTCGGTGAACGGCACCGAGCACGTATGGGACCTGCTGCCGCGAAACGTGCGGTGGTAAACAATGACCGTGACGAATCTGGAGGGCCTCGACCTCGCCGCGCTGGACCGGCACCTGCGTTCCGAGGGCATTGCCCGCAGCGGTGAGCTCCGCGCCGAACTGATCGCCGGTGGCCGCTCCAACCTGACCTTCCGGGTGCATGACGACGCCTCGGCGTGGGTGTTGCGGCGTCCGCCGCTGCACGGTCTGACCCCGTCCGCGCACGACATGGCCCGCGAGTACAAGGTGGTGGCGGCCCTGTCAGGCACCGCGGTGCCGGTGGCCCGTGCGGTGACGATGAGCAACGACGACTCCGTGCTGGGGGCGCCGTTCCAGATGGTCGAGAACGTCGCGGGCCAGGTGGTCCGCAGCGCTTCGGAACTTGCCGCGATGGGCGACGAGCAGGTCATCAGCGACAGCGTCGACGCCCTGATCCGGGTGCTGGCCGACCTGCACGCGGTCGACCCCGACGCGGTCGGTCTCAGCGACTTCGGCAAGCCCGCGGGCTATCTGGAACGCCAGGTGCGCCGCTGGGGTTCGCAGTGGGACCTGGTCCGCCTGCCCGACGATCCCCGCGACGACGACGTCAAGCGCCTGCATCAGGCGCTGGCGGATTCGGTTCCGGCGCAGAGCCGCAACTCGATCGTCCACGGTGACTACCGCATCGACAACACCATCCTGGACGCACAGGACCCGACGAAGGTCCTCGCGGTGCTGGACTGGGAGCTGTCCACCCTGGGTGACCCGTTGAGCGACGCCGCGCTGATGTGCGTGTACCGCGACCCGATGTTCAACCTGATCCTGAGCATGGAAGCGGCGTGGAGCTCGCCGCAGATGCCGTCGGCCGACGATCTGGCCAACCGGTACTCGGTGCAGTCCGGCCAGGAGCTGGCGCACTGGGATTTCTACATGGCGCTGGCCTACTTCAAGGCAGCCATCATTGCCGCGGGCATCGACTTCCGTGCGCGTCAGGGCTCCGAGGCGCCGGGGAGTTCAAGCGTCGGCGCGGCGGTGGCCCCGGCGATCGCCTCGGGACTGAGCGCCCTGGGCTGAGGTGTCAGTCGCGCTGGGCGGCCTTGAAGTTCTTCTTGGCCGCGCGGCGCAGCTGGAAGATCCGTGCCGATCCGGCGGCGACGGTCAGCAGGCCGCCGGCCACCGCGGCACCCAGGATGGCCACGCCCGTCGGCAACGACCATGCCAGCTCAGGAAGGTGAGCGGGACCGCGGCGGTGTTCTGCGCGATGAAGATCAGCAGCACGATCAGCACCAGGAAACCCAGGATCAACGCTGACCACAGGGCCCCGGCGCGGGTCAGTTTGGGCTCGGTGGCCTTACCCGACTTACCCGACTTGGCGGGGGGCTTGCCGGCATCGGGGACTTTGCCTGGGTCGGGCGACGGTGGCACCGGCACATTCGGCGTCGGCTCAGGCAAATCGGGCGATGCAGACGGATCGCTGGTCATACTGACATCTTTGCCCGTCAAGGCCTCAAAGCAAACCACCCTGAGGTAAAGCGCGGCGGCATGTCGGGTGTGCCGTTAGGGTCGTCAGAGGCTGATCGTCCCGCCGCCGTCGCCGAAAGGATGCGCCTGTGCAGCGCAAAACCCTGGCAATCGCGATGACCCTGCTCGCCCTGATCGTGCCGCTGGCGGTGGCCTGCGGAAGCTCCAATCCGCTGGGCGGTGGACCCATCTCGGGTGACCTGAAATCGATCACGGTCGGATCCGCTGACTTCCCGGAGTCCAAGATCATCGCCGAGATCTATGCCCAGGCGCTGGAGGCCAATGACTTTCAGATCCGCAGGCAGTTCGGTATCGGCAGCCGCGAGACATATGTGCCTGCGGTGCAGGATCACTCGATCGATCTGATCCCGGAGTACACCGGAAATCTCCTGCAGTACTTCGACGCCGAGGCGACCGCCACGACCTCCGACCAGGTGTTGATCGCGCTGCTGAAGGCCCTACCCGGGGACCTGTCGATCCTCTATCCCTCACCGGCAGAGGACAAGGACACCCTCGCCGTCACCGCCGAGACCGCCCAGCGCTGGAACCTGAAGACCATCGCGGACCTGGCCGCGCATTCGGCCGAGGTGAAAGTCGGTGCACCATCGGAGTTTCAGACCCGCCAGACGGGGCTGGTCGGCCTGAAATCCCGGTACGGCCTTGACATCGCACCGGTCAACTTCGTCGCGATCAGCGATGGTGGCGGGCCGGCCACCGTTCAAGCGCTGAACAGCGGCGCGGTCACGGCCGCGAACATCTTCAGCACCTCACCGGCGATCGGGCAGTACCACCTGGTGCCGCTGGAGGATCCCAAGAACGTCTTCCTGGCAGCCAATGTCGTTCCGCTGGTGGCCTCGCAGAAGATGTCCGATCAACTCAAGACCGTGCTCGACGCGGTGTCGGCCAAGCTCACCACCGAAGCCCTGATCGAGTTGAACACCGCGGTGGAGGGCAATGCCGGCGTCGACCCCGACGAGGCGGCCGAAAAGTGGATCAGGGACAACGGATTCGACAAGCCGGTGACGCGATGATCACCTTCGAGAACGTCACCAAGCAGTACCCCGACGGCACAGTCGCCGTCGACAACCTGAATCTGCAAGTGCCGCAGGGCACGCTGACGGTGTTCGTCGGACCGTCGGGCTGCGGCAAGACCACCTCGATGCGGATGATCAATCGGATGATCGATCCCACCTCGGGCACCCTCACGGTCAACGGGGAGGACATCAGCACCGTCGACCCGGTCAAGCTGCGGCTCGGGATCGGCTACGTCATCCAGAGCGCCGGGCTGATGCCGCATCTGCGGGTGGTCGACAACGTCGCGACCGTGCCGGTGTTGCGGGGCGAATCCCGGCGCAGTGCCCGCAAGGCCGCGATCGGGGTGATGGAACGGGTGGGGCTCGACCCGAAACTGGCCGACCGCTATCCGGCCCAGCTGTCGGGCGGACAACAGCAGCGCGTCGGGGTGGCCCGCGCGCTGGCCGCGGACCCGCCGATCCTGTTGATGGATGAGCCCTTCAGCGCGGTCGACCCGGTGGTGCGCGAAGATCTGCAGGCCGAGATCCTCCGATTGCAAAGCGAATTGCGCAAGACCATCGTCTTCGTCACGCACGACATCGACGAGGCGGTCAAGCTCGGGGACAAGGTCGCGGTGTTCGGCCGCGGCGGCGCCTTGCTGCAATACGCCGATCCCGCGTTTGTCCTGTCGAATCCGGCCAACGAACTCGTGTCGGGATTCGTCGGCGCCGACCGCGGTTACCGCGGGCTGCAGTTCTTTCACGCCAGCGGCCTGCCCCTGCACGAGATCGAGCACGTCGACGAGGACGACATCGACGCACTGAACCTCAGCCCGGGGGAGTGGCGGCTGGTCATCAAATCCGGCACGCCCTTCGCGTGGATCAACGCCGAGGGCGTCGAGGTCCACCGCAAGGGCAATGCGCTCTACGACAGCACCATCGGGGGTGGGTCGTTCTTCCCGCCCGACGGCAACCTGCGGCAGGCGCTGGACTCCGCGCTGTCCTCACCGAGCGGCCTCGGTGTCGCGGTCGACGAGGACGGCAAGCTCGTCGGTGGCGTCCGGGCCGACGATGTGCTCGAGGCACTCAGGGAGCAGCGCCGCGTCCCGGAGCTGGGGTAGCTCATGCGATATCTGCTCAACCATCTCGACGACCTGTGGGTGTTGACCGTCGTGCACCTGCGGTTGTCGTTGGTGCCGATCGTGCTGGGGCTGCTGATCGCCGTCCCGCTCGGCGCGGCGGTTCAGCGCACCACCGCACTGCGGCGGATGACCACCCTCACGGCGAGCATCATCTTCACCATCCCGTCGCTGGCGTTGTTCGTGGTGCTGCCGCTGATCATCCCGACCCGGATCCTGGATGAGGCCAATGTCATTGTGGCGCTGACCCTTTACACCACGGCACTGTTGGTGCGGGCGGTACCGGAGGCGCTCGACGCGGTGCCCGAGCAGGTGCGGGACGCGGCGACCGCGATCGGCTACCGGCCGCTGGTGCGGATGCTCAAGGTGGAGCTTCCGCTGGCCATCCCGGTGCTGGTGGCGGGTCTGCGCGTGGTGGCGGTCACCAACATCTCGATGGTGTCGGTGGGTTCGGTGATCGGTATCGGCGGCCTGGGTACCTGGTTCACCGAGGGCTATCAGTCCAACAAGAGCGACCAGATCATCGCCGGGATCATCGCGATCTTCGTGCTGGCCGTCATCATCGACAGCCTGATCATGTTGGCCGGCAGGGCGATCACGCCGTGGACCAGAACGTCCCGCAAGCCACGGACCGGGCGCGTCAAGGCGGCCGCATGAACTTCCTGCAGCAGGCACTGGACTTCATCTTCACCGCCGCCAACTGGGGCGGGCCCGCCGGCCTGGCCGCCCGCATCGTCGAACACCTGCAGTACACCGTGGTCGCAGTGGTGGCCTCGGCGGTGATCGCGATCCCGGTCGGCCTGCTCATCGGGCACACCGGGCGGGGCACCTTCCTGGTCGTCACCGGGGTCAACGCATTGCGCGCCCTGCCCACACTCGGCGTGCTGCTGCTCGGGGTGCTGTTGTGGGGGCTGGGGCTGGTACCGCCGACGGTCGCGCTGATGCTGCTGGGCATCCCACCTTTGTTGGCCGGGACCTATGCCGGCATCGCGAACGTCGACCCTGCCGTCGTCGACGCGGCCCGCTCGATGGGGATGACCGAGCGGCGCGTGCTGTTCGGGGTGGAGGTGCCCAATGCGCTGCCGTTGATCGTGGGCGGGCTGCGCACCGCGACGCTTCAGATCGTGGCGACGGCGACGGTCGCGGCCTATGCCAGCCTCGGCGGGCTGGGCCGGTATCTGATCGACGGCATCAAGGTGCGTCAGTTCCACATCGCGTTGGTGGGCGCGCTCATGGTCACGGCGCTGGCCTTGATTCTCGATGCCGCGCTGGCGTTCGCGGTGTGGTTGTCGGTGCCCGGTAGTGGCCGGTTGGGACGTCAGCGCCGGATTCCGCAGCCGTTGCTCGACGACGAGGTGGCCCTCGAGTCACCTGCCCGGGGGAGCGCGCGGGGGAGTTCCGGACTCGGCTACGAAGGCCGAGTCTCGTCGCATACGGTAGACGGGTGAGCGACGAGAAGGACCGTGTCTGGCCAGCGGTGTTGACCTGGCGGGCGCACGATGAACCCCGGATGGAGTCCGTGCGGGTTCAGCTGTCGGGCAACCGGATCAAGGCCTACGGCCGGATTGTGGCCGCCGCCACCGAATCCCACCCGGCGTTCTCGGCCTCCTATGACCTGGTCACCGACGAGACGGGCGCCACCAAGCGGCTGTCGCTCACCGTCACCCTGGCCGAGCGGGAACGCCAGCTCTCCATCGCCCGCGACGAGGAGAACATGTGGCTGGTGCAGGACCACACGCAGACCAAGCGCTCGGACTTCGGCGGCGCGCTCGACGTCGACGTGGTGTTCAGCCCGTTCTTCAATGCTCTGCCGATCCGGCGGACCGGCCTGCATCAGCGGGCTGAGTCGGTGACCTTGCCGGTGGTCTACGTACGGTTGCCCGACTTCTCGGTGGACACCGCCCACATCAGCTACACCAGTTCCGGTCCCGGAGCCCCGGTGAAGCTGCGCTCGCCGGTCGCCGACACCACCATCACGGTGGATTCCGACGGCTTCATCCTTGATTACCCAGGACTGGCAGAGCGGATCTGATCACCCCGCCGGCACGTCCGGCCGCGGCGAGCTCGGCCCGCCAGTTGTCCGTGCCCACCACCGTGGTGATGATCTCGGGGCGGCTGAAGCTGTCGTAGCGCATCCTCGCGGCGTGACCCGTCTCGACCAGGTCGGCCACCGAACCCGTGGCGGCCAGGGTTTCCTTGGCGCGGGTCAGCAGTTCGATGCCCTGCTCGAGCGCGGGCAGCAGCTGTTCGGAGTTGGCCTCGCACATGGCCCGCACCAGGTCCGGCGCGCTGGCCGCCACGCGGGTGCCGTCGCGGAAGGATCCGGCGGCCAGGGCGAAGGCCAGCGGCACCTCACCGGCGACGACGGCCAGGGTTTCGGCGAACAGGTGCGGCAGGTGCGAGATGGCGGCCGCGGCGGCGTCGTGCTCGTCGGATCGGGCCGGCACCACCACCGCGCGGCAATCCAGAGCCAGCTGCGTGACCTGCGACCAGACCTGCGCGTCGACGTGATCGTCCACGCTGACCACCCAGGGGGCGCCGGTGAACAGTCCGGCGTCGCCGGCCGACCAGCCCGAGTGCGCGGTGCCTGCCATCGGATGGCCACCGACGAAGTTCTGCAGCAACCCGAACTTGCCGACCTCGTCGAGCACTGCGCCTTTGACGCTGGTGACGTCGGTCAGCGCGCACTTGGGCGCGGTGTCTCGGATGTGGTCGAGCAGCTGTGGCAGGGCCGGCATCGGCACGGCCAGCACGATCAGCGCATCGCGGTCGGCAGCGCGGCCCAGCGCCTCGTCGAGATTCTCGGTGGCGTCGAACCCGTCGAACTTTGCGGCCGCGACGGCCTCCATCGACCGGTTGTAGCCGAAGACCTCGCGGCCGGCCCCGGCAGCGGCACGCATCAGCGAGCCACCGATCAGGCCAAGGCCCAGCACGCACACCGGTGTGTTCGTCACGGTTCAAGACTGGCATACCGACCGCACCGGGGCCGAGGGTGATCCCTGTCAAAATTGCTGGTCGGCGACTACCGTAGGCGGGCATGGAGGCACAGCGTGCACCGGCAGACCTGCCTGATGGCTTTGGGGTGGCCGTTGTCCGAGAGGAAGGCAAGTGGCGGTGCGCCCCCATGCGGTCGTCCTCGTTGAAGAGTTTGACCGCGGCGGAGACCGAGCTTCGTGAGCTGCGCAGTGCCGGGGCGGTCTTCGGGCTGCTCGATGTGGACGACGAGTTTTTCGTGATCGTGCGGCCGGCACCGGCGGGAACCCGGTTGCTGCTGTCGGATGCCACCGCTGCGCTGGACTACGACATCGCCGCCGAGGCGCTGGAGAATTTGGACGCTGACCTGGAAGAAGAGGATCTCGAAGATTCCGATCCCTTCGAGGAGGGCGACCTCTCGGTGCTGTCCGACATCGGTCTGCACGAGGACGTGCTCGGCGTGATTCTGTCCGAAACCGACCTGTATGCCGATGAGCAGATCGGGCGCATCGCCCGCGAGATGGGCTTCGCCGACGAGCTGTCGGCGGTGCTCGACCGGCTCGGTCGGTGACCTCTGACGAAGCCCTGATCCGCGCTGCCCTCGACGCTGCCCGGACGGCCGGTCCTCGTGATGTGCCGATCGGCGCGGTGGTGTTCGCGGCCGACGGCACCGAACTGGCCCGCGCGGCCAATGTCCGCGAGGCCACCGGCGACCCGGCCGGGCATGCCGAGATCGTGGCGATGCGTGAGGCCGCCCGGGTGCTCGGCGACGGGTGGCGGCTCGAAGGTGCGACGCTGGCCGTGACCGTCGAGCCGTGCACGATGTGCGCGGGCGCACTCGTGCTGGCCCGGGTGGCGCGGGTGGTGTTCGGCGCGTGGGAACCCAAGACCGGGGCGGTCGGCTCGCTGTGGGATGTGGTGCGTGATCGCCGGCTCAACCACCGCCCCGAGGTGGTCGGCGGGGTCCTGGCCGACGAGTGCGCGGCGCTGTTGGAGGAGTTCTTCGCGGCCCAGCGGTGACGATTAGGGCCAGCGGCGCTGGCCCGGTAAGCTGCCACACGGTGGCGTGTCCGAGCGGCCTAAGGAGCACGCCTCGAAAGCGTGTGACGGGTAACCCCCGTCCGAGGGTTCAAATCCCTCCGCCACCGCCATAAAAACCCGCTTCCTGTGATCGCAGGGAGCGGGTTTTTCATGTGCCGGTCATGCCGGCCGCCTCGCGGCTGGGCCCCAAGCGGGTGGCAGTGACGGTTCCGCTGCCGGTATCCGAACCGACCGTGCGGGGATAGCGCGCGGCCAGCTCGGAAAAGCTGATGAAAGATGTTGACCATCCCAGGGTTTCGATCCACTGCCGGGCGTCGTCACCAAGGCCGCGGTCGACATTGGACATGGTGCGGTACAGATCCGCGGCGCCCTCTACCGATTTCAGAGTGGTGTCGAAGCTCTGGCGGCCCATCGTCGGGAATCCGTACCGGCTGCCGGGCGCGGACAATCGGGTGATCGCCTCGACCCCGGCGCGCGCCGTGTCCGTCGGGAGTGTCATCAGTGCGTGGTCGACCCAATGCGTGGGGATGGCCGGATCAAACCCGTTGGTCACCAGCGCTTCCGGCCAGTCTCCGGCTGCGAGGTCGGCCTCGATGAGGTGGCGTTCGCAGGTCGCGACGGCGTCGCGCAGTATCGGTTCTTTGAACGTGAAGAGCTCGGGCAGGTCGATCTCGAACAGCTTGACGGGGCCGGGCCACGTCGTTCGGAACGCGTGGGTGTCCAACCCGGCGCCGATCAGCACGATCTGCGTGCGCCCGGCCGTCGCGGCTTCGGTCAGTGCGTCGTCGACGATGCGGACGCCGATTGTGCGGGCCTCATACATCGCGTCGGCCAACTGCAACACCGTCGCCCAGGTGCGTTCGGCACCCTCCGGTGCGGCGGGGTCCAGATATGCCTGCTGAGCTGCCTCGACGAACCGGGCGGCGTACGGATCGGCGTAGAGCCGGTCGTCCCGTTGGGTTTCGCGCGCTCGGATGACGGCGACGCCGACAGCGGTAAGCGGTGGTCCGGTCAAGGTTGTGGGCAGCTGCGGTCGGTCCATCTGATCCCCCTCGGTGAGTTCCAATCATTACTTGACGGCCGGTAAGTAATGGTGCGCCCACGCTAAGCTCATCCCTAGCCGGTCGTCAAGTAATGAAAGGGATTTGGATGGCAGGTCGACGGACCGATACCCGAGACAAGATCCGTGCCGTGGCTCTGGAACTGTTCTCCGCCCACGGCTATGACCAAACCTCGATCCGGCAGATCGCCGAACGTCTCGAGATCACGAAAGCCGCTGTCTACTACCACTTCCCGGCGAAAGAAGACATCGTGGTGAGCCTTGCCGACGATCTGCGCACCGGTGTGGATGAGATCCTGCGATGGGCCGCCGATCAGCCGGCGGGAAAACGCACCGGACGTGAGGTCCTGCGTCGCTACGGAGCGGTTCTGCACGGCACCGGCCGCGCCATGACGCGGTTCATGCATGAGAACTATGCGGCGTTCAATCGGCTTGGCGTGGGTGCTGACCTGCGCTACCAATTCCGCACAATTGCCGACGCCATGACGGCACCCGACCACGAACCTGTCGCGGTCTACCACGCCAGGCAGGCCCTGCTGACCATCTCGTGGAGCGTGGCGATGATGGGCGACCTGCCGCTCACCGACGAGCAGTGCAACGACACCGCCATCGCCATCGCCTCAGACATCTACGAGCGCGGCAACTAGCTTTTTTGTGACTGGCCCTCGGCCGACAGCCTCAGCACCGGGATGGTTCTGATCCCGTCGGTGCGCTGTTCGTACACGTTCCAACCCTTGTTGAGCCGGTCGGCGGCCAGCGCGTAGAGGCGGTCGCGGTCGGCCCCGGTGGCCTCGCGGGCCACGAACCGGCCACCGCGTGGCCCGATGTGCAGCTCGCACGCCGGATGCGCGAGCAGGTTGTGATACCAGCTCGGGTGATGCTCGCGCCCATAGTTGGAGGCGATCAGCACCACGTCGTCACCGTCGGTGAAGTAGGCCAGCGGGGTCTCGTACCGCTTGCCGCTGCGGGCCCCGGTCGAGGTGAGCACCAGTACCGGGATGCTGAAGCTCATCCGTGCCCGCCCACGGGTCGCTTTGATCACCGGGGCCTCCAGCGGTGCGATCCGTCGCCGCCAGAATCCCGCGGCCCGTTCGGTGGTGAACAGCTTGCCGCCGATCAACCAGAACAGTTGCCGCTTCCAAAGAGGCCGGGACTCAAGCTCGACCCGAGGTATCCCACTCAGACTGTCGTTGCTCATGGTGACCTCCTGACTTTCCGGACAGCGCGAGGCGGCCGGGTCCGCTGAGCAGCAGGCTGACTACGCCGGCCAGGATCAGCAGTGCCTCCCGGAAACCGGGTAGCGGATCACCGCCGGGCAGCGGTGCGGGGATGCCGCCCGCGGCCCACCCGAGCACCAGGAGGCCGGTGACGTTGAGGGCATTGACCACCGTGGCGAGCCGGAAGCAGACACCGAGCAGGATGCCGATGCCGCCGCCGAACTCGACGATGCCGACGACCCAGCCGACAAAGTCGGGGAACGGCACGCCGAGCTGCCCGACCAGGTGGGCGATGTTGGCGTGGCCGCCGGATGCGAACAGTTTGATGCCGCCGTGCAGGATCAGCCCGCCGCCGAGGAACAGTCGCAGAGGCAGTGGAGCCCACTCCCGCCAGGCCGTCATGGCAGGGCCGCGAGATAGCGCGTGGCGGCCACACCGGGCATGAAGAAGTACGCGCCGCCGACGGTGTGGACGAAGCGGGGCAGCCCGGTGACGCGCCGGCGAATCGGTTCCTGCTGGACCGTGAAAGTGCCGTGCCCGTTGCCGTTTCCATCGCCGCGGGCGCCGGCGATCGGATCGTCCTCGGCGTAGCCGCCGTCGAACTTGGTGCTGTTGACCCAGGTGTGCTGGATGAACTCGAACTGCCGGCCGAGTTGGGTGTTGAAGCAGATGAAGTGCAGGCCGCGCTCGGCGCCGTCGTCGCGCGCCCCGATCATGTCGGCGGGGTCCATGGACGGCGCCAGGGGCGGACCGTAGGCCCGGCCCCGGCGAATGATGCGGTGGCGCTTGCCCACATCGATCGACCGGTCGGATCCGGGGACCGGGTCGAGCGCATCGCGTGGATTGGACCGGCGCAGATGCGAGCCGATCGGGCATCTCAGACCGTCGGGATCCTCGGACCGGAAGTACATGAAGTCGTTGTCGTCGGCGAGTGCGGGATCGTCGGCGGTCGGCGCTTTCACCAGCGGCGCACCGCTGGGCCAGCGACCGACCATCTTGGCTGCCAGCCCCACGCATGCCGGCACCCGGTCGAGCACATCGGCGGATCGTTCGGCCAGGCTGTTCCAGAACCCCGCCACATCCTGCTTGAGTTGCCGGAAGACGAGGTAGCTGCCGTCCTTGCCGAGGTCGCGCAGCGCCGGTGCATCGGCCGCCGCGGACAACAGGTTTCGCGGGTCGGCGGACGCATCCACCAGTGGCCGGTCGGTGTACTGCCCGTAGGCGTTGGGATAGCCGAGCACGAACTCGCCCGGGGCCACGGTGTTTCCCGCCGGTCCGCCCTCGTCGTAGCCGTCGACCAATGGTTGCGAGATACCGTCGCGAAAACCGAAGTGCTCCTTGCGTCCCGGGAGCGTCAGCGAATCGAGCCGCCTGACGACGCGCATACCGGAGCCGGCCAGATCGTGACTCTTCTCCAGCTCGGTGACCGCGTCGGCATCCCGTGCGTAGAGCAGTAGCAGCGCGTGGATGTCGTCGCCGTTCCATCGCCAGCCCGACGGGCAGCTGTCACCGTGGTCGCCGAGGATGCGACGGCGATGCTCGGTGCCGGACATCCCCTCGCGGAACTCGCCGGCCAGCATGCCGAGATGCTCGGGTGGCAGCCCCAGCCGCGCCAGGCCCGACGGCGTGAAGGCGATGTTGGTGCAGGTGTCGGTGGTCTCGGGCCGGACTGTGCTGTCGCGCAGGGGAAGCCGCGACAACCACCGCTTGGCCGCCGCGACGTCGTCGATCGTCAGCAGCAGGAACGCCGCATCCTCCAGCGCTCCGTAGCCGTGCAGGATGACGCCCTGGATGTCGTCTAGTTGGAGAGCCATAGCCTGTCCCAGGGAATGCTGTCGAGCTTTCGGGCCGCCCAGTTGGATTCGGGAAGGTCGTTGCCGCAACCGAATCGGCGCAGCCAGCGCCGCGTCTGGGCATCGTCCATCTTGTCCGAGAGGCCCTGGCGGATGGCCTCGTTGTTTGCGATGTTCTTGGTCGTCAGATGCGGGTAGGCGCTGTACCAGACATTGCTCGGGGCCTGGCGGGTGGGCAGCAGCTTCTTGTAGGCCTTCTCGTCGGTGATGCCGCCGAAGAACAGGAAGCGCGTGCGCGGGAAGCCGTCGCCGTTGCTGAAGATGGCGTTGAGCCCCCAGAACGCCTTGTCGATGAAGTCGTTCATGTAGCTCTCCAGGCTGCCGTCGTAGTTGCTGGAGAAGAACAGGCCGCGGTTGCCGTTCATCCGCACCCACCGGGCGAAATGAATGGTGTTGAGCCCGGACAGGGTTCCGCGGTTGTAGATGTGGCGGGTCGCGTAGTCGGTCAGGAACAGGATCGCCGTCGTCGTCAGCCGGCGGAACGGCCCGGGCTTGAGGAATCCGACGGCGACGATCTGGTTGTGTGCCCAGTAGTCCTCGTCGTCGCGGTAGGCCCGGACCACATCGGGTGCGGCGCCGCGGGTGTCGGGCACGTCGCGCTTCTCGTGGTAGCGGAGTGCGAGGGTGAACAACCCGAGGCCGAGCACCACAAGGGGCAGGAACAGCACCGTCACCACGGCCAGTGCGGCGATCCAGAAGTACTTGTGCAAAGCCTCTTTGGACCGCCACGCCAACGACGGCCCCTCCGCCTGTTTCAAGGCCCAGGCCAGGTCCTCGCGGTCACGCACGAAGTCCACGACTGCGCTCTTGACCTTCCCGGGATCCAGCGATCCGAGGTCGCCGGCATCCAGGAACCTGTTGATCTCGCGCTGCAACACGTCCTCCTGCCGGATCTGGCCGACCGAACGGCCGCGCCGGTTGATGTGTGCCGCGGCGACTTTGGTCTGATGTGCCCGCAGGAACGCCCGCCGGTCCGGCACGGACGCCGTGCCCGGGTAGCCGACGCAGTGGGAGAACACCGCGTCGAGGCCCGGGCCGCAGATCGTCGCCAGCTCGTCGACATGCCCGCGCAGCGGTGCGTCGACGTCGGTCAGCAATGCGAGTTGAGCGGGCACCGGGTGCCCGTCGAGATCCTCGGTGGGGTCGAACAACACGAGCCTGGCGAAGTGCAGGCCGCTCAGCTTCTCGAAGGGCATCACGTCCCAGCGCTCGACGTGGTCCGGGATACGCCCCAGTAGTTCTCGAAGCGCGGTCAGTTGATCCCGGCTGACGTCGGCGAGCACGGTGAACGCTTCCTGGTGTGGCATCTCGGTCACCCCGTCGAGCGAATGGTGAACCACCCGACGCGTTTCCGCCACAGCCATACGACTCCGAGGTAGAGGCCGGGGCCGACCTGGCGGATCTCATCGCGCACCATGCGCGCGAGGAACGACGTCGTGGAGTAGTCGATGAGCACGCAGTCACCGTCGTCCACCCAGCTCGATGCGATCGAGAGCCGGGCTTTGACGAGCCGAAGACCGAACGGGGTCACCTTGTTGCGCAGCACGCCCTCGCGACGGTCGAGCACCTTGCCCTGCCAGATGATCACGCGGACCAGCAGGGCGAGCGGCTTGGCCAGCCACGTCCCGGGCCAGGCCAGCAGCGTGCCCCGGGTGTCCCCGTCGGGGATGGGCCCGGCCTCGGACTGCCGGAACAGCAGGTCCAACGCGCTGTTGGGGTAGCCGAGCAACAGCGACTCGTCGAGGGCCATCCGCCGGGTCAGCTCCGGCTCGGGGCTTGTCATCGCCGTTCCTGCCCGAGTCGGGGCCACGGCGCGAACGCGTTGGTGTGGCCGCGCAGCACCGGTTCGAGCTCGGGGTAGTGCCGGATGAGCACCGAGCACATGTCGTTGTCGGCGATCCAGGCGATCCCCTCCGGGGTGTAGATCCGCGGCGTGAAGTCGACCGTGAAGAACCGGTCGCTCTTGAGCCGGCGGGTCGCCATCAGCACGAAGATGCGGAATGCCGTGTCGCTGAATCCGAATCCCTTCGGAAGCTTCTCGCCGAACATGCCGACCATGGCGTCGACCTTCTCGATGTCACCACCGTAGATCTCGCTCATCTTGAGGGCGGTGTCGCGGTCCCCGCCGCTGATCTCGTCGAACGATGTCGCCGGCTTCAACCGCAACTGGCGGCGGAACTCGTTGTAGCGCGGCACCCCCCGCTCACGGGACCGGATGATGTCGGTCGAGATCATGTCGATGACGTGACCGTCGGTGCGGTCGAAGCGGCGCATGAAGTTGGGGCTGTTGTGCAGGGTGACCGCGCCGGGGTGCGCGACGCCCAGCGAGTAGAGGCAGTTCGAGAGCCCCACACTCTTGAGTGTGCCGCGTGAGTTGGCGCCGCCGTGAATGCTGTCGAAGGAAAGCTGCTGCGGCTCGGCCTTTCCGGCCAGGTTGAGGAATTCGTAGTCGTCGGGCACCAGTGGGTGCATGCGATAGACGGTGACGAAGTCCTCGGTGATGGAGTACGGCGCGCTGTGGTGATCGGTGGCCGACCCGACGACGCCGCTGATCGCCTCGCTGGAGCTGAGCCGTCCGAACAGCTGCTTGACTCGCTCGCCCGCCAGCCCGAACCAGTTCGCCCGCATGCCTATCTGCAGGGTCGGGTGCCCCAGGATCGCGGGTGTCCATTCGATGGTGTGGATCTTGGCGATCAGTGCCGCGTTGATCATCCGCGCCTTGTGGAAGATCTGATCGGGGGACCAGGTCGGATAGGCGGCTTCCAGCCGGTCGCAGATGGCGTTGTGCTCGCGCAGGAAGATCGTGCCCATCAGTTCCAGTCCGAGCCACCAGCCGTCGGCCCCGCCGGAGGCGCCGAGCAGGGACGGGTCGAGGTCGATGAACCCGTCGGCGTCGATGCGGACCCTGCCGTCCTTCTTGTCCTTCGTGCGGATCGCATCCTGGAACAGTTGGTTGCTGCCGTAGATCTGCGATGCGTCCCACCAGTGGGTCTCGGTGTTGATGAACGTCGTCTCGCCCGGGGTCGGGTTCGGGTCGGCGGGTGTCGACGGGATCCGGATGGTCGTCTCGTCCCACTCGTCACCCTCGGGCACCGGAATCTCGATCATCTTCGTGGGGTCGGTGTCGTGGCTGAACCAGTCGCGGGTCTCGAACTGCAGCCAGGCTGCCGCCAGGACGTTGAGGGTGGGGGCCGGTTTGAACTCGTCGCGGCGCAGCAGCTCGTTGCTGATCACCCGCGGGTTGGGGTCCATCAGGTGAGGCGGCTGTTCGCCATGCCCCTTGTCCAGCGGCACGTTGCGCCCGAACCGGGTGTGGGCCATACCCATCGAAGGCGCCGACAGGTCGTTGTGGGACCCGTCGACGGTCCTGATGGTGAGGTATTCGGCCGGTGGGTGTCCCGGTGCGGCCGGGGGATTGCCCTGGTAGGTGTCGTACAGGTTGTGTTCGCGTAGCGCGTCGCGAATCCCGATCAGCACAGAGAGCCCGATCCACGGCGGGAGCTTGTCCCACCCGATTCGACGGTCGACGATCTCAGTGGCTTTGATGAACCACTGTGTCAGCAGGGATGGCATCCCGGCCTCCTTTCCATGCGGTGACGGCGAGTGCGGTGTTGATTGCGGAGATGACTATGGCCACCGATCCCTGTTTGCGTGGCAGATCGCCGCGGGCTGTGGTGACGGCGGCCGAGACGGTGTCGGTGGCGTGGATGAGCACCGCGAGTCTTTCGGCGCGACGCAGTTCTGCGCCGCGCAGCATCAGGAGTTCGAGCCCGATGATGACGGTCCGGATGCCGAACATCCGGAAGGGATAGGCGCCCGACCGATCCTGGGTCGTATCGACGCCGAGCCTGCCCAGCAGTTTCTCGGGCGCGAGCAACCCCGCCACACCGTTGACGATTCTGATCAGTGCGAGAATCTTGCGCGCCGCGTTGGCCATGCACAGATCCTGCGTGCTCGGGAGCCCGGAGGAACGCGTAGTCGGCTACTTGTTTTGCCATGCGTGCGTGGCGTCTGCCGTGGCAGCGTTGAATGTGTCCATGGAGCTGATGTCGCCGACCGACTCGATGTTTCTGATCGCCGAGACCCGGGAGCATCCGTTCCATGTCGGCGGCCTCGCGCTCTACGAGCCCCCGGCGGGCGCGGACCGGGACTTCGTGCGGGAGTTGTACGAGCAGATGGTTGCCCACACCGAGGTCGAGCCCGTGTTCCGGAAGCACCCGGCGACCATTCTTGGCGGCATCGCCAACGTCGGCTGGACCTACGACAACGACGTCGACCTGGACTACCACCTGCGCCGCTCGGGCTTGCCGTCTCCGGGCCGGGTCCGGGATCTGCTCGAGCTGACCTCGCGCCTGCACGGCGGCCTGCTCGACCGGCACCGTCCGCTGTGGGAGGCCCACCTGATCGAGGGGCTGGCCGACGGCCGGTTCGCGGTCTACACGAAGATGCACCATTCGCTGATCGACGGGGTGTCGGCGCTCAAGCTGTTGATGCGCACGCTGTCGGAGGATCCCGGTGACACCGAGGTGCGGGTGCCGTGGGCGCTGCCGCGCCGGAAGCGTCCGCATCAGGGTTCGTCGCTGCTGCGGACGGTCACCGATGCGGCCGGATCGGTCGCGGGACTGGGTCCGTCGACGCTGCGGCTGGCCCGCTCGGCGCTGCTGGAGCAGCAGCTCACGTTGCCGTTCGCGGCGCCCAAGACCATGTTCAACGTGAAGATCGGTGGTGCCCGTCGGGTCGCGGCGCAGTCCTGGCCGCTGGAGCGGTTCAAGCGGATCTCGCAGGCTGCCGGGTTCACGGTCAACGATGTGGTGCTGACGGTGTGTGCCGGAGCTTTGCGTGCGTACCTGGTGGAGCAGGACGCGCTGCCGGACCGGCCGCTGATCGCGATGGTGCCGGTGAGTCTGCGCGCCGAGCACGAGGCCGACGCCGGTGGCAACCTGGTCGGCTCGGTGCTGTGCAATCTCGGGACCGATCTGGAGGATCCCGCGGAGCGGCTGGCCGTCGTCGGCGAGTCGATGCGGGGCAACAAGAAGGTGTTCTCGGAGCTGCCGCGGGTTCAGGCCCTGGCACTGTCGGCGATGATGATCGCGCCGCTCGGCCTTGCCGCGGTGCCCGGTTTCGTCGGGGCCACCTCGCCGCCGTTCAACCTGGTCATCTCCAATGTGCCCGGACCGCGACATCCGTTGTACTGGAAGGGGGCTCGGCTCGACGGCAACTATCCGCTGTCGATCGCGCTGGACGGGCAGGCGATGAACATCACCCTGGCCAACAACGCCGACAACCTGGATTTCGGGTTGGTCGGCTGCCGGCGCAGTGTGCCGCATCTGCAGCGGATGCTCAGCCATCTGGAGGACTCGCTCAAGGCGCTGGAGGTCGCGTCCGGGGTCTGACACCAAAAGGCGTAATGGGTAGACCAAATAGGGTTCGTCCCGCAAAATGGTCGGCGTGGCGGATGACGGCGGTGCCTACCTCGGCAGGATGCGGATCCTCGATGCGAAACCGGTGAACCTCGACGGGTTCAGCGTGACCAATCCGGATCTGGGCTTGGTCGCGATGCGCAGCCCGCACGATCCGGAACCGTCGCTGGTACTGCGTGACGGCCAGGTCATCGAGATGGACGGCAAGGCTGCCGCGGACTTCGACGTGATCGACGAGTTCATCGCTCGCTACGGCCTCGACCTCGGCGTCGCGCCCGAGGCCATGGCGATGTCCGACGCCGAACTGGCCCGCAAGACCGTCGACCTCAACGTGCCTCGCGCCGAGGTGGTCCGGCTGATCGGCGGCACGACGCCGGCCAAACTCGCGAGGGTCATCGCCGTACTGACGCCCGTCGAGATGCAGATGGCGATGGCCAAGATGCGGGTCCGGCGTACCCCCAGCAACCAGGCCCACGTCACCAACCAGCTCGACGATCCCATACTGATCGCGGCCGACGCGGCGAGCGCGGTGGCCTACGGGTTCCGCGAGGTCGAGACGACGGTGCCGGTGCTCGGGGATGCGTCCTCGAATGCCGTTGCGTTGCTGATCGGTTCGCAGGTGGGGACACCGGGAGCGATGGCGCAGTGCGCGATCGAGGAGGCGCTGGAGCTGCGGCTCGGTATGCGCGGGCTGACCAGCTATGCCGAGACCATTTCCATCTACGGCACCGAGCAGGTGTTCGTCGACGGCGACGACACCCCGTTCTCGAAGGCGATCCTGACGAGCGCCTACGCGTCGCGCGGACTCAAGATGCGGGTCACCAGCGGCGGCGGCGCCGAGGTGCTGATGGGCGCGGCCGAGAAGTGCTCGATCCTGTACCTGGAATCGCGCTGCGTGTCGCTGGCCCGGGCGCTGGGTTCGCAGGGCGTGCAGAACGGCGGCATCGACGGGGTCGGTGTGGTGGCCTCGGTGCCCGAGGGCATGAAGGAGCTGCTCGCCGAGAACCTGATGGTGATGATGCGGGACCTGGAGTCGTGCGCGGGCAACGACAACCTGATCTCCGAGTCCGACATCCGCCGCAGCGCGCACACCCTGCCGGTGCTGCTGGCCGGCGCGGATTTCATCTTTTCCGGGTTCGGCTCGATCCCGCGCTACGACAACGCGTTCGCGCTGTCCAACTTCAACTCCGACGACATGGACGATTTCCTGGTCCTGCAACGGGATTGGGGTGCCGACGGCGGCCTGCGGACGGTGTCGGCCGAGCACCTGGCCGCGGTCCGCAGAAGGGCGGCGACGGCCGTGCAGGCGGTGTACCGCGACCTGGGCTTGGCGGACTTCGACGACAGTCACATCGAGGATGTGGTGGTCGCCAACGGGTCACGCGATCTGCCGCCCGGCGATCCGAAGGCCGTCGCGGAGGCGGCCAACGCCATCGAGGCCAAGCAGCTCACGGTGTTCGACGTGATCGCCTCGCTGAAGCGCACCGGTTACGACGACGAGGCCGAGGCCATCATGCGGCTCACGTCCGAGCGCCTGCGCGGCGACCAGCTGCAGACGTCGGCGATCTTCGACGAGCAGTTCCGGGTGCTGTCCAAGATCACCGACCCGAACGATTACACCGGTCCCGGAACGGGTTACACGCTGACCGACGAGCGCCGCGCCGAGATCGACAACATCCGCCAGCAGCGCAACGGCACCGAGCTCACCGCCGACCAGACCGAGCATGCGGGCCATATCAGCGTCACCGATCTCGAACCGGCCCGCCAGGGCAGCGATCCGCGCGAGGTGGTCATCGGGTTGTCCCCGGCGCTGGGACGCAGTGTGTGGCTGAGCCTGTGCGGCCTGCCGATCGGCGAGGTGATCCGTCAACTGTCCGCCGGGCTGGAGGAGGAGGGGTGTGTGCCGCGGTTCGTCCGGGTGCGCTCGACCATCGACGTCGGCCTGATCGGCCTGACCGCGGCCAAGCTGTCCGGTTCGGGGATCGGAATCGGACTGCAGGGCAAGGGCACTGCGCTCATCCACCGCCGTGACCTGGCGCCGCTGGCCAACCTGGAGCTGTTCAGCGTGGCCCCGCTGTTGACGGCGCGTAACTATCGGGAACTGGGCCGCAACGCGGCCCGCCACGCCAAGGGCATGGCTCCGGTGCCGATCCTGACCGGGGGCACCGACGAGTCGATCTCGGCGCGCTACCACGCCCGCGCGGTGGCCCTGGTCGCCTTGGAACGTGAGGCCAGCGAGCCGGGCCAGGCACCCGTCACGGTGGAGGTGACGCGGAAATGACGGACAAGTTCGCCCGGACTTTTTCAGTGCAGGCCGCCGTCGACGGCAAGCTCGACCTGTCGGATCTGCGGATGGACCCGGCGGCGCTGGCCCACCAGGCCGTGGTCGCCGAGGAGAACGGCAATCCCCAGCTCGCCGAGAACTTCCTGCGCGCAGCCGAATTGGCCACCATCGGCGACGAAGAGGTGATGGGCCTGTACGAGGCGCTGCGCCCGCACCGTTCCACGGCGGCCGAACTCGACGCGTTGCAGGCGTCCCTGGAAAATCGCGGTGCCGCGCGCTGTGCGGAACTGGTGCGACAGGCCGCCACGGTGTACGCCCGGCGGGGATTGTTGCGGTGACTTCCAGCGGCCGTGTTGTCGCCGGGATCGACGTCGGTAACCACACCACCGAGATCGTCTTGGCCCGCATCGTCGATGGCGAGGTGCAACCGCTGAGCCACGGCCAGGCACCGACCCGGGGCCGCAAGGGATCCCGGGACTCGCTGGAAGGGGCGGCGGCGCTGCTGCACCGCATCGAGGTCGACGCGGGGGCACGGGCCGACGAATTGGCGCTCTCGGCGATCCGTCCGGTCGACACCGAAACCGCGCCACTGGCCCCGGCCCCGTCGCCGCGCTCACCGGTGCGCAGCTTGCGCAAGCCCGATTCCAGCACCCCGGCCGGTACCGGGTATGCGGTCGGCCGGCACGTCCCGCTGAGCGATCTCGTTTCTGACCCCCGGACCGGCCCGGTGATCGTCTCGGTGGACGGCGACACCGATTTCGAGGTCGCCGCGGCTGCGATCACCGACGCGGTGTCCCGGGGCTGGACGATCGAGGGCGTACTGGCCGCCCAGGACGATGCGGTGTTGATCCGCAACCGGATTCCGCTCGACATTCCCGTGGTCGACGAGGTGACCCTCGACGGGTTGGCGTCCGGAGCGCTCGTCGCGGTGGAGGTGGTGGCCGAGGGGCGCGCCTACCGGGCGCTGGCTGATCCGATCGCGCTGTGTGCGGCATTGGAACTCGGTCCCGAGCAGATCCACGACGTCGCCGAATTCACCAGGGAGCTCGCGGATTCGCCGGCCATCGCCGTGACGGCGCGTACCGAGGCGCCGGAACCGCCCGCGGTGGACGACGACTACATCGAATTCAGCATCAACGGAACGCTGGTCAGGTACTCGCCTGCGCAGGCCCACGCCATCCTGCGGCGCGAACCACCTGGCAGCGTGGTGCGGATCCGGTTGCGTTCCATCCCGACTGCCGATCATGAGATCGCCGTCGACGACGCCTTTTTCACCGACCTGGCCGCACTGGACAGCGGAACGTGGCTGCGCCGTGGTGTGGCCGACGCACGTGGCACGGTGGTGGCCCTGCTGGCGGCCGATCACGTCGAGGATGCCGCGACGACACTTTCCGAGCTGACGGGGCGCCCGGCTCGCACGATCTCTACCGAGCCGGAGGCCGCGGCACGGGGTGCACGGACAACGCCAGGGCTGCCGCCGGATTCGGTGGTGTGCGACATCGGTGGCGGCACCATCGATCTGATCGGTCCGGAACGTACGGTCACGGCGGCGGGCGCGGGGGAGACCATCACCGTCGCGGTGGCGCGCATGCTGAACATCCCTCGGGCGCTGGCCGAACGGGTGAAGCGCACCCCGGCGATCCGGGTCGAAGGCCCGCACGTCGCGCACGAGGAGGACGGGCGGCGGTTGTTCCTCGACGCACCCGCCCCGGCCGACGCGATCGGCAGACTGTGCACCCGCGGCACTGTCGGGCTGGTGCCGTTCTCCACCAAACTCGCTGCCGAGGAATGGCGCAGCCTACGGCTGGCGATCAAGCAGGAGACCGTCGCGGCCAACATCGCCCGCTGCCTGGCCGCGTTCGAGAAACCCCCGACCGCCCTGGTGCTGGCCGGCGGCGGAGCGCTCGACGACGAACTGCTGCGCACGGTCGGCGAATCCCTGCGCGGCGTCGGGGTCGTGGTGGGGCGGGCCAACATCGACGGTGTGCACGGCCCGCGGTTCGCGGTGGCGTCCGGGCTGGTGCATCTGTGCGCCACCGCTTCGCGGAGCTGACGGGGCGGCCTCAGAACGGGAGTTCCACACTGCCATTCGTGGTGTAGACCTCGTCATGGTTGGAATCGACGTAGCCCTGCGGGTAGGGCAGGTAGGGATTGGTGCCGTAGGGGACCAGGGGATCGGTGCCGCTCATCGGCGTGGGTGTGGGTGCGGGTGCGGCTGCGGCGATCGGGGCCATGGCGAGCGCCCCGCCGATCGCGGCGGCGGCCAGTGCGGTGGCGGCGAACTTCATCGGGTTCTTCATGAACCAATCCTGTCGCCTGGGCACCTCGGCGTCGTCGCTGCTGACACCCATCTCGCAGGTAGGGCTAGCCGGTAGCCCGCAGGAAGTCTCCGGAGATCTTCACCGCGGGCGTCGACGAGTCACCGCCCACCACCAGGGTGGCGAACGCGATGTCACCGGCGATCCCGGCGAACCATCCGTGCGAGTGCGTGTTGTCGCCGAACTCGGCGGTTCCGGTCTTGCCGCCGAGATCGGGGATATCGCTCAATTGGCTTGCGGTGCCCTCGGTCACGGTCTTGCGCATCATGTCGCGCAGCGCCCCGGTGATGCCGGCCGGCAGTGTCTCCGAGGGGGTGTCGGCGGTCACCTTGTCGCCGTCGACCAGGGTGGGCAGGATCGTCGACCCGTGCGCCAGGCTGGCCTCGGCGACCGCGAGGCCGAACGGGCTGACCGTCACGGTGCCCTGGCCGATTCCGTTCTCCACCCGCTGGGCCGCGGTGTCCGCGTTGGGAACCCGACCGGTCACCGTGGTGAGCCCAGGGATGGTGAAGTCGACTCCGATGCCGAACGCACGGGCGGTCTTGGTCAGCGCATCGGCGGGAAGTTTGTCCGACAGCGCCGCCATGCTGGTGTTGCACGAATGGGAGAACGCCGACGCCAACGGAACTGTGCCCAGGTCGAAGTCGTCGTCGTTGGGAATGGTGCGGTTCTCGATCGTCAACCGGCCGGGGCAGGCCACTGGGGTGTCCGGGGTCGCCAGGTTGGCCTCCAGCGCGGCTGCGGTGGTGATGGTCTTGAACGTCGAACCCGGCGGATAGAGGCCCGAAAAGGCAATGGCGCCTTGCGGATCTGCGGCGGTGTTCTGCGCGGCGGCCAGGATGCCGCCCGTCGACCCGGAGATCGCGACGACCACGGCGGGCCGGGCTTCCTGGGCGACCGCCTGCTGCGCCAGCAGTTGCAGCCGCAGGTCCAGCGTGGTGCGCATCGGGTCCGTCGGCGCGGGTGGTTGTGCGGTCAGCCGCTGAGCGGCTGCGCCCTTCCCGTCGACCAGATAGACCGACCACCCGGCGGCTTTGGTGATCCGGTCGTGCCACAGCTGGGCCAAACCGCTGATGGCGGGTGAGGACAACTGGCGGTCGGTCGTCAGCAGCTCACCCTGCTCGGTCACCGTGACGCCCGGAACCTGGGTCAGCTGGTCGCGCACCGATGTGAGGTCGTCCTCGCGCAGCTTCATCACCGTCACCCGGTCATCGGTGTTCGACGCGAACTGCGCGCCGATGGATTCAGCGGTGGTGGTGGCATCGAAGGGGGCCAGCAGCGCGGCCAGCGGGGCGGCCGAATCCAGATGCGTGCGGTCCAGGGAGATCACGCCGACGGTCTGCCACGTCATCAACGGCTGACCGCTCCGGTCCAGCACCGGGGTCTGCAGGTCGCTGTCGGTGCTGTACTGAAACTTCAAGCCGTCCCGCATATCCGGGTGCAACAGCGTCGGCGCCCAGGAGATCCGCCAGTCGTCGCCGGTCTTCGTCGCGGTGCCGGTGGCGTCGTAGGTGAAGTCGTGGCCCTCACCCCAGGACCACTGATACTTCAGTGTCGCACCGGACTCGTCGCCGTCCTCGGTCTCGGCGCCGACCTTGACCGAGGCGGCGTCGCCCATGCCGTCGAACATCGACTTGATCGCGGGCTCGGCGGCGGCCGGGTCGGTGGTCTGTGCGGCTGCTGCGCCGGCATCTTTGCGCTGCAGGGCATCGGCGAAGGCGGCGAAGCGGTCAGCAGGGTCGGGAGACGAGGAACATCCCACGATCGGGAGAAACAGGCACAGCAGAAAGAGCAAGGCGCGCCATCGAGTCATGCTCCCAGCATGACATCAGCGAGTCAGGCGGCCTTGTCGGTGTCTGACCCGTGGTCTGACTCGTGTTTGGGCTTGGCCTCGCGCCTGGGCTTCGGCTTGAACGCGTCTTTGACGTTCTTCGCCACGTCCGACACAGCGTTGCGCACCTCGTCGCGACGTTGCGCCGGGGTGCGCTTGACCGGCTTCTTGGGGACGTCGGCCTCGTCGTTCGTCTCGTCCTTCGGTTCGACGGTCTTGGGGGCGATCTTGGGTACGTCGTTCTTCGCCGCGGTGCGGTCGGTGGGCCCCGAGGTCGTCGAAGGTGCTGCGGTGGAAGGCAATCCGTCCTTGAAGTTGTCGGCACCTTCCTGGATGGCACCGGGCAGCGCGTTGACGGTTTCGATGATGCGTTTCGGCGGGGTGATCAACGAGAAGCGGGTCGGCGTGGCGGGATCGGAGTAGTCCCGGTCGGTGTAGCCCATGTCGACGGCGAGCTTGAGCGTCGGCTCGATCGCGCCGAGCACCGGTTCGGTGAACGCCGTGGCGTTGAGGGCGGTGGAGAAGTCGCGGAACGGCTGCAGCAGGGGCAGGTGCTCGGTCTTGACCAGGATGTAGGTGTCCGTGCCGCCACCGGTCGTGCTGACCGGTGTCACGATGACCGCGTCCGGATCGTTGAGGTCGGCGGCGTCCGGGGTCGGATCGCCGTGCAGGTAGATGAACCCGGCGGCGGCATTGGCCAGTGACAACGGGTTGGCATAGGCCGGGAAGTCACCGACGGGGTCGTACTCGATGGTGATGAAGGTTTCGTCGTACGGCGACTGCTCGGCCGCGCCGGTGCTGGTGAACCCGAGAAGGCCGAGCGGCCCCAGATCCGGGAATCGGGCGTAGATGCCGCCGTTGGGAACCGTCGGCGACGCGATGTAGACGAACTTCAGCGTGTCGGTGCCCTGGCTGCCGTTGGCGTCGAGTTCGCGCTTGTACTTCTCGGCGACGATGGTCCCCTCGGAGTAACTGACGATATAGATCGTCCCGTCGGCACCGACCCCGGTGCGGGCGGTGTTCACCTGGTCGATCAGCGGTTGGCGACCGTCGGCCACACTCGTGTCGATCGGCAGCGTGGCCGAATAGTGGACCGGGTAGTACCGACCGTCCGCCGGCCCGGCGTACCCGCCGTTGTACGGCACGTAATCGCCGCCGAACTTGTTCGGGATCCGCGCACCCAAAGTGTCGTCTTTCCCGCCCACACCGACCACGGCGACGCTGCCCGGCAGGGTGGCGGCCAGTGCGTCGGCGACATGCCCGAAGGTGAGTACCGCGGCCATACCTGCTGTGGCTCCGGCCACCGCGGCAGCGGACGAACGCGCGCGCTTTCGGTGATTGGCCACGGTGCACCTCCGGTCGTCTGATTCAAAACGACTGAGAACGGAGTGTGGGCCCGGGTTCAGTCCGGGCCCACACTATGTCAGAGATTTGCTGGATGTGCGGTTTTTGTTACGGGCAGGCCACCTCGAGCTCGAAAGACTTGGTCACCGGGTTCATTCCGTCCACACCGGTCGCGTCGCCCTTGATCGTGTACTTGTTGCCATCCTTGGTTGCTTCGGCGCTGCCGCCGGGCACTCCTGGGGTGTAGCCGAGGCTCACGCCGTCGATGTTCCCCAGGGCCACAGCGGTCACCGACGGCTGGTCGCCCTCGCTGAGCGTGGCGCTGACCGCGGACATGCCCTGCCCGACGGTCAGGCTGACGTTGCCCGCGACCGTGGCGCACACGACCGTGCCCTCGACCTTGTGGTCCTTGCCGTCGATGTTGACCCGGGCGGTGCCCGCGCCGGTTGCCGCCGTGGCGTCTCCGGCCTCGACAGAGGCGGAGGGCGACGCTGTCGCGGTGGCCTTCGTCTCGCTGGAGGTGTCTTTCTTGTCGCTCGACGAACAGCCAGACAGGCCTGCGACGACGATCGCGGCGCCGCCGACGGCTACCAGGAACTCACGCTTCACCACTGCTCTCCTCACGGTTGCGCAGCCCGTCGCAAGTGGCGGACTGTCAGGCAGAAGTATTCGGGTTCGTGCAGGTCGTGGGCGTGGATTTGGGCGAATTGTCCGTAGCCGCGAGCGTGCGCTCGTAAGTTCGGCACCATGCAGATACTGCGCACGCCCGATGCCCGCTTCGGTGAGTTACCTGAATTCCCTTACTCGCCAGAGTATTCCGATGTCGACGACGGCGACGGTGGCCGGCTTCGGGTGGCCTGGGTGCAGGCCGGGCCGCCGGATGCCGACCCGATCCTGTTGTTGCATGGGGAACCATCCTGGTCGTTTCTCTACCGGCGGATGATTCCGATCCTGGCCGCGGCGGGGCACCGCGTCGTCTGTCCGGACCTGGTCGGCTTCGGCCGGTCGGACAAACCCACCCGCATCGAGGACCACAGTTACGCCCGGCACGTCGAGTGGATGCGCGCGCTTGCCTTCGACGTCCTCGACCTGCGGCGGGTGACGCTGGTCGGTCAGGACTGGGGCGGCCTGATCGGGTTGCGCCTGGCGGCCGAGCACCCGGACCGGTTCGCCGGCATCGTCGTGGCGAACACGGGGCTGCCGACCGGTGATATTCCGATGCCCGAGATCTGGTGGCAGTTCCGCACGGCCATCCAGAACCTGCCCACGATCGACGTCGGCAGGTTCGTGGCCTCGGGTTGCCGTCGTCCGGTCAGCGATGAGGTCCGCGCGGCCTACGATGCGCCGTTCCCTGACGACGCCTACTGCGCGGGCCCCCGGGCGATGCCGGGCCTGGTGCCCACCACCCCCGACGACCCGGCCTCGGCCGCGAACCGTTCAGCGTGGAAGGTGTTGTCGGCCAGCCGGACTCCGATGCTGGTGGCATTCGGTGACAGTGATCCGATCACCGGCGGCATGGCACCCATCTTCAAGCGGGAGATGCGCGGCGCGCAGGGGATCGACCATCCGGTGATCCGCGATGCCGGTCATTTCCTGCAAGAGGATGCCGGCGAGGAACTGGCCGAGGCGATCGTCGAGTTCCTCGCCGACCGTCCGACTACGGGCAGGTGACCGCGATGTCGAACGGCATGTCCACCGGCGCGGTCGGTTCGTTGGGGTCGATGCCCATGCCGGTGCCCGTGACGGTGTAGCCCTTGCCGTCGCGCGCGGCCACCACCGGGACGCCCGACAGGCCGGAGAGATAGGTCAGCGACGCACCCTCGCCGTTCACGTCGCCGATGTTCACCGATTGCACCACCGGGGCCTCGCCGTCGGTCAGCACCACGGAGGCCGGCATCTTGCCCTTGATGCCGATCGTGGTCAGCCCGTCCTTGGTCTCGCAGCTGACGCTGCTGACCGGACCGGCGTCATTGGGACCGAAGGTGACCCGGCCCTGGCCGGACTTCCCTGAAGAACCCGACTCCTGCGACGAGCATCCGGCGACTGCGGCCAGACACACGGCAAATCCGGTGGCAATGACAATGGGGCGGCTCATGACCAAATTCACGTCCGCAGTATGGTCGCGTCCGCCCCCGTGACGGAAATCGGACGCGCATCCGGTTGAATACGTGGTGTGGACCAGCCGTATTTCACCGTGGAGGCCGAGTTGCCCGGCCGATTCGGCCGGGTCGGGACCATTCACACTCCGCACGGCGATATCCACACCCCGGCGTTCATCGCGGTCGGCACCGCGGCCACCGTGAAATCGGTGCTTCCCGAGACCATGAAAGAGCTTGGCGCCCAAGCGGTCCTGGCCAACGCCTATCACCTGTACCTGCAGCCGGGCCCGGACGTCGTGGCCGAGGCCGGCGGGCTCGGGGCCTTCATGAACTGGCCCGGCCCGACGTTCACCGACAGCGGCGGCTTCCAGGTGATGTCGCTGGGCGTCGGGTTCAAGAAGGTCCTGGCCATGGACACCGAGCGGCTGCAGACCGACGACATCATCGCCAAGGGCAAGGAACGGCTGGCCGTCGTGGACGACGACGGCGTCACCTTCCGCTCGCATCTGGACGGCTCGAAACACCGGTTCACCCCGGAAGTCTCGATCGGCATCCAGAACAAGCTGGGCGCCGACATCATCTTCGCGTTCGACGAGCTCACCACGCTGGTCAACACCCGCTCCTACCAGGAAAGCTCGGTGCAGCGCACGCACGAGTGGGCGGTGCGGTGCCTGGCCGAGCATCACCGGCTGCAGGGTTTGTCACCGGAGCGGCCGCGGCAGGCGCTGTTCGGCGTGGTGCAGGGCGCCCAGTACGAGGACCTGCGCAGGCAGGCCGCGAGCGGGCTGGCCTCGATCGGGCAGGAGGCCGGGCCGGCCGAGGGGCTGAGCTTCGACGGCTACGGCATCGGCGGTGCGCTGGAGAAGCAGAACCTGGCCACCATCGTCGGCTGGGTCAGCAGTGAACTGCCCGCGGACAAGCCCCGGCACCTGCTCGGGATCAGCGAGCCGGACGACCTGTTCGACGCGGTGGCCGCCGGGGCCGACACCTTCGACTGCGTTTCGCCGTCGCGGGTGGCGCGCAACGCGGCGGTGTACTCGGCGACCGGGCGGTTCAACATCACCGGGGCCCGGTACAAGCGGGATTTCACCCCGATCGATGCCGAATGCGACTGCTACACCTGCGCCAATTACTCACGCGCCTACATCCGGCACCTGTTCAAGGCCAAGGAGATGCTGTCGGCGACGCTGTGCACGATCCACAACGAGCGGTTCGTGATCCGGCTGGTCGACCAGATCCGGGCCTCGATCGTGGCCGGTGAGTTCGATGAGCTGCGGGCGCACGTGCTGGGGCGGTACTACGGAGTGCCCATCAGCTGAACTGCCGCTTCTTCTACGCGTGCACAATAAGAAGATGGCGACCGTCACCGACGATCAGGCCCCGCAGGCCCTGCTGATGCAGCTGCTCGACCCGGCCTGCCGGCCGATCCCTACCCGTCGTACAACCGGATCCGCGAGCTCGGGCCGCTGCACCTGCCCGAGTCGAATCTCACGGTGTTCTCGTCGTTCGCCGACTGCGACGAGGTGCTGCGGCATCCGTCAACCCGCAGCGACCGGACCAACTCCACCATCACGCAGCGGCAGCTGGAGTCCGAGTCCGGCCCCCGCCCCCGCGGCCCGGCGAGCTTCCTGTTCCTCGACCCGCCCGATCACACCCGGCTGCGCAGGCTGGTCAGCAAGGCCTTCGTGCCGAAGGTGGTCAAGGCCCTCGAACCCGACATCGCCGCGCTGGTGGACGGATTGCTGGACGAGGTCGAGCGTCGTGGGGATTTAGACGTCATCGCCGACCTGGCCTACCCGCTTCCGGTGGCGGTGATCTGCCGACTGCTCGGCGTGCCGGTCGAGGACGAGCCGAAGTTCAGTCACGCCTCGGGCCTGCTGGCCGCATCGCTGGACCCGTTCCTGGCCCTGACCGGCCACACCTCGGATCTGTTCGATGAGCAGATGAAGGCCGGGATATGGCTGAACGACTACTTGCGTGACCTCATCGACCTCCGCCGCAGCGCCCCCGGTGAGGACCTGATGTCGGCGCTGATCGCGGTCGAGGAATCCGGGGACCAGCTCACCGAGGACGAGATCGTCGCGACGTGCAATCTGTTGCTCATCGCCGGACATGAGACGACGGTCAACCTGATCGCCAACGCGACGCTGGCGATGCTGCGTCATCCGGCCGAGTGGGCGGGACTCGGTGCGGACGCATCCCGGGTCGCCGCCATCATCGAAGAGACCATGCGGTACGACCCGCCGGTGCAACTGGTGGGCCGAATTGCCGGTGAAGACATGACCATTGGTGACATCACGGTCCCGGCCGGGGACACCATGCTGTTGCTGCTGGCCGCCGCACACCGCGACCCGGCGGCCAATGAGCGGCCCGAGGAGTTCGACCCGGCCCGCGAGAGTATCCGGCATATCGGGTTCGGCAAGGGTGCACATTTCTGCCTCGGCGCACCGCTGGCCCGGTTGGAGGCCTCGGTGGCGCTGTCGGCGGCCACCGCACGGTTCCCGAACGCCCGCCTGGCTGCCGACCCGGTGTACAAGGCGAACCTGACCCTGCGGGGGATGTCGACGCTATCCGTGGCGATTTAGGCCATCAGTTGCGGAATCAGCTTCGATAGCCGCTAACTTCGACGAAAATCGCAATCTGCAGGTACGGTTCTTCCGCATGCGGATTCTGTTGGTGGGTGCGGGCGGCGTCGGCTCGGCGTTCTGTGCGATCGCGGCACGACGTGATTTCTTCGAGCGGATCGTGGTGTGCGACTACGACGAGGCCCGGGCCGCCACGGCGGTCGAGGAGGTCGGCGACCCCAGGTTCAGCGCCGCCCAGGTCGACGCCGGCTCGGCCGACGCCGTCGCCGGACTGGTGCGCCAACACGGCATCACCCACGTGATGAACGCCGTCGATCCCCGATTCGTGATGCCGATCTTCAACGGCGCCCTGGCCGGTGGGGCCGACTATCTCGACATGGCGATGAGCCTGTCGCATCGTCATCCCGACAAGCCCTACGAGCTCACCGGGGTCAAGCTCGGTGACGAGCAGTTCGCGGTGGCCGACGATTGGCAGGCCGCGGGCAGATTGGCCCTGGTAGGCATCGGAGTGGAGCCCGGCCTCTCGGATGTGTTCGCGCGCTACGCCGCCGACCACCTGTTCTCCGAGATCGACGAACTGGGCACCCGTGACGGGTCCAACCTCACCGTCGACGGATACGACTTCGCGCCGTCGTTCTCGATCTGGACCACGATCGAGGAGTGTCTGAACCCGCCGGTCATCTGGGAGACTGGCCGCGGCTGGTTTGTCACCGAACCGTTCAGTGAGCCAGAGGTTTTCGACTTTCCCGAGGGTATCGGCCCGGTCGAATGCGTCAACGTCGAGCACGAGGAGGTGCTGTTGATGCCACGCTGGGTGGACTGCAAGCGTGCGACGTTCAAGTACGGCCTCGGCACCGAGTTCATCGATGTGCTCAAGGCCTTGCACAAGGTGGGGCTGGACCGCACCGACAAGGTCACCGTCGGCCCGGTCCAGGTCAGCCCCCGCGATGTGGTCGCGGCGTGCCTGCCCAACCCGGCCACCCTCGGCCCGCAGATGCACGGCAAGACCTGCGCGGGGTTGTGGGTGACCGGTACCGGCAAGGACGGTAACCCGCGCTCGACGTACCTGTACCACGTCGTCGACAACCAATGGTCGATGGCCGAGTATGGCCATCAGTGCGTGGTGTGGCAGACGGCGATCAATCCCGTTGTGGCACTGGAACTTCTGGCCAACGGAACCTGGAGCGGCACCGGCGTGCTGGGCCCGGAGGCGTTCGACGCGGTGCCGTTCCTCGATCTGTTGAAGGATTACGGCTCGCCGTGGGGCATCAAGGAACTCGCACCGTAGCCCGCCGGCTCACTTCGCAACGGTCGGCGGCAGTGAGCAGTATCGCAAGCACGATCGCCGCGGCGGTGACGGCCGCGGTCACCGGCCAGCCCAGCCATCCGACGGCGGCCGCGCCGAATGCGGTTCCCAGGCTGCCGCCCACGAAGTACACCACCATGTAGGCGCTGTTGAACTGCGCGGGCGCGTCCGGGTCGATCGCCAGAACCGTGCTCTGATTGGCTACTTGGGCAGCGAACAGCCCCGCGTCGAACACGGCCAGGCAGACGAGGGTGGCCGCGGGATTGGACAGGCACCCGCCGAGGGCGACCGCGCCCAGGGCGGCGATGACCAGTCCGGTCATCATGACTCGTCGTGCGCCCACGCGGTCGGTCCACACCCCCGCGATGCGGGTGGCGACGATGCCCAGCAGGCCGGCGAGGGCGTACAGGCCGATCCGTTCGGCCGAGTAGGAGTACGGCGGCTGTGCCAGCGCGACGGCGAGGCCGGCCCACACCGCGCAGAACGCGAAGAACCAGAGCGCGCCGCGCAGCGCGGCGATGCGCAACGCCGGAAATCGCAGGTACAGGCCAGGCAGACCGCGCAGCGTCGCCAGATAGCCGCTCGTGGCCGAGCCGGCTGTGGTGGGCAGGGCCCGCAGCGAGACGAGGGCGGCGACGGTGCAGGCGATGGCGAACACGAGCAGGCCGCCCCGCCAGCCCGCCACGTCCGTCAGCCAGCCACCGGCGATCCGGCCACCGATGATCCCCGCCGAAATGCCCGCTGTCACAACTCCCAGCGCGGTTGCCCGGCGGCCGTCCGCGACGAAACGTGCAGTGGTCGAACTCAACTGCGCGCCGACGGTGGAACAGGCGCCGATCACTCCGACGGTGAGCCCCAGGATCCACAGGGAGCCGGCGGCGGCATTGGCCGCCAAGGCCACGGCCAACGCGCCGAACTGCGCCGCGAGGACGTGATTCGGCGGAAACCGGTCGACGAGCGGCACCAGTATCGCGAGCCCCAGTAGGTAGCCGACGGGACCGCATGCCAGCGCCATACCGACCTGGGCGACCGAGATGTCAAGACTGTCAGCGACATCGGATATCGCCGGTTGCAGTGGGTAGATGGCGGCGGTGCCGACGGCTGCGGCAATCGCCATGAACCACACGGTGATTCGGCGCATTTCGGGCTGCGGTGTCATGAGTGTGACGTTATGAGCGCCTGTGCCGGCGTGCTGGCGGAAATCGGACCATGCGGTGTGGAAGAGTGACGCCATGCCGGAAGAGCTCACCGCCCAGCAGGCCGCGGCGCGCCTGGCGACCGCCGACACGCTCGGGATCCCGCTGGGGCCCGGGCAGCCTCCGGCATTCCTGCGAGCGCTGGGCGATCGCACGGATTGGACGGACCTGCGCGTCTACGGCGCGCTGCTCGGGGTAGGCACCGAACTGTTCACCCGGCCGGGCGTCCACTACCGGTCCGGTTTCTACGGTCCCTTCGAGCGGATGTTGCGCGATATGGGAGCCGACGTCGAGTTCGCGCCGGCGGACTTCCGCCGGTTCGCCCCGTTGCTCGAGCGCCAGGCGCCGCGCGTGATGACGACCGTCGCGGCGGCTCCCGACGCGGACGGCTGGTGCTCCCTGTCCCTGCACGCGGGTGCCACAGTCGGTGAATTGCGCCGCGCGGGCGCTGATCCGCAGCGGCTGCTCGTCGTCGAGGCATCGGATGTGTTTCCACGAACATTCGGGCTCGACGACTACCGCCATGCGTTGCACGTCGACGAGATCGACATCCTCGTGCCCTCGTCCGACGCACCGCTCGCACTGCCCGCGGCGTCGCCCACCGACGTCGACAGGGCGATCGCGAAGCACTCCGTCGCGTACATCCCGCCCGGCGCGACGCTGCAGACGGGCATCGGCTCCATTCCCAGCCAGATCGCCGCGCTGCTCGCCGAGGGCGATGGGGGTGGGTACGGCCTGCACAGCGAGATGTTCACCGATGGGTGCATGCAGTTGCACCGTGCCGGCAAGGTCACCAACGCCGGCAAGGGACTGTACGACGGGGTGAGTGTGACGACCTTCGCGTTCGGCTCGGCCGAGCTCTACGCGTGGCTGGACGGCAACCCCGACGTTGCGTTCCTCCCGGTCGAGATCGTCAACGCGCCGGAGGTGATCGGTGCCAACAACGACATGGTCACGATCAACGGCGCGCTGGGGGTCGACGTCCACGGCCAGGTCGTCGCCGACACCATCGCCGGTGACCAGTTCAGCGGAATCGGCGGTGCCGAGGATTTCGTGGCAGGCGCCGGCCTTGAGCTGTCGGACCGTTCGTTGATCTGCCTGCCTTCGACGTTCGAGAAGGACGGCGTGCTCCAGTCACGGATCGTGCCGTGGTTCGGCCCCGGCGCGGTGATCACGACGCCGCGTCACCAGGTCGACGTGATCGTCACCGAGTACGGCGCAGCCGAATTGGAGGGCCGGACGGTTCGTGAGCGCGGCGAGGCGCTGGCCGCGATCGCGCATCCGCAGTTCCGCGACGCGCTTCTTGCTGCCGCGCAGCGGGCAGCGCAGGGACGCCCGCCCGCCCAATAGCGCCCGCGCGCCCGGCCGTTAACTTACAATTTGCAAGTTGATCGGCGGAGGGGCTACGACATGGGTGAACGCTACGTTGTCATCGGCGGGGGACTGGCGGGCCTGGCCGCCGCGGTATGGCTGAGTGAAGCGGGCAAGAACGTCACCCTGTTGGAACGTCGGGGTCAGCTCGGCGGGCGCACCCACGCGATGCGAGCTGAAATCGCCGACGACACACCCGACAACGGCCAGCATGTGGTCGCCAGCGGATATGAACATCTGTGGCGCTATCTCACCAGTGTGGGTACCCGGCAGTTCATCGAGTTTCCCAAGAGCTCGACGTTGCGCTGGCCCGACGGTCGCAGCACCACCATGCAGACGACCGGCCTCGGCGCGATCCGCGCCCTGTTCGGGGTCCATCCCGACGCGAGCTGGGCCGACCGGCTACGGGCGGCCCGCGCCACGCTGCAGTTGGGTTGGCAGGCGTTGCATCAACCAGCCGACCTGGCGGATCTGAGCACCGAGCAGTGGTTCGAGCGGGTGGGCATGCCCGCCCCGGCTCGAGAAGCGTTGTGGGACTGGCTCGCTCTCGGGATCGCGGCCGAGCCGGTGGCGCGTGAATCGGCCAAGGTGTTCGCCAACGTGATGGCGACCGGCTTCCGGCTTGGCGTCAAACACCGCACCCCCGTCACCATCGGTTACCCCACAGTGGATCTCGACACGCTCTACATCTCCGGGGCGTTGAGAGTGTTCGAGGAGCGCGGTGTCGATGTGCGGTACCGCGCGGTGGCCCGAAAGATCGTGATCGACCACGGCAGGGTTACCGGCGTTACCTTGTCGGACGGCACCCGGATCCCTGCCGACGCTGTGGTCTGCGCGGTACCGAACTCGAACATCGGCGGGCTGCTCGACGATCTCCCCGAACACCCCGAGATATATGCCGCGGCAGACAAACTGGGCTATACGCCGATCGTCAGCACCAACCTCTACCTCGATCGGCCATTGGGCACCGAGTCCGCGTTCGAGGGACTCATCGGCGGAACCGGGGTGATCGACGAGGTCTTCGACCGCCAGATCATGCACGGCCGCAATACCGACCGGGCTTGGCTGTACTGCCTGACCACCAGCGGTGCCTACGAGCAGATCCACAAGAGCAACGACGAGATCGTCGACGAGCAGATGGCGCTGCTGCGGCGTTACTATCCGGCGGCGCGCGAGGCGGAAGTGGTCCAGGCGCAGGTGGTCAAGATGCCCAGGGCCACGTTCTCCCAGGTGGTGGGCACGGATGCACTGCGGCCGCCGCAAAAGACCTCGGTGCCTTCGCTGGTGCTGGCAGGCGACTGGACTGCGACGGACTGGTCGGCGACCATGGAGAGCGCCGTGCAGAGCGCAGCCAAGGCCGTCGACCTGTTGCTGGAACTCCGGCAATGACGCGGCGGCGGCTCAGCGGCGCCGACCGCAGGGCGCAGTTGCTCGACGTCGCCCGCGACATCGTCGCCGACGGCGGCTACCCCGCATTGACCATCGAGCGAGTGGCGGGCAGCTCGGGTGTCACCAGGACCGTTGTCTACCAACAGTTCACCGATCTGGCCGGATTGACCACCGCGCTGTTGGACCGTGAGTCGGCGATCGCTTTCGCCGGCATGAGCACTGTCGACCAGCCCGATCTCGACCCGGGAGAACTAGGCCGCGGGATTCTGGACTACCTGCACGCAGCGCCGACAAGCTGGCGGATCATCTTGCGACCGCCCGACGGCGCACCCCCGCAGGTGGCCGAGCGCATCGAGTTGGGCCGCCGTTATGCCAGGAAGGTCGCGGCCCATCCGCTGTCGGTCGCGGTAGGCGCGGATGTCGATCCGGACGGCACCACCGTGCGAATCCTGTTGTCGGCCATCGAAGAACTGGCCCGTCTGCACCTCGAGGACCCGGCCGGACATCCTGACGAGCTGGTGCTGAGCTACTTGCGTTCGCTTGTCGTGTGGGCCGTCACCATCTCTGCCGAGCAGACGCGAACGCACCCCTGAACGGGCGAAAATGGGTACCTCCGCGTCTGCTCGCGAGGGGAATCGCAGGTGCGGGGACAACTAGAGCGGGTTGAGGATCCGCTGCAGGAATTGTCGGGTGCGTTCCTCTTTCGGGTCGCCGATCACCGCGGCGGGTGGACCCTGCTCCAGGATCACCCCGCGGTCGGTGAACAGCACCTGATCGGAAACCTGTCGGGCGAACTGGATTTCGTGCGTGACGATCACCAGCGTCCAGCCTTCGACGGCCAGGTCCCGGATCACCGCTAGCACCTCGCCGACCAATTCCGGGTCCAGCGCAGAGGTCGGCTCGTCGAACAGCACCACTTTCGGTTTCAGCGCCAGGGCCCGGGCGATCCCGACGCGCTGCTGTTGACCGCCTGAGAGCTGATACGGATATTTGTCCTGCTGGTCCGACAGTCCGACCTGGCCCAGTAGCTCGGTCGCCTCCGCCAGCACCTCCTCGCGTGGGCGTTTCTGCACCACTAGCGGGCCCTCGGTGACGTTCTGCAACACCGTCTTGTGCGGAAACAGATTGTGGGACTGGAACACAAAGCCGCTCTGCGCCTGATAGCGGCGCAGTTGGTCCTTGGGCACCGGCTTGGAGAAGTCCAGTTCGGTGTCGCCGACCCGGATCACCCCGGAATCGGCCACATCGAGGGCATTCAGCGTGCGCAGCAGCGTGGTCTTCCCGGAACCAGAGGGGCCGATGACCGTGGTCGCGGTGCCCCGCGGAACGGTGAACGACACACCCTTGAGCACCTGGAAGTCCCCGAAGGCCTTGTGCACATCGGTGGCGACGATCCGGTCTTCGCGTTCTGTGGTCATCGCGCAACATGCCTTTCCAGTCGGCGTTCCAGGCGGCTCTGGCCGAACGACAGCACCAGGCAGATCACCCAGTAGTAGATCGCGGCCGTGCCATAGAGAGCGAAGAATTCGAACGTCGGCGCCGCGATGATCTGGGCTTGGCGCAGCAGTTCGGTCACCAGGATGGTCGATGCCAGGGACGTGTCTTTGACCAGCGATATCAGTGTGTTCGACAGCGGCGGCACCGCCACCCGGGCGGCCTGAGGCAGGATGATGCGCCGCAGCGTGCCGATGTAGTTCAGCCCGATCGTCTCGGCCGCCTCCCACTGCCCCTTCGGGATGCTCTGGATTGCCGAGCGGATGATCTCGGCCGCATAGCCACCGACGTTGAGGCTGAAGGCGATCACCGCGGCCGGGAACGGGTCGATCTTCACCCCGAACTCGGGCAGCGCGAAGAACACGATGAACAGCTGCACCAGCAGCGGTGTTCCACGGATGATCGAGATGTAGAACCGGGCGACGTTGCTCAGCACCACATTCGACGACAGCCGGGCCAGGGCGACAGCCAGTGCGATCACCAGACCGATGATGAAGCTGATGATCGTCAACGGAATGGTCATCGTCAGGGCAGCTTTGGCCAGCGGCCACAGATTGTCGGCGATGAGCTGCCACGTCGAACGCGCGGCGGGTGCACCTTCGGCAGGTGCTCCGGAAGCGTCGGCCTTGAGGTATTTCTGCGAGATGGTGGCCAGAGTGCCGTCGGCCCGCAACTCGTCGAGGGCGCTGTTGAGTTCGGGCAGCAGGCCGCTGTCCTTGCGGGCCGCGAAGCCCTGTTCGCTCTTCTCGCCCACGTTGCCCGCGATCTTCACCGACTTGTCGTTCGTCTCGGCGAGATAGGCGTAGACGGCGATGCTGTCGTTGACCACGACATCGACCCGGCCCTGGTTGAGCAGCTTGATGGCCTGGGTGAACCCTTCGACTGCTTCCACCCGAGCGCCGGCCTTGCGGGCGATCTCCGACCAGTTGCTGGTGGCGTTCTCGGCGGCGACTTTGCCCTTCAGATCCGCGAGCGTCTTGATCGAGTTGTCGTCGGCGCGGGTGACGATGACCCCCTCGCCGACCGAGTACGGCTGTGAGAGGTCATATTTGGCTTGCCGTTCCGGCGTGATCGTGACCTCGTTGGCCACCACGTCGAACCGGTTGGCCTCGAGCGCGGCGAAGATCGAATCCCACGGTGTTTCGACGAAATCGACTCTGACGCCGAGTTTGTCCCCGACCGCGCGAGCGACGTCGACGTCGTAGCCGACGAGTTGACCGGTGGCGGTGTCGTGGTAGCTGAACGGGGAGTAGACACCCTCGGTGCCGACCCTCAGCACACCGGCCGATTTCAGCGGTTCATCGGTATTGCCGGTTGTTCCTCCGCACGCGGCCATCATCACCGCGACGATCAGGAGGAGTCCCAGCAGCGGAATTCGTCGGGAGCGCACGGCCGGACGCTAACAGGGGTGCGCGAGGTTCTGCAGGTTTCTGCTCAGCCCGGCTGATATATCCACGGGTGCCTGGGCAGTCTCGCCGGGTCGAACCGGTCCAGCATGCCGTCGAGGTCAAGGGCCGGCCAGCCCAGCGATGCGCTGATCTGCTTCATTGCGCGCTCTACGCCGATCTCGGCCAAAGTGACCGCACCGTCGCGCTTGGCCAGCCGGTGCCGTCCTCGTTGAGCACAAGCGGAACGTGGGCGTAGACGGGTTGCGGATAGTCCAGCATCCGGGCCAGATATGCCTGGCGCGGGGACGAGCTCAACAGGTCGTCGCCGCGCACCACCTGGTCGACACCGGAGGCGGCATCGTCGACCACGACGGCCAGGTTGTAGGCGGGCACGCCGTCACCGCGGCGCACCACGAAGTCGTCGATGATCCCCGTGTAGCTGCCGTGCAGCAGATCGGTGACGGTGCCGACGAAGGTGTCGGTGCGCAGCCGCAGCGCGGGTGGCCGTCCGGTTTCTTCGCGGCGCTCTGCACGCTCGGTCTCGGTGAGGTCCCGGCAGGTGCCCGGGTAAGCGCCTTCCGGGGCGTGTGGTGCCCGCGGTGCCTGCGCGATGTCCCTTCGGCTGCAATAGCATTCGTACAGCAGGTCGTCGTCCCGCAACTGATCGATGACGGCGTCGTAGCGGTCCTGGTGACCCGTCTGCCATTCCACCGGCTCATCCCAGGTCAATCCGATCGCGGCAAGGTCGGACACTTGACGCGTACCGATCTCGGCGAACGTGCGGTCATCGAGATCCTCGACCCGCAGCAGAAACCGCCGCCCGGTGGACCGGGCGAACAACCAGGCCAGCACCGCGGTGCGCAGGTTGCCGATGTGCAGGTCGGCCGACGGACTCGGCGCGAACCGCCCGGCGGGGGTGAGGCTCACGCCCGCAATCTATAGCGTGGGACGCGTGCGCGAGCGACACATCAAGGGCGGCACGATCCAGGTCGACCATCGAGACGGGCTGGTGCGCGCACGGGGCGTGCGCTACGGGACCTCCAGACGATTCGCGGCCGCCGAACCACCGGCGCCATGGTCAGGTGTCCGCGACGCGACGCAGCCGGGACCGGCCTGCCCGCAGCGGCCATCACGTCTGGGCTGGGTCACCGGCGACGCGCTCGCGGGCCTGACGACGAACGAGAACTGCCTCGTGCTGACCGTCACCGCCCCGGCCGATGCGCACCGGTTGCCGGTCATGGTGTGGTTCCACGGCGGTGCGTACGTCGCCGGCAGTGGGGAGTCGGCCAAATACGACCCCAGTGCCCTGGCCCGTGCCGGCAACGTGGTGGTGGTCAACGTGAGCTACCGGCTCGGCATCTTCGGTTATCTCGCGCCGCCGGGGGCCGGCGAGGACAACGTGGGACTGCGCGATCAGATCGTCGCGTTGCGCTGGGTGCGTGACAACATCGCGGCGTTCGGTGGCGACGCGGCCAACGTCACCGCATTCGGTCAATCGGCCGGAGCTCATTCGGTCATGTCGCTCATGCTGTGCCAGGAGGCGGTCGGGCTGTTCCACCGCGCGATCCTGCAGAGCGCCCCGCTCGAGTTGGACGACGGACGCGACGAGATGGCGCGGGCCATGGGCTCGGCGATGGCCACCTCACTCGCCGGTGCCGATCCGGCCGAGGCGAGTGTCGACCAGCTGCTCGCCGCGGAAGGTGCCGCCGTCGCCGCAGCGCAGGGCTTCGGCCTCCTGGGCGGACTCGCATTCGCACCCCGGCTCGGCCGCACGCCGCTGCCGGCACCCGCGGACGTACCCGACGCCATCGCTGACGCCGCGAGCCGTATCGAGCTGCTGATCGGCTACACCAAGGACGACGCCGCGCCGTTCGTGGCGATGGATCCCCGGGTGGCCAGGCTGAACCGGGTGCCCGTCCTCGGGCGTCTGGCCGTCCGGGCCGGGTCGGTGGCGATCACGAAACAGGCGTTCTCCGGCCCCGCCGAACGCCTGGCCGAGGCCTGGCGAACCCACGGCGGCCGGGTGGGCACCTATCGGTTTGACTGGACACCGGTCAACGCCCCGTTGGGCGCCTGCCACTGCATGGAGTTGCCGTTCTTGTTCGGCACACCGCAGACCTGGGCGGACGCCCCGATGCTCGGCCCGCAGCGGGCCATCGACGGTCAGCTCTCGGCCGAGATGCGCGCTCGGTGGGCGCAATTCGCCCACCGCGGCGTCGAATCGCTGCCCACGCCGGCGCTGCGGTTCGGCTGAGCCGGAACAGACCGCCCTTGGTAGGGTTTCGGCAAAATTCGGACGTGGTGGTGTGATGGCGATTATGGGCGCAGTCCCGTCACTACGTGGCCGCGTCAGCGAATGCGCGGCACTTCGAACCCTGGTATCCGGTGGCCGTTCGGGCGGCAGCGCGGTGCTGGTGGTGCGGGGTGAGGCGGGCGTCGGCAAGACGGCGCTGCTCGATTACGTCGTCGAACACGCGCCGGGGTTCCGGGTGACCCAGGTGGCCGGCGTCGAATCCGACATGGAACTGGCCTTCGCCGGATTGCATCAGCTGTGCGCACCACTGCTGGATCGTCTCGACAAGCTCCCCGAACCTCAGCGCGACGCGCTCTCGGTGGCATTCGGCCGTGGCGTCGGATCGGCGCCCGATCGCTATCTGGTCGGTCTGGCCGTGCTGAGCCTGTTGTCCGTGGCCGCCGACAACAAACCGCTGTTGTGTGTGATCGACGATGCGCAATGGCTCGATCAGGTGTCGGTGCAGACCTTGGGCTTCGTGGCGCGGCGGCTGCTGGCCGAGCCCGTTGTACTGGTCTTCGGAGTGCGCGACAGTCGCGACGGCGTGGTCGACATTCTGCCCGGCCTGCCTGAGCTGCGGGTCGGGGGCCTGTCTGACAGTGACGCCAGGGAGCTTTTGGATTCGGTGGTTCTGGGCCGCCTCGACGAGCGGGTCCGCGACCGGGTCATCGCCGAAACCCGTGGCAACCCACTGGCCCTGCTGGAGGTGCCGCGCAACGTCTCGGCTGCCGAGCTGGCCGGAGGTTTCTGGCTCGCCTCGGCGCGCCTGTCGGTGGGGCAGGTCGAGGAAGGATTTGTCCGCCGGATCCAGTCGCTGCCGGCCGATACCCGGCGGCTGGTGCTGCTCGCCGCGGCTGATCCACTCGGCGACCCGATGCTGTTCGCCAGTGCCGCAAGCTATTTGGGGATTGCGATGGACGCGCTGGCGCCGGCCGAGGCGGCCGGCGTGATCGAGTTCGGGTCACGCATGCGTTTCCACCACCCCCTGGTCCGGTCGGCCGCCTATCGGGCGGCTGAGGCGTCCGATAGGCGGGAGGTGCACCGCGCCTTGGCCATTGCCACCGACCCTGATGTGGATCCCGACCGCCGGGCCTGGCATGCCGCGAACGCCGCGGCCGGTCCCGATGATGCGGTGGCGGCCGAATTGGAAGCCTCGGCGTGGCGCGCACAGGGCCGGGGTGGCATCGCCGCCGCGGCCACCTTCCTCGAGCGGTCCGCGATCCTGACGGCCGATCCGGGCCTGCGCAGTTCCCGGGCGATCGCGGCGGCCGGAGCCAAACGGGAGGCCGCCGCGCCCGAAGCCGCCTATGAGCTGCTCTCCCTGGCTGAACTGAACCCGCTGACCGACCTGCAGCGGGCCCAGGTGGGGCGACTGCGCGCACAGATGGAGTTCACCCGCAGCCGGGGCGGCTTGCCGGGGGCGCCGGCGGTCCGCCACGCTGCTGCGCTGCTGCTGGATGCAGCCAAGCAGCTGGAGAGCCTCGATGACGAGCTGGCCCGCGAGACCTACATCGAGGCGATGGCCGCCGCGATGTTCGCCTCGCGCAGCCAGCCGGAGGCGCTGGTCACGGCCGCCGAGGCGGCGCGTGCCGCGGTCGAGGGCGTCGTGGCGCCGTCTCGCCCCATCGACCTCCTGCTCATCGGCATGGCGAAGTTGATCACCGAAGGTCTGGCGGCAGCGGCCGATGACCTGCGCACCGCACTGGAGCTGTGGTGCGAACACGCCCACCGGCACGACGGCCGGGCACTGCGCTGGTTGACGTTGGCCTTCCCGATCGTCCAGGAATCCGCCGCACACGAGATATGGGACGACGACCTGATCGACCGCCTCGCCACCGACATGGTCGGCTACGCCCGCGCTACGGGAGCGCTGGCCGTTTTGCCGGCGGCGATCGCCTACCAGGCCGGCGCGCACGTGCATCACGGCGAATTCGTCACGGCGGCAAGGCTTATGGAAGAGGCCGATTCGATCTCGGCGGCCATCGGCCATCACCCGATGAAGTACCACAAAGTGGAGCTTGCCGCCTACCGCGGAGATCTCGCCAAGGCTGGTGACCTGATCGAGGCGGGCACCGCGGAGGGAATCGCCAAGGGTGAGGGCCGGCTGCTGGGTGCCGCCGGGTATGCGGCCGCGGTGCTCTACAACGGGCTGGGCCGGTACCAGGAAGCGTTGGCGGCGGCCCAGAAAGCCTGCGAGTACCACAATCTCGGGTTCTACACCTGGACCTTGCTCGAGCTGACCGAGGCCGCGGTGCGCGTCGGTGAGCGGGACGTCGCCGAGGACGCCGTGCGCCGGCTGGAGGTCTGTGCGGGTGCCAGTGAAACAGATTGGGGAATAGGAGCATTGGCCGGTGCGCGGGCGTTGCTGGCTGATGACGCCGAAGCCGATGCGTTGTTCACCGAAGCCATCGAACGGCTGGGCCGCACCCGGATCGGGGTGCAGCTGGCCCGCACGCATCTGCGTTACGGGGAATGGTTGCGCCGCCAGAAGCGGCGCACCAGCGCGCGTGAGCACCTCAACGTCGCCTACGAGATGTTCACCAAGATGGGCGCGGACGCGTTCGCCGAGCGGGCCCGGCGTGAGCTGACGGCCACCGGGGAGAAGGTGCGCAAACAGCCGTTGGCCTCGGGCGACGAGTTGACCGCCCAGGAGGCACAGATCGCCCAGTTGGCCCGTGACGGGCTGACCAATCAGGAGATCGGTGCGCAGTTGTTCATCAGCACCCACACCGTCGAATGGCATCTGCGCAAGGTCTTCGTCAAGCTCGGTGTCCGGTCCCGCAGGCAGCTGCGATCCGTGTCTTGGACCGGCTGAACCACGGGTTTTCAAGGGTCCGAAGCGCCGTTGGAGCCGCCAGGCTCGTCGAATGGCGACAATCCTGCTGCAAACCACGATCACAGCGAATCCCGACGACTGGGATGTCAGCCGATTCTCGATGCTGGCCGCCGAGCTACGGGCCGACGGGCACGATGTGCTGGCCCGTAATCGGGCTGATCGCGTTGCGGAGGACCCGGTGCTCCGCAACCTCGACGAGCTCGGGTTCGACCAGCTGTGGTTGATGGCCGTCGATGTCGGCAACGGTCTCACGCCCGACGAATGTGCGGCGATCGGCAGGTTCCGCGGACTCGGCGGCGCGGTGCTCACGGCTCGCGACCACCAGGATCTGGGCAGCTGCCTGCGTGGTCTGGGGTCGTTGGGGCAGGTCAACGAATTCCACGACGCGAGCCTGGACCCCGCGTCGCGGTGCGACGACCAGGACAATCCGGACATCTCGTGGCCCAACTACCACTCGGGCGCCAACGGTGACTATCAGCCGGTGCTGGCCGAAGAGCCGGTGCACCAGCTGCTGCGCACCGCCCGGACCGCCAGCGGCCGCATCGAGTGGTTCCCGGCCCACCCCCATGAGGGTTCGGTCTCGGCCCGGGTGCCGTTCGCGACGGTGGTGGCCCGGGGACGCAGCACCGCGACCGGCAGGCAGTTCAATCTCGCGGTGGCACTCGACGGTGAGCGGACGCCGGAGGGCAGACCGATGGGCCGGGCCGTGGCCGAGTCGACCTTCCACCATTTCGCCGACTACAACTGGGATCTGGATCGCGGGGCACCGTCGTTCGTCACCGATCGGCCCGGCTGGCAGATCAGGGCCGATCCGTCACGGCTGGGGGTATTCAAGGATTACGTGCGCAATCTCGCGACCTGGTTGCAGCCGCCGGATCACCCCTAGTGGGGAAGCAGGCCCGGAACGATGTCGTTGAGCCGGAAGGTGACCGGTTGGTCCAGCTGGGCATAGGTGCACGACCGCGGGTCGCGGTCGGGCCGCCAGCGGTTGAATTGGGCGGTGTGGCGGAACCGCCTGCCCTCCATGTGGTCATAGCGGACCTCGACGACGCGTTCGGGTCGGAGCGGCACGAAGGACAGGTCCTTGCCGGCGTTCCAGCGTGAGCCGCCGCCGTACCTGCGCGCGAGGTCCGGGTCGGCGGCCACCTGCGCGGCCCAGTTCCACGGGTGATTCTCGAATTCGGTTACCAAGGACTGTAATTCGGTGAACAGGGCCCGGCGTCGTTCCATCGGGAAGGCGCCGATGACGCCGACGGATGCCAGCTCGCCGACATCGGTGTAGAGCCCGAGCAGCAGCGAACCGATCGCATCCGGGCCCGACTTGTGGAGCCGATACCCGGCGACCACGCAGTCGGCGGTCCGCTGGTGCTTGATCTTCACCATGACCCGTTTGTCGGGCTGATAGGTGAGGGTGAGCGGTTTGGCGATCAGCCCGTCGAGCCCGGCTCCCTCGAACTCGTCGAACCAGCGCCGCGCGGTCGGCAGATCGGTGGTGGCCGGGGTGACATGGAACGACGGACCCGAACCGATCGCGTCGACCAGTGCGGCGCGACGTTGCACGAACGGCAGGCCCGTGAAGTCGTCGTCACCGAGGGCGAGCAGGTCGAAGGCGATGAAGCAGGCGGGGGTCTGTTCGGCCAGCAGCCGTACCCGGGATGCTGCCGGGTGCAGACGCAGTTGCAGGGCCTCGAAGTCCAGGCCGCCGGCGGTGGGCAGGACGATCTCGCCGTCGACAACACACCGCGCCGGGAGTTCGGCCCTGGCCGCCTCGACGAGTTCGGGGAAATACCGGGTCATCGGCCGCTCGTTGCGGCTGCCCAACTCGACTTCGTCGCCGTCGCGGAACACCAACGCCCGGAAGCCGTCCCACTTCGGTTCGTAGGACGCATCCGGTGGAATCACTGTTGCCGGCTTGGCCAGCATCGGCGAGACGGGCGGCATCACGGGTAGCAGCATGGATCCCGATCGGGGTGTGGATTGCGCGGTTTGTGGCTACTCAGTATGCGCGACACAGTCCGGCCAAGTCGCGAGGCAAGAGCGGGAGTACCGGGTTTCAGGCGGCCCCTTCGGGTATGCGTCAAGCAGAGCGTGACTGGTCCCAACCGCCGCCGGACTGTTCTCAGATCCGTGCGATGAGTTGGCGGCGGCGCGGCGGTCTAGATCCATGACACCCCGATGATCCAGGATGGAGCCCGTGGACCTACCCGTAGTGCCGCCGATAGAACCGATGCTCGCCAAAGCCCAGGTGAAGGTCCCTGACGAGGGCGGGGTGTGGTCCTACGAGCCGAAATGGGACGGCTTCCGCGCGCTGGCCTTCCGGGACGGCGACGAAGTGGTGCTGCAGTCCCGCAGCGGAAAGGAACTCGGGCGCTACTTCCCCGAACTGCTCGACGCCCTGCGTGCCGAACTCGCCGACCGCTGCGTCCTCGACGGTGAGGTGGTGGTGCCGCGTGAGATCGACGGCCGGGTGCGCCTGGACTGGGAGTCGTTGTCACAGCGCATCCATCCCGCCGAGTCGAGGGTGCGGATGCTCGCCGAACAGACCCCGGCGCACTTCATCGGATTCGACGCTCTGGCCACCGGTGACCGGTCGTTGCTCACTGAGCCGTTCCGGGTGCGCCGCGAGGCGCTGATCGAGGCTGTCAACGCCGAGAAGTGGTGTCATGTCACCCGGACCACCACCGATCCCGAACTCGGGGCCCAGTGGTTGCAGACCTTCGAGGGGGCCGGGCTCGACGGGGTGATCGCCAAGAAGCTCGACGGACCGTACCTGCCGGGCAAGCGGGAGATGGTGAAGGTCAAGCACCACCGCGACGCCGACTGCGTGGCCATCGGTTACCGCATCCACAAGAGCGGGGAGGGCATCGGCTCGATCCTGCTCGGCCTCTACCGCCCCGACAGTGAGCTGCAGATGGTCGGTGGCGCAGCCTCGTTCAGCGTGAAGGACCGGCTCAAGCTGCTGGCCGACCTGGAGCCGCTGCGGGAGGGCGACGAAGTCCGTGAGGGCGACCCCAGCCGCTGGAACTCGGCCGCCGACAAGCGCTGGATTCCGGTGCGCCCCGAATTCGTGTGTGAGGTGGCCTATGACCAGATGGAAGGCAACACCGTCCACGGGCAACGCTTCCGGCATGCCGTGAAGTTCATGCGCTGGCGCCCGGACCGGGAACCGTCGAGCTGCACGTTCGATCAGCTCGACGTGCCGATCAACTACGACCTGTACGACGTCCTCGAGGGAGACAGCTGAGATGGCAACCCCGGCAACCGAACTCGATGTCGACGGGATCAAGGTCCGGTTCACCAACCCGGACAAGGTGTATTACCCCAAGCTCGGCAGTGGCGGTACCAAGGGCAAGCTGATGGAGTACTACCTCGGTGTCGCCGACCGCATGGTCACGTTGTTGAAGGATCGGCCCACCCATCTGCAGCGGTTTCCCGACGGCATCGAGGGTGAGGAGATCTACCAGAAGCGGGTCCCACAGAAGCATCCCGACTACCTGGAGACCTGCGTCGTCACCTTCCCGTCCGGCCGAACCGCCGATGCCCTCAAGGTGACGCACCCGGCGGCCATCGCATGGGCCGCGCAGATGGGCACGATCACCTTGCACCCCTGGCAGGTTCGGTGCCCGGACACCGAGCATCCCGACGAGTTGCGGATCGACCTGGACCCCCAGCCGGGCACGGGGTTCGCCGAGGCCGCCGCGGTCGCCTGCGATGTGCTCAAGCCGCTTCTCGACGAGCTGGGCCTGATCGGCTATCCGAAAACCTCCGGCGGCCGCGGCGTGCACATCTTCCTGCGGATCAAGACCGACTGGGATTTCATCGAGGTGCGCCGCGCCGGGATCGCCCTGGCCCGCGAGGTGGAGCGCCGCGCTCCCGATGCGGTGACCACGTCGTGGTGGAAGGAGGAGCGGGGCGAGCGGTTGTTCATCGACTACAACCAGAACGCCCGCGACCGCACGTTCGCCTCGGCCTATTCGGCCCGCAAGACCCCGATCGCCACCGTGTCGACGCCGTTGTCCTGGGACGAGCTCCGGACAGCCAACCCCGACGACTACACGATCGCCAGCGTGCCGGATTTCCTTGCCGGCCGCGAGGATCCGTGGGCCGGCATCGACGAGAAGAAGCAGTCCCTGCAGCCGCTACTGGACCTGGTGGCCGCCGATGAGGAACGCGGCCTGGGGGATCTGCCGTACCCGCCGAGCTATCCGAAGATGCCGGGCGAGCCGCCCCGGGTGCAGCCGAGCAAGAAGGTCGCCGAGCACTGGGACGAGCACGGCAACCGCCGCCAGGATTAGCTCGGAATGCCCAGCGGGTCGACCTGATCGGCGGTGACGTCATCGGCCGCGGTGGAAAGGCTGAGGGCCTCCCACTTCTCGTCGTCGGCCAGCAGGTCGCGTCCGGCGGCGGTCGCGTAGCGGTAGGCATCGGGGCCTACGAGCAACCTCGCCGGGGGATCAGTCATCTCGGCGATGCTGACGACGAGTCCGGCCACCTTGGCGGGGTCGCTGGCCCCGAGGTTCTCCGGAGTGCTTTGGGTGATCGACGCACCGACGGTGGCGGCGTACTCCTCGCGGACCGTGTCTACGCGCATCGACGACCCCGCCCAATCAGTGCGCATACCACCGGGTTCCAGGACCGTGACCTTGATTCCGAGAGGTGCGACTTCCTTGGCGAGCACGCCGGAGAATCCGGTGACAGCCCACTTGGCCGACTGGTATGCGCCCAGGCCGGCGCGCACGAGTCGTCCACCGACCGACGAGATCTGGACGATGTGACCGGCGCGCTGGGCGCGCATGACGGGGAGCGCGGCTTGGGTGAGGCGAACGACGCCGAGGAAGTTGGCGTCGATCTGGGTGCGGAAGTCATCGAAGTCGAAGTCTTCGATGGCGGCCATGTTCGCGTAGCCCGCGTTGTTGACCAATACGTCGAGCCGCCCGAACCGCTCGACCGCGGCGGCCACGGCTGCGCGCACCTGGTCGTCGTCGGTCACGTCGAGTTGGACAACGGCGAGGCGGTCCGGTTCCCCGGCGGCAAGGTCGACCAGGGCGTCAGGGGAGCGGACGCCGGCGACGACGCGGTGTCCCGCGCCCAATGCGGCCTCTACGATGGCGCGGCCCAGACCGCGGGATGCGCCAGATACCAGAAATACGTACGACATTGCGATTACCTGCTTTCGGTTGACATATCTGGGTGGGGTAGTGGTTCAGGCGACGCTGCGGATCGTTCCGCCGTCGACGCGCAGATCGGCACCGCTGATGTAGCCGGCCTGCGTGCTGGCCAAAAATGCGACCGCGGAGGCGATTTCGTCCGGCCGACCGAAGCGGCCGATGTCGTTGGGAAACCACTCGGTCGCCGCGGCGCTCTCGATGTCCTCCCACGTCGAGCCCCACCCGTGCACTGCTGCGGCGCGGATGGCCATCTCGCGCACGGGTTCGGTCAGGATGGCCCCTGGCGCGACGGTGTTGGATGTGATGCCCGTGCCGGCGAGTTCCCGGGCCAGCGACACGGTGAGGTTGTGTCGGGCGGCGAGGGTGGCGTTGTAGTGCGGCTGCATGGCGACGGGCTGGATCGCCAGCCCGCCACCGATCTGAATGACGCGGCCCCAGCCGCGCCGCCGCATCCCCGGAACGAGGCGCTCGATCATGCGCACCCCGGATACGACATTGACCTGATAGATCCGCGCCCATCGCTCGGCCGTGAGTTCGGCCCAACCGAGCCCGTCGTAGTGCCCGGCATTGTTGACGAGGATGTCGATGTCGCCCGCGGTCGCGGCAACGGTGTCGGCGCCTGCGTCGGTGGTCAGGTCGCCGGTGACGGACACCGCGTCGCCGCCGCCGGCACGAATACCGTCGGCGACGGCCTTCGTGCGTGATGCGTCGCGCCCGTGGACCACGACGGAAGCGCCCTCCGCGGCAAGCGTTTCAGCGATGGCCTGACCGAGTCCGGTGCTCGAACCGGTGACCAGTGCCCGCTTGCCCGACAGACCCAGATTCATGACCCGCTCCTATGTCTACGACCGTATACATCCGATAGGTATACATACGTAGACTTGCGGCGGGATATTCCCTAGCGTTCTCGGTATGGGTTCCTCCCGACCACGTAATGCCGCTGCCACCCGCGAGGCGATCCTGCAATCGGCGATCCGCCACTTTGCGCTGTCCGGGTACGACGGTGTCGGCGTTCGTGAGATCGCGCGAGACGCCGGGGTCACCGCAATGCTGGTGAACCGCTACTTCGGGTCCAAGGAGCAGCTGTTCGCCGAGGCGGTCGAGACCTCGTTCGCGCCCCCGACGATCGTCGCCGAGGAACCCGACGCCCTCGCCCGCGATGCCGCCGTCGCACTGGTCGAACGCTCCGACCCGGACGCCGACCCGCTGGAGCCGTTCCTGATCATGCTCCGGTCCATCTCGAATCCGGCTGCGGTGAACATCGTCCGCGACGCGATCGCGCGCCACGTCGGTCAGCGGTTGGCCCGGCAGCTCCCGGAGGCCGGCAGGCAGCTCCGCACCGATGCCATGCTGTCGGTGATGAGCGGTGTACTCCTGATGCGTCGGGTGATCAGGAGTCCGGGCTTGACCGACGCGGACACCGATCAGCTGACCGACCTGTTCGAGCGCGTGTTCTCCGCGATCATCGAGCCAGCATGAGGTCCAGAAAGCGCTCGTAGCGGTCCGCGGCGGTGAGCGCGTCGGCCGAATCCATGAGGTGCAACGCCCCGATACCGGTGGCGAAGGTGGCCTGGCCGCGCAGGCCCGCGTCCTCGGGGCTGAACCCGTAGTCGAGGTAGGCCTTGGTGACGGCGACCAGCACCCGGTGATCGGCCGCCCGCACGTTGGCCGCGGCGATGTCGTCGGATCTGGCCCACTCCCGCATCGCGCGCTCAAGGGTCCAGTGTCGCGGGCTCAACAGCTGCCTCATCATCTGCGACAGCCGTTCGCGGGGCGGCAGGTCCTCGAGTTCGGCCAGCGCGCGGCGGTCCTGTTCCAGGAAGGCATTCCACGACGCCACCAGGGCGGCCCGATAGCCCTTCATATCGGTGAAATGCCAATAGAAGCTGCCCCGGGTGGCGCCGATCTGCTCGCAGAGCCGCTCGATCTTCAGCGCCCGCATCCCGTCGGAGGCCAGCAGGGCGTACCCGGCGTGCACCCAGTCATCGGCGGTCAAGCTGCCGGGCGTGCCCTTGCGTTCGCCTGCCATTCGGACAGAGTAAGACGCGCGCGCCCTATCCCGCGGCTGGCAGGTGCATCCCGAACGGCACCGCGCTGATCAGGGTGACGGGCACTGCCTCGCCGCTGGGCACGGGATACTGCCGCTGTTCGCCGGGGCGCGCGCCGACGATGGCTTCGCCCAGCGGTGAGTTCACCGAATAGACCTCCAGGTCGCCGTATTCGGCGCCGCGGATACCCAGCAGGAACGTCTCGATCTCGCCGGTCTGGTCATAGCGCACGGTCAGCACCATGCCCGGCTCGGCCACCCCGTCGTCGGGCGGATCCTCGCCGACGACGGCGTTGAGCAGCAGGTCGTGGATCTGCTGGATGCGGGTCTGGCGGGCCCGCTGGATCGCCACCTCGTTCTCGTCGGAATCCGATGCGGCTTCGCCCGAGATCAGTTCGCGCAGCGTCGACAACTCGGTCTGGAGTCGGTCGAACGCCTGTGGTGACAACCAAATACGTTGGCTGACAGTCATTGTGGTTTCCTTCCGATGATGCGGAGATGCCGTCAGGGGCGGGTTCGCGCGCCGCCCCTGACGGCTTGTTGGCCCGTTAGGGCAATGTCGTGAATCGTCAGCGGCGCGGGTCGAATTCCCTCAGGACTTCGGGTTGCTTTCCGGTGGTGATGTATTCGGCAAGCAGCCGCCCGGTGACGGGGCCGTGGGCCAGGCCCCACATGCCGTGGCCGCCTGCCACGTAGATGCCTTGTGCCACTTCACCGATCAGTGGGCGCCCGTCCGGCGTTACAGGACGGCCGCCCACCCACACGTCGGTGCGGGCATCCCAGTCGACACCGTCGAGCAGTGGGGCGGCGGAGGCGATGATCGCGTCGACTCGCCGCGGTTGTAGCGGATCGTCGGGGGAACGGAACTCCATGGTCCCCGCCACCCTCAGCCCGCCCTGGTACGGCGTGCAGGCGACACGGGCGTCGGGCAGGTAGATGGGTCCGAGAATCGGGCGGTCCACCGGCACGGTGAACGAGTAACCGCGTCCGGCCTGCACCGGTGTACGGACCCAGGGCTTGGCGAGCTTCGACAGCCACGCCCCGGTGGCGATCACCGCGCTGTCGGCGCTCAGCGAGCCGTCTGCCAGATCCACGGTGACAGTGGCGCCCTCGGCCCGAACGTCGGTGACCTCATCGATGACCAACTCCGCACCTCTGGCCATGACGGCATCACCGAGCGCCTGGACGAACCGGCCCGGATCCACGAATCGTTGACCCTCCACGCTGATGCCCGCGGTGATCGCCGCGGACGCCAGCGGCACATGGTCGCGCAGTGTTTCGCCGGACAGGCCGGTCACGGTCACGGTCTGACCGACCGCCGCCATCCGGCGCAGTTCGGTCATCAGATGTTCGGCCTGCCGCTGCGTTTCGAACAGCGCTGTGATCGGTCCGTCGGTGGTGGGTACCGACACTCCGTTGGCGGTCAGGACGTCGTAGGCCTCGAGGCATTCCTCGTTGAACGGGACGTTGGCCTTGGCGGCCCGGGTCCACGTCGAGAGCCTGCAGTTCATGGCGAACCGGGTCAGGAACGCCAGCACGCGGGGTCCCGAGTTCAGCGGGATGTGCAGGGGAGCGGCCGAGTCGAACAGCGACCGCAGCCCGTAACGCAGCACCGCGGGGTCGTTGAGCGGGATGGTCAGCGTCGGCGAGATCCAACCGGCGTTGCCCCAGGATGCACCCGCGGCCACTCCGCGGCGGTCGACGACAGTGACCTCGACCCCGCGCTCTTGGAGAAACCATGCCGTGGACAGGCCGACAATGCCTGCACCCCACGACCACCGCTGACCGCGGTCCACCGTCAATGCGCTCGACCCCATTCATGCTCCCCATGGTGGGACTGACCCGGCACACTTTGTTTGCAGGATCTCGACAAACGCCAGGGGTGAGATTGTCGAGTTACGACAACTCTTCTGTCGCCGCGAGCTCGATCATCATCGCCAGTCGCTTGCGCGCATCGCCCAGGTCGAGCTGGGTGAGCTCGACCATCTTGCGCAGCCGGTAGCGCACGGTGTTCTCGTGCACGCCCAGTGCCCGCCCGGCCCCGGCCAGATCGCCCTGGGCCTCCAACCACGCCCGTAGCGTCTCCGCGTATTGCGTGCCGTGGGCCTGATCGTGGGCGCGTAGCTCGGCAACCGGTCCGCGCTGCGGGGCACGGCCGGCGCGGGCGGCGATCCGCAGGCGCTGCAGCAGGATCTCGTCCCATGCCTCGTCGTAGACGGGCACCTGTTCGTCCAGGTTCTGGGCGTCGCCGTGGCGCACCTCGTGCAGGGCCAGGCACTCGTCGGCCTCACTGCGGGCCAGCGCCAGTTCGGCGGCGGTGGCCGGACCGCTGATCCCGGCCAGCACGGTCACCGGCTCGGGCAGCGCGGCGCGCAACCCGGCCACCCAGCCACTCGCGGCCTGAGCATCGGCGCCGGGCAGCACGGTGTAGACGGTGTTGCCGGCCAGGGCGCTGCGCCCGGGTCGCGACCAGCCGAAGCCGGCCGTCGCCCGCTCGAACGCCAACAGCAGGGCGGCGTGCCGCTCGTCGGCGGTCTGGGCCCGCAGCGCGATCACCCGCAGCGGCGTCTGCGGGAGCCCGAGCCGGCTGGCCGCCGTGGGGGCGTCGGCAGCGCCCTCGAGCAGACGGATGACGAGTTCGGACTCCACCTGGCGTTCCAGATCGGCGCTGGCGCGTGAGCGCAGCAGGTGTAGGGCGACCATGCGGGCGCCGTCGGCGAGCGCGGCCCGGCGCACGTCGGGCAACGGCTCGGCACATGTCACCCAGATCGACCCGAGCAGTTCGCGGCCGGCCCGGGCGGCGACCACCATCCGCCCGGTCAGGCCGCGTTCGTCGTCGCCGCCGACGAACATCGGCTCGTCGGATTCGGCCAGATGCCGGAACACCCCGCGGGCTTCGAACAGGGCCCGCAGGTGCTGCGGAGCCCGGCGGCTCAGGATCGTCTCGGCGCGGGCCGGGTCCGCATGCTGCTGCAGCCGCGAGTAGGCCAGCACCGAACTGCGCCGGTCCTCGATCGTGACCGAGCCACCCACGGCGTCGGCCAGGCTGTCGGCCAGAGCGAACAAATCGGTTGGGCCACGCCCGGATTCGGTTTCCCGGCCCTCCAGTACGACGCCGTAGACAACGGCCGCCAGCTCGCTCCAGGAGACTTCGGGGTCGACGGTCATCACCGCGATACGGTCGTCGGCCACCGGTTCGTCATCGCCGGCGGGACTGTCGGGACCGCGGACCAGCACCACCACGGCACGCGCGGCGGCCGCCCACTGAACAGCCTCGGCGACCGAGGTGGCCCCGACTGCCAGCAGGACGTCACCGATGACCTGCCCGGGTTCGTGCATCACGACGCTGCGCAGCTCGGTCGAGCGTGGCGCCGGGCAGGGGCCGTTCGCCGGGGTGCGCAGCCGCACCCCGTAGCCGCCGAGGACGTTGATCAGGCGGTCCAGCGTGACCACGGATTACGGCCCGGCAGCCAGCGTGGCCTTGCCGGTGCGTTGTTGGCCCCCCTGGTCCAGCCAGGTCAGGCCCACGACATCGCCCGGGTAGTGCTGATCGAGAACCAGCGTCAGGGTGCGGGCCGAATCCAGCCGGGTGCCCTCGATGTTGGTGAGCAGATCGCCCGGGTTCAGGCCGGCCGCCTCTGCCGGTCCGCCGGGAATGACGTCCTGGACGATCACGCCGCCGTTCTGGCGCTGCGCGGTGCGCACTCCGACGCCGAGCATGGTGGGCGGTCCGATGTGCACCGAGGGTGACGGGGTGCGGGCGCGGATCTGTCCGGCGATGCCCATCGCGTCATTGATCGGGATCGCGAATCCCTTGCCGCCGGGGCCCATCCGGAAGTTCACCGACGCGGCTGTCGTCATCCCGACGACCTGGCCCGCATCGTTGACCACCGGCCCGCCGGAATCGCCGGCACGGACCGGCGCGGCGAACTCGAACAGCCCGTTGATCTCATCGCTGGTGCCGGTCAGCTCGTCTTCGGCGTTGACGGTCCGGTTGAAGGCGCTGACGGTGCCGATCTCGCGGGTCAGCGGCGCGCCGCTACCCCCGGCATTGCCGAGCGCGACCACCGGCTGACCCGGTGCCAGCGCGCCCGAATCGCCGATCGGTGCCGGTGGCAGGCCGGCCGCACCGTGCAGTTGCAGCACCGCGATGTCGTTCTGCCGGTCGTAGCCGACCAGGTCGGCGGGGAAACTCTGGCCGCCGACGGTGGCGCTGATCGAGTTGGCCCCTTGGACGACGTGATAGTTGGTCAGCACCTCACCGCTCGGGGAGAGCACGATGCCGGTGCCGATGCCGTAGGCCTGTTGGTAGTCGACCCGGGTGTCGATGCGCGCCACCGATGGTTCGACCTGGGTGGCCACCGCCTCCGGGTCACCGGGTGCGGCGCCGGCAGGTGCCGACGGGACGACGACGGTTGCCGCGGCGGTCAGTGCCGCGGCGAGAATCACTTTGAACGGATGTGAGCCCACTTTGCTCATGTACCCATCTTGGCTGGGCAAGAACCCGATGTCGACGCGAATGGCGTTGCGTCAGTCTTCGGTGGCGACGTCGCCGCGCGAGCGCCAGCCCCTGCGCTTGGTGCCACTCTTGCTGGACGGCCGGCGGTTACGCAGAGACGCACCCTCCGCCTTCTCGTCCTCGGTGGATTCTTCGGACTCTTCGGAAGCTTCGTCCTCGTCAGCCTTTTCGGCCTCGGACTCGTCCTCGGTCTCTTCGGCTTCAGCGTCGGCGTCGGCGTCGGTCTCGGCAGGCTCCTCGGTCTCCTCGACCACGGTCTCTTCCGCGTCGGCCTTCTTGCGTCCGCGGCGCTCGGCCTTTTCGCGGGTCTTGACCGGCCTCGGCGGCGGGGGCGGCAATTCGGCGACAAAGGCCAGGTAGAAGGCAAAGATGCCGAGGAGCGCGATTGCGGCGGCGGCGCCGTAGATCCCGAACAGCCACGGACCGAAGCTGTCCAGTGACAACCAGATCTCGGAGACCGCGGTGACGACGATCAGCACTGCTGCCAGCACATGCAGGGAAATCGAGGCGGTCCGCAACCGCAGCGCGAGCTCCGGGGTGGCCAGCTCGGGACGCTTGGTCCGCTGCAGGGTGAACACCACCGGCAGGGCCGCGAGACCGATCAGCGCGCCGGTGACGATGCGCAGGATCAGCCCGAGCGTCGGCGAGGTCTGGCCCATGAGTTCGGGCCATCGCGGAAGAACGAAAAAGAAGAAGAGGCCGGCGGCCACGATCGAAAACGACACGTGCCAGATCACCGCGACGGTGCGGCCCATACTCCTCCTCGGGTACTTAATTGGGCCGGGGTGCGACCTGCTGATCAGGGTTGATTCAGCAGGTCGCACCCCGGACCCGAGCGCGGAGGATAGGGGATTTGAACCCCTGAGGGCTGTTAACCCAACCCGCGTTCCAGGCGAGCGCCATAGGCCACTAGGCGAATCCTCCGTCGGCAATCGTAGCCGACGCTTGAACCAGTCCCGTAAACGCCGGGGAAGGGGCGGGTATTACACTCGCTGTGGACCCCGCGCGGCGTCCATCCTGTGAACTCCCCCAGGGCCGGAAGGCAGCAAGGGTCAACGGGCTCTGGCGGGTGCGCGGGGTCCCCTTATGTTCAGCTCATTCACCATCTGTGAAAGGCGCGCGGTGTCGTTCCAGTCTCTCGGCCGCGACGATCTGCTCGCGCAGCACGAAGTCCAACAGCGCAACTACGCAGAGCTGCAGGCCAAGAAGCTGAGCCTGGACCTGACCCGGGGTAAGCCGGCTCCCGAGCAGTTGGATCTTTCCAACGCGCTGCTGTCGCTCCCCGGCTCCGAAAAAGACTCCTTCCGCGACCGCGAAGGCACCGACACCCGCAACTACGGCGGCCTGCACGGGCTGCCCGAACTGCGGGAGATCTTCGGCGAGCTGCTCGGCATCCCGGTGCAGAACCTGATCGCGGGCAACAACGCGAGCCTGGAGATGATGCACGACGTCATCGTGTTCTCGCTGCTGCACGGCGGTGTGGACTCGGTGCGGCCCTGGGGGCAAGAGGCGAAAGTGAAGTTCCTCTGCCCGGCGCCCGGATATGACCGGCATTTCGCCATCACCGAGTCCTTCGGAATCGAGATGATCGCGGTGCCGATGCGCGAGGACGGGCCGGACGTCGACCTGATCGAGGAACTCGTCGCGGCCGATCCGGCGATCAAGGGCATGTGGTGCGTTCCGGTGTACGGCAACCCGACCGGCGTCACCTACTCCTGGGAAGTGGTCCGGCGTCTCGTCCAGATGCGCACGGCGGCAAACGATTTCCGGTTGATGTGGGACAACGCCTACGCGGTTCACACCCTGACCGACGAGTTCATCCGCCAGGTCGACGTGCTGGGTCTGGCCGAGGCCGCCGGTAACCCGAACCGGCCGCTGGTGTTCGCCTCGACCTCCAAGATCACCTTCGCCGGGGCGGGGGTGAGCTTCCAGGGCGGCTCGTTGGGAAACATCGCGTGGTACCTGCAGCACGCGGGCAAGAAGACGATCGGGCCGGACAAGATCAACCAGCTGCGCCACAGCCGCTACTTCCGCGACGCCGACGGTGTGCGGCTGCAGATGCAGCGCCACCGGCAGCTGATCGCCCCCAAGTTCGCCTTGGTCGCCGAGATCCTCGAGGACCGGCTGGGGGAGTCGAAGATCGCGTCGTGGACCGATCCCAAGGGCGGCTACTTCGTCAGCCTCGACGTGTGGCCCGGCACCGCCAAGCGCACCGTTTCCCTGGCCAAGGACGCCGGGATCGCGGTGACCGAGGCGGGTGCGTCGTTCCCGTACCGCAAGGACCCCGAGGACAAGAACATCCGCATCGCGCCGACGTTCCCGTCGCTGTCCGACGTGCGTGAGGCGATCGACGGCCTGGCCACCTGCGCCCTGCTGGCGGCGACCGAGCATCTTTTGCGTTGACTCGGAACTGACGCCGCATTTGTGCGAGTAGCGGTGTGCGCGGTTTCAAAGTCAACAGCCGAGTTCCAGCGGGGGACCGGCCAGCGGCGGCCTCCGCGGCGTGATCCCGAGCTCTGGTCGCCAAAGTCGGACCCATTCGCGTTCCACCCGGGCGATGATGGCGGGCCGTCGGTGTCCCGCGGCCACTCTCACGTGGGTCCAGCCGGCTCGCGTGATGGAGTCGGCACGCGTGATGTCATAGCCGAGCTGATCGGCATGCTGCACACCCTCGTATTCGACCGCCAGCATCAGCTCCTCCCAACCCATGTCGAGGAAGTACCTCGGGTAGCCGTCGGGCCCCAGCACCGGTATCTGTGTCTGCGGCCGCGGAAAACCTGCGTCGATGAGCATCAACCGCAGCCAGGTTTCTTTCGGGGACTGGCCGCCGGGGTCGAATAGGTTCAGCGCCCGTTCGAGTTGCCGCAGGCCACGGGCGTGGCGGTGGTGTGCGGCAAGCGTCAGCACGTCGTCCGTCTTCAATCCGGTGGCTCGAGCAAGTGCGTCGAGCCGTGCGACGGCCGCGCCGATCAACCCGCGGCGCCCAAGGTCAAAGGCAGTGCGCTCGACGCTCGTGACCGACAGACCTCCGATGCGCGTGACCTCCCCGTCGCAGATCAGGTCCTGGCGCGTGATCACCTTCTCGGGCGGCTTGGTCTTGGTGCTGATCAACTCGATCGGAACGTCGTCGGTCACCCACTTCGCGCCATGGAGCGCCGATGCGGCGGCACCCGCGATCACCGCGTCGCGACCCGACCACAACCATGCCGCCGCACTGCGTTGCCGTAGCGACACAGCAGTTCGCTTGTCCACGTAGATGTTCGGCAAGATCGTGCGGTGGTCGCGACTGAGCTGATAGCGGTTGACGACGCCGGCCGCCAGGGCTTCGGTGCCGATGAAGGGCTCACTCATTCGGCGAGAGTCGCCGGTGGCGGGGACAAAGATGGGTGTGTGCCGGTCTCGGCGTCGCCGGCCTGTGGATGAATCGCGGGCTGTGCAGAACTCTGTGTTGACGTTGAGTTGACGCTGCATTTGTGCGGGTAGCCGTGTGCGCGGTTGCAAAGTCAACGGGCACCGGCGCGGCGTCGGACGCAGTCGGTAGCCTTCTTCCGTGGCTCTCTACCGCAAATACCGGCCGGCAAGCTTCGCGGAAGTCGTTGGCCAGGAACATGTCACCGAGCCGCTATCTACTGCGCTGACCGCAGGCCGGATCAACCACGCCTACCTGTTCTCCGGGCCGCGCGGCTGCGGCAAGACATCCTCGGCGCGCATCCTGGCCCGCTCGCTCAACTGCGAGCAGGGGCCCACGCCCACACCCTGCGGGGTCTGCGACTCGTGCGTCGCGCTGGCCCCCAACGGCCCGGGCAACCTCGACGTCACCGAACTCGACGCGGCCAGCCACGGTGGCGTCGACGACACCCGAGAACTGCGCGACCGAGCGTTCTTCACCCCTGCGCAATCCCGCTACCGCATCTTCATCATCGACGAAGCGCACATGGTCACCACGGCCGGTTTCAACGCGCTCCTCAAGATCGTCGAGGAGCCGCCCGAGCACCTGATCTTCGTGTTCGCCACCACCGAACCGGAGAAGGTGCTGCCGACCATCCGGTCGCGTACCCACCACTACCCGTTCCGGCTGCTGGCCCCGCGCACCATGCGCCCGCTGCTCGAGCGCATCTGCGCCGAGGAGAACGTCAACGTCGACGACGCGGTGTACCCGCTGGTCATCCGCGCCGGCGGCGGTTCCCCCCGCGACACGCTCTCGGTGCTCGATCAGCTGCTTGCCGGCTCCGAGCAGGGCGCCACCGGCAACCACATCACCTATCAGCGGGCGCTGGCGCTACTCGGTGCCACGGACATGGCGCTCATCGACGATGCGGTCGAGGCACTGGCCGCCGGCGACGCGGCCGCATTGTTCGGCGCCGTGGAGGCGGTGATCGACGCCGGGCATGATCCGCGGCGCTTCGCCACCGATCTGCTGGAACGCTTTCGGGATCTGATCGTGCTGCAGGCCGTGCCCGACGCGGTCACCCGCGGTGTCGTGGACGCACCGGCCGACGTGCTGGAGCGGATGCGGGAGCAGGCCGACAAGGTGGGCGCGGCCACGCTGGCCCGCTATGCCGAGGTGGTGCACGCGGGCCTCGGGGAGATGCGTGGCGCGACCGCGCCGCGGCTGCTGCTGGAAGTGGTGTGTGCCCGGCTGCTGCTGCCCTCGGCGCATGACACCGAGTCGGCGCTGCTGCAGCGCATCGAACGCATCGAGACCCGGCTGGACCTGTCGATCCCGGCCGGCGAGGCCGCGGCATCGGCCGCCCGCCCCGCCGCCGAGCCCGCCAAGACCTTCACCCGGCGCAGCCAGGCGGCCCCGGTAGAGGCCCCTGCCGAGGCTCCCGCCCCGACGCCGCCGCCCGCTCCCGAACCGGTCGCCGCTCCGGAACCGGTCGCCGCTCCGGAACCGGTCGCCGTCCCCGAACCGGTCTCGGCACCGCCGCCACCGCCACCCGCTCCGGAACCCGAGCCCGAGCCGCCGCTCCCGCCGGAGCCCGACTTCGAGCCCGAGCCTGCCCCGGAACCCGAGCCCGAACCCCTGCCGGCGCCGGCAGCGGTGACCCCCGGTGGCGAGCCCAACGCAGCCGCCGTGCGCTCGATGTGGACGACGGTGCGGGAGAAGGTGCGCGAACGCAGCCGCACCACCGAGGTCATGCTGTCGGGGGCGATCGTGCGAGCGGTCGAGGACAAAACCCTTGTGCTGTCTCATGAATCACCGCCGCTGGCGAAGCGGCTCACCGAGTCGCGCAATGCCGATGTGATCCGGGATGCGCTCAAGGATGCGCTCGGGGTGGACTGGCAGATCCGCTGTGAGGTCGGCACTGCGGAGGCGGCCCCACCGCCCCCGCCGAAGGCCGCCAAACCCCCGCCGCGGGTCCCGACCCGCCCGGGCCGGGTCATTCCCGAACCCGAGCCGGTGCCAGATCCCGAACCGCCGCCGTCCCCGGAGCAGGAAGAGGCAGAGATGCTCGCCGAGGCTTCGCAGAGCGAGGCCGGGCCGCGCCGCGACCCCGAAGAGGTCGCACTGGAACTGCTTCAGAACGAACTGGGCGCGCGAAAGATCGAGAGCTGACGCTGATCAGTCCCCGCTGCCGCGGGCGTATTCGCGTGGGGAGCATCCGGTCACTCGGGTGAACGCGGTGGTGAACGCACTGGCCGACTGGTAGCCGGTCCTGGCCGCGATCTCTCCGATCGCGAGTTGCTCGGATTGCAGCATGTCCTTGGCCAGTGCTACCCGCCACTCCAGGACGTACTGCATGGGGGGCATCCCGATCGTGTTCGCGAACCGTTCCGCGAATACGGCGCGGGACATGTTCGCGGTGCGGGCCAGCTTCTCGACCGTCCAGTGCTCGGCGACGCCGTCGTGAATCTCTCGCAGGGCACCGGCGAGCTGCGGATCGGAAAGCCCGGCGATCAGGCCGTTCTCGCCTGCGGTGGGACGTTCGGTTCGGAACCGGCAGGCCTCGATCAGCAGCACCTCGACGAGCCGCTCGAGGATCGGTTCGCGACACGGACGTTGCGCGATCGCCTCGTCGGTGATGAGTTCGACGATCCGGTTCAGGCGGGCCGAGCCTGATTCGTCGTGCCGGATGAGAATCGTTGGCGGGAGGAGCTTTACCAGCAGCCTGGCGTTGGCCCGATCAAAGCGGAAGTATCCACCGAGCATCCGCATCGGCTCCGGTCCGTCCGCCGGTCCGTAATGGGAATCGGCGGCCGGATGGAGTTCTACGTCGGTCGGTGCCAAGGCGGGGTCGCTGGCCATCACGAAACTGGGTGTCTCGGGCAGTAACAGGAAGTCGCCCGCGAACAGTTCGACGGGATCGATGCCGTCCGGGCTGAGCCAGCAGTTGCCCGCCAACATCAGACAGAACGAGGGGTCGGCGTAGCGCGGCTTGCGGATACTCCAGTCGCCGGCTCCGCTGACGACCTTCGACAGCACGACCTGGGGACGCAGCAACGGAATGACCGTTTCGAGCGGATCGGCCACGGAGGCGACACCTGCCGGGGGCATGCCGACAAGATAGCGCCTCCGCCATGCCGGTCTACCGGCCTGCGAGCGCCACCGCGTCTGCGCCGGCCGGGAACCGCAGCCGGCCGGACGTGTCGGTCGCGGCCTGGTAGACGGTCTCGGCGACGTCGGCCTCGGTCGTGAAGACGGTGGCCTGCCCGAACGCGGCCAGGATCGGTGCGGCGAACGCCTGATACGGCTCGGGAATCAGTCCGTCCATCCGGGTCGCACCGTTACTGGTGAAGCTCGTCGTCGGCCCGTAGCCCGGTTCGACAAGTTTCGCCGTCACGTTCACCGCCTCGAGTTCGAGTGCCAGTGACGCGGTGAATCCTTCGATCGCCATCTTGCTGGCGGTGTACACCGCGGCCAACGGCATCGCCGTCAGCGTCACGCTCGACGTCACGTTGACCACCACCCCGGACCCGCGCGTTCGCATCTGGGGCAGCACAGCCTGTGTCGTGGCGATCACGCCGAATGTGTTGGTCTCGAACACTTCCCGGATCGTGTCCATCGACATGGGCTCGAAGGCGCCGACGACGCCGATGCCCGCATTGTTGACCAGCACGTCGATCGGGCCACTGGCCTCGATAGCCACCGAGATGCTTTCGGGGTCGGTGACGTCCAGCGCCACCAACTGGATTCGGTCCGATTCCGGCAGCAGCCCGGTGCGCGGCGTGCGCATCGTGGCGATCACGTTCCAACCGTTGGCGTGGAAGTGGCGGGCGGTTTCGAGTCCGTACCCTGATGAACAACCCGTGATGAGAACCGTTTTCATGGTTCAAACGGTATGAGGCTCACCCAAGACGATCAATAACGAATCATCCGGAAAACGTTACCGATCGTCTTGGCTAAGTTTGGGTTCTAGGCGGTCCACCACGGCCGCAGCGGCAGGCCGCCGTCGTTGCCGCGGTCGTCGAGCTTGACGGCCAGAACCTGGTGCAGCTGGACGACATTCGTCTCGAAGCCGAGCCTGGAGCCCGCCATGTACAGGCCCCACACCTTGGCGGTGGGCAGCCCGACCTCGGCGACGGCCTCGTCCCAGTGCTCGACGAGGTTGGCGCACCAGTCGCGCAGCGTCATCGCGTAGTGGTTGCGAAGGTTCTCCTCGTGCATGACCTCCAGGCCGACGTCCTGCACCTCGGTGATGATGCGTCCCGAGCCGGTCAGCTCGCCGTCCGGGAACACGTAGCGGTCGATGAAACCTCCGGCGGCCGCTCCGCTTCGGTTGTCGTGGCGGGTGATGCAGTGGTTGAGCAGCAGCGCACCGGTACGCATCTTCGACTTCAGGAAACCGAAGTACGACGGATAGTTGTGCACGCCGATGTGCTCGGTCAGGCCGATCGAGGAGACGGCGTCGAACCCGGTCTCGGCGATGTCGCGGTAGTCGCCGTGGCGCACCTCGGCCAGGTCTCCGAGACCCTCCCTGACGATGGCCTCCTGCGCCCACCGGGCCTGTTCCTTGGACAGTGTCACCCCGATCGCCTTGACCCCGTGGCGTGCGGCGTAACGCACCATGCCGCCCCATCCGCAGCCGACGTCGAGCAAGCGGTCACCGGGTTGGAGCCGTAGCTTCTCGAACACCAGGCGGTACTTGTTGTCCTGCGCCTCCTCCAGGCCGGCATCGGCATCCGGGTAGCACGCGCAGGTGTAGGTCATCGACGGCCCGAGCACCCACTCATAGAACGTGTTCGACACGTCGTAGTGGTGGTGGATCGCCTCGGCGTCGCGGGTCTTGCTGTGTCGCAACCCCTCTACCGCCCGGCGCCACCGCGGCAGCGCCTCCTGCGGCGGCGGCGCGATGGGCTTGAGGTGCTCGATGCCGATGGACCGCACGATGTTGGCCAGCACCCGGGCGGGCGGACGCTTGAACGCCATCTTCTCGGCCAGCGCGCACAGCAGCGGGTACGGGTCGCCGGGATGGACCCCGTACAGCTCCAGGTCGCCGGACACGTAGGCGCGGGCCAGGCCCAGATCCCCGGGAGCGGTCGCGAGATAGGTGGTGCCGCGCGGAGTCTTGAGGTCCAGGCCGAGCGTGGCGTCGGTGGGCCCCGAGGTGCTTCCGTCGTACGCGGTGAACTTCAGTGGCTGCGAGCCGGATGCGAAGATCTCCAGGATCTCGGCGAGGCTGAGCTTGTGGTCGGTTGCGTGCGTCGAGTGTTCTTTGAAGGTGGTCATCGCTGTTCTCCGTTCATCGGCGCAACACGGCTTTCGAATACAGGTCAAACAGACGTGAATCGGGGTCGTAGGACTTCTTGACGGCCTTGTAGGTCTCACCGCCGTAGAGCTGATCGAAATCCTCACGCGGATAGTAGGAATCGGAATACAGGGACTTGTGTCCGTCGAGCTCGCTGACCTTGTTCTCGATCAGCTTGTTGGTGTGGCCTTCCACCGGGCCGACCGGTACCGAGGACCAGAACCCGACGTTGACGTAGGTGTGGTGGGCGCGCAGGGGATAGAGGGGCCAGCCGGCCGCATGGCGATCGTCATCGCGTAACCGCAGTGGGCACAGCCAGATCGGTTCGATCGGCACGTTCTCCAGGAACCACGAGAGGAACCGTTCACAGTTCTCTATGGGCACCTCGATGTCCTGCACTACTCGCTCGCGGGGCGGGCGCCCGTTGCGCTTCTCGATACGGTCGGCGATGTTGAACCGCTGGTCGTAGCCGACGAGCTTCCAGTAGAAGCTGCTGCGCCGCAGCCGGCGCGGCCAGAACCGCCGGATGGTGGGGTTCTGCGCGCCGAATGCCCGTGAGCACCAGAACCAGTCGGTGTCCCAACGCCACAGATAGTCGTGAATCGTCAGCCGGTCGTGTTTCTCGCCGTGCGCGTGCTGGATCGAGCGGTAGTAGATGTCCTGGCCGGTGTAGTCGCTGACCGGGCCGGGCGTCGTCGTCTTGAAACCGACGCACAGGTAGCTCTCGTCGGCACTGAACACCACGCCGTCGAGGTAGTCGACCGGCTCGCCGTCCAGCCCACCGGTTTCGATGATCCGGTCCATCGCCGCGACGAGGTCGGTCAGCGAGTGAAACCGAAGGTGACGCAACGCGACAAAAGAGGTGACGGGTTCCAGCTCGATTCGAAGCCGTGTCGAATATCCGAGCGTGCCATATGAATTGGGGAACGTTCGAAACAGGTCGGGATGCTGTTCGGGTGATGCGGTGACGATTTCGCCTGCCCCGGTGAGAATGTCCATCTCCAGCACCGATTCGTGCGGCAGACCGTTGCGGAATGACGTCGACTCGATGCCGAGGCCGGTGACGGCGCCGCCCAGCGTGATGGTCTTGAGCTGCGGCACCACCAGCGGCGCCAGGCCGTGCGGCAGCGTCGCGGCCACCAGGTCCTCGTAGGTGCACATACCGGCGACGTCGGCGGTACGGGCTTCGGCGTCGACGGCGATCACATTGGTCAGCCCCGATACGTCCAGACCCTTGACATCGCTGCGATCTCGCGCACGGAACAGGTTCGACGTGGGCTTGGCAAGCCGCACCGTCGAATTGGGCGGTATGGCGCGGTAGCTGTCCAGTAGGCGCTGCACGCCAAGGGCATGGACAGCTTGTGCGTCAGTCGTAACAACAGACACACATATACGCTAGTCGGAGGTTGCCGACGATGCGACCGCAGACACGGGTAACACGAGTAAAAGGAGTTTCAGTCATGGGACAGGTCAGTGCGGTCAGCACGGTTCTGATCAACGCCGAGCCGGCCGCGGTGTTCGCCGCGATCGCGGACTACCAGACCGTGCGCCCGAAGATCCTCTCTTCGCACTACCGCGACTACCAGGTGCTCGAGGGTGGTCAGGGTGCGGGCACGGTGGCCAGCTGGAAGCTGCAGGCGACGGAGTCCCGGGTGCGTGACATCAAGGCGTCGGTGGACGTTGCCGGCCACACGGTGATCGAGAAGGACGCGAACTCCAGCCTGGTGACCAACTGGACTGTCGCCCCGGCGGGCGCCGGATCGTCGGTCAACCTCAAGACCAGCTGGACCGGTGCCGGCGGGGTCAAGGGCTTCTTCGAGAAGACTTTCGCACCGCTGGGCCTGCGCAAGATCCAGGACGAGGTGCTGGCCAACCTGAAGAAGGAAGTCGAGAGCTAGCTGTAACTCCCAGACAGGTTGTGAACGGCGTGGTGAGCGGAAGTAGGTGAGGACCTCCGGTATCGGTGTGGTTACCAAATACGCACATCCGATTACCGAGAGGTCCTCATGGTCCACGCTAATGCTTCGTTGACTCCTCGTGGGCGGTTGCGGCTTGCGCAGGCGGTTGTTGATCAGGGCTGGAGTTTGCGGCGCGCGGCTGAGCGGTTCCAATGTTCGGTGGCCACAGCCAAGAAATGGGCCGACCGTTATCGCGACGGTGGCGAAGCAGCGATGGTAGACCGGCCCAGCCGGCCGCATCGCAGTCCGTTGCGGTTGCCGAAACGACGTGAGCGGCGCATCGTCAACCTGCGCTTCACCCGGCGCTGGGGCCCACATCGCATCGCCGCTTACCTGCACCTGCCACGCTCGACCGTTGAGGCGGTGCTGCGCCGCTACCGGATGCCATTGCTGCGGCACCTGGACCAAAACACCGGGTTACCGGTACGCCGGCCCAAACCCCGCCGCTATGAGCACCCGGCTCCCGGCGACTTGGTCCATGTCGACGTCAAGAAACTGGGCCGCATCCCCGACGGGGGCGGCCATCGCAAGCTGGGTCGCCAAGCCGGCCGGCGCAACCGCTGCGGCATGGGATACACGTTCTTGCACCACGCCGTTGATGACCACTCCCGGCTGGCCTACTCCGAGGACCTCACCGACGAACGCAAAGAAACCGCCGCGGGATTCTGGAAACGCGCCAACGCGTTCTTCGCCGACCACGGCATCACCGTCAAACGAGTGTTGACCGACAATGGATCCTGTTACCGGTCAAAGAATTTCGCTGAAGCGCTCGGCCCCGACATCACCCACAAGAGGACCCGGCCCTACCGGCCACAGACCAACGGCAAAGTCGAGCGATTCAACCGCACCCTGACCACCGAATGGGCCTATGCGCAGACCTACCGCTCTGAGGCCGAACGCGCCGGAACCTACCAGCACTGGCTGCATCACTACAATCACCACCGACCCCACACCGGCATCGGCGGAATGACACCAATCGAGCGCCTACGCGTTCACAACCTACCCGTGAAGAACAGCTAGCGCGCCTGCGAACCCAGATACGCGGCGACACCCCGGGCGATTGCCTCGGCATACTTCTGCTGGCCGTCCGGGGTTTTCATCAGCGCTGAGTCGACCGGGTTCTTCATGTTGCCGCACTCGACGAGGATCGACGGGAACTGCGCCAAGTTGAGCCCGGCGATGTCGGAACGGGCGTCCAGACCACCGGAACCGATGTAGGTGGCGGGCGGGATGCCTGAGGCGGACAGCTGATCGCGCATGGTCTGGGCGAATTGCACAGACGGCCCGGCCTGCACATTGTTCAACGGCGGCGACGAGTAGAGCACGTGGAAGCCGCGGCCGTTGGGCGGGCCGCCGTCGGCGTGGATGGACACGATGGCGTTCGGCCGCAGTGCATTGGCCATCGAGGCCCGTTCGTCGACGCACGGGCCCAGCGCGTTGTCGTTGCCGCGTGACATCGCGGTGCGCACACCCATCTGGTTCAGGATGGCGCGTACCCGCAGCGTGGTGTCCCAGGTGAAGGTGTGCTCGGGGTAGCCGTCCGTGGTGGAGGTGCCGCTGGCCTGGCAGTCCTTGGTGCCGCCGCGGCCGGTGGGCACCTGGCGGCTGATCGACGCGTCGTTCGCGCCGTTGTGGCCGGGATCGAGGAAAACGATCATGCCGGCGATGTTCGAGGGAGCGGCGTTGGCGTGGGGAGCGTCGATGACAGCCGGGACGGCCGCGGCGACAAGGACGCTGCTGACCATCGCGGTGCCGACACGCACGCAGGCTGGGACTCGCACGGGCGCCACGCTAGCCCGCACGCCGACTAGGCTGAAAGTCCGAATCGCCGCCGACAGGCGAGAGCAACCAAGTCGAGACCAAGACGCAATCAACACGGCAAGGGGACCACGAATGCAACCCGGAGGCACGCCCGACATGTCGGCCCTGCTGGCGCAGGCGCAGCAAGTACAGCAGCAGCTCATGGAGGCGCAAGAGGCGCTGGCCAACTCCGAGGTGCACGGCCAGGCCGGCGGCGGGCTGGTCCAGGTCACGGTCAAGGGCAGCGGGGAGGTGATCGCGGTGGCGATCGATCCCAAGGTCGTTGACCCCGAGGACGTCGAGACCCTTCAGGACCTCATCGTCGGTGCCCTCGCCGATGCCTCCAATCAGGTGACCGCTTTGGCACAAAGCCGCCTGGGTCCGCTGGCCGGCGGGCTGGGCGGATTCGGACTTCCGGGGCTGTAAGTGTTCGAAGGCCCAGTACAGGATCTGATCGACGAGCTGGGCAAGCTGCCCGGCATCGGGCCCAAGAGCGCGCAGCGGATCGCGTTTCACCTGCTGAGCGTCGAGCCACCGGACATCGATCGGTTGACCGCGGTGCTGGGCCGCATCCGTGACGGCGTCACCTTCTGTGCGGTCTGCGGCAACGTCTCCGACGAGGAACGCTGCCGGATCTGCAAGGATCCCCGCCGCGATGCCTCGCTGGTGTGCGTGGTCGAGGAACCCAAGGACGTGCAGGCCGTCGAGCGCACCCGCGAATTCCGCGGCCGCTACCACGTGCTGGGCGGGGCGCTGGATCCGTTGTCGGGCGTCGGGCCCGACCAGCTGCGCATCCGTGAGCTGCTCAACCGGATCGGTGAACGCGTCGACGGCGTCGACGTGGCCGAGGTGATCATCGCGACCGACCCCAACACCGAGGGTGAGGCCACGGCTACCTATCTGGTCCGGATGCTGCGCGACATCCCCGGGCTGACGGTCACCCGCATCGCCTCGGGCCTGCCGATGGGCGGCGACCTGGAGTTCGCCGACGAACTCACCCTGGGCCGGGCACTGGCCGGCCGCCGCGCGATGGCCTGATCCGAGGTTTCGGCCACAGCGAAACCCCTCGACCGGCCATGGCCAAGGTCACTACGGTCGGTTCCATGGCGGATCTCCAACAGCTGGCGCCCTCGTTGTACCGGCTGCGCATCCCCGGTGAACGGGCGCACCTGCTCAACAGCTACCTGTGGCTGGACGGTGAAGGTGTCACGCTCATCGACACCGGGTGGCCGGACAGCTCCGGCCTGATCGCCGAGGCGCTGGCCGCGCTCGGCATGCGGCGCCTGCACGTCAAGCGCGTCGTGCTCACTCATTTCCACGAGGACCATTGCGGTGCGGCCGCCGAGATCGCGGACTGGTCCGACGTGGAGGTCGTCGCAGGCAAAGGTGACGCCGAGTTCATCCGCGGCGACGAATCCGGGCCACTGCCCGTGCTCACCGACTCGGAGCGCACGCTGCGCCCCGACTTCGTCGCCTCACCGCACGGCCCGGCCTGCCGGGTGGACCGGGTGGTCGGCGACGGTGACGTGCTGGACTTCGCCGGCGGGGCGCGGGTGATCGGCGTGCCCGGCCACACCCCGGGCGGCATCGCCCTCTATCTGCCGGCTGCCGACGCCGTGCTGACCGGCGACGTGGTCGCCGAGTCCGACGGCCAGGTGATCATGGGTGTTTTCAACACCGACCGCGCCGAGCTCGCCGACTCTGTGTCCAAGCTCGCTGCCACAGGCGCGCAGCGCGCCGGTTTCGGGCACGGTGAGCCGATTCTCACCGATGCCGCAGCCCGTATCGCTGCGGCGGTCGACGTTTTCGCCGCCTGACGTGCGAGCTACACCCGGCGCGGGGCGGCCAGGCGTTCGCGGCGCAGCAGCTCGACTTCCGGAAGCTCCAGCGGCGGCAGCTCACCCACCACCTGCGTCAGCAGATGGTCGGCCAGTTCCGGATTGCGGGCCAGGCACGGGCCGTGCAGATAGGTCGCCACCACGCTGCCTTGAACCGCGCCGTCATAGCCGTCGCCCAACCGGTTGCCCGCCCCTTTGGTGACCTTCGCCAGCGGCCTGGCATCGGGGCCGAGAACCGTTCCGCCACGGTGGTTTTCGAAACCCGTCAACGGCTGGGTGAGCCCGTCGAGCAGGGGAGTGGATGCCACCTCGCCGATGGTGCGGGCCTCTTGCGGCGACGTGGTGACGTCGAGCAGCCCGACGCCGTCCACCCGCTCGCCGGCCGAGGTCTCGTACCAGTGGCCGAGGACCTGGATCGCCGCGCAGATCGCGAGCACGGGCGCGCCCCGCGAAACCGCTTGTTGCAGACCGGGGTACCGGATCAGGTGCTTGGTGGCCAGCCGCTGCGCGTAGTCCTCGGCGCCACCGAGCGTGTACAGGTCCAGCGAATCCGGCACCGGGTCGGCCAAGGTGATCTCGACGATCTCGGCGTCGATACCGCGCAGCCGCAACCGCTGTTGCAGCACCACCGCATTGCCGCTGTCTCCGTAGGTCCCCATCACGTCGGGCAGCACGAGCCCGATCCGCACCGCACTCACGAGATCCGCCGATTCAGTTGCAGGAAGGCCGTGTAGTTGGCGATCACCTCGACATGCCCGGGCGGGCAGGAGTCGATCGCGGCGACGGTGTCGTGCACCAGTGAATGCTCGACGCCGGCGTAGCCGAGCCGCACCGCGAGGTCGGTGCCGCGTTCGCCTGCGGCGACCACGACGGTGTCGTCGAAGTGCTCGAACCGGACGTCCCACAGCCAGGACAAGTCCTCGCCGTCGGGCACCTGCCCGTTGACCGAGATGACGACGCCCGCGCCGTGCTTGTCGACCATGGACAGGGCCTCTTGCCATCCTGCCGGGTTCTTGGCCAGCAGGATCCGCGCGGTGTGCGTGCCGATCTGGACCGTGCGGTACCGCCCGGCGACCTCGTCGACGCCGGAGACCGTGGCGACCGCGGCGGCGGGGTCGGCGCCCAGCGCCACGGCCGCCGCGACGGCCTGGGTGGCGTTACCGCGGTTGACGGCGCCGGGCAGGGCCAGGGTCATCGGCAGCACCAGGCCGTCCGGACCGTAGATATGGGTGTCGTCGAACCACCACTGCGGGCTGGGACGTTTGAAGTCGCTGCCGGTCGAGTACCAGTCGCGGCCGTTGCGCTCGATGATCTCGCCGGATCGCGGGCAGCTCACCGAGTCACCCGCCCAGCTGCCGCCGGCGGCCACCCACACCACATTGGGGCTGTCGTAGGCGGCCGAGGTCATCAGGACGTCGTCGCAGTTGGCCACGATCACCGCGTCGGGATGACGGGCCAGCCCGCCTCGCAACGTGCGCTCGATGTGGTTGATCTCACCGACCCGGTCGAGCTGGTCACGGGACAGATTCAGCAAGACGATGACCGATGGCGACACCGCATCGCTGACGTGCGGGACATGCATCTCGTCGACTTCCAGGGCCGCCAGCGTGGCATCGCGGGCCCCGGCCAGCGCCGCCACCAGACCGGCGTCCATGTTGGCGCCTTCGGAGTTACTGGCCACCGGGCCGAGCGTGGCCAGGGCGGCCGCGGTCATCCGGGTGGTGGTCGACTTGCCATTGGTGCCGGTCACGACGACGCTGCGGCGGCCTTGGCCCAGTTGGCCCAGGATCGAGCGGTCCAGCGTCATCGCCACCAGGCCGCCGATCATCGCACCGGCGCCGCGGCCGGTGACCCGCGACGCCCAACGCGCGGTTGATCCGGCGGCCAGGGCGGCGCGCCCGCGAAGGGTCAGCATTCCGGCGATTTTAGGGGCACGACACGCTGCGACGCCGACCGAGGCGTCGCGGCGCGGCAATCGGACTCTGTCGGACTCGCGTGCCATCCTGGCGAATATGAGCAGCGCGTGGGGCAGACCGGCGGATTAGCCGGGCGCGGGCTGGGCCGTCGTCGACGTGGAGACCACGGGGTTCCGGCCGGGACAGGCACGCATCGTCAGCGTGGCCGCCCTCGCGGTCGGGGATGACGGAAATGTCGAGCGCAGTGTCGCGACCCTGCTGAACCCGGGTGTGGATCCAGGACCTACCCATGTGCACGGGCTGACGACCGAGATGCTGGAAGGTCAGCCGACCTTCGGGGACGTCGTCGACGAATTGAGCGACATCTTGCGTGGACGCACGTTGGTCGCACACAACGTGGGCTTCGACTACAGCTTCCTCGCCGCCGAGGCCGAGTTGGTCGGCGCCGAGCTGCCGATCGACAGCGTCATGTGCACCGTCGAGCTGGCCCGCCGGCTGGCGCTGGGCACCGAGAACCTGCGCCTGGAGACGCTGGCAGCGCATTGGGGCGTGAGCCAGATGAAGCCACACGATGCTCTCGACGACGCGTTGGTGCTGGCACAGATCCTGAAGCCGACCCTGGCCCGGGCCCGCGACCGCAAGGTCTGGTTGCCGCTGCGGGAGGTGAGCCGACGGCGCTGGCCCAATGGCCACATCACCCATGAAGAGCTGCGCCCGTTGAAGGTGCTGGCCTCGCGCCTGCCGTGCGAGTACGCCAACCCGGGTGTCTTCGTGCCGGGACGGCCGTTGGTGCAGGGCATGCGGGTGGCGCTGTCGGCCGAGGTGGCACGCACCCACGAGGAACTCGTCGAGCGCATCCTGCATGCCGGTCTGGCCTACACCGACCTGGTGGACCAGCAGACCTCGTTGGTGATCTGCAACGAAGCGGCTCCCGATCAGGGCAAGGGCTACCAGGCCGTCGAGGTGGGGGTGCCGCTGCTCGATGACGAGGCCTTCATGGGCCTGCTCACCCATGTCGTCGGTGGCTCCGACATCGAGCAGTTCTGCGACATCCCCGCCGAGAGCGATCAGTACACGCTGTTCTGAGGCGTAGTTCTGGGCCGCGCCACTTTTCGGCTGAATGTGCCGTGGAACCCCAGCGGCAGGTGATGGGCCAGATGTGCGGTGGCCAGAGGTCCGTCCGAGATGTGCCGGGCGTCGAGGATTGCCAGCGCCGAACGATGACTGAGCAGGTCGTGGTTGAGCACCAGCAGCCAGCCATCGTCTTCGGCGGCGGTGCGTGATCGCGGTACGAACAATGGTTCGCCGGTCTGAGCCAGTCCGAAGTCGAAGCTGGTTTGGATGCCGGTGCGATGGTCGATCTTGACGACGGAGTTGTAGTGACCGAGACCTTCGGTGGCGGCTGCGGCGTAGGTGATCGAGTGCTCGGAGGCGGACCGGCGCCAGTCGTACTGCGGGAACTCCATCGGCGAACTCTCAGATAGCACGGTCTCGGTGATCCGGCCGGACTTGCTGATGCGATAGCGGGCCAGGTGCCCGCGTGGCCACCGGTCGATGGTCAGGTGCGCTCGGGGATCGGCGTTCTGCCCCGCGGCTTCGATGCGCTCGCCGAGCTGGACGAAGATCTGTGGGTCTTCGAACCGGATGAATTCGACGACTGTGTCGCCACCGTCTTCGTAGGCGTTGGTGACGTGGATATGGGCGAGCGGATCATGCTCGATCACTCGAGGCTTGGAACCATCGCGGGGTACCAGCGCGAAGCGGGTCGACCCGTTGTGGAGCTGGTACTCCAATGCTCGTTCCAGTGAACGGGTGCGCAGCAGTGTCGGAATGTTGGGTCGCAGCGGATCCAGTACGAACACCATGTGGCGCTCGGTCAATGCAAAATCGTGATTCCACACCATGTCCCAGAGGCCGAGGGTGTTGATCTGGGTGCATCGTCCGCCAGGGTCGACGCGATAGCAGCGCAGTCGCGGTGTGGGCAACAGGTCGAGACCGAAGTTGAACACCTCGTTGGTGCGGGGGTCCCATTTGGGATGAGCAGAGAACGCGCCGAGGAATCCCAGGCGGTCGCCGTCGAAATGCTTGGTGCCCAAGGTTTCCAGTGAATCGGGGTGCACCTGGTGGGGAGGGCCGCCTTCCCACAGGGCCAGGAGTTCGCCGCAGATCGACACGATGTTGGTGTTGGCGGTGTTGGCCGGCGGGCGCAGGTTTCCCCGCAGCGATGGCGCGCTGGTGGTGATTCCGCGTTGCCTCATGGTGTTGCCACCCAGGTACTGCATCGTGCGGACATAGCGGTTGGTGAAGCGGACGGTCTGCCCGTCGAGAATGAAGCGCGACACCATCCCGTCGGCGTCGAACATCGTCTTCAGTACGGTGTCGCCCACCTCGAACTTGCCGGGACCGATGCGGAACAGCGTGCCGGTGAGGTCGGCCGGCAGCGTCCCCTCGATGCGGTTGACCTGGTAGTCGTATTCGCCGTACAGCGAGGCGAATGGCCGGCTGTGTAGTTCGGTCAGAGAAGGTCGCTCGGGAACAATGGCTGTCATGACACCCCTAATCTGATGACGGATGTCCTCAGTTTCGGCATGACAACATGCGATGTCAAGACGGGAGTGCGTGAGGTGACAGGCGCAGAGGGTGTTGCGGCCGGGGCCGGGCACCGGCGATACGCCGGCATGTCGGCCGAACAACGTCGTGCGGTGCGGCGCAGGGCGTTGTTGGACGCGGCCAAGGATCTGTGGCGAGAGGGCGGCCTACCTGCGGTGAGTGTCCGGGCCATCTCGGCGCGGGCGAAACTCACCGACCGCTATTTCTACGAGCAGTTCGCCGATATCGGTGCGCTCATCGGCGCGGTGATCGACGACATTCTCGAGGAATCGTTCACCGCCATGATCGAGGCGGGCAGCGCGCCACCTGAATCCGCGACCGTCGAGACACGCCTGACGCTGGGGTTGGCCGCCTTCGTCGAACATGCTGAAAGCGATCCGCTCGCTGTCCGCATCTACTTGACCGACGCCCGGCACGTCGACGCGGCTGCCCGGCACATTCGGGTGGCGCAATACCGGGTCGCGGCAGCCATATTGTCCGTCCTGCAGCCCGACCGCGATGCGGACCCGGAGAGCTTCGATGCGGCGTTGTTCTGTGTCGGTGGAGTGACGACGCTCCTCAACGAAAGGTTGCTGGACCCGTCGAAAGCTGTTGCCGCACACCACTTCGCCGCCCAGGCCGTAATCTGGTGCACCCGAATTCTCGGGACCGGAAACGACCCGGGCGGCTCGCCGCGGTCTACTGGCTGAGCGCCTTCGCCTTCAACCCGTCGAACTCGGCCTGGCTGATCGTGCCGGCATCCAGCAGCGCCTTGGCGTCGGCGATCTCCTGTGCCGGGGACCGGCCGGCTGCCTCGCGGATGTAGGCGTCGGTGTCCTGCTTGGCCGCCAGCGCGGCTGCCTGCGCGCGCTCGGACATGCCCTTACCCCGGGCGATCAGGTACACCAGCGCGGTAAGCCACGGGAACACGATCAGGAAGACCACCCAGACGGCCTTGATCCAGCCGGAGGTCTTGTGGTCACGCCAGAACAGGTCCGTGAGGATCTGGAACAGGACCAGCAGGTATGCGATCCAGGCGAAGATGATCAGGAAATGCCAGAGGAAATCCCATGTCGAGCCCCAGTCCATGGACTGCTCCTTGCCGTTGGCCTTCGCGTAGTGATCTACGCCGGCGTCAGCTAATCACGCGCCGCGCGGTTGATGGCAGATACGACCGCGCGAAGTGATGCAGTTGTGATCGAAGTCGCGATACCGACGCCCCAGACGGTCTTGCCGCCGATCGACGCCTCGACGTAGGCCGCGGCCTGCGCCTCTTCACCCGAGGACATGGCGTGCTCGGAGTAATCGAGCACGTTGATGTCGTAGCCGATGGCTCCCAGGGCGTCGACGAACGCCGCCAGCGGGCCGTTGCCGGCACCGATGATCTCGCGTTCGACGCCGTCGATCTTGACGATCGCGGTGATGGTGTCGGTGCCGCCGTCCACCTCGGAGGCAACCACCTTCTGGCGAATGCGTTCCAACGGGATGATCGGGGCCAGGTACTCCTCGGAGAACGCGCCCCAGATCTCCTTGGGCGACACCTCGCCGCCCTCACCGTCGGTGATCTGCTGGATGGCCTGGCTGAACTCGATCTGCAGCCGGCGCGGCAGCACCAGACCGTGGTCGGCCTTCATGATGTAGGCCACGCCGCCCTTGCCGGACTGCGAGTTCACCCGGATCACGGCCTCGTAGGTGCGGCCGACGTCCTTCGGGTCGATCGGCAGGTAGGGGACCTGCCACAGGATGTCGTCCATGTCGGCGTCGGCTTCGTCGGCATCGACCTTCATCTGGTCCAGGCCCTTGTTGATGGCGTCCTGGTGGCTGCCGGAGAACGCGGTGTAGACCAGGTCACCCCCGTAGGGGTGGCGCTCGTGCACGGGCAGCTGGTTGCAGTACTCGACGGTGCGCCGGATCTCGTCGATGTTGGAGAAGTCGATCTGCGGATCGACGCCGCGGCTGAACATGTTCAGGCCCAGCGTCACCAGACAGACATTGCCCGTGCGCTCGCCGTTGCCGAACAGGCAGCCCTCGATCCGGTCGGCGCCGGCCTGGTAGCCCAGTTCCGCTGCGGCAACGCCGGTGCCGCGGTCGTTGTGCGGGTGCAGGCTCAGGATGATCGAGTCGCGCGGGGTCAGGTGCCGGCTCATCCACTCGATCGAATCGGCGTAGACGTTCGGGGTGGCCATCTCGACCGTAGCGGGCAGGTTGACGATCAGCGGCCACTCGGGCGTGGGCTTGACGATGTCGGCTACGGCGTTGCACACCTCGACGGCGTACTCCAGCTCGGTCCCCGTGTAGGACTCGGGGGAGTACTCGAAGCGCCACCGGGTCTGGGGGTACTTCTCGGCCTCCTCGACACACATCTGGGCGCCGTCGGTGGCGATCTTCTTGACGGCGTCGCGGTCGGCCCGGAACACCACGCGGCGCTGCAGGATCGACGTCGAGTTGTAGAAGTGCACGATCGCCTGCGGGGCTCCCGCGCAGGCCTCGAAGGTGCGCTCGATCAGCTCGGGCCGGCACTGCGTCAGCACCTGGATGGTGACGTCATCCGGGATCGCGCCGTCCTCGATGATCTCGCGGACGAAGTCGTAGTCGGTCTGGCTCGCAGACGGGAAGCCGACCTCGATCTCCTTGTAACCCATCCGTACCAGCAGGTCGAACATGCGGCGCTTGCGCGCGGGGCTCATGGGGTCGATCAGGGCCTGGTTACCGTCGCGCAGGTCGACGGCGCACCACTGGGGCGCGGTGTCGATGACGCGGTCCGGCCAGGTGCGGTCGAACGGGACGCCGGTGCCGAAGGCCGGGCTGCCGCCGGGAACCTCGTCGGCGAAGCTGCGATAGCGGCTGACCGGCATGGATGAACCGCGCTGGGTGTTCCAGACGGGCTGTCCGGGGTTGGGATTGCCGGCCGGCGTATTGATCGCGCGAACCGAACTGAAGGCATCTGCAGAGATGTCGGGGGTGGTCATGTTTTTGCTCCGGGAGGTCAAGGGGACTCGACCGGCGCATCGCAAAAACCCGCGACGGGAAGCCGGTCTGGTCAGACCCCGTCGCGGCGTCCGAGAAGGAGCACCCGCTGCACGTCGTTCACTGTACGCCCGGGGGACTGGTTGGCCAAAATGGATCCGCGGCGTCAGCGCGCACTGCCGGAACGACCGTTGCCGAACTTGACCTTGGGTGTGGCGGCGCCGGTGCTGCGCCGGGACCCGCTCGTCGTGTTCGTGTTGGCGGAGCCCTTGCTCGTGCCCGAAGATCCCGGCCGGTTTGTCGATGTACCGGTGTCGCGGGCGCCGTCTCGACGCACGGTCTCGTCCGGCGTGGCGGAGCTATCGACCGCGCGAACGGCGACGCTTGGGGGCCGCGGCGCAGTGAGCGGCGGCAGGTCCACCGGAGCCACACCGGTGGCGTAGGCCAGCGCCCAGCCCAGCACGTTGGCGACGTAGGCCATCGAGTGGTTGTAGCGCAGCACCGCGATGGTCAGCTGCGCCTGGTCGCGCAAGTCCGCACCGTCGCTGCAGAGGTAGCGGGCCGCGGCCAGGGTGGCGTCGAAGAGGTTGTGCGGATCGGCCTGGCCGTCGCCGTCGCCGTCGGCGCCGTGCAGCAACCACGTGCTCGGCAGGAACTGCATGGGCCCCAGCGCGCGGGCGTAGTGCGTGCCGCCGCCAAAGCTGCCGGCGACGATGACCTCGTTGCCCGGCAGTGAGCCGTCGAGGGCGGGCCCATAGATGGGACTGACGGGATCACCGCGTTCGTCGGCGGCGCCGCCGAACGCATGCGTGGACTCGACGTACCCGATTCCGGCGAGCAGGTTCCAGGTCACACCGCAGTCGGGTTGGCTCTGCGCCATCATGGCGTCGGCGTTCTGGTAGGCCGCCAGTGCGATCGCGGGGATGTGCACCGCGCCCGGTGCCTGAACCTCCGAGGGTGGCGGTGACCCCGTCGTAGTCGGCGCCGCGGCAGTTGGACGCGCCGACCTCTCCGCCCAGGGCTGGAGGGCGAGGTCGGGCAAGGGCAGGACCGCGGCCACCGGCCATCTCCGATTCTCCTGGACCAGGCAGACCAGGCTGGGCGCGACGGCGACCGCGCTGGTCAATGCCATCCGAACGATCACAGCGAGGCAGGTGGATGCGTCGCGGACCGCTCGACGTGCACGGTGGCGCATGGAACAACAGTGACACCCGTGTCGCTGCCTGCCTACTCCCGACACACCGGCCCCAAACGCCGGTCATGGGCCCGCGGTTGACGTGCACTTCCCCCGATCGGGGGAACGCATCTTCACCATTCTCATCGCCTGATTGCCCGACAGACCTGGGGCCGTCCAGATCGCATTCTTGTATCAGCGGCCGAACAAACCGCTAAGGGAAACGAAAAGCCAACTGAGACAGAAGGATTCACGATCATGACCAAGTTCACCAAGGCCCTGGCACTGCCCATCCTGTCCGCAGGCGTCTTCGGCGCCGTCGCGCTCGGCCTGGCCGGCACGGCCGCCGCGCAGACTCCGCAGGGCTCGGGCAACCTCTACAGCCCTGATACCTACGCCACTCCGGCACCCGGCATGAAGCCCGGCTGGCACAACCATCACGGCCCGCAGCGGATCACCAGCATCTACGAGTGATCGACGTGGTGACTCACACCTGCGAATCGGGGAAGGCGATCACCGACAGGAACCGGATCGGCAGTTCGATCAGGTCAACCGGTCCGTGAGCGCCTTCCCCGTCTATCTGCAGGGAGTCGCCGGGTTGCAGCCGATACACCGAGCGGCTGTGGCTGTAGTCCATGACGCCTTCGAGCATGTAGATGAACTCGGTGCCGGGATGCTGGAACAGCGGGTATGTCTGACTCTTCTCGGTCAGCGTGACGTGCAGGCATTCCAGCCGCTTGTGCTCCCCGCGCAGGGAGCTGAGCAATTGATACTCATGGCCCTGTTTGGTGCCGTTGCGCACGATCTCCGGACCCGTGCCCGCCTTGACGAATGCCGCAGGCCGCTCGACGTCGGCCCCGCGGAACAGGCTGGTGACCGGGACGTCGAGCCCCTTTGCGAGCAGGGCAAGGGTCGACAGGCTGCACGAGGTCTGGGCGTTCTCGATCTTCGACAGCATCGCCTTGGAGATGCCCACCCGGGCGGCCATCTCGGCCACGGTCAGCCCGTGCTGCTGACGCAGCTGACGCACATTGCGCCCGATCGCCGCCTCGAATTCCAGTTCCTCGACCGGTTCGTTCGGATCACGGTCGCGGGCTGTGCCGGTGTTGCGGAGCAGCGGCAGGTCGCTCACGGCACTCCCCGTCTATCGCATCTCCCCGGCCCCGACGTACGGGTACCGGCTCTTGAGCAAATTGTCCTCTGCGAACCGGGCCAATCGGAAATCCGTCTCGGGTATCCGCGGGTCGGAGCTGCGGCCCTCGGTCACCAGGTCGGCGACCAGCTTGCCGACCGCCGGCGCGATCTTGAAGCCGTGCCCGCTGAATCCGGCCGCCACCATCAGGCCGTCGATCCCGGTCGCGGAGATGACGGGATTCCAGTCCGGCGTGACGTCGTAGCAACCGGCGTAGCTGCCGGTGATCGCCGCGTCTCCGAAGCCGGGGAATCGGGTACCCACCTTGTCGACGGTCAGGTCGATGAAGCCGTCGGTGGCCCGGTTCAGGTAGTCGTCCGGGTCGGCGGGCTCGCAGTGCGCCAGGTCGCTGTTGCCGAACAGGATCTCCCCACCCAGCTCGGGGCGCACGTACTGCAGCGACACCAGGTCGGAGAACACCGGGACCGCTCCGATCGGCACCCCGGGGGAGATGGTGACGATCTGCTCCCGAACCACCCTGATCGGCACGTCGATTCCGTAGGGGGCCAGGAACGGCCGGGTCCATGCGCCGGTCGTCACGACGACGGTGCCCGCCGAAACCCTTGTGCCGTCGGCCAGCTCGACACCGGTGGCCCGGCCACCGTCGAGCACCAGTCCGGTCACGTTGGCGCCCTGTCGGATTCGTACGCCGGCGGCTCTCGCCGACACCGCGAACGCCTGCGCGGTCTGGTAGGCGTCGCCGTATCCGCCGCGCGCCTCCCAACCGAAGGCCGCGAACGGTTCCAGATCGGCCCACGGCCACAGCTTGGCCACCTCGGAGGCGTCGATCTCCTCGGTCTGCACCCCGACCTCGCGCTGGGCGGCCAGGCTCTTGCGCAGATTGTCGACGTTGGGCTCGCCGACTCCGACGACATAGCCGGTCTGCCGGAAACCGATGTCGGTCCCGAAATACTGCTCGGCCTTCTCGAACACCTCGAGGCCGACCGTGGCCATGGCGGCCAGTGAGCTGACCCCGTAGTGGCAGCGCACGATCCCGCTGGATTTCCCGGTCATCCCGGAGCCGACGGTATTGCGCTCCAGCACAGTCACATCGGTGACGCCGCGTTGGCTCAGGGCCCAGGCCGCCGCCGCGCCCTCCAGGCCACCGCCGACGATGACGACGTCCGCTGTTTCGCTCACGAGCCTGGAATCCAGTTCGTGCCGGCCAGCGGAACCCGCGCCATCGCCGCGGCCTCGATGGTCACTGCCACCAGGTCCTCGGGCTCCAGGTGGCACACATGGGCCTTGCCGCACGCCCGGGCGATGGTCTGGGCTTCCATGGTCAGCACGCGCAGGTAGTTGGCCAACCGTCGGCCGCCCTCGACCGGGTCGAACCTGGCGGCCAGCTCCGGATCCTGGGTGGTGATGCCGGCCGGATCGCGCCCGTCCTGGAAGTCGTCGTAGAAACCGGCTGCGCTGCCCAGCTTTTCGTACTCGGCGGCGTACCGGGGGTGGTTGTCGCCCAGCGCGATCAGTGCTGCGGTGCCGATCGCGACCGCGTCGGCGCCCAGCGCCAGCGCCTTGGCCACGTCGGCGCCGGAGCGGATGCCGCCGCTCACGATCAATTGAACTTTTCTGTGCACGTCCAGTTCCTGCAGGGCCTGCACCGCCTGCGGCACTGCGGCCAGGGTCGGGATGCCGACGTGCTCGATGAACACCTCCTGGGTGGCGGCCGTGCCGCCCTGCATGCCATCGACCACCACGACGTCGGCCCCGGCGTGCACGGCCAGCTTCACGTCGTAGTAGGTGCGGGTGGCCCCGACCTTGACGTAGATGGGTTTCTCCCAGTCGGTGATCTCCCGCAGTTCGTTGATCTTGATGGTGAGATCGTCCGGGCCGGTCCAGTCCGGGTGCCTGCAGGCGCTGCGCTGGTCGATGCCCTCGGGCAGCGTGCGCATCTGCGCGACCCGCGGGGAGATCTTCTGTCCCAGCAGCATTCCGCCGCCGCCGGGCTTGGCGCCCTGGCCGAGCACCACCTCGATGGCGTCGGCCTTGCGCAGGTCGTCGGGGTTCATCCCGTAGCGCGAGGGCAGGTACTGGTACACCAGGTGCTTGCTCTGCCCGCGCTCCTCGGGCGTCATGCCGCCGTCGCCGGTGGTGGTCGACGTGCCGGCCTCGCTGGCCCCGCGGCCCAGGGCCTCCTTGGCAGGCCCGGACAGCGCGCCGAAGCTCATGCCCGCGATGGTGACCGGGATATCCAGGTGCAGAGGATGTTTGGCGTGCCGGTCACCGAGGATCACGTCGGTGCCGCAGCGTTCGCGGTAGCCCTCCAAGGGGTAACGCGACATCGACGCACCCAGGAACAGCAGGTCGTCGAAATGCGGCAGCCGGCGTTTGGCGCCCCAGCCGCGGATGTCGTAGATGCCGGTCTCGGCGGCGCGCTGGATGTCGGCGATCGTGGATCGATCGAAGGTGGCGGATTCGCGCATCAGTACTCACTCGCGTTGTCGACGTGGAAGTGGTAGAGGTTTCGGGCCGAGCCGTAGCGGGTGTAATCGGAGGTGTCGTCGTCGCAGAAACCACTGGCTGTCAACAACTCCGCGAGTTCGGCGCGGTGCTCGGCGCGCATCGGCTTGGCGATGCAGTCCGCACCCAGCGAGGTCACCTCGCCGCGCACGTAGATGCGGGCCTCATAGATCGAATCACCCAGCGCCTCACCGGCGTCGCCGCGCACCACCAGCCGACCGGCCTGGGCCATGAACGCGCTCATGTGACCGATGCTGCCGCCCACCACGATGTCCACGCCCTTCATCGAGATGCCGCAGCGCGCGGCGGCGTCCCCTTCGATGACCAGCAGGCCGCCGTGTGCGGTGGCACCCGCCGACTGCGAGGCATTCCCGGTGACCCGCACCGTGCCGCTCATCATGTTCTCGGCCACCCCGGTGCCGGCATTGCCGTTGATGGTCACCTCGGCGAGCTGATTCATCCCGGCCGCGTAGTAGCCGACGTGGCCTTCGACCGTCACGCGTACCGGCGCGTCGAGGCCGACGGCCACATTGTGCGCACCGTCGGGGTGCGCGATGACGTAGTCACCCTCCACACCCGGTTGATGCAGCGCCGCGTTGACCTCACGCAATGGCGTTGTGCGCAGGTCAAATTGGGTCAGTGTCATCTGGTCCATGCGTAGACCACCTCCGGTTCCGGTTCCCAAATGCGTGCCTGCTCGACCCCGGGCAGCCCGGCCAGGGCGCGGTACTCGCTGGCCATCGCCACCCAGTCGGCGGTTTCGGCGATCACCGCCGGCTTGCAGGCAATGGCGTCACGCACCACCGCGAACGAGTCGTGATCGGAGACCAACAGTGTGTAGAAGCCGTCGAACGTGGCGCACAGCTCCTTGAGCGCGGTCGCCACATCGCGGCCGGCGGCCAGCTGTTCGGCCACGAACCGGGCGCCCACCTCGGTGTCGTTCTCGCTGTCGAACGCCACACCGGCGCGGCGCAGTTCGCGGCGGATGGTGGCGTGGTTGGCGAAAGACCCGTTGTGCACCAGGCACTGTCCGGGGCCGACGGTGTACGGATGGCAGCCCGACGGCGTCACCGCGGACTCGGTGGCCATCCGGGTATGCCCGACGCCCTGCCAGCCCTGGGCCTTGGCCAGGCCCCAGGCCTCGGTGAGGGCGCGCGGATGACCGACCCCTTTGAGCACTGCCAGATCAGGGCCGAACCCGGAGATCAAGGCGGTCGGGTAAGCCGCCCGTGCCAGGCTCAACAGCTCCTCGGAGTCCATGTCGGCCGACAGCAGGTAGGTCGAATCCACCTGCACCACATCTACATCCGGTCCCAACTCCGGTGTCTCGGCGACATCGGTGATCGAGACACAGCCCTGCCCGTACGGCGACCACTCCGGGTCTCCGTAGATCGCGATCCCCGCCGAGTCGGCGCCGCGATCGGACATCTCGCCCAGCATCGCGGCGAGCAGTTCGCCGAGGCGCGGGTACAGCTCCGGTGTGCGCAGGTGTAGCCCCACGATCCCGCACATGTTGTTCTCCCTTCCGTGAAAGCCGTACGGCTAGAACGCCGTCAGGTAGTGGTCGATCTCCCACGGCGTGACGGTGCCGTGGTAGGCGAAGAACTCGTCGCGTTTGACGTCGGCGAAGTAGGAGGCGACACCGTCGCCCGCGACGTCGAGCACGCCGGTGACGATCGGATCGGTCTCCAGGGATTCGATCGCGTGCAGCAGCGTGGGCGGCAGGGCCGCCGGTCCTTGGGCGCCCACGGCTCCCGGGTCGAGGCTGCGCTTGACGCCGTCGAGGCCGGCACCCAACGCGGCGGCGATCGCGAGATACGGGTTGGCCGACCCGTCGCCGCCGCGCAACTCGATGCGCTGACTGTCGGGCACCCGGATGTAGTGGGTGCGATCGTTGCCGCCGTAGCTGGGCTTGCGCGGGGCCCACGAGGCGCCCGATGCGGTCGAGGTGGCGCCGGTTCGCTTGTAGGAGTTGACGGTCGGCGCGACGACGGACTGCAGCGCGCAGGCGTGGTCGAGGATGCCGCCGATGAACGCGTACGCCGTCTCGGACAGGCCCAGGCCCCGTTCGTCGGCATCGGCCGGGAAGGCCGGCGTCCCGGCGCTGGTCAGTGACAGGTGCAGGTGCAGGCCGCTGCCGGTGCGGTCGGAGAACGGCTTGGGCATGAAGGTGGCCACCATGTCCCGTTCGGCGGCGATCATCGACAGCAGGTAGCGCAGGGTGATCACCCGGTCGGCGGTGGTCAGTGCGTCGGAGAACTCGAAGTTCTGCTCGAACTGCCCGTTGCCGTCCTCGTGGTCGTTGGCGTAGTTGGACCAGCCGAGTGAGTTCATCGCGGTGGAGATCGCGGTGAGGTGGTCATACATCCGGGTGACGCCGCGGGCGTCGTAACAGGGTTGGGCGGCAGTGTCCGCCGCGTCGGCGGTGGCCAGGGCGCCGTCGGCGCCGCGGCGCAGCAGGAAGTACTCGACCTCGGCGCCGACCCAGGGTTCGAATCCCGCGTCGGCGGCGCGCTGGATCAGACCTCTGAGGATGACCCGCGGCGCGTACGGCCACGGCGCGCCCCCGACGTGGGGGTCGCAGTGCACCAGGGCCAGGCCTTCTTTGATGAACGGGATCGGGGTGAACGAGGCGGGATCGGGGATGGCGATCAGGTCGGGGTCTTTGGGCTCCTGGCCCATGGCGCCGACGGCGTAGCCGGCGAAGCCGACGCCCTCGGTGGCCAGCATCTCGACCGATTCGACGGGAACCAATTTGGCGCAAGGCTTTCCGCGCAGGTCGACGAACAGCGCGAGGATGAATTTGGTGCCGGATTGTTCGGCGAGGGCGGCGAGATCGGAGGGCATAGCACCAGCACTTTCGTCTCTTGTTATGAATCAAGGTATCACAGTAGGAAACTTCGGCAAGCCGAGGAAACCCCGGTCACCGGCTGCCGCGAGAGCGGTCCACGGCAGCCGGGCCGGGGAATCAGACTGCTGTCAGGCGAATTCGAGCTCGTAGGCCGAATCCCGGTGGAACTTCGTGTCGATCCCCTTCTCCTCCTCGTCGGACGAGATGCGGATTCCGATCGTCTTCTTGAGGACGAAGGCGATGGCGAACGCGACCGCGAACGAGTAGACGGCCACCGCGCCCGCGGCGATCGCCTGCTTCCACAGCTGCTCCAGGCCGCCGCCGTAGAACAGTCCGCTGACCTTGCTGGGCATGGCCTCCGAGGCCAGGAGACCGATCAGCAGGGTGCCGATCACACCACCGACGAGGTGGACGCCCACCACGTCCAGGGAGTCGTCGTAGCCGAGCTTCTCCTTGAGGCCGACGGCGAGCACGCAGACCGCGCCTGCGATGGCGCCCAGGGCGATGGCGCCGACGGGGGTGACGGCACCGCAGGCCGGGGTGATGGCGACCAGGCCGGCAATGGCACCCGACGCCGCACCCACGCCGGTGACGTGGCCGGTCTTGAGCTTTTCGACCGCGATCCAGGCCAGCGTGGCGGCACAGGTGGCGACGAACGTGGTGACCATGACGATCGCCGCGGAATTGCCTGCGGCCAGGGCGGATCCGCCGTTGAAGGCGTACCAGCCGGCCCACAGCATGCCCGCACCCAGCAGGGTCAGCGGAACGTTGTGCGGCTTGCGCAGCTGGCCGAACAGTGCGGACTTGCCCAGCACGATGGCCAGCGCCAAGGCGGCGGCGCCGGCGTTGATGTGCACCGCGGTGCCACCGGCGAAGTCGACCGCGTGCAGCTTGTTGGCGATCCAGCCGCCGACGGAGTCCTCCGAGAACGTCCCGTCAAAGGCGAACACCCAGTGTGCGACAGGGAAGTACACCAGCACGGCCCAGACTCCGGCGAAGATCATCCAGGCGCCGAACTTCATCCGGTCGGCGACCGCGCCGGAGATCAGCGCGACCGTGATCGCCGCGAAAAGTGCCTGGAAAAGGGAGAATAGGCTGACTGGTAGGCCATTGACGGACGTCATCGGCTCGACCAGATTCTTCATGCCTGCGAACTCGGTGATGCTGCCGAGCAGTCCGAGGTCGCCGTAGGACGTCCCGAACGCCATCGAGAAGCCGAACAGCACCCACAGCACGCCCACCAGGGCGACTGCGCCGAACGTCATCATCATCATGTTCGTCGAGCTCTTGACCGAGACCATGCCGCCGTAGAACAGGGCAAGGCCCGGGATCATCAGCGTGAGGCCGATGATGCAACACAGCATGAATGCCGTGGTTCCTGTATCCATCAACATCTCCTGGGGGTGGCGGCCCGGACGGGCCGATCACTGGGAGTTGACGACGTTTCTGTTACGTGGACCGGCTCGTTGTGTTGCGGTGACGTAAACCTCGGCGCCGCACGGCGGTGAGGACCCCGTTACGGAACGTTCATCGACAGAAACGCTCGGGAAATCCGTATACCGCACCGTATACAGCCATGGATACAGCGCACGCCGAACATCATTCGGCGCTTGGTGAGGAGTACGAGAACCAGCCCGTCCCGGCGTCCGCCCGCAAATCGCTGTTCGCGGTGTCGGCGGTGTGGGTGGGATTCCCGATGATCATGACGTCGGCGGTGTTCGCCGGCATCGTCGTCTACAACCTCGGCTTCGTCGCCGGAATGGCGGCGATCGTCGTCGGCGACCTCATCCTCATGGGCTACGTGGGCACGCTGAGCTACCTGGCCGGGCGCTCCGGCAAGAACTTCGCGCTCACCGCGGCGGACACCTTCGGAGCCAAGGGTTTTCGCATCGTGTCGGCATTTCTGTCCGCGCTGGTGATCGGCTGGTTCGCCTTTCAGACCGGCATGGTGGGCTCGACGCTCAACTTGTCCATGGGGTGGAGCGCACCGTGGATCACGCTGCTGGCCGGGGTGCTGTTCGTGGCGCTGACCTTCGTCGGGATCCGGGCGATCTCGTGGATCGGGGTGGTGGCGTCGGTCCTGTTCGTCCCGCTCGGTGTGGTCGCCGTCGTGTTGGCGGCGGCCGATGGCGGCATCGGCTCGGCCCTGTCCTACGGCGGCGGAGCCGGGGCGAGTGCGTTCAGTTTCGGCGTCGCCGTGACGATGGTCTTCGCGTGCTTCGCCGACTCGGGCACCATGACTGCCGATTTCACGCGGTGGGCCCGCAACGGCAGGGAAGGTGCGCTGGCGGCGTTCGCCGCATTCCCGTTCGCCTACTTCATCGCTCAGCTGGTCGGCGCGCTCGTGGTCGCACTCGGCGCCGCCGCCGCGGCCGACACCGCAGGCGGCGACTTCCTGCATGTCCTGGTCAGCGCCGGGGGAGTCCTGGTGCCGCTGGCGATCGTGTTCGTCTTCGTCAACCTGGGCAGCGTGTGTGCGCACTGCCTGTACAACGGGGCCGTCGGATTCGGCAACATCACCGGAAAGACCATGCGCCAGTTGACGATCGTGCTCGGCATCGTCGGAACCGTCGCCGCGGTGGCCGGTATCTGGTCGTACTTCGCAACCTGGCTGAACATCCTCGGGGTGCTGGTACCCCCGATCGGCATCGTGCTCATCCTCGACCAGCTGGTGTTCGCCCACCGTCGGGCCACCGCAGCGGTGGCTTGGAAGCCGTTCGCCGCATGGGCGATCGGGGCCGGGGGAGCGCTGCTGACGCACTACTACGCGCCCCAGCTGTCCGATGCGGTCGTGGCGATGGTCGTCGGCGGCCTGGCCTTCACCGCCCTGGCGTACCTGCCGGTGCGCACCGGGCAACCCGTTCTCGTGGGAGAGACCGCATGACTGTCACCATTGCCGCCAACCCGTATGCGTGGCCCTACGACGGTGACATCCCCACCGGGCGAACGGCGTTGATCAACATCGACTGGCAGGTCGACTTCTGCGGCGAGGGCGGATACGTCGACACCATGGGCTACGACCTGTCCCTGGTGCGTACCCCGCTCGGCCCCGCGCAGGAGGTACTCGCCGCGGCCCGCGCCGCCGGACTGTTCATCGTCCACACCCGGGAAGGCCACCGGCCCGACCTGTCGGACCTGCCGGCCAACAAGCGCTGGCGCTCGGCCCAGATCGGAGCCGAGATCGGCTCGGCCGGTCCATGCGGACGGATCCTCACCCAGGGTGAGCCGGGCTGGCAGTTGGTACCCGAGATGGCTGCTCTGCCAGGCGAGCCCGTCATCGACAAGCCGGGCAAGGGCAGCTTCTACGCGACGGATCTGGAACTGGTGCTGCGAAGCCGCGGCATCACGCACATCATCTTCACCGGGATCACCACCGACGTGTGTGTGCACACCACCATGCGTGACGCCAACGACCGCGGATACGAATGCCTCGTCGTCTCCGACGCCACCGGTGCCACCGACTACGCCAACCACGTTGCGGCGCTGAACATGATCACCATGCAGGGCGGGGTGTTCGGGGCGCATGCCACCAGCTCCGATGTGGTGGCCGCGCTCAAGGAACTGCAATGACCACGGCGCAAGTGGACGAACCGGTATCCCTGCGCGACCGCGTCTACCTCGACCTCGGCAAGAAGCTCATGGTCGGCGAGATCGACCACCGCACCAGGCTGGTCGAGTCCCAGCTGTGCGAGACACTCAATGTCAGCCGGACCCCGCTGAGAGAGGCACTGGTCCGGCTGCACGCCGACGGCATGCTCGAACGCAGGCCCGACGGGTACTACCCAGTCGCGCTGGATATCCCGGGCGTCCGCGACCTCTACGAGCTGCGAATCACCATCGAACTGCGCGGCATCACCCGGATCCTGGAAACCGGTGAGCTGCACTACGACAAGGACCGGCTCGCGACATTGCGCGCGGAGTGGCTGGACCTGAAGGCCAGCCCGCCCCCGCCGGACGGTGACATGGTGCTGCGCGACGAGTCATTCCACCTCGAGTTGTGCGCGGCATCCGGGAACAAGGCGATGGTGGCCACGCTCGACAACCTCAACCGGCGGATCCGGCTGATCCGGATGTATGACTTCGTCACCGAGGAACGGGTGATCGCCACCATCGACGAGCACCTCCAGATCGTCGACCTTCTGCTCGATGATCAGCTTGACGCCGGCCGCACCGCCTTGCATGAGCATGTCGGGGCGAGTTTCGACGTGGTGGAGAGGCGTGCGCTGAGAGCGCTGAGCGCCCGCGCGCTCGGCCAGTCCGTCACCTCGCTGGAGGCACTCTGGAAGTGACGGTCGGCTAGTTCCCGTCCGATCCGGGCAGGGGTCGTTCTCGCACACCGGGCGTACCGAGCCGCCAGGCCAGCCAGGGCAGCGCTGCATCGAATGCCGTACTGGCCGCCTGGAAATCGTGCCCGCCCTTGTAGCCCACCACGGAGCATTCGACGTTGTAACCGCTCAGCAGGGCGCACAGCTTGTTGGCGTTGGAGGCATGCTCCTCGGAGAACGTGTCCCAGCCGGCGATCGCCTCCTCAGACGGAGGAGTCGTCGTGGGGTCACGGTGAATGGTCGGTGTGCTTTCACCGACCCCGAGCCACGCCGCCATGGTGTCGTACGGGCCGTGCCGGGTGATCACTGTCTTGGGGTCGAATGCCTCCCAGGCCGCCCGGTCGCCACCGAAGAGGCGTGCGATGGTCTGGTCTTTTGTGCCCGCGTTGGGACCGAGGGTGCCGTCCAGCCAGACGAAGGCGCTGAACATCTCGGGATTGCGGACGGCGGTGTTCAGGGCGCACGTCGCACCCGAAGACCATCCCGCCAGTCCCCAGTTCTCGGCTTTCGGGCTGACCCCGAAGCGTGAAATCAGGTAGGGCACCAGGTCTTTGGTCAGGTGGGAGGCGGCGTTGCCGCGGGTCCCGTCGACGCATTCGGTGTCATTGCTGAACTTGCCTGCGATGTCGGGGAATACGATGACCGGCGCATTGCCGTGATGCAGTGCGGCGAAGTCGTCGAGCGTATGCAGGGCGCCGGTCGATTGCAGCCAGTCGTTGGGATGGTTGAACTCGCCGCCCATCAAGATGACCGCGGGTAGTTGAGGTGGCGGGTTGCTGGCGAACCAGGCCGGCGGAAGGTAGACCACCTCGGTCCGGTGCTCGAAACCCGATGCGTCGGCTGGGATGTTGACCCGCACCACCGTGCCGCGCGTCGGTACCTCACCGGACTGCTGAAGGGCGGCGAGCTGGGATTCATCGATCCACTGTTCGGGCTCGGTGTGGGTCAGCCGGAGCCAGGCAGCCCGAACCGTGGGGAAGTAGCCGGTCGCGGTGTTGAGCGCGGCAAGACCGCACACCACCATCATCACCACGGACAGCACGGATACCAACCGGCGCCACCACGCAGTGCCATGCCAGCCGCCGATGAGAACCGTGACGGCGAATCCGAACATCGCCGTCCAGAAGATCGTGCCGAACGAGATGGCGTCGGCGGACCAGCCCTGATCCCGGACGAACAGTCGCGCGGCCGCCGCGAGGCCGACGCCGACGAGCACTGCGGCTAGCAGCCAGCGCCTCATCCACTCCCGAGACCGGCCGCGGCCGATCGCGACCACGATGGCGATCAATGCCAGCAGTTGCAGCGTGATCGGGATCAGACCGTTGGTCAGGGACAAGTTCATGTGGGTGGACCCTCCCCGATCTGACGCGAAAGCTTGTGTAGCAGCAGGTCTGGCTGGTCGGCCAACTGCTGTAGCGCGGCACCGTATTCGGGATGGGCCAACGCGAAGGCGAACTGTGCGACCAGATAGTCGGCCGGATTGCCGGTGTCATACCAGTGCCCCTGGATCACCTGGCCGTAGACGGCATGGTCCCTGGCATGGGCATTGATCGCGTCGGTCAGATAGATCTCGCCGGGCTGGGTCTGGGCGTACCAACGCTTCGTCTGCTCACGAAGCTCGTCGATGATGCCGGGTGTGACGACATAGCCACCGATCGCGGCGTACTCGGAGCGCGCCTCGTGGGGCTGTGGCTTCTCGACGATTCCGGTGATCCGCAGCAGCCCGCCGCCCAGATCCTCGTCGATGATCGGGACGCCGTACCGGCGGGAGTTCTCAGGAGCCATCGGCATCAACGCCAGCACCGGGGACGAGGTCTGTTCGTAGGCCCGGATCAGTTGCTGGGCGCGCGGCACCTCGGCGACGAAGACGTCGTCGGGCCACAGCACCAGGACCGGTTCGTCACCGAACGAGCGTGAGGCATTGAGCACCGGAGTGCCGTTGCCGTACGGACCGTGCTGATGGAGGTAGGTGATGTGGCCGCGGGCGGAGAGTTCGCCGACCTCCTCGACCGCGTCGGCGTAAGCGTCCTTGCCGTCGGCGCGAAGCTGATCGACCAGCGTCGTATTCGGGCGAAAATGCTCCTCTATCAAGGTCTTTCCGCCGGAAACCACGATCGTGATGTCCGTGATCCCGGAATTGACCAGCTCGCGCACCGTGTGTTCGATGACAGGCTTGTCGCCGACCGGCAGCATTTCCTTGGGGATGGCCTTGGTCAGCGGCAGGAGACGCGAACCGATCCCCGCGGCGGGGATGACGGCTTTGCGGATGGCCTGTCCTGCCATGTGTTCCTCTCCCGGTGCTTCACCAAAACTAGCCGGTGCGCCAGTCAGCCGAGCGGAATTCCCCAGCGCCCACCAAATGCAATCTGCTCCAGCGGTAACCGTTCGCGGGGCCGGCCGTCGCGTTCGGCGATGGCCTCGTCGACTTGCGCGTAGTCGCCGAGCGCGCCGATGGCGATGACGGCCAGGGGCCGCACGCCCTCGGGAATCCCGAACGCTTCCCGGGCACCGTCGGCGTCGAAGCCGGCCATCGGATGGACGATCAACCCGCGGGACACCGCCTCGACGGTCAGCTGTGCGATAGCCGCTCCGGTGTCGACCGCCGAGTACACGGCCGTCCTCTCATCTTCTCCCTGGTCGGCACACACCAGGATCAGCGCGGAGGCCGCATGCGCGTAGCTGTTGCCACGTTTGAGCAGGCCGGCCAATGTAACGAAGGTCTCATCCCCTCGCCGGCCCACGACGAACCGCACCGGCTGCCGGTGACCCCAACTGGCGGCCCAGCGCGCCGCCTCCAGCAGCGCGGTGAGCTGGTCAGCGGTAATGGCGGCATCGGGATCGAACGCCCGGGGACTCCAGCGGGCCGCGAGATCGGGATGGATCGGTACAGCGGTGGCGGCCGACCGACCGCTCGGCGTGTCAGGCACGTCAGCCAAGCTACCGGCGGAGAAAATCGTGTGCGCGTCTCCCTTATCCTGTTTGGGACTCATTCCCGAAGCTCGAAGGGTTAGATAGTGGCGCTCGTCGTACAGAAGTACGGCGGATCCTCGGTATCGGATGCCGATCGGATCCGTCGGGTGGCCGAGCGCATCGTCGAGACGAAGAAGGCCGGCAACGACGTCGTCGTGGTGGTCTCGGCGATGGGGGATACCACCGACGACCTGCTTGACCTGGCCCGTCAGGTTTCCCCGGCCCCGCCTGCGCGCGAGATGGACATGCTGCTGACCGCCGGTGAGCGCATCTCCAACGCCCTGGTCGCGATGGCCATCGAGTCCCTCGGTGCACAGGCCCGCTCGTTCACCGGCTCCCAGGCCGGCATCGTCACCACCGGCACCCACGGCAACGCCAAGATCATCGACGTCACTCCCGGCCGCCTGCGCGATGCGCTGGACGAGGGCGTCATCGTGCTCGTCGCCGGGTTCCAGGGCGTCAGCCAGGACAGCAAGGACGTCACCACCATGGGCCGCGGCGGCTCGGACACCACCGCCGTCGCCTTGGCGGCCGCGCTCAAGGCCGACGTCTGCGAGATCTACACCGACGTCGACGGCATCTTCACCGCCGACCCGCGCATCGTGCCCAACGCCCGCCACCTCGACACCGTCTCCTTCGAGGAGATGCTCGAGATGGCCGCATGCGGCGCCAAGGTGCTGATGCTGCGCTGCGTCGAATACGCCCGCCGTTACAACGTGCCGATTCACGTTCGTTCGTCGTACACGGACAAGCCCGGCACCATCGTCAAAGGATCGATCGAGGACATCCCCATGGAAGACGCCCTTCTGACCGGAGTAGCCCACGACCGCGGGGAGGCCAAGGTCACCGTCGTCGGTCTGCCCGACGTGCCGGGTTACGCCGCCCAGGTGTTCCGCGCGGTCGCCGACGCCGACGTGAACATCGACATGGTGCTGCAGAATATCTCGAAGGTCGAGGACGGCAAGACCGACATCACCTTCACCTGTCCGATGGACAACGGCCCGACGGCCGTGGAGAAGCTGACCGCGCTCAAGGACGAGATCGGGTTCAGCCAGGTGCTCTACGACGACCACATCGGCAAGGTGTCGCTGGTCGGTGCGGGGATGCGCAGCCATCCCGGCGTCACCGCCAAGTTCTGCGAGGCGCTGGCCGAGGTCGGCGTCAACATCGACCTGATCTCCACCTCCGAGATCCGGATCTCGGTTCTGGTCAAGGACACCGAGTTGGACACGGCCGTCCGCGCGCTGCACGAGGCGTTCGACCTCGGCGGCGAGGACGAGGCTGTCGTCTACGGCGGAACGGGGCGCTGACATGGTTTCGATCGGTGTAGTCGGTGCGACCGGCCAGGTCGGCCAGGTCATGCGCACCCTGCTGGAGCAGCGGAACTTCCCGGCCAGCTCGGTCCGGTTCTTCGCCTCGGCGAGGTCCGAAGGCAAGAAGCTGACGTTCCGTGGCCAGGAGATCGAGGTCGAGAACAGCGAGACGGCCGATCCGTCCGGTCTGGACATCGCGTTGTTCTCCGCCGGAGCGACGATGTCGCGTGTGCAGGCCCCGCGGTTCGCCGCGGCCGGCGCGGTCGTCGTCGACAACTCGTCGGCCTGGCGCAAGGACCCGGACGTACCTCTCGTCGTCAGTGAGGTGAACTTCAAGCGCGACGGCCGTGTCCGTCCCAAGGGCATCATCGCCAACCCGAACTGCACCACCATGGCCGCCATGCCGGTGCTCAAGCCGCTGCACGAGGAAGCCGGGCTGACCCGCTTGGTCGTGTCGAGCTACCAGGCGGTGTCGGGCAGCGGCCTGGCCGGTGTCGAGGAGCTCGCATCGCAGACCCGCGCAGTGGTCGACGGAGCCGAGCAGCTGGTGCACGACGGCTCGGCACTGACGTTCCCGGCGCCGGTGAAATACGTTGCGCCCATTGCCTTCAACGTGATCCCGCTGGCCGGCTCACTGGTCGACGACGGCTCCGGCGAGACCGACGAGGACCAGAAGCTGCGCAACGAGAGCCGCAAGATCCTCGGTATCCCGGACCTTCTCGTCTCGGGCACCTGTGTTCGCGTTCCGGTCTTCACCGGGCACTCGCTGTCGATCAATGCCGAATTCGCCCAGCCGCTTTCGGTTGAGCGGGCGAAGGAACTGCTGGCTGGTGCCGCGGGTGTGAAACTGGTCGACGTGCCGACCCCGTTGGCCGCCGCCGGCGCCGACGAGTCCCTGGTCGGCCGGATCCGCCAGGATCCGGGTGCGCCCGACGGACGTGGTCTCGCCCTGTTCGTGTCCGGCGACAACCTGCGAAAAGGTGCCGCGCTGAACACGATTCAAATCGCCGAACTGCTGGCCGCCGAGCTCTGATCCGCGGGTGAACCCGGCCCGCAGGTTCGCCCTTGTCGCGATGCTCGCTGCGGCGGTGTGGCAGGCCCCTTTCGCCCACGCCAATCCGGGCTTCGGCGATCCGGTGGTGCCTCCGCTGACCCCCGGCCAGGTGCTGCGAATCGGGCCGAGTGCCGGAACCGGTACGCCTACGGCTGATTACGGTATCGGTGCGACGGATCTGTGTGAGTTCATGGAGTTTCCCAGTCGGGTGCTCCAGGTCTGCGGTGACAGCTTCGCGGGGCAGGCCGTCGGCTTCGGCGGCTGGCACTCACCGGTGGCTCTGCACGTCGATGCCGACTCGATCGAGGACGCGGGCGGTGTGCGCTACCGCGGTGTCACCGGGGTGGACAAGCCGTTGCTGGCGGACCCGACGCCGCCGGGCGGATCCCAGTTGCCTGCCGGTGTGGTGGCGATCAACCGGGAGAACTACATGATGGTCACCACCACCTACAACCTCAAGCCGTACAGCTCCCGGTTGGTGAAAGCCGATGCGGCCCGGCCGAATTGGCCGACGGTGCCCGGTTCGGTGCGTGACGCCACGTTTGTGGGTGGCGCCCAGTCGCAGATCACGGGCTACTACGACCCGGTCCCGGCGCCGGATTCACCGAGTGGGTGGGTCTACATCCTGGCCAACAATTTCGATCGCAGCAGCCCGCCGTTCCTGTACCGGGCGAACCCGAAGACCTTCACCGACCGGGCCGGCTGGCAGGGCTGGTCGTCGGCGGGCGGCTGGGGCAAGCCGCCGACGGCGTTGTTCGCCGACCGCACGGGGGAGATGAGCATCCGGCAGATCGACGGCAAGCCCGTGCTGTCGTACTTCAACGCCACCAACGGAAACATGGAGATGCGGGTCGCCTACGACCCGACCGGTCTGGGTACGGCACCCGTGACCACGGTGGTGTTCGCGAGTGCCTGGCCCGACCCGGTCGACTCGTTGCCCCCGCCGGAGGTCAACCAGTTGGCCCAGCCCTACGGCGGCTACATCTCGCCGGGATCGACGCTGGATCAGGTCCGGGTTTTCATCAGCCAGTGGAACACCATGGCCCGCGGCGGCTCGCCGTACCGCGTGATCCAGTACGCGGTGAACCCGATCAAGCCCTGGGAGCAATAGCCCGGGTCTTTCAAAGCTGATTCACAGCCAATTCTTGATCAGCACCTCACCAGCCCTCGCATGCTCGTGTCATGACTGAAACACCTCCCACGTCCGACCCCGCGACGGAGCCGGTAGCTGCGCCGGCAGCACCGCCCGTGGTCACCGCCCCGCCTGCCGAGAACAAGCCGAGCCGCCTGCTGCAGGCCCTCGCCTGGGTGGGTATCGCGGCAGGCACCGTCTTCATCGTCGCCGTGGTCTTCGGTACCGGGTTCTTCCTCGGTGCACATTCCGGTGGCGGCGACGGCCATCACCACCGCGGCGGCCACGACCGCGGCGGCATGATGATGTTCCACCGCGGAGGGCCGGACGGCGGACCGGGGCGGATGGGACCGCCGCACGGCATGATGCCGCCGTGGGGTCCCGGTGGGCCCGGCTCGATTCGGCCCGGGTGGCCCCGGTTGGGGACCCGGTGGCCCCGGCGGACCGGGTAGCGGCCCGGAGCGCGCTGAGACGCCGCCGACACCCGCACAGCCTGCGCGACCATAATCACAGTCCGCTCTTTTGGACTGACTCCAAAGAGCGCGCATACTGGAGCCGTGACCACGGTGCATGAACACGACCCCAAGGCCCTGTTGCGGGCTGCCGGGCTGCGTGTGACCGCACCGCGGGTCGCGGTTCTCCAGGCGCTGGCCGACCATCCGCATTCGACTGCAGACGATGTGGCCGGTCTGGCCCGCGAAAACCTCGGCTCGGTGTCGACCCAGGCGGTCTACGACGTCCTGCGGGCCTGCGTCAATGCGGGTCTGGTCCGTCGTATCGAACCCGCCGGCTCCTCGGCGCGCTACGAGACCCGCGCCGGCGACAACCACCATCACCTGGTCTGCCGGGTGTGCGGTGCGGTTGCCGACGTCGATTGCGCTGTCGGGCAGACCCCGTGCCTGGAGCCCTCTGAACTGGCCGGATTCGCGGTTGACGAAGCCGAAGTCGTGTTCTGGGGAGTCTGCGCGGATTGCCAGACACCCGCACCCAACTAGACCACTCTGCAGCCCAACGGACGCCCCGGCCACTTCCCCTTGGTGGCCGGGGCGCCTGGCTTTTCACCCAAGCACTGGGTCGGGTGCGGGGAATCGTGAGATTCTCGCTAACCATGACGCGCAATCGGCTCCTGGTTGCGGCACTGATCGCAGTGCCGCTGCTGGCCGCCGGCTGCGGCGCGGGGGCCGAACCCGAGCGCGGTGCGGCCATGGTCTTCGCGGTCGGTGATTGCGTGAGCGTCCCGGCCACCACACCCGTTGCGCCCGAAGTGACCCGCGCCGGCAAGGTGTCCTGCGACGTCGACCCCAGCTACACGGTCGGGGCCATCGCCGACGGTGCCGGGAAGTGCCCGAGCGCCGAATACCAGCACCTGCCCGCCGGGCTCGCCGATCCGTCGACCGCGCGTCTGTGCCTGGTTCCCAATCTGGTCGCCAATCACTGCTACGAGCTCGGCATGCCCGCGGGCATGGTGGAGCTGACCGACTGCACCGCGCGCACCGAACGCGGTCCGGGCGTGATGGTTCAGGTGACCCAACGGCTGGACGTACGGGACGGGTCGGCCTGCCCCGCCGAAACAGGGCACTACGCCTGGCCCTACCCGTCGCCGGCGCGAACCTATTGCACGCGGACGGTTCACTAACTGGCATGATCGAGGCCATGCGTGCCCTGACTGTCGGTTTCGGGCTGGCCGGTCTGGCGCTGGCATTGGCTGCACCTGCTGGTGCGCGTCCCTCGGATCCTGGTGTCGTGTCCTACGCCGTCATGCCCAAGGGCTCGGTGGGCAACATCATCGGTGCTCCGATGACGTGGGAGTCCCAGTTCACCGTCCCGTTCCAGGCTTTCTCGGTCGAGAACCCGGTGTGCAACAACTGGGCCGACATCGGCCTGCCCGAGGTGTTCAACGACCCGGACCTCGCCTCGTTCAACGGCGCCACCACCCAGACGACGGCCGGTGACGACAACCATTACGTCAAGCAGGCGATCGGGGTGTTCGCGACGCCGGAGGCCGCCGACCGGGCCTTCCACCGGGTGGTGGACCGCACCAACGGCTGCTCGGGCCAGACCACCGCGATGCACCTGGACAATTTCGTGACCCAGGTGTGGACGTTCACCGGCGGCCCGGCGAGCGCCACCGACGCGGATTGGGTGAAACAGGAGGCCGGCACGGACCGCCGCTGTTTCAACACCACCCGCAAACGGGAAAACGTCCTGCTACAAGCCAAGGTGTGCCAGTCCGGCAACGCCGGCCCCGCGGTCAACGTGCTGGCCGGCGCCATGCAGAACACGCTGGGGCAGTAGAACGTGTCGGTCCGATCTGGATGATGGAACAGAACCGAGCCGTTTGAATCCGGTGAGGACCGGGAGGGGTGGTTGCCATGGCAGTACCCGTCAGGGCTGATGCAGCCCATCTGACTCCCGTCGAGTTCACCAGCGCCGAACACGCCGCAGCCTTCATCGGAGAGCACTGCCTCGATGACGGGCCGGTCGGGCAGGTCGGTCTGGAGATCGAGGCGCACTGTTTCGACCTCGACGATCCACATCGGCGCCCGGGCTGGGAGGAACTCTCCGAGGTCATCGCCTCGGTGCCCGCGCTGCCCGGTGGCAGCCGCATCACCGTCGAGCCTGGCGGTGCGGTCGAACTGTCCGGCCCGCCGGCCGACGGACCCTCGGCCGCCATCGCCGCACTGCTCGCCGACCGGGCCGTGCTGCGTACGGAGTTCGAACGCCGCGGTCTGGGGCTGGTGCTGCTGGGCGCCGATCCGGTCCGGCCCACCCAACGGGTCAACCCTGGCGCGCGCTATCAGGCCATGGAGCAGTTCTTCGCGGCCAGCGGATCGGCCGAACCCGGCGCAGCCATGATGACGTCGACCGCCTCGGTTCAGGTCAATCTCGACGCCGGTCCGCGGGACGGCTGGGCCGAGCGGGTACGGCTGGCCCACGCGCTCGGCCCGACGATGATCGCCATCACCGCGAATTCGCCCATGCTCGGCGGTCAGTTCACCGGCTGGCAGTCGTCACGGCAGCGGGTGTGGGGGCAGCTGGATTCCGCGCGCTGCGGGCCGATCCTGGGCGCCGACGGCGACGATCCGGCCAGTGACTGGGCGCGCTATGCGCTGCGGGCACCGGTGATGCTCGTCAACACCCCGGATGCCGTCCCGGTGACCAACTGGGTCCCGTTCGCCGACTGGGCCGACGGACGCGCGGTACTCGGCGGGCGCCGCCCCACCGAGGCCGATCTCGAGTACCACCTGACCACGCTGTTCCCGCCGGTGCGGCCGCGGCGCTGGCTGGAGATCCGTTATCTCGACAGCGTTCCGGACGCCCTGTGGCCCGCCGTGGTTTTCATGACGACGACACTCCTGGATGATCCGGGGGCCGCCGCGATCGCCACCGAGGCGACCGCACCGGTGGCCACCGCGTGGGACCGGGCCGCCCGGATCGGGCTGGCCGACCGCCGCCTACAGGAAGCGGCCGTCGCATGCGTCTCGGCCGCGGCGGAGCGGGCCCCGGCGGAGTTGGCGGAATCGATGGCGCAGTTGACGCGTTCGGTCCAGGAGGGACGCTGCCCGGCCGACGATTTCGCCGACCAGGTGGTGGCTCACGGAATCGCTGCCGCGATGAGCCAACTGGTGAAGGGCGAGCTTTGACCACACGCGAGACGCTGGCACAGCAGCTCACCAGGGCGCGGGAACGCACCTTGGGTCTGGTCGATTTCGACGATGCCGAACTGCATCGCCAGTACAGCCCGTTGATGAGCCCGCTGGTCTGGGATCTCGCCCACATCGGCCAGCAGGAGGAGCTGTGGCTGCTGCGCGGCGGCAACCCAGACCGTCCGGGCATGCTGGCCCCGGACGTGGACCGGCTCTACGACGCCTTCGTGCACTCACGGGCCAGCCGCGTCGCCCTCCCCTTGCTGCCGCCCACCGATGCGCGCACGTACTGCGCGACCGTGCGGTCCCGTGCTCTCGATGCCCTCGACGCTCTTGACGCAGACGACTCCGGGTTCAACTTCGGTCTGGTCATCAGTCACGAGAACCAACACGACGAGACCATGCTCCAGGCGCTGAACATGCGAGCCGGCCCGCCGCTGCTCGACACCGGCAGCGCGCTGCCCTCCGGCCGACCCGGACTGGCCGGCACGTCGGTACTGATCCCGGGTGGCCCGTTCGTGCTCGGGGTGGACGAACTCACCGAACCGCATTCGCTGGACAACGAGCGCCCGCCGCATGAGGTCGACGTGACCTCCTTCCGCATCGGGCGGGTGCCGGTCACCAATGCCGAGTGGCGCGAGTTCATCGACGACGGCGGCTATCAACAGCAGCGTTGGTGGTCCGAGCCCGGTTGGGCCCATCGCCAGGAGGCGGGGCTGACGGCACCCGAGTTCTGGGGGCACGACGGCACCCGCACCCGGTTCGGCCACATCGAGACGATCCCGGCCGACGAACCCGTCCAGCACGTCACGTTCTTCGAGGCCGAGGCGTACGCCGCCTGGGCAGGAGCCCGGCTGCCCACCGAAATCGAATGGGAGAAGGCCTGCGCCTGGGATCCGGTGGCGGGGAGCCGCCGCCGATTCCCGTGGGGCTCTTCCGAACCCACCGAGGCACTGGCCAACCTCGGCGGCGACGCGCGCCGGCCCGCCCCCGTGGGGGCATATCCGGCCGGTGTATCGGCCTACGGTGTCGAGCAGATGCTGGGTGACGTCTGGGAATGGACCACGTCCCCGCTGCGGCCGTGGCCCGGCTTCACGCCGATGGTGTACGACCGCTACACCGAGCCCTTCTTCGACGGTGACTACCGGATCCTGCGCGGCGGTTCGTGGGCGGTGTCCGCCGACATCCTGCGGCCGAGCTTCCGCAACTGGGATCATCCGATCCGGCGCCAGATCTTCTCCGGCGTGCGGTTGGCCTGGGACGTCTGATGTGCCGGCATATCGGATGGCTGGGCGCACCGCGATCGGTGGCCTCGCTGGTGCTGGACCCGCCGCAGGGCCTGTTGGTTCAGTCGTACGCTCCGCGTCGGCAGAAGCACGGGTTGATGAATGCCGATGGTTGGGGTGCAGGGTTTTTTGATGAGGGCGTGCCCCGGCGGTGGCGCAGCGACAAGCCGCTGTGGGGTGACGCCTCCTTCGCCTCGGTCGCACCGGCGTTGAGCAGCGGGTGTGTGGTCGCGGCCGTGCGCTCGGCGACCATCGGCATGCCGATCGACCCCACGGCCTCGGCGCCGTTCACCGACGGGCAGTGGCTGCTGTCGCACAACGGGGTGGTCGACCGTGCGGTGCTGCCGTTGACCGGAGAGGCCGAATCCGTTGTGGACAGCGCGGTGCTGGCCGCGTTGATCTTCTCTCGGAGCCTCGATGCCCTGGGTGAGACCATCGCTGAGGTGGGCGCGCTGGATCCGAATGCCCGGCTGAACATCCTGGCTGCCAACGGTTCTCGTATGGTTGCCACCACCTGGGGCGACACCTTGTCGATGCTGCGACTGCCGGATGGCGTCGTGCTCGCCAGTGAACCCTACGACGACGATCCCGGCTGGTCCGACATCCCGGACCGCCATCTGGTGCACGTCTCTGACTCGCATGTCGAGCTCACCCCACTGAAAGGTTCGGTATGACGCTCACCCTGTCCAACTATCTGGCGGCCGATTCCGCCGCCACCGCGCTTCGTCACGATGTACGCGAAGGGCTGGCCCAGTCGCCGAAGATGCTGCCGCCCAAGTGGTTCTACGATTCGGTTGGCAGCGATCTGTTCGACCAGATCACCCGCCTGCCCGAGTACTACCCGACGCGCACCGAAGCGCAGATCCTGCGGGACCGCTCGCCGGAGATCACCGAGGCCGCCGGGGCCGACACCCTCGTCGAGCTGGGCAGCGGCACTTCCGAAAAGACCAGGATGCTGCTCGACGCGATGCGTGACGGCGGGCAGTTGCGCCGGTTCATCCCGTTCGACGTCGACGCCGGCGTGCTGCGCGCTGCCGGAGATGCCATCGGCCAGGAGTATCCCGGCATCGAGATCGACGCGGTGTGCGGTGATTTCGAAGAACACCTGGGCAAGATCCCGTCGGTGGGGCGCCGTCTGGTCGCGTTCCTCGGTTCGACGATCGGCAATCTGACACCCGGTCCGCGAGCGGATTTCCTGACGTCCCTGGCCGAGACCCTGCAGCCCGGCGACAGCGTGTTGCTGGGCACCGACCTGGTCAAGGACACCGACCGGTTGGTCCGCGCCTACGACGACAGTGCCGGTGTCACCGCGGCGTTCAACCGCAACGTGCTGTCGGTGGTGAACCGTGAGCTCGACGCCGATTTCGACCTCGACGCATTCGAGCATGTGGCGAAATGGAATGCCGACGAGGAGCGCATTGAGATGTGGCTGCGGACGGACGCACCGCAGCAGGTCAGGATCGCCGGTCTGGATCTCGACGTCGCATTCGGTGCCGGTGAGGAGATGCTCACCGAGGTGTCGTGCAAGTTCCGGGCCGACGGGGTGGCCGACGAATTGGCGAAAGCCGGCCTTCGGCAGACCCATTGGTGGACCGATGACGCCGGTGACTTCGGCCTGTCGCTGGCGGTGAAGTGAGCCTCGCGCAGCAGTGGGCGGACGCCCGCCCCAAAGTCGCCGGACTGCACCTCGACAGTGGCGCCTGCTCGCGGCAGAGCCTCGCGGTGAGCGATGCCGTCGCCGCACATGCCCGCCATGAGGCCGAAGTCGGCGGCTACGTGGCCGCGGAGGCGGCGGCACCTGTGCTCGCGGCGGGCCGGGCCGCGGTTGCGGCACTGACCGGGCTCGATGCCGCTGACGTGGTCTACACGACGGGCTCCAACCATTCCCTGGACCTGCTGCTCGGCAGCTGGGCGGGGGAGCGCACGCTGGCCTGCCTGCCCGGCGAGTTCGGGCCGAACCTGGCGGTCATGGCCGCCAACGGTTTTCAGGTGCGCGCTCTACCCGTTGACGGGGATGGCCGGGTCGCGATCGATGAGGCGGCCCGCGCGCTGGCCTCCGATCCGCCGGCACTGGTGCACTTCACGGCACTGGCCAGCCACCGCGGGGTGGCTCAGCCGCTGGCCGAGATGGTCGCGGTGTGCCGCGAGGCCGGGGTCCCGATCGCGGTGGACGCCGCGCAGGCATTCGGGCATCTGGACTGCAACGTCGGCGCCGACGCGGTCTACTCGTCGTCGCGCAAATGGTTGGCCGGGCCGCGTGGGGTCGGTTTCCTGGCCGTGCGGCCGGAACTTGTCGGTCGGCTGCAACGACGTGTGCCTCCGGCGTCGTGGGATGTGCCGGTGAGCGTGCTGGCGAGCTTCGAGCACGGTGAGCACAATGCCGCGACCCGCGTCGGATACTCAGTTGCTCTCGGTGAACACCTGGCCGCCGGACCGGATAACGTGCGCGGCCGGCTCGCCGAGGTGGGCCGCACAGCCCGGCAGGTGCTGGCCGGGGTACCCGGATGGCGGGTGGTGGAAGCCGTCGGCGAACCCACCGCGATCACCACGCTCGAACCAACCGACGGTGCCGATCCGACCGCGGTGCGGGCCTGGCTGATCGCCGAGCGCGGAATCGTCACCACCGCATGTGAATTCGCGCGGGCTCCGTTCGAGATGGCCAAGCCGGTGCTGCGGGTTTCACCGCATGTCGACACGACTGCCGAGGACCTGGAGCAGTTCGCCGAGGTATTGCGGGACGTGCCTTAGGCGTTTGCCGGCGGATGTCGGTGGCACCAACTACACTCGAACGCATGTTCGATATCGAGTTCGATCCGGTGGTACCGGGTCAGCTCGTGGAAGTGCTGGCCGACAGTGCGCGTGCAGAGGCGCGGTTGATCGCGACTCGGATGGCAGCGGTGGCGGACTTGTTGGCGCAGCGGACCGCTGAACTCAATGTCGAGGGTGTGCACCCGAACTACATGATCCTCACCGGGTTCGCCCGCGCGAGCGCTGAGGTGGGGGCGGCGTTGAACCTGACCTCGGGCGCCGCCAGCCGGCTCGTTGGGCAGGCCGAGGCATTGCGCGACCGGCTGCCCCGATTGGCCGCGCTGTTGAGCGACGGGCAGACCGACTGGCGCACTGTCGAAATCGTGATCACGCGGACCCGGTTCGTCTCGCCGCGGGTGATGGAGCAGCTGGACGAGGAGCTGGCGCAGCGGATTACCGGGTGGCAGTGCTGGTCTGACGGGCGTATCACCACCACCGTGGATGCCAAGGTGCGGACCTTGGACCCGGCCGCGATCTGCGAACGCGAACATGCCGCCGACCGCCGCCGGGTCGACGTGAGCCCGCGAGGGGATGGCACAGCCAAGATCGACGCCATCGTCACGACTCGTGCCGGATTGACCTTCGACTCAAAGCTTTCGGAGATGTCGGCCAGGCTGTGCCCGAAAGATCCGCGCAGCAACGACCAGCGCCGCTCTGATGCAATCGAGGCCCTGGCGGAGGGGCGAGAGCTGTCGTGCGAGTGTGGCCGCGCCGCGTGTCCGGTCCGGTCGACGAACGAGCCGTCAGAGCCGCCGGTCAAGGTTGTGGTCAACGTGATCGCCGAACGTGACACGGTCCTCGGGACCGGGACGGCGGCCGGGTATGTGTGTGGCTTCGGGGTGGTCGACGCCGAGCAGGTTCGGGAGCTCGCTGCCGAAGCCACAACGAGGTTGGTGACCGAGCCGGAGGTGGATGCTGCGGCCGCGCTGCGTTATCAGCCGACGGTGTCGGTCCAGCGCTGGGTCCGTTGCCGCGACCTGACGTGTCGATTCCCCGGATGTGAGCACCCGGCCGAGTCCTGCGACATCGACCACACGGTGCCGTTCGACCACAGCGATCCATCTCGCGGTGGGCTGACTGTCCCGGCGAACTTGAAATGCCTCTGCCGTTTTCATCACCGGCTCAAGACTTTTGGCGGTTGGAGCGATGAGCAGTACCCGGACGGCACCGTGGTGTGGACATCGCCGAGCAGTAAGATCTATCGCACCACGCCGGGCGGAGCCGATCTGTTCAACAGCTTCAGGCCTGCGCCATGCGGCCAACCCGGCCCGCAGCGGCCCCGGACCGTCACCCGCGCCGCGCGAATCGAACAGACCCGCGCCAAGAACCGGCGGCTCCGTCCGGTCAACAAGGCCTACCGCCGCACCCAAGCGGCCCGGCGACAGGAATTGGAGCGGCGGCGCAACCGCAACCGCATGCGGGCCACCCTGAAATTCTTCAAAGGCGATGAGCTCAGCACCAGCCCGTACTGCACCTGGATCAACGACCCATTCGAACCCGAGGAACTACCCCCGGACTGGGAGCCGCCACCTGAACGGCCGCCGGCCCCGGAGGACCCACCGTTCTGAGCGGGTGGGTCAGGCCTTGTGCGCGGTCAGCAGGAACGCGGGGAATTTGATGCGGCCCTTTTCGTCGAGCTCGTGCTGCGGCAGTTCGACGGGGGCGTCCACAGGCAATCCAGCGGCGTTCGCATGGATGAATGCCGGCCGGATGTCGTCGACCACCCAGTACTTGGACACCGCGTCGCGGAGTTCTTCTTCGGACACCTCGTTGGGCTTGGTCTCCAACTCGGCCGGGAACGCGCCTTTGGCGAACACCAGCACGTAATAGTGCGCACCCGGTGCAGAGGCCCGGTGGATGGATTTCAGGTAGCCGTCGCGACCTTCGACCGGCAGGGAGTGGAACAAGGTCGAGTCGATCACGGTGTTGAACCGGCCGTCGTAACCCGTGAACGAGGTGATGTCGGCTTGGGCGAAGCTCGCCGTCGACAGCCCGCGCACCTGTGCGGCATTGTTGGCCGCGGCGATCGCCGTCGGGCTCAGATCCAGGCCTACGACGGTGTAGCCGTCCGAGGCCAGCGCGAGCGACAACTCGGCATGCCCGCAGCCGGCGTCGAGGACATCGCTTTCGAACTTCCCGGCCCGGTGCAGCGCAGCAAGCTCGGGCTGCGGCTCACCGATATTCCACGGTGGCGGGCCCTCGAAACCTGCTTCCCCCTTGTAGGCGCCATCCCAGTCCAAGACCTGTCCAGATGTCATGGCTCCAACGTACGCGCCTCAATCCCAGGTATGGACGGGCTCATTACTGTGCATCCGCTGGACATACTCCCGCAACATTTCGGCCAGCGCCTTGGGCCTGGTCAACCCCCGTGATTGCAGTTTCTTCACCGTCGCTACCTGCCAGGTCGCTCCGGTCTGTCCGGTCTTGGCGCGACCTTCGATGACCCCCAGATACCGGTCGCAGACTTCCCCTGCCACACCCCACCGGCGCAGCCCGTCGTGCGCCATCGGGAGCAGCCTGCGCAGCACCAACTCATCGGGCGTCACCTCGCCCAGGCCGGGCCAGTACAGCCGGGCGTCCAGACCGTGCTGGGCGCCCTCGACGAAGTTGTGGTGGGCCGCGGCGAAGCTCATCTTGGTCCACAGCGGGCGGTCCTCTTCGGACAGCGTCCGCAGCAGGCCGTAATAGAACGCCGCGTTGGCGAGCATGTCCACAACGGTCGGGCCGGCAGGCAGCACGCGGTTCTCCACCCGCAGATGGGGAACACCGTCCACCACGTCGTACACCGGGCGGTTCCACCGGTAGATGGTCCCGTTGTGCAGCCGCAGCTCGGCGAGCTGAGGCGCCCGGCCTGCCGCGAGCTCGGCGGCCGGATCCTCGTCGGTCAGCTCGGGCAGCAACGACGGGAAGTACCGCACGTTCTCCTCGAACAGATCGAAGATCGAGGTGATCCAGCGCTCGCCGAACCAGACCCGGGGCCGCACCCCCTGAGCCTTGAGCTCATCGGGACGGGTGTCGGTGGACTGCGTGAACAGCTCGATGCGGGTCTCGGCCCACAGTTGATGGCCGAAGAAGTACGGCGAGTTGGCGCCGACCGCCAGCTGTGGTCCGGCCAGCACCTGAGCGGCGTTCCAGTTCCGGGCGAAATCGGCGGGGGAGACCTGCAGGTGCAGCTGCATGCTGGTGCACGCGGATTCCGGCGCGATGGACGCCGACTGCAGGCTCAGCCGTTCCGGCCCGGAGATGTCGATGGGCATGTCCTCGCCGCGGGCGGTGAAGATCGAGTCGTTGAGCGCCTGGTACCGCGTCGACTGGCTCATCCAACCGTCGGACAGATGCTCGGGCATCAGCGTCGGCAGGATGCCCACCATCACGATGTGCGCGCCGTCCTCGCTGGCCTTGACCTCGGCGGCATTGAGGCTGCGCCGCACCTCGTCCTCGAGTTCCAGCGCGGCCCGGCCGGGTAGCGGGCGTGGCGGGACGTTGAATTCGATGTTGTAGGCGCCCAATTCGGTCTGATAGGCCGGATCGGCGATCGAGGCCAGGACCTCTTGGTTGGTCATCGCGGGCTGGTATTCGTTGTCGACGAGGTTGCACTCGATCTCCATGCCGGTGAGCGGGCGCTCGAACTCGAAACTCGACCGGGCCAGCATGGTTTCGAACACGTCGAGGCACAGCTGCACCTTGCGCCGGTACTCCTGCCGGTGCGCGCGGCTGAACTCGGTGTTCTTGACCTCTTCACCCACACCGCGATGCAACAACGCGAACGGCCGCGCGCGCAGCAGAATGGCCAAATGACCACGGAGGCGGGCCGACCAAGGAGCACGGTGGTTGAGGACGACCAGGGCGGGCTCGAGCAGGTCTCGCACGCGGATCGCATCGCGTCGCTGACCGGTGTGCGCGCGGTGGCCGCGCTGACCGTGATGGGAACCCACGCGGCGTACGGGACCGGCCTGCTCTCCCAGGGGTACCTGGGTTTGATGAGCGCCCGCCTCGAGGTGGGGGTGGCGATCTTCTTCGTGCTCTCCGGGCTGTTGCTGTTCCGGCCCTGGGTGCAGGCGGCTGCCTCGGGGGCCGACGCGCCGAGCACCCTGCGCTACGCGCGAAATCGGTTCCGCCGCATCATGCCCGCCTATGTCGTCACGGTCCTCATCGTCTACGGCGTCTACGAACTGCGGCCCGTACAGCCGAATCCCGGGCACACGTGGGCGGGCCTGCTCCGCAACCTGACGCTGACCCAGATCTACAGCGACAACTACTTCACGGACTACCTGCACCAGGGGTTGAGCCAGATGTGGAGCCTGGCGGTGGAGGTCGCGTTCTACGCGGTGCTGCCGCTCATGGCCTACCTGCTGTTGGTGGTGTTGTGTCGCAGACGTTTTCGACCTGCCCTGCTGCTGGCCGGGTTGACCGGTCTGGCCGCGATCAGCCCGCTGTGGTTGGTGCTGCTGCACAACACCGAATGGATGCCGGTCGGCGGTGGGGCATGGCTGCCGCACTATCTGGTCTGGTTCGTCGGCGGGATGATGCTCGCCGTGCTGAGCGCGATGGGCGTGCGCTGCTATGCGATGGCGGCGCTGCCCCTGGCACTGGCCTGCTATCTGGTGGTCTCGACCCCGATCGCCGGGATCACCACCGCGGTATCCCTCGACCTGACCGAGGACCTGGCCAAGACGATGTTCTACGCGATCATCGCGGCCCTCGTGGTGGCCCCCCTGGCACTGGATGGGGACGGCCTCTACGCGCGACTGATGGGCAGCAGGCCGATGGTGGCCCTCGGCGAGATCTCCTACGAGGTCTTCCTGCTGCACGTGGTCGCCATGGACCTGGTGATGGAGTTCGTGCTGGGCTGGAACGTCTACACCGGTTCGGCCACCGTGTTGTTCATCGTGACGTTGGTGGCCACGGTGCCTGCGGCGTGGCTGCTCCATCGGCTGACTCGGCCGCGCGGTTAGTGGCCGGACCGGCACCCGCCCGCCCCGGTGGGGCCACCGCCCCGCCGGACTGGGCGGGCGCCGCGGCAGCGGTCCGGCCGTAATCCTGTTGCGGCGACAGCAGATCGGCGTAATCGCCGTACTGGGGTGCTTGCTGCGTGGCTTGGGACTGGGCGTAGGCCTGGCCGTAACCGCTGCGCTGCGCCGCATCCGGTTGTGCCACCGCGCCCTGCTGGTAGTACTGCTGGACCGCCTGGTTGTAGTAGTCGAGGTAGGCCTCGTACCCACCGGCGGCAGTGGCCTTCGGCGTCTCCGGTGCCAGCCACAGCGCCGCGATGGCCGCCACGGTCTGCATCCCGTTGAGTACCGCGATCGCGGTCAGCACCCACCCCGAGGAGGTCAGGACGTTGGACAAGGCGTCGAGAAAACCCGCCGCGGCCAGGATGGCAGTGAGCCATGGGATGGCAGTCTGCTTGGGCAGCAAGCCGATTGCGGCCGCCAGGCCGGCCAGTACCGCGAACCTGACGTGCCAGTCGTTGCCTCCGCCGTCGGCCGCAGGCCCGAAACTCACGCAGTAGCCGGCAAGACCCAGCACCACCACCGCGATCGACAGGTTGCGGCTCGGTGAATTGACCACGATCACTCCTTCACATCAGTCGATGCTGTTCGCGGATGCTCTCAGATAACGCATCTCGTCATCGGTGGCGACCATCGTGACCACCGCCGAGCCGGCTTGGGTGCTCACCTTGACCGTGTCGTGTTCGAGCGAGATCAGGTCGAGGACCACGTCGGCCTGATCGGACGGCCGGGTGTTCGGCGGGGCGAGCACCATGGTTGTCACCCCGATCCGGACCGATTGCTCTGGTACACCGTCGAACATCTCGACGGTGTAGTTGCGCTCCGCACCGGCCTGGATGGCGCGCCGGTTGAAGTCGGCAACCCACAGCAGGTCATGGCGCCCGACGACCTCGACCATGTCGCGCCAGAACGCGGGCCGCCGGCTGTGCACCAGCACCCGGGCACCCAGGGCCAGCGAGCGCAGCACCACCTGCTGGGCGAGATGCAGGGTGCCCACGATCTCGACCCGGCGGATCTGGGGCCCGAAGACCGGCAGCGCCACCGCGCGGCCCTCCTGGTCGGCGCCGATCACCTGACCGCAACCCGAAGCGGGCAGGGCCAGATCACTGAGTGCGTCGCCGCGAAGTCCGGAGGCCCAGTGCTCGATGTGGCGGGCGCCGGGAACCTCCGGGATCGGAAGGGTCGCCGCGAGCGCGGAGAATTGCTGACCGTGCAGCGGGATGAGCCCGCGTAACTGGGTGGGGACGCGCACGTCGCTGTCGAAGCGGGCGAGTCCACGGACCTGGACCAGATCGTCGTCGGCGCCGTGATCGGGGGCCTCACGCAGCGACAGACACACCGTGGTGGAGTAGCTGGGCACCGTCCACAACAGCCCGAGTCCGGCCGTGGTCAGCATGTTCGGCTGCACGGCGAAGCTGGACAGCCGGAAGTGGCCTTCCCTGCAGTCCTCCCAGGTCTCCTCGACGGTGCCGAGGTTGACGCCGTCGCTGAGCTGATTGGTGGCCGCCGCGATGCCGCTGGCCGACAGGAACTGGGGCTGCAGACCTGCCTCGGCCAGCCGATTGGCGACGCGCCGGGTCGCGGTGGTGGCGGCACGCAGGATGCCGTCGCGGTCGCCGCCACGGCGCCGGACCGCCTCCGCGCAGCGCGACGGGTTGAATCGCACGGCAATCCACACGGTGCGCTGGGCAATCGCGGGCAGCGGGCCCAGCACGGAGTCGTAGACCGCGGCGACGTCGGTGTGACCGGCCGAGCGGGCACCCTGGCTGATGATGTCGATGGACTCGAGCGTGATGTCGAACTGACGCAGGCAGTCCAGCAGGGCCTGCACCGGAACCATCTCGCCGGAAACGGTGACCCCCGGCTCCAAAACCGTCAGAGCCCTGGGGTTTTCGTCGATCTTGAGCAACGACAGCAAAGTCGAACCGTTCCAACGGAATCCGATCTGCAGTCCGTCGGGAGTCGGAACGTCGAACGGCTCGGTCGGCAGGGAAGCCGGAGCGGACTTGCCGGTGCGTCGTCGTCGATTGCGCAGAAACCTCCCGCGCAGCGCCAGCGCCCGCGGTGCCGTCGTACCCCGGACGACCGGAGCAACCAGCAGTAACCCAAGCACCAGGGCCACCGCCGCACCCTGCCAACCGGGCCGGTCCAGTAGCTGGGCGCCGACGATTCCGACGACGACGATAATTTGCAGGGCGATCAGGTCGACCAAGGGGAAGAGCCGCTGCGGGCCGGTATCACCGGCGGTGACGAGCTTTGCTGCGAAAGTCAATGGACGCATCGCTTTTCGGATAGGCGCTCGGACTTCATCTCGAGGTGGTGCGGACGTGCTAAACACTACGCATGCCAGCGCAAGTTACCACTCGCGCACAGGTGAACGGCTACCGTTTCCTGATCCGCCGCCTTGAGCACGCGCTCATCCGGGGCGATTCGCGGATGATCCACGATCCGATGCGCGGCCAGATGCGGGCACTGATCGTAGGGGCGGTGATCGCCGTCCTGATCACGGGCGCCTCGGCTGTCATGGCTTTCTTCAAGCCCGCGCCCAACATCGGCGACGCGCAGATCGTGCTGAGCAAGTCCAGCGGTGCGCCGTTCGTCCGGATCGGGGACCAGATCCATCCGGTGCTGAACCTGGCCTCGGCCCGGCTGATCGTCGGCAAGAACGACAGCCCCAAGCAGGTCGACGACAAGTTCCTCGACGTCGTACCGCGCGGACCCATGGTCGGCATCGTCGGCGCACCGGCGAGTATCAACCGCGGCGATGACTTGGCGTTGTCGTCGTGGACGGTCTGCGACAACCTGCTGATGCCTGCCGTCACCGAAACCACCGGCACGCCCAGTCTGCAGACCACGGTGCTGGCCAACGATCCGGTGCTCGACGGCGGTATCCGGCCGGTCGATTCCGCCGAGGCCGTCCTCACCGAGACCGGCGGGACGACGTACCTGGTCTACCGCGGCGTGCGCGCCCCGATCGATGTGTCAGATCCGGTTCTGGTCAACGGACTTCACCTGCAGGGTGCGGCCACCCGGCCGATGTCGTTGGCTCTCCTCAACACCTTCCCGTTGGTCGACCCGATCACCCCGGTGCAGATCCAGGGGTCGGGGGAGCCCGGTCCGTTGGGGCCGGACCACCCGGTCGGCGCTATCGTCAAATCCGTCGACTCCCGCGGTGAACAGCTCTACGTCGTGTTGCGCGAAGGTCTGCAACCCGTCTCGCAGGCCACTGCCGACATCATCCGGTACAGCGCGTCCGGCGAGGTGGCCACGGGACAGATCGCCGACATCGCGCCCGCGACGCTGGCCGAGGTGCCCACCGTGCACCGGCTGGCGATCGACCACTACCCACAGGTGTCGCCGCGGATCGTGTCGCCCAACCCGGACCGGGTGGTGTGTATGGGCTGGCAGCGGTCCAACACCGACGCCGGTGCGAATGTGCGGCTGCTGGTCGGTCACCGGCTGCCCACCGCCGAGGGAGCGCAGATGGTCCGGCTGGCCAGTGCCGACGGCAGCGGGCCCGGGGCGGACTCGGTGTACCTGACCCCGGGTGCCGGCGAGTATGTGCAGGCCACCGGCAGCGATCCGGACAGCCGCTCGACGGGGCAGCTGTTCTATGTCTCGGATACCGGAGTGCGGTACCACATCAAGGATTTGCCGACCGCCGAGGTGCTCGGGGTGAGCGGCGTCAAGATTCCCGACGGTCCGGTCAACGCACCGCAGTGGGCACCGTGGCCGGTGTTGTCGTTGTTGCCGGCCGGGCCGGAGCTGTCCCAGGAGGCGGCGCTGGTCGCCCATGACGGCATGGCCGCCGACCCGGACAGTAGCAAGGTGTCGACGGGCTAAACCTCGATCCGTGGACTTGAGTGATTGATGTGTCTGCCGTGGCTGGTTGTCGTTTGGTGGGCTTGTGAGCGTGACGTAACCGCTGGTCTGCCCAGCTTTTCCCTGTGCGCTCCGGTAGGGGCCTATTCGGCCAGGTGGTCAGGTGGTGGCGGTGAGTGGTGGGCTGTGGCCGATGGTGTTGCGCCACAGCGTAAGCCAGTGGTCAGCCCAGGGCCAGTGGCTCGGTAGGTGCAGAAGGGGTCGGCGTTGCGGTCGGACCAGGCGTGCGGGGACGGTGATGAGCTTGCGGCGCAGTGTGGCGCCCCGGGCGACTGCGTGGGCTCCACCGGCCAGGACGCCGGCGGCGCGCAGCAGGTTGTGGGCAATAGCGGCGCACAGGATCCACGCCGAGTTCGCTCCGAAACGTCCCGAAGGCATGTGAGCCAGGGGTCCATCGATCAGGTCGGCGAACACGGTTTCGATGATCGCGTGGCGGCGGTGGGTGATGTCGGCCGCAACGGTGGGTTCGTCGGTGTCGGTGAAGAACGGGTGATACCGCCACACCGGAAACAGCGCATCAGGAAAGCGGGCATCTTTGACCCGACGCACGATCAACCGGGCGGTCATCGGGTTGTCGGTGGAGGTGAAGGCGGTGTAGGTGGTCTCGGCGACTTCGGCATCGGAGATCCAGGCTCCCGTGTCGGGATCACGGACCGCTCCGGGGTATTCCACTGCAATCCAGGCGCTCTCGTCGATGGACTCGATGGCTGCAGCGACGGCGCGGGTCTTGGTCAGCACCAACGAGAACTGGGCACCGGCGCGGCGGCAGGCTGTGGCCACGGTGCTGTTGCCGTAGGCCGAATCGCCGCGCACCACAATCTGGCCGGTGACCCCGGCGGTGCGGGCGGTGGCGACGGCTTGGGCGATCATCCGGGCCGCACCCTTGCCGGAGTTGGCCTTCCCGGCTCGCAACCGGGCGCCGGTGATCACCGGCGCACTCGTGGCGGTGCTGATCGTGGTGACCAACGGCGACAGGCCCTTGCGCAGGATCTGCTTGCCCGCGATTTTGGTGTGTCCGTAGGAAGCACCTTGTTTGGCGTGGCCATAGACCGGACGCAGCAGTGAGTCGATGTCGAGGAACGCGCGCTCGTCGGCGCCAGGCAACAGATCGACCCGCGCGCAGAGTCCGGCCAGGTGCTCGCGCAAAACCGATTCGAGCTGGCGGGCGTGTCCGAAAGTAAACTCGCGCAACAAAGTTCCGATGGTCGAGGGTGCATACACGCCGCCGAACAGTGTCTTCATCCCACCTGCCCGCACCAGGTCGAGATCGTCAATGCAGTCCGCACCGGCACACATGCCCGCGATGACTGTGCTCAGCTTCGGTGCCGGGTTGGCCGCCCCGGACTTGATCCTCGGCTCGGCAATGACCACCTTGTCACGTAATAGCTGCGGCAAGGCAGTCTGGGCCGCCAGGGTCATCACCGGGACCAATCCAGCACAGGACACGAGATGGTCATCATCGAAGACCGCCGACGACACAGCGAAACTATGGGACACTTTCACCGGAAGTGCCTTTCTGACCTGGACTGATTAGTGCGTCGAGAACACCAATCTTCCCAGTTCAAAGGGCACTTTCCTCATTCCGACACCCTGCGACCAGCCGATACATCGGTGGATCGAGGCTAAAGGCGCATCTCGCGGAAGAACGCGTAGACGCGGATGATCCAGAAGCACAGCGGGAAAAGCGATCCCACGGCGATGTACTCGAGTATCTCGACCTGACGCCGCATCACCGGGGAGAACTCGCGCAGCGGTGCGACCAGCCCGCACGCCAGGATCAGCACCATCAGGGCGAGCAGCACGACCACGGCGCGGGCCTGCCAGCCCTCGACGTTCACCGCGGTCTTGAGGACCACGGCGACGGCGATGGTCAGCCCGCTGCCGATGAGTGTCGCGGATTGCACCAGGTCATGGTGGCCACGGCCGCGCAGGCACAGCACGGTCGCCACCATGATGGCGAAAACGGTGCCCTGCCAGTAGAACCCGGTGCTGACGTCCACCGCCAGATAACAACCGGCCAGGGCCGCGAGGGCGGCCGCGACGAGAATGCCGGTGAGGTGCTGATTGGCCCGCCGGACCCGGCTGATCAGATCTTCCTCGGTCGGGATGATCTGTTTGCCGATGGCATTGACGCCTTCGACAGTTGTGCCGCCCTGGGTCTCGATGTCGTCGAGCGGTTCGCCTGCCGTCGGCACCCGGGGGATCGGCAGTTTCGACAGCCCGATCGTCACCCGCGGAGCGAGGTAGACGACGATAACGGCCGCGGTCGCGAGCAAAGCCCCCACCGTCCGGATGGGCGGCTGCCACAGCAACATTGCCGTGGAACTGACGCCACCGAAAGTGCACGCCGCGATGATCGCGGTGTACACGGCGGATCCGCTTCCCGAGACCAGGAGCACGAGCAGTGCGCCGAACGCGGTCAGGGCGAACGACATCGGCAGCGAGGTGGCCCCGGATCCGTCGGGCACCAGATACAGCGAGCCGGCGAAGACCAGTGGCATCGACACCGCGGCGATCCAGGCCGACGTTCCGGTGGCGGCCGGCCGGTGCGCCGCCAGGCAGGCCAGCAGCACCCCCAACACGCCGAGGGCCAGCACCGTCGCGGGCACCGCGGGCTGGGCGGCCCAATGGGCCAGCACGCCCGCCAGCGTGACGGCGGCGGCCGCGGTGACACCGAAGCCGGCCAACACGGTGGCGTTGTCCGTGAACCAGCTCCGCACGGTGCCGGCCCCTGGGCTCTGGGTGTCGTCGACGTCGTCGAACAGCAACGGGCTGACCGGCTGGCCCGCCGCGCAGATCATCAACAGGTCGCCGTCGTAGACCCCTGCTTCGCCGAGCGACAGGTGCGGGGCGATCGGTTCGCCCCCGAGCGGGGCCAATGTCCACTGCCCGTCAGCGGCGGCGAACTCGACGATCGCGTCATTCGCAGTGATCTGTTCATTCGCGATATCGATGACATCGGGGATGTATTGGGCGATGCTGACGTGTGCAGGCAGCCCGACGTCGATGTTCAGTTCGCCGACCACCAGGGTCAGTCGGCTCAGTTCCGGTTCGGCTTCGAGGTCTGGCTCAAGTAGGGTCACAATCCAGTCGGCCTCCTGCGCAATGGGATTGCTCGACACGAACAATACCCAGCATCCGGCTCCAGCAGCTTCCGGGGAGGGAAGGTTGAGTACGCAGGGGTTCGTCCGCCGCCTTCGGGTGGCACCGCCGCGGATGCCCGGCGGCGAGGTCAACCTGGCGCCACCGCCCGAGGTGCCGCGCGCGATCCCGGGAAACCTGATGATGCGGCTGATGCCGTTCGTGATGCTGGTGGCGGTGATCGGCATGATCGCGCTGATGATCACGGTGGGTGGCCGCGACATGGCCAGAAGCCCCATGTTCCTGCTTTTCCCGATGATGATGATCATGTCGATGGTCGGCATGTTCATGGGCGGCGGGAACCGCAATGGCAAAGCCGCCGCCGAGCTCAACGAGGAACGCAAGGACTACTTCAGTTATCTCGCCAATCTTCGCGAGGAAGCCGACACCACCGGAGCCGAACAACGCACCGCGCTGGAATGGAGCCATCCTGATCCGCGGGCGCTGACCGACGTGGTCGGTACCCGGCGCATGTGGGAGCGGCGGCCCAGCGATGCGGATTACTGCCACATCCGGGTCGGTATCGGGACCCACCGGTTGGCGACGCGGTTGATGGCGCCCGAGACCGGACCGCCCGAGGACCTGGAACCGGTGTCGACGGTGGCGCTGCGCCGGTTCGTCAAGACCCATTCGGTGGTGCACGCGCTGCCGACCGCGGTGTCGCTGCGCGCGTTCCCCACCATCACCTTCGAAGGCGAGCGTAGGCTCGCGCAGCAGCTGGTGCGGTCGATGGTGCTGGAACTGTGCACCTTTCACGGACCCGACCACGTGCAGGTGGCGATCGTCACCGCCAACCCGGACGGTGAGAACTGGAGCTGGGTCAAATGGCTGCCGCACGCGCAGCACGCGGTGACCCGCGACGGCATGGGTTCGATGAGGTTGCTGTTCCCCACGCTCGAGCTGATGGAGACGGCACTGTCTTCGGAGTTGGCGGAACGCGGCCGGTTCACGCGTAACTCGCAGCCGACGCAGGGGCTCAAGCAATTGGTCGTCGTGCTGGACGACGGATTCGTCACCGGCGACGAGCAGTTGATCACCGATGCCGGGCTGGACAGCGTGACGCTGCTCGACCTGAACGGCCTGCGTGCCGGGGCGTCCGCCCGGCGCAGCCTCCAACTGGTCGTCGAGGGTGACGACGTGGCCGCGCGGACCGCCGTCGGTGTCGAACGGTTCGCGACCCCGGACACCATCACCATTCCCGAGGCCGAGACCACCGCACGGCGGATCGGCCGCTACCGGCCGGCGAACGCCGCGCACATCGTCAGCCTGGAGGCCGATTCGAGGGCTGTCGACCCAGGACTGATGGCACTGCTGAAGATTCCCGACGCCGCGGGCATCGTGCCAGAACAGATTTGGCGGCAGCGGTCCCCGCGGGAGCGGCTGCGGGTGCCGATCGGTATCACCCCCAACGGTCAGCCCATCGAACTCGACATCAAGGAGGCCGCCGAGGGCGGCATGGGCCCGCACGGGCTGTGCATCGGAGCCACCGGGTCGGGCAAGTCGGAATTCCTGCGCACGCTGGTGCTGTCGATGATCACGTCGCACTCGCCCGAGCAGCTCAACCTGGTGCTCGTCGACTTCAAGGGCGGCGCGACATTCCTCGGTCTGGACGGGATCGCCCACATCGCGGCGATCATCACCAACCTCGAAGACGAGCTGACCATGGTGGACCGCATGCGGGACGCTTTGGCCGGTGAGATGAACCGCCGCCAGGAGCTGCTGCGCTCCGCCGGAAATTTCCCCAACGTCACCGAATACGAGCGGGCCCGCGCGGCGGGCGCCGACCTCGAACCGCTTCCCGCACTGTTCATCGTTGTCGACGAATTCTCCGAACTGCTTTCCCAGAAGCCGGATTTCGCCGAGCTGTTCGTGATGATCGGCCGGCTGGGCCGCTCGCTGCACATGCACCTGTTGCTGGCCTCGCAGCGGCTGGAGGAGGGCAAGCTGCGCGGCCTGGACTCGCACCTGTCCTACCGGATCGGTCTCAAGACGTTCTCGGCGGGCGAGTCGCGCAGCGTGCTCGGTGTGCCCGATGCCTACCACCTGCCCAGCGTTCCAGGGTCGGCATTCCTGAAATGCGATGCCTCCGAACCGATCCGGTTCAACGCGTGCTATGTCTCGGGCGAGTACGTCAAGCCACGGATATCGGCCCGTACCGGTCGGGTGGCCCAGTTGGGCGCGCTGGCGCCCAAGCTGTTCACCGCCACACCGGTCAAGAAGGACGTGGTGCCCGACCGGGGCCAGGCGCCTTCGGCGCTGCCGCCGGTCGAGGCGGATTCCGCTCCGGTCGGTCCCACCAAGACCACGCTTCTCGACATGGTGGTCAGCCGGCTGCGCGGCCATGGCAGGCCCGCCCACGAGGTGTGGCTGCCGCCGCTCGACGACAGTCCTGCGGTGAACGAGCTTCTGCCCGAATCAGATTGGTCGGCACCACAGAACCTCAACGGCCGCTTGTGGATGCCGATGGGTGTGGTGGACCGGCCTTACGATCAGCGTCGCGATGTGCTCATGGTCGACCTGTCCGGCGCCCAGGGCAACGTGGCCGTGGTCGGTGGGCCGCAGTCGGGCAAGTCCACCACGCTGCGCACATTGATCCTGGCCGCCGCTACCACCCATACCCCTGAGCAGTTGCAGTTCTACTGCCTGGACTTCGGCGGCGGCACCCTCACCAGCCTGGCCAAGCTGCCGCACGTCGGCGGGGTGGCCGGCCGGATGGACGCCGACGCCATCCGGCGCACCGTGGCCGAGGTGGCCGGGGTGCTGCGGAGCCGCGAGCAGCTGTTCCGTGAACTCGGCATCGAGTCCATGCGCGACTTCCGCCAGCGCAAGGCCAAAGGAGAGGTGCCCCAGGACAAGTTCGGCGACGTGGTGCTGGTCATCGACGGCTGGGCTTCGATCAAGAGCGACTTCGAGCTGCTCGACCCGGTGATCCAGTCGCTGGCCATCCAGGGTCTGTCCTACGGCGTGCACCTGGCCATCACCGCATCGCGGTGGATGGAGATCCGGCCTGCGGTCAAGGACATGCTCGGTACCCGCGTCGAACTCCGCCTGGGCGACCCGATCGACAGCGAGGTGGCACGCCGCTCTGCCGAACTGGTGCCGATCGGGCGGCCCGGTCGCGGTATCAACTCCGAGCGGCTGCACATCCTGATCGGGTTGCCCCGGCTTGACTCCAGTTCGGCGGTGGAGGATCTGCCCGCCGGGGTGGCCGGGGCCGTCGAGGCGGTGCGCGCCCACTATCAGGACCGGGAGGCGCCGAAGGTGCGGATGCTCCCGCACGACGTGAACCGCGACGACGTCGTACGCGCGGCCCGCGATGCCGGCCAACTCAGCAAGGCCCGGATCGCGATCGGCATCAACGAAGAAGAGCTCGCCCCCGTGGTTCTTGACTTCGATTCACAACCGCACCTGGTGGCCTTCGCCGATACCGAATGCGGAAAGACCGGTCTGCTGCGCAACATTGCCGCCGGTGTCATGGAGAACGCCAGCCCGGTGGAGGCCAAGATCATCCTGGTCGACTTCCGTCGTTCGATGCTGGGCGTCGTCCCCGACGAATACCTCGGCGGCTATGCCACGGCACCTCAGTCGTGCACCGATCTGATGACGGCACTGGCCGGGGCCCTCAAAGATCGCCTGCCACCCAACGACATCACCCAGCAGCAACTCAAGGAGCGGTCCTGGTGGTCGGGCCCGGACCTGTTCGTGATGGTCGACGACTACGACCTGATTCCCGGTGGTTCGCTGAGTCATCCGCTCGGCCCGCTGGTGGAGTATCTGCCGCAGGCCCGTGACATCGGCCTGCGCGTGGTGGTGGTCCGCCGCAGCGGCGGTGCCGGGCGGGCGATGATGGATCCGATCGTCGGACGCCTGAAAGACCTGTCCTGCAATGGTTTGGTGATGAGCGGAAGCAAGGACGAGGGCGGCCTGTTCGGCGGCTACAAGGCCACCGCGATGCCTCCCGGCCGCGGCATGCTGGTCTCGCGGACCACCCGTAGCGGCGTGGTGCAACTGTCCCGGATGCCCGACCTGTGACCGGCGTCGAGGAGCTTCGCTCGGTGCACGTGGTGTCCGCGGCACCCGAGGCGATGCGGGTGTCCGTGGTCGGCGGGCGCACCCAACTCGATGTCGCGCTGCCGGCCGACGTCCCGGTGGCCGCGTTCCTTCCGGAGCTGGCCCGGTTGATCAAGTCCCGGGACGACGAGCGCAGTGACGACATGGCCGATCGGGATGAGCGACGGACGTTCTGGGTGCTCAGTCGTGCGGGCCGGGCCGGCGCCGGTGTGCTGGAGCCCAACCGGACCCTGCGCGAAGCCGGGGTGAAAAACGGTGAGCTGTTGCGCCTCTCGGCTCGTCAGGCGTTGTCGCCGCCCACGTTGTACGACGACGTGGTGGACGCGGCGGCCCGGTTGAACCGCGCGTCCTACGCGGCATGGAGTGCCACCGCGGCGCGGATGATGGCATTCGCCGGGTTGTGGCTGTGCGCGGCCGTGTGGGTCGTTCTCCTGCTCGCCCCTGGGTTGTCGGCGCATCGGCCGATGATTCTGGTCTCTGCGGCGCTGATGGCGCTTGCACTGGTCGGCGCAGCCGCACTCGTGCGCCGAGTGCTCGGCAGGACCGACATCGCCGCTGCGGTCGGCCCGCCGGTGATCGCCGTCGGCGTCGCCGCGGGCTGGGTGCTCGCGGCCCCGCACGGTGATGTCGGCCTGGCGGTCGGGAGCGCAGTGTTGTTGGTGCTCACGGTGATATGTCACCGCGTGATCAGTGCCGGCCACTGGACCTACGTCGCGGCGGCGGTGCTGCTGGGCTTCGGCACGGCGGCATTCGCGGCCAGGACGCTGGGCGTACCGGTCGCGGTGGTGGCTGCGGTCACCGCCGTGGTGGCGGTGTTCGGGTGTCTGGCTGTGCCTGCGCTGACGGCACGGCTGGACCAATACCCGGTGCCGTCCGCAGGCGCATCGCCGGGCGACGATCCCTTCACCGCGTCCGTCGCCGCGGCGGAACCCGGCACCCCGATGCCGAGCGCGGAACAGGTGTGGGACCGGGTGCAGTCAGCGGTGCTGACCCGCTCCGGCCTGCTGGCCGGGTCGGCAACCACCGCGCTGATCAGCACCACTGCATTGATGCGGGTCGATACCGGTTGGGCGGCATTCGCTTTCGCCCTGGTCTGTGCTGCGGTCCCGGCCCTGAGAAGCCGCCGGGCGACGACCTGGCCGGAACGGGCCGCGCTTGCCGTGCCTGCCGTGGCGCTGGTGCTGGTGGCCTGTGTGCAAGCCCAGACCGGAGCCTGGTTGTTGCAGCTCGCCGGAGTCGTCGTACTCGCGGTGCTGGTGGTGGGCGGGGTCGCCGCCTCCTACGCGCATCGGATCCGGAGCGTCGCGGTGTATCTCGAATACCTGGCCGTCGCCGCGGTGATCCCACTCGCGTTGTGGCCGCTCGGACTGTACGAACGGCTGGGCGGCTAGTGACCGCCCGGCGGTACGTGGCGGTGGCGACCGTCGTCCTGACGGTGGCGCTGGCCGGCTTCGGCGCGCCGCCTGCCGGTGCGGTGGCGCCGCCGGTCGTCGAACCCGGTCCGCCGCCGAACGGGCCTGTCGCACCGGCTCAGCCGACCGAGCAGAAGGCGATCTGCGGAGTCCCCACCGGCGTACTCCCGGGAACTGACTTCACCAAGCAGACCAGCGCGGAGGCAATGCTGGAATACCGCAGGGCATGGCGCTTTTCGCGTGGCGCCGGGCAGAAGGTGGCGGTGATCGACACCGGCGTCAACCGTCATCCCCGGCTTCCCGCGCTCGAACCGGGCGGCGACTATGTGTCGAACAGCGACGGCCTGGTCGACTGCGACGCACACGGCACCCTGGTCGCCGGGATCATCGGTGCGTCCCCCGCCGACGGTGACAGCTTCGCCGGGGTGGCCCCCGAGGCCTCGATCCTGTCGATCCGGCAGAACAGCGGCGCCTTCAGCGTCGCGGGCACGAGCAGCAGCCAGAACGACGACCCCAACGCGACATCGATCGGTTACGGCAATACGCACACTCTGGCGCTAGCGATCACTCGGGCGGTGGACCTCGGTGCCACGGTGATCAACCTGTCGGAGGTGGCTTGCGCGCCGGTTTCGGCCGGAATGGACGACCGGGAACTCGGGCTTGCGGTGCGCTACGCCTACGAACGCAATGTCGTGGTGGTGGCCGCGGCGGGCAACTTCAACTCCCAGAGCATGTGCAAGGCACAGAACAACATGAACGATCCGAACCAACCGCTGCACACCGGCTGGGACAGCGTCAGCACCATCGCCAGCCCGGCCTGGTTCTCCGACTACGTGCTGACCGTCGGCGCCGTGACGACGTCGGCCACCCCGGCCGACTTCAGCCTGCACGGGCCGTGGGTGGCGGTGGCTGCCCCGGGCGAGCGGGTCACCTCGTTGGACGCCGGCGGTCCCGGCCTGAGCAACGCACAACTCGGCCAGCAGGGGCTGGCCCCACTGAACGGCACGAGCTTCGCGGCGCCGTTCGTCTCGGGTGTGGTGGCGCTGATCCGGTCGCGTTACCCGGGCCTGACCGCGGGCGAGGTCAAGGATCTGGTCGAACGGACGGCCCGCACCCCGGGGAATGGACCCAACCAGGCCACGGGTTATGGAGTCGTGGACCCAGTCGCGGCACTGACCTACCAGCTCCCGCCGGGGGTCGACGGCCGCGATGTCACTGCCGCTTCACCGATCAGCGGGCCGCCGCAACCCGACCCGGGTAATGTGCGGGCGCGCAGGATCGTCTTCACCGTCACCGCGGCGTGTCTTGCGTTGATGGTGGCGGCGGTGGCGGTGGCTGCTGCCCGGCGGCGGACCAGGTGAGTTAGGGGAAAGATGCCGGACGAGAATCGGCCGATCGGCGAGCCCACATCGCTCGACGACTTGGCGCCTGGCGAATTGGACGCGGTGGAGGCCCGGGCTGCTGCGTTGCTGGAACAGATTGCGGCGCAACGGTCGGCCCGGCAGGCCCACACCGCCACCTCGCCTGCCGATGACACGACCGACGCCTTTGTGGTGTCTCCTCCTCCTGCGGCGCCTGCGCCTGCACCGGCTCCTGCTCGTCGGCTGGCCCCGCCGCCGTGGCAGATGCACAGCTCGATCGGGTCGCGCGAGTTCGCCGAACGGTTCGACGTCGACGAGCCGGAACCGCAACGCCGTCCCGAGCCGACCCCTGAACCTGAGCCTCAGCCTGAGCCGCCGGCTCCTGAGCGCCCGGAGCCGCCGACCGGTTTGATCCCGATTCCGCCGCTGCCGGAGACGGCAAGGCATGCCCTGCCGCCACTACCGCCCCCGCCTCCTCCTCCGCTCCCTCCGCTTCCGTTCCCGCCGCCGGCTTCTTGCCCCCACTCCTGCCCCCGCCGACCGGCGCCGCCCCGCCGCCGCAGTACTCGCCGGTGCCGCCCTCACTCGACGACGCCGGAATCATCAACCGTGCCCGCAACGCACCTCACTCCGGATGGCGCCGGGCTGTGCATCTGGCGAGTGCGGGTCACGTCAATCCCGGTGAATCACGCAGGGAGCGTGAGCGGGACGACCTGCTGGCCCAGATCCGTCAGCCGATCGCCGGCGACTTCAGGATCGCGGTGTTGTCGATCAAGGGTGGTGTCGGCAAGACCACGACGACGCTGGGGTTGGGCTCGGCGCTGTCGATGATGAGGCAGGACCGGGTGATCGCGGTCGATGCCAACCCGGATCGCGGGACGCTGGCCGAACGGGTTCGGGACGCGTCGAGCCAGTCCACCGTGCGGGACCTGCTGTCGGATCCCGACATCGAGCGCTACGCCGACGTCCGCAACCACACCCGGATGGCCGGCAGCCGACTGGAAGTGCTGGCCAGCGAACAGGAACCCGCGGTTTCGGAGGTCTTCGGAGAATCCGACTACCGCCGCACCGTCAGCATCCTGCGTCGCTACTACAACATCATCCTCACCGACTGTGGCACCGGCATTATGCATTCCGCGATGGCGGGCGTGCTCGATCTGGCGCACGCGATCGTGCTGGTCAGCTCCCCGGCGATCGACGCGGCCCGTAGCGCATCGGCGACGCTGGACTGGCTGATGCAGCACGGTCACTCCGCTCTGGTCCGCGAAGCGCACGTGGTGCTCAGTGCCTCGCGGCCAGGATCGGCGAAACTCAAACTGGACAAGGTCTACGAGCACTTCCAAGCCCGATGCCGTTCGGTGCACATGATCCCGTTCGATCCGCATCTGGCCGAGGGTGCCGACGTCGACTTCGACCTGCTGGATCCGGCCACACTCCAGGCGTATCTGGAATTGGCTGCGGCCGTTGCGGAGAAGTTTCCCAGGCTGCGCGCCGCATCCCAGTACGGGTGACCACGCCGCCCTCACGGTCGGGGAAGGCAAAGAACGTGCCCATCGGTCAAGGGCGTGAGAGCTATCGGCGGACGACACGGACTGCCGAGTAAATCTCGGTTATCTACGCGTGGGTGGCAAATTACGGTGTGAGTGGCATTGCGACGATGGCAATTTCGCAAACGTAATTGTTCACACGCTCAAATATGGTCGGCCGTAATCGAATTCGGCAAAGAACGTGGCGGTGCCTGGGTGGATCTGGAAGACTGGCCCGAATGAGTAACGATGCCCTCCGGCATCAGATGACCGAGGTGCTTGCCTTGGTCCAAGAGCAGATGGCCGATATTGCGGCGGTGCAGCGCGAGCAGGCGCAGCTCACCGCCAGCGTCAAGGCGGCCGATGGCCTGGTCGAGGTGACCGTCGACGCCCGCGGCCGTGTCATCGAAACCGTGATCGATGAGAACTATCTCGAAGAGTTCGAACTCGAAGAACTGGGCGGCCACGTGACAGAGGCCGCGCAGTCCGCGGCCCAGCTCGTGGCGCAGCGGTCGGCTGCGCTGATGATGCCGATCGAGGAACGGCGCCGGATGATGCCGTCGCTGTCCGACGTCGTCGACAGCGCGCCCGATCTGCGCGATCTGACCAGAGCTGTATACGGCAACGATGACGCGGTCCGGGCGGGTGAGCCGGAGGACGACGACCGGGACGAATCCGCCTTCCCCACCGTGAGGAGATGAATCAATGGCTGACGAACTCGGTGTCGGACCTTCTGACCTGCGGGCGACCTCGAAGGACCTCAATGACGTCAGCGTCAGGATGAAGAACGTGCTGTCGTCCCTGCAATCCAATCTGGCCGCCGAAGGCGCCGCGTGGGGTGACGACAAGATGGGTGACGGGTTCGCGAGAGGCGGCGGAGGCTATCTGGCGCAAAAGGATTGGGTCGACGGGTCCGTGGCGGTCAAGACCGACCTGCTCGATTACTACTCGGACGGCTTGAAGGGCTCCGCGGACTCCTTCGAACAGCAAGACCAGCCGTAGCGGTCACCGCACCGCGTGGACATCCAGATCCCACCCGAGCTCCAATGGGTGTCATATCTCGCGGGCGGTGAGTGGCCGCAAGGCAGTGAAACCCGCACGCGCCGTATCGGCGAGCACTATCAAGCCGCGGCAGAAGCACTTCAGGATCTCGTCCCGGACCTGAGCCGGGTCCGCGGTGAGACCATGTCGGTGCTGTTCGGCGACACCGCCGATGCCGCGGAGAAGCAGTTCGCCATGCTGTTCGACGGCGACTACACGGTGGACAAACTCGCCCAAGGCATTTCGGGGATGGGTGAGGGCGCCACCAACTTCAGCTCCGAGATCGAATACAGCAAGCTGTCGATCATCGTCGGACTGGCCCTTGCGGCCGCCGAGATCTCGTACAGCCTGGCCATGTCGAGTCCGACGCTCGGGGCGTCGACGGCAGCGATCCCCGTCATCGAGACAACGACGATGGCGTGGATACGTGCGCTCGTCGCGTGGGCGATCCGGCGTATCGGCGAGAAGATGGCCGAACTGCTGACCAAGACGATGATGAAAAGGCTCCTGCACGAAACCATCCAGGAATCCTTCGAGGAGCTCGGGCAGGGGCTGCTTCAAGAGGGGATCGTCCAGGGTATCCAGGCGAACAACGGACACGCCGACTACCGGTGGGACCGGTTCAAACAGACGGCGATCGCCTCGACGGTCGGTGGTGGAGCCGGCGGGGCAACCGCTGTCCCGGTCGCGCACGGGCTCGGACCTGCCCGCAACCGGTTCATGGCGGCCACCAAGGGCGCCACCACCATGTTCACCGCCGGCGTATCTGGCAACGTGGCCGGCACCTTGTCGGTCGGTGGCGAGTTCGACACGATCTCGATCCTTGCCAGTTCCACCAGCACGAGCATCGGTGGTCTGAAGGGCATCGGCGGAGGCCATGCGCCTCAGCAGGGCAACCAGACGAATCCGGCGGGTCCGCCGCGGCCCGATGCTCCGAATGTCGGCCTGCGGGGCGAGAATCCGGACGGGAGGCTGGACACCGGACAGCAGGACACCGACGACGACGGTGAGACCACGGCCAACCGAACTCCGCAGAACGATTCCACCGGGCAGTCGGTCGCACCGGCGAAGGCGGGAGCCGGGCGCGGAAGCGGTGGCCAGACGAACAACACGACACCGCAGTCCGATTCGAAGCCGACGTCCAAGAACGGGGAACGGCACAGCGCGGTCGACGAGTCCACAGATCAGGACTCCGACGAGACACCCGACAAAGCCGACGCCGAGACCGATACCGAAGCCGACGCCGAAAGCCGACATGCACCCGCCGATCGGGATGAGCAGCAGGACTCGTCAGAGGCGGAGCACGACAACAGCGATTCGGCCGACATCCCCGCCGATGAGCCCGCACATACGGCCATGCTCAGCCCGGACCAGGATGCCGCCGACCCGGCGGCGAATGTCTCGACAACGGACGTGCCCCACGCCGCAGTAGCTGCCGAACCGGTGTCGGTCGACGGCCCTCAGCATGTCGAAGGTGCACAGGCTGCTCCCGAGGTCGCAGACGTCGCACAGGCACCTGCCGATCCGACGCAGGTGCAGCAGGCTCCCACGCCGGAAGCCCCGTTGTCGCCGGGCACAGTATCGCCGGCCACCTCGCCGACACCGGTGGCCTCCACACCCACGACCACGACCACGACCAGCGCACCCACGACAACAACCAACACACCCGGGCAAGCTGCCAAACCGGCTGCGACGAACTCTGATTCGAAGCCCGCCGAGCCGAAGCAGGCCCCTCCGACGGCTCAGCCCGCCGGGCCGGAATCGCAGGCCGCGGGAGTCCCGGCCGCGCGGATCCAGGAGACCGCGCAGGACACGAACCAGAACAACGCGCCGAACACCGGTGAACAGGTCTCGGTTCCGACGCGTGGCGACCAGAATTGTGTGCTCGACGCTGCCGATGATCTGGCGTCGCACTTCGGCCGGGACTACCCGGTCACCGGGGAGCCGTCGTCCACCGGAATGCCGGCCCGGGCCCTGTACCAGGCCATCGGGTCACGGGCCGACTTCGCCACCTACAGCGAGATCGAGGCCGCGCTGCGCGGGATGGAGCCCGGTTCTGCCGCGGTCATCACGTCGGCATGGGCCGGCGACGGACAACGCCAGGGCGGACATGCCTACGTCGCCGTGTTCGACGGTAAAGACGTATATCTGCTGCACCGCGGGGAACGGCAGGGCTGGCCACCGTCCTGGGGCCAGAGCGCGGTGTCGACGACCGCCGTCGGTTACCTTGACGCACAGGGCAATCCGGTGAACGAGCTCGGACTTCGCTCCGACGATCTCGCCGCGGCGATTGCGGTGGGCGACGTACAGGGCACCCCGGACCAGGCGCCGGGTGAGCAGTGGCGGCATGTCACACCCCAGAGCCAGATCGCCGACGAGGCGCTCGCGAAACGCGTGCCCCCGGTCGATGCCGGTGACCTGCGAAACCCGCTGGGACTGATGGAGTCGGCCGACGCAAGGGCGCGCGCCAACGCGACCTGGTGGACCGGGCTGACGGGCAACGAGCAGCGCGCCCTGATCGACATGCACCCGCAGCACATCGGGAATGCGGAGGGCATCCCGCCGGCAGCCCGCCATGCGGCGAACACCCAACTGCTGGAAGCGCAACGTCGGCAATTGCAGGATTGGCGGGACAGTGGCCAGCGGTTGACCCGCAGTCAGAGCCGAATGCTGGCTCGGCTGGACCGGATCCAGAGCTCGCTCGCCGACGCGCAAGCCCGCGCCCAGGAGGCAGGGGTCGACGCGCCGATGCTGTTGGCCTTCGATGCGTCGGAATTCGGCGGTCACGGCCGAGCGGTCGTCAGCTTCGGTGCCGATCCGTATCGAGCGGATTCGGTGTCGTGGCACGTGCCGGGGCAGGGCACCACGATCGACCGGATCGGCGCCTGCATGGACGGCGCTCTCAGCCACCTGCAGGCCACCCTCCAGACCAACCCGGGGCAGTCAGCGGCCTCGATCGCGTGGCTCGGCTATGACGCGCCCAGCGGCTGGAGCGGGTGGCGGGTGGCGGGGCACGGGTCCGCGCGCGAGGGCGGCGCCGTCCTCTACAGCGATATCCGGGCGTTCAACGCGGGCCGCGACACCGTGGCCGCCGACGGCAGCCACTTCACCGACAACCACATCTTCGCCCACGGCTACGGTTCGACCGCCGTCAGCTACGCAGGCCGAGATGGTCGGCTGGCCAATGACATTCGTACGGTCACCCTCACCGACTCGCCGGGAGCCGGCCCGGTACGCCGCGCCGCCGAGTTCGGCATCGGGGCCGACAACGTCTACGTGGCGTCGACGTCGCGGGACGTTCCCGCCGCGCAGGCAGGACGGACGCCGATCGCCGAACTCAGCCTCGGGGTCGACCCGTGGGCGGAAGCCTTCGGAGCCAACCGCGGAACCCACACACAACTCGAACCGTCGTCCGAGACCGATGCTCCTGCTCTCGAACCGACCGCGCCCACGGTTCAGAGCACGCGCGAGATCGCGGATGATGCGCTGGCGCAGAGGGATCCCCCCGCGAGCGCCGGGGATGTGGTCAATCCACTCGGTGTGGCCGAGGACGCCCGAACCCGGGCCGAGGCCAACGTGCGCTGGTGGGCGGGTCTGACCGAGGAACAGCGGCAGGCGCTGATCGACACGTACCCGACGCGGATCGGCAATTCCGAGGGCATTCCGCCGGCCGCCCGCGACCTGGCGAACCGCACCGCCCTGCAGATGGCCCGGGATCACGTGCAGCAGAAGCTCGATCGCGGCGAAAAGCTGACCAAGCCGGAGAAGAACCACCTGCTGCGCATGAACCGCCTGGATGCCGCGTTGCAACAGATGGGGCGCGAAGCAGCCGAGGCCGGCCTCGACGCGCCGCTGGTGCTGGCATTCGATCCGCCCGCGTTCGGCGGCGACGGCCGGGCCGTCGTGAGCTTCGGCGCAGACCCGTATCAGGCGGATTCGGTGTCGTGGCTGGTGCCGGGGTTCGCGACGACGATCGACAAGCTCGAAGGGAACATGCGCAATGCGCTGAACCACCTGCAGTCGACGCTGCGGGAGAATCCGACGCTGGCGGCGACGTCGATCGCCTGGATCGGCTATGACGCGCCGAACGATTCGGCCACCCCCCGGGTCGCCAGGCCGACGCTCGCACGCCAGGGCGCCGAGATTCTGTACAGCGACATCCGGGCGTTCAACGCAGCGCGCGACACGGTGGCCGCTGACGGCAGCCATTTCAGTGGCAACCATATCTTCGCGCATTCGTACGGTTCCACCACCGCGAGCTACGCCGGTCGGAACGGGCGACTGGCCAACGACATCCGCACCGTGACGCTGCTGGGCTCGCCCGGTGCGGGTCCGATGCGGCATGCCCGCGATTTCGGGATCGGCGCCGACAATGTGTTCGTCGCGTCCTCCTCGCTGGACCCCGTCACCGGGTTGGGTGGGCGCACACCCGGTGAGAACGGCCGGTTCTTCGGGCGCGGTCTCGGCCTCGATCCGGCGATGGATACGTTTGGGGCGGTGCGGGTTACCGCCCAATTCCCAGCATCGATGAACGACGGCGGAAGCGTCGGCACCCACCGAAGCTACTACCGCTACATGGACGGCGACACCGATCCACGGGTGCGCACAGAATCGCTGGCCAACTTCGGCCGGATCGCCGCCGGGCATCCCGAGAGGCTTCACGGCGAACGGTATCGCACGGTCGTCGACGGGCGCACCGTCGAACCGGCCGCCGGGCGCGCATTGCGGCTGGACGGCGATATCGACACCCACCGGCCCGGGGAGCCACGCCGGTGGAATCCTCGGTGGCATCCGGGCCAGGTCGAGCCGTCAGCAGCGCAGGTGGCAGCGGATCAGGCGCTGGGGCAACGGATCCCGCCGGTGGGCATCAAGGACCTGGTCACCCCGCTGGGGAACGAGGCCGAGGCGGTGGCCCGCGCACGAGCCAACGCGGCGTGGTGGTCGGGACTCGACGAGCAGCAGCGGGCCGATCTGATCGAGGCGTACCCGTTCCAGATCGGCAATGCCGAAGGCATCCCGGCCGCCGACCGCGACGTGGCCAATCGCCGTGTGCTGCAACGCTATCTGGACCGTGCCGCCGGTATCCAGGCGCAGATCGATGCCGGTACCCGCCCCAACGACACGCAGCTCGACTTCCTGCTGCGGGTGAACCGGCTGGAGAGTGCCCTGCAACGGGCGCACGTGGCCGCTCAGCAGGCCGGTGTGGGGGAGCCGCTGGTCCTCGCCTTCGACCCTCCGGCATTCGGCGGCGACGGACGTGTGCTGGTGAGCTTCGGCGTCGACCCGTACGTGGCGGACTCGGTGTCGTGGTACGTGCCCGGTATGGGGTCGCAGATCAACAAGCTCGACTACATCATGCACTGCGCACTGAACATCCTGCAGTCGACGCAAACCGAGAACCCGTCCCTATCGGCGGCTTCGATCGCCTGGTTGGGCTATGACGCACCCAATGACTCGGCGACGGTCCGGGTTGGCAGTACGAAGTTGGCCGAGGCCGGCGGTGACATCCTGCACGCCGACATCAGCGCGTTCAACGCGACGCGTGACGCGTTCGCCGGGGACGGTAGCCATTTCACCGGCAATCACATCTTCGGGCATTCGTACGGGTCGACGACCACCGGTTATGCCGGACGTGGCGGCCGGTTGGGGGAGCACGTCAGCACGATCACGCTGCTGGGCTCACCCGGCGTGGGCCCGTTGCAGAGTGCCAGCGATTTCGGGATCGACCCTCGCAACGTGTTCGTGGCGTCGTCTTCTCGGGATTTCGTGACGGGCATCGGTGGGCGCACGCCGGATTCGCATGGAAGGTGGGGCCGGGGTCTGGGCACCGATCCCGCGATGGATACCTTCGGCGCGCAGCGGATCCGGGCGGAGTTCCCGGCGTCGATGGACCGCAAGGACACGACCGCGACCCACAACGCGTACTTCGATTTCCAGGAGACCGACGGCCCGGGCACCCGGCAGTGGCTGGTCACTCCGGCGAACGCGGTCCGATCCGAGTCGCTGGCCAACGTCGGCCGCATCGCTTCCGGGCACACCGAACGACTCGATCTCGAACCACACCGCACCATGGCGGAGCGGCCCGGGCGCTTCTTCGGAACTCGCAGGGAAACCGTCGAACCGGCGGGGGCACGGAACAACAACCAGGGCCGCAACTGGTGGAATCCGCGGTGGCGCGATGCCGACATCGAAGTCGACCCACAGCACGCCGTCACCGAACCCACCTGGACTCCGGCCAGCGGCCAGACGCAGCACACGGCAACCCGGGCGGTGGCGGATGCTGCTCTGGCGCAGCGGGTTCCGCCCGCGGGTGCCGCCGATCTGGTCAATCCGCTGGGTAGGGCCGGGGATGCGGTGGCGCGGGCCCGCGACAATGCCGCGTGGTGGTCGGGCCTGACGGATGCGCAGCGGCAGGCGCTGATCGAGTCGTATCCGTCACGGATCGGCAACGCGGAAGGTATCCCGCCGGCAGCCCGGGATGCCGCGAACCGCCTGGCGATCAGCCGTTTCCGGGATCACGTGCAGTCGATGATCGATCGTGGTGTGCGACCGGGGAAGGACGACCTCGCCAATCTGTTGCGGGTGAATCGTCTGGACCTCGCCTTGCAGGCAGCGGCGGCGAACGCGGCGCAGGCCGGGGTCGGCGGACCGATGGTGCTCTCACTGGACCCGTTCGAGTTCGGTGGTGACGGCCGGGCGGTCGTGAGCTTCGGTGCGGATCCGTATCAGGCGGATTCGGTGTCGTGGCTGGTGCCCGGATTCGCGACGACGGTCGACAAGCTCGAAGGCAACATGCGCAACGCGCTGAACCACGTGCAGTCGACGATGCGCGAAGATCCCACACTCGCGGCCACGTCCATTGCCTGGATCGGCTATGACGCGCCCAACGGCGCAGCCAGTGGCCGGGTGCTGAGCCCGGCGTTGGCGCGCGCCGGCGCCGAGATCCTGTACTCCGATATCCGGGCTTTCAATGCCGCCCGCGACACCGTGGCCGGAGATGGCAGCCGCTTCAACGGAAACCACATCTTCGGCCACTCTTACGGCTCGACCACCGTGAGCTACGCGGGCCGGGGCGCGCGTCTGGCCAACGACGTCCGCACCGTGACACTGCTGGGCTCCCCAGGTGCCGGACCGATGCACCATGCCAGTCAGTTCGGGCTCGAGGACGGCAACGTGTTCGTCGCGTCCTCGTCGCGGGATCCGGTCACCGGGTTCGGTGGGCGCAGAGCGGAGCAGAACGGCCGCTTCGCGGGGCGCGGGCTGGGTATGGATCCGGCGATGGACGAATTCGGGGCAGTCCGGGTCACCTCCGAGTTCCCGGCGTCGATGAACACTGCGAGCACCGTCGGGACACACAAGAGCTACTACCACCATGTGAGTGAGGGCGACGGTCCGCCGGTGCGGACGGAATCCCTGGCCAATTCCGGGCGGATCGCCGCAGGGCGCACCGACAGGCTGGACCTGGAAGGGCATCGTCGGGTGGTCGACGGCCGCACGGTGGATCCGGGGGCCGGACGTCCACTGCGACTGGACGGCGATACCCAGGTAGAGCACGAAGGCCCGCGACGGCCGTGGAATCCACGGTGGCGTGCGGGTGAGATCGAGCCGTCGGTGGCGCGCGTGGTCGCGGACGAGGCGCTGGGGCAACGGATTCCGCCGCTGGCCGTCGACGACCTGGCACATCCCCTGGGTCGGGAACCGCAAGCGGTGGCGCGAGCTCGCAACAACGCCGCGTGGTGGTCGGGGTTGTCGGAGGAGCAGCAACAAGCTCTGCTCCAGGAGTATCCGCAGCAGATCGGCAACGCCGAAGGCATTCCCGCTGCCGTTCGCGACGCCGCCAACCGGGAGATGCTGCGGCGCCACGCCGAGCGGGCTGCGGCAGTGCAGGCAAAGGTCGATGCCGGTCAGAATCCCGGCAATCGCGACCTGGACTTCTTGCGAAGGATCAACCGGCTCGAAACCACCATGCAGCGAGCGGAAGTGGCGGCTCAGCAGGCCGGGGTCGGGCACCCGCTGCTGCTGGCGCTGGACCTGGGGGCGTTCGGTGGTGACGGCCGCGCGCTGGTGAGTTTCGGAGTCGACCCGTATACGGCGGAATCGGTGTCGTGGTACGTGCCCGGCCTGGGTTCCCAGCTGGACAAGCTCGACTACATCATGCACTGCGCGTTGAACATCCTGCAGTCGACGCGAACCGAGAACCCCTCACTGTCGGCAGCCTCGATCGCCTGGCTGGGATATGACGCACCGAACGATTCGGCATCGGCGCGTGTAGCCGCCGGCCTGGCCCGTGCCGGCGGCGAGATGCTCTACACCGACATCAGCACCTTCAACGCGGTGCACGACGCATTCGCCGGTGACGGAAGCCATTTCAACGGCAATCATGTGTTCGGGCATTCGTACGGGTCGACCACCACGGGCTACGCCGGTGCCGGAGGCCGGCTGGCGCCGCACATCACCACGGTGACGCTGATCGGCTCACCGGGCGCCGGTCCGTTGCGGAGTGCCGGTGATTTCGGGATCGACACCCGCAACGTCTTCGTCGCCTCGTCGTCGCGGGACTTCGTCACCGGGCTGGGTGGGCGGACCTCGGACTCGCAGGGCCGGTTCGGGATCGGTCTGGGCACCGACCCCGCGATGGATACCTTCGGCGGGCAACGCATCAGCGCTGAATTCCCCGCGTCGATGGATCGCAAGGACACCCTGACGACCCACAACGCCTACTTCGACTATCTGGAAACCGACGGTCCCGGGACCCGGCAGTGGCTGGTCACTCCTTCTCATGCGGTCCGCACCGAATCGCTGACCAACATCGGCCGCATCGCTGCCGGACACCCGGAGCGGGTCCACCTCGAACCGCATCGCGCCGTCGACGGAAACCGCTCCCGCACCACGGAACCCGCCGCGAGCCGGCCGGTCATGCGGCTCGACGACGATCCCGGTGTCTTTCACCCGACCGACACGCACAACCGGAACCGCGTCCCGCGGTGGACCCGCGGCGCTGACTGCGCCCAGGTTCTGGCCGGGGAGGTGTCGGCACGCACCGGCCGGGACATCCAGCTCGACACCGCGCCGTCACGCCGTGGGACACCCGCGCGGGCGATGTTCAAAGCGTTCGGATCCAGCGCCGACTTCGCGACGTACACGCAGGTGGAGGAGACGCTGCTGGGTATGCCGCCGGGATCGATGGCGGTCATGGCCTCGCGCTGGAGCGGAGGACAGCCCGTCGGGCACGCCTACATGGCGGTCAACATCGACGGCCGGGTGTACCTGTTCGACCCGCACACCCGACAGTATTCGGGATGGCCCCCGCACTGGGGTCAGGACGCGGTGACCCAGACCGCCGTCGGTTACCTGCGCAGTAACGGCGAACCTGTCCACCGTGGCCGGTGGCACAACCAGTTCGCCGCGGCCGCCATCGGCAGGGTCCAGGGACTCCCCGAAGGTCTGGCGCACGGAAACACCGACGGTCTGCCGGCCGCCGAACGTGATGTCGCGAATCGTGCTGTGCTGCAGCACTACCGACAGCGCGCCGACCACATCCAGACCAAGCTCGACCAGTTCGGCCGGGCCACCCGCGAAGAACGTGCCTTCCTGGAGCGGGTCAACCGGATCGACCTCGCGGTGCGGAAGGCCGACGCCGACGCTGCCCGGGCCGGCCTCGACACCCCGCTGGTGCTCACCTTGGACACCTCGGCGTTCAGCGGCAACGGTCACGCCGTCATCAGCTTCGGCGCCGACCCGTACCACGCTTCGAACGTGACCTGGCAGACCACTCGAGGGGCGATCGAACAGCTGGGCACCGTGACCGCCCGTGCTCTCGACGGGCTGCAAAGCTCCACCGGCGTGCAGGACTCGGCGGCCATCGCCTGGATCGGCGACACCGGGGCGCTGCACCGGGACCTGGCCGCCTTCCACGCGACCCGTCAGTCATTGGGAGAGCCGGGACCGTTCACCGGCAATCACGTTGTCACCCAAGCGGGCCCGCCGAGCCGCACCGAGTCCGGGACCCAGGTGGTCGCCCACCGGGGCGCTTCCCACGATTTCCCGGAGCAGACCCGGGCCGCGTACACCGAAGCGCTGCGGCAGGGCGCGGGCGCCCTCGAATGCGATGTCCGGCTCACCAAGGACGGTGAGTTGGTGCTCATCCACGACAAGACCGTGGACCGCACGTCGAATGGCACCGGCCGGGTCGGCGACATGACGCTGGCCGAGTTGCAGGCACTCGACTTCGACGGCCACGGCATTCTGACCCTGGATGAGTTCATCCAGCTTGCCCAGGATGCCGACCGTCCGGTGACTTTGTTCATCGAGACCAAACATCCTGCGCAGCAGGGCTTGAAGATCGAGCGTGAGGTGGTCGCCGCGCTGGAACGGCACGGGCTGGCGAACCCGGGACCGGACCAGTTGGTCAAGGCGGCGGTGATCTCGTTCTACCCCGATGCGTTGGTGCGGGTCCGCATGGCCGCGCCGAACGTCCCCACGGTTCTGCTGGGCCCGTCGGCCCGATATCTGGCCGGCATGGTGGGTGCCACGGCCATCGGCCCGTCCATCGAAACGCTGCGCAACAATCCTGAACTCGTCGGGGCGGCCGCGGCCCGGGGACTCGCCACCTACTGCTGGACGGTCAACAACGAGGCCGATGTGCAGTTCGCCCGGGACCTCGGCGTCGACTGGGTCGCCACCGACCATCCGGGCCGAACCGGGAACATGCTCGGAGATGCGCCCACGCAATCGTCCACCGAGCACGAAAGTTCGGTGACTGCGCCGGAACCTGCACTCAGCGAGACGGTTCGGCAGTTGGCCGACGATGCCTTGGCGCGGCGGATTCCGCCGGTGCGGCCCGACGAACTGCGCAATCCGATGGGGCCGGCCGAGGAGGCGTCGGCACGGGCGGCCAACAATGCCCGCTGGTGGTCCGGCCTGACCGACGAGCAACGCAGCGCCGTCATCGAGACATACCCGCAGCACATCGGTAACGCGGAAGGGATCGGCGCTGCGGATCGCGACCGCGCGAACCGCAATGTCCTGCAACAGATGCGGGAGCAGGCGGATGCCGTCCAGTCGAAGGCGGATCGCGGGGAACGGTTGAGCGGCGCGGAGAAGAAATTCCTCCGCCGGATGGACAAACTCGACCTCGCGCTGCGCAAGGCAGCCGTCGACGCCGCACAGGCCGGGGTCGACGGACCGCTGCTGCTGGCCTTCGACGTATCGGAGTTCGGCGGTGACGGGCGCGCCGTGCTCAGCTACGGCGCCGACCCCTACATCGCGGACTCGGTGTCCTGGCACGTGCCGGGCGTCGGCACCACGATGGACTCGCTGCTCGGCTTCAACACCACCTCCGCACTGAATCACCTTCAGGCTGTGCAGCAGGAGAACCCGGGATTGTCGGCGGCATCGATCGCCTGGGTCGGCTATGACGCGCCCAGCGGTTGGAGCACGTTGCGTGCGGCCGGGCACGGCATGGCCCGCACCGGCGGAGACATCCTCTACAGCGACATCAGGGCATTCAACGCCGCCCGAGACACACTCGCCGGCGACGGCAGCCACTTCACCGGCAATCACGTCTTCGGATACTCCTACGGATCGACCACCACCGGATACGCCGGTCAGAACGGGAGATTGGCCGGGCAGGTCCGAACCGTGTCCCTGGTCGGCTCGCCCGGGGCGGGCCCGGTGCGTACCGCCGGTGAGTTCGGTATCGGCGCCGACAACGTGTTCGTCGCCTCCTCATCGCGAGATGTGGTCACCGCGCTGGGCGGGCGTACCTCCGGCTCCAACGGCCGGATCCTGGGCATCGGCCTCGGCACCGACCCGGCGATGGATTCCTTTGGCGCCGTGCGGGTCACCGCCGAGCCGCCGGCATCCACGAATCGCCTCCTCACGGGCGGCACCCACCACACGTACTTCCTGAACACCGAATCGACGACGAACCTGGGGCGCGTCGCCGCTGGGCGTACCGATGCCGTCACCACCGAGCAGCACCGCACCGAGATGGGACGCAGCCGCCGGCAGCCATTGCTGCGCACTGTCGAACCCGCCGGAGATCGAGTGGGGGGCCGACGATTCTGGAACGCGCTGTGGCGCCGGCCGCCGAACTGCGCCGTCACGGTCTCCGAAGAGCTGTCCTCGTTGTTCGGCCGGACGTTCGGTCTGGATGCCACCCCGTCGCGGCGCGGTGTGCCCGCACGCGCGCTGTTCCAGGCCGTCGGCTCCGATGCGCAGTTCGCGACGTACGACGAGGTCGAGGCGAGACTGCTGGGCGACCCGTCGCTGCGGGTGGCCGTGCTGACGTCGCAGTGGACCGGTGGGCGGCAGGGCGGTCACGCCTACCTGGCTGTCAAGATCGACGGCCAGGTGCAGCTCTACGATCCGCACACCCGGCAATACTCGCCGTGGCCACCGCACTGGGGTCAGCACGCGGTAACCCAGACCGCCGTCGGCTACCTGCGCACCAATGGCGATCCGGTCGGGCCGATGACCGCCGACGTGCCGTTGCAGCTCGATGCTGCCGATGCCGTAGGCAATGTTCAAGGCCCCCAGCGTGATCCGGAATTCTCCCGGCAGCAGGCCGAGTACCGGGCGCAGAACCCGGCCACAAGACTGGTCGACACCCGCTACGCCGAGCCACTGGGTGACGTGGTCGACAACGCCTCCGACCATGCCCGGGTCCAACAGCTCGCCAGGGACCTGTCCGGGAGGTACGGGCCCTACCGCATTCAACTGCGCGCCGAGAACCTGACCGGCGAGGTCATGCTGACCGGAGAGATCTTCAACGGCGACACCAAGATCGGGACCATTCAGCGATCGTTCGCCAGGGATGGTGACGGCAACCTCGTCGCCTACCACACCGGGCTGGTCATCGAGGACACCCAACTGCGTGGCAAGGGCTTCTCCAAGGCCCTGACCTCGGAGCTGGAACGTTTCTACGTGCACTCGGGCATCGACCGGATCGAGCTGACCACCCACGACAAGGGTGCCTTCGCCTGGGCCCGACGAGGCTACGCCTGGGATCCCGGGGCCCGTCAGCTGCAGGAATCGCTCGACCGGGTGAAGATGTCGGCCGGCCAGCTGCGCGAAACAGTCAGCGACGAGGCCAAGGCCCTCCTGGATCAGGTTGTGCGACAGCTGGATCCGAGTAACCCGCGGTTGCCGGAACCCATCGACCTGGCCAACCTGGCCACCACCGCCGAGCCTGATCTGGGCCGGCGCCTGCTGGACGGCACCGGCGCGGTGCACGGCCGGAATGGCGTGCACTACGTCAAGTATCTGGACTCCGCGCCCGTCGCTCCGACCCGCACGGGCCTGAAAGGCTGGCTGCAGAACCTCTTCGGGGGCGACTCCACTTCGAACCCGGCCAACGACAACTGCGCCTACGGGGTGGCCGGCGAGCTGTCGACGCTCTACGGCAGGCGTTTCGATCTGTCCGTAGCGCCCACGAGTACGGGGGTGCCCGCCTGGGCGCTGTTCCAGGCGGCGCAGTCGCGCTCCCAGTTCGCGACCTATTCCGACATCGAGACCGAACTGCTGGGCAGGCCCGCCGGGTCGTCGGCAATCGTGGTGTCGCGCTGGTCGGCCGACGGCGGCCGTCAGGGTGGGCATGCCTTCCTCGCGGTCACCGACGGCGAGCAGGTGCAGCTCTATGACCCGCGGACCCGGCAGTACTCGCCCTGGCCACCGCACTGGGGCGAAGGCGCCGTGGACCGCACCGCCGTCGGATATCTCGACGAGAACGGTGAGCCGGTCCACCCGATCGGTGATGAGCCCGTGCAGGTTTCGCTGAGCGCCGCCGACAGCGTCGGCGATGTCAAAGGTCTGCCAGACGCCGACGGCTTCCTGGCGAGACAACAGGAGTACCGGGCGCAGGACCAAACCACCCGGCGGGTCGACTCGACCTACGCCCAACCACTGGGTGAGATCGTCGACAGCTTCGACGCGGATCAGGTCCAGCAACTGGCCGCGGATCTTTCTGGGATATACGGCCCATATCGCGTCGAGATGTTCCGGGCCGTTGCCGACGAACGGACCGGTGAGGTCATCGTAGGCGGCTCGATCCTCGACGGCGACGAGGAAATCGGGTTCATGCAGGTGACCTTCGTCCGTGACAGGGACGGCAACCTGGTCGCTCAGCAGAACGTGATCGACATTGCCGACAAGGAGTTCCGCGGCAAGGGCTTCTCGAAGGCCTTGCGTGTGCAGCTGGAGCGCTACTACGCGATCTCGGGAGTCGACCGGGTCGAGATGCGTACCGAACAGGACGGTGGCTACGCCTGGGCGCGTCAAGGTTTCACCTGGAACCCCGATCCGGCGAAGTTGCAGGCGTCGCTCGACAACGTCAGGAACGCGGCGCTCCAACTGCGTGATCAGGTCGGTCCGGATGCGCGGGCGGTCCTCGATGACCTTGTGCAGCGCCTGGATCCGAGTCGACCGGATTTCCCCGAGCCTTTCGATGTGGCGGCGCTGGCCACAGCGGAGGAACCGCATCTGGGGCGCGACCTGCTGACCGGAACGCACTGGAGCGGGGTCAGGTACCTCGATGCCGCCGATGCGATCGGTGATGTCCAAGGTCGGTACGCCGAACCGCTCGGCGAGGTGGTGGACAGCGCCGACCCGGCTCGGACGCGCCGACTCGCGGCGGATCTGTCCGGGAGATACGGGCCGTATCAGGTGGAGTTCCAGGCTGCGCCGAATATCGCCGGTCAGGGTTTCGACCTTCACGGCGTGATCCGCGCCGATGCCGAAATCGGCTACGTCACACTGCAGTTCTATCGCGACGGGGACGGCAGCCTCGTGGTCAAGAACGTGCTCGTGGAAATCGAGAACACCGACTATCGCGGAAAGGGTTTCTCGAAAGCGCTGTCGTCCGAACTGGAACAGTACTACGTGCGGTCGGGCGTCGATCGCATCGAATTGATGTCCGACATGCAGGGCAGCAACGCGTGGGCACACAGGGGATTCACCTGGGATACAGACCCAGACCTCTTGCAGGAGTCACTCGACGGCATCAAAGACGCTGCGCGCCAACTGCGGGACCAGGTCAGTACCGAGGCCCAGACCGTGCTCGACGGGATCATGCCACGGCTCGAAGTCGGTCACCCGCGGTTACCCGAGCCGATCGACCTCGCCGTCCTCGCCACGGCTGCCGAACCGGCACTGGGCCGAAAACTACTCGACGACACCTCGATCTACTACGTGAAGTATCTGCCTGGTCCGGCGGTGGTGGAACTCGCCGGCGATCCGCAGACATCGACGCAGAACTGCGCACTCGATGTCGCCGACCGGTTGTCAGAGCGATACGGCCGCGACTACCAGGTCGACGTCGAACCCACTCGTACCGGCGTACCGGCCCGGTCCCTGTACGAAGCTGTCGGATCCTCGGCGCGATTTGCCACCTACGACGAAGTGGAACAGACGCTTCGGCAACTGGGTGACGGCTCGTCGGCGGTGGTGACGTCGCGCTGGCGGGGCGGACGCAGCGGCGGGCATGCGTACCTCGCGGTCAACGACGGCGATGAGATCTATCTGATCGACCGGGAGACCGGGCAGCGTTCGGGATGGCCGCCGCACTGGGGTCAGGGCGCGGTAGACCGCACCGCAGTCGGCTATCTCGATGCCAATGGCGATGCGGTGAACCCTTTGCACGACGTGCCGTTGCGCCTGGGTGCCGCTGACTCCGTCGGCGATGTGAAGGGCGGCCCCCGAGAACCGGAGCCGCTCGGCGACCTGGTCGACAACCTCGATCCGCAGCGCGTGCAACGACTCGCCGAAGATCTGTCCGGAACGTACGGGCCGTACCGCGTCGAGTTCCAGGGTGAGGCATCGCCTGATACCGGACAGGTCTTCCTCTCGGGGACAATCCTGAACGGCGACAACGAAATCGGGTCCGTCGATCGGGTGTTCTATCGCGACGAGGACGGCAACCTCGTCGTCGAGAACACACTGATGTCCATCACCCGGGAACAGGACCGGGGTGAAGGTTTCTCCAAGGCGCTGTCGGCCGAACTGGAGCGCTACTACGTGCGCTCCGGAGTGCACCGGATCGAACTGACTTCCGAGGGACAGGGCAGCAACGCGTGGGCGCGTCGCGGGTTCACCTGGGGTCCCGATCTCGAGAACCTGCAAGGCGCGCTGGACCAGATCAAGATGCGGGCCGAGGACATGTACAACGGGCTCAGCGCCGAGGGCCGGGCGCTGCTCGACGAGATGATGCCGCAGCTGGAAGTGGACAACCCCCGACTGCCGGAGCCCATCGACCTCGCGGTCCTGGAGACCGACGCTGAACCAGACCTTGGGCGTCGGCTGCTGGAGAACACCTCGATCGACCTGGTCAAGCATCTGCCCATCGCCGACGCGGATCCGCTCAGTCCGCTCGGGTTGCCCGACCAGGTACCGGGTTCGCTGACGGAGGCCCAGGCGATCACGGCGTTCAGCGACGGAGAGAGCAAGCTGCGTCAGCTCAACGAAGAACTGATGCGCAACGGCGTCAGCGCGGAGGAACGGGCCAGACAGCTATCTGATGCCCGGAACGCCCTGCGAGCCTGGACCTATCAGCTCATGAGCAACCGGGACGCCGCGGAGTTCCTGTCGCGCAACACAACCACCCCGACCTTCGAGGACCTGGTCGCGCGCAACGCCGAGCGCGGTCTGACCGGGGATGCGATCTACGAAGCGATCGTCGACACCTCCACCCATAGCCGCATGGCACCGGGCAGTCTGACCGACATCGAGACCGGTGCGGTGTACTCGCAGTTCGAACTCGGGCTGCGGGCGCTCAACGAGCAGATGATCCGCGACGGTGTCAGCGCGGAGGACCGCGCCAGGACCCTGGCGGGTCTGCGTAGCTCGCTGCGCGCCTGGACCCGGGAGTTGATGGAGAACCGCCCGGCCGCCGACTGGCTGTCGGCGAACGAGAGCAATCCGTCGTTCGAGGATCTGGTCGCCCGGTACGAACGTAAGGGACTGTCGGGCGACGCCGTCTACGAAGCCATCATCGACGGTGCCACCCATAGTCACTACTCGGCAGGGACCTTGTCCGACGAGGAGACCCGCACCGTCTACACCACGTACGAACTGCGGATGCGGGAGCTTCGGGACCAACTCCTGCGCGACGGCGTCGGCGCCGAGGAACGGGCCAGGACGATGTACGGGATGAGAGCGACCATCCGCAGCTGGACCCGCTCCCTGATGTCGGACCGGCAGCTGGCCGAATGGCTCAACGAAAATGAACCGAACCCCACCTTCGACGAGCTCGTGGAACGGAACCGCGCCAAGGGACGCGTCGGCGATGAGATCTACGAGGCCATCGTTGCCAGCTCCACCCGCAGCCGTGGCAGTGTGAACGCAGGTCTCGGCATCGATCCGGACAATCCGCCCGATCTGCCGCCCATGAGGGGGCCCGACGACGACCGTCCGCAGGATCAGGAAGAGGACACCACATGAGCAGCCAGAAGCCCACGCCGTTGCGGTACGACCAGACCGGCCTGCGCGGAAAGCGCGCGCATGTGCTGGTCGAGGAACCCACCGACGAGATCGACTGGCCGGCGAACCTCCCGGCCGGGATAAAGAGCGTGATCATCGTCGACGATGCGCCGAACCCACACCACACGCTGCGGGTGCACCCGACCGATGACCCGGACCGGGTGGCGTTGGTGGTCTTCGACCAGTTGGCGCTGTACGAGGGTGACGAGGAGTAGGTATGGACCCGCGACGGATCGAACTCAACCGCAAGCACAGTCGGGAGATGGGTGCGCTGTTCAACCAGTTCCTGGACCACCACCCGGATGTCGAATCCGAGGTGCACGGCGCTCAGATGACGCCGGAGCAGGACGCGGCCTGGACCGCATTCAGCGCCGGGCTGCTGGCGCGCCAACAAGCCGAACGCTCGGCGCTGGCCGACGAAATCGAAGCCGAACAGCAGAAGCTGGGAAGGTAGGGGGCAATGGAAGCGGCACAGGCAATCTCGTTGGTCACGAACTGGATCAGGTCCAGGGGGCTCGACTATCCGACCGAAGGTCTGGCGGCTGATCGCTTCGACAAGGGCTGGAGTGTGTACGCACCGGTCGAGATCGACGACAGCGACCCGATGGCCTTCCTCGACATCCCGGTCGGACGGTCGATCTTCCTGGTGGGTGACTCCGGGCGCATCGAAGAGGTGTCGTCGTCGATCCCGCCGCAGCAGGCGCGGGATGCGTTCACCGCACAGGAACCCGCGGTCCAAACCAATGGCGGAGCTCAGTCCAACGGCGCTGACTCCGCGGAGGCCGCCTTCATGGCCGAGTTCGAGAAGCAGTTCCGGTTGGCGGCCGCCGACGACCCGGGCGCGATCGCCGACTTCACGATCGTCGACGAGCCACCCGCACCGGTGGGCGACGCACCGACCAGTTCAGAAACCGCGACGGCCGAGGAGGCGTCCCGCCTCATCGACTCGATCGTGCAGCAGCTGGCCCAGCTCGGTCCGGAAGGCTGGGACGAGTTCTCCGCGGTGTTCGCCTTCACCGTCACCTCCCAGATCGCCCAGGTGCAGTTCTGGGCCCAGGACCGAACCGGCCTGGTCCCGGTGCCCCAGTCGATCGCCGACCTGGTGCGGCAACAACGCGAGGTCGCGGCCCGCATGAGTGCCGGGCCGTGGTGGCGGCTGTTGCTGAACGTCACCAATCGCGGTGAGGCGACGGTCGACTACGACTACGGCGACGAGCCGTTCCCGGACGACCAGATCGTGGCGGCCGAGCACTACCGCAACGACCTCGACGCCTACCCACGTGCGCAGGTGCCGGTGTGGCTGGCCGGCTACACCGCCGGGCCCGACGCACAGGGACGCGACGCCGCCCAGGCCGCGGCCGCGGCCGCCGCCGACAAGGATGCCGGCCGCGAAGCCGTCGTCACAGAACAGATCCCGCCGCTTCCCGAGCTGCTGGCCCGCTGGGCCGTGCTGTCGGCTGCCTACGCAGGTAGCGGGTCGGGCTGGGGGCCACGCATCTATCCCGGGTACGCCTGGTTCGAGAGCGACGTCCGCAGCGGGTCGACGCTGTTCCTGCTGCCTGGTGACCGTGCGGTGCTCTCCGGCGGCAAATGGAATTCCGAGTTGCTCGAAGCCGCCTACAACGGCGGCGGTCCGCTGCCCGACCTGTACGGGGGAGCGCCCGCCTGGGTCAACGATTCGGTGCTGAACACCCGAAATCGCAACGGGCTGCTGAGTTTCTGCTTCTGGTGGTCGAACGGTCAGTGGTATCGCGGCGGAACCGACACTTCAGGCGAGCTCGACGTGCCGTTCCCGGCCATCTGGACCCCGGAGGCGACGGTCGCCGACATGGTGTCCCAAACCGGCGCTGCCACGATCGATCGCTGCCAGGCCCTGTTGGAGGTCGCCACCGATCGCACCGCCACCGTCGATGACGTCGCGGCGATTTTCGGTGATCGTCCCGATGCGCAGGTCTATGCCGCGGCCAACCAGCTGAGCTTGGCGGGTCTTCTGACTTAGAACTGGCGGGTAGCTGAACTCTCGGCGAACAAGGCCGTCAGAAATGGCGGTGTGCGGTAGCGCGCAATAGCGTTGAATTTCAATGCTGCATGGAACTTTTCGCCGATGGGGGATCGCGTGACCCTGCAGATTCCCGGGCCTTTACAGTGGGTGTCCTACCTGGTCGGCTCGCAATGGCCCAAAGGTGACGAGGACGCCATGTACCGCATCGGCGGTGAATGGGGCGACCGCGCCGAACAATTGAGAGATCTGATACCCGAACTGAACCGGATGCGGGCCGGCACGAGTGCAGTCCTACAGGGCGTTACGGCTGGAGCCGCGGACAAGCAGTTCGCGATGTTGTTCGACGGCGACGCCACGGTCGACAAGCTCGCCGATGCGATGGCCGCGCTCGGCACGCTTGCCGAAAGTACCGGCAAGAACATCGAATACACCAAGCTCCAGATCCTGACCTCACTGGCGATCGCGGCATTCGAGATTTCCTGGGCACTGGCTCAGACCTCGGTGACCTTCGGCGCATCGGCGGCGGAGATCCCCATCATCGAGACGACGACATCCGCCGCGATCCAGCGGATGGTGGCGGTGCTGCTCAAAGACGTCATGACCGACCTGGGCAAGGCGATGACGAAGACAACCGTGCACCGGATCATCAAGAAGGCCGGCGTCGAGGCGGCTGAAGCCCTGGGGCAAGAAGTGTTCATCCAGGGGGTGCAGCAGTCCAAGGGGCATCAGAACGGAGTCGACTGGAATCGGTTGGGAGTGGTCGCGCTGGCGAACACAGTCGGTGGCGCGACGCAGGGCACTGTCAGCATCTATGGACAGCGCGCACTGGGCAATTCAGCTCTGAAGGGGGCTGCCGTCGGGTACGTCGCCGGCATGTCCAAGAAGGTGACAGGCGCACTGGCCACGGGTCAGAACATCGACCCCGTTTCGGTCCTCGGGTCGGTGCCCACTGCCGTCACCGGCGGGGTGCGGGGCAGAGCTGCGGCACGCAGCACCAAGGCTTCGACACCCGATGGGGGTGGCGCCGCGGCGGCCAGTGGGGGAGACGGGGACTGAGCATGGACAACGATGCGGCACGGCATGAACTCATCAATGCTCTTGCACTCGTGCAGGAACAGTTCACCGAGCTGGCTGCCGTCGAGGAAGAGCGGGCAGTGTTGTCCGCAACAGCCACTCAGGCCGGTGGGACAGTCACGGTCACTGTGAACGCCGACGGTGTCGTCACCCATGTGGCGGTCGGCGAATCCTATTTGGACGACCATGATCTGGCCGATCTGGGATCGCACATCACCGCCGCGGCCCAGGAGGCCGCCCGTGACGTCGAGCAGAAGGTCGCGGAACTCCTTGCCCCGCTGGCGCGACGGCGGGAGGAGATGCCCTCACTGTCCGACATCGTCGACGGTGCCCCCGACATCAGGGATCTGTTGTCGTCCGTTGTGCAGGCGCCGGTTCGGGGTTACGGCGGCGAAGAAGAACCAGACGAGTACCCGACCGTGAGGAGCGTGCGATGACCGTACCGCTGGGAGTCACACCGTCCGAGCTGCGGGGCACCGCCGCATACCTCGCCTTCGTCAGCAATGACATGAAAGCCGTGCACTCGGCGCTGATGCAGTTCCTCAGCGGTGAGGGCGAGGCATGGGGCCACGACAAGATCGGCAACAGGTTCGCCGACGGCTCCAAAGGCTATAAGGCGCAGCTGGATTGGGTCGACGGGTCGATCACCGCCAAGACCAACCTGCTCGACTACTACGCCGACGGCCTGCGGATCACCGCCGACGCTCTGGAACAACAAGACAAGCCCTGAGTCATCACTCTGAGCGCTCCTGCGTGAACTGCGGCGCTCGGGTCTGCCGCGCGGGGCCGGGCTGGACCGCCGAGTTGGGCTGCCAGGTACCGTCCCGCTGCGGAATGCGGCGACGGAACTCGGACTGCTCGACGGGTGCGTTCTCCGGCTGTTCCGCTTCCTCGTTCGCGCCGACCACAGGCACCGACGCGTCCGCGTCGCCGATGACGTCCTTGCCGTTCTTCTTGCGGCGCAGTGCCTTGTTGACCTGGTGGCCCTTGCCGTTCTGATCTCCGCGCTGCCCGGCAGCGGGGGCGCCCGCTCCGGGGCTGCCCGCTCCCGCACCCAGGCCGGCGGCGGCGGCGGCCGGGGCGGTCACCTTCGCCGCGGTGGTCGCGGGTGCGGTGGACGGGAGGCCACTCGGCATGCCGCGCAACGGGACTCCGCCACCCGCGCCGCCCGCCCCCTTGCCTGCACCTGCGCCGCCGAGTCCTTGCGGCCCGAGGCCGAGAACGCCCTCGGGCGGGCCGCCGAGCCCTTGCCCCAATGGGTTCTGCCCTGCGGCGTTCTTCATGGCATCTGCGAGCTGGCCGGCCGCATCCTTGGCGGCGTTGGTTGCCGAGTCGATGGCCGACTTGATGGGATCGGTCAGGCTGTCGAGAGCGTCCTTGGTCGGATCGGTCGTGGAATCGTTCTGATCCGTGGGCTTTTGGTCGATCGGCTTGTATTTGTCGAGGTCGGTCGGCTTGTCTGTTTTCAGCTTGTCGAGGTCCGACTTGTCGAAAGGTTTGATGCCGCTGCCGCCACCCGGCTTGAACGGGCTGGTGCCGCCACCGGGCCCGCCGGGGCTCGTCGGTCCGCCGGGTCCGCCGGGCGCGGTGGGATCCCCGTACTTCATGTTCGGTGGGGTCGGCAGGTTGGGGAAATTCTTCGTGACTGCTTCGACGGTCGGGTTGTAGATGTTCTGAAACAGCTGAACCGCCTTCTGATAGGCGTCGATCGAGCGGTTGATCTCGTCCAGCTGTTTGAGTGCGTCGGCCGCGGTGACGTAACCGTCATCGTTGTTGCGCAGGTAGCCACTGCCGTCGATGTGGTACTTGGAATTGAAATCGGCGATCTTCGCGTCGAGCTTCGCCTTGTCGAAATCACCCTTTTCGATCAACTGGTCGTTCGCGTAGGTGGGGAACTGGTCTCGAAGACTGGTGAACGCGTCGTGGAGCACGGTGAGTCGGTCGGCTATCGCGTCGGAAGCCAGCGTGAAGTCGTAGATAGACGTTTTGGTGACCTGCTTGGACGCCGCTTCGGCGGCCGTGGCGCTCTCACCGGACCACTTTCCCTCGATCGTCTTGTTGACGGTCTCCTTGAAATCCTTGGAAGTCGTCTTCAGGGTGTCGCCGTGTTCCGTCCAGTCCTTGCCCAGCTGCTGGATCTTGCCGGGGTTGAGCGAGTCCCGCTCCTTGCGCATGAAGATGAAGGACTTGCCCTCCCAGTTCAGGGACTCGGGGCCGGAGAGTTTGTCCTGTACCTCCAGGTACGTGCTGTTGTCCGATATCAATCCGGGGACTTCGCCGAGAAGGGCGCTGTTCGGCTGGTATTTGGCGACCTTGTTCTCGTCCTGCAGATCCGAGTCCAACTGGACGAACTTGCCGTCGTCGCCGATCAGCGCGGCCCGTTTGGGGAAATAGGAGTTGGTGACGAACGCACTGTCATAGACGCTCTGGCTGTCGCCTTCTTCGTTTGTGGCTGTACCCATCGTTGCGCCGAGGTGATTCCCGAAGCCACTCATGATGTCCCCAAGCTGCTTGTTGGTGCTGTGACTAGTCGTTCTCGGAGGTCCGCATGGCCTCCGCCGCATCCCGGGCAGTCTTCACAAATCCCTGCGTCTGCGACAACTGCTCTTTCAGGTAATCGGTCAATTCCTTGCCGCGGGCATCGAAGACTTTCTGAACCAGAACTGCCAGCGGGTTTTCCGGCGTGCCGAAGTATCCCGTGGTCTCGTCGAGGGAATCGCCGATGAGGGTTTCGAGGCTCTCCTCGTACGGTTCGAAGACCCTGTTGACCTCTGAGATGACGGTCGGGTCGAGGTAGAGCTTCTTGTTCACGGTGTCGGCGTCCAGGCCGCCCCACGGGTTGGTCATCAGTCTTCTCCTCTGCGGTGGTGGTTCATGTGAATCGCGGTGTCACGCCGGCATATTGAATGGGAGAGTCACCTCTTTCTCGATACGCAGGAGCACCGCGGCGCAGTTGACGAAATTCCCGGCGGCGAACAGCAGCACCAGGTCGCCCACCTTGGCGATCTTGTTGTTCATCAGATAGGCGAGATTCACGCCGAAATCCGAGACGGTCAGATGACCGAATTGTGCGGCGAAGGAATACAGACCGGATGTGGGTCGCAGGAAGGTCTGCTTGGCCAGCATGTCCGTGACGTAGCTCGGCTCGATGAACGATGGGGCGAACCAATCGATGTCGTCCGGCTGCACGCCCGCGCGCTCATAGCATTCGGTCACGGTTTGGACGGCCACCCGGAAACTGGCTATCGCGTTGTCTCGTACCGTCCCGGGACCGCGTCGGTCATAGTCTTCCCACCGGGTGATCCAGTCCGCCAAGGTCGGAAACTTCGGATCGTCGATGGCGCCGTCGGCCCTGCCGTGCATCATGCCGGCAGACGGATTGTGGGAGCGTGCTGCGGCGGACACCACTCGGGCGAACCCGTGTTCGCGGTTCAGAAGCGCGCAGAAACCGCTGTCGCCCAGCAGCGAACCCTCGGTGGCCGGGCTGGCGGCATACTCATGCCGGTCGAAATAGAAGATGCTGTCACCGCCCGTCACCATGGCGTAGTCGCCGGCCCAACCAGCCTGCAGCACCGCGTCGGCGAGCATCACGCCATACAGCCCACCGGAGCAGAACTGGCGGATCTCTGTGGCGGATCCGGCCGACGTTCTGCCCAGCAGGGACTGCTGCAGTGAATTCTGTATCGGCCAGAAATGTTCGCCCTGATAGAGGGTGCCGCAATGGAAGGAGGCGGCCATGCTGTCCGCCGCCGCGGACAACGCGGACTCGTCGATCTGACGACCGGCAAGTTCCACCATCTCGTGGACCGACTGCATCTCGGAAGCGGCGGTCGCGAGATGTTTCGGGCGGCCTTGACTGTCCGTACCCGCAGGCACGTAGACGGAGACGGCGTCAAGGTAGGGCATCGAAATCCCGGTCCGACTTCTCGGCGGAGAGCTTCTCCGCCAATGCTTCTGCTTGCCGTTTCTCGACCTTCTTGAAGACCTGCATGAGATTGGGCACCGTCGCCGGGATGATCTGAAATGACTTCGTGCCCTCGTTCACCACGTACGCACCGTCGTCGGCGATGTTGATCACGGTCAGGTGGTCGGGGTTGAGCAGCTGATAGTCCATCGTGAACTCGGGCGAACCGCTGAGCAGAATCGATCCGGTGATCTTCGTGTCCCGAAGCGCCGAGGTCGGGGTCTCGTCCTCGAGCAGTTCTTCCTTGCGGGGCCGGGTACCGGGCTTGTAGGCAGGGAGCGCCTCCAGGACGACCTGAGGAAAGTCGATGTTCACACAGCCGATGATCTGAACGTCTTCGCCGAAGATGAGCTGCTCGCTCGGATCCTGGGTGATGACCGCGCAGTAACCCGTCGTGCCGATCACCCCGAGCAATCGGTAGACCTGGCCGGTCTCGATCTGGCCGAATCCCTGCAGGAGGTATGCCGGGTACCGCAAAGCCTCAAGGATACGAACCCGATTCGGGTTCAGTCCGGCGCGCAACCGGGCGAGCGCCTCACGGCGGTCGGCCGCCACCTCGGACATGAACGTCGGTCCGCGGTGGCGGTAGGACAATGGGGACGGCAGGCGGTCGAGGCCGAGTGCCTCCCAGATGCAACGGAACTCGAAACCGCTCATGAACCACGGCTCGAGCCCATGGCGAAGCGGGGCTACCTCATCAGTGATCATGCTGAGCCCCTTTCTCTCTGACAGCCCGCACCGGACGCGTAAGCGGGCTCGGTCGCGATGAAGCCGACAACCGAGCCCGCCGACGATACTGGCGCCCTAGAAGCCGCCGGCAAGGTGGGCGTCGAGCGCCGCGGCGTCTTCCTGAGATTGATTGCCCCCGGTCCGGGTCTGAGTGATCTCGTTGAGGATCGCGTCCATCTGCTGCAGGATCTGAATCTGCTTCTGGTTCAGCGTCTCTGCGGCCTGGCCCTCGTACACGCCCTGCAGCGCGGCGAAAACCTGGCTGACTTCCTCACGCATGGCCTGCGCGTTGTTGGTCGCTCCCTGAATGTCGTCCAGGGACGCGTAGTTGGCTCCGTACTGGTACCGAATGTTATCCGTATCCATTGATCAAACCTTTCGATCTCTAATCGGCGTCGTGGGTGACAAGTGTGTTGATGTCGGACTTTCCCTTGTCGACGATCTGCTGCAGGTTGTTGATGACGTAGTTGAAGTCTTCGTGGTGCTGCGTCATGATGCCGCGAAACTTCGCCGCCTTGCCGCCCGTCCAGGAACTGGCCGTCATGGACTCGGTCTGGTCCAGGATCTGGGCTGCCAGCCGCCGGACATCCATCATCTGTTTGTCGATGTTCTCGATCTTTTGCTGAGCTTCCGCGGGCGTCAGATGAAGCGTCATGCCGTACCTCTCTTTGTCATACCCGGCGCGAATCGCCGGACGGTGGTTGAGAATTCGCTAGTGAACACGGAGCGGATCTAGCAGTCCCCCCATCTGTAGCCGGACAGCTCGACAAGTTGGCCGACGGCCTGCTTGATCGTGTGGTCCGATCCCGGCTTGAGGGTGGTCCACAACTGGCCGCTGGGCGATGCACTGGGCGCGCCCACGATCCGTCCGCGCTTGGTGTAGAAGATGCCGACCGCCCCGGCGGACCGCGAGATTCGGTCGACGTCGTCATCGAGTGCGTAGTAGACGATCTCGGCGAACGCCAACCGCGCCGCCAGCGCCGAACCCAGCGTCATCGCGGAGCGGGGATCGGCTCCGAGCGCCCGGATCCGGTCGGACAACACCGTGGCGTCATGGGTATCAGACAGTGCCTGGCTGACCTCGGTGAGCGGAGCGCCGACCGGACTGATCTCCGCGGGTGCAGATGCCGGAAGCCGACGCAGCAGGGCGCCCGCCGCGCTGGACAGGTTCGCACCGTCGTCGATCGTCTCCACCGTGATCGCGTCACCCACCCGGCAGGCCGAAATGCATTGCGTGCCATCCAGCACGACTGTGACACGGGCCAAACCATCGGGGGTCACCAGGCGCATGGCCAGCTCACGGTCGGGCCGCTGCAGCGACTGCACCACCGCAGACAGTTCCGCGCTCACCTCCCCGGCCGTCAGGAGGCCGCGCTCGGTGAGGCTCCGGGTGGCCTGCCAGAGCGCCTCGGCGCGGGCAGTCTCGGTAGGGTGCCGCGGTCGCAGGTCCAGCACCAACGGCATCGCCTGGACACCGAGACGTGCTGCCAGAACATGCAGTTCGTCGTCGGTGACGACGAACTGTCCAGCGAGCGACGCCGTCATAAGTTGAGCCCCCGGTCGACGCCGATCACAGGAGGAGTGACCCAGCGGTTGTCCACCTGCTCGAGAGTGCGCTCCGGTTCATCGGCGAAACCTTCACCAGCGGGCACCTCGGGAGCGGCGAGTTCGTCGAACACCGCGGTATCGGGACCCCAACTGACATTCGACACCATGAACGGCGCATCGTTCTGCTGCGCGGCCGGCAGCCAGGCCTGCCCTGCGTCGGACACCCCCGCACCTGGTTCACCCGCCCCGTCCAGAGCCGCCGCAGGCTGGACGGATTCGTAGTCGCGGTTCTGGTCGCCGCGGCCCATCGCAGCCATCGGCGCATAGGGGGCACCACTCATCCCGGTGCCCGATCCACCGCCGCCCCCGCCGGCGAACCCGGTCTTCTGCAGCGCCTTCGGGTCGCCGCTCGACTTGATGCCCGGTGCGAACATGGGTGCCAGCGGCGGAGGGGGCACCGACGCGACGCCGCCGGCGGCCCCACCGCCGGCGCCTGCTGCACTGTCGGCACCCTGTTCAGCCTTGAGTGCGTTGCCTTTTGACACCTCGGGAGGCACGGGCTGTTCCCACGGCTGGGCCAGGGGAGCAGCGGCCTCCTCATACTGCTGCATGACGGCGGCAGCGTTGGCCGCGTCGGCGGTGGCGGCCGCGTCGAACTCGGCGAACGTTCCGGTCAGCACGGCCCCGTTGTAAGCCGCCAGCGAGGCCATCATGTCCTGTGCGGTCTTCGTCTCGATCGCCTCTGACACGCTGGGCATCGCCAGCACTGCCACGGTGTTGGCAACTGCAGCTTCCTCAGCACGCTGTCCGTTGCCGGCTGCGCTGAGGCTGATCGCCTGCAGCCACTTACCGAACTCTTCCAGGCGCTGTGCTGCGGCGTCGGAGGCCTGGCTGTCCCAGACAGTCCGGAGGCGCGCCACAAGCTTGTCGAAATCAACAGAGATGTTTGCCAATTCGTTGGCAACCCGGATCCAGGCCGCACCGGCTCCGCCGACCGACGCCGGACCGGGCCCCTCGGTGAGGTCGCGAGCCAGCTGTTCGGTGCTGCGCGACTCCCACGCAACGTCGGTGAACCCCACGCCCGGAAACCTCCCCTCGTCGACAGAACTCGAATGGTCGTGGCGATATCAGCCGGCGAAGTCCTCGGAGGCCGCGATGTTGGACGAATGGCCACGCAGCGTCGCCGCCACCTCGTGAACCTCGGTCATGCCCTGGTCTGTGGACGTACCGAACGAGGTGTGTACCTCGTTGAGGGTCTGGGCGATTCGTTGCGACACTTCATCGCGGGCGGATGGCGTCACCGTGAGGTTGGGCGCCTCGTCGGTCATCACCCGCTGGACCCGGTTGGCGAGCTCGTCGAGTTGACGGCTGATCTCCTGGACCTCTCCGGGCTGGATGGACATACCGGCGTTGTCGGCCATGACGGTTCTCCTTGTCGGGTTGGTTAGATCCGGAGTTCGACGTCCGGGGTCTGATACGGGTCGGCTTCCCCGAGGACCGGGGGTGCCGCGGTACCGAGATCGCCGACGATCTCGCTGCCTTGGTCGGTGGTGTGCAGGAACGATGCCGAGGTGTGGTTGTTGCTCGATGAGGCGTTCGCGCCCTGCCCGGCGCCCATCGCCCCCATGGGTGCGCCGCCCATCATGCCCGGTGCACCGGCGCCCCCCATTCGCGGTGCAGCTGATTGTGCTGGGGCACTTGCGCTTTCCGCTTGAAGCATTGATGCCATGGGTAGTGAGCGCGGTGCCAGTGCGCCGCTGCCGATCCCACCGCCACCGCCACCGCCGCCTGCGCCCATTCCCGCGCCCGCGATCGGTGGGCCGCCTTCGGCCTCGGCCGCATCGGCAGCGGCCGGGTCCAATGGATCGATGGCGGGATTCGCGGCGGCCTGACTGGCCGCCGACGCCGCACCGGTCCCGGCTTGCACCCCGGCCTCGGCGCCCTTCATCGCCATCGGCATCAGCGAGGCCAGGCCGGCCAGCGACGAGGCACCCTCGGGTGCAGCGGTGATGCCCACCGGTGCACCGGCTGTGGTGACCTGAGCTGCCTGGGTGGCCAGCGAAGTCTGCAGTTCCGTCATCACCTCGGCCGTGGTGGCAATTGCCTTGTTGGCGGCGGCGATTGCGGCTGCCCAGCCCCACGGAAAGATGATCATGGGTCCGATGGCCGCGATCGTCGCGGCGAATTCGGTGATGATCTCGATGAGCCGGACCCGAGCCTGGCCGACGTTGGTTGCTGCCGCGGACAAACTGGTCCTGAGCGCATCGGATTGGGCTCCGACCTCAGCGCCGTCGGAAATTGCGGCGGTGGTCTTGGTCGCCGCGGCCGTACCGGAGGCACCTTGCCACGCGTCGCCTGCCGAACTGACCGACTTGGACATGGACCCGCCGGTGGAGTCGAACATCTTGGAGATGGACTGCAACATCGTCGTCGGATCGACGCCCTCGAACAAGCCGCTGCCCAAACTGCTCAGCGCATCGGTGACGGGACTGATCAACGCACTCGGGTCCATCGGATTGGCCGGCGGCTGCTGCTCGGGTTGGCCCTCGGGCGGCGGTTCTTCCGCGGGCTTTTGATCGGCAATTGGTGGCAAACCCAGGCGCTCAAGAATTTGTCGCACTGGCAAATTCAGAAAATCTTGCAGATTCTGTTCTTGAGCAGCGATAACCGGGGTTGCGTCGTAGCCGGGAACCTGTTGAGCTAGCTGACCTACCGGGGTCACCGGGCGGGGAGGCAAAACTGTCGGCATATCGCGTCAGGCCTAGGCGTCGTCGTTGGACAGCACGGCGGACCGCGACATTTCAGTGGCGGCACCTGTGGCGGCGTGCACCCCGCCGACCAACAGTGTCCCTGCCAGATTGTTGGCCTGAGCTGGTCCGAAGGCGGCGAGGTAGACCGCTCCGATCGGGCCGAGCGCGGCCGCTGCGGACATGAGCATCGCCGCCGAGTCGGCAGAACCGACTGTGGTTATCGCGGAGCCGACTGCTTCGTTTGCAGCGGAAAAGGTGGCCATTCCCGAAGGTTGGGCGGCGAAAATGTCGCTCATCGTGCTAATACCTTTCCGGCTGGAAGCGGGGGTTGTGTGGGCACGAGACCAATAAACTATAGCGGCGTTGACCGGCCGCAGCTAACTGAATTTTGTGCGAATTACACGTGTAGATCGTTCGTACTGGTAATTAGTGCAACGGCAAAAATTGCTGGATAAGCAATTCTTGGGCGCCCTGAACTGCGGCGCAGTCGTCATCCCGTCCGCGCAACTGGTTTGCCCGGCGGTTATTGACGCTCGGGTTCGAAAGAGCCGCCGTCCCAACGGGTCAGCGGCGCCTGGCCGAGTTCCTGCATGCGCTGGGCAAACTCTTCGGTGAGGTACTGCTGCCGTGCCGATGCGACCTGTGCAGCGGCGCTGGCGGTTTCGACGATGAGCTTGGCAAGCACATCGGCGCCCAGCTTGTGTGCGCCGGGCCCGAGCCAGAGCCCGGTCATCGATCCCAGCCCGTCGACCTCGGCACTGACGTTCCCGTCACGGCTGGTGACGCGCGCCGAAATCGATTGGCAGTGCTCGTCCATGGCTTGCACCAGGTCACGCTGCTTACGGATGCGGGCGAGGAGGGAGTCGGCGAGACTGGTCATACCGACCTGCCCCAGGTCGGCGGAAGGTCCTCCTCGTCACCGAGGACCTCGTCCTCGGCACGGGCCAATTCGTCTTCGGTCGCCAGCCGCAGCGGGTCGATGACCGATGTGCCGTAACCCTTTTCGGCCAGCTCCCGCCTGCGGTCGACCTGGGCGCGGGCCGCCGACAAGCGGCACAGCGCCATGATCTCATCGGCTAGTTGCGCAGGCGGTTTCTTCAACTCGACGGGGTCGAGTCGAAGAGCGACGGGCAGACCCCGTTCGGTCGTGTGCACCGAAATCGTTCCGCCCGGTGACTGCACCGGCTGTGCCATTCTGCTCAACTTAGTACACTCGCGGGCGAATCGCGGCTGACCGTGCAGTGAGGAGATGTGTCACCTCCGATGAGTGGATCTACCGATGCGCAGCGGGTTTTCGATGCCGGGGTGCTGTCGCTCGGCATTCCCATCGACGGGTTGGAGACCGAGCGCGACCTGCAGTACGCGGCACTGGCGTTCCGCCGGGCCACCGAGTACGACCCGGACATGTGCGATGCGTGGTTGGGCCGTGCGGCCACCGGTGACACCAGTCCCGAGGTCATCTACCACCTGTACCGAACCAGCACACTCTCATTGTTTCGCGAGCAGCGCCGACTCGGGCTGCCGCAACGAGCGTTGAGCGGACGCTTCCAGACCGGCCTGTACCTCGACTACCCGTTGAGCAGCAAGACCGAGATGTGGCTCGCATACGCGGCCAGCATGATTCAGGCCAAGGATTTCGACGAAGCCGAGCAGGTTCTCGACAAGCTGGAACAGACCACAACGCCGGCGGATGGCGACACCGGTGAGATCTGTGCGTACATCCGCGGCGTACTGCACTTCACCACGCAGCGCTGGCCTGACGTATTGAGTGCGTTGAGCAGTTCGGGATCCTTCACCGACAGCTATATCGGTGCCGGAGCCGATCTGATGGTCGGGTCGGCGTGCGCGCAGATGGGACTGTTCGGAGAAGGCATCCGCCGGCTCGACCGGGCGATCGAGGGCCCGGTACCCGGGGCTCGGCGGGCTGCGGAGTTCTGCAAGGGACTGACCCTGCGGGAGATGGGCGAGGAGCAGGACGCCCGGGTGATCTTCGAGCGTATCTACAGCGAGGACCCGGGATTCGAGGCGAACGCCGCCGCGCTGGCCGATCCGAAGTACCGCCTGGTGATCACCTCTAAGGAGATCGTCGACTCGCGCTCCGACCGGTGGGACCCGGCCAGTGTGCCGTCGGCAGAAGACCTGCTGGCCGACGATCTGTCGGAGCGCGGCAACGAATACCTGCGGGCCGCGCAGGAGGAACTGGATCGGCAGATCGGCCTGTCAGAGGTCAAACTTCAAGTTGCCAAACTGAAGTCGGCGGCGATGCTGGCAAAGGTTCGCGGAGACAAGGGGCTCAGCTCGGCGGCGCGCAGCCTGCACCTGGCGTTCACCGGCCCACCCGGGACCGGCAAGACCACGATCGCCCGGGTGGTCGCCCAGACCTACTGCGGGCTGGGGTTGCTCCGGACACCGAACATCGTGGAGGCCAAGCGTCACGATTTCGTCGGCCAGCATCTCGGCAGCACGGCGATCAAGACGACCGCGCTGATCGACTCGGCGATGGACGGGGTGCTGTTCATCGACGAGGCCTACACGCTGATCCAGACCGGGCTGTCCGGCGGCGACGCCTTCGGTCGTGAGGCAGTCGACACCTTGCTGGCTCGCATGGAGAACGATCGCGACCGCCTGGTCGTGATCATCGCCGGGTACGACGCCGAGATCGATCGCTTCCTGGCCTCCAATGACGGTCTGGCGTCACGGTTCACCAAGCGGATACGGTTCGGCTCGTACGGTCCCCAGGAACTCGGGGACATCGGAAAGCTGGTGGCCCGCACCAGGGATTCGGAACTGTCGGAGGCCGCCCACGAGGAACTCGTCAGCTCGTGCGTCACGCTGTGCCAGAGCGAGGCCCTCGACTCGACGGGACAACTGCGCCCCGGCATCGACCTCGCCGGCAACGGCCGGTTCGTGCGCAACGTGATCGAGGCGGCCGAGGAGGAGCGCGAGTACCGGCTCAGCGAGATCCACGGTACGAACCTGGCGGAACTCGACGAGGCGCAACTGATGCGGATCGAGCCGGCCGACATGCGGGCGGCACTCAAGCAGGTGCTCGGCATGACGGCCTCGAGTTGACCGAAAGGAAGCAGCGATGACCGATCGCGACGACGAGCGGCTCCCGCTCGGGCCGCCGGAGCAGACTCCGTTCACGTCCAGCAAGCCGGAAGCCGCGACGAGCCACCCTGCCTCGGTGGTGCCGAGCAACGGCGATCTGGGGCTGATCCGTGCTGCGCCCACCCCGAAATCTGGCTGGCGCAAGGCTGTTTACCGGGCCACCGGCATCAACCCGGGAGTCTCCGAGCAGGAGGCCAGCCGAAAGTCGCTCATCGACAGGGTCAACCAGCCGGTGGTCGGCGGTCCGTTCAACATCGCCCTGCTGTCCCAGAAGGGCGGGGTCGGCAAGACCACCACCACCGTCGGCCTGGGAGCCACGCTGGCGGCGACCCGCGGGGACCGGGTGATCGCGGTGGACGCCAACCCCGACTTCGGCACGCTGGCCCAGCGCGGGCCCAACGAATGCGCTTCCACGGTGCGCGACGTGCTCCTCGACGACGGCATATCCCGCTACTCCGACATCCGCCGGCACACCTCTCAGAGTACGAGCCGCCTCGAGATCCTCGCGTCCGAGCGGGACCCGGCCACCTCAGAAGCCTTCTCGGAGTATGACTATCGCGGCGTGCTGAGTGTGTTGCAGCGCTTCTACAACATCATCCTGACCGACTGCGGCACCGGGCTGGTGCACTCGGCGATGGCGGGCGTGCTGGATGCTGCGGACGCGATCGTGATCGTGGCCTCGCCTGCCATCGATTCGGCGCGAAGCGCGCTCGCCACATTGGATTGGCTTGAGCGCAATGGCTATTCACGCCTGGTGCCGAAGGCGGTCGTGGTGGTCAGCGCATCGAGGCCGGGCGCGCTCGGGCTCGACATGGGGCAGCTGTCCAACCATTTCCTGCCCAGGGTGCGGGCATTGCACGTGATCCCATTCGACGACCACCTCGCCGAGGGCGCCGAAGTGGACCTCGGCTTCCTCGGCGGGCCGACGCGGCAGGCCTTCCTGGAGCTGGCTTCCACCGTGGCAGATTTCTTCGCGGTGGCGCCACAGGTCAAACGACGCGCCTGAGGAGATTCACCGTGCGCGTCTGGCGATGACGATCTGGGGCAGGTTCAGTCCGCTGCGCAGCTTGAGCTCGATCGACGGGTCGGCGTGGCGGGCAAGGCTGCGCAATGCCGAGGGGCTGTAGCTGCGCAGTGAGCTGATGACACCGTCGTGCGCGAACGGGAGCACCACCGCCGCGGGCAGCATCGTTGCCAGGCGCAGCAGGTGCAGCGGGGCAGGCGGGCGCGGCAGGTCGATGATCAAGAGAGTGTCGGCAACCCGGGTGCCCTCGGCGAACACCCGCGCGGCCTGAGCCGGGCGCAGGTGGTGGAACGACAACGCGAACAGGGCCAGGTCGTAGCTGCCGTCGGCGGCGTCGATCGCAGTGGCGTCCATCTGGCGGACCTCGGCGCGGGGATGGCTGCCCAGGTCACCCGCGGCGATGCGGGCCACCGATTCCGGGTCGACGTCGGTGACGGTGACCCGTGCCGATGGATGGTCGGCCAGCAGTTGGCGAGACACCCCGCCGTGCCCGGCGCCCAACTCCAGGATTCGGGGATCGGGAACCTCGGCGACCAGATCGAGCGCGATCGCGGCGAAGCGCTGATGGTTCTTGAAGAACCGGCCGGTCCAGTCCAGCGCCCCGATCACCTGGTTCTTCACAGAGGTGTCGACATCGTCCCGGTCCAGGTACTCCGGCCGGTCGGTCTCGAGCAGCCGGTCCAGGCACGACGCGCGGAACCCGCCCCGTGGCATCCGGTCGATATCTGAGGGGTCGGGAGCCATGTAAGCCATCATGTACGAATGTCCGCGGACTTCGTAGCTGCAATCGACCAGGGCACCACCAGCACCCGATGCATGATCTTCGATCACGCCGGTGCCGAGGTGGGGCGCCATCAGCTCGAGCACCAGCAGATCCTGCCCAAGGCGGGGTGGGTGGAACACAACCCGGTCGAGATCTGGGAACGCACCTCCGCGGCGATCATGACCGCGCTGAACAAGACCAACCTGGTGGCCGGGGACCTCGCCGCGCTGGGCATCACGAATCAGCGGGAGACCACGCTGGTCTGGAACCGCCACACCGGGCGGCCGTACCACAACGCGATCGTCTGGCAGGACACCCGCACCGACCGCATCGCCGCGGCCCTGGACCGCGACGGCCGCGGTGACGTGATCCGCCGCAAGGCGGGGCTACCGCCCGCGACGTACTTCTCGGGCGGCAAGATCCAGTGGATCCTGGACAACGTCGAGGGGGTCCGGCGCGACGCGGAGAACGGTGACGCGATCTTCGGTACGCCCGACAGCTGGGTGACCTGGAACCTCACCGGTGGTTACCGCGGCGGCGTGCACGTCACCGACGTCACCAACGCCAGCCGCACCATGTTGATGAACCTGGAAACCCTGGACTGGGACGACGAACTGTTGTCCTTCTTCTCGATTCCGCGGCAGATGCTGCCCGAGATCAAGCCGTCGTCGTACCCGGCCTCGTACGGGATCACCCGCGACGATGGTCCCCTGGCCGGGCAGGTGCCGGTCACCGGAATCCTCGGCGATCAGCAGGCCGCGATGGTGGGGCAGGTGTGCCTGGAGCCCGGTGAGGCCAAGAACACTTACGGCACAGGCAATTTCCTGCTGCTCAATACGGGCGAGAAGATCGTGCGTTCGGAGAACGGGCTGCTCACCACGGTGTGCTACCAGTTCGGTGACGCGAAACCGGTTTACGCCCTTGAGGGTTCGATTGCGGTGACGGGCTCGGCGGTGCAGTGGCTGCGCGATCAGCTGGGCATCATCAGCGGTGCCGCGCAGAGCGAGGCGCTGGCCAGGCAGGTGGCCGACAACGGCGGCGTCTACTTCGTGCCGGCGTTCTCCGGGCTGTTCGCTCCCTACTGGCGCTCCGACGCGCGAGGCGTCATCGTCGGCCTGTCGCGCTTCAACACCAACGCTCACCTGGCGCGGGCCACCCTGGAGGCGATCTGCTACCAGAGCCGCGACGTGGTCGAGGCCATGGAAGCCGATTCCGGTGTGCACCTTGAGGTTCTGAAGGTGGACGGCGGTATCACCGCCAATGCGCTGTGCATGCAGATCCAGGCTGACGTGCTGGGAGTCGAGGTGGTCAAGCCCGTGGTGGCCGAGACCACGGCACTGGGCGCGGCGTACGCGGCCGGGCTCGCGGTCGGGTTCTGGGAGAGTGCCGACGACCTGCGGGCGAACTGGCAGGAGGGCCAGCGGTGGAGCCCGCAATGGGATGACGAGCAGCGTTCCGCGGGTTACGCCGGCTGGCGCAAGGCGGTTTCACGAACCCTGGATTGGGTCGAGATCTAGCGGGTCACCTGGATCTGGCACTTCTTCAGGATCGCCCCGAGTTCGTCGTAGTACTCCTTGCCGAGCAGCGCGTGCTGGGCCTTGTCGTTGCTCCTGACCGACTCGGCGATCTGTCCTGCCAGCTCGCCCATTCGGTGCGCGTGCTGCGCGACGTCGCCGTCGGTCACCTGATCGGCCTGCTCGCGGATGATCTTGGCCCAGTCGGTGAAGTCGCCGACCGTCGGACCCTGGTTGGCCTCGATCGTCGGCATGAGAGCGCCCGAACTCGCGCGGCTGGACTGCACGAGCGGATCGGCCTGACGGCAGCCCTTGTTCCCGGTGTAGGTCAGTGTGGTCACGCCGACGATGACCAGGACCGCGCACGCGGCGGCGGCAGTGGCGATCGCGACGTTACGGGGTTCGGCGTCGGGAACACGCCGCCGCCACAGCACGTGCGCGAGGACGACGGCGGCCACGCCGACCACCGTCATGATGGTGGCCTCGACGATGCTTCCCACACCGGAGGCCGATCCGACGGCCCCTAATGTCGCGGCGGCGGCGAGCAGGACCAGGAGCCACTGCCAGATGTTGCGCCGGCGCTCGTAGGAATCGACATCACGGAATTGGAGTCCGATGACCGCGCCGGCCGCGGTCAAGACTGCGACGACGGCCGGCGCGATGGTTGTCACGAGGCTGTTCACAAACGCAGCCTACGGGCCGTTACTCCTCGCCGAGGACCTGGTAGACCTCACGGCGGGCGTTGTTGACGATGTCGAGGATGCGCTGTTGCTGATCCTCGCTGGCAGTGAAGCTCGACTGCCCGACGGCGGCCATCAGCTGGCCGAGGGCGCCGCGGAGGTTCATGGCAGCGGGATCGGCGTCCTCTGTGATCTGGTCCCAGGGCGCGGTCTCGATTCCGGCTGCGGCCTGGCGGCCTTCCTCGGTCAGCTCGAAAGTCTTCTTGCTGCCCTCGGTTTCGGTCGGGGTGATCAGACCTTCGTCGACGAGCAGTTGCAGGGTCGGGTACACCGAGCCGGGGCTGGGCTTCCACAGGTTGTGACTGCGGGTGGCGATCTCCTGCGTCATCTCGTAGCCGTGCATGGGCCGTTCGGCCAGCAAGGTCAGGATGGCGGCACGCACGTCGCCGCGTCGACCGCGGCGTCCGCCGCGGCCACCCCGCCCCCGGGGTCCGCCGAATCCGAAGCCGAAGCCGCCGCGCGGCTCGAAACCGAATTCGAAGCCGCGACCGGGCCCGAAGCCCGGGCCGCCGAATCCTGGGCCGCCGAAGCCGGTCTGGCAGGTGGCGTCGACGCCGTGCTCACGGGTCGCGTCCGCCTGTGCGCGCATCTGCTCGCGCATGTCCCGGCGGGCCTGTCGGGCCTGGCGGAACATGATGCGGGCCTCTTCGCGGCCGAGTGGAACGAATCCGAAGCCGCCGTTTTGTGAATTGAATGGGTGGGTCATTGAAGTTAATCCTTCGTTGTCGGGGAGGAAGCATCGTTTGGCGCTTCCGATGCGTCAACGATATATCGGAATCTATCGGTTGTCGATAGCCTTCGTGAGTCGATGTGCCCACTCGGCCTGCATGGCGTTGAAACGCAGGCCGTACTCCAAGGCTGCGTGGCCATAGAGGTCCTCGTCGGTGTCGGACCAGGGGATGGAGGACTCCAGTTCCTTGAGGCGCGCCACTTCGGAGTCGGCGTGCGCGGCCAGTGCTGCCAGGTGCTCGCGGGCCTGGTCGCGGGGCAGTTCGCCCAGCAGGAACACCCGTAGCAGCCCGGCGCTGCGCTCGGGCGGGTCGTCGGCGGGATTGGTGATCCAGCGCTGCAGTTCGGTGCGGCCGGCCGGGGTGATCCGGTACTCCTTGCGGCCGCGGGGGCCGATTGCCGACACCTCGATCAGGCCGGCGGCGGCCAGCTTGTTGAGCTCGCCGTACAGCTGGCTCTGGGTGGCGGGCCAGACGTTCGCCATCGATTTCTCGAACCGTTTGAGCAGGTCGTACCCGCTGCCGGGGTGCTGTGCCAACAGGCCAAGTGCCGCCATGCGCAGACTCATTCCATCAGTCTACCGTCCACTATTGACATGTCAGTTGTGGAATGTCACCGTTGAGTGCATGACCTCAGCCCTGCCCATCGGCGAAACCGACTTCTTCCGGCGCGGCAACTACGCACCCGTTGCCGACGAACTCACCGAGTACGACCTGCCCGTCGACGGGGCCATCCCCGCCGAACTCGACGGCTGGTACCTGCGCAACGGCCCGAACCCGCGCCAGGCGACCGAACACTGGTTCACCGGCGACGGAATGATCCACGGCATCCGCATCGAGAACGGTGCGGCCAAGTGGTACCGCAACCGCTGGGTCCGCACCGACAGCTTCGTCAAGGACTTCCCGCTGTACAACGCCGACGGCACGCGCAACCTGCGGTCCGCGGTCGCCAACACCCACGTCGTCAACCACGCGGGCAAGACCCTGGCGCTCGTGGAGTCCTCGCTGCCCTACGAGATCACCGACGACCTGGAGACCGTGGGCGCCTACGACTTCGGCGGGAAACTGGTCGACTCGATGACCGCGCATCCCAAGATCTGCCCTACGACCGGGGAACTGCACTTCTTCGGATACGGCAGCATCCTCGAGCCCTACGTCACCTATCACCGCGCCGACGCCAACGGTGAGCTGACCATCAACCGGCCGGTGGATGTCAAGGCGCACACCATGATGCACGACTTCGCGATGACCGCGGGCCATGTGATCTTCATGGACCTGCCCGTGGTGTTCGACCTGGACATCGCGGTCAAGGGTGAAGGTGACATGCCCTACCGCTGGAGCGATGACTACGGCGCCCGGTTCGGTGTGCTGCGCCGCGACGACCCCGACGCGCCGATCCGCTGGTTCGACATCGACCCGTGCTACGTGTTCCACGTCGCCAACGCCCATGACGACGGCAATTCGATTGTGCTGCAGGCCGTTCGCTATCCGGAGCTCTGGCGCAACGATGGCGGGTTCGACGTCGAGGGCGTGCTGTGGGAATGGCGGATCGACCTGGCCACCGGGACGGTCCGCGAACGTCAGCTCGACGGTCTCGGGGTGGAGTTCCCCCGCATCGACGACCGGCTGGCCGGCCTACCGGCCCGGTACTCGGTGTCCGTCGCGGACAACGCGTGGATCCGTTACGACCTGACCAGCGGTGCCGGTGTTCGCCACGAACTCGGATCAGGCGGGCCCGGGGAAGCCGTCTTCGTCCCCGGGACGGGTCCGGCCGACGAGACCAACGGGTGGTACCTGGGCTACGTCTACAACCCCGAGCGCGACGGCAGCGACCTCGTGATCGTGGATGCGTCGGACTTCGGCGGAAAGCCTGTCGCCACCATCAAACTGCCGCGACGGGTGCCGTACGGGTTCCACGGGAACTGGATCAGCGCCTAATGTGTGCGGATGGCCGTGAAGTGGCTCGATTCTCCCGAGGGGCACGACTATGACGCCGCCGCCGACTACCTCGGCCTGATCGCCGAGCCCGGCGCTGTGGCCGATACGGTGGCGGCGCTCAAGACGGCGGAGGTGGTGTACCGCAAGGCAAAAGACATCCTGCGGGCCGCCGGACTGCCGTTGCTGCCAGAAACCAACGCCCACGTCCGCGACGACCTGTCGAAGATCAGCGCCGGCAAGCGGCTGTCGCCGATCCTGTTGGTGCGCGGCCAGGCGGTCGGCGGGGTGCGGCTACAGATCGCCGACGGCTATCACCGGGTGTGCGCGAGCTACGTCACCGACGAGAACACCCCGATACCGTGCCATCTGGTGTCCTGGCAGGCGTGACGGGCTGAGGTGGCCGGGTTCGGGTTCGACACATTGGCGCTGGTCGCGGTCATCGGCCTGACCGGACCGGTGCTGGCCGCGGTGCCGCGGTTGCGCGTCCCGGTGGTGGTCGGTGAGCTCGTCGCCGGGATCGTGGTCGGCAGAACCGGATTCGGCATCGTCGATCACACCGATCCGACCTTCACCCTGCTGGCCAACATCGGCTTCGCCCTGGTGATGTTCGTCGTCGGTACCCACGTACCGGTGCGTGACACCACGCTGCGTACCGCGATCCCCAGGGCGCTGCTGCGGGCGGTCTTCGTGGGCGCGGTGGCCGCGGTGCTCGGCGTGGTGATCGCGCGTGCGTTCGGCACCGGGCACGCGGCGCTGTACGCCGTCGTGATGGCCTCGTCGTCTGCTGCGCTGGCCCTGCCGGTCATCGACGGGCTACGCCTGGAGGGGCCGCCCGTGCTGTCCGTGACCGCTCAGATCGCGATCGCCGATGCGGCATCGATCGTGTTGCTGCCGTTGGTGATCGACATCCAACGCGCCCCGCGCGCGGCTCTGGGAGCGCTGGTCATCGCGGGCTGTGCGGGGGTGCTGTTCCTGGTGCTGCGGGCCGCGTATGCGCGGGGTCTGCGCCGCCGTCTGCACCACTATTCCGAGAAGCACAAGTTCGCGCTCGAGCTCCGGTTCAGCCTGATCTTCCTGTTCGGGCTGTCGGCCATCGCCTTGGGCACGCACGTCTCGATCATGCTCGCCGGTTTCGCGCTGGGCCTGGTGGTGTCGGCGATCGGGGAGCCCCGCCGGCTGGCCAGGCAGTTGTTCGGCATCACCGACGGATTCTTCGGCCCGTTGTTCTTCGTCTGGCTGGGTGCATCGCTGCAGGTGCGGGAACTCGCCGACCATCCCGAATTCATCGGGCTCGGTGTGGCTCTGGGCCTCGGTGCGGTGCTGGCACACGGCGCGGGCCGGCTGCTGGGTCAGCCGGCGACCCTCGCGGTGTTCTCCGCCGCCCAGCTAGGTGTCCCGGTCGCCGCCGCCACTTTGGGTACCGAACAGCATCTGTTGGCGCCGGGTGAGCCCGCGGCCCTGATGCTGGGCGCGCTGCTCACCATCGCGACCACGTCGATCGCCGGGGCGCTCGCTGCGCGCCGGGCCGCAGGTGCGGTCACACCGCCCGATGTTCGTTCGGGCTGACCCCGTAGGACCGCTTGAACGCGCTGCTCAATGCGAACGGTGTGGAGTAGCCGACCTGCCGGGCCACGGCGGCGATCGTGGCCTCGCTGCCGCGCAGCAGGTCGGCCGCGAGCGCCAGGCGCCAACCGGTGAGGAACGCGATCGGCGGTTCGCCGACCTGATCGGTGAACCTGCGGGCGAACACCGCACGCGAACATCCCACGGCTGCAGCAAGATTGCCAACGGTCCAGGGATGTGCCGGATTGTTGTAGATCAATTTGAGTGCGGGGCCGACGACGGGATCCTGTTCGGCCTGCCACCACGACGGAGCATTGCCGTCCCGGTCGAACCAGGTGCGCAGCACGCCGATCAGCAGCAGGTCGAGCAGGCGGTCGAGGTAGGCCTCCTGCCCGGGTCCGTCGCGGCCGGCTTCGACGGACAGCAGATCGATCAGCGGGGTGTCCCACTCGTCGGCTCGCAGCACCAGCACCGCCGGCAGCGCGTCGAGCAGGCGGGCGCTGACCTCGCTGCGCCCTTCGTAGGCGCAGACGATCGACTCCGATGATCCGGTCGCGCTGTTGCCCCAGCTGCGCAGGCCCAGCGACATCTCGAACTGCAGATCTTCGCCGGACAGGGTCGTGCAACGCTGGCCGGGATTGATGACGACGCTCGGCGGTGTGGCCGGATCGTCTGCGAAGACATAGTTTTCGGTGCCGCGGGTCAGTGCGACGTCGCCCGCACCCAACCGGAACGTGCCGCTGTGATCGCCGACGATGACCGCGTCACCGCGGGTCTGACAGATCAGTGCCAGGGGTGCTTCGTCGCGAATGGCCAGTGACCAGGGCGGATCCATCCGCAACCGCAGGACGAACGCGCCCCGCGCACGTACCCCGTCGAGCAGTCCGACCAGGGCGTCCACGACCGTAGGGTAGCGCTCAGCCCGGCTTGCGCGCCTCGATCAGGTGGCGCGACGAGTGCGCGACGAACGAACCGTCGGCCTCGATCTGCCGGTGCAGCGCCGCGAGCCGGTTGCGGTAGGTGTCAACCGTGAAACCGGGCACGATCCAGATGACCTTGCGCAGGAAGTACACCACCGCGCCGATGTCGAAGAACTCCACCTGAAGCCGCTCGGCACGCAGGTCGACGATGTCCAGGCCGGCGGTCCGCGCGGCGGCGGCCTCTGTTTCCGGGTCGCGGGCCCTGCGGGCCTCGGGCTGCGGGCCGAGGAAGAACTCCGTCAGCTCGAAAACGCTTGCCGGGCCGACATGTTGGGCCAGGTAGGTACCACCCGAAGCCAGCACGCGAGCGATCTCGTCCCACCACACGGTGGCCGGGTGCCGGCTGAGCACAAGATCGAATGCCGCGTCGGCGAACGGCAGCGGCGGCTCGTCGGGATCGGCGACCACGACGACGCCGCGGGGTCCGAGCAGCCGGGTCGCACGGTCGAGGTTGGGTGGCCAGGATTCGGTGGCCGCCATGGCCGGCGGGAACGTCGCCGCGCCGGCGAGAACCTCACCGCCGCCGGTCTGGATGTCCAGCGCCGAGGACGCGGTCGTCAATCTCTGGCTCATCAGGCGCTGATAGCCCCACGACGGCCGGGCCTCGGTCGCCCGGCCCTCCAGCCACGAGAAGTCCCAGCCGTCCACCGAGGCCGCGTCGGCTTCGGCCACCACCTCGTCGAACGTCACGGATCCATCTTGGCAGTGTGAGGCGCGAGCGAGACGATCGCGTATGGAATTGGGATTCTCGGCGATGGAACGTCTCACCTCGGCATCGTTGACTGAAGCCATGACCATCAGCCCCGTCGTCGTCCTCACCGCAGCCGCCGCCCTCGGCAGTGCCGCCGCCGGTGGAATCTTCTACGCGTTCTCCACTTTCGTGATGCGCGGCCTCGACCGCACCGGCCCGGTCGACGCCGTCACCGCCATGCGCGGCATGAACGCCGAAGCCAACAGCAACGCACCGTTCCTGCTGTTCCTGTTGGGTTCGGCGATGCTGTCGGTGATCGTCGGCGTGATCGCGGTGGCCCAGATCGGCCGGCCGGGCAGTTGGTATCTGCTGGCCGGCGCGATCTTCGGCGTCCTCGGCGTGGTGATCACCATGGCGTTCAACGTGCCGCTCAACAACCACCTCGACCAGATCGACCTGGCCGATGCGGCCGCCGAATGGCAGGCCTACTTCACCACCTGGACGGCCTGGAACCACGTGCGCACCGCATCGGGGTTCATCGGCGCCGTACTGCTGTTGATCGGTCTGCGTTACCGCTGAGCCTGCCTGCGGAACGCGGCCGCCACGATCCCGGCCGCCGCCAGCGCCAGCGTCGCCGCGATGATCGCCGTCGGCGCGATGCCGGAGTCGAACGCCAGGCGGGCCGAATCCAGCAGGCGCTGCGCGATTTCGGCGGGAAGATCCGCGGCCACCGAGGTGGCGCCGCCGATGCTCTCACCGGCGTCGGCGGCCTGCGCCGGGGTCAGCCCGGCCGGCACCTGGATGTTGTTGCGGTAGAACGCCGTGAAGATCGTGCCGAGCGTCGCGGTGCCCACCACGGCGCCCAGCTCGTAGGCGGTCTCCGAGACCGCGGACGCCGCACCGGCTTTCGCCGCGGGCACCGATGCCACGATGGTGTCGTTGGACACCGTCTGTGAGACGCCGACACCCAGCTCAAGCACCACGAACGACGCGATCACCGCGGCCACCGACAGATCGTGACGGAAGGCCAGGATCAAGCCGAACCCGGCAGCGACGAAGACCAGGCCGAAGATCATCAGTTTGTCCGCCGCAAACCGCTTGGCGGCCTTGACCACCGCCAGGCCGGCGATCATCGACACCACCGCGCCCGGCAGTGTCACCAGACCGGCCGCCAGCGGCGACAGGCCGAGTACCAACTGCAGGTGCTGTGAGATGAAGAAGATGAACCCGATCAGGCCGACGATCGACAGGAAGTTCGCCAGGATCGACGCGCTGAACGGCGCGTAGGAGAACAGGCCCATGTCGAGCATCGGTGTGGCACTGCGGTTCTGCCGGCGCACGAACAGCACGCCGGAGGCGATGCCGATCGCGAACGCCGCGACGACGCCACCCGAGAAGCCGTCGTGGGCAGCAGTCTTGATCGCCCACACGAAAGGCAGCATCGCGGTGAACGACAGGGTCACGCTCACCAGATCCAGCGGGCCCGGGTTCGGGTCACGCGATTCCGGCACCAGCCGGGGACCCAGCACCAGCAGCGGCAGCAGGATCGGCACGGCCACCAGGAACACCGAGCCCCAATGGAAATGCTGCAGCAGCGCGCCGCCGACGATCGGGCCCAGCGTCGAGCCCGCCGTGAAGCACGAGGCCCAGATGGCGATCGCGAGCCGGCGCGCGGAGGCGTCGACGAAGATGTTGCGGATCAGCGACAGCGTCGACGGCATCAGCATCGCACCGAAGACGCCGAGCGCCGCACGCGCGGCGACCAGGTAGGCCGCACTCGGCGCGAAGGCCGCGGCGGCCGAGACGATCGCGAAGCCCGTGGCGCCGATGAGCAGCAGGCGGCGCCGGCCGAACCGGTCACCGAGCCCGCCCATGGCGACCAGCAGCGCGGCCAGCACCAGGGAGTAGACGTCGACGATCCATAGCTGGGTGGATGCCGCGGGACGGAAGTCCTCGGCGATCGCCGGAAGGGCGAAGGCCAGGACGGTGTTGTCGATGGCGATCAGCAGTACCGGCAGCATCAGGACCGCGAGCGCCACCCAGGCGCGTTTCGGGGTCGGCGTCACAGCGGGGCTGCCGTCGAGGCAGGTGGACATTGGGTTTCTCCAAGCAAGTTTGGGGTCAGCCGCGCGGGAGATGAATGGTGCCCGCGGTCAGGCTGGTCATGATGGCGTCGACGATCTGGTGGCGGGGGGTGCCGTCCTGCTTGGCGGCTTCGTAGCCGGCCAGCAGCAGCGCCCAGAACACCCGCCGGGCCCATCCTGGGGGATATTCGGGCCTGTCGACCGACGCTCGGTTGAGCACCTCGACGATCGCCTCGTCGCCGGTGTCCAGATAGGCCGCCAGCTCGGGATCGGCCAGGATCGTCGGCTCGCTGTAGACGAACAACACGATCGGACCCAGGTCGAGCTGGCTTTCCACCACGCGGCGCAGTGCCTCGTCGGCGGGACCGTGAGTCGGGTCCGCGCGGTCGATTTCGGCGTTGCTGAGCTCATGGACGTGCCGGGCGAGGGCACGCAGAAGGTCGGTGCGCTCCGGGTAGTACCGGTGCACGGTGCTGCGGCCGACATCGGCGGCGGTTGCGATATCGCTCAGCGACGCCGTCGCATTGTCGGCCAGGACCGTCATCGCGGCATCGAGAATCGCCTTGCGGGTGCGCTCACGCGGCCCGCTGTGCGTCGATGCCGAATTGATCATGGATCAAAATGTAGCACGATCGGGTCAAAATGAGACAGTGATGTCCCACACCCTAGCTGGGTGGGGTGAAACCGCTGGTCGGCGGTGGTGGCGGATAGCCGGGATAGGCCGCCGGATACGCCACCGCACGGGCTTGCGGCATCAGCCGGGCCAGTGCGCGACGGTGCCGCTCGGCCAGCACCGCTGCCAGCACGTACTCGGCCGGCGCGCCCGGCGGTGGCGGTGGCGAGATGCGCGAGGCCACCTCACCGAAGATCCGGTGCCCCATCTCATGGCGTATCCGCGGATCGAGCTGAGCCGATCGCGACAGGAATTGCCTGGCCAACTCGGCCTGCTCGGGGCCGAGGCCCGACAGTTCCAGCGAGGCGGCCCACCAGGCCAGCGCCGGGGGCATGACCGGAGGCGGGTTCAGCTTGGGTCCGCGCTCACTGATCACCACGGTCCCGGCGAAGATGTCGCCGAGCCGTTTGCCCTTGGCCGACACCAGGCTGCAGATGACGGCGGGCCCACCGGTGAGCATCCAGATCTCGACGAAGCCGGCCAGCCCGCGGAACATCGCCTGGCGGAAACGTTCCGGGCCGCCGTCGTCGGCGACCACTCGCAGGCCCAACGCCATCTTGCCCAGCGACCGGCCACGCGTCGCGGTCTCCATCAGCACCGGATAGCCCACCAGGGTCAGCACCGTGAAGATGATCAGGATCGCGGCCGACAACGCCTCGTCGAGCTGGGTCAGGGTGATCGACCACAACACCACGCCCACCACGTAGCCGACGGCGATGACCACGATGTCGATCAGTGCGGCCAGGGTGCGCACGGGCAACTGGGCGATCGCCACGTCGAGGACGACGGCGTCGCCGGTCACCACCGGCGCGGGCTGCCAAACCATACCGACACACGCTACCGACTACGCTTTGCCGGGTGGATGTCGATGCGTTCGTCGTGGCCCATCGCCCCACCTGGGACCGGTTGGAGCAGTTGGTAAAACGACGCCGCCGGTTGACCGGTGCCGAGGTCGACGAGCTCGTGGACCTCTACCAGCGGGTCTCCACTCACCTGTCGATGGTGCGATCGGCCTCGCAGGATTCGGTCCTGGTGGGACGGTTGTCCGGGCTCGTGGCCCGGGCACGAGCCGCGGTGACCGGCGCGCACGCGCCGCTGTGGCGTGAGTTCGTCCGGTTCTGGACGGTGTCCTTCCCGGTGGTGGCCTACCGGTCCTGGCGCTGGTGGCTGGGATCCGCGGTGGCGTTCTTCATCGTGACCGTGGCGCTGGCGTTGTGGGTGTCGGGCAACCCCGATGTGCACGCGGCCGTCGGAACCCCCAGCGAGATCGACGAATTGGTCAACCACGACTTCGAGTCCTACTACAGCGAGCACCCGGCCGGATCGTTCGCCCTGCAGGTCTGGGTGAACAACTCCTGGGTGGCCGCCCAATGCATCGCCTTCGCGATCCTGCTCGGTCTGCCCATCCCGTACGTGCTGTTCCAGAACGCCGCGAACCTCGGCCTGATCGCCGGGCTGATGTTCAGCGCGGGCAAGGGCGGTTTCTTCCTCGGCCTGATCACCCCGCACGGACTGCTCGAGCTGACCGCCGTGTTCCTGGCCGCCGCGGTGGGGATGCGGCTGGGCTGGACGGTGATCGCACCCGGCAACCGGCCGCGGGCGCAGGTGCTGGCCGAACAGGGCCGGGCAGTGGTCGCCGCCGCGGTCGGACTGGCCGTGGTGCTCCTGGTGTCCGGTCTGATCGAGGCCCTGGTGACCCCGTCGCCGCTACCCACCTGGATGCGGATCGGCATCGGCGTCGCGGCCGAGCTGGCCTTTCTGGGCTATGTGTTCCACTTCGGGCGCAAGGCCGTGCGGGCGGGCGAGAGCGGCGATCTCGAAGACGCACCCGATCTGGTTCCCACCGCTTAGAGCTTTCCCGCCGCCTTCATCGCCAGATAGTGGTCGGCCAGTGCCGGCGCCAGATCTTCGGGCGGGGCGTCGACCACATCGACGCCGTGCCCGCGCAGCCGTGACGCGATGGCCCGGCGGTCATTACGGGCCCGTTCGGCAGCGGCGGCGTCATACACCTGCGCGGCATCGGAACGGCCGGCCGCCAACTGGTCCACCCGAGGATCGGCGACCGCGGCCAGCAGCACCTGATGGCGTGCCGACAGTTGCGGCAACACCGTCATCAAACCTTCGTCGAGGGCAGAGGCATTGAGGTCTGTCAGCAGGACCACCAGCGCCCGGCCCCGCACCCGGCGCGCCACCGCCGAAACCATCGCGGTCGCATCGGATTCCACCAGGGCGGGCTGCAGTGGCGCCATCGCCGAGACCAGCGTGGACAGCAGTTCGGTGCGTGAGGCATTGAACACCCCGGCGCGGGTCACCCGGTCGATGGCCAGGAAATCGACGTGATCCCCGGCCCGCGAGGCCAGGGCCGCCAGCAGCAGCGCCGCATCCATCGACCAGTCCAGCCGCGGCCACCCGCCCGGATCCAGCGAGGTCGGGTCCACCCCGACCCGGCCCGCCGAGGTGCGTCCGGTGTCGAGCACGATCACCACCCGGCGGTCGCGTTCCGGACGCCAGGTACGCACCACCACGTCGGCGCGCCGGGCGGTGGCCCGCCAGTCGATCGAGCGGACGTCGTCACCGACCACATACTCACGCAGCGAGTCGAATTCGGTGCCCTGACCGCGGATCAGCACCGGGATCGCACCGTCCAACTGCCGCAGTCGGGCCAGCCGGGACGGCAGGTGCTTGCGGGACAGGAACGGCGGCAGGATGCGTACCTGCCCGGGCAATTGCCGTGAGCGTTGCCGGCCGGCCAGTCCCAGCGGGCCGATCGAGCGCACCGTGACCAGCTCGCACCGTTGATCACCGCGGCGCGCGGGGTGCAACCGGGTGGCCAGCGAAACTTGTTGGCCCGCCGCGATGTTCACCTGGTGGGCGCGAGGTCGCGCCGACGCGCTGGGCGGCCAGGCATCGCGGATCGCGCCGCGCACCCGGCGGCGCCCGGTGTTGCGCACGGTCAGCACCGCATCGACGGTCTGGCCCAGGCGCGCGGTGGACTCGCCGCTACGAGTCACCTGGAGGCCGCCGGTAGCGCCGGCCAGCGCGACATCGGCCGCCACCGCCGCGGCCAACAGCGCCGCCAGCACGGCGAAAGCCGTTGCCGGCCAAGGGGCCAACGCGATCGGCAGCACACAGACCAGTGCCACCAGACCGGCGCGGCCGGTGAGAACCATCAGCGCGGTACCGGGACGGAGGCCAGGATGCCGTCCAACACTCCGTCGGAGGTGGCCCCCTCCAACTCGGCCTCCGGGCGTAACGCCACCCGGTGGCGCAGCGTCGACCGGGCCATCGCCTTCACGTCGTCAGGGGTCACGTAGTTGCGGCCGGACAGCCAGGCCCACGACCTTGCCGTGGCCAGCAAGGCCGTCGCGCCGCGCGGTGACACACCCAGCTGCAGTGACGGGGAATGCCGGGTGGCACCGACGATGTCGACGATGTAGCCCAGCACCTCGTCACCGGCCAGCACCTGGCGCACCGCGTCGCGTCCAGCCGCCAGCTCGGCCGCACCCGCCACCGGCCGTACCGCCGACAGGTCGCGCGGATCGAAGCCCTGCGCGTGCCGGCTCAGGATCGCGATCTCCTGATCCCGCGGCGGCAGCGGCACGGTGAGCTTCAGCAGGAAGCGGTCCAACTGGGCCTCGGGCAGCTGATAGGTGCCCTCGTACTCGATCGGGTTCTGGGTGGCCGCCACGATGAACGGGTCGGGCAGCGGCCGGGGAAGGCCGTCGACACTGACCTGACGTTCCTCCATGGCTTCCAGAAGCGCCGCCTGGGTTTTCGGCGGTGTCCGGTTGATCTCGTCGGCCAGCAGCAGGTTCGTGAACACCGGGCCGCTGCGGAATTCGAACTCGGCGGTGCGCGCGTCGTACACCAGGGAGCCCGTGACGTCGCCGGGCATCAGGTCCGGTGTGAACTGCACCCGCTTGAATTCCAGCTGCAGCGCCGCGGCCAGGGTGCGCACCAACAGGGTCTTGGCCACGCCCGGGACCCCCTCGAGCAGCACGTGCCCGCGGCACAGCAGCGCGACCACCAGGCCGCTGATCACCGCGTCCTGGCCGACCACCACCTTGGCGATCTCGTTGCGCAGGGCCAGCAGGGCTTCACGGGCGTTCTCGGAGGTGGGCTGAGTCACGACTGTGCGACCTGCCTTTCGATGTCGTCGAGTTGGTGTGCGAGGTGGACGAGTTCGGCGTCGGAGACCGGCGGCGGGCCGAACAGGATGGCGCCGGCCGAGCCGGCAGTACTACCGGCGCCGGCCGAGTTCGCCGCGGTGCCGCAGCGTGCGGCGACGGCGGCCGCGACGGCCTGCGGTGCCGCGGCGGTGTTCAACCCGAGCCTGGGCAGCAGCCGGCCCAGCGCCGCGGTGCGTAACGCGTCGGCGGCCCGGTCGCGCGCCCGGCGGGAACGGTAGAGCCGTCCACGTCCCTCGACGGTCTCCGATGCGCGGACCACGACCGGCAGGGATTCGGTGACCAACGGACCGAGGCGCCGGGCCTGGGCCACCGCCAGCAGCGCCACCACCAGGCAGAGCTGCAGGACGATCCACCGGACCTGCGGTGGCATCAGATCCGACAGCTTGCCGTTCGCTGTCGAGCTGGCCTCGAAATGCTGTGGCGCGTACCAGATCACCCGCGGTGCGGCGCCGGCCAGATTCATGGCCAGTGCCGCATTGCCCTCTTTGAGCAGGCGGGAGTTCGTCATGAAGTCACCCGTGCCGACCACGGTCACGGTGCGTGGCCCGTCGTGGTAGCGCGCCAGTGCGCCGTCGTAGCACAGGGTGACCGGCGTACTGCCGGCGGCCGCATAGGTATCGGTGGTGCCCAACTGTGCCGTGCCCGCCCGGTTCGCCTCGGGCAGTTCACAATCCGGCTCTCCGCCGCCGAACTCCGTGGGCTTGTCGAGCTGGATCTGCGGGGCCAGTTTCTCGCGGGTGAGCCCGGTCGGTGCGACGAGCAGCAGGTCCCCGGGGAGATGGGTCAGCCGGGCGACGGTTTTCTCGCTGGACAGGAACATCGTCTGCGCCACCACCAGCAGGGTGCCGGGGCGGCGCGGGCCGCCGCGTCGGCGTCGGCAGCGGTGATCACCTCGACACCGTGGTCTCGCAACAGGCTGACCAATGCGTGGGTGCCCTCCGGTGAGGTGGACTCGGGATCCATCGCCCCGCCGGGACGCGGTGCGGTCAGGTAGACGGTCGCGATCGCCACCGCGACGACGACGGCGAATGTCAGCAGCACCCAGCGGGCGGTGCGGAGGCTGTGTCTTACCGAACTGGGGTTCAAGGCGCCCTGACCTCGTCGAGGGCCGCGATCGCCCGGTAGGCCGATTCGGTACCCGGCCGCTCACCATAGGTGACGTCGTTGAATGTGTTTGCCGCGCTGAACAGTTCGGTGGACACAGCGGGTAGCGCCGCCGCGGCGTCGCGGGCGAGTTCGGTCGCGGTACGCCCGGGAACGGCGTCGAGCACCCCGGTTTCCTCCAGGCGGCGTGCCAGGGCGCGGACCCGGTGCCGGATTGCTGCCGACCAATCACCCTGTGCGGCATATTGTTCAGCGATCGACCGGTGTTGGGCGGCGCTGAGCTCCTGGCTGCCGAACAGTGCTTGGTCCGCACCGCGTGCGGTGCGCATTGTCCGCCGCGCGATCCGTACGGCCACCACGACGGCGACAACGACCAGGATCACCAGTACCGAGATGGTGAACCAGCCGCCGGGGTTCGTCGAGCCGGCGGCGGTGATCCGGTACAACAGGTCCCGCAGCCACTCGCCGATCTGATCGGCCGGCGAAGCCCGGGGGTAGATCGGCTTGGTCAGTTCGTTCTGCGCGGCGTCGTGCGCGGCGTCACGGTCGATTTCGATGCTCGTCACCTCGGGTGTACCGGGGCAGGCAGCCAGAGTTGGTCGGCGGTTTCGACCGGTGCACCCGCGCCCGTCTGCAGCATCAGATCGAACGCCTCGGCCCGGAACCGGCGATCGGCGTACAGCAGCACGACCACGCCCGCGCTGAACGGTGCGGTGACGATCTGCCCGATAGCGGAGCCGACGGCGCTGAGGATCAACGCCGGCATCGTGGGGCCGTCGGCGATCATCGTCATGATCTGCCCGGCGATGTTGAACGGCGCACCCACGCCCCAGCCGATCACCGCGGCCACGATCGTGGCCAGCACCCAGATGCCGAGCACACGCCAGAAGTCCTTGCTCACCAACGTGAATGAGCGCTTGACCGCCGCGACGATCCCGAGGTGTTCCAACACGATCGCCGCGGGGGCGAACAGCAGAACCGTCGACACGTAGAGCACGCCGACGAGCACGAGTGCCACCAACGGGGCACCTATCGCGAACGCGGCCAGCCCGCCGCCGATGCTGCCCGCACCGGCGATCGCCACCGCCACGCCGGCAATGACGGCCGCCAAAGCCAGAGCCTGCAACACGGTCAGCCCGATCAGTGCCGGTAACCGGCCACGCAGCCGCTGCCACGCCTCACCGACCGTGATGCTTCCGCCGAACACCGAGCGGCCGATCACCACCGTGAGCATGCCGCTGAGCAGAAGTGAGGCCAGCGTCGTGACCACGATGCCGGTGAACACGCCACCGGCGAACACCGCGACGGTCCCGGACGACGGGGCCTCGCCCTGCAGCGTGGAGTCGAATTCGCCGAGCGCGGACAGCGGCCCGATTTGCAGTGCGAGCGTGATGATCTGCGAGGCGAGCACCACGATGGTGGCCAGCCCCAGCGTCGCTTTGGGGTTGGTGCGGACGTAGGCCACCGCGCCGTTGAAGATCTCGGTCAGGCTCAACGGACGAAGCGGGATGACGTTCCCTGCCGAAAAGTGCGCAAGGTATGGCCGGCCGCTCGTCATGCATTCACCGTAGTTGCCGTCAGCAACTACCGTGTGGGCATGTCGACCGAGATCATCGTGCGTGGGTCGTTCTCCGCTTTTCAGCCGCCCGAACGTGCGACCGTGCATGCCACCATCGGCTACGAGGGGCCGGCCATCGAGCCGGTGTACGAGCGGGTGGTCCGCGACGTGGACGCGGTGAAGTCCTCGATCGCACCGCTGCACAACCCCGACGGCGGCCCGGTCACCTGGTGGTCCACCGGGCACGTGCGCACCTGGGCCGACCGGCCCTGGAACAACGAGGGCAAGCAGTTGCCCCTGGTGCACCATGCCAGCGTCGGGCTCGAGGTCAAGTTCAGTGATTTCACCGCGATGGCGCGATGGGTCGGCGGCCACGTCACCGACACCGGCGGCTTTTCGCTGTCGCGGATCGAATGGGCACTGACCGCCAAGCATCGCGACGAACTCGTCGTCCGGGTGCACACCGCCGCCGTGCAGGACGCGGTCACCCGGGCCCAGCGCTTCTCCGACGCACTGGGTCTCGGTCCGGTCCGGCCGGTGGCGATCGGCGATGCCGGCATGCTGGGCCGGTCTCCGGAGGGGTCATCGTCCCCTCTGGCAATGCGGGCGATGGCCGCACCCAAGGGCGGCGGTGCGCCGGAACTCGACTTCTCACCCGCCGATATCGAGGTCTCGATGTCGGTCGACGCGAAATTCGTGGCGGGCCAGGAGTGATCGCAGCGTAGGTTGACGCTATGGCCGACCTCAAGGACAAGCTGCGTGCCGATCTGACCGGCGCGATGAAGGCGCAGGACAAGTTGCGCACCGCCACCCTGCGCATGGTGCTGGCCGCGATCCAGAGCGAGGAGGTCTCGGGCAAGCAGGCCCGGGAGCTGTCCGACGCCGAGGTGATCGCGGTACTGGCCCGCGAATCGAAGAAGCGCGGCGAGGCCGCCGAGATCTACACGCAGAACGGCCGGGGCGAACTGGCGGCCAACGAGCACGCCGAGGCCCGCGTCATCGACGAGTACCTGCCCACCCCGCTGACCGACGCCGAGCTGGCCGACGTCGCCGACACCGCCATCGCACAGGTCGCCGAGCAGATCGGGGAGCGCCCCGGCATGCGTCAGATGGGCCAGGTGATGAAGGCCGCCACGGCCATTGCCGCGGGCAAGGCCGATGGTGCGCGGCTGTCGGCCGCGGTCAAGGCGCGGCTGTAGCGCTGCTTCAGTCCGGTTGGATCCGCCAGAGCGCTTCCTGCGTCACGCTGGCGATCAGCGTCGTGTCGGCGTCGTAAAGGGAACCGACCGCCAGGCCGCGCGAGTCGTTGTGGTTGGCCGGCTGGATCTCGTAGCGATGCCAGCGCTCCGGGTGGAACGGGCGGTGGAACCAGATCGAATGATCCAGGCTCGCCGCGAAGCCGAGATCGGACCGTAGCCGGACATTCGGTGGCAGCGCCGAGGGCACCGGACCGAGATCGGACATGAACGTCAGCGTGCAGGCGCGGATCAGCGGATCGTCCTCGATCGGGGTGCTGGCCCTGACCCAGAACGGTGGGATGGCGAACTCCGAGGCATCGTCGTGGGTGGTGCGCAGTTCGAACTTGTCCCCGAAATCCAGCACCTCGGCCTTGGGGACTGCCGCCGCGAACTCCAGTGCGGGCGGTGCTTCGGGGAACCAGTCGAGTCCCGGTTCGGGATGGTGGAACGACGCGATCATCTCCAGGATCACCGCCCCGCCCTGGCTGGCGGTGACATGGCGGGTGGCGAACGCGCGTCCGTCCCGGATGCGGTCGACGTGGAACTCGACGTCGGCGTCGTAGCGTCCGCCGCGGACAAAGTAGGCGTGCAGCGATTGCGGGAGTTTGCCGTCGTCGACCGTGGCGCCGGCAGCCGCCAGCGACTGAGCCGCGATCAGGCCGCCGAACAACCGCTCGACCGCACCCCGGCGGGGCTCGCGAATACAGAAGTCATCACCGTGGCGATCGAACTGCAACAGTTGGGCGATCCAGCTCAGCGCGGCCATCGGCCGAGGCTATCAACTGCTTGGTTGGGACGGCGCTCACACCTGGTTGGCGAAATAGCGCTGACCGTCGGAGGCCAGCCGTCCGAACGCGGCCTTGAGCACCGGCGCCAGCCCCTTGAACGGAATCGCGAACAACGGTTTCGGCTCGATCGCCACGATCCAGGTGAACTGTGTCTGGCCGTCGCCGACGGGTTCGACGAGGTAGTCCTCTGCGAACCGGCGCAGCGACGGAATGCTGGCGTGATCGACCGTGAACGAGTACCGGCGGCCTTCCTCCCAGCGGAAGAACGTCTCGTGTACCCGCACCACGCCGGGCGCCAGTGTCACCTCGCGGGAGGTGCCGACACCGAAGGGCCTCGGCGTCAACCAGTTCACTGCGGTGATCGACGGACCCCACGCGGCCAGGGACTCGTCGGATACCAGCGACTCCCACACCTTTTCGGGCGGTGCGGCGAAACGCTTCTCATAGGTGAAGATGTGCGGTGCCGTGTCGAAGAAATCGGCGTCGGCGGATTCCAGCGTGAACCGGGGCATGGTGCCAGCATGCCGCACAGCGGCACTGCGGGATACTCGGATACAAGCGCATACCGGAGAGGGGACCTATGACGGCGGCGCTCGCCGGCCGCTACCAGCTACGCGGCGTGCTCGGCCGCGGCGGCATGGCCGAGGTGCACGATGGCTGGGACACCAGGCTGTCGCGTCCGGTGGCGATCAAACTCCTCTATCCGGCCCTGGCCGCCGACGAGGTGACCCGCAGGCGTTTCGAGAACGAGGCGCGGGCCGCTGCCGCGCTGAACCACCCCAACATCGTCGCCGTCCACGACAGCGGTGAAGACAACGGGACGCCGTACATCGTCATGGAACGACTGCCCGGGCCCACCCTGGCCGACGAGATCGAGGCCGGCCCGCTGTCGGCCGACCGCGTGCGCTGGGTGCTGTCCGACCTGCTCGGTGCGCTGACCGCCGCGCACGAGGCGGGCATCCTGCACCGCGACATAAAGCCCGGCAACGTCTTGATCACCGCATCCGGCACGGCCAAGCTCGCCGACTTCGGAATCGCAAAGACCAACGGGGCCGCCCACACCCGCGTCGGGATGGTGTTCGGGACCGCGAATTATCTGAGCCCACAAAGGATTACCGGCCGGCCGGCGTCGCCGTCGGACGATCTGTATGCCCTGGGCGTCCTGGGTTACGAGGCATTGACCAGGCAGCTTCCGTTCGAACGCGACAATCCGGTGGCCACCATGCGCGCGGTGCTCGAGCAGCCGCTGATGCCGATCGGGATGCTGCGTCCGGATGTCGATCCGGCTCTGATCCACGTGCTGGAGCGCGCGATGTCGCGGGATCCTGCCTACCGCTTCGCCAATGCCGCCGAGATGCGGGCCGCCCTGCAGAAGGCGCCGGCTCGGCCCGCGACCCTGATGCTGCCCGCCCCGCCGCCGCCTCCTCCAGCCCGGCGTTCCCGCATCCAGATGGCCCTCCTGACGGCAGGTCTACTGGCCGGCGTCATCCTCGCGGCCGTTCTGTTGATCTCCGACCCGCCGCCACAACGCGCGCCGGTCACGCCGGTGACCACGTCAGTCGAGCCGACCGTTCCGGCCGCGACGGATATTCCGACGTTCACGCCGACGGTGCCCGAGGACGAGTGGGACCAGGGCCCTGGCATCGGCAACGGCAACGGTCACGGGAATGGAAAGGGCCACGGTAAGAAGGGCCATCCACATGAGTGACGTCGACGATGCTCACCGGCACAGCAGCCGCAACAGCGCGCTGCTTGCCGATTCGGCCCAGACCGCCCTGCGTCCCCGATGCGGAATCGACAGCGTCATCGCCGACCGGTCGGGCGATCCGATCACCAAGGCATTTCTGGATCAGATGCACGCCCGGTGGTTCTGACCACATTCGAGCCGTCGGTTTGGCCGACCCCGGTATCGGGGTACAGCACAGTACCCAGCGAACCGCTGGATCAATGTGGACAAGGGGATGCCTGAGATATGGGAATCGCTGACGATGCGAAGAACAAGGCCGAAGACCTCAAGGGCCGTGCCAAGGAAGGCTTCGGTGCGGCCACTGGCGACGACGACCTGAAGGCCGAAGGTCAAGCTGATCAGGGCTCCGCCTCGGTCAAGCAGAAGATCTCCGAAGCCGGGGACAAAATCAAGGAAGGGGTCGATTCGGTCAAGGACAAACTGACCGGAAACTCCTGATCGCCAAACGCGAGTATCTGACGAGAAGTGCCTGCCCGCCGGGAATTACCGGCGGGCAGGCACTTTGTCACTGTCGGGGTGGCGGGATTCGAACCCACGACCTCTTCGTCCCGAACGAAGCGCGCTACCAAGCTGCGCCACACCCCGCGTGAAGCTTCGACAGCCTATCGCACCGGGTACCTCGAAAGCCAAACGGTCCCCGCGGCGTACGTCACTCCCCGGGAACGGGAAGCAAAGGACGTGTCGGTGGTGTTCTACACAATGACATCACCGGAATCGACTGGAGTACTCATGACCGTCCTGGGAGCCTTCATCTACCTGGGGTTCTTCGCCCTGGCAGCGTTGTGGCTGTTCCTGACGGCCGAGACCGATCAGGACCAGCTGCCCGAACGCTCGAACTCCGAGAGCACCTCTGAGGACTCCGAGGTGTCCAGCCCCTGGGCGCTGAGCCAGTCCGCATCGAAGTAGGTGTCCGCGTAGCGGTCACCGCTGTCGGCCAGCAGGGTCACCACCGACCCGCTGCGGCCGTGCGCGACCATCTCGGCCAGCAGCTGGAACGCGCCCCACAGATTGGTTCCCGTCGACGGCCCGACCCGGCGTCCCAGCACCCGGCTCGCGTGGTATGCCGCGGCCACCGACCCGTTGTCGGGCACGGCGATCATGCGATCGACCACCCCGGGCAGAAACGACGGCTCCACCCGCGGCCTGCCGATGCCCTCGATACGTGAGGACGCTCCCGTGACGACGTCGTCGCGGCCCTGCGCGTAGCCGGGAAAGAACGCCGAATTCTCCGGGTCGACGACACACAACTGCGTGGCATGCCTGCGGTAGCGGATGTAGCGGCCGATCGTCGCGCTGGTGCCGCCGGTGCCCGCCCCCACCACGATCCACTCCGGGACCGGATGCGGTTCCAGTCGCATCTGCTCATAGATCGACTCGGCGATGTTGTTGTTGCCGCGCCAGTCGGTGGCCCGCTCGGCGTTGGTGAACTGGTCCAGGTAGTGGCCGCCGGTCTCCTCGGCCAACTTGTGCGCCTCGGCATACACCTGGGACGACTCGGCGACGAAATGGCAACGGCCACCCTGGGCTTCGATCAGTGCGATCTTCGAGCCGCTGGTCGAGGCGGGCACCACCGCGATGAAGGGCAGACCGAGCAGTGCCGCGAAGTAGGCCTCGGACACCGCCGTCGACCCCGAGGATGCCTCGATGATCGTGGTGCCCTCACCGATCCAGCCGTTACACAACCCGTACAGGAACAGGGAACGAGCCAGCCGGTGCTTGAGGCTGCCGGTGATGTGGGTGGACTCGTCCTTGAGGTACAGCGCGACATCCACTTCCTCACGCCACCCTGCGGGCAGCGGATAGCGCAGCAGATGGGTGTCGGCGCTGCGCTTGGAATCGGCCTCGATCAGCCGCACCGCATTGTCGACCCACCGGCGGGGCCGGGGGCGCGACGCGGTACAGCCAGGTTCGCTCACCGGGCCGAGACGGTCGGGCTGGATTGCCCGGCCCTGATCCCGACGTGCCCGCCTCCGGTCGGCGCCGCGACCAGCGTCAGCAGGGTGGCCTCCGGGCGGCAGCAGAACCGCACGGGCGCGAACGGCGACGTGCCGATCCCCGCAGACACATGCAGCTGCATGTGCGATCCCCACTTCGAGGCGCCCTTGGCCCGGGACCGGTCCAGCTCGCAGTTGGTGACGATGGCCCCGTAGAACGGCAGGCACAGCTGCCCGCCGTGGGTATGTCCGGCCAGCACCAGCTGATAGCCGTCGGCCGCGAAGCGGTCCAGGACCCGCGGCTCGGGGGAGTGGGTGAGGCCCAGCGTCAGGTTGGCCGCTCCGTTGGCCCGGCCGGCGATGGTGTCGTAACGGTCGCGCTTGAGGTGCGGATCGTCGACCCCGGCCACCGAGATGTGCAGCCCGGCCACCTCGATGTCGCGGCGGATGTGGGTCATGTCGAGCCAGCCGCGCTCGGTGAAGGCCGCGCGCAGGTCCTGCCACGGCAGCGGCTCACCGTGCGTGCGGTGCTGCGGGTTGGTGACGTAGTTCAGGGGGTTCTTCAGGCGCGGCGCGAAATAGTCGTTGCTGCCGAACACGAACAGGCCGGGTGCCGAAAGCAGGTCACTCAATGACTGCACGACAGCAGGCACGGCCTTCGGGTGGGCCAGATTGTCGCCGGTGTTGACCACCAGGTCGGGCTCGAGGCGTGCCAGATCGCGCAGCCAGGCCTGCTTGCGGCGCTGATTGGGACGCATGTGGAGATCGGAGAGATGCAGCACGCGCAGGGGCGACGAGCCCGGGGCCAGTACCGGCATGGTCGCTTCCCGCAGCACGAACGCATTGCGCTCGATGAGGGACGCGTAGCCGATCCCGGCAACCAACGAACCGGCGGTGACGGCAGCTGCCTTCTTCACTGACATGCAGGCAAGCCTACTGCGATCCGGCCGTCACGGGGGTGGTGGAGGCCCGAGCACCGGCACGGTGATCGGAGGCAGCCCCGGGATCTCGACCACTGTCTGGCCGATCTCCGGCGGCGGGCCACCCGGGAACGGGAACGCCACCGGGGGCGGCGGCGGTGCCGGCGGGATCCCGTTGCTGATCTGGATCGTGATGATCGAGCCCGGAATCGTCTGCCCGGCGGGCGAAGTGCCGACCACGGTGCCGTAGCGCGAGCTGCTGTTGACCGAGGCGGCGCCGTCGGCCACCTGGAATCCGGACTCCTTGAGCCGCTGGCGCGCGGCGGTCTCGTCCAGCCCGTTCACGGTGGGCACCACGGAACCGGGGCCGCCGTCGACATAGCGCGGATCGGTCGGCGGCAGGGCGACCGGCCCGAAGTTGTTGGCGATCGGCTTCAGCGCGGTGAACCAGGTGCGGGCCGGCTCGTTGCCGCCGAACAGGTCGCCGTCCCCGCACTGGCGCAGCGGGAACGAGCACAGCTCTCCGGGGGTGGTGGAATCGTCGTAGATGTAGTTGGCGGCCGCGTACTGGTTGGTGAAGCCAAGGAAGCCCGACGAGCGGTGCGCCTCGGTGGTGCCGGTCTTGCCCGACATCGGCAGATCCCAGCCCACCGAACCGGCCGACCCCGACGCGGTACCGCCGGCCTGGTCGTCCTTGCTCATCGCGTTGGCCAGGGTGTTGGCCAGCCCCTCGGGCACCGCTTGCTCGCACGTCTCGGTGGTCACCGACACCTCATTGCCGTGCCGGTCGAGGACCTGGCCGATCGGGTTGGGCGGGCACCAGGTCCCGCCCGAGGCCAGCGTGGCCGCCACGTTCGACAGCTCGAGCGCGTTGACCTCGATGGGGCCCAGCGTGAACGAGCCGATGTTCTGGCGCTTGACGAAGTCGGCGAGGCTCTCGTTGCTCTCCGGGTCGTAGTCGCGGGCGGTGCCGGGCAACGCGTAGGACCGCAGCCCCAGCTTGACCGCCATGTCGACCGACCGCTGCACGCCGATCTGCGAGATGAGCTTGGCGAAGGCGGTATTGGGCGAGGTGGCCAGGGCATCGGTGACGCTCATCGAGCCCCGGTAACCGCCGGCGTTCTTCACGCACCAGGTTTCCTTGGGGCATCCCGGGGTGTCGCTGCTGCCCAGACCCTTGGCCTGGAAGAAGCCGGGCACCGGAAGCTGGGTGTTGATGCCCATCCCCATGTCCATGGCCGCGGCCGTGGTGAAGATCTTGAAGATCGACCCGGCGCCGTCGCCGACGAGCGAGAACGGCTGTGGCTGCATGGTCTCGCCTGCGTCGGTGTTCAGGCCGTAGGTGCGATTGCTGCCCATCGCCAGGACCGGATGAGATTCCTTACCCGGCTTGATCACGCTCATGACGCTGGCGACGCCGGGGGCATCCGGCCGGGCGATGCTGTCGATCGCCGACTTCACCGAGCCCTGCACATCCGGATCCAGCGTGGTCTTGATCAGATAACCGCCCTTGGCGACCTGTTCCTTGGACAGGCCGGCGCGGGCCAGATACTCCAGCGCGTAATCGCAGAAGAACGCCCGGTCTCCGGCTGCGATGCAGCCGCGGGGCAGCTCGTTGGGCTGCGGCAGGATGCCCAGCGGCTGCTGCTTGGCGGCCCGCAGCGCCTCGGCTTCCTGAGGGATGTTGTCGATCATGGTGTCCAGCACCAGGTTCCGCCGGGCCAGGGCGCCGTCGGGATTGGTGTAGGGATTGAGCGCACTGGTGGACTGCACCATGCCGGCGAGCAGGGCGGCCTGCTGCCAGTTCAGCTCGGAGGCGTTGACGCCGAAGTAGGTCTGCGCGGCGTCCTGAACGCCGAACGCGCCGTTGCCGAACGAGACCAGGTTGAGGTAGCGCGTCAGGATCTCGGGCTTGGTGAAGGTCTTGTCCAGCGTCAGGGCCATCCGGATCTCACGCAGTTTGCGGGCCGGTGTGGTCTCGATCGCGGCACGGCGCTCGGCATCGGTCTGGGCGACGACGAGCAGCTGGTAGTTCTTCACGTACTGCTGTTCGATGGTCGAACCGCCGCGGGTGTCCGAGTCGCCGCGCATGTACCCGGTCAGGCCGGTGAGGGTGCCCTGCCAGTCCACACCGTTGTGCTCGGCGAACCGTTTGTCCTCGATCGAGACGAGGGCGAGCTTCATGGTGTTGGCGATCTGATCGCTGGGCACCTCGAAGCGGCGTTGTGAATACAGCCACGCGATGGTGTTGCCCTTGGCGTCGACCATCGTCGAGACCTGCGGAACTTCGCCGTCCACCAGGGCGGCCGAGCCGTTGGCCACCACGTCGGAGGCCCGGTTGGACATCAGGCCGAATCCACCCACGACAGGGAACATGAAAGTGGCCACCAAAACGCTGGCCAGCAGGCAGCACCATGCGAGTTTGATGATGGTGACCGCTTGGGGTGGCTGCGCGGGCGGTCGTGTCGGCGGCTCCGGCATGGGTACAGAGTAGCTATCTCGCCGAGGTGGGTTTCCGGCGAGCGGGGCCCACCGGCATATCGCCCTTGCCTGCAGAAATACCAGAATGCGTCAATAACTCAGTCAGACGGCACGGCCGTCCCAAAAAAGTGGCTCGCAAACTGTTGCGTTAATACCCTCTGACCACCTAGCTTGGACACACAGTGCGATCCAGGTAACACAGGCTGGCGCAATGTGGCGTAGATCGCAACGGCGTTCTACACCGGAAGGTTCGAAGCCTGCCATCTGGGGAGATGGCTGGAACGAAGGGATCGCTGGTGTCAGGTACACGAACTGTCGCAGACAAGATGAACGCTTCCGCCCCAGCCGCCAACCTGGTCCACCGAGGCGAGGGCGAAGCCCGGATCGCCTGGGTTTCGCAGGCGAGGTGCCGCCAGGCCGATCCGGACGAATTGTTCGTCCGCGGTGCCGCACAACGCAAAGCCGCGGTGATCTGCAGGCACTGCCCGGTGATTCTCGAATGCGGTGCCGATGCACTCGACAACCGCGTGGAGTTCGGAGTCTGGGGCGGGATGACCGAACGTCAGCGCCGTGCCCTGCTCAAGCAGCATCCCGAAGTCATCTCCTGGTCCGAGTTCTTCGCCGCCCAGCGCAAGCACCACCGCAGCGCGGTCTAGCCTCCGTGTTTACGCGGGCTCACTCTGCCCGCGCGCGCCAAAATGCAGCCGACGGTAGTGTATTCGGTTGTGGCACATGGTAATCAGCAGCAGTGAGTGAGCCTGCCAGCGTTCTTCCGTTGTCGGCGATGGTTTCTGGTGCCGCCGGCATGCTGATACCGCTGCCCGCGGCGGAAACCGGCGACGATCCGTTGTTGAGCGACGTCGCCCTGCATGAGCCCGGCACGCCGGCGGACTACAGCGGCACCATCGTGTTCGTCAGCAGTCGCATCGAGGACCGCTTCGCGCTCGGGTCGTTGCTCGACGAGGTGGGAACCGCTGCGGCCGTTGTGCTTCCACCCGACGCGACGACCGACGTGTCGATGTTGCCCAGCCACTCCACCAGACTGTTCCGGCGTTCGCCATGGGTGGGCTGGAGCGAGCTGTTTCGGGTCCTGGTCCGGCTGCTCGGTGCGGGTCGCATCGTCAGCCCGGCCCCGCAGGTGGACAACTTGCAGGCCCTGGCCCGCTGGATCAGTAGCCAGACCGGCGCTCCGGTGACGATCGAGGATCTGGATTCCCGGGTCCTGGCGTACGCCGTCGTCGGGCCGGGTGTCGATCCGATCCGAAACCAGACGATCCTGGGTGGCGCAGTACCCGCGTGGCGGGTCGAGCGGCTGATGTCCACCGGATTCCTGCCTGCGGTCTGGCGATCCGATGACGTGGTCGTGCGCAATGCCGAGGATGACGACCCGGCCCGCATGGTGGTCGCGATGAAATCGGGCACCGAAACGCTCGGCACGATCTGGGCGGCGTTGGACGACGACACCGATCGCGAAGAACTGAGGCAGCTGCTGCTGCAGGTGCGCCAGACCGCCGCGGCGATGATGCTGCGAGAAGTCCACCGCGACCAATACGAACGCCGGCTCCAGGAGTCGGCTCTGGTCGGCCTGCTCTCGCGTGGGGTGGACCCCGGAGTCCCGGCGGCGTTGCTCGGGCTGCAACCTGACAGCAGACATGCAGTGGTCGCGCTCGGCTCCGATACGCCCGCGTCGCGCTCCCTGATGTTCCATGTTCAGGCGCTGCGGGCCGGCGCCCGGACGGCGCGGGTCGGGGACGATCTGCTCGTCGTGCTCCCGGTGCTGGACGACGAGTCCGCCGAAGCGGATCTGGCTGACAACCTGTCGAGGCACCTGACCCGGGTCTCGGCTGCCCACGCCGGCCCGGTCGCGGTCGGTCCCGTCGTCGACGCCATCGCCTCCTTGCGCGACTCCGCTGTCGTCGCCCGCCAGGTCCTCGACGCGGCCGCGCTTCGTGCCGCGTACCCGCCGCACGGGCCGGTGCTCACCGCTGCCGACGTACAGGACGCGCTGACCCTGGTTCGGGCGGCCGATCTGCTCGATCCGATGGCCGACACGATCACCGAACCGCTGTCTGCCCTGCGCCGGCACGACACCGACCACGGCACCGCATTCATCGACACCGTCGCGGCCGTGCTCGACCACCCGGGCAATCTGAGCGGGGCGGCCCGCGAACTGGGCATCCACGCCAATTCGCTGCGGTACCGACTGGACCGGATCCGCGTGGTCTCCGGTATCGACCTGCACTCGGCGGCAGCGCGGCTCCGCGCGTCCCTTGGGCTGCTGGTGTGGGAACGACGCGGTGAGGTCCGCGCCGGCCACCCGCCCGTCGACATCGACAAGAATCGCGGATCCGGTTAGTGCATTTCGGAGATACCACCATCGAGTTCTCGGGGGCTTCCTCTGAATCCGACGAAGATCCGCGCGGAATTCCTCAGCCCGTATGGCTCTCCCCACCAGGGGCTGTGTTCATAGGGTTTATCTGTGATTGATGCACCACTGCGTACCGGGCCACCACTGCCGGATCCGGACACGCTCCTGCACCGGCGCGGCGAAATCGTGGCCGGTGTGGTTCGGCAGGGATTCATCGGCGACCTGCACCCGATGTGCGGAGTCATCGATCTGGACACCCTCGATGAACTGATGCGGTCGCTGACCGAGGCCTACCCGTCGAGCATGCCGGCACTGCACACCATCGCGGCCAAGGCGATCACCCTGCGCCCGGTGCTGGCGCGTTTCGCCCAGGCGGGATTCGGTTGCGAGGTGGCCAGCCCCGGTGAGCTCGAACTGGCGCTGGCCGCCGGCTTCCCGGCAGAACGCATCGTGTTCGACTCTCCGGCCAAGACCGAGACGGAGATAGAGAGGGCGCTCGCGCTGGGGGTGTCGTTCAACATCGACAACTTCCAGGAGCTGGCGCGGGTCGATCAGGCGATCGCTCGGGCGGGTGGACATCGGTCGGTGATCGGCATGAGGCTGAATCCCCAGACCGGCGCCGGCACCATCGGCGCCATGAGCACGGCCACCACCACCTCCAAGTTCGGGATCGGGCTGGCCGACCATCGCGACGAAATCGTCGACGCCTTCGCGGACCGGCCCTGGTTGACCCAGCTGCACGTGCACAGCGGATCGCAGGGGATGAGCCTCGCGCACGCCGCCGAGGGCGTACGGCTGGTGGCAGAGCTCGCCGCCGAGATCACCGCACGGGTCGGCTTCCGGCAGATTCAGCGGATCGACATCGGCGGAGGATTGCCGGTCAACTTCGAATCCGACGACATCACACCAAGTTTCGCCGATCACCGCGCCGCGCTGGAGGCCGCGGTGCCGCAGCTGTTCGACGGCACGTACGCCTTGGTGACCGAGTTCGGGCGCGCGCTGACGGCCAAGGCCGGCACCATCGTCGCCCGGGTCGAGTACACGAAGGTCACCGGCGGCCGGCCGATCGCCATCACCCACGCCGGTGTGCAGGTGGCCACCCGCACGATCTTCGCGCCCGAGGCCTGGCCGTTGCGGGTCGAGATCTACGACCGGCAGGGGCGGCGACGCGACGACGGCATGCGAGTACAGGATGTGGCCGGGCCCGCCTGCTTCACCGGTGACATGCTGGCCGTCGGCCGCGAATTGCCGTTCATTCGCGGGGGAGACCTGGTGGCTGTTCCGGATACGGGCGGCTACTACTTCTCCACCCACTTCTCGTACAACGCGCTGCCCCGACCCGCGGTCTACACCGTGGGGACCGACGCCGAGGGCGACCGACGCTGGTCGCTTGCCCGTCGGGCCCAGACGATCGAGCAGATCGTCACCGAGGCCGGCGAACCGTCTCTTGTGCCGCTGCCTCTGCTCCCGTCCGCCTGACCCTCCGACTGATTGCGACCGCCCACATGCTCGAATCGACATCCCAGTCGTCCTCCACCGACGAACCCCGCTCCGGCCTGGCCCGGTCGCTGAAAACGCGACACATGACGATGATCGCGATCGGCGGTGCCATCGGTGCCGGGCTGTTCGTCGGTAGCGGTGCGGTCATCAAGACCGCAGGCCCCGCCGCGATCCTGTCCTACGTTCTGGCCGGCGCGCTGGTGCTGTGCACCCTGCGCATGCTGGGCGAGATGGTGGTCGCAAAGCCGAGGACCGGTGCGTTCGCCGACTACGCCCGGATGGGGATCGGGCCGTGGGCGGGCTTCACCCTCGGCTGGTTGTACTGGTACTACTACGTGATCATCATCGCGGTGGAAGCCGTTGCCGGGGCGAAGATCCTGTCCGTCTGGGTCGGATTGCCGCTGTGGCTCATGGCCATGCTGCTGATGGCCGTGATGACCGTGACGAACCTGATCTCGGTGCGGTGGTTCGGCGAATTCGAGTTCTGGTTCTCCGGCATCAAGGTCGCCGCCATCGTGTCCTTCATCGTGCTGGGCCTGTTGTGGGTCCTGGGGCTGTGGCCGGGCGATACCAGCGGACTGAGCAATCTGGTGTCCCACGGCGGGTTCGCGCCCAACGGTGTCGGGGCGATCCTGGGCGCCGTGGTGGTGGTGATCTTCGCGTTCGGTGGAGCCGAGATCGTCACCATCGCCGCCGCGGAGAGCGCCGAGCCCGCGAAGTCGGTGGCCAGGGCCACCACCGGAGTCATCTGGCGGATCATCCTGTTCTACGTCGGGTCGATCTTCCTGGTCGTGTGCATCCTGCCGTGGAACGACGCATCCGTGCTGTCCAGCCCGTATGTGGCCGCGCTGGACAAACTCGAGATTCCCGGTGCCGGCGCGATCATGAACTTCGTCATCCTCACCGCGGTGCTCTCGGTGCTGAACTCGTCGATCTACACGTCCTCGCGCATGCTGCGGGTCCTCGCGTCGCACGGCGACGCGCCGGAGTGGTTGGTGCGCACCAACTCCCGCGGCGTACCGACCCGGGCCGTACTGGCCAGCACGGTCATCGGCTGGATCTCGGTGGTGCTCGCCTACATCGCCCCCGATTCACTGTTCCTGTTCCTGGTGAACTCGTGCGGCGTGGTCGCGATCTTCATGTACATCATGATCGGCGTCTCCGAACTGCGGGTACGCCGGGCCATCGAACGTGAAGACCCGTCCAAGCTGACGCTGAAGATGTGGTTCTTCCCGTATCTGACAATCGTGGTGATCGCCTGTTTCGTCGTGGTCCTGCTGGCCATGCTGTTCGACGTCGATCAGCGCGTCCAGCTGCTGGCCAGCGTGGTGAGCCTCGTCGTGGTCGTGGTGGCCTACGTCCTGCGCAAGCGGTTCGGGCGCCTGCCCGTCGACGCCGAGGTCGCCGAACTGGCATGAGCGGCTTCTTCTCCCGGGCCTCGTCCTGGCTGGCCGACACGGCGACCTGGTCGGCCCGCGTCACGGACCTGAGCACCGGCCAGACCTTGTGGGAGCACACTCCGGACCGCGTGCTCAAGACGGCCAGCGTGGGGAAGGTCTTCCTACTGGCCGAGGTGGCGCGCCGGTTCGACGACGTGACCCTGGACCCGGGTGAAGTCGTCGCCGCCACCGCCGAGGACCAGGTGGCGGATTCCGGCATCCTCTACCTGCTGAGGCAGCAGGGCCACCGGATCGATGACCTGTGCCTGCTGATCGGTGCGGTCAGCGACAACATGGCGACCAACATGCTGCTTCGCCGGCTCGGGCTCGACGAGGTGCAGCGCGCCACCCGCGACCTCGGGTTCACCGCCAGCGGGTTGCGGGACCGGGTGCGGCTGAACCGATCCCAGGATGATCCGCTCACCCTCTCAACGGGCAGCGCGGCGGAACTGTGCGAGTTCGTCGGACGCCTGCACGCGGGCGACATCCACGGTGTCGCGGCGTCCGAACGGGTGCGGCGATGGCTCGGCGTCAACACCGATCTGTCCATGGTGGCGCGGGCATTCGGCCTGGACCCACTGGCCCACACCGAGCCCGACGCCGGCTTCGAACTCTGGAACAAGACCGGGACCATCTCCGACGCGCGCATCGACATCGGATGCGTCGGGCACCCTGCCAGTGGACGCCGGGTCGGCTACGCCGTCCTGGCCAACTGGGCCTGGGGTGAGGACCATCGCGATCCGTGCCTGGAGGCGATGGGACTGCTGGGCAACGAGATCCGCCGATATCTGGAGGACGCCGGTCAGGCGGCGTCGGCCGCCTCGCCGGTGATCTGATCGGCGATCGCGCGCAGCGCGTCGAGATCGGACACATCGAACGGCAACGACGGCACGCCGACGATCGCCACATGCGGGTTGGCGCCGGTGAACCGGGACAGCAGCCGCACCTCGCGCTTGGCGGTGTGGGCCCGGTCGGCGTGGATGCGCAGCACCGCCGCGGCCAGCGAATCCGGATCCTCGGCCGCCAATTCGTCGGCGGCTTCCTCGGCCTTCTCGGCATGCAGGTCGGACAGCGTGGGATGGGTGCGGTTCAGGATCAGCCCGGCCAGCGGCATGTGCTCGTTCGAGAGCCGGTCGACGAAGAACGACGCCTCACGCAATGCATCGGGCTCGGCCGCCGACACCACCACGAACTGGGTGCCGCGCCGCTTGAGTAGTTCGTAGGTCTTGTCGGCCTTCTGCCGGAAACCGTCGAACGTGGCGTCCAGCGCCTGAACGAAACCGGCTGCGTCCGAAAGCATTTGCGAACCCAGCACCGTGGACAGGGCCTTCATGGCCAGGCCGACCGCGCCGGTGACGAGCTTGCCGATGCCCCGCCCCGGCGCCAGCAGCATGCGCCACAACCGGCTGTCCATGAAGCTGCCCAACCGCTTCGGCGCGTCGAGGAAGTCCAGCGCATTGCGAGACGGCGGGGTGTCCACCACCACAAGATCCCACTTGTCCTCGGCCAGGAGCTGGCCGAGCTTCTCCATCGCCATGTATTCCTGCGTCCCGGCGAGCGACGTGGCGACGGTTTGATAGAACTGGTTCTCCAGAATGGCGTCTGCGCGGCCGGGATCCGAGTACTGCACCACCATCTCGTCGAAGGTGCGGCGCATGTCCAGCATCATCGCGTGCAGCTCGCCGGTCACCTCAGGTGCCAGCGGAACCCGCTGCGGGGTGTTGCCCAGATCCTTGATGCCCAGCGCCTGGGCCAGCCGCTTGGCCGGGTCGATGGTGAGCACCACGACGGTGCGGCCGTATTCAGCCGCCCGCAGCGCCATCGCGGCAGCGGTGGTGGTCTTGCCGACTCCGCCTGCGCCACAACAGACTACGACGCGGTTGGCGGTGTCGGACAGGATGGTGTGCATGTCAAGGGCGGGCGGTTTGGCACTCACTATCGGACCCCCTGCTGTTCGAGTGCTTCGGCGAGTTCATACAGGCTGCCCAGGTCGACGCCGTCGGCCAGCGCGGGCAGCTCGAGGCGGGGAACGTCGATGGCGTCGAGCTGTTCGGCGCTCTCGGCCCGGGCCGCGATCCGGGTGGCGTGCTGGATCGACTCGGTGAGCAGGCCGGCGAAATCATCGTCCGCCAAGGTGATTCCGACCTTGTCCAGGCCGGCGCGGACGGCGTCGGCGTCGATGTCGCCCTCGGCGGCCTTGGCCAGATCCCCGGCGGGCAGGTACGCCGGGATGTTGCGGTTGACGATGACGCTCCCGATCGGCAGCCCCATCTCGGTCAGCTCGTCGATCGCCTCCAGCGTCTCCTGGATCGGGAGTGCTTCCAGCAGCGTCACCAGGTGAATGGCGGTCTGCTCGGAGTGCAGCAGCTTGACCACGCCATCGGCCTGGGAGTGCACCGGCCCACCCTTGGCCAGGTCGGAGACCGCCTTGGTGACGTCCAGGAACCGCGAAATGCGGCCGGTGGGAGGAGAATCCACCACAACGGCGTCATAGACACCGCGCTTGCCCTTGGCGTCCTTGGCGGTCCGTGTCACGATCTCTTTGATCTTGCCGGTGAGCAGCACGTCGCGCAGACCGGGCGCGATGGTGGTCGCGAACTCGATGGCCCCGATGCGGCGCATCGCCCGGCCGGCCAGGCCGAGGTTGTAGAACATGTCGAGGTATTCCAGGAACGCGGCCTCGATGTCGATGGCGAGCGCGTTGACCTGACCGCCGCCGTCGGCCGTGGCCACCTTGACTTCCTCGTACGGCAGCGGCGGCACGTCGAACAGCTGCGCGATGCCCTGGCGCTCCTCGACCTCGACCAGCAGCACCTTGCGGCCGCCGGCGGCCAGCGCCAGGGCCAGGGCCGCCGCGACGGTCGACTTGCCGGTGCCGCCCTTGCCCGTTACGAAATGCAGCCGGGCCTTGGTCAGCCTTGACGGCCAGCCGACGTGTTTGGCGCCGCTCTCAGTGGTTGCCACCAGTGCATGCTAACCAAGCCTGTGTGTCCGACCGATAAGCTCAGCCCATGAGCGAACCAACCCGGTGGGAGTACGCCACGGTGCCGTTGTTGACCCACGCCACCAAACAGATTCTTGACCAGTGGGGACAGGACGGCTGGGAGCTGGTCTCCGTGCTGCCGGGCCCGACCGGCGAGCAGCACGTCGCCTACCTGAAGCGGCCGAAATGACCGTGACGGCACGGCTGGCCGAACTCGGTATCGAACTGCCCGACGTGGTCGCGCCGCTGGCCGCCTACGTACCCGCGGTGCGCACCGGCAATCTGGTCTACACCGCCGGTCAGCTGCCGATCCAGGGCGGCGAGCTGCAGGCCACCGGCAAGGTGGGCGCCGAGGTCAGCCCCGAGCAGGGCAAGGAGCTGGCCCGGATCTGCGGCCTCAACGCGCTGGCCGCGGTGCACGCGCTGGTGGGCATCGACTCCGTCGTCAGGGTCGTCAAGGTGGTCGGGTTCGTCGCCTCCGCCCCCGGATTCAGCGGACAGCCCGGCGTCATCAACGGCGCCTCGGAATTGTTCGGTGAGATCTTCGGCGAGGCGGGCGCACACGCGCGTTCCGCCGTCGGCGTGTCGGAACTGCCGCGCAACGCGCCGGTCGAAGTCGAGATCATCGTCGAAACCGCGTGAGTGACAGCGTGACCGAACACCCGGCCTACGGGCTGCTGCGACCGGTCACCGAATCGGCCTCGGTCTTGCTCTGCGACAACCCGGGCCTGATGACGCTGGAGGGCACCAACACCTGGGTGCTGCGCGGGCCGGGCAGCGACGAGATCGTCGTCGTCGACCCCGGTCCCGACGACGAGGCGCACATCGCGCGTATCGCCGGACTGGGGACCGTCGCGTTGGTGCTGATCAGCCACAAGCACGAGGACCACACCGGCGGGATCGACAAGCTCGTGGATGCCACCGGGGCGGTGGTGCGCTCGGTCGGCAGCGGCTTCCTGCGTGGTCTGGGCGGCCCGCTGGCCGACGGCGAGGTGATCGATGCCGCCGGCCTGCGGATCAAGGTGATGGCCACTCCGGGGCACACCGTCGATTCACTGTCGTTCGTGCTCGACGACGCGGTGTTGACCGCAGACACCGTGCTGGGGCGCGGAACGACCGTCATCGACACCGAGGACGGCAGCCTGCGCGACTACCTGGAATCCCTGCACCGGCTGCAGGGGCTGGGTGCCCGCACGGTGCTTCCCGGGCACGGACCGGACCTTGCCGATCTCCACGCGGTGACCGCGATGTACCTGGCCCACCGCGAGGAGCGGTTGGACCAGGTACGGGCAGCGCTGAGGGAACTCGGAGAAGACGCCGGGGCCCGACAGGTCGTCGAGCACGTCTACACCGACGTCGACCAGAAGCTGTGGGATGCCGCCGAGAAGTCGGTGCAGGCCCAGCTGGACTACCTGCGCGCTTAGCGGGCGCGCCTTGCGAGCCGCTCGGAGTCGCTGATCAGCACGCTCTTGCCCTCCAGCCGGATCCAGCCGCGGTGGGCGAAATCGGCCAGTGCCTTGTTGACGGTCTCGCGGGACGCGCCGACGAGCTGGGCGATCTCTTCCTGCGTGAGGTCGTGCGTGACGCGGAGCGCCCCGCCCTCCTGGGTTCCGAACCGCTGGGCCAGCTGCAGCAGCTGCTTGGCAACGCGACCGGGAACGTCGGTGAAGATCAGGTCGGCCAGGTTGTTGTTGGTGCGACGCAGACGACGGGCGAGGACGCGCAGCAGCTGCTCGGCGATCTCGGGACGGTCGGCGATCCACGCGCGCAGGGCGTCACGGTCCATCGACACCGCGCGCACCTCGGTGATGGTGGTGGCGCTCGAGGTACGGGGCCCCGGGTCGAAGATCGACAGCTCGCCGAACATGTCCGACGGACCCATGATGGTCAGCAGGTTCTCCCGACCGTCGGGCGAACGGCGGCCGATCTTCACCTTGCCGGAAATGATGATGTACAGGCGGTCGCCGGGCTCGCCTTCGGCGAAGACCGTGTGCCCGCGCGGGAAGTCGACGGGCTGCAACTGCTTCGTCAGCGCCGAAACGGCGGTCGGTTCGACGCCCTGGAAGATTCCGGCCCTGGCCAGGATCTCGTCCACGTTGCCCCTTAAGCTATTGAGTCTGTTGTCCTCTTACTGATACTTCCTGCTCAGTCTAGAGGTACGCGGTTTCGCGACTAGCCCACGCTACACACGATTGACAGGTCGAGACGCAGGAAACCCGGTATTGATGGCCTGCGGCTCGTAGTACCGCGTCGGCAAACGCTCACTGTCGAGGTCGATGATCATCGGCTTGACGCGTGGAATGACGGCCGCCGCAGGGGCTGGTTTTCGGTCCAACCCCGATTCGAGCCGCTCGAGCCCGAACGCCGCCAGCATGAGCAACCCCGGGGTGAGCGCTACCAGCAACCACGACACAAGGCAGTAGTTAACACGGCGTAGGTCTCAGTGGGGTCACGAATCATCACCGGTCCGCGCCACGGAATGTCCGACGAGGTCAGTACGCTGATTGACGTGACTGCGACTGCTGCCCCAACTGGGAAAACGCGCCGGTCCAAGAAGTGGGACAACGAAACCCACCTGGGCCTGGTTCGTCGGGCCCGCCGGATGAATCGCGAACTGGCCCGGGCATTTCCGCATGTCTACTGCGAGCTCGACTTCACCAACCCGCTGGAACTGGCGGTGGCGACCATCTTGTCGGCGCAGAGCACCGACAAGCGGGTGAACCTGACGACGCCCGCGTTGTTCCTCAAATACCGCACGGCGCTGGACTACGCGCAGGCCGATCGCACCGAGATGGAGGAGCTGATCCGGCCGACCGGCTTCTACCGGAACAAGACCAACTCGCTGATCCGGCTGGGCCAGGAGCTGGTGGCCCGGTTCGACGGCGAGGTGCCCGACAACATCGAGGACCTGGTGACCCTGCCCGGGGTGGGGCGCAAGACCGCCAACGTCATCCTGGGCAATGCCTTCGACATCCCGGGGATCACCGTCGACACCCACTTCGGGCGGCTGGTGCGCCGCTGGCACTGGACGACGGAGGAGGACCCGGTCAAGGTCGAGTTCGCGATCGGTGAGCTCATCGAACGCAAGGAATGGACCTTGCTCAGCCACCGGGTGATCTTCCACGGCCGCCGGGTCTGTCACGCCCGCAAGCCGGCCTGCGGAGTGTGCGTGCTGGCCAAGGACTGCCCGTCGTTCGGGCTCGGACCCACCGACCCGGAGACCGCTGCCGCACTGGTCAAAGGCCCCGAGACCGAGCATCTGCTGGCGTTGGCGGGGCTGTGAACGCACGATGAGTAGATCGGCCCGCTGGACCGTGGTGGTCCTCGTGGTCCTGGTGGCGCTGGGCACCGCATTCTGGATGGAACTGCGCGACGAGCCGGTGCCGCAGGCCGGGGCCGGGCAGTCCACGTCTCGCGATCACCGCGACGCCGATACCCCGGAGGCCCTGGCCGGTCCTCGCGCCCGCGCGGATCTGGCGCCCTGTCCCGGTGAGGACAAGAAGGCCGGCGCTGCTCCCGGTTCCGGGCCGCTGCGCGGCATAACCCTGGACTGTGCGGGTGACGGGAAGCCCGTCGACGTGGCATCCGCGCTCGCGGGCCGGACCGTGGTGCTCAACCTGTGGGCCTACTGGTGCGGGCCGTGCGCCGACGAGCTCCCCGCGATGGCCGAATACCAACGCCGGGTCGGTGACGACGTGCTGGTGGTGACCGTGCACCAGGACGAGAACGAGACGGCCGCGTTGGTGCGGCTGGCCGAACTCGGAGTGCACCTGCCGACGCTGCAGGACGGCCGGCGACTGGTCGCGGCCGCGCTCAAGGTGCCCAACGTCATGCCTGCGACGGTGGTACTGCGCGCGGACGGTAGCGTGGCCGGGACCCTCCCCCGTTCGTTCGTCAGCGCCGACGAGATCGCGGCGGCGGTCGACGAGAAGATCCGCTCTAGCCGATAGGAGCACCGGGGTGAGATCGACGCGCGACGGGCTGTTCCCGGATGCCGCCCCGGCCTGGCTCAAACCGCTGGTGGACAACCTCGACCGGGTGCCGGATGCCTACCGCCGGCGGGTACCCAAGGACGTGCTGGCCGGGATTGTCGAAGCCAACAATCAGGCCGCCCAGGCCGGTGCTCGCCGCGATGCCGCGGTCCTGGTCCTCTTCTCCGGCCCGCCGGACGGCGCGCCCCCGCTCCTTCCCGAGGACGCCGACCTGCTGGTGACGGTCCGCGCCTCGACACTGCGCCACCACGCCGGCCAGGCCGCGTTCCCCGGCGGCGCGACCGATCCCGGCGACCAGGGGCCTGTCGGCACGGCCTTCCGCGAGGCGTGGGAGGAGACCGGCATCGACACCAGCCGGCTGTACCCCCTTGCGACCCTGGAGAAGATGTTCATCCCGCCGTCGGGGTTCCATGTGGTCCCGGTGCTGGCGTACTCGCCCGACCCGGGCCCGGTGGCCGTCGTCGACGAATCCGAGACCGCCGTCGTGGCGCGGGTTCCGGTGCGGGCCTTCATCAACCCGGAGAACCGGCTCATGGTGTACCGCGAGGCCAACACCAGCCGGTTCGCCGGACCGGCCTTCCTGCTCAACGAGATGCTGGTGTGGGGTTTCACCGGCCAGGTCATCTCGGCGATCCTCGACGTCGCGGGCTGGGCCAAGCCCTGGAACACCGAGGACGTCCGCGGACTCGATGACGCAATGGCCCTCGTCGGGCATGACAACGGTTACGGTGAAGCCCCATGTTGAAGTGGATATAGATGACACCCTCGGTTTGGCTCGATTTCGCAATCCTCGGCATCGGCTTCGTCGCAGCCATCTCCGGCTGGCGCTCCGGCGCGCTCGGCTCCCTGCTGTCGTTCATCGGTGTGGTGCTCGGCGCGGTGGCGGGCGTGCTGCTGGCGCCGCACGTGATTCCGCACGTCAGCGGTGACCGCACCAAGCTGTTCGCGACGCTGTTCCTGATCCTCGCGCTGGTGGTGATCGGTGAGATCGCCGGTGTGGTGCTGGGCCGTGCCGTGCGCGGCACCATCCGCAACCGGCTGTTCCGCGCGTTGGACTCGGTGGTCGGGGTGAGCCTGATGCTGGTCGCGGTCCTGGTGGCGTCCTGGCTGCTGGGTAGCCTGCTGACCTCCTCGGATCAGCCCAATCTGGCTGCGGCAGTGAAGAATTCGCGGGTGCTCACCGAGGTCGACAAGGTGGCGCCGGACTGGATGCGCTCGGTGCCGAACCGGTTGTCGGCACTGCTGGACACCTCCGGGCTGCCCGATGTGCTCGAACCGTTCGGCCGCACCCCGATCGTCAACGTCGACGCCCCCGACGCCGCGCTGGCCACCGATCCCATCGTGACGACGAGCCGGCCCAGCGTGGTCAAGATCCGCGGCATCGCGCCGAGCTGCCAGAAGGTGCTGGAGGGCAGCGGATTCGTGGTCGCGCCCAACCGGGTGATGTCCAATGCCCACGTGGTGGCCGGCGCCGACAGCGTGACCATCGAGGCCGACGGCAAGACCTACGACGCGGGCGTGGTGTCGTACGACCCCAACGCCGACATCTCGATCCTCGACGTGCCGGATCTGCCGATCACCCCGCTGCAGTTCGCCGATCAGCCGGCCCCGAAGGGCACCGATGCCGTGGTGATGGGTTACCCGGGGGGTGGCGACTTCCTGGCCACCCCGGCCCGCGTGCGCGAGATCATCGAGCTCAACGGACCAGACATCTACCGGAGCACCACCGTCACCCGCGAGGTCTACACGGTCAGGGGCACGGTGCGGCAAGGCAATTCAGGTGGGCCGATGATCAACCGGGCGGGCAAGGTGCTCGGCGTGGTGTTCGGCGCGGCCGTCGACGACGCCGACACCGGGTTCGTGCTGACCGCCAAGGAAGTCGAGCGTCAGCTGGCCAAGGTCGGCAACACCCAGCGGGTGGCGACCGGGACGTGCATCAACTCCTGATCACCTGGCGGGCAGCTGGGCCAGGAAGCGGCTCAGCTGCTCGTTGACGGCCTCGGGTTGTTCTTCGTGGCCGAAATGCCCTGCGTCCGTGATCGATACGTATCGGCCGTGCGGCGCATAGCGCTGGGTCCGGTGGACCGGGTCGGTCAGGACGTACGGGTCGGCGTCGCCGCGCATGTGCAGCACGGGCACGCTGATCGGGCGTTTCATCGAGCGCATGAACCGCAGGCCCTCGCTGCGCAGTTGGCTGCGCACCGCCCACCGCTGGTATTCCAGCGCGCAATGCGCGGCTCCCGGAATCTGGATGGCCTGGCGCAGATGGCCCATGGTGTCGGAGAAGTCTTGGCTGGTCTGCCATTTGGCACCGGCCCGGCCGCGGACCAGGCGCTCCAACTCGGCGCCGTCATGCCGGGTCAGCGCGTGTTCGGGCCACGCGGGCACCTGATAGCGCAACATCGACGGCAACAGGGCCCGGCCCTGGTCACGGCGGGTCAATGTGGAGGCCCGCAGCGCCACCGGATGTGGTGAGCTGACGAGGGCGATCGCGTCGACTGCGCGTGGATGCAGCACGGCCGTCGCCCAGCACACCAGGCCGCCGTCGGCGTGCCCGACCAGCGTCGCCGTCTTGTGCCCCAGCGCGCGCACCAGCCCCGCGGTGTCCCCGGCCAGGGTCCAGCCGTCATAACCGCGCGGTGGTTTGTCGCTGTCGCCGTAGCCGCGCAGGTCGACCGCCACGACCCGGGCGCCGGGCAGTCCGGTGAGTTGGTGACGCCACGACCACCAGAACGAGCCGAACCCGTGCAGGAGGATGACCAGCGGGCGATCGGGCTGCGGGCTCTCGCTCTCGCCCTCCACCACATGGAACCGAATACCGTTGGCGTGCACCTGCAGATGCCGCCATGGCCCCTCGATCCTGGTGATCGACGGGTCGGGTGGGGGCATTACCAGCCTGACGGGTCGGTGGCCGGCCTGGTTTGGACAGCTGGCAGCGCGGCCTTGTCGTGGCCGGGCGTGAGCGCCTCGCGTGTCTCCTTGACCGATTCGATGGTCTGCTGCGGACCCTTGATCCGCCGCACCTTCAGGAAGCCGAACACCGCGAGCGCCCCTGTCGTCAGCACCATGAGCCCGAACACGATCAGGAAGGCCACCCAGCGCCAGAGCCAGGTGTCGAGCAGCTCGGCCAGGAAGAAGAAGAAAAAGAAGGTCGAGTAGAACAGGACCACCAGCGCGGCGATGAAGAACACGCTGCCGGTCAGGCCCTTCTTCACGTCGCGGGTGATCTCGGCCTTGGCCAGTTCCACCTCGGCGCGCAGCAGGGTGGAGACCTGCGCGGTGGCGTCCTTGACCAGGTCACCGATCGAGGGGTCCGGCTTGGGGGCATGCGGGTCGACGAGCGGAATCGAGGTCACCGTCGTCGGAACGCCGTCCCTGCGGTCGCCTGTGCTCATGGCGTTCATGTTGCCATGCGGCGAAGCCGTTAACGATCCCGGCCGACATCCGCGTCTTAGTAGACTGACCGCATTCTTGAGTTGCGCGGGTCGGGCGCGTCGATCGGAGGACACTTGACGAGCAGACGCCGCTGGCAGTGGCTCATTGGCGCGCCGATCATCGCCGTCGTGGCGATGCTGACCCCGGCCCAGGCGCTTGCCGATCCGCCGGTGGTGCTCGGCGGCGGATCGGGCATCGTGGTCAACGGCGATGCGTTCTGCACGCTCACCACGATCGGGCACGACAGCGCCGGCCGCCTCATCGGTTTCACGTCGGCGCACTGCGGGGGTCCCGGCGCCGTGGTGGCAGCCGAAGGTGCCCCCGACGCCGGGGTGGTGGGCACGATGGTCGCCGGCAACGATCTGCTGGACTACGCCGTCATCCAGTTCGATCCGGCCAAGGTCACCCCGACCAACAACGTCAACGGATTCCAGATCGACGGACTCGGGCCGGACCCGGTGTTCGGCGACATCGCCTGCAAACTGGGCCGCACGACGGGGTCTTCGTGCGGTGTCACGTGGGGGCCCGGACAGGACCCCGGCACGATCGTCAACCAGGTGTGCGGCCAGCCCGGTGACTCCGGGGCGCCCGTCACGGTGAACAACCGGCTGGTCGGCATGCTCCACGGCGCCTACACCGAGGAATTGCCGACCTGCGTGGTGAAGTTCGTGCCCCTGCACACGCCGGCCGTGACCATGTCGTTCAACACGCAGCTGGCCGACATCACCGCCAAGAACCGACCGGGAACGGGTTTCGTCCCGGTCGGTTAGGCGGACGTCCTACCTACTGGCCTACTTGCTGGCGCGGATTGCCTCGAACACGCTGGGGTCGACCAGCGTCGAGGTGTCACCGAGTTCGCGGCCCTCGGCCACATCGCGCAGCAACCGGCGCATGATCTTGCCGCTGCGGGTCTTGGGCAGCTCGGGCACCACGTGGATCTCCCGAGGCTTGGCGATCGGGGAGATCTCGGTGGCCACCTGGGCGCGCAGTTCGTCGATCATGTTCTCGGCGCCGCCGTGCGCGGACGCCTTCAGGATCACGAACGCGCAGATGGCCTGACCCGTCGTGTCGTCGCTGGCACCGACCACAGCGGCCTCGGCCACCCCGGAGTGCCCGACCAGGGCGGACTCCACCTCGGCGGTCGAGATGCGGTGGCCCGAGATGTTCATGACATCGTCGATGCGGCCCAGGACCCAGATGTTGCCGTCGGAGTCATAGCGGGCGCCGTCACCGGCGAAGTACCAGCCCTGCTCGGCGAAGCGCGACCAGTAGGTCTCCTTGAACCGCTGCGGGTCGCCCCAGATGCCGCGCAGCATCGACGGCCACGGCTGGTCCAGCACCAGGTAACCCGTGACATGTTCGGCTTCGTCGGCGCCGGGCACCAGCTCGTTGCCGTCGTCGTCGACGATCTTGGCCGAGATGCCGGGCAGCGGCGTCATCGCCGATCCGGGCTTGGTCGCGGTGACACCGGGCAGTGGGGAGATCATGATGGCACCGGTTTCGGTCTGCCACCAGGTGTCCACGATCGGAGTCTTGTTGGCGCCGATGGCTTCCCGGTACCAGCGCCAGGCCTCGGGGTTGATCGGCTCGCCGACCGAACCCAGCAGCCGCAGGCTCGAGAGGTTGTGCTCGGCCGGGATCTGGCGGCCCAGCTTCATGAAGGTGCGGATCAGCGTGGGAGCGGTGTAATAGATTGTGACACCGTACTTTTCGATGATCTCGAAGTGGCGGTGCTCGGTGGGCGAGGTGGGCGTGCCCTCGTAGACCACCTGGGTGGCGCCGTTGGCCAGTGGCCCGTAGGTGATGTAGGTGTGCCCGGTGACCCAGCCGATGTCGGCGGTGCACCAGTACACGTCGGTCTCGGGCTTGAGGTCGAAGACGTTGTAGTGGGTATAGGCCGCCTGGGTGAGGTAACCGCCCGAGGTGTGCACGATGCCCTTGGGCTTGCCGGTGGTGCCCGAGGTGTACAGCAGGAACAGCGGCTGCTCGGAGTCGAAGGATTCCGGGGTGTGCTCCGGGGAGGCGACATCGACGGTCTCGTGCCACCACAGGTCGCGTCCGTCGGTCCAGTTCGCATCGATGCCGGTGCGCCGCACCACCAGCACGTGCTCGACCGACGGCTGATCGGAGACTGCCTCGTCGACGGCGTCCTTGAGCGAGGCGGCCTTGCCGCGCCGGTACTGGCCGTCGGTGGTGATGACGAGCTTGGCCGAAGCGTCCTCGACGCGCGCCCGCAGCGCACTGGCCGAGAAGCCCGCGAAGACAACACTGTGCATGGCGCCCAGTCGGGCGCAGGCCAGCATGGCCACGATCGCCTCGGGCACCATCGGCATGTAGATGGCGACGCGGTCGCCGGCGGTCAGGCCGAGTGCGGTCAGCGCGTTGGCGGCCTTGCTGACCTCGTCCTTGAGCTGGGCGTAGGTGATGTCGCGGGCGTCGCCGACGGGCTCACCCTCCCAGTGGATCGCGACCCGGTCGCCGTTGCCCGCCTCGACATGGCGGTCGACGCAGTTGTAGGCGACATTGAGCTTGCCGCCCACGAACCACTTCGCGAACGGTGCCTCCGACCAGTCGAGTACCTCGCTGAACGGGGTCTGCCAGCTCAGCCGGTTGGCCTGGGTGGCCCAGAACGCCAGCCGGTCTTTCTCGGCCTCTGCGTACAACTCGCCCGTCGCGTTGGCGTTGGCCGCGAAATCGGCGGGCGGCGGATAGGCTGACGGAACTTCGGTAGACGTCGCTGGCGCGTTTGACATGGATGTGAGCCTAGTCACCAAAGGTTGCAGCGGCGTTGGGAGCTCACAAGGCGGTTGCCGGGCGGCTGTCCTGATGCGCCCAACGGTCGGCGAGACGGCGTTCAGCGGTCGGCTAGCGTTTCGGCCATGACCGATCCACTCGCACCGCTGCTCGACCTGCCCGGTGTTTCAGCGGCCAGTGACGAAGCGCGTGAGGCCCTGGGCCGGGCGCATCGACACAAGTTCAACCTGCGCGGCTGGCCGCAGACCGCCGCCGAAGCCGCGTTGCGTGCGGCTCGGGCCTCGGCAGTGCTCGACGGCGGGGCCGTCCAGCTGTCCGCCGACGGTGAACCCGATCCGGTCACGGCGGGCGCCATCCGGGTCGCCGAGGCACTCGAAGGCGGCGCCACCGCGCTGGTCGGTGTGTGGCAGCGCGCCCCGATGCAGGCGCTGGCCCGGCTGCACGCCCTGGCCGCCGCCGACCTCACCGAGGATGAGCATCTTGGCCGGCCGCGGACCGATCCCGACGTCGGCCGCCGCCTCGAGCTGCTGACGGAGATCCTGGCCGGCGGTTCCAAGGTGCCCGCCCCGGTCCTGGCCGCCGTCGCCCACGGCGAACTACTCAGCCTGGCTCCCTTCGGCACCGCCGACGGCGTAGTGGCCCGCGCGGTCTCACGCCTGGTGACCATCGCCAGCGGGCTGGACCCGCACGGGCTCGGGGTTCCCGAAGTGCACTGGATGCGGAAGTCGGGGGAGTACCGGGCTGCCGCACGGGGATTCGCCTCGGGTACGCCCGACGGGCTGACCGCATGGCTGCTGCTCAGTAGTGAGGCATTGAAGGGCGGAGCGCGGGAAGCGCTGCAGATCGCCCAGTCGGCCGCCGGCTGACGCTCCGCGTCAGAGGAATCTCAGCAAACGAAAGCGGGCGACGGTCCGAAACGATGTTTCGGCTCGTCGCCCGCTAGCACGGATACCGGTTACCAAGCGTGCCAACGTGGGTTGCGTGGGTGGCCTCGGCGTCCTTGCAATGCGCTTCGGCTGCAACCCTACCCAAAGGGCCGTCGTGGCCGTCCGCTCTTCGCAATCACGCAGGCCCGCAACACTTTTGCCTATTCCGCGGCATGTGCTCCGCGTGGGTGCCGGGACCCGTGCTGGGGAGCCTGGTTCGGGAGATCTAGCCTTCTCTTCCGGCTAACTCTTGGCCTCATCCAAGCTTCCGTGGTTCCTTTGTACTACGTGACCACGGTCACAGCAAGGGTGAAATGCACCCGACTTCTGATCGTTACGCCGGGGTGTCAGCTACTACATGCGGTAGGTCAGGAAGTGAAGCGGCGCAGCAGTGAATATGTCAGTGCACCCGCCGCGATGGCGCTGATGCCAACGGCCGCGGTGGTGGCCACCGCGGCTCCGGACGGCGCCGGAAGCCGGTCGCGCAACGACACCGGCCTGGTGAAAGTCAGCACCGGCCAGCCGCGGGAGGCGGCTTCCTTGCGCAGTCCCCGGTCCGGATTGACCGCGGTGGGGTGACCCACGGATTCGAGCATCGGGACGTCGGTGATCGAATCCGAATAGGCGTAGCAGTGATCCAGTGCGTAGCCCTCGCGTGCGGCCAGGGCGCGGATTGCTTCGACCTTGCCCTCGCCGAAGCAGTAGAAGGCGATGTCGCCGGTGTAGCGGCCCTCTTCGACCACCATCCGGGTGGCCATCGCGTGGGTGGCGCCCAGTGCCCGGGCGATCGGCGCGACGATCTCTTCGCCCGAGGCCGACACCACCACGACGTCGCGGCCACACAGTTTATGGTCGGCGATCAGCTCTGCGGCCTCCGCGAACACCAGTGGGTCGACGATGTCGTGCAGGGTCTCGCCGACGATCGACTTGACCTGTTCGACGTCCCAGCCTGTGCACATGTTGGTGATGTAGCTGCGCATCCGGTCCATCTGGTCGTGGTCGGCGCCCGACATCAGGAACAGAAACTGGGCGTACGTCGACTTGAGGACGGTGCGCCGGTTCAGCAGTCCCTGGTTGAAGAAAGGTTTGCTGAAAGCAAGGGTGCTGGACTTGGCGATGACGGTCTTGTCGAGGTCGAAGAAGGCCGCCGTGCGCACTGGCCGACCGTCCTGCGGCCCGGATTGCTGTGCGATCAATTCCCCGGCAGCCCGATCGGATGCGGTCACAGCGCCAGCATAGAGGCACGTGCACCCTGCCATCTGTCCGGTAACGCAAAATGGCAGTTCACGACACATTCTTCCGGGCGTGACTCCCGGAATCCGGGTTGGTAGCCCGCGCAGGTGTCTCTTGCGTGTTTTGGCAGTTCCGTGTGTATAGTGAGCATTACTCGGCTTATGCCGAGGGTGTATCAGCCCGACCCCCCGGGGCTGATACACGACGACCTCCGCCTCCTCCCCCCTGGCGGGGGTCGTCCCTTTTTCAGGGGAAGAATCCTTGGCCGTCCGGTCGCGTTTTTTGCGGAACCGTATTTTCACCTGAACTCGGCGGTACGTTCGCGGACCGTGGTTCATCCCCAGCACGGATTTCATCCACAATCCGCGAATTGGTGATGGTGCCCGGTCCGTGGTTGCCCGCAGGGTGGGCATATGGCTGTCCCGAACCCCCCGATCGCCCCGACCGGCACGGTGCTGGCACTGATCGCCGACCCACTGCTGCGTGACGATGTGTCCCGGGTGGCCGCTGCCGCCGGCGTCGGTCTCGTCGTCGTCGAGCAACCCTCGGGGCGGAAGGCTTGGATGGCGGCTGCCGCGGTCGTACTCGACGCCCCGTCCGCACAGCGCTGCGCCGCGCGGGCGCTGCCCAGGCGCACCAGGGTGATCCTGGTCGGCAACGACGCCCCGCGGCCCGATGACTGGCAGGCCGCCATCGCGATCGGCGCGCAACACCTGGTGACGCTTCCCGGCCAGGACGCCGAGCTGGTGGCCGCCCTGTCCGAGGCCGCCTCCCACGACGAAGCCGGTCGAGGTCCCGTGGTGGCCGTACTGGGTGCCAGAGGAGGCGCCGGGGCGTCGGTGTTCGCGGTGGCGCTGGCGCAATCTGCGCAGACCGCGCTGCTGGTCGAGGCAGACCCGTGGAGCGGAGGGATCGACCTGGTGGCAGGCAGTGAGGACCTGGCCGGCCTGCGCTGGCCGGATCTGGCACTGCAGGGCGGTCGGTTGGGCTATCCGGCGCTGCGCGACGCGCTGCCCCGTCGTGACGGGGTCAGCGTGCTCTCCAGCGGACGCTCGGGTGCTGATATCGAGGCCGGGCCGCTGGGTGCAGTCATCGACGCGGGGTGCCGCGGTGGCGTCACGGTCGTGTGCGATGTGCCGCGGCGGGCCACCGAAGCGGCCGAAACCGCTTTGGACGCCGCCGATCTGGTGGTCCTGGTGACACCGGCCGACGTGCGGTCATGCACCGCCGCGGCAGCGGCGCGACCGTGGGTGTTGGCCTGCAACCCGAATGCGGGTGTCGTGGTGAGGGGTCCGTCGCCGGGCGGGCTGCGGGCCGACGAGGTGGCCCGCATCGTGGACCTGCCGATGCTGGCCGCGATGCGCGCACAGGCCGGCATCGCGGAGGTCCTGGAGCGTGGCGGGTTGCGGGTGCGCCCACGGTCTCCGTTGGGCGCGGCAGCGCGCCGGGTGCTGTCGGTCCTGGCCGGTCACCCCGCGCAGGAGGCGGCATGAGCACCTCACTGATCGACCGGGTCCGCGAACGGCTCGCGGCCGAGGCCACCCCACTGAATCCGGGTGCGGTCGCCGCGGCAATCCGGGCCGAGTCCGGCGGACTGCTCGGCGATACCGAGGTGCTGAGCAACCTGCGGCTGCTCGAGACCGAACTGACCGGCGCCGGTGTCCTGGAGCCACTGCTGTGTGCCCCGTCGACCACCGATGTGCTCGTCACCGCACCCGACACGGTGTGGGTGGACGACGGCAACGGATTACACCGAAGCACAGTGCGTTTCCCTGACGAAGCCGCCGTCCGCCGGCTGGCGCAGCGGTTGGCGTTGTCGGCCGGGCGCCGGCTCGACGAGGCGCAGCCCTGGGTGGACGGTCAGCTCACCGGCATCGGGCCGTTCACCGTGCGTCTGCATGCGGTGTTGCCTCCCGTCGCCGCCGCAGGCACCTGCCTGTCCCTGCGGGTGTTGCGCCCGGCGACGCAGGATCTCGGCTCGCTCTCCCGGTCCGGGGCGATCCCGCCGCAGGCCGCCGACCTGGTGCACGCGATCATCCGGGCCCGGCTGGCATTCCTGATCTCGGGCGGCACGGGGTGCGGCAAGACCACCCTGCTGGCTGCAGCGCTGGGTGCCGTGCCCGCCCATGAACGCATCGTGTGCGTCGAGGACGCCGCCGAATTGGCCCCGTCCCACCCGCATCTGGTCAAGCTGGTGGCCCGGGGTGCCAACGTCGAGGGCATCGGTGAGATCACGGTGCGCGACCTGGTCAGGCAGGCCTTGCGGATGCGCCCGGACCGGATCGTCGTCGGGGAGGTGCGTGGGGCCGAAGTGGTGGACCTGCTGGCGGCGCTCAACACCGGGCACGACGGCGGAGCGGGGACCGTGCATGCCAACAGTCCGGCGGAGGTACCGGCTCGATTGGAGGCCCTCGGTGCGCTCGGCGGCCTGGACCGCGCCGCGTTGATCAGTCAGCTCGCCGCGGCCGTGCAGGTTCTGCTGCACGTCGGGCGTGACGGCGCCGGGCAGCGCCGGCTCGTCGAGATCGCGGTGCTGCGCCGAGCCGCCCGGGGCGATCTCGAGGTGGTGACGGCCTGGCATGTCGGCAGCGGATTGGGCTGCGGAGCAAAGACTCTCGATGCCCTCATCGAACGGCGAGCGGCGCCGTGACGGCGAGCGCGCTGGCACTGGCGGCCGCGCTTCTGCTGTGGCCGGCCGCACCCCGGCGGGCGACCGCGCTGCGGCGGGCAGACGCACCGGGACCGCGTCGAGTGCGGGCGGCGCCGATCGTGGTGGTGGTCGGAGTCGTCGTGGCCGGGCTGGTTCCGCTGCCGGTCACGCTCGCCGCGGCGGTGGTGTCCGCAACGGTGGCGATACGCCGCAGGGGCCGCGCTCGCCGGCTTCAGCGACAACAGGAATCCGCGGCCCTGCAGGCCGCCCTGGACGTGTTGGTCGGTGAACTGCGGACCGGAGTCCACCCGGTCAATGCCTTCGGCACCGCGGCCGGCGAGGTCTTCGGCCCGGTGCACCACGGCATGAGCGCCGTGGCCGCTCGCGCGCGCCTGGGCGCCGACGTCGCGGCCGGGCTGGAAGATGTTGCGGCGGCATCCCGATTGCCGATGCACTGGGAACGGCTCGCGGCGTGTTGGCGTCTGGCCCACGTGCATGGGCTCTCCATCGCCACCCTGATGCGCACAGCGCAACGCGACATCGTTGAGCGTGAACGCTTTTCCTCGCATGTCGAGGCGGCGATGGCCGGCCCGCGGGCGACGGCGGCGGTGCTCGCCGGTTTGCCGGTGGCCGGGATCGCGCTGGGTCAGATGATCGGGGCGCGGCCGTTGGCGTTCCTGTGCGGTGCGGGAGCGGGTGGCTGGCTGCTGGTCATCGGAGTCCTGTTGGCCTGTTCCGGGCTGATGTGGTCGGACCGGATCACCGAGCGGGTGCTGAGATGAGCTGGGCAGCAATGTTTCTGGCCGTCGCCCTGCTCATCGGGGCGGATCCGGCCCGCGTGCGGGCCCGCGCCGCGCAGCGCCGCGTGGTTCGCGCGCGCTCGCGGCCGGTGCGGGCTGACGATCCGCTTGGCGCGGCCTCGACGTTCGACTTGTTCGCCGCCTGCCTGGCGGCCGGGATGGCGGTGTCGACAGCGGCTGCGGCGGTAACCCCTTCAGCGCCAGCGGCACTGGCGCCGCTGCTGCGTCGTGCGGCCGAACTCCTGGCACTCGGGGCGGACCCGGCCACGGCCTGGGCCACAGGAGATGTTGCAGCGCCCCAGGACAAGAACGCCGAAGCCTTGTTGCGTTTGGCCCGCCGGTCGGCCGCCTCGGGCAGCGCCTTGGCCGACGGGGTGGCCGAGCTGGCCGCCCAGACCCGGCACGACGCTGCCACCTCCGCCGACGCGGTGGCGGAACGCGCCTCGGTGCTGGTGGCCGGCCCGCTGGGGCTCTGCTATCTGCCGGCGTTTCTGTGTTTGGGCGTCATACCTGTGGTCGCCGGTCTTGCCGGTGACGTGCTGGGTTCAGGTCTGTTGTGAACACACATCGCAAAGGGAGGAAAGACCATGGCAGGAAACATGATTCGGAGGGTGAACGCCAAGGTGGCGCTGTTGATGCTCGACGAGTCGGGAATGTCCACCGTCGAGTACGCGATCGGCACCATCGCCGCGGCGGCGTTCGGGGCGATCTTGTACACCGTGGTCACCGGGGACTCGATCGTGAGCGCGCTGACCAACATCATCAGCCGGGCACTGAACACCAACATCTAGATGACCGGGGCGCGGTCACCGTCGAGGCCGCCTTCGCGATCGCATCGCTGGTGGCGGTCCTGGTGTTGTGTGTGGGCGGCCTCAGTGCGGTGGGCATGCAGATCCGCTGCATCGACGCCGCGCGCGAAGCCGCCCGCCTGGCGGCCCGCGGCGAGGGGGAGGCGGCAACGGCGGCCGCTCGCCGGGTCGCCCCGTCCGGCGCGGTGGTGCACGTCGGGCAGGACGGCGGTTTGGTGGTGGCTCGGGTCAGCGCGGCCACGGCGTTGCCGGGGTTCACGGTGTCGGCCGAGGCGTCAGCAGTCACCGAACCCGGCATCGGGTGAGCGCGGAGCGGCCACGCTGCTGGCCGCGGCCATGATCGCGATGGTGGTCGCGTTCGCGGCCGGCGGCGCCTACCTCGGTGCTGCGGCGACGGCGCGGCACCGGGCGCAGGCCGCGGCGGACCTGGCCGCCCTGGGTGCCGCAGGCGCGGTGGTGTCCGGTCCGGACGCGGCATGCCGACAGGCCACCCAGGTTGCCGCCCGAATGCGGGCGGTTCTCGCGGACTGCCGGATCGACGGGCTCGATGTGGTGCTGGAGGTTTCGGTTCCGGTCCGCATCGGTCGGTGGGGAGTCGGTCCGGCCCGGGCGGTCGCTCGCGCGGGCCCGGTGGACTTCGCCGGGTAGTCGAGGTGGCCGGTTAGTCGAGTTCGTCGAGATCCGCCGCGGCGACTTCGTCGTCGGTCGGCAGCCGAAGGGCGATCAGCCCCGCGAACGTGTTGTCGTCCAGTTCGATCCGGTTGATGGTCATGTGCACCGGCTGCCAGCCGCCGTCCTCGGTGCGCATCCGCAGCACGGCGGTGGTGGCGCCACCGGAGAAATCGGTGGTCATCCGGGCCATGTGCCGGGCGTCGGCCGGATGGATGCGGGCCGGTCCACCGTCGCGGTTGCGCCAGTCGAAGAACGGTGCGGGCTCGTCGAGCCACTTGAGCAGCTTCCAGTCGTCGAGGCCGACCAGGGCCCGGTGCACGCCGGGCCGGGCCAGCCCGTCGAGGATGCGTTGCGCCAGGTTGTCCGGGCGGACCACGGGAGTCTCGCGCTCACTGCGCCAGTTCATCGCCCGGCAGATCAGCCGGTCGGAGCCGTCATCGTGGGGTTCTGTGACCACCCGGGCCACGAAACCCACGGTGATCGCCTCTCCGCGGTGATCGGTGACGTCCCAGGTGGTGCACAAAGTGTTACCCACCACCGGCTTGATCGTCATGGCCAGCACCTTGGACTCGCTGCCGTTGAGATCCCGAGACGGCAAGTCGTCAGCGAACGCGCGGTCGTGGGTGGCCTCGGTCTCCGGGTTCATGCCGCTGTTGTGCAGGGATTCGGCGGTGTCGGTGGCCACGCCCGCGGTCAGATCCCAGACCAGCGGGCCGGGAACAGGCCGTTGCGGCGGTTCGGCATCGGCCGGCCCGATCCAGACATGCACCCCGTGGATGTGTCCGTCGGACATCCGCACCACCTCGGTGCGGATTACGCGGTCGTTCTTGGGTGTGATGCTGCTGAGGCCCTGGCCCGCTTGCACGGTTTCCCTGATGGCACTCTGAATTGCCATCAGGTGCGGATTTCGGCGCAGAAACACACTGATCGGGACGAGGTTCTTTGTCTGCAGACCTCGTGCGACCACAACAGGCTCGCTACCCAGTGTCTCCACGAGCAGCCAGTCGTGGGTCATGCGCGGCATTTTACCGGCGCTGCCCGTAGCTGCCTTCACGCCCGAGGACGACGGAATCCGCACCGGAAAACTGCGGATTACGGTCACGGGTTTCCGGAACTACCGTCTGTCGGGTTGCAAACATGAGTGAGTTCACGTAATTTGCCACTGCGCCCGGCCTCCGGGATTGGGAACGGATCGCGTTGTCCGACCGTTCATCGCAACGTCTGTGTGTTCGGCGTGGCCGAATGCAGCCACGTAGTTGTCGATCCGCGTAGTCGGCCGTCGAGGGGTCGGTCGTCAACGCGGTCGGGGGATCACGCTGAGGAAGTACTCAGCGCGCCGAGCACCAGGCGGAGCACTTTCATCGCGCCCGTTTTGTCCAGCGGGTCGTTGCCGTTGCCGCACTTCGGTGACTGCACGCACGAGGGGCAACCCTGCGGGCACTCACAGGCCTCGATCGCATCGGCCGTCGCGCCCCACCACGTACCCAGATTGCGGAATCCGCGGTCTGCGAAGCCGGCACCGCCCGGATAGCCGTCGTAGACGAAGATCGACGGCAGGCCGTCCACCGGCCCGACAGCCGTCGAGACCCCGCCGATGTCGCCGCGGTCGCAGCTGGCCACCAGCGGCAGCAGACCGATCGAGGCGTGTTCGGCTGCATGCAGACTCCCCGGCACCGCAAGCGGGTCAATACCACTGTCTTGTAAGGCCTCCGGGGTGATGGTGCACATCACCGCCATGGTGTCCAGCGTGCTGGGCGGCATGTCCAGTTCCACGAAATCGATGACTTCGCCGTCGATGCGGCGGCGCAGGTAGCCGACCACGGTGTTGGTCACGGAAACCGGAACCAGACCCACGGTGACCGGGCCGAACGTCCTGCGCTCGCCGGCCCCGGTGACCGATATGTCGGTGAGTTCCCTGGCGAACGTGCTGTATCCGGGGTCGGCCGCGTACACGAACGCCACACCGTCCTCGAAAGACAGCGAGTCGACGAGGTAGGTCTCGCCCTGGTGCAGATACACCGCGCCGGGATGCAGAGAGGCCGCTGCCCGGCCCGCGCCGGTGCTGCCCAGCATCCGGCCCGTGTCGGCCTCCAGGATCGCGATCTGGCCGCCGCTGGAGCCGCGTATGTCGACGGCCGGGTGCGGATCGACGCCGGGAGCGGGGAAGTAGCCGCCCGGACGTTTGCGCAGCAGCCCGTCGTCGACCAGTGTCTCGGCGACCGTCTCGGCGTTCCACAGTCGGACCTCGGCCTCGGTCAGCGGCAGCTCAGCCGCGGCACAGAGCAATTGCGGGCCCAGCACATGCGGATTCGTCGGGTCGATCACCACCCGCTCGATCGGCTTGTCCAACAGCGCCGCCGGATGGTGCACGAGGTAGGTGTCCAGGGGGTCATCGCGCGCGATCAGCACGATCAGCGCGCCCTGCCCACGTCGGCCGGACCGGCCGGCCTGCTGCCAGAACGAGGTGACGGTACCGGGAAACCCGGCCAGCACCACCGCATCCAGCCCGGCGATGTCGATGCCGAGCTCCAGCGCGTTGGTGGTGGCCAGACCGCGCAGTCGTCCGTCGGTCAGCGCGTGTTCGAGCTCGCGGCGGTCTTCGGCCAGATAACCGGCCCGGTAGGACGCCACCAGATCCGCAAGCTCGGGTGCGGTGTCCTCCAGCCGGGCCCGGGTTCCGAGTGCGGTGAGCTCCGCGCCGCGGCGGGACCGGACAAAGGTCAGGGTGCGCGCACCCTCGGTCATCAGATCGGCCATCACCCGCGCGGCCTCGGCACCGGCCGAACGTCGCACCGGCGCGCCGTTCTCGCCGGTGAGGTCGTCCAGCAGGGCCGGCTCCCACAGCGCGATCGTGCGTGCGCCCTGCGGGGAGCCGTCCTCGGTCACCTCGGCGACCGTCTGTCCGATCAACTCGGCGGCGGTCTCGGCCGGTGACGCTGTGGTGGCACTCGCGAAAATCACGGTCGGCCCGGAATGGTCCGGGGAATAACGCTCGCACAACCGCAGGAGCCGGCGCAGCACCATGGCCACATTCGAACCGAAAATGCCACGGTAATAATGGCATTCGTCGATCACGATGAACTTGAGGTGACGCAGGAACACTGCCCAGCGCGCGTGGTTGCGCAGCAGCGACAGATGGATCATGTCCGGATTGGAGAAGATCCACCGTGAGCGCTCCCGGGCGAACCGGCGCACTTCGGTCGCGCTGTCCCCGTCATACGGTGCGGGCGCGACGTCGCGCAGTGCGGTGACGGTTTCGGTGAGATTCTGTGCCGTGCGCAGCTGGTCATGGCCGAGCGCCTTCGTCGGGGACAGGTACAGCACCCGCGCCTGCCGCTCCTCGGCCAACGCCGTCAGGATCGGTAGTTGGTAGGCCAGGGACTTGCCCGACGCGGTTCCGGTGGACACGACCACATGCCGCCCGTCGTGGGCCAACTCTGCGGCGGCGAGTTGGTGCGACCACGGCGCGGCGATCCCGCGGTCGATCAACGCCTGGACGACCTCCGAATTGGCCCATTGCGGCCACTCATGTGGTTTGCCCTGTCGTGGAGGGATATCCGCAACATGGCGTAGCGGATTTTCGCCGGAAGGGGTGCCGTCGACAGCGCAAGCAAGCAGCTCACGGCCGAAATCTGACCCCTGATCGAGCACTGCTGGTCCTCCTGCGATCTACCCCGCCGACATCGGGTCGGATTTGTAAACGAATTGTTCACCACGCGCCGCATCCCGAGACTGTCGCAGCAGCCTTCGACATGATTGACTGATCACGGTCGCAGCTTCTGTGTTTGTACTCGCACTCGCAGGATCGTCGTTGCGATCGCGGTTCCTGCGAGGGTTGTAGGTCGGGTCTAAGTTCCGGTCGACTCGCGCGTTGGTATGGCGGTCGGAACGGGCCCGGTGCATCGGAAGTCGGTGGACCGCACCCGGTTGAAAGAGAAGGAAAGAACAAAAGATGCCACAGGGAACTGTGAAGTGGTTCAACGCGGAGAAGGGCTTCGGCTTCATTGCTCCGGAGGACGGCTCGGCTGACGTGTTTGTCCACTACACGGAAATCCAGGGCAGCGGATTCCGCACCCTGGAGGAGAACCAGAAGGTTGAGTTCGAGGTCGGCCAGAGCCCCAAGGGGCCCCAGGCCACGGGTGTTCGGGCCATCTGAGCCAAACAAACCCAAAGAGACACCCCCGTGTGAGTCCGCATAGGACACCGCGGGGGTGTTCTCGTTTTTGCGGGCTGCGCTGGCTTAGTGTCGATTCGTGAGCCAGCTGTCCTTCTTCTCGGCCGAGTCGGTGCCGCCCTCGGTGGCCGACCTGACCGGGGTTCTCGCCGGGCCGGGACAGGTTGTGCTGGCGAGCCACGGCGGCCAGCAGGCAGCCCGGATTTCGGTGGTCGTCGACGAGCTGTGGCGCGCCAATGGCCTGGCCGAGATGATGAGTGAGGCCGGCCTGGTGTCGGAGGTATCTCGGACCGACGAGAACAACCCGCTGGTCCGCACCGCGCTGGATCCGCAGTTGATGCTGATCGCGGGAGAGTGGACCAGGGGCGCGGTCAAGACGGTGCCGGCTGGTTGGCTGCCCGGTTCGCGCGAGCTGCGGGCCTGGACGCTGGCGGCGGGCACACCCGAGGCCGACGACCGCTACCTGCTGGGACTGGACCCACACGCTCCCGATACCCACGCTGTGCTGGCCGCGGCCATGATGCGGGTGGGGATCGCCCCGACATTGATCGGGACCAGGGGCTCGCATCCAGCCCTGCGGATCAGTGGGCGGCGTCGCTTATCGCGCCTGGTCGAGAACGTAGGGGAACCACCGGGGGAGGCGGCGGCGTTGGCGCATTGGCCACGTATTTAATGGTGCACACGCGGAGAGCCGGTTTGCGTAGGCTCGCGCGTAATGCGAAATTGTCAGTTGCCGGGCGTGGCGCGGCAACTAAAGAAGTGGAGCGTAGGCACAGTTGGCTGGCGATAGCGGCAGCGGTAGCAAGGGAAATGTCCGGCGACTCGTGATTGTCGAGTCGCCGACAAAAGCGCGCAAGATAGCTGGCTACCTGGGCTCCAATTACGTGGTCGAATCCTCCCGCGGGCACATTCGTGACCTGCCGCGCAATGCCGCCGACGTGCCGGCCAAGTACAAATCCGAGCCATGGGCGCGCCTCGGGGTCAATGTCGACGACAACTTCGAACCGCTCTACATCGTCAGTCCCGACAAGAAGAGCACCGTCACCGAGCTCAAGGACCTGCTCAAGGGTGTTGACGAGCTCTACCTCGCAACGGACGGTGACCGTGAGGGTGAGGCGATCGCCTGGCATCTGCTGGAGACGCTGAAGCCCAAGGTGCCGGTCCGGCGGATGGTGTTCCACGAGATCACCGAGCCCGCCATCCGTGCCGCCGCGGAAAACCCGCGTGACCTGGACATCGCGCTGGTCGATGCGCAGGAAACCCGCCGCATCCTCGACCGGCTCTACGGCTACGAAGTGTCGCCCGTGCTGTGGAAGAAGGTCGCGCCGAAGCTCTCGGCAGGCCGGGTGCAGTCGGTGGCCACGCGCATCATCGTGCAGCGCGAGCGGGAGCGCATGGCGTTCCGCAGCGCCGGCTACTGGGACGTCAGCGCCGAACTCGACGCGAGCGTCTCCGATCCGCAGGCCTCGCCGCCCAAGTTCACCGCCAAGCTCAACACCGTCGACGGGCGCCGGGTCGCCGCCGGTCGTGACTTCGACTCCCTCGGTCAGCTGAAGAAGCCCGACGAGGTGCTCGTGCTCGACGAGGCCAGCGCCGGGGCCCTGGCCGCCGGACTGCGCGGTGCCCAGTTGGCCGTCAGCTCCGTCGAGCAGAAGCCGTACACGCGCAAGCCGTACGCACCGTTCATGACGTCGACGCTGCAGCAGGAGGCCGCCCGCAAGCTGCGGTTCTCCTCGGAGCGCACCATGAGCATCGCGCAGCGGTTGTACGAGAACGGCTACATCACCTACATGCGTACCGACTCGACCACGCTGTCGGAGTCGGCCATCAACGCCGCGCGTACCCAGGCGGGCCAGCTGTACGGCTCGGAGTACGTGCACCCGACGCCGCGGCAGTACACCCGCAAGGTCAAGAACGCCCAAGAGGCGCACGAGGCGATCCGCCCCGCCGGTGACGTGTTCCAGACCCCGGGCCAGCTGCACGCGCAGCTCGATACCGACGAGTTCCGGCTCTACGAGCTGATCTGGCAGCGCACCGTGGCCTCGCAGATGGCCGACGCGCGCGGTACGACGCTGTCGCTGCGCATCGCCGGCACCGCGGCGGGTGGCGAGCAGGTCGTCTTCAACGCCTCCGGTCGCACCATCACGTTCCCGGGCTTCCTCAAGGCCTACGTCGAGAGCATCGACGAGCTGGCCGGCGGCGAGTCCGACGACGCCGAGAGCCGTCTGCCGAACCTGACCCAGGGGCAGCGCGTCGACGCCGCCGATCTGACCGCCGACGGCCACCAGACCAGCCCACCGGCTCGCTATACCGAGGCCTCGCTGATCAAGGCCCTCGAAGAGCTCGGCATCGGTCGCCCGTCGACGTACAGCTCGATCATCAAGACCATCCAGGACCGCGGCTACGTGCAGAAGAAGGGCAGCGCTCTCGTGCCCTCCTGGGTCGCGTTCGCCGTCGTGGGCCTGCTGGAGCAGCACTTCGGACGACTGGTGGATTACGACTTCACCGCGGCCATGGAAGACGAGCTCGACGAGATCGCCAACGGCCAGGAACAGCGCACCAATTGGTTGTCGAACTTCTACTTCGGCGGCGAGCACGGCGTCGAGGGCTCGATCGCCCGCGCCGGTGGGCTCAAGCATCTCGTCGGCGGGAATCTCGAAGGCATCGACGCGCGAGAAGTCAACTCCATCAAGCTCTTTGACGATGAAGAAGGCCGCGCAGTGGTGGTCCGGGTGGGCCGCAACGGTCCGTACCTGGAGCGGATGATCGCCGACCCGGACAATCCCGGGGAGCTCAAGCCGCAGCGCGCGAACCTCAAGGATGAGCTGACTCCCGACGAGCTGACCCTGGAGTTGGCCGAAAAGGCTTTCGCCACACCGCAAGAGGGTCGGGTTCTGGGTGTCGACCCCGTGTCAGGACACGAAATCGTCGCCAAGGACGGGCGATTCGGTCCCTACGTCACGGAGATCCTCCCCGAGCCGCCGGAGGAGCCGGATGCCGGCGCGACGGCCAAGAAGGGCAAGAAGCCGACCGGCCCCAAGCCGCGCACCGGATCGCTCCTGCGCTCGATGGATCTGGAGACGGTGACGCTCGACGACGCGCTCAAGCTGCTGTCGTTGCCGCGGGTGGTCGGCGTCGACCCGTCGAACAACGAGGAGATCACCGCGCAGAACGGCCGTTACGGCCCATACCTGAAGCGCGGCACCGACTCTCGCTCGCTGGCCACCGAGGAACAGATGTTCACCATCACCCTCGACGAGGCGCTGAAGATCTATGCGGAGCCGAAACGCCGTGGGCGCCAGGCCGCCGCCGCCCCGCCGCTGCGTGAGCTGGGCACCGACCCGGCGTCGGGCAAGCCGATGGTGATCAAGGACGGCCGCTTCGGTCCCTACGTCACCGATGGTGAGACCAACGCCAGCCTGCGCAAGGGCGATGACGTGCAGTCGATCACCGACGAGCGGGCCTCGGAACTGCTGGCCGATCGCCGCGCCCGTGGACCGGTCAAGAAGGCAGCGAAGAAGGCTGCCAAGAAGGCGCCGGCCAAGAAGGCTCCCGCGAAGAAGGCCGCCGCCAAGAAGGCCTGAGCCTTCTAGCTGGAGACGTCGCTCTCGGCCTGACGCTCCAGGTCGCGGGGCAGCACCAGGTTCATCGGGCGGGCCAGCTGAGTGGGCACCGTGCGGCCGCGCAATTCCACGATCTCGCCGACGTCCCAGCTCAGCGCCTCGGCATCGAGGGCGCCGCTGACCGCGATCGCCGAGGCCAGCACGTGGCCTTCCTCCAGCTTGGCGAGCTCGGTGAGGCGCGCGGCCTCGTTCACCGGGTCGCCGATCACGGTGTACTCGAAACGGGCCTGAGCGCCGATGTGGCCGGCGATCGCGCGCCCGGCGGAGACCCCGATACCGAACTCGGTGTCGCTGCCCAGCACGCTGAGCAGCTCGTCGTGCAGCTCGCGGGACGCGGCCAGCGCGCCACCGGAGGCGTCGGGATGCTCGATGGGCGCGCCGAAGATGGCCAGCGCCGCGTCACCCTGGAACTTGTTGACGAACCCGCCGTGCCGGTTGACGGTGTCGACGATGACTCGGAAGAACTCGTTGAGCAGGTTCACCACGTCGCCGGCCGGGATGGTCGACGCCAGATGCGTCGAACCCACCAGGTCCACGAACAGCACCGCGACGTCGCGTTCCTGGCCGCCCAGCTCGGTGCCACGCTCCAGGGCACGGCGGGCCACGTCCTCACCCACGTACCGGCCGAACAGGTCACGCAACCGTTGCCGCTCGGCCAGCTCGCGCACCATGTCGTTGAATCCGGCCTGCAGCAGGCCCAGCTCGCTGGCGTCGTAGATCTGCATGTGCGCGTTGTAGTTGCCGCGCTGCACCTCACCCAGCGCCCAGCGCAGCTGGCGCAGCGGGTCGGCGATCGACATCGCCACCAGCATCGTGCCGGACAGCCCGATCACCAGCGCGGCGATGGCCAGCAGCAACAGCGGGGTGATCAGCCGGTCGGCGGATGCGGTCAGGATCGAGAACTTGCTGGCCACCAGGGCCAGCACGATGGCCAGGACCGGCACGCCCGTCGAGAGCACCCAGGTCAGCACCTGGCGCAGGATCACCCCGGGGGCGCGGAAGTTCTCCGGAACGCCGCCGCGCAGCGCGGCGACCGCGACCGGCCGCAACACACGCTCGGACTGCAGATAGCCGATGATCGCGGTGGCCGTCGCGCCAAGGGCCGTGGCGACCAGGACGACGGGCGCGGACTTACTGGCCACCGGCCAGCTGGCCACGATGAACACGATCGAGCCGAGAAACCAGTTCGTGACGCTGATCAGGGTGCGGTAGAAGGGCATCTTCAGCGCCCGCACGCGGGCCAGCTCGGTGATGCTGGGGTCCGACTTGGACAGCAGGGTGTCGCGGCGCTGCCATCGGATGACCGGGATCAGCAGCCGCAGGGCCAGGTAGGCGCCGATGGTGAACGACACGAACAGGTAGCCCAGGAAGATCGCCAGGTTGAACACCGGCAGATCCTGGAGCTGGATGCGGTCCTCGGGCGGCAGACCGAAGCGCAGGAAGCCCAGAACGAACAGTGCGCCGATGATGTCGGCCTGCAGCATGCCCAGCGTGAACACCGGCCACGGGGTACGCGCCACCCACCGGACGAATGCGTTGATTCGCCTCATGGGGATTGCCTCCGCGGTCACCCGTTCACCGTATCGGGCCACAGGGACGTTGAGCGCCTGCTGTGACGCGGTTGTGTCGGCTTGACCACTACTGTTGGGGACGATGAGCGGGGTTTTTGCGCGGCTGGTTGGCCAGCATGCGGTGGAACAGGAGCTGGTGGCGGCCGCCTTGGCGGCCCGGGGTGATTCGCCACACAGTGGCACCACCGTCGGGACCATGACACATGCCTGGCTGATCACCGGCCCGCCCGGATCAGGGCGTTCGGTCGCGGCGCTGTGCTTCGCGGCGGCCCTGCAGTGCACGTCCGAGGGGACTCCGGGGTGCGGTGAATGCCGGGCCTGCACGACGACGATGGCCGGAACCCACGCCGATGTGCGCCGGATCGTGCCCGAGGGGCTGTCCATCGCGGTCAAGGAGATGCGCGAGATCGTCCAGATCGCGTCGCGCCGGCCCGGGACCGGGCGCTGGCAGATCGTCGTGATCGAGGACGCCGACCGGCTCACCGAAGGCGCTGCCAACGCGCTGCTGAAGGTGGTGGAGGAACCGCCCGCGTCGACGGTGTTCCTACTGTGCGCGCCATCGGTGGACCCCGAGGACATCGCGATCACGCTGCGCTCGCGGTGCCGGCACGTCGCGCTGACCACGCCGTCGGTGGATGCCATCGCCGACGTGCTGATCTCCGGTGACGGGCTGCCCGAGGAAGACGCTCGCTGGGCGGCCTCGGTCAGCGGCGGGCACGTGGGCCGGCCGGCGGCTCGCGACCGATCCGGAGGCCAGAGAGCGCCGCAAACGCGCGTTGGGACTGGCCCGGGACGCCGCGACGCCGGCGCGGGCATTCGCGGCCGCTGAGGAGATGGTGGCCGTCGCCGAGGCGGAGGCGCTGGCGTTGACGGTCGGGCGCAACGAGACCGAGACCGAGGAGCTCAAGACGGCCCTGGGGGCCGGCGGGACCGGAAAGGGCACCGCGACCACCACCCGCGGCACCGCCGGTGCGCTCAAGGAGCTGGAGCGGCGGCAGAAGTCCCGGCAGACCCGGGCCTCCCGCGATGCGCTGGACCGGGCCCTGATCGACCTGGCCACCTATTTCCGCGATGCACTGCTGGTGTCATCGGGAGCCACGGCGGTGACCGCCAATCACCCGGACATGGCCGAGAAAGTGCAGGCCATGGCCGACCACGTGTCACCGGACCGGCTGCTGCGCTGCATCGAGGCGGTGCTGGAATGCCGCGAAGCGCTGGCCACCAACGTCAAGCCGAAGTTCGCCGTCGATGCCATGGTGGCGACCATCGGGCAGGCGCTGCGTGGGTGAGTTGGGTCTGGGCGGGGGCCTGCCGTAGACTCGTGCCGCCCGGTTCGCCGAGCGCGCCACCCTAGCTCAGTCGGTAGAGCAATTCACTCGTAATGAATAGGTCAGGGGTTCGATTCCCCTGGGTGGCTCCATTTTTTTGCGCTAGTCGGCGTAGGCGCTCGGAGAGCGGCTACAGCGAGTCCGGCCCTTCGATCACCTTCTTGGCGACCTTCATCGCCGTGTTGGCGTTCGGGAAGCCCGCGTAGCCACTGGAGTGGTAGATCACCTCGGCGATCTCGTCTTCGGTGAGGCCGTTTCTCAGGCCGATCCTGACGTGGGATTCGAACTCATCGGTGGCGCGCAGGGCGATCAGAATGCCCATGGTGACCAGGCTGCGGTCACGCCGGCTCAGTCAGTCACGGCTCCACAGCCGGCCGAAGACGTTGTCGACCCCGATCGCCAGCAGTTCGTCGCCGAAGGAACCGTCGGGTTCGACGTTCTTCTCCGACAGATGCGGCACGAGTTCTTGGAGGACCCGCAGACCCTGTTCGCGTACGTCGTCAGTCATGCCTGCCAGCTTGGCACGGGCCTGACGAGCTATTCACCGGTGGCGGTGACGACGACGACTGGCCCATCCTCGGCAAGGAACGCCTTGGACTTGATCTTGGTGCCGGTGAAAGCCGCGTCGAGTTGACTACTGGCGAGAAAGCTGCCCTGCGGCAGGTCGGCCCGCAATGATTCCCAGACATCGGGCCGGTCGGTGGTCGGCACCGGGCGGTACCTCGCCTTCAAATCCTCTGCGACGGACGGGCTCAGTTCGACGACGCTGTCGATCCAGTACAGCGATGGCCCAGGTACATCCGGATCACCCATGTCTCCGCTCACCCACGATGCGTTGACGGGCGACCCGATCGCAGGGAAGCGTTTGGTCAACGGCTCCAGCTCGTGTCGAACGGGATTGGACGTGTGCTTGGCGGCGGGAGCATTCATGGTTGTCTCCATCTGTTGCCGATTGTGCGAACTTGGGAAACATGCTGAAAGTGTGAATGTGGCCAAGGCCAACGACAGGGCCGCAGCGCTGATCCTGTGCACCCCAAAAGAATTCGTCACGGCAGTGGCGCTCTTCCTCTCGCGTCACTGTCCCCGGGCAATAACGTCGTACGCGCTGCCGAACTCGCGGATCGCCCCGTTGATGCGTGGCCACGGAGCGAGATACACCGTTAGTTGACTGTCGTAGATGCTCCAGTCCTCGGCAGCAATTTCACTTGGAGGTAGTAGGCGACCGTCTCTGAAAAACTCTTCATTGATGTGAGGATCATCCGGACGTGCGGTGAGTGAAACAACTTGATAAGCGAGTTGTGTTTGCGCACGTGTAGATGTGGGCTTGTCCGAGGTCGGATCTGCCGAGTGGGTGCCAGTCGCTAAAAGGCTTCGGAGGCGCGCTGCTTGAAGAAGTTCTTCTTTGGTGGGGCCTCTGTCCGCGAGGAGAGGTTCCGCCACGGCGGCTCTTGCGAACGCGGCTTCGTAGGTGTCAGCACGCTGGGAGACGGCTGTACTGAAAGTGCGGTGCGCATCGGCTTCCTTCGTCATCGCCGCGAATAGCGAGACCGTGCGCCGCATCTGCGACTCGGGGTCGTCCAACGGCTCGAATCCTGCAACTCCGCTCTCATCGGCGACCATCGCTCCGAGATAAGGCACTAGGCTCTGCGCAAAGGCTTGCCAGAGTGCAGGATTCGCCGGTGTACCCGCAACCTTCTCCCGCTCGTCTGCCAAGAACGATGCGATGGCGTGCGCGGCGGCCCCCGCCCGGGTTGCTGTTGTTCGATCGGTCGAAAGCGCGTCCCGTGGAACCCAGGCAAAGAGCTCAGCCGCCCGACGACCGTCGTCATCCCACGATGCAGCGGTGATATCCCACAAGAACGATTGATCGTTTGATCCGGTGATCTTCTCGGCGATCGCGACGGTGTCCGTGCTCGAAGGAAGCAAAGGCTCGTCCTGCGAAGTACAGGCGACGACGAGCGCAAGTATTCCGACGGTGACTAGCGTGAGCCAGAACCTCATTTTTGGTACCCGCCGACGTGCCCGAAAGTTTGGCTGAACTTCGTCATCATTGCCGCGATCTGTGTCTTGTCGGCCATCGCGGCGGTTAACTGAGCGTCGTAAATGCTCCAGTCCGCATCACTAATCTGGCTTGGCGGCTTCAACCGTCCGCTGGTGTCATCGAAGAATCGGTCTTCGATATGTGGATTACCATCCTGAACGAACTGTGACGCCACGGCGTACTGAGCCTGTGTGATCTGATGCTGAACCGACGTCTCATTGGCGGTAAGGCCCACGTCGGTTAGGGTTCCGTCCTCGTTGAATTTAAAGTCGGCCTTGTCTGGTGGGCCGCCTGCGATCATGTCCGCGAAGGTGTTGGTGATCAAGTCACCGCCTTTGCCGTAGGAAAATACGCTGCGGAGTATGTCTTTTTTGGTTTCGTAGGCTTCCTTAGCATTTTCCAGTGCTTGATCGGCATTCATCTGGCCGTTGTGGATGTTCGAAAGTGTCTCTTGACTCATGCCGCCGTCGATTACGCCAAGCAGTCGGGCCGAGGCTTGCAGGTCGTCCACCCGGGCGTCACCTTTTGGTAGGTCGGGGTGTTCCTTCGCGTATTCCGCGAACGAATTCTGCATCTCAAGAGCGTTGTTGTATGCGGCCTTGTTCCAATCTCGCGCTGCTTCGGGCTGCGAATCTATTACAGCGAAGAGGCCCTTCGTCTTGTCCATTGTGCTGCCGAGGTCGTCGAGGCGGTGGAAATCGGTATTCACCTTCGGTTGGTCCGTGACCAGTTCGTCCTGATACGGCATCAATCCGTTGGCGAACGCCTTGACGAGATCAGGATTCATGTCCCCGATCTGATGGTTGCCGTTGATCGCAAGCAGATCGCCACTTTCACGTCCGAGAAATTCGGCGTAGACATTTGCAGTCTCAGCAGAGAGTTTGCTCTCGGGAGAGTCCTTCGTCCATTCGAACAGAGAACCGGCGGCCTTTCCGTCGTCTGACCACTCGTGCGTGGTGACGTCTTTCAAGAAATCCTGACCGTCGTCGCCATGATTACCCGATATTTGGTCGTAAACGATCTGGTGGTCGCGGCCCGCTGCTTCAAAAATGTCCTGAACGGTATTCTCAACGTACTTCGCATGAGGGTCTGCGAAAGTGACATCGCCCGTGAACAACCCCGAGTCCATCATCCGGTCCGCCTTGCGCATCAGTTCACGATCTAGCTCGGTACCGGTCTGTAGCGCTGGATCACCTTCCTTAACGATGGCCGCGATGTCACTCACCTCCGTGGTGACTGGCAATGCGCCTGGCGATTTGAGGGCATCCTGAACGCTCTGCGGCAATCGGTCGAAGCCGCCCTTCTGTTGGTCATCGAATTTTCCCGTGGATCGGGGGACATCGTCATTGCTCATTAGCTGCCATGAGTTCGGGATGACATCGCCATGCTCGCCGAGCTTTTCTCTTGCGTCCTTCAGGGCCGCTACTGACATGTCCTTTTGCTGGGATTCCATTTGGCTCATGTAAGCGGCTTGTTCCGCCGTTAGCTCCTGACCGGGTTTGATCCCGCTCAATATCTGATCCACATGCGCTGCCGCGTCCTTGTCCCCCTTGAGTAGCGCGTTCTGAACATCCTTCTTGGCTTGCTCTTCTGGAGGTAACGCGTGGGCTTCTTCGCTGCCCTTCTTCTCGCCCGGCCCGAGCTTCTGATTCTGGAGCTCATCAAACGCATTCTTGAGGTCGCTGACGCGGAAGCCGATCTTGAGCATGTCGCCGTTGGCGGTGCTGACGGTGTTGTTGACCTGAGTGATGCCTTCCTTGGCAATCGGGATCAGGCTCTTCTCGCGAGCCTGCGAGCTCAGCGATTGGGGCAATGAGTGGACCGCGCTGTCGACCCAGGACTTCGTGGTGTCGAGTTGATTGCGCCCGTTGGTGACGACGTTCGCGGCGTTGGTGACCTCGGCGGCCATCTTCTTGTCGAGGTCGGCCAACTTTTCGTACACGCCGGCATGTTGTTTGTTGACCGCGGCATAGGCCTGAGACCCCGAACCCTGCCAGCGGTCGTCAGGCTGGGCCGATTCGATCGAGGACTTCATCTTCAGCAGCTGCGAGCTGCTGCCGTTGTACTGGCTGCCGTCGGTGGGGGTGCCGACACCGAAGGTGTCCTTGGCTTTGCTCCACGTTGAATAGAAGCCATCAAGCGCGCTCACAGAAGCGTCCCCCTCGACAAATCCCGATAGTCAACCCTCAGTATCTCAGCACCCGAGCTACCTCGGTGCCAGGAATCCCACGGGTCCGGGGGAGATGCATACAGATAGGGCGGCGGTGTTGGCCTGCACGGAGATCGATTGCCCAGCCCCGGGCAGCCGGACGAAGACGCGGTTGAGCCCGGGGCGCACCGGCACCTTCACCTCAGGCCCCTCGGCCAGCGCCATGGTCAAGGAGCCGTCGCTGTTGGCCAGGTAGTTGATCTCGGTGGTCCAGTCGGCCGGCAGCAGCGGCCCGTCCAAGGGCATGACGACGGGCTCGTCGGGCTGTACCAGGAATCCGCATTTCGGTTCCGGCCCTTCGACGATGGTGCGCACCCACGTCACTTTCGCGGGAAGTAGCTTCCCGGTGCGATCGAACATCCGCAGATCTGTTGTCGCCGAGGCGAACTCTGGGCGCGGTGAGGCGAGGGCGAACATGTGGCTGGCCAGGTTCTCCGGGGCCGCCACGCGTTGCAGGATCAGCGGATCGACCTCTTGGTCCAGAAGCGGAGCGGCCGATGAGGTGGACGCCAGCGACGCGCGGGCGTTGTTCAAATAGGCCGGCACCGGGTTGTCCTGCCACACCTTCAAGAAGGTGAAGGTCGAATACAGGCTGCTTGCTACGAAAAGCGCTGCAAGACAGACGCATATGGCAGTGCGCGCCTTCGATGCCGAGAGGGCGGCGGAGAACCGTGAATCCCGGTTCGGCGCACAGAATCCCACGGCAGCCAGCAGCGCCAGCACCACGACCAAATCGGGCAGGTAGCGCAGCGTCTGCGCCAGCTCCAACGCGGTGAACCGCGACGAGCGCATCAGATAGATCGGGATCTGGCAGGCCACGGCATAGCCCAGGGCCACGACCAACACCGGCCAGATGCGGGTCTTGCGCACCAGCACCACCGCCAGCGCGACGCCCAAGAACGCCCAGCCCAGCACCATCACGGAGACCGGCGGCGTGGCCCACGGGGAGGCCGGCGCCCAGCGCTGCCAGGACCATGGGCCGCCGACGAGCCCGGGCACGATGCCATGGGTGAAGGAGCGGCTGAGCAGGTCCCAGGTCATGGCCAGGTCGAAGCTCCACCGCTTCTGATCGACGACGACGAGATAGACCCCGATCCACGCCACGATCAGCGCCAGGGACCCGACCCACAGCCGGAGACCGCGCTGCCACACCTCGCGCACGCTGAAAGTCCCGGTGACGTATCCCAAGAGAGCCACCACCGCGAACGCCACGAACGGGATCACCGCGGCCTTCTCGAAGAACAGCAGCCCGCCGAGAAAGACCAGCACGCCGGTGACGGCGTGGCGGGGATTACCCGTCCGCACCAGCAGCACGGCCTCACCAACCACCCACGCCAGCGCGGCCTGCATCGGCAGCGTGTTCAGCCCCGCCGCCCACCACGCGAACCCCGGCAACGCCAGCGGGGTGAACAACGCGAACGTCAGCGGCACCAGCAGCACCGGCCGCCAGCCCAGGATCACCCACAGTGCCCGCAGCAACGCCAGCGAGGCCAGCAGCTGCATCACCACCAGGCTCACCGCGGCCAGCACCCAGGAGAACGGGGCCAGCCGGGTGACGGCGCCGGACACCAGGAACGCCGCGGGCATGACATGGCCGTCGTGATCGTCGAACAGGAAGGACGGCGACAGCAGATTCTGGGTTCCGGCCAGGCCGATCAGGATCAGATCGTCCCAGTAGAAATAGCCCCCGAAGGCGAGGATCGCCCGGACCACCAGATGCAGCGCGATCAGCGCAACAGCAGTGCGGGCGACCTTGTTCACTCTTGCCGACTGTACGGACACAGCGGGGCCCTAGTCGCCGTCGGTATGGTGTGGCCGTGCGAACACTGGTGACAGGAGCGGCAGGTTTCATCGGATCGACGCTGGTCGACCGGCTGCTCGCAGACGGGCACAGCGTCGTCGGACTCGACGACCTGAGCACGGGGCGGGCAGACAACCTCAGCAACGCCGACAACAGCGACAAGTTCGAGTTCGTGAAGGCCGACATCGTCGACGCGGACCTTTTGGGCTTGCTCAAGGACACCCAGCCTGAGGTGATCTTCCACCTGGCGGCGCAGATCTCGGTGAAGCGTTCGGTGGACGATCCGCAACTGGACTCCACGGTCAACGTGGTGGGCGTGGTCCGGTTGGCCGAGGCGGCCCGTCAGGCCGGCGTCCGCAAGGTGGTGCACACGTCCTCGGGCGGTTCGGTGTACGGCACCCCGCCGTCCTACCCGACGAGCGAGGATGCGCCGACGAATCCGGCCTCACCGTATGCGGCGAGCAAGGTGGCCGGCGAGGTCTACTTCAACATGTTCCGCAATCTGTACAACCTGGATTGCTCGCACATCGCCCCGGCCAACGTCTACGGCCCACGGCAGGATCCGCACGGCGAGGCCGGCGTGGTGGCGATCTTCGCCCAGGCGTTGCTGGCCGGGCGGCCCACCAAGATCTTCGGTGACGGTTCCGACACCCGCGACTACGTGTTCGTCGACGACGTGGTCGACGCCTTCGTGAAGGCGTCCGGGCCGGACGGCGGCGGTCAACGGTTCAACGTCGGCACCGGGGTGGAGACCTCGACCCGCGAGATGCACACCGCGATCGCCCTGGCGGTCGGTGCCGCAGACGAACCGGAGATGCACCCGCCGCGGCTCGGTGACCTGCGTCGTTCCCAGCTCGACATTCGCCGGGCCCGGGATGTGCTGGGCTGGCGGCCGCAGGTGGATCTGGCGGCGGGTATCCCCAGGACGGTCGAATACTTCCGGAGTAATTCTCGCTAAAAGATTGTGAGTACTCACTTTCTCGTTTAGCGTGGCGTCATGTCCTACGACGTCATCGTTCGCAACGGCCTGTGGTTCGACGGCACCGGCGCCCCGCCGCAGGTCCGCACGCTCGGAATCCGCGACGGGGTAGTGGTCGCGGTGTCGGCCACACCCCTTGACGAGACCGACTGCCCGGATGTCATCAACGCCGGCGGCAAATGGGTGCTGCCCGGCTTCGTCGACGTGCACACCCACTACGACGCCGAGATCCTGCTCGATCCGGGCCTGCGGGAATCGGTGCGCCACGGCGTGACCACCGTCCTGCTCGGCATGTGTTCGTTGTCGACGGTCTACTCCGACACCGAGGACGCTGCCGACCTGTTCAGCCGCGTCGAGGCGGTCCCGCGTCAATTCGTGCTGGGCGCCCTCGAGCAGCACAAGACCTGGTCGGGTCCCGCCGAATACGTGAAGGCCATCGACGAGCTGCCACTCGGCCCGAATATCGCCTCGCTGCTGGGCCATTCGGATCTGCGGGCCTCGGTGCTGGGATTGGACCGGGCCACCACCCGCGGGGTCATGCCGACCGACGCCGAGTTGGAGACCATGGCGGCCAGGCTGGATGAGGCGCTCGAAGCGGGCATGCTCGGCATGTCCGGGATGGACGCGGCGATCGACAAGCTCGACGGGGACCGCTTCCGGTCCCGCGCACTGCCGTCGACGTTCGCGACCTGGCGTGAGCGCCGGCGCCTGATCAAGGTGCTGCGCAAGCGTGGACGGATGCTGCAGAGCGCGCCGAACGTCGCCAAAATCCATGAGGCGCTGAACTTCTTCATAGAGAGCAGCGGCCTGTTCGGCCGCCGCCGGGACGTCCGGATGAGCCTGCTGGTCTCGGCCGACGCGAAGTCCTCGCCCGGTGCGGTGCGGGTGCTGGGGCCGGGCGTCCGGCTGCTCAACCGCGTCCTCGGTGCCAAGGTGCGTTTCCAGCATCTGCCCGTGCCGTTCGAATTGTATTCGGACGGAATCGATCTCCCGGTGTTCGAGGAGTTCGGCGCGGGTACCGCAGCCCTGCATCTGAAGGATCAATTCGAGCGCAACAAGCTGCTGGCCGACCCGGAGTACCGCCGCCGGTTCCGCAAGTCCTTCGACCGCCGCGTGCTCGGACCGACCTTGTGGCACCGCGACTTCCACGACGCCACGATCGTCGAATGCCCGGACAAGGCGCTGATCGGCAAGAGCTTCGGTCAGATCGCCGACGAGCGCGGCATTCACCCGCTGGACGCGTTCCTCGATGTGCTCGTCGACAACGGTGAGCGCAATGTTCGCTGGACGACCATCGTGGCCAACAACCGTCCCAAGCATCTCGACCGGCTGGCAAAGGACCCGTCGGTGCACATGGGCTTCTCGGATGCCGGTGCGCACCTGCGCAACATGGCGTTCTACAACTACTCGGTGAAGCTGCTCAAGCGAGTGCGCGACGCGCAATTGGCGGGCAAGCCGTTCATGACCACCGAGCACGCCGTCCACCGGCTGACCGCCGAGGTAGCCGACTGGTTCGGCGTCTCGGCCGGTACGCTGCGCGAAGGTGACCGGGCGGACTTCGTGGTGATCGACCCCGCCGGCCTGAACGACTCGGTGGAGGCGTATCACGAGGAATCGGTCCCGTTCTACGGAGGGTTGAGCCGCATGGTGAACCGCAGCGACGACGCTGTTGTCGCCACAGCCGTCAACGGCGCCGTGGTGTTCCGCAACGGTGAGTTCCGGGAGGGCTACGGTGTGTCGGTGAAGTCAGGGCGCTACCTGCGGGCCGGTGCTGAGAAACTGGACCATACGCCGGTCTGACATGGCCAGAACCCAGCAGCAGCGCCGCGAGGAAACCGTCGCACGACTACTCGACGCCGCGATCGACACCATCATCGAGGTCGGCTACGCCAAGGCCTCGGCAGCGGTGATCGCCAAGCGGGCCAAGGTTTCCGACGGCGCGCTGTTCCGGCATTTCCCCACCATGAGCGACTTCATGGCGGCCACGGCCCGTGAGGTGGCACGGCGTCAGCTGGAGCTGGGCAGCAAGTTGGGCGCGGACATCGCCGCCGAGCAGCCGCCGTTGCCGGCGCAGTTGAGAATCCTGCGCGACATCGCGGGCAGTGACACCAACACCGTGTGGCACGAGCTGCTCATGGCGGCTCGCACCGACGAAAAGCTCAGGGCCGCACTGCAGACCGTGCTTGCCGAGTACATCGCCAGCATCTATGAAATCGCCAAGGCCGCGCCCGGGATGGATCAGTTCCCCGAAGATGTCTTCGCCGTGATGCTGACCATCGCGATCAACACATTCGACGGGGCCGCGATGGTGCGGCGCGTGCTGCCGATGCCCGAGCTGGAGGACGCCAGGATCGAAATGCTGGCGACGTTGCTCAGCCGCTAGGAATCTTCCGGAACTCGCGCGTTCTGCAGGGCCACGGACCGGGCCAGCCGGGCGTAACGCAGCTCGATGTCCTTGAAGCGCAGGTATGTCGACAGCGTGACAAACACGAACGCGATGATGAGCACGTACTCCATGAGGTCCGTACCGCGTTTCACGCCAAGCCAATTCGCGAGAATCGTGGTGTCATCGGGCCGCAGAATGGCGTAGATGCCCGCCGCCACGAACAGCACGAAGCCAACCTTGACCCACGCTTTGGACCGGGCGCTGCGTCGGGATCCCAGCAGGTAGGCCAGCAACGCCAGCACCGAGACGATCAGCAGAGCCTGAATCCAGTTCACCGGGACATCCTCCTGCGCAACAGCCCGTCGAAGACGATGTTGACGCCGTTGAGCAGCGGCTGGCCCTTCGACTTCGAATAGTCGGTGTAGAGAATCTCGACCGGTTCCTCGGCGACCCGCCAATGGTGTTCGGCTGCCAGTGCGATGAATTCGCCGGCATGGCTCATGCCGTTCATGGTCAGGTTGAGTGCGTCGGCGACGGTCTTGTTGAACACCCGCAGTCCGTTGTGGGCATCGGTCAGGCCGAGGCTGCGGCTCTGCGGGCTGAGAAACGCCGCGGCGCGCAGGATGACGCGCTTGAGTGGCGGGACGTGGGTGACCGTGCCGGCGAACCGGGTACCGACCACCAGATCGACATTGTCGGTGTCGAGCCGATCGATCATCCGCATCACGTCTTTGACCTGGTGCTGTCCATCTGCGTCGAACGTCGCGAACACCCGGGCACCGGGCCGGCTGCGGGCGTACTCCACCCCGGTCTGGATCGCCGCTCCCTGGCCCAGGTTCACCGGGTGCGGGACCACGTGCGCGCCGGCGGCGAATGCCAGATCCGCTGTGTCGTCGCGGCTGCCGTCATCGACACACACCACGTTAGGAAAAACCGAGCGCACGTCGGAGATGACGTCGCCGATGATGCTCGCCTCGTTGAAGGCGGGGATGACGATCCAAACGTCCTGATAGCGCATGTCGATGGGCACCAAACTACACGGTCATTCGAGAGCCAGCTTCGCCAGCGCGCCCAGGTGAACCGCGATTCCCACCAGCGGTCCGCACAGCAGCGCGATGATGGTGCGCTCTTCCAATCCGAGCGGCAGCAACAAGAGGGCCACCGCGGCGACCGTGGCGATGATCCAGCCCAGCGCGTAGGCCCGGTGCAGGGCGGCGGCGACGGTCGCGGCGCCGGTCAGGGTGAGCATCGCGATGGCGACGGCTGCCGCGGTCAGCCAGGCCAGCAGGGCGCCGCCGGCCCGGTACTCGTCGCCGAATCCCACCCGCAGCAGCCAGGGCCCCAGCAGTCCGGCCGCGGCCACACCCACCGCGCCCAGAGCAGCCACCGCGGCCGCCGGGGCCAGCAGTGCCCGCAGCCGTTTGTCGCGCTGGTCGACGAAGTGCGCGATCAGATTGCCCTGCATCGCGGTGAGCGGAACCAGTAGCGGAGCCCGGGTCAGGGTCACGGCCAGGATCACCACGCCGCCGGCCGCACCCAGATCACCCGACGTGGCCTTGAGCAGCACCGGGAACCCCATCACCAGGATCGCGCTGGCGCCGGCCGCGGCGATCGAATGGGCGGCCCCGCGCAGGAACGTCGCGGGACTGCCCGCGGTCAAAAGCCCAGCCGCCAGGCGCGCGGCGGGTGCCGCGATCAGCATGATCAGCCAGGCCACCGCCCCGGCCACGGTGGCCCACAGAAACCCCGCCAGCCCCCAGCCGAGCACGAACGTCGCTGCGGCGACGGCCACCCGGATTCCGGCGTCGGTGACCATCAGGGACCCGTACTCGGTCCAGCGGTTCACCCCGGCGAGCATCCCGAGCAGGGTGGCGTGCAGACAGAATCCGGCCAGCCCGACGCTCAGCAGCACCACGCTCAAGGCCCGGGACTCGACGAACACATGCGGGCTCCACAGCGGTGAGCTGACCGCGATCACCACGGCCGCGGCGATGCCGACCAGCCCGGCGATACGCATCGGGTGGGTGGTGGGCCCGCCGCTGAGATCCCGGTGCCGAGACGAGCGGACCTCGCGGGTGGCCTCCTGCAACAGACCGTTGGCGGCCCCGGTCACCAGGCCGAACGCGCCCCAGAACACGCTGAAGACCGAGAAGCCGGCGGGCTCGAGATCGCGCGCGGCCAGGTACAGCACGGCGTAACCGCACAACGCGCTGATCGCCGTCGCCAGTCCGACGCGGGCGACGCTGCTGCGCGTGATGGGTCCTGTGGCGGGGGCGCCGCCGGCATCGGTCACAGGTCCGGCAGCTCTTTGGAATACAGCCAGGCCTGCCACAGCGGTTGTAGCGGCTCATCGGTGTAGCCGGCGGCCAGCCCGGTGAAGTCGTCGGTGAACGCGGTGCTGTGCCGGTAGCGGGCCGTCCAATCCCTCAGCAGCGCAAAGAAATTCCGGTCACCGATCCGGGTGCGCAGGACGTGCAGGGTCAGCGCGCCGCGCTTGTAGACCCGGTCGTCGAACATGTCCTCCGGTCCGGGATCGGACAGCAGGAGATCCTGGGGCTTGTCGCGCAGGCGCTCGTGATAGTGCTCGGCCCACTCCGCCGCGGTGTGGCCGCCGGCATGCTCGGACCACAGCCATTCCGCGTAGCAGGCGAAACCCTCGTGCAGCCAGATGTCGCGCCAGCGTCGCGCAGTCACCGAGTTGCCGAACCACTGGTGGGCCAGTTCGTGGGCGATCAGCCGTTCGGCGCCGCGGTGCCCGTCGCAGTGGTTGGCCCCGAAGATCGAGATGCCCTGGGCCTCCAGCGGAATCTCGAGATCGTCGTCGGTGACGACAACGGTGTAGCCACTGGAGAGTGGGTACGGGCCGAACAGCTTGATGAACAACTTCATCATCTGCGGCTGGTGCTCGAAGTCGTGGTCGAACTCGCGGCGCAACCGGGCCGGCAGCACGGCGTGCATCGGCACCGGGGTCTTGGTCAGACGCTGGCTCTCGTATTGGCCGATCTGCAGGGTGATCAGGTAGCTCGACGTCGGTTCGGCCTGCTCGTAGGTCCACACGGTGTGCCCTGCGCGCGCCTTGCGGGAGATCAACTCACCGTTGGCCAGGGCGTAGTAGGGGCTGTCGGTGCTGATCTGGATCCGGTAGCTCGCCTTCGAGCTGGGATGGTCGTCGCACGGGAACCAGGAAGCCGCCCCGTTGGGCTGGCCGGCCACCAGGGCCCCGTTCGACAGTTCTTCGAAACCTACGTCACCCCAATAGGACTCGATGGGGCGCGGGGTTCCGTTGTAGCGGACGACGACGGTCATCGCGGCCCCGGCCGGCAATGCCGAGGACAGGGTGATCGACAGCTTCCCGCCCGAACATCGGTACTGGGCCGGGCGGCGGCCGTTCACCGTGACCCGCGACACCGCCAGGGCGTCGGACAGGTCGAGGGTGAAGTTGCGCAGCGCGGCCAAGGTCACCGCGGTGATCGTGGCCGTGCCCGCCAGTCGGTTGATCGCCACCTTGTACTCGAGGTCGAGTTCGTAGCGCGACACCCGGTACCCGAAATTGCCGTTGCGCGGCAGATACGGGTCAATAACCGGCGGGGGTGCCAATTTCTTTGCAGCCTTCTTCGATCGGGTCACGCGGCGGGGTCTTCTGTCTTCTTGGCGGACTTTTCGGCGGCCTTGTCGGCCGCACGCTTCTTGCCGAACATGTTCCACGGCGCGATCGGGTTGCCCTGCCAGCGCGTCGACGGCGGCACCTCGTCACCGCGCATCACCAGCGAGCCCGGTCCGACCGTGGCGCCGGCACCCAGCCGAGCCGCGGGCAGCGCCACGCAGTGCGGCCCCAGCGTCGAACCTTCTTCGAGGACAACACTGTCCAACCGCATGATGCGGTCGTGGAACAGGTGAGTCTGCACGACGCAGCCGCGGTTGACGGTGGCGGCGGTGTCCAGCGCCACCAGGTCGGCTTCGGGCAACCAATAGGTTTCGCACCACACGCCACGGCCGATCGAGGCGCCCAGTCCGCGCAGCCACAGATTCATCACGGGGGTGCCACTGGCGGCCCGGGCGAACCAAGGTGCGGCGACGGTTTCGACGAAGGTGTCCGACACCTCGTTGCGCCAGACGAACGACGACCACAGCGGATGTTCGACCGCGCGAATCCGGCCGACCACCAACCACTTCGCGATCACCGCGATGGTTCCGGCCACCAGGCCGGCGACCAGCAGCACGACACCTCCCGACAGTGCGGCCCACAGGAAGCCGAACCGCATCGTCACCGCCTGTATCGCACCCAGCACCGCGACGCCGATCGCGAAGGTGACGATCACCGGGATCAGCCGGCAGGTCTCCACCGCCGAGCGCATGATCTTGAGCCGGACCGACGGATGGAACGTGCGCAGCGCATCAGCCTCGGTGGCGTTGCGGCGCAGCCGAACCGGTGGGCTGCCCAGCCATGACGAGCCGGCCTTGGCCTTGTGCGGCGCGGCCGACAGCACCGCCACCAGGCCGTCGTCGGGCACCTTGCGGCCCGGCTGGGTGATGCCGGAGTTGCCGAGGAAAGCGCGCTTGCCGATGGTGGCCTTGGCGACGTGGATCCAGCCGCCGCCCAGTTCGTAGGACGCCACCATGGTGTCGTCCGCCAGGAACGCGCCGTCTTGCACCTCGGTGAACTTGGGGGTGAACAGGGCGGTCGAGATCTCGGTGTCCTTACCGACTTTCGCGCCGAGCAGCCGCAGCCACCACGGCGTGAGCAGACTGGCGTAGATCGGGAACAGGTAGTTGCGGGCCGCGTCCATCAGGCGTTCGGTGGTCCACAACTGCCAGCCCACCCGGCTGCGCACGGGGTGGTAGCCCTCCGAGAGCCGCACCGACAGGATGCGCACCCCGACGACGGTCAGCGCGGCATAGGTCACCAGGGCGACTACTGCAGCGGCCGGGGTCCACGCGAGCGCGGGCAGCAGGGCGTCGGCCGGTGAGGCGGTGTCATGCACGCCCCAGACGATCACCGCCAGGCCCGCGGCCAGGGCCAGCAGCGGCAGGCCGGCCAGCAGCAGCGAGGACACGCCGTACACCGCGACCCACACCGGGGCGCGCCCCGGCCGGTGGTCGGGCCAGGGGTGGCGGGCCTTGCCGGATTTCACGGCGGGCGAGCCCTTCCAGAACTGACCGTTCTTGACCTTGCCCACCACGGCCGATCCGGGGGCGACGTCGGCGTTCTTGCCGATGCTCGCGCCGGGCAGCAGGGTGGTGCGGGCACCGATCGTGGCGTCGTTGCCGATCGACACCGGCCCGACGTGGAACAGGTCGCCGTCGATCCAGTGTCCGGTCAGGTCCACCTCGGGCTCGACGGAGGCGCGGTGCCCGATCTTGAGCATCCCGGTGACCGGCGGGGCCGAGTGCATGTCGACGCCCTTGCCGACGCTGTTGCCCAGGGCGCGGGCGTAGTAGACCATCCACGGCGCACCGGCCAGGTTCTCCGCGCCGCTGGCATCGGCCAACCGCTCGGCGATCCAGACCCGCAGGTGGACCGGCCCGCCGCGGCGGTAGGTGCCCGGCTCGAGTCCGCTCAGCAGCATCCGGGCGAACAGCACCGCGATGCCCATGCGACCCAGGGGAGTGACGAACAGCAGGAATCCGGCCAGCACCCACCACCAGCTGAGCGGATGCGCCCACGACACGATCCCCGTCTGGGCGGCCACATTGTTAAGCAGCGCCAGCCAGACCACCCACTGCATGGCGGTGAGGGTGGCCAACGGCAGCGACAACGCGACCTGTGCGGCCTGGGTGAGCAGCGGCGTCGGTTTGACCTCGCGGATCTGGATCTGCGGCGGCGGCTTGAGCTCGTCGAGATAGCCGGCCAGTGAGCCGAGCCGAGGATGGTCATAGAGGTCGGCGACGGTCACCAGCGGGTAGCGCCGGCGCAGCGCGGCGACCAACTGCGCGGCGGACAGTGAACCGCCGCCCAGCGCGATGAAATCAGCCTCCGGCCCTTCGACGGGCGTGCCGAGGACGTCCTGCCACAGCCCGGCCAGCCAGCCCATGGTGCCGTCGAGCTGCGGGGCGCCCTGATCGGCATCTCCCGGCGGCGGCCACGGCAGTGCGTTGCGGTCCACCTTGCCCGACGTGCGGGTGGGGAGTTCGTCGAGCAGCACCAGCCGGGGCACCAGGGCGGCCGGCAGCGACTCCGACAGTGCGGTCCGGGCAGCGGCCAGATCGAAATCCGGGTCCGTGCTGGCGATGTAGCCGACCAGCAGCGGGGTACCGCTGGCAGTCTTGCGCACCGCGGCCGCGCCGCCACTCACACCGGGCAGGTGCACGAGCGCGTTGTCGACCTCGCCCAGTTCGATGCGACGGCCGCCGACCTTGACCTGATCATCGGCGCGGCCCTGGAAGTACAGGCCGTCGGCCTCCAGGCGTACCAGGTCGCCGCTGCGGTAGGCGCGGTTCCAGCCCAGCGTCGGCATGGGCGCGTACTTCTCGGCGTCCTTGTCGGGGTCGAGGTAGCGGGCCAGACCCACTCCGCCGATCACGAGCTCGCCGACGTCGCCGATCGCCACCGGCAGGCCGTCTTTGTCCACCACGGCCAGGTCCCAGCCGGCCAGCGGCAGGCCGATGCTGACCGGTCCCTGGCCGTCCAGCTGTGCGGCGCAGGCCACGACGGTCGCCTCGGTGGGGCCGTAGGTGTTCCACACCTCGCGGCCGTCCACCGCGAGCCGGGCCGCCAGCTCGGGCGGGCAGGCCTCACCTCCGAAGATCAAGAGCCGCACCGCTTCCAGCGCCTCGGCCGGCCACAGTGCGGCCAGGGTCGGCACTGTGGAGACGACCGTGATGTCCCGCGAGACCAGCCATGGGCCCAGGTCCATGCCGCTGCGCACCAGCGACCGTGGCGCGGGCACCAGGCAGGCGCCGTGCCGCCAGGCCAGCCACATCTCCTCGCAGGACGCGTCGAAGGCGACCGACAGTCCGGCCAGTACCCGGTCTCCCGGACCGATCGGGTTGTCCTGCAGAAACATTCGTGCTTCGGCGTCGACGAACGCCGCGGCGCTGCGATGGGTGACGGCCACACCTTTCGGAGTGCCCGTCGACCCCGAGGTGAAGATGATCCAGGCATCGTCGCGACCCAGCGGCTCGGCGGCCCGCCAGCCACGCGACGAACCGGGCCCGCGCACCAGGCCGGCCTCGGTGATCACGCCGACCACATTGGCCTCGCCGAACACCAGCTCGGCCCGTTCGTCGGGGTCGTCGGCGTCGACCGGGACGTAGGCCGCACCGCAGGCCAGCACCGACAGGATCGCCACGTACAGCGCATAGCTGCCCGAGGGCATCCGGATTCCGAGCCGGTCGCCGCGGCCGATTCCGCGCGCCGCCAGCCAGGCCACGCTGTCGGCGACGTCGGCGATCAGCTCGGCGTAGGTCAGCTGGACGGCGCCGTCGTCGAGGGCGGGTGCGTCGGGAAAACGCCGGGCCGTGTCGTGCAGGATGTCGACGAGCGTGCGCGGCTCGGGGGCCAGTGGGGATAGCACGTACTGCGGAGGAATCTCGTGCGGACCGGCGGGAGCTGTCACGAGTACAAACTACTAAGCCGCCGCGGCGACGGCCCAGTGGCGCACGGCGGGTCGGCCGGCGTGCCGGTTCGATTTCGGTTCGTGGGATCCGTCAGGCAGACTGGTCGGCGGAGGGGAGTATTCCTTCGCTGCGATGTCGTCATCACGTCGGTCGTCAATGATCGATCGGTGTCGCGGACCGGTGCGTGTTTCCGGTGGAAGAGACCTCCGGCGTTTTGACGACCGGAGGATTTTTGATGCAGGTAACCCAGCTGGAATGGATTGTCACCCTCGCAGTGACGATCGCCGTTCTGCTGTTCGACGTCATCGTGATCGGGCGGCGCCCGCACGAACCCACCACGCGTGAGACCGCGACGTACCTGTCGATCTACATCGGCATGGCGGTGGCCTTCGGCGTATGGGTCTGGTACTTCCACGGCAGCCAGTTCGGGCTGGAGTTCTTCGCGGGATGGCTCACCGAATATTCACTCTCGGTCGACAACCTGTTCATCTTCTTGATCATCATGGCCAGCTTCAAGGTGCCGAGGGTCTATCAACAGCAGGCCCTGCTGGTCGGCATCATCCTGGCGCTGATCTTCCGCGGCGTCTTCATCGCGCTCGGTGCGGTGGCCATCAACCAGTTCTCCTGGGTGTTCTACATCTTCGGCGCATTCCTGGTGTACACCGCGATCAACCTCGTCCGTGACACCGACCACGACGACGACGGCGACAACGGCGTGGTGCGCTTCGCCCGCAAGCACCTGCGCACCACGGACCAGTGGGACGGCCTGAAGCTGTGGGTGCACGAGAACGGCAAGCGGCTGATGACGCCGATGTTCCTGGTGATCGTCGCGCTGGGCACCACCGACCTGCTTTTCGCGCTGGACTCGATCCCGGCGATCTACGGGCTGACCCAGGAGCCCTACCTGGTGTTCACCGCCAACGTGTTCGCCCTGATGGGTCTGCGGCAGCTGTACTTCCTGCTCGGTGACCTGCTCAAGCGGCTGGTCTACCTGTCCCAGGGACTGGCGTTCATCCTGGCCTTCATCGGCGTCAAGCTGGTGCTGCATGCACTGCACGAGAACGAACTGCCGTTCATCAACGGCGGTGAGCCGGTGCACGTCCCGGAGATCCCGACGCTGGCCAGCCTCGGCGTGATCGTGGTGACGCTGGCCATCACCACCGTCGCGAGTCTGTACAAGACACGGGTGCGGGACGCGCGTTAGTTCCTTGCATTCCGCCTGAACGTAACTCTGTGCAGGTGCGGTATTTGCACTTAGCGTGGCGGGGTGCGGATATTCGTGGCGGACGCCGAGACCTGGACCGAGCTGACCGACGGCGACGAGCCGACGGCGCGCATCTCAGCGTCCGACCTGGCCCAGGCGCGCCGGATCCGGTCCGGTCTCAAGTCCGAGGACGAGGCCCTCTCGGTGATCCTCGATGTCACCGTCGCGGTGGCCGGGGACTATCGCTCGGCGCGCTGCAGCCTGACGGTCGCCGGCCCCGAGGCCGAGGTGCGCTACGTCGGGACGGTCGACGGCCTTACCGGTCTGATCGCCGACATCGAGGCCGCCGAGGTCGCCGACGGCGTCACCCTCATCCCGGCCACGCCGGGCCAGGATGCGCGGGTTCTGGGCGGCGACGTGCTGCGCAGGCTGGAACTGCGCTCACAGGCCCGGGCCTCCTGATCTCGAGCCCGTATTTGGTCGACCGCCGGGGAATTGACGCCCGCGTCTAGGTACTCTCGACCACGTCGTCACTAATGCAGAGGTCAGCGCGACCGGGTGGCCTCAGTGAGTGAAGGACGTGATCCCATGCGCGCGGAGCAGCCGTATCCCTCTGCCACACTCGCCGGTCCCGGTCCGGGCCGGCGATTGTCTCTGTTGTTGGTCGAGGACGACCGCGGCGACGCGCTGCTGGTCGAAGAGCAGATCGCCGATCTGGCCGACACCGCTGACATCGACCTGGTCTGGGTGCAGTCCATGGCGGCCGCCGAACGCGTGCTGGCCGATGACCGCCCCGACTGCGTGCTGCTCGACCTGAATCTGCCCGACGCACAGGGCATTGATGCGCTGCACCGGCTGGGCAGGCTGGACTCGGCTATTCCGGTCATCGTGCTCACCGGTCTCAACGACGAGCATTTCGGCGTATCCGCGGTCGCCTCGGGCGCACAGGACTATCTCGTCAAGGGACGCGTCGATCCGGAGATGCTGCGACGTGCGTTGGTGTACGCCATCGAGCGCAAGCGCGCCGAGCTGACGGCGGTGGACCTGCACGCCAGCCGGCTGCGTGAACGGGAGAACGCTCGTCTCGAGCGCGGCCTGCTGCCCTCGGCGTTGCTCCTGGACGATCCGGGTGTCGAGATCGTCACCAAATCTCTGCCCAGCCGTCGGGATGCCCTGCTGGGCGGAGACTTCTACGACATCGTGCAGACCCCCGACCGGACCGTGCACGTGATGATGGGCGACGTCGCCGGACACGGTCCCGACGAGGCCGCCCTCGGCGTGGCTCTGCGGATCGGTTGGCGCGCACTCACATTCGCCGGGTTGCGGGGCAACGAGCGGATGCGCCAGCTCGACCGCATCCTGACCACCGAGCGCCACGGACCGGGAATCTTCGCGACCCTGCTCAGCGTGGCGCTCGATCCCGACAGCGGGCAGTACGACGTGGTTCGGGCCGGACATCCGGGTCTGCTGCTACACGGCGGCGATACCGTGCGATGGATCGAGCCCACCGCGGGCTCCGCGCTCGGCCTGGGGGCCAAGGAGTGGCCGGTCAACCGGCTTGCATTGCCTGAAGGACACGGTCTGGTGCTGCTCACCGACGGATTGTTCGAGGGGCACGCGGGGTCCGGCGGCGAACGTCTCGGCGAAGAAGGCCTGCTCGAACTGGCGAAGTCGCTGGCAGAGCTGCCCGGACGCGACTTCGTCGATGCACTGATCGGCGAAGTCGAATCCCGCGCGCGTCCACACGGCGGTCTCAGTGATGACATCGCGCTGATCAGAGTGGAGCGTTCACCGGTATGAAGCTCACAGTGCAAGGCTGGCAGAACCTGCTGGTGTCGGTGATGTGTGTAATCGTCCTGACCGGTGCGGTAGCCGGTATCGCGCTGGTGAGCCGTACCGATGCCGTATCGCGAGAGCTGATCGACAACATTCAGCCCGCTCGGGTTGCGGCCTACCAACTGCAGGCCGCTCTGCGGGACCAGGAGACGGCCGTGCGTGGATACGCCATTGCCGCCGACCCGCGGTTCCTGGAGCCCTACGGCGACGGGCAGCGCGCCGAAGCGGCGGCGGCAGCGGACATCCGCGGCTACCTGGCCGGCCACGACGATCTCCTGGCCGATCTGGACTCGATCGAGACGGCAGCGGCGGCATGGCGGGCCAACTATGCGGAGCCGCTCGTCGCCGGCGTTCAGGTCGGCCGGCCCGCGGTCGTCGACACCCGTTCCGCGGATCGCGGCAAGCGGGAATTCGACGGCCTGCGTGGGCTTTTCGATGTGCAGAACACCAACCTCAGTCAGGCCCGGCAGGCCAGCGTCGATGAGCTGGGCCACGTTCGGGCCTGGCGCGACGGCGTGGTGATCGCGATGATCGCGGCCTTCTTCACCATGGCGGTGTTGTTGACGGTGCTGGTGCGCAGCGCCGTCACCCGACCACTTGCCGCGTTGGCAGCCTCGTGTCGCCGGATCACCGAGGGGAACTTCTCCGAACGCATCATCCCCAAGGGCCCCAAGGATATTCGGGCCATCGCGGCCGATGTCGAGGATATGCGGCAGCGGGTTGTCGACGAACTGGATGCATCGCGGTCTGCTCAGGAGACCCTCGATCAGCAGGCCGAGGAGTTGCGCCGTTCCAATGCCGAACTGGAGCAGTTCGCATACGTCGCATCGCATGATCTCCAGGAGCCGTTGCGGAAGGTCGCTTCGTTCTGTCAGCTGCTGGAGAAGCGCTACAGCGACAAATTGGACGAGCGGGGACTCGAGTACATCGGCTTCGCCGTCGACGGCGCCAAGCGCATGCAATCGCTGATCAACGACTTGCTGACGTTCTCGCGGGTGGGCCGGCTCAACGCCACCCATACCGAGGTGAACCTCGACGAGGCACTCGACAGCGGGTTGAAGAACCTGGCGACGGCGGTCGGGGAGTCGGGCGCCGAGATCGAACGACCGGATGAGCCGTTGCCGCAGATAGACGGCGATCCCACCCTGATGGCCATGCTGTGGCAGAACCTGATCGGCAACGCCGTGAAGTTCCGTCGCGAGGGGGTTGTGCCCCGGATCGTCATCAACTGCCGGCCTGGTACGGGTGAACTGGCCGAAAACTGGGTATTCAGTGTTTCGGACAATGGGATCGGCATCGGCGAGGAGTTCGTGGACAAGGTGTTCGTGATATTCCAACGCCTGCACGGACGCGACGCCTTCAGCGGCACCGGTATCGGACTGGCGCTGTGCAAGAAGATCGTCGAGCACCACGGCGGATCCATCTGGATCGACACGTCGTACTCGCCCGGCACCCGGTTCGTATTCACCCTGCCCGAGACACCCACGACCGTCCCCGACGTCGTGTCTGAAGCCCAGTTGGAAGGAACTTCACAGTGACCTTATCGGTCAACCGAGCCATTGACATCCTGTTGGTCGAGGATGATCCCGGAGACGAGCTCATCACCCGGGAAGCCTTCGAGCACAACAAGATCAAGAACAACTTGCACGTCGCTCGTGACGGCGAGGAAGGCCTGGACTTTCTCTATCGGCGTGGCGCCTTCGAACACGCGCCGCGCCCGGATCTGATCCTGCTGGACCTGAACCTGCCGAAATACGACGGCAGGCAGTTGCTGGAGAAGATCAAGTCCGACTCGGATCTGTGTTACATCCCCATCGTGGTACTGACTACCTCCTCGGCCGAGGAGGACATTCTCCGCAGCTACAAGCTGCATGCGAACGCCTATGTGACCAAACCCGTTGACCTGGACCAGTTCATGAGCGCGGTCCGTCAGATCGACGAGTTCTTCGTTCAGGTGGTGCGGCTTCCGCAGTCCTGATCGATGTGACGCCATTGCAGGCGGACTTCGGTACCTGCGTGGTTCGAGTCGATCACGGCGTGATCGGTAAGGGCGCGCATCAACGGGATTCCCCGCCCGCGGGCCGGGTTCTTGTGGCCGGTCTCATCGATGCGCCAGACGCCCTCGTCGGTGACGGTGACGGTGAGTACCGCCGTGTCCTCGTCGTAATCGGCGCGCACGTGCATCACCCCGGGCGCTTGGGCATTCACATACGCGAACTCGGCGGCATTGGCCAGCGCCTCGTTCACGGCCAGCACCACATCACTGGCCTTGGTCGGGTCGAGCGTGAGATGCGTGCTCAGCCAACTGGAGAACTCACGGCGTATCTGGGCCGCAACTTCCGGTGCGGCCGTCACGTCCTTGGCGAACTGAGCTGACTGGCCTGCGTGTGTCATGTCGACCTATGGCTACCCCGTAGTCGCCGGCGTTATGTCTTCAATGCGGCCAAAGCCTCGTCGAGCGTCGCGAACAGATCAACGACCTCGGCGATCCCGACCAGTTTGAGCGGTCGACTGGTGGCCGGTCCGTCGGCGACAACCGCGAACCGCGCGGTGTCTCCGAGTTGTTCCCGTGCCGCCACCAAGACGCCCATCCCGGCCGAGGCCAGGAACTCCACGGCGCTCATATCGACAACGATGGCCGGGGCTGAGCTCTTTACGGCGGAGTTGATCGCCTCTTCGAGCTGGGGCGCGGTGAGCATGTCGACCGTTCCGGCCACTGTCACCACACTGACCTGACCGACACGGCTCTCTTCTACTGAGCAGCCTGCCGGGTCCGGTTGGCTGGTCATCCGGTTACCTCCGACGTGATTCGTGCGCCTGTGGAGACGGTATCCAAGGACGCGTCGACAAATACTAACGTTGGCAGCCCGTCAGCAGGTTGCAGCCCACCCGGCAGGCCGCCGATTCGCCTTGTCAGCCAGAGCCTCGTAGAACAGGTTCAGATAGCGGGCGGTGCGCGCGGAACCTTCGACGCCCGGCCCCATCTTGTTCATCACGTAGGCGAACGTGGCGCGGTGATCGGGGTTGCAGGTCTCCCAGGAACCGCCCCAGCCGCCCCAGAAGCAGATCTTGCCATCGGGGACATAGGACACGGTCTGCGTCTGCGGCAGACCGAATCCCAGTCCCCAGCGCAGCGGGTGTCCGAGCAGGACCACGTCGGGGCCGTCGAGCTGAAGCTCGAAGATCGACTCGACGGTCTCCGGCCGCAGCAGCTGCACCCCGTCCACCGTGCCGCCCAACGAGATTGCCGAGAGAATCCGGACCAGTGACCGCGCGTTGCCGTGTCCGTTGGCCGCACCGATGTCGGCGGCGCGCCAGCCGGGACTGTTCGCGATTGCCGGTGACGGCGTCCCCGTGAACGTCTTGAGTGCGATCTCGGACAGTTGGTCCAACGGCAGATCGAGCGGTTCGTCGGACGGGATGATGTCGGCGATGCGGTGCGCGTCCCCGGGGCCGGCCCCGATCTGGAAGTCGGCGCCCAGCGGCCCCGAGATCTCTTCGCGGACGAATTCTTTGAGAGACTTGCCGGTGACTCGGCGCACCACCTCTCCGATGAGGTGCCCGTGGGTCAGGGCGTGATACCCCGACGCGGTACCCGGCTCCCACCACGGTGCCTGGGCAGCCAGTGCGGCGGTGGACTTCTCCCAGTCGTAGCTTTCCTCGATGGTGAACGGCTGGTCCCATCCCGACAAGCCTGAGCTGTGCGTCAACAGATGACGGAACTCGATGTCCTGCTTGCCGTTTGCGGCGAACTCGGGCCAGTGATCGGCGACCCGGGCCTCGGCGGTGATCAGTCCGCGGTCGATCAGCATGAGCCCGGCCAGTGCCGTCACGGTCTTGGTGGACGAGAAGACGTTGACGATGGTGTCGGCGTCCCATGTTCGGGTACGCGCGGCGTCGGCGTGCCCGCCCCACATGTCGGCGACGAGTTCACCGTCGATGTCGATCGCGATGGCGGCGCCGGTTTCCTCTCCGGCGGCGATCGCGTCTGCCAGGGCGTCGCGTACTGCGTGAAAGCGGTCGTCACAGTGGCCGTGCACAAGGTCGTCCATCGGCACATCATTGCCGCACAGGTACCCGTCACGGGCGTGATTGAGGCAGGTCAATCCGCCACTACCCGCGCCGACCGAGGCATAGCCTTCCCATATAGACCGAAGTCAGCGAGGGGAGCCACTCATGCCGCGTCGTGATCGCCCGCGTCGAGACCGGGATGTCGATGTTTTCTATCCGCCACAGCCCGCGGTCCGGCCGCAGTCCAAGGTCGCCTGCGGGTGTAGTTGCGGATCGTGCAGTTCCGGCGTGCACTGCCACAACATGGGGACCGGCTGCAACGTGCGTTAGGGCCGCGTTCACCGAACCGGCGTGACCAGCTGACCGGATTGCAGAAACCGGTTCAGGTTGGCCAGGACCAATGCCTCCATGGCTGCCCGTGTTTCCACGGTGCCACTGCCGACATGGGGCAGCAGCACCACGTTGTCCAGTTTCGTCAATGCGTCGGGGACGTTCGGTTCGTCGGCGAACACGTCCAGCCCCGCGCCGGCCAGCCGGCCGTGAGTCAGGGCCTCGACCAGGGCGTCCTGGTCGACCACGGTGCCGCGAGCGATGTTGATCAGATAGCCGTCGGACCCCAGTGCATCGAGAACCTCCCGGTCGACGAGGTGACGGGTGCCCGCGCCACCTGCCGCGGCGACCACCAACACCTCTACCTGGCGGGCCAGCTCGACCGGCGAGTCGAGGTAGCGGTACGGGCTGTCGGGGACCTGTCTGCGGTTGTGGTAGCTGATCGAGCAGCCGAACGCGGTCAGCCGGGTGGCGATCGCCCCACCGATCCGGCCCAGCCCCAGGATGCCGACGCTGGATCCCGAAACCTGTTGTGTCAGAGGATAGTTCCCGTCCACAGGCCAGCGGCCGGCCCGCACGTAGCGGTCGGCGGCGGAGAACCGGCGCATGGTGTCGATGAGCAGGCCCACCGCGGTGTCGGCCACGCAGTCGTCGAGCACGTCGGGGGTGTTGCTGACACCGATACCGCGCGCCGCGGCCGCGTCCACGTCGATGTTGTCGTACCCGACGCCGAAGTTCACCACGACTTTCAGATTCGGCAGTGCCGCCATCAGATCCGGGTCGACGCGGGTGACGCCCGAGACCACCACCGCGGTGATCTCCGCCGCGTGTTCGGCCAGAAACGCACCGCGCCCGTCTCCGTTGGGCAGGACGTAGGCCTGGTAGTCGGTGCGCAGGGTTACCGCCAGTGACGGCTTCAGCGGGCCGATCTGCAGGACGCGATGTGTGGAAATGGGCATGGCTGTCCTCGGTCGGTGCCCGGTAGGCAATGAAATCGATTCTGCTGCATCACGATACGGCACCGTGTGTAACAAGCTGCGACGTCGCCTCGATAGGTCATAGGGGGAGCGAGTGATTCGGGAGGGGAAGCCAATGTCGGCCGGCATCGCGGTACCGCTCGGAGTGTCCATCCTTACGGCAGTCGTATGCGCGTCTCCCGCGTCGGCCGCGGGCTACGCCCACTTCGACGACACCCAGGTCACAGTGTTTCCGGGTTGCTCAGGAACCGCCGGTGCCGAGGCCATGGTCGCGCCGCTGCAGCAAGGCAACCGGGTGGAGAACGGGGTGGCGGTGGCGGTCCACTTCTCGTCGGACAACCGCACCGCGGCCTGCGCACTCGATGTCGAAACCACGTGGCGCAACCGCGACACCGGGGAATCGGGCAGGCAGTCCATCACGGTTGACTCGACGGCCGACCCGGCCGCGGGCGGGCACTACGGCTCCGCGGGCTACAGCCGCGGCACTCTGTGGACCGGGCCGGGACGTGTGGTGGTCACCGTCAGCACGCATCCGGGTTCCGCACGCGAAATCACCGTGTAGCGACGGGCTACCAGTTGTAGTAGCCGCCCTCGGGGCCGAGCATGCGCTCCAGCCGGGCCCGGTTGATGCGGGCCAGCTCGTTGCGGACGACCTTGCGTTCGGTCTCGCGGTCGTTGTGCAGCCGGTCGACGATCCCGGTCATGGCCCGGTGCGCGCAGCAATCCTCGACGAACATCACGAAGCCGAAGCCGAACCGCTCGGCGTAGTGCAGGACCTCGTTGTTGAGCTGCGTCATCACCGCGGGATCGTCGTCCCACACCGAGCACTGTTCGCACACCGATTTCGGGCTGCGCGGTCGCCTGCCGATGTGCGGATAGGCCTGCAGCACGCGGTCGATGGAATCCTCACCGAGGCTGAACAGCAGGGCGTCGGCCTGCCGGAACAGCGAGTCGTGGTCGGCGAACGGGCGCCCACCGGCGAGATCGGTCGCCAGCACCACGCTGTAGCAGCACTCGTACACAGCGTGCACCGCACGCCGCAGGGGCAGTGCGTTGTACGCCTCAAGTCCCATGCCCTGATGCATCAACACCTGCTCAGCATGAGAGGCGCAGAGCACAGGGGAGTTACCCCGTGTTACAGCGAGGCTAACTCTGCTGGGATCTGCGACGGAGCTAGTGGCCTTCGGCCTTGAAGCGCTCGACCGAACGCTGCAGCTCGGCCTCGGCCTCTTCGCGACCCACCCAGTCGGCGGTCTTGACGAATTTGCCCGGCTCCAGGTCCTTGTAGTGGACGAAGAAGTGCTTGATCGCGTCCAGTTCGAACTGCGACACATCGCCGAGATCCTGGATGTGGTCCCAGCGCGGATCCCCGGCGGGCACGCACAGCAACTTGTCGTCGCCGCCGGCCTCGTCGGTCATCTTGAACATCGCGACCGGGCGGGCCTCGACGGTGCAGCCGGGGAACACCGACTCGGGCAACAGGACCAGCGCGTCCAGCGGATCGCCGTCCTCGCCGAGGGTGTCCTCGAAGAACCCGTAGTCGGCGGGGTAACCAAACGAGGTGTAGAGATAGCGGTCGAGCTTGACCCGGCCAGTCTCGTGGTCAACCTCGTACTTGTTGCGCGAACCCTTCGGGATCTCGATGACGACGTCGAACTTCACCGTCGCGGCTCCTTCGCATCTGCGGTCAGGCTTGGGTCGTCGGGCGACGACGCGGGTCAACCCTAATCGAGCGATAGTCTGGCCTAAACGGGTGGCTCGTCCCCACCACCGGCAGAGCAGGAGAAATATGCGGCCCACACGGTGGCGGCAGTCCACCCATGTGGCGGTTGGCGTCGTGGTCCTGGTGCTGGTCGCCGCCGTCGTCGCCGTTGCTGCCGTGCTCACCGGGCACCGGTCCAGTGATGCCGAGGCGGTGACGCCGGCACCTGCTGCCGCGACCGCCAGCCCGGGGATCGTCCCGGTGGACATGTCGGCGCCCACTCCCACAGTGAGCGGCCTGGCCGCCGCGCTGGCACCGGCTCTGGCGAATCCCGATCTCGGTGAGGTGACCGGCCGGATCACCGATGCCGAGACCGGCGCCGAACTGTGGGAACAGAATTCCGGGGTGCCGATGCAGCCGGCCTCGGTCAACAAGGTGCTGACGACGGCGGCCGCACTGCTGACCCTGGACCGCAATGCCCGGCTGGCCACCACGGTCCTGGCCGTCGACTCCCAGCCGGGTCTGGTGGTGCTCAAGGGGGGCGGGGACACCACGCTCTCGGCGGCACCCGAGGACACCGACACCTGGTACAAAGGCGCGGCCCGCATCAGTGACCTGGCCGAGCAGGTACGCAACAGCGGCATCACGGTAACCGCGGTCCGGGTGGACACCAGCGAGTACAGCGGCCCGACGATGGCCCCGGGCTGGGATCCCGCCGACATCGAGGGCGGTGACATCGCGCCGATGGAATCGGTGATGCTCGACGGCGGGCGCATCCAGCCGGTGACGGTCGAATCCAGGCGGTCGACCACCCCGGCCCTCGACGCGGGCCGGGCCCTGGCCGCCGCGCTCAAGGTGGACCCCGCGACGGTGACGGTGCTGTCCGGTGCGGTGCCGGGTAAGCAGATCGCCGCGGTGCAGTCCGCGCCGCTGATCGAGCGGCTGCGCCAGATGATGAACGAATCCGACAACGTGATGGCCGAGTCGATCGCCCGTGAGGTGGCGGCTCAACTGCATCGGCCGCAGAGCTTCGACGGGGGTGTCGACGCGGTGCTGAGCCAACTCGAGGGCATCGGCATCGACATGTCGGCCGCCAAGCTGGTCGATTCCAGCGGGCTGTCGACCGAAGACCGGCTGACCGCCCGGATTCTCGACGAGGTGGTCAACATCGCGGCCGGCAACACCGAACCTGCCGTGCGGCCATTGGTGGACCTGCTGCCCATCGCGGGCGGCAGCGGCACGCTGTCCAACCGCTACCTCGACACCGATGCCGGGCGCGACGCCGCGGGCTGGCTGCGAGCCAAGACCGGGTCGCTGACTGGCACCAATGCGCTGGCCGGCATCGTCACCGACGACAACGGGCGGGTGCTGACGTTCGCGCTGATCTCCAACAACGCCGGGCCCACCGGGCGCACCGCGATCGACGAGCTGGCCGCGGTGCTGCGGTCGTGTGGATGTGGCACATGAGCGACCGGGTCACCATGACCGCGGGCCGCGCGGTCGATTGGGATTTCGCCGCGACGGTCGGGGCGAAGCTGGCCCGGCCGGCCCCGGCTTCCAGTGACTACACCCGCAACCAGGTGATCGAGCAGCTCTCGGAGAGTTCGAAGGCCGCCGAGCTGCCGGTGCGCGAGGTGACGGGTCTGATCGAGGGCGCGGAGGTGCCGGAGGCCCGCGTGGTGGACCGTCCCGACTGGATCCGCGCGGCCACCCGTTCGATGCGGGTGATGACCACGGGTGGCCAACCCGGTGACGAAAGTGACGAGCACAAGCCGGGATTCATCACCGGCCGGGTGACCGGGGCACAGACGGGCGCGGTGCTGGCTTTCATCTCCTCGGGCATCCTCGGTCAGTACGATCCGTTCGGCCCCGACGGTGGCGAGCTTTTGCTGGTGTATCCGAACGTCATCGCGGTGGAACGTCAATTGCGGGTCAGCCCAGCTGATTTCCGGCTGTGGGTGTGCCTGCACGAGGTCACCCACCGGGTGCAGTTCCGGGCCAATCCCTGGCTGGCCGACCACATGTCGCAGGCCCTGGCGGTGCTCACCCAGGATGCCGGTGAGGACGTCGCCGAGGTGGTGGGCCGCCTTGCGCAGTTCGTCCGCGATCAACGCAACGGGGCGGCCCCTGACCCGAATTCGAGCGGTGTCCTTGGCCTGATGCGCGCCGTGCAGGCCGAACCGCAGCGCCGCGCGCTCGATCAGCTGTTGGTGCTCGGCACGCTGCTGGAGGGGCATGCCGATCACGTGATGGATGCCGTCGGTCCGGCGGTGGTGCCCACGGTCTCGACCATCCGGCGTCGCTTCGACGAACGCAGGCAGCGCAAGCAGCCTCCGTTGCAGCGGGTGGTCCGCGCGTTGCTGGGCTTCGACGCCAAGATCAGCCAGTACACCCGGGGCAAGGCGTTCGTCGACCACGTGGTGACGAAGGTCGGGATGGCCCGCTTCAACACGATCTGGTCCAGCTCCGACACCCTGCCGCTGCCCGACGAGATCGACGAACCGCAGCGATGGATCGAACGGGTGCTGTAGCCGCGCTGCGGCAAGCCGTGGCGGCCGCCGGTCAGAGCATCGACGGGTCGGCCTGGTGCGTGGCACTGTCCGGCGGCCCGGATTCCCTGGCCCTGGCCGCGGTCGCGGCCGACCTGCGGCCCACCACCGCGCTGATCGTCGACCACCGGCTGCAGGCCGGATCGGACACCGTCGCCGAAACCGCGCACCGGCACGCGCTGGCCCTGGGGTGCGTTGCGGCACATGTACTTTCGGTCGAGGTTGGCCGGACCGGCGGGCCGGAGGCCGCGGCCCGGCAAGCGCGTTATGCAGCACTCGACACAGCCCGTGACGGCGCGCCGGTGCTGCTCGGCCACACCCTCGACGATCAGGCCGAGACGGTGCTGCTCGGGCTGGGCCGCGGATCGGGTGCTCGCTCGATCGCCGGGATGCGCCCGCACGACCCGCCGTGGCACCGGCCGCTGCTGGGGGTCCGGCGCACGCTGACGCATGCGGTCTGTGACGAACTCGGCCTCGCCCCGTGGCAGGACCCGCACAATGCCGACCGCCGGTTCACCCGGGTCCGGCTCCGGCACGAGGTGCTGCCCCTGTTGGAGGACGTGCTCGGCGGAGGGGTGGCCGAGGCGCTGGCCCGCACCGCCACCGCGCTGCGCGAGGACACCGAGACGCTCGACGCGCTGGCCGGCGAGGCGCTGGCCGCGGCGCGCACCGAGGCCGGCCTGGACACGGTCCGGCTGGCCCCGTTGCCCGACGCGCTGCGCCGCCGGGTGATCCGGGCCTGGTTGCTGGACGGCGGCGCGTGTGATCTGACCGACATCCAGATCCGCGGGGTGGACCGGCTGGTGACGGCATGGCGCGGACAGGGCGGCGTGGCGGTCGGTTCCGGGCTGCGCAAACAGCGGTTGTTCGCGGCGCGGCGCAACGGCGTGCTGACGATGCACACCGCACCGGTCTAGCGATCCGCGTTGGAAAGCGGCCCCCTCCCATGGCACGCTGTTGCAGTGGCTGTCGACTCTGCCGAGCTGTATGCGGGAGACATCAAATCGGTGCTGTTGTCCGAGGAGCAGATCCGGACCCGCACCGTCGAACTCGCCGAGATGATCGCCGAGCAGTACCGAGACAATCTGGGCAACGACGACCTGCTGTTGGTCACCGTGCTCAAGGGCGCGGTCATGTTCGTCACCGATCTGGCCCGGACCATTCCGCTACCCACGCAGCTGGAGTTCATGGCGGTCAGCTCGTACGGCTCGTCCACCTCGTCCTCTGGCGTGGTGCGCATCCTCAAAGACCTCGACCGCGACATCAATGACCGCGATGTGCTCATCGTCGAGGACATCATCGACTCGGGGCTGACCCTGTCCTGGTTGCTGCGCAACCTGGCCACCCGGCACCCGCGATCGCTGCGGGTGTGCACGCTGCTACGCAAGCCCGAGGCCGTCAAGACCGAACTCGACGTCGCCTACGTGGGCTTCGACATCCCCAACGAGTTCGTCGTCGGGTACGGGCTGGACTTCGCCGAGCGCTACCGCGACCTGCCCTACATCGGCACCCTCGAACCAAAGGTGTACGAAACGCCTTAAGCCGGAGGCTTACATATGGCCGCCGTCCGGCGCAGAATTCGGGGATGCGCACAGCCCTGCGGATCTGTCCCTTCTGCGAAGCCACCTGCGGCCTGACACTCACCATCTCCGACGATCGGGTGACCGCCGCCCGCGGTGACCGGGACGACGTGTTCAGCGCGGGATTCATCTGCCCGAAGGGCGCCAGCTTCGGTGAACTCGACAACGATCCGGACCGGCTGACGCAACCACTGATCCGCCGTGACGGCGTGCTGACCGAGGGCACCTGGGACGAGGCCTACGCGGTCATCACCGAGCGACTCGGCGCGGTGATCGGCGAGCACGGCGGCGCCTCGGTCGGGGTGTATCTCGGCAACCCGAACGCGCACACCATCGCAGGCAGCCTGTATGCGCCGCTGATCATCCGGGGTCTGGGCACCCGGCAGGTGTTCAGCGCCAGCACGCTCGACCAGATGCCCAAGCACGTCGCGCTGGGCCTGACGTTCGGCAGCCCGATCGCGTTCACCGTCCCCGACCTCGACCGCACCGACTATCTGGTGATCATCGGTGCGAATCCGCTCGTCTCCAACGGCAGCCTGGCCACCGCCGCCGATTTCCCCGGCAAGCTGCGCGCACTGCGTAAACGCGGTGGCCGGCTCACGGTCATCGACCCGGCCCGCACGCGCACCGCCGAACTCGCCGACCGCCACCTCGCGCCCCGGCCCGGTACCGATGCGGCGCTCCTGTTCGCCATCGTGCACGTGCTGTTCGAGGAGGAACTGGTCGCACTCGGTGCGCTCGCCGACCACGTCACCGGCGCCGAACAGCTCCGCGCGCTGGCCGACGAGTTCTCCCCCGAGGCCGTGGCCCCGGCGTGCGGGGTGGGCGCCGGCGAGATCAGAGAACTGGCCCGCGAGCTCGCGGCAGCCCCGACGGCGGCCGTCTACGGCCGGATGGGCACATCCACGGTTGAGTTCGGCACCATCGGCAGCTGGCTCGTCGACGTCATCAACATCCTCACCGGCAACCTCGACCGGCCCGGCGGGGCGATGTTCGCGCTCGGCGCCGCCGCGCCGGCACCACGCCCGCCGAGACCCGGTCGCGGCTTCAAGACCGGACGGTGGGCCAGCCGGGTCTCGGGCTACCCGGAGGTGCTCTCCGAGCTGCCGGCCGCCGCGCTCGCCGAGGAGATCGACACCGCCGGCGAGGGCCAGATCAAGGCGATGATCACGATCGCCGGAAACCCGGTGCTGTCCGCGCCGGACGGTGACCGCCTCGACCTGGCTCTGGACCGCGTCGACTTCATGCTGTCCATCGATCCCTACCTCAACGAGACCACCCGCCACGCCGACGTCATCCTGCCGCCGCCTCCGCCGGCCCGCAGCGCGCACTTCGACGTCGCACTGAACAACCTCGCGGTGCGCAACAACGTTCGGTACTCGTCGCCGGCACTGCCGACCGACGGGCGGCCCGACGAGCCCGCGATCCTGTCCCGGCTCGCGCTGATCCTCTACGGCATCGGTGCCGACGGCGACCCCGCGCTCGTCGACGCGCAGGTGATCGCGACGACGCTGGCGAAAGAGGTCGCCGACGCCGACTCACCGGTGGCGGGCCGCGACGTCGAGGAGCTCACCTCGATGCTGTACGACGGCCCCGGCTACGAACGCAGGCTGGACATGATGCTGCGGCTCGGGCCCTACGGTGACGCGTTCGGTACCAAGCCCGGCGGGCTCACCATGGAGCGGCTGAAGGCCAACCCGCACGGGATCGACCTGGGGCCGCTGAAACCGCGGGTCCCCGAGATCCTGCGAACCCCGAGCGGGCGAATCGAACTCGCACCGGAGCCGATCGTCGCCGACGTGGCGCGGCTGCGCGAGGCGCTCGGCCGCACGGCGGGCGGGTTCCTGTTGATCGGCAGGCGCCATCTGCGGTCGAACAACAGCTGGATGCACAACCTTCCGGCGCTGTCCGGCGGCTCCAACCGGTGCACGCTGCAGATCCACCCCGATGACGCGGCGGAGCTGGGACTCACCGACATCGCCGTGATCAAGGGGCCGGGCGGTGAGCTGCTCGCCCCGATCGAGGTGGACGACGGCATGCGGCGCGGCGTGGTCTCGCTGCCGCACGGTTGGGGTCATGACCGCGGCGGTACCGGTCAGGAGCTCGCGGCCGGCCGGCCCGGGGTGAACGTCAACCAGCTCAACGACGGCACTCATCTGGACCCGTTGTCGGGCACCGCGGTGCTCAACGGCATCCCCGTGGACATCGCGCCGGCGGGTTGAGCCGGTGAACAGAAACTCCTTGTTGACTTTGAGCTGACGCCGCATTTTTGCGGGTAGCAGTGTGCGCGGTCTCAAAGTGAACGGGGACCGCGGTACGGCTAGGTCAGCTCCCAGATCACCGTCACCGAGAAGTTCACCGTCTGCTGACCTGGTTCCAGCGGAACCGCTTCCATCGCCGCGCGCGGCATCGGGGTCGGCGTGGGCGGGGTGGAACCGCCGGACTGCTCGGATATCGAGATCACCTTGCCGAGGTGCATTCCGGATAGCCCGGCGTACTGATCGGCGCGGTTCTTGGCGTCGTCGAATGCCCGGGCGCGGGCGTCGCGCACGAGATCCGAGTCGTCCTCGATCGAGTAGTTGACCGAGTTGATGCGGGTCGCGTCGCCTCCGGTGCTCGCGATCAGCGCCAGCGTCGCCGAGGCCTTGGCGGTGTCGCGGATCTTGACCTTGATCGCATTGCTGGCCTGGTAACCCGAGATCTTGCTGTCGGTGAACTGCGGCTGCACGCTGACCTGCGTGGTGCTGATGTCCTTGCGGTCGATCCCCGATCCGACCAGCGCGTCGATCACGGCCTGCTGGCGCTGGCTGGACTGGTTGAGCGCGCCCGACACGTCCGGCGCGGTGAACTCCATCGCCACGTCGGCGGTGAGGGTGTCCGGAACGCCCTGCACCTGACCGGATCCGACGACGGTCACCTGCCTGGCGCCGTCCGGCGCGCCACCGGCGGGGCCTGAGGTCGTATCGCACGCGCTGGCGCTGACGGCGATCAATCCCGCCGCGGCAACGCCGAGGACCCGCAATTTCGCATTTCCGGCGATCGGCATGACCAAAACCCTACCGGGACGTCACGGCGTCACCAGGACTTTGCAGTGCCGGTCGGGGGAGGCGAGTTCACCGAACGCGGCGCCCACGCCGTCGAGGCCCACGGTCCCGGTGATCATCGGTGCGACGTCGATGTCGCCCTCGGCGATGGCCCGCAGTGAGTCCGCGAACTCGGCGGGGTCGTAGCCGAACACGAACTGGATGTTGATCTGCTTGGTGATCGCGTAGAACGGGTGCACGGTGTCGGGCTGCATGCAGACTCCGGCCACCACCAGCCGGACGCCCGCGGGTGCCCGGCGCAGCACGTCGTCGATGACGCCGGGGGCGCCGACTGCCTCGAACACCACCGCGGGCTTGCACTGATGGAACGGTGAATCGGCGGCCGGATCCAACGTCACGTGCGCGCCCATCGTGGCGGCGAGTTCCCGGCGGGCGGGGGAGAAGTCCGACGCCGCAATGGTTTCCACACCGCGAAGCCTCAGCGCGGCGATGATGGCGATGCCGACCGGGCCGCAGCCGACGACGAGCGCCGCCTCGCCGGGTTCGATGCGCGACGCGTTGACCGCATGCAGGCCGACGGCCATCGGCTCGGTGAGCGCGGCGTGTTCGGCACTCAGACCATTGGGTACCGGTAGCAGCAAAGGTGCCGACAGCAGCATCTTCTCGGCGTATCCGCCCATGGTGGTGTTGCTGTACACGATCGGTGCGACGCCACCTGCCGAGATCAGCACCGGTACGGAGGTCACCAGGGTGCCCGCCGCGGGCGCCTCGGTGCCCGGGCCCGCGGCGAGGATCTCGGCGCTGAACTCGTGGCCCATGAAGACGTCACCGGCCAGGTCGATGTCGATGTCGGGCACGCCCTCCAGGTCCGCGCTCGCGGCCAGCATGTCGGCGCCGTGGGTGGCGAAATGCAGGTCGGAGCCACAGATTCCACAGGCCTTCACCTCGACGAGCACCTGACCCGGGCCTGGCGTCGGTTCAGGCACGTCGTCGCGGACGACCATCCGTCCGTCGCGCAGGACCGCGGCGCGCATCAACTCTTCTCCTCGGCGGCGTCTCCGGCGGCGTCCTCGGTGACGGCTTCGGTGATCGCGTTGACGATCGCCTGCCCGGCGCGGCCCAGCAGTTGATCCCGCATGCCCTTGGCCCAGTCGTGGGATGCCCGGGCCGCGGTGAGCTGACCCTTGAAATGCGGGATCACCTCACGCGCGAAAAGTTCGTAGGAATGGAAGGTGGCGGCCGGGGGCGCCCAATCGTGGCCGAGCAGCAGGAAGGTGCCGAAGCCACCCGAGCGGTCCAGCAGGTCCTGGATGTAGGCGATGGCGTCGGCGGTGGTACCGATGCAGCAATTGCCGCCTGCGGCATAGTTTTCCACGAACTCGTAGGGGGACGGGGCCGGACCGGTGTCGTTGGAAAGTGGCACGAAGCCGGCTGCCCCGAAGTAGTTGGCGAAGTCCTGCAGGCCGTACGTGCAGTCCTCGATGGCCTGCTCGCGGGTGTCGGCGAGGTGGATGATGCCCAGTACCCGCCAGTTCTTCCGGTCCGGTTCGGGCCGGTCGGATTTGGCGGCCTGGTCGCGCACCGTCTCCCAGGTGGTCTCGATGGCCGCGTAGCCTCCGGGCACCGACATCGACAGGGAGAGCAGGGACGTGCCCAACGCCCCGGCCAGTCGCGGACCTGATGGGGAAACCATTGCCGCGGTGGAAATTTCGGGATAGGGCCAGGTGTAGGGGCGGATGTGCAGTGCCGCGTCACGCAGGGTGAACCAGTCGGTTTTGCGGTCGATCCGCTCGTCGGGTGCGGCACGGAACAACGCCAGGATCGCCTCGAGGGATTCCTGCATCATCGGCCGCTGGTCCACCGGGTCGATGCCCATCATGTAGGCGTCCGACGGCAGCGCGCCCGGTCCGGTGCCGAACATCACCCGGCCGCGGGTGAGGTGGTCGAGCAACACCCAGCGGTCGGCGACCATGAGCGGATGGTGGTACGGCAGCGACACCACGCCGGTGCCCAGCCGGATGTGTCTGGTCCGTTCTGCGGCGGCGGCGATGAACACCTCGGGACATGCGATGAGTTCGTAACCGCCGGAGTGGTGTTCACCGAACCATGCCTCGTCATAGCCGAGCCGGTCCAGCGCCTCGACGCGGTCCATGTCGTATTGCAGTGCGGTGGTGGGGGATTGGCCCACGGGGTGGAAGGGCGTGATGAAGACGCCGAAGTTCAGCGGGCTCACTTGAGGTCTCCCAGGAACTCCAGCAGCGCCGCGTTCACCTCGTCGGGCCGTTCCTGCTGCAGCCAGTGCCCGGCGCCGTCGAGCAGCACCTCGCGGTAGTCGCCGGTGACCACTTCGCGCACTCTGTCGCGCGGAGTGAAGCCCAGCACCGGGTCGGCGGTGCCGGCCAGGAACAGGGTGGGCGCGGTGATGGTCGGCGCGGGAGTGCTCTCGGTCAGCTCCCAGTTCCGGTCGAAGTTGCGGTACCAGTTCAGCGGCCCGGTGAAGCCGGTCTCCGTGTAGGCCTGCACGTAGTGCTCGAACTCGTCGGCGCTGATCCAGTCCGGCAGCGGCGGCACCGGGCGATCGGCCACGTTCTCGGGCGCCTCGGCGAGACCCTCCATGGCGATGGTTCGACGCAACGATTGCCGCGGGTCGGCGCCCAACGCGGCATCGGCGACGCCGGGTTCCTGGAAGTACAGGATGTAGAAGAAGTTGTCTCCGACGATCTTGCGCCAGATCTGCGTCGGGGGTGCGGGCGCCCTCGGTACCGGCGGCACGCTCATGGCCACGACCGCTCTGGCCCGGTCCGGGTAGAACAACGGGAAGTTCGTCGCGACCGGTGAGCCCCAGTCGTGGCCAATGAGCACGGCCTGCTCTGTATCGACGTCGTCGAGCAGACCGGCGATGTCGGCTGTCAGCTCGACGATGTTGTACGCATCGATGGCTTCGGGCCGCGATGAGCCGCCATAACCGCGCTGGTCAGGGGCGAGGACGTGGTAGCCGGCCGCCGCCAGCGCCGGGATCTGGTGCCGCCATGAATAGGCCAGTTCGGGGAATCCGTGGGTCAGCACCACCACCGGATTTCCGCGTTCACCCGCCTCCAGCACCTTCAGTGTCACGCCATTTGTATCGACTAACCGTTCGGTTGGTATGGGCACGGTCTCAGCCAAGCACAGGATCGGCGGCCTCGTAAGCCTGTCTATCGATAACTATCGAAAGTAAAACGGACGTTTCAAGTACGATAGTTTTATGCTCTGCGTCTGTCTTCGGGTGATCGCCGTCTGCTGCCTCGGCGCGGCCACGCTCGGCGCCGTCGTCGTCGTTCGAAACGACTTCGCCATCACCGAAGAACATGTGGAGATACCGGGCTCGGCGCAGCCGCTCGAGGCGATCCTCGCCCTGCCGACCGGCGTGGAAAAGCCGCACGGGCTGGTGGTCTTCGTGCACGGCGACGGCCCGGCGGACGCGTCTCGCGATTCGTTCTACCGGCCGCTGTGGGAGGCGTTCGCCCGGGCCGGTTATGCCTCGGTCTCCTGGAACAAGCCTGGTGTCCAAGGGGCGCAGGGCAATTGGCTGTATCAGAGCATGCATGACCGTGCCGTCGAGACCGAGGCCGTACTGACCTGGGCGCGCGGCCGCAGCGACATCGATCCGCGCCGCATCGGGATATGGGGCATCAGCCAGGCCGGCTGGGTAGTGCCCGAGGTGGCCGTCAACCACCCCGAATTGCAGTTCATGATCCTGGTCGGGCCTGCGATCAACTGGCTGCGCCAAGGCGAATACAACCTGCTGGCCGAACTGCGGGCACGCGGGGCCGGCGATCCCGAGATCGCTGCCGCATTGGCGCGCCGCGCCGAATCCGTTCGGCTGCTGCGCGCCGGTGCCGACTACGGCCGGTACATCGCGAGCGGGATCGACGACCCGCCGATGTCGGCCGACCGGTGGCGGTTCGTGCGCACCAACTACCTGTCCGACGTGACGCCACAGCTGTCCGGGATCACGGTCCCGGTCCTGCTGATGCTGGGAGCCGAGGACCGGAACGTCGACGTTGGCGAAACCGAACGGGTCTACCGCGCGCAGGTGCCGCCGAACCTGCTGACCGTTCAGACGTTCCCGGATGCCTCGCACAGCATCGCCAAGGCGCCGCTCGACCACGACCAAGGCGTCCGGTCGTTCCTGGTGGCGGTTGTCGCGCCGCGCTCGCTGTACGCCCCCGGCTACCTCGACTCCCTCAGGCAGTTCGTCGAAACACAACCCGAAAGGACCACTCCATGAGAGTTCTCGCCCTGGGCGGCGCCGGAGCGATGGGTGCCGTCGCCGTTCGGACCGTTGCGTACGGCGGCGGCGTCGAGCACATCGTCATCGCCGACCGTGATCTCGCGGCCGCCGAGCGCCTCGCGCGTGAGTTGTCCGGTGCCGCCGTGCCGGTCAGCGCTCGCCGGGTGGATGTCACCGACGGCGCCGGACTGCTCGATGCGCTCGGCGAGGCCGACCTGGTGCTCAACACCGTCGGCCCGTACTACCGATTCGGACTGGCGGTGTTGCGGGCCGCGATCGATACGGGCACGCACTATCTCGACATCTGCGACGACTGGGAACCCACCGTGCAGATGCTCGAACTGGACGCGCAGGCCCGTGCAGCGGGCGTGACCGCAGTCATCGGCATGGGTGCGAGCCCGGGGGTGAGCAATCTGCTCGCCGCGGCGGCTGCCTCTCGGCTGGATTCGGTGCGCGATGTCTACACCGCATGGCCGGTCGACGTGACGGCCGGCGGGGAAGAGGCCGGCCGCGACCAACTGATCGGCCCGGACGGGTCACCGACGGCCGCGGCCGTGCACTGGATGCAGCAGAGCAGCGGCACCATCACCGGAGTGCGGGCCGGCTCGCTGACCGAACAACGGCCACTGCGGCCGGTGACGCTCGAGCTCCCGGGCGGCCGCCGCGGCACTGCCTACACCGTTGGGCACCCCGAACCCGTCACGCTGCAACGCACCCTCAAACCGACCGGAGAATCGGCCAACCTCATGGTCATCAGTCCGTCTGCGCTCGCCTATCTCGACGTGCTGCGCCGGGGCATCGACGGCGGCCGGCTCACCAACGAGACCGCGGCCCGCCGCATCGCCAAACCTGATCTCCCCGGCATCATCCGATCGTTGCCGCGCGCCCTGACCAACAAGGGCCCGGGCAGCCTGCCGCCCTTCTTCGCCGCGGCGTTCGGCGATCGCCGCGGCCGCGACACGGCCGTGCTGGCCCACCTCAACCCGGCCGCCGGCATCGACGCGTTGTTGACAGACATGGCCCGCGCTACCGGAATTCCGTTGGCGCTCGGCATGTCCCAGATCGCCGACGGCAGCGCCCGTCGGGCCGGCGTGCACCCGCCCGACGCGGTGATCGACAGCGACCGGTTCTTCGCCGACCTCGATCGTGAACTCGGGCGTACCGGTTCACCCCCGCTGATCGTGGTGGACCATGAGTACCGATGAGCCCTGAGGTACGCACCGAGACCGACCATGCCGTCCCGACCCGGATCCTGGTCGAGAGCATGCTGCGTGCGGACGCCACGGTCGACGCGGGCGAGCTCTACGACGTCGCCAACACCCTCGGTATGAGCGACCAGCAGGTGCGGTTGTGCATCAAACGTCTGGTGGCCGAAGGGCAGTTCGTCCAGGACGGCCGCGGGCGCAAGGCGGTGTTGCGGGCGACGCCGGAGATGCGCAGCACCATCGAGCCGGATCTGGAGTTCGTCCGCTACATGTACGCCCAGGACCGTGGACAGGCCGACTGGGATGGCCGGTGGCATGTGGTGGCCTTCGCCATCGGCGAGTCCGCGCGATCGGCCCGCGACTCGATGCGCGACGCCGTCCTCCGCCTGGGCGGCGCCCCCGTCCAGGGCGGCCTGTACGTCTCACCCAACGAATGGGAGCCATACGTGCAGGCCGCGGCCGACCGGTTCGGCGTCGCCGATCGCGTCACCACCCTCACCACGACCGACCTCACGGTCGGCGGTGTCAGCGAGGCCCGGGCTCTCGCCGAAGCCCTGTGGCCGCTCGACCGCATCGCCGACGGTCATCATCGCCTCCTGGCAACGGCGCGACGGGCGGCGCAGGAGCTGGCGGGCGCCGCCCGGGCGACCCGGCTCAGCATCGCGATCGAGCTGGCCGCGGAGTTCACCCGAGCCGTGGAGCCGGATCCGCTGCTGCCACCCCAACTGTTGCCGCAGCCGTGGATCGGTGGCGCGGCCCGGGCCGCGGTCGCGGATTGCTGGTCGGACCTGCTACAAGACGATCAGCCCGAGCCCCTGAAACTCTTCCGCTGGTACGGCGACGTCATCGCGGAAGTGGCGCGCATCGCCCGTGAGTGAGGGCACTTCAGGTGCGCCTGGTAACGCTGGATACCGCCGGGAACTGCCGGACGTTGGTCTAGCGGTAGCCTTGAATGTCTCAACTGCGCACGTTGGAAGGACCGGGCCGAACTCGGCCGAGTGATCGATGAACCGCAAAAATGTGATCCGTACGCTGACCGTGGTCGCGGTCGTGCTGTTGCTGGGCTGGTCGTTTTTCTATTTCAGCGACGACACCCGTGGCTACAAACCCGTCGACACCTCGGTGGCGGTAGCTCAGATCAACGCTGACAACGTCAACAGCGCCCAGATCGACGACCGCGAACAGCAGCTGCGTCTCGATCTGAAGAGCGGCAAAGAAGAGACCGAGAATTCCGACAAGGTCATCACCAAATACCCGACCGGCTACGCGCTGAAGCTGGCCGATCAGCTGGGCGCCAAGAACATCAAGTTCGGCACCACGGTCAACCAGGGCAGCTTCCTCGGCTCGATGCTGATCTATATGCTGCCGCTGCTGTTGCTGGTCGGCCTGTTCGTGATGTTCTCCCGCATGCAGGGCGGCGGCCGGATGGGCTTCGGCTTCGGCAAGTCCAAGGCCAAGCAACTCGGCAAGGACATGCCCAAGACCACCTTCGCCGACGTTGCCGGCGTCGACGAGGCGGTCGAGGAGCTCTACGAGATCAAGGACTTCCTGCAGAACCCCAGCCGCTATCAGGCGCTGGGCGCAAAGATCCCCAAGGGCGTTCTGCTCTACGGTCCGCCCGGCACCGGCAAGACCCTGCTGGCCCGCGCGGTCGCGGGTGAGGCCGGGGTTCCGTTCTTCACCATCTCCGGTTCGGACTTCGTCGAGATGTTCGTCGGCGTCGGTGCGTCCCGCGTGCGCGACATGTTCGAGCAGGCCAAGGCCAACAGCCCGTGCATCATCTTCGTCGACGAGATCGACGCCGTCGGCCGTCAGCGCGGCGCGGGCATGGGCGGCGGTCACGACGAACGTGAGCAGACCCTCAACCAGCTGCTGGTCGAGATGGACGGTTTCGGCGACCGCCAGGGCGTCATCCTGATCGCGGCCACCAACCGGCCCGACATCCTCGACCCGGCCCTGCTGCGGCCCGGCCGCTTCGACCGGCAGATCCCGGTGTCCAACCCCGACCTGGCCGGCCGTCGCGCGGTGCTCAAGGTGCACTCGGCGGGCAAGCCGATCGCCCCCGACGCCGACCTGGACGGGCTGGCCAAGCGCACCGTCGGCATGTCCGGCGCGGATCTGGCCAACGTCATCAACGAGGCCGCGCTGCTGACCGCCCGCGAGAACGGCACCGTCATCACCGGTGCGGCGCTGGAAGAGGCCGTCGACCGCGTCGTGGGCGGCCCGCGCCGCAAGGGCCGCATCATCAGCGAGCAGGAAAAGAAGATCACCGCCTACCACGAGGGCGGGCACACCCTGGCCGCGTGGGCGATGCCCGACATCGAGCCGATCTACAAGGTGACGATCCTGGCCCGCGGCCGCACCGGCGGCCACGCCGTAGCAGTCCCCGAGGACGACAAGGGCCTGATGACCCGGTCGGAGATGATCGCCCGGTTGGTGTTCGCGATGGGTGGCCGTGCTGCCGAGGAGCTGGTCTTCCGCGAGCCCACCACGGGTGCGGTGTCCGACATTGAGCAGGCCACCAAGATCGCCCGTGCGATGGTCACCGAGTACGGCATGAGCTCCAAGCTTGGCGCCGTGCGCTACGGCACCGAGCACGGCGATCCGTTCCTGGGCCGCACCATGGGTACCCAGGCCGACTTCGGCCACGAGGTGGCCCGCGACATCGACGACGAGGTGCGGAAGCTCATCGAGGCCGCGCACACCGAGGCGTGGGAGATCCTCAGCGAGTACCGCGACGTGCTCGACACCCTGGCCGGTGAGCTCCTGGAGAAGGAGACGCTGCACCGCGTCGAGCTCGAGGCCATCTTCGGTGACGTGAAGAAGCGTCCCCGGCTGACCATGTTCGACGACTTCGGTGGCCGGGTGCCGTCGGACAAGCCGCCGATCAAGACCCCGGGCGAGATCGCCATCGAGCGCGGTGAGCCGTGGCCGCCGCCGGTGCCGGAGCCCGCGTTCAAGGCCGCCATCGCCGCCGCCAGCCGCGAGGCCGAGCGCGCGAACGAGACCAACGGGGCCGGGACCAACGGTGCGCCGCCGAACGGGTCCAACCAGAACGGCTCGACCCAGCCCGATTACGGTGCTCCGGCCGGCTGGCACGCCCCGGGCTGGCCGCCCGCCCCGTCGCAGCCCGGATACCAGCCGCCCCAGCAGCAGGGTTACTGGTACCCGCCGCCGCATCCGTCGGGATGGCAACAGCCCCAGCCGTACCCGTACCAGCCTTATCCTCATCCCGGTCAGCCGAATCCGAACGAGGAGGCGGGCCAGGACGGTGGACCTGAGCGGGCCGACCGGCCCAACCCGCCGGCCCACGGCTGATCCGAGAACGGAGGCTTCGATGTCGCAGTCGCTGCGCGAGCATCACAACAACACCGATACGGCCACGCGGGTGTTCGACCAACCCCGGGCCGAGGCGGCCGTTCGTGAATTGCTGATCGCCATCGGCGAGGACCCCGACCGACAGGGTCTGCTGGACACCCCTGCTCGGGTGGCGCGTGCGTACAAGGAGCTGATGGCGGGTCTGTACACGGACCCGGACGCGGTGCTCAACACCACCTTTGACGAGGAGCACGACGAGCTCGTGCTGGTCAAGCAGATCCCGCTGTACTCCACCTGCGAACACCATCTGGTGTCGTTCCACGGGGTGGCGCACGTCGGATACATCCCCGGCGTCGACGGCCGGGTGACCGGTTTGTCGAAGATCGCCCGCCTTGTCGACCTGTACTCGAAGCGCCCGCAGGTGCAGGAACGCCTGACCGCCCAGATCGCCGACGCGCTCATGCGGAAGCTCGATCCGCGCGGGGCCATCGTGGTGATCGAGGCCGAGCACCTCTGCATGGCGATGCGCGGTGTCCGTAAACCGGGCGCGGTCACCACCACTTCCGCGGTGCGGGGACAGTTCAAGACCGACAAGGCATCCCGGGCCGAGGCGCTGGAACTCATCCTCCGGAAGTGAACCCACCCGGCCCGATTGTCCCTCGCGGAACGCCCGTGCAGGTCATGGGTGTGGTGAACGTGACCGACGATTCGTTCTCCGACGGCGGCAGGTTCATCGACCGCGACCGAGCCGTCGAACACGGGCTGGCTCTTGCCGCCGCGGGGGCCGCGATCATCGATGTGGGTGGGGAGTCGACCCGCCCCGGTGCGGTGCGGGTCGACCCCGCGGTGGAGGCGGCCCGCGTCGCTCCTGTGATCGAAGCGCTTGCGGCCCAGGGAATCACCGTCAGCATCGACACCATGCACGCCGACGTGGCGAAGGTCGCGCTGGAAAGCGGCGCGCAGATCGTCAACGACGTGTCCGGCGGCCTGGCCGACCCGAACATGGCACCCCTGCTCGCCGAGGCGAAGGCGCCGTGGATCCTGATGCACTGGCGTTCGGTCGGTGCCGAGCAGCCGCATCACGCCCCGGGTTACGGCGACGTGGTGGCCGAGGTCCGTGCCGAACTGCTCGGCGCCGTCGACGCCGCGGTCGCCGCGGGTGTCGACCCGCAGCGGCTGATCATCGACCCGGGCCTGGGATTCGCCAAGACCGCCCAGGACAATTGGGCCTTGCTGCACGCGCTGCCCGAATTCATCGCCACCGGTATCCCGGTGCTGGTGGGTGCGTCACGCAAGCGTTTTCTGGGTTCCTTGCTGGCCGGCGCGGACGGGACACCCCGACCACCGGACGGCCGGGAGACGGCCACGGCCGCGATCTCGATGCTGGCCGCCCAGCACGGGGCCTGGGGTGTGCGGGTGCACGATGTGGTGGCCTCCGTCGACGCGCTCGCGGTGCTGGAGGCCTGGGAATCTGGAGGTCGGGTTGGCTGATCGAATTGAGTTGCGCGGCTTGCGGGTTCGGGGCAATCACGGTGTCTTCGACCACGAGCGCCGCGATGGTCAGGAGTTCGTCGTGGACATCACGGCGTGGGTGGACCTGCGCCGGGCGGCGGCCACCGACGATCTGGCGGACACCCTGGATTACGGTGCACTGGCCCAGCGGGCAGCGGACATCGTCGCGGGGCCGCCGCGCAACTTGATCGAGACGGTCTCGGCCGAGATCGCCGACGCCATCATGGCCGACGAGCGTCTGCACGCGGTCGAGGTGGTGGTGCACAAGCCCAGCGCCCCGATTCCTCTGACGTTCGACGACGTCGCGGTGGTGGCCCGGCGGTCCCGCGCACGCGAGGAGCAGAGAAAGCCTGAGCGAGGGAACAGCCAGTGACTTCCACAGTGCTCTCGATCGGGTCGAACCTCGGCGACCGGTTGGCCCGGTTGCAGTCGGTGGTCGACGGATTGGGGACCGCGGTGCGCGCGGTGTCGCCGGTGTTCGAGACCGACGCCTGGGGCGGAGTCGAGCAGGGACCGTTCCTGAACGCGGTGTTGATCGCCGACGATCCGGACCTCGACTGCCATGGCTGGCTGCGGCGGGGACAACAATTCGAGCAGGAGGCGGACCGGGTACGGGAGCAGAGATGGGGCCCGCGCACCCTCGACGTCGACCTGGTCACCTGCCACGAGGGTGACATCGAGGTGCTTTCCCGCGACGACGACCTCACGTTGCCGCACCCGCTGGCCCACCTCCGTGCCTTCGTCCTGATCCCGTGGTTGGCAGTGGATCCGGATGCCACGCTGACAGTGGTCGGCCGAACACGGCGGGTCGCGCACCTGCTGGAGGAGATCGACCCGGCCGAACGGGCCGGGGTCAGGCGCACTGACCTGGCGCTGGACTTCGACACCGAACCCGTGGCGGACTGATGGGCCCAACCCGCAAGCGCGACCTGGCCGCCGCGGTCGTTGTCGTCGCCATCGTCGGCTACATCCTGATCGGAGTGCTCTACCGCTGGTTCCCGCCGCTGACGGTGTGGACCGGGCTTTCGCTGCTGGCCGTCGCGCTCGTCGAGGCGGGCTGGGCGTTCTACGTGCGGGCCAAGATCAACGACGGGCAGATCGGGGTCGGCGCAGGTCGGTTGCACCCGCTCACGGTGGCCCGGTCGGTCGTGATCGCCAAGGCCTCGGCCTGGGTGGGCGCCGTCGTCGCGGGCTGGTGGATCGGTGTGCTGGTGTACCTGCTGCCCCGGCGCGGCGAACTGCGGGTGGCCGGCGAGGACACCCCCGGCGCGGCGGTGGCCGCGGTCAGTGCCCTGGCGCTGGCTGTCGCGGCGGTGTGGCTGCAGCACTGTTGCAAATCCCCCGAGGAACCGCCGGACAACGGGGACACTGCCCCTGAGTGACGGATTGTGTGAGGTAGTTGCCCGAATCGCCGTGGTGGTCGCCAGGCTGGATGACCGGTGACGGGTACAGTCGGCGCATGACCGTTCTGCCCCGCGGTGGTCGGCCACGGCGCGGCGGCCGAAGGCCAGGCTGGCTGCTCTTAACGGTATTGCTGGTACTCGCCATTCTGGCCAGTTCCGCATTGGTGTTCACCGATCGCGTCGAGTTGCTGAAGCTCGCCGTCATCCTGGCCCTGTGGGCTGCCGTGGTGGCGGCCTTCGTCTCCGTCATCTACCGGCGTCAGAGTGACCTGGACCAGGCCAAGGCCCGGGATCTGAAGTTCGTCTACGACCTGCAGCTGGATCGGGAGATCTCGGCGCGGCGGGAGTACGAGCTGACCGTCGAGACCGAGCTGCGCCGGGAGCTGGCCTCCGAACTGCGCGCGCAGGCGGCCGACGAGGTTGCCGCGCTGCGTTCCGAGCTGGCCGCATTGCGGGCGAACCTGGAGATCCTGTTCGACACGGACCTAGTGCACCGCCCGGCCATCGAGACCGACAAGAGCACGGTGCGCACCGCGGGCCGGGTGACCGCCAGCCGCCTGGATGTGCCCCCCGTCGAGGTCACCGACATTCGGACGTCGCGCACCGAGGAAAGCCCGATCATCGACGTTCCGGCCGAGCCGCATCCGCCGGAGTACGACTGGGCGACCTCGGGTGGTGCGCACCGTCTACCGTCGCGACCGATGCCTGCCGGTGAACAGCCCCGTCGCCGCCGGCGTCAGCAGGACGCTGCACGCCAGCCGGAACCCCCGCGTCAGCCGGAACCCCCGCGTCAGCCGGAACCTCAGCCTCGACCGGAACCGCAACCCGTGTCCCGGCCGGAGCCCCAGCCCGCGCCTCGGCCCGAGCCCCGACCGGAACCGCAACCGCAGCCTCAGGCGCGCCCGGAGCCCCAGCCGCAGCGCAGGCCTGAGCCGCAACCGGCCGCACGCAGTCAGCCGGAGCCGCCGTCCACGTGGGCGCCGCCGCCACCGCCGCCGGCCATGCCGCCGATGCAGCCGTCACCGACGATCGAGGCTCCCGAACCGGAGCCGGTCAGTACGCCTGCGCCTGTCGCCGAGCCCGCGGCCACAGGCTGGGAACCGGCTCCCGCCGAGGGACAGTGGATCCCCGCGGGCGCCCCCGGCAGCAACTGGTCCGCGCCGGTGACCCAGAACGGCGCATCGGCCGAGTACGTCGGCAGGCGCCGCGCCCCCGAATCGACACCAGAGGAAACCTCGGCGCCGGCCCCCGAACCAGCTCCGGAACCGGCCCCTGCGCCGGCCCCCGAACCGGCCCCTGCGCCGGCCCCCGAACCGGCGCCTGCGCCGGCCCCCGCGATGTCGGCAGGCCAAGCTCCCGAGCCGCCGCCTCGTGGCAGGCACTCCGCCGCGGCCGAGACCTCCGATCCCGGCCGGTCCGCACCGGCCCAGTCGTCGCCGGCATTGGCCACCGAATCGTCGCAACCGCCCGAACCGCCCCGGCGGGGATCACGGCACCGCAGCGAACCGGAACCCGAGCCGGCGAACGGGCACCATGCCGACGGGCAGTCGGTAAATGAGCTGCTGGCACGGTTTCAGTCCGCCCCTGCCGAAGGCGGGCGTCGCAGGCGTCGCGACGAGTGAGCTAGTCTCGTGACGACCGTCCGGTACCCGCAACGCGGGACTGGAACGACTGAAACCTATTCATCCTGTGAGGTCGTCTGCGATGGAGCAGCCCCCTGCAAACGGGTGGTCCCCTCCTGAGGGATTGCGTCCTGCCAGGCTCAGCGTCGGCGTCATTTCGGCGGGCCGGGTCGGCACGGCGCTCGGCTATGCCCTGGAACGGGTCGAGCACGTGGTGGTGGCCTGCAGTGCCATCTCCGAGGCCTCCCGGCTGCGGGCACAGCGGCGGCTGCCCGATACCTCGATCCTTCCCGTCCCCGACGTGGCGCAGCGCGCTGAGCTGTTGCTGCTGACGGTTCCGGACGCCGAGCTGGCATCGCTGGTGTCCGGTCTCGCTGCCACCGGCGTGGTGCGGCCCGGCACCATCGTGGTGCACACCTCCGGTGCCAACGGGGTGGCGGTATTGGCCCCGCTGACCGAGCAGGGGTGCATCCCGCTCGCCATCCATCCGGCGATGACGTTCACCGGCGCCGACGAGGACCTCGCGCGGTTGCCCGATACGTGTTTCGGCATCACCGCGGCCGACGAAGTCGGTTACGCGATCGGCCAGTCGCTGGTGCTGGAGATCGGTGGGGAGCCGTTCCGGGTGCCCGAGCACGCGCGGACGCAATACCACGCGGCACTGGCGCATGCCAGCAACCACCTGGTCACGTTGGTGCTCGACGCCGTGGACACGCTGCGGGCCGCACTGCGCGGTGAGGAACTGCTCGGCCAGGAGCTGGTCGGCGATGCGCCCGGCGGTCTGCCCGAGCGGGTGGTGGGCCCGCTGGCCCGGGCCGCGCTGGAGAACGCGCTGCAACGCGGCCAGGCCGCGTTGACCGGACCCGTCGCACGCGGCGACGCAGCAGCGGTTGGCGCTCACCTGAGAGCCCTGCGCGCATTGGATCCCCAACTGGCCCAGGCATATCGGGCCGACTCACTGCGTACCGCCCAACGCGCACATGCGCCCGTGGACGTGTTCGCGGTGCTCTCAGATGCAGGCCCGGAAACCAGCCCTGAAACGAGTCAAGGATGACCCAGAGCAACCCTCCCAAGTTCGTCGCCGGTGAACTGAACGTCTACTCGGCACCGGCCGATGTCGCGGCAGTCAGCCGGGCCCTGCGCGCCAGCGGGCGCCGCGTCACCCTCGTGCCCACCATGGGTGCGCTGCACGAGGGCCACCTGACGCTGATTCGCGCGGCCAAGCGCGTTCCCGGCGCGGTCGTGGTGGTGTCGATCTTCGTCAACCCGTTGCAGTTCGGGGCGGGGGAGGATCTCGACGCCTACCCGCGCGCGCTCGACGAGGACCTGGCCGCGCTGCGCGCCGAAGGGGTCGAGATCGCCTTCACCCCAACCGGTTCAGGGATGTACCCGGACGGTCCGCGGACCAGTGTGGAGCCCGGGCCCGGCGGCGGTGAGCTCGAAGGGGCCGCGCGCCCCGGCCATTTCGCCGGGGTGCTGACCGTCGTGCTCAAGCTGCTCCAGATCGTCCGGCCCGATCGGGCTTTCTTCGGCGAAAAGGACTATCAACAGCTGGCATTGATCCGGCAGATGGTCACCGATCTCAACGTCGACGTGCAGATCGTCGGGGTTCCCATCGTCCGGGAATCCGACGGCCTGGCAATGTCATCGCGCAATCGGTATCTCGACGCCGACGAGCGGGAACAGGCCGGAGCCCTGTCGGCGGCCCTGCTGGCCGGCAAGTACGCCGCGGCGGGCGGGGCGGCGGCCGCCATCGACGCGGCCCGGGGAGTGCTCGACGAGGTACCCGCCATCGACGTCGATTACCTGGAAGTGCGCGATCCGATGCTGGGCCCCGCGCCGGGGGAGGGGCAGGCCGGCTGCTTGTCGCAGCCCGGCTGGGCCGAACTCGCCTGCTGGACAACATCTCAGTAGATATCGGAGCATCCGCCGGAATCGACGGACACCCTCGCGTCGGCGACGGCGACAATCACGAACTGCCCTGGAGGAACTGATGCAGCGCACCATGCTGAAATCCAAGATTCACCGCGCCACGGTGACGCAGGCCGACCTGCACTATGTGGGCTCGGTGACCATCGACGCCGACCTGATGGAGGCTGCCGATCTGCTCGAAGGCGAGCAGGTGACGATCGTCGACATCGACAATGGTGCCCGGCTGGTGACGTACGCCATCACCGGCGAGCGTGGCACCGGTGTGATCGGGATCAACGGTGCCGCAGCGCATCTCATTCACCCGGGCGATCTGGTCATCCTGATCGCCTACGGGGTGATGGAGGATGCCGAGGCCCGCGCGTATGAGCCGCGAATCGTGTTCGTGGACGCGGACAACAAGCAGATCGATCTCGGCGAACACGGTCATGATCCGGCGTATGTCCCCGAGGACGTCTCCGAACTGATGTCGCCCCGCTGATGCTGCTCGCCATCGACGTCCGCAACACCCACACCGTCGTCGGGTTGATCTCCGGTACAGGTGATCACGCGAAGGTGGTGCAGCAGTGGCGGATCCGGACCGAATCCGAGGTGACGGCCGACGAGTTGGCGCTCACCATCGACGGCTTGATCGGTGACGACTCCGAGCGTCTGACCGGGGCCGCGGGGCTGTCCACTGTGCCCTCGGTGCTGCATGAGGTGCGTGTGATGCTCGAGCAGTACTGGCCGACGGTGCCGCATGTGCTGATCGAGCCCGGTGTGCGTACCGGCATCCCGCTGCTGGTCGACAACCCGAAGGAAGTCGGCGCCGACCGCATCGTGAATTGTCTTGCCGCCTATCACAAATACGGCACCGCGGCGATCATCGTCGATTTCGGCTCGTCGATCTGTGTTGATGTGGTGTCGGCCAAGGGGGAGTTCCTCGGCGGGGCGATTGCGCCCGGTGTGCAGGTGTCCTCCGACGCCGCGGCTGCCCGCTCGGCCGCGCTGCGCCGGGTCGAGTTGACCCGGCCGCGTTCGGTGATCGGCAAGAACACCGTGGAATGCATGCAGGCCGGCGCGGTTTTCGGGTTCGCCGGACTGGTGGACGGACTGGTCAGCCGGATCCGCGAGGACGTCGACGGCTTCTCCGGCAGCGACGTCGCGGTTGTGGCCACCGGCCACACCGCGCCGCTGGTGCTGCCGGACCTGCGGACGGTCGAGCACTACGACCGCCATCTCACCCTCGACGGCCTGCGGCTGGTGTTCGAGCGCAACCGGGACAGCCAGCGGGGACGGCTCAAGCCGGCCAGGTGACCGGTGTGAGGTTGTGCACACCTGGGTCGCGGCCTGACCCCGCCGGGACGCGGGTATGCCGTTGAACCGCCGGTCCATTGGCTCGTGGCCGGGAGCCGCCGGCTTGTCGGCGTGCAATTGCGCGCCCGCGAGTTCATTTAAGCTGGCATTTTGTGAGCCCAGCCGATCGCGACGACGCGTCCCAGTCCCAGGCCGACCTTCCCGAGCAGTTCCGGATTCGTCAGGCCAAGCGGGAGCGGCTGCTGGCTGAGGGGCGCGAGCCCTATCCGGTCACCGTTCCGCGCACGCATTCGCTGGCCGAACTGCGCAGCGCCTACCCGGACCTGGCCGCCGACACCCAGACCGGCGAGATCGTCGGTGTCACGGGCCGGGTGGTGTTCGCCCGGAATTCCGGCAAGTTGTGCTTCGCGACGCTGCAGGAAGGAGACGGCACCCAGCTGCAGGCCATGATCAGCCTGGCTCAGGTGGGTCAGGAGTCCATCGACGCGTGGAAGGCCGACGTCGACCTCGGCGACATCGTCTTCGTCCACGGCGAGGTGATCAGCTCCAAGCGCGGTGAGCTCTCGGTGCTGGCCGACTCCTGGCAGATGGCGGCCAAGGCCCTGCGGCCCCTGCCCGTTGCTCACAAAGAAATGAGCGAAGAGACCCGGGTGCGTCAGCGCTACGTCGATCTCATCGTGCGCCCGGAGGCGCGCAGCATCGCCCGGCAGCGGGTCGCGGTGGTGCGGGCGGTGCGTTCGGCGCTGGAACGGCGCGGCTTCCTGGAGGTCGAGACGCCGATGCTGCAGACGCTGGCCGGCGGCGCGGCGGCGCGGCCGTTCATCACCCACTCCAATGCGCTCGATGTCGATCTGTACCTGAGGATTGCGCCGGAACTGTTCCTCAAGCGCTGCATCGTCGGCGGTTTTGACCGGGTTTTCGAGTTGAATCGGAACTTTCGAAACGAAGGCGTCGATTCCACACACTCGCCGGAATTCTCGATGTTGGAGACATATCAGGCGTATGGCGACTACAACGATTCCGCGGTAGTCACGCGTGAACTTATTCAAGAAGTTGCCGACGAGGCGATCGGTACGCGTCAAGTGCCATTGCCCGATGGCACTATCTACGATCTCGACGGGCAATGGGACACATTGGAAATGTATCCCTCGCTGTCGGAGGCTCTCGGTGAGGAGATCACTCCCGACACATCAGTTGAGTACTTGTGGCGTATTGCCGACGGGCTCGAGCTGGAGATTCCCCGTGACCGTGGCTACGGGCACGGAAAATTGGTCGAGGAACTCTGGGAGCACACGGTGGGGGAGAAGCTCTGGGCCCCGACGTTCGTCCGCGACTTCCCGGTCGAGACCTCGCCGCTGACCCGGGCTCACCGCAGCATTCCCGGGGTGACCGAGAAATGGGACCTCTACGTACGGCGTTTCGAACTCGCCACGGGATATTCCGAACTCGTCGATCCGGTAATCCAACGGGAACGATTCGAAGCCCAGGCCCGCGCGGCTGCAGCCGGTGATGACGAAGCAATGGTTCTCGACGACGATTTCCTCGCCGCATTGGAGTACGCGATGCCGCCCACCACCGGCACCGGAATGGGTATCGATCGCTTGTTGATGGCGCTGACGGGGTTGTCTATTCGGGAGACGGTTTTGTTCCCGATTGTTCGCCGCCAGACTAACTGAACTGCCGTGATCCACGCGTCGTTGGAAATGTGTGCGTTTTTGTGGCACATTAGGGCGCAGGTGCAGGATACTCAGGCGTAGTCACCAATGCGTATGCAGAAGGGTTCGGTGCGGGGTAATGGCGAAAAAAGTGACCGTCACGCTGGTCGATGATTTCGACGGTGAGGCCACCGCCGATGAGACGGTCGAATTCGGCCTCGATGGTGTCACCTATGAGATCGACCTTTCCTCGAAGAATGCCACCAAGCTACGCAACGACCTGAAGCAGTGGGTGGAGGCCGGACGCCGGGTCGGCGGGCGCCGGCGCGGACGGGCGGCAGGCCCGGCCCGTGGCCGCGGCGCCATCGATCGCGAGCAGAGTGCCGCCATCCGCGAATGGGCCCGCCGCAACGGGCACAACGTGTCGACGCGTGGCCGTATCCCCGCAGACGTCATCGACGCCTTCCACGCCGCCACATAAACGACCGCAACTTAACCGACAGTTGCCAGCTCCGGACCGGTGAGAATTCCCGGTCCGGAGTTTTCGCTAGTGGCGAACCCGAAAGCCGCGATTTTCGGAAACGATTCGCCGACCGGCGGCGTTGCTCATCTGCAGCAGTAGATGTGGACAGCTCGTACTGGGTGCGTCGCCGCCGGAACGGACCGCCAACCTCCGCGCCCGGGACGGCCGCCCATTAGAGTGGACGGTAGGTACACGTGCGGGCTACGAGAAAACCGATAGAACGCAGCCGTACGCGGGTATCGCTAGCGATGGAGAGCAGGTAACCACCGATGTTTGAGAGATTCACCGACCGTGCCCGCAGGGTCGTCGTCCTGGCGCAAGAAGAAGCCCGGATGCTCAACCACAACTACATCGGGACCGAGCACATCCTGTTGGGTCTGATTCACGAGGGCGAGGGCGTAGCCGCCAAGTCGCTGGAGTCGTTGGGCATCTCGCTGGAAGGCGTGCGCAGCCAGGTCGAGGAGATCATCGGCCAGGGACAGCAGGCGCCGTCCGGCCACATCCCCTTCACGCCGCGTGCCAAGAAGGTGCTGGAGCTGTCCCTGCGTGAGGCGCTGCAGCTCGGCCACAACTACATCGGCACCGAGCACATTCTGCTCGGCCTGATCCGTGAGGGCGAGGGCGTGGCCGCGCAGGTGCTGGTCAAGCTCGGCGCCGAGCTGACCCGGGTGCGCCAGCAGGTCATCCAGCTGCTGAGCGGTTACCAGGGCAAGGAGGCCGCCGAGGCCGGTACCGGTGGTCGTGGCGGCGAGTCGGGCAACCCGTCCACCTCGTTGGTCCTCGACCAGTTCGGCCGCAACCTGACCGCCGCCGCCATGGAGGGCAAGCTCGATCCGGTCATCGGCCGTGAGAAGGAAATCGAGCGGGTCATGCAGGTGCTGAGCCGCCGCACCAAGAACAACCCGGTGCTGATCGGCGAGCCCGGCGTCGGCAAGACCGCCGTCGTCGAGGGCCTGGCCCAGGCCATCGTCCACGGCGAGGTCCCCGAGACGCTCAAGGACAAGCAGCTCTACACCCTGGATCTGGGTTCACTGGTCGCGGGCAGCCGTTACCGCGGTGATTTCGAGGAGCGCCTGAAGAAGGTGCTCAAGGAGATCAACACCCGCGGCGACATCATCCTGTTCATCGACGAGCTGCACACGCTCGTGGGTGCGGGTGCTGCCGAGGGCGCGATCGACGCCGCGTCGATCCTGAAGCCGAAGCTGGCCCGTGGCGAGCTGCAGACCATCGGTGCGACCACCCTCGACGAGTACCGCAAGTACATCGAGAAGGACGCCGCCCTGGAGCGCCGGTTCCAGCCGGTCCAGGTGGGTGAGCCGACGGTCGAGCACACCATCGAGATCCTCAAGGGTCTGCGTGACCGCTACGAGGCGCACCACCGCGTCTCGATCACCGACGGTGCGCTGGTGGCCGCGGCCACCCTGGCCGACCGGTACATCAACGACCGGTTCCTGCCGGACAAGGCGATCGACCTGATCGACGAGGCCGGCGCCCGGATGCGTATCCGCCGGATGACCGCTCCGCCAGACCTGCGCGAGTTCGACGAGAAGATCGCCGACGCGCGCCGGGAGAAGGAGTCCGCGATCGACGCGCAGGACTTCGAGAAGGCCGCGAGCCTGCGCGATCGGGAGAAGACCCTGGTTGCTCAGCGCGGTGAGCGTGAGAAGCAGTGGCGCTCAGGCGATCTCGACGTTGTCGCCGAGGTCGATGACGAGCAGATCGCCGAGGTGCTCGGCAACTGGACCGGCATCCCGGTGTTCAAGCTGACCGAGGCCGAGACCACGCGCCTGCTGCGCATGGAAGACGAGCTGCACAAGCGGATCATCGGCCAGGAGGACGCCGTCAAGGCCGTCTCCAAGGCGATCCGGCGTACCCGCGCCGGCCTGAAGGACCCGAAGCGTCCGTCCGGTTCGTTCATCTTCGCCGGCCCGTCCGGTGTCGGTAAGACCGAGCTGTCCAAGGCGCTGGCCAACTTCCTGTTCGGCGACGACGATGCGCTCATCCAGATCGACATGGGCGAGTTCCACGACCGCTTCACCGCGTCGCGGCTGTTCGGTGCCCCTCCGGGCTACGTCGGCTACGAAGAGGGCGGCCAGCTCACCGAGAAGGTGCGTCGCAAGCCGTTCTCGGTCGTGCTGTTCGACGAGATCGAGAAGGCCCACCAGGAGATCTACAACAGCCTGTTGCAGGTCTTGGAGGACGGACGTCTCACCGACGGTCAGGGCCGCACGGTCGACTTCAAGAACACGGTGTTGATCTTCACCTCGAACCTGGGAACCTCCGACATCAGCAAGGCTGTCGGACTCGGCTTCAGCCAGGGCGGCGGGGAGAACAACTACGAGCGGATGAAGCAGAAGGTCAACGACGAGCTCAAGAAGCACTTCCGGCCGGAGTTCCTCAACCGCATCGATGACATCATCGTGTTCCACCAGCTGACGCAGGACGAGATCATCCAGATGGTCGACCTGATGATCGGCCGGGTCGGAAACCAGCTCAAGGCCAAGGACATGGCCATGGAGCTGACCGACAAGGCCAAGGCCCTGCTGGCCAAGCGTGGCTTCGATCCGGTGCTCGGTGCCCGCCCGCTGCGGCGCACCATCCAGCGCGAGATCGAGGACCAGCTCTCGGAGAAGATCCTCTTCGAAGAGCTCGGCCCGGGCCAGCTGGTTACGGTCGATGTCGAGGGCTGGGACGGCGAAAGCGCCGGCGAGGACGCGAAGTTCACGTTCTCCGGTGCGCCCAAGGCTGCCGGCTCCGACGGTCCGGATCTGGCCAAGGCCGGAGCCACGGCCGAATAGTCGCCTCCGGCGACGAAGCGCAATAAGGTCCAAGACGAAAAATGCCCCCGCCGCAATGGCGGGGGCATTTTTCATGCCGGTTTCATACCTGCCGATGAGAGAACTCCTGCGCGGTGGTTAGGATGCTGCTGTAATCGACAGGCAAAGGAACCTGGTGAGAATCCAGGACGGCCGCGCCACTGTTAACAGTCAGACCCTGACCTGTCACGAACGGACTGGGACGCGAATTCCCGGAAAGGAACCCCGATGACTACTCCTGAGGCGCGTAACAGCCGGGTGGGCGCGATCGACCTGTCTGCGGCCAGTGCGGTGGCCTGGTTGTCCTTGACGGCGTTTTTCGCGCTGGTCATCCTGTACTTCGTCGGCGTCGACCAGGGTGCCACCTCGGTTTTCGGGGACAACATGTACATCCACGAGTTCGTGCACGACGCCCGGCACCTGCTCGGTTTCCCCTGCCACTGACCTGACGCTGGGGATAACAGAACAATGGAAAAACATGTCATCTGGCGCGGCGTACTCGCCGGCGCCCTAGCTGGTCTTTTCGCGTTCGTGTGGTCGAAGATTTTCATCGAACCCATCGTCGGCCGCGCCATCGATTTCGAGGACGGCACTGCGGCGGCCCATGAGGCGATGTCTGTGGCACATGGTGGCCACAGCCATGGTGAAGAGGGTGGTGAGCTCTTCAGTCGCGGTATCCAGTCCAACATCGGCATGGGATTCGGTGTGCTGCTGTTCAGCATCGCGATGGGCGCACTGTTCGCCGTGGTGTTCTGTGTGGCATACGGCCGGCTCAACAACCTGTCGGCCCGCACGCTGTCCGTGCTCATCGCCGGCGGCATGCTGATCTCGCTGTGGATCGTGCCTTCGCTCAAGTATCCGCCGAATCCTCCGGCCACGAGCCTCGATGAGACGATCACGCAGCGGGCGCTGCTGTACCTGTTGATGGTCGGCCTGTCGGCGCTGTTGATGGTCGCCGCGGCATATCTCGGTCATCAACTGGCACCGAAGCTCGGTGCCTGGAATGCGACCCTCGCCGGGGTTGCGGCATACATCGTCGCGGTGACCGTGCTGATGCTGATCCTGCCCACGATCGACGAGACACCCGGTCCGTTGCGGGATGATGCCGGCGCCATCGTGTTCCCGGGTTTCCCGGCGGTTGATCTCTACGAGTTCCGGCTCTATGGCCTGGGCACCCAAGTGATCATCTGGGCGACGATCGGACTTGTCAGCGCGGCATCTCTTTCTCGGTTGCTGGATGAGAAGAAGCAGTCCGTCACCGCGTGAGTTCCAGTGAGTGAGGTCGTCCGGCTGACGTTGGTGTCGCACGCCATGACCGACGCCACCGCTGCCGGACGATTTCCCACCGACGAGCCGCTGAACCCGCTGGGCCACCGCCAGGCCGATGCGACCGTCGAACTGGGCGTCATCGACGCCGCGTATTGCGGGCCGGAGAAACGGGTCCGCCAGACCGCCGAGCTGCTGGGCCTGTCAGCGGTGGTCGAACCCCAACTGGCCGATCTGGACTTCGGCAGCTGGCGCGGGGGTGTGCTGGGCGGGGTGCTGCCCGCGGACCTGGCGGTCTGGCTGACCGATCCGACCCGGGCGCCGCACGGCGGCGAATCCGTCGTCGGTCTCGTCAACCGGGTTCATCGCTGGATGGACGGTCTGGTCTCGACGCGCGGGCGGCTGGTCGCGGTGACCCACCCGGCGGTGATCCGGGCGGCCATCCTCGTCGCGCTGGACGCCCCGGCAAAGTCGTTCTGGCGCATCGACATCGCGCCACTCAGCCGCACCGTGATGCATTTCCGCGGCCAGGCCTGGACCTTGCGGAGCAGCAACTAGTCCGCGGCCCTACTGTCCGACCGGCGCCATGGCGAACGCCCGCTTGGCGATCTGCAGCAACCAGCCTGCGGCAGTGGGGCTACGGAACTTCGGCCAGTTCAGCTGAAAACTGAACACCCATGGCTGCCCCGTGTAGTCCACCGCGTACCAGCTGAAGGTCAGGTCGCCGGGAAGGTTGCCGCCCTTGGCGCCGATGTAGTTCCACTTCGCCGGATCGGGGTCGATTCCGGGCAGCGCCGAGAGGATGTCCTTCACCGGCGCGGCCGGCCCGAACGCGGAGGCCTGCAGGGCGGCATGCACCCGGCAGATGTCGGCGGCGCTGGCGAACCACTCCAGGCCGTCATTGGAGGCCGGGGTGTGGGTGCGATACGGATCCGGTTCGTAGGGGCGGGAATTGGTCTGCTGCAGCAGTGCCACTCGATCGGTGGGTGAGGCGTTCTTCCACTGATCGCGCAGGTTCGGCTCGCCCCAGCCGACCGAGAACACTTCGTGCATGGTCGGGAACGGGGTCATGCTGGCCGGATCGTGGTGACCCGCGGTGACCAGTGCGCGTTCCACCGCGGCGGGGCCCATCCGCTCGATCAGCAGGTCGGTGGCCATGTTGTCACTGGCCGAGATCATCTGCTGGGCGGCGGTCCGCACGGTGATCTGAGCGCCGGGGGGAAGCTTGTCCAGCCCGGCCGAGCCGAGCTTCTTGCCTTCCTTGGTGATCGTCAGGTGATCGTCCCACTTGAGCGTGCCGGCTTTGACCGAATCCGAAACCGCAAGCAGTACGTACAGTTTGAAGATCGAAGCCAGCGGCAGCGACATGTCGGTGTTGGTGCCGGCGACCTGCTCGCACTTGCCGTTGTTCACCTTGGACACCCGGTAGGAGTAGCGCGCTCCCGACTTGGTCAGCTCGGTGTCGATGTCGGACCACTTGTCGATCTTCGGCGGCACCAGGTTGACCTCGAACCGGTCCACCAGACCGACATCGTTGGTCCGCAGTTCGATGTCCTGGGCCACGTTGTAGGACGTCAGTACGTGCAACGTGGCCTGCGCGGCCCCGATGTCCACCGAGGTGACCTTGAACGGGCGGTCCCACCAGATGGAGTCCATCTTGGTCCCGACCAGGTCGACCTTCTCGGGTGCGGCCAGGGTGCGCACCCCGATCGGGCCGATCGGCCAGTCGGAGTTGAGCATGTCCATGGTCTGCTTGGCGCGCAGACCCGGCGGGGTGATGGTGTCGATGTGCGCGCCGTAGGACACTTCGGCCGCGGGCGCGACGTTCGGCGAACAGCCACAAGCCAGGGCCGCGGCGACCGCTGCGATGGCCGTCAGGCCGACCGTGCGGTGCAGCGTCCGGCCGCGGCTACGCCTGGGCAGCGGGCCCTGCAACGTCCAGCACAACCTCGAACTCCAGCAGCGATGCGCCGGTGGCCACAGGCTTTGCCTGCTGGCCCTTGTGCGCCTCGACAGCAGGGCCCGAAGCCCAGGCCTGGAAGGCCTCTTCGGTTTCCCACTGCGTCACCACGAAGTAGCGGTCTTCGCCCTTGACCGGGCGCAGCAACTGGAAGCCCAGGAAGCCGGGCTGACTGTCGACGGCGTGTGCACGGTTCGCGAACCGCTTCTCCAGTTCCGGGCCGGCGTTGGGCGGGACCTCGATGGCGTTGATCTTCACGACGGGCATGGTGTTCAGGCTACCGCGACTGCCCGGCAAGATAACGGGATGGTCACAGATCTGCTCACCCATAGAGGGGGGCGCGGCGAGCCCATCGTCCTGGTGCACGGGCTGATGGGTCGCGGCAGCACTTGGTCGCGCCAATTGCCCTGGTTGGCTGGGCTGGGCGAGGTCTACACCTATGACGCACCGTGGCACCGCGGGCGCGACGTGGTCGATCCGTATCCGATCAGCACCGAGCGTTTCGTCGCGGACCTGGGTGACGCCGTGGCAGGTCTCGGGCGGCCGGTGATGCTGGTGGGGCATTCGATGGGTGCGTTGCACTCGTGGTGTCTGGCCGCCGCCCGCCCCGAACTGGCCCGCGCGGTGGTGGTGGAGGACATGGCCCCGGATTTCCGGGGACGCACCACCGGGCCGTGGGAGCCGTGGGTGCACGCCCTTCCGGTCGAATTCGGCTCGGCACAAGAGGTTTACGACGAGTTCGGGCCGGTCGCGGGCCAGTACTTCCTTGAGGCGTTCGACCGAACGCCCACCGGCTGGCGGCTGCACGGGTACCCGCAGTGGTGGCTGGACATCGCTGCCCAGTGGGGCACGCGGGACTACTGGCAGCAGTGGCGCGACGTGCGGGTACCGACCCTGCTCATGGAGGCGGGCAACTCGGTGGCGCCGCCGGGGCAGATGCGCCGGATGGCCGAGATCGGGAAGGACACCAGGTATCTGCACGTACCCGGCGCGGGGCACCTGATCCACGACGATGCGCCCGAGGTGTACCGCGAAGCCGTGACGGAGTTTCTAACGGCGCTCGCCTAGGACACCTGCGCTCGGCCAGGACGGCTGGTGTTCGAACCGGCTGCGTATCACGTCGAGGTCGTGGCCGGCGCGATACGTCTCGTAGTCGGGCTGGTTGATGTCGAACAGGTCGAGGCGGAACCGCAGGACATTGCCGCGCCGCGCCGCCCAGCCCACTGCCGCGGCGACCGCGAAGGGTGAGATGAGGATGATCAGAGCGAGTGCAATAGTCATGGCAGTAATGCTCGTCGGGGAAATATTCAGCCAACAGTGGCAGCGCTGACACCTTACGATAAAATGCTGCCATGCTGAGAAGCGTCTCCACGCTGGTGCTGGACGGTCTGGCCGTTTTCGAGTTCGGCGTCATCTGCGAGGTTTTCGGGATCGACCGGTCGGCCGACGGTGTACCCAACTTCGACTTCAAAGTGTGCGGACCCGAACCGGGCAAGCCGCTGCGGACTTCGGTCGGGGCAACCCTGACCCCCGAGCATGGGCTCGATGCCCTCCAGGGCGCCGACCTGGTGGCGATCCCCGCAATAGGGGGCACCGGATACCTGCCGGAGGCGTTGGAGGCCGTGCGGGCCGCTGCCGACGCGGGCTCGATCATCCTGACGGTGTGCTCGGGCGCGTTCCTCGCCGGCGCGGCGGGTCTGTTGGACGGCAGGCCGTGCACCACGCACTGGATGCACGCAGACGCCTTGGCTCGCAAATATCCCACCGCCAAGGTGGACCGGAATGTCCTGTTCGTCGACGACGGCAATCTGATCACCAGCGCAGGCACGGCGGCGGGCATCGACGCGTGCCTGCACCTGGTTCGCCGCGAACTCGGCAGCGAGGTGACCAACAAGATCGCCCGGCGAATGGTGGTCCCGCCGCAGCGCGATGGTGGGCAACGTCAGTTCATCGATCAGCCGATTCCGGTCAGGTGTTCGGAAGGCTTTGCGCCGCATCTGGATTGGATCATAGGCAATCTGGACAAGCCGCACACGGTGACGACGTTGGCCAGGCGATCGGCGATGTCCACGCGCACCTTCGCCCGCCGGTTCGTCGAGGAGACCGGCACGACCCCCATGCAGTGGATCACCGATCAGCGGGTGCTGTACGCGCGCAGGCTGCTGGAGGAGTCCGACCTGGACATCGACCGGATCGCCGGGCAGGCGGGGTTCGGCACCGCAACGCTGCTGCGCCATCACTTCCGCCGGCTGATCGGCGTGACGCCCTCGGACTACCGGCGTCAATTCGCCTGTGGTGTAGACGAAGACGCTGTCATCGCGTGATGGCTCAGCCGTCGGGCTGGCAGGCCACGTTGACGTACACCGTGGTGTGCTGAGTCGAATCGATCCGGTAGCCGTCCTCGTTGATGTTGGAGTCGGCCAGTCCGTGCACCCCGGTCACCCGGCAATTCGACAGGGCCGTATTGGCGTTCGAGTTGATCTGCACGTGATAGCCCCGGCTCTGCAGGTCGCGCACCGTGTCGGCCGCCGAACCGGTACCGGAAGGTGCGGCGTTGGCTGTCGCCGCGAGGCCCAGCCCCATACCCAGACCCATTGCCGTACATGCAAACGTCGCTAAGAATTTGCTTGACATGAATCCGTTCTATGTGATGTGCGGCCCAAATGGTGTGCCGCGCACCGGATTCATGCCGATCTCATGGAATTTCGCCTTCGCCGGCGAGTGCGAACCGGCCGTCCATAGTTTGCTCGACGAGGCCGTCGACCAGTAGCGAGTCCAGTGCGCGATCCCGTTGTGCGGTATCGGTGAGCCAGGCCACGTCCAGCTGCGCACGGGTGACCGGAGAACTGCTGTCGCGCAGGACATCCAGCAGCTTGCCGCGCACCTGCCGATCGGTTCCGGCGTAGCGCTGCACCTTTCGGGTCATCGTGCCCTCCGGATACCCGGCCGACCGCCACCGGCAGTGGCTCAGCGGGCAGCAGCCGCACTGCGGCGCGCGGGCCGTGCACACCACCGCGCCCAGCTCCATCAGGGCGGCCGAGAAGGTCGGTGCGGTGGCGTCGTCAGGCAGCAGCGCGGCGACATCGTCGAGGTCGCGGGCACGGGCGGGTGCATCGGCCTGCCCACGCAAGACCCTGGTGACCACACGGCGCACGTTGGTGTCGACGACCGGAACGCTGGCCGAGTAGGCGAAGCAGGCCACGGCTCGCGCGGTGTAGGCGCCGATGCCGGGCAGGGTCAGCAGGGTCTCGACGTCGGTGGGCACCTCGTCGCCGTATTCGCCTGCGATCACCACCGCGCATTCGTGCAGACGTTTGGCCCGCCGCGGGTAGCCCAGCTTGCCCCAGGCCCGCAGCACCTCGGCCGACCCGGCGGCCGCCGTCGCGGACGGGGTGGGCCACCGGTCGATCCAGGCCAGCCAGATCGGCTCGACCCGGGCCACCGGTGTTTGCTGCAGCATGAACTCGCTGACCAGGATCTGCCAGGCGGTCACCCCTTGTCGGCGCCACGGCAGGTCCCTCTGGGCGTCTGTGTACCAGCTGACGAGCTGCTCCGCGTCGATGCTCATCGGCATCTCATGCAAAATGGCTGATATGCCCAATTCGAATCCCGTGTCCGCTTGGAAGGCACTCAAGGACGGTAACGCCCGCTTCGTCGCCGGCGAACCGCAGCACCCCAGCCAGGACATCGCCCGTCGAGCAAAGCTGACCCACGGGCAGAAGCCCACCGCCGTGGTGTTCGGCTGCGGCGACAGCCGCGTTGCCGCGGAGTTGCTGTTCGACCAGGGTCTGGGCGACATGTTCGTGGTGCGCACCGCCGGCCACGTCATCGACAACGCGGTGCTTGGCTCGATCGAGTACGCGGTGTCGATCCTGGAGGTGCCGCTGATCGTGGTCCTGGGCCATGACAGCTGCGGCGCGGTCAAGGCCGCCATCACCGCCCTCGACGAGGGGCAGGTGCCCGGCGGCTACGTGCGCGACATCGTGGAGCGGGTGACCCCGTCGATCCTGATGGGTCGTCACGCCGGCCTGAACCGGGTCGACGAGTTCGAGGCCTACCACGTCAAGGAGACGGTCAACCAGCTGCAGATGCGGTCGGCCGCCATCTCCAATGGTCTGGCCGCAGGTACGCAGGCCATCGTCGGCGCCACCTACCACCTGTCGGACGGTCACGTGGAGCTGCGCAGCCATCTCGGCAACATCGGCGAAGCCTGAGAATTTCGCTGCGCACGTGAGGAGCGAAACAGCTTCAGTGCTCCGACACGCCGAGTCGCCTCGGACAACTGTGCATGACCTGGGCTTACCGTGAAAGCCGTGTTGGATCTCGAACCTCATGGGCCGCTGCCCTCGCAGATTTACTGGCGGCGCAGGGCGCTGGCCATCGGAATCGCGGTGGTCGTCGTGGGGATCATCGCCGCGATCGTCGCGGTGATCGTGACCAGCAGCTCTGGAGCCGAGACAAAGTCCACCGACGCGTCTGCCACGGCCGCACCGCCGACGCCGCTGCCGGGGGAGAACCCCGAGGTCAAGACCCCGGTGGTGCCCCCGGCTCAGCACGCGCCGCCGCCGACGGCCACGCCGACCGCCGCGGTGACCCCGCCGCCGCTGCTCAAAGAGGGCGACGACTGCCCGGATTCGACGCTCGCGGTCAAGGGCATCACCAGCCAGCCCGAGTACGTCGTGGGCGATCAGCCGAAGTTCACCATGGTCGTGACCAACATCGGCCTGGTGGCCTGCAAACGTGACGTGGGCGCCGCGGTACTGGCCGCCTACGTGTACTCACTGGACAACAACCGGCTCTGGTCCAACCTGGACTGCGCGCCGTCCAACGAAACGCTGGTGAAGACCTTCAACCCGGGTGAACAGGTGACCACCGAGGTGACCTGGACCGGCATGGGATCGGGGCCGCAGTGCCCGATGCCGCGTCAGCCGATCGGGCCCGGCACCTACAACCTGATGGTGCAGCTCGGCAATCTGAGATCGGCGCCGGTGCCGTTCATACTGGCCCAACCCAATCCGCAGCTGCCCGGGCCGCCCCCGGAGGGTGCAGCGCCGGCTGATCCGGCCGCGCCGGGTAACTGACGTTCAGGCGAGCCGGTCGGCGATCGTCGACTCGGCGAGCAGGGACAGTCCCTCACGGATGTGCCGGGCCCACATCGACCCGATTCCGTCGACCGACTGCAGATCGTCCGCGCTGGCGGCCAGCAGCCCCTGCAATGAGCCGAACGAGCGGACGAGCAGATCGACGTGGGCGAACTGCAGTCGCGGTATCCCCGCCATGGCGCGGTAGCCGCGTGAGCTCATCGCCGAATCCTGCGCCTCGGAAGTCGAGGGATAACCGTAAACCCTTGCCAGCGTTGTGAAGTCAAGTAGTTCGCTGTCGGTGAGGGCGTCCAGCTCGTCCAGCGTCGCGCCGACCTGAGCGGCGGTCGGCGGGTCCGGCAGCGCGTGGTAGTCCCGCACGATCAGCTCGCGCGCGGCCTCGTTGTCGCCCACGAGTTCGTCGAGCTGCAGTTTGAGCTGGCGTCCGTCGGTGCCGAGTTCGACGACGTCGGCGTCGATCTCAAGGCTGATCCGGCGCACCATCTCCAGACGCTGCACCACGGTCATGACGTCGCGCAGCGTCACGAAATCTTCGATCTCGGCGGTGGACAGCTGCTTGCTGACCTCGTCGAGCCTGCCCTTGTAGCGCTCCAGCGTCGCGATGGTCTGGTTGGCCCGCGACAGGATGGTCGCCGAATCGGGCACCACATGCCGCTCCCCGGCGACGTAGACCGTCACGATGCTCATCGAATGGCTCACGGAGATCACCGGATAGCCCGTCTGGATGGCGGTGCGCTCGGCCGAACGGTGGCGGGTACCGGATTCGTCGGTGGGTATCGACGGATCCGGCACCAACTGGACGTTGGCCCGCACGATCCGGCTGCCGTCGCTGGACAGCACCACCGCGCCGTCCATCTTCGACAGCTCACGCAGCCGGGTGGGGGCGTAACGCACGTCCAGGGCGAACCCGCCGTCACAGATGGTTTCCACGCTGTCGTCGTAACCCAGCACGATCAGCGCGCCCGTCTTGCCGCGCAGGATGCGTTCCAGGCCGTCGCGCAACGGGGTGCCGGGCGCCAGCCGGCCGAGGGTTTCTCGTAGCGTCGGCCGAGCCAGATGCACCACGGTGCGGCTGGTCCTGGCGCCGGAGTTCACGGCCATCGGTTCTCCTAGGGTCGGCCGCTATTGTCCATGCTGTCCGCGATTGCTGGCAATCGCGATGTCTTTGAGTGCCCGTAATGCCGCCCCGATGTGATCGACGGTGATGACGCGCAACCCCGCGGGTGCACTGGTGGCCCCGGGCGGCACCACGGCAATGTTGAAGCCCAGCCGGGCGGCCTCGGCCAGCCGGCGATCCATGCCCGTGACCCGGCGCAGATCGCCGACCAGCCCCACCTCGCCGATAACCACCGCGTTCATCGGCAACGCGATGTCGAGATAGCCCGACGCGATGGCGACCGCCACGGCCAGGTCCGAGGACGGATCGGTCAGCCGCATGCCGCCGACGGTGGACAGGTAGATGTCGTTGTTGCCGATCGGCAGGCTGCAGCGGGTCTGCAGCACCGCGCCGATCATCGCCGCACGGGCCGAATCGATCCCGCTGACCACCCGCCGGGGAGGCCCCACGGGCGGGGCGACGAGCGCCTGTACCTCACCGATCATCGGTCGCTTGCCGTCGAGGGTGACCGTGATGGCGGTGCCGGGAACCGCTGCCGGGCGCTGGTCCAGGAACAGTCCGGACGGATCGCTGACACACTCGATTCCGTTGTCGTGCATCTGAAAACAGCCGACCTCGTCGGCGGCGCCGAACCGGTTCTTGACCCCGCGCACCATGCGCAGGCTCGACGCGTGATCACCTTCGAAGTGCAGCACCACGTCGACCAGATGCTCCAGGGAACGCGGGCCCGCGATGGCGCCGTCCTTGGTCACGTGCCCGACCAGGATCATGGCCACGGCCGGGTCTCCGACGGCGGTCTTGGCGTGGCCCGTCAGCGCCGTGGTCACCGCACGCACCTGGGTGACCCCTCCGGTCACGCCGTCGGCCTCGGTGGTGGACATGGTCTGCACCGAATCGACGATCACCAGGCTCGGTTTGACCTCCTCGATGTGACCGAGAGCGATCTGCAGGTCGGATTCGCCTGCCAGATAGACGTTCTCGTGCGTACAGCCGGTGCGTTCGGCGCGCAGCCGGATCTGGCCCGCGGACTCCTCGCCGGACAGGTACAGCGCCCGTCGGCCGGTGTGCGCCCAGCGGTTGGCGACCTCCAGGAGCAGGGTGGACTTGCCAACGCCGGGTTCACCGGCCAGCAGCGTGACCGAACCGGCCACCAGGCCGCCGCCGAGGACCCGGTCCAGTTCGGTGACGCCGGTCGCGTAGTGCCGGGTGATTCCGGGGTCGATCGAGGTGATCGGAACCGCGGGTGAGGTCGGGGCCACCGAGCGGCGGACCGATCCGCCCACAGAGGCGAGCACCGCTACTTCGTCGACCGTGCCCCAGGTGCCGCAATTGGCGCAGCGGCCCACCCATTTGGGTGTGGAGTGCTGACATTCCGAGCAGCGGTATTGCGAACGTACTTTCGAACCGGCCACGCCGTGACAGTAGCGGTCGGCCCCGACATCGGCGGTGTGCACGCGCCGGACGGGACCCCGCGGGTCAGCGGTGCGTCAGATCAGTGATGGCCACCGGCTTCGGCGCCCTCGGCGGGCTCCTCGCCGGCCTTGTCGCGCCGGGGCGCCTCGCCTGCCGAGATCGGCACGGCCACCGTGGTCTCGCCGTTCTCGAACTTGAACGTGAAGTCGTAGAGCAGTCCGTTGGTGACCGGCTTGGTCAGCGTGACCTTCGCGGTGACGGCGTCGGCGGCCTCGGTCTTCTCCAGCGGCTTCAGCTGGCCGTCGGGCTCGCCGACGACGAGCACGCCGCCTGCCGGGATGGTCTGGTCCCCGGTCAGTGCCACGTCGCCGACGGTCGTCTTGATCGAGACGAGCTTGTTGGGAGCCTCGGTCGATCCGTTGGCCGCGACGAACAGCAGCTCGGCCTCGGAGCCCGGCTCGACGTAGTCCTTCTGCTGCGGCGCGCGCAGGTGCACGTTGCGCAGCGAGATCGCACCGGCCTGTGCGTTCACGCCGTTGACGGCGGGCTCCTGGGTTGCCGTCTGGGAGACCTGCCCGGCGCTGCAGCCGGTGAGAACGGCTGCGGTCAGGCCACATGCGGCCAGACCTGCCGAGGCGCGCATTGCGAAGCGGTTCACTCAAGCCTCCTGAGCTGGGTCGGCGTACTTCGACTATGCACAGTAGTAGGTGGCGTCGGCGGGCGGAATGCGAGGGCTCGGCAGACGGGTCGCAAGGGGGCTCGGCAACGGGCGGCTCAGGCCCGCAACCGCTTTGCGCCGACACCCATTTCGGGCGTCTCCAGGGTCGGTTGGTTGCACGCTTTCGTCACCATGTCAACCCCTGTTCTTCACCTGCAGTGCCCCTGACCTGCGCAGTTGGTGCGCATGTGATCTGGGCCCGTGTTAGGATGGACTAGCGAAAGGGGCTCGAATCAGATGATTTTTAAGGTCGGAGACACCGTCGTCTATCCACACCACGGTGCTGCGTTGATCGAGGCGATCGAAACCCGGACTATCAAAGGCGAGCAGAAAGAATATCTCGTCCTGAAGGTTTCCCAAGGGGATCTGACCGTTCGAGTGCCCGCAGACAACGCCGAATACGTCGGAGTCCGCGACGTCGTTGGCCAAGAAGGCCTCGACAAGGTTTTCCAGGTGTTGCGTGCTCCGCACACCGAAGAGCCGACCAACTGGTCGCGCCGCTACAAGGCCAACCTCGAGAAGCTGGCCTCAGGTGACGTGAACAAGGTTGCCGAGGTAGTCCGGGATCTGTGGCGTCGGGATCAGGAACGCGGTCTGTCCGCGGGTGAGAAGCGAATGCTGGCCAAGGCCCGGCAGATTCTGGTCGGCGAGCTCGCGCTGGCCGAGAACACCGATGACGCCAAGGCCGAGACCATCCTCGACGAGGTTCTGGCCGCCGCGTCCTGACGCGTGGTGGCAACAACAGTCGCGGTCGTCCCGGCCGCCGGCTCAGGTGAGCGGCTAGGCGCGGGCAGACCGAAAGCGTTCGTCAATCTGGGGGACAAACCCCTGTTGGAGTACGCCCTTGACGGGCTGCTGGCCTCAGGGGCGATCGACAAGGTCGTGGTCGCGGTTCCGCCCGCGCTCACGGATGAGGCGACCTTGCTGTTCGGGGGCCGCGCGCAGATCGTGGCCGGGGGAGCCGATCGCACCGAATCGGTAGGGCTGGCCCTGGCAGCCGCCGGCGACCCCGATTTCATCCTTGTGCACGACGCCGCCCGGGCGTTGACCCCTCCGACGCTGATCGCCCGGGTGGTCGCGGCGCTGGCCGAAGGCCACTCCGCTGTGGTCCCGGGTCTTCCACTGGCCGACACCATCAAGGCGGTCGACGCCAACGGTGCGGTGCTGGGGACGCCCGAGCGGGCCGGTCTGCGGGCCGTACAGACCCCGCAGGGGTTCCGTACCGACGTGTTGCGCCGGGCCTATCAGCGGGCCGGGGCCGGCGCGGTCACCGATGACGCCTCGCTCGTCGAACAGATCGGTACGCCCGTGCAGATCGTCGAGGGCGATCCGCTGGCCTTCAAGATCACCACGCCTCTGGATCTGCTGCTCGCCGAGGCTGTCATGGCGCGTGCCACGTGAGGATTCCCAGGGTCGGGCTCGGTACCGACGTCCATCCGATCGAGCCGGGGCGCCCCTGCTGGTTGTTGGGGCTGCTTTTCGACGGGGCCGACGGCTGCGCCGGCCATTCCGACGGCGACGTCGCCGCCCACGCATTGTGTGACGCGCTGCTCAGTGCGGCCGGCCTCGGCGACCTCGGCGCGGTTTTCGGCACCGACCGGCCGGAATGGCGCGGGGTCACCGGCTCGGACATGTTGCGTCACGTCCGCGGACTGGTGCTGGCGGCGGGTTTCGAGATCGGCAATGCCACGGTCCAGGTGGTCGGCAACCGGCCCAAGATCGGGCCACGCCGGGACGAGGCGCAGCGCGTGCTCTCCGAGCTGATCGGGGCGCCCGTATCGGTGTCGGCCACCACCACCGACGGGCTCGGTCTGACCGGCCGGGGTGAAGGATTGGCCGCGATAGCCAGCGCTTTGGTGGTTCCTGCCGAATAGGCCGGTAAGCTGGCACGTCGTGACCGATCGCGCTCAAGCTGTCGCGTCGGGGTTTGCCTCCGATTTGCGGCTGTACGACACCATGGCGGGTGCCGTACGAGATTTCGTACCGCTGCGGCCGGGGCACGCATCGATCTACCTGTGCGGTGCCACCGTCCAGGGCCTGCCGCACATCGGTCATGTCCGTAGCGGAGTCGCGTTCGACGTGCTGCGCCGCTGGCTGACCGCCAATGGATACGACGTTGCGTTCATCCGCAACGTCACCGACATCGACGACAAGATCCTCAACAAGGCGGCCGACGCAGGCCGGCCGTGGTGGGAGTGGGCCGCGACCTACGAGCGGGCTTTCAGCGCCGCGTACGACGCGCTCGGCGTGCTTCCGCCCTCGGCTGAGCCGCGGGCCACCGGCCACATCACCCAGATGGTCGAGCTCATCGACCGGCTGATCGAGAAGGGCCACGCCTACGCCGCGGGCGGCGACGTCTACTTCGACGTACTGAGCCTGCCTGATTACGGCGCGCTGTCCGGCCACCGCATCGACGATGTGCACCAGGGTGAGGGTGCGGCGACGGGTAAGCGTGATCAGCGCGATTTCACGCTGTGGAAGGGCGCCAAGCCGGCGAGCCGTCGTGGCCGACGCCCTGGGGGCGCGGACGTCCCGGCTGGCACACCGAGTGCGTGGCGATGTGCGAGGCGTATCTGGGCGCGGAGTTCGACATCCATGCCGGCGGCATGGACCTGGTCTTCCCGCACCACGAAAACGAGATTGCCCAGGCGCAGGCCGCGGGCGACGGTTTCGCCCGGTACTGGCTGCACAACGGCTGGGTCACCATGGGCGGCGAGAAGATGAGCAAGTCGCTGGGCAATGTGCTCTCGATTCCTGCTGTGCTGCAACGGGTTCGGGCCGCCGAGCTGCGTTACTACCTGGGCAGCGCGCACTATAGGTCCATGCTGGAGTTCTCCGAGAACGCGCTGCAGGACGCGGTGAAGGCCTACAGCGGCATCGAGGACTTCCTTCACCGCGTGCGTAACCGCGTCGGTGCCGTCGCCGTGGGCGACTGGACGCCGAAGTTCGCGGCCGCGCTCAATGACGACCTCGCCGTGCCGATCGCACTGGCCGAGGTGCACGCCGCACGGGCCGTGGGCAACCGCGCGCTGGACGCCGGCGATCACGAAGGCGCGATGGCGCAGGCCTCCTCCATCCGGGCGATGATGGGCATCCTGGGTTGCGATCCGCTCGACGAGCGCTGGGAATCGCGGGACGAGACTTCGGCCGCCCTGGCCGCAGTGGATGAGCTGGTGCAGTGGGCCCTGGCCGGACGGGCCGAGGCCCGGACCAACCGGGACTGGGCGGCGGCCGACGCCATCCGGGATCGGCTGAAAGCGGCCGGCATCGAGGTCACCGACACCGCCGACGGTCCTCAGTGGGCACTGGTGGACGGGAACGGAGCGTAATGGCCGGGAATTCGCAGCGGCGCGGCGCGGTGCGCAAGGCGGGGACCAAGAAGGGGCCGACGGTCGGGTCCGGCGGCGTGCGTCGCCGCGGGCTCGAGGGCCGTGGGGCCACCCCGCGCGCGGATCAGCGTCCGCATCATCCGGCCGCCAAGAAGGCCGCGAAGGCGGCGCGCCAGGCGCAGGGCAGGCACAAGAAGACCGACGACACCGAGTTGGTGCTGGGCCGCAACCCGGTCGTGGAGTGCCTGCGGGCCAAGGTCCCGGCCACCGCGCTGTACGTGGCCCTGGGCACCGAGGCCGACGAGCGGCTCACCGAATCCGTCCAGATCGCCGCGGACCGGGGCATCTCGATCCTGGAGGTGCAACGCCACGATCTGGACCGGATGAGCTCCAACGCACTGCACCAGGGCCTGGCCCTGCAGGTGCCGCCGTACAACTACGCCCATCCGGACGACCTGTTGAAGGCAGCCCGCGAGTCAGGGGAGCCCGCGCTGCTGGTCGCGCTGGACAACATCTCCGATCCGCGCAACCTGGGCGCCATCGTGCGTTCCGTGGCCGCGTTCGGCGGGCACGGTGTGGTGATCCCGCAGCGCCGTTCGGCGTCGGTGACCGCGGTGGCGTGGCGCACCAGCGCCGGTGCCGCGGCCCGTACGCCGGTGGCGCGGGCGACGAATCTGACTCGCACGCTGAAGAGCTATGCCGATGCCGGTCTGCAGGTGGTCGGCCTGGATGCCGGTGGTGACACCACGCTCGACGAGCTCGAGGGCTCGGGGCCGATGGTCGTGGTGGTCGGCTCGGAGGGCAAGGGCCTGTCCCGGCTGGTGCGGGAGAACTGCGACGCGGTGGTCTCCATCCCGATGGCCGGGCCGACGGAGTCGTTGAACGCCTCGGTGGCGGCCGGTGTGGTGCTGGCCGAGATCGCCCGTCAGCGCCGCAGTTCGTAGTCAGGCCCGGCGCTTCTTGCGCAGGGTGAAGCGATCCACCGGCGCGGTCTGGCCGAACGGTCCGTCGACCGCGAAATAGGTTGCTTCGATCGAGGTTTCGCCGCCCGGCGATCCCGGGTCGACGTCGAACATCACGAAACCGTAGGCGTGGTCCCGGTCGCGGAACTTCGACCACGGCGCGGCCTCGGTGACATATCGCGGGGTGCGTTTGCCCAGCGCCGGGTCGAGCGCCCCGACCCCGGTCAGCACGCGGCAGCGCGGCTCGGGGAAGAACGTCCGGTTCGACGGGATCGAGGTGCCGCCACCGCCGATCACCAGATGTACTGTGCCCCTGCTGGTATCGATGGAATCCCCGTGGCCGTCGATGGGGATCGGGGTGAGGGTATCGGTCGGCTGCACACCGCGGATCGGGTGCGAGCGCTCGTAGTGGTGCTCGTGTCCGCACACCACCAGGTCGACGCCGTACCGGTCGAACAGGGGCAGCCAGCTCTCGCGGATCCCGAGATCCGCGCCGTTGGTGCGGTCGGCGGTCGACACCGCGGTCTGGTGCATGCACACCACGATCCAGTCGATCCCGGTGTCAGCATTCGAATGCTCCAATTCACTCTCCAGCCAACGTTTCTGGGCTCCGCCGGAGTAGCCGTGGACGTAGGAGTTCCCACCGTCCTGATAGCACACATCGTCGTTGTTGAGGCTGATCACTCGTACCGCGCCCGCGGTGAACGCGTACCACATGCCGCGCAGCTCGGCGTCCGCTCCGGAATCGGGAAGGGCGAAATAGGTTTGGTACGCGGCGTAGCCGATCGGACCGTTGCCCAGTTCGTTCTCGTGATTGCCCGCGGCGGGCATCCAGGGCCGGTGCCGCGCCGAGCGGGCGTTGTTCTCGAACCAGTCCGACCAGGTTCTGATCCGGTCGCCGGACAGGTTGGCGTAGCAGAGGTCTCCGTTGACCAGGTTGAACAGCGGTCGGGCGTTCTCGACCGCCGTCGTGATGTCACCCGCGGCAGGCGAACCTCGGTTGTCGCTCCCGAACGCGTCGGCCACCATCGCGTCGAGCGTCGGCGTGGACTGATCGCCGAAACTGGTGAACCGGAAGGGAGCCCGGCCTCGCGGCGCAGTCCGGGCGGTGCCCAGTTCGGGGCTCACGCCGTCGTGTACCGCGGCGTAGATGTAGTCGGTGTCGGGTAGCAGGCCGGTGAGCCGGGCGTGGTGTACCCGGATCTCGGTGCCGGACTGCCCGTCGCGGTAGGTGACGGTGTCGGCGGCGACGGTCTCGCCGAAGCCGTCGTTCGGGGTGCCGAACATCACCCGTGGGTTGCCCACCCGGGCGGCGGTGTGCCAGGACACCACGACCTCGGACGAGGCATCGGCACCGTACTGCAGGTGCAGCCCGCCGACCCGGGGCGCGCCACTGCGGTCCTCGCGCTGCCAGAGCTCCGGCCCCGACGATCGGACGAAACCGTCGACGGCGATCCCGGCACCGGCGCCCAGAATCGCGGTGGTGCCGCCCACCAAAAGCAACGTTCGCCTGCTGACTGTCGCGTTGTCGCTCACCCTTGCCGTGCTACCGGGTCAATGCGAACGGTGCGGCACCGGCAAGTTAACGGTGTCGCCTAACCGCCGAAGAGCCGCAGGCCGGCCCAGAGTGCCAACACACAGGCCACCAGGGTGAGCGGCACCGTCGCCAGCCCCACCCGGCTGAACTCGGTGAACCGCGCGGGCAGGCATTCACGGTGAACGACATTGCGCCACAGCAGGTTCGACAGAGAGCCGACATAGGTGAGGTTGGGGCCGACGTTGACCCCGATCAGCACCGCCAGTACTGCTCCCGGTCCCGACGCCATCACCAGCGGCAGCAGCACCAGCACCGCGGGCAGGTTGTTGACCACATTGGCCAGTACGGCGGCCACCACCGCGAAGCCCAGCAGCGCGAGCAGCGAATCGCCGGCCGGGAGGAGCCCGCGCATGGCGTCGCCGAGGCCGTTGTGGACCACTGCGTCCACCACCACACCGAGGCACAGTACGAACGCCAGGAACGGCACGTTGACGGCGCGCACGATTCCGCCGATCGTGCTGCGCCGCTGAGCCATACTGCGCACGCCGAGCACCACCGCCCCGGCCAGCGCCGCCCAGGCCGGCGACACGTCGAACACCGAGGTGACGACGAAACCCGCCAGCGTCAAACCCAACACCACGAGCACGAATACCGGAACCTCGGGCGGTGGAGGAGCCACCTCGGCAGCGGGGCTGCTCAACTCGCGGCGGAAAAGCCAACGCAACACCACGAACTCGACGCCGATGGCGGCCAGCCAGGGCAGCGCCATCACCGCGCTGAACTGGGTGAAGGACAGGCCGGCCACCGCGAATGCCAGCAGGTTGGTCAGGTTCGACACCGGAAACAACAGCGACGCGGAGTTGGCCAGATGCGCGGTGGCGTAGGCATGCGGGCGGGGTGGTATCGCCAGTGTGCGGGCGGTGGCCAGCACCACCGGCGTCAACAGCACCACGGTCGCGTCCAGGCTGAGCACGGCAGTCGTCGTCGCCCCGATCAGGAACACCCGGGTCAGCAACCTTCGGGAATCACCCCTGCTGGCCCGGGCCATCAGGGTGCCCGCGGCGTGGAAGAGGCCCTCGTCGTCACACAGGTGGGCCAGCACCAGCACGGCGGCGAGGAAACCGACCACGGGCAGAAGGCGATTCACCTCGGCCAGTGCGTCGTCCGGCGAGATCACGCCGAAGGCGATCAACAGCCCGGCAGCCGGAATCGCCACGACGGCCTCGGGCCAGCCCTCGGGCCGCGTGAGCGCGAACACCAACACGACGGCCAGCAGCACCAGGGCCAGAATCAACGGCGTGGTTCCTTTCGGCCAGTCGAACATTCGATGACGATTCACGCGGCCGGGCCACGCGGACCTGACCGTACTCGGTTTGCTCGATAGCGTTGGTGACCATGCGTCCGGCTGCACCGATGGTCCTGTTGTTCGCTCTGGCTGCCGTGTTCCAGTCTGTCCCGCCGGCCGTCGCGGCGCCCGCCGGGTTGGACCTGCAGTCCCACCGGGGCGGGCGTGGCGAGACGACCGAGGAGTCGCTGCGCGCCTTCGCGAAGTCCTTGGAGCTCGGGGTGAGCACGCTCGAGCTCGACATCGTGCTCACGAAGGACAGGCAACCCCTGGTGTGGCACGACCCCCGGATCGACGAGACCAAATGTGCCGACACGGCCCCGGCGTTCCCGGGCGACCCGATGTACCCGTACGTGGGGAAGCTGGTGCACGATCTCACCCTCGACCAGATTCGCACCCTCGACTGCGGCAAGTTCCTGAGCGGATTCCCCGACGCCGAGGTGGTGCGTGACAACAAGATTGCCGTGCTGCCCGAGGTGTTCGCGCTGACCGATGCCTACAACGCCGACGTGCGTTTCAACATCGAGACGAAGATCGAGGCGGACAAACCCGAAACCTCGGCCACTCCGGAGGAGTTCGTCGACGTCATCCTCGATGCCGTACGGGCGGCGGGCAAGGTCGACAAGGTGGACATCCAGAGCTTCGACTGGCGCACACTGCCATTGGTGCGGCGGGCCGAGCCGTCGATACCGAGGGTGGCGCTGTGGGATGACACGACCTGGGTGCCCGGCTCTCCGTGGCTCGGTGGGATCGATCCGGCAGTGGACAGCGATCCGATCGCCGGCGCGGTATCGGTGGGCGCCACGGTGCTCTCACCCCAGTTCCAGCTGGTGGACCGGGGATTCGTGGAGCGGGCACACGCGCTGGGCCTCAAGGTGACCCCGTGGACCGTGAACGAACCGGCGGCCATGCGGGCGCTGATCGCGGACGGCGTCGACGGCCTCATCACCGACTACCCGACGCGGCTGCGTGGCGTGCTGGCGGAGCTGGGCCTGCCGCTGCCGCCGTCGTTTCAGCGGCTCAACTGATCCATGGGTCGGCGCGCTCCCACAGCGCCGGAAGGTGCAGGCTCACCGCGTCCTGTTCGGCCAGCCGGGTCAGCACCCGCATCGAGACGTCCAGGTCGTCACCGGCGTACGGCAGTGCGCGCAGGGGTTTGTGCAGCGGCCGGAAGAAGTCGTCCCAGTGGATCAGCACCACGCGGCGCGCACCCACGGTGCGCACGGTGTCGGCCCAGTAGCTCTCCAGGTACTGCTCGGTCTGCAACCCGAGCTGGCCGATCCCGAGGTAGACCACCTCGGCGTGCTGCCCGTCCAGTGCACCCGGCACCGCGCCGGCACTGCCGACGATCAGCAGGCTGCGGTCGCTGGGCCGGTGGTGCACCAGTGTCGACCAGGCCTCACCGCATTTGTACGCAGAGGCCTTCACCGGCGGCACGACGGGCGCGGTGATGGTGCCGGGGAAGCGGTCCGGTGGGCAGTGCTCGGACTCGAAGAGCGTCACCTGAAACGCTCCGAGGGTGACGGCTTCGCCCGGGGTGACGGTGACGATCCGGTCGCGGGCCAGGCCGCCGCCGGCACCGACCTGGGCGGTCGAGGTACCGCCCACCAGTCGGGCGCCGGTGCGCTCGGCCACGACGGCCGAGTCCATGGCGTGGTCGAAGTGGGTGTGGACCGGCAACACGGCTTCGAGCTTGTCGACGCCGAGACGGGCGAGGCTGCCATCGATGCGCGGCAGTGACGGCGTCAGCTTGCCCAGGACGACGCTCGACAGCGCGGGCCGGGAGAAGAACCCGTCGGTGAGGACGGCCGAGGAGCCGTCGTCGACCAGGAGCGTGCTGACCCCGGCCCACGTCACCGTGACCGGGGATTGCGGTGTGGCCGACGGTGCGTCGAAGAACCGCGCATAGGGGGCCAGATCGGGTCTGCCGGGCTTGAGCCGCATGGCCCCACCCTAGAGCCGGCCTATCCGTAGCGACGGCGGAACTTCTCCACCTGCCCGGCCGAGTCGATATGGCGCGCGGAGCCGGTCCAGAACGGGTGCGAATCGCTGGTGACGTCGACGACGATCAGCGGGTAGGTCTGGATCCCGTCGGCAGTGGGCCACTCGATGGTGCGCTCACTGGTTGCGGTCGACCGGGTGAGAAATTTGGTGCCCGTCGCCGCGTCCTGGAACACCACGGGGTGATAGTCGGGGTGGATGTCGGATTTCACTGGGATTCCCCTTCCTGGTGGGCTTCCTGACGGGCCGATGCGGCGGGTTCGTCGATTCCGGGCTGGCAGGGTTCTTCGTGCCAATCCCCGAACGGGTCGGGGTAATCGGCCCACTGCCCGGGCCGCGCCAGCTCGTCGTCGGTGAGCAGCGCGCCGCGCAGCGCCTCGATGACCTCGCCGGGCCTGGCTCCACAGACCAGGACCGTCAGAGAGATGTGGCGATCACCGAACTGGTGATGCCAGTCGATCGCGGCCATCGCCAGTCGTTCGGGGTCGGTGTAGGCCCGCTCGGTGGAATCCATTGCCGCCAGCCATTTTCCGGCGTTGCTGAAATGCATTCCGCCGCCTGCGGACTCGATCCACATGACGTCGGCGGGCCGGTTGGCCAGCCAGGCCCGCCCACGGGTGCGCACCACACCGTCGAGTAGCTGATCGACGGCGGAGTGCAGGCGCAGCGGGTGAAACGGCCGGCGCGCGGCGAATTCGACGATGATGACCTCGTCGTCGGGTTCCAGCGGCGGTTCACCGGCCAGGAGCGGATCGTGCGGTGTCGCGGTGCGCCCGCGCGGACTGTTCGGTTCCAGGTGCGCCAGGCCGAGCTCCACCTGGTCGGGGCCCACGGTGATGCGGGCGCGGGGTGCGAGCCGGCGCAGCACCGCCAGTGTGGTGGCGTCGGGTTCGTTGAGCACCAGCATGTCGGCGAACTCGGCCTGACCGACGACCACCTGGGCGACCGTGCGCCCGTCGGGCAGCTCCTCGTCGCCGACGGACTGTTCCAGCCAGACCGAGGCGTCCAGGCTTGCGACGACCGCCTCGATGGTCACGTCGCGGGCGGCGGGTCCGTCGAGGTAGCCGGGCCCGACGTGGACCCGGACGGTGTTGATCGCCCAGCACACCGGCTCGGCCTCCAGCCAGGGCATCAACTGCACGACGATGCGCTCCACGTCGCCGCGCCGGCTCAGGCGCCGCAACAGGATCAGCAGATCGTCACGGACCGTGCAGGTCAGGCAACCGTGGGCCAGCTCGAGGGCGAGTTCGGATGTCCCGCCGCCGTCGGACACGGTCCGCAGGACCACCTGGCCGTCAAAGGCGTGGCGCACCAGCACGGTTCCCGGCCTGCGGCCCAGTTCTTCCGCTACGCCGTCGCTGTCACCTTGACCGGCGATCAGCACCACAGGGGTTCGCACTGCACCTCCCGGTGAAGTTGTTGTTGAAAACGATTATCATTATCGTAAGGCTACCCCATCCGAAGGAGACCGATGTCTGCCCACTGCCAAGTCACCGGGCGCTCGCCCGGGTTCGGCAACACGGTGTCGCACTCGCACAAGCGCAGTCGACGCCGCTGGAACCCCAACATTCAGACCAAGACCTACTACCTGCCAGCAGAAGGGCGCCGCATCCGACTTCGGGTCAGCGCCAAGGGGATCAAGGTGATCGACCGCGACGGCATCGAGGCGGTTGTGGCCCGCCTGCGTAGCGCGGGGGAGAAGATCTGATGGCCAGCACCGATGTTCGGCCCATCGTGAAGCTGAAATCGACTGCGGGGACCGGGTACACCTACGTCACCCGCAAGAACCGCCGCAATGACCCGGACCGGATCGTGCTGCGCAAATACGACCCCGTCGTCCGCCGCCACGTCGACTTCCGCGAGGAGCGCTGATGGCCAAGCGATCCAAGATCGTCAAGAACGAGCAGCGCCGGGTACTCGTGGAGCGTTACGCCGAACGGCGGACCGAGCTCAAGGAGATCATCCGCAATCCGGCCAGTACCCGTGAAGAGAAAACCGCGGCGGTCTCGGCGCTGCAACGGCTGCCGCGTGATTCGAGCCCGGTGCGGCTGCGCAATCGAGACGCGGTCGACGGCCGCCCGCGAGGTCATCTGCGCAAGTTCGGGCTTTCGCGGGTCCGGGTGCGCGAACTGGCACACCGCGGTGAACTGCCGGGCGTGCGGAAGTCGAGCTGGTGATGGCGTCGAATTCCCGGAAGAACACCAAGAAGCGCCCTCCGGTCACCGAACTCAAGAAGCCGAGGCGCAATCAACTGACGGCCCTCGGCGTGACCGAGGTCGACTACAAGGATGTCCACCTGCTGCGCACCTTCATCAGTGAGCGGGGCAAGATCCGGTCCCGACGCATCACCGGGCTCACCCCGCAGCAACAGCGCCAGGTCGCCACGGCGATCAAGAACGCCAGGGAGATGGCGCTGCTGCCGGTGGTCGGCCCGGCCTGACCTACCATCGACGGCGATAGGGCGACTGCGGATCGTGGAAGCCGGTGAGAATCCGGCGCGGTCCCGCCACTGTAGAGCCAGATACACACCGCAGTCGCCACCTCACGTACTGGGGCGGATCTCCCCGGAGAGGACGGGTACGCCCATGGCCGCTCGTTGGCTGATCGCCGGACTGGCGTCGGCGTTACTGGTGTCGGGGTGTGCCTCGACCGAGGCGCCCGGCACCGCGGTCGATGCCGCGCCGGGATTCCCGGTCACCGTGGACAATTGCGGCATCAGCACCACCTATGACCGGCCGCCGGCGCGTGCGGTCGCGCTCAATCAGCATGCGATCGAGACGCTGCTGGCGCTGGGCCTGGAGAATTCCATGGTCGGCACGTCCTATCTCGACGACCGGATCCTGCCCGAATACCAGGCCGCCTACGACACCGTTCCGGTGCTGGCCAAGGAGTACCCGTCCTACGAGTCGCTGCTGGCCGTCGAACCCGATTTCGTCTACGGCGGCTGGGACAGCGCGTTCGACGAGAAAGAGGGCCGCGGCAGGCAACGGCTGACCGATGCCGGGGTTCACACCTATCTCAACATCGAGGATTGCCGGTCCGAGCCGGTCGCGGTATCCACCGTTGACGACGAAATCCGCAACATCGGAACAATATTCGGCGTCACCGCCAGGGCCGAGCAGCAGATCGAGAAGCTCCATGGCGAGCTGGCGCAGTCCGCGGCGAAGCTGCGCGGGGTGCGGCCCGTGCGCGTCGCGGTCTACGACAGCGGTGAGGCGACCGTATTCACCTCGGGTGGCAAGGGCATCGGAAACCTGATGATCGAGGCCGCCGGTGGCGTCAACGTGTTCGCCGATGTGCCCAAGGTGTGGGGCGACGTGTCGTTCGAGCAGTTCGCCGATCGCGCGCCCGAGGTCATCGTGATCTACGACTACGGTGACCAGCCGGTCGCGGACAAGAAGCGATTCCTGACCGAACATCCTCTCCTGCAGCATGTTCCGGCTGTCGCCCAGCAGCGGTTCGCGGTCCTCCCGTTGTCCTCGGTGGTGGTCGGCGTACGGGTGGGCCGGGCAGTGGACGCCCTGGCCCGGCAGCTGCACCCCGACCGGTTCAGTTGATGCCCTACCGGCTCACCATCGCTGCACTGGCCGGGCTGTTGCTGATGGCGATGACCGCCGGTGTCGCGATCGGTTCGGTGTCCATACCTCCTGGGCAGGTGTGGGCCATCGTGCTGCACGCCGTCCATCCGGGCCTGGTCGAGCAGAGTTGGCCCGCGGTGCGGGAATCCATCGTGCTCGACGCCCGGCTGCCCAGGGTCGTGCTGGGCGTGGTGGTCGGCGCCGGCCTTGCGGCGTGTGGGATGGCGCTGCAGGCCGTGGTGCGCAATCCGCTGGCCGATCCCATGTTGCTGGGTGTCTCGTCGGGAGCGTCGGTCGGTGCCGTGGTGATCCTGGTGTTCGGTGCCGGTGCGCTGCAGGTGTTCACCGTCCCGCTGGCGGCCTTCCTCGGAGCCTTTCTCGCGCTCGTCGCGGTGTACTTCCTGGCCCGCTCGGGCGGGCGGATGACGACCGCGCGGTTGATCCTGGCCGGCGTGGCGGTGGCCGAAGTTCTGTCCGCGGTGGCCAGTCTGCTCATCGTCACCTCTGACGATCCACACAAGACCCAGGCGGCCGTGCGATGGATGCTCGGCGGCCTGGGCGGCGCCACCTGGCGCATGGTGTGGGTACCCGCGGTGGCGGTCCTCGTCGGTGTGATCGTGCTGCTGGCCTTCACCCGATCGCTGAACCTGCTCTATACCGGTGAGGAGGCGGCTACCTCGCTCGGTCTGGACGTGCACCGGTTCCGGGCGGGAATGTTCGTCGTCGTGGCGCTCATGGTCGGGGCGATGGTCGCGGTCAGCGGCACGATCGGGTTCGTCGGGCTGATCATGCCGCACGTGGTGCGCCTGCTGGTCGGTGCCGATCACCGCAGAGCGCTGCCGGCCGCCGCGTTGTTGGGCGCGGCGTTCCTAGTGCTGTGTGACATCGTGGCCCGCACCGTGGCCGCGCCGGAGGAACTGCCGGTGGGCATTCTGACCGCGCTCGCCGGCGGGCCGTTCTTCCTGTGGCTGATGCGGCGGAAGGCCGTGACGTGACGGCGGCAGTGACGTTCGAGGCGGTCTCGGTGACGGTGCGCGGTACACCGTTGATCTCCGACGTGTCGTTGTCGGTCGCCCCGGGTGAGATGCTGGCCGTCGTGGGTCCCAATGGCGCGGGCAAGACCACACTGCTGCGCACCTTGTACCGGGCGCAGCGACCGAGCTCCGGTCGGGTGCTGGTCGACGGCACCGACGTGTGGAAGCTGCCGGGCAAGCGGGCCGCCCGCCGGGTCGCGGCGGTATTGCAGGAAGCTGCAGGCGATTTCGAGCTCACCGTGTTCGACATGGTGGCCATGGGTCGCACCCCGTACAAGCGATCATTCGAGGCCGACAACGCAGAGGACCGCGAGATCATCGGCGCGGCTTTGACGGCGCTGGACATCGCGGAACTGAGCCAAGCCGGTTACGGCCGGCTGTCGGGCGGACAGAAGCAACGCGTGCTGATCGCCCGGGCGCTGGCTCAGCGCACCGATGTGATCGTGCTCGACGAGCCCACCAACCACCTCGACCTGCGCCATCAACACGAGGCACTGCACCTGCTGCGGGAGACCGGTGCGACGGTCATCGCCGCGTTGCACGATCTGAATCTCGCTGCGTCTTACTGCGATCGGATCTGCGTGCTCGACGGGGGAGGGTTGGTGGCGGTCGGCACGCCGGCCGACGTCCTCACCGAGGGGTTGCTGTCCGAGGTGTACGGGGTCGAGGCCCGGATCACCCTCGATGCCGATACCGGTAGGCCGCAGGTAGCCGTCCCCGCCAAGATCGGGGCGAGGCCGTGAACATCGGTGACCAACTGAGCGAAATCGCCTCGTATGGAGGATTCTTCGCGATCACTGTTGGCGGGGAGCCGGCCGACTGGGTTCCGGTGCAGCGCTGCTATGACGACGGCTGCACCGACCTCGTCGCCGCGACGAGCGCGCGCAACGCCACGACGGATCTGCGTATCGGTGCGTCGCTGATCCAGTTCAGTCATGCCTCGCGCCTATGGTCACCGCTGCTGGCGTGTGCGCTGCGATTCGGTGTGCTGCCGGACCTCGCCGATCTGCAGCGCCATGCCGCCCGCACCGAGCTGAGGTTGCCGGTGCCGGTGGGAGAGCCGGCGGATGGTGGCCCGGCGATGGTGGGCCAGTTGTATCGGCTGGTGATCACCGAACACCTTGAGCCGCTGGCCGCGGGGCTCCGGGTCAAGATGGCGCCGCGTCTGCTCTACGGCAATGCCGCGGCGGCCCTGGTCGCGGCGGCGGCCGATTTGGCGCGGGCTCGGCCGGAATTGGGTGACGATATCCGCGGAGTCACCGAATCGCTGTTGGCCACCGGGCACCTGACCGGCACGGGCGACCTGACCGGGTGGGCGTTCCGCCGACGCAGCTGTTGCCTGTACTACCGGGTGCCGGGCGGATCGAAGTGCGGTGATTGCGGGCTCAGGCGTCAGTAGGCGTAGGGACGCGCCGGGGGATCGGTGCGGGTCACGCTCAGGGCCGTCATCGTCGGGATGGCCCGTCGGCTCGAATCGCTTTGCCCTGCAGGGATCGTGCCCACCACCTTGATCCAGGTGTCGTCCGGGTAGCCGGCCACCTGTGCCGCTGCCGGTCCGGAGAGACGAATGCGGGCCAGCTGAGCGTCGGCCGCGCAACAGATGATCACCACCCGGGCCAGGTCGCTGCGGTCGCCGTCGCGCATGGTGAACCCGGTGACGGTGATCGTGCGGTTGTCCAGGGTGCCCGCGGAGTCCTGTGCCACACGGATCAGTGCGTCGGGCAGGGAGATCTCCGGAGCGGTGCCGTCGGGTAGGGGTGGGAACGGACGGCGCAGCACATCGGTGGACACCGCGGTCACCGACGCGGCGTCGGGACGGATCGCCGGGGGCACGACGAAGGCCAGCAGCGCGATCGGGATGAGCAACAGCCACGCGACGCCGGGCGAGTGCGGATGATCATGCGCGTCGTCCGGACCGCCTTCGCGGCGGCCGTGCCGGATATCCCGCACGATCGCGGCGAGCGCCAGCGCGATCAGCAACACCGCGGTCGCCACCAGGTACGGCAGCAGTCCCGGCTTGACGTACCGGGTGTAGGCGCCGGAGACGGCGATGATCGCGGTACTGACCCCGATCAGCAGCAGCAGAGCGTTCTCGGTTTCGCGGCTCACTGTGGCCCCAGGATCAGCAGGCCGATGCCCGTCGCCACCACCGTGGCGACCACGAAGGTGGTGGGTGCGAACCGGACGGCGAACGCGCGGCCGAACATGCCGGCCTGCATCGCGAACAGCTTGATGTCGACGGCCGGCCCGACGACCAGGAACACCAGCCGCGGCAGCAGCGGCAGCATGGTGAGGCTGGCCGCGACGAACGCGTCCGCCTCCGAACACAACGCCAGCACAACCGCCAGTGCCGCCATGGTGATCACCCCCAGCGCGATCTGGCCCGCGAGGTGCTCGTACACCCACGTCGGAACCAACACGTGCAGGGCCGCCGCGGCCGCCGCGCCCACAACCAGATAGGAGGCCGCTGAAAGGAAATCGTGGCGTGCGGCTTCGGTGAAGACCGCCCACCGTGAACCCTCGCCGTGGTGTGGCCTGGGCAGCCGGCGGGTGATCCACTCCGGGCTGCCGAACCTGGCCCAGAGTGTGCCCATGATCAGTGCGGTGAGCAGTGATGCCGCGCACCGGGCGGCGACCATCTGCGGGTGCCCGGGGAACGCGACGGCGGTGGCCACCAGCACGACGGGGTTGATGGCAGGTGCCGCCAGCATGAAGGTCAGCGCCGCCGCGCCCACGGTGCCGTCCTCGGCGTCGTCGCCGAAAAGCCTGCGCGCCACCGGCACTGAACCGCATTCGCAGCCGGGCAATGCCGCGCCGCCGATGCCGGCGGCCAAGATGGCCGCGCCGGGACGCCGGGGCAGCCAGCGGGCCAGGCGCTCGGGCGTCACGAAGACCGCGATCAGCCCGCTGATCACCACGCCGAGCGCCAGAAACGGCAGTGCTTGGACGAACACACCGCAGAACACCGTGGCTGCCGTCGCCACGTCGGGCGTGTTTTCGACGATCCCACGCAGGGTGGTGCCGGCCAATGCCAACGCGATGATCCCGGCCACGAGAACCTGCATGGAACTCGGCCGCCACCGCATCACCGCCGGGTTCGCCACCACGCGGCCATCATGCCAGGCGAACCTGTCAGCAGAAGGCGCTCAGAGTGACCCCTTCAGCGGACAGGCGCTCGCGCACCGCCGTGGCGATCTGGACGGCTCCGGGTGAATCACCGTGTACACAAACAGATTCCACCGTGACAGGGATGACGGATCCGTCCACCGCGGTGACCTGCAGCCTCATCACCATGCCCGCGACTCGCTCGGCGATCTCCGGAGCATCATGCAGCACGGCGCCGGGGTCGCGGCGGGATACCAGCGTGCCGTCGGGTTGGTAGGCGCGGTCGGCGAAGGCCTCGGCGACGGTGCGCAGCCCGCGCCGCCCTGCCTCCTCGAAGAACGCTGAACCCGACAGGCCGAGCACCGGTAGGCCCGCGTCCACCGCGGCCACCGCGGCCGCGACGGCGGCTGCCTGTTCGGGATGGCTGACGATCGTGTTGTACAGCGCGCCATGGGGTTTCACGTAGGTCACCGTCGTACCCGCGGCATGGGTGATGGCCTGCAGCGCGCCGATCTGATAGATCACGTCGGCGGTCAGGTCCTCGGGGGTGACGTCGATGAAGCGCCTGCCGAAGCCGGCCAGGTCCCGGTAGCTCACCTGGGCGCCGACGCGTACCCCCCGCGCCGCGGCCTCGCGGCACGTGCGCAGCAGCAGTGCCGGGTCTCCGGCGTGGAATCCGCAGGCCACGTTGGCGCTGGTGACCAGGCCGAGCATGGCTTCGTCGTCACCGAGTTTCCACGCTCCGAAGCTCTCACCGAGATCGGCATTGAGATCGACGGAGGCGGCCATCCGTCCAGCCTAAGGCGACGCCTCGCTCGGCCAGCCGTTCTCGGCCACGAATTCGGGCAGCGGGCGCCCAACGGTCCAGTGCTCGATCTCCAGCACCGGCCGGTCCGGGAATTCGGGTACTGGGCCCAGGCACAGGATCGCCACGGCCTCGGCGTCGGCGGGCATGCCCATCAACTGGGCCAGGGGCAGCGGCTCGAAGATCGACACCCAGCCCATGCCGAGGCCCTCGGCGCGCGCCGCCAGCCACATGTTCTGGATGGCGCAGGACACCGAGGCCAGGTCCATCTGGGGCAGGGTCCGGCGGCCGAAGATGTGCCGGTCGCGGTTCTCGCCGAGGGCGACGACGAACAGCTCGGCGCAGTCGAGGATGCCTTCGACCTTGAGCGCCAGGAATTCGTCGCCGCGCGAGCCGAGTGCGTCGGCGGTGTGGATGCGTTCCTGGTCGACCAGGGCGTGGATCTTGCCGCGCAGCGCATCGTCGGTGATCCGGATGAACCGCCACGGCTGCATCAGGCCGACGCTCGGCGCCGCGTGGGCGGCCTGCAGAAGCCGGCCGAGGACCTCGGGCGGCACCGTGCTGCCGGGGACGAACCGGCGCATGTCCCGGCGTTCGGCGATGGCCCGGTAGACGGCGCGGCGCTCGTCGGGGTTGAAGGCGTGCTCAGACACGGGTCGAGCTTAGGTGGGCCCTCGGGCATGCCGAGCACGATCCCTTATTGAAAATGAATGTCATTAATGATAAGAGTTTGGGGTGCTGAACAGGGCCTTGGTGATGGCGCTCGTCGCCCTCCTGATCGCCGGGTGCTCCACCGCGCCGGATCCCCGGCAGCCTGCGACGCCCCGGGAAGCGGATCGGCCGGTGACGCGGCTGATCCTGGTGGAGCGGCAAACCGGGGCCGGCGCAGTGCTCGATGTCGCGGACTCTGTCGAGACCGGGCTGGGGCAGCTCGGCCGCGTCGACGCCGTGAGTGGCGACGGGCGGTACGGCTACCTGCACGGCGATGCCGGGCTGACGATCCTGGACGGCGGGGCGTGGACGTTCGACCACGGCGACCATTCGCATTTCTATGACGGACCACCGGCCGTGGTGGGGCGGATCGACGGGCGGGTCGCCGCGGTACGGGGCCATGGTGCGCTGGCCGTCGCCCGCCGCGCTGACGGTGCGGTCGTAGCGCTGGATCGGGACGCCTTCGCGCGCGGTGAGGTCACATCCTCGGCCGTCGCGCAGGGGTCTGACAAAGCGCTGGCTGCAGTCGCATTGGGGGATGACCTGGTGACGGTCTCCGATCGGGGACCGGTCAGCACGGTCGCCGAACAGGCCGCCGTGCTCGGAGACTGCCCGGCGGTCAGCGACGCGGTGGCACTCCGCCGGGCGGTCGTGCTCGGTTGCCGTGACGGTGCGTTGAAGATCTCCAGCCGGGGCGGAGCGCTGGTGACCGAGAGCATCGCTTTCGGACCGATCCGGCCCCGGGAGCCGTTGGGGCCGTTCGGCTATCGCAGGAACGGGAATTCGCTGGCGGCCGTGGCCGGTGATGAGGTGTGGCTGTTCGACGGCCGCCGGTGGGCGTCGATGCGGCTGCCCGGCGTGGTCGCGGTGAACACCGCAGGCGGCACCACCGTCCTGGCGGTGACTCAAGACGGCGTTCTGCATGCCCTTGATGTGGCGGCAGGCGTACACGCCGGCCGCCTCGAACTGCTCGCCGCTCCGGTCGGCACGCCGGTGATCGAGGTCGGTGCAGGACGGGCCTACGTGAACGACGCGACGGCGAGGGCAGTACACGAAGTCGACTACGCGAACGGCCTACGGGTCGAGCGCACGCACCGGACGAACGTCATCCCGGATTTCCTGGTGGCCGCGGGCTGGTGATTCCGATCAACAAGCAAGGAGAACGAATGCCGAATCCATCGAAGGTCTTCGTCCTGGCCGGTGCGCTCGCGGCAGCGCTGACCGGTTGCGGCGGCGGCGAAACGCAGCAGACGGCACGCGAGCCGATACCCGATCCGCTGGTGGTCACCTACGACGGTGGGCTCTACGTGCTGGACGGCAACAGCCTGCAGGTCAAGGCCGACATCCCGCTGGAGGGGTTCCTGCGGGTCAACCCGGCCGGCGACGATTCGCACCTGTTGGTGTCCACGGGCGAGGGTTTCCGGCTGCTCGACGCGTCGGCGGGGGAGCTGACCGACACCACCTTCGTGGCCGACGATCCCGGTCACGTCGTCGCCCACGGTGAACACACCGTGCTGTTCGCCGACGGGTCCGGTGAGATCACCGTGCTCGATCCGCACAATCTCACCGCTGCCGTACCGCGGATGAGAGGCATGAAAGCGCCACAGCCGCACCACGGTGTCGCCGTGGTGCTCGACGACGGGAGTTGGGTGCGTACCGAAGGTGACTCCGACGAACGCAGCGGTGCAGTCGCTTTCGACGCCTCGGACCGGGAGATCGCCCGCAGTGCTGAGTGCCCGGGTATCCATGGGGAAACGGTCGTGGATACCTCCACTGTCGTATTCGGCTGTGAGAACGGCGCATTGACATTCTCTGACGGTGCCTTCGCCAAGATCGCCGCCCCGGACGCATACGGCCGGGTGGGAACGGTTCGCGGACATGAGGACTCACCGGTGGCGCTGGGCGACTACAAGGTCGATCCCGATGCCGAACTGGAGCGGCCCAACCGGTTCGCCCTGATCGACACCGCGAGCAATCAGCTGCGGCTGATACCCCTGCCGCAGACGGTCAGCTACTCCTTCCGGTCACTGGCGCGCGGTCCGCACGCCGAAGCGCTCATCCTGGGCACCGACGGCAAGCTCCATGTCGTCGACCCGGTTTCCGGGCGCACCGTGAAAACCATCGCGGTGACCGAGCCGTGGACCGAGCCCGATGACTGGCAGCAGCCCAGGCCGAGCCTGTTCGTCCGCGGCCACGACGTGTTCGTCACCGACCCCGCCACCAGGCAGGTGCACACCGTCGACATCGAATCCGGCGACGTCGGCACGTCGACAACGCTGGATAAGGCACCCAACGAGCTCAGCGGCGCGGTAGGCCATACGCACTAGCCGGTGGAATAGTCGAGAATGTCGGTATGGCGATCGATGCCGACGCGGACGGGCGGTACTTCGCCGCAGACTACGAAGCGACGCAGGAGCGGGAGCGCCTGCAGCGGCTGGAAGCACTGGGCGATCCACGGACCATCCGCACCTTCGACACCATCGGGGTCGGTCCGGGCTGGCGTTGTCTAGAAGTCGGCGCGGGAGGGGGATCGGTCGCACGGTGGCTCGGCGGCCGCGTGGGACCCACCGGCCATGTCGTCGCCGTCGACCTGGATCCGAGGTTCCTGGACGACCTGCCCGCGCTGGGGATCGAGGTACGTCGCTGCGACATCACCCGTGACGAGATCGAGCCGGCCGCATACGACCTCGTGCACTGCCGCGTCCTGATGGTGCACATGGCCGATCCGCCCGCGGTACTGCGCCGCATGGTGGCCGCGCTGCGGCCGGGAGGTTGGCTGGTGGTCGAGGAGCCCGACTACAGCACCGCCCGATCACTCACCCCGGATCACCCGTCGACGGCGGGCTTTCATACCTACCTGCGCGCGCGTCACGAGTTTCTGGTCGCCGCAGGGGTGATGGATCTGCACTACGGCGCACGCCTGCCGGCCCACGTCGACGAGCTGGGCCTGGACGCCAGGGGCAACGACGTCGGCTCGACGACGGAGCAGGGCGGAAGCGTGAAATCAGGATTTCTCGTGGAGAGTTTCGCAAAGCTCGACGACGTCATGATCGACGGCGGGGTCGTCACCGAGTCGGTCCTGGCCGACGCCCGTCGGGCCATGGCGGACCCGACGTTCGTCTACCGGTCACCGACGATGTACTCGGTGTGGGGGCGTAAGCCCGTCAGTGTGCGTGAGTGACGTTCCAGGCAGGCAGCGGATCGGGATAGCCGGCCCAGGCCCGTTCGCCCTCGGCCAGTTCCGCATCGGTCAGCAGGGCCCCGTCGAGTAGCCGGTGGATGTTGTCCCGGTCGAGCTTGATCCCGATGAACACGATCTCCTGACCCGGTGCGATCTCGGTGCGCGACCAGTACTGCGCGGGCTCGATCGCCAGGTTCGGCCCGGCCTGTGACCAGATGGCGGCGATCGTCGGGCGGCTGGCGATCCAGCAGAATCCCTTGCTGCGCAACACCCTTGTGACCTGACCGAGCGCGTCACCGAGGCGCTGGGGGTGAAACGGCCGGTCGGAGCGGAAGGTCATCGAGCTGATGCCGTACTCCTCGGTTTCGGGTGTGTGCCCGTCGGCGATCTCCTCGTCCCAGCCCGGGGTCTGGGCGGCGGCCTCCGGGTCGAACAGCCCGGTGCCCAGCACCTCGCCGATGTCGACCACGCCATGGTCGGTCCGGATCAGCTTGGCGGTCGGATTCAGCCTGCGCAGCAGTGTTTGGACGGTGTCGAGGGTTGCCGGGCTGACCAGGTCGGTCTTGTTGAGCAGGATGACGTCGGCGAACTCCACCTGATCGGTGAGCAGGTCGGCGATGCTGCGGGCATCGCCCGGACCCGCCGTCATCTCGCGCTCGGCCAGCGCTTCGCCCCGGGCCAACTCGGTCAGGAAGGTCGACGCGTCGACGACGGTCACCAGTGTGTCCAGCCGCGCGAGTGTGCCCAGGCTGAAGCCGTCCTCGAATTCCCAGCTGAAGGTGGCCGCGACGGGCATGGGTTCGGAGATCCCTGTCGACTCGATCACCAACTGGTCGAACCGGTTCTGTCGCGCCAGCGCGCCGACGGCTTCCACCAGGTCCTCGCGCAAGGTGCAGCAGATGCAGCCGTTGGTCAGCTCGACGAGCTTCTCCTCCGTGCGGTCGAGGTGCCCCTGCCCGGCGATGAGCGCGGCGTCGATGTTGACCTCGCTCATGTCGTTGACGATCACGGCGACGCGCCTGCCGTCCCGGTTCGCCAGGATGTGGTTCAACAGCGTGGTCTTCCCGGCGCCGAGGAAGCCGGACAACACGGTGACGGGCAGCAAATCGGACATCGCACTCCTTAATGAAAACGATTTTCAATAAATCATCATCCGGGCGTGCATCCGCTAATGCAAACGGTTATCGTTATCGCCGTGCTCTCGCCCATGAATCTCCGCGCCGTGGCCACCGCGTTCCTGCTGGCCACCCCATTCGCCCTGGCCGCTTGCGGCTCCGATGAGGCCAAGCAGCCCGAGTCCGCGGGGAACTGCGTGACCACGCCGGTCAACGTGGTCGTCAGCGTCGACCAGTGGGGCGACATCGTCTCCGCGCTGGGCGGTGACTGCGCCAAGGTGACCACGGTGCTGGCCGGGTCATCGGTCGATCCGCACGACTTCGAGCCCTCGCCCGCGGATGCGGCCAAGTTCCAGGGCGCGCAGTTGGTGGTCATCAACGGTGGGCACTACGACGAGTGGGCCGCCAAACTGGCCCAGAGCACGGCGCCGGACGCCGTCGTCGTCTCCGCGATCGGGGCGGGCGATGACGACCATGACCATGACCATGACCACGGCGACGCGGACGGGGGGCATGCCCACGAGCACTCGAACAACCCGCACGCCTGGTACAGCCCCGCTGCGGTGAACGGCGTCGCCGACACCATCACCGAGGAACTGGGCCAGTTGGCTCCCGACGCGCGCGACTACTTCGCGCAGCGCCGCACCGAGTTCACCACCTCGATGCAGCCCTACCAACAGCTGATCACCGACATCAAGGCCAAGGCCACCGGTAAGCGCTACGCCGCCACCGAAACGGTGTTCGACGACATGGCGGCCGCGGTCGGCCTGGTCAATGCGACACCCGCGGGCTACCAGGCCGCGTCGTCCAACGAGACCGACCCGTCGCCGGCCGACCTGGACGCGTTCCTGCGTCTGCTCGCCGACCGCGGCGTCGACGTGCTGATCTACAACACCCAGACCGAGGGCTCGCTGCCCAAGCAGATCCGGGCCGCCGCCGAGAGCGCGGGAATCCCGGTTGTCGATGTCACCGAAACGGTGGCGCCGGGAGCGGATTCGTTCGAGGCTTGGCAGGTGAACCAATTGACCGCCCTTGCCAAGGCTCTCGGTGTCCAGCAGTAGCACCGAGTCTCAACCCGCCCTTGTCTTCGACGACGTCAGTGCCGTGCGCGGAGGACGGCTGATCTGGTCGGAGGGCACCTTCGAGATCCCGACCGGTGGCATCGTCGCGCTGATCGGCTCCAACGGGTCGGGCAAGTCGACGATGCTGCAGGTCATGCTGGGCCTGCTGCCCGCGGCGTCGGGTTCGGTGCGGGTGCTCGGCGGTGCACCCGGTGAGCACAACGACCTGATCGGCTACGTCCCGCAGGATTACGCCGCAGGCGCGGGCGAGGCCATCCGGGCCCGGGGCGCGGTGACCCTCGGGCTCACCGGACGGCGGTGGGGCTTCACCCGAACCTCGGCCGCCGACCGGGCCCGGGTCGACGAGGCCCTGGCGTGGGTCGAGGCGACCGGGTTCGCCAACATGCGGCTCTCGGAACTGTCCGGAGGGCAACGTCAGCGCATCGCCCTGGCCAATGCCCTTGTCGGACATCCGAAGATGCTGATCCTCGACGAACCGTTGGCCGCGCTCGACCTTCGCAACCAGCACGAGATCGTGCAGCTGCTGGCCCGGCTCAACCAGGACCTGGGCGTGACGATCCTCGTTGTCGCCCATGACCTCAACCCGCTGCTGAGTGTGCTCGACAGCGCCATCTATCTGCTCGACGGGCACGCCCACCACGCTGCCATCGACGAGGTGGTGGATGCCGAGTTGCTGACCCACCTGTACGGCACCAAGGTGCAGGTGGCCCACACCCCGCTGGGGCAGATGTACATGAGGAGCGTGTGATGTCGGCGGGTCTGCAGGCTGCGGGCACATTCGCGATGGGCTATCAGCACAACTGGTGGCAGATCCTGACTTCGGCATTCATGCGGAATGCGTTGATCGGCGGCACGCTGGTGGCGCTGGCCGCCGGGCTGATCGGCTATTTCGTCATCGTGCGCAACACCGCTTTCGCCGCCCACGCTCTGGCCCACATCGGTCTACCCGGCGCCACCGGTGCGGCGCTGCTCGGGCTTCCGGTCGGGATGGGCCTGTTGGCGTTCTGCGTCGGCGGGGCCCTGGTGATCGGGGCGCTGGGCAGCCGGGCCCACGATCGCGAGGTTGCCACCGGCACGGTGCTGGCCCTGGCCACCGGTTTCGGTCTGTTCTTCAACTCGTTGGCGACGAAGAACTCGTCCACGCTGACCAACGTGTTGTTCGGCAACCTGCTGGCCATCACGCATCAGCAGTTGCTGAACTTCACCGCGCTGCTGCTCTTGTTGGCCGCCACGGTCGTATTCGTCTTCCGCCCATTGCTGTTCGCGTCCGTCAACCCGCAGGTGGCCGAGGCCAAAGGGGTGCCGGTACGCGTGCTGTCGGTCTTGTTCATGGTCCTGCTGGGGATCGCGGTGACGATGGCGGTGCTGGCCGTGGGCACTCTGCTGTTGTTCGCGCTCGTCGTCACCCCGGCTGCCACGGCAATCATGGTGACGGCCCGGCCGATCCTCGCGATGGCGATCTCGACCGGCATCAGCGTCATCTCGGTGTGGGCCGGGCTGGCGGTGTCCGCAATCTTCAACATGCCGCCGAGCTTCGTGATCGTCACGATCGCCTGCGGATTCTGGCTGGCGGTCTGGACGGTTGACCGGGTGAGGAATTCAGCAATCCACTAGCCTCGGAAAGCATGCCAAGGAGTCCCCACCCGCCACGGCGGGCCACCCTGGCTTCGTTGGCGGCCGAACTGAAGGTTTCTCGCACCACCATCTCCAACGCCTACAACCGACCTGACCAGTTGTCCGCCGAGCTTCGCGACCGGATCTTCGATGCGGCCAAGAGGCTGGGCTATGCCGGGCCGGACCCGGTGGCGCGCTCGTTACGGACCCGCAAGGCCGGCGCTGTGGGGTTGATCATCACCGAGGCGCTCAACTACTCGTTCAGTGATCCCGCCGCGTTGGATTTCGTTGCCGGACTTGCCGAATCCTGCGAAGCGGTGGGGCAGGGGCTGCTCCTGGTGGCGATCGGGCCCAACCGCAGTTTCGAGGACGGTTCGGCGGCGGTGCTCGCGGCGGGCGTCGACGGGTTCGTGGTGTACTCGGCCTCCGACGACGATCCGTATCTGCCGGTGGTGCGTCAGCGTCAGTTGCCGGTCGTGGTGGTGGATCAGCCCAAGGACGTTCACGGGGTGTCCCGGGTCAGCATCGACGACCGCGGCGCGATGCGGAGGCTGGCCGAACATGTGCTGGATCTGGGCCATCGCGACATCGGCCTGCTGACGATGCGGCTGGGCCGCGACTGGCCGCACGGCGGCACGAAACCCGCACTGGCAGATCCGGATCGGGTGTTGTCGCCGCATTTCCATGTGCAGCGCGAGCGGATTCACGGTGTGTACGACGCGATGACGGCCGCCGGACTGGCACCGGACAGGCTGACCGTGGTGGAGAGCTACGACCATCTACCGACATCCGGAGGGGCGGCTGCCGAGGTGGCGCTGGACGCCAATCCCCGCATCACCGCGCTGATGTGCACCGCCGACGTGCTGGCCCTGTCGGCCATGGATTATCTGCGCTCCCGCGGTATCTACGTGCCGGGGGAGATGACGGTGACGGGTTTCGACGGGGTGCCGGAGGCGTTGCGCCGCGGCCTGTCCACCGTGGTGCAGTCCAGTTTGGCCAAGGGACGGCGCGCCGGCGAGTTGCTGCACAATCCGCCGCGGTCGGGGCTTCCGGTGATCGACGTGCTCCCCACCGAGGTGGTGCGCGGGCGGACGTCGGGCCCGCCGGCCTAGTTCGCCGCGCGCGCCCGCAACAGGTACTTCAGCGCTGCCACAACGTCTTCGGGCTCGTCGACCCGGTACCCGGCCAGGGTCTCGCCCGGTCCCACCTTGACGCCGACGTCGCCTTCGCGCAACCGGCGGAACGCCTTCTCGTCGGTGACGTCGTCGCCGAAGTAGATCACCGCCGACGCGCGGTGCTGATCGCGCAGGATGTCGATCGCCTCGCCCTTGTCGGTGGTGATCACCGCGAACTCGAGCACGGCCTTGCCCTTGGTCAGCTGCGCATCCCACGCCTGTGCGGATCGGAGTGCCTGCGCGGACGCGGCTTCGGCGTCGCCGGGTTCGGCGTTGCGGACGTGCAGGGCCACGCTCGCGGGTTTGAGTTCGACGGTCACGCCCGGTCGGGTCGCGGCGATCGCGGTGAGTTCGGTGGCGATCCGGTCGAGCAGGGCACGGTCGATGGGATGGGCGAATCCGGAGTCGAATTCGGCGCCGTGGCTGCCGACCATGTGCACGGCCGCGGGCATCCCGGACAGCTCCCGCAGCACCTCCAGCGCGCGGCCGGAGATCAGGGCGGTCGAAGTGTCACGACATTGCGACAGCGCCACGAGCGCTTCGGCGCCCTCGCGCAGCGGGCGCGCGTCGGCGGGGTTGTTGACGATCGGGGCCAGGGTGCCGTCGAAATCCGAGGTGATGAGCAGCCGGGGGACCTTTGCGGCCCGGGTCAGTGCGTCCTGAAGGTCGGCGGGAAGGCTCACCCGCTAGATCTTAGGTTTGTCCTCGGCGCCGATCAGCAGCCGCACGGCCAGGTCGAGTCGCTTGCTGACGTCGGTGGCAGAGGCCCGCCGGGTCAGCCACGCCAGCAGGTTGGACAGCCACACGTCCGAGATGACCCGGGCGATGTGGTACTGGTCCTCGGTCGGCTCGCCGTCGCTCATGGCCCGGGCGAACATCGAGTCCATCAGCTTGCCGACGTGGTCGACCTCGCCCGCGGCGGATGCGTCGGCGAAGACGAAGGCCCGCGTCATCGCCTCGGTGAGTAGGGGATTGCGCTGCATGGCCCGGTTCAGCTTGCCGACCATGAAGCTCAGCCGCTGATAGGGGGTGCCGCCGGCGAGTGCGGCGCGGTCGGTCTTGGCGTCGATGCGCTCGAACTCCCGGCCGAGGGCGGACACCAGGAGGTGGACCTTGGAGGGGAAGTAGCGGTAGAGCGTGCCGACGGCAACATCGGCGCGCTCGGCCACGGCGCGCATCTGGACGGCTTCGTAGCCGCCCTTGGAGGCGATGGCCAGGGTCGCGTCCAGGATGCGCTTGCGGCGCTCCCGCTGTGCTTCGGAGCCGAGTTCGGATTCGGCGAGGACTGCCACGTTCAGAACCTCACGCGGTCGGGTGTCCGACCCGGACGATTCGCTGCCTGCCTGCTGTGGTGCGCTGGACATGCGGTGTGTGGCCCCCTCTCGGCGCGTACCTCATCGAAAACGATACGCACGGCGATCTCCTTCTACGCACCTCCGCGCCGGTAAACACACGGACGTGTCCTGCTGTGATGCGGGTCGACTTGACGGTCGAACACTGTCACCATTAGAACACGTTCTAGTGGGAAGCACGGACTTCTCGCTTGAGGGGCTAGGAGGTCCACCATGTCCGGCGCGTCTGCGACGATCACCGACGAGCAGTTTGCCGCCCGTGACCTGGTGCGTAGCTGGGCGGCTGCAGCTGCTACCGCTACCGCCGTCCGCGAGGGCGAACATGATGCCGATGCATGGCGCAGGCCGTTTCAGGGTCTCGCCGAACTAGGGATCTTCAGCGTTGCCGTTCCGGAGGAGCAGGGCGGGGCCGGCGGCACGGTCGAGGACCTGTGCGCGATGGTCGACGAGGCCGCCGCCGCGCTGGTGCCCGGCCCGGTGGCCACCACGGCCCTGGCCACCCTGGTCGTGACCGATGAGGCCCTGCTCGAGGGCCTGATCTCGGGTGAGCGCACCGCCGGTGCGGCGCTGAGTGCCGACCTGAGTCTCGATGGCGACAAGGTGTCGGGCACCGCCGAGTACGTCCTGGGCGCCGACGCCGCCGGGGTGCTGCTGCTGCCTGCCGGCGACCGCGTGGTTCTGGTCGACGGGGGCGCCGCCGGCGTGAGTGTCGAACTGCTCACCGCAACCGACTTCTCGATGCCACTGGCCCGGGTCGTGCTCGATTCGGCGCCCGCACAGGTGCTCGAGGTCTCGCGGCAGCGGTTCGAGGACATCACCGCGACCGTGCTGGCAGCCGAGGCCGCCGGGCTGGCGCGCTGGACCCTGCAGACCGCCACCGAGTACGCCAAGGTGCGTGAGCAGTTCGGCAAGCCGATCGGCAGCTTCCAGGCGATCAAGCACATGTGTGCCGAGATGCTGCTGCGCTCCGAGCAGATTTCGGTATCGGCGGCCGACGCGGCGCGCGCGGTATCCGAATCCGATGACTCGCAGCTGTCGGTCGCCGCCGCGGTCGCGGCCGCCGCGGGCATCGACGCCGCCGAGGTCAACGCCAAGGACTGCATCCAGGTGCTCGGCGGTATCGGCATCACCTGGGAGCACGAGGCGCATCTGTATCTGCGCCGCGCATATGGGATTTCGCATGCACTCGGTGGCAGGCGCCGGTGGATCCGCCGGGTCTCCGCACTGACCCAGCAGGGCGTGCGGCGTGAGCTGCGTATCGATCTGGACTCGGTGGCGGGTCTGCGCCCGGAGATCAGTGCCGCGGTCACCGAGGTGGCCGCGCTGCCGGTGGAGAAGCGCCAGGTGGCCCTGGCCGAGTCCGGGCTGCTGGCCCCGCACTGGCCACGTCCCTACGGCCGCAACGCATCTCCGGCCGAGCAGCTGCTGATCGACCAGGAGCTCGCCGCGGCCGAGGTGGAGCGCCCGGATCTGGTGATCGGCTGGTGGGCGGTGCCGACCATCCTGGAGCACGGCAGCCCCGAACAGATCGACCAGTTCGTACCGGCCACGCTGCGCGGTGACCTGGCCTGGTGCCAGCTGTTCTCCGAGCCGGGTGCCGGCTCCGACCTGGCCGCCCTGCGCATGAAAGCTGTTCGCGCGGAAGGTCCGAACGGTGAGCCGGGCTGGAAGCTGACCGGCCAGAAGGTGTGGACCTCGGCCGCGCAGAAGGCGCACTGGGGCGTGTGCCTGGCGCGCACCGACGCCGACGCCCCGAAGCATAAAGGCATCACCTACTTCCTGATCGACATGAAGACGCCGGGCATCGTGATCCGCCCGCTGCGCGAGATCACCGGTGACGAACTGTTCAACGAGGTGTTCTTCGACGACGTGTTCGTGCCCGACGAGATGGTGGTGGGCACCGTCAACGACGGCTGGCGGCTGGCCCGCACCACGCTGGCCAACGAGCGGGTGGCGATGGCCGGCGGGACCGCGCTGGGCAATCCGATGGAGGAACTGCTCCGCACCCTCGGCGCCAAGCCGGACGTGGACCCGGCCGATCTGGACCGCCTCGGCGGGTTGATCCTGACGGCTCAGGTGGGCTCTCTGCTGGATCAGCGGATCGCCCAGCTGGCGGTCAGCGGTCAGGACACCGGCGCGCAGGCCAGCGCCCGCAAGCTGATCGGTGTGCGCTACCGCCAGACGCTGGCGGAGTTCCGGCTGGAACTGTCCGACGGCGGCGGTGTGGTGCGCAACCGCGAGGTGCACGACTTCCTCAACACGCGCTGCCTGACGATTGCCGGTGGCACCGAGCAGATCCTGCTGACCGTCGCCGGTGAGCGGTTGCTCGGCCTGCCGCGCTAGCCCCGTAGGTAACCCGCCAGCATCGCGACGATGCCGTCCTCGAGTTGTTCGGCATCGGCGGGCTTATCGCAGGCCAGTAGCCGGTGTGTCAGCGACTCGACGGTCGCGACCACCATGCGTGCCGCGAATGCGGTGTCGACCACCGCCACGTCGGAGTGGCTGTCCAGCAAGGCTTTTGCCGCGCTGACGGCGTCCTCTTCGGTGTGGTGCAGCCGGTTCAGCAGGCCCGGCGATCGAGGAGCCTCTTCGAACAGCACGCGGTGCAGGCGGGTGTCATCGCGGTGGTTGTCGATGGTCGCCCGGACGAACAGCCGAAGCAGGTCTTCGAGTGACTCGGGCAGGCCTTCGGCCGTGCGCTCGCGCAGCAGCGCCGCACCGGCGTCGACATGTGCGTCGGTGAGCGCCGACAGGATCGCGTCCTTGTTCGGGAAGTACTGATACAGCGAGCCGATCGACAGATCCGCTGCTTCGGCGATGCGGTTGGTGGTGCCCGCGGCGTACCCGTACTCGGCGAAAATGCGAGCCGCCGCGTCGAGGATGGCCTGCCGGGTTTCGACGGCGCGTTGCTGTCTGGGCTGCTTACGGGGCCGGAATCGGTCGGTCGGGGTCATCGTCGCCTCCGCGCGAAAAGCGAGTAGTCAGCCGCTGCGCGGCTCTCGAAAATTGGTGACATGCAGCGCATCCACGTTGAAACGATTCTGCCCGCCGACACCGAACGGGTGTGGCAGGCCATGCAGCAGGTCCCGACATTTCTCTACGTCTGCCGCGGTCTGTTCGGCGTGCCGGCTCTGGCCGGCCGTACCGAACCGTTCAAGGCCGGAGACCAGGGCACCGGTTGGCTGTTCGCCTTCCACCTGATCCCGGCCTACCGGCACACCATCGAGGTTCTCGCGGTCGACGACGGCACCCGCACGATCCGCACCCACGAGTACGGCGGGGTGCTGCGCTCGTGGGACCACACCCTGCACGTCGAACCGGTCACCGATGAGTCGTGCCGGTACAGCGACACCGTCGAGATCGACGCCGGCCGGCTCACTTCCGTGGTGGTGATGCTTGCCCGCGGGATCTACGCCTACCGGCACCGCCGGTGGCGCAAGCTCGTGGACAGGCACATGTCAGAAGCCGGTCTGGGTGCAGGCGGTCGGCGTGGTCAGGTTGACCCCTCCGAAGACCACCTGGATCACTGAGCAGATGATGAACTGGTCCTTCGTGTTGGGCTGGCCGGTCCGCCACTCGGTGGGGGTCGACACGCCCTCGACGCGGAATCGCTCGAGCGGTCCGCCGCCGAAGTAGGTCGCCGAGATCTCGACCTTGTTGACCGACCGGTACAGCTTCGACAGCACGTTGTCGTGGTTGGAGCCCTTGATCTCCCTGGGCATTCCGGCCGGCGCGCTGTAGGAGGCCTCCTGCCAGGTGTCCTTGTTGGTGCTGCGCAGCGTGATGGTCTGCCGCGCCCACGCGTCACCCGGGAAACCGATGGGGCCGTCCGGCGTGAGCAGGTTGGCCTGAGTGTTGAACGTGCACTGTGTGCCCGCGCAGTCGGCGCTGACGTGCATCTCGATGTCGCCCTGTGGGCTGGGAACCGAGGTGACGGCCGAGTTCGCGGCGGCCGAGGCCGACGCCGGGAGGGTCAGCGCAGCCGCGGTCAGCACCGCCGCCGCGCTCGCTGCGAAGAGCCTGTTGATCGTCATCGTCAAGAAAGGTATCCGCTCGTTACTCGTCGTAGGTGACTTCGACCGAATCCGACACCGGCGTGGCCTGGCAACCCAGGATCAGGCCCTCGTCGAGATCGGATGGTTCGAGCACGTCGTTGATCTTCATCTCGACGTCCCCGGACTTCTTGAGTACCGCGCATGCGCCGCAATGGCCTTCGCGGCAGGAGAACGGTGCGTCCAGCCCCTTGTCCAGCAGGACGTCGAGCAGCGTGGCCGAGCGCGGCCAGCGGACCTCGTGGGTGGTGCCGTCCAGCGTGACGATCGCGGTGGCCGGCCCCTGGTCGCTGTCATCTTCTTCGATCACCACGGCGGCGAACGGGTCGGAGTCCAGCGACTTGAACACCTCGATGTGGATGCGCTCGTCGGCGGCACCGGCCTGCTGCAGCGCCTGCTCGGCGGCGGCCATGAACGGTCCGGGCCCGCAGATGAAGGCCTCGCGAGCGGCGTAGGGCGCGACGAGCCCGGCCAGCGCGGCGGGGCTGGGCAGCCCCTGCACGGTCTCCAGCCAGTGCACGACGGTGAACCGGTCGGGGTACTTGGCCGCCAGCTCGCGCAGGGTCGCGCCGAAGATGACCGAGTTCTCGTCGCGGTTGGCGTACACGAGGACGACGTTGCCGCTGCCCTCGGCGAGGGCGGACTTGCAGATCGCCATCATCGGGGTGATGCCGCTGCCCGCGGCCAGCAGCAGGAAGTCGGTGTCGAGATTCTTGGGCACGAACGTCCCGGACGGGGCCAGCACATGCATCCGCATCCCGGCGTGTGCGTTGTCGCACAGCCAGTTCGACGCGTAGCCGTCGACGGTCCGCTTGACCGTGACGGTCAGCTGATCGTCGGTCACCGGCGAGCTGGACAGCGAGTAACAACGGGCCACCGAGCCGGTGCGATCGCTCGGTACCCGCAGGGTCAGGAACTGCCCCGGGGCGTAGCGGAGTTTTTCGGAAGGGATCACCGGGTCTCCTGGACCGCTCGGTACGCAGAACACCAGGGACCGCGCATCGGCCGTCTCCTCGATGACCGCACTCACCTGCAGTTCGAGGACATGGCTGCCCAGTGGCTCATCAGTCACGGCTGGACCCTTTCTTCGCTCATAACTAGAACATGTTACAAAAACGTACTTGCCCTGGTCCAGCCCACCATTGCAAGGCGCTACTCGACACAAATCGTAACGTGTTCTAATCTCTGTCTAGGCGGTCAGCTCGCGCTTATCGCAGTCCGAATCTTGGGAGGCATTTCCGTGACATCCATTGAACAGCGTGACGTGCAGGCGGTTCTGGCCGGCATCGATGAACTGTTGCCGACGCTGCGTGAGCGCGCTCAGGAGACCGAGGATCTGCGCAAGCTGCCCGATGCGAACGTGAAGGCGCTGGAAGACGTTGGTTTCTTCAAGCTGCTGCAGCCCGAACAGTGGGGTGGCCTGCAGTGCGACCCGACTGTCTTCTACGAGGCGGTCCGGCGGCTGGCCAGCGCCTGTGGTTCCACCGGCTGGGTGGCCGGCATCATCGGCGTGCACAACTGGCACCTGGCCCTGTTCGATCAGCGGGCTCAGGAAGATGTCTGGGGCGAGGACACCGCGGTTCGGATCTCCTCCTCCTACGCCCCGATGGGTGCCGGCGTGGTGACCGAGACCGGTGACGGCTACATCGTCAACGGCTCCTGGAACTGGTCATCGGGTTGCGACCACGCCACCTGGGCGTTCCTGGGTGGCCCGGTCATCAAGGACGGCCGGCCGGTCGACTTCGGCAGCTTCCTGATCCCGATCAGCGACTACAAGATCGACGACGTCTGGAACGTGGTCGGCCTGCGCGGCACCGGCAGCAACACCGTCGTGGTCAAGGACGCTTTCGTGCCCAAGCACCGCTTCCTGTCCTACAAGGCAATGAACGACGGCACCGCCGGCGGCTACGAGACCAACACCGCTCCCGTGTACAAGATGCCGTGGGGCACAATCCATCCCACCACCATCTCCACCCCGATCGTGGGCATGGCCTACGGCGCCTACGACGCGCACGTCGAGCACCAGGGCAAGCGTGTCCGTGCGGCCTTCGCCGGCGAGAAGGCCAAGGACGATCCGTTCGCCAAGATCCGGATCGCCGAGGCCGCCAGCGACATCGACGCCGCCTGGCGTCAGCTGTCCGGCAACGTCGCCGAAGAGTACGCGCTGCTGGTCGCCGGCGAGGAGATCCCGTTCGAGCTGCGGGCCCGCGCCCGTCGCGATCAGGTGCGAGCCACCGGCCGGTCGATCGCCTCGATCGACCGCCTCTTCGAGGCCTCGGGGGCCACCGCGCTGTCCAATGACGCTCCGGTGCAGCGGTTCTGGCGTGACGCGCACGCCGGCCGCGTGCACGCCGCCAACGATCCCGAGCGTGCCTACCTGATCTTCGGCAACAACGAGTTCGGCCTGCCCCCGGCCGACACGATGGTCTGATACATGACCGCCACCCAGGAGATCACCTTCGAATCCACCTCGCGCTTTGCCGATGTGCAGGCCGGGGATCTGGCCATGCGGTTGCACTACCACGAGGCCGGTGACCCGACGGCGCAGACCATCGTGCTGCTGCACGGCGGCGGGCCCGGTGCGTCCAGCTGGTCGAACTTCGGCCGCAACATCGCCGTGCTCGCGGAGAAGTACCACGTGCTGGCCATCGACCAGCCCGGCTATGGCCTGTCGGACAAGCACACCGAGCACGAGCAGTACAACCGCTACAGCGCCAAGGCAGTGCTCGGCCTGCTCGACAGGCTGGAGATCACGGGCCGTGTCCCGCTGCTGGGCAACTCGCTCGGCGGCGGCACCGCGGTCCGCTTCGCGCTGGACTACCCGGACCGGGCGGGCAAGCTCATCCTGATGGGCCCCGGCGGACTCAGCGTCAACCTGTTCGCGCCGGACCCGACCGAGGGCGTCAAGGCGCTCGCCAAGTTCAACTTCGAGCCGACGCGCGAGAACCTCGAAGCCTTCATCCGGATCATGGTTTTCGACCAGAAGCTGGTCACCCCTGAGCTGGTCGACGAGCGGTTCGCGATCGCGAGCACGCCGGAGTCGCTGGCCGCTACCCGTGCGATGGGTAAGTCGTTCGCCGGTGCGGACTTCGAGCTCGGCATGATGTGGCGCGAGGTGTACAAGCTGCGCCAGCCGGTGCTGTTGATCTGGGGCCGGGAGGACCGGGTCAATCCGCTCGATGGCGCACTGGTCGCCGTCAAGCAGATTCCGCGGGTACAACTGCACGTCTTCGGGCAGTGTGGACATTGGGCTCAGGTCGAGAAGTTCGACGAGTTCAACAAGCTCACCATCGATTTCCTGGGAGGCTGACCGTGAGCATCAAGGCACTCGGCTACATGCGCATCGAGGCCACCGACGTGGCCGCGTGGCGCCAGTTCGGTGTGAAAGTGCTCGGCATGGTTGAGGGCGAGGGGTCCATCCCGGACGCGCTCTACCTGCGGATGGACGATTTCGCGGCTCGCCTGGTGATCGTGCCCGGCGACCAGGACCGGCTGTTGGTCTCCGGCTGGGAGGTTGCCGACGCCCCTGCGCTGCAGATCCTGCGCGAGAGCCTGTCCAAGGCCGGCGTCGATTTCGCCGAGGGCACCAGGGACGAGATCCGCGAACGCCGGGTCGAGGGCTTCATCCGGTTCTCCGATCCGGCCGGCAACGTCCTGGAGGCGTTCTACGGTGCGCAGTACCTGGGCCGCCGGTTCGTCAGCCCGTACGGCCACAAGTTCGTCACCGAAGAGCAGGGCCTCGGGCACGTGGTGCTGACCTGCAACGACGATGCCGCAGCGCAGGCGTTCTACCAGGACGTGCTTGGCTTCAGGCTCCGCGACTCGATGCAGCTGCCCCCGCAGCTCGCGGGTCGCCCGGCCGACGGCGATCCGGTCTGGCTGCGTTTCTACGGCTGCAACCCGCGCCATCACGCGCTGGCTTTCATGCCGATGCCCAACCCGACCGGCATCGTGCACCTGATGGTCGAGGTGGAGAACTCCGACGACGTCGGCCTGTGCCTGGATCGCGCCAACCGCCGGAACGTCAAGATGTCGGCGACGCTGGGCCGGCACATCAACGACAAGATGCTGTCCTTCTACATGAAGACCCCGGGTGGGTTCGACATGGAATTCGGTTGTGAGGGACTCGAAGTCGAGGACGAGAGCTGGATCGCCCGGGAGAGCGTCGGGATCAGTCTCTGGGGCCACGACTTCTCCGTGGGCTTCAAGTAAACATGTCGGCTCCCGCAATCGACCCGCGCACATTCCGAAATGTGCTCGGCCAGTTCTGCACCGGCGTCACGGTCATCACGACCTTTCACGACGACGTGCCGATCGGCTTCGCCTGCCAGTCGTTTGCCGCGTTGTCGCTCGACCCGCCGCTGGTGTTGTTCTGCCCCACCAAACAGTCGCGGGCGTGGCAGGCCATCGAGGCCAGTGGCAAGTTCTGCGTGAACATGCTGCACGAGAAGCAGCAGCATGTGTCGGCGCAGTTCGGCTCCAAGGCGCCGGACAAGTTCGCCGGGATCGATTGGAGTCCTTCGGAACTCGGCTCCCCGGTGATCGACGGCAGCCTCGCCCACATCGACTGCAATGTGCACTCCGTGCACGACGGCGGTGACCACTTCGTGGTGTTCGGTGCGGTGCACTCGTTGTCCGAAGTCCCCAAGCGCAAGCCCCGGCCGCTGCTGTTCTACCGCGGCGAGTACACCGGGATCGAGCCGGACAAGAACACCCCGGCGCAGTGGCGTGACGATCTTGATGCGTTCCTCACCGCCACCACGTCCGACACCTGGCTCTGACTACTTTTCATCGCTGACGCAAACTGGGCCCCCTCCTCCAAGAGGGGGCCCAGTTCGTGTTCACGTCTCGGCGCAACCCCGGAACCGGGGCCTGTCCAGCACATATTTACGCTCTCGGAAGTCAGGGTAGGCATACCTATTGATATTTAGGGAACGCTAAGCTAATTTTTGGTCGTTCCACAGTCAATTATCAGCTTTCAGGAGATTTCGTGCCCCTTCCCGCCCTCTCCTCCGGCGCCGCCCCTGCGGTGAGCCGGAAGGATCGGTTCCTTATCGCCGGCGTCGCAATGGTCAGTGCCAGCGCCATCGCGGTGACCCCGGTTGCCCAGAACTCGACGATCGTTCAGCAGGCCAAGACCCTCGCCTACGACCTGACGGCGACGATGGATGCGACCGCCTCGCCGGTCGACGTCTACGGGACGCTGGTCAGCAACACCGTCGGCAACCTCCAGTCCCTGGGCGCCGCGCTCGCGGCGAATCCGGCACCGTTCCTGAGTCAGGTGCTGGAGAACCAGCAGGGGTACGCGGCAAAGTTCGGCGCGGCGTTCGAGGCCATCCCCACCAACCTGCAGAACTGGTACAACGGCCCCAACGGCCAGGCCCGGTTGGCGCAGGCGCAGGCCGCTCTCGAGGCAGGCGACATCGGCGAGGCATACCGGTGGTTCAACCACTCCATGCTGTACGCGTTCCAGGGCGCCTTCGGTTCGCTGACCGCTCCCGGCTTCATCCTGTCGGGCACGCCGCGTGGCGGGACCGTGTACCTGGCCGGGATCCCGGAGCAGATCGCACAGAACTTCACCAAGGTGGTCGCGGCCACCTTCACCTCGAGTGTTGTCGTGAGCGCCCTGTTCCAGGGTGCCTTCGCGACGATCAGCGGCCCGACGTTCGAGCTCGCCCGCATCGCCGAGGCTGTCAGCACCAGCGTCGCGGCCGGTGACGTGCAGGGGGCCTTCAACGCCGTCGTCAACACGCCGGGGATCCTCGTCAACGCGGCGCTCAACGGATTCAAGTACTCCGACCCCGACCCCGAGACGGGCACCGGCGGCTACACCGAGTGGCCGGCCCTGCTCACCTGGGCCGAGCCCGGCGAGCAGGGAGGCGCCCGGGTGGTCGCGGGTCTGCTGCAGAACCTGCTGGTGAACATCCCCAAGACCCTCGCCAATGCCATCGACAACACCCCGGAGGTCGCTCCGACGGCGGTGCCGACGAGCGTCTCCGCTCAGCTGGTCTCCGCAGTTGCGCCCAAGGCGGCGCTGACCGAGTCGGTCGTCGAGTCGGTCAAGGAAGCGGCCCCGGCCGTCGAGGCCCCGAAGGCCGAGAGCCCGGCTGTCGAGTCCCCGAAGGTCGAAACCCCGGCTGTCGAGGCAGTAAAGGTCGAGACGCCTGCGGCCAGTGTCGTTCCGGCAGCGACCGATGCGGCCGCCACCGAGGCCGCCACGACGCCGGCGGCGACCAAGACGGTCACCGCCGACACCAAGACCACGGGCAAGACCAAGGTCACGGACCGGATCAAGGCCAAGATCAGCGAGGCCAAGGAAGCCCGGCAGGCCAAGGCCAAGGAGGCCAAGGAAGCCAAGGCCAAGGCGAAGGAAGCCAAGTCCACCGACGCCGGCAAGTCCAAGGACTCCAGCAAGTCCAAGGACTCCAGCGACTCCAAGGGAAGCTCGAGCTCCTCGTCCGAGTAGATAGCGCTGCGCGTAGCTGGGCCTCATCCGAAAGGGTGGGGCCCAGTTTCGTGTACGCCCAGACAGGACTGGGCCCCCTCCTCGCGGAGAGGGCCCAGTTGTGCTGTGCCGTGATCAGGCTGCGGACTTGTGGCCCGACTCCTTCTTGGCGTGCTTGCTCTCGCTCTTGGACACGCTCTTGTCGGAGGCCGAGCTGTCACCGGCGTCCGACGAGCCGGCCTTGCTCTTGGGGCCCTTGACCTTGTCGCTGAGCTTCTTGACGGCCGAGCTCAGCCGGCTTCCGCCGGGCTTGCCGTCGGTGCTCGACTCGGCCTTCGCGGGTTTGGCCTCTTCCGACTTGGTCTCCTCGGTTGTCGTCGTGGCAGCCGCATCGGTGGTGCTCGCAGCTGTCGCGTCGGCGGTGTCGGTGGCCGTGTCAGTCGTGGTCTTCGCGGTCAGGGCGGCCTTGGCGGCCTTGGCGGTCTTCGCAGTGGCTGCGGTCGACGCGGCCGCGACCTCGGCCGCGTCGGCGGCGTCGGTGCCGCTGCCGAGGTCGGTGACCGACGTCTCGACAGCCGCGGATGTCGTCGAATCACTCACCGGTGCAAGGGCATCCGCGACCACAGTGGCCCCGGTCGTGGAGGCCGTCGTGGCGGTCGTGTTGGTGATGGCGGCGGCGATCTTCTGCGGAATGGTGATCAGCAGCTGTGAGATCGGGCCGCCGCTGGCCCGGGTTCCCTTGGGGGAGAACAGTCCCGACCACGCTTCGGTGGTGTCGGCGTCGTTGTAGTCGAATCCGTTGAGGAACGCGTTCGCGATGATGCCGGGTGCGTTGACGATCGCGGTGACCGCGCCCGCCACATCACCCGACGACACTGCTGCCGAGATCGCATCGTTGACCCTAGATGCCTCGAACGCCGAGCCGCTCAACGGGGCGAACAGGGACTGGAAAAGGCCGTACACCAAGGTGCCCGCGCTGGATACGGCGGTGACCGCGTCGGCGAAGTTCTGTGCCATCTTCGGGGGAATGGTGAAGAGTACGTTGGCGACCGGCAGGATTGAGTTCTGCAGGCCGAACAGGAAGAACTTGTTGAAGTTGTCGTACGCGGTGTTGAAATCCCCGGCTTCCAGTGCGGTCTGGATGGCGGCCACGTAGACCTTGCCGGCGCTGCCCTCTCTACCGCCGTTCTCATACCAGTTCTGGAACGTGGTGGGGATGGCCTCGATGGCCGCGCCGATCTGTTCGGCATAGCCCTGCTGGTTCGCGGCAATCGTGCTCAGGACGGGGAACGGGTTCGCCGCGAGCTGCCCACCTAGGGTGCTGATGTTCGTGATGGTGTTGTTGAACAGCTCGCCGTAGACGTCCAGAGGCGAAGCGGTGGCATCGGCCACGAGCTGGACCGCGCGGTGCTGGGCCTCGATCAGGGCCGGGCTGGTGGCGATCGGGTTGACGGCGATGACGCCGGCGCCCAGCGCCGCGATACCGCCGACGACGAACTTGTTCATCCGGCCGCCGCCCGACCATGGCAGTGCTTGTTGCACGAAGATCTCCTCTTTCGAATACATACGCCGCCCCTGCGGCGGCGGTCAGACGTTAGCTGAGACTTACCTAAGAAACAATAGGTATGGCTAACCACACTTAGGGCAGCTATATACCTGTGAACTTCCTGTGGGTGGACGGTCTCCGGTCAGCAATCTGCGCAGGTAGGCGAGGGTGCACCCGATGGTCGACGCCCGCGATGGTGGCCGCCGGTTTGGCTATGTACCACCTGAGAGTGGGCTGAGAGGCAACCCATAACTGCGCTTACGGGGCGCCGGAATGGGCAACGGGGCGTACACGTCGTGCATTGATCGAATGATCAATCTTGCTCTTGACATAACCTCAGTAGGTGCTCATAGTTTGATCGTTCGATCAAAACGAAAGAAGGTTGCGATGGCAGGCCGGGTAGAAGGCAAGGTTGCATTCATCACGGGTGCGGCGCGCGGGCAGGGGCGCAGTCACGCGCTGCGACTGGCGCAAGAGGGTGCGGACATCATCGCTGTCGATGTGTGCCGCCCGGTTACCGATACCAGCGCGATCCCGGCATCGACCCCGGACGATTTGGCCGAGACGGCCGATCTGGTCAAGGGGCTGAACCGCCGCATCGTCACAGCGGAACTGGATGTGCGTGATTTCGGTGCGCTCAAGGCAGCTGTCGACAGCGGTGTCGAACAGCTGGGCCGGCTCGATATCGTGGTGGCCAACGCCGGTATCGGCAACGGCGGCGACACCCTGGACAAGACCAAGGAATCCGACTGGGACGACATGATCGGCGTCAATCTGTCCGGCGTCTGGAAGACCGTGAAAGCTGCTGTACCGCATCTGCTTTCCGGTGGCCGTGGCGGCTCGATCGTCCTCACCAGCTCGGTCGGCGGTCTCAAGGCGTACCCGAACACCGGACACTACATCGCGGCCAAGCACGGTGTGATCGGTCTGATGCGCAGCTTCGCGGTCGAATTGGGGCAGCACTCGATCCGGGTCAACTCGGTGTGTCCGACGAACGTGAACACCCCGATGTTCATGAACGAGGGGACGATGAAGCTGTTCCGTCCCGACCTGGAGAACCCGGGTCCTGACGACATGGCCGTGGTCGCCCAGTTGATGCACGTGCTCCCGGTCGGCTGGGTGGAGCCCGTGGATATCAGCAATGCGGTGTTGTTCCTGGCTTCCGACGAGGCCCGCTACATCACCGGCCTGCCGGTCACGGTCGACGCGGGCAGCATGCTCAAGTAGCAGCCGCCTCGCTACCGAACCGGCTCAGAAACCGCTCGACGAAGGCGCGGAACTCGGCGTGGCCCTCGGTCACGCCGACCGCCTCTTCGTTGCACAGGCTGCGGGCGGACTGGGTGAGCAGCATCGACATCACCACAGGCGGGAACTCCTCCATGTCCACACCGTGGGTGCGGAGTACGCCGGCCATGGCGGTGGCCTCGATGTCGCGGACCCGCTCGGAGTAGGCCTTGAGTTCGACGCCGATCGCCTTGCGGTGATTGGCCAGAGCCATGAACTCGGTGTTGAGCCCGGTCACCCGGGAGTCGGAGTTGATCAGCCACAGTGCCCGGAGCGGATCGTCGGTGGTGGTGGCCTCACGCAGCCGGGCCAGGGCCGCGTCGGCGCCGCTGCGCAGCACCGCGATGTACAGGTCGTCGAGGGTGTCGAAGTAGTAGTAGACCAGCGCCGACCGCACGCCGGCCACGGCCGCGATCCGCCGGGTGGTGGCCGCGGCGTACCCCTCGTCGCGGATGACCTGGGCAGTTGCCTCGATGAGGCGCTTACGGGTGCCCGCGTCCTTGTCTTTGGCCGATCGTGCCGCCGGCATCAGCGCAACCTCCGAAAACCATTGCCCGACAACAGATGTACCTGGTCGTGCGAGATCCTTGACCGCCGAAGGTCGGGGGTGGTAAGCATGAGCCATCCTAACGGTTTGATCGATTGATCAAATTATGAACTGAGGAAACCGATGCCCGAAGACATGAGCGCGACCCGGGTCCAGGTGGACGCCGGTCTGTGCGAGGGACATGCACTCTGTATCCAACTTGCCCCTGAGGTGTTCGACCTGTCTGACGACGAGGTGGCCGGCGCCGCCCCGGCAGACGGCCAGTGGGATCAACGTACCTGGGACAACGTCAAATCCGCGGTCGACGCTTGCCCGCGCCAGGCGATCAGCCTGCTCAACATCAGCACGAAAGGCCAGTGAGCCATGACCGATCTCGCCTCCGTCGACTACTTCGCCGACCCGGCCGTCGCGCAGGATCCCTACGAGTACTACGAGTACCTGCGCGGCAACGGACCGGTGTTCGCCGAACCGCACCACGGTGTGGTCGCGGTGACCGGCTACCAGGAAGTCATGGCGGCCTTCAAGGACCATGCGTCGTTCTCGGCCGTGAACGCCATCGGCGGTTTGTTCCCGCCGTTGCCCTTCGAACCCGAGGGTGACGACATCGGCGAGCAGATCGAGGCGCACCGCCATCTGTTCCCGATCCACGAGCACATGGTGGTGATGGACCCGCCGCAGCACGAGCGGGCCCGCTCGCTCCTGAGCAAGCTGCTGACGCCGCGGCGGCTCAAGGAGAACGAGGACTACATGTGGCAGTTGGTGGACCGCCAGCTCGACCGGTTCATCGACAACCGAAGATGCGAGTTCCTCTCCGAGTACGCCAAACCCTTTGCCACCTCGGCGATCATCGACCTGCTGGGCGTTCCCGGGGAAGACCGTCCCGAATTCCTTGCCGCACTGGGCGCCGAGCGGCCGGAGGGCAACCGCGTCGGGGCCCTCGACGGTGAGCCCGTCGGGCTCGACCCCCTGCAGTATCTGGACGACAAGTTCGCCGGCTACCTCGCCGAGCGCAGACGCGAGCCACGCGGCGACGTGCTCTCCGGCATGGCCACCGCCACCTATCCCGACGGCTCCACCCCAGAGCTACTGGAAGTGGTGAAGCCCGCCACGTTCCTGTTCGCCGCCGGTCAGGAGACGGTCACCAAGCTTCTCAGCGCCGCCGTGCAGACCTTGGGCGACCATCCGGAATTTCAACAGGCGCTGCGCGAAAACCCGGACGGCATACCGACTTTCATCGAAGAAGCGCTGAGGATGCACTCTCCGACCAAGATCGATTTCCGGCTCGTCCGCAAGACCACCACCCTCGGTGGGGTGCACCTGAAGGCCGGGACCATCGTCATGCTGTGCCTGGGCGCGGCCAACCGCGATCCCCGCAAGTTCGACGATCCGCACGAGTTCCGTCCGGATCGCAAGAACGTCCGTGAACACATCGCTTTCGGCCGGGGCATCCACACCTGCGCCGGGGCGCCGCTGGCCCGGGTCGAAGGGCAGATCACCGTCCGTCGCCTCCTGGACCGGATGCGGGACATCGGGATCGATGAATCCGCCCACGGCCCGGCCGGACGACGGAACTACACCTACGAGCCGACGTTCCTGCTGCGGGGCCTCACCGAACTCAACATCACGTTCACCCCAGCGAAAGGCTGACCGGCCCGCCGCGGTGATCGACCGCGTCGAGGATGCTGGACGGCACCCGGAACACCCGGCCCGGTGACGCCGGCCACGGCAGGGTCTTGCGGCCGACGACCTTTCCATCCTGGCGGGCCACCACTTTCGGGATACGCACCAGGGTGTCGGTCCACAGCAGCAGCCGGTGCCGCGCGGGCGCCGGATCTCCCGGCCGCAGCAGACCCGGGGCGACCCAGCGCAACGGGGCCACGGCCTCGATGCGGATCGCCTGGTCCGGCGTCGGTGCACCGCCGAGGTAGCGACGCACCTGCGAGGCCACGTGACGGCCATCGAGCGCGGCGATGTCGGCGGTGTCCACCGGGTGCAGCAGATTGCCGATCGCGAACACTCCCTCCCGGCTGGTCCGTAGCGCGGTGTCGACGACCGGCCCCAGGCTGCTCGGGTCCATGGTGAGGCCGGCGGAGCGGGCCAGCTCATGGTCGGGAATCCAGTCGCCGGTGAAGACCACGGTGTCGCAGGCCACGATGCGGCGTTGTCCGGTCCTCGTGTTCTCGACCTCTACGCCGACGACGACGCGCTTGCCGACGATGCGGGTCACCCGGGTAGTGGTGGCGACCTCGACGTTCATCAGCGGGGTCCGGCCGGCGATGTTGAACATCGCGTAGGACTCGGGTGACGGGTACTCGCTTGTCATCAATGCGGTTTCGCATCCTGCGTGCTTGAGGGTGAGCACTGCCGAGTAGCTGACCAGTTCGGCCCCGACGACGACGGCCCGCTTGCCCACGCCGCGGTGCTGCAGGTGCACGGTGTTCTGCAGCTGCCCGGTGGTGTAGATGCCACCGGGCCGGTCGCCGGGGATCATCCTGGCCGGGCGGGCCCGTTCGCGGGCGCCGGTGGCCAGGATGACCGCACGTGCGTCGAGGCGTTCGCGCCCTGAGGGCGCGGTGAGCTCAAGGGACCTGTCGCCGGCCCAGCCGGTGACCATGGTGGCCGTACGGATCTCGGCCCCGGCCGCCGTGGCCTGGCGGACCAGGCGACGCGCGTAGGCCGGCCCGCCGATGAACGTCTTCATATCGCGGATGCCGTAGCCCGGATGGTCGCTGTGCCGCGGAATGCCTCCGGCCTCGGACTCGCGTTCCAGCACAACCACATTCAGATTTGAATCGCGCGCCAGCTCGGCCGCGGCGGTCAGGCCGGCGGGCCCGCCGCCGATGATCGCGACGTCGTAGATGCTGCTCACTGCTTGCTCTCCTGAGATTCCCGCTCGAAGACGGACTGCACCTCCGCACCGCAGAAGAAAGCCTGGCAGCGGCCGTTCATCACGCGGGTGCGTCGACGCAGGCCTTCCAGGGCCGCGGGTGGGATGACGGAATGGCAGGCATCGCGCAGTTCACCTTCGGTGACCCGTTCGCAGAAACACACGATCCGGCCGTAGGCGGGATCGGTGGCGATCTTCTCGGCCTGCTGATAGGGACGGGGGAACGCCTCGCCGAGGTTGGGCATCTGCGGCGGGTCGGGCAGATCGGCGGCCGGGGTCAGCTCAAGGCCGGCCGAGACCAGTTGATCACGGGCGTATTCCGCGATCGCCATGCCCGCGGTCAGGCCGGTGGACCGGATACCGCCGACCAGCAGGTAATGCTGCGCCGGATCGGCCTCGATCAGGTAGTCCCCGTGGTCGATCGCGGCGCGCAGCCCGGCATAGGTCGCGGTGACCTCCTCGGCAAGGAGCCGGGGCATCAGCGCGCGACCCTTTTCCAGCAGGAACTCGAATCCGCTCTCCGAAGTGCCGGTCGCGCTGCGGTCGGTGAGGTCCTCGGAGGTGGGGCCGAGCATGACATTGCCGTAGATCGTGGGGCTGACCAGAACTCCCTTGCCGCGCGAGGTCGGTACCGGCAGCACGATCTTGTCGACCAACGGCCGGGCCAGCTTGTCGTAGACGATGAGCTCGCCGCGGCGCGGGGTCACGGTGAACCGTGAGAAGCCGAACAGGTTGTCGATGACGTCGGCACCCAGGCCGGCCGCGTTGACCACCCATCGCGTGCGCACCGTGCCCGCGGAGGTGTGCAGCGTGGTGAGCTCGGCACCGGTCTCGACGCGCTCCACCCGGTGCTCGGTCAGCAGGGTGGTGCCCCGGTTGACGGCGTCGGTGGCCAGCGCGAGGTTGACCGTCCAGGTGCAGATGATCGACTCGTCGGGCACCGTGAGCCCGCCGAGGACGCCCGGACCCAGGTCGGGAACCGCGGCGTACACGATTGCGGAATCGACGATCTCGCACCGGTGATACCCGTTGGCCTCGGCCTTCTCCTTCAATCCCGGTAGGGCATCGAGCTGTTCGTCGTCCCAGGCCACCAGGATGGCGCCGGTGTGCTCGACCGGGATCCCGGTGTGGGCCGCGTAGTCGGACAGCAGTTCGTAGCCGCGGCTGACCATGGTGGATTCCAGCGTTCCGGGTTTGGCGTCGAACCCGGTGTGCAGGATCGCCGTGTTGGCCTTGCTGGTTCCGTCGCCGACATCGTCGCGGGCTTCGAGCAGCGCAACCGACAGTTGGTATCCGGACAGCTCACGCGCTATGGCTGAGCCGACGATGCCGGCTCCGATGACCACGACGTCAAAGGCGTCGGAGGTCGGGGTGTTCATGAATTCTCCTGGTGATACGTGGTTTCGGCCAGCTCTCGCCAGGCCGAGCGGAATTCGGCGGCACGCGCCGGGCTCCAGCGGGGTTCGTAGCAGGCCGACGGGGTCCAGTCGGCGACGACGTCGGACACCGACTTCTCGGGCGCGAGGCTGAGCCGCGCCAGCGCGGCAGCGCCCAGCGCGGTGGCGTGCGCCGAGGGATACACGTCGACGGGCACCTGCAGGATGTCGGCGCAGGCCTGCATCAGGACCGTGGCCTGGGTGAGCCCGCCGTCGACACGGAGCCGGGTCAGCGGCGGTGCGTCGGTGTCGATCGCCGACACCAGTTCGGCGACCTGTGCGGCGATGCCCTGCAGTACCGCCAGCACGATGTGACCGCGCCCGGTCGACAGGGTCATACCCGAGATCGTCGCGGTGGCTTGCGATTTCCACCATGGCGCGGCAAGGCCTGCCAGCGCGGGCACGCACATCACCCCGCCGTTGTCGGATTCGGCAATGGCATCCATCTCCGCGGCTCCGCTGATCACGCCGAGCGTGGTGAGCCATTTGACGGCCGATGCAGCGGTGTAGACCTGGCCGTCGATGCAGAACGAGTCGATGCCGCCGACCCGCCAGGCCACCGACGAGGTCAGACCCGTGGTCGAGCGCACCGGGGTGGTCCCGGTGTTGGACAGCAGGAACGCACCGGTGCCGAACGTGCACTTGGCCATGCCCGGTTCGAGGCACGCCTCGGCCAGCAGTGCGGCCTGCTGGTCCACCACGATGCCGCCGACCGGGACATCCGCTCCGAAAGCCGATGTGGTGCCGATGATCTCGTCGTTGGCGGCGATTCGGGGCAGCCGCTCGCCGTCCAGTCCGAACAATGCGAGCAACTCGTGGCTCCAGTCCCGGCCGCCCAGTTCCACGGCCGCCGAGCGGCTGGCGGTCGTGGCGTCGGTGACGAACTCGCCGGTGAGCTGGTGCAGCAGCCAGGTATCCGAGGTCGTCACGACGCCTGTGGACTCGACGTTGCGGCGCAGCCAGGCCATCTTCGGCGCCGAGAAGTAGGGGTCGAGCACCAATCCGGTTCGGGCGGCGAGCATGTCGGCATGCGCGTCGAGGTCGGCGCACAAGGCCTCGGCCCGGCGATCCTGCCACACGATGGCCGGGGTCAGCGCCTTGCCTGTAACGGGATCCCAGGCCAGCACGGTCTCGCCCTGATTCGCCAGCGAAACCGCGTCGACAGGGCGGCCGGCCTCGTCGAGGGCGGCGCGTCCGGCGCCGAGCACGGACTCCAGCAGTTCTGCCGGGTCCTGCTCGACGCCGCCGCCGTCGAGGTAGCGCGGGTGGACAGCGACCTCGGCAACGCCTACTACACCCTCTTGGGGATCGACGACGATCGCCTTGGTGCCCGAGGTGCCTTGGTCGATGGCCAGTACCGTCATTTCACGGCATCCTCGGTATCGCCTGCGACATGGTCCAGTTCGGCGTCGATCGAGGCCAACTCGGGCATCTTCAAACCCTCCTTGCCGCGGGTGACCAGCAGGTAGCCGAGGTAGACGGCACCGATGGCCACCATTGCCAGGACGTACAACCAAGGATCCTTGAAGGACGCGTCGCGGAACAGCGACAGTTCGAACACCAGCCACACCACGGCAACCACCAGGACCGGAACCTCCCAGCGGCCCAGGCTGAATCCGCCACTGGCCGGGAGCTTCTTCCGGGTCGCGATGTAGAGCGCGATGGTGATGGCGTAGATGGATGCGGGCAGCAGAGTGGCCGCGGAGAACAGTTTGAACAATGCGTCGGTGCTGGTCGAGAAGATCCCGAGGATCACCGCCGAGGTGGCTGCCATGAACACGGTGGCATTGGCCGGGGTGCGGAACCGCGGCGAAACCTTGTGCAGCAATTGCCATCCCGGGAAACGCTGATCGCGCGACATCGCCCAGACCAGGCGCACGCCGCTCATCAAGATCACCAGGCCGCAGGCGAAGATCGCGATCGCCACCAGCACCAGCAGCGCGGTGCCGACGAAGGAGCCGAGGATGTCACGGATCACGTCGGCGATCGGGGTGCCCGACTGGGCCAGCGTGGCCGGATCGTTGACGGCGGCGGTCACCACCAACAGGAACAGGAACCCCAGCACGCCCGAGGCCAGCACGGCCTGCCACATTGCGCGCGGCACAACGATTTCGGGCGTCTTGGTTTCCTCGGCCAGATTCGCGGCGGACTCGAAGCCGACGATGGTGAAGGCGCCGAGCAGGAAGCCGAGCATCCACGGGCCCACCGAGGTGGCGGTGCCGAAGCTCCAGTACCCCTCGGCCGGGATGTCACCCCGGGAGAACAGGTTGCCGACCGACAGCTTGTGCGCGACCACACCGACGATGAACAGCAGGACCACCAGGGCGACCATCCCGATCAGCTCCGCCGTGACGGCGAAGTTGTTGACCCGCTCGGTCCACTTGGTCGACAGCCCGACCAGCAACGCCTGCAGAAACAAGACTGCGGCGGTGATCTCGAATGACGTCAACGGGGTTCCGGTGAAGTCGAACAACGCCGGCACCACGGTGGCGGCCACGGTGTAATCGACCGCGACGACGACGATCGCCAGGAACGTGAACGAGATCCACCCGGTGATCCAGCCGAGGATCGGGTTGGCCAGCCGCGACACCCACTGGTACGCGTAACCGGTCACCGGGATGCGGGCGGCCAGCGAGCCGAGCAGCAGGGCCACCGCCACCTGGCCGACGATGACGATCGGCCAGGTCCAGATGCCCATCGGGCCGGAGCTGTTGAGCACGCTGCCGTAGGTGGTGAAGATGCCGGTGGCGATCGAGACGAACGCGAAGGCCACCGCGAACGAGGCGAATTTGCCGGTGCCGCGTTCCAGGGTCTCGGTGTAGCCGTACGGCGATGTGGAAGAATTTGTCATAGATCGGGCTTTCTGAGGGAAATTGACTGTTTCGCGAAGATGAGGCTCGGTCCGCGGGCGACGCTGCAACGTCGCCCGCACCCGTTTCAGGCGCTTGCCGGCCGCGCCGGCATGACCACACCTCCCGTCTCCTCGAAAGCCGCTGCAACGGCCGGGTCGGTGTTCTGGTCGGTGATCAGTCCGTTGACCGCGCTGAGATCGCAGACCCGGTAGGGCGCCACCTGCCCGAGCTTGGACGAGTCGGCGAGGATGTAGCTGCGCGCGCTGTTGGCGATGATCGTGCGGCGTACGTCGATCTCGTCGAGATGGAAGTCGGTGAGCCCGGCCGCCGCGTCCACGCCGCCGGAGCCGAGCAGGGCGATATCAGCGTAGATGTCGGTGAAGAACGCCTTGGTGTGTGCGTTCGAGCAGGCCAGGTCGCCGGCCCGGACCCGTCCGCCGGCCAGCAGCAGCTGGATTCCGGGGCGGTCGGCCAGCTCGATCGCGACCGGCAGCGAGGGGGTGATGACGGTGCCGGTGAAGCCGCGGGGGATGGCGTGGGCGACGGCGACGGCCGTGGTGCCGATGTCGATGATCACGGTCTGCCCGTTTTCGAGCAGTCCCGCAGCCACCCGGGCCAATTGGGCCTTGGCCTGGTGCCGGATCATCGTGCGCTCGGAGTACGGCGGCTCGATGGGGCGGTGGTCGGCTACCGCGGCGGCGCCGCCGTGAACCCGGCGCAATGCTCCGCGCTCTTCGAGAAAGGCCAGGTCGCGGCGGACCGTCTCGGCCGATACCCCGAGGCGGCGGACGAGTTCGTCTGTGCTGACCGCCTGCGCGGTGCCTACCGCATCGACGATCGCCTCATGACGCTCAACCGGCAGCACGGTTGACCGTCAATGTGGATTTCTGACCGAACATGACGGTTAGTGTGGAGTGTTGTCTGGCTCACGTCAACCGGAGCCGGGAAATCAGCGCACAGCGATCCGGATGTTCTTCACCTGCTGGAACTCGTTGAGGCCCTCGATGCCGCCGGTGCGGCCCGAGCCGCTCTCCTTGTAGCCGCCGTAAGGGCCCTGCGGTGAGATGTCGCTGAACTGGTTGATCCACACAGATCCGGATTCGAGCCGGCGGGCGACTCGGTGCGCGCGGTTGAGGTCCATCGTCTGCACGAAGGCGTTCAGCCCGTACGGCGTGTCGTTGGCGATCCGTACGGCCTCGTCCTCGTCACGGAATCTCATCACCGAGACCACCGGACCGAAGGTCTCCAGCTGCGCGAGTTCCGAGGCGTTGTCCACCCCGCCGAACACGGTGGGCTCGATGTAGAAGCCGTCACGGTCGATCCGTTTGCCGCCCAACAACAATTCGCCCGCCCCGCTGGACGCGGCGGTGTCGACCGCGGCCAGGATCCGGTCAGCCGCGGCCTGGCTGATCACCGGTCCGAACGTCGTCGCGGGATCCATCGGGTCACCAATGCGGGCGGCGCCTATCACTCCGAGGAACTTCTCCAGGAATTCGTCGTACACCGCGTCGTGGACGAGTATCCGGCTCGCGCACGCGCAGCTCTGCCCTGATTGCATGAGCGGGCCCTGGTGCGCCGACAACGTGGCGGCGAGGTCGAGATCGGCGTCGGCGAAGATCAGGTTGGCGGACTTGCCGCCCAGCTCGGTGACCACTGGCGTCAGATTCGTTGCGGCGGCTTGTAATACCTTGCGCGCGGTGGCGCCGCCCCCGGTGAACGCGATCTTGCCGATACCGGGATGGCGCACCAGGGTGTCGCCACCCGCCGCGTCGGCGGGGACGACGGTCACCAGCCCTTCGGGCAATCCCGCCTCCAAGCACAGCTCTCCGAAACGCAGCGCCGCGAACGGTGCGAGCTCGGAAGGCTTGAGGACGACGGCGTTGCCGGCGGCCAGCGCCGGGGCGGCACACGATCCCGTGACGACCAGGGCGCCGTTCCAGGGCGTGATGACGCCGACGACGCCGTACGGCTCGCGCTCGACGAGGTTGATGTCGAACGACCCGTTGACCGGAGTCGTCACCCCGTGCGGCTTGTCGGCGTAACCCGCGAAATGCCGCAGGAACCGCTCGAGGAGCAGCGCGGTGCCGGCGAACGAGATCGGTACCGCGTAGTCGGCCACATTGAGTTTCGCGAGCTCGTCGAGGTGCTCGTGCACCACGTCGGCCAGGTCGATCAGCAGGTCCCGGCGGCGGTCGACGGTGAGCGAGACCCATTCCCGCTGCGCTTTGGCCGCCGCCGCGACCGCCTTGTCGATCTCGGCGGGCCCGGCCAGGGACACGGTTCCGTTCGGCCGGCCGGTGGCCGGGTAGATGTGCTCGAAGGTCATGCCTCGGCTTGCTCCTCGGCGAGGATCCGCTGCTTCTGCTCGCCGATCACCTGATTGAGATTCGCCGCCTTGGGCCAGCCGTAGTAGGCCGCGAAATGCAGTGCCAGCTCGTCCATTTCCTCGAACGAGACATCACGGCTCTTCAGCGCGGCATAGACGTGGCTCAGGATCGGCAGCGGGGCATCCTGAAATGCCACGCAGGCCACCGTGACCAGGCGCCGTTCCTTCATGCCGAGTCCGGGGCGCAGCCACATCTCCCCGAATACGAAGTTGAGGATGCCTGCCCCGGAGTAGGGGTTGTCGCGGGTCGGGGCGAAGGGAATGCAGTTGATGTCCCGGAAGGACTGCTCCCCGCAGACCAGTCGTTCCTCCGGATCGCTCGGTGTGGGCAGCGGCAGGAGCGGCTCCGGTGCGGGTGGTGTCAGGCCGCGCTCGCGGTGGATGCGGTCCCACTGCTCGTCGACCACGATGTTGAACCGTGAGGCCTTGGGCCACCCGGCGTACACCGCGAAATGCAGGACGGTTTCCCGCATTTCGACGATGGACACCTCACCGCTGTTGAGCGCGGCGTATACATGGTCACGCAAGGGGCCTTCGGCGTCGGCCGCCGCGACGCACGGCAGCGTGACGAAACGCCGGTCCCGGCGGGTTAAAGCGGTACGCGGCCACACCTCTGCGAACACGAAGTCGATGAGGTTGGCAGTCGCCGGACTCTCGTCGGACGGCGCCTCGAACGTCATCACCTCGGCGAACTCGCGCCTGCCGCGCTCGGTCCGCGTATCGGACGCGGTCATCGGATCGTCACCCCGGCATCGACCTTGAACTCCAGGCCGGTGACGTGCCGGGCTTCGTCGGAGATCAGGAACAGCACCGCATTGCTGATGTCCAGCGCCTCGGTCATCTGGATCGGCAGCGCATTCTGGAAGATCGGCCCCAGGTCTTGACGGGTCTCGTGGAGCAGGGTGTGCAGGCTGTCGGGACGAAGCCCGGTGGCGACTCCGGTGGGATGCACGGTGTTGACCCGAACGTTGACCGCGGCAAGCTCATTGGCCAGGGCGCGGCTGAGGCCGACCACACCGTGTTTGGAAGCCGTGTAGGGCGTGTGCAGCGGTGAGCCCTTGAGTCCCGCCACCGAACTGACGTTGATCAGGCTGCCACCGCGCTCCACCAGATGCGGCAGTGCGGCCGAGCAGGTGTTCCAGGTGCCGATCAGGTTCACGTCCACGACCGTGCGCCACTGCTCCGCGGTGGTGGTGTCCCAGGTGCCCGCGGTCAGAACCCCGGCGTTCGCCACAGAGGCGTCCAGACCGCCGAGCTCTGCCACCCCCTCGGCGACCGCGGCGCTCAAGGCTGCACCGTCGCGCACGTCGACCACATAGGTCAGCGCCTGACGGCCGAGTTCCCTGACCAGGTGGGCGGTTTCGTCCAGATCGTCGCGGGTGGCCAGCGGATATTCCACCTCTGGCAGCGATTCGCAGATGTCGACGAGGATCAGGTCGGCGCCTTCCTCGGCCAGGCGTACCGCGTGGCTTCGGCCCATGCCGCGTGCTGCGCCGGTGATCAGCACGCGCTTGCCGGTGACCCGCCCCATCAGAGCTTGTTCGTGAAGCCGGCGTCGACGGGGAGGGTGACCCCGGTGACGTATTTGGCAGCATCGGACACCAGGTAACTGATGGTCGCGCTGATGTCCTGCGGCTCCAGCATGGATACCGGCATCGGGTTCTGCAGGTGCACACCGCCGTCTGGGTAGTTTTCCAGGAACGCCGTCATCGCCGGGTTGATCGCCATCATGGTGTTGACCGCGGTGGGGTGCACTGTGTTGACCCGGATGCTTTGCGGGGCAAGGGCATTGGACAGGGTGCGCATCAGCCCGACGATGCCGTGCTTGGATGCGGCGTAGCCCAGGCCGCCGCCCTGTAGGCCGCCGAAGCCGCGAAGCCCGGCGGTCGAACTGGTGAAGACGATCGATCCGCCGCGTCCGCCCTCGATCAGGTGGGGGATCGCGGCCTTGGCGGTGTGGAACGAGCCGACGAGGTTGACGTCGATCACGTCGGTCCACATCTCGAGGTCTTCTTCGATCGTCAGCTCGCGGAAGGCCATGGTCGCGATGCCGGCGTTGGCGAGCACGATGTCCAGGCGCCCGAACTGTTCGACTCCCGCGTCGAGTGCCGCCTTGAGCGCGTGGAAATCGCGGACGTCGGCAACGGCGGCGACCATCTTGCCGCCCGCGGCCTCTACGAGCGCGACCGTCGCGTCGAGCTCATCGCGGCTTGCCATCGGGTAACCGTTGGATGGGATGTCTTCGCAGATGTCCACGCCGATGATGGCCGCGCCCTCAGCGGCGAGTGTCACCGCGTGGCTGCGGCCCTGACCTCGGGCCACCCCGGTGATGAAGGCGACTTTTCCGTCCAGATTTCCCATTGATCCTCGCTTCGCCGAATGGCTGTAACCGTGTTACAGCGGTACGGTAACGTGGTTACTCTCCGGCGGCAAGGGTGTTTTCGACAGTGACTGAGACAGTGACCGAAGAGCGTGATCGGATCCTCGACATCGTCGTGGACCTCCTCGAGACCGAGGGCTATGACGCGGTGCAGCTGCGTGAGGTGGCGCGCCGGGCCAAGACCTCACTGGCCACGATCTACAAGCGCTACTCCACCCGCGATGAGCTGATCCTGGCAGCGCTCGATACCTGGATGGCCGAGAACCGCTACTCCGGGGTGGCCGGGCAGACGCGTGACCCAGGGGAGTCCCTGTATGACGCGATGATCCGGATGTTCCGCACCATCTTCGAGCCGTGGGAGAAGCACCCCGACATGCTCAGGGCCTACTCGAGGGCCAGGGCCGCGCCGGGCGGTGACCGTCTGGTGCGCCGTGGTCTCGACGCCGTGATGCCTGCGGGTCTGTCCATCCTCGCCGGCGTGGACGAGGCGTTCGTGCACGACTTCGACAACATCCTGACCAGCCTGGTGTTCGGTCTGGTCGGTCGCTTCACCGCGGGCGAGATCGCCATCACCGAGATCCTGCCCACCCTCGACCGGACCATCTACTGGCTCACGGCGGGGTACGAAGCTGGGCGCTAGCTGATCTGAGCGTCGATGAACGCGACGATATCCGCGGCGACCTCGCGGTGTACATCCTCGTTGAGGATGTCGTGGCGGCCGCCCGGAAACTCCTTGAACTGCAACGCTTCTATCTGTTCGGAATAGGCCTTCACCGCACCGGCCGGGGCGATGACGTCGGCCGAGCCGTGCAGGGCCAGCGTCGGCACCGTGAGCTCGGGTAACTCGGCGCCGAACCGGTCCCAGGCCCGGTCCAGTTCGCGGGTGAGGGCGGTCCCGTCGGCGTCGACGAAGGCAAGTGGATCGTTCTCCAGGGCGTCCAGGTAGAACGGGTCGGACGAGAGCCAGTTCGGGTCCAGGTCCAATTCGGTATCCGTATCGAGCATCTCGGGGATCGGAACCAACGGGGCGCCGGAGATGATGCCGGCCCGGTACCGGCCGGGTGCACCGAGCAGCCGGAACAGGGTCACCACCGAGCCGAACGAATGTCCTTGTGCCACCAGCGGTATGCTGGCGCTCTCCTGCTCGGCGAGGGTGGTCAGTGCCTCGGCCAGTGCTGAGCTGTCCTCGATGCTGCCGAAGTCGCCCCGGGTGCCCGGCGTCAGGCCGTGCCCGAACTGATCGACCGCCCACAGGTCGATGCCCGCGGCGTTGAGCGCGAAACCGTACCGGTGGTAGACCCCGGTGTGCTCACCGAACCCGTGCAGGAAGACGACGGCTGCGCGGGGTTCGGATGCGGCCCAGTGCCGGTAGTAGGCGCGCCCGCGCTCGTGCTCGATGAATGGCATACCGCTCACTGCAGCAATATCGGGGCCGGACCGCAAGCATTCTTCTCATCGGGTCAACGAATGCCGAGCAGCACATCGTGTTGGTCGGCCATCCGATCCTGGATCGCCTCGACCACTGCGGCCACCACCGGGCGGCGCAGCGTCTCGGCCCGGGCCACCAGCCAGTAGCTCAACCGAACCGTCAGTTCCGCGGGCAGAACCCGAACCAGATCCTCGTGCCGGTCGGCCATGAAACACGGCAGCAGCCCCAGCCCGGCAGCGGCGCGGGTGGCCTCGACGTGGACGAACACGTTGGTGGACGTCACCGATTCGTGCATGGCCGGTGCATAGCTGGTGGCCATGTCGAGATCGTCGACCTGCAGCATCGAATCGATGAAGTAGACCAACGGGAACCGGGCCAGGTCCGCGATGTCGGAGGGGGTGCCGTGTTCGGCGAGATAGGAACGCGCGCCGTACAGGCCAAGGCAGTAGTCACCGAGGAGGATCGCCTCGGCCCGTCGTACCTGGGGTGCGCCCACGACGATCTCGAGGTCCAGGCTCGACCGCTGTTGGGAGGCGCGGCGGGTGGCGGTCACGATCTCGACGGTCAGGCGAGGGTGCCGGCGTTGCACGTGGGCCGCCGCCGGGGCGGCGATGTAGGCGCTGAAGCCGTCCGTCGCCGAGATCCGGACCACCCCCTCGAGTTGCCGGGCGCCGGTGGTGCTCAGGGTGGATACCGCGGACTCGACGGCCTCGGCGGCGGCCAGCGCCTCGCGCCCGAGGTCGGTGAGTTCCCACCCGCCGCCGGCCCGGGTCAATACCCGGCCCCCGATGGCCTGCTCCAACGCGGCGATACGCCGCGAGATCGTGGTGTGGTTGATGCCCAGCTCATCGGCCGCGGCGGTGTAGCGGCCGGACCGGCCGACCGCGAGCAGCACGAGCAGATCGTCCGCGCTGGGGCGACCGGGGCGTTGCGGACCGTCCATTTCTGCATTTTTGCAGACTGCTCGTGCGGTTTTACCCATTGCGGCGAGTTCGGCGTGCATGAATACTCACGAAAGCTGTAAGGGGCATCACAGTGTTGAGCAATAAGGAGAGCCGCGGATGAGCGCGCCCAATGTGACCGGTCTTCGCCGCGTTGTCGCCGCCTCGATGGCAGGCACGGTGGTCGAGTGGTACGAGTTCTTCCTGTACGGAACCGCCGCCACACTGGTGTTCAACAAGCTGTTCTTCCCGCAGGGCGGCAACGACCTGGACGCCATCATGGCGGCCTTCGGCACCTACGCCATCGGCTTCCTGGCCCGCCCGCTGGGCGGCATCGTGTTCGGTCACTACGGCGACAAGTTCGGCCGCAAGAAGCTGCTGCAGTTCAGCCTGATCCTCGTCGGCCTGGCCACGTTCCTGATGGGCTGCCTGCCGACCTACGCGCAGATCGGCTACCTGGCACCGATCCTGCTGGTGGTCCTGCGGTTCCTGCAGGGCTTCGCAGTCGGCGGCGAGTGGGGTGGTGCGGTGCTGCTCGTGGCCGAGCACAGCCCGAACCGTTCGCGCGGTTTCTGGGCCAGTTGGCCGCAGGCCGGCGTTCCGGTGGGCAACATGCTGGCGACCGTGGTGCTGCTGCTGCTGAACGGACTGCTCAGTGCCGACGCGTTCCTGTCCTGGGGTTGGCGGGTGGCGTTCTGGCTGTCGGCGGTGGTGGTGCTGATCGGCTACTACATCCGCACCAAGGTGACCGACGCTCCGATCTTCGTTGCGGCCCAACAGGAAGCCGAACAGATCAAGGCCAGCTCGTTCAGCGCGATCGAAGTGCTCAAGCGCTATCCGCGCGGGGTGTTCACCGCGATGGGTCTGCGTTTCGGCGAGAACATCATGTACTACCTGGTGGTCACGTTCTCGATCACCTATCTCAAGGAGCACGTGCACTCCGACACCAGCGACATCCTGTGGTGGCTGCTCATCGCCCACACGGTGCACCTCGTGGCCATCCCGACAGTAGGGGCGCTTTCGGACCGCTACGGACGTCGTCCGGTGTACTTCGTCGGTGCTGTCGGTGCGGCCTGCTGGGGCTTCTTCGCCTATCCGATGATGGACAGCGGTCAGTATCTGTCGGTGATCGGGGCCATCACGCTGGGCCTGGTGATCCATGCCCTGATGTATGCGCCGCAGCCCGCGCTGATGTCCGAGATGTTCCCCACCCGGATGCGCTATTCCGGTGTCTCCCTTGGCTATCAGGTCACCTCGATCGCCGCAGGGTCGCTGGCGCCGATCATCGCGGTCTGGTTGTTGAAGACCTACGGCTCGTCTGTGCCGATCGCGGTATATCTCGCGCTGGCCGCACTGGTGACGCTGATCGCGTTGGCCTTCACCCGCGAGACCAAGGGTGTGGACCTGGCGGACATCGATGCCGCCGATCTGCAGCGGGCCGCGGCATGAGCGATCTGGCCGGCCGCACGGCACTGGTCACCGGGGCTGCCAGTGGGATCGGCGCGGCATGTGCCCGCGAGCTGGCGTCCCTCGGTGCGGTGGTCACGGTGGCCGACGTCAACGGACCTGCCGCGGCTTCCGTCGCCGCGGAGATCGGTGGAAAGCCCTGGGCGGTGGATCTTCTCGGCGTCTCGGCGCTGGAGACGCTGCGGCTGGACTGCGACATCCTGGTGAACAACGCCGGGGTGCAGAGCATCCACCCGATCCAGGAATTCCCGCCCGAGCGGTTCCGGATGCTGCTGGCGTTGATGGTCGAGGTGCCGTTCCTGCTGATCCGCGCCGCGTTGCCGCACATGTACGCGCAGGGGTTCGGTCGCATCGTCAACATCTCGTCGGTGCACGGCCTGCGCGCCTCGGAGTTCAAGTCCGGCTATGTCACGGCCAAGCATGCGCTGGAAGGGCTGTCGAAGGTGACCGCGCTCGAGGGTGGCCCGCACGGGCTGACCAGTAATTGCGTCAACCCCGGCTATGTGCGAACTCCGTTGGTGACCAAGCAGATCGCCGATCAGGCCCGCATCCATGGCATTCCCGAGCAGGACGTGCTGGCCGAGGTGCTGCTGAAGGAAAGCGCGGTCAAGCAACTGGTCGAGCCGGAAGAGGTGGGCGCGTTGGTAGGTTGGCTGGCGTCTCCGAACGCCCGGATGGTGACCGGGGCGTCGTACACGATGGATGGTGGGTGGAGCGCACGATGACCACGACAGAAGCTCAATGGGAACCGACCCCGGAAGGCGTCGCGGCCGCTAAGGTCACCGACTTCGCCCGGTTCGTGGAGTCCCGCACCGGTATCAGCGCGCCTGACTATCAGAGCCTGTGGCAGTGGTCCGTCGATGATCCGGCGGCGTTCTGGGGCGCGCTGTGGGACTACTTCGACCTGGGTGAGCGGCCGGAGCAGGTGCTCGTCGGCGACGCGATGCCGGGCGTGCGCTGGTTCCCCGGTGCCCGGCTCAACTACGTCGGCCAGGTGGCCCGCCAGGCCAGGACCGATCGACCGGCCATCCTCACCGTCGCCGAGGGCGGCGCCGTCACCGAGCTGTCGTGGGCGGAATTGTTGCGCCGTACCGCGTCATTCGCGCACACCTTGCGATCGCTCGGCGTGGAGCCGGGGGACCGGGTGGTCGGCTACCTGCCCAACATCGCCGAGGCGATCATCGCCTTCCTGGCGACTGCGAGTATCGGCGCGATCTGGAGCGCCTGCGGACAGGACTACACCGCCAAGGCGGCCCTGGACCGGCTCGGTCAGTTGGAGCCGACTGTGTTGGTGACCGCCGACGGCTACCAGTTCGGGGGCAAGTCCCATGACAAGAGCGCCGATATCGCCGCGGTCCGCGAGGGTCTGCCCACGTTGAAGGCCTCGGTGCTGGTGTCACGGCTGGGCGCGGCCCGTGACGACTGGCTGGGCTGGGAGTCGGCGACGGCCGGCAAGGGCGAATTGGCCACGACGCCGGTCGATTTCGATCATCCGCTGTGGGTTCTCTATTCGTCGGGCACCACCGGGCTGCCCAAGGGCATCATGCACGGCCACGGCGGCGTGCTGCTCGAACACCTCAAAGCGGTGTCGCTGCAGTCCGACATCGGCCGTGACGACACCTTCTTCTGGTACACCAGCCCGAGCTGGATGATGTGGAATTTCCAGGTGGCCGGCCTGCTGGTCGGGGCCACCATCGTGTGTTACGAGGGCAGCCCCACCTATCCGACGGCCGACGCACTGTGGCACATCGCGGCCACCGTCGGTGCGACGGTTCTGGGCACCAGCCCCGGGTATGTCCTCGCCTGCGCGAAGGCCGGTTCGGTACCCCGAGAAGAGCATGATCTGTCGGCGCTGCGAACCGTGGGCATCACCGGATCGTCACTGCCGCCCTCGTCGGCACTGTGGCTGCGCGACAACGTCGGTGAGCGCGTGCAGGTCGCATCGATCAGCGGCGGCACCGACGTGGTCTCGGCCTTCATCGGTGGTGTGCCGACGGTGCCGGTGTGGCCGGGTGAGCTGTCGGCGCGCTACCTCGGTGCAGCGGTCGATGCCTGGGACGAATCCGGCAATCCGGTGCGTGGGGAGGTCGGCGAGCTGGTGATCACCAAGCCGCTGCCCTCGATGCCGATCGCGTTCTGGAACGACGCCGACGGATCTCGTTACCGCGATGCCTATTTCGAGATGTTCCCCGGGGTGTGGCGGCACGGTGACTGGATCACCATCACAGATCACGACAGCGTCGTCGTGCACGGGCGCTCGGATTCCACCCTGAACCGCAACGGCATCCGCATGGGCAGTGCCGACATCTACCAGTCGGTGGAGCGGTTGCCGGAGGTCGCCGAGGCGCTGGTGATCGGGGCCGAGCAGTCCGACGGCGGGTATTGGATGCCGTTGTTCGTGGTGCTGGCCGAGGGTATCGAGCTCACGGACACGGTGCGGGACAAGATCATTCAGACCATCCGCGCCGAGGTGTCGCCACGGCACGTGCCCGACGACATCATTGTCGCCCCGGGTATCCCGCACACCCGCACGGGCAAGAAGCTCGAGGTCCCGATCAAGAAGCTGTTCCAGGGCGCCGACGCCGCCAAGGTGGTCGAGCGCAGCGCGGTGGACAATCCGGATCTGCTGGACTGGTACGCGTCGCAGCGTCGTTGATTATCTCGCGCCGACACTACGGTTTCTGCCGCGGAATCGACTATTTCCCGGCAGAAACCGTAGTCTCGGCGCGGTCGGGCGGCGTCAGCCCAACCACGCACCGATGCGGCGCAGCGCCTCTTCGATATCGCTGGTCGGCCCGGCGAAGGACAGCCGGACATAGGACCCGCCGCGCACTGTGTCGAAGTCGATGCCGGGAGCGATGGCAACACCGGTCTCGGCCAACAGCTTCGAGCACCAGGCCAACGAGTCGTCGGTGTAGTCGCTGACGTCGGCGTACACATAGAAGGCGCCGTCGGTCGGGGCCAATCGGTCGATACCGATGCCGCGCAGCCCGTCGAGCAGCAGTGTGCGGTTGTCGGCATAGTGCGAGAGCAGGCCATCGGCCTCGGCCAGCGACTCCGGGGTGAACGCGGCCACCGCGGCGTGCTGGGCCAGAGCGGGCGGGCAGATGGTGAAGTTGCCGGTGAGCCGGTCGACCGCGCGTTGCAGTCCGGTGGGCACCAGCAGCCAGCCCAGCCGCCAACCGGTCATCGCGAAATACTTCGAGAAGCTGTTGACCACCACAGCATTTCGCGAGGTCTGCCACGCGCAGCTGGTCTCCGGGGCGCCCGGGTAGACCAGACCGTGGTACACCTCGTCGCTGATCAACCGCACCCCGGAGTCGTCGCACCAGCGAGCGATCGCGGCCAACTCATCGGGCGGGATGACGGTGCCGGTCGGGTTGGCCGGGCTGGCGACGATCACACCGGCCACCGGGGGATCGAGCGCGTCGAGCATCGCGACCGTCGGCTGGAACCGGGTCTCTGGGCCGCACGGGATCTCCACCACTTCACAGCCGAGCGCGGTGAGGATGTTGCGGTAACAGGGGTAGCCCGGGCTTGCGATCGCCACCCGATCGCCGACGTCGAAGCAGGCCAGGAAGGTCAGCAGGAACCCGCCCGAGGATCCGGTGGTGAGCACCACCTCGTCGACGCCGACCTCGACGCCGTACTTGCGGTACGACGCGGCGATCTCGGCGCGCAGCTCGGGAAGGCCGAGCGCGACGGTGTAGCCGAGCGGGCCCTGGTTCAGCGCGGCGACGGCAGCGTCACGCACCGCCGTCGGAGCCCCGGCGCTCGGCTGCCCGGCGGACAGGTTGACCAGGTCGCCGTGCGTGCGCTGACGCTCGTCCGCCGCCAGCCACACGTCCATGACGTGAAACGGCGGGATTCCGGCTCGCAGTGCGACGTGATTGTCCATGTGTTTCAGGCTAGAAGACGGCGGCGGCCGAGCCGCCTAGAAGACCTCAGCTTCGAGCCGGCGCAGATGCTCACGCGGCGGACCCAACAGCTGGGCGCTGCCATGGGCTCGCTTGAAGTACAGCTGGATGTCGCTCTCCCAGGTGATGGCGATACCGCCGTGCAGCTGGATGGCCTCGGCTGTCACCGCGGACAGCGCCTCGCTGGCGAAGTAGCGGGCCAGAGAGGCCGTGGTGGCTGACGGGGCGGCGATGGCGTCGTTGACGACGGCGCGCGCCGAGGAGACCTTGACGTACAGGTCGGCCATCCGGTGCTTGAGCGCCTGGAAGCTGCCGATCGCGCGACCGAACTGCACCCGGTCCTTGGTGTAGGCGACGGTGAGGTCCAGGCAGCGCGACGCGGCACCGATCTGTTCGGCGGCCATCAACAGGGCCGCGGTGTCGGCCAGCCCCGGGTCGGCGCCGAGGGCGACAGTGTCACCGGGGATCACCGCGGACAGCCGGCGGGTCAGATCCATGGTGGATTTGGGGGTGGCGGTGAACGTGGTCCAGCGGGTCAGGTTCTCCCCGTCGGCGGCGATGACGACATCGGCCACGTCACCGTTGAGCACGTAGTCGGCGTCGAATGCCACGGTGCCGATGGAGGCGCCCTCGGCGAGACCTTCGAGCGGCTCGTGATCTCCGACGGCCAGCAGGGCGAGCTCGGCCAGCGTGGTACCGAGCAGCGGCGTCGGCACCAGGGCCTTGCCGAGCTCTTCGAGGACCACCGCGGCATCGGCGAGTTCGCCTCCGGCGCCGCCGAGTTCCTCCGGCACCACCAGGGCGGCGGCGCCGACCTGCTCGCACAGCAGGCCCCACAGCTTCTCGTCGTAGCCGCGCTCGGATTCCATCGCGGCGCGCACTGCCTCGGGGGAGGCGTGCTTGTCCACCAGTGCGGCGACGGTTTCGCGCAGCAGTTGGCGTTCTTCACTCACGAGAGGACCTCCAGGAGTCGACGACGGTGCAGGGTGGGATCGCCCCAGGCACTGCGCAACGCCTGAACGCGCAGCAGTGACAGGGACAAGTCGTGTTCCTGGGTGAACCCGATGGCACCGTGGGTCTGCAGCGCCGAGCGGGCGGCCAGCAGGGCGGCATCGGCGGCGGCCACCTTGGCGGCGCTGATGTCACGTGCGGTGTCGGGCGACGTGGCCCCATCTTTTTGGCTGGCAAGTGACAGCGCCGCACCGTAGACCAGGGGGCGAGCCAGTTCGACGGCGATGAGCACGTCGGCCAGCTTGTGCTTGATGGCCTGATACGAGCCGATGATCCGGCCGAACTGCGCGCGCTGCTTGGCGTATTCGACCGACTGATCCAGCATGGCCTGGCCGGCGCCCACCAACTGGGCCGCGGTGGCCAGGACACCGAACTCATAGGCCCGTGCGGTGTCGGCCGCATGAGTGGCACCGGAGGCGTTGACGTCGAACAGCTTTCGGCCCGGATCGACGGAATCGTGAGCAGTGCCGACGGCGGCGTCGCCGACCTGGCCATCGGAGGCCAGCAGCGTCAGTCCCGCGAAGTCGGCGTTGACGGCGCGCGGCACCTGCGGAGGCATGGCGACGGTGGCGATGAGCTCGCCGGCGGCCAGTGCGCCCGAGCGCTCGTCGTCCGCGAGCAGAATCGGTGCGACGGCGATCGATTCGGTCACCGGACCGGGCACCGCCCAGTAGCCCAACCGTTCCAGGGCGACGACGAGGTCGACCGGATGCGCCTCGATGCCGTCGTACTTCTCCGGCACCAACAGTGCGGTCACGCCGAGGTCGGTCAGCTGGGCCCAGACCTTGCGGCCGGGCCCGGTGTCCCCGTCGCCCCAGGCGCGCACGGCAGCCGGAACATCGGCGGCGCCCAGCGCCGCGTCGATGCTGGCCGCGAAGTCCCGCTGCTGTTCGTCGATCTCGAAATTCACTTTGCCTTCCCCCCAGATTCACGCGGTAGTCCGAGCAATCTTTCCGCGATGATGTTGCGCTGGATCTCGTTGGTGCCGGCGTAGATCGGGCCGCCAAGAGCGAACAGCAGACCTTCGGTCCAGTGATCGACCAGCTCGGCGTCAGGACCCTGCAGGTCCAGGGCGGTCTGGTGCAGGGCGACGTCCAGGTCGGACCAGAACACCTTGGTCACCGAGGACTCGGCACCGAGTTCGCCGCCGTTGGCCAGCCGCGTCACGGTGCCGAAGGTGTGCAGCCGGTAGGCCTGGGCCTTGATCCAGGCGTCGGCCACGCGGTCGGTGAACACCGGATCGGGGTTGCTCTTCCACTGAGCGACAAGGCGTTCAGCTGGAGCCATGAAGCGCGCCGGACTGCGCAGCGACATGCCGCGCTCGTTGCTCGACGTGCTCATCGCCGCGCGCCAGCCCTCGTGCACGCCGCCGATCACGTCGTTGTCCGGCACGAACACGTCGTCGAGGAAGATCTCGCCGAAACCGGTGTCCCCGCCGAGCTGGGCGATCGGGCGCACGGTGATGCCGGGCGCCTTGAGATCGAACATGAAGTAGGTCAGACCCTTGTGGCGCTGCGCCTCCGGGTCGGAGCGGAACAGGCCGAAGCCGCGCTCACCGAACGGTGCGCGTGAGCTCCAGATCTTCTGCCCGTTGAGCTTCCAGCCGCCGTCGACCTTGGTGGCCGTCGAACGCAGGGAGGCCAGGTCGCTGCCGGACTCCGGCTCGGACCAGGCCTGGGCCCAGATCTCCTCGCCGCTGGCCATTTTCGGCAGCACACGCTGGAGTTGCTCTTCGGTGCCGTGCGCGAACAGTGTCGGCGCCAGCATCGCGGTGCCGTTGGCGCTGGCCCGGCCGGGAGCACCGGCGTGGAAGTACTCCTCCTCGAACACCACCCACTGCAGCAGGGTGGCGTCACGGCCGCCGTACTCCTTGGGCCACGCGATCACCGACAGCCCGGCGTCGAAGAGCACCTTGTCCCAGCGGCGGTGCTGTTCGAAACCCTCAAGGGTGTCGTACGACTTCGTCGGGAAGGACTCCCGATTGGCTTTCAGGAAGTCACGGACCTCGGCCCGAAAGGCCTCGGTCTCGTCGTCGAATGTCAGGTCCATTGCACCCCTTCTCGGGTCCCTCTGCTGCGCAGCACCGGTTTGATCACCTTGCCGCCCGGATTTCGCGGCAGCACATCCAGAAACTCAACTGATCGCGGCACCTTGAAGTTCGCCAGATGCTCGCGGGTGTGGGCTATTACGGCGGCCTCGTCGAGCGTCACCCCGGGTTTGAGCACCACGTAGGCCTTGCCGACCTCGCCGAGCCGCTCGTCGGGGACGCCGATCACCGCGGCCTCGGCCACCCCGTCCAACCGGGCCAGCACCTGCTCGATCTCGGCCGGGTACACGTTGAACCCGCCGCAGATGAACATGTCTTTGAGGCGGTCGGTGATGGTCAGGTTGCCGCGGGTGTCGAGCGTGCCGATATCGCCCGTGTGCAGCCAGCCGTCGGCGTCGATGGCCGCCGCGGTGGCTTCGGGGTCGTCGAGGTAGCCGAGCATGACGTTCGGGCCGCGCAGCAGCACCTCGCCCGAATCATCCAGGCGCAGTTCGAAATCGGCGATGGGCCGGCCGCAGGTGGTGGCCACCGTCATGGCGTCGTCGTCGGAGCGACACATGGTGCCGAATCCTGCCGCCTCAGTCAGGCCGTAGGCGGTCAGCACGATGTCGATGTCGAGTTCGGACTGCATCCGCTCGATCAGGACTACCGGGACGACGGCCGCGCCGGTGACCGAGAAGCGCAGAGAGGACAGGTCGTAATCGGCACGCTTGGGGTGGTCCAGCAGGGTCTGGAAGATGGTCGGCGGCCCTGGAAGCACGGTGATGCGCTGTTCGGCAATGGTTTTGAGGGCCTGCTCGGGTTTGAACGTGAGCACCGGGTACAGCGTCGCGCCGGTCTGCAGGCAGGCCAGGATGCCGGCCTTGTAGCCGAAGTTGTGGAAGAACGGGTTGATGCAGAGGTAGCGGTCGGTGCTGGTGACCTGACCGCACTCGGCCCAGGCCGCCGATCCGTCGAGCGACTGGCGGTGCGCGCACCGCACGCCCTTGCTGCGTCCGGTGGTGCCGGAGGTGAAGAGGATGTCGGAGACGTCGTCGGGCTGTACCGCGGTGGCGCGGGCGTCGACAGCGTCCAGGTCGGTCCCGCGGGCGACGAACTCATCCCAGGTTCCGTCGTCCTTCTCTATCGGCACCCGCACGATGTGCCGCAGCGCGGGCAGCGCGTCTCGGTCCAGTTCGGCCGCGTGGTCCGAGCCGAGAAACTCGCCGGAGGCGATCAGCAGCGGAGCCTCGGTGCGGGCCAGGATGTCGGTGGCCTCGCTGGCGGTGTAGCGGGTGTTCAGCGGCACCATCTGCGCGCCGGCGTAGTGCGTGGCCAGGCAGGCCACCACCCAGTGCCAGGTGTTGGGGGACCAGATCGCCACCCGGTCGCCGGGTTTGACACCGAGGTCGATCATCGCCGCGGCAGCTTGGCGTACGTGCGCGCGCAGTTCCGAATAGGTGAGGCTCTTATTGTCGCTGACCAGGGCCTCATGGTCGGAAAACTCCACGGCAACCCGGTCCAGCACCGCTGGAACGGTGCGGCGATCGCTCGTCATCGATGCTCCCTTAACAAAGCAAGTGCTTGGTAGGTTAGCCTACAGGGGTGATAGAGGTCCAGGAGTTCCGGGCCGAGGTCCGGCAGTGGCTCGCAGACAATCTTGTTGGCGAATTCGCAGCGCTCAAGGGCCTGGGTGGACCGGGGCGTGAACACGAAGCCCTCGAAGAGCGCCGGGCGTGGAATCAGCATCTGGCCGCGGCGGGATTGACCTGCCTCGGCTGGCCGGTGGAGCACGGCGGCCGCGGGCTGTCGGTCGCGCATCGCGTCGCCTTCTATGAGGAGTACGCCCGCGCCAACGCGCCCGACAAGGTCAACCACCTGGGCGAGGAGCTACTCGGGCCGACACTCATCGAGTACGGCACGCCCGAACAGCAGCAGCGGTTCCTGCCCAAGATCCTCGACGTCACCGAGCTGTGGAGCCAGGGCTACTCCGAGCCCAACGCCGGCAGTGACCTGGCCAATGTGGCGACGACGGCCGAGCTGGTCGGCGAAGAATGGGTCATCAACGGCCAGAAGGTATGGACATCACTCGCGCACTGGGCGCAGTGGTGCTTCGTGGTGGCGCGCACGGAGAAGGGCTCCAAGCGCCATGCCGGACTGTCCTATCTGCTGGTGCCGCTGGATCAGCCCGGAGTCGAGATCCGCCCGATCATCCAGCTGACCGGCGACTCCGAGTTCAACGAGGTGTTCTTCGATGACGCCCGCACCGAGGCCTCGCTGGTCGTCGGTCAGCCCGGTGACGGGTGGCGGGTGGCCATGGGCACGCTGACCTTCGAGCGCGGCGTGTCCACGCTGGGCCAGCAGATCCGCTACGCCCGTGAGCACTCCAACCTCGTGGAGCTGGCCAAGCGCAGCGGCGCGGCCGACGATCCGCTGATCCGTCAGAAGCTGACCGAGTCGTGGACCGGTCTGCAGGCCATGCGGTCCTACGCCCTGGCCACCATGGACGTGGAACAACCGGGCCAAGACAACGTGTCGAAGCTGTTGTGGGCCAACTGGCACCGCGAGCTCGGCGAGATCGCCATGGACGTGCAGGGCACGGCCGGGCTGACGCTGCCCGAGGGCGAATTCGACGAGTGGCAGCGGCTCTACCTGTTCTCGCGTTCGGACACCATCTACGGCGGGTCCAACGAGATCCAGCGCAACATCATCGCCGAGCGGGTGCTCGGCCTACCCCGAGAGGCCAAGGGCTGATGGATTTGTCGGTAGCTCCCAAAGAGGTTGAGGGCCACGGCCTGCTGAAGGGCAAGGTCGTCCTGGTGACCGCCGCCGCCGGAACCGGCATCGGCTCGTCCACCGCCCGCCGCGCTCTGCTGGAGGGCGCCGACGTCGTGGTGTCCGACTACCACGAGCGGCGCCTGAACGAGACCCGTGAGCAGCTGGCCGAGCTCGGCCTGGGCCGGGTCGAGGCCGTGGTCTGCGACGTCACCTCCACCGAGGCGGTCGACGCGCTGATCGCCCGGTCGGTCGAAAAGATGGGCCGCCTGGACGTTCTGGTGAACAACGCCGGCCTGGGCGGAGAGACCCCGCTGGTCGACATGACCGACGACGAGTGGGACCGGGTCCTCAACGTCACCCTGAACTCGGTGATGCGGGCGACCCGCGCCGCCCTGCGCTACTTCCGGGATGTCGAGCACGGCGGTGTGATCGTCAACAACGCCAGTGTTCTCGGCTGGCGCGCGCAGCACTCGCAGTCGCACTACGCCGCGGCCAAGGCCGGCGTCATGGCGCTGACTCGTTGCAGCGCAATCGAAGCCGTCGAATACGGCGTGCGGATCAATGCGGTCTCGCCGAGCATCGCGCGGCACAAGTTCCTCGAGAAGTCGGCCGATGCGGCCCTGCTGGACCGGCTGTCCTCCGACGAGGCGTTCGGCCGCGCGGCCGAGCCGTGGGAGATCGCCACCACGATCGCCTACCTGGCCAGCGACTACTCGAGCTACCTGACCGGCGAGGTCATCTCGGTCTCCAGCCAGCGGGCCTAGGGCGAGTCCATCCCGCGCTGGGCGAGACCGGTTCGGTCCGCCCAGCCCCGGATGTCGCCCTTGTTGATGGCCAGCGCCAGCAGCTCGGGAAACGCGTCCGGCGTGCAGGCGAACGCCGGGATCTCCATGGCAGCCAGATCGGCGGCGATCTCCCGGTCGAACGACGGTGCGCCCGAATCGGACAGCGCCAGCAGCACCACCACCTGGACGCCCGCGTCGACGAGTTGTCTGACGCGGGCGAGCATCTCGTCGCGGACGCCGCCCTCGTAGAGGTCGGAGATCAGCACGAAGATGCTGTCGGCCGGGCGAGTGATCAGGTTCTGGCAGTACGCGATGGCCCGGTTGATGTCGGTGCCGCCGCCGAGTTGAGTGCCGAACAGCACGTCGACGGGGTCGTCGAGCAGGTCGGTGAGGTCGACGACTTCGGTGTCGAACACCACGAGCGACGTGCGCAGCGACCGCATCGAGGCGATCACCGCGCCGAAAACCGCGGAGTACACGATCGATTCGGCCATCGACCCGGACTGGTCGATGGCCAGCACGATGTCCTTGGTCACCGAGCGGCCGGCGCGGCGGAACCCGACCAGCCGTTCGGGGATGATCGTGTTCAGCTCGGGCTGAAACGTCTTCAGGTTGCGCGCGATGGTGCGGTTCCAGTCGATGTCGGACGCCAGCGGACGGCTGGTGCGGGCATTGCGCGACAGCGCCCCGCGCAGCGTGGCCCGGGTGCCGTCGGCGATGCGCCGCTCGATGTCCTCGACGACCTTGCGGACCAGGGCCCGGGCCGATGCCTTCGACTCGTCGGGAATGGCCTGCCCCAGGGTGATCAGCGTGGTGGCCAAGGACAGGTCCGGTACGACGCTGTCCATCATCTCCGGTTCGAGCAGCAGCATGCGCAGGTTGAGCCGTTCGATGGCATCTTGCTGCATGACCTGAACCACCGTGCTGGGGAAGTACTTTCGAATATCACCCAACCACCGCGCCACCGAGGGGGCCGAACCGCCGAGCCCACCTTTGCGGTCGTAGAGCGCCGACAGCGCCTTGTCCATCTCGACGTCGCCGCCTTGCAGGCTCGGCAGTGACTCCGCGTCCGACCCCAGCACCAGCCGCCACCGGCGGTCCCGTTCGTCGGAGATGGTCTCGTCAGACATGGGCGATACCTCGTGCGAAGATGGCCGCCGCCGCGGCCACCGCGGGGCGGGCGCGTTCGGCGTCGATGGCGAATTCGGTGTGGACAGCGGAGCCTGCCGTGGCCACCGCATGCCCGATGTTGCGTTTGATGCCGGCATCGAAGGTGCTGAAGGTGCGACGTACCAGCGGCAATACGTCGGTGAACTCCGTAGCCGTCAAACCGGTCAGCCATTCGTCGATGACAGAGAGCAGTTCGGTGTCATGCACCAGCAACAGCCCGCTGCCGGACAGAAAACCCTCGATCCAGGCCGACTTCTCGTCGGCCGGTGCGCCGATGCTCAAGGCGCGGCGCATGCGTTGCGCCGCTTCGGCGGTGGTGAACACCGCTCCGTCGACGCCGATGCGGACGAACCGGCCGACCAGGCTGCCGTGGAGGTCGTCGCGATCAGCCAGGCGCGCGATCGTGGCCAGCCATTCCCCGCGGATCTCGGTATCGAGCAGGTCGACGGTGTCGGTGACCGCGTTGATGTGCGCGAGCATTTCGGCGGCCGCGTCGGGGCCGAGCCCGGTCAGTGTCGCGGGCAGGCCGACGTTGACGCGGCGCAGCAGGGACGTGGTCACCACACCGAGGGCACCCGCGTCGGTGCGGCGCACATCGCCGTAGCGCAATGACCGGGCCAGCGCGGGTAGGGCCGCCATGAGCTCGGTGAGGTCCCGGTCGACCGCGGCCTTGTTCTCCAGGATGGCCAGCAGACGGGCAACCGCTTCGTCGACCCCGCCGAGCAGGGCGGCCTCGATCGCCGCGGTGACCTGTCCGAGATGCGTCGAGTTCTCGGCGGTATCGGCCAGTTTGGCCTTGCAGGCGCGGTACACCGTGTTGCCCCACACCGACGACACCACGACCTTCACGGCGAACTCGGGTTGCCACTGCAGGGTCCACGCTTCCTTGAACGTGCCCTGCCCGCTGATCGTCTCGGGTTCGCCCCACGGAATGCCGAGCACGGTGAGCCGATGCAGCAGATGGGACTTCGCGAGGTCGTTCGGCTTTCGCAGGTCGAGGGTCACCTGCTTGGCGGTTGGGTCGGGTTTGAGGCGCAGTGACTTCTGCTGCTTGGTGATGTCGGCGAGCAGCGGCACCATCGGCAGATGCTCGGGAATGCCGCCGAGCCGTTCCCCGATCACCAGCTCGCGCACGATCAGCCCGAACCGGGTGTCGGATCCCTCGCACAACACGGACTCGGTGGCCTCGTTCACCTCACTCAAACCGGGGTGGGCGCGACCCCGCATCGCGGCGAGCGCGTTGGCCAGCCGGACGCCTTCGATGACGTGGGCCGAGGAGACGAAGATGTCGTGGTCGCGTAATGCCCTGGCTGCCAGGGTGAGCCAGGTTTCCACCGGACGTTCCCGCTCTAGGAACGCGTGCTGATACCAGCCGGGCGAGCGGATACCCGCGCCGTAGCCCGACGCCGCGGCCAGCCGCGAATGCGTCCACGGCACCCATACCGTCGCGGACTTGACCTTGGGCAGGCCGCGCAGCAGGGCCGAGTCGGCGCTTGCCGGGGGCAGTTTCCCGGCCAATGCCGGAGCGTGCCAGGCCCCGCAGATCACGGCCACTGTCGAGAATTCCTTGACGGCTTTGCGGATCACCTGACGCATGTGTGCTTCGCGCTGCTGCTCGATGGGGTCATCCTCGTCGGGTTCGAGCTCCCGCACCGTCTGCATGGCCTCGGTGATCGCCTCGAATCCAGTTCCGTCCGTACGTGATTCAACGACGTCGTCCCACCAGCGTTCGGGATCGTCATACCCCGCGGCGTCGGCGAGCGCAGCGATCGGATCGACACGGACGCGTGAAGCGTCCTCGTGCCGCTGATCGCGCTGTGCCAGCACGGTGGCGGCGGGCAGATCACAGAACCGTACCGGAACCCGGTGGCGGGCGGCCCACAGCAGCGCCTGCCACTCGGGGGAGAAGCCGCCGAACGGCCAGAACGCCGACACCGCGGGGTCATCGACCGCGTAGGCCATGATGGCCACCGGTGGCACCATGTCGGTGTCGTCCACGTCGGTGGTGAGCCGGTCCGCGTCGGCCGGCCCTTCGATCACCACAATGTCGGGCTGGATGCGGTCCAGCTCGGCCACCACGGCACGCGCAGATCCGGGACCGTGGTGCCGGATACCCAGGACGTGGGCGGTCACGAGTGCAGGACGTCCCGCGATGCCCGGTAGAAGTCGGCCCAGCCGTCGCGTTCACGCACCACTGCTTCGAGGTATTCCAGCCACACCACCGCGTCGTTGACCGGATCCTTCACGACCGCACCGACGATGCCGGCTGCGGTGTCGGCCGGCCGGAGCACTCCGTCGCCGAAGTGTGCCGACATCGCGATGCCCTGGGTGACCACCGAGATCGCCTCGGCGGTGGACAGGGTGCCCGACGGCTGCTTGAGCTTGTTGCGGCCGTCGGCGGTCAGCCCCGAGCGCAGTTCCCGGAAGACCGTGACGACCCGGCGGATTTCGTCGGCCGAGGTCGGGACCTCGGGCAGCTGCAGCGACCCGCTGATGTCGGCCACCCGGCGCGTCACGATCTCCACCTCGTCGTCGAGGCTCGCAGGCAGCGGAAGGACCACGGTGTTGAACCGGCGGCGCAACGCCGAGGACAGGTCGTTGACGCCGCGGTCGCGGTCGTTCGCCGTCGCGATCACGTTGAACCCCTGCGTCGCCTGCACCTCACCACCGAGTTCGGGTATGGGCAAGGTCTTTTCGGACAGCACAGTGATGAGCGCGTCCTGGACCTCCGACGGGATACGGGTCAGCTCTTCGAGGCGGGCGATCTTGCCGTCGCGCATCGCGGTCATGATCGGTGACGGAACCAGGGCCTGCTGTGACGGGCCTTCGGCGATCAGCCGGGCATAGTTCCAGCCGTAGCGCACCGCTTCCTCGACGGTGCCCGCGGTGCCCTGCACCAGCAGCGTCGAATCCCCGGTCACCGCTGCGGCCAGATGTTCCGACACCCAGGTCTTGGCGGTGCCGGGCACGCCGAGCAGCAGCAGTGCCCGGTCGGTGGCCAGAGTCGCCACGGCCACTTCGATGATCCGCCGGGGCCCGATGTACTTCGGGGTGATCTCCACTCCCTCAACGGTTTCCCCGCCGAGCAGATAACGAACGACGGCGTGTGGCGACATCAACCAGTTCGGCGGCGCGGGTTTGTCATCCGCGGCGCGCAGGGCCGTGAGTTCCGCGGCGAACAGCTGCTCGGCATGCGGACGCAGCAGGGTCGCTTCAGTCATTGGAGAGTTCCTTTGCAATGTCGGATCGCAGGGTGAGCAGCTCGAAAACGGTGGCGTAGAACTTGTGCAGTTCCTCGTCTGCGGTGTGGTCGACGAGTGTCGCGATGCGCCGCAGCCAGTCCAGCGGATACCCGGCCGCCAGATGCGCAGCGGCCTCGCGGCGCTGCCGTGCCGTGCCCCAGCCGGCCCCGGCCAGGGATCCGAACAGCGCTGCGGCGACGTCGGGGGCAAACGGTCGCGGCAGGCCCGCGGCGACGCGCACCAGCGGTGCGGCCTCCGCGATGTTGGTGAGCGCGCGGATCATCTCGGCGGAGATGGCCGGATGTGCGGTGGACGGGTCGTAGCAGGTGGCGTAATCGGCGGGCAGGCAACGCTGTAACAGCGGCACGGCCCAGGTGGGGTCGTCGCCGCGCAGCGCGCTGAGTGTCAGCGCGGCCAGCACCGCCTGATCGGTGTCGGACAGCGCGCGGGCCACCTTCTCCGGTGCCACCGCGCCGAAGACCTCGGCCCAGAACGCGATCGGCGTGCGCGCGACGACGGCTTCGGGTTTGGTGGTGCTCAGCCCGTCACGAACCGCCGCGGCGTCGGGCCCGGCCAGGGGATGGACAGTGACCTTGACCCCGAGCAACGACTTCTTGACCGAGAAGATATGCGCGGCACGGTCTTTCATGCGGTCCAGGTAGCGGCTACGCGAACGGTCACCCAGTACGGCGATGGCGGCACTGCGCACGGTGACGGCCCGGTCGTCGAGCGCGGCTTCCAGGAAGGGCTCGTCGGCGTCGTGCTCAGGTGACGCGAACGCCGCCAACAGCGCCGCCCGGGACTCGGCGTCCTCGGCCGCCCAGTGCTGCGCCACGAGGTCGCGGGCCCGATCCGGGTCGAGGCCGCGCGCGGCGGCGAGCCAGTCGAGGCGTTTGGCGGTGTCGCCGTGGGTGTAGTCGGTTTCCTTGGGCCATTCGGTGGGCCGGGCTCGCAGAACGTCGCGCAGCGCGCGATGTCCGCGGCCGTAGTGCTCGACGGCGTACCACCGGCCACCGTTGCCGATCGCCACCCAGAGTTCCTTTGTCACAGCGCCGCTCCGCTGGATCCGCAACAAGTCGGGGATGAGCCGCGGCGGGAGGCGGAGGCCCGCCGCCGCGATGTCGGCCAGCACCCCGTCGAGGATGGGACGGATCGTGAGCGCCCGCTCGATGAGAAAGGCGTGTGCAGCGGTGATCAGCGGCCGGGATTCCGATGGCGCCGGATCGGAGCCCGTCTCGACGGACGTCGGCAACTGCCCGGCCGCCGGGCGACTGCGTAGAGGCCGGCCACCCGCAGCACCGACCCTACCGGGTCGCCGGCGTCGTGCACCGCCGCGACGCTGCCGTCGATCGGAGCATCGAATGTGCTGTCGGGTAGGGGTTTCGCACCGAATCCGACCGTGGCGGCGGAGATCATCCTTTGGTAGTCGCTCACAGCGCGGTCACCGCCGGTCCGGCCAGACGCGATGGCGGCGCGTCGCTCAACATCGACAGCGGATCGATCCCGTCCGTGGTGACCTCGGTCAGCAGCGGCAGTAATCGGCCGCCGCTTCCTGCCTGCAGCCGAGCCCAGCGGGCGTCGTCGCAGATCGCCGGCATCGCGTTGCCCGAGGCATCGACCAGGTAGCGGCGCTTGGGCCTGGAGAGTTCTACGGGGCGGGCGGCGATGATCGCGGGGTACCGGAGCAACCACGGGTCGACCGTCAGTGCGCGGGCGCGGCCGGCCAGCGCCGAATCGATCCCGGTGCCGGCGACCGCGAGTTGCCCGATGGGCTCGGTCGGCACGTCGCCGTCGGGGATTGCGACTCGGAAGCTCGACGGGCCGCCGGGATACGGGTGGACACCGCCGGTGAATTCCCGGCCGGGGGTGAGCCGGTTGTCGAAGCTGGCCCCGCTCGGCGCGGTGGACTGCACATTGACCAGGAGCCCGGTGGTAGTGCCGCTCAACCACATTCGCCGCGTGGTGTACCGATCCTCCAAGGTCTCGGCGTAACCGAGTACCTGCCAGGTGTCGTTGACCGAGTCGGCGGCCAGCACCTCGGCCCGCGGGACCGTGAATCCGATGTGGCGGCGAACCGCGGCGGCGGTCTCCACGGACAGCGCGTCGATCGTGCGGTAGGCGTCGATCAGCAGCCGGATCAGCCCGAGGTCCTCGATGATCAACCGTGGCCACTCGTCGTGGGTGAGATGGCCGGGCAGGGCGCGCAACCAGCGCGCCAGGCCGGGGGCCTTGGCGTCGACCATCCGCTTGGCGATCGGCTCGCTCCACCCGGCGTACGGATCGGCGCTGATGCCGGCGACACCGTTGCGGATCTGATCGTCGATCCATCGCTGGAGCTGCTCCAGGCCCTCGCTGACGCTGTGCTCGCGTGCCGCGATGGCCTTCTCGCTGACTTCACGCGGCGCTTTCGGAGCTGCGGGAGCCGCGGGAGCCGCGACGACGCCCGCTGGAGCCTCCGACGAGGCGTCGACGCTGCCGCCACACCAGCGCAGCACCAGACCGACCACGTGTTTGCAGGGAAACTGCCGCGACGGGCACGAGCATTTGTACGTCGGGCCCACCAGGTTGACCTGCACGCGATACGGGGTGCGCCCGCTGCCCTGGAAGTCGCCCCACACCAAGGTCTGGGTGGCACCGGTGCCGGACCAACCGGCAGCGCCTGCGAGTTTCTGGCCCGCTGCGTACGCCTTCCCGGCAAACTGACGTACCTCGTCGGTGGACCACACCGTTTGCTGATCCAACCGCCGCCCCTCCACATGCGTACTGACCCCGGCCAGCCTAACCAGAACGCCCGACACCCGACCACAGCAAATTCGTGACGGTCTCCACAGGATCTTCACAAACACTGCCCGTGACCACCACAACCTGCACCTAGAGTCGGGTTCGTGAAGCGAATCCTGGTGGTCGACGACGAGCCGACCATCCTGGCCGCGGTGGCGACCCGGCTGCGTGCCGAGGCGTTCGAGGTGGAGACGGCGGTCGACGGGCCGTCGGCGGTGGAAACCGCGCTGGCAACGTCGCCCGATCTTGTCGTCCTCGACGTGATGCTGCCCGGCTTCGACGGTCTGGAAGTGTGCCGGCGTATTCAGGCGCAGCTTCCCGTGCCGGTGCTGATGCTGACTGCCCGCACCGACGAGACCGACATGCTCATCGGCCTCGGTATCGGTGCCGACGACTACCTGACCAAGCCGTTCAGCATGCGCGAACTGGTGGCCCGGGTGCGGGTGCTGTTGCGCCGGGTGGACCGGACCAACGGCGACCATCCGCTGTCGGTGGGCGGCTATCGCATCGACCTGAGCGAGCGTCGGGTCCATGAGGGCGACCGGGAGATCCACCTCACCCGGACCGAATTCGATCTGCTCGTGTTCCTGGCCGGGCGGCCCAGGGCTGCGGTGGCCCGCGAGACGCTGCTGGAGCACGTGTGGGGTTGGGCGGCCGGGGTGGAGACCCGCACCGTGGACAGCCACGTCAAGGCGCTGCGCCGCAAGCTCGGATCCGAGCTGATCCGGACGGTGCACGGTGTGGGCTACGCCCTGGAGGTTCCGCGATGAGCGCTTGCGCGAAGAGCCGAGTGGTCCGATGAGCGCTTGCGCGAAGAGCCGAGTGGTCCGATGAGCCTGGCCGACCGGGTGACCGCACTGTGGGACCGACTGCCTCGACCGCTGGATCCATTCGCATCGTTCAAGGTCAAGACCGGCCTGCTGGTGGGCGGGGCGATCCTGCTGGCCTCGTTCACCTTCTGGGTCGGCGCCAGCTGGCAGTTCCGGTACGCGTTGCTTGCCGCACTTGCCACTTCGTTGATCTTGACGCAGTTTCTGGCGCACGGGATGACCTCGCCGCTGCGGCAGATGACGGCGGCAGCGCGCGCGATGGCCCGCGGCGACTACAGCATCCGGGTGCGCGCCACCTCCCGAGACGAAATCGGTCAATTGGCAGCCGCATTCAATCAGATGGCGGCGGATCTCGAGGCTGCCGACGAGTACCGGCGCGGCCTGATCGGCAATGTGTCCCACGAGTTGCGCACACCCATCACGGCATTACAGGCGGTGTTGGAGAACGTGGTGGACGGTGTGGTCGAACCCGACGCCCAGACCATGCGGATGGCGCTGTCTCAGACCGAGCGCCTCGGTGAGCTGGTGAGCAACTTACTCGATCTGTCCCGGATCGAGGGCGGGGCGATTCCGTTGCAGATCAGTCGGTTCGACGTCGGCGAGTTCTTGCGCGACGCCGTCGAACACGTCTCTGTGTCGGCGAGCGACATACCGGTGGTCATCAGGGTGTCACCGCCCGACTTGAAGGCCGTCGCCGACCCGGCACGGCTCCGGCAGGTGGTGGTCAACCTGGTGGACAACGCAATTCGGCACAGTCCGACCGGTGGCCGCGTGATGGTGCTGGCGACGCGTCAGGTGTCGGGCTTGCGGCTCGAAGTGGCGGATCAGGGCCCGGGTATCGCGGCCGCCGAGCGTGAGCGTGTGTTCCAGCGGTTCACCCGCGGTGCGACCTCTGACGGTGGCACGGGCCTGGGGCTGGCGATCGCCCGGTGGGCAGTCGAATTGCACGGCGGGGAAATCGAAGTGATGGATACCGGGGCGGGATGCCGGATCAAGGTAGGTATTCCCGAATCGACGACGGGGGAAGGGTTGCCATGACGACTGTGGTTCCAGGAGTTCCTGAAGCTCCACGATATCCGGGACAGCCGGTGATACCGCCGCTGATCGGTCCGGCGCTGCCGAGCTCGGGTGAGCCCGGGTGGACGGTGTGGCCACGGCGGGTGTGGCCGATCGAGCCGCTGTCGTCGGCGCCACCCCGACCGCTGATCCTCGCCGTCGCCGCAGGTTTGGTGGGGACGGCGGTGTGGCGGCCATCGGTGCTCAGCATCGGTTACCTCGTGGTCGGGATCATGGTTTTCGGCGTGGTGTTCGGCACTGCCGAGCGTCGACCGACCCGCACGGAGTGGGCCGGGATGGCGTTGACCGTGGCGTTGCTGGCGGTACCCGCACTGCTGGCGGCCGACTGGCTGGGTGTGCTGTGCATCATGGCGGCCTGGATCGTCGGCTGGTGCACGCTTTTCGGCGGGCGGACCTGGACCGCGGTGTTCAGCGCGCCGTTTCTGGCGTGGGCCCTGCCGGCCCGGGTGAGCGGGTGGGTGCGACGTGGTTTGCCAAGCCGGGTGGGTGTCGCCAACCCGGGTCGCGTCGCCGTCGTCGTCGGTCTCACCGTGCTGCTGGCTTTCGTGTTCGGCGCGTTGTTCGCTTCGGCGGACGCGGCTTTCGCGCATCTGGTCGGCAACCTGGTACCGGCCTTCGACGGCGTCGACGCCATCGCGCGGGTCGTGGTTTTCGGGATCGTGGCGGCCTTCGTCCTCGGCGGTGCCTACCTGACCCGATTCCCACCGCGGCTCGATGCCTTGGCTCCCGCGCCGATGAAGGCGGTGCCCCGCTGGGAGTGGGCGCTGCCGCTGGGCGTGCTCGACGCGATGTTCCTGGCGTTCGTGATGGTGCAGGCCGCGGTGCTGTTCGGCGGTCACACCCATGTGCTGGAAACCGAAGGACTGACCTACGCCGAATACGCCCGGCAAGGCTTCTGGCAGCTGCTGTGGGTCTCGGCCCTGACCCTGCTGGTGCTCGGCGTGGTGATCAGGGTGGCAGGCCGGGCCGATGCGGCCGACCGTCGTCTGTTGCGGGTACTGGTCGGAATACTCTGCGCCACATCGGTTGTCGTGGTGATCTCGGCCATTCACCGGATGTGGCTGTACCAGCAGGCATACGGCTTCAGCACTGATCGGCTGATGGTGGTGACGATCGAGCTGTGGCTCGGTGTGGTGTTCCTGCTCGTCGCCGCGACGGGGGTGCGGATGTCGGGCCGGTGGCTGCCGCATGCGGTGCTGGTGGCCGGTGTGATGGCGCTGCTGGGGTTGGCGGCGCTCAATCCCGAGCGGCTCGTGGCCGATCGGAACATCGACCGGTTCCAGCAGAACGGTCAACTCGACGCCGAATACCTGTCCAGGCTGTCGTCGGACATCGACCCGGCGCTACACCGGTTGCCCGAGCACATCCGTGCCTGCGTGCGATCCGAGGGTTCGGATGCGGAGCCGTGGTACCTGTTCAATCTCTCGCGGTCGCGAGCCGACCGTCCGGTGGTGACCGATCTTCCGGAGTACTGCTCGCCGTACTGGTCGTACGACTATCGGTAGCTACGCCAGAATCGCGCCGATCCAAAGGCTGTCAACCTCGTCGCCACCGGTCGAAGGTATCCCGTGTGACCGCACTCGCCGTCGACGGCTCGCCTCGAATCACCCCGCTCGAGCCGGTTGCGCTCGATCCCGAAGCGCTGGGGTATCCGCCCGACAACCTGGCCGCCATCCCGCCGCTGGCCAAGCAGTGGGAGCAGCTCGATTTCCGCGAGATCCTCTCACGGCCGGCAGCTTTCCTGTCGATCAGCCAGTCCAACTCGCTGTACCGGCCGGGCGGGGTTCAGTACGCGGAGGGCCATGCTTTCCGCGGGAGCCTCGAAGCCACCGTCAAGGCGGCAACCGCCGCGCGATCGGCGCCGAATTTCTTGTCGTTCAACTGGATCGGGTTCTCGGTGTTCCGCGCGAACTACCCGAAAACCGATTTCGACAAGGCGCAGTACGACGGGTGGACCGGCCACATCGACGCGACCCCGGAGCAGATCGCCTGGGACAACGAACTTGTGGGTGAACTTCGCGATCTGGTCGAACCCGGTGACAACGAGCTGTACGAGAAGGCGCTGCAGACGGCCTTCGTGGGCACCGACCTGCCCGGTGCGTTGAGCCGGCAACGAGTCGAGGTGTTGGTGCTCACCGGGATCCATCTCGACTGGTGCGTGGAAGGCAATGCCCGGGCGGCGCGCGACCATGGCCTGTTGCCCATCGTGATCGGCGATGCGACCGGTGCCGCCCATCCCGATCAGGAGCGTGCGGCCTTCGAGCGGATCAACAACTTCTTCGCGCCGGTGATCACTTCGGACCAGTTCGTGGAGTGGGTCGGTCGCTGATGGGGAACGTCGGCTTGCTTCTTGTCGGTGTGGCGCTGTTCGTCAACGGACTCGTCTCGGTCGGGGTGGTCAGCGGGCGGGGAGCCGCTCCGCTGAACCTGTTCGTCGGCGCCGCCCAGGTCGTCCTGCCGACGTTGGTTCTCGTGCAGTCCGGCGGCGATCCCGGCGTCGTCAACGCGACCTGGCCGAGCTATCTGTTCGGGTTCACCTACCTGTGGTTCGGGTTCATCCAGATCTTCGACATCGATCCGAGCGGATTCGGTTGGTACAGCACGTTCGTCGCGGTGATCGCGGCGTACTACGCGATCAAGAGCGTCGGAACCGATCCGGTTTTCGCCGTCATCTGGGCGACCTGGGCGATCATGTGGTCGCTCTTCTTCGTGCTGCTGGGGCTCGGGGTGGCCAAGGTCGGCCGGTTCGATCTGGGCCACTTCACCGGATGGTTCCTCGTGCTGCTGGGCGTTCCGACGTGCACCGTGCCGGCGATCCTGCTGCTGAACGGGATCTGGCCGACGTCGCCGGTCGCCGGTGCCGCCGCGCTGGTGGTGCTGCTGGCGGCCACTGTGCTCTCCGTCGCGCTGTCCCGGCGCAGTTCCCGGCCCGTCGAGGACATCCTCCCGATTCCGCACGTCGGAGGTGTGCCGCAGCCGGCGTGAGCCTGATGGGCGACAGCGGGCCTCCCATCGGGGGCCCGCTTTCTCGTGCCGAACGTGACCTAGCAAGCGCTTGGTTGCTATGCTGTGTCGATGGAGGCGGATACCCCTGCCCAGCCGGCAAGCAGACGTGACGAGCTTCTGGACCTTGCCGCGAGGATGTTTGCCGAACGCGGGCTGAAGGCTACGACGGTTCGGGACATCGCCGACTCCGCAGGAATCCTGTCGGGCAGTCTCTACCACCACTTCAAGTCCAAAGAGCAGATGGTCGAGGAAGTGCTCAAGGACTTCCTGGACTGGCTGTTCGAGCGGTACCAGGAGATCCTCGACCGTGAGACGACGCCGTTGGGCCGGCTCACCGGTCTGTTCATGACGTCGTTCGAGGCGATCGAGCACCGGCACGCGCAAGTGGTGATCTACCAGGACGAGGCCAAGCGACTGTCGTCGGTACCGCAGTTCGGCTTTGTCGACGAGCGCAACCGTGAACAGCGCAAGATGTGGGTGGACATCCTGCAGCAGGGCATCGCCGACGGTTCGTTCCGTCAGGACATCGACGTCGACCTGGTGTACCGGTTCATCCGCGACACCACCTGGGTTTCGGTCCGCTGGTACCAGCCGGGCGGACCGCTTTCGGCCGAAGAGGTCGGCCGGCAATACCTCGCCATCGTCCTCGGCGGAATCACCGCGGAGAACGCGACTGTCAAAGGAGACAAGTAATGCCTGAGGCATACATCGTCGACGCCGTGCGTACGCCGGTCGGAAAGAAGAACGGCTCGCTGGCCGAGGTGCACCCGATCGACCTCGGCGTGCACGCGTTCCGGGCCATCTTCGACCGCACCGACGTGGACCCGGGTGCCGTTGACGACGTCATCGTCGGCTGCGTCGACGCCATCGGCGGGCAGGCCGGCAACATCGGCCGCCTGACCTGGCTGGCCGCCGGCTACCCCGAGTCCGTCCCCGGCGTCACCGTCGACCGGCAGTGCGGTTCCAGCCAGCAGGCCATCTCCTTCGGTGCCCAGGCCATCATGTCGGGCACGGCTGACCTGATCCTGGCCGGCGGCATGCAGAACATGAGCTGGGTGCCGATCTCCTCGGCCATGGTGGTCGGCAAGGAGTTCGGATTCACCTCGCCCACAAACGAATCCAAGAACTGGCTGCACCGCTACGGCGATCAGGAGATCTCGCAGTTCCGTGGCTCGGAAATGATCGCCGAGAAGTGGGACATCTCCCGCGAGGAGATGGAGGAGTTCGCCTACAACAGCCACCAGCGCGCGTTCGCTGCGATCCGGGCCGGGCACTTCGACAACGAGATCATCCCGGTCGGCGACTTCGGCGTCGACGAGGGACCGCGGGAATCGACGCTGGAGAAGCTGGCCTCGCTGAAGCCTCTTGTCGAGGGCGGCCGGCTGACCGCCGCGCTGGCGAGCCAGATCTCCGATGGTGCGGCGGCGGTGCTGCTGGCCTCCGAGGAAGCGGTCAACAAGTACAACCTGAAGCCCCGCGCCCGGATCCACCACATCAGCGCGCGCGGCGACGATCCGGTGATGATGCTGACCGGCCCGATCCCGGCCACCCAGTACGCACTGGAGAAGACCGGCCTGTCCATCGACGACATCGACACCGTCGAGATCAACGAGGCCTTCGCGCCGGTCGTGCTGGCCTGGCTCAAGGAGACCAAGGCCGATCCGGCCAAGGTCAACCCGAGTGGCGGCGCCATCGCGCTGGGCCACCCGCTGGGCGCCACCGGTGCCAAGCTGTTCGCGACCATGCTCAACACCCTCGAGCGCACCGGCGGCCGCTACGGCCTGCAGACCATGTGCGAGGGCGGCGGCACCGCCAACGTCACGATCATCGAGCGCCTCTGAATCTGACGGATTTCTTCCGCCAACGGTCCCCCGCGAGCTCCGGCTTGCGGGGGACCGTTGCGTTGGGCACAGGCCCGTAGTGTCCTGGACATGAGCGATTCGGGCGACGAGAGCGTCTTGACCGTCGCCGTCGCACTCGGCGCCAACGTACTCATCGCGGTCGCCAAGACCGCGGTCGCGGGCATCACCGGCTCGGCCTCCATGCTGGCCGAATCCGCTCACTCCTGGGCGGACACCGGCAACGAGGTGTTCCTGCTGATCGGTACGCGCAAGTCGATGAAGCCGGCTGATGCCGAACACCGGTTGGGTTATGGGCGGGCTGGCTACATCTGGTCGATGTTCGCCGCGTTCGGGTTGTTCACCGTCGGTGCGGTGGTGTCGATCTGGCACGGCATCTCCTCGCTGACCGGGGAAGCGGAGGCGACGTCGTACGGGTGGGCGTACGCGGTGCTCGGCATCGCATTCGTGCTGGAGGGAACGTCGTTCGCGCAAGCCCTGCGCCAGACCCGATCGGGCGCGGTGCGGCGACGTATCCACCCGCTGCGCTACATCAGGGTGACGTCGAATCCGATGCTGCGCGCGGTGTTCGCCGAAGACCTCTCGGCGCTGATCGGACTGATGATCGCCGCGGCCGGCATTGCGGCTCATCAGCTCACCGGGAACGCGGTGTGGGATGCCATCGGGTCGATCCTGGTCGGCGTGCTGCTGGGCGGCGTCGCGCTGTTCCTGATCGGGCGCAACATGGACTTCTTGACGGGGGAGGCGGCCACCCCGCTCGCCCGCAACAACGTGCTGCGGGCGCTGCTCGATCACACCGACATCGAGCGGGTCAGCTACCTGCACATGGAATGGGTTGGGGCGGACCGTATCTACCTGGTGGCTGCGGTCGACCTGACCGGTGACGCCGCCGAATCCAACGTGGCGGCACGGCTCAACGCGATCGCCGACGTGCTGCAGACCCGGCCCGAGATCGTGCGCGCGGTACTGACTCTCACCCGTCCCGGCGATGCCACCGAATTACGGCCCGAGCAGCTGCCCGACTGGTACCTCTAGCGCCGTCTTGACCAAGGCGCGGGCCAACACCGATCCCGGCTCGTCGGCGCTGGTGACCAGCGCGACCGTCGCAGTCACCGGCGGGTCGTCCAACGGCACCACCCTTACCCCGTCCGGCGGGCGCAACGCGCGCAGCCAGGTCTGGCCGACGATGCTGGCCCACCGGCCGGTGCTGACGTGCGCCATCAGTGAGACCACCGAATCGGCCTCCAACCGCGGCATCGGGGTGAGGCCCTGACCGGCCAGCGCGTCGTCGAGGAGCTGACGGCCGCGCATGCCCTTGTTCAGCAGGCACAGCGGTAGTTGTAGCGCGTCGGTCCAGGTGACCGGATCCGGTTGGCTCGTCAGCAACTCGCCGCTGGCGATCAGCACCTGGCGCTCCTGGTAGAGCGGCGTGACCAGCAGGCCGGTGGTGTTCTGCCCGTCCGGGTAGATGATGCCCGCGTCGAGCTCGAACCGGCGGAGACGCTCCACGATCCCTGCCGAGCGCTGACTGCTCTCCAGTTGCACCCGCACCAGCGGATGTTCGGCGCAGAACGGGTCGGTGAGCAGTGCGACGGTGCTCGAGGCCGCCGGGATGACGCCGAGCCGCAGCTCTCCGGTGAGGCCGGTCTGCAATGCGGTGACCTCATGGATGAGCGCATCGTGATCGGCCAGGATCCGGCGTGCCCACAGCACCAGCCGCTCGCCCTCGGGCGTCAGCCCTTCGAAGCTCTGCCCACGACGCACCAGTGGAACCTTGAGCTCGTTCTCCAGTTTGCGGATGGCTTCCGACAAAGCCGGCTGCGATACGTAGCACGCGCTCGCGGCACGGGCGAAATGCTTCTCGCGGGCGAGCGCGACGAAGTATTCGAGCTGGCGGAACAGCATGAGCCATTCGACCACGGACGATAGGCGCGGCTTATCGCATCGTCGGAAACATTCCTTGGACGCGGCTGTTCGCCGGCGCGCAGACTTGACTCATGACAGACCGGGGCACCGAGCAGCGCACCGACGCCGAGGGGCACGACCAACCGGAATTCCACCCCTACCATCACCCTGCGGCCGGATGGGGCGCGGCGAAGAGCGTCACCGGGTTCCTGATCCGCGAGCGGGAGCCCATCGACGGCCCCCGCGCGATCATGAAGATGAACCATGAGGACGGCGGCTTCGACTGTCCGGGCTGCGCCTGGCCCGACGACATGAAGGGCCTCAAACTCGACATCTGCGAGAACGGCATCAAACACGTCACGTGGGAGATGACGCACAAGCGCTGCGGTCCGGAATTCTTCGCCCGGCACACCGTCTCCGAACTCGCGACCTGGAGCGATTTCGCCCTCGAAGACCAGGGCCGGCTGACGGAACCGATGATGTACAACTCCGACACCGATCACTACGAACCGATCAGCTGGCGCGACGCGTTCGATGTGGTCGGCCGGGCACTGGCGGATCTGGACGACCCGAACCAGGCGGCGTTCTACACGTCGGGCCGGCTGGGCAACGAGGCCACGTTCCTGTACCAGCTGATGGCCCGCGAGCTCGGCACCAACAATCTGCCGGACTGCTCCAACATGTGCCACGAGGCGAGCGGGCGGGCGCTGCAGGCAGCGCTGGGAACGGGCAAGGGCACCGTCGACCTTGAGGACTGGGAGACCGCTGACGCGCTGTTCATCATCGGGGTCAACGCCGCCTCCAACGCGCCGCGCATGCTCACCGCGCTGGCCGAGGCTTACCGGCGCGGTGCGCAGGTCGTGCACATCAACCCGCTGGTCGAAGCCGGCGCGACCAAGACCATCATCCCGCACGACTTTTTGCGGATGGCCACCTTCAAGTCCACCAAGACGAGCACGCTGAACCTGCAGCCGCGGATCGGCGGGGACATGGCGCTGATCCGCGGCATCGCCAAAGCAGTTCTCGAACAGGCGGAAATCGACCCCAAGGCACTGGACGCCGAGTTCATCGCCCGCTACACCGCGGGATTCGAGAACTACCGCGCGGTCTGCGACGCCACCTCATGGGACGAGATCGAATACAAATCCGGTGTGCGCCAGGCCGATATCCGCAAGGCGGCCAAGATCTACTGCGACGCCGACCGCAGCATCATCAGCTGGTGCCTCGGTGTCACCCAGCACGAGCACGGCGTGGACAGCGTGCGGGAGATCGTCAATCTGCTTCTGCTGCGCGGCAATCTGGGCCGCGAAGGAGCCGGCCCGTCACCGGTACGAGGGCACAGCAATGTGCAAGGCAACCGCACCTGCGGTATCGACCACCGGCCGGCCGGGGCCTTCCTCGACCGGCTCGCCGAGGTCTGCGGTATCGACCCGCCGCGCGTGCACGGAATGGACACCGTGCACACCATCGAGGCCATGCACCGCGACGAGATCAAGGTGTTCGTCGGGATGGGCGGGAACTTCGCCAGTGCCGCCCCGGACACCGCGTACACATTCGCGGGCCTGCAAAAATGCGATCTCACCGTGCAGGTGAGCACGAAACTCAACCGCAGTCACGTGATCCACGGTCGCCGGGCACTGATCCTGCCGTGCCTGGGCCGTACCGAGAAGGATCACCAGAAGGCCGGGGTCCAGTCCACCTCGGTCGAGGATTCGATGAGCATGGTGCATCTCTCGGTCGGGATGAAGAAGCCCGCCTCGCCGCACCTGATGTCGGAACCGGCGATCATCGCCGGGATCGCGCGGGCCGCACTGCCCTCCAGCGGCACGCCGTGGAGCTGGTACGTCGAGGACTACGACCGGATCCGGGACACGATGGCCAAGGTGCTCAACGGTTTCGAGGATTTCAACCGGCGGGTCCGGCTCCCGCTGGGCTTCCGCATCAAGCAGCCGGCGCGGGAACTGATCTTCCTGACCCCGTCCGGTCGGGCCGAGTTCTCGGCGGCCGACCTACCCGACGACAGCGCCGCGACCGGCACCCTGATCCTGGCCACACTGCGCTCGCACGATCAGTGGAACACCACCATCTACTCCGACAACGACCGCTATCGCGGCGTGAAGAACCTGCGCACCCTCGTTTTCATGAATGCGCAGGACATGGCCGAGCGTGGGATCAAGGAGTTCGACGACGTCGACATCGTCGCCACCGCGCGCGACGGCAGCACCCGATCACTACGGCGCTACAAGGCCATCCCGTACGGCATTCCGCGCGGCTGCGCCGCGGGCTACATGCCCGAGATGAACGTGCTGTGCGCCATCGGCGACTACAGCACCCAGAGCGATCAGCCCATCATGAAGAACGTCAAGGTGCGTGTGTCCCTGTCGGCGCCCGCCTGATGGCAGCACCATGGCTGCTCTCCCCGGTCACTCGGCTCGGGGGCTCGGTGATCGTCGGTGTACTCGCGGGTCAGATAACCGGAGGGCTGACCGACGCCTCTCTCGGGGTGCTGGTCGGGATCGCCTCCACCGGAGCGGTTTTCGTCGCCGGAGGATGGCTTCTGCTGTGGCCCATGGATGCCGGCGCCACCCGCGACCATGCCCGCCAGGAAGCCTTCAACCCAGTGGTCGAGGAACTCGTGATCGTGGCGGCCGCGGTCGGTGCACTGGTCAGCATCGTCGTCATGTTGGTTCGCGGTGGTTCGCACAGTGATCCGAGCGCGGCCACCGCGGCGCTGGCCGGGGTCTTCATGGCTTGGGCGGGTATGCACCTGATGTACGCCGCCCGCTACGCCTATCTGTACTACATCCCGAAAGCCGGTGGCATCGACTTCAATTCCGACGAGCTGCCGGCGTTCCGGGATTTCTTCTACTTCAGTTACAACCTCGGCATGACCTATCAGGTGTCGGACACCAGCGTCACCGACACGACCATCCGCGCGGTCGCGCTGCGGCACTGCCTGCTGTCGTATCTGTTCGGCACCGTGATCCTCGCAACCACGATCAACCTGGTTGTCGGCATCGTGTCCAGCTGAAACCCGGTCCGGGTAGCAACAGCGCGACCCCGACGGCCGCTGCGACGCCGATGACGGTGTCGATCCCGCGGTAGGCGAGCAGCGCGAGCGGCTCCGCGGGCTCGGCCAGATCGGTCATCAGCATGATCAGCGGAGTGAAGAAGCCCAGGGCGATCGCGTGGTGATGGGCCATGAACAGTTCGGTCGGGAACAAGAGCAGCACCACACAGATGGCCAGGATGTACTCGTCGGGATGCGGAACCAGGAGCAGGGCGGCCACCACGAGACCGATGAGTGTGCCCGTCAAGCGGTGCACGCCGCGGCGGACCCGGCCACTGGTATCGGCTGCCGCCAGCGGTCCGGCGGCAGCGGCGATCGCCCAGTTGGCATGGTCCACCCCGAGAAACAGGCCTGCGGTTCCTGCCGCGGCGACGGCGACCGCGTAGCGGACGGCATGGATCGGCACGTTCTGCACGGATGTGGTGAAGCTACGCGGTGCGAGGCCGGGCGCCCGTGGTGCGTCGAGTGCGCCGAGCACGATGCAGAGTAAAGCCGTTGCGGCGCATATGGACACCGCAGCTGCCGGGGAAACCCGCCCGGCCGGAACCGTGGCGACCGCGCCGAGGGCGAACACCCCGTAGAACGGCCCCTCCGGTTTGAGCGCAAGGCGGTCAGTCACCACCGATCCCACCGTCACGAAGACGACTGCGGCGACCACCAGTGCCCAGGGGTGCGCCCGCATGCTCGACAGGGCCACACCGATGGCGACCCCCGCGATCAGGATGGCTGCCGCCTGCGTCTGATGGAGGACACGGCGCTGCCGAGGCTCGGCCCGACCGTACATCCCGGTGACCGCACCGAATACCGCGTAGATCATCAGGTCCGGGCGTCCCGCGAGAAGCAGGGCCACCCCGGGCACTGCCAGGCCGAGGGCGACGCGCAGCGCGGGACGATGGTCGCCCGGTGGCGGCGTCATCGCGATGCGCACCCGCGCGTACACCCCGACGGTGCGCATGTGGATTCTCCGATCGATGAAAACCATGGCTCGGCAGCCTCAATCGAGGTTGCGTCACCGCGATTCGCTCGTCAAAGCGGAGTTTCCGACGAGCCGATCGGAGTTGCCTATCGGCGCAGCCCCGGCGTCTTCAGATCGCTCACACCCAACGGCTGCGCTGGGGCGGCGCCTGCGGCGTCACCCAGGCTTTGGCGTAGCGGTTCTTTCCGGCCCGCTGCGGATCGCGGCTGCGGTAGATCACATAGGGGCGGACCAGATAGCCGATCGGTGCACTGAACATGTGCACCAGTCGCGTGTAGGGCCAGAAGCCGAGCAGGGCGAGCACTATCAGCACATGCGCCTGGAACGTCCACGGGGATTCAGCCATCAGCTCCGGTGCCGGGTGCAACGTGAACAAGCTGCGGAACCAGGGTGACACGGTTTCGCGATAGTTGTACGTCGAGAACACGTTGGTCAGGGTGTTCAGCATCCCGGTCGCCAGCGCGCCGACGAGTAGCAGGTACATCACCTTGTCGTTGAGTGTGGTCGCGGTGCGCACCTCCGGGACGGTGACGCGGCGGTACAGCAGGATGCCCACCCCGGCGACCACAGCCAACCCGGCAATCGACCCCAGGCTCACCGACATCAGGTGGTAGAAGTGTTCGGAGATGCCGACCGCAGACGTCCACGACTGGGGGATCAGCAGCCCTCCGACATGCCCGGCGAGCACGCCGAGGATGCCGAAATGGAACAGCGGGCTGCCCAGCCGCAACAGCTTGCTCTCGTAGATCTGCGAAGACCGTGTGGTCCAACCGAACTGGTCGGCCTTGTACCGCCAGACGTGCCCGAGGGCGAACGAGGTGAAGGCGATGTACGGCAGGGTCATCCACAGCACGTTGCTCATCGGAGTCTTTCTCTTCGCGCAAGCGCTCATCGGGACTCTCTTCTCTTCGCGCAAGCGCTCATCGGAGTTTTTCTCTCTTCGCGCAAGCGCTCATCGGCGGCCTCCTGAGGTCATCGGATCCATCGTCATCGGATCCATCGCGAACGGGTCGAGGCCGACATCCTCGTCGGGCGGTCCCTCGGCGGCGAGCTGCGCGATACGGCGGCGGTCGGCGCTGTTCACCGGCGGCAGCGTCGCGAGGACGGCGGCCAGCAGACCGGTGTAGTAGGACTCGTTGTCCTGCAGGGAGAGTCGCAACAGCTCGAGCACCGGGACGTGTTCGGCCAGCAGTCGCTCACCTTGGACCTGATCGACCGTCGCGGCGAACTCGAGCACCATGGGCAGGTAGTCGGGCAGCTCCGAGTTCTCCAGGTCGCCCACCTCCAGGCCTGCTTGGCGGTAGGCGTGCTTGAACCGCAGCAGGGCCATACCGCGTTTGCGGGTGTCGCCATAGGCGTAGTAGGTCAGATGCAGGCTGCTGCGCCGTTGCATATCGAACGTCTCGACATAGTTGGATGCACGCCGCATCGGATCCGTATCGCCGAACCGCTGCAGGAAATCCGACAACGGCATCCTCGCCGCATCCGGCAGTTCGGCTGTGGCAGCGGCTAGTTGGCCGACGAGATCGGCTGTTTCGGCCGTCGGGTAGTCGAGCAGCAGCGCGGCGATGCGCCACACCAGTCGCTGCTGGCGCTCGGACAGGGCGGAACCCGTACCTGTTCTGCGGCCGAGGGTGAGTAGCTTCATGTGGTCGGCAACAACCCGTCTGTGCTCCGACCGTCCCAGTTGAGCAGGTTGACCCGGGTCGGATCACCCTGCGGAACAGCGTCATTGGTATTGGTCAGGTGGAACTTGTCCACCATGGTGTCGAAGGCGGTCATTCCCGGACCGCCATCGCCGTCCAGGCTGCAGCCGGTGGCCAGTGCGTCGAGGCGGTGGGCATCCGAACCGGCCCCGGTGGGGATGACGTAGCGGTCCTGGTACTTGGCGATGGCCAACAGGCGGTACATCGCCTCGATCTCATCGCCGCTCAACCGCACCGATTCCGGGATGGTCTCGTCGAACTCCTCACCGAGGTTGGCCGCGCGCATGTACGACCGCATGGCCGCCAGACGTTGCAGAGCGGCCCGGACCGGGCCGACCTCACCCGCGGTGAACAACTCGGCGAGGTACTCGACCGGGATCCGCAGCGTGTCGATGGCGCCGAACAGGTTGTTCTGGTTCTCGCCGTCGTGGCCGGTCTCCTTCAGGATGTCCACCACAGGTGACAGCGGCGGCACGTACCAGACCATCGGCATGGTCCGGTACTCCGGATGCAGGGGCAGGGCCACCTGATAGTCGACTATGAGCCGGTATACCGGTGAATTCTGGGCTGCTTCAATCCATTCGGGTGAGATGCCGGCCCGTTCGGCTTCGGCGACCACGCGTGGATCGTGTGGGTTTAGGAACACGCCGAGCTGTGACGGGTAGAGGTCCTTGTCGTCGGTGACCGAGGCGGCCTCGAGCACCGCATCCGCGTCGTAGAGCATCACGCCGATGTAGCGGAGCCGCCCGACGCAGGTCTCCGAACACACCGTGGGGATGCCGACCTCGACGCGCGGATAGCAGAACGTGCACTTCTCGGCCTTGCCGGTCTTGTGGTTGAAGTAGATCTTCTTGTAGGGACACCCGGTGACGCATTGCCGCCAACCCCGGCACTTGTCCTGATCCACCAGCACGATGCCGTCTTCGGAGCGTATGTAGATGGCCCCGGACGGGCAGGCTGCGGCGCAGGCCGGATTGAGGCAGTGCTCGCAGATCCGCGGCAGGTAGAACATGAACGTCTGCTCGAACTCGAGCTTGACCTTGGCCGAGAGCTCGGCGACCTCGGCGTCCTTGTTGACCTTGGCCAGCAACGGATCCCGGCCCACCTGCTCTGGCCCGCCGCCCAGGTCGTCGTCCCAGTTGGCGCCCCAGGTGACCTTGGTGTCCCGCCCGGTGATCAACGATTTGGGCCGGGCCACCGGCGTGGTGTCCATCGCCGGCGCCGACAGCAGGTTCTCGTAGTCATAGGTCCACGGGTCGTAGTAGTCCGACACCGTGGGCAGGTCGGGGTTGGCGAAGATGTTCAGCAACCGCTTGAGGCGCGAGCCGGACTTCAGGGTGAGCTTGCCGCGCTTGTTCAGCGTCCAGCCGCCCTTCCACCGCTCCTGGTCCTGGTATTGACGTGGATAGCCCTGTCCGGGGCGGGTTTCCACATTGTTGAACCACACGTACTCCACACCGCTGCGGTTGGTCCACGCCTGCTTGCACGTGACGCTGCAGGTGTGGCAGCCGATGCACTTGTCGAGGTTCATCACCATCGCGAGCTGGGCCATCACCCTCATGTCAGTACTCCACATCCTGCGATCGACGACGAATCGTGGTGACCTCGTCGCGCTGGTTTCCGGTGGGCCCGTGGTAGTTCAGGGCGAAAGACTGCTGTGCATACCCGCCGATGAGGTGGGTGGGTTTGATCATGATCCGGGTCAGCGCGTTGTGAATGCCGCCGCGTTTCCCGTTCTTTTCGGTGCGCGGAACGTCGACTGCCTTGTCCTGGGCGTGGTACATGAACACCAGACCCTCGGGCATGCGGTGGCTGACGATGGCCCGTGCATTCACCACGCCGTTGCGGTTGGTGCACTCGATCCAGTCGTTGTCCTTGACCCCGATCTTGGCGGCGTCCACGTCCGACATCCAGATGCACTGACCGCCTCGGGACAGGGTGAGCATGTACAGGTTGTCCTGGTATGCAGAGTGAATCGACCATTTGGAGTGTGGCGTCAGGTATCGCACCGTGATGCCCCCGTTGGTGTCCCCGACTGCCGGCTCGTTGAACAGCGCGGTCATGTCCAGTGGCGGCCGGAACGTCGGCAGCTGCTCGCCGAGCTCACTCATCCAGTCGTGGTCCAGATAGAAGTGCTGGCGGCCGGTCAACGTATGCCATGGCTTGAGTCGCTCGGTGTTGATCGTGAACGGTGAGTACCGCCGGCCACCGGTCTCCGAGCCGGACCATTCCGGTGAGGTGTTGACGGGTACCGGCCGGGCCTGGGTGTCGGCGAAGGTGATTCGCTTGCCCTCGTTCTCCTTGGCCAGGTCGACCAGCTCGGTTCCGGTGCGCCGCTCCAGGGCCTCGAATCCCTCGACGGCCAGGCGCCCGTTCGTGGTGCCCGACAACGCCAGGATGGCCTCGGCGGCGTGGGTGTCCTTGGCCAACGACGGCCGCCCGATCGCCACGCCGCTGACCACCGCGCCGTTGACACCGCGCAGGTACTCGACCTCGGCGTCGGGGTGCGTGGTCACACCCTTGGTGGTGAGGCCGACGGTCTCCACCATCGGCCCGAGTGCGGCCATCTTCTCGGCGACCGCGGGGTAGTCGCGGTCCACCATGACCAGCCGCGGCATCGTCTTGCCGGGAATCGGTTCGCATTCACCGGCTTTCCAGTCCAGTACGTGACCACCGGGCTGGGCGGTGGCGTCGGCGCTGTCGTGTTGCAGCGGCATGGCGACGATGTCCTTGCGTTTGCCGAGGTGTTTCTCGGCCAGCCAGGAGAAGCCGCGGGCGATGCGGTGGAACGCATCGAAATCGGTCTTGGTCTCCCACGGCGGCGAGATGGCCGGCGAGAAGGCGTGGACGAACGGGTGCATGTCGGTGCTGGACAGGTCGTGCTTCTCGTACCAGGTGGCCGCGGGCAACACGATGTCGGAGAACAGCGTCGTGCTGGTGTTGCGGAAGTCCAGGGACAGCAGCAGATCCAGCTTTCCGACCGGGGCCTCGTCGCGCCAGCGGACCTCCTGCGGGCGGATGCCGTCCTCGTCGCGCGCGGCCACCGCGGAGTCCGTGCCGAGCAGGTGCTTGAGGAAGTACTCGTTGCCCTTGGCCGAGGAGCCGAGCAGGTTCGACCGCCACACCGTCAGACAGCGCGGGAAGTTCTCCGGGGCGTCGGGATCTTCACAGGCGAACTGCAGATGGCCCGACTTGAGCCCGTCCACGACGTATTCCGCGGCGTCCTTGTCCATCCGGGCGGCCTCGTCGGCCAGATCGAGCGGATTGCGGTTGAACGTCGGGTAACTGGGCATCCAGCCGAGCCGGCTGGCCAGGGCGATGTTGTCGGCGGCCGTGCGGCCCGCGAACTTGCCCTCGGCCAGGGGCGAGGCCATCACCTCCGAGGTGAACGGGTCGTAGCGCCACTGGTCGGTCGCCAGGTACCAGAACACCGTGCCCTGCATCTGCCGCGGTGGCCGCTGCCAGTCCAGGCCGAACGCCAGTGTGGCCCAACCGGTGACGGGCCGGCATTTCTCCTGACCGACGTAGTGCGCCCAGCCGCCGCCGTTGACACCCTGGCAGCCGGTGAGCATGACCAGCGTGAGAAACGACCGGTAGATCTGATCGGAATGGAACCAGTGGTTGGTGCCCGCGCCCATCAGGATCATCGACCGGCCCTTGGAACGTTCGGCGTTGTCGGCGAACTCCCGGGCGATGCGCTCGGCGGCCTGAGCGGGTACGCCGGTGATCTCTTCCTGCCACGCCGGGGTGTAGGGCTCGGACGCGTCGTCGTAGCCCGACGGCCACTGACCCGCGAGTCCGTCTCGAGCCACTCCGTACTGCGCCAGCATCAGGTCGAACACCGTCGTCACACGATGTCCGGCAACGACTCTGATCGGAACGCCGCGTTCCAGGACGCCGGGCTTGTCGCTGTCGAACCGGGGGAAGGCGACGGTTGCGGTGTCGTCATGGTTGCCGAGCAGGGTCAGCATCGGGTGGACACCCTGCAGATCGAGGTTCCAATGGCCCTCGCCGGACGCGGTGAAGCGGTGTCCGAGCGAGCCGTTCGGCACCACGGGCCGCCCGGCCTGGTCCAGGAGGACGGTCTTGGAGGACGCGGCTTCGACATCGGCGTATTCGCCGCCCAGATCGGCTGCGGTGAGGAACTTCCCGGGCAGCAGGCGTCCGTCGCGTTCGGTGAGGGTGACCAGGAACGGCAGATCGGTGTACTTCTTGACGTAGTCGGTGAAGTAGGGCGTCTGCTTCTCGACGAAGAACTCCTTGAGGATGACGTGACCCATCGCCATGGCGAGGGCCGCGTCTGTTCCGGGGCGGGCCGGCAGCCATTCGTCGGCGAACTTGGTGTTGTCGGCATAGTCCGGCGACACCACGACCACCTTCTGCCCGCGGTACCGGGCCTCGGTCATGTAGTGCGCGTCGGGAGTTCGGGTGACGGGGACGTTGGATCCCCACATGATCAGGTAGCCCGCGTCGAACCAGTCGGCTGATTCGGGCACGTCGGTCTGGTCTCCGAACACCTGCGGCGAGGCCACCGGCAGGTCGGCGTACCAGTCGTAGAACGACAGCATCGACCCGCCGAGCAGCGAGATGAACCGGGCGCCGACGGCGTGGCTGACCATCGACATCGCCGGGATCGGCGAGAAGCCTGCCACGCGGTCCGGTCCGTACTTCTTGATGGTGTGGACGTGGGCGGCAGCGGCGATCTCGGCGGCCTCCCACCATTCGGCGCGAACGAATCCGCCCTTGCCGCGGGCGGTCTTGTACCGCTTCGACTTCTCCGGATCCTCCACGATGTCGGCCCAGGCCAGCACGGGGTCCTTGAGCCGCTCCTTGGCCTCCCGGTAGTACTCCAGCAGCACGCCGCGGACGTACGGATAGCGAACGCGCGCAGGTGAATACGTGTACCACGAGAACGACGCTCCGCGCGGGCATCCCCGCGGTTCGTACTCGGGCTTGTCGGCACCGACCGACGGGTAGTCGGTCTGCTGCGACTCCCAGGTGATCACGCCGTCCTTGACGTAGATCTTCCATGAGCAGGATCCGGTGCAGTTGACGCCGTGGGTCGATCGCACCACTTTGTCGTGAGCCCAGCGGTCCCGATAGAAGTCGTCGGCCGAGCGCCCGCCGATCTTGTGCAGAGTCCGCTGATCGTCGGAGATCTCGCCGCGGTGGAAGTACTTACCCAGTCGCAGCAAAGCATCGGCGGGTGTTGCGCCGCCTGCATGTGAATCGACCACGATCCGTCCCTCCAGCCTGTTGACAATCGAGCGTAGGGGCGTCGCGGAGGGCATCAAAAGAACGCACCCGAGGCTGTCGGGCGCTGTGAAATTGCGTTAACGCACAAGTCATTTCACGGGAACGCGGCAGTCATATGGCAATCCGGCAGCGATGTGATGATTTGGCCTTTCACCTGCGGTGACGGTGGAAATCTCGGTTGGCTGCGGGCATCGGCGGGCAACGGAATCTCGTGGTCCGAGCCGTGGAAACCCTCGATGATTTATCACCCCGGTAACAATGCGCCCGGCCGTCGCCCGGACCGCGGTCGCGCGATGGTGTGCCGGCCGTGCCGCGGCGTTCCACCGGCACAAGCATCGGGATGAACAGGATCGCCACTGGGCCCGGATCATCCCGATGGCAAACATCCCCGGCGGTCATGACTCCGGGTCGGGTTTGGTCCAAGAGATCGTGTGCCGGAACGCCAACCGGCGGCGCATCTCGGCGCCCGGCATCACGTCCCGGACCACGGCCCGAAGCTCGTCGAAACCGAGCTGCGGATCGCGTACCGGGAAGGGCGGAGGCACCGGGCCGCCGGGCACCGGCCGCGGATGCTTGACCAGTCCGATGAGCGGGTTGGTCAGCGCGGAGGCCAGATCCCACGCGGTGTCACGCATCGAGGCCGGGGCCGCCAGTCCGACGGCCAGGAACCGTCCGCCCGGGCGCAGCAGCCGTTTGACCTCCGACAGCGCCTGCTCGGCATCGAGATGGTGCAGCACCGCGATCATGGTGATGAGATCGACGGGACCCCCGAGCTCGGTGAGCTGGGCGTCGTCGACGGTGACATTGGTGAGCCCGGAGCACCGCCGTGCCGTCGCCCTCCGCATGCCGGCGTCAAGGTCCGTGCCGTGGATGTGCGCGAACCGAGTGGCCAGCTGGGCCACCAATTCGCCCTGGCCGCAGCCGATGTCGATCGCGGCCTCGCGGTGTGCGGGCAGGTTCGCCAGGATCCAACCGTGGAAATGGTCGTTGTGACTCCACGGGTGCCTGCTGTTGAAGTTGTGCAGTCCCTCGGCGGCCCGCCGGACCACCGGGTGCTCGACGCGACGGATGTCCATGCATCCACTGTGCCAAGTGCGGGGAAACACCGCGAGCAGTCCCCCGCAAGCGGGAGGGGCCCCCAGCAGAATCGCCCCTTTCGCGTTGGAAAAGGGCGATTCTGCGTCTGCTCGGCGAGGAAGTTACTGGATGTAGCCCGAGGCGGACTGCAGGTGTGCGACCGCGTCGTCCACGATCTTCTCGACCAGCTCGGCGCACGACGGCAGGTCGTTGATGATGCCCGCCACCTGCCCTGATGCCAGCACGCCGGCGTCGGTATTGCCCTCCACCAGACCGGCTTTGAGCAGCATCGGGGTATTCGCGGCCATCACGACCTGCGACCAGGTGAGTTCTTTGCCGTGCCGCATCGCGAGGCCGTCCTTGACCATCGACAGCCACGTCATACCCGAGAGCTTCTTGAACTTCTGGGCGTTGCCGACGGCTGCGGCGAAACCGCGTGCCCGCGAGCCGCTCTCCAGCTTCTCGACCAGGCCCGTGCGCAGCACCCGGTGCGGCATGCCGTCGACGCGGGTGGACACCACGGTGCCGTCCAGCGCAGCCTGCAGATACCGCTCCTTGACCGCTTCGGGCACGGTGGAGTCCGAGGTCAGCAGGAACCGGGTTCCCATGGCAACCCCAGCGGCGCCGTACGCCAGGGCGGCGGCCAGGCCGCGCCCGTCGAAGAAACCACCGGCGGCGATCACCGGCATCCCGGTGTCCTTGACGGCATCCAGCACCGAGGGCAGCAGCAGCGTGGTCGCGACGGGGCCGGTGTGGCCACCGCCCTCGCCGCCCTGCACGATCACCGCGTCAGCACCCCAGCCGGCCACCTTCTTGGCGTGCTTGGCCGCGCCGACGGACGGGATCACCACGACGCCGGCGTCTTTCAGCTTGGCGATGAGTTCGGGTTTGGGAGCTAGGGCGAAGGAGGCGACTTTGACTCCTTCGCGGATCAGGAGGTCGACGCGCGCACCGGCATCGCCCGCGTCGGCACGCATGTTGATGCCGAAGGGTTTGTCGGTGGCGGCCTTGACCTTGGTCACGGCGGTCTGCAGTTCCTCGAGCGTCATCGTCGCCGACGCCAGGATGCCGAGCCCGCCGGCATTGGAGGTTGCGGCGACCAGTCGTGCACCGGCCACCCAGCCCATTCCCGTCTGCACCACGGGATGCTCGATGCCGACCAGTTCGGTCAGCGGAGTCTTGAGCTTGCCCATTCTTTAGACCTTGACCTCTTTGTCGCGCAACGACTTCGGATCGATGACCTCGCGCAGGAGCTTGAGCTCCTCCTCGGTGGCCAGCCGGGTGGTCTCGGCCTCCTGGAGGCCGTGCACCTCGAAGGAGGTGTTGTCGGCGACCTGATCGGCCTCGACGCCGGGGTGCAGCGACACCGCGCGCATCTGGTGGTCGGGGCCGTTGAAGTCGAACACGCCCAGGTTGGACACCACGCGGTAGATGTTGGCGAAGCGGTAGGCCGGGTTCGCCGGATCGACCTTGTCCCAGCCGATTCCGGAGACGATGTCCACCGAGTCGCAGAACACGCGCTTGGAGTGGTTACCGACGAAGTAGCTCGTGGCGTGGTTGATGCTGTTGCCGGGCGCGCCACGGACACCGAACATCTGCCGGGTCGGCTGCTGGATCGGACCGAAAGCCGACAGGTTCTGGTTGCCGTAGCGGTCGATCTGGTTGGCGCCCATCACCACATGGCGCTTGCCCCAGGCCAGCGTCTCGAAGACCCGGTTGAACGGCATCCAGCCTTCGACGGTGAACGGGGCGCCGATCGCCGGGGTATCGGCCAGGATCCTGGCCTCACCGTCGGTCAGCACGATGTCGGGGGAGAAGGTCAGCCGGGCCAGCCGGGCACCGATCTGGACCACGGTGGTCATCGGGCTGGCCATGATCTCGCCGGCGTCGCGGAACAGTTCGGCGCAGGCGACGGCGCACACCTCGGCACGGGTCACGGCAATCACTTGGCGGCCTCCTGATCTTCCTTGAACTTCCGAACGGCAGCCTGGTAATCGGCTTCGCTACCGGACAGATACGTCTTGACGAACTCGGCCCAGGTCTCGTCGGAGCCTGCGGCCTCTGCGTAGTGGCGCTGGAACTTCTCGTCGCGCCGGTAATCGGGCTCGTTGGTGGTGAAGTGGGCGCCGTTCGGGGCCTCCACCACGGAATCGACCATCATCCGGTTGATCAGCAGGGCCTGCGTCGGAACGGCCTTGACCAGTTCCTCGGTGGAGACCACGCGCTCGACCGACAGGAAGCGGCGCTGCGCCGACATCAGGAACAGGTCATCAAAGTACGGGTCGATACCGGTGTAGGCCGCGTTGCCTTGGGCGTCACCGAGATTCATGTGCACGAATGCGGCGTCGAGGTTCAGCGCGGGCATCGCGATGAGCTCCTCGTAGGCGCCGTCGGTCGGGTACGGCGACTTCACAGTCTTGAGCTCGTCGCCCCAGAACGTGCGGACATCGCTACCCAGACCGGCGCGGATCGGCAGGAACGGCAGCCGCTGGGCGGCAGCCTGCAGGCCGCAGCGCAGCATGCCCTCGTCCATCTCGCGGGCCTCGATCGCACCGGTGGTGCGGGCCTTGGCGAACCACGGGTCGTAGAAGGGTGGTGAGTCCAGCGAGACGAAGCCGTAGTAGACGCGCTTGACCTTGCCGGCCGAGCACAGCAGGCCCAGATCCGGACCGCCGTAGGTGACCACGGTCAGGTCTTTGACGTCGGTGCGCAGCAGGGCGCGCACGAAGGCCATCGGCTTGCGCCGTGAGCCCCAGCCGCCGATGCCGATCGTCATGCCGCTTTCGATCGAGGCGACCGCCTCGTCGAGAGTTGTTCGCTTGTCTGCCATGTTATTTCGATCCCTTGTCAGTGCCGGCGAAAGCGTCACGGTGCTCGTCGGACACACCGGACAGGTTGAGTTCGAAGGTGAAGCCCTGCTCCATGCGGTAGCGCGCGTTGACGGGCTGCACGTCGATGAAGTTCAGCGCCTCCTTGGCGGCCCGGATCACCCGGGTGTCCTTGCTGGCGATGTCGCGGGCAACGCGCAGCGCGGCCTCGTCGAGATCCTCGCGCGGGACCACCTCGTGCACCGACCCGAAGTGGTGCAGCGTCTCGGCGGGAACGGTGGCGGCGGTGAAGAACAGCCGGCGCATCAGGTGCTGGGGAACCAGCCGGGACAGATGGGTGGCGGCTCCGAGCGCGCCGCGCTCCACCTCGGGCAGGCCGAACTTGGCGTCATCGGAGGCCACGATCACGTCGGCGTTGCCGACGAGGCCGATGCCGCCGCCCACGCAGAACCCGTTGACCGCGGCGACGACGGGAACCTCGCACTCGTACACGGCCTTGAAGGCGTGGTAGCAGCCGCGGTTGGCGTCGATCAGCGCGCCGAAGCCCTCGGTGTTCTGCATCTCCTTGATGTCCACACCGGCGTTGAAGCCGCGGCCCTCGGCCCGAAGGATCACGACGTGGGTGCTGCGATCGCGGCCTGCCGCGGTGATCGCATCGCCGAGTTCGAACCAGCCGGCCGACGGGATGGCGTTGACGGGCGGGTAGTTGACGGTGACCGAGACGATGCCCGGCTCGACTGTCTTGGTGGTGATCGTCATCAATCCACTTCCTGAAGGGGTCGCTACCTAAGCAAGCACTTGCTTGGTACGCTAGCACAGTGACCGATACGCCAGAAGCCGGTGCCATCAATTTGGGTTTGACCGGCAAGGTGGTCCTGGTGACCGGCGGAGTGCGAGGGGTTGGCGCTGGGATCAGCGCGGTTTTCGCCGGTCAGGGCGCCACCGTGGTGACCTGCGCACGCCGTCCGGTCGAGGGATTGCCCTACGAATTCCACAGCTGCGACGTTCGTGATGACGACTCGGTGGCCGGACTCATCGAGGCCATCGTGGACAGGCATGGCCGACTGGACGCCGTGGTGAACAACGCCGGCGGATCGCCGTACGTGGCGGCCGCCGATGCGTCGGCCAAATTCAGCGCCAAGATCATCGAGCTCAACCTGCTCGGACCGCTGTCGGTCTCCCAGCACGCCAACGCGGTGATGCAGAAGCAGGAGACCGGCGGGACGATCGTCAACATCTCCAGTGTCAGTGGGCACCGGCCGACGCCGGGCACTGCGGCCTACGGCGCGGCCAAGGCCGGGATCGACAATCTGACCTCGACCCTGGCCGTCGAATGGGCGCCGAAGGTCCGGGTGAACTCGGTGATCGTGGGCATGGTCGAGACCGAGCAGTCCGAGCTGTTCTACGGCGACGCCGAGTCGGTTGCCGCCGTGGCCTCCACCGTGCCGCTGGGCCGGCTGGCCAAGCCCGCCGATATCGGCTGGGCCGCAGCATTTTTGACTTCTGACGCGGCGTCCTACATCAGTGGGGCGGCGCTGCAGGTGCACGGCGGTGGTGAGCCGCCGACCTACCTCGACGCCTCAAGCGCCAACAAATAAGGAGAAACAGCTATGGGATTGCTCGACGGCCGCGTGGTCATCGTGACGGGTGCCGGTGGCGGTATCGGGCGTGAGCACGCGCTCGCGTTCGCCGCCGAAGGTGCCCGCGTCGTGGTCAACGACATCGGGGTCGGCCTGGACGGTTCGCCGGCCGGTGGTGGCAGCGCGGCGCAGAACGTGGTCGACGAAATCGTCGCTGCCGGAGGCGAAGCCGTCACCAGCGGGGCCAACGTCGCCGACTGGGCGCAGGCCGAGGGTCTGATCCAGACCGCGGTGGACGCCTTCGGCACCCTGGACGTGCTGGTCAACAATGCCGGCATCGTGCGCGACCGGATGTTCGCCAACGCCACCGAAGAAGAGTTCGACGCCGTCACCGCTGTGCATCTCAAGGGGCACTTCGCCACCATGAAGCACGCCGCCGCGTACTGGCGGGCCAAGTCCAAGGCCGGCGAAACCGTCGACGCGCGCATCATCAACACGAGCTCCGGCGCCGGTCTGCAGGGCAGCGTCGGCCAGGCCACCTACAGCGCCTCCAAGGCCGGTATCGCCGCGCTGACCCTGGTGGCCGCCGCCGAGATGGGTCGTTACGGCGTCACGGTCAACGGCATTGCGCCGTCGGCCCGGACCCGGATGACCGAGACCGTGTTCGCCGACATGATGGCCACCCAGGACCAGGCCTTCGACGCCATGGCCGCGGAGAACATCTCCCCGCTGGTGGTGTGGCTGGGCAGCGTCGAGTCAAAGGACGTCACCGGCAAGGTGTTCGAGATCGAGGGCGGCAAGATCCGCATCGCCGAGGGCTGGGCCCACGGACCGCAGATCGACAAGGGCGCGAAGTGGGATCCCGCCGAACTGGGCCCGGTCGTCAACGACTTGCTGGCCAAGGCTCGCCCCGCGGTCCCGGTGTACGGCGCCTAGTTCTTTACGCCGAGTCTGCGCACAGATCGCGAAATCGGCTCTTCGATGGGCGATCTGCGCGCAGGCTCGATGTCTTTGTCAGCCTTTTGAGTTGGCCATGCGCTTGCCGCTGGTCTTGTCCGACCCGGCTTTGTCCGACCCGGACTGTGACGCCGCGTGGGAGGCCTTCGCCACCACCTTGCGCACCGCGTCTCCGGCTTTCTTCACCGATGACGAGACCTGCTCACGGGTGTTCTCGGCAGCGGCGCGCACCTTGTCGCCCGAGCGCTTGACCACTTTGTCGACACTTGAGGTGGACTTGTTGCTGTCGCTGAGATCTGCTGCAGCAGAGGGCTTCTTGACAGCGGACTGCACCCTGGCGGTAGCGGGCTCGGAGGTCTGGACCTCCTCGGTCACCGTGTTGACCGTGTTGCCCACCGCCGTCTCGACGCTCTCGATTCCCGACGACACCTTCTCGCGTAATTCGTTCTCGCTCTTCGGGAATGCCTTGTTCACCCGATCGATGACCTCGGCGCCGATCGCCCGGTTGAACTTGGTCACGGAGAAGCTCGCGTCGGCGATGCTCCGGTTGATCGCCGTGGCGATAGCCGCCGGATCACGGGTGGCGAAGGCATCTGTCACCTGCTCGGCCGCGGCGTTGAGCTGCCTCGACAGGGTCCTTACCTGCCGCAGGACCTCGACGTGGAACGCGGTTTCGGGGCCGATCTCGGTGCCGTTCCAGTTGACGACGCGCCAGCCGTCCTCAGGATTTCCCTCCACCACGACATAACCGGTGTTTCGCAGCGGATTGGTCATCAGCCACATCGGGTCCGCATTTTCCGCATTCAGGAAAACCCAGAACATGATGGCGCCGCCGTGCGAGAATGCCGCGACATTACGGTCCCCGTTGTCGTACATGGTCTGAATTGCGCCATCCATACGCGCATCGAATTCCCGCCCGTTGACAGACCCGGGAATGCGGGCGTCGAGATCACCCTGCAGCCATTTCAGCGGCGCCTGCAGGTAGCCTTTCACCGCATCGGATTCCGGGGTGCCCTCGTAGATCCCTGCCTCAATTTCCTGGAGGCCTGGAACCACCTGGATCGGCAGGCCCAGATACTCCGCCATCGGCGTGGCGGTCAGCTGGGTCCGGACCATAGTCGAGGCATAGATCGCGTCGTAGTTGTTGTCGCCCAGCACTTTGACGATGTCACGGGCCTGCTGCCGGCCCTTCTCCGTGAGGACCGGACCCGGCACGGATGAGTCGGCGACGTTGGCCGCATTCGCGGTGGATTCACCGTGACGAATGAACGTGATCCGCATGACTTCCGCTGCGTGGGCGACCGGAATGGCCAAAAGGAATGCCAGGAACATCATTCCCATGCCGGCGATCGTCGCCCGAACGCCCGGGCGTCTGAAATTACTCATATTGCTTCGTTCCTCCAATCATTGATGTGCAGGTGGAGCGAAATGAACGTATGAGTGAATTGGTTGGGCATGTGCAGATGTCTCGTTGTCTGAGACTGGTTATTGCACGGATTGCGAATGCGAATGCAAAAGGTGCCCCAGGCCAATTGGCCTGGGGCACCCCTTGAACAACGCCGACTGGTTAGGCGGCGTCCTTTTTGCCGGCGGTGTCGCTGCCGGCATTGCTCTCACTGGCGGCAGCCTTCTCGCCCGCAGGCTTGGCCACCCCTCCGGTGGCCTTCTTGACCGCGTCGCCGAGTTTCTTGATCGACGACGCCACCTGGTCCTGAGCATCCTTCACAGCGGTCCTAACCTGCTCGCCGGTACGGCTGAGCGACTTCGTGACGCCCGGCAGAGCCTTGTTGCCGTCGGACAGATCGGTCGCGCCACGGGGCTTGATGATGCCGTCGACGGTGGCCTTGAGCTTCGACCTCGCACCCGCGAGGGATGCGGAATCAGCCGGTTTCGTTGTGTCCGAGACGGTCTCCGTCACCGGAGCGGACTGCGCCTTCTGCTCGATGCTGTCCGTGGTCGCTTTCAGCGTGCTCTTGACGTCCTCGACCCCAGTGGACACCTTGTCCTGCACCTCGTTGGTGTTGCTCGGGAATGCATCGCTGACGCGCTTGATGATCTGCGCGTTGATGGCGCGGTTGAACTTGGTGACCGAGAAGGTTGCATCGGCGACACTGTGGTTGATGGCCGTCGCAATGGTCACGAAGTCACCCGTCTTGAACGCCTCCTTGACCTGATCCGCGGCGGCGGTCAGCTGGCGTGACAAAGTCCGGAGCTGGAGGTTCACCTCGTGTCCGAAGGTCGGTTCCGGGCTGAACTGCTTGCCGTTCCAATTCACCAGGGTCCAGCCGTCCTCGTTGTTGCCCTCGATCACGACGTAATCGGTGTTGTTCAACTGGGCTGTCTGCAGCAGCTGGAGCTTCTCCATCACGGTGAGGTTCTGAACGTTCATCAATGTCCAGAACATGATGGTGCCGCCGTGGGAGAACACCACGGCATTGCGGTCGCCGTTGTCGTACATCGTCTGTAGCGCGCCCCGGACCCGCTCGTCGAATACGTAGCCATTGAGGTTGGTACCCGGCATGTACGTGCTCTTGTCGAACGGGATCTGCGGGATCACGCCCGGGAGCGCCCATGCGATCGGATACAGACCGTACCCGCTGGCAGCGTTCGCCTCCGGTGTGCCCTCGAAGGCGCCGGCCTCGATCTCCTGCAGACCTGGCAGCACTTGGATCGGCAGGCCGAGACGCTGCGACATCGGTGCGGCGGTGAGCTGAGTCCGCACCATGGTCGACGCGTAGATGGCGTCGTAGTTGTTGTCGCCGAGCTTGTCGGCCACGGCCTGGGCCTGCTGCTGGCCCAGGGGGGTAAGGACCGGACCCGGGGTCTTGGTGTCGATCAGGCCGGAGGCGTTGCCCTCTGACTGCGCGTGGCGAATGAATGTCACCCGCATGACCTCGGCGGCATGGGCCACTGGCATCGCCAGGAAGAAGGCGAGGAATGCCAGGGCGACACCCCCTAGTAGACTTCGATACCGTGACGCCGGCGCGCCACCTCTGCGGCGGTTCATGTGTTTCCTCCATTGTGGCTGTAGGGATTTCACGTGACGTGCCGGTGACACTGCGTTGGCCGGCCAGAAACATTGTCTGGCGATTTGCGGCGAGGTCGAACAGTTATCCCGTTGAGCGGGAAGGTATTTGACAAAATTTGGGCGCTGCTCTACATCGGGTCAGAGACAGGTCGATCCCCCTCCTCATGCGAGGAGAGGGATCGACCCGGTTGGTATTACCTTGCTGTGACGCCTATTTCACGCGGCGTCCTTTGATGCGGCTTTCGGCTTGCCGGCGCTGTTGTCCTTGCCCGCCTTGACTGCCTTGGTGGTCTTGTCGGCACCCGCGAGCTTCTTGACGGTTTCGCGTGCCTGCTTGACCGAGGACTCGACGCCGCTGCGCACGTCGTCCGCAGCCTGGTTGACCCGGTCGCGAACCGCCGAGACGGCCTTACCCGGCTCCGCCTTGTTGCCATTGGTCAGCTTGGTGGCGCCGTTGGCGGTACGGGCGGCGGTGATCTTGGCCTGCACCGGCTCGGTCACCTTCTCGACCGCCGATGTGGCGTCCTCGGCGACGTTTTCGACGGCGGCCTTTGTGCTTTCGGTGACACCCTCGACGGCGGTCTTGGCCTTCTCGGCGAGATCGCCCGCTGCCGGGGTGCCGCTGTCGGCGACGACGTTGAGGGTGTTGAGCTTCGACACCTTCGATGTCGACTGACCCAGCGAGCCGGGGATGCCGGTGATCGCGTTGACGGTGTCGGTCACCGAGTCTGTCACGAACTTGACCCCGGCCTGCGCCACGTCCTGGAGACCCTGTGCACCGGTGGTCACGATGGCTTCCGGATCCAGGGAGAGGACCGGAATGCGCATGTTGTAGACCGCCTTCTGCGGGGCCACGATCAGATCGCGCACGTTGACGAACATCTTGGTCGCGTAGTCGGCATCGCCGACCTCTTGGCCGTTCCAGCTCACCAGATGCCAACTGCCGTCATCGTTCTTCGTGACCACCACGGTGTCGGTGTTGTCGAGCGTGTTCGCCAGGAGGGCCAAGCTGGGATTGTCGACGTTCATCAACGTCCACATCATGATGGTGGCGCCGTGGGAGAACACCGCGGCCTCGATCTCGCCGTCACCGTTGGTGTCGGTGGTTCCGGCTTCGACATCGGCCAGCGCATTCGTGACGCGCTCGTTGAACTCGAGGCCGGTCTCGCCGCCGGGGATCGGGACGAACTGCAAGCCCAGCGTCCACGCCAACGGGGCGAGGATGTAGCCGATGCGGCCGATGCCCTCTTTTTCGGAAAGGCCCTCGAAAATGCCGGCACTGATTTCCTGCACGCCGGAGTTCCGCTGCGGGTTGTTCGGGTCGTAGGAGCCCAGGATGGTGACCGGCAGCCCGGTCTTGTCGGCCAACGGCTTCGCGGTCTCTTGGGTGCGGATCATGGTCGAGGCGTAGAGCGCGTCGAACGGCGCTGCCGTTCCGGTGCAGGAGGTGGCACACAGCGCGTCAGCGAAGTTCTGGGCCTGCTGTTCGCCGGTTAGTCCGCCAGTCTGGTCCACCTCGTCATTGGTCAGGTGTGGTCCGGGCGTGCTGGTGTCGATGTACCCCGAGGCGTTGGCCTGCGACTCGGCGTGCCGGATGAACGTCACGGTCAGCGCGGAGGCGGGCAGGGTCGCGGCGGCGAACAGCGAACACGCGGTCAGGGTGGTCGCGGCGGCACCGGCAGCCCGGCGTCGAGTGGGTCGTTGCATAGGGTCTCCATCGGTTCACGAGAATGTGGCCTGCCGCTCACCTGTCGTTCACTGTGGGCGCGCTCACAGAACATAATCAAAATTCTGTTAACTCGTCAATTCTGCTACCGAGAGTTGCGTAATTGGCCAGCTCCAGGACACCTGGCAACGCAAAGCGCCCCTGACCTCGAGGTCAGGGGCGCTTTGGGCGAACGTCTGTTATGCCGGGTCGCAGATCACGATCGGGATCTTGCGGTCGGTGTAGGACCGGTAGTTCACGAAGTCGGCGTACATCGCGTCCAGCTTGGGCCAGTACACGTCGCGCTCGGCGTCGGTGGCGTCGCGCGCGGTGAGCTCCAGGGTCTCGTGTTTGGTCTGGAACTTCACCCGGGGATTGGCCACCAGGTTCAGGTACCACATCGGGTTGGTGGCCCTGGCCGCCCTGCGAGGCGACCAGCACGATGCGCTTGCCCTCCTGCAGGAACAGCAACGGGCTGTCACGTTCCTCGCCCGACTTGCGTCCGATCGTGGTCAGGATGCCGACTTCGGCGCCGCGCAGAAACTTGTCCCCGAAGCGTCCGCCTGTCTTCTTGAAGATCCAAGTCTGGGCGCGGGACATCCATTTGATGGCGGTGCCGGTCGATTTCGCGTTGAGGCGCTCGACCTGTTTGGCGTTGAGCGGGCGGGGGGTGTTGGCCATGCGGTGGACCTTAGCGGCTGATGAAGGGGGTCAGGGAGGCGCGGATGTGGTGGATCTTTCCGTCCGACGCCGGGATCAGGAACGTCTCGTCGACGTGTGAGCACACCCGCCGCCCGAACAGGCGCGGCTTGGTGAGCACGTCGAAGCGGGCGCGGACATGATCGCCGTCGACGCTGAACTCCGGCGCCGTCGTCTTCTCGATCAACTTGAACTGCGGGCCGTTGTTCAGGCTGCGGCGCAGGTGATCTCCGGACCGGCCGGTCTTCAGCCCCATCTCGATGCGGATGCAATCCGGCGTGAACGGGACCGCGTCGGCCTGATGGGTCACCAGCGCATCGATGTAGGCCTGTGCGGCCGCGATGCGCTCGGCGTCAGACCGTGCCGATTCCCCGGTCGCTTCGCTCCTGCCCTCCGGGGCCACTAGATGCGCTCGATGATCGTGCCGGTGGACAGCGCGCCGCCGGCACACATCGTGATCAGTGCCGTGCTCTTGTCGGTGCGCTCCAACTCATGGAGGGCGGTGGTGATCAGTCGGGCGCCGGTAGACCCGACCGGATGGCCGAGTGCGATGGCACCGCCGTTGACGTTGACCTTGTCCATGTCGGCGCCGTGCACCCGGGCCCAGGACAACACCACCGAGGCGAACGCCTCGTTGATCTCGACGAGGTCGATGTCGCCGATCTTCATGCCGGCCTTCTCCAGGACCTTCGCGGTGGACTGCACCGGGCCGTCGAGGTGGTAGTAGGTCTCGGCGCCGACGTTGGCCTGGCTGATGATGCGGGCCCGCGGCTTCAGGCCGAGGGACTTCGCCTTGTCTTCGTCCATCCACAGCACCGCCGCAGCGCCGTCAGAGATCTGCGAGGACGTTCCGGCGGTGTGGATACCGCCCTCCATCACCGGCTTCAAAGCGGCCAGGCCCTCAAGGGTGGTGTCGCGCAGACCCTGGTCGCGGCTGACCGTGTTCCATTCGGCGGTCGGCTGCTTGTTCTCGTCGATGACCGGCGCCTCGATCGGGGAGATCTCCCGGTCGAAACGGCCTTCGGCCCAGGCCTGCTTGGCCCTGGCCTGCGAGGCGAAGCCCAGTGCGTCGATGTCGGCGCGGGTGATGCCGCGGCGCTTGGCGATCCGCTCGGCGGCTTCGAACTGGTTGGGCAGGTCGATGTCCCACGACGCGGCGCGAGCCCCGCCGCCGTTGGCGCCCAGGCCGACCCGGCTCATCGCCTCGATGCCGCAGGCGATGCCGATGTCGATGGCGCCGGTGGCGATCAGGCCCGCGACCAGGTGGTTGGCCTGCTGGGCGCTGCCACACTGGCAGTCCACGCTGGTGGCGCCGACGTGCTCGGGCAGTCCGGCGATCAGCCAGGACTGACGGGTGACATTGTTGGCTTGCTCGCCGTACTGGGTGACGCAGCCGCCGATGACCTGCTCGACACTGCCGGGGTCGATTCCGGCCTTCTCGATGAGGGCCTTCTGGACGGCTCCGAGAAGCTCGGTGGCGTGCAGGCCGGACAACCAGCCGTTGCGCTTGCCGATGGGGCTGCGGGTGGCTTCGACGATGACAGGGTTACCCATGAAGCCAGGCTAGAACACGTTTCATTACTCTGACAAGCGCGGATGCATCACTACCTTTGATCTGCGGTCAAGGCGTGTTTCAATGGTCTCAATTGGTACTAGACCACGTTGTTTCAAGCATTGCTGGCTACGCGCACGGCTTGCTACAGACACTAGGAGTTAGACACATGGGCTGCCCGAACATCCCCAAGGATTTCGACTTCCTCGATTCCGAGCTCAACCTCAGGGGCCTGCCGGTCGAAGAGCTCGCCGAGCTCCGTAAGGCCGAGCCGGTTCGCTGGGTCGACGTGCCCGGTGGCACCGGAGGCTTCGGCGACAAGGGCTACTGGTTGGTCACCCGGCACGAGGACGTCAAGGACGTCTCACTGCGCAGCGAGGTGTTCTCCAGCGCGATGAACGGTGCGATCCCGGTCTGGCCGCAGGAGATGACCCGCGAAGCGGTCGACCTGCAGAAGGCCGTCCTGCTCAACATGGACGCCCCCCACCACACCCGGCTGCGCAAGATCATCTCCCGTGGGTTCACTCCGCGTGCCCTGGCGCGGCTCGAGGACGAGCTGAACAACCGCGCTCAGCAGATCGCCAAGAACGCCGCGGCGTCGAACACCGGCGATTTCGTCGAGCAGGTCTCCTGCGAGTTGCCGCTGCAGGCCATCGCCGAACTGCTCGGCGTGCCCCAGGACGATCGCGACAAGCTGTTCCGCTGGTCCAACGAGATGACCGCCGGCGACGATCCCGAGTACGCCGACGTCGACCCGGCCATGTCCTCGTTCGAGGTCATCACTTACGCCATGAAGATGGCCGAAGAGCGGGGCAAGAACCCGACCGACGACATCGTGACCAAGCTGATCCAGGCCGACATCGACGGCGAGAAGCTCAGCGACGATGAGTTCGGCTTCTTCGTCATCATGCTGGCGGTCGCGGGCAACGAGACCAGCCGCAACTCGATCACCCACGGCATGATCGCGTTCTCGCAGAACCCCGACCAGTGGGAGCTGTTCAAGCGGGAGCGGCCGAAGACCGCCGTCGACGAGATCATTCGTTGGGCCACGCCGGTGTCGGCCTTCCAGCGCACCGCCAGCGAGGACACCGAGATCTCCGGCGTCAAGATCAAGGCGGGCGAGCGTGTGGTGATGTCCTACCGCTCGGCGAACTTCGACGACGCGGTGTTCGAGGACCCGTTCACCTTCAACATCCTTCGCGATCCCAACCCGCACGTCGGCTTCGGCGGCACCGGGGCGCACTACTGCATCGGAGCCAACCTGGCCCGCCTGACGATCAACCTGATCTTCAACGCGGTCGCCGATCACATGCCCGACCTCAAGCCGGTCGGGGATCCCGAACGGCTGAAGTCCGGCTGGCTCAATGGTATTAAGCATTGGCCGGTCGACTACACGGGCACGTGCCCCGTGGCCGGCGGGCCGGCGCATCAGGCCTGAGCGCACTGTCGTCTAAACGGATCAAGGAGGATTCGGGTGGATTTCACACCGAACCCAGAACAGCAGGCTGTCGCCGACGTGGTGACTTCTGTTCTGGAACGCGACAACACCTGGGATGCACTGGTTTCCGGTGGTGTCGCGGCGCTGGGAGTGCCGGAACGACTCGGTGGTGACGGTCTGGGGCTGCCCGAGCTGTCGACGGCGTTGACCGAGATCGGCCGGCACGGCACGACCGGTCCGGCGCTGGCCACCGTGGGCCTCGGTCTGGTGACGCTGCTCGACCTGGCTTCCGACGCCCAGCAGGACCGCTACCTCGCCGGTGTGGCGACGGGTGCGCTGCTCTCGGCGGCGCTCAACGAGCCCGGGCAGTCACTGCCGGAGCGTCCCGCGACCAACTTCGCGGAAGGCAAGCTCAACGGCACCAAAATCGGTGTGCCCTATGCCGAGACGGCCAAGTGGCTGGTGGTCACCGCCGACAACGCGGTGGTGGTGGTCTCGCCCGAGGCCGACGGCGTGACGGTCACCAAGACCCCGACCTCCAACGGTTCCGACGAATACGCGGTCACGTTCGCCGATGTCGTGGTCGACGCTGCCGACGTGCTCGACGGCGCGAGCGCGCACCGGGTCAACCAGCTGGCGCTCGCCGTCACCGGGGCATTCGCCGCCGGGCTGGTGGCCGGCGCACTGCGGTTGACCGCCGACTACGTGGCCACCCGTGAGCAGTTCGGCCGTCCCCTCTCGACGTTCCAGACGGTGGCCGCACAGCTGTCCGAGGTCTACATCGCCTCGCGGACAATCTCTTTGCTGTCCACTTCGGCTCTGTGGCGGCTGTCCGAGGGGCTCGACGCCGACGAGGACCTGGCCATTCTGGGCTACTGGCTCACTTCGCAGGCCGCGCCGGCCATGCGGCTGTGCCATCACCTGCACGGCGGTATGGGTATGGACATCACCTACCCGATGGACCGCTACTACTCCTCGATCAAGGATCTGACCCGGCTGTTGGGTGGTCCGTCGCATCGCCTCGATTTGGTGGGAGCGTAATGTTCATCGATCTGACGACCGAGCAGCGTGCGCTGCAAGCCGAACTGCGGGAATACTTCTCGACTCTCATCACGCCCGAAGAGGCCGCGGCGATGGAGTCCGACCGGCACAACGAGGCCTACCGTGCGGTGATCAAGCGCATGGGCAGCGACGGCAAGCTCGGCGTCGGTTGGCCCAAGGAGTACGGCGGCCTCGGCTTCGGCCCGGTGGAGCAGCAGATCTTCATCAACGAGGCCAACCGCGCCGACATCCCGTTGCCGATGGTCACGCTGCAGACGGTGGGACCCACCCTTCAGGCGCTCGGCACTGAGGCACAGAAGAAGAAGTTTCTCCCCGGAATCCTTGCCGGCGAAGTGCATTTCGCGATCGGCTATTCGGAGCCTGAGGCGGGTACCGACCTGGCGTCTCTGCGCACCACCGCCGTCAAGCACGGCGACGAATACATCGTCAACGGGCAGAAGATGTGGACCACCGGCGCCCACGACGCCGACTACATCTGGCTGGCCTGCCGCACCGATCCGGAAGCCGCCAAGCACAAGGGCATCTCGATCCTGATCGTCGACACCAAGGATCCCGGCTACTCCTGGACCCCGATCATCCTGTCCGACGGGGCGCACCACACCAACGCGTCGTACTACAACGATGTGCACGTCCCCGCCGACATGCTCGTCGGCGAGGAGAACGGCGGCTGGAAGCTCATCACCACCCAGCTCAACCACGAGCGGGTCGGCCTGGGCCGGCCGGCCGCATTGCCGGAATCTACGATCAGGTGCACGGCTGGGCTTCCAAGCCCGGTTCGGACGGCGTCACGCCGATCGAGCACGACGACGTGAAACGCCTTCTGGGGCAGATCAAGTCGATCTGGCGGATCAACGAGCTGCTCAACTGGCAGGTGGCCGCCTCCGGCGAGACCATCGCCGTGGCCGATGCCGCTGCCACCAAGGTGTTCTCCACCGAGCGCATCCAAGAGGTCGGCCGCCTGGCCGAGGAGATCGTCGGCAAGTACGGCAACCCGGCCGACTCCGAGACTGCCGAACTGCTGGTCTGGCTGGACAAGATGGCCAAGCGCAATCTGGTGATCACGTTCGGTGGTGGCGTCAACGAGGTGATGCGCGAGATGATCGCGGCGTCGGGTCTGCGGGTGCCGAGAGTTCCTCGGTAGAGCGAAGGGTTGAGATGAGCGCGAATCTTCAGGCAGGGATCGACCAGATCATCGCGTCCGGGACGAGCAAGCCCACGGTGGCACGGGACCCGGTGAATCAGCCCATGATTCACCACTGGGTCGACGCGATCGGTGACAAGAACCCGATCTACGTCGACGCGGAAGCCGCCAAGGCTGCAGGTCATCCCGGCATCGTGGCGCCGCCGGCGATGATCCAGGTCTGGACCATGATGGGGTTGGGGCGCAGCCGGTCCGACGATGATCCGCTGGGCAGGGCGATGAAGTTGTTCGACGATGCCGGGTATGTCGGTGTCGTCGCCACCAACTGCGACCAGACCTATCACCGCTACCTCCAGCCCGGCGAACAGGTGGTGATGAGCGCCGAGATCGTCGGCATCGTGGGGCCCAAGCAGACCGCGCTGGGTGAGGGCTACTTCATCAATCAGAAGATCCGCTGGCATGTCGGTGACGAGGAAGTCGCCGACATGGACTGGCGCATCATGAAGTTCCTTCCCGCCGCCAAGCAGGCAGCCGCGGAAGCCGCCGAAACCTATGAGATCCCAGAAGATCTCGACCCGGACAAGCTGATGCGACCGTCCTCGTCACGGGACACCAAGTTCTTCTGGGACGGCATCAACGCCCACGAGCTTCGGATCCAGCGCCGCCCCGACGGCACGTTGCAGCACCCGCCGGTGCCCGCGGTGTGGGCCGACAAGGACGCTCCCGCCGATTACGTCGTTGCCTCCGGCAAGGGCACGGTCTTCAGCTACGTCGTGCACCATGCGCCGAAGGTGCCCGGACGCAGCCTGCCGTTCGTGATCGCCCTCGTCGAACTCGAGGAGGGGGTCCGGATGCTGGGCGAGCTGCGCGGGATCGCCGCCGATCAGGTGAAGATCGGCATGCCGGTCTCCGCGACCTATCTCGACTTCCCGGACAGTGAGATCAGCCCAGCCTGGACGTTGTACGCATGGGAGCCACAAGCATGAGCCCGACTGTCTCCGACGTTCGAGTCGGCACCACACTTCCCGAACTCAAGATCTACGGCGACCCGACGTTCATCGTCTCCACCGCCATCGCGACGCGCGACTACCAGGATGTGCACCACGATCGGGACCTGGCGCAGGCCAAGGGTTCCAAGGACATTTTCGTCAACATCCTGACCGACACCGGACTGGTCGGTCGGTACGTGACCGACTGGGCGGGTCCGAACGCGTTCGTCAAGTCGATCAAGCTGCGCCTGGGGGTGCCCTGGTACGCCTACGACACCATCACGTTCACCGGAGAGGTCACCGAGATCGAAGGCGACCTGGTGACACTGAAGGTGGTGGGCAGCAACAGCCTTGGCAACCACGTCATCGCCACGTCCACACTTACTTTGGGGGACAACTGATGCTCTCCGGCAAGGCAGCCATCGCCGGTATCGGCGCCACCGACTTCTCCAAGAATTCCGGTCGCAGTGAGCTGCGGCTGGCGGCCGAGGCCGTGCTCGATGCCCTCGACGACGCCGGCCTCAAGCCGTCCGATGTCGACGGCCTGGTGACGTTCACGATGGACTCCAACCTGGAGACCGCCGTGGCGCGGTCCACTGGGATCGGGGACCTGAAGTTCTTCAGCCAGATCGGCTATGGCGGCGGCGCCGCGGCCGCGACCGTGCAGCAGGCGGCTCTCGCGGTCGCCACGGGTGTGGCCGAAGTCGTTGTGGCCTACCGGGCCTTCAATGAGCGCTCGGAGTTCCGGTTCGGCCAGGTGATGACGGGCCTGACCGTCAACGCCGACTCGCGCGGCGTCGAGTACAGCTGGTCCTACCCGCACGGACTGAGCACCCCGGCCGCTTCGGTGGCCATGATCGCCCAGCGGTACATGCACGAATACGGCGCCACGAGTGCGGATTTTGGCGCTGTGTCGGTGGCCGACCGCAAGCATGCCGCGACCAACCCGAAGGCGTTCTTCTACGGCAAGCCGATCACCATCGAGGATCACCAGAATTCGCGGTGGATCGCCGAACCGCTGCGGCTGCTCGACTGCTGCCAGGAGAGCGACGGCGGCGTGGCCATCGTCGTCACCACGCCCGAGCGGGCCAAGGATCTCAAGCACCGGCCGGCGATCATCGAGGCTGCCGCGCAGGGCGCAGGCACCGACCAGTTCACCATGTACTCGTACTACCGCGACGAGCTCGGCCTTCCCGAGATGGGTCTGGTGGGCCGTCAGCTCTGGGAGCAGAGTGGTCTGTCGCCCGACGACATCCAGACCGCGATCCTTTACGACCACTTCACCCCGTACACGTTGATCCAGCTCGAGGAGCTCGGCTTCTGCGGTAAGGGCGAGGCCAAGGACTTCATCGCCGGCGGCGCCATCGAGCTCGGCGGCCGGTTGCCGATCAACACCCACGGCGGTCAGCTCGGTGAGGCCTACATCCACGGGATGAACGGCATTGCCGAGGGCGTCCGCCAATTGCGGGGTACTTCGGTCAACCAGGTCGAGGGTGTCGAGCATGTGCTGGTCACCGCGGGAACCGGGGTGCCGACTTCGGGATTGATCCTCGGATAAAGGTGCATCGCCACCCCCGATCGGCACGGTAATGTTTGCTCCGGATGTGCATCACGCGTAGAAGGGGGCCGTGGCATGGGGATGCCGCGCGACAGCAGCCCGTACGGGTCGCAGACGTTGCAGGGACCGGCTTGGCCGAATATCGATGAAGACCAGTTGACCGCGGCTGCGGCGTCGTACACGAAGGTCGCGACCAAGATCAGCGGCAACGTCGTCCCGCAGCAGACCAATCAGCTCTCGAAGCTGACCGGTGAGTGGCAGGGCGGCGCGTCGGTGGCGGCCTCGGGTGAGGCGACCACGATGATCGCCGGCCACGAGGCGAATGCAGCTCAGGCGCAGGCCATCGCCACCGCGTTGACCACGATGGCGGCTTCCGTGGTGCAGACCAAGACCACGCTCAATGCGGCCGCCGAAGAGGTCCAGCAGGAGGTCACCGCCCTGCAGGCGTTGCCGTTCAGCAACAAGCAGGAGCTGATCGAGAGCCGGATCAAGATGGGGCTGTCGCAGAACATCGCGACGGTCTCGGCCGCGAGCAGTGAGATGGCCAGCAGCCTGGGCACGATAGCCAACCTCCCGCAGGTCGGAACCCCACCGACGGCTCAGGCGACGCAAGCGGCCCAAAAGGGCAGCGAGCAGATGATGCAGATGATCAGCCAGCTCCCGCAGATGCTGGGCCAGATCCCGCAGATGCTCGGGCAGATTCCCCAGCAGCTCTCCCAACCTCTGCAGCAGCTGTCGCAGCCCCTGCAGCAGCTCACGCAGATGCTGGGCTCGGGCGGCAAGGGCACCGGTGGCGGGCCCAGCCCGTTCTCGGCATTCTCGAACCATCCGCTGGCCGGAGGGTCCGGGCCGAGCAGCGGCGCGGGGATGGTCAAGGCGGCGGGATTGCCGGGTGGCTCGGGTGGCGGGAGTCCACAGACACCCCTGCTGTCGAAGATGGTCGGTGGCGGTACCGCACCCGTTTCCGTCGACGCCGGCGCCAGTGCCGCTGTGATCGGCGGCGTCGCGCCGGTGGCTGCCGCCAACGCGGCGGGCGGCATGGGCGGTGGCATGGGCATGATGGGCGGCGGCCAGCGCGCCGGTGGCGGCGGCGGTACGACGTCCGGACTGGCCGTCCCGGCCCCGCTGGAACACGAGTTGGGTGATGGCGATGACGACTTTGACGACTGGTGATCTGACGCTAGGAGGGGACCGATGACCGCACCGATGCAGACGCCCGGCGCACTCAACTGGAGTGCCGCTGGAATCGAGCTGCCGGACATGCCGCCGATCCAGGCCGGCGAAGACGCCATGAGCATGACCATCGCCGGCATCTTGCCGACCCTGGCGGCGTCGCTGACCACGAACGTGACGGCCCTGTCGGCCAAAGAGAACATGTTCAACGCCAAGCTTTCCGATGCCCAGGGCGCCTACGAGAAGGCCGACGAATCCGGTGGGCAGGGCGTCGGCCAGCTGGGCCAGATGATGGGGCAGCTGGGCCAGATGGGCCAGATGGCCGGCCAGCCCGCCCAGATGGCGGGCCAGATGGGCGGCCAGTTCGGCTCGCTCATGGAGCCGTTGATGAAGGCCATGGAAGGCGCCAAGGGCGACGGCGCGGGGAAAGACGGTGCACCCGGTGCCGGCCAACCCGGTGGCCCGGGTGGTCCCGGCGGTCCGAACCCGCAACAGCAGCAGGAAGAGCGCGAGGCCAAGCTCAACGATCGGGACAAGCAGCAGAACGATCGGGAGACGGCCCAGAACGACCGCGACGCTGCGCAGGACCGGCGTGAAGCGGGCCTGGACTCTCGTGAGACTCAGATGAACGAGCGCACCGGTGGGGCTGCTTCGTCGGCACCGCATTCGGCGCCTCCGGTCACGCATTCGGCCCCGCCTGCTGCTGCCGCTCCGGCACCGGCTGCGCCCGCGCCGAGCCAGCCGGCTCCCGGCCCGGTTCCGGTGGCACCCGAGGCCCCACGTCATTCCGGTGGGGACGATCTCTGGAAGCGCATGTAGCGAAGTTCGGAGTCCTGTTTGCTGTGCCCGGCACTGCCTGCCGGGCACAGCGATCTGCGGTGGCCAGACAGCACATCTTCTTGCCTACGCAGACAATGCCCGCGAACTGATCGAGCAACGCTGACGCGGTTTTGGCAAATGCCTCCCGTCGGCGCAGTCCGGTTGCGATCATCAAGAACGCCGGATTCCTCGCGGGGAGGGTCGAAGTGAAGATCGTGTGTGTCGGTGGGGGACCTGCCGGGTTGTCGTTCGCGACCTTGATGAAGATGCGTGATCAGTCGCACGAGATCACGGTTCTGGAACGTAACCCCGCAGGATCGACGTACGGCTGGGGAATCACCTACTGGCAGCCACTTCTGGACAAGCTCGTCGATATCGATCCACGCCTGGCGGATGAGATCCGGGAGAGTTCCTTCCGGTGGTCCGGCAGCTTGGTCGACCTGGAAGGCGCTCGGACGGAGAGCCTCGGGCACAGCGGATTGAGTATCAGTCGTCAGGCGCTGGTCGACATATTGGCCAGGCGTGCAACAGAACTCGGAATTGACATTCAGTTCGAGCACGATGTGGCGGATCCGTCTCAATTGCCTGAAGCCGATTTGATAGTCGCGTGTGACGGCGTCAACAGTCGGCTGAGGAAGCTCCACTCGGGTACTTTCGGGACCAACGTCGTCACGGGCAGAAACAAGTACATCTGGCTGGGCACCGGCAAGGTTTTCGATGCGTTCAACTTCGCATTCACCGAGACCGACGCCGGCTGGATCTGGTTCTACGGCTACGGTTTTGACGGGCGGGCCAGTACCGTCATCGTCGAGTGCTCACCGGAGACCTGGGCTGGGCTCGGCTTCGACGCGCTGGACGAGAAGGATGCCACGGCGCTGTTGAGCAGGATCTTCGCGCGGCAGCTGGACGGTCATCCGCTGTTGAGCGCCGCGCCCAACCACACCGGGGCGGCGTGGGGGAACTTCGCGACGGTGACCAACGAGAGATGGCACCACGACAACATCGTGCTGATGGGGGACGCGGCTCACACCACGCATTACAGCATCGGATCAGGGACGATCTTGGCGCTTGAGGACGGCATCGCACTCGCTGAGAAGCTCTGCGGGGAGCAGGATTTGGTCTCCGCGCTCGATTCCTACCAAACCGAGCGCGTGCGCGCGATAGTGCCTCACCAGGGCTGGGCACGAAATAGTGCACAGTGGTACGAGGACCTTACGCGCTACGTTGGATTGCCGCCGGCGGAGTTCTCGGTAGCGCTCCGGGCGCGCCGATCGCCGATGCTGCCCCACTTCCCGCCGCGGATCTATTGCCGGTTGTACCGAATGGTGGAGCGACTGTACCGACTGACACAAGACTCGGCAGGGCTGCGCAAGTTGCGGGAGCAGTTGGGGCCCAAAGCTATCCGATCAGGTGGGTGACGTCGTCCCCAAAACGACACTGGAGTGGCCGTCGAGGTCGACAGCCACTCCAGCGTGACAAAGCGGGTGGAGCAAAAAGAAGAAGGCTAGGCCGGGACGAGCTCCACGCCCGACAGTACGACGGCGTTGTCCCGCGACGGTGCGGTCAGCACGCCGATGAACTTGCCGTCTTCCTTCCAGATGTTGGCCTGCAGGGTCTCGCCGGGGAACACCACGCCGGCGAACCGCGCACCGTAGGACGCCACCTGCGAGACGTCACCGTCGAGCAGGTTGTCGACGATGGCCTTGCAGCCGATGCCGTAGGTGCACAGCCCGTGCAGGATCGGCCGGTCGAAGCCCGCCGCCGCGGCGAAGGCCGGGTCGGAGTGCAGGGGATTACGGTCGCCACACAACCGGTACAGCAGCGCCTGCTGCGGCAGCGTCGGCAACGAGATCTCGATATCGGGTGCGCGGTCAGGCAGTTCGGTCGAGGTCGCGGGTCCGCGCTCGCCGCCGAATCCACCCTCGCCGCGGGCGAAGATCGACCGCTTGGTGGTCCACAACACCGTGCCGGATTCATCGGTCACCGTGGACTCGCTGACGATGACGGCGGCCTTGCCCTTGTCCCAGATCTCGGTGAAGCGCTGCACCGACTTCGCGGTTCCGCTGGTCGGGATCGGACCGGGCACGCTGACGGCCTCGCTTGCGTGCAACACCTTGGACAGCTCGATGTCGATGCCGGGGAACTGCACCTTGGGCGGCTCGGTCATGTGGAAGCTGACCGCGACATTGCCGAACGTCGGCAGCACCTGTGGGGTGTCGTCGACGAGGTAGCTCAGCTCGCGCGCGCTCATCGGGTCGGCGCCGGCGCCGAGGCCCAGGTGGTACAGCTGGATGTCGCTGCTGGTCCAGGAGAACTCGATGGGTTCCAGCTCGGCGCCGAGCGCCTTGTCGAGATCGATTGGCATCTACTTCTTCCCTGCAATGTCTAGTGCTGCGAGGTAACCCCAGGTCATGGCGGGTCCGATGGTCCCGCCCGGGCCGGGATAGGTGTGACCCATCACCGGTGAGCTGACGTTACCCGCGGCGTAGAGACCCTCGATGACCGAGTCGTCGTCGCGCAGCGCGCGTCCCTGCAGGTCGGTGCGGATGCCGCCCTTGGTGCCCAGATCGCCCGGCACCATCTTGGCCGCGTAGTACGGGCCGTGCTTGATCTCGCCGAGGTTCGGGTTGGGCTTGTTGGTCGGATCGCCGTAGTAGCGGTCGTAGGCGCTGTCGCCGCGCTTGAAGTCCTCGTCCACCCCGGAGCGGGCGAACCCGTTGAACCGGTCGATGGTCGCGGCAAACGCGTCGGCGGGCAGGCCGGTCTTGGCGGCCAGCTCCTCGAGGGTGTCGGCCTTGACGATGACGCCCGATTCCAGCCACTTCTTCGGAATGCGTTGTCCCGGCTGCAGACCCGCGAAGATGAAGCGGTCACGGTACTGCTGGTCGAAGATCAGCCAGGCCGGGATGTTCTCGCCCGGGCCCGCGCCCTGGCCGTATTCGCCGCCGTACATGTGGTGGCAGGCCTCGACGTACGGCATCGACTCGTTCATGAACCGCTTGCCGGCCATATTGACGATGATCGAGCCGGGGGAGTTGCGCTCCGACAGGGCGAACCAGGGCGAGTCGGTCAGCGGGACCGTCGGGCCCCACCACGAGTCCTCCATGAATTCGAGTGCGGCGCCCTGCTTTTCGGCGGCGAGGATGCCGTCTCCGGTGTTGGCCACCGCGCCCACGGTCCACTCGGTGGTGATGGGTGCGCGCTGGTACTTCACCCGCATCTGCTCGTTATGCTCGAATCCGCCGGAGCCCAGGATCACGCCGCGGCGCGCCCGGATCAGTTGCGGCTCAGCGGAACTGTCGCGGGGATCGACAACGTAGACGCCGCGGACGATGCCGTCCTCGACATAGAGATCGGTCAGCGCGGTGTTCAGCTGGACCGGGACGCCGGCCTGCTGAAGGCCGATGCGCAGCGGGGCGATCAGTGCGCGGCCCATGCCGACCAGGTTCTTGCCGGTGGCGTTGGCCCACACGGAGCGCACCCCCACCTTGATGCTGCGCAGGACGCCGCGGGGATGACGCTTGAGCTGGTTGAGCCGGACGTAGTCCTGCTGCATCACCACCATGTTCATCGGCACCTTGCCGTACGGCGGCTCCAGGCCCTTCTCGTCGGCGCCGAGCTTCTTGGCGTTGAACGGCTTGGGCTCCACCGAACGGCCGGTGGGCTTCCCGCCGGCGTCTCGGGGTAGTAATCCGAGTACCCGGGCACCCAGCACAGCTTCAGCGGCGAGTTCTTCAGGACGAACGACAGCATCTCCGGCGAGCGGTCGAGATAGGTGTCGATCTTCTCCGCGGGCACCACGTCGCCGATGGTTTTGTGCAGGTAGGTGCGGGCGGCGTCGGGCGTGTCCTTGACCCCGTCACGCTTGAGAATCTCGTTGTTCGGGATCCACACCCCACCACCTGACCGCGCAGTGGAACCTCCATAGTGCGGCGCCTTCTCTACGACTACTGTCGAGAGGCCCTGGTGGGCTGCGGTGAGGGCGGCGACCATGCCGGCAGCGCCGCTGCCGACCACGACAACGTCGTACTCCTGTCCAGTCATGTAGAACACGTTATAGAATTGACCGGCAATCCAACAACCGCCCCGGTCAAAGAAGTGAGGGGAATTCACCAGAATGCTTAGCGACGAGGTGCGTGCCCAGCTGGCCGCCGACCTGGCCCAGGCCGAGCGCAGCCGGGTTCCGATGACCCCGTTGACCGACGGTAACCCCGACATCGACGTGGTGGATGCCTACGAGATCCAGTTGATCAACATCCGGCAGCGAGTCGCCGAGGGTGCACGGATCATCGGCCACAAGGTCGGCCTGTCCAGCAAGGCCATGCAGGACATGATGGGCGTCGACGAGCCGGACTACGGCCATCTCCTCGACGAGATGGAGGTGTTCGAGAACGTCCCGGTGAAGTCGTCGAACTTCCTGTACCCGAGGGTCGAGGTCGAGGTCGGGTTCATCCTCGCCGACGATCTGCCCGGGGCCGGATGCACCGAGGAAGACGTGCTCGCCGCGACCGCTGCGTTCGCCCCGGCGATCGAGCTGATCGACACCCGCATCACCAACTGGCAGATCAAGTTGTGCGACACCATCGCCGACAACGCGTCGAGCGCCGGATGGGTGCTGGGCGAAGCGCGGGTCTCGCCCAAGGACGTGGATATCTGCAACATCGACGCCGTGCTGACCAACCACGGCGAGGTTGTCGCCGAGGGACGCAGCGATGCGGTGCTGGGAAATCCGGTCACCGCGGTGGCCTGGTTGGCCCGCAAGGTGGAGAGCTTCGGGGTGCGCCTGAAGGCCGGTGACATCGTGTTGCCGGGCTCGTGCACACGTGCGATAGATGCACCTCCGGGCAGCGATTTCGTCGCTGACTTCGCCGGGTTAGGTTCAGTAAGACTGAGTTTCGAATAAGGGAGCCGATATGGCTGAAAAGGCATCAGTTGCCATTGTCGGGTCGGGCAACATCAGCACCGACCTGCTGTACAAGTTGCTGCGGTCGGAGTGGCTCGAGCCGCGCTGGATGATCGGTATCGATCCGCAGTCCGAAGGTCTGGCACGTGCTCGGAAGCTGGGCCTGGAGACCTCGCACGAGGGCGTGGACTGGCTGCTCGCACAGAGCGAGAAGCCGGACCTGGTGTTCGAGGCGACCAGCGCCTACGTGCACCGCGATGCGGCCCCGCGCTATGCCGAGGCCGGCATCCGCGCCATCGACCTGACCCCGGCGGCCGTCGGCCCCGGCGTGATTCCGCCGGCCAACCTGCGCGCGCACCTCGATGCGCCGAACGTCAACATGGTCACCTGTGGTGGCCAGGCGACCATCCCGATGGTCTACGCGGTGAGCCGCGTCGTCGACGTGCCTTACGCCGAGATCGTGGCGTCGGTGTCGTCGGCCTCGGCCGGTCCGGGCACCCGCGCCAACATCGACGAGTTCACCAAGACCACCAGTGCCGGCGTGCGCGACATCGGTGGGGCCCGCAACGGCAAGGCGATCATCATCCTCAATCCGGCCGAGCCGCCGATGATCATGCGCGACACCATCTTCTGCGCGATCCCCGAGGACGCCGACCACGCCGCGATCACGCAGTCGATCAAGGATGTGGTCGCCGAGGTGCAGACCTACGTCCCGGGCTACCGCCTGCTCAACGAACCGCAGTTCGACGAACCGTCCGTGGTCAACGGTGGAAACCACCTGGTCACGGTGTTCGTGGAAGTGGAGGGTGCCGGTGACTACCTGCCGCCTTACGCTGGAAATCTGGACATCATGACCGCGGCGGCGACCAAGGTCGGCGAGGAAATCGCGAAAGAGTCGCTGTCGGGCGCCGACGAGCGCTCGCGCGAGGAGCAGACAACTGCAGGAGGTGCACGATGACCGCCGATATTTTCTTCAACCCCGCGTGGGACGTCCGGATGACGGACACGTCGCTGCGCGACGGGTCGCACCACAAGCGGCACCAGTTCACCAAGGACGAGGTCGGCGCGATCGTCGCCGCGCTGGACACCGCCGGTGTCCCCGTCATCGAGGTGACCCACGGTGACGGCCTGGGCGGGTCGAGCTTCAACTACGGGTTCTCCAAGACCCCGGAGCAGGAGCTGATCAAGCTGGCCGCCGAGACGGCCAAGGAAGCCAAGATCGCCTTCCTGATGCTGCCCGGTGTGGGCACCAAGGAAGACATCAAGGAAGCCCAGGGGAATGGTGGCTCGATCTGCCGCATCGCCACCCACTGCACCGAGGCCGATGTGTCGATCCAGCACTTCGGGCTGGCCCGTGAGCTGGGTCTGGAGACCGTCGGGTTCCTGATGATGAGCCACACCATTCCGCCGGAGAAGCTGGCCAAGCAGGCCCGCATCATGGCCGACGCCGGCTGCCAGTGCGTGTACGTCGTGGACTCCGCTGGCGCCCTGGTGCTCGAAGGTGTCGCCGACCGGGTGTCGGCTCTGGTTGCCGAACTCGGTAACGATGCGCAGGTCGGTTTTCATGGCCACGAGAACCTCGGTCTGGGTGTGGCCAACAGTGTCGAAGCGGTCCGTGCGGGTGCCAAGCAGATCGATGGCTCGTGCCGTCGGTTCGGTGCCGGTGCCGGCAATGCCCCGGTCGAGGCGCTGGTCGGGGTGTTCGACAAGATCGGCGTCAAGACCGGTATCGACTTCTTCGACATCGCCGATGCCGCCGAAGAGGTCGTCGCCCCGGCGATGCCGGCCGAGTGCCTGCTGGACCGCAACGCGCTGGTGATGGGCTATGCGGGGGTGTACTCCAGCTTCCTGAAGCACGCGGTGCGCCAGGGCGAACGCTACGGAGTGCCCGCCCACGAGCTGTTACTCCGCGTCGGGCAGCGCAAGCTGATCGGTGGTCAGGAAGACCAGCTCATCGACATCGCACTCGAGATCAAGCGCGAGCAGGAAGCCGCGGCCGCCAAGGCCTAGACGCTGACTCTGAGTTGGATTTGTGCACGATTTTCCGCGGCAGCCGCGGAAAATCGTGCACAAGACACTGCTGACCGCCCATCCCGATCACCGGTGTTTGGCAAAAGTTGACACAGTTTCATGTTTAAGCGGAATGCTTAGTGCCCCTGCGGTTTCGGCGATTGAGCCGTTGGCGTGGTGAAGGGTGTCAGTCGAGCCCGGCATGATTGGGCCATGGCAACCCGCGAGCAGGCCCAGTCGATCCTCGAACAGCTGGCCGGGCCCGAGGCGGTTCTGCGAGATGACCAGTGGGCCGCCATCGAGGCACTGGTGGTCGAGCGGCGCCGGGCGCTGGTCGTACAACGCACGGGGTGGGGCAAGTCCGCGGTCTACTTCATCGCGGCCAAGCTGCTGCGCGCCTCCGGTCGCGGGCCGACGGTGATCGTCTCGCCGCTGCTGGCATTGATGCGCAACCAGGTGGCCGCTGCCGAGCGCGCCGGGGTGCGGGCCGCGACGATCAACTCCGGCAACGTCACCGAGTGGGACGCGATCCATCAGCAGGTCGCCGAGGGGGAACTCGACGTGCTGCTCGTCAGCCCCGAGCGGCTCAACAATCCTGACTTCCGCGACAACGTCCTGCCGGCGCTGGCCGCGGATGCGGGCCTGGTGGTGGTCGACGAGGCGCACTGCGTGTCGGACTGGGGACACGACTTCCGGCCGGACTACCGTCGCATCCGCACCTTGATCGGCGAATTGGGTTCGCAGATACCGGTTCTCGCCACCACCGCGACCGCAAACGACCGGGTGGTCGGTGACGTCGCGGCCCAACTCGGAGTCGGCGGGTCGGACACCCTGGTGCTGCGCGGTGGTCTGGACCGTGAATCGTTACGGCTGTCGGTGGTGCAGGTGGGCACGCCCGCACAACGTGCCGCCTGGATTGCGGCGCAACTGGATTCCCTGCCCGGCTCCGGCATCATCTACACCCTGACGGTGGCCCAGGCGCACGACGTGGCGGCACTCCTGGCCGAGCGCGGCCACAAGGTGGCGGCCTATACCGGGTCCACCGACACCACCGAACGCGAACAACTCGAAGCCGACCTGCTCGACAACCGGGTCAAGGCACTCGTGGCGACGTCCGCGCTGGGGATGGGCTTCGACAAACCCGACCTGGGGTTCGTCGTGCATCTCGGGGCGCCGTCGTCCCCGATCGCCTATTACCAGCAGGTGGGCCGCGCCGGGCGTGCCACCGACAGCGCCGAGGTGATCCTGCTTCCCGGCACCGAGGACCAGGACGTCTGGAGGTATTTCGCGTCGGTGGCCTTCCCGTCCGAACCCATGGTGCGCCACGTCATCGGGGCACTGGAGACCGACCGTGCACAGTCCACGCAGGCGCTGGAACCGCTGGTCGATCTCAACAGGTCCCGCCTCGAGATGGTGCTCAAGGTGCTCGACGTGGATGGGGCGGTCCGCCGGGTGAAGGGCGGCTGGATCGGCACCGGAATGCCCTGGAGCTACGACGAGGCCCGTTACCGGGCACTTGACGAGGCGCGGCGCCGGGAGCAGCAGGCGATGCTCGACTATCAGGCCACCGACGGCTGCCGGATGGTGTTCCTGCGCGGTCAACTCGACGATCCCGAGCTGGCCCCTGACGCGCGATGTGGACGATGTGACAACTGCACCGGTCGGCGTTACCAGGCTGCGGTGGCGCAGGACATCCTCACCGATACCGCGCAGCGGCTGTCCCGGCCCGGCGTCCTGGTGGCCCCGCGCAAGCAGTGGCCGTCCGGACTGGCCGCGCTGGGTCTGCCGCTGTCAGGCCGGATCGCCGACGGCGCCGCACCGGGGCGGGCGATCGGCAGACTCACCGATCTCGGCTGGGGAGCGCGGCTACGGCGCCTGCTCGCCGAAACCGACGGCGAGGTGCCCGACGACGTGATCGGCGCGGCCATCGAGGTGCTCAAGGCGTGGGATTGGGATCAGCGGCCGGTAGCGGTGATGGGGCTGGACTCTCACGCGCATCCGGTGCTGATCTCTTCGACGGTGCAGCGGCTGGCGCAGATCGGGCGGCTGACGAATCTGGGCGTCCTGCCCTACGCCCCGCAACACCGCCCTGTCACCGCCGCGAATTCAGCCTATCGGGTGGCTGCGCTGGACGGTGCCTGGGAATCGCCGCAGCTTGATGTCGACGGGCCGGTGCTGCTGGTCGATGACATGACCGATACGGGATGGACACTGACGATGGCCAGCCGGGTGCTGCGCGAGGCTGGAGTGCCCGAGGTCTTGCCATTGGTGTTGGCGAGCGTCAGCTGACTGCGAGCGAACTTCTGAGCTTCGGTCTGCGTGGTGGAAAACCCGTCGCAAAATGACGCTGCCAGCAATTAAGGCCCGAGTTTGTTTCACTAGTCAACAAGTGTTGTTTACTGCTTCTGCAAGTGCGTGCACTTATCACGTCAATTGGCCCGGGTTTGAAGCCGGTCGTTGGCTGCCCAGGAAGCGGCGATGAAGATCAAGTGGGCGTCGGCCCGGTACTGCGGAATCCGTGCCAATTGTTCGCTGGTTTTTGCGATCGAAAAGTTTGAAAACAAACGATCTTGATAAAACGGTAAGGATTGCGTGGCTAACTGTCACTCCTCGGTTCCGATCGTGATTCACCCCGGGTCGACGTTCCCGGTCGTTTCGCTCGGGTTTTGCTGAATCGGTGATGTCAGGGGTTGAGCCACCCATAGCCGGGGCTGGGGCCCTACCTGCGCGCCGCCACTATTGGGCGCAGCTTCGCTAGATAGAACTACACACGTGTTCTTGATATCTGCCGCGATCATCGTGTCGCCGTCAATCCCGGGAGTTGTCCGGATGGAATGGGTGCGCGGACGTCGCTTCTTCTCTGTTCCGGGTCAAACGAGCTGCCGCGCATGAGCTCGGTCCTGCCACTGATCGGACGGATCTAGAACGACGCGGTCGCCGTGTGTTTCTGCTGGGAATCGCCTGTGTACGCGGTTTGAAAGGCCGTCGTGACCGGCGTTCGGGGGTGTCCTCGAGGCGACCTGACCTCGCTGTGTACCCCATCCGCTCGCCGCACCGCGTCCGCGTCGGAACTGAGCATTACGTGGCCACCGGCATGGGAAGAATGGGGCGATGGATCTCGTCGGTCGTCGCGCGCCCTGAAGTTTGACGGCGACATTCGACCGTAGTTGTCCGCGTCGAGGGGCGACGGATCGTACTTCCGAGACCGCTGAAAGGTTGCGAGTCGCCCAAGCCAGTGGGGTCGTAGCCGCGAATATGGCGTGTATTTGCCCGACATCTGCTGGGTCCTCGAGAGAGAAGATGAATACCATCGATGTAGCAACAGATAATTCCTGGTTCGCTAATTTCTGCACCCCCGTCAAGAAGATGTGGATATGCTGGCGCTCTGCAACTAGACACGTCATAGCTGGAGTAGGCCAAAGAAACAGACATCGTGCGGGCAAGGTGCGGGACTGGGCGTCGTGCATCGGATTCCTGAGCGATTTTTACTGGTCAACTCGACGGTGGGGAGGACCAGGTGAGCATCAACCCGTTTGACGACGACAACGGCCGTTTCCTCGTCTTGATCAATGACGAGGAGCAACACAGTCTGTGGCCGACCTTCGCGGACGTTCCGGCCGGCTGGAAGGTGGTGTTCGGCGAAGCCGATCGCGCTGCGTGTCTGGACTATATCGAGCAGAACTGGCCGGATATCCGGCCGAAGAGCCTGCGCGATCGATTAGCGCAGAGCCAGGGGTCCGACAGGTAAATAAAGGGGCCGGGGGGGCTCGCATTACATCTCGCGGTGGGAGAGTCCGATGCAGCATGGTGAACAGGCGCTGCCGGTAACACGTGCGCAGCTAGACATTTGGCTTGCGCAAGACGTCGCCAGCTCCGGTTCGGAGTGGCAACTCGGCTTGTTCGTGAAGATCGCGGGTGCGGTAGATCGCGATGCCCTTGAGTGGGCGATCTGCCGTGTGGTCCGCGAGGCGGAACCTATACGGGCCACGTTCTTCGAGGTAGACGGGCAGGTGTTCCAGCGGCCGGTCGACTACCCGAAGGTTGAGCTGGCATTCCACGACCTGACCGGCGCGACCGATCCCGAGCAGGAAGCCCGGGACATGGCGGCGGCGATCCAGCGCACGCCCCTGCCTCTGGCAGGACCGCTGTTCAATTGCGCACTCTTCAAGACCCGTGCCGACGAGCATTTCCTGCTGGCGTGCTGCCACCACATCGTTGTGGACGGAACGGGTATCGCACTCGTGGGAGCCCGGCTCGCCTCTGTCTACTCGGCAGTTCTCAGCGGCGCGCCGATCCCAGGCGCGATCTTCGGCTCGCTGTCCGATCTGATCGACGGCGAGTCCGACTACGAAGCGTCTGGCGACTATCTCGATGACCAGGCCTACTGGCATGGGCATCTGCCTCCGGAAAGCGATCCGCGGTACGGGTCTGCCGACACTACCGACATCCAAGACGCCAATTGGCCATCGGCCGCAGTGCAATTGGACTCTGATCTGCTCCGCAGTGTTGACAAGTTGGCCCACTCGCTGAACGTTCCCCGCTCATCGGTCGTCACCGCCGCGTGCGCACTTCTTGTACATGGATGGTGTGCCGATGGCCCAGATGTCGTGCTCGACTTCCCCGTCAGCCGTCGCGTGCGTCCCGAGGCCCGGACGCTTCCCGGGATGGTCGCGGGAGTCGTGCCCCTGGTGCTGAAAGCCTCGCCGGCATCCTCGATTTCCGATTTCATCGACCACGTCGAGACTCGCATACAAGAAGCCGTTCAGCACCAACGGTTCCCGGTGCATGCCCTTGAGCGCAAGATCAATCCACGCGCCGCGGGACAGATGGCCAACCGGGTGAGTGTGAACTTCCTCCCGTCCACGTTCACGTTGGACTTCGGCGGTGTGCAGGCATCGGCGTCGTTGACCAATGCGGGCGTTGTCGGTGGGTTCGGTCTGATCTTCTCCAGTGCGGGAGAGGAACTGCTTCTCAGCACCATGGGAGCCGGTCAGCCGTTCTCCAGCTTTGCGGTCCCCGACCTCGCGGCACGGTTGGAGCGGGTGTTGGCGGCGATGACGGCTGACCCGGACGGGTTGTTGTCGTCGGTCGATGTGCTGGAGGTCGGTGAGCAGGGCCGTCTTGATGAGGTGGGTCATCGGGCGGTGCTGGCGCAGCCGGTGTCTGAGGTATCGGTTCCGGAGGCGTTTGCGGCGCAGGTGGTTCGGGCTCCGGATGTGGTGGCTGTTCGTTTCGGTGGCTGTTCGATGTCTTATCGGGAGTTGGATGAGGCGTCGAATCGGTTGGCGCGGTTGTTGGTCGGTGAGGGTGTGGGGCCTGGCGGGTCGGTGGGTTTGTTGACGGGCCGTTCGGTTGATGCGGTTGTCGCGATTTTGGGTGTGTTGAAGTCGGGGGCGGCGTATCTGCCGATCGATCCGGCGGTGCCGGATGCGCGTGTGGAGTTCATGCTTGCTGATGCGGAGCCTGTTGCCGTGCTGACCACGGGTGCTTTGGCAGGTCGGCTCGATGGGTACAGCGTGCCGGTGATCGAGGTCGACGATCCCCGCATCGATGCTCAACCGAGTACCGCGCTACCACTTCCTGCGCCGGACGATTTGGCGCACATCATCTACACGTCGGGGACGACGGGTGTGCCGAAAGGTGTTGCGGTTACCCATCAGAACGTGACCCGTCTGTTCGACGGTATGGACGTGGGTATCGAGATGGGTCCGCAACAGGTGTGGACCCAGTGTTCGTCGTTGGCGTTCGACTACTCGGTCTGGGAGATCTGGGGCGCCCTGCTGCATGGTGGGCGCCTGATCGTAGTGCCCGAGTCGGTGACACGGTCGCCGCAGGAGTTGCAGGCGTTGCTCGTCGAAGAGCAGGTGACGGTGTTGAGTCAGACACCTTCTGCGGTAGGGGTTTTGGATCCCGTAGCTCTGGACTCGGTGTCGGCGCTGATGGTGGCTGCTGAGGCATGCCCATCGGATGTGGTGGATCGGTGGGCGCCGGGCCGGGTGATGATCAATGGTTACGGTCCGACTGAGACGACGGTGTACGCCACGATCAGCCGGCCTCTGCAGCCTGGTTCGGGTACGGTCCCGATCGGTGTGCCGGTGCCGGGCGCGGCGCTGTTCGTCCTGGATCGATGGCTGCGTCCGGTGCCACCCGGCGTGGTGGGCGAGCTGTACGTGGCCGGCCGCGGGGTGAGTGCCGGGTATCTGGGCCGCGCCGGTTTGACTGCCTCGAGGTTTGTGCCGTGCCCGTTCGGGGCGCCGGGGGCCCGCATGTATCGCACCGGGGACTTGGTGTCGTGGGGTGCCGATGGGCAGTTGCAGTATGCGGGTCGGGCTGATGATCAGGTCAAGATCCGTGGCTACCGCATCGAATTGGGTGAAGTACAAACAGCGTTGGCTGATCTGGATGGTGTGCAGCAAGCGGTGGTGATCGCTCGGGAGGATCGCCCGGGTGACAAGCGCCTGGTCGGCTACATCACCGGCACCGCCGACCCAGCCGAAGTGCGCACCGCGCTGGCCGAGCGGTTACCGGCATACATGGTGCCCGCCGCGGTCGTCGTCCTCGACGCTCTGCCGCTGACTGTCAACGGCAAGCTCGACAAGCGGGCCCTGCCCGCACCGGAGTACACCGGCGACCGGTACCGGGCACCGGGTACCGCGGCCGAAGAAGTCTTGGCCGGCATCTACGCCCAGGTGCTCGGACTGGAACGGGTCGGGGTCGACGACTCCTTCTTCGACCTCGGCGGGGACAGCATCATGGCGATGCGGGTGGTCTCCGCGGTCAACACGACCTTGGATGCCGGGCTGTCGGTGCGCACGCTGTTCGATGCACCGACCGTCGCGCAGTTGGCTCCGCGTCTTGGTGAGGGATCTGACAGACGTGCGCCACTCACCGCAGGTGAGCGTCCCGCGGTGGTGCCGCTGTCGTATGCGCAGAACCGAATGTGGTTCCTCAACCGATTCGAGGATGGCGCCGCGACTTACAACATGCCGATGGCCTTCCGGATCGACGGAGCGCTGGATGCCGAGGCTCTGGGATCCGCGCTCGATGATGTGATCGCCCGCCACGAGTCGTTGCGCACGGTGTTTCCCGATGTCCAGGGTGTGCCTATGCAGCGAGTAGTTCCCGCGCAGCCGGGCCTCTGGCGGCGCGGAGGACCCGCCGTGGTGCAGCTCCAGGATGCCGATGTGGTCGACGAGCTGATTTCGTTGGCCGAGTATCGTTTCGACCTGTCGGCTGAGATCCCGTTCCGGGCGGAGATCTATGAAGTAGGGCTTGACCGGTACGTCCTCGGAATCGTGCTGCACCACATCGCCTTCGACGGGTGGTCGATGGCGCCGATGGCCCGTGACGTGGGCGACGCGTACCGGGCGCGGGTGCAGGGTCAAGCCCCCGACTGGGTGCCGTTGCCCGTCCAGTACGCCGATTACACCCTGTGGCAACAGGACTGGCTGGGGTCAGAGTCCGACGCTGACAGTGTGATCGCCCGCCAGCTGGCCTATTGGCGGCGAGAGCTGGCGGACCTTCCTGAGGTCTCGTCGTTGCCAGGGGATCGTCCCCGGCCGCCGGTTCCGAGTTATCGCGGCGACGCGGTCGATCTGCGCATCGATCCAGAGTCATGGGCGGGAATCAAGGCGGTTGCCGCCGAACACAACGCCACGGCGTCGATGGTCTTGCAGGCAGTGATGGCGGTGGCATTGCACCGCGCCGGAGTCGGCGAAGACATCGCGCTGGGAACTCCGATCGCGGGTCGCATGGACCAGGCCCTCGACGAGTTGGTCGGGTTCTTCGTCAACTCCTGGGTACTGCGGGTAGGAGTCGACCCCGCACTGCCGTTCAGTGAGTTGCTGGAGCGGGTTCGGCAAAAAGCCCTCGATGCCTACGCCAACCAGGACGTGCCATTCGAACTACTCGTCGAGAGGCTCAACCCGACCCGCTCCACTTCTCATCATCCGCTGTTCCAGGTGGCGCTCGCATTCCAGAACAATGTGCGCCCCGAGATCGAGCTCGACGAACTCGACGTCGAGCCGCTGGCGGCAGATATTCGCACCGCTCGATTCGACCTGGAATTCGATCTGCGAGAAATACCCAGCGGCGATGCCAGTGCGCTCTTCGATCTGAAGGCAGTACCGGCCGAAGGCCGTGGCGCGCTGATGGCCGCAGGCACGGTCGCCTACGCCACCGACCTGTACGACCGCTCCAGCATCGAGCGGTTGGTGAGTTGGTTCGGCCGGGTGGTCGAGGCCGTGGTGGCTGATCCGTCGGTGGTGGTCGGCGAGGTGGGCCTGCTCGATCATGACGAGCAGGAACTGCTGCTGCACAAGTGGTCTGGAGCCGAGGTCGGCGCGCCCATGGGGTTGGCACCGCAGCTGCTGGCGGAGGCGGTGGCCGCGGACCCGAACGCCCCGGCGGTCGTGGACGGGTCCAGAGAGCTGTCGTACCGCGAGTTGGATGAGGCATCCAATCGGCTGGCACGCGCGTTGGTGGAAGCCGGCGTCGGTCCGGAGCGCGCGGTCGGCGTGGCGATGGGCCGGTCTGCTGAGCTGGTGATCGCGTGGTGGGCGGTGCTGAAGGCGGGCGGGGTCTACGTGCCCGTCGATCCGGGCCACCCGGCCGAGCGGATCGCCACCGTGCTGGACACCGTCGACGCGGTGTGCGTACTGACGTGCGGTGTCGATCTGGTTGACGGCACCGGCGGTCGACTCGTGATCCCGCTCGATCTGGTGGATCTGTCCGACCACAGTGTGGATCCTGTCACCGACGCGGATCGGTTGGCGCCGTTGAGTCTTGATGATGCGGCGTATGCGATCTTCACGTCGGGGTCCACGGGTACGCCGAAGGGTGTGGCGATCAGTCATGCCGGTGTGTTGGGTGTGGCTGCGGCGCATCGTGAGTTGTTCGGGGTGGGTGCTGGTGCGCGGGTGTTGATGGTGGCCGCGCCGACGTTCGATGCATCGGTGTTCGAGTGGTTGTGGGCGGTGGCGTCGGGGGCGGCGTTGGTGGTGGCCCCACCGGACGCCTACGCCGGCGAGGCGTTGACCGAGATCCTGTGCGGCCAGAACGTCACTGCCGCATTGATCACTCCCACGGTACTGGCGACACTGGATCCGGCGCGGGTCGACGGACTGGGCACGTTGGTCACCGGTGGTGAGGCGTGCCCGGCGGAGTTGGTGGCGGCCTGGGCGCCGGGTCGGCGGATGTTCAATGCCTATGGACCGACCGAGGTCACGATCTGGGCCACCTGGAGTGCACTGTCGGTCGGCGAGCCGGTGCGCATTGGTGCCCCGGTTCCCGGTACGTGTGCGCTGGTGCTGGATTCGCGGCTGAACCCGGCCCCGGTTGGGGTGGTAGGCGAGCTGTATGTGGCTGGTCCGGTGCTGGCGCGCGGGTATGTGGGCCGACCGGAGTTGACTGCGGATCGGTTTGTGGCCAACCCCTTTGGCGCTCCCGGGTCGCGGCTGTACCGCACGGGTGACCTGGTGCGCTGGACCCCGGTGGGGAGTCTGGAGTATCTGGGTCGCGCCGATGCGCAGATCAAGTTGCGCGGGCAGCGTCTGGAACTCGGCGAGATCGAGAACACCCTGCTGGCCTGCCCCCAGGTCACGCGTGCGGCTGCGGCTGTTCATCGAGGCAGCACCGGTGTCGATCATCTGGTCGGCTACATCGCTCTCGAACAGACCACCACCGCCGATCACGACGCCGAAGTCGTCGATCAGTGGCAGGACATCTACGACGAGCTGTACGACGCCGACATGCAGGTGGCGGAGTTCGGTAGCGACTTCCGAGGTTGGAACAGCAGCTACACCGACGAGCCGATTCCGCTGGATCAGATGCGGGAATGGCGCTCGGGTGCAGTCGACCGCATCCTGGCTCTGAAGCCTCAGCGGGTGTTGGAGATCGGCGTGGGTTCGGGCCTCGTTCTCTCACAGGTCGCGCCGGAATGCGTGGAGTACTGGGGGACAGACTTTTCCGCGCCGACCATCCGGAAGCTGCAGGCAGCAGTTGCCGGGCAGCCGTGGGGAGAACGGGTCCATCTGCTGACCCGACCGGCGCATGTCACCGAGGCACTGCCAGAAGGCCAGTTCGATGTGGTGGTGATCAACTCGGTGATCCAGTATTTCCCCAGCGCGGGGTATCTGGCCGAGGTCATCGACAAGGCAATGGAGCTGCTGCGTCCGGGCGGGGCATTGTTCGTCGGCGATGTGCGTAACCACAGCCTGCAGGGTGCGTTCCAGACTGGGATCGCGCTGGCGCGCAGTCGCGCCGGGACCGACACCGACGAGGTCCGCCAACGGATTCAACGCGCGACCGTGGGCGAGCACGAATTGCTGCTATCCCCAGAGTTCTTCACCAGCTGGGCGGCTGACCACCCGGAGGTGGGGGGAATCGGGGTCTTGGCCAAGCGCGGCGAGGCCGACAATGAGCTGACTCGGTACCGCTACGACGTCATCGTCCACAAGTCTCCGACCCAGGTGTGCTCGCTGGCCGGTGCACCGAACTGGGCGTGGACCGACTGCGCCGGCCTGAGTGGGCTACACGCCGAGTTGATGGCGCAGCGCCCACAGACGGTGCGGGTCAGTGCGATCCCGCGAGCGGGCGTGATCGCCGATGTGGTCACCGAACAGGCCCTGGCTGCCGGTCTCCCGCTCGCCGAGGCCCTCGACCATGCCGACTCCGTTGCCGCCTCCGAGGATGCCGTCACGCCTGAACTCTTGTATGGACTCGGCGAGGCCGCCGGGTACCACGTCGCGGTCACATGGGGCGCACAACCCGGCACGCTGGATGCCGCCTTCATCTCGGCCGCCGACGGCGTGGCGATGCCGCCGCTCACCGATCTCTACCAACCCACCACCGACTCGCGTCTGCACGGCGGGTACGCCAACGACCCACACACCAACGCCAAGGTGAGCGAGGTGCGCCAGTGGTTGGCCGAGCAACTGCCTGAGTACATGGTGCCGACACAGATCATGGTGCTCGAGGAGTTCCCCTTGACCTCCTCGGGCAAGATCGACCGAAAAGCGCTGCCGGAACCGACGTTTGCCGCCACCTCCTTCCGGTCCCCGCAGACCGATACCGAAAAGATCGTTGCCGAGGTGTTCACCGAGGTGCTGGGGCTCGGCAGAGCCGGACTCGATGACGACTTCTTCGCCCTGGGCGGTGACTGGCTCATCGCCATCCGGGTGAGCGCCAGGCTGCAGTCGGCACTCGGCAGGGACGTACCGGTGCGGTATCTGTTCGACGCGCCCACCGTCGGAGGACTTGCCGACTATCTGGACCGGCATCAGGACGGCATAGCCCGCCCACCGCTGACGGCGCGCCACCGTCCCGAATCTGTGCCGTTGTCCTATGCCCAGCAACGGTTGTGGTTCTTGGAGCAGTTGCAGGGACCGTCGCCGATCTACAACATGGCCGTCGCATTGCGGCTGCGGGGACGCCTGGACGCCGATGCGATGGGGGCCGCACTGGCGGATGTCGTGGCCCGGCAGGAGAGTCTGCGCACAATCTTCGGATCGGTCGACGGGGTACCCCACCAACTGGTCGTGGACGTCGACAAGGCTGACTTGGGTTGGCGGGTGGTCGATGCCGGAGGATGGTCGGTAAGCCGGCTGGACGAGGCCATCAGTGAGACGGCGAGCCACAGCTTTGACCTGTCGCGCGAGATCCCGATCAAGGCAACGCTCTTCCGGGTCGACACGGACGAGCATGTGCTCGCAGCCGTGGTGCATCACATCGCCGCAGACGGTTGGTCGGTCACCCCGCTGGTGGCGGATCTGGGAGCGGCGTACGCCAGCCGGAGCGGCGGGCAGGCCCCGGAGTGGGAGCCGTTGCCGGTGCAGTACGCCGATTACACACTGTGGCAGCAGGATTGGATGGGCTCGGTCGCAGATCCCGACAGCGTGATCTCCGGCCAGTTGGCCTATTGGACGGAAGCGCTCGCCGGGCTGCCGGAGCAGTTGGAACTGCCGACCGATCGTCCCTACCCGCCGGTGGCCGACTACCAGGGTTCGAGCGTCGCCGTGGAATGGCCGGCCGAACTGCAGCAGCAGATCGCCCGGATAGCCCGTCAGCACAATGCGACCAGTTTCATGGTGGTGCAAACCGCGTTGGCCGCGCTTCTCGGCCAGTTGAGTGCCAGCACCGATGTGGCCGTGGGCATCGCATCCGCCGGCCGCGGTGAGCCCGCGCTGGACAATCTGGTGGGATTCTTCGTCAACACCCTGGTGCTGCGGGTGGACTTGTCCGGCGACCCCACTGTGGCCGAGTTGCTGGCGCAGGTGCGCCGGCGCAGCCTGGGCGCCTTTGAACATCAGGACGTGCCCTTCGAGGTCTTGGTGGATCGGCTCAATCCGACCCGCAGCCTGACCCATCACCCGCTCGTACAGGTGATGCTGACCTGGCAGAACCTGCCATGGCAGCACAGTGACCCTGCCGCCGGACTGGCGCTGGGCGACGTCCAGGTAACCCCGTTGGATGCGGGAACCCATTCCGCTCGTATGGATTTGGTGTTCTCACTGGCCGAACGATTCAGCGACACCGGAACGCCGGCCGGCATCTCGGGAATGGTGGAGTTCCGCACCGATGTTTTCGACGCGGCCGGCATCGAGACACTTGTCGACCGGTTGGTGCGGGTGTTGGTGGCGATGGTCGCTGATCCGGATGGGTCGTTGTCGTCGGTGGATGTGCTCGATGCCGCCGATCGTGCGCGGCTGGATGAGATCGGTCATCGGGGGGTCCTGGGCCGCCCGGTGGTGGAGTCCTCGATTCCGACGTTGTTTGCGGCGCAGGTGGTTCGGGCTCCGGATGCGGTGGCTGTTCGTTTCGGTGGCTGTTCGATGTCTTATCGGGAGTTGGATGAGGCGTCGAATCGGTTGGCGCGGTTGTTGGTCAGCGAGGGTGTGGGGCCTGGCGGGTCGGTGGGTTTGTTGACGGGCCGCTCGGTTGATGCGGTTGTCGCGATTTTGGGTGTGTTGAAGTCGGGGGCGGCGTATCTGCCGATCGATCCGGCGGTGCCGGATGCGCGCGTCGAGTTCATGCTCACCGATGCGGAGCCGGCGGCCGTGCTGACCACGGGTGCTTTGGCAGGTCGGCTCGATGGGTACAGCGTGCCGGTGATCGAGGTTGACGATCCCCGTATCGATGCTCAGCCCGGAACTCCATTGACGGTGGGTCCCGCAGCCGACGATTTGGCGCACATCATCTACACGTCAGGGACGACGGGTGTGCCGAAAGGTGTTGCGGTCACCCATCAGAACGTGACCCGCCTTTTCGATGGGCTGGACGTGGGTATCGAGATGGGTCCGCAACAGGTGTGGACCCAGTGTTCGTCGTTGGCGTTCGACTACTCGGTCTGGGAGATCTGGGGCGCTCTGTTGTTCGGCGGGCGTCTGGTCGTAGTGCCCGAACAGGTCACGCGTTCACCGGAAGACCTACACGAGCTTGTGGTCAGTGAGCGCGTCACCGTCTTGAGCCAGACCCCCTCGGCGGTGGGGATGTTGGCTGCGGAGGGGCTGGAGTCGGCAGCGTTGATGGTGGCCGCCGAGCCGTGCCCTGCCGAGGTCGTGGACCATTGGGCGCCCGGTCGGGTGATGATCAATGGTTACGGTCCGACTGAGACGACGGTGTATGCAACGATCAGCGCGCCATTGGTTCCCGGCTCGAACGTTGTCCCTATTGGTGTGCCGGTGCCGGGTGCGGCGTTGTTCGTCCTGGATCGGTGGTTGCGTCCGGTGCCGCCCGGCGTGGTGGGTGAGTTGTATGTCGCCGGCCGCGGGGTGAGTGCCGGGTATCTGCGTCGGGCGGGATTGACGGGGTCACGCTTTGTGCCGTGTCCGTTCATCGCACCGGGGGCCCGCATGTATCGCACCGGGGACTTGGTCTCGTGGGGTGCCGATGGGCAGTTGCGGTACGCGGGCCGCGCGGATGAGCAGGTCAAGATCCGTGGCTACCGCATCGAATTGGGCGAAGTACAAACAGTGTTGGCTGATCTCGATGGTGTGCAGCAAGCCGTGGTGATCACCAGGGAGGACCATCCCGGCGACAAGCGCCTGGTCGGTTACATCACCGGCACCGCCGACCCAGCCGAAGTGCGGGCTGCGATGGCCGAGCGGTTGCCGGCCTACATGGTGCCCGCCGCGGTCGTCGTCATCGACGCGTTGCCGCTGACTGTCAACGGCAAGCTCGACAAGCGGGCCCTGCCGGTACCGGAGTACATCGACGTCGACCGTTACCGGGCGCCGACGACTCCCACCGAAGAAATCCTGGCCGGCATCTACGCCCAGGTACTCGGACTGGAACGGGTCGGGATCGACGACTCCTTCTTCGACCTCGGTGGCGATTCCCTGTCCGCCATGCGCCTGATCGCTGCGGTCAACGCCGGCCTCGACGCCGACGTGGGCGTCCGGACCCTGTTCGACTCACCCACGATCGCCCAACTCTCGCCGCATATCAAGGCAGGCTCGGGCGGACGTCAGCGGTTGACTCCGCAACAGCGCCCGGCCGTCATTCCGTTGTCGTACGCACAACAGCGGTTGTGGTTCTTGGAACAGTTGCAGGGCCCGTCGGCGATCTACAACATGGCGGTCGCGTTGCGGTTGGTCGGAGACCTGGATGCCGACGCGCTGGGGCAGTCCTTGGCCGATGTGGTGGGTCGGCACGAGAGCCTGCGCACCATGTTCGGGGCGGTCGACGGGATTCCACAGCAAGTGGTGGTACCGGCCGGGCAGGCCGAACTGGGCTGGCAGATAGTGGACGCCACCGGTTGGTCGGCAGATCGATTGACGGAGGCCGCCGGAGCGGTCGCGCAGCGCCCGTTTGATCTCACTCGCGAAATCCCGCTTCGGGCCGCACTGTTCCGCGTTGCGGACGACGAACATGTGTTGGTGGCGGTGGTACATCACATCGCTGCAGACGGGTGGTCGATCACCCCGCTCGTGGCGGATCTGGGTTCGGCCTATGCGAGCCGCTGTGCCGGCCAGGCCCCGCAGTGGACGCCGTTGCCGGTGCAGTACGCCGACTACACGTTGTGGCAACAGGGTTGGCTGGGTTCGGAGTCCGATCCGGACAGCGTGATCGCCACGCAGTTGGCTTACTGGGAGGAGGCGTTGGCGGGGCTGCCCGAGCGCCTTGAGCTGCCGACAGACCGGCCGTATCCGCCGGTGGCCGACTACCAGGGTTCCAGCGTGGCGATCGACTGGCCTGTCGAGTTGCAGCAGCAGGTGGCGCGGGTGGCTCGTGAGCACAATGCGACGAGTTTCATGGTGGTGCAGGCTGCGCTGGCGACGTTGCTTGCCCAGTTGAGCGCGAGTTCCGATGTGGCGGTGGGAATTGCGACCGCGGGACGTAGCGATCCGGCACTCGATGAGCTTGTGGGATTCTTCGTCAACACCCTGGTTCTGCGCCTGGACCTGGTCGGCGATCCCACGGTTTCTGACCTGTTGGGCCAGGTGCGTCAGCGCGGCATCGCGGCATTCGACCACCAGGATGTGCCGTTCGAGGTACTGGTCGAGCGGCTCAACCCGGCTCGCAGCCTTACCCATCATCCGCTCGTACAGGTGATGGTGTCCTGGCAGAACTTCGCTGCGGACCAGGCTTCTAGTTTGGCGCTGGGGAATGTCCAGGCCACACCACTGGACGCCGAATCTCGAACGGCTCGTATGGATCTGGTGTTCTCTCTCGCTGAGCGGTTCAGCGAGTCCGGTGCACCGGCCGGGATAGGCGGTGTGGTCGAGTTCCGTACCGACGTATTCGGCCCGGCCGGCGTTCACACACTGGTCGAGCGGTTGCAGCGAGTGTTGGTGGCGATGACGGCCGACACGGCGCAGCGGTTGTCAGCGGTCGATGTGCTCGACGCCGCCGATCGTGCGCGGCTGGATGAGGTCGGTCATCGGGGAGTCCTGGACCGCCCGGTGATGGAGTCCTCGATTCCGGCGTTGTTCGCGGCACAGGTGGAGCGGGCTCCCGGCTCCGAAGCGGTCAGCTTCGAGGGTCGTACCCTCAGCTACCGAGAACTCGATGAAGCGTCGAACCGGTTGGCGCACATGCTGATCGACCGGGGCGCACGTCCTGGCGAGTGTGTGGCGTTGTTGCTGGAGCGCTCTGCGCAGTCGATTGTCGCGATCCTGGGTGTGCTGAAGTCGGGGGCGGCGTATCTGCCGATCGACCCGGTTGTCCCAGACGCCCGTATCGAGTTCATGCTCACCGATGCCAGGCCGGTCGCAGCGGTCACCACGGGTGGTTTGGCCGAGCGGCTCGATGGTCGCGGTGTGCCGGTCGTCGAAGTCGACGATCCCCGTATCGATGTGCAGTCGGCCACCGCGCTGCCGGTGCCCGCGCCGGACGATATCGCGCACATCATCTATACGTCGGGGACGACGGGTGTGCCGAAAGGTGTCGCGGTTACCCATCAGAACGTCACCCGGCTGTTCGACGGACTGGATGTCGGCGTGGCGATGGGTCCCCGGCAGGTGTGGGCTGCGTGTTCGTCGCTGGCATTCGACTATTCGGTGTGGGAGATCTGGGGCGCGCTGTTGTTCGGCGGGCGTCTGGTGGTGGTGCCTGAGCAGACCACACGCTCACCGCGGGACTTGGAGGCGTTGGTCGTTGCCGAGCGGGTGACAGTGCTGAGCCAGACGCCGTCCGCAGTGGGGATGTTGTCGCCGGAGAAGCTGGCGTCGGTGTCGGCGTTGATGGTGGCTGCTGAGGCATGCCCTTCGGATGTGGTGGATCGGTGGGCGCCGGGCCGGGTGATGATCAATGGTTACGGTCCGACCGAGACGACGGTGTACGCCACGATCAGCGCTCCGCTGGTTGCGGGTGCGAGCACGGTGCCTATTGGTGTGCCGGTGCCGGGTGCGGCGTTGTTCGTGTTGGATCGGTTGCTGCGTCCGGTGCCGCCCGGTGTGGTGGGTGAGTTGTACGTGGCCGGCCGCGGGGTCGGCGCGGGGTATCTGGGCCGCGCCGGGTTGACTGCCTCGAGGTTTGTGCCGTGCCCGTTCGGGGCGCCGGGGGCCCGCATGTATCGCACCGGGGACTTGGTGTCGTGGGGTTCCGATGGGCAGTTGCGGTATGCGGGTCGGGCTGATGATCAGGTCAAGATCCGTGGGTATCGCATCGAATTGGGTGAAGTACAAACAGCGTTGGCTGATCTGGATGGTGTGCAGCAAGCGGTGGTGATCGCTCGGGAGGATCGGCCGGGTGACAAGCGCCTGGTCGGCTACATCACCGGCACTGCGGATCCGTCGGTGATCCGCGCACAGCTTTCACAGCGGCTGCCCTCGTATATGGTCCCCGCGGCGGTCGTGGTCATCGACGCCCTGCCGCTGACCGTCAACGGCAAGCTCGACAAGCGGGCCCTGCCCGCACCCGAATACGCTGACACAGACCACTACCGGGCGCCGACAACCGCCACCGAGGAAATCCTGGCCGGCATCTACGCCCAGGTGCTCGGACTCGAACGGGTCGGTATCGACGACTCCTTCTTCGATCTCGGTGGCGACTCGCTGTCGGCCATGCGGTTGCTCGCCGCGGTCAACAGCCACCTTGACGTCGACCTTGCGGTGCGTACCTTGTTCGACGCACCCACGATCGCCCAACTCGCGCTGCGCCTCAGCGCCGGCTCCAGCGGCCGCCGCCCGCTGGTCCCGCAGCAGCGTCCCGCCGTCATCCCGCTGTCGTATGCGCAACAGCGACTGTGGTTCCTCAACAGGTTCGAGGGTGGAGTCGCGACCTACAACATGCCGATCGCGTTCCAGATCAACGGTGCAATCGATGTCGACGCTCTGGGATCGGCCCTTGACGACGTGATCACCCGCCACGAATCGCTGCGCACGGTGTTCCCCGATGTCGACGGTGTGCCATCGCAGAAGGTGATGCCGGCACACGACGGGATGTGGCGCCGCGGTGGTCCGGCAGTGGTGCAGGTTGCAGAGGACCAAGAAGACGCTGTGCTCGGCGAATTGATCGCGCTGGCGGGGTACCGGTTTGATTTGTCAACCGAGATCCCGATCCGGGCGCAGATCTATGCAGTGGGCTCGTCCCGGCACGTCGTGGGAATTGTTCTGCACCACATCGCCTTCGACGGCTGGTCGATGGCGCCCATGGTCAAGGATGTCGGGGTCGCCTACGCAGCCCGCGCCGGCGGGCAGGCCCCGGCCTGGTCACCGCTGCCGGTGCAGTACGCCGATTACTCGCTGTGGCAGCGTGAACATCTGGGAGACCTGGAAGATCCGGACAGCCGAATCGCTGAACAGCTGGCTTACTGGCGGCAGGAGCTGGCCGGCCTGCCGGAGGTGGTGTCGCTGCCCACCGACCGTCCCCGGCCACCCGCGCCCAGTTATCGCGGCGACGGGGTGGAACTGCGAATTGATCCCCAAACCTGGGCCGGTGTCAAGGCGGTGGCCGCCGAGCACAACGTGACCACGTCGATGGTGTTGCAGGCCGTGATGTCGGTCGTGATGCACCGGGCGGGCGTCGGCGAGGACATCGCCCTGGGAACCCCGATCGCCGGACGCAACGATCAGGCCCTGCAGGAGTTGGTCGGGTTCTTCGTCAACACCTGGGTGCTGCGAATCGGATTGAACTCGCAGCAGCGGTTCAGCGATGTCGTCGAACAGGTGCGGCAGAAGGCACTTGATGCCTACACCAATCAGGACGTGCCTTTCGAATTGTTGGTGGAGCAACTCAACCCGGCGCGATCCACATCGCATCACCCCCTGTTCCAGGTCGCCCTGGTCTTCCAGAACAACGTGCGCCCTGAGGTGGCCTTGGAGGGTGCCGGCATCGAGCCGATGTCGATGGTCACCCGCACCGCCAAGTTCGATCTCGATGTGGACATCAGGGAGGTGCCCGACGAGCATTCGGGCGCGCCGATGGCCGCTGGTGTACTGACATACGCCACGGACTTGTTCGATCGGTCGACGATCGAGCGCCTGGTGGGTTGGTTCGGCCGGGTGGTCGAGGCCGTGGTGGCAGACTCGTCGGTGGTGGTCGGCGAGGTGGGCCTGCTCGACGGTGATGAGCGCAATCTGGTGTTGCACAAGTGGTCTGGTGCGGGCATCGACTCACAGGTTGGGCTGGCACCGGAGTTGCTGGCGGCGGCGGTGGCCGCGGATCCGGATGCCTTGGCGTTGGTGGACGCGCCGCGGGAATTCACCTACCGGGAGCTGGATACGGCTTCCAACCGGCTGGCACGAGTGCTGATCGCAGCGGGGGTGGGTCCGGAGCGCGCGGTCGGCGTGGCGATGGGCCGGTCTGCTGAGCTGGTGATCGCGTGGTGGGCTGTGCTGAAGGCAGGCGGGGTGTATGTGCCGGTGGATCGGGCGCACCCGGCCGAGCGGATCGCCACGGTGCTGGACACCGTCGAGGCGGTATGTGTACTGACCCGGGGTAGCGACCCCGTGGAGGGCGCAGGAAGTCGCCCGGTACTGGATATCGATTCACTGGATCTTGCGGGCAGCTCCGCGGATCCTGTCACCGACGCGGATCGGTTGGCGCCGTTGAGTCTTGATGATGCGGCGTATGCGATCTTCACGTCGGGGTCCACGGGTACGCCGAAGGGTGTGGCGATCAGTCATGCCGGTGTGTTGGGTGTGGCTGCGGCGCATCGTGAGTTGTTCGGGGTGGGTGCTGGTGCGCGGGTGTTGATGGTGGCCGCGCCGACGTTCGATGCATCGGTGTTCGAGTGGTTGTGGGCGGTGGCGTCGGGGGCGGCGTTGGTGGTGGCCCCACCGGACGCCTACGCGGGTGAAGCGCTGACGGCGGTGATCGAGGAGCAGCAGGTCGAAGCGGCGTTGATCACCCCGACGGTGGTGGCGACGCTCGACCGTAGCCGGCTGGGTGGTTTGAAGACGTTGGTCACCGGTGGTGAGGCGTGCCCGGCGGAGCTGGTGGCGGCCTGGGCGCCGGGTCGGCGGATGTTCAATGCCTATGGACCGACCGAGGTCACCATCTGGGCCACCTGGAGTGCACTGTCGGTCGGCGAGCCGGTGCGCATTGGTGCCCCGGTTCCCGGTACGTGTGCGCTGGTGCTGGATTCGCGGCTGAACCCGGCCCCGGCCGGCGTGGTGGGCGAGCTGTATCTGGCTGGTCCGGTGCTGGCCCGCGGGTATGTGGGCCGGGCCGACCTGACTGCGGATCGATTTGTGGCCAATCCTTTTGGCGCTCCCGGGTCGCGGCTGTACCGCACGGGTGACCTGGTGCGCTGGACCCCGGTGGGGAGTCTGGAGTATCTGGGTCGCGCCGATGCGCAGATCAAGTTGCGCGGGCAGCGTCTGGAACTCGGCGAGATCGAGAACACCCTGCTGGCCTGCCCGCAGGTCAATCGCGCTGCGGCCGCGGTCTACCACCATGATGCCGCTGACCATCTGGTCGCCTACGTCGCGCTGGAGCGCGCCAGCAGCGCTGATCATGATGCAGAAGTCGTTGATCAGTGGCAACACGTATACGACGAGCTGTATGACGCCGACCTCGAAGCGGTGGAGTTCGGCAGTGACTTCCGTGGATGGAACAGCAGCTACACCGGCGAACCGATTCCGCTGGATCAGATGCGGGAATGGCGCTCGGGTGCAGTCGACCGCATCCTGGCTCTGAAGCCGCAGCGGGTTCTTGAGCTCGGCGTAGGTTCGGGCCTCGTACTGTCACAGGTCGCCCCCGAGTGCGTGGAGTACTGGGGCACAGACTTCTCCGCGCCGACCATCCGGAAGCTGGAATCGTCGGTGGCCGGACAACCGTGGGGAGAACGGGTCCGGCTACGGGTGCAGCCGGCCGATGTGGCCGACGGGCTGCCCGATGGTTACTTCGACACGATCATCGTCAACTCTGTCATCCAGTACTTCCCCAATCCGGCCTATCTCACCGAGGTCATCGACAACGCCGTCGAGCTCTTGGCTCCGGGCGGAACGTTGTTCATCGGCGATGTGCGCAACCACAGCCTCCAGGGTGCGTTCCAGACCGGTATAGCGTTGGCACGTAGCGGAGCAGGTGCAGACAGCGACGAAATCCGTCAGCGAGTGCAACGCGCGATCCTGGGCGAGCCCGAGTTGCTCTTGGCCCCAGAGTTCTTCACGACCTGGGCGGCTGACCACCCGTCGGTGGGTGGGATAGGCATCCAGGTGAAGCGCGGTGAGGCCGACAACGAGTTGACCCGATACCGCTATGACGTCGCCATTCACAAGTCGGCCGGCGCGGTTCGTTCGCTCGCAGATGTACCCGTCTGGGATTGGGCTGATTGTGCGGGCCTGAGCGGTTTGCATGCGGAGCTGGCGGCGCAGCGCCCACCAACGGTGCGGGTCAGCGCGATTCCGCGGGCGGGTGTGATCGCGGATGTGATCGTCGAACAGGCTCTTGCCGCCGGACGCCCGTTGGCAGATGCGTTGGCGCAGGCGGACGTTGCCGCTACACCCGCGGATGCCGTCACCCCCGAACTCTTGTACCGGCTCGGCGAGGCGGCTGGATACGACGTCGCTGTCACGTGGGGCCCGCAACCCGGCACCGTCGACGCGGTCTTCATCGCCGCCACGAACGGAACAAGTGCCGCGGCATTGACCGATCTCTATCTGTCGCCGTCCGGGTCGCACGAGCGCAGCACCTACGCCAATGATCCGGACACGAACAGCAAGGTCAGCGAAGTTCGTCAGTGGCTGGCCGCTCGATTGCCGGAATACATGGTGCCGACTCAGATCGTCGTGCTCGAAGAGCTTCCCTTGACTTCCTCGGGCAAGATCGACCGTAGGGCGCTGCCCGAGCCGGTGTTCGCGGCCGTCACCTTCCGGTCACCGCAGACGCCGACAGAGAAGACCGTCGCAGAGGTGTTTGCCGAGGTGCTGGGCCTCGATCGGGTAGGCCTCGATGACGATTTCTTTGCCTTGGGCGGTGATTCGTTGATCGCAATCCGGGTCAGCGCCCGGCTGCAGTCGGCGCTGGGCAAGGACGTGCCGGTCCGCTACCTGTTCGATACCCCGACCGTCGGAGGACTGGCCGGCTGCATGGACCGGCAGCTGTCCGACGCCGCACGCCCGCCGCTGCAGGTGATGCCGCGTCCGCAGAGCATTCCTCTGTCCTATGCCCAGCAGCGGCTGTGGTTCTTCGACCAATTGAACGGCCCGTCACCGGTTTACAACCTGGCCGTGGGATTGCGCCTGAGTGGTGACCTCGATCCCGTCGCGCTCGGGCAGGCGTTGGTGGATGTGGTGGGCCGCCACGAGAGCCTGCGGACACTGTTCACCCTGGCCGACGAGATGCCCCAGCAATTGGTGGTACCACCACAGAGTGCCCGCACGTGCTGGCAGGTGATCGATGCGATCGGCTGGTCGGGGGACCGCTTGGCCGAGGAAGCCGGCGCAGTCGCGCGCCACCAGTTCGACCTGTCGGCTGAATTGCCCTTGAGAGCATCACTTTTCCGTGTCGCCGAAGACGAGCATGTGCTGGTGGCGGTGGTGCATCACATTGCCGCTGACGGCTGGTCGGTCACCCCGTTGGTGGCGGATCTGGGCGCGGCCTACGCCAGCCGCTGTGCCGGTCGGGCACCGGAGTGGTCGCCATTGCCGGTGCAGTACGCGGACTACACGCTCTGGCAACGCTCGTATCTGGGTGACCTGGCCGACCGCGACAGCCGCATATCCGGGCAGGTGGAGTACTGGGAGCAGGCGCTGGCCGGGTTGCCCGAGCGGTTGGAGTTGCCGACGGATCGGCCGTATCCGCCGGTGGCCGATTACCAAGGCTCCAGTGTGGCGGTGGATTGGCCGGCCGAATTGCAGCAGCGGGTCGTCCGGGTGGCGCGCGAGCAGAATGCGACGAGTTCCATGGTGGTCCAGGCCGCGTTGGCGCTGCTGCTGTCGAAGCTCTGTGCGACGTCTGATGTGGCACTGGGCATCTCAATCGCGGGCCGCACCGATCCCGCGCTGGACAATCTGGTGGGCTTCTTCGTCAACACCCTGGTGCTGCGCATCGACTTCGCCGGAGACCCGACCATTGGCGAGCTGCTGGAGCAGGTACGTCAGCGCGGTCTGGCGGCCATCGAGCATCAGGATGTGCCGTTCGAGGTTGTGGTGGATCGACTGAACCCGACCCGCAGCCTGACCCACCATCCGCTGGTACAGGTCATGCTTTCCTGGCAGAACCTGTCCTGGCAGCACAGTGCCGATACTGCCGGTGGCCTTACGTTGGGCAATGTGCGGGTGACCCCGTTGCCCGCGCAGACCCACACTGCGCGCACGGACCTGACGTTCGCGCTGGGCGAACGGTGGAGTGAGACCGGCGAGCCCGCCGGGATCGGTGGAACCGTCGAGTTCCGCACCGATGTCTATGACGAGGCGAGCGTTGTGCGGTTGATCGATCGGTTGCGCCGGGTGCTGATGGCGATAACGGCCGAGGCCGAGGCGCCGTCATGACCGCTGACCTGACGCGGCGGCTCTCGTCGATGGATTTCCTCGACGAGGACGAGCATGCCCAACTGTTCGCGTGGGGCAATCGGGCGGTGTTGGACGAGCCGGTGAGTTCAACGGCGTCGATCCCAGGGTTGTTCGCCGCGCAGGCGGCTCGCGCGCCAGAGGCGACTGCGGTGACTTTCGACGGCCGCTCGATGTCGTATGCGGAATTGGACGAGGCGTCGAATCGGTTGGCGCACTGGTTGGTTGAGCAGGGTGCGGGGCCCGGCCGGAGCGTGGCGGTGCTGTTGCCCCGCTCGGCGGATTCTATCGTCGCGATACTGGCGATCTTGAAGTCCGGTGCGGCGTATCTGCCGATGGATTCGGCGCATCCCGATGCGCGGGTCGAGTTCATGCTCGGCGATGCGGCACCGGTCGTGGCGGTGACAGCGGGTGGTCTCGCTGAACGGTTGACCGATTGCGGCATGCGGGTCGTCGACATCAGCGATCCACGTATCGCTGCGCAACCCGGCACCGCGCTACCGGGGCCCGCAGCCGATGATGTTGCGTATTTCATATATACGTCGGGGACGACGGGTGTGCCGAAGGGTGTGGCGATCACTCATCGGAATGTGACGGGGTTGTTGGACACGCTTGATGCCGAGCTTGGTTTGTCGGGTCAGGTTTGGACGCAGTGTCATTCGTTGGCGTTTGACTATTCGGTGTGGGAGATCTGGGGGGCGTTGCTGTTTGGCGGTCGGTTGGTGGTGGTGCCTGAGGTGGTGACGCGGGCGCCGGAGGATTTGCTCACATTGTTGGTCGATGAGCAGGTCACGGTGTTGAGTCAGACGCCGTCGGCGTTCTATGCGTTGCAGTCGGCTGATGCGGTGTTGGTTGAGCTGGGCCGCCAGTTGAAGTTGGAGACGGTGGTTTTCGGTGGGGAAGCCCTTGAACCGCAACGCCTTCGCTCCTGGATGGAGGGTCACCGGGGTTCGACGCGGCTGATCAATATGTATGGGATCACCGAGACGACGGTGCATGCCTCGTTCCGTGAGATTGTGGACAGTGATGTCGAGGGCAGCGTCAGTCCCATTGGCGTGCCGCTGGCCCACCTTGGCTTCTTTGTGCTGGATCAGTCGCTGCAGCCGGTGCCGGTGGGTGTGGTGGGTGAGTTGTATGTGGTCGGTGCCGGGTTGGGGTGTGGTTATTGGCGCCGTGGCGGGTTGACCTCGACTCGTTTCGTGGCCTGCCCGTTCGGCGGGAGCAGGTCGCGGATGTACCGGACCGGGGACCTGGCGTCGTGGGGTTCTGATGGGCAGCTGCATTACCTGGGTCGTGCTGATGAGCAGGTCAAAATCCGCGGCTACCGCATCGAATTGGGTGAGATCCAGTCTGTCCTGGCTGATCTGGATGGGGTGGATCAGGCGGCGGTGATTGCCCGGGAAGATCGTCCTGGTGATAAGCGTCTGGTCGGCTACATCACGGGCACTGCGGATCCGGTCGCTGTTCGTGCCTCGCTGGGGCAGCGGTTGCCGGGTTACATGGTGCCCGCGGCGGTGGTGGTGCTCGACGTGCTGCCGTTGACGGTGAACGGCAAGCTCGACCGGCGCGCTTTGCCTGCACCGGACTACCTCAAGGGTCAGGAGTACCGTGCGCCGGGCACTCCTACTGAGGAGGCGTTGGCCGGGATCTATGCGCAGGTGTTGGGTTTGGAGCGGGTTGGTGTTGATGATTCGTTCTTTGATTTGGGTGGGGATTCGCTGTCGGCGACGCGGTTGATCAATACGGTCAACGCCAATCTGGGGTCCGATCTTGCGGTGCGTGCGGTGTTTGAGGCGCCGTCGGTGGCTGAGTTGGCGGTGCGGGTTGGTGAGTGCTCTGGTGGGCGGGAGCCGTTGGTTGCTCAGGTGCGGCCGGATGTCATTCCGTTGTCGTATGCCCAGCAGCGGTTGTGGTTTTTGGATCAGTTGGAGGGGCCGTCACCGGTTTACAACATGGCGGTGGCGTTGCGGATCACCGGGCGTTTGGATGCTGACGCGTTAGGTGCGGCGTTGGCCGATGTGGTGGGTCGGCATGAGTCGCTGCGGACGGTGTTCAGGTCGGTCGATGGGGTGCCGGAGCAAGTGGTGGTGCCTGCCGACGTGGCTGATTTCGGTTGGCAAGTCGTTGACGCTGTCGGTTGGTCGCTGGCTGAGCTGCGTGAGGCGATCGAGGCTGTTGCTGGTTACACGTTTGATCTGTCGTCTGAGATTCCGTTGCAGGCCAGGCTTTTCGGTGTAGGTGGGGATGAGTTTGTGTTGGCCGGGGTGGTGCACCACATCGCGGCTGATGGTTGGTCGGTGGCGCCGTTGGTGGCTGATCTGCAGGCTGCCTATGCCGCCCGGTCTGGTGGTCAGGTGCCGCAGTGGGTGCCGTTGCCGGTGCAGTACGTCGACTACACACTGTGGCAGCGCGCTTATCTGGGCGATCTGGCGGACGAGGACAGCCGGATTGCCGGCCAGTTGGAGTATTGGAAGCAGGCCCTGGCGGGGCTGCCCGAGCGGCTTGAATTGCCCACCGATCGGCCTTACCCATCGGTGGCCGACCACCGTGGCTCCACAGTGACGGTGGACTGGCCCGCCGAGCTGCAGGAGCAGGTCTCCCGGGTGGCCCGGGCCTATGGCGCAACCGGTTTCATGGTGGTGCAGGCTGCGTTGGCGATGTTGTTGTCGAAGTTGAGTTCGAGTTCGGATGTGGCGGTGGGTGTTCCGATCGCTGGGCGGGGTGATGCGGCGCTGGATTCGGTGGTGGGCTTCTTCGTCAACACATTGGTGTTGCGGGTGGATCTGTCGGGGGATCCGAGTGGGGCTGAGGTGTTGGAGCAGGTGCGTCAGCGCAGCCTGGCGGCGTTGGAGCATCAGGATGTGCCGTTTGAGGTGTTGGTGGATCGGCTCAAGCCGACCCGTTCGTTGGCGCATCATCCGCTGGTTCAGGTGGGGTTGGCGTGGCAGAACTTCACCGCCGGTGCTGTGGCGGAGTCGAGTTTGGGTGAGGCTCGGGTCAGTCCGTTGTCGGTCGATACTCATGTGGCCCGGATGGATTTGACATTCTCGTTGTCGGAGCGGTGGGACGAGGCTGGTGAGGCGGCGGGGATCGGCGGGACGGTGGAGTTCCGTACCGATGTGTTCGACACCGGCAGTATTGAGGTGTTGATCGGGCGGTTGCAGCGGGTGTTGGCGGCGATCACCGCTGATCCGGGGCAGTTGTTGTCGACACTGGATCTGCTGGATGCGGCTGATCATGTGCGGCTCGATGAGATCGGCAATCGGGGCGTGCTGACGGCACCGATGGATCCGCTGTCGATCCCGGTTGTGTTTGCGCAGCAGGTGGCCCGCGTACCGGACGTGTCTGCGTTGGTTTGCGGCGAGCGGTCGTGGACGTATCGGGAGTTGGATGAGGCGTCGAATCGGTTGGCGCACTGGCTGACTGGTGTGGGTGCTGGTCCGGGTCGGTGTGTGGCGTTGGTGTTTCCCCGGTGTGGGGAGGCGATTGTGTCGATTGTGGCGGTGCTCAAGGCGGGTGCGGCCTATGTTCCGATCGATCCGATGCATCCTGATGCGCGGATCCAGTTCATGCTGGAGGACGCGCAACCGGTCGCGGCAGTGACCATCCCAAGTCTGGTCGGGCGAGTGGATGGATGCGGCGTCACCGTCGTCGACGTTGATGATCCGCGCATCGCTGCCCAACCCACTACTCCGGTCCCGGAGCCGGCTCCCGACGATATCGCCTATCTGATCTACACCTCGGGCACCACCGGTGTTCCCAAGGGTGTGGCGGTGGCCCAGCAGAACATCACCCAGTTCTTGGCGTCGCTGGATCGGCATTTGTCGCCAGCGGTGTGGGCGCAGTGGCATTCGTATTCCTTTGATGTGTCGGTGTGGGAGATCTGGGGCGCCCTGCTCCATGGTGGGCGCTTGGTCGTGGTGCCCGAAGCGGTGGCGAGTTCGCCCGACGAGTTCCACGCTTTGCTGGTTGATCAAGACGTCAGTGTGTTGAGTCAGACTCCGTCGGCGGTGGGGATGCTCTCGCCGCAGGGGTTGGAGTCGGCGGCGCTGGTGGTCGCCGGTGAAGCCTGTGCGGTGGAGGTGATGGATCAGTGGGCTGGTGCGGGTCGGGTGATGATCAATGCCTATGGTCCGACCGAGGCCACGGTGTATGCCACGATCAGTGCCCCGCTGCAGTCCGGCTCCCACGTCGTCCCGATCGGTTCGCCGGTGCCGGGGGCGGCCGCGTTCGTATGCGACCAATGGCTACGGGAAGTCCCGGCCGGTGTGGTGGGCGAGTTGTATATCGCCGGGCGGGGTGTGGCCTACGGGTATGCGCGTCGATCGGGACTGACCGCATCCCGGTTCGTGGCATGCCCATTTGGTGCCCCGGGCGCGCGGATGTACTCCACCGGGGATTTGGTGCGATGGGGCCCCGATGGGCAGTTGCAGTACCTGGGCCGTGCCGATGAGCAGGTCAAGATCCGCGGCTATCGCATCGAACTCGGGGAGATCCAAACCGCGCTGGCCGAGGTCGACGGGGTGCAGCAGGCCGCGGTGATCGCTCGCGAGGACCGCCCCGGAGATAAGCGTCTGGTCGGCTACATCACCGGCACCGCGGACCCGGCCACCATTCGTGCCGCATTGGGGCAGCGGTTGCCGGGCTACATGGTGCCCGCAGCGGTAGTGGTGGTCGAGGCAATTCCGTTGACTGTCAACGGAAAGCTTGATCGGCGGGCCTTGCCGGCACCGGATTACGCCGACACCGGCGAGGGTTACCGGGCCCCGACCACAACAGTCGAGGAGATCCTGACCGGGATCTACGCGCAGGTACTCGGTCTGGAGCGGGTCGGCATCGACGACTCCTTCTTCGACCTCGGCGGTGACTCGCTCTCGGCGATGCGGTTGATCAATACGGTGAACGCCAGTCTGGGTTCCGATGTCGCGGTTCGTCAGGTGTTCGAAGCACCTACGGTGGCTGAACTGGCGGCGCGCGTTGGCGAGAGTTCGAGCCGGCGTGAGCCGTTGGTTCCGCACGAGCGGCCCGCTGTCATTCCGTTGTCGTATGCCCAGCAGAGGTTGTGGTTCCTCGATCAGCTGGAGGGTCCGTCGGCGATCTACAACATGGCGACCGCGTACCAGATCAGCGGTGGGTTGGATGTCAATGCTCTGGACGAAGCGCTGGCGGATGTGGTGGGGCGCCATGAGTCGTTGCGCACCGTGTTCCCAGCGATTGACGGTGTGCCGCGGCAGGTGGTGATACCCGTCGAGGAGGCCGATCTGAGGTGGCGGGTTGTCGACGCCGCCGGCTGGCCGATCGATCGGCTGAGCAACGCGATCCGCGAGGTCGTTGGCCATCGCTTCGATCTGTCGGTCGAGACTCCGTTGCGAGGAACACTTTTCCGTGTCAGTGACAGCGAGCATGTGCTGGTGGCGGTGGTGCACCACATCGCCGGCGATGGCTGGTCGATCGGGCCGTTGGTGCGGGATCTGGGTGTGGCGTATGCGAGTCGGTGTGCGGGACAGGCCCCGGGCTGGACACCGCTGCCGGTGCAGTACGTCGATTACACCCTGTGGCAGCGTGAGCATCTGGGCGATCTGACCGACCCGGACAGCCGGATCTCTGAGCAGTTGGCCTACTGGGAACAGGCGCTAACCGGGCTGCCCGAGCGACTCGAGCTGCCGACCGACCGGCCGTACCCGCCGGTGGCTGATTACCGCGGGGCGAGTCTGGCTGTGGAGTGGCCGATCGAGTTGCAGCAGCAGATCGCCAGGGTTGCGCGTGAACACAATGCGACCAGTTTCATGGTGGTCCAGGCCGCACTGGCGGTGCTGCTGTCGAACCTGAGCGGCAGTTCCGATGTGGCGGTGGGCTTCCCGATCGCCGGCCGTAGCGATCCGGCATTGGACGATTTGGTCGGGGTTTTCATCAACACGTTGGTGCTGCGCGTGGAACTCGATGGTGATCCCACCGTCGCCGAGGTGTTGGCCGAGGTGCGCCGGCGCAGCCTGGAAGCCTACGAGCACCAGGATGTGCCATTCGAGGTGGTTGTCGATCGGCTCAACCCCGCCCGCAGTTTGACCCGTCACCCGCTGGTGCAGGTGATGGTGGCGTGGCAGAACCTGCCCCGGCAGGACGACAGTCAAGATGCCCCGTCGAGTTTGGGTGGTATGCAGGCCGCGCCGCTGGAGGCGGACACTCAGACTGCGCGCATGGATCTGACGATCTCGTTGGCTGAACGCTGGAGCGCCGGTGAGCCCGCCGGCATCACCGGGTCGGTGGAGTTCCGCACCGATGTCTTCGACGCCGCCAGTATCCAAATGTTGATCGAGCGGCTGACACGGGTGGTGCAAAGCCTGACGGCAGATCCGGCAGGAAAGCTGTCGTCGATCAATCTGCTGGGTACCTGTGACCATGCCCGCCTCGATGGATGGGCCAACCGGGCGGTGCTGGCCGAATCGGTGGCCTCGGTGCCGATTCCGGTGGTGTTCGCCGAACAGGTGGCGCACGACCCGCATGCGGTGGCGGTGGTGTGCGGAACAAGTTCGTGGACATATCGCGAATTGGATGAGGCATCGAATCGGTTGGCGCACCTACTTGTCGACCAAGGAGCAGGTCCGGGCGAGTGCGTGGCGTTGCTGCTCAACCATTCGGCCGAGGCGATCATCGCGATCCTTGCGGTGCTCAAGTCGGGGGCGGCGTATGTGCCGATCGACCCGATGGTGCCCGATGCCCGCATCGAGTTCATGGTCGCTGACGCCGCCCCGGTCGCGGCGGTCACCACTCCTGAGTTGCGCTCACGGCTGAACGGCGGTGGCCTGTCCGTCATCGACCTTGCCGACGCCCGTATTGCGGCGCAGCCCAACACCGCATTGTCGGGGCCCGCTGCCGACGACGTCGCCTACCTGATCTACACCTCGGGGACCACTGGTGTACCGAAAGGCGTCGCGATCACTCACCAGAATGTGACGCAGTTCTTGGGCGCTGTGGATCCGGCTCTGGTGGGGCCGGGAACCGTGTGGTCGCAGTGGCATTCGTTGGTGTTCGACGTGTCGGTGTGGGACATCTTCGGTGCGCTGCTGTACGGGGGCAAGTTGGTGGTGGTGCCCGAGGAGGTGGCACGTTCCCCGCAAGACCTGCACGCACTTCTCGTCAGGGAACGGGTCAGCGTCTTGAGCCAGACACCGTCGGCGGCGGGGATGCTCCCGCCGCAGGGCTTGGAGTCCGCCGCGTTGGTCGTGGCCGGTGAAGCCTGTCCGGCTGAGTTGGTGCAGCGGTGGGCGCCGGGTCGGGTGATGATCAACGCGTACGGGCCGACCGAGGCCACGGTGTATGCGGCGATCAGCGCTCCGTTGACGGCTGGATCGACGGGTGTGCCGATCGGTTCGCCGGTGCCAGGGGCAGCGCTGTTCGTATTGGATCGGTGGTTGCGTCCGGTCCTGCCAGGTGTCGTCGGGGAGTTGTATGTGGCCGGCCGCGGCGTCGGGGTGGGGTATATGCGCCGCGCCGAGTTGACCGCCTCGCGGTTTGTGGCGTGCCCGTTCGGGCAACCGGGTGCGCGAATGTACAGCACGGGCGATCTGGTGCGCTGGGGTCCCGATGGGCAGTTGCAGTATCTCGGGCGTGCTGATGAGCAGGTCAAGATTCGGGGCTATCGCATCGAATTGGGTGAGATCCAGGCAGCTTTGGCTGATCTGGACGGGGTCGAGCAGGCGGCGGTCGTGGCTCGTGAGGACCGCCCGGGGGACCAGCGTCTGGTCGGCTATATCACTGGCACCGCGGACCCGACCACCATTCGTGCCGCGCTGGCGCAGCGACTGCCGAGCTATATGGTGCCGGCAGCGGTGGTGGTGGTCGACGGGATGCCGTTGACCGTCAACGGGAAACTCGACAAACGTGCCCTGCCCGCACCCGAGTATGTCGACGCCGACAGCTATCGGGCTCCGACCACTCCCACCGAGGAGATCCTGGTCGGTATCTACGCACGAGTTCTGGGTTTGGAGCGGGTCGGGGTCGATGATTCCTTCTTCGATCTGGGCGGGGACTCGCTTTCGGCGACGCGCTTGATCAACGCCATCAACACCACGTTGGATGCGGATCTGGCAGTGCGCGCGGTTTTCGACGCGCCTGCAGTGGCCCAGTTGGCCACCCACATCGGCACGGATTCCGGTGGGCGCACGCCGCTGGTACCGATGGAGCGGCCTGCGATGGTGCCGTTGTCGTACGCTCAGCAGCGACTCTGGTTCCTCGATCAGTTGCATGGACCGTCACCGATCTACAACATGCCCATCGCATATCGGATCACCGGCGGGTTGGATGTCGATGCTGTTCGTCGCGCATTGGCGGATGTGGTGGGCCGGCACGAGAGTTTGCGCACAGTGTTCCCCGCCGTCGACGGGGTCCCCCGGCAACTGGTCATCCCCGCTGAGCAGGTCGACACCGGCTGGGACGAGATTGATTCCTCCGGTTGGTCGGCGGATCGGCTGGCCGACGCCATTGAGGAGGCAGTACGGCACCCGTTCGATCTGGACCACGAGATCCCCTTATGGGCAAGGCTTTTCCATATTTCCGCGAACGAACATGTGCTGGTGGCGGTGGTACACCACATCGCCGGAGATGGCTGGTCGTTCGCTCCACTGATCCGTGACGTGGGTGTCGCCTATGCCGCGCGGTGTGGTGGGCATGCACCTGAGTGGTCGCCGTTGCCGGTGCAGTACGTGGATTTCACCCTGTGGCAGCGTGAGCAGCTGGGTGAGCTGTCAGATCCCGACAGCCGCATTGCAGGGCAGTTGGCCTACTGGCAGGATGCCCTGGCGGGGCTCCCCGATCGCCTCGAGCTGCCCGCGGATCGGCCTTATCCGGCAGTGGCCGATCATCGTGGCGCTGTCGTAGACGTGACCTTGCCGGCAGAGTTGCAGCAGCAGGTGGCCCGGGTCGCCCGGGAACACAATGCCACCAGTTTCATGGTGGTGCAGGCCGCACTGGCGGTGTTGTTGTCGAAGCTCGCTGGCAGTAGCGATGTGGCGGTGGGTTTCCCGATCGCCGGTCGTAGTGATCCCGCCCTGGATGAGCTGGTCGGCTTCTTCGTCAACACCCTGGTGTTGCGCGTCGACCTGGCTGGTGACCCCACAGTCGCCGAGACAGTCGGTCAGGTGCGTCAACGTAGCCTGGCCGCTTTCGAGCATCAGGACGTGCCGTTCGAGGTGTTGGTGGAGCGCCTCAACCCGACCCGCAGCCTGTCACATCATCCGCTGGTCCAGGTAATGCTGGCCTGGCAGAACCCCGCCGGCACCACCGCCGCCGCGTCGGGGTCGGATGATGTGCAGGCTGCGCCCATCGCAACGGAAACCCACACCGCCCGAATGGATCTGGTGTTCGCCCTGGGCGAGAGATTCGACGAGGCGGGCCAGTCGGCGGGCATTGCCGGGTCGGTGGAGTTCCGTACGGATGTGTTCAACGCTGGCAGCGTCGAGACCTTGATCAGCCGGTTGGAGCGGGTGTTGACGGCGATGACCGCGAACCCATCACAGCGGCTGTCGTCGATAGATGTGTTGGATCCCACCGAACATGCGCTCCTCGACGAGCTCGGCAACCTCGCCGCGTTGACCCGGTCCGCCGGCCCCGCGGCGTCGATTCCGGAGGTGTTCGCCCAGCAGGTGGCCCGAGTGCCTGACTCGGTGGCGCTGACCTTCGACGGCAAATCGATGTCCTATCGGGAGCTCGATGAGGCTTCGAATCGGTTGGCGCACTTGCTTGTTGATCATGGGGCGGGTCCTGGTGAGTGTGTGGCGTTGTTGCTCAATCGGTCGGCGGAGGCGGTTGTCGCGATCTTGGCGGTGCTCAAGTCGGGGGCGGCGTATATGCCGATCGATCCGGCCCATCCTGATGCGCGGGTCGCTGTCGTCGTTGCGGACGCCGGGCCGGTGACTGCGCTGAGCACCGGTGGGTTGGCTGAGCGGTTGCGCGTGTGTGGGGTGGATGTCATCGATGTGGATGATCCGTTGATTGCTGGTCAGTCGTGTTCTGGGTTGTCGTTGCCCGATGCTGGTGATTTTGCGTATGTGATTTATACGTCGGGGACGACGGGTGTTCCGAAAGGTGTTGCGGTGCCGCATGGCAACGTGACGGGGTTGTTGGGGTCGTTGGATGTGGGGTTGCCTGCTGCGGGGGTGTGGTCGCAGTGGCATTCGTATGCCTTTGATGTGTCGGTGTGGGAGATTTTTGGGGCGTTGCTCGGTGGTGGGCGGTTGGTGGTGGTGCCTGATGTGGTGGCGGGTTCGCCTGATGATTTGCATGCGTTGTTGGTTGCTGAGCGGGTGAGTGTGTTGAATCAGACGCCGTCGGCGGCGGCGGCGTTGTCGTCGGTGGGTTTGGAGTCGGCGGCGTTGGTGGTGGCTGGTGAGGCGTGTCCGGTTGAGTTGGTGGATCGGTGGGCGCCGGGTCGGGTGATGGTCAATGGTTATGGTCCGACCGAGACGTGGTACACGTCGTTTAGTGCGCCGTTGGTGGCGGGGTCGGAGTCGGTGCCGATCGGTGTGCCGATTGCGGGGGCGGCTTTCTTTGTGCTTGATGAGTGGTTGCGTGAGGTTCCGTTTGGGGTGGTGGGGGAGTTGTATGTGGCTGGTCGGGGTGTGGCCAGTGGGTATGTGGGTCGGGGTGGGTTGACTGGGTCGCGGTTTGTGGCGTGTCCGTTTGGTGGGGTTGGGGTGCGGATGTATCGCACGGGGGATTTGGTGTCGTGGGGTGTTGATGGGCAGTTGCGGTATTTGGGGCGTGCTGATGAGCAGGTGAAGATTCGTGGTTATCGGGTCGAGTTGGGTGAGGTTCAGGCGGTTTTGGCTGATGTGGTGGGGGTTGATCAGGCGGCGGTGGTTGCGCGTGAGGATCGGCCGGGGGATAGGCGGCTTGTTGGTTATGTGACCGGTACTGCTGAGCCGGTTCAGGTTCGTGCTTCGTTGGCTGAGCGGTTGCCGGGTTATATGGTGCCTGCGGCGGTGGTGGTGCTCGAGAGCTTGCCGTTGACGGTGAACGGGAAACTTGATCGCCGCGCCTTACCAGCACCCGACTACGTCGATGGTCAGGAATACCGCGCCCCGACCACGCTGACAGAAGAGATCCTGGCCGGCATCTATGGCGATGTCCTCGGGCTGGAACAGGTCGGCATCGACGACTCCTTCTTCGACCTGGGCGGTGACTCCCTCTCCGCCATGCGGCTGATCGCCGCAGTCAACGCCAGCCTCGATGCCGGCTTGCCTGTACGCACAGTCTTCGACGCGCCGACTGTCAGCGCCCTGGCCCAGCACGTCGGTAGGGAAGACAGTACGGACGAAGTGATACCCGTCGAGACCCTCAAAGCAGGTCACGGAATCCCCTGGTGCTGCATTCACGACGGCTTCGGGTTGAGCTGGGCCTATCGAACTCTGGGCGACTATTCGGATGGGCCGATCATCGGATTCAATCAAGTCCCACGTGATGGTGAGATCGAAGCCGCGTCCATACGCGACCTGGCGGCCAACTACGCCGACCGTCTGCAATCTCTTTACCCCGAGGGGCCCTACAAACTCCTGGGATGGTCCTTCGGCGGCGTCGTCGCCCACGCGATGGCGGTGGAGCTGCAAGGCCGTGGATGCGAAGTCCAACAACTGGTCCTCCTGGACCCCACCGTGAGCGCCAACCGGTTCATCTCGCTGAATCCGGCGTGGCGGCAGATTCACGTCCTCAAGCACATCTTGCGGGTCAATCACATTGACGTGCCGAGGAAGTGGGGGACCCTCGCCTACGAGGAGGCCGAAGAACTGCTTCGTCGACGCGGGTCGGTCGAATTTGCGTTACCACCGAAAGAACTGATCGATTTCATGGCTCAAAGCCTGAACGCAAACTGGCTTCGTCTCCTCGAGCACAAACCCGACGTCTTCGACGGAGACGTCGTCATATTTTCTGCCGGACGACGAAGGAACATTCCCGTTCCCACATTGAGATTGCGCCGTCCCGGCGCGCTGACCCGGCTCGCATTCCGTTATCAGCAACGAAGCTGGCGCCCATATGTTTCCGGCGATGTCGCGGAACATCCCGTCGGCTGCTCCCACTACGAAATGCTGGCCACCACATCACTGCGTCAGTACGGGCACTACTTCAAGACCAATTCGCACGATTAGAAGTTCAGCTCGTTCGGATCACGTGTGACTTCAGACTGCTTCCCGACTACCTGGGTATACGGCCTCGCCGCCCCCGTGGATCTCTGCGGTGGAGCTGAAGTCGGTCACCAGATACCCGGCATCAGGCGACGTGGAACCTTCTGCATGTAGTCCTGGTCGCCGTCCAGCGCGTCCTGGAGCAGCTTCTCTTCGTCGCGAATTCGCAAGGCGAACACCAGGCAGGGTACATCCAGAACTCGGTTGGTCTCCCAGCTCTTCGTGCTTGTCCGTGCCAGGTGTCCCGGCATGACGAATTGCGCCGCAGTGGTTGGTTCGGCCGGCAGGTGGGCGTCGGCGACTGTGTGATCCCGGAAGGCGAGTCCGTCTTCCGAACCGGACGGCGAGGTCGGTGTGGCGTCGGGCCTGGGGCCGCAAGGTTCGTGTTCCGCGGGCCCCGTGGGCTGAATTCGATCTTGATATAACGTTGCTGAATATGTGACCGCAATTATTTGCCATCTTTTGCAGTCGCAAATATTAACGCAGACGAATGCCTTCGGCGGGCTCCCGGATGAATCTGGCTAACTCGTTCGTTGCCATTGCAATCAGGCAATGCATCGCGGCGGGCTTTGCGTGTCTGTGGCTGACTTTGCCAGGCGCTGGGAAAATGCTGTATTTGCCGTCGTCTCCTGGGCGTGTGGCACGGTCGCGGCCGTCGAGGTCGGCTCGTCCGCTTCGCTGGATCGAACTACATCTGTGTCGCGGGTTCCTCGCCGGGGGAAGTCGTCGTTGATCCGCTCGCCGGGAAGTTCCGCTCAGAGAGATGTTCGGGACCCGCCGAGCGGCCCATCGGGTCCACGATCTCGTACCCGCCGATGGAACCTGGACCTCTGCGGGTGAGGGGTGCCATTCGGCTAAACACCCGGTTGACATGGGATTTAACAGGACACTTCCGGTCAGGAGCCGGGCGTTCCGTGGAGACGCAACTGTCGCCCTTCGCTTCCGCCGACACTCCCGGGTTGCTGCCGCCATGGCGCTCTGGACGATGCGCCGAAGAGAGGGAAGGGGCTTCGCGGGGGGCGCGGACGTCCACGTGCCGCATGTCGTGAACGAAGACCGCAGCCGTTGCGTCATGCCCGCGGGAAGCTGCGATTTCGGTGGTACCGACGTCGCCGCCCACCCGAGGAGCCGAGCCGGCATTTGCGCTGGATGAATGCTTGTAGGGATTTGCTTGAATGCGGTCTGCGGGTCAGCTGTGGGTTGGATGGCCGGAGCGCAGCAACAGGGTGCATTCGGATCGGCGTTTTCTCCGCAACATCAAAGTCAACTGGATATGCTGGCGGTCTGCAATGAGGCAATACGTAGCTGAAACTGGTCTGACGGTGACTTTTCTGTCTTCAGAGCGAGGAGGAACAACAGACAGATAGAAGGGCCGGGGGCTTGGAGCACATCTCGCGGTGGGAGGGCCTATGCAGCTTGATCAACAGTGGCTGCCGGTAACTTGTGCGCGGCTTATTCTCGGCGGGACTGGTACCGCGGCCCGACTCCGGTGGGGGCGTCGTCGTGACCGCTGATTTGACGCGGCGGTTGTCGTCGATGGATTTTCTGGATGAGGATGAGCACGCTGAGCTGTTCGAGTGGGGTAATCGAGCGGCGTTGACCGAGTCGGCGTCTTCGTCGGCGTCGATTCTGGAGATGTTCGCTGCGCAGGTGGCCCGAGCCCCAGAGTCGATAGCGGTGAGTTTCGAGGGCTGCTCGATGACTTACCGGGAACTTGATGACGCGTCGAATCGGTTGGCGCATCGCTTGTCGGCCGGCGGTGTAGGTCCGGGGCAGTATGTGGCACTGCTGTTTTCGCGTTGCGCGGAGGCGATTGTGTCGATCTTGGGAGTTCTCAAGACCGGCGCGGCGTATGTGCCGCTGGATCCGATGCATCCTGACGCACGCATCGAGTTCGTGGTGGCCGACGCGAGGCCGGTTGCAGCGGTTGCGCCTTCGGAGTTGGTTGACCGGCTCGGCGGGTGTGGTGTGGAGGTTGTTGATTTCAGTGATGCGTGCAGGGGGTCTTTGCCGGGTGCGGGGTTGCCGGGGCCTGTGGCTGATGATGTTGCGTATTTGATTTATACGTCGGGGACGACGGGTGTGCCCAAGGGTGTGGCGATCACTCATCGGAATGTGACGGGGTTGTTGGACACCCTTGATGCGGAGTTGGGGCTGGCGGGTCAGGTTTGGACGCAGTGTCATTCGTTGGCGTTTGACTATTCGGTGTGGGAGATCTGGGGGGCGTTGCTGTTTGGTGGTCGGTTGGTGGTGGTGCCTGAGGTGGTGACGCGGGCGCCCGAGGACCTGTTGGCGTTGCTGATTGCCGAACAGGTGACCATGTTGAGCCAGACACCGTCGGCGTTTTATGCGTTGCAGGCTGTTGATGCGCTCGAACCTGGGCCGAGTGGTCAGTTGAAGTTGGAGACGGTGGTTTTCGGTGGGGAAGCCCTTGAGCCGCAGCGTCTTCGCGATTGGGTGGATCGACATCCGGGTTCGCCCCGGTTGATCAATATGTATGGGATTACCGAGACGACGGTGCACGCGTCGTTCCGTGAGATCTGCGAGGCAGATGTTGTCGGTAGTGCGAGCCCTGTCGGGTTGCCGTTGGCCCATCTTGGTTTCTTTGTGTTGGATCGGTCGTTGCGGCCGGTGCCGGTGGGTGTGGTGGGTGAGTTGTATGTGGTTGGTGCTGGGTTGGGGTGTGGTTATTGGCGTCGGGGTGGGTTGACCTCGACGCGCTTTGTGGCGTGTCCGTTCGGTGGCTCGGGTGCGCGGATGTATCGAACCGGGGATCTGGCGTCGTGGGGTTCTGATGGGCAGTTGCAGTATCTGGGTCGTGCTGATGAGCAGGTCAAGATCCGTGGGTATCGGATTGAGCTGGGTGAGATCCAAACCGCGCTGGCTGAGGTTGACGGAGTGCAGCAAGCCGCGGTGATCGCGCGGGAAGATCGTCCTGGTGATAAGCGTCTGGTCGGGTATGTCACCGAATCGATCAGTGGGACAGTTGATTCAGCTGTGGTGCGGGCGGCGTTGGCGCAGCGGTTGCCGGGTTATATGGTGCCCGCGGCGGTGGTGGTGCTCGATGTGCTGCCGTTGACGGTGAACGGCAAGCTCGACAAACGGGCATTGCCGGAACCCGAGTACTCCGACATTGATCACTACCGGGCCCCGGGTTCTCCCGTCGAGGACGTGGTGGCCGGCATCTATGCCCAGGTGTTGGGTTTGGAGCGGGTCGGGGTTGATGATTCGTTCTTCGACTTGGGTGGGGATTCGCTGTCGGCGACGCGGTTGATCAATACGGTCAACGCCAATCTGGGGTCCGATCTTGCGGTGCGTGCGGTGTTTGAGGCGCCGTCGGTCGCAGGCCTGGCGTCCCGTGTCGGTGAGAGTTCAGGTTCGCGGGAGCCGTTGGTTGCTCAGCCGCGGCCGGATGTCATTCCGTTGTCGTATGCCCAGCAGCGGTTGTGGTTTTTGGATCAGTTGGAGGGGCCGTCACCGGTTTACAACATGGCGGTGGCGTTGCGGATCACCGGCGGACTGGATGTCGATGCGCTCGGTCAGGCGTTGGTGGATGTGGTGGGTCGGCATGAATCGCTGCGGACGGTGTTCAGGTCGGTCGATGGGGTGCCGGAGCAAGTGGTGGTGCCTGCCGACGTGGCTGATTTCGGTTGGCAAGTCGTTGACGCTGTCGGTTGGTCGCTGGCTGAGCTGCGTGAGGCGATCGAGGCTGTTGCTGGTTACACGTTTGATCTGTCGTCTGAGATTCCGTTGCAGGCCAGGCTTTTCGGTGTAGGTGGGGATGAGTTTGTGTTGGCCGGGGTGGTGCACCACATCGCGGCTGATGGTTGGTCGGTGGCGCCGTTGGTGGCTGATCTGCAGGCTGCCTATGCCGCCCGGTCTGGTGGTCAGGTGCCGCAGTGGGTGCCGTTGCCGGTGCAGTACGTCGACTACACACTATGGCAACAGAACTGGCTGGGCGTGGAGTCAGATCCTGTCAGCGTGATCTCCGGCCAGTTGGAGTATTGGAAGCAGGCTCTGGCCGGGCTGCCGGAGCGGTTGGAGTTACCGACGGATCGGCCCTACCCGCCGACAGCTGATTATGTCGGAGCGATTGCCAAGGTGGATTGGCCGCTTGAATTGCACCATCGGGTCCGTGAGTTGGCCCGTCAGTGCAATGCGACGCCGTACATGGTGGTGCAGGCTGCGTTGGCGATGTTGTTGTCGAAGTTGAGTTCGAGTTCGGATGTGGCGGTGGGTGTTCCGATCGCTGGGCGGGGTGATGCGGCGCTGGATTCGGTGGTGGGCTTCTTCGTCAACACATTGGTGTTGCGGGTGGATCTGTCGGGGGATCCGAGTGGGGCTGAGGTGTTGGAGCAGGTGCGTCAGCGCAGCCTGGCGGCGTTGGAGCATCAGGATGTGCCGTTTGAGGTGTTGGTGGATCGGCTCAAGCCGACCCGTTCGTTGGCGCATCATCCGCTGGTTCAGGTGGGGTTGGCGTGGCAGAACTTCACCGCCGGTGCTGTGGCGGAGTCGAGTTTGGGTGAGGCTCGGGTCAGTCCGTTGTCGGTCGATACTCATGTGGCCCGGATGGATTTGACATTCTCGTTGTCGGAGCGGTGGGACGAGGCTGGTGAGGCGGCGGGGATCGGCGGGACGGTGGAGTTCCGTACCGATGTGTTCGACACCGGCAGTATTGAGGTGTTGATCGGGCGGTTGCAGCGGGTGTTGGCGGCGATCACCGCTGATCCGGGGCAGTTGTTGTCGACACTGGATCTGCTGGATGCGGCTGATCATGTGCGGCTCGATGAGATCGGCAATCGGGGCGTGCTGACGGCACCGATGGATCCGCTGTCGATCCCGGTTGTGTTTGCGCAGCAGGTGGCCCGCGTACCGGACGTGTCTGCGTTGGTTTGCGGCGAGCGGTCGTGGACGTATCGGGAGTTGGATGAGGCGTCGAATCGGTTGGCGCACTGGCTGACTGGTGTGGGTGCTGGTCCGGGTCGGTGTGTGGCGTTGGTGTTTCCCCGGTGTGGGGAGGCGATTGTGTCGATTGTGGCGGTGCTCAAGGCGGGTGCGGCCTATGTTCCGATCGATCCGATGCATCCTGATGCGCGGATCCAGTTCATGCTGGAGGACGCGCAACCGGTCGCGGCAGTGACCATCCCAAGTCTGGTCGGGCGAGTGGATGGATGCGGCGTCACCGTCGTCGACGTTGATGATCCGCGCATCGCTGCCCAACCCACTACTCCGGTCCCGGAGCCGGCTCCCGACGATATCGCCTATCTGATCTACACCTCGGGCACCACCGGTGTTCCCAAGGGTGTGGCGGTGGCCCAGCAGAACATCACCCAGTTCTTGGCGTCGCTGGATCGGCATTTGTCGCCAGCGGTGTGGGCGCAGTGGCATTCGTATTCCTTTGATGTGTCGGTGTGGGAGATCTGGGGCGCCCTGCTCCATGGTGGGCGCTTGGTCGTGGTGCCCGAAGCGGTGGCGAGTTCGCCCGACGAGTTCCACGCTTTGCTGGTTGATCAAGACGTCAGTGTGTTGAGTCAGACTCCGTCGGCGGTGGGGATGCTCTCGCCGCAGGGGTTGGAGTCGGCGGCGCTGGTGGTCGCCGGTGAAGCCTGTGCGGTGGAGGTGATGGATCAGTGGGCTGGTGCGGGTCGGGTGATGATCAATGCCTATGGTCCGACCGAGGCCACGGTGTATGCCACGATCAGTGCCCCGCTGCAGTCCGGCTCCCACGTCGTCCCGATCGGTTCGCCGGTGCCGGGGGCGGCCGCGTTCGTTTTGGATCGGTGGTTGCGACCAGTTCTTCCGGGTGTCGTCGGCGAGTTGTATATCGCCGGGCGGGGAGTGGCTTACGGGTATGCCCGCCGCGGGGGTTTGACCGCATCCCGGTTCGTGGCTTGTCCGTTCGGGCAACCGGGCGCGCGGATGTACTCCACCGGGGATCTGGTGCGATGGGGCCCCGATGGGCAGTTGCAGTACCTGGGCCGTGCCGATGAGCAGGTCAAGATCCGCGGCTACCGGATTGAGTTGGGGGAGATCCAGGCTGCGTTAGCTGATATGGCGGGGGTCGATCAGGCCGCGGTGATCGCTCGCGAGGACCGCCCCGGAGATAAGCGACTGATCGGGTACGTCACTGAAACCGTCAGCGGAGCAATCGATCCGGCTGCCGTTCGGGCGGCGTTGGGAAGACGGCTGCCGGGCTACATGGTGCCCGCCGCAGTGATGGTCCTCGACGCCATACCGCTGACCGTCAACGGCAAACTCGACCGACGAGCCCTACCCGCACCGGATTACACCGATGTGGACAGCTATCGGGCCCCGACCACAACAGTCGAGGAGATCCTGACCGGAATCTACGCGCAGGTACTCGGTCTGGAGCGGGTCGGCATCGACGACTCCTTCTTCGACCTCGGCGGTGACTCGCTCTCGGCGATGCGGTTGATCAATACGGTGAACGCCACGCTGAATGCTGATCTTGCGGTTCGCTCGGTGTTCGAAGCGCCATCTGTGGCAGCGTTGGCGACGCGAGTCGGTGAAAGTGCCGGTCGGCGTGAGCCTTTGATTCCGCAGCAACGCCCAGCTGTCATTCCGGTGTCGTATGCCCAGCAGCGCTTGTGGTTCTTGCATCAGCTGGAGGGTCCGTCGGCGATCTACAACATGCCGACCGCGTATCGGATCAGCGGGCGACTCGACACTGACGCCCTCGCAGCGGCGTTGGCTGATGTGGTGGGCCGTCACGAGAGTTTGCGGACGTTGTTCCCCGCGGTTGACGGTGTGCCGCGGCAGGTGGTGGTGCCTGCAGACCAGATCGAGATCGGGTGGCGTGTCGTTGATGCCACTGGCTGGTCCACGGATCGGCTGCGGGAGGCGATCGGTGAGGTCGTCGGGTACAGCTTCGACTTGTCTGCTGAAACGCCGCTGAGGGCAGCCCTTTTCCGGGTGGGTGTGGATGAGCATGTGCTGGTGGCGGTGGTGCACCATATCGCCGGTGATGGTTGGTCGATCGGGCCGTTGGTGCGGGATCTGGGTGTGGCGTATGCGAGTCGGTGTGCGGGGCAGGTCCCGGGGTGGGCGCCGTTGCCGGTGCAGTATGTGGATTACACGTTGTGGCAGCGTGAGCATTTGGGTGAGCTGACCGACCCGGAGAGCCGTATTTCCGAGCAGTTGGCCTACTGGGAGCAGGCGCTGGCCGGGTTGCCCGAGCGACTCGAGCTGCCGACTGATCGGCCCTATCCGCCGGTGGCGGACCATCGTGGTGCGACCGTCATGGTCGATTGGCCGGTCGAGTTGCAGCAGCAGGTCGCCCGGGTGGCCCACGAACACAACGCCACCAGCTTCATGGTGGTGCAGGCCGCACTGGCCGTGTTGCTCGCCCAATTAAGTGCCAGCTCTGATGTGGCAGTCGGGTTCCCGATCGCCGGCCGGAGCGATCCGGCAATGGATCCGTTGGTCGGGTTCTTCGTCAACACTCTCGTGCTGCGCGTGGAACTCGATGGTGATCCCACCGTCGCCGAGCTGTTGGCCCAGGTGCGCCGGCGTAGCCTGGCAGCCTACGAGCACCAGGACGTGCCGTTCGAGGTGCTGGTGGATCGGCTCAACCCGACCCGATCCCTGGCCCATCACCCGCTGGTGCAGGTGATGTTGGCCTGGCAGAACCTGCCGTGGCGGGGTGACAGCCAAGCGGCCTCGCCGAGTCTGGGCGAGGTGCAGATCAGCCCCTTGACCGCCGATACCCAGACTGCCCGTGTGGATCTGACGTTCTCGTTGGCTGAACAGTGGGATGAATCCGGTGAGCCCGCCGGGATCACCGGCTCGGTGGAGTTCCGCACCGATGTGTTCGATGCGGCCGGTATCGAGACCCTGATCGGGCGGTTGGAGCAGGTGTTGGCGGCGATCACCGCTGACCCGGAACGGTTGTTGTCGTCGGTCGACGTGTTGGACATCGGCGAGCGTGCCGTCCTCGACAGGATCGGCAACCGCGCGGTGTTGACCACCCCTGGGCTTCCCGCGGTGTCGATTCCGGAGGTGCTCGCCGAACAGGTGGCTCGTGCACCCGACGTCGTCGCATTGGCCTGTGGCGATCGGTCGTGGACGTATCGCGAAGTGGATGAGGAATCGAATCGATTGGCGCACTGGCTGGTTGGTCTTGGTGCGGGCCCCGGCGAATCTGTGGCCGTACTCTTTCCGCGTTGCGCTGAAGCCATTGTGTCGATTGTTGCGGTGCTCAAGTCGGGGGCCGCGTATGTGCCGATCGACCCGATGTATCCCGACGCGCGGGTCCGGTTGATGCTTGCTGATGCCATGCCGGTCGCCGCGGTGACCACTGGGGGCCTGGCGGGGCGACTGCCCGATGGTGATGTGGTGGTTGTCGATGTCGAGGATCCGCGCGTAGCCGCACAACCTGATACCCCGGTCGCGGTGCCTACCCCCGACGATATCGCGTACCTGATCTACACCTCGGGCACCACGGGTGTGCCGAAGGGAGTGGCGGTCCCACATCGGAACATCACACAGATGTCGGCGTCTGTGGGCGGCGCCGGGCTGCCCTACGCCGGGGTGTGGGCACAGTGCCATTCCTATTCGTTCGACGTGTCGGTGTGGGAGATGTTCGGTGCCCTGCTGAACGGTGGGCGACTGGCGATCATCCCCGAAGCGATGGCGAGTTCACCGGACGACTTCCACGCCCTGCTGGTCGCGGAAAAGGTCAGTGTTCTAAGCCAAACACCTTCCGCGATGGCGATGCTTCAGCCGGAAGGATTGGAGCTGGCCGCGTTGGTGGTTGGCGGTGAACCATGCCCAACCGAGTTGGTGGATCGATGGGCACCCGGACGAAAGATGGTCGACTCCTACGGGCCGACTGAAACCACGGTGTGCGCCACGATCAGCGCACCGTTGAGGCCCGGTTCCGGTGTCGTCCCGATCGGTTCTCCGGTGTCAGGGGCAGCGCTGTTTGTTCTCGACCGGTGGCTGCGCCCAGTTCCTCCAGGTGTGGTGGGGGAGTTGTATGTGGCCGGCCGGGGTGTGGCGTATGGGTACGCGCGCCGGTCGGGATCGACGGCCTCGCGGTTTGTGGCGTGCCCGTTCGGGCAATCGGGAGCGCGGATGTACCGAACTGGCGACTTGGTGTCATGGGGCGCCGATGGGCAGTTGCAGTACCTGGGGCGTGCTGATGAGCAGGTCAAGATTCGGGGCTATCGCATCGAATTGGGTGAGATCCAGGCAGCTTTGGCTGATCTGGACGGGGTCGAGCAGGCGGCGGTCGTGGCTCGTGAGGACCGCCCGGGGGACCAGCGTCTGGTCGGCTACGTCACTGGCACCGCGGACCCGGTCGAGTTGCGCACTCAGCTGTCGCAGCGGCTGCCGGCCTACATGGTTCCGGTGATTGTCGTGGTGGTCGAGGCTCTGCCGCTCACGGTCAACGGGAAACTCGACAAACGTGCCCTGCCCGCACCCGAGTATGTCGACGCCGACAGCTATCGGGCTCCGACCACTCCCACCGAGGAGATCCTGGTCGGTATCTACGCACGAGTTCTGGGTTTGGAGCGGGTCGGGGTCGATGATTCCTTCTTCGATCTGGGCGGGGACTCGCTTTCGGCGACGCGCTTGATCAACGCCATCAACACCACGTTGGATGCGGATCTGGCAGTGCGGGCGGTGTTCGAGGCGCCCTCCGTGGCCCAGCTGGCCCCCCGCATCGGTGAAGGCGTACGGGTACGTGCCCCGTTGACGCCGCAACAACGCCCGGCAGTCATCCCCCTTTCGTATGCCCAGCAGCGGTTGTGGTTCTTGGAACAGTTGCATGGACCGTCACCGATCTACAACACCCCGGTGGCGTATCGGATCAGTGGTGGATTGGATGTCGATACGGTCCATCTGGCGTTGGCGGATGTGGTGGGCCGGCACGAGAGTTTGCGCACAGTGTTCCCCGCCGTCGACGGGGTCCCCCGGCAAACGGTGGTGCCGGTCGCGCACGCCGAGCTTGGGTGGCAAATCGTCGATGCCAGCGGATGGCCTGCGAATCGTTTGGAGGAGGCCGTCGGTGCGGCGGTAGGTCAGGCGTTTGACCTGGCCGTCGAGATCCCCTTGAGAGCAACGATTTTCCGGATCGCCGAGGATGAGCATCTGTTGGTGGCGGTGGTCCATCACATTGCTGCCGATGGGTGGTCGGTTGCTCCCCTTGTGCGTGATCTCGGGGTGGCATATGCAAGCCGGAGTGCCGGGCGTGCTCCTGAGTGGTCGCCGTTGCCGGTGCAGTACGTGGATTTCACCCTGTGGCAGCGTGAGCAGCTGGGTGAGCTGTCAGATCCCGACAGTCGTATCGCGGCGCAGGTGTCGTATTGGGAACACGCGTTGGCCGGCTTGCCGGAGCGCATGGAGCTGCCCACGGATCGGCCCTATCCGCTCGTGGCTGACCACCAGGGGGCGAGTGTGGCCGTCGCGTGGCCGGCACAGTTGCAGGAACAGATCGTACGGATAGCGCGTGCACACGATGCCACCAGCTTCATGGTGGTGCAAGCCGCATTGGCTGCGTTGCTCGGGAAGTTGAGCGGCAGTTGTGATGTGGCGGTGGGTTTCCCGATCGCCGGTCGTAGTGACCTCGCCCTGGACGAGCTGGTCGGCTTCTTCGTCAACACCCTGGTGTTGCGCGTCGACCTGGCAGGCGATCCAACCCTGGCCGACGTGGTGGGTCAGGTGCGTCAACGTAGCCTGGCCGCTTTCGAGCATCAGGACGTGCCGTTCGAGGTGTTGGTGGAGCGCCTCAACCCGACCCGCAGCCTGTCACATCATCCGCTGGTCCAGGTAATGCTGGCCTGGCAGAACCCCGCCGGTGATCCTCCTGCTGAGCCGGGGGAAGGAGAGGTGCGGGCGACACCATTGGTGGCTGAAACTCACACCGCCCGAATGGATCTGGTGTTCTCGCTGGGTGAACGTTTCGGTAGGGATGGGGAGCCGGCCGGCATTGCCGGGTCGGTGGAGTTCCGTACGGATGTGTTCGATGCGCGCAGCGTCGAGACTTTGATCAGCCGGTTGGAGCGGGTGTTGGAGGTGCTTATCGCTGATCCGGCCCGGTCGTTGTCGTCGGTCGATCTGGTCGACGTTGCGGAGCACGGTCGACTCGATGAGGTTGGTAACCGCGCAGTGCTGACTGGGTCTGTGCCTGCTGCGGTGTCGATTCCGGAGGTGTTCGTCGAGCAGGCAGCGCGTACCCCGGATGCGGTCGCGGTGACGTGTGCAGGGCGTTCCTTGACGTATCGGGAGCTCGATGAGGCTTCGAATCGGTTGGCGCACTTGCTTGTTGATCATGGGGCGGGTCCTGGTGAGTGTGTGGCGTTGTTGCTCAATCGGTCGGCGGAGGCGGTTGTCGCGATCTTGGCGGTGCTCAAGTCGGGGGCGGCGTATATGCCGATCGATCCGGCCCATCCTGATGCGCGGGTCGCTGTCGTCGTTGCGGACGCCGGGCCGGTGACTGCGCTGAGCACCGGTGGGTTGGCTGAGCGGTTGCGCGTGTGTGGGGTGGATGTCATCGATGTGGATGATCCGTTGATTGCTGGTCAGTCGTGTTCTGGGTTGTCGTTGCCCGATGCTGGTGATTTTGCGTATGTGATTTATACGTCGGGGACGACGGGTGTTCCGAAAGGTGTTGCGGTGCCGCATGGCAACGTGACGGGGTTGTTGGGGTCGTTGGATGTGGGGTTGCCTGCTGCGGGGGTGTGGTCGCAGTGGCATTCGTATGCCTTTGATGTGTCGGTGTGGGAGATTTTTGGGGCGTTGCTCGGTGGTGGGCGGTTGGTGGTGGTGCCTGATGTGGTGGCGGGTTCGCCTGATGATTTGCATGCGTTGTTGGTTGCTGAGCGGGTGAGTGTGTTGAATCAGACGCCGTCGGCGGCGGCGGCGTTGTCGTCGGTGGGTTTGGAGTCGGCGGCGTTGGTGGTGGCTGGTGAGGCGTGTCCGGTTGAGTTGGTGGATCGGTGGGCGCCGGGTCGGGTGATGGTCAATGGTTATGGTCCGACCGAGACGTGGTACACGTCGTTTAGTGCGCCGTTGGTGGCGGGGTCGGAGTCGGTGCCGATCGGTGTGCCGATTGCGGGGGCGGCTTTCTTTGTGCTTGATGAGTGGTTGCGTGAGGTTCCGTTTGGGGTGGTGGGGGAGTTGTATGTGGCTGGTCGGGGTGTGGCCAGTGGGTATGTGGGTCGGGGTGGGTTGACTGGGTCGCGGTTTGTGGCGTGTCCGTTTGGTGGGGTTGGGGTGCGGATGTATCGCACGGGGGATTTGGTGTCGTGGGGTGTTGATGGGCAGTTGCGGTATTTGGGGCGTGCTGATGAGCAGGTGAAGATTCGTGGTTATCGGGTCGAGTTGGGTGAGGTTCAGGCGGTTTTGGCTGATGTGGTGGGGGTTGATCAGGCGGCGGTGGTTGCGCGTGAGGATCGGCCGGGGGATAGGCGGCTTGTTGGTTATGTGACCGGTACTGCTGAGCCGGTTCAGGTTCGTGCTTCGTTGGCTGAGCGGTTGCCGGGTTATATGGTGCCTGCGGCGGTGGTGGTGCTCGAGAGCTTGCCGTTGACGGTGAACGGGAAACTTGATCGCCGCGCCTTACCAGCACCCGACTACGTCGAGGCCGATCGCTATCGTGCACCGTCGAATTCAACCGAGCAGACCGTCGCCAGGATCTACGCCGAGGTGCTGGGGCTGGGGCGGGTCGGAGTCGACGACTCCTTCTTCGACCTGGGCGGGGATTCGCTTCTGGCGACGCGGCTGATCGCCGCGATCAACGCCAGCCTGGACACTGACCTGCCGGTACGCACCATATTCGGGGCTCCGACCGTCAGTGCTCTGGCCCAGCAGATCGGCAGAGGAGACGGCGGCGACGAAGTGATACCCGTCGAGACCCTCAAAGCAGGTCACGGAACTCCCTGGTGCTGCATTCACGACGGCTACGGGTTGAGCTGGTCGTATCGGGCATTGAGCGATCATTTGGACGGGCCGATCATCGGGATCAATCAAGTCCCAAGCGATGGTGAGATCGAGGCGGCGTCCATACGCGACCTGGCGGCCAACTACGCCGACCGTCTGCAATCTCTTTACCCCGAGGGGCCCTACAAACTCCTGGGATGGTCCTTCGGCGGCGTCGTCGCCCACGCGATGGCGGTGGAGCTGCAAGGCCGTGGATGCGAAGTCCAACAACTGGTCCTCCTGGACCCCACGGTCAACATCAAGCGGGTTGTCTCATCGAATTTGTCGTGGGGTCAGAGCCATGTGCTCAAACATGTCTTGAAAGCCAGGGGTGTTGACATTCCGCGGCGGTGGGGACACCTTTCCTATCGGGACGTAGAGGAAATACTCCGGCAACACGGATCGGGCGAGCTTGCGTTGCCGCCCAATCAACTGGTCGACTTCATGACTCAAAGCCTCAACGCAAACTGGTCTCTGCTTCTGGGGCATCAACCTGACATCTTCGGCGGCGATATGGTCATCTTCTCTGCTGCGCGAAGAATAAAGATCCCGCGAATAAGAGTGCGACGCCCGGGAGCGCTGGCCCGAATGGCTTTCCGGTATCAGCAACGAAGCTGGCGACCCTACGTCTCAGGCGACCTCACCGAATATCCCGTGGACTGCACTCACTACGAAATGTTGGCTGCTTCATCGCTGAGTTCATACGGAAACCGGTTGAAGGATATACAGGATCAGGAAATTCAGAATCCCACGCGGGAGGTGGCAAACGTTGGTGGTGTTCGCGGGCCTCGGCGCAGCATCCCGCACCGTGATCTGACCCAATGCCCGCCTCGACTCAGGTGAGCCTGCGGGTTCATCTTCCGGTGGACGGCGCGGATCCCTCAGGCTGGTTCCGTCACCAGATGCCGGGCACCAGGCGATGCGGGACTTCTTGCATGTAGTGCTGGTAACCAGCCAACTCTTCTCTGAGCAGCTTTTCTTCGTCGCGGATACGCAAGGCGAACACCAGCGGGGTGGGTATCGCGGCAACGAGTCCCCAGTAGGACCCGAGCGCAAGAGGAGCACCCACGGACATCAACGTGATGAAGGTGTACATGGGGTGCCGAACCATTCCGTATACGCCAGACGAGATCAGTGGTTGGTCTTCCTCCACCCGGACGATGACGGCAGCATGGCTGTTTTGTGCAAAGACGACCGTTATTCCCCAGATTGCGATCACGGTCAAGACAAATCCGGCCACGCAGATGGCCGTCGGGACTGATGACCAACCAAATCGATGGTCAAGGGCGCTGACCACCACTATTGCAAACCAGCAGAAGCGTGTGGCGGCAGATAAGAATTTCTGTACCTGCCGAGGTTCGGAAGTCGGTATGCGACGTTCGAGTACCGCAGGGGCCTTGCGCAGGAGATAGAGGCTCGAGATCCAGGACGAGACTGCGATCACCGCGAAAAACAGCCACGCTTGCCAGTAGTTCAGCGTGCCGGCCGGTACGAACAACAGCAACCAAAGGGACAGCATTAGGAGGAAGCCCGACACCAGCATCTTGAGAATGGATTTCATGGACCCTCCCAAGAGCCTCGCAATGATTTGGCCGTGCCTAAGAATACATTGGCGAGTTCGGAGCGGCTGACGATTTCATGGCACCAAGCCTGTTCTTTGATTCAAAGAAATGTTCCGTTGAGCGAGTACTCACCCAACGCGGTCGAAAGCTCCTGGTGCAGCTCATCTTTCGAGTTGATGCGGCCCGGGAGATAGGAAATCAGCGATACGAAAACCCTGCCCTGCACCGTTCCCGACAGCAAGGTCTGCAAACCGCCGTACTGCCGCATCGCCGGAGTGTCCACGCCGAGGTGGTGGAGCCGGATGGCATAGGAGTCGGCCTCTGTGCCATCCGGCCGACTCGCGGCCGCATCGGTCACCCCGACGTTGGATGCACCGACGAGATTGAACGCGCTGACCCTGGTCGCACCGCGGGCCGCTTTGAGCAGCCGTTTGGACAACAGGGGAACCAGGGCATTCAGCACCTGCGCGGGATCGGGTTCTTCCTGGTGACGAATCAGCGCCTGCTTCACCGCGGCCCGGATCCCGCGCAGGTCTGTCGTTGCAGATTCGGTGTTGACGGTGGCGAGCACGCCGCTGATCGCGTTGGCGCGCGTGTCATCCGGGGTGCGCTCGTTGACCGGCAGTGTCACGACTACAGAACCGTCCGTAGCCACCCGTCCGGCTCGCTGAGCGAGGCGTGTCGCCAGTCCCACGAGCAGCGTGTTGCTGGTCCCGCCGAGTGAGCGCGCACGGGCTTCCCACTCGTCGGCGTCGACGAAGATCGTGGCGGTCGGGAGGTTGTGGGATTCGTCGGTTTCGGATGGTGGCGGAGGTGTATCGGTGGTCGGCGGGGCGGCGGCTGTGGCTCCGTTGCGACTGGACCGGCCCAACTTCATCGCGGCCATGACGGCACGGCTCATGGCCGGGATGTCGCTCACGGTCTGGCGGGCATCCTCGCGCAGGGCCTGCCACCGCCCGCGCGATGCGGCGTCCGGCCAGTCGATCGGGTCGTCGCGTCCAAGCGCCGCATCCGCCACCGCCTCCCACAGTCCGACGCCGTCGATGAGGCAATGGTCGATGGTCAAGCTCACGCCGGCGCCGCCGTCGGTGAACGGGAGCACCGCGAGATGCCATGCCGGTCCGTGCTCGCAGTCCAGCGGGCTGTTGCTCTGCTCGTCGAGCCAGCCGTCGAACGCCTCCCGTGGTCGGGCCGCCACGGCGATCTCGAGCTCGGGCGAATTGTCAGGTGCCACCCAGCGGCTGCGGCCGAACGGCAGTGGGGAATGGGCGATGCAACGAGATAACCGTCCTCGCTCAAGATGGGCGTGGAACTGTCGAAGCCCGTCGATGTTGACCGGACGGTTGTACACCCAGACGCACTGCAGCCGGGTTGTCGATCCGGATGCCTGCGCGTAGTCGAACATGGTCTGATCGAGCAGATCGAGTACGTTGCTCATTTTCGCTACGGTACGAGTCTGACCGCGGTTTCACCCCGCAAATGCGACGAAACCGCACTCCGAACCTGGTGGGATGACGCGAGTTACACCGTGCGCGCCAAGCGATTGGCGAGTAGCCCGGCGAACTTGGCCGGGTCCTCGGGCACCTCACCCTCGGCGAGAAGGGCCGTGCCGTAGAGCAGTTCGGCTGTCTCGGCCAGACGGTGCATCTGGGCTTCGTTCCCTTCGGGCGTATCCGCTGCGGGGGCGTGGGCCTCTCTCAAGCCGGTGACGAGCGGGTGCTTCGGATTGAGCTCGAGTATCCGTTTACCCGTCGGAATCACTTGCCCGGACGCTCGGTACATGCGCGCCAGAGCGGGTGTGATGCCGAAGGCGGGTGTGATCAGGCAGGCCGGAGACTCGGTCAGTCGATGGGACAGTCGCACTTCCGAGACGTGATCGCCCAGTGTCTCCGTCAACCAGGCCAACAGGTCGGCGAACTCCTGCTGCTCCGCCTCGCGCTCGGCCTCGTGGTCTGCCCTGTCGGCATCGGAGTCGAGGTCGACCTCACCCTTGGCGACCGATTGCAGCGGCTTGCCCTCGAACTCCGGCACCGATCCGACCCATATCTCGTCCACCGGGTCGGTGAGCAACAGCACCTCGTATCCTTTGGCCCGGAAAGCCTCCAGATGCGGGGATTTCAGAAGTTGATCCCGCGACGGTCCGGTGGCGTAGAAGATCTGTTCCTGACCGTCTTTCATGCGCTCGACATATTCGGCCAGCGTGGTGAGCTTGTCGTCGCTCTGAGTGGACGAGAATGACGAGATCCGCAGCAACGTGTCCTGGTTGTCCGAGTCCGACATCAGGCCTTCTTTGAGGACAGCGCCGAACTGCGTCCAGAACGTGGAGTAGTCCTCGGGTTTCCCGGTTTGCAGGTCCGCAATGGTCGACAGGATCTTCTTCGTCAGTCGACGACGGATGGCGGTAACCTGCCGATCCTGCTGAAGGATTTCCCGAGAGACGTTGAGCGACATGCCTTGAGCGTCGACGACACCCTTGACGAAGCGCAGGTATCTGGGCATCAGCTCGTCGCAATCGCCCATGACGAAGACGCGCCTGATGTAGAGCTGAACCCCGGTGCCGGCATCCCGGGTGAACAGGTCGAACGGGGCGTGCGATGGGATGAACAACAACGCCTGGTACTCGAAGGTCCCCTCGCCTTTCATCGAGATGACCGTGAGTGGATCGTCCCAGGCATGGGCGATGTGCTTGTAGAACTCGTGATATTCCTGCTCGGAGACCTCGTCTTTGGGCTTGGCCCACAACGCTTTCATCGAGTTCAGGGTTTGGGTCTCGACCGATACGCTGTCCGCTCCGCCTTCCTCGGTGGCCGGCGTCTGTCGTTCGACCTGCATTCGGATGGGCCAGGCGATGAAATCGGAGTACTTCTTGACCAGCTCTCTGATCTTCCGCTCAGCGGTGTAGTCGTGCAGCTGATCCTCGACGTCTTCGGGCTTGAGATGGAGCGTGACGGATGTGCCCTGTGGCGCGTCGTCGACGGACTCGATGGTGTAGGTGCCGTCACCGCTCGATACCCATCGGGTGGCCTCGCTCTCACCGGCCTTGCGAGTGAGCAGTTCAACCCTGTCGGCCACCATGAACGTCGAGTAGAAGCCGACGCCGAACTGCCCGATCAATTCCTCGGAGGCGGCCGAGTTCCTGGCGTCCCGCAGTTGCTGACGTAGCTGTGCGGTTCCTGACTTCGCGAGCGTGCCGATCAGGTCCACGACCTCGTCGTGCGTCATCCCGATACCGTTGTCGCGCACGGTAAGTGTCCGAGGCGCGTGGGCCACCTCGATGTCGATGTGGAGATCGGACGTGTCGGCTGTGAGGTCCTTGTTCCGCATCGTCTCGAGGCGCAGCTTGTCCAACGCATCGGACGCGTTCGAGATGAGCTCCCGCAGAAACGAGTCCTTGTTGGAGTAGACGGAGTGGACCAGCAACTCCAGGAGTTGGCGTGCCTCAGCCTGAAACTCCAGCTGCTCGACGCGTGCAGACATGTGATTCCATCCCACAGATCGACCTACGTTGGATATCTCCGAGGAGGATACCGACCTGTCGGCAGCTCAGGGGCCAGCCAAACACGGAGCGCTTGGACCGGGCCTGTTTCGCCCGCCGCGCTTGTCTCCGGGGCCCCGAACACGTGCCCATCTATGAGCAGCCTTTTGTGCACGGTTCGAATTCGATCTTGATGTGAGATTGCTGGAAATCTGTGACATCGAAAATTTGCCAGTTATTGCAGTCGCAAATTTTGACGGAGACGATGTGCCGCACCGGGCGTGTGGGTCCTTCTGGCTAACTCGATACGCGTCAATGCGGCCTGAAGCTGCGCCGGGGCATGCCGCGCACGTACCTTGTCCGGTTTGCCAATTAATTGAAAGGGCTATCTACTTCCCGCCCTACCGGGCGGGCGGCAGGGTGTGCGGTTCTACCGCCGTCCCATCCGATTCGCTGGATTGAACTACATCTTTGTCGTGCGCGTCCCATGAACCGCCGCCGTATGGAGAACCTTGAAGACCTCTATTTCTCTGCAGTTCAGAGGCATGCGTGAAGTGTCCGGGGTACAGCCTCACGGTTCATCTGAGCGCAAGTTGTGAACGATCATCGTGTCGACCGCGCCGGCGGGTCGGGGGCCTGGGTGTCCGGCACGACGAATCGCCGAATTGCGCATGGTGCGCGGGCCCGGTTCGGCCCGGATCAAGGCCGCAAGAATTTGCCCAAAAGTTGCGCACGTGACAAATGTGGTACTGAAGTGCGGAAGAGTAGCAACGAGGTATTGCTGTATGGCCGATTTCTGTGCGTTGCGAAAGGGAAGTGGATATGCTGACCCTCTGCAACCAGACATTCCATAGCTGTAGTTGGCCAACAAGGATATTTGGGCGCCAAGTGGTACGTAGCCGCGCGGCGTCCCGATCGTTGATTTTCGCTGGTCGACTCGGCGGTGGGGAGGACCAGGTGAGCGTCAACCCGTTCGACGACGACAACGGCAGCTTTCTCGTCTTGATCAACGACGAGGAGCAACACAGTCTGTGGCCGACCTTCGCCGACGTTCCCGCCGGCTGGGAGGCGGTGTTCGGCGAAGCGGATCGCGCTACGTGCCTGGACTACATCGAGCGGAACTGGCCGGATATCCGGCCTAAGAGCCTGCGCGACAGATTGGCGCAGAGTCAGGGCTCCGAGAGGTAACAGACGCGCGGGGGCGAGCCGGAGTGGGGCCGGTGAGTCTGCGGGGATTGGAGGGACGGTGGAGTTTCGCACCGGTGTCTATCGTGGGGCGAGCGTTGTGCGGTTGATCAACGATGCGGAGGCGTCGTCGTGACCGCCGATTTGACGCGGCGATTGTCCTCGATGGATTTTCTGGATGAAGATGAGCACGACCTTCTGTTCAGGTGGGGTAATCGGACGGCGTTGACCGAGTCGGCGTCTTCGTCGGTGTCGATTCTGGAGATGTTCGCTGCGCAGGTGGCTCGCGCGCCGGAGGTGCCGGCGGTGACGTTCGAGGGTCGCTCGATGAGTTATCGCGAGCTCGACGATGCATCGAATCGCTTGGCACACGAGTTAATTGGGCGTGGTGCGGGTCCGGGCACGCGTGTGGCGTTGCTGTTCCCTCGCTCCGCTGATGCGATCGTTTCAATTGTCGCGGTGCTGAAGTCGGGGGCGGCGTATGTGCCGATGGATCCGATGCATCCTGACGCGCGGATTCAGTTCATGCTCGCTGATGCCGAACCGGTGGTGGTGGTATCGACGGCGGAGTTGGCCGGTCGGCTGGCCGGGTGTGGTGTGGAGGTTGTTGATTTCTGTGGTGCGTGCAGGGGGTCTTTGCCGGGTGTGGGGTTGCCGGGGCCTGTGGCTGATGATGTTGCGTATTTGATTTATACGTCGGGGACGACGGGTGTGCCCAAGGGTGTGGCGATCACTCATCGGAATGTGACGGGGTTGTTGGACACCCTTGATGCGGAGTTGGGGCTGGCGGGTCAGGTTTGGACGCAGTGTCATTCGTTGGCGTTTGACTATTCGGTGTGGGAGATCTGGGGGGCGTTGCTGTTTGGTGGTCGGTTGGTGGTGGTGCCTGAGGTGGTGACGCGGGCGCCGGAGGATCTGTTGGCGTTGCTGATTGCCGAACAGGTGACCATGTTGAGCCAGACACCGTCGGCGTTTTATGCGTTGCAGGCTGTTGATGCGCTCGAACCTGGGCCGAGTGGTCAGTTGAAGTTGGAGACGGTGGTTTTCGGTGGGGAAGCCCTTGAGCCGCAGCGTCTTCGCGATTGGGTGGATCGACATCCGGGTTCGCCCCGGTTGATCAATATGTATGGGATTACCGAGACGACGGTGCACGCGTCGTTCCGTGAGATCTGCGAGGCAGATGTTGTCGGTAGTGCGAGCCCTGTCGGGTTGCCGTTGGCCCATCTTGGTTTCTTTGTGTTGGATCGGTCGTTGCGGCCGGTGCCGGTGGGTGTGGTGGGTGAGTTGTATGTGGTCGGTGCTGGGTTGGGGTGTGGTTATTGGCGTCGGGGTGGGTTGACCTCGACGCGCTTTGTGGCGTGTCCGTTCGGTGGCTCGGGTGCGCGGATGTATCGAACCGGGGATCTGGCGTCGTGGGGTTCTGATGGGCAGTTGCAGTATCTGGGTCGTGCTGATGAGCAGGTCAAGATCCGTGGGTATCGGATTGAGCTGGGTGAGATCCAAACCGCGCTGGCTGAGGTTGACGGAGTGCAGCAAGCCGCGGTGATCGCGCGGGAAGATCGTCCTGGTGATAAGCGTCTGGTCGGCTACATCACGGGCACTGCGGATCCGGTCGCTGTTCGTGCCTCGCTGGGGCAGCGGTTGCCGGGTTATATGGTGCCCGCGGCGGTGGTGGTGCTCGATGTGCTGCCGTTGACGGTGAACGGCAAGCTCGACAAACGGGCATTGCCGGAACCCGAGTACTCCGACATTGATCACTACCGGGCCCCGGGTTCTCCCGTCGAGGACGTGGTGGCCGGCATCTACGCGCAGGTGTTGGGTTTGGAGCGGGTCGGGGTTGATGATTCGTTCTTCGACTTGGGTGGGGATTCGCTGTCGGCGACGCGGTTGATCAATACGGTCAACGCCAATCTGGGGTCCGATCTTGCGGTGCGTGCGGTGTTTGAGGCGCCGTCGGTCGCAGGCCTGGCGTCCCGTGTCGGTGAGAGTTCAGGTTCGCGGGAGCCGTTGGTTGCTCAGCCGCGGCCGGATGTCATTCCGTTGTCGTATGCCCAGCAGCGGTTGTGGTTTTTGGATCAGTTGGAGGGGCCGTCACCGGTTTACAACATGGCGGTGGCGTTGCGGATCACCGGCGGACTGGATGTCAATGCGCTCGGTCAGGCGTTGGCCGATGTGGTGGGTCGGCATGAATCGCTGCGAACGGTGTACCCAGTGGTCGACGGGGTACCTCGGCAGCTCGTCATTCCTGCAGAGCAGGCCGATCTCGGATGGCGCGTGGTCGACGCGAGCGACTGGCCTAGCGGCCGGCTAGAGGAAGCCATTGGTGTCGCGGTGGGTCACTCATTTGACCTGTCCAGCGAGATCCCCTTGCAGGTAACAGTTTTCCGCGTCAATAAAGACGAGTATGTGTTGGTGGCGGTGGTGCACCACATCGCGGCTGATGGTTGGTCGGTGGCTCCGTTGGTCGCCGACTTGGGCGGAGCGTATGCCGCTCGGTGCCTGGGAAGTACCCCGGACTGGGCGCCCTTGCCGGTGCAGTATGTCGATTACACGCTGTGGCAGCGCGGGTATCTGGGCGAGTTGACCGATCCCGATAGCGACATCGCTGGGCAGGTGGAGTACTGGAAGCAGGCTCTGGCGGGGCTGCCGGAACGGTTGGAGTTACCGACGGATCGGCCGTATCCGGTCGAGGCTGATCACCGGGGCGCGAGTGTGGTGGTCGAATGGCCTGCTGAGTTGCAGCAGCGGGTGGCACGGGTGGCCCGTGAGCACAATGCGACGCCGTTCATGGTGGTGCAGGCAGCTCTTTCCATGTTGTTGTCGAAGCTCAGTGCGAGTTCGGATGTGGCGGTGGGTGTTCCGATCGCCGGGCGTGGTGATTCCGCGCTGGATCAGTTGGTGGGTTTCTTCGTCAACACGTTGGTGTTGCGGGTGGATCTGGCCGGTGATCCCACGGTCTCTGATGTGGTGGAGCAGGTGCGTCAGCGCAGCTTGGCCGCATTGGAGCATCAGGATGTGCCGTTTGAGGTGTTGGTGGATCGGCTCAAGCCGACCCGCTCACTGGCGCATCACCCACTGGTTCAGGTGATGCTGGCGTGGCAGAACTTCAGCCGGGAGGCCGACGGTCCTGCTGACGCGGTCTTGGGCGATGTGCAGGTCACACCATTGGCAGCGGAAACCGCTACCGCTCGGATGGACCTGGTGTTCTCGTTGGGTGAGCGTTTCGGCAAGGCTGGTGAGCCGGCGGGGATCGGCGGGACGGTGGAGTTCCGTACCGATGTGTTCGATGCGGCCAGTATCGAGGTATTGATCGGGCGGCTGAAACGAGTGTTGGACGCGGTGGCTGCCGATCCGCGCCAGTTGTTGTCGACGCTCGATCTGCTCGACGTGGCCGATCATGTCCGGCTGGATGAGATCGGTAACCGGGGGGTGCTCACCACGCCGACGGTTCCGATGTCGGTTCCGGTGATGTTCGCCGAGCAGGTGGTGCGTGCGCCGGAGGCGCAGGCGTTGGTGTGTGGTGGGCGGTCGTGGACGTATCGGGAGTTGGATGAGGCGTCGAATCGGTTGGCGCATTGGCTGACTGGTGTGGGTGCTGGTCCGGGTCGGTGTGTGGCGTTGGTGTTTCCCCGGTGTGGGGAGGCGATTGTGTCGATTGTGGCGGTGCTCAAGGCGGGTGCGGCTTATGTTCCGATCGATCCGATGCATCCTGATGCGCGGATCCAGTTCATGCTGGAGGACGCGCAACCGGTGGCGGTGGTGACCACTGCGGGTTTGGTTGGCCGGCTGGCCGGTTGCGGCGTCAACGTCGCGGACATCGACGATCCGCGTATCGCAGCGCAGTCGGGCTGTGCGCTGCCTGCTGCCTCGGCTCCTGACGATGTCGCGTATCTGATCTACACCTCGGGCACCACCGGTGTTCCCAAGGGTGTGGCGGTGGCCCAGCAGAACATCACCCAGTTCGTGGGGTCGCTGGATCGGCATTTGTCGCCAGCGGTGTGGGCGCAGTGGCATTCGTATTCCTTTGATGTGTCGGTGTGGGAGATCTGGGGTGCCCTGCTGCATGGTGGCCGGTTGGTGATCATCCCGGAGGCGGTGGCGAGTTCGCCCCAGGACTTCCACGCGCTACTGGTTTCCGAACAGGTCACGGTGTTGAGTCAGACTCCGTCGGCGGTGGGGATGCTCTCGCCGCAGGGGTTGGAGTCGGCGGCGTTGGTGGTCGCCGGTGAGGCGTGCTCGACCGAGGTGATGGATCAATGGGCGGGTGCGGGTCGGGTGATGATCAATGCCTATGGTCCGACCGAGGCCACGGTGTATGCCACGATCAGCGCTCCGTTGCGGCCGGGTTCTGGTGTGGTGCCGATCGGTTCGCCGGTGCCGGGGGCAGCCGCGTTCGTATGCGACCAATGGCTACGGGAAGTCCCGGCCGGTGTCGTCGGCGAGTTGTATATCGCCGGGCGGGGAGTGGCCTACGGGTATGCCCGCCGCGGGGGTTTGACCGCATCCCGGTTCGTGGCGTGTCCGTTCGGTGCCCCGGGCGCGCGGATGTATCGCACCGGGGATTTGGTGCGGTGGGGTGTTGATGGGCAGTTGCAGTACCTGGGTCGTGCCGATGAGCAGGTCAAGATCCGCGGCTACCGCATCGAACTCGGTGAGATTCAGAGTGCCCTAGCTGATATGGCGGGGATCGATCAGGCCGCGGTGATCGCTCGCGAGGATCGCCCCGGAGACAAGCGGCTGGTCGGCTATGTGACTGGGAGTGTGGATCCGGTCGCTGTTCGTGCCGCATTGGGGCAGCGGTTGCCGGGCTACATGGTGCCCACAGCGGTAGTGGTGGTCGAGGCAATTCCGTTGACTGTCAACGGAAAGCTTGATCGGCGGGCCTTGCCGGCACCGGATTACGCCGATACTGGCGAGGGATACCGCGCTCCGTCGACCACAGTCGAGGAGATCCTTGCCGGCATCTACGCCAAAGTTCTGGGGCTGGAACGGGTCGGGGTCGACGACTCCTTCTTCGACCTGGGTGGAGATTCCCTCTCTGCCATGAGATTGATCGCTTCGATCAATGCCGGCCTGGATGTTGATATCGCGGTGCGTACTTTGTTCGACGCACCCACGGTGGCACTGCTGGCCCCACGCATCGACATGGCTACCGGCGGGCTTCCAGCCCTGACAGTCCAACAACGACCCGCCCTTATCCCGCTGTCCTACGCGCAGAACCGTATGTGGTTCCTCAACAGGTTTGACAGTGGCGCAGCCACATACAACATGCCGACCGCGTATCGGATCAGCGGGCGACTCGACACTGACGCCCTCGCAGCGGCGTTGGCTGATGTGGTGGGCCGTCACGAGAGTTTGCGGACGTTGTTCCCCGCGGTTGACGGTGTGCCGCGGCAGGTGGTGGTGCCTGCAGACCAGATCGAGATCGGGTGGCGTGTCGTTGATGCCACTGGCTGGTCCACGGATCGGCTGCGGGAGGCGATCGGTGAGGTCGTCGGGTACAGCTTCGACTTGTCTGCTGAAACGCCGCTGAGGGCAGCCCTTTTCCGGGTGGGTGTGGATGAGCATGTGCTGGTGGCGGTGGTGCACCATATCGCCGGTGATGGTTGGTCGATCGGGCCGTTGGTGCGGGATCTGGGTGTGGCGTATGCGAGTCGGTGTGCGGGGCAGGTCCCGGGGTGGGCGCCGTTGCCGGTGCAGTATGTGGATTACACGTTGTGGCAGCGTGAGCATTTGGGTGAGCTGACCGACCCGGAGAGCCGTATTTCCGAGCAGTTGGCCTACTGGGAGCAGGCGCTGGCCGGGTTGCCCGAGCGACTCGAGCTACCGACTGATCGGCCCTATCCGCCGGTGGCGGACCATCGCGGTGCAACCGTCATGGTCGATTGGCCGGTCGAGTTGCAGCAGCAGGTCGCCCGGGTGGCCCACGAACACAACGCCACCAGCTTCATGGTGGTGCAGGCCGCACTGGCCGTGTTGCTCGCCCAATTAAGTGCCAGCTCTGATGTGGCGGTGGGCTTCCCGATCGCCGGGCGCCGCGATCCGGCGCTCGATGAGTTGGTCGGGTTCTTCGTCAACACGCTGGTGCTGCGGGTTGATCTGGGCGGAGACCCCACCGTCGCCGAGGTGGTCGAGCAGGTGCGTCAGCGTGCGTTGGCCGCCTTCGAACACCAGGACGTGCCGTTCGAGGTGCTGGTCGAGCGGCTCAACCCGACCCGATCCCTGGCCCATGAGCCTGTGATCCAGGTGATCTTCGCCTGGCAGAATCTGCCCGGTCTGGACAACGACGCCGCGACTGCGCTCAGCCTGGGTGATGTGCAGGCCGCCCCGCTGGAGGCTGATACACAGACTGCCCGCATGGATCTGGTGCTCTTCCTTCGAGAGCACTGGACCGACGCCGGCGAGCCCGCCGGAATCTGGGGCTCGGTGGAATTCCGGACCGATGTGTTCGATGCCGCCAGCATCGAGACCCTGATCGAGAGGTTGCGCCAGGTGTTGGCGGCGATGACGTCTGATCCGGGTCGCCGGCTGTCGACGGTGGGCCTGCTCGATGCGTTCGAGCAGCTGCGTTTGGACGAAGTCGGTCACCGGGCTGTGTTGGCCCGCTCTGGGACGGAATCATCGATTCCTGAGCTGTTTGCCGGCCAGGTGGTGCGGGCGCCTGACGCGGTGGCGGTGCGGTTCGGCGACCGGTCGTTGACTTACCGTGAGCTCGATGAGACATCGAATCGGTTGGCACACTTGCTGGTTGGGATCGGTGCCGGACCGGGACGCTGTGTCGGTTTGTTGACGGGCCGGTCGGCTGATGCGGTGGTCGCGATTCTGGGTGTGCTGAAGTCGGGGGCGGCGTATCTGCCGATCGACCCGGCCCATCCGGATGCGCGTGTGCAGTTCATGCTGGCCGATGCTGCGCCGGTGGCGGTCCTGACTACGGCTGGTTTGGTTGATCGGATGGCCGGCTGCGGTGTACCGGTACTGCAGGTTGACGATCCCCGGATCGACTCCTCGCCTGGCACGCCTGTAGCCGCGGGGCCGGCTGCCGACGACGTGGCGCACATCATCTACACCTCGGGCACCACGGGTGTGCCCAAAGGTGTTGCCGTCACCCATCAGAACGTGACACGGCTTTTCGACGGTCTGGACGTGGGCATCGAGATGGGCCCAGGGCAGGTGTGGGCTGCGTGTTCGTCCTTGGCTTTTGACTATTCGGTATGGGAGATCTGGGGCGCCCTGTTGCACGGTGGGCGGCTGGTGGTGGTACCCGAGCAGGTGACGCGGTCACCGCAGGAGCTGCAGGCGTTACTGGTCGGCGAACGGGTGACGGTGTTGAGTCAAACCCCGTCCGCGGTGGGGATGCTCTCGCCGGAGGGATTGGCATCGGTATCGGCGTTGATGGTGGCCGCTGAACCGTGCCCGCAGGAAGTGGTGGATCGGTGGGCGCCGGGCCGGGTGATGATCAACGGCTACGGCCCGACCGAGACAACGGTGTACGCCACGATCAGCGCTCCGCTACAGGCCGGGGCGGGTGTCGTCCCGATCGGTGTGCCGGTACCGGGCGCCGGGCTGTTCGTGTTGGATCAGTGGCTACGCGAAGTCCCGCCGGGTGTGGTGGGGGAGTTGTATGTTGCCGGTCGTGGCGTCGGTATGGGTTATGTGCGCCGGCCAGGGTTGACCGGATCACGTTTCATCCCTTGCCCGTTCGGGGCGCCAGGTACCCGGATGTACCGCACCGGGGATCGGGTGTCGTGGGGAGCCGACGGGCAGCTGCGGTATGCGGGTCGTGCGGACGAGCAGGTCAAGATCCGCGGCTACCGCATAGAACTCGGTGAAATTCAGTCGGTTTTGGCTTCGCATCCCCGCGTCTCCCAAGCGGTCGTCGTCGCCCACACCGCCACGTCAACCGCGAACCGGAGTGAGCACACCGCCGACAAACAGTTGGTGGCCTATGTCGTCCTGGACCCGGAGATGATGCTGGTCCGCGAGTCTGCCCGCGAAGCGGAACTCGTCGACCAGTGGCAGGGCGTGTATGAGGGCTTGTACTCGGGGGAGTCGTTCACCACGAGCACGCCCACCGAGCTGGGCGAGGACTTCGGTGGCTGGAACAGCAGCTACACCGGAGACCCAATTCCGTTGCCACAGATGGAGGAATGGCGTTCGGCCGCGGTTGCCAGGATCCTGGCGCTACAGCCACGGCGGGTGCTGGAGATCGGTGTGGGCTCGGGGTTGCTGCTTGCGCAGGTGGCCCCGGAGTGCGCCGAGTATTGGGCAACGGACTTCTCGCCACCGACGATTCAGACATTGCGGACGAAAGTGGCCGGGCAGCCCTGGGCGGACCGGGTGCGGTTGCGGGCGCAGCCGGCCGACGCCCCCGATGGGATACCGCAGGGCCATTTCGACGTAGTGGTGCTCAACTCGGTCATCCAGTACTTCCCGAGTGCGGGCTATCTGCTCGATGTGCTGGCCGTGGCGATGCGGTCACTGGCACCCGGCGGGGCCCTGTTCCTCGGCGATGTGCGCAACCTGTCGTTGTTGCGGGCGTTCACCACCGGGGTGGTATGCGCCGGCGCTCAGGACGGCCGCGACGGTGAGGACACAGCTGCAGCGGTCGGTGAGCGGGTACGTCGGGAGATGCTTTCCGAACAGGAGCTCTTGGTGGCTCCGGAGTTCTTTGCCGCGTTGCCGCAGCAGCTCGATGACATCGCCGCGGTCGAGGTGCGGCTCAAGGACATGCAGGCGATCAATGAACTCAGCGGCTATCGCTATGAGGTGGTGCTACGCAAGGGACCGATCCCTGTGCGGTCCGTTGCGAACCTGCCGTCCGAACCATGGCAGCGGTTCGGTGGCTTGGCGAGGTTGGCCGAGTATCTGCGGTCCGAGGGGTTACCGGAGCTGCGCGTCTCCGGGGTTCCTCATGCCGGAATCTGGCCGGATGTGGAGCTGGTACGCGAGCTGGACAAGGCGGGCGACCGCGAGTACGTAAGCGAATTGCGCTCCGGCATTTCGGCTTCCGGCGCAGTGTTACCGTATGACTGCCTGCAGCTGGGGCGGGAGCTGGGGTACGCCGCAGCCGTGACCTGGTCGCCGTGTGCCGGACTGGTTGACGTCGTCTACACCCGTGCCGCCGCGTCATCGGCCGACGGTGTCGTGCCGGCGCTGTCAGATCTTTATCTGCCCAGCACCGCGGCGGGCTCACTGGCCGCGTACGTCAACGACCCGTCTGCGATCGAACGGGCGGGGGAACTGCGTCGTTTCGCGGGGGACAAGCTGCCCGAATACATGGTGCCCGCGGCGATCATGGTGTTGGACGCCCTGCCGCTCACGGTCAACGGCAAACTCGATCGCCGGGCACTGCCGAACCCGGAGTTCAACAGTGGGGTGGCCTACCGGGCTCCTCGTGACCAGCGGGAGCGGGCTCTGGTCACCCTGTTCGGTGAGGTTCTGGGGGTCGCCCGGGTCGGCATCGACGACGGGTTCTTCGACCTGGGCGGACATTCCCTCTCCGCGACGCGACTGGTCGCGCGAATCCGGGCCGAGCTGAATGCCGAGGTGTCGATTCGGGCTTTGTTCGATGCCCCCACCCCGGCCGAATTGGCCGAGTGGATGAGCGCACATGCCAAGGACCGGACCGGCGCGGCACTGACCGTCCAAGAACGGCCGGCGGTGCTTCCGTTGTCGTATGCCCAGCAGCGGCTGTGGTTCCTCGACCAGTTGCAGGGCCCCTCACCGGTTTACAACATGCCGACCGCCTACCGGATCAACGGAACGCTGGACATCGAAGCGCTGGGGGCGGCGCTCACCGATGTGGTGGGCCGCCACGAGAGTCTGCGTACCGTCTTTACGGCGCTCGACGGGCTACCGCAGCAGGTCGTGATACCCACGGAGCAGGCGCAGTTCAGTTGGCAGGTGGTGGACGCCCGCGGATGGCCGGAGCCGCGGCTGCGGGAGGCCGTCGACACGACGGTGCGGCACTGCTTCGATCTGGCCGGCGAAGTTCCGGTCCGGGCAACGCTTTTACGGATCGACGAGAGCGAGCACGTACTGGTGGTGGTGGTCCACCACATTGCTGCCGACGGTTGGTCGATCGCGCCGATGGTGCGCGATCTCGGGATGGCCTATGCCAGCAGATGTGCGGGTCAGGTTCCCGACTGGTCGCCGCTGCCGGTGCAGTATGTCGACTACACGCTGTGGCAGCGCGAGCAACTGGGTGATCTCAACGATGCCGACAGTCCGATCGCCGCTCAGGTGGCGTACTGGGAGCAGGCGTTGGCGGGGCTGCCCGAGCGTCTGGAGTTGCCGACGGATCGGCCGTATCCGCCGGTCGCCGACTACCGCGGTGCAAGTGTGGCGGTGAATTGGCCGATTGAACTGCAGCAGAGAATCGGTCGACTGGCGCGGGAGCATGATGCCACCAGCTTCATGGTGCTGCAGGCGGCACTGGCGGTGCTGCTGTCGAAGCTGAGCGCCAGTTCTGATGTGGCGGTGGGCTTCCCGATCGCGGGGCGGCGTGATCCGGCGCTCGACGATCTGGTGGGATTCTTCGTCAACACCTTGGTGCTGCGGGTGGACCTTGGCGGAGACCCGACCTTCGCGGAGCTCATGGCCCAGATACGCCAGCGCAGCCTGGCCGCCTACGAGCACCAGGACGTGCCCTTCGAGGTGCTCGTGGATCGGCTCAACCCGATCCGGAGCCTGACCCACCACCCGCTGATCCAGGTGATGTTCGCCTGGCAGAACTTCGTCTCCCGAGACGGCGGTGAGGCTGGCGCCGAGCCGCTCCTGAGCGACCTGCAGGTGACCCCCCTTCCGGCCGACACCCAGGCTGCCCGCATGGACCTTGCTTTCTCCCTTGAGGAGCGCTGGACCGGGACCGGAGCACCGGACGGAATCGTCGGATCCGTGGAGTTCCGCACCGACGTGTTCGATGCAGACAGCATTCGGACATTGATCGAGCGGCTGGAGCGGGTGGTGTCGGCCTTGACCACCGATGCTCATCAGCGGGTCTCGTCGGTGGACGTGCTCATCGAAGGCGAACGGGATTGCCTGGACGAGATCGGCAACTGCGCGGCGCTCACCACCTGCTCGGCGCCGGTATCGGTGCCCACGTTGTTCGCCGGGCAGGTGACACGCGCACCGCAGGCGGTGGCGGTGACGGATGCCGGCCATTCACCCCAGTCCCGTGGAAGTCGCTCGAAGACGTATCAGGAACTCGATGAGGCGTCGAATCGATTGGCGCACTTGCTGGCCGAAGCGGGTATCGGACCCGGGCACAGGGTGGCCCTCCTGTTCAACCGTTGCGCCGAGGCGATCGAGGCGATGCTGGCAGTGCTCAAGACCGGAGCGGCCTATGTGCCGATGGACCCGGCACACCCAGAGGCACGGATCGCCTTCATGCTCGCCGACGCCGCGCCGAGTGCCGCGATCACCTCCGCAGCTCACCTCGATCGCCTGGCCAGAGCCGGCATGTTCGTCGTCGACATCGATGATCCTCGCATCGACGGCTACCCGAACACGGCGTTGCCGGCGCCGGAGGCCGACGAGATCGCCTACCTGATATACACCTCGGGCACCACTGGCACCCCTAAGCCTCGATCCACCGATGAATTGCCTGTGTAGGTGGGTGTCGATATAAGGAAAGTGCCCCTTGAGCTGGGAGGATTGGTGTTCTCTACGCATCAATCAGGCCAGTTAAGAAAGGCACTTCCAGTGCAAGTGTCCCACGGGTTCGCTGCGTCGTCGGCGGTCTTCGATGAGGATCATCTCGTGTCGTGCGCCGGACTGGTGCCGGTGATGACACTGGCTGAGCAGACCGGCCTGCCGAATCTGTTGGCTGACAAGATCTTCATCCCCGCGCCGAAGATCAAATCCGGGTCAGCGAATCCGGCACCGAAGCTGGCCACGGTGATCGCCGGGATGTGCGCCGGCGCCGACAGCATTGATGACCTCAACATCGTCCGGGCCGGGGGCATGAAAACACTCTTCGGCGATGTGTACGCACCATCAACCATCGGAACCCTGTTGCGGGAGTTCACCTTCGGACACGCACGCCAACTCGAATCAGTCCTGCGCGAACACTTGGCCGCCCTCTGCCGGCGCGTTGAGTTGCTACCCGGATCCGACAGCGGTGTGTTCATCGACATCGACTCCCTGCTACGACCGGTCTACGGCCATGCCAAACAAGGCGCCTCCTACGGACACACCAAAATCGCTGGCAAGCAGGTCCTGCGCAAAGGACTCTCGCCGTTGGCGACCACGATCAGCACCCCCGGTGCGGCGCCGGTGATCGCCGGGATGCGGCTGCGGGCCGGCAAGACCGGCTCCGGTAAAGGAGCCGGTCGAATGGTCGCCCAGGCCATCACCACGGCCCGAGCGGCCGGGGTCACCGGCCAGATCCTGGTCCGCGGCGATTCGTCCTACGGCACCCGCGCCGTCGTCGGCGCCTGCCGACGCCATGGTGCGCAATTCTCGGTGGTCATGGGCCGCAACAGCGCGATCAACCGGGCCATCAACGCCATCGACGACGCGGCGTGGACACCGGTGAAATACCCGGGCGCGGTGCGTGATCCCGACACCGGAGAGTGGATCTCTGATGCCGAAGTCGCCGAAATCAGCTACACCGCATTCGCGGCCACCACAGACCGCTTCACCGCCCGACTGGTGGTACGTCGGGTCAAAGATGCGCGCTTCCGCGACGCCCTGTTCCCGGTCTGGCGGTATCACCCGTTCTTCACCAACACCGACCTACCAACCGCCGACGCCGACATCACCCACCGTCAACACGCGATCATCGAAACTGTCTTCGCCGACCTGATCGCCGGCCCCTTGGCCCACATGCCCTCCGGGCAATTCGGCGCCAACTCCGCGTGGGTGCTCTGCGGGGCCATCGCCCACAATCTGCTGCGCGCCGCCGGTGTGCTTGCCGGTGGAGCGCACGCAGTGGCCCGGGGAGCCACCTTGCGACGCACGATCATCACCGTCCCGGCACGGCTGGCCCGACCGCAACGCCGACCCATCCTGCACCTACCCAGCCACTGGCCCTGGACCGAGCACTGGCTCACCCTGTGGCGCAACACCATCGGCTACAGCCCACCCGCTACCGCAACCGTCTAACCGTCGCCGAACAGGCCCCACCGAAGCACACAGGAAAAGCTGGGCAGACCAGCGGCTACATCCTGCCCACCCCACAAACCGCCGTCAGAATCACCGTCGAACCACACCACTCAAGTCAGTCCACGGATTGAGGCTAAGGGGGTATGCATCACGCACCACAACCTGACACACCTCGCCGCGTCGATGCCCACCGGCCTGCCGGCCGAACAGGTTTGGACGCAGTGTCATTCGTACGCTTTCGACTTCTCGGTGTGGGAGATCTGGGCGGCGCTGTTGACCGGCGGGCGGCTGGTCGTGGTGCCAGAAGAGGTGACCAATTCACCGGAGATCTTCCACGACGTTCTGGTTTCCGAAGAGGTCAATGTCCTGACCCAGACCCCATCGGCGGTGGCAGCTCTGTCTCCGGAGGGGTTGGGATCGACTGCGCTACTGCTCGGCGGTGAGTCCTGCCCCAGTGATGTGGTGGACCGGTGGGCGCCTGGGCGCGTGGTGATCAATGCCTACGGCCCCACCGAGGCGACCGTGTATGCGTCGATGAGTGCTCCGTTGACGACGCCGGAAGTGGCAGGGCCGCGGGTGGTTCCGATCGGTGGCCCGGTGTCGACGTCGGCGTTGTTCGTGCTGGATCAATGGCTGCGCCCGGTACCCGGCGGGGTGGTGGGCGAGTTGTACGTGGCAGGCCGCGGGGTGGCGTGCGGTTACATGGGCCGGTCCGCGTTGACCGGATCGCGGTTCGTCGCATGCCCGTTCGTCGGGCCGGGGGCGCCCGCAACCCGGATGTACCGGACCGGTGATCTCGTGTATTGGGATGCGGACGGCCAGTTGCGCTACGTAGGGCGTGCCGATGAGCAGGTCAAGATCCGTGGCTACCGCATCGAACTCGGTGAGATCCGAACAGCATTGGCCGATCTGGACGGGGTAGTGCAGGCCGCGGTGATGGTCCGGGAGGACCATCCCGGCGACAAGCGTCTGGTCGGCTATGTCACCGAGTCGGTGGCCGGTGCGGTCGACCCGGATCAGGTGCGAGTGACGCTGGCCGACCGGCTGCCGGTCTACATGGTTCCGGCGGCGGTGATGGTCGTGGATGCAATGCCTCTGACCTCCAACGGAAAACTCGATACCCGTGCTCTGCCGGCACCTGAATACAAGGCCGGGCAATACCGGGCCCCCGAAACTCCTGCCGAAGAGACCCTGGCCGGAATCTACGCCGAAGTGCTCGGCCTCGAACGCGTCGGAGTCGAGGATTCGTTCTTCGACCTGGGCGGCGATTCCCTGCTGGCGATGCGGGCCGTCGCCGCGATCAACAAAGCCACGCACGCACAGCTGGCCGTGCGCGTGATGTTCGAGGCGCCGACCGTGAGAAGCCTGGCTCAGCAGATCGGAAGTGCGGACAGTGCCGAGGAAGTGGTCCCCGTCGACATCCTCCGGGAAGGCTCCGGCACACCCGTGGTCTGCATTCACGACGGCTTCGGGTTGAGCTGGTCATATCGGGCGCTCGGCGAATATCTGGACTGCCCGATCATCGGAATCAACCAAACGCCGACAGCGGACCAGTCGGAACCCGTGCCGATCAACAGACTGGCCGCCATGTATGCGGACCGCATTCAAGCCCTGTATCCGGATGGCCCGTACAAGCTCCTGGGCTGGTCGTTCGGTGGCGTCGTCGCACACGCGCTGGCTGTTGAGTTACAGCGACGAGGATGCGAAGTCCAGCGCCTCGTGCTCCTGGACGCCGCGCTGAGGACCAATAAGCTGACGACTGGCGCCGACAGGCTCGTCGCCAAGAACCAGGTGTTGGCCGAGGGCCTGGTGCTGGAATACATCCTGCAGACCAACAACATCGACGTGCCGGCGCATCGGCGCCCCATCGACTACCAGCGGGCGGAAGAACTGATTCAGCAACAGGGTGTTCTGGGATTCGCTCTCCCGCCAAAAGCGCTGCTGGAGTTCATGGCCCGCAGCCTCAACGAGAACCAGCTGCGCCTCCTTGATCATGCGCCCGAGGTATTCGGAGGAGACGTCGTCGTCTTCATGGCAGCGCGGCACGGAAGTGAAGACGGCGCGTCAGGACTGCGCTCCCGCTGGCGTGAGATGCGGAACCGGCGGGCCGCCCGGACCCACCTACAAAGCTGGCAGCCGTGGATTGCCGGCGAGATCGACACGTACGCGGTCGACTGCACGCACTACGAGATGTTCACGGCCAGGGCGCTCAGTGAGTATGGGAGCCAGCTCAGGCTGCTACTCGACAGCTGACGGAACCGGTCACCAGATCCCCGGCAGCATGCGGTACCGAACCTTCTGCATGTAGTCGCGGTACCCGTCGAGCTCCATCGCGAGGACCTTTTCCTCATCCTGGATGCGTAGGGCGAAGAGCAGGAGGCCCGGGATGAGAAATACCAGACCCCAGAAGGAGCCGAGCGCAAGGGGTATTCCCACCAGAAGCAGCCCGTTGCAGGTGTACATCGGATGCCGCACGAGTCCGTACAGGCCAGTCGAGACAAGCTGCTGACTTTCCTCCACCCGAACGGTCACGGCCGCATGGCTGTTCTGCATGAGCACCAGCCCAATGGCCGCGAGTGCAAGCACGACCAGCACGTCGCCGGCCAATGAGACCTCTGTGGCGACCACCGACCATTTGAAGCGGTGGTCGAGCGAGCTCACGACGATCATTGCGGCCCAGAGCGACAAGACACCGAGCGCTATGGCCTTCTGCTGCGGTCGTTCTTCGGCCGTCGGCAACCGTCGCAGCAGCACCGCCGGATTCGTGCGCAGGAAGTAGATTGCCGATACCCAGCCCGAAGCCGCGAGCACAGCGAGAAAAGCCCAACCACGCCAGTAGTCGAAGGTGCCTGCAGAAGCAAATATTATCAGCCCCGTAATGGCCATCCCGAGGGAACCTGAAATCAGCATTCTGATAACGGTATTCACGGATCCTCCCGACGCTGAGCCATGCCCCTCAGCTAACAGGGTACCCCTCAGTCGCGGCCTCCGCTGGATCAAGATCGAATGCCGATAACTCGGATCAGAGGCCGCCCATGCCCCTGGCCAACAACGAGAGTCCGACCACCGCCAGGATCGCCGCCACGAACTTCTGGTGATGCAGGCGGGCCCACTCGTGCAACTTACGCAGTGCGGCTTGGGTTCTCTCCGGTGCGACTATGTTGCTGACGAGAATGATCTCCTCCACCAGGAGCACGCCGAAGACGAATGCGATCGTTGCGACCAGCTGGACCTCGAGGGAGGCACCCGAAGCCACGACGATGGCCAGGGCGAACAGCACGCCGTCCAGTGGTGGAAGCACTATGAGGCCGATGATGAAGGGAATCCACGGGGACCCGTTCTGCCACGCGTCACGCGCGCGGCCGAGCAGCCGCCGAATCGGAGACTTCTCTTCCCCGTCTGTTTCGGCCGACTTCCCGGTGGGATGCAGGAACCTCGTGATGACAGGTGGTGCACCTGAATCGAGCACGAGGGTCGTTGTGCCGTCACCGGTGTGGCCCGCCACCTTCCGGTGGGCACCACCTGCCGAGACGGGTGTCCGTAACAAGTTGCGCGCCACCATGAATACGGCGATCGCCAGAAGGAGCACGCCCGTGACGATCGTGATGCGCTGTGCGATCGGATTCGCGGTGGGGTGTGCGAAATTTCTCGCGAAAGCGGACGATGTCGGCGTGGAGTGAAGTACGAACAGTGGAATGACGAGGGTGGCGAGCCCTACCAGCACCGCGCCCGTCCAATAGGCGAGCAGGTTCTGCATCGGCCGCGGCCTGGAGAGCACCAAGATGATGATGCCGAGGCGCACGGGATTGATCGTCGTCAAGAGTGCCAGTACGGCCAACGAGCCCCACATGAGCGGAATGCTACCTCGCAATCTATTTGCTGTGTTGACTTTCTGAACAACATTCAGGAGTTGTTGGGGCCGATGTGGCCGTACAGATCCTCAAGGCCGTATTGGTCGTGGTGGGCGGAGCCGGCATGGCGTGGGCCCATCACGCACTGCCTCCGCGAACTCGCTGTTACTCTGCTGCCTTCCCCCGCCATGTCGATATCGAACTGGTCAGATCGTTTGTGAAGTAATGAGTTTCATACCGTCTCCGTTGCCGCCATCCGGACGCCGATCAGGAACTGTCGATACGGCGGGAGTGCGTCGTCATCTCCGTGGGGGAGGTGGCAGATGGACCGGTATATGGCTCGGGAGCTGGTTCGCGCGATGCGCGGGCAGGCCGGCCTCGTATCCGTTTCGGCATTTGCTGTAGTCGACCCGTCCCGACCGTTTGAATCCACCGCATGTCAGGCTGCCCCTGCAGGAAGAAGCTTTTCGCACAGCAGGTCTGCCAAACCGTGCACGGTCGTGATACCGGTGGCCGAGATCCGGATACCCGTTTCGTTCTCGATGCGGGTGCGTAGTTCGAGGGCTCCCAGAGAGTCCATGCCGTACTCGGAAAGGGGGCGGTCCGGATCGACACTGCGGCGCAGGATCACGCTGACCTGATCGGAGATCACGTGCCGCAGCTTGGCGGCCCACTCGTCGGGCGGCAGCTCGTCGAGTTCGGCGCGCAACTTGCTGGTGCCCGTTGCGCTTTGGCCGGTTGATCGGAATGCCTCGGCGAAGGGGCTGCGTTCGGCGAACACCGACAACCATGGCGCGCCCGTAATCGGCGCGTATCCGGTGTAGGCGCGATCGTGACGCAGCAGTGCTTCGAACGCATACGCGCCCTCGTCAGGAGCGATGGCGATTCCGGCGCCTTCGGCCAGGGCCGTGCCGCGGCCGATCTGCCCCCAGGCACCCCAGGCGATGGCCGTGCCCGGCAGCCCCTGGGAGCGCCGCCACAGGCTGAAGGCATCCAGCCAGCTGTTGGCGGCAGCGTAAGCCCCCTGCCCGGGGGAGCCGACCAGCGCGGCTGCCGACGAGAATGAGCAGAACCAGTCCAAAGGCTGGTCCGCGGTGGCGGTGTGCAGATTCCACGCACCGTAAACCTTTGGTGCCCAGTCTCGTTCGATCAGCTCATCTGTGATGTTCGTCAGTGCGGCGTCCTCGATCACGCCCGCTGCGTGCAGTACGCCGCGTACTTCGAGCCCACCGGCAGTCGCTGCGGCCACCAACCGCTCCGCGGTGCCGGACTCGGCGATGTCGCCGCACTCGACGACCAAGTCGGCCCCGGTCGCGCGGATCCGCTCGAGCAATGCCGATGCCTGAGCGCTCGGCTGCGAGCGAGAGGACAACACGATACGTCCACACCCGTTGACCGCCATCCTCTCGGCCATGAACAATCCAAGGCCCCCGAGGCCGCCGGTGATGATGTACGCACCGTCGGGCCGGAACACCCGCACCTGTGCGGGCGGAACCACCAGCCGACTCGAGCCGGTATGCGGGATGTCCAGCACGAGCTTGCCGGTGTGCTGCGCGCCGCTCATCATTCGAATCGCGGTGGCGGCGTCGGCAAGTGGGAAGTGGGTGACCTCGGGCATCGGCAGATCACCCTCGGCGGTCAGCAGATACACCGTTTCCAGCAACTCCCGGAGCCGATCCGGATGGCTGACGGACATCAGCGCCAGATCGACGGCGTAGAACGACAGGTTGCGCCGGAAGGGGAACAGCCCCAACCGGGTGTCGCCGTAGATGTCGCGCTTGCCGATCTCCACGAATCGCCCACCGAATGCCAGCAATTCGAGGCCCGCCCGCTGGGCGGCACCCGTCACCGAATTCAGCACGATGTCCACGCCGTATCCGTCGGTGTCCTGGCGGATCTGATCGGCGAACTCCAAAGTCCGCGAGTCGTAGACGTGTTCGACGCCCATGTCGCGCAGAAGTTGTCTGCGCTGCTCGCTGCCGGCGGTGGCGAAGATCTCCGCACCGGCGGCGCGCGCGATGGCCATCGCCGCCTGGCCGACCCCGCCCGTCGCGGAGTGGATCAGCACCTTGTCGCCGGATTTGATCCGGGCCATGTCGTTCAGCCCGTAGTAGGCGGTGGCGGTCGCAATGGTCAGTGCGGCCGCCTCGGCGTCCGTCAGGCCGGCAGGCAAGGTGGCGGCCAGGCGGGCGTCGCAGGTGACGAACGTGCCCCAGCAGCCGTCGGCGCACAGACCTCCGACCCGATCGCCGACCTTGTGGTCGGTGACGTCGGGCCCGACTGCGGTCACCAGCCCGGCGAAGTCGATACCGAGTTGGGGCAGACGCCCGTCGAACGCGGGGTAGCGGCCGAATGCGACCAGCACGTCGGCGAAGTTGATGCTGGACGCGCTGACCGCGACCTCGATCTGGCCCGGCCCCGGGGGAACATGTTCGCAGGAAACGAGTTCCATTGACTCCAGGTCGCCCGGCGTACGGATCTGCAGTCGCATCCGGTCGCGCTCGAGATGCGCGACGGTGGTCTGCCGCTCCTCGGGGCGCAGCGGGGCGAGACATAGCCGTGCGGTGTACCACCGGCCATTGCGCCACGCGGTTTCGTCTTCGTCGGATCCGCTGAGCAGTTGCTGTGCAACCTGCTCCACGCCGGTGGCCTCGTCGATGTCGATCTGGGTGGCGGTCAGGTGCGGATGTTCGGTGCCGATGACGCGGATCAGGCCCCGTAGCTCCGCCTGATCGAGATTGGCCACGTCGCCGGCCACCACCGTCTGGGCATTGCGGGTTACGACGTACAGGCGAGGGAGTTCTCCGCTCACCTCCGGTAGTTCGCGGGTGATGTGCACCAGATGACGCACGTACTCGCGACCCAGCAATGGTGACTGGTCGGTGTGATCACCACTGTTCGGCGATGTCAGGATCACCACGGCGGTGAATCGGCCGGCTCGCAGATGGTTGCCGAGCTGGGCGCAGGTCAATGAGTCGTCGGCCTGATTGGGCCAGCTCATCGTGGTGCACTGTGCGCCACGGTCTTTCAGGATGCTGCTCAACGTGTCGGTTGCCGCGTCGGGACCTTCCGAGGCGCTGATGAGCAACCAGGATCCGGCTTCGGCGTATTCGACCTCGGGCAGGTCGCGCTGTCGCCATTCGACCGTCAGCAGTCGTTCGCTGAGAACCTGATCGTCGTGTCCGCTGCCGGAGGCGCCGGTGCCAAGGCGAAGCCCCTGCACGGTCAGCAGGACTGTGCCGTCCTTGTCGAGCACATCGATGTCGGCCTCGATACCGGTTGCGTCGGCCTTGATCAATCGCGTGTAGCAGTAGTGCGCGTTGCGGGCCGAGTGGTAAGCGCGTAGCCGCCGCACGCCCAGAGGCAATCCCAGTACGTCGCCGCCGAGCGCCTGAACGTCGGGATGTGCCTCGACCGATTGGAAGCAGGCATCCAGAAGAGCCGGGTGGACGCCGTACGCGTCCTGTTGGGAGCGGATCGAGCGGGGAAGGGCGACCTCGGCGAGGACCGTGCGGGCTTCCGCCTCGCTGGTACGCACGGTGACCAAGCCGGTGAACGCCGGACCGTACTGAATGCCATGCTGGCCCACCCGATTACGCACTTCGGCGCCGTCTTCGTCGCAGGGGTGGGCGGTAACGACCGCCGACATGTCGTACGCAGGCGGTTGCTCGTCCGCTGCGGCGTGCAGGACCGCGGTTGCGTGCCGAGCTTGCTGGCCCTCCTCGTCGGTCTCGACGGTGAATGCGGCCACGCCGGGTGATGACACCGAGGCGGAAGCGCCGACCACTGTCTGTTCGTCCAGAAGCAGTGCCTGCTCGAACCGGATGTCACGGACTTCGGAAGTCTCACCCAGCACGGCCTGGGCCGCAGCCAGCGCCATCTCGCAGTACGCCGCACCCGGAAGCACTGCAACAGTGCGTATTTTGTGATCTGCGAGCCACGGCTGGGCGGCCGTGCCGACGTCGGCCTGCCACACGTAGCGTTCCGGTTCCTCGTGCAGCCGCACGTTGGCGCCCAGCAGCGGGTGGACTGCGATGGTGCAACCGCCGTGGGTCGGGTGTTCCTGACCACCGCCGCTGAGCCACAATCGGCGGTGTGTCCAGGTCGGCAGCGGTGCATCCACCAGCCGACCGTCGGGGCACAGGGCAGAGAAATCGATCGCAGCGCCTGCACTGTGCAGATCGACGAGGAGTCCGCGCAGCCCATCCGGCATCTCTTGCTGTCTGCGCATCGCGGTCAGGGCGGCCATCGGCGTCTCGCGGCCGCTTGCGGTCTGTTCGAGCGCTCGGGTGAGCAGCGGATGTGGCGAAAGCTCGGCGAACACGCGGTAGCCGTCCTCCAGCGCGGCTTGTACGGCGGTGGCGAAGCGCACCATCCTTCGCATGTTGGTCACCCAGTAGTCGGCATCGCAGACCGGCTGTTCGCGCGGGTCGAACAGGGTCGCCGAATAGAACGGAATCTCCGGTGTCATGGGTTTGAGGTCGGCAAGCGCCTCGGCCAGATCGTCGACGATCGGCTCGACCTGCGGTGAGTGGAAGGCGACATCGACGGGAACCTCGCGAGCCATCACCCCACGTTGCTCCCAATCCGTCACGAGATCGCGCACCGTCTGTGTGGTGCCTGCGATCACGGTGGACTGTGGCGAAGCCACCACCGCCACCACGACATCGTTGATACCGCGGCCGGTCAGCTCCGAAAGCACCTGTTTTGCAGGCAACTCCACCGCTGCGGTGGCGCCCTTTCCAGCGATCCGGGACATCAGCCGGGACCGGCGGCAGATGAGTCGCAGCCCGTCCTCCAACGACAGCGCCCCGGCGACGACAGCTGCCGCGGCCTCACCCAGGGAGTGGCCGATGACGGCTCCGGGCCGCACCCCGTGCGCCTTCATGGTGGCGGCCATGGCGACCTGCATGGTGAACAACGTCGGCTGCAACCGGTCCTGACCGGTAACGACCTCCGGCGCGGACATCGCCTCGGTCACCGAGAATCCTGACTCGGCGGCAATGATCGGCTCGGCCTGCGCCACCGTGGCGGCGAACACCGGTTCGGTCGCCAAGAGCTCGGCGCCCATGCCGGCCCACTGCGAACCCTGACCGGAGAACACCCAGACCGGGCCGCGGTCGTCGCGACCGACCGCGGCTTGGTAGGGAGTGTCGCCGTCGGCGACCTCGCGCAACGCGGCGATGAGATCAGGTCGGGTGTTCGCGCTGACGGCGGTGCGCACCGGCCGGTGCACGCGTCGGCGCGCCAGGGTGTAGGAGAGATCCGGTAGGACGACATCCTCGTGTGCCTGTATCCAGTCGGCCAGCCGGCCGGCCGTGTGGCGCAGCTCGTCGGCCGAGGTGGACGACAACGGGAACAGCATGGGTGCCGGCGATGCCGGGGGCGCGGAGTCTGCAGCTGCGGGCTCTGGCGCCGGGACCGGTGCCTGCTCCAAGACGGCGTGCACATTGGTCCCCGACAGCCCATACGACGACACCGCCGCCCGCCGGGGGTGATGCCCGTTGGTGCACCACGGTGTTGTCTCCTGGGGCACAAAGAGATTGGTCTGGATTTCGGCGAGCTTGTCGGGAAGGCGGGTGAAGTGCAGGTTCTGTGGCACCACGCCGTGCTGTATCGCGAGGACCGCCTTCATCAGCCCGATGGCTCCGGAGGCTGCCTGGGCATGCCCCATGTTGGTCTTCACGGACGCGAGCGCGCAGGGGCCGTCGACGCCGTACACCTTGGCCAGGCTGGAGTACTCGATCGGGTCGCCCACCGGCGTACCGGTGCCGTGCGCCTCGACCATGCCGACCGTGCCGGGGTCCACTCCGGCCGCGGTCAACGCCGCTCGGTACACCGCGGTCTGTGCGGCATCCGACGGCGTCGCGATGTTCACGGTATGACCGTCCTGATTGGCGGCCGTGCCGCGGATGACGGCCAGGATCCGGTCGCCATCGCGCGCGGCGTCCGGCAACCGCTTGAGCAACACCATGACGCAGCCTTCGCCGCCTACGAAACCGTCGGCCGCGGCATCGAAGGCATGGCAGCGTCCGGTCGCCGAGAGCATTCCCTCCGCTGAACCCGACGCGAACTTGCGCGGGTCCAATGCCAAAGTGGCACCGCCGGCCAACGCGAAATCGCTTTCGCCCTCGTGCAGGCTGCGGCAGGCCAGGTGTATCGCCGTCAGACCGGACGAACACGCCGTGTCCACCGTGAGCGCAGGCCCGTGGACCCCGAGGGCGTAGGCGATCCGGCCGGACGCCAGGCTGAAGTTGTTGCCGCTGAAGCCGTATGCCGCTTCCAAGGACTGGGCGTCGGCGGCCAGCATCTGGTAGTCGGCGTGCGTCAGTCCGACGAACACACCGGTCAGCGAGTCCGACAGGGCCTCCCGCGTGAGGCCCGCGTGCTCCATGGCCTCCCAGGAGGTTTCCAGCAACAACCGGTGCTGGGGATCGAGTGCGGCACTCTCGCGTTCGTTGATACCGAAGAAGTCGGCATCGAAGCCGGCGACGTCGTCGAGGAAAGCGCCCCACTTCGACACCGACCGACCGGGCACCCCGGGCTCCGGGTCGTAGTACTCGTCGGCGTCCCAACGGTCGGGCGGAACTTCGGTGACGAAGTCATCGCCCCGAATCAGGGCCTCCCACAGGAGTTCGGGGGAGTCGATGCCACCGGGGAGCCGGCAGGACATGCCGATGACGGCAATGGGAGTGACCGGCGTGACGGGCAGCCGAGGTGCTTCAGTCCCGGTTTCCGCACCTGGACGCCCCCCGCTCACGATCTCGGATGCGGTCAATTGCCCCTCCTCCCGGCAGGCCTTTCCGCGGTTCGGCCGCTGTCAGGCTCGATACCCTGTATTCGTCCGCCGGACCACAGAAATAGGCCGCCAGTGTGGTGCGGCCATTGGTGGCTCAGCGCCCGTCGAGGGCGGTCACAATCAATAACAGTATGTTCGCTGCAGAATGTTGTCTCCGAATCCGATCAATCCACGGGTGAGATAGGAACGATCGCAAGCACTTCGCGGCGCTTTCGCGGCAAAGGGTATGACAGTCAAGATCAGAGGCCATCGCAGCGGGTGCGACACTGTTCGCTCGTGGTGGTGAGGCGGGTGGTAATGACGTTCGTGTGATTCATATGGTCATTGAATTGGAATTTGCTGATGGTTCCGGATATGCGGTCATGATTACCGCGATACCCTGACCTGCGTGGGCGAGGCATCCATTTTGACGTTGCTGCGGGAGCGTGCTGGCCTGCAGGGCGAAGACACGGCAGCGACGTTTATTGATTACGAAAATAATTGGGACGGCACGGCAGAGAGCCTGACGTACTCGCAGCTGTATCGCCGTGCGTGCGGCGTTGCGCGAGAACTCGGCAGCATAGGCGCACCGGGCGACCGTGCACTCATCCTGGCGCCGCAGGGGCTGGACTACATCGTGGCCTTTTTCGGCGCGATGCAAGCGGGGCGAATCGCCGTTCCGCTGGCGGTTCCGCTCGGTGGCGTCAGCGATGAGCGGGTCAGCTCGGTGCTGCAGGACGCGGCGCCGACGGTCATCCTCACCACATCGGCAGTCGCGGGCGTGGTGGCCGAGTACGTGAGATCGGATTCCGCATCGGCTCCGGCGATCGTCGAGGTCGACACGTTGGATTTCAGTGCCCCGGCCCGCGGTGGGTTGCAGAGCGAAAGTGTCACGGACACGGCCTATTTGCAGTACACATCCGGGTCGACTCGCCGGCCGGCCGGGGTGATGATGTCGCACCGGAACCTGCTGGCCAACTACGAACAGTTGACGTCGGGCTACTTCGCGGAATTCAACAATGTCATCCCGGAAGGCTCCACCATCGTGTCGTGGCTGCCCTTCTATCACGACATGGGCTTGTATCTGGGAGTGTGCGCGCCGGTGCTCGCCGGGGTCCCGGCCGTGCTGATGAGCCCGGTGGCGTTCCTGCAACGGCCGGCCCGGTGGATGCAGATGCTGGCCACGAACGGTCGCACCTACACCGCCGCACCGAACTTCGCGTTCGAACTGGCGGTGCGGAAGACCTCGGACGATGACATGGCCGGTCTCGACCTGTCGAATGTGCTCGCCATCATCACCGGCAGCGAACGAGTGCACCCGGCGACACTCGAGCGCTTCACCCAGCGCTTCTCCCGGCTGAACCTGGGCGCGTCGGCGATACGGCCGTCCTACGGTCTTGCCGAAGCCACGGTGTACGTCGCGACACGTGAGTCGGGCGAACCGCCGGCGATCGTGCGCTTCGAATCGGAGTCGCTGACCGCGGGCACTGCGCTGCGCTGCCAGAACGGTGCAGGCACACCGCTGGTCAGCTACGGCATCCCGGTTTCGCCGACGATCCGGATCGCCGATTCCGAGACGCGTACCGAGTGTCCGGCCGGCGCCGTAGGGGAGATCTGGGTGCACGGGGACAACGTCGCGAGCGGCTACTGGCACAGGCCGCAGGAGTCCGAGTCCACGTTCGGTGCGAGGCTCGTCGCTCCGTCGGCCGGCACGCCTGAGGGGCCTTGGCTGCGCACCGGGGACTCGGGATTCATGTTCGACGGCGAACTGTTCGTCATCGGTCGCATCAAGGACCTGCTGATCGTCTACGGGCGTAATCACTCGCCCGACGACATCGAGGCGACGATTCAGGAGATCAGCCGGAGCCGGTGTGCAGCTATCGCGGTGCCGGACGGCCATACCGAGAAGCTCGTCGTCATCATCGAGGTCAGGAAGCGGGCCGAGTCGCCCGAGGCGCCCGCGGACCAGCTCTCCGCCGTCAAGCGCGAAGTGACCTCGGCGATCTTCAACACGCACAGCCTGGGCGTCGCGGATCTGGTTCTGGTACCACCTGGTTCGATTCCGATCACGACGAGCGGCAAGGTCCGGCGTGCGGCGTGCGTCGATCAGTACCGGCAGGGCGAGTTCGCCCGCCTGGACGCATAGTTACCTGTCCGGGCGGGTAGGACGTGAACCTGGCCTACGACGACCGTGGCGACGGTGAGCCTGTGCTGTTCATCGCCGGGCAGGGCGGCGTCGGACGCACCTGGGATCTCTATCAGGTACCGGCATTTCGTGCCGCGGGCTATCGGGTCATCACGTTCGACAACAGGGGCGTCGGCGCGACGGCGGATACGGATGGCTTCTCGTCGGCAACGATGGTTGCCGACACCGTGCAGTTGCTCGAGCGACTCGACATCGCATCGGTCCGGGTGGTCGCGGTCTCGATGGGCTCATATATCGCACAGGAACTGATGCTGTCCCGGCCCGGTTTGGTGAGCCAGGCCGCGCTGATGGCGACCCGGGGGCGCCACGATCTGACGCGCGAGTTCTTCCGAACCGCCGAACGCGACCTTGCCAGGGCCGACGTCGAGTTGCCGGCCACGTATGAGGCGAAACTGCGCCTACTGGAGAACTTTTCACCGAAGACCTTGAACAATGAGGCCGTCGTCCGGGACTGGATCGACACTTTCACCAGGTGGCCGGCGAAGCTGACACCGGGGGTTCGCGCTCAGTACGGTGTGGCCCCGCAGAACGACCGCAGGCCCGCCTACCGGACGATCACCACACCGGTACTCGTGATCGGATTCGCCGATGACCTGGTGATGCCGCCGCATCTCGGAGCGGAGGTGGCAGATGCGCTGCCGCACGGGCGCTACGTCGAGATCGCCGACGCCGGGCACCTCGGATTCCTGGAACGGCCTAATGCAGTGAACTCGATAATCTTGAATTTCTTTGCAGAGTCAAACAATGGTCATTCAGCGCCGTGAGAACCGTTAGCCGCGTTAAATTCCGTTCCGCGCCGGAGGCCACGCAAAATGCATTACGATCCCGTATCACCTTGGGAATGGGCAGATATGGGAGGTCACCTGAATGCTCTACTGGTCAGGTCCGGATTGTCCTGCTCGATGTGCCGCGTGTATGCCGTGATCCCTCCTCACGGCCGGTCTGGGATGCGTACCGCATTCGGGTTGCCGGCATGCCATGGGTGGCGGAATATGTGCATCGCCGGTTCCTGCAACTTGGATTGTCCGGACTAGGCCACGGATTCAGGGGGTTCGTGCTTTGGGGGTTCTGAAGCGGTTATGGATTCCGCTACTGGTATTGGTCGTCCTCGGTGCCGGGGGTTTCACCGTCATGCGACTGCACGGTGTGTTCGGCTCTCAGTCGCGCCCCGCGTACGCCGACACAGAGCTCGAGGAACGTAAGCCCTACGACCCCAAACAACTGGTGTACGAGGTGTTCGGGCCACCGGGAACGGTGGCGAACATCAGCTACTTCGATGTCGATGCAGAGCCGCGGTTCGTCGAAGGGGCGAGCCTGCCGTGGTCGTTGAAGTTCCCGATGACGGAGGCCACGGCCATGGTCAACGTCATTGCGCAGGGCGACAGCAACAGAATCGGCTGTCGGATCATCGTGGATGACGAGGTCAAGGCGGAGAAGGTCGAGACCGGCGAAAGCGCGTTCACCTACTGCCTTCTGAAGGCAGCATGAGTAACCAGGCAACCACCGCCAAACCGCCGTTCATCGCGCGGATGATCCGCCTGCTGGCGGTGCCGATCATCATCGGCTGGGTGGTGATCGCCTATGTCCTGGCTGCGGTCGTCCCTCCGCTGGAGCAGGTGGAGAAAGAGCACTCCGTATCGCTGATCCCCAACGATGCGCCCTCGTTCGAGGCGATCCAGCGAATGGGGGAGAACTTCGGCGAAGCCACCTCGAACAGCGTGGCGATCATCGTCCTGGAGGGCGAACAGCCCCTCGGTGACGAGGCCCACCGCTACTACAACGATCTGGTCCGTCAGCTGAAGGCGGACCCGGCGCATGTGCAGCACGTGCAGGACTTCTGGGGGGATCCGCTCACCGCGGGCGCGGCCGAAAGCGCCGACAACAAGGCCGTGTACGTCCAGATGGGTCTCGCGGGCGATCTAGGCCAAGCACTGTCGAATGAGTCACTGGAAGCGGTCCGGGGCATCGTCGATCGGAGTTCGCCGCCTCCGGGTGTCAAAGCCTATGTCACCGGTCCAGCGGCGATAGTCGCCGATCTGAGTGCGAGCGGGAACCGGACGGTCCTGTTGGTGACGGGGCTGAGCCTCGCGGTCATCCTGGCGATGCTCCTGTTCTTCTTCCGTTCGATCTTCACGGCGGTGATCCTGCTTATCTTGGTGGGACTCCAATTGCAGGTAGCGCGAGGAGTCGTCGCGCTCCTCGGCGATCAGGGCGTCATCGGCCTGTCCACCTATGCCGTCAACCTTCTGGTGACCCTCGGCATCGCGGCGGGCACCGACTACGGCATCTTTTTCGTCGGGCGCTATCAAGAGGCGCGCCAGGCGGGTGAGGACCGGGAAGCCGCCTTCTACACCACGTATCGCAGCGTCGGCAAGGTGGTGCTGGCTTCTGGATTGACCATCGCCGGCGCGGTCTTCTGCCTCAGCTTCACCCGCCTGCCCTACTTCCGGACCCTCGGTATCCCGTGCGCTCTGGGCATGGTGGTGGCGGTTGCGGTGGCACTGACGCTGATCCCGGCCGTCCTGTCGCTGGGTAGCCGATTCAAACTGTTCGAGCCCAAACGCAAGATCAGTGTCCGCCGGTGGCGCCGGATCGGCACGGCGATCGTTCGCTGGCCCGCGCCAATCCTCGTGGCGGCCTGCGCTGTATCGCTGATCGGCCTGTTGGCACTGCCCGCCTACCAGCCCGGCTACAACGACCAGCAGTACCTGCCCAAGGACATTCCCGCCAATGCCGGGTACGACGCTGCCGCCCGGCACTTCACGCAGTCGCTGATGGCATCGCCCGACGTGTTGTTGGTAGAGGCAGACCATGACATGCGTAATCCGGCGGACTTCCTGATCCTGAACAAGCTCGCCAAAGGTGTGCTCTCCGTTCCCGGGGTTTCCCGGGTGCAGTCGGCGACCCGGCCAGAGGGAATTCCTCTCAAGCACACCACGATTCCGTTCATCATCAGTGCCTCGAATGCGGGCCAGCTGCAGCTGTTGCCATTTCAGAAGGCCCGGATGAATGATCTGCTCACCCAGGCCGACGAGATCTCGAAAACCATTGCCGTGATGCAGCGCATGTTCGAGTTGATGCAGCAACTCGCTGTCGCGACCAACAGCGTGGTCCAGAAAACGCACGACCTGGAAGACGTCACGCTCGAGTTGCGGGACCACATGGCGGACTTCGACGACTTCTGGCGGCCGGTTCGCAATTACCTGTATTGGGAGCCGCACTGCTACAACATCCCGCTGTGCTGGTCGATCAAGTCCCTTTTCGAGGCGCTCGACGGTGTCGACAAGCTCACCGTGACGATGCACCGGCTGATCGGAAACCTCGATCAACTCAATCTGCTCCTGCCGCAGATGATCGCCCAGTTCCCGGCCATGATCGCGACAATGCAGAGCACGCGGACCATGATGCTGTCGATGCGCAGCACCATGGCTGGCATCCTCGCGCAGATGGACGAGATGTCCGATGGCGCAACCGCGATGGGCAGAGCTTTCGACGACGCCCAGAACGACGATTCCTTCTATATCCCTCCCGCGGTTTTCAAGAACGCCGACTTCAAGCGGGTCATGGACGTGTTCTTGTCACCGGACGGGAAAACGGCGCGCCTACTGATCTCGCAGCGAGGGGATCCCGCGACCCCGGAAGGTATTGCCCGGGTCGAGCCGATCAGGACCGCTGCCGAGGAGGCCCTCAAGGGAACGCCGCTGGAAAACGCCAGGCTGTACCTCACCGGCAGCTCGGCGATGGCGAAAGATCAGGTGGACGGGTCGACCTATGACCTGATGATCGCCGGAATAGCCGCGCTGTGCCTGATCTTCATCATCATGCTCATCATGATCAGGAGCCTGGTCGCGGCCCTGGTGATCGTGGGGACCGTCGCCCTGTCGCTCGGGGCGGCGTTCGGGCTCTCGGTGCTCATCTGGCAGCACATTCTCGGAATCCAGTTGAACTGGATCGTGCTCGCCATCGCCCTGATCATTCTTCTGGCGGTCGGTTCTGACTACAACCTGTTGCTGGTGTCCCGGATGAAGGAGGAAATCAGCGCGGGTATCAACACCGGCATCATCCGCGCCATGGCAGGCAGCGGAAAGGTGGTGACGGCAGCGGGTCTGGTGTTCGCCTCGACGATGTTCGCGCTGTTGGCCAGCGATGTGCGCACCATCGGTCAGGTGGGTTCCACGATCGGCATCGGCCTGCTGTTCGACACCCTGATCGTGCGCGCGCTCATGACACCGTCCATCGCCGCGCTGCTGGGCCGGTGGTTCTGGTGGCCGCTGCACGTTCGCCAGAGGCCCGCCAGCGCGCTTCTGCGGCCCACCGGCCCTCGCCCACTGGTCCGTTCGCTGTTGCTGAAACCCGACGAACGCTGACCGCGGTGAACGACCGTCCACCGTTCATTGCGCGGATGATCCACCGGCTGGCGGTGCTGATCATCCTCGGCTGGCTCGTGATCGTCGCGGTACTGACTTTCGCCGTCCCCTCGCTCGAACATGTGGGGCGGCAGTATTCGGTCTCGCTGGTTCCCCAGGACGCCCCGTCGTTCCAGGCGGCGCAGCGTATGGGCAAGAACTTCGGCGAATCCAATTCCGACAGTGTGGCAATGATCGTGCTGGAGAGCGACCAACCCCTCGGGGAGGAAGCGCACCGGTACTACAACGATCTGGTCCGGCAGTTGAACGCCGACACCCGTCATGTGCAGCACGTGCAGGATTACTGGGGTGATCCGCTCACGGCGCCCGCAGTCCAGAGCGCCGACGACAAAGCTGTTTATGTTCAGCTGAATCTGGCTGGTAACCAAGGCGAATCGCTGGCGAACGAGTCCGTGGAAGCAGTCCGGGGAATCGTGGATCGGACACCGCCGCCCGCGGGGCTGAAGGCCTACGTCACGGGCCCCGCGCCCTTGGTCTCGGATATGAACCACGCCGGAGACAAGTCCATCATCAAGATCACCGTGGTGTCGCTCGTCGTGATCCTGACGATGCTGCTCCTCGTCTACCGTTCGATCGTCACCGCGGTCCTGCTTCTGCTGATGGTGGGGATACAGGTTCAGGCGGCCCGTGGAGTGGTCGCGCTGCTCGGTGAACATCAGGTCATCGGGCTGTCGACATTCGCGGTCAACTTGCTGGTATCGCTGGGGATCGCGGTAGGAACCGACTACGGCATATTTTTCCTCGGGCGCTATCAGGAGGCGCGGCAGGCGGGTGAGGACCGGGACACCGCTTTCTACACCACGTATCGAAGTGTGGCGAAGGTGGTTCTGGGCTCCGGCCTGACCATTGCCGGGGCGATCTTCTGTCTGAGTTTCGCGCGGCTGCCGTATTTCCAGACGATGGGCGTTCCCACCGCCGTGGCGATGGTCGTCGCGGTCGCGGTGGCGCTCACCCTTGTTCCGGCCGCGCTCGTAGTCGGCGGTCGGTTCGGGCTGTTCGAGCCCAAGCGCAAGATCATCGTCCGGCGGTGGCGGCGGTTGGCGACAGCGATCGTCCGGTGGCCGGCACCCATCCTCGTCACGGCCAGTGTCATCGCGCTGATCGGTTTGCTGGCGCTACCGGCGTATCAGACCAGCTACAACGACCGCCTCTATGTGCCTGCCGACATTCCTGGCAATGTGGGCTATGCGGCCGCGGAGCGGCACTTTCCGCAGTCCCGCATGACCCCCGACGTCCTCATGCTCGAGTCCGACCACGACATGCGTACTCCGGCAGACCTACTGATACTGAACAAGGTGGCCAAGGCGATCTTCGCCGTCCCTGGCATATCCCGCGTACAGGCGATAACTCGGCCCGAGGGCAACCCGATCGACCGGACCTCGATACCGTTCCTGCTCAGCTTGCAGAATGCCAATCAAGAGCAGGTCATGCCGTTCCAGAAGAATCGCATGAAGGACCTGTTGAAGCAGGCCGACGATATGACCACGATGATCAATATCACGCAGCGTATTTACGGTGTTGGCCTGAAAATGATCAACACGACTCACCTGATGACGCAGGACACGCGTGAATTGGCGGAAGTCACCGATGAGTTGCGCGACCACATTGCTGATTTCGATGATTTCTTCCGGCCCATTCGCAACTATTTCTACTGGGAGCCGCACTGCTTCGATATTCCGTTCTGCTGGTCGACAAGATCACTGTTCGACGCACTCGACGGGGTCGATGCGGTTTCCGACGGAGTATTTGAGCTCAGCCGGGAGACCGACCGGCTCGACGTGCTCATGCCCCAGATGATCGCCCAGTTCCCGAAGATGATCGACAGCATGAAGGCGATGCGAGCCGCCATTCTCACCATGCACAGCACCATGGCGGGTTCCATCGCCATGATGGACGAGGTGAGCGAGGACGCCACCGCGATGGGGCAGGCGTTCGACGCGGCGCGAAACGATGACTCGTTCTACATTCCGCCCGAAGTTCTGGAGAACAAGGACTTCAAACGCGCGATGAACCTGTTCTTCTCGCCGGACGGGAAGTCGGTCCGTTTCATCATTTCGCACCGCGGGGATCCGGCGACGCCCGAAGGCATTGCACGGGTCGACGCGGTGCACAGGGCGGCCGAAGAGGCGCTCAAATTGACTCCTCTGGAGAGCGCCAAGATCTATTTGACCGGTACCGCTCCGACGTTCAAGGACATGCGTGACGGCTCGACGTACGACCTGTTGATCGCGGGGGTTGCCGCGCTCTGCCTGATTTTCGTCATCATGCTGATGGTTACGCGAAGCCTGATCGCCGCCCTGGTCATCGTCGGCACCGTGGCGCTGTCGCTCGGCGCGGCGTTCGGGCTCTCGGTGCTCATCTGGCAGCACATCCTCGGCATCAATCTGCATTGGCTCGTGCTCGCGATGTCTGTGATCGTTCTCCTTGCCGTCGGATCCGACTACAACCTCCTGTTGGTATCCCGGATGAAGGAGGAGATCGGGGCGGGGATCAACACCGGCATCATCCGGGCCATGGGCGGCAGCGGAAAGGTGGTGACCGCCGCGGGTCTGGTGTTCGCGTTCACCATGATGTCGATGGTGGCCAGCGATCTGCGCATCATCGGCCAGGTCGGTTCCACGATCGGTATCGGTCTGCTGTTGGACACGCTGGTGGTCCGCGCCCTCATGACGCCGTCCATCGCCGCGCTGCTGGGCCGCTGGTTCTGGTGGCCGCAGATGGTGCGGCAGCGGCCGGCCAGTTCGATGTTGCGCGATTCGGGACCGCGGCCTGTGGTCCGGTCCCTGCTGTTGCCTCCCGACGAACGCTGACACGGCAAACCGTTTTCATCGGCAAAGACCTGGCCCGTTCCGGTACAGCAAATCGCGAAAACCCGGAAGTGATCAAGCTCTGCGCGTTAGAGTCCGAAAATCGGGGGAGGAGGTCTACACGTCATGAAGCAAAATTCGGTCAAACTGGCTGTCGCCGTAGGCGGTCTGGCGGTGTTGTTGACCGCCGGCGCGGGTGTCGCATCCGCGGACCCCAGGCTGGATTCGGCGGTCAACACCACCTGTAGCTATCCGCAGGTGATGGGGGCACTGAATGCGCAGAGCCCCATGGCCGGGGCGTCGCCGGCGGTCCAGGATGTGCTGCGGCAGTTCCTGGGGTCGGGGCGCGACCAACGGCAACGGATGGCCGAGGGGATCGCCGCGCAGCCTGCGAACCAGCCGTACCTCGGGTTGTTGCAGACCGTTTTCGACACCTGCAACAACTTCTGAGCGCAACGCGTTCAGTACGTCGGCTTGGTTCCGCCGAGCTGCCTGGTCAGTGTGTCGGCCGTCGCCACCAGCGCACGCGCCCGATCGCTGATCTCCTTGTCCGTCAATGCCGTTCCGATGTGCAGTGACACCGCCATGATCTGGCGCTGGTAGTGGTCGAACACCGGCGCGGAGATGACGCTGATGTCATGTGGCCTTCGGCCGGCCGGTCCCTCGTCGCGCAGATACACCCGCTCGCCGATATCGGACACCAACTCGCTCAGCAGCGCACGCAGTTCGTCGGGCAGATTGGTCGACATCCCCGCCATCAGTGCGTAGAGCCTGCGGCCCCCGGGGGTCAGTCGTTCCACCAGATATCCGTCGGCGCGGCAGCTTTCGATCACCCGGTGCAACCGGGCGGATTCGGTGCGCAGCGGAATGGTCGGGACCTTGGCCAGCCAGGCGCGCAGCGCGTCGTCGTCCCACAGGACGAACATCAGTCCTACCGGCGGTGCGAACGGATAGCTCTGCCCGACCCTCACCCCGGGATCCCGGCCTGGTGGGCCGATCAGCTCCAGCACGGTGATCCGGTCGTCGACGACGGCGGTCAGTCCCGCGGAGGTGTCGAAAGCCGCTGACAGCGCGCGCAATTCCGCTCGTGCCGCCGGGTTGACGCGCATCGACTCCTGGGCCATCTGGCCGAGCGAGATCAGCGCCGGGCCGAGGCGGTACGACTTGTCCCGGCTGTTGTCCCCGGTTTCGCACACCAGATAGCCCGATTCGGTGAGCGTGCTCAGGATCCCCAGGCAGGTCGGCTTGCTCAGCCCGACCCGGCGGGTGAGCTCGGAGAGCCCGAACCGCTCCTGCGGATGGTGGGACAGGAAATCCAGGATGGCCACCACCCGGGCAGTGGGTGGTGAAGCGCGGCCGGCCGATTCGGCGTCTGACATCCGTCCTCCTGGCGGCAATCGGGCGTTGACTCGAATTGGAACGCGTTCTAGTGTCAGGTAGGAAACTCTACCACTGTGGTCCAATATTGGACCGAGAGAGCAGATGCTGATGTACTCACAACCATTGGTCGAGGCCATAGCCGAAGCTGAACGCCTGGTGACCGAGGCTGCCTTCATCGAATCCGAGGCCGATCTCCTCGAGGGCCTGCAATACCTGGCCGGGTGTATCGCGGCGTGCACCCACGTCGCGTTCGACTACGACCGCGACCATCCGTTCCTGCACAGCGGTACCGGGCCGTTCACCAAGATGGGCCTGGACAACCCCGACACCATGTACTTCGGCACCCGGGTCCAGCCCGGCCACGAGTACGTGGTCACCGGACGCCGTGGCACCACCACAGACGTGAGCTTCCAGCTCCTGGGCGGTGAGTACACCGACGCCAACGTGCCCGACAGTGAAACCGCGTTCGACGATCGCAAGCTCGACATCGCCGCCGACGGCACCTTCGAGTGGCGGTTCACCCCGGCCACGCCGTCGCAACTGGTGATCCGTGAGGTGTACAACGACTGGGCGGCCCAGCGCGGGTCGTTCGCGATCGCGCGCACCGACACCGCGGGGACGGCCCCGGCGCTGCTGACCAAGGAACTGATCGAGAAGCGTTACGCCACTGCCGGCAAGCAACTCGTGCAGCGCGTCAAGACGTGGCTGCAGTTCCCGAAGTGGTTCTACGACAACCTGCCTGTCAACACCCTCACCGCACCGCGGTTGACGCCGGGCGGACTGGCCACCCAGTACTCCTCGGTCGGACACTACGATCTGGCGCCCGATCAGGCCATCGTCATCACGCTTCCGGTCAGCGACGCTCCCTACCTCGGCTTCCAGCTGGGCAGCCTCTGGTACATCTCGCTGGACTACATCAACCATCAGACCTCTCTGAACGGCACGCAGGCCCAGGTCGATCCGGACGGCAAGATCCGCATTATCGTGTCCGACGCCAATCCCGGCGTCACCAACTGGTGCGAGACGCTCGGGCACACCAAGGGTTACCTGCAGTTCCGGTGGCAACGGGTGTCACGCGAGCTCACCGAAGCCGACGGCCCGAGCATCGAGATCGTCGGCGTCGACCAGATCGCCTCGGTATTGCCCCACTACGACTCCAACAAGATCTCAGAACAAGACTGGCGCGAGCGAATCGCCCTGCGTCAAAAGCAAATCGGCGAAAGGATGGTGGGTTAGCGCATGGCACTCCTGGAGAACAAGGTTGTCGTGATCAGCGGGGTCGGCCCCGGGCTCGGGACGACGCTGGCCCGCCGATGTGCCGAGGAGGGCGCCGACCTGGTGCTGGCCGCCCGCACGGTGGAGCGGCTCGAGGACGTGGCCAAAGAGGTGACGGCACTGGGCCGCCGCGCGCTCGCAGTGGGCACCGACATCACCGACGAGGATCAGGTCGCCAACGTGGTGGCCCGCACGATGGAGGAGTACGGCAAGGCTGACGTGTTGATCAACAACGCGTTCCGGGTACCGTCCATGAAGCCGTTCGCCAACACCACCTTCGAGCACATGCGGGATGCGATCGAGCTGACCGTGTTCGGTGCACTGCGCATGACCCAGGGCTTCACTCCGGCCCTGGAAGCCGCCAAAGGCTCAGTGGTGAACGTCAATTCGATGGTCGTGCGCCATTCACAGGCCAAGTACGGCGCGTACAAGATGGCGAAGTCGGCCCTGCTGGCGATGTCGCAGACCCTGTCAACTGAGCTGGGGGAGAAGGGTGTCCGGGTCAACTCGGTGCTACCCGGCTACATCTGGGGTGAAACTCTGGAGGGGTACTTCAACCATCAGGCGCAGAAGTACGGCACCACCGTCGAGCAGATCTACAACGCGTCAGCTGCCGGGTCCGATCTCAAGCGGCTGCCGACCGAGGACGAGGTGGCCTCGGCCATCCTGTTCATGGCGAGCGATCTGTCGAGCGGCATCACGGGTCAGGCCCTTGATGTGAACTGCGGAGAGTACAAGGCATGAGTGCCCCACGCACCGATGTCGGCACCGTCGAGGACCTGCACGCCTCGGCGGTAAAGGCCTGCGGTCTGGAGGATTTCGGCACCGACGACGACAACTACACCGAAGCGCTCGGGGTGCTGCTGGAGTCCTACCAGCGCGACGCCGATCTGACCGAGCTCGGCAGCAAGATGCAGCGCTTCTTCACCCGGAACGCGTTGGTGGCCCGTCTCGTCTCGGAAGCGGCGTTCAAGCAGTACCCGCAGCACGTCGACGTGCCGATCGAGCGGCCGATCTTCGTCACCGGCCTGCCGCGCACCGGGACCACGGTCATCCACCGGTTGCTGACCGCGGACCCGATGCACCAGGGACTGGAGATGTGGCTGGCGGAGTTCCCGCAGCCGCGGCCGCCGCGGGAAACCTGGCCGGACAACCCGGTCTTCAGCGCGCTGGATGCCCGGTTCAAGAAGGCGCACGAAGAGAACCCGGATTACACCGGCCTGCACTACATGACCGCCGACGAGGTCGAGGAATGCTGGCAGTTGCTGCGCCAGTCGTTGCACTCGGTGTCCTACGAGACGCTGGCCCATGTGCCGACCTACGCGCAGTGGCTGGCCCGGCAGGACTGGACCAAGCCGTATGCGCGGCACCGGAAGAACCTGCAGCTGATCGGCCTCAACGAGCCCGAAAAGCGTTGGGTGCTCAAGAACCCCAGTCACCTGTTCGCCCTCGACGCGCTGTTCGCGACGTATCCGGACGCGCTGGTCGTCCAGTGCCACCGACCGGCGGAGACCATCATGGCCTCGATGTGCTCGCTGGCGCAGCACACGACCGCAGGCTGGTCCAACACATTCACTGGAAACGTGATCGGCGAAGACTCCATGGAAACCTGGTCGCGCGGGCTGGAGCTGTTCAATGCCGAACGGGCCAAGCATGATCCGGCCCAGTTCTGCGACGTGGACTACTTCGAGTTCGTCGAGGACCCGATCGGTGCGGTCGAAGGCATCTACCGGACGTTCGGGCTGGACTTCACCGACGCCGCACGGCAAGCGATGATCGACAGTCACAACGCCAGCAAGCAGGGGCCCCGCGCACCGAAACATACCTACTCACTGGCCGACTACGGATTGTCCTCCGAGACGGTCAGGGAGCGGTTCAAGGGGCTGTAGAGGCGAACCTCCGAGATGAAGGTCTATCTGGCGCTCGACCCGCGTAAGCCGCTGACCGCCACCGCGGACTATGCGCGGCGGGCCGAGCGCCTGGGCTGTGACGGCCTGCACGTCGCCGAGACCGTGCACGACTCGCTCGCGGTCTCGCTTCTGGCTCTCGAACACACGTCGCGCATCACCGTGCGTACCGCCGTGACCCTGGCGTTCGTGCGCAGCCCCACGCTGACGGCGTACACGGCCTGGGATCTGTCAATGCTCTCCGGTGGGCGATTCGAACTGGGTCTGGGCACGCAGATCAAACAGAACATCCGGGACCGCTACGGCATGCCGTGGAGCGATCCGATCGCCCGGCTCAGGGATTACGTGGGTGCGCTGGACGCCCTGTTCGACGCGTTCCGAACCGGGGACACAGTGCATTTCGAGAGCGACAACTACCGGCTGACCCGGATGCAGCCGTACTTCAACCCCGGCCCGGGCGACGCAGTGCGCCCGCCGATCTGGCTCGGTGCGGTGAATGCCGGAATGTGCGAACTCGCCGGCGGCGTCGCGCGCGGGATCGTCACGCACTCGACCAACTCGGACCCGGGTTACCTGCGTGACGTGGTGCGCCCGGCGCTGGCGCGGGGTGCCGAGACTTCGGGCAGGGCAGACGAACCGCTCGTCGTCGCCTCGACGGCGATCGCCACCGGCCGCACTGATGAAGCGGTGGCCGGGGAACGGGAACGGCAGCGCCGGATGTTGGCATTCCTGTATTCGACGCCCGCGTACGCGACGGGTCTGGCCCGGCGCGGCCTGGCTGACCTCCCAGACCGGCTACGGTCGCTGGTGCGGACCGAGCTGTGGGACGAATTACCTTCGGTGTTGACCGATTCCATACTGGACGAGCTGTTGGTCTGCGGGCGTCACGACGAGATCCCCGCCATGCTGAAGGCGAGATTCGGCGATGTCGCCGACGGTATCGTGCTGCCGCCGCTGGGCGACGAGGATGACGACGAATCGTTGGGTGCCTGCGTGGCCGAACTGCAGTGGGCGAACTAGCCGTCGCCGGGGGAAGGCGCGGAGGACACCTCTTCCAGGCACCCTTCGGCGACCGCATGCTTGATGCTGTCGGTCAGCCGAGGGCATGACCGCGTCCGGGCCGGATCTCCTCCGCTGGAACGGATCTCCTCGAAAGTGGCGCAGCGCCGTACCGCTTCGGAATTCCACTGGACCGAAGTGTGTTCGGCGCTGAGCTTTTTCACCTGAACGGCGACATGGCAGAACCGGCAGTCGACCGACACCAGCCCCGAGGTCAGATAGCGCTCGCGGTCTCGTGCGCTGGATTCGCGGACTGCCGCGGCGCGTTCCGGATCGGACGCGAAATTCGGTGCCTTGGCCCATGATCCGCCGGGCGAACTCGTGCTGTCGCCGCCGTGATGATCGTCATCGTCATGCGCGCCGTGCAGCAACAGCATCGAGCGGGCCAGGTCGTCGACATCGGGCGCCTGGCTCCGCTCGTTGCGTGTCGTCATCAGGACTGCGCTGTTTCTTTCTCGGCCGACTTCTGCTCGGCCTGGATCCTCAGGTTCTCCTCGACCTCCACGTGCCACTTCTCGTTGGCGGCGGTGGTGTCGATCTCCATCTCGAAGCGGTCGGTCATGTCGGACGTGATGTCGGCGACGTCGACATAGAACTGCTGGTACCAGCGCCGCATCTGGTAGACGGCGCCGTCCTCTTCGACCAGCAGCGGGTTGTCGATGCGGGTCTTGTGCTTCCAGATCTCGACGTCCTGCAGGAAGCCCTGGCTGACCCCGTCGGTCATCGCGTTGGCGAGCTTCTGGGTGGTCTTCTCGTCCATGCCCTTGGGCTTCTCGACGATGACGCCCCACTGCAGCATGAAGGCGTCCTGGCTGACCGGGTAGTGGCAGTTGATCAGGATCGACTCGGCCTTGTAGCCGGCGTAGTTGTTGTGCAGCCAGTTGATCATGAAGGACGGCCCGAAGTAGGAGGCTTCGGAGTCCAGGTGCGACTCACCGTACTGGGTGCCCATGCCGCCGATGTCCTGGCGGCCCACGTTGTGCAGGTACTGCGAGGCGATGTGGCCTTCGAAGACGTTCTTGAAGTACGTCGGCAGCCCGTAGTGGATGTAGAAGAAGTGCGCCATGTCGGTGACGTTGTCGATGATCTCGCGGCAGTTGCTGCCCTCGATCAGCATCGAGTTCCACTGCCACTCGGTCCAGTCGTCGCTGGCCGCTTCGGGGATCTCCGGGATCTGGACCTCGGGCTGGGGGTCGTTGCCCTCGTGGTCGTGCCAGACGAACAGCAGTCCGCCACGCACGTCGGTGTGCCAGGCGCGGGTGCGGGCCAGCCGCGGGGTGCGCTTGGCGTAGGGGACGAGCTTGCACTTGCCGTCACCGCCCCAGCGCCAGTCGTGGAACGGGCAGGCCACGGTGTCGCCCTTGATGGTTCCCTGTGACAGGTCGCCACCCATGTGCCGGCAGTAGCCGTCAAGAACCTTCAACTCGCCCTGGGAATCGGCGAACACCACCAGCTTGGTGCCGAAGATCTCGACAGAGTGCGGCTGACCGTCAAGGAAGTTCTTGACCGGTCCCAGGCAGTGCCAGCCCCGCGCATAGCGGTCTGGCAGGGCGCCGGTGTCGATCTCTCTGATGCCGGCATGTTCGGTAGTCACGGTGGGCCTCCCGTATCGGTGCTCTCTAACTAGAACACGTTACAGTTTTTTGAGGCCTCATGGCAATAATTGAGGCGTGACCTGCGGCATACCCGCTGTGAGCGGGGGTTACTCCCGCTCCGGAAGGCCTATTCTCAACGCGATCTGTTGCATCCGGCCGACACTGGCCACGGTCTGCGGAGATACCGGATCGTCCGGGTTGCTGTCGAACTCCAGACGCACCACCGCGCGCCCCTGGGTGTACATCAGCAGGGTCACGGCCTTCTTGCCGTCCGGTGCGGTGCCCGAGATGACGGTCCCGTTCGAACCCACCGGCACCGGCTGCGGCTGGCCGCCGGTCACCATGGCGCTCACCGCCGCGGAGGCTTGTTTGAGCGTTGCCGCGGCTGTGTCCGCATCGGGGTAGATCAGGATCGTGTCGGCGATCGCCCGGGTGTCGTCGGCGTTGACGAACAGCGCGCTGGCCCCGGACTGACCGTCGGGGTTGACGTTGCTGGACCGCGCTGTGAACGAGTCCGGCGGAATGCTGACATCCTCGGCCTGCAGCAGCAGATGGCTGTAGTCGGAAGCCTGCGATTTCGGCGGCTTCGGTGCGGCTGCAGACGTCGACGTGGACGGCGGGGCAACCCACGGCGTACTCGGCGAATCCCCGGCAGGGGAGCATGCGACCGCCGTGCCGACGACAGCCGCGGCAAGACCGATGGTGATCAAGAACCTGGGGTGATTGGTTGTCGTGAGCGACATAGTTACTGTTCAGGGTACGCGTCGCTGCGCCGCGGCCGGTTTCCTGCGGTATATGTGGACGATGCCGCTGTATTCGTTCGAGGGCCGGGCGCCGTGGTGGACCCAAGCGCATTCGTGGCCCCGACGGCAACACTGATCGGCAATGTGACGGTCGAGGCCGGTGCCTCGGTGTGGTTCAACACCGTGCTGCGAGGTGACTTCGCCCCCATCGTCATCCGCCAGGGCGCCAACGTCCAAGACGGTTCGGTGTTACACGCGCCACCGGGGATCCCGGTCGACATCGGCCCGGGCGCGACGGTCGCCCACATGTGCGTCGTACATGGCGCACACGTGGGCGAGGAGGCGCTGATCGCCAACCACTGCACAGTGCTCGACGGGGCGGTGATCGGCCGGCGCAGTCTGATCGCCGCACACTCTCTGGTAGTCGGGGGCACCAAGATTCCCGACGAGGTGTTGGTCACCGGTGCACCCGCGAAGATCCGCGGACCCATCGCGGGCACCGGCGCACAGACGTGGGTGCAGACCAACCCGGCGGCGTACCGGGAGCTGGCCCAGCGCTACCTGACCGGGCTTGCCGAGCTCTAGCTCTCGATCTTCTCGGCGCTCGCGCGGTCCACTTCCCAGTAGGCCCGCAACGCCACCAGCTGGCCCGCGTCATTCGCGCGGTAGGTGAAGACACCCGGGGTGGTGATGCGGTGCCCGCCCATCGTGGTGACGATGCTGCCGATGTTGGCTTCCTCGTTGCCGCACTGGAACGTGTCGGCGAAGTTGAACTCGAGGTTGTCGGTCGGGGCGATGGCCTTGTCCCAGAACGCCGCGATGGCTTCCCTGCCCTGGTGGCCGTTGCCTTCAGGGTCGAAGAACGACGGCCCGATGGGATCCTGCACGATCGCGTCGTCGGCGAAATTGTCCAGCCAGGTCTGCTTGTCCCGAGCGGCGACCGCATCCCGGGATCGCTTGCCCGCCAGGTGGGCTGGATGTTGCGGATCGGTGACGGCCATGTCAGTCCTGCCAGCCTGAGTGGATGTAGGTGTCGGCGAACCGCTTGAGCGAATCCTGCTTCTTCTCCAGCGGGGCATCGAAACCCAGGCCCTCGAGCATCCAGGGAATGACGATGTTGTCGGTGATACCGGCCTCGGCCAGCTGGCGGTGCCCGTCGACATCGAATTTGTCGATGCACACCGACTGGAACTCGAAAGGCTCATCGGCCCTGCCGTATTCGCTCCGCAGCTTGTTGATCGCCGTCACGGTCTCGGCCAGCTGTGCACAGGTCATCATCGCGCTGGTCCAGCCGTCACCCACACGGGCGGCTCGCTTGAGTGCCACCGGCGTGTGCCCGCCGACGTAGAACGGCACGGGCTCGGACGGCGCCGGGCTCATCTGCAGACGCTCGAAATCGTAGAACTCGCCATGGAACTCGACCATGCCGCCGCCGAGCACGAGCTTGAGCACCTCGATCATCTCGTCGACGCGCGCCCCCCGCTTGGCGAACGGAACCCCACACCACTCGAATTCCTCTGGTGCCCAACCGATCCCGACGCCGAACCCGAATCGGTTGTTGGTCAGGTTGGCCACCGAGCCGACCTGGCGGGCCAGCAGCAGCGGGTTGCGCGACCCCAGCTTCATGACGTTGGTGTAGAACCGCAGCCTCGAGGTCGCCGCCCCCATCGAGGCCGCCGCGATCAGCGGATCGACCCACGGGGTCTCGGCGTTCCACATCCGCGAACCGTCCGGGGTGTACGGATAGTCCGCGGCCTGCTTCTCCATGTAGAACAGCGAGTCGGGCAGTGCGATCGAATCGAACCCGACTTCCTCTGCGGTGCGGGCCAATCCGGTCAGATGCTCCAGCGGGCCCATGGCCACGCTGAGGGTGTACTTCATGTGCGTCATGACTTCGGCTCGCCTGGTTTGTCAGAGCCGACCACCCACATGGAGTAGTACTGCGCGCCACCGCCATAGGCGTGGCCCAGCGCCTTGCGGGCGCCCTCGACCTGGTGGTCGCCGGCCTTGCCCATCACCTGGATCGCCGATTCGGCGAACCGGATCATGCCGGACGCGCCGATCGGGTTGCTGCTCAGCACACCGCCGGACGCGTTGAACGGGATCTTCCCGCCGATGGCCGTCTCGCCGGCCTCGGTGAGCTTCCAGCCCTCGCCCTCGGCGGCAAAACCGAGGCTCTCCAGCCACATCGGTTCGTACCAGGAGAAGGGCACGTACACCTCGGCGGCATCGATCTCGTCGATGGGGCTTGTGATGCCGGCTGCCTTCCACAACGCCGCGGCGGCGTCGCGACTGGCCTGCGGGTTGACCTGATCTCGGCCGGCGTAAGCCAGCGGCTCGGTGCGCAGCGCGGTGGCGTGGATCCAGGCCACGGGATGCCCGTTGGCGAGATGCGCTTCTGCGGCTTCTTCATTGCCGATCACCATGGCCGCCGCGCCGTCGGACGACGGGCAGGTCTCGTCGTAACGGATCGGATCCCACAGCATCGGGGAGGACATCACCTTCTCGACCGTGATGTCCGGCTGGTGCAGATGCGCCAGCGGATTCTTCGCGCCGTTGAGCCGGTCCTTGACCGCCACCATGGCGCCGATGTGGTTGGGAGCGCCCGACCGGCGGATGTAGGCACGCACGTGCGGTGCGAAGTACCCACCGGCGCCGGCACCGACCGGCTTGGTGAAGGGCACCGGAATGCTCAACGCCCACATGGCGTTCGATTCCGACTGCTTCTCCCACGCCATCGTCAGGACGCGCTTGTACTTGCCGGACTGCACCAGGCTGGCCGCCACGATCGCGGTCGAACCGCCCACCGATCCGGCGGTGTGCACCCGGATCAACGGCTTGTTCGTCGCGCCGGTGGCATCGGCCATGAACAGCTCGGGCATCATGACGCCTTCGAAGAAGTCGGGCGCCTTGCCCACCACGACGGCGTCGATGTCATCGAACGTGCAAGCGGAATCCGCCAGCGCGCGGTCGATGGCCTCGCGGACCAGACCGTTCATGGACACGTCGTGCCGCTTGGCCACGTACTTCGTCTGCCCGGTGCCCAGCACCGCGGCGAGCTGTCCTGCCACGATTTTATTTCCCTTCCAGGACGGCGACGAGATTCTGTTGCAGCGCAGGGCCGCTCGTGGCATGCGCCAGGACGCGCTGCGCGGAACCGTCGAAGATGTGCTGCGCGGCGAAACCGATGCGTTCCAGTCCGGCCGAGAACATCGGATTGGCGGCCAGGGCGCCTCCCGACGGATTGACCTTTGTCGACGAGCCCAGCCCGATCGCCTCGGTGAGGATCAGCTGCTGATGGGTGAACGGGGCGTAGATCTCCGCGATGTCGATGGAGCCCACATCACCGCCGGTGGCGGCCTTGGCCGACGCAGCGGTCGAGGGTGAGGTGACCAGGTCCCGCGCGCCCAGGATCGGTGTCTCGATCCGATGCTCGAAACCGGTGATCCAGGCCGGGTTTTCACGGAGTTCGCGGGCCCTGTCGCCGGCGGCCAGCACGATCGCGGACGCGCCGTCGGTGATCGGGGCGATGTCGTGACGACGCAGTGGATCGGCGAAATATGGCTGGGCCAGTAGGTCGCTGATGGTCCCGGTTGCTGCCACGTTATCGGTACGTCCGCCTGCGGCAAAGGAATCCAGCGCCACCTGGGCCATCTGCTCGGCGGTCCACTTGCCGGCATCCAGGCCGGCCCGCGCCTGCAGGCCCGCCATCGACACCGAATCAGGCCACAGCGGCCCGACGGTGTAGGGATCGGTCTGCAAGGCCAGCACCCGGCGCAAGGTGCCTGCCGACGACTTGCCGAAGCCGTACACCAGCGCGGTCTCCACCTGGCCGGTCAACAACTTGATGTAGGCCTCGTACAAGGCCCAGGCCGCGTCCATCTCGACATGCGACTCGTTGATGGGCGGGATGGCGCCGATCGAGTCGATCGCGGAGATGAACGAAAATGCCCTACCGGCAAGGTAATCCGACGATCCGGAGCACCAGAATCCGATGTCGGTCTGCTTGAGGCCGAGTTCTTCATAGAGCTTGTGGAAACACGGCATCAGCATCTCGACGCCGTTGGTGGTGCCGTCTGTGCGGCGGACGTGGGGCGCGTGCGCGAAGCCCACCACTGCGATATCAGTCATTTGGCAGGCCTTTACAGGTGGTGCTTGTAGGAGTCGTAATCGGCATCGGGTTCGCCGGTGGGCTTGAAGTAGTCGATGTTGTCGATACCCAGGCCCCATTCCTCGCGGGGCTTCCACACGGCCTGCACGCGCATACCCATCCGCACGTCCGCCGGGTCGATCTCGGTCACCAGGTGCAAGAACGGGATGTCGGCGCCGTCGAGCAGCACGTACGCCGCGACATAGGGCGGCTTGATGCGCTGGCCGGGGAACGGGATGTTGATGATCGCGAACGTGGTGACCGTGCCCTGGTCCGGCAGCTCGATGAACTCGTCGAGCTCCAAACCGGTCGCGGGATCGGCTTCCTTCGGCGGGAAGTAGACCTTGCCGGGCTTGCCGTCGCGGCTCTTCTTGGTCCGGCCGCCGAGCAGCTTGCCTTCTTCGAGAGCCTTGAGGAACGTGGTCTCGGGCAGGGACGCGGTGTGCTGGATCTCGATGAAACTGGGGGTCACCTGCACCGTGACGGGCTCGCGGTCATCCGGGCTGGAGGATGCTTCCACTGGTTCTTCCTGGTCGCCGGGCAGGAAGTAGGCGATATCGGTGATCGCTCCGACCGGCTCGTCGATCCAGTGCGCGTGCACGCGGTCGCCACTTTTCAGGGTGCCCTCGGGGGCATCGACGGCGTGCAGCAGCGCGGTGTCCGCGCCGTCGAGTTTGATCAGCGCCCACGCGAACGGACGGTCGAGCGGCTGACCCTCCAGCGGGGTCGACTGCCAGGTCCAGGACTGCACCGTGCCGACCGCGCTGACGGGCACGACCTCGGTCAGGGCCGCGTAGGTGACCGGGTCATACTCAGCGGGTGGTACGTGCACCCGACCATCTGATCCGCGTACGCCGACGATGCGTCGGTCGCGTAGTGCGGTGAAGAACTGGGACAGGAGCGGTCCGACTGAACGGGTGTAGTCGAATGAGAGCTTCAGCGGCGCCGAGAGGGGCCGCTCATGCTTGTCGATCTGCACCGGGCTGCTTTGGCCTGTGGTCACAGCATCGAGTAGAACAGGTTCTAAGAATGGTTTCAACCATGTGTGGAAAGGCGAGCTAATGAAGTTGGGTCTTCAACTCGGATACTGGGGCGCCCAGCCGCCGACCAACCACGCCGAACTCGTCGCCGCCGCGGAGGCGGAGGGCTTCGACACCGTCTTCACCGCAGAGGCCTGGGGCTCGGACGCGTACACCCCGCTGGCCTGGTGGGGGCGGGAGACCACCCGCATGCGGCTGGGTACCTCGGTCATTCAGTTGTCCGCCCGTACCCCCACCGCGTGCGCGATGGCCGCGCTGACGCTGGATCACCTCTCCGGCGGCCGGCACATCCTGGGCCTCGGTGTGTCCGGGCCGCAGGTGGTCGAGGGCTGGTACGGCGCGAAGTTCCCGAAGCCGCTGGCCCGCACCCGCGAGTACATCGACATCCTGCGCCAGGTGTGGGCGCGCGAGGCCCCGGTGCACAGCGACGGCCCGCACTACCCGCTGCCCCTTACCGGCGAGGGCACCACCGGCCTGGGTAAGAACCTCAAGCCCATAACCCATCCGCTGCGCGCCGACATCCCGGTGATGCTGGGTGCCGAGGGACCCAAGAACGTCGCACTGACGGCCGAGATAGCCGACGGCTGGCTGCCGATCTTCTACTCGCCGCGCATCGCCGGCATGTACAACGAGTGGCTGGACGAGGGCTTCGCCCGGCCCGGCGCCGGCGGACCCGGGAGACCTTCGAGATCTGTGCGACCGCGCAGGTCGTGGTCACCGACGACCGGCCCGCGATCATGGAGCTGATGAAGCCGCACCTGGCGCTGTACATGGGCGGAATGGGCGCCGAGGACACCAACTTCCACGCCGACGTGTACCGCCGTATGGGTTACGCCGAGGTCGTCGAGGACGTGACTCGCCTTTTCCGCAGTGACCGCAAAGATGAAGCGGCCAAGGTCATTCCCGACGAATTGGTCGATGATTCCGCGATCGTCGGCAACCTCGACTACGTCAAGGAGCAGATCAAGGCCTGGGAGGCCTCGGGCGTGACCATGATGGTCGTCGGTGCCCGCTCCGTCGAGCAGATCAAGGATCTCGCTGCCCTCGTGTAGGCCCGTTTCCGGGTGCGAGCAGACGCGCCGGTAACCGCTGAAAGCGCGTTTCCGGGTACGTCCGCGTCTGTTCGTTCCCGATGAGTAGACACTTTGTTGCAACCTGTCTAGTCGAGGTTCTAGATTTATGGCGTGAGTCACAGCGCGCCCGCTTCCGGACCCTCGCAGCACACAGTCCTCGGCACCGTGTTGACGATGCCGGTGCAGATCCGTGCCGCCGAACAGCACATGGCGATGTTCTCGGTCGATGCCGACGCCGCGCAGCGCATGATCGACTACAGCGGTCTGCGCGTGTATCGGCACCGGCCGAACCGCGCGATGGTCGTGCTGATGCTGATGCACTACATCGACGGTGATCTGGGTCCGTACCTGGAGTACGGCACCAACGTCATGGTGAACCGGCCCGGGTCGGCGGAATCAGGCCTGCGCGGCCTTGGCTCGGCGGGTGCGTTCGTGCATCACCTTCCGGTCGACGGTGAATTCACTTTGCAGGCCGGCCGGCAGATCTGGGGCTATCCGAAAGTCCTGGCGGACTTCACCGTCCGTGACGGTAGGCCGTTCGGCTTCGACGTGAGCATCGACGGCCGGCTCGCGGTGGGCATGGACTTCAAGCCGGGCCTGCCGGTGCCGTCGGCGTTCACCGCCAAACCCCAGGTGCAGTCCACCTTCTCCCACCTCGACGGCGTCCTGCGCGAAACCGAAGGCCAGATGCGGCTTTCCGGCGTGCGGTACCGGCCGGGCGGGGTCCGGATCCGGCTCGGGGACCACCCGTATGCCAAAGAACTTGCGGCCCTGGGCCTGCCCAAACGGGCGTTGTTGTCCAGCTCGGTCCGCAATGTGCAGATGACGTTTGCTGACGCCAAGGAGATTTCGTGACCCAAGTCCTGCTCAAGCCCGATGTGGACCTCACCAACGGCACTTTCTACGCCGACGGTGGCGCGCGGGAGGCCTACCGATGGATGCGGGCCAACGAGCCCGTGTTCCGCGACCGCAACGGACTGGCCGCGGCCGCCACCTATCAGGCCTTGCTCGACGCTGAGCGGAACCCCGAGCTGTTCTCGTCCACCGGTGGGATCCGGCCCGATCAGCCCGGCATGCCGTACATGATCGACATGGATGATCCCGCACATGTGTTGCGCCGCAAGCTGGTCAACTCCGGCTTCACCCGCAAGCGCGTGATGGACAAGGTGCCCTCGATCGAGAAGCTGTGCGACACCCTGATTGATGCGGTGTGTGAACGCGGGGAATGCGACTTCGTGCGCGATATCGCCGCGCCGCTGCCGATGGCGGTCATCGGCGACATGCTCGGGGTGTTGCCCCAAGAGCGCGACATGCTGCTGAAGTGGTCTGACGACCTGGTGTGCGGGCTGTCGTCGCACGTCGACGAGACCGTGATCCAGAAGCTGATGGAAACCTTCGCCGCCTACACGGCATTCACCATGGAGGAGATCAAGAATCGTCGGGCCAACCCGACGGACGACCTGTTCTCGATCCTGGTCAACGCCGAGGTCGAGGGCCAGCGGATGACCGACGACGAGATCGTCATGGAGACGCTGTTGATCCTCATCGGTGGGGATGAGACCACCCGGCACACCCTCTCGGGTGGGGTGGAACAGCTTCTGCGCCACCGTGATCAGTGGGATGCGTTGGTGGCTGATCCGGAGAAACTCCCCGGCGCGATCGAGGAGATGCTGCGCTGGACCTCGCCGGTGAAGAACATGTGCCGCACCCTGACCGCCGACACCACGTTCCATGGCACCGAGTTGAAGGCCGGCGAGAAGATCATGCTGATGTTCGAAGCGGCCAACTTCGACGAAACGGTGTTCGAGAACCCGGATGAGTTCCGGATCGACCGGAACCCCAACAGCCACTTGGCATTCGGTTTCGGCACCCACTTCTGCCTGGGCAATCAGCTGGCTCGACTGGAACTGCGACTCATGGTGTCCCGGCTGTTGCAGCGCCTGCCGGACCTGCGGCTGGCCGACGGCGCGCACGTGCCGCTGCGCCGGCGAACTTCGTCAGCGGGCCGGAGGCCATGCCGGTCGTCTTCACCCCGACGGCGCCGGTGGGGGCCTAGCTTCCGGCCACGTCCGGTGTCTCTGTGTATCCCTATGTCCTAGTTAAGTATTCGCTGTGCAAGTGCCTCACGGGTTTCGCATAGTCAATCTAATTAGATAGTCTCGCGATATCGGGGATGCGACGCGACGACTGGAGGGGTGCACGAGATGGCACGACATCTACCTGGGCGAACTGTGATGAGTGGAATGGTGCTCGGCGGAGCGATGCTGGCCGGGGCCATGGGAATGGCTGGTCAGGCGAATGCGGCACCGGCACTGGGAATGGCCCCGGCGCCGGCGAGTGTGATGTCAGTGGTTCCGGCGCCGCAGTTCCCGCCGCCACCTCCGCCGCCCCCACCGTTCTGGGGGCCGCCACCGCCGCCGCCGTTCTGGGGTCCACCTCCTCCGCCCCGGTTCTGGGGACCACCACCGCCACGGCGGCCGTGGGGCCCGCCGCCGCCGGGGCACTGGGGACCGCCGCCGCCGGGACACTGGCGCTGAGAGCCTGAAAAACTGAGGCCCTGCTCGAAACATCGAGCAGGGCCTCAGCTTTGCTTCGTGGGCCAGGCAACGACAACGCCGCGGATTGCTGCTCGATAGTGGCTGCAATCCGCGGCGTAACGTCCTTCGGGCCGCCTCGAGGGCTACTTCATCTGGAAAACCGGCGCGCGCTTCTCCTTGAAGGCCAGCGGGCCCTCCTTGGCGTCGGCAGACAGGAACACCGGGATGCCGTTGGCGGTGTCGGGCTTGAACGCCTCGTTCTCGTGCATGCCCTCGGTCTCGCGGATGGTCTTGAGGATGGCCTGCACGGCCAGCGGGCCGTTGTTGTTGATCACCTCGGCGATCTCCAGGGCCTTGTCCAGCGCGGTGCCGTCCGGCACCACATGACCGATCAGGCCGTACTCGAGCGCCTGGGCGGCGGTGATGTGCCGTCCGGTCAGCAGCATGTCGCACGCGATGGTGTAGGGAATCTGGCGGACGAGGCGCACCGCGGAGCCACCCATCGGGTACAGGCTCCACTTGGCCTCGGAGATGCCGAACTTGGCGCTCTCCCCGGCGACGCGGATGTCGGTGCCCTGCAGGATCTCGGTGCCGCCCGCGATGGCCGGGCCCTCGACCGCGGCGATCAGCGGCTTGGTGAGCCGGCGGCCCTTGAGCAGACCGTCGATGCGTGACGGGTCGTAGCTGCCGTCCTTGAAGGAATCGCCCGGCGGCTTCTTGGTCGCGCCCTTGAGGTCCATGCCCGCGCAGAAGTACCCGCCGGCACCGGTCAGGATGCAGGTACGGATCTCCGGATCGTTGTCGACGCGGTCCCAGGCCTCGACCATGATCGAGAGCATCTCGGTGGAAAGCGCGTTGCGCGCCTCGGGCCGGTTCAGCGTCAGGATCAGGGTGTGTCCGCGCTGCTCAATGAGGGCGTCGGGCCCTTTATCGGTGTCGCTCACAGGGGTCAGCCTCTCTGCATTTTCAACCCAGACTTGTATCGAAATGTAACACGTTCTAGTTTAGGTTCTGTGGCTCTGAATATTGCCGATCTTGCCGAGCACGCCATCGATGCTGTGCCTGACCGTGTCGCCCTGATCTGTGGCGACGAACAGCTGACCTATGCGCAGTTGGAGGAGAAGGCCAACCGCCTGGCCCACTATCTGATCTCGCAGGGTGTGAAGAAGGACGACAAGGTCGGCCTCTACTGTCGCAACCGCATCGAGATCGTGATCGGGATGCTGGGCATCGTGAAGGCCGGCGCGATCCTGGTCAACGTCAACTTCCGCTACGTCGAGGGTGAGCTGAAGTACCTGTTCGAGAACTCGGACATGGTCGCGCTGATCCACGAGCGCCGGTACGCCGATCGCGTGGCCAACGTGCTGCCCGAGACGCCCTTGGTCAAGACCGTCCTCGTCGTCGAAGACGGGTCGGACGACGACTACCAGCGGTACGGCGGCGTCGAGTTCTACTCGGCCATCGCCGACAGCTCGCCCGAGCGCGACTTCGGCCCGCGCAGTGCCGACGACATCTACCTGCTCTACACAGGCGGCACCACCGGATTCCCCAAGGGCGTCATGTGGCGTCACGAGGACATCTACCGAGTGCTGTTCGGCGGCACCGACTTCGCCACGGGCGAACCCGTCGCCGACGAATACGACCTGTCCAAGCAGGCCGCCGCCAACCCGCCGATGATCCGGCTGCCCATCCCGCCGATGATCCACGGCGCGACCCAGTCGGCCACCTGGATGGCCTTGTTCACCGGCCACACCGTGGTGCTGATGCCGGAGTTCGATGCCGACGCGGCGTGGCGGATGATCCACGAGCACAAGGTCAACCTGCTGTTCTTCACCGGCGACGCGATGGCGCGGCCGTTGCTCGATGCGCTGTTGGCCCACCAGGACGCGGGCAACGAGTACGACCTGTCGTCACTGTTCCTGTTGGCCAGCACCGCAGCCCTGTTCTCCACGAGCCTCAAGGAGAAGTTCCTCGAGTTGCTGCCCAACCGGATCATCACCGACTCGATCGGTTCGTCGGAGACCGGTTTCGGCGGTACCTCCGTGGTCGCCAAGGGGCAGAGCCACACCGGTGGCCCGCGCGTGACCATCGACAAGAACACCAAGGTGCTCGACGAGGACGGCAACGAGGTGGTCCCGGGGTCGGGCGTGCGCGGCATCATCGCCAAGTGCGGCCACATCCCGGTCGGCTACTTCAAGGACGAGAAGAAGACCGCCGAGACCTTCCGGACCTTCAACGGAGTCCGCTACGCCATCCCGGGTGACTACGCGGAGGTCGAGGCCGACGGCAGCGTGACCATGCTGGGCCGCGGCTCGGTGTCGATCAACAGCGGCGGCGAGAAGATCTACCCCGAAGAGGTCGAGGCCGCGCTCAAGGGACACCCGGACGTGTTCGACGCGCTGGTGGTCGGCGTGCCCGACGAGCGCTTCGGTCAGCACGTCGCCGCGGTCGTGCAGCCGCGCGACGGGTCCCGCCCGACCCTGGCCGATCTCGATGCGTTCGTGCGCAGCGAGATCGCGGGTTACAAGGTGCCGCGCAGCCTGTGGCTGGTCGACGAGGTCAAGCGCTCACCCGCGGGCAAGCCCGACTACCGGTGGGCAAAGGACACCACCGAGGAGCGCGCTGCCGACGAGGTGCACGCGAATCATGTTGGAGCAAAATGATGAAGACTGATCTCTGCCGGCGGTTCGGGGTCGAATACCCGATCTTCGTCTTCACCCCGTCGGAGAAGGTGGCCGCCGCGGTCACCCGGGCCGGCGGTATGGGTGTGCTGGGCTGCGTGCGGTTCAACGATCCCGACGAGCTGGAAAACGTGCTGTCCTGGATGGACGCCAACACCGACGGCAAGCCGTACGGCGTCGACGTGGTGATGCCCAACAAGATCCCCACCGAGGGCAGTGCAGTCGACATCGACAAGCTGATTCCGCAGGCTCACCGGGACTTCGTCGCGAAAACCCTTGCCGATCTCGGCGTTCCGCCGCTCCCCGCGGAGGGCGAGCACAACACCGGTGTGCTGGGCTGGCTGCACTCGGTGGCGCGAAGCCATGTCGAGGTGGCGTTGCGCCATCCGATCAAGCTGATCGCCAACGCGCTGGGGTCCCCGCCCAATGACGTCATCGAGCAGGTTCACGAGGCAGGTGTGCCGGTGGCAGCGCTGGCCGGCAGCGCCAAGCATGCGCTCAGCCACGTGGCCAACGGGGTGGACATTGTGATCGCCCAGGGGCATGAGGCCGGCGGGCACACCGGTGAGATCGGCTCGGTGGTGTTGTGGCCGGAAATCGTCGACGCTGTCGACGGTAAGGCCGCGGTGCTTGCTGCCGGTGGTATCGGCAGCGGCCGACAGGTGGCGGCGGCCCTGGCGCTCGGTGCGCAGGGCGTCTGGATGGGATCGGCATTCCTCACCGCGGCCGAATACGACCTGGGCGTGCGTCGCGAGTCGGGTGCCTCGGTGATCCAGGAGGCATTGCTGAATGCCACCTCCGCCGACACCGTGCGCCGGAAGATCTACTCCGGCAAGCCTGCCCGGATCCTGAAGAGCCGCTGGACCGACGCCTGGGACGCACCGGACGCCCCCGAAGCGCTGCCGATGCCGCTGCAGAACATCCTGGTCGGCGAGGCGCATCAGCGGATGAGCCTTTCCGATGACCCGACCACGGTCGCGATGCCGGTCGGCCAGATCGTGGGCCGGATGAACGAGATCCGCCCTGCCGCCGACATCATCGGTGAGCTGGTGAGCGGTTTCGAGGCGGCCACCAAGCGCCTCGACGGTATCGCCGAAAGCTGAGTCCGCACACAGCGCATCGAGCCTGCGGTCAGATCGCGATTTCTCACGATTTCGCGATCTGACCGCAGGCTCGATGTGTTTCGGCCCTCGCCGGTAGGGTCGAGACGGTGAACGAAGTGGACGCGCTTGCCGCGAACCGTGCCAATTGGGACGACCGGGCAGATGTCCACGCGCGGTCCCAGATGTATGACGTGGCAGGGTTTCTGGCCGACCCCACCGACATCTCGCGGGTCGTGCTCAACGACCTCGAGGTGCTGGCGCCGCACCTTCCGCAAGCCGGGGTGACGGACCGTTCGCTGTTGCACCTGCAATGCCACATCGGTACCGACACCGTGTCCTGGGCGAGGCTGGGAGCGCGCGATGTGCACGGCGTCGACCTGTCACCGAACTCGCTGCGGCACGCGGCCAGGATCGCCGAGGCCGACGGCCGTGAGATCACCTGGGTCGAGGGCGACGCGCGGTTCGCGTCGACGTTGGTCCAGCGACGCTTCGAGACCGTGGTGACCAGTGCCGGGACCATCGTGTGGCTGCCCGAACTCGCCAACTGGGCCCGGTCGATCCACGATCTGCTCGAACCGGGCGGGGTGTTCCTGATCCGCGACGATCATCCACTCCTCGGTGCGATGGACTTCGAACCGTGGGATGTCACCGACGACTATCTCAGTGGTGGCGGTGCCCGAACCTACGACGACGCAGGGACTTACACCGAGAACTCGGCCGGAAAGGTCGCCCATGTGCGCAACCATGAGTGGCGTCATGACCTGGCCGAAGTAGTCACGGCGTTGCTGCAGGCCGGGCTCGTCGTCGAGGCATTCGCCGAACTGCCCTACATGGACTGGCCGGCGTTCCCTGCTCTCGTGCCCTGCACCGAAGGCTGGACCCTGCCGCCTGGAACGCCGAGGATCCCGCTGAACTTCGCGGTCGTCGCTCGTCGTCCCGTGACCTAGGAGGAGACGGCACCGAGAACTACCGACCGGGCAGCTTCTGCACCGCCTGGATCATCGGGGTCAGCGCCTTCTGCCAGAACGTCTGCGAAATCCCCAGCGGGGGATCGAGGTTGATCACCCGTGCGGTGGAGACGGTCTGCGACTCGGTGTATTTGAGGATGCCGTCGGCACCGTGCCTGCGCCCGACCCCCGAGGCCTTCATCCCGCCCATCGGTGCCGCGGTGCTGCCCCAGGCCAGGGCGTAGCCTTCGTCGACGTTTACCGTGCCGGCCTGGATCCGGGCCGCGATCGCCTCACCTTCGGACTTCGATCCGGCCCACACGCTGGCGTTCAGGCCGTACTCGGTGTCGTTGGCCTTCGCGATGGCCTCCTCCACCGAGTCGACGGGGTAGATCGACACCAGCGGGCCGAAGGTCTCGTTGCGCGCGCATTCCATCTCGTCGGTGACACCGGTGAGCACCGTCGGCTCGAAGAACAGCGGGCCGATGTCGGGGCGCGCATTGCCGCCGGCAACCACTGTGGCGCCCTTGACCTTTGCGTCATCGACGTGGCCGGAGACGGTCTTGACCTGATCTTCGGAGATCAGACTGCCCATGTCGGCGGTGAAGTCGTAGGTGGCCGCCAGGTTCATGTTGCGCACCTGCTCGCCGAATTTGGCGGTGAACTCGTCGGCGACCTCCCGGTCGACGTAGATCCGCTCGATCGAGATGCACAGCTGCCCTGCGTTGGAGTAGCAGGCACGGGTCGCGGCCTTGGCGGCCACGTCGAGGTTGGCGCCCTTGGTGACGATCATCGGGTTCTTGCCACCGAGTTCGGCGGAGAAGCCGATCAGCCGGCGGCCGCACTGTTCGGCAAGGGACCGGCCGGTCGCGGTGGAACCGGTGAACATCAGGTAATCGCAGTTCTCGACGATCGCGGTGCCGACCACCGAACCCGGTCCGGGAACCACCGCGAACACATCGCGCGGCAGGCCCGCCTGATACAGCAGTTCGGCATTGGCCAGCGTGCAGTACGGGGTCTGGCTGTCGGGTTTGACCACCACGGCGTTCCCGGCCAGCAGGGCTGGGATGGAGTCCGAGATCGACAGGGCCATCGGGTAATTCCATGGCGAGATGACCCCGATGACGCCCTTGGGGTGGTGGTTGACCACGGTCTTGACGATGCCGGGCAGCAGGCCCTGAACGCGTTTGGGGGAGAGCAGTTTCGTCGCCTCGCGCGCGTAGTAGCGCGAGTTGAGGATCATGTCGACGATCTCTTCCTGCGCGGCCGAACGGGCCTTGCCGGTCTCGGCCTGGGCGACATCCATCAGGAAGTCGCGATTGCGGGCCACCAGTTCGCCGAAGCGCTCGATGACGGCCGCGCGTTCCTTGACCGGTCGTTTGGCCCACAGGGCCTGCGCGGCGCGCGCTTTGACGAATGCCGCGGCGACGTCCTCGGCAGTGCCGACCGGGATGGTGGTCAGCTCTTTGCCGGTGAACACCTCGTCGATCGGCTTGGACTGCCGGGCGCCGACGTCGTCGATGGCGACGAGCGCGCGCAGTCGGGCGAAGTCGGCGGCGGACGGAGCGGGCATCGGGGACTCCCTACTGGCAAGTAACTAACAGTCAAGCCAAACCTACTCGGTACCGGCGGTCCGACAAAGGCACACCTTGTCCGATCTGTTCACGACTTTGCCCGGTCCAGCACCCTAACCTGCGGGTATGCCCTTGAAACTGAACTCGGTGGTCGTCGAGATCGTCACCAGAGACCTGCCCCGATCCCTGGACTTCTATCGGCTGCTCGGCCTGCCGGTTCCCCGGCCCGACGGGCCGCACGTCGAGGTGGCGTTGCCGGGCGGAAACTGTCTCGCGTTCGACACCGAGGAGGTGATCGCCGGAATGCATCCCGGTTGGTCGCCCCCGGCGGGAGCCGGACGGGTGGCGCTGGCCTTCGGGCTCGACGCGCCCGCCGACGTCGACGCGCTCTACGAGCGACTCACCGCCGCCGGGCACCCGGGAACGCTCAAGCCCTTCGACGCGCCATGGGGACAGCGTTATGCCACCGTCGAAGATCCCGACGGGACCTCGGTGGACCTGTTCGCGGCATCGGGAAGCTGACGGAGCTGACGCCATGGCACCCCGGCCAGGGCGCGGACCTCGCGATGCAGGTGGGGCTGGTCGGCATAGCCGGCCCGCGCTGCGACCGCCGTGGCGCTCAGGCCAGTGTCGATCAGCCCGACCGCACGGCGGAACCGGAGAATGCGGCGCAGCGTCGCCGGCCCGTATCCGTAGACCGCCGCGCACTGCCTCTGCATCGTCCGGTTCGACCAACCGGCTTGGCGCGCTGTCGTAGTGACGGATTCGCCGGCGGCCAGCCGGCGCGTGATATCCCGTAGTGCCTGCAGCGGCCAGGGGGCGGTCTCGGTGCGGGGCTGTTCCGAGGCCAGCGTTTCGGCGAGCTCTTCGAGTGAGCCGCCCCGCTCGATCGGGCGCAGTTCACTCAGGTCGACCCGGGTGTCGCGCAGTTCGCAGGCTGGGACGCCGAGTAGGCGCGGCAGGGCTCCGGGCCGAAACCGCAAACCCTGCACCGGATCGCGGCCGCCCGCGGCGATGAACGCCGTGGTGTCGGGGCCGGCCACGACGATCCGGTCGTCCATCTGGATCAGGTCCATGCAGCCGTCGGGCAGTATCCGACCGGGTTCTGCCGCGCCCGTGCGGACCCACCGACACTCCACGAACTCGCCGAGTCGTGGCGACGGACGGTGTTCCCGGTAGCCCACGTCTCCGACGCTACCCGCGCCACCATGCGGTTGAATCGGGGAATGGCCGGGCGACCACGCGACACGTCGATCGACGAGCGGGTGCTCGCGGCCACGCGTGAGCTGCTGGTCGAGGTGGGCTGGGACGACCTGAGCGTTCGGCTGGTCGCGGCGCGTTCCGGGGTCGGCAGGTCCAGCCTGAACCGGCGGTGGTCGTCGAAGGCCGAGTTGGTGCTGCACGCGATACTCGGCGAATCACCCGACATGTCACCGTTTTCCGGCACCGATCTGGCCGGCTGGATCGACTGGGTGGTGCGCGGCAGCCATCAGTTGTTCAGCCGTCCCGATGTGAGTGAGGCGGTGCCCGGACTGCTGCTGGCGCTGCGTGAGAACGCCGCGCTGCGCAAAGCGCTGTGGGACGGGTTCAGCGGGCCGGCGATCGAGATGTTCGCGGCCAGGGGATACGGGACGGAAGCCGAAGCCAGGGCTGCGTTGTCCATGGCGGCCGGGGCGGCGCTGTTCACCACCACGGTGGCGACCGACGACGATTCGCCCGAACTGCAGCAGCGGCTGGTGCGGCTGCTCAGCCAGGCCCTGGGTGTGTCACCTGCCGAATGAGGCCAACATGGCGTCCTGCGGCGACCGCCATGCCTCGATGCCCAGATCGGCGAGCGTGCTCCGGTCGTCGGTGGGGGTGGCGGCGGTGAGCAGCAGCGCCGCCTCGTGGCTGATCCCGTCACCGAGCGGAAGCACCCCGCCGAGCAGATCCGAGCACCAGCCGATGCCCCGGAAAAGGCTACCCGGCAACGGGATTCGACGGATGTTGCGCCCAGCGCCCTGTTCGAGCACATCGATCATCTCGTTGAACGACACCATCACGCCGCCGCAGACGTAGCGCTTGGGTCCGCGCCCGGGCACCATGAGCCGCTCGTGCACCAGCGCGACATCGCGCACGTCGATCATCTGCATGCCGCCGGTCATCCGGGGCGCCAGACCGGCCTTGGCGATCGGTGCCCAGCCGCGCTCGGTGACCCCGGCCGCGGTGAAATAGGCCGGACCCACCACGCTCGACGGGTAGGTGACCACCACCGGGGCCCCGGAGTCCTGCAGTCGTCGGGCCACCCGATCGGCATAGGCCTTGGTCTGGGCGTAGGGGCTGCGGCCAGACGCCGGCGGGGTGTCGGCGGTGATCACGCCGTCCGGCGGCGGGAACAGTGAGCTGTAGCTGCTGACCGAGACGATCGGATCGAGCCCGGCCTCGACGGCACGGTTCAGCACGGTCTCGGTCGCGTGCGCGTTGATCTCCCACATCAGTTGTTCGCGCCGGCGATCGGTGCCGACGATGCCTGCGGCATGGATCAGGGCGTCGCACCCCGACAGCAGGTCCCCGACGCTGTCGCTGTCCCGGATGTCGCCTTCGAGCACCGACATCTCACCGAGCGCGGCGAGGTGGCCGATCACGTCGTCGTCACCGCAACCCGGCGCGACCAGCAGGCGGATTCGATGGCCCGCGGCCAGCAGGCCCCGGACGGTGTGGGCTCCGAGATAGCCGGTGCCCCCGGTCACTGCGATGTGCATGCTGACGCCTCCCATGTTTCGATGCCAATGGTATCGAAATGGTCGGCGTGGGTGCCGCGCAGGTGCGGGCTAGCGGGGGATCGGCCAGACCGGGTCCGCGCACTCGGTGGCCTCGGCCGACAACTGCCGCTTGATCACCTTGAACGTCTCGGTACGTGGCAACTCGGTGCCGACCCGGACATACGACGGCCACTGCTTGGGTCCCAGGTCGGGCTGCTCATGAAGAAATTTCCCGAAGCTGTCGATGTCGAACGGCGTGCCCGCCGTCAGCACCAGCGCGGCCATCACCTGATCGCCCACATCGGGGTCGGGGATCGGGTACACCGCGACCTCGGCGACGTCGGGGTGGCGCGACAGGATTCGCTCGATCGGCGCGGTTCCCAGGTTCTCGCCGTCGACCCGCATCCAGTCGCCGAGCCGCCCGGCGAAGTGCGCGTAGCCGTTCTCGTCGAGGTAGGCCAGATCGCCGGTGTGGTAGACACCGCCGGCCATGCGGTCGGCTTCGGCTTCGGGATCGTTGTAGTAGCCGCGGAACCAGCCCGCGCCGGTCGGGTTCACCAACTCGCCGACCACTCCGGGCGGGCACGGCTCGCCGGTGTCGACGTCGACGATCGCCACCTGGTCGGTGAGCGGCCCGAGGGCGCCTTCGGGGGTGTCGGGAGTGCGGGCGATCGCCACACCGCCTTCGCTGGAACCGAATCCGTCGACCACCGTCACCCCGAACCGCTCGGCGAACCGGCCCAGATCCCGCGGCGCACCCTCGTTGCCGTAGAGGAACCGCAGCGGATTGTCGGCATCGTCGGGTGCGGGTTCGGTCGCCAGGATGTAGGACAGCGGCTTGCCGACGTAGTTGGCGTAGGTGGCGCCGAAGCGGCGGATGTCGGGAATGAAGCCGGAGGCGGAGAACTTGCGCCGCAATGCGATCGACGCGCCGGCCGCGGCGGCGACGGCCCAGCCGGCCATGATCGCGTTGGAGTGGAACAGCGGCATCGACAGGTACACGGTGTCGGCCGGACCCAGCCCGAAGCGGTCGGCCAGCATCCGGCCCGGAAACGCCACCTTGTCGTGGGTGACCCGTACAGCCTTGGGATCGCCACTGGTCCCCGAGGTGAAGATGAGCATGAACAGGTCGTCGGCCGACAGATCGGCGAACGTCACCGGGATGTCCCGATACGACGCGAGTTCGGCGGCCCAGTCGGCAGATTCGACATCGATGAAATCCACCCCGGGGGGTACCGCGTCGGGATTGTCGGCCAGTACCAGCTGGCAGTCGGCCTTGGCGATATCGCGGGCCAGTGCCTCACCGCGGCGGGTCTGGTTGAGCCCGACGGGCACCAGTCCGCTCAGGCCCGCGGCCACCAGGAGGCTGGAGAAGAATGTGGTGTTGCCGAGGAGTGCCCCGACGTGCGGGGGTTTGGAGGGGTCCAACCGTGCCCGCAGCGCCGCGGCCAGTTGCGCACCGGCGGCGATGTGGTCGGCCCAGCTGACGAACGAATCCTCTTGGTAGAGGCCACGGTCGGTGACCTCGGCCAGCGGGACCAGCAGCTCGGTGACCGTCGGCCCGGCGGTTGGACCCCCCATCCCTAGACCGGTGTGTCCGCGAGTTCGCGGCCGATGCGCAGCAGCTGCCCTGTCGCCCCGCCGACACCGAACTCGGTCTGCTTGGCGGCCAGGAAGTACCGGTGCACCGGGTGGTCCGTGTCGATGCCGACGCCACCGTGCACGTGCACCGCGGTGTGCGCGACGCGGTGGCCGGCCTCGGCAGCCCAGAACGCGGCACTGGCGACATCGATGTCGGCGGGCAGGTCCTCGGACAACCGCCAGGCGGCCTGGGTCAGCGTCAGGCGCAGGCCCTTGACGTCGATGTAGCCGTCGGCCAGCCGGGACGAGACCGCCTGGAAGCTGCCGATCGGGCGGTCGAACTGCTCACGCTCGCGGGCATATTCGGACGTCAGCTCCAGTGCCCGCTCCAGCACGCCGAGCTGGAAGGCACTGTGGCCCAACGCCGAATACGTGGTGAGCCACTGCGCTACCTCCGCGCCACCGAGGAGGCGGGCGGCGTCGACCGTGGTGCCCTGCAGCTCCAGATGGGCCACGCTGCCCTTGCCGGTCGTGCTCAGCGCGGTCACCGTGACACCCGGGTCGTCCTTGGCGACCAGGAAAACGCCGACCCCGGAATCGGTTTCGGCCGGAACCAGGAACGCGTCGGCCACCGGTCCGTAGTTCACCTGGGTGCGAGAGCCGGTGAGCTTGTAGCTTCGGCCGTCAGGCCCCTCTGAAGAAGTGGCCTGCACCGGCCCCTGACCCATTTCGCCGTCCAGCGCGATGGCGAGGATCTTGTCGCCGGCCACCGCGGGTTGCGCCCACTCGGTGCGCAGCTCCTCGGACCCGAACGCGGCCAGCGCGCCCGCGCCCAGCACCACCGAGTTCAGGTAGGGCACGGCAGCCAGCTGGCGGCCCAGCGCGGTCAGCACGGCGGCCTGCTCGAGCACGCCCAAGCCACCACCGCCCACCGACTCCGGCGCCGCGGCCGACAGGACGTCGGCCTCGACCAGCTTGGCCCACAGATTGGCGTCGAATCGCTGCTCGAGCCCGTCGAGCTCACGCTGGCGTTCGGGCGTGCACACCGATTCGGTGATCGTGCGCACCAAGCCACCCAGGTCGGCGGCCTCTTCGGTCGTCTTGAAATCCATTGGTGTGCCGTCCTTACCGGTTCACTCGGGGCAGGCCGAGCGCGACCATGCCGATGATGTCACGCTGAATCTCGTTGGTGCCGCCGCCGAAGGTCAGGATCAGCGCCGACCGGTGGAACCGCTCGATGCGGCCACGCAGCAGCGCACCCTTGCTGTCCGGGCGCAGCGTCGCCGAGGTGCCAAGCACCTCCATCAGTAGGCGGTAGGCCTCGGTGGCCAGCTCGGTGCCGTACACCTTGGCCGCCGACGCATCCGCGGGAGAGGGGGCGGAGGTGGCAGACGCCAGCTCCCAGTTGATCAGCTTGAGTACCTCGGCCTTGGCGTGCACCCGGGCCAGGTTCAACTGCACCCACTCGGAGTCGATGATCCGCTTGCCGTGCACGTCCTTGGTGTTCTGGGCCCACTCGCGGACCCCGTCCAGCGCGACGTAGATCGGCTGTGAAGAAACGAGAGCCACCCGCTCATGATTCAGCTGGTTGGTCACGAGCTTCCAGCCGGCGTTCTCCTCGCCGACCAGGTTGGTCGCCGGGATGCGCACGTCCTGGTAATAGGTGGCGCTGGTGTCCACACCGGACATGGTGTGCACCGGCGTCCAGGAGAAGCCCTCGGCGGTGGTCGGCATGATCAGCATCGAGATGCCGCGGTGCTTCTTGGCCTCGGGGTTCGTGCGTACCGCCAGCCACACGTAGTCGGCGTAGGCGATCAGGCTGGTCCACATCTTCTGGCCGTTGACCACATAGTCATCGCCGTCGCGCACCGCGGTGGTCCGCAGCGCGGCCAGGTCGGTGCCCGCGCCGGGCTCGGAGTAGCCGATCGAGAAGTGCAGCTCGCCCGCGGCGATCTTGGGCAGGTAGAACTTCTTCTGCTCCTCGGTGCCGAAGTGCATGATCGTCGGCGCGACGCTGTTGATCGTCAGGAACGGCACCGGGGCGCCGGCGATCGCGGCCTCGTCGGTGAAGATCAGCCCGTCCATCGGCGGGCGGGCCTGGCCGCCGAACTCTTCTGGCCAGCTCAGGGTCAGCCAGCCGTCCTTGCCCATCTGCGCGACGGTGTCGCGGTAGACGGTGCCACGACCCATCTCGCCCTCGGACGAGTTGAGTGCCTCGACGCGCTCGGGCGTCATCAACTTGGAGAAATACGCGCGCAACTCGCGGCGCAGCTCCTCCTGCTCGGGGGTGTAACCGATCCGCATTCGCCTGCATCCTCACTGCTTGATAGACCTGAGTTCTCACCTGGTTGTAACACGTTCTAGTCTTAGGATCCAGGCCGGTGCAGGACTGGTATCCGTCAGGTGTGGTCGTATTCTGTGGCTGCGCGCACGCAGCCCCGTGCGTACACACGTTGTGAGGAGGTCGCCATGCGAGTTGAAGTGGACCGTGATCGCTGCGAAGGCAATGCGGTGTGCGTGGGTATTGCCCCCGATTTGTTCGATCTTGATGACGACGACTATGCCGTGGTCAAGTCCGATCCGGTGCCTGCCGACCAGGAGGATCTGGCCGAGCAGTCCATCGCCGAATGCCCCCGGGCAGCCCTGATCCGAAAAGACTAGAGGTATTCATAAATCATGCCGCGCACGCGAGGAGCGAAATGACCACCGACGCTCAGATTGATCTGTCCGGAAAAGTGGCGGTGGTCACTGGTGCCGCCGCGGGCTTGGGCCGCGCCGAGGCCGTCGACCTGGCTAGGGCCGGGGCGACCGTGGTGGTCAACGACATGGCCGGCGCACTGGAGTCCTCTGACGTCCTCGACGAGATCGCGGCCGCCGGCTCCAAGGGCGTCGCCGTCGCCGGGGACATCAGCGCGCGCTCGACCGCCGATGAGCTGGTCGCCACCGCCGACGGTCTGGGTGGCCTGGACATCGTCGTCAACAACGCGGGCATCACCCGCGACCGGATCCTGTTCAACATGAGCGACGAGGAGTGGGACGCGGTCATCGCGGTGCACCTGCGCGGCCACTTCCTGTTGACCCGCAATGCCGCCGTCTACTGGCGCAACAAGGCCAAGGCGGGGGACGGCACGGTCTACGGCCGGATCATCAACACCTCGTCGGAGGCCGGGCTGTCGGGTCCGGTCGGTCAGCCCAACTACGGCGCCGCCAAGGCGGGCATCACCGCGCTCACGGTGTCGGCCGCCCGGGCCCTGGAGCGCTTCGGTGTCCGGGCCAACGCGATCGCGCCGCGGGCCCGCACCGCCATGACCGCGGGCGTCTTCGGTGACGCACCCGAAGGGCAGGTCGACCCGTTGTCGACCGACCACGTCGTCACCCTGGTGCGATTCCTGGCCGCGCCCGCGTCCGAAGCCGTCAACGGTCAGCTGTTCATCGTCTATGGTCCAACTGTCACGTTGGTCGCGCCGCCCACAGCGGAGAAGCATTTCACTGCGGACTCCGATGCCTGGAACCCGGCAGACCTCAGCGGGACGTTGCACGATTACTTTGCTGATCGTGACCTGGGGCGTGGATTCTCGGCCACTGAGCTGATGGATTCACGAGACTGACGGTCTCGTTGACCGTCGCTCGACATGTGTAGAACGTGTTCTAACTCAATGTTGGTGCGGTACGCCCTGAGCTGCAAAAACGGCGTCCGACATGAGGATTTTGAATTCTTTGACACTGCGAACATGTTCTAGTTAGTATGATCCGGCTCACTAAGAGCACCGTAAGACCAAGGGGTGGGAGAGCGGTCACGTCACGTGGCCGTCAAACTTTCGCTAACGCGAGTTTCCGCGGAATTTCCCCCACCCGAGTACCCCGAGAACGGAGCCCAGGTTGATCGAACAGCTTGCGGTTCCGGCCCGGGCCGTGGGCGGCTTCGTCGAGATGTCCTTGGACACCTTCGCCAAGATGTTCCGTCGACCGTTCCAGTTCAAAGAGTTTCTGGATCAGACCTGGATGATCGCCCGGGTCTCGTTGGTGCCGACCTTGCTGGTCGCCATCCCGTTCACGGTCTTGGTCGCGTTTACCCTCAACATCCTCCTTCGCGAGATCGGTGCCGCCGACCTCTCCGGCGCGGGCACCGCCTTCGGCACCATCACCCAGCTCGGTCCGGTGGTGACCGTGCTGGTGGTGGCCGGCGCGGGCGCCACGGCGATCTGCGCCGACCTGGGCGCCCGCACCATCCGCGAAGAGATCGACGCCATGCGCGTGCTGGGCATCGATCCGATCCAGCGACTGGTCGTGCCCCGCGTGCTGGCCTCGACGTTCGTGGCGCTGCTGCTCAACGGTCTGGTCTGCGCGATCGGCCTCGCCGGTGGCTATGTCTTCTCAGTGTTCCTGCAGGGCGTCAACCCGGGTTCCTTCATCAACGGCCTGACGGTGCTGACCGGCCTCGGCGAGCTCGTGCTCGCCGAGATCAAGGCGCTGTTGTTCGGCGTGGTCGCCGGCCTGGTCGGGTGCTACCGCGGGTTGACAGTAAAAGGAGGCCCGAAGGGTGTCGGTAACGCTGTGAACGAAACGGTGGTCTACGCCTTCATCTGCCTGTTCGTGATCAACGTGATCATGACGGCCATCGGGGTCCGGGTGCTCGTGCGATGAGCTATGACGCCACTCTCCGCTTCCGCCGGCTGTTCCGCGGCGTACCCAAGGTCGTCGACAACGTCGGCGAGCAGGCGCTGTTCTACGGCGAGACCATGCGGTACCTGCCGAACGCCATCAACCGCTACCGCAAGGAGACCATCCGCCTGGTAGCCGAGATGACCATGGGCGCAGGCGCCCTGGTGATGATCGGCGGAACGGTCGGCGTCGCGGCTTTCCTCACCCTGGCCTCCGGCGGTGTGATCGCGGTGCAGGGTTATTCGTCGCTGGGCAACATCGGCATCGAGGCCCTGACCGGCTTCCTGTCGGCGTTCCTCAACGTGCGCATCGTGGCACCGGTGATCGCCGGTATCGCCCTGGCCGCCACGATCGGCGCGGGCGCAACCGCTCAGCTCGGCGCGATGCGGGTGGCCGAGGAGATCGACGCCGTCGAAGCGATGGCGGTCCATGCGGTGTCCTATCTGGTCTCGACCCGATTGCTGGCCGGCCTGATCGCAATCGTGCCGCTGTACTCACTGTCGGTGCTGGCCGCGTTCTTCGCCGCGAGGTTCACCACGGTGTTCATCAACGGTCAGTCGGCGGGTCTGTACGACCACTACTTCAATACGTTCCTGATACCCAGCGACCTGCTCTGGTCGTTCCTGCAGGCGATCGTGATGGCGATCGCGGTGATGCTGGTGCATACCTATTACGGCTACAACGCATCCGGCGGACCGGTCGGCGTGGGCATCGCGGTCGGTCAGGCCGTGCGCACCTCACTGATCGTCGTCGTCACCATCACGCTGTTCATCTCCCTGGCCGTCTACGGCGCGTCCGGCAACTTCAACCTTTCCGGGTAGGTGGCAGGAATTCCTATGACAGACGCACCCTCCAAGCACCGTCGTCATGTCAGGATCGCCGCTGCGATCCTGGCGGCGATCCTGGCCGCCGCCGTGGTCTTCACCTACCTGTCCTACACAGCCGCCTTCACACCGACCGACACCGTCAGCCTGACCGCGCCGCGGGCCGGCCTGGTGATGGAGCGCGACGCCAAGGTGAAGTACCGCGGCATCCAGATCGGCAAGGTCACCGACATCGCGTACGCCGGCAGCGAGGCGAAGCTGACGCTGTCCATCAAGCGCGGGGAGATGCGCTACATCCCCTCCAACGCCACCGTGCGGATCGCGGGCAACACGATCTTCGGTGCGAAGTCCGTGGAGTTCCAGCCGCCTGCTGAGCCGCAGCCGACGTCGCTGCGTCCGGGTAGCACGGTGGCCGCCAAGGATGTACAGCTCGAGGTCAACACGCTCTTCCAGACGCTGTCGGATGTGCTCAACAAGATCGACCCGGTCAGCCTGAACGCCACTCTCACCGCTCTCGGCGAGGGCCTGCGCGGCCACGGGGACGATCTCGGTGCGGCCCTCACGGGACTCAACGGCTATCTGGCGCAGATCAATCCGAAGTTGCCGACCCTGCGCGACGACTTCGCAAAGGCCGCCGCGGTAGCCAACATCTACGGTGATGCCGGGCCGGACCTGGCCCGCATCGTCGAGAACGTGCCCGCCCTGAACAAGACGATCGTCGACGAGAAGACCAACCTCAACGCCACGCTGCTGGCCGCGACCGGCCTGGCGAACAACGGCACCGCGACCCTGCAGCCGGCCGCCGACGACTACATCGCCGCCATCCAGCGGCTGCGGGCCCCGTTGAAGGTGGCCAGCGACTACTCACCCGAGTTCGGCTGTGTGCTCAAGGGTGTGTCGGTCGGTGTGGACCGGTTCGCGCCCATCATCGGTGGTATCCGGCCCGGTCTGTTTGTGTCGTCGAACTTCCTGCCCGGCGCCCCGGCGTACACCTACCCGGAGAGCCTGCCGATCGTGAACGCCTCGGGCGGCCCCAACTGCCGTGGCCTTCCGGATGTGCCGTCGAAGCAGTTCGGCGGTAGCTGGTACCACTCGCCGTTCCTGGTGACCGACAACGCCTACGTGCCGTTCCAGCCGAACACCGAGGTGCAGTTCGACGCCCCGGCGACGCTGCAATTCCTGTTCAACGGCGCATTCGCGGAGAGGGATCGCTTCTGATGAGCGCTTGCGCGAAGAACCGAGGGCACTGATGGCGTCCAGTGCGCGTACTGACCGGACCATGCTCAAGGTCAGCATCTTCACCATCGCCATGCTCTTGGTGGCGGCCATGCTGGTCGTGGTGTTCGGCGAATTCCGGTTCGCCTCGGAGAACAGCTACCACGCCACCTTCAGCCAGGCTTCGCGACTGAAGGCAGGCCAGGACGTCCGCATCGCGGGCGTGCCGGTCGGCACGGTCAACGACGTCAAGCTGAACCCGGACAACACGGTCGACGTGAAGTTCGACCTCAACAAGCGCTACCAGCTCTACACGTCGAGCCAGGCCAAGGTGCGCTACGAGAACCTGGTCGGTGACCGGTATCTGGAGATCACGTCGGGTCCCGGCGAACTGCGCAAGCTTCCGGCCGGAGCGACCATCCCGCAGCAGAACACCCAGCCGGCGCTCGATCTCGACGCGCTGCTGGGCGGACTGCGGCCGGTGATGAAAGGCCTTGACGGCAACAAGGTCAACGAGATCTCCAACGCGATCATCGAGATGCTGCAGGGCCAGGGTGGAGCGCTGGCGAACATGCTCACCAGCACGAGCGCATTCACCCAGAACCTGGCCGCCCGCGACCAGCTGATCGGTGATGTGATCACCAACCTCAACACCGTGCTGGGCACCGTCGACGACAAGGGTGCGCAGTTCGATTCCAGCGTCGACGAATTGCAGAAGCTGATCTCCGGCCTGTCGGAGGGGCGCGACCCGATCGCCGGCGCCATCGCACCGCTGGCCTCGGCCGAGAACGACCTGACCGACATGCTGGACAAGTCGCGTCGCCCGCTGCAGGCCGTCATCGAGAACGCGCGGCCGTTCGCCCAGCGGATGGACGAACGCAAGGCCGACGTCAACAAGGTGATCGAACCGCTGGCCGAGAACTACCTGCGGCTCAACGGACTTGGTGCCTACGGCTCGTTCTTCAACATCTACTACTGCTCGATCCGGATGAAGGTCAACGGACCGGCCGGTAGCGACATCCTGATTCCGTTCGGCGGCCCGCCGGACCCGTCGAAGGGGAGGTGCTCGGAGAATGGCTAAGCGCGACGGCGACACAGCGCTACGCACCGGGATCTTCGGCATCGCCCTGGTGGCATGTGTGGTGCTGGTGTCCTTCGGCTACACGGGGCTTCCCTTCTTCCCACAGGGCAAGAAGTACGAGGCGTATTTCAGCGACGCCGGCGGGATCGACCCGGGCAACGACGTCAACGTCTCCGGCATCGCGGTCGGCAAGGTCACGGGAGTGGCGCTGGCCGGTGACACCGCCAAGGTCAGCTTCACCGTGGATCGCAACATCAAGATCGGCGATCAGTCACTGGTGGCGATCAAGACCGAAACCGTGCTGGGGCAGAAGTCGCTTTCGGTGACGCCGAAGGGCAGCGGGTCCTCGACGGTGATCCCGTTGGGGCGCACCACGACTCCCTACACGCTCAACACGGCCCTGCAGGACCTGGGGCAGAACGTCTCCGAACTGGACAAGCCGAAGTTCGAGCAGGCCCTGTCGACCTTGACCGACACCCTGCGCGATGCCACACCGCAATTGCGGGGTGCGCTGGACGGTGTGGCCAACCTGTCGCGCAGCATCAACAAGCGCGATGAGGCTCTCGAAGGATTGCTTGCGCACGCCAAGCGGGTTTCGGATCTGCTGGCTTCGCGCGCAGGCCAGGTCAACCAGCTGGTCACCGACGGCAACCAGCTCTTCGCCGCGCTCGACGAGCGCAGGCAGGCGCTGAGCAATCTCATCGCCGGCATCGACGACGTGTCCAGGCAGCTCTCGGGATTCGTCGCCGACAACCGCAAGGAGTTCAAGCCGGCGCTTGAGAAGCTCAACCTGGTGATGGACAACCTGCTGGAGCGCAAGGAGCACATCGGCGAGGCCTTGCGCCGACTGCCGCCGTACGCGACCACGCTCGCCGAGGTGGTCGGCAACGGTCCGGGCTTCAACATCAACCTGTACGGCCTGCCGCCCGCGTCGATGTCCGAGGTGCTGCTCGATACCTACTTCCAGCCGGGGAAGCTGCCCGACAGCCTCGCCGACATGCTGCGTGGATACATCTCCGAACGCACGATCGTTAGGCCGAAATCGCCATGACCCAAGAGAGTTCGGTGTCGTCCGGTCGTAACCGGTGGATGCGCATCGGCCTGGCCGTGTTGCTGCTGGCGGTGCTCGCCGTCGGCGTGTACCAGGTGTGGCCGTCGCGGACGGGTCCCAAGCTCACGGCGTACTTCACGAACGCTGTCGGCCTGTACCCCGGCGACGAGGTTCGGATCGTCGGTGTGCCGGTCGGCACGATCGACTCGATCGAGCCGCGGCCCTCGGATGTCAAGATCGAGATGACCCTCGACCGCGGCATCAAGGTCCCCGCCGATGCCAAGGCGCTGATCCTCTCGCCGAACCTGGTGTCGGCCAGGTTCATTCAGCTGACGCCGGCCTACACCGAAGGCGACGTGATGGCCGACGGCGCGTCGATCGGGCTGGACCGCACCGGTGTCCCGGTCGAATGGGACGAGGTCAAAGAGCAACTCACGCAGCTCAGTTCGCAACTCGGGCCGCAGGCCAACTCGGTCCAGGGTCCGATCGCGGCCTTCGTCGACCAGGCCGCCACCACGTTCGACGGCAACGGCGACTCGTTCCGCAACGCACTGCGGGAGTTGTCCCAGACCGCGGGCCGGTTGGGTGATTCCCGCACCGATCTGTTCGGCACGGTGAAGAACCTTCAGGTCCTCGTCAACGCGTTGTCCAACAGCAACGAACAGATCGTGCAGTTCACCAATCACGTGGCATCGGTGTCGCAGGTACTGGCCGACAGCTCCAACGGTCTCGATCAGACGCTGGGCACGCTGAACCAGGCACTGGGCGATGTCCGCGGATTCCTGAACGAGAACAACGACGCGCTGATCGCCCAGGTGGGCAAGCTGGCGGACTTCACCCAGATCCTCACCGACCATAGCGACGACATCGAGCAGATCCTGCACGTCACGCCGAATGGTCTGGCGAACTTCTACAACATCTACAACCCGGCCCAGGGCACCGTCGGTGGTCTGCTGTCACTGCCCAACTTCGCCAACCCGACGCAGTTCATCTGTGGTGGCACCTTCGACATCGGCGCCAACCCGGACAACTACAAGCGCGCCGAGATCTGCAGGCAGCGGATGGGTCCGGTGCTGCGCCGCATCACGATGAACTACCCGCCGGTGCTGTTCCACCCGGTCAACAGCATCACCGCCTACAAGGGTCAGATCATGTACGACACCCCGGCGACCGAGGCCAAGTCGGAGACCCCGGTGCCGTACCTGCAGTGGCAGAACAACCCTGGAGTGACGCCGCCGCAGATCCCGCATGACGCGACGCTGAGTTCGCTGATCCTGCCGCCGGATGCACCCGCACCCGCACCCGGAACAGGGGTCGGTCCCGCTCCGGGGCCCGCGCCCGGACCTGCGCCCGCGCCTGCTGAGGCCGGTGCCGGCGGATGATGAGGGGTAAAGCATTGAGGGGTAAGGCATCCCGGTTCAGCGGACGCACGCTGGCGATCGGCAGCGGCGCGATGCTGCTGGCCGGCTGCCAGTTCGGCGGACTCAACTCGCTCAACATGCCCGGCACGGCCGGGCACGGGGCGGGGTCCTACAACGTCACCGTGGAGTTGCCCGATGTGGCGACCCTGCCGCAGAACTCGCCGGTGATGGTCGACGACGTCACGGTGGGCAGTGTGTCCGGCCTGGACGCCATGCAGCGTCCGGATGGCAGCTTCTACGCCGCGGTGCAGCTGTCGCTGGACGGCGACGTGAAGCTCCCGGCGAATGCCGTTGCGCGCGTTGCCCAGACATCGCTGCTGGGTTCTCAGCACGTGCAGTTGTCCGAACCGGTCGACGAACCGGCGCAGGGGCAGCTGCGCGAGGGCTCGAACATCTCGCTGTCGCAGACCAGCCGCTACCCGACCACCGAGGAAGTGCTGTCCTCGTTGGGCATGGTGGTGAACAAGGGCAATCTCGGTGCGCTGCAGGACATCACCGATGAGGCCTACGCCGCGGTGGCAGGCAGGGCCGGAAGCTTCGCCGAGCTGATCCCGCGCCTGGCCGAGCTGACCTCATCACTGGACCAGCAGACCAACGACATCATCGCCGCGGCCGACGGGCTGAACCGCTTCGCCTCGATCCTGGCCCGTAGCAAGGACAACCTGGGCCGCACGTTGGACACTCTGCCCGGGGCGCTCAAGGTGCTCAACGACAACCGCTCCAACATCGTCGAGGCGTTCACCGCGCTGCGCGGCTTCGCCGAGGTGGGTGCGCGGATCCTGTCGTCGACCAAGGACGATTTCGCGGCCGACATCAAGGATCTCTATCCGGTGATCAAGGCGTTCAACGACAACGCCGACGATTTCATCAAGGACCTGGAGTTCCTGCCCACGTTCCCGTTCCACTACAAGTACCTGCGCAACGCGGTCCGCGGTGACTACCTGAACGTGTTCGTCACGTTCGACCTGACATTGCGCCGGTTCGGCGAGTCGATCTTCACCACGGGTGGATTCGACCCGAACATGAAGCACCTCGACGAGGTGATCAATCCGCCGGATTGGCTGACCGGAGAGATGGCCAACCTGTCCGGGCAGGCCGCCGACCCGTTCAAGATCCCCGCCGGAACTGCCACCCAGCACGAGGAGAAGCCGTAATGATCGACCGGCTGACCCGTATGCAGTTGATGATCTTCGGGGTCGTCACCGTCCTCACCGTCGGCGCGATCTCGCTGTTCTACCTGCATCTCCCTGCTGCCGTGGGTATCGGCACGTATCACGTCAACGCCAACTTCCTCACCGGTGGCGGGATCTACCAGAACGCCAACGTCACCTACCGCGGTGTGACGGTCGGCCGGGTGGATTCAGTGGGCCTGGCCCCCGACGGCGTGGTCGCCAGGATGCAGCTGAACAGCAGCACGGCGATCCCGGACAACGTCACCGACACGGTCAAGAGCGTCTCGGCCGTCGGTGAGCAGTACATCGATCTGATTCCGCCGGAGTCACCGTCGACCGACAAGTTGCGCAACGGTGCCACCATCGATCAGCAGAACACCCGGGTCGGCCAGGACATCGCCGGCATGCTGCACGAGGCCGACACGCTGGTCAGCAGCATCGGAAACAGTCGCTTGCAGGACCTGCTGCGCGAGACGTTCAAGGCGTTCAACGGATCCGGGCCCGAACTGGCGCGGCTCATCGAGTCCTCGCGCCTGCTGATCGATGAGGCCAACGCCAGTTCCGGCGAGACCACTCAGCTGATCGACCAGGCCGGGCCGTTCCTGGAAGCGCAGATGCGCAGCGGGGACAACATCCGGTCGCTGGCCGACGGGCTCGCCCGGTTCACCGGTGAGGTGAACAAGGCAGACCCGCAGCTGCGCGCCACCCTCAAGACCGTTCCCGGCACCACCGAGGCGGCCAACACCGCGTTCAGCGGTATCCGCCCGACGTTCCCGGTGCTGGCAGCCAACCTGGCCAACTTCGGCCGGATCGGCGTGATCTACAGCAAGTCGCTCGAGCAGGCGCTGGTGATCTTCCCGGCCCTGATGGCCGCGCTGAACACGGTCGCAGGCGGTGTGCCCGTCGACGAGGGCGGCAAGCTCGACTTCAAGGTCGACCTCGGCGATGCGCCGCCGTGCCTGACCGGATTCCTCCCGCCGACCCAGACCCGGTCCCCGGCCGATCTGACCCTGCGGGATCTGCCGACCGACATGTACTGCAAGACCGCACAGAACGATCCGGCCGTGGTGCGTGGCGCACGCAACTACCCGTGCCAGGAGTTCCCGGGCAAGCGGGCACCCACGATCCAGTTGTGCCGCGATCCCAACGGCTACATCCCGGTGGGCTCCAACCCGTGGCGCGGTCCGCCGGTGCCGTACGGCACGCCGATCGAGGACGGGCGCAACATCCTGCCGCCCAACAAGTTCCCGAACATCCCGCCGCAGGTCGACCCGGATCCGGGTCCGCCGGTGGTGCAGTTGCCGCCGGGCGTAGAGCCCGGGCCGGGTCCGGCGCCGCACGCGCCGTTCCCGCTGCCGGTGCCGCCGAACAAGCCCGGCACCCCGCCGCCGCCGTGGCCGTACTTCGCGCCGCCGGACCAGATCGTGCCGCCGTACGGCCGGACGCCTCCGGGAGCACCCGAAGCGGCCCCGGCACCGGAAGCGCCCGCACCGGCTCCGGATGCACCCTTGCCGGCCGAGGCACCACCTCTGGCCAGCGCTCCAGGGATCGGCACCTACGATCAGCACAGTGGGGTCTTCGCTGACGCAGACGGAGGCACCGGCGTGTATGCGGCCGGCGCCGACAATCTGGCACCCGCGGAGACCTGGGTAGACCTGATGCTGGATCCAAGGCAGGCTTGATGACGGAAGAAACGGCCTCGAATCAGAGGCCGGTGCGTAGGCGCGCGTCCAGGGCGGCAGGCCCGACAGGGGCGGCGCCGGCGGAGAGGCGACCACAACCACCGTGGTGGTCGATTCACCGGCCACCACGGCACCGAAGGCGCCGAAGCTGACGCCGCTGAAGGCGCCGCCCCGGCGGCGCGCCAACGGCAGGCTGGTGGCCCTGGCTGCGGTCGTGGCCCTCGGCCTGGGGACAGCGGCGCTGGGTGTGCTCGGGTACCTGATGCTCGGCCAGCAGCGGGCCGTGGACGATGTGCAGGCCCGCAACGAGCGCTTCGTCGACACGGGTGAGCAGACCGTGATCAACATGTTCAGCTACACCCAGGACACCATCGACGAGAGCGTCAGCCGCTTCATCGACGGCACGAGTGGCCCGCTGCGCGACATGATGAGTCAGGGCAACAACGCCGACAACCTCAAGGCGCTGTTCCGTGACACCAAGGCCAGCTCGGAAGCCGTGGTGAACGGCGCGGCGCTGGAGAAGGTGGACGAGATCGCCGGGAATGCGTCGGTGCTGGTGGCGGTGCGCGTCACCGTCGCCGACATGGACGGCGTCAATTCTCCGACCCGTCCGTACCGGCTGCGGGTGATCGTGCACGAGGACGACAACGGCCACATGACCGGATACGACCTCAAGTACCCCGACGGTGGAAACTGATGCGCTCTAAACTCACTGGCCTGCTGATCGGCGTGCTGGCGGTGGCCTTCGTCGCCTTCGCCGGTATCGGTGGCTCGCTCTACTGGAACCGCGTGACGCAACGCGGCCAGGAGACCACGCGGGCCGAGTTGCCCGTCGTGGCGGCCGACCAGATCCCGAAGGTGTTCGGCTACGACTATCAGACGGTCGAGCGCAGCTTGTCGGAAACCTATCCGCTGCTCGCCCCTGACTTCCGGCAGAAGTTCGAACAGGACGCCACCGCCAAGGTGATCCCCGAGGCACGCAAGCGTCAGTTGGTCGTCCAGATCAGCGTCGTCGGCGTCGGTGTGATGACCGCGGAACGCGAATCGGGATCGGTGCTGGTGTACATGAACCGCACGGTGACCGACCAGTCCCGCCAGCCGCTGTATGACGGCAGCCGGCTGCGCGTCGACTACCGCAAGATCGGCGGGGACTGGCTGATCAACGCGATCAACCCGATCTAGCGCTCGGGATCCGAGCCGGCCTCAGCCTGACTTCGCGCTTGCCAGCGCGGTGAGGAAGGCGCGCGCCCACCGGTCCACGTCGTGGGCCAGCACCTGGCGGCGCAGCGCACGCATCCGGCGCTTACCCTCCTCCGGGCTCTGCTCCAGTGCCGCCTCGATCGCGTCTTTGACGCCCTCGAGATGGTGCGGGTTGGTCAGATAGGCCTGACGCAGCTCGGCCGCCGCACCGGTGAACTCGGACAGCACCAACGCGCCGCCGAGGTCACTGCGGCAGGCCACGTACTCCTTGGCGACCAGGTTCATGCCGTCCCGCAGTGGCGTGACCAGCATGACGTCGGCGGCGACGAAGAACGCGATGAGCTCGTCCCGGGGCACCGGCCGGTGCAGGTAGTGCACCACCGGATGGCCGACCTCGCCGTACTCGCCGTTGATGTGCCCGACCTGGCGCTCGATGTCCTCGCGCATCATCTTGTAGCTCTCGACGCGCTCGCGGCTGGGCGTCGCCAGCTGAACCAGGACGGTGTCGTCGCGCTTCACCCTGCGTTCTTCGAGCAGCTCGGAGAACGCGCGCAGCCGCACGTCGATGCCCTTGGTGTAGTCGAGCCGGTCGACGCCGAGCAGGATCTTGCGCGGGTTGCCGAGCTCGGCGCGGATCTGCCGGGCGCGTTGCCGGATCGAGCGGTTGCGAGCCTTGGCATCCAGATCAGCCGAGTCGATCGAGATGGGGAAGGCGCCGACCGTGATGGTGCGGAATCCGTAGGAGATCTCGCCGAAGCGTGAGCGGACGCCGATCGAGGCGCGCGAGGTGTTGGCCCCGACCAGGCGGCGGGCCAGGACCAGGAAGTTCTGCGCGCCCCCGGCCAGGTGGAACCCGACCAGATCGGCTCCGAGCAGGCCTTCCACGATCTCGGTGCGCCACGGCATCTGCATGAACAGCTCGACCGGCGGGAAGGGGATGTGCAGAAAGAAGCCGATGGTGACGTCGGGACGCAGCATGCGCAGCATCTTGGGGACGAGCTGGAGCTGATAGTCCTGGATCCAGACCGTGGCACCGGGCGCGGCGGCCCGCGCCGTGGCCTCGGCGAAGCGCCGGTTCACGTCGACGTAGCTGTCCCACCACTTGCGGTGGTAGACGGGTTTGACGATGAGGTCGTGGTAGAGCGGCCACAGGGTGGCGTTCGAGAACCCCTCGTAGTAGTCCGCGACATCCTGCGCGGACAGTTCCACGGGGTAGAGCTGCACGCCGTCCTCGACGATGGGCTCTTCACCGCTGTCGGGGACGCCGGCCCAGCCGATCCACGCGCCGCGCCGTTTACGCAGCAGCGGTTCCAGTGCGGTTACCAGTCCGCCGGGGCTGCGCTTCCAGGTCGTGCTGCCATCCGGCAACCGCTCCATGTCGATGGGCAGCCGATTGGCCACCACGACGAAGTCGGAGTTACCGGAGGCGGCCTCGGGGCCGCCCTCCGGACTCACTTACGCCTCGGTTTTCGAGGGCCCAATGCCGAGCATGGACAGAAACATCCGGCACTCGTCGGCGTCGGTGGCGTAGGTCGCCACGACGCGACGGGCCTGGCTGGCAGTGCTGTCGGCGAGCGGTTCGACGTCGTCGATCTCGGCGGTATCAGTTTTCGCAGGCATGACACAACTGTATGCGACCGGGGGGACCCCGGTCGCCTCACGCCATCAGCCGATGGAACCGTGCACGGTCGGGCTGCTGCCGACGGTCGACTCCGGGACCGGCTGCGGCCCCTGAGCCTGCTGCTCCTCGGCCAGGCCGATGCACTCGCCGGAGTTGGCGCCGGTGCACGGGATGGAGCCGCCGCCGCCGGGCACGTTCACCGAGGGCAGGTCGGGGTTGGCCGGGGTGGCGCTGAACGGGCCGGGGGAGTTCGGCACGGTGTGCGGGACGCACTCGCCGCTGTAGAGGTCTTCCTCTTCGCCCGTCGGGCAGGCGATCGCCGGACCGGAAGACACGGGTACGGAGAACGCGGCGATCGCTGGGGCGGCGGCCGCAGCGAGTGCAAATCCGCCGGCAAAGATCAGTCGTCGCATCGAGATCGGGAAGGTCGCCATCGTCACGCTTTCTCTAGGTATTCGATTGTTTTGTTGAGTGGGATTCTATGGATGCTGTGAGAGATCTGCATCAGATCTACGAGTTGGCTGGGAAACCGCCCCAAACTGCTACGGGCTGGCGCTGATTGTTGACCGCGGAATTGGTTGTGGCCCTTCGGCCTCGTCCTCCTCGGCCAGTCCGATGCATTCGCCGGCATTGTGGCCTGTGCAAGGGATGGCTCCGCCTCCGCCGGGGAGGTTCACCGCCGGCAAATCCGGATTGCCGGGGATTCCGCTGAACGGCGACGGTGAATTCGGCACCAGGAATGGCGTGCAGGTGGTCGTGTAGACGTCCTCTTCCTCGCCGGAAGTGCACGCCGCGTGTGCGACCGGTGCGCCCAGCCACAGGGACAGCGCACAACCGGCGCCGGCGACGGACAGCACGACGAGCGCGACACGTGATTTCACGTCAGCAGTCTAGGACTGCTGACGGTTTACTGTGCGGTCTCTGCGGCGGGGCTGTATCAGCCGATGGAGCCGTGCACGGTCGGGCTGCTGCCGACCGTCGACTGCGGGACCGGTTGCGGGCCTTCGGCCTGCTGCTCCTCGGCCAGACCGATGCACTCACCCGAGTTGGCGCCGGTGCACGGGATCGAACCGCCGCCGTCGGGCACGTTCACCGAGGGCAGGTTCGGATTGCCCGCGGTCGGGCTGAACGCGTTGGGCGAGTTCGGCACCAGATCCGGGACGCACACGTTGGTGAAGGTGTCTTCGGTTTCCCCGCTGGGGCAGGAGGCGAGTGAGCCGGACACGGGCATCGCGAGGACTGTCAGGGCGGGGGCTGAAGCGATGGCCACGGCAATGCCTGCCGCGACGGCGAAGCGACGCGCGATGAACGGGGAGTTGGCCATTGTGGTGCTTTCTCTTCAGGGCCTCAAAAGGTTTGCTGGACCCCGGCCGCAGTGGTCTGACGACGATTGTCGATGATGTCGTCCCGTGATCAATATCCTACCCTTCACTAGGAAAAATAGCTTTGCGAACGAGGTGGTTTCGACGGCTTCACGCGTTCTGCTGTGAAGCAGCTGGGTGGTAGCTGTGATCCCGGTGTGAGCTCGGTTACCCGATACACGTAATGTGCAGTTTGTTACTTACTTACCCTGCCTAAGAGGTGGTCCGAAATGGTCAGTTCCGACGACGAGGCCCGTCAGGTCGAATACGAGACACTCGATGAGGGGCGCATCGCCAGGATCTGGCTGAACCGGCCGAAAGCGCAGAACGCCCAGTCCCGAACCCTGCTGGTGCAACTCGACGAGGCGTTCGGCCGGGCCGAGGCCGATGACGCGGTCCGCGTGGTGATCCTGGCGGCGCGCGGCAAGAACTTCTCGGCCGGCCATGACCTCGGTTCCGAAGAGGCCCTCGCCGAGCGCACACCCGGTCCGACCCAGCACCCGACCTTCCGTTCCCACGGTGCCACCGCCGCCGGCGTCACCGAGCGGACCTACTTGCAGGAATGGCACTTCTACTTCGAGAACACCCGGCGCTGGCGTGATCTGCGCAAGATCACCATCGCCCAGGTGCAGGGTAATGCGATCTCGGCGGCCCTGATGCTGATCTGGGCCTGCGACCTGATCGTGGCCGCCGACGACGCCAAGTTCAGCGACGTGGTCGGGGTGCGGATGGGGATGCCGGGCGTCGAGTACTACGCCCACCCGTGGGAGTTCGGCGCCCGCAAGGCCAAAGAGCTACTGCTGACCGGTGATTCGATCGACGCCGATGAGGCGTACCGGTTGGGCATGGTGTCCAAGGTCTTCGCGCGCGACGAACTCGAAGACAAGACACTGGAATTCGCGCGGCGCATCGCCGAGCGGCCGACGATGGCGGCCTTGCTGGTCAAGGATTCTGTCAACGCGGCCAGCGACGCGATGGGCTTCACCGAAGCGCTGCGCCATGCATTCCACATTCACGAACTCGGGCACGCGCACTGGGCGTCGGCCAACGAGAACCGCTGGCCGGTAGGTATGCCACCCGATGTTCCCGACTGGCGGACGCTGGGGGCCCCGAAACCGGCCCGGCGCGATACACCATAAGGATGACGCAAATGGAACTGTCGTTGAAGGATCGCACCTACCTGGTCACCGGTGGCGGTAGCGGCATCGGCAAGGGTGCCGCGGCCGGCATCGTCGCGGCAGGCGGCAATGCCCTGCTGATCGGGCGCAATGCCGACAAGCTGAGCGCGGCTGCGGACGAGCTCGGTGCGCAGGGGCCCGGATCGGTGCGGTACGAACCCGCTGACGTGACCAACGAGGACGAGGTTCGCCGCGCGGTCGACGCGGCCACTGCCTGGCACGGCCGGCTGCACGGTGTGGTCCACAGTGCCGGTGGTTCGCTGACCATCGGACCGATCACGCAGATCGACTCCGAACTGTGGCGCCAGACCGTCGATCTCAACGTCAACGGCACGATGTACCTGATCAAGCACGCGGGTCGGGAGATGGTCCGTGGTGGTGGCGGCTCGTTCGTCGGCATCTCCTCGATCGCGTCGAGCAACACCCACCGGTGGTTCGGCGCATACGGCGTGAGCAAGGCGGCGTTCGACCATCTGCTCAAGCTGGCTGCCGACGAGCTCGGGCCGTCCTCGGTGCGGTTCAACAGCATTCGGCCCGGCTTGACCCGCACCGAGATGGTCGGTCCCGTCTTCGAGCTCCCGGCTGCCCGAGACGACTACGAGGCCTGCACGCCGATGCCGCGCTTCGGTGAGGTCGAGGACATCGCCAACCTGGCCGTGTTCCTGCTCAGCGACGCCGCGGGGTGGATCACCGGTCAGGCCATCGGTGTCGACGGCGGGCACGCCCTGCGCCGTGGCCCGGACATCTCGGGAATGCTGGAACCGCTCTACGGCGTCGACGGACTGCGCGGAGTGGTCGCCGCCGACTAGACCGGAAAGCCGTTGCGCCGAGGATTGCGGTCACCACGCGGCCGCAATCCCCGGCGCTGACGCGTTTCTAGGCGGGGTGGTCCGCTCCGGCCTCCCACGCGCTGAGCGCACCGACCGCCGACCAGTCCAGTTCGGCGCCGCCGGTGGCCAGCAGCGTGAGGAAACGGTCGCGCAGCAGGCTCGCGACGGGCAGCGGCACCTGTAGCTCCTCGCCCGCACTCAGCGCCAGCTTGACGTCCTTGAGGCCCAGCGTGGCGGCGAACCCGGCCGGGGTGAACTCCTCGCGGGCCAGCAACCCGCCGTAGGTGCGGTACACAGGGGCGTCGAACAACGTCGAGGTCAGCAATTCCAGGTACTGCTGCTTGTCCACCCCCGCCTTGCTCACGAGCGCCATTGCCTCACCCAGGGATTCGATCACCGAGGCGATCAGGAAGTTGCCGCTGATCTTGACCAGGTTCGCGGCTTGAGGGTCCTCGCCGAGGACGAATGTGCGCTGCCCGATGGCATCGAAAACCGGCGACACCTTCTCGACGGTGGCCGGGGCGCCGGCCGCAACGACGAACAACTTGGCGGCCGCGGCGGCCTCGGGCCTGCCGAACACCGGGGCGGCGACGAAACCCTGGCCGGCGGTGGCATGCGCTTCGGTGAGGTGTTCGGCCAATGCGGTGCTGACGGTCGACGACGAGACGTGGATGGCGCCTTCGGGCAGCGAGGCGAGAATGCCGTCGTCGCCGAAGGTCACCGCCTTCACCGCGTCGTCGTTGGCGAGCATGGTGACGACGACGTCGCCCTTGCAGGCGTCGGCCACCGAGGCGGCAGGTCGTGCTCCCTTGGCGGCCAGTGCGGCCACCTTGTCGGGGGAGCGGTTGTACGCGGTGACCTCGTGACCGGCCCTGAGCAGGTTGGCGGCCATGGCCGCACCCATGTTGCCCAGGCCGATGAATCCGATCTTCATGACTCCACTCTTACCGGGTTGGTTCGAACTCCGGCGGAAGACGAGGGTCTCGGCGGCCGTCCGGTCAGGCAACGCCCTCGGATTCGGCGTCTTCCGGCGTATCGGCGATCTCGCGCATCTGGTCGAGCAGCCGCGCTGCGACCTGTGCGGCGAGCCACAGTGTCACCTGGTCGTCATCCGGCAGTCCGGCCAGGAGCGTGGCGATGCGCCGCTTGCGGATGTCGGCGCGCTCCTCCCACAGCTGCCGGCCCCCTTCTCCGACCTTGACCAGGCATGCCCGTCCGTCGTCGGGATCGTCGCACCGCTCCACCAGCCCCTGCTGTTCCAGTCGCTGAACAAGCTGGGTCATGCCCGACTGGCTCGCACCTTCCGCCTCCGCCAGTGCGGTGACCCTCATGGGCCCCTCGCGGTTCAGGCGCACCAGAACGAGTGTTGCGCTCGCACTCAGGCCTTTGCGGTCAGCGAGATGTCGCCACATCAGATCAGCGCTCGAGACGAGCAAGGCCGAGATCGCTTCCACTCTGCTGTTCGGCGTATCGCTCACGAGATAGTTATATCACGTGTAGGAAGTAATACGACGGAACTGAGGAGGGTGGGCCCGGCCTCATCTGGTGCGCCTTCGAGCGCCAACTGCCAGTCTCTGTTGCCAATTAGCGGCATACAGCGAAGTCACAGACTCGCCGTATGTTTTGAATCGACGGCCGAAGGGCTTGATAGATAGTTCCTATATGCGATATATCTAGCCGTCATGATCGTGGACCAACCCGCGAGTGGGCCAGGCGACCGGACGACCCGGCGCCCACGAGGCGGAACTTTCCTGCAGAAGGGCTGGCTCCCCTTGGTCACCGTCATCGCGCTCGGTGTCGGTTCGGTGGCCGTCTGGAAGGTGCATCAGATGTCCGAGCCGGGACCTGTCCCGTCCGTGCTGACCGCGCAGGCGCCCGAGCAGTTCACCCCCAAGCGCCTCACCTATGAGTTGTTCGGGACCGTCGGCAGGGGCGGGATGCTGAGCTACGTCGACATCAACGGCCATCCGCACAAGGTCGACATCACCGAGCTGCCGTGGACACACACGGAGACGACGACGCTCACCGTGGTGTCGGGCAGCATCTCGGCACAGGTCGCCGGTGGCGACGTGGGGTGCCGGATGCTGGTGAACGACGTTGTGCGCGACGAACAATCGTCGACCCATGCCGAAGCCGACGTCACCTGCCGGGTGAAGTCCGCGTGAGCGCACACCGGGCGGACGGACAGGCCGTCGCGCGAGCCGTACGCGTGTTGGCGGTGCCGATCATCGTCTTCTGGGCTCTTCTCGCCGTCAGCACCAACACATTCATCCCGCAGGTGGAACGCGTCGCCGAACAACTCGCCGGCTCGATGATCCCGAGCTACGCGCCGTCGCAGGTCGCGATGCTGCGGATCGGTGAGAAGTTCCAAGAGTCCACCTCCACCAGCCTGACGATGCTGGTGCTGGAAGCCGACCGGCCGCTCGACGACGGCGACCACCGCTACTACGACGACCTGATGAACCGGCTCAAGCAGGATCCCGAGCACGTGCAGTACGTCATGGACCTGTGGGGCAAACCGATCACTGCGGCCGGGGCCCAAAGCGTCGACGGGAAGGCGACATTCGTCCTGCTGCGGCTCGCGGGCAACATCGGCCAGCTCCAGGCGAACGAGTCGGTGAACGCCGTCCGTGACCTCATCGCCCACGACACTCCGCCGCCTGGGCTGAAGGTCTACGTCAGCGGGGCCGCACCACTGGCCTCCGACACGCTGACCATCGCCAACTCCAGCCTCAACAACATCACGATCCTGACGATCATCCTCATCGTGATCATGCTGCTGGTGGTCTACCGCTCGGTCTCCACCCTGCTGGTACCGCTCGTCAGCGTCCTGATCGAGATGCTCGTCGCCAAGGGCGTCATCGCCACCCTCGGACACTTCGGCATCATTCCGCTGTCGTCGTTCGCGGTGAACATCGTGGTGGCGCTGACCCTGGGCGCCGGAACCGATTACGGCATCTTTCTACTGGGTCGCTATCAGGAGGCCAGACAGGCCGGCGAAAGCCGGGAAGCCGCGTTCTACACGGCCTATCGCAGCGTCGCCCCGATCATCATCGGCTCCGGGCTGACGATCGCCGGCGCCTGCTACTGCCTGAGTCTGGCGCGTCTCGACTACTTCCACACCATGGGCCCGGCCGTCGCCATCAGCATGCTGTTCACCATCGCCGCCGCCCTGACGCTCGCACCGGCGATACTCACTCTCGGCAGCATGTTCGGCCTGTTCGACCCGAAGCGGGCGGTCAAGGGGCATCTGTACCGACGGATCGCGACGAGCGTGGTGCGGTGGCCCAAGCCCGTGTTCGTCGCCAGTTCCGCGGTCGTGATGATCGGAGCGGTGTTCGTCCCCACCTACCGGGTCAGCTATGACGACCGCGCCTACCAACCTGCGGATGGTTCGGCCAATCTCGGCTTCGAAGCGTCTGACCGGCACTTCTCACAGAGCAAGCTGTTCAGCGAGATGCTGATGGTCGAGAGCGATCACGACATGCGTAACTCGGCGGACTTCATCTCGCTGGACCGGGTGGCGAAGAGCCTCATTCGATTACCAGGTGTCGCCATGGTGCAGAGCATCACCCGCCCCTTGGGCCGGCCGTTGGAGCACGCCACCATTCCCTACCTGTTCACCACCCAGGGCAGCGGAAGCGGTCAGCAGCTGCCGTTCACCGAGCAGCAGAACGAGAACACCGACAAGCAGGCCGAGATCCAGGCGCGTTCGGTCGCGGTGCTGCAGCAGGTGATCGGGCTGACCCGGAAGATGTCCGACGAACTCCACTCGACGGTACTCACGCTGGAGAACCTCAAGCAGGTCACCGATGACATGAATGCCGGGATCTCCAACCTCGACGACTTCCTGCGGCCGTTGAAGAACTATTTCTACTGGGAGCCACACTGTTTCGACATCCCAGGGTGCTGGGCGATGCGATCACTGTTCGACTCGCTGGACGGCATCGACAGCCTCGACGCGCAGATCGCCGACGCCGTCACGTCGTTCGAGGCCATCGACCGGCTGCTGCCGCAGATGATCTCGCAGCTGGAGCGGATGATGGCCGACAGCCGGTCCCTGCTGGGCGTGATCACCAACAACTACGGGCCCGCGCACCTGCAGTCCACGCAGACCGATCAGACGTTCTTCGATCTGATCAACGTGGGCAACGACTTCGACCAATCCCGAAGCGACGACTTCTTCTACATCCCCAGGGAGGCGTTCGACAACGAGGACGTCAAGACCGGTATGCAGCTGATGATGTCGCCGGACGGCAGGGCCGCCCGCTTCATCGTCACCCATGAGGGCAACGCGATGGGGCCGGAAGGGATCGACCACGTCGAGCAGTTCCCGGACGCGATCAAGGCGGCGCTCAAGGAAACGTCGCTGGCGGGCGCCAAGATCTACATCGGCGGCGCGGGGTCGAACAACAAGGACATCAAGGCCTATGCGGCTTCCGATCTGCTGATCGTGGCGATCGCCGCGATCGTGCTGATCTTCTTGATCATGCTCTACCTGACCCGAAGTCTGGTGGCGGCCTTCGTCATTCCCGGCACGGTGGCGTTCTCCTATGCCGGCGCGTTCGGGCTGTCGATACTGGTGTGGCAGCACCTGATCGGCCTGCATCTGCACTGGCTGGTGCTGCCGCTGACCTTCATCATCCTGGTCGCGGTCGGTTCGGACTACAACTTGCTGTTGATCTCCCGCGTCAAGGAGGAAACCGGCGCCGGGTTGAACACCGGGCTCATCCGGGCGCTCGGCAGCACCGGCGGCGTGGTGACCTCCGCGGGTTTGGTGTTCGCGTTCACGATGCTGGCGATGCTGATCAGCGATCTGCGCACCATCGGTCAGGTGGGTTCGACGGTCTGCATAGGTCTGTTGCTCGACACCCTGATCGTCCGGTCGTTCATCGTGCCGTGCCTGTTACGCATGCTCGGACCGTGGTTCTGGTGGCCCACCTTCATCCGGCAGCGTCCACTGCGGCAGCGCGCAGGTCGGCCAGCTGCCGCAGCGGCAGGAAGCGGGGGTGTGACGTGACGACCTCGACTCTCTTCGGCGTGCTGTCGATCGTCTTCTTCTCATTGATCTGGGTGTTCGCGATCATCGCGTTCGTGTTCACGAGGCGGTCGATGGGCAAACCGCATGTCACGTCGAAGCTCGACATCGGCGTCCTGCCGGAGACTTTGCGCAAGGTCCGCAACCGAGACGCGCTCTCGGACGATGAGTTGAGCCTGGCACGTGAAGTGCTCTCCGTCCGTGGCAGCGTCCTGGCGTTCGCCGTTCCGGCCACTCTGTTCTGCATCGGATGCTTCTACGTCTTCGGCAGTCTCGAACAGTTGCATGGGCATACCCCTTCGGAACGAACGTTCCTAGGCGTGTTCCCGATGCTGACCTCCACCAACATGGCCGTCCAGATACTCAGGAGCGTGCGACTCAAACGACGGCTGCCCGCAGCCGAGGTGGCTTCGACCGCTTAGATTCGGGAAGTATGAAGTTCTCGACGACGATGTTCCAGGACGGCAACAACACCGGTATCGAGGTTCCCGCCGAGGTCGTGGACGCGCTCGGAGCGGGGAAGCGCCCTGCCGTGGTGGTCGACGTGAACGGCTACCGATATCGGTCGACGATCGCGCCGATGGGCGGCAGGTTTCTGATTCCGTTCAGCGCCGAGCGTCGCACCGAGTCGGGGATCGGCGGCGGCGACGCCATCGACGTCGATCTGACGGTCGACACCGAACCACGCACCGTGGAGGCTCCAGACGACCTGCGGGCCGCGTTGGCTGAGTCACCGGGCGCTGCGGCGAAGTGGGACAGCCTCTCCTACAGCAAGCAGAAGGCGCACGTGACGTCGGTGCAGGGCGCCAAGGCCGCCGATACCCGGGCCCGGCGCATCGCGAAAGTCATTGCTGAGCTAGAGGCTTGAGCTCGGCGTCGGTCTCCGCATGCTCACAGACCCGGTGCACCGCGTTGACGATGCCCTGGTAGCCGGTGCAGCGGCAGAAGTTGCCCGAAAGGCCCTCGCGGATCTCCTCGTCGCTGGGATTCGGGTTATCGCGCAGCATCGCGGTGATCGAGGTGACGAATCCCGGTGTGCAGAAGCCGCACTGAAGGCCGTGGCACTCCTTGAGCGCGGCCTGAACAGGAGACAGCTGACCGTCCGGGGCGGCGATACCTTCGACCGTGGTCACTTCCTGACCGTCCACCTGAACCGCGAACACCAGACAGGACCGGACCGCCTGCCCTTCCAGCAGGACCGTGCAGGCACCGCAGGCGCCGTGCTCGCAGCCGAGATGGGTCCCGGTGAGACCACAGTTGTCCCGAAGGAAATCGGCGAGCGTCACCCGCGGCTCGACCACACCCTGGTAGCCGCACCCGTTGACCGAAACCGCAACCGGCAGTTCATGCATTGAGGGCCTCCTCGGCGTGCGTGATCGCCTGGGTCCAGGCTCTGGACACCATGGCGGCCCCGACCCGGGCCCGGTATGACGCCGAGCCCTGCAGATCGGAAGGAATGTCGGTGAGCTCGGACATCGCCAGCCGGCCGATCTCGTCGGCGGGGATGCCGCCGATCGGGGTGCCGATCACGGCGGTCTCGGCCGGAGCGGCCCGCAGCGGTGTGGACCCGAGCCCGAGCAGGCCGATGCCGCAGCGGCTGATCCGGTCGTCCTCATCGAGTTCGAATCCGACCACCGCGCCGGCGATCGCGAAATCGCCATGGCGTCGGGCGAATTCGGCGATCCCAAAGCTGCTTCGCCCCGAGGCGACCGGGAAGCGCACCGCCGTCAGGATCTCGTCGGAGGCCAGTGCGGTCTCCCACAGACCGGTGAAGAACTCGGCGGCCGGGATCTGGCGGGTGCCACGCGCTGAGGTGGCCTCGATCGTGGCGTCGAGCGCCAACGCGACCGCCGCGTACTCGGCTGCCGGATCCGCGTGCGCGATGGCGCCGCCCAGGGTGCCGCGGCTGCGGATCTGGAAGTGCCCGATGTGCGGCGTGGCCAGGGTCAGCAGCGGCACCGAATCGGCGACCTCGTCGTCCAGGCCGACCATGGCGTGGGGGGTTGCCGCGCCGATCCGAACCTCGTTGCCCTGCAGCGTGATGTCGTTCAGCTCGGACAGCCGCGAGATGTCGATCAGGTTCTCGAAGTGGGTCAGGCGCATGGCCAGCATCGGCACCAGGCTCTGCCCGCCGGCCAGGATCTTGGCGTCCTCGCCGTACTCGCCGAGCATGGACACCGCCTCAGTGACCGTGGCGGGCCGGTGATACGCGAAGGGTGCGGGCTTCATGACACCAACCGCAGCAGCGCGGCGTGCAGATCCTCGGTGGTCAGCCCGCTGCTCTTGCGCTTGTTGCGACCCGCTCGGCCGAACAGGAAGCCGAGCACGCCTGCGGCCGCGACCGCGCCGATGGCCGGCGCGAACCGCTTGGCCATCGGCACCGCCATCACCTTGGCCAGTGCGAGCGCGTTGATCGGGGCGGCCTCCTGAGGTGCCTGCTCGGGTGATCCTGCGGCGGAACCTGTTTCGGCCACCGGAGCCTTCCCGCCCAGAAGTTCGGCCTCCAGGCTGCCGGCGAACTGGTCGATCAGGCTGCCGGCCACATCTGCCAGCACGCCGCGGCCGAATTGGGCGGCCTTGCCGGAGATGGCCAGATCGGTGGTGACCACCACCAGTGTGGAGTCGGCGCCCTCGTCTTTCAGTTGGGCGGTCACGATGGCCGATGCGCTGCCGTTGCCACGGGTCTCCTTGCCGTTGGCCTTGAGGACCACCCGCTGCGCCGCCGCGTCCTTCTCCTGGAACGTCGCGTCGCCCTTGTAGGACACCGTGATCGGGCCGACCTTCACCTTGACCGCACCGGTGAAGTCGTCGCCGTCGACGCTCAGCAGGGTGGCACCGGGTAGGCAGGGCGCGACGCGGGCGACGTCGGTGAGCACCTCCCAGGTCTTCGCCGCAGGTACCGCGACCCGGAATTCGTTGTTGAGCTCCACGATCAGTGGCCCCTTCCTGTTGACGCCTGCGAGCGTTCGATGGCTTCGACGATGGCCGCCGGGGTGGCGGGCAGCGTGGTCAAGGTGACGCCGAGCGGGGCCAACGCGTCGTTGACGGCGTTGATGACCGCGGGCGTCGAGCCGATGGCGCCGCCCTCACCCGCGCCCTTGTAGCCGCCGACGCCGGGGCCGGGGATCTCGACGTGGCCGTACTCGATCGTCGGGACCTCGGTGGCGGTGGGCAGCAGATAGTCGACAAATGTTGAGGACAAGGGGTTTCCGGCGTCGTCGTAGGACAGCTTCTCCAGCAGCGCGCCGCCGATGCCCTGGACGGTGCCACCGGCGATCTGGCCCTCGACCACGTTGGGGTTGATCATCGGGCCGACATCCTCGCTGACGATGTAGCGGGTGAGGGTGACGTGTCCGGTGACCACGTCGACCTCGCACGTGCAGGCGTGGGTGGCGTTGGCCCAATGGATCGGGGCGGTCGGCGGCGCGGTGTAGCGGGCGGTGGCCTCCAGGTTCGCCGACATGCCCGGCGGCAACATCTGCGGCTCGTAGTGAGCGCGGAAGGCCAGATCGGCGAAGCTCACGCTCTTCTCGGGATCGCTGCGCACGAGCGCTTTCGATCCGCCGAGCTCGATCTCGGACTCCTCGACCCCGAGTCGGGCCGCGGCCATCGCGACGAGCTGGTTGCGCAGGATGGTGCCGGCCTCGTTGACCGCACCCGCCGTCATCGGGGCACTGCGGCTGCCCTGGGTGCCTGCGCCGTAAGGCGTCACCGCGGTATCGCCCTGGATGGTGGCGACATCGTCGATGTCGGCGCCCAGCGCATCGGCGGTGAGCTGAATAACGGTGGTTTCCAGGCTGTTTCCGGTGGATCCGCCGTTGACGTACACGTTGATCTTGCCGGTCGGCTCCATCCGGATGGTGCAGCCCTCGCTGGCCAGGTGGCCGGTGGCGGCGCCGGTCGGCTCGATGTAGGCCGAGAAGCCCAGTCCGAGATAGCGGCCCTGGGCCAGTGCCTCGGCCTGCTCCTTGCGGAAGCCCTCGTGGTCGAGGATCTTCACCGCCTGCTCGAACGTCTCGATCGGGGCGACGTGGTCATAGGGCATGCCGTTGGGGTTGAAGTACGGCATCTCGTCGCGGCGCAGCAGATTCTTGCGCCGCAGGTCGACGGGATCCATATTCATCTTCCGCGCGGCGATGTCGAGAAGTATTTCGCGGGTGAGGGTTTCGTACTGCCACGGTCCGCGGTAGGCATGCAGGCCCGCGGTGTTGGAGAACACGGTCTTGTAGCTGAAGCTCGCCTTGGGCACCCGGTACGGGCCGGGAAAGAACATGCCGATGGCCGCGGTGGTCAGCACCGGATACGGGGTCGGGTAGGAACCCACGTCCTGGATGAAGTCGATGTCGGCAGCCAGGATGGCACCGTCGTCGTCGAATGCCATGCGCACGTCGCCGTCGACGTGACGGGACTGACCTGCCGACATCAGGTTCTCGCGGCGGTCCTCGATCCACTTCAGCGCGGTCGCCACTTTGCGGGCGGCCAGCATGATGCACATGTCCTCCCGCATCGGCACGACCTTCTGGCCGAATCCGCCGCCGGTGTCGCGCATGATGACCCGCACGTGCTGCGCCGGGATTCCGAGCAGGCGGGCCGCGAACGCCCGGAGTTCGTGCGGGGTCTGGGTGGAGGCCCAGATGGTCAACTCGCCCGCGGCGGTACCCGTGGCCGCCCATTCCGCGACCATGCCACGCGTCTCGATCGGCACCGGCACATGCATCTGCTGGTAGATGTGTTCCTTGACTACGTGCGCCGCGGCGCCGAAGACTTCCTCGTCGGGCGGCATGCCGGCCATCCCGCCGGCGTTGTTGTCCGGGAATGCCTCGTGGACCGACACCTCGGAGGTCAGTGCCTGACGGAAATCGGCGATCGCAGGCAGCGGCTCGTAGTCGACGTCGACCAGGTCGGCCGCGTCCTCGGCGATGTAGCGGTTCTCGGCGATGACGAGCGCCACGGGATCGCCGACGAACTTCACCTCACCCTCGGCCAGTGGTGGCCGTGGGGTGTCGGGGACGTCCTTGCCCGCGACGGCATGCCACGCCTCTTTGACTTCGGGGTTGAGGTCGGCGGCGGTGAGCACGGCGTGCACTCCGGGCAGCGCCCGGGCTGCTGCGGCGTCGATACCGGTGAACTTCGCGCGTGCGTAGGGGCTGCGGACGAAGCAGGCGTGCAGCATGCCGGGCCGCTTGATGTCGTCGACGTATGTGCCGCGTCCGGTGAGCAGGCGGGTGTCCTCGACCCGCTCGACCCGCCTGCCGGCGTAGCGGGTTGCGACGGTCTCCGGTACGGCTGACGCCATAGGGTCGCTCCAGTCGGTGTGGTGTTGCGCGTAAGTAGGTGGCCACCAGGGCTGCGATTGCCACCTCAAGAGTGTGATTATCGTACATCGGAAGTCGATATGCCTGAAGATGAGAGCGCCATTTCCGCATGAAAATGGGGGTCGCCGGCTTGTACCGGGCGACGGTAGCGCTGCCTGGCCACCCCGGTCTGGTTGTCGCGCGACAAGTCGAGCTGCTGCCCGCCCCTCTAGACTTGAGCGTCGACTGAGGGGATATATGGAATCGGCGACGACATCTGAACGACGCCCAGCGACACTCCGATTGGTACGGGCCGCACTTCACGGGCCTCGCCTGTCATTCGATCAATTCCGCGCCGAAAGGCGCATCAGGGAGATTGACGGCCTGCGGGCCGTGGCGATCCTCTTCGTCATTGCCGGCCATATGCGCGATCCCATGTGGGGCAACGTCCCGGGTACGGGTGTGCCGATCTTCTTCGTCAACAGCGGCTTTCTCATAACTCTCCTGCTCCTTCGGGAACACAGTGAGCATTCGCGCATCGACTGGGAGAGCTTCTACGTCCGCCGCGCCTTCCGCCTGCTCCCCGTCTATTTCTTCGCCCTGTTGTTGTTCAGCGGGCTCGTAGTGGCCGGATTCGCGGAGAACCCCGGTAATTGGTGGCAGCGATTTGTGTACTTTCTGACCTTCCAGAATGAGTTTGCGTCTGGGGCGACATTCGGCCACACCTGGACCCTTGCGGTACAGGAGAAGTTCTATCTGGCGTGGCCACTCGTCGCCTTCGCTCTCATCGCTCCGGTTTTCGAACGTGCTCGGCTCTGGTTCGCAGTCAGCCTCGCGGCGGTGATGACAGCAGCGTGGGTTGTCTGGCCCTCGAACTATTCGGTCGTGTTCATCCCGCTGATCCTGGGCTGCATCCTCGCCCTCCTGATGTTCAAGGCGACGTCGTATCGCCTGGTTGCCCAACTTGCGAGACCCGGCGTCTTCCTGAGCATCCTGGTTGGTGCCATCTTGGTGAAGGCTCTTGTCGACGTCCCAGGCACTGTGGACGTGCCGTTCTCCTACGCGGTAGTGCTTCTGATGCCGGGCCTTATCGTCGGTCCGCGTTGGGTGAGCAGAATTCTTCGCGCCCGGCCGCTCGTCGCGCTCGGTACATGGGCTTACTCGATGTATCTCCTGCATCCCCTTGTCCGGTCAGCAGTCGATATCGCGATCACACCCGGACAATTTTCGATCCCACTTGAGATCCTGCGATACACCTTGGTGGTGGCCGGTACCGCCGCGTTCAGTTTTGTCACCTACCGCTGGATCGAGAAGCCGTGCATCGGCATCGGTGGACGGTTTACGAACCGACGCGCGGCAGAGCGGTCTGTTCAAAAGGGCGAGAACGCCATGGTCGCGCGATGACACGCACTCTTGCCGGCCTGCTGGTGTTGTTCGTGATGGTCTGCGCCCCGGTGCCCATGGCGTCCGCCAGACCGGCGGCCGAGGCCGGGCTGGTCGACGTGCGCTCCGTCGTCCCCGACGCGGTGATCGACCTGCGGTACGCGACCAGCGACAACTTCGTCGGCCAGCGGCTCTATCCGCCGGGGGCGCCGTGCCTGGTGCACGAGTCGATGGCCCCCGGGTTGGCGGCCGCGGCGGCCGCGCTGCGCCCGCAGACGCTGGTGTTCTGGGACTGCTACCGCCCGCACGAGGTGCAGGTCAAGATGTTCGAAGTGGTGTCCAACCCAAACTGGGTGGCCCGGCCGTCCGCGTATGCGCGCAGCCACGAGGCCGGCCGATCGGTGGACGTGACGATCGCCGGGGCTGACATGGGCACCGGATTCGACGACTTCACCCCGCGCAGCCTGGCCTACGCGACGGACGGGGTCAGCCCTGCCGCCCAGGCCAACCGGGCTCGGCTGCGTGAGGCCATGAAGGCCGGCGGGCTGACGGTGTACTCGGGGGAGTGGTGGCACTTCGACGGTCCGGGCGCGGCCGATCCTCGGCCCTACCTGGACGTACCGCTGGGATAGGTCCAGGCAATATTTGCGGGCACTGTCGTCCAGGTTTGGGATGTGTCAGCATGGGGAACTGAAAACGTTCAACACGGTCCGTCAGACGTGGAGTCCATATGAACGTCCTCAAGCTCACCCAGGGCGCGGTGCTGATAGCCGCCTGCGCCGTACCGATCGCACCGGCGCCGGCCGCGACCGCGCAACCGTGTCCCGATGTCGAGGTGGTGTTCGCTCGCGGCACCTACGAGCCGCCAGGGGTCGGTGGACCGGGACAGTCTTATGTCGACGCGCTGCGTACACGTGCCGGGGAACGTTCGGTCGAGGTGTACCCGGTGAACTACCCGGCCAGCGGAAACTTCGGTGACCGGATCGAGTTCGCCAGGACGGTCGTCGACGGCATCCGGAACGCGACCGACCACATCGAGGCGACCGCCAAGGACTGCCCCAAGACGAAGATGGTGCTGGGCGGCTACTCCCAGGGCGCAGCGGTAGCGGCCTACGCCACCGCGGCCACTGTCCCGGACGGGATACCGCCCGAATACAAGCAGTACATCCCCGAACCCATGGCGCCCGAGATCGCCGACCACGTGGCCGCGGTGGTGCTGCTCGGCACGCCGTCCGATGAGTTCATTCGCGATATCGGCGCACCGGCGATGGTCATCGGCCCGCGATACAAGGACAAGACCATCGAATTGTGCGAGCCCGGTGACACCATCTGCGACGGAACACCCGCCGGGGTACCCAACTTCGCGCACACCGCGTATGTGTTCAACGGGATGCCGGGCCAGGCCGCCGATTTCACGGTGGGCCGGCTCTGAGGGTGCCGAGAAGATAACGATATGAAACCTCAATGGTTGCAATGTGATACGTGACCACGGGGTCTTTGCCGGCCGCCACTATGTTCACTAAGTGCACCGTCGAACGGCCCTCAAGATCCCGCTGGTACTGGCAGCAGCAGCGGCTCTACCTCAGGTACTGGCTCCTCTTCCCGTGATCCCGCGTGCGAGCGCAGCGGCGGGCCAGTGGCCGGTCGAGCGCGCCAACGCGTGGTACCAGGCCCAGGGCTGGCTGGTCGGCACCAACTTCATCTCCTCGAACGCGATCAACCAGATCGAGATGTTTGCCCCTGGCACCTACGACGCGCGGCGCATCGACAGTGAGCTGCAGGCGTGCCGCCTACTCGGGTTCAACACCGTCCGGGTGTTCCTGCACGATCTGCTGTGGGCGCAGGACCGCGCCGGATTCCAAAGCAGGCTCGCGAATTTCGTCGGGATCGCGGCGCGTCAGGGCATCAAGCCGCTGTTCGTGTTCTTCGATTCGTGCTGGGATCCGAACCCGCAGCTGGGCGCGCAGCGGGCACCGACGCCGGGCGTGCACAACTCGGGCTGGGTGCAGAGTCCCGGGGCGCAACGCATCGACGACCCGCGGTACCGCCCTGTGCTGCGCGACTACGTGGTCGGGGTGATGAGCCAGTTCCGCAACGACAACCGGGTCCTGGGGTGGGACCTGTGGAACGAGCCGGACAACCCCGCCAAGCAATATCGCAAGGTCGAGCGCAAGGACAAGATCGACGCCGTCGGGGGATTGCTGCCCCAGGTATTCGCCTGGGCGCGTTCGGTCAATGCCGTGCAGCCGTTGACCAGTGGTGTGTGGCAGGGCAGCTGGGACCGCGGCAGCCGGAGTGCGATGGACAGCTTCCAGCTCGACAACTCCGACGTCATCTCCTTCCATTCCTACGCGGGCCCCGACGAATTCGAGGCCCGCATCGCCGAACTCGCCCCGCTGGGCCGGCCGATGCTGTGCACCGAGTACCTGGCCCGCGATCAGGGCAGCACGGTCGAAGGCGTGCTCCCGGTTGCCAAGCGGCACAACGTCGGTGCTTACAGCTGGGGTCTGGTGGCAGGCAAGACCCAGACCTATTTCCCATGGGATTCGTGGGACAAGCCCTATACCAAGGTTCCGAACGTGTGGTTCAGCGATCTGCTGCAACCCGATGGTCGACCCTATCGCGATGCCGAGTACCAAACCCTGCGAAAGCTGACCACCCGGGTCTAGGTGTTTAGCCGCGGCCGATCCGGGTGACTCAACGGGCTATGGATCAACGTGACGGTGGCCGGCCGATTCCCGAAGACGCCCGCAAGGTGACTGAGGGGCAAGAGGAGCTGCAGGACGAATTCGACCGTCGGGGTGAGGATCCCGAGGGTCCGGGACTGCACGAGAGTCACGAGAACATCGCCGACGAGACGTGAACGCTAGAACGACTGGCCGTTGGCATAGCGCTCGCGGCGAGAGTGGTGTCCGTTGCCACGGTTGCGGCTCTTGTACGTCGGCAGCTGCGAATCGCAATTCGGGCAGACCAGTCTGAGATTCTCGCGTCGGCTGTTCGTCGGGTTCCCGTCGATGTGATCCATGATCAAGGTCAGGGGGAGCGCCTGCCAGACGCTGGCCGCGCCGCAGATGGCAACAGCCCGACTGTGCCTCGATGAGGTAAAGCCGGATGTAGTTGCCTTGTTCGCCGCGGACTCGGGCGTCGCCTGATTCGAGCCAGCGCTTCGTCATGGCGCCTCGACGCGACGCGGCTTGACACGCATTACCGCAGTAGAGTTTCTGGCTGCGCTTCGAAAGTGGTGCACCGCAACCGCGACAGAGCCACATGGATCGAAGCTACGAGGAGGCACCGACAAAGCAGCGGCTGCCAATGTTGGAGCCCCCGGTCAGGATTGAACTGACGGCCTACGCTTTACAAGAGCGTTGCTCTACCACTGAGCTACGGAGGCGGGTCGAACGCCGCCTAGTTTAGCGGGTCACTCGTCGGCGTCGATAACTCGCTGGGAACTGACCGGCCGCGGGGAGCTCCGCCGGGACGAACGGCGCGGCAGCGGGATGCGGTCGGCGATGTTGCTGAGCGGATTGACCACCTGGCTCAGCGTGATGACCGCGTCGTGCAGCGCGTCGATGGTGGGTGCCAGGGCCTCCAGCCCGGGCGCCAGGCGATTCAGGGTGTCGGCGACATCGGCGAGCTTGAGCAGCGGGCCGTCGGGATCGGTCAGGGTGTCGAGCAGGCCGCCTTCGGCGAGCAGGCGATCGGCCACGCCGTCCTCCCGCAGCACCCGCTCGAACAGGCCGTCGTTGGCCAGCAGTTGATCGGCCAGGCCGCCGGGCGCGATCACCCGGGACAACGCGCCGTCCTCGGTGGTCAGCCGGTCCAGCAGGCCGCCCTCCATGGTGACCTGGTCCACCAGTCCGCCGGGTGCCACCGCCCGGGCGACAGCGCCGTTGTCAGCCGTCAGCCGGTCCAACATGCCGCCTTCTGCGGTCAGCTGATCGACAAGACCGCCCGGCCGCAGCAAACGGTTGATCGGGCCGTCGGGAGCCAGCGCCCGCCCCAGCGGCGCGTCGTCGTCCAGCAGTCGCGCCAACCGGTTCGCGCGCTCCACCGCGTCGTCGATGCCGAACAGCGAGGCCATCGATGACCTGCCGTTGAGCGGGTTGGAGTCGGTGATGCCGCGCTGCACCGCGTTGAGCGTCTCATTGGCGATGCCGAGTCCGGCGTCGGCCACGGCCAGCCCGATTCGTACGGGCGCGGTAGCAACCTGGATCAGCGTCTTGCCGAGGTTCATGGGCGTCAGTGTAGTTACCCGCGTCACAGCTAAACTCACAGGAAGTGCACAGCGTGCATGCAGGTTGAGTTCAAGAGGCACCATCAACATCAGGGAATGGCCATGCCTGCAGTTCCTGAGAGCGTCCCCGAAGCCCGGATCCTCGTCGTCGACGACGAGGCCAACATCGTGGAGCTGCTGTCTGTCAGCTTGAAGTTCCAGGGTTTCGAGGTTCACACCGCGTCGAACGGCGCCGGTGCCCTGGACAAGGCCAGGGAAGTCCGGCCCGACGCCGTGATCCTCGACGTGATGATGCCCGGCATGGACGGCTTCGGACTGCTGCGCCGGCTGCGCGCCGACGGCATCGACGCGCCCGCACTGTTCCTCACCGCGCGCGACAGCCTTCAGGACAAGATCGCCGGGCTCACCCTGGGCGGCGACGACTACGTGACCAAGCCGTTCAGCCTCGAAGAGGTGGTGGCCCGGCTGCGGGTCATCCTGCGCCGGTCCGGCCGAGGCGTCGAGGAACCGCGCAGCGCCAAGCTGTGCTTCGCCGACATCGAGCTCGACGAGGACACGCACGAGGTGTGGAAGGCGGGTGAACCGGTCTCGCTGTCACCGACCGAGTTCACCCTGCTGCGCTACTTCATCATCAACGCGGGCACGGTGCTGTCGAAGCCCAAGATCCTCGACCATGTCTGGCGCTACGACTTCGGCGGCGACGTCAACGTCGTCGAGTCCTACGTGTCCTACCTGCGCCGCAAGATCGACACCGGGGACAAACGCCTGCTGCACACGCTGCGCGGCGTTGGCTACGTTTTGCGTGAGCCACGCTGAGGCTTGTCCGTCGGCGGCATACTTTTGGAGTGTTTGACCGGGTAGAGCGGCGCGGTGTGCCGCTGCGCGTGGGCCTGGTGGCCGCCGCGCTGGTTCTGGTGGCGTGCGGGTTGCTCGCCTCCGGTGTCGCGGTGACCTCGATCATGCGGCACACGGAGATCAGCCGCATCGATCAGACGCTGCTCGACGCCTCGGACAGCTGGGCGCAGGAACCGCGCCAACTGCCCTCCACGCCCCTGGAGGGGCCGAACCCGGCACGCCCGCCGTCGAACTTCTATGTCCGCGGCGTCGATCAGGACGGCCGGACCTGGATCGCGATCAACGACCGCGAGGCCGAACCCGCACTGCCCGACGACAACAATGTCGGTCCGGTGCCGGTGACCGTCAAATCCGTCGGCGATTCCGATGTGCAGTGGCGGGCCATGACGGTCGAGGGGCCCAACGGTGAACTCACCACCGTCGCGATCGACCTGTCCGACGTGCAGTCCTCGGTACGCGCGTTGATCTGGTCGCAGGTGGGCATCGGCACGGTGGTGCTGGTGGTCCTCGGCATCGTCGGCTACGCGGTGGTGCACCGCAGCCTGCGTCCGCTGGTCGAAGTGGAACGCACGGCCGCGGCCATCGCGGCCGGCCAGTTGGATCGCCGTGTCCCAGAACGGGATCCGCGCACCGAGGTGGGACGGCTGTCGTCGGCGCTCAATGGCATGCTCGCCCAGATCCAGCGGGCGGTGGCGTCGTCGGACGCCTCCGCAGAGCAGGCGCGTACCTCGGAGGAACGGATGCGCCGCTTCATCACCGACGCCAGCCACGAGCTGCGCACCCCGCTCACCACGATTCGTGGATTCGCCGAGCTGTACCGCCAGGGAGCCGCCCGCGACGTCGAGATGCTGATGGGCCGGATCGAAAGCGAGTCCCGGCGGATGGGCCTGCTGGTCGAGGATCTGCTGTTGCTGGCCCGTCTCGATGCGCAGCGGCCGCTGGACCAGCATCGGGTCGATCTGCTGACCCTGGCCACCGACGCCGTGCACGACACGCAGTCGATCGCCCCGAGCCGACGGGTGCGGATGGAGGTGTTCGACGGGCCCGGGACCCCGGAGGTGCTCGGCGACGAGGCCCGGTTGCGTCAGGTGCTGAGCAACCTGGTCGCCAACGCGGTGCAGCACACCCCGGAAACCGCCGGGATCACGGTGCGGGTCGGCACCGACGACGACCACGCCATCATCGAGGTGTGTGACGAAGGTCCCGGCATGAGCCAGGACGACGCGCGACGGGTGTTCGAACGGTTCTACCGCGCGGATACCTCACGAACCCGCGCGAGCGGCGGCACCGGACTGGGCCTGTCGATCGTGCATTCCTTGGTGCTGGCCCACGGGGGCACGGTCAGGGTCACCACTGCGCCCGGTCAGGGCTGCCGGTTCACCGTCAGCTTGCCGAGGATTGCAGATCTGCCAGCGCGGCTTTGATCTTCGCCTGTGCGGCGTCGAGAGATTCGGCCGACGGGTTGTGATCGACGTGGGCGAAACCGAAGTCGGCCAGGTTGTAGGCGGGGAACACGTGCACGTGCAGGTGCGGCACCTCGAGGCCGGCGATGATCACGCCGGCGCGTTGCGCGCCGAAGGCCTGGCACACAGCCTTGCCGATCAGCTGTGACACCTCCATCACCCGGCCGAAAACCGCGGGTTCGACGTCCTGCCAGTTGTCGATCTCAGCCCGGGGAACGACCAGCGTGTGGCCCTGTGTCATCGGTGCGATGGTCAGGAACGCGACGATCTCATCGTCTTCGTAGACGAATCGTCCGGGCAGTTCTCCGTTGATGATCTTTGTGAAGACGGACGCCATGGTCGCAAGCATAGTGAGCGGCCGACTCGGGCCGGTTGAGAGTTCGACGCGGCCTGTGGAGTCGTCGGGACGGCCCATCGTGCTCTATCTTTGCTGGGCGGGGTGGGGGATTTTAGCCAGTCCGATGTGGTTGTACATCGGCTTTAAGGGGATTCATGCAGCAGGAGCTGACCGATGCGGTTTTGCAGGCTGAACTGGAGCAGATAGCCGAGCAAAACCTCAACCGGCATCTGGCCACCACCAAGGACTGGTATCCACACGACTACATCCCGTGGGACTCCGGCAGCAACTTCGCCGCCGCCGGGGGCCAGGACTGGGATCCTGAGCAATCGCAGCTCAGCGACGTGGCCCGGGCGGCGATGATCACCAACCTGCTCACCGAGGACAACCTGCCGTCGTATCACCGTGAAGCCGCCGGGAGCTTCTCCCAGGACGGTCCCTGGGGAGCCTGGGTCAATCGCTGGACCGCCGAGGAGAACCGGCACGGCATCGCGATCCGGGACTATCTGGTGGTCACCCGCGGTGTCGATCTCGTCGCGCTGGAGCAGGCCCGCATGGAGCATGTGACCAACGGCTTCACGTCCACCGACGAAGAGCGGGCGATGCACAACTCCGAATTTCTCATGTCGGTCGCGTACGTGACCTTCCAGGAGTTGGCCACCCGCGTCAGTCACCGCAACACCGGCAAGGTCTGCGACGATCCGATCGCCGACCGGCTCCTGCAACGCATCGCCGCGGACGAGAACCTGCACATGATCTTCTACCGGAACATGTGCGAGGCCGCCCTCGATCTCTCGCCCGACCAAGCCCTGGACGCTGTCGGCGCCGTTGTCGAGAACTTCCGGATGCCGGGTCAGGGGATGCCGGACTTCCGCCGCAACGGTGTGCTGATGGCCAAGCACGGGATCTACGACTTGCGCCAGCACCTCGAAGAGGTGGTCATGCCGAACCTGCGCAAGTGGCGGATCTTCGAGCGCAACGACTTCAGTGCAGTCGGGGAGGCCCGGCGCGACCAGCTGGCGGCGTTCCTGGAAGACCTGCAGACGAAGGTGGTCAAGTTCGAGGAGCAGCGTGATCGGCTGCTGGCCCGCGAGGCCGCCAAACGCGAGCGCGCGGCGTCCTGACCCGGGCTATGCCCCGGAGATGACCTCGTGCAGTTCGTCGACCGTCCACGGCGGCGTGCTGTTGTGGTCGCGGTATCCGATGAAACCAGTTGAGGGCCGGGCGAATTCGCCGATGAACCCGCCCGCGGCGATGAAAATGCGGCCGGTCACGTCCTTGGCCTCGTCGCTGACCAGGTAGGCGTACGTCGGGGCGACGTACGCCGGCGGCGCGGCGTCCAGGGCGCCCTGCATGCTGACGTCGTCGAGCAGGCCGCGGCGATTGAGTTCGGCGATGTGTTGCTCGTAATCCGACCCGGTTGACAGCCGGGTGCGCGCACCCGGGCACACCACGTTGGCCCGCACTCCGTGCTCCTTGAGCTCGGCGGCGATGGCCAGGGTCAACCCGTTGACCGCACCCTTGCCGGCCGGATAGCCGCTGCCGCCGTAGTCGCCGAGGAAGGCGAAGGAACTGGTGTTGACGATGGTGCCGCCCCCTTGGGCCACCATCTTCGGTGCGACCGCACGGCAGGTCTCGAACACCGTGCCCAGATGCGCGTCGAGCAGCTCGTGAAATTCGGCACTGGTGACGTTCAGGATGGACGACCCCGCCGGTTCGGCGGTACCGGCACAGTTGACCAGGATGTCGACGCGGCCGTACTCGGCCACACAGGTGTCGACGAGCGCGTCGGCCACCTTCGGGTCGGCGGGTGAACCGGCGTGGGGGACACCGGAAATCCGCTGTGCGGCAGCGTGTGCGGCCCCGAGGTCGCGTCCGTTCACCACCACGCCCGCACCCTGGGCGGACAGGAGTTCGGCAACCGCCAGGCCGATGCCGCGGGTGCCGCCGACCACGATCGCGCCGCGGCCGGCAAGCGCTCCGCTAATCCGCAGCCTCTTCGAAATTCATGGCTTCCAGGTTCCAGTAGCCGCGCAGGTTGGTGATCAGCCCTTCGTCGTTCACCTTGTAGGTGAAGACGCCACGCACGGTGGCGGTGAACCCGTTGGGAAACTTGGTGCGCAGCACCAGGATGTAGGCGATCTCGTTCGGCGAGCTGGACGGGAACGTCTCCTCGCACGTGACGGTCAGCTCGTTGGGCCCGATGTTGGCGTCGTAGAAGGCGCCGAGGGCCTCCTTGCCGCGAACCCCGGTGCCGTCGGGGTTGGTGACGGCCTCACCGATCGGGTCCTCGACCAGGATGTCATCGGCCATGAGGGCCAGCCAGCCCTCGCGGTCACCGGATTGCACGCATTTCCACGACGACCGCGACGCGACGACGACGGGTGTCTCAGTGGATGTCTCGGTCATGTATTTCCTTCCTAGATATGCCGAAACGGTATTCCAGCAGGTGGCTACTCGACCTTTTTCTGCTGGAATACCGTTTCGCGGGGCAACTAGTTACCGATCGGCGTCCGTGTAGCGGATGACGCCGCGGATGTTGCGGCCCTCGAGCATGTCGGCGTAGCCGTCGTTGATCTGCTCGAGCTTGTATTGCCGGGTCACCATGTCGTCCAGGTTCAGCCGGCCGGCCTTGTACATGCTCAGCAGCTGCGGGATGTCGTGGTGCGGGTTGCCGCCACCGAAGATGGTGCCCTGCAGGCGCTTCTGCAGCAGCGTCAGCATCGACAGGTTGAGCTTCACGTCGTTGCTGGCCATGTTGGCGACCGCGGTGGCCACCACGGTGCCGCCCTTGGCGGTGATGTTCATGTAGTGGTCGATGTCCTCACCCTTGAGCTCGCCGACGGTGACGATCGTCTTGTGCGCCATGCGGCCCTGGGTGACCTCGGCGACGCCGGCCATCGCGGAGAAGATGTCCGGGTAGGCGTGGGTGGCGCCGAACTTGAGCGCGTTGTCCCGTTTGAACTCAACGGGATCCACCGCGAAGACGTTGCGTGCACCGGCGGCCAGCGCACCTTGGAGCGCACCGGTGCCGACACCGCCGACGCCGACGATGACGACGTCTTCGCCCGGGCGGACGTCACCACTGCGCACGGCCGAGCCGTACCCGGTGGTGACACCGCAACCCACGAGGCAGGCCACCTCGAACGGGATCGACGGATCGATCTTCACGACCGAGCTCTTGTGCACCACCATGTACGGGCTGAACGTGCCCAGCAGGGTCATCGGGATGACGGGCTGACCGTTCTTGACGGAGTGGATGCGATGCGTGCCGTCGGACACCGACGTCCCGGTCAGGAGGAGTGCGCCCAGGTCGCACAGGTTACGCAGACCTTCTTGACACGCCGGACATTCACCACACGACGGGATGAACGACAGCACGACGTGATCGCCGGGCTGGATGTGGTCGACACCCGGGCCCACCTCGGTCACGATGCCGGCGCCTTCGTGGCCGCCGAGCACCGGGAAACCTGCCATCGGGATGTCGCCGGTCACCAGGTGGTGATCGGAATGGCACATGCCCGAGGCTTCCATCTGAATCTTGACCTCGTCCTTGACGGGGTCACCGATTTCGATCTCCTCGATCGTCCACGGTTGGTTGAACTCCCAGATGAGAGCGCCTTTGGTCTTCATCGCGTGTGCCTTCCACTAGAGCCGTTGACCACAGACTAGAGCCATTAGTTGCGTGGGTCACACCCACCCCCAAGCAACTGCTTGGCCGGGAACTACCAGATCTTGACCGGGGCCTCACCGAGCGGGTAGTAGCCCGGCAGTTTCTCGCCGGCCAGCGAACGCTCGATGCGCTTCTGCATGGTCGGGGTGAGATCACCAGAGGTGATCAGGTCCATGAACGCCTTCTGGACGTGGCCGAAGTCGAAGAAGTCCCGCTGCCACTCGATGAGCAGCTCATCGTTGAGCCGGAACCAGCTACCGCCGATACCGTAGATCTCGCTTGTGGTGCCGTCGCTCTTGTTGGCGATCTGCTTCCAGAACCCGACGATCTCGTTCTGCTTCTCGTCGATCAGGACCCGCTGGTACTCGTAGACCCAGTTCTCCAGGCCTTCCATCTCCAGGCCGAGTGCCACGTCGCGGATCTCGTCGCGGCCGACGCACATCACGTCTTCCTTGGGGCCGATGTTCCAGCCGTAGGTGGCATCTTCGGTGTAGAAGTCGGCCAGCGGCTTCCAGTCACCGGCCTTCTCTGCCTCCTGGTTGGCCTTCAGCCAGCGATCCGACCAGGCTTCCAGTTCTTCTCGTGACGCCATTGTCATTCCTTCTCTGTGATGGATAGAGCGCGGGTGGGACACATATCGACGGCCATCTCCACGGCATCGCGGAGTTCGTCGGGGGGTTCAGAATCGAGGATCTCGACGACGCCGCGCTTGGGCACCCGGAAGACGTCGGGTGCCTCCAGCTCGCACATGGCGTGGCCCTGGCAGAGGTCCTCGTCCAGTTCGACACGGTAGCAACCCATTTGGGTCAGTCCTTCACACGCTTGCGGTAGCGGACCTTGGCGGGCCGGGCCAACTGGACGACCATCTTGGAGTGGTCGTTCTGGTATGTCTCGGGCGGCTGTGCCATCTCGAACTCGTACTCGCGCAACAGCACCGAGAAGATCGCCTTGATCTGCATCTGGGCGAACGCCGCACCGACACAGCGGTGCCGGCCCGCGCCGAACGGAATCCAGGTCCACCGGTTGACCAGGTCCTCCTGGCGCGGCTTGACATAGCGGTCGGGGTCGAAGGCGTCCGGGTTGGGAAAGTCCTCGGGGATGCGGTTGGAGATCGCCGGCGAGGCCGCCACCATCTGGCCCTTGTGGATCGGGTAGCCGGCGACCTCGAACTCATCCTGGGCCACGCGCATCAGGATGATCAGCGGCGGGTGCAGGCGCAGGGTCTCCTTGAGCGCGTTGTCGATGTTCGGAATCTGGCGCAGCGCATGGAAACTCACCTCCTGGCCGTCGGCATAGAGCTCGTCGAGCTCGTTCTGGACCTTGGCGTAGAAATCGGGGTTGCGCAGCAGCTCGATCAGCGTCCAGCTGGAGGTGCCCGAGCTGGTGTGGTGGCCGGCGAACATCAACGAGATGAACATGCCGGTCACCTCGTTGGCCGAGAAGCGCGGATTGCCCTCCTCATCCTTGATCGACACCAGGACGTCGAGCAGGTCACGATCGCTCTTGTCGGTGGGCGGGTTGGCGATCCGGCCGTCCATGACCTCCTGCACCAACTCGACCAGGTTGGCCCGGGCCTCGTCGCGGATGCGGAAGCTCTCGATCGGCAGGTAGGGGTCGACGTAGCAGAGCGGATCGGTCCCGCGCTCGAGCAGGTGGTAGTAGTTCGCGAACCGGGAGTCGAGCTGGTTGCGGAACTTGAGCCCGATCAGGCAGGCCGTCGAGGTGTAGATGGTCAGCTCGGCGAAGAACTCCAGCAGGTCGATCTCTCCGCTGTCGCCCCAGTTTTCGATCATCCGGCGGACCTCGTTCTCGATGGTCGCCGCGTGGCCCTTCATCTGCTCACCGCGCAACGCGGTGTTGTGCAGCATCTCGGCCCGTCGCTCCGGGTCGGCATCGAACACCACGCCCTCACCGAAGATCGGCGTCATGAAGGGGTAGGCCTCGGCCTGGTTGAGTTCGCTGTCGGTGGAACGGAAGAAGAATTCGTTGGCCTCCGCGCCCGACAGCAGGATCACCTGCTTGTCCGCGAGCTGGAACCAGCCGGCGTCACCGCATTCGTTGCGGATTCGCCACATCAACCCGATCGGATCGGTGCGGAACTCCTCGAGGTGACCGTGCTCCTCCTCGCCACCGGAGACGCGCTGCACTTCTTTCAAATCGCTCACTTTTCAGGCATCCCTTCTTCGCCCAGCGCAAGCTTCTGGCGGTCCGTGACATCGGCCAGCGGAGCCTCGGGCTGGAGTTCCATGTTTGCGATGAAGCCGCCGCGGGGTGTCTCGGCGACAAAGGTGATGGCCCGCGCGAGATCGTCCGCGCGCAGGAAGTAGTCGTGACGCGCCTGGCCCCACTTGGCCCAGTCCTCGAGTGCCGGGCCGATCAGCTCGGCCGGCAGGCTCCAGCCCATCGAGGTCTTGGTCGGACCGGGATGCACGATCGACGCGCGCACTCCGGTGCCTTCCAGCTCCATCTGGTAGTTGGTCACCATCGCCACCAGGGCGGCCTTGGCGGCGCCGTAGGCGCCCATGTGCGGCCGCTGACGCAGTGCCACATCGGATCCGACGAAGATCAGGTCGCCGCGTTGCCGTTCGATCATCCCGGGTAGCACGGCGGTGGCCACCCGGTTGGCGCCGACCAGGTGGATCTGGATCTGGGACTCGAACTGCTCGGTGCTGATCGAGTCGAGCTTGCCGAAGTACGTGTCACCGGCACCGGCGACCAGCACCTCGATCTCGCCGAGTTCGGAGGTGGTCTGCTCGACAGCGGCCTTGACCGAGTCGGGGTCGGTCACGTCCAGGTGCACCGCGATGGCCTCGCCGCCGTTGGCGCGGATCTTCTCCACGATCTCCTGGAGCTTCTCCACCCGGCGGGCGCCGAGTGCGACGGGAAACCCGTTGGCGGCGAGCCTGATCGCGGTGGCCTCACCGATGCCTGAGGAGGCACCGGCGACCAGGGCGGGACGACGGTCGGGTAGGGGGGCAAAACGAGGCATGCAGCGGCCTTTCAGCGGAGCTGGACGGTAATCGGAAGGTGAGCGAATCCACGGACACTGCTGGAGTGGACGCGGACGGCGTTGGCCTCGTCCACCTCGTATCCGCGGATTCGCTTGAACAACTCGGTCAGTGCCACCCGGGCCTCCATGCGCGCCAGGTGCGCGCCGAGGCAGAAGTGGGCACCACTGCCGAAACTCACCAGTTTGGGACCGATCTCGCGATCGATCCGGTACTCGTCGGGATTCTCGAAGACGCGTTCGTCGCGATTCGCCGAGCCGATCAGCAGCACCAGCACGTCCCCTGCCGGGACCGTGGTGTCGTAGTACGTCAGGTCCTCGGTGACCAGCCGGGCCAGGATCTGGCTGGAGGCGTCGTAGCGCAGGGTCTCCTCGACCCATGGCACGACCAGGTCGTGGTTGTCGAAGACCGGTGCCAGCTGGCCCGGGTTCTTGTGGCCCCAATAGGCAGCGTTGGCAAGCAGTTTGGTGGTGGTCTCGTTGCCTGCGACCACCATCAGGAACAGGAACGCCATGATCTCGTCGTCGGTGAGCCTGTCGCCGTCGATCTCGGCCTCGACAAGTGCCGAGGTCAGATCGTCGGTGAGCCGCTTGCGCCGCTGTTTGACCATGTCGGCGTAGTAGACCAGCAGCTCACCCGAGGCCGCGATGGCCGATTCGGGCACGTCGGCGACGCCGTCCTCGCGGTGCATGACACCGTCGGCCAGCGCGCGGATCCGGACCCGGTCCTCCTCGGGTACACCCATCAGCTCGGAGATGACGTCCATCGGCAGCTTGCCCGCGAAGTCGTCGACATAGTCGAAAGTGGTGCTCTGCAGGGCTGCGTCCAGATGCTGGTGGGCGATCTCGGTGACCCGGCCCTCCAGTTCGCGGATGCGCCGCGGGGTGAAGCCCTTGGACACCAGTGTGCGCAGCCGCAGGTGGCCTGGATCGTCGAGGGCCAGGAACGACATGACGCGGTGCGCTTCGTCGTTGCGCGAGATCGGGTCGAGGGACACGCCGTGCTTGTTGGACAGTGTGACGCTGTTGCGGAAGCCGGCGACCACGTCCTTGTGCCGGGACAGCGCCCAGAACTTGAGGTCTTCGTTGTGATAGATCGGGGCCTCGTCCCGCAACCGCTTGTAGTACGGGTACGGGTCCTCGTGGAAGTCGTAGTCGTACGGGTCGAAGATCAGCTCGACTGCATTCAAGGTCATTTGTCCTCTCCCAGGCTCATTTGTCCTCGCCGAGGACGAGTCCGACCACGTAGGTCAATCGGTCGGCGATCTGGTGGTAGGTGAAGGCGCCGCTGCCGGCATTGACCAGCGCGCCGAAGAACGTCATCTCGAGGGCGGAGACGATGCGGGAATCGGCATCCGGCCCGACGGCCGATCGGATGCGCTTGTGGATCTCGGCGCCGATGCGGTCACGCACTTTGCGCACCGCCGGGTCGGTGCCGCCGCCGAGCAGGGCTGTGGTGCAGGCGGCCGCCACCTCGGGTTCGTCGGCGACAACCAGGGTCAGCGCGCGGAGCGCCTTGTCGACGCGGGTGGTCCTGGAGTCGTTCACGTCGGTGAAATACGGGCATCGGCTGACCAGATCCAGGTACATCTCGGCGATCAGGTGGTTCTTCGACGAGAAGTACGTGTAGGCCGTTGCAGGTGCGACCCCGGCGCGTGCGGCGACCGCACGCACCGTCAGATCGGCGTAGGAGGACTCCCGCAACATCTCGGTTCCGGCGGTCAGGACCTTTCGGAAGGTCTCTTCCTGCCGGCGGTTGCGCGGGGCCTCCTTGTCTGGCTCCGGAGCTGGTTCTGTGACTGCGGACACCGCATCGCTGGACACATGTCCAAGTTATCCGACGATGTCGACGTTGGGCAAGTAGGGATCGTGAAAGGCTGCAATGAACTGCGGATTCTGGCACCGGATGAGGAGTGATGGGGTGCGCCCTTGCGGCTCGCCATCGTCTGCGGCTATCGTTCGAGACGAGACAGCCGGACAGTTGTCCAGAATTCGTGAAGTGGAGTTCACCAATGCCGGTACTGGCCGATCGCCAGAGTCAACTGCTTATCGACGGCAAGCTCGTCGCTGGAGGCGGCGGAGTTTTCGAGACCGTCAACCCCGCCACCGAGGAGGTGCTCGGCGTTGCCGCCGACGCCAACGCCGAGGACATGGGCAATGCCATTAACGCCGCGCGTCGGGCCTTTGATGACACCGACTGGTCGACGAACACCGCGCTCCGGGTGCGCTGCCTGCGGCAGCTGCGCGATGCGTTGCGCGAAAACATCGAGGAATTACGGGAATTGACCATCGCCGAGGTGGGTGCTCCGCGCATGCTCACCGCCGGCGCGCAGCTGGAAGGTCCGATCGACGATCTGGCCTACTCGGCTGACACCGCCGAGAACTACGAGTGGACGACCGATCTCGGTTACGCCACCCCGCAGGGCATCCCGACCAACCGCAAGATCGCGCGTGAGGCGGTCGGAGTCGTCGGCGCGATCACCCCGTGGAACTTCCCGCACCAGATCAACCTGGCCAAGGTCGGCCCGGCCCTGGCCGCGGGTAACACGCTGATCCTCAAGCCGGCCCCGGACACCCCGTGGGTGGCCGCGGCCGTCGGCCAGATCATCGCCGAGCAGACCGAATTCCCGGCCGGCGTGATCAACGTCGTCACCTCCAACGATCACGCTGTGGGCGCGCTGCTGTCCAAAGACCCTCGGGTGGACATGGTTTCGTTCACGGGTTCGACCGCGACCGGTCGGGCCGTCATGACCGATGCGGCGCTCACGCTCAAGAAGGTGTTCCTCGAGTTGGGTGGCAAGTCGGCCTTCCTGGTGCTCGATGACGCCGATCTGGCCGGGGCCTGCTCGATGGCGGCCTTCACGGTTGCCATGCACGCCGGTCAGGGTTGCGCGATCACCACCCGTTTGGTGGTGCCGCGGGCCCGTTACGACGAGGCTGTCGAGGCCGCCGCGGCGACACTGGGTGGCATCAAGCCCGGCGACCCGAACAGCAAGCGCACGGTGTGCGGCCCGCTGATCTCTGCCCGTCAGCGCGACCGGGTGCAGTCCTACCTGGACCTCGCTCTGCAGGAGGGCGGCCGGTTCGCCTGCGGTGGTGGGCGTCCCGCGGACTTGGACACCGGGTTCTTCATCGAGCCGACGGTGATCGCCGGCCTGGACAACAACGCCCGGGTGTCCCGCGAGGAGATCTTCGGGCCCGTGCTGACCGTCATCGCCCACGACGGTGACGACGACGCCGTGCGGATCGCCAACGACTCGCCGTACGGCCTGTCCGGCACCGTGTTCTCCGGCGACGACGCCCGTGCGCAGGCGGTGGCGGCGCGGATGCGCGTCGGCACCGTCAACGTCAACGGCGGCATCTGGTACTCGGCCGATGCCCCGTTCGGCGGCTACAAGCAGTCCGGAATCGGCCGCGAGATGGGCGTGGCCGGCTTCGAGGAATACACCGAAATCAAGTGCGTCGCGACGCTCGCGAACTAGAGGACTGAGGAGATATTCGATGGGACAGTTCGACAACAAGGTGGCCATCGTCACCGGGGCCGGTGGCGGTATCGGCCAGGCCTACGCCGAGGCGCTGGCCCGCGAGGGCGCGGCTGTCGTGGTGGCCGACATCAACACCGAAGGTGCGGCGAAGGTCGCCGACGGCATCAAGGGCGAGGGCGGCACCGCCCTGGCGGTGCGAGTCGACGTCTCCGACATCGACTCGGCCAAGGACATGGCGGCGCAGACGCTTTCGGAGTTCGGCGGCATCGACTACCTGGTGAACAACGCCGCGATCTTCGGTGGCATGAAGCTCGACTTCCTGCTCACCGTCGACTGGGACTACTACAAGAAGTTCATGAGCGTGAACCTCGATGGCGCGCTGGTGTGCACCCGCGCGGTGTACCGCAAGATGGCCAAGCGTGGCGGCGGCGCGATCGTCAACCAGTCCTCGACCGCAGCCTGGCTCTACGCCAACTACTACGGCCTGGCCAAGGTCGGCATCAACGGCCTGACCCAGCAGCTGTCGCGGGAGCTGGGCGGACAGAACATCCGGATCAACGCCATCGCGCCCGGTCCGATCGACACCGAGGCCAACCGCACCACCACCCCGCAGGAGATGGTCGCCGACATCGTCAAGGGAATCCCGTTGTCCCGCATGGGCCAGCCGGAGGACCTGGTCGGCATGTGCCTGTTCCTGTTGAGCGATCAGGCCAAGTGGATCACCGGCCAGATCTTCAACGTCGACGGCGGACAGATCATCCGATGAGCGCTTGCGCGGAGAGCATCGGGCACGGCTCATGAGCCTCAAATACGGCTACATCGGCCTGGGCAACATGGGTGCCCCGATGGCCAAGCGCCTGGCCGAATGGCCGGGCGGGTTCACGGTATTCGATGTGCGTGCCGAATCCATGGAGCCTTTCGCGGAACTCGGCGCGACACTGGCGGACGACGTCACAGGTGTCGCTGATGCGGACATCATCAGCATCACGGTGCTCAACGACGAGCAGGTGCGTTCGGTGATCGCGGACCTGGCGCCGAAGGTCAAGCCGGACACCGTGATCGTGATCCACTCGACGATCAGCGACACCACCGCGGCTGAACTCGCCGAGCAGTACCGGTCGCAGGGCATCCACATCGTCGACGCCCCGGTCAGCGGGGGCGGCGCGGCGGCCGAGAAGGGTGAGCTGGCCATCATGGTCGGTGCCGAACGCCCGGTCTACGAGCGGATCAAGCCGGCGCTCAAGCAGTTCGGCTCGATGGTGATCCACGCCGGAGAGCCGGGTGCCGGCACGCGGATGAAGCTGGCCCGCAACATGCTGACCTTCACGTCCTACGCCGCGGCGTGCGAGGCGATGAAGCTGGCCGAGGCGGCCGGGCTGGACCTGGGTGCACTGGGCCGGGTGGTGCGTCATACCGATGCTCTGACCAGCGGGCCGGGTGCGATCATCGTGCGCGAGAACATGGCCGAGCTGACCCCGGACCACTGGCTCTACGACGCGTTCACCCACACCCGCGGCCTGGGTGAAAAGGACCTAAGCCTGGCCATCGGCCTCGGTGATGTTGTGGGAGTGGATCTTCCGTTGGCTCAGCTGGCCTTGCAGCGGCTCGCTGACGGCCTCGGCGTACCGCACAAGAACGATTAGGAGAACTTCGATGGACGAGTTGCGCGCCAAGGGTCTGGCCAAGATGAACGAGGTCTACGGCTGGGAGATGCCCAACATCGAGGGCGATCCGTACTTCGATCTCACCGTTGACCACCTGTTCGGCACCATCTGGGACAAGCCCGGACTGTCGATGCGGGAGAAGCGTCTGATGACGTTGTCCGCGGTGACCGCCGTCGGATCGCAGGACCTCGCCGAGATCCAGGTCAATGCCGCGCTGCTCAACGGTGAGTTCACCGAAGAAGAGCTCAAGGACATCGCCATCTTCCTCACCCAGTACCTCGGCTTCCCCCTCGGATCCGGCCTCAACGGAACCGTTTCCAAGGTTGTGGCCAAGCGGCGCAAGGCCGCCGAGAAGGGGCTGGCCGAGGACCGGCGCGCCAACGTGAACGCCGCAGTGAAGATGAATACGGGGAGCGAGCTCGATGACAAGTAGGTATGCCTCGCTGACCCATGACGAGCTGGTCAAGCTGGTGCCCGAGCTGTTGCTCATGGGCCAGATGATCGACCGATCCGGAATGGCCTGGTGCATCAGCAGTTTCGGCCGTGAGGCGATGCTTCAGATCGCCATCGAGGAGTGGATGGCGGCCAGCCCCATCTACACCAAGCGGATGCAGAAGGCACTGAAGTACGAGGGCGTCGACGTCATCACCATCTTCAAGGGTCTTCAGCTCGACATCGGCGCGCCACCGCAGTTCATGGATTTCCGCTACATCATCCATGACCGCTGGAATGGCGAGTTCTATCTCGATCACTGCGGCGCCCTGCTCGATGTCGAGCCGATGGGCGAGGAGTACGTGCGTGGCATGTGCCACGACATCGAGGACCCGACATTCGATGCCACTGCGCTGGCCACCAACCGCAAGGCGCAGATCAGGCCCATCCACCGTCCCCCGCGGGTGCCCTCGGACCGGCATCCGCACTGCGCGTGGACGGTGAAGATCGACGAGTCCTACCCCGACGTGCCGGATCTGCCGGCGCTGGAGGTGATGTGGCGGACCAGGGCGGCTCAGCTCGAACTCGACCCGATCGACGAGTCCGAAGAAGGCGCGTCCGATTACTCGGGGCCGCTGGTGTCAGACTTCGACTTCGCCGCGTTCTCTCATTCGGCGCTGGTCCGGATCGCTGACGAGGTGTGTCTCCAGATGCACCTGCTGAACCTGTCGTTCGTCATCACGGTGGGTGCCCGCGCCGGCGCCGATACCGCGCTGGCCACCGACATCTGCACCAAGCAGCTGATCGGGGTGGCCGGGATCGGTGCCGAGCGGATCCACCGGGCACTGGATCTGCCCGGCGGGATCGAGGGTGCGATCAAGGTGGCCGAACTGCATCCGCTGTTCAACCCGGTCGCCTACGTGGACACCGAGTTCGGTCCGGATGTCATCACGGTGCGCCGCTCGCCGGCACACCAGGACGGCGCCTGGGCGTCGCTCGTGACACCGTCCGAAGTGCGGCCGCTGCAAGCCATCGTGCAGGCGGTCGATCCGCACCTGGACGTGGAGGTCGGCGGGAGCGATCAGGAGTGGACTGCGCGGATCATCGAAACCGACACCGCAGCAAAGGAACTCGGTGAGGTCGCGGTGGTGAAGTTCAGCGGTGGTGCGTCGTTTGTGTTCGAGCCGCGGAAGTCGTTGCCGTTGACCGTCGTCTAGCTCGCGGGAACAGTCAGCATCAGATACCCGCTGCCCCAAGGCTGGACAATCACGTCGGCAGGGAAGGTCGCTCGGCGATTCTCACGGTCTCTTCGATGAACTCGCGACTGGTGTATTCGTGAAAGCCCGCAGCCGGTCAACGACAGGGCCGGCAACAGGGTGACCAACATAACCCGTATACCTGTTGTGACTCCGGTGCTCTCCGCCCCTGAGTGGTCCTGGTCGTGATCGCTCAAGTCGAATGCGCTAACGCTGTGAGTCTTCGAGGCTGTTGATTACCTCCAGTGCGACGCGCCTGCTGTCGGGTAGCCCGAGCGCACTGGAGTTGATCAGCGTGCTACCCGTGAGCCGATATGCACTATGTGCCCCGTCGGCATCTGCACTGCTGACCGATGGCGCCCATTTCCTCAGTGGACCGCTGCACGGCGTCGCTGACCTGGCCGAGGCCTTTACTGGCCAGGATCATTCGCATCGCTGCGCCGGCTTGGCCGCCCGGTCGTGTGGAAGGCATCGAGTGCCCCCATGCTTCACCGTCCCCCACCTGAATCGACGGCTCAAGTCTAGAACCCGGCAAACGGTGGCCCGGGCGCCAAATTTTCTGCCTCAGCCTCACCGCCGGCGTGCCGGCCTGCGATCTAAAGTGGCGGGGTGGGCATCTCAACGGTCCGCGCATGTGCCCTGGTGACTGGCTTGCTTGCCGGGTGCGTGATGGGGTGTTCCGGTGGTGCGCCGGATTCGGCGCAGGTACCGACGACGATCGCCACTCCGCCACCCGGTTCGGTAGGAGAGCAACCTGCCCGGGTCCAGCCGGTGGACGCTGCCGCGCTCGGCGCCAGCTGGCGGCCGGGGTGCCCGGTGCCTCCCGCGGATCTACGTCGAATCACCCTGTCCTATATCGGTTTTGACGGCCGATCTCATCGCGGTGAGTTGGTGGTGCACCGTGATGCGATCAGCGATGTGATCGCGATCTTCGCGGAGTTGTATTCGGCACGATTCCCGATCGAGAAGATGCGCACGGTGGACAAATATCCGCGCGCCGAGGACGAGCTGTCGATGCGGGACAACAACACCTCGGCGTTCAATTGCCGGCCGTTGCCGAGTGGAGCCTGGTCGTTGCACGCCTATGGCCGCGCGGTCGACATCAACCCGCTGATCAACCCGTACATCTCGGCCTCCGGCGACCTGCAGCCGGCCACCGCGCGGGCGTACCTGGACCGCACTCGCACCGATCAGGGGATGATCCGCGACGGTGACGTGGTGGTGCGGACCTTCGCCGGGCGTGGCTGGAGGTGGGGCGGGCATTGGCACGACCCGGTCGACTACCAGCATTTCCAACGACGCTGACGTGGCCAAACCGGTCTAGATCCCCGCCGAGGGCCTCTCGGACGCCAGATGTCCGCCAACGACAGCTGAACCCACCCACCGTGTCATGTAGCTGCGCAGGGCCGCTCCGGTGCGCGGAGGGCGGCCCGGGTCGACGACAAACGACTGGATGATCCGAAGTACGTGCTCGGCGAGTTCGTCCAGCTCGGCGTCGGTGTAACCGACCTCAGCCCAGTCGACGTCCAGCCTGCGCAACATCTCCCGGGCAAAGTCGACGGCCACATCCGAGGTCACCGATTCGGTGTGCGCGTTGGGCCGGCCCGGGGCGACGAGCAAACCGATGTGTTTGTCCTTCGGCAGCCACTCCAAGGAGGTCGCGATGCACTCGGTGATGGCCTCCACCGGATCTGTCACCCCTTTGACATGGGCGGCGAGCCGGTCCAGGAAGTCGCCGGCCGCATGCACCGCCGACGCCACCAGCAGGGCATCGGTGCTCGGGAAGTAGCGGTACACGGTCTGGCGGGTGACACCGAGGGTGCGGGCCACATCAGCGATCGAGAAGTCCGCACCCCGCTCGTCGATCGCCTTCCCGGCCGCGGCCAGGATGCGGGCAATCGCCTCTTCGTCGGTGGCCGGCGCCGAACCGGCCCACCCGTGCGTTCGCATGGGCGAATCTTAGAACAACGGGCGAATCGCCCCGCCCGTCAACCGTGATAGGAGACCGGCAGGTCCTTGACGCCGTTGATCCACCCGGACCGGAGTCGTTGCGGCTCGGCCAGTTTGGTGATGTCGGGGATCTGGTCGGCGATCTCGTTGAACATCAGCTTGATCTCCATCCGCGCCAGGTTGGCGCCGATGCAGTAGTGCGCGCCGTTGCCGCCGAACGCCAGGTGCGGGTTGGGGTTGCGCAGGATGTCGAAGGTGAAGGGCGAGTCGAAGACGTCTTCGTCGTAGTTGGCCGAGCTGTAGAACAGGCCGACGCGCTGCCCGGCCTTCACGGTGACATCGCCGATCTGGGTGTCGACCAGGGCGGTGCGCTGGAAGCAATGCACGGGGGTGGCCCAGCGGATGATCTCGTCGACGGCAGTCTCCGGGCGTTCGCGCTTGAAAAGCTCCCACTGGTCCGGGTTTTCGAGGAACGCGTTCATGCCGTGGGTCATGGCGTTGCGCGTGGTCTCGTTGCCGGCCACGGCCAGCAGGATCACGAAGAACGCGAATTCCACCTCGCCGAGTGAGTCTCCGTCGACGTCGGCCTGCACGAGGCGGGTCACGATGTCGTCGGCCGGACACTGACGCCGCTGCTCGGCCATGGTGTAGGCGTAGCCCATCAGCTCGGCGTTGGCCATCGTCGGATCGGCGTCGAAATCCGGATCGTCGGTGTTCATGATGGCGTTGGTCCAGTGGAAGAGCTTCTCCCGGTCCTCCTCGGGAACGCCGATCAGGTCGGCGATCGCCAGCAGTGGCAATGGCATCGCCACTTCGTCGACGAAGTTGCCGCTGTCCTTCTTGGCCGCCGCGGCCACGATCTCGCGGGCCGCCACGGCCAGCTTCTGCTCCAGCGCTGCCACCGAGCGCGGCGTGAACAGTCGCGACACCAGCTTGCGCAGCCGGGTGTGCTCGGGGGCGTCGTGGTTGATCAGCAGGGCCTTGGTGAGGTCGAGTTGGTCGGCGGTCACACCCTCGGGCAGGCGCATGACGGCACCCTTGGCGTTGGTCGACCACACGGCGCCGCCGTCGCGGGAGATGGTCTTGATGTCCTCGTGGCGGGTGATCACCCAGTAGCCGCCGTCGTTGAAGATCGATTCGTCCTGCTCGTTCCACCACACCGGTGCGGTCTTGCGCAGTTCGGCGAACTCACGCACCGGGATTCCGCGGAGCAGGACGTCGGGATCGGTGAAGTCGTAACCGGCGCCGAACGGGCAGGCATTCATGGTGGTCAAGCCGGATCATCTCCTCATGTGACGGCGAGCACATTCCTTGGTTCGACCATACACTGTGGCGTCAAGTGTATGCCCGCAGGTTTCCCGCTACGCTACGACCGTGCGCGTCCTCGTTATCGGATCCGGTGCCCGTGAACACGCCCTGCTGCTGGCCCTGCGCCGCGACCCGCAGGTGGAGGAGTTGGCGGTGGCGCCCGGCAACGCCGGCACCCAGTCCATCGCCGATCAGTACGACGTCGACATCACCTCCGGTGAGGCCGTGGTCAAGCTGGCCCAGCGCCTCCAGAGCGACCTCGTGGTGATCGGTCCCGAGGTCCCGCTGGTACTCGGCGTGGCCGACGCCGTGCGGGCCGCGGGAATCGCCTGCTTCGGTGCGAGCAAGGATGCCGCCCGCATCGAGGGCTCGAAGGCCTTCGCCAAGGACGTCATGGCCGCGGCCGGGGTGCGTACCGCGAGCAGCGAGATCGTCGACAACCCGGCTCACCTCGACGCCGCGCTGGACCGCTTCGGTCCGCCCGCGGGCCAGGCCGCGTGGGTGGTGAAGGACGACGGTCTGGCCGCAGGCAAGGGCGTTGTGGTCAGCGCCGATCGCGACGCCGCCCGCGCTCACGCGGCCAGCCTGCTCGACTCCGGGCATCCGGTGCTGCTTGAGTCGTTCCTGGACGGCCCCGAGGTGTCGCTGTTCTGTGTGGTCGACGGCGCCACGGTGGTGCCGCTGCTGCCGGCGCAGGACTTCAAGCGTGTCGGCGACGGAGACACCGGGCCGAACACCGGCGGGATGGGCGCGTATGCCCCGTTGCCCTGGCTGCCGGACTCGGTGAAGAACCAGATCGTCGACGAGGTGGTCAAACCCGTTGCAGCGGAACTCGTTGCGCGTGGCAGCTCGTTCTCGGGCCTGCTCTACGCCGGTCTGGCGATCACCTCGAACGGTCCGTCGGTGGTGGAGTTCAACTGCCGCTTCGGTGACCCGGAAACGCAATCGGTTCTGGCCCTGCTTGATTCGCCGCTGGGGCAACTGCTGAACGCCGCGGCCACCGGTGAGCTCGCCTCATTCGGCGACCTGCAGTGGCAGGACGGCTACGCCGTTACGGTCGTGGTGGCCGCGGAGAACTACCCGGGCCGGCCACGCGTCGGCGACGTCATTCACGGATCGGAAGCCGATGGTGTGCTGCACGCAGGCACCGCCCGGCGTGAGGACGGCGAGGTGGTGTCCTCCGGCGGCCGGGTGCTCTCGGTGGTCGGCACCGGGCCGGACCTTGCTGCCGCGCGCGACGCGGCCTACACGCTCACCAAGTCGATCCGGTTGCCGGGTAGCCACTTCCGCAGCGACATCGGACTGGCTGCCGCCGAAGGGCGCATCACCCTTTAGCGGCGGGCAGGAGCGAAGCGACCGGGGGACCTGTCAAGCGACGAGAAGCGGTGCCATCCAGGTGATCTCGGCGGGCAGCTGCGAACTCCAGAAGCTGCCGTCATGCCCGCCGGGGGAGAAGCCGCCGGCCGGGGGATTGGGCAGCTCGGCGATGAACTGCTTGGTGGCCGAATAGAACGGATCGCTGTTGCCGCAATCGATCCGGATCGGGATCGACCCCAGCGCTGGCTGGCTCCAGACGCTGTTGGCGGCATAGTCCGCCGCGCTGTCGAAGGCCCCGGGTGCTGCGGCCCCCGAGGATGTCCAGAGCGCCGGGCTGACCGCACAGATCGCCGCGGTGCGCCCAGGCCCGAGCCGCGAGCCCAGCAACAGCGCGCCGTAGCCGCCCATCGACCAACCCAGGAACCCCACCCGTGAGGTGTCCAGGCCCTGATCGCCGAGCATCGGAATCAGCTCGTCGAGCACCATGGCGCCCGAGTCCTCACCGGATGCGCGTTTGTGCCAATAACTTCCGCCGCCGTCGACCGCGACCACCGCGAACGGCGGCAGCCCGGCCGCCACCGCCTCGGCGAGACCCTGTTCCACTCCGCCGGCCATCACGCCTGCCGCATCCTGGCCTTTGCCGTGCAGGGCGATCACCGGGCGGAGTTTGCCAGTCTGGCCCGGTGGGCGCGCGATCGCCCAGTTGGTGTTCGTCCCGCCACGCGCGGCCGATACGAACGAGCCACTGGTGAACGTCGGGGCGACCACAGGGCTGGCCGGCGAGACAGGGGCGGAGGCGAGGGCTACAGCACCGGCGGCGCCGGCAGCCGCACCGACGCCGAGGCGCAGGACCGCGCGACGGGTCAAGTTGGGCATGCGGGCCATCTTGCCATCGCCCGACAATGGCATCGGCCAGTGGCATTCTCGTGGCATTGCCGACCGCCGGAAAAACCTGAGTAAAGCCTGATGATTGACCGAAAGCCCGATGTGGAAGAGGCCCGGCTGGCAGCATGTGGAAGGTGACGGCAGCGGTCACTCCCAAAGGGGAGCGGAGGCGGTACGCCCTCGTCAGGGCGGCCGCTGAGTTGCTTTGCGAGGGCGGTTTCGACGCCGTCCGGCATCGTGCCGTGGCGCGCCGCGCCGGTCTCCCGCTGGCCTCCACGACGTACTACTTCTCCTCACTGGACGACCTCATCGCGAAGGCTGTCGAGTACATCGGAACCCGAGAAGCCGAACAACTCAGCGCAGGCGTGGCGGCACTCTCGCGGCGGCGCCGCGGTGCCGAGTCGACCGCCGACGTCCTCGTCGATTTGTTGCTCGGGGAATCTCCGGAGCTGCATGGAACCGAGGAGTTGATCTCGCGCTACGAGCGCTACATCGCCTGCGCGCGCCAGCCGGGGCTGCGCGATGTCCAGCGCCGCATACTGCAACAGCGCACCGACGCTGTGGTCGAGGTGGTGGAACGCTCGGGCCGCTCGGTGCGCGGCGAACTGGTCACGGCGTTGGTGCGTGCGGTTGATGGGGCAGTCGTGGCATCGTTGGTCGACGAAGGGGAGGGGCCCAGAGCCAGTGCCCGCGCCACGTTGATCGACGTCATCGACGTGCTGGCGCCCGTCGACGAACGGGCGGGTACGCGTCTGACCGGCTGAAGGAGGGGGAATGTCGCAACCCGCAACCGCGGAGGAGCCACAGCTCAAGCGGGTGATGGGGCCCGGATTATTACTGCTGTTCGTCGTCGGCGACATCCTCGGCACGGGTGTCTATGCGCTGACCGGGCAGGTTGCCAAGGAGGTCGGCGGCGCCGCATGGGTACCATTCCTCGCGGCGTTCCTGATCGCCACCATCACCGCGTTCAGCTACCTCGAGCTGGTCACCAAGTATCCCCAGGCAGCGGGCGCAGCCCTGTACGCGCACAAGGCATTTGGCGTCCACTTCGTCACGTTCCTGGTGGCGTTCATCGTGATGTGCTCCGGAATCACCTCGGCCTCAACGGCTTCGCGGTTCTTCGCGATCAGCTTCTTCGACGCGATAGAAGTCAACTTCGGGCAGTTCTTCACCGATCACGTCGCCCACCTGAAGGTGGTCGGCGTCATCCTCCTCGCACTTCTGTTCATGGCTTTGATCGCCGCGGTGAATCTGCGCGGCGTCAGTGAAAGCGTCAAGCTGAACGTAGTTCTGACGTTCATCGAGATCACCGGTCTGGTGCTCGTGGTCGCCGTGGGACTGTGGGCGATCGTCAGCGGGGTGGACGTCGACTTCTCCCGCGTCGTCGCATTCGACACCTCCGGGGAGAGGAACGCTTTCGTCGCGGTCACCGCGGCGACGTCGCTGGCCTTCTTCGCGATGGTCGGGTTCGAGGACTCGGTCAACATGGCGGAGGAGACCAAGGATCCGGTGCGGATCTTCCCGAAGGTCTTGTTGTCCGGTCTGGGCATCGCCGGCCTGGTCTACGTCGTAGTTGCCGTCATCGCGGTCGCGCTGGTGCCGGTCGGAACGCTCGCCGAGTCCGACTCCTCCCCGCTGGTGAAGGTGATGGAGGCCGCCGCACCGGGGCTCCCGTTCTCGAACATCCTGCCCGTCATCTCGATGTTCGCCGTATCGAACACCGCCTTGATCAACATGTTGATGGCCAGTCGCCTGATCTACGGCATGGCCCGCCAGCATGTGTTGCCCCCGGTGCTCGGCACGGTGCACCCGAAGCGGCACACGCCCTGGGTGGCAATCGTTTTCACCACGCTCATCGCATTCGGGTTGATTTTCTACGTGTCGGCGTTCGCAAGTGGAGACACCGTCGCGATCCTCGGCGGCACGACCTCACTGCTGCTGCTAGCAGTCTTTTCAGTCGTGAATGTCGCAGTGCTGGTACTGCGTCGCGATGTCCGGAAAGGAGGCGGGCACTTCAAGACTCCGACCGTGCTGCCCGTCATCGGCTTCATCGCCTCGCTGTATCTGGTGCTGCCGACGTCGGGGCGCCCGGGCGTGCAGTATGTGCTGGCGCTGGCGTTGGTCGCCACCGGCGTGGTGCTTTTCTTGATCACCAAGATGATCAACAAGCAACTCGGTATCACTGGGCCCGGGATCACCGACCCGACCCATCTCGCCGAGGCGCCCTAGGACTCTTTCCGCAGCTTTTCAATCCGGTTCTGCAGCAGCGCGATCCGGTGCGCGTTTCCGTCCAGCTCGATATAGCGGTCATCGAACACGGCCAGCAATGCGTCGTCCAGGCGACGCACCGCGCCCGGCGGGTACCGGTAGTCCATCAGCCGGTTGATCTCGTCGGTGTCCACCGAATCCAGCACGGTCGTCAGCGCATCCAGTGAGGTGATGCCGAGCTCGAGCAGCAACCCCGAGATCCAGCCATAGTGGTCCGTGCGTGACCAACCGGCGTCAGGGAAGCGATTGCCCAGGTAGGTGGCCAGCACCGGGGTGGCGATGCGCGCGTCCCTCAAGAACCCAGGGGGCACGTCCTCCTCTTCGGTCATGGTGAGTCGCAGGCGTTCCCGGATCTCGGTGAACTCGCGGTCGGCCAGCTCCAGCAGCCCGGCGGCCAGTGTGAATCGGCGGTCCAGTTCGCTGACGTGCTCGGCCGGTATCGAACCCTTGTACCGCACGTCATGCTCGAACTCGGCCCACGCGTGCTGCAGTACGGTACGCACCTGGATGGACGCCGGATACTGTTCGCCCTCGACCCCGAACAGCAGGTGCCGGCTCGCGTAGCCCCACCGGCCCTGACGTGCGGTCTGCAGACCCATGTCCTGGTCGTCGAGCAGCCGCATCTCCTCGGCCAGCAGATTGGCCACCGCGTCGACATCCTCACGCAGATAGGTGATGACGCGCAGGCCCACCTGATCGGTGATCTCCACCAGCGGATCGGTGTACATCGGAGTGCCGTCGGCCGCACGGCGGTTGGCTTTCATGGCGAACGAATCGACGCTCTTGGTGCGGGCCGTGATGCTGAGGTAGTTGATGCCTGCCTCGTCGAGCAGGCTGGTGACCAGCTTGAGGTACTGCTCGGTGGCGGCCACCAGGTCCGGGCGCCGAGCGGCGTATTCGGCGACAGCCGTCGACGGCGCCGCTTCGCGGAGCGGTGCAGGTCGAGGCCGCGGCAGGCGAGATGCGGGCAGGGACGGCGTGACGATGTAGCCCGAGTCGTAATCGCCGTAGATCGTCACATCCTCGGGCCGGTGATACCAGTACAGCGCGATGTAGGCGCAGAGCAGGGCGTCGACGGGGTCCTCGTCGCGATCGAGTTGCCCCGGCCGGGTGGCAGCCTCGATCCGCTTGCGAAGTTCCACCCAGCTGACATTGCGGTTCGCCCGCAGCCGCGGCGTCGCCCCGTCGAGCTCCTCGATGAACGTCATCAGCCTCAGCAGTTCGCGCTGCCGGTCGCCGAACGCGCCGCGCTTGTATTTCAGGGTCTTGTCGAGCCCGAAGAGCACGACGCTCGCCGGGTGCGGATAGACCTCGATCGCGCGACGGTTGGACAGCGACGACGGATCCATGTCGAGGCCCAGGGCCGACGCGATACGCGCGCCGCGCGGATGCTTGAACTCGGGTCGCTCGGTGAACGCCGGGCGTGCCCCGGCGTCGAACCGCTGGAAGTCCCGGTTGAGATCCCGTTCGCACGGCCGGTGGCCCGTCGGGTTCTTCACGATCAGCGGCGCATCGATGGCAACCAGGCAGTCGCCGCTGACGTAAGGCTCTATGGCCGCGGCGATATCGTCGTCGTCCTGCGCCACACCGACGTGGAGGACCCGCCCACCTGAGTCGATGGCGGCCACGCCCGTCTGGTTCTTCTCGCCCCACGCGAGGTCGAGTCCGACGAAGTACATCCGTCCACTGTCTCATTGGTACTGCGGCCTGGGCCGTAAGCTGTGTGTTCGTGACGATCCCGAATGTTCTGGCCAACCGCTACGCCAGCGACGAAATGGTCGCGATCTGGTCGCCGGAGGCCAAGATCGTCGCCGAACGCCGACTCTGGCTCGCCGTGCTGCGTGCGCAGGCCGAGCTGGGCGTCGCGGTGCCCGACGGCGTGATCGACGACTACGAGCGGGTCCTGGAGAACGTAGACCTCGCCTCGATCGCGGCGCGCGAGCGCGTCACCCGCCACGACGTCAAGGCGCGCATCGAGGAGTTCAACGCGCTGGCCGGCCACGAGCACGTCCACAAGGGCATGACCAGCCGCGACCTCACCGAGAATGTCGAACAGCTGCAGATCCGCAGCTCGCTTGAGCTGGTGTTCGCCCACGGCGTCGCGGTGGTGGCCCGGCTGGCCGAGCGCTCCGTCGTCTACCGCGATCTGGTGATGGCCGGCCGATCGCACAATGTGGCGGCCCAGGCCACCACGCTGGGCAAACGGTTCGCCTCGGCCGCCGAAGAGACGCTGCTGGCGCTGACCCGGTTGCGCGAGCTGATCGACCGCTACCCGCTGCGCGGCATCAAGGGCCCGATGGGCACCGCCCAGGACATGCTCGACCTGTTCGACGGGGACACCTCCAAGCTCGCCGAGCTGGAACGGCGTGTCGCCCAATTCCTGGGATTCACAGAGGTTTTCACCAGCGTCGGGCAGGTGTACCCGCGCTCGCTGGACCACGATGTGCTCTCGGCGCTGGTGCAGGTGGGTGCCGGGCCGTCCTCGCTGGCGCACACCATCCGGCTGATGGCCGGCCACGAGCTGGTCACCGAAGGCTTCGCGCCCGGTCAGGTCGGCTCCTCGGCCATGCCGCACAAGATGAACACCCGATCGTGTGAACGGGTCAACGGCCTGCAGGTGGTGCTGCGCGGCTACGCCTCGATGGCCGCCGAGCTGGCCGGTGCGCAGTGGAACGAGGGCGACGTGTTCTGCTCGGTGGTGCGCCGCGTGGCGCTGCCGGACGGGTTCTTCGCCGTCGACGGGCAGACCGAGACCTTCCTGACCGTGCTCGACGAGTTCGGCGCCTACCCAGCGGTGATCCAGCGCGAGCTGGATCGCTACCTGCCGTTCCTGGCCACCACCCGCATCCTGATCGCCGCGGTGCGCGCCGGCGTGGGCCGCGAAACCGCGCACGAGGTGATCAAGGAGCACGCCGTCGCCGTCGCACTGGACATGCGCGAGCGCGGTTTGGAGCCCGACCTGCTGGACCGGCTGGCCGCCGACCCGCGGCTGCCGCTGGACCGGGCGGCCCTGGAAGCCGCGCTGGCCGACAAGCAGGCCTTCACCGGCGCCGCCGGCGCCCAGGTCGACGGGGTCGTCGCGGCCGTCGATGAACTGGTCAGCCGATACCCCGAAGCCGCCAAGTACACCTCGGGCGCCATCTTGTGAGTTTGGCGGCCGACCTCACCGACCTGGACAACTTCGCTGCCGGTTTCCCGCACGAATTGTTCGCCGCGCACCGCCGCGAAGCGCCGGTGTACTGGCACTCGGCGACCGAACACACGCCGGATGGCGAAGGGTTCTGGTCGGTGGCCACCCACGCCGAAACCCTTGCGGTGCTGCGTGATGCGGAGACCTACTCCTCGGTGACCGGCGGCACCCGGCCCTACGGCGGCACGCTGCTGCAGGATCTGGCCATCGCCGGGCAGGTGCTCAACATGATGGACGACCCCCGGCACTCCGAGATCCGCAGGCTGGTCAGCTCCGGGCTGACGCCACGGATGATCCGGCGGGTCGAAGACGATCTGCGGGCCCGGACACGTCGGTTGCTCGACGGGGTGGTGCCCGGAGAACCGTTCGACTTCCTGGTGGACGTGGCCGCGGAGCTGCCGATGCAGATGATCTGCATCCTGCTGGGAGTGCCGGAATCCGAACGGCATTGGCTGTTCCACGCGATCGAGCCGCAGTTCGACTTCGGAGGTTCGCGTTCTGCGGCCATGGCGCAGATGTCGGCCGAAGAGGCCGGCTCGCGGATGTACACCTACGGCCAGGAACTCATCGCCGCCAAACGTGCCGAACCGACTGACGACATGCTGTCGGTGGTGGCCAACGCATCGCTGGACGACTCGCTGGCTCCCCTCTCTGAAGTGGAGCTGTACCTGTTCTTCAGCCTGCTGTTCAGCGCCGGTGCCGAGACCACGCGCAACTCGGTGGCGGGTGGGCTGCTGGCCCTGATCGAAAACCCTTCGCAGATGGCGTTGTTGCGTGACGATCTCGGCGAGCTGCCCACGGCGATCGAGGAGATGGTGCGCTGGACCTCGCCGTCACCGTCCAAACGCCGTACCGCGACCAGAGCCGTGACGTTGGGCGGCTGTGACATCGAAGCCGGGCAGAAGGTGCAGGTCTGGGAAGGGTCGGCGAACCGGGACCCGCTCGTGTTCTCCTCTCCCGACACCTTTGACATCACGCGTAAGCCCAATCCGCACTTGGGTTTCGGCTACGGGATCCACTACTGCCTGGGCGCCAACCTGGCCCGGCTGGAGTTGCGGGTGCTGTTCGAGGAAGTGCTTGCGAGGTTCTCGTCGGCTCGTCTGGTCAAGCCTGTCGAATGGACCCGCAGCAACCGGCACACCGGCATCCGACATCTGGTGGTGGAGCTCGCCTAACCTCGGAGCATGGACTCAGGCCCGAATGACCATCTCCGAGTCTCAGATGCCGAACGCGCGAAGGTGGGACAACTGCTCGAGCGTGCGGTAGCCGAGGGCATGATCACGCTCGACGAGTTCAGTGAGCGCTACGACGCCGCACTGGCTGCTCGCACCCGCGGCGAGTTAGGCGCGGTGGTGGCGGACCTGCCGATCGCATCACCGCCGATGGTCCCGGCATCGCACCTGCCGGCGACGGCACCAGAGGAGCTGCGTGGCTGGATGTCCTCGATCGTGCGGCGCGGACAGTGGCGGGTGGCTCCTGCCCTGCACCTCAACACCCGGCTGTGCAGCACGACCCTCGACTTCAGCTCCGCGGTGTTGCCGGGGCCCGTGGTGGAGATCGTCATCGACGACTACTGCAGCTCGACGGAGCTCATCGTGCCCCCTTCGGCCACTGCCGATCTGAATGCGGTCAACGCCATCGCCGGAAGCGCCACGGTCAAGGTCCGCACCAGCCCGCCGTCGGATCAGCTGCACCTCGTCGTGCGTGGCCGCGTGCGGATGGGTTCGGTCACCGTGCGGCACCCGTTCGGAAGCTGGCTGAAGCGCCTGAGCGGCACTCGATAGCGCGGACCGCTGTGGCCGCCTCTCGGTGTGACATGTCGTTGGGAACTTCGTCAAACTTTTTGACGATCCCCGAGCGGGTAAGACTCCACGACTCACCGGAAAAATCACTCGATGCGGCGCAGGCGCATGCCGGCAGAACGCAGCTCCAGGGCGGCCAGGCCGCGAATGGCGCGCTGGTCTTGACTGCGCCAGGCACCGACAGGGTCATCGGAGACCGCGGTCAGCTTGGCCAGCGGCCGATTGGCCAGTGCCCGCAGCGCCAGCAGCTGTTCCCCGGCCACGGTCGAGGCCAGGGTGATCGCGGTCCACTTGCGCCGGAAGAACCGGACCCGCAGATACAGCCAGGGCATCGCCACGAACAGGATCGGCGCGGCGGCCACCGCCAGGGCCAGCACCCAGGCCAGCCAGCTCGCGGTGCTGTCCAGGTTGGCGCCCGCGCCGGCGATGTCGAGGGCCGCTTCACTGGCAGCGCGCAGCGGCTTGCTCAGCGTGTCACCGATCAAGGGAACGCTGTCGGTGCTGTCACCAGCGGATCCCAGGTTGTCAGCAACCCCGTTCGCGCCGCTCTGGACCTGCCTGCCGACCTCGGCGATGGTCGCCACCGCCGAATGCACGGCCAATCCCACCAATATCCACACCGCGGTCCAGGCGATCACGGCCGCATCGCTGAACAACTGGGCCAACAAGCGGCCGGGTCTGCTGGCATAAGGCAGGTACCGCGATCTCATGAGACCGATCCCAACACATAGGCTGGCCCAATGCGCCCTGCTCTGTCCGACTACCAGCACCTGGCCAGCGGGAAAGTCCGCGAGTTGTACCGCATCGACGACCAGCACCTGCTGTTCGTGGCGACCGACCGCATCTCGGCCTACGACTACGTCCTCGACTCGCAGATCCCGGACAAGGGCCGGATCCTGACGGCGATGAGCGTGTTCTTCTTCGACCTGATCAGCGCGCCCAACCATCTGGCCGGACCGCCGGATGACGAGCGCATCCCCGAAGAGGTGTTGGGCCGCGCGCTGGTGGTGAAGCAACTGAAGATGCTGCCGGTGGAGTGTGTGGCCCGCGGCTACCTGACCGGCTCGGGGCTGCTCGACTACCAGGCGTCGGGTTCGGTGTGCGGTATCCCGCTGCCCCCGGGTCTGGGGGAGGCGAGCAAGTTCGACGAGCCGCTGTTCACCCCGGCCACCAAAGCAGACATCGGCGAGCACGACGAGAACATCTCGTATGGCACCGTGATCGAACTGGTCGGGCCGGTGCTGGCCAGCCAGCTGAAGGAGCGCACGCTGCAGACCTACGTGCAGGGTGCGGACCACGCGCTGACCAAGGGCATCATCATCGCCGACACGAAGTTCGAGTTCGGTGTCGACGAGCACGGCAACGTGGTGCTGGCCGATGAGGTGTTCACCCCGGACTCTTCCCGGTACTGGCGCGCCGAGACCTACCAGCAGGGTGAGGTCCAGGACAGCTTCGACAAGCAGTTCGTCCGGAACTGGCTGACCGGGCCCGACTCCGGCTGGGACCGGCACGGCGACACCCCGCCGCCACCGTTGCCCGAGGAGATCGTGGCAGCCACCCGGGACCGGTACATCGAGGCATACGAACGGATTTCGGGCCTGCGGTTCGACGATTGGATCGGCGCATGACACAGTCCGTACAGCCACCGGTCGCCAAGCGTGGCAATCACCGCCGTGAGCATCACGGTGACGTGTTCATCGACCCCTACGAGTGGTTGCGCGACAAGGAAAACCCCGAGGTGATCGCGCACCTGGAGGCCGAGAACGCCTACGCCGAGGTCGCCACCGCCCATCTGGAGCCGTTGCGGCAGAAGATCTTCGACGAGATCAAGGCGCGCACCAAGGAAACCGACCTTTCGGTGCCTATGCGCCGCAATGGCTGGTGGTACTACGCGCGCAGCTTCGAGGGCAAGCAGTACGCGGTGCACTGCCGGTGCCCGATCGGCGATCCCGACGACTGGACGCCACCCGCGCTCGACGAGGGCGCCGATATCCCCGGCGAGCAGATTCTGCTCGACGAGAACGTCGAGGCCGACGGTCACGAGTACTTCTCGCTCGGCGCGGCCACGGTGAGCCTGGACGGCAACATCCTGGCGTACTCCGTCGACGTCAAGGGCGACGAGCGATACACCTTGAAGTTCAAGGATTTACGCACCGGCGAGCACTACGACGACACGATCGCCGGGATCGGCGCCGGCGGCACCTGGGCTGCTGACAGCCGCACGCTGTACTACACGACGGTCGACGATGCCTGGCGGCCCGACACCGTGTGGCGGCACCGGTTGGCTTCCGGCCTGCCCTCCGAGAAGGTGTATCACGAACCCGACGAACGGTTCTGGGTCGCGATCGGGCGCAGCCGCAGCGACAAGTACCTGTTCGTCGCATCGGGCAGCGCCGTCACCACCGAGGTCCGCTACGTCGACGCCAACGACCCGACGGCGGAGTTCACCACGGTGTGGGAGCGTCGCGACCTGGTGGAGTACTCCGTCGAGCACGCCGTGGTCGGGGGCGAGGACCGGTTCCTGATCCTGCACAACGACGGTGCCGAGAACTTCATGTTGGTGGAGGCCCCGGTCAGCAACCCGAGCGATTTCCGCACCCTGATCGAGCATCGGTCTGACGTGCGTCTGGACGGTGTCGACGCGTTCGACGGGTTCCTGGTGATCAGTTACCGCAGTGAGGCATTGCCGAAGATGGCACTGTGGCCGCTCACCGCGGACGGATACGGCACGCGTGAGGAACTGACCTTCGATTCCGAGCTGACCGCCGCGGGGATGGGCGGAAACCCGAACTGGTCCACACCGAAGTTGCGGATCGGTGCGACCTCGTTCATCACACCGGCGCGGATCTACGACCTGGACCTCGCCACCGGTGAGCGCACGCTGCTGCGCGAGCAGCCGGTGCTGGGTGGTTACCGGCCGGAAGACTATGTGGAGCGCCGGGATTGGGCGACGGCACCCGATGGGGCTCGGGTTCCGATCTCGATCATTCACCGGGCCGGGTTGCAGTTCCCGGCGCCGGCGTTGCTGTACGGCTACGGTGCCTACGAGTCGTGTGAGGATCCGCGATTCTCGATCGCCCGGTTGTCGTTGTTGGATCGCGGAATGGTGTTCGTGATCGCGCATGTGCGTGGCGGCGGCGAGCTGGGACGGCCGTGGTACGAGCACGGCAAGCTGCTGGAGAAGACGAACACGTTCACCGACTTCATCGCGGCCGCACGCCATCTCGTCGATGGCGGGGTGACTCGCCCGCAGAATCTGGTGGCTCTCGGAGGTAGTGCCGGCGGATTGCTGATGGGCGCGGTCGCCAACATGGCCCCCGAACTGTTCGCCGGGATTCTGGCCCAGGTGCCGTTCGTCGATGCGCTGACGACCATCCTGGATCCGTCGTTGCCGTTGACCGTGACCGAGTGGGACGAGTGGGGAAATCCGTTGGAGGACCCCGAGGTCTACCGCTACATGAAATCCTACACGCCCTACGAGAATGTGGCGGCGCAGGACTATCCGGCGATTCTGGCGATGACCTCGCTCAACGACACCCGGGTGTACTACGTGGAGCCGGCCAAATGGGTTGCCGCGCTCCGTCATACCAAGACCGACGGTCATCCCGTGCTGCTCAAGACCGAGATGGTGGCCGGTCACGGCGGCCTGTCCGGACGCTACGAGCGGTGGAAGGAAGCGGCGTTCCAGTACGCCTGGCTGCTAGCTGCCGCCGACGGCGACAACTACGGCAGCGGCCAGGTAGACAGCCTCTTCGGCGGTCCGGACGCCTAACCGCGAGGTCATCGACTTCGGCGGGTTGGGCATCCTGGCCGCATACACATTGGCCGGGAACATGGCCAGCATGAGCAGGAACAGGCACACCGCCGCGGCGACCCGGGTGGGCGGGTAGAGCAGGCCCGCGGCGCCGGCCAACTCCAGCACGCCGGTGACCGTCACCAGGGCGGCCGGGGCGGGCAGCGATGGCGGCACGATGGCGATCATGTCGCGCCGCAGCGGATTGACGAAGTGCGCGACGCCGGTCATGACGAACATCGCGGCCAGCCCGACCGCTATTGCCTCGGGCCAACTGTCGAGATAGTCCACATCCAGCATGCCGATCACCCGGGCGGCCACGCTACCCAGAACCAGGGTCAGGAAGACGGCCATCGAAGCTCCGATCTTGTCGGTGTCTAGATCGCCACGCTACGCCTAATCTAGGCGCTGTCAAGATGTGGGGTTAGGATGACCCGCATGGGCTATCACCACGGCGACCTCAGGGCCGTGATCCTCGCTCAGGCCGCCGATCTGGTGGCCGAGCGCGGCGCCGACGGCATCTCGCTGCGCGAACTCGCACGCGCCGCGGGCGTCTCACACGCGGCGCCCGCGCACCACTTCACCGACCGCCGCGGGCTGTTCACCGCACTGGCCACCGAAGGGTTTGAGCTTCTGGCCGCGGCCCTTACCGAGGCCAGGCCGCAGTTCATCGACGCCGCCAAGGCCTACGTGCGCTTCGCTCTCGACCACCCCGGCCACTACGAGGTGATGTTCGACAAATCGCTCTACGACGACACCGATGCCGAGCTGGTCGCAGCCTCGTCGGCAGCCGGAGCGGAGCTGAACCGCGGCGTCGGCACCCTGGCCGATCCGAAGGCCGCCGCCGACCCCGACGGTGCCGCACTGGCCGCTTGGTCTCTGGTGCACGGCTTTTCGATGCTGTGGCTCAACGACGCGATCGACACCGCGGGAGATCCGATCGCCAAGGTGGAGAGTCTGGCCGCGATCCTGTTCGACAAGTAGGTCGGGTAGCGTCGCGCGGATGAGCCTCAACGACATTCCGCTGACCACCCTCGACGGCAGGCAGACGACGTTGGCCGAGTTGGCCACGGGCGCCACCCTGGTGGTCAACGTGGCCTCCAAATGCGGCCTGACGCCGCAGTACACCGCGCTGGAGAAACTCGCCCAGGATTACGCCGCGCGCGGGCTCACCGTGGTCGGGGTGCCGTGCAACCAGTTCATGGGCCAGGAGCCGGGCAGTGCCGAGGAGATCCAGACGTTCTGCTCGACCAACTACGGCGTGACGTTCCCGTTGCTGGCCAAGGCCGACGTCAACGGCGCTGATCGTCACCCGCTCTACGCAGAGCTGACCCAGGCCGCCGACGCGGCGGGTGAGGCCGGGGACATCCAGTGGAACTTCGAGAAGTTCCTGCTCGCCCCCGGTGGCACGGTGGCCAACCGGTTCCGTCCCCGCACCGAACCCGACGCGCCCGAGGTCATCGAGGCCATCGAAGCGGTCCTGCCGGCCTGATCAGGCTCTAGCCGAATGGACATTCGGCGTCAGAGTGTTCGACACCGTCCCGACATGTGACGTTGCCACACTGGCAGCGTGACCGGACAACTCATCGTCTCGATATCGCAGATCAGCGATCGCACGCTGGGCGATGTCGCGTCATTCTGCGCCGAGCTCGATGCCCGTGGGGTACCGGTGTCCATGTTGGTGGCGCCGCGGCTCAAGGGCGGATACCGGTTGGACCGCGATGCCGGCACCGTGGAGTGGCTGGCCCGTCGGCGCAGCGGCGGTGACGCCGTCGTCCTGCACGGCTACGACGAGGCCGCGACCAAGAAGCGGCGCGGTGAGTTCGCCTCGTTGCCCGCCCATGAGGCCAACCTGAGGTTGATGGGCGCCGACCGGGTGCTCGAGCACCTGGGACTGCGTACCCGGTTGTTCGCCGCCCCCGGCTGGACCGTGTCGCAGGGCACGGTGACCGCTCTGCCGCGCAACGGTTTTCGTCTGCTGGCCGATCTGAACGGCATCACCGACCTGGTCCGGGAGACCACGACGCGCGCCCGGGTGGTCGGCATCGGAGAAGGTTTTCTGTCCGAGCCGTGGTGGTGCCGCACCGTGGTGCTCTCGGCAGAACGCACCGCGCGCCGCGAAGGCACGGTGCGTGTCGCGGTTGCCGCGCGGCACCTGCGCAGGCCCGGTCCCCGGCAGGCCATGCTGGACGCGATCGACCTGGCTTTGCTGCACCGGTGCGTGCCCACCATCTACCAGTGGCGAGGATTCTCGGTCCTGACCGAGGCTGCCTGACTAGGGCTAGTCTTGCGTCTCATGGCAGACGCCGATGTCATTGTCGTGGGGGCAGGTCTCGCCGGCTTGGTCGCCGCATGCGAACTCGTCGAGCGCGGGCACCGCGTGCTCATCCTGGATCAGGAGAACGCCGCCAACCTCGGTGGGCAGGCATTCTGGTCGTTCGGCGGACTGTTCTTCGTCGACAGCCCCGAACAGCGCAGGCTCGGGATCCGCGACAGCCAGGAGTTGGCCCTGCAGGACTGGCTGGGCACCGCGGGGTTCGATCGGCCCGAGGATCACTGGCCGCGGGAGTGGGCACACGCCTACGTCGATTTCGCCGCCGGGGAGAAACGTAGCTGGCTGCGGTCCCGAGGCCTGCAGACCTTCCCCCTGGTCGGGTGGGCCGAGCGGGGCGGTTACGGGGCGCTGGGACACGGCAATTCGGTGCCGCGATTCCACATCACCTGGGGAACCGGGCCGGCGATCGTCGACGTCTTCGCCCGCCGGCTGGTGGGAGAGCCGCGGGTGCGGTTCGCCCACCGTCACCGCGTCGACGAACTCATCGTCTCCGAGGGCGCCGTCGTCGGGGTCCGGGGTGCGGTGCTCGAGCCCTCCGACGCGCCTCGCGGGGCGCCGTCGTCGCGAAACGTGATCGGCGACTTCGAGTTCCGCGCATCTGCTGTGATCGTGGCCAGCGGCGGGATCGGCGGCAACCACGACCTCGTGCGCAAGAACTGGCCCGCGCGTATGGGCCGGGTGCCCGAGCAATTGCTCAGCGGCGTCCCCGCACACGTCGACGGCCGGATGATCGGCATCTCCGAGGCCGTCGGTGCGCATGTCATCAACAGCGACCGGATGTGGCACTACACCGAAGGCATCACCAACTACGATCCGATCTGGCCCGACCACGGGATCCGCATTCTCCCGGGGCCGTCGTCACTGTGGTTGGACGCCAACGGAAAACGGCTGCCCGGGCCGCTGTATCCGGGCTTCGACACCCTGGGCACGCTCGAACACATCTGCCGCACCGGGCAGGACTACACCTGGTTCATCCTCGACGCGCGGATCATCGCCAAGGAGTTCGCGTTGTCCGGCCAGGAACAGAATCCCGATCTCACGTCCCGCAGCGTGCGTGACGTCCTGGCGCGGGTGAAACCCGGTGCGCCGGCCCCCGTGCAGGCGTTCGTCGATCGTGGTGTCGACTTCGTCAGCGCGCGCTCCCTGCGCGAACTGGTGGCCGCGATGAACGACGTACCGGATGTGCTGGAAGTCGACTACGCCACGGTGGCGGCCGAGGTGACCGCACGGGACCGCGAGGTGGTCAACAAGTTCACCAAGGACGGGCAGATCACCGCGATCCGGGCGGCCCGCAGCTACCTCGGTGACCGGTTCAGTCGCGTCGTCGCCCCGCACCGGCTCACCGACCCGAAGGCGGGTCCGCTGATCGCCGTCAAACTGCACATCCTGACCCGAAAGTCCCTGGGCGGGTTGGAAACCGACCTCGACTCCCGGGTACTCAAAGAAGACGGCGCCGCGTTCGCCGGCCTGTACGCCGCGGGGGAGGCGGCAGGATTCGGCGGTGGCGGGGTACACGGCTACCGGTCCCTGGAAGGCACCTTCCTCGGTGGGTGCATCTTCTCCGGCCGGGCGGCGGGCGCGGTGCGGCCGCCGATATCGCCTAGGCCGGCTCGCGTTCAGAACACCACGGCTGAGCCGTGAATCAGAACACCACGGCTGAGCCGTGAATCAGAACACCACGGCTGAGCCGTGAATCAGAACTCGGTGCCGTTTTCCTCGGTGAGAACCCGGAATTCGGTGTTCGTCATCTCCGTCAGCCGCCCGTAGTAGATGCCGCGCGCACCCGGCTCGATGATGCCCTGATGGATCGGCACCGCCCGCGCCGGAGCCACCGCGCGCAGGAAGTCCACAGCCTCTGAGATTTTCATCCACGGGGCGGCCGCGGGGGTGGCCAGCACGTCGACCGGTTCGCCGGGGACGAACAGGGCGTCACCGGGATGCATGAGCCGGGCGGGATGCTCGTCGTCGCCCAGCAGGTACGAAATGTTGTCGATCACAGGGATTTCCGGGTGGATCACGGCATGTTTGCCACCGGTCCCGCGCACATCGAGCGAGCCGACCCGGAATGCGTCGCCGGGGTGCACCGCCTGCCACGGCTCACCCAGCTGGGCGGCGGTCTGCGGATCGGCATAAAGCGCGGCCTGCGGATTGGCATCGATCAGCGCGGGCAACCGGGCGGTATCGGCATGGTCGGGATGCTGATGGGTGATCAGGATGGCCGACAAACCGGTGATGCCTTCGAAACCGTGCGAGAAGTTGCCCGGGTCGAACAGCACGGTGGTGTTCGAAATGCTGGCCAGTAGGCACGAATGTCCGAAATGCGTGAGTTGCATACCTATATTGTGGCGCTCGGTGGGGATATGGCGGGTCATCGTGGCGATGTCGATCGTGCTCTGCGGGCTGGCCGCAGCGCCCCCTTCGGCCTGGTCGGAGCCCAGCCCCGACTGCCCGCCGCTGTGTGACCGCATTCCGGACTCGGCGTGGGTGGACACCTCGAAACTCCCGTTGGACCGTGAGTACGGCTGGCCCGGGCTGGCCGGACTGGCCGTGACCGCCGTCGCACCACGCTTCCGCTTCGAGGAGGAATGTGCGTCGGCGCCGGTGCCCGGGGATCCGCGCGGCTATGCAGTGGCGGCGCGGTCGGAGGTGACCCGGCCCGCGGGGCACTGGCAGCTGCGCGTGCAGGTCATCCATTGGCGCGGGGAGACGTGGCAAGGCGGGCAGACGGCGCTGGCGGTGCTGCAAGGAGCCACTGCGGCACTGCGCGCCTGCCCGGGGAACGCGGCGTCGATCACCACAGAGCGGACCGGGCGGCTGGCAGCGGCGGTCAACCTCGACGATGGGACGGTCCTGCACCAGTACCTGCTCGCCGATCCGTACAACAGCACCCTGGTCGAGCTGGCCATGTGGACGAGCACGCCACCACAGGTCGCGTGGTCGGCTCCGGCGGACCGTCAGGTGCTCGATGCGCTGGCCGACCCACTGTGCACGGCTTACATAGGGTCGTGCCGGTAGAGTGTGCGCCGTGGCAAAGGTGGTTGTGCACGTCATGCCCAAGGCGGAGATCCTCGACCCCCAGGGTCAGGCGATCGTCGGGGCACTTGGTCGGCTTGGACATGGTGGTATCTCGGACGTCCGTCAGGGCAAGCGTTTCGAGCTCGAAGTCGACGACTCCGTAGCTGACGAAACCCTGGCCGAGATCGCCGAATCTCTGCTGGCCAATACCGTTATCGAGGACTTCTCGGTGAGCCGGGAGGGCGCGTGACCACCCGTGTCGGGGTGATCACCTTCCCCGGGACGCTCGACGACGTCGACGCGGCCCGAGCCGTCCGTCTGGCCGGGGCCGAGGCGGTCAGCCTGTGGCACGCCGACGCGGACCTGAAGGGCGTCGACGCGGTCGTCGTGCCCGGCGGCTTCTCCTACGGGGACTACCTGCGCTGCGGGGCCATCGCGAAGTTCGCCCCGGTGATGGGTTCGGTCGTCGAGGCTGCCGGCAAGGGCATGCCCGTGCTCGGCATCTGCAACGGCTTCCAGGTGCTGTGCGAGGCCGGGCTGCTGCCCGGAGCGCTGACCCGCAACGCCGGACTGCATTTCATCTGCCGCGACGTGTGGCTGGAGGTCGCCTCCAACACCACGGCCTGGACGACCCGGTATGACGCCGGTGCCGACCTGCTGATCCCGCTCAAGTCGGGCGAAGGCCGTTACGTCGCCTCCGACGCCGTGCTCGACGAGCTCGAGGGCGAGGACCGCGTGGTCTTCCGCTACCGCGAGAACCTCAACGGTTCGATGCGCGGCATCGCGGGCGTGTGCTCGGCCAACCGTCGCGTCGTCGGCCTGATGCCGCATCCCGAACACGCCACCGAGGCGTTGACCGGTCCGTCCGACGACGGGCTCGGCTTGTTCTACTCCGCGCTCGACGCGGTTCTCTCGGTTTAACGTTCTGCCGCACTCGGCACCGCGAGCGACCGCTGAGGTACGCACTTTGCGGCGTGTCGGCGTACAGACACGGTCGCTCGCGGGGCAAGAGGGGGCTCAGGCAGTGAGGGCGACCGAGGCCTCGGCGGTGTAGGCCAGGAACGTCAGCGTCTCCTGCAGGTAAAGCTGCACGCTCTCCGCATCGTGGGACAGGTAGCCGATCGAGACGTCGGTGCCCAGCTGCAGATCGAAATCGCCACCGCGGGTGGACAGTACGAACGCACCGTCGATCGCCGGCGCCCAGATGATCTCGCCGTCGACCAGCCGGCTCAGGTGCTCGCGGATCGGGTAACCGTGCGCCGTGGTCTCGCTGACCTTGGTGTAGGTCGCCGCCGAGAGCAGCACCGAATACGGTCCGTCGACACCGGCCAGCCGCAGCTCGGACAGTGCCTGGGCGATCACGTCGGGGATCTCACGGGCGTCGTCGGGCAGGGCCAGCGCCGGGTTGGAGCTGGAGCTGCGGATGCCCTCGATCGAGGCCGCCGGGTAGCCCTCGAAGATCGCCCGGTCCTCGACGAACGCCAGCTTCTTGGCGGCGTCCTTCACCGGATCCCAGTCGGAGTCCTGGGCGCCGCGCTCGACGTCGTCGATCGCGGTGCGCGACACCGTGAACGGCACCCGCAGGCGCACCAGCGGCTTGGCGTCGCGCAGGTGGGCGACCACGCCGTCACCGGGCGAGTTCACATCGAGCAGATGGCCCGTGCTGATCGCCGCGGTAACCGGGCCGCCGGGCTCGCTGACGTCGACCACGCGCCGTCCGGCGATGTGCCGCTTGAAGGTCCGGCTGGCCTCGAGTTCGATCTCGGCCCAGGCGGACTCGGTGATCGGGGCAAGCTCGCGGTACAGGTTGTTCATTGCGGGATTCCTTTCAGGCTGCCGATCGCCAGGGAGGTGTCTTGCTTGGCCGTCGCGGGTTCTTCGACCGGAACCGGAAGCGGCGGTGGATCATCGAGGAAATCGATCGTGGGGACGAAGAACATGCCGCCGGTCACAGCGGTGGAGAAATCCAGGATCCGGTCGGTGTTGCCGGGTGGATCGCCGATGAACATATTGGTCAGCATGCGTTCGGTGATGGCCGGATCGGCGCAGTATCCGATGTAGTACGTGCCGAACTCGCCGCTGCCGAGTTCGCCGAACGGCATGTTGCGCCGCACGATCTTCAGCTCGTTGCCGTCTTCGTCGGTGATGACGTTCAGCGCGATATGAGAGTTGGAAGGTTTGACGTCATCGGACATCTCGATGTCGTCGAGCTTGGTGCGGCCGATCACGCGCTGCTGTTCCTCGACCGAAAGCGAGCGCCAGTCCGTCATGTCATGCACGTACTTCTGGATGTGCACGTAGCTGGCCCCGGCGAAATCGGGATCCTCGGCGCCGATCTGAACGGCGGCCGCCGCAGTGGACCCGTTCGGGTTCTCGGTGCCGTCTACGAAGCCGAGGAGGTCCCGGTTGTCGAAGTACTGGAACCCGTGCACCTCATCGACAACCGTGACGGCACTGCCGAACTCCTGCAGCATGCGGTCGGCCAACTCGAAACACACATCCATGGTGTCGGCGCGAATGTGCAACAACACATCACCGGGGGTGGACGGTGCCTGATGTCGTCCGCCGTCGAGAGCGATGAACGGATGCAGACTGGCCGGACGCGGCCCGGCGAACAGGCGATCCCAGGCCGCCGAACCGATCCCGGCCACCAGCGACAGCTCCTTGGTGGTATCGCGGAACCAGATCGAGCGGACGATGCCCGAAATGTCGGGGAGCACGTCGTGAACGGCTTGTTCGCCGTCGTCCTCGATCGTCAGTACCAGAAAGATGGCCGCCCGCGTCAGAAGGTTCAGCACCGGCTGCGGGATTGGATCGGGCACAAACCGACCCTACCGACACCGGCGGCCGGTTCGCCGGTCAAGATGAAAAGATGCCAGCGAGCGCTCAGGGCCTGTGCGAGTTCATCGATGCCTCTCCGTCTCCGTTCCACGTGTGCGCCACCGCCGCGCAACGCCTGCGCGACGCGGGATTCACCGAGCTGGCCGAAACCGACGGCTGGCCGGCCACCGCGGGCAAGTACTTCACGGTGCGGGCGGGCTCACTGGTGGCCTGGAACACCGAGGGAACAGACCCGGCTGCACCGTTCCGGGTCGTCGGCGGCCACACCGACAGCCCCAACCTCCGGGTCAAACAGCACCCCGATCGCGTCGTCGCCGGATGGCAGGTGGTCGCACTGCAGCCCTACGGCGGGGCCTGGCTGAACTCGTGGTTGGACCGCGACCTCGGGATCAGCGGCCGGCTCTCGGTCCGCGACGGCAACCGGATCGAACACCGGCTGATCCGGATCGACGATCCGATCCTGCGCGTGCCCCAACTCGCCATCCACCTGTCCGAGGACCGCAAGGGCGTGAGCCCCGACCCGCAGCGCCATGTCAACGCGGTGTGGGGCCTGGGGGAGCGGCCGCGGTCCTTCCTCGGGTACGTCGCCGAGCGGGCCGGTGTCCAACCGGACGGGCTGCTCGGTTTTGATCTGATGACCCACGACCTGACGCCGTCGGCGATCACCGGCGCCGAGGGGGAGTTCGTCAGCGCGCCCAGACTGGACAACCAGGCCACCTGCTACGCGGGGCTGGAGGCGTTCCTGGCCGCGGGTGCCGGCACACATGTGCCGGTGCTGGCGCTGTTCGACCACGAGGAGGTCGGCTCGACCTCGGACCACGGCGCCCAGTCCGAACTGTTGCCGACCGTGCTCGAGCGCATCGTGCTCGCCGCGGGCGGTACCCGGGAGGACTTCCTGCGCAGGGCAGCCGGATCGATGGTGGCCTCCGGGGACATGGCGCACGCGACGCATCCGAACTACCCGGACCGTCATGAGCCCGGACACCTGATCGAGGTCAACGCCGGGCCCGTGCTGAAGGTGCAGCCCAACCTGCGCTATGCCACCGACGGCCGCACCGCGGCGGCGTTCGCCCTGGCCTGCGACCAGGCCGGGGTGCCGCTGCAACGCTATGAGCACCGCGCCGATCTGCCGTGCGGGTCCACCATCGGGCCGATGACGTCGGCGCGGACCGGGATCCCGACCGTCGACGTCGGCGCGGCGCAGCTCGCCATGCATTCCGCCAGGGAGTTCATGGGCGCCCGGGACGTCGCCGCCTACTCGGCGGCATTGCGGGGGTTCTTGTCACCGGCCTGATCTAGGGTCGGCGCCATGGCACTCTCCGTGGAGATGATCACAGTCGACTGCACCGATCCCGACACGCTGGCCCAATGGTGGGCGCAGGCCGTCAACGGCACGGTAAATGCCGTCGTCCCAGGCGAATTCGTCCTCGTCGACCTGCCCGACGGGCCCAACCTCGGTTTCCAGCATGTCGACGATCCGACGCCGGGCAAGAATCGCGTGCACCTCGACTTCCACGCGGCCGACATGGAGGCCGAGGTGGCGCGCCTGGTGGGGCTGGGGGCCAGCGAGACCGGGCGGCACAACTTCGGTCCGGAGTTCAACTGGGTGGTGCTGGCCGACCCGGCCGGCAACGCCTTCTGTATCGCCGGCGGATAGCCCGGGCGGGCGGGTTTCGACGCCGCCAACGGTGTGGCCGCGCCCACAGTGGCCCACGTGCTGGTGAGGCACATCAGCGGCTGCCCGCGCCCACTCGCGAGCAGCAACTAAACTGACACCGTGACGTCTGAGCTCACCCACGGCCGTACATCGACCCAAGACACTGTGGAGCGGGCAGCCGCCACCCCTGATCAGCCGCAGCCCTACCGCGAACTCGGTCTCAAGGACGACGAGTACCAGCGGATTCGCGAGATTCTGGGCCGCCGCCCCACCGACGCCGAGCTGGCCATGTACTCGGTGATGTGGAGCGAACACTGCTCCTACAAGTCTTCGAAGGTGCACCTGCGCTACTTCGGTGAGACCACCACCGACGAGATGCGCGCCGGCATGCTGGCCGGCATCGGTGAGAACGCCGGCGTCGTCGACATCGGCGACGGCTGGGCCGTCACCTTCAAGGTCGAGTCCCACAACCACCCGTCCTATGTCGAGCCCTACCAGGGTGCGGCCACCGGCGTCGGCGGCATCGTCCGCGACATCATGGCGATGGGCGCCCGCCCGGTCGCGGTCATGGACCAGCTGCGCTTCGGCGCGGCCGACGCGCCCGACACCCGCCGCGTGCTCGACGGCGTGGTGCGCGGTGTCGGCGGCTACGGCAACTCGCTGGGCCTGCCCAACATCGGCGGCGAGACGATCTTCGACCCGTCCTATGCCGGCAATCCGCTGGTCAATGCGTTGTGCGTGGGTGCCCTGCGCAAGGAAGACCTGCATCTGGCGTTCGCCTCGGGCACCGGCAACAAGATCATCCTGTTCGGTGCGCGCACCGGCCTGGACGGCATCGGCGGTGTCTCGGTGCTGGCATCGGACACCTTCAGCGGCGACGAGAGCGGCGCGGGCCGCAAGAAGCTGCCGAGCGTTCAGGTGGGCGACCCGTTCACCGAGAAGGTACTCATCGAGTGTTGTCTCGAGCTGTACTCGGCCGGCCTGGTGGTCGGCATCCAGGACCTCGGCGGTGCCGGACTGTCCTGTGCCACATCCGAACTCGCGTCGGCCGGCGACGGCGGCATGCACATCGAGCTGGACCAGGTGCCGCTGCGCGCCAAGGACATGACCCCCGCCGAGGTGCTCTCCAGCGAGTCCCAGGAACGCATGTGCGCCGTGGTCACGCCGGAGAACGTCGAGGCGTTCATGGCGGTCTGCCGCAAGTGGGAGGTGCTGGCCACGGTCATCGGTGAGGTCACCGACGGGGACCGGCTGCAGATCACCTGGCACGGCGAGACCGTCGTCGACGTGCCGCCGCGCACCGTGGCCCACGAGGGCCCGGTCTACCAGCGCCCGGTGGCCCGCCCCGACAGCCAGGACGCCCTGATCGCCGACACCTCGGCCAAACTGCCCCGGCCGAAGACCGGCGACGAGCTCAAGGCCACCCTGCTGGCACTGATCGGCAGCCCGCACCTGTGCAGCCGGGCGTTCATCACCGAGCAGTACGACCGCTACGTGCGCGGCAACACCGTGCTGGCCGAGCATGCCGACGGCGGTGTCCTGCGCATCGACGAGAGCACCGGCCGCGGCATCGCGGTCTCCACCGACGCCTCGGGCCGCTACACCCAGCTCGACCCCTACACGGGCGCGCAGCTGGCGCTGGCCGAGGCCTACCGCAACGTCGCGGTCACCGGGGCAACCCCGGTCGCGGTGACCAACTGCCTCAACTTCGGGTCGCCCGAAGACCCGGGTGTGATGTGGCAATTCAGCCAGGCCGTCCGCGGACTCGCCGATGGCTGTGCTGCCCTGGGCATTCCGGTGACCGGAGGCAACGTCAGCTTCTACAACCAGACCGGCTCCACGGCGATCCTGCCGACGCCGGTGGTGGGCGTGCTCGGCGTGATCGACGACGTGAAGCGACGCATCCCCACCGGGCTGGGCACCGAACCGGGTGAGACGCTGCTGCTGCTCGGGGACACCCACGACGAGTTCGACGGGTCGGTCTGGGCCCAGGTCACCGGCGATCACCTGGGTGGGGTTCCGCCGAAGGTCGACCTGGACCGCGAGAAGCTGCTGGCCGAGGTGCTGACCGCGGCCTCGCGCGACGGACTGATCTCCGCGGCCCACGACCTGTCCGAGGGCGGTCTGATCCAGGCCGTGGTGGAGGCCGCGCTGGCCGGTGAAACCGGTTGCCGGGTCATCCTTCCGGAGGATCTGCCGGAAGGCGTCGACCCGTTTGTCTTCCTGTTCTCGGAGTCCGCGGGCCGGGTGCTGGTGGCCGTGCCGCGCACCGAGGAGAGCCGGTTCCGGTCGATGTGTGAGGCAAGGGACCTGCCGGTCACCCGGGTCGGCGTCGTCGACCAGGGGCCAGAAGGCGGAGAACCCTCGATCGAGGTCCAGGGGCAGTTCAGCATCACCCTCGCGGAGCTACGGAGTACGTCGGAGGGCGTGCTGCCCGGGCTGTTCGGGTGACGGCGAAAGCCTCCAACGAACGTCATCCTCTGCTGCGCTGGGCCTGGAGCCTGGTGCGACTGGACTTCGCCGGCATCGCCGTCGGAGCCCTGTTCTTCTGTCTCTCGCTGACCCCGTCGCTGCTGCCGCGCGACTGGCTGTTCGCCGGGCTGATCGGCGGCATCAACGCCGCCATCGGCTACGGCATCGGTCTCCTGCTCGGAAAGGCGCTGTACCGCTTCGGGTTACGCAACCGCACCTGGTGGCCTCCGTCGAAGCGGTCGTTGTACTGGCTGAAGGCACTCGTCGTGACCGGCGCCATCGTGGCGTGCGTGCTGATGCTGATCCCCGCCGCGGCCTGGCAGCGGCAGGTCTCGGCGTTGATGGGCATGGAAGGCCCCGCCACGCTGGGCTATCTGCGCACCCTGATCATCGCGGTCGCGGTGGGCGCCGCGCTGATCGCCACGGCACGGTTGCTCCGCGATATCGTGCGACTGCTGGCCAGGTGGTTCATCCGGCGCTGGCATCTGCACCGGGAGGTGGCCCAGTTCATCGGGACCGCCATCGTGGTGGTGCTGGTCGTCATGCTCGTCAACGGCGTGGCCTACCGCGGCTTCCTGGCCGGGGCGAGCCGGGTCTTCCAGCCGCAGAACTCCACCACCCGTGAGGGCGTCAGCCAGCCCACCGAACCTGAAAGGTCAGGCAGCCCAGCCTCATTCGCGGCATGGGACACGCTGGGCTTCCAGGGCCGCAACTTCGTGGCGAGCGGCCCGCGTCCCGCCGAGCTCGAAAAGCTCAACGGTGCGCCGGCCATGGAACCGATCCGGGTGTATGCCGGGCTGCACACCGCCGACTCCGACGATCAGCGGGTAGCGGTGCTGCTCAGCGAGCTTGAGCGCACCCACGCCTTCGATCGCAAGCTGCTGGTCATCGTCCCCACCACCGGCACCGGCTGGGTGAATCCGGTCGCCGCCCGCGCCCTGGAGCTGATGTACAACGGCGACACTGCGATGGTCGGTATGCAGTACTCCTATCTGCCGAGCTGGATTTCGTTCATGGGTGACCGAGAGAAGTCCATGAAGACCGGACGGCTGATGATCGACGCGATCCAAGCGCGCTGGGCGCAGCTGCCCCCCGACCATCGCCCCCAACTGGTGCTCTACGGGGAGAGCCTGGGATCGATGGGTGGGCAGGGCGCATTCAGCTGGCTCCCCGACATCTCGCGGATGGGCTTCTCCTCGGTGCTGTGGGTGGGCCCGCCCAATGCCAGCCCGCTGTGGCGCGGCCTGACCGCGCGCCGCGACCCGGGCACACCGCAAGCGCGACCCAGCTATGACAACGGCCGCACCGTGCGGTTCTCCGAGGCCGCGAACGCCGCCGAGATCGCCGAGGACACCGCAGCTCCGTGGGAGGGCACCCGGGTCCTGTTCCTGCAGCACCCGTCGGACCCGATCATCTGGTGGTCGACGGATCTGCTGTTCTCCGAACCGGATTGGCTGGTCGAACCGCCGGGGACGGACCGCACCGCCTCGATGCGCTGGTACCCGATCATCACGTTCTGGCAGGTGGCCGCCGACATCACCAACGCGTCGAGCGTCCCGGCCGGACACGGGCACAACTACGGCGAATCGGTGCTCGACGGCTGGGCGGCGGTGGCGCCACCGGAGGGGTGGACACCGGAGGACACGGAGCGAATCCGGGTGGCGCTGGAGAAGAACGAGGCCGACAACGGACCCGAATACTGATGTCCACCGGCCGGATTCGCGCGGTGGCGCTGGCGGTGGGCCTGGTCGCGTGGAACGGTCTGGTCGACCCCCGGTTGCCGGCCCGGTGGCAGCCGCTGGTGCGGGCGGCGCTCGGCAGCGGGCTGATGGTCGGTACCAGTGCCCGGCCGGGGCTCCTGCCCCCGGCGCTGTGGTCGGGACTGCGACTGGGGGCGGCTGCCGCGACCGCGGTGAGCGCAGGCGTGGCGGCAACCTCGGCGGTGCCGGTGGTCCGCACCGGGATGCGCCGCAAGGTTCTGCCCGCAGCGCCCGGCCGCTGGCTGGCGCTGCGGATCCCGCTCGGGACCGTCTGGCCGGAGGAGGCCGCCTTCCGCGGTGCGCTGGGCAAGGTCGGTGCCGAAGCGTTCGGTCCGGTGGGCGGTCAGGCGTTGCAGGCCGCCGCTTTCGGGCTGTCGCACATCCCCGACGCCCGTGCCGCCGGTCAACCGGTGCTCCCGACTGTCCTGGTCACCGGGGTCGCCGGGTGGGCGTTCGGATGGCTTGCGCAGCGCTCGGCAAGCCTGGCCGCGCCGATGCTGGCTCACCTGGCGATCAATGAGGCGGGGGCGCTGGCTGCGTTGGCCTACCAAGCCGCGCCAACACCCCTGCCAGCGCGAGGATCGCGGCCGTAGCGGCCAGCGGCCACAACGCCGGTATCGCGAAACTGGTGACCCGCAGCGGGATCAACACCACGCAGACCACCACCACGGTCAGGATCACCCGCGGCGCCTGCTGGGCTGCCGCGGACCCTTCGATACGCGAATTAGCCTCGGTGACAAGCACATAGACCACCAAGAGGAGCAGGGCCGGGACCGTTATCTGCAGTCTGCCGATGTACTCCTGGAACCGGCTGAATGCCACGGCCAGCACACACATCGCCGCGGGAACCAGGATCGCCACCTCCGGACCGGAACCGAACAATCGTCCCGCGACCCGGGTGGCCGCCCACATCAGGGCCAGCACCGCTGCCGATGCCAGGCACAACGCCCCGGTGGTGAACCAATAGAACCCGGCATCCGAGTAGAACTGGGAGACGATCAGCGAGAGGTTCGCGGCGGTGGGGTGGAACCCGCCGGTCGCGCCGATGTTGGCGGCCAGCAGCAGGACGACCGCGACCAGCGCCGTGATCCCCACCGCGGCGCCCACGGGGCGCGCCACCGATTCGAGGCGGCCACTGACCACGGTCGCGGCCTCGAATCCCACCAGCCCCAGGCCGAGCGGAATGGCTGCCGCCGTCACCAGCAGGACCGAATTGACCGGCGTGGGCCCGCCGAACTGAACCGGAGGTGTGCCCGAGCCCACCCGGGCGATGATCGCCAGCGCCAGGTAGAGGAAAACCAGCAGGCCCACACCGGCCAGCGCGGCAGCCGTCGCACCCACCGCCCGCGTCGGCAGGTAGGCCACCACCGCGCCGGCGATGACCACCACAGCCACCGACCAGCCGGGCCACCACCAGCCGGCCAGCGCGGTCTCCAGATCCGGTGCCCCGGTCAACGGCTGTAGCGCGAGTGTGAGCGCGGCGCCCACACCCAGCAGCACATAGGCCGCCAGCTGGATGAGGCTGGTGAACCGCCCGGCGGCCGGACCCACGGTGGAGGCGACCAGATCGCCCGTCGACACCGACTGCGGCGCATTCCGGTGCAGGCGGGCGAACGCGAAGACCAACACAGCGGCGATGGCCGCGGCACACAGGCCGGCCACCCCGTTGAAGGCCGCGGCTCCGATCGGTGCGAGGGACAGGCCGACGGCGCGCCACGCGGGAAGTGCGGGAGGCCAGGCTGCGGGCTGCTCAGGGCTCGCCGGTACTGCGCGTTTAGGCATCGATCAGACTTCTTGTATCGGCGACGCGTTCACAAATCCCCTTTTCGTTTCGCGCAACGACCTCGGACAAGATCGTAGAGCGCGGTCACGGATTGATCGTGGGCTCACCGATCTGCCGTCCCCAGACGTAGTCGGTGAAGATCGGCGAGCCGAGTTCGACATGGTTGTACGGCGCGATCGACAGGCCGGTGTCCATCACCAGGTACGGCGCAGGCCACAGGTCCTTGGTGATCGGCTTCCAGCAGCCGGGCTTGCCCTCGGGCCCGCCCTTGGCATTGACCCGCGGCAGGTTGTCCGGATACACGTAGGCGTTGCCGACGCCGATGCTCGACAAGGTCCCCGTGCTGTCGAACGAATATCCGTTGTCGCCACCGAACGTCGCATAGAAGGCGGGTGCGACGTCGTGGTAGTTGCGGATGGTGCAGAACAGCTGCCCCTGGTACTCGTCGAACAGTTTCGACGTCGGGATCAGATCCTGCGCGCCGCGCTGCAGATACGGACCGCCGCGCTCGAGGATGTCGGAACCGGTGCCGGCGAAGCCGATCGCCGCGATCAGCGCGGCGTCGAGTTGGCCGCGCTGGGAGTTGAAGGTGGCAGCACTGCGCGCGGCGTCGGCCAGGCCGTCGAACAGGTCGGGTCCGGCCGCCGCATAGCGTTCGCCGAGATCGGCCAGGGCGGCGATGTCGTGGCGCAGCGCGGGCATGCGCGGGTTCACATCGCCGAGGATCGTGTTGCCGTCGGCCAGCGATTGCCCGAACGCACTGCCCAGCCCGGTCAACGCCTGGGCGGTGGCCGACAAGGTCTGGTTCAGCTTGATCGGGTCGACCTGTTCGGTGATGGCGGTGATGGTCTCGAACAAACTGTTGAACTCGGTGGTGACTGCCGTGACGTCGAGCGGGGTGGAGCTCGAAACCCGTTGCGGGCTCGGATGTTCCGGCGAGGTGAAGGCGACGTATTTGTTACCGAACACCGTGGTCGCCTGAATCGAGGTCTGGACGTTGGCCGGCAGGAGGCCCATGTACTTCGGGTTGATGTCGAGCCGCACCCGGGCCCGGACCGGGTTACCTTCGGCGCTCACCGTGGCCACCCGGCCGATCGGAACCCCGTTGTAGGTCACCTTCGAACCAGGATCGAGAACCAGGCCCGCCCGCGAGGCCATCAGAGTCAGCGGTGTCTTGGGTTCGAAAGCGCCCCGGAACTGCGCCACGATCAACCCGAATGCGAGCGCGAGGATCACCAAGAGCGCTGCACCGGCCATGCGATACGGCGGATTACGGTGATCGGCAAACACTTTGCGAGACTCTATGGCATGGCCGCGCGAGGCAGTGTAGATCCACAAAAGACCAGGGCGGCGGTCGCCGCCGTGGCCGACTGGCTACACGAACCCACCGGTGCCGAACCCGCCCGCGCCGAGCTGGCCGAAGCCGTCCGGCTGACCGCCCGCACCCTGGCGGCGGTGGCACCGGGCGCCAGCGTCGAGGTGAGGGTGCCGCCGTTCGTCGCCGTGCAGTGCATCGAAGGGCCCCGCCACACCCGGGGCAACCCGCCCAACGTCGTGGAAACCGATCCCCGTACCTGGCTGCTGCTGGCCACCGGGCTGCTCGACCTGGACGACGCCGGGGTCGCGGTGCAGATGTCGGGATCGCGGGCCGGCGAGGTGGCCCACTGGCTACCCCTGGTGCCGTTGGGGAGCGCCTAGCTCCATTCGCCCGTGGCTACCCGGCTCACCGGAAGTAGGGATACTCCTGCACCCAGTGAAAGCCCCGGTTCCGCAGGGTGAACTGGTTCAGATCCAGCCGATCCAGCCAGATCGCGACGTCGCGGCCGGACAACTCGCCGGTCAGCCGTAGCTGCTCGGGTGTCGGCCGGGATGCGGTGAGCGTGGCCAGCGGTGTGCCGTCCGGTCCCGACACCGTGAGGTTGTTGCCGTCGATCTTGACCGGTGCGTCCACCAGTTCGCCGCTCATCCGTTGGTAGGTGAGTAGCCCGGGCAGGTCGAAAACGACGCGCTGCCAACGGTACTGATCGGTGGTCAGCGGCGGTGCCGCTGCGCCGTCGACGTCGAAGCGGCTCACCGTCCAGATCCCGTACAGCTCGGGTTTGACGCGGCCGCCGCCGTACTCGCTCCAGCTCTGCCAACTGGTCAGGACACAACCGGCCACGATCCAGATGCCGAGTACGGCCTGTATCCGCGCCGCGATGGTGTTGGCCCGAGCGCCGCCGAACAGTTCGGGTTGGACGGCCGGTTCGGTGTTGCGCTGCAGCACCAGGAAGTCGGCCAGCCGGCGGTATTGCGGGGCGAGCAGCACCAGACCCATCAGCAGGAGATGTCCGGAGAGAATCTTCACCGGCACATCGAAGGTCATGTTCAGCAGGAACACCTGCGCCATGCTGGCCACACCGAGCAGGGCGCCCAGCGTCCCGGTCCGCGGCAGGAACAGCAACAACCCGGCGACGACCTCCACCGCGCCCAGCGCCATCTCGTACGGATAGGAGCTGCCGACCTGCAGCCACAGCACCGACGCCGGGCTGAACTCGCCGTACGGGCGCAGCAACGCGGCCAGCGGCGGCGTGGGCATCTGCGTCGGCACCAGCTTGGCGAATCCGTAGAACAGCATCTGGCCGCCCACGCACAGCCGCACAAACGTCAGGAACCAGGCCCACAGCCTCGAGTAGTCGTGTCGCTGCCGGTCCACCCACGACCACACCGCTGTGCCGACGACCGCCAATACCAGCAGGCAGAAGATCATCACCCAGATCGCGGCCTGGTCCCCGCTACCCGAGTCCTGATGCAGAACCGCCTCGACACCGAAGACATGACTGCCGACCCAGCTCACCAGCGGGCCGAAGACGGTCATCTGCCACATCACCGCCCGATCCGGCAGCCAGTGGCCGACGATCCCCAGGAACGCGAACGTGATCTGCGCGAACAACAGACAGAACAGGCCGAAGTACAGGAAGCAGAACCGGAATGCGATCTTCGTCACCCCTGGCCAGGCTTGCGGCCGGGCCTCCGCGTCGGAATCGAGGGGATCGGTTGCCGGCTTCTCGGAGAGTTGGCGCGTCACGAAATCCATCCTTGCCGTTGCCATGTAGTGGGTCGATGGGGTTATCCCGACGGATCCGGGTAGGGGTGGCCACACCCCGGCAGATGGGAGCGGGAATGACGATCGTGTCGCCCGCTGTTGGAAAAGCCGGTGCCAGACCGGCCATTCGATTCTTTTGTTGGCCCACCTGGACCGTAGACTCGGTTATGTCACCAACCGCCGCCCCGGGAGCAGCCCTATCGTGACTGTGCAGCAACTCGACGAAAACGAACCGCGCGAAGAGTGCGGCGTATTCGGGGTCTGGGCCCCGGGTGAAGACGTTGCCAAGCTCACCTACTACGGCCTGTACGCGCTGCAGCACCGTGGCCAGGAAGCAGCGGGCATCGCCGTTTCCGACGGCTCCCAGATCCTGGTGTTCAAAGACCTCGGGCTGGTCAGTCAGGTATTCGACGAGCAGACCCTGGCCGCCATGCCGGGCCACGTCGCCGTCGGACACTGTCGCTACTCCACCACCGGATCCACCACGTGGGAGAACGCCCAGCCGGTGTTCCGCAACACCGCCGCCGGGACCGGCGTGGCCCTCGGGCACAACGGCAACCTGGTCAACACCGCGGAGCTGGCGACCCGGGCCCGTGAAGCCGGACTGATCGACATGAAGGGCGCCCCGGCCGCCACCACCGATTCCGACATCCTCGGGGCGCTCCTGGCGCACGGCGCCGCCGACGCCACACTGGAGCAGGCCGCCCTGGACCTGCTGCCCACGGTGCGCGGCGCGTTCTGCCTGACCTTCATGGACGAGAACACCCTCTACGCCGCCCGCGACCCGCACGGCGTGCGCCCGCTGGCGCTCGGCCGGCTCGACCGCGGCTGGGTGGTCGCCTCCGAAACCGCCGCGCTCGACATCGTCGGCGCTTCGTTCGTCCGCGACATCGAACCCGGTGAACTCCTGGCCATCGATGCCGACGGCGTCCGCTCCACCCGGTTCGCCAACCCCGAGCCCAAGGGCTGCGTCTTCGAGTACGTCTACCTGGCCCGGCCCGACAGCACGCTGGTGGGCCGCTCGGTGCACGCCACGCGCGTCGACATCGGCCGGCGGCTGGCCCGCGAGCACCCGATCGACGCCGACCTGGTGATCGGCGTCCCGGAGTCGGGAACGCCGGCTGCCGTCGGCTACGCGCAGGAATCCGGGATCCCGTTCGGGCAGGGCCTGATGAAGAACGCCTACGTGGGCCGTACCTTCATCCAGCCTTCGCAGACCATCCGGCAGCTGGGTATCCGGCTCAAGCTCAACCCGCTGCGGGAGGTCATCCGCGGCAAGCGGCTCATCGTCGTCGACGATTCGATCGTGCGCGGCAACACCCAGCGCGCCCTGGTCCGGATGTTGCGTGAGGCAGGGGCGCTGGAGGTGCACGTCCGGATCGCCTCGCCGCCCGTGAAATGGCCCTGCTTCTACGGCATCGACTTCGCCACCCCGGCCGAGCTCATCGCCAACGCGGCATCCGCCGAGCATCCGGGCGAGATGCTGGAGGCGGTGCGGCACGCCATCGGTGCCGACAGCCTGGGCTACATCTCCAAGCAGGGCATGATCGCGGCCACCGAGCAGCCGCCCACCCGGCTGTGCTCGGCCTGTTTCGACGGGAACTACCCGATCGAACTGCCCGGCGAGACCGCACTGGGCAAGAACGTCATCGAGCAGATGCTGGCCACCGCGGCCCGCACCGGCATTCCGCTGCAGCCCGACAACGACAACGCATCGGCGCTGCGCAGGCCCTGACGTCGCGGTCGCGACGTCCTTGAGGTGTCCTTAACACCTCCTGCGCTGTACCCCCGTAACAGCGGGGCGGTAGCCTTGCTTGCGATGACTAAGGGCGCCGAACAGCACGGCATCGCCGAACACAACAGCATTTCGTACGCGTCGGCCGGAGTGGATATCGAAGCCGGTGACCGCGCTGTTGAACTCTTCAAACCCCTCGCCGCCAAGGCGACCCGACCTGAGGTCAGGGGCGGTCTGGGCGGGTTTGCCGGACTGTTCGCCTTACGGGGCGGATACCGCGAGCCGGTGCTGGCCGCCTCGACCGACGGTGTGGGCACCAAGCTCGCCGTCGCCCAGGCCATGGACAAGCACGACACCGTCGGGCTGGACCTGGTCGCCATGGTGGTCGACGACCTCGTGGTGTGCGGCGCCGAGCCGCTGTTCCTGCAGGACTACATCGCCGTCGGCCGTACGGTCCCCGAGCGGGTCAGTGCGATCGTCTCGGGCATTGCCGAAGGCTGTGTCCAGGCCGGCTGCGCGCTGCTGGGCGGCGAGACGGCCGAACATCCCGGACTGATGGAACCCGACCACTACGACATCTCCGCGACCGGCGTCGGCATCGTCGAGGCCGACAACGTGCTCGGACCCGATCGCGTCCGCCCCGGCGACGTGATCATCGCCATGAAGTCCAGCGGGCTGCACTCCAACGGCTACTCGCTGGCCCGCAAGGTGCTGCTGGAGATCGACCGGATGAACCTGGCCGGCCACGTCGAGGAATTCGGCCGCACCCTCGGCGAGGAGTTGCTGGAACCGACCCGCATCTATGCCAAGGACTGCCTGGCGCTGGCCGCCGAGACGCAGGTGCGTACGTTCTGCCACGTCACCGGCGGTGGCCTGGCGGGCAACCTGGAGCGCGTGGTGCCCCACGGCCTGACCGCAGAGCTGGATCGCGGTACGTGGACGCCGGCACCCGTGTTCCAGATGATCGGCCAGCGCGGACGCATCGAGCGTGCCGAGATGGAGAAGACGTTCAACATGGGCGTCGGGATGGTCGCGGTCGTCGCCCCGGAGGACACCGATCGCGCGCTCGCCATCCTGACCGCACGCCACCTGGACTGCTGGACGCTGGGAACCGTGAAGAAGGGCGGCAAGGACAGTGCGCGCGCCCAACTCGTCGGCCAGCATCCGCGGTTCTAGACAGATAGACAGGTCGCGCTGGTAAGCGACGTGCGCGATCAGCGCGACCTGTATCTAAGTTCTACGACAGAATGCAGGCGGCTCAGCGCCGCCAGTCGTCCTCGCCCGACCAGTCTTCGGCATCGTCATTGACGTCACCGGAATCGGGAGATCCCGACAGCTCACGTTGGAGCTGACTGAAGTCGGTATTCGGCGAGCTGTACTTAAGGTCACGTGCAACCTTGGTCTGCTTTGCCTTAGCCCGGCCGCGGCCCATGGGGGACCCCCTCGCGCAATAACGGAGCGGCCCAATAGCTAGGCGGCTCCGATCTGTGTGTCTTTATTTCCTGCCAACACTTTACCGTGCCCGTCCGAGAAGTGCTGTCAGGCCCTACCTCACATCGAGTGGCTGCGGGCCCGGCTACCGTGCGTCGTTGCACAGCGGCACGACCGTCACCAAGATCGCGAGGATCCGCGCAGAGACGGTCGTCACGTCGTCGGTGACCGAGTGAGCTTACGTGCTGACGACCTGTTCCACGGCTTAACGCCCCCGGAGTCGATCCACTGCCGCCCGGCCGGCGCCGGCGGTGGCATCCGCCTCCGGCAGGGAATCGGGGTCGATCACGGCGGGCGCCTGCGCCTCGGCGCCGGCAACCAGCTCGGTATCGGCCGGCAGACCTCGTTTGACCAGGGCCAACGCGATCGGGCCGTCGTCGACGTGCTCGACGACGGTGCCGATCCGGCCGACGTTGCGTCCGCCCGCGGTCACCACATCGCCCGTCGCGGGCCGGTCGGAGGAGCCGTCGAGCTGCAGGATCACCAGCATCCGGGGCGGTTTGCCCAGGTTGTGCACCCGTGCGACGGTCTCCTGACCGCGGTAGCAGCCCTTGTCCAGGTGGACCGCTCCGACACCGGGGCCGCCGATCCAGCCGACCTCGTGCGGGATGGTGCGCTCGTCGGTGTCCACGCCCAACCTCGGGCGCCCGGAGGCCACGCGGTGCGCCTCGTAGGCCCAGATCCCGGCCGGCCGCACCCCGGCCTCGGTCAGCCGACGGGTGTACTCGGCGACTGCCTCTCGCGGCACCACCAGGTCCAGTTCGATTCCGGGGGCGGGCAGCCGGCGCAGGAACCCGCCGCCGGGCAGTGCGACCGCCGTCGTCTCCTCCGGCAACTCCGCGCAGCCCAGGGCCTTGATGACCTGCTCATCGGCAAGCCCGGGCCCGAGCAGAGACAGCACCGCCAGGTCCGCGGGTTCGATCTGCACGTCGGACCAGAACACCATCTTGCGCAGGTAGGCCAGCAGCGGTTCGCCCCGCCACGGTTCGGTGTCCAGGTACGTGGTGCCGCCGAGGTCGGTCTGAATCCAGTGATCTTCAACACGGCCCTGCAGATCCAGGCTCAGGTTCTCGGTGACCACGCCCTCCGGCAATGCGCTGACGTGCTGGCTGGAGATGCTGTGCAGCCACGTCTGACGGTCCTTGCCGGTCAGGGTCAGGACTGCACGGTGCGACCGGTCGACCAGAACCGCGGCACCCGCTGCGGCCTGTTGTTCGCCGAGCGGATCGCCGTAATGCCACACGGCCCCGGCGTCGGGGCTGCCTTCGGGCGTGGGCACTGCTGGCGGTGGTGCAGTCATAGGCCAACTCTACGTTTGTCGCTCTCCGCGCCGGCGGCTCATGGGCGCGCAGCTACGCTTTGGCCCCATGGCGAGCCAACCAGCCGTGCTGGTCACCCTTGACAGCCAGATCCACGACCCCAACGCTCCGCTGCTGCACGCCGACGATCTGGCCGCGGTACGCGGCGACGGGGTTTTCGAGACGCTGCTGGTGCGCGACGGCAGACCCTGCCTGCTGGAGGCGCACCTGGGGCGGCTGACCCAATCCGCCAAGATGCTGGATCTGCCCGAGCCGGATCTGGACGCCTGGCGGGCGGCGGTAGCGTTGGGGGCCGCGCGCTGGACCGCCGAGAACGACGGCGACGGTGTGCTGCGCCTGGTCTACAGCCGCGGGCGGGAGAGCGGGGGACCGGCGACGGCGTTCGCCACGATCGGCGCGCTGGCCGACCGGGTGGCCGGGGTGCGGCGTGACGGGCTGGCGGCGATCACCCTCGACCGCGGGCTGCCCCTGAATGCCAGCGACATGCCGTGGTTGGTCGCCGGTGCCAAGACCCTGTCCTACGCGGTCAACATGGCCGCGCTGCGGCACGCCGAGCGCCAGGGTGCCGGTGACGTGATCTTCGTCAGCTCCGACGGCTACCTGCTGGAGGGGCCGCGTTCCACCGTGGTCATCGCGGCCGAAGGCGACGACGGCCGGCCGCTTCTGCTCACCCCGCCGCCCTGGTACCCGATCCTGCGCGGCACCACCCAACAGGCACTCTTCGAGGTGGCTCGCAACAAGGGCTATGACTGCGATTTCCGGGCCCTCAAGCCGGCGGATCTGCTTACCGCGCAGGGGGTTTGGCTGATTTCCAGCATCACACTCGCTGCCCGGGTACACACCCTGGACGGGCGGCCGCTGCCTCATGCGCCGCTGGCACCCGATATTTCGGGCCTAGTCGACGCGGCGATCGTCAGCGATCGCTGAGCTGCGGATAAATCGCTTGTCGGGGTGCACGGACGGGGGTAGCTTCGTGTGCACACAGGGAAGGAGGTGGTCCGTCAAATTGAGTGACTTATGGACATGTGAGGTGGCTGCCCGCTAGCAGCGCCGGGGTATTGCCTGCGCGCGCTGGCGAATTCCCCGCAGCCACCCGGCCCCCGAGCCCCTCGGTCTGTCCAACCAAGAACCACGGCTCGGGGGCCGCCCCATGTCTGGGGTAGGCCGAGCTGTTACTGCGGTGGCGGCTGTGGCGCCAGTGACTGGCAGGCCTGCATGGCGTCGTCCCACTGAGCCTGGTCGACACCGGGCGGAGGCAATGGCTTGCCGTCCTCGCCCATCGGCGGCGGTGGCAGTGGCTCACCATTCGCGTCGGTCGGGGGCGGCAGAGGCTTCCCGTCCGGACCCAGGGGCGGCGTCGGGGCGCCAGGAGGCGGGGTCGCGCCCGCCGGCGGCGGACCTGGTGGCGCACCCTCCGGTGGCGCCGGGATGCCGTGCTCGGTCAGGCAAGCGGTGAACGCGCCATGGGGCGCGGCTGCCGGTGCGGCCGACGTCGACTCCGAAGCCGATGTAGCCCCCGAGGTATCGGGCGATTCTGTGCTCGAACCGGACGAACACGCCACCATGCCGGTGACGAGTGCTGCACCGGTGACGCCGAAAACGGCGGCGCGCAGCGATGACAAGGACACATTTACCTCCTGGATGGTTGGTGCGCGACCGACGCTATTTCGGCTGAATGGGCCTGGGTTATCAGCACCCTTGGAGCCGGCTGTGTGATTGGTTGCGAAACGGTGTCAGACGATGCTTCGCAAAGCTCCCAGGCAGCTGCCGGGGCAGTCAGTCGACATCACCGAGATCGGTTGCGGCGATCCATGATTGGGCCGCGCCAGTCAGGGCGCGGAGGCGAGCCCTAGCTGCTCGGACCCGGCGCCAGCGTCGAGCACGCCTTGGTGGCCTGCTGCCAGGTCTGATCGTCGACCCCGGACGGCGGACCGGCGACCGGGCCGGGCGCGGAGGGGACGCCGTGCTGGGACAGGCAGTGCGCATAGGTCCCGTGCTCCGGCGGCGGTGAGGTCGGAGCCGGTTGCGGGCCCTCCGACGAACACGCGCCGAGGAACGCTGCTGCGGCAAGCAGACCTGCCGCGATGATCGGCCGGCGCATCAGCCGACAAACCGTGACAGCCGGGCCGACAGATGCGGTACCAGACCGCCGTCGGCGTCCACACGTTCCTCGACGTAGCCCAGATCGCCGCCGTCGACGATGCCGTAGAGGCGCTTGGCGCCCCCGACCAGCAACCCGGACTTGCTGCGGGCCAGCGCATCGGTCACCAGCTCCCAGGACGCCTGGGTGAGGGGCTTGCCGTAGAAAAGTTCGACATAGCCGGCCGAATGGGCCAGCAGCAGTTCGATGGCCTGCGATTCGTCTCGGCCGGTCGGATCATCGGGATCGGTCACGAATCGCCAGAATCCGGTTTCGCGCAGGCCGGGGGATTCGTATTCACCCGATTCGTTCAGCCGCCAGGACCGCGAGTCCCAGTTCAGGTAGTCGCCGCCGTCATGGGAGACCACGATCTGCTGACCGAACCGGTAGTCGCCATGGGTGTCGCGGCCTTCGCCCTCACCGCGCCAGACGCCGACCAACGGCAACAGCGCCAGCAGCGCATCGTTGAGTTCGACGCCGTCGCGCAGGTTGGCGGTGTCGGCAGGCACCGGGAGGTCCTCGAAGACCGGAATGTTGCGGGCGGCCGTTGCCTTGGCCCGCTCGGCGGCTGCCGCTACGGCTCGGTCACCGGAGCCCGGCTCCGGAACGGAGGCCTCGGCTGGAATGTCCCGGTCGGAGGTCACGACTCGTCGGTGACGAGGCGGTACAGCGCGTACAACGCGAACCACGTGATGACCACGACGGCCGCGACGAGCATTATCTCGAAGAAGAGCACCACGGGAGTGAGTCTAGTTCCTAGTCGAGGGTGTCGGCGCCCCGGGTCGGGGCGCCCTATACACGCCGAACGTGGGCCTGTGTGCGAGATAGTGCGAATCCTCGTACACAAGCCCACGTTCGAGCGGGATCAGGCGATCAAGCGATGCCGATGGCCCTAGCTCCTCATCGGCTCGTGCCTCGCCTTGATCGTCACTAGGCGACCTTGACGTCGACCTCGTGGATGCCCGCACCGGCCGGGGCCACGCTGGCGTCGCCGTTGCCCGCGGGGGACAGGGCGCGCAGCGTCCAGGTGCCCGGGGCGGCGAAGAACCGGAAATCGCCGGTCGCCGAGGCCACGACCTCAGCCGTGAACTCGTCGCTGGAGTCCAGCAGGCGCACGAAGGCACCGCCGACAGCCTGGCCGGAGCCGTCCACCACGCGACCGGTGATGACGGTTTCCTTCTCCAGGTCGACGCCGGCCGGCAACGTCAGTCCTTGCTTGGGTGCAGAGCACATATCAACTTCCCAACTCGATCGGGGCGCCCACCAGGGAGCCGTATTCCGTCCAACTACCGTCGTAGTTCTTGACGTTCTCGTGTCCCAGCAGCTCCTGCAGCACGAACCAGGTGTGCGAGGAACGCTCACCGATCCGGCAGTAGGCGATGGTCTCCTTCTCGCCGTCGAGGCCGGCCGCGGCGTACAGCGTGGCCAGGTCCTCGTCGGACTTGAAGGTGCCGTCCTCGTTGGCTGCCTTGCTCCACGGAACGTTGATGGCGCCGGGGATATGCCCGGGCCGCTGGCTCTGCTCCTGCGGCAGGTGCGCCGGCGCCAGGATCTTGCCGGAGAACTCGTCAGGCGAACGCACGTCGACCAGGTTCTTCGCACCGATCGCGGAGATGACCTCGTCGCGGTACGCCCGGATGCTGTTGTCGAGCGGCTGCGCCGTGTACGACGTGGCGGGGCGGCTGACGGCGTCCTTGACCAGCGGGCGTGCGTCGAGCTCCCAGCGCTTACGGCCGCCGTCGAGCAGCTTCACGTCGGCGTGGCCGTACAGCTTGAAGTACCAGTAGGCGTAGGCCGCGAACCAGTTGTTGTTGCCGCCGTACAGGATCACCGTGTCGTCGTTGCTGATGCCCTTGTCGGACAACAGCTTCGAGAACTGCTGCTGGTCGACGAAGTCACGCTTGACGGCGTCCTGCAGATCGTCTCTCCAGTCCAGTTTGACGGCGCCGGGGATGTGCCCCTCGTCGTCGTAGGCGCTGGTGTTCTCGTCGACCTCGACAAACACCACGCCGGGGGTGTCGAGGTTGTTCCCGGCCCATTCGGTCGAGACCAGGACGTCGGAACGTGCCATGTACGAATTCCTTTCGGTTGCTTCAGATTTGGTTTGTCAGGTTTGGTTTGTCATGCGGGACTGGGGACGCGACGTAGCCGTGCCACCAGCGGGTAGATCTGGCAACCCAGGCAAATGCCGAAGGCGGCGTTGAGGAAGGCCGCCACCAGCGCGAAAGCGGTGGCGGTCAGGCCGAGCGCGGTGATGCCGAAGGCGAACCCCGCGGTGCCCGCGATCGCGAACACGAAGCCGACCAGCTGGGCGAACTTCAGCGGTGGCACCGGCTCGCGCTCGGTGACCGGTGCCAGGCGCGGCGCGACGAAAGTGGCGAACAGCCGGCCATACGGATGCTTGCGTGGACCGCCGACCGCACCGATGGCGAACACCACGGCCTGGGCGCCGAGCAGCACCGCGGCCGTGAGCTCACTCACCCCGGCGACCAGCAGCGTGGCGATCAGTACCGCGGTGGTGACCCAGGCCGCGAACCGAGGGCCCCGCACGTCGACCTGGGCGGGCCGACCATCAGCGACGGGCTGGGTTGATGTCGATGACATGAGAACGAACTCCTGTTGTTGTAGAAGGTCTGATGGTGTGCAGGCTCAGGCGCGAGGCCTGAGCGGGCGCGCAAAAGCGCGCGGCTGCCCTCAACAGCAACAACAACAGCAGCAACCCGCGACGCGGCACAGATCGACTGCGCGGCGCTTGGTGAGCACAAGCTCAAGGCGGGCTGACACGAGCGACAGCTTACCCAATAACCGCCGGGTCAGGCCAACAGTGGTTCCAGCGCCGAGCGCAGGTCAGCGGCCTTCGGCACCCCGCTGGTGCGGTATCGGGGCCGCCCGTCCCGGTCGAAGATGATGGTGGTGGGCAGCGACAGGACCGAAAGCCGCCTGGCGGCTTCGGGATTGGCGTCCATGTCGATCTCGACGTGGCCAACCTCGGGTAGCTCGGCGCAGACCTGGTCGACGACTCGTCGCACTCCCGCGCAGGGCCCGCACCATTCGGCCGAGAAATGAAGCACGGTCGGGCCGGTGTGGGACAACCCCAGATCGCTGGTGTCGACGCTGGCGGCCTCCTCACCTGCCCTGATCATGCCGGCGCGCAGCGTGATCAGGCGACCGATCACGTAGGCGACCCCGAGCGCGGCGATCACCACCACGATCGCCAGCACCATCGAAGAGCTCATGACTGTCTGAACCCCGCCAGGTCGATGGTTACTCCCGAGGCGATCCCCTCGATGATCACGTCGGAGCCACGGGCGCCTGCGGTGGTGGGGGCGATGCCGAACGGAAGCTTCTGGCCGGTGATCGTGTGGCTGAACTCCGACAGCACCGCCGCGATCTTGTCGTCGGGCACGGGCTCGTCGGCGGTTCCGGGGCCGGTCAGGATCCCGGTCGCGGTCAGCACCAGGGTGGTTTCGTTGCCGTCGGCGAAGGACAGGTCGACCGCGACGCTCACGCGCTTGTCGAGTCCGGATTGCTTGGGGGTTCCGGTGAACACCAACCCCTGGCTGCTGGAGATGCCGGACTCGGTGGTGCCCCCGGTGGCGTCGTTGGTTTCCCGCGAGGGAGCCTCCACCAACAGGTCATCGATGCCCATGAACCTGCCGATATGGGTGGAGTCGATGATGATGCGACTCTCGGCCTTCCTGACGGGCAGCTTCGCGTCGGGCCGGATCAGCCACGACGAGTCGGTGAGGTCGATTCCGTGCAGGGTGGCCTCCAGCGAGGCTTTGCCGACCACCGGGTGGTCGACGCCGGCGGCGCGGATCTCGATCTCCTTGTAGCGGTGGTTGCGGACCTGGGTGAGGAAGGGAAAGCCCAGGATGGCCACCCACGGGTCCCAGTTGAGCCCGGCCGCGGTGCGTACGTTGCGGGCCAGCCGGTATTCGGCGTAGATCGCCGAGCCGAAATCGGTGCCGACAACCCCGACGACGAGCGCGGTGACGGTTGCGGTGAGCCCGATCAGCAGTTTGCGCACCGCCACATTGTCGCCCACGGCCGGCGGATCCAAGCGCTCGGCGCGGCTAATCAGCAGGTGAGGCGTTATCGTTAGATCACTAAAGGCCGGTAACGGCTACATGTCAGTCATGAATCCGACTGTGTGGACATCGGGGTCCGGGCGGTCGCGGGAAGTGATTGCCGGCGCGCCGGAGGACCTGTTGGATCTGCTGCTACTCACCGTCGACCCGCACCCCGAGTCGGTCCTGCCCTCGCTGACGCTGCTGGCCCACACCGTGCGCACGGCACCGACAGAGGTGTCCTCGCTGCTGGAAGCGGGCAGTGCCGATGTGGCGATCGTCGACGCGCGTACCGATCTCGCCGCCGCTCGCGGCCTGTGCCGACTGCTGGGAACGACGGGTACCTCCGTCCCGGTCGTCGCGGTGATCAACGAGGGCGGGTTGGTAGCGGTCAACCACGAGTGGGGTCTGGACGAGATCCTGCTGCCCAGCACCGGACCTGCCGAGATCGACGCCCGGCTGCGACTGCTGGTGGGCCGGCGCGGAGGCGGCGCCAATCAGGAGAACGTCGGCAAGATCACCCTGGGTGAGCTCGCGATCGACGAAGGCACCTACACCGCACGCCTGCGCGGGCGTCCCCTCGATCTCACCTACAAGGAATTCGAGCTGCTCAAGTACCTCGCGCAGCACGCCGGACGGGTCTTCACCCGGGCGCAACTGCTGCAGGAGGTGTGGGGCTACGACTTCTTCGGCGGAACCCGCACGGTCGACGTCCACGTCCGTCGTCTGCGCGCCAAGCTCGGCCCCGAGTACGAATCGCTGATCGGCACCGTCCGCAACGTCGGATACAAGGCGGTACGCCCGTCACGTGGCCGCAGCCCTGCCCCCGAGGCGAGCGGCGCCGCCGAAGCCACGCACGACGACGACGAAGACTTCGACCCGGCGACCGACGACGTGGACGAGTCGCTGGCCGGGCGGTTGCCCAGCCAGTGACCGACCTGGACTGGCGGACCGGACTCTCAGAAGCCGAGCAGACCGGGATCCGGGCACTCATTGCCGCGGCGACCGCGGTCGACGGCGTCGCCCCGGTCGGCGATCAGGTGCTGCGTGAGCTCGGCCATGACCGCACCCGCCACCTCCTTGCCACCGACGGTGCAGACCTCGTCGGGTACCTGAACCTGGCCCCGGCAGCCGATGCCGACCCGGCGATGGCCGAACTGGTGGTGCATCCGCAGGCCCGACGGCGCGGTGTCGGCGCGGCGCTGGCCCGCGCCGGGCTCGCCGAGGGGCCGGCGGGCACGCGGATCTGGGCGCACGGCAATCTCGAGGCAGCCCGGGCGCTGGCGGCCTCACTGGACCTCAAAGCCGTCCGCGAACTGCTTCAGATGCGCCGCCCGCTGACCGACCTGCCGCCGCTGCGCACCGCCGACGGGGTGCGGATCAGCACCTACGCCGGACCTCAAGACGATGCCGAGATCCTGCGGGTCAACAACGCAGCGTTCTCCTGGCACCCGGAACAGGGCGGCTGGACCGAACAGGACATCGAAGAGCGGCGCAGCGAGCCGTGGTTCGACCCGGAAGGGCTTTTCGAGGCGTTCGACGAGCGCACCGGGACGCTGCTCGGCTTCCACTGGACGAAAGTGCATGCCGCGTCCCGCGGCGAAGTCCACGAGCCTGCGCTCGGCGAGGTCTACATCGTCGGCGTCGACCCCGACGCACAGGGGCGAGGGCTGGGTTCGGTGCTCACGTTGGTCGGTCTGCATCACCTGGCGGGCAGGTCCCTGCCGACGGTGTTACTTTACGTCGAGGCAGATAACTCGGCGGCCGTGGCGACCTACCGAAACTTGGGTTTTGAGGTGTTCGGCGTCGACGTGGCGTACGCCGCCGGTTAACCCGTTTAGCTGTGAACACGCTGAACCTATTCACTGCTGATTCACCTGCCGTCCGCGAGCCGTCCACTGGGGCCGAATACGTTGCCGGAGAGTTCGAAGCCGTCAACTGAAAGTGGGACCTGTGAAGCTCATCAGCATTGGCAAGCCGTTCGGTGTCGCGCTGTCCGCGACGGCGATCGCGGCCCTCACGCTGACCGCCTGTGGTAGCGACAACAACGCCGGCAGCACCGGCTCGTCGGCCGCGGGCACCAACTCGGCCGCATCGGCTGAGTGCAGCGGCAAGAGCGCTGTGACGGCAGAGGGCTCGACCGCGCAGCAGAATGCCATTGCCGAGTTCAACAAGACGTGGGGTCAGGTCTGCTCGGGCAAGAACCTGTCCTACAACCCGACCGGTTCGGGCGCGGGCGTGGACCAGTTCATCGCCAAGCAGGTCGATTTCGCCGGTTCCGACTCCCCGCTCAAGGACGACCAGGTCGCCAAGGCCGCCGCGCGTTGCGGCGGCAACGAGGCCTGGAACCTGCCGCTGGTGTTCGGCCCCGTCGCGCTGGCCTACAACGTCGAGGGCGTCGACAAGCTCGTCGTGAGCCCGGATGTGCTGGCAAAGATCTTCCAGGGCCAGATCACCAAGTGGAACGATCCGGCGATCGCCGCGCTCAACGCCGGCGCCACCCTGCCGGACCTGGACATCAAGCCGATCTACCGGTCGGATTCCTCGGGCACTACCGACAACTTCCAGAAGTACCTGGCCGCGGCCGCGCCGCAGACCTGGACCAAGGGTGCGGGCAAGGAGTTCCAGGGCGGCGCCGGTGAGGGCGCACAGAAGTCCTCCGGTGTCGTTCAGGCCGTGCAGGCCACCCCCGGCTCGATCGGCTACGTCGAGAAGAGCCCGGCCGCCGCAGCCGGCCTGCCCTACGCCCAGATCGACAGCGGCGCCGGCGCGGTCGCGCTGGACGACCAGTCGACCACCAAGGCCGTCGGCGCCGCCAAGGTCAAGGGTGACGGCAAGGACCTCGTGCTCGACCTGAACGCGCTGTACGCCTCGAAGGAAGCCGGCGTCTACCCGCTGGTGCTGGCCACCTACGAGATTGTTTGCTCCAAGGGCTACGACGCCGAGACCGCCGCGGCCGTCAAGTCCTTCCTGACCGTGGCCGCCAACGAGGGCCAGGCCAGCCTGTCGCAGGCCGGATACATCGCGCTCCCCGACGAGTTCAAGCAGCGCCTGCTGACCTCGGTCGAGGCCATCGCTTCAGTAGCCCGGCTGGCATTTGAGGACGGATTTGGGCGAGGATGGATTTAACCGACCATATGACGACCAGGGGCCCCGACGGGACGACAGTGACAACGCCGAATCCAGCTGATTCGGGGTCGGGGGAGACGCTCGCGTCCCCCCACCCCGAACCAGAACCCATCTCGACCAATCCGTCCAAGGGAGCCAAGGTCCGCCTCGGCGACCGGATCTTCCGTGGCCTTGCCGAAGGCTCGGGCATCCTGATCGTCGCGCTCATCGCGGCGATCGGGGTGTTCCTGCTCTGGCGCGCGGTCCCGGCGCTGACCCGGAACGAGGAGAACTTCTTCCTCTACGGCGGCAACTGGATCACCACCGACACCTCGGCGATGCACTTCGGCATCTTCGAGCTGCTGCAGGTGACCGTGTTCGTCTCGGTATTCGCTCTGTTCTTGGCGATGCCGGTGGCGTTGGGCATCGCGATCTATCTCACCCAGTACTCATCGCGGCGATTGGCCGGCCCGCTGGCCTACCTGGTGGACCTGCTGGCCGCCGTGCCGTCGATCGTGTACGGCGTCTGGGGCCTGTACGTGTTGGCGCCGGCGATCAAACCCTTTGCGGTGTGGCTCAATACGAACTTGGACTGGTTGTTCCTGTTCAAGACCGGCAACGCGTCGGTGGCCGGCGGCGGCACCATCTTCACCGCAGGCATCGTGCTGGCGGTGATGATCCTGCCGATCATCACCGCGGTGACCCGCGAGGTGTTCACCCAGACCCCGCGCGGCCAGATCGAGGCCGCGCTGGCGCTGGGCGCCACCCGCTGGGAAGTGGTGCGCACGACGGTGCTGCCCTTCGGGCTGTCCGGCTATATCAGCGGCGCGATGCTCGGTCTGGGCCGCGCGCTCGGAGAGACCATCGCGTTGCTGATCATCTTGCGCGGCACCCAGACCGCGTTCAGTTGGACGCTGTTCGACGGCGGCTACACCTTCGCCAGCAAGATCGCCGCCACCGCAAGCGAATTCAACGACCAGTACAAGGCGGGCGCCTACATTGCCGCCGGCCTGGTGCTGTTCATCCTCACCTTCGTGGTGAACTCGCTGGCCCGTGCCGCGGTCGCAGGAAAGGGACGCTCATGACGTCGACTCTTGAGCGGCCGGTCAAGGCGCCCGCGTTCCAGGGCGTGAGCCTGCGCCGCAAGCTGACCAACCACTTCGCCACGGTGCTGGTGACCTCGTCGTTGCTGGTCGCCCTGGTACCTCTGGTGTGGGTGCTGTACTCGGTGATCGTCCGGGGTTGGGCCGCATTGAGCTCACCCACGTGGTTCACCAATTCCCAGGCCGGGATGACGACGTTCAGCGCGGGTGGCGGTGCCTACCACGCGATCGTCGGCACCCTGCTGCAAGGCCTCGTGTGCTCGCTGATCTCCATTCCCATCGGCGTGATGGTGGGCGTGTACCTGGTCGAGTACGGCGGTGGTACGCGCCTGGGCAAGGTCACCACATTCATGGTGGACATCCTCACCGGCGTGCCCTCGATCGTCGCCGCGCTGTTCATCTACGCGCTGTGGGTGGCCACGCTCGGGTTCGGCCGGTCCGGGTTCGCGGTGTCACTGGCATTGGTGCTGTTGATGATTCCGGTGATCGTGCGGGCCACCGAGGAGATGTTGCGCATCGTGCCGATGGACCTTCGCGAAGCGAGTTACGCACTGGGCGTGCCCAAGTGGAAGACCATCGTGCGAATCGTGATCCCGACGGCGCTGTCGGGCATCGTCACCGGCATCATGCTGGCACTGGCCCGTGTGATGGGTGAGACCGCGCCGCTGCTGATCCTGGTCGGTTACGCCCAGGCGATGAACTTCGACATGTTCGGCGGGTTCATGGGATCGCTGCCGGGCATGATGTACGACCAGATCTCGGCGGGGGCAGGTGCCAACCCGGTGCCCACCGACCGCCTCTGGGGTGCGGCGCTGACGCTGATCCTGCTGGTCGCCCTGCTCAATGTCGGCGCGCGTGCGGTCGCCAGACTCTTTTCCCCCAAGAAGGTGTAGGAGCTATCCATGGCCAAGCGGCTGGATCTCAAGGACGTCAACATCTACTACGGCGCGTTCCACGCCGTTGCCGAGGTTTCGCTGTCGGTGCAGCCGCGCAGTGTGATGGCCTTCATCGGCCCGTCGGGCTGCGGCAAGTCGACCGTGCTGCGCACGCTGAACCGCATGCACGAGGTGATCCCCGGTGCCCGTGTCGAGGGTTCGGTGCTGCTCGACGGTGAGGACATCTACGGCGCCGGAGTGGACCCGGTGGGCGTGCGCAAGACCATCGGCATGGTGTTCCAGCGTCCGAACCCGTTCCCCACCATGTCGATTCGCGACAACGTGGTGGCCGGGCTGAAGCTGCAAGGCGTACGCAACAAGAAGACCCTCGACGAGGTAGCCGAGCGGTCGCTGCGCGGTGCCAATCTCTGGAACGAGGTCAAGGACCGTCTGGACAAGCCCGGCGGTGGTCTGTCGGGCGGTCAGCAGCAGCGGTTGTGTATCGCCCGTGCGATCGCGGTGCAGCCCGATGTGCTGTTGATGGACGAGCCCTGCTCGGCGCTCGACCCGATCTCGACGCTGGCCATCGAGGATCTGATCTCCACGCTCAAGCAGGATTTCACGATCGTCATCGTCACGCACAACATGCAACAGGCCGCCCGGGTGAGTGATCAGACCGCGTTCTTCAACCTCGAGGCCACCGGAAAGCCCGGCAGGCTGATCGAGATCGATGACACCGAGAAGATCTTCTCCAACCCCACCCAGAAGGCGACCGAGGACTACATCTCGGGCCGCTTCGGCTGAGTTTTCTCCGGCGAGCAGACGCAGAATCGCCTGTTTCCACAGGGAGTTCGGCGACTCTGCGTCTGCTCGCGAAACTCGCGCTAAGGCGTGAGCACCACGCGGGTGCCTGACGGCTCGGCCCGCTCCCACACCTGTTCGATGTCTGCTAATTCTCTTGCCTGGGTGCGCAATTCGATCTCACCCGCCGCGGCCATGGCGAACAACCGTGGCAGCGCCTCGGTTCTGGCCGAGATCAGGACGTCGAGCGGAACGCTGCCGATGCCGACGCCGCACACCGTGATACCGGTTCCCCGCAACACGCCGGCATCGAGGTTCAGTGTCGGCCCGGCCATCGACCCGATCTGGACGAACCGGGTGGCGTGGTAGTGCGCAGCCGGGTGACTGCCCGCCAGTGCGGTGAGAACCTGCGTGGCGGGCTCGGCCCAGAGGTAGTCGAGCACAGCGTCGAACGGTTTCTCGGCGTGAAGTTCTGCGACCCGCGCGGGCAAGTCGTCTGCGCCCAGGGCGATCGCGTCGTCGGCTCCGACCGACCGCAACCAGTCCAGGCGGCCCTTGTCACGCCCGGCCACCACCACCCGGCCGGCTTTGAACTCCGACTTGGCCAGCTGCACGGCGACCGAGCCGGTGACGCCCGTTGCGCCGAGCACCAGAACGTGGTCACCGGGTTTGACCGCCGCGGCGTAGGACAGGGCCAACCAGCCCGAGAGACCGGGGTTCGGGATTGCCGCCGCCGTCACCGAGTCCACGTGGTCGGGAACGTCGATACCGCCGAGCGGGTGTACCAACGTGCGCTCCGCCAACATGCCGTAGGGCGCTACTGCGTTGGCGTAGACCCGCCTCCCGTCGCCCAGCCGGACCACTCCGTCGACGCCGGGTACGGCCGGCAGCTGAATCTCCTTGCTGGCGTAGTGCTTTCCGGACACCAAAGCCCGGGCGAGGTTGGTCAGGGCCGATGCTTCGACGGTGGCCACCTCGGCGCCGTCACGCGGCTCGGGGCCGGATACATCGGTGTAGACGGGGTCCCGGCCCCATTCGGTGACCAGTGCGGCCTTCATGGTGACTCCTTTGTAGTTGGTTTCCCCAGATATTGTTTCTGTGGAAACAATCTACTCGGCACCGCTGTGGGTGGCAAGATGGTTTCCGTGAAAACCAAACTTGAGCTGATCGACGCCATCACCGGCCTGATGGCCACGGTGGGCGACCGGCTCGGGAATGACGGGGAGGGCGACGCCGAGCGCGATTTCATGGCAGCCGGATGCCCTCAGCGGTTGGAGTCGCTGGTGCGGACGCTGCCGACGTCGTCGATGCACCTGCTGGCGGAGATCGCCGAAGGCCCAGTCAGTGTGGTCGGGCTGGCGGCGCGGTCGGGCCGGCTCAAGGGGACCGTCTCCAAGCATGTGCAGCGGCTGGTCGAGGCCGGCCTGGTGGCCCGCACACCCGTGCCCGGCAACCGCAAGGAGATCGAACTCGGCCTGACCGCCGACGGAGAACTCGTCGCCGACCTGCACCGGAAGCTGCACGAGGAGATGGACCGCGGAACCCGCGATTTCCTGCTGCGCTACAGCGGCACGGACCTACAAGTGCTGGTCAAGGTGCTGGGGGACCTGGCGGGCGCGCACAAGGACGGGGTCCGTCTGGTGCCGCCCACCGACCGCCCTTGACTACTGCGTCGAAGTAACCGATTCCCCGTCCGGGTACGTGCCGGTGACCTGGAAGATGACCCGCCGCGCCACCTCGACGGCATGGTCGGCGAAACGCTCGTAGAAGCGGCTCAACAAAGTCACATCGACGGCCGCGGTCACCCCGTGCTTCCACTCCCGGTCCATCAGCACCGAGAACAGGTGGCGATGCAGATCGTCCATCGCATCGTCTTCCTCCTGGATCCGGGCGGCCTTCTCCGGATCCCGGGTGAGCAGCACCTCGCGCGCGGCGTGCCCCAGTTCGACGGCGACCCGGCCCATTTCGGCGAAGTAACCGTTCACTTCCTCCGGCAGCACGTGCTGGGGGTGGCGCCGGCGCGCGATCTTGGCCACATGCAGCGCCAGGGCACCCATCCGGTCCACGTCGGCGACGATCTGGATGGATCCCACCACCGAGCGCAGATCGCCGGCCACGGGTGCCTGCAGCGCGAGCAACACGAACGCAGACTCCTCAGCCTGGGTGCTCAGCGCGGTCATCTTCTCGTGGTCACTGATGACCTGCTCGGCGAGTGCGAGATCGGCCTGCAAGAGCGACTGGGTGGCCAGCTCCATCGCGGTACCCGCCAACTCGCACATCTGGCCGAGTTGGTCCGTCAAGGAATGCAACTGCTCATGGTATTGGGTACGCATGCTGCAAGATTAGGCGGTCAGCCTGCCTGTAGTCACGATGCAACGGTGAACGAACGGTGAATGGCCGTCCGCGCCGGTCGGCGGTCTATTCGCAGGTGGTGTCGGCTGCGTTGGTGACGTTCAGGTCCTCGGGAAGGTGCGTGGGACTGGCTGCGGTGCCTTTCAGCACGTGCACCTGTACCTCCGACCCGCTCGGGGTTGGTGCGCCGACCGAGTTGAAGTCGGAGCCCAGCACCACCTGCACCACGTCACCCATGCCCGATACGCGTTCGATGGTCGGGTTGGTGAACGAGCTGGCGACCGTCGCGGCTGCCTCCTCGTTACCGGGGGAGAAGAAGACCGTGGTCGCCGGAAGTGTGCTCGGATAGTCGTCCGGGGTGTTGACGTTGAAGCCGTGTTCCTGCAGCTCGGTGGCCGCCGTGGAGGCCAGGCCGCTCTCTCCGGTCGAGTTGGACACCTGCACGGTGACCTGCTGCGGTTCGGTGGTGACGGCGTTGACCATCTCACCCCCTTCGGTCGTGACCGGCGCGGGTGCCGGCGCGGTCGACTGGGGTGTCTCCGACGGCGCGGCAGCCTGGACCGACGACGTCGCCGATTCGGGGGTGCCCGGCACCGGGGTGTTGTCCGGGTTCTTCTCACCGGGCAGCGGGTCGTCGTTGATGATCGCGTCGAACAGAGCCCGCATATCGTCGGTGCGCGGGACCTCGTTGCCGTACTCGTCGGCGTATCCGACGGTCGGCACGGTGATAAAGGTGATCCGGCCGGCGTTCACGCCCTGGACGGACTGCCCGAGATCGACCAGGTCCTTGGTCTTGATGTTGTCGACGAAGCTGTCGCTGATGAACATGTTGACCACGTTGTTCAGCTTGTTCAGGGAGAAAAATGTGTCTCGCGAGATCAGCGCGCGCAGGAGCGAGGACAAGAACAGCTGCTGGCGTTTGATCCGCCCGTAGTCCCCGTTGTATTCGGTGGTCACCTGACGGGCCCGCACATAGTTCAGGGCGGTATGGCCGTCGATCATCTGGCGTCCGGCATTGGGCAGGACCGAGCCCAGTTCGTAGTCCTCGAGTGGGGTGGTGCTGCACACCTCGACCCCGCCGAGCGCATCGACCATCTTCGAGAAGCCGGAGAAATCAACAGCCATGAACCGGTTGATGGACAACCCGGACAGCTTCTGGATCACCTTCACCAGGCACTTCGGCCCGCCGAAGGCGAAGGCCGAGTTCAGCTTGGTCTCGGTGTAGACCTCGTCGGGGCCGTAGGTCTCGGTTTCCTCGTCGTACAGCGGACCGTAGGTCGCCGTCTCGGCGTTCCAGGGTTCGCACTTCATCGGGGTGATCGACAGGTCGCGGGGGAACGACACGGCGACGACACGTTCCCGGTTGGCCGGGATGTTCACCAGCATGATGGTGTCGGATCGGGCGCCCCCGGCGTCCTCCGTGCCGCCGGCACCCATGCCCCCGTTGTCACCGAACCGGCTGTCAGTTCCGATGATCAGGAAGTTCTCGTCGCCGAACTGGGCGTTGGGGTCGAGGATGTCGCGCGAGTTGAGATCCAGCGCTGCGACCTTGTTGAGGCTGTTGTTCTTCGAGGACTGCCACTGCCAGGCCCCGCCGGTGAGCACCAGGGTGAGGACCGCGAGCATCGCGGCGGCGGCGCGCCCGGCCAGAATCACCCGGCGGTTGAGCGGCGGCCGCACTGCCTCGATCACGGTGGTCTCGTCGGGATCGTGCTCGTCCGCGGGCACCCGGCCCGCACGCCATGCCGGGCGCTCCTGGGGTGCCTCGTATTCGTAGACCGCGGGCAGGACCGGGAGCACGTCGGTGTCGGTGTTGTCGGTCTCGGCCTCGTCGTGCTCCAGCGATTCCTGTGCGGGCGCGTCGATCGGCTCCGCGAACGAGTCCTCGCGCGGTTCGTGGTCGAACGACTCGTGGAAGGGCTCGTCGAAAGGGTCGTCGAAGTGCTCGGGGTAATCCTCGGCTACGGGGAAATCCTGGGCTTCGTCGTCTTCGGGGTCGATCCGCACCGCTTCGATGACGTCGGTGGGATCGGGCACGTGCGGCCGGACATAGACCGGCTCGACTTCTGGTTCTTCTTCGAGGTAAGCCGGCTCCGGCTCCGCCTCGTGGATGAACTCCGGTTCGGGCTCCGGTTCGTAGACATACGGTTCCGGCTCGGATTCGAACACGTACGCCGGTTCGGGTTCGGGTTCGGGTTCGGGCTCCGGTTCTGGTTCGACGTCTTCCGGTTCGACGTCTTCCGGCTCGTCGGGCTCCAGTCGGTGCCGCGTGGGGGTGAACCCGGTCCCGGCGACCTTGGCGATCAGATCGGCGACAGTTACCCCGTCGGCGTGACTGCCGGAGGCCTCGTCGACCGGTGAATCATCGGGTAGCGGCGCATCTTGGCGTTCCCACGGCGCGGCGCCTGGCAAAGGCTGCCGGGATCGGGTAATCCATTTGTTGTCCGACGAATCCTCCGGCGCGCGGTGCCGACGGCCGGGAGTGGCGTTATCACCGTCACTCATGTCCTTACCGGCCTCCGACTCTTCGAACTCGCGCGTGCGCGTCGGTGCGCATCGTTCCCGCGGTGTGACTTGGGTGCTGCTGAGGTTTTTCTCCTCATCTCTTCTAGCAGCACTGTGCCGGACTGGCTACTTGAGCCAGCCGCGGCGGGGTTTTCATCGTACTGAGACATCCTGAGGCTGAGCTAGACCCAACCCGGTGACAGAGCTGTCTCGAAGTCGTCTCGGCGGGACTGCAGGTCAGCCTCCGGAATGCATCACGTCGGCCCCGACCGGCACCGCGCAGTCATCGGGATCGTCGAGCCATCCCTCGGGCAGTGACACCGAGGCGGCCGAGCCCTGCCGGCCGCGCGGACCGGTGGCTGCAGGCGGGAACGGGGCGTCGCCGTCGAGTTGGTCGAGCAGGTCGTCGAGCTCCCGGAGGGTCTTGACCAAGGCCAGCCCGCGCCGCAGATCCGCGCCGGCCGGGAAACCGTGCAGGTACCAGGCCACGTGCTTGCGGATGTCGCGCATGCCTTTGTCCTCGCCGAAATGCTCGCTGAGCAACTCGCCGTGGCGGCGCACGATGTCGGCCACCTCGCCCAGGTTCGGCGGGGTGGCGGCCTGGCGCCCGGTGAAGGCCGCCGAGAGTTCGGCGAACAGCCAGGGCCGGCCGAGGCAGCCCCGGCCGATGACCACGCCGTCGCAGCCGGTCGCGGCCATCATCGCCAATGCGTCGTCGGCCTCGAAGATGTCGCCGTTGCCCAGCACCGGAATGCTGGTGACGTGGGCTTTGAGCGCTGCGATCTGGTCCCAGTCGGCGGTGCCGGAGTAGCGCTGGGCCGCGGTGCGGGCGTGCAACGCGACGGCAGCCGCGCCTTCCTCCTGGGCGATCCGCCCGGCATCCAGGTGGGTGTGGTGGGCATCGTCGATGCCGATCCGGAACTTGACCGTCACCGGGATATCGGTGCCCTCGACGCCGCGAACCGCTGCGGCCACGATCTGGCCGAACAGCCGCCGCTTGTAGGGCAGTGCCGATCCGCCGCCGCGCTTGGTGACCTTGGGCACGGGGCAGCCGAAGTTCATGTCGATGTGGTCGGCCATGCCTTCGTCGGCGATCATCTTGGCCGCCCGGTAGGTGGTTTCCGGGTCCACGGTGTACAGCTGCAGCGACCGCGGCGATTCGTCGGGCGCGAACGTCGTCATGTGCATGGTGACCGGATGGCGCTCGACCAGGGCCCGGGCGGTGACCATCTCGCACACGTAGAGCCCGCTGACGGTTCCGGCGCGGGCGCTCTCGAGCTCGCGGCACAGTGTGCGGAACGCCACATTGGTCACCCCGGCCATCGGGGCCAGGACAACTGGGCTGGGCAACGCGAACGGCCCGATCCGAAGTTGGGATCGGGCCGATTCGACAGTGGAACTCACGAGGACGATGACGACACCAACAGGTTCTTCATGGCCTTCTTCTCGGCCACCTTGCGCTCGCGCTCCAGGCGGCGCTCCTTGGCGACCTCGAACTTGTCGCAGGCGTCCTCGAGCTCTTCGACGATGCGGCCGAGGTCGTCGCGCAGCCGCGCGCCCTCGCCGCTGAAGTCCTCACGCTCGAAGATGCGCCACTTGCGCAGCACCGGCATCACCACGTCGTCCAGGTGGATGCGCGGGTCGTAGACGCCGCCGACGGCGATGATGACAGCCTTACGGCGGAAGTCGGGCACCGTGTATCCGGGCATCTTGAAGTTGTCCAGCACGCGGTGCAGCGACGCCATGCCCTGGTTGGGGGAGATGTCCAGGCCGGCTGCCGAAACGTCGCGGTAGAAGATCATGTGCAGGTTCTCATCGGCGGAGATGCGCTGCAGCAGCTGATCGGCGATCGGGTCATCGCAGGCCTTGCCGGTGTTGCGGTGGCTGACGCGGGTCGCGAGTTCCTGGAACGACACGTACATCACCGAGTCGAAGAGGCTCTCGGCGAAGAGATCGCCCTGCTGGTTCTGGCCGGGGGAGAAGCCGCGGGTGACCTGCTCGACGCGGAGTTCTTCCAGCTCTACGGGGTCGACGGCGCGGGTGACGACGAGGTAGTCGCGCAGGGCGATGCCGTGGCGGTTCTCCTCGGCGGTCCAGCGGTTGACCCAGTTGCCCCAAGCGCCATCCATGCCCATGTTCATCGCGATCTCGCGGTGATAGGAGGGCAGGTTGTCCTCGGTGAGCAGGTTCTGAATCATCGCGGTCCTGGCGACCTCGGACAGCTTCGACTGCTCGGGATCCCAGTCCTGGCCGCCGAGTGCGTAGTAGTTCTTGCCGTCCGACCACGGGATGAAGTCGTGGGGGTTCCAGTCCTTACGCATCCGCATGTGGCGGTTGATGCTGGTCTCAACGACAGGCTCGAGTTCGTGCAGGAGCTGCAGGTCTGTGTATTCCTGCGTCATGTGCGCTCACCCTCCTCGCGTCCTTGGGACGCTCAGTTATCTGTACCTGTTGGTAGCAGTCAATATATCTGTGTAAACCGGTGACATCAAGTTGCCCCGCGGGTGCGTTCGCGAGCCATGCGTCACGTCCGCGGCGACTGTAATATCCGCACGAACATCTGTCGGATACCCACGCTCGGAGGTTGGGCACACGTGAAAAAGGTTGTCTTTGGTGCCGGAGCTGCAATTGCCACCGGTGCGGCCGTATCCCTGTTGTTCGGTGCCGGTGTAGCGGCTGCCGCACCTGACGTGGTCGGCCAAACCTACTCGGACGCTTCGAGCGCGATCGAGGACGGCGGCGGCAGCGCCAAGGTGGCGGTCACCGTGGGAAGCAAGCTGTCCCAGGGCGATTGCATCGTCACCAACGCGTGGGACGCCCCGTTCGTGCGCGACAGCGGCGGCTCCTTCGGGCATGCCGACAGCGAGGTCATGGTCGCGTTGAACTGCGACGGTGACCATGCGACCGCCACCCACGGCGGCGCATCGGTGGCCAGCCCGGCAGGCCGAGAGGCCAAGGCGGCATCCGACCAGGAAGAGGCGAAGGCTGAGGCGGAGGCCGCCGCTGCCCAGCAGGAGCAGCTCGAAGAGGTCAGCACCCCCGACGAGTAGCGGTTAAGTGGCCGTTAATTACTCGATGTGAGCCTCATCGCCGACTAAACTTCAGGTCAGCTCCCAAAGAGTCTTCTGTGGCACCTTGCCGCGGAACGAGGGGCGGCTGACAAGCGCGGGCGTAAACACCGGCACCCCACCTCTCCGGGAGAGATCACCGGACGGGGAAGGTCGGGCTAGATGAAGATCGCGATCGGGTTCGGAAGTGTCATCGGTGTATCCGCGGCGGGTTTTGCGTTCGCGGTCGTGGGCGCGGGGGCGGCCCAAGCCGCACCGGACGTGGTGGGGCAAACCTACAGCGACGCTGTCACGGCTATCGAGGACGGCGGAGGCACTGCGCATGTCGCGGTCACCGTGGGCAGCCGCTTGCCGCGTGACGAGTGCATCGTCACCAACGCCTGGACCGTGCGGCAGTTGGTGCCGCAGACCTCCGACACGTACTACGAATACCGCGAGGACGTGACAGAGGTGTCGCTCAACTGCGACGGCGACCATGCCACCGAGGAACATCCGGGCGCGTCGATAGCCAGCCCGGCGGGCCGGGAGGCCAAGGCCGCTGAAGATGAGGCGGCCGCCGCGGAGCAGGAGCCGATCGCCGAGGCCAGCACGCCTGACGAGTAGGGCTCCCGGGATTTTCTCAGAAGCTGCCTGCCCGGCCGAGCAGCATGTCGACGCAGTAGTCGATGAACTGCTCGCGGCTGGCCGGCAGCCTGTCGTCGAGGTACGCGGTGAACAGCGCGGTGAGCGCGCCGATCAGGCTGGTGGCGACCATCGCCTGACGGACCGGGTCGGCGATGCGGGTCAGTTTGCGTTGCAGCAGGCCGATGAAGTCGGGCATCCACTCCGCGCCCGAGCGGGTCAGCACCGGTTCGGATTCGGGTGCCAGCAGCAGCACGCGGCCGCGGGTGGGGTCGTCGACCATGATTGCGACGAATCGTTCCACCGCGTCGCGGGGAGTGACGGCGGTGGTCAGCGCTGACATCGCCCGGGCGCAGACGTCGTCGTAGACGGCCCGGACGAAGGTGTCGCGGTCGGTGAAGCTCTCGTAGAAGTACCGTTCGGTGAGTTCGGCCGCGCGGCACACCGCACGGACCGTGAGGGCCGGGCCGTCGGCTTTGCCCAGCAAGGTGACGCCTGCGGCGATCAGTTCGTCGCGCCGGCGAGCCGCGCGTTCCTGAAGCGGAACACCCGACCATCGGCCGCGTCGTTGACCGGATGGCACATCTACTCCTAAGCTTTGATGACAACGTATGTAGTCACTTTTGAAACAGGACCATCGTCTTGCCGGCAGAAAGCGCACCTGTGACACAAGATACTTCTGAGACATGCCCCGTGACCAGCGGATCCGCTGCCGTGGCGTCAGGCTGCCCGGCCGCCCCGGGCGGCTATGAGGCGCCGCCGATCCCGCTCGGACCGGATTCGCTGACGTGGAAGTACTTCGGCGACTGGCGGGGCATGCTCCAGGGGCCGTGGGCCGGCTCGATGCAGAACATGCACCCGCAGCTCGGCGCGGCGGTCACGGAGCACTCGATCTTCTTCCAGGAACGCTGGCCCCGCCTGCTGCGCTCGCTGTACCCGATCGGTGGCGTGGTGTTCGACGGGGACCGCGCCCCGCAGACCGGCGCCGAGGTGCGCGACTACCACGTCAACATCAAAGGGACCGACGCTCAGGGGCGCCGCTATCACGCGCTGAATCCCGAGGTTTTCTACTGGGCGCATTCGACGTTCTTCGTCGGCACGATCATCGTGGCGGATCGGCTCGCGGGCGGGATCTCCGAGGCCGACAAGCGGCAGCTGTTCGAGGAGCACAAGCAGTGGTACTCGATGTACGGGATGAGCATGCGGCCCGTGCCGGAAACCTGGGAGGACTTCCAGGTCTATTGGGAACACATGTGCCGCAACGTGTTAGAGAACAACGAGGCGGCCCGCGACGTGCTGGACCTCAGTGAGCTGCCGAAGCCGCCGTTCGCGTCGAAGATGCCTGACTGGATGTGGGCGCTGCAGCGCAAGCACGTGGTGCACCCGTTGTTCGTATGGTTCACCGTCGGCCTGTACCACCCGGCGGTGCGAGAGCTGATGGGATACACCTGGTCTGAGCGCGACGAGAAGATCCATCGACTGCTGGGCAAGGTGATCGGCAAGATTTTCAAACTGGTGCCCGTCCGGCACCGCATGCATCCCCGGGCGCGCAGCGCGTGGGACCGCGTCAAGGGGCGAATTCCGGCCGACGCTCCGCTGGTGCACACCCCGGCCCGCAACCTGCCGCCAATCGGTCACCGCGACAACGGGATGCACTACTGCCCCGAGGTCTGAGGGCCTCAGCGCCCGACGAACGGCGCGTTCTGCGGGCAGTAGACCTTGACCGCGCCCCGCACCAGGTTGGCGGCCTGGTGCTTGTCGATGCCTGCCTGGTTCATCAGCTGGCTGATGACTCCCCGCACCGTGCGTGCGGGCTCGATCTTGCCCTTCGTGAGCGCGTCACAGACTCCGCGACCGACCTGGCCGGCCTCCTCGGGCGAAGTCGTGGGGATTTTCAGGTCGTTGACGATGGTGAAGAACTGGTCATCCTGAGCGTCCGCGTGGGCCGGTGCGGCCCCGAATGCGGCGCTTGCGGCCAGCGCGGCGGCACCGATCGTGGTGGCCATGACTCGAGTGCGCGGGCGCCGGGACAACATTCGGTGACTCCTTCGATCCAACTGCTGACACCCCAACGTGACGGCTTCACGTCGGGTATCTCTTCCGACCCCCGGCCATAACGATAAACGGGAGAGGCCCGCCGCGCTCACGCATACCCCGTACCTGTGAGGCCGCTGTAGCTGAGCGGCTACGCGGCGGTAATTGCAGGGCAACGGCGTTCGTCGATGCTGACGCCATGACGACCATCTATGACCAGATCGGCGGGGCCGAGGCACTTGAGACCGTCGTCGAAGACTTCTACCGGCGGGTGCTGGCGGACGACCAGCTGTCCGGGTTCTTCACCGGAACCAGCATGGCCAGGCTCAAGGGCAGGCAGGTGGAATTCTTCGCCGCCGCGCTGGGCGGCCCGCAGCCCTACACCGGTGCGCCGATGCGGCAGGTCCATCAGGGGCGCGGCATCACCATGCACCATTTCAACCTCGTGGCCGGCCACCTGGGCGACAGCCTCGCCGAGGCTGGGGTGCCTGAGTCGACCGTCGGTCAGATCATCGCCGCGATCGCACCGCTGGCCGACGAGATTGCGACCGCGCGGAGCGCCTGAACGGGCGGTGTGCGGAGTATTTCGGCCGCACCGTGACCCGCCTTGCGGCGGGTGTGTGGTGCCCCCAGTAGGGCTCGAACCTACGACCTGCGGATTAAAAGTCCGTAGCTCTACCAACTGAGCTATAGGGGCGCGAGAAGACAGGGTACAAGATGGTGCAAATTGGTGTTGCGACCACCGGGTTTGAAGATTTGGGCATCCGTACCCTAAGCTATCGAAGCTCCCAACGGACACGTTGTGAACACCCCGGAGAGATTCGGATTAGGCCCCCATCGTCTAGTGGCCTAGGACGCCGCCCTTTCACGGCGGTAGCACGGGTTCGAATCCCGTTGGGGGTACGTGACAACGGTAACGTTGGAACATAGGTAGTACGCAGGAAAGCAAGGCCCTGTGGCGCAGTTGGTTAGCGCGCCGCCCTGTCACGGCGGAGGTCGCGGGTTCGAGTCCCGTCAGGGTCGCCATCACGGCGAGGCAGTTCGGTTTGCGAGAGCCGGTGCCTTCCGGCCAGGTAGCTCAGTTGGTACGAGCGTCCGCCTGAAAAGCGGAAGGTCGCCGGTTCGATCCCGGCCCTGGCCACTGAGAGAACCCGCTACCCGTAGCGGGTTTTTCTGTTTCTGGGGGAGTTCGCGCGTCCGGCCGGAGAAACGCCGGGGGTGCCGCAACGAACGTCAGATCGACTGCTCAAGTCGATCGTCGGAACGTTGCGGCCCTTCTCGACTAGATCTGCCAATCGTTGGAGCCGTCGTGCCGGGTGTAGGTGCCGCCGGTGGAGTTCTGCACGATGATGGGATCGCCGGGGCCGAAGGTGTCGAAGAACCACCTCGCGTTGGTGGGGCTGATGTTGATGCAGCCGTGACTGACGTTGCGCTTGCCCTGATCTGACACAGACCATGGGGCGCTGTGGACGAAGTCGCCGCTGTCGTCGAAGCGGACCGCCAGATCGACGGTCAGCTTGTATCCGTTCGGCGAGTTGACCGGGACGCCGTAGGTCGACGAATCCATCACCACCGAGGGCATCTTCTCCTGAACGTAGAAGGTGCCGTTGGGAGTCTGGTGGCCCCCGGAGGACATGCCCATCGACATCGGGATGGTTTTCTCCACGGCCCCGTTGCGGGTGACGGTCAGTTGGTGCGTGGTGTCGTTGGCGGTGGCCACCAGGGTGTCCCCGGTCGTGAAGTTGGACACCGTGCCTCCGGCGTCGACGGTGACTGCGGTGTGGGCGGGCCAGAAGCTCAGCGGACGCCAGCGCAGCTGGGTGGGGGTGATCCAGTAGAACTTGCCGGGAACCTCTGGGACCGACGAGACATGGATGGCGTTTTCGGTGGCGCCGGCATCTTCGACAGGGCCCGGGAAGTTGATGATGATCGGCTGGGCCACACCGACGGTCGCGCCGTCGGCGGGCACGAGCCTCGGCGGCTCGAACGGCGCCGGATCCGCCTGCGCGGCACCGGCACCCAGCATCAACGCACTGCTCACCATCGAAGCCGCTCCGGCCGCTTTCAAAGCGCCGAAAAGTCTTCCCTTCGTCCAGTCACTCATCTGACCATCGTGTCACGCCGCTCAGACCTGTCCGTGTTTCGGCGGCGCAACGGCCACCACGAGCGGCGGGTGGTGGTACCCGCGTGCGCGTCGCGTTTGTGGCGGCACACCTCGCCGGCGGCGGCTACTGCCGCCGGATCGAAGCCCGGCGGCACCGGACCGCCGGCCACCAATGCCCGCACCAAGGCTTCCTGACGCTGCGCCAACGTGTCTCTCATGCCCACACCTTTCGCGCACGGCAGGTGATCGGAGCGGCCCCCGCCGCCGCGGAGATCGCATCCAGCTCGTCGAAAAGTTCGGCCGCGGGCGGGAACCGGCCGTCGCGCTCCAGCATGAACGGGGTGTCGACCCGCTCCCGCAGCGCGGTGACCAGGTCCAGCACCTCCAGCGGAGTCCGATCGGTGTGGGTGTCGTGGTAGAAATCCGCGCCCTCCCGGCCGCCGGCGACGTGGCTGTAGGCCACCTGTTCCACCGGCAGCCGGGCCAGCTCCCGCAGCGGATCGCGCTCGCGGTTGCGGGCGTTGGCGTACACGTTCGCCACGTCGAGGACCAGCAGCACGCCGGTGCGTTCCACCAGTTCGGTGAGGAACTCCGATTCGGTGAGATCAGACTCCGGCCACTCGACGAAGGCGGCGATGTTCTCCAGAGCCAGCGGCGCCGGCAGTTCTGGTCGGGTGCGGTCGATGTTGGCCGCCAACACGTCGAGGGCCTCCCGGGTGCGGGGCACCGGCAGTAGATGCCCTGCCTCGATCCCGCCGGCCCGGACAAAGGCGATGTGCTCGCTGACCACCGGAGCGCCGAGTGCTTGTGCGCAGGCGGCCAGCCGCCGGACTCGCTTGGGCTGCACGGGTTCCGCACCGCCCAGAGAGAGTGCGACGCCGTGCGGGACCACCGGAACGCCGCGGGCGGCCAGATCCGCCAGGGCGGGGTCCGGTCGGGCCTGACGGCGGCGGATCGGGATCGACTCGGCGATCACCTCGCAGAACCCGGGCCGCAGATCGGCGACCACCCCGGCGATCTCACGTCGCCAGCCGATACCCACATCGCCCAGGGCGGGCACGGTACGGGTCGTGGTGCTCATCCGCCGCAACCTCCGCCACAGCCACCTCCGCAACCGCTCCCGCAGCCACCTCCTCCGCCGCCGTCGCCCCCGCAGGAGGCACCCCCGCAGGAGGCACCCCCGCAACTGGCACCGTCGGCGCCACCACCGGAGTCGCCTCCGGCGAGTTCCACAGAGGACGAGTAGTCGCGGTCGATCGCCCAGAGCGCGCCGGTTCCGAACAGCGCCACCGACAGCGCCACCGCAGCGGGGCCGTAGGTGTCGAAGGCGGGCTGTCTCGCGGGCTCCAGATAAGCCAGTTCCTTCTGCCGGGCGGCGAGCAGGCGACGGCCTGCGCGGGTCAGGCGATTCACACCGAGCAGGTGGGGGAGCACGAAGACCCCGTACAGGACCGTGGCGAGCACCACCGCGGTGAACGTGACCGCGTGGATGGGGTGGTCCGACAACGACGTCAGCAGATAGATGCCGTAGCCGATGCCGACCGCCATCACCACGATCGATGGCGCTGTGCCCCAGCGCATGCGGGCGCGTTCGGCCCGGGTCCGTGCCAGGCCGCGCCGGCTCAGCTCGTCCTCCAGGGCCGCGAGCTCGTCCCGGGATGTGGTGTACAGACCCGGCACGGTGTGCCCTGGGTCGGCGCCGGCCCGCTCCAGCACCTGGCCGGTGAACCGGTCGATCTCCGGGCTGCGGACGGCGTGGTCCACCCGTCCGTCGGCGGTGATCCGTCCACTGGCGCGCAGACCCGCCAGCGAGGTCACCACCGCGGCGATGTCCGACCGCAGGAACGCCAGCTCGGTCGCGCTGATCGGCTCGGTCACCGCGGGGCGCCGCGGAGTCGTCGCGATCCGCCAGAGCACCGCGAAGACCACCGTCGTTGCCAGTGCGGCCAGATATCCGTACCCCTCTGCGGTGATCGCCTCGGCGTACCTATCGATCAGCTTGTCAATCGACATCACATCCACCTCCTGGTGTTCGGTTCAGATCACCCTGCGTGCCTAAAGCTCCTTACCGGTCCCAACTTTCGGGCGAAACCGCAGGCTCGCGGCCCCGCTGAACCAGCCAGCGTGCACGGCAAGGGACAGGAGCCGGTGAGGACTTGATGGCTGTTGTCTGAGGAAATTTCGCGGCGTCGGCGGGGCTCAACAGCGCCAAGGGAAAGATATGGGCAAATATGCCCGTATCTCTGGTACGCTTCGGTCATGAGCCTGAGCTTCCACACCTACGACCCCGTCACCCGGCGGTTGGATGCCGCACCCGGAACCGTCGAGGCCTACCCCGGCGGTGACGTCGCCGTCCGGCACCTCGAATCGGTTTCCGCTCGGCGTCCGATCGCCTGGAACACCGGTGGCGCACTGGATTTCGCCGCGTTGGCCCAATGGGTCGCCTTTCACCGGGACGCGGAGCCGGTCCTGGTGATGCCGTATCTGCCGTCGGCGCGTGGTGATCACGATGCGACTTACGACGCGCAGGGTGTCGCTCGGCTGACCGCGGCGACCGGGATTCGCGAGGTAATCGCGGCTGATCCGCACTCCGGCGCCTGGGCCGCGGCTGCCTCGGCTCACGGAGCGGCGGTCCACTCCATCAGCGCCACCGAGCTCATCAAGGCCTCGCCTCTCGCGGAGATCGCCTGGGACGGTGTGATCGCGCCCGACAAGGGTGCCGTCGACCGCGCCGGCGCGGTCGACGATCTGCTCGGGGTGGCGTTGCTGACCGCCGGCAAGATGCGTGACCCGAAGACGGGGGCCCTGTCGGGGTTCACCGCGCCCGACGGGCTGGGGGCGGGCCGGTTCCTACTGGTGGACGACATCTGCGACGGCGGAGGCACTTTCGCCGGTCTCGCCCAAGCGATCGGCGCGAAAGAGCCCGCGGCCGAACTGCACCTGTGGGTGACGCACGGGCTGTTCACCGGGCGGTGGCGCGAGAACCTGTTGCCTCACTTCGTGTCGATCACCGCCGCGAACACCGGCCCCGGCGTCGATCCCGATGCACTGCCGACGGAAGTCCGTCAGGTGCCGCTGATCGGGCACGTCCTGTCCGTGCTGACCGAAAAGGAGAACTGGTCATGAGCTTCAACCCCCGCGACTACACCCGCACGGCGTTGGACGCGCTGACCGTGCTGATGGAGACCGACGCGTACAAGCTCGATCACCGCAGGCAGTACCCGGACCGCACCGAGGTCGTGTACTCCAACCTGACCGCGCGCGGCAGCCGGGTGGCGGATGTCGACTGGACGGTGTTCTTCGGGCTGCAGGCATACCTGGCCGATCTGGCGGTCCGCTGGCAGGCATTTTTCGACGCTGACATCGACGAGGTGTGCCGAGCGTACGAGGAGCGGGTTGCCGACATTCTGGGGCCGAACGGCGTTGGCTCCGAACACATCCGGCAGCTGCACGGCTACGGCCGGCTGCCGCTGCGGTTCCGGGCGCTGCCGGAGGGGACGGTCACCCCGCTGGGGATCCCGTACCTGACGGTGGAGAACACCGACCCTCGGTTTTTCTGGCTGACCAACTACATCGAGACCGATCTGTCGGCCGCGTTGTGGCAGCCCATCACCTCGGCCACCACGGCTTGGCGCAACCGGTGCCTGCTCGACGAGCGTGCCGAAGCCTCCGGCGCCGACCCGGCTGCGGTCAACTGGCAGGGTCACGATTTCTCGGCCCGTGGCATGGCGGGCATGGGTGCGGCGTCGGTCAGCGGTGCCGCGCACCTGTTGAGTTCCACCGGAACCGACTCGCTGTCATCGCTGGGCTGGATCGACCGGTTCTACCCCGGATCGCCGGAAGCGACCGTGCTGGGCGGTTCTGTCCCCGCCACCGAGCACTCGGTGATGACGGCGAACGGGCCCGAGGGAGAGCTGGCCACGTTCGAGCGGCTGCTGGATCTGTACCCGTCGGGGATCGTCTCGGTGGTCAGCGACAGCTGGGATCTATGGCAGGTGATGACGGAGTTCCTGCCCGCGCTCAATGACACGATCATGGCGCGTGACGGAAAGCTGGTGATCCGCCCCGACTCTGGTGATCCCGAGCTGATCCTGTGCGGCGACCCGCAGGCCCCGGCCGGCACGCCGCAGCACAAGGGTGTGGTGAACCTGCTGGCCGAGACGTTCGGAACCACCGAGAACGCCGCCGGCTATCGCGAGCTGGACCCGCACGTCGGCGTGATCTACGGGGACTCGATCAACTTCGAGCGGGCTGACGCGATCACGAAGAACCTGATGCGGCAGGGTTACGTGTCCACGGTTCCGGTATTCGGATTCGGTTCGTACACCTATCAATTCGTCACCCGGGATACTTTTTCGCTGGCGGTCAAGGCGACGTGGGTGCAGGTCGACGGGCGGGGCCGCGACATCTTCAAGGACCCGGTCACCGACTCGGGCACCAAGCGTTCGGCGCGCGGGCGGCTCGCGGTGCTGGGCGGCATGGACGGCTCACTGGCGCTGATGCAGCAGGCCACCACCGACCAGGAGGCCAACTCACGGCTGCGGACGGTCTTCGAGGACGGCAGGTTCGTCGGTGCCGCGACATTCGCCGGAGTGCGCGCCGAGCTCCGCGCCAGCTGGGCGCGGTTCCTGGCGGCGAAGGCTCGACGAGAGGACGCGGCGTGACAGAGTTGGATCGTGCCCGCCGAACCCGCAGACGATCAGCGCATGTGGCTGTCGGTGGACCTCGTGGCGATCACCGACGACCCGGACGAGCCGGCTCTGGTGCTCTACCGCCGTGAACGTGACCCTCACGCCGGGCAGCTGTCGCTGCCCGGCGCGGTGATGGATCCGGCCCGGGGACAGACGGTCGCGCAGACGGCTACGTGGATCGCCGCCGAGCGGGCGCATGCCCAGGTGCTCAGCGGCACTGAGCCTTTCCCGATCACCGTCGTTTCCGATCCGGGCCGCGACGAGCGTGGTCACACCGTGTCACTGGTGTGTCTGGCCAGGGTGCACACCCCTGAGCCCGATGCGGGCGCGGTGCTGGTTCGGGCCGAAGACAACATCCCGGCGACGATGCCGTTCGGCCACGGTCCGATGCTGGCCGCAGCCGCGGGGCGGGCGTTCGACGGGCTGTTCACCGACAGCGCGGTGGCTCGTGCGCTGGTGTCGGCCGACTCCGCGCAGGGGATCACGGGGGCTGGGCTGTGGTCTACGTTGCGGCTGTTGCACCACCTGTCCGGGCGGGACCCCGAGCAAGCGCCCACTGCCGAGGCGGTGCGCCGCCGTCGGTCGCGGACGACCGTGCTGGTGCCGGGTGGCAAGGTGGCGGCGGTGACCAGGCCGGAGACGGTCTACGTGAGTTCGGCGCCGACGCCACATCCGCCAGATCGGTAACATCGACCCCATTGGCCACGACCTTCACAAGCGTCGCAGTCGTTAGGGGTGAAATGCGCAATTGGCTGAGGATTCTCGTCATTGCGCTCGGATGCGCACTGGTCCTGACCGTCGGCCCGGTGACCGCACACGCCGTCCCACCGGTGGCGGGCAAGGATTTCACCAAACCGGCCATCGTCATCCTCGGCTACGGGCTGAAGCCCGACGGCTCGATGCGCGCAATCCTGTATCACCGCACCCTCACCGGCCTGGCGATCGCACAGGCGTTTCCACAAGCTCCCGTCATCGTCACCGGCGGCAACCCGCAGAACGGTCAGACCGAGGCCGCCCAGATGCGCAATCTGCTTGTCATGCTTGGCCTTCCGGCCAGCCGCATCATCGTGGAGGACCGGGCCAACAGCACCGTGCAGAACGCGCAGTTCTCGGTTCCGCTGGCGAAGAAGGCGGGTGCCACGGGCATCATCGTGGTGACGTCCTCGACTCATCAGGGCCGCGCCGACCAGAACTTCGCCGATGCCGGTGGCACCGTGCTGGCCACGGTGAGCTTCCCCGACGGCAATCCGTCGGTGAACATCGCCCAATTCGTGCGTGATGTGCTCAGCCCATTGACGCCGATCGGCTGACCGCCGGCGTTACGCTGCCGGTATGCGCCGGATGGTGATTGGTCTCTGCGCATTGGCGGTGGTGTTCGCACCGTCGGTGAACGCCGAGCCGGCAGCCCTCGACCCGACCGGGAATCGGTCCGGCGGTCCGGTTCCCACGGTCAACGGGGTGCCGTGCGTGGGCGGCAACCTCGGCGTCTGCTTGAGCTTCCGGCAGAACCGTCCCCCGGCGGCCAGTCCGGGCGCTCGATCGGTGGTCGGGCACAGCCCAACCGTGCGCCGCTGATCGGCATTACGATGACAGCCCGAGATGAACAGTCCCACGACGTCGGTTGAGGCCGACAAGAGCGCGTTCCGTTCGCGTCTGCTCGACGCCATGAACAAATCGATCGTCGAAGACGGCTATCAGAACACCACGGTCGCCGACATCGTGCGGCGGGCCAAGACGTCCCGCCGCACCTTCTACGAACACTTCGCGAGCCGCGAGGATTGCTTTGTCGCGCTGCTGACCAGTGTGAATACCAAACATGTACGTGAGATTGCCCGCGGCGTCGACCGGAGTGTTCCCTGGCGGGATCAGGTCCGTCAAGCGGTCGAGGCGTGGATCGCCTCCTATGAGGCCCACCCCGAGTTGATGCTGGCCTGGATTCGCGATCTCCCGACGCTGGGTACCGCGGCGCGGGCGCTTCAGCGTGAGTCGATGGAGAACTTCATCGCGATGGTGCAGGCCCTGACACAAAGCGAAGTGTTCCGCTCGGCCGGGGTGTCGATCTCGCGGCGTCGCAGCATCATGCTGCTCGGCGGGTTGCGCGAACTCATCGCGATCACCGTGGAGAGCGGCGATCAGGTGGGGGAGGTCACCGAGGACGCGGTGCTGGCCTGCACCGCACTACTGGAGCCTCGGATCTGACACCTGCCGGGCCCTCCTACTTGCCCTGGCTGGTACCGCACAGTACCGTAATCGGTACCGCTGGGTACCAGTTTGGGGGTTGATATGGCACAGGCCAAACAGAATGTGGTGGACGTCGGCCGTGGAATCCGGTTGTGCTACGAGCAGTTCGGTGATCCCGGCGATCCGCCGGTCGTGCTGATCGCCGGTCTCGGGCAGCAGCTGCACTCCTGGCCGGACGGGCTCGTCACCGGCCTGGCCGACCGTGGCTACCGAGTCACCCGGTTCGACAACCGCGATGTGGGGCGGTCCACCCACATGCCGTTCCCGCCGCCGGGCCCGCTCGCGATCCTGCGGGGCGGCAGCCACGCCGACCAGTACCACCTCGGGGACATGGCGCGTGACACCGTGGGGCTGCTGGACGCGCTCGGCTATGACCGGGCGCACCTGGTCGGGGTGTCGATGGGCGGCATGATCGCCCAGACTGTCACCGCCCACCATCCTGGCCGCGTCGCGACGCTGACCTCGATCATGTCCAACACGGGTGCGCCGCGGATCGGCAGGCCGGCCCCGTCGACGTGGTGGCGGATGGCCACCGCGAAGCCACCGAGGTCGCGTGCCGAGGCGATGGACGCCGACGTGAAGATGTTCCGTCATATCGGCTCTCACGGACACCCGTTCGACGAGGCCTGGGTCCGGGAGAAATCCGGGGTCGCCTGGGATCGCGATCCCAGGCCGACCGGGGTGGCGCGACAGCTGGCAGGGATCTTCGCCTCGGGGGACCGCACCGTCGAACTGGGTCAGATCGACGTGCCGACCCTGGTGATCCACGGTGACCGCGACCGCATGGTCAACCCCAGCGGCGGTGCCGCCACCGCGCGCGCGATCCCCGGCGCCCGGCTGGAGACCATCGCCGGCATGGGGCACGATCTGCCCGCCGGAGCATGGGACGTACTGCTGGACCTGATCACCCGGCACATGGCCTCGACCCGTGTCATCGACACCGAACTGAAGGAGCAGCAATGAGTAGGCGCCGTACCATCAGCGGCCGCACCGTGGTCATCACCGGTGCGGGGTCGGGCATCGGTCGTGCTCTGGCGCAGCGGTTGTCGTCGCATTCCTGCCCAGTGGCCATCGCCGATGTCGACGAGACCGGCTTGAAGGAAACCGCGGCAGGCCTGTCCGGGCCGGTACTGACCCGAGTGCTGGACGTACGCGATGCCGAAGACCAGCGCGCTTTCGCCGGTGAGGTCCGGGCCTGGACTCCGCAGCCGATCGGCGCAGTCTTCAACAATGCCGGTGTCGCGGTGTCCTCCAGCGTGCTCGATGCCGTACCTGAGGATGACAATTGGTTGTGGGACATCAACTTTCACGGTGTGGTCAACGGCACCCGGGCATTCCTGCCGACCCTGGTGGAGCAGGACGAAGGTGTCATCGTGAACACCTCCAGTGTGTTCGGATTGGTCGGCATGCCGAACCAAAGTGCCTACTGTTCAGCCAAGTTCGCGGTGCGCGGGTTCACCGACTCGCTGCGCCAAGAGTTGCGCGGAACCGGGGTGACGGCGGTCAATGTCCACCCCGGCGGCATCAACACCAACATCGTGCGCAATGCCCGGTTCCGCAAGGATCCCGAAGGTCGCGGCCGTACCCACGACCAGATGGCCGAGGAGTTCGCCGCGATCACCATGACCCAACCCGACAAGGCAGCCGAGATCATCCACCGCGGGGTCGAGGCGGGTAAGGCCCGGATTCTGATCGGCCCGGACGCGTACGCGTTCGACATGCTGGCCCGCATCGCGCCCACCCGCTACTACGACGTGCTGGGGTGGGCCCAATCCCGGTTGCGTGGCCGCGCCGAGGCTCAGGCGGCGCGGTAACCGCAACCCGCCGCTTCAGCTGACCGCGACCTCGGCCTGCTGGTGGCGGCGCTGCCGTTCGATGGTGGCGAAGTAGAAGGCGAATGCGAACGCGAAGCTGGTGAACAGGCTCGCCACGAAGAACAACCAGGGGTGGCGGATGCCGCGGCGCAGTCCGTCGATGATCGTGAACAGCGGCAGCAGAATGACATTGGCGATCGTGTAGTCGGCGCTGGCCGAGCCGGCCGCGGGGTTGGTGTACCCGAGCGCGATGAACTCCTGCCAACTTCCCGGGCCCCAGATCGGGTTGCCGTCCGGTTGGGCGTACTGCGCGACGAACTGCATGTTGAAGTACCAGCAGATCGGGATCGAGGCGAGCCCGACGAGGTAGTACGCCAGCTCGACGGCCGACAGTGCCGGCCCGGGTGGGCGTGAGAAGACGTGTGGGTTGAGTCGGATGACGAGCGCGACGACGGCCACGCCCAGAACCGCATGAACGATGATCGACACCATGGCGTGAGCACACTCGCGTTCTCAAGTTTTGTCAATATTGACATTCCGCGCGTCCCGAGGATCGATCGTCCGTGCGGTAATTTCACTGTCATGGCCAGGCCCGCGCAGACCGCGCGCAGTGAGCGCACGCGCGAGGCGCTGCGCCAGGCCGCCCTGGTCCGGTTCCTCGCCCAGGGCGTCGAGGACACCTCGGCCGAGCAGATCGCGGCGGACGCCGGTGTGTCCCTGCGGACGTTCTACCGGCACTTCACGTCCAAACATGATCTGTTGTTCGCCGATTACGACGCGGGTCTGCACTGGTTCCGGGCCGCGCTGGCCGAGCGTCCGGCCAGCGAATCGATCCTCGACTCGGTGCAGTCCGCGGTCCTGGCGTTCCCGTACGACGTCGACGCGGTGACCAAGATCGCCAGCATGCGCGCGGTCGAACTCGACCCCGACCGGATCGTGCGGCACATCCGCCAGGTGGAATCCGACTTCGCCGACGCGGTGGCCGAGCTGCTGGTGGTACGCCGGGGTCGGGTGCCGCAGGGGGACGACCGGCTGCGGATCGTGGTGACGGCCCGAGCTGTCGCGGCCGCGGTGTTCGGTGCGATGGAGTTGTGGATGGTCGGCGACGAGGCCGGGGAGCGTTCACTGCCCGAACTGGCGAGGATGTGCCGGACCGGGCTGGAAGCGCTGCGAACCGGTCTGGATTGACGACCTGCGCCGACCGGCCTCCGATGTTTTGTCATTATTGACAAAACATCGGGTGCGATGTCAGCCTCGATCGATGGCGGACTACGACGCAATCGTGATCGGGGCCGGGCACAACGGGCTGGCCGCAGCGGCCCTGTTGGCGCGGGCGGGAATGCGCACCCTGTGCCTGGAAGCCAAGCGGTATGCCGGGGGCATGGCCTCCACGGTCGAACTGTTCGACGGCTACCGGTTCGAGATCGCCGGGTCGCTGCAGTTCCCCACCTCGGCGGTGGTCAGCACCGAACTCGGGCTGGACACCTTGCCGACGGTGGACCTGGAGGTCATGTCGGTGTCACTGCGCGGAATCGGTGACCCGCCGGTCGTCTACTACGCCGACCCGATGAAGATGCTCGGCCACCTCAGTGAGGTCCACGGCGCCGACGCGGTGGCCGGGATGGCCGGTTTGATGGCCTGGAGCCTGGCGCCCACCCGGGCGCTGGGCCGATTCGACGCGGGGCGCCCGCCCCGCACACTCGACGAGATGTATGCCTGCGCCACAACGGAATCCGAGCGCGCAGCGATCGATGACCTGCTGTTCGGATCGGTCAGCGATGTCTTGGACCGGTACCTGCCGGACCGGGACAAGCACGGTGCCTTGCGCGGCATGCTGGCCTTCCTCGCGGTCAACACCACCTACCGCGGGCCCGAGACGCCCGGTAGCGCTGCGGCCCTCGCCTATGGACTGGCGGTGCCCGACGAGAACGCCATGCTGATGAAGAAGCTGGTAGGCGGGATCGGCGCCCTGACCGAACACCTGCACACCATGCTCACCGACGCCGGTGGTGAGCTGCGGCTGCGCAGCGGTGTCGATCGCATATCGGTCGACGGTGGCCGGATCACCGGAGTGCGACTGGAGGACGGCACGACCATCACCGCGCCCGTCGTGGTGTCGGCGATCGCCCCGGACACCACGGTCACCAAGCTGATCGATCCCGAGGCGCTGCCGGCCGAGGCGCGCGAGCGGTTCAGCCGCATCGACCACCGCGGCAGCTACCTGCAGATGCATTTCGCCCTCGACGGGGCCCCCACCTTCGAAGCTCCCTACGAGATGCTCAATGATCCTGAAATGCAGGCGGCCATCGGTCTTTTCAGTACTCCGGAAGAGCTCCAGCAGCAATGGCAGGATGCCCGCCACGGGATTGTGCCCGCCGATCCTGCGATCGCCTTCCAGATCCCGTCGGCCCACGATTCCACGCTGGCCCCGGCGGGCAAGCACGCTGCCTCGGCGTTCGCGCTGTGGTTCCCGGTCGAGGAGTCGGCAACCGGGTACGGCGAGCTGAAGGCAGAGATGGGCCGGCGTGTCATCGAGAAGATCGCCAGGCTGGCCCCGGATTTCGAGCGCAGGATCATCCGCCACACCACATTCACCCCGCGCCACATGGGAACCATGTTCGGCGCGCCGGGCGGTGACTACTGCCACGGCCTGATCCATCCCGAGCAGATGGGTCCCAATCGTCCCGGCCCCAAAGGGTATGTCGGTCAACCGATTCCCATTGACGGGCTCTATCTGGGCAGCGCCGGTTGTCACGGCGGTCCGGGTATCACGTTCATCCCGGGCTACAACGCCGCCAAGGCGGTGCTGGGCGACTAGCGGTTGCGCAGCTGGTCGGCCCAATCCTTGGGCACGCGGCCCTTCGGTCCGGGTATCGGCTGATCTTCGGGATGGTGCTGCGGGGGCGCCAGCTCGGGCCCGGCGTAGTACTCGTTGGTCTCGAAGTTCCAGAACCAGTCCTCGCCCGGCTCGAACGAGCGGATGATCGGATGCCCGCTCTCGCGCCAGTGCGCCGATGCGTGACGGGCCAGCGAATCATCACAGCACCCGATGTGGCCGCACGCCGCGCAGCGCCGCAGATGCACCCACCAGCCTCCGGCGGCGGTGCACTCCGCACATCCAGGTCCGCTGGGTCGAGCAGAGGGATCGACGGCATTGCTCATATTCGTGAGCGTAGCCCCGAGTAATCTCACCGCATGGCAACCAGCGATTCCCGTGAAGTAGTCATCGAGGCAACCCCGCAGGAGATTCTCGACGTTGTCGCCGATGTCGAGGCGACGCCCAGCTGGTCCCCGCAGTACCAGCGCGCCGAGATCCTCGAGACCTACGATGACGGCCGGCCAAAGCAGGTCAAGATGACGGTCAAGGCCGCGGGCCTGACCGACGAGCAGGTGATCGAATACACCTGGAGCGAGAACAAGGTCAGCTGGACGCTGGTGCGCGCCGGCCAGCTCAAGGCGCAGGACGCCAGCTACACCTTGACTCCCGACGGCGACAAGACCAAGGTCCGGTTCGACATCACGATCGACCTGTCGGTGCCGATGCCGGGCTTCATTCTGAAGCGGACCATGAAGGGCGGCGTGGAGACCGCCACCGAAGGTCTGCGCAAGCAGGTGCTCAAGGTCAAGAAGGGCTGAGCGCACCCGGCGTGTTCGCCGTCGATGTCAGCCGGGCTGGTTGGTGCGCACGTCGAAGATGAAATGCCGGCCCTCGTCGAGGGAACCGTCAGGACGCCTGCGCCGATAGAACAGGTCGACCTTTCCGAACCGCAGGCTCACCGTTTCGGTGTACGGCGCGACCTCCGCGCCGTTCTGGGTGACGGCCGTGATCGTCACGTCGCTGAGCTTGATCGTCAGATGGTCCTGCTGATTCTCGCCGGCCTTGCGGTGGCTGATCGTCGCCTGCGCGAGATGCCGCCCGGTGGCGCAGGTCAACAGCAGCGCTGGTGTGGCGCTGTCGATGGTGTGGACGATCAGCAGATCCTGAAACGTCGCCTTGCCCGCACCCCCGCCGCCGCCCGGTGCCGCGGATCCGGTGTTGGCGACGCCCCACGAGAACGACACCACGTCGATCTCGTCCGGATGCCTGGCATCGACCGATTCACCCTTGATGTCACCGATTTTCGCGAAGATTTCTGTGGCCATCGGACGTCTCCCCTGTGAGGTCAGCGATTACGACTGCCATTCCATCCGGGTGGGAGCGCCGCGGATAGCGTAGCGGGCTACTCGATTCCGGGAGAAGGGCCGGCCGCGACCCCGGCGATGTCCCGGTCCTTGAGGCCTGCTGCCTTGCTGCTCTGGACGAGCAGGGTGAATATCGGCTTCAGGATGGGTATTTGGCGTACCCGGGCCATCACCTGTCGGAAGGCCAGTTCGACCGGGTTGTTCGGCACGAAGAAGAAGCGCTGTTTGACGCCGAATCCCTGGTAGGCCGAGATGTACGGCCGCAAGGCGGTTTCCCACTCGGCCAAGGCGAGGTCGAGGTCGTCGGGGTGCCGGTCGAGCATGGTGCCCAGCAGGTCCGGGCCGGCCAGCGACGACGACACCCCCATGCCCGAATACAGGGTCTCGCACCAGGCGGCGTCGCCGACGAGAACCACGCGGCGGTTGTGCCAGCTGTCCATGTGTACCTGCTCGACCGAGTCGAACAGGTACTCGTCGGCGTCCTCGAAGGCGTCGATCACCTCAGTGAGCAGCCGGCCCAACGGTTGTGGGCCGAAGGCCTTGCGCAGCCGGACCGCGGGCGGTTCGGTGAACTCGGCGTCGACGTCGTCGGTGTGGTACGAGAACAGCGCCGTCGGTGTGTGATCCCGGAACGGGTAGACGACCAGCGAGCGTCCCGACTCCATCAGCCAGGCGCCGTCCTCAGTCGCCAGATCGCTGACTTTCGAGGGTAATTCGAAGGTGGCGATGATGTGGTCGAGTCTGCGGAGGTAGTTCGAGTGCGGGCCGAAGGCCAGGGTGCGAACGGTGGAACGCAGGCCGTCCGCGCCGATGACGAGGTCGAAGTTCTCGGTGGTGATCGCTCCGTCACTGTTCCGCAGGGTGACCGTCACTCCGCCGTCGTATTGGTCGATCTCGGTGGGCACGGTGGCGTATCTGATCTCCACGCCGTCGGGCAGCGCCTTGAACGCGGCATCCTCGATGTCGCCGCGCAGTGCGGCCCAGGCCTCGCCCGGGAGGTCGTTGAAACTCATCCCGACGCGGCGGTTGCCCTTGCGGTCGTAGTCGTAGGCGACGCCGGTGGGGCGGCGGTCGTGCAGGTGCTCGGCGATGCCCAACCGCCGTGCGGCGGCCCGCCCGGAGCCGAAGACGCCCACGAAGTAGCCGCCGGTGCGCCGCGCGGGGGCGCGCTCCACGATCACCGGCGTCCAGCCGATCTGGTGCAGCCGCACCGCGGTGGCCATACCGCTGATGCCCAGTCCCACGATGAGGGCCTTGCGGCCCGTTGCCGGGGCGTTCATGTCATCCTCCATACCGAAATGCGAATTACGATTCCGATTATAGAAACGTCGGAACTACCGGGGCAATACCTGATCGGACCTGTGGTCATCGACACATCTCGGCGGTATCTACATGCGAACAGACATTCGCGGTTTCCGGTGGGGTCACCCCGGACAGGTGCAAAGGGCAGTACCGTCTGGGGTGTGACCACCCCTACCGCCGGTGCGGAGATCCGCCCTCCGCGCCAAGCGCGCAGCCGCGCCGCGCTGCAGCGGTTGCTGACCGCCGCCGAGGAGGTGCTGGTGAGTGACGGGTTCGACAGCTTCACCATCGCGGCCGTGGCCGAACGTGCCGGGGTGTCCGTCGGAGGGGTGTACCGCCGGTTCACGAGCAAGGAGCAGCTGATCGATGCTGTGGTCGACGGCTTGCTCAAGCGCCTCGAAGACAGCGTCGGTGCCGCGTTGAGTGCCGCTGAGCCCAGTCTGGCCGGGGTGGTCACAGCCTTCACCCATGCGCTGGCTGACAGTCTCGCGCGTAGTGGACGGGTGGCCTCGGCGCTGATGGGTACTCAGCGCACGCCGGAGGCTCAGCAGCGGGGCCTTTCCGCCGTGACCGCTCTGCAACGACTGTTCCTCGACGCGGCCGCGCCCTACACAGACCAGATTGCCCGCGCCGCCCGGTCAACGGCGCTGACAACCGCACTGCGGACGGTCATCGGTGCAGGCGCTCACCGCACAGCGGTCGTCCAGTGGTGGCCGGATGGGCTGTCCTGGACTGAGTGGGCCGACGAAATCGCGGCCATGGCAATCAGTTACCTCAGCACTCCGGACCGCCGGGACTAGCTCGCATTGGCGTCCGAGGCGGACTGTGCCAACTCGGTCAGCAGGGGCGGGATGTCCATCCGGCCCAGCATCACCTCGACGAACACCATGCGGTCGGGCGTGGCTGCCGCGGTCCTCAGCGCATCGTCGAGTTCGCCGTAGGTGCTGACCCGGAAGGTGAGCGCGTCGGGGACGCCCAGCGCCGCGGGTAGTTCTGTCCAGCGCCATCCGGTGATGTCGTTGTATTCGGCTGTGACGCCGTGGATTGCGCGTTCGACGGTGTATCCGTCGTTGTTGACCACCACCACGACGGGTGCCAGGCCCTCGCGGCCGAAGGCGCCCAACTCCTGGATGGTCAGCTGGGCGGCGCCGTCACCGATGAGCAGCACCGTGCGGCGATCCCGGTCGGCCAGCCCGGCGCCGAGCGCGGCCGGAAGGGTGTAGCCGATCGAGCCCCACAGGGGTTGGCCGATGAACGTCACCCCGGAGGCCAACCGGTGCCCGGCCATCCCGTAGAACGACGTGCCCTGATCGGCGAGCACCACGTTGCCCGGTGTCAACGCTTCAGAAAGCCTGTCCCACAGGGATTCCTGAGTCAGGGCGGCCTCCCGGGCCGGCGGGTCGGCGTGCGTACGGGTCGGGGCCGCAGGCAGCGCCGGTGAGGTGATGCCGCGCTCGGTGAGGATCGCGGTGATGGCGTCGAGCGCGGCCGACATGTCCAGTGGGGCGAACACCTGTCCGGACACCACACTCTGGTTGACGCCGATGTCGATGGTGCGCGCCGGGTCGATGCGTTGGCTGAAGAACCCGCTGACCATGTCGGTGAACAACACTCCCGCGGTCACCAGCACGGGCGCGTCCTCGATCGCCTCGCGCACCGAATCTTCGCTGGCCGCACCGGCGTAGATGCCCAGATAGTTCGGTGAGCTCTCGTCGACCAGGCTCTTGCCCCACATCAGCGTCGCGTGGCCGACGGTGTCCGCCGCCAGCAGTCCGCTGAGTTCGTCGACGCAGTCCAGCCGGTGCACCAGGAAGTCGGCGAGCACGGTCAGCCGGTGGTCGCCGATGAGTTCGGCGGCTGCCGCGGTGAACATGGACAGGGCGCGCGGACTCGTGCCGCCGGTGTAGCGGGGCAGCGGCGCGGCGGGAGGTTCGGTGGGGAACCGGGCCACATCCGTGGCGATCAGCAGGTAGCCGGGCCGCTTCTGCTCACGGACCTCTGAGAGCACCCGGTCGATCTCGCGGGTCGCCGTCGCGGGCGCGAGATTGGCCTGTGCACAGGTGATCTCGCGGCTCATCCGCAGGAAGTGCTCGAAGTCGCCGTCGCCGAGGGTGTGGTGCACGATGCGCCGCGCTCCCTGGGAATCCTTCGACGGTGCACCGACGATGTGGACCACCGGGACGTGTTCGGCGTAACTGCCCGCGACCGCGTTGGCAGCCGACAATTCGCCGACCCCGAATGTCGTGACCAGGGCAGCCATCCCGCGCAGCCGACCGTAGCCGTCGGCCGCGTAGCCGGCGTTGAGCTCGTTGGCGCCGCCGATCCAGTTCATCTGCGGGTGGGCCAGGACGTGGTCGAGGAATTCCAGCTGATAATCGCCGGGGACGCCGAAGACCTCGGTCACCCCGAGTTCCGCGAGGCGGTCCAGCAGATAGTCACCGACGGTGTAGAGGTTTTCGCCCATCCCCTAGTGTGCCTCGCATGACCAACACCGGACCGCTCGCCGGAGTGCGAGTTATCGAACTCGGCGGCATCGGCCCCGGGCCACACGCCGCGATGATGCTGTCGGACCTGGGCGCCGACGTGGTGCGGGTGCGCCGACCGGGTGGCCTGACCATGCCCGCCGAGAACGTCGACCTGCTGCACCGTGGCAAGCGCATCGTCGATCTCGACGTGAAGAACGAACCGGGCAAGCTGCTGGATCTGGTCGCCAAAGCCGACGTGCTGTTGGACTGTTTCCGGCCCGGCACCTGTGAGCGCCTCGGCATCGGCCCGGCGGAGTGCGAGGCCGTCAACCCGCGGCTGGTCTTCGCCCGGATCACCGGCTGGGGCCAGGACGGGCCGCTGGCCACCACGGCCGGCCACGACATCAACTACTTGTCGCAGACGGGCGCCCTCTCGGCGATCGGTTACCGCGACCGCCCGCCGGTGGCGCCGCTGAACCTCGTCGCCGATTTCGGCGGCGGCTCGATGCTCGTCGTCATCGGCATCGTCACCGCGCTGTACGAGCGGGAGCGTTCCGGCAAGGGCCAGGTCATCGATGCCGCGATGGTAGACGGGGTCAGCATGCTGTCGCAGATGATGTGGACCATGCGGGCCACCGGATCGTTGCGCGACGAACGCGAATCCTTCCTGCTCGACGGCGGTGCCCCGTACTACCGGACCTACGAGACCTCCGACGGCGGCTACATGGCGGTCGGCTCGATCGAGCCGCAGTTCTTCGCGCAGTTGGTGGCGGGTCTCGGCTTGGACCCAGGCGAGATCCCCGGGCAGTTCGAGCTGGCCCGTTACGACGAGATGCGCGCCATCTTCACCGAGCGCTTCGCCACCAAGACCCGCGATGAGTGGACCGCGATCTTTGCGGGCACCGACGCCTGCGTGACACCGGTGCTCACCTGGGGTGAGGCGGCCGACAGTGAGCACCTGCTGGACCGGTCGACGCTGATCACCGTCGACGGTGTCGCGCAGGCCGCCCCGGCTCCGCGGTTCTCCCGGACCGCGCCGGGAACACCGGGCCGGCCGCCGCAGTCGAGCACCGACATCGCCGACATCGGCTGGACCTGATCGGCACTTAGAGTCTTTGGTCCCTGGCCATAGTGACGCTCAGCGGCCACGATGAGGGAGTGACTTCCTCGAACGCTCCCGTAGTGGTTGGAATCGACGGCAGTGATGGCGCGCTTGATGCGGCCCGGTGGGCAGGTGCGGTCGCCGCGCGGTTCGGCGTACCGCTGCGGATCGTGCACGCACTACCGTCCGTCGGCCGGAATCTGACGCAGACCGCGGCCGCGTTCACCGCGGCGATGATGTCCTATCAGCGCGACATGGCCGAGGCGTTCCTCAAGGCCGCCGATGAAGCCGTGCGTGGCGATCATCCCGACCTGTCGGTGTCCACGGTCTCGTTCAACGAACCCGCCGACCAGGTGCTGATCGACACCAGCGCCGACGCGAGTCTCGTCGTCCTCGGCGGTAAGAAGGTGACCCCCGCCGCGGCGCTGCTGCTCGGGTCGACGGCGCTGTCCGTGGCGACCCGGGCGGCGTGCCCGGTGGTGGCCTTCCGTGGTGAGAAGGTGGCTCCGGGTGACGGCCCCGTCGTCGTCGGGGTCGACGACAGCCCTGCCGCGCAGGCCGCGCTGGAGACCGCATTCGAGTTCGCCGATCGGTTCGGGCTGGCGGTCAACGCCGTGCGCTCGTTGTCGTTGGCTGCACCGGCCGAGACCGGCGTCACCATCCCGCTGCTGATCGACTGGGATGGCATCGAGTCTGCCGAGCTGGCCGATCTCACCGAGTCCGTCGACGTCCACAACAAGCGCCATCCGGGTGTCGACGCCAAGTGTTTCGTCGAGCCGGAGTCGCCCGGCAAGGCGCTGCTCAAGCATGTCGACGACTCGGGACTCGTGGTGGTCGGTTCCCGGGGCCGCAACGCCCTGGCCGGTGTGTTCCTCGGGTCGACCAGCCTGAACCTGCTGCACCACAGCCCCGTGCCGGTGATGATCTGCCGTGCTGCGCCGCAAGGAGATTCGGATGAGTGAACATGACGTCCGCCACGGCATCGTCGTCGGGGTCGACGGGTCGCCCTCGTCGGACGCCGCGGTGGCCTGGGCGGCTCGCGCCGCTGTGTTGCGGGGCGTCGGGCTCACTCTGGTACACGCGCTCCCCGGTGCTGCGTCACCGGTCTGGTTGGATGTCGCATTGCCCCAGGACTATTGGGATTATCAGGATCAGCGCGGCCAGGAGGTCCTCGATGATGCGCGCCGCGTTGCGGTCGAGACCATCGCCGGCCACCAGGAACCCCGGATCATCGCGAAAGCGGTGCCCGGCCACGCGGTGGCCACGCTGATCGACTACTCGAGGAATGCCGATCTGGTGGTCGTGGGTTCCCGTGGCCTGAGCAAATGGGGACGCCGGTTGCTCGGCTCGGTCAGCTCGAGCCTCGCGGCTCATGCCCACGGACCGGTTGCGGTGATCCCCGACAACGACCATCCCGCGGACGGACCCGTGGTGGTCGGTGTCGACGGATCGCGTGCCTCCGAATACGCCACCGAAATCGCCTTCGACGAGGCGTCACGCCGCGGCGTGGAGCTCGTGGTGGTGCACACCTGGACCGATCTGAACTTCGAGTTCCCCGACGTGAAGTGGGAAGACCTGAGCTCTGAGGCCGAGCGTGCGCTCGCCGAGCAGTTGGCCGGGTGGTGCGAGCGCTATCCCGATGTGGCGGTGCGGCGCGTGGTCATGCCCGACAAGCCGGCCCGGCAATTGCTGGCTCAGGCCGAAACCGCACAGCTGGTGGTTGTCGGCAATCGCGGACGCGGTGGATTCACCGGCTTGCTGCTCGGATCGGTCAGTTCCGCGGTGGTCCATTCCGCCGCAGCGCCGGTGATCGTCGCCCGGCAACCCAGCTAACCGTCCTGGTTTCGCATCGCAGAACCACAGCCATGGGCGGCACGCTTCGCTAGATTCGGAGACGTGGCCGTTCAGGCATCACGCGAGGTGGTCTTCGACGCCTCGCCGGAGGCGATCATGGAGGTGCTCGCCGATGTCGACGCGCTGCCGACCTGGTCCGCGGTGCACCGCAACGTAGAGGTCATCGATCGCTATCCAGACGGCAGGCCCCACCACGTCAAGGCAACGATGCGCTTGCTGGGTATCACGGACAAAGAGGTACTCGAGTATCACTGGGGCGACTACTGGATGGTGTGGGACGCCGAACCCAACCTGCAGCAACGCGGGCAGCACATCGAATACAACCTGACGCCCGAGGTGGACAAGACGAGGGTCCGGTTCGACATCATCGTCGACCTCGCGATGCCGATTCCGGAGTTCCTGATCAAACGCGCCAGGAAAATCGTCCTCGACGTCGCCATCGAGCGGTTGCGGCAGCGCGTCATGAATAACTCACGACAGGTCTAGAGGCGCGGGTATCGCGCAGCGTGAGTGGAACGGAATAGCGCGGACTGCTGCGCCGGTTGGTGCCGGTATGCCGACCGGAGTCGTCCTCACCCTGAACCCGTCCGCCCCCAACGTCGTCGACGCCGCGATCTCACAGGCCCGCACCGCGTACGCGGCCGGAGTCGGTCAGATCTGGCTGGCACAGCAGTTCGACGTCGACGCCATCACGTTGGCCGCGCTGATCGGGGCCGCGGTGCCCGGTCTCGGCGTGGGCACTTCGGTGGTGCCGGTCAATCCCCGTCACCCGCTGCTGGTGGCGTCCGCCGCGCAGACGGCGCAGGCCGCCGCGCACGGCAACTTCACGCTGGGGCTCGGTCTGGGTTCGCACGCACCCGAGCACCAGGCCTTCGGCACCGTCTGGCCCGATCCGGTGGGCCGCCTGCGTGAACACCTGCAGGTGCTGCGGGCGATCTTCGATGAACGCACCGTCGACTTCCACGGCACTGCGTTCACCGCAAACCCCGAGTGGCCGGTGCATGTGCCCGGCGGTACCCCGGTCCCGGTGTACGTCGCCGCGATGGGGCCGAAAGCCCTTCGGGTGACCGGCGAATTGGCCGATGGCACACTGCCGTATCTCGCCGGACCCCGCACGGTGGGGGAGTTCATCGTCCCGACGATCACCGCGGCGGCCACTTCGGTGGGCCGGCCCCAACCCCGGGTGGTGGCGATGGTGCCTGCCCTTGTCTCTGACGACGCGGATGCCGCCCGCAGCGCCGCCGCGCAGCAACTGGCGTTCTACGAGACCATTCCGTCGTATCAGAAAGTCATTGCCCGCGAACAGGTTTCCAGTGTCGCTGAGCTGGCGGCCGTCGGGTCGGCGGCACAAGTTCGCGAGCAGTTGCAGCGCTATCTCGACGCCGGGGCAACCGATGTGGCGCTCAGCCCGATCAGAACCGAGCCGCAGGATCTGGCCGCGCTGTGGGCGGTGGCCGCCACACTGCCCTAGTCGGTGGGAATGCGGTCCCGCACGGCGTAGGCGACGGCAACCGCACGCGATGGTTCCTTTACGCCACACACATCGACTGCGACGACGATGTTGGATTTGGCGGCGAGGGCTTGGGCGCAGTCTGGGATCGGGCTCGACGGGCCTGAATCAGGCACCATCAGAACACCTTCCTGTAGTCCCGGCGTACCGAGGGTGCGTGCCTGCGCCTGGTCGTGCCTGTTCACGGCGGCTGTCTTGCCCGCGCAGTAGCCCCAGTGATCCTGGACGGCGGCCATGAAATCTTCGGCCTCGCCCGGACTGGAGAAGGTCATGGCGCGTTGGCGCATCCACACCCGGCCGGAAGGGCTGTCACCGGTGAACTCGCGTTCCCGTGTTGCCGGTGTGGCAGCCGGATATGGCGGCAGTGCCGATGGGGTGGCCGATGGATCACTCTCGGGGCCACAACCTTTCGGCGGCGCGGAATCGCCGGCGGCCGGTGCGGCATCGGTGTTGGTGTCGGGTCCCGTCGTGCGGAGGTCGATGGTGCCTACCATCGTCTGCGCGGCCTCCGGGGCGATCAGGATGGGTTCGAGGTCGGACTGCTGGAAGACTCGCACCACCTCGGGACACTGCCAGTACGGGTCGGTGTTGGGGCCGCGTCCGATAGGGGTCGAGTTCACCACTCCGGTGATGCGATGCGTCGCGTCCGGCGCCACCGTGATGGCATAGCCGCGCTCCCTGGACCACTTGGCAGGAACCAGCACGTAGCGGCCGCCGTGTGCTTCGATGACGCGCAGGCATTGATAGCGATAGACCGGCGGTGCGGACGGCCCTTGGCCCGGAAGCGTTGTCGTCTTGACCAGGTTGCCCGGAATGTTCAGTGCCTCGGTGGTGTCGAGTTGCACTGCGGTGTAATCGCCGTCGGCGGCCCAGAGCCTGCTGGCAGTGAAGGCGCCGTTGGCCTTGCCCTGCTCGACGGCGTACATGTCGGTGATCCAGAACAGGGCCACCACCATCCCCGTAGTGGCCAGGACGAGCAGCGCCCGTTCAGCCAGCTTGGGTAACCGGCCCAGGCCGCCGATTCCACCGGTGATGGCCAGGACCCAGTAGCCGGCGGTCAGTAGCGCGATGCCGGCCACGATGGTGCCCGCCATGTACATGGGTGGGGCGCCTTCGATGACCTTGTCGATCAGGCTGTAACCGGATACCAACCAGATGGCAGCTGCGGCCAGAGCCACCGTGCCCGCACCAGCCACCAACCAAGCGATGTTGCGTAGCAACGTGATTCGCCGCCCGGTCGCGGCCCAATGCCGAGCCGCCACAGCCAGCACTGCCACCACCGCGAGCACGATCAGCACGCGCAGGGCCGCGAAGAAGAACAATCCGATGGTGGTGACGGCGTAGTCGGCCGAGGTGTATCCGAGCATGGACGGATCGACGGCGAAGTACTTCAACCGGTTCCGGATGGAGAGCAGGCCGAAGAAGTAACACAGGCCGGTGATCAGTGAAGTCGGGGCCACAACCAGGGCCGCCAGGCTCAGCCACCGCTCCGCGGACTGGGTGAGCGACTTCGCTTCGTCGCTCACGTGGGAGGCACCTGCGAGGACGGAGCAGGGACCGGATTCGTGATTGTCGGGGTGGTTGTGGTGGTGGACGGCAGCGTCGTGGTGGTCAGGGTCGTGGTTTCGGTCGGAACCGGAAGCGTTGTCGTTGTCGTCGTTGTCGTGCGGGTGTACCCACCAGTGCCGTAGCCGGTGGTGGTCGGGTCGTTCCAGGTGGTCGAAGTCGGCACGCCCTGAGTTGATGACGGCAGCGGCACACTCACACTTGTGGGCGCCTTGGGCGTCTCGTCGGTGTGATCCTGTTGTCCGCCGCAGGCCACCGCCAGCACCGCCGAAGCGGCGATCGCCGTGAGTCCGGCAGCGCGCCCAAGCGTTGTCGATCCGACGTTCATTACGCCTCCCACCAGTGTCTTTACGATGGTGGCAAATTTGTTGAAGTTGCGCGCGAGTATGGGACTACTCGAATCGGGGTCAATCAGGCCGATTCCTACCGAACCTGAGGCCCCGGCTGCCGCTCCGTGGAGCGAGGGGCGGCCGCACTCCCTGGCATGTGGCCGTATGCGGGCTCTGCGGCGATCAGCCCTCCTCGAACAGCTTGTGACTGCCGAGGGCCTGGTGGCTCACCGCCGAAACTCGGGCTACCGGGTGGCGCTGCTGACCGCCCAGGAACTCCGCGAAATGTACATCGTGCGTGAGACTTTGGAGTCGGTCGTTGGCGGCCGCAGTGGCCAACACATCCGACACCGACCTGAATCAATCCGAACACCACCGCGACTGATGACCGAGCAGCGACCGGCCTGGAACGCACCGTCACCAACCCATATTGTCAGACAAGTACATGTCTGACATCTGCTAACCTTCTGCGGGTACAGCGGACGGCATGCGGATGGAATGAGGTTTGATGGTGGGTGCGTCAACAGCGCCGCAACAGCGCTATCGGGAGAACCCGGTGGTCGCCGCGGCGATTGGATTCGTCGGCGGGGTCATCGGCGGGCTTTTCGGCGGTGGGAGCGGCGTCTTCTACGTTCCGGCCCTGGAGAAGTTCACTCCGCTGTCCCGGCCTTCGCTTCACGGCACCGCCGGTGCGGCCAACATCGCCGTCACCGGCGTGGGTGCTGTCACCTTCGCCCTGGTCGGCGGCTCCGTCGACCTGAGGGCCGGTGCCGGCTTGGTGATCGGGGCGACGCTGGGGGCATTCTTCGGGGCCAAGTTGATTCTCGTTGTGCCGCAGAAGCTTCTGCGCTGGCTATTTGTCGGAATCCTGTTGGCGACGAGTTTGAAGCTGTTCTTGGACGTCATCGGCAGGGATCCGCTCGAGGGCTCGGCGATCCTGTCCGAGGCATTGATCGCCGACCTGGCATTCACCATCCCTGTCGCGATCGTGCTGGGATTGCTCATCGGGGCGTGGGCGGCCGGCATGGGGCTGGGTGGCGGACTCTTGGCGGTTCCGGTTCTGATGTTGTTGTTCGGCACGGATCTGCCGACGGCGGTGGGAACCTCGCTGATGATGTTCTTTCCGAACGCGGTTGTCGGGACCATCGTTCATGCCAGACAGGGCACAGCTGACCTGGGCCTCGGCGTTCTGCTCAACTGCGGCGCACTGCCGGGTGCGGTCCTCGGTGCATTGGCGGCATTGTCGTTGAGCGGCCACGCGTTGAGTGCCTTCTTCGCCGGGTTCGCGTTGGCCGTCGCGCTGCGCGAGCTGTACCGGATGCGAGGATCAAGCGGTGAGACCGCCGCCGGGAAACGCGACGAATCGATCGACCCGCATGTGCTGGATTGAGGTGTAGGTGATGGACGCACTCGCTCGTGTCCCGCTGTCTCAGCAGGCAGCCGAGGCGTTACTCGAGGATGTGCGCCGTGGCCGCTGGGAGGTCGGACAGCAACTGCCGGGTGAGATCGCCTTGGCGGCCGAACTCAACGTGGGCCGGTCCACGATGCGTGAGGCGATCGGGCAGCTGGTCACGAAGGGGGTGTTGACCACCCGGCACGGCGTCGGAGCTTTTCTCGCATCGGTGACACCGGTTGAACCGTGGGACCGGCTGGCCCAGGTCAGTGAGGTCGCCGAGGTGATGCAGGTGAGGGTCGCGATCGAATGTCGTGCGGCTGCGTTGGCTGCGACGCGTCATTCGCGTCGCGATGCCTCCGCGATCCGGAGCGCCCTCAAGACCCGCGCCGGCATGCTGGATGCTTCGCCCGCAGCCCTGGCTGCTGCGGACATCGCGGTCCACCGGCTGATTGTCGTCGCGGCCCGCAACGACCTTCTCACCGCGCTTTTCGACAGCATCCAGCCCCGGCTGGTCGCCGCGATGAGCGATCTGCTGACCATCGTCTGTGTTGGGGACGCGGACGCCGAGGAGCACAGCGCCATCGTCGATGCGATCTTGGCGCGCAATGCCGACCGAGCCGAACAGCTGACCCGCACCCACCTTCTCGCGCTGGTCGCACAGCTGGAGGCTGCCGAACCGGACTAGGCGACATCTTCGGCCCGCGGTCCATACCATTCGATCGCTCGTGGCGTGCCGGAATGGGGCAGCAAAGTGTCGCGATCTGCGGTCGATTCCTTACAAGATGACAACGTGCGGCCTCCGGCTGGGCTGGCAGCATGGCAGGCTACACGCCACTTCGTTCAAAGGGGTGAACGCCTTGTCCCGCACGCTTTTTGACAGCCAGCCGCCGCTGGAAATCGTTGCGCGACATCCGATATCCGATAGCGCCGCCACCCGCCCGGCGATGCCTTTCTACCGTTCCCCGCGCAACCTGCCGCCACCCGCCTTCGACGAGTGGAGCTGGCAGCTGCGCGGACTCTGCCGGGACCATCCGGCAGAGGTGTTCTTCCCGGAAGAGGTTCGGGGCCGCCCGTTGCGCAGGCGGGAGGACGCGGCCAAGGCGATCTGCCAGGCCTGCCCGGTGCTGGCCCGCTGCCGCGCGCACGCCCTCTCCGCTCCCGAGCCCTACGGCATCTGGGGTGCGATGACGGCCAGAGAGCGCGCCGTCAAGCTGAGCGACAAACGCTAGGCCCGCAACACGCCCAGCCGGCGGATCGCCTCTTCCATGGTGTCGTCACGCTTACAGAAAGCGAAGCGCACCAAGTGATTCCACAAGTCCGCATGCGGTGCCTCGGGATCGCAGAATGCCGACATCGGGATCGCTGCCACCCCGGCCCTGTGCGGCAACTCGGCGCAGAATTGCGTGCTGTCCGAATACCCAAGGGGCCGTGGGTCGGCGCACAGGAAGTATGTCCCGCGGCTGTCGTGCACCTCGAACCCGATGTCGGCCAGGGCGCTGCCAAGCCGATCGCGTTTGGCCTCGAATGACTGGCGCAGGTCGGCCACCCAGCCGTCCTCGTTGTTGAGTGCGTGGGCCACCGCGGGCTGGAACGGGCTACCGCCCACGTAGGTGAGGTACTGCTTGGCTGCGCGGACCCCGGCGATCAGATCCGCAGGCCCGCAGGCCCAGCCGATCTTCCAGCCCGTGACGTTGAACATCTTGGCCGCGCTCGAAATGGTCACCGTGCGCTCCGCCATGCCGGGGTAGCGGGCCAGCGGCAGGTGCTCGACCCCGAACACCAACTGCTCGTACACCTCGTCGGTGATCACCAGCAGGTCGTGCTCGATGGCCAGCGCCGCGACCGCGCGTAACTCGGCATCGGAGGCCACGGCGCCGGTCGGATTGTGCGGGGAGTTGAGGATCAGTGCGCGGGTCTTCGGCGTCACGGCCCGGCGCAAAGCTTCGGTGTCGATCGCGAACCCGGCGCCGTCGGCGACCAGCGGCACGGCGGTCCGTACGCACCCGGCCATGGCGATCACGGGGGAGTACGAGTCGTAGAACGGCTCGATCACCAATATCTCCGAGCCCGGCTCGACCAGGCCGAGGACTGACGCGGCGATGGCCTCGGTCGCGCCGACGGTCACCAGTACCTCGGTGTCGGGGTCGTAATCGATGCCGTAGTAGCGCTTGCGCTGCGCGGCGATCGCGCCGCGCAACTCGGGGATGCCGAGACCGGGCGGGTACTGGTTGTGGCCTTCGGAGATGGCGTTCTGGGCGACCTTGAGCATCTCGGCCGGGCCGTCCTCGTCCGGGAAACCCTGACCCAGGTTGACCGCGCCCAGGCGGCTGGCCAGTGCAGACATCTCCGCGAAGATCGTCACCGCGTACGGCTGGAGTCTCTGCACGGTCATGCCGTCGAGAGTAGATGTGGTTATCCACCGAGACTGCGGTGAGATCGTGAAACTCGGCGAATTCGCGGTCTGGGCGCAGGCTCGGTGGTCTGGACGCAGGCTCGGCGATCATGACGTCGGGAATGATTGCCGCACCCTCGACGCTCTAAAGCGGCGTGACCTACAAACTGAACGCCGACGCCGCGTTGCTGCAGCCGATCCAGGTCGGCGACACCGTCGCTACCAACCGTCTGTTCATGGCGCCGCTGACGCGTTCGCGCGCCGACGCCGACGGCACCCCGTCGCCGTTGGCCGCGCAGTACTACACCCAGCGTGCGGGTGCGGGCCTGATCATCAGCGAGGCCACGGCCGTCGCCGAGACCGCCAACGGGGCCTACATGAACACCCCGGGCATCTACACCGACCGCCATCAGCACGGCTGGGCCGAGATCGCCGACTCGGTGCATGCCGCAGGCGGCAAGATGTTCGTTCAGCTCTGGCACGTCGGCCGGATGGCCCACCCCGACATCAGCGGGTTCGAGGCCGTCGCTCCCTCGGCGATCGCGGCCGATGTGGTCACACACACGCCCGCAGGCAAGAAGGCGCTGGAGACACCGCGTGCGCTCGACACCGCCGAGATCCCGGTGATCGTCGAGCAGTTCCGGGCCGCCGCGCGCCGCGCGATCGACGCGGGCATGGACGGCGTGGAGATCCACGGTGCCAACGGCTACCTGCTGCACCAGTTCGCCTCCGATGTGGTCAACCAGCGCACCGATGCCTACGGCGGTTCGCCGGAGAACCGGGCCAGGCTGACCGCCGAGGTGGTCGAGGCCGTCGTCGCCGAGATCGGCGCGGGCCGGGTCGGGCTGCGTATCTCACCCGGGAACGCCGCCGGCGGCATGCACGAGAACGACGCGGTCGGCACCTACGAGGCATTGTTGGAGCGCATCGCGCCCCTCGGGCTGGCCTACCTGCACCTGCTCATCGACCCGGCCGAGCACACGTTCGGCGTCATCCGCGCGCTGTGGTCGGGGACGTTCGTCCTCAACACCGGCCGCGCCAGCGGCACCGACTTCTCCCAATTGGAGGGCTACGCCGAGTGGGGCGCGATCAGCGCGGCCGCGGTCGGGCGGGCATTCCTTGCCAACCCTGACCTGATCGACCGGCTGATCCTGGGTGCGGAGCTCAACGAACCCGACATGGCGACGTTCTACGCACCGGGGCCGGTGGGCTACACCGACTACCCGACGCTGCTGGCCGTCGAGGAGCCCCGCTCCGCGTGACGGCTGCGATGAACCGCACCGCACCAACCTGAGACCAGGGGTAGATCCGTACGGGATCTGCCCCTGGTCTCGTCTGCGCAGAAGATGATGCTGAGCACAGGCCCAACCAACGGGTTGGGCGAGCCTGTTAGGCTGCGGTCAGCGTGCTGCCCACATTCGCTGGGCGGTTCCACAACCCAACCTGAACCTGGACGCCGATACGGCAGGGGAGCAGACATGTCCGAAGAAGCCTTCATCTACGAGGCGATCCGTACGCCCCGTGGCAAGCAGCGCGGCGGCGCACTCAACGAGATCAAGCCGGTCAACCTGGTTGTCGGCCTGATCGAGGAGATCCGCAGCCGTTACCCCGACCTGGACGAGACGCTGATCAGCGACGTCATCCTTGGCGTGGTTTCCCCGGTCGGCGACCAGGGTGGCGACATCGCCCGCACCGCCGGACTGGTGGCCAAGCTGCCCGAGACCACCGGTGGTTTCCAGCTCAACCGCTTCTGCGCGTCGGGCCTGGAGGCAGTCAACCTGGCCGCCCAGAAGGTTCGTTCCGGCTGGGACGACCTGGTGCTGGCCGGCGGTGTCGAGTCGATGAGCCGCGTTCCGATGGGCTCCGACGGCGGCGCCTGGGCGTCTGACCCGGAGACCAACTACCGCATCGGCTTCGTCCCGCAGGGCATCGGCGCCGACCTGATCGCCACCATCGAGGGCTTCTCCCGCGACGACGTCGACGCCTACGCGGCGCGGTCGCAGGAGCGCGCGGCGGCGGCCTGGTCCGGCGGCTACTTCGCGAAGTCGGTCGTCCCGGTCAAGGATCAGAACGGCCTCGTCGTCCTGGACCACGACGAGCACATGCGTCCCGGCACCACCGCGGCCGACCTGGGCAAGCTGAAGTCCGCGTTCGAGGGCCTCGGCGCGATGGGCGGCTTCGACGACGTGGCGCTGCAGAAGTACCACTACGTCGAGAAGATCAACCACGTCCACACCGGCGGTAACAGCTCGGGCATCGTCGACGGTGCCGGCCTGGTGCTGATCGGGTCCGAGAAAGCCGGCCAGAGCCAGGGCCTGACCCCGCGCGCCCGCGTCGTGGCCACCGCCACCAGCGGCGCCGATCCGGTCATCATGCTCACCGGCCCCACCCCGGCCACCCAGAAGGTGCTGGACCGGGCCGGCCTGACCGTCGATGACATCGACCTGTTCGAGCTCAACGAGGCCTTCGCCTCCGTGGTGCTGAAGTTCCAGAAGGACCTCAACATCCCGGACGAGAAGCTCAACGTCAACGGTGGCGCCATCGCGATGGGCCACCCGCTGGGCGCCACCGGCGCCATGATCACCGGAACCATGGTCGACGAGCTCGAGCGTCGTGGCGCTCGGCGTGCCCTGATCACGCTGTGTATCGGCGGCGGCATGGGCGTGGCCACCATCATCGAGCGCGTCTGAGAGGGCTGAGAACCAATGGCTGAGAACACCATTCAGTGGGACAAGGATGCCGACGGCATCGTCACCCTGACGCTGGACGACCCGACCGGTTCGGCCAACGTGATGAACGAGCACTACAAGGAATCCATGCGCAATGCTGTGGAACGCCTTGTCGCTGAGCAGGATTCGATCACCGGTGTGGTTATCACCAGCGCGAAGAAGACCTTCTTCGCCGGTGGCGACCTCAAGGGCATGATGAACATCGGCCCCGACGACGCCGCCGAGGCGTTCGAGATGGTCGAGACCATCAAGGCCGACCTGCGCAAGCTGGAGACCCTGCCCAAGCCCGTCGTGGCCGCCATCAACGGCGCCGCGCTCGGCGGTGGCCTGGAGATCGCGCTGGCGACCAACCACCGCATCGCCGCCGACGTCAAGGGCAGCCAGATCGGTCTGCCCGAGGTCACCCTGGGCCTGCTGCCCGGCGGTGGCGGCGTGGCCCGCACCGTGCGCATGTTCGGCATCCAGAAGGCCTTCATGGAGGTCCTCTCGCAGGGCACCCGCTTCAACCCCACCAAGGCCAAGGAGACCGGTCTGGTCGACGAGCTGGTCGGCTCGGTCGATGAGCTGATCCCGGCCGCCAAGGCATGGATCAAGGCCAACCCCGAGGCCCACACCCAGCCGTGGGACGTCAAGGGATACAAGATCCCCGGTGGCACCCCGGCCAGCCCGGCGCTCGCCGCGATCCTGCCGTCCTTCCCGGCTCTGCTCAAGAAGCAGCTCAAGGGTGCCCCGATGCCCGCACCGCGGGCCATCCTGGACGCCGCTGTCGAGGGTGCGCAGGTCGACTTCGACACCGCCAGCCGCATCGAGAGCCGCTACTTCGTCTCGCTGGTCACCGGTCAGACCGCCAAGAACATGATTCAGGCGTTCTTCCTGGACCTGCAGGCCATCAACGGCGGCGCATCGCGTCCCGAGGGCATCGCCAAGCAGGAGATCAAGAAGATCGGTGTGCTGGGCGCGGGCATGATGGGCGCCGGTATCGCCTACGTGTCGGCCAAGGCCGGCTACGACGTCGTGCTCAAGGACGTCACGCAGGAAGCCGCTGACAAGGGCAAGGCGTACTCGGAGGGCATCGAGGCCAAGGCGCTCAAGCGTGGCAAGACCACCGAAGAGAAGTCCGCCGCACTGCTCGCCAAGATCACCCCGACCGCCGATCCGCAGGATCTCAAGGGCGTCGACTTCGTGATTGAGGCCGTGTTCGAGAACCAGGAACTCAAGCACAAGGTGTTCCAGGAGATCGAGGACATCGTCGAGCCCAACGCGCTGCTGGGTTCCAACACCTCCACGCTGCCCATCACCGGTCTGGCGACCGGCGTGAAGCGCCAGGAGGACTTCATCGGTATCCACTTCTTCTCGCCGGTCGACAAGATGCCGCTGGTGGAGATCATCAAGGGCGAGAAGACCTCTGACGAGGCCCTGGCCCGGGTGTTCGACTACACCCTGGCGATCCGCAAGACCCCGATCGTGGTCAACGACAGCCGCGGCTTCTTCACCTCGCGGGTGATCGGCACCTTCGTCAACGAGGCGCTGGCCATGCTGGGCGAGGGCGTCGCGCCCGCATCGATCGAGCAGGCGGGTTCGCAGGCCGGTTACCCGGCCGCGCCGCTGCAGCTCTCGGATGAGCTCAACCTGGAGCTCATGCACAAGATCGCCGTGGCTACGCGCTTGGGCGAAGAAGAAGCGGGACGAGTCCATGTACCGCACCCGGCCGAGGCCGTCGTGGAGAAGATGATCGAGCTCGGCCGCCCGTCACGCCTGAAGGGTGCTGGCTTCTACGAGTACGTCGACGGCAAGCGGACCCAGCTGTGGCCCGGCCTGAAGGAGACGTTCAACTCCGGGTCCTCGACCCCGCCGCTGCAGGACATGATCGACCGCATGCTGTTCGCCGAGGCGCTGGAGACCCAGAAGTGCATCGACGAGGGCGTGCTCACCTCGACCGCTGACGCGAACATCGGCTCGATCATGGGTATCGGCTTCCCGCCGTACACCGGTGGTTCGGCCCAGTTCATCGTCGGCTACGAGGGCCCCGGTGGCGTCGGCAAGGCGGCGTTCGTCGCCCGCGCCAAGGAACTGGCCGCCAAGTACGGCGACCGCTTCCTGCCCCCGGCCTCGCTCGAGAGCTAAGCCCGAAACGTCAAAAGCCCCCGGCGCAAGTCGGGGGCTTTTGCGTGTACGGGCATCGAGATTGCGCACAGGGCTGTTGATTTCGCGAATTCACGACCCTGTGTGCAATCTCGATCTCAGCCGGGGTTCGAGTACTCCCGCACCGGCGTGATCAGGACCGCGGCGCGGCGTTCCTCACGCATGACGCGGTCATAGGTGTCCCAATCGTCGTGGGTGCCGCCGGCCGCCTCGAAGACCGCACGCAGCAGCAGCCGTAACTTCTCGGCGTCGGTGTCAGGGCTCGGGTCGTCGGGCCCGATGATCTCGGCAGTGCCCTCGACGGTCACCCATTGCCAGCCGGCCCGGGCGACAACGGTGGCCCGCGGATCGGCGCGCAGGTGCCGCAGCTTTCGGGCGCCGCCGATCGCCACGAGGGCGACGACGGGCTCACCGGTGCGCGGGTGCGCCATCACCCCGGCGTTCACCACGGAGGACTGGATGCTGCCGTCGTCGCGCAAGGTGCTCAGCACACAGAGCCCGTGATCGCGGGACAGCATGTCGGCGAAGGCGGAAACCTCGGTCATGACTGCCCCTCAATCCGCCACGTCGAATGCGGCGTGGACTTTCGTCGGTTTGACCCGCACCACGAGTTCACCCGGCACCCCGTTGCGCCGGCCGAACTCCTTGGCGCGGTCGGCGCCCATGTATCGGCCGCCGGTGCGGGTGGCGATGTCGAGAAGCTCGCCGGGATCCTCGCTGATCGACGCCACGCCCTGGATCTGGACGAACCCGTACGGCGGGTTGGAATCGTCGACGCACAGCACCACGCGCGGATCGCGGGCCAGCGCCCGGCCCTTGGCGGTGTCCTTGCCGGTGTTGAAGACCAGCGCGCCGTCGTCGACCACGAACCACACGGGCGCCGCCAACGGTCGGCCGTCAGCCGCAACCCAACCCAGCACCGCGGTGCGGGTGCCTTCGGACAGGAACGCGATCACGTCATCGGAGAGTTCGCCCATGTGGCCACGCTACGCCGCGCCCGTGCCCGCTCACCCCGTCAGTGACGCCGGCCAACTCGGCAGCGGCATGGTGTCGTAGAGTCGCACGCCCTTGCTGTTGAGCCGGGCGAGCGACTGGACGAGACCGAGTGGCAGCAGTGAGACCACCTGTCCCACGCCCACCAGTGCGCGGATGCCCCAACCACTGGTGGGCACCACGGTTTTCGCGTTCACGCGCGCCAGCTTTCGGCTGCTGACAACCGGCGCGAGCATCGTGCGTTCATAGGCCGCGAACGCCGCGGCGTAATCGTCACCCGCCCGGACCATCTCGGCGGCCAGGACATAGGCGCCGTACACCGCCAGGCTGGTGCTGCCGCCGACCGCGGGCCCGGGGCAGTAGCCCGCATCCCCGACGAGGGTCACCCGGTCACGCGACCACGTCGTCATCTGAAGTTGCGTGATGGCGTCGAAATAGAACGTCGGCGTCCGCGGCACCTCGTCGAGCCAGCGGTCCACCTCGGGGCTCATGTGCTCGAACGCGGCGCGCAGTTGCGCTTTTTGGAGCTCCGCATCGCGGTAGTCGTAGTCCAGCGGTCGGCTCGGGCGGAAGATGTACACCGCGCGGGCATCGTCGAGATGGTCGGCGGTGTAGATCCCGGCCATGTGCCCGGGTTTGAAGTAGCCGGTCATCTCGCCGTTGCGGGCCATGTCCTTGGGCACCGAAACCACCGAGAGGTATCCGCCGAGGAAGCTCTCGGAAACGTTGTCGCCGAACGTCAGACGGCGCACACCCGAGTGCAGCCCGTCGGCTCCCACCACCACGTCGAAGCGCCGGGGTGCGTTGTGCTCGAAGGTCACGTCCCCGTCGGGCGAGATGGCGGTGATGGTGTCGCCGAAGAGATACTCGACGTCGTCATGTCCGGCCTGGAAATAGATCTCGCTGAGGTCGTCCCGCATGATCTCGACATGCCGGTCGGACATGGCCCCCATGATCTTGACGTAGTCCAGGTGGGTCGGGCGCGACGTCCCGGGGCGATGGATGATCATCTGAGTGGTGCCGGTGGCGTGCGCCTCGATCTCGGGCAGGACGCCCATGCGTTCGGAGATCTCCATGGCGGGCCGGAACAGGTCGACGGCGTGACCGCCCGTCTTGCGTAGTGCGGGTGAGCGCTCGACCACGGTGACGTCGACTCCGTGTCGAGACAGCCAGTAGGCGAGTACGGGCCCGGCGATGCTGGCGCCGGAGATGAGTACCTTCACGATGCCCCCTTACTTAACGGTCGGTAAGTGCTTCTGTCGTGAGCTTACCTATCGTTAAGTAAGTTAGGGTGGCTACGTGGCCAAGCCTGCTTTGGATACCCGGCAACGCATCCTGGATGTGGCGCGCGAGCTGTTCACCGAGAAGGGCGTTGTGCGCACCAGCCTGCAGGACATCGCCGACCGCCTGGGCATCACCAAACCCGCGTTGTACTACCACTTCCGGTCGCGTGAGGACCTCGTCCGCAGCATCGTGCAACCGCTGATCGACGAGGGTGAGGCCTTCATCGCCGAGCAGGAAGGCAAGCGGGGCGCCGCGCGGGCCTCGGCGCGGGAGCTCCTCGAGGGCTACTTCGACTTCCACCACCGGCACCTGGCCGACCTCGTGCTGATCGTCTCCGAGCTGACCACCCTGGCCGATCTGGGGCTGATCGACCAACTGCTGGCCTGGCGGGCCAGGCTGGGTGTGCTGGTGTTCGGCCGGCGCCCGACGCTCGAACAGTCCACCCGCGCGGTCATCGCGTTCGGTGGCCTGCAGGATTGCTGTCTTCAGTTCCCCGATGTGCCCTATGAGCAGTTGCGTACGGCCACTGTCGACGGCGCCATGGCCGCGTTGGGGTTGTGAATCAGCCGAGCTTGCCGACGAGCTTGTCGACGACTGCGGTGACGACGGTCGCCGGTGCTGTCGAGGAGGCTCCGACGATCGCGGTGCCTGCCAGCCGGTACTCGATGGTTTCCTGGCTCCCGCGGGTGTATCGGATCGTCTCGGGGCTCGATGCTTCTGGGGTCAGCGCGTACGTCGTGTCCGAACTCGGACCGGCAGCGCACGTCGCGATGTCGCTGCCGATCCGGGCGAACACCTTCTGAGCGTTCGCCGCGCTGTCGTAGATGGCGATCGCCTGTGTCATCGACTTCTGGCGTGGTGCGAACATCGGCACCGCCACGTAGTTCACCGGGGCGGGGGCCGTTCCCGCGAAGTCGATGGGCGCTACCCGGTTGCACGGATCAGCGGCTCCGCTTGGGTATTCCGCTGGATTCCGAGGCGTGTTCTCGGCGGGATCGGCTCTGCTGAATTGCGTCCCGTCGGGGTCGGCTTGCCGTATGAGCGCATTGATCTCGTCGACACCGAGTGCGGCGGTGGCGGGTTTGATCGGAGTTGTCGTGGTGTCGACAGGTGTAGCGGTGACCGCTGTACCCGGCGTGGACGCCGACGATGCCGCTGGTGATGGGTGCTGCGATGAGCACGCGCTCATGATGAGAACAGTCGCGCACAGCGTGCCGACGGTGACGGTTTTCATGGTTCTCCCGAGTATTGTTGGTGCTGAACCTAATTGAACTTGCCGACGAGCTTGTCGGCGACTGCGGTGACGACGGCAGCTGATTCATTTGATGACACCCCACGATTGCCGCTGAAATCAGTTGGGCCGCACGACCCGGACCGTGCCGTCGGATGTCGTGGCGGCCTGTGAATGTGCGGGTGTGCCGGACTCGCTGGTCTCGACCGTGACGCCGTTGCCCATGTAGATCGCGACGTGCGCCCCCGCGACACCCTGGCCGCCGTCGTAGTAGATGACGTCGCCGGGTTGCAGTTGCGAGGTGTCCAGTTTGGGACCGGTCTGCACCACGGATCCGAACGCCCCGGCACCCTCGGTCATGTTGCCGTACTGCACCGAGGTGCCTTTGCCCGGGTCGTACCCGGTGGCCTGGTAGATCGCATACTCGGACAGGCCGCTGCAATCGAAGCCCTTGTACTTCCAATCCTGCCGGGTGTGCGCCTCGTCGGGGCCGTCCTGGCCCTGCGTCGTGCCATCCTTGCTGCCGCCGCCCCACACATACCGTGTGCCCTGCTGATTCTCCGCTGCACCGACGATCTTGAGTTTCTTGTCGGAGACCGCCTCCGGCAGCGGGTAGGCCGCAGGGGGCTGTCCCGACGGGCGTTGGGTGCCGTCGCCGTTCTTGCCGTTCAGGTAGTCGCGCCAGTTCTGGTCGCGCGCTTCGCCCGGCGGTTGTGGCGGGAATCCGGGCGGGTTGGTCATACCCTGCGCATCCGTCTTCCAGCCGGGCTCGGCAGGGTAGTCCGCCGGGTCGCCGGGTGCGTGGGGCACCTTGTACCCGGGGTCGCCCGGCTTGGCGTCTGGGCCGGGAACCGGCTCATTGGTGTCGTCGGCAGTGGGTTTCGGCTGGTCGGGAGGGGGTGGCTGCGGGGTGTTCGGGTCCTTGGGCTTGTCCTCGGCCGGGTTCAGGCCGTCGGTGGCCTTGCGTATCGCCTCAGCGAGTGCGCGGTCCTGGCTGTCGAATTGGGCCAGCAGGGTCTTGAGCTTGACCGAGTTGGCGGCGGTGAGCCGGCGCAGCTGCATGGCGATGACGGGGTTCTTCTTCGACATCACCTCGAGCGCGCTGCCGGGGCGGACGGACACTGTGCCGTCGTCAGCTACTTGAAAGCCTTGCTGTTTGAGGGTGTTCACCCCTTCGGTGACGCTGTTCCTGGTCCCCGACAACTGGCTCCCGCCGTCGTTGAGCACCGATTGCAGCTGCCGCAGCGTGTCGGCCACCTTCTGCTGATCGGTGAAAGTGCGGTTCGCGCTGGCATTTGCGGCATCGGCGGCTGAGCCCTTCCACCCGTCGTCCAGGCGTTTCAGGGTGCCGTGCCCGTCGGCGATCTGCTGGGAAACCTTGCCGGCGGAGTCCGCCGCGCGGCGTCCGGCGTCAGTCAACTGCTCGGGGTGAGAATTGCTCACCCCCGAGATGGTCATCGTCATGTTCGGTCAGTTCCTCAGCATTCCCACACCGAGCACAGTTGGGGGTTCATGGCGGCGAACACGTCCTCGTCGGCAGGCGCCGGCCACTGTGCGGTGGGTGTTCCGCTGGACCACAGGCTCAGTTCGGTCACCGTGCTTCCGACTGACGCGAGATAGATGTGCGCCGTCACGTCGCCCCGGGGGGAATGAACCTCGGCGGCCACCTGGTTACAGCCACCCCGCTCGACGCTCGGGCAGGCCGAACTCGGCGGGGTCGTCAGGGCCAAAGAAGCTCCGCTGGAGCTGTTTTGGCACCCCTTCAGGGTGTTCTGCAACTCGTTGAACATCGCGTGCGCGGTCTGCCCCATGGTCCAGGGATCGCCGGGATAGTGCACGAGCACCTGCTGGACGGACCAGTTGTCGGCCCCACGATCGATCAGCGAGCGCGCGTTCTCGCTGCCCCCGGCTTGTGTCGGCGTGCCTGCGCAGAGGCTGTCGGTCCGGAAGGTGTTGCTTCCCAGCGATTCTGCCGAATCGGCCAAGTTGGGCCATTGCTGCGAGCCGTCGAGTGGGAGGCGGTTGGAGTGGACCCACGCGGCAGTGGGCACCGCGTCGGCGTGCGGAGCCGTCGTCGACACCGGGCTGGCTGCAGGACTGGTCGCCGGATGCAGCACGCCTGTGGTCGTGGAAGAGTCGTCGCGATCGGGGGCGCCGGCAACCGGGGCCTTCTGACATGCCGTCAGGACCGCCACCATGGCGCCCACGGTGAGGACGATCGAGACTGCGCGCGTGAGCTTCACCAATTCTCCTGTCATCGGTCAGTACCCCTGATGGGTGCCAGGGTTTGTCTGCGGAATCTTCGCCCGGATGTCTGATCCGTCGGGCGCCACGTGGTAGTAGCCCTCGAGGTAGTTCATGGACGCGGCGATGTTGGCGACCGGGTCATAGATGTTGTTCGACGTTCCAGGCTGGTGATACTGGGCGAAGGTGCCCGGGACGCACTGGGCGAGTCCGCGCGAGCACCCGTTGCCGTACCCGTCGGACACGTTGTAGGTCGAGTTCGGTGGCTTGGCGTTGACGTCCCAATCGTTGATCGCCATCGGGTTGTAGGACGACTCGTGCTCGGTCAACGTCAGGTACGCCTCCGTCCATCGTTGCCGGGCAGCCGGATCGGTGACCCCGCGTTGGTCCAACGCCTGGTTGATGTAGTTGCGGGTGGCGTCCTGACCCGATGGCCACGTCCCCTTGTCATAGGTCACCTGATCCACCGGGATGGCCTCGGCTCCGTGTTTGCCTGTCGGCGGGGGAGTGGAGCCGTCACCTCCGTCACCGGGCTCACCGGTACCGTCACCGGCCTTCTTGACCTTCTTGCCGAGTTCGGCGTCGGTCTTCTCGTACGTGTCGGCCGCCGAGTTCAGATTGGTCGAGAGCGTGGCGTATCGGTCTGCCACCCGCCGGCATGCGCTGTCCACGGCGGTTCCGGCCTGCTGGCAGGCATCGCCGCTGGTCAAACCGGGAAGTTGGGCGGGCAGTGCGGAGAATTGCAGATCTGCGCCGGTGCCGGCGCTGTCGGTGCCCAGATGGTCGAAATCGCCTGCGGCCGACCGGAGGGTGGCGGGATTCACGCGCAGCGGCGAGGTCATGTCGGAAGCCTAATGGCACTGCGGGGCAGGTCATGACACGAATTCCGTTGCGGCGGAACGGCTGTGAAGTGTCTGTGGGTTTCCTGCGGAGTGGCGCAGATTTCTGCCGCCGGGTGTCGGACGGCCTGGTTTCGGGTGAGGAACCTTATGTGGTGCGGCGGAACAGATAGAACCGTGCTGCGTTCGCCCCGTTCTGATCCACCGCCGGCTCATCTCCGCTGGAGAGCAATGTCCAGCCGTCCTTGAATCGGCGCTGGACTTCGTCGAACCCGATGCCGGGCACGCCCATCGACGCGCCCGGGATGAAGGCCACGATCAGCAGTTGCGCACCGGGGGCGGCCAACGCGCTGACTTCCCGTACGTAGGCGTCGCGGTCGGCGGCGCTCATGCCGTGCAGACACCCACTGTCGACGATCAGCTGGAAACCTGCCCCGATACCCGATGAACTCAGTTGTGTCACATCGGCTTTGACGAAGATGACGGGCAACCCGCCGGCTTTGGCTCGAGCCTTCTTCAGCGGTTTGACCACATAGTCCACTCCGGTGACCCGCCAACCGTGCCGGGCCAGATACACCGCGTTGTCCCCGGTCCCGCAGCCCAGATCGAGCGCGGTCCCGGGTGGTGACAACGGGTGGGTGGTGCCTTCGACGAGCTTGGTGAGGCTGTGCGCCAACGGGTGGCCGTCCCAGGGCGTGAACCCGAGCCGGTAGAGCCACCGGAACAGCCGTTGGCGCGAGCTCATGGCGTCACAGCGACCCCAGGTCCGAGGACAGCCAGTGCTCGGGCTTGAGGAACACCGCGACGCTCTCGCCGTGCTCACGGCGGGCGAACTCCAGATACGGCTCCACCTTCTCGGGAGCCAGGTAGCGTTTGGTCATCTCGACGAGCTGCTCGTCGGTGCCCGGTTCGATGCGGGAGACCGCACCGTCGACGGCCACGTAACGTACCGTCGGTTCCAGCTGCTCGACCATCAGCGTCACATGTCCGGCCGCCTCGATCAGCCGGTGCTTGCGTGATCCCACCCCGGTCAGCACCCACGGCTCCCCGCCGGGGGTGTACTGGTACCAGATGGGGACGGTCAGCGGACCGCGCTTGTCGCCTGCGTAAACCGATAGGGCGGCGATGTGCGGCTCGGCGAGAAACTGTTCGCGTTCTTCCTTGGAAAGGGCCATAAAACTCAGGCTAGCCTCGTGCCACGACACACGTCGGCGTCGTAGAGTCGGGGTCCATGCGCTTCGGACTCTTCATCCCGCAGGGCTGGCGCCTTGACCTCGTCGACATTCCCACCGAGAACCACTGGCCCGTGATGCGTGACCTGGCTGCCTACGCCGACGCAGGCAGTTGGGACTCGCTGTGGGTCTACGACCACTTCCACACCGTTCCGGTCCCCACCGACGAGGCCACCCACGAGGCCTGGACGCTGATGTCGGCCTATGCCGCGACGACGTCGCGGATCAAGCTCGGCCAGATGTGTACCGCGATGAGCTACCGCAATCCGGTCTACCTGGCCAAGATCGCCGCCACCACCGACATCATCTCGGGTGGCCGCGTGCAGATGGGCATCGGCGGCGGCTGGTACGAGCACGAGTGGCGGGCCTACGGCTACGGCTTCCCGTCGGCCGGGGTGCGGCTGGGCCGCCTCGACGAGGGCGTCCAGATCATGCGTGACGCCTGGCGCGACGGGCGGGTCAGCTTCGACGGCAAGCACTACCAGGTCGACGGTGCGATCGTCGCCCCGAAGCCGTTGCAGGACAGCGGCATCCCGATGTGGATCGCCGGCGGCGGAGAGAAGGTGACGCTGCGCATCGCGGCCAAGTATGCGCAGTACACCAATTTCACCTCCGACCCCGAGGGCTTCGCCCACAAGTCCCAGGTGCTGGCCGGCCATTGCCGCGACGTCGGAACCGACTATGACGCGATCGTGCGGTCGGCCAACTTCAACGCCGTCATCGGCGACTCCGATGCCGATGTCGCCGAGCGCGTCGCGCGGTTGCGGGCGCGGCAGGCGCCGGTGGCGGGGGAGGCTTCCGTCGATGCCATGCTCGCCAACGCCACCGCGCCCGAATCGGCAAGCGGTACACCCGAACAGGTGATCGAGAAGCTGCAGCGGATGCGTGACCTCGGGTGCGAGTACGCGATCTTGTACTTCCCGGAGGCCGCCTACGACCGGTCCGGGATCGAACTGTTCGAGCAGAAGGTCATCCCCGCGCTGAGCTAGGCGGACCGACCGCGGACGTCGTCCGCGCGCAAAGGCCGTCAAACGTACATCCGGTGACCGGTAGATGACCAGGGGCGGCATCTCGGGTTACGTCTGTGTTGTCGCTGGGAGTCGGGTGGGTGCTCCATGATCCCCACGTGACGCTGATATCACGGGAATTCGGGAGCGGAAACGTCTCTGCCCCGACAGTCGGGGCCGATGTGGCCGCGGTGCTCAACCCCCTGCCGCGCATGGTTTCTCGCGCGGCCGCCGCGATCGACTGTTCCAGGCCCGTGCACAGCGCTGACATCGCCCAATCGCGGCTGTTCGAGGACATTCTGGTCGGCGAAATCGTCGAGCTGCGGGACCTTCTCGCGGCCACCGAGCTGCGGTGGCGGCGCGTTCGGGAGCGCAGCCGGGTGGCTGACGCCCCGATGCCGGAAGCACTCGTTCGGCTACACGCGAGGATCGCCGAGGCCGAGCGTCTGCTGGTCCAATTGCGGTCGCGATTCGGCTACGACGGAGATTCACTCCGGGTGATTTGAACTCCGGCCCGCTCGGGCATCGTGGTGATGCCCGGGCGGGGCCCGGTCGGTGGTGCTGGGAGTCGCCCTCAGTTGGGCACGGCTGACACCTGATAGTGGGCGATGCGCCAGTCGACGTCGCGGGTGACCAGAACGCTGAGGTTCAGCGGGATCACCGTGCCGTCGGGCCGCGTGAAGTCCACACGCAGGTAGCCGAGCACGACGTTGTCGGCAGGCCGGCGGGTCTCGTCGATCCGGTAGTCGACGGTCAGGCCGACGGGCTGCGACTCGTAGTAGTCGAACACCCCCGGGCGGCCGACGCTGTAGGGACGTAGCCCCTGAAAGATCGCGTCCTCGGTGAACACCGCGGCGACCCGCTGCGGATCGTGGGCGGCGATGCCGGCGCGCCACTCGTCGAGCACATGTCGGAGGATTTCCGCCGTGTTCCCCTCAATGCCCGGCACTTTGGCCTCCGTCCACATGCAGGATCTCGCCGGTCACGAACCCGGCCCTTTCCAAGTACAGCACTGCGTCGACCACGTCGTCGATGTCGCCCATGTGTCCGACCGGATGCAGCGCCGACAGGAATTCGTGGTTCTCGGGCGCGTGCATCGGGGTGCGGATGGTGCCCAGCGCGACAGCGTTTGCCCGGATGCCCCGTGACGCGTACTCGATGGCCAGGGCCTTGGTGGCGGCGTTCAGCCCGCCCTTGGTCAGGGACGCCAGCACCGAGGGCACCTGGGAGTTGGCGTGGTCGACGAGGCTCGTGGAGATGGTGACCACGTGGCCGCCTTCGCCGTGGGATTCGATCGCGGCGATCCCGGCGCGGGTCAGTTCGAAGAAGCCGCGCTGGTTGACTCCGGTGACGGCGTCGTATTCCGCGTCGGTGTATTCGGTGAAGGGCTTGGCGATGAAGATGCCGGCGTTGTTCACGATGGTGTCGACGCGGCCGAAGCGCTCGACGGCGGCGTCGATCAGTTGCTTGCCCACGCCGGGCTGCCCGATGTCGCCGGGCACTGCCAGGATCATCGGATCGTCGCTCTCACCGATGTTTCGGGAGTTGGCGACGACGGCGTAGCCCAGCTTGCGGTAACCCGCGACCAGGGCCTCGCCGATGCCCTGTGACGCGCCGGTGATGACTGCGACGTGCGGTGTGGTGCTCATGGGTGGTCTCCCTTTTCTCGGGTCTGGTCTGATGCACTGCTCAACGTGGTCGCGGGTCATGTCATGTCCGCACGGCGGGACCTGTTGACTCTCTGCTGAGAGGCTGCGCCTACTACGCTCGTACCGTGGAGCTACGTCAGCTGCGCTATTTCGTCACCGTCGCCGAGGAGCTGAACTTCGGCCGGGCAGCCGAGCGCCTGCGTATCGCGGGGCCGTCGCTGTCCCAGCAGATAAAGGCATTGGAACGCGACCTCAGAGTCACCCTGTTCGACCGCGACCGGCGTTCGGTGGCGCTGACCCAGGCAGGCACCGCACTACTGCCCGAGGCGCGGGCGCTGGTCCAGCAGGCTGATGAACTGCGCAGGCGCGCACAAGGTCTGGCGGTGTCCGAGCCCGTCCGGATCGGGTATGTGAACTGGTGCCCGACCGATTGGGCCGAGCGGGCTTCGGGGGTGGCCCAGGTGCGGGTGGACACCTGGGTGATGCCGTCGCACGCGCAGGCTGCCCGGGTCGCCGAGGGCAGTCTCGATCTGGCGATCTGCTGGGTGCAGAACGTCGACCTGGAGTCACTGTCGTTGCAGGCCAGGTTGATTGGGGTGGACCGGTTGTACGCCCTGTGCGCCGGCACCGACGAGTCCCCGGTCAGTGCGCGCGACACCACGGTGCTGGTCGACAACGATGCGGCGAGTTGGTCGTCGTGGAACCGCTACGGCGAACTGTTCGCCGCGGCCGTCGGGGCGCCGGTGATGCGCACCGACGACGGCGGCGTCACCGGCCCCACGCTTTTCGAGCATGTCCTGAGGCTGCGTCGGCCGGTCCTCAACAATCCCAAGGGACAGGGCGCGCCGTTGCCGGCCGGCCTGGTGCGTCGCCCGGTGGTGACTCCGACGCCGTTATGGACGTGGTCGCTGGTGTGGCGTCGCGACGAGACCAGTCCGGCCGTCCTCGCCGTGGTCGACGAGTTCACCCGTGGTATCGGTGATCTCGGGCTGGACGCCCCCGATGTCTGGGTGCCGGACAACGATCCGCATCACCCCGGACACCACCGCAGCGGCTGACACCACGAGCGCGCCCACCAGCAGTGCGGGCGCGAAACCGCGGTGCAGCAGCGGCGCAACCACGAGCGGCCCGAGGATCTGGCCCACCGAGTACCCGGTGGTGAGCAGCGCGACGGCGCGCGGATACCGCAGCAGCCGCCCGGCCGCCAGGGCCAGTGTGCTGACACCGATGAAGGTTCCGCCGAAGAGCACCGCACCCACCAGCGCGGCGATGACTCCGCCGACCATGCCGGCCACGGCGATCCCGACGGCCTGCAGCGCCAGAGCGGCCACGAGCAGCGCCGGGTGCGACCACCGGCTGCTCAGCGCCGCCCACAGCGCTGCCGAGGGCACGGTGGCGAGTCCGACGACCAGCCACGTGCTCCCGCCCAGCCACGCCGGTGCGCCCTGGGCGACCGCTGCCACGAGGAAGGTGCCGGCGATGATGTAGCCGATTCCTTCGAGGGTGTAGCTGGTCAGCAGCAAGGTGAACGGGCCGTGGGCGGGCCGGGTATCACCGGCCGGTGCGGTCGCGGTGCCGTGCGGGACGGCAGGCATCGACCAGGCACCGACACCCAGCAGGGCGGCCACCGCTGCCGCGGCCCACCAGGCCACTTTCCAGTCACCGGTGGCCAGCACCAGCAGTGCCGACAGTGCGATGCCGGCACCCACTCCGCCGAATCCCCAGCCGGCCAGGTGCGCGGGATGCCCGTGCAGGTGCTCCAGCATGGTGTTGACGGCGATCACGAAGACCAGCGCACTGGTGAATCCGGCCACGCCGCGCAGCACGGCCCATTCGAATGTGTTCGTGGACAACGGCATCGCGGCCAGGCTGGCCGCCATCACCGGTAAGCACACGCGGCACGCCGTGATCGAGCGGGCCAGTCGCGGCCAGATCGAACCCGCCAGGGCCCCGGCGAGATAGCCCACGTAGTTCGCCGTGGCGAGCAGGGCGGCATCGTGGGCGGTGAGACCGGCCTGCGCCGACATCAGGGGCAGGATCGGCGTATAGACGAAGCGGCCGATACCCATCGCCGACGCCAGTGCCGCCGCCGTTCGGGCGACGTGTCCGTGTGTGCGCATCGGCCCATCGTGGGGTGTGCGGATCCGATACCGCCACGACCGAAAGACTCACAGCTGGAAGGCGGTGTCTCTCACCGGAGCGCTGTGGCGTTCTGTCCGTATCGCTCACGGTTCGTCGACGGGAGGTGGCACGATCTGTGGGTATGGAGAAGATCTCGCTCACCGCGATTGCCCGTCAGCAGTTGGCCTCAGCCCGCGCGGCCAACAGCGGGCGCAGTGCCCACACGGTCTACGGCGGCCATGAGCACCAGCTGCGCCAGACCCTGATCGCGCTGACCGCGGGGAACGGGCTCGACGAGCATGAGAGCCCGGGGGAAGCGACGCTGCAGGTGATCGAGGGCCGGGTGAAGCTGGCCAACTCCGAGGCGAGCTGGGAAGGTTCGCCCGGCGATCACATCGTGATCCCGAGGACCAGGCACAGCCTGCACGCAATCGAGGATTCGGTGGTGCTGCTGACCGTGGTCAAGGCCATGGGGCCGCACACCTAGAGGTTGACTCTGGCCTTAACCCGATACCGCCGGTACTGTATACCCCGAGTCCGGGTCAGTTGCCCGGCGCTCACCGGGGAGGTGGCCGGATGACTGTGCCCAGCGCGCAAACCGCAGACAGCACGTGCCCAGTTCGCGGGAACGGGGCGCTGCACCCGCCGCGCTGGGCACCAACGCCGGTGCGCTGGCAGCGCACCGAGGTCGGGTACCTCAAATCGTGGTGGCTGGCCCTCAAGGCGATCCGGGCCGGCTACCGGCACACCATCTACGAGTACGCCACCGAACTGCCGGGCCAGGACGACATCGTCGTCGCCCGCACACCGCTGGCCAAGTTCGTGGTGGTGCGCAATCCCGACATCGCCCGTCACGTGCTGGTTTCCAATCAGGACAACTACGCCAAGAATGCCGAGTACGACCTGCTGGCGGTGGCGTTCGGGCGGGGCCTGGTCACCGACCTCAATGATGAACTGTGGCAACGTAACCGGCGTTTAGTCCAGCCGATCTTCGCCAAGCGGCAGGTGGATGCCTTCGCGCCGCAGATGACCGAGGCCAGTGTGGCCGCAGCCCGGCGCTGGGAGGCGAACCTGGCCGCCGGTCAACCGGTGGACATCGCCGCCGAGATGAACTACGTGACCCTGGACATCATCGCCCGCACGATGTTCGGCATCGAGCTCAACGGTCGGCTCGCCGAGCAGATGCGCACCGACTTCGCCCGTCTACTCACGCTTTTCGGCTACGGGTTCCTTCTCGGGGCGGCCCGGCCGCTGCGCCGGATCGCCGAGGGGTTCTCGTCGCCGCGGTTCTCGATCAACGCGTTGCGGCGCGGCGCGTGGCTGGTGGCGCCCCGGGCTCGGCGCGGACTGCGGCGCATCGAACGGTTCATCGATCAGCTCATCGCCGACCACCGCAGCGGCAAGATCGAGCGCACCGACAATCTGCTGGCGCTGTTGATCGCGGCCGAGGACCCCGAAACCGGTTACCGCTACAGCGATCTGGAGATTCGCGACGAGGTCATGACGTTCCTCGGCGCGGGCTTCGAAACCACCGCGGCGGCGCTGGCGTGGACCTGGTACCTGCTGTCGCAGAACCCCGATGCCCGCGACCGGCTCGGCCGGGAACTCGACGATGTGCTCGGCGGTCGGGAACCTACCGCGGACGACGTCGAGAACCTGCCGTGGACGCAGGCCGTGGTGGCCGAAGCCATGCGCGTCTACCCGCCCATCATGGGTGTGGCGCGGGTGGCGAAATCCGATGATGTGCTGGGTGATTACCCGATCAAGGCCGGCACCAGCGTCGCTGTCCTCACCCACAGCGTGCACCACAACGACCGGGTGTGGGAGAACGCCGACAGATACGACCCGGAGAGGTTCCTGAAGGAGAACCTCGACGGACCGCAGCGTCGCGCCCAGATGCCGTTCGGGGCGGGCCGGCGGATGTGCATCGCCTCAGGTTTCGCCAGCTTCGAAGCGACGCTGGTGATCGCCACCCTCGCACAGCGTTTCGAGCTCGACCTCGTGCCGGGGCAACGGCTACGCCGCGAGCTCACCTTCACCGGCGGCCCGGACGGTGAATTGCTGATGACGGTGCGCGAGCGGGCTAACCGCGATGGCTGAGTACGTTGACGACGTTGCCTGACTGATCGGCGAAGAAGAACCGCCGTACACCCCAGTCCTCGTCGCTCAGGGGATGCACGATTTCCAGCCCCGCCTCGACTGCGGACGCATACGCGGCGTCGACGTCGTCGACCTCGATCGAGACCGACGGATTCACCGGGGCGGTGGCATCTTCGGTCATGAGGCTCAGTTGATGGCGGTGCTCCGAATCGGCCAGGGTGACGATCCAGCCGTGGTTCATCACCTCGGCCAACCCGAGCGTCCGGGTGTAGGCGGCGGCGGTCGCCGCGATATCGGACACCGTGAGCACGGGCATCACCCGCCGCACCGTCATATCGCGGGGCCCAGCAGGTCGTCGGCGTCCTTGATGACGTAGCCGTAGCCCTGCTCGGCCAGGAAGCGCTGCCGGTGGGCCGCGTACTCCGCGTCCAGCGAATCACGCGAGACCACGGAGTAGAACACCGCACCGCCGCCGCTGGCCTTGGGTCGCAACAGCCGGCCCAAACGCTGCGCTTCCTCCTGGCGGGAGCCGAAAGTGCCTGAAACCTGAACCGCGACAGACGCTTCCGGTAGGTCGATGGAGAAGTTGGCCACCTTGCTGACCACCAGAGTGGAGATCTCGCCGCGCCGGAACGCGTCGAACAGGGCCTCGCGCTCGGCGTTCTTGGTCGACCCCTGGATCACCGGGGCATCCAGTTCCTGGCCCAGTTCCTCCAGCTGATCCAGGTAGGCGCCGATCACCAGGGTCGGCTCGCCGGGGTGGCGCGCCAGGATCGAGCGGACCACCGCGATCTTGGTGTGCACCGTCGAGCACAGCTTGTAGCGTTCCTCGGGTTCGGCGGTGGCGTAGAGCATCCGCTCGTTGTCGGTCATCGTCACCCGCACCTCGATGCACTCGGCGGGGGCGATCCAGCCCTGGGCCTCGATGTCCTTCCACGGCGCGTCGTAGCGCTTCGGGCCGATCAGCGAGAAGACGTCACCCTCGCGGCCGTCCTCACGGATCAGGGTCGCCGTCAGGCCCAGCCGCCGCCGGGACTGCAGATCGGCGGTCATCCGGAACACCGGTGCCGGCAGCAGGTGAACCTCGTCGTAGATGATGAGCCCCCAGTCACGGCTGTCGAACAGCTCCAGATGCTTGTACTCACCCTTGGTGCGGCGGGTGATCACCTGGTACGTCGCGATGGTGACCGGCCGGATCTCCTTCTTCTCGCCCGAGTACTCGCCGATCTCGTCCTCGGTCAGCGAGGTGCGGGCCACCAGTTCGCGCTTCCACTGCCGCCCGGCCACGGTGTTGGTGACCAGGATCAGCGTCGTCGCGCCGGCCTTGGCCATCGCCGCCGCCCCGACCAGGGTCTTACCGGCTCCGCAGGGCAGCACCACCACACCGGAGCCGCCCGCCCAGAACGAGTCGGTGGCCATCTCCTGGTAGTCGCGCAGCGCCCAGCCGTCCTGGGCCAGCTCGATCGGATGCGCCTCACCGTCGACGTAGCCGGCCAGGTCCTCGGCCGGCCAACCGATCTTGAGCAGCATCTGCTTGACCCGGCCGCGCTCGCTGTTGTGCACGATCACGGTGTCGTCGTCGAGGCGCGCGCCCAGCATCGGGGCGATCTTCTTGTTGCGCAGCACCTCCTCGAGCACCGCCCGGTCCAGGCTGACCAGCGTCAACCCGTGCGCGGGGTGCTTGATCAGCTGGAGCCGGCCATAGCGGGCCATGGTGTCCACGATGTCGACCAGCAGAGGCTGCGGTACCGGGTAGCGCGAGAAGCTGACCAGCGCATCGACCACCTGCTCGGCGTCGTGGCCGGCGGCGCGGGCGTTCCACAGCGCCAACGGGGTGATGCGGTAGGTGTGCACGTGCTCGGGGGCCCGTTCGAGCTCGGCGAACGGCGCGATGGCGGCGCGGGCAGCCCCGGCCTGCTCATGGTCGACTTCGAGCAGCACCGTCTTGTCGGATTGGACGATCAGGGGGCCGTCAGTCATGTGCGGGGGGTCCATTCACTCACGGCGGGAAAACTCATCCCGTCCATTATTCCGAATGAGCCGACATCCGCATTCGGCACCATGGGTCCGAGCACGTGGCCGGGTCAGCGCGGCGCCGCCGCCGCGGGTGCGGCGGGCCTGGCCGCACCGCCGGACGGCAGCGGTACCTGCGGCACTCCGGGGGTTCCGACGGCGCCGGCCAGCCAGGGGAGTGTCTTGGCCAGGACCTCTTCGGCGAACGGCCAATCGTGTTTGCCCGGCAGGGCGGTGATGGCGCACGAGATGCCGTGGTTGCGGCCCAGGTCGCAGAGGGTGTGCGCGGCTTCGGTCTGGTCGCCCGGATTGCCCCCGGCGTCCTGCCCGCCGAGGCCGACCGCGTCCGGATTGGCCTGGTGCGAACCGCGCTTGACCGGGGCGTCCGAGGAGATCACGAACCAGCCGGACACCCCCTGATACCTACCGTGCTTGTCGATCACGGTGGCCGGATCAAAGGCGGACCAGGCCGCGGCATCCCCGCCGTAGAGCCTGGCGACGGTCTGATCCTTGGTGCCGGCGTTGGGCCCGGTGTCGCCGGCGATGTCGACGAAGCTGCTGAACAGCTCGGGATGCATCACGGTCAGGTCCACCGCACACGTTCCGCCCATCGACCAGCCGACGACACCCCAGCCGGTGTCGCGAACGCCGAAGGTGCTGGTAAGGAAGGGGGGCACATCCTTGGTGAGGTGATCGGCGACGTTGCCGCGCGGCCCGTTGACGCATTCGGTGTCGTTGTTGAAGGAGCCGCCGACGTCGACGAAGACGAAGACCGGGGTGTTGCCGCCGTGGCCGGCGGCGAAATCGTCGATGGTGGCGATCGCGTTGCCGCTGCGCGCCCAGTCGGCAGGGGTGTTGAACTCCCCGGCGATCATCATGACCACCGGAAGCTCGGGTGCCGATGCGGCGAACCAGGCCGGCGGCAGGTACACCAGTTCGTCGCGGTGTTTGAAGCCGGATTCGTCCGCGGGAATCGTGACCGACACCAGCTCTCCGCGGGACGGGACGTCACCTCGTTGGCGTTGGTCGAGAGCTGTGGCCAGATCGGTCTCCCCGGGGAGGGGCCCGGCGGTCACCTCGTTCCACAGGGCCGTGACGGTGGGGAAGTAGCCGACCCAGAGGTTGACGGCCACGCCCACACTCAGCAGGCACATCGGGACCGCGGCCACCGAGGCGGTCCGCCTGCGCCAATGGCTGCCGCGCCAGCCCAGTGCCAGCACGGCCGCCGCCAATCCGGTCAACCCGATCCATATCCACAGCTCGGCCGGTGCGGGATCGCCCGCGAGCCCCTGCGAATCGACGAACCAGCGGGCCCACGCCGCCAGACCCAGTCCGACCGCGATCGCACACGGCAGCCAGATCAGGCGCCAGCGCCGGGTGCGCCAGCCGACCGCCGCGATCAACGCCACGGCCGCTATCACCTGCAACGTCGGGGGCAACCAACCGTGCAGCAGGGACACGCCTCGGTACGCCGCAGGCACCTGATCCGCCGCCGTCAACATCGTTGTCACGTCGCCATATTCGTGAATGGCTCTGTGAGCGGGCTGTGTCTCCGATTTCCCCGAGCTAGGAGACGCGGTGTCGCGGCTAGTCGGTGTCGGCCGACACCACCGACGTGACGCGGTGGATGGCGAACTCGCGCACCCGCCCGGCAGCCGGATCGAACGCGGTCAACTGACCGCCGCGCACGTTGATGGGGGAGACCACCCGCTGAGTGGCCACCCCCGCGGGGTCGACGTAGCCGATCACGACGGACGTCTGGTTGATCGCGGCGTCCTGCAGCTGGGTGATGGCCATGGCAGGGTCGAGGCGCACGCTGGCGAACGGCCCCGACGCCACCTTGCGCAATACCGCGACGATCGCGCCGAGGGTCTGGGCGGTCGGCGCGGTGGGCGGGCGATAGACCCGGCGCCGGGTCGGCGCGACGACGCGCGCGCCGCGGGCCCTGATGTCGACGACGGTGCCGGTGGAGTCCTCGGCCGCCGGTGCGAACCCGGCTTCGCGCAGCACCGTGAGCACGTCGGCGATCGGTGCCTGAGACACCGCCACGGTAGGGGCCAGCAGGCGCAGCTCGAGGCGGTCGGCGCCCGGTGAGGCGACCGCCTGGGCCAGCAGCGCGGGATCTTCACACCGCAGGAACGATGTGGCCATCCCGACGCGCAGCTGGCCGTGGCGGCGTGCCACGTCGTCGATGAGATACGTCAACCCTTGCGGCACTGGGGTTTTCGAGTGCTTCTCGAACAGGGAGTGCAACTCGCTTGCGGTCCGGCCCGCATCGAGTGCGCGGCGGATGGACGGTTCGCTGATCCGGTAGACCATCGCCGCACCCGCCGATTCGACGGTGGCCACCTCGGCCAGGTGCTCGGCCAGATCGCGCTCCAGCGGGCCGGGCACGATCACCGTGAGGTCGGCCTGCAGCAGGAAGTGGTCGAGTGGTTTGGGCAGCGCCTTGGCCATCGCGGCCAGCACGTCCTCGTCGGGGTCGCCGGCCAGCAGGCCGCGGGCGGGCGTGCTGATCGCACCGCGGCCCACCATGCCCAGCGAATGAGCCTCGGCGAGCAGCCCGCTGACCGTGTCCGGCTGTAGACGCATCGCCCAGCGCGGACGGCGCCAGACCATCGCCCGGGACAACTCGGCGCCGTCGACTCCGGCGCCCGGAGCCAGTTCGGCCAGCACGCTGAGCATCAGCCTGCGGTCCAGCGGAGCCGCGGTCGAGTACAGCGAATCCGACAGGGCGGCAAAGGGTTTGTTGTCCGGGCCACGGCTGCCGATCAACGCGGGCCGGGCCGGCAGGTCCAGCCACGTCGCGGCCAGCAGGTGCCAGCGCACGGCGGTGGGGGATTCGATGAACCGGTCGGCGGCCACGGTCGGCGCCCAGTATGGGCCGGTCCCGTCACCCGGATCCGGATCGGGCATCCCCGCCGCGATCAGCCCCGCCCCCGCCGCGAGTTCCAGGAGAAGGCCGAGTCGCGGTTCGTCGATGCCGGTGGTCTTGGCCAGCCGCTTCACGTCGCGCACCCCGAGCCCGCCGTTGCGTAGCTCGGGAACCGGTGCGCTGCCGAGGGTTTCGATGATCAGATCGATCTCACGCAACAGGTCGATGGCGGCACCGGCGGCCACCGCGTCGGCGTCGGCAGGCGTCGTCGACGCCGTCTGGAGCACCGGCGTGGTCAACTCCACCGGGCCGGGCGCCTCGCCGCGCATCACCTGGCCGACGACGCGGGGCAGGATCACCGTCTCGGCGTCGATCCGGCGCAACAACCCGGCCTCCACGAGGCGCGGCACCGGCCGGTCGGCGGGGGTGTCGGGCGCAGCGTCGCGGGTGCGGCCCATCGGTGAGCCCTCCAGCAGCCGGGCCAGCAGTTCGCTCTGGGCCTCGTCGAGCCCCCCGAGCAGGTCGGCGATCTCGTCGGCGCTGCGATCCGAGGTCTCCACGGCGGCCTGACCGACGAACCAGGGCAGGCCCGACGCCACCTCGGGCGCGACCCGGACGGCGGCCTCGCCCCAGACCAGGGCCCGCTCGCGCAGATCTTCCAGCGCGGTGGTCACGTCGCCGGAGCCGACGCGCTCACCCAGCAGTTCGCTCACCTCGGACACCGGGACCGGGTGGGTATCGGCGTGCAGGACCAGCAACGCGTCCAGGACGGCCAGCCGCAGGAAGTCCAGGGAATCGGTGGCAGCCTTGACCGACTGACGTGAGGTTGCGCGCGCGGCAAGCGCGGCGATCGTTCCCGGTGGCGGCTGGCTCAGGTCGGGCCGCAGCTCCAGCAGGCGGATGAGGCCCTTGTCGTCGAGGTCGGACAGCCAGGCCCCCAGCGGGAATCCGGGAGTCTGTGCGGCGGTCATATCCTGACCAGCGTAAAGCAGCCCGCGCTGGACCTCCCTCCGGTCGCTGCGCTCCTGCCCGCCGAGCCATCCCGATCCTGCCCGCCGGTCTCGCCTCCGGCGCAGGCGCCTGCCACAATATGGAGCGTGGCTGACAACAAGAAGAACCATTACGTCGACAACGGCTGGCCCGTGCTTTCCGACGGCGATGATCACGCCGTGAGTGAGCTCGCCACCGACCGCACCGGCGCACTGTCGCCGTTCGGCGATCTGACCTTTCCTTTGCCGGCCGAAGAGCTGCCCTTCATCCAGTCGGCCACCGTCGTCAACAGGTAACAGTGGGACTGTCGCACCTCGACGAGTCCGGCGCGGCACACATGGTCGACGTCTCGGCCAAGGACGTCACCAAACGCACCGCGATGGCCGTGGGCACCCTGCACACCCGGCCGGATGTGGTGGCCCTCATCGCCTCGGGCGGCCTGCCCAAGGGTGATGCCCTGGCCACCGCGCGGGTGGCCGGGATCATGGCCGCCAAGCGGACCCCCGATCTGATCCCGCTGTGCCATCAGTTGGCTCTGACCGGCGTCGACGTGGACTTCGACGCCCGCGAGGCAGCGGTGGCCATCACCGCCACCGTGCGCAGCACCGACCGCACCGGGGTCGAGATGGAAGCCCTGACCGCGGTGAGCGTCGCCGCGCTGACGCTGTACGACATGATCAAGGCCGTCGACCCCGCCGCACGCATCGACGACATCAAAGTGGTGCGCAAAGAAGGCGGTAAAACGGGATTGTGGGAAAGAACTACTCAGTGACGCGTTCGGCGCGGGTCATCATCGCCTCCACCCGTGCCGCGGCAGGGGTGTACGACGACCGGACGGGCCCCCTCATCGTCGGCTGGCTCTCCGATCGTGGCTACGACGTCACCGAGCAGGTGGTGGTCGCCGACGGGCACGCCGTCGGTGACGCATTGCGCGCCGCCCTGGCCGAGCGCGTCGACCTGATCATCACCTCCGGCGGAACCGGCATCTCGCCCACCGATGCGACGCCGGAATCCACCATGTCGGTGCTCGACTATCAGATACCGGGACTGGCCGATGCCATCCGGCGTGCCGGCGTACACAAGGTGCCCACCGCGGTGCTGTCCCGTGGCGTCTGCGGCGTCGCCGGGCGCACCCTGATCGTCAACCTGCCCGGATCGCCGGGCGGGGTCAAAGACGGGCTGGGCGTGCTGGCCGGCGTGCTGGAGCATGCCTTGGACCAGCTGGGCGGAAAGGACCACCGATGAGCGCTTGCGCGAAGAGGAAAAGGGCCCGCAGGTGAGCGCATCCGTCATACGGGTCGAACTGACCGAGACACCGATCTCGCTGACCGAATACGAGGCCCTGGTGGCCCACGAGGCAGCCGGAGCGGTGGTCGGATTCTGCGGGGTGGTGCGCGACCACGATGGCGGCCGTTCGGTCACCCGGCTCGACTACTCCGCACACCCCGATGCCCTTCGAACCTTGCAAGAGGTGGCCGCCGAGGTGGCCGCGCAATCCACCGGGGTACGTGCGATCGCGGTCAGCCACCGCATCGGAACCCTGAATATAGGAGACGCCGCCCTGGTGGCCGCTGTGGCAGCGGACCATCGCGGGGCGGCGTTCGAAACCTGTGCCCGTCTCGTCGATACCGTCAAAGAACGGCTACCGGTGTGGAAGCACCAGTACTTCTCCGACGGCACCGACGAATGGGTCGGCTCGGCCTGAAACTCAGCCGTTGATGACGACGTTGCCGTCGAGGCCCTGATTGTCGATGGCCTGCTGGATCTGATCGACGTAGCTGACCGGCTGCACGGGGGCAGGCGCGGCTTCGGGAGCCGGGGCCTCAGGGGCGGGCGCGGGAGCCTCGGGTGCCGGAGCGGGCACCTGCAGTGCGGCGTCGGCGATCGGGGCGGCTTCAGGAGCCGGCGCCAGTGCGGCGTCCATCGGGGCTGCCTCGGGTGCCGGGGCCGGAGCCTCGGGGGCAGGCGGCAGCGGGGCGTCCATCGGGGCTGCCTCGGGAGCCGGGGCCGGAGCCTCGGGCGGCGGCGGCAGTTCACCGTTGACCGCGGGCGCATCCAGCGGGGCAGGAGCGGGCTCGGCGACCACGTTGCGCGGGGTGGAGCCCGACAGGCCGCGGCCGCAGACCGGCCAAGCGCCCTTGCCCTGGCCTGCCAGCACGCGTTCGGCGACGGCGATCTGTTGTTCCTTGGTGGCCATGTAGGCCGACGGGGCGTACTCGCCACCGCCGTTGGAACGCCACGTGCTCGGCGAGAACTGCAGCCCGCCGTGGTAGCCGTTGCCGGTGTTGATCGCCCAGTTGCCGCCGGACTCGCAACGAGCCACGGTGTCCCACTCGCCGTCGGTGGCGGCCATCGCCTGTCCGGCCAGTGCGAGGCCGCTACCACCGAGCACAGCGCCGGTGAAGGCGATCTTGGCGACATTCTTTGCTGAAGACGCAGAAGCAGGCTTGCGATGCCGTCCGCTCATAAGCGTGAAGGTCCTCTCGTATGCGCCCACGAGGTCAGCTGTCGGGTTCGGGCTGGAGAGGTAGCCCGGCCGGCGTCGTCGAAACGGCGACGGCTTCACCCCAAGGAGCCGCAAGCGGCTCCTGGTCCTGAAATAAATCGGTGGACCGGTTGGGTCCCCCGCCTCCATCCTTGTTGTTCGTCGTGACCCTCGCCCGATGGATGGAGCTCGGCGCGTCGGTATGAGGGTGGGTCAACTGATTAGGGTCGGTTGACTTGGGAATGAACGGTAACGGCTCCCCGCAATCCCGTCACCTTTAGCGGCCTCGGGCGTTTTGCCCCTCGGCAAACTCTAAAAGTTGTTTAAAGGCGCAGGTTATTTTTGCGTTGTCGCTGGTGGGCGCGACGCTCCACCTCGCTGTAGCCAGCTCGTGACCATTTCGTTATGTGATGCAAATCACGTTAGCCGCCGGCGAATGGCGGTAACACATCAATGGTTTGAGACGTTGACAGCGGCTTGTCCATATCGCGGACGGCCATGCCGTCCGACAGGTATGAGCAGCGCTTAAGCACGCGCGCGAGCTCCGCGTCGCGACCGCTGAGATGCTCGACGAGCGTCGCGATCGTCGAATCCTCCGCCAAACCTAACGTTTCCGTATCAACTCCGGCCGCGGCCGCGGCAGCGGCGAAATAGCGGACCGTCACGGCCACGGGGTGCTCCGTCATCTAGCCGCCGATCGCGCTCATCGGCCGCACGGGCTGCACGAAATCCGGGTCGTTGATCCCGTGTCCCGCGGGCTTTGCCCACATCGCCGTCCGCCAGACCGTTTCGATGGCGGCGTCGTCGGCGCCGCCGCGCAGCAGCGCGCGCAGGTCGCTTTCCTCGGTGGAGAACAGGCAGCTGCGAATCTGGCCGTCGGCGGTGAGCCGCGTGCGGTCACAGTCCGAACAGAACGCGTGCGACACGGACGCGATCACTCCGACAGTGCCCGCGGGGTGATCAGCGCTCGCCGCGACCTGCCAGAGCTCGGCAGGCGCCGAGCCGCGCGGCTTCGGATCGGGCTGCAGGTCGAAGTGGCGGCGCAAGGTGCCGAGAATGGCCTCGGAGTCGATCACGGTGCCGCGCTGCCAGGTGTGCCCGGCGTCCAGCGGCATCTGCTCGATGATCCGGAGCTGGTATCCGTGATCCAGGCAGTAGCCCAACAGGTTCACCACGTCGTCGAGACCCGAGACCGGGTCGAGCACCGCGTTGACCTTGACCGGCTGCAGTCCGGCGGCCTTGGCGGCCGCCAGTCCGTCGAGCACGTCGGCGAGTCGGTCCCGGCGGGTGATCCGGGCGAAGTGGGTGGCGTCGACGCTGTCCAGCGACACGTTGATCCGGTTCAGCCGGCCTGCTTGAGGCCTGCGGCGCGCCGGGCCAGCCCGATGCCGTTTGTCGTCAGGGTGATCTCCGGCCGCGGGCGCAGCGCCGCGGCGGCGGCCACCACATCCTCGAGGTGGCGTGTCACCAAGGGCTCGCCACCGGTGAACCGCACGCTGGTGATGCCCAGCCGGGTGACTGCGATGCGCAACAGCCGGCTCAGTTCGGCGGTGCTGAGCAGTGCCTCTCCGGGCAACCAGTCCAGCCCCTCGGCGGGCATGCAGTAGGTACATCGCAGATTGCACTTGTCGGTCAGCGAGACCCGGAGGTCGGTGGCGACGCGGCCGTAGGTGTCGACCAGCGGGCCACTCGTCGGAGCCGGATCGAGAGACGCACCGATGGCCGGTCCGTCGGATCGATGCACCGTGGGCAACCCGAGTGGGGTGAGGGTCATACCGCGGCCTTCAGCGAGTCGACCGGGACGATCTCCTTGCCCAGCGGCACCAGCGAGACCGGGATCAGTTTGAGATCCGCCAGCGCCAGCGGGATTCCGATGATGGTGACCGCCATGGCCACCGCACTCACCAGATGGCCCAATGCCAGCCACCAGCCGAACAGGACGATCCAGATGATGTTGCCGACCAGGGCGCCGGGCCTGGTGCCGGGCTTGTCCACGATGGTTCGGCCGAACGGCCACAGGGCGTAGGAGGCGATGCGCAGCGAGGCGAACCCGAACGGGATGGTGATGATCAGGACGAAACAGATCAGCGCGGCCAGCAGATATCCCAGCGCCAGCCACAGGCCGCCGAAGACCAACCAGATGATGTTCAGTATCACTCGCATTACCGGCGCATCTCTCTTCCAGAGGTGCTTCCAAGCCTACCGAGTAATAGGGGTGAAGCACCCAGCCAGGGCCGAGTAAGATCGCTCCATCGCGTCCCGGCGCTGACGGGACGCGAGCTTTATGTGTGTAGGTAGTTCTGACAAGACGAGCGGGTGAGTAGCAGTGCCGACCGGCAAGGTGAAGTGGTACGACGCCGAAAAGGGCTTCGGCTTTGTGTCCCAGGAGGACGGTGAGGACGTCTATGTGCGGTCCTCGGCGTTGCCCGCGGGTGTCGAAGGCCTCAAGGCCGGTCAACGCGTCGAGTTCGGCGTGGCTGCCGGTCGTCGTGGCCCGCAGGCGTTGAGCCTCAAGCTGATCGACCCGCCGCCGAGCCTGAGCCGGACCCGGCGCGAGGCCGAGCGTCCCGAGCACAAGCACACTCCCGATGAGCTGCACGGCATGGTTTCGGACATGATCACGCTGCTCGAGGACATCGTGCAGCCCGAGCTGCGCAAGGGGCGCTACCCCGACCGCAAGGTCGCGCGCCGGGTGTCCGAGGTGGTCAAGGCTGTCGCGCAGGAGCTCGACGCCTGATCCTCAGGTTCGCCGGGTGTTGCTCGGCGCACTGTGCGGCCAATATGTAGGTATGGCCCAGGGCACCTACGTCGCCGACAAGTCCACTTCCGGCGAGTTCAACCGCGACACCAACTACATCACCACCAGGATCACGCGCGATGGCCGTGACGGCTATCTTGCCGAGCCGGGCCGGTACCGGCTGATCGTCGCGCGTGCCTGTCCCTGGGCGAACCGCGCAATCATCGTGCGACGCCTGCTTGGCCTGGAAAGTGCTCTGTCCATTGGTTTTTGCGGCCCGACGCACGATGCTCGCAGCTGGACGTTCGACCTCGACCCCGGCGGGCTCGACCCGGTGCTCAAGATCCCGCGGTTGCAGGACGCGTACTTCAAGCGCGACCCCGACTATCCGAAGGGCATCACCGTGCCCGCGATCGTCGAGGTTGCCACGGGTGCGGTGGTGACCAACGACTTCGCCCAGATGACGCTGGACTTCTCCACCGAGTGGACGGCGTACCACCGCGAGGGGGCCCCACAGCTGTATCCCGAGCCGTTGCGCGAGGAGATCGACACGGTGGCCAAGCGGATCTACACCGAGGTCAACAACGGCGTGTACCGCTGCGGGTTCGCAGGCTCACAACAGGCCTACGACGCCGCCTACGACCGGTTGTTCACGGCGCTGGACTGGCTGACCGACCGGTTGCGCAGTCAGCGTTATGTGGTGGGCGACACCATCACCGAGGCCGACGTGCGCCTGTTCACCACGCTGGCCCGGTTCGATCCGGTCTATCACGGCCATTTCAAGTGCAACCGGGCCAAGCTCGCCGAGATGGACGTGCTGTGGGCGTACGCGCGGGATCTGTTCCAGACGCCGGGCTTCGGTGACACCGTCGACTTCGTCCAGATCAAGCAGCACTACTACATCGTGCATTCGGACATCAATCCGACGCAGATCGTGCCCAAGGGCCCGGACCTGGCCAACTGGCACACGCCACACGGCCGGGAATCCTTGGGCGGCAGGCCTTTCGGCGACGGCACTCCGCCCGGGCCGACGCCTGAGGGGGAGCGGGTACCGGCCGGGCACTCAGCGGGTTAGCGCGCGTCCGCCGGCTCGCGGTCCGGCCAGACCGTGCTGACCGACCACTCGGCGTGGGGCAGGGCGAACTCCTCGCCGTTCTGGTCCTGCACCAGGGTCAGCATCTGGACCGCCAGCCCGGTGAGCCGGCCCCGGTTGGGATCGACCGTGGGGATCGTGACGGCCAGCGTCGTCTTGGGTGCGAAATACGTGACGGTCGTGTCGATCGGGTTCTCGTACACCCGCAGCAGGCGCCACGGTGCCCGGGCGACCGAACTGGGCACCGAGAGCTGGACCGGGCTTTCCTTGGTGACCCGCAGCTCGCCCGCATCGCGCGGTTCCTTGCAGTCGTCGAGATCGAGTACCTCGCAGTACTGGAACGGCCCGACCCGAACCGCATGCCCGTGCGAGTACGCACTGATCTCCGGCAGCTGGTCGCCGTGCGAACTGTGCAGCCGCCAGACCCCCACGGCGGTGCCGGCGATCGCCAGCACGACCACGGCCGCAAGGATCGCCAGGACGCGCTTCATCGGGACTCCCACTGTGCTGTTGTCGGTGCTGTCTGCGGACGGCTGCCGCCTTCTCGTGCGGCGTGGACCGGGCGGTTACCGCCCAGGCCGGGAATCAGCGATTCGCCGCGATAGCTCACGATGGTCTGCGCCAGGCCCAGTATCAGCACGGCGGTGATCGTAGTGAACCCGACTGTGAGGTCTGTATAGATCAGCACCCCGGTGGCGCCGCCGGCCACCCAGGCCAGCTGCAGCGCCGATTCCGACCGGCCGAACGCCGAGGCCCGCGAGGCCTCGGGCAGATCGTCCTGAAGGGATGCGTCCAGTGAGGCCTTCGCGATGGCACTGGCGCCGGAGGTGACCAGTGTCGCCCCGGCAGCCACCAGCAGGTTGCCGGTGAGTGCGGTGGCCAGCGCGACGGCGGTGACCGCGGCAGCGGCCCGCACCACCAGCTGAGCGGGATGGCCGAGCTTGAGCCGGGCCGCGGCGATGTTGCCGCCGAAGTTGCCGATACCGGCCGCGGCCCCGATCAGGCCGAGGATCAGCAGCTGTTCCCAGCCGCTGGCATCGTGCGATTTGGCCACGAACGCGGGGTAGAGGAACAGGAATCCGACCATCACCTTGATGGTGCAGTTGCCCCACAGCGCGGTGATGGTGTTGCGGCCCAACGGCTGACGCTCGGCCTTGGGCTTGCCGGGGTGCCTGCGCATCTCGCCCGGGCCGCCGGATTGGCCGTGATAGCTCAGCGTGGTGGGCACCTCGCCCTCGGTGACCTCGACCCACTTGGGGATCCGCATGGACAGCACCGCACCGGCGACGCTGACCGCGACGACCACGTACAGCGCCCCGGGCAGTTGCGCCACGTTGAACAGGTATTCGGCGCCCGCGGCGATGCCGCCGCCGACCACGGTGCCGCCGAGCAGGCCGAAGGTGGTCAACCGGGAGTTCACCCGGACCAGGTCGATCGACGGGGGCAGCACGCGCGGGGTGACCGCGCTGCGCAGCACCGAGAAGGATTTGGACAGCACCATCATGCCCAGCGCGCACGGGTAGAGCACCCAGGACGGATAGCTTCCGGTGGCGCCGTCGTAGTTGGCGATCAGCACCACGATCAGCACCGTGCGCAACGCGAACGAGGCGGCCAGCGCCATCCGGCGGCCGTGCTGCAGGCGGTCCAGTGCGGGCCCGATCAGCGGGGCGATCACCGCGAACGGGGCGATGGTGATCAGCAGGTAGAGCGCGACCTTGCCCTTCGACTCGCCGCTGGCGGCGGCGAAGAACAACGTGTTGGCCAGCGCGACGGCCATCGCCGCGTCGACGGCGAAGTTCGCGACCACCGGCCAGGTCAGTGCGGTGAGCCCGGACTTGTCGGCGCCGTCCGCGGTGGCGGCGCGGTGCACGAAACCGTACATCCGCGAGCCCATTTCGCGACTGCGCGCCGCCGCCGCCCGGGTGACGGTGACCTTCTCGCCGGCCGCCGATCCGACCCCGCGCGACGGCGGCGGGTCGTCGGGGGCGGAGTACGCGGCGGTGTGTTGCTCATCGAGCGGCGGCAACCAGCGGTTGGAGCTGGGCACTGATTGCCTCGGTGGCCGGCGCGGCGTCTCGTCGCTGGGGTAATTGGCCATTCCGGGATGTTCCGCGCCGTGATCGGCCGGCGGCCGCGGCGGGTAGTAGGTCACCCCCTGATTCTCTCTTATCGGGCGCGCAGGCGGCCGACAGCCGACCGGTGTGGCCCGAGGTTGCCCCGATCAGGCACTATGGAGGCAATGGAAAGCGTGACCGAATCTGCTGAGCAGACTCCCGACTCCGGCTCGACGGCCGCCCCCGAAGCGCCGTCGCAGGAGCAGGAGGCGTTGCTTGTTGGTGCCGCCGAGCAAGCCCGTGCGGCGTTGATCGAGTTCAGCGGTGAGGGCACCGTGGGCGAATACCTCGGCGTGAGCGTCGAGGATGCCGCCTCGGCCACGCACCGATTCCTGGCCGATCTGCCTGGTTACCGCGGCTGGCAGTGGGCCGTCGTGGTGGCGGCCTATCCGGGCGCCGATCACGCGACGATCAGCGAGTTGGTCCTGATTCCTGGGCCGACGGCGCTGCTGGCGCCGCAGTGGGTGCCGTGGCAGGAGCGGGTCCGTCCCGGTGATCTCGGACCCGGCGACCTGCTGGCGCCTCCGCCGAATGATCCGCGTCTGGTCCCGGGCTACGTGGCCACCGGGGACCCGCTGATCGACGACGTCCCTCTCGACCTCGAGCTCGGCCTCGGCCGGCGTCAGGTGCTCAGTGAGTGGGGTCGCGGGCAGGCAGCGCAGCGTTGGCACGACGGCGATTACGGGCCGGGTTCGGCGATGGCTCGCTCGACGCGCCGGGTGTGCCGCGACTGCGGGTTCTACCTACCGCTCGGCGGTGCACTGGGATTGATGTTCGGTGTGTGCGCCAACGATCTGTCGGCCGACGGGCATGTGGTGGAGGCCGAGTACGGCTGCGGGGCCCATTCGGACACCCCGCAACCGCCCGGCACCGGCTCGCCGATGTATGAGCCGTACGACGACGGTGTGCTCGACGTGGTCGAGTGAGTCGTCCCTAGTTCTCGGCGGCGGCCTTGATCCGCGCCAGCGAGGCGTTCATCCCGTCGACGAGTTCGTCCTCGAAGCTCGGGACTCCGCCGAACAGTGCGCCGACCAGAGCGTTGGACACGGCTGTCGTGCCGTTCTCGGCGTGACGGGATTCGGTCACCCGGGTGCCGGTGGCGGTCGGTTCCAGCTCGTAGCTCCACACCGTGTTGTTGCCCTCCACCAGGAACGCGAGCCGCTTGTTGTCGACGACCTCGGTGATGCGTGACGTGGTGGGCCAGAACACGAACTTGCGCCGGTTGAGATTGAACGTGCGGGTTCCCGGGCGGAGCGGGCCGAGGGTCTTCATGAACCTGCACTGCGGGCTCCACTGCGGCATCCGGCTCAGGTCCGAGATGAGCCCCCACACTTTGTCGACCGGTGCGTCGATGTCGATGGTGGCTTGCAGAAGTGGTGCGGCCATGGTGTCTCCTCAGGTCAATCCGCTTTGCGCACCGCGAGATCCACGGCGCACCGCGCGGCGCTGGATCAGAAAGATAATCGTGCCCAGAACGCCGATCGCCAGCCCGGCGATTGTGAACGGCCGCCAGTGTTGCAGACCGCCGACGGTGAAGGCCACGACGGTCGCGATCAGCCAGCCCGCGGCGATCACGACGATCACGGGCCACGGCTCCAGCAACGCGGCGGGCAGGGCCGGCGGCTGCGGCGCCGACGTGTCGTTGGTGTCCTCGGTCATCGGTGACCAACGTATCCGATGCGATGAGGATTCATTGGTCTTGGTTTTAGCCCTTTACCGTCCCAGCCTCAGTATTATTTCCAATGTGAAGGATCCGGATGCGCGGCTCGCGAATGACCTGGCTCTGGCGGTTGTCCGTCTCGCGCGTCAATTACGTACGCGGCGTGCGCAATCCCCGGTTTCGCTGACGCAGTTCTCGGCGCTGGCCACCTTGGTCAAGGAGGGTGCGATGACGCCGGGTGCCCTGGCGGTGCGTGAACGGGTGCGCCCTCCGTCGATGACCCGGGTGATCGCCTCACTGGCCGAGCTGGGTCTGGTGGCCCGCGCGGCCCATCCGGTGGACGGACGCCAGGTCGTGGTGTCTGCCTCGCCGGCCGGGATGACCCTGGTCGAGGCCGAGCGCCGGGCCAGCCAGGAGTGGCTCAAGTCCCAGCTCCTGCGGCTGGATCCCGATGAACGCCAGACTCTGCTCACCGCCACCGATCTGATGTCGGCCATGGTTCTCGAAGGCGCGTGAGTCTGCTGCAGGTTATCGACATAGCGGATCCGGCCGATTCCCGGTTGGACGACTTCCGTGATCTCAACAGCGTGGACCGCCGGCCCGATCTCCCCAGTGGCAAGGGTCTGGTGATCGCCGAAGGGGTGCTGGTGGCTCAGCGGATGCTGGCCTCCCGGTTCGTCCCGCGCGCGCTGCTCGGCACCGACCGGCGCCTCGCAGAGCTGGCCGCCGACCTCGGGGGTGTGGATGTGCCGTTCTACCGGACCAGCCCGGACGTGATGGCCGCCGCGGTCGGGTTCCACCTCAACCGTGGCGTGCTGGCCTCGGCTTCGCGGGCGCCCGAGTTGTCGGTGGCGCAGGTGATTTCCGGGGCCCGCACCGTGGCGGTGTTGGAAGGGGTCAACGACCACGAGAATCTCGGGTCGATTTTCCGCAACGCCGCCGGGCTGGCGGTCGATGCGGTGGTGTTCGGCGCGGGGTGTGCCGATCCGCTGTACCGGCGGGCGGTGCGGGTGTCGATGGGCCATGCCCTGCTGGTTCCGTTCGCGCGAGCCGAATCCTGGCCTGGTGATCTGGAACTATTGCGGGACAGCGGGTTCCGGCTCATGGCCATGACACCCGATCCGGCCGCCGCGACACTGTCGGAGGCGATGTCGCAGCTCGACGGCGACCGGGTGGCGGTTCTGGTCGGCGCCGAGGGCCCGGGCCTGACCGAGCACACGATGCGGGCTAGCGACGTGCGGGTGCGCATCCCGATGTCACGTGGCACCGATTCGCTCAATGTCGCCACGGCGGCGGCGCTCGCGTTCTACGAACGTGCCAGGCTCGGGAGCTGAGATCGCGTTAGATTGACTCCGTGACCGACGATTCCACGCCGTGGGGGACCGGATTGACGGTGGCCGCCTTCGTGGCCGCGGTGCTGGGTGCGGCGATCGTGGTGCTCGGGGTAGGCCTGCTGCGCGTCCACCCGCTGCTGGCGGTCGGGCTGAACATGGTGGCCGTCGGCGGACTGGCCCCCACCGTGTGGGGCTGGCGGCAGCGGCCGGTGTGGCGCTGGTTCGTCCTGGGTTCGGGCGTGGGAGTGGCGGGAGGCTGGCTGGCGCTGCTGGCGATCGGGTTGAGCCAGGGCTGACCCGGACCGCTCAGGCCACCAGCTCTGCCGCGGTGTAGTTGGCGTCGAGCAGCCCGGCGACGGCCTCGTCGCGGCGGAACTGCCTGCCGTGGATCGCGAACATCCTTTCGGCCGTGGTGGTTTCGGGCTGCCAGCCGGTTTCGGTCAGGTAGTCCGCGACGGCGTTGCGGTCGCCCGGGAAGATCAGCTCCGACAGGTCGTCCACCTCCAGGCCCTGCTCGCGCTGGTGGTCGGTCAGTGTCCGTATCCGGCTCTCGGCCAGCTCGGAGTGCCCGCTCATCCAGTCGGTGGCGATGCGGCTGCCCGGTGCGCTGAGCGCGGTGATGTTGTCGAACAGCCGGTCCTGGGCGTCGGGAGGCAGGTACCCGAGCAGTCCTTCGGCGATCCACGCGGTCGGCGCCTGCGGGTCGAAACCGCGGGCGCGCAGGGCGGCGGGCCAGTCCTGGCGTAGGTCGATGCCGATGGCGTGCAGTTCGGCGGCCGGCGCGGCGCCCAGATCGGCGAGTGCCCGGCCCTTGAACTCGATCACGGCCGGCTGGTCCAGTTCGAACACCGTCATGCCGGCCGGCCAGGGCAGCCGGTAGGCGCGGGCGTCCAGCCCCGAGGCCAGGATGACGGCCTGGCGAATGCCCGCCTCGACGGCGGTCAGGAAGAAGTCGTCGAAGTAGCGGGTCCGGATCGCCATGCCGTCGGCGATCACGTGCGGGTCGAGCGGCTCGGCGGCGCCGTCGGCGACCAGGTCGCCCTGGGCCATGCGCACGTAGTAGTCCACCCCGACGGCGTCGACCAGGGGCCGGGCGTACGGGTCGGAGATCAGCGGATCAGCGGCGCTGGAGGCCAGGGCCCGGGACGCGGCAACGCCGGTGGCGGTGGCGCCGACGCCGGTGGCCAGATCCCAGGTGTCGTTCTCGGTGCGTGGCATTACCCCTCCAGATATATAGCAAAGCTAGTTATTAGTCACTATAACTAACTTTGGGCCGAACGGGAGGGTCGCGTTCGCCACACTGCGGTCAGCTGTGTCTTGTGCACGGTTTTCGGCAGCTACCGCGGAAAACCGTGCACAAATCGCTCGAAGATCAGGGCTGAGTGCCGGAGGAGCGCACGCCCAGCAGGACGTCCTCCCAGGCCGGAACCGCGGGGCGGGCCTTGCGGCCGCGCTTGGGTGCCGGGGGAGCGGGCGCGGGAATCGGCTCGGCCGGTCGGCTGAACTGCTCGGGCACCGCCGCCGGCGTCTCCGCCACCTCGTGGGTCTCGTGGTTGTCGAACAGGTGCGGCACCGCGGCGACGGGGCGCAGCGGACGGCCGAAATCGGGGTTGATCAGCTGGCGGGCCGCATCGTCTGATGCGGAGACGGTGCCGCCGTGAGCTCCGGGGGTGTACCGGAAGTGCGCGACGTTGTCCGACCGGCCGGCCTTCCAGGCCAGCTGCACGGTCCACCGGCTGTCCTCGTTGCGCCAGGCGTCCCAGGCGATCGAATCGGGGTCGAGGCCTCGGGCCACCACGGCCTGCGTGACGGTTTCCAGCAGCGTCAGCACCGAGGGGCCGTCAGCCAGCACCGGATGCGCCGCGGTGGCCAGCTCGGCCGCGCGGGCGCGCTCCAGCAACACCGGATGGGCGAACCGCTCGACCCGCTCGACAGGCACCCCGGCTGCCTCGGCCAACTGCTCGACCGACGCCCCGGCGCGAATCCTTGCCTGAATCTCCTTGGGTCGCAGCACGTTCTGCACCTCTACATCGATGTCGGTCTGATTCGAGGCGACCTTGTCGCCGCGCATCGCAGCACGGAGCCGGTCATCGACACGCACGCTGAACATGTCCTTGGCGGAGTCGTCGGATTCACAGATGATGCGTCTGCCGTCTACGTTCAAACCAACGACTCTGAGTTCTCGCATACCGACCAAACCTCCTGGGCGAACCCTACTGCGTTATGGGCCCGTTACCGGGCTGACACGCTGGCGGGACAGGCCCGGAGATGAAGGCTCGCTCAGAGCTGTCCGACGACCCAGTCGACGCAGCTGGTCAGGGCGCTCACGTCATCGGGCTCCACCGCCGGGAACATACCGATCCGCAACTGGTTACGGCCCAGCTTCCGGTAGGGCTCGGTGTCCACGATCCCGTTGGCCCGCAGCACCTTGGCGACCGCGGCGGCATCCACCGAATCGCTGAAGTCGATGGTGCCGACGACCTGCGAGCGTAGCGCCGGGTCGGTGACGAACGGGGTGGCGAAGCTCGATGCCTCGGCCCACGAGTACAGCCGCTGCGAGGAATCCGCGGTGCGCTTGACGGCCCAGTCCAGCCCGCCGTTGCCGTTGAGCCAGTCGATCTGCTCGGCGAGCAGGATCAGCGTGGCGATGGCCGGGGTGTTGTAGGTCTGGTTCTTGAGGCTGTTCTCCACCGCGATGGGCAGCGACAGGAAGTCGGGCACCCAGCGATCCGATGCGCCGATCGCCTCGATCCGGGCCAGGGCCGCGGGGCTGACGATGGCCAGCCACAGGCCGCCGTCTCCGGCGAAGTTCTTCTGCGGCGCAAAGTAATACGCGTCGGTGTCGGCGATGTCGACGGGCAGGCCGCCGGCGGCCGAGGTGGCGTCGATCAGCACCAGCGCGTCGCCGGCCGGACGCTGGACCGCTACCGAGACGCCGGTCGAGGTCTCGTTGTGCGCCCAGGCGACGGCATCCACCGACGGGTCGGACTGCGGCTGCGGCGCGGTGCCCGGGTCGGTCTTGACGACGATCGGGTCGCCGATGAACGGGTTCTTGGCCACGCACGAGGCGAACTTGGCGCTGAACTCGCCGTAGGTCAGGTGAAGAGACTTCTTGTCGATCAGGCCGAAGGCTGCCGCGTCCCAGAATGCGGTCGAACCGCCGTTGCCCAGGATGACCTCGTAGCCGTCGGGAACCGAGAACAGTTCGCGCAGGCCGTCGCGGACGCGGCCCACCAGATTCTTGATCGGCGCCTGCCGATGGGACGTGCCGAACAGATCCCCGGCAGCGGCCAGCGCGGTCAGTTGCTCGGGACGGACCTTGGAGGGTCCACATCCGAAACGGCCGTCGCGGGGCTTGAGGTCGGCGGGGATGATCAGTTCAGCCATACCGACCAGCCTAAAGTCGGCCGCTACAGCGTCAAAATTCGGGCGCCGTCCGTGGTGACGGCCACAGTGTGCTCGCTGTGCGCGGAGCGGGCCCCGGTGGCGCTGCGCAGCGTCCAGCCGTCGGGGTCGTGGACGTAACCCGTGGTGCCGTCCGCGATCAGCATCGGCTCGATCGCGATCACCAGGCCGGGCTGCAGTGTCAGGCCTTCCCCGGGTTGTCCCGAGTTGGGGACGTGCGGTGCCTCGTGCATGGTGCGGCCGATGCCGTGCCCGCCGTGGTTGGCCAACAGGCCGTATCCCGCCTCGCGGGCCACCGACGCGATCGCGTGGCCGATGTCACCCAGCGTGTTGCCGGGCCGCACCGCGGCGATCCCGGCGGCCAGGGCCGCATCCGTGGCCTCGATCAGTGCGCTGTCGGCCGTCCGCGGCGTGCCGATCACGAAGCTGCGGGCGGCGTCGCCGCACCAGCCGTTGAGGATTGCCCCGAAATCCACCGACACCAGGTCGCCGTCGGCAAGGACGGTGTCGTCGGGGATGCCGTGGACCACCGCGTCGTTGACGCTCACGCACAGCACCGCCGGAAACGGGCTGGGCGCCCAGCGCGGCTGGTAGTCGAGGAACGGTGAGGCGGCGCCGTGTGAGGCCAGGATTTCGGCGGCGATCCGGTCCAGATCGGCGGCGGTGTGCCCGGCGGCGGCATTTTCGGCGATTGTTCGCAATGTTTCCGCAACTACTGCACCTGCTGCGGCCATCGCCTCTACCTGCTGCTTTGTCTTCAAATCGACCACGTGCGGTCACCAATCGGCAAACGATTCAAATCAGGCATGGACTTTTACTCGATACCTGCGGTACCGTTTGTACAACAAGTGGGTAGATGTAAACCTCAGACGATTATAGAGAGGTCTGCAACATGGCTCGGACCAAGATGGTCAGGCGCTGGCGCAAGAACATGGACGTCAGCGACGACATTCAGTACACCGACATGCTCGCGACACTGTCCGAGGGGTCGGTGCGTCGCAACTTCAATCCGTACAAGGACATCGAGTGGGACTCGCCTGAGTTCGCGGTGATCCCGAACGATCCGCGCTGGATCCTGCCGGCGACCGACCCGATGGGTGGTCACGCGTGGTACCAGGCGCAGCCGGTCGAGCGGCAGATCCAGATCGGCATGTGGCGCCAGGCCAACGTCGCCAAGGTCGGCCTGCACTTCGAGAACATCCTGATCCGTGGCCTGATGGAGTACTCGTTCTGGGTGCCCAACGGCTCCCCGGAGTACCGCTACTGCCTGCATGAATCCGTCGAGGAGTGCAACCACACCCTGATGTTCCAGGAGATGGTGAACCGGATCGGCATGGATGTGCCGGGCATGCCGCGGCTGCTCAAGTGGCTGCAGCCGCTCATCCCGCTGGCCGCAGGCCCCCTGCCCATCCCGTTCTTCTTCGGTGTGCTGGCCGGCGAGGAGCCCATCGACCACACCCAGAAGAACGTGCTGCGCGAGGGCAAGGCCCTGCACCCGATCATGGAACGGGTCATGGCGATCCACGTCGCCGAGGAAGCCCGGCACATCTCGTTCGCACACCAGTACCTGCACAAGCGGGTGCCGAACCTGCGTCGCCGCCAGCGCTGGATCCTGTCGCTGTTCGTGCCGCTGACCATGCGCATCCTGTGCTCGGCGATCATCGTGCCGCCGCGCGCGTTCTGGAAGGAATTCGACATCCCGCGCTCGGTGCGCAAGGAGTTGTTCTTCCGTTCGCCCGAGTCGCGCAAGATGCTGCGGGACATGTTCGGTGATGTCCGCATGCTCTGCCAGGACACCGGCCTGATGAACCCGATCGCAAAGCTCATCTGGCGGATCTGCAAGATCGACGGGCCGCCGAGCCGTTACCGTAGCGAGCCACAGCGCGAGCACCTGGTCTCGGTCGCCTAAAGCTCCTCCCGGAGGGTTCGAAGGTTTTTTATGCCCCATGTGATCACCCAGTCGTGTTGTAGCGACGGGTCCTGTGTCTACGCGTGCCCGGTGAACTGCATCCATCCGTCACCGGATGAGCCGGGCTTCGCGACGGCCGAGATGCTCTACATCGATCCCGAGGCATGTGTGGACTGCGGCGCATGCGTCAGTGCGTGCCCGGTCGGTGCGATCGCGGCCGATACCAAGTTGACCGAGAAGCAGCTGCCGTTCATCGAGCTCAACGCCGCCTTCTACCCGAAGCGCGAAGGCAAGCTGCCGCCGACGTCCAAGCTGGCGCCGGTGATCGCGGCGCCGAAGGTGACGGCCCACTCTGGTGGGCCGTTGACAGTGGCGATCGTGGGCTCCGGCCCGGCTGCCATGTACGCGGCCGACGAACTGCTGACCCAGCGCGGTGTGCGGGTCAACGTCTTCGAGAAGCTGCCGACGCCCTACGGGCTGGTGCGGGCCGGCGTCGCACCGGACCATCAGAGCACCAAGCGGGTCACCCGGCTGTTCGACGTCATCGGCAAGCAGCCTGGATTCAAGTTCTTCCTCAACGTCGAGGTGGGCAAGCACCTGTCGCATGCCGATCTGTTGGAGCATCACCACGCCGTGTTGTACGCGGTGGGCGCGCCCAACGATCGCCGGCTCGAGATCGAGGGCATGGGGCTGCCCGGCACGGGCACGGCGACCGAGATGGTGGCCTGGATCAACGGGCACCCCGAGTTCACCGACCTGCCGGTGGACCTCGGTCATGAGCGGGTCGTCATCGTGGGCAACGGCAACGTCGCATTCGACGTGGCCCGGGTGCTCACCACCGATCCGGATGCGTTGGCCCGCACCGACATCTCCGATCATGCGCTGGCGGCCCTGCGCACCTCGAAGGTTTCCGAGGTGGTGATCGCGGCCCGCCGCGGCCCCGCGGAGTCGGCTTTCACCCTGCCCGAGCTGATCGGCCTGACCGCGAGCTGCGACGTCGTGCTCGACGAAGCCGATCACCAGCTCGTGGTGGCGGACCTGGCCCGCGAGACGGATCCGTTGACCCGCAACAAGCTGGAGATCCTGGCCAAGCTGGGCAATGCCTCCGCGCCGCTGACCCGGCCGCGGATCCGGTTGGCCTACCGGCTCACCCCGCAGCGTGTGCTGGGTGAGGGCAAGGTCAGCGGGATCGAATTCGGCGTGACCGGGACCGATGAGGTGCGCACGCTCGACGCCGGGCTCGTGCTGACCTCGATCGGGTACCGCGGCAAGGCAATTGCCGATCTTCCGTTCGACGACGCCGCCGCCGTCGTGCCCAATGACGGTGGACGGGTCCGGAACACGGCCGGCGCGTACGTGGCCGGCTGGATCAAGCGCGGGCCCACCGGCTTCATCGGCACCAACAAGTCGTGTGCGGCACAGACCGTGCACCAGCTGGTCGACGACTTCAACGCCGGCGTGCTGACCGATCCGGTGCGCAAGCCGGCCGCCCTGGAGAAGCTGGTGCGGACGCGCCAGCCCGCCATGGTGGACGCCGCCGGATGGCAGGCGATCGACGCCGCCGAGATCGCCCGCGGTGGCGAGGACCGGCCGCGCGACAAGTTCACCTCGGTCGACGAGATGATCGCTGTCGCAGCGTCTGCGCCGAAACCGACAGTGCGGCAGAGGGTTCTGGCCGGTCTGCGCTAACCAGGCGCGGTGAAGCCGAATCCGCCTGCGGTGGGTACCGCGATCAGATCGGCGCACGCCCTCGGCTGGAACCGGGTGATGAACTCGTCCTCCTGAGCGGCCCACCGGTCCCAGTGCGGCCGGTAGGTGTCGCCGTCGCGCTCCAGTGCCCGGCGCTTGCGCTCGGCGTCGTCGGCATCGACCCAGATGCCCAGATCTGCCAGGGCCCGGGTAGCCGGGGTGAGCGCACCGATGCCCTCGACGATGAGGCGTTGTCCCGGTTCTATCGCGTGCCAGCCGCTGGGTGCAGCCGTCGCCCAATCCCATTGCCGCCAGCGCCCGGTGCGGCCCGCGGCCCGCGGCGCGAGCAGCGATCGCCGCACATGATCTGCGGCCCAGAGCAGTCCGTCCCAGCCCGGGTAGATGTCGTCGAGCCGGACGACGGCACTGCCGGTCCACTCGTCGTGCAGGTCGATCGCCAGCGTCGACTTGCCGGACCCCGAACGGCCGTCGATCAGGACAGTCGTGGCGGCCGCGCCGAGGCGGCGCAGGATGTCATCGAGTACCAATGAAGTTCCATGTCCCGTACGCCATCGACACCGCGATCGCTGCTGCCGCGATGACGAATCCGGCCGCGATCAGGGCGAATTCGCGCGCACCGAAGGGTGATGGGCGTGCCCAGGTCCGCTGCGGGTAGGCACCGAACCCGCGCGCTTCCATCGCGGTGGCGAGCTTCGATCCGCGGCGCACGGCGAACACCAGCAGGGCGAACGCCTGCCCCGCGATCCGCCGCACCCGGGCGTGATCGGCCACGCCGCGAGCCCGCCGGGCATAGCCGAGGTATCGCCAGTCCTGCCCGAGCAGACCGACCATCCGCAGACCGGCCAGTGCACCGATCACGAACCGGGCGGGTAGTCGCAGCACCTGGCCCAAACCGTCTGCCAACTCGGTCGATTCGACGTCGATGAACAGGATGACCGAGGGCAGCGCGATCGCCAGCACACGAAGGAACGTGGCCACCGCGAGGGCGATCGACCCGTCGCTGACGGTGACGAGGAAGAAGTGCCAGTACACGGTTCCGCTGGTCTGCCCGTAGAGCAGGATGGTGACAGCGGTGAGTGTGGCCGCCACGACGACCACGGCGCCACGGGCCAGCGCCGCGCGGAGTCGCACACCGACCGCGGCGAACAGCACGATCTCGCCGGCCAGCGCCGTCAGCGCCGAGACCCAGTCCACCGAGAGCACCAGGGCGCCCGCGATGATCAGCGCGGTGAGCAGTCGTGCGACCGGGTTGATCACGACGTCATCTCCGCGGTGGGCTCCCAGTCCGGCAGTTCGATTCGGGCGTCGGCCAGCAGGGCGGCGAAGTCCAGATCGTGGGTGGCCGCGACGACGGCCGTTCCGGCGTCGGCGATCTCGGCCAGCAGCCGGGTCAGTTCCTCCCAGGTGCGGCGGTCCTGCCCGAACGTGGGCTCGTCGAGGATGATCACCCTGGGCGCGGTGGCCAGCATCGTGGCCACCGACAGGCGGCGCTTCTCTCCGCCGGAGAGCGTGTAGGGGTTCACCGTCGCGAGGTGGGTCAGGTGCAGGCGTTCGAGTAGTTCGTCGGTGCGCGCGGTGATCTCGGCGGCACCGAGCTTGATCGCCTTGGGGCCCAACGCGAGTTCGTCGCGCACCGTGCCGGCGAGGAACTGGTGCTCGGGATCCTGGAACACGCTGCCGATCCGGGTGAGCAGCTCTTTCGACCGCCACTTGACGGGTTGCCGGCGCGACGGCGAGGGCGCGAAGCCGGCGTGCGCCTCGAGCCGGCCGGCGGGCACGGGCAACAGCCCGCCGATGGTGAGCGCCAGTGTCGACTTGCCCGCGCCGTTCGGGCCGGTGATGACCGTGGTCTGGCCGGCATCGATCTCGAAGTTCAAACCGATGTGCATCGGGGGATCGCCGGGATGCGCCAGGGCCAGACCTGATGCGCACAGCAATGTTTCGGCCGCATGAGATCGGTGGCGGGTGATCTCGGGCAGCGGGGTGTCGGGTACCCAGACACCCGATCGGACCAGGTAGTCGTGGTTACGCCGGATGGTCTGGTCCGGGGTTCCGTCGGCGATCACATCACCGTCGGCGCCGAGCACGATGACTCGGTCGATGACCGGTAGCCATGTCTCCGTGCGGTGCTCGATGACGATGAGCGTCGCGCCGGTCCGGGTGGCCGATTCGGCGACGGCGTCGCGTACCTCGACGACACCCGCGGGGTCGAGGTTGGCCGTGGGTTCGTCGAGCAGGATGAGCCCGGGGTCCATCGCGATCACCCCGGCCAGCGCGAGGCGTTGCTTCTGTCCGCCGGACAGCTCCGAAGTGGACTGGGACAAACCGAGATTCAGCCCGACGGCGTCGAGTGCGGTTCGGACCCGGGGCCAGATCCGGTCGCGCTCGACACCGAAGTTCTCCATGCCGAAGGCGACGTCGTCACCGACCCGGGACAGGATCACCTGGGAGTCGGGATCCTGGAGCACCATGCCGATCCGGTGGCGCTGCTCACCCGGTGGGGCTCCGTCGACCAGCAGGTTGCCGGTCTGCCGGCCTTCCTCGGCGCCGCCGAGCAGACCGGCGATACCGTGCAGCAGAGTCGATTTCCCGGCGCCGGACGGACCGAGCAGCAGCACCCGCTCACCGGCTTCGATCCGCAGGTCGAGGTCCCGCACGGCCCACGTGGCGCGTCCGGCATGGCACCAACCCCAGCTGCGCGCCGTCACCGTGGCGCCGGTGCCGTGCGGTGAGCTCATCGAACGTCGGGGCCGATCCGGCCCGAGGCGAACCGGCTCAGGGCTCCGGTCTTCGCCAGACCCCGGACCGCGAACCAGGACAGCAGGCCGGCGACGAGCGCACCGGAGACGATCGCCGAGACGGTGTAGATCGCGGCGAAGGTGTTCGCCGACCCGGGGTACCACAGGATGAGGTCGTTGATGGCCAGGGCCAACCCCGCGACGGCGCCCGCGATCATGGCGACGGGCAATCCCCAACGGCGGTACAGGAACACCGCGAAGACCAGCTCCGCGCCGAGCCCCTGTACCAGGCCCGACTCGAGGGTGAGCACGCCCCACTGGTTGCCGACCAGTGCCGACACCGTGGCGGCGACGAGCTCGCCGTACAAGGCAGCGCCCGGCTTGCGGATCACCAGGGCGGTGAGCACGCCGGCGAACAACCAGCCCCCGGCGAGCAGGGCCTGCAGGCCCGGAAGCAGCGCCGTCAGCGGCGCGCCGATCGGGTTGGACGCGATGTTCCACACGACGAACACCAGCCCCGACGCCGTCGCGAGGACGCTGGCGACGACGATGTCCACAACTCGCCAGCTCAGCGCGCGGGCAGCCGGCGTGGTGCCGGCGGGCTGGGTGTTCATCGATCTCCTTTGCTCCGGCATGCCCCATCGCGGGGCATGTGCGGCACTCAAGTATGAACTGTGCCGAGCCGGGCAGACGTCGGCTACCAGAGGTCGCCGCTGCGCCAATCGCAGATCAGGGGCACTGACTTGGCGAGATCGCGGGCCGCTGCGTCCGTCGGCAGCAGGAAGATCCGGTCGGTGGCGTCATAGGTGTCGATCAGCCCATCAGGGGTGTCGGCCTGGGTGGGGCCGTCCCAGCGTTGCCAGCCTCGGCCGGCATAGAACGCGGCGGCGCTCTCCACGGCGTTGAGCGCACCGAGGTCGTGTCGCGCGCGGATGATGGCCTCGGTGTGGTCCATCACCAGACGGCCCAGGCCGCGGCCCTGCTGGTCGCCGCGCACGGCGACACCTTCGACATAACCGGTGTCGAAGACGTCGTCGGCGTGGCGCAGCGTGCGGGGCACCACCGCCGAGTGGGCGAGCAGTTCGCGATCCTCGGTGATCAGCACGTGCACGCCGTCGACACCATGGAGCCAGTCGTGCGTGCGGAAGCCGTCACCGAAGGCCGAGCGGACCAACATCTCACCCGAACCCAGCATCTCGCGGCTCAGTTCCCCGGGCTCGGCGATCAGGACGTCGATCACCTGCTCAGGATGCCACCTGGATACCGCGGCCCCCCGGATAGCGGTCGGTGAGGCTACTGCCCCGACTGCATGGCCTGTGCGATCTCCTCGGGGCTGACCTCGCGAACCGGCTGACCGAGTGACCACAGGTGGCCGAACGGATCGCGCACGACGCCGTAGCGGTCACCCCAGAACTGGTCTTCCAGCGGCATGACGACCTCTGCGCCGGCGTCGACCGCCTTGGCGAACATTGCCTCGACGTCGGTCACGGTGAGGTGGATGGTCACCGGGCTGCCGCCCAGCGCCTTGGGCGTCGACGGCTTGCCGTCGTTGTACTCGGGAAAGTCGTCGTTGAGCATGACCGTGGACCCGTTGATGTTGAGCGCGGCGTGGATGAGCTTGCCTTCGGGCCCGGGCACCCGGCCCAATTCGGTGGCGCCGAACGCCTTGACGTAGAAGTCGATTGCCGCGGCAGCGTCGTCGACAACCAGATGCGGCAGGACTGCGGGGGTTACTTCGATCGCCATGTTCTTCTCCTGATCGGTGAGCGGACTCAATGCAGACCCACGCGGCGGGCGGATCTCATCGCCGGACAAGTCCCATGCAACCACCGGGGTCTGACACGTGCACGGACCGCGAAACTACGCCTTGTGACGAAAATGGCGCTGATCTCGTCAGAAACCGTAGTTTCGGCGCAGAACGAGAGAAGTCAGGTGACGGAGAACGTCCGCGGCAGCTCGACCCGTCCGGTCAGCGCCATCAGCACGGTCTCGCCCTCGCCCAGCTTCACCGCGATCTGCGTTGCGAGCACGCCGGCCCCTTCCAGCACGTCGGCCGGCAGGTCCGCCGAAAGGCCTGTGGCCCTGGCGATGTCGAGGCTGTGAACGGCGAGCTCGAAAACGCGGGTCGGCAGGTACTGGCTCAACCGGATACCGAATCCGCCGATGACGGTGATCAACGGATCGCCCGCCTCGTCGATGTCGTCGAGGGCCCGGCTCGCCAGCGCGTCCACCGCCGCGGCCGGATCGGAGCCCAGGTCGCGCCCGGCTTGCCTGCCGCGCTCGATGATGGCCTCGGCACCGGCGTCGGACATGAATCCCCGCATGGCCGCGTAGTACTCCACCGGACCGGCCAGGTCGGCCGTCGACGCGGGGGTCTGCAGATATGTGCTGACAGTGATGAGCGAGCGCGAGGTGTGGCCCACCAGGGCGCGCAGATCCCACTCGCCCAGGCCCGGCCCGTCGAACGAATCCGCCGGCAGCACCTGCACCAGTCGGGCGAAAGTATGTGCTGCCGAGGCGAATACGTCGCGGGCGGCGGTCATGACGTGGCGATCTTGTCCCATCCGGCGACCGACTCCACGCTGCGCGGTTCGGGGCCGACGTAGATGGCGGCCGGCCGCACGAGCTTGCCGAGCCGTTTCTGTTCAAGGATGTGCGCGCACCATCCGGCGGTGCGCCCGCAGGTGAACATCGCGGGCATCATCGAGGCGGGCACCTGGGCGAAGTCCAGGATCACCGCGGCCCAGAACTCCACGTTGGTCTCGATGGCCCGGTCCGGGCGGCGCTCACGAAGCTCGGCCAGGGCGGCCTGCTCCAGCGCGGCGGCCACCTCGTAGCGGGGCGCCTCAAGGCGTTTGGCGGTGGCCCGCAGCACCCGTGCCCGCGGATCCTCCGCGCGGTACACGCGGTGCCCGAAGCCCATGAGCTTGTCGCCGCGATCCAGGATGCCCTTGACCACCGCGCGTGCGTCACCGGTCTTCTCGACTTCTTCGATCATCGGGAGCACCCGGGCCGGGGCGCCGCCGTGCAGGGGTCCGCTCATCGCGCCCACCGCACCCGACAGGGAGGCCGCGACGTCGGCGCCGGTGGAGGCGATCACCCGGGCGGTGAACGTCGACGCGTTCATCCCGTGCTCGGCGGCGGTGACCCAGTAGGCGTCGATCGCCTCGACGTGCTTCGGGTCGGGGTCGCCCTGCCAGCGCGTCATGAAACGCGCTGTGACGGTGTCGCATCCGTCGATCGTGCGTTGGGGGACCGCGGGCTGGTAGATACCGCGGGCGGATTGCGCGACGTAGGACAGCGCCATCACCGAGGCGCGGGCCAACTGGTCACGCGCGGTGGCGTCGTCGATGTCCAACAGCGGTGCGTAGCCCCAGATCGGTGCCAGCATGGCCAGCCCGGCCTGGACGTCCACCCGCACGTCGCCGCTGTGAATGGGCAGCGGGAACGGCTCGGCAGGGGGCAGGCCCGTGCCGAAGCTGCCGTCGACCAGCAGCCCCCAGACATCTCCGAAGGTGACCCGGCGACGCACGAGTTCCTCGATGTCGACGCCGCGGTAGCGCAGTGCGCCGCCGTCCTTGTCCGGTTCAGCGATTTCGGTCGTGAAGGCGACGACGCCTTCGAGGCCGGGAACGAAGTCCTCCGGTACAGCTGGCATGGCCAGATTCTTGCACCAAGCGCAGGCGTAGCGTTACCGCGGTGGCAAGTCCCCCCGAACACACCCCCGGACACGACGACCATGACCTGGCTGCCATGCGCGTGGATTACGTCGAGAAGGACGGCTGCGGCGACCTGGATGTCGATTGGCTGGGGGAGGACCCCGCAACCGGTTGGCTGAGGCTGCTGCGGACGTGGTTGGCCGATGCGTACCGCGCCGGGGTCGCCGAGCCCAACGCCATGGTGGTGGGCACCACCGACGACGAGGGAAGACCCGTCACCCGAACGGTGTTGTGCAAGAGCATGGACGAGACGGGCATCACGTTCTTCACCAACTATGACTCCGCCAAGGGCGTACAGCTGGCCACGAATCCCTACGCTTCGGCGACGTTCCCCTGGTACCGGCTGGGGCGTCAGGTGCACGTGCGCGGTCCGGTGACCAAAGTGAGCCGTGAGGACACCGAGGAGTACTGGTCCAAGCGCCCCCGTGGTTCACAGCTGGGCGCCTGGGCGTCACAGCAGTCGGGCCCGATCGCGTCCCGTCAGGCGCTGCTGGCCCAGCTCACCGACGTGACCGAGCGGTTCGCCGATCTCGAATCCGTTCCGGTGCCGCCGAACTGGGGCGGCTACCTGATCGCCCCGGAGAGCGTGGAGTTCTGGCAGGGCCGGGAGAACCGGGTACACAACCGAATTCGCGTGATCGGTAATCAAGCGGAACGTCTACAACCATGAATCCCCCCGTCGCTTCGCTCGCCCCAGGGACGATGTCGCCCTCGCTTCGCTCGCCCCGGCGTAGTGCGTAGGTTCTTCGCCGACACCACCCCGCTGCGCACACCGGATTTCCGGCGGCTGTGGTTGGCCGGAATCCCGACCGTCATCGGCGCCAACCTGACCATCTTCGCGGTGCCGGTGCAGCTGTACGTCCTCACCGAGAACTCGGCGTATGTGGGCTTGTCCGGTCTGTTCGCGCTGGTACCGCTGGTGGTTTTCGGGCTGTGGGGCGGTGCCTGGGCCGACGCGATGGACCGCAGGCTGCTGCTGATCATCGCCTCGATCGGGTTGGCCGGGGCCTCGGTGCTGTTGTGGTTGCAGGCGGCGCTGGCGCTGAACAACGTGTGGGTGGTGCTGTGTCTGCTGGGTGTGCAGCAGGCGTTCTATGCGATCAACAGCCCGACCCGGTCGGCGGCCATTCCGCGGATGCTGCCGGGGGAACAGTTGCCCGCGGCGAACTCGCTGAACATGACGGTCATGCAGTTCGGTGCGATCGTCGGCCCGCTGATGGCCGGGTTCCTGCTCAACTGGGTGGACCTGTCGACGCTGTATCTGATTGATGCCGTGACCTGTCTGGCGCCGATCTGGGCGACCTTCCGGCTGGCGCCGATGCCCCCGGCCAGCACCGAGGAAGGTGCGTCCCGCTGGGGCCTCACGGCGGTGCTCGACGGCTTCCGGTATCTGGCCGGCAACCGGGTGGTGCTGATGTCGTTCGTCGTCGACCTGGTGGCGATGATCTTCGGGATGCCGCGCGCGTTGTTCCCCCAGATGGCACACGAGAGCTTCGGCGGCCCGGTCTCGGGCGGCACGGCGATGGCGTTGCTGGCGGCGGCTATGTCGGCCGGCGCGGTGGCCGGCGGCGTCTTCTCGGGCTGGCTGCCGAGGATCCGCAGGCAGGGGCTGGCCGTGGTGCTGGCGATCGTGGTGTGGGGCGTGGCGATGGTCGGGTTCGGCATCGCCGGCGGAATGGCACATGGCCAGGCCGGGGTGGTGTTGTGGATTGCGCTGGCGTTCTTGGCGGTTGGCGGCGCCGCCGACATGGTGTCGGCCGCGTTCCGGTCGACGATCCTGCAGCAGGCGGCCTCCGATGAGCTGCGCGGCCGGCTGCAGGGCGTGTTCACCGTCGTGGTGGCCGGTGGCCCTCGGCTGGCCGACACCCTGCACGGCGCGGCGGCGGCAGCGGTTGGCACGACGGTCGCCGCGGCCGGTGGCGGTGCACTGGTGGTCGTCGGCGTGGTGATCGCGGCGCTCGCGGTGCCGGCGTTCGTGCGCTACCGCGTGAGCACGAGCAGCACCGTGCCGCAGGAACAGTCCGAGCCTGACAAAGTATGACCACCGGCGAATGGCACCCAGCGTCACATAGTTGCCGAAAAGGACCGAAAAGCAGTCCTTTGGGCACTAGCATCCGATCTCGTGGTTGACGTTGTGCGGCAGGCCGAGACGGGTTTGCGTGAGCGGAAGAAGCAACGCACCCGGGCGATGTTGATCGAGGCCGCGATCGATCTGTGTGATCGGCAGGGATTCGAGCAGACCACGGTCGAGCAGATCGCCGCGGTGGCGGATGTGTCTCCGCGCACCTTCAGCCGCTACTTCGCCACCAAGGACGCGGTCGTCCTGGCATTTGTCGACGAGGTGATCGAGATGGTCGCGATCGAACTCGAGGCGCAACCGGCCGAGATCGGCGATATCGAGGCGCTGTACCGGGCCCACGTACAGGCGTTCCTCAAGACCAAGACCGCCCCGCCCACCCAACTCACGTCGGATCGGCTGTTGGCGTCGGCACGCATCATTACCTCGTCGCCGGCCCTGATCCAGTCGGCTTCGGAGTTCCGGGCGGACGCGGTGAACGTGGTGTTGGCGCGACGGATGGGGGTGCCCGGCGACGATCGTCGGCTCAAACTGACGGCCGTCGTGTGGACCGCGATCATCATGACCGGCATCGCTGAACTGGGATCTCGGACGAATTGGGACACCGTCACCGTGGACGACATCGTCGAGCGGATCGAATCGACCTATGCCGATTTCCTGGAGGTCGTCGCGGGCGCGGAGCAGCGCCCCGACCGGGCCTGAGTGGTTTGCAGTGACCCGTTAGTAACCCCCCGCGGGCAGCGCCGATCGATTGCGACTACCTTTTGTAGAGCAGTTGTCGGTTCCCAGGACGATGAAGGGATTCCCGTGGCCGAAAACCCGTCGAGTGGGCAGGACCTTGCCACTCTCAAGTACCCCGGTGGCGAGATTGATCTCGATATCGTCCATGCCACCGAGGGCAGTGACGGCATCGCGCTTGGTCCGTTGCTGGCCAAGACCGGCTACACCACGTTTGATGGTGGGTTCGTCAACACCGCTTCGACCAAGTCGGCCATCACCTACATCGACGGTGATGCCGGCATCCTGCGCTACCGGGGTATCCCGATCGAGCAGCTGGCCGAGAACTCCACGTTCATCGAGGTCAGTTACCTGCTGATCTATGGTGAGTTGCCGACGGCCGAGCAGTTGGAGTCGTTCACCACCCAGATCCAGCGGCACACGCTGCTGCACGAGGATCTCAAGCGTTTCTTCGACGGCTTCCCGCGCAACGCGCATCCGATGCCGGTGCTGTCCAGTGCGGTCAACGCGCTGAGCGCCTACTACCAGGATTCGCTGGATCCGCTGGATAACAAGCAGGTCGAGCTGTCGACCATCCGCCTTTTGGCCAAGCTGCCGACGATCGCGGCGTATGCCTACAAGAAGTCCGAGGGGCAGCCGTTCCTGTACCCGGACAACTCGCTGACGCTGGTGGAGAACTTCCTGCGGATGACGTTCGGCTTCCCGGCCGAGCCCTACGAGGTGGATCCCGAGATCGTCCGCGCGCTGGACATGCTGCTGATCCTGCACGCCGATCACGAGCAGAACTGCTCGACCTCGACGGTGCGCCTGGTGGGTTCGTCGCAGGCCAACCTGTTCACCTCGATCTCCGGTGGCATCAACGCGCTGTGGGGCCCGCTGCACGGCGGCGCCAACCAGGCCGTGCTGGAGATGCTGGAGAAGATCCGCACCGGCGATGACGATGTGCAGACCTTCGTCAAGAAGGTCAAGAACCGCGAAGACGGTGTGAAGCTGATGGGCTTCGGTCACCGGGTCTACAAGAACTACGATCCGCGGGCGCGCATCGTCAAGGAGCAGGCGGACAAGATCCTGGGCAAGCTGGGTGGCGACGATGAGTTGCTCGACATCGCCAAGCAGCTCGAAGAGATCGCGTTGACCGACGATTTCTTCGTCGAGCGCAAGCTGTACCCGAACGTCGATTACTACACCGGCGTGATCTACCGGGCGATGGGCTTCCCGACCCGCATGTTCACCGTGCTGTTCGCGCTGGGCCGGCTGCCCGGCTGGATCGCGCACTGGCGTGAGATGCACTCGGAGCCCAACAAGATCGGCCGTCCGCGCCAGATCTACACCGGCTACACCGAGCGCAATTACCTGGACATCAACAAGCGCTGAGTTTTTTCGGCGAGCAGACGCGTAGGTCCCCCAGAACACGGATTCTGGGGGACCTACGCGTCTGTTCGCGCAGTATTGGTCAGCGCACCGCGATCGCGGCGCCACCGGTGAGCGCCAGTAGCTGCGCGTAGGTCAGCGGCATGACCGAATCGGCGGTGCCCGCGGCCGTCCAGATCACCGGATAGGACGCCAGCGTCTGGTCGACGACGGTGCGTAGCGGTGCCGGATGGCCGGTGGGTGCGACGCCGCCGATGACCTGTCCGGTCGCGCTGCGGACGAGCTTCGGGTCGGCCTTGCGGATAGCTGTGGCCCCGAGATGGCCGGCGACGACGCCGGTGTCCACCCGGGCGGCACCGCTGGCCATCACGAGCAGCGGTTCGCCGTCGCATTCGAACACCAGGCTGTTGGCGATGGCCCCGACCTCGCAGCCCAGTTGTTCGGCGGCCGCGGTCGCGGTCTTGGCGTCGGCGTCGAGGATTTTGATGGCCGGTTCGATGCCGGCGGCGGCCACGGCCGCGGCGACGAGGGAGTTCCGTTCGTTCACAGTGACGATTCTGTCGGATCGGCGCCCAATTCCTGTCTGGTGAGGGCGATCTCGATCGCCTCGGGTGGGCGGAAGGTGCTGTAGTGGGGCCGTTGCGGCGGGTTTCGACTTGCCTGATCGATAGTTGTAGTTTCACAATAGTTGTGTGAATACAACTATCGGCTCGCTCAGCGCGCGGCGCAAGGCGATCATCCTCGTCTCGTGTTGTCTGAGCCTGCTGATCGTTTCGATGGACGCCACCATCGTCAACGTCGCGATCCCGAGCATCCGTGACGATCTGGGCGCCTCACCGTCACAGTTGCAGTGGATCGTCGACGTCTACACGCTGGTGCTGGCGTCGCTGCTGTTGCTGGCGGGCGCCACCGGCGACCGCTTCGGCCGCAGGCGCACGTTCCAGTTGGGCCTGACGATCTTCGCGGTGGCCTCGCTGCTGTGCAGCCTCGCGCCCAACATCGAGACCCTCATCGCGGCCCGCTTCCTGCAGGCCATCGGCGGTTCGATGCTCAATCCGGTGGCCATGTCGATCATCACCCAGGTGTTCACCGGCCGGGTGGAGCGCGCCCGCGCGATCGGCGTCTGGGGCGGGGTGGTCGGCATCTCGATGGCGCTGGGCCCGATCGTGGGCGGGGCGCTGATCGAATACGTGGACTGGCGCGCGGTGTTCTGGATCAATCTGCCGATCTGCGTCCTGGCCCTCGTGCTCACCGCGATCTTCGTGCCCGAATCGAAGTCGGCGACCATGCGCGATCTCGACCCCGTCGGCCAGGCGCTGGGCGTGACATTCCTGTTCGGCGTCGTCTTCGTGCTCATCGAGGGCCCGGGATTCGGCTGGGCCGACCCGCGCACCCTGGCCGTCGCCGTCGTCGCGCTCGCGGCCCTGGTGGCGTTCCTGCGCTACGAATCGCGCCGCCGGGACCCCTTTATCGACCTGCGCTTCTTCCGCAGCGTGCCGTTCGCCTCGGCCACCCTGATCGCGGTCTGTGCGTTCGCCGCGTACGGGGCCTTCCTGTTCATGATGTCGCTGTACCTGCAGACCGAGCGCGGCTACTCGGCGATGCACACCGGCCTGATCTACCTGCCGGTCGCCGTCGGCGCGCTGATCTTCTCGCCGCTGTCGGGCCGGCTGGTCGGCCGGTACGGCAGCCGGCCCTCGCTGCTGGTGTCGGGAGCGACGATCACCGTCGCCACAGTCCTGCTGACCCGGCTGACCGGCGACACCCCGGTGTGGCAGCTGCTGGTCATGTTCGCGGTGTTCGGCATCGGCTTCTCGATGGTCAACGCGCCGATCACCACCACGGCGGTAAGCGGGATGCCACTGGACCGCGCCGGTGCGGCCTCGGCGGTGGCCTCCACCAGTCGTCAGGTCGGCGTGAGTGTCGGTGTGGCCCTGTGCGGTTCGGTGGCGGGTGCGGCGCTGGCCGGGACCGGCATCGATTTCGCCGCGGCCGCCCGCCCATTGTGGTTCGTCTGTGCCGCACTGGGTTTGGTGATCTTCACCCTGGGCGTCGTCTCCACCACGCCGTGGGCTCTGCGCTCCGCGCAGAAGTTGGCGCCCCTGATCGGTGAGCATCATGTCCCGGAGGTGACCCATGCCCGGTGACCGGCAGACCGAATTGGCCGACGGGGTGTGGCATGCGCTGACCGCGTTGGTGTTCGACCATCGCGACGGCTGGCGGCGGGCGGTGATCGACGAGACCGGGCTGCCGTTCAGTCGTATCCGCATCCTGAAGCGGCTTGCGCGCGAACCGCTGACGGTCAAGCAGCTGGCCTACGCGGCGACGGTCGATGCCCCGGCGGCCACGGTCGCGGTCAACGACCTTGAGGAACGGGGGCTGGTGGTGCGTGCGATCGACCCGGCCAACCGGCGGTGCAAACGGGTCTCGCTCACCGACGCCGGGCGCGCGCTGCTGGCGCGCATCGACCGGATCGAGGACCCGGCGCCGGAAGCGCTCGCAGCGCTCGACGCCGGGGACCTCGAAGCCTTGCGGGCGATCCTGCGCAAGATCACCGCGCCCTAGCCATGCCGAACGGGGTCAGCTCTCGCCCCACCCGCCCTGCACCATGGTCTGGAATTTCCAGTCGCCGTCGCACTTGACCAGCAGATCGCCGTAGCGGACCCGCTGACTGAACCCGTCGGCGGTGAATGCCGCGTCGGTGATGACGAACACCAGATTCTCGTTGATGAAGTGCGGTGTGCGGGTCGACTCCATCGTGAAATCGATGCTCTGGCTTAACTGTTCGGCCATCTGCGCAATGAACCCGGCCCGGTCGACGGACTCGGCGCTGCCGTCGGTCACCTCGTTGAGCGGAAACATCGCCTGATCCGCCATGCCTTCGACGTCCTTGCTCATCGCCAGCGCGTCGTAGTGGGCGAACCACGCCAGTACCGAGTCGACATCGGCGGTGGTGGGAGTGAATTCGCAGGCCTGCGGCATGGTCATCACGGTGCTCCTCGGCGGTAGGATTACTCTGTACGGCATACACTGTACACAGTACAGAGAGGATGGTGGCGTGGGAGAACGCGCAGGTGGGGATCGCAGCAGTGCCGGTGATCCGGTACGCACGCTCGAACTGCTCTGGCGTGAGCCGGGTCAGGGCGCTCGCACCCGCGGGCCGAAACAACGCACGACGGTGGACGCGGTGGTCGACGCTGCCATCCGGATCGCCGATGCCGACGGCCTCGACGCGCTCACGATGCGGGCGGTCGCCGTGCAACTGGGTGTGACGCCGATGGCCACCTACACCTATGTGCCGGGCAAGGCCGAACTGCTGGACCTGATGGTCGACACCATCTACCGGCAGATGCCGCGACGCGACTTCGCCGGGAAGCCGTGGCGGGAGAAGGTTTCCGTCATCGCCGAGGACAACCTCGCGATGTTCGAGACGCATCCCTGGATCACCTACCTGCCAACGACCCGCCCGCCGCTGGGCCCGGGCATGATGGCCAAGTACGAGCACGAGCTCAGCGCGTTCGACTCGCTCGGACTCAGTGACCTCGACATGGATTCGGCGCTGACGTATGTGCTGGGCTTCGTGAACTCGGTCGCCCGGATCGCCATCGATTCGCGCCGGGCCGCGGCCGACAGCGGTCAGAGTGACGGGCAGTGGTGGGAACGCGTCGGCCCACTCCTGGAGCGCGTCCTCGACGGTGACCGGTATCCGTTGGCCTCGCGGGTGGGGACGGCGGCCGGCCAGGCGTTCGACGCGGCCTACAGTGCCGCGCACGCCTACGAGTTCGGGCTGGCGCGTGTGCTGGACGGACTGGCCGACCTCATCGACACCGACTGAGCCCGTCGCCTCAGCTTTCGAGCACCGCCATCGCGGCGTTGTGGCCGCCGATGCCGGAGACGGCGCCGCCGCGCACCGCACCCGAGCCGCACAACAGGATCCGGTCATGGGCGGTGGACACACCCCAGCGCTGGGCCGGCGTCTCCGATGCGGTGTTGTCCTCGGCGAAGGGCCATCGCAGCGCGCCGTGGAAGATGTTGCCCGCGGTCATCCCCAGGGCCTGCTCCAGGTCGGCTGTGGTCTTGGACTCGATGCAGAGCCGGCCGGCGCCGTCCTCCATGAGGACGTCCTGGATCGGTTCGGCCAGAACCGAATTGAGCGAGTTCAACACTGCCGATGTCAGCCGGTCGCGCGTCCGGTCGGGATCGCCCACGGCCAGTGAGTGCGGGGTGTGCAGACCGAATACGGTCAGCGTCTGAGCCCCCGCGGCACGCAGGTCCTCGGACAGGATGCTGGGATCGGTCAAGGAGTGGCAGTAGATTTCGCACGGGAGCGGATCGGGGACGCGCCCGGCGGCCGCGGCGTCGTAGGCCCCGGCCAGCTGGCCGAACGTCTCGTTGATGTGGAATGTGCCGCCGAATGCCTGCTCGGGCGTGACGTGTTCGTCGCGGAGCCGAGGGAGCCGGCGCAGCATCAGGTTGACCTTCACCTGTGCGCCGGGGGCGGTCTCGGGAGCTGGTTCGCCGAGCAGGTCGGCAAGCACTGCGGGGGTGACATTGGCCAGCACACGCTCGGCGGCGACGCGCCGCGCCGACCCGCCCCGCCGATAGCGCACCTCGCCGTCCGGATCGATCGCGTAAACATCTGCACCGGTGATGATTTCGGCGCCGAACCCGGCCGCGGCGGCGGCCAGGGCCCCGCTCACCGCACCCATCCCGCCGACCGGCACATCCCAGTCGCCGGTGCCACCGCCGATCAGGTGGTAGAGGAAGCAGACATTCTGGATCAGCGACGGATCGTCGATGTCGGCGAACGTGCCGATCAGGGCGTCGGTGGCCATCACGCCGCGCACCAGATCGTGCGACACCGCGGCGGTGATCGCCTGGCCGATGGGCTGTTCGATCAGCGCTTCCCAGGCCGCGGCGGTTTCGGCGTCTGCTCCGCTGAGCACGTCGCGTCGCATCTCGGCCCGGCTGCGCAGCGGCTGCAGCAGCGTCGGCCAGATCCGGGAGGTGACCAGCCCGCACCGGCGGTAGAAGTCGCTGAACCCGGCTGCGTCGGCGCCGGCGCCGATCGCGTCGAACGTCGGCTGCGGGCCGACCAGTAGTCCGGTCGCGCCGCGGGTGGCCGGATCCGGCGTGTAGGACGAGATTCGGCGCCGCGACAGCCGGATTCGGGCTCCCAGATCTGTGACGATGCGTTGGGGCAGCAGGCTGACCAGGTACGAGTACCGCGACAAGCGCGCATCCACACCGTCGAAGGCGTGTGCCGAAACCGCTGCGCCGCCTACGTGGTCGAGGCGTTCGAGCACCTGGACCCGACGTCCCGCCCGGGCCAGGTAGGCAGCGGCCACCAAGCCGTTGTGCCCGCCGCCGACGATGACGGCGTCCAACGCCTTTTCTGTCACGTCACGCCCTGTTCAGCCTCGATAACCTTCGACCTCGTCGGCTCCGCGTTTCTGGGCCAGGCCGGGGTCCTGTCCCGTGTCACGCAGCGCGCGGCGCTGCCGCAACAGGTCCCAACACTGGTCGAGGGCGACTTCCAGCGATCTCAGTCGTTGCTGCTCTTCGGATTCGTCGATTTCCCGGCGCTGCACTTTGGTCCGGAGCTCCTGCTCCTCGGCAACGAGCCGGTGAACTTCGGCGAGGATGTCCTGATCTTTGGCCACACAACCAGTCTGCCGGACTACCGTTGATCCGGTGAGTACAAAACCTGACATCGAGTTTCCGGACGGACCCGCCCCTACTGAATTGGTCGTCACCGACCTGGTGGTCGGCGACGGCCCCGAGGCAGTGCCCGGCGGCACCGTCGAGGTGCACTACGTGGGCGTCGAATACGACTCCGGTGAGGAGTTCGACAGCTCCTGGAATCGCGGAGAATCCATTGAATTTCCATTGCGGGGCCTAATTCAGGGCTGGCAGGACGGAATTCCGGGGATGCGGGTCGGCGGTCGGCGCCAGCTCGTCATTCCACCGGCGCAGGCTTACGGTCCGGCGGGCTCGGGGCATCGGCTTTCGGGCAAGACACTGATCTTCGTGATCGATCTGCTCGCCGCCCGCTGACGTTTCCATGGGTTTGGAAAGTATTGGCCGAACCTAACCGTCAATTTCCATTTGCTGCTACCGTCAACCTGTTTCGCTGCTGTAGATAACTGTTCGTCGACTTCAGGGAGTGCCCAAAATGTCGGGTTCGGACGAATCTCGGACAATCACAGGCTGGCAAACAGCCTCCAAGTTATATCGGCGACCACCTGGTTTGGGTTGGTTGCTGGCGCTGGCAGCTGTTCCATTGTTGCTGGGGCTGATCGGGTGGGGCGGACTCGACCGCTCGAACAGGAACGCTGATGTCACTCTTCCCGATGTGAATCCCACGGCCACATTGACCGCTCCGGACGTGAATGCCCCGAACGTCAATGCGCCCAATGTCAATTTGCCGAACCTTTCGTTCGCGCCGTTGTCGATCACCCGTAACGGCAACGACTTCACCCTCACCGGTGATCTGCCCGACGCGGCCGCCAAGACCTCGCTGCTGGACTGGCTGCGCGGAAAGTTCGGTGCGGACGTCAATCTGATCGACAACCTGAATCTGCGCCCGGGCGTGAGCACCCCCGATGTGTCGGCCCTGGGCAAGGTGTTCGACGCCTCGGCCGATATTCCGGATTTCAACTTCAGCATCGACGGTGACACGCTGACGCTGACCGGTACGGCGCCGTCGGCGCAGGTGCGCGACGCGGTCGAGGCGGCCGCCAAGGCAGCCTGGCCGAACATCAAGCTCGTCAACAACATTCAGATCGCGGCCGCACCGGCTGCCCCCGCGCCTCCGGCTACCGGTGGCACGCCCGGACCGTGCGCGGTGTTGCAGGGTGATGTCAGTGCTCTGTTGAAGACGCCGATCAACTTCAGCACCGACGGGTTCGCTGTGGCCCCGTCCTCGCAGCAGTTGTTGTCGCAGGTGGCCGACAAGCTCAAGTCGTGTGAAGGCGCAAAGGTGGCCGTCACCGGTTACACCGACAGCTCGGGCAACGACGCGATCAACGTCCCGCTGAGCGGCAACCGCGCCAAAGCTGTTGCCGACTATCTGGTTTCGCAGGGTCTGGCGGCCGATCACGTGACGTCGTCCGGCGCGGGTTCGGCGAATCCGATCGCCAGTAATGACACCCCCGAAGGCAAGGCGCAGAACCGCCGCGTCGAGATCACGGTCAATTAGGGAGATTCGACATGGACTTCGTAATCCAATGGTTGTGGTATCTGCTCGCGTTCGTGGTGGGGTCGCTGGTGGCCTGGCTGATTTCGGTGGTGACCGTCAAGCCCACCAGTGAGGAAGAGGCGTTCGCCGAACTGCCCGGCTCGCGTGAGATTGGAGCACGACGATGAGCGATGTGAACTGGTGGTTGATGGCCCTGGCCTTTGTGCTCGGGCTGGTACTGACGCTGGCGCTGACCCTGCGGAGGGTGAAGCGGGAGGTCCCGGTGTACGGCGCGCTGGGGCGTCGGCCCGACGCCGCAGCCGGAGCCGTTGGTAAGGCCACGGCCGGCGGCGGAACAGCCGGTGCTGCAACGGCTGTCGCCGATGACGCCACGACCAGGCTGCCCAAGGTGAGTGCGGGTGACGAGCCCACCACGCAGCTGCCCAAAGTCAGCGGCGGTGCAGCGGCGGCCGGTGCGGCTGCCGCCGGCGCAGCAGGGGCGGCCAAGTTCGCCTCCGGCGGAGGCGCCCATGAGGCGGCCGATGACGACGTCAAGGTTGTCGAGGAGACGCCGTACGGTGCCGGTTCGGTCCGGGTCTCGGGTGCGGGCACCCCGACGGGTTATCTGATCAAGGGCAACGAGGATTCGATGCTCTATCACTCGCCGGAGAGCCCGTCCTACGCGGTGACCATCGCCGAGATCTGGTTCGCCGACGTCGAATCCGCCGAGAGTGCCGGGTTCAACCGCTGGGACAGTGGTAAGTCCCAGCGCGACAAGAAGTAACTCCACACACGCGAGCAGACGCGGCGGTACCCGAAAACGCCATCGGCGGGGTACCTAAGCGTCTGCTCGTCGTATTGAGGGGGACCGCTACTAGTGCGGACCCGGAAGGCGTAACAGAAGCCGCGCCCCGCCCAGCGGGCTGGATTCCAGAGTCGCTGTGCCGCCGTGTAAGTCGGCCTGCTGGGCCACGAGTGCGAGTCCCAGTCCGGAGCCCGACCGCGACGCGGTCGACCCACGCGAGAACCGGTCGAACACCATTTCGCGTTCTTCTTCGGGCACGCCCACGCCGTCGTCGTCGACCGCGATCTCCACGCCCTCACGTGAGCTCACCGCCGACAACTGCACCCGGGTGGCACCGCCGTGCTTCACCGCGTTGGCGATCGCGTTGTCCACCGCCAGCCGCAGTCCGGTCGGCAGCCCGATGATGATCACGGTCGGCGAGGGCGCCAGTGAGACCTCGAGGTCGGGGTAGACCCGCATGGCGTCGTGGGCGGCGCGGTCGAGCAGTTCGGTGATGTCGACGGTGACGTGGTCGTCGGTGGTGGTCAGTTCCCCCTGGGCGAGACGTTCCAGGGCGCCGAGAGTGGCCTCGATCCGCGACTGGGTGCGGATGACGTCGCCGACCACCTCCTTGCGTTGGTCGTCGGCCAGGTCGAGGGTCGACAGGACTTCCAGGTTGGTTCGCATCGCGGTGAGCGGGGTGCGCAGCTCGTGGGCGGACACCGAGGCGAAGTCGCGGGCCGAGGTCAACGCGGCCTTGGTGCGGTCCTGTTCCTTCCAGATGCGCTGCAGCATGCCGTTGACGGCATCGGCGATCTCGACGGCCTCGCTGGCGCCGCGTACCTCGACGTCGGGGGCCTCGTCGCCCGCCTCGATCTCGCGAGTCTGCTCGGCCAGCCGTTTGAGCGGGCGGACCGCGAACGCGGCCAGCACCCAGCCCAGCACGGTGGCCGCGCCGACGGCGAACACACAGATGATGAGCACCCGGCGGTGCAGGTTGTTGGTGTCGGCGATGGTGGCGTCGTACGTCGCGCCGACTGCCACCCACATGGGTCCGGGGGCGGGGATCTGCACGGTGCGGACCCGCCAGCGCACACCGTCGATGTAGGTGTCGGCGTACCCGTCGGGCAGCTCGGGCAGGATGACGTTCGAGTTCGACGAGACGTTTCCGGCCTGGCGCACGGTGATCACGGCGTCCTGATCGCTCGGAGAGCGGGGGATCTCGCCGAGGCCGCGCGGCAGGAACGGGATGGCGAAGCCGGCGGCCTCGTCGAGGCGCCGGTCCAGCCGTTCCTTGCGGTCGTTGGTGATGCCGACCCAGACGATGGTTCCGACGATGACGACGACGATCGCCGCGCCGATGGCGGTGGCGAACGCGACCCGGGTCCGCAGCGACGGTGTGCGGCGGAAGATCCGGGTCAGCGGCCTCATTTCCTATTGCGTCCTGAGGACGAATCCGACCCCGCGGACGGTGTGCAGCAGCCGCGGCGCGCCACCGGCCTCGAGTTTGCGGCGCAGGTACCCGATGAACACGTCCACCACGTTGGTGTCGGCGGCGAAGTCGTAGCCCCAGACCAGTTCCAGCAACTGTGCGCGGGACAGCACGGCGGTCTTGTGCTCGGCCAGCACGGCCAGCAGGTCGAACTCGCGTTTGGTCAGGTCCACGTCCACACCGTTGACGCGGGCGCGGCGGCCCGGGATGTCGACCTCCAGCGGGCCGACCTGGATGGTCTCGGACGAGAAGGTGGCCGACGCGCCGCGGCGGCGCAGCAGGGCCTTGACCCGGGCCACCAGCTCCTGCAGCACGAACGGTTTGACCAGGTAGTCGTCGGCGCCGGCCTCCAGGCCGGCCACGCGGTCGTCGACGCTGCTGCGGGCCGAGAGCACGCAGACCGGCACGTCGTTGTCCATCGCGCGCAGCGCGGTCACCACGCTGACGCCGTCGAGTACGGGCATGTTGATGTCGAGCACGATCGCGTCCGGGCGGGTCTCGGTGGCGCTGCGCAGCGCCTCGGCCCCGTCCACGGCCGTCGAGACGGTGAACCCGGACAGCCGCAGCCCGCGTTCCAGCGAGGCGAGCACGTCAGGGTCGTCGTCAACGACGAGGACCCGGGGCGAGGCCATGCCACCGGTAGCGCTATCCATAACCGCCATCTTGCCCGATGAACAACGGCGAATCGCGCAGGCTCCCAGGGAAGTCCCCGGGGATGTTTTTGACCTCAATAATTGTTCAGGTTTTACGGTGATGCTCATGAACATGGAAACAGTGGCCAGGCAGTCGCTGTACCGGCAGACGCATGCGCGCGACGGTGACCTGCGCGCGCTGGCCGACCGGCGGCTGCTGTCGCGGATCTGGCGGTTCGCTGCGCGCCACCACCACAGGCTGGGCGGTTTCGTCGCGATCAGCGTCGTCAGTGCGCTGCTGACGGTGACGACACCGGTGCTGGCCGGCCGGGTGGTGGACGCCATCACGCGGGGCGGCCCGGCGTCGACGGTGGTGCTGCTGGCCTGCACTATCGCTGCGATCGCCGTCGCCGAAGCCGCGGTGGCCCTGTTGACCAGGTGGTTGTCGTCGAACATCGGCGAAGGTCTGATCCTGGATCTGCGCACCGCGGTGTTCGACCACGTGCAACGCATGCCGGTGGCGTTCTTCACCCGCACCCGGACCGGCGCCTTGGTGAGCCGTCTGGGTAACGACGTGATCGGGGCGCAACGGGCGTTCTCCGACACGCTCTCGGGCATCGTCGCGAACCTGGTGACCCTGACGTTGACGCTGGTCGTGATGCTCAGCATCTCGTGGCAGATCACCCTGCTGTCGTTGGCCCTGCTGCCGTTGTTCGTGCTGCCCGCCCGGCGCATCGGCACGAGGATGGCCGGGCTGTCCCGGGAGGCGGCCACCCACAACGCCACGATGAACACCCAGATGACCGAGCGGTTCTCGGCCCCTGGGGCCACCCTGGTCAAGTTGTTCGGCAGCCCGCAGACGGAGTCCGACGAGTTCGCGGCGCGTGCCGACCGGGTGCGCGACATCGGGGTGCGCACGGCGATGCTGCAGTCGACGTTCATGAACTCGCTGACGCTGATGTCGGCGCTCGCCCTGGCACTGGTCTACGGGCTGGGCGGTGTGCTGGCGATCGGCGGGCAGTTGCAGGCCGGCGCGGTGGTGTCACTGGCGCTGCTGCTGACCCGGCTGTATGCGCCGCTGACCGCACTGGCCAACGCGCGGGTCGAGATCGCCAGCGCCCTGGTGTCGTTCGAGCGGGTTTTCGAGGTGCTCGACCTGGTGCCGCTGATCGCCGAGGAACCCGATGCTATTGGAGTGCCGGCCGGGCCTGTTGATATCGAGTTCGACCACGTCCGGTTCTCCTACCCCTCGGCGGACAAGGTGTCGCTGGCCTCGCTGGAAGAAGTGGCGACGTTGGACGACCGCGGTGGTGACGAGGTGCTGCACGGCATCTCGTTCACGGCCCGGCCCGGGCAGATGGTGGCGCTGGTCGGATCGTCGGGTGCGGGCAAGTCGACCATCGCGTCGCTGCTGGCCCGGCTCTACGACGTCGACTCCGGTTCCATCAAGCTCAACGGTGCCGACGTTCGGGACGTGACGTTCGCGTCGCTCAAGGACACCGTGGGCATGGTGACCCAGGACGGACACCTGTTCCACGAGTCGATCCGCGCCAACCTGTCGCTCGCGGCTCCCGACGCGTCCGAAGACCAACTCTGGGAGGCGCTGCGCCGGGCCCGGCTCGACGATGTGGTCGCGGCGATGCCCGACGGCTTGGACACGGTTGTCGGTGAGCGCGGATACCGTCTGTCCGGAGGACAGCGGCAGCGGTTGACCATCGCGCGCCTGCTGTTGGGACGATCACGGGTGGTGGTGCTCGATGAGGCGACGGCGTCGCTGGACTCGGCCTCGGAGGCGGCGGTGCAGCAGGCCCTCGCCGAGGCGCTGGGCGGGCGCACCTCGATCGTCATCGCACACCGGTTGTCCACGGTTCGCGCGGCCGATCTCATCCTGGTCGTCGAGGACGGTCGCATCGTGGAACGGGGCATCCACCGCGAGTTGCTCGCCCGTGGTGGCCGCTACACCGAGCTGTACGACACGCAGTTCTCCGAGGAGGTTCCGGCGGCATGAGGTTAATCGTTTGCCCCTGATGGGAAGATTGAACCAGTGAGTCAGCCCGCGATCGCCCCATCACCGAAGCGGATCCGGACCAGTTCAGATCTGTGGCGGCTGTTGCCTTATCTGCTGCCGTACCGGACCCGCTGGATCGTCATGATCGTGGTCGCGGTGGTCAGCCTGGCCGCGACGGTGGCGATTCCGCTGATGACCAAGGCCGTGATCGACGGTCCGGTGCGCCACCAGGATCCGCACGGGCTGTGGGTACTGGGTTCGGCCGCGGTGGCGGTCGGCATCTCCGAGGCCGTGCTGTGGTTCATCCGGCGCTGGATGGTCGCCCGCGCCACGATGGGCGTCGAGGCCGACATCCGCAAGGATCTCTACGCGCGGCTGCAGATCCTGCCGATGAGCTTCCACAGCCGCTGGCAGTCCGGGCAGCTGCTGTCGCGGGTGATGAACGACCTGTCCACGATCCGCCGGTTTTTGTCCTTCGGGCTGGTGTTCCTGATCCTCAACACCCTGCAGATCGTCGTGGTGACGTCGATCCTGCTGGCCATGTACTGGCCGCTGGGTGTGGTGGTGCTGGTGTCGATCGTGCCGATCACGCTGACCGTGCTGCATTTCGAGCGGGAGTACACCCGGTTGTCGCGGCTGGCGCAGGACCAGACCGGCCACGTCGCAACCCATGTCGAGGAGGCCGCTCTCGGGCTGCGGGTGGTCAAGGCCTTCGGTCGCGAGGACTACGTCTTCGACCGGTTCGACGAACAGGCCACGCAGCTCTACGAGACGCAGTTCGCCAGGGTCAGTGTGTCGGCGAAGTTCTGGACGCTGCTGGAGGTCATCCCCAACCTCACGCTGATCGTGGTGCTGGGGTTCGGTGCGTACGCGGCGGGCCACGGCCACGTCACGATGGGCACCCTGGTCGCCTTCATCACGATGATGCTGTCGCTGGTGTGGCCGATCGCCTCGCTCGGTTTCCTGCTGTCGATGACTCAGGAGTCGTTCACCGCGGCCAACCGGATCGCCGAGATCTTCGATTCCCCGATCGACATCGCCGACGGTCCGGTGTCGCAGGCGCCCCGCGGCGGACGGTTGGAGCTGCGGGACGTGGGCTTCAAGTTCCCCGACGGCGAGGACGAATGGGCTTTGCGCCACGTCAACGTGGTGGTGGAACCGGGGCAGACGCTGGCGCTCGTCGGCGCGACCGGGTCGGGCAAATCGGTGCTGGCCGCGTTGTTCTCGCGGCTGTACGACGTAACCGAAGGCCAGATCCTGATCGACGGCCGCGACATCAGGGAGCTGAGCCTGCCCGTGCTGCGGCAGGCCGTGGCCACCGCGTTCGAGGATCCGACACTGTTCTCGATGTCGGTGGCGGAGAACCTGCGGCTGGGCCGTGCCGATGCCACCGACGAGCAGTTGCGCCAGGCCATCGAGATCGCGGCCGCACAGTTCGTCTACGACCTGCCGTTCGGCCTGGACACCCGGATCGGCGAGCAGGGTATGAGCCTGTCCGGTGGGCAGCGCCAACGCCTTTCGCTGGCCCGTGCGATCCTGGCGGCGCCCAAGATCCTGGTGCTCGACGACACGCTGTCGGCGCTGGACGTGCATACCGAGGCCGTGGTGACGGAGGCTCTCGGGCGTGTCCTGCTCGGGGTGACGGGCATCATCGTGGCGCACCGCGCGTCGACGGTGCTGCTGGCCGACCAGGTCGCCCTGTTGCAGGACGGCACCATCACTCACATCGGGACGCACACCGAATTGCTCACGCGGGTACCGCAATACCGCTACCTGCTGGCCGCCGATGACCAACTCGACGACGCGAGCGAGCGCAGTTGCGAATGGGAGGACGACGAGGAGCTGGGCCGGTTGCAGCGCGGGCAGGCCGAGCGCGCGGCCATCGACGAAGTGGGCGAGCCACCGTATCTCGGGGCGGAGGTGCAGCGCCGATGACCACCACCCAATGGCGTGGCCGGCTGACCGACGACGAGCAGGACGACTCCGACGGCACACCCGCCGGCGCGTCCGCCCTTCCGATCGACGAGAGCGTGCCCCGGCGCCGGGAGGCCCGGGCGCTGCTCATCTCGTTGCTGCGCCCCTACCGGTGGACGGTCGCCGTGCTGGCGCTGGTGGTCGTGGTGGAAAACGCTGCCCGGCTTTCGGTTCCGATCCTGGTTCAGCGCGGTATCGACCGGGGCATCCCGCCGATTCTGGAGGGCGGCCCGGCCCGTGAGCTGATGCTCATCGTCGGCACGCTGTGCGCGGTGGTGATCGTGCAGGCGATCAGCCGCATGTTCTTCCTGCGGCGCTCCGGCCGGGTCGGGCAGCGGGTGCTGTTGGAGTTGCGCCGGCGGGTGTTCCGCCATTTCGGCAAGCTCGATGTGGCCTTCCACGACCGGTATACGTCAGGCCGAGTGGTCAGCCGGTCCACCAATGACGTCGAGGCCATCCAGGACATGCTGGAAACCGGTTTCGACAGCCTGATCACCGCGGTGCTGACATTGTTCGGTACCGCGATCCTGCTGGTCGCGCTCGACTGGCGGCTGGGCCTGATGTGCCTGGCGGCGTTCCCGATCCTGGTCGCCCTGGTGTGGTGGTTCCGCAACGAGTCGGGCAAGACCTACCGGCTGGTGCGGGAGAGCGCGGCGCTGGTGATCGTGCAGTTCGTCGAGACCATGACCGGGATCAAGGCCGTGCAGGCCTACCGGCGCGAGCCGCGCAACCAGGAGATCTTCGACGACGTCGCCGACGAGTACCGGGCGATCAACGAGAAGACCTTCAAGCTACTGGCGATCTTCATGCCCGGCGTCAAGCTCGTCGGCAACCTCACCACGGGCGTGGTGCTGCTCTACGGCGGCTCTCGGGTGCTGCACGGTGAGATGACCATCGGCACACTGGCCGCGTTCCTGCTGTACCTGCGGATGTTCTTCGAACCGATGCAGGAGATCTCGCAGTTCTTCAACACCTTCCAGTCGGCGTCCTCGGCTCTGGAGAAGCTGGCCGGGGTGCTGGCCCAGCAGCCCGCGATCGCGGATCCGGAGGTGCCTGTGGCATTGCCGGACCCGAAGGGCGACATCGTGTTCCACGATGTGCGGTTCGAATACGCGCCGGGGCGCCCGGTGTTGCCCGGGCTTGAACTCTCGGTGCCGGCCGGCCAGACGGTGGCGCTGGTGGGTACCACCGGCGCGGGCAAGACCACCATCGCCAAGTTGATCGCCCGGTTCTACGACCCCACGGCCGGATCAGTGACGCTGGACGGTGTGGATCTGCGCGAGCTTGCGCAGGCGGAACTGCGCCGCCACGTCGTGATGGTCACCCAGGAGAACTTCATGTTCTCCGGGACGGTCGCCGACAACATCCGGTTCGGACGACCCGGGGCCACCGATGAGCAAGTGCGGGAGGCCGCCGCTGCGGTCGGTGCGGACCGCTTCATCGACACATTGCCCGACGGGTATGACACCGACGTCGCCAAGCGCGGTGGCCGGCTGTCGGCGGGGCAGCGTCAGCTGGTGGCGTTCGCCCGGGCATTCCTGGCCGATCCGGCGGTACTGATCCTGGATGAGGCTACGTCCTCACTGGACATTCCGAGCGAACGAATGGTGCAGCGCGCGTTGGAAACCGTGTTGGCCGACCGCACCGCGCTGGTGATCGCGCACCGGCTCTCCACGGTGCAGATCGCCGACCGGGTCCTCGTCCTAGAGCACGGCCGCATCATCGAGGACGGCGCACCGGCCGATCTCATCGACCGGGCCGACGGGGCTTATGCGGCGTTGCACCGGGCCTGGGTCGATTCGCTGGCCTGACGGTGTCAGCCCCTATCGCGTGGCGGTGACGTGCAGGACGGCGTCGTAGGTCTGTGCGCCTGCGCCGATGTGCACGGTGATGTCCCACCGCCCCGGTGTGGACAGGTCGATTTCGCCGCGGTAGTCATCTCTGCCTATCGGCGTGGCCTCTACGGCGGGCGCGGTCAGGCCTATCTGCGGCATGCGTGGTTCGAACCGCACTGAATCCGGGGTCGGGGTTTCGCCTGCACTGCCGAGGATTTCGATGATCAGCGGGCCAACCCCGACCTTCGGCGGATCGTCTTTCAAGCGCACCAGGTACGGACCCGCGGTCGCTTCGGCGACGATCGGCGTCCGTGGTTGCGGCCACAACAGCCACAGCATGCCGCCGCCCACGGCGACGACCATCACCGCGATGCCCAGCCAGCGCAGGCCGTTCACGGTGCCGGCTACAGCTTTTCGATGTCGGGAAGCGCCCAGGTCTTTTCGAACAGCGCGGGTTTCGGGCCGTAGAGCCGGAACAGCACCTCGAACTGGCCGTCGGGCTTTGTCGGAATCCAGTTGGACTCCTTGCCTTCTGGGGCAGACGGGCCGAAGTAGATGTCGACGGACCCGTCGGGGTTCGTCACGAGGTCGGGCCGGTGTGAGGAGCGGCTCCCGTACGGCAGGTCACGGATCAGCGCGTGGGTCGCCCGGTCGTACACCGTGGCCGACCAGTACAGCGAGACCGGCGCGTCAGCAGGTACCCGTAGCCGGTAGGCGGAGGCGCCGTCGAATGGCCGGCCGTTGGCATCGGCGATCGTCATCACGTAGAACTGGCCCTGCCCAAGGTGTTTGGCACTGAAGTAGACGAACGAATACACGATGCCGCGTTCGTCGACGGGGTAGCTGGCCGGGTCGGCGAAACCGCTCTGCATGCCCTGCACCACCTCGGGCGGGGCGGGCAACGCCCAGTGAGTTCCGTCGAAGTACGGCGGTGCGAAGCACTGTGGATAGCCGGCGTCGAGCCAGTCGTGTGCGTCGGCGGCCGCCTCCTCCAGGACCTGCTTCAATTCGTCGTCGGGTTCGAACGGCTTGCCCTTCTCGATACCGATCGCCTTGAGCGCCGAGATCATCACCCGGTCCCGTTGCAGCCACGGTTCGCGCTGGACGAACTGGTGGAGCAGTTCGAAGAACCGCAGATCGTAAGGAATCGTGCTGTCGTACAACGCACCAGACGCGTCGACGAATGCGGTCGGTGAAGGATGCGCCAGCGGGTAACACGTGATGCGCTTGCCGTACTCGGCCGCCGCGGTGACATCGGCGTCACTGCTTGAGGCGATGTTGGATCGCAGCGCCCCGAATCCGGTGTACGTCGCCGATGGCAGCGGGATGTAACCGTCGGGAACCTCGCCGTCGAACCCGGGCGGCAGGATCAGGTACTTGCCGCCCTTGCCCTTGTCGACTCCGGCGGGCCCGACGTCCTCGAGCGCCTCCTGCCAGCCGTTGTCCACCGACCCGGTGATCGAACCCCCTTCGGCGGGTGGGATTTCCAATACGACCCGCCCGGCCTGGGTGTTGTAGAACGGGAAGAAGTACACGGTGTCCGGGTTGGGAGTCAGGGTCTGGTTCTTCCAGTCGAGCAGTTTCGACCAGAACACCACCTGGTTGTCGCCCGCGCCGACTCCGGTTGCCGCTTCGCGCAGCAGCTCGAAGTTGACGGCGGGCATACCCCAGATCACGGCCTGGACGGCACGGGCATGCACCAACGGGTCCATGCCCAAGACGCTAGTACCTCACCGCACGGTGTCGAAGAATGTCTTCACATCTTCGACGAACAATTCCGGCTGTTCGAAGGCGGCGAAGTGTCCGCCGCGCGGCATCGTCGTGAAGTGGGTGACGTTGTAGCCGGTCTCGCACCAGCTGCGCGGGGCGCGCAGGATCTCCAGCGGGAACGACGCGATACCGGTGGGCAGGCTGACATATTCGCCGCCGGCGAAGGTGTTGGCGCTTTCCCAGTACAGCCGCGCCGACGAGGCCGCCGATGCGGTGAGCCAGTAGAGCATGACGTTGTCGAGCATCTCGTCTCTGGACACCACGCTCTCGGGGTTTCCGTCGCAGTCCATCCACGACCAGAACTTCTCCACGATCCACGCCAGCTGACCGACGGGGGAGTCCACCAGCCCGTACCCCACGGTCTGCGGCCGGGTGGACTGCTGCTTCATGTAGCCCGAGTCCCACTTGCGGTAGTACTCGATCCGGGCCAGGGCCGCCTGCAGGTCCTCGGTCATCTCTCCGATGCCGTCGGCCGGTGGCTGCGCGATCGGCATGTTCACGTGAATGCCCACACACGAGCCCACGTTGCGGCCGATCTGCGTCGTCACCGCGGCGCCCCAGTCGCCGCCCTGCGCGCCGTAGCGGTCGTAGCCCAACCGCGTCATCAGGGTGTCCCAGGCCTGCGCGATCTTCCCGATTCCCCACCCCGGTGAGCTCGGCTTGCCGGAGAAGCCGTAGCCGGGCAGTGACGGGCACACCACGTCGAATCCGGCCTCGGTCAGCGGTTCGATGACCTTGTGGAATTCGACGATCGACCCGGGCCAGCCGTGGGTGATCAGCAGTGGGAACGCGTCCTTGCGCCCGGATCGCTGGTGGATGAAATGGATGTCCAGGCCGTCGATTTCGGTGGTGAAGTGGTCGAACCGGTTCAGGGCGGCTTCGCGGGCACGCCAGTCGTACTCGTTGGCCCAGTAGGTCGCCAGATCCTTGGTGTAGTCCAGCGGGATGCCCTGGGTCCAGTCCTCGACGCACTCGGCCTCGGGCCATCGGGTCCGGTTCAGTCGCTGCTTGAGGTCGTCGAGATCGGCGTCGGGAATTGCGATGCGGAAGGGATTGATCGACTGGTCGCTCGAGGTCATGTAGGCCATCCTGTCGCGCCGGAGCGTCCAGCGGTATCAATATTATGTTGACAACAAAATGTTGAAAAACCATTCTGGATGCCGTGACGAACGAATCGCTGCAGCCGCCCAATCCCAGCCGCGAGCGTGCTCATCGCGAGTACGCGGGGCTGTTCCGAATCGCGGAGCGTCATGCCGATACCGCCGACAGGCGGGCCCGAAGCAGCAACGCGCACATGGTCGAGCCGCACGAGGCTGTCCGAATAGTCGCGGCGTTGGCCGGGGGAACGTTCAGCCCGGAACCCGGCGAGCCGGACATCGACGAGGACGACCTGATGGCCGCGCTCACGCTGATGCCGAAGGTTCGCCTCGACCTGGACGAGCTCGAAGCGCTCCTGCTGTTGGCCGCGCATCAACGCGGATTCACCTGGCAGCGCATCGCGTTCGGGCTGGGGCTGGGCAGTGCGCAGGCCGCCCGGCAGCGCTACGAGCGCCTGGTCCGGCGTACCGGCTGAGGGGTCAGGGAATCTGGCGCAGCCGTCGCGCCTTGGAGACCGCCTCGTGACGGTTGCGGGCGCCGAGCTTGGCTGCCGCGCTGCGCAGATAACTCTTCACGGTTTCCGGCTTGAGTGAAAGCCGCTGGGCTGCTTCGGCATTGGTGCACCCGAGGGCGACCTGCGCCAGCACGTCAACCTCGCGCGAGGTCAGCGGGGCGCTGGCCGGCGGGTCGCCGCGCAGGGCGACCGCGAGCCGGTCGGCGAGCTCGCGCAACGGCCCGGCCAGGTCCGGGGTGTCGGCAGCCAGCCGGCGCAGGTCGGCGTGTACCTCGCGGATCTGCTCGGTGTCTGCCGGTTGATCGGTGAAGTTGGTCAGCGCGGCCTCACGCATCCGCAGGCGCCGGTCCACCTCGTCGCGGACGCGAAGCTCGTCGCTCAACCGCTGGGCCGAGGCCACCATCGCGGCCGCGGTCCGGTCGCCGATCGGGGCGCTGGTGCGGTGCGCTCCGTAGAGCACGGCCCGCGCCGTGCCGTCGACGACCACCGGCACGGCCAGGATCGAGCGGATCCCCTCGGTCAGCACCGGCTCGTCGTAATCGTGGGTGATGGTCGAAGAGCGCCGGTAATCGGGCACCGAGATGGGACGGCGGGACGCCACGCTGGCCCCGCCCAGCCCGGCGCGGGGCAGCACCGCGAGCCCGCGCATGGCGCCGGTGCGGGTGCCGAAGAACTCGCTCAACAGCAGGGTGTCGTCGTGCACCTGCCCACCGAAGGCCAGCGGAAGCCCGGTATCGGTGGCCATGCGGCGCAGCTCGGCGCGTACCGCGTCACCGTCGCGGGGCCGCAATAACCAGGGGCGCATCGTCGGTACACACTTTCGGGGGTAGCGGGCGGGCGAGTGTGACGTAGAGCATAACTGTCATGAATGTCGTCGCGAGCAACACGGACCGCTACCGCGGTGCCCGTGACCAGCTGGTTGCCACCATCGCGGACTACGCCCAGGCGGTCGAGGAATTCGCCTGGCCGCAGATCAGCGGCACCTTCAACTGGGCGCTCGACTGGTTCGACGCCATCGCCAGGGGCAACGACCGCACGGCGCTGTGGATCGTCGAGGAGGACGGTTCCGAACAGCAGGTGACCTTTGCCGAGATGGCGCAGCGCTCCGACCGCGTCGCGGCCTGGCTGCAGGGACTCGGCGTGAGCAAGGGCGACCGGGTCCTGTTGATGCTCGGCAATCAGGTCGAGTTGTGGGAGGCCATGCTGGCCATCGCCAAGCTGGGCGCGGTCATCATGCCGACGACCGGGGCGCTGGGGCCGGCGGACCTGTCCGATCGCATCGCCCGCGGCGGCGCGCGGTTCGTCGTGGCCAACACCGCCGATGCGGTCAAGTTCGCCGAGGTGCCCGGCGACTACGTGCGGATCGCGGTCGGTGAGACGCCGACGGGCTGGCATCGCTACGCCGACGCGCAGGACGTGGCACCGCAGCGGTTCGAGGCGTGCACCACGGTCGACGACCCGATGCTCATCTACTTCACCTCCGGCACCACGAGCAAGCCGAAGCTGGTCGAGCACTCCCAGGTGAGCTACCCCGTCGGCCACCTGACCACGATGGCCTGGATCGGCGTCAAACCCGGCGACGTGCACCTCGCGATCAGCTCGCCCGGCTGGGCCAAGCACGCCTGGAGCTGTTTCTTCGCACCGTGGATCGCCGAGGCGACGATCTTCGTCTACAACTACGCGCGCTTCGATGCGGCAGCCCTGCTGGGTCAGTTGCGGCGGGCCACGGTCAACACGTTCTGCGCACCGCCGACGGTGTGGCGCATGCTGATCCAGGCCGACCTGGGGGAGCGGCCCGAGGGGCTGCGGGAGATCCTGGGCGCCGGTGAGCCGCTGAACCCGGATGTGATCGCCCAGGTGGAAAAGGCCTGGGGGCTGACGATTCGCGACGGGTTCGGCCAGACCGAGACCTCGCTGCTGGTCGGCAATACCCCCGGCCAGCCGGTGAAACCGGGATCTATGGGCCGGCCGATGCCGGGCGTCTCGGTGGTACTGGTGGATCCGATCACGTCGACGCTCGCCGACGAGGGGGAGATCTGCCTGGACCTGGCCGCGCACCCGCGCAACCTGATGACCGGCTATCTCGGTGACCCCCAACGCAATGAGGCCGTGATGGCCGGCGGTTACTACCACACCGGCGACGTCGCCGGCCGGGACGAGGACGGCTACATCACCTACATCGGCCGCACCGACGACGTGTTCAAGTCCAGCGACTACAAGGTGTCGCCGTTCGAGTTGGAGAGCGTGCTGATCGAGCATCCGGCCGTGGTCGAGGCCGCGGTGGTGCCGCAACCCGACGACACCCGGCTGTCGGTGCCCAAGGCGTATCTCGCGCTGGCCGATGGCTGGGAAGCCAACGCGGACACGGCGAAAGAGGTCATGGCCTATGCCCGCGACCATCTCGCCCCCTACCTCAAGGTGCGCCGGGTGGAGTTCTTCGACCTGCCCAAGACGATCTCGGGCAAGATCCGCCGCGTCGAGTTGCGCAAGCGTGAGGACGCGGCCCATGAAGCGGGCCAACCCATTTCCACCGAATTCCGATACGAGGATCTACTGGGATGAAGTCCTACGACGCCGGCCCCGCCGATGTACCCGTGCTCGAAGAGACCATCGGGGCGAACTTCGAGCGCATGGTTGCGGCCGGGCCCGACGCCGACGCGCTGGTCGAGGTGGCCACCGGGCGGCACTGGACCTACGCCGCGCTCAACAGCGAGGTCGACGCGGTGGCACGTGGTCTCATGGCGCTGGGCGTGCAGAAGGGCGACCGCGTCGGGATCTGGGCGCCCAACTGTGCCGAATGGGTGATGCTTCAGCTCGCGACGGCCAAGATCGGCGCGATCCTGGTCAACATCAACCCGGCGTACCGCACCCACGAACTGGCCTACGTACTCAAGCAATCCGGCATTCGGACGCTGGTGTCGGCCACCGCGTTCAAGTCCTCCGACTATGTGACGATGGTGGCCGAGGTGCAGGCGGAATGTCCGGCGCTGAAAGACATCATCTTCCTCGGCACCCTGGATTGGGACCGGTTGCACATCGAGCAGGCCGGCGAGGATGAATTGCGGGCGCGGACGGGTGAGCTGTCCAACACCGACCCGATCAACATCCAGTACACCTCGGGGACAACAGGATTCCCCAAGGGTGCGACGCTGAGCCATCGCAACATCCTGAACAACGGGTTCTTCGTCGGAGGGCTGATCAATTTCGACCGCGGCGACCGGGTGTGTATCCCGGTGCCGTTCTACCACTGCTTCGGCATGGTGATGGGCAACCTCGGTGCGCTGACCCACGGTGCGACGATCGTCATCCCCGCACCGGGATTCGATCCCGGCATCACGCTGGCCGCCGTCGAATCCGAGCAGTGCACCGCGCTGTACGGGGTACCGACGATGTTCATCGCCATGCTCGGGCATCCCGACTTCGCCGGATTCGACCTGTCCTCACTGCGGACCGGGATCATGGCGGGCTCGGTGTGCCCCGTCGAGGTGATGAAGCACGTGGTGGCAGACATGCACATGGCCGAGGTGGCGATCTGTTACGGCATGACCGAGACGTCACCGGTGTCGTGTCAGACGCTGGTCGACGACGATCTGGAGCGCCGCACCGCCACCATCGGTCGCGCCCATCCGCACATCGAGGTCAAGATCGTCGACCCGGACACCGGCGAGACGGTCGAGCGCGGGGAGCCCGGCGAGTTCTGCACCCGCGGTTACTCGGTCATGCTCGGCTACTGGGATGAGCCAGCGAAAACCGCGGAGGCCATCGACACCGACGGCTGGATGCACACCGGGGACCTGGCGGTGATGCGTGGGGACGGCTACTGCACGGTGGTCGGCCGGATCAAGGACATGGTGATCCGCGGCGGCGAGAACGTCTATCCCCGTGAGATCGAGGAGTTTCTCTATACCCATCCCGACATCGACGACGCCCAGGTGATCGGCGTACCTGACGCCAAGTACGGCGAGGAGGTCTGCGCGTGGGTCCGGATGAAACCGGGCCGTGCGCCGCTGGACGCCGAGGCGCTGCGGGCATTCGCCTCAGGGAAGCTGGCCCACTACAAGATCCCGCGTTATGTCGTTGTCGTGGAGGAATTCCCGATGACGGTGACGGGGAAGATCCGCAAGGTCGACATGCGGGACGAGAGCGTCAAACTCCTCGGCCTCGGCGACAGCTAGCTTTCAGATGGTCAACCCCAGCGCTTGATCACATCGCCCACCGGCTTTCCGGTGGCCAGTGCCGCCATCACCAGCACCCGCGCCTGACTCGGCCGCAAATGGGGGACCATCACCGCGCCGGCCTTGACCATGTCGTCGCCGGGACCGTATTCGGCGATGACCTCCCCGTCCGGGACGCGGCTGGAGATGCCGAACGCCACCCCGGCCGGTGCGTGCCGGCGCACCGCGTCCACCACGCCGTCGCCGGCATTGCCGGATCCCAGTGCCTCCACGATGATTCCGCGCGCTCCCGCGGCCACGGCGGCATCGATGGGGCCCGGGCCGTCGCCGGGGTAGGCCGCGACGACGTTGACCCGTGGTGCACTGACCGCGGGCACCTCACCGAGGAACAGCCGCTGCGCAGGGTGGTCCAGCCTGAAGGTGTTGTCGGCGACGGACCCGATCGGCGGGGTGCCGCCGAACGCGTGGAGATCCTGGGTGTTCACCTTGTGGGTCCCCAGGGCCTGAAAGACGTCGCCGGCGAACATGATCATCACGCCCTGGTCGCGCGCGGCGGGACTGGACGCCACGGTCAGCGCGTCCCGCAGGTTTGTCGGCCCGTCGGCATCCGGGGCGTCGGAGCTGCGTTGCGCCCCGGTCAGCACTATCGGTGCCGGCCCGTTGTAGGTGACGTCCAGCCACATCGCGGTGTCTTCCATCGTGTCGGTGCCGTGGGTGATCACCACACCGGAAGCGCCGTCGGCCACCGCCTTCTTGGCCGCCGCTCCGATCACATCCCAGTCGGCCGGGGTGAGCTGCGAACTGTCCTTCTTCATCACATCCATGACCTGGACGTCGAGCCCGGCCGCCAGATCGGCACCGCTGACCGTCGGGCGGCGCACACCGTTGGCGTCGGTGCTCGTCGCGATGGTCCCCCCGGTGGTGATCACCACGACGCGGCTCGCCGCCGATTCGCCCTTGGCACCTCCGGCCGTGTCTGTCGTCGTATCAGTCGAGTTCGTGTTGGTCGAACATGCGGCCATCAGCGCGACGGTGAGAAGGAATGTGCCCATCACCAGTGGCGACCGGGTCAGCCGGGCTTTGAAGTGGGTCATAGGGCAGACGCTACGGCGGAACCCGAATACGTACCGGGCTTTTCGCTGCCCATACCCGTTTCGGGCAGCGCAGGCTTGCCATTGCTGCCACGATGGAGCTATGTCGGCCGCGTACGCCTGCAGTGTTCTCGGGCGCCGGACGTGTGCCCTGCTGGCCGTGAGTTCGGCAGGGCTGCACGTGGTGATGCTCGGTGCGACCGCCAACCCGGTGGCCGCCGTGGTGCTCGCGGCGATGATCGTGGGTTGTCTGTACTGCGCGGGTCACCTGTGGCGCAGCGGCACCCCCGCAGTCTGGTGCACGATCGCGTTGATGAGCCTGGCGATGATCGCCCTGCACACCCCGATGCCGATGCATCACCACACCGTGGCGGCCCCTGTCCAGGCCTCGGCGTTGATGACGACGGCGACGCTGCTGGCCCTGCTCGAGGTGATCATCGCCGCGGCTGTGCTGACCTACCGCACCCGGCATCGCTCGGTGATCAGCCCGTCGGCGGGATGAACTGACTCAGGACCAGTGGCGCGCCCTGCGGGTCCTTGATCAGGGCGGTGTTGGTCCACTCGGTGTCCGAGCTGAAAACTACGGTGGCGCCCAGCTTTTCGGCCAGTGCCGCGGACTCGTCGCGGTTCGCCACTGCGAACACCACCTGCCAGTGCTCGGGCTGCTGCTCGTCGGACAACTGCCCCGTCCAGCCGATCGCGTCGGAGAACCCGGGCGGGGTACCCGGGGCGGCATGGCGTTCCAAGATGCCGGGGTCGATGGTGGAGGCCAGGTGATCGCCATATCCCGGACGGCGGATCATCGCCGCGCCGCCGGCGACATCGAACTCCCAGTTGAACAATGGCCCGTAGAAGGCCCCGGCAGCCTGCGGGTCCGTTGTCTGCAGGTTGCTGAAATTCCAGGCGCCGGGAACGTTGACCAGCTGGGCACCGAGGCGCCGCCGGGGCTGCCACAGCTTGAAGTGCGCACCGCGAGGATCGGCGCAACCGGCCTGCCGCCCACCGGGTCCCGCGTCGACGGGCCCGCTCGTCACGGTCCCTCCGGCAGCGCTCACGGCGGCCGCCGTGGCGTCGGCATCGGCCACCGCGACATAGGTGTTCCAGGCGATCTCGTCCCCGGTCCGCGCCGACGCGATCGCGGCCACGTCCTGACCGTCCAGTGTGGCGATCAGGTACGTCTCCTCGGCGTCCTCGGGCAGCACGTTCTCGAACGTCCAGCCGAACAGCCGACCGTAAAAGCCTTGGGCGGCAGCCACATCCTGTTGATCGGTGTCCACCCAGCAGGGGACACCGGGCGGGTAGGTCCTTGACTCGGTCATCTGCCCATTGTGTGCCGTACCTCACGACCCGCATGGGTTGACCCTGATATGACCGATCGGTAACTTAACGATCGGTCATATCGGAGGTGGGTAGTGCAGACACTGCAGACAATCTGGCAAAACATCGAGAATCCGGTCCTCTATGCCGTGCCGTTCTTCATCGTGTTCGTCATTCTGGAAGCGGCGCTGCTGAAGGCCGCGGGACGGCATGAGGCCCGGAGCGGCTACTCGGCGATCGACACCCGCACCAGTATGTCGATGGGCATCGGTGCTCTGGTGGTCTTCGGTGCGTACAAGCTCGCCATCCTGGTGGCGTTCGGTCTGCTGTGGACCTACCTGGCGCCTTGGCACATCCCGACCACCGCGTGGTGGAGCTGGGTTCTGCTCTTCGTACTCGTCGACTTCCTGTGGTACTGGTACCACCGCTTCTCGCATCGGGTACGGATCGCCTGGGCGGCTCACCAGGCGCACCACTCCAGCGAGTACTTCAACCTGGGTACCGCTCTGCGGCAGAAGTGGAATCCATGGATCGAACCGTTGTTCTGGCTGCCTCTGCCGTTGCTCGGCTTTGCGCCCTGGACCATCTTTGTCGCCTTCGCGTTCAACCTGATCTATCAGTTCTTCACGCACACCGAGATGGTGGGACGACTCCCGCGGCCGATCGAGTTCGTGTTCAACACACCGTCACACCACCGGGTGCACCACGGCAGTGACGCGGAGTATCTCGACCGTAACTACGGTGGCTTCCTGATCGTCTGGGATCGGATGTTCGGCACGTTCCAGGGCGAACTGCACACACCCACTTATGGTTTGACCAAGCAGGTGGACACGTACAACCTGCTCGAACTGCAGTATCACGAGTACCGCAGCATCATCCGCGACGTACGGGCGGCCCGGCGCTGGCGCGACAAACTCGGGCACGTGTTCGGCCCGCCGGGATGGCAGCCGAAACGCGCCGACGAGGACGTTCCGGTGCGCGTCGGATGAGTGCCGGGATAATGACCAGTGTGGTCGGGACCAAGGGCGTGCCGCGGGCGCAGCGTGAACAGCTGATCCTGGATGCCGCAACCGAGGAGTTCGGGCAGGACGGTTACGCGGGTGCTGCTCTGTCGGCCGTCGCCGCCCGGGCCGGGGTTTCAAAGCCCATGGTGCTCAGCTACTTCGGTTCCAAGGACGGGCTCTACGTCGCCTGCGTCGAGCGGGCAGGTGCCAATCTGATCGACCGGATCGAGCAGGTGCTGGCCGCCGGTGGAGCACCGCTGGACATGGCTCGCGACACCCTCGCCGCGATCTTCACGGCCCTGCGGCCCCGGCCGCACGATTGGAACGTCGTCAACGATCGCACCGTCCCGCCCGGGAGTGCCGCGCACGAGGCCGCGCGGCGTATTCGCGGCACGATCGCCGATCAGGCCGCGCGCGGGGTCGCCAGACTCGCCGACCTGCGGGCGCTCGACGACGTCGACGACCTGGCGGTGCTCGCCGATATCTGGATGAGTGCCGTCACCGCGATGGTCAATTGGTGGCTGAACCACCCCGACAGCACCGCCGAGGACATGACGCGGCGCAGTGAACGCATTCTGACCGCGATAGCAAACGGAGCTGAAGTATCTTGACCACCAACATGTCTCGCTCGTGGTGGGGTTGGGGTGCCACGGCCGATGAACTCACGCCGAACGAGACGGCCGAGCTGATGGCCCGGACCGCGGCGATGCTGCCCGGTCACGATCTCACCGACCACGCCCCACCGGACCCGGCGACGCTCGCGGTGCCGGCCTCCCGGGTGGCGCCGCCGACGGCTCTCGCGCAAATGTGCAGCGACGACCCGATCGACCGGCTGTCGCACGCCCGGGGCAAGGCGTTCCGCGATGTGGTGCGCAATCTGCTCGGACAGGTCGAGTACGTGCCCGATCTGATCGCCCGTCCGGGCACCGAGCAGGACGTGATCGATCTGCTGGACTGGTGCTCGGGGTCGGCGATACCGGTGATCCCGTACGGCGGCGGCAGTTCAGTGGTCGGCGGAGTCGAACCGCGCTTCGACGGCCCTTCGGTATCAATGGATCTCGGCGCACTCGACCGGGTGCTGGAGATCGACCGGACCAGCCGTGCCGCCCGCATCCAGGCCGGTGTCTACGGGCCCGCGCTGGAGCACCAGCTGCGGGGGCACGACCTGACGCTGCGCCACTTCCCGCAGTCGTTCGCCTACTCCACGCTCGGCGGCTGGCTGGCGACGCGCGCCGGCGGGCATTTCGCGACCCTCTACACGCATATCGACGATCTCACCGAGGCCATCCGCGTCGTCACGCCCACGGGCATCAGCTCGTCACTGCGCCTGCCCGGTTCCGGCGCCGGTCCGTCACCGGACCGCATGTTCCTCGGATCCGAGGGCACTCTGGGCATCATCACCGAGGCGTGGATGCGCCTGCAGGACCGCCCCGTTTGGCAGGTCACCGCGTCGATCACGTTCGACGATCACCCCGGCGCGGTCGCCGCGACCCGCGCGATCGCGCAGGCCGGCCTGTACCCGTCCAACTGTCGCCTGCTCGATCCCGCCGAGGCGTTCATCAACGCCGGGGTGGCCACCGCCGGCGGGTTGCTTCTGGTGGCCTTCGAATCCGCCGACCATCCGGTGGACACCTGGCTCGACCGGGCGGTGCAACTGGCGGCCGAGCACGGCGGTGTCGTGACCGCTCGGCGAAGCAGAGATGGCACCACCGACGACTCGGCGGCGACGTGGCGGTCGTCGTTCCTGCGGATGCCGTATCAGCGCGACGCCCTCGCTCGCCGCTCGATGATCGTCGAAACCTTCGAAACCGCCTGCACCTGGGACGGATTCGAGTCGCTGCACCACGCCGTGACTGCGGCGGCCCGGGACGCGCTGGATCAGGTCTGCGGTGGCGGGGTGGTGACTTGCCGCTTCACCCACGTCTATCCCGACGGTCCGGCCCCGTATTACGGCATCTACGCCCCGGGCCGGTGGGGGAGCACCGTCGCGCAGTGGGACGAGATCAAGGCGGTGGTGTCGGCAGCGATCGTCGAAAACGGTGCCACCATCACCCATCATCACGCGGTCGGCCGCGACCATCGGCCCGGCTACGACCAGCAGCGGCCGGACCCGTTCGCGGCGGCCCTCACCGCTGCGAAGCGCGCTCTCGATCCGGCCGGCGTCCTCAACCCCGGAGTGCTCATCGGCTGACCGGAGGTCGCAGAGGTTCCGCACATCCAGAATGCCGCCGATCGCGCCGGCCCCGGCGCGATCGGCGGCACCTCAGATCGTCAGAACCACTGACCGAACCTGCGGATGTAGATGGTCTTGACGGTCTGAGCCAGGACGCAGTAGGACACCAGCGTCGCGGCGAGCCACCCGAAGTACGCCCACGGCAGCGGCTGCAATCCGACGGCCGCCCCCAGCGGCGAGAACGGGATGAGGATCCCGAGCACACAGACCGCACCCGTCGCCAGCAGCACCGGCAACGCTGCCGTGCTCTGGATGAACGGGATCTTCTGGGTTCGCAGCATGTGTACCACCAGCGTCTGCGAGAGCAGGCTTTCGATGAACCAGCCCGACTGGAACAGCGATTGCATCTCGGGTGAGTTGGCGGCGAAGACGTACCACATCACCGCGAAGGTGGTGATGTCGAAGATCGACGATGTCGGCCCCATCCAGATCATGAACCGGCCGATGTTCCTGGCATCCCACTTGCGCGGCTTGAGCAGGAACTCCTTGTCCATGCGGTCCCACGGCAGCGCCAGCTGGGAGATGTCGTACAGCAGGTTCTGGATCAGCAGGTGGATCGCCAGCATGGGCAGGAACGGGATGAAAGCGCTGGCCACCAATACCGAGAACACATTGCCGAAGTTCGAACTGGCGGTCATGTTCAGGTATTTGATGATGTTGCCGAAGGTTTCGCGGCCCTTGATCACGCCCTGTTCGAGCACCATCAGGCTCTTCTCGAGCAGGATGATGTCCGCCGATTCCTTGGCGATGTCGGTGCCGGTGTCGACCGAGATGCCCACATCCGCATCACGCAGGGCGGGTGCGTCGTTGATGCCGTCGCCCAGGAAACCGACCGTGTGCCCGTTGGCCTGCAGGGCCCGCAGCACCCGGGACTTCTGCAGTGGGGTCAGCTTCGCGAAAACGGTTGTCTCGTCGACGACTTGTCGCAGCCCCTCATCGTCGAGGCTGTCGATCTGGGGTCCGAGAATCGGCCGTCCGGGATCGAGCCCCACCTCATGACAGATCTTGGCGCTGACGACCTCGTTGTCGCCGGTCAGGACCTTCACGGTGACGCCGTGTTCGGCCAGTGCCGTGATGGCCGGGGCGGCCGTGTCCTTCGGCGGATCGAGGAAGGTGAGAAATCCGCGAACGACGAGGTCCTTCTCGTCCTCGATGCGGTATCGGTGGGTGCGTTCGATGCGCGGGATCTCCCGGGTGGCCACCAGCAGCACGCGGAACCCGTCGCGGTTGAAGGCGCGCGCGGTGTCTGCCAGCGCCTCGCGGTCGGCCTCGTCGAGCGGCCGGCAAGCCGTGCCGTCCCACACCTGGGTCGACACCGCCAGCATTTCCTCCACCGCGCCCTTGCAGACCAGCAGATGATTGCGCTCGACGTCCTGCACGACGACGGACAGCCGGCGGCGTTCGAAGTCGAACGGAAGTTCGTCGACCTTGCGGTAGGTCGAGGCAGCAAGCAGCGCTTCGGGTGTCCCGTCGGCGAAGTGCAGCACGGCGCGGTCCATCAGATTCTTGACGCCACTCTGGTGAAAGCTGTTGAGCCAGGCCAAGGCGAGCACGTTGTCGTCGCGATCGCCCCGGACGTCGGCATGATGCTCGAGGATGATCCGGTCCTGGGTGAGCGTGCCGGTCTTGTCGGTGCACAGCACGTCCATCGCGCCGAAGTTCTGGATGGCGTTGAGCCGCTTGACCACGACCTTGCGGCGTGACAGCGCGACCGCACCTTTGGCCAGATTGGACGATACGATCATCGGCAGCATTTCCGGGGTGAGCCCGACCGCGACGGCCAGCGCGAACAGGAACGCCTCGGGCCAGTCGCCCTTGGTGAAACCGTTGATGAAGAACACGATCGGCACCATCACCGACATGAACCGGATCAGCAGCCAGCTGACGCTGTTGACGCCGCGGTCGAAGGCGGTCTCGGCGCGAGAGCCCACGATCGCCTTGGCCAGCGAGCCGAAATAGGTGTGTACGCCGGTCGCTACGACGATCGCGGTGGCCGTCCCGCTCACCACGTTGGTGCCCATGAAGCAGATGCCGGGCAGCTCTAGTGGGCCGGTCTCGTCGTCGGCGACCACGGTCGCGGATTTCTCCGCCACCGCGCCGAGCGTGTCGTACTTCTCCACCGGCAGGGCCTCACCGGTCAAGGCCGCCTGGCTGACGAACAGGTCGCGGGAATCGAGCAGGCGGAGGTCGGCGGGAATCATGTCGCCGGCCGACAGCGCCACGATGTCTCCGGTGACCACCTGCGCCATCGGGATCTCGATGAGTTCGGGTGTGGCATCTGAGGCGGCCCGGCGCCGCACAGTCGCGGTGGTTCGCACCATCGCCTTGAGCGTCTCGGCCGCCTTGCCGGAGCGGTATTCCTGCCAGAACCGCAGCAGGGCGCTGAGCGCGACCATGGTCACGATGATCAGCACGCCGGTGTAGTCCGGCTCTTGCCCGGCGTGCATCGGAAGGTAGATGTCGGTCACCGAGCTGATCGCGGCCAGCGCCAGGAGCACCGCGATGAACGGGTTCTTGAAGGCCTCCAGGAACTGGAGCAGCGCCGGAGGGGCCTTGTCGTGGGCGACCTCGTTGGGGCCGTCGTCGGCGAGGCGTTCGGCGGCGTCCTCGGAGGTCAGGCCGTCGAGGTGGCCCCCGACGTTCGCCAGCGTGACCTCGACTTCGTTGTGCGCTTCGGCGGCGGCGCGCAGGGACAGGCTGCGGCCGTCGTGCTCGGTTGGTGTCAGGGTGCTCTGGTCGACAGCGGTGTTCATCTGGCTGCTCCTGTCGGTGGTGAGCGCGCACCACAAGTCGCACCGAATCGGCTGGAGCAAGACGAGATTCGGTGAGACTTGAGGTGGCGCGCGGTTTTGGGAGGTGTCAGTTCACGCCGGTGAAGAGGTGAAAGACGGTCGAATAAAAGGAATCTGGGACTACCCGGTTATCGGGCGGTGTGCGAGCCGCCACCCAGGGACGCGGTCAGGACCGCCACCGGGGTGCTGCTCATCCTCAGGTTGTGCCGCTCCTGCGGGGTCAGCGACGCACGCGTGTGGATCCACGCGATGGGGCCCTTGACCACGCTCTGGGCATGACGAAGAAAGGTGTTGCGCTGCATCGGATCATCTCCAGTTCAATCGGAGCTCTCCGGGTCGATACGCATGCGGCATCAGGCCACCCGCGGGTGCCCGGGTGGCGAACCTAGGCAGTCATCGACAGCGGAAAGGTGTTTATGGACAGACGTTTTCGAATACGACTGGGATACGGACTGTCGCCTGACGTCATGTCGTCATCACCTCCTCGCTGTCGGGCGTACGCAACGCCGCTGATCTTGACGCAATCGTCAGATGCAAACACGCTGAAGAGGAAGTTGGGCACATGGCCAGGCACGCTGACCGGTGCGAGCACTTCCTCATCAGAGCTTTGGCACTACACGACGTGTCCCACCAGAGGTGGGAAGCCACTTCGGGTCATCCCTTAGGCCGGGAAGACCTGTCCTAACCCTGGGCGTCTCTCGACGTCGTCGGATCAGTGGCCTGTGTTCGTGTAGGAGCCTCACCTAACGAAGCGCGGTTTCATTAGAACCGTACACGAGTCGATTGTCAACCCGATTCGCTGTCGGTTCTCGGCTCCCAAATCGGTTGTGTCAGTTCGGTAATGGCACATCGAGTCGTGGGCGTGACGGTCGTCACCCCGAGCCTCCAAGTGTTTTCGCAGGGTTCACCCATGAATCGGCAGGGCAGCGGGGATTCCGGTTGCCTGTGCGGACCCGCCGGATGTGTTGTGATGTGCCTATGCCTGAGCAAAGTCCAGAGCCTGATGCCGGCGAGGACGAGCAAAAGCCGTCGGCGATCACTGCACGCGCGATCAGCATGCACGGTCCCTGGGGCCCGGTGTACGGGCCTGTCGACCTCGACATCGACGAAGGTGGCGTCACGGTGCTGGTGGCACCGGCGGGCACCGGTCGTACCGCTCTGCTGATGACACTGGCCGGGCGGATGAAGGCGGCGCGCGGGCAGCTGACGGTATTCGGGCGTACCCGCGCCACCGACATCTTCCGTTCCGCCGCCCTGGCCGGGATCGATGAACTCGACACGGTGTCCGAGTCGGTGACGGTGCGCGACCTGGTGACCGAGCAACGCCGGTGGGACGCGCCCTGGTACACCCTGGTGGGCCGGGCCGACGAAGACGCCCTGGCCGCCATGTGCGCACCGGTGTTCGGCGATCTGCCATTGCCGTCGCTGACCGCGTACTTCGACGGACTCACCGAGCTCGATCAGATCCTGTTGCGCATCGCGCTGGCCAACACCTCGACCCCGCCGCTGCTGGTGGTCGGCAACCTGGACCACCTCACCGATGACCGCAACCGGGACATCCTGCTGGGGCGCCTGATCGCGCTGGGGGAGAAACAGACCGTGATCACCGCGACGGTCAACGGGGTGCCCGGCCATCTCGCCGCGGCGATGCGCGCGCAGGTGACAGTGCCCAACACGACGCTGGCCGAGCTGGCCGGTTCGCAGAAAGGTGGCGAATAGCCGTGCTAGCCGGAATGTCGTTGGGCACTGACCTCAAACGTTTCTCGCGCGGCACGATGCCGCGGATCGCGCTCGTAACGGTCATCCTGCTGCCGCTGCTGTACGGCGCGATGTACCTGTGGGCGTTCTGGAACCCGTTCGGTGAGGTGAACAAGGTCCCGGTGGCGCTGGTCAACGAAGACACGGGCGCCGTCGCGGAGGGACAGCAGATCAGGGCCGGCGATGAGGTCTCTGATGCGCTGGTGGATTCGGGTCAGCTTCAGCTGCACAGGGTTTCGGCACAGGAGGCGGCCGACGGCGTGGCCAGCGGCAAGTACTACTTCTCGATCACGCTGCCGCAGGATTTCAGCACCAGCATCACATCTCCGTCGGGTGGGTCGCCCCATCAGGCCGACGTGCGCTTCACGTTCAACGATGCCAACAACTACCTGGGCTCGATCATCGGCCAGAATGCCGCCCGTGAGGTGATCAACCAGATCAACGCCAAGATCGGCGAACGTACGCTCGGCACCGTGCTGACCGGGCTGACGGATGCCGGATCAGGACTGGTGAAGGCGGCCGACGGTGCGCAGCAGTTGGCCACGGGCAGCGCGGCGGCCAACGACGGCGCGCACCGGCTGTCGGCCGGCGCCGACGCCCTGACCACGGGTCTGGTCACCGCACGCGACGGGTCTGCGCAGTTGGCCGCGGGCACCCGGCAGTTGTCGACGGCGGTCGACACGGCGACCGATCCGTTGCTGACCGTGCTGGACCGGGTCAGCGGACTCGGCCTGGACCCCAACGAGGTCGGCATGGCCGCACAGCGGCTCTCGGGTGCGGTGCGCTCGACCACCGATCGGATCGCTGCGCTGAACATCGATCAGGCCCAGGCCGCGGCGATCGTCGATCAGGCGGTCGGCATCTTGCGCAACAGCCCCGACCCCACGGTGCGCGACACCGGGGAGTTCCTGGCCGGTGCGCAACGGCTGCTGCAGGCTCGCGGGCTGGATCCGACCACCGATGAGGGTCTGATCCGGTTGCGTGACAACGCCACCCAGTTGGAGAACGAGCTGGGCGACCCGAACAGCAAGCTGCGGGTGTTCATCACCAAGGCGGTCACCGGAGGACTGCGCTCCGACGTCGTCAAATTGCGCGACGGTGCGCACCAACTCAACAGCGGCGCCCAGCGGCTCAACAGCGGTCTGGTGCAGCTGGCCAACGGCGGGCACCAACTGTCCAGTGGGGCAGACGAACTGGCCGCAGGTACGGAGAAGCTTCAGGCCGGCAATCAGCAACTGGCGACCGCGCTCAAGGAAGGCTCGACCCGGGTCCCATCGTGGACCCCGCAGCAGCGCACCGATGTGGCGCGGACCCTGGCCGCACCCGTGGCGCTGGACATCCAGACGCACAACCCGGCCGCCACGTTCGGTACCGGTTTCGCGCCGTTCTTCCTGCCGCTGGCCCTGTTCATCGGCGCACTCATCATCTGGATGTTGTTGAAGCCGTTGCAGTCCCGTCCGGTGGTCAACGGGTTGGGGGCGCTGCGTGTGGTGCTGGCCTCCTACTGGCCGGCGTTGCTGATCGTGTTCTGCCAGGTTGTGGTGATGTATGCCGTGGTGCACTTCGGCGTGGGCCTGCAAGCCAGATACCCCCTGGCCACCGTGGCGTTCCTGCTGTTGGTCGCGGGCACGTTCCTGGCCCTGATCCAGGCGTTCAACGCTCTGTTCGGGGTGTCGGTGGGCCGGGTGGTGACGCTGGCCTTCCTGATGCTGCAACTGGTCTCGGCCGGTGGCATCTATCCGGTGGAGACCACGGCCAAACCGTTCCAGATACTGCACCCGGTCGACCCGATGACCTACGCGGTCAACGGCCTTCGCCAACTGATCGTGGGCGGGATCGACTCACGGCTGTGGATCGCGATCGCGGTGTTGTTCGGTGTCCTGGTGGCATCGCTGGCCGGCAGTTCGTGGGCCGCGCGAAGAGACCGGCAGTACACCATGGACAGGTTGCACCCGCCGATCGAAGTCTGAGTCATCGAGACTCACACCAGGGACAAATCCGGCGCCGGTTTTGTCCCTCATGTGAGTCTCGGCGGAGTTCAGAGCCCGATCCGCCGATAGCGGTCGAGCCGGGTCCGCAATCGCTGCTCGGCGGGCACCGCACGCAATTGGGCGAGCTCGCCGGCGATGGCCGTGGACAGCCGCTGGGTGAAGGCCCGTGGCTCGTCGGCGGCATCGGGATGTTCGGGGACGATCGCGTCGGCGATGCCGGCCCGCACCAGATCCGTCGAGCGAACTCCTTGCGCGGCAGCCAGTTCCGCGGCGTGTGCGGTATCGCGGTAGACGATCGCGCTGGCACCCTCGGGTGGCAGCGGCGCCAGCCAGCCGTTCGCGGCGGCCAGCACCCGGTCGGCGGGCACCATCGCCAGCGCGGGCCCGCCGCTGCCCTGACCCATCAGCACCGACACGGTCGGGGTGTCCAGCGTGACCAATTCGGCCAGGCAGCGGGCGATCTCACCGGCCAGCCCGCCCTGCTCGGCCTCGATCGACAGGGCCGGGCCCGGTGTGTCGATCACCAGCACCAGCGGCAGCTGCAGTCCGGCCGCCAACGCCATGCCGCGTCGCGCCTCCTGCAGGGCGCCCGGCCCGACCAGCCCACCCTCGCTGTGGCGCTGGCCCAGCACCACCGCGGGTTGCCCGCCGAACCGGGCCAGCGCCAGCAGCATCGTGGCGGCCTCGCCCCGCTCGGTGCCGGACAGCAGCACCCGGTCGGTGGCGCCGTGTCGCAGCAGATAGCCGACTCCGGGGCGATCCGGCCGTCGCGACGCCAGCACCGATTCCCAGGCCGGCACGTCGGGCAGCGGTTCAGGCTCGGGAGCGGCAGGAGGCGGCCCGGGCGGATCGGCGACCACCCGCAGCGTGCGGTCCAGGGTGTCGCGCAGCAACGCCAGGGGCACGACCCCGTCGATGACGCCGTGGGCATGCAGGTTCTCGGCGGTCTGCACGCCGGCGGGGAAGGGTTCGCCGTACAGGTGCTCGTACACCCGCGGGCCGAGGAAGCCGATCAGCGCACCCGGCTCGGCGGCTGTGACATGCCCCAGCGAACCCCAGGAGGCGAACACGCCGCCGGTCGTGGGGTGGCGCAGGTACACCAGGTAGGGCAGGTGCGCCTGCTTGTGCAGTTCGACGGCCGCGGCGATCTTGACCATCTGCAGGAACGCCACCGTGCCTTCCTGCATGCGGGTCCCGCCGGAGCTGGGTGAGGCCAGCAGCGGCAGCCCCTCGGCTGTGGCTCTCGTCACGGCGGTGGTGATCCGCTCGGCGGCGGCCACGCCGATCGATCCGGCCAGGAAGTCGAACTCGCAGGCCACCACGGCCACGCGGCGGCCGAAGATGGTGCCTTCCCCGGTCAGCACGGATTCGTCGAGCCCGGTTTTCGCCGACGCTTCGGCCAGTTCGCGCTGGTAATCCGCAGATCGGGCGATCTCAAGGGGCGGGGCGTCCCAGCTCTGGAACGAGCCCTCGTCGAGCACTGCATCACGAAGCGCGCGGGCGCCGATCCGACTCACGGCTTGAGCGTATATAGGCTGGCCGCATGATTGGTGTGACCAGAGACGGCGATGTCCTGACCCTGGAACTGCAACGCGAGGAGCGGCGCAACGCGCTGAACTGCGAGCTTGTCGACGCCCTGCGGGAAGCGGTCGAGCATGCCGCCGAGCAGGATGTCCGGGCCATCGTGCTGACCGGGGCCGGTCCGGTGTTCAGTTCCGGAGCCGACCTGACCGACGCTGCGGGGATGGCCGAGAAGCTGCCCGACAAGGCGCTGGCCCTGAACCTGGCGATCGACAAGGCCCCGGTGCCTGTCATCGGCGCGATCAACGGCCCGGCGATCGGCGCGGGTGTGATTCTCTCGATGATCTGCGATCTGCGGGTCGTCGCCCCCGACGCCTATTTCCAGTTCCCGGTTGCGCGGTACGGCCTGGCCCTGGACAACTGGAGCATCCGGCGGCTGACCTCGCTGGTCGGCTACGGCAGGGCACGGGGCATGCTGCTCGGGGCCGAGAGGCTCACCGCCGAGACCGCGCTGCAGACCGGGATGGCCAACCGCATCGGCACGCTGGCCGACGCGCAGAAGTGGGCCGCCGAGTTGGCCGGGTTCGCCCCGCTGGCGCTGCAGCACGCCAAGCGCGTGCTCAATGACGACGGTGCCTACGAGGAGTCGTGGCCGGCCCACAAGGAGCTGTTCGACAAGGCGTGGGCGTCCAAGGATGTCATCGAGGCGCAGGTGGCGCGGATCGAGAAGCGGCCGCCCAACTTCACCGGGGCCTGACGTGCTGGGCGCGGCGCTGCGGTTGGGAGCGAGGTCGGCGTCATTGCTGGCCGGCGGGTGGTTGTTGCGCGCACTGAACGGGTCCTATGCCTCGGTGGGGGCCTTGCCCCGCGAGATCCGCCCGGTGGCGCAGCGGTCCCTGCAATACGTCGACGGCGTGTTCGTCAACATCGAGCCGGCCTCGCCCGGGATCAGCATGAGCCGGGAAGAGTGGCGCATGCTGATCGCCGAGATGTTCGGCCCGCGGTCGGCCACCCGGCCGCCCGGGCCGATCCCGCTGGCTGAACCGGTCGAGGCGGAGGCGGCGACGTGCGCGGTGTCCTGGTACGGGCACTCCACCGCGCTGGTCGAGATCGACGGCTACCGGGTGCTGACGGATCCGGTCTGGAGCCGTCGCTGCTCGCCGTCGCGGGTGGTGGGACCGCAGCGGTTGCACGAACCACCGCTGCCGCTGGAGGCGCTGCCTGCCGTCGATGCCGTGGTGATCAGCCACGATCACTACGACCACCTCGACATCGAGACCGTGCTGGGCCTGGCCCGCACGCAGCGGGCACCGTTCGTGGTGCCGCTGGGGATCGGTGCCCATCTGCGTAAATGGCGGATACCGGAAGACCGCATCATCGAGCTGGACTGGAACGAGAGCCACCGGATCGGCGAGCTGTCCCTGGTGTGCACGCCGGCCCGGCACTTCTCCGGCCGGCTGTTCCAGCGCAACACCACGCTGTGGGCCTCGTGGGCGTTCATCGGGCCGCAGCACCGGGCGTTCTTCGGCGGGGACACCGGCTACACCAAGAGCTTCTCCGAAATCGGTTCGGAACACGGACCTTTCGATCTGACCCTGCTTCCGGTCGGGGCCTATCACCCGAGTTGGCCCGACATCCACATGAATCCCGAGGAAGCGGTGCGTGCCCACCTGGACGTCACGGATTCCGGCTTGCTGGTGCCCGTGCACTGGGCGACGTTCCGGCTGGCCCCGCACCCGTGGGCTGATCCGGTTCGGCGGTTGCTGACGGCGGCCGACCCGGCCGGTGTGCAGATCGCGGTGCCGCGGCCGGGGCAGCGCGTGGATGCCGAATCTGCGGCGCTCGACCCGTGGTGGGAGTTCTGACCGCCCCGGCGGTGGCAAACTGACGTTCGAGCTTGACGACACCGAACGGGACGAGGGCGAATGACGACGATCAATGTCACTGGTCTCACCGATGCCGAGGTGGCCGAGCGGGTTGCGGCGGGTAACACCAACGACGTGCCGACGCGTGCTGCGCGCAGCATCTCGGACATCATCCGCGGCAACGTGTTCACCCGAATCAACGCGATCCTGGGTGTGCTGTTCCTGATCGTGATGTCCACCGGGTCGGTGATCAACGGCGCGTTCGGTCTGCTGATCATCGCCAACAGCGCGATCGGCATCATCCAGGAGATCCGCGCCAAACAGACCCTGGACAAGCTGGCCATCGTCGGGCAGGCCAAGCCCACCGTGCGCCGGGAATCCGGTACTCGCGCAGTGCTGCCCAGTGAGGTGGTGCTCGACGACATCATCGAGCTCGGGCCCGGCGATCAGATCGTGGTGGACGGCGAGGTCATCGAGGAATCCAACCTCGAGGTCGACGAGTCGCTGCTGACCGGTGAGGCCGACCCGATCGCCAAAGATGCCGGTGACACGGTGATGTCGGGCAGTTTCGTGGTGGCGGGCTCCGGCGCCTATCGGGCCACCAAGGTGGGGCACGAGGCCTACGCCGCCAAGCTGGCCGAGGAGGCCTCCAAGTTCACTTTGGTGAAATCCGAACTGCGCAACGGCATCAACAAGATCCTGCAGTTCATCACCTACCTGCTGGTGCCCGCCGGCCTGCTCACCATCTACACCCAGCTGTTCACCACCCACGCCGACTGGCATGACGCGGTGTTGCGCATGGTGGGCGCACTGGTGCCGATGGTGCCCGAAGGTCTGGTGCTGATGACCTCGCTCGCGTTCGCGGTCGGGGTGGTGCGGCTGGGCCGGCGTCAGTGCCTGGTCAATGAGCTTCCCGCGATCGAGGGTCTGGCCCGGGTTGACGTGGTGTGTGCCGACAAGACGGGCACGCTGACCGAAAACGGTATGCGGGTAAGCGATCTCAAGCCGCTCACCGAAGCCGATGTTGCGGCGGCACTGGCGCAGCTGGCCGCTGACGACGCCCGGCCCAACGCCAGCATGGTGGCCATCGCCGAGGCCTACAGTGAGCCGCCGGGCTGGTCGGCCACCGCGACCGCCCCGTTCAAGTCGGCCACGAAGTGGAGCGGTGCGTCCTACGGCGAGCACGGCAACTGGGTGATCGGCGCGCCCGACGTGCTGCTGGACTCCACCTCTCCGGTGGCCGAGCAGGCCGAACAGATCGTTGCCAAGGGGCTGCGGGTGCTGCTGGTCGGGTCCTCCGATCTTGCCGTCGACGCGCCGGGTGCGCCCGGCACCGTCACGCCCGTTGCCCTGGTGGTGCTCGAGCAGCGGATCCGTCCCGACGCCGGTGAGACTCTCGATTACTTTGCTTCCCAGCATGTTTCGGTCAAGGTGATCTCCGGCGACAACGCGGTGTCGGTGGGTGCGGTGGCAGGCAAGCTGGGCCTGCACGGCGAGACGATGGACGCCCGGCAGCTGCCCCACGAACCGGAGCAGTTGGCCGACGCGCTGGAGGAGTACACCACGTTCGGCCGGGTGCGTCCGGACCAGAAGCGGGCGATGGTCCATGCGTTGCAGTCGCGCGGGCACACGGTGGCCATGACCGGGGACGGCGTCAACGACGTGCTGGCCCTCAAGGACGCCGACATCGGCGTCGCGATGGGTTCTGGCAGTTCGGCATCGCGTGCGGTGGCGCAGATCGTGTTGTTGGACAACAAGTTCGCCACGCTGCCCTATGTGGTCGGCGAGGGCCGCCGGGTGATCGGCAACATCGAGCGGGTCTCGAACCTGTTCCTCACCAAGACCGTCTACTCGGTGCTGTTGGCGATCCTGGTGGGCTTCGCCGGACTGTCCGCCGAATGGTTCGGCACCGATCCGCTGTTGTTTCCGTTCCAGCCGATCCACGTCACCATCGCGGCCTGGTTCACCATCGGCATCCCGGCCTTCATCTTGTCGCTGGCGCCGAACAACGAACGGGCCCACTCGGGTTTCGTGCGCCGGGTGATGACGGCGGCGCTGCCCTCGGGCCTGGTCGTCGGCACCGTCACGTTTGTCTCGTACTTGGTGGCCTATCAGGGCCGGGCGGCCAGCGCGGTGGAGCAGACCCAGGCGTCGACGGCGGCGCTCATCACCTTGCTGGTGTCCTCGCTGTGGGTGCTGTCGGTGGTGGCGCGGCCGTATGAGTGGTGGCGCGTGGCCCTGGTCGCGGGGTCAGGGCTGGCGTATGTGCTGATCTTCTGTTTGCCGCTGGCTCAGCGTCTGTTCATGCTGGATCCGTCGAATCTCAAGGTCACCGCGATCGCGCTGGGTATTGGCCTGGTCGGGGCCGTGTTGATCGAGGCGCTGTGGTGGGTGCAGGGCGTGGTTCTGGGGGAGAAGCGCCGGTTGTGGAGATAGCTGGCAGCGAGGACAATGTGCGGGGTTCGGTTGAACACCGAGACGAAATCGAGAAGATAGGGTGGGCTGATGGGATTCCTCGACAAGGCTAAGGATCTTCTGTCGCAGAACGCGGAGAAGGTCGAACAGGCCATCGACAAGGCCGGCGACATCGTCGACGAGAAGACGCAGGGCAAGTTCTCGGGGGCGGTCGACAAGGCGCAGGAAGCGGCGAAGAACGCCCTCGACAAGGAAGAACCGCAGCAATAGCTTATGGCCAAATTGTCTGTCTCCGTCGATGTTCCGTTGCCGCCGGAGAAGGCGTGGGAGTACGCCTCTGATCTGTCCCGATACGACGATTGGCTCAGCATCCACCGGGCCTGGCGGTCGAAGCTGCCCGAAACCCTGGAAAAGGGCACGGTCATCGACTCGATCGTCGAAGTCAAGGGGATGCTGAACCGCGTGAAGTGGACGCTGGTGAGTTACAAGCCGCCGCACTCCTTGACCCTCAACGGCGATGGCCGTGGCGGGGTAAAGGTCAAGCTGATCGGAAAGATCGCGCCGGCCGCCGTCGATGGAGTGGACGGCGCGAAGGTCACCTTCGACGTGCACCTCGGTGGGCCGGCCCTGTTCGGGCCGATCGGCATGGTGGTCGCCGCCGCGCTCAAGGGTGATATCCAGCAGTCGCTCAACAAGTTCAAGTCGCTCTACGCGTCGTCGTAATTTTTCTCTCGCGAGCAGACGCAGAATCGCACAAAACCACTGGTGAAAGTGCGAGTCTGCGTCTGCTCGCCGTTACAGGGTGACCAGCAGCCAGATCGCCACGATCGAGCCCAAAACGGCCGCGCCGTAACTGCAGACCGCGATCGCCCGGTCGAAGCGGCCGAGCTTCAGCCCGTGTTCGAGCATGAAGCGGAACCTGTGGGCCCAGTGGAACAACCCCAGCACGAAGATGCCGGCCAGCACGATCCTGGTCAGCGGATTGCGCACCACGGCCAGCAGATGTGCGGGGTCGGGCGTGTCGATCAGGCCGAGCGGGAACACCACGCCGAACAGCAACATCAGCACCGGCAGCGTCAGCGCGGTCACCATGCCGCCGGCCGAGAACAACAGCCAGAAGTACGGTTCCGGCGTCCGGCGGGCCGGCGCGCTCATGCCAGCACCACCCATGCGATCACCATCGAGACGACAAGCCATGCGGCGTAGTGGCCGGCGAGCACCGCGCCCGCGGGCACCCGCCGGCTCCGCAGGTGCACGACCATCGCGCGAGGCGCGAGGCTGAACCAGGTCACGGTGTGCAACAACAGGAATGCCAGTGTCACCACGTTCAGCACGATCACCACGGAGTGGGTGCTGAAATCCTGAAACCAGTCGTAGCGGTCCGTGCCGAGGGCCCACACCAGCAATCCCAGGTAGACCACCGACCAGGCCACGAACTTGCAACTGGCCTCGCGCAGCATGTACCGCAGGTAGGAGGGTCGTTTGACCCACCACAACAGGGGGACCGGTTGTCGATACGTCGTCATCGCGCGGCCCTCGGGAGCAGCAGGCTCTTCGCCGAATGTGTTGCCGCCGTGAGCTTGTAGCGCTGGATCGCGCCGGCCGGATCGACACCCTTCGGGCAGGCCACCGAACATTCACCGACGTACGTGCACGCCCACGCCCCGTCGGCGGCGGCCAGCACATCGCGACGGTCTTCTTCGCCCTCGTCGCGGGAATCCAGGTTGTACCGCTGGGCCAGCGCGATCGCCGCGGGCCCGAGGAAGTCCGGATCCAGCGCGTAGACGGGGCACGCGGAGTAGCACAGCATGCAGTTGATGCACATGCTGAACTTCTTGAACTCATCCATTTCGGCTGGCGTCTGGAGGTATTCGCCATCCTCGGCCGGTTCGTCGTCGTCGCGGATGATCCACGGCTTGACCCGGGGGAGCTTGGTCATGAAGTCGCTGATGTCGACGACGAGGTCGCGGATCACCGGGAAGTTGCGCATGGGTTCCACCCGCACCGGCCCGGGCAGGTAGTCGACGAGAAAGGTGGCGCACGCCAGTTTCGGGTCACCGTTGACCGTCATCCCGCAGCTGCCGCAGATCCCCATCCGGCATGACCACCGGAAGCTCAGCGTGCCGTCGAGCCGGTCCTTGATGTAGTTGAGCCCGTCCAGGACCGCCCACTCCCGCGTGAGCGGAACGTCGTAGGACTGCAGCACCGGCTCGGTATCGGTTTCGGGTCGATATCGAGCCACTTCCATGACAATTCGGTCTGCCATCTCATCTCCCGTACACGCGTTCGCCCGGGGGCCAGCGGGTGATGGTGACCGGCAGGTAGTCGATCCGCGCTGAGCCGTCGGGTGATCGATGGGCCATGGTGTGGGCGAGGAACTGCTCGTCGTCGCGGCTGGGGAAGTCGGTCCGCTGGTGTGCCCCGCGGGATTCGGTGCGGTGCGAGGCGGATTCGATGATCGTCTGGGCGATGTCGAGCATCCCCGACAGCTCCAGAAACGCCAGCAGCTCGGTGTTGAAGGTGTGGCTGTGATCGTCGATGCCGGCATTGGCGAAGCGTTCCTGCAGCTCCCGTACCTGCTCGGCCGCCTTGGTCAGGGTCGGGCCGTCGCGGTAGATGCCTGCCGCGGTCTCCAGCACGCTCTGCATGTCGGTGCGGAGGTCGGCGATGCGTTCACTGCCGCGTTCGGCGCGTCGGCTCAGGTCGTGTTCCAGGCGTTCTTCCTCGGTGTCGGCCTGCGTCTGTACCGAGGCGGAGGCCGCGCCGGCCCGCGACACGTACTCGACCGCGGCACATCCGGCGCGGGCGCCGAACACCAGCAGTTCGGGAAGTGAGTTGGAACCCAGCCGGTTGGCCCCGTTGATGCTGACACACGCGGTCTCGCCGGCCGCGTAGAGCCCGGGAAGCGTTGTGGCACCGGTGATGTCGGTGTGGACGCCACCCATCATGTAGTGCACGACGGGTCGTACCGGCACCAGCTCGGAGACCGGGTCGATGTGCTGATAGTCGCGGCACAGCTCCCGGACGAACGGCAGCTTCGCGTCGATGAGCTTGGCGCCCAGGTGCCGTAGGTCCAGGTAAACCACCGGACCGTAAGGGGTTTCGTCGGTGCGGCCCTTCTCCAGCTCGTGGACGAACGCCTGCGACAACCGGTCGCGAGGGCCGAGTTCCATGCTGCGCAGCTTGGGTTCCGGTGTGGGCGTGCCCAGGTCGTAGTCCTGCAGGTACCGGTAGCCGTCCTTGTTGAGCAGCCATCCCCCCTCGGCGCGGGCGGCCTCGGTGATCAGGATGCCGGTGAACGGCAACCCGGTGGGGTGGTACTGCACGAATTCCATGTCCTTGAGCGGTGCTCCGGCCCGGAACGCCAACGCCATTCCGTCGCCGGTCTTGATGTTGGCGTTGGTGGTGAACGGGAACACCCGGCCGCAGCCGCCGGTGCACATGATCACGGCGTCGGCCAGGATGGTTTCGATCCGTCCGGTGGCCAGCTCGATCGCGACCAGACCGCGGACCGCACCGTCGTCGACCAGCAGTGTCGTGGCGAACCATTCGTCGTAGCGTGCGATGCCCGGATAGGAGAGCACCCGCTGGAACAGGGTGTGCAGCAGGTGGAACCCGGTCTTGTCGGCGGCGAACCAGGTGCGCAGCTTCTTCATGCCGCCGAAGGCGCGAACAGCGATGTGCCCGTCCGGGGTCCGGCTCCACGGGCAACCCCAGTGCTCGAGCTGCATGAGCTCGCGGGGCGCCTCGGCGACGAACGCTTCGACGGCGTCCTGATCGCACAGCCAGTCCCCGCCGGAAATCGTGTCGTAGGCGTGTTCGTCGATGCTGTCGTCGGCGCCCGCCACCGCCGCGGCCCCGCCTTCGGCCGAGACGGTGTGGCTGCGCATCGGATATACCTTCGACACGATCGCCACGGACAGCCGCGGGTCGGTCTCGGCGATGGCGATCGCGGCGCGCAGACCGGCGCCGCCCCCTCCGATCACCACTATGTCGTGTGAGGCCGTCATCGGCTGATCTCAGACTTCGAAGGCCTCATGTTCGCGGCAGCGCTCGTCTCGGAGGACTTTGCCGTCGTGCCTGATGGTGCGGATGCTCACGCAGCCGTCGTGGTAGGTGTGCCGAGTCTCGCGGCAGCCGCAGGCGAACGTGAAGTCGTCGAAGCTCAGGCCGTCGTCGTCATCCTCGATATGGTGATCGCCCTGGGTGGTGCGTCCGCAGGGCGCCTTCTGGCTGGGGAAATGCGTCGTCGTGGCGGTCATCATCCCGCCTCCTCGGGTCCGGCATAAGTGATCCAGATCACATCAGAGTATGCCTGTCGAGACCCACCCGTCTATTGCTGTACCAGCCGCTCCCGCAGTTCGCGTTTGAGCACCTTGCCGTAGCTGTTCTTCGGCAGCGCGTCGATGAACTCGTAGCGTTTGGGCCGCTTGAACCGGGCGATGCGTTCCAGCAGGTGAGCGTCGAGCATTGCAGTATCGAGCGCGGCGTCGGACACGACCACAAAGGCGACCACCACCTCACCCCAGTCCGCATCGGGTGCGCCCACCACGCCCGCCTCGACGACATCGGGGTGTTCCAGTAGCGCTTCCTCCACCTCGCGGGGATAGATGTTGCTGCCCCCGCTGATCACCACGTCCTTGGAGCGATCGCGCAGGGTGAGGTAGCCGCGCGCATCGAAGGAACCCATGTCACCGGTGTGCAGCCAGCCGTCTTTGAGTGTGGCTGCGGTGGCGGTCGGGTTGTTCCAGTACCCCGACATGACGACGTCACCGCGGCAGACGATCTCGCCGATCTCGTCGACGGCCGCGTGGGTGCCGTCGGAGGTGAGCACGGCGACCTCGACGCCGGACCGCGGATAACCGACAGAGCCAAGCGTCGCGTCGTCGGCATCGACGTGGTCCGCGCGGCGCAGCCCGGTGATCGTCATCGGCGCTTCGCCTTGCCCGTAGAGCTGCACGAAGATCGGGCCGTAGGCGGCCAGGGACTTCTTGAGGCTGTCGACGTACATCGGTCCGCCGCCGTAGACCACGGTTTTCAGGTTCTCGGGCCGGGGCCGGCCGGTCTGGATCAGGCGCTGCACCATGGTCGGTGCCAGAAAGGCGCTGCTACCGGGGTGATGGCCGCACAGGTCCAGGAACTCGTCGGGTTCGAACGCAGCCGATTCCGGGATCACCTGACGGGCACCGCGCAGCACGTAGGGCGGGATGTACAGACCGGAGCCGTGCGACATCGGGGCACCGTGGATCAGGCTGCAGTTCTCGTCCGGATCGTCGAAGTCCGCCAGATGCGCCACCGTCATCGCCATCAGGTTGCGGTGGGACAGCATGGCGCCCTTGGATTTTCCGGTGGTTCCGCTGGTGTAGAACAGCCAGGCCAGCGAGCCCGGATCGGTCGTCGGCACGGTTGACGGCCTGGAGGCGAACCGTGCCGAGTAGTCCGGGGTGCCGATGATCTCGAGGGGTACTCCGGTGGACGCGGCCAGGCCGCCGGCGATCTTGGCCGACGTGAAGACCTGCGCCGCACCGGAATCGGCCAGGATGTCGGCCATCTCGCGGGGATGCAGTTTGTAGTTGATCGGTACGAAAACGCACTCCGCCGCCCAGATGGCGAACATCAGCTCGACGATCTCGGGCCGGTTCTCGCTGGCGACGGCGACGCGGGTGCCACGATCACCGAGTGCCTTCAGCGAGGTGGCCAGGCGCAGTACGCGGTCGCGCAGCTCCGCCCAGGTGAGCAGTTGACGTTCGCCCAGAAAGACCGCGCCCCGGTCACCGAAGCGGGCGGCGGCCTGATCGAGCACCGCGAAGACATTCATGACTGAGAACCGTCCTCAATCCAGTTGGCGCGCAGCGCGAAATCGGACAGGTACTTCGTCGAGCTCCAGCCGCCGTCGACGACTATGGTCTGTCCGTTGATGAAGGCACCGCCGTCGGAGCACAGGAACGCCACGGTGGCGGCGATGTCCTCGACCCGGCCCAGGCGGGTGTGTGGGGTCATCTCGGTCTGCATCTTGCGGAAGCCCGGATCGTCGAGACGCCGCTCGACCATCGGAGTGACGGTGACACCGGGGGCCACCGCGTTACACCGGATGCCCTGCGCGCCGTACTGGCAGGCGATGTGGGTGGTCAGTGCGGTCAATCCGCCCTTGGCAGCCGAGTAGGCTCCGCCGCGCAGCCCGCCGACGACGGCGAACGTGGAGGTGACGTTGATGATCGCCGAGCCGGGCCCCATGTGTGGCAGCACATCTCGGGCCAACCGGAACGGCGCCCGCAGCATGATCCCGAGGAAGTGGTCCAAGGTTTCGTCGTCGGTCTCGTGCAAGGGTTTGGGGCTGCCGATGCCGGCGTTGTTGATCAGGAAGTCGATGCGGCCCCAGCGGGACAACGCGGCCTTGACGATGCGCTGCGGTGCGTCGTCGTCGGTCAGGTCGACCGCCAGGGTCGCGATCCGGTCCGGGTCGCCCACGGCCCGTTCGAGTTCGGCGAGCCGGTCCTCGTCGCGGCCGGTTCCGAGCACCGCCATGCCCGCCTCGGCAAGCGTGGTGGCACAGCCGAATCCGATGCCGCTGCTGGCTCCGGTGACGATCGCGACCTGCATTCTATTCGCCCTTCAGCCTGGCTCGGATGTGATGCTTCAACACTTTGCCCGCGTCGTTCTTCGGCAGGGCGTCCCAGATCTCCACCCGCTCGGGTGTTTTGAATCGGGCCAGCCCGTGCTGGGCCAGGACCCCGCCCAGGTCGGTCACGTCGGGGTGGTGGCCGTCGGCGGTCACCAGTACCGCGCAGGCACGTTCCCCGGTGCGGTCATCGGGCAGGCCCACCACGGCCACCTCGAGGATGCCGAGGTGGCCGACCAGGAGGTCCTCGACTTCCTTGGGGGAGATGTTCTCGCCGTTGCGGATGATGAGGTCCTTGGCCCGCCCGGTCACCTGCAGGTAGTCGCCGTCCACCCATCGGCCGAGGTCCCCGGTGCGGAAGAAGCCGTCCTCGTCGAAGGATTCGATCTCGTCCTCGGGGTGCAGATAGCCCAGCAGCATCTGCGGGCCGCGGGCCCGGATCTCGCCGGAGACCAGTCGGATCTCGGCGATACCGGGACGGCCGTCGGTCTCGGCGGCGTGTTCGATGCCGCCGGGGGTCAGTGAGCCGACGGTGGTCACCGGCACCTCGGTGGAGCCGTAGACCCGGCTGACCACGGCTCGCTCGAAGTAGTCCGACGCCCGCCGGATCAGCGACGGAGGCACCGATGCGCCACCGCAGATGAACACCTTGAGATCGGGCAGCCGGGTACCGGATCGTTCGGCGGCCCCTAGGAGCTGCTCCAGAAACGGTGTCGCCCCGGCCATGTGGGTGCACTTGCGTTCGGTCATCAGGGCCACGCCGTCCTCGGCGTTCCAGCGCTCCATCAGCACGGCGGTGCTGCACAACAGCAGGGGGCATTCGAAGGCGTAGATGGAACCGCCGATGTGGGCGATGGGGGAGGGCACCAGGAACGTGTCACCGCGGTCGATCATCCAGTGCTGACGCAGCTGCAGGATCAGTGCGTTGATCGAGTTGTGGCTGTGCAGCACCCCTTTGGGGCGCCCGGTGGTTCCGGACGTGTACATGATCATCCGGACGTCGTCCGGGTCGAGCGCGGGCAGGGCCCGGTCGGGCGCGGCCGGCAGTGCCTCGAATGAGCGGTGCGGGCCCGGATCCCCGCGCAGCACCACCACTTCCGGTGGCGTGGCCATCCCTGCGCACACCCGGGTGAGCATCGCGGCGTAGTCGTGGTTGCCGAACTGGGCGGGGATGAAGATCGCGCGGCTGTGCGCATCGTCGAGGATGAAACTCAGTTCCCGGTCGCGCAGAGAGGGCAGGATCGGGTTGACCGCCATGCCGGCCAGCGTGGCGCCCAGGTAGATGATCGCGGCCTCGTGCCAGTTGGGCAGCATGAAGGACACCACGCTGCCCGGCGGCATCCAGTCGGTGAGCCGCAGTGCCAGTGCCCGTGCCCGGTCATGCAATTCGCGCGCCGTCAGGGTGATGTCGCCGTCGACCACCAATGCCCGGTCGGGGCTCTCACACGCCGCGTCCGCCAGGGCGTCGGCCAAGGTGGTGGACACCCACAGCCCCCGGGCGTAGGCGTCGTCCGAACGCGCCTCGTCCCGTCGCACCAGATTTCGCACCGTGCCTCAGCCCTTGACCCGGCGCATCGTCATGGAGTGGCGGAACCGGTCGGACGGGTGGGTGTTGACGGTCACCTGGGCGATCTCCCCGTCGGAGGTGGTGTAGGTCCGCTGCATCTGCAGGGCCGCGGTGCCTGCGCCGACCTTGAGGCCCGCGGCGAGTTCGGCGGACGTGACGATAGCTGAGATCTCCTGGTGCACTTCGACGATGCTGACCCCGAACAGATCCTCGATCAACGGGAAGATCGGACCGGAATGCCGTTGCAGCAGCCGCCCGACGGCGGCGAAGCTGCGGTTGATGAAGTACTCGGTGCGGCACACCGGTGCCGGATCGCCGTCGGCCTGCCGGTAGCCGCGGACCGCCAGCCACTCCTCGCCGAGCGGAAGCCCGGTGCGTTGGGCCAATTGGTTGTCGATCGTGACCATGGCATTGGACTCGATGGTGAACTGGGCGCCGGTGGCGAAGGCCAGCAGGTCGTTGATCGAGACCACGTCCTGGGCATAGGTATTGGTCGCGGCCCGCTGGGCCACCGTGGTGCCGGCCCGCGGCCGTGACGTGACGAGGTTGTCGTCGCGCAGGCGCCGCAGCGCCTCGCGCACGGTGTAGCGGCTGACCTCGAAGCGCTCGCACAGTTCGTGTTCGGTGGGCAACTGTGAGCCCACCGGGTACACCCCGTCGACGATTTCCTTGCGCAGGGTGCGCGCGACCTGCAGGTAGCGGTGGTCAGCAGGAGTGAGTGTCATCGGTGTCAGCCTCTGCGCAGCGCCAGCACGCTGCCGTCGCCGTCGCCCGAGATGTATAGCGTTCCATCGGCCCCCGCGGTGATCCCGGCGAACGGACCCTGGGGGCCGGAGAACGGCGGCATGCCCTTGAGCGGCTTGGGTGTCACTCCGGGCGGCGGGCCGACCGGCAGCCCGGTGGCGATCGTGGTGCGGCCCGCATCGTTCAGGTCGTAGCCAACAAGTGCCTTGCTGCCGGAGTCGACGATGTAGAGCACGCCGTCGCGCACGAGAATGCCGTGCGGCGTGTGCAATCCGTCGACCAGCGGCGCGACACCTCCGCCGCTCACCCGCACAACCGCGCCGGCCACCGACACCAGCGGTGCGCCGTCCGGCCCGATCACCACACCGACCGGGGTGTCCAGGCCAGATGCCAGGACGCTCACCGAACCGTCGCGCACCGAAAGTAGCCGTCCCGCACCCTGTTCGACGACCACCACCGACCCATCGGGAGCCTGTGCCACTCCGTAGGGTTGGTCGATGCCGCTGGCGAGAATCTGGCTCACCTCGTCCTCGGCCCCGGCTGGGCGGAACCGGGAGACCGTATCCGCTGCGGTGGTGACGATGAACTCACCTGGGCCCGAAGCGATCACGCCACGCAGGAAGCCCGGATAGCCGGGGGAGAACAGCATTGCGACGGTCTGCAGGCCACCGTCGGGGTTCACCCGGTAGAAGTAGGTGCCGTCGGCGACGTAGAGATCGCCGTCGGGGCCGACCGTCAGGTCGAGCGGCCAGTTGAGCCCGCCCGGCAACAGGGCCTCGGTGCCGCCACCCGACAGGATCTCGGTGATCTCACCGGTGAAGTTCGACACGAACAGCCGGCCGTCGACGAAGGTGCAGTTGTCCAGGCCGGGGTTCAGCTGGGCCAGCAGCGTCTGCTCGCCGTTGCGCGGGTCGATGCGCAGCACCTGCCCGCTGGCCACCTGCGTGGAGACGATGTAGCCGTCGGCGTCGAACTTGACCGAGTCCGGTACTCCGAGCCCGCCGGCCACCACCTGAGGGTCGCCGCCGCTGGGATCGATACGCCAGATCTCGTTCGCGCCCATCACCGGGAAATACAAGAGTCCGTCGGGGCCGACTTCCATGGCGTTGGGTGAGGGCACGTCCTCCAGCAGGATGCGCGGGGCGCCGCCGGCCAGGTCGAACTCCATGAGCCGCCCGCCCTCGCGGCATTCTCCGACGAACAGCCTGCCCTGGTGGAAGGTGATGCCGTTGGCGGAGGGGATGTCGTCGCGCAGCACGCGGGCGGTGCCGTCGGCTGCGCGCACGCTGACCCGGCCGTCCATCACCTCGGTGGCGTACAGGTTGCCGCTCGGGTCGAAGGCCACGTCGTCGGGGGCGATGATGTCGCCGCCCTTGGCGCTGACGGTTTCGAGCTGTCCGGTTTCGAGGTCGAGGGCGCTGATCTGGCTGCCGGTGACCTGGGCGACGTAGATCCGGCCGTCCGGGCCGGTGCGCAGGCCGTTCGCGCCGAACAGCCTGCTGGGGCCCGTGACCTGCTCCAGCGTCCAGTTCTCGGCCACGGACGGGTTTGCGGTGTACCTCGCGTTGGCGATGCGGGGATTTGCCGATGGGGCGCTCATGACCTCGGACGTTAGCAACTCGCCGTAGTCCAGACAATAGCCGCCGAGAACCTCGGATCCACCCTTGACGGTTGAATAAGTGCTGGGGAATAGTGTTCTCCAATATGAAGATCGCCATTTGTTGTCCGGACAATTAAGCCGATTGAGGTGCGGATGGACAGTTCCCTGAGCTTGGACGGCCGGGTTGTGGTGGTGTCGGGCGCCGGTGGCGGCGGCATCGGCACCACTGTCACGCGGATGGCGGCCGAGGCCGGGGCCACGGTCGTGGCGGTGAGCCGCTCCCAGGACAACCTCGACACGCACGTCGCACCGCTGGCCGACAAGGGACTGAACGTGGTGACGGTCGCCGCCGACGCGTCCACCGATGAGGGCATTGCGACGGTGCTGAAGCAGGTGCGCCGGCTCCAATCTGACGGACAAGGAACGTTGTACGGGCTGGTGAATGTCGCCGGCGGCGCGGCGCCGTCGACCTGGATGCCGGCCACCCGGGTCTCACGGGCGGACTGGCGCGAGCTGTTCACCGCGAACCTGGAAACCATGTTCTTCATGAGCCAGGCTGTGGCAGCTGAGATCCGCAGCCAGGGGAACCCGGGCTCGATCGTGTCGGTGTCCTCGATCAGCGGGATGAACACCGCGCCGTATCACGTCGCCTACGGCACGGCGAAGGCCGCGATCGTGGCGGCCACCCGGACCATGGCCGCAGAGCTCGCCGCCGAAGGGATCCGGGTCAACGCCGTCGCCCCGGGGGTGACCGAAACCGCCGCCTCGGCAACCTATGTCGATGCCGACCCCGAGCGGGACCAGCGGGCGATCGCGATGGGCCGCCGCGGTACTCCCGAGGAGCAGGCCGGGGCGATCCTGTTCCTGCTCTCGGATCTGTCGAGCTATATCACCGGCCAGACCATCCTGGTCGACGGCGGGCTGAACCTGCGCTGGACCCACCTCGGCGCCGACAACACCTCACTGTTCCTCAAGGACGACGACTTCCGCGAAGCCATCAGGAGGATCTAAATGGCTCATACCGAATCCCATCTCGACGCCGCCATGGAGGTCGACGCCGAACCGGACGACGCGAGCGGAGAGATCGCCGAGGATTTGTCCCAGCCGACCACCATCCCGGTCGACGCCTACATCTCCGAGAGTTACGCTCGCGCCGAACGGGATCGACTGTGGCGCAAGGTCTGGCAGCAGGTCGGCCGCGTCGAGGAGATTCCCGAGGTCGGAAGCTACCTGACCTACGACATCCTCGACGACTCCATCATCATTGTTCGAACCGGCGCGCACACCTTCACTGCCCACCACAACGTCTGCATGCACCGCGGACGCAAGCTCATCGACAATCCCGAAGGCGCCAAGAACGCGACCGGCCGCGCGCGGAAGTCCTTCGTCTGCGGATTCCACGGCTGGACCTACGGTCTCGACGGAACCTGCACGCACATCCGGGAACAGGACGACTGGCAGGGCAAACTCACACCGCGCAACACCCACCTCGCGCCCGTGCAGGTGGACACCTGGGGTGGGTGGCTGTTCATCAACATGGATCCCGACTGTGAGTCGCTGACCGACTACCTGATGCCGGCCGCCAAGATCCTCGACCCGTTCGGTCTGGAGAACATGCGCTACAAGTGGCGCAAATGGTTGTCCTTCGACTGCAACTGGAAGGTCGCGATGGAGGCCTTCAACGAGACCTACCACGTGTTCACCACGCACCCGGAGTTCAACAAGTTCGGCGAGTTCAAGGGCTGGGCCAAGGCGCAGGGCAAGCACAGCAACATCGGCTACGACGCGCCAAAAGGCTTGGACGAGACCAAGTCCAAGATCCGTCTGGGAATCGGTGATCCGCGCATCTCCACCGCCGAGATGCAGGTCTACACCATGGAAGAGACCAACGCGACGACGACCAAGACCTTGGTGAACGCCGCCAAGCGGCTCGTCGACGAGCTTCCCGAGGGCACGCCCGCCGACGAGGTGCTGCAGCACTGGCTGGCCTCGGCCCGCCGCGATGACGAGGCGCGCGGCGTGACCTGGCCGACCATCCCGCCCGACATCCTCGGGCAGAGCGGCACGGCTTGGCAGATCTTCCCGAACTTCCAAGTTGGTCAGGGCCTGACCAGCGCGCTGTGCTACGCGGCACGACCCGATCCGGGCTACAACCCGGACAAGTGCATCTTCGAGGTCGCAGTCTTCGAGCTGTACCCGAAAGGCGAAGAGCCCGAGACCGAATGGGCCTATACCCCGAAGGATTCACCGAACTGGCTGTCGGTGCTGCCGCAGGATTTCTCGAACATGGCGGCCGTGCAGCAAGGGATGAAATCGGCAGGCTTCCCCGGAACTTTGCCCAATCCCTATCGCGAACGCAGCACGGTCAACCTGCACTACCAGCTTTCCAAGTACATGGGCACGGGAGAGCCCACCGACATCCAGTGATTTGTGGAGCCTCAGCCGTCGCGAACACGGCCAAAACTCCACAAATCGCCCAAGAAGGAGCCGCAATGAAAGTTAATCTGGGTACCGGAGCGCAGAACTCCCACGACTGGGAGCGCGTACTCGCCGGTGACTTCAGCACCCCGCCGGCCACCCCGGACTACAAATGCGTGCAGGCCGCGCTGGCCCTCGGCGACCTCGCCGAGCCGCTCGGCTTCGACGGGATCTGGTTCCCCGAGCACCACGGCACGCCATATGGCATGACACCCAACCCGATTCAAGCCCTGACCTATTTCGCCGGACGCACCGAGCGGGTCAGCCTGGGCACGTTCGTGGCGGTGGTGCCGTGGTGGAACCCGATCCGGCTCGCCACCCAGATCGCCTACCTCGACATCGTCTCCAACGGCCGCTACACCACGATCGGCCTGGGCCGCGGGGTGTCCAAGGGCGAGTTCGCCGCGGTCGGCGTGCCGCGGGAGGAGAGCCGCGATCGCTTCAACGAGACGCTGGACATCCTCAAGCTGGCCTTCTCCGGTGAGCGGTTCTCCTATGAGGGCAAGATCTTCTCGTTCCCGGAGATGTCGTTGCGGCCCGAGCCGATCAGCACCGACCTGTTCGACCGCATCTACAGCTCGTCCTCGACCGCCGAGTCGCTGGAGATCCTGTCCCGGCGCGGCATGGTGCCGCTGTTCGTGGGCAACAAGCCGATCACCGATGCCGGTGAGGAGGTGCGCAAGGTCAACACCTTCCGCGCCGAGGAGGGCCTCGGGCCCTGTCAGCCCAAGAACGTGATGTTCATGTACTGCGTGGGCTCCGAGGACGAGGTGGCTCAAACGGAAGAGTGGATCTGGACGGCCAACCGGGACGTCAACGTGCACTACGGTTTTGCCGACGCATCCAACTTCAAGGGCGTCAAGGGATACGAGGCCTACGCCGCCCGCGAGGCCAGCGCCACCGCGGTGCTGGCTTCCGAGGTCGGCAACCAGAAGAAGGGCGGCCCGCCCGGGTACCACGCGTCCAACCTGCTGATCGGAACCCCCGAGACGGTGTTCGAGAAGCTCAAGGCGGCCCAGGAGGCCTGCTCGTTCTGCGAGGTCACCATCGTCCCGCAGTTCGGCACCATGCCGTACGAGAAGGCGATGGAGTCCACCAAGCTGTTTGCCGCCGAGGTGCTCCCCGCGGTCCATGACATGCCCGCCCCCCTGCACGCGGCCGCGCTCCCGGAGAAGGCCAACGCATGACCCAACCGAACACGTGCGGGCCCACCGAGACCCCAACCGATTTCGACGTCGACGCGATCCGGGAGAAGTACGCCGCCGAGCGGGCCAAGCGCCTGCGGCCCGAGGGTGGTGACCAGTACCTGGAACTGGACGGTGATTTCGCCGAGTTCTCCGAGGTCGACCCGTACACCACGGTGACCGAGCGCGATCCGATCGTCGAGGACGCCGACGTCGTCATCCTCGGCGGTGGTTTCGCCGGCCTGCTGGCCGGGGCGTACTTGAAGAAGGCCGGTGTCGAGGGCATCCGGGTCATCGAGATGGCCGGTGACTTCGGCGGGGTGTGGTACTGGAACCGCTTCCCCGGAATCCAGTGCGACAACGACGCCTACTGCTACATCCCGCTGCTCGAAGAACTCGACTTCATGCCGAGCAAGAAGTTCGCCGACGGCGCCGAGATCTTCCAGCACTGCCGCAACATCGGTAAGCATTTCGGCCTCTACGATGGCGCGTTGTTCTCCACCCAGGTGCGCGAACTGCGTTGGGAGGACGAGACCCAGAGGTGGCGAATCAGCACCGACCGGGGCGACGACATCCGAGCCCGCTTCGTCGTCATGGCGCAGGGCTCCTACAACGTGCCGAAGCTGCCGGGCATCCCCGGTATCAAGGAATACAAGGCCGCGGGCGGACACGTGTTCCACTCGGCGCGCTGGGACTACGACTACACCGGAGGGACCGCAGACGGCGGCCTGCACAAGCTGGCCGACAAACGCGTCGCCCTTGTCGGCACCGGCGCAACCGGTATCCAGCTGGTACCCCACCTCGGCCGCGACGCCAAGGAACTCTTCGTCTTCCAGCGCACGCCGTCCTCGGTGGACGCCCGGACCAACCCGCCCACCGATCCGGTCTGGGCCGCGTCGCTGCAGCCGGGGTGGCAGGAGGAACGCAAGCGCAACTTCCACAACTGGTCGCCGTTCGTCGGAGTGGTGTTCGGTGAACCAGACCTGGTGTGCGACTTCTGGACCGAGCTCGGGCGCAACCTGACCGCCCGGATTGCGGCCAGCGAGGACCCGGCCTCGGTCACCATCGAGCAGATCATGGCGTTCCGGGAAGAAGAAGACTTCAAGATCATGGAGCGGCTGCGTCGTCTGGTCGCCGAGATCGTCGAGGATCCTGATACCGCCGAGGCGCTCAAGCCGTACTACCGCTTCATGTGCAAGCGACCGACGTCCAGTGAGCACTATCTGTCCACGTTCAACCGCCCCAACGTGACGCTCGTCGACGTCTCGGCATCCAAGGGTGTCGAGCGGTTGACCGAGAAGGGGATCGTCGCCGACGGCGTCGAATATGAGGTCGACTGCGTGGTTTTCGCAAGCGGCTTCGAGATCTCCACCGAGATCAGCCGCCGGTTCGCGATCGACAAGATCGTGGGTCGCGACGGGCTGGAGCTGTTCGACTACTGGCAGAACGACTACAAGACCCTGCACGGGATGACCAGCCGTGGCTTCCCCAATCAGTTCTTCATGGGCTTCATCCAGGGTGGCGTATCGGCCAACACCACGGCGATGTTCGAACAGCAGGCCAAGCACATCGCCTACATCATCGCCGAGGCGCAGAACCGGGGTGCCACCACGGTCGAGCCGAGCCAGGAGGGGCAGGATGCCTGGGTCGCCACGGTCGGGGAACTGGCGATCGACAACTCGGCATTCGAATTGTCTTGCACGCCCGGCTACTACAACAACGAAGGCCGTGGTGGCGCAGAGCGCAACGGCGCATTCCTCGGCGATTTCTACTCGCCCGGCTTCTACGCGTTCGACGAGCTGATCGCCGAATGGCGGGCCAAGGGCGACCTCGACGGATTAGAGCTCACCTCATGACGACATCTACCGCGCTCGAGACCCGGGACATCAAGCCGCGCATCGGAACCGAGATCCGGGCCGACAAGGCTGCGCTGCTCTCGGGCGAACATGCCGGGCGAATCCGGGAACTGCTGGAACAGCGCGGGGTGCTGGTGTTCCCGCAGATCGGGTTCACCGACGACGAGCAGATCGCATTCACCGAAACCCTCGGCACCTTCGCCCCCGAGCATGCGGGCGAGAAGCTGTACAAGGTGTCCCTGGACACCGAGGTGAACAAGCAGGCCGACTACCTCAAGGGCTCGCTGTACTGGCACATCGACGGCACGATGAACGAGGTGCCGATCCTGGCCTCGCTGCTGCAGAGCGTGGCGCTGGGTAACCCGGAGGAGGGCGACACCGAGTTCTGCAACACCTACGCCGCCTACGACGACCTGTCCGATGAGGACAAGGCCGAGATCGAGGGCCTGCGCGTCATGCATTCGGCGTGGAACACGATGTTCTACTACGACCCGGAACCCAGCGCGAAGGCGCTGCGCCGGATGATGGCGATCGGTGACCGGGAACTGCCGTTGGTGTGGACGCATCAGTCCGGCCGCAAGTCGCTGGTGCTCGGCGCCACTGCCCGCCACATCACCGACATCGACTTCCGCAAGAGTGCCGAACTGCTGGTACGACTGCGGGATTGGGCCACCCAGCCGGACTTCACCTACCGGCACAAGTGGACCGTCGGCGACCTGGTGATCTGGGACAACACCGGGACCATGCACCGGGCCACACCGTATGACCCGACGTCGGGGCGGCTGTTGCAGCGCACCAAACTCGAGGGCGAGGAGCCCTTCGCTTGAGCACACTCAGATTCGACGATCGCGTCGCCGTCGTCACCGGCGCCGGCCGGGGACTGGGGCGCGAATACGCCTTGCTCCTCGCGTCGAGGGGCGCCAAGGTCGTCGTCAACGATCCCGGTGCCAGTCTCACCGGGGACGGTACCGACTCGGGGCCGGCCCAGGCCGTCGTCGACGAAATCGTGTCGGCCGGTGGTCAAGCCGTCGCCGTCACGGATTCGGTGGCCACCGCCGAAGGTGGCCAGGCCATCATCGACGCGGCTGTCGGGCGCTTCGGTCGCGTGGACATCCTGATCCACAACGCGGGCACCGTGCGGCGCGGCTCGCTCAAAGAGATGAGCTACGACGACTTTGAAGCCGTGCTCGACGTGCACCTGCGCGGCGCGTTCCACGTTGTGCGCCCGGCATTTCCGCTGATGTGCCAGGCCGGATACGGCCGCGTGGTGCTGACGTCGTCGATCGGCGGGCTGTACGGCAACCATCAGGTCGCCAACTACGCGGCGGCCAAGGCCGGGATCCTCGGACTGTGCAATGTGGTGGCACTGGAGGGCGCCGACGAGGGTGTCTTGTGCAACGCGATCGTTCCGGGCGCGGTGACCCGGATGGCCGAGGGCCTGGACACCTCGGCGTACCCGCCGATGGGCGCCGATCTGGTGGCCCCGGCCGTGGGCTGGCTGGCGCACGAATCCTGTTCGGTCACCGGCGAGTTCTTCGTCGCGATCGCCGGGCGGATGGCCCGTGCGGTCGTCGCCGAATCCCCGGGGGTGTACCAGCCGTCGTGGACTGTGGAGGAGGTCGGTGAGCAGATGGACCGCATCCGCGATGTGAGCGAGCCGGTGATCTTCCCGGTGGTTCCCGACGGTCATGCCGATCACATCCGGTACAGCTTCGGACGAGCTGCGGAAGAGGCCAACTCATGACATCCGGTCCACTGCAGGGCATTCGGGTCATCGACCTCACCGCCATGGTGATGGGGCCGTACTGCACGCAGATCATGGCCGACATGGGCGCCGACGTCATCAAGGTCGAGACACCGGCCGGCGACAACACCCGCTACATCTCGGTGGGTCCGGCTCCCGGAATGAGCGGCGTGTTCGTCAACGTGAACCGGGGCAAGCGCAGCGTGGTGCTGGATCTGCGTTCGGACCAGGGCAAGGCCGACCTGCGCGCCCTGATCGCCGACGCCGATGTGTTCATCCACTCGATGCGGGCCAAGGCCATCACCAAGCTCGGCTTCGGCTACGACGACGTGGCGGCGATCAACCCGGGCATCGTCTACACAAACTGCTACGGATACGGCCGGCGCGGCCCGGACGCCGACCGGCCCGCGTACGACGACACCATCCAGGCCGAATGCGGATTGCCCGCGGTGCAACAGCAATTGACCGGCGAGGCCTCCTACGTAGGCACCATCATGGCCGACAAGGTGGCCGGGCTGACTGCGCTCTACGCCACCACCATGGCCCTGTTCCACCGGGAGCGCACCGGCGAGGGCCAGGAGGTCGAGGTCAGCATGTTCGAGACCATGGCCTCTTTCATGCTGGTCGAACATGCCAACGGCGCCATGTTCGACCCCCCGCTCGGGCCCGCGGTGTATCCGCGGGCGGTCACCCCCAACCGCAAGCCGTACGAGACCAAGGACGGTCACATCGCGGCGCTCGTCTACAACGACAAGCACTGGAACGCCTTCATCGACCGGGTACAACCCCCTTGGAACAGCCCCGAGTACGCGACGCTGGAACAACGAGCCAAGCAGATCGACACGGTGTACGCGCTGGTCGCCCAGACCCTCAAGGAACGCACCACCGCGGAGTGGCTGGATCTGTTCACCGAGTTGGAGATTCCCGCCGCGCCCATGCTCACTCCGGACGCGCTGTTCGAGAACGAGCACCTCAACGCCGTCGGACTGTTCGAGACCGTCGACACCCCGCACGGCCGGGTACGGATGCCCGGCGTACCCACCTGGTTCTCCCGGACTCCGGGTCACGTCGCCGGGTACGCACCGGAACTTGGTGCCGATACCGCCGAGGTGCTTGCCGAGCTCGGCCCACGTGACATCGCCGGGTAACGGGCGAACCGGAGCAGGAACAGAAAGGCCAGGAGTGGATTTCGATTTTGGCGAAGCCGCCGACACGCTGCGGGGTGAGCTGCGGGCGCTGATCGCCGACCAGGTTCCCGCTGATTATCTCGGCGCGTTCACCGATGACCCCGCGGATCTGGCGGTGGCGCAGCAGTTCTGCCGGACGCTGGCGCAGCAGCACCTGCTGTGCATGTCGTGGCCGAAGGAGTTCGGCGGCGGCGACGCCTCGGTCTGGGAGCAGACTGTGGTGCGCGAGGAGATGTGGGCGCACCACGAGCCGCGCGGGGCCCAGTACATGGGCGTCAACTGGGTCGGGCCGATCATCATGCGACACGGCACCGAGGAGCAGCAGCGCAAGCACTTGCCGCCGATCGCCAATGGTGAAGTGATCTGGTGCCAGGGCTTTTCCGAACCCGAGGCGGGTTCGGACCTGGCCTCGCTGCGCACGTTCGCCCGCCGGGAGGACGACGGCTGGCGGGTCAACGGCCAGAAGATCTGGACCTCGTACGCCACCATGGCGCAGTGGATCTTCTTGTTGGCCCGCACTTCCAAAGGTGAGAAGAAGCAGCAGGGCATGACCATCTTCCTGGTGCCGATGGATTCGCCAGGAATTCAGGTACGTCCGATCCGCACCATGATGGGCCCGCACCATCTCAACGAGGTGTTCTTCGACGACCTGAGGGTCACCGAGGCCGATGTGCTCGGCACGGTGGACCAGGGCTGGTCGATCGTGCAGGACGTGGTGTCCTTCGAGCGCGTCGGTATCGCCCGCTACGCGCGTTGCGAGCGGCTGCTGCAGACCGCGCCCGAGGTGCTCGGAGACAAGTGGGAGCAACTGCCCGCCGAACTCCGGGGCCGTTGGACGCGGATGCTGACACACTGCCGCCGGGCCCGGCTTATGGCCTACCGGGTGGTGTCGATGCAGGCCACCGGACGAGTGAATCCCGGTGACTCCGCGGCGTATCGGATCGCGGTGACGAGGCTGGATCAGGAGAGCGCCGAGGTGCTCATGGAGATCGCCGCGGTCTTGCCCCGGGGTGGTGGCCCGGAAACCGAGTACTTCCGCGCCGAGGTCGAGGACCACTGGCGGTACTCGCAGGCGTCGACGGTGTCCTCGGGCAGCATCGAGATGCAGCGCATCCTGCTGTCGAGGACCATGCTGGCCGGAAAGGCGTGACGGCGATGATTCTGGATCTCAGCGATGACGCCAAAGAGTATGGCCGCGAGGCCCTGAAGGCATTCGAGTCCGCCGGCGGTGATCAGCTGCTGGCCCAGGCCGACGCCAAGCCGGACACCCGGGCCGGGCTGGTCATGCCTGTGCTGGAAGGCCTTGGTGTGTTCGAGCTCGAACCACGCGGCGATGCGGACTCATTGGAGGCAGCGGCCGCGGTGTGCCGCAGTGCCGGCTATTGGGCGCTGCCCTATCCGGTCGCGGAGCGATTGGCGCGCCCGGCGGATCTGGACGTCGATGGACTGGTCGTCATCGATGCCGACGCGCCCGAGGCTGCGCTGCAGGGGCTGGACAACCGTTGGGCCGCTGTCACATTGGACGGCGCGCGCAGTACGGTGATCGCAACCGGTGCCTCCGGTCCGTCGTTCGCCACCGCGCTGGAGCTGTCTTCCGTGGACGGTGCCGGCCTGGAGGACGTGGCGCTCGCCCTGGTGCTGCCGTCGTGGACCCTGCTCGGCATGCTGGACCGGGCCATCGATCTGACGGTCTCACACGTCAGCCTGCGCAAGCAGTTCGGCCAGCCGCTGTCGTCGTTCCAGGGCGTGCAGTTCCAGCTGACCGATGCCGAGGTGGAGCGCAGCGGCGCCGACATCCTGGCGAAGTACGCGCTGTGGAGCCTGGTCACAAACCCCGCCGACGAGGCGATCAACGACGCGCTGGCATTGCGCCTGGCCGCGATCGAGGCGGCCGAGGTGGTGTTCCGGGTGTGCCATCAGCTGCACGGGGCCGTCGGCTTCTGCGATGAAACCACGCTGTCCTGGCTGTCGCGTTACAGCCAGCCGTTGCGTCGCTTGCCATTCGGGGTGTCCAGAACCCGCGACACCCTGACCGTCCGGCTCGGCCGGCGCGGACTCACCGGATTGTTCTCGTCATGACCGACCTCGACGAGTTCCGGGCCTCCGTACGGGACTGGTGCGCGGCCCACGTCCCGAAAGACTGGCGCGCCAACCAGACCGGTGTCGGAGACGATGAGTTCGTGTCGTTCCAGAAAGCCTGGTTCGCCGAGCTGCACACCGCCGGATATGCGGTTCCGCACTGGCCGGCGGAGTGGGGGGGTGGACCGCGCACGCGAGGAGCGAAACAGCAGATGTCCGTTCCCCAGCAGATCGTGCTGTATCAGGAACTGGCCGCACACGACGCGCCTCGGCTGGTGCTGGCGTTCGTCGGGATCCACCACGCCGCCTCCACCCTGCTCGCGGCAGGCTCGGAGGAACAGCGGCGCCGTCACCTGCCCGCCATCCTCGACGGCGAGATCTGGGTGCAGGGGTTCTCGGAACCGGAGGCAGGGTCCGATCTGGCGGCCCTGCGCACGACCGCCCGCGCCGAGGGTGACAACTTTGTCGTCAACGGCCAGAAGCTCTGGGCCAGTGGCGCTCTGCACGCCGACTGGTGTCTGCTGCTGGCGCGCACCGATCCGCAAGCACCCAAGCGGCATGGCATCTCCTACTTCCTGATGGACATGACCACACCCGGTATCGATGTGCGGCCGATCCGAAATGCTGTGGGGGATTCGCATTTCTGCGAGATCTTCCTCAACGACGTCGCCGTTCCCGCGGCCAATCTGATCGGCCCGGTGAACAAGGGTTGGCAGGTGGCCCAGGCTACGCTCGGTGCCGAGCGCGGCATGACCATGCTCGAGTTGTCCGAACGGCTGGGCAATGCGGGCTTCAACTGGCTGCTCGAAGCCGCCCCGGTCGAGGATCCGGTGGTGGCAGATCGGCTGGCGCAGTTCGAGATCGAGCTGTCCGGCTTGCGCGGGCTGTGCCGGGATCTGGTGGAACGGACCGAGGCGGGGCAGGCCGGCCCGGCCGACGCCTCGATCGTCAAGCTGTACTACAGCGAGTTGTTGCAGCGGATGACCGGATTCGGTGCCGAGATCGGTGGCCTGAACGCCCACACCGTGCTGGCCAAACCGGCGTCCAGCGGCTGGGAGTCGGGCGCCTGGATGCTCGATTTCATCGGATCGTGGGAATGGACCATCCCCGGCGGAGCCAGCGAGATCCAGCGCACCATCATCGGTGAGCGTGGTCTGGGCCTGCCCCGAGAGCCGAGTGCGGTGTGATGAGCGAGTTTTCCGAGATTCATGACGAACTGCGGTCCGTGGCAGCTGATCTGCTGGCCAAGGACACCGTCGACTGGCCACTGCTGGTCTCGGCGGGGTGGGTCGGACTGGACGCCCCCGAGGAGGCAGGCGGTGCCGGCGCGACGTTCGCCGAAGTGGCGGTGATCTGCGAGGAGCTGGGCCGGGCCGCCGCGGCGACCGGCTACCTCGGCGGTGCAGTGCTGGCCATCGGTGCACTGAATGCGGTGCAACCCAACGAGAGCCGTGACGCGTTGTCGCAGGCGGTGGTGGCCGGGAACACCCGTGCGGCACTGGCCCTACCGGGTGCGGGCGAGCCGGCGCCGTTCGACCTGGCCACCACAAGGCTGGGCTGGCGCGTCCACGGCCGGGCCGCCTTTGTGCCCGATGCGGCCGGAGCTCAGCGGCTGCTCCTGCCCGCCCGTGACGCCGACGGTGTCGCTGTGCTGGTGGACGTGGCCGCCGCGGCGCCGGGACTCACGGTCACCGAGCAGCCGGTGCTCGACGAGACCCGCAGCCTCGCCACCGTGACGGCCGAGGGCGTGGAGGTCGACGAGGATGCGGTGTGGCGATTCGATGGTGAGGCTGAGGCGGGGCTGGGCGCGCTCGCCGATCGTGCCGCGCTCGCCGTGGCCTGCGACAGCCTGGGCATCGCCCAAGCCATGCTGGACACCACGGTGTCCTATACCGGGGTTCGCCAGCAGTTCGGCCGTCCGATCGGCTCGTTCCAGGCCGTCAAGCACGCGTGTGCCGACATGCTCGTGCGAATCTCGGTCGCCCGCCAGCTGGTGAACGCGGCGATCACGGCGCCGGCGCCGCTCACGGTGTCCATGGCCAAGGCCAATGCCACCGAGGCGGCGGTCGAAGTGGCGGGCAAGGCCATGCAGTTGCACGGCGGTATCGGCTACACCTGGGAGAGCGGCGTGCACGTCTATCTCAAGCGGGCCGCGCTCAACCGGTCGCTGTTCGGCTCGCCCGCCGAACACCGCGCGAGGATCTCCGCGCGCTACCGATGAGTTTTCTCCGCGGGGACGGTCGGTATGCATGACCGACCACTCACCGTGAAGGAGACACCATCGTGGTTACCCGTCAGAGCGCGGCGCTGGGCGCCCCCAACTGGATCGACCTGACCACGTCCGACCTTGAGCGTGCCCAGCAGTTCTACGGTGCGGTGTTCGGCTGGACGTACGAGACCGGCGGCCCCGAGTACGGCGGCTACGTCACCGCATCCGTCGACGGCAACGTGGTGGCGGGCCTGATGAGCAATGACCCGCAGTGGAATGCACCGGATGCCTGGACCACCTATCTGCACACCGCCGATGCCGACGCCACGGTGGCGGCGGCCATCGCGGCCGGTGGTGGCAATTGCGGCGGTGTGATGGACATCCCGGCCAAGGGCCGGATGGCGATGATGACTGATCCGGCGGGCGTGTTCTACGGTATCTGGCAGCCGGCCGGGCACGAGGGTTTCGCCGTGTTCAACGAGGCCGGCGCGCCGGTGTATCACCAGCTGACCACCAGGGACTACGCCGGGGGGCTGGACTTCTACCGCACGGTATACGGCTGGAGCACCGAGGTGGTGTCGGATACCGATGAATTCCGTTACAGCACTGCGAACTTCGATGGTGAGGCACTCGTGGGTGTGATGGACGGTTCGGTGTATCTGCCCGAGGGGGTGCCGGGTGACTGGGCCGTCTTCTTCGGCGCCGACGACGTGGACAAGACGATCGAGCTGATCGTCGCCAACGGCGGCTCGGTGGTCCGGGCGGCCGAGGACACACCGTACGGGCGGCTGGCCGCGGTGGCCGATCCGACCGGTGCCGGGTTCAATCTGTCGTCGCTGCAGGACTGATCGCGTGTGAACCGGGGTGCGCGCGGGTAAGCATGAAGGTATGCCCGGCAACCCGACGTATCTCAAGGCGTGCGTGAACGGCGCGCGTACCCCGGATCAACACCCGGCCCTGCCGGTCACCCCCGAGCAACTCGCCGATGCGGCCGTCGCGGCACACCGGGCCGGGGCACAGGCCGTGCATCTGCACCCCAAGACCGCGAACGGCACGGACTCGCTGACGGCTGATGCCGTAGACGCAGCGATTGCGGCGGTGCGCCACAAGGTGCCGGGCCTGCCGCTCGGAGTGACGACGGGCTATTGGGCACTTCCCGATCCACGCGCTCGGCTGCGGGCGGTCGAGGAGTGGTCGGAGCTTCCCGATTTCGCGTCGGTGAACTGGCACGAGCCGGGTGCCGAGGACCTGGCCCGCCTGCTGCTGGACAGAGGCATCGGAGTCGAGGCCGGGTTGTTCCACGCCGATGCGGCCGCGGCGTGGGCTTCCTCCGAACTCGCCGAGCACTGCATGCGGGTGATGATCGAGCTGCCGCCCGACGGCGATACCGGCACGGCCGATGCCCTGCTCACCGTCGTGGGCGCGGCTGCGCCGTCGGTGCCCGCGTTGTTGCACGGCGTGGACGAAAGCTGTTGGCCGTTGCTGCAACACGCAGGGGTCCGCGGCGCTCAGGCCCGGATCGGGCTGGAGGACACCCTGCTCCTGCCGGACGGCGGCATCGCATGGGACAACGAGGCGCTGATCGCCGCCGCGGTGGACCTGCTCAGTCGTTAATCGCGCCGAGCGCGAAGTCAGCGAAGTCGAATCCCGGCACCACCACACAACTGACCAGCGTGGGCTCGTCGTCGCGGGGCATGGCGCGCTGCCATTGGCCGGGTGGCACGAGCAGTTGCGGGTGCTGCCCGGCGGCGATGTCAGGGCCCAGCAGAAGGCTTGTCGCGGTGTCTTTTTCCTCGCCGATCTCCAGGACCAGGGGGCTGCCCCGGTGGTGGAACCACAGCTCGGCGCTACGCACGGTGTGCCACGCCGACTGCTGGCCGGGCATCAGCAGGAACAGGATCGCGGTGCCGGCGTCGCGGGGCCCCGAGTAGCCCGTCGGCAGCGAGGCCTGGCTGATCGTCAGTTCGCTACGCCAGGTCTCGCGGTACCAGCCGCCCTCGGGGTGCGGAGCAAGATCGAGCTCTCTGGCCCAGTCAGGTAGTTCGGTCACACCCGATAGTCTCGTCGCTATGGTTCGTCTTCGTCCAGGTTGGCTGGTGGCACTGTGTGCTGCGGTTCTGGTAGTCGTGGCCTGGTTGCCGTGGCTGACCACCAGCGCCAACGGCGGCGGCCGGGCCAATGCGATTGGCGGGGCGGTGGGCAGCATCGTGCTGCCGCATGGTTTCGGCGCCGGGCAGCTGATCGTTTTGCTGGGGGCCGGCCTGATCGTGGCCGGGGCGATGGCCGGGCGCGGCCTGTCGCAGCGGTGGGCTTCGGTTGCGGGGCTGGTTCTTTCGCTGGCACTGGTGGCGGTGACGGTGTGGTACTACACGCTCAACGTGAAGGGGCCGGTGGCGGCGGGCTACGGCCTGTACGTCGGGGGCGCCATGGCGGTGCTGGCAGGGTTGTGTTCGGTGTGGTCGTTGTTGTCGACCTTCGGCGGCCGCCAATGAGCGAGAGGTAGAGCTGATGGGCGAATTCGTGAAACCCGTTGAGTTGACCGGGCAACGCTGGGTGACGCTGGAGCCGTTGACGACGGGACACATCCCCGAGATCGACGCTGCGGCGGCCGACGGTGAGCTGGGGTCGCTCTGGTACACGATGACGCCGAAGCCCGGCGGTGCCGCCGAGTGGGTGCAGCGCATGTTCGAGCTGCGAGCTGCCGATCACGGCGTGACCTTCGTGGTGCGGGACCTCGACGGCAAGCTGGTGGGTTCTTCGAGCTATCTGCATGTCGACGGCCCGAACCGGAGGCTGGAGATCGGGCACACTTGGTACACCGCCGCAGCGCGGCGCACCGGCATCAACGCCGAGACCAAGCTGTTGATGCTCGGCCATGCCTTCGACGAGTTGAATTGTGTGGCAGTGGAATTCCGCACGCACTTCTTCAATTTCGCGAGCCGCGCAGCCATCGAACGGCTCGGTGCCAAGCTCGACGGAGTCCTGCGCAGCCAACAGTTGCTGCCCGACGGCTCCCGTCGGGACACCGTCGTGTACTCGATCCTGGACATCGAATGGCCGGCGGCGCGCAACAATCTGCGGTTTCGGCTGGACCGGTGACGGGCGGATTTCGGTTGCGCGACTGCCGGGGGCGTTTAGTAGGGTGGCGGCATGTCGAGTCCTGAAGCGCACAAGTTGGGGGCTTTCGGTCACGCCGTCAGCCCCCTGAATCACTGACACTTCAGCTTCCTTTCTCGGGGTGCTGGCCGTGGTGACGAGACGTCTCCTTTTCGTTCTCTTGCCTCGGAGTACTCGATGCCTTTCGCTCTTTATCTTCTTGCCTTGGCGGTTTTCGCCATGGGCACCTCGGAATTCATGCTCGCCGGGCTCGTCCCGGACATCGCCGCCGGTCTCGGCGTCACGGTCGGCGCAGCCGGCCTCCTGACCTCCGCCTTTGCGGTCGGAATGGTCATCGGTGCGCCGGCCATGGCCGTGCTCGCGCGCCGGTGGCCGGCCCGCAGGACCCTGCTCGGCTGTGTGGTCGTCTTCGCGCTGTGCCATGTCGTCGGTGCGCTGACACCAAACTTCCCGGTCCTCTTCGGCACCCGAGTCGTCGCCGCGCTCGCCAACGCCGGATTCTTGGCGGTCGCGCTCAGCACCGCCGCCACACTGGTGGCGGCGGACCGGAAGGGGCGCGCGCTGTCGGTGTTGCTCGGCGGGACGACGGTGGCGACCATCGCGGGTGTGCCCGGCGGCGCGGTGCTGGGTGCACTGTTGGGATGGCGGTCAGCATTCTGGGTGATCGCACTGCTGTGCCTTCCCGCCGCACTCGGCGTCCTGCACGGGATTCCCGCTCGCGCCGAAGGGAATTCGGCCCCTGCCGCCGATAGTCCTCCGCTTCGTGATGAGCTCGCTCAACTCAAATCGCCGAGACTGGCGTCGGCGCTACTCCTCGCCGCCCTGGTCAATGCGGGCACGTTCGCCACCTTCACGTTCTTGGCGCCGATCGTCACCGACATCGCCGGCTTGCCGGAGCTGTGGGTGCCGGTGGCGCTGGTGCTCTTCGGGCTCGGGTCGCTCGCCGGTGTGACGGTGGCCGGCCGGTACTCCGATCATCGTCCCCTCGTCGTCATCGGGGTGGGCGGCCCGCTGTTGCTCATCGGCTGGATTGCGTTGGCTGCCTTGGCAACTCATCCGGTGGTGTTGCTGGTTTTGGTCCTGGTGCAAGGAATCTCGGCGTTCGCGGTGGGGAGCACGCTCATCGCCCGCGTGCTCTACGCGGCGTCAGGGGCTCCGACGATGGGCGGCTCATACGCGACGGCGGCCCTGAACATCGGAGCCACCTGCGGCCCGGCCCTGGCTGCCGCCGCGCTCGCCGGCCCGGCGGGGCACCTCGGGCCGGTGTGGGTCGCTGTCGCGCTCACCGGGATCGCCCTACTGACGGTGCCGGCCATCATGATTCGACGGCGGACACCGCTGCTCCGGTGAGCCGCTCGCCGCATTGATCGCACCTCAGCACCGGGGAGAAGCGGTGCCCGCATGCGGTGTGGGTGAGGATCACTGCGGGGCCTTCGGCATCCGGGAACGACCGCTGGGCCCAGGTCAGCGCCGTCACGAGCACGGGCAGGAACGCAGCGCCCTTCGGCGTCAGCCGGTATCGAGGGTCCTCGTCGGCGGTGGTGAGAATGCCGTTGGCCCGGAATGTCTGCAAGCGGTCGGCGAGCGACGCCGGCGGCGCGGCCAGCACTCTTTGGAAGTCCGAGAACCTGGAGATGCCGGTGAAGGTGGCGACCATGATCGCGAAGGCCCAGCGGTTGCCGAGCACGCTCATGGTCTGCGGGAACAGGCCCGAGGGGGAGTCGCGCCGGTCGCCGGCGGATCGGCGCCTGGTCGTCACCTCCGGCAGGGACCGCGACCAGCCTCCGCTCGGCCCCCACGCGGCGGTCACTTCACCGGCGGTCGTCGGGGCACCGCAGCCGGCGCAGGTGAGGGCGGGCGTGAAATCGGCGCCACAGCTCAGGTGCCGCATCTTGGGCAGTGGCTCACGGTGTTCGGGCACCCAGTGGCGTTCCCATTCCCAGATCGACACCAGTACCGGCCACAGCGTCCGCCCGCGCGCGGTGGTCAGGTACTCGTCGCGTGGCGGCCGCTCCTGATAGCGGTGGCGTTGCAGCAGACCGTCTTCGGTCAGGGATGCCAGGCGGCGGGTCAGTACCGAGTTGGAGATCGGGAGCCGGGTGGTGAACTGGCCGTAGCGGGTGGCGCCCAACAGGGCCTGTTGCATCACCAGCAGCGTCCACTCGTCGCCGACCAGGCCCAGCATCTGCCCGACGGCGTTGGTGCCGCCGGGTGCGTCAGTCACGCACGAGCCATCGGCGCAGCTCGTCTCCCGCAGCCCAGGTGGAATGGGTTCCGCTGGAAACCCGTTCCGGCAGAGCGAGTTTGCACACCGGCCCGTCGGCGACCCGGGCGGCATCGAACACCAGGCAGTAGGACGCGTCGTCGTTCATGTCGGTGGTGACGGTGACCAGGTAGCCATCGTCCTCGCCACGGCTGCCCACTCGAGGTGCCATCGCGGTCTCGCTGCCGTACACCCCGTCCTCGAAGGCGAAGCGTTGTTCGGATCCGGTGTGCAGGTCGTGGCGGACCAGTCCGTCGAACAGGAACCAGCCCGGCTTCCCCGTGGCGGCATAGGCGTAGCGGTAGTCGCGACCGGCATGGCCGGGGTTGATCATGCCGAATTCGGTTATGCTGTCCGACAATTGCTCCTCGCGGGTCCCTCCGGTGACGAGGTTGAACCGCCAGCGGTGCAGTCTGGTCTGCATCTTGTCGAGCGCCAGCGCCGGTGCCGCGTGGCCCTGGAAGAATCCGTCGAGCACGATTTCATCGCCATCCTCGTAGGCGTTGGTGAAGTGCAGGACGTAGGTGGTATCGGCTTCGAACCATTTGACGTCGCCGGCCGTTCCGCGGCGGGGGAGGACCGCGAAACGGGATGGCATGTCGCGGTGCAGCTTCGGCAGGTGCACGTTGTTCTTGAGGAACTCGGCATCCCAGAACAACGGAAAGTCGTTGAGAATCACATAGTTTTCGGTGAACGCCATGTCGTGGGGCAACCGGGGTCCGGGCAGTTCGACGTCGACGTAGTGCACCAGGCGGTTGTCGGCGTCCACCACGCCGTAGTGCATGTACGGCGCCTGCTTGCCGTAGTTGAAGAACAGCAGTTCACCGGTGGCGTCATCGGCTTTGGGATGTGCCGACACGCCCCATTCGGCGGGGAAGGCCCCACCCCAGTCCGCCTTGCCCAGGGTGTCCCCGGTGTACGGGTCGATGCGGTACAGGTCGCCGCACTGGTAGAAGCTGGTGAGCGCGACCCCGCGGTGTACGGTGACGTCCGTGCTGGAGGCGTCCTTCATCAGCGTGCGGGCACCCCAGCCGTGGTCGCGTCGGGCCAGTTCGACGGGCTCGGCGATACCGGGCCACAGCGGGCCGCCCGCCTCGTTCTCGGCCAGGAAGCCGTCGGTGCGGATGAATCTGTTGCGGTAGAACGCTTTTCCGTCGCGGAAGCCGACGATGTGCAGCATCCCGTCCCCGTCGAACGGGTGATAGGTCTGGAACGCCGGATGTAGCGGGTTCTCGGTGTTGCGCAGGTAGACACCGTCGAGGTCGGAGGGGATCTCGCCATCGACGACGCGCAGATCATCGGCATCGTATTCGGTGGTCTGCGGCCGCCACGCCCCGGTGCGGTAGGGGTGGGTGTCGTCCTCGGGCAGGGTGGACAGGAACTTGGTGACGATCTCGGTGTGCATGTCTACTCCTTGCTCGCCGATACGACGAAGCTGACGGTGGTTGCGGTGCTGCCGCCGAAGTTCAAGGTGCCGAAGGTCTTTGCGTTCTCGACCTGGTAGGGGCCGGCGGTGGCGCTGACCTGTTTGGCGGCGTCGAGCAGCATGCGGACCCCCGACGCCCCGACCGGGTGCCCGCCCCCGATCAGCCCGCCGCTGGGATTGATCGGCAGCCGCCCACCGATCTCGATCTCGCCGTTCTCGATGGCCTTCCACGATTCGCCGGGACCGGTCAGCCCGATGTGGTCGATGGCCAGGTACTCGCTGGGGGTGAAGCAGTCGTGGACCTCGAACCCGTCGAGGTCGTCGATCCTCACTTCGGCGCGGCCGAAGGCGTCCAGCACGGCGTCGCGTACGTGCGGCAGCAGGTATGGATCTGCGGCGCTGTGGTCGAGTTTCTGCCGCAGGCCGAGGCCGACCGTGCGATGGCCCCAGCCGTCGATGCGGGCGATCGGCCGGGCGTGTGGGTGCGCGCGCAGATAGGCATCGCTGACCAGCACCAGCCCCGCTCCGCCGTCGGTCATCTGGCTGCAGTCGAAGCGGCGCAGCCGGCCTTCCACCACCGGATTGGTCGCGTCGTCGTCCCCGATCGGATCGGGCACCGTCCAGTCGCGGGTCTGGGCATTGGGGTTGGCACGCGCGTTGCGGAAGTTCAGCGCCGCGATGGCGCGGAGATGCTCGGCATCCAGGCCATGACGTTGGTCGTAGGCATCGGCCACCTCGGCGAACATCGACGGCCAGACGAACTTGACCCCGTCGGCTTCATGGCCGGTCCAGGCCGCGGCGCCGAGGTGGGCTGCGGCGGTGTCGCCGGGCACCGTCTTCTCCAGCTCCACCCCGAGGACTAGGGCATTGTCATAGGCGCCCGAGCGCAGGTCGGCGATGGCGGCGAGGATCGCGATGCTGCCCGACGCGCACGCGGCTTCGTGACGGGAGGCCGGGGTGCCCCACAGGTCGGGATGCACCGTGGCCGGCATGGCGCCCAGCTGGGTCTGCCCGGCGAACAGTGCACCGAAGGCGTTTGCGACATGGACGACGCCGATGTCGGTGGCCTCGATTCTGGCGCTGCTCAGCGTGTGGTCGACGACTTCGAGGGTGAGCCCGGCGAAGTCGATCTGCTCGCGGGTGAGGTTGCGCGCGAAATCGCTCTGGTAACCGCCGAGAATCCAGACGTCCTCCATGGCGGTGACGCTACTACAACTAAGAGAGTGACTCGAGCCTTGAAATGAACAACGCCGTGGCAGAAATCCATGCCTGGATTCCCGCCACGGCGTTACCCGTGGTCAAGGCCGAATCAGTCGTCCCAGCCGCCATGGCCGTGTCCGTGGCCGCGGCCATGCCATCCGTTGTCCCAGCCGTTCCAGCGGCCCCAGCCGGGGCCTTCCACGCAAGCCTGTACATAGCCGTACGGTCCGGTCGCGCAGATCTCAGGACCGGCCGATGCCGGGGCTGCTCCTGCGACTGCCACGCCGACCGGAATTGCCAGCGCACCCAGCCCGACCGCAGCGGCCCTCATCAGTTTCGAACGCATCTTTTCTCGCCTCCGGGTTGTTAGCTGTATACGAGCCCAAGACCCCCGTCCTTAGATAACATTAGTGCATCTCATGATGTTCCTGGGAATCGCCTGGAACCTCCCGGTGCAGCGGATTTGCTCTCAGAAAGCTCTTCCCGGTCACAGCGTTGAATTCATTTGCCAAGGAAAATAGGGGTTCCCGACACCCTTTCGGAGTGTTGCCAGGTTGGGCGCGTGACCCGTGGGTCACGTGGTGCGGTCGAACGTGCCGACGAGTTTTGCCACCGCAGATGGTCTGCATTCAAGGACCGAAATATTGGAGGGATCTGCATGGCAGCGCTCGACGGCAAGACGGCTCTGGTGACCGGTGGGGCCCGTGGCCAGGGGCGCGCGCACGCCACGACGCTGGCGCGGGAAGGCGCCGACATCGTCGTCTGTGATATCGCGGGGCCGGTCGAATCCGTCGACTATCCACTGCCTACACCGGACGACCTGGAACGGACCGCCGAGGAGGTGTCCGCGCTCGGCCGGCGGTGCTTGGCGGTGACCGCAGATGTGCGCGACCTCGCGGGGATGCAGTCGGTGGTGGACGCCGCTCTCACTCGGTTCGGGGGTATCGATGTGGTGCTTGCCAATGCCGGAATCGCCAGCAGTGAGCCGATCGCGACCATGTCCGAGCAGCGGTGGCAGACCATGATCGACGTCAACCTCACCGGCGTTTTCAACACGTTCCGGGCTGTGTTGCCTCATCTGATCGAGCGTCGGGCCGGGCGCATCGTGGCCACCTCGTCGATCGTCGCGGGCACCGGCGCCACCAACTCTGGTCACTACGCCGCGGCCAAGGCCGGAGTGGTGGCCCTGGTGAAGTCGGTGGCATACGAGGTTGCCGAGTACGGCATCACGGTCAACGCGGTGCTGCCGTCCGGGGTGAACACACCGATGATCCACAACCCGGCGACCTACAAGGTGATCCGGCCGGACCTGGAGAATCCGGGCCTCGATGATGTCGAGGAGATGTTCGCCCAGGGGCGGCCGCGGCCCGGGTTGCTTGAGCCGCAGGACGTCGCCGACGCCGTGCTGTACCTGGTGTCGGACCGGGGCCGGCTGCAGACCGGGGAGTCGATGATCCTGTCCAACGGCTTGAACTGACAGTCGTGACGCGAAGCCGGGCGGAGGCAGCGAGCCTCCACCCGGCTTCGGTGTCTGATTCAGCAGCCGCAGCTGCAGGCCGACGACAGCTGCTCTTCCCGGTTCGCTGCACCGGAATCCGTGTTCTCGGACCCGGGACGCCAATCGAACGGGAAGTGCTTACTCGAGCCACCACTGTGCTCATGTGACCAGTCGAAGCCGACGGCGTGGTCCTGTTTGACCACCCCCCACGTCGCGACCTGGCCCGGACCGACCTCCGCGCCCGGCGCATTGGTTGTGGTCACCCGGCGGTTCGGGTCAGCCGTCGGACCGGTCAGTGCCTCGACCCGCAGGTCGACCTTGCCGGGAATCTCCGCACGCCAGAAGGCGAGGTCATCGGCGGCCTCGAAACTGATCGGGGCGTATTCGATGCCGCGCAAATCCTCGATCAGGCTGGCGAATTCCGCGGGCCAGCCGCCTTCCTTGCCGGTGAAGATGCGCTCGAGTGCATCGCGTTGAGCAGCGTCGCCCTTTTCGTCGATGTAGAACATCAACTTCATCGTCGCGTTCGGGTCGCCGATCCACATGTTGCCGGCGAACTCACCGAGTGCGATCACACTGAGGCCCGCCAAATCGGTGTCGCCGTAGTGTCCTTCGCGGACGTGCCACACCAGGGTGAACAAGCAATCTCCGTGCGTCGGCTCCTGGGCGAAGCTGCACGGGCAAGGCAGCTTGCAGCTGCAAACGTCGAACCATTCTCCGCGCAAATGCCAATCGACCTGCGTCGACGAAGTTGTCATCGATCCCGCTCCTTCTGTTGATACCCCTAGGGGGTATGTGACCAGGCGACCGTAACACCGGTGAACTTCGATACGCAAGTACCCCCTGGGGGTATGATTGGCGCCATGCTCAAGCGGATGTGTGTAGGGGCGGTGACCGTCGTCGCGTCGGTGTCTCTGGCCTCATGTGGCGTATCAACCGGCCCACCGTCAGCCCCCACCATCGAATCGCGCACGGTCAACCTCACGCACCATCGGCTGGTCGGTGCGGACGAATTCGCCTCCGTCATCGGAAGATCCGGCACGGTGCTGGTCAACGTCCATGTGCCTTACCAGGGCGACATTCCCGGTACCGACCTGTCGATTCCGTTCGATCGGGTCGTCGAGCAATCCGATCGTCTGCCCCCTGATCGCGATGCCACCATCGCGATCTACTGCCGAACCGGACCCATGAGTGCGACCGCCGCCGAGACGTTGAGGTCGTTGGGCTACACCGATGTCGTCGAGCTCAAGGGTGGAATGAAAGCCTGGCAGGCCAGTGGGCGCACCCTTGTCGGAAACTGAGCGTGCAGCGGTTCAAAGATCAGTCCGCGGAGAGGGTGAGCAGGCGCCGCAGGATCCACACGACCCGTGCGAGCGACGCGACGGCGGCGACGGCTGCCCCGACGATGATCGCCTGTAGCCACCAGTAACCGGAATCGAGATTGGCGTCGGTCGTGATCCCGGCAATCGCCGCCACGAACAATGCGAACAGGGTCGGCAGCGCCGAGACGAATGCGGTGCCCACCCGGCGCTTGTCGTCGGTGGGCAAGAGCTTGTCCACGGTGGTCATCGGGGCCCGCAGCAGATTGACCAGGATGGAGATGCTGGTCAGGGTGAACCCGCCCATCGTGGCGGCGATCGTCGCCAGGATCTGGTAAGCGGTGCGGCGGGCGTCGTGGGGAACCTCGGTCAGGGCCCATGCCAGCCAACCGACCCTGCCCAGTGCCAGCCACCCGCAGACGACGATCAGGGCGAGCAACCAGTCCGCCCACTGATGGCGAACCCAGTTGTGCTGCAGCCTTTCCCACAGGCTGAACTGGATCACCGGACGCTTATTCGAGTTCATCGTCGGGCATTTCGATCAACGTATCGGCGTACGGCACGGGTCCGGCGGGCACCTCCGCCACGGCCGACAAGAGATACTCCTGGTTGCGAGTCAGGGACTGCCGCAACAGCTCCCGCGCATACGCGGTGGAGCGCACCGGATCGTTCAACCGGTCGGCGTCGACCTCGGTCCGCTCGACGAATCGATCTTCGAGCAGGTCGACCGACTGTTGGGTACCGCTGATGGAACCGACGACCCGTGCACTCTCGAACTCCGACAGCGCGCCCGAACCCCGCAGGCTGTCGATCAGTTCGCGGATCCGCCGGCGGATCGCATCCTTCTGCGTTCCGGTGCCGCGTCGACCCACCGAGATCCCGATGCGGACGACACCGTCCTGGGCCAGCGCCCGGGCACCGTCGAGTGCCTGGACCCAGTCACCGCCGACGAGGTCCCGGTTGATGCGATTGGCCGGGATCGCGACGTCGATCCTGGACACGCTCATCTCGTCGAGCGCCTGATCGAGGTTCTGGGTGAGCACCGGCTCGATACCGACCTCTATGTCGAGCTTGTGCTCGAGATAATCGACCAGCCGCCGGGCCCGGGGGCCGTCACCGCTTGTCAGCATGGCAATGATGTTGCGCTCACCGAACAGGCAATATGTCGGTTCCAGCAGACCTTCGTCGGGAGTCAGCCCGATCGCCCGCCGGGCGCCTGCGGCGCTGCCGATGCTGGGCAGGTTTTCCCGCCGCACCTTGTCGAGGATCAGCATCCGGTCGTCATCGGTGCCGTGCGCGATGAGCAGCATCCCGTCATGGCAGCGGCGGTAGCGGTTGAGCCCGTCGGCCTCGGCTCGGCTGAGCCGCCGAACCACCTGCTCGGCCGGAAAATCACCGGGTAGGGGAGCGCCGTCCGGCTGCAAAAGCCGCCAGTACTGCACCGTGCGGTTCACCTTCATCCCCCTGAATGTCGATCTGCCGCTGACGGTACTGGCGCCTGCCGACAAAGATAGGGGACTCCGGTGACGCAAAGACCACCTCGCGACAGCCCCCGATGCCACCGATCGGCGCTCGGCGAACTACCATGAAGCGTCCCTGTGGGTTCTCGACGCCTATTTCGATAGGTCCCCGCCCCCGTAGCTCAGGGGATAGAGCACGGCTCTCCTAAAGCCGGTGTCGCAGGTTCGAATCCTGCCGGGGGCACTCAGTTCTTGTTTTGCCTCGGGTGATGCCTGCCATTTCTGTGTCGGGTGATGCTTTACACCTACTTCGGTTGATCCTTGACACGGCCCGGGGGAGTGAAGGGGGCGAGCAGGAACTCGTCGACGAATCTGGCGAAGGTGTCGTCGACGAAGGTGGGATCTGGTGCGGTGAAGTACTCGATGATGAAGCCCTGGAAGGCTGCCAGGGCGATGCGCGAACGGGTTTCGGCGACGTGCGCGGGCATCCCGAGCGCCTCTAGGCGGGCCTTGGAGTTGCGGGTCAGCAAGGACAGGGTGTCCCAGGTGTATTCGCGATAGGGGCTGTCGACTCCGCATGCCGCGCCGAAGACCTGCAGCACCACACGCAGGCTCTGATGGCGTTCCCCGCGGGTGCACTCGTACCAGTCCTCGAAGCACCATTTGCGGTGCGCCGCAATGGACTCCGGAAGATCCAACTCCTCGGTCCGGGGTATCGCCGCTCGCTGCTGCCGGTTCAGGACCTCGAGGATGAGTTGCTCCTTGCTGCCGAAGTAGTAGACCAGCATCCGGGCGCTGGTCCCCATCTGCGAAGCAAGCTCACGCAGCGAGGTGTCCACCACCCCGGTGCGCGCCAAAATGGCGCCGGCGGTGGCCAGTAGTTCTTCGCGTTTTGCGTGGTCGAACGGCCGCGGCACGCTTGACTGTAACAGTTGCTTCGGTTACAGATGATGCGGTGCGCGCAGACACGACGATCGGGATAGCCCGGTGAGTTTGGTTCGCGACACCACCTCCCTCGCCGACGATGCCCCCGCTGAGGGCCCGGTGACCTCATCGACGCGGCCGTTACGAGTGACCCGGCTCGTGGCGGTCATCGCGGGCCTCGTGGGTTTTGTGGCCAGTGTGCTGATCCCGGTTCTGCCGGTCGTTCAGACCACGGCGACACTGAACTGGCCGCAAGGCGGGCAGCTGGGCAGTGTCACCGCGCCGTTGGTCTCGTTGACGCCGGTGTCGTTGACGGCGTCCGTGCCATGCACCGTATTTCGCGAGATGCCGACTACAGCTGAGCTCGTGCTGGGGACGGCGCCGCCGGCCGGCAAGGGGGCGATGCTCAACGGGCTGTTCGTGAGGGCCACCGCGCAGCGCGTCGACGTGATCGCACGCAATGTCGTCGTCCTCAGCGTGCCGCGCAACCGGATGGCGGACCCGGCTTGCCAACGGTTGGACCTGTCCTCGTCGACTGCGGGCACCTTTGCCACGATCAGCGGCCTGACCGATCCCGACACCGGTACGACACTGCGCGGCGGGTTCGCCGACCCGAACCTACGGCCCCAGATCGTCGGGGTGTTCACCGACCTGACCGGTCCGGCGCCGCCAGGGATGTCGTTGTCTGCGACGATCGACACCCGCTTCACCAGCTCTCCGTCACCACTGAAAACGGCGGCGATGCTCGCTGGAATCCTGGGCACTGTTGTTGGCCTGCTGGCATTGTGGCGGCTTGACCGCCTCGACGGGCGCCGCGGCCGGCGACTCATTCCTGCTCGTTGGCGCTACTTCGACGCGGTGGACGCGACCGTGATCGCGGTGTCGGTGTTCTGGTTCGTCGCCGGCGCGGGATCTTCGGATGACGGTTATCAGTTCGGCATGGCCAACACCGCCGGCCATGCCGGTTACATGGCCAACTACTTCCGTTGGTTCGGCAGCCCCGAAGACCCGTTCGGTTGGTACTACGAACTGATCGCGGCAATGACCCATGTCAGCCACGCCAGCCTGTGGTTGCGCCTGCCGGATCTGATCTGCGCGCTGGTGTGTTGGCTGTTGCTCTCCCGTGAGGTGTTGCCCCGCCTCGGTCCGGCGGTGGCAGGCAACCGCGCGGCGGTGTGGGCGGCGGCGCTGGTCTTCATCGCGGCATGGATGCCGTTCAACAACGGACTGCGGCCCGAAGGCCAGATCGCCACCGGCGCGCTGATCACCTACGTGCTCGTCGAACGCGCCATCATGACCCGCCGCGCAACCCCGGTGGGGCTGGCGATCGTCGTCGCCGCATTCACGCTCGGGATCCAGCCGACGGGGATCATCGCGGTCGCCGTTCTGCTGGCAGGTGGGCGCCCGATCCTGCGGATCATCGTTGCCCGCGCGAAAACGGTGGGGATCTGGCCGGTGCTGTTGCCGCTGGCCGCTGCCGGCGTCGTCGTGCTGACGGTGATCTTCGCCGATCAGACCATCGCGGCGGTGCGTGAGGCCACCGCCGTACGCACGACCATCGGACCCGCTCAGCCCTGGTATACCGAGAATCTGCGCTATTTCTATCTGGTCCTGCCGACCACCGACGCTGCCGTGTCGCGTCGATTCGGAATTCTGATCACGATGGCGTGTCTGTTCCCGTCGATATTGTTGTTGTTGCGGCGCAAGCGGATTGCGGGCATTGCCACCGGCCCGGTGTGGCGGTTGATGGGTGTCATCTTCGCGACCCTGTTCCTGCTGACGTTCGCTCCGACGAAGTGGATTCACCATTTCGGGTTGTTCGCTGCCGTCGGCGCCGCCATGGCCGCGGTGGCCACCGTATTGCTCGGACCGACGGTGCTGCGCTCGGCACGCAACCGGGTGGCCTTCGTGGCGATCGTATTCTTTGTCCTCGCTGTGTGTCTCGCGTCGACCAACGGCTATTGGTACGTCTCCAGCTACGGCGTGCCGTTCAACGACAGCAGTCCGCACTGGGGGCCGATCACTGTCAGCATGGTCCTTTTCGTGCTGTGCCTGCTGACCGCCGGCTATGCCGGGTGGCTGCACCTGGCCGCACCGATGCGGACCGAATCGCGGTTCACCCGGCTGGTGACTGCGGCACCCGTGCCGGTGGCGGCTGGGTTCATGGTGGTGGTGTCCGCCGGTTCGATGCTGACCGGAGCGATCAAGGAATACCCCAGCTACTCCAACGGGTGGGCCAACCTGCGCGAGCTGGCCGGAGGGTGCGGGCTGGCCGACGACGTACTCGTCGAACCCGACGCCAACACCGGATTCCTGGCCCCGATGGCTGGACAATACGGCCCACTGGGCCCATTGGGCGGCAGTGGCACCGCCGCCGGTTTCAGTCCTGACGGAGTGCCCGAACACACGCTGGCCGAGGCGATCTGGCAGAGCCAGGCCAAATCCGGAACCGACTACGACTGGGACGGGCCCACGGCTCTGGAACGGCCCGGGGTCAACGGCTCCAGCGTCGTGCTGCCCTACGGGCTGGACCCCGCGCGGATACCGCTGGCAGGTAGCTTCACCGCCGGTCCACAACAAGTCAGCACACTGACCTCGGCGTGGTACCGACTTCCCGCCGCCGATGCCGATCACCCGCTCGTGGCGATCACAGCCGCCGGCACCATCACCGGCAACAGCGTCCTTCGTGGGCGCACCACGGCGCAGAACGTCGTACTCGAATACGGCACACCAGGGCCCGACGGCACGCCTGTGCCCGGCGGCAGGCTCACCCCGTACGACATCGGCCCGCAACCCGCTTGGCGCAACCTGCGTTTCCCCCGCAGCCAGATCCCTTCCGACGCCCGCTTCGTTCGGGTCGTTGCCGAGGACCGTTCGCTCAACATTGGCGACTGGGTGGCCGTCACGCCACCTCGGATATCCGAATTGCGTTCGGTGCAAGAGTATCTGGGCTCCACACAGCCGGTCCTTCTCGACTGGGCCGTGGGTTTGGTCTTCCCCTGCCAACAACCCATGTTGCATGCCAACGGCGTCGCTCAAGTCCCTGAATACCGGATCTCCCCGGACTATCCCGCCAAGATCGAGATGCCCGACACTTGGCAGAGCGGAGACAACGGCGGCCCGCTGGGCATCACCGATCTCCTGTTGCGCGCTCACGTCTTGCCCACCTACCTGTCCCGGGACTGGGGACGCGATTGGGGCTCCGTGCGACGCTTCGACCCCATCGTGAGGGCTCCTGAGGCCCGTGTCGACCTCGGCAGAGCCACCCGCAGCGGCCTGTGGAACCCGGCGCCGATGCGCATCGGACCATGAGTGTTGCGGCACGGTCCGGGACTCCCGTAGGCGGCGTCTGGGGACCCTTCAGCCGGTGGTGGCGGTAGCCACGAGAAGGATCTCCGCGGGGGTATCGCCGGGATTGTGGACGCGATGGGTGGTGTGGGAAGGGAAATGGATGGCGTCCCCGGCCGCAAGGGTGATGGTGTCGGTACCGATGCGGATGTCGACTGTGCCGGTGAGCACATAAACCCATTCCTCGCCGCTGTGGCGGGCGTCCGGCGCCTCCGCTGAGGTGGGCACGGTCAGGTGAACGGCCTGCAGCCCCGGGAAGTCACCGCTGAGCAGGGTAAGTCCCTTCGTTCCCGGGCCTGCGGCCCGGTCGGCCGCCCGACTGAGGTGGTAGGGCGCGGTGTACTGCTCGTCGACCAGTCGGCTGAGGGAGACGCCGAAGGAGTGGGCGATCTGGATGAGTGTGCCGACGGAGGGTTGACGCGTGCCCGACTCGATTCGGGAGAGCTGGGTGGTGGACAGTCCGACCTTCTCGGCGAGGGCGGCGAGGGTCCAGTTGCGGTCTCTGCGGTACTCGCCGACGCGCCTGCCGATCCAGCTGTCGTCTTGGTGTTCGGGCACTGCCACGTCGCAACCCTACCGTCCCGCTACATGCCACAGGGGCAATTTTCTTGCCTGTGTGGTTGCAATGTCGGGCCTGGCATGCAATCGTCGACTGACCGCACCGAGTGGGTCTCGCTCGTGGCTGTTGTGAAATCTTCAGGGGGGCTTGATGACCGATGCCGATGATGTTGCCCGGCCGAGCCTGCTGACCTGCTGCCAGGCATTCGCCGGCTTGCCACTCGGTGCCGTCCGTCCGCGCCGCCCGGACAATCAATTCTTGGCGTCCCTGACCGATCATGGGCTACCCGCCGTCGGCGCCACTGTCGAGGTGATCACGCTGCCGCAGCGCGAAAGGTTGGTTCCGACCCCGGCGATCGCCGAGGGAGTGTGGCGACCGGGCCGGGCCCCCAACCTGATCAACGCGTTCGTCGTCCGCCACCCCAAGGCGACCTTCCTGGTCGACCCGGGCGTCTGCGTCAACGTCATCGATCGCGCGGTGGCCGAGTTGCCGTGGATTCTCCGGGTTGCGGTGAAGCCGCGGCGTGACGTCATCGACATTCGCCAAGCGCTCGCGCTCGCCGGGATCGACGACGCCGGCATCGACTTCGCCCTGCCGACGCATTTGCATTGGGATCACGTCGCCGGACTGCTTGACCTTCCCGGGCTACCGGTGCATCTTCATCGCCCCGAACACATTTGGATGATGAGCGGACGACTCGCTCCGCAAGGCGGCGTGCGTCCGGCGCTGCGTGACAGGCCGGTGACGTTCTACGACCTGGACGGCCCGCCCATCCTGACCTTCACGCGCAGCCTCGACCTGTTCGGCGACCGATCCGTGATCTTGGTCGACCTGCCCGGGCACACCCCCGCCAGTATCGGGATACTCGCCCAAACAGCCTCTGGCCCAAGACTGCTCGCGGGAGACGCGGTGTGGAGCCGGACCCAAATCGATCATCTCCGGCAGAAGGCGTCCTACCCCGGCATGCTCGCCGACGCCCAACGGGACACGGCCTGGGAGACGCTGCACCGCCTGTACGCGGTGCGAGATCGCGTCACCATCGTGCCCAGCCACGACCACGGCGCCAGCGGCCACGGGGAAGCAATCGGCCCGAGATAGCCTTTACTGCAAAGTGATTGGAAACTCAGTCGACCAGAAATGGCACAGGCCGACGCACCGCCCGCTCATTCAGCAGTAGTGAAGTGGTACACCCGGAATTGGTCCCAGGATCCAGCGCGTTGATCTGGCGAACCCTCAACTCCGATCTCCGAGCTTCCGCGCTGAAGTCGCGTTGCCACCTCCGTGTGACCACGGAGAACAACCTGTCGCAGGAATCGCGGTGCGGTGCGCTCGGCGGCGTAGCGTGCCCAGTCCATGTTCATCTCGATGCCACGTGCGACCTCGGCACTGATCACGCGCTGGGAAACCATCTGCAGCGGCGCATTCGCCAAATCGTCTTCCCAGGTGGCGATCCGGTGAGAAGGCCGATGGTCGGCATACAGGAAATGCCCACCTGGCCGCAGAACCCGATTCACCTCGGCGAGAAAGCGTGGGAATCGCGGGTAAAGACAACCGGATTCAACATTGATCAGTACGTCGAATGATTGGTCGGCGAAGGGAAGATCCTCGGCGTCGCCCGCGGTGAAGTCCAGGCCCGGCACATCATGCTTTTTCCGGCAGTAGTCGATCCCGACAGAATTCAGGTCCAGTCCGGTGTAGGAGGCAGGTTTGAAGGTGCGCGTGAGGTACGAGGCTCCGCCGCCGTGGCCGCAACCGACTTCCAGCACCCGCTGACCGTTGATATCGGCCTGACCAGCCGTGATGTGGTAGAGGTTGATGAAATACCGATTCGCTTCATCTGCCTCCGAGAGCGGCAGATTCAGGGGCGGATCTTCCTCATAGCCGTAGTTGATGAACACCAGATCATCGTCTTTGAGCTTTTTGGACATGTACGGGAACGTAAATCGCTGAACGCGCACAGGGATCTGCTCGATCCGCTTCCGGATTCCCCAGTCCCGAGACGCTCCTAAATTCAATTTGTTCTTGAGGGTCACCATACCGAGGGGAGTGTAGCGACGGAATCGCCTGTGAAGTGAGGTACGTCGGGGTCGAGTGGACCGTAAAGTATTGCTACAAAAGATGAATCCACGTCCAATCCTGGACGAGTTTTCGACTCTCGGTAACACCCGTGACCTGCTGATAAGTGGCGGTTTGAACACATAGCTCCCTGGATCGCCACGAGGAGGATCCCCAATCTTGTTGCTCCTGACCTAAATTGCGATGTGTGGTACCGAGCGCTGCCCGCGGAGGAGGCAGCGAAGACGACACATAGGGGATGGTCGGATGGCCAGGGAAATTCTGTTCAACGCATTCAGTAGCTTCGGCGTCGCGAACTACGCACCAGGGCTGTGGCGACACCCAGAAGACCAGTCCGCCAACTGTACTGACATCTCCTACTGGGTCGAGCTCGCCAAAGTCCTTGAGCGAGGCGGCATCGACAGCCTCTTCCTCGCTGATGTGCTGGCAGCGCCAAATCTGGACGGGAGGGAAGCGGGACTGCGTAGCGGCGTGGGCGTACCGGCAGGCGACCCTTTTGCGGCGATCTCGGCGATGGCCGCCGTGACCGACAATCTCGGCTTCGTGGTGACCGGCAACGTCGGCTACGAGCACCCATTCCTGTTCGCGCGGCGCATGTCCACGCTTGACCATCTCACCAAGGGTCGGATCGGCTGGAACATCGTCACCAGCTCGGCCTTCTTCACCGAGGACAAGGGGGTCGCCGGCGAGGCGGGCAGCGCCGACCGGTATCAGCACGCCGACGAGTACGCCGAGGTGTGTTACCGGCTGTGGGAAGGATCCTGGGCCGACGACGCCGTGGTCCGCGACCACGACTCGGGCGTCCATACCCGCACGGAACGGATTGTCGACATCAATCACGAAGGCCCGCACTACCAGCTCCAATGCCTGCACCAATGCGCGCCGTCACCGCAACGTACGCCCGTGCTCTTCCAGGCGGGCGTCTCCGAACACGGACGTGATTTCGCCTCCAAGCACGCCGAAGCGATCCTCATCGGCAGCCTCCCGCGAGAAGTTGTGGCCATGCACGTGGCCAACGTCCGGCAGAAGGCCGCGGCGTTCGGGCGCGACCCCCGGAGCGTGAAGTGCTTCGCCGCCGTACTCGTCATCGCCGCCGCCACTGATGAACTCGCCCAGGAGAAGTACCGGGAATACACCCGTTACGCAGATGAGGAGGGCGGCCGGTTCTTCGTATCCACCGTGATGGCGCTGGACCTCACCCAGTTCGACTGGGACATGCCCGTGGAGGAGCTGCGCGGCAAGATCGAGCTCCCGATCGAGTTCTTCATCCGGGAGAAGCCGGACGGCTCGGAGTGGACCATCCGCGACCTGTCGGTCACGGCATCGATCGGACTGGGCGCCGAAGTCATCATCGGCTCACCGGCCACGGTCGCCGACGAACTCCAGTCCTGGGTTGATGCAACCGATTTGGACGGTTTCAACCTCATAGCGGCGACCACCCCTGGAACGTATGCGGATTTCACCGAACACGTCATCCCCGAGCTGCGTAGCCGTGGCGTCTGCAAGCAGGGCTATCCCCTGGGGACCTACCGCAACAGGCTCACCGGCCAGGGAGATCGCCTGCCCACCGAACATCCGGCCGCCCAATACCGCTTCGGCTGAAGCGAACCGGCGAGTCGGAATCGGTGGCATCCGTACTCGCGTGGGCCACGATTCCGGCGGCGACCGCTGCGACCGCGGTCAGCCAGGACACGCCTTCCCAGTGCCCGAGAACATCGATCACGCCGTGCTGTGCCCGGATCGTGGAGACCAAGCTGGCCGCTGACAACGGGACGAGAGTCAGCGTGACGTAGGCGAGGGCGGAGTAGTTCCCGTGGAAGCGCAGCGAGATCGCGGCGACGATGGCGGTCAGGATCACGAACGCCACGATGACGGCGATTCGGCCTCCTGGAAATCCGACCAGATTCACCGACTTCTCCAGCACGTGCAACGGGCCGTCGCTCAACATCAGATCGGGTTGCCACCACTGAAAGACGCCGTACATGCCGAGACTCACCACACACGCGATCGCCGCGAGCGGGCGCGAGTATCGACCCCGTTGACCGGCGTGCGGACCGTTGAGCGGTATCGCCGCAGGCAGGAGGACGAAGGGCAGGCGGAACTGGGCCAGGACGACAGCGCCGACCGCAGCCACCCAGCGTTGCATCGGCCGATTCGCCGTGGCGAGCGCTGCCACCGCGACGACCACCACCCCGAACGTGACGAAGTCGTTCCCGTTTGCGTACGACAACCAGAATCCAGGCGTGATCGCCAGCAGGACAATGAATTTGGCGGCGGCATCGAAGCCGCGGACGAGGCGTATCACCACGACGGCACAGGTGAACAGGGCGGCCATGGTCGCCGGATAGCCGAAGACGAGCGAAGGCGCGTGCGCCACCAGCCATCCCGGACCGCAGCTCATCGGGTTGTGACTCCACATCAGATCGCGGTCGTATGGCCATGATCCGTGAAACAGCTGTCCGGCACCTACCGTGATGCAGTCACCTTGGTCGGTGCCGCGCCCCTGGCTGTGCAGATGGCTCAGCAGACGGGATTGCACCACGAGTGCAACCAGCCACACCGCCAGGACGATCGGCACCGCCAGGACCCGCGACACCCTGAGGAACTGCCGGTACAGCAGCGGCATCAGACAGCTTGCAGCGCACAACAGGTAGATGACGCCGGCCGGTGCCGGAACGATCTCCCCGATCAGTGGTGCTTTGCCCAGTACTGCCAGCCCGGTGAGCATCGCCGCGATCACATACAGCCCGCCGGTTGCCGCGGTCAGCGACTCCGGCGACCGCAGGCATCTGTCGCAGCGGGAAATGAATCCCTCGCTCGCAGCGACTTTCGCAGTGTTCACCCGTATTTCCCGTCTCGCCAGGTCGACCGAGGTCAGTAGGCGCCCTCGCCGCGCACCACCGCGCGAACCGTCTTGGCGACGATGCTCACGTCGAGGCGTATCGAGCAGTTGTTGACGTAGGACACGTCGTGCCTGATCGACTCGGCGGGCGACAAGTTCGATCGGCCACTCACCTGCCATTGACCGGTTACGCCGGGCTTCACCAGCAGCCGGCGCCGCATGGTCGCGTCGTACGCATCGACCTCGCGCTGAACCTGCGGTCTGGGGCCGACAACGCTCATGGTGCCCCCCAGCACGTTGAAGAACTGCGGCAGTTCATCGAGGCTGTACTTGCGAATGAACGCTCCGACCGGAGTGACCCGCGGGTCTGACTTCACCTTGAAAAAGACCGGAGTGCTGTCTGTCGACGCGATCATCCCGGCAGTGTCACGGTCAGCTCCGGTGTGCATGCTTCGGAACTTGACCATCCGGAAAGGCACGCCGTTCAAACCGATCCGCTCGGAGATGTAGAAGACCGGACCCGGACTGGTCAGCTTGATGGCCGCGGCGATCACGGCCATCGCCGGTGCGGTGGCGGCGATGGCCACCGCGGCGAAGACGATGTCGAAGACCCTTTTCGACATCGAGCGGGCGCGGCGATAGCCCGGAGCCAGGATCTCGAGGATCAGCATGCGCGCGGAAGGGTCGGTCGCGTCGGGAGTCTCGATGGCGACGGCCAGGTCGACATCGGCACGCTCGAGATCTGTTGCCAGGTCACCCAACTCTTCGGGTCCGAGACGGTCGGTTGACGACGCGGCGACCAGCTGCGCCCCGGTCTTCCGTGCCGCCTCAAGGATGTAGCGCTCATCGCCGACCACCGGAACTTTCTGGTCACCGATTCCGATTTCCTGCCCGACGCGCCCGGGAGCCCCCGCGGTGCAGGCGCCGACGATCTCGAACCTGTCGCGTCGGTAGTACCGGATCGCGGTGGCCATGGCCTGCACGGCTTCGTGACCGCCGGCCAACAACACCGGGGTCCTGCCCCCGGAAGCGCCCTTGACCCGTTGCAGTAGGAGGTATCGAGCGCCGACGGTGCCGACGACTCCCAGCGGGATAGCGACGGCGAGATGCCGCAGGTCCATGCCATCGAAGTACAAGACCCCGTGCATGTGCGGGATGAAGTGCTGGACGATGTAGGCGGCGACCACGACGCCGAACAACGGCACCGTCACGCCGACGACCATCTGCAGTTCATGCACGTGGGTGCGCAGCACGTTCTCGGGCGCCACGTTCCGGATCGACAGTGCAGCAAACCAGGCCAGCGCGACCAAGACCAAGGTCAGCACATGCCGGTCACTCAGACTCATTACCTCTGGCAACCACTTCCGGACCACAAGCAGGGCGGCGATCGAGCTCAAAGAGATGATGACCAGGTCGGCCATCACCGTCCATCGGCGGTACAGCGATACCAACCTGCTCATGCGTGGACCGGCGTCCTGCCCAATTCTTTTGCTGGTGTCTTCGCTGGTGACAGTTCTCACTACCATCGGTGTATTCGACCCCGTTCGATACGTCCGTAGCCATAGCGGATGATTTACCTCGATGACCTGCAAAAATCCCGGTTCAATTCGCTTTCTGGTCGTGTTCTGTGTGCAGTGATAAACGGACCGAAGTGATATGGGTCACTGCATTCAATGGCGTTCGTCCTTGACGCAATATGCAATGACCGCGGACAAGGTGCTTCTTCAAGTTATGCCATCTGCTGTGCGCGGATGCAAACCCTGCCTCCGCGCCTCGGGTGTCGACCCGCCGCGGGTGTCGGCATCAAATCTGCAGGTAGAACACCTGTGATGAAGTCCCGCACGCTCGCTTCTCCGGTGTCGGCGATGGCAGGCGTGACCTGGCGGTATATCGGGTATGTATCGAGTTGCGGGGCCGGAATGCCGATCTGGGATCCGTTTCGGGCGAGAACTTCTGGCGGATGTTTCAGGTAACGTGACTTTCTGATCAGGCCGACGTCAGAGGGTTGGGCAGCATAAACCCTGAACCTGGGAGGGTCCGTACCGAACGCGACCCGGTACCGCATATAACGTTTGTATCTCGGTGATGAAATCAATTTCTCAGGAGAAACTTATTCGTTTGGCAAGACGCCCTGCGGAGGGCGGTAGCAATCGAGGCGCCCTCGTTCGCGGCGCCGTGGCCGGCTGCGGTACCTCGTCATCGTTGCCCGCGCGGGGCGAACGTAGGTCGTCGGCTCCGCCACCCGGTCTCCGTACCAGCGTCACCGGCCGGGTCCGGCTTGAGGTGCCAGGTAAGCGGTGTCGTCCAGCCGTCACACAGCAAAGGCTCAGATAGTGGTTTCCACCAGAGTGCACATGACCGGATCGGAGTGGTTCACCGCGCTGCCGGGAGGGCTGAATCGGTATTTCACCGATCTGTTCGCCGCGCTGCGCGCCCGAGACGACATCGATCTCTCAGCCGCCGCCTTCGGCGAGCCCCCGATCGGTGGTCGGTCCTGGGGAGCCGTGGGTGGTTCGACGTGGTCACGCGTGGCCGCCGCGTTCAGCGACCGGTCGGGGCTGCAACAGCCCGGCATCATCGATCGCCACTTCTGCTTGTACGGCCCGGCCGCCGTCGGTGGTGGTGGCCACCATCGCCTGGTCGTGCACTTCCACGGCCCGTGGGCAGCGGAGAGCAGGTTCGCCGGCGCCACCGAACTGCATGCCCGCGCCAAATTTCTGGTCGAGCGGATCCGATACGCCGGAGCGCAACGATTCGTCGTGCTGTCGAGCCACTTTCGCGACGTGCTCGTCGATGACTACCGGATCCCCGCAGACCGCATCGAGGTCATCCCGCCGGGTGTCGATCTCGACCGGTTCAATCCGTCGGTCGAGGCGGGCCCGCCCGGCGACCAGCGAATCGTGCTGTGTGTGCGGCGGCTCGAACACCGCATGGGAATTCATCGCCTCATCGAGGCCTGGCCGACCGTCGTGGCCGGCCACCCCGACGCTCGCCTCGTCATCGTGGGAACCGGCACTGCGGAGAACGAGCTTCGCCGGCAGGTGGTGTCGGCCGGGCTCGACCACAGCGTCGAATTCCTCGGTTGCATCGACGATTCGGCCTTGACCCGGTGGTACTCGCTCGCCGAGCTGACGGTCGTACCGACGATCACGTTGGAGGGCTTCGGCCTGATCGCCCTCGAGTCCTTGGCAGCGGGCCGACCGGCTGTGGTGACCGACTGCGGAGGCCTACCCGACGCAGTCCGGGGGCTGGACCCATCCCTGATCGTGCCCGCGGACAACACCGAAGCGCTTGCAGCACGTCTGGTCTCGGCACTCGACGGTGCCCTGCCCAGCCCGCTGAGCTGTCGTACGCACGCCGAGTCCTTCTCCTGGACCGCCGCGGCGCAGCGTCATCTCTCGTTGTATTCCGAGTTGGTCGCATGACCGAACAGCAGCCGATCCGGGCGGCCTTCGTCGCGCACACCGCAGCCCCGTCCGGGGCGGAGCTGGCGACGTTGCGACTGCTGACGGCATTGCGGGCATCGCAGGTGCCGGCGGCCGGCGGCGAGCCCGTGGTCCAACCGTCGGCCATCTTCACCGAAGACGGGCCCATGGCCGACAGGATGCGTGCGCGCGGCATTCCGACCTCAGTGCTGGCCAACGACTTTGACAGCCGCGGCATGACCATCCACGGCTCCGGGTGGTTCCGGCGCCTCGCCGGCGCCGCGACGCTGGTGCGCGTCGGCTGGTCGCTCGGGGCCACCGCGCGCGACCTCGGTGCGGACATCCTGGTGGCCGGCAGCACGAAGGCACTCATCATGTCGGCTGTGGCCGCCACCAGGGCTCGGATCCCGCTGATCTGGCATGTACACGACCGTGTCTCAGCCGAATACTTCGGCCGTGCACTGGCTTTCGTGATCAGACTGCTCGGTTGGATGGTGACGACGGGCTACATCGCCAACAGCCGGTCGACGGCAGGCACCCTGCTCAAGTGGCGTCGCCGGGCAGTGGTCGCCTATCCGGGTCTCGATTTCAGCCGGCCAATGGACGGGCAGCGGCAGCCTCAGCGACCCGGCCCGGACACCGTCATCGCCCTCGTCGGGCGGGTGACACCGTGGAAGGGTCAGGATGTGTTCCTCCGGGCATTGTCGGGGACGACGATTCGGCCGCGCGAGGTGTACCTGGTGGGCGGCACGTTCTTCGGTGAGGAACCGTTCCAGGAGGAAGTGGCGGGCCTGGCAAGGGAACTGGACCTTCCCGTGATCTTCACCGGGCATGTCGACGACCCCACCGAGATACTGTTCGACGCAGACATTCTGGTGCACTGCTCGGTGATCGCCGAACCCTTCGGGCAAGTGGTCGTGGAGGGGCTGCATGCGGGGTGCGCGGTGATCGCCACCCGACCCGGCGGCCCGGCCGAGACCGTCGAACCCGGCGTCAACGGCCTCCTCGTCGACGCCGGCGACACCGCCGGCCTGACCGCCGCGCTGGACCGGCTCATCGCCGATCCGCAGTTGCGAACCCGTCTGGCCGACGCCGGCCAGTTGCGGGCCCAGCAGTTCGACGTCGCCGATTCCGCACGAACCGTGGCGAGCTTCCTCTCGGACGTCCTGGCCGCGTGGAACCCGGCGAGGAGCCGGCACTGTGCATAGAGCCATTCGAGAGCGTGTCGAGCAGTACCCCCTGGCCCCGCGGCTGATGCGGCTGGCCAGGGATTTCGGCGCCGTCGTGTTCGGCAAGTACGGGCAGTACCTGACGACCTTGATCACGGTGCCGCTGCTGGCCCGAATCCTGGGTCCGGCGGGGATGGGCCTGCTGGCTGTCGGAATGGCGGCCTACTTCTTCGGCTCGATCCTTGTCGATCTCGGCATGACACCTTTTCTGGCCGCCCGGGTGCCGGAGTTGCGCGATGCCCCACAGAAACTCCAGCAGCTCCGTGCGGATTACCTGGCGCTGCGCCTGATCACCCTCACGGTGCTGGGGTTGGTATACACCGCGGGCTGGCTGGCCGGGGTGCCGCCACATGTCCACATGATCCTGCTCGGATTGTTCGCCGGCGGCCTCTGGTCCACCTCCGACGACTGGCTGCTCATCGGGCAGGGGCGCTTCGTCGCGTCGGCGCTGTATCAGGGCAGCGGCCGGATCGTCTATCTGGTGCTGCTGATCGCGCTGCTGCCGCATTCCCGCCACGCGACGACGGCGATGTGGTGTCTGCTGGTCTCCTCCATCCTGACCGTCGCCGGCACGTGGTGGGACAGCCACCGGCACTTCGGTCCCGTGATCCGGCCGCAGGCACCGGGCCAGATCCTGCGCACGAGCTGGCCGATCGTGACTTCCCGGGTGTTGACCACCGGATACGGGCAGGGCGCACCTGCGGTCTATTCGGGCCTGCTGGACGCCGTCTCTCTGGGGCTCTACTCGGCGGGTGACCGGCTGGTGCGGGCGATGCAGTCGCTGCTCGACATGATCGGCCTGGTCCTGTTGCCACGCATGGCACGCCGCGGCGGTCACGAACAGTTCTGGCGGCACGGCGTGCGGGGGCTGTGGGCCAGTGTCGCGGTGGCAGCGTTCGCCGCGACCGTCCTGTGGGTGTGTGCGGCGCCGATCGTTCACGTCATCTTCGGCAGCGAATTCGCGCCGGCCGTGAGCCTGCTGCGGGCCGAGCTGATCATCCTGCCGGCCAGCACGGTCAGCTCGTACATCAGCACCGCGCTGCTTCCCGTCCGGCAGGACACCCACGGCATTCTCGTCGCATCGATCGTTGGCACCGCCGCGTCGGCCGCAGGTCTGCTCACCGCCTCCTGGACCCACTCGGTGTGGGCCCTCATCGGCGGCACGATCGGCGCCGAATTCGGCGTCGCCTGCTGGTATCTGGCTCGGATGCGACACCTGGTCCGCCGGGAGCAGCGGCCCGTCCTGACAACAGAAGGGAGTGCCTGCGATGAAGATCCTGTACATCGGCGATGACTGGGTGGGCAGCAACGCGCGCTCACTGGCCGACGGATTCCGGCAAGCTGGGCACGACGTGGTCGTGATCGACACCACGCCGGTCACCCTGCCTCCGCGGCTCTCGCCGTCATGGGTCTACTCGAAGGCGGCAGGCAACCGCGCCCCGTGGCCGCTTGCCGATGCGCATCGGCAGATCGAAGCTGCGGCACTGGAATTCAAGCCCGACATGTTGTTCGCCTTCAAGGGGATTCATCTGGACCAGGAGCGGCTGCTCAGTGTCCCGGCACCGGTGCGCGTGCACTACAGCCCCGACGACGTCGGCAACCCGTACAACACCACGCCCGACTATCTGGCTCACGAGGCCGATTGGGACCTCGTCGTCACCACCAAACGGCACAACGTGCCCGAGTTGCAGGCCAGGGGCGCGCGCCGGGTGAAGTTCGTCCGCAGTGCCTATGACCCGGCGTGGCACCGTCCGTGCGCCAAACGCGGTGGGCGGCAATACCTCGTTGGGTTCGTCGGGGCCCAGCGCCCCGACCGTGCCGGGCTCATCACCCGACTCGGAAAGGAACATGGCCAGAAGCTGCTGGTTCGCGGACCGGGCTGGCGGCGTAGTCCGGCACTGCGGGCCACCGGTGCCACCGTCGGCGGCGCGGTCTACGGCGATCACTTCGCCGCAGCCGTGTCGTCGATCACCGCGAACCTGGTTCTGCTCAACTCCGACAACCGCGATACCCACACCTGCCGAACCTTCGAGATACCCGCGACCGGCGGCCTTTTCGTCGGCGAACGTACTGACGAGCACGCCGAGCTGCTCGCCGAGGGCGCCGAATGCCTGCTGTTCTCCGGTGAAGAGGAACTTCGCGACATTGTGCAGCGCTGTGCCAGGGACCCAGGGCAGGCCAAGCTGATCGCCGCGGCCGGACACCGGCGGGTGACCGGGGGAGCGCATCGGTATGTGGACCGGGCAAGGGAGATCGTCGATGATCTCTGAACCTGAAGTGACAGCTGACAAGCCGCGCGGGCGGACACGGGTCTGGGTGGCGATGGCGGTGGTCTGCGCGATGCTCGCGGGCCTGATCGGCCTCGGCTGGAAGGTGTACCAGCATCCGCAAACCGACCCCTTGCGCCATGCCGATGCCATCGTGGTTCTGGGCGGCACCCCATATGAGCGTTTCGACCTCGGGTTGGACCTGGCCCAGCAGGGATACGCCCCGTACCTGTTGATCTCGCAGTCGACCGGTGCCGACGACCGCAAGATGGACAAGTACTGCCAGGGACACTTCGACTTCACCGTGAAGTGCTTCATCCCCGACCCGTGGACCACCGAGGGCGAGGCGTACGAGATCCGCGCCGACGCAGACAAATACGGATGGCGGCACATCATCGTCATCACTTACACCCCCCATGTTTCGCGCGCTCGCTACATCGTCGGCAAGTGCTTCGACGGGGACATCACCATGGTCGCCAGCCCGGCGGATTCCGGGCTCACCTTCTGGTCGTGGATGTACATCCGCCAGTCGGGCGGCTACCTGAAGGCCCTCCTGACCCCTGGATGCTAGGAGAAATACCCATGTCATCACCGCGCGTGGCCATCGTCCACGAGCGCTTCACCGAGTTCGGCGGCTCCGAGCTCGTGGTCGCCGAGTTCATGAAGACCTGGTCCGATGCAGAGGTTTTCGTGCCGATCACCGAACCCGCATGCCGGCAGAAGGTGATGCACGCGGCAGGCCGGAGCGAGGCCGACACCGAAACATCCATTTCCGGGACGTGGCTCGACCGGATCTACTCCGCGACCCGACGAGCATCGCACGCTCCGCTGCTTCCCTTGATGCCGAAGGCCTTTCGCGGGTTGCCGCTGCGCGATGACGTCGACGTCGTCCTGGTCAGTCATCACGCCTTTGCGACCCAGGCGGCGCTGGCCACCGACGCCCCCGTTGTCGCCTACGTGCACAGCCCGGCCCGGTGGGCCTGGGACCGGACGTTCCGCGACCATGAAATGGCCAGCCGGGCCGGGCGGTTCGCCCTGTCGGCCCTCGGTGGTCTGGCACGACGAGGTGAACTTCGGGCAGCCCCGCGGTTGTCGTATGTGATCGCCAACTCGCAGGCCGTCGCGGCGCGGATCCGGGATTGGTGGGGCCTGCCGTCGAGCGTCGTCCATCCACCGGTGCGCACCGACCGCTTCACCCCCGAGCCGTCGGCACCCCGCGAGGACTTCTACCTGTTCGCCGGCCGGCTTGTGCCCTACAAGCGGCCGGACCTCGCCATCCGCGCTGCCCAACGCTCCGGAAATCGGCTGGTCATCTTGGGAGAGGGGCGATTTCGGGAGGAACTCGAGACTATCGCCGGGCCGGAGACCACCTTCCTGGGCGCCGCCTCCGATGAGGTTCTACAAGATATGTACCGCCGATGCCGGGCACTGTTGATGCCGGGCGTGGAAGACTTCGGGATCGTCCCGGTCGAGGCGATGGCCTGCGGCACACCGGTGCTGGCACTCGGTGTGGGAGGGGCGCTCGACACCGTGCTGCCCGGCGTGACGGGTGAACACATACCGCCGGGCCCCGATGCGGATGTCATCGACCGCTTTGCTTCGGTGATGAGCGATTTCGATCCTGCCGACTACCGCCCACACGTCATCGCCGACCACGCCGCGACGTTCTCGCCGGAGGCCTTCCGGGCCAGGATCGCCGACGCGGTGCTGGGTGTCACTGCCCGTGCCTGATCGCCTTCACCGGGGTCAGTTCACGAATTGCTCAAGGGACTCGCGGACAGCCGGAAGTGCTTTTGCTGCCTGATGTTCGATGAGGGCGGCTTCGGCGACGATGCCGACCCACAACTGCGCGCTCTCATAGGGATGCGGTCGTCCGAGTGCGGTGAAATCGGACTGGCACAGCTCGGCGTTGGCATGGTTGCGGTGCCTGATCTCGTCCGTTACCGCCGGCTCCGCGCGGGCTTCGAGCAGCAGGGCGCGCACACCACGATCGCGCAGGCAGCCGTCGAGCCAGGTGGTCGCGCCGGTGATGAGGCGGTCGCGGCCGGGCGGTAGGCCGGCGACGGCGGCTTGCAGCTGGGCGGCCAGGCGCTCGTGGAATTCACGATGCAGCGCAAGGAGATACGAGGCGCGGTCACCGAAGTGGTGAAAGAACGTGCCCTTGGCCACTCCCGCGTGCTTGACGATGAGGTCGATGCTCAAGCCGGTGAGGCCGGTCTGCTCGGCGAGTTGCAGGCCGGCGTCGATCAGCCCTTCGCGGGTTCTGGCCGCCGCCTCTTTGCGACGCCCCGGCGGGGCGGGTGGCGTCGAGGTCACGGGGTCACTCTAGTCGCGGGTCCGCCGGCGGCTGTGCGTGATGAGGGCTGGTTGTGTTCATCGGCGACTCCTTGAAAGGGGACTCTCGCAAGGCTATCGTTGACTGACCAGTCAGTCAACGAAGGGAACTGCGATGGTCGGCATGGTGGACACACCCGCGGGGAAGGTCGCCTACAGCGATACCGGGGACGGGCCGGTCGTCGTATTGCTGCATGCGACGTTGCATGACCGCCACGACTTCGACGCGATCGCGCCGAGCCTTTGTCGCGATCACCGCGTCATCGCGGTCGACTGGCCGGGTCACGGTGACTCACCGGCTCCGGCGCCGGACTACCGGCCGACGGCAGCTTCCTTCGCCGATGTGCTTGTCGACGTGGTCACCGCACTCGACCTGCCGCCCGCTGCCTTCATCGGAAACTCCGTCGGCGGTTTTGCCGCGGCCCGGTTGGCGATCACTGATCCGGACCGGGTTTCGCGGCTTGTGCTGGTCAATTCCGGCGGCTTCGTAGCCGGCCCGGCCAGTAACTTCTACGCGCGGTTACTGGGCAGGCCGGCAGTGATGAAACGGATACTGCCACGGTTCATTCCGAGCTACATGAAGGCGGCGAGTGACAACGACCGCGCCATCGAGGAGCGCGAGCTGACCCGCGCCCGTACCCGCGATGGCGTCGCGATCGCCGCGTCGATGTGGCGCAGTTTCGCGTCGCCCGAACACAACCTGCGCCCGCAGGCGGAACGCATCACCGTGCCGTGCCTGGTCGTCTGGGGATCAAAAGACACTGCCATCCCGATGAGGTTGGGCCGTGCCACCGCGGCCGCGATACCGGGTGCCAGGCTGGAATCCCTGCCCACCGGTCACGTGCCGTTCTCCTCAGACCCCGACGGATTCCTCGCGATCGTCGCGCCGTTCCTGGCCGATGTCAGTGAGCGTCAGCCGTGACGGTCAACCCTGCTGATCGGCATTCCAGGTGTTCGGCAGCAAGGGCATATTGATCGCGCCGCCGACAGATGACGGCGCCTTCTGCTCGACAAGTCCGGCCGCGCTCGTCGATGCGGGGTTTGTCCCGGCGAAACCCAATCGCGTGGTGCCCTGTGTGGACGATGTCACCTCGTGCTGTGAAGGGCCGGCCGGCGGTTCGGCAGGTTCGGGTTCGACGGTGAAGTTCATGTCCATGTATCGCGGTGCCGGGTTCTTGAGGCGTCCGCGTCGACGGCGCCGGGCCCGTGCGTGCGCACTTGTCGATGCTGCCACGGCGATCCCGGCTGCCGGTACCCGTGCCTGGGAGCCGTCTTTGGCAGTCGGGCTGAAACCCTTCCCGGGCGGCTCATCCGGGGTGGTGAGCACCGCGTAGGGCAGGGCTGCCGCGGGTGCGGTCGGCACCGCGGCCGATGCCGTCGCAGGTGCCGAGGACGGTGCCGCGGGAGCGGAACCGACTGCGGAAGAAGAGATTCCGGCGAGTGGCAGCGACTGATGCCGGTCATCCGAGCGCAGCGGCGGACCACCGGGTTGTTCTTGGTGTTCGGGTTGATCGACCGCGGGCGCATCGGTGCCGACGGGCAGGGCGAATCCTATTGACGCCAAGCCCAAACCGAGCCCGGCACCCCAGAGCGGACTCGTCAGGGCCAGGTAGATCGGAACATTCAAGGATTCGTAGGCGGCAAAGAGGCCGCCGTTGACGAGCAGGGCGAGAAGGGATTCCGGCGTTGGGTTGGTGATGAAATCCTGCAGGGCCTTGATCGCTTCCCCCAGGAAGGGAAAGCCGTCGATCGCACCGGTGTCGCCGTCGCTGCTGTCGAGAGCAGACCCTGACTCGGCGGCCGACGCCTGGGCGGCGAGGGCGGTCACGTTCGCCCCGCCGGCTACGCCGCCCGGGGCCAGGATCGCGGGTGCCGCCTCAGTGGTGGGTACCGCATCGAGTGCGACGGCCGATTGGGCCTGGTACAGGCCCATGGTGGTGGCGGCCTGGATCCACATGCGCACGTAGTCGGCTTCGTTGAGCGCGATCGGAATGGTGTTGATCCCAAAGAAATTCGTCCCCACCAGCGCTGCATGCGTGACGTGGTTGGCCGCCAGCTCGGCCGGCGGGGGCATCTCCGCAAGGGCACTGGTGTACGCGGCGGCGGCCGCCTCGTGTTGTGCGGCAGCAGCCGCTCCGTTCGCGCTGGCCTGCGCTAGCCACGCCAGATAGGGTACGTGGGCCGCGAGGTAGCGCTCCGCGCTGGGACCTTCCCAACCTCCGGCCTGCAGGTTGGCCAGCACGGCGGCGAGTTCTGTTGCGGCCTCCGCATACTCGCTGCTCAGCGCCTCCCAGGCGCCGGCAGCGGCGAGCAAGGCGCCCGGCCCGGGCCCGCTGCTCAGCAGCGTCGAATGCACTTCGGGCGGCAACGCCATCCAGATGGGCGTCACCGCCGATCCCGCTCTTCGTGCATGTCGGCCACCACCTCGTTCAATGGCTTGCCGGGTAGCGCTGCCGAGGCCACGCCGCGCACCACGGTGGTGATCAACAGCGTGAAGTACTCGTCGTCGGTGAGTACCCATCGACGTTCGTAGGCGGATCCGAGATCGCCCAATCCGGCCAGCACCTGGTGGGCGGCTTGGTGCTCGGACAGGAAGGCGGCGTCGTCATTGACGGCGTTGCGCTGTTCGTCGGCGGCGACGAGGCTGAGCGTCAGCCTGGCGATCGCCCCCAGGATCGTCACGGCGGCGTCCGTCGAGTGGCCGCGTCGTACGAGCGCGGCCACCTGATCGCTGATCAGTCGCGCGCTGCTTTCGCCACGCGGGAACAGCACCAGCATGTAGGAGGCCAGGCCCGGATGGTCGGCGACGAATCTGCGTAACTGGACCGCGAACGACACCAGGAAGGCGGCCGCGTCGTGCTGGGGGTCGTCGACGACACGCAGATTGTCCAACAACCGCTCGCCGACGAGTCGCTCAAGCTCCCAGCGCCCCTCGACGTGGCGGTACAGCGCTGCGGTGGACACGCCGAGTGCACTGGCCACCGCGCTGATCCGAAGCTGGTTCATCCCGAGTTCGCAGCCGGCGCGCACGATGTCTTCCCGGGTGATCAAGCTGGGCCGGCCTACCGGCCGCGAGGATCCTGGCACGCGTAACTCCTGTTCACGCATTTGTGATGGTGCTTCACTAATTAGGCGTGAGGTTAGCCGACCAGGGCTGGGCGTGGGGAGCTACGAATTGCCCGAGGGGCGGGCTAGTGGTCTCTTCAGAAGCGGGTGGCGGCCAGACGCGCGATCTCGTCGGCGATGACCTGGGGTTCGGTGAGCGGAATGGTGTGTCCCGAGTGTTGGGCGATGACGTGTCGACCGTCGGTCGATTGCGCTGCGCGGTGGCTGTGTGCTGCGTTCGCTTGAGCCCGGACCTCCCCGCCCATGCCGTCACTGGCCAGCGCCAGGCCGCCGGAGATCACCGTCACCGGTAGGTCCCCGGTATCCGGCGGTGCGCTCTTCCACGCTTCTACCTCGTCGAGGTAGGTGCTGGCCTGGCGTCGGTGCGTCTCCAATACCCCAGGGGTGAACGCTTCGCGGCGCAAGTCATCGCGAACGTCGTCGGCGGGTGCAGCCGCCAGCAACGAGCCATACAGAAGGCGGAGCAGGCCGAGCCGGGCGAGGACCTTGCCGACGCGCACGGCTACCCGCTCGTTGCGGCGGAACTTCGCACTGAAGATCACCTCGGCCGCTTCGTCGATCGGGTCCACCAGAACGAGTCCGGCGACCAGGGCCGGTCGCCGCGACGCGGCGAGCCGGACGATGGGGCCGCCCCCGCTGTGGCCGACGAGGATGAACGGGCCGGGGCCGAAATGGTCGATCAGATCGACGAGATCGTCGGCCATCCGGTCGAGCGTGCGGCCCACGGGGTCGCGTTCCGAGCGGCCGAGGCCGGCGCGGTCGTAGACGATCGTGCGGGCGACGGGCGCGACCAGCAGCTGCACCCCGGCCCAATAGGAGCGTGTTGAGCCGGCTCCGCCCTCGAATATCACTGCGGCAGAGGAACTATCAGATCCAGGGCCGGGCAGCACCTGCGCGTACAGGCGACGGTTGTCGCGTGTGGGCACCCAGACCGCGACACCCTGGGTGTGTGCCGCCGTAGTCTCAGCGGCCATGGCCGAGCCGAAACAGGTTGAGCTTGTAGCCGTTGACGACGGCCGGGACGAGCCTGGCCGCCAGCGGCATGCCGTACCGATAGCGCATCGGCCATTTCTTGCCCACCTCGGGCTGCGGCTGAGCGAACGTGCGGGTTTCGATCAGTCGCATTCCCCAGTCCTGCAGCTCGTGTGGGTCCTCGCAGACCCACTGCATCCGAGCGGCCACCGATCTCATCACCCCGTTGCGATCTTGGTTTCGCATCATCATCGCGCCACCGGTGTCGAAGGTGATCTGCGAACCCGCGAAACGGTCGGTGAGTTGGGTGATCACCGTGCGCACCTGCTCTTCGGTCAGGTAGACGAGAACCGCTTCGCTGATGAACAGGTAGGGGGGTGGCGAGGCGGCCACCTCGTCGAACCAATCGGTGCCCAGGATCGAACCCGCAAGCATGGTGTAGCGGTCCTGGTTGCTGAAGAACCGTTGCCGCAAGGCAATCGAGTCCGGCAGGTCGATGTCGAACCAGTGCAGCTCCCCGTTGTCGAGCCGGTCGAACCGGGTGTTCAATCCGGTCCCGAGTTCGACAACCGTGCCGGCGGGGTGGGCGTCGAGGAATCGTTGCACCCAGCCGTCGAAGATCGCGGTTCGAAGGACCGACCCGGGCAGGGACATCCCTTTGAACCGGGTGAAGTCGTACTCGATGGCGTTGACGAGCTCGACCGCGCGCCTGTCGTCGAGTATGGGGTGGCGTGACGTGGCGTCATTCGCCCTGCCGAACAGCGGGATGAGCAGAGTCTCCTGCACGGTGCCGAGGTCCGGCTCGATCTTGCCCATGTTAGTTAGGTTACCCTAACTAGATTCGTAGCGGCGGGCCCCGAATTCACCTCCGGGACGCGGGCCGTCAGTTACCGCGCCCCGAACACATCGGAGGTGGACACTTCGGCCCCTTCGGTGACGCGGGTTCCGAACGTGGCGCGGGAGCTTGCCGCGGGGCCGGGGCCTCGCGGGCCGGCGGCTCCTGGCGAGCGGGCGCCTCCCGAGGAGGTCGTTGCCGGGCGGGCGCTTCTTGCGGAGGCGCCTGCTGGGCAGGCTCTTGCCATACGGGGGCCTGGCGCTCAGGGGCCTGGTACCTGGGAGCCGGGGCCTCCTTGGGGGCCGGGGCCTCGCGCTCCGGCGTGGGTTCCTGCCACACCGGCGCCGCGGGCTCGGGGGCCTGAGTCTTGGGAGCCGGCGCCGCGGACTCGGGAACCTGGGCCTTGGGGGCCGGATCACGCTGCAGCGGAGGCTCTTCCGGCGCATTTCGCTGCCGAGGAGGCTCCTGTTGTCTCGGTGCCTCTGGGGCTGCGGGCGCTTCTTGTGCCGGTGCCTGCGGATCAGGCGCGGTCTGGCGCGGCGCCGGGGCCTCGTGGGGGCGATCGAGTGCGGGGTCGGGTGAGCTCGCCGGTCCCGGTTGGTCTGGCGACGCTGCGCCGGGGTTCGGCCGGTCAGCGCGCGGCGGTGTCGCCGGTAGCCGCGGGGAAGGATCCAGGCCCGCCTCCGGTGCCGGTGCAGTCTCCGGCTTGTCGCGCGGCTTGTCGACAGCCGGCGGTGTGTAGGCGGGCACCGGGTCGAGTTTGGGCGCCCTGAACCCGGGTGACACCTTTGACGGCGCAGTTGCCGGCTCCGGTGCGGTCAATGCCGGTGGTGGAGCTGATGCCTCGTGGCTCGTGGTGACTGTGTCGGATTGCTTGCGTAGCGCCGACTCCAGCGGCGGGCCGGTGAGGGGGTGGGGCCGCGGGGTGAGGTCCTTGGCGAAGCTACGTGCGGACTTGTCTGCGAGAGCCTTCATCAGCGGCCCGGAGGCGCGGGTCGCCTTGTCGTTGGAGATGAACTGTGTCAGTGAGGCATTCAGGTTCACCACGGGGGACGAGACGTGGATGTCGACCGTGGTGCGCACCGGTGCCGCCGGCGGCGCCCAATCGCGGTTGCGCGGATTGCGCCAATCCCGGTTCCGGTTCCAATCCTGGTACCGATCCGGGTTGAAGCCGTGGGCTCTGTCCCACTGCGTGCGCCGGTACACCGGATCGTGGACATGGAACTTCCATTGGTAGTACTGGTGGTACGGGTGGTGGCGGTCGTACCAGTCCTGCCTGCGTGGGTCACCCGGGCGATCGCGACGCTGACCCCATTCATTGCAGCCGTTGCGGTCCCAGCCATGGCGGTCGTAGCCCGCCCAGTTGTAGCCGGCCCAGTTGTAGCCCCAGCGGTCGTATCCCCACCGGTCGTAGCCCCAGCGGTCATATCCCCACCGGTCGAAGCCGATGAAGTCGTAGCCGTATTGGTTGTATCCGCTGAGGTCGTAGTTGTACCAACCGCCTGGGTTATAGCCGTAGAGCTGGCCCCAGGACGGGTCGTAGTAGCCCAGGTTGTTCAGGTTGGGCGTCACCGGGGGATCGATGGGCTGCGGCCAATCGGCCAGCGGGGAATCTGGAACACCGGGCGGGGCCGGGACGTAGTCGTCGGGCGCGCCGTATCCCCACGTGGGCGCGGTCGCGCTGGTCAGTGCCACAGCGTCCTGCTGCGGGTCGGTAGGGTCGGCGGCCGGTGGCGCCGGAGGCGGGGCGGGCAGTGGCGCGAGTTGTAGCACCGTATCGGGTGTGTACTGCAGAAGTTGTTGTGTCAGTTGGAGATAGAGATTCTGCAGACTGGTTCGCTCAGGTGACGGCGACAGGTAGTCCAGGTCCTGCTTGGCTTGATTGAGCGCGGTGCGGGCGTCGGTCAGCTGATCGGGTGTGGGCTGCTGCCCGCTCCCGAGGATGTCTTGTGCCTTCTTCAGGTCGTCGACCACAGCGGTCAAGGCAACGTCTTGCGCGTGCTCGGGGAAGATCGCCTTTTGCGCGCCCCACAAGGTGCCTCCCGGCGAGGTCGTATACGTCGCACCGAGCAGTCCGGCGACGAGTAGCACTACCAATCCGCCGGCGATGGCAGTCTTGCCTCGGCGTGACCGGGGGATGAACCTGCGTCGCCGGGGCAGCGGCTCGGCGGGTTGTAGCGACCTCAGGTCGACGGGTGGGGGGATGAGTGCAGTCATGTCGACCTCCTTGATGACGACCAGTGACCTGGTCACATCACTCCCGACCGCGTGATTTCCAGATGCTCGGGCGTCGATGATCGACGCCCGCTATGTATGCCTAAGCAATATTAAGCATAACTAAATTCCAAACGGAGGCACCATGGCCTCCAGCGCCCCAGGGGGAATTCTCATCAACCCATAGCTGTCGCACAGGGATTCACAGGCAGGCGGTGTTTCCGGCTATTGCTCGCCGGTCTCCACGACCGCCTTGATCCGTTCGAGGGTCTTGCGCATGTCGCGGACGTTGCGGCGGGTGCGGAGTTGCCCGCCGAGGAGTGAGAACACGGAGGCGAAGGCGCCCGGTGTCATCCGGAACGATTCGGTGACGTCGGTCTCGGAGCCGGCCGGCTCCAGGCGGTAGTGCCAGTTGTTGACCGCCCGGCCGCCCGCCAGAACGGCGAAGCCGAACTCACGCCCGGGATCGCAGGCTGTCACCTCGCAGGTCGTCCAGTAGATGGGCCCGATCTCGTTGCGCTTGACGTGTCCGCGGAACCGCGCGCCCAAGGCGGGGCCGGTGGCGCCGCGGAGCCACTCGGCTTCCATCACCTCCGGCGAGAACTTCCCGGTGTTGCGCACATCGGCGATCAGGTTCCAGATACGGTCCGCCGGCGCGGACATGCGCACGGTCACCGAGCCTTCCATGGACATGGCGTACGCCTCCTCAGGGCAATGGCGCCAACGTAACACCCGCGTGGACAAGGGACTACGGATCCCCCGCGGCCGAGCCGTCTGTAGCCCATCGCGGGAGCGATGTCCGGGGGCGATGGCAGCATCACAGACCATGACGTCGACGCAGCGGCCGAGGCCGCCGATGAATGCCGATGAGCGCACGACGCTGGAGAGCTGGCTGGACTTCTATCGCGCCACGTTGGCGCTCAAATGTGACGGCCTGGATGACGAACAGCTGCGTTCGGCTTCGGTGCCGCCGTCCGGGTTGAGCCTGCAGGGTCTGGTGCAGCACGCGGCGGAGGTGGAGCGGAACTGGTTCCGCAGAGTGCTCACCGGTGAGGACGCGCCTGCGATCTTCGGGCCGCGGAATCCCGACGGACATGATGGTGGTTTCGAGGTGTCCGCTGAGCCGTCATTCGCCGTCGCCACGCGAATCTGGCAGGGCGAGGTCGAGCAGGCGCGTATCAACTCCGCGGCGCGCGGGCTCGATGACACCGCGGCCTTCATGGGCGGCGAGGTCAGCTTGCGCTGGATCTATACGCACATGATCGCCGAGTACGCCCGCCACTGCGGGCATGCGGATCTGATCCGGGAACGCATTGACGGGCAGGCCGGGGTCTGAGGCCGCCGCGGATCAGGCCTGTCGCTCCACCCCGAGCGCATCGAGCAGGCAGTTGACGGCCAGCTTGCCCAGCGCGTCGGACGCCAGCGGGCTGTCGCCCGTGAGCAGCCGGCGGTCTTGATGCACGGTGCCGGCCATCTTGTCGTTGACTATGGTGAGCCCTTGCTTGGCCAGCAGGTCGGCGACGAGCCACTGCAGGCGCCCGGGCAGGTAGCCGATCTCGATGTTCGGCCCCTCGTCGAGCGAGTCGGGGAACACGCACACCGAGTATCCGGACAACGGCGACTGCGCCCTGCCGAGGCCGGCGGCCAGCAGCGCCGCCGGACCGTGGCACAGGGTGACGATGAACCGGCCGTGGTCCAGGGCCCAGTTCAGCGTCCGGCCCACCGCTTCGCTGCCGGGCAGTCCGACGACGGCACCGTGACCGCCGGGAATGAAGACCGCGAGGTAATCGGAGCCCGGCTTGAGTTCCGCGACCACATCGGACAGCCTGTGCGGCTGCTTGAGCTTGGGTTTGAGGGACTCGTAGGTCGAGGTCACGGCCTGGTCCTGGTGGGGCATGGCCCACAACTCCAGCTTGGCCGGGTACCCGGAGACGGTCGCGACGTCGACGTCGAACCCGGTCTCCATCAGATGGTGCAGCGGTAGCAGCATCTCCACCGGATGGTTGCCGGTGGAGAACATCTTTCCGTTCTGGCACAGCACATATCGCTCTTCGGCGGCGATCATCAGCACCTTCCACCGGCCCTCGGTGTAGGCGCCTTTGTGTTCGACGCCGGCGAAGTCGGTCTTGGGTGAGGTGTACTGACTCAACGAGTAGGGCGACGGGAAGAAGGCGTTGTCCTCGGCCTGATCGGGGGTGGGCGCCTTGCTGAGGTTGTCCGCATCCTGTGACATCTCGTTCACCATCCTTTGCGCCGGATCGTGTGGTTGAGGTCAGTGATACCCGGGTTGGGCTCGGGCCATACGTGTCACCGCAGGGGTAGCTCGGCGAAGATCGGAGTGGTCGGCGCCGTCGAACCGGTGCCCGGCTCCACGGTGAAAGCCAGTGCGGACGCGTCACCGAGGTTCGGTAGCACCGCTGTGGTCGACGGTGCCACGGCCGCCGAGTCCATGGTGCCCGCTGATTCCGGTCCGCCCTCGCGCAGCAGCCACATCTGATAGACGGTGCCGGTCTCCGGCGGCGTGACCCCGTTCATCACCAGCACGCCGGCGTCGCGTTCGCGGGAGAACACCACCGTCGCGGTTCCGCCGGTGGGGATCGCGCCGGAGACGGTCCGCACGTCAGGGGCGGCAAAGATCTGTTCGGCGGCCGACGGTGTGGGGGCCGGCCGCGTCGCGATGCCTATACCGATGCCTGCGACGGCGACCACGACGGCGGCCGCGGCGGCCAGCGCGGCGGTGCGCCACCGGTGCCGGGTGGGCCGCAGCGCACCCGCCGACACCGCCGCGATCAGCCGGTCCCGCAGTTCTGCGGGCGGCTCCAGCGCGGTGCCCGCCGCCACGGTGGCCATGGTCTCGCGCACGTCCCGTACCTCGCTGGCGAACTGCGCGGCGACCTCCGGCGGTGCAGCCACGAGGCGCTGTTCGATCTCGGTGCGTTCGGCGTCCGATACCGCGTGCAGTGCGTACGGGGTGGCCAGCGTCGTCAGTTCGGGGTCCAGCGGGTCGGTCATGCCGCCCCCAGGCAGTTGCGGAGGCCGCGGATCGCGTCACGCATCCGGGATTTGATGGTGGCGAGGTTGGCGGTCAGCCGTTGGGACACCTGGCTGTAGGTCAGCCCGTCGTAGTAGGCGAGGTGGATGCATTCGCGCTGGTCCTCGGTCAGTGAGGACAGGCAGTCGGCGACCCTGCGCTGCTCGTCCCGGGTGATCACCGAGTCGGCGACGTGGTCGACGGGCGGCTCCACGTTGCTCGCGCCGTAGCGGGACTCACGCCGGCTGGCGGCTTGTTCGGCGCGCACCCGGTCCACCGCGCGCCGGTGTGCCAGCGTCATCAGCCAGGCCATCGGGGAACCGGCGGCCGGGTTGTAGGTGCCAGCGGCGTGCCACACCTGAAGGTAGATGTCCTGGGTGGTTTCCTCGCTGTATCCCGGATCCCGAAGAACCCGCGTGACCAGGCCGAACACCCTGGACCTCGTCTGGTCGTACAGCGCGGCGAAGGCATCGACGTCCTGTCGGGCCACCCGGTGTAGCAACGCGTCGAGTTCGGCGGTCACCCGCATCAGCCTAGCCACCGGGACCTGCTCCGTCATGTTTATCCAGATCTCGGTGGTGTCGGTATGAAAAACGAAGTGCGCGAACAATATTCCGCGAACCCCGGCCGGCCCGCCATGTGTTTCTCGGCGAGGCGCGCACCGGTCGCGTACACCAGGAAGTAAGTCATCAGCACCGGAGACAGCACTGTCACCAGCGATACCCAGCCGCAGATGCTCACCAGCCACAGCCCCCACCACACGCAGCTGTCCCCGAAATAGTTGGGATGGCGCGTCCAGGCCCACAGGCCGCGGTCCATGATCGCGCCCTTGTTGGCCGGGTCGGATTTGAACCGGCGTAGCTGGTGGTCGCCGATGGCCTCGAAGGCCAGCCCGACGGCCCAGATCGTCACGCCGGCAATCAGAACCGGCCGCAGGGCAGGGGGCGTCGGTCCGAGCGTGGCCGACAGCTGCACCGGTAGCGAGACGAACCACGTTGCGGCCGCCTGGATCACGAATATCTTGCGCAGCACGTGGCCGACCGAGAAGTCGCCGCCGAGCAGCTGCCGGTAGCGCGGATCCTCACCCTTTCCTGCCGATTTGAGCACCATGTGCCAGGACAACCGGCCCGCCCAGAGCCCGACCAGGCATAGGATCAGGATGCGGCGGAAGGGATCGCCGTTGCCCAGGACAGCGCTGATCGCGGCGACCACGATGAAACCGACACCCCAGGCCACGTCGACCACGTTGTACCGCCCGAGGTTTCGGCCGATCAAGAACGTGGCCCCGTGCACCACGGCCAGTGCGGCCAGCGAAACCGTGGCGATCACGAGCAGGTTCACCGGTGTCCTCCCGTCGGCGCGAAGGTCCACTGGTAGACGTCGAGATAGCCGGCGGCGAATCCCGCCTCGGAGTAGGCCAGGTACAGCTCCCACATCCGCTGGAACACATCGTCGAATCCCTGTGATGTGAGCGCGTCGCGGCGCGCGAGGAAGCCCTCACGCCACAACCGGAGGGTCTCGGCGTAGTGCGGACGCAGCGACATCATGTCGACCGTCCGCAGCCGGGTACCGCGTTCGGTCAGGCCGATGATCGCTTCGGTCGAGGGCAGCAGCCCGCCCGGGAAGATGTACTTCTGTATCCAGGTGTAGGTGTCGCGGGTGGCCAGCATGCGGTCGTGCGGCATCGTGATCGCCTGGATCGCGATCCGGCCACCCGGGAGTACCAGGCGGTCGAGGGTTTGAAAGTAAGTGGGCCAGAATCGATATCCGACCGCCTCGATCATCTCGACGGAAAGCACGGCGTCGTAGCAGCCGTCGACGTCGCGGTAATCGCACAGGTCGATGTCGACGCGGTCGGCCAGGCCGGCGGCCGCCACCCGGTGCCGGGCCAGCCGCTGCTGCTCGGACGACAGGGTGATCGACCGGATCTGCGCGCCGCGCGCGGCGGCACGGATACAGAGCTCACCCCACCCGGTCCCGATCTCCAGTACCCGGCTGCCCGGCCCGACACCGGCCGCGTCGAGCAGTCGGTCGATCTTGCGGCGCTGGGCATCTGCCAGTACGGCCGGAGTGGCAGGCAGGTGCTCGAACAGTGCACTGGAGTATGTCATCGTCTCGTCGAGGAACTCGGAGAAGAGCTCATTCGACAGGTCGTAGTGCGCCGAGACGTTCCGCCGGGCCTGTGCGGGCTCGTTGTGCTGGGAACGCGGTGACCGCGGCAGGGTGACGCTCCGGAATCGTTGCAGTGCAGCAGGAATCAGATCACTCATCGATCTTCCGAACTCGGTGAGCAATCCGACGAGGTCGGTGGAATGCCACTCACCGGCCATGTATGACTCACCGAACCCGATCAGGCCGTACCGGCCGATCCTGCGGGTGAGAGCGTCCGGCTGGTCGATGACCATGGTGGGCAACGTCGGGTCGGCCGCCCCGATGACGGTTCCGCCGGGCAGCGCCAGCCGTACCGGCAACGTGGCGGCGGCCCGCTTCAGCAGCCGCCCGGCCGCGGCGCCGGCGATGACGGCGGCAGGTCCGCTCGGTGGCCGCGCCACGTCGGGCCAGCGGTTCGGGTCGATGCCGGAGCGCGTCTCGGTCTCGATGCTCACAGGGCCCTTCCTCGGTCGGCGGCGGTGCATTCGTCGGCGGGCCGGGGTATCACGGGAACCCGGCGTAGCCACAACTTGATCCCCTCGATCCGGATGGCGAGCGCCCCTGCCAGCGGGGCCAGCGGCGCGGCCAGCTGAAGGCGCATGACCTGCGCTGCGCTCGCCGCCCTGCGGTCACCGCGTAGCGTGGCGACAAAGGCCGGATGGCCTTGGCGATGAAGGGAAATCGTCACGTCCACGTGCTCAGCGGGTTCGGGAGCACGGACCCGGTAGTGGCCGTCGACGGCATTGAACGGAGAGACATACATCCGCTTGGGGACTCGGTCGGGACCACCTGCGGGCAGCAGATAGGCGTGGCGCTGGCCGTAGGTGTTGTGCACCTCGGCCACGACGAAGCGCAACGTGCCGCCGGCGTCGTGGCACCAGTACAGGCTCAACGGGTTGAACACATATCCCAGCACCCGGGCCTGGAGGAGAGCGGTAACGCGGCCGCCCCCGAGGTCCACATCGTGCGACCGCAGAAACGCATCAACGCGTTGACGCAGTGAGTCTTTCGGGGTTCCGGCGAAGTGGTCGCCGGCCTCGAACCGGGCGAACGGGCTCAGCCAGCGGGGTAGGCGCGGCATCCGGTCCAGATCGACGTACCAGCTGTACCCGCGGTAGGTGAAACGATGACGCACCGGGGCCTGGCGGAGATGGGTTATCCGGGTTCGGTAGATGGCGGGAGTCAGCATGCCAGCGGCTCCGGTGCCGACCGGCCGGCCCATCGGGCTCCCAGCCGCTGGGCGGCCCGCCACCCTGACAAGGCGCCGTCCTCGTGAAATCCCCAGCCGTGATAGGCGCCGGCGAACACCACCCGGTCGTCGTTGAGAGAAGGCAGGAGTTGTTGAGCGGCAACTGATTCAGCTGTGTAAGCCGGATGGCTGTAGAGCATCTCGGACAACACGGTCGAGGGGTCGACCCGATCGGCCCCGCCGAGTGTGACCAGGTAACGACGGGGGCCGCCCAACCGCATCAGCCTGGTGATGTCGTAGGTGACGGTGACTGCGCGATTGAAGGGGTCGATCAGGTAGTTCCAGGATGCTCGCGCCCGCGGTAGGCGTGGCAGCAGGGACTCGTCGGTGTGCAGTTGCGCCTGGTTCAGGTGGTAGGGGATGGCTCCGAGGACGGATCGTTCGGCACCGGTGGGTTCGGCCAGCATCAACAGCGCCTCGCCGGGGTGTGCGGCGATGACGACGGCATCGAACTGCCGGGGCTCGCGGCCGTCCACAGTGACCGAAACGCCATCGGGGCATCGGCGCACTGATCGCACGTGCGCGCCGGTGACCGCCTCGTGCAATCGGGACACGATTGCGTCGACGTAGGTGGCCGACCCGCCCTGCACCGTGCGCCACGTCGGGGAGCCGAAGACCGACAGCATGCCGTGGTGCTGAAGGAAGACGCACAGGTAACGGGCCGGATAGTCCAGCGCCTCACCCGGCGGGCACGACCAGACCGCCGCTACCAGTGGGCTCATGAACCGGTCGATGAAGTACTGGGAGAATCCGTGGCGCCGGATGAACGCGCCCAGGCTCTCCTCGTCGCTGCCGGCCGGCCGGTCCAGCAGCCGGGTTGCCAGGCGGTGGAATCGGGTGATCTCGCCCAGCATCAGCAGATAACGCGGCCGGGTCAGGTTGGACCAGGCTGGGAACAAGCCGCCGAGGCCGCGTGCACCGGCGTACTCCAGCCCGGTGCCGTCGTCGCGCACCGACATCGACATGTCGGTGTTCTGCGTACGGATTCCCAGCTCATCGAACAGGCGGCACAGAGTCGGGTAGGTGCGGTCGTTGTGCACCAGGAAGGCGGTGTCGAGGGCGACGGTGCGGCCGTCCTCGACGACATGCTGGGTATGAGCATGTCCGCCGAAGCGGTCGTCGCACTCCAGGAGGGTGACCCGGTCGCGCGCCGAAAGAACGTATGCGGCGGTCAGGCCGGCGACGCCGCTGCCGATGACGGCGACTGACCGTCCGCCAGGATGAATCTGCTCCACACCATGGATTCGGTGCCGGCACCGCCCCGGATGGGACGGATTTCTACCGGAGTTCGGCGATCACCTTTCCGAATGCCTCGGCGTGGGCGATCTGCACGATGATGTAGGTGATCCCGTACGTCTCGCGCAGGCCGCGAATGCGGTCGGCGATGGCGCTGACCGACCCCGACAGCACTCCGGGATGCCGTAGCAGCTCTTCGTCGCTGAGCCCCGGCAGGAAATGGCGGGGCACGTTGAGAATCGGCATCTCGCTGCCGGGCGCAGGCATCGCGGTGACTGCGATGTTGAGCTCCAGCTCGTCGAACCGGTCACCGGCAGCGTTGCGCAGGAAAGAGATTCGGTCGGCCAACGGGTCACTGTCGCCGTCGTGGACCCGGTCACCACCGGTGAGGCCGATGATGTCGGCGGTCTGGGCGGCCAGGGTCAGCAGCCGGTCCCCGTTGCCCGCGATGAGGATCGGGATGTCGGGTGCATGCTCGCGCAGGTACTCGGTGGTGTGACGCAGATAGTCGATGCGTTCGCGTGCGCTGGGGAAGGGCAGTTCTGCGGCGTCGAACTCTTCGCGCACGTAGCCCGCGCCGAGCCCGAGGTCGAACCGGCCTCCGGACAGATCCCGCAGGGCGGTGGCATCGCGCGCCAGCAGCGCCGGTTTGTAGAAGCCGGCATTGAGCACGAACGTCCCGACGCGGAGCGTGCTGGTCGCCGCGGCGACGGCGGTCAGGGTGGGGAACGGGGCAGGCGCACCGAGATGGTCGGGCACGTTGAGCACGTGGAAGCCGAGGTCTTCGGCACGCCGGGCGGCGTCGGCAATCTGCGACTGGGATTCGGCGGTTCGCAGGCTGACGCCAAAGCGGAAATCGTTGGGCATCACCCGATCTTAGGCAGGGCCGTCCCAGGTTTGGAGGCGTCTGCGGCGGGCAATTCTGAGCCGTGACGAGTCATCCGACGATGGGCGTTGAGGAGGAGTTCCTGCTCATCGATCCACAGAGCGGCGAACCGATCGCCCGCAACAGGCAAGTCGCCGCCAGTGCCGCCGCGCACGGGGTGGACCTGCAGCTGGAGCTGACCAGCTGTCAGGTCGAGACCACCACGGACGTGATGGACAGCAGCAGCGCGCTGCGCTCCGAGCTGACAAGGTTGCGCCGGATTGCCACCGAGGCCGCCGCCGCCAGCGGGGCGCAGCTGCTGGCCGCCGCGCTGCCGCCGACCGTGCCGCACAAATTCCCGGTCACGCCGACCGCGCGCTACCGCAGGATCGCCCACCGGTTCGGCATGATCGCCCACGAACAGGGCATCTGCGGTTGCCATGTCCATGTCGCGGTGCCCGACCGTGAGGCCGCGATCCACGTCAGCAACTGGCTGCGGCCGTGGCTGCACGTGTTGTTGGCGCTGACCGCCAATTCGGCGATCTATCGCAACACCGACAGCGGCTATGCCAGCTTCCGCAGTGTGCTGTGGTCGCGGTGGCCCAGCTCAGGGCCTCCGCCGTACTTCGATTCGGCCGCGCAGTACGACGCCGCCGTCGCCATGCTCGAGCGGGCCGGCGCGGCGCTGGACGACGGCATGATCTATTGGGATGTCCGGCCGTCGGCGAATTTCCCTACGGTCGAGGTGCGGGTGTCCGATGTGCCCGCGACGGTGGCCGAGACGGTGCTGCTGGCCACGTTGATCCGGGCCGGGGTGATGACGGCGATGACGGCCCATGACGATGGCGAATCGACTCCGCGCCTGGCGGATTGCCAGATCCGCGCGGCCCATTGGAAGGCCGCTCGCGATGGCCTCGACGGCGACGGCATCGATCTGCTGGGGGATCAGTCGACGGTCCCGGCGCGGGAACTGCTCGACAGATTCGTCGATACGGTGCGCCCGGCATTGGTGGCATTGGGCGACTACGAGATGGTGCGTGGCGAGCTCGGCCGCGTCGTCGCCGAGGGTAACGGCGCGATGCGTCAGCGCCGGGCCTGGCGGTGTAGGGGCGAAATCGAAGATGTGATAAGCGAATTGGCGGCCGCTGTGGTCAGCGACTAACCCGCCCAGCGGCCCAGGAACTCGACCCAGGCGTGCGGAAGGTCGTGGTGCGCCGCGCCGGCCAGGATGCGTTCCAGATAGCCCGGCCGCGGCGGCCCGGGTTGCACACGATGGTCGATGTAGACCCAGGCCGGCTCAGGCCCGCCGGAGGTGTGCACGGTCAGCCGGTCTCGGCGGTAGCGAACCGGCACTCCCTCGGCGCGGTCCAGCGCGGCCAGGTCGTGGTCGGTGACCTGCCATAAGACGCCGTGCACATGTGCTGCGCCGATCGGTTCGATGGTGGCCACGCCGCGCTGGTTGATCAGCCAGCTGTGGCCGTCGAGGCGGGCGGGCCTGGGGTCGACCGCGCCCGGACAGCGCCGGGCCATCTGTGTCACGCACAGATTCGAGCCGTAGGCGAAGTAGGGGTGGAGCACTCAGCCCCTGACTGTCAGATAGATCAGGACCACGTTGAGCACACTGATCAATCCGGCCACAGCCCAGCCGAGTGCCGTGGTGATGCGGTGGTTGACGTCCTCGCCCATCAGGGTCGCGTTGCTGGTCAGCCGGATCAGTGGAATCAGAGCGAGAGGTATGCCGAACGACAGCACGACCTGCGAGAGCACCAGCGCCCGGCTGGGGTCGACGCCGATGGCCAGGATGACCAGAGCCGGGATCAGGGTGACCAGCCGGCGCAACAGAAGTGGGTAGGAACGACGCAGCAGTCCCTGCATGATCATCGCGCCCGCGTACGCACCAACAGAGGTCGACGCAAGACCGGAGGCCAGCAGTCCGATGGCGAACAGCAGGGCAACCGTCGGGCCGAGGGTGTCGCGGACCGCGGCGTGGGCGCCTTCGATGGAGTCCGTGTTGTCGCGTCCCTGCAGGTTGGTCGCCGCGACCAGCAGCATGGCCAGATTCACCGCGCCGGCCACCAGCATCGCCAGCCCGACGTCATAGCGCGTCACTTTCAGCAGCAGTCTCCGCCGGGGACCGGGCTCGGGTTGCCCGTGCCGGTCTCGGGCCAGCCCTGAGTGCAGGTAGACGGCGTGCGGCATCACCGTGGCGCCGAGCATCGCGGTGGCCAGCAGCAGGCTTTCTGCCCCTTCGAACCGGGGGATCAGCCCGGACGCCACCTCGGCGGCCGGGGGAGGTTCGACGAACAGGCTGGTGAGAAAGCCGATGGCGATGATCAGCAGTAGTCCGGTGATCACCCTCTCGAACACACGTTGTCCACTGCGGTTCTGCACGCTCAGCAGCAACAGCGACACCAGGCCGGTGATGATGCCGCCGAGCAGCAGCGGCAGATCGAACAGCAGGTGCAGCGCGATCGCCCCGCCGACCACCTCGGCGAGATCGGTTGCGACGGCGACCAATTCGGCCTGTATCCAGTAGGCGATGCGGGTCGGGGTGCGGGTGTTGTCGGCGACCACTTCGGGCAGCGAGCGGCCCGTGACCAGGCCCAGCTTGGCCGAGAGGTACTGCACCAGGCCGGCCATCGCGTTGGCCACCAGGATCACCCAGACCAGCAGGTAGCCGAACTGCGCTCCCGCGCTGACATTGGCGGCCACGTTGCCGGGGTCGACGTAGGCGATCGCGGCGACGAAGGCAGGCCCGAGCAGCAGCCAGCTTGGCAGGCTGCGTGCCTTGGTTTCCTCTAACAACGGCCCAACTCTCCATCCGGGTTCTCGAATAGAAAAGTTAGGGTAGCCGAAACTTTCTGGTCAAGCCAGGTCGGGGGTGGTTACAAAGGGTGTCACCAACCGATGCCAATGCCTCCGAAGCCGAACACCGGGCCGTACCAGGGGCCGTAATTCCTCATGGCGGGCGGTGACGTGATGATCTGCGTGCTGCCGTTGGTCTGGCACTGCGTGGTGTTCGGTGAGGTGTTGGTGCACTGCGGTGCGGCCGAGCCGGCCGGGGCCGTGAGAATCGCCAAACACGGCACCGCCAGCAATGCAGCCAGGTACCGAACGATGTTCGTCATGACCTACTCCGATCCTGGAGCAAGTCTACGTCTGAATAGCGCTGTCAGCGCTGGTCAGGACACGAAAAAATCGTCATCCCAGGGGAACATCCCATAGCCGGGCTGCGGCGGTGTCGAGTCGACCTGAGCGTTGCCCGGCGACTCGGATTCCGTGGTCCGGCCCCCCTTCCAGCGAGGTTCTATCCGGCGGCGTACAGACCGCGGCCGGTGATCAACGGCAGGTCGAGAGTGGTCCGGATACCAGGCTTGGCATCCACCACCGCCGGGATCGCGTTCACCACCCGCGCGGCCGTGGCGACCAGACCCGCATGGTTGTGATCGCCGTTGGGGCTGCTCAGGCGCAGGTCCAGGTGGTAGGACGGCTCACCGGTCACCACGACGCGGTATGAGCCGCCCTCCTGCGCGGGCTGCGGCCACTCGGGGCACAGGTCGTCGCGCAGTCGCGTCACGTGCTCCAACACCACGGCGGCCTTGCCGTCGCGCATGCCGCGCACCTCGAAACGCAATGCGGCAGTGGTACCCGCGGGGATGTGACCGGCTGAGATTTCGAAGTCCTCCGGCGCGGGCACCCGGGTGTGCTCCTCGGTGACCTCGTCGAGTTCGATGCCAAGGCCGGCGGCCAGCTGACGGACCACCGAACCCCAGGCCAGGGTCAGCACGCCGGGTTGCAGCAGCATCGGAGTTTCGTCGATCGGCTTGCCGAAGCCCATCACGTCGAACATCACCGCGGCGCTGTCGTAGGTCGCATAGTCGACGATCTCCATACACCGGATCTGCTCGATCTGCTGGCAGGTGCCGGCAAGAGCAAGGGGCAGAAGGTCATTCGCGAAACCGGGGTCGATGCCGTTGACGAAGATGCTGGCACCGCCGGCCTCGGCGGCGGTCTCGATGGGCTCGATCAACTCTGCCGGTAGCACCTGCCACGGGTACTGCAGGAATACCGCGGAGCTGGCCACCACGTTGACGCCGGCCGCCAGGATGCGCCGGTAGTCCTCGAGGGCCTCGGGCAGCCGGTTGTCGGCAAGGGCGGTGTAGACCACGCAGTCCGGCTTGTCGGCCAGGATTGCGTCGAGGTCGTCGGTGGCCAGGATGCCCGTCGAAACATCAAGGCCGGCAAGCTCTCCGGCGTCTTTTCCGGCCTTGGCCGATGAAGACACCCATACGCCGGTGAGTTCGTAGTCCGGATTGACGACGAGCTGCTTGAGCGCATGCTTGCCGACGTTTCCGGTACCGACTGCCGCTACGCGAATGGTCATTGTGCTCCTCAGAGGTCGGGAATGGGCAGGTCGAGATTGGGCATGTTCAGGCCGCCGTCGACCTCGAGCACCTTGCCGGTGAGGTAGCTGCCCGCGGGGGAGGACAGGTACACGGCGGCGGCGGCGATGTCGGCCGGATCGCCCAGGCGGCGCAGCGGCGTGGCCTTCTCCATCGGGTCCCGCAGCGCCTCGTTGGAGGCGACGATGTCGAGGGCCGAGGTCAGGATCGAGCCGGGCGCGATGGCGTTGACTCGGATGCGGGGGCTCAAGTCCAGTGCGGACAGCCGGGTGTAGTGGGCGAGGGCGGCCTTCGCGGTGCCGTACGCGGCGAATCCGCGACCGGCCAGGCGCCCCACCGTGGAGGTGATGTTGATGATGCTGCCGCCGCCGGAGTGCTCGAGCATCAGCGGCACGGCCGCACACGTCAGCGCGTGCGCGGTCGACACGTTGAACGTGAACGCGTCGCGCAGATCCTTGGTGGAGGTGTTCAAAAGCGGCGCCGGCATGGTGCCGCCGACGTTGTTGACGACGATGTCTAGTTTCCCGAACGCCTCGACCGCAATGGCCGCGAGTTCGGCGGTGGCCTCGGGATGGGCCAGGTCGGCGACGACGACGTGCGCCTTGCGCCCCGTCTCGGCGATCTGCTCGGCGACCGCATCGAGTTGCGCCTGGGTACGGGCCGCGATGACCACGTCCGCACCGGCTTCCGCGAATGCCAGGGCGGTGGCAGCGCCCAGTCCGCGGCCGGCTCCGGTGACGATCGCAACCTTGTCGTCCAGTCGGAATCTGTCCAGAATCACGTGCACTCCGTTCGCTTGCTCGGCGCCACGCTAGCAGGGTGAGCGGACGGCCGTGGGGCATTTCTGAAACACGTTCTAGTCGCCCTGTGTGTTCTCTGGCCTCTCGCGGTGCGTTGGCCAAAGCCGCACCGCGGCCACCATGGCGGGCGCACACTGGAGTGGTCAGTTCAAGGTGGGGAGCGGCGATGACCCAGCAGCGAGACGACTTCTTCGGCGATGTTTTCGCGCGGTATTTCAAACCCGCGATCCATCAGTACCCGTCGACGGCGGGCACGCTCATCCACCGCCTGCTCGCGTGTACCGACGACCTGCAGGACCGCTTGGCCCAGGCTCGTCTGGCGGCGGAGGTGTGGGGCGAGGAGGAGTTGGGTCATCAAGGCCATCATGTGCACCCGGCGTCGGAATTGTTCGTCATCACCCAGTGCGGCCTGATGTACGGCGCGCGTTTCGCCGACGCCCGTCACGGTCTCTATTACCTGGCGACACCGCACACGATGTTCGACGCATTCGTCGATCAGGTCGAGCGCACACCACTGAGTCTGGGCACGGTGGTCGCGGTCGATCGTCGGTGTAGTCACGACCTCGAATCCGCCCATCCCATGGACGCGGCACTACGCCGGATCCTGGACGAACACGAGGTCTTGCGCGTCGACGTACGTGCCTGACGGCGCCCCGAGACCGCTCATGTTAACGCCGTATTTCGGCGGAGTTCGCTGCGTGTTAACCGGTGTGGATTCGGTATGAGATTGTCCGACAACGGAATTCGGCGTTTTAGGTTTAGCCCACTTCACCGAAACCGAGAGGACGGGCTGAACCCAGTGAAACGGAACTTGAGAAGCGTGTGTGTCGCCGGTGCCGGGCTGTGCGGGCTGGGGCTGGCGGTTGCCGCGCCGGCCGCCGCCGCGCCCACCGAGTCGACGGCGAGCCAAACCATCAGTGACCTCGAAAGCCAGGGCTACCGGGTGATCTTGAGCAAGGTGGGCACCAAAGCCCTCGACGACTGCACGGTGAGCGCCGTCCGTCAGGGGCGTTCGGTCACCGCACCGCAGATACCGACCGGCGCGGCAAGCATCACGTCGTTCAACCCCGGACAGAATCTGCAGTACATCACGGTGTACGTGGATCTGGACTGCCGCCGCTGAGCTACTTCTTGGCTGCCGCTTTCTTGGCGGGAGCCTTTTTGGCCGGGGCCTTCTTCGCGGGGGCTTTCTTGGCCGGTTCTTTCGCCGCGCCGCCGCGCGCCTTCACGCTGGCCTCGAGTTTGGCCAGCAGGTCGGACACGTCCTCGGTCTCGTCGAGCTCGGTCGGTTGTTCCTCGACCGAGAAAGCCTCTCCGCCTTCAAGTTTGGCCTGGACCAGCTCGTGCAGCTGTTCCTGGTAGTCGTCGCGGAACTGGTCTGGTTTGAAGTCGTCGGTCATCGACTCCACAACCTGACCGGCCATCTTCAGCTCGGCCGGCTTGATCTCGACTTCCTTGTCCAGCACCGGGAAGTCGGGGTCGCGGATCTCGTCGGGCCATAGCAGGGTGTGGATCACCATGACGTTGCGCTTGCTGAAGTCCTTGACCCGCAACGCGGCCAGCCGCGTCTTGTTGCGCAGCGAGAAGTGCACGATGGCCACCCGATCGGTCTCGGCGAGCGTCCTGGCCAGCAGCACATAGGACTTCGACGACTTGGAGTCGGGCTCCAGGAAATAGCTCTTGTCGTACATCAACGGGTCGAGCTGGTCGGCCGGGATGAACTCGACGACCTCGATCTCGCGGCTGCGTTCTTCGGGCAGTGTGGCGATGTCCTCGTCGGTGATCACCACCATCTGCCCGTCGTCGGATTCGAACGCCTTGTTGATGTCGCGGAACTCGACGACCTCGCCACACACCTCGCAGACGCGCTTGTAGCGGATGCGCCCGTTGTCCTTGGCGTGGACCTGATGGAACTTGATGTCGTGGTCCTCGGTGGCGCTGTAGACCTTGACCGGCACGTTCACCAGGCCGAAGGCGATCGAACCCTTCCAGATGGATCGCATTTGCCCAGTATGGCTTGATATCGGCGACTGCGCGAAGAACCACCGGATCGGTGCGTCGGGTCAGGTGCCGTTGACCAGGCGATGCACGGACTCGGGCGCGTCGACGTCCGCACCCACCCACGGCGCGGGAATCGGGTCTCCGGCCACGGTCCGAAGGGGCACCACGCCGGCCCATCCGCCGGAGTCGGCCGCGTCGTCCGGCGGTGCCGGCGGGGCGTCGCGCACCTTGACCGTCCAGCCGTCGGGCGTGATCGGCAGCGCGATCGCGAGTGTCGCGGCGAGTTCTCGCTTGGTGCTGGACCGCACCTCAGAACTGCGGCCTGGGATCAGCGAGTCGCTCATCAGGTCCAGTGCGTAGGCCGCGTCGGTCGGGTCGATGACGGTCAGGTGCCCGCGTACGACGGCCGACCGGTAGTTGGCTGTCGAGTCGAAAAGCGTGTCCGCCACGACGATTCCGTCGAGAAGCGTGACGCAGAAGGCGGCGGGCGCCCCGGCCGCCACATGCCGCAGCGCGCCCGCGCCCGTCGACCCGTGCAGGATGACCCGGTCACCGTCGCGGGCGTACAGCATGGGCACGACCCACGGTTGTCCGTCAAGCACTGTCGCGAGCGTGCCGACGGCCGCGGCGTCGAGTACCGAGTCGAGGGCGGCCCGGTCGGTGCGGGCGCGCTCGCGTTCTCTCCTGATCTCCTTCACGGAGTGAATTCTGCGGGCATTCCGGCATGCCGAAAAGGTCCAGAACTAGACAAGAATCCCAGACCACTATTGTGATCGCATGGCGCGTCATGCACCCGAGCTGCACCTGGCGTTGCGGCTCCCCACTGACGAGTCGCCGCTGCGACAACGCATCGCGGCGGCCGTCATCGAGCAGATCCGACTGGGCCGGCTCGGTCCCGGTGACGCGCTGCCGTCGACACGCAGCATGGCTGCCGACCTCGGGGTGGCGCGCTCCTCCGTGGTCGACGCCTACGACGAGCTCGCCGCGGCCGGCTACACCACCGCTCGGCCCGGATCGGGTACGCGGATCTCCGCAGGTGCCGACGCCGCGGCCCACGCAGGCGCCGCATCACACGTCACCGCGGGTGTCGTCACGGCTGTGGCCCCGTTCGCTCCCCGTCAACAACAGCCGCCCGCGTGGGATCTCACCCCCGGGCACCCCGATCCCGGACTGATCTCGACGACCGACTGGCGGCGCGCCTGGCGAGCCGCCGCGGCCGCACCCGTGCCCGCCACCGCGGCGGGGCCCGATGGGCATGCCGAGCTCCGTCGCGCCCTGGCCGGGCATCTGCGTCGCACCCGTGGCATCGTCGCCGACCCGGGAGAACTGGTCATCGTCCCCGGCGTCGCGTCGGCACTGCGCACCGTCACCGCGGCGGCCGGGCTGACCGGGCGGGATATCGCGTTCGAGGAACCGGGCTACGACGAGGCGCGACGGACGTTCGAGATGTCCGGGGCCCGAACGCGCACGGTGGCGCTGGACGGCGACGGACTCGATCCGGACTCGCTGCGCGATTCCGATTCGGCCGTGTATTGCACTCCGGCGCATCAGTATCCGCTAGGGGCACGACTTCCCGTACCTCGTCGTGCCCGCCTGGTGCAGTGGGCGATCCGGACCGGCGGACTGCTCATCGAGGACGACTACGACGGTGAGTTCCGGTACGACGTGTCTGCGCTGCCGGCGTTGCGAGGTATCGACGGCGGGCGCGACTGCGTGGTCTACATCGGGACTGCTTCGAAAGTCCTCACCCCCGCGCTGCGGCTGGCCTGGCTGCTGCCGCCGCCGAGGCTGCGGGAGGCCGTCGCCGACACCCTGGAGCGCAGTGGCGAATCAGTCTGTGGAGTGACCACTTTCGCGTTGGCCCGGTTCATCGAGTCGGGTGCACTGACCCGACACCTCGCGAGGGCGGCACGCACGTACTCGGCGCGGCGGTCGGCGCTGGTCGGTGCGCTCGGGCGCCGGTGCGCGGGCCTCCGGCTGGAGGGTGTCGAGGCGGGGTTGCACCTGGTGTTGCGGCTGGACGACGGGATCGACGACACCGCGATCGCGGCCACCCTCGGTGACCGGGGTGTCACCGTCGCCCCCCTGTCCGCGTACTTCACGGGTCCGCCCGGCGCCCGGGGTCTGGTGTGCGGATACGCGCGCCTGCCCGAAACTCAGGCCGACACGGTGGCCGAGCTCATCGCGGGTGCGATCAGGCGGCCGTGACGGCGCTCAGGGCTGCGCCGCGGCGTCACGCGCCGCACGATCCGGCAGGTCGGCGCCGGGTCGAGCGACCGTCATCGCCGCGGAAAGCGCGGCCGACTTCAGGATGTCTTCGAGGGCCTCGGTGCCGATCCGGGAAAGGTCACGACGGCGGTCGGCGCCGAGCAGTCCCATCGACCACAACGCGTCGAGCAGGCCCGTCATGAACGCGTCGCCGGCCCCGACGGTGTCCACCACCTGCACCGCGCGCGCGGGAACCGACACCGATCCGGCTCGGCACACCGCGAACGCGCCGCGCTCACCCGAGGTTACGGTGACGATCGACGGGCCGGCTTCCAGCCAGGCCCGCGCGATCTGCTCGGGGGAGTGCCGGGGGTCCAGCCAGCGCAGATCGTCCTCGGAGGCCTTGACGATGTCGGCGCGTTCGATGAGCCGGTCGACGCGCCCGCGGGCGATGTCGTCGTCTTGGATCACGTCCGGCCGGACATTCGGATCGAAGCTGATGGTCGCCGACATGCGGTAGGCATCGAGCAGCGCGGCGGTGGCACGACACCCCGGTTCCAGCACGGTGGCGATGGAGCCGGTGTGGACCAGCAGCGGGGTCGCGACCTCGGGCGTGCCGGCCAGCTGCCAGTCGATGTCGAAGCGATAGTGGGCCGATCCGGCGGCGTCCAGGGTGGCGAACGCAGTCGGGGTCCGGCTGGCGCTGGTGCTACCCGAAACCAGTTGTACCCCAGAATGTTCCACGTATTCGACGATGCGTTTGCCGCGGTCGTCATTGGCAATGTGAGTGAGAAAGTCGACGCCGCGGCCCAATCGGCTCAGTCCCACAGCGACGTTGAGTGGGCTGCCGCCGACGTATTCGCCGCTGATCCTGCCGTCGCTCTCGACGACGTCGATCAACGCCTCGCCGATGACCAGGGCTCGGCTCATGGCTCCATGGTAGGTGGTTCGGCTAGAGCCGTCCGGCGATGAAGCCCGCGGCCTGATCGGGATACGGCGGAAGCTCGTACGCGCTGTGCGCCGCACGGACACGTCCGCCCTCGACACAGATCGGATCGCCGGGACTGCACAGATCGATGGCCCGCCCGGCGAATTGCCCGGTGCTCGACAGCGGCGTGCCGAATCTGTTGCCGGGATTGCCGAACACCGCGACCGCGGCCACCCGGTCGGCGCTGTAGGGCGGCAACGCCGGAGCCGAACCGATCGTGCCGATCCGGTCACCGATCGGCGGTACGCCTGCCAGCATCGACATCGCCGCCGCACCTTGCGAGAACCCGCCCAGCACCACCCGGGTGTCTGGGCACTGGTCGGCCAGCCAGGCGATATGTCCGGCCGCGTCGTTCGCCGCGTCCGCGGTCGTCAGGAAGTTGAGCCCAGCCGGATAGTTCACCGCGTACACGCCGACGCTGCGTGGCGCGATCTGGGGCACCAGCCGGTCGACCATCGCCTGGCCCACCCGGCCGATCCCGGGTGGCTCCCCGGTGCCGCGGGCGAACACCACTTCGACGTCCGAGCAGGGGTCGGCCGATGCCGCAGGAGCCGGACCGCTGAAAACGGCCGCCGCGGGCATCAATACGGCCACGGCCAATCGCGGGAGCAAACTGTGCACACGGTTCAGCGCCATCTGCACATGCTCACACGTCGACGGGGCCCGTGTCTTCGATGTGGGTATACGTTTGCCTCATGGAGGGGCGTCATGGAGCGCTATGAGCGGGTTCGGCTGACGAATCCGGACAAGGTGCTCTATCCCGCCACCGGCACCACCAAAGCCGAGGTGTTCGACTATTACCTGAGCATCGCCGAGGTGATGCTTCCGCACATTGCCGGGCGCCCGGTGACCCGAAAGCGTTGGCCCAACGGGGTCGCGGAGGCGGCGTTCTTCGAAAAGCAGCTGGCGTCTTCGGCTCCCGACTGGCTCGAGCGCGGGACCATCGCGCACAAGTCGGGCACCACCACCTACCCGATCATCAACACCCGCGAAGGTCTGGCCTGGATTGCGCAGCAGGCAGCACTCGAAGTGCATGTGCCGCAATGGCGGTTCGGCTCCGACGGAAGTCAGGGCCCGGCCACCCGCATCGTGTTCGACCTCGATCCGGGAGAGGGGGTCACCATGCCGCAGTTGTGCGAGGTGGCCCAGGCGGTGCGCGACCTGATGGGTGACATCGGGTTGACGACGTATCCGCTGACCAGCGGTAGCAAGGGCCTGCACCTGTATGTGCCTCTGGCCGAGCCGATCAGCTCCCGCGGTGCCTCGGTGCTGGCCAAGCGGGTGGCCCAACAACTCGAACAGTCGATGCCCACACTGGTCACCGCCACCATGACCCGCAGCGTCCGTGCCCAGAAGATCTTCCTGGACTGGAGCCAGAACAGCGGAGCCAAGACCACGATCGCTCCGTACTCGCTGCGTGGTCGGGAGTACCCGACCGTCGCCGCACCCCGCACATGGGAGGAGATCGACGAACCGGATCTGCGTCATCTGCGATTCGATGAAGTGCTGCAACGGGTTTCCGATGACGGCGACCTGCTGTCCGGATTGGACGAGGATGCACCGCGGGCCGACAAGCTCACCACCTACCGCAGCATGCGCGACGCGGCCAAGACTCCCGAGCCGGTGCCCCGGGACATTCCGGCGACCGGCAACAACGACCGGTTCGTGATCCAGGAGCATCATGCCCGACGGTTGCACTACGACCTGCGACTGGAACGCGATGGCGTGCTGGTCAGCTGGGCGGTTCCCAAGAACCTGCCCGAGACCACCGCGGTGAACCACCTTGCCGTGCACACCGAGGACCATCCGATCGAGTACCTGACCTTTCACGGTGGGATTCCCAAGGGGGAGTACGGCGCCGGGCACATGGAGATCTGGGACACCGGCACCTACGAGGCCGAGAAATTCCGCGTCACAGACGATCCGGAGGCCCGCAACGGTGAGGTGATCTTCACCCTGAGCGGCAATCGCATCGACGGCCGCTATGCGCTGATCCAGACCGAGGGCAAGAACTGGCTGGCGCACCGGATGAAGGACCAGAAGTCGGCCACGCCAGAACCCAGGGACTTCGCGCCGATGCTCGCCACCGAGGGGTCCGTCGCGAAACTCAAGGCCACGCAATGGGCGTTCGAGGGCAAATGGGACGGATACCGGCTGCTGGTCGAGGCCGATCATGGTCGCCTGCAACTGCGTTCACGCCGCGGACGTGATGTCACCGCCGAGTACCCGCAATTGCAGGCAGTGGCCGCCGATCTCGCCGACCACCACGTGGTGCTCGATGGCGAGGTGGTGGCCCTCGACGACTCCGGGGTGCCCAGCTTCGGCGAGATGCAGAACCGGGCCCGCTCCACGCGGGTCGAGTTCTGGGCCTTCGACATCCTGTGGCTCGACGGCCGGTCCTTGCTGCGCGCCAAGTACACCGACCGGCGAAAGCTGTTGGAGGCGTTGGCCGCCGGCGGCGGGCTGATCGTTCCCGAGCCGCTGCCCGGCGACGGCCCGGAGGCCATGGACCATGCCCGTGAGCACCGGTTCGAGGGTGTGGTGGCCAAGAAGCGGGACTCGACGTATCAGCCGGGCCGGCGGTCGGCCTCCTGGATCAAGGACAAGATCTGGAACACGCAGGAAGCGGTGATCGGCGGGTGGCGTCAGGGCGAGGGCGGACGCAGCAGCGGCATCGGCGCGCTGCTGCTCGGCGTGCCCGGCCCCGGCGGCCTGCAGTTCGCCGGGCGCGTCGGCACCGGTTTCACCGAGAAGGAACTGGCCAAGCTCAAAGGCATGCTGGCCCCCCTGCACACCGACCAGTCGCCGTTCGACAAGCCGTTGCCGAAGCTGGACGCCAAAGGGGTCACGTTCGTGCGGCCCGAGCTGGTGGGGGAGGTCCGCTACAGCGAGCGCACCAGTGACCACCGGCTGCGTCAGCCGAGCTGGCGCGGTCTGCGGCCTGACAAGACGCCGGATGACGTGGTCTGGGAGTCCTAGGAACAGACGCAACGCGGACTCTCGTTGCGTTATCGAGCCAGCGATTCAAACGCATCGGCAGTCGCGCGATCGGCGGGAAAGAGTAACTCGATGGCCAGTTCGGAGATCGTGACTTCGAACGGCATGTCGAAGGTGCCGAACATGCCGAAGAACGACCACTCGCCGCCGCCGGGTGCCCGGACCCTGACCGGACCGAGATTCTGCGTGAAGGCGGATTCGCTTGCCGCACCCTGGTCTTCGTCGGGCAGGTAGTTCTCGAACTCCTCCAGGAGCTGCGCGAGCCGGTGGTCGGCGGTGGCGGCGTGCTGGCGCTGAATCCGATCACGAAAGTAGGACATGACCTCGTGGGCGTTGATGATCTGCGGCATCAATTCCAGGCCGACGCGGAGGACGTTGACAGGCGGGTTCAGCAGAGCAGGGTCGATGGTCGCGACCAGCGGCTGTATGGCGGCGTTTGCGGCGACCAGGTTCCAATTGCGGTCGAAGACGACCGCCGGATACGGCTCGTGACTTTTCAGAATCCGCTCCAGCGCTTCGCGGATCGGAGCGAGTTCCGGTGCGCCGAAAGGATGTTCGGGGAATGCGGGAGCATGCCCGGCGGCGAGCAGTAGCCGGTTGCGTTCGCGGAACGGGATTTCGAGCCGTTCTCCGAGGCGCAGCAGCATGTCTCGCCCGGGCTTGGAGCGGCCGGTCTCGACGAAGCTCAGATGGCGGGCCGACACGCCTGCGTCGAGTGCAAGCTCGAGCTGGGTCAGTCGACGCCGTTGCCGCCACTCCCGCAGCAGCGGCCCGACCTGAGGAGCAGAGCTGGTGGTCGCCATTCGCACCGACTGTAGCTGCGTCGGGTTCGCTGCTCCATTACCTCTGGGTAATCGACAGCACGACCTCTGACCTCAACCATCACTGGTATGACGGTCAGGAGGACGAAATGACCAACTTGCTTCGACGGCTGGTCTGCGGCGCAGCCGGCGCCTTGATGGTGGTCGCATTGTTTCTGCCGTGGGACCAGGTTCAGGACGCCGATCGCACCGCGTGGGGGTTATGGAAGCTCACTTATCCGCTTTGCCTGGCCTTGGCCGCGTGTGCGTTGACCACCGCGATCACGGGCGGACGGATCGGCCTGAACAGGCCGGATGTTTCGATTGTCGGCGCGACTGATGGTCTGGGGGTCATCACTACACTGACGCTGGCCTGGCTGTTGTTTGGCGATTTCCCCGCTCAGGCCGGCCACCAGCCGGCCCTCATCCTGGCGTTGATGTCGGCGGCCGCAGCAGCCTTTGCAGCCGCTGACTACCGCCCATTGCGGGGAGCGCCCCTCTTTCCGCGGATGGACGAGGAACGCGGCGGTGATCACCGTTCCAGGAGTTTTTCTGAATCTCGTGGATGACGGCGTACCTGCATCTCCGCCGGTGGTCTGGGAGTCAGGAAACCAGACCGCGGGAACCGTCGACCGCTTCCTGAAGTCCCCGGGTCGCGAGTTCGTCGGCCAGTTCGTTGTCGGCGACACCCGAATGGCCTTTCACCCAGAACCACTCGACCTCGTGCTGTGCGCAGGCGGCCTGCAGTCGCTGCCAGAGGTCGACGTTCTTCACCGGCTGCTTCGCGGCGGTCAGCCAGCCGTTGCGTTCCCAGCCGAGCACCCACTTGGTGATGCCGTTGCGGACGTAGGTGCTGTCGGTGTGCAGGTGCACCACCACACGCCTGGTGAGCGCCTCGAGCGCCATGATGGGCGCCATCAGCTCCATCCGGTTGTTGCTCGTGGTCCCGGGCTCCCCGCCGTACATCTCGCGCACGTTCTCACGGTGGCGCAGCACCGCGCCCCAGCCGCCCGGGCCGGGGTTCGGTCGGCACCCGCCGTCCGTGTGGACGACGACGACGTCGTTGCTCAGGTGTCCGGCGTCGGTCATGCGCTGAGGATAGGCAACGGCGCGCGATGGTCGGCGGCCCGACACACGTCAACGATCACGAGTAGCCGAGATCACCGCCGTCCGGACCGACATTCCGAAGTCCTTGTGGCGGACCGTGGTGATCCGGCGGCCCGGCTGTACGGCGTCCTTGACGGGAGTGGTGTGGTCGCCGAAGAACTCGGCGCTCGCGTCGATGTCGTTCACCACGTAGGTGATTCCCCAGAGCCTTGAGGGACCGTCGCTCGCCGTGTCCGGCGAACCGACGACCTCGAGGATCACCTCCCCGAGCCGGAAGAAGACCTGGCGGACCCGCCGCCCGCCGAGTTCGGCGTCACGTTCCCTGCGCGGGGCCACGCCGATGGCGGCCAGCGAGGAGATCGTGCGCCCGAGGTCAGGGGACAGCAGCACGACGTGGTCGATGGCGATGGCGCCGTTGGGATGGGGGGCCGGCTCAGCGGTGGCCGTGGTGGACCGAACGGTGGGGATGCCGTCGAGGTCATCGACCGACCCCTGCGGCGGCAGGCCGCGCAACGACCACCCGATGATGCCGGTGCCGCGGTCGCCCCCGACCAACCGGATGCGAACGCCGCCGATCCGGCAGACCGGGCCGGCGTCTCCGCTGGGATCAACACTGAATCCCGCTCGCGTCCAGGCGTCCGGTGGGTCAGCGACTTCGATCTCGTCGACGGTGACGGTCATGGACGTGGAATCTATCTGGCCCGGTTCACCTGCGGGGCGGCCGTAAGGCTTTCATCGCCAGGCGCATGAGGGGTTCGGGTACGTGGTCCTTCGCGGACAGTGCGGCACCGGCCGCGCGGGTGCGCAGCGGCGTGCCGCGACCGAACCACCGATTCAACGGCCCGCCCGACGGTTCCAGATCAACATGCAGGGGAGGCTTTCCGTCGGCGGCGCCGAGAGCGTGTGCGATGACGATCCGCTGGATCTCGCTGGTGCCCTCGAAGATCGTGTAGAGCTTGGCGTCCCGGTACCACTTCTCGACAGGGTGATCGGTCACGTAGCCCCAGCCGCCCATCGTCTGGATGGCCCGTTCGGTGGTTCTGACCGCGGCTTCGCTGGCGGCCAGCTTCGACATCGAGCCCTCGCCGCGCTCGAACGGCACGCCGGTGGCGGCCATCCAGGACGCCCTCCAGGTGAGCAGCCGGGCGGCATCGATCTGGGTGGCCAGGTCGGCGAGCGGAAACGCGACGCCTTGATTGTCGATTATCGGACCGCCGAAGGCGATGCGGCGGTTGGCGTACTCGGTGGCGTATTCCAATGCGGCCCTGGCGATTCCGAGTGCCTGCGCGGCGACCATCGGACGAGTCTGTTCAAAGGTTCCCAGGGTGGCCGAACCCGAATGCGCGGCGCCCGCGACGGCCTCGCGAGCCCGGGCCAGCTTCTGCTCGAGTTTTTCGTGACCGCCGAGCAGATTGCCGGCAGGCACCCGGACGCCGTTGAACCTGAGCTCGGCGGTATGTGAGGCGCGGCAACCGAGCTTGTCGAGTTTTCGCACCATTTCCAGCCCGGGGGTGCCGCCTTCCACCACGAACAGGGCCTGCCCCCTGTGGCCGAGGTCCTTGTCGACGACCGCGTTGACGACGTGCACATTGGCGATGCCGCCGTTGCCGATCCACATCTTGTGACCGTCGATGATCCAGTCCGCGTCCACGCCGGGCCCGCTGCGGACGGCATATGTGCGGAGGTTGCGTACGTCGCTGCCGCCCTCGGGTTCGGAGATCGCCAGCGCGGCTAGCTTGAGATCGCCGGGGGTGCCGAAGCACTCGGGCGCCCATCGCAGCATCTGTTCCGGCGAGGCCGCCTGACCGATCGCCGACAGTGCGAGTGCCGGCATGACAATGGCCAAGCCGATCCCGGCGCAGCCCCAGAACAGCTCCTCCATGAACATCGGAAGGGACAGTCCCGTGGGGTCACCGATCAGGTCGCGATAGAACAGCGGGCTGTAGAAGCCCTGGCTGGCCGCTTCTTCGAGCACCGGCCACGGAAACTCCTGCCGCTGGTCGTACTCGGCGGCGACTGGCCGGACGATCTGTTCGGCGAACACGTGCGTCCGTCGTGCGAGGTCATGCTGCGCCGCGGTGGGGGTGAGGTCGAATGCCACGGCAAGTGGAGTACCCGCTGCGACAGCTGCCGAACTTCCGTGTGGAACTCAGTCGGACGTTTGGCCGGCGTCCGCGATCCGCTTCCTCGCTTCGGCCGGTGAGATCCGCAACCTCCTGGCCAGCACGGCGGCCGGGTCGAATCGAGGCGGTGACGCGGTCTGGGTGGCCACCATCCGTCCGAGCAGCCGTTGTTGCGCGGTCGCGAGCCGTCTCTCCCCGGCATCGAGCCGGCACAACACCTCGTGGAGTTCCGAGCGCGTCAGGGCGTGGACCGACAGCGCGTCGATTTCTTTGCATGCGGCGTTGAGGTGATCGAGGGCCTCACCCACGATCGTCCGCTCGAGATCCCTATCGGATTCCAATATCGAACTCATGTTCGGTACCGTACGCCGACCCACCGACAAGGCGAGCTGCCGCGGAACTCGCGCGGCGTCAGTGGCACAAAAACAATCGGCCGCACAAAGTGTGCGGCCGATTGTGGGCACTCGGTATTCACCAAACCGCTATTTCCGGTTTGGTGTCTCCAACAAATGCGTGCCCTGTTTTATTCCCAACTCAGCAGGCGACGTCGACATATGCCGTCTTTGAAATGACGGTGGTATTGATCGAACTTCCGCCCCTGGAGTCGTTGGTGGCGATCGTCTGCCCCTGGCGCACACCGAGCACGGTGCAGTTGGCCAGTGGGGCGGCGCCAGTGCGGTTCACGATGACGTGATATCCGCTGGTCTGGAGGCTTTTCACGGTTTGTTCCGCTGATTGCCCGGTCGGGGCGGCAGCGGCGACGCCCCCGAGGAATGTTCCCGCGGCCAGTGTGCCCGCGGCTAATGTGGCGATGGTATATGACTTCATTTCCCAACCCTCCGTTGCAGGCCGCACCGGGAGTCCCACTACTTCCGGTTGCTGCCTACAACGTTTAATTGGGAATCGGGTTCGAAAATTCCAGAATTCTCAGCTGAAAATGCGGAATTTCTCAGGAAGTAGTTTCAGCTCTCCTCGACGGTGATCCGTAGGCGCGGCTTGCGCTCGGCATCGGAGCTGTCCACGCGATCCCACACCACGTCCACCAGGGGTGCCAGCAGCATCTCTCCCATCTGGCGCACCAGGACCGCCACGATCTGGGTCGACTCGCGACGTCTGGTCGATGCGCGCCCCGACTTCCTGAGCGAGCTGACCTCTCGTGCGGTCAGGTCGACGAGGACATCGAGCAGATGCAGATTCTCGCCGGACGGGTCCAGTACGGCACGGCGGACGTAGTCGACCACCGGCGGGTTCGCCGCCAGCATGCGGCGGACGGCCTCATCGCGGGCGGCGGCGAGATCCGCCGGGTGCTCGGCATCGGGTACCTCGGCGAGTGCCGTCGCGAAGTAATCCACCACCAGCTGGTCGACGGCATCGCGCAGCCCGGCCTTGGTCTTGTAGTGGTGCTGCACCAGGCCGAGCGTGACGCCGGCTTCGGACGCGATGGCGCGCAGCGAGATTCGGTCCGGGCCGGACTTCGAGTACAGGTCCAGGGCGGCGTTGCGAATGCGGGCCTTCGCCGTCAGGTCCTCGTTGGTGGCCCGCGGGTTGACCATGTCGCCCTCCTCCTGTACATCTGAACTTGGAACAATACAGTTGTATCGTAATTCGTTCGAGCGTGACAAAGGTGAGGTGACAACGATGTCTGAACTGTTCCCCGACTACCGGGCGTCCTGGGAGACCGATCAGCACCGTGAACTGCGCCGCCACGCCGCGGAGTTCTTCCGCAAGGAGGCCACGCCCAACCAGGAACGCTGGGCCCACAACCACCAGGTCGACCGCGAATTCTGGAACAAGCTGGGTGACGCCGGGCTACTGGGTCTGGACCTGCCGGAGGAGTACGGCGGTGCCGGCGGCGACTTCGGCTTCTCAGCCGTGGTCGCCGAGGAACTGGCGCTGGCCCACGATTCGGCGTCGGGCTGGGTGGTGCATTCGCCGATCGTGGCGCACTACGTCAACACCTATGCCAACGCCGAACAGAAACAGCGCTGGATGCCGAAGATCATCAGCGGCGGAGCGGTACTGGCCATCGCGATGACCGAACCCGGGACGGGCTCGGATCTGCAAGCGGTACGCACTACCGCCGTGCGGGACGGCGACGATTACGTCATCAACGGATCGAAGACGTTCATCTCCAACGGAACGCACTGCGACCTGCTGGTGATCGTCGCGAAGACCGACCCGTCGCAGGGTGCGGCAGGCATCTCCCTGATCGTCGCGGAGACCAACGGAGAGTTGCAGGGCTTCGAACGCGGACGGGTGCTGGAGAAAGTGGGCCAGCATGGCCAGGACACCAGGGAGCTGTTCTTCTCCGATATGCGGGTTCCGGTGAAGAACCTGCTGGGCGAAAAAGAAGGACTGGGCTTCTACCAGCTGATGGAGCAATTGGCCCGGGAGCGGCTGGCCATCGCGTCGGTGTGCTCGGGCATGGCCGAGGCCGCGGTGTTGGAGGCGATCCGCTACACCAAGGAACGCGAAGCCTTCGGCAAGCCGCTGATCGGCTTCCAGCACAACCGGTTTGCCCTCGCCGAGCTCAAAGCCGAGGTCCTGTCGATCAAGACCACCGTCGACTATTGCGTCCAGTCCTACATCGACGGGCGCAACGACCCGGCCACGGCGTCGATGGCCAAGCTGATCGCCGCCGACAAGGGGGTGGCCGTGGTCGACCGGTGCGTGCAGTTCTTCGGCGGCTACGGCTACATGTTGGAGTACCCCATCGGGCGGGCCTACGCGGCCGCGCGCGTCAACAAGATTTATGGCGGCACAAGCGAAATCATGAAGGAGATCATCAGCCGGTCGTTGTGACGGCGGGCCGGCGCGCGGGACTGCCTGCGAGTTTTCCACCGGTGAAGACGGGCTCAGAGGCGCGACCTGTGTCATCGTTGAAAGATGAGCAGTGACGGGTACAGCGTCGATGAAGACGACCAGTTGACTCAGGAGGACGCCCTCATCGACCGGGGTGTCGACGACTTGCTCGACGAGGGCTACTCGCCGCCTGATCGGTGGCGGGAACCGCGCGACCACGAGACTCTCGATGAGCTGCTGGCCGAGGAGGAGCCTGACCCCGCGATGCAGCTCGACGATCCCGACTACCTCGACGAGCAGGGCGGCGACGACGAGGTCGGAGACCGGCGGTCGGGCCGGCTGGTGGCCCCCAATGCGGGCTTCGGTGCGGACGAAGAGGCGGAGCTGCTCGGGACCGACGTCGGCATCGACGGCGGTGCGGCCTCAGCGGAGGAAGCCGCCGTCCACATCATCCCGCCGTCATCGCCGGATGGCGGTCCGTCGTTCTAGGGCCACCGACACGGTGAAGACCAGTAGCCCGCCGACGGCCAGCAGGGCGCCGGCCGCGGCCGGCGCGGTGTAGCCGAGACCGGCCGCGATCACCAGGCCGCCCACCCAGGCGCCCGTGGCATTTCCGATGTTGAGGGCGGAGTGGTTGAGCGCGGCGGCCAGGGTCTGCGCGTCGTGGGCGACATCCATCAGCCGGGTCTGCAACGCCGGGCCGACGGCCGAGCCGGCCACGCCGATGCCGAACAGCAGCGGCAGCGCGGTCCACGGGTTGTGCGACCCCAGCGAGAACGCGGCCAGCAGCACCGCCAGCGACCCCAGGGACAGGTACAGCGCGCGGATCACCGAAGTGTCGGCCAACCGGCCGCCGATCAGGTTGCCGCCCACCATGCCGAGGCCGAACACCATGAGCGCCACGGGAACCATCGACCGGGGCAGGCCGGTCACATCGGTCATCGTGGTGCTGATGTAGGTGTACACCGCGAACATGCCGCCGAAGCCGATCATGCCGACCAGTACCGCCAGCCACACCTGAGGCCTGCGCAGCGCACCGAGTTCCGTCAGCGGGCTGGTGACGTGCATGGACCGCAGCTGCTTGGGCAGCCACCGCCACTGGGCGGCCAACGTGATCAGGCCGACGCCCACCACCAGACCGAACGCACTCCGCCAACCGAAAGCCTGGCCGAGCCAGGAGGCCAGCGGAACGCCCAGCACGGTCGCGACGGTCAGGCCGCACAGCACATAGGCCACCGCCTTGGCCCGGTTCTGCGGACCCATCAGGTGGGCAGCGGCCAGCGCGGCGATCCCGAAGAACGCGCCGTGCGGCAGGCCGGCGACGAACCGGGCGATGACCAGGGTCGGGTAGGTCGGCGCCAGCATGCTGGCCACATTGCCGAGGGTGAAGACCGCCATCAGCGTGAGCAGCAGGGCCTTGCGGGGCCAGCGCGCGGTGAGCGCGGCGATGACGGGCGCGCCGATCACGACACCCAGCGCGTAGGCGGAGATGACGTGGCCCGCGGTGGGCTCGCTGATGCCGAAGCCCGTCGCGATGTCGGGCAGCAGCCCCATCGCGACGAATTCGGTGGTGCCGATACCGAAGCCGCCGAGGGCCAGGGCGAGGACCGCGAGTGAGCGCACCATGGGATCGGGCGCGACAACGGCACGCGGACGTTCGATGGAGGTCGTCATTCGCAGGCTTTCCGAGGGTTCACTGACTGGAGCTCTCGGACAGCGTTGGCGAGAACGGCGGGTGCAACGCTAACGGGGCGGGGAGTGTTCCCTCAAATCCATTTCTTACCCCTTGGGTCGACGAGCCTCGTCAAGAATTCTGACGACTTCTCGAACAGCATCCCGCCTGAAGAGGCGAAAGAACCGACCTAGACCTTGGCGATGACGTGCTCGGCGAACTTCTCCAGGTGGCGGATCTTGCGGTCCAGCGGCTCGGGGTCGTCGCCCTTGATGTACGGAAGGCGGAAGCCGACGATCACATCGGTCACGCCCTTGTCCTCCAGTCGTTTGATGCCGTCCGGGGTGTAGGCGTCGGCCGAGATCACGTGGATCTCGAACGGCCCGGTCTGGCCCTCCTCCGCCCGGATCTCGTTGAGCCGTTTGAGGAGGACGTCGAGGTCGTCGGTGCCGCCGCCGTGCATCCACCCGTCGTTGCGGGCCGCGCGGCGCAGGGCGGCCTCGGCATGCCCGCCGACGAGGATCGAGACCGGTTCCGACGGTGCCGGGGTCATCTTGGTCTTGGGGATGTCGTAGAACTCGCCGTGGTATTCGAAGTAGTCGCCGCTGGTCAGGCCGCGGATGATGTCGATGCACTCGTCCATCCGCTTGCCGCGGCGCGCGAACGGCACACCCATCAACTCGTAGTCCTCCGGCCACGGGCTGGTGCCGACCCCGAGCCCCAGCCGGTTGTCGAAGAGGGCGTTGAGCGAGCCGACCTGCTTGGCCACCAGGGCCGGTGGACGGATCGGCAGCTTGAGCACGAAGAAGTTGAACTTGAGGGTGGTGGTGACCGCGCACAGGGCCGAGGCCATCACGAAGGCCTCGACGAATGCCTTGCCGTCCAGGAACTCACGGTTGCCGTCAGGGGTGTAGGGGTACTTCGAGTCGGACTCGAAGGGGTAGGCGACGCTGTCGGCGATCGTCATGGCGTGGTAGCCGGCCGCTTCGGCCGCCTGGGCCAGCGGGATGTAGTAGGTGGGATCGGTCATGGCTTCGGCATAGGTGAACCGCATGCCGTACACACTAGAACGTGTTCTAGTTCTGTGTGGCTGATCGGGCAGGCATGATGACCGCATGCCCACCTGGCTGACGCGCAACGTCCGGGTGCTGTCGGCGGTGTCCTTCTTGCAGGACGCCGCGAGCGAACTTCTCTATCCGCTGCTGCCGATCTATCTGACCGCCGTGTTGGGTGCCCCGCCCGCGGTGGTCGGCGCGGTGGAGGGGGCCGCCGAGGGCGCGGCGGCGATGACCAAGCTGGCCGCGGGACCGCTGGGTGACCGGTTCTCCAAGCGACCCTTGATCGCCACGGGCTACGGCATGGCGGCCCTGGGCAAGGTCATGGTCGCAGCCGCCGGGGCGTGGTCGGGCGTGCTCGCGGGCCGCGTGGTCGACCGGCTCGGCAAGGGTATCCGCGGTGCGCCTCGCGATGCCCTGCTGGTCGCCGACGTCGATGAGGCCGCCCGCGGCCGGGTCTTCGGATTCCACCGTGCCATGGACACTTTGGGTGCGGTCGTCGGCCCGTTGCTGGGTTTGGCCGGCTATGAACTGCTCGACCACCAGATCGCGCCGCTGTTGTGGGTTGCGGTGGTGCCCGCGGTGCTCAGTGTCGCGTTGGTGTTCCTGGTTGCCGAGAAGCGCCGTACCCGGCCGGTCAAAGAGCGTCAGCCGGTGTTCGCCCGGGTGCGCGACCTGCCCGGGCGGTACTGGCGGGTGACGGCCGTGCTGGTGGCATTCGGCCTGGTGAATTTCCCCGACGCACTGTTGTTGTTGCGGCTCAACGAGATCGGGTTCTCGGTCGTCGAGGTGATCCTGGCCTACGTCACCTACAACGCGGTGTACGCCGTTTCCAGTTTCCCGGCCGGGTTGCTGGCTGACCGGATCGGCCGGCTTCCGGTGTTCGGTATCGGCCTGGTGTTCTTCGCGATCGGCTACGCCGGCCTGGGGCTGACCACCGATCCGTTGCTCGCCTGGCTGCTGATCGGGTCCTACGGCTTGTTCACGGGTTGCACCGATGGGGTCAGCAAGGCCTGGGTGTCGTCACTGGTCGGCTCCGACCTGCAAGGCAGTGCGCAGGGAGTCTTCCAGGGGCTCAGTGGATTCGCCGTACTGGGCGCCGGGATATGGGCCGGGCTGCTCTGGACTGCTGTTCCAGGTCAGCCCGGCCAACTTCCGCTGTTGATCTCCGGGATCGGTGGGGCGGTCTTCGCGGCCGGATTGCTCGGCCGCTCGCTGGTTACCCGGCGGCGCTGACTTCGGGTGCGTCGGCGGAGTCCAACTCAAACGGCGGTTCACCGATCCCGGAGACCGAGTGTGTGCCCTGTGAGGTGCGCTCGTTGATGCGGGCGTCGACGGTGCGGGTACCGATGCTCAGCCGTACCGGCCCGGCCGCGATGGTGCTCGGCGCGTCGAGAATGGTTCCGCGCCAGTGGTACTTGCCGTCGATCGGATCCAGGTGACCGGCCAGCCGCACGTGGACCCGGCGGTCGCCGTCACCCGTGTCGAGAACCGCGAAGCCGTCGTACACCTCTTCGGTGATGCCGGCATCGGCACCGGGGGCGGAACCGGCCGCCGCGGTGAGGTGCAGTGGGGTCTTCGCCGGCAGGAAACCGGAGCGCCGCCACATGCGGCGCGCGATCCGGCCCATCAGGCCGACCTCTTCGAGGAAGGCGGCCAACGGGGCGAATCCGGAGATCTGCACCTCGCGGCGGTGGGCGCTGGCCCGGGCGATCCGGCGGGCGGCGCGGGCATTCAGGCCGACGCGCGCGTACTGGATCTTGTTGGAGAACAGGTAGCGGAAGAAGAACCCGCCGACACCGTTGAGGTTGGCCACCCACACCCGCTTGTACCAGCGCATCGACGGAGTGCGCTGGCGCAGGCCGTCACGGGCGAACTGGATGTGGCGGGCTTCCTCGGTGACGTGAATACGCATGAGGCGCTGCACCATCGGCTGCAGCTCGGGGTCGTCCATCATCTGCCGCTGCAGTGAATCGAAGATCTCCTCGCCGACCAACGCGGCCACCCACAGCACCGAGCCGCGGAAGAAGAACGGCAACGCGTTGATGATCATGCGCTGGTACAGGCGCGGCCGCACCGGCTTGGCGCCGATCTTGTCGATGGCCTTGCCGAACATCACCATGTGGCGGGTCTCGTCGCCGAGTTCGGTGAGTTCGTAGTGCGTGGAATTCGAGGTGGGGTCCTGGTGCATCATCTTGCGCAGCAGCGCCTGGTTGAGGATGTTCTCGAACCAGATGCCCGCCGAGAGGGTGTTGGCCAGCTCCTGGCGCGACAGCTCGATCTGCTCCTCGCGGGACATGCTGTCCCACAACGGGGTTCCGTACAGCGACACGATCTTCGGCGGAAGGAAGAACTTGTCCGGATCCAGCGGCGCGTGCCAGTCGATGTCGACCACTGGTGCGTAGGACTTGCGAACCGAACCCTTGAGCAGGCGTTCGGAAAACGCGTCCCGCCGCCCTGCGTTGGTCGAGCCTCCGCCGGGTCTGACCGAAGTTGTCACCGTTGACGTTCCCTTCGTTTGTGGTCCCCCTCACTCCGACGTTAAGTACTGACATTGCGCGATGTCAATACCCCGGGTACCGGATACTTGGGGTACCTGGTTTCGGTTCGGTTAACCTTCGACGGTGCGTCGCATCCATGTCATCGGGATCGGGGCCGGTGACCCGGACTTCGTCACGGCCCAGGCTGTTTCCGCGCTGAACGACACGCAGGTGTTCTTCGCGATGGACAAGGGTCCTCGTCGCGGCGCGGCAGACGATCTGGTCGCGGTGCGCAAGCTGATCTGCGATCGCTTCATCACCGAGCCCGGCTACCGCTTCGTCGAATTGGTCGACCCGCCGCGCGCAGCGGCCGGCGACGCGCCCGGCTACCGCCAGGTGGTCGCGGACTGGCATGCCGAACGGGCGCGGATCTGGGCGGCGGCCATCGAGACCGAACTCGGCCCTGACGGCGTCGGGGCCTTTCTGGCCTGGGGGGATCCGTCGCTGTACGACAGCACCCTGCGGATCCTGGAGATGGTGGGCGAGCACGTCGAGTTCTCCTACGACGTCATCCCCGGTATCACCGCCATCCAGGTCCTGACGGCACGGCACCGCATCCCGCTCAACGACGTCGGCGAACCGGTGCTGATCACCACGGGGCGCCAGTTGCGCGAGCACGGGCTGACCGGAAGCGCCGTGGTGATGCTCGACGCCGACTGCTCGTTCCAGCAGTGCCCGCCGCAGACCCGGATCTGGTGGGGCGCCTACCTGGGCACGCCCGACGAGCTGCTCTACGCGGGCACGGTCGGTGAGATCGGCGACGAGATCGTCGCCGCGCGTGCCGAGGCGAGGACGCGCCATGGCTGGATCATGGACACATACCTGCTGCGCTCGGCAGACTAGACCGCCATGGGCTCATTTGTGCTGCGCGCAGCGATAACCGGATTCGCGCTCTGGGTGGTCACTCTCATCGTGCCGGGGATCTACTTCATCGGTGGTGACACGACCATCGCCAGGGTCGGCATCATCTTCGTCGTCGCGGTGATCTTCGGTCTGGTCAACGCGTTCATCAAGCCGATCGTTCAGATCCTGTCGATCCCGCTGTACATCCTCACGCTCGGCCTGATCCACATCGTGATCAACGCGCTGATGCTGTGGATCACGTCGTGGATCACCGACCACACCACCCACTGGGGTCTGCACATCGACCAGTTCTGGTGGACCGCCATCTGGGCGGCCATCGTGCTGTCGCTGGTGAGCTGGCTACTGTCGTTCGTCAAGGCCCTCGCGTAGCGCGGACGCCTGTTCGGCCAGCGCGGCCGCGGTGTCCGCGGCCGCCTCGGCGCCGGCGTCGGTATCTCCGTCACGCTCAGCGCCCCAGCATGCCGCCAGCGTGCGGTATGCGAGTTGTTCGGCGGCCACCACCGTCGGCCACATACGTTCGGCCCCAACGCGTTGCGTGGCCGATCCGCCGACACTCCCGTCGTAGGCCGGCAGCAATTCCATGGCCCGCAACTGCAGATCGCGACGGTCGGTACGGGCGGCCGGGGAGGTGGCGTCGTCCGCGGCCAGGTGGGGCAGGGTGTTGGTGACCGCGTCGAGCGTGGCGGCGATCGCGGTGCGCAGGCCGGTCGGGTGGCGCAGACGCTGGGTCGCCCAGTAGACGGCCAGGGCCACCGCGCAGCCGATCAGGGTGTCGCTTCCGCGGGTGAGCAGCAGTTCACCGAGGTTGTCGACGGGTTGGCCGCCGGAGGCGATGGTGAGTGCGGCGGGCGTGATGAATACGACGGCCAGCGTGTAGTTGCGCACCACGTACATCTCGATGACGAATTGCAGCGCCCCGATCACCAGGGCCAGCCACAGGCCCTGCGGGTGCAGCGCCAGGATCGCGCCGGCCACGCCGAGCCCGAGCCAGGTGCCCAGCGTCCGTTCGACGCCGCGGGCCACCGTGCGCTGCCAGTCGAATCCCTGATGCAGCATCAGCACCGCGGCGGCCATCGCCCAGTACGCGTGGGACATCGTCAGGGCCTGCGAGATCAGCACGGCGATCACGCCCGAGATCGCTACCGCGATGGCGACCCGCACCGTCAGTTGCAGTGACACCGAGCCCGGCGTCAGCGCCCGGCGCAGCAATTGCACGATGCTGGGCCTGCCGAGGGGAACTCCTTCGGCGCCATGCTCGTCGGTGATCGCGTCGGCGGGAACGGTGGCCAGGTGCCGGGCCAGGGCCGCGCCGTCATAGGTCAGCGGCTCACCGGCTTCGGCGGCCCGCATGGCTTCGGCGAACAGCACGTGCAGCCGCCGGTTGACGACCCGCAGCCGGTACAGCGTCTGGTCCGGTTTGGGTTGTACCGGTTGATAGGTGACCAGGTTGACCCACGCGGTGTGCAACAGGAGCGCCGCACGGTGTCGGGTGTCCGCCGAGGGGGTCTCGACGTAGGCGGCGACGGCGGCGGCTGCCGCGGCCACGGCTGCCTTCTCCGGACCGCGGGGCCGGAACAGCGCGCCGGACATGTGCACCAGCCAGGCGAACGCGCCGCCGGCGAGTACCAGCACGGCGTGATGGCCCGGGCTGAGGTGCAGTGTCGCCGGCGTTCCGGTGCCGGCCGCACAGGCCAGCACCACCATGTAGGCACCGGGCGGCCCGACGCTCAGGGCATGGCAGACGAGGGTGGCCACCGCGGCGATCATCGTCACGGTCACCACGCCCAGCCACGGCGCCGACGACGCCCAGTCGCCGAGGGCCACAGCGACGGCGAAGCACACTGCGACCACGCCGAGGTACGCGCCGCGATTCAGGTATGGGCGGCCGCTGCCGTAGAGCGAGGTGAATCCGCCGATGGTGGCGATCAATCCGGCCGTGGTGTCGCCGGCCAGCCAGCCCACCAGAACGGGTACGGCCATGCAGATTCCGGCGCGCAGCGCGAACGGCCAACGGCGCGGCACGCTGTTGATCACGAAGATGTTCCGCAGCGGGTTGGTCGCCGTGGGAGCAGGCCGGTCGGACATGTCTACAGCATGCTCGGCGTTTCGCTGACACACTGGAGCCATGCCTGAACTGCCCGAAGTCGAGGCGCTGGCCGATCATCTGCGCCGGAATGCAACCGGCCGGGTGGTCACCCGGATCGATGTGGCTGCGTTGTCGGTGCTCAAGACATTCGATCCGCCGACGACGGCGTTGCACGGCCAGACCGTGACCGGTGCGAATCGCTGGGGTAAGTACCTCGGTCTCGAAGTGGGCCCCTGGCATCTGATCACCCACTTGTCGCGGGCGGGTTGGCTGCGTTGGTCGGACAAATTGGCGACGACGCCGCTCAAGCCGGGCAAGGGTCCGATCGCGTTGCGCGTGCATCTCGGGGACGGAGCCGCCCCGGCGGCGACATCCAGTCCTGGGGTCGGGTTCGATCTGACCGAGGCCGGGACCCAGAAGCGGTTGGCGGTGTGGGTGGTCGCCGATCCGCTCGACGTCCCGCAGATCGCTGCCCTGGGACCCGATGCGCTGTCGCTGGATTCGGCCGGGCTGGCGGGTGTGCTGGCCGGGCAGGGCGGACGGATCAAGACGGTGATCACCGATCAGAAGGTGATCGCCGGGATCGGCAATGCCTACAGCGACGAGATCCTGCACGTGGCCAAGCTCTCGCCGTTCGCCACCGCGGGCAAGCTGACCGATGCGCAGCTCGGTGCGCTGCATGACGCCATGGTCTCGGTGCTCACCGATGCGGTATCGCGTTCGGTGGGGCAGCAGGCCGCGACGCTCAAGGGGGAGAAGCGCTCTGGTCTTCGCGTGCACGCGCGTACCGGGTTGCCGTGCCCGGTGTGCGGGGACACCGTGCGGGAGGTGTCTTTCGCCGACAAGTCGTTCCAGTACTGCCCGACGTGTCAGACCGGGGGCAAGGTGCTGGCCGACCGGCGGATGTCCCGGTTGCTCAAGTAAGCGGTCCGCATTTTTGACAGTTGTCTAACTCGGTTATCCTGCAGCGATGACCCGTCAGAAGATCCTCATCACCGGTGCCAGCTCCGGACTGGGTGCGGGCATGGCCCGGCAGTTCGCGGCGAAGGGCCGTGACCTGGCGCTGTGTGCCCGCCGCACCGAGCGGCTCGATGAGCTCAAGGCCGAGCTGGCCGACCGGCACCCCTACGTCAAGGTCGTGGTCGCTGCGCTGGACGTCAACGACCACGAGGCGGTGCCGCGGGTATTCGGCGAGCTGTCCGAGGAACTCGGCGGCATCGATCGCGTGATCGTCAACGCCGGCATCGGCAAGGGCTGGCCGCTCGGCGAGGGCAAGCCGTGGGCGAACAAGGCGACCATCGAAACCAACCTGATCGCCGGTCTGGTGCAGATCGAGACGGCGCTGGAGATGTTCAAGAAGTCCGGCAGCGGTCACCTGGTGCTGATCTCGTCGGTGCTGGGTAACACCGGTGTGCCCGGCGGTAAGGCCGCCTACTGCGCATCAAAGGCCGGGATGACATCGCTGGGCGAGTCGTTGCGCGCCGAGTACGACAAGGGCCCCATCCGGGTGACCGTGATCGAGCCGGGCTACATCGAGTCGGAGATGACGGCCAAGTCGGCGACCACCATGCTGATGGTCGACAACGAGACCGGTGTCCGCGCGATGGTCGAGGCCATCGAGAAGGAGAAGGGCCGGGCCGTGGTGCCGCGCTGGCCTTGGGCCCCGCTCACTCAGGTGATGCGGTTGCTACCGCCGAAGTACACCAAGCGCTTCGCCTGAGCTGTTCGCCCGGCGTCAGGGCACGTGTACGCAGCCGACGCCGGGAACACAGCCGCCGCCACCGCCGGGGCCGCCGCCGCCGCTGGGACCACCGGGAATCGAGCCGCTGCCGCCACCGGGGCCGCCGCTACCGGTCGGGCCACCGGGAATCGAGCCGCCCCCGCCACCGGGTCCACCACCACCGGTCGGACCACCCGGAATCGAGCCGCCCCCGCCTTCGGGACCGCCACCACCGGTCGGGCCGCCGGGCATCGAGCCCTCGCCACCAGGCGCCGGGGCCGGAGTCGTGGTGACCTCCGTGGTCGTCACTGTGGTGGTGACGACAGACGATGTCTCCGACGGCGACGTCGACGGGGCGGTGTCTTCACTGGAACCACACCCCGCGAGCAGGGGTGCCGCGGTGAGCGCCATGCCCACCCCCACTGTCATCGACCACTTCCGGATAGATGGCCAGGTACCGCTGTTGCGGGTGGTCAAGGTCAGCCGGTTTGTTGACATCGTTGGAACTCCAGTTCGGTCGGTCCATGTTTTTTGTGGAGCAGAGCCAAGGGGTTCCCGCTGACGACGGGTTTGAATCATCCGCATGACTGACGACGGGTTTGAATCATCCGCATGATCCGGGCCACTCTGCGCCGATGCGGGGTTTGGGAGCCGGACGAACGTGGGTAGCCCAAGGGCATGACCGCAAAAATGATTACCTCGATGTTGTTTGCAGGTGCTGCGGCTGGCGCTGTTGCCTTCGCCCCGGTTGCTTTCGCTGAGCCCGGACCGCCGCCGCCGGCCCCGCCCGCCCCGGGCTGCTACAACCCGGACGGCACCCCGTGTACTCCGTCGGCAGGCCCGCAGGGTGCGGGTGCCGAGGTTCCCGGTGGCCCCGGGGCGCAGGCCGGGTCTGACGGCCACGTTTCCGCAGGTGTGCCGGGCGGACCTTGGGCCGAGGCAGGCCCCGGTGGCGGCGTCGCCTGTGTTCCGGGCGGACCGTGCCGAACCATTGACCTGCCCGGCTGAGGCCGGTAGCGACCGGACCTAGGCCGAGCGCCCGCGTTCGACGCGGTAACGCCGCACCAACGCATCGGTCGATGAGTCCGACTGCTTGCCCGGTGATTCCGATTCGGTGATCACCGGCAGCAGTGCCTTGGCTTGGGTCTTGCCCAGCTCCACGCCCCACTGATCGAAGGAGTCGATCCCCCACACCACTCCCTCGGTGAACACCTGGTGTTCGTAAAGGGCGATGAGCTGGCCCACGACCGACGGCGTCAACCTGGTTGCCAGGATTGACGTCGTCGGTCGGTTTCCGGGCATCACCTTGTGTGGCACCACTGCGGCCGGAGTTCCTTCAGACGCAATGGCGTCAGCGGTCTTACCAAACGCCAGCACCTGGGTCTGGGCGAAGAAGTTGCTCATCAGCAGGTCGTGCATGCTGCCGGTGCCGTCGGCGGTGGGCAGATCGTCGGTGGGCTGCGAGAAGCCGATGAAGTCGGCAGGCACCAGCCGGGTGCCCTGGTGCAGCAGCTGATAGAACGCGTGCTGGCCGTTGGTTCCCGGCTCGCCCCAGAAGATCTCGCCGGTGTCGGTTGTGACGGCGGTGCCGTCCGCTTGCACCGACTTGCCGTTGGACTCCATGGTCAGCTGTTGCAGATAGGCAGCGAACCGGGACAGGTCGTTCGAGTAGGGCAGCACCGCACGCGACTGCGCACCAAAGAAATTCGAGTACCAGAGACCGATCAGCCCGAGCAGCGCGGGAGCGTTCTCGGCGAGCGGCGCGGTGCGGAAGTGCTCGTCGACCAGGTGGAAACCGGACAGGAATTCGGCGAACCGCTCGCGGCCGATGACGGCCATCACCGACAGCCCGATCGCCGAGTCCACCGAGTACCGGCCACCCACCCAATCCCAGAACCCGAACATGTTGTCGGTGTCGATGCCGAACTCCTGCACCAGCTTGGCGTTGGTGGACACCGCCACGAAATGCTTGGCCACCGCGTCCTCACCGAGCGCATCCACCAGCCAGCGACGCGCGGCCGTCGCGTTGGTCAGCGTCTCGAGAGTGGAGAACGTCTTGGACGCGACGATGAAAAGTGTTGTGGCCGGGTCCAGATCGGCCAGCGTCGCCACCAGGTCGGCCGGGTCGACGTTGGATACGAAGCGGGCGCTGATGCCGGCGTCGGCGTAGTGACGCAGTGCGTCGTACACCATCACCGGACCCAGGTCCGAGCCGCCGATGCCGATGTTGACGACGGTCTTGATCCGCTCGCCGGTGGCGCCGGCCCACTCGCCGCTGCGCAGCCGGTCGGTGAACCCGCCCATGCGATCGAGCACCTCGTGGACGTCGGCCACCACGTCCTGGCCGTCGACCGTCAGCGTCGCGTCGGCGGGCAACCGCAGCGCGGTGTGCAGCACCGCGCGGTCCTCGGAGGTGTTGATGTGCTCACCGGCGAACATCGCGTCGCGGCGGGCCTCCAACCCGGCGGCGCGGGCCAGATCCGCCAGCAGCTCCAGGGTCCGGCGGGTGACACGGTGCTTGCTGTAGTCGATGTAGAGGTCGCCGACGGTCAGCACCAGCTCGGTCCCGCGGTTCGGGTCCTCGGCGAAAAGCTCCGTCAGATGGATGTCGCCGATCTCGTCGTAGTGCTTCGACAATGCCTGCCATGCGGGGGTTGCGGTGATGTCAGCACTCATTCTGTCGACCTTAATGCGGGGTTGGGAGCGAAGGTGTACATGATGGATGTATGGCCATTGAAGACTTGATTTCATCCGTGCCCACGGGTCTTTGGATCGGTGGTGAGGAACGCCAGGCCGCATCGACGTTCAACGTGCTCGACCCCAGCGACGATCAGGTGTTGGCCACGGTGGCCGACGCGACCGCCGCCGATGCCGTCGCCGCGCTGGACGCCGCATGTGCGGTCCAGGCCGAATGGGCCGCGACCGCACCGCGCAAGAGAGGCGAGATCCTTCGTTCGGTGTTCGAGAAGATCACCGAACGCGCCGACGACATCGCCGCATTGATGACCCTCGAGATGGGCAAGGTGCTCGCCGAGAGCAAGGGCGAGGTCGCCTACGGCGCCGAGTTCTTCCGCTGGTTCTCCGAGGAAGCGGTGCGCATCGCCGGCCGCTACACCCCGGCGCCGGCCGGCACCGGCCGCATCCTCGTCACCAAGCAGGCCGTCGGCCCGTGCTATGCCATCACGCCGTGGAACTTCCCGCTGGCCATGGGGACTCGCAAGATGGGGCCGGCGTTCGCCGCGGGCTGCACCATGATTGTCAAGCCCGCGCAGGAAACCCCGCTGACCATGCTGCTGCTGGCCAAGCTGATGGATGAGGCCGGCCTGCCCAAGGGCGTGCTCTCGGTGCTGCCGACCAGCAATCCGGGTGCGGTGAGCACCGCGCTGATCGACGACGGCCGGCTTCGGAAACTCACCTTCACCGGCTCGACCGGCGTGGGCAAGGCGCTGGTCAAGCAGTCCGCCGACAAGCTGCTCCGCACGTCGATGGAGCTCGGTGGCAATGCCCCGTTCATCGTGTTCGACGACGCCGATGTCGACGCCGCGGTCGACGGCGCGATCCTGGCCAAGATGCGCAACGGTGGTGAAGCCTGCACCGCGGCCAACCGTTTCCACGTGGCCAACTCGGTGCGTGAGGAGTTCACCGACAAGCTCGTCAAGAGGATGAGCGAGTTCACCCTCGGCAAGGGCATCGACCCGTCGTCCACGTTGGGTCCGCTGATCAACTCCAAGCAGGTCTCCACCGTCACCGAACTCGTCTCCGATGCGGTATCCCGCGGCGCGACCGTCGCGGTCGGCGGTGTCGCGCCGGGCGGGCCTGGCAACTTCTATCCGGCCACGGTGCTGGCCGATGTGCCCGCCGATGCCCGCATCCTCAAGGAGGAGATCTTCGGTCCGGTCGCCCCGATCACCGGGTTCGACACCGAGGAAGAGGGTGTGGCAGCCGCCAACAGCACCGAATACGGCTTGGCTGCTTACGTTTACACGCAGTCGCTGGACCGCGCGTTGCGAGTGGCCGAGGGCATCGAGTCCGGCATGGTCGGCGTCAACCGCGGTGTCATCTCGGATGCGGCCGCACCCTTCGGCGGCATCAAGGAATCCGGCTTCGGCCGTGAGGGCGGCACCGAGGGCATCGAGGAGTACCTCGACACGAAATATATTGCGCTAACCCGTTAGCGCTCCGTCGCGCCTTCCCGGCTCGGCGCCCGATCCCCCCTAAGCTCTGGGGTTCGGACGCCAAGACGGGAGGGCATGACGTGACTGCGGCGCCAGTCCGTGCTGCCAGCCGGCGTCGGCGTGCCTCCATCCGGCGTGACATCCCCGCACTCGACGGCATCCGTGCCATCGCCGTGGCCCTGGTGTTGGCCGGCCACGGCGGAGTGCCCGGTGTGGCCGGGGGTTTCATCGGCGTCGATGTCTTCTTCGTGCTCAGCGGATTCCTGATCACCTCACTGCTGCTCGACGAGTATCGCCGCACCGAGCGTGTCGACCTCAAGGCGTTCTGGATCCGCAGGGCCAAGCGACTGCTGCCCGCCATGGTGTTGATGACCCTGGCCGTGGTGATCGCCCGGCCCTTGTTCCCGTCGGATGCGGTCACCACGCTTCGCGAGGACGCGGTGGCGGCGTTCTTCTGGATGGCGAACTGGATGTTCGTGGCCACCGACACCGACTACTTCAGCCAGGGCAGTGCTCCGTCGCCGTTGCAGCACACCTGGTCGCTGGCGGTCGAGGAGCAGTACTACGTGATCTGGCCGCTGCTGGTGCTGGCCGCCGCGCTGCTGGTGCGCCGCCGCTCCACCGGCGCGGTCCGTGGCGTGGTGTTCGGACTGGCGGTGCTCGGACTGGCCGCCTCGGCCGTGGCGTCGATCTGGCTGTCCGGCGATCCCGCTGACCTCAACCGCGTGTACTTCGGCACCGACACCCGGGCGCAGGCGCTGTTGGTGGGTGCGGCTGCCGCGGCGCTGTTGGTTCGCGACTGGTCGTCGCTGACGATGTCGGGCACGCTGATCCGGGCCCGGTGGCGACGCTGGATCGCCTGGATCCTGCCGGTGATCGGCGTCGCGGTGCTGGCGGCTGCCGCACACCTGGCGACCGGCAGCGCCGACGAATTCCACCACGGCCTGCTGATCGTGGTGGCCCTGGGCGCGGTTCTGGTCGTCGCCCCGGTCGCGCTGGATCAGGACGGCTACGTCGCCCGCGTGCTGGCCTGGTACCCGCTCGTCACCCTGGGCGTCATCTCCTACGGCGTCTACCTCTGGCACTGGCCGATCTTCCAGATCCTCAACGGCGAGCGCACCGGCCTGCAGGGCTGGTCACTGCTGGCGTTGCGGTGCGCGGTGACGATCGCGGTGTCGTGGGTGTCGTGGTGGGCACTCGAGCAGCCGGTCCGGAACTGGCGTCCGCAGCACGTCCCGATGCTGCGACTGTCCGCGGCCACGGTGGCCACCGCCGCGGTGGTGACGATGACGGTGGTCCCGGTCGGCGTCCCGACCCGTCCGGCGGGCCCGGACGTGATGGCCGCCGCGGCGTCCGAACAGGACGTCGGCGCGGAACGGGCGGTCGCGGTAGGACCGCCGCCGGCGCTGCCTCCCGGTACCCGCACGGTCGCGGTGTTCGGTGATTCGGTGGCCTGGACGTTGATGCGTTATCTGCCTCCCACCCCGGGATTCCACTTCAGCGACTACACGACGATCGGTTGTGGCGTCGCCCGCGGCGGCCCGTACCGGTCGGCGGGGGAGACGCTGAATCAGAAGCCCGAGTGCGACTCCTGGCCGGAGCGCTGGGCGCAGCGCATCGCGCATGACCGGCCGGACACGGTGCTGCTGATGATCGGACGCTGGGAAGTCGTGGACCGTACCTGGCAGGGCCGGTGGACCCACATCGGCAACGACGCCTACGACACCTATCTCAAGAGCGAGTTGCAGCGCGCGCTGGACATTCTCAGCTCGACCGGGGCGCGTGTGGTGGTGACCACGGCGCCGTACAACCGGCGCGGTGAGCGGTCGGACGGGACGCTGTATCCGGAGGATCAGCCGGGCCGGGTCCAGGCCTGGAACACCATGCTGCGAACGGTGACCGCGCAGCGGCCGAATGTGTCGGTGCTGGATTTCAACGCCAAGCTCAATCCGGACGGCAAGTACACCGCGAAGATCAACGGGGTGCGGATGCGCAGCGACGGCGTACACCCGACGTCAGAGGCGGTGCAGTGGCTGGCGCCGTGGCTGCTGGACTCGCTCAAGGCGCCCGAGAAGCCCGCGGGCCGATAGGCCTAGTGGCCCAGGCGGCCGCGACCCAGCTGCAGCAGCAGGATGGCCAGGTCCTTGCCCTCGGGGCCGAGCACGCTGTATCGCTCGATGACCTGCATTTCGCGACTGTGCACCAGGCGGGTACCGCCGGAGGCCATCCGGGCCTTGCCGATCAGCTTGGATACCTCGGCGCGGCGCTGGACTGCGGCGAGGATGGTGGCGTCGAGTTCGTCGATCTCCCGACGCAGGTCATCGATCTCAGGCACAGCCTGATAGTCCCAGTCGGCCCGTGCCAGCGCAAAACTGTCCCCGCTCAGCGGTAAGTTTGAACGCAAGATGACCACTTCCCCCGTCGCCTCCCCAGCTGCCGCAGATGTTGATGAACTCCTCGACGGCCTGAACCCCCAGCAGCGCCAAGCGGTGCTGCACGAGGGGTCGCCGCTGTTGATCGTCGCGGGCGCTGGGTCGGGTAAGACGGCCGTGCTGACCAGGCGGATCGCCTACCTGCTGGCCGCTCGTGACGTCGGGGTCGGACAGATCCTGGCCATCACGTTCACCAACAAGGCCGCCGCCGAGATGCGCGAGCGCGTGGTTCAGCTGGTGGGCCCCAGGGCGCGCAACATGTGGGTCTCCACGTTCCACTCCACGTGCGTGCGGATCCTGCGCAACCAGGCCTCGCTGCTGCCGGGGCTGAACTCCAACTTCTCGATCTACGACTCCGACGATTCCCGGCGTCTGCTGATGATGATCGGCAAGGACATGGGGCTGGACACCAAGCGGTACTCGCCGCGGCTGCTGGCCAACGGCATCTCCAACCTCAAGAACGAGCTGATCGGTCCGGAGCAGGCGGCGGCCGAGGCATCGGAGGCCGCCGAGGAGATGGCCGGCATCATCGCCCAGGTCTACGGCGAGTACCAGCGCAGGCTGCGCGCGGCCAATGCGCTGGACTTCGACGATTTGATCGGTGAGACGGTCGGGATCCTGCAGGCCTTCCCGCAGATCGCCCAGTACTACCGCCGCCGGTTCCGCCACATCCTGGTCGACGAGTACCAGGACACCAACCATGCGCAGTACGTGCTGGTGCGCGAATTGGTGGGCCACCACCTCGACGAGAACGACGGGGTGGCGGCATCGGAACTGTGCGTGGTGGGTGACGCCGATCAGTCCATCTATGCCTTCCGCGGCGCGACGATCCGCAACATCGAGGATTTCGAGCGCGACTATCCGGACGCGACGACGATCCTGCTGGAGCAGAACTACCGCTCCACCCAGACCATCCTGAACGCGGCCAACTCGGTGATCGCCCGCAACACCGGCCGCCGCGAGAAGCGGCTGTGGACCGAGGAAGGCGAGGGCGAGCTGATCGTCGGCTACGTGGCCGACAACGAGCACGACGAGGCCCGGTTCGTGGCCGAGGAGATCGACGCGCTTGCCGACAGCGAGGGCGTCAAATACTCAGACGTCGCGGTGTTCTACCGCACCAACAACTCCTCGCGCGCGCTGGAGGAAGTGTTCATCCGCGCCGGCATCCCGTACAAGGTCGTCGGCGGCGTGCGGTTCTACGAGCGCCGCGAGATCCGCGACATCGTCGCCTACCTGCGGGTGCTGGACAACCCGGGTGACTCGGTGAGCATGCGCCGCATCCTCAACACCCCGCGCCGCGGCATCGGCGACCGGGCCGAGGCCTGTGTGGCGGTGTACGCGGAGAACACCGGGGCCAACTTCAACGATGCGCTGCAGGCCGCCGCCGAGGGGCGGGTGCCGATGCTGAACTCCCGCTCGGAGAAGGCCATCGCATCGTTCGTTCAGCTGCTCGACTCGCTGCGCGGCAAGCTCGATGACGAGCTGGGGGATCTGGTCGAGGCTGTCCTGGAGCGCACGGGCTACCGCCGTGAACTGGAGGCCTCCAGCGACCCGCAGGATCTGGCCCGGTTGGACAACCTCAACGAATTGGTCAGCGTCGCACACGAATTCAGCACCGACCTGGCCAACGCCCGGGCCCTGGCCGAACAGGGCGAGGGTGAGCCGGTCGACGAGGACATCCCCGACACCGGGGTGCTGGCCCAGTTCCTCGAGCGGGTGTCGCTGGTGGCCGACGCCGACGAGATCCCCGAAGGCGGTGCGGGCGTGGTGACGATGATGACGCTGCACACCGCCAAGGGGCTGGAGTTCCCGGCGGTGTTCGTCACCGGCTGGGAGGACGGCATGTTCCCGCACATGCGGGCCCTGGGCGATCCGAACGAGCTGTCCGAGGAACGCCGGTTGGCCTACGTCGGCATCACCCGCGCGCGCAAGCGGCTCTATCTCTCGCGGGCCAAGGTGCGGTCGTCGTGGGGGCAGCCCATGCTCAACCCGGAATCGCGGTTCCTGCGCGAGATTCCGGAGGACCTGATCAACTGGCGGCGCGTCGAGCAGCCGTCGTCGTCGCTGAGCGCCCCGGTGGGCAACGCCGGCCGCTATGGCACTCCACGCCCGTCGCCCTCACGCCCCGCGCCCGCCCGCAACCGCCCGGTGATCACGCTGGAACCCGGCGACCGGGTCTCCCACGACAAGTACGGACTAGGTCGCGTCGAGGAAGTCTCGGGTGTGGGCGAATCGGCGATGTCACTGATCGACTTCGGCAGTGCGGGCCGGGTCAAGCTGATGCACAACCACGCCCCGGTACAGAAGCTCTAACGCTCGCACCAACGTTTCGTGCCGGGCAGCAGCGCGAAAACCAGGGTCAATACCGGGATCGCCGAAAACACGTTCGCCAGCATGTCGCGGCTGTCGTCGGTCAGCGCCTCATACACCGAAAGACAGCTGTAGACGGCGCTGCTCGCGATGATGATGATGCGACCGGCAGGGTTGTGCCGCAGCAACTTCACCGCACCGACGACAAAGGCCACTGAGACGATCGCCCCGATGCCGGCGTAGATGGCGATCGGACCAGAGAAGCTGGTGCGCTCTCGGGCAGACGGTCCGAGTAGCTCGAAGAACAAGATCGCCGACAGAGAGATCGCCACGATCACAAAGCCGAATGCCGCACAGATGAAGCTCAATACGGCAGTGGTCATCGCCATGCCGCGGCCGGCATGCTCGGACGGTGGGTACATCTCGGTCGCTCCTCGCTGCTGTCGGAGCAAACGTAACAGCGCTCGGACGGTAGCGGGCGCACCAGTTTTGAGGCGTGCGGGTGGTGCTCAGGCCCTGACGGGGCGGCCCAGCCGATAGATGTGGCTGCTCTCGGGCGCCAGGCCGAGCAGCAGGGCGGCCGCGGCTGCGCTGAAAACGGATGCGCTGAAAGGTGTCTCGAATCCTGCGAAGACGAACATCGAGACGCCGAAGACCGTCAGCGTCGCCGCGGTGGCAAAGGACACCCAGCGCAAGGCGACTCCCAACAGCAGCGCCACGCCGAGGAGGATCTCGACGACCGTCGCTCCCCACGCGGCGACGTGGAGCAACGCGCCGGAGAGATAGGGCGCCAGAACGTGGACGTAGGCGGTGAAGGATTCGAAGTTCCCCCAACCGACGTTCGGTGTGCCTGGTGGTCCCCACAGGCCGAACCGGTCGGCGACGGCGGACAGAAACGCGGCGGCCAGCGCGACTCGGGCGAAAATCGTTGCTCCGTACAGCAATCGTCTGTTCTCGGTCGGGGTCTTTTCGTCAGCGGACGCGTCGTCAGACATGGGTAACAGGATGGCTGTCGGGTGATTGTGCCGCAACATCGCGAGATGGACGTCAGGGTCGTGACTCCTGACGGTTTACGACCCTGACGTAGATCTCGGCGCCACTTCGTGATCGGGATGGTTCCATGGCCCGTCCGCCAGTACGGCGGGGGAACCCAGGCGCGGCTCGGCCAGTGGCGGGATCGAGGTCAGCACCGGGTTCTGATCCAGGCGCGAACCGGGGGAGCGGCCCCGTCCCCAACCGACCATCTCCCGGTAACCGCCGAGCAGCCCCGCATCGCTGACCGCGGATTCGGAAGCATGCGGGCTGCCGGCGCCCACCGGCGTGGAGACCGGCGAGACGTAGAGCGCGTCGGTGGGGCAGTAGGCCTCGCACATGAAGCAGGTCTGGCAGTCGGATTGGCGCGCGATGACGGGCACCCCGTCGTCGCCCCGGTCGAAGACGTCGGTGGGGCACACCTTGATGCAGAGGTCGCACGCGATGCAGGCGGTGGTGCTGACGATCTCGATCACGCCACTGCCTCCGAGGAGATGAGCTGCGGGGCAACGGGATCAGGCGCCGTCCACACCCGGTCCAGGCCGCCGGTCAGGATCCGGTGCCCGTAGCGGTGATCCGATTCGGGAAGATCCTCACGACGGTGCAGGCCGCGCGTTTCCGGCCGGGCCAGGGACGCGGCGGTGATCCAGCGGGCCGCGGCCACCATGGCCACTGCCTGACGCTGCTTGTAGACGTCGCGGGCCGGCACCGGAGCCAGGCCGTCGGCGATGTCGCGCCACACCGTCTCCAGCGCTGCTGCGGACTCCCGGAGCCGCTCTTCGGATTTCAGGTAGCTGCGCTGCGGGGGCAGGACGTGCGCCTGTGCGGCAGCCACCACCTCCTCGACGGTGGGTCCGCCTGCGCGGGAGCGCCAGGAGGTGGTGACAGGCTCACCAGCGGATATCCGCCGGGTGCGGCTGAACTCGGCGGCGCCGCGGCCGGCGAAGGTGCCCGACGCGATCGCCCATGAGCCGTTGCGGCTGCCGCCGCCCGACAACGAGCCGGTGATGAGCTCGCGGGTCGCGGCATCACCTGCCGCGTACAGTCCGGGAACCGTTGTCGCGCAATCGGGTCCGACGAGCCGCAGACCGCCGGTGCCGCGCACCGATCCCTCGTACACCATCCGGATCGGGTAGGCGGTGGTGAACGGGTCGATGCCGGCCTTGTCCAGCGGCAGGAAGTAGTTCGGCTGGGCGTCGCGCATGGTCTGGCGGATGTTTTCGGGTGCCCGGTCCAGCCGGGCGAACACCCGCTCGCCGCGGGTCAGGGCCCGCTGCGCATCCTGGCGCCCGCTCAGCCCGCGCTGGGTGGTGAACGGGCGGCCGTGCTCGTCGTAGAAGCTGCCCCACTGCAGCATTCGGCCTTTGGTGTGCACGCCCCATTCGGGGGCCAGCGCGTAGGCGGTGCAGAACTCCATTCCGGACAGGTGTGCTCCGTGTTCGGCGGCCATCAAGAGACCTTCGCCCGTGTCGACGTTGGTACCGAAGGTCCCGGACAGGAAGGCAGTTCCGCCGGTGGCCAACACGACCGCGCCCGCGGTGATCCGCCATGGCCGGCCGCCGTCCTGGCGCGCGATGCCGGTGGCACCGGTGACGACCCCGTCGGGGTCGGCGGTCAGCTCCAGTGCCGGGTGGTGATCGAAGATGCGAACGCCACTGCGATGGGCCTTGCGGCGCATGCGGCGCATGTACTCGGGGCCTTGCAGGCTGCTGCGCATCTCGCGGCCGTCAGCGCCCACCGGGAACGGGTAGCCCCACTGGGAGAGGTGTTCGAGCCGGTCCCACGAGGTGGCAAGTACCCGGAACATCCACTCGGAGTCGGTGATCCGGCCGGCGGCGAGTTCGCGCTCACGCACCGAATCCTCGCGCCGCGGCCCGGGACCGATCGCCCACAGGTTGTTGCCGCCGGCGGCGGTCGCCCCACTGGTGCCGCAGTAGCCCTTGTCCACCAGGATGACCCGGGCGCCGGATTCGGTGGCCGAGATGGCGGCCCAGGTCGCTGCGGGACCGCCGCCGATCACCAGGACATCGGTGTTCAGGGCATCGGGGTCAGCGGGAACGGTCATGGCCTACTTCCTCTCGGACGCCGAGTTCGGCCAGCAGTGCACGGCGCAGGTCGTCGAACCCGTCGTCGCTGCGGGTGCGGGGGAAGGGCAAATCGACGCGACGGTCCAGTGAGACCCGTCCGCCCGAGAGCACCACCACCCGGTCGGCCAGCAGGATCGCCTCGTCGACATCGTGGGTGACGTGCAGAACGGCCATGTGTCTGCGTGACCACAATTCGTGCAGCAGTCCGTACATCTTGAGCCGGGTCAGAGCGTCGAGCGCGCCGAAGGGCTCGTCGAGCAGCAACAGGTCGGGTTCGCGGACCAGGGCGCGAGCCAGTGAAACGCGTTGCGCCTCACCGCCGGAAAGGGACAGCGGCCATGCTTTGGTCTTCTCCGCCAGGCCCACCTCGTCGAGTGCGGACCGCCCGCGTGCGGTTCGGCTGGGGGCGTCGGGACCAGCGTCGGGCAGTGCGAAGGTCACGTTGGCCAGGGCGCGCCGCCACGGCAGCAGTCGCGGGTTCTGGAACACCACCGCCCGGGAGCGGGGGACCCGCACCGATCCGGTGACCTGACCGTCGAGGCCGGCCAGCACGCGCAGCAGGGTGCTCTTGCCCGAACCGGACCGCCCCAGCATCGCGACGAATTCGCCGTCCTCGATCTGCAGTTCGAGATCTTTGAGCACCTGCTGATCACCGAAGGCGCGGGTGAGGCCGTGCACGTCGACCACAGCGCTCATACTCCGAGTCCCTCGAACCCGTTGCGCCAGGACAGCAGAAGCCGTTCCAGGACCCGCACCAGCGTGTAGGACAGCAGGCCTGCCACCGCGTAGATGACGATCACCAGCAGCGAGACGTCGAACTGCAGGTTGGTCTGGGCCCGCGACATCAGGTAGCCGATGCCCTGGGTGGTGTTGATCATCTCCGCGAAGATCAGGCTCAGCCACGCGCTGGACAGCCCGAGGCGCAGGCCGACAAGGAAATTCGGCATCGCACCGGGCAGGATCACCTGGGTGATGAGTGTCCGCCGCGGAGCTTCCAAGGTTTGCGCCATCTCGACGAGTTGCCGGTCCACGCCGCGAATCCCCGAATAGGTGTTGATGTAGATCGCTATCGCCACACCGGTGGTGATCAGCACGATCTTGGGGCCCTCACCGATACCCATCCAGATGATCAGCAACGGTGTCAGCGCGAAATTCGGTACCGCCTTGAGGATCTGCATGGTCCAGTCGAGCAGGTCCTCGCCGGTCCGGGTGAGCCCGGCCAGGACCGCGAGCAGGACGCCGATGAGGATGCCCAGCACCGTGCCGGTCAGGACCCGGACAGCCGACGCGCCGACGTGGGTGGCGAGTTGGCCGTCACCGAGCAGCCGCCACGCGGTGGCCGCCACCTCGGTCGGGGGCGGGAACAGATCGGTGTTGAGGAGCCCTGTCGTCGATCCGATGGTCCACGCCGCGAGGATCAGTGCCGGACTCATCAGCCGGCGTACGGGCCGGGGGATGCGCGCCCACAGGCCTTTTCGTCGGCGGTGGCCGCCGACGACCTCGACGAGTTCCGGGGGCGTGGCGGCCGTCCGGACCGCCGTGGTGCTGGCGACAGCTACGGTCACGACTTGGCTCCGGCCCACTCGCGGACCGAGTATTCGTTGTCGAACGATCCGTCGGCGTTGAGGAACTTGTATGCGGCTTCGAGCTGGTCCACACCGACCGGCGGGAACGGTTCGGTATTGAACTCATCAGCATGAGTCGACTGTTTGACGAACTTCAGGTCGGTGTCATCGGTTTTCGCGACCCAGCCCAGATAGTCGTCGAAGTTCTCGGTGATGTCGCGATTGACGGCGGTGACCGCCTGCTGCCAGGCGCCGACGAACTCCGGATGGGCGTCGGTGAACGAGGTGAGGGCGATGTTGGTGCCGGTGCTGCCGAAGCCGTGCCGCGACAGGCTGTCGATGATCGGGAAGCCCTTGGATTCCAGCTCGGCCGCGCTGGCGCCGGTCAGGATGGCCGCGTCGATCTTGCCGGAACTCAGCCCGGCGATGGATTCGGGCGTCGGCACGTCCCGTACCTGGATCTGGCCGTCCAGTCCCGCGGCATCGATGAGCTGGCGGGCGGCGCGGTCGCGGATGGTGCCCTGCGGGGCGGTGATGTCCTTGCCGACCAAACCCTTGATGTCAGTGGGCCCGCCTTTGGCACCGACCAGCCAGGCGTCGCCGTTGATCGAATCAAGGGAAAGCAGAACTACTTTCGGGTCTCGGCTGCGGGCCCGCAGGGCCGGGTTGTCGCCGATGGCCGCGACGTCGATGGCGCCGGCGAAAAGTGCCGAGGCGACATCGCTGCCGGACTGGAAGAACGAGTACTCGATCTTGCCGACCCCGGCGGACTTCAGCTGTTCGGTGAGGATGCCCTGCTTGTCGCCCCAGCCCAGTGAACCCGCGGGAGTTCCGGTCACCGAGGTTGCGCCGACACGCAGCGTGTAGCCCTCGGAGTTGTCGTCGTTGCTGCTGCAGGAGATGGCCGTGGTGATGAGGGTGAGCGCAAAGGCGGTGCGCAACAGGCGGTTGAACATGGGAGCGGGCCTCCGAGGGGTCAATGCGTGAGACACACGCGAATCCGCCCCAGTAGACGCCGGGCCCCGATTTCGGGTCGACGGTTTGGCTCAGGCTGACTGTTAAAAGGCTGTGAGCCGGTGATTGACCAGCGGAGGCGTCCCACGTACGTTGGAACAACTATTTGGTACAGCGGATGGGGAAGTGGATCGGTGACGACGCAGCAGGCGGTGGAGCTCTACTACGACCCGTTCGACAACGACATCGACGACGACCCGTACCCGATCTGGAAGCGGATGCGCAGCGAGGCGCCGCTGTACTACAACGAGAAGTACAACTTCTATGCGCTGAGCCGGTGGGACGATGTGGCGCGGGAGCTGCCCAATTGGCAGGCCTACCGATCGGGACGCGGCACCACGGCCGACATCCTGTTCAGCGGTATCGAGGTCCCGCCGGGCATCCTGCTGTTCGAGGACCCGCCGCTGCACGATCTGCACCGCCGACTGCTGTCCCGGGTCTTCACGCCACGCCGCATGCTGGCGGTCGAGGACCTGGTACGCGATTTCTGCGCGAAGGCACTGGATCCCCTGCGCGGGCAGGACGGTCTGGACTTCGTCGCGGACCTCGGGGCGTTCATGCCGATGCGCACCATCGGATATCTGCTGGGCATTCCGGAGGAGGAGCAGCAGAGCATCCGGGACCGTAACGACAAGGCCATCACGGTGGCGTCGGTGGACGCCAGCGCCGACGGGGTGAGTCCGACGATCTTCGCCGACGCCATCGCGATGTTCGCCGAGTACATCGAATGGCGGGCTTCGCATCCGTCGGACGACCTGATGACCGATCTGCTCACCGCGCACATCGAGGAGGCGGACGGGACATCGCGGCTGCTTACCCGCACCGAGGTGCTCGCGTACACCGCGATGATCGCCGGTGCGGGCAACGAAACCACCGCTCGGCTCATCGGTTTCATGGGGCAGTTGCTCGGCGAGCATCCCGACCAACGGCGTGAGCTCGTGGCCGATCCGAGCCTGATCCCGGGTGCGGTGGAGGAGACATTGCGCTTCGAACCGCCGTCACCGGTGCAGGCCCGCTACGTCGCCCAGGATGTCGAGCACTACGGGCAGGCGATACCCGAGGGCTCCTACATGCTGCTGCTCAACGGATCGGCCAATCGTGACGAGGCGAAGTTCACCGATCCCGACCGGTTCGACATCCACCGCGCGGGCGGCCATCTGAGCTTCGGTCAGGGCCTGCATTTCTGCCTGGGTTCGGCGCTGGCCCGGCTGGAGGCCCGGGTCGCGTTCGAAGAGGTGCTCAAGCGGTGGACGGACTGGGAAGTCGACTACACCAACGCTTTTCGTGCCCATACGTCCAGCGTCCGTGGCTGGGCGAGGTTGCCGGTCAAGTTCTAGGTGCGCCTGCCGGTGCCGCCGCCGCCAGCACGGCGGTGACCAGGGGCACGGTGAGCGTGAGCACGACCACCGATGCCGACCGCGGCGCGAAGATCGTGGACAGCTCGCCCGCGCCGATCTCGTAGAAGAGTCGATTCAGGTCGGCCCAGCCGAAGATGCCCTGCGCCAGCGTGATTGCGCATCCGGCGATCACCACGAAGCGGCCGGCGGCGATTCCTGCCGGCATCAGCGCCGCGCCGACAAAGAGCACTGCCGCCGCAACGAGGGACACGGACAGCGGCTCGAGCATCGCCAACGTCCACGTCGCGCTCGGCGTAGTCGGCAGCAGGTCCGTCAAGTCGGTGATGTAGCGCAAGCTGTAGTCGAACTGTCTATTGGCCAGCCACAGGTTGTAGGCGGCCATCGCCACCGCCAGTGCGGCGACGAGCAGGTTGGGCGCCCGGCTGCTGCGAGGCGCCACAACCTCGGGATCGTCTGCAGGGCCGCGCTTTTCGCTTCCTGCGAGGAGGCCGGCGATCAGCGTGGCGATCGACAGCGTGAACCACGCCCAGCGGGTCACACCGAGCACACCTTGATTGCCCCACGCTATGAAACCGGGTCCGGCCCACACCACGAACTCGACGATCGACAGCACGATCACCGCGGCACTGGCCGCCACCACCAGCGTGCGGCCACGACGATCACCGCGGCCCAGCAGAACGGCCCCGGCGAACAAGGCGACAGTCACGGCAGCCAGCACGACAAGGTTGAGGATCGAGTGACAGAACCGCAAAGGGGCGGTATCAAGGCCGTAGCCGATGGTGTACCAGGCCACAAGGAGCGCCCGCAGCGTCGCGGCGATCCCCAAAACGCCACTGATACAGGTAAGGACAATCGCCGCCATCGCAGTTGGACGCACAGGGGAACGCTAACAGCGCTCAATGGCGCCGCCGGACGCTACTTATCTCCGCGCGCTCCAGCGCCCGGTCGAGGGCAACGCGGTGAACAGGATCGCGGCCAGCGGAAGCGCCGGCATCGCGTACACGACCGGATGCAGTCGGGCCCCGGCGATGAACAGACTGGCGAAGATCAGCAGACCGATGACGGCGCCGACAATAACCAGCAGCCGGCCCATGCGCCGCCGCAGCAACAAAGCGATGAGCCCGCCGATGGTTGCTGCAGCCGAGATCGCTGCCAGGAAACCGATGGCTACGCAGAACAATCGGTCGGTGCGCCACCAGCCGGCGATCAGATCGGTGGCGATGACGCCGGTGGCCCACCCGCTGAGGATCGCGAAGGTGGCCGCCACGATCGCCGTGCGGGGGTTGATGCTCACCGAGGTGCGGGGGATGGCCACGGGCCGGGCACGGGGCACGTAGCGCGTGCTGGCGTCGTCCTCCGCGCTGCCGATGAGGCCGGTCTGCGCGTCACCGCCCGCGACACCGGGGATCAGGCTGGTCTGGGGCTCCGCGCTGCCCGCGGTGGGAATGGCGCCTGTGGGATGGCGTCGGATGATGCTGGTGTGGGGTTCTTCGGCGACCGGGACGGGACGGGACACCGGTTGTTCCTGCGGCTGGCGCCGGATGATGCGGGTGCGGTCGTCGTCTTCGTCCGGGTGATCGGCTGCTGACTGACGGTCGTCGCTCACTCAGCCAACATAGCTGCCGACGCTGAGACCTCTCTTGTTCAGCCACGGCACCGGATCGATGCGACTGGTGCCGTTCTGGAGAACCTCGAAATGCAGGTGGGGACCGGTGGAGTAACCGCGGTTTCCGACCGTGGCGATCTGGTCGCCGGCCATCACCCGGTCGCCCTCGCTGACGAGCCAGGTGTTTATGTGACCGTAGAGCGTGACGGTGCCGTCAGCGTGGCGCAGCTTGACCCAGGCGCCGTAGCCGGCGGTCGGGCCCGAGGCGATCACGACGCCATCGGAGACGGCCACGATCGGCGTGCCGATCGGACTCGCCAGGTCGATGCCGGCGTGCAGCACGCCCCAGCGGTAGCCGAAGTTCGAGGTCCAGACGTAGCCCTTGGTGGGCATCACGAACAGCGGGCGCGACAGGCGGGCCTCGCGTTCGGCGCGTTCCTGGGCGAAGGCGGCGGCCTTGGTGATCTCCTCGGCATGCACCGAGGTGTCGGCGGTCGAGGAGACCGAGACTATCTGCATGCCGTCCACCGAGCCGGTGACCGAGGCACCTTCGATGTGAGTGCCCTCGGAGGCCAGGATGGTGTCGTCGGCCTGGGTCTCGGTGGGGTTACCCAACGAGTAGGCGCCTGCAGCGGTGGCGCCCGCGGCCATGGCGGCGATCATCAGGCGGCTCTTGACGGCGCCGGCGTGCTCCTTGCGGTGGGCACCGCGGCGGCCGGACATGTTGATCACGTCCGTCGCGGCGACGCCGTCGCTCACATCGGTGTGGCTGTCGCGATAGGCGTGGGATGAATTTCGCGCTCCGCGCGGGGCCATCGAGCTGCGCTCGCTGCCCGCGTCGGGGCGGAAGCGTGATGGGACGGCAAGGCGGACAGGCACCAAGTCGTCGGTGTCGTTTAGATCGTCGAGTTCCGGGGCATGAATAACGCCAGATTCGGCTTCACCGGAGCGGTCGTCGAAGGCTTCGAAAGCGCTGAACGGGATGACGTCCGTGACCTCGGCGGCGTCCAGCTGTTCAGGGGAAACACGGCGTCTGCGCTGGCGCGCGTCCGTCGGCACCCCTCGCGGAGCTGCGGACGAACGATGCTGCGGCAAGACTCGAGAATCCTTCTTCGTCGTGACCTGAACGTTATCTGGACCAGAGGCACGTTAACCAAATCCCAATGATGGTGGCAACTTATAGGTCTATTCCGCGCTGGAATGTGATCCGTATCACCTCCCATGGGCGGTGAGATCTACCACATGAGCCGGAGGCGATGCTAATCCATCACTGGGTGGTGGATAAAGTGCCAGCGGGCCCGTCCGGCAAGTACAGGCCGGGCAGTTTCTAAGTCAACGCAGACAGACAACGCCTATCTAGGAAGCACATGGATCTCTTCGAATATCAGGCAAAAGAGCTGTTCGCCAAGCACAACGTCCCCACGACCCCGGGCCGCGTGACCGACTCGGCCGAGGACGCCAAGGCGATCGCCACCGAAATCGGCAAGCCCGTGATGATCAAGGCGCAGGTGAAGGTCGGCGGCCGCGGCAAGGCCGGCGGCGTGAAGTACGCAGCCACCCCCGAAGACGCCCTCGAGCACGCGACCAACATCCTCGGTCTCGACATCAAGGGTCACGTCGTCAAAAAGTTGCTGGTGGCCGAGGCGAGCGACATCGCCGAGGAGTACTACATCTCCTTCCTGCTCGACCGCTCCAACCGGACCTACCTGGCCATGTGCTCGGTTGAGGGCGGCATGGAGATCGAGGAAGTCGCCGCCACCAAGCCCGAGCGGCTGGCCAAGGTTCCCGTCGACGCCGTCAAGGGTGTCGATCTGGCCTTCGCGCGCTCGATCGCCGAGCAGGGTCACCTGCCCGCCGAGGTGCTCGACGCCGCGGCCGTGACCATCCAGAAGCTGTGGGAGGTGTTCGTCGGTGAGGACGCCACCCTGGTTGAGGTCAACCCGCTGGTGCGCACCCCCGACGACCAGATCCTGGCCCTGGACGGCAAGGTCACCCTGGACGCCAACGCCGACTTCCGGCAGCCCGGCCACGCCGAGTTCGAGGACAAGGACGCCACCGATCCCCTCGAGCTCAAGGCCAAGGAGAACGACCTCAACTACGTCAAGCTCGACGGCGAGGTGGGCATCATCGGTAACGGTGCCGGCCTGGTCATGTCGACGCTGGACGTGGTCGCCTACGCGGGCGAGAAGCACGGCGGCGTGAAGCCGGCCAACTTCCTCGACATCGGCGGCGGTGCCTCGGCTGAGGTCATGGCCAACGGTCTGGACGTCATCCTGAACGACAGCCAGGTCAAGAGCGTGTTCGTCAACGTGTTCGGCGGCATCACCGCCTGTGACGCGGTGGCCAACGGCATCGTGCAGGCGCTGCAGATCCTCGGCGACGAGGCCAACAAGCCGCTGGTCGTCCGCCTGGATGGCAACAACGTCGAAGAGGGCCGGAGGATTCTCGCCGAGGCCAACCATCCCCTGGTTGTCCAGGCCGAGACCATGGACGCCGGTGCCGACAAGGCCGCCGAGCTGGCGAACAAGTAAGGGACTGCTGCAATGTCGATCTTTTTGAACAAGGACTCCAAGGTCATCGTCCAGGGCATCACCGGCGGTGAGGGCACCAAGCACACCGCTCTGATGCTCAAGGCCGGTACCCAGGTCGTCGGCGGCGTGAATGCCCGCAAGGCCGGAACCACCGTGTCGCACAAGGACAAAGACGGCAACGACGTCGAGCTGCCCGTGTTCGCCTCGGTCGCCGAGGCCATGAAGGAGACCGGCGCTGACGTGTCGATCGCCTTCGTGCCGCCGGCTTTCTCCAAGGACGCCATCATCGAGGCCATCGACGCCGAGATCCCGCTGCTGGTCGTCATCACCGAGGGAATCCCGGTGCAGGACAGCGCCTATGCGTGGGCCTACAACGTCGACAAGGGCGAGAAGACCCGCATCATCGGTCCGAACTGCCCCGGCATCATCACCCCCGGCGAGTCGCTGGTCGGCATCACGCCGAACAACATCACCGGTAAGGGCCCGATCGGCCTGGTGTCGAAGTCGGGCACGTTGACCTACCAGATGATGTACGAGCTGCGCGACCTCGGCTTCTCCACCGCCATCGGCATCGGCGGCGACCCGGTCATCGGCACCACCCACATCGACGCCATCGAGGCGTTCGAGAAGGATCCCGAGACCAAGCTGATCGTGATGATCGGTGAGATCGGCGGCGACGCAGAGGAGAAGGCCGCGGCCTACATCAAGGCCAACGTCACCAAGCCGGTCGTCGGCTACGTGGCGGGCTTCACTGCTCCCGAGGGCAAGACGATGGGCCACGCCGGCGCCATCGTGTCCGACGGCGCGGGCACCGCGGCCGGCAAGCAGGAGGCCCTGGAGGCCGCCGGCGTGAAGGTCGGCAAGACGCCGTCCGAGACCGCCGCCAAGGCGCGCGAGCTGCTCGCCAACCTGTAAGTCCTTACAACGGAAAGGCCCCCGCCACGGCGGGGGCCTTTCTTTTGGCGCGAGCGTGCGCTCAGATCGTGATTCCGTCAATTTCCGCGATCTGATTGCACACTCGGCGTGAAACTAGACGCGGCCGCCGAGATGCTGGGCCAGGAACCGTTCGACAGCGTGGTACATGTCGATCTGGTTGTCCGGGTTGAGGAATCCGTGTCCCTCGTCTTCCTTGACCATGTATTCGACCTCGACGCCGCGCTTGCGCAGTGCCTCGACCAGGTTGTCGGATTCGGCCTGGACCACGCGAGAGTCGTTGGCGCCCTGGACCACCAGCAGCGGTGTGCGAATCTGGTCGACCTTCGTGATGGGGGAGCGGGCCAGCATGTCGGCCTCCTGGGCCGGATCGTTGTGGTCGCCGACATAGAGGTGCCAGTTGGTGGCCAGGAACCGCCGGCCCACATTCGGCAGCGTACGCATGAAGTTGGCCAGGCTGGAGATGCCGACATAGTCGATGGCCGCGGCGAACACGTCCGGTGTGAACGTGACGCCGACGAGTGAGGCGTAACCGCCGTAGGAGCCGCCGAAGATCGCCACCTTGTCGCGATCGGCGTACCCCTGCTTGACGGCCCAGTCCACCGCATCGATCAGGTCATCGTGCATCTTGCCGGCGAACTCGCCGATAGCGGCTTTCGTGAAGGCCTTGCCGTAGCCGGTCGAGCCCCGAAAGTTGACCTGTAGCACCGCATATCCGCGGTTGGCCAGCATCTGTACATCGGGTTGAAAGCCCCAGCAGTCCCGTGACCACGGGCCGCCGTGCACCAGGAGCACCAGCGGCAGGTCGACCGGCTCGACCCCGACGGGCAGGGTCAGATACGAGTGCAGCGGTAACCCATCGCGCGCGGTGACTGTCACCGGGGCCATCGGTGCCAATGAATCTGAATTCAGATTCGGATATGGCTGGAAGAGAAGGCGGCTCTCGCCGGTCGAGTGGTCGTAGAAGTAGGTGGCCCATGGGTCGCGGTCGTGGGTGAAGTTGACCACCCATCGTTGCCCGCTGTCGTCTGACGAGATGCCGCCGAGGTCACCGTCGGACAGTTCGGTCAAATTCTCCAGTACCGCAGCGAAATTCGGATCGAGGGCGTGGATCACCTGTCGTTCCCCGTAATAACGTGCGCCGACCAGATCCCCCGTACGCTCGCTGAGGATGAAGGGTGACGGCAACACCATCTGATTGCCGAGGTCGAATGTCGGGTGGCTGTCCACCTCGGTCTCCTCGCCGGTGGCCACGTCGAGGCGGGCCAGTCGGGTCCGGTCGCTGCCCTCATTCGATCCGAGCCAGATGCCGCTGCCGTCCGGGGAGATGACCAGAGGGAAGATGCCCAGCGGGTAATCGGTGCCGTCGTAGACCTTGATGGAACGCAATGATGCCGTGGCTGAATCCCATTGCGATATCTCGACGTCGCCGTCGGCCGTCAGCGTATTGGTGAACAGGTCACCGTTGGGCGCACACAGCCAGGTGATGACGTTGCCCGGATTCTCCGCCAGCAGGGTGAGTTCACCTGTGGCGATATCGAGTTCGTACGCGTCGATGAGCTCGGGATTGCGATTGTTGATCTGCACGATCGCTTTTCCCGGGCGGCCCTTGGCGAGGTCGAAACTCGCCCTGGCGCCAGGGAACGGCGTGAGATCCACGGCGCCGGTGTTGGGGTTGTCCAGGTCGATCCGGTACACGTGGAAATTCTCGTCGCCGCCGTTGTCCTGCATGTAGAGCAGCCATCGTGGATTGTCGGTCCATGCATAGATGTAGACGCTGCGTGTTTCATCCGCGGTGACACAACGTGGCGGGGTGTCACCGTCGAGGTCCTGAACCCAGACGTTGAGACGGTTCTTCCATGGCGCCAGGTAGGCGATCCTGGTTCCGTCCGGCGAGATCTTGGCGGCTGTGCGTTCGGGCGGGCTGAAGAAATCCTCTACCGAGATCAGTTCGGGTAACGCCATGACGCTCCTTTCGCGGGGGCGGACAAGCTCTTTCGGGGATGGATCAGGGCGAGACGGGTCCGCCGAGGCGCCCGTTGGTGGCGTCACGGATGGCCCGGTCGATCAGCGCGAGCGCCTGCTCCTCGGTGACCTTCTTACGTTCGACGATCACCGCCACGCTGACGTCTTCGTCGACGACTCGGAACGCCCCGGTGACGGCAGCCGCGCACAGTCGGACGGTGAGATCGTCGACGGGCAGATGCAGTCGGTCGGCGATCACCGGGATGAAGCCCTGCTCCATCCGGTCGTGCACCATCAGGTACGACGTGCGCAGCGCGGGTTCGGACGGGGTCATGGTGGCGATCCGCATCGCGCTGATCTCGTCCTCGACGTCCTGTGGTGCCAATGGATGCGAAAGGCCATCAGCGGCAAGATGTTCAGCCAACGACAGTTCGTGCGGCCAGCGGTTCAGAATGTCGATGAAGCGGTCCGCCGACTTGGCCAGGACCGGTTCGACGCAACTTTCCTTGGCGCGGAAGTAGCGCCAGATCGTGCGGGTGGAAAGCCCTGCGGCCGCGGCGATGTCGTCACCGCTGGTGCCGGTGACGCCGTGTTCCCAGAACAACTTGCAGGCGTGCCGTGACACCGCGAGACGCGCCTGGTCTTGCTTCTCGCCGATCGCCCTCACCTCCAGAACTTGTCACTTAGTGACAGCTCCAATGTGTCACTAAGTGACAGGACTGTCAAGGGAAGGTCGGAAAGCCCAGCTCCCGGAGGGTGGGATTGGGTGGCACCGATTTCGCTCTCGAAACCACAATCGGTTAGCCTCGCGAATTAACACCCGTCAAGGAGATTGTCATGGTCGATCCGCGCACCCCTGTCATCGTCGGCGTCGGACAGTTCACCGAACGCATCGATCTTGACGGCTATCGCGGCATGTCCTCGGTCGAGCTGGCCACCGAGGCAGCCAGGGCGGCCCTGCACGATTGCGGAGCCGACGCCGCTGCCGTGGCGCAGGCCATCGACACCGTGGCGGGCACGCGGCAGTTCGAGATCTCCGGACCGCAGACGCCAACCCTGGGTGTGTCCGACAACTACCCGCGTTCGGTGGCGCGCAACGTCGGCGCCGAGCCGGCGCGCGCGATCCTCGAGGTGATCGGCGGCCAGAGCCCCCAGCACCTCGTCACCGAGTTCTCGGCGGCCATCGCGGCGGGTGAGGCCGATGCGGTGCTGCTGTTCGGCTCGGAGAACACGTCGACACTGCGCCACTTCTCCAAGCGCGACGACAAGCCGGATCACTCCGAGACTGTCGAGGGCCAGTTGGAGGACCGTGGCTTCGGTTACGACGGCATCTTCGACGAGTACACGATCAAACACGGTCTGATCGGTGCCCCGGTGCAGTACGGCTTGTTGGAGAACGCGCGCCGGGCCCGGCAGGGGCTGTCTGTCGCGGACTACCGGCAGGCGATGGCCGAGCTGTTCGCGCCATTCTCCAAGGTGGCCGCGAAGAACCCGTATTCCTCTGCCCCGGTGGAGCGTTCGGCCGAGGAGCTGGCCACCGTCACCGAGAGCAATCGGATGATCTGCGACCCGTACCCGCGCATGATGGTGGCGCGTGACCAGGTCAACCAGGGCGCGGCGGTGCTGCTGATGTCGGTCGAGACCGCCCGGAAACTCGATGTGCCCGAGGAGAAGTGGGTCTACCTGCGCGGGCATGCCGATATGAAGGAAATCAAGCTGCTCGAGCGCGCTGAACTCGGCTACAGCGAAGCCGCGGTGATTGCGGTGAACGAGGCCCTGCGGGTCGCCGGCATCACCCTCGATGACGTCGCCGCGTTCGACCTCTACAGCTGCTTCCCGTTCCCGGTGTTCAACATCTGCGACGGCACCGGTCTGGCGCCCGACGACGAACGCGGCCTGACCCTCACCGGTGGCCTGCCCTTCTTCGGTGGCCCGGGCAACAACTACTCGATGCACGGTATCGCCGAGGCCGTCAATGAAATGCGCGACAAGCCGGGCCAATTCGCGCTTGTCGGTGGAAACGGTGGGATCGCGAGCAAGTACTCGGTCGGCATCTACTCCACCGAGCCGGCCGACTGGGTTGCCGACGGCAGCGCCGCGCTGCAGGACGAGTTCAACGCGCAGGACCGCGTCGTCATCGCCGAAAAGGCCGACGGCCCGGCCACTATCGAGACCTACACCGTCCGCTACGACTGGACGCCGCGCACCGGCATCATCATCGGGCGCCTGGATTCCGACGGCAGCCGGTTCCTGGCGACGACCACCGACGACACCCTGGTGGAGCTGCTCACCGATGGTGAGCCGCTGGGGGCGTCGATCGTCGTGCAGTCCGGTGAGAAGCGAAACACCGCGACACGGGCGTAGCCCCGAACGAAATCAACGCCATGGTCGTTGTGCGCGAACTTTTTCGACCATAGCGTTGATTTCGGTGCGCCCGGCCGGCGAACCGGCCGGGCGCCGCAGAACTAGACCAGCGAGGCGAGCTTGCCCGCGAGCCGCTCGACGTAGGCCGACACCTCGGCCTCGGACTTGTCCGGCAGCCCGAAGAGCACTTCGGTCACGCCCAGTTCGCGCCAATGCGCGAGCTTCTCGGGGTCCGGCTTGAAGTCCAGAGCCACGATCTGCGGGGCACCGTCACGCCCGGCCGCGGCCCAGGTGTCCTGCAGCAGCTTGACCGGCTCGTCGATGTTGAAGTCGCGCGGCGTGGTGATCCAGCCGTCGGCCGACTTCGCGATCCACTTGAAGTTCTTCTCGTTGCCCGCCGCACCGACCAGGACCGGAATGTGCGACTGCACGGGCTTGGGCCAGGCCCACGACGGCCCGAAGTTCACGAATTCGCCATCGTAGGAGGCTTCTTCCTCGGTCCACAGCGCCCGCATGGCTTCCAGGTACTCGCGCAGCATGGTTCGGCGGCGGCCCGGGGGAACCTTGTGGTCGGCGAGTTCGTCGGTGTTCCAACCGAATCCGACGCCCAACGACACGCGTCCGCCGGACAGGTGGTCCAGGGTGGCGATGGACTTGGCCAGGGTGATCGGATCGTGCTCGACGGGCAGCGCGACGGCCGTCGACAGCCGCACCCGCGAGGTCACCGCACACGCGGTGCCCAGCGACACCCACGGATCCAGGGTGCGCATGTAGCGATCGTCGGGCAGGGACTCGTCACCGGTGGTGGGGTGAGCCGCCTCGCGTTTGATCGGGATATGGGTGTGCTCGGGCACATAGAACGTCGTGAAGCCGTGATCATCGGCGAGTTTGGCGGCCTTGGCCGGGGCGATGCCGCGGTCACTGGTGAAGAGAACAAGCCCATAGTCCATGACCAGAATTAGAACGTGTTTCAGTCCCAGTAGCAAGACGGTCCGTCTCGTGGGGCCGTGGAAAGAAGAGAAAACTTCACCGCGAGCGATACCCGCGACGGGCGCTCGCGCGTTTGCTGGGATCACCGACATGACGACTGAACGCATCGCCGACCACGTCAAGTTCGCCTACTGGGTGCCCAACGTCAGCGGCGGCCTGGTCACCAGCGATATCGAACAGCGCACCGACTGGAACTACGAATACAACAAGAAGCTGGCGCAGACCGCCGAGAACAACGGCTTCGAGTACGCCCTGTCCCAGGTTCGCTACGAGGCCAGCTACGGCGCCGAGTACCAGCACGAATCCACCAGTTTCAGTCTGGCGCTGTTGCTGGCCACCGAGCGGCTCAAGGTCATCGCCGCCGTTCATCCTGGCCTCTGGCAGCCCGCGGTGCTGGCCAAACTCGGCGCCACCGCAGACCATCTCAGCAATGGCCGCTTCGCCGTCAACGTCGTCTCGGGCTGGTTCAAGGACGAGTTCACCCACCTGGGCGAGCCGTGGCTCGAACATGACGAGCGCTACCGGCGCAGCGCGGAGTTCCTCCAGGTTCTGCGCAAGATCTGGACCGAGGACGACGTGGATTTCCGCGGTGACTTCTATCGCATCCATGATTTCACCCTCAAGCCCAAGCCGCTCAACACGCCCGAGCGCCCCAACCCGGAGCTGTTCCAGGGCGGCAATTCGACGGCCGCCCGCCGCAACGGCGGCCACTACGCCGATTGGTATTTCTCGAACGGCAAGGACTTCGGCGGCATCACCGAACAGGTTGTCGAGGTACGCGACCATGCCCGCGACGCGGGCCGTGAGGTGAAGTTCGGGCTGAACGGGTTCATCATCGCCCGCGACACCGAGAAGGAGGCGAAGGAGACGCTCAAAGAGATCGTCGCCAAGGCCAACAAGCCCGCTGTCGAGGGCTTCCGCGGCGCCGTACAACAGGCCGGCAATTCCACCGGCGACAAGAAGGGGATGTGGGCCGATTCCAGCTTCGAGGATCTGGTTCAGTACAACGACGGCTTCCGTACGCAATTGATCGGCACACCCGAGCAGATCGCCGAACGCATTGCCGCGTACCGCAAACGTGGCGTCGACTTGATCCTCGGCGGATTCCTGCATTTCCAAGAGGAAATCGAGTACTTCGGCGCCAAGGTGCTGCCGCTCGTCCGCGAAATCGAGGACGCCGAAACGGATTCCGTCGATGCTCCCGTTCTGGTATCAGCTTGAGACCTCTCTGACACCAAGCACGCGCGCCCGGCACCCAGCTGGGTGCGCTAGCGTGGAAGCTCGAATCGCTCACGTGGTCGGTATTCATGCCTGCGTGAACACACGTCGCGAAGCTCGATAGCACAGGAGAGGTCATGACCTACCCGCCAACTAATCCCGGATACCCGCCGCAGTCGGGTTCGCAGTTCGATGCAACCCAGCAGTTCGCCAAGGCTGTGCCTGCTCCTGTGCCCGCTGCACCGGCCGCCCCCGCGGCGCCCGGCGAGAACAAGCTGCCCGAAATCCTGCTGGCCGTGGTGGCCGTCGCCGGCCTGCTGACCTACTTCGTGAGTTTCGCGCTGGAGCTCCAGGTCGTCCTCGGCACCTTCATCGTGCCCCTGGCGTTGGTGGCCGGGCTTCTGGCCGGGGTGAGCCTGCTGCCCAAGCAGAAGAACCGGGGTGCCGTGGCGGCCGTGCTGGCCACCGTGGCGTTCCTGCTCTCGATCACCCTCCTGGTGGCCGCGGGCGGCGAGGCCGACTGGACGCTGTACGCGCTGCTCGTGCTGACCCTGATCCAGGCCGGTGCCGCGATCGCCGCCCTGCTGTTCGACGCGGGCATCCTCACTCCGCCGGCGCCCAAGCCGCAGTTCGATCCCCAGCCGCAGTACGGCCAGTACGGCGGCCCGTCGCAGTACTACGGTCAGCAGCAGCAGCCGCAGCACGGTGGCCAGCCCTACCAGCAGGCTCAACCGCAGCGTCCCGGTTACCCGTCGCAGTACGGCGGCTACTCCGGAGCTCCGAGCACCGGTGGTTTCCCGGTGCAGGGTCAGCAGCCCAGCGGACCGCCGACCCCTCCGACCGGCTACCCCACCTACGGCCAGCCTCAGCAGCAGTCGGGTTCCTCGGCGCCCACCACTGCAGTTCCGGCGCAGCCGCAGGCACAGCAGTCGCCTTCACAGCAATCCGGCACTGCACCGTCGTAAGCTGATCGGCGCGTGCGCTTCCCGCGCACGCGCCGATCATTGCGAGGAGCAGCCCACCAAGTGAGTAACCGGCCAGTCGGCACCCGCCAGGCGCGTGAGTTGCTCCGGGTCGCGTTCGGGCCGTCTGTCGTCGCGCTGGTGGTCATCGCCGCGGTTGTGTTGCTGCAGCTGCTGATCGCCAACAGCGACATGACGGGCGCGCTCGGTGCCATCGCCAGCATGTGGCTGGGCGTACATCAGGTGCCGGTGTCGATCGGCGGCCGTGAGCTCGGGGTGATGCCCCTGTTGCCGGTGCTGGCGATGATCTGGGGCACCGCGCGCACGACAGCCGCGGCCACGGCCTCGAATTCCTCTTGGTTCGTCACCCGCTGGGTAGTCGCCTCAGCCTTGGGCGGACCGATTCTGATCGCAGCCATCCTGTTGGCCGTCATCCACGACGCAGCCTCGGTGATCAGCGAACTTCAGACTCCCAGCGCCCTGCGCGCGTTCTGCAGCGTCCTGATCGTCCATGTGATCGGCGCGCTCATCGGCGTCGGCTCGAAGGTCGGCAGGCGCACCCTGGCCGCCTCACCGCTGCCTGGCTGGTTGCCTGAGGCATTCCGCGCCGCGACCGCCGGTGTCCTGGCCTTGTTCGGGCTCTCCGGCGCGGTGACGGCGGCGTCGCTGGTGGTGCACTGGGGCACGATGCACGACCTGTTCGCGATCACCGACAGCCTGTTCGGCCAGCTCAGCCTGACTCTGCTGTCGATTCTCTACATCCCGAACGTGATCGTCGGTGCGTCGGCCATCGCGGTGGGATCCAGTGCCCATGTCGGGCTGGCCGCCTTCAGCTCGTTCACCGTGTTCGGCGGCGACATCCCCGCGGTGCCGGTGCTGGCCGCGGTGCCCTCGCCGCCGCTGGGCCCGATCTGGGTGGCGCTCCTGATCGTCGGGGCGGCCTCGGCGGTGGCGTTGGGCCAGCAGTGTGCGCGTCGTCCGCTGCCCATCGGGGCTGCCACCGGCAAGTTGCTGGTGGCTTCGGTGCTGGCGGCGCTGACGATGGCTCTGCTCGGCTATGCCGGCGGCGGCCGGCTGGGCAATTTCGGCGACGTCGGGGTGGACCAGTCGACGTTCGCGCCCGCGGTGTTCCTGTGGTTCGCCGGGATCGGCGGGCTGACCGTGGCGATGTCCGGCGGCCTGACCCGCAAGCCCCGGCCCGTCGCCCCGCCCCAGCCTGCGCCGGTCGAGCCGCAGCCCGAACCCGAGTTCGACGAGGACGACGTCGACGAATACGTGGGCGAGGACGAGGACATCGAGGACGTCGAGTACGTCGAGGCGGATCCCGAACCCGAGCTCGAACCCGATCAGCCGCTGGTGTCGTGGTCGGCCGAGGAGACCACGACAGAGCCCGACGCGCCCGAAGCCGAGCCCGACGAGTATGTCGACCGGTACGTCGAGTACGACGACGTGCAGGAGACGGTCTACGAGCCCGGCCCCCGGCGCCACGACGACCTCGATGACGATCCCGAGGACCACTTCATCGTCGACGACATCCCGGACGACCCAGTGACCGGCGATCAGCCGCGCCGTGCGGGCGACTAGGCTGCTGCGCGTGCAGCAACCGTTACATGTGCCTCCGAGTGCACCGGCACGGCTGGTAGTGCTGGCTTCGGGGACAGGGTCGTTGCTCGCCTCGCTACTGGCCGCCGCCGCTGACGACTATCCGGCGCGGGTGGTCGCGGTCGGAACCGACCGCAAATGCGCCGCCGTGGACATCGCGGCAACGGCGGGAGTCCCGTCCTACACCGTGCGGCTCGGCGATTACGCGGACCGCGACGCCTGGGACGCCGCACTCACCGAGGCGACTGCCGAACACGAGCCGGATCTGGTGGTCTCGGCCGGGTTCATGAAAATTCTGGGTGGCCAATTCCTTTCCCGATTCCCGGGCCGGGTGGTCAACACCCATCCGGCATTGCTGCCCGCGTTCCCGGGGGCGCACGCCGTGCCCGAGGCGCTGGCGTACGGCGTGCGGGTGACGGGCTGCACGGTGCATCTCGTGGACTCCGGCATGGATACCGGGCCGATTCTGGCCCAGCAGGCCATCGAGGTGCTCGATGATGACACCGAAGAGACTTTGCATGAGCGCATCAAGGTGGTCGAACGTCGACTGCTGGTGGATGTGCTGGCCGCGCTGGCAACCCGCGGCGTGACCTGGACTGGACGAAAGGCGACCATAGGGTGAGCGAGAAGAAACCGATCCGGCGAGCGCTGATCAGTGTCTATGACAAGACCGGCCTGGCCGATCTGGCCCGCGGCCTGCATGAGGCGGGTGTGGCCATCGTCTCGACCGGGTCGACCGCCAAAACCATTGCTGCCGCGGGCGTTCCGGTCACCCCGGTGGAAGAGGTGACGGGTTTCCCCGAGGTGCTCGACGGCCGCGTCAAGACTCTGCACCCACGCGTGCACGCCGGTCTGCTGGCCGATACCCGCAAGCCCGAACACGTTGCGGCCCTGCAGGAACTCGAGGTCGAGGCGTTCGAGCTCGTGGTGGTGAACCTGTACCCGTTCTCCGAGACGGTCGAGTCCGGGGCTTCGGTCGACGAGTGTGTCGAGCAGATCGACATCGGTGGGCCTTCGATGGTTCGTGCGGCCGCCAAGAACCACCCGAGCGTGGCCGTGGTCGTGGACCCGTTGGGTTATGACGGTGTGCTGGCCGCGGTCCGGGCCGGCGGGTTCACCCTCGACGAGCGGAAGAAGCTGGCGTCGTTGGCATTCCGGCACACCGCTGAGTACGACGTGGCCGTTGCCGGCTGGATGGGGTCGACACTGGCCCCTGAGCAGCCCGCTCAGCCGCTTCCGGCCTGGTTCGCCGGTACCTGGCACCGCAGCGCGGTCCTGCGCTACGGCGAGAACCCGCATCAGCAGGCCGCGGTGTACCGCGACGACTCCGCGTGGCCCGGACTGGCCCAGGCCGAGCAGCTGCACGGCAAGGAGATGTCCTACAACAACTACACCGACGCCGATGCGGCGTGGCGGGCGGCGTTCGACCACGAAGAGATCTGCGTGGCGATCATCAAGCACGCCAACCCGTGTGGCATCGCGATCTCCTCGGAGTCGGTGGCCGATGCACACCGCAAGGCCCACGAGTGCGATCCGCTGAGCGCGTTCGGCGGCGTCATCGCCTCCAACACCGAGGTCAGTGTCGAGATGGCCGAGACCGTCGCCGACATCTTCACCGAGGTCATCATCGCCCCGGCTTATGAGGCCGGTGCGGTCGAAATCCTGGCCCGCAAGAAGAACATCCGTATCCTGGTGGCCTCCGAGCCGCTGGTCGGTGGCATCGAGCTGCGCCAGATCAGCGGTGGCGTGCTGCTGCAGCAGCGCGACGCGCTCGACGCCGAGGGCGACGATCCGAACAACTGGACGCTGGCCACCGGATCGCCCGCGGATGAGCAGACGCTGACCGACCTGGTGTTCGCGTGGCGGGCCTGCCGCGCGGTGAAGTCCAACGCCATCGTGATCGCCAAGGACGGCGCGACCGTGGGTGTCGGCATGGGACAGGTGAATCGCGTCGACGCGGCCGGGTTGGCCGTGCAGCGCGCGGGCGACCGCGTACCCGGTTCGGTCGGTGCGTCCGATGCGTTCTTCCCGTTCCCGGACGGCTTGGAGACGCTGACGAACGCCGGCGTCAAGGCGGTCGTGCACCCGGGTGGTTCGGTCCGTGACGCCGAGGTGACCGCAGCGGCCGAGGCCGCGGGCATCACGCTGTACCTCACCGGTGCAAGGCATTTCGCGCACTAGTCAGACCAGTTGTTACGAAAGGGCGCCGTCAAATTTTTGACGGCGCCCTTTCGCATCTGACTTGGAGGCGAGTCCGCCCTACGCGCTCGCCTCGTCCTCGACCTCACTGGTCGCGTATGCGATGAACGACGTGATCTCCTCGACTGCGTGCCGCGCGTCGGGGTTGATGTCGAAGCTCAGCTGGAACATGTGCATTGCCTTGTCCCACACCTGAACCCACGCCGGGACGCCACTGGCCTGCAGTTTGTCGGCGAGGGCGAAGGTGTCGTTGAGCAGCATCTCGTGCGTACCCACCTGTAGCAGGAACGGCCCGAGGCCGTGCAGGTCCGCCTCGGGCGGCATCACCGGAGTCGGCCGGGTGCCGTTGACCGTCGCGAACACGTCGTAGATGAACTTCACCGTCATGAACGGGAACAGCACGTCACGATGCTCTTGCAGCGCACGGTATTTCAGGTCCATGTCGGACGAGGTCAACGGCGAGAGCAGCACCTGCCCGGCGGGGACCGGTAGCCCGGCGTCGCGCGCCGCCAGTGCGGTGTCGGCGGCCATCAGCCCGCCTGCCGAATCACCGGCCAGGACAATCCGCTCGGGTGCGTACCCGAGCGACAGCGCCATGCGGTAGCCGTCGAGCCCGTCGGCGACGGCGTCGTCGATGTCGGCTTGCGGGGCCAGCCGGTAGCCGACGTTGAGCACGCGTGCCCCGGTGCTGGCTGACAGCTTCGACACGAAGCGGCGGTGCGAGTTCAGGCCGAGCGTGACCAGCGCCGAGCCGTGGAGGTAGACGATCACCCGATCGGAGTCGCGAGCCTCGGGGGCGATCACCCATTCGGCCGGGCAGTTGGGCAGCGCCACGGGCGTCACCTCGGTGCCGGGCAGCGGCTTGATGAACCGCAGGGGGCGGTCGATGACATCGAGGTGCGCGCGCTGCAGCAGGGCCGGGGCGACGCGGTTGATGCCCATTCCGATCAGCGTCAGCAGACCCAGCAATGGGCGGACGAAGATCGCGGTGGTCCAGCCCAGTGCCCTGGACTGCAGAGATGCGGGGCCGAAGTGCACGGTGGCCGGCCGGCTACGCCAATCGAGCGAATTCACGATACTCAGGGTACCGGCTACCTGAATCTGCTCGACGTGGGGCGACCCGGCACGGCTCTCAGGGCATGGTGATGGTGGCCTGGGCCTCGATCGCCTTGTTGATGTCGGCCAGCGCCGTCTTGTCGCGCTCGGCGGCGTCGGCGTTGATCTGCAGCACGTAGACGTTGCCGGGCGCCTGGATCACGACGGTGGTCTGGGTGATCGCGCGACGCTGGCCGCCCTTGGCGTAGGTGCCGGCCAGGTGGACCGACGGGAACCCGCTGATGTCCCCGCGGGCCACGTCTCCGTCCGCCTTGTAATCGGCCAGGTTCTGCAGTTCGTTGGGCGCGTACTCGAGCAGCTTGTTGGCGTCGACGTCGCCGGCCAGCTTCGAGATCAACGAGACGACCGACGGCGGCTCGGTCGGGTTCGCCGGGTCGTTCACAATCGCCGAATAGGCCCAGGCCGGGGTGCGCGGGCCGGCGTCGATCCATCCGGGCGGGGTCGGCATGGTGAACGCCGGGGCGCCTGGATCGCCCCGGTGGACCGGTGTTTCGACGATGCCGCTCTGCTTGATGTAGTCGGCGATGGTGAAGGCGTGCGCCGCCGGCTTCGGTGAGGTCGAGGTTTCCGAGGCGGACGTGTCCGTGGCGACCGCGGAGGTGGTCTCGCCTCCGCCGCCGTTGCCGTCGTCGCCTCCCGAGCTGACCGCGAGGGTGATGCCGCCGACGAGCAGGACGACCGCGCCGATCACGCCGGCAGTCAGGATCAGGTTGCGCCGGCTGCCCGACTTCTTGGGGATCGGGGTGTGCGGCAGGGGAGGCGGCCCGAAGTTGGTCTGCTGCGGCCCAACCGGCACCGCAGGCCCGCCGAGGCCCTGCATGCCGGCCGGCGCACCGACCGCTCCGGGTTTGTGGGAGGAGGTTTCGTTACCCGTCCACGACGAGGTGAACACCGGCGGCTCCGACGGGGGCACGGGCCGCGGGTTCGACGGCGACAGTGGTGTCGGCGGTGGGTTCACCGGCTTCGGGATGATCAGCGGGGCGGTGGGCGGCGCCGGCTCGTGCGCGGGTGCCGGGGTGCGCACCTCGGGGGTGGTTCCGGTGGCTGCCTCGGCCAGCGCGACGGCGAAGTCGTGACACGTGGCGTAACGGTCCTTGGGGTCCTTGGAAAGGGCCTTGGCCATCACCGAATCGAACACGGCCAGTTCAGGTTTCGTGTCGGCCAGCTTGGGCGGCGGGGAGTTCAGGTGGTGGCTGATCACCACGGCCGGGTTGCTGTGCGCGAACGGCGGGGCGCCGGTGAACAGCCGGTAGGCGGTGGCCGCGAGCGAGTACTGGTCGGCCCGGCCGTCCAGCGGCTGGCCCATCAGCTGTTCGGGCGCGGTGTAGGACATCGAGCCCACGGTGATGTTGGTCGAGGTGAGTCCGTTGACCTCGTCGGCGCGCCGCGCGATCCCGAAGTCGGTCAGCATGATGCGGCGCTTGGAATTCTGCTTGCTGGTGAGCAGGATGTTGGCCGGCTTGACGTCGCGGTGCAGCAGCTTGCGCTGATGCGCGTAGTCCAGAGCGTCGCCGACGGCGGTGACGACCTCGACGACGTCTTCGGCCGGCATTCCCTTGGGGTACTGGTCGTGCAGCAGCTTGGCGGCGTCGTGCCCGTCGACGAAATCCATCGAGATCCACAACCGGTCCTCGAACTCGCCGCGGTCGTGCACGCCGACGATGTGCGGATGCCACAGGGTGGCCGCCATGTCCGCCTCGCGGATGAACCGCTGGCGGAATTCGTTGTCCGAGCTGACGCTGATGGGCAGCACTTTGAGAGCGTCCTCGCGGGGCAACCGCGGGTGGGACGCCAGATAGACCTCGCCCATGCCACCAGTGCCCACCAACCGCACGATGGTGAACCCTGCGAATTCCTGACCGCTAGCCAACGGCATGGAGCGCAGACTACCGGTCGCAACGCTCGGGCAACGACTATGCCGGGGGACTGACACGCGCGTGCCGGGTGCTAGCTGCGGGCGGCCCCGGGGCTCGAGTCTGACGGGTGGCGATGTGCGCGGGCGAGTTCAGTCGTAGCGTGGAGTGGTGAGCCAACCCAAGGATCTGCCTCGCACCGTCGGTGAGCTGCGTGCCTCCGGCCATCGTGAGCGGGGCGTCAAAGCCGAAATTCGGGAGAACCTGCTGTCCGCACTCGCGGACCGGCGCGACGTGTGGCCGGGGATCCTGGGATTCGACGACACGGTGATCCCGCAGCTGGAGCGGGCTTTGATCGCCGGGCACGACGTGGTGCTGCTCGGTGAGCGCGGTCAGGGCAAGACGCGGCTGCTGCGCGCGCTGACCGGGCTGCTCGACGAGTGGACGCCGGTGATCGCCGGATCCGAGTTGGGTGAGCACCCCTACAGCCCGATCACGCCGGAGTCGATCCGCCGGGCCGCTGATTCCGGGGACGATCTGCCGATCGAATGGCGTCACCGCAGCGAGCGGTACACCGAGAAGCTGGCCACCCCGGACACCAGCGTGGCCGATCTCGTCGGTGACATCGATCCGATCAAGGTCGCCGAGGGTCGCAGCCTGGGCGACCCGGAAACGATCGCCTACGGGCTCATCCCGCGGGCGCACCGCGGCATCGTGGCCGTCAACGAGCTGCCCGACCTGGCCGAGCGCATTCAGGTGTCGATGCTCAACGTGATGGAGGAGCGCGACATTCAGGTCCGCGGCTACACGTTGCGGCTGCCGCTCGACGTGCTCGTGGTGGCCAGCGCGAACCCGGAGGACTACACCAACCGCGGCCGGATCATCACGCCGCTCAAGGACCGCTTCGGCGCCGAGATCCGTACGCACTACCCGCTGGAGATCGACGACGAGATCGGGGTGATCCGCCAGGAGGCCCAGCTGGCCGCCGAGGTGCCCGAATACCTGCTCGGCGTGCTGGCCCGATTCGCCCGCAATCTGCGTGAATCGAACTCTGTCGATCAGCGGTCCGGTGTGTCTGCGCGGTTCGCGATCGCCGCGGCCGAGACGGTGGCGGCCTCGGCGCGGCACCGCTCGGCGATTCTCGGCGAGGACGATCCGGTGGCCCGGGTGGTGGACCTGTCCACCGTGATCGACGTGCTGCGCGGCAAATTGGAGTTCGAGACGGGCGAGGAGGGACGCGAGCAGGCGGTGCTGGAGCACCTGCTGCGCCGCGCCACCGCCGACACCGCTCAGCGGCTGCTGGGCGGCATCGACGTCGCCCCGCTGGTCACCGCGGTCGAGGAGGGTTCCCCGGTGACCACCGGTGAGCGGGTGTCGGCCAAGGATGTCCTGGCCGCCCTGCCAGATCTGCCCGCCATCGACGCGATCGCCTCGCGGTTGGGTGCGGTGTCGGTCGGTCAGCGGGCCGCGGCGGTCGAATTGGCTTTGGAGGCCCTTTATCTGGCCAAGCGTGTGGACAAGGTGACGGGGGAGGGAGAGACGGTCTATGGCTGATCCCGGCCGGGGACACGGGCACACCTCGCGGTATTCGCGATACAGCGGTGGCCCCGACCCGCTGGCACCGCCGATCGATCTGCGCGACGCCCTCGAACAGATCGGTCAGAACGTGATGGAGGGCAGCTCGCCGCGCCGAGCGCTCTCCGAGCTGATGCGCCGCGGTACCGAGGGCATGCGCGGCACCGACCGGCTGGCCGCCGAGGCCAACCGGAAACGCCGGGAGTTGCTGCAGCGACACAACCTTGACGGCACGCTGCAGGAGATCAAGAAGCTGCTCGACGAGGCGGTGCTGGCCGAACGCAAGGAGCTGGCCCGCGCCCTCGACGACAATGCGCGGTTCGGCGAACTGCAGATGGAGGCGCTCTCGCCGTCGCCGGCCAAGGCCGTTCAGGAGCTCGCCGACTATGACTGGCGCAGCCCCGAAGCCAGGCAGAAGTACGAGCAGATCAAGGATCTGCTGGGCCGCGAGATGCTGGATCAGCGTTTCGCGGGCATGAAGGAGGCGTTGGAGAACGCCACCGACGAGGACCGGCAGCGTGTCAACGACATGCTCGACGATCTGAACGACCTGCTGGACAAGCACTCCCAGGGGAAAGATTCGGCCGAGGACTTCGAACAGTTCATGGACAAGCACGGCGAGTTCTTCCCGGAGGGCCCGCAGAACATCGACGAGCTGCTGGACTCGCTGGCAAAGCGGGCCGCCGCGGCGCAGCGGTTCCGCAACAGCCTGTCGGCCGAGCAGCGCGCCGAACTGGATGCCCTGGCGCAGCAGGCTTTCGGTTCGCCGTCATTGATGAACGCGCTGGACCGTCTCGACTCACACCTGCAGGCCGCCCGGCCCGGTGAGGATTGGACCGGCTCGGAGCGCTTCTCCGGTGGTGATCCGCTGGGCATGGGTGAGGGCGCCCAGGCGCTGTCCGACATCGCCGAGCTGGAGCAGCTGGCCGACGCGCTGTCCCAGAGCTACGCCGGGGCGTCGATGGACGACGTCGACCTCGAGGCGCTGGCCCGTCAGCTCGGTGAGGACGCCGCGATCGACGCCCGCACCCTGTCCGAGCTGGAAAAGGCCCTGGTGAACCAGGGTTTCATCGACCGCGGCTCCGACGGGCAGTGGCGGCTGTCGCCCAAGGCCATGCGTCAGCTCGGCCAGACCGCGTTGCGTGATGTGGCACAGCGACTTTCGGGCCGGCACGGCGAACGCGACACCCGCCGGGCCGGAGCGGCCGGGGAGCTGACCGGGGCCACCCGGCCCTGGCAGTTCGGCGACACCGAGCCGTGGAACGTCACCCGCACGGTGACCAATGCCGTGCTGCGCCAGGCCGGTACCGGAACCGTGGAACGGCCCATCCGGTTCGCGGTCGAGGATGTGGAGATCTCCGAGACCGAGACCCGTACCCAGGCCTGTGTGGCACTGCTGGTGGACACGTCGTTCTCGATGGTGATGGAGAACCGCTGGCTGCCGATGAAGCGCACGGCACTCGCGCTCAACCATCTGGTGAGCACCCGGTTCCGGTCAGACGAGTTGCAGATCATCGCCTTTGGCCGTTATGCCCGCACCGTGACCGCGGGTGAGCTGACCGGGCTGGAGGGTGTGTACGAGCAGGGCACCAACCTGCACCATGCGCTGGCGCTGGCGACCCGGCATCTGCGTCGTCATCCCAATGCCCAGCCGGTCGTGCTCGTGGTGACCGATGGTGAGCCCACCGCGCACCTGGAGGATTTCGGTGACGGTGAAGGGTCGTCGGTGTTCTTCGACTACCCGCCACATCCGCGCACCATCGCCCACACCGTGCGTGGTTTCGACGAGGTGGCCCGACTCGGTGCACAGGTGACGATCTTCCGGCTGGGCTCCGATCCCGGTCTCGCCCGGTTCATCGACCAGGTGGCTCGTCGGGTGCAGGGCCGGGTGGTCGTGCCCGATCTCGACGGCCTGGGTGCCGCGGTGGTCGGCGACTACCTGCATTCGCGTCGGCGCTGACTTGCGCCGAGTGCGCTGACTTGCGCCGAGTGCGACGCAGAGGTCGATTCCGGCACGCGATTTCAACCGCTGCGTTGTTTTCGGTGAGGTCGCCAGCCTCGTGACAGCAGCGCGGCGCGGGCCTGCTCGACGATGTCCGCCCCGCGATCTTCTTTGATGACGTGCATGACGTGCCAGCCGAGCCGGCGCAGCACCCGCTCGACTTGAACGTCCAGGACGTACTGGCGACGGCTCGTCAGATGCTGTTCACCGTCGTACTCGGCACCGACCTTGTACTGCTCCCAGCACATGTCGATGCGGCGGACATAGCTGCCGTCGTCGTCGTACACCGTGAATTGGGTGGTGGGCCGCGGTAACCCGCCGTCGATGAACAAGAGCCGCAGCCAGGTCTCCTTCGGAGACTCGGCGCCGCCGTCGACGAGCGGGAGTGCGGTGTGCAAGCGTCGCAGCCCACGCACGCCGGGATGACTCTTCGCGATCAGCATGACGTCTTCGAGCGCGACGGGACGGGCGCTGACGAGGGCGTCCATCCGTCGGACCGCCTTGTCGCGGGGGAGATGTCGGGCGAGATCGAACGCAGTCCGCTCCGGTGTTGCGACACGGATACCGCCCATCGTGTGCCACTCGTCGAGGTGCAGTGTCTCGCGCCGGACGATCAGCCCGCGCTGTTGCCGGTTCGTGGTGATGAGTTCGATGGGTACGGCGTCACCGACCCATTTCGCGCCGTACATCGCCGACGCGGCGACTCCGGTGATGACTGCGTGCGGGGCGCCGAGCGATGCGCCGACGATGCGCTCGCGCAGCGACGGATCGTGGCGCCGGGGGATGTATACGCCGCGATAGAGCTGCCGATACTGGCTGCGCAGGTGCGCTCTGGTGAGCACTCCCGCGGCCACGGCGTCGCTGCCGATGAAAGGAATCTGCACACTCGTTGGACGCAGCGGAGTCCGGCTTGGCTCCCTCTTTGGTGAAATCCCCTCCAGATCAACGCAATGGTTGAAACGCGGCCGGCGAATCGACCAGTGCGTTGATTTGGGCGTCAGGAAGCCAAGGACAACCGGTAGCTCTCACGATCGGCGTGAACGATCCGGTCGACCAGGTGGCCGAAGCGTTGTCGCACCCGCTCGATGACCCGATCGAGCTGCGCGGGGTCGGAGGTGTCGGCCGCGATCGCGAACACCTGAGAACTGGGGAATCCGTGGATGATTCGGGTCAGCTGGGTGACCTGGCGGGCGGTCACCGCGACTCGGTGACCGGATTGCAGCAGAATGCGGGCCTGACGGTAGCCCTCGTCGGTCCCGGCATCGAGGACGAGGACCACCTCGGGGTACGGCGTGGCTGATGGCATCGGAGGCTCCTCTGTCTGGGTGATGACACCACTCAACCGCTCCGAATTGGGTGTGCGATGTGTTGGTGATATGACTGACATGTGAGCCCGGCGGATTCCGATTGGCAAACGCGAGAGGCGGACAGGAAAGCCTGAAATTGCCTGTATTCCGTCAAGATCGGGCAAGGAGCAGCAAATCGGCGAATTGACAGACCGTGGGCGTCATGTGAGTGTGGCAGCCACAGTGACGGAGGGGCGGGTTCTTGAGGCGAGTTGCCGGGCGTGATGTCGCCGGAGTGGTCGCGTTGGCGGCCGGGCTGTTTCTCAGCGGATGCTCGCACACGATAGAAGGCACGGTGACGGCCGGATTCGAGCCTTCCGGCTCGCAGAGTTCTCCCGGCGTGCCGGGCCTGCCCGCCTACAAGGCGCAGCCCTGCGAGCAATTGCATTCGGATCGGTGGATCGAACTGTCCGGGACCGGGCCGGACGATCCCAGGGTGCGCATCGCCCAGCCTCCGGGCTGGGAACCGGTTCCCGAGTTGGCCACGGGGGCAGTCAGGTTGGTGCTGCGCAATGTGTCGCTCAGCGATGGCGTGACCAACCCGGCCCTGTCGGTGGCCACGGCGGACGCCACTGACGGTGACCGGCCACCCAGGGATCTGCTGAACGACAGCATCAAGGGCTTCGAAGCCGGTGGCGGACAGGACATCACCCAGGTGCCGACGGAGATCTGTGGGTTCCCGGCGCTGATGGCCAACTACACGATCCCGCCCGGCGACGCCGCCAAGACCATCTACGTGACCGCGGTGACCGTGATGGTGCCACTCGGGTCGAGGGTGTGGAACGTGGTGGCGATGACGCAGAGCACCGCGCCCAACAACAAGACCTACATGGCCGACGCCCAGGTGATGCTGGCCGGGTTGCGGATCGCGATGCCGCGCTAGCCCGCATTGGCTGACGTTGCCGTTTGCCGTCGGGTAGCTTCTGCTCATTCGAACTGGGCTGAGAGGCGGCGCCATGGCACAACGCTTGGGTGGACGCGTGTTGCCGGCATCCCTTCTCGGTGGGATGGCGCTGGCGACCGTGACTGCGCTCGGGGCGACGCAGCCGATGACCGCGGTTCAGCTGTCGGCGCTCATCATCGGTGCGAGTTCGACGAACCCGACCGGTGACGGCGTGGCCGATTTCTACGGCGGGCTGTACCGGCAGGGGCAGGACGAGCCCATTGTCGCGAACTTCTTCACCGGCCCGTTCGGGGTCTACCGGGCGATCCAGGACAACAGCGGCGACGACAATGTGGTGCTGTCATCGGGCTGGGGCGCGGCGAATGTGAGCCTGTTGCTGACCTACGGCAAGCTGACGCACGATCCCGTGGTCACCCAGCCCAAGCTGTATGTGCTCGACAACAACGTGGCGAGCCCCAACGGCGGATTCGGCACGCGGCTGCCGTTCTTCGCGGCGATCGGGGTGAACCCGATCCCGACGCCGACGGACCCGGGCGTGCCGGTGGTCAACGTGGTCTACGAGTACGACATCAACTCCAACATTCCCGCCTACCTGTGGAACGCGCCCGCGATGGCCAACTCGTTGATGGCTTACCTGGACCGTCGACTCCAGCAGGACAGCCTGGATTTCCCGATCGACGCCGACGGCAATGTGCGCGACTGCGATGCCACCTGCCAGGAAACGCTGGACAGCGGTGGCACCGTGGTGCGCCAGACGGCCGACGGCACTGTGCGGATCAGCAGAGTCGACGACACCACCTACGTCGGCTACGAGTCGGAGAACCTGCCGCTGGTCTCACCGCTGCGGGCGTTCGGGGAGCCGGGCAACCTGCTGGCCGACGCGGCCACCCCGTCGCTTCGAGCGGTGGTCGATTACGGGTATGCCGACAACGACCCACTGGCCAACCCGCAGAAGTACACGCCGGCCCGGCTGATCCCGACCCGCCAGGAGACCGAGCGGTTCGTCCACGACTTCACCGCCGGGGTCGAGGAAGGCGCGAACATTCTGCGTGACGGCGGTTCGGCGGCCCGGTCGGCGTCCGAACCGGCGCCGGCTTCTGCGATCGCTCCTGCAGCGGAGCCTGAGGCGGAGCCGACCACCCGCCCGGTGCTGCGGAAGAGTCTGGACTTCTCCCCGAAAGCGCTGGGCCGCGATCGGGCTTCGGGCCCGCGCAGGTCCGGCGGGCCGGTGGTCGACGGGGTGCGCGCCTGGACCAAGAAGCTGCGAGGCGAGGCAGCGACGAAGTCGGCCCATACGCCGGATACAGGCGACGAGTCGTCTGCCGACTGAGCCGATCTCAGGTTTTTCTCAGGTCCGGGACTTTGCTGACGCGGTTTCATGTCGGCGCTGCCGGACACGAGTTGTTCACCATCAGTTAACGCGCGGGACCAACTCCTCAGGGGCTGACATCCCGTTGTTGTTGCGAATGCAAATAATGCATTTCGTGCCATCCCTTGCAAACAATGGGCGGGTCAATCTGGGAGTGCTGTTACGCGGCCGCGTCGGTAGCAAAAAGGCCGGTTCCCCGACTGGGCGTGAGCGCGCTTGTCGGGAGGAGCCTCGGCCGAACGGCGACTTGCGAGTCGCACGCCACGCCGACGTGAACATCGGTTATGTGTGGTTGGTGTGGAGATGGCCTGAGCTTCGGGCCTTGCCTCGATGGGTCGTGGCCTGATGTGCTGCGGCAACCAATATGTCGATTGTTCCGCGTGTTGTATGAGCGGCTGACCGCGCATTTGTGCGGGCGAACCCGGCGGTCAGCGACGTACCGGGCGTCGCTGGGAACCGCCGAAATGCAGCGGTTGAATTTGCATTGGAAAATTTGTCGACACAGCCCCGCTCAAGTGAGTGCATGGCGTTGGCAAAGTGGCTAACCTCCTGCGTCTATAGAGGTTGCGGGAGGCGATACCGGGACTTAGCATTCTCAGGAGTTTCTAAGTTGTACTCCGGTACCAGCACGGGCCTTCGGAGCCCGGCTCACGCTCAGGAAAAAGGGGCCACGCGTATGGCTGTACGTCCGCTCGTCACCACCGGTGTCGCACTTGTCAGCGCCGGCGCGATCGTTGCTGGGGCCCCCGCTCTGTTCGTCCCGCACAGTGCGGTCACCGTTGCCTCCCCGACTGCGGCTGCGGTCGAAGCGCACAAGACGTTGACCCAAGAGCAGATCCACCTGCTCGCGCTGTCGCTGCAGGGCGCGTGGCAGTCGTTCACTCAGGGTTATGGCGGTCTCTGGTTCCCGGGCCAGGTCGCGGCGACTGCGTACACCGACACGGCCGGGCAAGTGCCCGCCGTCTATCAGGCGGGCGGAACCGACCCGCTATACGACGCGGAGGGTAATCAGCTCTTCCTCGAAAACGGAGTGACGCCTGCGACGACCGGGGATCTCAGTCCCGATGGTGATCCCATTCAGTTCTATGACTCCGAAGGCGAACCGGTACTGCAGGACGATCCCGGTAACTGCACGGCCACAGGCGCGGTCTGTAAGGACGGATTCACTGGGCTCGCGTATTACCTCAGTGACAACATCCTGCCTCTGGGACCGATCGACAACATCTTCTTCGAGGGTGGCTTCACCGAGCTCGCGCGCCAGGCCATCCTCGTCGTCGCTAACGCGATCGACGACGTTGACCCGACCGGTCGGCTCGATCTGGCCAAGCGTGTCAACGACTTCTTCGATGGTGGCGCAACGCAACTCGTCGGCAATCTGCTCCTCGACAACCTGCCGCAGGATGGCTACGCCTACGGGCTCACAAACTCGTTCTTCTTCGGCTACGGCGTCAACACCGGCATCACCGCCGCGATCACTTACATCGTCGATGCGATTGCTCAGCAGACCCCGACGCCGGACCCGAACTTCCTCAATCCGCTCGACGGCAACCCAGTTCAGACGTTCGATACGAGCTCCGAGGACGCGGTGCTGCTGGCCAAGACCACAGCCGAGCCGGAACCCACTACCCCCACCTCCACCGGCCTGCCGAACTTCAGCAAGCTGCTGAGCTTGCCGACGCCGAAGTTGGACGTCGAGTCGCCGTGGAAGAAGCTCGCGGAGAAGCTGGAAGGTTCCACCGAGCCCACGCTCCTCAAGGATGTCGAGGTCAAGGACCAGGGCACGGTCGAAGAGGAAGGAAGCGTCGAGGGGGGTACCGAGGGCACGCCCGTGGTGGAGGAGACGAAGCCCGAACCATTGAAGATTGCGACGCCGAAGTTCGAACTGCCCAAGATCGAAGCCCCGAAGTTTGAGGCGCCCAAGCTGCCTGAGGCTCCGAAGTTCGAGGCACCCAAGTTCGACCCGCCGAAGCTTGATCTGGTTCAAAAGCCCAAGGCTCAGGTGAAAGAGGTTGCGACTCAAGACGAGTCAAAGGGTGAAGGCAAGGACGAGGCCAAGACGGGCACCGATACCAAGACCGGCAACAAGGTCACGCCGCCCATCCTCTTCGGTGACGGCAAGCCTAAGCCTCGATCCACTGATGAATTGGGGTAGGTGTGCCTCGCTGGGCTGTTGAGGGCTGGTCCTGGTCGCGGGCAGGGGGTATCTGCTGGTCTGTCCAGCTGTTCCTGTGCGCTCCGGTCGGGCCTTTCGGCATATGGTCAGGTGGTGGCGATTTCTGGTGGGCTGTAGCCGATGGTGTTGCGCCACAACGTGAGCCAGTGCTCTGTCCAGGGCCAGTGCGCTGGTAGGTGCAGGATAGGTTGGCGTTGCGGACGGGCCAGGCGGGCCGGGATAGTGATTATCTTGCGGCGCAGTGTCGCCCCGCGGGCGACCGCGTGGGCACCTCCGGCCAGGACGCCGACGGCGCGCAGCAGGTTGTGGGCGATCGCGGCGCACAGGATCCAGGCCGAGTTCGCGCCGAACCGCCCCGAGGGCATGTGCGCCAAAGGTCCGTCGATGAGGTCGGCGAACACGGTTTCGATGATGGCGTGGCGGCGATGAGTGATGTCAGCGGCGTCGACGGGTTCGTCGGAATTGGTGAAGAACGGGTGGTACCGCCACACCGGAAACAGCGCATCGAGGAACCGCGCGTCTTTGACCCGGCGCACGACCAACCGGGCGGTCACCGGAGTCTTGGTGGAACCGAAGGCTGTGTAGGTGGTTTCGGCGACTTCGGCATCGGAGATCCAGGCGCCGGTGTCGGGGTCACGCACAGCACCGGGATAGTTCACCGGGGTCCACGCGGTCTCGGGAATTGCGTCAATGGCGGCGGCAACTGCTGCGGTCTTGGTCAGCACCAGCGAGAACCGGACACCTGCTCGGTGGCAGGCGGTGACCACGGTGCTATTGCCGTAGGCCGAATCGCCACGCACCAGGATCTGCCCGGTGACCCCGGCAGCACGGGCGGTAGCGGCCGCTTGAGCGATCATGCGGGCTGCGCCCTTGCCGGAGTTGGCCTTGCCCGCCCGCAACCTCGCCCCGGCGATCACCGGCGCACCGTGGTCGGTGCTGATCGTGGTGATCAACGGTGAGAGGCCTTTGCGCAGGATCTGCCTGCCGGCGATCTTGGTGTGTCCGTAGCTGGCGCCCTGCTTGGCGTGCCCGTAGACCGGGCGTAGTAGTGAGTCGATGTCGATGAACGCCCGTCCGTCGGCGCCGGGCAACAGATCGACACGCCCGCACAGCGCGGCCAGGTGTTCGCGCAGGACAGATTCGAGCTGGCGGGCATGCCCGAAGGTGAACTCCCGCAATAAGGTTCCGATCGTCGACGGGGCGTACACACCACCGAAGAGGGTCTTCATCCCACCCGAGCGCACAACGTCTAGGTCATCAATGCTGTCCGCGCCGGCGCACATCCCGGCGATCAGCGTGGTCAGCTTCGGTGACGGATGGGCCGCGGCCGAACGGATCCGCTCACAGGTGAACCGGATCTTGTCGGCCAATAGCTGCGACAGACCGGTCTGGTCGGCCAGGGTCATCACCGGCACCAGCCCGGCGCACGACACGAGATGTGCATCATCGAAGACCGCCGACGACACGGCGAACCTATGGGACACTTGCACCGGAAGCGCCTTTCTGAACGTGGGCTGATCGAAGTGTGGTAACTCCAATCATCCCAGCTCAAAGGGCACTTTCCTTACATCAACACCCTCCGAACAGGCGATTCATCGGTGGATCGAGGGTTAGCCGCCCCGGACTTGACCCGAGACGACCTGATGTGAATTGTGTTGTCCAACAACCGTGTCAGGCCAGCTTGCTCGGCCAGGGCCATCACCGGGACCAGCCCGGCGCACGACACGAGGTTGTCCTCGTCGAACACCGCGGAGTCGGGACCGAACGTGTGGGACACTCGCACTGGAAGTGCCTTTCTTGTGCTGGTCGGATTGTTGCGTAGAGAACACCAATCTTTCCAGCTCAGAGGGCACTTTCCTCATTCCGACACCCCAACAACCAGCCCATTCATCGGTGGATCAAGGCTAAGGGCGAGTCCAACGGCAGCAAGTTCCTGAAGAAGCTGGGCGAGGCCGTCAAGAATGCCACCGGCGGCGAGAAGGACTCGGGCGAGGGCAGCGACAAGTAATCACCCGCTCGCACACGATGGCCCCTGCCCTTCGGCAGGGGTCATCGTGTTTTCGCCTGTGTCGGTTAGGTGACGAATCTCGCCGGTGGCCGCTCAACGCAATCTCAGGTTCTTCTCAGGTTCTGAGCTTGGTCAGAATGTTCGCTGCCGAGCCCGTGACCTGGGCTTATTTACCTCTCCGTAAGGGAGGTTCCTTTCCTATCCGTCTGCCGCGCTTTTCGGGAAATGCCGATTTGCATCAATGGTGGCCGCCGTCGCTTCCTCGCGGCGGTGGTTGGGTTGACTTCCGCGGGCCCCGCACGGCGGGGCGGCCCGACTCACCGTGATTGGAGATAGGGCACCGGGGGTCGCGCTGAGTGACCGCGGATCCGTGCCGGGCCGGCGCGAGCATCATGCGGCCTGAACTAGGGATATGAGCGGTCTCGGCCCGACCTGGCTCGGATGCCTGCGCGAGTGTGCCGCATCGGTACGCCAGGTCTTCGCGCAACGATTTCCGCGGGCCGCCACCCGCATCTTTGCGCTCAGTGGGCTCCGCGGCAACGGTATTCGTAATTAGCTGCTCCTGGGCCGACCGGGAACGCCCCGTTCTGCATCGAAATATTGGCCACCGTCGCCACGCAAAAGATGCGGGGCGACGGTGCGCAAGGGACTCCTGTTGCGCCTGGATAGAGGTTGCGGGCCGGGGGGCCGGGAATTACCCTTCTCAAGGACTTTTAAGGTTCTACGCAGGTATCTGCATGGGTTCTCAGGAATCCGCCCACGCTCGAGATAAGGGGCCACACCCATATGGCAGTCCGTCCGCTCGTCACCACTGGCGTTGTGCTCGCGAGTGCAGCTGCCATTGTCGCTGCGACACCGGGGCTGATGACCCCGGCGAACATCGCGATCGCAGCTAGCGATGCGGCGGCGTTGACGCCGAAGAAATCGGTCACCGTCAGCGAGCTGAATCTATTGGCGCTCAGCGATATCGACGTCCAAACGATCTCCGACATCTTCTTCAGGGTTGACAGCTGGGGCGGCATTGTCGGTGGCACCTACGACCCGTACTACGGGGGCTCAACCTACGGCTTGCATGAGCTTTACGTGCAAGTTGGGGAGGACGCGGACGGCAACCCTCTCTACGCGCGGGCTCTGAACGCAAAGGGGAGCTCGCTTAACGCGTACCTGGACGAGGATGGGAACCCCGTCATCGGCGATGCCGATATCTATGTGCCAGATGAAGACGGCAACCTCCAGCTCGTGAACGGGGACGGGGACGAGCCCGTCTACGGCACCGCGCCCATCTCGGGCGGGGTCTACCGTGACGGCCTGGTCGGCCTTGCCTACTACCTGAGTGACCAGATCCTGGACGAGGCCGTGCAGTCGGCAGTGCCGTTCATCTCGGACGCCGCGTCGTTCTTGTACAACAACGTCAACCCGTACTTCTTCGAGGCGGGTATCGAGGAGACCTTCCGGGCGGTGGCCTCTGAGCTGACCGGAGGGATCAGTGGCCCGGTCGGTCAGGCCCTGGCGGTAGCGGAGGATCTGTCGCACAACTGGCTGACCTACACCGGGGTGGTGCTCAGTTTGGTCGCCAGTGGTGTCCCGTTGGCCGGCCCCGATTTGGCTGCCGCAACAAACATCTTCTTCTTCGGCGGGCCTCTCGAAGACGGTGGCAAAGAGTACAACCAGGGGATCGACGGCATCATCAACTACGTTGTTGATCGGGTGCTGGGCGCGCCTGCGCCCGGTTCTGAGACCGAACCCCCTGAGACTGAGGCTGAGTCGGATGTCGCGAGTGCCAAGAGCTCGACCGCGGTACTCGCGTCGGCTGACAAAGCGTTGCCAGCGCTGAAGAAGCTCATCAGCCTCGATCTCAAGGGTGAGGATGCGGCAGCCGTAGACAGCGCCAAGCTCGTCGACGCCCTTGAAGTCAAGGACGAGGAAAGCGCGGTCGACGAGACCGCTGCGGGCGGCACCGAGACGGTCACGCCTGTCGAGGTCTCTAAGCCCGAGGCTCCGAAGTTCGAGCTGCCCAAGCTGCCGAAGCTGGACTTGGGCCTGGATCTGACGCCAAAGACCGCGACCACTGTCAAAGAGGTTGCGGACGTCAAAGAGGCTGCAGCCGAGGAGAAGTCGGCCGAGGAGCAGAAGTCGGTCGAGGCGAAGCCCAGTGGCGCCGAGTCGACTGACGCCGGTACTGCGACCAAGACCCCGAACAAGTTCGCTCCCAAATCGCGCACCACCGAGCGCAAGAAGTCGGCCGGTGAGAAGTTCGTCGAGAATGCCACGAAGAGCCTTGAGAAGGCATTCAAGCCCACCACCAAGGCCGGTGCTAGCAAGCAGGAGACCACCAAGGGTGACACCGCCAAGGGTGACACCGACAGCGCCTCCGGATCCGCCTCAGGGACCAAGGCCGGCAACGCCCACAGCGACACCAAGGACAACAAGGGCACCAAGGACAACAAGGACAAGTAACGCCTGATCTCACGCAACGGCCCCCTCCAAAATGGAGGGGGCCGTTGCGTTTTCACGTGTTTGGACGGTTCCTGTGTACGAGCTGTGAATTCTCATGATCATGTGCCGAACAGCAAATGAACAACGTCGCCACTACCTATCGCCGGTGTCCGTGGTGCCTTAGGTTCGCTGGCGGGCCGGTGGCAATGTCAGCTGCTTGGCCCCAATCTAGCTGCGGCGCAACGCCACTCACGAGAGGTAACAGGCATGGCAAAACATCGGAAGATGTCCGAGCGGTCGGTGCGGACGCGGACGTTGGTTGGGGGCGTCATCGCGGGCGGTGCATTGGCGGTGGCCTTGCCGACCGGTCTGGCGTCCGCTGACTCCAGCAAGTCCGGCGATGCGGTGGGCAGGCCCGCCTTCGACAACCCCGCGCCGGGAGTGCGGGCGGCGCAGGCCGTCGGCGACAAGGTCTTCAACCAGACGCCTGGTGTCAACAAGACCCTCGACGACAGCCCGTTGGGCGAGGTCTACCACACCAACTTCGGCACGGCGAACTACGCCGATCCCAGCAAGGGCACCAACGGTGTGGTCCAGGGGGAGCTGAACGTCAACGCCGGCAAGTACTACTACAACCAGACGCAGAAGTACTCGAACCAGTACCTCGGCAACAAGCTCCTCCCGGACGAGAAGGACCTGCCGGGCACCCTGCCCAAGGCCATCGCCGGGGACGGCCCGACCGCCAAGGTGTCGAGCGCAAAGCCTTCCAACGCGAACAAGTCGTTGACCTGTGTCGCCGCCGCGAGCTGCAACCACTGATCTGTCAGGCACAGAGACGGGCGGGCCTTCGGGCCCGCCCGTTTTCGTTGATGCGCACAGAAATCCGAGTAGCGAGCTACGCGCGATCACCGCGGTGCACGGACCCTAGCGTCGAAATCGACAGATTTCACGAGAGGAGAGCAGCAATGACCACGTGGGCAATCGCGCTGAAGGTTCCGCCACCGCTCGACCACGGTCTGGATGATCAGGAGGAGGCCCTGCTGACGGGGCTGAAACCCTTCCTGGAGTCCCTGCCGGACCGGCCACCCACCCGCGCGGGAAACGTCCTCGCGTTCGACTTGCTCAGCGCCGAAGGAATGCGGCAGGCCAACAGTTATCTGCTGCTCGTCACCGTGGACAACCCCGCAGACCAGACGCTGGGGCGGGTCGCCGAGGAAATCGTCACCGTCCTGCCGGACGGATCCACCGCGTCGGTACTGGGCGAGTTTGATTCGGTCGCACGATCGTCAGAGCCGAAGGCGCACGCCTGACGGAAAGGGTCGCGCGCTAATCGGTCTGGTTGCGGCGCTTCTTGCGTTTGACGCTGACGCTGCCCCACAGCGAGAAGCCACGAATGTGGACACGCGGGGCGCCGGCCGTGCCGTCCCCGTCGACGCTGTGATCGAAGTTCCCCATCACGCCCGTGCCGTCGAGATCCACATTCACCTCGGGTGGCACCAGGATGGTCTGCCCGCCGAAGATCGAATAGGTGCGGACCTCGACATCGGGTGCGGTGAAATCGGCGTAGCGAAGGTCGACCACCCCGCCGCCGAAGAGCGCGAACGTCGTCAGCTTCTTCGGCACGTTCCACCGGCCCCGGCGCTCGAACCCACTCATGATCGCCAGCAGCAGCGTCGAGGGCGCAGGCCGACAGTGGCCGGCCGAACAGTTCACCGCGCCGGGTAGGTCGCGGCTCAGGCGCGCCAGATCGTCGTAGGTCTCAGCCGCGTAAGCCTTTGCTAGCCGGTCCTCGTACTCGGTCATAGGCAGCCGGCCCGCGGCGGCAGCATCAGTGAGCAGCTGCGCCACCTGAATGCGGTCGGTGTCGGCAGCCCGCATCGACCTGCCCTGCGGCGCTGAAGTGCTCATCGCTGTCGAGCCTACGACGATCGCTGTCACATGCAAGACCGATGGGGAAACTGTGTCGCCATGGTTGCGACAGTGACGCCTGCTCGGCGGAGATGATCTATCCGCCCGTGTCCAAATAGTCCTGGAACGATACGCCGTCGATCGCATTTTCCGGGGTCAGATTGGCTCCCGACCTGTAACCGGCGACGATGCGACCGGGCAGGGTGAATCTGGCCACGCGACGCACGCTGTTGTGTGCTGAGAGATACATCTGTCCCAATTCTGGGTGACTGTGAATGCTCGGCCCGCCGATGTCAGACACCCGCCCGGCGGGTTCTGAATCGATCAAAGAGACCAATCGGGTGGCCACATCGCGGGTGTCGATCGGCTGGAATTTGACGTCGCGCAGCGCCCACAAAAGGGGCGAGAAACGCTGCGCGGAGAACGTCTTTTCGATTAGCTCGTGGAACTGTGTGGCGCGCAGGATCGTGTGCCCGACACCGGATGATTCGAGTGCCTGCTCGACCCGCAGCTTGGTCTTGTAATAAGGAAGCGGGATGTCGTCGATCCCGACGATGGAGATATAGATGAGGTGTCCGACGCCCTTGCGTCGCGCAGCCTCGATCAGATTTCGGGCGGCCCTGATGTCCTTACTACCGGTGGCCTGAGTGGCGCAATGGAGGACGACGTCCACGCCGTCGAGCGCGGCGTCCAAACCGTCGGACTTGAGCAAGTCGGCCTGGTGCCAGTGGACGCCCGTGTAGCCGACTCGCTCCCGGCGGCTCAACGCCCGGACATGATGGCCGGCCTCGGTCGCCTCGGGCACCACATGGTGGCCGAGAGTGCCGGTCGCCCCGGTGACGAGCACAGTGCGTGGCATGTGGGCCACGCTACCGACGCGTCCCCGGGGCTGTCAGCGATTAGGCGGCTCTAGATGACGCCGGAGATCTGGGCTTCGAGCGGGATGTTGCAGCGGTTGCGCAGGTCGATCGCGGGTCTGCGGATCGCATCCATCTCGGAGCGCACCTGAGGATTGTTGTTGAGATAGGTCTTCGTCTGCTCGGCGGCCGCGGACTTGGCTTGGCCCTGTAGTCCGGTGAAGAACGCGTTGACGTCGGGGTGAGTGAACAGATAGCCACTCATATTCGATGACACGTCGCCCATCACCGCGGTGACGTCGGCCGTGGTGCAGTTCGGCGGCTCGGCCGCTGCGGTAGCCGAAGCCCCGATGGCCATCGCGCCGGCTCCCAACAACACCACAGTGGCGCGGGTCAGTGAATGCCTTACACGGTTCATGGGACTCCTCGATCGTCGGATGCGGTGACGTGCGGTGGTCTATGTTTGCGGCAAGGATAACGTGCACGACAATTCCGCGTGCCAGGTCGACGTGAGGTCGACCCAGAAGGAAGGAAACACTCGCTATGTCGCTGATGCCTAAGTTCCTGGTTCTCGGTGCCGCGGGCGTCGGCGCCGCGATTGCGGTCCTGGGTGCGCCCGCCGCCTCTGCCGACCCCTCGCTGCTGCCGCAGTGCGAGGTAACTGGTGGAAGCTCGATTGCCGGTGGACAGACCACTGACTGCGCGTCTGAAGGCAACGTCCAAATCGACTCGACGCCAGGCGTGTACCCGGGCGAGGAAGAGTTCTACGGCTTCCCCGCGTTCGGATTCATCTGAGCCCACTCATGAGCAGCTAGCCGCAGGCGTCGTCATCAGACAACGCCTGCGGCCTGGGCGGTCAGCGACTACGCGGCCGCGTCAGACTTCTTCTCCGACTTGTCGGTCTTGGCCTTGGTTTTGGGAGCGCTCTTCTTCAGTGAGCCGGCGGCATCCTTGGCGGCCTTCTCCACTTTCTTCTCGGCCTTGTCGACGGTGTCCTTGACCTCCTTGGCCGCGCCTTGCACCTTCGCGACCGTCTCCTTCACCGACTTCTTCAGCGGATCGTTCGCGTCGGCTGCGTGACGGGCCTTGGCCTTGGCCTCAGGCTTGGTCTTGACGGACTCCGAGAGCTTCGTGACGGTCTTGGAGATGTCGTTGTCCTTCAACGAATCCTGGTCCAGGCCGACGTCTTTGAGCGCGTCCTTGAGTGTGTCCTTGAGCGGCGTGGACTTGGCGTTGGTATCCGTCTCGGCGGCCTCGATGCTGAGCGTCCTCAACTGGCTGCCGCTAGACGGGACCGAGGTGATCGCCTGGGCGCCGGACTTGTTGGCCGTGGATCCGTTGACCTTGAGCATGTTGTCGATGGCTGTCTCGACCTGAGCGTTGATGTCATCGAGAGCGTGGGTGACCGGAGCCAGGCCCTTCTCGACGGCGTCGAACATCGGGTCGGCGACGCCCTTCTGAATACCCTCCAGAGCGTCGCGCATTGCCTTGGCGACCGCCACGGATACGGCGTTCTGCACGATCGGCTTGAAGTCCGCGCCCGGAAGCGTCGGAGTCCAGGCCTCCGGGTTCAGGGCATTGTCCTGAATGCCGTCGACCAATGCGTCGAAGACCGTCTGAACCGCCGCCAGCTGCTGCGTCGGGGTGAGCGGGGAGTGCCACAGATAGGCCTGGTCACCGGCTTCGTTGAACGTGCGCTCCAGGGTGGTGGGGTCGACGTCCTGGTAACCCATGTTGACCATCTTGCGCAGCGCGTCTTCGACGCTGTCGGTCAGCGGAGTCGGGATGTGAACGCCCGGAGCGAGATTGAGCAGATGCGGAACCATCCGGAACGGCTCAAGCAGCGGGAGATTGCCGGAGTCATAAGTGATGTACGTGGCGTTGCCGGGGAACTTGGTCGCGTTGGTGACGCTGTCGAGCCACTTGCCGAAACCCAGGTGTAGGAAGTCCAAATCCTTGACAGTTTTAACGAAGTCTTGCCATCCGGGCACCATGTTGAGGCCCTGGCCCCCAGTGGGGTCGATCATCACCTTCACGCCGTCGGCAATGCCGACCACCAACTGCGGCAGTACGTGTTCCCCGATGTTGTTGTCCTCGCTCGGGAGGAGATAGGTGAGGAACACTCCGGCGGCCGCTGAGTTGGCCCAGGACAACGGATTGAGTGTGGTGGGAACATCCGACAGCGGGTTGTACGCCCAAGTGATGTCGAGGATCGAGGTGTTGAGAACCTTGGTGATCTTGCCGCCATTGGCATCGGCATTGGTGTAGCTACCCGCGTCCGGGGTGGTGAGATTCAGGCCGAGCAGGTTAGTGAAAGGCGTTGCCAGCGCGAACAGTCCACCGCCGGGTCGGCTGGGGTTGTTCACGAAGATCAGCCACTGACCGGTAACTCCAACGCCCCAGTCTGGATCGTTCGACTGAACGGCATTGATCATGTCGCGATAGGCCAGGGAGGTGGTCAAGCCGCCAAGACTCTCGGACAAGATGATGTCGCGTCTCTGATTCAAGACTGGTGCAGCGTTGATCAGGGCGTTGATGGCGTTGTTGAGTAGGGGGACATTGTCCAGTCCGAGCATTTCCACCAGGCCGGAGGTGGTGTACTTCAGACCATTGACCGCGTCATACACGTCGCTGGGCATCGGGCCCTTGACGCCGGCCTCGATCGGCGACACGGCGTCGAGCAGGTTCAGCAACCCGACGACGGTTTCGGCCAACGCGGTGTTCCCGGTCAAGCCGCCGGCGGCCTTGATCACGTTCTCGGGAGTAATCCCGAGAAGTTGCGCGGTCCAGAAAATCGGTCCGACCCCGTAGAGCCCGACGATGTTCGGGATCTTGCCGATGTCGCTAGACGACGCGGCAGTCAGCTCGACATCCGCCTGCACATTGCGGTTGTGGGCCGCGAGCGCCTCCGGTGCGGAAGACGCGACGCCTGCGGTCAGCGCTGCCGTAGTAGCGATGACCGCTGCCGTGGTGGCAGCGGTCTTGGCCATGGACAGACGGGGAGGAGTGGGCTGTGACATCAAGCGCGCCGCCTTTGGAGTGTGATGTGGCCTACAAGTGCTTGCACAATGTAACAACAGATATTTCCCCCGGGGCAAATTTGCCGAGATAGCGATCTTGGGTGTAATCAGCGAGATTCTCCGCTGCGCAATCCGTCGTCGCTCCAGGGGCATGGCCTATGCGGCAGGGTGATTCGCCACGGTCGCGTGTGGCATGCGGCGGCTACGCGATCCGTGGTCGATTGGCCGAGCTGGTTGCGGTTATCGCACCCATCCGGCTAACAAAAACTCTGGCACCGTCGGCCACACGTGGGCGGAGCCGTCTCCTGGGTTCCGGACTTGGGCGGTCAGAAGGGCCCACTTGTCGAGGATCGAACCAATGGTCGGGCAAGGAGTGGTGCGGTGTTGGACCGTCAGCAACTGCCGGCGGACGTGAGTACGTCACCGCCCGAGAGGCCGGCTGGTTCCGCTCACGTCGGTGTGTTGGGCGCGCGAAAAATCGCCGCGGCGAGCCGGCGATGTGCCATGGCTGGAGTGCGGGTCCAGGGCCGCGGCCGGCCCTGGACCCGCCTGGACAGGTACCTACTAGGCGGGCGCTTTGTGCTCCGCTCCTGCGGGAATCAGGCCGAGCTGTTGCAGCATTCCGAGGGTGTCCCAGGTGACCCAGTTCTCGGCGATCTTGCCGTCTTCCATGCGGGTGGTGTCGGTCAGATTGATCCGAGCGTGCTTGCCGGTGGCCGGCTGACCCATGAGCTCACCGGTGTTGTCGCCCTGCGCCTCGATCATGGTGCAGACATAGTCGCCCTCGGCGATCTGCATCTTCACGTCGAACTTCATGTTGGAGAACGACTTCCGATACATCTCGATGAGGCTTCTCATGTGCTGGGGCCCGCGCTGATCTCCGAACGGATCCTGGGTGTCGTGGTAGGCGGCACCGGGGGCGACGAGATCGTCGAGCTCGCTGAGATCGCCGGAGGCGAACACCTCCCAGACGCGTCGGGCAATTGCCTTGTTCTGGTCACTGGCCATGATTCCGGCCTTTCATGGGGAAACCGCACGGCAGAGGATGTCCGCACAAGAAACGGTAGGACTGCGGTCAGCGATGCGACAGATGCGCGGCGGCGTTTGCTGTCACAGGCAACTACCGTCAACTACGCGCGCAATGTCTGAGCTGCTGCGTCTGCAGCGTGGGTCTGGACCGATGCTGCGGATTTTGCCTGGATACGAGGCCCCTGCTACCCGGCCTACGTGAGTTTCCTGGCCACGAGCCGGGCGACGGCGGCTGCAGTGTCGGCATTCGAAGCGGCTGCTGCTGTGGTGCCGAGGACATCGACATCCACGACGTAGTGGGACGCGGTGGTGACGGCGCGCTGTAAGGGCACCGGTGTGATGATGCCGTCTGTCGTCGATACCACCAGGTCGGCCGTCAAGAACCCGTCTGCGCTGTCGGCCTGGATGACCTTGTCGCTGAAGGTTATAGCGTCCATCGGTTGGGTCACCGTCCTGCCCTGACATGATCGCCACCGTGGGGCCGTGTCGCGATACCAGGCACCTGCATCGTCTGGCGTGTCCACGTCGATGACAGCGATCGACACCGAGACAGACCGGGCACCGCGGGCATTCTTTGGCGATTCCCAGAGGCCGGTAGCGACGGCACCTGCCGGAACATGCTGATACACATAGCGGATTCCGGCGTGGGTGAGGGCAGCACATTCAGCGGGCGAGATGTTCTCCGGGTCGCCCCTGAGCACCTCGATCCCGCCGACGTCGATCGGCGAGTTCAGCTGCATGGACCCGCCCACGACCTGCCCCAGTTCGGGGAGGGTGGGCATCCCACGCTCAATTGGGCTGGGCTGGGCCTTCATCGCCTGGCCCGCGATCACGGTCGAACACCCCGCCAGCTGCACTGCGAACAGCGTCACCACCGTGATCAGCAGGCCCCGCTTCATTGAACTGACAATAGTGCGGAGGTTGCTGGTTCTGGAGCGGGAGAGCTGAGTCAGCCCACCCAGTTCGGCGGACGCTTCTGCAGGAACGCCATCATGCCCTCGCGGGCCTCGTCCGAGACGAACAGCCGCGCGGACTGCCGGGTCAGGTCTTCTGCCCGTTCGTCGAACCCACGCAGGATCGACGCGGTCGTCAGCGCCTTCGACGTCGCCAGCCCCTGCGGTGAACCCTTCGCGATCTCGGCTGCCAGCGCTGCGACCGCGTCGGAGACGTCGTCGGCGGCCAAGGTGATCAGCCCTATCTCGGCCGCCTCGGCCGCACCGAACTTCTCACCGGTGACGAAGTACCGTCCGGCCGCCCGCGGCGACATCTTCGGCAGCAGGGTCAGCGAAATGATCGACGGCGCAACGCCGATACGCGCTTCGGTCAACGCGAACGTGCTCTGCGAACCGGCGACGACGAGGTCGCACGCACCGACCAATCCCATCCCGCCGGCCCGCACGTGCCCGTCGATCGCACCGATCACCGGAATCGGCAGTTCCAGGATGGCCCGCAGCAGCTTGGTCATCTCGCGGGCCCGGTCGACGGCGATGTCGCCGGGATCCTGACCGGCAGCCTCGCTGAGATCGGCTCCGGCGCAGAAGGTCCCACCGGTGTGTCCGAGCACCACCGCCCGGACCCCGGGTTCGTCGGCGGCGTCGGAGAAGCCCTGGAGCAACTGCTCGACCAGGGCCGTGGACAGTGCGTTGCGGTTGTGCGGGGAGTCCAGCGTCAGCCGGGCGACGCTCTCCGCCACCGCGTAGTGAACCAGTGCGGTCATCGCGCGCCTCAGTACGACCGGGGCAGGCCCAGCGAGGTCTGCGCGACGAAGTTCAGGATCATCTCCCGGCTCACCGGCGCGATCCGGGCCAGCTTGGACGCCGTTACCGCGGCGGCGATGCCGTACTCCTTCGTCAGGCCGTTGCCGCCGAGGGACTGCACGGCCTGATCGACCGCCCGCACCGATGCCTCACCGGCCGCGTACTTGGCCATGTTGGCGGCCTCGGCCGCGCCGAAGTCGTCGCCGGCGTCATACAGCGTCGCGGCCTTCTGCATCATCAGCTTGGCCAGCTCCACCTCGATGTGGTTCTGCGCCAGGGGGTGCGAGATACCTTGATGTGCACCTACTGGGACTTTCCATACCTGGCGGGTCTTCACGTAGTCGACCGCCTTGTTGATGGCGAACCGGCCCACGCCCACCGCGCTGGCCGCACCCATGATGCGTTCGGGGTTCAGCCCGGCGAACAGCTGCGCGATCGCGGCGTCTTCCGAACCCACCAACGCATCGGCGGGCAGTCGGACGTCGTCGAGGAACACCTGGAACTGGCTCTCCGGGCTGACGATCTCCATCTCGATCTTGGTCCAGTTCAGGCCCGGGGTGTCGGTCGGGATGACGAACAACGCGGGCTTGAGGTTTCCGGTCTTGTGGTCCTCGGTGCGTCCGACGACGAGCACGGCCTGGGCCTGGTCGATACCGGAGATGAACGTCTTCTGGCCCTTGAGGATCCAGTCGCTGCCGTCGCGGCGTGCGGTGGTGGTGATGCGGTGGCTGTTGGAACCCGCGTCAGGCTCGGTGATCGCGAAGGCCATGGTGATCGACCCGTCGGCGATACCGGGGATCCAGCGCTTCTTCTGTTCCTCGGTGCCGAACTTGGAGATGATCGTGCCGTTGATCGCGGGGGAGACCACCATCATCAGCAGCGCCGACCCGGCCGCCGACATCTCTTCCATCACCATGGACAGCTCGTACATGCCGGCGCCGCCGCCGCCGTACTCCTCGGGCAGGTTCACCCCGATGAAGCCGAGTTTGCCTGCCTCGTTCCACAATTCGGTGGTGTGCTGGCCGGAGCGGGCCTTCTCCAGGTAGTAGTCCTGCCCGTAGTTGGCGGCCATCGCGGCTACCGCCTGGCGCAGGGCCTTCTGTTCCTCGGTCTCGATGAAGCTCATGGTCATTCTCCTTCGGGGGTTTCCACGCGGGCAAGTACGGCGCCGACCTCGACCTGTTGGCCCGCGGCGACATTGAGTTCGGCCAGCACCCCGTCTTCGGGTGCGGCGATGGTGTGCTCCATTTTCATGGCTTCCAGCCAGATCAGGGGTTGTCCGGCGGTGACGGTATCGCCGACGGCGGCCCCGACGCGGACCACCGAACCGGGCATCGGTGCGAGCAGCGAGCCGTGTGCGACCGCATCGTCCGGATCGGGGAAGCGGGGCAGCGCGGTGAGCGCCACCGGGCCGAGCGGGGAGTCGACGAACACCTGGTCGCCGTACCGCGCCACGTCGAACGCACGGTCTACACCGTTGACGGTGAGGAGTACCCGGTCCGGCGTCGCCGACACCAGGGAGACTCCGTCGTCGTCGGGCAACTCGACCCCGGTGCGGGTGAACCGGTAGCGCACCTGGACGTCGTCGCCCGCGCCATCGCGGTAGGACCGGGATTGGGGGCCCGAGACCAGGTTGCGCCAGCCGCTGGGTGCGGCACCGAAAACCCGTGCGCTGCTGCGGTTGTGCGCGGCGTCGGCCAGGGCGGCCGCGATCGCCGAGAGCGTCACCGCTCCGGCATCGGCCAGCGGGGCGGCCAGGGTGTCGAGGCCGTGCGTGTCGAAGAACGCCGTGTCGGTGGCTCCGTCCAGGAACGCCGGATGCCGCAGCACGTTGACCAGCAGGTCCCGGTTGGTGCGCAGTCCGTGAATCCGGGTGCGGGCCAACGCATCGGCCAGCACGGCCGCGGCCTGAAGGCGGGTCGGCGCATACGAGATGACCTTGGCCAGCATGGGGTCGTAGAAGATCGACACCACCGAACCGTCCTCGATGCCGGTGTCGACCCGCACCTGCCCGGGCACGTCGAACCGGTGCACCGTGCCGGCCTGCGGCTGCCAGCCCTTGGCCGGGTCCTCGGCGTACAGCCGGACCTCGATCGACGAACCGCGGGAGGCCGGTGGCTCGGCATCGAGCCTGCCGCCGTCGGCGACCATGATCTGCAACTCGACGAGATCGAGACCGGTCGTGGCCTCGGTGACCGGATGCTCCACCTGGAGGCGGGTATTCATCTCCAGGAAGAAGAAGTCGCCCCGCTCGTCCGCCATGAACTCGACCGTGCCCGCGCCGGCGTAGCCGATCGCCTCGGCAGCCAGCCGGGCCGCGTCGAACAGCTTCTCCCGCATCCCGGGAGTGCGTTCCGCCAGAGGCGACGGGGCCTCCTCGATGACCTTCTGATGACGACGCTGGATTGAGCACTCGCGCTCGCCGACGGCCCAGACCGTGCCGTGCTGATCGGCCAGCACCTGCACCTCGACGTGATGGCCGGCCGCCAGGTAACGCTCGCAGAACACCGTGGGATCGCCGAACGCCGACTGCGCCTCACGCTGGGCCGCTGCCACTTCGCTTGGCAGATCGGACAGTTCGCGCACGACGCGCATACCGCGGCCACCGCCACCGGCCGACGCCTTCACCAGCACCGGCAGCTGATCGGCCGTCACGGTCGACGGGTCGAGCTCGGTCAGCACCGGAACTCCGGCCGCGGCCATCATCTTCTTGGCCTCGATCTTGGAGCCCATGGCCTGCACGGCGTTCACCGGCGGACCGATCCAGGTCAGCCCGGCGTCGATCACGGCTGCCGCGAAATCCGGGTTCTCGGAGAGAAACCCGTAGCCGGGATGAACGGCGTCGGCACCCGCTGCGCGGGCCGCGGCGATGATCTGGTCGGAGTCGAGGTAGCCGTTGTTGCCCTCCAGGCGAACCCGGGCGTCGGCTTCGGCGACGTGTGGGGACCCGGCGTCGGGGCCGGTGTACACAGCGACCGTGCCGATGCCGAGACGACGGCAGGTCTCGAACACCCGGCGCGCGATCTCGCCGCGGTTGGCGACGAGGACTCTCGTAATCACTGTTCGCTCACATCCTGAAGACGCCGAAGTTCGACGTCCCCTCGATCGGGCCATTCGCGATGGCGGACAGGCACATTCCCAGCACAGTGCGGGTATCCCGGGGATCGATCACCCCGTCGTCGTACAACCGGCCGGACAGGAACATGGGCAGCGACTCGGCCTCGATCTGGGCCTCGACCGCAGCCCGCAGTGCCGCATCGGCGGCTTCGTCGACGGCTTGGCCACGGGCCTCGGCGGCAGCGCGGCTCACGATCGAGAGCACACCGGCGAGCTGGGTGCCGCCCATCACCGCGGACTTGGACGACGGCCAGGCGAACAGGAACCGCGGGTCGTACGCCCGCCCGCACATGCCGTAGTGGCCCGCGCCGTAGGAGGCGCCGAGCAGCAGCGAGATGTGCGGAACAGTAGAGTTCGACACCGCATTGATCATCATCGAGCCGTGCTTGATCATGCCGCCCTCCTCGTACTGCTTACCCACCATGTAGCCGGTGGTGTTGTGCAGGAACAGAAGCGGGGTGTCGGACCGGTTTGCCAGCTGGATGAACTGGGTGGCCTTCTGCGACTCCTCGGAGAACAGCACCCCGCGGGCATTGGCCAAGATCCCGATCGGGTAGCCGTACAGCGTGGCCCATCCCGTCACCAGCGACGATCCGTACAGCGGTTTGAACTCGTCGAAATCGGAGCCGTCGACGATGCGGGCGATCACGTCGCGGGGGTCGAACGGGATACGCAGATCGGCGGGTACGATGCCGATGAGCTCCTCCGGGTCGAACTTCGGCTCGACCACCGGCGCGGGAACGGGTCCCTTCTTGCGCCAGTTCAGCCGGGCCACGATGCGCCGGCCGATCCGGATCGCGTCGAGCTCGTCGTTGGCCAGGTAGTCACCCAGACCCGAAGTGCGGGCGTGCATCTCGGCACCGCCCAGCGACTCGTCGTCGGACTCCTCACCGGTGGCCATCTTCACCAGCGGCGGGCCGGCCAGGAACACCTTGGAGCGTTCCTTGATCATCACGACGTGATCGGACATGCCCGGCACGTATGCGCCGCCGGCCGTCGAGTTGCCGAACACCAGCGCGACGGTCGGGATGCCCGCCGCCGACAGCCTGGTCAGATCGCGGAACATCTGCCCGCCCGGGATGAAGATCTCCTTCTGCGTCGGCAGATCGGCGCCACCGGACTCCACGAGGGAGACCACCGGAAGCCGGTTCTCCATCGCGATCTGGTTGGCGCGCAGGATCTTCTTGAGCGTCCACGGGTTGCTCGTGCCGCCCTTGACCGTTGGATCGTTCGCGACGATCAGGCACTCGACACCCTCAACGGCACCGATGCCACAGACGACGCTGGCGCCCACGGTGAAATCGCTGCCCCAGGCCGCCAACGGGCTCAACTCCAGGAACGGGGCATCCGGATCCAGCAGCAGCTCGACCCGCTCGCGGGCGGTGAGCTTGCCGCGGCCGTGATGGCGGTCCACGTACTTGGTCCCGCCGCCGGCCAGAGCCTTGGCATGCTCGGCATCGAGCTCGGCGAGCTTGGTGGCCATCACCTCGGCCGCCTCGGTGAACCCCGGCGAGCCGGGGTCGATGGTCGATTTGAGAGTGGTCATGACTGGAACCCCAATGTCTTTGCGGCCAACGAGGTCAGGATCTCGGTGGTACCTCCGCCGATACCCAGGATCCGCATGTCACGGTACTGGCGCTCGACCTCGGATTCGGCCATGTAGCCCATGCCGCCGAACAGCTGGACAGCCTGATTGGCCACCCACTCGCCGGTTTCGACCGAGGTGTTCTTGGCGAAGCACACCTCGGTGATCAGGCCCTGGTCCCCGGCCAACTGCCGCTCGACCACATGGCGCGTGTACACCCGGGCCACGTCGATCCGCCGGGCCATTTCCGACAGGGTGTTCTGCACCGACTGCCGGGCGATCAGCGGCTTGCCGAAGGTCTCGCGGTCGCGGCACCACTGCACGGTCAGGTCCAGGCAACGCTGCGCACTGGCATAGGCCTGCACGGCCAGGCCCACCCGCTCGGAGACGAACGCCGCCGCGATCTGCAGGAAGCCGGAGTTCTCCGCGCCGATCAGGTTGGCCACCGGCACCCGCACGTCGCTGTAGGACAGCTCAGCGGTATCGCTTGAACGCCAACCCATCTTGTCGAGCTTGCGGGTGACCTCGAATCCCGGCGTGCCCTTGTCCACCACGATCAGTGAGACGCCTGCCGCGCCCGCTCCGCCGGTGCGCGACGCTGTGACGACGTAGTCCGCCCGGACACCCGAGGTGATGTAGGTCTTGGCGCCGTTGAGGATGTAATCGTCGCCATCTCGGACCGCGCGCGTGGTGAGGTGCCCGACGTCGGACCCGCCGCCGGGTTCGGTGATGGCCAGGGATCCGATGAGATCCCCTCGCAGCGTGGGCTTCACGTAGGTCTCGATCAGGCGTTCATCGCCCGAGGCGATCATGTGCGGCACCGCGATGCCACAGGTGAACAGCGAGGCGAACACGCCTCCGGGCGAACCCGCGTAATGCATTTCCTCGCAGATGATCACGGCGTCGGCCCCGTCGCCGCCACCACCGCCGACCGACTCGGGGAAGTTGGCGCCGAGCAGGCCGGCTTCGCCGGCCTTGCGGTGCAGTTCGCGCGGCAGCTCGCCGGTGCGCTCCCACTCGTCGGCGTGGGGCAGCACCTCACGCTCGGCAAAGCTGCGCACCGTCTTGCGCAATGCCTCACGCTCGGGCGAAGTCCAGATGCTCACTTGATGAGTTCCTCCGGGATATCGAGATGACGGCTGCGCAACCATTCGCCCAGCCCCTTGGCCTGCGGATCGAATCGGGCCTGATACGCGACGCCCTGGCCGAGAATGCCTTCGATCACAAAGTTCACGGCCCGCAGATTCGGCAACAGGTGCCGGGTGACCGGCAGGTCTGCTGTCTCGGGCAGCAATTCACGAAGTTTGTCGACGGTCAGCGTGTATGCCAACCAGCGCCACTGCTCGTCGGTGCGAACCCACACCCCGACATTGGCGGACCCACCCTTGTCGCCGCTGCGGGCGCCGGCGATCGTGCCGAGCGGTGCGCTGCGAGTGGTCCCGGAGGAGAACGGATCGGGGAGTGCGGGATCGGGCACCGGTGCCAGATCGAGGGTTTCGCTCGCCGGCGCGATGCCGATCCGGCTGCCATCGGCGTATACGGCGATGTGTGGCACCTCGGCGGCATCGACGTAGCCGGGTACGAACACTCCGTAGATCTGACCATCGCCCGGGGGCGCGGTGGTGGTGAATCCCGGGTAGCTCGCCAGCGCGAGTTCCACGCCCGCCGAAGAGAATTGGCGTCCGACGATGTTGGGATCCGCGTCGCGGACCACGCAGTGCAGCAGGGCGCTGGCGGCTTCCTCGGTATCGGCATCGGGATGATCGGTGCGGGCGAGCGTCCAATCCAGTTCGGCCGGGCGCACTTTCAGGCCGGCCTCCAATTGGCTGCGCACGAGCGCGGCCTTCGCCTCGATGTCCAGGCCGGTCAGCACGAACGTGGCGGCGTTGCGGAACCCGCCGATGCTGTTGCACGACACCTTCAGCGTCGGAGGCGGGGCCTCGCCCGTCACCCCGGAGATACGCACCCGGTTGTCGCCGTCCTGGCTCAGCTGCAGAGAGTCCACGCGCAGCGTCACATCAGGATTGGCATAGCGAGCGCCGGTGATCTCGTAGAGCAGCTGTGCGGTGACGGTGCCGACGCTGACCTGCCCGCCGGTGTCGGCATGTTTGGTGATCACCGAGGAGCCGTCGGCGGCGATCTCGGCGATGGGGAACCCGGGCCGGGCCAGATCCGGGATTTCAGAGAAGAAGGAGTAGTTCCCGCCGGTGGCCTGGGTGCCGCACTCGATCACGTGACCGGCGGCCACCGCTCCGGCCAGCGCGTCGTAGTCGGTGGGCGACCAGCCGAAATGTGCGGCCGCGGGCCCGACGATCACCGAAGCATCCGTCACCCGGCCGGTGACCACGACGTCGGCGCCGGAATTCAGGCAGTCGACGATGCCCCACGCGCCCAGGTAGGCATTGGCGGCCAGGGGAGTGCCCAGCCCGAGTTCGGAAGCGCGGCCCACCAGGTCATCGCCCTCGACGTGGGCGACGTTGACGTCGAGGCCCAGGCGCTCGGCCAGGGCCCGGACTGCGGTGGCCAGCCCCGCCGGGTTCAGCCCGCCGGCGTTGGCCACGATCTTGACGCCCTTGTCGAGCGCCAGCCCGAGGGACTGCTCCAGCTGGGTGAGGAAGGTCTTGGCGTAGCCGCGGTCGGGGTTCTTGGCCCGGTCCCGGGCCAGGATCAGCATGGTGAGCTCGGCCAGGTAATCGCCGGTCAGATAGTCCAGCTCACCGCCGGTGAGCATGTCGTGCATCGCGGACAGCCGGTCGCCGTAAAACCCCGAACAATTACCGATGCGCACTGCATCAGGCCCTGAAGGCACACGTACTCCTGTCGACGCAGACAATGGATACCAACCAACCAACCAACCGGTAGGTTAGCGGGTACCGCTGGTCCCACGTCAATAGCCGGCGGGCATCTCCCAGCTCAGGCCGGTGGCCACGCCAGGGTGCCTACAAACCCAGTTCGGTCCGCATGTCGTCGATCGACTTGCAGTAGGCGGCCCAATCCTCTTTGCCCTGCGCTTCCTGGGTTTGGTTGAACAACTTGTCGCGCGCGGCGGTCAGCTGATCGACCGTGAGCTTCCCCGCTTTCTGGGCGTCGTCCATCTCGAGCTGGAAGTCCGACAACGCCGTCATCGCGTCCAGGCCGCTCGCCGTGCAACCCGAGGCCGTCGCCGTTTCTGTCGTGGTTTCGACGACGGCGGGGGCTTTCTGCATGGTCGATGATTCGCTGGTATCGGCACTCTGGCTACATCCCGCAACGGTGAGGGCCACCAAGCCCGCTAGTAGGGCACGTTTCATGACCCCTCCCCGAGGTCGCGGTGAAAACGCTGAATGATTGCTGTGCGACATTCAAGGTAGTCTTCGGCCGTCGGTTGCGGCGTCGAATGCGACAACTCCCGTTTTGGAGCAGCGCCAGGTCAACCGTTACTCTGTACCTAATCGTCGCCGCCGGCGAGCTCAATCGATTCGCGCGGCAACAACCCGAAGCAAGGAGATGCACGTCATGGCTGTGCCCAAGCGCAGAATGTCGCGCGCGAACACCCGTAGCCGGCGCGCGCAGTGGAAGGCCGAGGCCACCGGTCTCGTCGGCGTCAGTGTCGCCGGTCAGCAGCACAAGGTGCCGCGCCGTCTGCTCAAGGCCGCTCGTCTCGGCCTGGTCGATCTCGACAAGCGCTAGAACTTCAGACACTTTCTCAAAAAGCGCTATCACTCGTGATAGCGCTTTTTGTCGTGCTCAGGGTTGTTCCGGTCCCGTGAAAACGCTCGGCGAATTTGCGGCGCGCCTCTCAGCCCACTCTCAGACAGCGGGTTGAAACTGTGCCTGTGCGCATACTTGTCGTTGACGACGATCGCGCTGTGCGCGAATCCCTGCGCCGGTCGCTTTCTTTCAATGGTTATTCGGTCGAGCTTGCCCAGGATGGGGTCGAAGCACTCGAGGCGATTGCCAGTGACCGGCCCGATGCTGTGGTTCTGGACGTGATGATGCCGCGGCTGGACGGTCTGGAGGTGTGCCGGCAGCTCCGCAGCACCGGTGACGATCTTCCGATCCTGGTGCTGACCGCCCGTGACTCGGTCTCCGAGCGGGTTGCCGGACTGGACGCCGGCGCCGACGACTACCTGCCCAAGCCGTTCGCGCTCGAGGAGCTGCTGGCGCGGATGCGGGCGTTGCTGCGCCGGACGGTCAACGACGACGGCACCGATTCGCAGATGATGACGTTCTCAGACCTGACCCTGGACCCGGTGACCCGCGAGGTGACCCGTGGCCAGCGTCAGATCAGCCTCACCCGCACCGAGTTCTCGCTCCTGGAAATGCTGATCGCCAACCCGCGGCGAGTGCTCACCCGTAGCCGCATCCTCGAAGAGGTGTGGGGATTCGATTTCCCGACTTCGGGTAATGCCCTCGAGGTGTACATCGGCTACCTCCGCCGAAAGACCGAGGCCGAAGGCGAGCCCCGGCTGATCCACACCGTGCGCGGCGTCGGTTACGTGCTGCGCGAAACACCCCCCTGATTTGATGGCGCTCAACGCAAATACCTGGCGAACCGCCACTGACTCTGGGCGGCTCGCCGCCGTGAACCTACGCAACACCAGCTCACTGTCATTGCGCTGGCGCGTGATGATGCTCGCGATGTCGATGGTGGCCATGGTGGTGGTCCTGATGGCGGTCGCCGTCTACGCCGTCGTCTCGCGCGCGCTCTACGACGACCTGGACAACCAGCTGCACAGCCGTGCCCGGTTGCTCATCGAGAGCGGATCGCTGGCGGCCGACCCCGGCAAGGCCATCGAGGGCACCGCCTACTCCGACGTCAACGCGATGCTGGTGATCCCGGGCCGATCCATCTATACGGCCAACCAGCAAGGGCAGATGTTGCCGCTGGGCAAGCCCGAGAAGGACGTCATCTCCGGTGAACTGCTGATGTCCCTGCGCACGGCGAACCACCAGCGGGTGCTCGCGGTGCACCTGGCCAACGGCAGTTCCCTGCTGATCTCCAAGAGCCTGGCACCCACTGTCCAAGTGCTGAGACGGCTGGGCACCGTGCTGCTCATCGTCGGCGGCGTCGGGGTCGCGGTGGCCGCCATGGCCGGTGGTGCGGTGGCCAGAGCCGGGCTCAGACCGGTGGGCAGACTCACCGAAGCCGCGGAGCGGGTGGCCCGCACCGACGATCTGCGGCCCATCCCGGTGGTCGGCAGCGACGAGCTGGCCCGGCTCACCGAGGCGTTCAACATGATGCTGCGGGCTCTGGCCGAATCGAGGGAACGGCAGTCCCGGCTGGTATCCGACGCCGGGCACGAGCTGAGAACCCCGCTGACCTCGCTACGCACCAACGTCGAACTGCTGATGGCCTCGCAAGCACCGGGCGCGCCGCCGCTGCCCAGGGACGAGATGGACGGGCTGCAGCAGGATGTGATCGCCCAGATCGAGGAGCTCTCCACCCTGGTCGGTGACCTCGTCGACCTGACCCGTGACGATGCCGGCGGCATCACTCCGGAGCCGGTCGACATGTCCGAGGTCGTCGACCGCAGCCTGGAGCGGGTCCGGAGGCGCCGCAACGACATCGAATTCGACGTCGACGTCATCGGCTGGCAGGTGTTCGGCGACGCACCCGGCCTCGGCCGGGCAGTGCTCAACCTGCTGGACAACGCCGCCAAGTGGAGTCCGGCCGGCGGGCAGGTCAGTGTCAGGTTGCATCAGGTCGATCCGACGCACGCCGAACTCGTGGTCTCCGATCACGGGCCCGGCATCCCGCCGCAGGAACGCGCGCTGGTGTTCGAGCGCTTCTACCGCTCGGACGCGGCCAGGGCGATGCCGGGATCCGGCCTCGGATTGGCTATCGTCCAGCAGGTGGTGCTCAAACACGGTGGCGCACTGCGGATTGACGAGACCGTGCCGGGCGGCACCCCGCCGGGAGCTTCCTTTCACATGGTGCTGCCGGGCCAGCCGATCCCCAATGGCGATGCGACACACTCGCCCCGGGTCGGCGGTGGGCACGCTGTCGGCGCGGACAAAAGGTGAGACAGTTAAGTCAGTCGGGGGACTAAATCACGGATGGATCAGAAATCTCTAAGTGGATTCTCAGCCCATCTGGGCAACCTGAGTGGCAGTGAGTTCGTTTGACGAATTGAACAGACACGAGGGTTGGACAAACGGGTCGGACCGGGCCGGCGTCACAGGCCGGCGGACCTTTACAAGAGAAGAGCACGCAGCACTATGACGAACCACCCGAGGTACCCCCAGCAGCCGGAGCAGCATCCCGGCGGCGCTGCCCCCGGATACGCCGGTGCGCGTCCTGACCCTTACCAGCAACAGCCGTACGACTGGCGTTACGCGCGTCAACAGCCGCAGCAGCACCAACCGCATCAGACGCAGCAGCACCAGGCCCAGACGCATCAGACCCAGACTCACCAGCCGCAGCCGCAGCCGCAGCAGCAGGCGTATCGCGCACCGTTCGACCCGTACCGGATTCCGGCCAGCCCGCAGCCTGTCCCGGCCAAGAAGCGCTCCAAGGCCGGCCTGGTCGCCGGTGCCCTCACGGTGGCCGTGGTGTCGGCGGGCATCGGTGGCGGCGTGGCCACGCTGGTTCACGACGACCACCCGCGCCTGGGCACCCAGGGCCTCGGTGCCGCACCGACCGTTCCCGCGGCCGCCCTACCCCCCGGTTCGGTGGAGCAGGTGGCAGCCAAGGTGGTGCCGAGTGTGGTCAAGCTCGAGACCGATCTGGGCCGCGCGTCCGAGGAGGGCTCGGGCATCATCCTCACCGGCGATGGCCTCATCCTGACCAACAACCACGTCGTGCAGGCGGCCAAGCCGGGTGAGCCCGCTCCCGCCACCGCGCCGGGTAGTGCACCGGCACCGGCAGGCGCTCAGACCAAGGTGACGTTCTCCGACGGGACCACGAAGCCGTTCACCGTGGTGGGCACCGACCCCAGCAGCGACATCGCAGTGGTGCGCGCACAGGACGTTTCGGGATTGACCCCGATCACGCTCGGCTCGTCTGCCAACCTGCGGGTGGGCCAGGACGTGGTGGCCATCGGCTCGCCGCTGGGCCTCGAAGGCACCGTCACCACCGGCATCATCAGCGCGCTGAACCGTCCGGTCGCGGCCGGCGGCGACACCCGCAATCAGAACACCGTCCTCGACGCCATCCAGACCGACGCCGCGATCAACCCGGGCAACTCCGGTGGCGCGCTGGTCAACATGAACGGTGAACTGGTCGGGATCAACTCGGCGATCGCCACGATGGGCGGGGATTCACCGCAGGCGCAGAGCGGCTCGATCGGGCTGGGCTTCGCGATCCCGGTGGATCAGGCCAAGCGCATCGCCGACGAGCTGATCCAGAACGGCACCGCCTCGCATGCCTCGCTGGGCGTGCAGGTGGCCAATGACAAGGCCAGCGACGGCGCCAAGATCGTCGAGGTCACCAACGGCGGGGCCGCGGCGGCGGCCGGTCTGCCCAGCGGTGTGGTGGTCACCAAGGTCGACGACCGGGTGATCGGCAGCGCCGACGCGCTCGTGGCCGCGGTGCGGTCCAAGGCGCCCGGTGACAAGGTCACGCTGACCTTCCTGGACCCGGCAGGCAAGCCGCAGACCATCGACGTCACGCTGGGAAAGGCTGAGCAGTGAGCACAGTGATCGGACCCGGCGGGATCGCCACACTCCGTCTGGCTACACCGTTGTCTGCCGCCGGATATACGGTTGCAGGCATGGAACAGCCAGGGGAGTTGGTGGGGCGCGCGCTCGTCGTCGTCGTGGACGATCGCACAGCGCATGGCGAGGAAGACCACAGCGGTCCGTTGGTCACGGAACTGCTGGGCGAGGCCGGGTTCGTCGTCGACGGAGTCGTGGTCGTGGCGGCCGACGAGGTCGAGATCCGCAACGCGTTGAACACCGCGGTGATCGGCGGCGTCGATCTGGTGGTGTCTGTCGGCGGGACGGGGGTGACGCCGCGCGACGTGACGCCGGAGGCCACCCTCGACATCCTCGATCGGGAGCTGCTGGGCATCGCCGAGGCACTGCGGGCATCGGGCCTTTCGGCGGGCATCGTGGATGCGGGGCTGTCCCGCGGCCTGTGTGGCGTCTCGGGCAGCACGCTGGTGGTGAACATCGCCGGGTCGCGTGCTGCGGTGCGCGACGGCATGGCCACCCTCGGGCCACTGGCCGCGCAAGTGATAGGCCAGCTATCAAGTTTGGAAATCTGAACATCAACGAAACGGCGGCCACCGGCCGCCGTTTCCTTTTGCAGGTGAATGTTAGGCAGAGTGACGGTGCTGGTTAAGAGCAGGTTAACGGTTGTTGCTGCGCCGCCTAAGATGAGATGTGATCTTCATCACAAAGGGAATTGACGATGCCTGAAGCGAACAAAATGTCCCGGCACGCAGTTAACAAGATTTTCGGTGAGGCGCTCCCGGACATCGCTCCCGACGAACGTGACACCGCTTCGCCGGACGACGATGACGACCGGGACCGATGGTTGAGGAACAACATTCCGCCTCACCATCACTGAGAAGGTGAGCGGCTTGTGAGGGGTACGAAACCCCAGCTCGGCACTGTGTTCCGAACCTCAGTTCGTTATCGAGGCGAACGGCGTCACAGCATTGCCGAGTGGGCCAATTCGCAGCGTCGCGACCTAGTGCGCGACCTCCCAGCCGGTTTTCAGCAAATTTTGATCGATTGACCGTATGCACGGCTCGGGATATGTGCTTGCGTTGCCGCCCCGAAGGGCTCCCGTTATGTTCCTCGTGTCAACGATGAGCATTACGTAAGAGCAACGTGTGGGGTTTCTAATCCGCACCACATGTAGGTCTTGCGCGGCGGTACGGTCTGCGGGGGCCGGGACGCCACCCACAAACGGTGGGCCCCCGGGGCCGCCGGCGATATAGCTAGGGAGAACATGAAGGCATTCAGTCGGGTGCTGGTCGCGATGGTGGCAACCATCGCGGCGCTGTTTACGAGCACGGGCACTTCTCATGCGGGTCTGGACAATGAACTGAGCCTGGTTGATGGGCAGGACCGGACCCTGACCGTTCAGCAGTGGGACACCTTCCTCAACGGTGTGTTCCCCCTGGACCGCAACCGGCTGACCCGTGAGTGGTTCCACTCCGGTCGCGCCAAGTACGTCGTGGCGGGCCCGGGTGCCGACGACTTCGAGGGCACGCTGGAGCTGGGCTACCAGATCGGCTTCCCCTGGTCGCTGGGTGTGGGGATCAACTTCTCCTACACCACCCCGAACATCCTGATCGACGATGGTGACATCACCGGCCCGCCCTTCGGCCTGGAGTCGGTCATCACCCCGAACCTGTTCCCGGGTGTGTCGATCAGCGCTGACCTGGGCAACGGCCCGGGTATCCAGGAAGTGGCCACCTTCTCGGTGGACGTCAAGGGTCCGGCCGGGGGTGTGGCGGTGTCCAACGCGCACGGCACCGTGACCGGTGCGGCCGGTGGCGTGCTGCTGCGTCCGTTCGCCCGCCTGATCGCCTCGACCGGTGACAGCGTCACCACCTACGGCGAGCCTTGGAATATGAACTGATCTGAAGCACCGACAAAAACAGCCCCTGGAGAAATCCAGGGGCTGTTTTTGTATGCGGGTGGACGTCACTCGCGATCAGCGCTGGTGTGCTTGGCGGTGTCCGGGCTGGGGCCGGTGCCGGGGCCGGTCACATGCTTGCCGGTGTCGCCGTTGGTGGACAGCAGATCGCGGATCTCGGTGAGGAGGCTCAGCTCGGTGTCCTGGGCCTGTTCGACCTCGCCGCGCTCACGCAGCTTCTTGTACGGCAGGACGATGACGAAGTAGATGACCGCGGCCACCAGGATGAAGTTGATGAAGGCGGACAGGACGGCGTTGAAGTCGATGAACGTCTCGGGATCGCCGCCCAGCGAGATCTTGAGAATGCCGTATTCCTTGCCGGGGCCGGCGCCGATCCGGTCGATCAGCGGCTGGACCACCTTTTCCGTGAAGGAGGTGACCAGGCCGGTGAAAGCGGCGCCGATGACCACAGCAACCGCAAGATCGATGACGTTGCCGCGAGACAGAAACTCTTTGAAGCCCTTCAACATGCGGGGACCCTTCCTGCAGTGTGGTGTTTTCGGTGCGACAAGCAAACAGTAACCGAGTTGGCCGAATGGCTGGGTGATTGTCGGTCAACATCTTCGTAGCGAACGAATTGTGTTGTCAGACAGTGGGATACGGCCTCAGTGGATCGTGAGGGTGACGGCCTGCACCAGGCTGATGGCCGCGACCTCGTTGGCGGAGCGGGCGGGCAGGGCAACCAGGGCCACCCGATCGGTGCCCACCCCGGCCCCGCGGGCCTTCTCCGAGACAAGTACCACCACCGCCCCCGAGGCCACAACGACCGGCCGGGCGGGCTGCTTGTCGTCCTGATCGCCGGTCACCGTGATCACGTCCACCACGTCGCCCGGGCGGATCAGATCGAGTAACGCCGTGTCGCTGAGCTTCAGCGGCACGATCCGCGCATCCGGGCCCGCGGCCGATTCCGCCAGCCGCGACCCGAGCAGCCGGACATCGGTGAGAACCTCGCCGCGACGGGCCGGGGCGGTCAGCGTCGCGCCGATCACTCGGCCCACGTCACTCTGGGCACCGTCGGGCAGGGTGGCCTTGCCACGGCGTTCCAGTCGCACGTCAGCGGCGGTCAATGCGACGCCCGGGGACAGGTCGTGGGTGGCGACCGCGATCTCGGTGTACTCGCCGTGCGGATCGGAGCGCAGGGCCGCGATCGCTGCCAGCAGCACCAGCCCGGCTGCGGCGGCGCGGCGGGCGGCCACCGTGCGGGTCCAATCGGGCCGGGCAGCGGTCAACCGACGCCAGACGGGCGGGTTGAGTGATTCGGCCATGGCGCCACGGTAGGCGCGCGACGGCCGGGTGAGAACGGCGTCTTCGCCGTCCTGTGGATAACTCCGGGGCTAGCTTGAGGCGGCCGCGGCAGGGGCGGCGCTGGAGCTGCTCGACGAACTCGAGGACGAAGAGCTCGACGAAGAAGCGCTCGACGACGAGTCGGAGGACGTGCTCGACGAGCTGCTCTCCGAGCTCTTGCCGGAGGAGCCGTTGGACGAGCTCTTGCCCGACTCGCGGTTGTCGGTGCGGTAGAAGCCGCTGCCCTTGAACACCACGCCGACGGAGCCAAAGAGCTTGCGCAGCTTGCCGGAGCACTTGGGGCAGGTGGTCAGCGCATCGTCGCTGAAGGCCTGCACCGCGTCGAACCGATTGCCGCACTCAGTGCACGCGTAGGAATAGGTAGGCACGAAAACCCTCCGAGTTGGTCAAACTTGTTAGCACTCTACCGGCTCAAGTGCTAGAACCGCTACGTGGGCCATGTCATTCCCGCGCGCCGCCGGCGCCGGCGCACCGGAAGGCTAGCGGTACTGCTCGTGGTGGCGGTAATCCTGGCGGTGCTGGCCGTGCTCGTGGTGGCGCGCATGCGGGAAGCCGGGCCCGCGGATGCGCCGGCCGAGTCCCCGGTCCCGCCTCCGACGACCGGTCAGGCTCGGCAGCCGATGCCGCAGAACCCCGGCTACGACCGGGCCCGCGCGCTGTTGGCGGGGCTGCCGGTCAAGGGCTGGGACCGTGACACCGACTATGCCCGGTCGCGCTTCGGCGAGGCCTGGAGCGACGACGTCAACGTCGAGTTCGGTCACAACGGCTGCAATACCCGCGACGACATCCTCCGCCGCGACCTGGCCCGGCTGACCGTCCGCCCCGGAACCTGTTACGCCGCCACCGGCGTCCTGCACGACCCCTACACCGGTGCCGAGATCGCGTTCACCCGCGGGCCCGACACCTCCAGCACCGTGCAGATCGACCACCTGGTGTCGTTGTCGGACGCCTGGTACAAGGGTGCGCGGACCTGGGACCCGCAGCGGCGCAAGGACTTCGCGAACGATCCGCGGAACCTGATCGCGGTTGCCGCGCAACCCAACTTCGACAAGGCCTTCCGCGACGCCGCCAGCTGGTTGCCGCCCAATGTGGCGTTCCGCTGCGAGTTCGTAGCCCGCCAGGTCGAGGTGAAATCCGCCTACCAGCTATGGGTCTCGGCCAAAGAGAAGCGCGCCATGGAGGCGGTACTGAACGGCTGTTAGGCGCAGCGCCCGCACAGAGCGCTCCGCGGCCGAGTTCCTTCTGGCGCGCTGCGACGAGTGTGCAACCTCTCGTGCTGAAAGGGCGAAAACAGCGCAAGAAGCTACACACTCGTCGCAGTGTGTGCGGACCACACCATTGGCCCCTGCGCGGACGACCCGGCCCCGGAGTGCGGAGAACCTAGCGCGGCTGGTAGCTCGGTGCGATCATCACCGGAACCGGCGAGTGGCGCAGGATCTTGCCCGCGGCCGAGCCGAGGAACACCTGCGCGCTCGGGGCCGCCGCACCCGAGCCGAGCACGAGCATGTCCCCGGTGTCCCACCCGATGCTCTGCACGGCCGAGTTCCAATCGTGGCCGGCGCCGACCACCACGTCGACATCCGGAATCGCCATCCGGTCACGAATGGCGTTGAGCTGTTTGGTGATCTCGGCAATGGTCCGTCGTGACCACTGCTGGACCACCAACTCCTCGGCCGAGGTTTCGATGGTGCCGGCGAACGCCACGGTGTTGCGGACGGTGAACGATACGATGCGCAGCTTGGCCTTCCAGTCCGCGGCCAGCTCAGCGGTGGCCGGGATGAGCCCGTTGACGTCGGCCTCCCCGCCGTAGGCCGCGGTGAGGCGGCGGATCGGCGCGTCGGTCTGGGTGTACCCGCGCGGTGCGAAGACCACCGGCACCCGGGCGGTGTGCACGAGTCGCTCGGTGACGCTGCCCAGCGTGACCCGGCCGATCATGCCCGAAGAGGACGACCCGACGGACACCACGGTCACCCGGTGGGCATCCGCGAGCTCGATGAGACCGGTTGGTATCGACGTGGATTCGTGTACCACCGGGGTGACGTCGAGGTCGATGGGCAGCACCGCGATCGCGCGCTGCAACGCCTGTGTGGCCTGCGCGCGCACGTAAGCCAGATACTCGCCCTCGACGGGGTCGTCGCGCGGTGGCCAGGCGCGTTCCACCACCGCCGCGGCGATCACCTGCTCACCGGTGGTGCGGGCGAGCTGGATGGCCAGGTTCAGCGGTGCGCTGCTGTGCCGGCTCGCGCTGAACGCGGCGAGAATGGTCACGACGCGTGCTCCTGGGTGCGCACCCGCGACACCACATGCGTCACCGGCACCTGGTACTCGGCGCGGGCCCGGTCGACGACGTCGAAGCGGTGCCACACCGAATCCTCGGGCGGCAGTGTGGAAATCACGATCTGGTCGGGCCGGAACGTCTCGACGGCATGGGCCAGGGCCCGCAGCGGACGGTAGTCACCCAGCTCGCCGTCGGCCTGCAACTGTTCGGAACGCAGCGTGCTTAGCGTCTGATCGAGGCGGCGCTGGGCGGCGCGCGTGGTGGCTTCCGAGATGTCGAGAGGACCGTGGGTGGCGGCCACCCCGGTATCGATCGGACTGGCGGGCACGACGACCTGATAGACCGCGTCGCGGTCCGCGCCGATGCGCCGCAGCTCTTCGAGCAGTTCGTTGGATTCCACGGTCTCGTTGGCGAGCACCAGCACCCGGTGCGGATGCTCGGCGCCGGGCGTCGGTGACACCCCGGCCACCTCGGGCCGGTGCCCGATGAACCAGCGGTTGGCCAGGAACAGCACGATCACCACGGCCCACGACAACAAGCTCATGGTCAGTGCTTTGCGGTTGTCGCCGCCCTGCACGAACATCTGCACCAGGATCGCGAAAATGGCGCCCGCGGTGAGGATCGACAAGACCGGGAACAGCCACATCTTCACCTTGAGTTTGTCGGCCGACGTCCGGTACCGCAGCACGATCTGCGAGATCGCGATCAGCAGGTAGACGAACAGGATCACGGCGCCGCTGGAGTCCAGCAGGAACTTGAAGATGAAGTCCGGCGAGAAGGCCGAGGCGATCACGCCGAGGAAGCCGATGACCGATGAGGCGAGGATCGCCGTCGCCGGCACGCCGCGCCGCGTCACCGCGACCAACTGCGGTGGTGCCTCGCGCCGGGCGGCCAGCACGAACAGCATCCGCGACGCGGTGTACATGCCCGAGTTCAGGCAGCTCAGCACGGCCGTCAGCACCACGGCGTTCATGATGTGGTCGGCGTAGGGGATGCCGATCTCGGTGAAGGCCGACACGAACGGCGATGCGGCGACCTGCTCGCTGTTCCACGGCAGGATCGTCACGAGCAGGAACGCCGAGCCCACGAAGAACACTGCGATACGCAGGATCACGGAGTTCGCGGCCCTGGCCACGGCGCGCTCCGGATCGGCCGATTCCGCGGCCGCGATGGTGGCGATCTCGGCTCCGACCATCGAGAAGATCACGGTCACCACGCCGACCGTGACCGCCATGGCGCCCAGCGGGAAGAACCCGCCGTTGGCCCACAGGTTCGAGAAGTCCATGTCCTTGTGCGGCCACAATCCGATGACATACAGCGAACCCAGCCCGATGAATGCCAGGATCGCGGCCACCTTGATGCCGGCGAACCAGTACTCGAACTCGCCGAACGATGACACCGAGAACAGGTTGGTCGCCGTCATCGCGATCAACAGGATCAGTGCCGTCAGCCAGATGGGTACGTCCATCCAGTACTGGATGATCTTTGCGCCCGCGATGGCTTCGAAGCCGACGACGATCACCCAGAAGTACCAATACAGCCAGCCGACCGAGAAGCCCGCCCAGTTGCCCATCGCGTTGCGCGCGTAATCCGCGAACGATCCGGTCGAGGGATTCGCGACGGCCATCTCGGCCAGCATCCGCATCACCATGATGATGAGCACGCCCGCCAGGGCGTAGGTGATGAAGACACCCGGGCCGGTCTTGCCGATCACCACCCCGGAGCCGACGAACAGTCCGGCGCCGATGACACCACCGATCGCGATCATCCGCAGTTGTCGTTGACTGAGCGCCTTTTTCAGTGCGGGTGCTTCACCCATTTGCCTACCGACTCCTCCGTGATGTGTGACTCAAGTCACAAGCGGCCAGAACAGAACGCTATTCCTGGCGACGGGTCCACGGAGCCGAAATCGGGCCGAAACTGTAGGAAACTCAGCCGGCTCGTTCAGACAGCTGTCGAACCGGGGCGGTACAGCCCGGCCAGGCGCGCCAGCCGCAGGCTCAGCATCAGATCGAAACGGGTCTCACCGTCGCTGAGGTCGCTGCCGACGGCCTCGGTGAGCTTCTCCAGCCGGTAGTACAGCGTGGACCGGTGGAGATACATGTCCTCGGAGGTGCGCCGCACGTCACCGCCGTTGGCCAGGTAAGTCTCCAGCGTGCGGAGGAGGTCGTCGCGACCCTGCTCGATCAGGCCGACGATGCCGGGGTGGACCAGTTCGCCGAGCCGGTCCGGGTCGTAGGCCTGGCCCAGCAATGCCAGGGTGCGCCACGATCCGAGCGCGGACCAGTCGGCCACCTGGGCGCTGCCCGCGCCGACCTCTGCCAGCGTCAGCGCCAGCCTCGCCTGGCGAAACCCAAGGGCCGCTTGCGTTATCGGCAGGGGAGCGCCGGAGCTGCCGATGGCCGGGTGGGTTCCGTAGCTGGCCCGTACGGCCAGGGCCACGGTGTCGGCGGTCGCGGCCGACCCGGCGTCCAGACGTGACACCGCGAGGATCGTCGTCGGCGATCCGGCCAGGGTGTACCACCGGCGCGTCCGGTCGGTGGCCGCCAACCGCAGACGCAGCGCCATGCTCCGATCGACCGGATCTCCCGCGTGGTCTGGGCCGGGCTCGAACCTGAAAACCTGGACCACGTCGTGCGGGTCGGCCATCGCCCTGGCGTGCAGTTCGCCGACCACCGCCTGGGCCTGCCCGGGATCTTCGGCGGCGATCAACCGCATCAGGAGGCCCTGCTGTGCGGACTCCTGGGATCGCAGCGCCGCGTTGCGGCGGTCGAGAATGGCCAGCAGGTCGGCACCCGCTCGCTCGGCCAGCTGCTGACCGTGCTCGGGCAGTGAACCCTCGGGGGCGATGATCCACAGGTAGCCGAACCGCTCGGACGCCGATCGGACAGGGACGCAGAACCGCGGCATCAGGTTGTATTGCGGAAACGCCGGGGTCCACACCGCCGAGTCCGCCGCGCCGATCCCGAATTCGAACAGCGCCGCCTTGACCTCCGCGCGGGTCTCGCGTTGCAGCACGCTGTGGACCCGCACGTCGTCGAGTTCGCCGAGCTGACGGCTGTGCGTGACCGGGGTCAGCTCCTCGTCATCCAGCAGCACGGCCCGGTCCAGGGTTTGGGCCAGCATGTCGACGATCAGCTGCATGCGGACACCGAAGTCAGCGCTCACCGGATCGGACACCTGACGATTCTGGACCAGCTCAGCGCTGCAACGTCACGATTCCGCCCGACGGCGTCAGTGCGTGCGTCATTCGCACGTCGTGGGGATCGGCGGGGAGTTCGTCGACCAGTTCGTCGTCACGCACCACCGCGACCAGGCGCGCATGGGGTGCGGCGTAGATCAGGGTCCGGTCGTAGAACCCCGCGCCCCGGCCGAGCCGGTTGCCATGGCGGTCGACGGCCAGCGCGGGCACGAGGACCACCTCGGCATCTGCGATCCGCCCGGCGGGCAGCCACGGCGGCACGGGCTCGCGCAGGCCGAACTCGGCGGCCACCAACGTCCCGGGCTCGTACGGGCCCCACTGCATCGGCAGGCCCCGGCCGTCCTCGTCGTTGCGGGCAACCGGAAGCAGCACGCGCACACCGAGTTCCAACAGGGTGTCCAACAGGGCCTGCGACCCCGGTTCCGAGCCCACCGGAACATAGGCGCACACCGTTTGCCCGCTGCGCACCAGAGTGGGCAGCCAGCGGCCGAGCGCCTGCGCCTCACTGTCGCGGCGGTCGGCGGGCACAGCCCGTCTTGCACGGAGAACGCCGGTTCGCAAATCGGTCTTCGTCGGCAGGGTCACGCCCTCCACCATTTCAGAACGGACGTTAGTGTGTGAACGATGAGCACGTCTCACAAGGCGCCTGAGGTGCCGATTCCCTACACGGCCGTGGTCCCGGCGGCCGGTCTGGGTACGCGATTCCTTCCCGCCACCAAGACGGTCCCCAAGGAATTGCTTCCGGTGGTCGACACCCCGGGCATCGAGCTGGTCGCGGCCGAGGCGGCCGAGGCCGGCGCCGAGCGGCTGATCATCATCACCTCCGAGGGCAAGGACGGCGTCGTCGCGCACTTCGTCGAGGACCTGGTGCTCGAGGGCACGCTGGAGGCTCGCGGCAAGAAGACGATGCTGGAGAAGGTCCGCCGCGCTCCGGCACTGATCAAGGTCGAGTCTGTGGTGCAGGCCGAGCCGCTGGGCCTGGGACATGCCGTCAGCTGCGTCGAGGCCGCGCTGGCTCCGGACGAGGACGCCATCGCCGTCCTGCTGCCCGATGACCTGGTGCTGCCCACCGGCGTCCTGGAGACCATGTCAAAGGTGCGGGCCAAGCGCGGCGGTTCGGTGCTGTGCGCCATCGAGGTGCCCGGCGACGAGATCAGTGCCTACGGCGTCTTCGACGTCGAGACCGTGCCCGACGCGGCCAACCCGAACGTGCTGCGGGTCAAGGGCATGGTGGAGAAGCCCAAGCCCGACGATGCGCCGTCCCCGTACGCCGCCGCCGGCCGCTACCTTCTCGACCGGGCGATCTTCGATGCGCTGCGCCGGGTTTCGCGGGGCGTGGGCGGGGAGATCCAGCTGACCGACGCCATCGCGCTGCTGATCGAAGAGGGCCATCCGGTACATGTGGTTGTGCATCGCGGAGCCCGACACGACCTGGGAAATCCCGGCGGCTACCTGAAGGCTGCGGTTGACTTTGCGTTGGAACGTGACGACTACGGCCCGGATTTGCGGCGGTGGTTGGTCGAACGACTGGGTCTGACCGGACAGGAGGGCTAGCAACGAGCTGGCCCGTCCGCCGCACGTCGGCCCGGATGGGATAGGAAGGCGTGTTGTGCGTTCGGTGGAGGAACAGCAGGCTCGGGTAGCGGCTGCCGCGGTGGCCCCCCGACCGGTGCGCGTGGCCATCGCCGAGTCACAAGGCCTGATGTGCGCAGAAGAGGTCGTCACTGAACGGCCGATGCCGGGATTCGATCAGGCCGCCATCGATGGCTATGCGGTGCGCAGCGTCGACGTGTTGTCCGTGGGCGACGGCGCCGGCGAGATCAGCCTGCCCGTGATGGGCTCGATCGAAGCGGGGGCGCGTACCCCGAGCCGGTTGCAGCCCCGGCAGGCCGCGCGCGTGCAGACCGGCGCGCCGATGCCGACGCTGGCCGACGCCGTGCTGCCGCTGCGGTGGACCGACGGCGGCGAGAGCCGGGTCCGGATCCTGCGCAGCGTGCGCTCGGGCGCATACGTCCGGCGCACCGGTGACGACGTGCAACCCGGCGACGTCGCGGTGCGGGCCGGCACCATCATCGGCCCGGCCCAGGTGGGCCTGCTGGCCGCGGTCGGGCGGGACCGCGTGCTGGTGCATCCCCGTCCGAGGCTGTCGGTGATGTGCGTGGGCGGCGAACTCGTCGACGTGTCCCGCAGCCCGGGAACCGGGCAGGTGTACGACGTGAACTCGTACGCGTTGGCCGCGGCAGGCCGGGATGCGGGTGCGGAGGTCAATCGGGTCGGCATCATCAGCACCGACCCCCGGGAATTGCGGGAAACCGTTGAGGGCCAAGTCAATCGCAATGAGATCGTGGTGATCGCCGGTGCGGTGGGCGGAGCCGCCGCTGAATCTGTGCGCACCGTGCTCGCCGAGCTCGGCGAGATGGAGGTGGCCCGGATCGCGATGCACCCGGGATCGGTGCAGGGCTTCGGTCAGCTCGGTCGCGACCGGGTTCCGGTCTTCCTGCTGCCGGCCAACCCGGTGAGTGCGCTGGTGGTGTTCGAGGTGATGGTCCGACCGCTGATCCGGCTCTCGCTGGGCAAGCGCCAGCCGATGCGTCGTGTGGTCAAGGCCCGCACGCTGTCGCCGATCAGCTCGGTGGCCGGCCGCGCCGGATATCTGCGCGGGCAGTTGATGCGCGATCAGGATTCCGGCGAATACCTGGTGCAGGCCCTGGGCGGGGCGCCGGGAGCGTCCACCCACCTGCTGGCCACGCTCGCCGAGGCGAACTGTCTCGTGGTGATTCCGAGTGAGGTCGACGAGGTTCGCACGGGCGAAACCGTGGATGTCGCATTCCTGGCCCAGCGCGGCTGATAAGACTTCATTCGATGAATGACGGTGTGACGAATCGACTGTGCGGATGAGCCTGTTCCGGTCCAACGCTTTTCACCCGGGTTGGCCCGGTCCGATCGGACCGTTGCGGGTGCAGGCCGGTGTGGTGCGGCTACGTCCGGTGCGGCTGCGCGATGCCGCCGTGTGGAGCCGCATCCGGCTGGCCGACCAGGCCCATCTGGAGCCGTGGGAGCCGGTCAGTGGCGTGGATTGGCGTGTCCGTCATGCTGTTTCGTCGTGGCCTGCGATCTGCTCGGGCCTGCGCAGCGAGGCCCGGCGCGGGCGGATGCTGCCGTACGTGATCGAGCTCGACGGGCAGTTCGCCGGCCAGCTCACGATCGGCAACGTCACTCATGGCGCACTGCGATCGGCGTGGATCGGCTATTGGGTGGCCAGCGACAAGACCGGCGGCGGGGTGGCGACCGGTGCGCTGGCGCTGGGGCTCGACCACTCCTTCAACGGGGTGCAGTTGCACCGAGTGGAGGCCACGGTGCGTCCGGAGAACGTCGCGAGCCGGGCCGTGCTGGCGCGGGTCGGCTTCCGTGAGGAGGGGCTGCTGCGCCGCTATCTCGAGGTGGACGGCGCCTGGCGGGACCACCTCCTGGTCGCGATCACGTTGGAGGAGCTCAAGCATTCGGCGGCCCAGGCCCTGGTTTCGGCCGGCCGCGCCAGTTGGTGCTGACTGCGGCCAGGATCTGAGTTGCGGCGCGCCGAGTCGATACTGCGCCTGCGGTCGTGATTTCACCGGATCCACAGCCCTGGAAGCAATCTCAGCGAAACTGGTCTCGCAAGCTGTTACCAATGTGACACATGTGACTGTTGGTGCTTGTATCGATCGAATTACAGGTGTGTAATTGTGTCGGCGCGCCATCCATGGATGCGCTGGTCACAGACCTAGCCTGAAGGGGAAAGGAGCAGGCGTCATGCCAAGCATCCCCCAGTCACTACTGTGGATTTCCCTCGTCGTTCTCTGGCTTTTCGTGTTGGTTCCGATGTTGATCAGCAAGCGCGACTCGGTGCGTCGTACCAGCGACGTCGCCCTGGCGACACGAGTACTCAACAGCGGCCGCAACGCACAACGCTTACGACGCGGCCCGGCCGCTGGGCATCACAGTGATCCGGACTGGCAGCCCACCGCCGACCACCTCGATGAGGACCTCGACGAAGACGTCGAGGACGAGCCCGTCGAGGTGCGGGTGCACGCCACAGTGCAGCGCACCGTCGTGGTGGCAGCGGTAAGCGTCGAGACCCCCGAACCCGACTACCTCGACGTCGACATCGTCGACGAGGATTCCGGCGCGCTTCCGGTCGGTGCGATGGCCGAGGCAGTGGCCGAACCCGAGGAAGTGGCCGAACCCGAGCTCGAGCTGGAATTCGAAACCGAGCCCGAGGTGGCGGCTGAGCCCGAGGCGGAACCCGAGCCCGTCGAGGAGTCCATCGCGGGCTTCGAGGCTGTCGAATCTGAGGCTCAAACCGAGCGCATCGCAGTGGATCTCGACGAGGCCGAGGATCCCCAGGATCTTGAGGACGTCCAGGAGGGCGAAGATCCGGAGGATCTCACCGACGACGAGTACGAGTACGTCGACGACTCCTCGGGTCTGGAACCCGAGGCCGAGGACGAGCCGGTCGACGCGGAACAGACCGACGAGCCCGTCGCATCGCTGAGCGCGACCAGGCAGCGCCGGTTCGAATCCAAGAAAGCCGCGGAGATCAGCGCCCGCAAGTTCCGGTTCCGCAAGCGCGTGCTCGCGGTGCTGGCCGCCACCTTGCTGTTCTCGGCGGCCGCGGCACTCCTGGTGACGCCGTCGGCCTGGTGGGTGTGTGGTGGCGCCGGCACGCTGACCATGCTGTATCTGGCCTACCTGCGCCGCCAGACGCGCATCGAGGAGCAACTGCGGCGTCGTCGTGCGCACCGGATGGCCCGGTCCAGGCTGGGTGTGGAGAACACCGACGACCACAAGCTGGACGTGGTGCCGGCCCGGCTGCGCAGGCCCGGCGCGGTGGTGCTCGACATCGACGACGAGGACCCGATCTTCGAGCATCTGGCGTACGCGTCGTACGCGTCGATGTCCCGCGAATACGATCTACCGCGTGCTTCCGGGCAGTAGGGCGGCCGGTTTCGTCTCACGGCCGCAGTGCTGGTAGCCTTTGCTTCCGGTATCAGGGGCTATAGCGCAGTTGGTAGCGCGTCTCGTTCGCATCGAGAAGGTCAGGGGTTCGATTCCCCTTAGCTCCACAAAGTTGGAACAGGTCAACGCGGTTCGGGAGAAATCCCGGGCCGCGTTTCTGCTCGAGGCTGAAGTGTCAATGCCGGACGCGCGCCCGCAACGTGATCGGAAGGTCGTCGGCCGGCGTGGGGCCGGTGCCCCAGGTCAGCTGCGGGTGGTAGCCGTCAGGGACGCTCCATTCGAACCGGCGCAGCATCTGGTGCATGGTGGTTTTGACCGTCATGTCGGCGAACTGCTGGCCGATGCACTTGTGCGCCCCACCGCCGAACGGCGCGAAGACGTAGCGGCTCACAGTGGCACGGGACTCGGAGCTGTTCACGAACCGTTCCGGATTGAACGTGTCGGGGTCGGGCCACCAATCGGAAAGCCGCATGGAGGCGTAGACATTGATGGCCACCTGAGTCTTGCGCGGGACGAAGTGCCCGAGGATCTCGGTATCGCGGACCGTTTGGCGGAAGAGCGCACCCGCAGGCGCATACATCCGGAGGATCTCCTTGAACGCGGCGTCGAGTAGGGGGTAGGCGTCCAGGTCCAGGAGGTTGGGGGTGTCATTCGGCCGGCTGATCGCTTCGTCGCGAAGCGCCTGCTGCCACTGCTGGTTTCGGCCCAATTCGTAGGTGAGCATCGACAGCGCGATGGCGGTGGTGTCGTGGGCGGCCATCATCAGGAAGATCATGTGGTTGACGACGTCGTCCGGGATGAACCGGGCACCGTCTTCGTCCTCGCTGCGGCACAACATCGAGAACAGGTCCGTGCCGTCGCCGCGCTGGCGATCGGGAACCTGGTGGGCGAAGTAGCGTTCGAGGCGTTCGCGTGCGCGTAACCCCTTGGCCCACACGCCACCTGGGACGTCCGCCCGCACCAAGGCCTGTCCGCCGCGGACGGTGGCGCGGAAATCCGCCGACAGTTGGTCGGATTCGGGACCGAGGTGGGTGCCGACGAACACCTCCGCGGCCTGTTCGAGCAGCAGGTGTTTGATGGACGGATAGAACGGAAACCCCTGGGTTGACGGCCAATTGCCCAGGGTGCGATCGATACTGGGCCGCATCAGGTCCAGGTAACCGTCCAACGCGCTGCGGGTGAAAGCCTGCTGCATGATGCGGCGGTGGTCACGGTGTTCGTCGAAGTCGAGCAACATCATTCCGCGGTGGAAGAACGGTCCGATGACCGGTGCCCAGCCGCGAGTGCTGGAGAACACCTTGTCTCGGTTGACCCACGCGGCCTCCAATGCGTCCGGGCCCATGAGGCCGACCACGCGGAAGCCGACACCGCCGGCCCACGAGACCGGCCCGTAGCGCTCGTAGCGATCCCGCGCGAAGGACAGCGGGTCGGCCAGTGAGCTCAGCACATGGCCGAGGAACGGGAAACCGTAGTTGCCCATGACCGGCTTGAGATTCGACCCCGGCGGCGGCGTGGCCAGCGGGCGCTCTCCGCTCGGAAATCGTGACGTGACGGCAGCTCCGAAGGCTTGGAGGCGGTGGGTGCTCGCGGGCGAACAGATTGCCATGGCGTCCTCCTGATCAACCATCTGGTACGAAACCGTGCCAGAATGTGTTGGTGGTGTCAACGACCAATCGCACGTATGGCGGGCAGTCGGCCCAGGCCCGTCGCCGGCAACGGCGCGAGCAGCTGGTCGAAGCGGCGATGGACGTGATGGCGCGCAACGAGTGGCGGGGCGTGACTGTCGAGAAGCTCTGCGCTGCAGCGGCTCTCAACAAGCGCTACTTCTACGAGAGCTTCACCGATCTCGACGCCCTGTCAGCAGCCGTCGTCGACGACATTGCCGAAGCCGTACGCAGCGCCACCGTGGCGGCAGCCGATGCCGCAGCCCAGGAACCGTTGGAAGCCCAGGCGCTGGTGAGTGTCACGGCGGCGGTGCGGGCACTCGTGGACGACCCGCGTCGCGCGCGTGTCTTGCTCGGGGGCGTCGCGGCGTCACCTGAGCTGCACGCTCATCGCAGCACGGTCATGCACCGGCTCACCGACGTGCTCATCGATCACGGCCGCGCTGTGCACGGTGTCGAGTTGGAGGCAGATCCGTTGGCGAAGGTGGCGCCCGCGTTCATCGTCGGCGGGACAGCCGATGCCATCCTGGCGTTCGTCAACGGTGATGTACACCTGTCTCTCGACGATTTCATCGCCCAGCTTGCCGCCCTGTGGCTGATCACCGGCAACGGAGCGGCGCAGCTGGCCCGCGCCCGGATTGCTCCGTCCTAGCTTCTCTCGACGGAGTGCCTCGGTCCTTTCCTCAAGGGTGTGCGACGAGATACGTCTCGTTGTCCAGGTCGGCCGTGAGCTCGTCGACATCGAAGGGCCGGTCGAGGCGGGCGTGCAACGCCTTGGGGTCGATCAGCAGGCTGATCTCGGCGGTCTGGCGGGCGAACAGCCGTCCGATGAGCGGGTAGGCCCGGCGCATGACCGCGCGCTCCGCCGATGTGCAGCGGGACGCGCAGTAGCCGACATGGCCGATCTCATCGGTGAGGATCTCGCTGTAGAGCAGTTCGATCCGTTCGGCGACCTCGGGTTCGTCGGCGAAGAGTTCGGCGCCGGCACGGCGTAGCTCGTCGAACATGATGCAGCCCGCCATCTCTGCGGCCCCGACGAACATGAAGCCGAGCCGCTCGGGGAGGAACACACCTGTCTTGACGAACTGGCGCATCACGAATGGCGGCGGGACGACCTGGAAGGTCAGGTCGAAGACGTCGAGCGCGTATGCCAGCAGCCGGGTGTGATAGTGCTCTTCGAGTTCGAGGTAGACGTTCTCGGGCGGCAGGTTCTCGTCGCTGTTGCGTCCGTAGGTTTCTCCGAGCCCCACGCCGAACCGTTCAGCCTGGTTGAGTTTGGCGGTCGCCAGCAGAAACAGCATCTTGCGGTCCAGGCCGGGGTCCGGGCGTCGGCGGCGCAGATTGCGGAGGAAGATCGTCCGGTCGGCGGGATGAGCTGAGCGGACGGGGTTCGCCTCGAGTTCGGCGAAGAACCGCTCTCGATTCGCCAACCGTCTGTTGAGCAGGTCGGCCTCGCCGTCACGCCTGGCGAGGAAATCCCGGTAGCCCTCGATGCCTGTGCGATTCATCGGTTCTCCATCCCTTTGACAATCGTTGTGACATAACGGTTCAGCGGTGCAGCGTCGAATACGCCGGTGGCGAGCAGTGCGAACAGCCCGGTGAGGAAGAACGTCGCGAGTTCGTCTGCCTTGCGGTCGGCAGACACCTGCCCTGCCTTTTGGGCCCGGCTGATCACCCCGATCAGAAACTCTGCGAGAGGGTGCTGCGCCAGCTCGTCTTCGACCGGACGGGTCGAGGAGAAGTGCAGGCCGAGCATGTCCCGGAAAACCGCTCCGCCCAAACGGCGTTCGGCACCGAGGACACGACGGACAACTTGCGTGAGGATCGATTCCAGATCGCCCTTGGCCTTCTCGAGTTCGCGGACGATGCGGGTCTCCTCGTCGCGCTCTGCCTCGACGAGAACGTGCTCCTTGGTCGGGAAATGGAAGTAGAACGTTCCCCTCGCCACGCCGGCCGCGGCCGCGATCGCGCTGACGTCGGCGGCGGCCAAACCACGGTCCGAGATCTCTGCCAGGGCAGCGTCGAACAAGCGTGCCCGGGTTTCGATTCGGCGCGCCTCTCGGACGCCCCGGGCCGGCGATCCGGCCACGGATGGTGCTTGTCGCGACGTCATGGCGGTCACCGTACGCACAATCGCTGACACTCGTCAATGACGAGTGTCAGCGAAAATGGGCCCTGGGATCACTTGACGTGCTTGTCGAACCATTCGATCGGAACCTCCGGGTGCACGCCGAAGTAGTTGTAGCCGTCGAATCGGCGGTCGGTTCCGGTGATCCAGTGCAGGTCCTTCTCTTGGACCGGGATGGCGTCGAAGATGTCCTGCACGTCCTGCGGTCGCGTCATGACGTCGTCGTGAACCTGGGCCACCAGCGTCGGCACCGTCACGGCCTTCACGTGCTCCAGCGGGGACTGCTCCGACAGGTGGAACCCGGTGCGCTCGTGGACGGCCTTGTCGAACTTGGCGTAGCCGTCCTCCATGCCGATGCCCTTGACGAACTCTTCGACGATGTAACTGCCGGACACGGGTTGCAGCATCACCATGGCCTGAACCTCGGAGAACTCCTCCGGGTGCTTCGACCAGGCGACCGCGGTGGAGTCCGCACCCAGACACACCGACAGCAGTACCTTCTTCATGCCCTTCGTGTCCGGGCGGGCCGCGGCGTAGCGCAGCGATCCGATGACGTCGCGGTACTCGGTCAGCCCGATACCGGCGATACCGCCGTTGCCCTGCCCGCTCATGCCGTGGTTGCGGATGTCGTAGGCCAGCACGTTGTAGCCCGCATCGTGCAGCGCCTTGTACTCGGGCAAGAAGTTCACCTCGAAGCCGCCCAGACCACCGAACTCGGGCAGATGACCCGGGTAACCGTAGCGGTTGCCGGGCAGGAAGTGGTTGTGAATGATCAGCCGGTCGGAGTCCGCGGGGATGAACCAGCCTTCAAGCGGCACACCGTCCATCGACGGGAAGACCACGTCCTCGTACTCCAGGCCGACCTCGTCGGGACGGCGGAGAACGGGCGCGCGACGACCCGCCGTCGTCGCGGTGGTCCACAACTGGACGAAACCGTCGAACGCTTTCTGTGCTGCGTTGTCATCGGACATCTCGGTGACCTCATTTCCGTTGGGCGAATCTCTCTGTAACCGACGCTACGAGCTTGCTGATGCGGTAGGGGAGACGCTGCTTATAGGGGGTACTGGCAACCCCTCCCTGCGGCCGCGGTCTTTCCCTAGGGTTGGGGCATGGATATCGCGAAGGACATCAGGGAGTTCCTGATGACGCGACGCGCGAGAATCACTCCCGAGCAGGTCGGGCTGGCCCCTGGCGTGCGACGCCGGGTGCCCGGCTTGCGGCGCGAGGAGGCCGCGCAGCTCGCCGGGGTGAGCACCGAGTACTACACGCAGATCGAGCGGGGCAATGTCGCGGGCGTGTCCGACGAGGTTCTGCAGGCGATCAGCCGGGCTTTGCGGCTCTCCGACGACGAGGCGGTGCACTTCTTCAACCTCGTGCGGGCCGGAGCCGGGACGCATACGCCGGCGCGGAACAAACGGGCCTCGGTCAAGAAGCTGCCCGAGGGCGTTCAGGCCTTGATAGATGGCATGGCCGGCTCTCCGGCCATCGTGCTCGACGGAAACCTCGACATTCTGGCCGCGAACCCGCTGGGCCGGCTGCTGTATTCACCCCTGTACGACAGGGCAGTCGGGCGGCCCAACTTCGCCAGGTTCATCTTCTTCGATTCGGCTGCCGCGCAGGTGTTTCCAGAATGGCAGCGCAGCGCCGACGAAGCGGTGGGCCTGCTGCAGGCCGAGGCGGCCAGGGATCCGCATTCCGCGGCCATCACGCAGATCGTCGGGGAACTGGCCACGCAGAGTGTCGAGTTCCGTACCCGGTGGGCGGCCCACAACGTGACCGCACACCGGAACGGCGTCAAGCGGTTCGGCCATCCCGAGTTCGGTGATCTCACGCTCACCTACAACGTCTTCGAAGTCTCCGCGGCACCGGGGCTTTCGCTCGTCGGGTACACCGCCGAACCGAATTCCCCGTCCGCGCAGGCATTGAGCATCATGTCCAGTTGGAGCGTGACCGGTCCTACTGAGCCGCGCACGCGAAAGTGACAGGACGGTCAGGCGGTGTCGCGGGCCAGCTCGTACAGACTGGGGTCGTGTGAACACACGATGAGGAGATCGGGATCGTGGCGCCGGTACAGTTCGGCGATTCGTTCCTGGTTCGCGTGAAGTTGCTTGCGGTCAAAGGCGACAAGCTCTTCTTGCGCCCGCAGGATGAAGGGCACCCGGGCTCCGCCGGTGATGGATCCGGGATGGTAGAAGGTGTCGCCGCAGTGCAGTATCCAGCGATGGCCGGCGTCGACGGCGACGGCCGCGTGGCCGCGGGTGTGGCCGGGCATGGGGATCAGCACGATGCCGGGGTCGATCTCGTCGAGCGGTCGGGCGGCGGCGAATCCGCGCCACGATTCCCCACCTAGGCCGTGTTCGACCAAGCGCGGTCCGTGCGCCCACTGTGGATTTCGGTAGCGCAGCCGCTCACGAAAGGACGGTGCGTGTACCGCGCCGAGGGCCTCGATCGCGGTGAGGTGAATCTGTGCGTGCGGGAAGTCGGAGATGCCGCCGATGTGATCGAGATCGAAGTGCGTGATCACGATGTGGCGGACATCTTCACGCGCGAAGCCCAGCGCCTCGAGGTGACGGGCCGCGGTCTCGTCGTGCAGCAGCCGCGGGCGGACGACGTGGCGGAAGGGCCCGATGCGCCGGGCAGGTTCGTCGCAGTCGTGCGAACCGAAACCACTGTCGACGAGCACGAGGCCGCTGTCGGTCTCGACGAGCAGCACGTGGCACACCAGCGGAGCGCCGGGCACGTCCATGGTGCCGCAGTTGAGGTGGTGGACCTTCATCGGTCATCGCCCTCGCTCTCGGGTCGGACCTGAAAGGTGTTGAGGAAATTGCACACCAGTTGATAGAAGCCGACGGTGAGCACCAGATCGGCAAGCTGGTTGAGGGTCAGTAGCTTTCGGGCCTCGGCCAGATGCGGGCCCTCGAGTGTGTGCTCGTCCAACAGGAGATCGGTCAGCCGCATGATCGCGGCATGATCGTCGTCGAGTTCGTCGGGCGATCCGGTCTTCGCGGCGGCCAGACCTGCATCGGTGAGGCCGACCGCTTTGCCGATGAGGTCGTGTTGGTAGACCTCGTAGACGGATTCGTAGCGGTGCCCGACGCGGAGGATGCACAGCTCTCGCCAGGTGGGTGGCAGCGAATTGTGTTGCAGCAGGTCCTTTGCCATCGTGAGGAAGCCGGGTGCCAGACCTGGGGTGTGGGTGATCATCCGGAAGATGTTCAGCGATGCCCGGTCCGTGACCGCTTGCCGCAGTTCCGGTGTGAGGGTATCCAGATCCGGGTACGGGATGGCGTCGGCGGTCATCCGAGAACTCGAATCGGATCGGTGCCGTCCCAGTCGGCGGCGACGTCGCGGACGTAGGCGAACATCTGCCCCTTGGGGCCGCTGATGTCACTAATCTCGATGACGGTGCCCTGGTCGAATTCGGTGTCCAGGTAGGCGAACCGGCCTTGCTCACCGCCGATGCTGCCTTCCTGAGCCACGGTGTAGCCGGCCGCCAGGGCGCGGTCGTACAGGTCCTGGAACTCGGTGGTCCAGTAGGCGATGTGTTGGGCGCCTTCGCGACCGGAATCGAGAAAGTCCTTGTAGACCGACGGCGCATCGTTGCGTGGCTGGATGAGTTCGATCTGCATGTCGCCGCTGTTGGCGATCGCGACGCTCATCTTCATGTCGGAGTCCTGGCCGCGGTAGCGGAAGTAGTCGGTCTGGACATCATCGATGTAGAACCAGGGGCCGACGCCGTGGCGGACCCAGTTGTCCATGGAGGCGTGGATGTCGCGCACGACGTAGGCGATCTGGGTGATGTTGCCGAAGATCCGGCTCATGATTGACCTGCTTTCTGCTCGGTGGTGAGGCGCTGGACGAGGAGGGATTCGATCTCATGGCGGGCGGCGTCGAGGTCGACGTCGTCATCGATGAGGGCTTGCAGCGCGACCCCGCGCAGCATGGCGACGACGACGGTGGCGAGCCCGTGGGGGTGAACCGAATCGGGGACCTGCCTCGTCGCCACCGCGACTTCGATGCGTTTCTCGATGCCCTCCCGGAACTCGCGGTCGGCAGCCACCATCAGGGCGCGGGTGTCCTCGGCGGGGTTGGCGACCGCGTCGGCCCACAGCACCAGCCGCGCCCGGTTGACCGGTTGCATGTCGGCGACGACGTCGAAGTAGATGTCGATCAGTGCGCGCAGTTCGGCGAGGGGATCGTCGGACTCACCCTGGTCGAACATGGCGTCGCGGAACTGGTGGGTGACCGCCTCGACCAGTCGCTGCATCAACGCACCTTTGGAACCGAAGTGGTGGGTGGCCAACCCGCGGCTGTAGCCCGCCCGCTGACCGACGTTGGCCAACGTGACATTGGCCGGTCCGACCTCGCCGACCATCTCGGCGGCCGCGGTGATGAGCCGGTGCTCGGCCTCGGCGCGGCGGACCTCCTGGGTGCGGGGGATCATCGCGCACCCACTGCCAGTACGACTTTCCCGACAGCAGTGTTGGTGCGTAGGTAATCCGCGGCCTTGACGGCGTCATCGAAATCGAAGACCCGGTCGACGACCGGGCGGATGCGCCCATCGGCGACCGCGGGCAGGATCTCGGGTTTCAGTGCGGCACATACCGATGCGAGCTCATCGGGAGTACGGACGCTGAACGTCGTGCCCAGCACGCGCAGACGCCGGAACGCCAGGGCATTGAGGTCGATGTTGGATTGTGAGCCGGCCAGCCGCCCGATGTTGATGACCGTGCCGCCGACTCGGGTGGCCGAGAAGGCGTCGGCGAACAACTGGCCGCCGACGTGGTCGAGGACGATGTCCACCCCGGCGCCGCCGGTTGCGGCCAGCACTGCCTCGGCCAGGTTCTCACTGCGGGTGTCGATGGCGACGTCGGCACCGGCGGCTGTCAGTGCCGTCTTCTTGGCTTCCGAGGTCGTGGTCGCTGTCACTCGTGATGCGCCGAGTGCCTTCGCCATCTGCACGGCGATGAGTCCGATCGCGGTGGTCGCGCCGACGATCAGGACATTCATGCCGGGGGTGAAGCCGCCCTGGGTGACCAGCGCGTCATGCTCGGTCGCCAAGCCCACCGGTAGTGCAGCGGCGTCGATCCAGGTCAGTGCCGCAGGCACGGCGATGACGTGCCGGGCATCCTGGAGGACGTACTCGGCGAACGCCCCCAGGCCGGCCGCCGCGACCCGGTCGCCGACCTTCACCGAATCCACGCCCTCGCCGACGGCGACGATCACGCCGGCCGACTCCAGACCCGCGGTGAATACGTTGGTCGTCTTCGTGTTCGGGCTGTAGGAGCCTTCGAGCATGTAGAGGTCGGCCCGATTCAGGGCGGCGGCGTGAACTTTGATCAACACCTGGCCCGGGCCCGCGGTCGGTACGCCCACCTCGCGTCGCTCCCAGTCGGGCCCGGCGCCGCCGACCAGCGCCAGCATCGTCTCTTCCACGGTGTACTCCCGTCGATCCACTAACTTGTTGATCAACAAGTTACGGTACCAATGGGTACCAGGCAAGAGTGGACCGGGATTGGCGGACTGACGTCGATGTTTCGATTGCCCGTCCGGTTGGTCGGATAATCGACCGCGGCCATTAGGATGGGGCCGTGGAGGATCAGTCCGCGGGCTCCAGTCGCGTGGCGCGCCGTCGTGACCGGCGCAAGGCCGAGATCGTCAAGACGGCCACCCGGATCCTCACCGAATCCGGATACCAGGGGATGAGCCTGGAAGATGTCGCCGAACAGACCGACATCGCCAAGGCCACTCTCTACCACTACTTTTCGTCCAAGGATGCCCTGGTTGCCGCTGCGCTGGAGACCCTGACCGAAGAAGTGCTACAGCGGCTCGGGGCCCGTGAGGATGCCATCGGGGAGGCAGGTGCCCGTGAGCACCTGGCGGCCCTGATCGATGAGCAGATTCGCATCCTCACCGAGACCGCACCCGAGGTGGCCGCGGTGTTCTCGTGGCCGCGGGGCTGGCCGGAGGTCTTCGACGAGCCGATGAAGGACATGCGCCGCCGCCATGACGCGGTGTTCCGCCGGGTGGTGGAGCAGGGTGTGGCCGGTGGTGAATTCACCTGTCCCGACGTCAATGTCGCTTTGCAGTGCCTGCACGGCGTGCTGAACCAGTCCTCGGTCTGGATCGGTCCGGGGATGCACGATGACGATCGCGCAGAACTGCGTGCCGCGATCGTCGACCGTGCCCTGTGCCTGTTCTACTGAGCCGACGGGAAGTGCGGCGCGCGCTTTTCCCGCAGAGCGGTGTAACCCTCCACCACGTCCGGTCCGAGGAAGGTCAACATCTCGTAGGCCGCGGACTGGTCGAAGATCGGGCCGGCGTTGCGCAACCAGTTGTTGAGCGCACGCTTGGTCAGCCGGATCGCCTGTTGGGCTCCGGTGGCCAGGTTGTCGGCGATCCGCAGGGCTTCGTCCAGAACCTCCTCGCGCGGAAGAGCCTTGGCGACCATGCCGATCCGCTCGGCCTCGATGCCGCCGATCATCTCGCCGGTCATCAAGTAGTACTTCGCCTTTGCCGTGCCGGCCAGCAGTGGCCAGATGATGGCGGCATGATCGCCGGCGGCCACGCCGAGCTTGACGTGCCCGTCGCCGATCCGGGCGTCCTCGGCGATGATCGCGACGTCGGCCAGCAGGGCTGCCACGGCACCGGCCCCGACCGCGACACCGTTGATCGCGGACACGATCGGCTTGTCGCAGTTGATCATGTTGTAGACCAGATCGCTCATCTCGCCGAGCATGTGGGACACCCGGTCGTAGTCGCCGGCCATCCGCTCGACCATGGCCAGATCGCCGCCTGCGCTGAACGCCTTGCCCGCGCCGGTGATCACCGCGACCCGGGTCTGCGGGTCGGCTGCCACGTCCTTCCAGATGTTGGCCAACTCGGTGTGCATGCCCTCGTCGGCGGCGTTGTACTTCTCCGGCCGGTTGAGCGTGATCAGCAGGACGCCGTTGTCGCGGCGGGTCACCGTCAACTGTTGGTAGTCAGAGAAATCCATGGTGGGTGTCCCTCCTGTCGGCACGCACGGCCTGCACGCGCTCTGTTCAACCGAAGCTACGGTTTTTCGACCACATAAGTCAATTATCGACCGTTCGGTTGATTTTCGGTGTCGGACGGCCGATAGTGGCATCAGCGTCCACATCACCGCAGATCGAGAGGTCAGGTAATGCGATTCGACAACAAAGTCGCCGTCGTCACGGGTGCGGCATCAGGGATCGGCCGCGCCGTCGCGACCGCGCTGGCCGAGGCCGGCGCCACCGTCGCTGCGGTCGACCGGGACGAAGCGGGCCTCGCCCAGGCCGTCCAGGGCCGTGTGAACGCCACCGCCCACGTCGTCGACCTGGCCGACCCGAAGGCGGTGAGCACACTGCGCGACGACGTCGTGGCCGCACACGGAACGCCCGCCGTCATCGTCAACGCAGCGGGCTTCGACCGGGTCGAGCCCTTCATGTCCAACGACGACACGCTCTGGCAGGCGTTGGTCGCGGTGAACTTTCTCGGACCCGTCCGGCTCACCCACGCCTTTCTCGAAACCATCCTCGCCGAGGGAGGTGTGGCAAAGATCGTCAACATTGCCAGTGATGCCGGGCGAGTGGGCAGTCTGGGGGAGACGGTGTACGCCGGCACCAAGGGCGGGTTGATCGCCTTCACCAAGTCGCTCGCGCGCGAGATGGCCCGCCATCAGATCAACGTCAACTGTGTTTGCCCTGGACCGACAGACACACCGCTGTTCCATTCGCTTCCGGACAAGGTCCGCGAAGGGCTGATCAGGGCCATCCCCTTCCGCCGGCTCGCGGAACCGGGGGAGGTCGCCAAGGCCGTGCTCTTCTTCGCCTCCGACGATGCCAGCTTCATTACTGGCCAAGTCCTCAGTGTCAGTGGGGGCTTGACGATGGCCGGTTGATGGCCGGTTGGTGGACAACGGGAGTCCGCCCCGCTCTTGGTCGACGCCAGTTCGCAATGGCATACTTGCTCAGCCCCTGGGCTCAACCCAGCCGATTCGGTTAGCCTCGGGGAGCAGATTGGCCAGTTGGGGGATTGCTATGGCAAACGATCTGAGAGTGGACCCGGGGGCGCTTCGGGCGGGGGCCACTAGCAGCGAGATGATCGCTACCGAATTGGGGGTTTCGCATGCCCGTCCCGATGCCGGGGGCTACCCGAGTAGCACCGGCGTCTCGGCGATGGACGACGCGGTGATCACCGCGCGAACGTCCCAGGCGGGGCGCGTCAGCGCGCAGGCGGGGCACCTGTCCGCGGCCGCGCTGCAATACGCCGCCGTCGACGAGCAACACGCCGGGGGCCTGGCGGAGTTGATGTGAATGATCTTCCCGACGCGGGTCAGCCTGGTGGAGCACTGACCCGTTCTCAGTTAGAAGGCTGGGACACAACATATCTCGCGGACGCTGCCGCGCGCTGGCGCCAGTTGGCTGCCGAATCGGAAGAACTGTTCGAGTGGCATCGGCAGAACGTGCACGCGCCGGGTGGGGCGGAGTGGTCGGGTGCCGCCGGTGAGACCGCGGGTGAACAGGTCAGTGCCGACGCTGTCGTGGTGCGCAAGCAGGGGGACATCCAGCGTGAGGCCTCCGAAATCGCCGAGAACGGCTGCCGGGACATCCGGCTGGCCGTGGGGCAGGTGCTTGAGGCGATCGCGGCCGCCGAGGAGGAGGGCTTCAAGGTCTCCGAGGACCTCAAGGTGCGCGACACCCGCCGCATCGACGTCAGCACCATGGCGGTGCGCTACACAGCCTCCCGTGAGCATGCCGAGGACATCCGATGGCACTGCGAGAGGCTCATGCAGGCCGAGATCTATCTGGGTCAGCGGCTCGAGGGCAAGGCCCTCGAGCTCGCCGCCATCCAATTCTCGGTGTGACCGAAAGTTGTTCGGCTACAGCTGCGCCCAGATCGACTTGGTCTTCAGGTAGGCGTCGATGCCCTCGTAGCCGAACTCCTTGCCCATGCCCGACTGCTTGTAGCCGCCGAACGGCACGTTGTGGTCGAACGTCAACTGGCAGTTCAGCCCCACCATGCCGGCCTGCAGGCGCCTGCCCAGGCTGTGCGCGCGGGCCAGGTTCGTAGTCCAGACGGTGGCGGCCAGGCCATAGCTGGTGTCGTTGGCCATCGCGATGGCTTCGTCGTCGTCGTCGAACGGCAGGATGGTGACGACGGGGCCGAAGATCTCCTCCTTGTACAGCCGGCTGGTGGCGGGGTCGATGTTGGTGACCACGGTGGGCTTGACGAAGTACCCCTTGCGGTCCAATCGGTAGCCACCGGAAACGATTTCGGCACCGTCACGCTTGCCCTGGTCGATGTACCCCAGCACGCGGTCGAGCTGCTTCTGGCTGACCAGCGGGCTGATCATCGCGCCCTCGTCCTTGGGGCCGCCCAGCACCAGGTTGTCCCCGATCATCGCGATGCCCTGCACAACGCGTTCATAGACGCTGCGCTGCACGAAGATTCGTGATCCACACACGCAGCCCTGGCCTGAGTGCACGAAGATGCCCATCGAGGCCATCATGATTGCCATGTCGAGGTCGGCATCTTCGTAGATCAGCACCGGGGACTTGCCGCCCAGCTCCAGGGTCACCTTCTTCAGGTTGTCCGCCGAGTCCCGCATGATCTGCTTGCCGACCTCGGTCGAGCCGGTGAAGGCCACCTTCTCCACATCGGGGTGCGCGGTGATCGCGGCACCCGCGGTGGCGCCGTAGCCGATCACGAAGTTTGCCACGCCGTCCGGCACGCCGGCCTCACCGATCAGCCGCTCCAACAGCACCGCCGACAGTGGGGTCTCTTCGGCGGGCTTGACGACAGTGGAGCAACCGGCGGCCAGGGCGGGCGCGATCTTGGCGCAGGCGTTGAACAGTGGGCCGTTCCACGGGTAGATCAGGCCCACCACGCCGTACGGCTCCTTGGTGGTGTAGGCATGCAGGTTGGAGTAGTTGCTGTTGACGCCGCCCTCCATCTGCACCTGGTAGCTGCTGCCGTTGATCTTGGTACACCAGCCCGCGTAGTAGCGGAAGAACTCCGCGCAGGTGGAAACGATCATCTCCGCCTGCATCGGGGGCATCCCGGCGTCCAACGACTCCAGTTCGGCGAATGCCTTGGCGTGCTCGTCGATGAGATCGCCCAGCTTCCACAGCGCCTTGGCGCGCTGGCGGGCCGGGATGTCGGTCCAGACCCCGGACTGATAGGCGGTCTTCGCGGCGGCCACTGCCTCGTTGACCGCGTCGGGCCCGCAGTCGCGGAACTCGGTGATCTGCTCCTCGGTCGCGGGGTCGATGACCGGAATGGTCTCGCCCGTGCCGGGTCGGTTGCGGAGCTCTTCCAAAACCGTCTGCAGTGCCATATGGTTCCCTTCGTCGTCGAAATGCTGAGCACCTGCTTAGCAGTCGAAGAGAGGGGCGGTCAAGACCCGCATGTGCGGCTGATATCGGCCGATATCCCTGCATTTGCGGTTGTTGACCGGGGGTGGTGTCGATACGCTGTCGCGGTGCCAGACATCCGGGTCCGCGAGGCGGCCGAATTGCTCGGGGTCAGTGACGACACCGTTCGGCGCTGGATCGACGACGGATCGCTGCCGGCCCATCTCGATGGCTCCGGGCGCAAGGTGATCGACGGGGCCGCGCTGGCGGCGTTCGCGCGCGCCAACGCCGCTGCGGCGCCCAAGGATCCGCTCGGCATCGGCAGCTCGGCCCGCAACCGGTTCGCCGGGCTGGTCACCAATGTCATCGTCGACGAGGTGATGGCTCAGGTGGAGATGCAGTGCGGCCCGTTCACCGTGGTGTCGCTGATGAGCAGTCAGTCGGTACGTGAGCTCGCCCTGGCCCCCGGCAGTATCGCGGTCGCGGTGGTCAAGGCCACGACCGTCATCGTGGAAACCCCGAAAGGACAGTCATGACCCGCTCCCGGATGTGCGCCCTGGCCTTGAGCGCGTTCGCCGCCACGGCCTTGATCGGCGGCTGTACCTCGGCCGAGAAAGCATCGGAACCCTCGAGTGCGGCCCAGGGCGGCTCGATCACGGTGTTCGCCGCGGCCTCGCTGAAGGCGGCGTTCACCGAGATCGGAGAGCGGTTCAAGACCGACAACCCGGGCAGCTCGGTGGAGTTCTCGTTCGCCGGATCCTCGGATCTGGTCACCCAGCTCACCCAGGGCGCCGACGCAGACGTGTTCGCCTCGGCAGACACCCGGAACATGGACAAAGCGGTGACCGCGGGCCTCGTCGAGGGCGACCCGGTCAACTTCGCGACCAATACCCTGACCATCGCCGTCGCCCCGGGAAACCCCAAGGGCATCAAGTCTTTCGCCGATCTGGCCAAGCCGGGCACTAGCGTCGTGGTGTGCGCGCCGCCCGTGCCCTGCGGCGGCGCCACCGAAAAGGTCGAGAAGGCCACCGGCGTCAACCTGTCGCCGGTGAGCGAGGAGACCTCGGTCACCGACGTCCTGGGGAAGGTGACCAGCGGACAGGCCGACGCCGGCCTGGTCTACGTCACCGACGCCGCCGGGGCCGGGGACAAGGTCACGTCCGTGGCGTTCCCCGAAGCGGCCCAGGCCGTCAATACCTATCCCGTCGCGGTGCTCAAGGACTCCGAGCACGCCGAACTGGCGCACCGTTTCGTCGACCTGGTGACCGGCGAGGCCGGCCAAAAGGCGCTCGCCAAGGCTGGATTCGCCAAGCCCTGACCGAGCCCGCAGCGGCGCCGTAGCCTGGGTCTGTGGCCGATCTGACCGAGATCAGTGCCGACGACCTGGCGGCACTGGAATTCTTCGCCGGATGCCGGCCGTCCGTGCTGGCGCCGTTGACCGCCCTGCTGCGGCCCCTGTCGGTCCCAGCCGGGCACGTGCTGATCCGGCAGGGTGACCCGGCCCTGACGTTCATGTTGATCGCCTCCGGGCGCACCAGGGTGGTCCACGACGGGCCTGACGGTCAGGCTGTCGTCGCCGATCTGGAGCCGGGCCTGATCATCGGTGAGATCGCGCTGCTGCGCGACGCGTCGCGCACCGCCACGGTGACCGCCCTCGAACCGGTGACGGGCTGGGTCGGTGACCGCGAGGCGTTCGAGTTCATCCTGCACCTGCCAGGGATGTTCGACCGGCTGGTGCGCATTGCCCGCCAGCGCCTGGCCGGGTTCATCACCCCCATCCCGGTGCGGGTGCGCAACGGCGACTGGTTCTATCTGCGGCCGGTACTGCCCGGCGACGTGGAGCGGACCCTCAACGGGCCCGTCGAGTTCTCCAGCGAAACCCTCTACCGGCGTTTCCAATCCGTGCGCAAGCCGACCAAGGCCCTGCTGGAGTACCTGTTCGAGGTCGACTACGCCGATCATTTCGTCTGGGTGATGACCGAGGGTGCCCTCGGGCCGGTCGTCGCCGATGCCCGCGTGGTCCGCGAGGGTCACGACGCGACGACAGCGGAGGTGGCGTTCACCGTCGGTGACGACTATCAGGGCCGCGGCATCGGCACGTTCCTGATGGACGCCCTGGTGGTGTCGGCGGATTATCTTGGTATACAGCGCTTTACGGCACGGGTACTCAGCGACAACTACGCCATGCGGCGCATCCTGGACCGGCTCGGCGCAGTGTGGGAGCGCGAGGACCTGGGTGTGGTGCTCACCGACGTCCCCGTGCCCGCCGTCGATACGCTGAGCATCGAACCGGAGTTGGCCGCGAAGATCAAAGACGTTACCCGTCAGGTGATCCGGGCTGTGAGCCAGTGAGGCCACCACTCAATAAAGACACGCGGGTGTGCATCTCGCTGGCGGCCCGGCCCAGCAACATCGGCACCCGGTTCCACAACTACCTCTACGACGAACTCGGCCTCGACTATCTCTACAAGGCTTTCACCACAACCGATATCGCCGCGGCGATCGGCGGAGTGCGGGCGCTGGGTATCCGCGGCTGTTCGGTGTCGATGCCGTTCAAGAAGGACGTCATGGATCTCGTCGACGAGATCGAACCTTCGGCCCTGGCGATCGATGCGGTGAACACCATCGTCAACGATCTGTCGGTGCCCGGAGGCCGGTTGGTCGCCTCCAACACCGACTATCTGGCGGTGCAGGAGCTCGTCGAGCGGTTGGACCCAAGCGATGCCGTGCTGATCCGCGGCAGTGGCGGCATGGCAAAGGCGGTCGGGGCAGCGTTGCGGGACAAGGGATTCCGCACCGGAACCGTCGTCGCGCGCAATGCGGAAGCCGGGCGCGAACTGGCCGGGACGCTCGGCTACGAATATGCACCAGAGGTCGGCACGTTGACCGCACCCATCCTGGTCAACGTCACCCCGATCGGGATGGCCGATGGGCCCGACGAGCACCGCAGCGCATTCGGCCCCGCCACCATCGAGTCAGCCCGCGCGGTGGTCGACGTCGTGGCCATGCCCGCCGAAACCCCGCTGATCTCCGCGGCCAGGGCGGCCGGTCTACCGGTCATCACCGGCGCCGAGGTGATCGCGCTGCAGGCCGCAGAACAATTCGAGCGTTACACGGGGGTGCGGCCGACGCCCGAGCAGGTGGCCGCGGCGTCGGCCTTCTCCCGGCAGTCGCCTACGGCGTGATGACGGTCTGCTCGTCGATGGCCGCCGTCGCGTCCATCAGCGGGCCCATCTGATCCTCGGTGCCATCGGCGTTGAACTGCAACACAAACAGCCCGTCGGAGGCGGGGATCACCACGGTCTTCTGGGCGATCAGCCGGGTGGCGCCGTCCTTCACGTAGGTGCCACCGATCTGATACGCCTCGAATCCGCTCAGTTCGTCCGCCGACCCGTCGCCCTGGTTCTCATCGCCCGGCAGGTTCCGGATCTCGTTGGGGGCGTACTCCAGGATCTTGGCCGGGTCCACGTCGCCGGTCAGTTTGGACATCAGCGCGATGATCGACGGTGGATCTGCGGCAAACGCCGGGTCGGTGGACACGATTGCGCCCCAGGCCCATTCGGGGGCCGACGAACCCGCGTCCGCCCAGCCTTCGGGAATCGGCATGTCCAGGTTGGGTGTGCCCGGATCGCCGCGGTGCACCGCCGTCTCGGTGATGTTGTTGTCGCGGATGTAGTCGACGATCGTGTACTGGTGCCCGGCCGTGGGGGCACGGGTGTCGTCGGCCTTGGTCTTGGTCGGTTCGGTGCTGGCCTCGCTGCTCCCGCCGGCCCCGGTCGCCTCAGTTGCCGTGCCGGTCACCGTCTTGCCGCCGCAGCCGGCCAGCATGACCCCGAGCGCCACGGCGGCGATGGCGATCCCGCCGGCCCTCATTGAGCTGGTCATCGGTCTCCAATCGGTTGGACGCCCCGGTGAGGCGCAACTGATTTGCACGATAAACGCTCGACTGGGAAATGGCTGGCAGAAGCCGCAGTCTTACGGCTCAACATTTTGCACAGTGAAATGTCCGGCCGCTCGGGTCGGGTGCCGTCAGCACTTCGCCGACAAGTACACCGTCTGATGGAGAGCGCGCGCCGGGCGCAGCGACGTGACGGTGCAGCGGTCCAGCGCCGCCATCCCGTCCCGGTAGATCACGACGTCGTAGCCCTGACGTTCCAGTTCGTCTGCCGTGTCCTGCGCAGATCCGACCCCCGACGGCGCGGCCAGGGTCGTCGCGGGGAAACCCAGGGCCAGAGCCGACAGTGCGCCGCCGGCCAGTACAGCCCCCGTCAATCCGTACACCTGTTCTGCCCCTCATCGTCCTACGTCCTGCTTGTCGCAACCAGTCCTGCGGCGATTAAATTCCGCTGTATCGCAACACTTGTCGTGTTGTCAGCGGCGAAAAACAAGTTGACAAGCGGCGCTGTGGCCGTCCTCGACAGCAAACCCGGGCTGTGGTATCAAAACGCCGTGCGCGTTTTCGCCGTCGCGGCGGCCCTGCTGGTGTGCACCGCAGCATGTGGGCCGCGGCCGGCACCGGAACCTACGCCGACATCGTCGGGGCCCCAGACCACCGGCAATGTCGTCACGGTGAACCCGGCCCGGATCGACCGCGTGCGCCAGGACCTGCCGTCCGGTTACGAGGTGGTCGGACTCGACCCGCATGCCACCCCGGTATCGCTGTGGGGCTTCGGCCCGGACTGGACGGCCGACCCCGCGGAATGCGCTGCGCCGGCGGCTCCCGAAACCGATCCCGCCCGCGGCTGGTCGGCATCGGGGCCCGGCGGCATCGTCTATGCCGCCGTCGCGAAGGTGACGGGTCCGCCCGCCGAATCCAGGCCCGACGCGTCGTGCGAACAGTGGAGTGTGTCGGGCGGGCATTCGGTCGGAACCGTCACCCCGGTCGAGGCTCCGGTGGTCGAGGGCGCGGTGACCGCCGGGATGGCGACGGCCGTCACCACCGTCGTCGAGGGCGGCACCGAAACGCGATCCCACGCCGACACGTTCACCGCCGATCTCAACTCCGAGACCGGTGGCTACCACCTGTTCATCACCGTCGTCACCGACCCCGGATCGCCCAATCCCGCGCTCGACCGGGCGTTCACCTCCGACCTGCTGGTGAAAACGGTTTCGGCGTTACGCGGCTGAGTCGGCACTGCCAGGTAAGTTGACCAGCGATGTGGAACCGCAACGTCTTACTCGCCGCCGCCGGCGTCCTCGCCTGCGCCACCGGATTGGTCGCCTGCGGTCAATCTGACCAGTCGAACTCCGCCAACGCGAACATCGCCAACGTCGCCAAGGTGCGCTCCAGCTTCGGCCCGGAGTTCAAGGTGTCCGATGTCGCCCCGACCGGGATCGACCCGAAAATGCTCGCGCCGCAAAAGATGCCGCCCGGGGTGAAGGTCGACCCTGCTGATTGCGCGAAGTTCGCCGAAGGCCAGGCGTTGCCGGAGGGGCTGAAGGGCAACATGGCCGCCACCACGGCCGAAGGGGCGGGCAACCGGTTCATCGTGCTGGCCGTGGAGACCTCTGAGCCGGTCCAGTTGAACGACCCGGGCGAGGCGTGCAAACAGGTGAAATTCCTGGGCCCCGGTATGCGCGGGCAGGTGGATGTGGTCGAAGCCCCACAGATCGAGGGGGCCCGCACGACCGGAACGCACCGCATCGTGCAGACCGTGGTGGGTGGCCAGCCGCGCACCGGCGAGTTGTACAACTACGTCGCCAGTTTCGACACGTTCCTGGTGATCGTGACGGCCAACCCGCTGGTGGAGCCGGGCAAGCCGGTGTCACCGGTGGACGACAAGCGGGCCCGCGACCTGCTCAGTACCGCGGTGGCCAGTGTGAGAGGTTAGTACGGGGTCGACCTGACTCTCAGCGCACGTCTTGCGGGCGGAACTGGATGCTGATGCGCGGCCCGACCAGGCTGGTGGTCTTCGGAATCGAATGCTCCCAGGTGCGCTGGCACGAGCCGCCCATCACCAACAGGTCGCCGTGGCGGTGCTGTAGCCGCAGTGCATGACCGCCGCCGCGCGGGCGCAGTGCGAAAACCCTTGTCGCGCCCAGCCCGACGATGGCGACCATGGTGTCCTCGGTGCGGCTGCGGCCGATGGTGTCGCCGTGCCAGGCCACGCTGTCGTTGCCGTCGCGGTACAGGCACAGGCCCGCGGTGGTGAACGGTTCGCCGAGCTCGCCGCCGAAGGTGTCGTTGAGCCTGCGCCGGATCTGCTTGAGCCGGGGGTGTGGCACTGCTTCGTTGATCAGATCGTGAAAGCTGACCAGTCGCGGCACCGCGACCACGCGGTCGTACATCTCGCGTTCTTCGGACCGCCAGGGGATCCCGTCCATCAACTCCTCGAACAGCGAGTCGGCATCGGGCAACCAGCCCGAGCGCAGTTCGACCCAGGCGTCGTTGCCGAGTCGACGACGTTCAGCGTGCTCGAACAATGAGCCTTGCAACGCCAGCTCCATGCGCGCGAGTGTATCGCACAGACGTTCGATTGCGTTAGAGGCGGGAGGCGCCCGGCCCGCGCTCGGCGAGAACGTCGCCGGGGTTGGTCAGCAGACAGGTCTTGAGGCTCAGGCAGCCGCAGCCGATGCAGCCGGTCAGGTTGTCGCGCAACCGTTGTAGGTGCAGGATGCGGTCGTCGAGATCCTGACGCCAGCCGGCCGAGAGCCTGGCCCAGTCCTTGCTCGTCGGGATCCGGTCGTCCGGCAGGCTGGACAGCGCATCGCGAATGCGGGCCAGCGGTATGCCCAGGCGTTGCGACATCCGGATGAATGCCACGCGGCGCAGCGTCTCGCGGGCATATCGGCGCTGGTTCCCCGAGGTGCGGCGGCTGGCGATCAAGCCCTCGCGCTCGTAGAAGTGCAGTGCCGACACCGCCACGCCGCTGCGGAGCGACATCTCGCCAGGAGTTAACTCGTGCGTCTCCATACACCTCAACCATAGTTGAGTTAACGTCATTGCGTGGAGACTGCGGCGTTCGGTTCCAATTCTGAGGTCGGCACGCTGCGCGCCGTCATCCTGCACCGGCCGGGGCCGGAGTTGCAGCGGCTGACGCCACGTAACAACGACGCCCTGCTGTTCGACGGCTTGCCGTGGGTGGCCAAGGCGCAACGTGAGCACGACGCCTTCGCGGCGGTGCTGCGCTCCCGCGGCGTCGAGGTGCTGCTGCTGGCCGATCTGCTGACCGAGGCGCTGGCCAGCGGTGCGGCGCGGATGCACGGCATCTCCGCTGCTGTCGACGCGCGGCGCCTGGGTGTGCCACTGGCCCAGGAACTCTCGGCCTACCTGCGCACCCTGCCGCCGGTCGATCTGGCACACATCCTGATGGCCGGCATGACCTTCAACGAGGTGCCCTTTCACGGTGCCGAACTGTCCCTGGTCCGCCTCATGCACCACGGCGGCGATTTCGTGATCGAGCCGCTGCCCAATCTCCTGTTCACCAGGGATTCGTCATTCTGGATCGGCCCGCGCGTGGCCATCACCTCGCTCGCGCTACCGGCCCGGGTGCGCGAAACCTCGCTGACCGACCTGATCTATGCGCACCATCCGCGGTTCCTCGGCGTCCGGCGGGCTTACGAGTCGCGCTCGGCCCCTGTCGAGGGCGGCGACGTACTGCTGCTGGGGCCCGGGGTGGTCGCGGTCGGGGTGGGGGAGCGGACCACACCCGCCGGCGCCGAGGCGTTGGCGCGCAGCCTGTTCGACGATGACCTGGCCCATACCGTGCTGGCGGTGCCGATCCGGCAGGAGCGCGCCCAGATGCACCTGGACACCGTGTGCACCATGGTCGACGTCGACGCGGTCGTGATGTACCCGAACATCGTGGACTCGTTGTCGGCGTTCACCATTCACCGCACCGAGGCCGGGATCCGGATCGACGACGAGGTGCCTTTCGTGCAGGCGGCCGCCGACGCGATGGGGATCGAGCAACTGCGGGTGATCGACACCGGGCTCGATCCCGTGACCGCCGAACGCGAGCAATGGGACGACGGCAACAACACCCTGGCCCTGGCGCCCAGTGTGGTGGTGGCCTACGAGCGCAACTCGGAAACCAATGCCCGGCTGGCTGATTCGGGCGTCGAAGTGCTGCCGATCGAGGCTTCGGAGCTGGGTACCGGCCGCGGCGGGCCACGCTGCATGTCGTGTCCGGCGGCGCGGGACCTGCTCTAGCGGTTTGGGGGCTAGCGTCGCCACGGTCGCCCACGCGTTGAGATTGCGCCCAGGGCTGTGGATAACTCGATTTCACGGCCCTGTGCGCAATCTCAACGCTTCGCGCATGCGATGCAGGATGAACGCCTTGCTGTGTTCCGCCACCACGTGAATGTCGATCCACCCCTGCCGAGCGATCAGCTCGTTGCGACCGATGTCGTGCACATACCGGGGGCGGTCAGTGGCATGGTGTTTTCCGTCGTAGTCGGCTCCGACCATCGGCTCGTCGTAGCCCATGTCGATGAAGGCTTCGTTGAACCCGTCGGTCACCCGGATCTGGGTGCGTGGCCGCGGCAGCCCACCGTCGATGAGGACCAGCCGAAGCCAGGTTTCTCTCGGAGATTGGGCGCCGCCGTCCATCAGGTCGAGCGCGACTTCCGCCCGGCGCAGTCCCCGGGCTCTCGGATAACGATCGGCCAGGAGCAGAGCATCGGCTGCCTTGATATCCGTGGCTCGTGCAAGCGCGTCGAGGTGCTGAACAGCCAGATCCCGGGGCAGATGTCGCGCCAGATCCAGAGCCGTCCGCTGCGGTGTCGTCACCGGGACGCCGGCTACGACGGCGATCTCTTCTGGGTCGATCCGCTCGTTCCGAACGACGATGCCATCCGGTGGGCGGCATTGCGCCAGAGCATCTCGATCGGTGCGTCGTGGGCTACCCACTGCGCGCCATGCAGCGCCGCAGCTGCCCTGCCCGCGATCACGCCGTTGCGGCCTGACCACAGCCAGGCGCCGATGGTCCTGCGCCACAGGGGAAGTGGCCCGGCTTTCGGCACGTACACGTCGGGAAAGATCGACCGATAGTTCCATCGCAGCTGGCTGCGCGTCAGCGCACCGCGCCTGAGCATCTCACTGCCGATGAACACCTCTCGCATGCCGTGATGCTGGAACGCGAGACCGACAAAACGGGCCGGCAATCTTGAAATTGCGCTCAGGGCTGTGGATAACTCGATTTCACGGCCCTGTGCGCAATCTCAACGCCACGAGGGCAGACCCGCTCAACGCCACGAGGGCAGCCAGATCTCCAGGTTCCAGGTCGACTGCGAAATCGGGATGCCCGTCAGGACCGGGTACAGCCACGCGAAGTTCGCGATCACGAGTGCCACGTAGAAGCACACCACCAGCAGTCCCAACGTCCGGCGTTCCGGGTTCTGCCTGGGTTGGTACAGGATGTCGCCGAGGATCAGGGCGATCGTCAGCACCAGGAACGGCGCCATCACGGTGGCGTAGAAGAAGTACATCTGCCGGTCGATGTCGAAGAACCAGGGCAGGAAACCGGCCGCGTATCCGACCAGAACCACGCCGTAGCGCCAGTCCCGCCGCACCACGGCTCGCCACAGGGCCCACCCGAGCACCGGCACCGCGATGAACCACATCGCCGGAGTGCCCACCAGCATCACGGCTTTCACGCAGGACTGGGTGCCGCACCCGGCGACGTCGTGGTTGTCGATCGCATAGAGCACCGGCCGCAAGGACATCGGCCACGTCCACGGCTTGGATTCCCACGGGTGGTGGTTGCCGTCGGCGTTGGTCAGCCCGGCGTGGAAATGGTAGGCGGCATAGGTGTAATGCCACAGCGAGCGCAGCGCGTCGGGCAGCGGGATGATGCTGTTCTCGCCGATGGACTGGCCGGCCTCGTACCGGTTGACGCCGGTCTCGGAGGCGAACCACGGCCCGTAGGACGCCAGGTATACGGCGAACGGGATCAGGCCGAACACGTACGCGGCCGGCCCCAGATCGCGGTGCAGCACGCCCCGCCACGGTGCCTGCACGTGGTACTGCTTGCGCGCGATCGCGTCGAGCACGAGGGTCATGACGCCGAAGAACAGCACGAAGTACAGCCCGGACCACTTGGTGGCGCAGGCCAGACCGAGCAGCACCCCCGCACCGAACCGCCACCATCGCACGCCCAGCCGCGGACCCCACGGCGTCTCGGCGATACGGCCCTCCATGAACGCGTTGTGCATGCGATGACGCACGTCGTCGCGATCCACCATCAGGCAGGCGAACGCGGCCACCACGAACACCACCAGGAACACGTCCAGCAGCGCCGTACGGGCCGAGACGAAGCTGACCCCGTCGGCGATGATCAGCAGCCCGGCAATGCCGCCCACAAGGGTGGAGCGGCTGATCCGGCGCGCGATCCGCACCACCAGCAGCACGATGATCACGCCGCACAGCGCCCCGGAGAATCGCCAGCCCAGCCCGTTGTAGCCGAACAGCGCCTCACCGATCGAGATCAGCTGCTTGCCCACCGGCGGATGCACCACGAGCCCATAGCCGGGGTTGTCCTCGACCCCGTGGTTGTGCAGCATCTGCCAGGCCTGCGGCGCGTAGTGCTTCTCGTCGAAGACGGGCGTGCCTGCATCGGTCGGCGAGCCCAGATTGAGGAACCGGCTGATCGCGGCCAGCGCGGTGATGATCGCCGTCATCAACCAGCCCTGCAGCCGGTCCGTCGGCCCGAAATCCGGGGTCGGGATCAGTGGCGCCGGGCTGATCAACGGGACCGAGCTACCAGCCGTCGGGGTATCGGTGGCGGTGGCGGTCACGCAAGCGATCGTAGGCTGTCGGTCGTGACACCCGGCAAACTACTGATCGGCGCCACGCCGCTGGGCCTGCCCTCCGATGCCTCTGCGCGGCTGGTCGAGGCGCTGCGCACGGCCGACATCGTGGCGGCCGAGGACACCCGGCGCGTCCGTGGCCTGGCCCAGTCGCTCGGCGTGCAGCCGTCCGGCCGGATCCTGAGCTTCTTCGACCAGAACGAAGCGAGCCGGGTGCCGGGCCTGGTCGAGGAGATCGCGGCGGGCGCGACGGTGCTGGTGGTCAGCGACGCCGGCATGCCCCTGATCAACGACCCCGGCTACCGCCTGGTCGCGGCCTGTGCCGAGGCGGATCTGCCGGTGTCCTGCCTGCCGGGGCCGAGCGCGGTGACGACGGCGCTTGCGGTGTCCGGGCTGGCCTCGGACCGGTTCTGCTTCGAGGGCTTCGCCCCGCGCAAACACGCCGCCCGGCTGGCCTGGTTGCAGACCCTGGCCGCCGAACCGCGCACCAGTGTGTTCTTCGAATCTCCGCGCCGGCTGGGCGAGACATTGCGCGACGCCGTCGAGGTGCTGGGCCCCGACCGCCGCGCGGTGGTGTGCCGCGAGCTGACCAAGACCCATGAGGAGATCCGCCGCGGCACCCTGGCAGAACTAGCCGAGTGGGCCGCCGACGGCGTGCTGGGGGAGATCACCGTGGTGCTCGCCGGGGGCACCCCGACCGTCGAACTGCCCGACCTGGTGGCCGAGGTCGAGGAACTGGTGGCCGACGGGATCCGGGTCAAGGACGCCTGTGCCCAGGTGATCGCCGCGAACCCGGGAGCGCCGTCACGGCGCGAGCTCTACGACGCCGTGCTGCGCGCCCGGGACTGAATATCCGTTTCCAGTCGCATATTTTGGTGCATCTGACGGTGCGAGGCAGCGGTTAGGGTTTCGGCATGGGTCCGGATTTCTCAACGGTCGATTCCGCGGAAAAGGCCGAACAGCTTTGTGCGCAAGGACAACTGGAGCGGATGTACCTCATGCCGGCCGAGTTCGGCGGGCAGGATCACGTTCAGAATGTGGTGTACTGCCCGCTCGGGTCAGCAGCGGCGAAGGCTGATGTCGATCTCAACATCATCGCCGCCCTCATCCAGGACGGGAAGGTTCAGGCGTACTCGGCTGTACCGATCTATGAAGGCAGCAGCTTCGTGCCCGTCGCTGTCGAAATATCCGCCTGGAACCCCGAGTCCCCGGACACCGGCGGGTTCAACGCGAGGGTCGCGATGTGGGGATCGGCCCTCCAGCCCGACTCAGCCCCCTGACGAAAGCTGGTGGCTCTGACCGGACAACTCGACGATCGACGCTGACTTGTGCAGGCACTCATCCCATTCCGCGTCGACGTCGGAGTCGGCGGTGATGCCGCCGCCGACTCCGAGGACCGCCGACCCGTCGGAACCGAACTCCACGGTGCGGATCGCCACGTTGAGCTCGCAGCCCGCCACGGGGGAGGCCAAACCGACGGTGCCGCAATAGACTCCGCGCCGCGCTGGTTCCCACTGCTGCAGCAGCTGGCGGGCCCTCCGCTTCGGGGTGCCGGTCACCGACGCCGGCGGGAAGGTGGCGTCGAGCAGTGCACTCGTCGGCGTGTGCACGGGAACCTGGGCGGTGACGGTCGAAACCAGGTGCCAGACTCCGGGCGCCGGATGAACCGCGAGCAGCTCGGGCACCGTCACACTGCCGGTGGTCGCCACCCGTCCCAGATCGTTGCGCACCAGGTCGACGATCATGACGTTCTCGGCGACGTCCTTGACCGAGGCCAGCAGAGCGGCCGGATCGGCCGAGGACGGCAACGTGCCCTTGATCGGGCTGGACGTGACCGCGGTGCCAGCCCGGCGCAGGAACAACTCCGGTGACAGCGAGGCCACCGCACCCCAGTCTCCGGCCACGTAGGCGGCCCGCGAGGGTGCTGTCCGGGCCACCGCCTCGGTGAAGAACTCGATCGGCTCGCCGTCGATGCGGCCGGTGAATCTGGTGCACACGCAGGCCTGGTACACCTCACCCGCCGCGATGGCCTCAAGGCAGGCCAGCACGCCCCGGCGGTGATCGTCGCGATCGGGGGCGACCCAGGTGAGGGCGTAGCCGTGTGGCCCAGTCGGCTCCAGCGCTCGCAGCCAGGCGGGAAGTTCTGCGCCACTGAGGCTTTCGAACCACCAGAGGCCTTCGGCGTCCTGGCGCAGCACGCAGTCCGACCAGCCGCCGGCGGCTACCGGGATGCGCGGGGGTTCACCGTCGGCGCCAGGGTCCGGGTAGCAGAGGTAACCGAACCAGCCGCCACCCACACTGCCCGCCGGTCCCGTGGCGTCCTGCGCCACTTCGAAGCAGGTTTCCGGGGCCACCGGGGCCACCGACAGCGAGGGTGCGATCACCGCACGTGAGCCGAACCAGTCGCCGATCACCGCGGCCGGCGGCGCCAGGCCCGCGGCCCGGGCCGCCGCGGCGACACCGCGCAACACCGCCGGGGCATCGCCCAGGGCGCCGAGCCGCTCGATCCGCATGCCACCAGCGTGGCAGAACCTCAGCGGCTGATCACCCGCGGGCTGTCCACGCCCGTCAGCTTGTCCGGATTGCGCATCGCGTAGAAGTGCGTGATCTTGCCGTCGATGACCTCGATGGTGAAGACCCCTTCCATCCCAGCGTCGCTGCGGATCATCACCGCGGGCTCGCCGTTGCAGGTGATGCGCTCGAACGTGAGCCCCGGGACCTGCTCGCCCGCACGGAACAAGCCGACCAGCATCGCCGCGACCTTCCGCGCGCCCACGACGGGCCGCCGGGCCGCACTGGCCTTGCCGCCGCTGTCGGCGGTGTACACCGCGTCGGGTGCCAACAGGGCCAGCAGCCCGTCCATGTCGCCAGTCGCCGCCGCGGTCAGGAACTCCTCGGTGACCCGGTTGGACTCGTCGAGGTCGACGGGCTCGAACCGCTTGCGCCGGGACTGCACGTGCTCGCGCGCCCGATGCGCCATCTGACGCACCGCGCTCGCGGATTTGTCGATGGCCACCGCGATCTCGTCGTGGCTGAAACCGAACACCTCGCGGAGCACGAACACCGCGCGCTCATCGGGTGTCAATGTTTCGAGCACCACCAGCATGGCCATCGAAACCGATTCGGCCAGAACCACATCCATTGACGGGTCGCGCGCGTCGCCGAGATTGTCGGCCGACAACAGCAGCGGTTCGGGCAGCCACGGACCCACGTATTCCTCACGGCGCCGCGACTGGGCCCGCAGGGCGTTGAGCGCCTGCCGGGTGACGAGCTGGGCCAGGAACGCCTTGGTATCGCGCACCGTTTCCAGATCGACCTCGGCCCAGCGCAGGTAACTCTCCTGCAGGACGTCATCGGATTCCGTTGCCGTCCCGAGGATCTCGTACGCGATGGTGAACAACAACGGCCGCAGCAGCGTGAACCGTTCGGCGTGCTCGTTCGAGTTCGAGGTCGAGTTACCTGCGCCAGAGGGGTTCATCGGACCAGTGTCCCCTGCTGTGCCTCGGCCAGTTGGCGTGCCCGGTTGTCACCCTTGAACCAGAAGTACGAGCCCGGCTTGACGCCCTCCTTGCGCAAGAACGTCAGGGTCGCCCGGCAGACCTGCTCCTTGAAGAAGGCGCCGGTCCGACCGCCGATGAAGACGCGGCGCGGGCTGTCGTCGGAGTGGCAGAGCTGCACCGTGCCGTGGCTCCGGCCGACGCTCACGCACTGCCCGGCGAAGGCCTGGTTGATCACCTCGGGCTCGGCGCCCGCGACGCGGGCCAGCACGGTGTTGGCGGCCTGCACCCCCAACGGGCCCGCCGACTGGCAGCTCATCCGCAGCGGAACCCCCGACGGTGAGGCCGCATCGCCGGCGGCGACGATGTGCGGGTCATCGACGCTGGTCAGGGTTTCGTCGGTGAGCAACCGGCCCAGCACGTCGGTGCGCAGCCCGCTGGCCGCGGCCAGACCGGGAACCCCGAACCCGGTGGTCCACACCGTCACCGCGCTGGGCAGCCGGTTGCCGTCGGCCAGGGTGATGGCGTCGGATTCGACCCCGGTCACCAGCACCTCGGGTCCGTCGATGATCGAGACGCCGAGCTTGGTCAGGGCCTTGACGATCGAGCGACGGGCGCCTGCGCCCACCGAGGCGCCGACCACATCGGTGACGAGCGTGACGTTGCGGCCTGCCTCGGCGAACTCGCTGGCTGCCTCGATGCCGGTCAGTCCGCCGCCGACCACGACCACCGGTGCCGACATCGGCACGTCCTGCAGCCGGGCGCGCAGACGCTGGGCCTGTTCCAATTCCGAAAGCGGATAAGCGAATTCCGCGGCACCGGGCACCGATGCGGGCACTCCGCCGGTGCTGCCGACGGCGTAGACCAGGTAGTCGTAGTCGAGCACCTCGCCGGACGTCAGCTGCACCTGCCGGATGTCGGCATCGATGTGCTCGGCGCCGTCGACCAGCAGCCGAACCCCACTGCCCAGCAGCGTGTCGTAGGCGGCGGTGGCGCCGTGGTTACCAGCGGCCAACTGGTGCAGCCGGATCCGCTCGACGAACTCGGGCCGCGGATTGACCAGCGTGACAGCCACTCCCGGTGTGCCCTGCAATCGGTTGGCCGCCAGCACCCCGGCGTAACCTCCGCCGATCACGATCACTCGGGTGTCCTGCGTCGCGCTCATGGTGTCTCCTCTCAAAGGCTTATGCCCTCAAGACACCGCGTAACCCGCGTTTGTGACAGCCGCGGGCGTTATGTGACCCACATCACCCGGTGGTGTTGCTAGACCAGGCCCAGGGCGAGCATCGCGTCAGCCACCCGGATGAAACCCGCGATGTTGGCGCCCGCCACGTAGTTGCCCGGCTGGCCGTACTCGTCGGCGGTGGTCAGGCAGCGGTCGTGGATGCGGCGCATGATCTCGGCCAGCCGCGCCTCGGTGTCGTCGAAGTTCCACGAGTCCCGTGAGGCGTTCTGCTGCATCTCCAGGGCGCTGGTGGCCACGCCGCCGGCGTTGGCGGCCTTGCCCGGGGCGAACTTGACCCCTGCCTCCTCGAAGAACTTCACCGCTTCGGGGGTGCACGGCATGTTGGCGCCCTCGGCCACGATCTGGCAGCCGGACTTGATCAGCGCGGTCGCGTCGGCGCTGGAGACCTCGTTCTGGGTGGCGCAGGGCAGTGCGATGTCGCACGGCACCTCCCACACACTGCGGCCGCTCACCACCTCGGCTGCGCCGCCGCGGGCCTCGGCGTAATCCTCGACGCGGCCGCGGCGCAGTTCCTTGATCTCTTTGAGCAGGTCGAGGTCGATGCCCTTGTCATCGCGCACATAGCCGCCGGAATCCGAGCAGGCCACCACGGTTCCGCCCAGGGCGTGCACCTTCTCGATCGCGTAGATGGCCACGTTGCCCGAACCGGACACCACTACCTGCTTGCCCTCGAAGGACTGTCCGTTCGACCGCAGGATCTCGTCGACGAAGAACACCGTGCCGTATCCGGTGGCCTCGGTGCGGACCTGGGATCCGCCCCAGGTCAGGCCCTTGCCGGTGAGCACCCCGGATTCGTAACGGTTGGTGATCCGCTTGTATTGGCCGAACAGGTAACCGATTTCACGCATGCCGACGCCGATGTCACCGGCCGGGACGTCGGTGTACTCGCCGATGTGGCGGTAGAGCTCGGTCATGAACGACTGACAGAACCGCATCACCTCGGCATCGGAGCGGCCCTTGGGATCGAAGTCCGATCCACCCTTGCCGCCGCCGATGGGCAGGCCGGTCAGTGAGTTCTTGAAGATCTGCTCGAAGCCCAGGAATTTCACGATGCCGAGGTAGACCGACGGGTGGAAACGCAGACCGCCCTTGAACGGTCCCAGCGCCGAGTTGAACTCGACACGGAAGCCCCGGTTGATCTGAGAGGCGCCGGCATCGTCCTGCCACGGCACCCGGAAGATGATCTGACGCTCGGGCTCGCACAGCCGCCGGATGATGGCGCCGTCGGCGTATTCGGGGTGCTTGGCCACCACGGGTCCGAGGCTGGTCAGCACCTCGTAGACGGCCTGATGGAACTCCTGCTCGCCGGCGTTGCGCTGCCCTACTTCCTCGTAGATCGCCTGCAGTTTCTCGTGTAGCACAGCCATGTCAGTCCATCTGGTAGCGGGGGAAAACCCCAGTCGGAGCGGGCAATTCGGTGCCGGGCTTGATCCGGGTACCGATCGAGTCGAAGTCGCGTGCGTCGGACGGCTGACCCAGCAGGTCGAGCAGCTTGGCCGTCGAGTCCGGCATCACCGGCTGCGTCAGCAGCGTGGCGATCCGCACAACTTCGAGCGTCGTGTAGAGCACCGTACCGAACCGCTGTTGGTCGGCCGGGTCCTCGGACTTGCGCAGCACCCACGGCTCCTGCGCGGAGAAATAGCGGTTCGCCGCGCCCAGCACCGACCAGATCGCTTCCAGCGCAAGGTGCATCGCCGGCACCTCGTAGTGCGCGCGCACCTGCTCCAGCAGCGCGTCGGCCGCGCTCAGCAGTGCCGTGTCGTCGTCGGTGAGCGTGCCCGGGTCGGGCACCACGCCGTCGAGGTTCTTGGCCACCATCGACAGCGAGCGCTGCGCCAGGTTGCCCAGCTCGTTGGCCAGGTCGGCGTTGATCCGGCCGATGATGGCTTCCTCGCTGTAGCTTCCGTCCTGGCCGAAGGACACCTCGCGCAGGAAGAAGTAGCGCACCTGATCCAGCCCGAACCGATCGATCAGGTCGACTGGATCTACTACGTTGCCCACCGACTTGCTCATCTTCTCGCCCTTGACGTTGATGAAGCCGTGCGCGAAAACCCGTTCGGGCAGTGCGATCCCGGCCGACATCAGGAACGCCGGCCAGTACACGGTGTGGAACCGGATGATGTCCTTGCCGATCATGTGCAGGTTCGCGGGCCAGTACTTTTGGAAGGCCTGCGACGCCTCGTCCGGGAACCCGACCCCGGTCAGGTAGTTGGTCAGCGCATCCACCCACACGTACATCACGTGGTCGGGGTGGTCGGGGACCGGCACGCCCCAGTCGAATGTGGTTCGCGAGATCGACAGATCCCTCAGCCCGCCGGAGACGAAGCTGACGATCTCGTTGCGGCGCACATCGGGCCCGATGAATTCGGGGTGGGCCTGGTAGTGGGCCAGCAGCCGCTCGGCGTAGTCCGACAACCGGAAGAAGTAGGTCTGTTCCTCGGTCCAGGTGACCGGCGTGCCCGTCTCGATCGCGGTGCGGGTGCCGTCGGGCCCTTCGGTGGTCTCGTCCTCGGCGAAGAAGCGCTCGTCGCGCACCGAGTACCAGCCGGAGTAGGCGCCCAGATAGATGTCCCCGGCCTCGTTCATCCGGCGCCAGATCTCCTTGGACGCCTCATAGTGATCGGCGTCGGAGGTGCGGATGAACCGGTCGAAGGAGATGTTGAGCTTCTCCTGCAGCCGCTGGAACACATCGGAGTTGCGGTTGGCGAGCTCGGCCGCCGAGATGCCCTCGGCCGCGGCCGTCTCGGCCATCTTCTGGCCGTGGACGTCGGTACCGGTCAGGTAGCGCACGTCGAAGCCGTCGAGTCGCTTGAAGCGGGCGATCGCATCGGTGGCGACGTACTCGTAGGCGTGCCCGATGTGCGGCGCACCGTTGGGATAGGCGATGGCCGTAGTTATGTAGAAAGGCTCACTCATTTGGTCCCACCTTATGGTGTTGCGGTGGGTTCGAAACGCTCAGCCAGGGAGAAGCCGCCAGCCCCCGAGCCGTTGGCTCCGCTGGTCGATGCACACACCCATCTGGACGCCTGCGGTGCGCAGACCGCTGAGGACGTCCACGCGATCATGGATCGTGCGGCCGCCGTCGGGGTGGGCCAGGCGGTCACCATCGCCGACGATCTGGACTCGGCGCGCTGGGTGACCACGGCCGTCGAGGCCGACGAGCGGGTGTTCGGGGCGGTGGCGTTGCACCCCACCCGGGCCAATGCGCTCGACGAGGCGGCCAAGGCGGAGCTGGAGCGGCTGGCCGCCCATCCGCGTGTGGTGGCGGTCGGGGAGACGGGGTTGGACCTGTACTGGCCGGGCAAGTTGGACGGCTGCGCGACGCCGGCCGAGCAGCGCGAGGGCTTCGCCTGGCACATCGACCTGGCCAAGCGCACCGGTAAGCCGCTGATGATCCACAATCGCGACGCCGATGCCGGGGTGCTCGACGTGCTGCGCGCCGAGGGAGCGCCCGAGACAGTGATCTTCCACTGTTTTTCGTCGGGACCGGAGATGGCCCACACCTGCGTCGAGGCCGGCTGGGTGCTGAGCCTTTCGGGCACGGTCAGCTTCAAGAATGCCTCTGAGCTGCGCGAAGCCGCCGGCTGATCCCGCCCGGCCAGCTGCTGGTCGAGACCGACGCGCCGTTTCTGACCCCGCACCCGTTCCGCGGAGCCCCGAACGAGCCGTACTGCCTGCCATACACTGTGCGGGCACTCGCGGAGTTGCTGGACCGGCCCGCCGAAGAGGTCGCGTCCGAGACCGCAGCCACTGCGGCGCGGGTGTACGGACTTAACGGGGAGTCGCCGGCTCTAGTTGCCGAGTGAACCCCTTTTCGTTACCGTCTTGTGATCAAACCTCAACCGCCGGCGGTGATCTATGCCGTCCGAACCGGAGAGAAACGCGAGAACCGTGGACGCGCTCAACAAAATTCATGAATCCCGATCACCGCTGCTGCGAGGCGTGGTGGGAGCCCTGCTGGTCACACTGACCGCGGCCGGGGGCTACGCCGTCGGATCGCACAAGACCGTCACGCTCAGTGTCGACGGCGCACCGATGACCGTGACGACGATGAAGTCCCGGGTGATCGATGTGGTCGAGGAGAACGGATTCTCGGTCGGCGATCGCGACGATCTCTACCCCGCTGCCGACGAGTCCGTGCACCAGGCTGACACCATCGTCCTGCGCCGCAGTCGGCCGCTGCAATTGTCGTTGGACGGCAATGACAGCAAGCAGGTGTGGACCACCGCATCGACCGTGGATGAGGCCCTGGCGCAGCTGAAGATGACCGACAAGGCGCCGGCCGCGGCGTCCCGGGGCAGCAGGGTGCCGCTGGGCGGCATGGCACTGCCCGTGGTGAGTGCCAAGACGGTCCGGATCGACGACGGTGGCGCCGTGCAGACGGTCCACCTGGCCGCCCCGAATGTGGCCGGCCTGCTCGCCGCCGCAGGGGCCCCGCTGGAGCAGAACGACACCGTGGTTCCGGCGGCATCGGCCCCGGTCACCGAGGGTATGCAGGTTCAGGTGACCCGCATGCGTATCGAGAAGGTCACCGAGCGGATGCCGCTGACGCCGGGCAACAAGCGCATCGAAGACGCCGAGCTCAACATGAGCCGCCAGATCGTCGAGGACCCGGGCGCCCCGGGCACCCAGGACGTGACCTACGCGGTGGCCAAGGTGAACGGTGTGGAGACCGGCAGACTGCCAGTAGCCAATGTCGTGATCGACCCGGCGCGCGACGGCGTGCTGCGGGTCGGAGCAAAGCCGGGCACCGAAGTCCCGCCGGTTACCAACGGCTCCGCCTGGGATGCGCTCTCGCAGTGTGAAGCGGGTGGTAACTGGGCTATTAACACTGGTAACGGGTTCTACGGCGGCGTTCAATTCGATCAAAACACCTGGGAGCGACAGGGTGGTCTGCGGTATGCTCCGAGGGCCGATCTGGCGACTAGAGAAGAGCAGATTGCGATTGCTACGGTGACGCAGGCCCGGCAGGGATGGGGAGCTTGGCCAGTGTGTAGTGGGAGGATTGGGGCGCGCTGACTATTCGACTGCTCGGGCGGACCGAGATACGACGCTTGGCGAAAGAAATCGACTTTCGGCCACGCAAGGCCTTTGGCCAGAACTTCGTTCACGATGCGAACACCGTTCGGCGCATCGTGTCGGCTTCCGGGATTCACCGGAGCGACCATGTGCTGGAGGTCGGACCGGGCCTGGGGTCGCTGACCCTGCCCCTGTTGGACCGTGGCGCCAGGGTGACCGCAGTGGAGATCGACCCGGTGCTGGCCAAGCAATTGCCGGCCACCATCGCCGATCACTCCCACAGCGAGATCAACCGGCTCACCGTCATCAACCAGGACATCCTGACGCTGATGCCGTCTGATCTGACCGATCAGCCGACCGCGCTCGTGGCGAACCTGCCGTACAACGTGGCGGTGCCTGCGCTGCTGCACCTGATGGCCGAGTTCCCGTCGATCCGGACGGTGATGGTCATGGTGCAGGCCGAGGTGGCCGAGCGGTTGGCGGCTGAACCCGGTGGCAAGGACTACGGCGTACCCAGTGCCAAGGTGCGTTTCTACGGAAATGTGCGCAGGCACGGAATGGTGTCGCCGACGGTGTTCTGGCCGATTCCGCGGGTGTACTCCGGACTGGTCCGCATCGACCGGTACGAGACATCGCCGTGGCCGACGGACGCCGCGTTCCGCGATGAGGTGTTCAAGCTCATCGACATCGGATTCGCGCAGCGGCGCAAGACCTCCCGCAACGCGTTCGCCGACTGGGCGGGTTCGGGCAACGAGTCGGCCGAGCGCCTGTTGGCCGCCAGCATCGACCCGTCGCGCCGTGGCGAGACGCTCGGCATCGCGGACTTCGTCCGGCTGCTGCAGCGGGCCAAGGAAGCCGAGGGCGAGGCTGCGGCAAAGGTCGAAGCGGCGCAACAGGTCTAGGTTCCTGCGTTCGATGTGAACAAGATCGCGAGATTCTTCGAGGATCTCGCGATCTTTTTCACATCGGGGACCCGATCGCGCCGGTGATCAAGCCGACGAACTCCGAACACGAGTCGTGGCGCCGGTCGGGTTCCTTCGCCATCGCCTTGGCGATGATCGAGTCCACCGCGTGTGGAATCCAGCTGCACCGCTGCGATATTCGTGGCGGTCGGCTGTACAGCTGATGGTCGATCAGGGCTATCGCGGTATCCGCGGTGAACGGTGGCGACCCGGTCAGCAGCTCAACTGTCGTGCACGCCAGTGCGTACTGGTCCGTGGCCGCCGACGGTGTTCTCCCGACCAGCAGCTCGGGTGCCGAATAGGGTAGTGACGCCTGGATATTCGGGTGCGGCTGGCGAGCCTGGCGGGTGATGCGCCGGGCCGGGTCGAGGCTCATCCGTCCGGAACGATCATGGGCCAGCCGGGCGGCGACATCCTCGGCCATGGAGTGCGCGACGCCGAAGTCGATCAGCACTGCCCTCGAAAACGGCTGATCGACAAGGATATTGGCGGGTTTGACATCGCAGTGCACGATTCCGCGACGGTGCGCCAGATCGAGCGCCCCCGCGATCTGGGTCAACGCGGTGAGCCGCTCCGGGATACCGGGCAGGGTGTTCACCGTTCCGCCGTCGAGGAACTCCATCGTCAGCCAGCCCGGGCCTGCCGCGTACACCGTGACGATGTGTGGGTGGGTGAGCTGACGGGCGAAGTCGAATTCGCGTTGCAGCCGGGCCAGGTGGGCGGGTTGGCGGTGCTGTTCATCGAGCACCTTGAGCGCGACGATGGCCCCGTCGGGATCGCGGGCCAGGTATACGACGGCGGAGCCGCCGCTCCCCACGACTTTCATCGCGGTGTATCCCGCGACGATCACCTCGGCTGAGGGCACCGTCTCAGCTTAGGTTCACCGACAACCACGGGTGAGCGGCGATAGTGTCGTGGCCGTGTCAGCATCCGACGGCAGTACCGCGTCCGAGTGGGTCCCCACCGGTTCTGTCACCGTGCGTGTCCCCGGCAAGGTGAATCTGTACCTGGCCGTCGGCGATGAGCGCGACGACGGTTACCACGACCTCACCACGGTGTTCCACGCCGTGTCGCTCCTGGACGAGGTGACGGTGCGCAACGCCGACATGTTGTCGCTGACGGTCGAGGGGGAGGGCGTGGAGTCGGTGCCCACCGACGAGCGCAACCTGGCCTGGCGCGCCGCCGAGCTGCTGGCCGAGCACGTGGGCCGGTCGCCGGACGTGTCGATCAGCATCGACAAGTCGATCCCGGTGGCGGGCGGCATGGCCGGCGGCAGTGCCGACGCGGCCGCGGTACTGGTGGCGATGAACACGCTGTGGGAGCTCGGCGTGCCCAGGCGCGATCTGCATGCCCTGGCCGCACAGCTGGGCAGTGACGTCCCGTTCGCGCTGCACGGCGGCACGGCGCTGGGCACCGGCCGGGGTGAAGAACTGGCCACGGTGCTGGCCCGCAGTACCTTCCACTGGGTGCTGGCGTTCGCGCACAAGGGCCTGTCCACCCCCAAGGTGTTCGGCGAACTGGACCGGCTGCGTGCGGACACCTCGACAGGAGGCCCGCCACGGGCCGAGGAGCCCGAGCCCGTACTGGCGGCGCTGGCGTCCGGTGATCCGGCCGAACTCGCCGCGCTGCTGGGCAACGACCTGCAACCGGCAGCGCTGAGCCTGTACCCCGACCTGCGCCGGACGCTGCGTGCCGGAGTGGAGGCCGGCGCGCTGGCCGGCATCGTGTCCGGGTCGGGTCCGACGTGCGCGTTCCTGTGCCCGTCGTCGACGTCCGCGGTGGACGTCGGCGCCGAGCTGGCCGGTGCGGGTGTGTGCCGGACGGTGCGGGTGGCCAGCGGGCCCGTGAGCGGTGCCCGGGTCGTACCGGAGCCGTCGACGTCGGCCTGAGCACTGTGGTCATTCGCCGTTTTCGACGCCAGGGCTGCCGGACTCCGTGCAGGAACAACCCCTGGGTGGAAAACGGCGTACTCCTCGCCGCTAAACCTGCTGAGACTGTGACACAGACCTCAATTAACGCGAGGGTTTGGCCAGTTACTTAAGGGTCTCTTAAGATGAGCGACGGTGAATGCTAGCGATCTTGCATCGGATGCGACTTGTGCGCCCGCCGCCCGTCACGGTGGGCGGTCGCGGAGCTGTACACCCGGTACTGGGGCATCACCTTTTCGAGACATAACTGCTCCCCAATCGTGTGCGCGCGCCTACCCAAAAGCGGTGCGCAGCGGGCGGAGCATGGATAACCGGGCAACTGCACCTGGCGCACTGTCGCTGGTGTCGGAGCCGCGGAAGCCAAGGAGGTCGTCGTGAGCAGATTCACCGAGAAGATGTTCCGCAACGCTCGGGAGAGCAAGCGCGGAATGGTCACTGGTGAGCCGCATGAGCCGGTTCGCCACACCTGGGGTGAGGTTCACGAGCGGGCCCGGCGCATCGCAGGCGGTCTGGCCGCCGCGGGTATCGGTCACGGCGACGCCGTCGGCGTGCTGGCCGGCTTCCCCGTCGAGATCGCGCCGACCGCGCAGGGCGTATGGATGCGCGGCGCGAGCCTGACCATGCTGCACCAGCCGACCCCGCGCACGGACCTGGCGGTGTGGGCCGAGGACACCATGAACGTGATCGGCATGATCGAGGCCGACGCCGTCATCGTCTCCGAGCCGTTCCTGGTGGCCATCCCGGTGCTCGAGGAAAAGGGCATCAAGGTCGTCAAGATCGCCGACCTGCTGGCCGCCGACCCGATCGACCCGGTGGAGACCGGCGAGGACGATCTGGCGCTGATGCAGCTGACGTCCGGCTCGACCGGGTCTCCTAAGGCAGTCCAGATCACGCACCGCAACATCCACTCCAACGCCGAGGCGATGTTCATCGGTGCGGAGTACGACGTCGACAAGGACGTCATGGTGAGCTGGCTGCCCTGCTTCCACGACATGGGCATGGTCGGCTTCCTGACCATCCCGATGTACTTCGGCGCCGAGCTCGTCAAGGTCACGCCGATGGACTTCCTGCGCGACACGCTGCTGTGGGCCAAGCTCATCACCAAGTACAAGGGCACCATGACCGCGGCGCCGAACTTCGCCTACGCGTTGTTCGCCAAGCGGTTGCGCCGTCAGGCCAAGCCGGGCGAGTACGACCTGTCCACCCTGCGGTTCGCGCTCTCGGGTGCCGAGCCGGTGGAGCCGGCCGACGTCGAGGACCTGCTCGATGCAGGTAAGCCGTTCGGCCTGCCCTCCTCGGCGATCCTGCCGGCCTACGGCATGGCCGAGACCTGCCTGGCCGTGTCGTTCTCCCCGTGCAACGCCGGCCTGGTGGTCGACGAGGTCGACGCCGACCTGCTGGCCGCGCTGCGCCGCGCCGTGCCCGCCACCAAGGGCAACACCCGCCGGCTGGCCTCACTCGGCCCGCTGCTGAAGGACCTCGAGGCCCGTGTCGTCGACGAGCACGGCGACGTGATGCCCGCCCGCGGTGTCGGCGTCATCGAGCTGCGCGGCGAGTCGCTGACCCCCGGCTACATCACCATGGGCGGCTTTCTGCCGGCCCAGGATGAGCACGGCTGGTACGACACCGGCGACCTCGGGTACATCACCGAAGAGGGCAACGTCATCGTGTGTGGTCGCGTCAAGGACGTGATCATCATGGCCGGGCGCAACATCTACCCGACCGACATCGAGCGTGCCGCCGGCCGTGTCGAGGGCGTCCGCCCGGGCTGCGCCGTCGCGGTGCGGCTGGACGCCGGGCACTCACGTGAGACCTTCGCCGTCGCCGTGGAGTCCAACGCCTGGCAGGATCCGGCCGAGGTGCGTCGCATCGAGCACCAGGTGGCCCACGAGGTGGTCTCCGAGGTCGACATGCGTCCGCGCAACGTCGTGGTGCTCGGGCCCGGCAGCATCCCGAAGACCCCGTCGGGCAAGCTGCGTCGTGCCAACTCGGTCTCCCTGGTCACCTAGCCTTCAGCTTCTTTTGCACCGCCAGCGTGCGTGCCGCAGCGCGGCACGCCGCTCGCGGGCAACACTTTTGCGCGCTAGCGCGCGCCTTCTGCCGTGCGCTATCACGACACGCCAGATCTTGGCGGGCTTTTCATGAAATCAGTTTGCGCTCGGCCTGAATCGGCGATGAATGCAACGACAGCACAGTCAATTTGCTCATCGTTCATGCATTGTTTGCGTATTCTGACGCTGAAACCACTTTGAAGAGAGGACCGGAATGGTCAAATCCCGATGGGTTTCGGCGATCCTGGGCGCGGGCGTTATTGCCGCCGGGATTACCGCGGGCACCGCGTGGGCGGGCGGACCCGGTGGTTACGTCGAAGACCCCGAAGACATTTTTGCTGCAGTCGGCACCGGCGAATTCATCGACACCATAGCGGGTTTCACCGCTACCGGTGATACGAGCGAAGAGGCCTCGGCGGCGGTGATCGCCGCCTGCCAGAACGCGGGAGGTGTGGAGTGCACCGCTGACGAGGTGACCAACGACAACCTCTGCATCGTGTCCGTCGCTAGCCCCAGCAACCACGCGGTGGCCGGCGGAGCCGGGGCGACGGTCGAGGCTGCCCGCCAGGACGCATTCAACCGGGCGGCGGCGAACAACACCCCGCTCGATGCGGATTCCCCCGTCGTCGTATCGGCCTGCCCGTGATGAGCGCGCATGGCACTTCGGGTGTGGCGGTCGTAGCCCGGAAAGGGAAGGACAAGATGACTGGTCGCGGCAAGTTTGCATTCTTGTTGGCGAGTTTGGCTGCCGTATCGGTCGTTTCGGCTCCGGTCGCGAGTGCCCGACCGACCTGTCAGGACACGGCCACCAAGACGATCTGCACGACCAATGGCAGCACCTCGATCAAGGCCAGGCCGGGAACCACGGCGCCGCCGGCCAATCAGCCGGTGTTCCCGTGGCTGGGCATGCCCGGGGCTCGCCGCTAGCCACTGGCCGAGTCGGTACAAAGCACCCGCGAGCGGGCGCGTCCTTCTGTGACGCGCCCGCTCGTGGCTGTGACGCCCCTGTCGTTTGCGTCCGAATCAGTTGCTGTGCTGGGTATCTGCGGGCTTGTCGGCATGCATCCGGTCATAGACCCGCCACCAGATCAGCTCGTGGTCGACGGCGGTGATGTCCCCGCGATCGCGGCACTCATCGGCGTGTAGCAACTCCGCGGCCAGCACGACCAGGCGCTCGCGGGCGGCTGCCGACCCCGGATCGTCGCAGCCGGCCATCGTCGCCGCACTCAGTGTCCGCACGCGGTGGTACGTACTGCCGGACAGTCCGAGCGCGACGGCTCCGGTGGTGAGGAACACCGCGGTGGACACGCCGAACGCCGCCCAGGGCGACATCTGCCCGCCCAGCCACAGCTGGCACAGCAGCCACACGAACATTCCCCACAGCGGCCAGCCTCGGGCCACTCGCACGAGGCGGCGCTCGGCGGTGCCGATGCCGGGCGGGTACACCACCAGCCGGTAGTAGGTGATGCCGAAACGGCCGGGCCTGACCTGCACGCAACCCCACGCCCGGGAACCGTCGAGCAAGGGGCTCAGTAGCCGGATGCCGTCCATATATCGGGTGTACCCGCTGCGAACGCGCCTGCATCCGGCCCGAACGGTTTCTTTACGCCGATGAGGTGGATCCTTGCGGGCTGAGTATAGATAACTATACTCAGCACGATGACGCCGAAACTCCCGCCCCGCCTGGCTGACCACCCGACTGTCCGCGCGGTGCGTGCCCGTCCGGAAGCGGCGGTTCCGGACGTCATCAACGCCGACTGGCTGCGGGCGTTGTGCTTGGACGCCGGGGCTGACGACGTGGCCTTCGCCGGCGCGGACGACCCCGCCCTGGCGACTGAGCGCGAACATGTCGAGGCGGCACTCCCCGGGGTCTGCAGCTACATATCCCTGGTCGTGAAGATGAACCGCGACAACGTCCGCTCGTCCACCCGCAGCGTGGCCAATCAGGAGTTCCACCGCAGCGGGGAGGTCATCAACGAGGCCGCCCACCGGATCACCCGTGCCCTGGAGGACGCAGGCCACCGCGCGGTGAACCCGTCGGCGACCTTCCCGATGGAGATGGACAGGTACCCCGGGCGGATCTGGGTGGTGGCGCACAAGCCCGTCGCGGTGGCCTCGGGCCTGGGGGTGATGGGAATCCACCGCAACGTGATCCACCCCAGATTCGGCAACTTCATCCTGCTGGCCACCATCCTGGTCGGCGCACCGATCAGCAGTTACGGCGTGCCACTGGACTATTCGCCGTGCCTGGAATGCAAGCTGTGTGTTGCGGCCTGCCCGGTCGGGGCCATCGGCAAGGACGGTGAGTTCGACTTCGTCGCCTGCTCGGTGCACAACTACCGCGAGTTCATGGGCGGGTTCACCGACTGGGCGCAGACCATCGCCGACAGCAGTGATGCGGCCGACTTCCGATCCCGGGTCAGCGATTCCGAGAATGCGTCGATGTGGCAGAGCCTGTCGTTCAAGGCCAATTACAAGGCGGCGTACTGCCTGGCGGTGTGCCCGGCGGGCGAGGACGTCATCGAGCCCTACCTGGACGACCGCAAGGAGTTCATGGACCGGGTGCTCAAACCGCTGCAGGACAAGCGGGAAACGCTGTACGTACTGCCGAACTCGGCGGCCAAGGCGCACGCCGAGAAGCGGTATCCACACAAGACCGTCAAGGTGGTGGACAGCGGAATCCGGGGTGTCTGAGCAGCCGTTGGAATCACCGTGAGCGCAATGCCCGACCGGTCATCCCGCGACGGCTAACGTGGCGCGACAATGGCGACACAGCAGGGTGACTTTCGGCTGTGGGCATTTGGTGATGCCCACGTCGGGACCGACAGGCAGTTCGGCCGGGAGAGTCTCGCCGAGGCCATCCGGCAGTCGGAATTCGGTGGAGCGCAAGGTGGTCCGCCGTTCGACTGGGACGTCGCCGTCGACGTCGGTGACATGTCCGGTGCCCATCACAGCCTGCCCGACGACGCCGAGGGGCTGGAGGTCCGCCGGCAGCTCTCGGCGCTGCGCAAGCATCGGCGCGAGGACGTGTACTCGGTGTGCGGAAACCACGACCGCAGCGGCCTTTCCGAACCCGACGCCTGGTGGTGGCAGAAATGGATCGATCCGCTGGGCGTGCACACCGCTCACTCCGGCGTCGACGCCGCTGCCCGGCGCTACCAGGTCAGAGGGACCTGGGAACGCTACTCGTTCCGGGTGGGCAACCTGCTCTTCCTGATGCTCAGCGACCGCAACGAGCCGTCGCAGACCGTCGGGCGGGGCACGCTCGGCGGTAACCCCGGTGGGGTGGTCTCCGCCGAGACATTCGAGTGGTGGGCGAACATGGTTGAACAGAACCGTGATTCGATCGTCATCACCGTGCACCACTACGTGCTCAAGGACACGACGGTGGCCTCAGGGGAGTGGGAGGGGGTGCGCCGCGGCGCGGACGGAGAACTCTACGAGCACTACCATCGCCCGTTTCTGGATGGGACACCGCAGGGCGCGTCGTACTTGTACTGGGTCGGCGGCAAGCCTGACTCCGGGGCCTTCGAGCGGTACCTCACCGAACACCCGGGTGCGGTCGCGCTGTGGTTGGCCGGTCACACGCACACCAACCCCGACGATGCCCACGGCGGCAAGACTCATATCGAACAGTCTTGGGGTGGAACCTATTTCATGAATGTGGCGTCATTGAGTCGCCACCACATGCCGATCACGACCCTGCCGATCAGCCGGCTGCTCACATTTCGCGCCGACAGCCAAGAGGTGCGGGTGCAGTGCTATCTGCACACCGACCAGCATGCGCCGCAGGGCTGGTACGCCCCGGCGGAGCGCACGCTCACCCTGGATCGGCCGTTCCGCTGGTGACGCGGAAATCACCAGGCGTGCACGGTGTTCTGAGCCGGTTCCAGGCCCTGTGCGATCAACAGCTCGGTGGCGTCGGCGGCCTGCTCGCAGATGGTCGGCACCTCGGCACGTTCGGCGGCCGTGAAGGTCTCCAGCACGAACGCCGCCGGATCCTTGCGGCCCGGCGGGCGGCCCACTCCGATGCGGACCCGCTGGAAGTCCTTGCTGCCCAACGCTGATGCCACCGAACGCAGCCCATTGTGGCCGCCCTCGCCGCCACCGATCTTGAGCCGGATCCGGCCGAAGTCGATGTCGAGCTCGTCGTGGATGACCACGATCCGGGCCGGCGGCACCGAATAGAACTTGGCCAACGGCCCGACCTGACGGCCGGACTCGTTCATGTAGCACCGAGGCTTGGCCAGTACCACCGGCGCCCCTGCGAGCCGGCCGGTGATCACCTCGGCACCGGATTTCTTGTGCACCTTGAAGGCCGAGCCGATGCGGGCGGCCAGTACATCGGCCACCATGAACCCGATATTGTGCCGGGTCTTGGCGTAGGCGGGCCCGGGATTTCCCAGGCCCACCACCAGCAGCGGCTCGGCCATTCGAGGAATGTCCTGCGTGTCTCGAGTCGGTGACTACTCGGCGGCTTCGGCTTCGGCGGCTTCGGCGGCCGGCTCCTCGGCCGGGGCCTCAGCGGTCTCGCCGGCACCCTCGGCCTCGAGATCCTCGGCGCTCGGGGCCTCGACGATGTTGACCACGAGCAGCTCGGGATCCGACACCAGCGAAACACCGGCGGGCAGCTCGATCTGGCCGGCCAGGATCTGCGTTCCGGCCTCGATGCCGTCGATCGACACGGTCAGGTGCTCGGGGATCGACAGGGCCTCGGCCTCGATCTCGATGTGGTTGGCGTCCTGGGTGACCAGGGCGCCCGGGACGGCGTCACCCTCGACGGTGACGGAGACCTCGACGGTGACCTTCTCGCCACGACGCACGACGAGCAGGTCGGCGTGCTGGATGTTGCGGCGGATCGGGTGGATGTCCAGCGCCTTGGTCAGGGCCAGCTGTTCCTTGCCGTCGATGTCGAGGGTCAGCACGGCGTTGGTGCCGGAGTGGCGCAGCACCGCGGAGAACTCGCGGGCGTTGATCTCCAGGTGCTGGGGCTCGGTGCCGTGGCCGTAGAGCACGGTGGGCACGTTGCCGTCACGGCGGGCCTGACGCGAGGCGCCCTTGCCGGTGCGGGTACGCACGGTGGCGGTGAGCTTGTTGGGGACGTTCTTGGCTGCGGCCTTGGCCATGATGTTGCTCCTCTAATTGCGGTACTGCGGTCAGATCGTCAGCACGGCAAGGGTCACAACACTCAAAGAAGTTCCCGCCGATAACGGTGGTCCAGAAGGTCCACCCTCGCCGTGACGCCAGGTCAGGGTAGCAAAGACGGGGCCGCCGCCAAAAATCGGCGCCGGAGGGCTACAGCGGGTACGTGGTCTTGGTGAGCTGCTCGGACAGCTCCCACAGCGCCTTCTGGGTGCCCACCCGCTTGGCCAGCGGGCTGCGCCCGACCGGCTGGCTGGGGCCGAACTGGCCGAACCGGGGCCCGATGAAGCTGTCTCCGGGAACGTCCTGGGACGCGGCGAACAGCGTCTGACGTGCGCCGAACGACGGTTCGCTGGCGAAAACCCGGTTGGCGGCCGCCATCATGCGGGCGCCGAACTTGTTGCCGGTCTGGCCCTGCAGGTTGGTGGCCGAATAGCCGGGGTGGGCGGCCAGGGCGCGCACCGCCGAGCCGGATGCCGTCAGCCGTCGCTGCAGCTCGGACGTGAACATCAGGTTGGCCAGCTTGGACTGCCCGTAGGCCAGCCACGCCGAGTACGGCCGCGACTTCCAGTTGAGGTCCCGCAGGCTGATCTGCCCGATCCAGTGCATCAACGACGACACCGTGACCACCCGGTCGGTGATCTTGGGCAGCAGCAGGTTGGTCAGCGCGAAATGGCCGAGGTGGTTGGTGCCGATCTGGCTCTCGAAGCCGTCGGTGGTCCGGCTCAGCGGGACCGCCATGATGCCGGCGTTGTTGATCAGCACGTCGACGCTCTCGACGGTGTCGGCGAACTCGTGCACCGAGGCCAGGTTCTGCAGGTCGAGCTTGCGTACCTCGACGATGCCGCCCGTCATCGTCTCCGCGGCCGCGGTGCCCTTCTCCAGGTTGCGTACCGCGACGGTGACCTTGGCGCCGACGCGGGCGAGCTCACGCGCGGTGACGAGCCCCAGCCCGCTGTTGGCGCCGGTGACGATCACCCGGCGGCCGGTAAACGATGGCAGGTCGGCGCTGGTCCATTCGCTCATGCTGACCACCCTACGGTCGCGCCGGCACTTCTTCGCGCTTCACTTCTTGGCGACGTTGAAGCCCGCGATGATCGATTCGATGTCCGGTCCCTGGGCCGCGGCCTCGTCGGCGTAGGTCGTCACGGTCAGCTGGATCAGGTACCGCTGCGGGGGCTGTAATCCGTCATTGGCGATGATGACGCGGTTGTAGCTCTGCATGCGCTTGCCGTTGAGGTCGTAGCTGCCCTCGATCATCGCCGACGGAAAGCCCTTCCAGTCCGCGTTGGATGCGTTGAGCTGCTTGAAGTTCTCCGACAACTGGGCATCGGCGTAACCGTGGTCTTTGAGGGCCTTGGGCACGTCGAAGTCGCCGTGCAGGGTGAAGGCCAGCATCATCGCGGTGGGGTAGGTGTTCCCCTTGGCGATCATCCGGGTACCCGGGGCCAGGTTCGGATTGTTGTAGGTATGCCATCCCGGAGGGCTCGGCATGGTGACGCTCAGGTGGGGGATCTTCTCGGGTGCGATCGGCTCGCCGACGACACCGGAGTCCTCCAGGAACTGCCACAGGGGTACCGGCTGGTTGTCCGCAGGGGCGGCCGGTGTAGTCGAACTCGTCGTCCAGATCGACTTGTAGTCAGGCGTTTCCGCGCCACAGCCGGTGACCAGGACCGCCAGTGCGCCGGCCGTGGCGAGCAACCGCTTCACAGAATCTCGCGCACCGAATCGATCGGCCGGGCCAGCCGGGTGCCGTTGTCCGTGACGACGAACGGGCGCTCGATCAGGATGGGGTTCGCGGCCATCGCATCGAGCAGTTCCTCGTCGGATGCGTCGGCCAAACCCAGCTCGGCGTACAGGGATTCGCGCTTGCGCACCGCGGTACGCACGTCGACCCCAGAGGCTTTGATCAGCGCGGCGATCTCATCACGCGTCGGCGGCGTCTTGAGGTACTGCACGACCTCGGGCTCGATCCCGTTCTCGCGCAACAGATCCAGGGTCTTGCGTGAGGTCGAGCACTTCGGGTTGTGGTAAATGACGGCGGCGGGCCGCCCATCAGATTCAGCCATCTAGGCGGACCCGTCGAACAGCCCGGTCACCGAACCGTTCTCGAACACCGCACGGATGGTGCTGGCCAGCAGCGGCGCGATGGACAGCACGGTCAGCTGCGGGAACTGCTTGTCGTCGGTGATCGGCAGCGTGTTGGTGACGATCACCTCGCGGGCGCCGCAGTCGGCCAGACGCTGGGCAGCCGGATCCGACAGCACGCCGTGGGTCGCGGCGATCACCACGTCCTTGGCGCCGTCCTCACGCAGCAGCTTGACCGCGCCGGCGATGGTGCCGCCCGTGTCGATCATGTCGTCGGTGAGGATGCAGGTCTTGCCCTTGACGTCACCGACGACACGGTTGGCCTTGACCTGGTTGGGCACCAGCGGGTCGCGGGTCTTGTGGATGAAGGCCAGCGGCACGCCGCCCAGCGAGTCGGCCCACTTCTCGGCGACGCGCACCCGGCCGGAGTCCGGCGACACCACGACCACGTCGCTGTCGGCGTAGTTCTCGGCGATGTAGCCGCACAGCAGCGACTGGGCGCGCATGTGGTCCACCGGGCCGTCGAAGAAGCCCTGGATCTGATCGGTGTGCAGGTCGACCGAGACGATGCGGTCGGCGCCGGCGGTCTTGAGCAGATCGGCGACCAGGCGGGCCGAGATGGGCTCGCGGCCGCGGTGCTTCTTGTCCTGACGCGCGTAGGGGTAGAACGGCAGGATCGCGGTGATCCGCTTGGCGCTACCGCGCTTGAGCGCGTCGATCATGATGAGCTGCTCCATGAGCCACTGGTTCAGCGGCGCGGGATGGCTCTGCAGCACGAACGCGTCGCAGCCGCGCACGGACTCGTCGAACCGGACGAAGATCTCGCCGTTGGCAAAGTCACGGGCGGTCTGCGCGGTGACCTCGATACCGAGTTCTTTGGCCACTTGCTCTGCCAGTTCCGGGTGCGCGCGCCCCGAGAACAGCATCAGGTTTTTTCGATTGTCGGTCCAGTCCGTGGCCACTTGGCTGCCTTCGCGGTTGGGGATCGATACGGAGCAATCGTACGTAGCGTTTCTGGTAGTTCGTAGCCGGGTTACCAGATTGCCAACACGAAACGTCGGATTGTCCGGCCCAGCGGCGCCGACTGTGGCGTTCGTGCACGCGTTTGCCACGGATTTCGTGCACAAGCGCCACGCTCGCGGCCGGTGGCGGCTGACCTACTCCTCGCGGGCCTTGCGCGCGGCCTCGGCGGCCGCCGAGCCCGGACGCTTGCGCTCCACCCAGCCCTCGATGGTGCGCTGGGCGTTGTCCGAGACCGCCAGCGCACCGGGCGGAACGTCGTCGCGCAGCACGGTGCCGGCGCCGGTGTAGGCCCCGTCGCCGACGTTGACCGGCGCGATGAACATCGTGTCGGAGCCGGTGCGCACGTGGGAGCCGATCGTGGTCCGGTGCTTGTTCTCGCCGTCGTAGTTGACGAAGACGCTGGAGGCCCCGATGTTGCTGTGGTCGCCGATGTCGGCGTCGCCGACGTAGGTCAGGTGGGGAACCTTGGTGCCCGTGCCGATCGTGGAGTTCTTCGTCTCGACGAATGCGCCGAGCTTGCCGTCGGCGCCGAGGATGGTGCCCGGACGCAGGTAGGTGAACGGGCCGACGGTGGCGCCGGCCCCGATCACGGCCAGCTGAGCGTGGGTGCGCACCACGGAGGCGCCGTCACCCACCTCGACGTCGGTCAGCGTGGAGTCCGGACCGATCTCGCAGCCGACGCCGATCTCGGTGGTGCCGAGCAGTTGGGTGCCGGGACGTACCACGGTGTCGCGGCCGATGGTGACGTCGACGTCGATCCAGGTGGTGGCCGGGTCGACGATCGTGACGCCGGCCCGCTGATGGCGGGCCACGATGCGGCGGTTGAGTTCGGCGCCCAGATCGGAGAGCTGCACCCGGTCGTTGACGCCGGCGACCAGCGCGCTGTCGTCGACGTGCATGGCCCGCACGGTCCGGCCGTCTTGCCGCACGATCGCGATGACGTCGGTGAGGTAGAGCTCATGCTGGGCGTTGTTCGAGCTCAAGCGGCTCAGCGCCGAGCGCAGGTCGGCGATGTCGAAGGCGTACACCCCGGCGTTGATTTCCCGGATGGCCCGTTGCGACTCGGTGGCGTCGGCCTGCTCGACGATGCCGATGACCTCGTTGTCCTGGGTGCGCAGGATGCGGCCGTAGCCGGTCGGGTCGGGCACCGTGGTGGTGACAACGGTGGCGGCGGCCGTCGCGGTGCTGTGGGTTTCGATGAGCCCGGCCAGAGTGTCCGCGTCGAGCAGGGGGACATCACCAGAGGTCACGACGACTGTGCCGGTGAATTCGTCGGGCAGCGAGCTCAGCCCGCATGCCACGGCGTGGCCGGTGCCCAGCTGTTGGTCCTGGATGGCGACGTCGATGGTGCGGCCCAGCTTGTCGGCCAGCTCGCCGACGGCGGGTGCGATGCGCTCACGGTCGTGGCCGAGAACGACCACCAGATGTTGGGCTGCCGCGTTGGCCACGGTGTGTACCGCGTGGCTGAGCATGCTGCGGCCCGCCAGCGTGTGCAGCACCTTCGGGGTGTCCGAGCGCATGCGGGTCCCGGCACCTGCTGCCAGTACGACGACTGCGGCCTCGGTGGTCGACACCATCATCCCCTTCTCTGCCGAGCGACCATGTCTGTACGCCGACACGCCGCCAACTGTGTCATTTTGCGGTCGCTCGCCGGGATCGTGAGCTCCGTCGCCAGGACTCGAACCTGAACTATCTGAACCAAAATCAGAGGTGCTGCCGATTACACCACGACGGAATGTCCGGGAGAGACTCTAGTCGAACGGTCTAGCCTGATATGCGTGGCAGCACCCGAGAAGGAAGTGCGGGCCCCCCGGGCCCGGATGACCGGCAACGAACGGCGACAACAGCTCATCGAGATCGCCAAGTCGCTGTTTGCCGAACGGGGCTACGAGGGCACCTCGATCGAGGAGATCGCCCAGCGCGCCAACGTGTCGAAACCAGTGGTCTACGAGCATTTCGGCGGCAAGGAAGGCCTGTACGCCGTCGTCGTCGACCGGGAGATGTCGGCCCTGCTGGACGGGATCACCTCGTCGCTGACCAACAACCGCTCCCGGGTGCGGGTCGAACGCGTCGCGCTGGCCCTGCTGACCTACGTCGAGGAGCGCACCGACGGCTTCCGCATCCTGATCCGCGACTCACCGGCCGCGATCACCTCGGGGACCTACTCGACGTTGCTCAACGACGCCGTCAACCAGGTCTCCTCGATCCTGGCCGGGGATTTCTCCCGCCGCGGTCTGGACCCTGAACTGGCACCGCTGTACGCCCAGGCGCTGGTCGGGTCGGTGTCGATGACCGCCCAGTGGTGGCTCGATGTGCGCGAGCCCAAGAAGGAAGTGGTGGCCGCCCACGTCGTCAACCTGATGTGGAACGGGCTCACCCACCTGGAGTCCGACCCGGTCCTGCACGAGGAGTAGGTCGACAAACTGCAACCCAAGGGTTGCAGCGCGGGCCCTTCATGTGCAACCCTTGGGTTGCAACAACCCCGCCAGAGAGGACCCGCGACATGACCACCGACTTCGACCGCATCGAGCGCGAGATCACCATCGACGCACCGGCGCAACGCGTCTGGGACTTGGTGAGCGAACCCGGCTGGTACATCAACGACGAGCGGATCACCGAACACCGCATCGATCGTGACGGCGACGTCGCCATCGTCACCGACCCCACCCACGGGAGGTTCGCACTGCGGACCGTCGCACTCGAGGAGCCGCGCTACGCGGCGTTCCGGTGGCACATCGACGCCGACGACCTCGACAGCTCATCCACCCTCGTCGAATTCTGGATCACCCCGGCGCCGTCCGGCGTGGTCCTGCGGGTGGTCGAGAGTGGGTTCGCCTCGCTCGACGAGTCCGAGGCCGACCGCCGCTCCCGGTTCGACGATCACAGTGGCGGCTGGCCGCTCGAGCTCGGCCTCGCCCAGAAGTATCTGGTGGGGGCCGCCGCCGATGCATGAGAATGCCTCGCCGGTGCAGGTTTTCGCCGCCCTCGCCGACGACAGCCGGTGGCAGGTTCTGGTCGCACTGGGCCGCAGGCCCGGGTCCGCGTCGTCACTGGCCGACGAACTCCCGATCAGCCGCCAGGCCATCGCCAAACACCTGAAGGTGCTCACCGACGTCGGCCTGGTGGTGGCCACGCGGGTGGGACGTGAGGTCAGGTACGAGGCGGTGGGGGCTCGGCTCAGCGAGGTGGCGCGCCGGCTCGACAGCATCGCGGCAGGCTGGGAACGCAGGCTCGCCAGGATCAAGGATGTCGTCGAGCGGGACGCCTGATCGGCGTCTCGTTCATCCCAATCGACGGGTCTTCGCGCAAGCGCTCATCCCAGATCCCGCGACAGCAGGTCCGCGGTCGTCTCGCGGCGCACCAGCACCCGAGAAGCGCCGTCGCGCACCGACACCACGGGCGGGCGACCCACCATGTTGTAGGTCGAGGCCATGCTGTGCTGGTAGGCGCCGGTGCATGCCACGGCCAGCAGATCGCCGGCGTGGATGTCGGCGGGCAGTTCGACATCGTGCACGATCTCGTCGCCGGCCTCGCAATGCCGTCCCACCACGGTGGCCACCATGGTCGGCCCCAGCGGGTGCCGATTAGCCAGGGCCACCGTGTATTTCGCTCCGTACAGCGCGACCCGCGGGTTGTCGCTCATGCCGCCGTCGACTGCGACGAACGTGCGCCCGCCGGGCTGGGACTTCACCCCGCACACCCGGTACAGCGTCACCCCGGCCCGCGCGCTGATGGCGCGGCCGGGTTCGACGACCAGGCGTGGCCGCGGGAACCGTTCGGCCGCGCACGCCGCGGTCAGCTCATCGTCGACGACACTCGCCAGCGCGCCGATGTCGAGGGCCGCGTCCCCGCGGACGTACGGAACCCCGTGGCCGCCGCCGATGTTGAGCTCGGTCAGCACCAGGCCGTGTTCGGCGCGGATGTCGGCCATCGCGCCGATCAACCGGTGGACGGCCTCGCCGTAGGGCGTGGGGTCGGTGATCTGGGAGCCGATATGGCAGTGCAGGCCAACCAGATCCAGGTTCGGGGTGGCCAGGATGCGAGCGGCGGCGCGGGCCGCACGGCGATCGGCCAGCGCGAAGCCGAACTTCTGGTCGGTCACCCCGGTGGTGACGGCGCGGTGCCCGTGGATGTCGATGTCGGGCGTGACCCGGATCAGCACCGCCTGGGGCCGGCGGGCCAGCCCGGCCAGGTAGGTGATCTCCATCGGCGAGTCGACCACGATCCGGCCCACCCCCACGTCGATCGCGTCACGCAGCTCGTCGCACGACTTGGCATTGCCGTGCATCACGATGCGCGCCGGGTCGACTCCGCCCGCCAACGCGGTCGCGAGTTCGGCGGCCGAGCACACGTCCACGCCGAGGCCCTCCTCGGCGGCCCACCGTGCGACGGCGGTGGTCAGCAGTGACTTGCCCGCATAGAACACCTCGGTCTGGCCGAGGGCGGCCCGGTAGCGCCGGGCGCGGGTACGGAAATCGGTCTCGTCGAGTACGTACGCCGGAGTGCGGTACTCGTCGGCGATGTCGGTCAGCGGCACCCGGCCGACGGTGATGCGGCCCTGCTCGTCAACTCCTGTGGTCAGCGGCCAGATGTTCGGATCGAGGCGTGGCCGGGTGGCGCCGCGAAGTGAAGGCAGGATGTCCAGCAAGGTCATGACTCCACAGTCGGCCCTGGCGGGGTCCGCGTCATCGGGCTTGACGATCCCTTGACGCGCAGGGGAGCAATCTTGACGGGCTCAGGTTCTGCCGAACGACGTCGTCCCGGTGGAGGTGGCGATGAACCCGTTGCCCTTCTGCGAGTCAGCCATCCGGCAGGCCAACCGGATGTCGTCGGTGTGGACGCAGGTGGCGTTGCCGAGGTCGAACCGTTGACCGGCGGGCAGCATCGGCGCCTCGTTCTCGTCGAGGCCGTCGACCGGACTGAGCGGTTCCTCGGTGCGCGAGAAGCTCATCGGGATCGCACCGTTGGTGGTGCCGTAGCTGAACAGGTGCGCGAGGTTGGCATCGTTGGGGGCGCCGACGAAGGGGCCGCGGCAGTCCAGCGCGTACATCGCCCGGTGCTGGGTGGTCATGCAGACGAAGCCGTCGGGCGTGCGGAACCCCTGCACCGGAAACCCCTGTCCCTCGCGCAGGACGTACTGCGCCGGATCGACGGCGGGGTAGGCGGCGAAGTCGGGCACGCCGTCCGGGCCGAGGTGCGTCGGCACCGACTCGTGCGAGGACTCCGGTTTCTCCCGGGTGAGCCATATCACCGCGAACACCGCCGTCAGCACCACAACGAGCGCTGCCGCCCACCGCTTCATCGCTCCATGATCGCCCCGGACAGAGCACTACGGAGCCGAATCCCGGGCCCCGTAGAATGGCCCCATCATGACCGCACCGGGGCACAACCATGTCCAGACCCCGATTGCGGGTCTCGTTGAGCTGGCTTTAACCGATCCGTCCCTGCAGGACGCCCTTCGTCGCGCCGCCGACCGACCCGCCGATCTCGCACTCGTCGGGCCGGCCAGTGCCCGCGTGCTGGTGGCTGCCGGGCTGGCCCAGCAGGGCCCGCTGCTGGTGGTCGCCGCCACCGGCCGGGAAGCCGACGACCTGACCGCCGAACTGCGCGGCGTGGTCGGCGATGCCGTCGCGCTGTTCCCGTCCTGGGAGACGCTGCCGCACGAGCGGTTGTCCCCGGGTGTGGAGACCGTCGGCGCCCGGCTGTTGCTGTTGCGCAGGCTGGCCCACCCCGAGGACACGACACTCGGGTCGCCGCTGCGCGTCGTGGTCACCACGACGCGTTCACTGCTGCAGCCGATGGCCCCCGACGTCGTGAGTACCGAGCCGGTGAGCCTCACCGTCGGGGACGAAGCCGAGTTCGAGGCGGTCATCACGCGGCTGGTCGACCTGGCCTACACGCGCGTCGACATGGTCGGCAAACGCGGGGAGTTCGCCGTGCGCGGCGGCATCCTCGACCTGTTCCCGCCCACTGCCGAGCATCCGGTGCGCGTCGAGTTCTGGGGCGACGAGATTTCCGAGATGCGGTTGTTCTCGATCGCCGACCAGCGGTCGATCACCGAGATCCCGGTGCAGAACGTGGTCGCCGTGCCGTGCCGCGAACTGCTGATGACCGCCGATGTGCGGGAGCGTGCCGCCGTGCTCGCCGTCGAGCACCCCACCCACGAGAACAGTGTGCCCGGCAGCGTGCCCGACATGCTGGCCAAGCTCGCCGAGGGCATCCCGGTCGACGGCATGGAGGCGCTGCTTCCGCTGCTGCACCCGGTGCAGCCCACGACGCTGACGCACCACCTACCCGAGGGCGCGCCGGTGCTGCTGTGCGACCCGGAAAAGGTGCGTACCCGCGCGGCCGACCTGATCAAGACGGGGCAGGAATTCCTCGAGGCCTCGTGGTCGACGGCCGCGGTCGGCGGGGATGCCCCGATCGACATCGAAGCGCTGGGCGCGTCCGGATTCGTCCCGTTCGACCAGGCGCGTGAAGCCTCCGTCGCCGGTGGTCACCCGTGGTGGACGCTGAGTCAGCTGCCCGACGGCAGGGCCACCGAACTCGATCTGCGGCCGTCACCGTCGGCGCGCAGCCAGCAGAGTCTCGACGAGATCTTCGCGATGCTGCGTGCCCACGTCGCCACCGGCGGGTACGCCGCGGTGGTCACCCCGGGCGCCGGTACTGCGCACCGTGTCGTCGAGCAGCTCGGCGAATCCGACATCGCGGCGGCAATGCTCGAACCGGGTGAGGCGCCGAGGAAGGGTGCCGTTGGTGTTCTCAAAGGGCCGCTGCACGACGGCTTGATCCTGCCCGGGGCCAACCTCGTGATCATCACCGAGACCGATCTGACCGGTAACCGGGTGACGGCCTCAGGCGGCAAAAGGCTTGCGGCCAAACGTCGTAACGTCGTCGACCCGCTGGCGCTGGCCGCCGGGGATCTCGTGGTGCACGATCAGCACGGCATCGGCAAGTTCGTCGAGATGACCGAGCGGGTGGTCGGTGGGGCCCGCCGCGAATACCTGGTGCTGGAGTATGCGTCGTCCAAACGTGGCGGCGGATCGGATCGCCTCTATGTGCCGATGGATTCGCTGGATCAGCTGTCGCGTTACGTCGGCGGCGAGGCACCGTCGCTCTCGAAGCTCGGTGGAAGCGACTGGGCCAACACGAAAACCAAGGCGCGCAAGGCTGTTCGTGAGATCGCCAGTGAATTGGTCGCGCTGTACGCCAAGCGGCAGTCGGCGCCCGGGCATGCGTTCGGCCCCGACACTCCATGGCAGAACGAGATGGAGGACGCGTTCGGCTTCACCGAGACCATGGACCAGCTGACCGCGATCACCGAGGTCAAATCCGATATGGAGAAGCCGGTTCCGATGGACCGGGTGATCTGTGGCGACGTGGGGTACGGCAAGACCGAGATCGCGGTGCGGGCGGCGTTCAAGGCCGTGCAGGACGGCAAGCAGGTCGCGGTGCTGGTGCCGACGACGCTGCTGGCCGATCAGCATCTGCAGACCTTCACCAACCGCATGGCGGGTTTCCCGGTGACGGTCAAGGGGCTGTCGCGCTTTACCGATCCTGCCGAGTCCCGCCAAACCATGGAGGGTATGAAGGACGGTTCGGTGGACGTCGTGATCGGCACGCACCGGCTGTTGCAGACCGGGGTGACATGGAAAGACTTGGGCCTCATCATCGTTGACGAGGAACAGCGGTTCGGCGTCGAGCACAAAGAGCACATCAAGTCGATGCGTACGCACGTCGACGTGCTCACGATGAGCGCCACCCCGATCCCGCGCACCCTGGAGATGAGCCTGGCCGGCATCCGCGAGATGTCGACGATCCTGACTCCGCCCGAGGAGCGCCACCCCGTGCTGACCTACGTCGGTCCGCACGACGACAAGCAGGTGGCCGCGGCGTTGCGCCGTGAGCTGCTGCGTGACGGGCAGGCGTTCTACATCCACAACCGGGTGCGCACCATCGACCAGGCCGCGGCGCGAATTCGTCAAATGGTGCCCGAGGCCAGGGTCGTCGTGGCGCACGGGCAGATGAACGAGGAGACGCTGGAGAAGACCGTCGAGGGCTTCTGGAACCGTGAGTACGACATCCTGGTGTGCACCACGATCGTCGAGACCGGTCTGGACATCTCGAACGCCAACACCTTGATCGTCGAGCGGGCCGATACCTTCGGGCTCTCGCAGCTGCATCAGCTGCGTGGCCGGGTGGGACGAAGCCGCGAGCGTGGATACGCCTACATGCTCTATCCGCCCAATTCGCCGCTGACCGAGACCGCCTACGACCGGTTGGCCACCATCGCGCAGAACAACGAGCTGGGTGCGGGCATGGCCGTGGCCATGAAGGACCTGGAGATCCGCGGCGCGGGAAATGTACTGGGCGCCGAGCAGTCCGGTCACGTGGCCGGCGTGGGTTTCGATCTCTATGTGCGGCTGGTCGGCGAAGCCGTGGAGGCCTACCGCGCCGCGGCCGACGGGAAAACCGTTGCCACACCGCAGGAACAGAAAGAGGTGCGGGTCGACCTTCCGGTCGATGCGCACCTGCCGCCCGAATACATCGGCAGTGACCGGCTGCGGCTCGAGGGCTACCGCCGGCTGGCCGCGGCCACGGATGAGGACGCGGTGCGTGCCGTCGTCGACGAACTCGTCGACAGGTATGGTCCGCTTCCGCGCGAGGCGCAACGCCTGGTTGCGGTGGCCCGGCTCCGGATGCTGTGCCGCGAGTACGGCATCACCGAGATCGGTGCGGTATCGGCCTCGACGGTGAAGCTGTCTCCGGTGGTGCTGCCCGATTCCGCACAGCTGAGGCTCAAGCGCGTGTACCCGGGCGGGCACTATCGGGCGACGACATCGACCGTGCAGGTGCCCCTGCCGCGCGCCGGCGACGGTGTCGGCTCACCCCGCATCCGCGATCTCGAACTGGTGCAATGGGTCGCCGGACTGGTCCTCGTGCTCAACGGGCAAACACCGGGCAGCGTCGACATCACCGCCGGACTCGATTCTTCGGACTGATCCCCTGGTAGTGGCGTCTTTTTGGGCACCGGTACCGGCCGAATCGCGCGAGCGCTGTTAACGCTGCGGCGCGGGGATCCGACACACATGTGGGGGGTCAAGGTATTGCGCAGTCGTCCACAGGAGAGGCGACAGGGTCGTCGACCATTCGGCGGTCATGCAATTTCCCAAACCGAACATCACGCGATTGCCGCCATTTGGTGGGTTCGTCGCGGTGACGCAAGGCGAAGGAGTGACCATGAACTTCAAGAAGTTCGCAGTAACCACATCAATGGCGGGTGCACTGGGCCTCGGCACGTTCGGCCTGGGTACGGGCCTGGCGCAAGCCTTTCCCGACGTGCCCCAGCCGCCTCCGATTCCCGGGCCGGCAGTGCCCGGTGTGAATGTTCCTGCCGTGAATGTTCCTGATGTGAACGTGCCGGCCGTGAATGCTCCTGACGTGAATGTTCCAAGTGTCAACGTTCCTGATGTGAATGTTCCGAGCGTGAACGTTCCTGACGTGAATGTGCCCAGCGTGAACGTTCCCGACGTGAATGTTCCGAGCGTGAACGTTCCCGACGTGAACGTGCCCAGCGTGCGGTTCCCCGAGGTGGACAATTTCTTCCGGCAGCCGAACGCACACATCGCGCCCGGGCAGCTGACGAATTCGCCGACCATCAACGGTGTTGCGAATCCGTTCTTCGGAATCCCGCCTGGTCAGCTCCAGACGCTGCCCACGGTGAACGGGGTCGCCAACCCGTTCTTCAACGAGACGCCGGGTCACTGGGTGATCCCGGAGGGCCAGTTCCCGCCGGAGTCGTAAGCCACGGCCTGTGACATGATGGCCGCCTTGCCTTCGGGCAGGGCGGCCATCCCGTGTGGGGACGGCCCGATGCCGGCGAATCACAGCATTGGCCGTGCTGACCAGGCGCGTCGCGGTCCGCCGCAGCCCGGCAATGTGTTGGTATAACCGAGATCAGCAATCTCGTCGAAATGGTGAGGGGGTGGAGCCCGATGACCGTCGTATTGGTCGACCCCCGCCGCCCGTCACTGATCCCCGTCGAGGCGGTCGGCCTGCTCACCGGTGATGTGCAGTACACCGAGGAGATGCCGGTCAAGGTGCCGTGGTCGCTGCCCGCGGCGAGGCCGTGGCTCTCTGACGCGCCGGAAGATGAAGCTGCCCCAGTTCTGTTGTCCTCTGACCCGGAGCATCCGGCGGTCAAGGCCCGTCTGGCGGCCGGGGACCGGTTGATCGCGGTCCAGCAGGCCCAGGCAGGGGAGCGGCTCGTGGACGCCGTGGCGATGATGGACAAGCTGCGCACCGACGGGCCGTGGGAGAGCGAGCAGACGCACGATTCGTTGCGTCGCTACCTCTTGGAGGAGACGTACGAAGTGTTCGACGCGGTGCGCGGCGGCAACGCCGACGAGCTGCGTGAAGAGCTCGGAGATGTGCTGCTGCAGGTGCTGTTCCATGCGCGCATCGCCGAGGATGCACCCGTCCACCCGTTCAATATCGACGACGTCGCCGATTCCTTGGTGCGCAAGCTCGGCAATCGCGTGCCGGCAGTGCTTGCCGGAGAATCGATTTCGCTGGACGAGCAGCTGGCCCAATGGGAGCAGCGCAAGGCCCAGGAACAGAAGGTGAAGGCCCGCGGGTCGTCGATGGATGACGTGCCCACCGGGCAGCCGGCTTTGGCTCTGGCGCAGAAGGTGCTGGCTCGTGTGGCCCAGGCCGGACTGCCCGCCGACCTCGTACCGGCGGCGCTGACCTCGGTGGTGGTTTCGGCCGATTCTGATGCCGAGAATGACTTGCGCAGTGCGGTTTTGGAGTTCATGGATACCGTCCGGGTGGTGGAGTCCGATGTCGCCGCCGGCCGCCGTGGGGAAGACGTTCCCGAGGAACTCGATGTGACGCCACTGGGGTCGATCACCGAAGACGAGTGGCGGGCGTACTGGCCGGGTGCGGTAGTCGAGCCCGAGCCCGAGCCCGAGCCCGATGCGGATGACGAGCTCGATGACGACGCCGACACGGAATCGGCCGACTCCGCCGATGTCGGCGGGGAAGCCGAAGATTCCAGCGCCGAAGACGCGCGCGCGGAAGCCGACGAAGCCGACGAAGCCGACGAAGCCGACGACACGGACAAATCGGACTGACCACCGAGCTGCCCTCATGTCGGCAATGGCCCGAGAGTCGCTGACGGGTCGGCAACTGCGCCGTCGTCAACAAGGCGGCGGATTGCTGCTTGATAGTGACTGCAATCCGCGGCGCAGTGTGCCCATGCAGCACGACATCCCGTTCCGGAGCGGTGCTGGTGGAAAACAGTGCTGGTGGAAAACAGTGGCCCGATACCCTGTCACGAATAGACAACGTCACGGTCTCGGCTCGGCATGGCCCGGCTGTGCGGACGCTGGATGTGATCGCCGAGCCCTACGGTGTGGCCATGCGGGTACTGCGGATCGCTGCCGTCGTCCTGGTCCTCAGTCTCGGAATGGTTGCACCGCAGGCCGTCGCGCAGTGTCCCACCACAGGTTGTGACCTGCGCTCGCGCATCGCGGCGGCGGACGCCTACCTGGCGTCGAGGCCAGGCACCGTCGGCTACGTGCTGCGCGATCGCGCAGCGGGCACGCGTTACGCCAATGCCAATGCGAACACGATGATCTGGACCGCCTCCACCATCAAGCTGGCGATGGTGGTCGATCTGCTGACCCGGGAACGTGCCGGGGCATTGCGCCTGTCGGGCAACGACCGGCAGCTGATGGTGAACATGCTGCGGAACTCCGACAACGACGCGGCCGATTCATTGTGGAGCCGCTACGGCGGAGCCGACCACAAGGCATTCAACGCGGGCTTCCCCCGCTACGGCATGACGGACCTGCGGCCGCAACCGGGATTCGGTGACGTGTTCCCGTACTGGGGCTTCCAGAAGTCCACCACCAACGATCTCGACCGGTTGATGAACTACACACTGGCCCAATTGAATCCGACCGACGCCTCCGCCGTGGTGACCGAGATGCAGCGGGTCGGCGGGGAACAGCAGTGGGGCGTGTGGGGTGCCGGACCGCCCATGACCCCCGGCAACAAGAACGGGTGGTCGCAGGAACAGGGCGGCTGGGTCGTCAACTCGGTCGGGTTCGCCGGTCCCCAACAGCGATACACGCTGGCGATAATGAACGGGCTCAACGGGCAGGGGGGTTACGACGAAGGCGTCGCAACCACCACCCGGCTCAGCCAGATCCTGCTCGGCGGATGACGGCGCCGCGCGGGCTCTCTACTCGGCCAGCGCCTGGTCGAAGGACGCGGCCAGGTCTTCATAGCTGTGTGGCTGGATGCGCTCGCCGTTGAGAAAGAACGTCGGCGTTCCCTGCACGCCCAGGGCGCGGCCGTCGGCCACATCGAGTTGGACCCGGGCGGCGGTGGCGGGGTCGCTGTAGGCCTTGTCGAATGCCGCCATGTCGAGGCCGAGTTCTCCTGCGAAGCCCCGGAATACCTCGTCCGCCGGATCCTGCTTCTCGCCCCACTGGCCCTGGGTGTCGTACATCTTCTTGTACATCGCCTCGAACTTGTCCTGTTGGGCGGCGGCTTCGACGGCGCGTGCCGCTCGTTCGGCGTTGTAGTGAGCGCCGAGCGGGAAGTAGCGGATGACGAAGTTCACCCGGTCGCCGTACGCGGACCGCAATTGCTCGATCGAGGGATACACCGCGCGACAACCTTCGCACTCGAAGTCGAGGAACTCCACGAAGGTCACGTCGCTGTCGGGAACGGAGTTCAGCCGGTGACTGTTCTCGCGTACCACCTGGCCGGTTTCGACGGATGCCACCGGCGGCGGGCCGCCGCGATCACGCACCGACTGGTACACGAAAACGCCGATGGCCAGCACCGCGATTGCCAATGCAGTGAGCAGTATTCGAGTGTTGCGCGTCATCGGGTCAATGCCTCACTCGAACAGCGTCGATCCCCAGTACCCCGAGGTGTCGCCGTCACGCAGCCCGGGAGGGCAGGCGAAGACGGCCGTCCCGGTGTGGGTGATGTATTCGTTGAGTGCATCCTTGCGGGACAGTTCCCGCTGCATCGGGATGAACTGCTTCTCGGGGCTGCGCACGAACGCGATGAAGAACAATCCGGCATCCAGGTGCCCGAAGCCGTCTGAGCCGTCGGTGAAGTTGTAGCCGCGACGCAGGATCTCGATACCGCCGAGGTGCTCGGCCGAGGCCAGCCGCACGTGCGCGTCCACGTCGATCTTCGGATTGCCCTTGCCGTCGGTGATCTCGAAATTGAGCTCGTCGAACTCCTGCTGCAAGCCGTTGGGGGCGCCGCTGCCCTTCTGCCGCCCGATCACCCGCTCCTGCTCCAGAAGCGTGGTGCGGTCCCAGTTCTCGATGCGCATCCGGATCCGCCGGGTGATCAGATAGCTGCCGCCGGTGAGCCAGGCCGGCCCGTCGCCCTCGGCCACCCAGACGTTCTTGTCGAGCAGGTCCGTCTGATCCGACTTGAGATTGTTGGTTCCGTCCTTGAACCCGAACAGGTTTCGTGGAGTGGCCTGGTCCCGGGTGGTCGACGAGGTGCGGCCGAACCCCAGCTGCGAGTACCGCACTGCGACCGTGCCGAACCCGACGCGGGCCAGGTTGCGGATCGCATGGACCGCGACCTGCGGATCGTTGGCGCAGGCCTGCACACAGATGTCGCCCCCGCTGCGGGCCGGATCCATGGTCTCGTTGGGGAACTTCGGCAGATCCTTGAGCTCGGCCGGCTGCTTGTCGGCGATGCCGAAGCGGTCCTTGCCGTCCTTACGGAAGAACGACGGCCCGAACCCGATGGTCAGGGTGAGCTGTGAGGCCGGAAGGCCCAGCGCCTCCCCGGTATCCGACGGCGGCGCATACGGGTTGCCGTCCACGGCGCCGCCGGCCTCGGTCTCCTCGCCACGCGTCATCCGCTCGGCCATCTGGGTCCACTGCTTGAGCAGTGCGACGACGTCCTCGCGGTTGTCGGTGGTGACGTCGAAGGAGCAGAAGTGCATCCGGTCCTGCGCCTCGGTGATGATGCCTGCCTGCCGGTCACCCCGGAATGGGACCGGCCCCTGCAGGGCACCATGCGGCGTGCTGGCCGCGGAAGCCCGGCCGGCCAGCGCACCTGCGCCGGCCGCACCGACAACCGCGGCCGTCACCCCGGCGGCGCCGAACAGCTTGCGCCGGGAGAATCCGGTGGGCGGCTCGGCGTCCGGTGTCGGAACGCCCGAGTCCGCTACCGAATCACTGGTGGGCGATGACACCTTGCACCTGGCTCACTTCCTTGCTCAGCGCGTCGATGGCGCGCGACAGTTCCTGGCGTTGCGGCTCGGTCACCTTGTCATAGGAGACGAAGCCGTCGCCTTCACGATACTTCTCCAGCAACTTCTCCACATCGGCGAACCGCTGGTCCACGCGCTTGCCCAGTTCGGCGTTGCGCTCATCGAGGATCGGTCGCACTGAGGCCACCGCGGTCTGCGAACCCTCGACGTTGGCCTTGAAATCCCAGAGGTCGGTGTGGCTGAAGATGTCCTCTTCACCGCTGATCTTGCTGGATGCGACCTCGTCGAGCAGCCCCTGGGCGCCGCCGGCGATCTGAGTGGAGTCGATGGTCCAGTCCGGCGCCTTCACGCCGGCCTCGAGCTCCTTGACGTCGGCGAGCAGCTGGTCGGCCAGCGCGTCGGCGTCGGGCTGCAGACCGGTGACCCACAACTGCTTCTCCAGGGCATGGAACCCGGTCCACTTCTGCCCCGGCTCCAGATCGGCCTCGCGCAGGTCGATACGCGGATCCAGATCGTCGGGGAACGACTCGGCGACCGGCTCGATGCGCTCGTAGTAGGTACGTGCGGTCGGGAACAGTGACTTGGCCTTGGCGACGTCCTTGGCCTTGACCGCGGCGACGAACGCCTCGGTGGCCGGGATCAGCGCATCGGTCTGGCTGAGCACGTAGCGCTTGTAGCTGTCGGCGGCTTCCTTGAACTTGCCCTCGGTGTCGATCTGTACGGCTTCGCCGGTGACCTCGAAATTGCCGCGGATGCCTTCACCGACCATGCCGGGCCGGCAGGAGGTCTGGTAGGTGCCCGGCTGGGTGAGCTGAACGATCAGCTGCCGCTTGAGCCCGGGGGAGATGTTCTCCACCTCGCCCATGACCCGCTCGCCCTCGCCATAGACGTAGAACTCGGTGACCTTGTTGCCGTTGTTGGTCACGACGAACGTGCTCGGCCCGGTCGTCGCGGTGGTCCCGGACAGTTTGCACTCGGTGTCCGAAGCGTCGACGGTGATCTGGGCGGTCTTCTGGGCGCCATCGCCACTCGCGCTGCCGCTGTCGGCCTCCTTGGCCTGGCAGGCGGTCATCGAGAGGCCGGCCAGCACCGCGGCGGTGGCCGCGAATCCGGTCTTGACGGCAGGGGTGATCTTCACTTGGTCGACCTTTCGGATGCGGTGGGGGTCTCCGGCTCGACGGTCGGCTCGGAGGAAGTTGAGGCACCGGCCGATGCCGCGCCGGCAGCGCGGATCGGCTTCAGGAACAGCGCCAGCACCACGACGATGTAGGCCAGCCACGCACCGAACTGCAGCACGGTCGGCGTGGGGTCGATATTGAAGACGCCCTGGATGATCTCGCCGTACCAGGCAGACCAGTCGAACGCGCCGCTCATGTCGAAGGCCTTGGCGCTGAGCCCTGGCAGCCAGCCGACGGTCTGCAGCGCCTTGATCCCGTAGGCGAGGATTCCGGCTGCCACCACGATCAGGAAGATCCCGGTGTACTTGAAGAACTTGGCGAGATTGATCCGCACGGCGCCCGCGTACATGCCGTAGGCGATCGCCGCGGCGATCAGCACGCCGATGATCAGACCGACGAGTGGCCAGAGCGTCTCGGCCTCGGCGTAGCCGACCATGAACAGCGCGGTCTCCACACCTTCACGGCCCACGGCGAGGAAGGCCAGCAGCGCCACCGCGATACCGCCGGTCTCCAGAGCCTGGGACATCTCGCCGCGCAGTTGGCCGGATATCGAGGCGGAAGCCTTCTTCATCCACAGCACCATGGTGGTGACGATGACGACGGCGATCAGTGAGGCGATACCCGCGATGGCTTCGGCGCCGAGTCCGCTGATGGTGTTCTCGCCGAACTGGATCACGAGGAAGACGGTGACGGTCATGGCGATTGCCGCGCCGACGCCCAGCCACACCCATTTGAGGGCGTCCCGGCGTTCGGACTTCACCAGAAACGCGACCAGGATCGACACCACGATCGCGGCTTCGAGGCCTTCCCGCAAACCGATCAGGCCACTGCCGAACACCTGGGATGTGACGTTGGACGCGGCCAGCGTGCTGGTCGGAACGTCCGAGATGGCAGTCATCAAAGCGTCCTCGTTCGACCGGGGTGAAAACACCATAAAAAACGTAGCCTTGCCTTGCCATAGCAAGGCGTGGCTCACCTTAGCAGGGGGGCCTGGGGGTCCGGCCGACTTCACCTGCCGTTCTTCCGGCACGGGCCCGTCGCTCGTCGCGTTCATAGCCGCGCATGCGACGATGGCCAATCAGATAGAGCGGGGTTGAGGGAGTCCGGTGTCGCCAGTGCGTTGGCTGCGGGCTGTCGCCGTAATTGCTGCGACAGCGCTGCTGTTGGCATCCAGCTGTTCGTGGCATCTGGGGACCCCAATTCCCGAAGGTGTGCCGCCGCCGGCCGGGGATCCGGTGCCCGCGATCGACACCTATGCCAAGGGCAGGCCCGCCGATCAGCTGCACGAGTGGGCCGAGCAGCGGGCACCCGCGCTGGGCATGCCCGTCAACGCCCTGGAGGCCTACGCCTACGCCGCGCGCGTCGCCCAGGTCGAGAACCCGAATTGCCAGCTGGCCTGGACCACGTTGGCCGGGATCGGCATGGTCGAGAGCCACCACGGCACCTACCGTGGCGCGATGATCGCGCGCAACGGCGACGTCACCCCGCCGATTCGTGGTGTGCAACTGGACGGGACCGCCGGCAACCTGCGCATTCCCGACACCGACAAGGGCAAGCTGGACGGCGATCCGCTGATGGACCGTGCGATGGGGCCGATGCAGTTCATCCCGGAGACCTGGGGGCATTTCGGGGTGGACGCCAACAACGACGGGGTGGTGAGCCCGGACAATTTCGACGACGCGGCGCTCTCTGCGGCCGGACTGCTGTGCTGGTACGGCAAGGACCTGTCCACCCCGCGAGGCTGGATGACGGCGCTGAAGGCCTACAACAACTCCGAGCAGTACGCCCGAATGGTCCGGGACTGGGCGACGGCATACGCGGCCGGTCACGGCTTGTGACACGTGTGACAAGCCCAAACACGCCGTTATGCGGACCACGATCTAGTCTCATCCCTACACGCAGGACTCAATAAGGAGAAGCCAGTGCCCATCATCGAGCAGGTTGGAGCCCGCGAGATCCTCGACTCCCGTGGCAACCCGACGGTCGAGGTCGAGGTGGCCCTGACCGACGGCACGTTCGCCCGGGCAGCGGTGCCTTCGGGCGCGTCGACCGGCGAACACGAAGCGGTGGAGCTGCGCGACGGCGGCTCCCGCTACGGCGGCAAGGGCGTCGAGAAGGCCGTGGAGGCCGTGCTCGACGAGATCGCTCCGGCGATCATCGGCCTGGCCGCCGACGATCAGCGTCTCGTCGACCAGGCCCTGCTGGATCTCGACGGCACCCCGGACAAGTCCCGGCTGGGCGCCAACGCGATCCTCGGTGTCTCGCTGGCGGTGGCCAAGGCCGCGGCCGACAGTGCCGCGCTGCCGCTGTTCCGCTACCTCGGTGGCCCGAACGCGCACATCCTTCCGGTGCCGATGATGAACATCCTCAACGGCGGCGCCCACGCCGACACCGGGGTGGACGTCCAGGAGTTCATGGTCGCCCCGATCGGCGCTCCTTCCTTCAAGGAGTCGCTGCGCTGGGGTACCGAGGTCTACCACTCGCTCAAGTCCGTGCTCAAGAAGCAGGGGCTGTCCACCGGTCTCGGCGATGAGGGCGGCTTCGCTCCCGACGTCGCGGGCACCAAGGCAGCCCTGGACCTGATCGCGACGGCCATCGAGGCCACCGGGTTCAAGCTCGGCAGCGATGTGGCCCTGGCGCTGGACGTCGCGGCCACCGAGTTCTACACGGACGGTACGGGTTACGCGTTCGAGAAGGAGACCCGCACGGCCGACCAGATGGGCGAGTTCTACGCCGGCCTGATCGACGCCTACCCGCTGGTGTCGATCGAGGATCCGCTGTCCGAGGACGACTGGGACGGCTGGGTCGCGCTGACCTCTGCCATCGGGGACCGGGTCCAGTTGGTCGGCGACGACCTGTTCGTCACCAACCCGGAACGCCTTGAGGACGGCATCGAGCGTGGCGCCGCCAACGCGCTGCTGGTGAAGGTCAACCAGATCGGCACCCTCACCGAGACCCTGGATGCCGTTGCGCTGGCACACAACAGCGGCTACCGCACCATGATGAGCCACCGCTCCGGCGAGACCGAGGACACCACCATCGCCGACCTCGCGGTCGCGGTGGGCAGCGGTCAGATCAAGACCGGTGCTCCGGCCCGCAGCGAGCGGGTGGCCAAGTACAACCAGCTGCTGCGCATCGAGGAGGCGCTCGGCGACGCCGCGCGCTACGCGGGCGATCTCGCGTTCCCGCGGTTCGAAGCCAAGTAACGCAGGCGTCTGCGCACCAACACGTCGATGCCCGAAGCGAAGCGGCCCGATCCGAAGAGACGGTCCCCGGCCTCCCGACCCGGCAAGCCGGGCAAGGCCGGGGAATCGAATCGGCCGCGCGCTTCGCAGCCCCGACGCCGGGGGGCCGAATCCCGCCCGGCGCAGGCCGAGCCGGTGGCCGATGAGAAGGTCACCAAAGCCATTGCGGTGCAAGCTCAGCAGCAGGCCGAGCTGCAGTCCGAACAGCGGTTCGGGTCGACGGCACGCCGGGCAGCGATCCTGGCCGCGGTGGTGTGCGTGCTGACCCTGACCATCGCCGGGCCGGTGCGCACCTACTTCGCCCAGCGCACCGAGATGAAACAACTCAAAGCCAGCGAGGAACGGTTGCGGACCCAGATCGCCGACCTCGAACAGCAGAAGGTCAAGCTGGCCGACCCGGTGTTCATCGCGGCCCAGGCCCGGGAACGGCTCGGCTTCGTCATGCCCGGCGACACCCCCTATCAGGTGCAACTACCGCCGGGGGCCATGGTGTCCGACCCGGGAACGCCGGTGCTGCCCGGGTCGACGGTGCCCGCCGGCCAGCCCTGGTACACCTCGCTGTGGCACACGATTGCCGATGAGCCGCACGGGGTTTCCCCGACGATCGGCGGGCCCCCACCCGCGCCGGGCGGACCGCCCGCACCGCCTGTTCCGCCGCCGCCTGCCGAGCCCAGAGGTCCCAATGGTTGATCCCGCCGACATCGAGGCCGTGACACGGCAATTGGGCCGGGAACCGCGCGGTGTCCTCGAGATCGCCTACCGCTGCCCCAACGGCGAGCCCGCGGTGGTGAAGACCGCACCCCGGCTTCCCGATGGTACGCCGTTCCCGACGCTGTACTACCTGACGCATCCGGCGCTTACGGCGTCCGCAAGCCGACTGGAATCCTCCGGGCTGATGCGGGACATGTCCGAACGCCTGCAAGAGGACGAGGAACTGGCCGCGGCCTACCGGCGGGCGCATGAGTCGTATCTGGCCGAGCGGGACGCGATCGAGCCGCTGGGCACGACCTTCACCGGGGGCGGCATGCCCGACCGGGTCAAATGTCTGCACGTGGTGATGGCCCACTCATTGGCAAAAGGTCCCGGGGTCAATCCCTTCGGTGACGAGGCGCTGGCAGTGCTGGCGGTCGAGCCGGCGATGGCCGGAATCCTGGATCGTGAGGTATGGGTTTGAGCAGGGTCGGCGCGATCGACTGTGGCACCAACTCGATTCGTCTGCTGATCGCCGACGTGGTGGACGGCAAGCTGCGTGACGTGCATCGCGAGATGCGGGTCGTGCGGCTGGGACAAGGTGTGGACGCCACGGGTCAGTTCGCTCCGGAAGCGTTGGCGCGCACCGAATCCGCATTGGCCGATTACGTGGCATTGATGGCAGAGAGTTCGGTGACCGCCGTGCGGATGGTCGCGACCTCGGCGGCGCGCGATGCAGGTAATCGCGACGAGTTCTTCGCGATGACGGCGAGACTGCTGGGCAAGGTGGTCCCGGGGTCCCTGGCGGAGGTCATCACCGGCACCGAGGAGGCCGAGCTGTCCTTCCGGGGTGCGGTGGGTGAACTCGACCCTGCCGCAGGCCCTTTCGTGGTCGTCGATTTGGGTGGCGGCTCGACTGAGGTGGTGCGCGGCGACACCGCTGTGCGGGCGAGCTTCTCCGCCGACATCGGGTGTGTGCGGCTCACCGAACGGTGCCTGCATTCTGATCCGCCCACCGCGGACGAGGTGGCGCAGGCTCGGGCGGCGGCCCGTGACGGCCTGGCCGAGGCGCTGCGGGTGGTGCCGGTTGAGGGCGCGCACACCTGGGTGGGTGTGGCTGGGACGATGACGACGCTATCGGCGCTCGCGCAGCGCATGACCGAATACGATCCTGACGCAATTCATCTGTCCCGCATCGGATTCGACGAGCTGCTCGGGGTGTGTGAGCAGCTGATCGGGATGACCAAGGCCGAGCGCCTGGCGCTGGGGCCGATGCATGCCGGCCGGGCCGATGTGATCGGCGGCGGCGCGATCATCGTCGAGGAGTTGGCGGCTGCACTCGGGCAGCGGGCCGGCATCGGCGAACTGGTAGTCAGTGAGCACGACATTCTCGACGGCATCGCGCTGTCGATCGCCTGACCCGTTTCTCGGAAACGCTTCTCTGCCTTTGGCATCCCCACAAAAAAACAACGGCCGAACGCGGTTGCCCGCGTCCGGCCGTTGCCGTGACTACCTAGATCAGGACGCCGTCCCGTGGTTGCTCGCCGGCGCGACCGCGGGGGCCGGGGCGGGCGTGGTGACGGCCGGCTGGGTGCCTGCCGGAACCAGTGCCGGTTCGGTGGCCGGAGCGCCCGGTGCCGGAGCGGCCGGAGCAGCCGGAGCGCCCGGTGCCGCGGGGGCAGCCGGAGCGCCAGGAGCGGCGGCGGGGACGGGTGCACCCTCGGCGGGCACGCCCTCGGCCGGCGGAACCGCGGCGGCGGCGTTGCCGGCACCTGCGGGAGCAGCTGCCGGGGCACCCTCGGCGACCGGGGTGCCGTGCGCGACCGGGGTCGACTCGGCGGCCGGTGCACCCGGCGCCGGAGCGGCCGGAACCGCTTCGGTGCCGGCCGGGGTTGCGGCCGGTGCGCCCGGTGCCGGGGTGGCGGCGGGCAGGTCTGCCGCGCGGCTACCCGCGCCCGTGCCGGCCGGTGCAGCCGGCGTGGCGGCGGGGGCGGCCGGGGTCAGAGCGGCCGGTGCGGCCGGGGTTGCGGCAGCCGGTGCGGCGGGGGTGCCGGCGGGGGCGGCTGCGGGAGCCGGACGCTTCGGCGCGCCGGCGGCGGCCGGGGCTGCTGCGGGTGCGGCGGTCTTGTTCCACACCAGGACGTCGTTGCCGCCTGCGTTGTAGACGACGGAGGTCGGCTGGTCACCGGTCACGTCGAAGTAGATCTTGCCGCTGGTCTTCTGACCCTGTGCGAGGGTGGCGGGGTTGACGCCCTGGGTGCTGGGCACCTGGAACAGCGCACGGTAGTTCTGGCCGTCGGCTGCGCGGATGTTGAAGTTGGAGACGATCGGTGTGACCGAGCCCTGGAGAGCCTCGTTGGTCGCAGTGACCTCCCACAGCGTGCCGTGCGGCGCGTAGTTGATGGTGTCGGTGCTGGGCTTGAGGTCGGTCACGGTCCAGACCTGGGTGCCGCCGTCCAGCTTGCCCTGGCCGCCGAGCGAAGCGGTGGTGACGGCACTGGTGTCGGCGTCGGCAAGCGCCATCGGGGCGCCGGCGACGATCGCCGCGGCGGCGATGGCCGCTCCGGCAAAGGCCGTACTGATATTCGTCTTCAAGGCATTCACTCCTGACTGGTCCAAAAGAGTTGGCAGGCCCCCCGGCAGTGGGACACCCACTTCATGGCAAGTTAGCAGCTTAAGAGGACGGTTAGGAACACCAGTTCGCAGTTTCTGCCATCGGTGCCTGGCAGAAAAGCCGTTTGACCTGCTTGTCGAGCTCGATGTGCGCCACGACCTGGTTTTTCGCCACCCCTATCGAATCTCGATGAGCGGTAATGCCTGCCCGGCCGACAACGACAGCCGTTGACGTCCGAGCGCCGGCCAGGCCTGGACGGCGCAGAACGGCGCGCACTGATGGTTGGTCGTATCCGGCTGCTGCGAGCGGGTACCGACGTGCACACAGCACTGAATCAGGCGCTCCTCGATCATCGTGGACATGTCCATGAACGGTTTGACGGTCAGTCGCACCACGCGCTCGCCGAGCAGCTTGCGGATCTTGCGGCGGCGGCCCGGCAGCGCCGAGGACGCCAGGGTCAGCAGTGTCCCCATACCCAGATCGCAGCTCTCGCAGATGGCGCGCCAGACGTCGCCGATCTGAGGATGCGACAGCGAGGACTGCTCCGAGAGCAGCCCGAGCAGTGACTCCTGCACCGCCATGCGCAGCTGGCGGGGGAGCTCGGTGTCGGCGATCCGGTTGGAGACCAGACCCAGCTTGTCCTTGAGGCTTTCGGTGCCGATCAGCGACACCAGGGACCGCCACTGGTCGCTGTCGTCACGGACCAGATACCCGACCGAACAGCAGTGTGGGTGCGAGCAGGGCAGTGCCGTCAGGTCGCGCCAGGTGACCGCGCCGTCGGTCTGCGGTCCCAGCCGTTTGAGCACCCCGGTGTGGGTGAGCCGGTTCATCGGGTCGATCGCGCCGGAGCGACCGGAGCCGAACTGCGGCTGGATGGTGAGCCCGCCGACGTACGGCGTGTCCAGGGCCAGGCGGACCATGTCCCCGATCTCGTCGTCGTTGACCCCCAGTGCGCACGTCATCACCAGGGTCGTGAAGATCTCCCGCTCGGAAAGCCGCCGGAGGGCTTGGCTTTTGGTCCTCCGCAGGTCGCCACCGCGGTGATGACGGTGGGCTTGCTCGGACAACCCGTCGTACTGCAGGTACACCTCGACGCGTTCGCGGTGCGCGGTGAGCAGATCGAGCAGCCGGTCGTCGTTGGCGATGCGGACCCCGTTGCTGTTGACCAGGATTCGGGTGATCGGCCGGGCGACCAGTTCATCGAGCAGCTCGGCCAGGTTCGGGTGCAGCGTCGGCTCGCCCCCGCTGAGCATCAGTACGTCGATACGACCGTTCTCCCGGGCCAACCGCTGGTCGACGTTGGCCAGCACGTCGGCGGTGGGCACCACGTGGCGCAAATCGGGTGAGCTGTCGGTGAAACAGGTCGGGCAGCGCAGGTTGCAGGTCTCGGCGATGTCCTCCAGCAGGATGCAGGTGTGCTGCGTCTGCATCTCTGGCAGACCACGCAGATAGGCCGACGGAATGGGGTCGAAGTTCCCGGCCATGTCAGGGATGTGGGCCTTCGTCGGGGCGGTCCACTCTTCCAGGTAGGACAGGATCTCGGGGTCCTCGTCGTAGAGGGTCCTCACCAATCCGTGTGTGCGGCAGCCACGTTCGAGCCAGACCTGCCCGTCGCGCTCGACCAGGATGCCGGCCAGCCGCGTGACGTCGGCCAGCGGGCGCTCGGGTGCCTCGTCGTGGCAATGCGGGCAGAACGCGGTGACGTACCGGTGCAGCCGGTCGCCGCGCAGCCCCATCCCGGTGCTCACAGGGCGTACAGCTCGGGGTTGAGGCCGGTGCAGAACCCGGCGGTGAACAACGAGACCAGCGCCCAGCCGACCATCAGCCCGATGCCGAGTCCCTTGGCCGTCGGGTTCTTCGACAACAGCATCACGGTGCCGCCACCGAAGGCGATCAGGGCCAACAGCACCGCGGTGCCGCCGAGGACCAGGTTGGTGCTGCCGCCACTGCTGTCAGCGGCGCCGGCGCCGATGAAGCCGATGAACCCGATCACCAGATTGAGTGCGGCGTAGAGAAACGGGCCGAGGATCACCATGGGCACCGAGATGCGCCGTGGGGGCTGTGGCGGCGGGCCATAGGGATAGCCGGGCGGGTACGAGTAGCCGGGCGGGTAGGGGTAGCCCGGTGGCGGTGCAGGAGGCGGGGGTGGCGGCGGTGGTACGGGTGGATCGCCGTGATAGGCGGGTGGAATCCCTTGTGGTTCAAAGCTTTGTGGGCCGAACTCCGGTGGCACGTCGCCGGGTGGGGTCGTATCGTCAGGTGGGCCGGGCGGTGTCGTCATACGGGCACCTCCTGAGAGTGGGCTGGGTTGCGATAGTACCCGCGGCGGTAGCCGTACCACAGCCGAAACCCCAGGATCAGCAATGACGGCAGCAGGAACCATTGCGGGCGGGTCAGATCCAGCCACACGGTGTCGTTCTCCCGGACGAACTCGACAAAGAAGCGGAACACCGCGTAGCCGGCGACGTAGAGCACGAACAGTTCACCGGGCCTGCCGATGCGGGGGCGCAGCCACAACAGCACAGCGAATGCGGTGAGCTGGAAGGCGATCTCGTAGAGAAACGACGGGTGCATGGCGGCGCCGGTGAGGCAGCCCGGGCACTCGGGGGTATCCGGTGGTGCATGGATGCCCCACGGCAGGGTGGTGGGGCGCCCGGGGGCTTCGGTGAGGTGACAGCCGATCCGGCCGATCGCCATGCCGAGTGCGACCGCGGGGGCGAACAGGTCGCCGGTCTTGCCGCGATAACCGCCGAGTCGTTTGGCGACGAGCACCCCGAGATAGGCGCCCAGCAGTCCGCCGAGGATGCTTCGCGAGCCGAACTGCCAGGCCTGCGCCAGGGTCGGATTCGCGCTGAAGTCCAGGTGACGCACCCACCCGGTCAACCTCATCCCGATCGCGCCGCCGATCAGTGCCCCGGCCGCGGCGACCACGGACTGCTCGTTGACCGCGCCGCGCCTGCGGGCCTCGAGGACGAACACCAGCAGCGCTGCGGACACCCCGAGGGCGACGAACAGGTTGTGCACCCCGACGCTGACAGGTCCCAGGTGCCACTGCGCAGTCACCTGCCGAACCTAACCCGCCGCCGGTTCACCCGGCCAGCGACAGTCCCGCGGCAACGGCGAAACCGAGCACGGCCGCCAGGCCGGCGTTCTCCCTGGCTTTCTCGGTGGCCTCCGGGATCATCGAACCCACCAGCATGACCAACAGCGCTCCGGCGGCGAAACCGTTGATGCCGCCCCGGAATTCGGCGCCGGCCACGTTCTGCAGCTGATAGCCCCCGACCGTGGCCAGCGCGCACAGTGCGGCGATAGCGGCCCAGCTGCCCACAATCCGGCGGGCCGGCTCTCCCGCGGATTTCATGTCGCTGGCAGACCCGATGGACTCGGGCAGGTTCGACACGAAGATGGACACCACGAGGGCCAGGCTGACGCCGGCTCCGGCCGCGATGCCGATGCCCAGGGCGGCCTGTTCGGGAATGCCGTCGAGCAGGGCGCCGAGGAGCAACGGCAGCCCGGCGGTCTGGGTTCCCTTGCGGCCCAGCCGATCTACTGCTTTGTCCGCGAGATAGAACACCACGGCCCCGACCGCGAGGCCGAGGGCCACCGCCCAGGCGCCGCTGGCGCGGAAGCCCTCTTCGGCGAGTTCGAAGGAGATGCTGGAGATGAGCGCGCCGGCGCCGAAACCGAGGACCAGGCCGACAAGGCGTTGATTCCAGTCCCGGACCACGCCGGCGACCGCGCCGATGAGCAGCGAGGATGCAGCGACCAGACCCCAGGTCAGCGCGGTGAGCACGACCGCAGCATAAGACAGCGCAGGGCGGGAACCGGGGAACCGGGGCGGCAGGGGGAAAAGTGCCGGAGAGAACAGGCGGAGGAGCGAGACAGCACGAGATCGCACTACCGATCGGTGCGATCGATGAGGTTATGGCCCGATGATCAGGCGGCGTAGCGGTCAGGGGTGGTGACCTGTCGCCGGTTGCCCGGACGACAGGTCACCGACGGCGTCAGCGCCGCGCGTTGCAGTTCGGGGGGTTTCCGCAGTGGTGGCCACCATCGCAGGCATTGCAGCGACAGGTGCAGGATCCCTTGGTTGCCATGCGCATCGTTGTTCAACTCCTCACTGTTCGGGTACCGCCGGTATGGCCGGCAGCAAACTCCCGAGGTTTGGGCGGATATCAACATATAACGACTTCACAATAGTTCGGGTCACCGCGAAAATAAAGGATTCCGGCAATGGCGCGAGTTTTGCCACGAGGCCTGTTTCGGATCGGCACGCTGAAGTGAACAGTGCGTGAAACTCTTTGGCCGCAGCGCGTTTAGCGGCTCAAGCCGTGGTGTCGCGGGCGCCCAGTCGGAGATGCTCGATGTGGTAGATGGCCTCGTCGAGAAGTTGGGCCACGTGGCTGTCGTAGAGCCGGTACACGATATTGCGGCCGTACCTGTCGCCGGTCACCAGGCCCAGCGCCCGCAATAGCCGGAGCTGATTGGAGACCGCGGGCTGTTCCATCCCGACCGCCGCGGACAGTTCGGTGACCGAGCACGGCGATTCCCGCAGTCGGGTCAGGATCAGCAATCGGTTGGGGGACGCCAGGGCCTGCAGGGTCTCGGCGACTTTGGCCGCCGAGGCGGCGTCAAGGGACGCCGCCGGCGTCGCCCGCCCCTCGACTCCGTGACCCATGGCATTCATTCAAGCACGTGGCCCAAAACGTAGTTAATACATCTCAATCTCTACATGTTTAAATGTCTTAGATGTGTGCGACGAGGATGAACGGGAGGCGCACTCGATGACCGCTCTGTCGGCCGACCGGTTGCCGGTACGCGACGGCCGTGACGGCACCGCCCGACTTGTCGGTGCGCGCCGGATCGGCACGTGGATCTGGTCTCTGGACTCGGTGCGCTGGGCCGTCGCCGCCCTGGTGTTGATGCTCTGCGGCGTGGTTGCGCAGCTGGCCGATGCGCCACAACCGCTGTGGTGGACGCTGTATCTCGCGTGCTATCTCGCCGGCGGTTGGCAATCCGCGGTGTCCGGCGTACGGACACTGCGTGACCGCGCGCTCGATGTCGACCTGCTGATGATCCTGGCGGCGATCGGTGCGGCAGCCATCGGGCAGGTATTCGACGGCGCATTGCTGATCGTCATCTTCGCGACTTCGGGTGCGCTGGAGGATGTGGCCACCGCACGAACCGAACGTTCCGTGCGCGGGTTGCTCGACCTGGCCCCGCCCGACGCGACCTTGATCGAGGACGACGGTGCCCAGCGTGTCGTCGCCGCGGAGTCGTTGCGGCCCGGCGACCGCATCCTCATCCGGCCGGGGGAACGGATCTCGGCTGACGGCACGGTGACCGGCGGGTCCTCCGATGTCGACCAGTCCTCGATCACCGGTGAACCGCTGCCCGTCGCCAAGCAGGCGGGTGACGACGTCTTCGCCGGGACGCTCAACACCGCTGGGGCGCTGGGGGTCACGGTTACTCGGGATCCGTCGAGCACGGTGATGGCCCGCATCGTGGCGGCCGTCGACGCGGCCTCGGCGACCAAGGCCACCACGCAGCTGTTCATCGAGAAGGTCGAGCAGCGCTATTCGGTGGTCGTGGTGGTCGCGACCCTGGCGCTGTTCGCGGTGCCGCTGGCGCTGGGGGCCGATCTGCGCTCAACTCTGTTGCGCGCCATGACTTTCATGATCGTGGCCTCGCCTTGCGCGGTCGTGCTCGCCACCATGCCGCCCCTGCTGTGCGCGATAGCCAACGCCAGCCGGCGCGGCGTGCTGGTGAAATCCGCGGTCGCCATGGAGCGACTGGCCGACACCGACGTCGTCGTGCTCGACAAGACCGGAACGCTGACCACCGGCGCTCCCCGGATATCGCAGGTGGTACCCCTCGGCGAGGCGGCGCCCGACCGGGTCCTCGCAACCGCCGCAGCCGCAGAACAATTCAGCGAGCACCCGATCGGGCGGGCGATCGTCGCCGAGGCGGCATCCCGCGCCGTCGTGGTGCCCGAGGCCACCGGCTTCACCGCCTGCGCGGGCCGCGGGGTCCGGGCGGCCGTCGACGGTCGTGCGGTCGAGGTACTCAGCCCCACGGCGTACGTGGGCCCGGCGATAGCGGCGGTGGCCGAGATCGAGGCCACCGGAGCCACCGCCGTCGTCGTGACGGTCGACGGCCGCCCCATCGGGCTGCTGGGGCTGCATGACCAGGCCCGCCCGGGCGCGGCCGCTGCCGTGCGGGCGCTTCGGTCCCTGACTGGACGCTCGCCCGTGCTGCTCACCGGTGACAACCGCGCCGCCGCAGCGCAACTGGCCGGGCAGCTGGGCATCGAGGATGTGAGGGCCGGACTGCTGCCCGACGACAAGGCCACCGCTGTCCGGGAACTGGAATCCGATGGCCGACGGGTTCTCATGGTGGGCGACGGCGTCAACGACGCGCCGGCCATGGCGTCCGCGCATTCGTCGATGGCGATGGGGCGCGGCGGTGCCGACCTCACCGTCGACACCGCCGACGTCGTCACCGTGGGCGATGATCTCTCGGCGATCGCCTCGGTGGTGGCACTGTCCAGGCGGGCCCGGCGGCTGGTCATCGCCAACCTGGTCATCGCGGGCACCGTCATCACCGTCCTGGTGACCTGGGACCTGTTCGGGCACTTGCCGTTACCGCTGGGCGTGGCCGGCCACGAGGGCTCCACCATCCTGGTCGCCCTCAACGGGCTGCGGCTACTCAGGGGCGCAGGACGTCCTTGAGCGCGTCGAGCACCGCGGGATCCTCGATGGTGGAGGGCACCGGCTCGTCCAGACCGTCGGCGATACCCCGCATGGTTTTGCGCAGGATCTTGCCCGAACGAGTCTTCGGTAACGCCGCCACCACGTCGACCTTCTTGAAAACCGCCACCGCGCCGATGTTTTCCCGCACCCGGTCGACCAGCTCCTGGGTGATCCCGTCGGTCGAGGCACCGGTCTTGAGCACCACGAAGCCGCGCGGCACCTGCCCCTTGAGTTCGTCGGCGACACCGATCACCGCGCATTCGGCCACCGAGGGGTGGTCGGCCAGCACGGCCTCGATCGACCCGGTCGACAACCGGTGTCCGGCAACGTTGATCACATCATCGGTGCGGCCCATCACGAACAGGTAGCCGTCGGAGTCCACGTAGCCGCCGTCGCCGGTGAGGTAGTAGCCGGTGAACGCCGACAGATACGACGCGACATAGCGGTGGTCGTCGCCCCACAACGTGGGCAGGGTGCCCGGGGGCAGTGGCAGCTTGATGCAGATGGCGCCTTCCTCGTCGGCCTCGCACCGGGTGCCGTCCGAACGCAGGATCTGTACGTCGTAGCCGGGCATCGGCACGGTGGCCGAACCGGGCTTGATCGGCAGGGGTTCGACGCCCATCGGGTCGGCGGCGATGGCCCAGCCGGTTTCGGTCTGCCACCAGTGGTCGACCACCGGGATGCCGAGTTTGTCGTTGGCCCAGTGATAGGTGTCGGGGTCGAGGCGCTCGCCGGCCTGGAACAGGTACTTGAGCCCCGACAGGTCGTAGTGGGCCAGCCGCGTGGCTTCGGGATCTTCCTTCTTGATCGCCCGGATCGCGGTCGGGGCGGTGAACAGCGCCTTGACGCCGTACTCGGCGGCCACTCGCCAGAACGCCCCGGCGTCGGGGGTGCCGACCGGTTTGCCTTCGTAGAGAACGGTTGTCGCACCCAGGAGCAAGGGCGCGTAGACGATGTAGGAGTGGCCGACCACCCAGCCGACGTCGGAGGCCGCCCAGAACACGTCGCCGGGTTCCACGTCGTAGATGTGGCGCATGCTCCACAGCAGGGCCACCGCGTGCCCGCCGTTGTCGCGGACGATGCCCTTGGGTTTGCCGGTGGTGCCCGAGGTGTAGAGCACGTACAGCGGGTCGGTCGCGGCCACCGGCACCGGGTCGACCGGTGCGGCGTCGGCCACCAGCTGCTGCCAGTCGTGATCGCGCCCGTCGACCAGCTCGCAGGGACACTGCTCGCGCTGGAGGATGACGCAGGCCCGGGGCTTGTGCTCGGCGATCTCCAGTGCCGTATCCAGCATGGGCTTGTACTCGATGGTGCGCGTCGGCTCGATGCCGCAGGATGCGCTCACCACGACCACCGGGCGGGCGTCGTCGATCCGGGTGGCCAGCTCGTGCGCGGCGAACCCGCCGAACACCACCGAGTGCACCGCGCCCAGCCGGGCGCAGGCCAGCATCGCGATGACGGCCTCGGGGACCATCGGCATGTAGATCACCACGAGATCGCCCTTGTTCACCCCGAGCCCGCGCAGGGCCCCGGCGAACCGGGCCGTGGCGTCGCGCAACTCGCGGTAGGTATAGGTGGCCTTGGTACCCGTGACGGGGGAGTCGTAGATCAGCGCGGTCTGATCGCCGCGCTCGGCGACGTGGCGGTCCAGCGCGTTGGCGCAGGTGTTGAGCTCGCCGTCGGGGAACCACCGGTAGAACGGCGGGTGCGTGTCGTCGAGTATGCGCTGCGGCTCGGACGTCCAGGTCACCGCCTTGGCGGCGTCGGCCCAGAAGGTGGCCGGGTCGTTGAGGCTGGCGTCAAAAAGGCGGCGGTAACCGGACATACCGGCGCCGTAGCGTGTCCGGCCAGTCGAAATCGAAGATTGTCGCTGGTCGGTGGCCTGCCCGCGCCCGGTGGTCGCTGGTGCGCGGTCATCGGTCGTTGCGCGGCGATTCGGGTAGCGCGGTACTCACGCCGATGCGGGTGGGCGGGGTCAGGATTGCCGGGACGACGAGGAGCCGGCATGACAGTCGACATCGATTACGACCCGTACAACGTCGAGATCACGCGCGACCCCTATCCGACCTACCGCCGGTTACGCGACGAGGCGCCGCTGTACTACAACGCGACGCACGATTTCTTCGCGGTCAGCCGCTACGACGATGTCGAGCGGGCACTGATCGACCGCGACACCTTCATCTCCGGGCGGGGGAATGTCCTGGAATTCATCAAGTCCGGTGTCGAGATGCCGCCCGGCATCGTCGTCGCCGAGGACCCGCCCAGCCACACCATCCACCGCACACTGATGTCGCGGGTGTTCACCCCGCGCAAGGTCGCCGCGCTGGAACCGGCGATCCGGACGTACTGCGCCGAGTACCTCGATCCGCTGATCGGCACCGGGCGGTTCGATGTGATCGGTGAGTTCGCCGCGCAGATGCCGATGCGGGTGATCAGCATGCTGATGGGCATTCCCGACGCCGACCAGATCGCGATCCGCGATATGAGTAATGCCAACATGCGGACCAAGGCCGGACGCGGCATGCGGATCAACGAACAGAACATGGCATTGGGCGGAGCCTTCGCCGACTACATCGACTGGCGCGTCGAGCATCCGTCCGACGACATCATGACCGACCTGCTCAACGTCGAGTTCGAGGACCGGACCGGCACCCGGCGCCGGCTGACCCGGCGCGAACTGCTGACCTATGTGCACGTCATCGCCGGGGCGGGCAACGAGACCAGTGCGCGCCTGATCGGCTGGACCGTCAAGGTGCTCGCCGAGCATCCGGATCAGCGCCGGGAACTGGTGCACGATCGGTCGTTGGTGCCCAACGCAATTGAGGAGATCCTGCGGTTCGAGAACCCGGCCCCGCACGCGGCGCGCTCCCTGGCCGTCGATGCGCAGTGGCACGGGCATACGGTCCCCGCCGGCAGCGCATTGTTGATCGTGATGGCCGCGGCCAACCGCGACGAGCGCCGCTACGCCGAGCCGGACCGCTTCGACATCCACCGCGACATCGGTATGCACCTGGCGTTCGGCCACGGTGCCCATTTCTGCCTGGGTGCCGCGCTGGCCCGCATCGAGGCCCGTATCGCGCTCGACGAGATCCTCACCCGATTCCCGGACTGGGACGTGGATCTCGATGATGCGGCGCTCTCACCCACCTCGACGGTGCGTGGTTGGGAACGCCTGCCGATGCTGGTGGCGTGAACCTACTCCTGGAAGCGGTACCCCATCCCCGCCTCGGTCAGCAGGTGCACCGGACGTGACGGATCGTCCTCGAGTTTGCGGCGCAGCTGCGCCAGATAGACCCGCAGATAATGGGTTTCCTTGGCATAGGCCGGTCCCCACACCTCGCGCAGCAACTCTTCGCGGCCCACCAGCTTGCCGCGGTTGCGCACCAGCATCTCCAGCATGCCCCACTCGGTGGGGGTCAGGTGCACCTCGTGGTTGTTCTTGGTCACCTTCTTGGCGGCGAGGTCGACGGTGAACGACGAGGTCTCGATGACGGGCTCATCGGTTTCGGAAGCCGCCGCACCGCGGCGCACCGCGGCGCGCAGACGGGCCAGGAACTCGTCCATGCCAAAGGGTTTGGTGACGTAGTCATCGGCCCCGGCGTCGAGCGCCTCGACCTTGTCGGACGAGTCGGTGCGGGCCGAGAGCACGATCACCGGCGCCGACAGCCAACCGCGCAGGCCGGCAAGCACCTCGATGCCGGACATGTCGGGCAGCCCGAGGTCGAGCACGATCACGTCGGGGCGGTGATCGGCGGCGGCCCGCAGGCCCTGGCCACCGTTGGTGGCGGTGTCGACCTCGTAGCCGCGCACGGACAGGTTGATCCGCAGCGCACGAAGGATCTGCGGTTCGTCGTCGATCACGAGGACACGGGTTTTGATGGCGTTGGTGGGTGTCATGCCGGTTCGTCCTTTGGCGGTGCAGCAAGGTCGATTTCGACGGTCAGGCCACCGCCGGGGGTGTCGGTCGCCGAGATGGTCCCGCCCATGGCTTCGACGAAGCCGCGGGCAACGGATAGGCCCAGCCCGACGCCGATGGTGGTGTTGTGATCTCCGAGGCGCTGGAACGGCGCGAACAGTTGCTCCTCGGCCCCGCGCGGCATCCCGGGCCCTTCGTCGATCACCGCGATCAGCACCCGGTCGGCCACCTGTCCGGCGCTGACCCGGATGGGGCCGTCGGGTGCGTACCGCAGCGCATTGTCGATCAGGTTGGCCAGCACCCGCTCGAGCAGCCCGGCATCGGCCATCGCAACGGCGTCGCCGACCTCGACCTTAACCCGGTCCAGACCCTCGCGGGTGAATCCGGTGGCGCCCTTGCTGATTCCCAGCAGCGCGCGCTGCACCGTCTCCTCCAGGTACACCCGGCGTAGTTCGGGCCGGACGACCCCGGCCGACAGCCGGGAGGAGTCCAGCAGGTTGCCGACGAGCGCGGTGAGCGCATCGATGGATTCTTCGATGGTGGCCAGCAGTTCGGCGGTGTCCTCGGCCGAGAAGTCGATGTCCTCGCTGCGCAGGCTGCTGGCGGCCGCCTTGGCCGCGGCCAACGGGGTGCGCAGGTCGTGGCTGACCGCCGAGAGCAGCGATCGGCGCAGTTCGTCGGCCTGCGCGATGGCCGCGGCCTTGCCGGCCTCCTCGGTGAGCTCGCGTTGTTTGACCAGTCCGGCAGCCTGTTTCGCGACGGCGCTGAGCACGCGGCGGTCCCGCGCGGCCAGTTTCCGTCCGGCCATCAGCAGCCAGAATTCGTCGTCTCCGACTTCGATGGCGGTGTCGGCGGTGTCCACCTCGGCGCACGGTTTGGTGCCGACGCACGCCACGATCTCAGCGGCACCGTCGTGTTCCCGGAGCAGGCTCACCGCGCGTTGGGAGTACGTCTCGCGCAGTCGTTCCAGCAGGGTGGTCAGGTCGGCGCCGCGCAGTACCGACCCGGCGAACAGCGTCAGCAGTTCCGCCTCCTGCGAGGCTTTCCTGGCTTCGCGGGCCCGGCTGGCTGCCCCGTCGACCAGAGCCGCGACCGCGACCGCGACCAGCAGCAGCACGACGACGGTGACCGCGCTGTCGGGTTCGGAGATGGTGAACGTGTGGCGGGGGTCGACCAGGAAGTAGTTCAGCAGCAGTCCGGACAGCAGGGCCGACAGTCCGGCCGGTGCGACGCCGCCGAGCAGCGCGACGATCAGCACGCCGATGAAGAACAGGGCGCTTTCGCCGCTGACCCCGAGGTAGGGGTCGAGCAGGGTCACGATCGCCAGGCAGATCGCCGACGGAACCACCAGGCTGGCGAGCCAGGATGCGATGTGGCGCTGCGGGGGTGTGGCCGTCGACCAGCCGAAGCCGCGGCGGGCCTGCTCATGGGTCACCATGTGCACGTCGATCTTGCCGGAGTGCTGCACCACGGCGGCGCCGATGCCCTCGTCGAACATCCGGGCCCACCGGGACCGCCTCGACGTGCCGAGGACCAGCTGGGTGGCGTTCCGCTCGCGCGCGAAATCCAGTAGCGCCGTGGGTACGTCGTCGCCGACGACGGTGTGCAGGGTGGCGCCCAGGCTGATGGCCAGCTCTCGCACCTTGCCCATCTGGGGCGCCGATACGCCCGACAGTCCGTCCCCGCGAACGACGTGGACCACCATCAGTTCGGCGCTGGACTTCGAGGCGATGCGGGATGCCCTGCGCACCAGGGTTTCCGACTCGGTGCCGCCGGTGACGGCGACCACCACGCGCTCGCGGGCCTCCCAGGTGTCGGTGATCTTGTTGTCGGCACGGTACTTGGCCAGTGCGGCGTCGACCTGGTCGGCCAGCCACAGCAGGGCCAGTTCTCGCAGCGCGGTGAGGTTTCCGCGCCGGAAGTAGTTCGACATCGCGGCATCGACACGCTCCGGTGCGTACACGTTGCCGTGGGACAGCCTGCGGCGCAGTGCCTCTGGGGTGATGTCGACCAACTCGATCTGGTCGGCCGCCCGGACCACCTCGTCGGGAACCTTCTCCTGCTGCTCGATTCCGGTGATCTGGGTGACCACATCGTTGAGGCTTTCCAGGTGCTGGACGTTGACCGTCGAGATCACGGTGATCCCGGCATCGAGCAGTTCCTCGACGTCCTGCCAGCGTTTGGGGTTCTTGCTGCCCGGGGTGTTGGTGTGGGCGAGTTCGTCGACCAGCACCACCTGGGGGTTGCGGGCCAGCACCGCGGCCACGTCGAGTTCGGGGAAGCTGCCTCCCCGGTACTCGACGTAGCGCGGCGGGATGGTCTCGATACCGTCGAGCAGTTCGGCGGTCTTCTTGCGTCCGTGCGTCTCGACCACCGCGGCGACCAGGTCGGTGCCGCGTTCGAGCCTGCGGTGCGCCTCACCGAGCATCGCGTAGGTCTTGCCCACGCCGGGAGCCGCACCCAGATATATGCGCAGCTCACCGCGTTTGGTGGGGCTGGGCGCCGGCGTACTCACAAGACCATCATCCTCGTGCCTACAGCGAGTCGAGGGCGATGTTGAGTTCGAGCACGTTGACCCGCGGTTCGCCGAAGAAGCCCAGGGTGCGTCCGTCGGTGTGCTGGGCCACCATGGAGCGCACCAGTTCGGGGTTGAGACCGCGGGCCTTGGCCACCCGGTTGACCTGCAGATCCGCGTAGGCCAACGAGATGTGCGGGTCCAGTCCACTTCCGCTGGCGGTCACCGCGTCGGCGGGCACAGCGGGGTCTGCGGGCGCGCTGCCGCGGATCGGCACGATCAGGCCGGTGCTGTAGTCCTCGCCCGCCTTTGCGCATTCGACCCGCACGCCTTCGTAGGTGTCGACGAACGGCGTTTTCGTGGTGTCGCACGGCTGGTTCACGCTGACCACCTTGGTCGGGTGGATGACGTTTCCGCGGGCATCCCGTGGCCCGATCACCGACAGCACCGCACCGACACCGTCTCCCGTGCAGAACGGGCGGGCGCCGTCGACGCCGTCGAGCTCTCCGACGGCGGCGCTGCGTGAGCACACCAGGGTGAGCAGGCTCGGCTTGTCCGGTGTGTCGACAACGCTTTCCGGACCGAGGTTGCTCGCGCTGGTGGCCATGGGGTCATAGCCGTCACCGGCGGCCGACGGGCGGCTCTGGAAGTAGCGGGGCAGGGGGTTGCCGTCGGCATCGGTGAAGGACTGACCGATCAGGCTGCTGCCCACCGGCTTTCCGTTCACCTCGATCAGTGATCCGTCGGCTTTGTCGCGTAGGCCGGGGATCTGGGCCACCAGCCAGATGAACACCGGATACCCGATGCCCAGGATCACGGTGAGCACCAGCAGGGCCCGCAGGGCGGCTGCATGTTGGCGGAGCAGGTTGGAGAATTTCATGTCACATTCCCGGGAAGAGTTGGACGACGAGGTCGATCAGCTTGATGCCGATGAACGGCGCGATGATGCCGCCGAGGCCGTAGACGTACAGGTTGCGGCTCAACAGCTTGGACGCGCTGCTCGGGGTGTACCGGACACCCTTGAGCGCCAACGGGATCAGCGCCACGATGACGACCGCGTTGAAGATCACCGCGGACAGGATCGCCGATTGCGGGCTGTGCAGCCGCATGACGTTCAGCAGGTCCAGGCCGGGGAACAGGGCCACGAACAACGCCGGGATGATCGCGAAGTACTTCGCGATGTCGTTGGCGATCGAGAACGTGGTCAACGCCCCGCGGGTGATCAGCAACTGCTTGCCGATCTCGACGATCTCGATGAGCTTGGTCGGGTCGGAGTCGAGATCGACCATGTTGCCGGCCTCTTTGGCCGCCGAGGTCCCGCTGTTCATCGCGACACCGACGTCGGCCTGGGCCAGGGCGGGCGCGTCGTTGGTGCCGTCACCGGTCATCGCGACGAGCTTGCCGCCGGCCTGCTCCTTCTTGATCAGCGCCATCTTGTCCTCGGGCGTGGCCTCGGCGAGGAAGTCGTCCACGCCGGCCTCGTCGGCGATGGCCTTGGCGGTCAGCGGATTGTCTCCGGTGATCATCACGGTGCGGATGCCCATCCGGCGCATCTCGTCGAAGCGTTCCCGCATGCCCTGCTTGACGACATCCTTGAGATGGATGACGCCGAGCACTTCGGCATTTCCGTCGACGACATGCCCGACCACCAGCGGTGTGCCGCCGGCAGCGGAGATCCCGTCCACGATGTCGCCGAGTTCGGTTGGTACCAGGCCGCCTTCGGATCGCACCCACTCGGCCACCGCGCCTGCCGCGCCCTTGCGCAGCCGGTGGTCGCCGGACAGATCGACGCCGGACATCCGGGTGTTGGCACTGAACTCCACCCAGTGCGCCTTGTCGAGCTCGCCCGCGTGCGGCCCCGCAGACCGTACTGCTGCTTGGCGAACACCACGATCGAGCGACCCTCGGGGGTCTCGTCGGCCAGGCTCGACAGCTGTGCCGCGTCGGCGAGTTGCGCCTCGGTGATGCCGGACAGCGGTACGAACGCGGCGGCCTGGCGGTTGCCGAGCGTGATGGTTCCGGTCTTGTCGAGCAGCAGGGTGTTGACGTCGCCTGCGGCCTCGACGGCGCGGCCGGACATGGCCAGCACGTTGCGCTGCACCAGCCGGTCCATGCCGGCGATGCCGATCGCCGAGAGCAGGGCGCCGATCGTGGTGGGGATCAGGCACACCAGCAGCGACACCATGACGATGCCCGAGATGCCGTTTCCGTTGAGCGCCAGGGTGTCTGCCACACCCGGGTTGTTGGCCTTGGAGAAGATGGCCAGCGGCTGCAGGGTCGCCACGGCGAAGACGAAGATGATCGTCAACGAGGACAGCAGGATGTTGAGCGCGATCTCGTTGGGGGTCTTCTGCCGGTTGGCGCCCTCGACCAGGTTGATCATCCGGTCGATGAAGCTCTCGCCGGGCTTCTGGGTGATCTGTACGACGATGCGATCGCTGAGCACGGTGGTGCCGCCGGTGACCGCGCTCCGGTCGCCGCCGGACTCCCGGATGACGGGTGCCGATTCACCGGTGATCGCCGACTCGTCCACCGACGCAATGCCTTCCACGACATCGCCGTCCCCGGGGATGACCTGGCCTGCCTCGACCACGACGACGTCACCCTGCTGCAGCAGCGGCGCGGCGACTTCGTCTTCACGGCCGGGAGAGCCCGGGGCCCAGCCGGTCAACCGGCGGGCCATGGTGGACGTCTTGGTCTTGCGCAGCGATTCGGCCTGGGCCTTGCCGCGTCCCTCGGCGACGGCCTCGGCCAGGTTGGCGAAGATCACCGTCAGCCAGAGCCAGATGACGATCAGCCCGGAGAACCAGGACGGGTTGAGCACTGCCAGGATGGTGCTCCAGACGGCGCCGATCTCGACGATGAACATGACGGGGTTGCGCCACAGCGTGCGCGGATCGAGCTTGCGCAGCGCATCGGGCGTCGATTTCCACAGCATCTTCGGGTCCAGCAGGCCGCCCTTGATTCGGTTGGAACTAACGGGTTTCGGCTGCGCGGACGACGGTGAATCGAGAGTAGGTACTGACATCAGTGAATTCCTTCAGCAAGGGGCCCGAGCGCGAGCATGGGCAAGAAGGTGAGGGCGACCAGGATCAGCGTGACGCCGGCGACCATGCCGACGAACTGGGGTCGATGGGTGGGGAGTGTGCCGATGGACTCGGGCGTCTTGCCCTGTTTGGCCAGCGATCCGGCCAGCGCCAGCACGAAGATGATGGGCAGGAACCGGCCGAACACCATCGCGAGGCCGAGGGCGGTGTTGTACCACTCGGTGTTGACGCTGATGCCGGCGAAGGCCGAACCGTTGTTGTTGGCGGCGGAGGTGAAGGCGTACAGCACTTCCGACAGGCCGTGCGGCCCGGTGTTGAGCATGCCCGCCCGTTGACCCGGCATGGCCATCGCCACCGCGGTACCGGTCAGCACCAGCAACGGTGTGATCAGGAAATACGTTGCGGCGAGCTTGATCTCCCGCGGGGTGATCTTCTTGCCCAGGTATTCCGGTGTGCGGCCGACCATCAGGCCCGCGACGAACACCGTGATGATCGCCAGCACCAACATGCCGTACAGGCCGGAGCCGACGCCGCCGGGAGCCACCTCACCGAGCTGCATGTTGAACATCGTGATCATGCCGCCGAGGCTGGTGTACGAATCGTGGAACGAGTCCACCGCGCCGGTCGACGTCAGCGTTGTCGCATCCGCGAACACCGCCGAGTTGGCGATGCCGAACCGCTGCTCGACGCCTTCCATCGCGGCGCCGGCGGCGGTGGGGACGGTGCCATGGGCCTGCAGCTGGAAGAGCATCATCAGGCTGACGCTGACGGTGGCGATCACGGCCATCACCGCGGCGATCGCGTAACCCTGCTTCACGCTGCCGACCATGCGGCCGAACGTGCGGGGCAACGAGAACGGGATCATCAGGATCAGGAAGATCTCCACCCAGTTGGTCCAGGTGGTGGGGTTCTCGAACGGGTGCGCGGAGTTGGCGTTGTAGAAGCCGCCGCCGTTGGTACCGAGCAGCTTGATGACCTCCTGGCTGGCGACCGGGCCGCCCGGGATGGTCTGCGTGCCGCCGACGAGCGTGTTGACGACCTCGCTGTGCAGGGCGAAGTTCTGGATGGCGCCGCCGCCGAGCAGGATCAGCGCCCCGACGATCGAAATGGGTAGCAGGATACGGAGATTGCCGCGCACCAGGTCGACCCAGAAATTGCCGAGATCGCCGGTGTTGCGCCGGACCAGGCCACGGACAAAAGCCATCGCCACGGCCATGCCGACGGCCGCCGAGACGAAGTTCTGCACGGCCAGGCCGGCCATCTGCACCAGGTGGCCCTGGGTGCTCTCACCCGAATAGGCCTGCCAGTTCGTGTTGGTCACGAAGCTGATGGCGGTGTTCCAGGCCAGCGCCGGTGTCATCGGGGTGCCCGGATCGTTCAGGTGCAACGGCAGTTTGCCCTGCACCAGCTGCAGGACGAACAGGAACAGGACGCTGATCGCGGAGAAGGCCAGCACGCTGCGGGCATAGGCGCCCCAGGTCTGTTCGGCCTTCGGGTCGGCGCCGATCAGCCGATAGATGACGCGTTCGGCACGCGAGTGCTTCTCGGTCGTGTAGACGCGGTACATGTAGTCGCCGAGCGGTACGTGAACAGCCGCTACCGCGACGATGAGGACGACGAGGAAGACGATCCCCGCGGTTGTCGTAGTCACTAGAACCTCTCCGGAAACAGCAGCGCCGCGAAGAGAAACAGCGCGATGAGGATCGCCAGGCCCAGGCCGACGACGTTTTCGTAGCTCACAGTCCCTCGACCAACTTCTGCACCAGGCCCAGCAGCGCAAAGATCGCCACTGTCAGCGCGATGAACACCACTACGGACATGGGTTCTCCAACACGTTCTCGGGTCGCCGGATCTCGGCGACCGATCAAGCGTCCGTCTGTTGCGGGTGGCCGGCGAGGATCTTTATGTCTTCTTTACGCTCGGCTGCCGGACCTTTACGGGTTCTTTCCCGTGGACCCCGGAGGCGCCCGTCAGCGGCAAAGATGGTGTCAACAGCGCCTGGTTGTGGCGTAGGAAATGCGTAATCGCCGTCGAATTCTCGCCGCGCTGGTTCCTACCGTGTGCCGAGAGTGTCGGCGCGTGAAGGAGCTGGAGCCATCGACAATCCATCGCTGTGGGGGACGGCGTCCTGGGGCCAGCTGGCCGCGATCGCTGTCCTCGTCGTGTTTTTGCATGTCCCGCTGGGTAACTACCTGGCGGCCGTCTACACCGCACGTACCGATTGGCGGGTGGAGCGGGTGATCTACCGTCTGGTCGGGGTGCAGCCGGACGGCCGGCAACGTTGGACGAGTTACCTGAGCGCAGTCCTGGCATTCTCAGCGGTCAGTGTTCTGGCCCTCTACGGGCTGTTGCTTTTGCAGGTGTATTTGCCCGAACCGTGGGGCCATAAAGGCATGACGCCGGCATTAGCGTTCAATACCGCAATTTCGTTTACGACCAATACCAGTTGGCAGAACTACCCGGGCGAGGCGACGCTCGGTCACGTCGGGCTGGTGGCCGGCCTCGGGGTGCAGGCCTTCGCGAGCCTCGCGGTCGGCATGTGCGTTGCGGCGGTATTGATCCGCGGGCTGGCACGCTATCAGAACCAGGAGATCGGCAACTTCTGGGTGGATCTGGTGCGCACCGTGGTCCGGATCCTGCTGCCGCTGTCGGTGATCGTCACGCTGATCCTGCTGGCCCTCGGTGTCGTCAACAACTTCCATGGTGCCCAGGACGTTTCGACGATCACCGGCGGCAGCCAGACGTTGCTCGGTGGTCCGGTGGCCACGTGGGAGTCGATCAAGTTGATGTCGGGTGACGGTGGCGGCGCCTTCAACGTCAACAGCGCGCATCCCTTCGAGAACCCGACACCGCTGACCAACGTCGTGGAAATCGTTGCGATGCTGTTGATCCCGGTGGCCTTCCTGCGCACCTTCGGTGTGATGGTCGGAGACCGCAGGCAGGGCTGGGCGCTGTTCGCCGTCGTCGCATCGCTGTACATCCTGGCGACGGTGGCCCTCGTCGCGGCGACATCGGTGCCGCACGGCACCGTCGTCCACGCCGTGGGTGCGCCGGTGGAGGGCACCGAAATGCGGTTCGGTGTGTCCGGCAGCGCGGTATTCGGCCAGGCGGCCACAGCCTCCGGGGACGGTGCGGCGAACTCGTCGTACGACAGTTTCGCCAGCTTCGGGGGTGCGCTGCTGACGCTGAACATGATGCTCGGCGAGGTGGCCCCCGGTGGGGCCGGCAGCGGCCTATATGGCCTGGTGATGATGGTGCTGCTGGCGGTCTTCCTCGGTGGACTGATGGTCGGGACGACGCCCGAGTACCTCAAACAGCGGCTGCAGGCCCGGCACATGAAGCTGGTCAGCCTCTACATCCTGGCGCTACCGATCGCGGTCCTGGTCGGAACCGCGATCGCGATGGCGCTGCCCGGTCAACGCGCCGCGATGCTCAATACCGGGCCGCACGGGCTCTCCGAGGTGCTCTACGCCTTCACCAGTTCGGCGGCCAACAACGGCAGTGGCTTCGCCGGATTCAGTGGGAACACCACCTGGTTCAACGTGGCGCTGGCCTTCGCGATGGTCATCGGCCGCTTCCTGCCGGTCATCGCGGTACTGGCCCTCGCGGGGACATTCGCCGCCCAGCGTCCGGGTGTCGTCACCGCCGGCACGCTGAAGACCCACACCCCGACCTTCGTCGTGCTGACACTGGCCTCGAGCCTGCTGCTCATCGGCCTGGAGTACCTGCCCGCGCTCGTGGTCGGTCCCGTCGCCGACGCGCTTCAATGATCAAGGCGGCGTCAAGGTTGGGCGGCACGGTGTCAAGAGACCGCTAAAACCCTGGTGGCGGTGCTCGGGCGGCGGGATGGTCAGACGATGGTGACCGCCTATTATGTCGAGCAGCCCCGGGTGGTGCTGGACGAGACTGTGATGATCAGCCGTTGTGCGTTGTGGCGCAGCGCTTTCAGAGGATTCTCGGTGAGCTATCCCGCTGAGTTGCTCGGCATGGAACCGGCTGCGGCTTGGTTGCGCCGCCACCGCGTCACCGTCGATGTCGTCACCGCCGCGGAGCTCAACGTGGCCCTCGCATCGGGTATCCGGTCAGCGCAACTCGTGATGCACCCGCGCAATGCGGCTGCCATGGCGGGTGCCGCCATGGGGCGGGCGGCGCGACTCGTCATCGACTCCGAGCAGCAGGCCGCAGCGCTCGCCCGCGGCGCGCAGCGTCGGGAGCATGTGCTCGTAGGTGCGGGCGGCGACATGCCCTCGGTGATCGCCGAGGTGCTGAGGCACCGTCAGCTCGATCCCATCGGTCTGCACTGCGCGGCCGACGCTTCGCAGGATCCGATCGGGCTCGACGCACTGCGGTCGGCGGTGGTCGAGATGGCTACGATCAGGCGCACGCATTCGGTGCTGCTGAGCCGGATCAGCCTGGCGGGCTTGGACGGTGGCCTGTTCGGTCTGCATCCGTGGGCGCTGCGCCGTGTCGCCGGCGCGCTCGGTGAGGTTCTCGAGGAGCAGTGTGCGCGGTTCCGCTTCCCGCGCCCGGCGCTGACCGTGGCTCCGGCGTTTCATGCACTGCTGCCGCGAGATATCAACGCAGCGTGAATGTTTCATTCGGTCGCGTCAAGACACTGCAAAGATCCTGGCCCGGCCCTCCTGGCAGCGGAAGGCTCGGATCAGGTGCAGGCGGCATCCGGCCGCGGCGCGGTGAAGAAGAGGTTCTGGTGACACTGACGACAGGGCTGTGGTCCACATCGACGGCTTCGGCGATGCCAGAGCGATCGCCCGAGCACGAGGCGATGCACCGGTGCGCCACGTGGTGCCGGTCGCTTGATCCCGTCGAGCTGGCGCTGCCTGCCGGGGCGCTTCGGGACAACAACGTGGCCAAATGGGCCCGTGATCACGGGTTGACCGTCGAGGTACGCGGCAGCGGGGACCTGGCGGCGGCGATCGGGACGGGTATCCACCCGATGCGCCTGGTGGTCCACGCCGACGGGTTCAGCGCCGACGAACTGGTGTTCTGCAGCGCCAATCTCGGGGTGGGCCGGGTGGTGGCTACCAGCGTCGAGCAGGTTCGCCTGCTGGTTTCCTGCGCCGTGCGGCACCGTCGGCAACGGGTGATCCTCGGTGCGACGGCTGCCGACGCGGTGACCACCGTCCTCAACGGTCCTCGGCTCGATCTGGTCGGCCTGTATCGCGAAATCGATTCGGCTGAAGACTATTTCACCGCATTTCCGGCGGCGGTCAGTGACCTGATCACGGAAATGGCCGATATTCGCCGGAGGCACGCCGTGGTGCTCACCAGGGTGTGGATCGGCGGCGGTGGGGTCGACTTCAGCACGGGTCCTGACGATCTGTCCGAGCTCGGCCAGGCCATCGAGATGACACTCGACGATGCGTGCGCGACGCTGAGGTTCCCGCGGCCGGTGGTGGTCGTCTCGGGTGGGCTGGACGGCCCTCGGTAGGCCGGTACCGCACAAACCTGTACAGCGGCCCCGCACCGGACATAAATTGAGCCGTGGGCTCAAAACGGCCCCAGAGCCGGCACCACGTCCAGCCAGCGCCGAAAGGGTCGCTGCGGATCCTGGTTGTCGGTGCCGGGGTGGGTGGCATCTCCATCGCCCGGGGATTGCTGCGGGACGGGCATGACGTCACCGTGTTCGAGCAGCGCCCCGAGGTGCGGGCCGGCGGCGGTGCCGTCACCATCTGGTCGAACGGCGAAACTGTGCTGCGGCAGCTCGGCGTCGACATGGGCGGCGCAGGCCAGGAGCTGTCCACGGTGCGGGTGGTGACGTCGACGGGACGCCCGATGACCACCCTCGACGTGACGACGATCGTGAGCCGGATGGGTGCGCCGGTCCGGATGGTCCCGCGCCGGATTCTGCTCGAGCGGCTGCTGGAAGGCTTTCCGGCTGAACGGATTCGGTGTAACACGCAGGTGATCGGCGTCGCCAACGGCAGCCCCGGGGTTCGCCTCGATTTCGCCGACGGCAGTTGTGCGGCCGGCGATTTGGTGATCGGCGCGGACGGGTTGCACTCCAGGATCCGCGAGATCGTCGGTGCGCAGCACGCAGAACCGACGGGCTGGTGCAGCTGGCAAGGGCTGGCCACGTTGCCGGACGGGGCCGATCGGCGCGTCGCCTTCGTCATCGTCGGGGAGCACGGGAACCTCGGCCTGTGGCCGGCCGGAGGCACCGAGGTGCAGTGGTGGTTCGACCTGCCGTGGTCGCCGGACTTCGTCCGGCCGGAACGCCCGATCGACGTGATCCGCGCCAATTTCACCGGATGGTCCGACCTGGTCGATCGGGTCCTCGCGACATTGACCGATGCTGATCTGGCGCGTTCGCCCTATCCGCATTTCCGCCATCCCATTCCGGGCCCGGGCCGCGGCGCGTTGACGTTGTTGGGCGATGCGGCGCACACGATGCCGCCGACGCTGGCGCAGGGAACCAACCAGGCATTGCTCGACACGATGGTGCTGTGCAAGGCGATCTCGGACTACCGCCACAGCCCCAACGGCGATCTGTCCGGTGCCCTGCGCTGGTACGAGAAGACCCGCCGACGCCGCGTCGCGGCGGTTTCCCGGGTGGCCTCGCTGCAGGTGTCGCACGGTGAAGCCGTGCTGCGGCCCGCCGCGATGGTCCCAAACCGGGTGATGACGTGGGTGCTGGCGACGTTCCTGCGGGTGGTGAGTCACCGCCGGATGGCCGCGGGAATCAGCCGGGATCTCGCCGGGGCGGTGACGGCCGGCAGTGACGAACATGCCCGCTGAGCCCGTCCGCGTGCGCGGCGCGATCGACGCGCCGTCGAACTGGCTGTGGCTCGTCAAATGGTGCGTGCTGGCGGTGCCGCACTATCCGATCCTCATCGGCCTCTACCTGGTGTATCCGCTGGTGGTGTTCGCCGCGGGTATCGCGATCCTGTTCACCGGCCGGTATCCGCGGCCTCTGTTCGATTTCAACGTCGGGGTGCTGCGCTGGTCGTGGCGGGTGATGAACTACCGGTTCCCGATGAACACCACCGACCAGTACCCGCCGTTCACCCTCAAGCCCCAGGCCGACTATCCGGGCGATCTCCAGGTCGACTATCCCGAACAGCTCTCCAGAGGGGCGGTGCTGGTGAAGTGGTGGCTGCTGGCGCTGCCACAGATCATCATGTGCTGGGCGATGGAGGCTCCGCTGCAAGTACTTTGCGTCATCTCCGCGGTGCGGCTGCTGGTCCGGGGGACGGTCTCCCAGGGCATGTTCGACTTCCTGATGGGAATGGTGCGGTGGCGCTACCGGGTCGCCGTGTACGTCTCGCTGATGACCGACGAGTATCCGCCGTTCCGAATGGATCTCGGAGGTTCGGATTGAAACACCGTAACCCGTTGTTCCCGTATGTGTATCGGCTTGGCATGCCGATATTCGACAGGCTGTTCTACCGCCGGTATCGCCGGTCGGCGATGAGCAATGCGACGGGCCGGTTGCTGATGGTCGGGGTCGGGCCGGGAACCGATCTGCTGTTCCTGCCCGACGCGGTGACGTCCGTCGCGGCGGTGGAGCCCGATCCGGCGATGCGGCGGATGGCCAGTGCGCTGGCCCGGCGTCACGATGTCGACGTCGATGTCGTCGAAGGGGCGGGCGAATCGATTCCGTTCGGCGACAGCAGTTTCGACTCGGTCCACGTCGGTCTGGTGTTGTGTTCGGTCGACGACGTGGCCGCCACGCTCGCCGAGATCCGCCGTGTGCTGACGCCCGAAGGCCGGTTGGTGGTTCTCGAGCACGTCCGCGGTGAGGGCTTGATGGGGCGGTTCCAGGATCTGATCGCGCGGCCATGGGCATGGCTGTCGTCGGGCTGCCACCCGAATCGGCGCACCGTCGATGCCATCGCCGCGGCCGGGTTCGACACCAGCGGGTTGCGAAGTACCCGGCGGACACTGGTGCCGCCGCCGTGCACGCCACATCTGCAGGGAGTGGCGACTATTCGACGCTGACGGCCTCGATGATGTTGAGCCGCGCCGCACGTCGGGCCGGCGGCAGCGAGCCCAGCAGGCTGATCGCCAGCGCACCGAGAGTGAAGACCAGCGCCATCGCACTCGGCCGGAACGTGACGTTGAAATTCATGATGTCCCCGCTGACCAGGCTGAACAGCCACTGATCGACCAGTCCGACGATCAGCCCGAGGACACCACCGACGATGCCGATGGCCGCGGCCTCGGCCAGCACCATGGCCAGCGTGTAGCGACGGCTGGAGCCCATCGCGCGCAGGACTCCGATCTCGCGGCGCCGTTCCAGCACCGACAGCGTCAGTGTGTTCAGCAGGGCCACGGCGGCGACGAACACCACGATGATCCACACCGCGTTGGCGATCAGCATGCTCTGGTGCAGGGGCGCTTCGAGACCGGCCAGCGCGGTGCGGCCGTCGTAGGTGTGGTTCGGTGCGGGCACCACGTGGCGGATGTTGGCCAGCAAGCGGTCGGGATCGGTGCCCTTGGCCGCGGTGATTTGGAGGGTGGTCGCGCCGGGCCGGCGAACCAGGCGCGCATCTGGTCGAGGCCCATCCCGACGGTGCCGATCACCGTGGAGAAATAGGGGACCAGGGCCAGCACGGTGGTCTGTTGCGGGCCGTGCGGCGTCTGCAACTCCAGCTGGTCGCCCGCCCGGACATCGAGGGTCTTGCCCAGGTTCTGCGAGAGCACGACGCCGTGGCCGGCGAGCACGTCGGTGCGGACCCGGTCGTCGAGGGCGCGGAAGAGGGCGTCGTGGCTGCCGGGGGCGAATCCGTCGAGCATGACGCGGGTGCCGCCGACGACGGCGAAGCCCAGGGAGCCTTCGGTGACCTTCGCCACCCCGGGAACCTCGGTGACCTTGTCGGTAAGGCCTTGCGGCAGAAGGTCCGTGGGGTACTGGTCGGGTGAATTCGCGCTCACCCAGACGTCGACGTCGGCGACCGGCGCGAAGACGTCACGCGCCGACCGGATCATGTCGTTGTTGGTCCCGGTGATCACCACGGTGGTGACGACGGCGATCAGCACGGTCATCACGGTGGCCCACACACGCCGCGGGGCACGTTCCACCGTCGCCGCCGCCAGGGCGCCGGCCGAACCGAACAGCCGCGCCACCGCGGCGGTGGCCTTGACGATGGGCCCGGCCAGCGCGAAACCCAGCGCGATCTGCGCGGTGAACAGGGCGGCGATCGCGACGAACGCCATGGAACCCGGCAGGTAGAACACCACCAGGATCGACGCAACGAGCACGGCCACCGCGGCGATTCCGGTGGCGATACGCAACCAGCGCGGGACGTTGTCGGCGGCCGATACCCCGACCGGTGCCAGCGCCTCGATCGGTGAGACCTTGTACACCTGGCGGGCCGCCATCGCCGAGGCCGCCACGCTCGTCAATGCCGTGGCGGCGATGGCGACCGGGATGGCGTAGCTGGGCAGCCAGTACTCGATGCGGGCTTCGAGGCCCTGCGTCACGGTCGGTGGTAGCCGGCCGATCGCCATGCGGCCCAGCGCTATTCCCAGCAGCGATCCGATGGTGCCGCCGATCAGCCCGAGGATCGCGGCCTCGGCGAGCATGTCGCGCACGATCGTGGCGCGCCGGCCGCCGATGGCGCGCAACATCGAGATGACCGGGCGGCGTTGGGCGATCGCCATGGTCATCGTCGTGTAGATCAGGAACGCGCCGACCACCAATGCGACCGCCGCGCCCATCAGCGCCATGTAGTTCATCAGCTTGACGCCGTCACCGGCCCGGGCGGCGCGTAGGCTCGGTGCGGCGACGATGGCCCGGCCGTTCACGGCGGCGGTGACCTGATCACTCACCGTTGCCAGGTCGGCACCCGGTGTGGTGGTGATCAGGATCGAGTCGAGCTGTCCTTGCCTTCCGGTGACATTCTGCGCCAACGGAAGTGGGGCCAGAACGTAGTGACCGCCGTTGAGGTCGGCGAGTTGTTTGCCCTCGAGGACTTCCGAGACGGTCACCGACCCCGAGCCGAGCTGGAACGTCTCACCCTTCGCGTGGCCGACGGCGGGCCCGACGCGGACACCCTCGGCTGCCCCGGACGGTGCCTGGAGCTGGACTCCCACCGCATCTTTCAGGGCGCCCTCCAACGCGCGGCTGCGGTCGTCGGCGCCGAACAGCAGCACCGGTTCGGTCGCGGTGGGCGCGGACATCCGGATCATCGGTGCGGCGGTCGCGACGCCGCGGACCTTCGCGACGTCGGCGAGAACGGAGTCGGGGAACCCGGCGTCGGTGACGCCGGAGACCTCGAGCGCGGCGATACCGGCGACACCGTCCGCGAGCCGGTTGACCGAGCCGGTGATCGACCCGAAGATGCCCAGGATCGCGACGAGATACATTGCCGACACGGCCATTACGGCGATCGAGGCGAGGGTGCGCCGCCGGTGCACGGTGAGTTCGCGCAGGCTGAACACCCGGAGCCGACTAGCGGCGGCCCCGATCGCGAGGTGGGGTTTCACCCCGGCACCACCGACATCTCGTCGGAGCCGAGCCGACCGTCCTGCAGGGTGATCACCCGATCGGTGGCCGCCGCGGCGTCGGCGTTGTGGGTCACCATCACCACCAGCCGGCCCAGGCCCTCCTCGTGGGCGACCTCGCCCAGCAGGGTCAAGATCGCCGCGCCCGTCGTCGAATCGAGGTTGCCGGTGGGTTCGTCGGCGAGGATCAGCGGCGGGTCCATCATCATGGCCCGGGCCACCGCGACGCGTTGCATCTGGCCGCCGGACAGTTCGGACGGCCGGTGCTCGGTCCGGTTGCCCAGGCCGACGCGGTCCAGCAACTCCACGGCCTGCGGTTTGACCTTGCCCAGCCGGACCCCGTCGAGCAGCTTCGGCACGGCCACGTTCTCCCACGCCGACAGGGTCGGCAGCAGGTTGAAGAACTGGAAGACGAAGCCCACCCGGTGGTGCCGGAACGCCGACTGCTGCTCGTCGCCCAGGCGCCCGATCTCCTCGCCGTCGAAGGTGATCGAGCCCGAGTCGGGGGAGTCCAGTGCGCCCAGCAGGTGCAGCAGCGTGCTCTTACCCGCGCCCGACGGCCCGATGATCGACACGAACTGTCCGCCGTTGAGTCGGAGGCTGATCTCGTCGAGAGCGCGCACGATCTGACCGCCGACCTTGTACTCGCGCACCACGTCGCGCAGTTCGATGGCCAGTTCGGGCATCGCAGCCTCCCGGGAGTCGGGATATGCGCAGCCTACGCCGGGTACCTGTTGCTCAAGGTGTTTGCGAGACCTCGGGTGGAACTCGCAAACAACCTCAGGTTCGCGGCGCCAAGGAGGCGACCAACCGGGCCTTCTGGTCGGTGGCCGGGATGATGCGGGGATTGCTCAGTTGGTAGTGCCTGCCGCGATGGACCAGTTGGGCAGATCCGGCGGCCCGGACATTGCGAACCCAGTCGGAGTGCTCGCCGTAGTTCAGCACCACCGAGACGGACTTGCTGTCGACGAACGCCATGACCGGGGTCCGGTACGGCTTGCCCGACTTGCGGCCGGTGTGCTCGATGACCGCCATGTACGGCAGCCATGGCGCCCAGAGCCGCTGCAGCGGATTGGTGACGTACTTGTTGAAGCGTGCGATCACCCTCATCGCCCGTGGTCCGAGTGCTGCCGCGATCCGTTCGGCAACTACGGCAATCGAATTGGCGATACTGCTTGGCATATGCGGCCCCCGTCGCTGTCCCACCCCTGGGACACATTCAACCAAATCGGCGCGACCCTCTCAGCGCGGGTCGTGGTTCTGATACCCGGGTCGGCATCCCCGGGGAATACGCCTATCGCCGACCTGGTTGCAGCACCGCATGGCTGAGATCATGCGCCGGTGGGAGATGGACGGAATCGGCCGAGACGCGCTCCGGCTGCGTGAGGTGGCGGTCCCGCAACCAGGCCCCGGCGAGGTCCTGATCAAGGTGGCCGCGGTCTCGTTGAACCATCGCGACAAGATGGTGATCGAAACCGGGCGCGGCCTGCCACTGGAGTTCCCCTTCACTCCGGGGTCAGATCTCGCCGGGACCGTCGTCGCGGTTGGAGATTCGGTGACCCGATTCGCCGTGGACGATCAGGTGATCTCGGTGTTCACTCCGGACTGGATCGACGGCGCCCGGGCGGGTGACGCGCGGACGCCCTCGTACTGGACGCTCGGCGGTTTCTACCCCGGGGTGCTCGCCGAATACGTAGCGCTTCCGCAGGATTGGGTGGTCCGGGCTCCCCGGACCCTGTCGCCGGCGGAGGCCAGCACACTGCCGGTGGCCGGGCTCACGGCGTGGTTCGCCCTGGTCGAACGCGGGCACGTGCGGGCCGGTGACGTCGTGCTGGTCGAAGGCACCGGTGGCGTCGCGCTGTTCGGCGTGCAGATCGCGAAGATGCACGGCGCCGAGGTCATCGTGTCGGGCAGCGCGGACAAACTGGACCGCGTCGCACAGCTGGGCGCCGACCACGTCGTGGATCGGCGCAGCGCGGACTGGGCCGAAACCATCCTGGCCATCACGGGTGACCGCGGAGTGGACCAGGTGCTGGAGCTCGTCGGGGGCGCGCATCTGGGCAAGGCGGCCCAAGTCGCCGCGGTCGGTGGCCACATCCATCTCATCGGCGCGCTCGACGGGTTCGAAGTCTCGACACCGGTCATGCCAATCCTGATGAAAGACATCACAATTCACGGTATCGGTACGGGGCACCGGCGCGCACTCGGCGAGCTGGTCAGCGCGATCGACAGCACGGGAACCAAACCCGTCATCGGCGCGCGCCATCCGTTCGACGATCTGCCTGCGGCGCTGGACCACCTCGATCGTGGCCCGTTCGGCAAGCTCGTCGTCGAGCTCGGTTGATCGACAACTCGTGTGTACTCAGGGCGGTCTGATGACGACGGACCGGCCTGAAATATGCTCTCGTGCGACGCCCCCATAGCCCAATTGGCAGAGGCAGCGGACTTAAAATCCGCCAAGTGTCGGTTCGAGTCCGACTGGGGGCACCGAGTAATCAGTGGTAGAGGCGTTTTCGGGCCTAACGGATGCGCGCGGCGGGCCTCTTGCCCCGGCGTGTGGGCGAACGGTGCCGCCGCTAGCTAATTCGCAGAGGGGCCTGAACGTGACCAGTTTGACGGCGATACCGCTGTGCACTCGGTCAGAATTGCCTGCGAACGGAGAGGGGCAACTAATGGCTTCGACGAACAGTGCGATCGGCGTGGGTCTGGCCGCGTTCGGGCTAATCGTGTTCGCGCCCGCCGCCAACGCAGAGACTATTGACGAACTGTTGGTCCACTCGCCAGGAGCGCGGGAACGACCGATTGTCTCGGGCTTACAGGACCAGGGGTACGGCTACTTGGATTATGGGGTCGTGAGTCAGGCGTGGGACCGAACCTGCCGGTGGTTCGGCGGTGCGCACGGCGCAAGCTCCATTGCGGTGAACGAAGCCAAGGACGACCTGCGCGGCATGCGATTCACACCGAGCGAGGCCGACGCGATCATCGGTATCGCATTGAAGGTGCACGGGTCGACCGGCATCGAGAGTTGCCCATGACTTGTGCAGAGTTCGAGGACGGCGGGGAGCGTGGCAATCACGGCTGCTTCACGATCGGCGATCAATTTGTCAGCTACCAGGTGCTTCCACTGACTATTCAGCAGTAGGGCGATACCGATGAGCGCGCACCCCCGGACGCGGTGCGCGTCGGCCGTCTAGCCCGTCTGTACTGAAGTAACACTCACGAACACATACCGGCCAGTCCCGTTGTGCGTGAACGTGGTGCCGTTGCTGGTGGCGTCGATCGTCCACCCGAATACTTGGTAGGTGCGGTACCCCATTGTTGTCGCCGGAGGACCGCCCAGGTCGCCGACGACATAGGTCACCACTCCACTCGCGTTGAAGATCATCCCGTTTGCAGGTTGTCCGTTGACCAGTGGTGCACCGATGAACGGTGACTGGCAGGCGACTTCGAATGTTGAGATACGGCAACGGGTTTTCCCGGACTTTGTGATCACGTACACGCGCCCGTCCGAGGCCTGCGAAAGCGCAGCAGGACCAGCGGAAGGGGTAGGGACGGCAGCGGGCACGGTGCTCGGCGCAGTTGCAACTGGGGGCGAGGGCGGGTCCTGTAGCGCGAATAGGAATGCTCCCGGCGCTGCATCCCAGATGAGGTTGTCTCCGTCGGCGGTGACATCGATCGGCACATCATGTGTGGCGCCGTTGGAGGTGCGGATTGTTGCGATGCCCTTGTATTCGTTCCCAGCCTTGTTGACGAGAGTCACGTCAGCCACTGTCAGTTTCAGCCGCGACAGCTCGGCGTCGCCGTCGAATTTCCGTTGCATGGACGTTTTCACGCCGGCGGCTGCTATTTCCGTCTTTGACATGACGGGTTGTGGTGCCGAAACGGCTTTCGGCGATTCCGGTGAAGCTGTGCACCCCGCCATGAATGAGACGGCCGTGGCTGCCAGCGCCGCGACCAGAAACGTCTTCATAGAGGCGGAAGTATAGGGTTTGCTCACGGCAGTCGCAGCAAGTTCACAGCCATCTGGCCTGTGCCACTTTTCGGGTGGCGCCAAACAAGCATGGACCTTCGTTCTGAAACGCCGAGCTCCCTCCCTGATCTTGGCAAGTCCGTTGCCCTTTCAGCAAGGTCGGCCCGCAGTGCGTGCCCGCACTCTGCCCACAGTTACAGACACGCTCAGTGATCTACAGTGACGTGTTTTGGCAGGTAACCCCGGTGTGGCCAGTCGATCTCGGCCGCTATGTCGGTTCGAGTCCGGACTGGGGGCACGACAACACCAACGGCCACCCGAGCACGGATGGCCGTTGGGATCGCAGGCAGGCTTAGCCCTTGTCGAGCAGCCGCTCGATGTTGTTGACGCCGGCCGGGCTGATACCGGACTTCTCATCGCTGGCGAGCACGATGAACCCGGGGCCCTGGTGGTTCTTGGTGATCAGCAGCGTCTCGTCGCCCATCCCGAAGCTGGGGTCCTGCTTCTTGATCGGCGCGACGATCTGGGTGTTCAGCGCGGCGAAGAAGTTCTGGTCGATGTTGTCGGTGTTCCAGGCACGGTAGCCGCGGGCGCTTTTCTCGATCGGGCCCGCCTGGGTGTGGCCACGCACCCCGATCACCGAGGTCTTCCAGGCCTTCTCATCCTTGGTCACCTTGTGGTTCTTGACGGCCTGGTCGATGTCGGCGCGGGCGGTCGGGTCGAGCAGGGTCACGTGGATGTGCAGCTGATCCTGACCGCGGTTGTCGGCGGAGTTGATGCCAAGCGCCCAGTCCGGGGCCTGACCCTGGTTACCCGGCGGCAGAATGCTGACCTGCTCGAAGGCGTCCTTGAAGTAGCGGGGAGCGGTGGCGTCCAACAGGTTGTCGCATTCGATGCCGGTCTCGCGGGCCGTCGGGATCACCAGCAGGTCGGTCAGCTGGGCGGGGTGGTGCCCTTGCCGGACCGCGTAGCCGCGGGACTTGTCGCCGCCGGGGAACACCACGTCGATGGCGCCGTCCTTGTGCTTGGGCGTGGCGAACTTGACGTCCTTCCAGAGGTCGACGTTGTCGTGCACATTTCCGCACGGACCGAACTCGGCGGCCTGCGCGCCGGCGGTCGGCGCGACGGCGAGTCCCATGGCCGGCACGGCCGCTGCCGCGGCGATGAGTGCGAAGCGGCGAACGAACCCGATGCGCTTGGTGGTGGTGTTGGTGGTCATGTGGTGTCCCCCTCGGTGGGTGTTGGTGTGTTGAAAACACCATCCCGTCTGGGAGTCGCCGAGTCTGTCCGCTGGTCAGGCCATGAATCGCCCGAATCGCGTGTCCACCGATCGGGGGAACGGCCCCGCGCGGGTCCTACGATCGATCGGTATGACCAGCAAGCCTGCTTTGATCTTGGCCTTGGCGGCATTCGCCGCAGCTGTCCCGATGGCCACGGCCGCGCCGGCCGCGGCGGCGCCGTGCCCCGACGTTCAGGTGGTGTTCGCCCGCGGCACCAACGAGCCGCCGGGCCTGGGCAGTGTCGGCGGTCCGTTCGTCGACGACCTGCGGGCCCGGGTGGCACCGCGCACCGTCGACGGAACCGCGGTGGACTACCCGGCCAACAACGACTTCCACAACAGCACCCCGGCCGGCACCGACGCGGCGCGGTCCCTGATCGAATCCATCGCGGCTAGTTGCCCGAACACGAAGATGGTGCTCGGCGGCTACTCGCAGGGCGCGGCTGTCATCGAACAGGCCACCACCGCAGCGTCTCCCCAGACCGCCGATCACGTGGCGGCCACCGCACTGTTCGGCACGCCGCGCACCAGCTTCTCGGGCCTCCTGGCTTCCGGGATGCCGCTGCCCACACTGGCGCCGCCGTACGCTGCCAACTCGATCGATCAGTGCAACGAAGCTGACCCGATCTGTTGGGAAGGCGGCTGGGACATGGGTGCCCACGTGTCGTATGTGCAGTCCGGAAAGGTCGCGCAGGCAGCCGATTTCGCCGCCGGCCGGGTTTAGGGTCCGTACGACGGCGTTCTGTTCTGTGATCGGCGTGCTCGGACACAACAGCCGGTTCATACTGCACACATGCGTCCCGTCGTCGTCATCGCGGCGCCGACGGCTGCGATCACACTGTTGGCGGGTTGTGCGTCGGGGGTCGGCCTGTCTGAAGTGAAGATCGTGCTCGACGGTGAGCCGCACACCCTGGCCGCGCACGTCACCTGCACCAGGTTTCCCGACGGCAACCTGCTGATCTACGCCTCGCCGTCGGCAACGGACCACCGCCGAAGCGTCCGGGTGATGCTGGCGACGACACACCGGTTGGTCGTCACGGCAGCGGGTTTCCGGATCCCCGAAGCCAACGGCTTCACCAAGGACTCGCGTGAGATGACGGCCATCAAGGTCGACGACGATTACACGATCACCGGCCGCATGCCGACCGACGAACGGGGTACCGGCTGGCGTCAGGTGAAGATCGAGATCGCCTGCCCCGGCTATCAGCGGCCAAACGGGCCGCCCGACACAGTGCCCGCGATCGGGAGCCCCTGACCGGCCAGAAGGTTGGCAATCATCTGCGTGGTGTGGTCTCGGAGGCGATACTGCCTCTGTACGCGATAGATCAGGGGGACGGTAGTGAATTCGCGCGTCGGTACGACGTTCGGGAAGTACTCCATCACGCGCCTGCTCGGTAAAGGTGGGATGGGGGAGGTCTACGAGGCTTTCGACTCGGACAAGAACCGGGTCGTGGCCCTGAAGATCCTCGCCGACCAATACTCCAGCGACGCCACATTTCGCACCCGATTCCAGCGGGAATCCCATGCGGCCGCCGTGTTGCAGGAACCCCACGTCATCCCCATCCACGACTGGGGCGAGATCGACGGCAACCTGTACATCGACATGCGGCTGGTACAGGGGACGACGCTGGCAGACCTGATCGCCGACGGTCCGCTCGTGCCGGCGCGGGCGGTCGCCATCGTCACCCAGATCGCGGCGGCCCTGGACGCCGCGCACACGGCCGGGTTGATCCATCGCGACATCAAGCCGCAGAACATCATCGTCACCCCGGCCGATTTCGCCTACCTCGTCGACTTCGGCATCGCCGAGAGTCAAGGCGACAGCCGGTTGACCACGGCGGGATCTCGCATCGGCACCCTGAACTACATGGCGCCCGAACGGTTCACCGGTCAGGCGGTGACACCGGCGGTCGACTCGTACTCGCTGGCGTGCGTGCTGTACGAATCGCTGACCGGCCAGCCGCCGTTCATCAGTGACAACCTGGAAAGTGTGCTCGCCGCGCATGTCTCGGCGCCGCCGCCGAGGCCCAGCATCACCAATCCCACCGTGCCGACGACGTTCGACGACGTGGTGGCACGGGGGATGGCCAAGGATCCCGACGACCGATACGGGACCGCAGGCGGACTGGGGCGTGCGGCGCAACGTGCGCTGCAGGCCGGCTCGGCGCCGTCGACCCTGCCGCACCAGGCGCCGACCCTCGCGGCGGCTCTTGCCGGTCCTGCCAGCGGCCCGATCCCGGCTCAACCCGCCGCCGAGCCCACGCATTACGAGTCGCGCGGCCGCGGTTGGGTGTTGCCGACCGTGATCGCGGTCGCCGCCGCCTTGATCCTCGGCGGGATCGGGGTCGTGATCGGCATGCTCGCCAGTAACGCCGGACAACCCGGGGACTCACCGCCTGCCGCATCGGAGCGGGATCCGGCGCGCGGAGGCGGCCCGGTCCCGCCCCTGATCACCGGTCCTGATCAGAGCAGCCTGCACCAGTCCTGCGACGACGGCTTCGCGGTGACCACCGGCACCGGATTCGGCAGCCGTGCCGGGCGCGGAACACCCGAAACGTCATGCCTTTTCACCAACAGCGTGTTGACGTCGTATTGGGCCGAGTACGGCAACGCGAGCCCGCTGCCGCGCGCCGTGTCGGCACCGGGTGCCGTGGACTGCGGCAAGGTACCCGGCGCCTTGTGCGACGGATCCAATTTCCTGATGCACTGTCAGCAGTCCCCGGGCGACAGCTGGATCACCTGCACAGGCGGCAAGAACGCCCGCGTCTACCTCTGGTAGGCACCTAGCAGTGCCCCGCAGGCAGGGCTCCCAATCGTTCGTTCAACCAGTTGGCCATCGTGGTGAGCGCGGCGGTGCCGTCCTCGAACTTCCCCGAGAAGGGCAGTGCGGCCAGGGCGACAGCCACCATTCCGGCCGGGGTGGTCAGTACCCCGATCTGACGGACCAGATATCCGCCTGTCGGTGACGGTCCCCAGCCGCCCTTGAACCGGCTGCCGACGACGGTGCCGATGCCCCAACGCTGGTCGGGTTCGACTCGGCCCATGAGGTCGAACACCGGTTGATTCTCTTTGTCGCACACCGCGGCCGAGGTGAACCTCGTCTGATCGGTCAGCGGCCAGTCGGTCTGGCCCGATGCACTGAACTCCGGCCGCACGCGCTGCGATTGGACGACGGTCGGATCACCGGTCTGCCGTAGGACCGCCTCGACCTTGCTCGCGGCCTCGGCCGGTGTCCCCAGGCCGTCCCAGATCGATTCGGCCGCGGCGTTGTCGGATTCGGTGATGGCGGCGGTCATCGCTCCGGTGATCTGCGGCGGCACCTCCTCGCGCAGCGCGGCGATGATCAACGGCACCTTGATCGTCGACCAGGCGGGGCCGCTTTGCCACTGACCCAACGACATTGGATCCTGTCCGGGGCCGACGGCGCTGAGTGCGATCCCGGCGACGGCGTGCAACCCCGGTTCCAGCCGGTCGAACTCCGCGGCCAGCGACGTGGAGGGGGCCGAGTTCCGGGTGTTCGGATGTCCGCCCAGTTGAGTCCCGATGATCATCCCCGCGGTCAGCGCGATCGCAGCGAAAGCTGCGATCAGGGCCCACAACCGGGCGTCGCGACCGGATGTCACGGTGCAGCGCTTTGAAGTTCGAAGGTGAAATCGTGACCGCAGATGCGGATGCGGTCCCCGTCGCCCACGGTGGCGCTGGGGTGGATACGTTCCTGCCGCACCTGTACACCGTTGGCCGACTGTAGGTCGGTGATCACGAAACTGCTTCCGGTGTCGATGATCACCGCGTGATGGCGGCTGATCTCGGCATCGTCGAGCACGATGTCGTTGTCGGGCAGCCGCCCGATCCGGGTGACGTTCGGCTGCAACGGGTATCGCCGCCCGGCGGCGTCGCGCAGTGCGGCAACGGTCGTACCCCTGCGGACGGCCGTGCCGCCGGCGCTCACGGTGCGGGCGGCGGTGGCCATGGCGGCCTGCCTGGTGTCCAGCCGCTCCTGACGCAGGATCCGCGCGTGCAGTGCGCTGAGTGTGGGCCCCGGGTCGATGCCGAGTTCCTCGGCCAGCACCGTTTTGACCCGCCGGTAGGCCGCCAGCGCATCGGACTGCCGCTCCGCGACGTAGTAGGCGGTGATCAGCTGAGCCCACACGGGCTCTCGGTACGGATGCCGGGCGACCAGTTCTTCGAGGTCGGCGATGACGGTCGCGGCCCGGCCGCAGGCGATCTCGGCCTCGGCCCGGCTGGTGTGCACCAGCACGTGGTCCTCGGCCAGCGCCGCGGCGAAGGTGTCGGCGAATCTGAATCCGCGGAGATCGTCGAGGACATCTCCACGCCATTGCGCCAGCGCCGCCGACAGGTGCGTGCCGGCCTGCTCGAAACGTCCGGCCGCGGCGGCGTTCAGGCCGGCGGCCTTCTCGGTGATGAACCGGTCCAGATCGCAACTGCCGGCGGCCACGTTGAGCCGATAGCCGGGAGCCGCCTTGACCAGTGCCGAATGCGCTTCCTGCTCGGAACCACCGAGCAGTCGACGCAGGTTGGACACGTGGGTGTGGATGGTGGCGCGGGCCGCGGGCACCGGCTCGCCGTCCCAGACAGCGTCGATCAGCGATTCGGTGCTGATCGCCCGATTACGGTTGATCAGCAGGAATGCCAACACCGCACGCTGTTTGGGCGTACCCAGAGCGACAGGCGCGTCGTTCACGGTGACGTGCAGCGGACCCAGCAGGCCGAACCCGAGACGAGTACTGCTCATCACAAGCCTTCCCGGTGTTCGGCGCGGTCCGCATCCCATTGTGACGCCAGGCGGCGCGACCGCAAGGATCCGTTGAGAATCCTGCAAGGTGTCGGCGTCATCGTTCCGGCATGACCACGATTTCGCACCTCCCCGCCCGGCACGACGATGCTGCCGGACTGGATTCGCTGCTCGACGTGTTGGCCGGCGTCGCGGTCAGGGGAGAGGTCCCCGGACCCGAACTGTTGGCACGGGTGGCCCGCGCGAAGCCGGCACTGGCCAGCAAGGCGACCGACCCGAATGACGGTGAGCCCTACTCCCGGACGATCCTGCGGGTCGACGACGACGTCGAGATCATGCTGGCCCGGTGGCGGCCGGGACAGCGCTGCGCACCGCACGATCACGGCGGCGCAGGCGGTTTCGTCATCGTCCTGCAGGGCCGGTTCGAAGAGCGGCGGTTCGGCTGGGACGGTCCACGATTGACCGTCACCAGCAGCGCCGAACACCTGACCGGCGCGGTCACGAGCATCACCAGCGACGTCATCCACGATATGGCCGGCCTGGACGGTGGTTTGACCCTGCACTTCTACAGTCCGCCGGCGACCAGCATGAGGGTGTTCGATCTGGACCGGTCCGAAATGTTGGAGTTGGTCGGCAACTACGGCGCCTGGATTCCGGCCGGGCAGCACCCACGCATCCCGTTCGCCCAGGTCGCGCCCGATAGAACTGCGGCGCCGGTGATCTGGGTGGCCCACACCACGCATTACCGCGGCGGATCAGAGGAGTTCGCGGTGGCGGCCGCGACAATGGCGCGTGAGCTGAGCGCAGCCCACCCCGATGCCGAGGTCATGGTGTCGGGCCTGCATCACAAGGCGGACTTCGTCGCCGAGCTCACCCGCTTGGCCGAGGCGGGTCGCGTGATCGACGAGCTGCATCTCATCAGCCATTCCGGAATGTACGGCCCGATGTTCGGGTCGACCGCCTGGCCCGAGCAGTTCTCTCCGCACGAATGGCGCTCGATGGCAATACCTTTCGCCGTCACCGGCCAGGCGTACTTCCACGCCTGCCGCACCGCGCGCTGGTTCGCGCCGTTCTTCGCGAACGTTTTCGGAGTACCCGCCTTCGGTAACCGCGACTACACCACGGTATCGGCGCGTAGGGACCGATTCTCCTGGGCGGGCCGCCGCCCGGCGTCCCGCGCCGACCTGTACCTGATCGATGCACCGGGCCGGAAGTCGCACGGTCTGTTCGGCACCGCCCGCAAGTACCTGGGTGCCGCCGCGCGGCAGCCGGTCCGCAGCCTGCCCGATCCCGCCGCACCCGTCGGTTCCTATGATCCGGTGGCCGGGCTGTACGACCGTGCCTACGCCGACATCAGGGTGCGCGGCGCGGAGTGGCGGTGGGTGTCCGAACGGGCCGCGCGTGTCCGGGGCGAACTCGGGCGTGGCCTGCGGGTGCTCGAAATAGGTTGCGGTAGTGGGGCATTGTTGCGCGCGCTGGACGACGATGGCGTGCTCGAATCCGGTATCGGCGTGGACATCTCGTCGGGCATGCTGGCCCGGGCGCGCAAACGTGACCGGCATCGCCCGCGGCTGCGGTACTCCGCCGTCGACGGTCCCGAGCTGGACCTCCCCGACGATCACGTCGATGTGGTGATCTGCTTTCTGTCGTTCCGATACCTGGATTGGGATCCGGTGATGGCCGAGATCCGCCGGGTGCTGGCGCCCGGCGGCAGGCTGTGGGTGGTCGACATGGTGGAGCACCCGATACGGGTCCGCGAGTTCCCGGTGCTTGCCCGTTCGGCCTTCGATCACGCGCGCACCCGTTGGACCAGACCCGGGTTCGCCTCCGATCTGACCGCTTTGACCACCCATCCGGCGTGGCGGGAGATGCTGCGGCACAACCCGATCCGTGCCGAGCATGAGTACCGCTGGTATTTCGCCAGCCGGTTCCCCGGCACCGGGCTGCAGCTGCTGACCGCGACGCTGTCACAGCGCGTGGTGGCGTTCGACTCCGGTCCGCTGGCCAAGGGGACCACGGCCCCGCTCACCTTCCCATGACATCGGATCCGTGCCTCGGGATCGTCGACTGGGGTGTCGGCGGTCTCGGGCTGGTCCGCGAATTGGACCGCTGTGTGCCCGGACTGCCGGTGCTGTACTGGTCGGATGCCGGTGTCACGCCCTATGGCCGGATGCGCAGTGCCGACCTGGCTGCCCGGCTCTCCGCGGTGATCGCCGAGCTCGCTCGCAGGGGTGCCACGGAGGTGGTGCTGGCCTGCAACGCGGCGAGCACGGTTGCCCCGCGGCTGACTCGGGCCCCGGTTGCGGTGGAGGGCATCATCGGCCACGGCCTGGCGTCGGTGTCAGACCAGATCCGCGGGACCGTCGGCGTCGTCGGCGGGCGGCGCACCATTGCCAGTGGCTGCTACCGGCGCGGTCTGGCCCGGCCCGGTCGCGAGGTGCTGTCGCGGGTGGCGCAACCGTTGTCGGCGCACATCGAGGCGGGCAGCACCGGCTCACCAGGGTTCGTCGCCGATCTGCGCCGGATCGTGGCCCCGCTGAGGGGAGCGCAGGCCCTGGTGCTGGCGTGCACCCATTACCCGGCCGTGAGCGACTGGTTTGCCGACGCGCTGCCGGGCACCACGCTGATCGACCCGGCCCAGCGGTTGACGACCGCGATCGCGGCACGCCACCGTGCCGCCCGCACCGGCCCCGTCGCCGAGAGGGCCTACCTGACCAGCGGGGATACCGACGCCATGCGTCGTGGTGCGGCGATCGCCTGGGGCGTGGACCTCCACGCGGAACCGGCCGCCGCCGCGGGCCAACTCGGCACAAGAATCCATTGAGGATTCCGCAAGAAGGCCGCAGCATGCTCAACGCCATGAGCACAATCCGGCGTCACCTCATCCCGATCGTAACCGCGGCGGCGGCCATCGTTGCCCTTCCCGCAACCGCGCATGCCTGCCCGGCGTCCACCAAGTTCGTCACCCCGTCGGGCAATATCTGGTGCCTGGTGTCGAGCAACTCCGACAGCAAGAACGGCGTTGTCTGCGAGATCCGCGAGCACACCTACACCGCGCCACCCAAGCCGGCGGACTGCCACCTGGACTGGGGCGACCGCATCAGCCTGAAGCCGGGCGGCGACCCAGTGGTGCACTGCCACGGTGACACCATTTTCGAGACCGGGATGCCGACGCTGCCGTACGGTCAGACGCGGTGGGCCGGCCCGATCAAGTGCGAGGCGCAACTCGAAGGTGTGACTTGCACCGACACCGTCACCGGGCATTTCTTCCGGATATCGCGCGAAACTCTCGAACTCAGCTAGCGAGGACTCCCGATGAAGATCGCCACCGTCGCGGCGCCGGTACTCGGCGCTGCGGCGATGCTGCTGGCCGCGTCAATCACCGCCCACGCTGAATCAGCGTGCACGGACCTGGGCGGCGCAGTCGACGACGGGGTCTGCGTGAGCCATACCGTCACACCCCGCTACACACTCGACATCGACTTTCCGGTCGACTATCCCGACCAGCATGCGGTGACCGAATTCGTCGACGGCACGCGCAGCGAGTGGAACCATGCAGCCGACACCTACCCGGCGCGTGAATTCCCATACCTGCTGGCCATTTCGGGCACCGGGTACCACTCCGGACCGGCCCAGACCGGAACCCGCAGCCTGGTGTTCGCGCTGAACTCGGACTTCGGCGCGCATCCGGTCACCAGCTTTCACGCGCTGAACTACGACCTGGCCAAGGGGGCCCCGATCACCCTGGCCTCACTGTTCATACCGGGCACCGACCCGGCGCGAGTGCTCGCGCCGATCGTCAAGCGCGACTTGGACAAACGCGGACTCGAGACCGACGGTGCCGTCGATGACCTGCAGGCGCAGGACTTCGAGCAGTTCGCGATCTCCGACGACGCGCTGACGTTCTTCTTCGCTCAAGGTCTCGTCGGGCCTCAAGTAGCCGGACCGCAGCGGGTCACGGTGCCTCGCAGCGAGCTCGCACCGGCGCTGGCCTGATCGTTCCGTCATCTCGTCGAATCTCGTCCGGAGGGCCGCCGGTCCCCGCTAGCGTGACACAGGTCGAGTTCGATGTAACGGGGGGCGAATAATGACGCGGGTCGCAGCATGGGTTGGTGCCGGAGTGTTCACGGCCGGAGTATCGGCGGCCGTACTGGCCGGGGCGGGAACCGCCAATGCCGAGGAGGGGGGCGCGTCCAAGCAGGACGCAAAGCCGTCGGCCACGCAGAACGACTCAGCGCCGCGGTCTCAGCACCGGAAGGCGCGCCCGGCGAAGCAACAGCCGAAATCGGAAGCCTCCGGCGCCGCGGCGACCGACACGAAGGTCAAGAAGACAGGTCCGGCGAAGGCGCGCACCGCGATACGCGATTCGGTCCGCGAAGTCCGAAAAGCCGTCCGCGACGTGGGCGATGCCACCCGCGACGTCGTCGACGACGCGACCCGCAGCGTCACCGAGAAGACGACACGCACGGCTGAGGTCCGGGTCCGGCCGCCCATCAGCATCCGGTCGGCCTTCGCGGGGCCGCTTGACGGGGCGGGTTCTCCGGCGTGGAGACCGAAGCTGGCGACTGAACTGCGCGACAACCTGATCGGAACACTGCGCGACGCCGCGGAGCCGACGACACAGGACCAAGCCGACGCTCGCCTCGAAAGACTCGCCTCGACAACCGCGGCGCAGCAGCACGACCCGGTCGAAGCGATCCACGACGTCATCCGCAGCCTCGGCGCGCTGACACTCAATCCCGAGCCGCAGAACTACCCCAAGCCGCTGTCGGTCATCACCGGCGTCGTGTTCGACACCGTCGCCGCCTTGGAACGGGCTGTCGGCGGAGACCCGGTGGTCCCGCCGGAACTGCGTGGCTCCGTCGAGGTCAGCACCTCCACCCTGGTGATCTCCCAAGGCCACGAGGTCGAATCCAACTGGTATTTCCCCACATCCGAGAACGGCGAGCCGCCGACCCGGATGATCTACCTGCAGCACGGTTTCCTGGCGAACGGACCGCTCTACAGCTACACCGCCTCGTATCTGGCCCACACGACCAACAGCATCGTCGTCACCACCACGTTCACGTCCAACCCGTTCGAGGAAGACGGCATGTGGCTCGGCGGTGACAACCTGCACGAGGCGGTCGCGCAGCTGTTCCTCGATCCCGACCGCACGGCGCTCAACGCCAGCATGGACACCGCCGAGCTGAAGGCCGGCCGCACCGAGAACCTCGACGTGCCGACGCAGTTCGTCCTCGTCGGACACTCGCTGGGTGGCGGGTTCGCCCCCGGGGTCGCCGGGTACTACGCCGAGGGGCTGAGCCGCCGGCGTGACGAAGGCCTGGACGCCCCCAATGAGCTTGCCGGCGTGGTGATCTACGACGCGGTGCCGATGGGATCGATCATCCCCGATGCCATGGACCGGCTGGATGAGCTGGAGACGAACGGGACCGCCGACCCGAGCGACGACGATCCGAACGACTACATCCCGATCTACGAGATCGGCGCCCCGCTGAACTTCCTCAACGTGTTCAGCGACGTCAACGACCAGCTGACGGAAGCGCGGCCAGGACAGTTCACCGGCGTCGTCCTCAAAGACGGCGTGCACATGGACCCGATGCAGGGCGGCAACCCGCTGATCCAGGCCACCGCCTACCTCATCGCCGGATTCCCGCAACCGCAGAATCCGCTGGCGGTCCGGGAGCTGTCCGCCGGGTGGATCAACGACATGTTCGACGAGAACATCGATCCCGCCACCGGGGCATGCAAGACCGGGGCGGATTGCGCGGGGCAGTATGGCGACGGCGACGATTCGTTCACCATCACCACGGCCAGGGGCGACGCCGTGGCGGTGCTGATCGGCACGCAGAGGGCCACCGATCTCACGTCACTGCATGCCATCAGCCTGACCGACTTCGTCTCCGCGATCCCGGCCGGCGTGTTCAACGGAGTGCGGACCACGTGCGAGCTGTTCACCGGGGGCACCTGCTCGGTGTAGCTGACCACCACGTGGACGTTCGTAGCGTTCGCGGCGTGGAACCATGGGACGCATGAGCGTCGTTGCGGCACATCGCACTTTGTTGAGCCGTCTGCTGCCTGGCGACCAGCCCGACGACCTCGCGGTACGGCAAGGGCAATTCCACCTCGTGGTCATCGGATCAGATCGTGTCGTGTGTCTTCCTCGCACTCGCGCAGCAGCCGACCGGTTGCCCGGGCGGGTGACCTCGCTTCGCACACTCGCCAGTCTCGACCTCGGTTTCCGCACCCCCGAGCCTCTCCTCCTGGGCGGCGCACCCGGCACCGACGAGCCGCCGTTCCTGCTGCTCAGCAGAATTCCCGGGGAACCGCTCGACAACGACGCGCTCGACGATGACCGGGTGGCCGAAGCCGTTGCAGGGCAGTACGCCACATTGCTGTCTGCTCTGGCCCGGGCCGGCACCAACCAGACAGTACGAGCAGAGCTCCCTGAGGCCCCGGCAGACCGATGGCGCCAGTTCGCCGAGAGCGTACGCGCGGAGCTGTTCCAGCTCATGTCCCACGACGGGCGCCTGCGGGCCGAGCGAGAACTCGCAGCACTCGACGACCTTCCCCATCTCACTCAAGCAGTCGTCCACGGCGACCTCGGTGCCGAGAACGTGTTGTGGGAGTGGCGAGATGGCCTGCCGCATCTTTCCGGAGTCCTCGACTGGGACGAGGTAACCCTCGGCGACCAGGCCGAAGACCTCGCAGCGATCAGTGCCGGCTACAGCCCCGAATTCCTGGCTCGAGTACTCGCACTGGGCAGTTGGTCAAACCACGCACACGCTGACCGTATTGCCCCGATCCGTGGCACATTCGCTCTGCAGCAAGCTCTCTACGCAATCCGTGACGGTGACGAGGAAGAACTTGCTGACGGTCTGGCCGCCTACCGCTGAGTGAACAACGGGCGTAGCCCGCCGCCACAGACGTAGTGTTCAGGGATGACCGAAGCACTGCCCAAGACTGCCCTGGAACTGCGGTCGCTGGTGACACCGGACGGCACGCTCGAGTTGTCGCTGAACGAAGTCGAAGTTCCAACCCCGGGCCCGGACGAAGTGGTGGTCCGGGTGGAAGCCTCGCCGGTCAATCCGTCGGATCTGGGTTTGCTGATTCCCAGCGTCGCCGACATGACGGCAGCGACGGTGACGGGCACCGCTGACCGGCCCGTGGTCACCGCACCGCTGCGTGAAGGATCGCTGGCCGGTCTGTCGGCCCGCATCGGCGACTCGCTTCCGGTCGGCAACGAGGGCGCGGGCACCGTGGTCGCGGCCGGGTCGTCGCCGGCGGCGCAGGCACTGGTGGGCAAGACGGTCGGGATCGCCGGCGGCGCGATGTACTCGCAGTACCGCGTGGTCAATGCGGCGGCGTGCCTGGTGCTGCCCGACGGGGCCACGGCGAAGGAAGGCGCATCGTCGTTCGTCAATCCGCTGACAGCGCTGGGAATGCTGGAAACCATGCGCCGCGAAGGACATTCGGCCCTGGTGCACACGGCGGCGGCGTCGAATCTGGGTCAGATGCTCGTCAAGGCGTGCCTCGCCGATGGGGTGCCGCTGGTCAACATCGTCCGCAAGGCCGAACAGGAAGAAATACTGCGCGGGCTGGGGGCGGTCCACGTCTGCAACTCGGCGTCCCCGTCGTTCGAGGCCGATCTCGTCGAGGCGCTCAAGGCGACGTCGGCGACGCTGGCGTTCGACGCCACCGGCGGCGGCACGCTGGCCGGCCAGATCCTCAACGGCATGGAGCAGGCAGCCAGCGCGACCGCTGCGCAATACTCCCGATACGGGTCGTCCGTGCACAAGCAGGCGTACATCTACGGCAGCCTCGACACCAGCCCCACCATCCTCACCCGGAACTTCGGGATGGCCTGGGGCGTGGGCGGCTGGCTGCTGACGCCATTTCTCGCCGGTGCGGGGCCGGAGACCATCGCCAGGCTGCGCGCCCGCGTCGCCGCGGAACTCACCACAACCTTCGCGAGCACCTACACCCAGGAGGTCTCACTGGCGGGCCTGCTGAAGCCTGACGCGTTCAACAGCTACCTGAAGAAGGCCACCGGCGAGAAATTCCTCGTGACGCCTCAGCTCTGACAGGACGGTCGACCTTCGTGCCCACCATGTCCGCGACCGCCGGTGCTTCACACGGCGCCGCTCACGCCCTCCGGCCCGCGATCGTCATCGGCGCGCTGGGTGTCGTGTTCGGCGACATCGGCACCAGCCCCATCTACACCGTGCAGACGGTGTTCAACCCGGCCGATCCACACCCCGTGCCGCTGAACGACGCCAACGTCTACGGGGTTGTGTCGTTGATCTTCTGGTCGGTGATGCTGATCGTCACCCTGACCTACGTCACTCTGGTGATGCGCGCCGACAACCACGGTGAGGGCGGCATCATGGCGTTGATCACGCTGCTGCGCCGCGGCAGCGGGACCCGTGGCCGGCGCACCACGATGCTGCTGGCCGCACTCGGATTGTTCGGGGCGGCACTGTTCTTCGGTGACTCGATGATCACCCCGGCGATTTCGGTGCTGTCGGCCGTCGAGGGACTCAAGGTCGTCGAACCCGGGCTCGAAGTTTGGGTGGTACCGATCACCGCGGTGATCATCGTCGGGTTGTTTCTCGTCCAACGCCAGGGCACAGCCGTGGTCGGCCGGTTCTTCGGGCCGGTGATGATCGCGTGGTTCACCGCGATCGGCCTATGCGGTGTCGCCGGTATCGTCGCCAACCCCGGAATTCTGGCCGCGCTTTCCCCGTCGTACGCAATCACGTTCCTGGCAGGGCACTTTCACATCGCCTTCTTCGCACTCGCCGCGATCGTGCTCTCGGTGACCGGCGCGGAGGCGCTCTATGCCGACATGGGCCATTTCGGGCGGCGCGCCATCACCATCGGGTGGCTGGGTCTGGTGTTGCCGGCCTGCACGTTGAACTATTTCGGGCAGGGCGCGTTGATCCTGGCCGACGAGTCGAAGTCGAGCGCACCGTTCTTCCTCCTCACACCGGAATGGGCGCAGATCCCGATGGTGGTGTTGGCGACGGCGGCGACCGTCATCGCGTCGCAGGCGGTGATCACCGGCGCGTTCTCGGTGGTCTCGCAGGCGGTGCAGCTCGGATACCTTCCCCGGCTGCGCATCACCCACACCTCGGCGTCGACGATCGGCCAGATCTATGTGCCGTGGATCAACTGGATGCTCATGTTGTCGGTGCTCACGCTGGTGTTCGCATTCGAATCCTCTGCGGCACTTGCGTACGCGTTCGGCATGGCGGTCGTCGGCACCATCACCATCACCACGGTGCTGTTCCTGTACCTGGCCCGCCAGCAGTGGCGGTGGCCCCTGTGGGTACTGGTGCTCGGTGGCGGGGCTTTACTGACCGTCGACCTGTTGTTCTTCGCCGCGAACCTCACAAAACTCGTGCACGGAGCCTGGCTGCCGCTCGTCATCGCCGTCGCCGCCTTCATAGTCATGACCACGTGGCAGCGCGGCAGGGCCGTGGTGACCGCATCCCGGCGCGAGATCGAAGGCCCGCTGCGCCCGTTCGTCAGCGAGATCGCCCAGAAGCGACCGACGCTGACCCGGATCCCCGGAACGGCAATATTTCTCAATCGCGGCGACGACACGGTTCCGCTCGCCATGCGCGCCAACGTCGACCACAACCATGTCGTGCACGAACACGTGCTGATCGCGTCGGTGGAGACGGAGCCCGTTCCTCGCGTGTCTGACGAGAATCGCATATCGGTGGACGACCTCGGCTACCGCGACGACGGCATCCTGCACGTCACCATCCACGCCGGCTACATGGAACGGCCGGATGTCCCGGCGGCGCTGAAGCTGGTACCCGCCGAGGAAACCGAAGGTGGCATCGATCTCGACAATGCGTCGTACTTCTTGTCGCATCTCGATCTCGTCCCGGGAACCGAACCCAACATGGTCCCTTGGCGCAAGCGACTTTTCATCGCCACCTCACTCGTGACAGCCGATGCGGCAGGGTACTTCAACCTGCCTCCGGATCGCACCGTCATCATCGGTTCCCGTATGGAGGTCTAGCCGGGCACAGGGCGAGCAACGCGATGTGCCCGGGAGGGGTGATGCCGGCGGGGTAGCCGGCTCTGAAGAACGCGACGATGTTCCTCATCCGGGTCGAACAACTCATCTTCGGATCCTTGTGTGACATCCCTTGGCGACCAACACCGGTCGAGGCCAACGTAATGTCCCATCGCCGGCCATCGCACCTGCGCCAGCCGAATACTTACGAATCGTTGATGCCGCAGGGCGCCCATCTATACGTTCCCGACTCTTATCGTGGGGAACATGCGAGATGGGTTTCACCGACAGCTGGATCTCCTCACCGCGGACATCGCGATGCTCTGTCACGCGGCTGGGATCGCGATGAGTCATGCCACCGAAGCGCTTCTGTGCGCGCAGATTTCGGCAGTTGAAGAAGCCATCGGCGATCACCGACGTATCTCGGCGAAGGCCGCTGAGGTCGAGGGCATCGCCTATCGTCTGCTGGCCCTGGAGTCGCCCGTCGCATCTGATCTGCGTGCCGTTGTCACCAGCATGCAGCATGCCAACGATGCGGACCGAATGGGGGCGTTGGCACTACACGTCGCCGAGGCTGCCCGCCGGCGGCACCCGCAACGCGCCGTGCCGCTGGACATCAGCATCGTCTTCGCCGACATGGCTGCCATTGCGGTGCAGATCGGCAGTGCTGCAAGAGATGTCGTGCTGTCCGGTGATCCGGTCAGGGCGAACCAGCTGCGGTACGACGACGACCGGATCGATTCGTTGCACCGCGGCCTGTTCGGCAAGGTGATGGATCCCCAGTGGAGCCACGGGATCGCGGCCGCGATCGACGTGACGTTGCTGAGCAGGTACTACGAGCGGTTCGCCGACCATGCCGTGGACATCGGGGTCCGCGCGGCGTTTCAGTACACCGGCTGTCCCTCCTCACGCTCGGCGATTGCCGCGGGATGTTGACGATCGAGCCTTAACCGGCAGGCACGGCCGCGGGCCTCATGCGTCGTTCCCGCCCTCGCCCTTCTTGTCGGCAGGCTTCTCGGCATCGGCCGGCTTCGCGTCGGCGGGCTTCTTGGTCTCCTGTGCGGCGCCCTTGCCCGTCAGTTTCTGCACGGTCTTGCCGACGGCCTTGACCGAGTCGTTCACGTTCGACTTCACCTCATTGCGCAGCTGGGCAAGCGGATTGGCCTTCGTCACGTTGAGCTTCGGGCGCTTCTTGACCGGACCCGACTCGGGCGCATCGGTGCTGGAATCCAGTGTCTCCGCCGTGCTGACCTGATCTTCTGCAGCCGCCTTTTCTGTGCCAACCGTGACGAGCTTGGGCTGCACCTTCGGAAGTTGGGTCGGGGAGCCGGACTCCACTGCCTTCGAGACGCCGAGAGAACGCGCCCCGACGGCGGGGCTCGTTGTCACGCCGGCGGCGGCATCGGGGTTGAAGATGCGTTGCAGCACTTGGCCAAAGGCGGTGTCGGGTCCGCCGGTGGCCTCGGCCAGGGCGACGTGGAGCGCGGCGGCGCCACCGACCTCGAAGTAGTAGCTCGTCACATTGTCGAAGGCGAAGTTGGCGACATCGGAGATCACCGGGAGGTTGGTGTCGGCCAGTGACAGCAATGCCGCGTCGCTGAGGAAGTAGCCGACACCGGTCAGCCCGGCGGGCGCGCTCGGCTCCTCGGTGGGGTAGTAGACGTCGTCCTCGAGGACCCACGGGCCGTAGTCACCGTTGAACGCCGCGGCGATGTCGTCGAACGTGACATCGCTCAGCGGCACCGGATTGAGCGCCCCCAGCGCGGCCAGACTGGTGATCGCCTGCGCCGCCGACGGGTTGAAGATCTGTTGCAGCAGTTGACCGAAGGTGGTGTCGGGTCCGCCGGTGGCCTCGGCCAGGGCGACGTGGAGCGCGGCGGCGCCACCGACCTCGAAGTAGTAGCTGGTGATGTTGCTGTAGGCGAAGTCGGCGGCGTCGGAGATGAGGGGGAGGTTGGTTCCGACCAGCGACAGCAGCGCGGCGTCGCTGAGGAAGTAGCCCAGGCCGGTCAGTCCGGACGGGGCGCTCGGCTCCTCGGTGGGGTAGTAGACGTCGTCCTCGAGGACCCACGGGCCGTAGTCACCGTTGAACGCCGCGGCGAGGTCGTCGAACGTGACATCGCTCAGCGGCATCGGGTACAGCGCCGCCAACAGTCGCAGCTGGTCGACCGTGATGGTGCGCGTAGCCGGCGCCGGAGTTGCTGCCGTGACCGCCGCCTGTTGTGGACGCGCCGGCGGCGGGGCTGCCCCGACCAGCACGGCCGTACTTGCGAGAGCGATACCAGCCACGAGAATCGGTCGAGCGCTCATGTTCCCCCTGTGCGAATGCTGTTAAATTGACGTGAGGGTAACAAGGGTCACCGCTCACGGCATCCGGAAGCCGGGTGCGCGACTCGCCCGATGTCACAAACAGGGGTCCATATGCGACAACCCAACATGGAGACAGCACAGGCGCATCGTGTCCTCGGAGCCGTCGCGGTCTTGACCGGGGCCGTGCCCGTCGGCTTCCTCAACGTCCCGGCCGCCGCGGCAGCCCCCTGCCCCGACGTCGAAGTCGTCTTTGCCCGCGGCACCACCGAGCCGCCCGGCGTCGGGGGAGTGGGGCAGGCGTTCGTCGATTCGCTCCGTTCGAGGATCGGCGGGCGCTCGCTGGGGGTGTACGCGGTCAACTACCCGGCCACCAACGACTTCGCGAACAGCTCGACCGCCGGCGCCAGGGACGCCAGCGCCCACATCCAGTCGATGGCGGCCAACTGTCCCAACACCAAGATGGTGCTCGGCGGGTTCTCCCAGGGTGCCGCAGTCATCGATATGGCCAGTACGGATCTCCCGCCTGGTATCAGTGACCACGTCGCGGCGGTGGCCGACTTCGGCGGTCCCAGAACCCTTTTCGCCGACGGCCTGTCGCCCGGCCCGCTTCCGGCGATCAGCCCGCTCTACGCGGGAAAGATGATCGACATGTGTGTGCCCAACGATCCGATCTGTTTTGAAGGTGGCTGGGATATGCGCGCACACAACGCCTACATCCAGACCGGGCGGGTCGACGATGCGGCGGCCTATGCCGCGGGCCGGCTGTAGTCGATCCGCGCAATCCCCCGCTGCGCTGTCGGTCCACACGACACAATGGGCCGCATGGTGGCTGGACTGACCGGTATTCGACACACCCTGCAACAAGTGACCGAATCGGTGCACGCGGTCAAGCGGCTCACCGACACCGGCATCATCGACCTGAAAGACCTGAAGTCGACGGTTCGGGCCGCGAAACTCGCGCCCGTTTACGGACCTCAGGCGACGATGGCGATCCAGGGTGGCCACAGATATCCGACCTTGCCGGCGATCGTCGACGAGCGCGGGCAGTTGACGTATCAGCAGGTCGACGATCAATCGTGGGCATTTGCGCGTGGCCTGCAGTCTCTCGGCGTCACGGCGGGATCGGTCGTCGGCGTGCTGTGCCGCGACCACCGCGGTCTGGCTCTCGCGATGGCCGCGTGTGGCAAGCTCGGCGCCCGGATGGTGCTGATGAACACCGGGTTCGCCAAACCCCAGTTCGCGCAGGTCTGCGACCGCGAGAAGGTCGGCGTGATGCTGCACGACAGCGAGTTCCTCGGTCTGCTCGACGCGCTGCCCGCCGATCTGCCCCGCGTGCTCACCTGGGTGGATGACGGCGCCGAGCTGCCCGCGGGAGCGCAGACCCTCGACGACATCGTCACCACGAATTCCACTGCGCCACTTCCCCCGCCACCGAAGGCCGGCGGCTCGGTCATCCTGACCAGCGGTACGACCGGCCTACCCAAGGGGGCGCCGCGCGGTGCGGTGTCTCCACTGGCGACGGCGCAGATAATCGACCGAATCCCGTTCCCCCGCAAGGGAACCATGGTCATCGTCTCGCCGATCTTCCACAGCACGGGGTGGGCCACCTACGGGGTCGGCGCGGCGTTCGGCAACAAGATCGTGACTGCCAGGCGGTTCAATGCCGAGGGCACACTGAAACTCATCGCGCAACACCGGGCCGACATGCTGGTGGCGGTCCCGACGATGCTGCACCGGATCGTCGAACTCGGCCCCGACGTCATCGCCCAGTACGACACGTCGTCGCTGAAGGTGATCCTGATCGCCGGGTCGGCACTGAGCCCTGAGCTGTCCACGAGGGTGCAAGACACGTTCGGCGATGTTCTCTACAACATGTACGGCTCCACCGAGTGCGCCATCGCCTCCGTCGCCACCCCCGCCGAGCTTCGCGCCGCGCCCGGGACCGCGGGCCGCGCGCCGGTCACCTGCGAGGTGGTGCTCTACGACGAGAACGACCAGCGACTTGAGGGCCGCAACCGTCGCGGTCGAATCTTCGTCCGCAACGGCGCGCCGTTCCAGGGCTACACCGATGGCCGCACCAAGCAGATCATCGACGGCTACATGTCCAGCGGTGACATGGGCCATTTCGACGACGACGGGCTGCTGTTCGTCGAGGGCCGCGACGACGACATGATCGTCTCCGGCGGTGAGAACGTCTTCCCGCAGGAAGTGGAGAACCTGTTGGAGCAACGCGGCGATGTCGCCGAGGTTGCCGTGGTGGGTGTTGACGACGTCGAGTTCGGAAAGCGGTTGCGCGCCTTCATCGTTTCCGAGCCCGGCGCGGCGCAGGACCCCGCAGACATCAAGCAGTACGTCAAAGAGAACCTGGCGCGCCACAAGGTGCCTCGCGACGTGGTGTTCATCGACGAACTACCCAGGAACGCCACCGGCAAGCTGCTGCGCCGGGTGTTGGTGGAGATGAAAGTCGATACCTGACCTGAGACCGGCTACCAGACGCGCACGTAATCCACGAGCATGTCGGCCGGGTAGGTCCCGCCGCTGGGGTCTTCTCCACCGGAGCCCGCGACCGCGAGGTTCAACACCACGAACATCGTGTAGCCGGGCTGGCTGAACGGCCAGTCAGGGAGCTGGCTCGCCGAAACCTCGAAGTAGGGCTTCGCCCCCTCGGTGTAGTCCTGCCAGAACCGGGCGCCGTTGGCGTCCCACTGGGTACGCCAGGTGTGCCAGCCGGTGTCGACGGCGATGTTGTGGGTCTCCCACTCGCCGCCGTTGGACTTGGCGTGCACGGTGGTGGCCGACGGCCATTTGCCGTTGCCGTACCACTCGACGATGTCGAGTTCGCCCTCGCCCAGGGTGCCCAGCCAGAATGCCGGCCAGGCGCCGGCGGTCAGGCAGTTGAACTTGATCCGCGCCTCCCAGGTGTGCCCGGCACCGCCCTCCCACACGCTGGCCAGCTTGGCGCCGTAATAGGCGTCGCCTTCCTTGGTGGCCCGGATGACGAGGTTCCCCTTGCCGTCGAGGAACGCGTTCTTGCGGTCGTCGCGGTACTGGCCGATGCGGCCGGGCTGCTCCCAGTAGGTGGGGTCCTTGATGGTCTCGCGGGCCTTCGCGATGGTCCACTTCGACGCATTCGGCGCGGAGCCCGCTGCCCCGTCGAATTCGTCCGCGAACACGTAGTTCGTCGCAGCCTGCGGCGCTGAGGGCGCCGGAACGGGCGGTGTCTGGGGCTTGGTCGGGAATGCCTGAGCCTGCGGGGCGGGCAGTGCCGCCGCCATCACGCCCAGACCTGACAACATCATCATTTTTCGACGATCCAAGTTGGCCATGTTGGACCACGATAGCGGTGCAGCGTGCGCAAGTAGGGATCGAGCGGTTTTGCCGGCGGGCAGTTCGGTTCAGATCATTTCCATAGGAAACGCTTCATCCCTGCTCAGCCAGCGCGGGGACAGTGGGTTGTATGACCACGCCGATCGAATCATCACGCCGGGCGAGCACGGACTCCGCGTCCGGTATCCGGCGTCGCGACTGGCCGCTGAGCGTGCCGGCCGCCGGACTCGTACTCGCCGGCGCGGTCGTCGCTGTCCTGCTCAGTGTCGCCACCGACGGGCAGTGGGCGACGGTGCTGGCCTCACTCGCCGGTTTCGCGACCGCCATCACGGTGATCGCGGCGGCGGTGATCAGCTGGGAGCACGTCGTCGTCAACGCCCGCACGGCCGGGTTGGTCGAGTTCGAGGTCGAATCCCGCTAACTGCCAGGGGAGGGTCTGCCCACCGGTACCGGTGGTAGTCGTGACTCGCCAGCTAAGTGCGGCACCTTCCGTGGCCGAAGCCCCGGCCAATCCTGCTGTCCCCGAGGCGTGTTCGTGTGAGATGCTCTGCGCGTCAATTTATGGGCACCGGGTCGGGGCGACTTCAGGGAGTGCGATCGTGAGACTTGTCATGGGCTTTATTCCGGCGATGGTTCTCGCCGGGACGGCTGTCGGTTTCGCGGGCCCGGCTGCCGCCGAAGAGCTCAACGGCACCTATCGCTATGACCATGACGGTCCGTCGACGTGGAGCACCTGGACCGTCACGTCCTGTGGCGCGGGATGCGCCGACGTGTCGGCCACCGGCGGCGCGACCTGGGCGCCGTATGGCGGCCAGGCCCACCTGGACAGCGGGCGTTGGACGATGGTGAGCCCCTGGCCCGACGCGGGGACCTGCGAGGGCACCCCGCTCACCGCCTCACGCACCCTCTCCTGGGACGACGCGACACTGACCGGCAATGGCTTCGCCACCTGGGAGAAGAGCGACTGTGGCCCGGCCGAGCGCAGTGAGCGATTCTCGTTCACCTTGACGAAGCTTTCCTAGAACGCCAGCGCCGATGCGTTGAGTTTGCGTACAGGGTCGTGATTCCTGCCGGATCACAGCCCTGTGTGCAATTTCAACGCGTCGACCGTGAATAGCCGCCTAGCTCTGCCATAGTCGTGGATTGTGGGTAGTCAGAACATGCACTACTGGCGGCGGTCGTTCTGGGCGCTCGTGGGTGTGGCTGTCCTGGGATTCGGGTCGGCGGTGTTGCGCGTCGCGCAGGTCGGCGTGGATCCCTACACCGCGGCCAACATCGGCATCAGCAACACGATCGGTCTCGACCTCGGCACGTACCAGCTGATCAGCAATGCGGTGCTGCTGATCCCGGTCTTCTTCTTCGGTCGCATGTACATCGGGATCGGCTCGGTCATCAACATGGTGATGACGGGGTACTTCGTCCAATGGTTCTCGGCCCTGTTGGGCCCGATGGTCCCCAGCGAGCCGACCCGGCTGGTGCAGACCGTGATGTTCCTCGTCGGGATCACGTTGTTCGCCGCCGGTGCGTCGATGTACATGACCGCCGCGCTGGGCAACGCCCCCTACGACGCGATCGCCCCGATCATCGTCGATCACACGCGCCTGCCGTACCGGGTGGTGCGGGTGGCCCAGGACCTCGCGTTCGTCGCGTTGGCGTTGACGTTCCACGGACAGGTCGGTATCGGGACCGTGATGACCGCTTTCTTCGCCGGTCCGTTGATCGACTTCTTCACCGAGAAGGTCAACAAGCCGCTGATGAAGAAGGACCTGGCGGCACTCGAGGCGTTTCAGGAGCGCGTCAAGACCACCCGCTGGCACTTCTGACGGGTGGCTCAGGCCAATTCGGGTAAATCGTTGGTGTAACCAGGCTTTCAAGCCTCACCGAGGAGAACTGCGGCAATGATCCGGCGGCGCTCATTCCGTGGCGTTCGCCCCGCCGCCGCCCTCAAGCTCTCCCGATATCCCGCGTTCGATCTGCGCCAGGGTTCGCTCTGGCAACACCATGAGACCGTCGAGCTCTCGTCGAGCCAGGCTGTATGCCCGCGCGCGTTCCTGAGGGGTCGCCGTGGTGTCCGAAGCCACCAGCAACATGCTCTGGGCACGGCTGACGCGCTGCTGCTCGGCCTCGGAGAAGTGGCGACGCCGCGTCCGGATGGCCTCGCTCTCGGCGACGTGAAACGCCGATGCGTAGTCCTCGACGGCCTCGCGGTATTCGACAAAGGCGTCGCGGTCGTTGACGAGGGCTTCCGCGGCGATCGGTCTGAGCAGATCTGCCCGTAACTTGGCGCGGTGGAACTGCTGGGTGACAGGTTCGCGCATATCGGTCATCAGCGGGTAGTTCAGCAGCTTCACCAGATCGAGCTCGTATTCCAACCACCGGGTGTCGGTCCGGTCGTGTTCTTCGATGGTGCGGCGGATCGCTCGCCACCGACCCGATTCGGTCGCGGGGGACCGATCGGGCCCAGGATCCACATCTGTGTCGGCAGCGGATTCGATGCCCCGGCCACGAACCGCTCCCAGCCCTTTCATCGCCGCCACGATCACGCCGATCACCGGGACGAGGATGATCAGCAGTTCCACCAGCCGGATGATCAGTCCCACCTTGCCAGGATGCCACCGCTGTACCGATCGGTCAGGCTGCGACGACGATCGATCCCAGCCACCCCGGGCAACCAGATCGCGTTCGGACCTGCGGGATCTCGTCTGGCCTAGGATACGAAAGTGGGAGCAGGATCCTGGCCGGCGCACATTCCGGTGGCGACCGTCGGACGGCCGGCCACCGCGCGCGCCGGTGTTTCCCGCCCAGGAATTGCCCGTGTACTGCGGGATCGCACCGGGCTGGTGGCGATCGCCGCCCCCGCGGGGTACGGCAAGACCACCGCGGTCGTGCAGTGGGATGACGCCGACGAACGCCCGTTCGCCTGGGCGCGGCTGGACAACCTCGACAACGACCCCGCGCATCTGCTGCTGCATCTCGCCACGGCGCTGAACCAGATCAGGCCCATCGACCCGGCGGTGCTGCACTATCTACAGGGCGCGGGCCGCGCCGAAACCCAACTGGTGTCGGCGTTCGTCCAGGCGCTCGAGAGCTGCGGGCCCGTCGTCCTGGTGCTCGACGACGTTCACGAACTGTCGGCGAGCGCAGCCGTCGACACCCTGCGCGCAGTGGTGGACCTGGCTCCGAATTCCACGACGCCGGCGCTGATCGGCCGGCAGATGCCCGCGCTCGATCTGGCGCGACGCCGCCTGCAGGGCGATGTCGTCGAGATCGGAATTCCGGAGCTGAAGCTGTCCGGATCCGAAGGTGCGGCCGCATTCGCGGCCCTCGGTGCATGCATGGACAAGGCCACGATTGCGCGCGTCCTCGACAAATGTGAGGGCTGGGCGGCCGGGGTGGTCATGGCGGCGATGGCGCTGCGCGATGGCGCGCCCGCTGAGGTGGTGACCGGCAGGCACCGGCTGGTGGCCGACTATCTGGTGGAGGAGGTGCTCAGTCAGCTCGAACCCGACACCGTCACGTTTCTGACGGAATCAGCGGTCCTGGACCGCTTTTGCGCCGACGAGCTCGATGCTCTGCTGGGACGTACCGATTCGGCTGCGATGCTCGACGCAATCACTCGGTCGGGCAACATGTTTCTGGTTTCCCTTGACGCCCAAGATGTCTGGTACCGCTATCACCAGCTGTTCGGTGATCTGTTGCGGGCCCGATTGCGCGACCGCGATCCGGACCGGTTTCGGGAGCTGGCGGCGAGGGCGGCGGATCGGCTGGCCAAGGCCGGTGACGTCGACGGCGCGTTGACCCAGGCGCTGGCCGCCGAGGACCGCCCTCAGGCGGCCGCGCTGGTGGGCATGGACGCCGTCCGCTTGGGTTTCGACGGTCGTGTCGGTGTGCTGGCCCGGCGGCTCAGCCTGATCGACGAGCAGACCTTCACCGACTACCCCGACGCGGCGATCGCGCGGGCGTGGCTGGGCGTGATGAACGGTGACGCCGAGTTGATCCAGCGGTCGTTGCTGACCGCGAGCGCGGCGGACACCGGTGAACCGCTTTCCGACGGCACGCCCTCGGTCGAGGTGGCTGCGGCGCTGATCGGTTCACTGATCGGTGTCGGGGGCGTGCGGAAGGTCATCCGTCACGCCGAAACAGTTTGTAGCGCAGGCGATCACCTGGTGAATCCATGGTGGGGCGCGGCCACCACCATGAAGGGCGCCGCGCTGTCCATGCTCGGCGAAGCCGCGCAGGCGCGGGCCACCCTGGAATCCGCGCTGCCGGTGACCGAAGATCTGCCCGGATTCCAGGCTGCGGCGTTGGCACATCTCGCCGCGCTGGACTTGCTCGACGGTGATCTGTCGGCCGCCGTCGAGCACACCGCGTCCGCGCGCTCGATCGTCGACTCACGGGACCTGTCCGACATGGTCCCGATGGTGGTGGTCTACGCCGTCGATTCGCTGGTCCGGGCCCGGCGCGGCGACGTGGCGGGCGCGCGCTCGGCCGTCAGCGCGACCGAGCGGCTCGTCGACCGGCTGGGCGATCTGTCCGCGCGCACCGCCCTGATGGCGCACGTGCTGGTCGCCGGTGCCGCTGTCGAAATCGACGACACCGAACTGTGCGACCGGCACCTGGTCGAGGCGCAACGAGCCCACCGGCGTGAAACCGAGGCCGTCGGCGTCGGGCAGTGGCTGGACCGGATCCGAACCCTGTCGGCAGCCCGAACGGCCCGCGGTGCACGGTCGGCGCTGACGACGGCGGAGCTGCGGCTGTTGCCCTACCTGGCCACCCATCTGTCTCTGCAGCGCATTGCCGACGAGCTGATCCTGGGCCGGGAAACCGTGAAGAGTCAGGCCACGTCGATCTACCGAAAGCTCGCCGTCTCCTCGCGCGCCGCGGCGGTGGCCGAGGCCGACCGGCTCGGGCTGCTCAGCGAGTCCGCGCGAGCCGCCGCGCGAACGGCAACAGCATCAGAAACTCGGCGATCAGCACGACGGTGATCATCACGACCACCTTGGGATCGGTGAAGTTCTGGCCGGCGACCACGAACGCAGCCGCGGCGTTGCGCTGGGCGGTCCCCAGCGCCAGCACCTCCCGCGTCCCGGGACCGCCCATGAGCCAACCGATCCCGGCGCAGATCACCGTGTAGATGACGGCCGCCAGGATGCCGAACGTGCCGAAAACCGACAGCACGCTGTTGAAATGGGCGGCGATGGTGAACGCGATCACCAGGATCATGCTGACGGTGGAGACCTTCGCGATCACGGGCTGGAGCCGGGCGGCCACGCCGGGTCCGCGGGCCCGCAGCAGCAGGCCCGCGGCCAGCGGGATGAGCATCAGCACCACGAGGGACATCGCGATCTGGGCGGGGTCGACCGCGGTGCCCGAGACGAAGATCGGCAGGATCAGCGGCACGTATCCCACAGTGACCACCATCAACAGCACCATCAGGCCCACCGCGAAGGCCATGTCGGCCTTCGCGAACTCGGCGAGCTTGATCAGGAACGGTGCGCCGGCCGCGAGCCCGCACAACAGCAGCCCGATCCCGAGCGGGTCGTCCAAGTCGAACACCCGCCACAGCCCGAACGCGGCCAGCGGGGCCAGCACGAAGTTGGCCGCCAGGGACAGCGCCACTACACGAATGTTCTTGAGCGGGGCCAGAATCTGACCGACGGTCAAGCCCAGGCCGACCGCCAGGGTGCTCGATACCACGAAGAAGACGACGGCGATATTCGAACCCCGCAGGAGGAGATCGTTCATACCGGCCCCCATCAAGCCATCGTGACCAGGTTGCGCCAGAAGGACTTCAGGCTGTCACTGGCGCCGAACAGCGTCGTGAAGTGGGTGGAGTCGACCAGCACGATGTCTCCGGCTCGGTCACCGGACGGTGGCATGTGGATCAACGCGTTGAACTCGGTGTTGCCCGCCAGCGTGAACGGATGTGGACGGGTCTGGTCGATCAACTGCCGGCCCAGCACTCTGAGATCCGGCCCCTCGGGCGCGGTCAGCTCATAGTGCGGAAGGTGCGGATGCAAGGCCAGCGTCGTGACGTCCTTCAGCAGGCCGGCGGAATCCAGATCGTGGAATCGGGTGAGCGGCACAATCTGTCTGGTGCCCTCGACCGTGGCCGGACGCAGGCCCCAGGTGTTGTGCACCGGGATGTTCAGTCCGGTCAGCAGTGACCGGGCGTAGCCGCTGAAGCGCTGGATTCGCGGGGTCAGCGGATCACCGTGGTGCAGGTACTCCATCTGCTGCTGTTCCTTGTCGTCGGTGAACCCGACGTCGTGATGTGGTGCCAGCATCAGGCAGGTGCCCTCACGCTTCAACCACTGCTGGATCGCGGCGATCTCGTCGTCGGTGGCGGCCTCGTCGCCGAGCAGGTGGTCCAGGCCGAAGATCATCAGGGTGTCGGTGTCGTCCAGGATGCGTTCATCGATCGGCAACCGGTACCCGGCCTGATCGACCCGCTGGAACACCGCCACCGGATGCCCGGTCGCTTCGCCGGCGACGTCCTGGAACAACAAGGACGAGCGGTGAAACAGTTCCAGCGTTCCGTCGATGCCCTGCAAGAATTCGCGGGGGTCGTACTCGGGTCCTGCATAAGCGGGCCAGGTCGCCAGCCGCACCTCCGTCATGGTTGAGAACCGGTTGTACAGCAACGTCGGGTCGCGCTGGACCTCCCACGGGTAGCTCCACGACCAATAGATGGACACGCGTCGTTTCCCGTTGTGCGGGCGGGCGATATGGGCTTGGTTGTAGGTGCGGGCAGGGGTGCTCATGCTGTCTCCTTGTTTCTAAGGGCCCCGAGGTCTTGCAGGTAACGCAGCGCGTTCAGGCCGGGCAGGAAGAAGTACGCCCCGCCGCGCAGCGTGGTGAATGCGGGTAATCCCTTGTGTACTTTGCGGATCGGCCGCTTCGGGATCGTGAAGTCCAGCGTGCCGTCCTGGGTGCCGCAGATGGGGTCGTGTTCGTTTCCGAGTTCTTGGAACGCCGCGTCGTTGATCCAGACGTTCTGGGCGAACTCGAACTGACGGATCAGGCTGGCGCAGATCAGGAACATCCCGACGCCACGTTCGATCCCGTCGTCGGTGACGCCGTCGGGCAGCGCCGGCCCGTAGGTGCCGCTGCGCCGGATCAGCCTGCGGCGATTCGGGTTCGGCTCCGTGTCGCGTGGGTTCAGGCGGCGGGCATGGGAACCGAGCGGACAGGCATAGCCGAGCGGATCCATCTGACCGTAGTCGAAGTCGTTGTTACGCATCGGATCCGCACCCAGTTCCGGATCGTCGTGTTCGGATGCCAGCACCAACGGCGCACCGCTGCGCCAGCGGCCCATGAACTTGGCGGCCAGCAGCTCCTCGCCCTCGGCGCCCTCGGCGTTCTGCTTCAGATAGTCGCGGAAGACCCCGACATGTTCCTCCAGCCGGCGGTACGCCAGGTAGCTACCGTTGCGCGAAAGCGACTCGGGGGTGGGCTGGTTCGACACCAGCCCCTCTTCGTCTGGATAGCCGAGGAGGAACTCACCCGGTGCCAGCGCCCCGCCCGAGCCGGGGATCAGCTCCTCGCCCGAACCCTTCATCTGCGGCTGGGACACCGGGTCGCGGTAGCCGAAGTGATCGTGGTCGTACTCGAACGGCGCGGTGGCGGCCAGATCCAAATGCGACAGTGACCGCACCCCGGGGCAGCGGGACAGCAGTGCGTCGTGCTCGCCGACGCACCGGACACGTTCCTCTTCGTCCCGGGCGAACAGGATGACGATCGCGTGCAGATCGTCGCCCGCGAGCCCGCCCGCCCAGTGTTCCGGTGCGGCCGCGCCGGTGTCCCCGAGGATGTCGGCGCGCGACGCCATGCCCTCCCGGAACTCGGCTGGGAAGGACGCCAGTGACTGCTCGTCAACTCCCAATGCGCGCAACCCGTTCCAGGTGAAGGCCAGGTTGACCCAACGCTTGAAGACGTTCACGGTCTCGCGGACATCGGTGGCCGACTGCACGAGGGGGACCATCTCGGCCAGCCAGGCTCGTCCCGCTTCGGGAGTGTCGAAGGACAGGAACTCGTACCGACCGGTCAAGTGGGGCGTACCGGTCAGCATGATGTGCTGGATGTCGTCGAATTCGAGGGCTGTCATTGCATTTGGTCCAGCATGTCGGAGAACGCGGCCTTGAGCCGCAACGCTTTCTTGACCTCCTCGGACGTCACGTACGGATACTCGCCGTATTCCAGGAAGCTGGGCACCTGGTGGTCGCGGACGAACATGATGAAGGCCTCAGGGTTGGTCTTCCAGTCCTCCGGGAAGCCCTCCAGGTGGGTGAACGCCGTGGTGATGCCCGTCGAGCTGAACAGTTTGACGGCGTCCTCGGTGTACTTGTCGAAGTCGGTGTCGAAGATGCCTTGGTACTGGAAGTGCAGACCCGAGCCGACGTCGAAGAGCTGCCAGCGCAGGTAGTGCAGCTTGAGCGGGGCGAGCACGTCGGGCTGTGCGGCGACTGCCGCTTCGAGCTGCTTGCCGTAGTCGCGGATCGCCTGCTCGTGGCCGTCGAGCACCTTGGCGATGATGTTGAAGCCGTAGCACGCGGGGGTCCGGGGAAAGACCGGGCCGTACCGTCCCCGGGTCAGTTCGAAGTAGCCCTCCCGGGGGATGGCGAGAGCTGCGGGCTGGGTCCAATCGTTGTTTCCGTTGTGCGCCATGGCAACGAGATTATGAACGCGGTGGCCTCACGTCGTCCCCCAATTCGGGGGAAGTTGTCCAGCAGGTGAGGTGCGGTCGGCAAGCTGCAAGAAGGGCCGCCGAAAGATCGAGATCGAGACGGTGTTCACAGCTCGCCCTTGGCCGGGTCCACCTTCCAGGTGCAGTGGCCATAGACGACCCGTGCGGTGAGCAGCATTCCGACGAGCAGGGCCGCAGTGAAAAGCCATGCACTGACCGCCAACTGGATACCGCCGCTGAGGGTGTGCCCGCTGGTGCATCCACCGGCCATCCGGGCCCCGAAGATCACGAAAAATGATCCCGCAAAGCATGCCGCCGCCCGCTTGGCGCGGCCGGGGCCGAATCGATTTCGCCACGAGGGGGGTATGACGGGGCGGAACGCGTTGAAGCGACCTGTGATGAACAGAGCCGAGAAAAGGGATCCGAGCAGGACACCGAGAACGACCAGGGGCTCCCAGCCGATTGTGGCGAAGACCTGTCGGCTGTAGTCGAAGTCCGGCATGAAGAGATGCCCCACCATCCATGAGTAGGTGGTGGACATGCCGAAGGGCTGACGAAGGAACAGTGACAGAACCACGAGCGCGGCCACGAACGTGGCCGCCATGGCGGTGGCTCGCGCGAAGAAGGTCGCGCTGGGCACTCGCTGTGACGCCAGCCGCGAAAGTAGGGCGGGCCGGGCCGGCACGGCCGCACCTTCGGCAAGGTAGGCAGCGGTGTCCTCGGCGCAGGCTCGGTCGTGTTCATCGACCGGGGTGTTGGTGGTGCGTAGGTGCTGAAAACAACTGTGCTGTCCACCCGCATATCGCGGCAGGTAGTACAGCAGCATCAACGCGGCCGCCGCATAAGCGAATGCGATTGCGAGCATGGGCATGGGGCGGACACTCGCGACGTTTCCGGTTGCCACGAGATCACCGAGGTCCGCGGTGTGCACCAGCCAGCGGCCTGCATCGGTCTGGTAAACCGCGGTCCACGCCGCAGCGCCGAGGAGTCCGCCGGGCAGAGCTGCCAGGGCGTCTCGGCGGCCCTCCCCGAGGGCGATCATCTCGGTGCCCGGAAAGTAGCCGCATACGGCCGCACCGGCGCCGAACATCAACCCGCCGAGGGTGACGCCGATCAGATACGTGGGTCTCGGCGAGAAGTGCATCGAGAATCCCAGCGCGTAGAGGCCGTACAGCAGGACGGCGCCTACCGAGGTGACGAACAGGAAACAGCCGAGGAGGAGCCGGTCCACCAGCCGGGCAGTTCGGATGATTGTCTCGGGGTTGCCGATTCCCCACAACGATGCCGGCACACTGAAGGCCGCACCGATCAGCAATCCCACCCACAACGGAGCTGTGACGCTGACCATGCTCACCTCCTGAGGCAGCCGGCGACGGGGCTCTGGCTAGGCGAGCCGCTCCACTTCGACGAAGACGATCGTCTCGACGTCGCCGCGATTCTCGACGGTGTGCTCGGAACCCGCGGGGCGTGAATAGCTCTGGCCGGCTACGAGTTCCGCGACGATCTCGATACCGTCGGCGGTGACGACGTGCATGGTGTCGGTGACCATCGGGACAACCACGTACTCGTGCTCGTGCCGGTGCATCGGTATCGCTCCGCCCGGTTCGATCGTCCACTTGGTGACCCGGAACCAGTCATTTTCGAGTTGGACCTCGCCCCGGGATCCGGTCGTCATGTTCGCGGCGCCGTCAGAAGTCCGGCGTACTCACGTCTTCGAGCTCCTGCTCGGGGCCGGTCGGTGCGACCGGGGCGGTGGGGGTCGTCTGGACTTCTGCCGACCCGCATTCCGTGCCGCTCACCCCGGGCGGGCACAGGTTGTTGCCGCTCGGTGAGTTCGGTACCAGATAGGGGACACAATTCTGGGTGTAGGTGTCGTTGTCCTCGCCATTGGGGCAGTCCGCGAGCACGGTCGACGGGGCTGGGAGGGCGACGACCGCAGTCGCCGCCACCATCGCGACCGCGGAGCAGGCGGTGACGATCAGGTGTCGGGTGGTGATCAGGGGTTTCATGTCGTTCACTTTCAGTCGATGACCGCGGTCGCCTTGTGCTCGGTGATCGGAGCGGCCAGCTGCTGCTCGTCGCAGATCCGTTGCAGTTTCTCCAGTGTCTCAGCAAGACCCGGCCCCGTCCGGCGGCCCGGTGTGAAGGTTGCGGGTAGGTGCCGCATGCCCTGGATGACGCCGATGGTCTCGTAGTGCACGGTGCCCCCGGGATCGCACCGGTAATCCGGCATTCGGTCGAGCACACCGGTGAGCATCGACTTGAACACCGTGCGCGCCACATTCGAACCGATACAGCGATGCACTCCAAGGCCGAAACTGAAGTGGCGGTTACCCGTTCGATCCATCATGAGATCGTTCGGGTTCTCGAAGACCCGTGGGTCACGGTTGGCCATCGCCCAGGACAGCCACAGCCGCTCACCCTCTTTGAGCGGCACGCCGTCGACCTCGATGTCCTCGGAGATCGTGCGGCCGTCCCCGGGGGCCGGGGTGAAGAATCGCAGGAACTCCTCGGTCGCCGAGTCGAGCAGGGAAGCGCGGTCCCGGCTCAACCGCTCCCGCTGATCGGGGTGCCCGGAGAGCCACTCGAGCGAATGCGCGGTCAGCGCCGTAGTGGTGTCGAAGCCTCCGCCGATCAGGAGCATGAGCATGCCCAGGATCTCCGAATCGGGTGCCGGCTCGCCATTGATGCGCATCCGGACCATGGCGTCGATCAACCCCGGACGCGGATCCTCGCGGATCACCGCAACGTGGCCCATCATGTGGACCGCGGAGGCCACGGACAGGTCGAAGACCCGTTTGGCGTCTGGGGAGTCGGCCCGTGTGTACACCGATGCGTGTGCGGGTTCGCAGTAGATCTCCCATTCGGCAAGTGGGACACCCAGCAGGCCTAGGGTCAGCACCGCCGGAACGATGTTCGCCAGGTCGTCGACGAAATCGATACTGCCGTCTTCGATCTTCTCGTCCAGGCACGCCCCGACGAGCACGTCGACCACCGGCTTCCACCGTGCGACGGCGGCCGGTGACAGGTAGCCGTTGAGTGGTGTCCGGTAGGCGCGGTGCTCGGGATCGTCCATCTCCAGCATGCCGCCGCGGAACTGCGTGCTCACCTCGCCGCGCGGAATGTTGATGCCCCGGTAGCCTTTTCGTTCCCCGACGATGTCGTTGTCATTCGAGATGTGTGGGCAGCGGGCGAGTTCGAAGACTTCGCTGCTGCCGGCCGCGACCCAATGCCCGCCGTAGGTGTCGGTCCAGGCCAGCGGGCAGGCGCCCAGCATCTCGGACGTGATCGGCTCGAACTGGTCGCGATACTGCGGGGTGTGCCGATCGAAGTGGTAGCTGTGCTCGACATGTCGAGCTTCTGCCGTCGCACCCTCGGTCATCCGCGCCCCCAACGTCGTTGTCGGTCTGCAGGTCCGAGGATATGAACTATCAGGCCTACCGTGGGCGGTTCGCGCAGATCGGCAGGTGAACCGTGATCAGGGGGTGAGATTCAGTACGGCCTTGCCGTACTCGAGATCGGCGGGCACCGAGACATGGTCGTGGGTGACGACCCAGACGCCGTCGACGCAGCGCAGGCACGCCGTCCACCGCAGCCACATGTCGATGTCGCGGCCACTGGCCAGGGTGCCGCAGACGTGGTTGAGGCTGTGTACGAACGCGATGTCGCCCTCGGTGGTGACGGTCAACTCGTGCACGTCGTACCCGATCGGGCCGGTGTATGCGGTGAAGACTTCCTGCCAGGCCCGTCGCTTGTTGTCGTCTCCCGCGTACCGCAGTGGCGCCCCGAGGTCGAAGGAGACGACATCGGGGGCATAGAGCGCCGTGAGCCTGTCGATGTCGCGCGCGCGGATCGCATCCACACCGTCGGCGATGCGCTGTCGAATGGCGGCTTCAGTCATGCTCGTCACGGTAGGCGACCACCGCCACGGGGCACCGGAGAATCAGCCGGTGGGGCCGAGTCCGAGTTCCTCGAGAAGAGCGCGAACCCGCCGCTCGATGTCGTCGCGAATCGGACGGACCGCTTCGACCCCGAGGCCGGCCGGATCGGCCAACTCCCAGTTCTCGTACCGCTTGCCGGGGAAGTACGGGCAGGTATCCCCGCAGCCCATCGTCACGACGACGTCGGCCGCCTCCACGATCGCGTCGGTCCATCGCCGAGGTTGTTCATGCGCGATGTCGATGCCGACTTCTGCCATCGCCGCCACGGCCGCGGCATTGACTCTGTCGGCAGGTTCCGAGCCTCCCGAGAACACGGATGCCCGGTCTCCTGCGAGGTGAGCGAAGTAGCCCATCGCCATCTGGGACCGGCCCGCGTTATGGGTGCACAGGAACAACACACTGGGGCGGTGGCGCTCGGTCATCGGCCGATCCTCACGGGTTGGTTGTCTCCCACGGTGGTGAACCGGCGTCGCAGACCCAGTGACACGTAGACCAGCGCCACGAGTACGGGTACTTCGATGAGCGGGCCGACCACGCCTGCCAGAGCCTGGCCGGAGGTCGCGCCGTACGTCGCGATCGCCACCGCGATGGCCAGTTCGAAGTTGTTGCCCGCGGCTGTGAACGCGAGGGTGGTGGTGCGCTCGTAGCCCAGCCCCAGGACCGCTCCCAGTGCGTATCCGCCTCCCCACATGATCGCGAAGTACGCCAACAGCGGCAGCGCGATGCGTGCGACGTCCAATGGTCGGCCGGCGATCTGGTCGCCCTGGAGCGCGAACAGCACGACGATGGTGAACAGCAGGCCGTAGAGGGCCCATGGGCCGATACGGGGCAGGAACGTCGATTCGTACCAGTCCCTGCCCTTCGCGGATTCACCGATGCGGCGCGACAGGTAGCCGGCCAGCAGCGGGATACCCAGGAAGATGGTCACCGACTTCGCGATCTGCCATGGTGATGTGTCGATGCGGGCTTGCTCAAGGCCGAGCCAGCCGGGCAGAACCGACAGGTAGAACCAGCCGAGCACCGCGAACATGAGCACTTGAAATATCGAATTGAGGGCGACCAGTACCGCGGCGGCCTCGCGGTCGCCGCACGCCAGGTCGTTCCAGATGATGACCATGGCGATGCAACGGGCCAGCCCGACGATGATGAGACCCGTTCGGTACTCGGGCAGATCAGGCAGAAAGAGCCAGGCCAGCGCGAACATCAGGGCGGGACCCAGCACCCAGTTGAGGATCAGCGAGCTGATCAACAGCTTGCGATCACCGGTCACCCGGTCGAGTCGGTCGTAGCGGACCTTCGCCAGGACCGGGTACATCATGACGAGCAGGCCCAGTGCGATGGGCAGCGAGATGCCGTCGATCTGAACGTGATTCAGTGCGGTGTTGACTCCGGGAACGAGCCTTCCGAGCAGCAGGCCTGCGGCCATCGCCACGGCGATCCACACCGGTAGCAGTCGGTCCAGCGTGGAAAGCCGCGCGGGGACAACCTGGTTCACGATGTGCAGCAGGCGCCGCCGGGTTCGGTGCCATCGAGTGCGGGTGAGTTGGTGCCGAAGGATTCCGAGTCGGCGAGAACGGTGTAGACCTCCCACTTCTCGCCGGCGGGCCCGGTTACCCACACCTTGTCCTGGGTGGCGAAGCAACAGGTGGTGCCGATCTCCTCCTCGGTGAACAAGCCTTCGTCGGTCAGACGGGCGATCTCGGCGTGCACCTGGTCGCTCGACTCGACCTCGACACCGAGGTGGTTGAGTGTCCCGCCGTGCCCGGGGTTTTCGATGAGCACCAATTTGAGCGGGGGAGCGGCGATGGCGAAGTTGGCGTAGCCGGGCTTGACCTTCGCCGGGACCGTATTGAAGAGCTTCGAGTAGAACGTGATGGCTTCGTCGAGATCATCGACGTTCAGGGCGAGTTGTGCGCGGGACATGTCAGGCTCCCAACCTCTGCGACTTATGTCGAACTATTCGGGCAGCATCGATGATGCCACCTCTTCGACGTATGTCAATATCCTCTGGCAGAATGGTTGCATGCCCAAGGCGTTGCCGGTGGTCGACACCTCAGAACCGGTCTGCTGCTCACCAGTGGCGGCCGGCCCGATCGATGACGATGGAGCGCTGGAGATCGCCTTACGGCTGAAAGCACTGGCCGACCCGGTGCGGGTGAAGCTGGTGTCGCTGTTGTTCAGTGCGGAGGCTGGAGAGGTCTGCGGATGTGACCTGGCGGCCGCGGTGGGTCTGGCCGAATCGACGGTCAGCCATCATCTGTCGCAGTTGCGGCGAGCGGGAATGGTGGAGTCCGAACGGCGCGGTATGAACGTCTACCACCGCCCGCGCCGGGACTCGCTCGTCGCGTTGTGCACCGTGCTCGACCCGAACTGCTGCCGTTAGGACAACGGCTGTCGGGCCAGGGTCGTCGGTTGCGTCAGACGCACTCGACGCAGAGCAGCTGCTCGCCCTTCTGCAGGGCCAGCCGGTTGCGGTGCTGCACCAGGAAGCAGCTGGAACAGGTGAACTCGTCAGCCTGCTTGGGGATGACCCGAACGCTCAGCTCCTCGCCGGAAATGTCGGCGTCGGGCAGGTCGAACGAATCGACCACCTCGTCCTCGTCGATGACTGCCGTGTCGGCTGCGGTGCGCCGCGTGGCCAGCTGTTCCAGCGACTCCTCAGCGGGCTCGTCGGTTTCTTTGACGCGCGGGGCGTCGTAATCGGTAGCCATAAATGATCCTCCTAAGTTCAAGACCAATGTTTCTCGCCAACGCCACAGCGGGACATCTTGTTCCCCGGGCGAACAGCCTGTAAACGTCGGATGCACGTTAGCGGTTCAATCCGCCGGGGTCTGCATCGGTGGACGTGATGCTGAGTACAGTCGTCGGCGTGCATGACGATGTCAGAGGTTCGGACGCCGAGATCTTCGATGACGCCGAGGTTGATGAGTACCTCGATGACGACGACGCGGATCTGGAGGACCTGGACGCCAACGGCCAGGTGATCTCGATCCGCCGCGCCAATGGCGAGGAGCTCCTCACCATCGTCGCCCAGGACGACGAGTGGAACGTCGACCTGCAGCCCGGGGGTTCCGTGCAGAGCGCGTTCCTCGGTTCCCGACGCGACACCCCGGTGTGGATCAACGCCCTCGACGGTCAGATCGAGCGCGATGACGACGGCACCTACGTCATCCGCATCGACTGACCTTCTAAGGTCTTTGCGCTCGTAGTGAGCGCAACCGTGGTGCTGCCACACCCCGTCGCCGATCGTGACGGGGTGTCCTCTCTGCGTGTAGTGAAGCTCGGTGCCCACATCGGGGCCCGCATCGACGGAATCGACGTCAACGGCAACCTCGACGCGGCCACGGTGTCCGCGATCAACGATGCCCTCCTTGAGCACAAGGTCATCTTCTTCCGTGGCCAAGACCACCTCGACGACGACGGGCAGTTGGCATTCGCCCGGTTGCTCGGCACGCCGACGGGAGCGCATCCGACCGTCACCTCGCGGGGCGACCGGATCCTGCCGATCGACTCGCGGTATGACAAGGCCAACAGCTGGCACACCGATGTGACGTTCGTCGACCGCATCCCGAAGGCCTCGCTGCTGCGGGCGATCACCCTGCCGGACTACGGCGGCACCACGACGTGGGCGTCGACCGAGGCGGCGTACGACCTGCTGCCCGAGCCGCTGCGGGCGCTGGTCGAGAACCTGTGGGCGGTGCACACCAACCAGTACGACTACGCGGCCGATTACGACGGGCGCCACGAGGAACTCGCCGACGGTCACCGTCAGTACCGGCAAGAGTTCGAGTCCGTGTACTACGAGACCGAGCATCCGGTGGTGCGGGTCCATCCCGAGACCGGTAAGCGGGTATTGCTGCTGGGCCACTTCATCAAACAGTTCGTCGGCCTCGGCGCCGCCGAATCGGCCACGTTGTTCCAGCTGCTCCAGAATCGGGTCATCAAGCTGGAGAACACGATTCGATGGAGCTGGGAGCCCGGCGATCTGGCGATCTGGGACAACCGGGCCACCCAGCACTACGCGGTGGCCGACTACGACGACCAGTTCCGCCGGCTCAGCCGGATCACGCTGGCCGGCGATATCCCGGTCGACGTCCACGGACAGCGCAGCCGGGCGATCGCCGGCGACGCATCGCGATACTCCGAGGTGGTCACGCCGGCCGCGTTGGCGAGCTGACCCGGGCGGGGTGATCAGAGCCGGTCCATCTCCCGAGCCATCAGGCTGTTCTCCAGGTAGCTGCACCGCGACGGGTAGTAGCGGGCATGCCGCCGCTCAGTACTCGCGTGCCAGCGCGCTGCCACCGATGACATCGCATGCGACACCATCGCGATGACGTTGTGGTCCCCTCGGGAACCCGCTGCCGCCGCGGTACTGAACAGCACCTGCTGTTCGGTGATGAGCACCGGTTCGTGTGAATGTCGATCCGGTGCGGTCTGTTGTGAGGCTTCGCGCTTGTCGACGGAAACCGGATGGAAAATGCTCATTTCGAACTTCCTCTGAACCAAGCGCCGTATTTTCCAGCGCTTTCATGAAGAAAACGTACGGCCGCAGGCGGCTCATCCTCACGCGTAGTGCACTACCTCTATATGCGACGTTTCGGACCGAACGTTCTTTTACAGCCGGGCTTCCCGAGACTGTGAAGTGGACAGGATGAGCGATTTGTAAAGCTCAACACGCAGTTTGCCACTGGCCGATGGCGTGGGGAACGGGACCTTTCCTGTGCAACTATCTTGTTCCCGCGCAGTGCAATTGGATGGCCACTCGTGTTGGTGTCGCGCACACTGATCGTCAGGGATGCGGCGAGAGGTGCTGACGTGGGGGAGATCCGATGAGTGCGCAACAGCAGAAGAAGCTCGATGCGCTCTATGCAACAGACAATGTGCTCACCGTCAGAATCGCTATGGCGCAAGCGGACTGGGATGCGGTGCGCACCGAGCAGCCCGACGGCGGAATATGCAACTTCGACTGGGACGGCGGTTCGCGCTACACCTGGCGCAAGGCAGCCTCGGTCGAGATCTCCGGGACCGCGTTCCCCGCGCGGGCCGAATTCAGCGATGTCGGAGTCAAGAAGAAATCCTTCTGCGGCTCGATCAACAGTGAAAAGCCGTGCATTCACCTGGATTTCGGCAAGTTCAGCGACACCAGTGAGGAGCGTGCCGAGGATCTGCTCGGATCGCGTTACCTGACCCTGAACAACTCGATCCAGGACCTGTCCTACGTGCGCCAACCGCTCGGATACCACCTGCTCGGGATGGCGGGGCTGCCGCATTCGCGCTGCAACCTGGTCCGCGTCTTCGTCAACGGCACGCCGATCGGACAGGGCTTTCCCGGGGTCAACGCGCCGGGCGTCTACGTCAATGCCGAACCGATCATGAAGCGGTACATCGAACGTAACTTCGGCAACATGAAAGGAAATCTGTACGAAATCGAACACAGGGATGATTTCGTTGCAGACCGCCTGCGACTCATCGCAACCGAGGACCTGTCGGCGTTCGACAACAAGGCGGACCTGAAGTTCGCCATCGGCCACATCGCCGACCACGGGATCGCCGGGGCCGCAGAGGTGTTCGATATCGACCAGTTCATCCGGCTGTATGCGATGGAGTTCTTTCTCAAACACTGGGACGGCTACTCGAACAACACCAACAACACCTACGTCTACAACGACGTCACGGCAGTCGAGGCACCCGGGCTCGGCAACATCAAGTTCAAGCTGATCCCGTGGGGCATCGACCAGACGTTGCGCACCGACCACCGGTTCAAGCTGGGCGGCGCCGCGGTACTCGCGCAGCTGGTGCGGGACGACGCGGCCCGGCGTGAGCAGCTCTTCGATCAGATCCGCACCTACCGCGACACGATCTTCAGCCGGCAGTCCCAGCAGACGGTGCTCAAACCACTCTTGGACCAGCTTGAGAACGTCGTGGCCGATCTCGGTGTACCCGGTGCCGCCGCTCAGGTCGCCACCGTGCGTCAGCAGCTGCGGCTGGCCGAATCAGCCGCCTACGTGTTGACCGGGATCCCCGACAACACCACCGTCTACCTGCTGAACGAGGAGGCCGGTGCCGCGCTGCACGCCAGCAACAGCGAGACCATCCCTCCGGGGGCGGCCGTGCGGGAGAACTTCGAGGTCTATCACTGGCCCTTGAAGGACGACAACGATCCGGCCGACCTCTGGCGGATCACCGATGCCGGCGGCGGACGCAAAACGCTGACCAGCCAAGCCTCCGGCCGCGTGTTGCACGCCAGTGACAGCATGACCACGGACCAAGGACACAAGTACCTCTACACCTGCGCGCCGGCCAACGGCGACCATGCCGAGGAGTTCGCGGTCGTCCCGTCGGCGTCGGCACCGGCCGACTTCGCCTACAGCGGCTACCTGCGGCTGGTGAGCGCGCGGACGAACCTGCACGCCACCTACGGCATGGACCTCACCCCGGGTGGTCGGGCCCGGGTCCACCAGGAGCCGCTCGGCTCGCGGATCTGCTTCTACTGAGGGTTCAACCCCCGGTCACCGCGTAGCCGCCGCGGTCGTCGACGATGAGGATCCGACGCTTGCCGTCCCGGTAGAAGGCGGTGCAGCCCTCCGGCTTCATCGACTCGCCGAAGCGTGCCCCGGTGACCCGCAGTGCCTCGGCGCCGCGCGTCCAGGTGCACAGCGCGAACGGCTCGGCTTTCCTGCTCAACGACTTGCCGAGCAGGATCAGGAACTGGCCGGAACGCTCGTCGTAAGAGATGTCGCGGATTCCCTGCAGCGCTGCCGAGTGGGCCACCCGCAGGGTCCGGGTGACCGGAGCGCCGAGGGCCGCTGTGGTCCACGCGGCAGCGCCGGCGTGCGCCGGGACCTCGACGATCGTCACCTGGCCGGGCTCGGCCGGCCCGCGCACCCCGAACAGCAGCGCCCGGGCTAACGGATCCCACGCCAGCCCTTCGATATTGACTCCGCCGTCATCGGGTTCGGATGTCGCAGCCGCGGCCAGGGTGGGCTGGTGCGCCAGCAGCCAGGACCGGAACCCCGCCATCGGTTCGGCCCGCAGGTCACCGGAGGCGGCGTAGCTGATGCGGACCAGGCCGTCGTTGACCCGCGAACCAGACACGGACAACGAGGATGTCGCGACGAGGTAGGTCCGGCCGTCGGTGTCGACGCGGGTCAAGCCCTCGGGATCGCCGAGTTGCTGCTCCGTCACGCCCACCAGGCCGCGCCGCCGGATCTGTTTCAGCTCGTCGTTGTCCGGATCCAGGGTGAGTTCGAAAACCGCTGTGGGGTCGTGATTGTCGATGAAGAGGAACCGTTCCGGCGCGACCTGAACAACGCCGGATGCATTGAACACTACGCCGTCGTTGCGCTTACCGAACGGCCGTGACTTGATCCGTGACTTGTCCCCGAACAGCTCCCGCGGCGTCTTCAGGGGCTCGGCCATACAGCGATGCTAGGCCGGTGGCCTCCGCCGTACCCCCGGAAATCCCGCCCTAATCGCGGTCGCGACGATAGCGTGAGGACTCGTCGTTTCACACCTGGATAGGAGACTGGACGATGAGAGCCGAATCCGCGTCGGGCGCGGGCATCGCCGGAGTATTCCGGTCCCCGCAACGGCTGATGGCCGCCGTCGTGGCGTTGCTGGTCGGGCTGTGCGGGGCCGCGATGCTGGCCCCGGCCCGTGCCGCCGCCGAAGGCGAGACCTATATCGTCGCCACCGACATCACGTTCGCGCCGTTCGAATTCCAGGACGTGGACGGGAAATTCGTCGGCATCGACATCGATCTCATCAACGAGATCGCGGCGAACCAGAAGTTCAACATCACGATCAAACCGCTGGGCTTCGACGCCGCCCTGCAGGCCGTCCAGGCCAATCAGGCCGACGGGGTGATCGCCGGGATGTCGATCACCGACGAACGCAAGAAGGTGTTCGACTTCTCCGACCCGTATTTCGAATCCGGCGTGCAGATGGCCGTGCTGGCCGGCAACGACGACATCAAGTCATACGCCGACCTCAAGGGCAAGCGGGTCGCGGTCAAGAACGGCACCCAGGGTGCCGAGTTCGCCGAGTCGATCAAGGACAAGTACGGCTTCCAGATCGTCTCGTTCGCCGATTCCGCCTCGATGTTCGAGGAAGTGAAGACGGGCAATTCCGTGGCCGTCTTCGAGGACTACCCGGTGCTCGCCTACGGCATCCAGCAGGGCAACGGGTTCAAGACCGTGACGCCGAAGGAGAAGGGCTCCAGCTACGGCTTCGCCGTCAACAAGGGCCGCAACGCCGAACTGTTGGGCAAGTTCAACGCGGGTCTCAAGGAACTCAAGGATTCCGGCCGTTACGACGAGATCGTCGAGAAGTACCTCGGCGAGGGCGCCTCGGAGGCCGACAACTCGTTCTTCGGATTGATCAAGAGCACGTTCCCGTTCCTGATGGCCGGCCTGAAGATGACGCTCATCCTGACGGTGGTGTCCATCGCCATCGCGCTGGTGCTCGGCATCATCTTCGGTCTCTTCCGGGTGTCACGATCGATAGTTCTGCGGGCCATCGGCACCACCTACGTCGACATCTTCCGCGGCACACCACTTCTGGTGCAGGCCTTCTTCATCTACTTCGGCATACCGACCGCACTGGGATTCCAGATGACGGCGCTGACCGCGGGCATCATCACGCTCTCGCTCAACGCCGGTGCTTACATGACCGAGATCGTGCGCGGCGGAATCCAGGCTGTGGACAAGGGGCAGATGGAGGCGGCCCGCAGCCTCGGTATCGGGTATCTGCCGACCATGCGCAAAGTCATTCTGCCGCAGGCGGTCCGCACCATGATCCCGTCCTACGTCAACCAGTTCGTGATCACCCTCAAGGACACGTCGATCCTGTCGGTGATCGGCATCGCCGAGCTGACCCAGACCGGACGCCTGATCATCGCCCGCAACTACCAGTCGTTCACCATGTGGCTGATCATCGGCATCATCTACTTCATCGTCATCATGGCGCTGACGAAACTCTCCGACCGGCTCGAGAAAAGGATGGTGAAATGACCCAGCTGGTACCGGAAGCCGCGGCCGCCGAGCCCGAGGGCACCGTCAAGATCCGCATCGAGGGCCTCAAGAAGTCATTCGGCGATCTGGTGGTGCTCGACGGCATCGACACCACCATCAGCAAGGGCGAGGTGGTCTGCGTCATCGGACCGTCGGGGTCCGGCAAATCCACGTTCCTGCGGTGCCTCAACAAGCTCGAGGACATCACCGCGGGCAAGGTCACCGTCGACGAGTTCGACCTCACCGACCGAAAAGTGAACCTGGACAAGGTTCGTCAGCACATCGGCATGGTGTTCCAGCACTTCAACCTGTTCCCGCACATGACGGTGATCGACAACGTGACGCTGGCGCCGCTGCTGACCAAGAAGATGGACAAGGCCGCCGCCGAGAAGCGGGCGATGGAGCTGCTGACCCAGGTGGGTCTGGCGGAGAAGGCCAATGTCAAACCGGCGACGCTGTCCGGCGGTCAGAAGCAGCGCGTCGCGATCGCGCGGGCGCTGGCGATGAACCCGTCGATCATGTTGTTCGACGAGGCCACCAGCGCGCTGGACCCGGAGATGGTCGGTGACGTGCTGCAGGTGCTGCGCGACCTGGCCGAGGGTGGCATGACGATGGTGGTGGTCACCCACGAGATGGGTTTCGCCCGCGAGGTCGCCTCCCGGGTGATCTTCATGGCCGACGGCAACATCGTCGAGGACGACACCCCGTCCGAGGTGTTCGACAGCCCCAAACACCCTCGGCTGCAAGAGTTTCTGTCGAAGGTGCTGTAGCTCAGCCCACAAAGAGGCCGTCGACCAGGGCTTGTGCCACCAGGCCCGCGTCGTGGCGGGCCGCGGCCGGGTCGTCGGCGGTCGCGATCAGCAGGGCCGCCTCGTCCAGCGCCCCGATGATCATCGACGCGAGGGTGTCCGCGGGAAGGTCTGGGAGTTCCCCGGCATCGATGGCGCTGCGGATGCCGTCGCGCAGTGCGCCGAGGTAGTTGCGATTGTCGATCTCGCGCATCTGCGCGAATCCCAGTGCCGCCGGCGCCTGCAGCACGCTGATGCGGGCGACGGTGGGGTCGAGGCAGCCGTCCAGGAACTCCTCGATCCCCGCCTCGAGCTGCGCTCGGCTGGTGTCGTGGGCCAGGGCTGCCGGCAGAACCCGCGCGGCCAGTTCGCCTTCCACGTTCTCGTAGACCGCCCGGAACACCGCCTCCTTGGTGGGGAAGTGGTAGTAGAGCGCGTTGCGGGTGACTGCGGCGACGCGCGCGATGTCGCCCGTGGACACGGCCGCGTAGCCGCGTTCGACGAACAGTGCGCGGGCCGCGGCGACCAGCGCGGACCGGGTCGCCTCACTGCGCTGTTCGCGGCCGTCGCGGGGGTCATCGCTCATCGGGAAATTTTAACAAGCTGTATGTATTGCGGTACGGCCGTTCATGTGTTTGCATACAGTCTGTATTAATTTATGTCCCGAAGCTCACGGCGAGAGGACAGGTAGTGAACATGGACATGCTCAACTCCCGACGGATGGTCCAGCTGCCCTGCGGCCAGGTCGGGGTGCGTGAACACGGCAACGGCCGGCCCGTCGTGCTCCTGCACGGCCTGGTGGCCAACGGGCTGGTCTGGCGCCATGTCGTCGACGGCCTCAACGCCCGGTTCGGTGACCAGATCCGTTGTATCGCACCAGATCTGGCCCTTGGGTCACACACCCCGGCGGTCCCCGGCGCCGATCTCACCCTGCCCGGTCTGGCCAGGACCGTCATCGATCTGCTCGACGCGCTCGGCATCGAGGAGGCGGTCCTGGTCGGCAACGGCTACGGCGGCGACATCGCGCAGGTGGTCGCCGCGTGCTACCCGCGGCGGGTCGAGGCGCTGGTGCTCGTCGCGACCAACGCGTTCGACTCCGATCCGTGGCCGGTCAAGGTGCTGTCCCGGCTCGCATCGCTACCCGGCGCCGGGTGGTTGCAGTCGAAGGCCATCGGGCTGAAGCCCCTGCAACGGCTCCGGATCACCTATGGCGGCGCGACCAAACGTCCCATCCCGGCCCACATCATGGCGGAGTTTCTCCGCCCGCTACGCAGTGATCAGTTGGTGCGTAAAGATTTCCGGCGCTTCCTGGGCGGGTTGTCACCGGCGTACCTGGCGGAGTACTCACCCCGGTTGGTCGACTACGACCGGCCCGCCCTGGTGGTCTGGCCGCGGGAGGAGCGCTACTTCCCCGCCGAGGGGGCGGCGCGGCTGGCCCGGACGCTACCCCGGGCCACGCTGGAATACGTCGACGACTCCTATGCCTGGGTGCCCGAGGACAATCCGGCACCGCTGGTCGCGCTGTTGTCCGAGTTCCTCGGGTGCCCGGAGTCCGTGGCCGAATCCGGTCAGCCCTGCTCGACCACGTTGGACTGACCCGATTTGCTCACGTCGGGTTCCCCTGTGCGGTAGGTGACCCGGTTGTCGAATCCGGATACCCCGATGGTCTCGACGGATTCGACGGTGATGACGTTCTCGACGCCGGACACGGTCACCGCGATGCAGTGGCCGGTGATCTCCAGCTCGTTCTGGATTCCGCTGACGATCACGGTGTTGTCCCGGCAGTCGACGGTCCTGTGCTCGTTGATCCCCGAGACGATCACCGTCTCTCCTGCCGGAACCTCGGTCGGTGCAACGGATCCGGGCAGAGGCACGCCGTTGATCGTGGTCTGCCGGATGGTCGTCGACTGGCTGTCGGTCACCGTGTCGGTATCGGCATCGGTGTCTGCTGCCTCGGGCTTGCCGAACGTCAGGTACGCCGTCACTAGGCCGCCGACCAGCAGGGCCAGCGCGAATCCGCCGAACACCAGGAACAAATGCGCGCTGCCGGTGCTGCGCTGCGGTTGCGGCGGAGCCGGATACGGCTCATCGCCCGGCCACGGCGCGGGCGGTCCCGGGGGCGGTGGCGGGAAGTTGTTCCCATATGTCCAGGGCTGGGTCGGGGGCGGAGCGGCGGGCCCGCCGGTCCCGAGTTCCGAGGTGCGAGCGGCGTCAGCCAGTGGGCGCTCGAGTTCCCGGATGCGGGCCTCGGGATCGTCCTTCGGGTCCATGCGCAGATGCTCGCACATTCGGCCGGGAATGCGTACGGAAAGGGCTGTCGCCGCCCTGGGTGGCTATTTGCTGATCGAGGCGCTCGCGAACGGTGTGCGGCATCGGGGTCCAGGTGAGGTGACAACGAGCAAAGTAGTTGACGGATAACCTGTCTGACCGTTCGGTTGGGTAGGGGGCGATGTCGGCGGTCCCGCGTAGGCTTGATTCCACAGAAGGTTTGCTGCGCAACGAAAAGGAATCCCAGTGCCTCAGACAGGGCGATGGACCGGCGACCCGGTCTGGCTGGCCGATGTACTTCGGGCCGAAGGTATCGACCTCGTCGAGTATCCCGGGTGGCGGACGCGGGGGCACGGAGATTTCAAGGACATCCGCGGGGTGATGGCGCATCACACCGGGTCGGACACGGCGACGGCCGCGTCGATCGCCAACGGCCGCCCGGACCTTCCCGGCCCGTTGTCGCAGCTGCACATCGCGCGCGACGGCACGGTGACGGTGGTGGCCCTCGGGGTGGCCTGGCACGCCGGCATCGGCATGTATCCGTGGTTGCCGACCAACATGGGCAATTGGCACATGATCGGGATCGAATGCGCCAACAGCGGGACCAGCCCCACCGCGCCGCATCGCAAGAACTGGCCTGACGCACAGTATTTCGCGCTGGTGCGGTGCTGCGCCGCGATCAATCGCCGGCTGGCGCAAACCTCCGAACGCACGATCGGGCACAAGGAGTATGCGGGCCGCGCGCAAGGTAAGTGGGACCCCGGGGCGATCGACATGGACATCCTGCGCGCCGACATCCAGGCGCGGATCGGCAATATCGCGAATCCGGCGCCCACGCCTCGTCCGCCGGTACCCGAGGGTCAGTACACCGACACCCTGCTGTTCCGGCCCATGGAGGGCCCGCAGGTGGCCCAGTTGCAGCGCCGGCTCAAGACGGTCTACGCGGGCTACGCGGGGGATCTCGAGGTGGACGGCGTCTTCGGGCCGCAGACCGAAGCCGCCGTGAAGGAATTCCAACGTCGAACCCGCGGGCTCAAGGTCGACGGCATCGTCGGCCCCGCCACCGCCGCCGCCCTGCGGCTCTGACGCGTTTCCGGGCTAACTCGCACGACCGGCGTCCTGACGAAGGTGTTGTCTTAGGCTAACCAAACTTCTATGGTTAACCGAATACTTCTCCTTCAAATTAAGGAACCGCTGATGAGGCGCTTGATTTGCTTGGTTGCCGGCGCTGTTCTCGTGCCCCTTTCACTCTCGTCAGCACCTCCGGCAGCTGCCGAGGACTTCGCCATCACGGCGCCCGTGCCCACGCTGGAGGAGCTCAATGCCCAGATCCAGCTACTCGTGGCCAGCCAGGCGCCGGACTACGTCAAGGCCGCACAACTGGAGGGCGGACCGCGTGCGGTGATCGTGCCGAAGATGGTCTACCGGCTGGGGATCTTCCGCGCCCCGAAGGGGTCGGCCGTCGTGACGGGACCGGAAACCCACGACGGCACCAGCCACACCGCCGTGATCAACGGCAGCCGTCAGGGGCAGCCGACGCTGCAGATCCCCGCGGAATGGCGATACATCGACGGGCAGTGGAAACTGGCGAGCAAGTCGATGTGCAACGGCATCTCCACACTGGGCCTGCCCATCCCGTGCAACTTCCAGTGACCCGGCGATGATCGAGGTCTGTGGACTGACCAAGTCCTTCGCGGGCATTCCGGCGCTGGCCGGTGTGACCGCGTCGTTTCCGCCCGCGACGGTCACCGGACTGCTCGGTCTCAACGGTGCGGGCAAGACCACTCTGCTTCGTGCGATCGCGGGCCTGGAGCGGCCTGACAGCGGCACGGTTACGTTGTGCGGTAAGCGTATTGATGGTCGCGCTGAACCCACGCGGATGCTCGGAGTGCATTTCGACCAGACGGCCATGGACCCGCGACATACGGCCCAGCGCCACCTGTCCTGGCTGGCGGCGCTGGGGGACATCGCCCGCGGGCGCATCGACGAGGTGCTGGTCCAGGTGGGCCTGGCCGGACTCCGGCACCGGCGCATCGCCCAACTGTCGATGGGGGCGCGGCAGCGACTGGCCATCGCCAGCGCCCTGTTGGCCGAGCCTCCGGTTCTGCTCTTCGACGAACCGGTCAACGGCCTGGACGTGCCGGGCATCGCCTGGCTGCGGGAATTGTTGCGCCAGTTGGCTTCCGACGGGTGCGCGATCGTGGTGGCCAGCCATCTTCTCGGGGAGGTGGCGTTGACCGCCGACCGGCTGTTGGTGATGGAACAGGGCCGGGTTGCCGCAGCCGGCAGCCTCGACGACATCGTCCCGGCCGGCGCCGATCCGCGCGAGCATCTGGAGACCCTGCTGCTCGGGATGGCCGACGCGTGAGCGGGCCGGTGCTGCGCAGCATGCGCGCCGAGGCGGTCCGCACCGGTGGGCGTGGTCCGTTGTGGAGCGTTCTGGTGCCGCTCGCGGTGATCCTGCCCGCCGCCATCACGTTCTTGATCGCCTATGTGGCCGAACGATTCGCCAGGATTCCGGGTCAGAGTTACGTACAGCAGGTGTCGACGACGAATGCGGCGTACTGGGTGATCACCGTGACGGTGGTGGTGACCGCACTGGCAGCGGCATATGGTCGAGCACACGAATTCAGGTCCGGCGCATATCAATACGGGCGATTTGCGGTTCCGCGCGCGTCGGCGGACCTGGCGGGCAAGTGGCTCTTCTACGGTGCCATCGGCGCCGTGGTGTCGGCGGCCATGGTGATGCTGGTGCTCGTCGTACTGCCGCAGGTATCCGAGTTGGTCTACGGGCAGGTGTCATTGACCGATCCACATGGCCTGCGCCTGATGTGGGCCGTGCCGGTGTACGCGTTCTTCGCGGCCGGTCTCGGACTCGGTGTGGGTGCGGTGATCCGTACCCCCGCCGCGGCCGTCGGCGCGATCCTGCTGTGGGTGTACGTGGTCGAGACCGCCGTCGGATATCTGCCCGGCGGCTATTCGCTGCAACGGTTCATGCCGTTTCTCAACGGGATCTATGCCACCGGGCAAGACATCGTCTTGAACCCGCCCTGGGGCCCAGATCTCGCCCTGGCGTACACGTGCGCCGTGTTTTCCGTTGTCCCGCTGTGCAGTACGTGGTGCATAGCCCGCCGAGGAGGAATCGCGAAATGACTGGCAAGAACGACCTGCCGCTGGCACAGCGGTCCGATGCAGACCTGCCCGGGCACTGGCTACTGGCTCGGTTGGGCAAGCGGGTGCTGCGACCGGGCGGCCTTGAACTGACCACCAGGCTACTGAGTGCGGCCCGGATCGACGACGCCGACGTCGTCGAACTCGGGCCAGGGTTGGGCCGGACCGCTGCCGACATCGCAGCGCAGCGACCGCGCTCATACGTCGGTGTCGACGACAGTTCGACGACCTCGGTCCCACTGCGGAAGGTGATGGCCACGAGCGGCGGCCGGTTGGTCGATGCCGACGCCTCGGCCACTGGCCTGGACGCGGGATCGGCGGACGTCGTGATCGGCGAGGCGATGCTGACCATGCAGGGGGAGAAGGCCAAGAAGGCCATCGTCGACGAGGCCTTCCGGGTCCTGCGCCCAGGTGGGCGCTACGCCATCCACGAACTGGGGCTGGTGCCCGACGATCTGGCCGACGAGATCAAGGACGACATCCGCCGCGAGATGGCCCGCGCCATCAAGGTCAACGCCCGGCCACTGACGGTGGCCGAGTGGAGCGGACTGCTGACCAGCGCGGGCTTCGAAATCTCCAGCGTCGACCGTGCCCCGATGGCGCTGTTGCAGCCACGCCGGGTGATCGCCGACGAGGGTGTGCTCGGCGCGCTGCGGATCGTCGGCAACGTGCTGACGCATCCCGCTGCCCGCAAGCGAGTACTGCACATGCGCAAGACATTCAACCGCTACCGCGAGCACCTGACCGCGGTGGCGATCGTCGCCGTGGTGCCTGCCGCAGAATCGAAATGACGCCGCCGCCCGTATCTGATGGGCGGCCCGCCGACGTGCATGATGTGTGCATGCCCCGGCATGGTGATCGCGTCGAATCAGACCGGGCGGCCGGCCAGCAGCGGCAGCGGGTCGTCGACCTGCTGCGCGCCGCGGACAATCCGGTCGACGCCCGGCAGATCGCCGAGACGCTGCAGATCCACGTCACCACCGCGCGGTTTCACCTGAGCACGCTGGAAGAACAGGGAGTCGTCCGCCGTGGCGGCGCGGCGGCCGGAGCCGGTCGCGTCGGGCGGCCGAGGCTCACCTACGAGATCGCCCCGCGGCTCGATTACGCCGACATCGTCGCGCTGTTCGCCGCTCATCTGGGTGGTACTCCCGAGGAGCGGGAAGCTCGCGCGCTGCGGATCGGTGCCGACCTGGCGCACCGGGTGCGGGTGGCCCGTCGGCGCGGTGAGACGACGATCGCCGATCTGGTGGTGGCCACCCTCGGTGAACTGGGATTCCAGATCCGTTCCGTCTTCAACTCGTTCGGGGAGATATCCGTCGAGATCTGCACGTGTCCATTGGCCGAGGTCGCGGTCGGTTCTCCCGAGGTCGTGCGAGGCATCCAGCAGGGCATGATGCAGGAAGTGGTCGACCTGAACGCCGAGGTCATCGGGGGTCGCTACGCGGTTTCGGTCCGGCCTGATGCCCGCAACGGTTCGTGCGAGGTGAGCCTGGTGCTGCAGCCGGTGGCCGACTAGTTGCTGGGCGCAGCGAACTACGGATTTGGCATGGCTCAATTTTCACAGCGGTAACACGAATCGGCCGTCTCCGCCAGTCAGCGCGCTTTGACGCCGGAGAAAGTTTGCTGGCGTGTCGCGGTGTGATCTACCGCTCACTTTTGCCGGAGAAGGTAAGAATTGCCATTGACGGCCCCGCTGCTCGTGAAATGCCCCGCGTCCGGCGGGCGCTGGGAAGTCCCTGGTAACAAGCATTTAATCAAATGCGACCAAAAGGTAACGAGTCGATAACGAAGAAATTCCTAAGCGCATTCTGAGAGTGTGTTGTCGAGTGCCACGTATTCGCTGTGAACTCGTTCTGGACCTGTCGGTTTCGTCGCTAGACTCAATGCAACCGCGCCACTCCCGGCGCAGATAGACCTGGAATCTAGAGCCGGTTACAGCCTTGCCGGCGGAGGTGCCGATAACGATGGCAAACAACTTCCTGCGTGCGCTGGTCGAGGCGCTGCGCATTGGCCGCGATGACCGCGCCATCGACGATACGTCTGCCCGCGGCGTCGCCTTCGACGGTGCCCTGGATGACATCGACGTGGCTGGTCTGGCCGAGGTCGGACGCGGGCCGATCGGCGACATCGCCATCGATCCCGATCGCGAGACCGTCGTGGTGACCAACACCGCAGCGCAGAGCCTGACCGTGATCAACCCCCACACCATGGGTGTGGTGGGTTCGGTCCGCCTCGCCGGAGACCCGTTCGCCGTCGTTGTCGCCGACGACCGCGCCTACGTCAGCGTCGCCACCGCCGGCCATGACTCGATCGTGACGGTCGACACCATCACCGGCGCGGTGCTCGCCGAGTACCCGCTGGCCTTCAGCGTCACCGCGTTGGCCATCAGCCCGGACGGCAAGCGCGTCTTCGCCGGTCGCAGCGGCCACGAGCGCATCGACATCGCCGTCATCGACACCACCGCCGAGCGGGTGGGCACCATCGACATCGCCACCGGCCCCGGCATCAACCTCGATGCCCTGCAGATCGACTCGACCGGCAAGCGCCTGTATGTCGCCACCTCCGATTCCCGTGGCAGCCGCTTGGTCATCGTCAACACCGAAACCGCCCAGGCCCAGGCCACCGTGTGGGTCGGTGCCCCGATCCGCGACATCGCGATCGGCGATGGCGTGGCCTACGTGCTGACCTCCGACCTTGAGCATCGCGGTGTGGTCCACACCGTCGACCTGTCGGCCGGCGCCGTGGTCGACGCCGTCGAGGTCGGTGGAGCGCCGACCCAGCTGGTGCTGAGCCCCGATGCCACCCGCGCCTACCTGGTCGATTTCGACCGCGTCACCGTGTGGTGCACGCTGACCAGCGAGATTCAGGGCAGTATGGACGTGCACGCACAGCCCGCCGCAGTTGCCGTGCGCGACAACGGAACCCGGCTGTACGTGGCCGACTACGCAGGCCACATCAACGTCTTCGACGTCGCCGAGTCGCTGTACTCGCAGCTGGTCTCGGCGGACGCGGTCGAGATGCACGAGCTGCCTGCCCTGCAGGTGGCCGGCGCCTGATTCAGCGCCAGCGATAGCGGGTACGCGGCCGACCGGCCTTGCCGTATTCCGTGTGGCGGGTGACGGTGCCTTCATCGGCCAGACGCTCGAGATAGCGCCACGCCGTCACCCGTGACACGCCGACCCGTTTGGCCGCCTCATCGGCGGTCAGCCCGTCCGGCTCGTCGCGCACCGCGGCGGCGATCCCCTCTGTGGTCTGTGGTGCCGCACCTTTGGGTGCGGTGGATTTGTCTGTGGCGATGCGTAATTCGGCCAATGCCCGGTCGACCTCGGCCTGGCTGGCGGCGTCGGTTCCCGACGGCAGCGCCAGACGGTAGCGGCGGTAGCGTTCCAGCCGGTCGCGGAAAGCCGCGAACGCGAACGGCTTGAGCAGATAGGCCAGGGCGCCATGGGCCACCGCCGCGCGCACCATCTCCAGGTCCCGCTCGGAGGTGATGGCGATGATGTCAGGAGCAGGACTCAGCCCGGAAAGGCCGGACGCCAAAGAGATTCCACTGGCATCGGGCAATCCGATGTCCAGCAGCACGAGGTCTACCGGATGCTCGGACGCGGCTGCAGCTGCCGCCGCCCGCATCGCGTCGCGTGCGGTGTGCGCCACCGCTGCCACCGAAAAGCCTTCCAGGCGGCCGAGATAGGCCTGATGGGCCTCGGCGATCAACGGATCGTCCTCGACGATGAGGACGCTGATCGTGGCGCAAGCGCTCATCGGTTCGGCACCGTCGCGGTCACCACGGAACCGTAAGTAACGTCGGCGCGCAGCGTCCCGCCGTGCTTGCGGATCACCTGGCCGACCAGGGCCAGTCCCAGCCCATGCCCGGCCGGGTCGGTGGATTTCGTGGAATAGCCACGCCGCATGGCCTTTTCGAAGGTATCCGCGTCCATGCCGGGGCCGCTGTCGGCCACCCGGATCAACAACTCGTGATCGTCCTGGGTCACCGTGACCTCGATCCACGGGTCGTCACGGTCACAGGCATCCATCGCATTGTCGATCAGATTACCCAGCACCGTCACCATCTCCTGCCCGGAGAGCACGGCGTCGGTGGACAACTGGGTGTCCTCGGTAACGGTCAGCGCGATCCCGCGCTCGTCGGCCTGAGCCGTCTTGCCGAGCAGCAGGGCCACCAGGGCGGGTTCACCCACGGCCAGCGACAACCGGTCCACCAGGCGCTGGGACAACTCCAATTCACTGGTGGCGAACCGGACCGCATCCTCGGGCCGGCCCATCTCCACCATGGTGACCACCGTGTGCAGCTTGTTGGCCGACTCGTGCGCCTGCGCCCGCAACGAGTCGGCCAGAACCTGCAGCGAGCTGAGCTCGCCAAGGGCGCCCTGCAGTTCGGTGCGATCACGGATCGTGACGACCTCCGAACTGACCCCCCGGTCGCTTCGCTCGCGCCCGCCGGACCCGGTGTCGGCGACCCGGGCCCGGTTGACCACCAGCACGCGGTCGGCGGTGACGTGCAGCTCGTCGCGCACTCCGGGATCGGCGGTACGCAGAAACTGCGGCAGGTCCTCCGTGCGCACCGGCCCTGACGCCAGCCCCAGCAGCCGGCGTGCTTCGTCATTGGCCAGGGCCACGCCATCGCGATCGAGCACGATGAGTCCCTCGGACACCGAATGCAGGATCGCGTCGTGGTGGTCGTACATGACCCGCAGTTCGTCGGGCCGCAGGCCCCGTGTCTGACGCAACAGCCTGCGCCGGATCGCCCACACCCCGATCAGTGAAACCGCCAGTGCGGCAGCGGTTACCGCGGCGATCACCGGAATCTGCGCGCGCCAGCGCTGGGCCAGCGTCTGCTGGGTGATCCCCGCCGACACCAGGCCCACGATGCGCCCGTCGGCGCTACGCACCGGTGCGATCGCCCGCACCGACGGACCCAGCGTCCCGGTGTAGACCTCGCTGAACGTCTCGCCGCGCAACGCGGGTTCGACGGTGCCCAGGTAATGCCCACCGATCTGGGTGGGATCGGTGTGGGTGAACCGGACTCCGTCCGGCGCCATGATTGTGATGAACGCGATGTCGGTGCTGGTCCGCACCGCTTCGGTTACCGGCTGTAAAACCTTTGTCGCGGTAGCGGATTCGATGGCTGCCGCCGTCGAGGGGGAATCGGCCAGCGCGGTGGCGATGCCGATCACCTGCTCGCGGGCCGCATCCTCGCCGTCGCGGCGGGCATCGAGAAGGGCCAGTGCGGTGCCGGCCATTACCACCACCGCGACCACCAGGACCTGCAGTGCGATGGCCTGTCCGGCCAGGGAGCGCGGCCAGGCCCGGGTCGACAGCTGCCGCCAGTGCGTCACAACACCTCCGATTGTGAAGGCAATGATCTCCCAAAATAGTGGCCCGAATATCCGCTGGTAGCGGGTTCGCGCCGGTGATCCTGCGACCTTCGCGCCCGTCAATTCAGGGCTGCTGTTCGTGAGCGCTGAGTCGTAGAATCTGACAGTAAGCAGGGTCGAGGGTAGATCCAAGGGAGACCTGCGATGAGCTGCATGATTCATCGCTTGACGACCATCATCATGGCCGCGGTTGCGTCACTTGCGGTAGTGACGGCGATTTCCCCGGCGGTCGGTAACGCCACCGAGTGCGGTGTGGGCACCGTTTTCGATCCACCTTCGAACACGTGCGTGGCAGCCCAGGTGCCGCCGCCCCCGCCACCCCCACCGCCGGCGTGGAACGGTGACATCACGCCCTACTTCTCGGTCGGCATCTGCGCGCCCATTCCGTTCGTCTCGCTCTGCGCGGGTATCTGAGCAATCGATCGCTGGTCCGGTCCCGAAGTCGCTCGCCTCGGGGCCGGATCGCCGCGTGAACGTAATGAACTAAAACGTGACCTGGCTCACCCTATGGTCGAAGGTACTGGTACACGCATTCACGCCGAACCCGACCGAACTGGAGGTGGACCGATGACCGTGTCCATGGACCCGCAATCAGAGCCGGCGCCCCCGCAGCGTCGCGACCGCACGCACTGGCTCTACATCGCGGTCATCGCAGCCGTCGTCGTCGGTGTGGTGGTCGGGCTCGTGGCACCCGAGGTGGGCAAGAGCGTCGGCGTGCTCGGCACCATGTTCGTCAACCTGATCAAGATGATGATCGGCCCCATCATCTTCTGCACGATCGTGTTGGGGATCGGCTCGGTGCGCAAGGCCGCCACCGTCGGCAAGGTCGGCGGCCTGGCCTTCGGCTACTTCCTGGCGATGTCGACGATCGCGCTGACCATCGGTCTGGTGGTCGGCAACCTGATCCACCCGGGCAGCGGCATGCACCTGACGGAGAGTTCGGCGGGCAAGGGCGCCGAACTCGCGGAGAAGGCACACGAGTCCGGCGGTCTCATGGACTTCGTCCAGGGCATCATCCCGGAGACGCTGTTCTCGTCGCTGACCGCCGGCAGTGTGCTCCAGGCCTTGTTCGTGGCGCTGTTGGTCGGGTTTGCGCTGCAGGGCATGGGCAGCGCGGGTGAACCGATCCTGCGCGGTATCGAACACCTGCAGAAGCTCGTGTTCAAGGTGTTGATCATGATCCTGTGGCTGGCGCCGATCGGTGCCTTCGGCGCGATCGCCAACGTCGTCGGCCAGACCGGCTGGACCGCCGTCACCCAACTGCTGACCCTGATGCTGGGCTTCTACGTGACCTGCGTGGTGTTCGTGTTCGGCGTGCTCGGCGTATTGCTGCGCGCGGTGTCGGGAGTGTCCATCTTCAAGCTGGTGCGGTATCTGGCCCGCGAGTACCTGCTGATCTTCTCGACCTCTTCGTCGGAGTCGGCCCTGCCACGGCTGATCGCCAAGATGGAGCACCTGGGCGTCGACCGAAGCACCGTCGGTGTCGTTGTGCCGACCGGGTATTCGTTCAACCTCGACGGCACCGCGATCTACCTGACCATGGCGGCGCTGTTCATCGCCGACGCGCTGAGCGCCCCGATGTCGGTCGGGCAGCAGATCGGCCTGCTGGTGTTCATGATCGTCGCGTCGAAGGGAGCGGCCGGCGTCACCGGCGCCGGATTGGCCACCCTGGCCGGTGGCCTGCAGGCCCATCGCCCCGACCTGCTCGACGGGGTCGGACTGATCGTCGGGATCGACCGGTTCATGTCCGAAGCCCGCGCGGTGACCAACTTCTCGGGCAACGCGGTGGCCACCCTGCTGGTCGGCTCGTGGACGCACACCGTGGACAAGGCCAAGGTCGATGCGGTGCTGCGCGGCGACGATCCGTTCGACGAACTCACCATGGTCGACGACCATGCCGACCGCACTCCCGAACCTGTGCGCGCCTGACAGCTAGCCACAGGCCCGGCCGGTTACCGCCCGGGCCTTCGCGTTGAACTCCTGCCCGTTCTGGCCCGTAACAAAGGGCAGGACATCACCGAAAAGGTGTATGCGAGAAGTAAGAAAGAAGACACGGCCATGTACGCATCGATCATCATGGTGGCCGCGTCGGGGGCGGCGTTGGGAACCATTTTGGCGCCGGCCGGATTGGCAGCTGCCGATTCGGCCATCGAGACCATCGGACTGCTGGAAGCCGAGGGCTTCTACGTCAACATCGACCGGGTGGGCAGCGCCCCACTCGATCAGTGCACCGTCATCAGCGTCCGTAACCCGCAGACCCAGACCAGGCTGATCCGGGTCGAGCGGTTCGGCAAGAACGGAACCAAGGATTTCGATCTCGTGCCCGTAGTGGTGCGGCGAACCATCACGGTGTCGCTGGACTGCTCGAAGTGAGGCTCAGCGCTGGCAGTTGAGTGACACCGACACGGTCCGGTTGGTGACCGATGGCACCAGGATCCGGTCGCCGCCGAGGCCCGGCCCGACGTAGGGCACCAACTGGCTGACCTGTTGAGGGTTGCGCACGCTGGTGACGGTGCACTGGTCCAGCGGCGCGGTGCCGATCTTGTCGATCGTGACGGTGTAGCCCTCCGACTGCAGGCGGTTGATCGTCTCCTGCGCCGTCTCCTCGGCCGAGGCGATCGCGGACGACGCGCCCACCACGCCCAACACAGCCAGCCCGACTGCCGCCAGCAGCGACTTCGTGCGCATCGGACCCGTCCTTCCGTCGTGGTCAGTCCATCTTCCCCTACATACATCGTTCAGGAAATTCGAATCGTTCCCGCCGGCGCCGACCGACGAGCGCATACCATCGCGCCCGTGAAGAGCACGATGCAGAACTGGCCGTTGACGATCACGTCGATCCTGCGACATGCCTGCGGCGTCAACGGGGACCGGACCGTGACCACCGCGGGCGGCGAGGGCCGCTACCGCACGATCAGCTATCGGGAGCTGGGCGGGCAGGCGGCGCAGCTGGCTCATGCCCTGCGCGGGCTCGGGGTCGACGGCGACCAGCGTGTCGGCACGTTCATGTGGAACAACACCGAGCACCTCGTCGCCTACCTCGCCGTGCCCGCGATGGGCGCGGTGCTGCACACCCTGAACATCCGGCTGTCCCCGGAACAGATCGCCTACATCGCCAACGAGGCGGCCGACAGCGTCGTCATCGCCGACGTGTCCCTGGTGCCGCTGCTGGCCCCCGTGCTGCCGCTGCTGGAGACCGTGCACACCGTGATCGTGGTCGGCGACGGCGATACCAGCGCCCTGACCGGTAAGACCGTGCTGCGCTGGGACGAGCTGCTCGCCGCGCAGGCAGAAGAGTTCGACTGGCCCGAGATCGACGAAAACTCCGCGGCGGCAATGTGTTACACGAGCGGTACCACCGGAAACCCGAAGGGTGTGGTGTACAGCCACCGGTCGAGCTATCTGCATGCCCTGAATACCTGCACGGCCAACGCCCTCGACGTCAGCTGCAGTGACTCGGTGCTGCCGATCGTGCCGATGTTCCACGCCAACGCGTGGGGGCTGCCGTATGCGGCGCTGATGGCCGGTGCCAACCTGGTGATGCCCGACCGGTTCATGGACGGTGCCTCGCTGATCGACCTGATCGAATCGCAGCGCCCCACGCTGGCCGGCGCCGTACCGACCATCTGGAACGACGTGATGCATCGGCTGGAGAAGAACCCGGGACACGATGTTTCGTCGCTGCGACTGGTGGCCTGCGGTGGTTCGGCTGTGCCGCTGTCGTTGATGCAGACGTTCCAGGAGCGGTACGGCGTGTACATCCAGCAGGCCTGGGGGATGACCGAGACCTCACCGCTGGCCACGGTGGCCAAGCCGCTGCCCGGGGTGACCGAGGAGCGGCAGTGGGAGATGCGGGTCAGCCAGGGCCGGCCGATGTGCGGTGTGGAGGTGCGTGTCGTCGACGACGAGGGCGCCCCGCTGCCCAACGACGACACCGCCGTCGGCGAACTGGAGGTCCGCGGGCCGTGGATCACCGGCTCCTACTACCTGGGCCGCGATGCCGAGAAGTTCGAGAGCGGCTGGCTGCGTACCGGGGACGTCGGCTCGATCGATCAGCAGGGCTACGTGACGCTGACCGACCGGGCCAAGGATGTCATCAAGTCCGGCGGGGAGTGGATCTCGTCGGTGGAGTTGGAGAACCATCTGATCGCGCACCCGGCGGTGTTGGAGGCGGCCGTGGTCGGGGTGCCCGACGAGCGGTGGCAGGAGCGTCCGCTGGCTGTGGTGGTGCTGGAGGAGGGGGCGTCAGCGGCGCCGGCCGAGCTGCGGGAGTTCTTGGCGGACAAGGTGGTTCGGTGGTGGCTGCCCGAGAGGTGGGCGTTCATCGAGCAGGTGCCGCGCACCAGTGTGGGCAAGTACGACAAGAAGACCATCCGGGCGCGTCACGCCGACGGCGACTACGAGGTGTTCACCCTCTAGCGCGAGCAGACGTGGAGGTACCCGAAATTTGGCGTAGTGGGGTACCTACGCGTCTGCTCGCGGGAGGAAGTCAGGCGCGCACCGCGATCGTCGACAGCAGGTCGGCCAGCCGGTCCGGGCGGTCGACCATCGAGAACGTGCGGGCGCCGTCGATGACCTCGAGACGGGCCTGGGGGATGATCCGCGCCAGTCTTTCGCCGTCGCCGACCTCGAAGAACACGTCATCGGCCGACCACGCGATGAGCGTCGGCTTGTCGAATTCGGGCAGCCGCGCGGCCACCCCGGTGGTGACCTCGGTGCGCAACGACAGGGTGAACTGCCGGAGATCCTCGGCGATCGCGGGATTCGACAACGCGGTACGGACCCACTCGCGGGTGAGCGCGTCGATGTCGGAGTAGGCGAGGCCCGCGTACGCGCGCTTGCGCACGGCCGGAATTCGGACCATCTGGGCGGCGGTCCGGAACACGGTCCTGGACCGGGCGGCCGCGATCAATGGCTTCAGGATGGGCGGCGGAAAGTGTTCGAACGCATCACAACTCGTGAGCACCAGAGCGCCGATGCGGTCCGGATGGTGCACCGCCACCAGCTGGGTGACCACGCCGCCGGTGTCGTTGCCGACCAGGACGACGTCCTGCAGGTCCAGCGCGTCCAGGGTGTCGGCGACGATGTCGGCGACACCGCGGATGCTGCGGTCGACGCCGGGTCGCAGCGGTTCGGGATGCGCGCCCAGCGGCCAGGTCGGGACGATGCACCGCAGGCCTTGCGTGGACAGCCGGGCGCTGACCTGCCGCCACAACTGACCGCCCATCATGTAGCCGTGGACGAAGACGACCGGCCTGCCGTCGGTTGGTCCGAATTCCTCGTAATGGATGGTTCCGGCGTTAATCTCAATGATCGACATGGATGACTCCCGGCTCGATACACATTTACGAACAGTCTGCCGGTAACTTACCAACAGGGTGTATGGAAAACAAGAGACGTACTCAGGAAGAGCGTTCCGCGGCGACCCGCGAGGCGTTGATCTCGGCTGCCCGGCAGCTGTGGGGCGAACGGGGCTATGCCGAGGTGGGCACTCCCGAGATCGCCAGTGCCGCCGGGGTGACCCGCGGCGCGATGTATCACCAATTCGCCGACAAGGCAGCGCTTTTCCTGGCGGTGGTGGAGGTCGTCGAGCAGGATGTGATGGCTCGGTTGGCGACCGAGGTGGCGTCGTCGGGCGCGGCGACGCCGGCCGACGCGATCCGGGCCGCGGTCGACGCCTGGCTGGAGGTGTCCGGTGACCCCGAGGTGCGGCAGCTGATCCTGCTCGACGCCCCGAGTGTGCTCGGTTGGGCGGGCTTCCGCGATGTCGCCCAGCGCTACAGCCTGGGCATGACCGAGCAGCTGCTGGCCGAGGCGATCAAGGCGGGCCAACTGGCCCGGCAGCCGGTACGGGCCCTGGCGCACGTACTGATCGGGGCCCTCGACGAGGCTGCCATGGTCATCGCCACCGCCGAGGATCCGAAGAAGGCCCGCCGCGAGATCAGGCAGGTGCTACGCCGCCTGATCGACGCGATGCTGACGGGCTGAGTTTCTCCCGCGAGGTTTCTCCCGCGAGCAGACGCACAATCGCATTGCAGACCCTTGATTTGTGCGAGTCTGCGTCTGCTCGCGAGGAAGAAGTTAGCGTTCGGCGCGCTGGTAGGCGGTCACGACGGCCGCGCCACCGAGGCCGATGTTGTGCTGCAGGGCCGCGTTGACACCGTCGACCTGACGCTTGTCGGCAGTGCCGCGCAACTGCCAGGTCAGCTCGGAGCACTGGGCCAGACCCGTCGCACCCAGTGGGTGGCCCTTGGAGATCAGGCCGCCGGACGGGTTGACCACCCAGCGACCGCCGTGGGTGGTGTCGTTGTTGTCGAGCAGCCGCGGCGCCTCGCCCTCGCCGCACAGGCCCAGCGCTTCGTACAGCAGCAGTTCGTTGGCGGAGAAGCAGTCGTGCAGCTCGATCACCTGGAAGTCCGCGGGCCCGAGACCGGATTGCGCGTAAACCTGTTGGGCGGCTTGCACGTTCATGTCATAGCCGATGATGTTGGCGGCGCTGCCGTCGAAGGTCGAGGCGAAGTCGGTGGTCATGGCCTGCCCGACGATCTCGACGGCCTGCGAGGCCAGCCCGTGCTTGTCGACGAAGGCCTCGCTGGCCACGATCGCCGCACCCGAGCCGTCGGAGGTGGGGGAGCACTGCAGCTTGGTCAGCGGGTCGGAGATCATCTTGGCGGCCAGGATGTCGTCGAGGGTGTACTCGTCCTGGAACTGCGCGTACGGGTTGTTCACCGAATGCTTGTGGTTCTTGTAGCCGATCTTCGCGAAGTGCTCGGCGGTGGTGCCGTACTTCTTCATGTGCTCGCGGCCGGCAGCGCCGAACATCCACGGCGCGACGGGGAAGGCGAACTCGTCGATCTCGGCCAGGGCCTTGACGTGCTTGCCCAGCGGGGACTCCCGGTCCTGCGCGCCGCCGCCGAGTGAGCCCGGCTGCATCTTCTCGAAGCCCAGCGCGATCGTGCAATCGGCCAGACCGCCCCGAATCGCCTGTGCGGCAAGGTAGAGCGCGGTCGATCCGGTCGAACAGTTGTTGTTGACGTTGACGATCGGGATGCCGGTCATGCCGAGCTCGTAGAGCGCCCGCTGCCCCGAGGTCGAGTCGCCCGAGCAGTACCCGACGTAGCCCTGCTGGACCTGGTCGTAGGAGATGCCCGCGTCCTCCAACGCCTTGGTGCCCGACTCGCGCGCCATGTCCGGGTAGTCCCAGCCCTCGCGACGTCCTGGTTTCTCGAACTTCGTCATCCCCACACCGACGACGAACACTTTGTTAGCCATGCAACGGAACTTACTTCATCGTGAAACCGGGTCAACCGTCTTCAACTGGAGTTGACGCAGCCGCACCACCAACGCCGCCGCGGCCAGCAGCGACAATGCCCCGAGCTGCCACCAGGTGGCCGGATTGCCGCCGTCGCGGTCGAAGAAGTGGTTGACCGCGTGCAGCGTGTTGGCGACCAGGAAACCCGTCAACACCACCGCGACCACGTCGCGCCACCAGAGCGCGAACAGCATCGTCAGGGCGATCCCGATCTGGAACACGCCCGCGTCGTGCAGGAAGTGGACGTGGTTGGGCCAGTTGGCCCACTGTGCGAACGAGGCGGGGTCGATGCGCATCCACACGCCGGTCACCAGCATGCTCAACGCCGCCACCACCACGACTGCCTGAATGAATTTCGTCTGCATATCCGTCAGACGGGATAGGCGATGCGGATGTGACAGTCACGTTCGGCCGGGCTGTCTCGTCGAAGTGCTATGACGTATCTGGCCGACCATTCCCTGTTGCTGACGGTGCCCGCGTTTCTGCCCGCCGTCCTGGTGGTGCTCGTGATCTCGTACGTGGCGCGGCGGGAACGTACTTCCGCTGACGACGACGGTGGTGTAGACCTGAAGTAGAACGTGTTCTAGTTCTGCCGAGGAGGGTCTGTGGCGTTACGGGTCGTGCAGTGGGCAACCGGTGGGGTCGGCGTGGCCGCGATCAAGGGTGTGCTCGAACACCCTGACCTGGAGCTGGTCGGCTGCTGGGTGCACTCGGACGCCAAGAACGGAAAAGACGTCGGCGAGATCATCGGCACCGAACCCATCGGTGTCGTCGCCACCAACAGTGCCGAGGAGATCCTGGCGCTGGACGCCGACGCGGTGATCTACTCGCCGCTCATCCCCAACCCCGACGAGGTCGCCGCCCTGTTGCGCTCGGGCAAGAACGTGATCACCCCCGTCGGCTGGCTGTACCCGAGCGAGAAGCAGGCCGCGCCGATGCGGGCCGCCGCGCTGGAAGGCAACGCCACGCTGCACGGCACCGGTATCGCGCCCGGCGGGATCAGCGAGAAGTTCCCGCTGGTGCTCTCCGCGATGGCCACCGGGGTGAACTTCGTTCGCGCCGAAGAATTTTCCGACCTGCGCACCTATGACGCGCCCGACGTGGTGCGCCATGTCATGGGATTCGGCGGAACTCCCGACACCGCGCTGAGCGGGCCGATGCAGAAGATGCTCGACGGTGGCTTCATCCAGGCCGTCAAGATGGTCGTCGACCACGTCGGATTCAAGATCGATCCGCGGATCCGCGCCACCCAGGAGATCGCCGTGGCCACCGCACCCATCGACTCGCCGATCGGCGTTATCGAACCCGGCCAGGTCGCCGGCCGCAAGTTCCACTGGGAGGCCCTCGTCGACGGCGAACCCGTCGTGCGGGTGACGGTGAACTGGCTGATGGGCGAGGAAAACCTCGACCCGGCATGGACTTTCGGCCCCGCCGGGCAGCGTTACGAGATGGAGGTCGGCGGCAACCCGGACTTCACCGTCATCATCAAGGGGTTCCAGTCCGAGGCCGGTGAGGAGGGCCCGGAGTCCGGCGTCGTCGCCACCGCGGCGCACTGCGTCAACTCGGTGCCCGCGGTATGCGCCGCCAAACCCGGTGTGGTGACCTACCCCGATCTGCCGCTGATCAGCGGGAAGGCCGCGCCGGGATTGCGCTGAGCCCTAGGGCCGCACCAGGATCCGGATCGGATTGCCCTCCTGGCGTTCCAGCTTGTCGATGCCCAGTGCAATGTCCTCCAGGGACACGATCTCGCTGATCGAACGGGACAGGTCCAGCCGGCCCAGAGACACCAGCGTCGCCAAGGTGGAGATGTCGACGTTCTGGTAACCCAGGTGACCCAGTACCTGCTTCTGGGTCAGGCCGAACATCGACGTCGGGCCGATCGTCGGTTCCTGCGCACTCATCCCGACCGCGACCAGCCGACCCCCGACCGTCAGCTGACCCAGCGCCTGCTCGAACGTCGACTTGAGCCCAACGGCGTCGAACGCCACATCCAGCCCCCGGCCCCCGGTCACCTCGGCGATCTTCTCGCCGAGCCGCTCGTCGCCGGCGTTGAACGCGTAATCGGCACCGAGTTCCAGGGCGCGCTCCAGCACCTCGGGCTTGATGTCGACAGCCACCACCGGCACCGCGCCCACCAGCCGGGCCAGTTGTGCGATGTGGGTGCCGACGCCGCCCAGGCCCCACACGCCGACCGACTCGCCGATACCGACCTTGCCGGTGCGCACCACCGCGCCGTACGGCGTCGACACCGCATCGGCGAGGATCGCGGCCTGCTCCAGCGGCACGTTGTCCGGTACGCGGGTGAGCCCGACCGCCTGCGCCAGCGTGTATTCGGCCCACGCCCCGTCATAGGCGAAGGCCATCAACCGGATTCGCATGCAGTTGGCGATGTCGCCGCGCCCGCAATTGGGGCATTCCATACAGGGCCGGCCGGCGGCGACGATGACGCGATCGCCCTCGGTCCAGCCCGTGACTCCCGGGCCGAGCCTGGCGATGGTGCCCGACGCCTCATGGCCCTGCGTGACCACCGGGGCCTGCGCGGGGAACGTCCCGTTGATCAGGCTCAGATCGGAATGGCAGATCCCGCAGAACGCCACCTCGACCAGAACCTCGCCGGGACCCGGCTCGGGAATCGGAACATCTTCCACCACAACCCGTTTGGTGTCGGCGTAGAAGCGCTCCGCGCGCATGGTAGGCCCGAGGTCGGATGTCATGGTGTCTCCCTCTCTCGCCCCGCTACTATCGGAAATCATGGCACTTCATCGGGTGGGCTGAGGTCATGTGCCGATTGTTCGGTCTGCACGCCGGACGCCGGCTGGTGCCGGCGACCTTCTGGCTGCTGGATGCGCCCGACAATCTTGCCGAGCAGAGCAGGCGTAACCCCGACGGCACCGGCCTGGGTGTGTTCGGTGCCGGCGGCGTCGCCGTGCTGCACAAGGAACCCGTGGCGGCATGGCAGGACTCCGAATTCGCCACCGAGGCACACGATGTCACCGCGACGACCTTCATCGCGCATGTCCGCTACGCCTCGACCGGGGCGCTCGATGTGGCGAACACGCATCCCTTTCTCCAAGAGGACCGGATCTTCGCGCACAACGGGGTCGTCGAAGGCCTGGGCCTGCTCGACGAGCGGATCAGCGAGCTCGGGGTGGCGGACCTCGTCGGGGGCCAGACCGACTCCGAGCGCGTGTTCGCCCTCATCACTGCGGCCGTGCGGGCACATGACGGTGACGTCGGCGCGGGCGTCGTCGACGCCATCGGCTGGCTGGCCGACAACGTGCCGATCTACGCCGTCAATCTCCTGCTCAGCACCGCCACCGACATGTGGGCCCTGCGCTACCCGGACACCCACGAGTTGTATGTGCTGGACCGCCGACACCCCGATCAGCGGCGCCTGCGACTGCGCAGCGCCCGGATCCGGGCCGAATCCGAGCACCTGACGTCGCAGCCCTCGGTGCTGTTCGCCAGCGAGCCGATGGACGGCGAGGACTGGCGGCTCATCGCCCCCGGCGAACTGGTGCACGTGGATGCGGATCTGCGGATCAACACCCGGGTGGCGTTTCCAGATCCACCTCGCCACCTGCTGCACCGCGACGACCTGTCCGCGCAGGTGGCCGCATCGCAGCACGCCTAGCTGCGACTTTCGGGGCCCTGGCAGACTCGACCCTCGTGACTTCCAAACGTGCACTGGTGCTCGCCGGTGGCGGTATCGCAGGGATCGCCTGGGAGACCGGCATCCTGCAGGGCATCGCCGACGAATCTCCCGAAACCGCCGATGCGCTGCTCGCCTCCGATGTGCTGGTGGGCACGTCGGCGGGTTCGACAGTGTCCGCGCAGCTCGGCAGCGGCGTGCCCCTGGCGGAGCTGTTCGAGCGCCAGATCGGTGCCGAATCGGCCGAGCTGGACCCCGCGATAAGCATCGACACGGTCACCGACCTGTTCGTCAAAGCCGTGCTGACCCCCAACACCACCAAGGCGCAGAAGCTGCAACAGATCGGCGCCGTGGCGCTCGACACCGTCACGATCGACCCGGCGGTACGGCGGAAAGTGATCGAAGCGCGCCTGCCCTCGCATGACTGGCCCGATCGGGTGCTGCGGATCTCGGCCGTCGACATCGACACCGGCGAACTGGTGACACTGGACCGGGACTCCGGAGTGTCGTTGGTCGACGCCGTCACCGCCAGCTGTGCGGTGCCCGCGGTGTGGCCTGTCGTGACGATCGGCGGCCGCCGGTTCATGGACGGCGGCATCGGCAGCGCGGTCAACATGGCGTTGGCCGCCGACTGCGACACCGTGGTGGCGCTCGTGCCGCAGGGCCGCTCGACACCGTCGCCGTTCGGTAGTGGCGCGGCGCAGGAGGTCGACGGATTCGACGGACGGTCGCTGGGGATCTTCGCCGACGACGAGGCCCTGGCTGCCTTCGGCGAGAACCCGCTGGACCCGGACTGCCGGGTGCCCTCGGCGCAGGCCGGCGTGCTCAGGGCCGGCGGGTGGCGGCTGAGGTCGTCGCTTTCCTGAAGGGTTGATTCAGCCGTCGAGTGCCCGGGCGGCCAGCTGCCGCCCCACCTCGATGACCTCGGCGGCGCGGTGGAATTCCAGGCTGCGGCACGCGGTGCGCGGTACCTCGATGAGCAGGTCGGGCGGGTAGGCGGCGAGTGTGTGCCGGGCCAGCGCGGCCTGGGCGATGTCGATGGTGCGGTTCATCACCTCGAAGCTCCCCAGCTTCGGCACATCGGCCGGCTCGGGTACCTCGGGCCCGTCTGGATCGTCGACCGGGCCGTCGGGGTCCTCGTCGACCGGTTCGGAACTGTCCTCGGGCGGGATCGACGCCCCGAAGCGGCTGAGCACGGCCCGGGCGGTGGGCCGGTCCAGCATGGCCCGCACCGACGCCGTGTCCAGCACGGCCGAGGTGCTGCGCATCATGCGGTTCAGCCACTCGGTGGTGGGGCGCCGTTCCGGGTCCTCGGGGGTGGGCGCGGTGCCCGGGTCGCCGCCGGACAGGCTGACCGCGATGGTGAGGTCCGCGTTGACCGCGGCGATCGGTGCCATGGGCAGCGGGTCGAGGATGCCGCCGTCGCCGAGCAGCCGGCCGTTGAGAACGTGCGGCGCGATCACGCCGGGAATGGCGATCGACGCCCGGATCGCGGAATCCAGCGGGCCGCGCTGCAGCCACACCGATTTCCCCGCGATCAGGTCGGTCGCGACCGCGGTGTAGGGGATCGGCAGCCCTTCGATCGTGGCGTCGCCGATGATGTCGCGGACCGCGTCGAGAATCTTCTCGGCACGCAGGATCCCGGCCGCCGAGATCGACGGATCCAGCAGCCGCAACACCGCCCGCTGAGTCAAAGTCCGTGCCCATTCGGCGAACTCGTCGAGCTTGCCCGCCGCGTGCAGGCCGCCGACCAGCGCACCCATCGACGACCCGGATACCCCGACGACCTCGTAACCGCGGTCGTGCAGTTCGTTGATCACGCCGATGTGCGCGTAGCCGCGAGCCCCGCCACTGCCGAGGGCCAGAGCAACACGCATACGTCCATTGTGAAGCACTTGAGGGAGAAGGTCGCCTTCCGCCCTGTACCTGGGCCGACGTCGCGCGACTGCTCTCGATGATCGCCGCAGAGTCTTAGAACATGGTTTGAGACCGGTACTGCGTCCACCGTGCGTCGGCGATGCCAATTAGTGTCAGTACGAGGATATTTCAGCCTGGCCTGCCCGCGTTCAGCACTGCTGGGCAAGACCATGGACGCCTGCCATTCTGGCGCCAGGCCAACCGACAACAGGAGAAGGTGTGACCACGATCGAACACACCGCGGTCGATCGCGTCCGGCGGCGGCCCCCGACCACAGCACACGGAAGTCCGTTCGACGACGCACGTGCTCAGCTGCACGACGCCGTCACGATCCTCGGCTATGACGACAGCATTTACGAGTTGCTGGCCAACCCGCGGCGTGAGCTCACCGTTGCCGTGCCGCTCCATCGAGACTCCGGTGAGATGGAGCTCCTCATCGGACATCGCGTGCAACACAACGTCTCTCGCGGTCCGGCGAAGGGCGGATTGCGCTATTCGCTTGATGTGACGCTCGACGAAGTTCGTGCCCTGGCGATGTGGATGACGTGGAAGTGCGCGCTGCTCGACGTGCCCTACGGCGGCGCGAAAGGAGGCATTTGCCTTGATCCGCGTCAATACAGCCGCTCCGAACTGGAGCGGGTCACCCGGCGCTACACCAGCGAGATCAGCCCGCTGATCGGGCCGGACCATGACATCCCCGCGCCTGACGTCGGGACCGACGAGCAGACCATGGCCTGGATGATGGACACCTATTCCGTCCAGAAGGGGCACACCGTTCTCGGTGTCACCACCGGAAAACCGGTGAGTATCGGTGGTTCTCTGGGACGTGTCACGGCGACGTCGCGTGGCGTCGTACATGTCGCGCTGGCCGCATTGCGGTCTCGGGGCATCCGTGTCGAAGGCGCCGCCGCCGCGGTGCAGGGCTTCGGGAAGGTCGGTCGGCACGCGGCGCGCTTCCTGCAGGACGCAGGCATGCACGTAGTCGCCGTATCGGATCAGTACGGCGCCATCAGAGCGGATTCCGGCCTCGACATCGCAGCCTTGGCGGCTCATGTCGACGCCACCGGGTCGGTGATCGGCTTCGTAGGTGCCGATGAGAGCAGCAACGAGGACCTCCTCGCGGCCGACGTCGACCTGCTGGTGCCTGCGGCCGTCGAAGGGGTGATCCACGCGGGCAATGCTGCGCAGGTCAAGGCCGCCGTCGTCGTCGAAGGCGCCAACGGGCCCACGACAGGAGAGGCCGACCGGCTGCTCAATGAGGCTGGGACACTGGTGGTTCCGGACATTCTGGCCAATGCCGGCGGTGTCATCGTGTCGTATTTCGAGTGGGTGCAGGCCAATCAGGCCTATTGGTGGGGTGCCGACGAAGTCGAGGCCCGGTTGGCCGAACGCATGCTGACCGCCTGGGAACATGTCGGCGCCCATGCCGCGCAGCGGCGCCTACCGCTACGCACCGCCGCGATGTGCCTGGCCGTCGAACGCGTGGCCCAGGCCGGCCAGCTACGCGGGCTCTATCCGTAGGGCCTGTTCGGCCCGCGCACATTCGCAGTCTCGCCCGCACCGGCCTCATCCGTGACAGGGTTGACCCGTGGGTGCGCCAACATTCGCTCGGAAACTGGGCCGTCCCAAGCCCCGTGACGTCATCTCAGGACTGGTCACGGGTCTGTTCTCCATTCCCGAGGGCATGGCCTATGCCAGCATCGGCGGGTTCAACCCGGTCACCGGCATCTACGCCGGCATCATGCCCGGCATCATCGGGTCCCTGTTCGCCCGCACGGTACTGATGGTGACGACGCTGACGAGTGCGATCGCACTGACGTCGCGCAGTGTGCTCAAGGAGGCCGGGCTGGATCCGCAGGATCCGGCCAACGTGGCCGCGCTGGCCCTCGTCGTCGGCGCTGTGATGCTGCTGTTCGGACTGCTGCGGTTCGGTTCGATCATGAACTTCGTCTCCAACGCCGTGATGACCGGCTTCTCCACCGGGATCGCCCTGCAGATCGTGGCCGGCGTCCTCGGCGACGCCACCGGTTACAAACCGCAGAGCGGCAACACCATTGGCAAGTTCGTCGACTCGCTGGCGCACGTCGGGCTGTGGCATCCGGCTGCCGTCGCGGTGGCGCTTGGCACGGTCGCGGTGTGGGCGGTGTTCCACTTCATCAAGCCGCTCGAATCGTTCGCGACGCTGCTCGCGCTCGTCGTGGTGACCGCGGTGGTGGCCGTCGCGCACATCGACGTCGAAACTGTCGGCGACATCGCGTCGATCGCGAATGCGCTTCCGCCGGTGACGGTTCCGAACTTCGCCGCGATGCCCGAGCTGATCGTCGGCGGCGTGGCCGTGGCACTCGTCGCGCTGGCTCAGGCCGCGGGAATCTCTGCCGCGGTACCGAACCCGGACGGCAGCCGCACCAACATGAACGGAGACTTCCTGGCGCAGGGCGCGGCGAATGTGGCGGGCGGACTGTTCGGTGCGCTCCCGGCCGGCGGCTCGCTGTCACGCACCGGGGTGGCGACGTCGGCGGGGGCCCAGACCCGGTGGGCCGGCATCTTCGCCGGGATCTGGCTTGCCCTGCTGGTGCTCATCGCCGGCTCGGCCGCGGAGATCATCCCGATGCCCGTGATCGGCGGGCTGATCCTGGTGATCGGAGCCGAACTCATCGTCGGCCGGTTGCCCGACATCAAGCTGGTGCTGCGGGTCGCGCCGCTGTCGGCGGTGGCGATGCTGGTCACCTTCGCCGCCACCACGCAGCTACCGCTGCACACCGCGATCGTCATCGGCGTGATCACCTCGCTGGTGCTCTACTGCGCCAAGGTGGCCGAGACCGCGCAACTGATGGCGCTGGTTCCTGCACCGGACGGCGGCTGGCAGCAGGCCCCCGTGCCCGAGCGGTGTGCCAGCAACGACGTCACCGTGCTGCACTACGCCGGCGTGGGTCTGTTCGCCGAGGTGGCCCGCATCGACGAGACCTGGCCCCGGGCCGACGGCACCACCAACGCCGTCGTCGTGCTCAGCCTGCGATCGCTACCCGACGTGCCGTCGTCGGTGACGATCAAGGCGCTGCGCCGGTGGGCCGGTCAGCTGACGGCCAACAACGGCAAGCTGATCATCTCCGGGGTCAACCCCGGCACCGCGGAAGTGCTGCGGCGCGGTGGGCTCGACGACCTGCTGGGCGAAGACGGTGTCGTGCCGGCGTCCGATCGGATCTTCGGGGCGCTCGACGTGGCCGTCGAACGGGGCCGCGCCTGGGTGGCTGCCCAGGGCGGCGAATCGGGGGATTTGCCGCAGCGTGATTCGAACTAGCTGCAGAGCTCGTCGGCCGCTGCCTGCGCCGCGACGATGACCGCAGCCTGACGCCCCGGTTCGAGCTGGCCCCACGCCACGTTGTACGTGCCGGGCCCTGGTGCCGCGTCGGGCGCCTGCACGCTCGCCAGATACGGCTCGATCTGCGCCTTGAGATCCCCGCCCTTGGTCTCCATCCAGAGCTTCGCGGCATGACAGGCCTGGAAGTACTCCTCCTCGGTGGACTGCGCATCGGCGCCGACGGCGGTTGTGACCCCGGCGGGGGACGTGGCGATCTCGCCTGGCTTGACCTTCGGGGTGGGCGATTCGGCGGTCGCGGTGGCTTGAGAGGACGGTGCCGCGGACTCCGCGGACTGATCCTTGTCGGCCTCTGTCGAGCATCCGATCAGCAGGCTCAGGCCGGCCGCTACGGCGGCTCCGGCGGTCAGGCGGGTGGTCCACGGGTAACGGCGCATGCCGCCAATCTATGCAACACTGGCGGCCGTGACGGAAGGGACCGGATTCCAGGAGTGTTGTCGGGCTTGCTAGCGCGCCCGTCTGCCCTGTTCCGCCGTCGTTCTTGGAGTTCCTCTGATGCTGTCCACGCTCGCGCCCGTTCCTGCTGTCTCCGCGCCCACGCGGCTGCGATTGCCCGACCTGCTGCACGCCACCGACCACGCTGCCGACGAAGTGCTATCCGGCCGCTACGACCGGCTGTTGCGGAGACTGCCCGCCGACGACCGCTGGTACACGCGGTTGTCCGGTGACGACGAGATCGAGGTCTGGCTGATCAGCTGGGTTCCCGACAAGTCGACCGAACTGCACGACCACGGCGGATCCCTGGGCGCGCTGACCGTGGTGTCCGGCGCACTGCGCGAAACCCGTTGGGACGGCGAGATCTTACGGAAGCGACGATTCACGGCAGGCGATCAGGCAGCGTTCCCGTTGGGGTGGGTGCATGACGTGGTGCATGCGCCGGCGGCCATCTCGGGTCCGACGTTGAGCGTTCATGCGTACTCGCCGCCGTTGACCGCGATGTCCTACTACGAGGTGACACCGCAGAACACCTTGCGCCGCAACCGCACCGAACTCACCGACGCGCCGGAAGGATAGCCATGAGCCGTATCGACACCGTGCTGGAGCAGGCCCGCACCCGGCTGCACCGGCTGCCCGCGTCAGAACTTCCCGAGGCGCTGAATTCCGGTGCCGTGCTGGTCGACATCCGCCCGGCCGCCCAGCGCGCAGCCGAGGGCTCGGTGCCCGGAGCGCTGGTCATCGAACGCAACGTGCTGGAGTGGCGCTGCGATCCGACCAGTGACGCGCGGATCCCGCAGGCCGTCGACGACGATGTCTACTGGGTGATCCTGTGCTCGGAGGGCTACACCTCGAGCCTGGCCGCCGCCTCGCTGGTCGATCTCGGTCTGCACCGGTCCACCGACGTCGTCGGCGGCTATCACGCGCTGGTCGCCGCCGGCCAGGTGTGATCTCCGCGGCGCTCAGGCGTTTTCGTTGCTGCTCAGCAGCGGCCGCAGCTTCTCGGTCTTCTCCGGGGTCCAGCCCGGCGGTTGCATGATTGCCGCCCAGGCATTGGCGACGTCCCTGACGTAGACGTGGCCATGCCCGTCGGGTACGTCGACCGCCACTGCCATGTCCGCCGACACCTGCAGGAATGTCACGATCGGAATCCACTGCATGCGTCCGGACACGTCGTATCCGCGCGGCTCCTTGAGCCAATCCGGTTCGGCGAACAGCAGATCGGTGTTCCACCAGGCGATCGGATCCGACGCGTGCTGCAGGTACACCGCGCGAGGGTGGCCCCACGGATCCGCCGGCCGGTCCAAGTTGCGGGCTTCGGCGGAGAAGCGCACATTCTCGCCCTTGTCGTAGATCGGCAGCCACATCGGCGAACCCGGGTCGCGGTCGCGGGTCAGGGTGGTCCAGATCGTGTTCTGGAACGTCGGCCCGGAGAACAGTGCGCCGTCGGTGCGGGCGACGAGATTGTTCAGCGCCAGGAACGGGGCCTCGCCGCCAAAGGAGCCGAGGCTCTCGCCGAAGACGACGAGCTTGGGGCGCTTGCCTTCTGGGCGCTCGCGCACCAACGCGTCGACCGCCTCGAACAGGGCCTGCCCGGCCTGCCGGGCGTTCTCCTTGTCCACCAGGAACGACAGCCAGCTGGGCAGGAACGAGTACTGCATGCTCACGATCGCGGTGTTGCCGTTGTACATGTACTCCAGCGCCGAGGCCTCCGCCTCGTTGATCCACCCGGTGCCGGTGGTGGTGGCCACCGCGACCACTGCCCGGTCCAAACCGCCGGTGCGCTGCAACTCCCTGGCCGCCAATGCGGCGGTGGCCTTGATGCCGTCAGCGGAGTGCAGGCCCGCGTAGGCGCGGATCGGCTCGACCGCGGGCTTGCCGTTGAACTGCGAAAGTCGTTGCACGCTGGGGCCGGCCGACACGAACACGCGGCCCTGATGGCCCAGGGACTCCCAGCTGTCCAAGGATCCCGGACCGCCCGAACGCAGCTTGGAGGTCGGCGCGGCGAAGTCCGGGCTGGTCTCGTCGTTGACCGCGGAGAAGGTGCGGTTGATCTTGTCCATGGCGACCCGGGCCACCACACCGTTGAGCAGCGCGATGGTCAACGCCAACAGCAGGACCACCACGACGACGGCCGAAACTCGGGGCGGTGCAAACCGATTGAGCTGGCGCACCAGGAACCGCACCAGCCTGCCCACCAACTGCCCGATCTCGACGAACGCGAACAGCACGACGATCGAGAGCACTGCGGTCAGCGGGTGGTCCCAGAACGTCAGCCTTGGCACACCCATGAAGTCGCGGACCTCGTCCTGCCAGACGTGGAAGTAGATGATCATCAGGATCTGGCCGATGATGCCGACCGCGATCAGGCTCAGCCATGCCCACTTCGGCGGCTTCGGGCTGGTCTGCGCCGAACGCATGTAGCGCACCAGCCATACCCCGAAAACGCCGATCCCGTAACCGATCGCGCCGGCCCCACCGCTGACCAGGCCCTGGAAGAGCGGGCCGCGTGGCAGCAGCGAAGGGGTCAGCGAGAACCAGATGAACACCAGACCCACCGCTGTTCCGAAGAACGTGTAGTGGCGCTCCCACCAGTCGGGTTTGTCTGCGTCACCTGACTGGACTTCGGGTGCGTCGGCAACGGGTTCGGCGGTGTCGGTCACCCGTCGACTTTAGCGATGGGTGAAGTTTGCGGCGCGCTTCTCCGAGAACGCCGCCATGCCTTCCTTCTGATCGGCAGTGGCGAACGCCGAGTGGAACAGCCTGCGCTCGTAGAGCAGTCCCTCGGCCAGGGTGGACTCGAAGGCGCGGTTGACCGCTTCCTTGGCCATCCGGGAGGCCGACAGCGACATCCCGGCGATGGTGGCCGCCACGGCAAGGGCCTCGTCGATCAGTGAATCCGCGGGCACCAGGCGCGAGACCAGGCCGGCGCGCTCGGCTTCCACGGCGTCGATGGTGCGGCCGGTGAGGATCAGATCCATCGCCTTGGCCTTGCCGATCGCCCGGGTCAGCCGCTGCGAACCGCCCATGCCCGGCAGCACGCCCAGCTTGATCTCGGGCTGACCGAACTTCGCCGAATCCGCGGCGATCAGGATGTCGCACATCATCGCCAGCTCGCAGCCGCCGCCCAGCGCGTACCCGGCGACCGCGGCGATCGTCGGGGTGCGGGTGGCGGCGAACTTCGACCACAGCTCGAAGAAGTCGGCCGAGTACACGTCGGCGAACGACAGCTCGGCCATCTCCTTGATGTCGGCCCCGGCGGCGAAGGCCTTCTCGTTGCCGGTGACGATGATGGCGCCGACGCTCGGGTCACGGTCGAGTTCGGCTGCGGCGGTGGTCACTTCGGTCATGACCTGGGTGTTGAGCGCGTTGAGCGCCTTGGGCCGGTTCAGCGTGATGGTGGCGACCCGCTCGACGCGGGTCACCAGGATCGTCTCGAACTCACTCATTTGTTCTCCTCCTGGAAGGTCAGGTCGGGGTCTGCCGGAACGAAGTACGCCTCGACATCGGCGGGCGTGACCGCTGCGATCGAGGCGGGGGACCACTGGGGGTTGCGGTCCTTGTCGACGAGCTGGGCCCGGATGCCCTCGACGAAATCATGGGATTTCACCGACGCGCACGAGGTCCGGTATTCCTGGCGCAGCACGTCCTCCAGTGTCTCCAGCTCGGCCGCCCGGCGCACCGCTTCCAGCGTGACGGCCAGGGCGATGGGGGAGCGGGTGGCGATGAGCTTCGCGGCATCGTGGGCGGCGGTTTCGTCGTGGCCCTCCAGGGCGGCGAGGATGTCGGCCACGTTCTGGCCCGCGTAGGACCCGTCGATCCAGCCGCGCTGTTCCAGCAGTGGGCTCGCGGGCGGTTCGATGGCGTAGGTGGCCAGGGCGTTCTGGACGCCGTCGGCGATGAGTGACTCCGTGAAATCGGCCAACTTGTCGTGCGGCACGTAGTGATCGGCGAAGCCCATGGCGATCGCGTCGGCCCCGGAGAACGGTGCACCGGTGAGCGCGGCGTGCAATCCCAGCGCACCGGGAGCCCGTGACAGGAGATAGGTGCCACCGACGTCGGGGATGAAGCCGATGCCGACCTCGGGCATCGCCATCTTCGTGGTGTCGGTGGCGATCCGGACGCTGCCGTGGGACGCGACGCCAACGCCGCCGCCCATCACGATGCCGTCCATCAAGGCCACGTACGGCTTGGGGTAGCTGCCGATGTAGGCGTTGAGCAGGTATTCGTCGTACCAGAACCGGCGCGCGTCGGCGCCGCCCTCGCGGGCGCTGTGATAGAGCGCCACCACGTCGCCGCCCGCGCACAGGCCGCGTTCGCCGGAACCGGTCAGCAGCACGGTGTGAACTGCCTCGTCGTTCTCCCAGGCGTGCAGCGCCTCGGATATGCCGGCGACCATCGCGTCGTTGAGCGAGTTGATCGCCTTGGGCCGGTTCAGCGTGAGGATGCCGACGCCGTTGCGGACACTTACTAGGACGTCCTCGTTTTCTGTCACGAGTTGCAATCTAGTTCGGGCCCCCAGGGATGGTGCGCTACGGGTAGGGTTTGCCTCAAGATCAAACCTGGAAGTTTCCTGGGAGTCTTTTTGGCTCGACGGGAACCCGCCAGGAACATCGATCGTTGAGCTACTAGTTCGTAAGCGAACATCTCATAGGAGAGGAACCCGACGGTGCGCGAATCCAGCAACCCGGTATTCCGCAGCCTGCCGAAGCAGCAGGGCGGATACGCACAATTCGGTACCGGAGCCGCAGGCTACGGTGCACAGCAGGTGCATGCGCAGCCCTACGCGCAGGAGTACCTGGAGCAGCCGCAGACGGGTGTTTCTCGGCCGCTGACCATCGATGACGTCGTCACCAAGACCGGCATCACCCTCGCTGTGCTGTCGGTCGTCGGAGTCATCTCCTACGTGCTGGTGGCCGGCAACCTCGCGCTGGCGACGCCGTTCGCCCTCGTGGGTGGGCTCGGTGGATTGGCGCTCGTCCTCGTCGCGACGTTCGGCCGCAAGCAGGACAGCCCGGCCATCGTGCTGAGCTACGCCGCGCTGGAGGGCCTGTTCCTCGGTGCCATTTCGTTCATCATCGCCAACGTCACCTCGGTCGGCGGCGTCGGCATGATCGCGCAGGCGATCGTCGGCACCATGGGCGTGTTCTTCGGCATGCTGGTCGTCTACAAGACCGGCGCCATCCGCGTGACACCCAAGTTCACCCGCATGATCGTCGCCGGCATGTTCGGCGTCCTGGCGCTGATGTTGCTCAACTTCGTGCTGGCGATCTTCGGCGTCGGCGGCGGTGCGGGCCTGGGCCTGCGTGACGGCGGCATGCTCGCTATCGGCTTCTCGCTGCTGTGCATCGGCCTGGCAGCGTTCAGCTTCCTGATCGACTTCGACGCTGCCGACCAGATGGTCCGTGCCGGCGCGCCGGAGAAGGCCGCGTGGGGCATCGCCCTGGGCCTGACCGTCACCCTGGTCTGGCTGTACATCGAGATCCTGCGGTTGCTGTCGTACTTCAACAACGACTAGCAACCCTGCCCCGAGAAAGGCGTCCGCGATTGCGGGCGCCTTTTTCTTTTGCGCCGAGTGTGCGCTCAGAGCGTGAATGCAGGCGATTTCACACTCTGAGCGCACCGTCGTAGTCGGTGGGCTATCCACAGCGTGCAGTTCATCCCCAGATGTCGTAATCGGTTGAGCCTGCACCAGGTTGGTGGGTGAAGGTAGGACGGTGCGCACCCCATTCGTCGGTAGTGAGGCGGTCGCGGCGGGTTTGGTGCGCAAGCACCACCTACGCAGTCGCAGTGGGCCTTTCACCGCTGTGTTCCCGGATGTCTACACCCTGAGCGATGTCGAGATGACGATTCACCATCGGGCAACCGCAGCCTGGTTGTGGTCGCATCGCGGGGGAGTGGTCGCAGGACTCAGCGCGTCAGCGCTACACGGTGCTCAGTACGTCGACAACACGCTCCCGATCGAGTTGATCTGGCGGAATCGTCGGCCCGCCGCGCGGCATCGTCACACACAAGGTGGGCGAACTTGCCGACGACGAAGTGACCGAACGTAGCGGCCTTCCGGTAACCACACTGGTGCGGACGGCATTCGATAGAGGCAGGCGTAGAAACCTCGATGACGCGGTCTCGCGTCTTGACGCACTCGGCAATGCCACGCGACTGCGGGCCGACGACGTCTTGGCATTCGCCGTGGAGAGGCATCGAGGCGCCCGGGGTATGCGGCAGTTGGTCAGTGCGCTCGAACTTTACGATCCGGGTTCACAATCGCCGAGGGAAACGTGGCTGCGGCTCTTGCTGATTCGGGCCGGGTATCCGCGACCGATGACGCAGATTCCCGTGACAAGCGTCGACGGGTGTCGGCAGTACTACCTCGACATGGGGTGGGAAGAACACAGGCTGGCTGTGGAGTACGACGGCGACCACCATCGTCTGGACCCAGCGCAGTTCGCCCACGACATCATTCGCTCAGAGGATCTCGATGAGCTCGGATGGACGCGAGTCAGAGTCGCCAAGCGGCACTCGGCCGCAGATGTACTCGGGCGAGTCGCCCGGGCTTGGACCGCGACTGTGCACTCAGATCGTGAGATTGCGTGAATTCACGATCTGAGTGCACCCTCGGCGAGAACGAAATTAGGAGAGGCGCTCCACAACCATCGCCATACCCTGGCCGCCACCGACACACATGGACTCGACACCGAAGGTCTTGTCGTAGGTGGACAGGTTGTTCAGCAGCGTGGCGGTGATGCGGGCACCGGTCATGCCGAACGGGTGGCCCAGCGCGATCGCGCCGCCGGAGACGTTCAGCTTGTCCTCGTCGATGCCGAGTTCACGAGCCGAGCCGAGCACCTGCACGGCGAAGGCCTCGTTGATCTCGACCAGGTCGATATCGGAGATCTTCTTGCCCGCCTTGCCGAGGGCCTTCTTGATGGCCTCGATCGGGCCGAGGCCCATGATCTCCGGCGACAGACCGGACACCCCGGTGGACACGATCCGGGCCAGCGGCGTCAGACCCAGCTCCTTGGCCTTGGTGTCGCTCATGATGACGACGGCGGCGGCACCGTCGTTCAGCGGACACGCGTTGCCCGCGGTGATGGTGCCGTTGGGCCGGAACACCGGCTTGAGCTGGCTGATCTTCTCGTAGGTGGTGCCGGCGCGCGGGCCGTCATCGGTGGAGACCACGGTGCCGTCGGGCAGCGTCACGGGAACGATCTCGCGCTCGAAGAAGCCGCTCTTGATGGCCTCCTCCGCGCGGTTCTGCGACCGCACGCCCCAGTGGTCCTGGTCCTCACGGCTGATGCCGGTGAAGGTGGCGACGTTCTCGGCGGTCTGGCCCATGGCGATGTAGACGTCCGGGATCAGGCCGTCTTCGCGCGGGTCATGCCACTTGATGTCGCCCTCGGCCTGCGTGATCGTGCGCGCCTGCGCCTCTTCGAACAGCGCGTTCTTGCTGTTGGGGGCACCGTCGGCGGCTCCGACGCCGAAGCGCGACACCGTCTCGACACCCGCGGAGATGAACACGTCACCCTCGCCGGCCTTGATGGCGTGGAAGGCCATCCGGGTGGTCTGCAGCGACGACGAGCAGTACCGGTTGACGGTGGTGCCGGGCAGGAAGTCGTAGCCGAGCTCGACGGCCACGGCGCGGGCGATGTTGTAGCCGGCCTCACCGGCGGGCTGGGCGCAGCCCATCATCAGGTCGTCGATGTCCTTGGGATCAAGCGACGGCACCTTGTCCAACACGGCGCGCACCATCTGCGCGGCCAGGTCGTCGGGACGCATGGTGGCCAGTGAGCCCTTGACGGCCCGGCCGATCGGTGAGCGGGCAGTGGCAACGATGACGGCTTCAGGCATGACGGCTCCTGCTGATCGAATGGCTTAGAAAACTCAGATTGAAACTAGCCCGCGGGTACCACGATGGGTGCGGGCACCCCGGTTGAGCGGCGCCACAGCCTGCTGACACCGCCCAGGCGGGTCAGCAGTGTCCCGGTGTCGGCAGCCCCGGATTCCAGTGCCGCGTCACCGTCCCACTCGCCGAGGACAGTGCACAGCGCGGGCAGCAACTGCTTGGCCGCCAGTGCGTAGCCGGCCGCCGACGGATGGAACATGTCCTCGGAGAACAGCAGGTCAGGGGCCTTGTGGAAGTCCCGGGCCAGGAGATCGGAGAACGGCACGGGGATGCCGCCTGCCGCTCGCACGGCGCCGGCCTGGGCGCGGGCAAGGCGCAGGCCGAGGTTGCGCGCGACGGTGCGCAACGGTTGAGGGATGGCGGTGATGACCCCGAAGTCCGGGCAGGTGCCGACCACGACGACGGCTCCCGCCGCCCGTAGCCGGCGCACGGCGTCGCCGACCCGTCGCGCCGACGGCCCGATGCCGTTGGGTTTGGTGATGTCGTTGGCGCCGATCATGATCACGGCCGCATCCGGCGGTGGGCCCGCGACGAACATGGCGTCGATCTGGCCGGACAAGCCCTTGGACGTGGCGCCGACAATCGCCTTGGTGCTCAAGCGGATTCGTTTGCCGAACTGCTCGGCCACGCCGCGCGCGATCAGCACTCCCGGCACCTCGTCGGGCACGCGGCACCCGTATCCGGTGGCCGTGGAGTCGCCGAAAATCATCAGATGCAGGTCGAACGGGACCCCGCGTTCCCACTTCTCGACCGGCCCGCCGCCGGGGACGTACACGCCGTCGGCGCGGGGCGGGATGTCCCAGGACTTGGGTATGACCTGACGCGCCTTGTCAGCCTGCCCACTGAGCAGGTTGCGTGCTCCGATATAGGCCGATCCAGTAGACGCCAGCGTCGCCGCAGCGGCGAGGGCGATGGTCGACCGACGCGGTGTGCCCACGTGATCAGTCTAAGGCGATCAGACGGGTTGTCCGCGTGGCGCTTCAGCGTGGCGATCACGGTGCTGTATCAAGTCCGGTATCAATTCAGTTTATTTGACTGTTGAACTGTTTACGGATGTCAAGCTAAGTTACCCGGGTTGTCTGAGTGACGAAGCTCACCTAGCACTACAAAGACGTAGGAAGTGGTGACGATGACTGCACCGAGCAAGGTATCCAGGTCTCATCATGCTGGAATAACCCCAGCTAGGGCCCTCCGCGGGCGTAGGTTTCCGGTCAGTGACGGCGCGCCCGTCGAGGTGGTCGAGGACGGCCCGAGCCTGGCAGGGCGATTGGTTTCGCTGGCGGCCATGCTGACAATCAAGCCGACCTTGGCAATTGGTAGCCACGTACCGCATCTGCCGTGGCCGTTCGGGCTGGTTAATTTCGCCGCCCGGCTGATCCGTCCGGTGCCCGGGACCATCAAGGCCACCATCGCGCTGCCCAACTGCAAGGCGCAGCTCGTGCGCGCCGACGGTGTGCTGCCGGCCGACGGGAAACGCAGCGTCATCCTGTACCTGCATGGTGGTGCGTTCCTGGCCTGCGGGGCCAACACGCACTCCGGGATCGTCACGGCGCTCTCGGGATATGCCGACAGCCCGGTGCTCGTGGTCGATTACCGGATGGTGCCCAAGCACTCGGTGGGCACCGCGATGGACGACTGTTACGACGCCTACCGCTGGCTGCGGATGACCGGCTACGAGCCGGACCAGATCGTGCTGGCCGGCGACTCCGCGGGCGGCTACCTGTCGCTGGCACTGGCCGAGCGCCTGGTCGACGAGGGCGAGATGCCCGCGGCATTGGTGACGATGTCGCCGCTCTTCGAGATCGACAACGAGTCACGGGCCAACCACCCGAACATGCACACCGACGCGATGTTCCCGGCCAAGGCCTTCGACGCCCTCGTCGAACTCATCGAGGCGGCGGCCAAGCGCAATGGCGAGCAGGTCTACGAACCGCTCGACCATGTCGAGTCCGGTCTGCCCCGCACGCTGATCCACGCGTCGGGCTCGGAGGTTCTGCTCAGCGATGCGCGAAAGGCCGCGCACATGCTGGCCGCCGCCGGGGTTCCCGTCGAGCTCCGGATCTGGCCCGGTCAGATGCATGTCTTCCAGCTCGCGTCGCCTCTGGTGTCCGAAGCCAAGCGCTCGCTGCGCCAGATCGGCGAATACATTCGAGAGGCCACCTGGTGAGGTTTCGGCGGGCCTGAGACCATTGACGCATGCGCATCGCCAGGCACATCAGTGAGCTCATCGGCAACACCCCGCTGGTCCAGCTGAACTCAGTTGTCCCCGAAGGGTCCGGCAGGGTCCTGGCCAAGATCGAGTACCTGAACCCCGGCGGCAGCTCCAAGGACCGCATCGCGGCCAAGATGATCGACGCCGCCGAGGCCAGCGGTGAGCTCAAGCCCGGCGGCACCATCGTCGAACCGACGTCCGGCAACACCGGCGTCGGCCTGGCGCTCGTGGCCCAGACGCGCGGCTACAAGTGCATCTTCGTCTGCCCCGACAAGGTCAGCGAGGACAAGCAGAATGTGTTGCGCGCCTACGGTGCCGAGGTCGTGGTGTGCCCGACGGCGGTGCCGCCCGACCACCCGGACAGCTACTACAGCGTCTCCAACCGTCTCGTCGAGGAGATCGACGGCGCCTGGAAGCCCGACCAGTACTCCAACCCGATGGGGCCGGAGAGTCACTACGAGACGACGGGTCCCGAGATCTGGGCCGACACCGACGGCACGGTTACGCACTTCGTCGCGGGCGTCGGCACCGGGGGCACCATCACGGGCACCGGCCGCTACCTCAAGGAGGTATCGGACGGGAAGGTGAAGATCATCGGCGCCGATCCGGAGGGCTCGGTGTACTCGGGCGGTACCGGCCGCCCCTACCTGGTGGAAGGTGTCGGCGAAGACTTCTGGCCGTCGGCCTACGACCCCTCGGTGCCCGACGAGATCATCGCGGTGTCCGACGCCGATTCGTTCGACATGACCCGGCGACTGGCCCGCGAAGAGGCGCTGCTGGTCGGTGGATCCTGCGGGATGGCAGTGGTGGCCGCGATCGAGGTGGCCCGCAAGGCCGGCCCGGACTCGGTCGTCGTGGTGCTGCTGCCCGACGGCGGACGTGGTTATCTCTCAAAGATTTTCAACGACGCATGGATGTCGTCCTACGGATTCCTGCGCAATCGGCTGGACGGCTCGATCGAGCAGTCCACTGTCGGCGACGTGCTGCGCGGCAAGTCCGGGGCGCTGCCCGACCTGGTGCACACCCACCCGTCGGAGACGGTGCGCGACGCGATCGGCATTCTTCGTGAATACGGTGTCTCGCAGATGCCGGTGGTCGGTGCCGAGCCTCCGGTGATGGCGGGCGAGGTCGCGGGCAGTGTGTCCGAGCGCGAACTGCTGTCCGCGGTGTTCGAGGGCCGAGCCAAGCTGGCCGACGCCGTCGCCCAACACATGAGCCCGCCGTTGCCGCTCATCGGTGCGGGGGAGTTGGTCTCCACCGCGGCCAAGACGCTGCGTGAGTGCGACGCGGTGATGGTGGTCGAGGAGGGCAAGCCCGTCGGAGTGCTCACCCGCCACGATCTGCTCGGCTTCCTCTCCGAGGGCGGCGGCAGGCACTAGACACGTCGCGGTACCTCGCGCCGTGGAATACCTTGTCTCCAGCTACTTCTCAGCTAGGGTGAGCTGGCCTAGGGCTAGCAAACTCAGTAGCCATCACCGCCCATGGCGACGGCCGTCCCGCTGCGCCCAGCGAATGCGCTCGTGTTGACCTGTCAAACGGGGTTCACGGTGCGTAATCTGCCTGTGGAGCAGTCTGTACATCTAGGTGCTGGCAGAAAGTAGCGTCCGTCCGCGGAGCGCTATCGGCAGATGAGGAGAGCTTTCGACGTGACCGATCAACCGCCCCCGCCCGGGAATTACCCGCCGCCGCCAGAGGGTGGATACCCGCCTCCGCCTCCGCCTCAGCAAGGTGGTTACCCGCCTCCTCCGCCGCCCGGTGGCGGCTACCCGCCGCCGCCTCCTCCCGGCGGTTACCCGCCGCCCCCAGGACAGGGCGGTTACCCACCGCCGCCCCCGCCGCAGGGTGGCGGCTACCCACCGCCCGGTGGCTATCCCGCCCCCGGCGGTTATCCGCCTCCCGGTGGCTATCCGCCGCCCGGATATCAGGCCCCGGGCTACCCGCCCGCCGGCGGCACCGGCTTCGGCGTCGCGCCGTACAACATCGGTGACGCGTTCTCATGGGCCTGGAACAAGTTCCTCAAGCATCCGGTCGAGCTCATCGTGCCGGGTCTGGTGTTCGGGGCGGCGTCGGCTGCCGTCTGGGTTGTCATCACGCTGATCGCAGCCGCGGTTTCGCCCGACTCCACCAGCAGCTACGAGACCTATGAAGACGGCTTCAGTTTCGCGGCCTCGAACAATCTCTCGGTCCCGGGCGCCATCGTGATGTTCATCGGGGGGATCGTGATGTTGATCCTCAGTGGATGGATCGCCGCGGCCTACACCGCGGGTCTGCTCGACATCGCCAATGGGCAGCCCGTGTCGATCGGATCGTTCTTCAAGCCGCGCAATGTCACCAACGTGATCCTTGCGACGGTGATCGTCGGTGCGATCACGTTCGCGGTCAACTTCGTGCTGCAGCTCCCGACGATGTTCATGCCCGGGCTCTGGTTCCTGACCATGCCGCTGTCCTTCATCGCCGATGTGGCCATCGGTGTGCTGTTCCTGTTCACGACGGTGGCCGCAGTGGACCGCAATCTCAAGGCAGTCGACGCGGTCAAGGCGAGCTTCGAACTCGTCAAGCCCAACTTCGGCACGGTACTGCTCACGGTGCTCGTGATGCTCGCCATCGCGATCGTCGGCGCGATCCCGTGCGGGCTCGGCCTGATCGTGGCGATCCCGCTGATCCTCCTGATCCAGGTGTACGCCTGGCGTCGGCTCAGTGGCGGCCCGGTGGCAGCACTGTCGCAGTAACCGAACCGAACTCGACGCCCACGGCGCACAGGGCAGAAACGCCTGCGCCGTGGGCGTTGTGGTCGTGACATCATGTGAGCTAGCCTGCCGAACCCATCCGCTCGGTGCATTCGAGAAAGTCGTGGCCTCAATGTCTATGCCAAATCAGCCCGGAGATATGTACGGGATGCCGCCGCAGGGCGTACCTCCCCAGGGTGTTCCTCCGCAGGGCATGCCGCCGCAGGGTGTACCTCCGCAAGGCATGCCGCCGCAAGGGGTTCCGCCGTACGGCGGTTATGCGCCCCAGGGTCCGCCGGCCGGGTATCCGCCGCAGGGCCCGCCGCCGGGGTACCCGGGGCAGCCGCAGCCTTACGGTGCCTATCCCGTCGACCCGTCGGCGCCGTACGGTCGAGACCCGCTCACCGGTGAGCCGCTGTCCGACAAATCGGCCATCACCGCCGGCCTCCTGCAGTTCTTCCTGGGTGGCCTGGGCGTCGGACGCTTCTACATCGGTTCCACCAACATCGGTGCGATCCAGCTGGGGCTGACCATCCTCGGCATCGCCACGTCGTGGCTGATCGTCGGAATCTTCATCTGTCTCGGCGTCGGAATCTGGGCCCTGGTGGACTCGGTGATGATGTTCACCCGATCGATTCCCGACCAGTACGGCCGGAAGCTGCGTAGCTGAACCGTCGGAGGAGGTGGTGGGCCGGGCGCGCTCGAGCCCACCCCGATAGGCTCGACCCGTTATGAGTGAACAGCGCAGGTGGCACGGTCTGGCCACAAAAGCCATCCACGCCGGTTACCGACCCGACCCGGGCACCGGAGCCGTCAACACCCCGATCTACGCGAGTTCGACCTTCGCCCAGGACGGCGTCGGCGGCCTGCGTGGCGGATTCGAGTACGCCCGCACCGGCAACCCGACGCGACAGGCCCTGGAAGCGGCATTGGCCGCGGTCGAGGAAGCCGCCTACGGGCGCGCGTTCAGCTCGGGCATGGCCGCCACCGACTGTGCGCTGCGCGCGGTGTTGCGGCCCGGCGACCATGTGGTGATCCCCGACGACGCCTACGGCGGCACGTTCCGGCTCATCGACAAGGTGTTCTCGCAGTGGGGCGTCACGCACACCCCCGTTCCGCTGAGCGACCTGGACGCGGTGCGGTCGGCGCTGACCCCGCGCACCCGGCTGATCTGGGTGGAGACACCGACCAACCCGCTGCTGAGCGTCGCCGACATCCCCGCGATCGTGCAGATCGCCTCGTCCTCGGGCGTCAAGGTGTTGGTGGACAACACGTTTGCTTCCCCGGCGCTGCAGCAGCCGCTGCTGCTGGGTGCCGACATCGTGTTGCACTCGACCACCAAGTACATCGGTGGGCACTCCGATGTGGTGGGCGGCGCGCTGCTGACCAACGACGAGGAACTGGACGCGGCATTCGCGTTCCTGCAGAACGGCGCCGGCGCGGTGCCGGGGCCGTTCGACGCGTACCTGACCATGCGTGGACTCAAGACGCTGGTGCTGCGGATGCGTCAGCACAGCGAAAACGCCGCGCTGATCGCCGAATTCCTCGACGGGCACCCAGCGGTGGAGACCGTGCTCTATCCCGGGCTGGTCAGCCACCCCAACCACGATGTGGCGGCCCGTCAGATGTCCGCTTTCGGCGGCATGGTGAGCCTGCAGCTGCGCGGTGGACCTCGTGCCGCACGTGAACTGTGCTCGCGTACCGAGCTTTTCATTCTCGCCGAGTCGCTCGGCGGAGTGGAGTCGTTGATCGAGTACCCCGGCGCCATGACCCACGCGTCGACCGCGGGTTCGCAGCTCGAGGTGCCCGACAATCTGGTGCGGCTGTCGGTGGGCATCGAGCATGCCGCCGATCTGCTGGCCGATCTGGAGCAGGCCCTGTCCTAGGGCACGTGGCGGCTAGGCCATCAGGGCCGGACGCAACGCCGACGTCGTCACTGCCAGATTCATCTCCGGTAGTGACGACGCGGTCTCGTCCACCCAAATGCCCGTGGCGATTTCGGTCGACCGGGCATGCACCCAGCGCCAGCCCCGGTCGTTGAGGCTCAGCACGGCGCCAAGGCCGTCCACCGCGTGCAGCAGGCAGATGATCGCGGCGATCGCAGGCACCGGGTTGTCGCCGTCGAACAACGCGGCCAGCAGGGCCGCGCGGGTCTGGCTGACCCGATCCCGGTTGGTCAGAGGCCAGCAGTAGACCGTCCTGCCCGGAAAGCCCTTGCCGGGCATGCGGACTCGGCGGATCTGCCCGAGGCGCTCGAGATGCAGTTCCAGGGTGGGCTGGGTGTGCCTGCCCAGCTTGGACAGCGCGGTATCGGCCGCGAGCGGCCGGCGTTGGAGCAGTTCGAACGCCGGGTCGCCGACCGGATCGACGGGCCAATCGCCGGCGAGCGCGATCAGCCGACCGGCCTCGATCGGTTCGCCGGCCATGGCAGGACGGATCCGGCACGCGTACGCCAGATCCAGCAATACTGCGGCGCTGAGCAGTTTCTCCCTGCGGTTACGGTCGAGCCCGGGCTGCGCGGCTGCGTTGTCCAGCAACAGCAAGAACAGGTCTTCGGCGATTTGCGCCATTTCCCCGACTGTAGTGCTTCGGCCCGGGCCGTCCCGTCAGGCGTGGTAAGGCTCGGCGCTGACCAGGGTGACCTTGACGGTGTTGCCGTTGGGCACGGTGTAGGTGCGCGACTCGCCGACCTTGGCGTCGATCAGCGCACTGCCCAGCGGTGAGTTGGGGGAGTACACCTCGAGCTTGCCGTCGCTGATGCCCTCCTGGCGGGTGGCGATCAGGAACGTCTCGGTGTCGCTCTTGTCGTCGTCGTAGTAGACCTTGACGACCGAACCGGGCAGCGCGACACCGGACTGCTTGGGTGCCTCGCCGACCTTGGCGTTGTTGAGCAGCTCCTGCAGCTGGCGGATGCGGGCCTCCTGCTGGCCCTGCTCCTCGCGGGCGGCGTGGTAGCCACCGTTCTCGCGCAGATCGCCCTCTTCGCGACGGTCGTTGATCTCGGCGGCGATCACCGGCCGGTTGGCGATCAGCTGATCCAGCTCCGCCTTCAACCGGTCGAATGCTTCCTGAGTGAGCCAGGTGACCTGTGTGTCGGTCATGTTCTCGCGCTCCTGTCTGTCTTGCTCTTGCGGCGCTCTTGCGCCTTCCTCGCGTACGAAGTCCGTTGTTTCCGGCCGGGGACAGGCTGCGTGTATTGCCGCGGGCGTCAGCGTCTAACTGAGTGCTAATGCAGCAATACACGGCCCCAGCGAGGAACCGTGTATCGCACAATCGTACCACCGAGCGGCCAACGAATCTTCATGTAATCGCTGTCCGACCAGGGTTGCGGACGTCAAAATCAGGGCGCTACCAGGTAGGACGGCACATCCGTCCCGCAACCGTAGACATCGCCGATCACGGGGGGTCGGCTGGATTTCACTTCCGTCGTCACCTGCACCACCGTCTGGTCGGACGGACCGACCAGGACTTCCCGCCGGCCGGTCTCGCTGCCGTCGATCGAGCGGGCCCGAACGATGCACACCACAGGCTTCGACGGGTCGGGCCGGGTCACCCCGATCGTCACCGACACGGTCTGGTTGTCGACCAGTTCGTAGGCCGAGAGCTCGCCTTTCACCTCGCCGGTGCCCAACCGCTGGAAGGCCACGATCGCGAGGATCACACCCGCCACCACCACCAGTCCGACCAGCGCGAACGTGATCCATCGCCGGGTCCGGCGGGACATTTGGCGGGATCCGTAGCGGGCGGCGGGGCGTTCGATCATCAGAACTGGAACTATAGGGCCAGGCAAATACGTGACCGAAGCCCAGGGAGCGGGCCGAGGACTTGGGTACAGGGATTAGGTAAGAGGACGCCGTAGTTAGATGAAAGCGAAATGAGTGAACTGCGGTTGATGGCGGTGCATGCCCACCCGGACGACGAGTCCAGCAAGGGGGCGGCAACCACCGCGCGCTATGCGGCTGAAGGTGTGCGCGTCATGGTCGTGACGCTCACCGGTGGTGAGCGCGGCGACATCCTCAATCCGGCGATGGATCTCCCCGAGGTCCACGGCCGGATCACCGAGGTGCGCCGCGACGAGATGGCCAAGGCGGCCGAGATTCTCGGCGTCGAACATCACTGGCTGGGATTCGTCGACTCGGGTCTGCCCGAGGGCGACCCGCTGCCCCCGCTGCCCGACGGCTGCTTCGCGTGTGTGCCGCTCGCCGAGCCGGTCAGCCGCCTGGTCCAGGTCATCCGGGAGTTCCAGCCGCATGTGCTGACCACCTACGACGAGAACGGTGGCTACCCGCACCCCGATCACATCCGCTGCCACGAGGTGTCGGTGGCGGCCTACGAGGCGGCCGCCGACCACCGGCTGTACCCCGAGGCCGGCGCGCCGTGGAGCGTGTCGAAGCTCTACTACAACCACGGCTTCCTGCGTCAGCGGATGCAGCTGCTGCAGGACGAGTTCGCCAAGAACGGCCGGACGGGTCCGTTCGGCAAATGGCTTGAGCACTGGGACCCCGATCACGACATATTCGCCAACCGGGTCACCACCCGTGTTGAATGCTCGGAGTACTTCAGCCAGCGTGACGATGCGCTGCGCGCACATGCGACCCAGATCGACCCGAAAGGCGATTTCTTCCATGCGCCCATCGAGTGGCAGCAGCGGCTCTGGCCGACGGAGGAGTTCGAGTTGGCGCGGTCGCGTGTGCCGGTGAACCTGCCGGAAGACGATCTGTTCACCGGGATTGAGAAATGATCGACACTTTGACCGCAGTGGTCACACTGCTCGCCGAGGAACCGCGAAACACCGGGCCGGAGTTCGGTAAGGCGACCCCGCTCGGGCTGCTCATCACTGTGGCGCTGCTGATCGGAACCTTCGCGCTGGTCTGGTCGATGAACCGGCACCTGCGCAAGCTTCCCGAGTCCTTCGACCGGGAACACCCGGAGCCCGATCAGGCGGCCGATGAAGGTACCGCCGATGGCACCGTGGAGGACGCCGACGGCGGCGCCGTGAACAGAACTCCCGATGACCACCAGGGTCAGACACGTGAGCAGGGTGGCGGCTAACACGCTCGGCGGGTCCACCAGCCCGTACCTCCGCCAGCACGCCGACAATCCGGTGCACTGGCGAGAATGGACGCCCGAAGCGCTCGCTGAAGCCGCCTCGCGGGACGTCCCCATCCTGCTGTCCATCGGCTACGCGGCGTGTCACTGGTGCCATGTGATGGCGCATGAGTCGTTCGAAGACGCCGAAGTGGCGGCTGTGCTCAACGACGGATTCGTCTGCATCAAGGTCGACCGCGAGGAGCGGCCGGACCTGGATGCGGTGTACATGAATGCCACCGTCGCGTTGACCGGGCAGGGCGGCTGGCCGATGACCTGCTTCCTGACCCCCGACGGCCGGCCCTTCTTCTGCGGCACGTACTACCCGAAGCTGGGGTTCCTGCAACTGTTGGACGCGGTCGCCGAAACCTGGCGGGACCGGCGCGACGAGGTCGAGCGGGCCTCGGACCAGATCGCCACCGAGCTGCGTTCGATGTCCGCGGGGCTTCCCGGCGGCGGGGCGCCGGTGGGGCCGGAACTGTGCGACCACGCGGTGGCCGCGGTGTTGCACGACGAGGACGAGACATACGGAGGCTTCGGCACGGCGCCCAAGTTCCCGCCCTCGGCGTTGTTGGAAGGGCTGCTGCGCCACCATGAACGCACCGGGTCCGCCTCGGCGCGCACGGCCGTGGAGCGCACGTGTTCGGCGATGGCTCGCGGCGGCATCTACGACCAGCTGGCCGGTGGATTCGCCCGCTACAGCGTCGACCCGCACTGGGTGGTACCGCATTTCGAGAAGATGCTGTACGACAACGCGCTGCTGCTGCGGGCCTACGCACACCTGGCGCGTCGTACCGGGGATCCGTTGGCGCGCAGGGTGACTGGCGAGACAGCGGCATTCATCGTGTCGGACCTGGGTGTCGGCGGAATGTTCACCTCGTCGCTGGACGCCGATGCGGGTGGGCGCGAAGGGCTGACCTACGTGTGGACGCCGGCCGAACTGCGCTCGGTCCTGGGGGATGACGACGGAGCCTGGGCGGCTTCACTTTTCGAGGTGACGACAGCCGGCACATTCGAGCATGGCGCCTCGGTGCTGCAACTGCACCGCGACCCCGACGACGAAGCCCGTTTCGAATCGGTGCGTGCGGCGTTGTCGGCGGCCCGCGCGCTGCGAGCCCAGCCCGCGCGCGACGACAAGGTGGTGACCGCGTGGAACGGCCTGGCCATCACCGCGCTGGCCGAAGCCTCGGTCGCGCTCGAGCAGCCCGAATTCCTTTCCGCGGCACTCGAATGCGCGCACCGGCTGCTGGATCTGCACATGGTGGACGGCCGGCTGCGCCGCGCCAGCCTGGGCGGCCGGGTCGGGGAGAGCGCGGCGATCCTGGAGGATCATGCGGCGCTGGCCACCGCGTTGCTGACGCTGTACCAGCTCACCGGATTCGGATTGCCCGAGGCAGTTCGACTGTTGGATCTGGCGCTCGAGCATTTTGCCGCCCCGGATCAGCCCGGGCGCTGGTTCGACACCGCCGATGACGCCGAGCAACTCATGGTGCGGCCCGCCGATCCGATCGACGGTGCGACGCCGTCGGGTGCCTCCCTGATCGCCGAGGCGCTGCAGGTCGCGGGGTACCTGACGGGGTCTTCACGCTATGTGGATGCGGCACAGGCGACGTTGTCGTCGGCCACACCGATCCTCGCGCGCGCGGCCCGGTCCGGCGGGCACTGGCTCGCGGTCGCCGAGGCGCAGGTCCGCGGCCCGATCCAGATCGCAGTCGCGGGCGATCCGTCGTCGCCGCTGTTGGCCGCCGCGCGCAGGCTGGCGCCGGGTGGGGCGCTGGTGGTCGGCGGTGACCCAGGATCCCCGGACTCCTCGCCGTTGCTTCTGGGGCGCGATCGCGTGGACGGCGCCGACGCCGCCTATGTCTGTCGCGGCACGGTGTGCGACCTGCCCGTCACGACGGTCGCAGAGCTTGCTGTCTCGCTGGGTGGTGAACCGCCAGACGGCGGAAGTGGTGCCGTGTAGCCTCGCGGCCATGAGCCACGATGCCGCCGCCCTGGAGTCCTTCGTCAAGCGCTATCTCGACACCGTTGCCGGTGGGTCCGCGGCCGAGGTCGCCGCGCTGTACGCCGACGATGCGACGCTGGAGGATCCGGTGGGCAGCGGCGAGGTGCACATCGGGCGCCAGGCGATCGAGGGCTTCTACAAGAACCTGACCGCCGCCGGCGGCGAGATCACCACCGAGTTGCTCAAGTTCCGCCCCGGCGGACATGAGGCGGCCTTCCTGTTCGCGATCGTCGTCGGTGGGGCCATGCGCATCGAACCCATGGAGGTGATGACGTTCGACGCCGAGGGCAAGATCACCGCGATGAAGGCCTACTGGACGGCGGCCGACATCACCCAGCTGTAGACATGTGCGAGAGCCCCGCATCGCTTCGGCGATGCGGGGCTTTTGTGTCAGAAGACGGCGAACCACATGGCGATGTAGTGGCAGATCGCCGCCACCGCCGTGCAGGCGTGGAAGAACTCGTGATGACCGAACGTGGTCGGCCAGGGATTGGGCCATTTGAGCGCGTAGAGCACGCCGCCGATGCTGTAGAGCGCGCCGCCGACAATCAGCAGCACCACCGCGGCCACACCGGCCCCGTGCATGATCGGCCCGATGAACCAGGCCGCGACCCAGCCCAGCAGGATGTAGAGCGGGACGCCGAGCCAGCGTGGCGCCGACGGCCAGAACATCTTGAGCAGCACGCCCGCGATCGCCCCGCCCCAGACGATCCAGAACAGCACCATGCCTTTGGATTCGGGCAAGGCAAGCAGTGCGAACGGGGTGTAGCTGCCGGCGATGAAGATGAAGATCATCGAGTGGTCGAGGCGCTTCATCCACTTGCGGGCGTTGGCGGATTTCCAGTTCACCCGGTGATAGGTGCCGCTGACGGCGAACATCGCCACGATCGTGAACGTGTAGAGCAGCGTGGCCAGCCCGGCCCGGGTGGATTCCACCGACCAGGACACCGACACCAGGGCCGCACCGGCGATGAATGCGATCACCGCCGAATACACGTGGATCCAGCCCCGTGCCCGCGGCTTGCCCAGGAACTGGGCGACGCCTTCGGCGACCGCCTCGGGGAGATCTTCCGCGGGCCGGCTGATTGCGGCCGCTGAGCGGTAGGGCTTGGTGCTACCCGTCGGCGCAGTCATGTCACCTCCATTGAGAACCGTGGTGTACCCCGACGCTCACAGTAGTCTGGACTCTCGTGGACATCATTCCCCCGCGGCTCAAAGAACCGGCCTATCGGCTCTACGAGATGCGGTTGCGTCAGGAACTGGCGCAGTCCAGATCAGAACTGCCCCGCCACATCGCGGTGCTGTGCGACGGCAATCGCCGCTGGGCGCGTGACGCGGGTTACGACGACGTCAGCATCGGCTACCGGATGGGTGCCGCCAAGATCGCCGAGATGCTGCGCTGGTGTCAGGCCGCGGGCATCGAGATGACGACGGTCTACCTGCTGTCGACGGAGAACCTGCAACGCGACCCCGAAGAGCTGTCGGCCCTGCTCGAGATCATCACCGACGTGGTCGAGGAGATCTGCGCCCCGTCGAACACCTGGACGGTGCGCACCGTCGGTGACCTGGAGTTGTTGGGGGAGGAGCCGGCCCGCAGGCTGCGGGAGGCCGTCGAATCGACCAACGGCAGGGGCGGGAAGTTCCATGTGAATGTCGCCGTCGCCTACGGCGGCCGCCAGGAGATCGTCGACGCCGTGCGTTCGCTGTTGTCGAAGGAACTGGCCAACGGCGCCACCGCCGAACAACTCGTCGAAGCCGTCACCGTCGACGCGATCTCGGAGAACCTCTACACCTCGGGCCAACCCGACCCGGACCTCGTCATCCGCACCTCAGGTGAGCAACGGCTCAGCGGATTCCTGTTGTGGCAGAGCGCATATTCGGAGATGTGGTTCACCGAGGCGTACTGGCCCGCCTTCCGCCGCGTCGACTTCCTGCGCGCATTGCGCGATTACACGGCCCGGCATCGCAGATTCGGCAAGTAGTGCCAAACTGAACCTATGGCTGCGCTGTCGGCAGTGGTCTTCACGCTCAGCTGGTGGCTGGGTCTCTACCTGCTCGCCCGCGACCCGCGTAAGCCCGTCCTCGCCCTCGCGGCGATCGGGCTGACCAGTTTCGCGCTCGTCGTCGCGCTCGACGCGGTCCGGCTCGTCACCGGCTCGGAAGTGCTCAGCCGCATCGAGATCTATCTGGTGGCGGTGCCGGGAATCGCCTGGTTCGCGGTCATGGTCGAACTCGCCCGGCCGGCCGACACGTTCCGGTCCCGCGCGGGTGAGATCGCCGCGATCTTCACCGTCGCGGTTCTGGCCTTGGCCGGGGCGGGACTCGCGGGCAGTGTCGACGGTCCGCTGCGGACCGGTCACTGGGTGATGTTCGCGGTGATCTCGCTGTCCTCGCTCGGGGCGATGATCAAGGCCGTGGTCGGCGGCGCCAAACCCGGGTCGGTGGTCGGCTTCATCATCGTCGCGACGCTGTTCTTCGCGCTGGGCAACGCCATCCTGGTGATCCCACTCGGGCTGGTACCCAGCTGGCTGGCCCTGGCCTCCACCGGATTCGACGTCGCGCTGCTCGGTGTCGCGGTCGCGATCTGGGACGCGTTCGACGAGGGCCAGGCGCTACGCGCGGACATGCGCCGCTCGATCATCGGGACATTGGTGATCGCGGTTCCGTTCGCCGCGCAGGCCCTGATCGGCATGACCGTGCTCGACGCCGGGACCGGCCGTACCGTCATGACGATCCTGCTGTTCACCAGCCTGGCGGTCGCGGTCGCCGTGGAAGTGCTCGCCGATCCACTGGCCGGGTTGTTCGACCGGTTGGCCTTCTCCCGGTCGCCGGACCTGCGGGCCGACCGTGAGGCACTGCGCCAGACCGAGGCCGCGCTGCCGCTGCGATCGGACCACCCCTTGGGCGGCATCGACGAGGACGCCTTCACGCGGCTCACCCGGCGCGCCCTCGGCCACTACGCCGACCTGTCCAAACTGGTGGCGAGTCCCTTGACCGCACTACCGACGATCGATGCCCGGCTGGCCGAGCGCGGGGCGCCGGACCAGCCGCTGGAACGCGCGAACGAACTCAAGGCGCTGCTGGCCGACCGCATCGCCGCGCTCAAGCCCCGCGACAGCGGTGACTTCGGCACCACCGAGCAGTGGCGCCACTACAACTCGCTGTACTTCCCCTACGTCGTCGGGGTCCGCGCCTACGCGCAGAACGCCACCGCCGCCGGGCTGGATCCCGTTGCCCGGCAGGCCTGGCAGTGGTTCGTCACCGAGGTACCGCAGCGCTCGCTGCACAACTGGCAGAACGCCGCGGCGCGGGTGATCGCCGCGGACCTTCGCGGTGACCTGGTGCCAGTGGCGGGCTCGGCCGGCCGATAGGTTCGCGCCGCAGAAAATCCCCCTGACCAGGGCTTGGCAGTCCTTGGCAGTGTTTGGCGTCGATCTGGCAGCACCTCGTGAGCAAGGTCGGAGGTGTTCCACCCATCGACACCCTCATCGCCGAGGAGCCCGACATGACCGCCACCCTGCACCAGCCACTGGCCGACCCCACAGCCGGATCGGCCGTGGGAGATTCCCTGCTGCGGTTCGCCCTGCGCGCCGATGCCACCGTGTGCGCCGGCGTCGGACTGCTGGTGGCCATGGCCGCCGATCAGCTGGCCCGCATCGCGGGCGTGTCCGCCACCGCCGGGTGGTTCGTCGGCGCCGCGCTGGTCGGCTACGGCGCCCTGCTGTACGTGCTGGCCGCGGCCTCGCACGTCCGCCGGGTGGGCATCGCCGTCCTCGCAGGCAACGTGGCCTTCGCGGTCGCGACGGTCGTCGCCATCGTGACCGGCTGGTTGCCGTTGACTGGGACCGGCGTCGAGTTGGTGCTCGGATTCGTCAGCGCCACCGTCGTATTGGCCTGGCTGCAATACCGCGGAGTGCGCCGTCTGGCGTGACTCCTTCCCGAGCCGGTGCGGGGTGCCGCCGGAAGAGGTTACGGCGAGTATCCCCGCACCGTGCTCCATCGCACGAAGTCAATGCACGACAAGAAATCACATCGGAGAGAAGGAGAATCATGACCGCCATCACCGCCACCGGAGCCGCGGGCACCAGGAAGTCAGCGGACTCGCTGCTGCGCCTGGCCATGCGGCTCGACGCAGTCCTCGTCGGCATCAGCGGGATCGCGCTGCTGGCCGCGGCCGGGTGGTTCGCCGATCTCACCGGTCTGCCGCAATCCGTCGAGTACGGGGTCGGCATCTTCTCGGTCGTCTACGGCATCGTGGTGTTCGCTCTCGCCGGGATCGAGCGGGTGCGTCCGGCGGGCATCGGCACCGTGATCGCCAACGCCGCCTGCACGGTGATCGCACTGGTCGCCGTCTTCACCATGACCCTGACCACGGCGGGCGTGGTCTTCGTCATCGGCACCGGCATCTACACGCTGGCGATGGCCGAACTGCAGTACGTCGGGGTCAAGCGAATCCCGGCCTGACCGACCTGCGATCGCCCAGAACCGTTGCGGTTCTGGGCGATCTGCGTGCCTGGCCGATAATGGTCGAGTGGAATTGCACTGGACACCAGAGCACACCGAGCGGCTGCGGGCGGTACGGGTCGGCTGGGACGGAACCGAAGTGGGCGCGCCGTGTTTTCCGCCGGACTGGGAGACCGAACCCGGCGACCTCGATCTGCTGCGCATCGCCACCCGGTTCGGCACCTGTGCCGCAGGCGAATACACCTACGAGCGTCCGCCGGCCGACCATGAGTACTCGTTCTTCGTGGAGAAGCTGCCGGAGTCCGGGACGTTCGGCCTGACCGATCAGCACCGCACCCTGCTGGCCAACATGAGCTGGGAACTGTCCGATCCCTATTTCGACGACGAGGTGCCCGGCTGCGATCCCAAGCGGCCGTACGGCGACTTCACCTTCTACCAGCTGGAGATGGCGCTGCACCTGGGGCTGATCCCGCCGAAGAAGCCCGAGGGGGAGGATCCGATGACCCCCGAACTGGTCACCGCGATGACCGAACTGCATCAGCGCATGCAGCCGGCGCTCCAGGTGTTCCTGCACCATTTCGCGATCGCCGACGGCGGGCGATTCGTAGGCAACGAGTGGGGCGGCTGGGAACGCGCCTGAGCGTCGCCGATTCGGGCAGCCGACTACTCACGACCATCACGGGCCGGCGTCGCAGACTGACCTCTGGGGGAGTCACTGGAGGCTGCGATGACCACAACAGCTGCGGACAGCTGCGACGTTTGCATTATCGGCGCCGGTCTGTGCGGAATGAACGCACTGTTCGTGGCGAGCAGATATCTCAGACCCGACCAGAAGATCATCCTGATCGACCGTCGCCCACGGGTCGGTGGCATGTGGGTGGACACCTACCCGTACGTGCGGCTGCACCAGCCCCACCCGATGTTCACCGCCGGCGACATCAAGTGGACGCTGGGCCGCGAACCGTCGTACCTCGCCACCAAACCGGAGGTGCTCGACCACTTCGCGCACTGTCTGCAACAGATCAAACAACGCGTGCGGGTCGAGGAACGGTTCGGCTGGGAGTTCGAGTCGGCGGATGTGATCGATGGCGCAGTGCAGATCATCTGCCGCGACGGGGCCGGGCAACCGCACACCGTCCGGGCCGGCCGGTTGATCAAGGCCTACGGCCTGCGGGTGACGCCCAACGATGCGCTCGAGCTGTCCAGTGACCGGGTGCGGTCGGTGTCACCGGACTCGTGTGATGTCCGCTCCGGGGAGATCCACGACAGCGACACCCCGGTGTGGGTGATCGGTAGCGGCAAGACCGCCATGGACACCGCACACGCACTGATCAGGTCGAGCCCGGGGCGCGAGGTGAACATGCTGGCCGGCTCGGGCACCTTCTACACCAACCGGGATCGGTTTTTCCCGGCCGGTGCCCGGCGCTGGTGGGGTGGGGTCGGATTGACCAAGATGGCCATCGAGATGACCCGGCTCTTCGACGGCACCAACGAGGACGAGGTCGCCAGGTGGTATCGGTCGACCTACGGCACCTATCCGACACCGCGGGCTGCCCACTTCCTGGCCGGGGTGCTGTCCGAAGCCGAGAACGCCGCCATCGCCGCGGGCCTGAACGAGGTGATGATGGACCACCTGGTCGACGTCGTCGACAGCAACGGTTCCACCGATCTGGTGTTGCGCAGCGGGGCCAGGAAAACAGTCTCGCCGGGCAGCTGGATCGTGAACTGCACCGGATACCTCACCAAGGGCGAATATCCCTACGAGCCGTATGTATCCGGTGAAGGATCAGTCTTGTCGCTCCAAATGCGTTCCGCCACTATGCATCTGACCTCATACGCAGCCTACTTCGCAACGCACCTGATGTTTCTGGGCAAGCTGAACACGGTGCCGCTCTACGAACTCGATATTCAGGACCTGGCGCAGAAGTCCAGAAAGACAGTGGTCTACGCCATGTTCACCCTGGCTCAGTACAACCTCAGCCTCATCACGGATGCGGTGCCGGTCAAGGTGTTCCGTGAATGCGGCCTGGACTTCAACCGCTGGTATCCCATGCCGCGTCAGTTGTCGGCCACCGGCCGGTTCCTGGCGACTCATCACCGGGACCGGGAGCATTTGCGTCGCACCCTGGACACCGTGCGCGAGCGCTTCGATGTGCGCTGCGGCCCGCTGATCACAACTTCCGCAGGCGCAGCCGGTTGATCGAATGGTCGGAGTCCTTGCGCAGGACCAGGGTGGCTCGCGGCCGGGTCGGCAGGATGTTCTCGATCAGGTTGGGCCGGTTGATGGAATGCCAGATGTCGCGCGCGGCGAACACGGCCTGCTCGTCGGTCAGCGTCGAGTAGTGGTGGAAGTGCGAGGCCGGATCGGCGAACGCCGTCGAGCGCATCGTCAGGAACCGGGAGATGTACCACTGCTCGATGTCTTCGATGCGCGCATCGACGTATACCGAGAAGTCGAACAGATCCGAGACCATCAGCGCCGGCCCGGTCTGCAGGACGTTGAGCCCTTCCAGGATCAGGATGTCCGGATGCCGCACCACCTGCTTCTCGCCCGGCACGATGTCGTAGAGCAGGTGTGAGTACACCGGCGCACAGACTTCGTCGGCACCCGATTTCACCGCGGTGACGAACCGCATCAACCCGCGCCGGTCGTAGCTCTCCGGGAACCCCTTGCGGTGCATGAGGTTCCGGCGGTTGAGTTCCTTGTTGGGGTAGAGAAATCCGTCGGTGGTCACCAGGTCGACCCGGGGGTGGTGGCCCCAGCGGGCCAACAGGGCCTGCAGCACACGCGCGGTGGTCGATTTCCCGACCGCCACACTGCCCGCGACGCCGATGACAAACGGCACCGGCCGGTCCGGATTCTGCTGCGGCTCACCGAGGAACTCCGCCGTCGCGGCGAACAGGCGCTGCCGGGCGGCCACCTGAAGGTGGATCAACCGGGCCAGGGGCAGATAGACCTCTTCGACCTCGAGGATGTCGAGTTTCTCGCCCATACCCCGCAGGCGCAGCAGCTCATCCTCGGTGAGTTTCAGCGGTGTCGACATGCGCAGTGCACGCCATTGACTTCGGTCGAACTCCACATAGGGGCTCGGCTCGCTCGGCCGCGGCATTCGGTCAGTCTTACATCTACGGTTGTGGGCATGGGAAACGGGATGGACTTGGGAATCGGCTCGGGGACGGACTCAGCCGATTTCGTCCGCGAGTACCTGCTGCTCGGACTGCGCTTCGATCGTGTCGAGGACGGCTACGTCGACTCCTTCACCGGGGACCCGCAGTTGCGTCGCGCGGTCGAGAACGAGCCCGCACCCGACCCGGCCGAGCTGGCCCGTCAGGCCGATCGGTTACTGGCCCAGATCCCCGACGACCTCGACCACGACCGGGCCGAATACATCGCCGCGCACCTGCGCGCGCTCAACTGCGCGGGCCGAAAATTTGCCGGTGAGCAGGTCGGTTTCGTCGACGAGGTGCAGGCCTACTTCGACGTGCGGATCGGCAAGGGCGACCCCGAGCGCTACCGCCAGGCCCACGCCAAACTCGACGATGCACTGGGCGGCACCGGCCCGCTGGCCGAGCGAATTCAGGCGCACCGCACCGGAGACGAGATCCCGCCGGCCCGGCTGGAGGAATGCATCCACGCGTTCTCCTCGGCCCTGCGCGACAAGGTGCGTGCCGCGTATCCGTTGCCCGAGACCGAGACCATCACCTATGAGGTGGTCACCGACAAACCATGGTCGGGGTTCAACTACTACCTGGGCGACTACAAGTCGACCGTCGCGGTCAACGCCGACCTCAAGCAACAGATGGCCAATCTGCCCCGGCTGGTGGCCCACGAGTCCTACCCGGGCCATCACACCGAGCACTGCCGCAAAGAGGCCGGCCTGGTGGCCCGCGACGGCGAACTGGAACAGACGATCTTCCTCGTCAACACCCCGCAGTGCCTGATGGCCGAGGGCCTGGCCGACCTGGCGTTGCATGCCATCGTCGGGCCGGGCTGGGGTGCATGGGCGGCCGACATCTACGCCGACCTGGGGCTGCGGTTCGACGGGGAGCGCGCCGAGGCGATCTCGGAGGCGGTGGCGGGGCTGGCCGACGTGCGTCAGGACGCGGCGCTGATGCTGCACGACGAGCATCGCGACATCGACGAAGTCGCGGAGTTCCTCAAGCGGTGGCTGCTGGTCGACGACGACCGGGCCAGGCAGTCGCTGCGGTTCCTGTCCTCGCCGCTGTGGCGGGCCTACACCAGCACCTACGTCGAGGGTTACCGGCTACTGCGGGCGTGGTTGGACGACCGGCCCGACGGTGTGACGCTGCCCCAGCGCTTCGGTCGGTTGCTCGACGAGCCGCTGATTCCCTCGACGTTGCGGGGTTCCTGAGCCGATCGGATGGCCGGCTGCCGGAGCTGGCAGCAAATTCTCGATCCGATTCCGGCGTCGCCGTGATGGCCTGTCGTGAGGCTGTCTGGCGGTGTTCGATGTTGTGTTGGCACTCACTTATGACCTCGGTCTCAAGTAATTGAACCACACAGTTACCGGTCAGTAACATTGTTGCCGTAGGCCCGGTGGTAGTGCCGGGTCGGGCAAAGGAAATGACCATGGCAGCAACAAGGGAAAGTCTGAACAGGATCAAGCGCACGGCCGGCGTGGCCGTGGCGGCGGGCGCGATGGCGCTTGCCGGCATCCTCGGCTCTGGCGCGGTGGCCAACGCCGGCCCCGTCACGAAGGTCGGCAGCGATCCGGTGGCGCCGGTCAGCCCCGGCGGCAAGAAAGCGCCCTTCACCAAGGTCGGTAGCGATCCGGTGACGTCCGCCATCTCTGGCATCGCCGGCGTCCCCACCATCTCCGGCACCGAGATCCCGCCCCTGGTCAGCCCGTGGCCCGGCGGCGCGTGGGCCGGCCACGACTGGAGCAAGGGATACCCCGGCGGCGGTTTCGCCAACGGCAAGGGCGGCGGCGCTGCGATCCACGGCAGGGCTGGCGGCGCCTGGAATCACAGCAACTAAAAATGTTTGCTGACGAGCGCTCTGGAATTCGGCGCTCCCGCCGGCCGGGTGCTTGTCCTGGCGTTCGGCGCGTTCTCGGAAACGACCGTTGCAACTGCAAATACTGACCTTGATTTGCGCTGCTTCCCGTCTCGGGGTGGGCGCTGTCCAGCTGGTTGATCGGCCCGTTCGATGAAGCGTAAAATATTTGCTGAACATCGCGGCGATGAAACCGGGTCACAGCTTGGGAGTCGACATGGCTGCAACGAGGACGAAATCGAACCGGGTGAAGTTGATGACCGGCGTGATCGTGGTGGCCGGCTCGATGGGGCTGGCCGGACCTACGGCGGTGGCCAATGCCGATCCCGTCGTCGTTCTGAATGGCGAAACCGTGGATCCGCCAACACCTGGCCTCGTGATCCCGTGGCCCGGCGGCGCATGGGCCGGCCATGACTGGAGCAAGGGGTGGCCCGGCGGCGCCTGGGCCGGTCACGACTGGAGCAAGGGGTGGCCGGGCGGCGGTTACGCCAACGGAAAGGCCGGCGGCGCCTGGAACCACACGAAGTGATCTGCTGCTGATCCCGTCGGCATTGCGGGCTTAGGCTCCGACGATGTCGTCTCTGAGGCGAGACATCCCCGCCATCGCCACCCCGCTCAACCTTCTGTTGGTGCTCTGGATGGCCGTCGGGCGCGGCCTGTTCGTGCCGCTCGGCTGGATGATGGTGTTCGTCGTCCTCTGTTCGCCTGTGCTCGTGCTCTCTCTGGTGGCGACCACCAGGATGATGCGTCGGCTACCCGGGCCGGAACTCACCTCCGGGCAGGCCTGGGCGCAGATCGTCGTGTGGTCGGCGATGTTCGGCTTCGGCCTGTTCGGCGCCGACGGAGGCGACAGTGGCACCACCCCGTCGATCCTGATGAAGCTGCTCGGCGAGCGGCCGTGGGCGGAAACCGTGAGCCTGCTGCTCTGGTGGGGCTGCGTTTTCGTCGGGCCCGCCGCGTGGTTCGTGCTGCTCTCCAAGCTCACCAAGGGCCTCGCGGTCGCGTCGCAACCTCAGCAGCCGTTCCCCCAGCCCGGTTATCCCGGCTATCCAGCCCCGGGCCCGATCAACGGCCACAACCGCCCCGACTAGGCTAAAAGACATGGCAGCAGACTCGTCATCCACCTTGCCCGCGGCTTCCGGCGCTGATTACGCCGACACCTCAAGCGCCGCCTACCAGGCCGCGTTGCAGGTCATCGAATCCGTCGAGCCCAGGGTCGCGGCAGCCACCCGCAAAGAGCTTGCCGATCAACGTGATTCGCTCAAGCTGATCGCCAGTGAGAATTACGCCTCCCCGGCGGTGCTGCTCACCATGGGCACCTGGTTCTCCGACAAGTACGCCGAGGGCACCGTGGGGCACCGCTTCTACGCGGGCTGCCAGAACGTCGACACCGTCGAAGCCCTGGCCGCCGAGCACGCGCGTGAACTGTTCGGGGCCCCCTACGCCTACGTCCAGCCGCACTCCGGCATCGATGCCAATCTCGTTGCCTACTGGGCCATCCTGGCCACCAAGGTGGAGGCGCCGGGCCTGGCCGAACTGGGCGCCAAGCACGTCAACGACCTGTCCGAGGCGGACTGGGAGACCCTGCGCAACAAGCTGGGCAACCAGCGCCTGCTCGGCATGTCCCTGGATGCCGGCGGGCACCTGACACACGGCTTCCGGCCCAACATCTCGGGCAAGATGTTCCACCAGCACAGCTACGGGACCAACCCCGAGACGGGTTTCCTGGACTACGACGCGGTGGCCGCGGCGGCTCGCGAGTTCAAGCCGTTGGTGCTGGTCGCGGGCTACTCGGCCTACCCGCGCCGGGTGAACTTCGCCAAGATGCGCGAGATCGCCGACGAGGTCGGCGCCACCCTGATGGTCGATATGGCGCACTTCGCCGGGCTGGTCGCGGGCAAGGTGTTCACCGGTGACGAGAACCCGGTGCCGCACGCCCACGTCACCACGACCACCACCCACAAGTCGCTGCGCGGACCGCGCGGCGGCATGGTGCTGGCCACCGAGGAATTCGCGCCTGCCGTGGACAAGGGTTGCCCGATGGTGCTCGGCGGGCCGCTGAGCCACGTGATGGCGGCCAAGGCCGTCGCGCTGGCCGAGGCGCGCCAGCCGTCGTTCCGGACTTACGCTCAGCAGGTCGCCGACAACGCCCAGGCGCTGGCCGACGGCTTCGTCAAGCGGGATGCGGGCCTGGTCACCGGTGGCACCGACAACCACCTGGTGCTGCTCGACGTGCGGTCGTTCGGTCTGACCGGCCGCCAGGCCGAGTCCGCGCTGCTGGACGCGGGCGTCGTCACCAACCGCAACGCGATCCCGGCCGACCCCAACGGCGCCTGGTACACCAGCGGCATCCGGCTGGGCACGCCGGCGCTGACGAGCCGCGGATTCGGCGCCGACGACTTCGACCGGGTGGCCGAGCTGATCGTCGACGTGCTGTCCAACACGCAGGCCGAGGGGACCTCGAAGGCCAAGTACAAGCTGGCCGACGGAACCGCTGAGCGCGTGCGCGCGGCCTCGGCGGAGCTGCTGGACGCCAACCCGCTGTACCCGGGCCTGACCCTCTGAACGTGTGGGCCGCACCACAACGGCCCCACTTTCAGAAACATGTGAACCCGGGTTACAGTTACTCCATGGCACAGAAACCTGTAGCTAATGCGATGACCCTGGAGCTCGAGCCGGTTGTGGAGGCTGAGCTGCGTCGACACCTGGATACCGAGGATCTGTGGTACGCGCACGATTACGTGCCGTTCGACCAGGGCGAGAACTTCGCCTTCCTTGGTGGCCAGGACTGGGACCCCTCGCAGGTGACCCTGCCCAAGAACGTCACCGACGCCTTGGAGATCCTGCTGATCACCAAGGACAACCTGTCCGGTTACCACCGTGAGCTCGTCGAGCACTTCATCCTCGAAGACAAGTGGGGCCGCTTCCTGGGCCGCTGGACCGCCGAGGAGCACCTGCACGCCGTCGCGCTGCGCAACTACCTCGTCGTCACCCGCGAGATCGACCCGACGGCCAATGAGGACGTGCGCGTCGAGCATGTGATGAAGGGCTACCGCGCCGACAGCTACAGCCAGATCGAGACGCTGGTGTTCATGACGTTCTTCGAGCGTGCGCATGCGGTGTTCACTCGCAACCTCGAGGCACAGATCGCCGAGCCGGTGTTGAAGTCTCTGGTCGGCCGCATCGTCCTCGACGAGGAGCGCCACGAGGAGTTCTTCGCCAACCTGGTGTCGCACCTGCTGGGCACCCATCGTGACGAGACCGTCGCGGCCATCGCGGCCCGGGCGCGCGAGCTCGACGTGATCGGCGCTGACATCGACGCCTACCAGGACAAGGTCGCCGTGGTGGCCGAGGCCGGCATCTTCGACAAGGCCGCTCTGGCGAAGGTCATCTCCGACCGGATCAGCGCCTGGGGGCTGGCCGACGAGCCTGCACTCCAGGAGTTCATCAACACGTAACGCGCCGGGCGTCATACACGCGGCGCGCCAGACAGCAACCCCGCCGAGGCGGGAGTAGCGTCAAATCCGATGGCTAGCGACATGCTCTGCTGTCCGGACGGTACCGATCGGTTAGATCACGAGAGGACCGGCTCCGGTCCTGGTGCCGCAGTGTCCACCGAGCAACTCGTGTGGGGCCGCGCGGGTTCTAGGAGCGCCACGTGACTGATACTCCTGTCCGTACCTATGTGCTCGACACATCCGTGTTGTTGTCCGATCCATGGGCATGCACGCGGTTCGCCGAGCATGAAGTGGTGGTCCCGCTGGTCGTGATCAGCGAGCTGGAGGCCAAACGGCATCACCACGAGCTGGGCTGGTTCGCTCGGCAGGCGCTACGGATGTTCGATGATCTGCGGCTTGAGCACGGACGGCTGGATCAGCCGATTCCTGTTGGCGCAGAAGGCGGCACGCTGCAGGTCGAGTTGAATCACATCGACCAGTCGGTGTTGCCGACGGGCTTCCGCACCGAGACCAACGACACCCGGATCCTCGCGTGTGCGGCCAATCTCGCTGCGGAGGGTAAGCATGTCACGCTGGTGAGCAAGGACATCCCGCTGCGCGTCAAAGCCGGCGCGGTTGGCCTGGCTGCCGACGAGTACCACGCGCAGGATGTCGTGGTGTCCGGCTGGACCGGGATGACCGAATTCGACGTGGCGCCAGAGGATATCGACACGCTGTTCTCCGACGGCGAGATCGATCTGACCGAAGCTCGGGATCTCCCCTGCCACACCGGAATTCGGTTGCTGGGTGGCAGTTCGTCGGCGCTCGGGCGGGTCAACGCCGAGAAGCGGGTGCAGCTGGTGCGCGGTGATCGCGAAGTGTTCGGCCTCCGGGGAAGGTCAGCCGAACAGCGCGTCGCCCTCGATCTGCTGCTCGACGAGTCGGTCGGCATCGTCTCTCTCGGCGGCAAGGCAGGCACCGGCAAATCCGCGCTCGCTCTGTGCGCGGGCCTGGAAGCCGTTCTGGAACGGCGAACTCAGCGCAAGGTCGTGGTGTTCCGTCCGCTGTATGCGGTCGGCGGACAGGATCTCGGCTACCTGCCGGGTAGCGAGAGCGAGAAGATGGGCCCGTGGGCCCAGGCCGTCTTCGACACCCTCGAAGGGTTGGCCAGCCCGGCGGTGCTGGAGGAGGTACTCGCCCGCGGAATGCTGGAAGTGCTTCCGCTGACCCATATTCGGGGCCGGTCCCTGCACGACTCGTTCGTCATCGTCGATGAGGCACAGTCGCTGGAACGCAACGTGTTGCTGACCGTGCTGTCACGGCTCGGCGCGGGTTCGCGGGTGGTGCTGACCCACGACGTGGCCCAGCGCGACAACCTGCGGGTGGGCCGCCACGACGGTGTAGCGGCGGTGATCGAGAAGCTCAAGGGCCACCCCTTGTTCGCCCACATCACACTGCAGCGCAGTGAACGTTCGCCGATCGCGGCGCTCGTCACCGAGATGCTGGAGGAGTTCAGCCCCGGCGCGCTGCCCTGAGTCGGAGTGATTTGTGCACCTCCCGTAACGGCAGGCGTTACGGGAGGTGCACAAATCGCCAGCCGGTAGGCTGCCGGAGTGGCGAGGCTCCCCAACAGTCAGGCGTGGCGGTGGACGGCAGTCGGCGTGACGGCCGCCGTCGTGGTCGTGGTGGTGGGAGTTCTCACCGGCCACATCCACCGGGACGGCCCCGATGACGTGGACTGTTCCAAGGAGAAGTGCGTCGCACTGACCTTCGACGACGGGCCAGGGCCGTACACCGACCGGCTCCTGCAGATCCTCAAGGACAACGACGCCAAGGCCACGTTCTTCCAGATCGGCAACAAGGTCGCCGCCAATCCCGAGGGTTCCAAGCGGGTGGTCGAGGCCGGGATGGAACTGGGCAGTCACACCTGGGAACACCCCAACATGACGACCATCCCGCCGGAGGACATCCCGGCCCAGTTCAGCAAGGCCAGCGACGCCATCGAGGCCGCGACGGGCCAGCGGCCGAAGCTGGTGCGCACGGCGGGCGGGCTGATCAACGACCAGGTCCTGGCCGAGGCCCGAAAGCAGGGGTTGGCCGACATCAACTGGGACGTCATCCCGTTCGACTGGGCCAACGACGCCAACACCGCCGCCACCCGGTACATGCTGATGACGCAGATCAAGCCGGGTGCTGTCGTACTTTTTCATGACACTTATTCGTCCACCGTGGATCTCGTGCAACAGTTCATCCCGGTGCTCAAGGCCAACGGCTACCACCTGGTGACCGTCAGCCACATGCTCGGTGAGCGCGAGCCCGGCACCAGCTACGGCAGCCGGGACAACGGGCCGCCCGTGCCGCCGGCCGAGGCGCTCAAGGACATCCCGCCGGAGGAGATCCCGGCGTTGCCCGCGACGCCCTCGCCCGCTCCGATGCCGAACTTCCCGATCACGGACATTCCCGGGGCGAATTCGGGCGGCCCCAACAATGGGGCATGAGACGCACATCGCGTCGGTTTGAGGACCAAAGACCCTAACCGGCGGGCCCGGGCACGACGAGGCTTGAAGCATGCCCGACACGATGTGCGACACAGCGACCCTCACCCGTGCGGTGCAGCTGGCATCGCGTGCGCCCTCCCTGCACAACACCCAACCGTGGCGGCTGGTGGCCGAACACGACGGCCTGCAGCTGTTCCTCGACCCGTACCGGGTGGTGAGTGCGACCGACCGGTCCTCGCGTGAAGCGGTCATCAGCTGCGGCGTGCTCCTGGACCACCTCCGGGTCGCCATGGCCGCGGCCGGGTGGGACACCGCCGTCGACCGCTTCCCCAATCCGAACGACCCCGATCACCTGGCGACGTTGCAGTTCTCGCCGATGCCCTTCGTCACCGAGGCCCACCGCCGCAGGGCCGACGCCATCCTGGCCCGGCGCACCGACCGCTTGCCCATGACCGGGTACGCGGACTGGGATGCCTTCGAAGTGCTGCTGCGGGCGCGGCTGGCCGAAGGTCCCGTACACCTGGACGTGCTGGCAGAGGAGATGCGCGAAACCGTGGCAGAGGCCGCCGAACTGACCGAGTCGCTGCGGCTCTACGATTCCGCTTACCACGCCGAACTTGCCTGGTGGACAACACCGTTCGCGACCGAAGACGGTATTCCACAGGACTCGCTGGTGTCGGCCGCCGAAAGCGAGCGCGTCGCGGTGGCACGCACCTTCCCGGTCACCGCACACACCGATCGGCGTCCCACGGTTCGCGAAGATTCGGCCACCCTGGTGGTGCTGTCCACCGACGGCTACAGCCGGGCCGACGCCCTCGACGCCGGCGAGGCACTGTCGGCGCTGCTGCTGGAATGCACGCTGTCGGGACTGGCCACCTGCCCGGTCAGCCACGTGAGCGAGCTGCACGCCAGTCGCGACATCATCGCCACCCTGACCGGCCGCGACGCCTGCCCGCAGCTGCTGGTGCGGATCGGCATCGCCCCCACCCTCACCGACGCGCCGCCGCCCACCCCGCGCCGCGCTGTCGAGGCTTTCCTGACCTTCGAATCCTGACCTTCCCCATAGGAGCTGACCCATGACCGACACCCTGATCGATCCCGCCTCCACCATTGCTCTCACCGCTGGTGCGGCCGTCGTGGTCGAAGCCGACGGCCGCACCGCCAGCAACGACGCCCTGCACACGGCGATCGACGAAGCCGTGCGGCGCGGCGCGCCCCTGCGGGTGCTGACCACCTGGGGAGCCCGGCACCGTGAGATGTACGACGAGACCGCTGTCGCCGAGCGCGACCGGTTGTCGGCCGCACAGCTCGAGCGCCGCCTGAGCCGTGCGCTGAAGCGCTCGCCAGACCTCGACGCGCAGAGCATCGACGGCTACGACAGCGCCACGGAATACCTGACGGCACATCCGGAGTCGGCACAGGTGCTCGTGGTCGGTGCGGATCACCAGGATTCGGCCGGGCTGCAGAGCGCGGTGGCCCGCTCGGGTTGCGCGGTGCTCACTTGCGATCGGCGCCCGCGATTGTGAGACTCGGGGGATGATCAGAGTTTTTCTGGTCGATGACCATGAGGTGGTTCGCCGCGGGCTGATCGACCTGCTCAGCGCCGACCCGGAGCTCGACGTGATCGGCGAGGCTGATTCGGTGGCCCAGGCGATGGCCCGGGTGCCCGCGCTGGCGCCCGATGTCGCGGTGCTCGATGTGCGGTTGCCCGACGGCAACGGCATCGAGCTGTGCCGGGAACTGTTGTCGCGCATGCCCGATCTGCGCTGCTTGATGCTGACCTCGTTCACCTCCGACGAGGCGATGCTGGATGCCATCCTGGCCGGCGCCAGCGGCTACGTGGTCAAGGACATCAAGGGCATGGAACTGGCCAAAGCGATCAAGGACGTGGGGGCCGGGAAGTCGCTGCTGGACAACCGTGCCGCCACGGCGTTGATGGCCAAGCTGCGCGGGGACGCCGAGCGTTCCGACCCGTTGGCCGGGCTGACGCAGCAGGAGCGGGTGCTGCTGGATCTGCTGGGGGAGGGGCTCACCAATCGGCAGATCGCGGCCCGGATGTTCCTCGCCGAGAAGACGGTCAAGAACTACGTGTCGCGGTTACTGGCCAAGCTGGGCATGGAACGCCGGACGCAGGCCGCCGTATTCGCCTCGACGCTGGACCGTCACCGCGAGTAGTCCTGGCTCCCAGGGTCTTTGGTCCCTAATGGTCGGGGCCTTCGCCCGTGGTGCTGCGATCCTCACACCAATAATCTCGGGCCATGAGCCATGATGTCGACACCGTCTCGGGGTCCGGAACGTCAACGCGCAGTGAGCCGGTCTCGATTCTGTCCGAGCGCGAGAGCTGGGAGCTGCTGGGCGGGGTGTCGCTCGGCCGCCTCGTCACCGCGGTCGACGACGAGGCGCACGTCTTCCCGGTGAACTTCGTGGTGCAGAATCGAACCATCTTGTTCCGCACCGCGGCGGGCACGAAACTGATCAGTGCCGCGATCAACAACCAGGTGGTGTTCGAAGCCGACGATCACACCGCGGCCGAAGGCTGGAGCGTGATCGTGCGAGGTGTCGCACGCACCCTGCGCACGGACGAGGAACTCGACGAAGCCGAGCAGGCGCAGTTACTTCCGTGGACGGCGACGGCGAAGACGCACTATGTACGGGTGTCACCGGTCCGGGTCACCGGTCGTCGCTTCCGGTTCGGACCTGAACCGGCGGCGGGGTGACAACCTGGACGCGCTTGGTGCGTTGCAGCCGGTAGTGCCAGCATGGTGGACGTGACTGGTCACGGAGCCCACCCCGACGATGAACAGCGAACCCCTCCGTTGCGGAACACTCTGTCGCAGCTGCGGTTGCGCGAACTGCTCACCGAGGTCCAGGACCGCGTCGAGGAGATCATCACCGGCCGCGACCGGATCGACGGGCTGGTCGAGGCCATGCTCGCGGTGACCTCGGGGCTGGACCTCGAGCTCACGCTGAGCACCATCGTGCGGACCGCGATCGAGCTGGTCGACGCCCGCTACGGCGCGCTGGGTGTGCGTGGCGACGACCACGAGCTGACCGAGTTCGTCTACCAAGGCATCGACGACGAGACCCGGGCGCTGATCGGGCATCTGCCCGAGGGGCGGGGTGTGCTCGGCGTGCTGATCGACGATCCGAAACCGATCCGCCTCGACGACATCCGCGAGCATCCCGCCTCGGTCGGGTTCCCGTCCAACCACCCGCCGATGCGGACCTTTCTCGGTGTCCCGGTGCGGATCCGCGACGAGGTGTTCGGCAACCTCTACCTGACCGACAAGACCAACGGGCAGCCGTTCAGCGAGGACGACGAGGTGCTCGTGGAGGCCCTGGCCGCGGCTGCCGGCGTCGCCGTGGAGAACGCCCGGCTGTACCAGCTGTCGCGCGACCGGCAGGCCTGGATTGCGGCCACCCGCGACATCGGCACCGAACTGCTGAGCGGCACGGAACCGGCGACGGTGTTCCGGATGGTCGCCGACGAGGCGCTCAAACTGACCGGTGCGGACCGCATCGTGGTCGCGGTACCCGGCAGCGAGGTTCCGTCCGCCGAGGCCGACGCCCTGGTGGTGGCCGCCACGGCGGGCAGTCCGACCATGATCGATTCGATTCCGGTGGGCCGGCACGCCGCCGAGGACGCGGTCGGCGAGGCGTTCCGCGACGGTACCCCGCACCGGCTGGACCGACTAGAGCTCGACGGCTCGGGTGGCCCGGCCCTGGTGCTGCCGCTGCGTACGTTCGACACTGTCGCCGGGGTATTGGTGGCGGTGCGCGCCGAGGGCGCCCGGACTTTCACCGCTGAGCAACTCGACATGGCCGCGGCGTTCGCCGACCAGGCCGCGGTGGCCTGGCAGCTGGCCAGCTCGCAGCGCAGTGTGCGTGAGCTGGAGATCCTCGCCGACCGCGACCGGATCGCCCGGGACCTGCATGACCACGTGATCCAGCGCCTGTTCGCGGTGGGCCTGTCTCTGCAGGGCACGATCCCGCGGGCGCAATCGCCGGAGGTCCAGCAACGGCTCACCGCCACCGTCGACGACCTGCAGACGGTCATCCAGGAGATCCGGACCGCGATCTTCGATCTGCACGGCGCCCAGGCCGGTACGACGCGGCTGCGGCAGCGCCTCGACGAGGTGATCGCCCAGTTCTCCGACGCACCGATCCACACCAGCACGCGGTTCGTCGGACCGCTGTCGGTGGTCGATGCGACCCTGGCCGATCATGCCGAGGCGGTGCTGCGTGAAGCGATCAGCAACGCGGTACGTCATTCGGGGGCAACCGAACTCGCCGTCCTGGTGGAGGTGGCCGACGACCTGTCCGTCGAGGTGTCCGACAACGGCTGCGGGATCGCCGCCGAGGTCACCGAGAGCGGCCTGGGCAATCTGCGGGCCCGGGCATTGGATGCCGGTGGCCGGTTCACCATCACCGACCGGCCCGGTGGCGGAACCGTGTTGCGTTGGGCCGCACCGCTTCCCGACTAGCGCGCATACAAAAGCGCCCCGAAACCTGGTGGTTTCGGGGCGCCTCTGCAATCACAGGGCGGAGTTACTCGCCGTCCTTGACCTTCGCCATGGCGAGCACGTCGAGGCGCTTGTCCAGCTCGGCCTCCGACAGCTTGTCGCCGATCAGGCCGCGGTCGATCACGGTCTGGCGGATGGTCTTCTTCTCCTTGAGGGCCTGCTTGGCGACCTTGGCGGCCTCCTCGTAGCCGATCGCCGAGTTCAGCGGCGTCACGATCGAGGGGGACGACTCGGCCAGGGTGCGCAGGTGGTCCTCGTTGGCGACCAGGCCGTCGATGCACTTGGTGGCGAACAACTTCGACACATTCGCCAGCAGGGTGAACGACTCCAGCACGTTGCGCGCCATCATCGGGATGTACACGTTCAGCTCGAAGGCGCCCGACAGGCCGCCGACGGTGACGGCGGCGTCGTTGCCGATGACCTGGGCCGCCACCTGGGTGACCGCCTCGGGCAGAACGGGATTGACCTTGCCCGGCATGATCGAGCTACCCGGCTGCAGGTCCGGCAGCTGGATCTCGCCCAGGCCGGTCAGCGGGCCCGAGCCCATCCAGCGCACGTCGTTGGCGATCTTGGTCAGCGAGGCCGCGATGGTCTTGAGCGCACCGGACGCCTCGACCAGCCCGTCGCGGGCCGCCTGGGCCTCGAACGAGTCTGCGGCGGTGCGCAGTTCGGCGAGCCCGGTCTGGTTGACCAGCACCTCGACCACCTTGGGGCCGAAGCCGTCGGGGGCATTGAGCCCGGTGCCCACCGCGGTCCCGCCGATGGCGAGCTCACCCAGGCGGGGCAGCGTGGCCTTGACCCGCTCGATCCCGGCCTCGACCTGGCGGGCGTAGCCGCCGAACTCCTGGCCGAGCGTCACCGGCACCGCGTCCATCAGGTGGGTGCGGCCGGACTTCACCACGGTCTTCCACTGCTTGGCCTTGGCGGCCAGCGACTCGTGGAGCACCTCGAGCGCCGGAATCAGGTGGCGCACAGCGGCTTCGGTGGCGGCGATGTGGGTGGCCGTCGGGAACGTGTCGTTGGAGCTCTGCGACATGTTCACGTCGTCGTTGGGGTGAACGGTCACACCGTTGCGGGCGGCGATCGAGGCGATGACCTCGTTGGCGTTCATGTTGGAGCTGGTGCCCGAGCCGGTCTGGAAGACGTCGATCGGGAACTGATCGTCGTGCAGGCCGTCGGCGATCTCGCCGGCGGCGGCGATGATGGCGTCGGCCTTCTCGGCGGCCAGCAGACCCAGGTCCTTGTTGACCTGCGCGCAGGCTGCCTTCAGCAGGCCCAGCGCGCGGATCTGGGTGCGCTCCAGCCCGCGGAAGGAGATCGGGAAGTTCTCCACGGCCCGCTGGGTCTGCGCCCGCCACAGGGCGTTGACCGGCACGCGGACCTCGCCCATGGTGTCGTGCTCGATGCGGTATTCGGTCTCGACAGCGTTGTCGGTGCTCATGAATGCCTTTCTAGCGAGTTAGGGGAGCGGGTAGGCGGCGGTCTTGTCGCCGGTGAAGTCGATGGCGGAGTACTCGTTGAGCTTGGTCAGCCGGTGGTAGGCCTCGATCATCCGGACGGTGCCGGACTTGGACCGCATCACGATGGACTGGGTGGTGCAGCCACCGGGGTAGTACTGCACGCCCTTGAGCAGGTCACCGTCGGTGACACCCGTCGCGCAGAAGAAGACGTTCTCACCGGAGACGAGGTCGTCGGTCGAGAGCACCTGGTCCAGGTCGTAGCCGGCGTCGATGGCCTTCTGGCGTTCGGCGTCGTCGGTCGGGGCCAGCTGGGCCTGGATGGCGCCGCCCATACAGCGGATCGCAGCCGCGGCGATGATGCCCTCGGGCGTCCCGCCGATGCCGGCCAGGATGTCGGTGCCCGAGTTGGGGCGGCAGGCCGAGATCGCACCGGCGACGTCACCGTCGGTGATCAGCCGGATGCGGGCACCGGCGGAGCGGGCATCTTCGATCAGCTGGGCGTGCCGCGGCCGGTCCAGGATGCATACGGTGAGATCGCTGACCGAGGCGCCGCGCACCTTGGCCACCCGCCGGATGTTCTCGCCGATCGGGGCGGTGATGTCGATGGCGTCGGCGCACTCGGGGCCGACGGCGATCTTGTTCATGTAGAACACCGCCGACGGGTCGAACATGGCGCCGCGTTCGGCGACGGCGAGCACCGAGATGGCGTTGGGCATGCCCTTGCTCATCAGCGTGGTGCCGTCGACCGGGTCGACGGCGAAGTCGCACTCCGGTCCGTCGCCGTTGCCGACCTCTTCACCGTTGAAGAGCATCGGGGCTTCGTCCTTCTCGCCCTCGCCGATCACCACGACGCCGCGCATCGACACCGAGTTGACCAGCTCACGCATGGCGTCGACGGCGGCCCCGTCCCCGCCCTCCTTGTCGCCGCGACCGACCCAGCGGCCTGCGGCCATGGCGCCGGCCTCGGTCACCCGGACGAGTTCGAGGGCAAGGTTGCGATCCGGGGCTTCTCCCCGCGTGGGACTCATGGCCCAGATTGTCCCAGAACGTGGTCAGCGTTTGGGAGCTGGGATACTGGCGAGCATGTCCTCCGAGCCGACCTCCCAGCCAACCCCGGTCCCGAAGCCGGAAAAGTCGCGGTTGCTGCAGGACGGCCGGGACATGTTCTGGTCGATGGCCCCGCTGGTCGTGGCCTGCATCGTCCTGGCCGGAATGCTGGGCATGTGCTCGTTCCAGGCGGGTGGGCCCGGGGCCGGCCCGGCCCCGGAATTCGATGCGCCGGCCGCCCTGCAGGCTGACGCCGACACCCTGAAGATCCCGATCCGGCTGCCCCAGCTGCCCGATGGCTGGCAGCCCAACTCCGGCAGCCGCCACGGCATCGACGGCGGTCTGACGCTTCCCGACGGCCAGCACGGTCGCGCGGTGTCCTCGCGCATCGGCTACCTGGCCCCCAATGGGAAGTACTTGAGCCTGACCCAGAGCAACGCGGATGAGGCCGCCCTGGTGGCCTCGATCAAGCCGGATTCGTATGCGTCCGGCACCGAGGACGTCGACGGGGTGACCTGGGTGGTCTACGAGAGCAGCGACCCGGAACCGGTGTGGACGACGAGGCTGAGCGGACCGGCGCAGGTTGCCATCACGGGCGCCGGTGGTACTGATGAGTACCGTACGCTGGCGAGTGCGACGCAGAAGCAGTCGCCGCTGCCGATCAAGAGGCCGTGACGCACTACCGGATGGAGCCCGCGTTGTCGTCGCCAGTTGCAGATCTCACCGGGTGGACAGCCACCCCATTCACCGCTGCCGATCAGACCTATGACGTGTACCGCAAGGGCGAAGGCCCCGGTGTCGTCCTGATTCCCGAGATCCCCGGCCTGCATCCCGGCGTGCTCGCGCTGGGCAACCATCTGGTGGACAACGGCTTCACGGTGGCCGCACCGTCGCTGTTCGGTACCCCGGGTGCGGCTGCCGTCCGTCCGGGCGCCATCCCGGTCATGGTCAAAGCCTGCGTGACAAAGGAATTCGCGGCGTTCGCGACGAACGCCGACCGTCCCGTCGCGCATTACCTACGGGCCCTGGCCCGCGATCTCAACGCCAACACTCCCGGCAAGGGCGTCGGCGTCATCGGGCAGTGCTTCACCGGCGGGTTCGCGCTCGCCGCCGCGGTGGACGACAGCGTGCTCGCGCCGGTGCTGAGTCAGCCGTCGATCCCGGTGGCCCTGACCGCGGCGCAGAAACGCGATCCGGGCATGTCGGAAGCCGAGCTCAAGATCGTCGAACAGCGGGTCGCCAACGACGGCCTGTGCGCGCTGGCCCTGCGGTTCAGCCAGGACCGGATGGCCCCCGGGGAGCGGTTCGCCACTCTCAAGGCCCGGCTCGGCGACGCCTTCGAGGTCATCGAGATCAACTCGAAGAAGGGCAATCCCGACGGCATCCCGGCATCCGCGCATTCGGTGCTCACCGATCAGGTGCGCGAGGTCGACGGGCATCCCGCGTATGAGGCACGCAAGCGGGTGGTGGCGTTTCTCACCGAGCGGCTGAACAACTAGCTCTCGGCCTTGGCTTCGGATTCGGCTCGGGGTTCAGCTTTCTGACCCCCGAGCCGTTTCTGGAACCACTCCCACAACCGCCGCCACGGGCGCTGTCCCGGCTCGTCGGGTTCGGTCGTCTCGAGCTCGACGCCCTTGAAGACCGCCAGGTAGACGCTGACCGTGGTGACGATGATGATCATCAGCACCGGCCCGATCACCAGACCGAAGAATCCGAACATCGAGATGCCGGCGAACACCGCCAGCAGCATGAGCGCGGGATCAAGTCGGGCGGCCTTGGGCACCAGCCACGGACGCAGCACGTTGTCGATGTTGGTGACCACCAGCAGATGGAACGCCACCACGAAGATGCCGCCGACGATGTTGCCGAAGAACATCATTCCGATGCCGAAGGGAATCGTGACGATCCCGCCGCCCAGCGGGATCACCGACAGCGCGGTCAGCAGGATCGCGAAGACGAAGAATCCGTTGTGGAAGCCGGCGATGTAGATCGAGATGGCACCTGCCACGCCTTGGCATAACGCGATCACGAACTGGCCCTTGACCGTTCCCTTAACCATGGCGCCGGTCTTGGCCAGGTACAGGTCGGTGATCTCCTCGCCGAGCGGGTTCAGCCGGCGGATCAGCGTGGCCATCTCGGCGCTGTTGACCAGCATCGAGATGAAGACGTACAGGAAGATGATCGACGCGGTGATGGCGCCGACCATGCCGCCGACCGCGCCCTGCAGGATTCCCAGCAGCCACTCGCCGATGTGCTGGGACAGCTTGACCACGGTGTCGCGCAACGAATCCGCGGTGAGGTGGATATCCAGGAACGGCACCCGTCCCAGCAGCGAGTTGACCAGCTGCAGGGCCCGGTCGCCGAGCGTGCTGACATCGGTGTCGGCGATCCAGGTGCTGACCGTGTTGACGAGCTGGGTCACCTGGACGATGGCCATGAACACGACCAGCGATACCGGGATGATCACCATCAGGATGGCGACCAACACCGTCAGCGTGGCCGAAAGGCCGGTGCCCATGCGGCGCTGAAACCGTTGGTACAGCGGCGTGAACAGGTACGCGCCGACCGCGGCCATCACGATCAGGACGAAGAAGCCGCGTAGGAAGTAGGCGCCGAGCAACACGGCCAGCACGGTCACGACTGCCAGTGCCCGCTTCTGGGTGAGAGAGAACTCGTCTTTCATCGGGCCCCTTCCCGCCGTTGGGCTGACCCTATCGTCACCCCGGCATGACGGTCGGCATTGAGCGTCACTCCAGGGTGACGTCGGTGCCCAATGCGGAGCCGTGGGCGGCCTGGCCGGCGCGTTGTGAGGCGACGAATTTCATCGAGAGCCGCTGCATCAGGCCCGGAGCCAGCCGGGCGAACAGCCAGGAGGCATGGGCGCGACGGGGTTTGACGAGGATGGCTTTGTTTCGGGCGATGGCGCGCAGGGTGTCGGCGGCCAACCGGTCGGCCTCGTAGGCGGTCTTGACCCCCTGGCCCTGCAGGAAGTAGTCGCGTCCGACGAAACCGCCGACCGCGCCCTTGTCCAGGATCGGGGTCTCGACCGCGGCCGGGCATACGGCCAGCACGCCCACGCCATGGGCGGCGGCTTCCGAACGCAGGGCCAGCGACAGCCCGACGACGGCATGCTTGGTCATCACGTAGCTGGTGAGCTGGCCCGCTGCAGCAAGGCCGGCCATCGAGGCGGTGTTGATGATGTGGCCGTGGCCCTGCCGGATCATCTGCGGATACGCCGCTGCGACTCCGTGGACGACACCGCGCACGTTGATGTCGATGATGGCGTTCCACTGATCGAGGGTCAGCAGTTCGGTGTCGCCGCCCCAGACGATGCCGGCGTTGTTGAACATCAGGTCGAGCTTTCCGGCCCGCTCCACGACACCGTCGACCGCGGCCTGCACGGCGGCCGCATCGGTGACGTCGAGACGTGCCGACCGGGCGCCGAGCGTTGCGGCGGTCGACGCGGCGGCGTCGCCGTCGATGTCAGTGCAGAGCACCTCGGCGCCGGCGGCGGCCAGCGCTCGGCACAGCGCCGCGCCGATTCCCGATCCGGCACCGGTGACCAGCGCCTGCTTGCCGGCCAGCTCGCTGGTCACGCCTGGGCCAGCTTCATGACGTGACCCAGCACGTCGGGGTACCGCTTGAGGTGTGCACCGCCGTTGAGGTCGAGCACCTCGCCGGTCAGCCAGGACGCCTGCGGCGAGCACAGGAACACCACGGCACCGGCGATGTCCTCGGGTGTGCCGGCGCGGCCCAGTGCGGTGTTGTCGATGTAGTCCTCGACCACACCCGGGATCATCGCGGCGGGCTCGGTCAGCGGGGTCCGCACGAACCCCGGCGCGATCGCGTTGACCCGGATACCGCGCGGCCCGAGTTCCAGTGCAGCCACCTGGGTCAGCATCGACAATCCGGCCTTGGCTGCGCAGTAGGCGCTCATGCCCGCCGCGGGCTGACGTCCGTTCAACGATGAAATCGACACCAGGACACCACCTTCGGGCAGGTTACGGCCGGCGTGTTTGGCGACGATGAATCCGCCGTTGAGGCAGACGTCGACAACCGAGCGGAAATCCTCGACCGGCATGTCGGCGATCAGGCTGACATTGCTGAACCCGGCGCAGTTGAGCACGATGTCGACCGGTCCAGCCGTCTCGAACAGCTTCTGCACCGAGTCCTCGTCGGTGACGTCGGCATAGGCGCTGGTGTGCGGGGCACCCAACTCGGAAGCCCGGGCGGCCGCGCCGTCGGCGTCACGGTCGGCAAGCACGATTCGGCAGCCGTCGGCGGCCAGCGCCTGCGCGCTGGCCCAGCCGATCCCCGACGCTGCACCGATGATGATCGCGACGCGATTTGTTGACATACCGCTGCTCATTCCTTCTCTTCGCGCGGGCGCTCGTCGGCCCGATCCGGGCGATGATCGCCCCACTTCTTGTCGATGGCGTTCCAGGGGTCGGCCAGCTGCCCGGGATAGTCCTTGTACGCGGACTTGGACCGCAGGAACGCGCGGATCAGGGGCGCCGCCAGGCCGATCGGGAAACGCTTGAACCCGGCGTTCGCCCTGGTGTCTGCCAGCAGCTGCGGCCACGAGTGGTGCTGGAACCCGAGCGCGTCCTGCGAGCGGCGGGTGTCCATCCAGTCGGTGGCGAACCAGGCGGTGTCGTCGTCGGGGTTGCCGGGCCGGCCGATCGGCAGGCCGCCCTTGATCCCCATCGCGGCAGCCGCTTGCGAACCGACCGCGGACTGGATGTGCCGGTGCGTTTCGGCGTCGCCGCCGATCAGCAGCACCTCGTGGTTGGCGGTCTCGGTCGGGACCGTGGTGGCCGCGACGAACGCTGCCGCCACATCGCGCACGTCGACGGTCTGCAACCGCCCGTCGGCGGGCAGCACGCTCTCGAACGAGATGAGGTCGACGTCGATGCCGAGGCTGAACTCGGAGCTCATCACCCCACCGAGCCGCAGGATCAGCCAGTCCAGCTTCGAGGCCCTGACCAGGGCTTCGGCCTCGACCTTGTGGGCGCCGTAGATGTCGGACGGGTTGACCGGGGTGTCGGGGGTCAGCACGTCGTCGATGTGGTGCGGATTGCGGGCGCCGTAGACCGCGATGCTGGAGGCCTGGACGAACCGCGGCGGTGTGGGCTGGGCCTCGGCGGCGCGCAGCAGCGACGCGGTGGCCTCGACATTCACCTTCCGGGCCAGCCCGCGGCGCATGTAGCAGAACGGCGGGATGATCGCGGCGAGGTGGATGATCGCGGCCGGCGCGACCGCGGCGACGAGTGCGTCGACGGCGGCGGCATCGGTCAGATCCGCCCAGCGCACCTCTACGGAGGCCGGGAGGGCGGCAGCGGCCTTGCGGTTTCCGGGGACGTCGAGATCAGTCGCGACCACCGCGCGTCCGCCGGCAGCCAGCGTCTTCACGACGGCGGAGCCCACCAAACCGAACGCTCCGGTAACCAAAACAGCGTCGGACATAGGCCTCCTCGCTAGAACGTGTTGCAACACTAGCGAACGTGGATGTGGTGTGTGTCACCGCGATCCCGACGGGTTCCGGGGGTTTACGGGGGACCGTTCGCCCGGGGTTGCTCAGCAACGGGTACGCAGCCGCCGTGCTGGGGGAGAGCCGGTGGAGGCGAATGTTGCTGCGGTTGCCTCAAAAGCATTGATCGATGGCACTGTCGGTAGATAAGCGTGACCGGGGTCACGCGGCATGTCCCAATGTGATGCATTTGCCGGAACGGTCGTCGTTACCGGATTTGGAAATTTGCCCGAGACGTATGCAAGGTGTGGCTGTAGGTATCGATGAAAGTGAGCCAATCGCAGGCGTTTGTGATGTACTCGGTTGCACGCGTCAGTAATTGGGGAGGTGTTGGATGTCCGAAGATGTCGTGACGGGGGTTAACGACAGCGACTCCGGCGAAATTGCCGAAGAAGTTGCTGTGGGTTCCTCGGTGATCGTTTATCCGGGAACTGACGACGAATTGCACGGCACGGTCGTCGAAGATTTCGCCGACTTGGCCGGGACCGCGGTCGAGGTCGCCGGGGAGCGAATTGTCGAACCGGCACGCCGGTGGGCAGTCAACCTCGACGACGGCGGACTGGTGTTCGTCGACGACGACAGCATCGCGCTCGCAGCGCAAGCTGCCTGAGTTCTGCGGTAGTTCACCGCACGCTCAGCGGCAGTCGGCGTAGTCGTCGCACCAGCAAGCTGGGTAGCCATTCGGCGTCGCCGGTGGGCTGGATCATGGTGCTGGCCGACAGTAGGTGCGAAACCACTGTCCGGGCTTCCATGCGGGCCAGTGCTGCGCCCACGCAGAAGTGGGCCCCCTTTCCGAATGTCAAGTGAGTCTTGGCATTTCCCCGGTCGAGCCGGAATTCATCCGCTGCCTCGAACGCTGCCGGGTCACGGTTGGCCGACCCCCACAGCAGCAGCAGGTGCGAGTCCGCCGGCAGTGTGACGCCGGCCAGGTCGGTATCGGCCAGGACGTGCCGGTAATGCCCACGGAACGGCGATTCGTATCGCAACACTTCTTCCAGGAACGCTGCCACCAGGTTGGGTTCGCGGCGCAGCCGGTCGGCCAGATCGGGCCGTTGCGCCAGTATCTGCACCGCGCTGCCCAGCAGTGACGCGGTGGACTCCGCCCCCGCCGCGACCAACTGGATGAGGATCAGCGCCGCCGTCTCGGGGGTGATCTTCTCGGTCGCGCAGTACTTCGCGAAATCGCCCATCAGGTTGTCGCCCGGATTTGCCGCTTCCGCATCGAACCGTTCGAAGAGGTATCCGCCGAGTTCGACGGCGGCGATCCCCGCAGCCGTGAGCAGGTCGGTGTCGACCAATCCGTCGAGCAACGCGGTGCTGGCGTAGGCCCAGGTCACCAACCGGTCGACATCCTCGGTCGGTAGCCCGAGCAGCTTCGCGACCACAAGCATCGGCAACCGGTCCGCCATGACGGCCATCCAGTCGAACTGCCCGCCGGCCTCGGCGAGCAGGTCGGCGGTGGTTTCGGCGATGAACGGTTCCAATGCGGCTATCCGCCGGGCGGCCAGCCGGGGAAGCACCATCTTGCGGTGGGCGGCATGCAGCGGATCGTCCGCGGTCGCCAGCACGTGAGTGGCGCCGCCTGGAGGTTCCATCGCGAAACGGGTCACCGAGCCATCGGTCTGATGCCACATGGTGGCAGTGAGATTTGACGAGAAATCGTCGACCCGAGACGTGGCCTCGACGACGGCATCGAATGTGCACGCCACGAAGAACGGTGAGTCCGCGATCTGCTGCACCGGTGAGGCCGCCCGCATCCGCGCATACAAGGGATACGGATCCTGAAGGCAGGCTGGGTCGAACAGGTCGTGTGCCAGGAGCATTTGCCCAGGTTGGCTGGTGATTCCGGGGCAGTCAACGATGCCAGGACATGTTGATATTCGTCGCCCGGACTGACGGCGCGAAGGCGTCTCAATGCGGGGCGGCGACCTGCGGATGGAGTGAGAATAATTCGGAACTTTGTCTCATGATGAGATAAATTCGCGACTATGTCTCCAACGCGTACGGACTGGTTGGTCGGGGGCGACCGACGCGCCGAGGCAGCCGAGCGCATCTACACCGCGGCTGCCGAGATGGCAGCGCGTGACGGCCTCGACGCATTGGACATCGACGCGCTGGCGGCGCGGGTGCACTGCTCGCGCGCGACGATCTACCGGCATGCCGGCGGCAAGACACAGATCCGCGACGCCGTGCTGGCCAGGTTGGCCGCTTCGATCGTGGGGGAGGTGCGTCGAGCGGTCGACGGGCTGACCGGGGCGCAGCGGGTGATGACCGCGATCACCGTTGCACTGCACCGTATCCGAGCCGATCCGATGTTCGATCTACTCCTCGGGTCACTGCGCAGCGGCGGCGGGATGGCGGACCTGACGCAATCGCCGGTGCCTGCCGCGTTCGCCACCGAACTCACCGGGCTGGACGAGGACGACCCGGCGGCCGCGGCATGGATCGTGCGCCTGGTGCTGTCGCTGTTGGTCTGGCCTGGGCCGGACGAGGCTACCGAGCAGCAGATGCTGCGGCGCTTCGTCGCGCCGGCGTTCGGTTAGGGTCAGCTCTAACCGGCGCGGCGCACGCATCGAAAGCCGATGTGGCTCATACCCGTATCCACCATCTGGGGCCGGCGCGCAGCAGGTCGGTACCGCATGCAGTAGCTGTCGGCGCACAGGAACGAGCCGCCCTTGATCACCCTGCGCCCGATCTGGAACTGCGGCTGGTTCGGGTCGTAGGTGTCGGCGGCGCAGCAGGGCGTGGTGGCCCGGTCCTCGCCGTACCAGTCCGTGGTCCACTCCCAGACGTTGCCGGCCATGTCGAACAGGCCGTAACCGTTGGGCTCGAAGCTGCCGACTGGTTTCGTTGTGCCGTAACCGGTGTCGGGCAGATACGGGAACTCGCCGTGCCAGTAGTTCGCCAGGTGCTGTTCGGGTTGCTCGGGTTCGTCGCCCCACGTGTAGGCGGCACCGGAGATCCCGCCACGGGCGGCGGTCTCCCACTCTGCCTCGGTGGGCAGTTCCAGCGCGGCCCAGTCCGCATACGCCGCGGCATCGTCAAAGGCGATGTGCACCACCGGATGCTGCTCGCGACCCTTTAGCGATGAGCGCGGTCCACGGGGGTGATTCCAGCACGCGCCCGGAGTCCACACCCACCACAGGTTGAGGTGCCGCAGATCCACCGGGCCTGCGGTGCGCCGGAACACCATGGAGCCGGGTACCAGGTTCTCCGGTGGTGCCCCGGGGAAGTCGTCCGGGTTCACCGGACGCTCGGCGACGGTGACATAGCCGGTGGAGTCCACGAATTCGGCGTAGTCGGCGTTGGTCACCTGATGACGCTGAATCCAGAACCCGGCGGTGGCAACCTCGCGAGCCGGCGCCTCCTCGGCGTAGTGCGCATCAGAGCCGAGGACCGCCGTCTGTGCCGGAATCCAGACCAGATCGTCAGTCAAAGACTGTCGTCCAGTCGTGACGCATACTCGCCACCGCCCAGCCGCGGTCGGCGGCGAGCCCCAGCGCCTTCTCCGCGCCTGCGGTGTAATCGAATTCGCGTTCGGCATCGTCATGGCGCACCAACAGACCCAACGACGGACCCGCGCCGCCGGCCGTGTACTCGAGCATCTGGATATCGCCGTTGGAGTTGCCTGCCGCGAAGATCGGTCGACGTCCCACCCGCCCCCAGATGCGTACCGCCTTGACCGGGCCGTCATTCAGGAATTCCGGGGTGGCTGTCGTCTTGAGCTGACCGTCGACGAAATCCAACCCGACCGAACTGCCGACCACCCGCTCCGGCGGAATGCCGTACATCGACGTCGTCACCGGGCGCATGAAATCACGGCCGCCACCGGAGACGATGTAGTTGATGAAGCCGTTGGCCTCCAGATAACGCAGCAACTCGACCATCGGCAGATAGCCGCACGTGGTGTACGGACGATCCAGCGTCGGGTGCTGCGCCTCGGCGAAGAACGCCTTGATCTGGTCGGCATGATCCTCGACAGACATTCCGGCGTAGGCCGAAAGTATGCCGCCCGCAAGGATTTTCAGGGCGGAATCATCACCGTTGTAGTGCTTGGTGACGGCATCCCCGAACCAGGCCAGGTCACCGGCGGCAGCCGCTTGATACGGCTGCCTGGCGGCCAGGGCAGGGTCGGCGGCAGCCTGTTCGGCCAAGCGGCGCACCAGGAAGTCCAGCTGAATGTAGGCCGGCTTCTCACACCACAGGGTGCCGTCGTTGTCGAAGACGGCGACCCGCTCCTCGGGAGCCACCTGCTCGGAGACGCGGCCCACGAAGTCGACGATGGCCGACTTCGTGGGGCCGTCGTTCCAGGAATCAAGAACTCCCAACTCAGCCGCCGATGCGTTCGAGGAAGTTGTGCAGTTGATCGACTGCGTTGCTGATGGTGAACGATGCCGGTTCGCGGCGCGGTGGAAACTCCTTGAAGGTCTCAAGGAACTGGGTGACCAACGCGTTGGCCATGAGGGCGAGGTAGTCGTGTTCGAACCACCAATCCCAGTAGGTGTTGGAGGTGATGTCCGCGCGCTCGTAGGGGTCGGTGCGTAGGTTGAACAGTTTCGGCGCGCGCAGCGGCGTGAAGGGCTCGAACCAGATCTGCAGCGTGCCCTGGCAGCGCTGCTCCATGAACACCACCTTCCAGTTGTCGATGCGCACACCGAGTACGTCGCAATCGTCGGAGAAGTAGATCAACCCGCGGCGCGGGCTCTTGTCGACCTCGCCGGTGAGGTAGGGCAGCAGGTTGAAGCCGTCGATATGGACCTTGTATTTCGTGTCGCCGGCCTTGTAGCCCTTCTTGAGCTTCTCCACGATATCGGCGTCCCCGGCGGCGGCCAGGAAGGTCGGCAGCCAGTCGTGATGCTGGACGATCTCATTGGATACCGTTCCCGCCTCGATCTTTCCGGGCCAGCGGATCAGCTCCGGAATCCGGAAGGCACCTTCCCAGTTGGTGTTTTTTTCACTGCGGAACGGAGTGGTCGCACCATCGGGCCAGGTGTTGGCGTGCGGACCGTTGTCGGTCGAGTAGATGACAATGGTGTCCTCGGCCAGGCCCAACTCGTCCAGCGCGTCGAGCAATTGGCCCACGTTGCGGTCGTGGTCGACCATCGTGTCGTGGTAGCCGGACTGCCAGCGCCCGGCCTGTCCGACGCTTTCGGGCTTGGTATGCGTCCGGAAATGCATGTGGGTGGTGTTCATCCAGACGAAGAACGGTGTATCCGCCTCCTTTTGGCGCCGGATGAAGTCGATACAGGCCGACGTCGTCTCGTCGTCGATGGTCTCCATGCGTTTCTTGGACAGCGGCCCGGTGTCCTCGATGCGTTGTTTGCCTACCGGGCCGAAGCGCTCGTCGACCTCGTCAGACTCCTCCTCGGTCGCCCAGGAATGGACCACACCGCGCGGCAGCATCTTCCTGCGCAAATTGGGGGCCTCTTCTTCGGTCGGGTAGTCGGGGTGCTCCGGCTCCTCTTCGGCGTTGAGGTGGTACAGGTTGCCGAAGAACTCGTCGAAGCCGTGATTGGTCGGCAGATACTGGTTGAGGTCACCGAGATGGTTCTTCCCGAACTGCCCGGTGGCGTAGCCGAGCGGTTTCAGCAGCGATGCGATCGTCGGGTCTTCAGGGGACATTCCGACGTCCACGCCGGGCATGCCGACCTTGGACAGGCCTGTGCGGTACACGCTCTGGCCCGTGATGAACGATGAGCGGCCGGCCGTACAGCTCTGCTCGCCGTAGGAATCGGTGAACAGCATGCCTTCCTTGGCGATGCGGTCGATGTTGGGCGTCCGATATCCCATCAGCCCCATGCTGTAGCAGGACAGATTGCTGATCCCGATGTCGTCGCCCCAGATGACCAGGATGTTGGGTTGGTTGTTGGGCATGTGCCAGGCCTCGCTTTCGTATCGGATGCGGTTGTCGCGCCTGCTGCCAGTCCTCCCGACCTGGCCCGACGTTATGCGCCCACGGCGGAGCGGAGGACTATCTCGCGCGTCTCTCAGCGAATACTCAATTCGAGCCGGTCAGTCCTTGGCCAGGAACTCGTGCAACTTCTCTACGGCTTGATCCACGCTGAAGCTGGCCGGTGCATGCCGAGGCGGGAATTCCTTGAACGTCTCGAGGAACTTCGTCGCCATCGCGGTCGCGTAGAACACGAAGAAGTCGTGCCGCAACAGCCATTCGTAGTAGGTGTTCGACGTGATGTCGGCGAACTCGTACGGGTCGGTGCGCAGGTTGAACAACTTCGGCACGCGTAGCGGAGTGAACGGCTCGGCCCAGACCCGCAGGGTGCCCTGGCACCGCTGCTCGGCGAAGACGATCTTCCAGTTTTCGAACCGCAGCGCCACCAGGTCGCCGTCGTCGGAGAAGTAGAAGAACCCGCGTCTGGGGCTGGTGTCCACCTCGCCCGTCAGGTACGGCAGCAGGTTGAAGCCGTCGATATGGACCTTGTACTCGGTTTCCCCGTCGGCCCCGGCCGTGTGGCCCTTCTTGAGCTTCTCGGCGATGTCGGGATCACCGGCGGCGGCCAGCAGGGTCGGCAGCCAGTCGTGGTGCTGGATGATCTCGTTGGAGACCGTGCCGGCCTTGATCTTTCCGGGCCAGCGGATCAGCTCGGGAATCCGGAAGGCGCCTTCCCAGTTGGTGTTCTTCTCGCTGCGGAACGGGGTGGTGCCGCCGTCGGGCCAGGTGTTGCGGTGCGGACCGTTGTCGGTGGAGTAGATGACGATGGTGTCCTCGGCGATGCCGAGCTCGTCGAGCACGTTCAGCACGGTGCCGACGTTGCGGTCGTGGTCGATCATCGTGTCGTGGTACGGCGACTGCCACAGCCCGGCTTGCCCACGGCTCTCCGGCTTGGTGTGGGTGTAGAGGTGCATGTGGGTGAAGTTGCACCACACGAAGAACGGATTGCCCTCCGCATGCTGGCGCTTGATGTAGTCGACCGTGGCGTCGGCGATGTCCTCGTCGATGGTCTCCATCCGCTTCGTGTTCAGCGGGCCGGTGTCCTCGATGGTCTGCTTGCCGACCGGGCCGAACTTCGGGTCGTCGGGTTCCTTGGAAACCTCGGTGGTGGCCTTGCACTTCAGCACGCCACGCGGTTTGGCCAGCTGATAGAGCCGCGGGTACCGGTCCTCGTGCGGATAGTCGAAATTCTCCGGTTCTTCCTCGGCGTTGAGGTGATAGAGGTTGCCGAAGAACTCGTCGAAGCCGTGCAGCGTCGGCAGGTACTTGTTGAGATCGCCGAAGTGGTTCTTGCCGAACTGACCGGTCGCGTACCCGAGCGGCTTGAGCAGCTCGGCGATGGTCGGATCCTCTGCGGCCCAACCGATGTCGACGCCGGGCACACCGACCTTGCTCATGCCGGTGCGGTAGACGCTCTGCCCACTGATGAATGCTGCCCGGCCGGCGGTGCAGCTTTGCTCGCCGTAGGAGTCGGTGAAACGCATGCCCTCGTCGGCGAGGCGGTCGATGTTCGGGGTGCGGTAGCCCATCAACCCGTCGCTGTAGCAACTGAGGTTGCTGATTCCGATGTCGTCGCCCCAGATGACCAGGATGTTCGGTTTACCGTTCGGCATGATTGGCTCCTCACCCAGCTGTGTATCCCCGACCCCGCGTTCGACCTTAGGCGCTCCGATACCTGCCCGACGCTGCTTCGCCCGCCTGTCGCCGGATATTTACGCGTTCGTCCGGCGGTAGGTGGTAAGACCGAGCCATGAGCGAGCCGACGGTACGCGAGGCTGTCCGCACCCTGCATCCCGGTTACTTCGCACTCGTCATGGCCACCGGAATCATGTCCATCGCAATGACTTACCACCGTGTGCATGCGGTTTCGGTGGTGCTCTTGTGGGTGGCGGGCATCGCCTATCTGGTCTTGGTGGCCCTGACAGGCGTGCGCGTCGTCATCTACCGTCGCGAATTCGTGGCCGACCTGACCGATCCGAGCCGCGCGTTCGCCATGTTCACGTTCGTGGCCGCGACCTGTGTGGTCGGGACCAGGCTGGCCGCCGACGGGCGTTACGGGTTGGCGTTCGGGCTCCTGGCAATCGGCTGGGTGGCCTGGATGGTGTTGGGCTACGTGGTGCCGTGGACTGCGGTACTCGGTCGTGCCGCCCGGCCGGTGTTGCAGAGCGCCAACGGCACCTGGTTCATCTGGGTGGTGGCCAGCCAGTCCGTCGCGGTGCTGGCCGCGGCACTGCAGCCCGAAATCGCCGTCGGTCGTTCGGAACTGGCATTGCTGGCGGTCTTCTCGTGGTCGGTCGGGATATTTCTCTACGGGGCCGCGGGCGTGTTCGTGGCCATGCGGATGCTGCTGTATCCGTTGCGGCCCGCTGATCTGACGCCGTCGTACTGGGTGGCGATGGGTGCCACGGCCATCACGGTGGTGGCCGGAGCCCGGATCGTCGAGATGGCGGATGCGCCCATGGTGGCGGCCACTCGTGGGCTGATCGCGGGCGCATCGGTGTTCTTCTGGGCCTTTGGCACCTGGTTGATTCCACCGCTGATCGCTGCCGGAATCTGGCGCCACTGGGTCCATCGCATCCCGCTGCGCTACGACGCCACCCTGTGGAGCGTGGTCTTCCCACTGGGGATGTACGGGGTCGGCGGCTACTACCTCGGCCAGGCCGACCAGCTACCGATCGTGGAACGTATCGGTTACGTCGAGAGCTGGATCGCGCTGGCGGTGTGGGGCTTGACCTTCGTGGCCATGGTGCGCCACCTGTTCATCACGCTGCGGCCTGGTGTCCGGGACGTAACCGGCGCACCCTTGGAGGTGGAAGGTGATTGACATGTACGACAAGGATCTGACCAACAAATGGCTCGTCGAGATCGAATTCTCCGAAGACGAGATCCACACCCACGCCTCGGTCCGGGCTCAGGTGCGCGACGACACGATATCCACCACCGGAGATGCCTACCGAAACCCGAAAGACCCCGGCGCGCCGATGATCGGTGAGGAGATCGCGGCGGCCCGCGCACTCATCTCGCTGGGCACCGAACTACTGCATGCCGCATCCGCACGGATCGAACAGTCCACGCACCATCCGGTGCACCTGTACCGCTGAGACGTGACCGCCTACGCGGTGACGGGCTGCTTGTCGCCGGACTCCATCTGGTGGAACAGGTCGACGTAGTAGGGCATGCACTCGGTCATGGCCTGCTCGGTGGTGAACAGCGGCTTGTAGCCCAGGTCGCGTCCGGCCTTGGCGATCGAGAAGTAGTTGTTGAGGTAAAGCCGTTCCACCGCAAGGGGTTCGATCAAAGGCTCGGGGAGGCCGAACTTGAAGTGCAGCCACTGCCAGGCCATCATCACCTTGTGCACCAGGCGCCCTGACACGTAGAAGGTCGGCAACTTGCGGCCGCACGCCGCGATCACCGGGCGGGCGAACTCGAACATGTTGATCGGCTCGCCGTCGTTGATGAAGTAGGCCTGACCGGGCGCGGTGCCACCAGGGACCAGGTGCTGGCCGGCCAGGATGAACCCGTGGATCAGGTTGTGCACGTAGGAGTTGTCGAGCTTGATGTTCTTGTTGCCGACGAGCACCTTGACGTGCCCGGCCAGCACGTTCTCGAACACCTTGCGGAACATGGTCTGATCGCCGCGGCCCCAGATGCCGCTGGGCCGGATCGAACACGTCAGCATGCCCTGCTCGCCGTTCTGCGAGAGAACGAACTTCTCGGCCACGACCTTTGTCTCGGTGTACAGGTCGTTGAACCGGTTGGTGTACGGCATGGTCTCGTCACCGTTGACGATGTCCTGTCCGCCCATCACCACGCTGTTGGAGGCGGTGTAGACGAAACGCTTGACGCCGGCGGCCTGGCCCGCGTGCACCAGGTTCTTGGTGCCCTCGACGTTGACGGCAAAGCTGCGCTGGCGGTACTCCTCGGTGACCGAGGCGCCGCCCATCAGGTCGATGATCGCCCCGGTGTGAATGATCGTGTCGATGTCCTTGACGGCCGCGGCCACGGTCTCCGGGTTGCAGATGTCGCCCTCGATGACCTCCAGGCCGGCGTGATCGCCCAGTGGCGACGGCGCGCGGTCGAACGAGCGCACCACGTATCCGCGGTCGAGCAGCTCGGTCACCAGGTTGGCGCCGACGAAGCCGGAGCCGCCAGTCACCAGGACGCGGCCGAGTTCAGTGGTCAGAGATGCGTCACCCATGCCCGGCAGCTTAACTGAAACAGGTTCCAGTTTCGAGCGCGATCGGCAGAAATGGTTGCTGGATCAAGATTCGTCCGCCTCGCGCGCGGCCAGTGCCTGCTCGACGCGCTGCCGAGCTCCGGCTAAGTGTTCCTCGCATCGTTGTGCCAGCTTCTCGCCTCGTTCCCAGAGGTTGAGCGAAGCATCCAGGTCAAGCCCGCCCTGCTCCAGCTGCTGCACGACGGCGATCAGTTCGTCACGGGCCTCTTCGTAGCCCAGTTCACTAATAGGCTTCATACTCACACCCTCTATTCGCTACCGTCGCTGACTGCCGAGATCACGCCGTCGGACACCCGCACCCGCAATCGAGTGCCGTTCGGCGCGTCGGCCACTGAACGCAGGACTGTCGGCGCCCCTGACGCCGGGACCGCCTGGACCACCGCATACCCGCGGGCCAGCGTCGCCGCCGGGCCGAGCGCGGTCAACCGCGCCGACAGGTGGCCGACGGTGTCGGCCTCCGCGGCGATCAGCCGGGTGATGTCGCGTTGCGCGGTGGCCCGGGCGCGCACGATCTCGTCCGCCCGCGCGGTGAGCGCGGCGAGAGGTTGCGCGAGTACCGGACGGCTGCGCAACTGCTCCACGTGGTGCTGCTCGCGGTGCACCCAGTTGCGCAGAGCGCGGGCGCTGCGCCTGTGCAGATCGTTGATCAGCGCCTGTTCAGCGGCCGCGTCGGGGACGATCCGTTTGGCCGCGTCGGTCGGGGTGGCCGCGCGCACGTCAGCGACCAGATCGGACAGCGGACTGTCGGGTTCGTGGCCGATCGCGCTGACCACCGGCGTGCGGCAGGCCACGATGGCCCGGCACAGCGTCTCGTCGGAGAACGGCAGCAGATCCTCCACGCTGCCGCCGCCGCGGGCCAGCACGATGACGTCGACGTCTGGGTCGGCGTCGAGGGCGGCGAGTGCTTCTACGATCTGCGGAACCGCGTTGGGTCCCTGCACGATGGTGTTGCGGATCGCGAAGCGCACCGCGGGCCAGCGGGTGCCGGCGACTGTGGTGACATCACGCTCGGCGGCCGAGGCGCGGCCGGTGATCAGGCCGATGGTGTTGGGCAGGAACGGGATTGGCCGCTTGAGTCGCGGGTCGAAGAGTCCTTCGGCCTCCAGGAGCCGGCGCAGGCGCTCGATCCGCGCCAGCAACTCACCGATGCCGACTGCGCGAATCTCGCTGACCCGCAACGAGAATGTGCCGCGGCCGGTGTAGAAATTGGGCTTGCCGCAGATGATCACCTGGGTGCCCTCGGTCAACTTGACCGGGGCGTTGCGCACCAGATCGCGCGGACAGGTCAACGTCAGCGACATATCCGCGGCCGGATCCCGCAGCACCATGAACACGGTCTTGGAGTCCGGACGGACCTTGAGTTCGGTCAGCTGTCCCTCGACCCACACCGTGCCGAGCCGGTCGATCCATTTGGCGACGCGGGTCGCCACGGCGCGGACCGGCCAGGGGTTCTCCGGTGACTGACCCGGTTCGGTCACTTCGCGGTCGCGCGGGTGATCCTGTTGGCGAGCAGCGTCACGAACGGTGCGCGGGCGCGGCCGGCTTCTTCATAGGCCAGCAGCGCTTCGAGGTCGGCCACCCGCAACGAGGCCAGCCGGGCGCGTAGCTGCGCCAGCGTCAGCGCGTCGTATCCGAGCTCACCGGCGATATCGGGCTCTGCGCCCGCGGCGGTGGCACGCGCGGCCTTCCCGTTCGTCGCTGCGGCCGATTCGGGCTCTCCGGTGCTGTACAGGGCGAACCGCCCCTCGGTGCGCCGCTCGCCGTCGCCGGACGCGTCGGCCTCGTCGTCCTCGGAGTCGGAGTCGAGATCCTCGTCGAAGGTGGCCCACTCGGGCTGCTCGTCCTTGGGCGGAAACAGCTGCCCCAGCGTTTCGTCGCCCTTGACGACCAGCTCAGCGAGGTTCTGCTGGACGTGCATGACGAGGTTCGCCGCCTGGCTCGCCATCGTCATGGGGTAGGTCAGGATGGTTTGGGGCAGCTTGCGAGTTTCCTCGATCGCGGTCGCCGCCGCACCCACCAGCAGCCGGACCCCGTACGGTGCAGTTCCCATGGCCCACAGCCTACGGCTGGCTCGGCGCCGCGGTAGCCCCGTACCCTGGAGACATGCCGCCGACAATCAACATGGGTATCCCGGGTGCCACGAGCTCGGTGAGGTCAGGCGGCGGTTCGCAAGCCACTGGCAAGCGAGTCCTGCTGGCCGAACCGCGCGGATACTGCGCCGGTGTGGACCGTGCTGTCGAGACTGTGGAACGCGCCCTGGAGAAGCACGGCGCCCCGGTCTACGTGCGCCACGAGATCGTGCACAACGTGCATGTCGTCGAGACGCTGGCCAAGGCCGGCGCCGTCTTCGTCGAAGAGACCAGCGAGGTTCCCGAAGGGGCCATCGTGGTGTTCTCGGCGCACGGTGTGGCCCCGACCGTCCACGTCGAGGCCGCCGCGCGCAATCTGAGGACCATCGACGCCACCTGCCCGCTGGTCACCAAGGTCCACAACGAGGCCAAGCGGTTCGCCCGCGACGACTACGACATCCTGCTCGTCGGCCATACCGGGCATGAGGAGGTGGTCGGTACCGCCGGTGAGGCCCCCGACCATGTCCAGGTGGTCGACAATCCGGACGCCGTCGACAACGTCACCGTGCGCGACGTGAACAAGGTGATCTGGCTGTCGCAGACGACGCTGAGCGTCGACGAGACGATGGAGACCGTGCGCCGGCTGCGCGAGAAGTTCCCGACGCTGCAGGATCCGCCGAGTGATGACATCTGCTACGCCACCCAGAACCGCCAGGTCGCGGTCAAGGCGATGGCACCCGAATGCGAGCTGGTGATCGTGGTCGGCTCGAAGAACTCATCCAACTCGGTCCGGCTGGTCGAGGTGGCGCTCGGCGCAGGGTCGCAGGCAGCCCACCTGGTGGACTACGCCGAAGACATCGACCCGACCTGGTTGGAGGGCGTCACCACCGTGGGCGTCACCTCCGGGGCATCGGTGCCCGAGGTGCTGGTGCGTGGTGTGCTCGAGCGGCTTGCCGAATACGGCTACGGGACTGTGCAGCCGGTGACCACCGCCAACGAGACGTTGGTGTTCGCGCTGCCGCGTGAGATCCGCCCGCCGCGCTCCTGATCGGCGCTAGCCGTCGATCACTCGTCGTAATCCCAGGAGTGACGTCCCCTGGCGGATGACCGTGGCCGCGTGCGGTGCTCGACGCGGTGGTCTTCGTCCTCAGAACCGCGGTACCGCACCCGCGACACCGGATGGTGTGTCGAGCGGCCCGAACCGTTGGGTGCCTGCTTGGGCTGCTCGAAGGAATCCTCGAACGGCTGGTAGTCGTCGAACCGGCGGCGCGGTCGCTGCGGCCGCTCGCGCGGGGTGTCGAACGAGCCGGTGTCGCGGCGCTCCGGCGGCGGCTGCTTGCGTGGTTCGCGTGGCTGGGTCCGCACCCTGCGGCGCGGCTCGCCGCTGCCCGGCTCGGCCGAGCGCGGGGGCCTGGGCCGCCGCGGCCGCTCGGGCATCGCGCCGTCGATTTCGCTGCCGAGATCGCCGTCGGCGGCACGGCTGGGGCGGGGTCGCGGGGCCGCCGGCCGCTTGGTCGGCCTGCGCTCGCCGCGGGGTCGTCCGGAGGCCGCTGCGGCTGCCGCTGCTGCCCCCGTGCCGGGCTCTGCGCCTGCCGGACGCCGGCGTGGCGGGCGTTGGGACGGGCGGCGCCGCGCCGCGGCGTCCGCTGCCCGATCCCCATCGGTGCTCCGTTCCCGGCGAGTCGACGCCGTGGCGGGTTTGCGGAGAACCAGCCCGGAAAGTTTCGCTGTGACAGATGACACAATTCCCGCGGCGGGCGTGGCCTTGCCCTTCGAGGCCGTTCCGGCGTCGGCGGTTTCGTCTCCGTCGGCTCCGCGCTTCGCCGTCAGACCGACATACCACCGGCCCAACCCGATCAGCAGGACCGTCGCCGAGAGGAACAACATCAGCGGGAAGCGTTCGATGAGCGGATATCCGCAGTTGATCGCCAGGTCCTTCACGCCGCTGAGCTGGCCTCCGTGGAACAGGAAATAGGAGCCGGGCACGGCGACGAAAAGGATGAGCGGGGGCTGGATCACGGCGGTGAACAGCCCTGCCTGCTGAACCGTCAGAACAGCCAGAAGACAACCGAGGGAATAGCAGATCGCGAACACCGAGGTGAGCTCGCGATCGCCCGAACCTGCATCGAAAGCAAAGCCGATCGCGGTTGCGGTGATCGCCAGCAGCACAGCTCCCCACCACGGCACACCGGCGAATCGCGGGTGTACAGAGCGATGGTCAGCCGGCACTGCCGACTGCGCGCGCTGTCCTGACACACGTAGACCGTACCGGCTCTGTCTGGTCGCGTGCTGCCAGCTCGCGCTGGCGTGCCTGTCACACCGGCCTAGACTGTCTTCCCTGTGAGCCTGAACCTGGGAATCGTCGGTTTGCCGAACGTCGGAAAGTCGACTCTGTTCAATGCCCTGACGCGCAACGACGTGTTGGCGGCCAACTATCCGTTTGCGACCATCGAGCCCAACGAGGGCGTGGTGCCGTTGCCCGATCCCCGGCTCGACAAGCTCGCCGAGATCTTCGGCTCGGAGAAGACGGTGCCGGCCCCGGTGACGTTCGTCGACATCGCCGGCATCGTGAAAGGCGCCTCTGAAGGCGCCGGCCTCGGCAACAAGTTCCTCGCCAACATCCGCGAGTGCGACGCCATCTGTCAGGTGGTGCGCGTGTTTGCCGATGACGACGTGGTGCACGTCGACGGGCGGGTGGACCCGCGCTCGGACATCGAGGTGATCGAGACCGAGCTGATCCTGGCCGACATACAGACGCTGGAGAAGGCGGTGCCGCGCCTGGAGAAGGAAGCCCGCAACAACAAGGAGCGCAAGCCGGTACTGGATGCGGCGGTCGCGGCCCAGGCGGTGTTCGACGACGGCAAGACGCTGTTCTCCACCGGCAAGGACTGGTCCGTGCTGCGTGAGCTGAACCTGATGACCACCAAGCCGTTCCTCTACGTCTTCAACGCCGATGAGTCGGTACTCACCGATGGGGCGAAGCAGGCCGAACTGCGTGCGCTGGTGGCCCCGGCCGACGCGGTGTTCCTGGACGCCAAGATCGAATCGGAGCTGATCGAGCTCGACGACGAGTCGGCCAACGAGCTGCTGGAGTCGATCGGGCAGACCGAGCGTGGCCTGGACGCGCTGGCGCGGGCCGGCTTCCACACCTTGCGGCTGCAGACCTATCTGACGGCCGGTCCGAAGGAATCGCGCGCCTGGACCATCCACCAGGGTGACACCGCTCCCAAGGCGGCCGGCGTGATCCACACCGACTTCGAGAAGGGCTTCATCAAGGCCGAGGTGGTGTCGTTCGACGACCTCGTCGAGGCCGGTTCGATGGCCGCTGCCAAGGCCGCAGGCAAGGTCCGGATGGAAGGCAAGGACTACGTGATGGTCGACGGCGACGTGGTGGAGTTCCGCTTCAACGTGTAAAGGGCCAGCTCAGTGGGTATTTATTGGCCTTCCGTCCGCAGTTCGTCCGCAGTGGGATTAACCGCCGCCTGGAATAGGCTTGCGGCGGCCTTCCGAGTCCGGTCGTTGGCGTTAGGCCATAGATGTGCGTATGTGTTCAGGGTGACGCTCGGCGACGAGTGCCCGAGTGCTCCCTGGACCGTCACGACATCGCAGTTCTCCATCGGACGCCCCAAAGCTCTCGACGCCCAGAAGGCGGCCCTGGCGCAACGGATGCACGCCGCCGGGGAACCTGCGACGACCATCGCCTCAACCCTGGGCGTCAGCCGGGCCACGGTCTACCGGGTGTTGGCACAGGACATCGAGTCCTAAACCTCAACCCCCTGGGGGGTACCCCCCATCGGGCACCTCACCTCCGCCTCATACGGCCAGCGATTCCTCTCTCTGGAGAATCGGCAGCGCCGCCGCAGACACGCCCAAAATTTAGCGTCGAATTGCTGCTGAAATGGGTACCGTTCGGAGCCATGCAGCTCTACTTCTCAGACCGCTTCGGCGTCAGTCCGCAGGTTCTCGAGCAGTATGGTGCGCTCGATATAAGCGTGGTTACCGATCTTCCTGTATTTATTGACCCGTTCTTGCTGTTTAACAGTTCGAATCCTGAATACAATCGGCTTCACGAGGGAATCATTGAGTACCTCAAGTTTCTGCGGGACGAAGCTCGTCCTGACCTTGATCCAGGACTAGTGCAGTCGTGGTACCGGTTTAAGGAAGTTAAGCAGAATTGGCTCGGGTACACGCAGTTCGGCAATGGTGGACATGCTCTCGGAAGTAAATTTGCAACTGCGCTACACAAATCTCTGCAAACAATTCTATCTAACTTTGGCGAAGAAGACGTCACGCGCGCGAGTCATCTTGAGAAGCTAACGCTAGTCAGTCCAGGTGTAGGCAAGGATAGTATTAGTGATTTTACTACCAATCTAATTAAAGATTACTTACTGAAGTATACTCAAACGTTCGCGGCTGAATATATCGACAAAGCTAAGTGTGCGACATTCCGGGTGCCCCATGCTGCTTTCAACTACCGCACAAAGACTTGGGAAACCCGGCCGTACTACCTCCCGAGGTTAGGCAACGACTTTGTAGTGCTGACACCACTCGACCTTCTTACGCGCGATGATACGTGGATTAACCATGCGGACATGGTTCGCAAGTTTGAACTCCTTCCCGATTCGATTAGCAATGACCAACTTCGGGCCCAGGTGAATCAATACTTCGCATCGCTGTTGGGGGAGAGGCCCACTGCTAAGGATAAATCTCGTGCCGCTTCGGCTACGATTCACAAGTTTCATGAGCTGATAGATCTCTATATACGGCTTAAAGAAGATACGGGGGACCAAGCAGAGGCTGTAAGTCGTGAAAAGATCGCAGCGCTGTACGACGCGCTCATTATTCAGGTTCGCGATGCGATTCCGGACTTGGACTCTAAATCGGACTTCTACAGGACGCCGTGGACCAGTTACGAAGAAGTCCTCCAGCGCGTCAACCTCTTCAAGGATTATGTAGAGAACCAAGATGGGTACCTGGTAATCAACCGCGAAAACGGTAAGAACCTTTCCAGCGAGAGGGAGGTCCAATTATTCTTCGGCTTGATATGGTGTAAGTCGGAGTTTGACGTCAACCGTGAGACCAATAATGGACGGGGGCCCGTTGACTTCAAGGTTAGTTTTGGCTCAGGTGACAAATCGCTGATCGAGTTTAAGCTCGCTCGGAGCACCCACTTGAAGAGAAATCTTGAAAATCAAGTTGCCGTTTACGAAAAAGCTAACAGAACTCACAAATCGGTTAAGGTCATTATCTGTTACACCGAGAGTGATGAACTGAAAGTCGCGCGTGTGCTCAACGAGCTTGGACGCACTGGAGACCAGTCTGTGGTCGTGGTCGATGCACGTACGGACAACAAACCGTCGGGTTCGAAAGCGTAGGCCACCGGACGTCAGGACACCGCGTCCGCAATCCGTCCGCAGTAGCTCCGGCAACCGTCTATGTTCGTCAGACGTAGCCAACACGCTGACCTGCGCGTTTTAACGAAACCAACGCCGTCAGCGTCGACAAACTCCCAGCAAGGAGTTCCGCTTCAACGTCTGAGCTCCGGTTTGACGTGGGGACCGCGTGTTAACGTGCCTGACGTGGCGACGATGTCTGCCGCCACGTTCTGCGCTTCCAGGTGAACGATCACCTGAATCATTGCGGAGGGGCCTGAGCTGATCAGGACATGTCCGAATGGGGTGCTGCGCCTTCTGGCGCGCCAATTCCATTGTGCCGGTGGGTCGATACCGGCAGGCGAAAGGACATGACAGTGGTTGCCAAGGATGACAAGAACCTCAAGCAGGTCCTCGACAAGATCGCGGGAATGGATGAGCCTGCGCGGGCTGTGATGCGACGCATGCACGACGTGATCGTCGCTGCTGCACCGGAACTCAAGCCGCGCATCTGGTACGGCATGCCGGGCTATGCAAAGTCCGCGAGCAGTCCCGTCCTCATCTTCTTCCGGAACGACGAGCTGATGAGCCTTGGGGTGAGTGGGAAGGCCACGCTGAAGCCCTCCGGGGGCAAGGATGGCCTGTTGATTCCCGCGGCCTGGTACTTCGATGGTCTGGACGATGCCACCGAGAGGCGAGTTACCGAGATCGTCCGCGCAGCCGTCGAATAAGGACCGCAGCCGATCCGAGCGTGGCGGCTATGCACGAAGTCGGTGCGGATTTCGTGCATAGGGCCCACGCTCGTCGGGCAGGCGGTCACTCCATCGGTTCGACCCACTGAACGCGGGATGGCCCGGGGCTGAACGGATCTCCGAAGTACTGGGTCTCGAGGACGACTTCGCCGTCCACGAATTCCATGATGCTCACGACATGGGACGGTTGCCCGTCGTAGGTCAGCACGAGCTCGCTGATCCAGAGATCACCGCCACCGAGGATGCGGCGGACCGTGAAGCGTTTGGCATTCGGTTGGGCTTCGCGCGAGGCCTGAATGCTGTCCCGCCCGCGGATCCGCTCACCTGATTGGGGATATTCGAGGACCGCGTCGGCGCGGTAGATCCGATGTTCGGCGTCGAAGTCGTTGATGTCGGATGACACCCAATGTGCTTCAAGAGCAGCCCGCAGGTTGTCGTCAGCCATGGCAGAAAACCGTATCCCGCGAGCGTGTGGGATGTGCACGCATCAGACCCCTTTTCCGTGCACAGGGCCCACGCTCGTCGGGCGGTTCCGCTCCATCCGTCGGAGTACATTGACGGCTGTGAGTGGGGATTGGCGCGTCGATCGGGTCGATGAAATCCGGTCGTTGATCAAACAGGCCGAACCTGACGTCGTCGAGGAGATCAAGTGGCGCAAGCCATCGAATCCTGACGGCGTGCCGGCCTTCTCGCTGGATGGCCTGATCTGCACGCTGGAGATGTACAAGGGCAAGGTCAAGGTGAATTTCGCCAAAGGCTCGTCGGTGAAAGACCCGGACCATTTGTTCAACGCGAGCCTCGAGGCTCCGGTTGGGCGTTCCATTGATCTGCGCGAAGACGACGAACTGGATGTGGACGCGTTCAAAGCGCTGATTCAAGAAGCGGTCAGGGTCAACCGCAAGTAGCTGCGTGGTTTTCGAAGTACTGGACCAAGCAGAATTCGTGTTCCTCGGGATCGAGCATGACAAGGACCACGCCCTCGTCGTAGTCGTTGCGGATGCCCGCCCACCGTCCGCCGAGGGTCTCGACCTGGTCGCGGCCTACGGCGATGTCGTCTACCTGCACGTCCAGGTGGATGCGCACCTTTGTGGATTTCGGTTCGGGTACGCGCTGGAAGGTGAGCCGGGGAAACGGTCCCGACCGCGAGCCCACCGTCGCCCAGTTCGCATCATCCCCATGCTCGCTCGACGCTGGAATACCGAGCAGCGCGGCCCAGAAAGCCGACATCCGAACGGGATCGGCGCAATCGATCGTCACTCCAGACCAGCGGTTGACCATCGTTCCTCCCCGGAGTCAGCGACACTGCAGGCAGATCCTTCCACCACACCGCCAGTGAGGGCCGATGTATATCCCGAACGAACTGCTTTCCCGCCTCGTCGGAGCGCGACTGTATTCGGTCGAGATCGTCCTCAACGACTACGTACACCTGAAGTTCGACGGGGCGGCCGGCGGGGGAGAACCGGCTGTTCTCGCCTGCTACGTCTGGCCGGTGGTCGAAAGTTCCGGTCGCGCGTGGCGGGAATCGGACCTCGGCTACGCAGACAGCCTGCGCGAGTTGACCCCTGGCACCGTGGCCTCGACTGCTGAGCAGACCGGTATCGGACTCCGCATCGAACTCGACACGGGCACACTCGTGATCCATCCGATGTTGGACGAGGTTTACGTCGAGATCGCGATGCTCACGGGATTCGACGACGGGGCCTGGATGGTTTGGCGTCCGGGCGAGGACAGCTTCGAGGATCTGGTGTGAACGCTGAGGCGAGTGTGCACTTTATGAAGGTGGCGGACGCGAATTTCCTACGTAACGTGCACACTCGCTGCAGTGTCACGAACAGAGGCCATGGTCGGCGGACGTCTGCACCGTTCAATGGGTATTGAGCCGCGAACTGGTTGCGTGACGGGGCCGGCGACGTAGCATTTTCTCGTGGGTTTTGCTGTCCCGCCGGACGCCTATACACGCTTCATGGGCCGGTACGCCGGGCCTCTTGCGGAGGTGTTCGCGGCGTTTTCCGGGGTCGGCGCGGGCGACAAGGTGCTCGACGTGGGATGCGGGCCGGGGGCGCTGACGGCGCAGCTGCTGTCCCTCGGAGCCCAGGTGGCAGCGATCGATCCGTCGCCGCCGTTTGTCGACGCGATCCGCACGCGATTTCCCGATATCGACGTGCGGCGGGGTACCGCCGAAGAATTGCCATATGACACAGCAGCTTTCGATGCTGCCCTGGCACAACTGGTCGTGCACTTCATGGCGGATCCGGTGATCGGCGTCCGGCAGATGGCGCGCGTGACGCGGCGTGGCGGCGTCATCGCGGCATGCGTGTGGGACGGTCCGACCGGCGCGCTGGCGCCGTTCTGGGAGGCCGTTCACCTCATCGACCCTGACGCCGAGGACGAGGCGCTGCTCTCCGGGGCGCGCAACGGGCACCTGAGCGAGATATTCGAAGCGGCCGGCCTGCGCGGTGTGGAAGAGCGTGCTCTTGCGGTCGATGTCGTGCATCCCACGTTCGAGGAGTGGTGGGAGCCGTACACATTCGGTGTCGGTCCCGCCGGTGACTATGTCCACGGACTCGATGACGACCGTCGTACACATCTCGAATCAGTGGCTCGCGAGCACCTGGGCAACGGACCGTTCACGGTGACCGCCACCGCGTGGGCGGCGCGAGGGATGGTCTGACAACATGTGAAGAGGCCCCAACCTCATTACAGTCTGCGCTCGTGGCATCGAACACCCGTCGAGCGGCCGGCACGCAGACCTTCACCGACGTCTTGAAGGTCTGGTTCGCAGGCAAGCGGCCGGACCCCGCAGCGGATCTCTCCGACCTGCAATCCGGGGTGACGTTGCAGGTCAGTTGCTTCCTGCGCCCCAAGGGGGCGACCTCGCGGGCCAAGCTGGGAACGCTCTCACTGACCCGCGGCGAGCCCGTGATCTGGCGCGGCCGCGACAAGAACGCCATCAGCCTGACCGCGCCGGTGACGCTGACGGGATCGGGTGAGAAAGCCATCGGACCGAAGTTCACCGCGTTCGATCTCGCCTGCGCCACCGGGTCATTCGACGTTCACATTCCGATACTGGACGTCGAGTTGGTAAAGCACGCCCTCGATACCTGAGATACGGGTAGCTCAGAACAGCTTGCGCGCCAGATTCCAGGCCCGGTCGCTGTAGGGCGGGTACAACATCTTGGACAGATCGGGCCGGGTTGGTTTGGTGAGCACCGTCTTGGCATGGCTGAATTCCTCGAAGCCCCAACGCCCGTGGTAGGCACCCACACCGGAGTTGCCCACTCCGCCGAACGGCAGTCGCGTGGTGGACGCTTGGAAGGCCACGTGGTTGATCAGCATCCCGCCGGCAGCCACCTCGGATACGACACGGTCGCGCACTCCGCGAGATCGGCTGAACAGATAGGCGGCAAGCGGTTTGGGTCTGTCGTTCACGAAATCTATTGCGTCATCCAGGGAATCGACGGTGAGCACCGGAAGGATCGGCCCGAAGATCTCCTCGGTCATCAGTGGTTCGGACGGGTCAGGGTTCAGCACCACCGTCGGTTCGACGGATAGCGACGCCCGGTCGATGCCGCCTCCGAAGATGATGTCCCCACGGGTTTCGATCAGGTATTCACCCAGGCGCTCAACGTGGTCGATGTTGAGGATTCGCATGCCTTTTGGCTGGTTCTCCCGGTATCGCACCCACGCGTCGCACACCCGGTCGACGAAGCGCTCGGCGACACCGCGGTGGGCGAGCACGTAATCGGGAGCGACACAGACCTGCCCCGAATTGATGAGCTTCGTCCACGCCACCCTGGCAGCCGCGGCGTCGACATCGCAGTCCTCGGCGAGGATCACCGGACTCTTCCCGCCCAACTCAAGGGTGACGGGTGTCAGATGCCGTGCTGCCGCCGCCAGGACCTTCCGGCCGGTTTGGGCTCCGCCGGTGAACAAGATCCGGTCGAACGCCCGCTCGAGCAGCAGCTCGCTGGTCGAGCGTCCTCCTTCGACCACGGCCACCGCATCATGGTCGAGGTAGCGCGGAACCATCTCCGCCATCAGCCGTGATGTCTGCGGGGCGAACTCGGAAGGCTTGACCAACACGGTGTTTCCGGCCGCGATGGCACCGATGGCGGGCCCCAACGTGAGCAGGAACGGGAGGTTCCACGTTCCGATGATCAGGACGGTTCCGTAGGGCTCGTACTCGACCCAACCGCGTCCGGGTAACTGGGGCAATTCGAGCATTCGCCGGTCGCGACGCATCCAGCTCTTGACATGCTTTGCGGCGTAACGTGCTTCGGCCACTGTGCCGGCGATATCGGTCAGCCAGGATTCGAAGGGAGCGCGACCGAGATCCGCCGACAGCGCATCGATGATCTCGGTCTCGTTGTCGGTCATCATCTGCGCCAGGCGGCTCAGCTGATCCGCTCGCCATTGTGCTGATCGCGTCCGGCCGCTACGGAAGGTCGCCCGCAGAGTCTTGGTGATCCGGGTGATGTCGGCCTCGGTCGGTTCGTCGTCGGTCGCTGTCCGCGCGTCGTTGCCGTTCCTGGATGTTGTTTCGGTCATCGCTGCCCCCAACGTGTGAATAGCTATTCACATAGATTCCCGATGTTGATCTTGATGAAGGGAATATGGCCTGATAGCCGCCCATTTCATCTAAGAATGGACATTAACATAGTGCCGAGAATGTGGGAACCGTGCAGCGTCAGAGCCCACCGCAGCGCGACGGGGCCAGGATCGGGGACCAGGGCGGGCAATCCGCAGGCAGTGGCTGCGGGGGAGGGGGTGGCTGCCGCGGTCCAAGAACCGGTGGCGGCGGTGCCTCATGCGGAACGCCGTGCCACGGGTAGATGGTGTTGGAGGCGATGTCCACGACACCCTCGGAGTTCCAGTACCAATCGTGGCAGATGCCGGCGTCCCAGGTGATGACCTGGCTGCCCGGTATCGGGGGATCACCCGGGCACCAGTGCGTGCACGTCAGACCGTCCGGGCAGTTCCCGCCCTCGTAACTCGGGCCGAAGGCCGGGTCCGCGAGGATCGCGCCGGCGCCAAGACCCAACCCGGCCAGAGCCAGGCTGCCCGACGCCGCCATGACGACTGCCAACCGCGAAACCGGGCCCATGGTCGGTCCCCTTTCGTGAGGAGTTGCGTCGGCCGTAGAGATGCCGTCCTCACCAGGTAATTGTGCCGCGACGGCAGGGCGTGGGCCGGCGTTCGGCGAGTTTCACCCCGAGAGGCCGCGAACCGCTACGTCCCGGGCGCGGTGTCGCACCCCATCTCGGCCAGGGTCAGCTTCAGCCGATGTAGCGCGTCGTGCAGCCGGGACTTGACCGTGCCTTCGGCAATCCCGAGATCCTCGGCGATCTTCCCGATGGTCCAGCCCAGGTAGTACGCCCGGCTGAGAACAGCGCGGTGTGCCTCCGGTAGCCCGGCCATCGCCTCGGCGACGCGCATGCGGCCCACTGCGGCATTCATCCGAAGACCTCCGGGGCTGGTGGGGGTTGTCACGACCAGCCTTGCCATCCGAGTGCCGGAATGCCTCAGTGCTGGCGGCAATCCGCCCATACCTGCCAGCAGGTATAGCCGGGGTCAGTCGATGATCACGGAGATCTCATCGCCCAATCCGTAGCCGGCGGTCAGCGGCAACTCGTCACCACTCCAGAACGAGCCCGGATCGAACCAGTTGTAGTGCTTCTCGGTGGCCAGCAGACCCATCTCCTCATAGGTGATGGCCACCGTCTCGGCGCAGTATGCGGTCTCGAGTCCGACCTGCCGGTTACGTTCCTTCTTGCGTTCGGCGGATTCGCGAACCTTGCTGTGTACGAAGGGAATTCCGCGGGTGAAGTCGCTGATGACCGGGACCCGTCCGCGCAGCCAGCGTCCGGTCAGTCGCGCGGTGGTGGGGAAGGCCGTGCCGTTCATCCGGGCGATCACCTTGAGGAGTTGGTCCTCTTGTTCGCGAGACGCGAACGGGGTGAGCTGACGCAACCAGCAGCGCTGCCCGTAGCTGTGCGCCCAGCGTTCGGCGACCTGGCGCGCGTCGTTGAGTTGCACGCCGCGATGGTTGGTCCCGGTCCACATGTCGAGCAACTTGTCGCCGAGCTCGGCGTGCCAGATCAGCGGCGGCAGGTCGTCGATCGCCACCGTCATGCCAACGTGGTTGACCGGGCTGTTGGTCAGCGTCTGGATGGCCCGGTCCGGCCCGGAGCCACCGCGAAACAGCCAGATGTCACCGGTCCGGGTCTCCTCCAGTGCCTTGGCCAATGCCACCGTGTTCGCTTTCACGTCCGCAGCTTAGGCACACTCAGAGCATGCGTAGCATCTGGAAGTGGCTGGGGTTGGCCGGTGTCGCGGGGGTCGTGGCGGGCGGTGTCATGGTGGCGCGTGATCAGCGTCGCCGAAATGCCTACACGCCGCAGGACATTCGAGCGCGCCTGCACCAGCGGCTGGCCGAGGCCGAGCAAGGCGAACCGAGGCGCTGACGACTACTGCATCAACTCGGCGATGTCGGTGGGGATCGGCGTGACGGGCTCGTGCCGCACCCCGGTCTGTGGGCACCACACCAGGTTCACCTGTAGTGCCGGGTCGAGGTGGGGGTAATCGGAACGCGTATGGCAGCCCCGTGTTTCGCGGCGTTCCAGCGCGCACTCGAGTGTCGCCCGCGCGGACAGCACCGCGGACCGGAGGTCGAAGGCATGGGCCAGGTCCGCGAACCCGCTGATGTCGGTATGCACACCCACATCGGCCATTCGCGCTTCGATCTCGCCGATAGCCGTCAACCCGGCGAGTAGTCCGGCCTCGTCACGGACGACACCGGCGTGCTCGGTCATCAGATTGCGCACCGAACGCTGCAATCCGCGGATGTTCTCGCTGCCGTCGGCGGCCAGCAGCCGGTCGACCTGTGCCTCGGCGGCACGGATCGCCGCCAGTGAACGGCGCTGCGCGGTGAGCCGCGCCGAGTAGTCAGCCGCGGCTTGCCCGGTCAGCCGGCCGTAGACCATCACCGCGATCAGCGAGTTTCCGTCCAGCGGACCGGCGCCGTGCAATCCCGTGGTGGCTTCGCCGGCGACGAACAGCCCGTCGACCTCGGTGCCGTGGTCCTGCGGCCGGACCGCGACCCCGCCCAACGAGTAGTGCGCGGTCGGCGCCACCTCGATCGGATCCCGGGTGACATCGCGCCCCTGCAGGTCCAGCACTGTCTGGTAGACCTGCGGCAACCGTGTCACGACCTTCTCCGCAGGCAGATGCGACAGGTCCAGCCATACCCCGCCGGTCCGCGTTCCGCGCCCCGCCTTGATCTCGGCGTAAGACGCCATCGCGACCCGGTCGTGGCCGGCCCGCTCCATCCGCTCGGGGGCATACCGCGCCATGAAGCGCTCACCCACGGTGTTCAGCAGCACGCCGCCCTCGTCGCACACCGAATCGCTGACCAGCGTGCCCGCCGCGTGCTCCGGTGTGAGCAAGCCGAACGGCCGGAACTGGACCAGCTCGGCGTCTCGCAACCGGGCCCCCGCCTCGACCGCGAGCCGAAACGAATCGCCGGTGTTCTCGTCCCGGAGGGCCGACGTTCGCCGCCAGAGTCGGGTATGCCCGCCCGTGGCCAGGATCACCGCGTCGGCGTGCACCAGATAGCGTGCACCGTCGACCAGATCGAAACCGTACGCCCCGAACACGGCTCCGTCGTTCACCAGGACCTGGGTCGCATAGAAACTCGCGAGGACCGGGATCCCGAGACGCACTGCGTGTTCGCGCAGGAGCCGTTGCACCTCGCCGGCGTCGGCATGGTGCCGGTAGGGATGGCCCGCGGTGTCCCGGTCGGCATCGTGGCGTTCGACGCGCATGCCGAAGCGCTCCAGATCGTGGATGCCCTGGGCAGCGCCCTGGGCAACCCGCTGCACCGTGCGGGGATCGGCCAGCAAACAGCTCTTCGTCAAAGTGTCGGCCGCGTGCCGTTCCCAGCCGTCGGCGGCGTCCAGCGCCGCGTTGATCCCGCTCAGGGTCAGCCTGGTGTGATCGTCGTCCGGTATGTGCTTGCCCACAACCGTCACCGCGACCCCGGACTCGGCGAGTTCGATCGCCGCTCGCAACCCGGCTGCGCCGACCCCCACCACCAGGACAGACGTGGCGAGCTGATGTTCGCGGGGTGACATGGACTCTCCTGGGACGGACGGGCGGTTACAAGTACCGACCGGGTGGGGTCGCGATCTGTGACAAGCCCGGTAGATTTCTCGCCAGCCGTGCACACCTCGGTGCCGGGCCAGTTCTGCCAGGAGCCGTTGCATGAGTGCCAGTCCGTTGCCCAACCTGGTTGGCCGGCAACGCGAGTGCACCCAGTTGACCGATCTGCTCGGCGGTCTGCGCCGCGGCGAATCCGCGGTTTCGGTGATCCGGGGCGAGGCCGGCATCGGGAAATCGGTGCTGTTGGAGTACGTGGCGGCCGAGGCCTCGGGGATGACCGTGACCGCCGCTCGCGGGATCGAGGCGGACATGGAGCTCGCCTATGCGGGCCTACATCAACTGTGCGCGCCGTTCCTCGCCACGATTGACGCGTTGCCCGTGCCGCAACGCGATGCGCTACGGGTCGCCTTCGGATTGGCAGTCGGCGACCCACCGGACCGCTTTCTGGTCGGCCTGGCGGTGCTGAGCCTGCTCACCCGTGCCTCGGAGGCCCGGCCGGTGCTGGTCATCGTCGACGACGCCCAATGGCTCGACCAGGTTTCCGTGCTGACGCTGGAGTTCGTGGCGCGCCGGCTGTTGGCCGAAGCTGTCGCGATGGTCTTCGCGGTGCGCGATCCGGCAGGCCAGGCGGTGCTCAAGGATCTGCCCGGGGTGCGGCTCGGCGGGCTCGACCCGGCGGCGGCCGGCGAGTTGCTGGAAGCCGCGGTGGCCGGTCGCCTGGAGGAGCGGGTGCGGGATCGGCTGGTCGCCGAGACCTCCGGTAATCCGCTCGCGCTGCTAGAGCTCTACCGCGGTCGCAGCGCAGCGGAGCTGGCCTATGGCGTCGAGGCCGGAACGGAGGCCGGCCGCCAATCGGTGTCGAGCCGTGTCGAGCAGGACTTCGCAGACCGGATCCATCTGCTGCCGGCGCCGACCCGAACGCTGTTGCTGATCGCCGCTGCCGAGCCCGTCGGGGAGGCGCGGCTGCTGCTGCGGGCCGCCGAGGCAATGGACATCGTTCCCGATGCCGCACCGGCCAAGGCTGCCGGTCTGATCGAATTCGGCGAGTCCGTGCGGTTCCGCCATCCGCTGGTGCGCTCGGCGGTGTACAGCCAGGCGAACCCCGACGAGCGTCGCGCGGTGCATCGCGCCCTGGCGGCGGTCACTGACCCGGTGCTCGATCCCGACCGCTGCGCCTGGCACGCAGCGGAGGCGGCCGATGGCCCCGACGAGGCGGTCGCGGCCGGGTTGGACCACGCGGCGGGCCGGGCGCGGCAGCGCGGCGGGATGGCTGCCGAGGCGGTCCTGTTGGAGCGTGCCACCGAGCTGACCCCGGATTTGTGGCAGCGCGGGCGGCGTGCGCTCGCCGCGGCCGAGGCGCACTTCTCGGCCGCCTCCCCGGATCGCGCCACCGAGTTGGCCACACTGGCCAGCCTGTGCCCACTCGACCGCTTGGACCAGGCCCGACTGGCGAGGTTGCGTGCCCGAATTCTGTTCGGCCGCAGCCGCAGTGACGAAGCGGCGCCGTTGTTGCTCGAGGCCGCCGCACAATTCACGGCCGCGGGGTCGCCACTGGCCCGCGAAACCTATCTCGAAGCGATCAGCGCGACGGTCTTCGCCGGCCGGGTCCACGGCGTGGCCGGTGCCAAGGCCGCTGCAGTCGCTGCCCGGGACTCCGGCGCTCCGCCGTCGCATTCCAAGGCCGCGGATCTGTTGCTCGACGGTGTCGCCACCCTGCTGGCCGACGGTTATGAAGCCGGTGTGCCGGCGTTACGTCGGGCGTTCGAACCCTTCGCGCAGGAGGAGCTGCACAGCCGTGAGGCGACGATGCGGTGGCTGTTGTTGGTCCCGGTCGCGCTGGAATCGTTCATCCACTACGGGTGGGACCTGCCCGCGTGGGATACCTTCGCCACCCGCGCGGTGCGGCTCGCGCGTGACATCGGGGCACTCGGGGTGTTGCCTCCGGCACTGATCTACCTGGGCGGCGTCTACATCCATCATGGCGACTTCGCCACGGCGGCCCGGATGATCGACGAGGCCGACGCGATTTCCACCGCGACCGGACAGACCCCACACGCTTATGCCTCGCTGGTGCTGGCCGCGTGGCGTGGTGAGGAGGACGCCGCCGCCGGCCCGATCGCGGAGGCCAAAGCCCGTGCCGCCCAACACGGCGAGGTCTCGCTGCTGGGGGTCGCCGGCTATATCCAGGGCGTGCTGTACAACGGCCTGGCGCGGTACGACGAGGCGCTCGCGGTGGCCCGGGCGGGTATCGATCACGACGGCTACAACTTCACCGGGCTGTCGTTGGTCGAACATGTCGAGGCCGCAGTGCGGTGTGGTGAGCTCGATACAGCCCGGACGTCGCTGGACCGCCTGGTCGAACTGACCCGCGCGGCCGATTCCGGCTGGGCCCGTGGCGTCAGCGCACGCAGCCGGGCCCTGCTCGCCGACGGCGACGAGGCGGACGTGCTGTACCGCACGGCCATCGAGGAACTTGCCCGGGACCGCGTGGTCGTCGAGGTGGCACGCACCCATCTGCTGTACGGGGAATGGCTGCGCCGGAATCGTCGGCGGGCGCTGGCGCGGGAGCAGCTCCGCAGCGCGCACGAGATGTTCGACGGCATGGGGGCCAGCGCGTTCGCCGAGCGGGCGCGTCGCGAACTGCTGGCCACCGGAGAGCACGTGCGGACCCGGGAAACCGGGCCGACGAACAGCCTGACCCCACAGGAGGCGCAGATCGCCGCGCTGGCCGCTGCCGGGATGACCAACCCGAAGATCGGCGCGGAGCTCTTCCTCAGCCCGCACACCGTTGAGTGGCACCTGCGCAAGGTGTACACGAAGCTCGGCATCAGCTCCCGCCGCGAGCTGCCCGACGCCCTGCCCGCCTCAGGCTAGGCCCGGGTCCGTAGCCCGGACACGTAGTCCGTGGCGCAGGCAGGCCACGGACCCGACCACGTAGTCCCGTGGCGCGATAGACGCCACGTGGGATCCAGGGTGGAGGTATGTCGACACCGGAAGAACTGGACCTGGCTCTCGACATCTTTCTGAGCCACCGGACGCGGCTTTTCGGCATCGCCTACCGAGTGACCGGTGAGACCTGTTGCGCAGAGGACCTGATCCAGGAGGCCTGGCTGCGGTGGCAGCGCAGCGACCGCGCGAACGTGGAGAACCCGGCCGCATTTCTGACCACCACCACGACGAACCTCGCGATCAACGTGATCCAGTCGGCTCGGTACCGTCGTGAGGCTCCGACCGCGTCGCCACTGGACTACCTGCTCGACGCCGTCGAGGACGAACCCATGGTGGGTGCCGAACAGACCGCGGTGGTCGAGGAGATGCTGGGGCTGCTCATGGCGAGATTGACGCAAGGGGAACTGGCTGCCTACGTGCTGCGCAAAGGTTTCGAGTACGCATACGCCGACATCGCAGCGCTGTTGCGAACCAGTGTCGCCAACGCGCGGCAACTGGTTCGCCGGGCCCAGACCCGCCTCGACACCGGCGAGCGCTCCTCAGCGGTCCTGATCGCCGCGCACCGTCGCCTTGCCACCGCGTTTCTCGCGGCGGCTCGCACCGGTGATCGCCGAGATCTGGAGCGGCTCCTCGCCGGCGACGCCAGCCCTCGGGCCGCATGAGTGCCGATACCTCAGGCTGGTTGCCCTGGACCGTCGAGACGCCGCGAATCGCGGATTTGGAACGCGTCGATGGAGCGCGGGGGCGCCTCGTCGGCCGGCAACGGGAATGCGCAACCCTCGACGACATCATCGCGGGCGTGGCGGGTGGTCGCAGTGCCGCCCTGGTGCTGCGGGGAGAGGCCGGTATCGGCAAGACCGCGCTACTCGACTACGTGCGCCTGCACGCCGCGGGCCGCCGGGTGGTGCGGATTGCGGGCATCGAGGCGGAGGCAGAACCGGCGTTCGGCGGGCTACATCGACTGTGTGCGCCGTTCCGGGAACATTTCCACCGCCTACCTGTTCCACAGCGGTCGGCGCTGGAAACGGCGTTCGGACTCAGCGCGGGGACTCCGCCGGACCGCTTCCTCGTCGGCCTCGCCGTCCTGAGCCTGCTCGCGGACGTGGCCGCGAAGCAGCCCGTGGTGTGCCTGGTCGACGATGCACAGTGGCTGGACGGGATCTCAGCCCAGACACTGTCGTTCGTCGGTCGCAGGCTGCAGGCCGAGCGGGTGCTGCTGCTGTTCGCGGTACGTGAGCCGGCGGATGGCGATGCGCTGAAGGACCTGCCGGCCCTGCAGATCGAGGGCCTGGGCGATCACGACGCCCGCACCCTTCTGGCATGGGGCTGCCCGGGCCGCGTCGACGACCGGGTTCTCGATCGGATCCTGGCCGAATCACGCGGCAATCCGCTTGCGCTCCTTGAACTTCCGCGTGAACTGACGGCTGCGCAGTTGTCCGCGGGGCCGCAGCGGCCCGACGACCAGCCGCTGTCCGGCCAGATCGAGAAGGGTTTTCTGCGTCGCCTCCGTTCGTTGTCACCCGAAGCGCAACGGCTGGCGCTGCTCGCCGCGGCTGATCCGGTGGGGGATGTGGCGTTGTTGCGCCGCGCGGCAGTCGAGTTGGACATCGACATCGTCGCCGCCGACGCCGAAGCGCAGGCGGCCGACCTGCTCACCGTCGGCACCATGGTCCGGTTCCGGCATCCGCTGGTGCGATCGGCGGCCTACCGGTCGGCGACGACACCACAGCGCCGGCAGGTACACCGGGCGTTGGCCGAGGCGACCGACCCCGAACACGATCCCGATCGACGCACGTGGCACTTGGCCAGCGCCGCAGCCCAGCCCGATGAGGATGTGGCCGCCGATCTCGAACTGGCCGCCGCTCGCGCCCGCGCGCGCGGCGGTGCTGCCACGGCGGCCGCATTTCTCGATCGGGCCGCCGAACTGACGCCTGACCCGCGTCGTCGTGGCTCCCGTTCGCTGGCTGCAGCACAGGCCAAGAGCGAGGCAGGTGAGTTCGTCGAGGCTCTCGAACTGCTCGACGGCATCCGGGTGCTGCCGTTGACGGAGCGTGAGGGTGCCCTCGCCGAGCTGGTGCGCGGGCGAAGTCTCTTCTCGTTCCGGAGCGCGAGCGCGGGCCTGCCCGCACTCCTCGGCGCTGCCAAACAGCTTGAGCCACTTGACCCCGCGCTGGCCACAGAGACCTACCGCGATGCCTTCTATGCCGCGCTCACGGCCGGCCGGCTGACGGACGGTGTCGGGCTGGAGGAGGTGGCGGCCGCGATCCTGGCGATGCGCCGGCCGGCCGATCCGGCCCGCTCAGACCTGCTCCTTGAGGGGGTCTCCCGGATCACGGTTACGGGCTACGCGGAGGGAGCACCGCTGGTTCAGCGTGCCCTGGCGGCCTACCGGACGGGAGAAATCTCACCGCAGGAGGGGTTGGGTTGGCTCCCGATGGCGTGCCGGTTGGCGCACAACACTTGGGAATTCGACGCGTGGTCGACGCTGTCGGCCACCTTGGTCGAACTGGCGGTGGACGCCGGCGCACTTTCCGTGCTGCCGTCGGCGCTGCTGCTGCGATTGTCGAACCGAGTCTACGCAGGGGATCTGTCCGCGTCGGACGCTTTGGTCGCCCAGGCGGCAACGTTGGGCGAGGTGACCGGAAGCAGTTTCTTCGCACACTACGGCGCCGTGGTGGTCGAACCGTGGCGGGGCGACGAGACGCGCACCCGACAAGCGATCGACTTGATCACCGCGGATCCGTTGTTGCGCGGCGAGGGTAAGACGCTGACGGCCACCGAGTGGGCGGCCGCGGTGCTCTACAACGGACTCGGCCGGCATGACGAGGCGCTCGCAGCCGCTCGACGTGGATCGGCATATCCGAGCGAGCTCGGACTGTCGACCTGGTCGATGGTCGAACTTGTCGAGGCAGCAGCAAGATTGGGTGTGCCAGAGGATGCCGCGGATGCGGTGCGGCATATCGAAGAGATGGCTGCGGTGAGTGGGACAGACTGGGTGCGGGGCACGGCGGCCTACGTAGGCGCGCTGGTCGCCGACGGCGCTGTCGCCGAACGGCTTCACCAGGAGGCGATCAGGCTTCTTGACTGTACTGATGTCCGAATGTTCAGCGCGCGAGCGTATTTGGTGTACGGCGAATGGTTGAGGCGCGAACAGCGCCAGAGTGATGCGCGGCAGCTCCTCGGCCGTGCGTACACGATGCTGAGTGACATCGGAGCCACCGGCTTCGCGCAGCGGGCGCGCCGCGAACTCGCCGCCGCGGGGGCGGCGCCGCAGAACCGCACGGCGGCCGATCGGCAGGCGTTCAAGGGTGTGTCACTCACCGCACAGGAGATGCAGATCGCCCGGCTGGCCGCCGATGGCTTGACCAACTCGGAAATCGGCGCGCAACTGTTCATCAGTGCTCACACCGTCGAGTGGCATCTACGAAAAGTGTTCAGTAAGTTCGGCATCCGTTCCCGACGCGACATTGCGGCGAACCTGAAGCAATAGTCCCTGTCACAACTACGGTCGCCGACCGGTCGATATCTGTATGTGGCGGACATCTTTTCATGATTCGGGACCACGCATTCTGTTCGGCCGGGACGCCGAGTGCCGGCTTCTGGAGGATTTGGTCACGGAGGTGCCGAACGGAAGTCGTGTGCTGGTGTTGCGTGGGGAGGCCGGAGTCGGGAAGACCGAGCTGCTGAACCACCTACTCGAGCGGGCCGGGCACCACCGGACGACGCAAGTGACCGGGGTGCCATCCGACATGGATCTGGATTTCGCCGGCCTGCAGCAACTGAGCCTGCCGCTGCTCGGGCACCTCGACGGGTTGCCGGATGCCGAACGCGACGCACTGATGGTGATTCTCGGACTCGGACCCGGCGCGATGCCACCCGAAGAGCGGGTGGCATCGGCGGTCCTGGGCCTGCTGACAGCCGCCTCTGGTGACCAGCCGCTGCTCTGTGTCGTCGACGACGCACAGTGGCTGGATCAGGCTTCTTTGGCGGTTCTGGCGTCCGTGGCGCGACGATTCGACACCGTGCGGGCAGCGCTGGTGTTCGCGACCCGTGACACCGGTGGCGGCGCGCTGAGCGGGCTGCCTGAACTGGTGATCGATCCCCTGTCGGAAGAACACGCGCGGGGTTTGTTGAGCTCGGTGATGATGAGGCGCCTCGACCCCCGCGTCAGCGATCGGATCATCGCCGAGACGCGGGGCAATCCTCTTGCGCTGGTCTCACTTCCGCGCGATGGGTCTGCAGCAGAACTTGCCGGGATGCTGCGCCGGAACGACACCCATTCGACGATCATGCGGATCGAACTGAACTACGTGGAGCTGATCCGCGCGCTACCCGAACCGACTCGGCAGTTGCTCCTGGCTGCTGCGGCCGAGCCCGTGGGGGATACTGCGGTGCTGGCCCGGGTGGCGGACAACCTGGGCATCGCCGCGGCGATGCTGGCGCCCGCGGTGACCGCCCGGCTGGTCGAGATCGATTCCGACGTAAGGTTTCTGCATCCCCTTGCCCGGTCGGCGGCCTACCACGCGGCCGACCCGCCCGTACGTCGCGAGATCCACCGCGCACTGGCCGAAGCCACCGATGCCGCCACCGATCCCGACCGCCGGGTATGGCATGTCGCCAACGCCGCGACGCGGCCCGATGACGAGGTGGCTGCGCAACTCGAAGCCGCCGCGGGGCATGTGCACGCAAAGATCGGTGTGGCCGTGGCGGCAACGTTCCTCGAGCGGGCCGCAGTTCTGACTTCGGTTCCGGAGCTTCGCTGTGATCGCGGGTTGGCGGCAGCCCGGGCCAAGCTGGAGGCCGGAGCATTGTCCGATGCCGACGAGTTGCTCGCCATGGCAGAGCTCGCATCGACGACCGGACTGCAGAGGGCTCGGGCCACTCGGCTGCGCGCGCAGATGGAGTTCGCCAAGCGCCGCAGCGGCGATGTCGCCGCGGCCCCGTTGCCTGACATCGCATCCCGAATGTCAGCTGCAGCGGCCGAACTCGAAGGACTCGACCGTGAGGTGAGCCGCGAGACGTATCTGGAAGCCCTCGCTGCGGCGATGTACGCCGGTCGGCTGGGCGAGTTCCAGGCCGTGGCACGGATCGCCGGCGTCGCGCGCTGCGGTCTCGAACGGTGGCCCGCCGGTTCTGGGCCGGTGGTCACCGTGTTGCGCGGGATGACAGACCACTTCACCGGTGTTCCATGCGCCGGGAAGGCGTTGTCTTCGGCGCTGGAAGAGTTGGGCACACATCGTCCTCATGCCGACTTCTCGGCGTCGCGGTGCACGGTGCCCGCGCTGCCTCTCATCCAGCAGTCCACGGCTTACGAACTATGGGATGACGCGCTGGCGCACCGGCTCGCCACCTCTGCGGTCCGACGAGTCCGGGAGTCCGACGCGTTGGCGCTGCTTCCGGAGACGCTGGGCTACCGCGCCGTCGTGCACATGTTGGCCGGCGAGCTCGTTGAAGCCGAAGCGTTGCTGGCGGAGGCTCATTCGACCTCACCGTCGACTCGCTACTACTCCCCGCTGCGTTGTCATTCACTTACGTTGGATGCGTGGAAGGGCGACCCGAAGGCTCTCGATGCGCTGCAGGCGGGCGCTGAAGCAGCATCGGCATGCGGAGAAGGCCGGGTAGTGGGGGTGGCACATTATGCGACTGCAGTGCTCTGCAATGGACTCGGCCGTTACGAGGAGGCGTTCGCGGCGGCCCAGCAGGCTGCCGAGTACGAGGACCTCGGGATCTACGGCTGGTATCTCGTCGAGCTGATCGAGGCGGCCACCCGGATCGGCAACACGGATGCCGCACGAGGGGCCTGCCGGCGCCTCGCCGAACGCATCTCCGTGCGCGACACCGACTGGGCGGTAGGAACTTTGGCCAGTGTTCAGGCATTGGTGGCCGACGACGGGGACGCCGAGGCCCACTACCGTGAGGCGATCGACCGGTTGGGACGTACTCGCGTCGGTATTCACCTGGCCCGCGCCCACCTGCGCTACGGCGAATGGCTGCGTCGTCGCAAACGCCGGTCAGCCGCCCGGGAACACCTCACCGTCGCGTACGACATGTTCTGTGCCTTTGGCGCACGCGCTTTCGCTGATCGCGCCGCGCGCGAGTTGATCGCGAAGGGGGAGAGGGCGGGCCGACAGCCGGTGGCCGGCGGCGACACCCTGACGGCTCAGGAGGCCCAGATCGCGCGGTTGGCCGCCGAAGGTCTCACCAATTCCGCGATCGGAGAACAGCTGTTCATCAGCATTCACACTGTCGAGTGGCACCTGCGGAAGGTTTTCGCCAAGCTCGGGGTCACCTCTCGTCGGCAACTTCGCAGCTTGGTGGACAGCCGTGCTCACCAGCCCTCGGTGAGCACCCGGTCCAGTGCGTCGGCGTAGAAATCTGCTGCTTCGACGTCAATGCACAACGGCGGCTTGGTTTTCAGGATGTTCTGGTGGTCGCCGGTCGGCTGGATGATCACGCCGAGCTCGAGCATCCGATCGCAGATCAGTGCCGTCTCCTCGGTGGCCGGCTCCAGGGTCTGAGGGTCACGGACCATCTCGACACCCAGGTACAGGCCGACGCCGTGAACAGTGCCGATGATCGGATGTCGCGTCGCCAGCTCTTCGAGTCGCGACTTCAGATGCGCGCCCACGCGGGCCGCGTTGGCTTGCAGCGCTTCGTCGTCCAGCACATCGAGCACGGTCATTCCGATCGCGCACGACAACGGGCTGCCGCCGGTGGAGGAGAAGAAGTAGCCCTGGCTGCGGAACGCTTCAGCGATCTCGCGGCTGGTGACCACCGCGCCGAGCGGGTAACCGTTGCCGACGGACTTCGCCATCGACACGATGTCGGGGACGACGCCCTGCTGCTGGAAGCCCCAAAACCATTCGCCCAGGCGGCCGTATCCCACCTGTACCTCGTCGGCGACGGCGTAGCCGCCCGCGCCGCGGACGGTCGCATAGATCTGCTGCAGGTATCCGTCGGGCAGGGCCATGCCGCCGGCATTGCCGTAGACGGTCTCGCAGATGAACGCCGCCGGGGCGCGCCCGTCCGCGATCAATCCCTCGATCTGGGCCACCGCATCGGTGGCGTAGCGACCCACCTCGCTGCCGCGGTACTTTCCGCGGAAGCTGTTCGGCGATTCGACGGTGTGCACCCAATCCGGCCGGGTGGTAAGCGCATTGGGGTTGTCCGCTGTGGAGGTCGACACGGCGTCGGTGCCGTACGTCCAGCCGTGATACGCCTCGCGCATTGCCACGACATCGGGGCGGCCGGCCGCCGCGGTGGCCAACCGCAACGCCAGATCACTGGCCTCGGACCCGGAGTTGACCAGAAACACCGTGTCCAGAGGTTCCGGTAGCAGCCCGGCAAGGCGTTCACTGAACTCGACGACGGCGGCGTAGTTGAACCGGGAGTTGGTGTTCAGCTTGCGCAGCTGCCGGGCCGCGGCTGCCGCGACCCGCGGGTGCGCATGGCCCAACACTGTGACGTTGTTGACCATGTCCAGATAACAACGGCCGCTGGTGGACATCAGGAAGTGCCGCCAGCCTCGTTCGATACGTGGCGGCCGGCGGTAGTAGTGCTCCTGGACAGGCGCGAACGCCCGGTCCCGCCGGGCCATCAGGTCGACGTCGGTCGGCTCCGCATCGAGCGGCGCCAGCCCCAGCAGCGGCCGCGGATCACGCACGCACGCCAGCCATCCCGGAGCCAGGCCCGGGGTACTGAGCTCAGGGGCGTGGGGCGCACCGACCGGACGCAGCGCCACCTGCGTCCAGCGGCCCGGCTCGGCCGTGCCCAGAACATCGCCCGCGCCGGAGGCGGAACTGATGCCGGTGAGTGTCAGCTCGTACTCGGTGCCGCGCAGTGTCACCGAATCCGGCGAACGGTCGACGACCTCACCGGCGAACGGCGCCGCCAGCTCGAGTCGATCTGCCGGCCAGATGCTCACCCCGGTGGGCACCACGGCGGGCTCTTCCTGGCTCAACGCCGGGGCCCGCGAGATCCGCGGTTGGCCGAACGTGGTCACGACCAAACTGGCACCGTCATCGATTGCGGCCCTGGCTAATTCGTCCTCGACGTCGGGCCGTACCCAGCCGCCGGCGATGAACGCGTCGTCCAGGTCGTCGGCCGTAGCGGACAGATCCAGCGTCGTCACCGATTGCGGTGCGGCAATCATCGGGCGGGCGACCTGCACGGGCGTGGGCGGTGGGGCCAGGCCCAGGTCAGCCTTGATCAGCGCGGTCATCACGTCGGTCGGCAGTGAGGTGGCGCGCTCGAACATCAGCCACTCGCCGTCGGACTGCTCGGTGATGTAGTCGTTGTCCGGATCGAAACCGGCCTGGTGGGCACCGCTGACGATCAATACCGCGGTACGCAGAACGAGCAACGGCCACAACGCTTCTGCCTCGGCAAGGCTCAGCGGTCGGATGGCGTGGAAGGCCCGGATCCCGGGTAGCACGGATGTCGGATCGCCGCCCGGGTGTTGCAGGACCGAGGACAGGGTGATGGCCAGTTCACTCACGGCCCAGCTGTCGGACAGATCGCCGAGATCGATGATCCCATCGGGATGGACAACACCGCCGGTGGCGTGGGACACCACCACATTGGCGTCGGTGAGGTCCATGTGCACGGCCTGTCGGGGCAGGTTGTCGGCCAGCGGCTCTATGCGTGCCCACGACTGATCGGCCGCAGCCCGCAGCCGGGAGCGCGCGGCGTCGTCGTCGACATGGGAGACCAGCCTGCGTACCACCTCGGCCCCGAAGCGCAGGTCCCACTGCAGGACACGGTCCAGGCCGGGATGGCTGAAGCCGGCCAATGCCCGGCTGACCCGCCCGGCGAGGGCGCCAAGTTCGGCGACCGTGGCCGGAGGCAGATAACCGGATTCGATCAGGGTTCCGCCGGGCAGGTGGCGCAGCAGCCGGACGTAAGCGGTGCCGTCGGCCCGGTTCGAGCCCAGACCAGTTACCGCAGTGAGCTTCTCGCCGCGCTGGTTGGGCACTGACTGGGCCACCCGCAAGCCCGGTTCGGCCGCCGCGATCAGGTCCGCGGCCAGCTCCTGGGCAGCCAGCTCGATCTCGTTGAAGGCCGGGTTCGCGATCTTCAGCACGCCGGTGACCGCGTCGCCGTCGCCGACCAGGAAATTCTTGTCCTGCTGGCTTCCAAGCGATTTCACGCCCGCATCCAGGCCGAAATGGGCGGCCAGGATGTCGCGAGCCTGCGATTCACCGACCTGAGGAGCGGGCAGCTCAGGTTCGCGCAGAAAATTGAAGCCGACGGTGTCGGTCTCGGCGCTCACCGTCCGACGAACTCCACGACGACTTCGGAGAACGCGTCGTTGTCGTCACCGGCGGCGGTGTGTCCCGCATCGGACAACTCGACGAACTCGGCAGCGGGCACCTTGTCCAGAAAGTCCTGCACGCCTTCGGGGCTGACCACATCGGACAGCTTGCCGCGGATCAGCAGGATCGGGATGGTCAGGTTCATCGCGGCCTGCTCGAGCTTCTCGACCCGGATGAACGGGTCGTCCTCGGGCTTGGTGAGGAACGCCGGATCCCAGTGCCAGTACCAGCGCCCGTCGCGCAGCCGCAGATTCTTCTTCAGCCCCTCCGGGCTCCGCGGCTTGGTGCGATGGGGCAGATACGAGGAGACGGCGTCGGCGGCCTCTTCCAGGGAATCGAAGCCGTCCACGTTGGTGAACATGAAATCGCGGATGCGGGCGCTGCCGCTCTTCTCGAACCGCGGCACCACATCGACCAGCACGAGCTTGGTGACCAGTCCCGGGCCTGCTTCATGCGCAGCCAGGATGCTGGTCAGCCCACCCATACTGGCTCCGATCAGCACCACCGGGCGACCGATCTGATACAGCACCTGCTGCACGTCCGCGCACAGCACTTCCACTGAATAGTTCGCGCTGGGTGAGCGGTCGCTGTCGCCGTGACCACGTGCGTCGAGCGCGATCACGTGCAAACCGCGATCGGCCAGGATCTGTCCCGTGTTCTTCCAGGAGAACCGGTTCTGCCCACCTCCGTGCAGCAGCAGGACCGTGGGCCGGCCGGCAGCCGATGCGGCATCCCGGTTCCATTCGTCGCCGACCAGGTTCAGGTCGTCGACTCCCCGGAACGTGACGGTGCGCGAATCGCTGTGCTCGGTATTCCCGGTGTTCACGGACATTCCTCTCGGCAGGCCCCGGGAGGTCACGTTACCCAGGTGGGTTTTCGCCGCATCTGCGACCCGACGTTCCTAGAATCGTCAACCGTGCAGAGCAAGCCAGGTGTGGACGTGGATGACGCGATGGCCGATGAGCGCCACGCGATCATCAAGGCCGCCTTCATCTGCCTGTCGGAGCCCCACACCGGAGCCGTGCCGATCGCCGCGGTGCTGGCCAGGGCCGGGCTGTCCACCCGGGCGTTCTATCGGCACTTCGAATCCAAGGATGCGCTGTTCCTGGCCATGCAGGCGAGTTCGGGCAGGTCGTTGGGCCGTCGGCTCGACCAGATCGCCGACGACACCGACGGTGCGCCGGCAGATCAGCTGGCGCAATGGATCAGGGTGTCGTTCGACGTGATGCACGACGCGCGGTTGCGCGGGCGCGCGTTGGTTCTGGACTTGGAGGAGGTCCGCTCCGCCAAGGGCTACCAGTCCGTGCAAGAGCAATGGCGCCTCGACCGCGAACGGTCGCTGGCGGGCCTCTTGCGCCGCGGCCGGGACGACGGGTCGTTACCGCTGACCAGGCCGGAGCGGGATGCGGCGGCGATCCGCGCGGTGGTCAGCCATGAGTTGGCCCGTCTGGGTGCCGACGGAGATTGGGAGTGCGCGTGTGCCGCGGCGGTGGACTTCGCGTTGCGTGCGGTCGGTGCGCACGTCCCATCCCAGGAGTCCGGCGGCCGGTAGGGCGGGGACCGCGCGGGCCTATCCGGGACTGCCGGTACCGCTGATGACGGTGTGACCGGTGCCACGTACTTTGGACCGCACGCGTGCCATTGCACGCGCCACGCAGTGCCACCGAGGAGCAGATGAATGGCAGCCGACAGCGCCGACACCGAGCCGGTCGAGCCGACCGAGACCGAGGAGTCGAGCCAGTCCGCCCCTGAAGCCGAGGCCCCCGAATCCGAGGCTGAAGAAGACTCGGCCGAGGCCGCAGAATCCGAGGCTGAAGAGGTCGAAGAGGCTGTTGAGGCTTCGGCCCCGAAGCGGCGTGGGTTGCTGCGCAGGCCCACGGCGGGGATGGTCGGAGTGGTGCTCGTGGTCGCACTCGCGGCGCTCACCGGTTGGCTGGGCTACAACTTCTATCAGGTCCATCACGAACAGCAGCGACGCGCGATGTTCGTGGACACCGCCCGGCTGGGCGCCACGAACCTCACGAGCATCGACTGGGAGCACGCCGAAGACGACATCCAGCGGGTGCTGGACACATCGAGCGGGAAGTTCTACGACGACTTCGAGAAGCGATCGAAGTCCTTCCTCGAAGTGGTCAAGCAGATCAAGTCGAAGTCGGTGGGCACGGTGACCTCATCGGGGCTGGAGTCCTACTCGAACGACAGGGCGGATGTTCTCGTGTCGGTGACCGTCCGGTCGACGAATGCGGGCGTGCCGGAGCAGAAGCCGCAGGTGTGGCGAATGGTGTTGACGGTGCAGGACATTGAAGGCAAGGCGAAGGTTTCCAACGTGGAGTTCATCCAATGAGCGGCCGGCACACGATGCCGCCGGCCGGGCGTCGTAAGGCCGCCGCGGCGGCTGCGGAGAACTCCGAATCGGCAAGCCCCGAGCCGGAAGCCGTCGAAGAATCGATCGCCGAGGAACCGGCCGAAGCTGTGGAGTCCGCTGACGTCGAGCCGGTGGTGGAGGAGTCGGTCGACACCGAGGAGGCAGAGGCCGACGAGGCAGAGGCCGATGAGACGGAGGCCGACGAGGCCGCTGAAAAGCCCGCCGAACCCGAACTGTCGCGGGCACGCTCGCGGGTCAGCCTGCAGGTTGTGCTGGCGGCACTCGCCCTGGTGTTGGCATTGACCTGCGGGGTGCTGCGGTGGCTGACCGTGTCGGAGGACCAAAGCGCAACGGCCCGAGATGAAGCGGTTCAGGCGGCCAAAGAGATCACCGCCCAGATGCTGTCGTACGAGACCGAAACTGTCGATCAGCAGCTCAGCGCGGCCCGTGACCGGATGACCGGGGACTTTCTCGGCACTTACACCGCGATGATCAACGAGGTCATCCCGGCAGCGCATGCGCAGCAGATCGCGGCGGTCGCCGAGGTGTTGCGCGCGGGGACTGTGAGCGTGAAGCCCGGAAGCGTCGAGATGGTGTTGTTCGTCAACCAGAGCGTCCAGGTCGGAAATCACATGCCGCAGAAGACTCCGTCGGTTGCCCGGGCCACCTTGGTCAAAGAGGGCGACCGCTGGCTGATGTCCGAGTACGAACCGGTGCCGCTGTGACCGAGCCGCGCTGGATCGATGTCGCCACCCCGGCGGTGCAACTGCGGGCGCTGGTGTGGGGGCCTGAGGACGGCCCGGTTGCGTTGTGTCTTCACGGTTTCCCCGACACTGCCCACGGCTGGCGCAAAGTGGCGCCGGTTCTGGCGGAGGCCGGCTGGAAAGTGGTGGCACCGTTCATGCGGGGTTACCTGCCCTCGTCGATTCCGGCGGACGGGAGCTATCACGTCGGGGCGCTGATGGACGATGCGCTGCGGCTGCTGCAGTCGGTCGGCCCGACCGGGCGCGATGTCATCATCGGCCACGACTGGGGTGCGATGGCGGCGTCGGGTGTTGCGGCGTTGCCGGACAATCCGTTCAACAAGGCCGTGATCATGTCGGTGCCGCCGTTGGCATCGTTTCAGCCGTTGGGCCGGGTGCCCGACGCCGGCAAGCTGCTGGCCCAGTTGCCGCGTCAGGCGTTGCGCAGCTGGTACATGATGTACTTCCAACTGCCGTGGCTACCTGAGCGTTCCGCGTCCTGGGTGGTGCCCCGGCTGTGGAAGACGTGGTCGCCGGGATACGACGCGGCCGAGGACCTGCGCCACGTCGACGCCGCGATCGGTGCGCCGGATCGGTGGCGCGCAGCCCTGGGCTACTACCGGGCCACGATCCGCATGAGCAAACCGCCGGCGCAGTACGCCGAGCTGCACAAGCACTGGCTGCTGCCGCCGGTGTTGCCGTCCCTGTACCTGCACGGCACCGACGATGGCTGTGCCGCACCGGATTACATCCGGTGGGTACGCGAGGTGCTGCCGGCGGGCAGCGACGCCCATGTCGTCGAGTCCGGCGGTCACTTCCTGCAACTCGATCAGCCGGATGTCACGGCCGCCCGCATCCTGGATTTCGTCGGACGTGCCGGCTAACCGACTCACTGCGGTCGATGCGCAGATGTTCTGGATGTCGTCCAGGATGCCCAACGACACCTTCCTGCTCTACGGATTCGACGGTGTACCCGCCGATCTGGCGGGGGCACTGGGCGAGTTGACGGCGAACGCCCGTACCGCACCGGACCTGTCGCAACACATCGACGACACCGCCCGGCTGCACTACCCGGCCTGGGTGCCGTCCCGTGTCGACGAATCCCGCTTCGTGGTACGCGATCTCGACGATGCGACGTGGCTGGGTTGCCTGGCGGCGGTGACTGGGCTGGTGGACGATCAACTCGACGCGCGGGTGCTGCCGTGGCGGCTGCACGTCTTCCCCGGAGTCGAGGGCATGCCCGGTGTCGCCGGGGCAGGCACCGTGGCTGTCCTGCAGATCACCCATGCCCTCGGCGGCGGTGGGCGCACCTGCGGCCCGGCCGCGGTGATGTTCGGCCGACAGGGAACGGTCGCGCCGGTGGTGCCGGTGTACGGCCACCCGGCGATGTTGCCCTGGCGAAGTATCGAAGCGGCCAGGGCCCACCGGCAATTGGTGGCCGACACCGAGGCCGGGCGGGTGCCGCCGGCCGCGATGGCACGCCCGCCGATCCGGACCAACGACCGCCCCTCGGGCGTACGCAGCATGCGGACGGTCGTCCGGGATCGAGCGCAGCTGTCGGGCGCCACCGTGACGGTGTGTGCACTGGCCGGGATATCCGAAGCGCTCGCTGGTCGACTCCGTGAGCTCGGGACGGATCCGGCCAGCCTGGGCGCCGAGGTGACCATGGCGAAATCCGGTCCGCGCCAGGCGTACAACCATTTCGGCACCGTCGGCGTGGGCCTGCATCCCTCGCTGCCGGTGGCGCAGCGCCGCGCCGCGATCGCCGCCGAACTGGCGGCGCGCCGGGAACGCGCCGCACACCCTGCGATGCGCGCCTCGGAACGGGCGTTCGCCGCCACGCCGGCCCCGCTGCTGCGGTGGGGGATCGGCCAATTCAATCCCGACACGCGCTCGGCGACGGTCACCGGGAACACCGTGGTTTCCAGCGTGAACTGCGGGGCCGCGGATTTCGGTTTCGGGGGTATGCCGGTGCGGCTGGCGGCCGCGTTCCCGGGCTTGTCGCCGATGGTGGGGCTCACCCACTGTGTGACGGGCGTGGGGGACACCATTTCGGTCAGCGTTTTCGCCGCGGAGTCGGCGGTCGGGGATGTCGACGCGTACCTCGACCGGCTCGAGGCGGTGTTGTGACGGCCCGCGGGGCTAGCGGCGCAGCATCGCGATGCCGACGTCCAACGCGGACTCCAGGTAGCTCAGATCGCCCGAGGCCAACATCACGCTGACCCCGCCCTGGATGCCGGCCAGGAGCGCGGCGCCCACCCGGTCGGCGTCCAGGTCGGCGGCGATCTTTCCCTGCGACTGCATGTGCCGGATCCCCGCCGAGATCTCGTCATGCCATTGCCGCAGCAGGGCTTTGGTGACCGCCTGGGCGCCGGGAGTGGTACGCCCGATCTCTGACATCAGCAGGCTCAGCGGGCAGCTCTGGCCCTGGCGGCGGTAGCGCTCGACCACGGCGTCGCGCCAGCGCTGCCAGGCGGCCCACGAGGTCAACTCGCCGAGGTAGGGCTGCTGATCCTCCAGCACCATCTGCGCCTCGCGTTCGGCCACCGCGAGCAGCAGCTGGTCCTTCCCGTCGGGGAAGTAGTGGAACAACTGGCTCTTGGAGGTCTGGGTGTGGGCGCGGATGTCGTCGAGCGTGGTGGCGGCCACTCCGTGGCTGCGGATCACCGCGGCCGCGCCCTCGATGATCCGACGCCGGGTGGCCTCGCCCTTGGCTGTCAGTTTCTGGACTTGCAGGTCCATTTTCAGCGGCCTATACCTGGACTCATGAGTCCAAACATTACGCGCCTGCAGGGCCGCACAGCACTTGTCACGGGATCCACCGGCGGCCTCGGAGTCGCCATCGCCAAGGCCCTGGCCGACCAGGGCGCCTTCGTCGTCGTCAGCGGCCGCAACAAGGAACGCGGCGATGCCGTCGTCGCCGAGATCCGCAGCGCCGGAGGGCAGGCCGAGTTCGTCGCCGCAGACCTCGGGGCCGGAGGCGATGAGGTGCAGCACCTCGCACAGCAGGCCACCGCGGCAGCAGGCGGGCAGATCGACATCCTGGTCAACAACGCAGGCGTCTGGGGAATGCCGGAACCCACGGGCGAGGTCTCCGAGCAGGCACTGCTGGAGTCGTATCAGACCAACGTCATCGCACCCTTCCTGCTGACGGGGGCGCTGGCGCCCGGCATGGCCGCGCGCGGCCACGGCGCGGTGGTCAACGTCGGCTCGATCACCGGGCTGATCGGCGGAGACCGCTCGGCGCTGTACTCGTCGACCAAGGCGGCAGTGCACTCGCTGACCAAGTCGTGGGCGGTCGAGTACGGCCCGAGCGGGGTGCGCGTGAACGCGGTGGCACCCGGGCCGATCGCCACGGAGCGAGCGTTGGAGGCCGCCGATCATGTCGCGCCGGTGCTGGCCCGCATCCCCTCGCGTCGGATGAGCACCCCCGAGGAGGTGGCCGCGGCAGTGACATTCCTGGCCGGTGATGACGCCGGAAACATCCACGGGGTGATCCTCAGTGTGGATGGGGGCTGGGCGGCCGCTTAACAGATGTCCTACATTCTGTTACATGGCTTCCTCCGCTTACGACACTGCGATCCTGCTCCTGCGCGTGGTGCTCGGCCTGACCATGGCCGCACACGGCTACAACAAGTTCTTCGGTGGCGGGCGCATCCCGGGCACTGCGGGATGGTTCGACAGCATCGGCATGAAGCCGGGCCTGTTCCATGCCCGGGTCGCGGCCACCACCGAAATGGCGGCTGGGCTTGGCTTGGCTTTGGGCCTGCTGACCCCGGTGCCCGCAGCCGGTTTCGTGGCGCTGATGCTGGTGGCGGCCTGGACCGTACACCGGCACAACGGGTTCTTCATCGTCAAGGAGGGCTGGGAGTACAACCTGGTCCTGGCGGTGGCCGCGGTGGCCATCGCCGGCACGGGGGCCGGTCGCTACAGCCTTGATCATCTGCTGTTCTCCAACTGCAGCTTCTACCACTTGCTGCACGGCTGGTGCGGGTTGGCGATCGCGGTGGTGCTCGGTCTGGCGGGTGGCATCGGCCAGCTGGTGATCTTCTTCCGCCCGCCCGTCAAGTCGTAGCCCGCCTTCAGACGCGCCGACACTACGGTTTCTGACGCAATTCCGGCGCTTCTCGTCACAAACCGTAGTGTCGGCGGTTCCGCTGACTGGCCAGAACGACTACCCCGCGACTAGAACACGTTCTAATCTGTCGGGCATGGGCTTTCTCAAACAGGAATCTCCCGAGATCGACTTCGAGCAGTGGAGCAAGGGCACTCGCGCGGAGAAGATCCAGCCGATGGCGCGGCATTGGGCCGAGGTCGGTTTCGGAACCCCGATTGCGCTGCACCTGTTCTACGTCGTGAAGATCCTGGCCTACATCCTCGGTGCGTGGCTGATCGCGCTGACCACCACCGGGGTCGACGGGTTCACCAACGTCGCGTCCTGGTACGCCGAGCCGATCGTCTACCAGAAGGTCGTGTTCTACACGATGCTGTTCGAGGTCATCGGCCTCGGCTGCGGCTTCGGTCCGCTGAACAACCGGTTCTTCCCGCCCATGGGATCGATCCTGTACTGGTTGCGGCCCAAGACGATTCGGCTGCCACCGTGGCCGAACCTGGTGCCCCTGACCAAGGGGGACAGCCGCACTCTCGTCGACGTCGTGCTGTACGGGGCGTTGTTGGTGGTGTTGGTCGTCGCCCTGTTCTCGCAGGGCACCGGCCCCATCCCGGAACTCGGCAGCGAGATCGGCGTCTTGCCGGTGTGGCAGACCGCCACGATCGTCGGTCTGCTGGCCGTGGCCGGTCTGCGCGACAAGGTGATCTTCCTGGCCGCCCGCGGCGAGGTCTATGGCTCGTTGGCGGTCTGCTTCCTCTTCTCCGGCGCCGACATCATCATCGCGGCCAAGCTGATCTGCCTGACCATCTGGATCGGCGCGGCCACCTCCAAGTTCACCAAGCACTTCCCGTTCGTCATCTCGACGATGATGAGCAACAACCCGGTGTTCCGGCCGCGCTGGATCAAGCGCAAGTTCTTCGAGCACTTCCCGGATGACCTTCGCCCGGGGCGGCCGTCACGCTTCGTGGCACATTTCTCCACCGCCATCGAGGGTTTGGTGCCGCTGGTGCTGTTCTTCTCCCACGGGGGCTGGCCTACGGCGATCGCGGCATTCGTCATGCTGGTGTTCCACTTCGGCATCCTGAGCTCGATCCCGATGGGCGTGCCGCTGGAGTGGAACGTCTTCATGATGTTCTCCGTGCTGGCGCTGTTCGTCGGGCACGCCGGGATCGGACTGGGCGACTTGGGCAGCCCGTGGCCGATCGTGTTGTTCGCGGTGGTCGCCGGCACTGTGGTGCTGGGAAACCTGTTCCCGCGCAAGATCTCGTTCCTGCCCGGCATGCGCTACTACGCCGGTAACTGGGACACCTCGCTGTGGTGCGTCAAACCCTCGGCCGCGGAGAAGATCGAGAAGAACATCGTCGCGATCGCCAGCATGCCGGCCGCCCAGATGGAGCGGTACTACGGCAGCCCCGAGGTCGCCCAGATGTACCTGTACATGGGATACGCGTTCCGCGGCTTCAACTCTCACGGCCGGGCGCTGTTCACCCTGGCGCACCGGGCGATGGCCGGCCACAACGAGGACGACTACGTGCTGACCGATGGCGAGCGGATCGTCTCCACGGCCATCGGCTGGAACTTCGGTGACGGGCACATGAGCAATGAACAGCTCGTGGCCGCGTTGCAGACGCGGTGCCATTTCGAGCCGGGGGAGGTGCGGATCGTCATGCTCGACGCCCAGCCGATCCAGCGCCAGACCCAGCAGTACCGGCTCGTCGACGCGGCCACCGGGGAATTCGAGCAGGGCTATGTCAAGGTCGCCGACATGGTGACCCGCCAGCCCTGGGACGACGAGCTACCGGTCCATGTCCAGCGAGATGACGTCACCACCTGAGCCGGTCGCGGTATGGGTCGACGAGTCCGGGCGGTTGATGAGCGACCTGGGCAGCGTCGACACGCGGTGTCACGCCACGGTCCGGGCTCGCCACTGTCCGGAGCGGGCGCAATGCGTGCTGCTTCACCGGGCACCGGGTCCGCGGTTGCTCTTCGGCGAATTGATGTCCGAGCTCGACGACGAGGCCGGCATCTACCTGGAGACGCACGCCAAAAAGCTTGATGCGGAATTGATCTCGATCACGGTCGACCATGTCGGCCCGGATGGTCCGGCCGGCAGCTGGCGCTACCGGCTGCTGCCGATGCGATGGAAGACCGCAGACGGCTGGCGGGACACCGATGCACGGCTGGCGGTGTGGCCGGACTAGCCGCGGTTCTCGAAACTGCGCGCCGCTCCTCGAAACTGCGCACAGATCGCCACTTTGCCGCGAACGCGAAACGCGATCTGTGCGCAGACTCAGCGCATGACGTCGCGGACTTTGACGCTCTCGATGTCCTGCAGCATCAGGATCCGTGCGGTGTCCAGGTGCTTGCGCCAGTGCGCTTCGGCAGCGTCGCCGTCGCCGGAGCGGATGAGCTGGATCAGCTTGCGATACGAGCGCATCAGCTTGTCGTAGTCGGACTTCGATACCGGCCGGCGCTCCTTGAACAGGAAGGCGTGGTGCCGCACGGTGATCTCGTGCAGCATGCCGGCGATGATGCCGAGCGTGGCGTTGCCCGACAGCTCCACCACGCGGCGGTGAAAGTCGCCGGTGGTCGCGGCCAGCTGGTCCGACTGGTAGTCCTTCGGGATGTGCTCGTCGAGCATCCGTTCCAGTTCGGCGAACGCCGCCTCGTCGCCCTTCTCGGCGAGCAGGCGTGCGGCCATCGGCTCGATCGCCGCCCGACCCACCAGGAGATCGGCGATATCGGCGCCGGACAGTTCGAGCAGCAGCCCGGCCGGACGGGCGACGATCTCGGGGCCGGGAACCCTGACCCGGGCGCCGGTACGGGAGCCGCGGCGCACCTCGACCAGACGCTCGGACTCCAGCACCCGCACGGCCTCGCGCAGCGTCGGCCTGCTCACCCCGAAATGCTCCATGAGCTCGGCTTCGTTGGGCAGGAAGTCGCCCTCTTTGAGCTGGCCGTCGACGACCATGCGCCGTAATGTGCCTGCGACGAGTTCGGCTGTCTTCGGAGAGCGGACCGGTGCCTGCGGTGCAATCGCGTCAGGGCCGATCATCGGCGCCAGCGGTGTGGTTCGAGCCACCAGACACTCCCGGGTAGGACAACTTCTGCGCTGGCCGGACGGCCAGCTGTACAACTCAGTAAACCATCTGTTCACCGCAGGAACGGAACATCGGTATCTACCAACCAGTAGGTTGACCTAGTAAACCTACTGGTCTATTTTCACCTCGAGCGCCCCGTTGAGCTCCACTGGGGTCGCGCCACCCACCCTTCAAAGGAGAAGTCATGGCTGAAGCCGTCATCGTCGAGGCCGTCCGGTCGCCTGTCGGGAAGCGCAACGGTGCCCTCTCGGGTGTGCACCCGTCGGAGCTGTCGGCCCAGGTGCTCAACGGCCTCGTGCAGCGCGCCGGGATCGATCCCGCCCTCGTCGACGACGTCATCTGGGGCTGCGTCATGCAGGCCGGCGAGCAGGCGCTCGACATCGCCCGCACCGCCGTGCTGACCGCCGGCTGGCCCGAGACCGTCCCCGGTGTCACCGTCGACCGCCAGTGCGGTTCCAGCCAGCAGTCCCTGCACTTCGCCGTCGCCGGCGTGGTCGCCGGTCACTACGACGTCGTCGTCGCCGGTGGCGTCGAGTCGATGTCGCGCACCCCGATGGGCTCCTCGCTGGCCAACGGCGGACACCCCTACCCGGAGGCCTTCCGCGAGCGGTACAACGGCCAGAACCCCAACCAGGGTGTCGGTGCCGAGATGATCGCCGAGCAGTGGGGCCTGTCGCGCACCCAGCTCGACGAGTTCTCCCTGCGTTCGCACGAGAAGGCCGCTGCCGCACAGGATGCCGGTGCGTTCAAGGACCAGATCGTCGGGATCAAGGACCAGGACGGCAATGTCGTCCTGGAAGACGGTGGCATCCGCCGCGGCGGCACCGTCGAGTCCATGGCCGCCATCAAGCCGGCCTTCAAGGAGGACGGTGTGATCCACGCCGGTAACTCCAGCCAGATCTCCGACGGGTCGGCGGCGCTGCTGATCATGTCTGCGGAGAAGGCAAAAGACCTGGGGCTCAAGCCGCTTGCCAAGGTGCATACCGCGGTGCTCGCCGGTGCCGACCCGGTCATCATGCTGACCGCGCCGATCCCGGCCACCCAGAAGGCGCTGGCCAAGTCCGGCCTGAGTGTCGACCAGATCGGCGCGTTCGAGGTCAACGAGGCGTTCGCCCCGGTTCCGATGGCCTGGCTCAAGGACATCGGCGCCGACGAGAGCCGGCTCAACCCCAACGGCGGCGCGATCGCTCTGGGTCACCCGCTCGGCGGATCCGGTGCCCGTATCCTGACCACCCTGCTGTACCACATGCGGGACAACAACATTCAGTACGGCCTGCAGACCATGTGTGAAGGTGGCGGCCAGGCCAACGCGACCATCCTGGAGCTCCTGTGACCGACACCGAAACCCAGCCCGGCGCGCTCGTCGAGAAGCGCGGCAACGTCCTGCTCATCACGATCAACCGGCCCGAGGCGCGCAACGCGATCAACGGCTCCGTCAGCATCGCCGTCGGCGACGCGCTGGAGCAGGCACAGAACGATCCCGAGGTCCGGGCCGTGGTCATCACGGGTTCGGGGGACAAGTCGTTCTGCGCAGGGGCCGACCTCAAGGCGATCTCGCGGGGTGAGAACCTCTTTCACCCCGAGCATCCGGAATACGGATTCGCCGGCTACGTCAGCCATTTCATCGACAAGCCGACGATCGCCGCGGTCAACGGCACCGCTCTGGGAGGCGGCACCGAGCTGGCCCTGGCCAGTGACCTGATCGTCGCCGAGGAGAACGCCAAATTCGGTCTGCCCGAGGTGAAACGCGGTCTGATCGCCGGTGCCGGCGGCGTGTTCCGCATCGCCGAGCAGTTGCCCCGCAAGGTGGCCAACGAACTGCTGTTCACCGGTGAGCCGATGTCGTCCGCCGACGCACTGCGCTGGGGCCTGATCAACCAGGTCGTGCCCGACGGCACCGTCGTCGATGCCGCACTCAAGCTGGCCGAACGGATCACGGGCAACGCGCCGCTGGCCGTGCAGGCCAGCAAGCGGGTCGCCTACGGGGTCGACGAGGGCGTCATCACCGGCGACAAGGACGGCTGGAAGCGCACCAACCGTGAATTCAGCACGCTGCTGAAGACCGAGGATGCCATGGAGGGACCGCTGGCCTTCGCCCAGAAGCGTGAACCTGTTTGGAAGGCGAAGTAAGCCATGAAGCGACAGATCTACACCGCGGAGCACGAGGCGTTCCGCGAGACGGTCAAGGAGTACATCGAGCGTGAGCTCGTGCCCAACGCCGAGAAGTGGGAGACCGAGCGCATCGTCGACCGGTCGGCGTACACGGCGGCCGGCAAGTACGGGCTCATCGGTTTCAACATGCCCGAGGAGTTCGGTGGCGGCGGCTCGGATGACTTCCGGTTCAACGCCGTCATCGACGAGGAGATCGCCAAGGCCGGTGTGCACGGCCCGGCGCTGAGCCTGCACAACGACGTCGTCGGCCCGTATTTCAAGGAGCTGGCCAACGACGAGCAGAAGCAGCGCTGGATGCCCGGCATCACCACCGGCGAGCTGATCATCGCGATCGCGATGACCGAGCCGGGCGCCGGCAGCGACCTGGCGGGCATCCGGACCTCGGCGGTGCGCGACGGGGACGACTGGATCATCAACGGCTCCAAGACGTTCATCTCCTCAGGCATCAACTGCGACCTGTGTGTCGTGGTCGCCCGCACCGACCCCGAGGCCGGCCACAAGGGCTTCACGCTCTTCGTGGTGGAGCGGGGCATGGAGGGCTTCACCCGCGGCCGCAAGCTGGACAAGATGGGCCTGCACAGCCAGGACACCTCCGAGTTGCACTTCGAGAACGTCCGGGTACCGAGCGCCAACCTGCTGGGCAAGGAAGGTCGCGGTTTCTACCACCTGATGACCAACCTGCCCTCGGAGCGGCTCGGCATCGCCATCTCGGCGATCTACGGTGCTCGTGCCGTCTTCCAAGAGACGCTGCAATACGCCAAGGACCGCAAGGCCTTCGGCCAGCCGATCGGCAGCTTCCAGCACAACCGGTTCCTGCTCGCCGAGATGGAAACCGAGCTGGAGGTCACCGAGAACTACCTCGACCGCTGCCTGCAGGGTGTGGTCGACGGTGAGCTGACCGCGGTCGAGGCAGCCAAGGCCAAGTGGTGGGCCACCGAGGTCTCCAAGAAGGTCGTCGACCAGTGTGTGCAGCTGCACGGCGGCTACGGCTACATGATGGAGTACCGGGTTGCCCGCGCCTACGTGGACGGACGGATCCAGACGATCTTCGGTGGCACCACCGAGATCATGAAGGAGATCATCGGGCGCGAGCTGGGCGTCTAGCTTCACGAGAAACACAAAAGTCCCCCAAATCAAGCGATTTGGGGGACTTTCGTCTCTGCTCGCGGAAGAGTCCGCGTGCAGAGGAGAAGATCAGCCGATCGGCGCGTCAGCGGCCGGGGTGGCGGCTTCCGGAGCCTTGGTCGTGGTCGTGGTCGTCGTGCTGGAACCCGTCGGCACGATGGCTTCCGGCGGGCTGTTGGGATCCAGGACGGTGTCGATCAGGTAGATCCGGGCGTTCTGGGACTGGATGGGGCCACAGACGAGCTTGGCGGTGTCGTTGACCTTGATGTCGCCGCCCTTGCCGGTCACCTTGACCTCGGCGCCCTGCTGGGTGGGCCGCTGGCCCTTGACGTCATCGGGGCCGAGCAGGCCGAGGAACGCGTGGTAGTAGTCAAAGCTGGTGAGCGCGGCCACGTCGGCCTTGAGCGCGTCGAGCTTGCCCGGCTCCATGGCGGCGAACGCGTCATTGGTCGGCGCGAAGATCACGTACGGGCCGTTGTCGAGCACCGGCACGATGTTGACCGCCGGGTTCATCCCACCCGAGATCGCGGCGTTGAACGTGCTGATGTCGGGGATGCTCGCCAGAACCTTGCCCGTCGGCACGTCCGCGAAGCTCTTCCAATCCGGCAGGGCCTTCTTGAAGTTGTCGCAGCCCGAGCCCTGCGGGTCGGGGATCTCCACCACCGGGGTGGCGGTCGTCGTCGGCGCCGGGTCGGCGTAGGCGGTGACCGCCAACGGCAGCGACGCCGTGATCGCGGCGACTGCCGCAGCAACGCCCAGAGTCTTGGTGCGAGTCTTCATCGGTGGGTCTTTCCTCCCGCTCATGCCTAGCCTGTAGTCGTCGGCTGCCGGTGACGCGTTACACGGCTCTCGGCGCGACGATGGCGAGCAACCGCGTACACAACAACCTCAGCGTTCCCCGCGGCGCCGCATCGGATGGTATGCGTAACGAAGCGGTTACGGCAAAGCCGAAGTGTCCACTCGATCCGGCTCGGAGCTTGTGACCTGGGCTTTTCGGATACTGAGGCATAACAGTGCGGCGACGAAACACAGCCCGGCGGCCAACTGGAAGGCCAGGTCGTAATTGCCGTTGAGATCCCGCAGCCACCCGGCGCCCGCGGCGGCGACGGCCGCGCCGACCTGGTGGGAGGCGAACACCCAGCCGAACACCACCGGCGAACGATCCCCGAAGTAGTCGCGGCACAGCACGATGGTCGGCGGCACGGTCGCCACCCAGTCCAGGCCGTAGAAGATGACGAAGACCCAGGTGCTCGGTTCGGCGTGCGGGGAGAGCAGTGCCGGCAACAGCATCAGTGACAGCCCGCGGCCCGCGTAGTAGACGAGCAGCAGCAGCCGGGGGTCCACGCGGTCGGTGAGCCAGCCGGAGAACACCGTGCCCGCGACGTCGAGGATGCCGATGGTGGCGAGCAGACCCGCGGCGACCGTCGTGGGCATGCCGTGGTCGTTGGCGGCCGGGATGAAATGCGTGCCGATCAGACCGTTGGTGGTCATCCCGCAGATCGCGAAGCTCCCCGCCAGCAGCCAGAACACGCGGGTCCGTGCGCCGATGCGCAGGCCGTCGAAGGCCGTCTTGAAACCGCCCGCCGGGGCCGGGGTGGGCGGGGCGAGTTCAGTTGCCCCGTAGGGGGCCAAACCCAGGTCGGCGGGGCGGTTGCGCATGAACAGCACGACTAGGGGGACGACGGCCAGCGCGGCGGCTGCGACGATCAACGATGCCCAGCGCCATCCATGTTGGGTGGTGACGGCCGCGACGATCGGCAGGAAGACGAGCTGCCCCGTCGCGCTGGCGGCGGTGAGCACACCGGTGACCAGCCCGCGGCGCTGCTCGAACCAGCGGGTCGCGATGGTTGCCACGAACCCCATCGAGATCGAGCCGGTTCCGATACCGACCAGCACGCCCCACAGCAGCACCAGCTGCCAGCTCGCGGTCATCAGAGTGCTGACCGCCGAGCCGGTCGCGATCAGCAGCAGCGACACGGTCAGCACCGGCCGGACCCCGAAGCGGTCCATCAGTGCCGCGGCGAACGGCGCGGTGAGGCCGTACAACATCATGTTGACCGACATCGCCAGGCCGACCGTGCCGTGCGACCAGCCGAACTCGTGGTGCAGCGGATTCATCATCACGCCCGGAATGGACCGGAACCCGGCCGCGCCCAGGATCGCCACGAAGCTCACCGCGGCGACCACCCAGGCCCAGTGGAGGCGGACGCGCGGAGGCGCCGCAGCCCGGTCGAGGTTTCGAGTCACCCGACCACTTTCGCCGAGGCCGGCCGCGGGTACCAGTGGCATGAACGACAGCAATCATCAAAAACGTGCCAGACTGGCGGTCGTGCACCGCGTTGCCGTCCTGCTGCTGGCCCCGGTGGTCGGCTTCGACGCCACCATCGCGCCGCTGCTGTTCTCCAGCGCCGCCGACTGCGACGGGAATCCTCTCTACGACGTCGTGACGTGCGGGCTCACCACCGACGCGGTGCCGTCGACGACCGGGTTCGCGATGGTGCCCGCTGCGGGAGCCGAGGCGCTGGAATCGGCGGACACGGTGGTGATCCCGGGCACCAGGTACGCCCCGGCTCGGGCCGACGGTGTGCTGGGCGCCGAGGTGACGCAGGCCCTGTCGCGGATCCGCCCCGGAACGCGGCTGGTGTCGATCTGCACCGGGGCTTTCGTGCTGGCTGCCGCGGGCCTGCTGGACGGCCGGCCTGCCACCACCCATTGGCGCTTCGCCGCGGATATGCGCCGTCTGCACCCCGACGTTCTCCTCGACGAGGACATCCTGTTCGTCGACGATGGCGACATTCTGACCTCGGCGGGCCTGGCCGCCGGAATCGACTTGTGCCTGCACATCATTCGCACCGACCACGGTGTCCAGGTGGCCAACGCGGTGGCCCGCTACTGCGTGGTGCCACCGTGGCGGGAGGGCGGACAGGCGCAGTTCATCGACCACGGCCTCACCGTCACCGATCACGCCTCGACCGCTGCCACGCGCGACTGGGCGCTGCAGCATCTGGACGAGGAACTCACCGTGACGCGGCTGGCCGCCCGTGCCCACATGAGTGCCCGCACGTTCAACCGTCGTTTCCGTGAGGAGACCGGACAGGCTCCGGGTGCCTGGATCCGTAGCCGCAGGCTGGATCTGGCCCGCGAGCTGCTGGAATCAGGGGACCTGTCAGTCGACGAGGTGGCCAGGCGTTCGGGTCTGGGCACCGCGGGCAACCTGCGTCATCATCTGCGGCGTGGGCTCGGGATGTCCCCGTCGAGCTACCGCAAGGTGTACCAGGGCGCGTGAGCCCGCCGGTCGGCTGTCTACCATGACCGGCATGCCAGAGCCGCTGATCGTCTCCGTCGCCGGTCATACCCCGCAGATCGACCCGGACGCCTGGGTCGCACCCAATGCCAGTGTGATCGGCCAGGTTTCGCTGGCCGCCGGTGCCAGCGTCTGGTATGGCGCCACGCTGCGTGCCGAGGTCGAGCCCATCGAGGTCGGTGAGGGCAGCAACATCCAGGACGGGGTGACCGTCCACGTCGACCCGGGTTTCCCGTGCCGGATCGCCACCGGGGTGACGGTGGGTCACAACGTGGTGTTGCACGGCTGCACCGTCGAGCAGGACAGCCTGGTCGGGATGGGTGCGGTGGTGCTCAACGGCGCGGTGATCGGCGCCGGCTCACTGGTCGCCGCCGGTGCGGTGGTGCCCCAGGGCATGGTGGTGCCGCCGCGCTCGCTGGTGGCCGGTGTGCCCGCCAAGGTGCGCCGAGAGCTCAGCGACGACGAGGTCGGCCACAACCAGCTCAACGCCGCGGCCTACACGCATCTCACCGGGTTGCACCGAGAGGCGGATTGAGCTGCGCGAACCCGTCCTGACGGAAGTACGGGAAGTAGGGATACGGCGCCTCGCGGGTGCTCGCGGCGTCCAGTCGCGCAATCTGGTCGGCATCCAGTGCCCACCCGACCGCGCCCAGGTTGTCGCGTAACTGCCGTTCGTCGCGGGCCCCGATGATGACCGACGACACCGTGGGTCTGCGCAGCAGCCAGTTGAGCGCGACCTGTGGCACGGTTCTGCCGGTCTCTTCGGCGATCGTGTCGAGTTGGTCGACGACACCGTAGAGAATTTCGTCGTCGACCGGCGGCCCCGCGTCGGCGGTGGCGTGCAGTCGGCTGCGTTCCGGCAGTGGCCGGCCGCGCCGGACCTTCCCGGTCAGCCGGCCCCAGCCCAAGGGGCTCCACGCCAGCGCGCCGACCCCTTCGGCCATCGCCAACGGCATGAGCTCCCATTCGTAGTCCCGCCCGATCAGTGAGTAGTACACCTGGTGTGCGATATACCTTGGGAGATGGTGCTTTTCGGCGAGGGCCAGCGACTTCATCAGCTGCCAGCCGGAGAAGTTCGACACTCCGGTGTAGCGCACCTTGCCCTGATCGACGAGTGTGTCGAGGGCCTGCAGTACCTCGTCGATCGGGGTGAAGGCGTCGTACGCGTGCAGCTGGAACAGATCGATGCGGTCGGTCTGCAGACGTGTCAGCGCAGAATCGACGGCCCGCAAGAGCCGTGCCCGTGACGTTCCCCAGTCGTCGGGGGCGGTCGGCAGCGCGGCCTTCGTGGAGATCAGTACGCTGTCGCGGCGCCCGCGCAGCGCTGCGCCGAGTACCTCTTCCGAGGCGCCGTCCGAGTAGACGTCCGCGGTGTCGAACAAGTTGATGCCGGCCTCCAGGCTCAGGTCGACCATCGCCCGTGCCTGGTCGATCCCGGTGTCGCCCCAGGCGCCGAAGAACTCTCCTGTTGCGCCGAAAGTCGCTGCGCCGAAGCTCAGCTCGGAGACCACGAGCTCAGAGTCGCCAACCTTGCGATATTCCATTCCCACTCCTTAACGAGATTGCCTTCCCGATAAGGAACACGCTACTAACGGGACAATATTCCTAATAAGATGAGCCGAATGGCAGCCGAACGCCCGGGCGGGCGTACCGCGGCCGTCCGCGCTGCGGTGCTGCGCGCGACGGCGGACCTACTCGTCGAGGCCGGGCTGGAGGGTCTGGAACTGACGGCGGTCGCCGAACGGGCCGGCGTCGGCAAGTCGACGGTGTACCGGCGTTGGGGTTCGGTGCCGGCGTTGGTGGCAGACCTCTTGGCCGACATGGCCGAACAGTCGGTGCCACGGGCCGACACCGGTTCACTGCGCGGCGATCTCCGAGCCAACGCGACGCTGGTGCGTCGCACGCTCAACGATGCCCGTCAGGGCCGGTTGTTCAAGGCGGTCATCGCCGCGGCGACGTGCGATCAACGCACCGCGGCGGCGCTGCAGGTGTTCTACGACCGGCGGATCGCCGAGTGGGCCGGGTGTGTGACGGACGCGGTAGAGCGGGGCGAGGCGCCTGCCGGGACCGATGCCGCCGCGGTCATCGGGCAGGTCTCCGCCCCGCTCTACTACCAATTCCTCACCAGTACGAGGACTCTCACGGTCGCCGATGCGCATCGCGCCGTCGACGCCGCGATCGCGGCTACCGTGGCGGGGGTGTTCACCTAGCGCAGCGGGTGCGCCAGCTCGTCGCGCGGCATCCGGGCCGCCGTCACGGCCACCGCGGCAAGGACGGCGGGCAGCAGCCCGGCCACCAGGAAGATCGACTCCATCGAGACGACCTTCGACAGCGGGCCGACGATCGCGAACGACAGCGGCATGAACGCGAGCGACACGAAGAAGTCCAGGCTCGAGACCCGGCCCAACATCTCCGTCGGAACCCGGCGCTGCAGCAGCGTTCCCCAGATCACCATCCCCGCACCGTCGGTGACGCCGACGCAGAACGTGGCCAGCGCCATCAACGGGAACGACGAAGTGACGCCGACGACCACCAATGGCACCGAGCCCAGCCCCCACATCAGCATCATCGTGCTCAGGTAGCGCCGCGGCATCCGGCGCGAGGACACCGTCAACGCTCCCAGCGCGCTGCCGAATCCGAAGAACGCCAGGATGAATCCGTACGCCCGGGCGCCGTCGGCGAACCGGTCCTGGGCGATGAACGGCAGCAGCACCTCGATCGGCCCGAGCACGACGAGCACGAAGATGCTGGCGAACAGCAGCGTCCACAGCAGCCACGGGGTGCGCACCATGAACGCGAAACCTTCACGCAGATCCCGCAATACGTGCGGGCGCTCGCCTTCGCCCTGTGTCACAACCGAATCCACGGTCGGGCGGGTGGCGACCAGCAGGACCAGGCCCGCGCCGAACAACACGGCCACGACGACCGCGCCCAGTGAGGGGAAGGTCGCGGCGATCACCATGCCTGCCACCGCAGGCCCGACCGAGCGCTGGAAGACCGGGCGCACCACGCCCTCGACGCCGTTGGCCGCCAACAGTTGTTCCGGCGGCAGGATGCGGGGCAGCAGAGCGCTGTAGGCCGGGAAGAAGAACGCCGCGGCGATGCCGAGAATGCCCGCCGCGACGGCCAGATGCCAGATCTTGAGTAGGTCGAGCAGCCCGAGCACCGCGACGGTCGTGACCGTCACCAGATTGACGGTCTCCACCGCGATGATGATCGTGCGCTGGTTGACCCGGTCGGCGGCGATCCCGCCGACGAGGACGAACGCCACCAGGCCCACGCCGAGGCAGGTGGCCACCAGCGACAGGGAGGCCGGATCGTTGTCGATCGCGATGACCTGCAACGCCATCACCACCGACCACATGCCCTCGGCGAAGATCGACAACGTGACCGCGGCGATCAGCAACCGGTATTCGCGGATGCGGAACGGTGCGAGCACACGCCAGCCGCCGGTCTGGTCGACCGGCGTCTGGATGTCGTCCTGCATGCTCACAACATTCGATGGTGCCCACCCGGAGTGGGTCGAGTCCAACGATTTTCGCCGGCGTGAGCCCCGGTGGGCGCCTACTGCTGGGTGAACTCCGGGCGCCGGTTCTGCTGGAAGGCCTTGGTGCCCTCGCGGAAATCGTCGGACACCAGCAGCTGCAGCTGGCCCTTGCGCTCGCGGGCGAAGGCGCCCTCGAGCTCGGTGAGCGTGGCCGCGTTGACGGCCTGCTTGGTCTCGCGCAGGGCGACCGCCGGACCCGACCGCAGCTTCGCGACGACCTTGTCCACCGCGGCGTCGAACTCGTCGGCCGGGTACACGGCGCTGATCAGACCCCAGTCGTAGGCGTCGGCGGCGGTGAGGCGGTCGGCCAGCAGCGCCAGTCGCATGGCCCGGATCCGCCCGATGTTCGCGGCGACGAGAGCCGATGCACCGCCGTCGGGCATCAACCCGATCTTGGTGAAGGCCAGCAGGAAGAAGGCCGCATCCGAGGCCAGCACGACGTCGCACGCCAGTGCCAGTGACACCCCGACGCCGGCGGCGGGTCCCTGCACCACGGCCACGACCGGCTTGGGCAGCGCCACGATGGAGGCGACGGCGCGGTTGGCGGCGTCGAGCACGCCTGCGGCGTCGTGGCTCTTGGCGTTCTGGTCTTCCTCGCTGATGCCGGCGCCGGAGCTGAATCCGCGGCCCGCGCCGCCGAGGCGAACCACGCGCACTCCCGCGTCGGTGGCAGCCAGTTCCATGGCATCGGCGATCGCCACGAGCATGTCCTGGGTCAGCGAATTGAGGCTGTCGGGCCGGTTCAGCGTCACCGACAGCACACCGCCCTCGAGCGACACGGTCACGTCTTTTACGTCGGGGTACTCGCGGGTCACGGTCATCTATGCACCTTAGGTCTGACGGGCCAGAGGCCCGGTCCGGGCGGGGCCGGCTATGGCCATGCCGGTCGAGAAGGTTATACAAGTAAGCTATGTCACCGGTCAACCAAGGCCTAACACGCGAAGGGCGGAAGAGCATGGCAGGACCACTGCAAGGTTTGCGCGTTGTGGAGTTGGCCGGTATCGGCCCGGGCCCGCACGCGGCGATGATCCTCGGAGATCTGGGTGCCGACGTCGTGCGGATCGAGCGGCCGGGCAAGGGCACCGGTACGCCCAGCGCCGACACCATGCTGCGTAACCGCCGGTCGGTGGCCGCGGACATGAAGAGCGACGAGGGCCGCGCGCTGGTGCTCAAGCTCATCGAGAAGGCCGACGTGCTGATCGAGGGCTTCCGTCCCGGTGTCACCGAGCGGTTGGGTCTGGGGCCCGAGGACTGCGCCAAGGTCAACGAACGGCTGATCTATGCCCGCATGACGGGCTGGGGCCAGGAAGGCCCGCGGGCCCTGCAGGCCGGCCACGACATCAACTACATCTCGCTGAACGGCCTGCTGCACGCGGTCGGGCGCAAGGGCGAACGTCCCGTGCCGCCGCTCAACCTTGCCGGTGATTTCGGTGGCGGCTCGATGTTCCTGCTCGTCGGCATCCTCTCGGCGCTGTTCGAGCGGCAGAGCTCGGGCAAGGGCCAGGTGATCGACGCGGCCATGATCGACGGGTCCAGCGTGCTGATGCAGATGATGTGGAGCTTCCGTAGCCAGGGCCTGTGGTCCGACGAGCGCGGCACCAACATGCTCGACACCGGCGCGCCGTACTACGACACCTACGAGACCGCCGACGGCCGCTACATGTCGATCGGGGCGATCGAGCCGCAGTTCTATGCCGAGCTGCTCAAGGGTCTCGGACTGGACGACGCCGATCTTCCGGACCAGAACGACATGGCCCGTTGGCCCGAGCTGCGCGAGGCGTTCACCAAGGCATTCGCCGCGCACGACCGTGACCACTGGGCCGAGGTGTTCGCCGGCACCGACGCGTGTGCGGCGCCGGTGCTGTCCTTCGCCGAGGTCCTCACCGAACCGCACATCGCGGAGCGGAACACGTTCTTCGACGAAGGCGGCAACCTGCAGCCGATGCCGGCGCCACGATTCTCCCGCAGCGTCCCGGCGGTGCCGACGCCACCGGGTCCGCGCGGGGCCGACACCGAAGCCGTTCTGCGGGACTGGGTTTAGTTCAACCACATCAGGAGGTCGGCGCCATGCCGGCCGGAAAGGAATGCGGTAAGTGGAGATCAAAGACGCGGTAGCCGTCGTCACCGGTGGTGCTTCGGGCTTGGGCCTGGCCACCACCAAGCGACTGCTCGATGCCGGTGCCCAGGTGGTCGTGATCGACCTCAAGGGTGAAGAGGTCGTGGCCGAGCTGGGTGATCGTGCCAGGTTCGTGGCCACCGACGTCACCGACGAGGCGGGTGTGACCGAGGCACTCGATGTCGCCGAATCGCTGGGCCCGGTGCGGATCAACGTCAACTGCGCGGGCATCGGCAACGCGATCAAGACGCTGAGCAAAAACGGTGCGTTCCCCCTCGAGGGGTTCCGCAAGGTGGTCGAGGTCAACCTGATCGGTACGTTCAACGTGATCCGGCTGGCCGCTGAGCGCATCGCCAAGACGGAGCCGCTCAAGAATGAAGAGCGCGGCGTCATCATCAACACCGCCTCGGTCGCGGCGTTCGACGGGCAGATCGGGCAGGCCGCCTACTCGGCGTCCAAGGGCGGTGTGGTCGGTATGACCCTGCCCATCGCGCGGGATCTGTCGCGGGAATTGATCCGGGTGTGCACCATCGCGCCGGGGTTGTTCAAGACCCCGCTGCTGGGTTCGTTGCCCGAGGAGGCGCAGAAGTCGCTGGGCCAGCAGGTGCCGCACCCGGCCCGCCTCGGCGATCCCGATGAGTACGGCGCTCTGGCCGTGCACATCATCGAAAACCCGATGCTCAACGGCGAGGTCATCCGCCTCGACGGTGCTATCCGTATGGCTCCCAGGTAGAGAGGTCCAAATGGCATTGAAGACGAAGTTCACCGAGACGTTCGGGATCGAGCATCCCATCGTGCAGGGTGGTATGCAGTGGGTCGGCCGCGCCGAACTCGTTGCGGCCGTGGCCAATGCGGGTGCGTTGGGGTTCATCACCGCGCTGACGCAGCCGACCCCGGCGGATCTGGCCAAGGAGATCGAGCGGTGTCGTCAGCTCACCGACAAGCCGTTCGGTGTGAACCTGACGATCCTGCCGACGATCAACCCGCCGCCATACGACGAGTACCGCCAGGTGATCGTCGACTCCGGCATCAAGATCGTGGAGACCGCGGGCTCCAATCCGGCGCCGCACCTGCCGATGTTCCACGCCAACGGGATCAAGGTGCTGCACAAGTGCACCTCGGTGCGCCATGCGGTCAAGGCGCAGAGCCTGGGCGTGGACGGCATCAGCATCGACGGGTTCGAGTGTGCCGGTCACCCCGGTGAGGACGACATCCCGGGCCTGGTGCTCATCCCGGCCGCGTCGGCCAAGATCGACATCCCGATGATCGCCTCGGGCGGTTTCGCCGACGCGCGCGGTCTGGTGGCCGCGCTGGCGCTGGGCGCCGACGGCGTCAACATGGGTTCGCGGTTCATGTGCACCGCGGAATCGGCGATCCATCAGAAGGTCAAGGAAGCGATCGTGGCGGGCACCGAGCTCGACACCGAGCTGATCTTCCGCAGCCTGGGCAACACCGCCCGCGTCGCGAGCAATGCGGTCTCACGTGAGGTGGTGCAGATCCTCAAGGACGGCGGTCAGTTCGAGGACGTCAAGGATCTGGTGGCCGGCAAACGCGGCGTGAAGGTTTACGAGATCGGTGATCTCGACGCAGGCATCTGGTCGGTCGGAACCTCGATGGGCCTGATCAACGACATCCCCACCTGCGGCGAACTCGTCTCACGAATGGTGTCGGAGGCCGAGTACCTGATCAGCGGGCGCCTGGCGAACATGGTCGGCGCGGGCGAAGCCGAGCCTGAGAAAGAAGCAGTCCTCGCCTGAGCGAGGACTGCGGCCCTTGAAGGGGCAAACTACGGCAAACTGAAGATGGGAAACGCGCGCCGCGAGGCGCGCGTTTTCTCATACTGCGGTTGGCAGTTCTTGGTAGTCGTCAAACTGCTCCGAGGTGTCGCCCTCGACGAGGAAATCGCCGTGGTAGAGGGCCTCGAAGTCGACCTTGATGACATCTGCACTGGTGTCGTCGATCCACATGACACTGAGCGTATGGGTCACTATTAAGGAATCTTTGAGTCACGGTTCGGAAAATGGTGGCAATCCTACTTTTGGGTAGGTTTCTGGCGAGTAGCCCAGATCACCCGTCGCCACGAACGTGGGCCTCATGCACAGTTCCGGCGGAAATTTCGTGTACAAGGCCCACGCTGGGTCTCAGACGGCCGGCTTTGTGACGTGGATGGGGTTGGTCCCGTTCAACGCCATCCACGTCGCGACGGCGGCGACGACTCCGAGCGCCACCAGTCCCATGGCGGCCCTGGCCGACACGCGGGAGCGGCCGAAGACGCGGTCATCGACCGAGAATGCGCCGGCGCCGGTGAACAGCAGCGCCGCGGCGGCGAAAGCGGCCAGGAACGGAACGTTGAACGGCTGGGACCAGAACGCGTCGGTCGATACGTTCACCGCCCAGGCGTCGACCATCGCGCCGATCACCGCGCACGCGGCCAGCGGCGTGAGGACTCCCAGGAGCAGGCCGATGCCGCCCAGGGTTTCGGCCGCGGTGACCATGAATGCGCCGAACCCCGGTAGCCGCCAGCCGCTGGACTCCATGAACCCCACGGCGGTTCCGAAGTCGAATGCCTTGATCAGGCCCGCCTGCAGCATCGTGGCGCCGGTGGCGATGCGCAGGATGAGCAGTCCGGTATCGGTCATATGGGAGGTCGCGGTTTCGGCGACGGTGGTGTTGGCCATGCTCGATTAGACGCATCGAGACGCCCGAATTCATCGCGGCGTGCCCAGTGGTGAACCCTTCGGTGCCGGCGTCCGTGTGTAGAGCGAGACCCACGTTGACGCTGGAAACTTACCGCTGTTAACTTAACGGCGATACTCATGGGGGAAGGACACCACGTGCTGCACCGCATCGCCCATCTCGCCATCGCCGCACCGCGACGTGTGCTCGTGGTGGCCGCGCTGGCCATGGTGGCCGCGGGCATCTTCGGCGTTCCGGTGGCCAAGAGCCTGTCGGCCGGCGGATTCCAGGACCCGACTTCGGAATCGGCGCAGGCCACGCAGCTGCTGTCGGACAAGTTCGCCCGCGGCGACATGCAGTTGGTCATCAGCGTCACCGACGAATCGGCCGCCGGGGCGAACAGCACGGCCGCCCTTGCTGCGGGAACCGAGATCGCCGGCCGGCTCAAAGCATCGCCGTACGTGACCGAAGTCAGCTCGGCCTGGACCTTGCCGCCGCCCGCGGCTGCCACGTTGATCAGTAAGGACGGCAAGACCGGGCTCATCCTGGCCGGAATCACCGGCGGGGAGAGCGGCGCGCAGAAACACGCCAAGGAACTCACCGATCAACTGGTGCACGACCGCAAAGGCGTGACCGTGCGGGCCGGGGGCGAGGCGATGATCTACGTCCAGATCAACGGGCAGAGCGAAAAAGACCTCCTGATGATGGAATCCATTGCGATTCCGCTGAGCTTCCTCGTGCTGGTCTGGGTGTTCGGCGGGTTGCTCGCCGCCGCGTTGCCGCTCGCGGTCGGCGGATTCGCGATCCTCGGATCCTTGGCGGTGCTGCGCGGGTTCACGATGGTCACCGACGTCTCGATCTTCGCGCTCAACCTCACCGTCGCCATGGGGCTGGCGCTGGCCATCGACTACACCCTGTTGATCGTCAGCCGCTACCGCGATGAACTCGCCGATGGCGTGGACCCGGACCGTGCGCTGGTGCGCACCATGGTCACGGCCGGACGCACGGTGCTGTTCTCGGCGATGACGGTGGCGCTGTCGATGGTGGCGATGGTGCTGTTCCCGATGTACTTCCTCAAGTCGTTCGCCTACGCGGGCATCGCGGTGGTGGCGCTGGCGGCGTTCGCGGCCATCGTGGTGGCCCCGGCCGCCATCGCGTTGCTCGGTGACCGGCTGGACGCCTACGACGTACGCCGGTTCATCCGCCGGATCCTGGGTCGGCCCGAGCCCGTCGCCAAGCCGGTCGAGCAGACCTTCTGGTACCGCACGACCAAGCGCGTCATGCGTCGCTCGGTGCCGATCGGACTCGCGGTGATCGCACTGCTCCTTCTGCTGGGCGCCCCCTTCCTCGGCATCAAGTGGGGCTTCCCCGACGACCGCGTGCTGCCGTCGTCGGCGTCGGCCCGCCAGCTCGGCGACGAGCTGCGCAACGATTTCGCCGTCGACTCCTCGACCGCCGTCACCGTGGTGCTGCCCGACGTCGCCGGCCTGCGTCCCGCCGAGATCGACCGCTATGCGGGTGATCTGTCGCGGGCCGCGGCCGGGGCCTCGGTGTCCGCACCCGGGGGCACCTTCGTCGACGGACGCCGGGTCGGCCCGCCGACATCGGGAACCGGAGTGGCCGACGGCAGTGCCTATCTGACGGTTGGAAGCCACGAACCGCTGTTCAGCGATGCCTCCGAGGCCCAGCTGGACGCGCTGCACGCGGTGCCCGCCCCGGCCGAGGTGAAGTTCACCGGCATCGCGCAGGTCAACCGTGACAGCTCACATGCCATCACCTCGCGCCTGCCGATGGTGCTCGGCATCATCGCCGTGATCACCTTCGTGCTGCTGTTCCTGCTCACCGGCAGTGTGGTGCTCCCGCTGAAAGCGTTGGTGCTCAACGTGTTGTCGCTCTCGGCGGCGTTCGGTGCGCTGGTGTGGATCTTCCAGGACGGCCACCTGGGCGCGCTCGGCACCACGTCGACGGGCACGTTGGTGGCCAACCTGCCGGTGTTGTTGTTCTGCATCGCATTCGGGCTGTCCATGGACTACGAGGTGTTCCTGGTCTCGCGGATCCGTGAGTTCTGGCTGGCGTCCGGGCAGACCAAACCCGACGGCACCGAGATGTCCCCGCGCGAGCGGAACGACGAGAGCGTCGCGCTCGGCCTGGCCCGCACCGGCCGGGTGGTGACGGCCGCGGCGCTGCTGATGTCGATCTCGTTCGCGGCGCTGATCGCCGCGCAGGTGGCTTTCATGCGCATGTTCGGTCTGGGCCTGACCATTGCGGTCCTGGTCGACGCGACGTTGGTGCGGATGTTGTTGGTGCCGGCGTTCATGCACCTGATGGGGCAGTGGAACTGGTGGGCGCCCGCACCGTTGGCGCGTCTGCACCAGCGGTTCGGGATCAGTGAGTCAGGCCCGGCCGAACCGGACCCTAAGGGGCCCGGCGACGTCCCCGGTGATGACGGAAATCGCGAACGGGCCGGCGCCGGTGTGGCGGACGCCGGCTAGCGTGGTGATCCAACCGCGTAAACGGCGCCGTGCCCCGCGTGGTTCCGGCGAGCTTCTGCACGATCAGATCCTCGATGCCACAACCGAATTGCTTTTGGAAACCGGCCATGTCAAGGCGGTGTCGATCCGGTCGGTGGCCCAGCGGGTCGGGGTCACACCGCCGTCGATCTACCTGCACTTCGCCGACAAGGACGCACTCCTGGACGCGGTGTGCTCACGGTATTTCGAGAAGCTCGACGAGGAGATGCAGCGCGTCGCCGCCGACCAGCCCTCCACCATCGAGGTGCTGCGCGCCCAGGGGCATGCCTATGTGAACTTCGCCAGGCGCACTCCTGAGCTGTACCGGCTGGCGACCATGGGTGAGGGCAGGCCCGGCAGTGACGTCGACACCGCGCTCAACAGTTCGGCGTTCCAGCACATGCGCGCTGCGATGGAGGCGCTGATCGCCGAGGGGATCTACCCGCCGGGGGACGCCACGATGCTGGCCCTCGAACTGTGGACCGCCGCGCACGGGGTGGCCGCCATCCTGATCTCCAAGCCGTATCTGCCGTGGGGGGATGTCGAGGAGTTCACTGATCGCGTGCTGCGTGCGGTGTGTACCGGTCAGATCGTCTCGGGAATCATCGGAACCGACCTCGAGCCCATGGAGACCATCGCCCGGCTGAAGGGATTGGCCGGGGAAAACCCCGACGGAGGAAAACCGTGACTGACAAGCCCGTGGACAACCCGTTTTTCGCCCGGATCTGGAAGACGTTGTCGAGTTCGGAGCCGAAGGCGCTGCGTCGGCTGCGGGGCGAGAACCTCGCCGGTCTCAGCGGCCGGGTTCTGGAGATCGGTGCGGGCACCGGGACGAATTTCGCCTTCTACCCCTCGACGGTGACCGAGGTGGTCGCCATCGAGCCCGAACGCCACCTGGCCGAGGTGGCCCGCAGCGCGGCGGCGACGGCTCCGGTACGGGTGACCGTCACCAGCGATACCGCCGAGAAGTTCAGCAGCGCCGAACCGTTCGATGCCGTGGTCTGCTCCTTGGTGCTGTGCTCCATCGATCAGCCGGATACTGTTCTGCGGCAGCTGCATTCGTTGCTCCGCCCGGGCGGGGAGCTGCGTTATCTGGAGCATGTCGCGGGCAGCGGCTGGCGGGCCGGGATGCAGCGCGTGGCCGATGCCACGGTATGGCCGCGGTTGTTCGGTAACTGCCACACCCACCGGCACACCGAACAGGCCATCACCGACAGTGGATTCCAGGTGGCCGATGCTCACCGTGAACTGGCGATGCCAGCCTGGGTGCCGCTGCCGGTGACCGAGTTCGCAATCGGGCGTGCGGTCAGGCCTGCCTAGAGCCCAGCAGGGTGGGCAACCGTTGCAGCAGATTGGGCAGGGAGTCGGCCGCCGTCTCGCGCAATGAGATGGTCGCGCTGTCGGACAGCGGCGTGCGCTCCGGATTGACCTCGATCACCACGGTGCCCGCGGCAACGGCGGCTTCGGGCAGGCCTGCCGCGGGATAGACGATCGAGCTGGTGCCCACCACGATCACCACGTCGGCGTTGCTCACCGCCTGCACCGACCGTTGCCAGGCGTCGTCGGGCAACGGCTCGCCGAACCACACGACACTCGGCCGGATCAGGCCACCGCACGGGCATACCGGGGGTTCGATCGTCTCGACCGGTTCCGGCATAGCCGGCAGGTCGCCCTCGAATCTCGAACCGCAAGCATCACAACGGAATTCGAACAAATTTCCGTGCAGGTGGTAGACGTTCGTGCTGCCGGCGCGCTCGTGCAGGTTGTCGACGTTCTGGGTGACGACGTGGACATCGGCGAAGTCCTGCCAGGCGGCCACGGCGCGATGTCCGTCGTTGGGTTGCACGTGGGCCATCATGTAGTGGCGCCACAGGTACCAGGCCCACACCTTCTCGGGATGCCGCTGCCAGCCTTCGATGCTGGAGATCTCGTATGGGTCCACCTTCGCCCAAAGACCCGTCTCGACGTCGCGGAACGTCGGCACACCGCTCTCCGCTGAGATCCCGGCACCGGACAGGACAGTCACTTGCACATCACCAACGTAGTCGGTTTGGGTGATACTGGGCACGTGGCCGAGTTGGGGGATTGGGTTCTGGTTGACGCGAGCGCGGAAAAACCGTTGTTCGATCAACTCCGGATCCAGATCATCGATGGAATCAGGCAGGGGCGGCTGGCGCCGGGGACCCGGTTGCCTACCGTGCGTGAGCTGGCGGGGAAGGTCGGACTCGCGGTGAACACCGTGGCCAGGGCTTATCGCGAGTTGGAGACGGCGGGGGTATTGGAGACCCGCGGGCGGTACGGCACATTCGTCGCACGCGCGGATCCGGCCGATGCCGCGATGGCCGCTGCTGCGCACTCGTTCGCCGAGGCCGCCCGTGCGCTGGGGATCGGAAAGACCGACGCCCTGCGCTATCTGGATACCGCTTTCGACTGATCGGCTCAGCCGATCACCCGGTCCGGTTGCCATGCCACCGCAGCACATCCAATGCGACGGCAACGGCGACGCTGTTCTCGGCCAGTGGGCGGGGAAGGAGTTCGTCGGCGCGGGCCAGCCGGCGCAGCAACGTATTGCGATGCAGGTAGAGCCGCGCCGCGGCGCGTGACGCGTTGCACTGCTCGTTGACGAATATCCTTACGGTTTCCCGTAATTCGTTGTCGGCGGTCTCCAGCGCGCCCAGGTTGTGGCTGACGAATTCGACGGCACGGTCGGGCTCGGCGGTGATCAGTGCGACCAGTTCGACGTCGGCGAACCGCGCGATCTGTTGGGTGGAGTGCAGCCGGGCCATCATCTGCTGTGTGGTGATCGCATCGAAATGACTGCGCCGGAAGCCGTCCAGGCCGTCGGCGGTCGGTCCGACGGCGATCCGGACGCCGTCGAGCTCACGGGTGAGCGCCTGCAGACCGGGTTGGATGTCGGCGCCACCCGTCGCCCACACCCAGCGGGTGGCGGTGCTGGCCAGTACGCTCAGCGGCCTCGGATCGCCGCAGGCCTGGCCGAAGGCCTCGGCGGCCCGGTCCAGTCCGGACAGGTCGCCCGCGGAGTCTTCGCTCCAGATCACCGCCGCGGTGTGGGTTCCGGTGAGCGAATGGCCCAACCGCGCCTCGGCGCGCTGTCTGGGGATCGGGGCGCCCTCGAGCAGGAGGGCGACGGTCTCGCGTCGCTCGGCGTGGGTGCCGCGGGTCAGGTCGTCGCGTTCCAGGTCGATCTGGGCGGCGATCCCGGCCAGCGTGGCGTCGACGAACGCGCTGATGGACTGCGAGCACACGTCCAGCATCTCGTGCAGCTCGGCAGGGTCGGACGTGAGCTCGAAGGCGATCTCCATGAGACGACGCCACGCCACGCCCTCACCGACCCGGTACGCGTCGAGGGGAAACTCGCTGACGCCTCGGCGCACCAGTTCCCGCGCGATGCTCAGCGGCTCCGGTCCGGTGTTCGGCGGCACCGGGGCGCCCGGATCGCGTACATTCGCCGAGCCCCAGAAGAACAGGTTGGCGTGGTTGCTCCGGACGACCGCGGCCGCGAGCTCGGGGTCGGAAGCAATGGTCGGACTGGCCGCCAGGACCGCGGAGTCGAATTCGTCCAGCCAGTCCGCGCGGGGGTTGAGGACGATCTGTGCGCACTGCCGGATCAGGTCCTGCACGCGCTGTGACGGTGGCTGCCACACCATCACCCCAGCGTAGAGCGATGGTGCAAAGTGCACCACCAGATGGGCGATGTTTGGTCATTCCGACCTTGGGGGACAGTCGGCCGGCCGCGACCATTGAGACATGACCCACACCGAACACGTCGACGTACTCATCATCGGCGCCGGCATCTCCGGCATCGGTGCCGCCTACTACCTGCAGCGCGAACACCCCGGGCGCAGCTACGCGATCCTGGAGGCCCGCGGCGCGACCGGCGGCACATGGGACCTGTTCCGTTATCCCGGAATTCGGTCGGACTCGGACCTGCATACCTTCGGCTACGAGTTCAAGCCGTGGCGCGACGAGCATGCGATCGCCACCGCCGACAAGATTCTCGCCTACCTGCGCGAGACGGTGTCGGAGAACGGCATCGACGGCCACATCCGGTTCCACCACAAGGTGCTCGGCGCGGCCTGGGATTCGGCGCGGGCCTCCTGGACCGTGGACATCGAGCGGACCGACGGTGACGGGGCAGATCCAGAACTCGTGCAGATTTCGGCGAGCTGGCTGTTCTGCGGCGGCGGGTACTACCGCTACGACCAGGGCTACACCCCGCGGTTCGAGGGCGCCGACAGGTTCACCGGCCGCATCGTGCACCCCCAGCACTGGCCCGAGGATCTGGACTACGCAGGCAAGAAGGTCGTCGTGATCGGCAGCGGTGCCACCGCGGTCACGCTGATCCCGGCAATGGCGGGCACCGCTGCCCACGTCACCATGCTGCAGCGTTCACCGACCTATGTGATGCCGGTGCCGGCCAAGGACAAGTTCGCCAACACCGCCAAGCGGCTGCTCGGCGACGAGCGTGGCTACGCGCTGACCCGGCGCAAGAACATCCTCAAACAACGTGCGGTGTACACCTTCTGCCAGAAGTACCCGAAGGCTGCCAGGGCGTTGATCCGGTGGATCAACGCCGCCAAGCTGCCTGACGGGTATCCGGTGGACGAGCACTTCAGCCCCCGCTACAACCCGTGGGATCAGCGGCTGTGCGCGGTGCCGGACGGTGATCTGTTCACCGCACTCGGTGAGGGTGCCGCCTCGGTGGTCACCGACCGCATCGCGACCTTCACCGAGAAGGGCATCCTGCTGGAGTCCGGCCGGGAACTGGAAGCCGACATCATCGTCACCGCAACGGGACTCAACATCCAGCTGTTCGGCGGGATGTCTCTCACCGTGGATGGTGAGCCGGTGAACCTCGCCGAGACCGTGGCCTACAAGGGCATCATGCTTTCCGGTGTACCGAACTTCGCCTTCGCGTTCGGCTACACCAACTCGTCGTGGACCCTCAAGGTCGGACTGCTCTGCGAGCACTTCTGCCGGCTGCTGAAGCACATGGACGACAACGGATTCGACACCGTGCGACCCGAGTTCGCCGGTGGCCAGACCCGCCCGCTGCTGGACTTCGGTGCCGGGTACGTGCAACGTTCGCTCGACGAGATTCCCCGCCAGGGCGTCGACGGACCGTGGCAGATGACGATGAACTACACGATCGACGCGCAGACACTGCGCAACGGACCCGTCGAAGATTCGGCTCTGCGGTTCGGATCGCGGCGTACGGCCGGCGAGCCCGACCCGGCGCCCCAGCTCGTTCTCTGAGGCTGATTTCAGGGACAGCTCATGGTGCGTGGCTAAGCTCGCGCTCATGGAGACGTTCTCACCGGCGCTGCCACCGGACATCGACGATGTCCCCTCGGCGGTGGGTCTGGACCTACCGCCGGGGCCGGTTGCGGGACGTCCCTACGCGCTCCCCGCCGACGTGCTCGCCGAACAGTACGGACCCCTGTTCTACGCCGACTTCACCGGCAGCCGGCGGCTCTATGCGTGCTCCCTGTCGCTGGTCGACGAATTGTGCGACGAGACACGCTTCACCAAAGGCATCACGGTGCGGCTGGACCGTTTCCGGACGCTGGTCGGCAATGGCCTGTTCACGTCGTATCCCGGCGAAAACGGTTGGCAGCAGGCCCATGACGTCCTGATGCCGGGGTTCAGCTTCAGCGGGTTGCGCAGCTACCACCCGGCTATGCTCGACATCAACCGCCAGCTCATCACGTTGTGGGATGACGCGGTCGGGATGCGCTCGGTCGACGTCGCGGGGGATCTGGCGAAGCTGGCCATGGACACCGTGGGTCTGGCCGGATTCGGTGCACGGTTCGACTCCTATCACCAGGACGGGCTGGCCGACATCCCGGCCAGCTTCGCGGCTGCGCTGGCGCAGATCATCTCCCCGGGCGGTGGCGACCGGGCGGTCTTCGCCGCCGAGCGCGACAAGCTGTTTGCCTTCATCGACGAATTGATCGCCGGGCACCGCGCGGGTGCGGTCGATCTGGACGACCTGCTCGCGTTGATGCTCGAACCGGGCGCCGACGGCACGCCCCGGCTCGGACACGACAGCATCCGCAACCAGATCCTGACCTTCCTGATCGCCGGCCAGGACACCACCTCGACCCTGATGCCGACCGCGCTGTACAGCATCGTCAAGAACCCTGCGGTGCTGCACCGGGCGTGCCTGGAGGTGGACACGGTGTTCGGACCCGACGACGACCACGTACCCGCATTCGACGAGATCGGCAAGCTCACCTACGTCCGCCAGATCGTCGACGAAACGCTGCGGCTGTCCCCACCGGTCCGCGAGTTCGACCGGATGGCGTTGGCGGACACCGTCATCGGCGGCCGGTACCCGGTGGCCAAGGGCGAGGTCGTCACGGTGACGACGTCGGCCCTGCACCGGCAGCCCGAGTGGGGTGACAACGCCGACATCTTCGACCCGGACCGGTTCGGGGCCGAGCAGTCCGCCGGACGTCCGGTCAACCTGTTCAAACCGTTCGGCACCGGGGCGCGGTCCTGCATCGGCCGTCAGTTCGCCCTCCACGAGGCGACCATGGCGCTGGCCACCCTGGTGCACCGGTACCGCTTCCTGGACGTCGAGCACTACCAGCTCCGCACCCACAGCGATCTGCTGCGCAAACCGGTCGGATTCCATCTCGACCTGGTGCGCCGGACACCCTCGGACCGCCGGCACACCTTGGCGGCGACCCCTGAGGCGGCTTCGGCGGCGAGGCCGCGCGCGGTGGCCGCGCCCGGTTCGAAAGTGACTGTGCTGCACGGCTCCAACCTGGGTAACTGCCGGGCGCTGGCACAGCAGCTGGCCGACGAAGCCACCGATCTGGGTTATCAGACCACCGTGGCTGCCCTCGACGCGGCAGCGGGCGCACTACCCACGGACGGGGCGCTGGTGGTGATCGCCGCGTCGTACAACGGGCAACCCACCGACGATGCGCGGCGCTTCGTCGAATGGCTGGACGATCCGGGCACCCAGGCGCAACCGGCCATCCCGTACGCCATACTCGGTGTCGGCGACCGGAACTGGGCCGAGACCTACCAGACCATCCCCAAACGCATCGATCAGCGGCTCTCGGAACTGGTTGGCCCACCGGTGATTCCGCGCGGCGAAGCCGACACGTCGGGGGACTTCGCCGGGACCGTGGAAGACTTCTCCGCGGCCCTGTGGGACGCCCTCGCCCCGGCCGACGGTGCACAGCTGCCCGCCGACACCACCGACGAACTCCTGTACGAACTGCGCGCCATCGACGGTCCGGTGACGTCGGCGATCGATGCGCGTTTCGAGGTCCAACCCGCGACGGTGCTGGACAACGTGGCGCTGGTCGACAACCGGGACATGGGAAATGCCAAGCGGCTCATTCGGGTAGCGCTTCCCGATGACCTCGGATACCAGACCGGTGATCACCTCACGGTCCTGCCCGACAACAGCCCCGAGGTCGTGGACGAGGTCGCCGAATTGCTGGAGCTGCGGCTGGACCGCCGGATCTCGGTCAATCCGCGGCGCAGCACGCGCCGGGCCATCGCCATCGACCGCGAGGTCAGCGTCCGGGAACTGCTCACCCATTTCATCGAGCTCCGCAAGCCCGCCAGTCGAAGTCAGCTGTTGCGGCTGGCCGCGGCCAACCCGTGCTCTCCCGAGAGTGCGGCACTGACCGAACTCGCCGAAGATCCCGAGGTCCGCGCGCTCAGCGTCACCGAATGCCTGGCCGAGTTCCCGGCCACCGAACTGTCGCGCGCCGAACTGCTGGAGTTGTTCGAGCCGATGGCGCCCCGGCATTACTCCATCGCGTCCTCGGCACGCCGGGTGCCGCGTGAGGTCGAACTGGTGGTCAGCGTGCTCGAGGGGCCGGCACGTTCCGGATACGGGGTCTTCCGCGGGGTGTCATCGAGCTATCTCGCCGATGCGGTACCGGGACAACAGATTCGGATGCGGGTCGATACCGCGCGCCGGGCGTTTCGCGCCGGCGCCGAGCCGGCGAAGAACGTCATCCTGGTCGGCGCCGGGACCGGGGTCGCCCCGTTCCGGGGATTCATCGGGGACCGGCTGGCGGCGCAGGCCGCGGGCGAGTCCTTCACATCGGCATTGTGTTTCTTCGGGGTGCGTCACCCGGATGTCGACTACCTGTTCCGCGACGAATTCGAGGCAGCCGAACGCGCGGGCGTGGTGCGGATGCGCCCGGCCTTCTCGCGGCGGCCCGAAGACGAGATCCGGTACGTCCAGGATCGGATCACCGCGGATGCCGAAGAGGTCTGGGCGATGCTGGGCGACCCGGACATGGATGCCCACGTGTACATCTGTGGCGACGGAGCCCGGATGGCTCCCGCGGTGCGCGGCGCGTTCCGGGATGTCTACCGTCGCTACACCGGGGCCGACGACGCCGCCGCCTCGCAGTGGCTCACCGACCTGGTGGGTTCAGATCGCTATGTCGAGGACGTGTGGGCGCAGTAGCCGTCAGCCGAACTCCAGCAGCCCCACCACCGGGCGTACCCGGTCGAAGATCGGCAGGTGCTGCCATTTCACCACCGCGTTGAGGACAGCGCCGCGGCCCGGCGGCATCGGCAGGTCGTGCACCGTGCGCACACCGGGCACGGTGTTCACCAGATCGGCCAGCTCGGCGGGGGACAGACTGAACGGCATGGGCGGCACCCGATATCGCATCGAGGTCGGCGTCCCCTTGCGGGTGAGAAAGGCGAAGAACGCCGGCGGCAGGTCGAACATCATCTGCCCGCCCGGAAAGCGTTGCGCGCACGCGCGAATCAGCGACATGGCCTCGTCGGGCTGCAGATACATCAGCAGGCCCTCTGCGGTGATGAAGACTCCGTCGGTGGTGTCGACATGGTCCATCCAGCTGAAGTCCAGTGCCGACTGCGCGCACTGGGTGACCCGGTCGGGCTTTGGCAGAAGCTTGTTGCGAAGCTCGATCATCGGTTCCAGATCGACTGACAGCCAACGAAACTCATGTCCGAGGTCGGCAGCGTCGAGCCGGTAGAAGCTGGTCTGCAGCCCTTCGGCCAGCGCCACCACGGTCGCCTTCGGATGGTCACGCAGGTAGTCGCTCGTCACCCGGTCGAACAGCAACGACCGCAGGGCCATGTCCTGGCGACGGGTATAGCCGAACTTGGCGAAGTCGAAATCGATCGAGTCGACGAGCTGCACCGCCATGGGATCGTCGATCAGACCGTCGGGCCGGCGCGCTTCGTGAGCGCGCACCTGCAGGGTCATCAGTGCCGTCTCGGAAACACCGGTGAGGGCGCTGCCGCTCACTTTGCCTGAGGTACCCGTCATTGGCGCGAATGTACCCGCGTTCTGCCGGGTGGTGCCAATGCCGTGGACACCACGCGCAAAGATGGCGTGAACCGCGATCAGCTCAGCTGGAAGGAGTCTTGCCGTGCCACGCTTTGCGGCCAATCTCTCCATGATGTACGTCGAGCACGCGTTTCTCGACCGGTTCGCCGCCGCGGCGGCCGACGGGTTCACGGCCGTGGAGTACCTGTTTCCGTATGCCTACCCGGCCGAGCAACTGCGCGGGCGACTCGACGCCAGCGGCCTGCGTCAGGTCCTTTTCAACGCGCCGCCCGGGGATTTCGAGGCCGGTGAACGCGGTATCGCCTCGATCCCAGGCCGCGAGGCCGAGTTCCGCGACGGGGTCCGCCGCGCGCTGGACTACGCCGAGACCCTGGACTGCCCGCGGGTGCACGTGATGGCGGGCCTGGCCCCGGCCGGGGCTGATCGTGAGGAGCGGCTGGCGGTGTACCGCGGCAACCTGGCCTGGGCTGCCGGGCAGGCCGGCGGTGACGGCGTCGACGTGTTGATCGAACCGATCAACCAGCGCGACATGCCGGGCTATCTGCTGAGCCATCAGGACGAGGCGCACCACATCGTCGGTCAGATCGGGGCACCGAACCTCAAGGTTCAGCTGGACCTCTACCACTGCCAGATCACCGAAGGTGACGTGACCGTCCGGCTGCGGACGGACATTCCGACCGGCCGGGTCGGGCATCTGCAGATCGCCGGAGTTCCCGACCGGCATGAGCCGGACAGCGGCGAGTTGGCGATCGACTACCTGCTGGCGGTCATCGACGAGACCGGCTTCGACGGCTGGATCGGCTGTGAGTACCGCCCGGCTGCGGGCACCAGTGAGGGATTGGGATGGCTACGAGGAGCACGGGGGTGACGCGTCAGCGCAGCACCTTGTCCAGCGTGCGCAGGTTTCTCGTCGTCGTCGAGGATTTGTAGCGCTTCTTGCCCATGGTCTTGCCGATCGCACTGTCCAGTGTGGTGGCCCGGGGCACCTGCCAATAGAGCACGCCGTCCCCGCGTTGCACCTTCTCGCCGTCGCCCGGGGACAGGGTCGCGAGCTCGTCGAGCAACTCGGCGTCACTGACGAACGTGACGTAGGAGTGGTGGTCGGCGACTTCCCGCTCGAACGGGTATCCCTCGGAGATCTTCTGCAGGGTGGCCACGTCGTACACCAACACCCACGCCTCGTAACCAAAGGTGTCCCGCAGCGCGCGCTCAGCCGTGCTGCGGACCTTCGCGGCACCGGAAGCGCTGTCCAGCAAGACATTTCCACTGGCCAGTATCGTTCGAACCTCGGTGAACCCAGCAGCCTCCATGGAGTTGGCCACCTCGGCCATCTTGAGGTTGACGCCTCCGACGTTGACGCCTCGCAAGAACGCGATGTAGCGGGTCACAGGTCCAGCGTAATGGTCACTTCACCGGCAGCTGGTCGAGATCGGCTCCCGAGGTCGCGGTGATGAGGTGCAGCACGCGGCGGAAGGCGGGGGAGCGCGGCGACATGATCGACGTGTGGTTTTCGCCGGGGAGCAATTCGACGCTGGCCCGACCGCCGCGCTTCTTGAGCGCAGCGACGTAACGTTGCGAATTGGCCGGTGCCACAACGGTGTCGAGAGTTCCGTGGACCGCGATCACCGGTACCCTCGGGTCGAGGTTCTGGATCGGGTCCACCGAGGCGTACCTCTTCGGCACCTCGGTGGGGCGGCCGCCGAGCACCGCGGCGATGTGCTTGTCGCCATGGTTGGCGGCGTAGACCATGTCGAGCGGCCCGGCCAGTGAGATGACCCGGGTCGGCCGGAAACGGGGCCGGGATCCGACCTCGCCATCGCGCAGGTCGTGCCGGGTGCTGGCCCACACCGCCAGCTGAGCTCCCGCACTGTGGCCGACGACCAGTGCGTCGTCGACGGCCAGCTGCGGGTACCGCAGGTTGACCTCGGCGACGTAGTCCATGGCGCGAGCCACATCGTCGAACGTGGTCGGCCACCCACCGCCCGAACCGACCCGGCGGTACTCGATGTTGTAGACGGCCATGCCGTGGCGGGCGAGTTCGCGGGCCAAGCCGTCGAACACGCCGGCACCCATCGTGCTCTTCCACCCGCCGCCGTGGATGAGCACCACCAGCGGGAGCGAGTTGAACGCCTGTGCTCCGGACGGCAGGTACAGATCGGCCCAGTTCTGGTCGGGGTATCGGCCGCCCGCGTGCCCGCCGGGCAGGTAGTGGAACCGGGTCACGGTCACCGTGCGCAGTGTCAGCACTTCGGGCACCACTGCGATCTCGGTGGTTCTCGTCTCCGTCGCGCACGAGGGGGTGATGCCGGCAATCAGCACCGTGGCGAGCGCCGCCAGCAGGCGGCGGGTCAGTAGAGCCATATCGTCCCGGCCGGTCAGAAGTCCAGCACCGTGATGCTCGGCCTGTTGCGGTGGATCGGCCCGATCCGGTCCAACCACGGCTCGGCGGCCAGCTTGAACAGGCCGCGTCCCGGCGGCATCACGACGTCGCGGGCCGACCGCACGCCGGCGATGGCGCCCGGGCCCGTCCCCGCCATGGCCAGGCCCTCGTCGGCGGTGAGGGCGAACGGCATCGGTGGCGCGATGTAGCGGCCGGACAGGTGCAGACCCTTGATGGTGCGTCGGCTCATCCAGTGCGGGATCGAGTCGAACATCATCCGGCCGCCGGGGAACCGCGCCGCACAGTCGGCGATCAGGCTGCGCACATCGTCGGGCTCCAGGTACATCAACAGACCCTCGGCGGTGATGAACACGCCGTCGGCTGCGTCGACCCGGTCCATCCAGCTGCGGTCGAGCGCGGACTGGGCTAGCGCCACGATGCGGTCATCGGAGGGCAGCAGGTGGTCCCGGATCGCCATGACCGGCGGTAGATCGACTGAATACCAGGTCAATTCGTCGGCAACCCCGGCTTGATCGAGCCGCCAGAAGCTGGTCTGCAACCCCTCGGCCAGTGCCACCACGGCGGCCTTCGGATGTGTCGACAGGTAGTCGCGGGTCTCGATGTCGAATGTGCGGGCCCGCAGGGCATGGGCCTGCATCGGTCTGCCGAATTTGCCGTAGTCGAAGTCGATCGAGTCCAGCAGCGCCACGGCCCACGGGTCGCGGATCACGCCGTCGGAACGCTTGGCCTCGTTGCCGCGATTGCTCAGGGTCCACAGGGTGGTTGCCGAGACGCCGTCGAGGGTGTTGCCGTCAATCACGCTCATCGAACCGATGGTAAAGACGTACGCTCAACTCATGGGGCGCCAGGTTTTCGACGACAAGCTTCTGGCCTTGATCGCCGGCAACTCGATGGGAGTTCTCGCGACGATCAAGCAGGACGGTCGTCCGCAGCTGTCCAATGTCTCCTACTACTTCGATCCGCGTGCGGTGCAGATCCAGGTGTCGATCACCGAACCGCGGGCCAAGACCCGCAATCTGAGGCGGGATCCGCGTGCGTCCATCCATGTGAGCTCCGACGACGGTTGGTCCTATGCGGTTGCCGAAGGGGATGCCATCCTGACCCCGCCGGCCGCCGCGCCCGACGACGACACAGTCGAGGGGCTTATTGCGTTGTACCGCAACATCGCCGGTGAACATCCGGATTGGGACGATTACCGGCGCGCCATGGTCGATGATCGCCGTGTGTTGCTGACCCTTCCGATCACGCACGTGTACGGGATGCCACCGGGTCGGCGCTAAAGCGCGTGACTGTGGTGTCGAAGTCGCGCTACGCTGCGGCGTATGGCTGACGACAAACCGGAAGACGACAACAAGCGCAAATTCCGGGAGGCCCTGGAGCGCAAGAAGGCGCAGTCGGCCGGGGGTGCTGCGCACAAGGACGGCGGCCGCAACCAGCCCCGGGCGCACGGCCCGGTGGAGAATCGCCGCGAGTTCCGCCGTAAGAGCGGATAGTCATCAACGCCGAGTGTGCGCCCAGATCGCAATTTCGTGGGAATTCGCGATCTGGACGCACACTCGATGCGTTGTGCGCAGTCTCGATGGGTTACTTGGTGGCCAGTGCCCGGGCCGCGACGAGTGCGGCCAGCATGACTGCCACGCAGTACACGCCCTGATCCTTCAGGCCCCAGGCCACCGAGGTCAGTGTGGCCGCGCCGGCCACGCACAACAGCCAGCCCACGGCGGCGCTCCGGATTCCGGTGCCCGCCACGGCGCCCCCGTCCCACAGCGGCAGCGGGTTGTTCTCCAGCGGCCGCAGCGCGACGAATGCCATCGCGACGAGCCCGGCCATCAGCGCCAGCTGCAGCACCGACAGGGCGACGAATCCGGGGGCCGACGGGTCATAACGGTCCAGGCCCAGGTAGTCGAAGACCAGGTGCAGGCCCAGCAGCAGCGGCATGTGCCACAGGTACAGCGTCATCGCGCCGGAGTTCCCGATCGCGGTCAGCCACCACACGCGCGGCCTCTGGGCCCACCGGTTGATGGCAGGGGCTGCGGCAATCGCGAACGCGCACATCATGATTGCGTGACCGGCCAGCAACAGTGACGGCGGCGTCATGTTCTTCAGGTGCTGGGTCTCGATGCCGACCAGGCTCAGCTCGTAGGGGCCGAAGTACAGCAGAGCCAGGTTCATCCCGAGCATGCCGATCGCGATCTTGAGCGCGGCGCCGCTGGACAGCAGGTTCCGGCGGTAGGCGACACCGAACACGCCGGGGATCAACCACACCACGGTGTTGAGGTAACCCAGCGAGGCGTAGCCGGCTCCCTCCATGGTGATCCTGACTAGGTCGACCGCGGCGATGAACGCGTAGGTGCCGATGACCGCACCGGCCACCTGCGCGGTCGTGGTGATGCGGGCCAGCAGTGGCACCACCGCCAGCACCAGGACATACGCGCCGAGGAACCACAGCAGCTGGATGGAGATCCCGGCGATGGGCTCGTAGACGTGTTCGGGCAGCACGGACCGCAACACCGCCAGGGTCACGGTCCAGAAGGCCAGGTAGAAGAACACCGGGCGGTACAGCCGGGTGCAGCGCTTCAGCAGCCAGCCACCCCAGGACTGGATTGCGGGCACCGCCCGCGGCGATGAACCGGGGCGCCACGATTGCACGGACGCGGCGACCCCGGCGAAGAAGAACAGCGGCATGATCTGAAACACCCAGGTCAGCGCCTGGAACACGGTGGATTCCGTGAGCAAATTGCTCCAGATGAACACGTCGTCGCGGATCGTGCTGGTTGCCATGACGGTGTGCCCGAACACCACACCGATCAGCGAGACGATCCGGATGACGTCGATGGCGCGGTCCCGGTCAGCGGGGGTCTGGGCCTCGACCTCGGCGGGGGACGGGAACAGCCCCTTCGCGGGGGCTTTCTCGGCAGCTGTGTCAGCGGCAACGGTCATGGCAGAAACGCTATGGCCCCGCGGCCGCGTAGTCCCTAGGTAGAAGCACTCAACTTCACCGGCTGGGTGGCCTTCTGCCGGCGCTCCTGCACCAGGATCGCGGCCAGACACACCAGCGCCAGCACCATCACGATGCCCGCGAATGTCACCCCTGCGGTACGCAGTCCCCAGTTCTGGGCGGCCAGACCGGCGCCCGCCACCGGCAACGAGAGTGCGATGTAGCCGACGACGAAGTAGGTGGAACTGACCTCGGCGCGGCGCTCGGTGGGGGTCTGCTCGACGACGGCGGCCAGACCGCGGCTGAAGCTGATGCCCTGCCCGATACCGGAGACCACCGCGGCCGCCAGGATGCCGATCAATGACGACAAGGCCAGGGCCGCAGCGAGAACAACCAGACCCACGGCCAGGATGGCCGATCCGGCGGCGACGGCCGTCGCGGGCCGGATGCGCCGTCCCACCAACTGGGCCAGCACCGACGACCCGAAGATCGAGGCGGCCACCGCGCCGGCCACGGCGTGGTTGCTGATGCCACCACCCCGGCCACGAACGACGGTGCCACCGCGGTGAACAACCCCATCACCGCGAACCCTGCGAATGATGCCGTCGCGGCCGTGACGAACACCGGCCGCACCTCGGCCGGTACCGACAATCGCTGGAAACCGATCCGCCCGGTACGTGCCGAGGTCTCGGGCACCAGCAGCACGGCCACCACCGCCAGCACCGCCAGCACGATGTGCACGACGAAGGCCAACTGCAGCGGATGCGGGGCGTACTGCACCAGCAGCCCGGCGACCAGCGGCCCGGCCCCCAGCCCACCGACATTGGCGACGGTGGCCAAGGTGGCGGCGGTGTCCCGCTGTTCGGGGGCCGCGGCCTCGACCACCGCCGCGGTGGCCGTCCCGGTGAAGATGCCCGCCGACAATCCGGACAGCAGTCGCGCCACCAACAGCACGCCCACATTGTCGGCGGTCAGGAACACCACCGAACTGGCCAGGGCGAACGTCAACCCGGCCAGCAGCACCGGGCGGCGGCCGATCGCATCGGACCACCGTCCGAAGCACAGCAGCGCGCCGAGCACACCGACCGCATACACCGCATAGATGACGGTGGTGGTGAACACCTGGAAGTGCATGTGCTCGCCGTAGAGGGCATACATCGGCGTCGGCAGGGTGGTCCCGAGCATCACCGCGGTGAACGCGAAAGCGAGGAGGACATATGCGTAGCGGCGGCGGTTGTTCACGAGTGTGAACAACACCGCCGCCGCTGCCGGTAATCCGTGGATCTAGTGGATCACAGCCTTCTCGGCGCCCACCCCGGTCAGCGAACGCACCTCCATCTCGGCGTTGAGCTCGGGGTCCCCGGTGTCTCGCGAGGTGAGCGTGCCGATGATGCCGAGCGCGAACGCCAGCGGAATGGACACGATGCCCGGATTGGCCAGCGGGAAGTACGCGAAGTCCGCGCCCGGGATCATCGCGGTCTTGCTGCCCGACACGGCGGGGGAGAACACGATCAGCACGATCGTCGAGATCAGGCCGCCGTACATGCTCCACAGCGCGCCGCGGGTGTTGAACCGCTTCCAGTACAGCGAGTACAGGATCGTCGGCAGGTTGGCCGCGGCCGCCACGGCGAATGCCAGCGCGACCAGGAACGCCACGTTCTGACCGTTGGCGAGGATGCCCAGCCCGATCGCGAACACGCCCAGCACGACCGCGGTGATACGCGAGACCCGCACCTGCTCGTCCTCGGTCACCTTGTGCGACTTGAGCACAGAGGCGTAGACGTCGTGGGCGAACGAGGCAGACGCCGTGATGGTCAGGCCGGCCACGACCGCAAGGATCGTCGCGAACGCCACTGCCGAGATGACCCCGAGCAGGATCACCCCGCCGAGTTCGAACGCCAGCAGCGGGGCCGCGGAGTTCACCCCACCGGCCGCCCCGAGGATCCGGTCCGGGCCGACCAGGGCGGCCGCGCCGTAACCGAGCACCAGGGTGAACAGGTAGAAGGCGCCGATCAGCGCGATCGCCCAGACCACCGACCGCCGAGCCTCTTTCGCCGTCGGCACGGTGTAGAAGCGCATCAGCACGTGCGGCAGGCCCGCCGTGCCGAGCACCAACGCCAGGGCCAGCGAGATGAAGTTGATCTGCGAGGTGAGCGATCCGCCGTACTGCGCGCCCGGGGCCAGCACGTCGCGGCCGGACACGCCCTTGGTGGTGGCCTCGGAGATGGCCGATTGCGCCGAGCCCAGGATCTCGGAGAAGTTCAGTCCGAACTTGCTCAGCACCATCACGGTCATCAGTGCGGCGCCTGCGATCAGCAGCACGGCCTTGATGATCTGCACCCACGTGGTGCCCTTCATGCCGCCGACCAGAACGTAGACGATCATCAGGATGCCGACGACGGCGATCACGATCGACTGCCCGGCCCGGCTGTTGACGTCGAGCAGCAGGGCCACCAGACCGCCGGCCCCGGCCATCTGCGCCAGCAGGTAGAACAGCGACACCGTCAGCGTCGAGATGGCAGCGGCCAGGCGCACCGGCCGCTGCTTGAGCCGGAAGCTCAGCACGTCGGCCATGGTGAATTTGCCGGTGTTGCGCAGCAATTCGGCCACCAGCAACAGGGCGACCAGCCAGGCCACCAGGAATCCGATGGAGTACAGGAAGCCGTCATAGCCGTAGACGGCGATGGCGCCTGCGATGCCGAGGAAGCTGGCCGCCGACAGGTAATCGCCGGCGATTGCGATGCCGTTCTGTGGGCCGGAGAAGCCGCGGCCACCGGTGAAGAACTCGTCGGCGGTGGCATTGCGCTTACTGGCCTTGATCACCACGATCATCGTGACGACGACGAAGACGCTGAAGATGCCGATGTTGGCGACGGGGTTGCCGACGGTCTCGGAGGCGAGGGTGGTCATCGTCATCAGGCGCCTTCCAATTCTTCGCGGATGGCGGTGGCCCTCGGGTCGAGTTCCCTGTTGGCGAAGCGCACGTACAGCCCGGTGATCAGGAACGTGGTCAGGAACTGGCCCAACCCGATCAGCAGGCCGACGTTGATGTTGCCGAACACCCGGATGGCCATGAAGTCGTGGGCGAACGCGCCGAGGGCGACGTAGAGGGCATACCAGAGCAGGAAGAACGCGGTCATGGGAAAGACGAAGCGGCGCAGTCTGGAACGCAGCTCCTGGAATTCCGGACTTGCCTGCATGGCGAGGAACTGCTCCCCGGTGGGGGCAACCCTCTCGGGAAGGTCGATTTCGGGCACCGAGCGCTCCTGACAGTTGGCTGTGCGTGGGGTTGGGCACTGAACCTAATTGAGAGGTGGGTCACACAGCAGCGGTATCACGGTCGATACGCCGAATTCGGCCATCGTTGCGCTGAACGGTCGGTCGCCGGGGCTGAACGGCAGGCGGTCAACCCATGGGCACGCGCTCGACACCCAGGCCGAGGCGCTCGGGCACGTGCATACGCGCGAAGATCTGCGCGACGCCGGGAGTGGGCCGCGTGAACAGGCTGACGACGATCATCGTGAGGAAGGCGATCGGCACACTGACCGCCGCCGGATAGCCCACCATCACCGCGGGCCAGCCGCCGAGCACGGCATCGTCCACGCCCCCGGTGATCGCGACGAGAACCGCGCCGCCGCAGACGCACCCACCCACCACGAGCCCGCACGCGGCGCCGACCACCGTCAGACCGCGCCACCAGACCCCGAGCACCAGCAGCGGGCACAGCGTGGACGCCGCGACCGCGAAGGCCAATCCGACGCTGCGGGACAACTCCAGCCCGGACACCATCAGCGACAACGGGATCGGGATCAGCCCGCCGACCACCGCCGCGATCCGGAAATCGCGCACCCGGCCGCGCAGCACATCGGTGGCCAGGGCGCCCGCGATGCTGATCAGCAGCCCCGACGAGGTGGCCAGGAACGCCGCGATCGCACCGGCGGCCACGAGTGCGGCCAGCATTTGGCCGCCGATTCCGCCGACTGCGGCGCCGGGCGCCAAAAGCACTGCGGCGTCCGCGGTTCCGGTGATCAGCAGCTGCGGGACATACAACCGGGAGAACACCCCGAGCAGGATCGGGAAGAAGTAGAACACCGACAGCAGGGCCACCACCGCGAGCGCGGTGCGCCGGGCGGCCCGCCCGTCGGGATTGGTGTAGAAGCGCACCAGCACATGGGGCAGGCCCATGGTGCCCAGGAACGTCGCGACGATGATGGACAACACCTGATAGAGCGGATGTCCGCCACCCAGGCCGCCACCCGACGCGATCCACTCGCCGCCGGTGCCCGGGGTGCCGGCCACGACGGGTGTGGCCGCGCCGGCGGCCAGCGTCAGCGTGGTGCCCGTGCCGAGGGTGTGCTGCCCGGGCGCGGTGATCCTGGCGGACTCGACGTGGCGGCCGTCGAGATCGCCGGTCACGGTGATGCCGGCCGGTTCGATCACCTGGACCATGACGTCGGTGTCGATCTGCACGGTGGTCTGCTGCTGAACTGTCGGCGGCAGCGGGCCGCCCAATTCGCCGCGGTCGCTCACGAACAACCCGAGCAGCGCCAGCGCGGGGACCGCGACGGCGGTGAGTTTGAGCCAGTACTGGAACGCCTGCACGAACGTGATCGAACGCATGCCACCGGCAACCACATTGGTGATGACGATCGCGGCGACCAGCAGTGGTCCGACCCAGACCGGAACGCCCAGAAGCGTTTTGAGGGCGAGACCGGCCCCCTGGTACTGCGGGGCAAGGTAGAACAGGCAGATCATCACGACGACGAGCATGGCCACCTTGCGCAGGCGGGCCGAGCCGAGCCGGAACTCGGCGAAGTCGGGCACGGTATAGGCCCCCGAGCGGCGCAGGGGTGCTGCCACGAACAACAGCACGCCCAGATACCCCGCGGTGAAACCGACCGGATACCACAGCGCGTCGGCCCCGTACTTCGCGATCAGCCCGGCCACCCCGAGAAAGGAAGCAGCGGAGAGGTATTCGCCCGATATCGCGGCGGCGTTCCATTGCGGTCCGACGCTGCGTGAGGCCACCAGGAAGTCGGAGGTGGTGCGCGACAACCGGACTCCGTAGGCCCCGATGGCGATGGTGGCGACCACGGAGGCCAGCAGGGCGGCCGCGGTCAGCGGTGCGCCGGTCATGGCTCGCTGTCGACGACCCGGACGAAGTCCCGCTCGCCCTGTTCGGCCAGCCGCACATACAGCCGTCCCACGCCGTACAGCAATGGGTAGAGCACTCCGGCTAGGATCAGCCAGTTGAGCCGGATGCCGAACACGCTGAGCGCGGCCAGATCCGGCACGGCGGAATTGAGCAAGACCAATGCCACCACCACAGTGACGACGACGAGGGCCAGGCGCAGGGCGAGGCCGAGCTGGGTCCGCACCAGGCCGCGCACCAGCGCGTCGCCCACCTGGGTCTGTTCCTGCACCTCGATGCGGGTGCGCACCATGCGGGTGCCGCGGCGGTGGGCGAGGACCACGCGCTCACGTTGTGGAGCGGGCCGGTCACTCATCGTTGCCCGCGGGTTTGAGGGAACGCATCGGATCGCGGACCAGCCGGTCGCGCAGTTCACGGGCCTGGCGCCGGCTGACGGGCAGCTCGACCGCGGGCGAAGTCCCGTTGGCGCGCAACCGAACCAGCACCGCACCGTCGGCCGTACGGAGTCCGGTGACCTGCCGCAGTGACACGAGATACGAGCGGTGGATGCGCTGGAATCCATGGTCGCGCCAGCGGGTCTCCAAGGTGCTCAACGGGATTCGAACCAGATGTGCGCCGGTGGCAGAGTGCAGCCGGGCGTAGTCGCCCTCGGCCTCGACCCAGCCGATGCTGTCGCGGGGCACCAGGTGGGTGATGCCGCCCAATTCGGCGGGGACCACGTTCCAGTCCTGGTCCTCGGGCTGGGCGGGCCCCGCCGTTTCGGTCGAGGTTTTCTGAATGCCCGCCGCGACCCGGCGCACGGCCTCGTCCAGGCGGTCCTGCCGGATGGGTTTGAGCAGATAGTCGACGGCCCCGACGTCGAACGCGGCCACCGCCTTGTCCTCGTGGGCGGTCACGAACACCACGGCGGGTCGGCTCGTGTAATTGGCCAGGACACCGGCCAATTCGATGCCGGACAGTCCGGGCATGTTGATGTCGAGGAACACCGCGTCGATGGTGTGCTGGTTGAGTTCGCGCAGTGCCGAGGTGGCGTCGGACGCGGTGTGCACCCTGCTGATGTCGGGGTGCCGGCCCAGCAGGTAGGCCAGCTCGTCGAGTGCGGGTGCTTCGTCGTCGACGGCGAGCACTGTCAGGCTGGTACTCACCTGAAAGCACCTCCGCCGGCTCGGACTCCTGAGCGGAACTTCGGCACGCGCATCACCACTTTCGTGCCCGCGCCGACCGCTGTCTCGACCACAAGACCGTAGTCGTTGCCGAATGCCGCGCGCAGCCGATGGTCCACATTGGTCAGCCCGACGTGGGCCGATTCGCCGGTGCGGTCGGCCAGTGCGTCGCCGGGCCGGCACGCAGCCTCTCGGGATCCATACCCGCGCCGTCGTCCTCGACGGTGATGACGCACTCGGCGCCCGCGTCGCGCGCGACGATCTCCACCGATCCGCCGCCGCTGCCGGCCAGCCCGTGCCGCACCGCGTTCTCCACCAACGGTTGTAGCGCGAGAAACGGCACTACGACGTTGAGTACCTCGGGGGCTACCTGCAGCCGCACCCGAAGGTTGGCGCCGAACCGGGCCCGCTCCAGGGTGAGATAGCGGTCGATGTTGCGCAGCTCGTCGGCCAGCGTGGTGTACTGCCCGGCCGCGCGGAACGAATAGCGGGTGAAGTCGGCGAATTCCAGGATCAGTTCACGGGCCCGGTCGGGGTCGGTGCGGACGAACGACGCAATGGTGTTGAGCGCGTTGTAGATGAAGTGCGGGCTGATCTGGGCGCGCAGCGCCAGCACCTCGGCCCGGTCCAGCCGGGCGCGCGACGCGTCGAGCTCGGCCAGCTCGATCTGGCTGGCCGCATAGCGCGCCACTTCGCCGACCGCGCCGAGCATGCCCGGGCCGGGGCTGGCCGGGGCCAGCACGACGAGCGCGCCGAGCACCTCACCGCCCTCGGTCAGCAGCGGCTGGGCCACGACAGCCGTCGAGCGCGCCGTTCGCAGTACGCGGCGCCCGGCGCTGATCGACTCCCGTGCGGTGTCGGCGCAGACGTCGACGGTGTCGGACTGCCAGATCGCGTCGTCGTCCTGGTCGCGGGCCAGCAGGGCGGCGTCGTCGTCGAACAGCGCCAGCCCCGCGGTGCCGGTCAACTCGCGCAGGTAGGGCGCGGCGGTCTGGGCGGATTCGGTGTCCAGGCCCTGGCGCAGAGCACGGGCCGCCTGGGCCGCGGTGTGCAGCGCGGCGTGCACGGCCCGCTCGGTCGGGGTGGCCACCACCCGTCGGGTGCGCACCACAACGACGGCGGCGACCGCCGCCAGGATCAGCGCCAGGGCCAGCGCGACTGCCACCTCGCCGGACATCGTGCGGCCACTCTAAACCGCCTATTGAACGGGGCAGGTGTACTTTCGGGCGACGTCGTACACCCGCTGCTCCGCACCGGGGCCGATCACACCCTGGGCGGCCAGTTCCCAACTGATGTATCCCGGGATGCTGCCCGTACACGCCTGGTGCGCGACGCGCCACGCGGTGTCGGGATTCAAGTGGAATCCGTTGCGGTCGAGCCCCTGCATGTAGTTGTCGAACTCCGGCGTGCCCTGGTCGGGGATCGCGTTGGCCGTGGCGGCCAAGGCAATCGCGGTAATCACCGCTGCAAAAAGAGGTGCAACGACGCGTCTCATGTCCAACTCCTATGGGCACATTCACCGGTTATCGCGTACACATTCGCACACTGGGCCGACACAGACGTCAAAAACGGGTCTGGTCCTAGACTGGCGACGTGGGAAAACTGCAGCTGGTCCAAGATCCCGAGGCCGACGCTCTGCTGGAGTCCAACCCGTTCGCACTCTTGGTGGGGATGCTGTTGGACCAGCAGATCCCGATGGAGACGGCGTTCGCCGGACCCAAGAAGATCGCCGACCGTCTCGGCGACGTCGATGCCGGCAAGATCGCCGACTACAACCCCGACGAATTCATCGCGGTGGTTTCGCAAACCCCTGCCATCCACCGGTTTCCGGGATCGATGGGCAAGCGGGTGCAGGAACTGGCGCGGGCGATCGTCGATGAGTACGACGGCGACGTGACGGCGGTGTGGACCGGCGGCGACCCAGACGGCAAAGAGGTACTACGCCGGCTCAAGCGGCTGCCCGGATTCGGCGACCAGAAGGCGCGAATCTTCTTGGCGCTGTTGGGCAAGCAATATGGGGTGACACCTGCGGGTTGGCGTGAGGCGGCGGGGGATTACGGCACGGCCGGCAGCTTCATGTCGGTGGCCGACGTGGTTGACCCCGGGTCGCTGCAGAAGGTGCGCACCTACAAGAAGCAGATGAAGGCCGCCGCCAAAGAGGCCAAGGCCAAGAGCTGATTTCTGCGTCGAGCGTGCGCTGAGATCGTGTTTCGCGGTGAAATCGCGATCTGTGTGCACACTCGGGGTTGAAACCTGGGCTACCTATGCAATGGTGAACATATGGCGAAGACACACCTGAATTGCCCGTGCGGCGAAGCGATCAGCGGGACCGACGAGGACGACCTGGTCGAGAAGGCGCAGACGCATCTGGCTCAGCAGCACCCCGGGCGTGAGTACGACCGGGAAATGATCCTCTTCATGGCTTACTGATTCACGGCCTTCCAGGCCCCCCAGACTTACATACAGCCCCTGACAAAATTCCCGGTCGCCAGCCATGAGGCAAGCGACCGGGAATTTCGTTTCCCCATTCATACGGTGTCGTCAGGGCACCACCGTGGATCCGATGGTGGGCATGAACTGGCACTGCATCTCGGTCGTCGTCACCTGTCCGAAGATCGTCGTCATGATGCTGCCCGATCCGGTGTCGGCGATCGCGGTCAGCGTGGTCGGGCCCTCGGGGTTGAGGTCCGAGCGCGGCTGGAGCGTCACGCTGCCGGACTTGCCGGTCGTCAGGTTCACCCACGTGGCGTTGAGCGGAAGCTTCTGCTCGGCGGCCGGGCCGGGGGTACCGATCGCGGTGAACACGTAGGCAGTCTGGCCCGGCTGCGGCCGGGCAGCGGGATCGTGGCGGGCCCGGCCACTGAGATTGCCGTCGCCAGAACGTTTCCGCCGTCCTTGAGGCACCCGTTGCTGATCGACGGGTACATGAAGTCCTGCTTGGTCGGCGTGTTCGGTCCGAAGCCGGGGGCTGCGGCGCCCGCCGGGGCAGCCTCAGGCGCTGGGGCTGGGGCCGGGGCCGCTTCGGGCGCAGGAGCCGGCGCCGGGATCGTGGCCGCTGCCGGAACAGCCCCGGGGGCAGGAGCCGGTGCGGCTTCGGGCGCAGGAGCCGGGGCAGGCGCCGGAGCGGGCAGTGCCTCGGGAGCCGGCCCGGCCGCATGGGCCGGGTCGACACCCATCGGCAGGTGAGCGTCGCCGCCGGCACCCAGAGCGGGAACGTGCTCGGGCGCGGCGACGGGCTGGGCTGCGAAGTGGTTGACCGCCGTCGCGACGTTGCGGGATTCAGCCGATTCCTGCTTGTTGGCCGCGAAGGCCTGCGCGGCTGCCATCAGCAGCTGCACAGCGCCTCCCGGATCGGCCGCAGCCTGCTGGATGATCGGGCTCAGACCCTCCATCGCCGGCAGGCCGGGAGCCTGCACGTTGTCGATCGGCAATGGTGCTGCCGGCGCCGGGTCGGCGTTGGCTACTCCGGTGCCGAACAGCAACGCAGCCGAGGAACCGACCGCGATGGCGCTTGCGAACAACATTTTCGGTGACTTGCGGGGTGACATGGTTTTCCCAATCGTTTCGGGCGGTCAGACCAGTTCGGGGATCAGGGCAGGCCGGCGACCAGCAGCGGGGCCAGCGCTGCGACACCCGGATTGGTCATGCCGGGAGCCGCAGCCGCAGCCGCAGGAGCTGCCACTGCCGGAGCCGCTGCGGCCACGGGAGCCAACGGGGCTGCCGCGGCGGTGGCCGGCAACGCCGTTTGAGCCGCGACCGGAGCCAGCGAGGCCAGGTCGCCTGGGATGTTCACCTTCTGGGGCAGCGGGATCGGAAACCCGGGCACCTGTGGGATCGTCACCTCGGCCGAGGGGATCAGCGATGCGGGGCCCGCGGCCGGAGCTGCCGGAACCGTCGCGGCCGGGGCGGCAGCCGGTGCGGCGGGCAAGCCCGGCACCAGCGATCCCAGGGGCGCGTTGGCGGCAGCCGGTGTGGCGGACGTCGGCATCTGGGGCAGGGTCACCGATGCGGTGGCACCCGGGGCGGGTGCCGGCGCGGCGGCGGGGGTGCCGGTCAACGCGGAGCTCACACCTTGCAGCAGTTGCGGCGCGGCGGCCGGCACGCCGGCGAGCTGGTTGACGATCGGCAGGTTCGGCGCGCCGGGGATCGCCGGGGCCGGGGCCACCGGCTCGGCGTTCGCTGCGGCACTGAGGGCCAACGCGACCGGGACTGCGCCGGCGGCCGCGATCATGCTGGTGGAAAGTGCTTTCCAGGTGAAGATCATGGTTCTCCCAATCGGTTGCTTGCACGTCTGAAGGCGAACCTACGGAGTTACTGGTGGTACTCAAGTGACACGTGTGGCGGTTATTCAACCGTTACTGCACCGGCTGAATTCGTTATCGCGCAGTGCCTTGGGCGTGATGCGCCGGCCGCGCGGGCGCCGTCACCGCCGGCGTGACAAACCCCTGGCGTGGCGAGCCAGGCTGGTCGCTAAAGTCGTGTCCGTTAACACCGAACCGGCCACCCACGTCTCAGCAACCGCGCGGCTCTACCGTCTGGCGCCGGTATTGCTGATCCTCAGCATTGCGGCGCGCCTGGCGTGGACCTACCTCGTCCCCAACGGCGCCAACTTCGTCGACCTGCATGTCTATGTCGGCGGCGCCGCCACCCTGGACGGCCACGCGGGCGCGCTCTATGACTATGTCTACGCGGACCAGACGCCGGATTTCCCACTGCCTTTCACCTATCCGCCGTTCGCCGCGGTGGTGTTCTATCCGTTGCATCTGCTGCCCTTCGGGCTGGTCGCGTTCTGCTGGCAGATCGGCATCATCGCCGCCCTGTACGGCGTCGTACGGATCAGCCAACTGTTGCTCGGTGGTCCGGCGCCGCGGCGAGTCGCAATGTTGTGGACCGCCGTGGGCATCTGGACCGAGCCGCTGCGCAGCACGTTCGACTACGGGCAGGTCAACGTCGTCCTGGTGCTGGCCGTGCTGTACGCCGTCTACAGCAATCGCTGGTGGCTGTCGGGATTGTTGGTGGGCCTGGCGGCCGGGGTGAAACTCACGCCCGCGGTGTCGGGGCTGTACTTCGTCGGCGCGCGCCGGTGGGCCACGGCGGTGTTCGCGGCCGTCGTGTTCTTCGGGACCGTCGCGCTCTCGGTGCTGGTGATCGGTGATGAGGGGCGCCGCTACTTCACCGAACTACTCGGTGACGCCGACCGGATCGGGCCGATCGGCACATCGTTCAACCAATCCTGGCGCGGTGCGATCTCCCGGATCCTCGGCCATGACGCCGGATACGGCCCGGCGGTGCTGGTCGGTATCGCCGTCACCGCGGTCCTGGCCCTGCTCGCGTGGCGGGCCATCGGCGGCAGTGCGGACCGGCTGGGCGCGATCGTGATCGTGAGCCTGTTCGGGTTGCTGCTTTCACCGATTTCGTGGACGCACCACTGGGTCTGGCTGATTCCGCTGATGATCTGGTTGCTGCACGGCCCGTTGGCAGACCGCCTCGGGGCGCGAGTCCTGGGCTGGGGCTGGCTGGCACTGACACTGATCGGGGTGCCGTGGCTGCTCAGTTTCGCCCAGCCGACGATCTGGGAGATCGGCCGTCCCTGGTACCTGGCCTGGGCCGGGCTCGTCTACATCGTCGCGACACTGGCGACGCTGGCCTGGATCGCGGCTAACCCGGCTGGTCGGACAAGATCCGGTTGATCTCCTTGGCCATCTGGATGTCCTTTTCCGTGATCCCGCCGGCGGAATGCGTCACGAGTGCGAATGTGACTGTGCGCCAGCGGATGTCGATGTCGGGATGGTGGTCTTTTTCCTCGGCGAACTCGGCCACGCGGCACACCGCGTCGATGCCGTCGAGGAACGTCGGGAATTTGGTGGATCTGCGCAGGGCGCCCGCCGCGCGTTCCCAGCCCGGCAGATCGGGCAGTGCGGCGTCGACCTGATCGTTCGATAACACGGCCATATGCCCGACGGTATACCGTCGGGCGCGATGGATGAGCAGATCGTCGTGGCTGGTGCATTGTTCTCGGAGGCCGGTCTGTTGGTCGCCCAACGGCAACGGCCGCCAGAGCTCGCGGGCCTGTGGGAATTGCCCGGCGGCAAGGTGGCCGCCGGAGAGAGCGACGCCCAGGCGCTGGCGCGCGAACTGCGCGAAGAACTGGGCGTCGAGGTGAGTGTCGGTGCCCGCCTGGGTGCGGATGTCGCGCTGAAAGCAGGTATGACGCTGCGCGCCTATCGGGCGACGCTGACGGCGGGGAGCCCGCACCCGCACGATCACCGGGCGCTGCGCTGGGTGACGGTTGACGAACTCGACGACCTGCCATGGGTACCCGCCGATCGGGCCTGGCTGGCGGACCTGGCCGATGCGCTGCGATCAGATGCCCCACTGGATTGATCGAAAGCGACCTTCCCGCAACGGGTCACTTGTCATCCCGCAATAGGGTTATTTTCGGCATGTCGATGTTGCGGATTACATTTCCGTGAAACCGCCTGCAACGTTTCCGGGAAAGTGACGCGACCGCAGGAACATGATGTTTTGCTGTTGTGGTGACCACGGCAAGTGCGCCGTACCTGGGCCAAGGGCAGAGGATGAATCTCTTGCTGGCCACCTGGGTCTCGGCCATCAACTTCTGGGCATGGAACATGATTGGCCCGCTGTCCACCACATACGCCGGCGACATGAAGCTGAGCAGCACGCAGGCTTCGATGCTTGTCGCCACTCCGATCCTGGTCGGATCGCTGGGCCGGGTTGCGGTCGGGGCGCTGACCGATCGATACGGCGGTCGCACGATGTTCCTCGCGGTGACGCTGGCCTCGATCGTGCCGGTGCTGGCGGTCGGGGCGGCGGGCGAGGCCAGGTCGTATCCGCTGTTGTTGATCTGCGGGTTCTTCCTGGGTGTCGCAGGAACCATATTCGCTGTCGGAATCCCGTTCGCCAACAACTGGTATGAACCGTCTCGTCGCGGCTATGCGACCGGTGTGTTCGGGATGGGAATGGTCGGCACGGCGTTGTCGGCATTCTTCACGCCGAGGTTCGTACGGTGGTTCGGGTTGTTCCCGACCCATCTCATCATCGCCGTCGCCCTGGCGCTCACCGCGTTGCTGTGTCTTGTCGCGATGCGTAACTCACCGGCTTTCCAGCCGAATACCGATCCGGTGGTGCCTAAGCTCAAGTCGGCGCTGAAGCTTCCCGTGACGTGGGAGATGTCCTTCCTGTACGCCGTTGTATTCGGCGGATTCGTGGCGTTCAGCAATTACCTGCCGACCTACATCAAGAACGTCTACGAGTTCTCGTCGGTCGAAGCAGGCAGTCGCACAGCGGGATTCGCATTGGCCGCGGTGCTGGCCCGCCCGGTCGGCGGTGCGCTCTCGGATCGGATCCCGCCCAAGTACGTGGTGCTGACCTCCTTCGCGGGGACCGCTGTGCTGGCCTTCATCGCGATGTTCCAGCCGCCGCCGGACGTGTGGTCGGCAGCGACCTTCATCGGGCTGGCCATCTTCCTGGGCATCGGCACCGGTGGCGTGTTCGCGTGGGTGGCCCGCCGGTCACCGGCCAAGGAGGTGGGCTCGGTCACCGGGATCGTGGCCGCCGCAGGCGGTTTGGGCGGCTACTTCCCGCCGTTGGTGATGGGGGCGACGTACGACGCCGTGGACCACGACTACTCGGTGGGGCTTCTGCTACTCGTGGCGACGGCACTGGTGGCCTTCGGTTACACGGCTCTCCGCCTACATGCCCACGAACCAGAGCAGGCCAAGGAGGCGCGTCAATGACCAAGCCCCACATCGGCGGATCGCTCGAGGAGTTGCTCGAGCGCAGTGGCAGGTTCTTCACCGCCGGCGAGTTCTCCGGTGATCTGCGCACGGTCACGCGTCAGGGGGGCCGTGAGGGCGACGTGTTCTACCGCGACCGGTGGAGCCACGACAAGGTGGTGCGCTCCACCCACGGGGTCAACTGCACGGGATCGTGTTCCTGGAAGATCTACGTCAAGGACGGGATCATCACGTGGGAAACCCAGGAGACCGACTACCCGTCCGTGGGGCCCGACCGCCCCGAGTACGAGCCGCGCGGTTGCCCGCGCGGTGCGGCGTTCTCCTGGTACACCTACTCGCCGACCCGGGTGCGCTATCCGTATGCGCGGGGCCTGCTCGTCGAGATGTACCGGGAAGCCAAGGCGCGCCTGAAAGATCCGGTGCTGGCCTGGGCCGACATCCAGGGAGACCCCGATCGTCGCAGGCGCTATCACCAGGCCCGTGGCAAGGGCGGGCTGATCCGGGTCAGCTGGGCCGAGGCCACCGAGATGATCGCTGCGGCACATGTGCACACGATCAAGACCTATGGGCCCGACCGGGTGGCGGGTTTCTCGCCGATCCCCGCGATGTCGATGGTGTCCTTCGCGGCCGGGTCGAGGTTCATCGAGCTCATCGGCGGCGTGATGACGTCGTTCTACGACTGGTACGCCGATCTGCCGGTGGCCTCCCCGCAGGTGTTCGGCGACCAGACCGACGTACCGGAATCAGGGGACTGGTGGGACGCGTCGTATCTGATGATGTGGGGCTCCAACGTCCCGGTCACCCGTACCCCCGACGCGCACTGGATGGCCGAGGTCCGTTACCGGGGCACGAAAGTGGTGACGGTCAGCCCGGATTACGCCGACAACACCAAGTTCGCCGACGAGTGGATGCCGTGTGCGGCGGGCACCGACGGCGCCCTGGCGATGGCGATGGGTCACGTCATCCTCGACGAATGCTTTGTGCAGAACCGGATTCCGTACTTCGTGGACTATGTCCGCCGATTCACCGATCTGCCGTTCCTGGTGAAGCTCGAAGAGCGCGACGGTGTGCTGGTCCCCGGGAAGAATCTCACCGCAGCCGATCTGGGCGGGCCGACCGCGGAACAGGAGAACGCGGCGTTCAAGCCCGTGCTGCTCGACGGTGCCAGCAACAGCGTCGCGGTCCCGCAGGGCTCGTTGGGATTCCGGTACGGCAGTGACGGCGTCGGCAAGTGGAACCTCGATCTGGAGGACCTGGTTCCCGCCCTGACGGTGCTCGGGGACATCTTCGAGTCCGCCGAGATCACGCTGCCCCGTTTCGACACCGTGGACGGAAGCGGCGCGACCATGCAGCGCGGTGTGCCGGTGCGACGGGTCGGCGAACATCTGGTGTGCACGGTGTTCGACCTGATGCTGGCCCAGTACGGCGTGCACCGGCCCGGCCTGCCCGGGGACTGGCCAGAGGGATACGACGACGCCACCCGGCCCTACACCCCGGCCTGGCAAGAGCAGGTCACCGGAGTGTCGGCCGCCCAGGCGATCCGCGTCGCACGCGAATTCGCGCGCAACGCAGAGGAATCCGGCGGCCGGTCGATGATCATCATGGGTGCCGGCATCTGCCAGTGGTTCCACGGCGACGCCACATACCGGGCCGTGCTCGCCCTGCTGCTGCTCACCGGATCGATGGGGCGCAACGGCGGTGGCTGGGCGCACTACGTGGGCCAGGAGAAGTGCCGCCCCGTCACCGGGTGGGCCGCCATGGCGATGGGCACCGACTGGTCGCGCCCCCCGAGGCAGATGGCGGGCACGTCCTACTGGTACGCCCATACCGACCAGTGGCGCTACGACGGGTACCGCGCCGACGCACTGTCCAGTCCGGTCGGCCGGGGCCGATTCCGCGACAAGCACACAATGGACGTGATGAGTTCCGCGGTGGCCATGGGATGGACGCCGTTCTACCCACAGTTCGACCGGTCCAGCCTCGACGTGGTCGACGAGGCCAAGGCGGCCGGCCGGGAAGTGCCGGACTATGTGGCCGAGCAATTGGCAAGTGGCGGGCTGAAACTCGCGGTCACCGATCCTGACGATCCGGCCAACTGGCCGCGCGTGCTCAATGTCTGGCGGGCCAACCTGCTGGGCTCGTCCAGCAAGGGCAACGAGTACTTCCTGCGCCATCTGCTGGGCACGACGTCGAATGTGCAGGCCGAGCCCACCGCGGAGGGGTTGCGGCCCAAGGATGTGGCCTGGACCGACGACATCCCCGAGGGCAAGCTCGATCTGCTGATGTCGATCGACTTCCGGATGACATCGACGACGCTGCTCTCCGATGTGGTGCTGCCCGCGGCGACCTGGTACGAGAAGGCCGACCTGTCCAGCACCGACATGCACCCGTACATCCATGCCTTCAGTCCGGCGGTCGACCCGCCGTGGGAAACCCGGTCGGACTTCGAGGCTTTCGGTGCGATCGCCCGGGCCTTCAGCACGCTCGCCACTCGGCACCTGGGCACCCGCAGCGATGTGGTGATGGGCACGCTGCAGCACGACACCCCCGGCGCGATGGCCTACCCCGGCGGTACCGAACATGACTGGCGGACCACCGGTGAGACGCCGGTACCCGGCAAGACGATGGGCCCGCTGGTGGTGGTCGAGCGCGACTACACGGCGATCGCCGAGAAATGGTCGGCACTCGGGCCGCTCGTCGAATCTCTGGGATTGACCACCAAGGGCATCACCACCCATCCCGACCAGGAGGTCGCCGAACTCGCCGCCAAGTTCGGGGTGATGGATTCGGGTGCCGGTCAAGGTCGCCCGGCGATCACCACGGCTGAGCGGATGGCCGATGTGATCCTGGCGCTCTCCGGCACCTCCAACGGCCGGTTGGCCGTGGAAGGGTTCCGGGAACTCGAACGCCGCACCGGTCGCAAACTCATCCACCTGGCCGTCGGCAACGAGGAACGCCGGATCACCTACGCCGACACCCAGGCCCGGCCGGTCCCGGTGATCACCAGCCCGGAGTGGTCGGGCAGTGAGACCGGTGGCCGCCGCTACGCACCGTTCACGGTGAACATCGAGGAGCTCAAGCCGTTCCACACCCTTACCGGCCGGATGCACTTCTACGTCGATCACGACTGGCTGGAAGAGCTCGGAGAGCAGTTGCCGATCTACCGGCCACCGCTGGACATGGCGCGGTTGTTCGGCGAATCCAAGCTGGGGCGCGACGGTATCGGCCTCACCGTGCGGTACCTGACCCCGCATTCCAAGTGGTCGATCCACTCGGAGTACCAGGACAACCTGTTCATGCTCTCGCTGTCGCGTGGTGGCCCCACCATGTGGATGAGCCCGTCGGACGCCGCGAAGATCGAAGTCAAGGACAACGACTGGATCGAGGCGGTGAACCGCAACGGCGTGCTGGTGTGCCGCGCCGTGGTCAGTCACCGCATGCCCGACGGCGTGGTGTACGTCTACCACGCACAGGAACGGACCATAGACGTTCCGCTGAGCGAAACCACCGGAACCCGTGGCGGTATCCACAATTCGCTGACCCGGCTGCTGGTCAAGCCCAGCCACCTTGCCGGCGGGTATGCCCAGCACTCGTTCGCCTGGAACTATCTCGGCCCCACCGGAAATCAGCGCGATGAAGTGACGGTGGTCCGCCGCCGCTCACAGGAGGTGAAGTACCAGTGAAGGTCATGGCCCAGATGGCGATGGTGATGAACCTCGACAAGTGCATCGGATGTCAGACCTGTTCGGTGACCTGCAAACAGGCCTGGACCAACCGGGCCGGGACCGAGTACGTCTGGTTCAACAACGTCGAAACCCGTCCGGGGCAGGGCTATCCGCGTACCTACCAGGATCAGGAGCGCTGGCGTGGCGGGTGGAAGCTGGATCGCCGCGGCCGGCTGAGGCTGCGCGACGGCGGCCGGTTGGCCAAGCTGGCCAGGATCTTCGCGAACCCGAAGCTGCCGTCCATCGAGGACTACTACGAGCCGTGGACCTACGACTACGAGAACCTGACTTCGGCGCCGCTGGGTGAACACATTCCCACCGCGCCGCCGCGCAGCCTGATCACCGGTAAGCCCATGAAGGTTTCGTGGTCGGCGAACTGGGACGACGACCTTGCCGGTTCACCGGAGATCGTGCCCGGTGACCCGGTCCTCAAGCAGGTCAGTGAGCAGATCAAGCTCGAACTCGAGCAGACCTTCATGTTCTATCTGCCCCGGATCTGCGAGCACTGCCTCAACCCGGCGTGTGTGGCATCTTGCCCGTCGGGCGCGATGTACAAGCGTTCCGAGGACGGCATCGTGCTGGTCGATCAGGACCGGTGCCGCGGGTGGCGCATGTGCGTATCCGGATGCCCTTACAAGAAGGTGTATTTCAACCACAAGACCGGCAAGGCCGAGAAGTGCACGCTGTGCTATCCGCGGATCGAGGTCGGTCTGCCCACGGTGTGCTCGGAAACCTGTGTGGGCCGGTTGCGTTATCTCGGGCTGGTGTTCTACGACGTCGACCGCGTACTGGAGGCCGCGTCGGTACCTGACGACAAGGATCTCTACGAGGCGCAGCGGCAGATCCTGCTCGATCCGACCGACCCCGAGGTGATCGCCGGCGCCCGGGCCGAGGGTATCTCCGACGAGTGGATCGAGGCGGCCCAACGCTCGCCGGTGTACAAGCTCATCCACACCTATGGTGTTGCGCTGCCGCTGCATCCGGAATTCCGGACGGTGCCGATGGTCTGGTACATCCCGCCGTTGTCACCGGTGGTCGACGCGGTCAGTCGCGACGGGCACGACGGCGAGGACGTGGGCAATCTCTTCGGTGCGCTCGAAGCCCTGCGCATCCCGATCGAGTACCTGGCCGGATTGTTCACCGCGGGGGACACCGCGGTTGTCGAAGGCGTGCTCCGCCGCCTCGCGGCCATGCGGTCCTACATGCGCGACATCAACCTCGGGCGTGAGACCCAGCCCCACATTCCGGCCGCGGTCGGAATGACCGAGGAACACATGTACGAGATGTACCGGCTGCTGGCGCTGGCGAAATACGAGGAGCGCTACGTCATTCCGACCGCATACAGCTCGGAATCGATACCTGGGGCCGAGGAACCCGGCTGCTCGCTGTCCTTCGAAGGGGGGCCCGGAATGTACGAGTCGGGTCCGTTCGGCGAGGCCAGCGGCGGTCCGGTGCCGGTGGCGGTGGAGACCTTCCACGCGCTGCAACACCGGCAGACCAGCGGCGGCATGGCCGCCAATGCCGAGCGGCCGTCGCGGGTCAACCTGCTCAACTGGGATGGCAGGGGCGTTCCGTCAGGCATGTTCCCGGGTGGTGGTCAGTGATGAAGCGTCGCAACCGAAACCGTGACAACACGATGCAGGACCGCCTGGTGTGGCAGGCGGCGTCGCTGATGCTGGCCTACCCGGACGACGGCCATGCCGACCGGCTGCAGACCGCGGCACGCCTGCTGGACCACGTCACCGGTGAGGCCCGGGCGCTGCTCGGCGAGACTGTCGTCGGGCTGAGCCTTCGACCCACCATGGAGCTGGCACAGGAGTATGTCGAGACCTTCGACCTGCACAAGCGGTGCACCATGCTCCTGACCTACTGGACGTCCGGGGATACCCGAAACCGCGGCGCGGACATGGTCGAATTCACCCAGACCTACCGCGCCGCAGGCGTTGAGATCCCGAAAGGTGAAGCACCCGATCATCTTCCGGTGGTGCTCGAGTTCGCGGCCACGGTCGACCCGGCCGCGGGGCGGCGGCTGCTCGCCAAGTACCGGGTGCCGATCGGTGTGGTGGCGCGCGCGTTGGCCGAGCAGCGGTCGCCGTATGCGCCCGTCGTGGCAGCGGTGGACGCAACCCTGCCGTCCCTGGCGTCCGTCGACGACGTGTCCCGACTGATGGTGTCCGGGCCGCCCGCGGAATCCGTGGGACTGCAGCCGTTTCAGCTGACCGTTCCGCCCCGCCGTGTGCAGGAGGTGCGCTGATGTCGGGCTGGGAGATCTTCTGGGACGTGGTGCCGTATGTGACGCTGGCGGTGGTGGCCGTCGGCACCTGGTGGCGGTACCGCTACGACAAGTTCGGCTGGACCACGCGCTCGTCGCAGCTCTACGAGTCGCGTCTGCTCCGGATCGCCAGCCCGATGTTCCACTTCGGCATGCTCGTGGTGTTCATCGGACACGTCGTCGGTCTGTTCATCCCCGAATCGTGGATGGACCTGGTGATGAGCGACCACGTGTACCACCTGCAGGCGGTGATCCTCGGAGGCATCGCCGGTATCGCGGCCCTGGTCGGGATCGCGCTGCTGATCTACCGCCGCCGCGTCACCGGCCCGGTCTTCATGGCCACCACCGTCAACGACAAGACGATGTATGTGGTTCTGGTGGCCGCGATGGTGGCCGGCTTCGCCTGCCCGGCGATCGGAGCCACCCCGGAGGGTGCCGAGCACGACTATCGCGAGACCGTGTCGCCGTGGTTCCGGTCGATCTGGATCCTGCAGCCCCGCGGCGATCTGATGGTCCAGGCGCCGGTGTACTTCCACATCCACGTGATGATCGCGCTGGTGCTGTTCTGCCTGTGGCCGTTCACCCGGCTGGTGCACGTGTTCAGCGCACCGATCGGCTATCTGTTCCGGCCCTACATCGTCTATCGCGGGCGCGACGTCGCCGAGAAATCAGAGCTGGTCGGGTCGCGACCGCAGCGTCGGGGCTGGTGAGCGCCGGTATTCAGCGGAACTAGGGACCTTTGACCCTGCCCGGGGATGGACAGCAGGCGGAGGATTGCAGGTATGGAGCAGTTGACCGCACTCGATGCGGGGTTCCTCGAAGCCGAGGACTCGGACCGCCACGCGAGCCTGGCGATCGGAGCGATCGCCGTGCTGGACGGGCCGATGCCCAGCCCGGAGGCTGTCACGGCCGCATTGTCCGAGCGTGTGTTGACCGCGCCGCGCCTACACCAACTGCTGCACACGCAGCCGCTCGACCTCGGTGCGCCGCAGTGGGTGGAAGACGCCAACTTCGATGCCGCGCACCATATTCGCCATGCCGCGCTGCCCCAGCCCGGTGGCGATGCGGCGCTGCACCGGTGGGCCGCCGACGTCATGGAACGCCGCCTCGACCGGGACCGGCCGTTGTGGGAGTGCTGGATCGTCGACGGCCTGGAGAACGGCAGGTGGGCCATCCTGCTGAAGGTCCATCACTGCATCGCCGACGGGATCGCCGCGACCCGACTGTTGAGCCGGCTGTGCGACGACGGTGATGTGGCCGGCGAGGGTAGAGAACGTCAAGCTGCCAGGGGGACAGCTGCTTTCAGCCCTGTCGACTGGATCGGCAAGGCGTGGCAGATCTCGAGTGGACTGCCCGGCGCCGCGATGCAGGCCGTCCACGGGGCCTTCGGCATCGTCACCGGCCTGCTGCGTCCGGCGGCGGGGACCTCGTTGACAGGCCCGGTGACCAGCATGCGGCGCTACGACAGCGCAGAAGTGTCGTTGGATGACGTCGACTCGGTGTGCCGGGAATTCGGTGTGACGGTCAATGATGTTGCGCTGGCGGCGATCACCGACAGTTTCCGCAACACCCTCATTCGCCGCGGCGAGAAGCCGAGGCGTGACGCGCTGCGCACCCTGGTGCCGGTATCGGTGCGGTCCGGGGATGCCCACGACCGGACCGACAATCGAGTCTCGGTGATGTTGCCGTATCTGCCGGTCGACAAGGCCGATCCCGTGCAGCAGTTGCTCACCGTGCACGCGCGGCTGTCCAGGGCCAAGGCCAGCGGACAGCGCGAGGCGGGCAACATCCTGGTGTCGGCGGCGAACGCGATCCCGTTCCCGCTCACCGCCTGGACGGTGCGGGCGCTGACCCGGCTGCCGCAACGTGGCGTCGTCACCGTCGCCACGAACGTGCCCGGCCCGCGAAACCGGTTGCGCGTGATGGGCCGCGAGATCGTGCGACTTCTTCCGATCCCGCCGCTCGCGCTGCAGCTGCGCACCGGTATCGCCATCATGAGCTACGCCGACCGTCTGGTCTTCGGCGTCATCGGCGATTACGACGCAGCCCCCGATGTCGACGAACTCGCCCGCGGCATCGAACGTGCCGTTGCCCGGCTGGTCGACATCAGCGTCGGCCACTGGCGCTCCACCCCGGTGGGAACTCTGCAACTCGTACAGGGAGGTTGACCATGAAGGGACAAGAGCTCGGCGTTCTCACCCGCAGGCAATGCCTGGATCTGTTGGAGCGGGTCCGCGTCGGACGATTGGTGTTCACCGAGGATGCGCTGCCGGCCGTACAGCCGGTCAACTTCCGGGTGTGGCACGACGACGTGGTGATCCGGGTGGCCGGCGGGCCCAAGCTGACCGCCGCCATCGACCATCAGGTGGTGGCGTTCCAGGCCGACGAGCTCGACGCCGATCTACGGACCGGTTGGAGCGTGACCATCGTCGGGCATGCCGAGCCGATCACCGACGTGGACGAGCAGGTGGAGGTCGCGGGGACGTTCGTGCAGCCGTGGGCGGAGGGGCGGCGCGACCACTTCGTGCGGATACGGGCCGAGAAGGTCACCGGGCGCGAGCTCCGGGACCACGCGATGCCGCACTACACAGCCAACAGCGAGGGCTAGTACCGCAGCCGGTCGTCGACGACCCGCACGGCGTGGCCCGGGTGCTGCGTCGCGTACAGCGGGTGCAGCAGCATCGGGTGGCGGCAATGCGCGCAGGAGGCCTGCGGCTGGTTCGCCGACGCGAAGGTGAGGTGGTGGCATTCGCTGCACCGGACCATGTAGCAGGCGCCGATCCAGTTGGCCATGCCCACGTAGATCGCGACCGTGGTTCCCAACGCGAGCACCATGATCAAAGCGACCGTGAGCGCTTCATAAACCGTCATCCCGGCACCTCCAAGCACGCCCATCGCAACGTGACGGATACCTGAAACGGTACTCGCGAACCTTAGGTTTTCCTGGCCCGTTTGAAGACCTTGTCCAGTTCTTTACCGCGCAATCCGTTGAGTTCGGCCTTGCGGACCTTGTGCAACACGAGGGGGCATCGTTTGCAGCGTGGCTTGCTCTTGCAGCACTTTTTCTTGGGCTTCAGACCGGCGATCTTTGCGGACTTCAACGTGACGGGGCTCTCTCGTTTTCGTGATCGACCGGCGTGCCTGCGAGAATGTCGGTGTGGATTCACGCCCGAGCTTTCGCAATGTCGCCATCGTCGCCCACGTCGACCACGGCAAGACGACCCTAGTCGACGCGATGCTGCGACAGTCCGGTGCCTTGACGCACCGCGGCGACGACGCGGTCGAGCGCTTGATGGACTCCGGTGACCTTGAGAAGGAAAAAGGCATCACCATCCTGGCCAAGAACACCGCGGTGCACCGGCACCACGCCGACGGCACCATGACGGTGATCAACGTCATCGACACCCCTGGTCACGCCGATTTCGGTGGCGAGGTGGAGCGTGGCCTGTCCATGGTCGACGGCGTCGTCCTGCTGGTGGACGCCTCGGAAGGCCCGCTGCCGCAGACCCGGTTCGTGCTGCGCAAGGCCCTGGCCGCGCACCTTCCCGTGATCCTGGTCGTCAACAAGACCGACCGGCCCGACGCACGTATCTCCGAGGTGGTCGAGGAAAGCCACGACCTGCTGCTCGACGTCGCCTCCGATCTTGACGACGAGGCCCAGGCTGCCGCCGAGAAGGCGCTGGACCTGCCGACGCTGTACGCGTCGGGACGTGCCGGTATCGCCTCCACCACGCAGCCCCCCAACGGCGAGAACCCTGACGGCGAGAACCTGGACCCGCTGTTCGACGTGCTGATGGAGCACATCCCGGCACCCTCGGGCGACCCCGAGGCGCCGCTGCAGGCGCTCGTCACCAACCTGGACGCGTCGGCCTTCCTGGGCCGCCTCGCGCTGATCCGCATCTACAACGGCCGGCTCAAGAAGGGCCAGCAGGTCGCCTGGATGCGTGAGGTCGACGGCGCCCCGGTGATCACCAACGCCAAGATCACCGAGCTGCTGGCCACCGAGGGCGTCGACCGCAACCCGACCGAGGAAGCTGTCGCCGGCGACATCGTCGCCGTCGCGGGCATCCCCGAGATCATGATCGGCGACACCCTGGCCGACCCCGAGCACGCGCACGCACTGCCCCGCATCACAGTCGACGAGCCCGCCATCTCGGTCACCATCGGCACCAACACCTCGCCGCTGGCAGGCCGGGTGTCCGGGCACAAGCTGACCGCCCGCATGGTCAAGAACCGCCTCGATTCCGAGCTGATCGGCAACGTGTCGATCCGCGTGGTCGACATCGGCCGCCCCGACGCCTGGGAGGTGCAGGGCCGCGGCGAGCTGGCGCTGGCCATCCTGGTCGAGCAGATGCGCCGCGAGGGCTTCGAACTGACCGTCGGCAAGCCGCAGGTGGTCACCAAGAACATCGACGGCAAGCTGCACGAGCCGTTCGAAGAGCTGACCATCGACTGCCCGGAGGAGTTCGTCGGCTCCATCACCCAGCTGATGGCCAACCGCAAGGGTCGCATGGAACAGATGACCAACCACGCCGCCGGGTGGGTCCGGATGGACTTCGTGGTGCCCAGCCGCGGGCTGATCGGCTTCCGCACCGACTTCCTCACCGAGACCCGCGGCACGGGTATCGCCAATGCGGTGTTCGAGGGCTACCGGCCGTGGGCCGGCGAGATCCGAGCCCGCCACACCGGCTCGCTGGTTTCGGACCGGTCGGGCTCCATCACCCCGTTCGCGATGATCCAGCTGTCCGACCGCGGCCAGTTCTTCGTCGAGCCGGGCGAGGACACCTACGAGGGCCAGGTCGTGGGCATCAACCCGCGTGCCGAGGATCTCGACATCAACATCACCCGCGAGAAGAAGCTGACGAACATGCGGTCCTCGACCGCCGACGTCATGGAGACGCTCGCGCGTCCGCTGGACCTGGGTCTCGAGCAGGCCATGGAGTTCTGCGCGGAGGACGAGTGCGTCGAGGTGACCCCCGAGGTCGTCCGCGTGCGCAAAGTGGAGCTGACGGCCTCGCTGCGCGCACGGGCGAAGGCGCGGGCCAAGGCGCGCGGCTAGTTTCGCGTTCTCGCCTTCGACTCTGCGTCCAGATCGTGAAATCCGCCGAAATCGCGATCTGAGCGCAGTCTCGACGCCCTTGCCGCAGAGTCGATGACGCAGCAGGCCCCCTCAGTCGCGTTGAGGAGGCCTACTGGGTCGGGCGGGTTATTCGGCGGCGCTGCCTGAATCCGAGCTCGGCTTCTCGACCTTCTTGCCGTTCAGGCCCTGGGCGGCCTTCTTGAGGCCGTCGGTAGCCTTCTTGAATCCGGCGCTGACATTCTTGGCCGATTCGCGCACGCTGTTGGTGACTGCCTTACGAGAGCTGGAGCGGGCCGCTGCCATCGCCGTCGCTTTCGGCTTGGTCTTGACCGGTTGGGCTGTCACATCTTCCTTTGGCGCAGAAGAGGATTCGTCTGCCTTCAGCGTTGACGCCTCAGGCGCCGCCTCGGCCAGCGCAGCGGTGGTGCTGCTCTCGACGGCCGCGGCGGCGGCGGTGGGCAGGCCGGCCTTGAACGGTGCGGCCAGTCGGGTGCGTGCGACCTGGATCGACGAATAGACACTGCCGGCGCTCGCCACCAGGGCGGAGCTGACGTTCGCCAGGCCGTGCTGAACCGCATTGGCGGCGGCCTCAGGGTTGCCGGAAACGATCGCTGTTCCAACGTCCTGGATGGCGACGACACTGGTACGGGCGATGTTGGAGAACGCGAGGGCCGGGACCGTGACGAAGCTCCACGCCACCTGATAGACCAGCGGGCGGACCAGCGCCTGCATCACGCCGGCGTCGGCAGACAGCATGTTCTGCAGCTTCACGACTTGGTTGAACAGCCCGAGGAACGGGCCGATGAACGCGGGAACGACGGCGTCGTAGGCGCCGACGAGGTCGCCCGCTGCCAGATGGGTGCCGTATGCCTCCAGGGCCGCGGGCAGGTTGGCTGCCAGAGTTGACGCCGCGGTGGTCAGACCGTTGCCGATCTCGCCGAGCGTTTTGCCGTCCGCGCTCGCCCGCGCGATGATCGCATTCAGAATCGGTGCGGGAGTGGCGGTCTCGTTCGCGATCATGAGTTGGACCAGGGCACTGGCTTGGTCGAACACCGGGGCGAAGACTTCGATCGGGTTGTCCAGTGCCGTCATCTGCACGGCATGGGTTTGTATTGCCGGTGGGGAAGCTATTGCCGGGGTGGCGGCGATGACGCTGGCGGTGGCCAGCGCTACGCCGGCCGCGGCATAGGGCCGTAGGGCACGTTGCACTGCGTTCTCCTTGCGTTGCTGCGGTCAGCTCGGGATGGCGGACCGGCGTGAACGTACAAGGGAAGCCAGGAAATGACATTCGGATTCTGTGCGACGTTCGAATTATTGATCTGGCCGGCCTGACGATCGCCCCGTCCGGGTGTGGGCGGGGCAATCGTCTGACTGGTTGCGTTGTGGGGCAACGGTTATTCGCCGTCCCCTGATCCGGCGTCGGTTCCACCCGGGCGCTCTCGGGAAGCTCCCGCGCCGTCGACGATGTTTCGGATCGACGCCGTTGCCGCCCCGTCGCGGTGCCCATCGTCACGAGGTTCGCGTACCAGAATTGATTGGCGAGGACCTGGCTGAGGATCGGTGTCGGCCGGCTGACGATCGGGGCAATAGCGTCCATCACGTATACCGCCGTCAGCGTCGCGAAGTACTCATAGGCCTCGGCCGGCGAGAGCTCCGGCTCCTGCGATCGCGATTCCGGCCGTTACGTAGGGCCGCAATGCTTGTGGCAACGGGGCCTCCTTCCTGATGTGTGATGCCGGTCACTCCGGCTGACGGCAGACGGTATCTGAGAATCAACTGAGATAGATGCAAAAGACGCCGACGCTGCTCAGTTCGCTATCGGCAGCTCGGCCGGGAGCTGCCATACGCACAGATCAAGGTGGAAATAGCAGGCCGGGTCTTGTTTGTTGCACCTTGAAAGACTTGGATCGATCTGATCGGCTTGAGTAGCTGCATGGCCGTGCGTCGCGCAGTTCCGGTGCGCGGCGGTGGCGGCGGGGGAGGCTCGATACTCTGAGTAGCGTGCCGACACCCCTCCGCCGCGCCCGTCTGACGATCGGCGCGCTCGTTTCGGTGCCGGCGCTCCTGTTCAGCGCCTGTACGGTGAGCCCGCCGCCTGCCCCGCAGAGCACCGAGACCACCGAGACGACGCCGCCGCCCCCGATGAAGGCGACGCAGATCATCATGGCCATCGACTCGATCGGCCCGGGGTTCAACCCGCATCTGCTGTCGGACCAGTCGCCCGTGAACGCGGCGGTCGCGTCGATGGTGCTGCCCAGTTCGTTCCGGCCGGTGCCCGACCCGAAGTCGCCGACCGGATCGCGTTGGGAGCTCGACCCGACCCTGCTCGAATCGGCCGAAGTGACCAGTGAGAACCCCTTCACGGTCACCTACAAGATCCGTCCCGAGGCGCAGTGGACCGACAACGCGCCGATCGCTGCCGACGACTATTGGTACCTGTGGCGCCAAATGGTCAGCCAGCCAGGCGTTGTCGACCCCGCCGGCTATGACCTGATCACGGGTGTGCAATCGGTCGAGGGTGGCAAACAGGCGGTGGTGACCTTCTCCCAGCCCTATCCGGCATGGCGGGAGCTGTTCAACGACATCCTCCCGGCCCACATCGTCAAGGACATTCCCGGTGGCTTCGGCGCCGGTCTGGCCCGCGCGATGCCGGTCACCGGAGGTCAGTTCCGGGTGGAAAGCATTGACCCGCAACGTGACGAGATCCTGCTGGCCCGCAACGACCGGTACTGGAGCGTGCCGGCCAAGCCCGATCTGGTGCTGTTCCGGCGGGGTGGCGCACCGGCCGCGCTCGCCGACTCCATCCGCAACGGCGACACCCAGGTCGCCCAGGTGCACGGTGGCGCGGCCACTTTCGCGCAGTTGAGCGCGATCCCGGACGTCCGCACCGCCAGAATCGTGACACCGCGAGTGATGCAGTTGACCCTGCGCGGCGGGCAGCCGACCTTGGAGCAAGCCCAGGTGCGCAAGGCGATCCTTGGCCTGATCGACGTCGACCTGCTGGCGTCGGTGGGTGCGGGTGACGACAACACCGTGACGCTGGCGCAGGCACAGGTGCGTTCTCCATCGGATCCCGGTTACGTACCGACGGCGCCCCCGGCGATGTCACGGGAGGCCGCGCTGGATCTGTTGCGCGGCGCGGGCTACCAGATCGAGCCTGTGGCCGAGCCGCCCGCGCCCGGCGAGCCGCCGGCGCCCGACAACGGTCGGCAGCACATCACGAAGGACGGTGCCCCTTTGTCGTTGGTGCTGGGTGTGGCGTCCAACGATCCGACCTCGATCGCCGTGGCCAATACTGCCGCCGATCAACTCCGCAACGTCGGCATCGATGCCTCGGTGCTGGCACTGGATCCTGTTGCGCTCTACGGTGATGCGTTGACCAACAACCGGGTCGACGCCGTCGTCGGCTGGCATCAGGCCGGGGGAGACCTGGCAACCAGCCTCGCCTCACGCTATGGCTGCCGCGCACTGGAAGCCACGGCCGTCTCGACGGCTGTTCCCGGCGTCGCTCCGACGCCGTCGGCGAAGCCGACCACCAGCGCCTCGCCGGCACCGGCCACGACGCCGACGTCGACCCAGCCGATCCCCGCTCCCGACTCCGGTGCCCTGGTGCAGGCACCCAGCAATATCACCGGGATCTGTGACCACAGCATCCAGCCGAGAATCGATGGGGCGCTGGATGGTTCGCAGAACATCGCCGAGGTGATCCAGGCCGTCGAGCCTCGGCTGTGGAGCATGTCGACGGTTCTTCCGATCCTGCAGGACACGACGATCGTCGCAGCCGGACCGAGTGTCGAGAACGTGAGCCTGACCGGCGCCGTGCCGGTGGGCATCGTCGGCGACGCGGGCAGCTGGACGAAGGGGCGCTAGCAGGCGCCCAGTGGGCTCCCTCGTGCGAGGAGGCCCACTGGGTGGTGGTGAATCAGCCTGCGTCGCTTGAACCTGCGCTCGAACCTGACGATGCTGACGCACCGCCGGACTTGCCTGTGGCGTGCTTGCCTGCCTTCGCGCTCTTGCCGCTGAGCCCTTCGGCGGCCTTCTTCAGTCCGTCGGTCACGTTCTTGACCGATCCCTGAATCCCGTCGCGGACCTGTTTGGCGGCAGGCGAGCGCTTGGTGGAGAGGGTCTTTCCGGGTGCGGCCTTGAGGCTGTCCTTCACCACCGAGGTGGTGACGCCGGCCGATGTGTCCGCAGCAGCGGAAGCATCTGCAGCAGAGGTGGTTTCGGCGGACGGTGCCGGCGCAGTCGAAACGGCGGCCGGTGCCGGCGAGGCAGCGGGGGCCTTCGGGCTGACGTCCACGGTCACGACCTTCGCCGCAGACTTCAGGGTCGCATCCGCGGCCGAGCGTGCGGTCTCCACCGGCGGGGGAGTGATGGCGGCAGCGATCATGTCGCGAGCCTGTCGCAGAGTCGACAGCAGGCCGAGGCTGGGGCCGAACACGCCGCCGCCGAGCTCGTCGCCGTTGAGGAACGCATCCGCGATGACGGCAGGACTGCTCAGCATCGCGTTGACGACGCCGAGCGGATCGCCCGCCCTGGCGGAGTCAACGATCTCCTGGCCGACGTTTCCCGCCACGGTGATCGTCCGGTAGACCACGTTGATCAGGCCGAGGGCGGGCAATGCCACGATCGCCGGATTGCTCAGCACATTGGCCAGGTTCTGCACAGGCTGTCTGATGGCGTTGATGGCGGGCTCGAGCAACGGGAGTGCGGCGCCGGCGACAGGGGTGAGGAATGCGCTCCAGAGGTTGGCCACCGCACTGTCGATGTTGCCCGCGAGCAGATCGGTGAGAGAGGCCTGAAGCATGGACGGGATGCTCCACGGGTTCGACGGGTCCAGCGCATTGCCCAGCGCGGTGGCGGAGCCCTCCAAGGCGATGAAGAGCGAACCCGCGCTGCTGAGCTGATTCGTGATCACCTGCAGAAGGACAGGAGCGGGATCGGTCACTTCGTTGCCGATCAGGGTCGACACGTTGGCGATGGTGTTCGCGAACAGGTCCGCATAGGCCTGGATCGGATCGGTTGCTGCCGACAGGCTCACCTCAGCCGATGACACCGCCGGAATCGTGACGTCCGGCATCGGCGGAGCGACCGGACTTATCGCGATGGCACTGGCTCCGACGAGCGCGACGCCAGCGGCGAGATAGGGATGGGCTGCGGCTTGCATTGCTTCTCCTCTAGATCGATCCGATCCCCGACGAGGCTGAAGCTACCTGAGAGTAACTTTACAAATTCGCATTTTTGAAAAGTTGCATTCAAGGCCGTATCGGCGGCTAACCAGGTCGTGAGAAAGGTGAACTAGCTGGTAATGCGCGGTAGTTAGGCACGCTTCAAGATCGTTCGGTGATTGGATGCGACGGAGGGAGGCGCCGACCGCGGGGGACTGGCTGCGAATGGCAAATGTTCGCTGGATACACGTTTCCGGGTGGAAGTACGCGTCAATCGCCGCGACGCGGTGATCCCGGACTTTTGCGCCGGCGGCGCCTGCGGAACCTGCGCGTAGGGGCCGTTGGACCGGTTGAGGTGTTGTGGTCCGAACCTGACTTCCCCCGTTGCGGGCGACATGTCCGGAAGTTGCTGCGTTGGTGTAACGGCAATCAAATGTCGGAGGTCGCCACCTTGCGTTCAACGGAGTGGTCCACGTAGCTGGCGGGTGGAGGTCTGAGCGGAGGCTGAGAACTTCCATAGAAAGCCGGAGGCCCCCTCCATGGTGTTGATGGAGGGGGCCTGCCGGTGGTGCTCAGGGTTACTTGTCGGAGCCCTTGGCGGAGTCGCTGGATGACTCGGCCTTCTTCTCGGCGCTCTTCTTGGGGGCGGTCTTGTCCTTTTTCAGGCCGTCGGTGAGCTTCTTGACGGCGGACTTGACCTGGGAGCGGACCGCCTTGGCGGAGCCGGCCTTTTCCGATCCCTTTGCGGCCTTGGGTGATTCCTTGGTCGACGGCTTGGTGGTCGCGTTGGTGGCGTCGTCGCTGTCGGTCGCGGTTGCACCGGTGTCGGCCTTGGCGTCGGTCTCCGTGGCGTCGGTGGTCGGTGCGGCCGAGGTATCTGTCGCGGCGCCAGAAGCGTTGTCCGCCTCGGTGGCCGGAGCAGACTCGGTCTTCTCAACCGGGGTGGCCGCCGGCTTGAGCGCCGTGGTGAGCGCCGTGGTGGCCGCGACGGCGGGGGCCGGTGCGGCGAGAGCCTTGGGGAGCTCGATATCCGGGAAGGGGACCGGCTTGGGGGTGATCTGCTTGAGGGCGTTGGTGAACGAATCCGCGATGTAGTTACCCATGCTGATCGTCTGATCCACCTGGTATGCGACATCCGCGGCGAAGTCGGCAACGCTGTGCTGCAAGGCATTCACGAAGGTGCCCGGATCGCCCGAAGCCGCGGCGGCCAGCACGCTCTGGGTTCCGGCGATGACCTGCTTCACCAAGGGCAGCGGATAGCCGGGCAGGTCGAATCCGATACCGACGGTTGCCGATGCGACCGCGATCAGGAGGCCGAGGGTGGACTCCGAGGCCGCGTCGATGATCGGCTGCGGAACCCCGAGTACATGGCCGACGGCGCCGATCGTGGGGTTCACGGTTTCGAGCATGATGTTGATGATCGGCTGGACGCCCGGGCCCATGATGGCGTTGATGGCGCCGTTGGGATCGCCGGCGGCGATGAGCTCTCCGGCGGCCTGCAGGGCGTCGGGCAGGCCCGCGGCGAGCACGCCGAGGTTCTCCATGAGCGCATTCATCGCGGAGGTGGTGGTCTCCCCGAGCGCGGCCAGGTTGGGACCGATCTCCTGGGCGGTGATGACTCCGTGCGTGAGTGCCAGCGCAACAACCAGGACGGGATCTGTGTTTGCGAACACCTGGACGCCCGTAGCCACATTGGTGGCGAGCTGCCGCAGGACCGGCAGCGGATTGGTGGTCTGGCGTTCGATGAAGTTGTTGAACAACGTCTGAGTGGCTTCGATCGCCGGCTGGAAAACGGTGACCGGGTTCTCGATGGCAGCCGTGAGCGCTACGGGCATGTGCGCCTCTGGGACGGGCGGAGCCATAGGGCTGACTGCGATGGCACTGGCACCGACGAGTGCCACCCCCGCGGCCATGTACGACCGAGCGGCGAGTTGCATTGAATCTCCTTACGGGAGCGTAACTAAGGTCGGCGCAGAAGTTACCCCAAAGTAAGTTGGGTTGTCTGCAAATTTTCTAAGCATTTTTTCAGCCCGGCCAACCCCTCCGGCGGCCCCGCAAATGAACCTCGGGTATCTGGGATGTTCCTGGTAACGCGGATTTCCCGTGGTCGCGCTACATGGTTGCGATACCGAAAGTAGCGATATTTGGACTGGCCATGCACCTGATACAGCAAACATATGGCAGGGGTAGTCATTAGCTTGCCAGCGAAGCGCTCGACGATAAGTGCGGTTACGTTACCCAGCGGTAATGTCGGCGTGGCGCCTGCCGGAGAGTTAGCGCGCACACAGTGGACATCATGGTGTGATCTGTAAAACAGACACTGGTCGAATGCGGCCCCCAGCACTAGTGAGACCGTCGGTCTCGGTATGCGACACAGTCCTTGCATTGGCAACGAAGTGGCAGGCTCGGTCAGTTTCAAAAACGACGGATTCCGTTGCGGGTTTGCCCGCCGTCGGGTCAGTCGACCGGCGCTTCGGTGCGGCGCTCGCGCAGCGCCTGCAGTCCGAACGCCGCCAGCGCAGCGGCCAGGAAGGGCAGCAAAACCCACAGCGGGGGCCTTGCCAACTCCCACACGAACAGCGCGGCCCAGATCGGTGCGCGCTGCGTCACCGCAAGTACTCCGGCCGCACAGGTCAATGACACGGCGGCGACGCTGACGGGGTGAAGGCCGAGCGTGTTGATCGCCAGCGCCACGAGTGAACCGAGCGCGGCGCCGGTCGCCAACGCGGGCGTCAGCATGCCGCCCACCGCGCCGGCGCGCAGAAAGACCGCGGTGAGGACGGGCTTCAGGAGCAAGATCACCGCCGCGGATCCGAGCGTCATCCCGCTGGCGAGGCTGACGGTCAGGATGCTCTTCCCGTTGCCCGGAAGCTCCGGCCACCACACCGAACCGAGACCGACGAGCAGGCCGGCCACGGCAATGCCCGGGATGATCAGCCACGACGTGGCCGGTGTGGCCGGCCAGGGCCAGCGCCATGATCCGGTTGAAGGCCATGCCCACCATCAGAGCCAGTGGCGCCAGGACCAACGCGAAACCGGTCAACAGGTAGGACAGGCTCGGGTCCGGCCAATCCAGCGGAGCCCGAACATGTGTCACCGGCGAGGCGACCGCCACCGCGAGCGCTGAGGTGATCAACGCGGCACCGACGGCCCGCGGATGCCACGTGCGCAGCATGATCCGGATCGCGAACAAGGCGCCGCCGATGGGCACGCTGTAGACCGCTCCGAGCCCGGCGCCCGCGGCGCAGGCGAGCAGGATCTCGCGGTCGTGGGGTGTCAGCGCCCACCGGGAAGTTCCGGCGTCGCCGAGTACCGCGGCGACCTGGCGGGGTGCGCCCTCGCGGCCCAGGGACGCGCCGGCACCCACCACGAGAACCTGCAACGCCGCGTCGAGCGTCAGCGAAACCCGGGGGATGGGCCGGTGTTCGGCGATGGTTGAGGCCAGCCCGGGAACGTCGTAGTGCCGACGCAGAATCCACCAGCCGAACCCGGCCAGCGCCCCGCCGATCATCGGCCCGACCGCGCGGCGCACCGGGCTGCTGCCGGTGACACCGTCGAGCAACGAGCCGAACGAGTAGGCGTAGGTGAGGTGTTCGACGAAATGCAGGAGAAGCGTCGTCGCCATACCCGCCAGACCGGCCAGCAACCCGACGACGATGATGCTGCAGCCGAACTCAAGCTCGCGCCGGGTCACTCCGTGAATGTATGCGGGATACGCGGATTCGTCAGCGTTGTGGAAGCGCTGGTGGAGCGGGTCTCACGGCGCGGCCGACGATGCACGGCTATCGTCGCTCACGATGCCCAGCGAAACGCCCCGCCTGCTGTTCGTCCACGCCCATCCGGACGACGAAACCCTCACCACGGGTGCCACGATCGCGCATTACGCCGCGCTCGGCGCCGACGTGCATGTCGTCACGTGCACTCTCGGCGAGGAGGGTGAGGTGATCGGCGACCGCTACGCGCGGTTGGCCGTCGACCACGCCGATCAACTCGGCGGATACCGGATCAGCGAGCTGACCAAGGCGCTGAGCGCGCTCGGCATCGGCGCACCACAGTTCCTCGGCGGCCCCGGTCGGTGGCGCGACTCGGGCATGGAAGGTTCACCGGCGCGCAAGCAACAGCGCTTCATCGACGCCGACTTAGACGAGGCGGTCGGCGAACTGGTGCAGATCATCGAGAACCTGCGACCGCACGTCGTCGTCACCTACGACCCCGACGGCGGGTATGGGCACCCCGATCACAAGCAGGCGCACCGCGTCACCACCGCGGCCGTCGCGGCCGCCGGCTGGGACGTCCCCAAGTTCTATTGGACGGTCATGGCGAGCACCGCGATGCGGGCCGGCCTCAAGGGTCTGCAGGACGTGCCCGAGGACTGGATCCGGATCGACGTCGGGGATGTTCCGTTCGGGTACACCGACGATCAGATCGATGCCGTCGTCGACGCCACCGCGCAGCTGCCTGCCAAGGTCGCCGCGATGCGCGCCCACGCCACCCAGGTCACCGTCGCCTCCGACGGAGGCGCGTTCGCGCTGTCCAACAACCTTGCCCTGCCGCTCCTCGGTGAGGAGCACTACGTGCTGGTGTCGGGCAACCCGGGGGAGCGGGACGCGCGTGGGTGGGAAACCGACCTACTGCACGGACTGAATCTGCAATAGCCAAAACTGGACGCGGTAAGCTCCGGTGAATCAGAGGCGTCGAAGGGACATTCATGGACCCCGATCTGGATCCGAACCTGCAGCACTGGCAGGACCGCGCGGACAACTTCCAGTGGGTGGTGGGTTCGCTTGTCGGGCTGCTCGACAGCATTCCGACCTGACCCCGCCCTCAGACCTTGTGCTGGGTCGCGTCGTCCTGGCACTCCTCGCGGTTGACGGCGTCATCTCGGCCGTCGTAGGCGCATTGCTGCTGCCGTCATATGTTGGGTCGATCCCGTTTCCGGTGAGCGCGTTGGTGGCCGGAGCGGTCAACACCGCCCTCGTGTGGGCAGCCATGTACTGGACCGATTCCATGCGGCTGGCGGCGCTGCCGTTGTGGACCTGGCTTGCCACCGTCGTGGCGATGACGTTCGGCGGCCCGGGCGGAGACATCATCTTTGCCGGCCGAGGCGTGATGGCCTACGGCTCGCTGATATTCATCGCCGCCGGTGCGTTACCACCGGCAGCGATGCTGCGACTGCGTTACCGCCGCTGACCTACTTCTTGTCGTTGTCCGACTTGCTGTTGTCCTTGGACTGCTGGGAATCCTTGGACGACACGGTCTTTTCCTTCTTCACCTTGGGCTTCGGCGCCACGTTCTTGACGGCGTTCTTGACCGCCTCACGGGTGTCGTCCGCGGCCTTCTTCACACCCGCCGCCGACTTGTCGACGGCAGAGCGGATGCCCTGCTTACCTGAGACGACGGTGCGGCCCGTTGTCTTGCCGGCCGCGTCTGTCGTGTCGACCGCGGTGGCGTCCTGAGCCTTCTGCAGCGATTGGCGCACCGACTTCGGGACGACGCTGATCTCGTCCTTCTGCGCGGTCGCGATCTCCTGGGGTTCGGCGTCGTTCGAGACGACCTTGACGGTCTTGTCCAGGCCGTTGGCGAGGTTCTCCGATGCTTCCTTGGTGGTCTCGACGGTGCCTTCGAGGGCCTTTTCGGCCTTTTCGACCGTGCTTCCGACGAGCTCGGTGACCGGATTCTCTGGGCCCGCGGCTGCCTGCTCCTTGAGCCGGTCGGTGAGGGCCGCCAGGCCGGTTCCCGCGGTCAGCGACTTGACCGCCGTGGCGAAGTCGTCGCGGGCTTTGGTGATCGCATCGGTCAGGTGGGTGAGCGGATTCTGGACGGCGCCTTCGAGGGCCGCGGTCGGTGCGGCGAGCGTGCTGGCCAGGAACGGTCCCTGCAGCGGCGGACGCGGTGGCAGCGGGATCGGCGGCAGCGGGATGAACGTGCTGACGACATCGATGCCCAGCCACGCGACGGCCAGTACCGCATCCACGCCGAAGTCGGCGAGGTTCTGGATGATGCCGCCGTCCCCGCGCAACCAGTCGGTGAAGTTGAAGACGCCGCTGGCGACGAGGGATTGGCCGAAGTTGTAGGCGTCCATGAGCAGGCCGCCGGCCCATCCGCCGACCCAGGGAATCCATCCGAGTGCGGATGCTCCGATTTCGAATCCCCATTGCACCCAGGGCTCGACGTCCACGTAGATCTGGTCGATCGTGTTGGCCAGATTGGGTGCGATCGCGATGGCGGTGGGTGCTGCCGTGACACCGGTCGTAACCGCCCCCGCCGGCGCGACCCCCGGTGCCGGTGCGGTGCCGCTCTGGCTCGGAAGCTTCGGGGCTACCGCAGCGGTCATCCGGCTGGCCGCGGCGAGCAGGTCGACCATGGCCTGCGTCAGCTGCGGCTGGGTGGAGGTCGGGTGTGCGGGGACGGCGATATCAGCGGGAGCTGCTTGTACCGGGGTGAGGGCGATGGCTGTGGCTGTGGCCGCGGCGGCTCCCGCGACCAGATACGAACGAACACTTGTAGACATCACGACTCCTCCGGTATCCCCTTCCCGACGGAAACAACTTACGTGGTCGGTAGCCCGTTGGTCGCTTCTTTAAGTTGTGTGTCCACTAAGGGCCTGACACCGTGCTGAGATGCTGGGGCTACTGTGGCCGGTATGCCGGGCACATTGGTTTCAGAATGTGAGACGCGTGGATGATTGTGCACAACGACGGGGTTACACGGGAGTGGCTCTGAACCCCCAGCACGGCGCTGATCTGCCCACCCCGGCCGTCCCACCGAGGTCGCCGGTGCCCAGCGCGCCGACCAGTTCTGCTGCCCTCCGGCGAGTGTTGCGCCGGGCCCGCGACGGCGTGACCCTCAACGTCGACGAGGCAGCCATCGCGATGACGGCCCGCGGCGAAGATCTGGCTGATCTGTGTGCCAGCGCCGCCCGGGTGCGTGACGCCGGGCTGGAATCGGCGGGCCGGCGTGGAGTGAATGGCCGGCTGCCGGTCAGTTACTCGCGCAAGGTGTTCATTCCGGTGACACACCTGTGCCGCGACACCTGCCATTACTGCACCTTTGTCACCGTGCCTGGCAGGCTGCGCGCACAGGGCGCGGGCATGTACATGGAGCCCGACGAGATTCTCGACGTCGCGCGCCGCGGTGCCGAGCTGGGTTGCAAGGAAGCGCTGTTCACCCTCGGTGACCGCCCCGAGGACCGCTGGGACGAGGCCCGGCAGTGGCTCGACGAGCGCGGCTACGACTCCACGCTGGACTACGTGCGGGCCATGGCCATCCGGGTGCTGGAGGAGACCGGCCTCCTGCCGCATCTGAATCCAGGCGTGATGAGCTGGTCGGAGCTGTCGCGACTGAAGCCCGTCGCACCGTCGATGGGCATGATGCTGGAGACCACGTCGCGGCGCTTGTTCGAGGTCAAGGGCGAGGCCCACTACGGCAGCCCGGACAAGGATCCCGCGGTGCGGTTGCGCACGCTGGACGACGCCGGCCGGTTGTCGATCCCGTTCACAACCGGCTTGCTGGTCGGTATCGGCGAGACGCTGACCGAGCGGGCCGAGACCATGCATGCGATCCGCAAGTCCCACAAGGAATTCGGACACGTTCAAGAAGTGATCGTGCAGAACTTCCGGGCCAAGGACCACACCGCGATGGCGTCGACCCCGGATGCGGGGATCGACGACTTCCTGGCGACGATCGCGGTGACGCGTCTGGTGCTGGGGCCGAAGATGCGTATCCAGGCCCCGCCCAATCTGGTCTCGCGGGACGAATGCCTGGCGCTCATCGGTGCCGGCGTCGACGACTGGGGCGGCGTCTCACCGCTGACCCCCGATCACGTCAACCCCGAGCGGCCCTGGCCGGCGCTGGACGATCTGGCCGACGTGACCGCCGAGGCAGGCTACGACCTGGTCCAGCGGCTGACTGCGCAACCCCAGTACGTGCAGGCGGGTGCGGCCTGGATCGACCCGCGGGTGCGCGGGCATGTGGACGCGCTGGCCGACCCCGACACCGGGTTCGCGCTCGACGTCAACCCGGTCGGACGCCCGTGGCAGGAACCCGACGAGGCGTCCGAGTCGCTGGGCCGTATCGATCTGCACTCCGCGATCGACTCCGAGGGCCGGCTCACCGAGACCCGCAGCGACCTGGACAGTGCATTCGGCGACTGGGAGTCGATCCGCGCCAAGGTGCACGAGCTGGCGGCTCGCGCGCCCGAACGCATCGACACCGATGTGCTGGCCGCGTTGCGCTCCGCCGAACGTGATCCCGGCGGCTGCAGCGACGACGAGTATCTCGCGCTGGCCACCGCCGACGGTCCGGCGCTGGAAGCCGTTACCGCACTGGCGGATTCGTTGCGCCGCGATGTCGTCGGGGATGACGTCACGTTCGTCGTCAATCGCAACATCAACTTCACCAACATCTGCTACACGGGTTGCCGATTCTGCGCGTTCGCGCAACGTAAGGGCGACGCCGACGCGTACTCGCTGTCCACCGACGAGGTGGCCGACCGCGCCTGGGAGGCCCATGTCGCCGGTGCCACCGAGGTCTGCATGCAGGGCGGCATCGACCCCGAACTCCCGGTCACCGGGTACGCCGATCTGGTGCGGGCCGTCAAGGCGCGGGTTCCGTCGATGCACGTGCACGCGTTCAGCCCGATGGAGATCGCGAACGGCGTGACCCGCAGCGGGCTGTCCGTCCGCGAATGGCTGACCAGCCTGCGCGAGGCCGGCCTGGACACCATCCCGGGCACGGCCGCCGAGATCCTCGACGACGAGGTGCGCTGGGTGCTGACCAAGGGCAAGCTGCCGACGTCGGAGTGGATCAACGTGGTCACCACCGCGCACGAGGTCGGCCTGCGCTCGTCGTCGACGATGATGTACGGCCACGTGGACACCCCCAAGCACTGGGTCGGGCACCTCAACGTGCTCCGCGGCATCCAGGACAAGACCGGCGGATTCACCGAATTCGTGCCGCTGCCGTTCGTGCACCAGTCCTCACCGCTGTATCTGGCCGGGGGCGCGCGTCCCGGGCCGACGCACCGTGACAACCGGGCCGTGCATGCCTTGGCCCGGATCATGTTGCACGGCCGGATCCCGTCGATTCAGACCAGCTGGGTCAAGCTCGGCATCGAGCGCACTCAGGTGATGCTGCGCGGCGGAGCCAACGATCTGGGCGGCACGTTGATGGAGGAGACCATCTCCCGGATGGCCGGCTCGGAGAACGGCTCGGCCAAGACCGTGGCCGAACTGGTGGCGATCGCCGAGGGTATCGGCCGCCCCGCCCGTCAGCGCACCACTGATTACTCGCCCCTGGCGGCATAAACAGCGAGGCCCCTCTGCACCGCGAGCGACCGTGTCGGTACGCCGACACGCCGCATTTCGCGTACCTGAGCGGTCGCTCGCGGAGCCGTGACGGGGCGTGATGCGCCCGGCTTTCAAGATTGGCTGAAAAATTCTGGAATTCGGGAATTGAATCGGACCACAGTCCGGTTAGTGCTTGGTGAAGGCGCCGGACCGACCGGCTCTCGAACCAAGGAGACACCATGACCGTCGCAGTAGCCACCGACCTGACCGCAGGCACCTGGGCCATCGACCCGGTCCATTCGTCGATCAACTTTTCGGTTCGCCACCTGATGGTGAGCAAGGTCCGTGGCAGCTTCGAGACGTTCAGCGGCGCCGTCACGATTGCAGAGGACGGCACCCCGTCGGTCAGCGCCACCATCGACGTCAACTCGATCAACACCCGCAACGAGCAGCGCGACGCCCACGTGCGGTCCGCGGACTTCTTCGACGCCGAGAACTACCCGACCGCCACCTTCGTCTCGACCGCCGTGCGCCCCGATGGCGACGACTACGTTGTCGACGGCGACTTCACCCTCAAGGGCGTGACGAAGCCGGTTTCGCTCAAGCTCGAGTTCAACGGTGTGAACCCCGGCATGGGCCAAGGCGCTGTCGCCGGGTTCGAAGCCTCGGTGGTGTTGAACCGCAAGGACTTCGGTATCGACATCGACATGCCGCTGGAGACCGGCGGCACCGTCGTCGGCGACAAGATCACCGTCACCCTGGAGATCGAGGCCCTCAAGCAGGCCTGATCCACCGCCTGTCACGTTGGAGGCGGAGACCCCCGCTAGTCCCGGTGCTTGGCCAACCCATTGGCCAGCGCCTCGCCGAGACTGGCGGGGTTCTTCAGGAACGGCGTGATGATGTCGACCGGCAACGGGAACACCACCGTCGAATTCTGGTCGGCACCAAGCTCGAGCAGCGTCTGCAGGTACCTCAGTTGAAGCGACGCCGGGTTCTTGGACAGCGTTTCGGCGGCCTGCCTCAACTCATCGGATGCCTGCAGTTCCCCTCGGGCGTTGATCACCTTGGCGCGGCGCTCGCGCTCGGCCTCGGCCTCGCGCGCCATGGCCCGTTGCATGGACTCCGGAATCTCCACATCCTTGATCTCCACGACGCGCACCTCGACACCCCAGTTCGCGGTCTGGGTTTCGATGATGCTGCGCAGGTCGACGTTGAGGTCCTCACGGTGAGCCAGCAGGGTGTCGAGATCGGCGCGGCCGAGCAGCGATCGCAGCGTGGTCTGCGCGATCTGCGAGGTTGCGACGGCGTAATTCTCGACTCCCAGTACGGCTTTGACTGGATCGGTGATCTGGAACATGACGACGGCGTTCACCCGTGCCGGCACGTTGTCGCGGGTGATCACCTCCTGCGGTGGAATGGTCAGCGTCACGACGCGCTGGTCGATGCGAACCATGCGGTCGGCGAACGGGATCAGGAACAGCAAGCCGGGACCGTACAGCGGCCGGGCACGTCCCATCCGGAACACCACTCCGCGCTCGTACTCACGTAGGACCTTCAGGGACATCACGACAAGCGCGATCAGCAGCATCACGCCCACAGCGCCGATGAACCACCACAGTGCAGTCAACGGTCTTCCTTCCGTTCGGCATATCCGCCGCCCCACTTGGTGGCGAAACGATCCACCGTCGCCGCGCTCAGTTCCTGCTCGGAAGAGCGGTGGGGCAGATGGTCGGGTGAGTTGGCCGGGCTGGCCCACAGGTGACGTGCGAGTGGAATCGCAGCGGCGAGGACGATCAGCGCCGTCACGCCCAAAACCACCAGATCGCCGCTGCCGTGCTGCCCGATCAGCATGGCCAGCACCATAACCAGCGCCAAACCGGCCACAGTGCAAGCGATTCCGCGATGAAACTGCCCGGCTTCGGAATACGGCCACGGGTCGATCTCACGGCTGATCTCGCGGCCGTGCGTGGATGTGGTGCAGGTGGCCTTGACCGGGCACGCGTTGCAGACCGCGGGTTTGGCGCGATACCGCATCACCCGGTTGTCGGGGTCGAATGAGGTCGGCCACAGCCAGTGGTCCTCGGGGCACTGCCACGCGTCGTGATCGGCGTGATAGGTGAAATTCCCGGTGCGCCAACGGGCTGCACGCAGCGACGTGCGTCGGGCCATCAAGTCGAACCCCCATGCAACGGCGACCAGTGCCAATGCGTAGCCGGCCGTCAACCAAGCCGCGGTGGCCGGCGGGGTCATTGCGACCCCGTGGCGGGTTCGGCTGCGAGTTCGGTGTAGAGCGGCTGCTCGGGCAGTTCGAGCGTGGTGGGGCCCGACCGGAAGTGCCGCAACGCCACCCAGGCGATCCAGACGAAGGGCAGGATGCCGCCGGCGATGAAGATGACATCACCGGGCATGCGCAGCCACTCCATCACCGCGTTGCCGGGTTGGGTGAGGTAGCCGAGCGAGCGGGCCTCGAAGTACCCGTCGTTGACCGAGTGGTAAAGCTGCATGATGCCCAGCGGAAGCAAGCTGGCGAAGACCATCCACGCCAGGCCGATGTTGAGGCACCAGAACGAAACCCGCGCCCACTTCTCGGGCCACTTGTCGGCCGGGATCACATAGCGGAACGCGAACATGGCCAACCCGACGGCCAGCATGCCGTAGACGCCCATCATCGCGGCGTGGCCATGGTTGGCGGTCAGGGCCGTGCCGATCTGGTAGTAGGACACGATCGGCAGATTGATCAGGAAGCCGAAGATGCCGGCACCGACGAAGTTCCAGAATCCCACGGCGACAAGGAACATGACCGCCCACCGGTGCGGGAAGGGTTTGGAGTCACCCGCCGATTGTCGTGAGCCCAATTGGAGGAACGCCCACGCTTCGATGGTGAGGAATGTCAGCGGTATGACCTCGGCCGCCGAGAAGAACGCGCCGAGCGCCATGTGTTCAACGGGGGTTCCGGAGAAATACAGATGGTGCATCGTGCCGATGACGCCGCCGGCCGAATACAAGATGATGTCGAGGAAGATCACGCCCAGCGCGATTCGCTGACTGACCACGCCCAGCATCACGAAGATGTAGGCGACCATCACCGTGGTGAACAGTTCGAGGAAATCCTCGACCCACAGGTGCACCACCCAGAATCGCCAGAAGTCCGCCACGGTCAGGTGGGTGTCGCTGCCGGCGAGCAGACCCACCGCGTAGAACATCGGAATCGCCAGACCGGAGAAGAAGAACACCCACGGCATGTTCATCTTGGACTCGCCCTTCAGGCGCGAGCGCATGGCCCGCCAGATCAGGATGATCCACAGGAACAGGCCGACGACCAGCAGGATCTGCCACAGCCGGGGAAGATCCAGATACTCCCACTGCTGCGAGAGCAGCGAACCGAACGGGATGACGCCGTAGATCGACAGCGCCTCGGAGACCAGCGATCCCACCACCACCACGACGACGGCGCCGAGCAGACCATAGGACAGCCAGTGCTGGCGTCGGGGTTCGCGCCGGGAGATGAACGGCGCCAGGAAGATCCCGCCGGCCAGGAAAGCCGCGGCCGGCCAGAGTAGGGCCAGTTGAAGATGCCAGGTGCGGGCAAGGTTGTAGGGCAGGATCGCGGCCAGGTCCAGCCCGAAGAAGTCCGACAGCTCGGCGCGATAGTGCTGGACGGCGCCGCCCAACACCGCCTGTGCCAGGAACAGGACCGACACGATGGCGAAGAACCAGATCGCGGAGCGTTGCGCGGGCGTGAGCGCCACCTCGCCGGGCTGGCGGAAGGACAGCGCCGGGGCCTCGGCACTGTGCCACCCGATCTTCTGGCTCCATCGTCCGTAGACGGCGAACATGATGCCGGTTCCGCCGAGCAGCATGATCAGTGACAGCGCGGACCAGACGATCAGCTGGGCGGTGGGTCCGTTGTCGACCCGTGATTCGGCCGGCCAGTTGTTGGTGTAGCTGTAGTTGTGTCCGGGACGCTCGGCCGCCGACGCCCAGGCCGTCCAGGCGAAGAACGATGTGAGGTCGTGGATTTCAGCTGGGTCGGTGATGAGCTTGGGGAGCAGACCATTCTTGGTGGAGTCCTCACCGAAGAACCCGGCGTAGTGGTCGGCGATCCGATCGAACGCCTTGGCCTGCCGGTCGGTGAACACCAGTGTGCCGCTCGCCGCGTCGTAGCGGTTGGTGCGGAACTCGGTGACCACCGCATCGTGCGTGTCGCCCATGCCCTCGGCCCGCAGCTGCGCGGCGACGTCATCGGTTGCCCGACGCAAGTAGTCAGCGGTGTAATCGGGCCCGAGATAGGCGCCGTGGCCGACGATCGATCCGTACTCCTGTAGTCCCCGGGCCTGGAAGATCTCCTGGCCACGGGTGATGTCGTCCCCGGTGAACAGCACGTCGCCGGATTGGGTGACCACCTTCTGCGGCATCGGCATCGAGGCGGTGTAGGTGCGATAGGCCAGCAGTCCCATCACGAAAAATCCGAAGATCATCACGATCGCGACGCCCTGGAACCAACCTCGTCCGATCAACGGCTGGGTCGAGGGCTGATCGGATTGCCGGGATGGAACAGCCTGACCTGGATCGATCGCCATGCGTGGACTCCCCCCACAACTGTGTGCGGGCGGACTGGACCCGCACATGCGGAATAGCCGATGGCGTCAAAATACCGATATCCGGTAGCGGGGTTGGGAGTATCGGGAAAATCCCGGTGAAACCGACTGGGGCGAGCTAGAGGCGAGCGGCCAACTCCGTGCCCTGCTTGATGGCCCGCTTCGCATCGAGTTCGGCCGCGACAGCGGCGCCGCCGATGATGTGGGGCTCGATGCCGGCGCTGCGCAACGCATCCTCAAGATCTCGGACCGATTCCTGCCCGGCGCAGATCACCACGTTGTCGACGGGGAGCACCCGCCGGTCGCGGTGTTCGGCGCCGAAGCTGATGTGTAGCCCCTCATCGTCGATGAGCTCGTAGTTCACCCCGGAAAGCTGATGTACCCCTTTGGCTTTCAGCGAGGCCCGGTGCACCCAGTCGCTGGTCTTGCCGAGATTGCGGCCCTGTGCGCCCTTGGTGCGCTGCAGCAGGTACACCTCCCGGACGGCAGGGGCGGGCAGAGGAGTGGTGAGCGCTCCGCGGGCTTCCTGAGGATCGGCCGCGCCCCACTCCGCCTTCCATTCCTTGAGGTTGAGCGTCGGTGACTCGTCTGTGGTCAGGAATTCGCTGACATCGAAACCGATTCCGCCCGCGCCGATCACCGCCACCGACTTGCCCACTGGCGCGCCGGTGATGGCCTGCGCGTAGGTGAGCACCTTCGGATGGTCGATGCCGGGAATGGCGGGCAGTCGCGGCGTGACCCCGCTGGCCAGCACCACGTCGTCGAAACCGGCCAGGTCGTCGACACCGGCCCGGACACCCAGTCGCACGTCGACCTCGAGCTTGTCCAGCATCGTGGTGTAGTACCGGATGGTCTGGTTGAACTCTTCCTTGCCGGGAATCCTTCTGGCCAGGTCGAATTGGCCGCCGATGGCCGCCCCTGCCTCGAACAATGTGACCTGGTGGCCGCGCTGGGCGGCGCTGACCGCCGCGGACAGCCCGGCCGGTCCGGCGCCGACGACGGCCACCGACCGGGCCCGGCGCGTCGGGCTGAGTACCAGCGATGTCTCCCGCCCGGCCCGAGGGTTGAGCAGGCACGAGACCTTCTTGTGCACGAAGGCGTGGTCGAGGCAGGCCTGATTGCAGGCGATGCAGGTGTTGATCTCGTCGACGCGCTCCTCGGCGACCTTGAGCACCCAGTCCGGATCGCTGAGGAAGGGCCGGGCCATCGAGATCAACTGCACGTGGGTCTCGGCCAGCGTCTGTTCGGCGGTCTGCGGCATGTTGATCCGGTTGGAGGCCACCACCGGGATCGAGATGTGCTCGGCCAGCGCGCTGCTGATGTCGACGAACGCGCTGTTGGGTACCGAGGTGACGATCGTGGGCACGCGTGCCTCGTGCCAGCCGAATCCCGAGTTGACGATCGTCGCTCCGGCTGCCTCGACTTCGGTTGCCAGCGTGACGATTTCGTCCCAGCTCTGGCCGTCCTCGACGTAATCTGCCATCGACATCCGGTAGCAGATGATGAAATCGGAGCCCACCGCCTCGCGCACCCGACGCACGATCTCGACCGGGAAGCGGCGACGCTTCTCCGGGGTGCCGCCCCATGCGTCGGTGCGCTTGTTGGTCCGCGGTGCCAGGAACTGATTGAGCAGATAGCCCTCGCTGCCCATGATCTCGACACCGTCGTAACCCGCCTCGCGGGCGAGCAGCGCGCAGCGGACGAAGTCGTCGATGGTGCCCTCGACATCACGCAGCGCGCGTGGCCGGAACGGGTTGATGGGAGCCTTGATCGCGGACGCGCTCACCGAAAGTGGATGGTAGGCATAGCGTCCGGCATGCAGGATCTGCAGCAGGATCTTGCCGTCGGCCTCGTGTACGGCGCCCGTGATCCGGCGATGCCGCCGCGCCTCTGACGAGGACACGAGCTGTGAGGCGAAGGGCAGCAGCCAGCCGGTCTTGTTCGGTGCATAGCCGCCGGTGATGATCAGCCCGACGCCGCCGCGGGCTCGCTCGGCGAAGTATTCGGCCAGCTTCGCGGTGTCACCGGCACGGTCCTCCAGGCCGGTGTGCATCGAGCCCATCACCACCCGGTTGCGCAGCGTGGTGAACCCGAGGTCCAACGGTGACAAAAGGTTCGGATAGGCCAACCCCATGTCGGCAGAGTAGGTGGGACCGGCGGTCCTATGCAACTAGTTGTATGGCCTTGCCGAGGGGCAAGTAATAGGCCGTGGCGACTAGGCGAGGTGTATCTGCGACGTTTAGTATCAGTTACTACGCGCCACCCTTAAATGGGTGGTGCGTGAAGTTAGGGCACACTGAGACGAGCGTCCAAGTATGGGCAACGCATACTGTGACGTCGAACTCATCAGAGTCCCGACCACCGAGCCCAGCAGCCCACTGGACAGGAGAGACATCAGTGACGTACGTCATTGCCGAACCCTGCGTCGACGTCAAAGACAAGGCATGTATCGAAGAATGCCCGGTCGATTGCATCTACGAGGGTGCCCGCATGCTGTACATCCACCCCGACGAGTGTGTGGACTGCGGCGCGTGCGAACCGGTCTGCCCGGTCGAGGCCATCTACTACGAAGATGACGTGCCCGACCAGTGGAGCAGCTACGCGCAGGCCAACGCGGACTTCTTCTCCGAACTGGGCTCACCCGGCGGCGCTTCCAAGGTCGGTGAGACCGACAACGATCCGCAGGTGATCAAGGATCTGCCGGCCAAGGCCGAGGACTGAGCACAGTCGAGACCGGCTTCGAGACTGACGTGGTGCGACAGCGTCGTTCGGCGGCACTGCCAGAGTTCCCGTGGGACACCCTGGCCGACGTCACGGCTCTGGCCCGGTCGCACCCCGACGGAATCGTCGACCTTTCGGTAGGCACTCCGGTTGATCCGGTGGCGCCGGTGATCAGGGATGCGCTGGCCGCTGCCAGCTCCGCTCCCGGCTACCCGACGACCGCCGGTACCCCGGCCCTTCGTGCCTCCGCCGTGGCCGCGCTGCAGCGCCGCTACGGCATCACCGACCTGGCGCCGGACGCGGTGCTGCCGGTGATCGGCACCAAGGAGCTGATCGCCTGGCTGCCGACGCTGCTGGCGATCGGCGCCGGCGATACCGTCGTCGTCCCCGAACTCGCCTACCCCACCTACGAGGTGGGCGCCCTGCTGGCCGGGGCGCAGGTGCTGCGCGCCGATTCGCTGACCCAGCTGGGGCCGCAGCGTCCCGCGCTGATCTACCTGAACTCGCCCAGCAATCCCACCGGCCGCGTGCTCGGGGTGGACCACCTGCGCAAGGTGGTGGCCTGGGCCCGAGACCGTGGCGTACTGATCGCGTCTGACGAGTGCTACCTGGGCCTGAGCTGGGAAGCCGAGCCGTTCAGCGTGCTGCACCCGTCGGTCTGCGACGGCGACCACACCGGCCTGCTGGCCGTGCACTCCCTGTCCAAGACCTCTTCGCTGGCCGGCTACCGCGCCGGCTTCGTCGCTGGGGACCCCGCTGTGGTGGCCGAACTGCTCGCGGTGCGCAAGCACGCCGGGATGATGGTGCCGACGCCGGTGCAGGGCGCGATGGTGGCAGCCCTCGACGACGACGAGCACGAAGCGATCCAACGCGAGCGGTACCTGAAGCGCCGTGCGGTCCTGCTGCCCGCCCTGCAGGCAGCCGGGTTCACCGTCGAACACTCCGAGGCGGGCCTGTACCTGTGGGCCACCCGCGGCGAGCCCTGCCGCGACACCGTCAAGTGGCTGGCCGAGCGCGGGATCCTGGTCGCGCCGGGCGAGTTCTACGGGCCGGCCGGAGCGCAGTACGTGCGGATCGCGCTGACTGCGACGGACGAGCGGATCGCCACTGCCGTGCAGCGGCTGGCCTGATCCGGCTCAGTCGAGCAACCCGAGCGACATCGCGGTGGTGACCGCTGCCGTCCGGTCGGACACCCCGAGCTTGTTGAACGCCCGCAGCAGATGCGTCTTCACCGTGGCCTCGCTGATGTGCAGGGCGCGGCCGATATCGGAGTTGGTGGCGCCGGTGCCCACCAGGGCCAGCACCTGCGCTTCGCGCGTCGACAGTGTCACCGACGGCGCCCGAACCGCGTTCACCAGTCGGTCGGCCACGCCCGGGGCGAGGACCGTCTTGCCGCGCGCGGCGTCGCGCACGGCGCGGGCCAACTCGGCGCGGGACGCGTCCTTGAGCAGATAGCCCGTCGCCCCCGCCTCGACGGCGCGAAGGATATCGGTATCGCTCTCGTAGGTCGTGACCACGACGATGTGGGTCGACGGATTGTCGGCCAGGATCTGTGCGGTGGCAGTGACACCGTCGATCCCGGGCATCCTCAGGTCCATCAGGATGACGTCAGGTCGAAGCGTGTGGGCCAGCCCGATCGCCTCGGCCCCCGAGCCGGCCTCACCGACCACGGTCAGGTCATCCTCGGCGTCGATCATGCCGCGCAGCCCCTCGCGGACCACGGGGTGATCATCGACCAGCAAGACGGTCGTCATGTCGGCACCGCCACGACCACCCGCACCCCGCCACCTTCCGGTGTGGACAGCGTCAACGTGCCGCCGACCTGGTCCAGCCGGGCCCGCATCCCGCGCAGGCCGAACCCGTCGACGTGATCGGGTTGCAGGCCGATACCGTTGTCGGACAAAGAAAGCCGCACCCCGTCGGCGTCCGGTTGCAGCCGCACGTGCAGCACGCTGGCGTGGGCATGCCTGCGCACGTTCGCCATCGCCTCCTGTGCACTGCGCAGCAGCACCACATCGGCGGCCATGCCGAGCTGCGGTAGATCATCGTCGATGAGGACGTCGACGGAGATTCCGGTCTCGGCGGCCAGACCCTCGGCCTGGCGGCGCAGGGCGGCGGACAGCGAGCCCTCCTCCAACGCGGCGGGCGTCAGCCCGGTCACCATCGTGCGGGCCTCGGCCAGGTTGTCCCGTGCGGTGCTGCGGATCAGCTCGACATGGCGGGCGGCGGCGGCCGGATCGCTCTCGCTTTCGGCCTGCACGGCCTGGGCGAGCGCGACGATGCTGGTGAATCCCTGCGCCAGGGTGTCGTGGATTTCCCGGGCCAGCCGCTCCCGCTCGGTGGCCGCACCGGCCTCCCTCGAGAGCCGGGAGGTCTCGGCCCGGGTGGCCGCCAGTTCGGCGACTGTCTCTTCCAACTGCCTGCGCTGGCGCATGATGGTCATGATCGAGGTGCCGATGATCGGGGCCGCCACCGCCCCCGCCAGCGTTATCGCCGCCACTGCGGGCAGGCTCGACCACCCCAGCCCATGAACGGCCGCGGCCAGTGCCAGTGGAACCAGCGTGACCACGAACGTCAGCGTGAGGGCAGCGGTGAGCGGGAGCGTGGCGAAGATCAGTGGGTACAGCGCCGGGATCGCCGTGACCGCCGCGTCCGCTGCCAGCATGGCGATGATCCACAGTCCGATCATCACCGCGACGAACGCCGCCGCGCGGGCACTCACCGGACCGGCGGACGGATCCACATCACGAATAACCTTGCGGCCGAACGTCAGAACGATCACCACCATGGCGGCGAGTGCGCCGCAGGCTACGGGAACGTTCCCTCCGAGGGGCCGCTGCAGCACCACCACCGCCACCATCGCCGCGATGCAGAGGCCACAGACGTAGGCCTCCCACATCCAGTGCCAGCTCGATGGCTCACGCAGGCCAGGACCGTTCTCGGTCATCAGCCGATGCTAACGGTCCGACGCCACCCAATTGCCGTGGAAGCCGTGCGGAACCCGGACCGGAATATGCACGGTGCCAACAGGTGCCAGGGTCTGCCCGTCGAGCAGCACCAGATCGCTGCGATTCTCGGCGCGGTCGTAGACGAATCCCATCAGCACACCCTCGTTCTCGCCGGCGTCCGGACCGGCCGGCACGAAGACGAACTCGCCGGGCTCGCGTCCCGGGCCGAACTCGACGCGCTCGGTGCCGCCATCGCGCAGATCGTGGCGCAGGACGGCGGTCGGCGCTCCGTCCGGCCCGACATTGATACCGACGGTGTAGCCGTACCGATGGGGTAGGCCGACAAGCCGCTCGTCGACGCGGGGGAACTCCTGTGACTCGTCGTGAAGCCGTTGCTCGCGCACCCGGCCGGTTTTCAGGTCGATGGTCCAGCGGTCCAACGTGACCGAGTCGGTGAACAACTGATCCCCGGTGGTGAACACCGCTGGATGCCGCACCACATCGAGGACGATCTGCTCGCCGTCGGCCCCGGTGTGGTCGTATCCGTTGAGTGCGTGGAACACATAGCATGTCGGCACTTCGAACCACCGGATGTCGGCAGCCGAGCCCTCCCGCGGCATCACCCCGACGCGGGCGCCGCGCTCGGGTGCCCACCGGTAGGGCATCCCCGAAAACGGCAACCCCCGGTGTTCGGAACCGCGCATCGTTGCACGCAGCAGGAAGTCCGGTGCAACGTGTGTGGCGGCGAACCTGGTCAACAGCCGCGTCACGGTGCGGGCCGGGGCGCTCTTGACCACAGCGGACAAGTCCAGCACCACCGGCAGGTCGTAGAGCACCACGTAGTGTTCGGTCAGGGTGAAGTCGTGCATCATCGTCTGTGTGGGCAGGGGAATGTCGACTGCTCGCCGGACCTTTCCGTCCACCCCGGTGACCGTGTAGCTGACCAGGTTGCCGCGCATCGGGTTGTATGAGACCGCATGCAGTTCACCGGTTTTCGGGTCGTGCTTGGGGTGTGCGGTGAAGCCGCCGAACAGGGTTCCGCAGAAATCGGACGGGCCCACGGTGTCGAGCTCTTCGGTGAGTTCGTAGGGCCGCACGCCGGCCTCGGTGAGGACGAAGGTCTTGCCGGCGTGGCCGATGATGTTGGTGTTGGCGGCGAAATCGAATCCCCCCGCGTGTGCGCCGCCCGCCCATTTCTCGCCGAGCTCGCGGGCCACCGAGGACGAGCGCACCCAGCGGTTGCGGTACCAGGTCGCGGCGCCGTCGCGCAGCCGGATCCCGTGCGCCATGCCGTCGCCGAAGAACCAGTGGTAGCGCTGCGGATCGGGAGCTCGCAGGGGGTTGGGTCCGGTGCGCAGATAACGCCCGTCGAGGTAGTCCGGAATGGTCCCGGTAACGGTGAGGTCGGTGACGGTGACCTCGTCATGCACCGGTGCGAAGTTCCCGCTGAGATACGGATGCTCGGATTCCTGCTGAACCGCTTCGGTTGTCATACCCCCACGGTGCTCCTCCGGTTGGCTTCGCGCGACGACTTCACGGCTGATTCGTCTGTCAACCGAACGATGGACAGCGGCCCGCCCTCAAGCAGTCGCGCGCAGGCTCAACGAGAGCAGCAGTCGCACGTCGGCATCGTTGAGTGAGGTGGCCAGCAACTGCTCGACCCGGCGGATCCGGTAGCGCACGGTGTTGGGGTGGACATGCAGATGCTGTGCCGCCGCAGCGACATCGCCGAAGCAGTCCAGGTACACGCCGAGGGTTTCGGCGAGCACCGGCTCGTCGGCGCGCAGTGTCCGCACCCGCGGATCGATCAGCCGCTCATCCGAGGCGATCGCGGTGACGATCTCGTCGAGCAGCACCGTGGTGCGCGCCTCGGCCAGTGAGGTGACCGCGGCCAGCGTTCCGGGATGGCGCTCGGCCGTATCGAGTACACGGTCCACATCGGTGCGGGCGCTCGCAGCGCCGGCCAGGCCGGCCACCGGGCTGGCGATCACCGCGTGCAGCTGCAGTCCCAATTCGGCCCGCAGCGCCGACACCGTGCCGCGCACCCACGAAGTCACCGCCTTGCCGGTGCTGGGGAACAACACGTAGACGCGGGACCCCGCCGACGCCATCTGCGCGTCATGGCGAAAAGCGCTGGCGCTCAACGCCAGCACGTCGGCCAGCCGGGTGTCGGGCGGCCCGCCGGCAGTTCTCGCGCCTCCGGCGCGGCTGTCGAAGCCGATCACCGCGGCTCGGCCGTCGACGGCCACACCCAACTCTCTGGCGATCAACTCCACCTCCACCGGAGCGCCGGCTTCGCCCAACCCAAGGAGTTCCTGCACTCGCACGGCGTGCGTCGACGGGGCGGAGGCCAGCCGGGCGATGATGCGCGCGGCCAGGACCGCGGCGCCGCGCAGCACGTCCTCGGCATCCTCGGCCAGCGGATGGCTGCCCTGCTGAACCCAGATCGTGCCGACGAAGGCAGGGGCCCGACGCTCGTCGACGGCGGGTGCGAAGATGCCGATGGCCAACCGGGGACGCAACCCCAGTTCGGGACGCTCGGCCACCCGCACCGCCTCCGGCCGGGAGCGCAATGCGTCGAAGATGCCCCATTGTGCGATCCAGGCCAGATGCTCCGGCGGGCCTGCCCGGCCGAGAATCGACAACCGCCGCAACTCGTCCGCCTCATCGCTGGAGGCCGAATAGGCCAGCACGTGCGACTGGGCATCCTCGATGCTGACCATGCCGTGGGTGCGTTCGGCAACGGACTGGGCCAGGCCGAACAGATCGGTGTCCGACGCGTGCAGCGCGCCGTCGCCGTGATGCTCGAAGACGTGGTTGACCAACCGGTAGAGCCGTTCCCAACGGGCCCTGGGATCGACTGCCACCACCGCGGTGCCGGCCGCCACCGCGTGGCTGACCACCGCCGCCGACGGTTCCTTGATGAAGATCGCCGCGGGCGCCCGTCGCACAGTCTGTTGCTCGACCCAGCGCAGCGCATCCATCTCGGAGACCCCGAGCAGGAAGAACACGTCGGCAGCTCCCGCGGACGGCGCCAGGCCCAGACGCACATCGTCGGAGTCGATCAGTGCGGCCGAGGCCACGGGCTGATCCAGGCCGCGTGGCGCCTGGATCAGCCGTACCAGCGTGGCATCCAGCGCCAACAGCAGTTGGCCCAGGCTGACACCCGTAGTCCGCATATTGTCCGATTCTACTGACCGGTGGCGTGAGGCTTGTCTGATCGGACAAGTGTTGCGTGGGTCACGTCGGGGATTCTTGACTCATGGATGCCATCACCGACGTGCCCTCGCCGGCCAACGAGCCGGTCCATGACTATGCGCCGGGCTCGGGGAACGCACCCGGCTCGCCACTGCGCTCGGCGAACTGGCCGGCGCCCCGATCGACCTGCCGCACGTCATCGGCGGCAGACACACGATGGGCAGCGGCGCACGCATCGACGTGGTGCAGCCGCACTGCCACAGCGCGCGGCTGGGCACGCTGACCAACGCCGAACACGCCGACGCCCGCGCGGCCATCGACGCCGCCCTGGCCGCCAAGCGCGAGTGGGCGGCGATGCCGTTCGACGAACGCGCAGCCGTGTTCCTGCGTGCGGCCGACCTGCTGTCCGGGCCGTGGCGGGAGAAGATCGCCGCGGCCACCATGCTCGGCCAGTCCAAGACCGCCTATCAGGCCGAGATCGACGCGCCCTGCGAGCTGATCGACTTCTGGCGGTTCAACGTCGAATTCGCCCGCCAGATCCTGGCCCAGCAGCCGGTCAGCAGCCCCGGTGTGTGGAACCGCACCGACCACCGGCCGCTCGAAGGCTTCGTCTACGCCATCACCCCGTTCAACTTCACCGCGATCGCGGGCAACCTGCCCACCGCGCCCGCACTGATGGGCAACACCGTGGTGTGGAAACCCTCACCCACCCAGACCTTCGCGGCCTACCTGACCATGCAGCTGCTGGAAGCCGCCGGGCTGCCGCCAGGGGTGATCAACCTGGTGACCGGTGACGGGATCGCGGTTTCCGATGTGGCGCTGACTGATCCGCGACTGGCCGGCATCCACTTCACCGGCTCGACCGCCACCTTCCAGCACCTATGGCGTGAGGTCGGCGCGAACATCGACCGGTACCACACGTATCCACGATTGGTCGGCGAGACCGGAGGCAAGGACTTCGTCGTCGCGCACGCCTCGGCCCGCCCGGATGTGCTGCGCACCGCCCTGATTCGCGGAGCCTTCGACTACCAGGGGCAGAAATGCTCAGCGGCCTCCCGGGCCTTCATCCCGCGCTCGGTGTGGCACCAGATGGGCGACGATTTCCTCTCGGCCACATCGGACCTCAAATACGGGGATGTCACCGACCTGACCAACTACGGCGGGGCCGTGATCGACGAACGCGCCTTCGCCAAGAATGTCGCGGCCATCGAGCGGGCCAAGGGAGCCGCGGGCGTCACCATCGCAGCCGGTGGCGAATATGACGACAGCGAGGGCTATTTCGTGCGGCCCACAGTCCTGCTGTCCGACGACCCGACCGACGAGGCCTTCTCCACCGAGTACTTCGGGCCGATCCTGGCAGTGCACGTGTATCCGGACGCCGAGTACGAGCGGATCCTCGATGTCGTCGACACCGGCGCCCGCTACGCCTTGACCGGCGCGGTGATCGCCGACGATCGCGCGGCGGTGCTCACCGCCGCCGACCGGCTGCGGAACGCGGCAGGCAACTTCTACGTCAACGACAAACCGACCGGTGCGGTCGTCGGCCAGCAGCCGTTCGGCGGATCACGGGCCTCGGGCACCAACGACAAGGCCGGCTCGGCGCTGAACCTGTTGCGCTGGACCTCGGCCCGCTCCATCAAGGAGACGTTCGTGCCGCCCACCAACCACACCTACCCGCACATGGAGGCCTGACATGGGCGTGTTCCAGCGGGTTGCCCGCCCCGCGATCCTGGCCGCTTCGCACTCGCCGCGACTGCGCCACACCGCTGAACGCCTCCCCGTCACCCGCAAGGTGGTCGACCGTTTCGTCGCGGGGGAGACGGTGCCGGATGCGCTCGACACCGTTGGTGCGCTGCGCGATTCGGGCCGCTTCGTCACTGTCGACTACCTCGGCGAGGACACCACGAGCAACGAGGACGCCGAACGCACCGTGCAGGCCTACCTGACCCTGCTGGAGGGTCTGTCGCAGCGCGGTGACGCCGCCGCGACAGTGCGGCCGCTCGAAGTGTCGCTCAAGCTCTCGGCCCTCGGCCAGGCGCTGCCCCGTGACGGTGAGAAGATCGCCTACGAGAACGCGCACACCATCTGCGCCAAGGCCCGTGAGGTGGGGGCCTGGGTGACCGTGGACGCCGAGGACCACACCACCACCGACTCGACCCTGTCGATCGTCCGTGACCTGCGGACCGAATTCGACTGGCTGGGAACGGTACTGCAGGCCTACCTGCACCGCACCGAGGCAGATTGCCGCGAGTTCGCCGCAGCCGGAGCCCGGATTCGGCTCTGCAAGGGCGCTTACGACGAACCTGCCCCGGTGGCCTACCGCGATGCCGATGAGGTCACCGACTCCTACCTGCGGTGCCTGCGGGTGCTCATGGCCGGAACGGGCTACCCGATGGTGGCCTCACACGACCCGGTGATCATCGACGCCGTACCGGAGCTGGCCGCCGAGTTCGGGCGCGGGGTAGACGGTTTCGAGTACCAGATGCTCTACAACATCCGCGACGCCGAGCAACGCCGGCTGGCCGATACGGGCAACCATGTGCGGGTGTACGTCCCGTTCGGCAACGAGTGGTACGGCTACTTCGTGCGGCGGCTGGCCGAGCGTCCGGCCAACCTGATGTTCTTCCTGCGCGCCCTGGCCGAGCGGCACTGAGCCACAACCTCAGTCAGGACTCAGGTCGTAGGCGACCTTGAACTTGTTGAGCAGGTATGGTCCCGACACCACCGGCTCATACCGTGCTGGGTTGTCCGCTGAGGCGCACGTGGGAATGCACTCGATCACCGCGTCGTAGTTCGGCTGGTGGAAGAACGGAAGGGTGAACCGTTCGGCGGTCGGCGCTCCGGTGCTGACCACGCGGTGCACCGTGCTGACCCACCGGTCGTTGGTCCACCGTGCCAGCAGGTCACCGATGTTGATGACGAACGCGCCCGGAACCACCGGCACGTCGAGCCACTCACCGCGATCGTTGAGAACCTGTAGCCCGCTCTGGGATTCGTCCTGCAGCAGGATCGTGAGGTTGCCCCAGTCGCTGTGCTGGCTCAGCCGGATGTGGCCTGCCGGTTGGTCGTCGGCCGGGTAGTGGTTGGCCATCAGGTTGGAGTTGTGCCGGTCGATCGAGGAGTCGAACCAATCTTCACGCAGACCCAGGGCCAGTGCGAACAGTCGCGCCAATTCGGTCGCAAGGGAGGACATCTCGTCGTAGTAGCGTTGGTAGGCCGTTCGGAATCCGGGAACCTCGGGCCATCGTTCGGCGACGAACACGCGTTCATCGGTCCATCCCGCTCCGTCGTATCCCTCCGGGTTGCCCAGCGGAAAGTGCACGAATTTCTCAACGCGGTCGGGAGACTCGTGCTCGGTCGTGCGGTCGGCTCCGTCGTTGGTGGCTGCGAGGCTGCCTGCGCTGCTGAATCCCCGGGCCAGCGGATCGGCAGGATCCGCCCCGATCTGTTCTTTCACGGCCTGCGGCAGCGAGAAGAACTCGCGCAGAGCGCGGTTGACGTCCTCGATCGCTTTTTCGGGCACCCCATGGCCGACGAGCAGCAGAAATCCGCTGTTCTCACAGCACCGGCCGATGGCATCGGCCACCGCCTGGCGCTGGCGGGGGTCGCCATCGCGGGCGCTGCTGATATCGATCAATGGGACGAAGCCGTCTCGAAGGACGACTTGGTCGACTATCACCTCTGGTTGGCTCACGGACTCGACGCTAGAACCTCAACCTAAGTTGATGTCAACGCTGAATTCCGCTCTCGCGCAACAGCAGAAATGTCAACGCAGCCAGGCTCTGGGCATCGGTGATGTCACCGTCCCGGATCATGCGGTCCAGCTCGGCACGGGAGAACCAAGCGCTGTGCATGTCCTGTTCCTCGTGCTCGCGTTCGTGTTCACCCTCGGTGAGGCCGGTCGCCAGGAACACCCACCCCCGCTGGCTGCTCATCCCGGCAGCCACGTCGAGCTGGCCCAAACGCTCCATGCTCTCGGCGCGCAGCCCGGTTTCCTCCCGAAGCTCGCGGTGGGCCAACGCAGTCGGGTCCAGATGCTCCTGTTCGGGCGCGGTGCCCTGGGGAAACTCCCAGCGTCGCAGTCCGAGTGGGTAGCGGAACTGTTCGACGAGGTGGAACCGATCCTGAGCGGGGTCGTACGGGATCACCAGTGCGTAGGTCGGCTTGTCCACCACGGCGTAGATGCCGGTACTGCCGTCGGGCCGGACGATGTCGTCCTCGCGCAGCGTCAACCAGTTGTTCCGGTACACCTCGCGCGTCGCCGTCTGCCGGATCGTGTCCACGCGCAGGCGGACGTGCAGGCGCTCCGCGTCGACGTCGCCCTGGTCGATCTCATCGGCGAGCGTGGCGGCGAACTCGACCAGGTGGGTCACGTCGATGTCGTAGGGCGCCGGCCGGTCGGCAATCGACAGCCGCGCCGATGCTCGTCTCAACAGGGCTCCGGCACCGGTCCGGTTACCGCGCTGGACATGGGTGATGCCCACGGCCAGCTGTGCCAGTCCCTGCCAGAGCGCACGTTCATGCTCCGGGCCGTTCTTCCACGCCGCTTCGAGTACTTCGTGGGCGCTGAACGCCTGGCCACCGTCGAGCAGATCCTGGGCGTAGGCGAGAGTTTCGGCCGGTGAGAGCTCGAGGTCGTCAGGAATCCGTGCGACGCCCTCACTGCCGTAGGGCAACGGCCGGCCGAGTGCGTCACGCGGGCGAGTGCTGCGGGGCCGGCCTGAGTCGTCGCGGTCGCGCGCAGCTGTGCCCATGGGCACCAGCCTGTCGCCAACTCCCCGTCCTGTCGAGTGTGTGGGATCGCCGGACGGCACGCCGGTAGCCTCACAAGGGTGTTGCTGGCCTCCCTGAACCCCGCGGCCGTCGCCGCCGGCGCCGAGCTCGACGATGCCGTTTCCATCGACGGTGCCGTGCTGAGCCGCAGTGATCTCGTCGGCGCCGCCACCTCGGTGGCCGAGCGGGTGGCTGTCGCGCAACGTGTCGCCGTCCTGGCGACACCGACCCCGACGACTGTTCTCGCCATCATCGGCTGCCTGATCGCCGGTGTGCCGGTGGTCCCGGTACCCGCCGACGTCGGCGCGGCAGAGCGACGGCACATCCTCGCCGACTCCGGCGCCCAGGCCTGGCTGGGGGAGCGGCCCGAGGAGACCGAGGGACTGCCACACATCCCGGTGCGGCTGCACGCTCGGTCCTGGCACCGCTATCCCGAGCCGGCGGCGAGTTCGACCGCGATCATCATGTACACGTCCGGGACCACCGGAGCGCCCAAGGGTGTGCCGATCAGCCGGCAGGCCATTGCCGACGACATCGACGCCCTGGCCGCCGCGTGGGAGTGGACCGCTGCCGACACCCTGGTGCACGGGCTGCCGCTGTTCCACGTGCACGGCCTGGTGCTGGGCCTGCTCGGCTCGCTCCGGATCGGAAACCGCTTCGTGCACACCGGGAAACCGACACCGGCCGCGTACGCGCAGGCCCAGGGAACGCTGTACTTCGGGGTGCCCACGGTGTGGTCGCGGGTGGTCAAGGATCTCGACTCGGCGCTGGCCCTGGCCACGGCCCGGCTGCTGGTCTCCGGCAGCGCGCCGCTGCCGGTGCCGGTATTCGACGAACTGGTGCGGCTCACCGGACATGCGCCGGTAGAGCGCTATGGCAGCACCGAATCGCTGATCACGCTGAGCACCCGGGCCGACGGAGAGCGCAGGCCGGGCTGGGTCGGGCTGCCCCTGGACGGGGTGCAGACCCGGCTCGTCGACGACGACGGCGCACCGGTGCCGCACGACGGCGAGACCATCGGACGGTTGCAGATCAAGGGCCCCATGGTGTTCGGTGGCTACCTCAACCGGCCCGAGGCCACCACCGAGGCCTTCGATCCCGACGGCTGGTACCGCACCGGCGATGTCGCGGTCATCGACGCCGACGGCATGCACCGCATCGTCGGGCGGGAGTCGGTGGATCTGATCAAGTCGGGCGGCTATCGCATCGGCGCCGGTGAGATCGAGACGGTGCTGCTGGGCCATGACGGCGTCGACGAGGTGGCTGTGGTCGGCGTTCCCGACGACGATCTCGGGCAGCGCATCGTCGCGTTCGTCGTCGGCACCGCTGCGCCCGACACGCTGATCGATTTTGTCGCCCAACAACTTTCAGCGCACAAACGGCCTCGCGAAGTGCGGCTGGTGGACAGCCTGCCCCGAAACGCCATGGGCAAGGTGATGAAAAAGGAACTGGCGCAATGGGGTTGAGGTTCTCCGAGATCTGCATCGACGCACACGACCCCGAAGCGTTGGGGGCGTGGTGGTCGGAAGCGCTCGGCTGGCCCGCACACACGGATGCCGACGGCGACGTCATCCTCACCCCGCCACCGGGTGCCGGCCCGATCTGGTTGTTCACCGCCGTGCCGGAGGACAAGGTGGTCAAGAACCGTCTGCATCCGGACTTCACGCCGGAGGATCAACAGGCCGAGGTGGACCGGTTGATCGGCCTGGGTGCCCGCCACGTCGACATCGGCCAAGGCGAGGAGACATGGGTGGTGCTTGCCGACCCGGAGGGCAACGAGTTCTGCGTGCTCGCTGCCGAGTAGGGGTACGTTGGTTACTGACGGGGCGTTAATCGCACGTCAGCGCCCTGCCTCGGTTTGGAGGCAAGCATGAATCTCAAGAAAGCCGCTGGAACGGCGATGATCGCCGGCGCGCTCGGCCTTGGGTCGCTGGGATTGGGATTGGGTGCGGGTTCGGCACAGGCTGACCCTGGATGGGGTCCCAACATCCCGTGGATTCCAGGGCCCGGTTGGGTTGACTGGAACCCCGGGGTCAACATGGGCCCACCCGGACAGATCAAGAAATGGTGCCCGTGGCAATCTCCACCAGGTCACTGGGTGGGTGGCCCCCACGGGATTCCTTGCACCTGAGTTGAGCGTCAAAGTGAGTTGCCAGGCAACGATGCCACCATGACGGCATGCGCGGACTCGGTCGCCTGGTGGCTTGCGTCGGCCTGCTGGCCGCGTGCAGTGCACCGGCCCCGCCGCCGCATCCGCAGTTGCCGCCGCTGGGCTGGAACTCCTGGAACTCCGGCATCACTCTGACCGAGCAGAGCGTGCACGAGACCATCGACGCGATGGTCTCCTCGGGTATGCGCGATGCCGGATACCGCTACGTGAACCTGGATGCCGGTTGGGCGGCGCCGACTCGCAGCGCAGACGGCTCGCTGCGGGCCGACCCGGACCGCTTCCCCCATGGCATCGCCGCGTTGGCCCAGTACGCGCACGACCGCGGCTTGCTGCTGGGGATCTACCACAGCCCGTTCAACCAGGGCTGCGGGCAGGATCCCCGGATCGGTGGGGCGGGGCACGAGCAAGCCGATGCCAAGACGTTCGCCGGGTGGGGCGTCGACTACCTCAAGTACGACTGGTGCCGGATGGAGGCCGGCCACGACGAGCAGGTGCAGTACTTCACCGCGATGCGGGATGCGTTGCGTGCCAGTGGTCGTCACATCGTCTACAGCATCAACCCGAACAGCTCCGGCGACCCGGCGGCCGGGCTTGCCTACGACTGGTCGCACATCGCTGACATCACCCGCGACGCCGTCGACCTGGTTCCCACGTGGGGCGATGCCGCGTTGTGGCGGGAGGGCCTGGCCGGGGTGAGCCAGGCGTTCAGTCAATCGGGTCCGCTTGCGCCGCAAAGTAAACCGACTCACGTCAACGATCCCGACATGCTGGTGGTCGGGGTCGGCTGGAACCAGTTCGTCGTCGGGCATCCGACCATGGCGTTGGGTGCGCCGCGGCCCGATCTCACCGATACGGAGCAGCGCGCCCACTTCTCACTGTGGGCGATGCTCGCCGCACCTCTGTTGGCCGGCAACGATATTCGCGCCATGACGGACGAGACGAGAGACATCCTGACCAACCGGGACGTGCTCGCCGTCGACCAAGATCGGCTGATGGTGCAGGGGCAGACGCTCACGGATGATCCGCGGGTGGTGGTCAAACCGTTGACCGACGGCGCAGCGGCGCTGGCCCTGTTCAACCAGTCTGACGGGCCGCAGACCATCCGCACCGACCTGGGCGCCATCGGATTGGCCGACGACAACTGCGCGACCGTCCGCGATCTGTGGCAGCACACCGAAACCACCGCGACCGGCACCATCGAACGGCAGGTGCCCGGTCACGGCGTGGTGATGCTGCGGGTGACGCCGGACTGCGGTGCGAACTAGGAAACCGGTCCTAGTTGGCGTGCAGTGCCTCGTTGAGCGTGATGCCGGTGCCGTCGCGCTTGACCACCTCGACCGCGCCCGAGAGCGAGTTGCGGCGGAACAGCAGGTTGTTGGCTCCCGAGAGCTCGACTGCCTTGGTGGTTTGACCGTCCGACGTGGTCACCTTGGTGCCGGCGGTGACGTACAGCCCGGCCTCGACCACGCAGTCATCGCCGAGTGAGATGCCCAGGCCCGCGTTGGCCCCCAGCAGGCAGCGCTTGCCCACCGAGATCACCTCTTTGCCGCCGCCGGACAGCGTGCCCATGATCGATGCGCCGCCGCCGATGTCGGAGCCGTCACCAACCACCACACCGCCGGAGATTCGGCCCTCCACCATTGAGGTGCCCAGCGTGCCGGCGTTGAAGTTCACAAAGCCTTCGTGCATGACCGTCGTACCGGCGGCCAGATGCGCACCGAGGCGGACGCGATCGGCGTCGGCGATCCGGACGCCCGACGGCAACACGTAGTCGACCATCCGCGGGAACTTGTCGACGCCGTAGACCGCGACGGCCCCGCGCCGGCGCAGCTTGGCGCGCACGGTCTCGAAGCCCTCGACCGCGCACGGGCCGAAGTTGGTCCACACCACGTTGGCCAGCGCCCCGAAGATGCCGTCCATGTTGGCGCCGTGCGGGGCCACGAGCCGGTGCGAGAGCAGGTGCAGCCGCAGGTAGGCGTCATGCGCGTCGGCGGGCTTGTCCGCGAGGTCGGTGATCGTGGTGCGCACCGCCACCACGTCGACACCGCGGTCGGCATCGGGGCCGGTCAGGCCCGCGAATTCGGCGGGGATGTCATCACCGGTGAGCTTCACCGTGCCGGCGTCGCCGGAGGCGCTCAGCTCAGGGGCGGGAAACCAGGTGTCCAGGACGGTCCCGTCGGCAGTGATGGTGGCCAGGCCGACGCCAGATGCTGCAGTCACGTTGGCCAAGGTTACTGGACTAGCCTCGGAGACCATGGGGCTAGACCTGCGTGCTGATCCGATCGCGCTGACCGCCGCGCTGGTGGACATCCCCAGCGAGTCGCGTCACGAGCAGCGCATCGCCGACGAGATCGAGACCGCGCTCCGGACGCAGGCACCGTGGTTCGAGGTGGTCCGCAACGGTGACGCAGTCCTGGCCCGTACCAACCTGGGCCGCCCGTCGCGAGTGCTGCTGGCCGGGCACACCGACACCGTGCCCGCTGCCGACAACCTGCCCAGCCACATCAAGAACGGCGAGATGTGGGGTTGCGGGACCTCGGACATGAAGTCGGGTGACGCAGTGTTCCTGCACCTGGCGGCCACCATTGCCGAGCCAAGCCACGACATCACCCTGGTGATGTACGACTGCGAGGAGATCGAGTCCAGCGCCAATGGGCTGGGCCGCATCGAACGCGAACTCCCGGACTGGCTACAGGCCGACGTCGCGATCCTCGGTGAACCCTCCGGCGGATTCATCGAGGCGGGCTGCCAGGGCACCATCCGCGTCGTCATCGGCGCCACCGGCACCCGCGCCCATTCCGCGCGTTCCTGGCTGGGCGACAACGCCATTCACAAACTCGGCGCGGTGCTCGACCGGCTCACGGCCTATCAGGCCCGCAGCGTCGACATCGACGGCTGCGTGTACCGGGAAGGGCTTTCGGCGGTACGCATCGACGGTGGCATCGCCGGCAACGTCATCCCCGACGCCGCATCGGTGACCGTCAACTTCCGGTTCGCCCCCGACCGCAGTGTCGACCAGGCCGTCGCCCACGTACACGAGGTGTTCGACGGTCTCGACGTCGACATCGAACTGACCGATGCCGCCGCCGGCGCACTACCGGGGCTGGCCAAACCCGCTGCCGCCGCTCTGGTGGACGCGGCCGGGGGACAGGTCCGCGCCAAGTACGGCTGGACGGATGTGTCCCGGTTCGCCGCGCTGGGGATCCCCGCCGTCAACTACGGGCCGGGCGATCCCAACCTCGCCCACAAGGTCGACGAGCGGGTCGAGGTCGCCCAGATCACCGCGGTCACCGACATGTTGCGTCGCTATCTGACATGAGCACCGTCCGCGTCGACAGCTGGATCTGGGCCGTGCGCATCACCAAGACCCGGTCCGCGGCGGCGGCCGCCTGCCGGGGCGGACACGTCCAGGTCAACAAGGTGCCCGCCAAACCGGCGCAGCACGTCAGCCCCGGCGACGAGGTGCGGATCCGGCTCGACGGACGGGAACGGATCGTGGAGGTCATCCGGCCCATTGCCAAGCGCGTGGGCGCATCGGTGGCTTCGGAATGCCTGATCGACCGCAGTCCGCCACCTCCGCCCAAGGAGATGGTGGCTTCCGTCCCGGTCCGCGACCGAGGAGCCGGCCGGCCCACGAAACGTGAACGGCGACAACTGGATCGGCTGCGCGGAACATTCTGAGCCGAAAATCGGTTGCACGGGTGCGTACTATGGATTTCGCATCTGCTGTCAATCGAGGTGGGCTGAAAACATGCTGGGAGACGACGACATCTCCGGGTGATCCCGAGAGCTGATTCGTTCCTGTCCCTCAATGCGGTGCCTGTTGCCCGCATCACCTTGGAGTACCAGCATGTCTGTTGTCTGTTCCCATTTGTCATTCTCCTGGCCCGATGATGTCGTGCTGTTCTCCGACCTGTCGTTCTCGGTCGGACCCGGCCGCACCGGGCTCGTCGCACCCAACGGTGCAGGAAAGAGCACTCTTCTCAAGCTGATTGCCGGCGAATACCGTCCCACGGCAGGCTCGGTGACGGTCGACGGCGCCGTCGGCTATCTGCCCCAAAGTCTGCCGTTCACCGCCGATCTCACCGTCGCCGCGGTACTGGGGGTGGCCCCGGTGCTCGACGCGTTGGCGGCACTGGCCGACGGTGACGCCGGCGAGGACGTGTTCGCCACCATCGGCGACGACTGGGACATCGAAGAACGCTCCCGCGCCCAGTTGGACCGGCTCGGCCTCGACGGCCTGGACCTGGACCGCCGGCTGGGAACCCTGTCCGGTGGGGAGGTGGTGTCGCTGGGATTGGCGGCCCAACTGCTGAAGCGGCCCAGTGTGCTGCTGCTCGACGAGCCCACCAACAACCTGGACAGCGAGGCCAGGCGCCGCCTGTACGACGCGATCGACAGCTACCCGGGTTGTCTGCTGGTGGTCAGCCACGACCGGGTTCTCCTGGACCGGATGGACCAGATCGCCGAGTTGTACCGGGGCGAAATCGTGTTCTACGGAGGCAATTTCACCGCATATCAGGAAACCGTGGAGGCTGCGCAGACGGTGGCCGAGGGCAACATCCGCAACGCCGAACAACAGCTCAAGCGGGAGAAGCGGCAGATGCAGGAGGCGCGTGAGCGGGCCGCCCGACGCTCGTCGACCGCGGCGCGCAACGTCAAGGACGCCGGGCTGCCGAAGATCGTGGCGGGCAAGCTGAAACGCGATGCCCAGGAATCGGCGGCCCGCGCCGACGACGTACACGCCCGGAGGGTCGATGACGCGAGATCCCGACTCGACGAAGCCGAACGGGCGTTGCGTGATGACAAGGTGATCGCGCTGGATCTGCCCGACACCGTGGTGCCCGCCGGCCGGACGGTGTTCACCGGGGAAGGCCTCCAGATCAGTCGCGGTGGTCGGAAACTGTTCGCCGACAACGGGATCGACCTCTCGATCCGAGGTCCCGAGCGTATCGCCCTGACCGGTCCCAACGGAGCAGGCAAGTCGACCCTGCTGCGGATCATCGATGGCTCGCTGGAACCCGACTCCGGGACGGTACAACGGGTAGACGGACGCATTGCCTCGCTGTCGCAGCGACTGGACCTGCTTGCTGAGGACCGCACCGTCGCCGAGAGCCTGGCCGCGGCCGCGCCGAGCCTGTCGCACACCCGACGTATGCATCTGTTGGCGCAGTTCCTGTTTCGCGGCGACCGGATCCACCTGCCGGTGGCGGCCTTGTCCGGCGGGGAGCGGCTGCGGGCGACGCTGGCATGCGTGCTCTATGCCGAACCCGCACCTCAGCTGCTACTGCTGGACGAGCCGACGAACAACCTAGATCTTGTCAGCGTGGGCCAACTGGAATCCGCGCTGAACGCCTACCGGGGGGCGTTCGTGGTGGTCAGCCACGACGAACGGTTTCTCGATGCCATCGGCATCGACCGGTGGCTACGGCTGGACAATGGAGGGTTGAGCGCTACATCCGCCGCGGGTTGATGTTGTGGACCTGCGTCGGCACTGGGCCGACGCCGAAGCCGTCCTCGGACGCCACGCCGGCTGAGGCGCGGTCGCCGAGTTGCTCGGTGTGCCGATCCGCCCCGGCCCCGGCCTCGGCCGGGGTGTGGGGATCGTCGTCATGGTTGCGGGGCTCGGCGTCGTCCTTCTTGTCGTCTCTACCGTCGTGCTGACCAGCTGGGTCGCTCCCGGTGCCATCGCCGGGGCCCTGGTGATCAGCTGCCTTGACGGCTTCCTCGGCCCCGGTGCCACCGGCGTCGGCCGCCATGGCGGCAGCATCGCCACCGCCTCCGGCAGCCTGGGTGGCGGCTTCGACAATGCCCTGCACACCCTGCATGACCTGCTGCGGCACCTGCGTCATCGCTTGGCTCAGGCCTTGGAGCGGCTGGGTGATGGATTGCGCCATCTGCCCGGCCATCTGGCTGAACTGGCCCATCATCTGGCCCGCACCGCCGGCTCCCGAGCTCGCGGCTTCGGAGCCACCTGACCCGCCGCCGGCCGCGGACGCCGACGATTTCCCTCCGCCGAGCGCATCGGCCTGGGCCTTGAGCCGCTCGGCGGCATCCGTGTCACCGCGTGCGTATGCCTGCGAGGCCTTGCCGAGCAATTCGGCCATCTTGCCCGCGGCGACCTGGGTCGCGCCGAGGGCACCTTCACGGGAGGACGAGGCACCGTCGAATGCGTTCTGCATCGGGAAGCCGATGGCGCCGTGGCTGGACGCGAGGTCCGTCGGACCGGCGAACGAACTCTTGAAGCTGTTGATATCACCGCTGACGCCGTCGACGATGCCTTGCAGGCCGGTGATCGCGCCTGTGTTGGCGACGAGCTGGTTCATCGGGCCCCCTGGAGATCGTGCGGTCTAACTGGGCATTCTACTGTCGGCGCGGGTGGGTTCTGCGCGGCAAGTTTATTGAGTTTTGGCTGGCCAGCCAGGGACCGGATCTCCGTGCGGTGGTGGACTGTCGTGAAATCCTGTGGCCATCGCCCTACGAGTTGCTGCATCTTCGGGCATTGCGTCTTCGCATTGTTTGCGAATCTCTGGGGGATCGATGTACTCGCCTTCGCCGGGAGGCCCCCAGAGAGCCGAACTTGAGCCGCTGATGAACCAGGGGCCAAAGACATCGTCGACTGGAGCAGGCAACGGGCCCAGTTGGGCTGTGACAGGAGCCGCGGGGGCATTGGTCGCACGTGGGCGCTGGTCTGTTAGTTCCACGCGCCAGATCTCAACCATTTGCCAGTCCCCATACCGGAATTGCCCGGTCGTCGGATCTGCTGAAGTGGAAACGTACTTGTTGCCTTCGGCAACGGTTTCGTATATCGGGTAGAGCCCGAGGCAAACGGTGGCGCGGTAGCCGTCGCCTTGGGGCGCGAGGCTCAAAACGTGGGTCGGCTGGTACCCGTAGTACTGACGCTCCTCGTGAGTCCAGCCGTTGGCTTCGAGTTCTGCACGTGTCTTAGGTCGAACCTGCGCGAGTTGGAAAAGGGTGTCTGGGTTGTCAGGCGTTCCGGCGTTCTCCGGGGTAGATCGCATGAAGCCTGGATACACGGCCGTCGAGTCTCCCCCGGAGAGTCCGGCGAGTCGATAAGACTCGACATACGCCCGCAAGGCGACAGCCGGACCGGTTTCAAGGTCTACTCCTGGTGCGGCTGACCAATGGAACCTGAAATCGTTGAGTTGGGCTGGCCAATTCGGAAAACGTGGTGCGGGCAGCGCAGATGCTTTGCTTTGCGTCGCCGGTGGTGCCGATGGCTCATTGTGGATTTCGCATGCGGAGACCAATGTCAGGCCAATCGCCAGGCTGGCTGTCGCAAGAATTTTACTTGAGAACATCGCGGTAAGCTTTGTCGTAGTCGTCTAGCGGGTCGCTAATCACATCGTTCACATTGCTGAAGTAGTTTTTCAGCGCACTTTCGAAAATCGAGCGGTCCCTGCTTTCCGTCGACTCCGGTGGAATCTCAAGTTGCCCGCCATCTGCGTTGAAATGCATTAATCGCTCTATGCGCTGTCGACCCAGGACTTCGTGGTGTCGAGTTGCGTGCGTCCGTTGGTGACGATGTTGGCCGCGTTGGTTACTTCGGCGGCCATCTGCTTGTCGAGCTCAGCGAGCTTGCCGTAGACGCCGGCATGCTGCTTGTTTGCCGCGGCGTAGGACTCGGCGCCCTTTCCTTGCCAGCCATCATTCTGGGCAGCCGATTCGACCACGCCCTTCATGCGCAGCAGCTGCGAGCTGCCGTCGTGCTGCGAGCCGTCGGTCGGGGTACCAACTCCGAAGGTTTCCCGCGCCTTGTTCCATGTCGAATAGAACCCGTCAAGCGCGCTCACGCCGGCACCTCCCCGATGGCCACAATCGACCTAGTTTATGGCCCTGCCGCAGGCGTCAGACGCACCAACTCACTCAGGCGTGAGCCTGACCTGCGGCATCGTCGGCGGCGGCGAGCATCCCGAGCTCGCGGTACCGGGCCGACACATCTCGCAACGCCGCGCCATCCCCGGCCGCCAGCGCGCGGGCGTGGTCCAACGTCAGCTGACCGAACACGCAATCCAGATCCACCCTCACCAGCGCATCGACGGCGCGGGTGTCGCCCAGCCGCACGCAATCGTGCAGAGCCCGCAGCATCACCGCGTACTGGTAACCGCGCTCAGCGGCCTTGGCGGCCTCGCGGGCCGCGGTCACCGCACCCACCGAATCCTTCCGGGCGTGGCAGGTCCAGGCTCGCGCCAGCGCCAATTCCGGCGCGAACAGCATCGACTTGAGCCCGTGCCGGGATTCCGCCCGCGACAGTGCCTTTCCGGCCTCGACCGGCATGCCGCGTTGACCGAGGGCCTGCGCCAACAGCATCCAGCCCAGTGGCCCCCAGGAGTATCCGGTCGGCGCGAGCGCGGCGGTTGCCTTGCGCAACAAGGTAATCGCCTCGTCGTGTTGACCGCGAACCAGTAGCACGTCGGCCGTCAACACCTCGCCGATCGCGCGACCGGGCTGCAGCAGTTGGGTGAAATCGGTGATGTTGCGGGCCATGTCCTGGGCCTGGTCGAGCCGGCCGGTCATCAACAACGCCGTGGTCTGGCCGAATCCGCTGGTGAACCGCAGCAGGCCGGGATGCCCCGCCGCGAGCGCCCGCCGTGCCATCGCGTCGACCTGGTTGAAAAGCCCGGTCCGCGCACAACTGAGCGCCGCCGTCGACCCGGCCCAGCCGAGCGCCGTGTCATCGGCGGCGGGGGAGGCCAGGACCTCCTGCGCGAGACCCAGTGCCCGTTGTGGCGCACCGGCATTCATCGCGAAGGTCGCCGCCAGCGCATCGAGCGTGGTCTGTGCCGCCGGCGTCGACACCCGGCGGCGGGTGGCCCTCAGGAAGGCGGTGGCGCGCTCGGGTTCCGACAGCATCCAGAACTGGTTGGCCGCCTGAGGCAGTGCCCACGCCATCAACTGGTCCTCGGGCAGGCCGGCCGGATCGATCTGCCCGAGGACGGAATCGGCCTCACGGCCGCGGCCCTGCCAGGCCAGCGCATACGCCAGGGTGAGCAGCCCCTTGAAACCGGCGCCGGACTCCGCGCCGAGTTCATCACCCGAAGCCGTCGCAGCCCGGGCCAGCCGCTCGCTCAATTCCAGGTCGCCCAGGCGAAGCGCCTCGCCGGCCGCGTCGACGAGCTCGTCCGCGGGCAGGGGGACATCACTGTCGAGTGCCAGCACCGCCATCCGCAGCCGGTCCACCACGCCGGGGCGAGGCGCCGCGGACAACCTCTCGACCAGAGCGCTGCGCAGCCGACGCAGGTCAGGCCCCCCGATCGTGGCCCGCATCGCGGTGAGAAACAACGGATGCACGCACCGCGCGACTGCCTCATCGACGCGCACGACGCCGGATCGCTGCGCCTCCTGCACAGCCTCGTCGCTGGTCAACGCCGCCAGATCGGCAAGTGGCAGCGGATCGTGGACCGCGAGTTGCCGCAGGACGGCGACGGCACCGTCGGGCAGCTCGGCGAGAAAAGCGGCCACCTGATCGGCCAGCCGGGCGTCATCGTGGCCCGGCGGTGACATCTCGACGCGACTCACCAGGCCGTCACCCCACAACGCCACGACGTCATCGGGTGCCTGTGCCGCGACGGCGGTGACGATGAGTTTGGCCGCGCCGCTCACCGCGAGTTGGTACACCAGGGCGGCCGACAACCGGTCCAGCAGATGCGCGTCGTCGACGACCAGCAACAGCTCGGACCCGAGTGCTTCACGTGCGGCCCGGAGCACATCGGCGGTCCTGCCCGTCGCCGGGATGTCGATCAAGTGCGCGACCGCCGCGAACGGAATCGCGGCGGCCGATTCGGTGCCGGTGATCCATACGACCCGCCGGAAATCGGTGGCGAGATGTTCGGCCGCGGTGCGGGCCACGGACGTCTTGCCGACACCCGCCGGGCCGAGTAGCGCTGCGCCGCAGCGCTCGTGCAGGCCGGCCTCCAAGCCGTCGAGTACGCGGTCACGCGGTGCGATCACCCAGTCGACAGCCATCCACCGAATCCTATGGGGGGCCGTGGCCGTTCAACGCCGAATCGAGGTCTGGATGCGCCGACACCGCGTCGTCCATGCCACATTCGGTGATGATTCGCCGGATGCTCGGCTGACGGATGACCAGGCGCACCGTGACTCCGTGCTGGCGACTGTCGACGCTCTGTTTGGCCAGCATGACCAGTGCCCCACAGCTCATGAATTCCAGGGACCCGGCGTCGACGACGAGCACCGAGGATTCACCAACGGCGGCGGCCGACTCGTTGAGCATGCGCTGCCAGACGGATTCGTTGTGCGCGTCGACCTGTCCGGAGACCTGAACGATGAGGCCTTCGGGTGCGGTGCGAGCCGTCCAGTGCAGCTCGTGATTTTGCTGGGTCGATTCCACGATGAAATCGAGCATAACCGTCGAAGTTTACGTTGTAAACGCGACTGATCATGATTGTGGTCAGGGGCTGCCCAGCCAGGTTTCGATGCGGTCGAGCAGGGCCTCCAACGCTTCCTCGAACTCGTCGGTGCTGTGGTCCTCGGCCAGCATCGGTTGGAGTCGTCGCAGGTTCGGGTAATCCGCCAGCGAGGTATCTGGTCGCGGCTCGTCGTCGAGGACGGCCTCGTCAGGGCTGAGCGCGACACCGCGCGCGGACACCTCCAGCAGCAACTGGCCCACCAGGAACGTGGTGTACGTGCGGTAGGCGGCCACGGCGGCGTTGTCGCTGAACCCGTAGGAGATCAGGGTCTCGAGAAACGTCTCCATCCAGCGCAGGCTGCGCAGCGGCGGCCGCACCCACGGGGCCTCCGGCGCCTCGGTCGCCACCAGCGGGAACACCTCGGGATGTTCGATGGCGATCTGACGCACGCCGTGACCGAGCCGGAGCAGGAAGTCCTGCCAACCGTCCTCCTGCCGGCGCGCGGCGAGCTGATCGGTGTAGAGGCGGTCCACGATGTGGTTGACGACGCCGGTCAGCAGGTCCCCCCGGCTGTGTACATAGCGGTAGAGCGCCATCGCCTCCACACCGCAGGCCGTGCCCAGCCGCCGCATGGTCAGTTTCGTCAGACCGTCGCGGTCGATCAGCTCGATCGCGGTGTCCAGAATGAACTCGCGGCTCAACCGTGTCGGTTGATCGACGTCGTCAGTCACCAGGTTCGCCCCTCCGCGTTCCGTTCAGTGTCCCTGCGCAGCGGGTCTGAGTCCATCACCAACCGACATCGCCCACCGGACATCGGCGGTTCACCAGCAACCTTTACCGTGTGTACGTGTCCGGTGAAACTGACCGCGAGTTTGCGGTGTGTGTCTATTGCGCTTCTGGCCCCACCCATCCCGAGCTGCTGGCCTTGGCCAGCGAGGTCGGGGTGGCGATCGCCAAGCGCGGATGGACGTTGGTCTCCGGCGGCGGCAACGTCTCGGCGATGGGCGCGGTCGCACGGGCGGCACGCTCGTGCAACGGACGCACGGTCGGCGTGATCCCCAAGGCGCTCGTGCATCGCGAACTTGCCGACGTGGACGCCGCAGAACTGGTGGTCACCGACACCATGCGGGAACGCAAGAAGGAGATGGAAGACCGCTCCGACGCATTCATCGCGCTGCCCGGTGGCATCGGCACACTGGAAGAGTTCTTCGAGGCCTGGACGGCGGGCTACCTGGGGATGCACGAGAAGCCCGTGGTGCTGCTCGATCCGTTCGGCCACTACGACGGATTGTTGAACTGGTTGCGCGGACTCGTCGACTCTGGCTATGTGAGTAGCCAGGCCCTCGACCGGCTGATCGTCGTCGACGAGGTCGCCGCAGCGCTCGACGTGTGCGCGACGCTTACATAGAACCGGCGGTAACGGCGGTTACCAGCGCGGTTATGGTGTTGGCCACACGAGAGCCATCTCGAGACCCATAACAACGCGCAGGGGGAGACCGCATGACCGACCAGAAATCGGGCACCAGGAGCAGCGTCGGCCTACTCGACCTCGCCAGCCAGGTACCCGGTCTGCTGATGGATGCGCCGGTCATCGCACGCGGCGTGCTCACCGGAATGATGGCTCGGCCCACGGCCAAGACCTCGATCGGCAAGGTGTTCCAGGAGCGGGCCGCCCAGTACGCCGACCGGGTGTTCCTCAAGTTCGGCGACGAGCGCATCACCTATCGCGAGGCCAACGAGACGGTCAACCGCTACGCGGCCGTCCTCGCCGCCAAAGGCGTCGGCCACGGCGACGTCGTCGGGGTGATGCTGCGCAACTCGCCCGACGCCGTGCTGCTGATGCTCGCGATCGTCAAGTGCGGTGCCGTCGCAGGCATGCTCAACTACCACCAGCGCGGCAAGGTGCTGGCCCACAGCTTCGGTCTGCTCCAGGCCGCGGCGGTGGTGGCCGAGTCCGATCTGGTCGAGCACGTCAACGAGTGTGGGGCCGAGCCCAACGGCCTGATCACGGTCGAGGAGCTGCGCCGGCTGGCGTCCACCGCGCCGACCACCAACCCCGCCAGCACGTCGGCCGTCCTGGCCAAGGACAAGGCCTTCTACATCTTCACCTCGGGCACCACCGGCATGCCCAAGGCCAGCGTCATGACGCACTACCGCTGGCTGCGCGCCCTGGCCGGGTTCGGCGGTCTCGGGCTGCGGCTGCACAGCGACGACACCCTGTACTGCTGCCTGCCGCTCTATCACAACAACGCCCTGACCGTCTCGGTCGGATCGGCGCTGAACTCGGGTGCCGCGCTGGCCCTGGGTAAGTCGTTCTCGGCATCCCGGTTCTGGGACGAGGTCATCGCCTACGACGCCACTGCGTTCGTCTACATCGGCGAGATCTGCGGCTACCTGCTCAACCAGCCGCCCAAGCCGACCGATCGCGCCCACAAGGTGCGGGTGATCGTCGGCAACGGGCTGCGACCGGCCATCTGGGACGAATTCACCCAGCGGTTCGGCATCCCGCGCGTCTGCGAGTTCTACGCCGCCAGCGAGGGCAACACCGCCTTCGTCAACGTCTTCAACGTCTCGAAGTCCACCGGCATCTGCCCGAGCCCCGTTGCCTTCGTCGAATACGACGCCGACAGCGGCGAACCCGCCCGCGGCGCCGACGGCCGGCTGCGCAAGGTCAAGCGTGGCGAGCCGGGGCTGATGCTGTCGAAGATCAATGCGCTGCAGCCGTTCGACGGCTACACCGACAAGGCCGCCAGCGAGAAGAAGCTGGTGCGCAACGCCTTCAAGGAAGGCGACGTCTGGTTCAACACCGGCGACCTGATGCGCTCCCAGGGGCTGGGTCACGCCGCGTTCGCCGACCGGCTCGGTGACACCTTCCGGTGGAAGGGCGAGAACGTGGCCACCACCGAGGTGGAGGCCGCGGTGGCCAGCAATCCGCTGATCGAGGAGTGCACCGTGTTCGGCGTCGAGGTGCCCGGCGCCGAAGGCCGGGCCGGGATGGCCGCGGTGCAGCTCAAGGACGGCAAGGAGTTCGACGGCAAGGCGTTGGCCGACGCGTTCTTCGGGCATCTGCCGTCCTACGCCGTGCCGTTGTTCGTCCGCGTCGTCACCGAACTGGCCCACACCTCGACGTTCAAGAGCCAGAAGGTCGACCTGCGCAAGCAGGGCTACGGATCCGACATCAAGGATCCGCTGTATGTGCTGGCGGGCAAGGAAGACGGTTACGTGCCGTTCTACCCGGAGTACGCCGACGAAGTGACGGCCGGTAAGCGGCCCAAGTAGACGGGCTCACCGCACCAGGCACTATGGAGGCGTGTTGTCGACGTTCAACGGCCAGTTCTGCGGACGCCCGGTTGCGGGCGACCGTGCGCTGATCATGGCCATCGTCAACCGGACGCCGGACTCGTTCTATGACCGCGGGGCCACCTTCAGCGACGACGCCGCCAAGGCCGCAGCGCAGCGCGTGATCGACGAGGGCGCCGACGTGATCGATGTCGGCGGGGTCAAGGCGGGCCCGGGCAGCATGGTCGACGCCGACGAGGAGATCGCCCGCGTCGTGCCGTTCATCGAATGGCTGCGCACCACCTATCCCGACCAGCTGATCAGCGTCGACACCTGGCGCGCGGCGGTGGCCAAGCAGGCCTGCGCGGCCGGGGCCGACCTGATCAACGACACCTGGGCGGGGGCGGATCCGGGACTGCCCGAGGTGGCCGCCGAATTCGGCGCCGGTCTGGTGTGCTCGCACACCGGCGGCGCGGTGCCGCGCACCCGGCCGTTCCGGGTGAACTACGGGATCACCGAACGCGGTGTCGTCGACGACGTCATCGCCGAGGTGACCGGCGCGGCCGAGCGGGCGGTAGCAACGGGAGTGCCGCGGGACCGGATCCTGATCGACCCAACCCATGATTTCGGTAAAAACACTCATCACGGTCTTAGTTTGTTGCGCCACGTAAAAGATCTTGTTAAGACCGGATGGCCAGTCCTGATGGCGCTGAGCAACAAGGATTTTGTCGGGGAGACTCTGGGTGTGGATCTGACCGAACGCCTGGAGGGCACCCTGGCAGCGACGGCACTGGCCGCCGCGGATGGTGCCGCGATGTTCCGGGTACACGAGGTCGGACCCACACGGCGCGTACTGGAGATGGTCGCGTCGATCCAGGGAGTGCGGGCACCCGCACGAACAGTGAGGGGACTGGCATGACTGCACTGCCTGAACTGTCCATTGCCGACGGCGTCGTTGGACACCGCTGGCTGACCGACCACAGCTGGAACCGGCCGAGCTGGACCATCGCCGAACTGGAGGCCGCCAAGGCCGGCCGCACGGTGTCGGTGGTGCTGCCCGCCCTCAACGAGGAAGAAACCGTCGCCTCCGTCGTGGAGACCATCACGCCACTGCTGGGCGGGCTGGTCGACGAGCTGATCGTGCTCGATTCGGGTTCCACCGACGACACCGAGATCCGTGCGGTCGCCGCCGGGGCCCGGGTGATCAGTCGCGAGGTCGCGCTGCCCGAGGTCGCGCCGCAGCCCGGCAAGGGCGAGGTGCTCTGGCGCTCCCTCGCCGCCACCACGGGCGACATCATCGCCTTCGTCGACTCCGACCTGATCGACCCCGACCCGATGTTCGTCCCCAAGCTTCTGGGCCCGCTGCTCACCGCCGACGGGGTCCACCTGGTCAAGGGGTTCTACCGGCGACCGCTCAAGGTCAGCGGCGCCGAGGACGCCAACGGCGGTGGCCGGGTCACCGAGCTGGTGGCGCGTCCGCTGCTGGCCTCGCTGCGCCCCGAGCTGAACTGCGTGCTGCAGCCGCTGGGCGGCGAATACGCGGGCACCCGCGAGCTGTTGACCTCGGTACCGTTCGCGCCCGGCTACGGCGTCGAGATCGGTCTGCTGGTCGACACCTACGACCGGCTCGGCCTGGACGCCATCGCGCAGGTGAACCTGGGCGTACGGGCGCACCGCAACCGTCCGCTGACCGAGCTGGCCTCGATGAGCCGGCAGGTCATCGCGACCCTGCTGTCGCGCTGTGGGATCGCCGATTCGGGGGTGGGGCTGACGCAGTTCTACGCCGACGGTGACGACTTCACCCCGCGGGTGTCGTCGGTCTCCCTGGCCGACCGCCCGCCCATGGTCACCCTGCGCCCGCGCTGACGGTCAATTCCGGGCGACGACGTCACCTGTTGCGGCGTCGACACTGACCTCGTGAAGAGAGTTCGCGGAGTCGATGACGTCGGCTTCCCACACCACGGTGCCGCCATCGCGGTCATCCAGATTCAACTCGGTGATCCGGCCGTCGACGGTCTTGGTGATCGCGTCCACCGCCGCGCGGTGGTCGAGCTTGGCCGCCTGGAGACGGCTCCGGTGTTTGGCGACGTCCTTGGCGTCTTCCGGTTTGGCGACTGGGCTGTTTAGGACGGTGGCACCATCCGCGGAAACCTCGGCCTCGTGCTCGATGCCATCGGGGGTGACGACCTGAACCTCCCATTGCGTGTTGTTGCGCTCGCTTTCGACCGAGATCACGGTGCTGTCGGGAACGGTGCCGCGGACCGTGTCCGCCGCGGCCAGCAGGGCGGTGTTGTCAGCGGGGGCGGCCGCGCTGGTCCGGCCCGGCTCTACCGGGCTCGAGGCGGTCGGGGATTGACCGCCCCCACAGGCGACGACTGCTGCCATCACCGTCGCGGCTCCGGCGATGCGCACGGTGCACGCCGGTGTGTTGTTGCCGAGCATGGGTTCACCTTTCGTCGGGATCAACTTGACGACTCTTGGCGGCGTATACCCACATAACCCATCAACCGGTCGGCGAGGTCGTGCCGGATCTCGTCGGTGTCGTCGTGGATAGTGGACCCTGATGGACTCGAATCCCTACGTGATTGCGCGGTGTGTGCGGTGACACTGATACTGCTGTACCTGGTGGTGCTGGTTCTGGTGGCCACGGTGCTGTTCGGTCTGGGCAGCGTCATCTTCGGCCGGGGCGAGACGCTGCCGCCGCTCCCACGCGGCACGACCGCCACGGTCCTGCCCGCCTCGGGCGTCACCGGTGCCGATGTGGATGGCCTCAAGTTCGCCCAGGTCGTCCGCGGTTACAAGACCAGCGAGGTGGACTGGGTCCTGGATCGGCTGGGCCGTGAACTGGACGCGGTCCGCGGGGAACTTGCCGCGGTACGCGCGGCTTACGGTGTGCCCGACGACTTCGACGACGACGAGGACGCCGACGACGAGGAGGTGTCGGCCACCGCAGGAGAGGTCCGCACCCCGGAGGAGCCATGACCGCGGACGGCCGCATCCGGTGTGGCTGGGCGGTGGACGCCGCGGGGGATTCCACGCTCTACCGCGACTATCACGACACGGAGTGGGGGCGGCCGCTGCGTGATTCCGGTGCCCTGTTCGAGCGGATCAGCCTTGAGGCCTTTCAGAGTGGGCTGAGCTGGTTGATCATCCTGCGTAAGCGGGAGAATTTCCGCGCCGCGTTCGACGGGTTCGACGCCGACACGGTGGCGAAGTACACCGACGACGACGTCGAGCGGTTGATGGCCGACTCCGGCATCGTGCGCAACCGGGCCAAGGTCCTCGCGACCATCGCCAACGCCAGGGCGGTCACCGAGCTCGACGTCGATTTGGCCGAGCTGCTGTGGTCGTTCGCCCCGCCGGCCCGGCCGCGGCCCGCTGACCTGGCCGAAGTGCCCGCGGTGACCCCGGAATCGACCGCCATGGCCAAGGAGCTCAAGCGCCGGGGCTTCAAGTTCGTCGGCCCCACCACGGCGTATGCGTTGATGCAGGCCACCGGGATGGTCGACGACCATATCGCGGCCTGCTGGGTGCCGGCGCAGTAATTGTTGACCGGTAAATCATGCCTTCGGTCGGTATCCGACGGGTCTTTGCACAACCACCGCTGCGGATAAGGAACAATAGGGGTAGTTCAGTAGCAGTTCAACGCCGGGTGCCGCCAACGAGTGGGCGGCTTCGGCCCCAACCTGGCCCGCTGACGCGGGTCGGCACTGTTGGAGGGAGCACTCGATGGCGGCGATGAAGCCCCGGACTGGTGACGGTCCACTGGAAGCAACCAAAGAGGGGCGAGGAATCGTTATGCGAGTACCGCTGGAAGGCGGTGGGCGCCTCGTTGTCGAACTGACTCCCGACGAGGCCGCTGCGCTGGGCGACGAACTCAAGTCCGTCACCAGCTGATCGACCTGCAAGGTGTCCGCTCAGGCGGACACCTTGCGGTATATCTCCAGGGTCTGTTCCGCGATGTGCGCCCAGGAGAACTCCGCGATGCACCGCTGGCGTCCGGCCTCGCCGTACTTACGGGCGGTTTCCGGCTCGGCCACCAGTGAGTTGACCGCGTCGGCCAGGCGCATCTCGAAGAAGCGCGGGTCCGTGGCGTCGTAGTGCACGAGCAGCCCGGTCTGGTGGTCGGCGACGACCTCGGGGATACCGCCGACGTCGGAGGCGACCACCGCCGTCGAACACGCCATCGCTTCCAGGTTCACGATGCCCAACGGCTCGTACACCGACGGGCACACGAAAACTGTTGCAGCGGAGAGTATTTCCCGAATTTTGTTGATCGGCAGCATTTCGCGTACCCAGAACACCCCGGAGCGGGCCCGCGCCAGCTCGGCCACTGCCGAGGACACCTCGGCGGCGATCTCGGGGGTGTCGGGGGCGCCCGCGCACAACACCAACTGCACTTCGGGGCTGAACCGGTGGGCGGCGGCCACCAGGTGCGCCACCCCCTTCTGGCGGGTGATGCGCCCGACGAACGCCACGATCGGGCGGCTCAGATCGACCCCGAGCTCGGCGAGCACCGAGTCGGTGTCGGCAGGCGGAGTCGGGTACCAGACGTCGGTGTCGATCCCGTTGCGCACCACGTGCACCCGGCCGGGGTCGAGCGCAGGATAGGTCCGCAGCACGTCGTCGCGCATACCGGAGCTCACTGCGATCACCGCGTCGGCGGCCTCGATGGCGGTGCGCTCCACCCATGACGACACCCGGTAGCCACCGCCCAGCTGCTCCGCCTTCCACGGGCGCAGCGGCTCAAGCGAGTGCGCGGTCAGCACGTGGGGGATGCCGTAGAGCAGCCCGGTCAGGTGCCCGGCCATCCCGGCATACCAGGTGTGCGAGTGCACCACCGTGGCCGCCGCCGCGGAGTTGACCATGTTGAGGTCCGCGGACAGCGTCGACAACGCCGCGTTGGCGCCGCGCAGCGCGGGGTCGGGTTGCGCCACGAAGGCCCCGTCTCGCGGAGCCCCCATGCAATGGACGTCGACATCGCACAGCTGACGCAACTGCGCGACGAGTTCGGTCACGTGCACCCCGGCACCGCCGTACACCTCGGGTGGATATTCCCGAGTCATCATGGACACCCGCATATCCGAGACGGTAGTAGGTCGCGGTGGGTCCAGCTACACGCCGGACACTTCTGTTGCCATTGGCTGGCCGCGTTGCTGGTTGGCGGATAGGTTTGGACGCATGAGGGAGTTGCCACATGTGCTGGGCATCGTTCTGGCCGGGGGAGAGGGCAAACGGCTGTATCCGTTGACAGCCGATCGCGCCAAGCCGGCAGTTCCCTTCGGCGGTGCCTACCGGCTGATCGACTTCGTGCTGTCGAACCTGGTGAACGCCCGATACCTACGGATCTGCGTTCTGACGCAATACAAGTCGCATTCACTGGACCGTCACATCTCGCAGAACTGGCGGCTCTCGGGCCTGGCCGGTGAGTACATCACGCCCGTGCCGGCCCAGCAGCGGCTCGGCCCGCGCTGGTACACCGGATCGGCGGATGCGATCTACCAATCGCTCAACCTGATCTACGACGAAGATCCGGACTACATCATCATCTTCGGCGCGGACCACGTGTACCGCATGGATCCCGAGCAGATGCTGCGGTTCCACATCGACAGCGGGGCCGGGGCCACCGTGGCCGGGATCCGGGTGCCGCGCGCCGAGGCCAGCGCCTTCGGCTGCATCGACGCCGACGACTCCGGGCGCATCAGGGAATTCGTCGAAAAGCCCGCGGATCCACCGGGTACGCCCGACGACCCCGAGCAGACCTTCGTGTCGATGGGCAACTACATCTTCACCACCAAGGTGCTGATCGACGCGATCCGCGCCGACGCCGACGACGACCACTCCGACCACGACATGGGCGGGGACATCATTCCCCGGCTGGTGTCCGACGGAATGGCGGCGGTCTACGACTTCAACAACAACGAGGTGCCCGGAGCCACCGAACGCGACCACGGCTACTGGCGCGACGTCGGCACCCTGGACGCGTTCTACGACGCGCACATGGACCTGGTGTCGGTGCACCCGGTGTTCAACCTCTACAACAAGCGCTGGCCGATCCGCGGCGAGTCGGAGAACCTGGCGCCCGCCAAATTCGTCAACGGCGGTTCGGCGCAGGAGTCGGTGGTCGGTGCGGGCAGCATCATTTCGGCTGCCTCGGTGCGCAATTCGGTGTTGTCCTCCAACGTGGCGATCGACGACGGCGCCATCGTGGAGGGCAGCGTGCTGATGCCGGGCGTGCGGATCGGCCGGGGCGCGGTGGTACGCCACGCCATTCTGGACAAGAACGTGGTGGTAGGTCCGGGCGAGATGGTGGGCGTCGACCTCGACAAGGACCGGGAGCGGTTCGCGATCAGCGCGGGCGGCGTGGTCGCCGTCGGCAAGGGTGTTTGGATCTGACGCGTCGCGGCGTCAGTCCGGGTTCACTCCCAGGGGTCTACCGCGGCAGGTCGCGGCGCTGCATTGGTGCGGGCGTTGGCGCCGATCTTGGCCTCGCCCCGTCGCTTGCGCCACCGCCATAGCCGGAAGGCGCCCCAGATCAGCGCGAGCAGCGCAACGAGCACCAGGATCGGCAGCAGGATCGCCACGAAGACCAGTCCGATGCTCGTGACGTCCTCGACCGTGGACAGCACGGGTGCCGCGACCCCGGCGGTGGCGACATTGGCGGCCGGTCTCACCGTCGACTTGGTCAACGAGACCACCAGTGCGGTGATCGCACCGATCGCCACCGGAATCCAATGACCGGACTGGGCGAAGGCACCCGGGTCTGCCACCGCGGCGGTCTGCGATGCGGTGCCCGACCCGAATACGATGCCTCCCGCGGTCGGGCGGACGAAGGTCTGGATGGTGTCATTGACGGAGTCGAGTGCCGGGATCTTGTCGGCGACCACCTCGACGATCAGCAGGACCGCGACGATCGCCATGACCCAGCCGTTCTCCAGCCAGGACCACCCCGCCGGCAGTGACACCAGATGGGTGAAGCGTGACAGCAGGCCCAGGGCCAGCAACGGGATGTAGGCGTTGAGCCCCGCCGCAGTGGCCAGGCCAAAGCCGGTCAACAGTTCCATTACTGCAGTATGCGGCGAACTCCGCCCGGGCCCGGGCGGTTCGCCGTTATCCGCTCTGGGCCGCGTTGCGCCAGGCCAGTGGGTTCAGTTCGCGGTAGGGGTCCTCGCGGCGGATGGTCAGCAGTTCGTCGAGGCTCTGTTCCAGCGATTCCTGGGTTTGGTGCTTGACGGTATCGACCCATGTCGCATCCGAGACCCGCGCCGGTTTGGCCGTGCCGATCGGCTCGGCGAACTGTAGGTACATGCGCTGCGGACGCGGGATCAGGGTGGGGCCGACACCGCGGACCAGCGGCATGGCCATGTCACGCTGACCGGTCAGCTTCTCGCTGACCGTCTGGCTGAGCCTGCCGAGCCAGTGGTCACGGGTCGTCACGCCCACGTAGACGTCGTCGCCGCCGACCAGCGCGACGGGGACGATGGGGTAGCCGTGTTCGATGGCGACGCGCGCGAATCCGGCGCGGCCCTCCCAGCGCAACTTGTACTGCTCGCCCTTGAACTTGCCGATCTCGCGGCCACCGCCGGGAAAGACCATGACGGGTTCGTCGTGCTCCATCAGCTCGCCGGCCCCCTCGGGGGACCCGACGACGGCCCCGCAGGCCGCCATGAGATCGGAGACGGGCCGGGGCATGTCGCCGAAGCGGCGGTCGGTGAGCGGGCGGACTCGCATCCCGATCTCGCGGCGCACCACGTACGGGATCAGCAGGGTCTCGGTGCCGAACTGGGTGTGGTTGCCCACCAACAGGAATCGGCCGTCGCGGGGCAGGTTCTCCAGGCCGTCCACATAGGGCCGGTAGAGATTGACCAGGGGGTCGACGCCGTCGGCGACGGCTTCCACCGCCCGGCGCAGGGTTTGGACGTGGCTGGGTTGATTCATGATCTCGTCGATCTTGGTGACTGACATGGGCTGTGCTCCTCGTGGCGCTGTTGACTCCGATCCTACCGAACGAACTAGTTCGTCTGTTAAGATATTCCTGTGAGAAGCACGACGGAACTGCGGGACGAGATCCTGGCTGCCGCGCGGGCCGAGTTCGCCCGGTACGGCTTGGCCGGTGCCCGGGTCGACCGCATCGCCCGTACGGCGCACGCCAGCAAGGAACGGCTGTACGCACACTTCGGGGACAAGGAAACCCTGTTCCGCGAGGTGTTCGCCGCCGACGCGGCCGAGTTCTTCCGGTCGGTCACCCTGCGATCGGACGCGGTCCCCGAATTCGTCGGCGAGATCTACGACCTGGCCTGCCGCCGGCCCGAACATCTGCGCATGATCACCTGGGCCCAACTCGAGGGGTTCAGTCTCGATGAACCCGAGACCGGCGGGCCCCCTGCGCATGCTCAAGCCGTCGCCGCGATCGAAGCGGCCCAGGCCGGCGGTCACGTCGACCCGGCCTGGCACCCGAGCGATCTGATCGCGATGCTGTTCGGGATCGGCCTGGCCTGGGCTCACCTGCCGCATCCCGACGTGGCCACCGACGATCCGGCCGTCCTGGCCGCGCGCCGGGCGGCGGCCGTCGAAGCCGCCGCCCGCGTCGTGGCTCACCAGACGTAGGGCAACAGCCGGTAGCGGACCTTCCGGGCGTACTCGTCGTAGCCGTCGAGTTCGGTGTGCAGCATCGTCTCCTCGTCGACGATGCGCACCGTCAGCAGCGCCAGCCCGGGGATGACGAGCAGCAGCGCCCAGTACGAGCCGAGGGCCGGCGGTACGCCGACCATCATGATCACATTGCCGATGTACATCGGATGCCGGACGAGCCCGTACAGCCCGGTGGACACCACCGCTTGGCCGGCCTCCACCCTGACGTTGGCGGCCGCATAGCGGTTCTGGATGACTACGAGCATCGCGATGCCAAGCCCGGTTGCCACCAAGACATTTCCGAGCACCGACACGACCGCGGGTACGGCCGACCACCCGAACCGGTGGTCCAGCGCACTGGTCACGATCATGACCGCGAGCAACAGGAATGCCATCGCGCTCGCGAACTTCTGCACCGGCCGGGTCTCGGCGGCCGGCCCGGCCTGCATCCGGCGCCGTAGTGCCGCTGGATCGCGTAGCGCGAGGTAGATGCTCGGCAACAACGAGAAGGCGGAGAACACGGCGATGAACGCCCAGCCGCGCCAGTAGTCGAACGTCCCGGCCGGCGCGAAGACAAGGGTCATGAACACCGCGAGGCCGATGACGGAGGACATGGCGGCCTGCAGACCGACCTTCATATCGCTGCGCTCACCACAGGTAGGGCAACAGCCGATAGCGGACCTTCTGGGTGTACTCGTCGTAGCCGTCGAGTTCGGCGCGCAGCATCTTCTCCTCGTCGGTGATGCGCACTCCGAACACCGGTATCGAGACGATGGACACCAGCAGGGCCCAATAGGACCCCAGCGCCAGCGGGGTGCCGAACATCATCAACACCGCGCCGAAGTACATCGGGTGACGCACCAGGCCGTAGAGACCCGTCGATACGAGTTGCTGTTCGTCCTCTACCTGAATGCTGGCGCCGGCGAAGCTGTTCTGGAAGACCACCGTCTGCGCCAGGATGAGTCCGACGGCGACCAGGACGTTGCCGAGGACGACCACTGCGGTCGGCACGCTGGACCAGCCGAACCGGTGATCGAGGGCACTGAGGACGAACGCCGCGATGGCCGAGCCGGTGACTGCCCAGATGACGATCTTCTGCACGATGCGCGTTTCCGCGGTCGGCCCGCCGTGCAGGCGCCGTTGCAAGGCTGCGGGGTCCCTGACTGCCAGGTACATGCTCGGCACCACGGTGGTGGCCATGAACACGGCGATGAAAACCCAGGCCTGCCAATAGTGGAACGTGCCCGCCGGCCAGAACAGCGTCGCGGCGAAGAACACCAGGCCGAGCACGCCCGATGCGATTGTCTGAAGTGCGAGTTTCATCGTCTGACTCCTGTTCGGGTTCACACCGCGTCGCGGTTGCGATAGATCCAGCCCGCAACGGCCGCCAAAGCCGTTGCGGCGACGAGCATCACCACCAGCGCCATGGCGGGGAACTGGCTCGGCACGGTGGTCTGTCCCACCGGGGACAGCTCGATCAGCCAGCGCGGCAGGCGCAGCAGCGCTCCGAGGTACAACGCGGTGATCACGAATGTGACTGCCAGCCAGGCGATCCACGGCGCGCGCAGCGCCACGGCCAGCGCCGCGATCGCGGCCACCACGGCGAGTGCGGGCAGATAGGCGAGCGCGGCCAGGGTGAGGCGGGCGACCGTACCCGGTTCTCCCAACGTCAGTCCGGCGCCCAGCCCGTTGCCCAGCCCGGCGCAGAACATCAGGACGGCCGCTCCCGCCAGCGCGCAGCAGACCGCGCCCAACAGCCAGCGCCGGCGCGACACCGCACCGGCCAGTATCGGCTCACCCAGCCCGTTCTGCTCGTCGGTATACACCCGCAGCACCGACGATGCGACGTAGGCGGTGGCCGCTGCGGCGAGGAACTGGGTCATGGTGGTGTAGATGCCGTCGTTGCCGGTCGCGGAGAGCAACCGGGCGATCAACTCGTTGGTCTTGGCCGCATCCAGCAGCGCCTTGGTCATGGAGCCGAAAACCAGCCCGGCCATGAACAATCCGACCGCCCAGCCGATCGTCTGGCCGCGTTGCAGCGTGAGGTGCAGTCGCAGCGGGCCGGTGATGGTGGGGGCGTCGGGCTTCTCGCCCGCGGATGCGATGGTGCCCGCGTCGTATTGGCGACGACGCTCCAGCACCGCGGCCACGGCCATCAATGCGACGGCCAGGACGACCAACAAGCCGAACGGCCACCAGCGCAGGTCGGTGAACGGCCGCATCTGCTGTGCCCAGGCGATCGGGGAGAACCAGCTCAGGACGCTGCCCGAGTTGTCGATCACGTCACCGGCCCCGCGCACCAGTGCGGCCAGCGCCAGCGTCGCCATCGCCGCGCCCGACGCCGTGCGGGCCTGCCGCCAGAGCTGTGCGGTCACCGCGGCGACGGCGCCGAACACCATGGCCACCCCGGTGATGCCCAGGCACATCGCGGCGGTGTCGACGACTGCGAAACCCGTGGAGGCCATGGCCAGGGTCATGGTGAGCGCGAGGACGGCGTTGAGGCCGCCGACCAGGATCAGGGCCGCGGCGGTCCGTGCGTAGCGGCCCACCACCGAGGAGAGCACCAGTTCGGCGCTGCCGTTCTCCTCCTCGGCCCGGGTATGACGAATCACGGTGAGAATCGCCAGGATCGAGGTCGCGATGGTCAGCGTGAGTGTCAGCTCGTTGGCCATCATCACGCCGAGGTCGGTCTCATTGACGCCGAACATGGGTCCGCCGAGCATCATCCCGGCCGGCGTCTTGAGCAGGTTGACCCTGGCCAGTCTCTGCTCTTCACCCGGGTAGGCCAACCGAATTGCATTGGGGGCGTACACCATCATCAACGTCAGCACCGCCAGCCACACGCTGAGGCGTACCCGGTCACGGCGCAGTGCCAGCCGCAACAGCGTCGCGGTACCGGTGAACGGTGAGGTGGCCGCGCGCGCAGGGGCCGGCGGCCGGGCCACGGCGGTTGCCGTTGTCATCGGGTCGCCCCCTGGTACTCGCGCAGGAACATGTCCTCCAGAGAGGCCGGCGCGACGGTCAGATCCGCGATGCCCAGATCTGTGAGGTGCTCGAGGGCGAACTCGAGGTCGTTGCGGTCCACCGAGAAGCTCACCGCCCCGTCGTGACTGGTGAAGTCGTGAACGTAGGGCGTGTTCTGCAGTGCCCGGCCGTCGGAGCGGGTGCGCGCGATGACCTTGGTGCGCATCAGGTGCCGCAATTCGGCCAGCGTCCCGGACCGCACCGTGCGTCCGGATCGGATGATCGTCACGTTGTCGCAGAGCTTCTCGACTTCGGCCAGGATGTGGCTGGACAGCAGGACCGCGGCGCCGTGGCCGGCCACCTCGGTGACGCATTGCTGAAATGCCTTTTCCATCAACGGATCCAGCCCCGAGGTCGGCTCGTCGAGAATATAGAGCTCGGAATGACAGCTGAACGCCGCGACGATGGCGACCTTCTGCCGGTTGCCCTTGGAGTAGGTGCGGGCCTTCTTGTGCGGGTCCAGTTCGAACCGTTCGATCAGTTCGTCGCGGCGCCGGACGTCGACGCCGTTTCCCCGGAGCCGGCACAAGAAGTCGATGGCCTGCATCCCGGTCAGGTTGGGCCACAAAGTGACATCGCCGGGAACGTAGGCGATGCGGCGGTGCAGCGCGACGGCGTCGCGCCACGGGTCGCCGCCCAGGAGTCGCACGGTGCCCCCGTCGGCGCGCAGCAGACCCAGCAGCACCCGGATCGTGGTGGACTTGCCTGCGCCGTTGGGTCCGAGAAAGCCGGTGACGTCGCCGGGGGATACGGTCAGGTTCAACCCGTCGAGCGCCTTGGTGCGCCCGAAAGATTTTGACAGTCCGCGGATTTCGACGGAGTTCTTCACGCTGGCTCCTTGGTATCGGTGTTGGGATCGGAACTGAACGGAATGCCTTGTTCGCGTTGATGCAGGAAGGCGTCGTACATGGTCGAGTCGGTCATGAGGCCCTCGGAGTAGAGCTCAAGGGCGGGCAGCATCATGTCTTCGCCGTAGTCGCGCAGCACCCGGCGCAGATCCGTCGGGTCGTCATGCATCTGCAGGTACAGCAGGAACCCGCCGCCACTGCAGATCGCCATGAACCGCGCCCGGGCCCGCGGGTCACGGCTGGGTTTGAGCAACCCGGTGCGGACGCCTTCTTCCAGGTACCCCTCGGCGTTGTCGACCATGGTGCGCCAGAACGTCTTCGCCAGATCGCTGCCGGACTGCATGCTGCGGACCAGATAGGCCATCAACGGCGCGTAGGACTCGATCTCGGCCATCTGGGCCAGCCAGGTCGCGGGATCAGTGCTCTGCAGGGACTCGGTCTTGGCCTCGCGCACCACCTCGGCCACATAGGCATCGCACGCCTTGCGCAGGCCTTCCTTGGAACCGAAGTGGTGGATCACCAGGGCGGCGCTGACGCCTGCGGCCTCGGCGATGGTGCGTAGCCCCACGCTGAATCCGTGTTGCCCGAACTGCTCGATCGCTGCGTCGCGAATCCGGGCCATCGCTGTTCGATCATCGACTGAACGCATGTTCAATACGCTAAACATGCGTTCAGTGCGCGGTCAAGGGGGTGGCGCGTCAGGAATCCGTAAAGAAAAAAATCGGCCCCGCCCCGCAGGCGAGGGGTGAGGCCGGAAGGGGCGGGAAAGTCAGTCGCGAGCGGCGGCCAGCAGGCCATCACCCAACGGGATCAGCACCGGGGTGAGACGCTCGTCCTCGGCGATGAGCCGGGCCGCTTCACGCACGGCGCTGACCTCCGCGTCGTTGGCCGAGGCGTCGCCGGCCCGGCCGCCCAGCGCGGCCCGGTGCAGCACGATCGCACCGCCGGAACGCAGAAGGCGTACTCCTTCGGCCACGAACTGCGGCTGGTCGATCGGTTCGGCGTCGATGAACACCAGGTCGTAGGACTCGTCGGCCAGGCGGGTCAGTACCTCCTGGGCGCGCCCGCTGATCAGGCGGGTCCGCCCCGGGCCGACGCCGGCCTCGGTGAAACCCTGCTTGGCGATGCGTTGGTGCTCGGGTTCGACGTCGATCGTGGTCAGCACGCCGTCGTCGCTCATGCCGGACAACAGCCACAGCCCGCTGACGCCGGCCCCGGTGCCCACCTCGACCACCGCCCGGCCGCCGGTGAGCCGCGCGAGGACGCTCAGCAGCGCTCCTACCGCCGGCGTGACCGCACCCGCGCCGAGTTCTTCGGCCCGCTCACGGGCAGCCGCGACGATCTCGTCCTCGGAGATCGACCGTTCGGCATGCGTCACGATCGCCTCTGCGCGACCGGGGTTGGAGCTGACCATGCCCGCAGCGTAGGCCAGACCTCGTAGGCGCTGTCGCGACACGCCCGTGCGTGGCGGTTATCACCACCGGAAATTCGCTGGTTCCGGCAGGTAACCGGACGTATCGTCGGCATTCTCAGGGAAAGTTCAGATTGCTCATATCTCTGCCTCACCGGGATCAGGAACGGTATGCGCATGGAACACGGCGCCCGCTGGCGCACTGCCCAGCACAACCAGGACAGCAATCGGAATAACGAAGTGATCAGTCGTGTTGAGCTGAGTGAAATCTGTGATCAGGAGGATCCGACGAGCGCGAACGCTGTTACCTCGAACCCTGCCCCCCAGGCGGCCCCGGTGACCATGGCACATCTGGAACAGTTCACCACCGGTGAATGGGTCGAGCCGTCCGAGGAATTGACCGGTACCGCGGTATTCGACGCCACCGGCGATCAGGCCGCCATGCCGTCATGGGACGAGCTGGTGCGCCAGCACGCGGACCGCGTCTACCGGCTGGCTTATCGCCTCTCGGGTAACCAGCACGATGCCGAGGACCTGACGCAGGAGACCTTCATCCGGGTGTTCCGCTCGGTGCAGAACTACCAGCCGGGAACCTTCGAGGGGTGGTTGCACCGCATCACCACCAACTTGTTCCTGGACATGGTCCGTCGCCGTGGCCGCATCCGCATGGAAGCGCTGCCCGAGGATTACGACCGGGTGCCGGCCGACGACCCGAACCCCGAGCAGATCTACCACGACTCGCGGCTGGGAGCCGATCTCCAGGCCGCCCTGGACTCGCTGGCCCCGGAGTTCCGCGCCGCGGTGGTCCTGTGCGACATCGAGGGTCTGTCCTACGAAGAAATCGGCGCCACGCTGGGCGTGAAGCTCGGCACCGTGCGCAGCCGCATTCACCGCGGTCGGCAGGCGTTGCGCGAGTACCTGGCGAAGCACTCGCCGGAAACCGCCAAATCCGCCTAGCGGTGGTTGGTGTTCAGCGCGCCCGGTCGCGCTACATTCGGGTCAGGACATTTGGTCGTGGCGAGAGGAGCTGGGCGATGGTCGACCCGGGACACGTGTTCCGTCGGGCATTCTCCTGGTTGCCTGCGCAGTTCGCCTCGCAGAGCGACGCGCCCGTCGGCGCGCCTCGGCAGTTCCGCTCCACCGAGCATCTCTCGACCGAGGCCATCGCAGCCTTCGTCGATGGTGAGCTGCGGATGAGCGCTCATCTGCGCGCAGCGCATCACCTGTCGCTGTGCCCGGACTGCGCGGCCGAGGTCGACGCCCAGGGCCAGGCCCGGGCCGCATTGCGGGACTCCTGTCCGATAGCCATTCCGAATTCCCTGTTGGGGCTGTTGTCGCAGATACCGCACCACAGTCCGCAGCCTTCGGCCGAGGTCGGTGACCAGCCTCCGTTAGCTGACGACCCGACGCGGAGCCGGCGCAAGCGCCGGTAGGCTTGACCCCAAGGCGATCAGTGACCGGCGTCGGCCTATCTGGCTGGGGCGGGCGCTCTGACAGAGAGTGATACACCGGTGACCAACCAGGACCAGTCCGACGAGAGCGGCCGTCTGGAACCGCGCCCTGTCGATCGGCCACCTGTCGACCAATTGTCGCAGCGCACATTCGGCCGGCCCGCCGGTGTCGACGGCTCGTTCCTCGGTGCTGAGAAGTATCAGGACCAGGGCGAATACGCCCCGAAAGACCAACCGCCCGATCCCGTTCTCGCCGAGGCCTTCGGCCGTCCCGGGGGCGCGGGCGACTCACTGCAGCGCCACCCCACCGACGCCGGTGCGCTGGAGGACGAGAAGAACTCCGGCGACGACGATTTCGACGATCCCTGGCGCGATCCGGGCGCCATCCCGGCGCTGGGCACGCCCGCGCAGGCACCGGCCGCACCGGTGATCGTGGCGGCCCCGATCGGCAAGCTGGGCGCCCGCGAGGTGCTTTTCGGCGGCCGGGTGTCGTGGCCGTCGCTGGCCATCCTGTTCATCGTCGCCGGATTGATCGCTTTCATCGGCGGCTGGGTCGGGCAGAAGACGGCAGGCACCGTGCAGGCGTTCACCACCTCCAAGGTGACGCTGGAGACCGGTGACCTCCCCTCGCCGGACGCCGGGCGGTTCGCCACGGTCGCCTCGGCGGTCGAGGACTCGGTGGTGACCATCGAGGCCAAGAGCAAGACCGAGGGCTCACAGGGCTCCGGCGTCGTCGTCGACGGCAAGGGCTACATCGTCACCAACAACCACGTGATCTCCGACGCCGCGAGCAAGCCGGCCGACTACCAGATCACCGTCGTCTTCAACGACGGCAAGGAAGTACCGGCCAACCTGGTGGGCCGTGACCCCAAGACCGATCTCGCGGTGCTCAAGGTCGACAACGTCGACAACCTCGTCGTGGCGCGGATGGGTGACTCCGAGAAGGTGCGTGTCGGCGAGGAAGTCATCGCGGCCGGCGCCCCGTTGGGGCTGCGCAGCACGGTCACCCACGGCATCATCAGCGCGCTGCACCGGCCCGTGCCGCTGTCGGGTGAAGGTTCCGACACCGACACCGTGATCGACGGCCTCCAGACCGATGCCTCGATCAACCACGGCAACTCCGGTGGCCCGCTGATCAACATGTCCTCCGAGGTGATCGGGATCAACACGGCCGGAAAGTCCTTGTCGGACAGCGCCAGTGGCCTCGGTTTCGCGATCCCGGTCAACGAGGTCAAGCAGGTTGTCGAGAACCTGATCAAGGACGGCAAGGTCGCGCACCCGACGTTGTTGCTCAGCGCCGTCACGGTGAGCAACAGCGTGGCCTCGGGTGCTCAGGTCCGCAACGTCAACGCCGGTGGCCCTGCCGACAAGGCCGGCATCCTGGAGAACGACGTCGTGGTCAAGGTGGGGGACCGCAAGGTCGCCGACGCCGATGAGATGGTGGTCGCGGTCCGTCAGCTCAAGATCGGGCAGGAAGCCCCGATCGAGGTGCTTCGCGACGGTCGGCCCATGACATTCATGGTCACGCCGATCGGCGACGATCAAAAAGCGCAGTAGCGATGTTCGCGAACATCGGGTGGGGAGAGATGCTGGTCCTGGTGATCGCCGGTCTGGTGATCCTGGGGCCCGAGCGCCTGCCCGGTGCCATCCGGTGGACATCGGGTGCCCTGCGTCAGGCACGTGACTACGTCAGTGGTGCCACCAGCCAGTTGCGCGAGGACCTCGGCCCGGAGTTCGACGATCTTCGGCAGCCACTGGCCGATCTGCAGAAGCTCCGCGGCATGACTCCGCGGGCCGCGATCACCAAGCATCTGCTCGATGGTGACGATTCGTTCCTGACCGGTGCCTTCGACGACCGCAAGAATGACCAGCCGTCGGTGCCGGGCGACCGGCCGGCGGATGCCGTCAACGGGCAGCCCGCGACAGATCCGCTCGCCAAGCCGGCCGTCAAACCGGCCGAAACGACGTTCGACCCCGACGCCACCTAGCGGCGAGCGGTATCCAGCCCCAGCGACATTCCGGCCAGGCCGCGCTTGCGGGCCGACAATCCCTCTGCGATCTTGCGCAGCTCGGCGCCCGCAGCCGACTCGGGTGCCGACAACACCAGCGGAACACCGGAGTCGCCGGCCGCAACCAGCGCCGGGTCCAGCGGGACCTGGCCCAGCAGCGGCACCTCGGCGCCCACGGAGCGGGTCAGCGAGTCGGCCACCTGACGGCCACCGCCCTCGCCGAACAGCTGCATGACCGTGCCGTCGGGCATCTGCAGGCCTGACATGTTCTCGACCACGCCCGCGATGCGCTGACGGGTCTGCAGCGCGATCGCGCCGGCCCGCTCGGCCACCTCGGCGGCAGCCATCTGAGGAGTGGTCACCACGAGGATCTCGGCACCCGGGATCAACTGGGCCACCGAGATGGCGATATCGCCGGTGCCAGGCGGCAGGTCGAGCAGCAGCACGTCCAGATCGCCCCAGTACACGTCGGCAAGGAACTGCTGAAGGGCCCGGTGCAACATCGGCCCGCGCCACACGACAGGCGTGTTGCCCTGGGTGAACATGGCGATCGAGATGACCTTCACGTCATGGGCGATCGGCGGCAGGATCATCGAGTCGACCTGGGTGGGCCGGTCGGCGGTACCCATCATGCGCGGCACCGAATGGCCGTAGATGTCGGCGTCCAGCAGGCCGACCGACAGGCCGCGGGCGGCCATCGCGGCGGCCAGGTTGACCGTCACGCTGGACTTGCCGACGCCACCCTTGCCGGAGGCCACTGCGTAGACCCGGGTCAGGGAGTTGGGCTGGGCGAACGGGATCACCGGTTCGCGGGAATCGCCACGCAGCAGCTTGCGCAACTCGGCGCGCTGCTCGTCGTCCATCACGTCCAGGCTCACCTTGACGGCGCCGGTGCCGGGAACGTCGGTGGCGGCAGCCTTCACCAGGTCGGCGATCTCGTTCTTCTTCGGACAGGCCGCGGTGGTCAGGTAGATCTCGACGTGCACGCCGTGGTCGGCCTCGATCGAGATGTTCTTGACCATGCCGAGTTCGGTGATCGGCCTCCGCAATTCGGGGTCGATCACCTTGGCCAGCGCGGCGCGAACCGCGGATTGCAGCTCAGTGGCAGATTCGGACATCACTGCCGAGTCTACGGCGGCGGCACACGCCCCCGGATCCAGGCCGGGTTCAACCCTGCGTCAGGCCGGGCCCGGGGCAGGCCCAGGGGCAGGGCCGGGGACCGGCCCCAAGACCGGAGCCGGCGGCGCGGCCTCGATCGGCGGGCCGATCGGGGCGGGTGCAGGCCCTGGGGGAGGAGCCTGCTGCGGTGCCGGGATGGGCCCGGGGCCGGGCGGCGGCAGCTGCTGCAGTCCGGGAGCGGGCGGGGGAAGCTGCTGCGGTCCGGGAGCGGGCGCCGGCGGCGGAGCCTGCTCACCCAGGCAGAAGACCACGCATGCGGGTTGACGCGGCTGCTCCCACGGCGGGACCCATGGCGGCGGGGCGGCCGGGGTCTCCGACGGGATGGCCTGCGCCGGCCTGGCAAGGGGCCGAGTACCTGCCCCGGCGCAAAACCGGGAACGTTCTGCGTGCCGGTCTCATTGCGGTTGAGCAGCGGAATCAGGGCCAGCGGATCGCCCGCGGGCAACCCGGTGGCATCGGCCGGCAGGCCCGGGCCGAGACCCTCTGGGTTGTCCAGATGGGAATCGCCGATCGGGGGGATGGAACCGGTGATCTCGGGCAGGTCGACCGGCACCACGCCCGTGGCATACGCCGCCGCCCAGCCCAATACGTTGCGGGCGTAGGCCACGGAGTTGTTGTACCGGAGGATTGCCGTCATGACCTGGGACTGTTCGCGCAGGTTGAGCCCGCCGCTGCACAGGTAGCGGGCGGCGGCCAGCGCCGAGTCGAACACGTTCTGCACATCGGCCTTGCCGTCACCGTCGCCGTCGGAGGCGTACCGGGCCCAGGTTCCGGGCAGGAACTGCATCGGCCCCATGGCCCGGACGTACGAGATTCGTCCGGCCTGCGCGCTCTGGATGATGATCTCGTTGCCGGGCAAGGTGCCGTCGAGGGCGGGGCCATAGATCGGGCGGACAGCGGTGCCGCGGGCATCGGTGGCGCCACCGTTGGCGTGCCCCGACTCGATCCGTCCGATCCCGGCCAGCAGATTCCAGCTGATGCCGCAGCCGGGGTAGGCCGCGGCCATCATCCGCTCGGCGTTGCGGTACGCCTTCAGAGAAGTTCCTGGAATCCCAAGGGCGCCAGGGCTATTGACGACGAACGCGGGCGGGGGAGCCGATATCGTCGTCATCGGCTTGATGCGGAAGTTCGTCGGGGGTCTCGTCGCTGCCACCACCGCGGGACCGGAGCGGTCGATCCGGGGCGCGACGGCGGCCAGCGGGGTGACCGCGGTGTTGGACACCTCGGGGCCCGGGGCGGCTGATCCTGCACCGGCGACCAGAACGATGGGGGCCAGGACGGCGACGCCGAGTGCGGGCGAGCGCACGAGCTGGCTCATACGGCGCCGAGCGGTTGCGATAGCCGCTCCTCCCCCTACGCGCACTTACCCGTCCTTAAATCAGCTTTGGCCATGTTGTGAACCAAGTCACCATACATAGTCCCGGTTTCCGTTGTTACGACAATGGTCGACAGCGTTATCAACCACCGCGTTTGGACCGGCGCTCGCCGACATCGGCTTTGCTCGGAGCCGCTCGGTCGGTATCGGCGGGTGGGACGAGTTCGGCGAGCAGGTCGCGAAGTTCCTCCAGCTCGCGGCGCAGGTAATCGCGCGTAACGACCTCGCCCACCGCCAGTCGCAGCGATGCCAGCTCACGGGCCAGGTACTCGGTATCGGCCTTGGTCCGTTCGGCCCGGCGCCGGTCCTCCTCGAGCGAGACCCGGTCCCGGTTCTCCTGGCGGTTCTGGGCCAGCAGGATCAGCGGGGCGGCATAGGCGGCCTGGGTCGAAAAGGCCAGGTTGAGCAGGATGAAGGGGTACGGATCCCACTGGAAGGCGAAGACGCCGATGTTCAACGCGATCCAGACCACCACGATGATCGTCTGGATCGCCAGGTACCGGCCGGTGCCGAGGAACCGGGCGATGGACTCCCCGACCTGACCGACCGCCTCGACGTCGACGTGCAGGCCGAAACCGCGCGTGCCACGGGGGGTGTCCAACCGCTGACGCGCTGTCGATTCGCTCATGAACCGGCCACCGGGAGCTCGGGCTCGTCGCGCTCGCGCCAGTCGTCGGGCAGCATGTGGTCGAGCACGTCGTCCACCGATACTGCCCCCAGCAGGTGGTTCTCTTCGTCGACCACCGGCCCGCACACCAGGTTGTACGCGGCGAAATAGCGGGTCACCGCGGCCAGGGAGTCGGCCGGACTCAAGCTCGGCAGGTCGGTGTCGATGATGCCGCTCACCAGGGCCGCGGGCGGCTCGCGCAGCAGCCGCTGCAGGTGGACGCAGCCCAGGTACTGCCCGGTCGGGGTGGCGCTGGGGGGCCGGGTGACGAAGGCCATCGAAGCCAGCGCGGGGGTGAGGTCCGGGTCGCGCACCTGCGCCAGCGCCTCGGCGACGGTGGTGTCGGGCGCGAGCACCACCGGCTCGCTGGTCATCAGGCCGCCCGCGGTGTCGGGTGAGTGGGACAGCAGCCGTCGCACATCCTCGGAATCCTCGGGGTCCATCTTCCGCAGCAGTGTCTCGGCGTCGGCCGGCGTCATGGAGCCCAGCACGTCGGCGGCGTCGTCGGGGTCCATCGCCTCCAGCACGTCGGCGGCGCGCTCGGTGTTCAGCTGGCGCAGCACCGCGGCCTGCTCGTCCTCGGGCAGCTCCTGCAGCACGTCGGCGAGCCGCTCGTCGTCGAAGGCGCGGTACAACTCGTAGCGCCGTTTGACCGGTAGCTCGCGCAGGGCCTCGGCCACCTCGACCGGGCGCTGGCCCTCGAACTGCTCGAGCAGCGAGGCCACGCCCTGGTCGGGCATCGCGAGACCCGACGGGGTCAGCCCGTGCACGTTCTGCCACGCGACGACGTGGATGTTGCTGCGCCGCCCCAGACGTCGCTGTGGACGCACCGCCACCCGGGTCACCACCCAGTCCCGGGTGCGGGTCTGTTCGATGCCCAGATCGACTACCACGACGTCGATTCCGGCCAGCTGTTCCAGATCCGGATCGTCGACCCGCACGCGGGTCTCCAGCACCTGGCCCAACACCAGGACCTCGCCGGGGCGTTGGGCGAAGCGGCGGAGCGACACACTGCCGGTGGCCAGTGTCACCGAGCCGGGCTCGATGGCGGTCACCCTCAGGATCGGAACGAAAATTCTTCGACGGGTGAGCAATTCGACCACTAGGCCGAGAACCCGCGGCTGCTGGCGGACGATGCTGATGCTGATCACCACATCGCGGACACGGCCGATGGACTCCCCGTCGGGGCCCAGCACCACCATCCCCGCTAGCCGGGCCGCGTAGACCCTGTTCACCGCCGCCATGAATTAAAGGGTAGAGACTGTGGTCGTGGAGAACACGTATCGACCCCGTAGAACGTGCCTCTCGGTTCCGGGAAGCAGCCTGAAGATGATCGAGAAGGCCAGAAGCCTGCCCGCCGACGAGGTGTTCCTCGACCTGGAGGACGCGGTTGCGCCCGAGGCCAAGGAATCGGCCCGTGCGCAGGTGGCGGAGGCACTGGCCGACGACGGCTGGGCCGGACAGCTGCGCGGGGTGCGGGTCAACGACTGGACCACACCGTGGACGTACGCCGACGTGATCGAGGTGGTCACCAGGATTGCGGCCGCCGGCACCACCTTGGACCTGATCGTGCTGCCCAAGGTGACCGAGGAGGCTCACGTCCGCGCGCTCGATCTGCTGCTCAGTCAGCTGGAGGCCACGCACGGCCTGGAGCCCGGCCGGATCGGCATCGAGGCGCAGATCGAGAACGCCCAGGGGTTGACCAACATCGACGCGATCGCGGCGGCCCCACGCGTGCAGGCGCTGGTCCTCGGCCCCGGGGACATGGCGGCCAGCCTCAACATGCGCACCCTGGAGGTCGGTGGGCAGCCCGACGGCTACGACATCGGCGACGCCCACCACCACGTGCTGATGCGCATCCTGATCGCCGCGCGCAACCGCGGTATCAACGCGATCGACGGGCCGTATGTGAAGGTGCGCGACGTCGACGGGTTCCGCCGCGTGGCTGGCCGTTCAGCCGCGCTGGGCTACGACGGCAAGTGGGTCCTGCATCCGGACCAGATCGAGGCGGGCAACGAGATCTTCAGCCCACGCCAGGCCGACTACGACCACGCCGAACTGATCCTGGACGCCTACGAATGGCACACCTCGCAGGCCGGTGGGGCCAGGGGAGCGGTGATGCTGGGCGACGAGATGATCGACGAGGCCAGCCGCAAGATGGCGCTGGTGATCGCGGGCAAGGGCCGGGCAGCTGGGATGAGTCGGCTGGCCGAACCGTTCCGGCCGCCGAACTGACCCGGATTGTGTAGTGCCGCACCGCAATCAGGTGCGGCTCCCTACGCGTTGAACACGCCGATCGCGAAGAGCAGAATCCAGCCTCCGTTGAGGAGGGCGCCGATTGCGCCGATGCTGATCCCGGCGATCGCCAGGCCCTGACCCGGCTGTCCGGTCTTCTTGATCTGATTGAGCGCGGTGATCCCGAGTCCGAGTCCGACGAAGGCGGCGAGCAGTCCGATCCCGCACATCGCGAAGAGCGGCAGCGACATGATCGAGGCCACGAGCGATCCGATGGCCACGGTATTGGTGGTGCCGGACGGCGGCATCCCATAGCCGCCGAGGTATCCGGGGGCACCGGGGTATCCATAACCCGGCGGTGGATAGCCGGGCATTGGCGGCGGATAGGGCGGGGGATAGCCGGCGGCACCCGGGAACGGTGGTGGGTAACCGGGCGGTGGCGGGTAGTCGGGCGGGATGTCCGCGGGATAGTCGATCGCAGGCGGATACGACGGGCCGGCCTCGTAACCGGGAGGTTCGAACTCGTATGACGGTTGCGCCTGGCCGGAATGCGGCAGATCCTGGGAATGCTCGATGGAAGGTGCTTCGTAGCCGCTGGACAACGGTTCCGACGGCTGCGAGCCGGGGCCGGATGGCGGCGTTTCGCCCGCGTTGCCGTCCGCGTTTGTCATGCTGATCAACCTAGCGCACGGACAGCGACGCCCCGGGCGCGTGACGTCGGCACCAAATCCGGTGTGAGGGCGTTGCTGTAACGAGAGCAGCCGCCGAGGGGGCGGTGCGGAGGAGAGTGAAGTTCGACATGACGAGCCCATTTCAGTCCGGTCAGACACCGGGTGCCGCGCCGGCCGCGCGCGGTGCGTTGCCGACGCCGCCCAAAGGCTGGCCGATCGGTTCCTATCCGACGTACGCGGAGGCCCAGCGTGCCGTCGACTACTTGTCCGACCAGCAGTTCCCGGTGCAGCAGGTGACCATCGTCGGGGTGGACCTGATGCAGGTTGAGCGGGTCACGGGACGGCTGAGCTGGCCCAAGGTGCTCGGCGGCGGTGTGCTGTCGGGAGCCTGGCTCGGTCTGTTCATCGGCCTGATCCTCGGCTTTTTCAGCCCCAACCCGTGGAGCGCACTGCTCACCGGCCTGATCGCCGGCGTCTTCTTCGGCTTGATCACCTCGGCCATCCCGTATGCGATGGCTCGCGGCACAAGAGATTTCAGTTCGACGATGCAGCTGGTCGCAGGCCGCTACGACGTCCTGTGCGATCCGCAGAGTGCCGAACAGGGTCGGGATCTGCTGGCGCGCTTGACGATCTGACCCGCGGCCCGGCGGCGGGCCGGACGTGTTGGCAAAGGTGCGCAGGTCACGATTGTGACGCGGCACGCCCAAACTGTTGCACATACGCGGGCAGAGCTCTACGGTTTGCGCGCGGGAGCCGCTCCGGCGGCGACAGATTACTCGGACGGAGGCACAGCGGTGCGCGCTCGGCGGCTATGTGCTGCGGCAGTGGCCGCGTTGGCGACGGCCTCGGTGGTGTCGGCTTGTGGTAAAGGCGACGACGGGATCGTCATCAACTACTACACCCCGGCCAACGAGATGGCGACTTTCACCGCCGTGGCCAAACGCTGCAACGCCGAACTCGGCGACCGTTTCACCATCAAACAGGTGAGTTTGCCGAAAGGCGCTGACGACCAACGGTTGCAGCTGGCCCGGCGCCTCACCGGCAACGACAAGACCCTCGACATCATGGCGCTAGACGTGGTCTGGACCGCCGAGTTCGCCGAGGCCGGCTGGGCCGTCCCGCTGTCCGAGGATCCGGCGGGTGAGGCAGAGTCCGACGCGGAGTCGAACACCCTGCCCGGACCGTTGGAAACGGCCCGCTGGCAGGGCAAGCTGTACGCATCGCCGATCACCACCAACACCCAATTGCTGTGGTATCGAGCCGATTTGATGGATGAGCCGCCGTCCACCTGGGACGGCATGGTCTCCGAGGCGAACCGCCTGCACGCGGCGGGCAAGCCCAGTTGGATTGCGGTACAGGCCAAGCAGTACGAGGGCCTGGTGGTGTGGTTCAACACCCTCCTGGCCAGCGCCGGCGGCCAGGTGCTCTCCGATGACGGCAAGACGGTCACCCTGACCGATACCCCGGAGCATCGCGCGGCGACGGTCAAGGCGCTGCAGATCATCTCCTCGGTTGCCACCGCGCCCGGCGCCGACCCGTCGGTGACCCAGACCGATGAGGCGACCGCCCGGCTCGCGCTCGAGCAGGGCAAGGCCGCGCTCGAGGTCAACTGGCCGTTCGTGCTGCCCTCACTGCTGGAGAACGCCGTCAAGGGCGGTGTGAACTTCCTGCCGCTCGACGAACGTGCCGATCTGGCCGGGGCCATCAACGATCTCGGGACCTTCTCACCGACCGACGAGCAGTTCCAGTCGGCCTACGAGGCGAGCAAAGACGTGTTCGGGTTCGCCAACTATCCGGGTGTGACCGAGGGGGAGCCGGCGAAGGTGACCCTCGGCGGGCTGAACCTCGCGGTGGCCGCGACCAGCCGGCACAAGGCAGAGGCGTTCGAAGCCATCCGCTGCCTGCGTAACGTCGAGAACCAGCGCTACACCTCGGTCGAGGGCGGGTTGCCCGCGGTGCGGGAATCGCTCTACGACGATCCGGCATTCCAGACTAAGTATCCGCAGTACGCGATCATCCGCGAGCAGCTAACCAATGCCGCGGTACGTCCCGCGACGCCGGTGTATCAGGCTGTGTCCACCCGCATTTCGGCCACCCTGGCCCCGATCACCGACATCGATCCGGAGCGCACCGCCGATGAGCTGACCGAACAGGTGCAGAAGGCCATCGACGGCAAAGGGCTGATCCCGTGAGCACCACGAAGAGCGGCAACCGTACCTCCGAACGCAAGTTGGCGTTCGGACTGATCGCACCCGCGGTGATTCTGATGATCGCCGTGACGGCCTACCCGATCGGCTACGCGGTGTGGCTGAGCCTGCAGCGCTACAACCTGGCCGCCCCCGACGACACGGCCTTCGTCGGGTTCGCCAACTACCAGACCATCCTCACCGACCGTTACTGGTGGACGGCGTTCGTGGTGACGCTGGTGATCACCGTCGTCTCGGTGACGATCGAGTTCGTGCTCGGCATGGCTCTGGCACTGGTCATGCACCGCACCATCTTCGGTAAGGGCGTGGTCCGCACCGCGGTGCTGATTCCCTACGGGATCGTGACGGTGGCCGCCTCCTACAGCTGGTACTACGCCTGGACCCCGGGCACCGGTTACCTGGTCAACCTGCTGCCCGACGGCTGCGCCCCGCTGACCGAACAATTGCCGTCACTGGCCATAATCGTGCTCGCCGAGGTCTGGAAGACCACGCCGTTCATGGCGCTGCTGCTGCTGGCCGGCCTGGCGCTGGTGCCGCAGGATCTGCTCAACGCGGCCCAGGTCGACGGGGCCGGAGCCTGGACGCGGCTGGTGAGAGTGATTCTGCCGCTGATCAAACCGGCCATCCTGGTCGCGCTGCTGTTCCGCACCCTCGACGCGTTCCGGATCTTCGACAACATCTATGTGCTGACCGGGGGTGCCAACAACACCGGATCGGTGTCGATCCTCGGCTACGACAACCTGTTCAAGGCCTTCAACCTCGGATTGGGTTCGGCCATCAGCGTGTTGATCTTCCTTTCGGTGGCGATCATCGCGTTCGTCTTCATCAAGATCTTCGGTGCGTCGGCGCCCGGTGCAGAGGTGGAGGGTCGATGAGCGCTTGCGCGAAGAGCGAGGGACACCGATGAGCGCTTGCGCGAAGAGCGAGGGACACCGATGAGCGCTTGCGCGAAGAGCGAGGGACACCGATGAGCGAGCGAGTGGGTGCGCGGCGCGCGACCGGGTGGACGGTCGTGAACATCCTGGTGGTGCTCTATGCGCTGATACCGGTGTTGTGGATCCTGTCGCTGTCGTTGAAGCCGACGTCAAGTGTCAAGGACGGCAAGCTGATCCCGTCGCAGATCACGTTCGACAATTACAAGGGCATCTTCACCGGAAACATCTTCACCTCGGCGCTGATCAATTCGATCGGTATCGGCCTGATCACCACGGTCATCGCCGTGGTGATCGGCGGCATGGCCGCCTACGCGGTGGCACGGCTGGAATTCCCCGGCAAGAAGCTGTTGGTGGGTATCGCCCTTTTGATCGCGATGTTCCCCCAGATCTCGCTGGTGACACCGATCTTCAACCTGTGGCGGAGCATCGGGCTGTTCGACACCTGGCCCGGCCTGATCATTCCCTACATCACCTTCGCACTGCCGCTGGCGATCTACACGCTCTCGGCGTTCTTCCGCGAGATCCCATGGGATCTGGAAAAGGCCGCCAAGATGGACGGCGCCACGCCGGCGCAGGCCTTCCGCAAGGTGATCGCTCCGTTGGCCGCTCCGGGCATCGTCACGGCGGCCATCCTGGTCTTCATCTTCGCGTGGAACGACCTGCTGCTGGCACTGTCGCTGACCGCGACCCAGCGGGCGATCACCGCGCCCGTGGCGATCGCGAATTTCACCGGCAGTTCGCAGTTCGAGGAGCCGACCGGGTCGATCGCGGCGGGCGCGATGGTCATCACCATCCCGATCATCATCTTTGTTCTCATTTTCCAGCGGCGCATCGTCGCTGGCCTGACATCCGGTGCGGTAAAGGGGTAATTGGATGGCCGAAATCGTGTTGGACCGGGTCACCAAGAGTTACCCCGACGGCGCAGGCGGCACCAGGGAAGCCGTCAAGCAGTTCTCGATGACCATCGCCGACGGTGAGTTCATCATCCTGGTGGGACCGTCGGGCTGCGGTAAGTCGACCACCCTGAACATGATTGCCGGGCTTGAAGACATCTCGTCGGGCGAACTGCGCATCGGCGGGGAGCTGGTCAACGACAAAGCGCCCAAGGACCGCGACATCGCGATGGTGTTCCAGTCCTACGCGCTCTACCCGCACATGACGGTGCGCCAGAACATCGCGTTCCCGCTGACCCTGGCCAAGCTCAAGAAGGATGAGATCGCGGCCAAGGTCGAGGAGACCGCCAAGATCCTCGACCTGACCGAACTGCTCGACCGCAAGCCGGCCCAGCTGTCCGGCGGGCAGCGTCAGCGGGTGGCGATGGGCCGGGCAATCGTGCGCCGCCCCAAGGCATTTCTGATGGACGAGCCGCTGAGCAACCTGGACGCCAAGCTACGCGTGCAGATGCGCGCCGAGATCGCCCGGCTGCAGAGCCGGCTGGGCACCACGACGGTCTACGTGACACACGATCAGACCGAGGCGATGACGCTCGGTGATCGGGTTGTGGTGTTGCTGGCCGGTGAGATCCAGCAGATCGGCACGCCTGACGAGCTGTACAACAACCCGGCGAACCTGTTCGTGGCCGGCTTCATCGGATCGCCCGCGATGAACTTCTTCCCCGCCACGTTCACCGATGTCGGAGTGCGGCTGCCGTTCGGCGACGTCACCCTGACCCAGCAGGTGCACGATCTGCTGGCGCGTCAGCCCAAGCCCGACAACATCATCGTCGGTATCCGGCCCGAGCACCTGGAGGACGCGTCGCTGCTCGACGGGTACGCCAGGATCCGGGCGTTGAGCTTCCCGGTGCGCGCCGACATCGTCGAGTCGCTCGGTGCGGACAAGTACGTGCACTTCACCATCGACGGTGCCGGTGCCGAGGCGGCGCAACTGGCCGAGCTGGCCGCCGATTCCGGGGGCGGCGTCAATGAGTTCGTGGCTCGGGTGTCGGCAGAATCGACGGTGGCCAACGGTCAGCAGATCCAGCTGGCGTTCGACACGTCCAAGCTGGTGATCTTCGACGCCGCAACCGGGGCGAACCTGACCCGCACCGAACCGGTGGCGGCCGAGGAGCCCGAGACCGCCGAAGCCGAGGCATCCGTGGAAGCCGCGGAACCCGAGGCCGCTGAGCCCGCCGAGTCGGTCGAACCGGCCGGAGAACCGACAGAAGAGTGATCGACGTCCTGGCTGCGGTTCGCGCCCATGTGGTCGAGTACTACGGCGCGGCGGGCATCACTGCCGACCCTGTCAGCGCCAGCGTCACCTTCCTGGGCACCGAGCGCATCGACGTGCTGCGGTTCGGGCCGGATCTGCGGGGCGGCGGCCCCGATCTGTATCACTATGTGACGCTGGGGTGTTCGCGTCATCCGATGTTCGATCCCACAGAACTGGTCTCCGACCCGATCCACGGCCCGCGAGCCGAGGTGGTGCTGTCGCTGCGGGGCCCGACCCCGGGCGGGCTGGCCCGGTCGCTGGCAGTCCTGGCCGCCGCGCCCGCCGTGGAGGGTCTGGTGCTGGAGGCCGACGCACTCATCGACCTGGAGACGCAGTTGTTCGACTCCGCACCGTTCAGTGCATTCCTGCTGGGCCCCAGCGATATCGGCGACGTAACCCTGACCGATCCGTTGTCTCCGGTGACGGTGCTCTCGGCCACGCCGATCACCGCAACCGAGGCGGCCTGGGTGCGGCTCAAGGGTGCGGATGCGATGCGCGAGGCGTGGCAGACCGACGGGGTCGACGTGCTCGACCCGACCCGAAGGGCCGCCAGCCCAAGCTGATTCCGGCTAGAGCCAGTCGTTGTGGCGGAACGTGCGGTACAGCACGAAGCAGATGGTGGCCATCGTCAGCAGCACGGCGGGATAGCCCCACGTCCATTGCAATTCCGGCATGTGCTCGAAGTTCATCCCGTAGATCCCGGCCATCGCGGTCGGTACCGCGGCGATCGCCACCCACGCCGAGATCTTGCGCATGTCCACGTTCTGCTGCATGGCGACCTTGCCGAGCGCGGCCTGCACCAGCGAGCTGAGCATCTCGTCGTAGCTCGTGACGCGGTCGGAGGCCTGCACATTGTGGTCGTGCACGTCGCGCATGTACCGGCGTACCTCGACCGAGATGAGGTCGTTGTGGTCGGTCAGCAACCGTGCCAGCGCGAGGGTCAGCGGCGCCACCGCCCGGCGCATTTCGACGACCTCCCGCTTGAGCAGGTAGATGCACTCGATGTTGGTGTGCGTGCCGGGGGAGAAGATGTCCTCCTCCATGGCGTCGATGTCAGTTTCCATCAGATCGGTCACGTCGAGGTAGCTGTCCACCACGTGGTCGGCGATCGCGTGCATGACCGCGAAGGGTCCGAGTTTGAGGATGGCCGGCGAGGATTCGAGCCGTTTCCGCACGCCGGCCAGTCCGGTGTGTTCACCGTGCCGGACGGTGACCACAAAGTCCGGTCCGACGAAGATCATGATCTCGCCGGTCTCGACGATCTCGCGGGCCAGTGCCACCGACTCGTGCTCGACATAGTTGATGGTCTTGAGCACCAGGAACAGTGTCTTGTCATACCGCTCCAGCTTGGGGCGCTGATGTGCGTGCACCGCGTCCTCGACGGCCAGCTCGTGCAATCCGAAAACGTCTGCCACCGACTGCATCTGGAATTCGTCGGGCTCGTGCAGGCCGATCCAGACGAACGCCTTCTGGCCCGCTGCCTGTAGTTCGCGGACCTTGTTCAGCGCTGCGGCGTGGGTGTATTTGCCGGGCAACCGGTCACCACCGCTGTACACACCGCAATCGACCATGGCCCGTGCCACCGGGACGTGGATCGCCTTGGCGTCGGGCTCCGCGGGCCGGGGCCGTGCGGTCGACCGCAGGGCCGGTGGCAAAGCGCGGAATGAGGGCATGGACTCCGACCTTCCTGCGCGGTGTGCAGCAACCTGATCAGCACAACGAATGCTACGCGTACCTACTGTTAAGTAACGCTCACCAGCGGGGAACCCGGCCCTGTGAGAAATGGCATTGAAGTACCCTTGCGCCGTGTCGGAAAGTACAGTCGCCTCCTCGCCCGAGCGCTCGCCTGCGGAGCGCACCCCGCAAGTTGTCATCGAAGACGCCGAGATCTTCGATCATCACGAAGGCGGAAAGCTCTCGGTCGAGTTGAAGGAGCCGCTGGACACCCAGCGTGCGCTGTCGATCGCCTACACACCCGGGGTCGCCCAGGTGAGCCGGGCGATCGCCACTGATCACACCCTCGCGGCCAAGTACACGTGGGCCAACCGCCTGGTGGCGGTGGTCAGCGACGGTACTGCGGTGCTGGGCCTCGGCGATATCGGCCCCGCGGCGTCGCTGCCGGTCATGGAGGGCAAGAGCGCGCTGTTCAAGTCCTTCGGCGGGCTCAACTCGATCCCGATCGTGCTCGACACCAAGGATCCCGACGAGATCGTCGAAACCCTGATCCGGCTGCGTCCGACGTTCGGCGCGGTGAACCTGGAGGACATCTCGGCCCCGCGGTGCTTCGAGATCGAGCGCCGGGTCATCGAGGCGCTGGACTGCCCGGTCATGCATGACGACCAGCACGGCACGGCGATCGTGGTGCTGGCCGCGCTGCTGGGCGCCACCAAGGTGCTCGAGCGTGACATCCATTCACTGCGCGTGGTCATCTCGGGCGCCGGTGCAGCGGGTGTGGCCTGCGCCAACATCCTGCTGAACAAGGGCATCACCGACGTCGTCGTGCTCGATTCGCAGGGCATCGTGCACTCCGGCCGTGACAACCTCAATGCGTTCAAGGCGGAGCTGGCCGGGCGCACCAACCCGCGCAAGCTCACCGGCGGTGTGGCCGAGGCGCTCGAGGGCGCCGATGTCTTTCTCGGGGTTTCGGCCGGTGTCGTGCCCGAGGAGTTCATCGCCACGATGGCTCCCAACGGCATCGTCTTCGCGCTGTCCAACCCGGATCCCGAGATCCACCCGGACGCCGCCCGCAAGTACGCGGCGGTCGTGGCGACCGGGCGCAGCGATTTCCCGAACCAGATCAACAACGTGCTGGCCTTCCCCGGGGTGTTCCGCGGTGCGCTGGACGCCGGTGCCCGCCGCATCACCGAGAAGATGAAGGTGGCGGCTGCCGAGGCGATCTTCTCGGTCGTCGGCGACGATCTCGCGGTCGACCACATCGTGCCCAGCGCGCTGGATCCGCGGGTCGGCCCTGCGGTTGCGGCCGCGGTCGCAGCGGCGGTTGACCCCGCAGAGTCCTGAGCTCACGAATGCGCCGCACCCTGGCGTCGGCACTATTGCTGTTGTTGGCGCTGGTGTCGGCCGGTTGCGGTGGCCATTCGGCCCCGGCCGTTCTCGCGGTCGGGGCGGGGCAGGGGCCTGACTCGGCGCTGCTCGGCCATCTGTACGCGGCGGCGCTGCGCTACTACGGCACGCCGGCCGCGGTCACCGAGACCGACGGCGTCCCCAGCGTGCTGGATTCCGGATCGGTGACGGTGCTGCCGGGGTTCACCGGCCGGTTCCTGACCGAGCTGAATCCGAACGCGACGGCGCGTGCGGATGAGCAGGTCTACCGGGACCTGGTATCGGCGCTACCCGAAGGCGTCGCGGCCGGTGACTACACCATGTCGGCGCAGGACAAACCCGCTCTGGTGGTCACCGAGGCTACCGCCACGGCGTGGGGCGGAACCGATCTGAGCGCGCTGCGCCGCAACTGCGCACAGGCGCGGCCGGGTGCGGTGTCCGGTGCTGAGGTGCCCAAAGCGGTGGGCTCGTGCACGCTGCCCAAGGCGCTCGTGTTCCCCGATGGCAAGAGCCTGTTCGCGGCGCTGCGGGCCGGCAAGATCAACGCGGCCTGGTCGACGACGGCCGATCCGGCCATCCCGTCGGACCTGACCGTGCTGGCCGACAAGACGGCGCTGATCCGTGGCGAGAACGTGGTGCCGCTGTATCGCCGCAACACGCTCGACGAGCGCCAGATCCTGGCACTCAACGAGATCGCCGGTGTCCTCGACACCGGGTCACTGGCCGATATGCGCAGGCAGGTCGCCGAGGGCAAGGATCCCGGTGCGGTGGCCGATGCGTTCCTCCAGGCCAACCCGCTGGGCCACTAGTCCGGCAATCTGCGGTTGACGACCAACCCCGCCACGGCGGCCAGCACCAGGATCATCACCCCCAGCCGGAACCAGCCGGTGCTGGCATCACCGCGGGTGGTCTCGTAGCCGAACTGGTTCTGCAGCGTGGCGTAGACGTCCTTTAGTTGGTCGCCGTCGGTCGCGTGATAGAGCCGTCCGCCGGACAGTCGTGCAACATCGCGCAGGGTGTCGTCGGCGACCGGCACCGGGAGGTTCTGGTTCTCAAAATCGACCACGCCGAAGGCGGTGCCGAAGGAGATGGCCGAGACCGGTACACCCTGGTCCCTGGCCGCGCGGGCGGCGGTGAAGGCTCCTTTGGGCGCATTCGGATCGGTCGGCACGTTTTCCTTGCCGTCCGACATCAACACGATGCGGGCCGGGGGTGGCTCGTCCCCGGTGCCGAGTACGGCGCCGACCGTCGCGATCGACTGCAGTGCGGTGAATATCGCTTCGCCGATAGCGGTGCGTTCGATCACCTGAAGCTTGCCGATGGCAGCGGTAGTGGCGTTGTGGTCGGTGGTCGGGGAGACCAGAAGCAGGGTGGTGCCGCCGAACGCGATGAGCCCTAGATTGATCCCCGGCGTCAGCTCGGCGGCGAATCGCTTGGCAGCGTCGTTGGCCGCGGCGAGACGGGTCGGCGGCACATCGGTGGCGTTCATGGACGGAGAGACGTCGAGCACCAGCATGACCACGGCACGGTTGCGCGGTGTCCTGATGTCCCGGGTGGGTCCGGCCAGTCCGACGGTCGACACCGCCAGCGAGCACACCAGCAAGACGGCGGGCAGGTGGCGCCAACGCGCAGGCCGATGCGGCGCAACGCTGGCCAGCAGGTCCAGATTCGCGAAGCGCAGGACACGCTTGCGGCGCGACGCCTGTGCAGCCGCGTACCACGCGCACAGGGCAAGGATTGCCGCCAGGAACAGGAACCACCAGCTGTGCGCGAAATCGGAGAGGGGTAGCGGACCGAGGACCGGCACCGTTGGCTCCTGTCGTCAGTCTCAGGCGTGGCGGATGTGCAGCGGCAGTTCCGCGTCGGCCTGCCCGCCGACGGCCGCCCCGATGATGGCCAGGACACGAGGATCCGTCACGACGTACACCTGACGTTTCCCATGCCGTTGTGCCCGCACCAGGCCGGCCAATTTGAGCTTGCCCAGGTGGTGGCTGACGGTGGCGAGACTCTGGCCGGTCTTGTCCGCCAAGGTGCCGACGTCCTGCTCGCCGGCGGCGAGCAGCCACAGGATGTGCAGGCGCACGGGCGCGGACAGCAACCCGAAGATGGCGGCGGTGTCTTGCAAGAGCCGGGGCAACAGCTCGCCGTCGGCCGAGGTGGGGTCGGGCACGGAACTCCTCTCGGTGGTACCTGCCAGGCTGACGCATTTCAAACAGTTGTGCAACCGTTTGACTGTTTGAGTGTCGTGGGGTCTACTGGGTGCTGACGGCGCCGGGAAGGCGCTGCGACGGACGGCGACTTGGAGGTGGACCCCATGATCGAGGGAAGTAGTCCCCGCCTCCGCGTGCGGACGCAGCGCAGCCCGCTGACGTTCGACTGACCGCGATCGGTCCACGCGGAGCAGAAACCACCCAAGGAATCTCCGAAGCGTAAGGACCGGATATGAGCACACCGGGTATGCACGAGCTGGCCGCGGCGCCGGCCTTCACGGTGCTGCAGCAGATGGCCGCGACCCCGCGGGGTCTGACCGAGGCCCAGGCTGCCGACCGGCTACATCGATACGGCGACAACCTGCCACCGACGTTGTCGGAGGACGGTTTTCGCGCCCGGCTGACCGCGGCGCTGCGCAGCCCGTTCGTCGCGCTGCTGAGCGTTCTCGCGGCGGTCTTCGTGGCGGTGGGTGACCCGAGGGGATCCACCACGGTGGCGGTGATGGTCGTCCTGGCCGTCGGGTTGAGGCTGTGGCAGCAGACCAGGTCGGTGCGTGCGACCCGGCAGCTGCGCACCCTGGCGACGGCTACGACGACGGTGCGCCGCCGCGCCGACGATCTGGCGGAACCGATCGAGCGCGAGGTGCCGGTCAGCGACCTGGTACCGGGTGACGTCGTCGCGCTGCGGGTCGGGGACGTGGTGGCAGCCGATCTGCGTGTGTTGTCCTGCAGCGATCTCCTCATCGATCAGTCGGTGCTCAGCGGCGAGGCATTGCCCGTCCAGAAGAGCACCACGGTGGACGACGGCGCCGCGACAGGCACGGGGATTGTCGGTTCGGCCAACCTGTGCTTCGCGGGTTCGGCCGTTGTCGGGGGCAGTGCCACCGCGGTGGTGGTGGCCACCGGAAGCCGGACCTATAGCGCGTCGCTGGCACGCGATGCCGCGAACCTGCGCCCGGAATCCAGCTTCGACACCGGGGTCCGCGCGGTCGGCTGGACGCTGATCCGGTTCATGCTCGTGCTGGTCCCGGTCGTCTTCGTGGTCAGCGGAGCAGTCTCCGGGATCTGGCCGCAGGCAGCGATGTTCGCGGTGGCCGTCGCCGTGGGCCTCACCCCGGAAATGCTGCCGGTCATCGTCACCTCGAATCTCGCCCGCGGTGCCACCCGACTGGCCAGAGAGAGGGTTGTGGTCAGTCGGCTCAACGCAATTCAGGATCTCGGTGCTGTAGAGGTGTTGTGCGTTGACAAGACCGGAACGCTTACCGAGGACCGGGTGGTCTATGCCAACAGCGTCGACGTGACGGGCCGTCCCGATCAGGGCGTGGCTGAGTTCGCGTACCTGGCATCTTTTTTCGCCGACGAATCGCACGACCGGCTGGATGCCGCGATGTGCGAGATGCTGACCGAGCAGGGCATGCCGCTGCTCGCCGAGGGCGCGTTCGACAAGATCGACGAGATCGCCTTCGACCCAGCGCGCCGCCGGTCGAGCGTGGTGGTGCAACGCCAGCCGGGGGAGCACCTGCTGATCTGCAAAGGTGACCCGGACCGGGTACTGGCCCGATGCTCGCGAGTGTGGCTGGAGCAAGCGGATGTCGCGCTGGGCGATGATCTCCGTCTGGAAGCCGATGATCTCGTACAGGCCTACCGCAGGCAAGGCATGCGCGTGCTTGCCGTGGCGGTCAAGCCCCGGCCCGTCTTGAGCACTACAGCGCGGACGACGAAACAGACCTGGTACTCGCCGGATTCGTGGGTTTCGTCGATCCGGTCCGGGCCAGCGCGGCCCCTGCGGTCGGCGAGCTCGCCGACCGCGGCGTCGCGGTCAAGATCCTCACCGGCGACAGTGCGATCGTGGCGCGCCAGGTTGCCGGTCAGATCGGCGTCGACCCCGAGCGTGTGCTCGTCGGCGCGCAGATCGATCGGATCAGTGACCGTCGGCTCGCTGGGGTAGCGCCCGGAACCTCGGTCTTCGCCGAGCTGGGACCGGGCCACAAGGTGCGGATCGTGGCCGCCCTTCGTCAACATGGTTGTGCCGTGGGGTTTCTCGGTGACGGCGTGAACGACGTCGCGGCGCTACGCATCGCCGACGCCGGCATCGCGGCCGATACGGCCACTGACGCGGCCAAGGACGCCGCCGACGTGATCCTGCTGGAGAAGGATCTCCAAGTGGTGGCTCGCGCGGTGGTCGAGGGCAGACTCACCCTGGCCAACACCATGAAGTACGTCAAGATCACCGCGGCGTCGAACTTCGGCAACGTGTTGTCTGTCGTGGCCGCAAGCGTTTTCCTGCCGTTCCTGCCGATGCTGCCCGTGCAGTTGATGGTGCAGAACCTGCTGTACGACATGTCGCAGTTGTCTCTCCCATGGGATCGGGTCGATCGTGATTACCTGCGGGCGCCCCGGCGCTGGCCGTCGTACGGACTGGTCGGATTCATGGTGGTCTTCGGGGTGCTGAGCTCGATCTTCGATCTCGCCACGTTCGCGATGCTGTGGTGGGTGTTCGGTGCGGGCGACAATCCGGCGATGTTCCACGCCGGATGGTTCGTCGAGGGCCTGCTGACCCAGCTTGCGGTGGTGGTGGTACTGCGTTCGAAGAACGCTCCGTGGCGCGGTGACCGCCCGGCGCGGGTCGTGGTGGCGGCATCGGCCGCGGTCGCGAGCGTCGGTCTGGTGCTGGGTTTCACCCCGTTGGCCGGCCTGCTCGACATGAGCCCGCTGCCGATGACGTACGCATTGTGGTTGATCGCGGTCCTCGCGGTGTACGGATTCGCCGCACACCTGGCCAAGGGCAGGTACCTGCGCCGGCACCGTAGCTGGCTGTAAATCTGCCGATTCTCAACGATTTTCGAAAGCGAGCGCAGTATGACGACTGCGGAGATGTTGCTGCGCCTCGGTGCCGGTGTGGGCCTGGGAGCATTGATCGGCCTGGAGCGCCAGTACCGGGCGCGCATGGCGGGACTGCGCACGAATGCGCTGGTGGCGGCCGGGGCGACGCTTTTCGTGTTGCTCTCGGCGCATGGCTTTGCCGGCGCGACCGCGGACCCGACCCGGGTGGCCGCCCAGATCGTTTCCGGTATCGGCTTTCTCGGCGGCGGGGTGATCCTGCGCGAGGGACTGACCGTGCGTGGCCTGAACACCGCAGCCACGCTGTGGTGTTCGGCCGCGGTCGGGGCGCTTGCGGGTGCCGGGATGTACGCCGAGGCGTTGGCCGGGACGGCCGTGGTGGTGGCCGTACATGTGATCCTGCGGCCCGTCGGGATGTTCGTCGACCGCAGGCCTGACACCGGAACCGAAGATCCGACCACATACACGTTCCGCGCGCTGGCCGACGACAGTGCCGAGGCGCACGTGCGCACCGTACTGGTGGATGCGTTGTCCCGCACCGATTTTGCCTTGCAATCGGTGCAGAGCACGCATATGACCGACGGTGGCCGGGTCGAGGTGTGCGCGACCCTGCGGGCTCCCGGCCGTGACGACAAGGGCATGGAGGCTGCGCTCAGCCGATTGTCGTTCGAGCCCTCGGTGATCAGTGTGCGATGGCAGATCGACGAGCCCGTTACCACCAGCGACGATCAGGACTGAGGCGATATGGCTGTGACACAGACCTTTCCGACCCGGGGCGCACTGTCCCGACCGGCTCGCAGCGTGGCGGCCGATGTACTGGTGTTCGTCGGTGCGGCCGCCGTGCTGTGGGCGGTCGTCCGGTTGGTGCAGAGCGCAGCGGTGCCCTGGGAGGCGTCCTCGGCGCCGTCCTCGGTATCCACCGACCTGGCGAATCTGCCCTACTACGCCGGCCGCTCACTGTTGCGCATGTTCGCTGCGCTCGGGCTTTCGCTTGTGTTCACCTTCGTCTATGCCACCGCTGCGGCGCGGTTGCGCCGGGCCGAGAAGGTGCTGATCCCACTGCTGGACATCCTCCAGTCGGTGCCGATCCTGGGATTTTTGTCGATCACCATCACCGGTTTCATCGCGCTGTTCCCCGGCTCGGAGCTGGGATTGGAGTGCGCCGCGATCTTCGCGATCTTCACCTCGCAGGCCTGGAACATGACGTTCTCGTTCTACTACTCGCTGAAATCCCAGCCGCGTGAGCTCGATGAAGCGTGCCGGTTGCTGAGACTTTCCCGGTGGCAACGGTTCTGGCGGGTCGATCTGCCCGGCGGCATGATTCCGCTGGTCTGGAACGGCATGATGAGTTTCGGCGGGGGCTGGTTCTTCCTCACCGCGGCCGAGGCGCTCAGCGTCAACAACCATGACTTCGCACTGCCGGGGATCGGCGCATTCGTCGCCGCCGCGAGCGATGCCGGCGAGCTCGACAAGGTGCTGGTGGCCATCGGGGTCATGATCGTGTTGGTGGTCGGTGTGAATGTGCTGTTCTGGCGGCCGCTGACCGCCTGGGCGGAACGGTTCCGGTTGGAGGACTCCGAGGCGGCACAGGCGCCACGGAGTCTCACTCTGGACGTGTTGCGCCGGTCGAACGTATCGCGCCTGGTGGGGCGTCCGCTCGGACTGCTGGTCTATCCGATGGACCGGTTGATGGCCGTTTTCGGTATGGCCGAACGTCCGTTGCGGACGCCGGTGGGCCGGCGCCGGGCGGGGGACTGGACCTTCGGGGCGGTCTTGGCGGTGCTCGTCGGCTACGGCTGCTACCGCGCCGTCGGCTTCATCTCGGCGACCGTGGGCCTGGGTGAGGTGGGGCACGCCCTGCTGCTCGGCCTGGCCACGTTCGCGCGAGTCGTGGTGCTCGTGCTGGTCGCCACTGTGGTGTGGGTCCCGATCGGGGTGTGGATCGGGCTGAACCCCAAGGTATCCCGCCTGGCGCAACCGGTGGTGCAGGTGCTGGCGTCGTTCCCGGCGAACTTCCTGTTCCCGTTGGTCACCGCGGTGCTGCTGTTCACTGGCGTGAGTCTGGATATCGGCGGCATCCTGCTGATGTCACTCGGCGCGCAGTGGTACATCTTGTTCAACGTCATCGCGGGGGCCAGCGCGATCCCCAACGATCTGCGCGAGGCCGCTGCCAATATGCGGCTACCGCGAATACTGTGGTGGCGCAAGCTGATTCTGCCTGCGATCTTCCCCAGCTATGTCACCGGCGGTATCACCGCGGCCGGTGGGGCGTGGAACGCCTCCATCGTGGCCGAGGTGGTCAGCTTCAACGGCGCCACCTTGACCGCGACCGGACTGGGCGCCTACATCACGGAGGCCACCGCGGTAGGTGACGGCGGCCGGATCCTGGTCGGCGTGATCGTCATGAGCATGTACGTCGTGGCGACCAATCGGCTCTTCTGGCGTCGCCTCTACACCCTGTCCGAGCGTCGATTCTCCCTGTCCTGAAATGCGTCCTGAAACGAAAACCGATGGAGGTTCCCATGGCTGACAACGTGCTGGTCAGCGTCGACGGTGTGAGCAAGAGTTTCGCCGGTTCGGCCGGTGACTCCCTGCAGGTACTCGACGACATCAACCTGGACCTGCGGTCCCGTGAGATCGTGGCGCTGCTGGGCCGGTCCGGCTCGGGCAAGTCGACCCTGCTCCGGACGATCGCCGGTCTGAGCGCACCTACCCGCGGTTCCGTGCAGTACCGCGGCACCGAACTCAACGGGGCGAATCCCGGCACCGCCATGGTGTTTCAGACGTTCGCCCTGATGCCGTGGCTGACGGTGCAGGACAATGTCGAACTCGGTCTGGCCGCCCGCGGCGTGCCGCCTTCGAAGCGCCGGGCGCAGGCACTGGCCGCGATCGACATGATCGGTCTGGACGGGTTCGAATCCGCTTACCCCAAGGAGCTTTCGGGCGGCATGCGGCAACGCGTCGGATTCGCGCGGGCACTGGTACTCGAACCCGACCTGCTGTTGATGGACGAGCCGTTCTCCGCTCTCGACGTGTTGACGGCCGAGAACCTGCGCACCGAGCTGATGGCGTTGTGGACCGGAGGGCAGTTCCCGACCCAGGCCATCTGTCTGGTGACACACAACATCGAGGAGGCTGTGCTGCTCGCCGACCGGGTCATCGTGCTCGGCGCCAATCCCGGCCGCATCCGCGCCGAGGTCGCGGTGGATCTCCCGCGTCCCAGGGACCGTCGCGCACCGGCCTTCGAGGCGTTGGTCGACAAGCTGTACGAGTTGTTGACGGGTACCGAATCCGGCGCTCTACCGACTGAATCCGCTGAGTTGACCCCCACGAGCTCACCGCTGCCGGATGCCACCGTCGGTGGATTGGCCGGCCTGGTGGAGATCGTCGCCGCCAAGGGCGGCGAGGCGGACCTGCCCGACCTCGCCACCGAACTCAATTTCGAGATCGACGATCTGTTGCCGCTCGTGGATGCCGCGGCGATGCTCGGCCTGCTCGGCGTGCATCACGGCAACCTCGCGCTGACCCCGACGGGATGCGAATTCACCAGTGCCGACATCCAGTCCAGCAAGTGGATCTTCGCCGAGCAAGCGCGCATGCGTGCTCCATTGGTCCGCACCATCTGCACCGCGTTGGGCACCAGCTCGGACGGAAATCTGCGGGCCGGGTTCTTTCTGGATCTGCTCCGTCGCGGGTTCGGACCGGAGGACGCCCAGCGTCAACTCGACATCGCGATCGACTGGGGCCGCTACGGCGAGCTTTTTGACTACGACACCGACAGCGACCAGATCAGCGCGGGATCATGCGACCCATCGCGGAGGCGAACAGCTTCTGGTATCCGGAGCCGGTGATCCGCACGATGACGTCGAGGATCTTGGCGTCGGGACCGACGAGCACGCGCGCCTTGTCCTTGCGCACCGCCTCGAGGATGATCTTGGCCGCGCGCTGCGGAGTGGTGTTGGCCAGCTTCCGGTCGAAGGTCTCGGCGAGCGCCTTCTGGTCCAGCCCCTCGGCGACCGTGGCATTGCGCGCGATGGCGGTCTTGATCCCGCCCGGGTGCACACACGTCACCTTGACCGGATGCTTGGCCAGGGCCATCTCCTGACGCAGTGCCTCGGTGAAGCCGCGCACCGCGAACTTGGCCGAGTTGTAGGCGGCCTGGCCGGGAACCGAGAAGATGCCGAACAGGCTGGAGACGTTCACGACGTGCCCGTCGCCGGAGGCGATCAGGTGCGGCAGGAAGGCCTTTGTTCCGTTGACGACGCCCCAGTAGTCGACGTCCATGACCCGCTCGATGTCCTTGAACTGGCTGACCTCGACGTCGCCGCTGAATGCGATGCCCGCGTTGTTGTAGATCTGGTTGACCTTGCCGAAGTGCTCCTTGACCGCGTCGGCGTAGAGCAGGAAAGCCTCGCGCTCGGTGACGTCGAGCCGGTCGGTCTTGACCTCGGCGCCGATCGCCTTGAGCCGTTCCTCGGTGACCGCCAGGCCTTCGGTGTCGACGTCGCTGATCGCGAGTTTGGCGCCCGAGCGTCCCAGCTCGATGGCCAGCGCCTGCCCGATGCCCGATCCGGCGCCGGTCACGACGGCGACCTTTCCGGCGAAGCCCTCCATAGAACACTCCCTTGTGTCGTTCGACTTGTGTCGAGATTACCCGGTACCCGCGGTCCCGGCTGTGTCGGCCGGCTTGGTCGCTGTCACCAGGTGGGTTCCGATGTAGGGGCCGCCCCACCACATCCGCCAGCCGAGATTCTGTCGCTGCACATGCTGCCAGCCGTTGGCGCGCAGACGCTCGGAATGGCGCCGAGTCTCCCAGATGTCGGCGATGGCCAGCCGGCCGCCGGGGCGCAGCACTCTGGCGGCCTCGTCGAGGGCGCGGGACCGCCCGGCCCGATCGGGGATGTTGTGGATGGCCAGGCTGCTGACGATGACGTCGACGCTGGCATCGTCGAAGGGCAGGGCGGTCATGTCGCCGGTGTGCACCTCGACCCGGTCGGCGACGCCCTCGGCCGCGGCGTTGGCCAGCGTCTGTTCCGGCGAGTTGCCGGTCTGATCGGCGCGCCACAGATCGACGCCGAGGGCGCGTCCGCGTGGCAGTCGTTTGGCCGCGGCATGCAGCACCGCGCCGCGGCCGCAGCCGAGATCGAGCAGCGTCTCGTCGCCGCGCAGGGCCAGGCCGTCGAGGATGTCGCGCCACACTGCGAACTTGCCGCGGCGGGTGGTGTGCACGAACGATGAGACGGTGCTCGCCAGAAGCGCGGCGGAAGCACCTGTGAGACAGGCGGTTCGGCGTCGACCGCGGGCCATGTTGACCACCGTGGCGATCGCCAGGGCTGAGACTGTGCCACCGGCGATCGCGGCCTGGGCGCGAGCGGACACTTTGTTGTAATCGCCGTCGAATCCGTAATCCGGGGAGTCCATTTCTCCCACGGTAGCCAGTTCAGCTGGGAGCGGGTGGGCTACGACGCGGCCGCGGCCACAGGTCGCCATACCTCGGCCAGGGTCTCCAGTGGAACCCCCAGGGCGTCGCTCAATCCGATGATGGTGCCGAATGCCGGGGAGGGGAGACGGCCGGTCTCGATCTTGCGCAGGGTCTCGGGAGATATGCCTGCGGATCGGGCGACGTCGTCGAGAGTGCGGGTCCCGCGGGCGGTGCGTAATGCCGCCCCGAGCCGTCGGCCTGCGGCGACTTGGTCGGGACTCAGCGGGGTGCGGACCACGCCACCACGGTAGCGCCGGTATTTGTATACCGCTAGTGTTGGTATTTAAATACCGAGGAGGATGTGGACATGATCGAGCTGAAGACCGGGGCCGAGATCGAGAAGATGCGGGTCACCGGGCGGTTCGTGGCCGAGGTGCTCAGCGAGCTGAGCGGGCTCGCCGCGATCGGAGTCAACCTGCTCGACCTCGAACACCACGCCCGCGACATGGTCAAACGGCGCGGGGCGGAGTCCTGCTATTGGGACTACGACCCGTCGTTCGGCAGGGGGCCGTTCCGCAACGTCATCTGCCTGTCGGTCAACGACGCTGTGCTGCACGGGCTTCCGCACGACTACCGGCTGTGTGACGGCGATGTGCTCACCATGGACTTCGCGGTGTCCATCGACGGCTGGGTTGCCGACGCGGCCCGCACCGTGATCGTCGGGACCCCCGCGGCCGCCGACGTGCGCCTGATCCGGGCCACCGAGGAGGCGCTGGCCGCCGGAACCGCTGCGGCCCGGCCCGGTAACCGGCTCGGTGACATCTCGGCCGCCATCGGCGCCGTCGCGGCCGATTACGGCTACCCGGTCAACCTCGAGTTCGGTGGGCACGGTCTGGGCCGGACCATGCACGAGGACCCGCATGTGCCCAACCGGGGCAAGCCCGGCCGCGGTATGAAGTTGCGGGCCGGGATGACGCTGGCCCTCGAGCCGTGGCTCGCCGCGGGCACCAACCGCATCGTCTACGACCGCGACGGCTGGACCATCCGATCGGCCGACGGTTCCCGCACCGCCCACACCGAGAACACCGTGGCGATCACCGAATCCGGCCCGCTGGTGCTGACTCGCTGAGCGTCGCGCTCAGTGCTCGGGCCGCAGCAACAGCGTGGCGATGACGCTGATGACCGCGGTGGCCACCAGGTATCCGCACGCCACCCACGGTGCGCCACCACCCGCGGCGATCAGCGCCGTGAGGATCAGCGGCGTCAAGCCCGAGGCGTAGACCCCGGAGAGCTGATACACCGTCGACAAGCCTGTGTAGCGGGTTCGGGTGGGGAACAGGGACGCGTAGAGCGTGCCCTGCGCGCCGTAGAACCAGGCGTGAATGACGCCGAACGCCAACAACATTCCCACCGCGTACGCCACGATGCTGCCGGTGCCGAACAATGCGAACGCGGGGAACACCACCACCGCGTACGCGGCGATACCCGACGCGTAGACGGCCTTCGGGCTGAAGCGGTCGGCCAGCAGACCCGAGACCGGCAGCAGTACCGCCATGAGCAGCGCCGCCGCGGTCACCACGACCAGTACGGGCACCTTGCCCAGGTGCAGGGTCGCGGTGGCGTACGAGATGGTGAACACGCCCCAGGTGTTGAACGCGGCGCCCTCGCCCCAGCGTGACAGCAGGCCCAGCACGGTCGAGCGCAGCGTCGGGGGACGGAAGATCTCCTTCACGGGGACCGCCGAGCGCTCGTCGTCATCGCGCAGCTTCTCGAACGCCGGGGTCTCGGCCACCCGGAACCGCACCACGACACCGAAGATCACCAGTACGACGCTGAACAGGAACGCGATCCGCCACCCGTAGGCCTGGAACGCCTCGGCCGACAGCCAGAGCTGCAACAGGACGAACACCCCGGTGCCGAGGGCCAGGCCCAGCGCCAGACCGACCTGCGGGATGCTGCCGAACAATCCGCGGCGATGACGAGGGCTGTGTTCGACGGCCAGCAGCACCGCGCCGGCCCACTCGCCGCCGAGGGCGAATCCCTGGACCACGCGCAACACCAGGAGCAGGACCGGTGCCAGCACGCCGATCTGCGCCGCGGTGGGCAGCACCCCCATCAACGCGGTCGCCGCGCCCATCAACAGCATGGTCAGGGCGAGCGTCTTCTTGCGGCCGATCCGGTCGCCGATGTGACCGAAGACGAATCCGCCGATGGGCCGGACCAGGAATCCGACCGCGAAGGTGGCGAATGCCAGCATCGTGCCGACGAAGGAGCTCTGGTCCGGGAAGAAGGTGTGGTTGAACACCAGGCTCGCGGCCGTGGCGTACAGGAAGAAGTCGTACCACTCGATCGTCGTCCCGAGCACGCTGGCCAGGACCGCGGTTCTCACCGTGTTGGGCGCGGCGGGTGCCGGCGCCTCGTCGACGAGCGGGTCAGCTTCGATAGTCACCCTAGATGAGTAGCCGCCCGGCCAGGCTCGGCCCACCGTTGTGCGCACCCTGATCGAAACTTCCCGAAAGCAACGAAATGGTCGCTACCGTCGTGCGGCAGCGACCATTTCGTTGATTTCGGTGATCAGGCGAAGCGGTTACCCGAATGCCAGGTCGATGATCTCCTGCTGCTCGACGGCATGCACCTTCGACGACCCCGACGACGGAGCCGACATCGCGCGCCGGGAGATCCGCTTGATCGGGTTGAAGTACTCCGGCAGCACCTCGGGCAGGGTCAGACCCAGCGACGGCCACGCACCCTGGTTGGCCGGCTCCTCCTGGACCCAGAACTTCTCCGTGACGTTCGGGTAGCGGTCCAGTGTCTCGGCCAGCCGGCGCCGCGGCAGCGGGGCGAGCTGTTCGAGACGCACGATCGCGACGTCCTCACGGTTGTCCTTGGCCTTGCGCGCCGCCAGGTCGTAGTAGATCTTGCCGCTGCACAGCAGGACGCGGGTGACCTTGCCGCGGTCGCCCTCACCATCGGTGTAGGAGGACTCCTCCAGCACCGAGCGGAACTTGTTCTCGGTGAAGTCGCGGATGTCGCTGACGGCGGCCTTGTTGCGCAGCATCGACTTCGGGGTGAAGACGATCAGCGGACGCTGGATGCCGTCGAGGCCGTGCCTGCGCAACAGGTGGAAGTAGTTCGCCGGGGTCGACGGCACCGCGATGGTCATCGAGCCCTCGGCCCACAGCTGCAGGAAGCGCTCGATGCGGCCCGAGGTGTGGTCGGGGCCCTGTCCCTCGTGGCCGTGCGGCAGCAGCAGCACGACGTCGGAGAGCTGGCCCCACTTGGCCTCACCGGAGCTGATGAACTCGTCGATGATCGACTGCGCGCCGTTGACGAAGTCGCCGAACTGGGCTTCCCACAACACCATTGCGTCGGGGTTGCCCACCGAGTAGCCGTATTCGAACCCAACGGCGGCGTACTCCGACAGCGCCGAGTTGTAGACCAGCAACTTGCCGCCGGTCGGGGTGCCGTCGGAGTTGGTGGCCAGCAGCTGCAGCGGCGTGAACTCCTCGCCGGTCTTGCGGTCGACGATCACGGCGTGACGCTGGGTGAACGTGCCGCGCTGGGTGTCCTGGCCGCTCAACCGGACCAGCTTGCCCTCCGAGATGAGCGACCCGAGCGCCAGCAGTTCGGCGAACGCCCAGTCGACCTTGCCTTCGTAGGCCATCTCGCGGCGCTTCTCCAGCACAGGCTTGACGCGCGGGTGCACGGTGAACCCGTCCGGCAGGGCCAGATGGGCATCGCCGATGCGGGCCAGCAGCGACTTGTCCACGGCGGTCGCGAGCCGCTGCGGGATCTGCTGGTCGGATTCGACCGACTCGCTGGGCTCGGCCGCGTGCTTCTCCAGTTCGCGAACCTCGTTGAACACCCGCTCCAGCTGGCCCTGGTAGTCGCGCAGGGCGTCCTCGGCCTCTTTCATCGAGATGTCGCCGCGGCCGATCAGGGCTTCGGTGTAGGCCTTGCGGGAGCCGCGCTTGGTGTCGATGACGTCGTACATGTACGGCTGGGTCATCGACGGGTCATCGCCTTCGTTGTGTCCGCGGCGGCGGTAGCACAGCATGTCGATGACGACGTCCTTCTTGAACGCCTGGCGGAAGTCCACTGCCAGCCGCGCCACCCAGGCGCAGGCCTCCGGGTCATCGCCGTTGACGTGGAAGATCGGCGCGCCGATCATCTTGGCGACGTCCGTGCAGTACTCGCTGGAGCGCGAATCCGTTGGCGCCGTGGTGAACCCGATCTGGTTGTTGACCACGATGTGGACGGTGCCGCCGGTCGTGTAACCGTTGAGCAGGGCGAGGTTCAGCGTCTCGGCCACCACACCCTGGCCGGCGAATGCCGCGTCGCCGTGCAGCATCAGCGGGACGACGGGGTACTCGCCGGAGACGTCGGCGTCCCTGCTGCCGTCCAGCAGATCCTGCTTGGCCCGCACCAGACCCTCGAGCACCGGGTCGACCGCTTCGAGATGTGAGGGGTTGGCGGTCAGCGACACCTGAATGTCGTTGTCGCCGAACATCTGGATGTAGTTGCCGGAAGCGCCGAGGTGGTACTTCACGTCACCGGAGCCGTGGGCTTGGCTCGGGTTCAGGTTGCCCTCGAACTCGGTGAAGATCTGGCTGTACGGCTTGCCGACGATGTTGGCCAGCACGTTGAGCCGGCCGCGGTGCGGCATACCGATGACCACCTCGTCGAGGCCGTGCTCGGCGGCCTGGTCGATCGCGGCGTCCATCATCGGGATGACGGTCTCGGCGCCCTCCAGTGAGAAGCGCTTCTGCCCAACATATTTGGTCTGCAGGAAGGTTTCGAACGCCTCGGCCGCATTGAGCTTGGACAGGATGTATTTCTGCTCGGCAACGGTCGGCTTGTCGTGCTTGATCTCGATGCGCTCCTGCAGCCACTTCTGCTGCTCGGGCTCGAGGATGTGGGTGTACTCGACACCGATGTGGCGGCAGTACGCGTCGCGCAGCACCGACAGCACGTCGCGCAGCTTCAGGTACTGCTTGCCGGCGAACCCGTCGACCTTGAATTCGCGGTCGAGGTCCCACAGCGTCAGGCCGTGGGTGAGCACGTCGAGGTCGGGGTGGCTGCGGAAGCGGGTCTTGTCCAGGCGCAGCGGGTCGATGTCGGCCATCAGGTGACCGCGGTTGCGGTAGGCCGCGATCAGCTCGATGATCCGGGCGTTCTTGTCCGTGATCGAGTCGGGGTTGTCGGTCCGCCACCGCACTGGCTCGTACGGGATGCCGAGTTCGCGGAAGATCTCGTCGAAGAACTCGTCGTCGAGCAGCAGCTGGTGGATCGTGCGCAGGAAATCGCCCGATTCCGCGCCCTGGATGATGCGGTGATCGTAGGTCGAGGTCAGGGTGATCAGCTTGCCGATGCCGACCTCGTTGATGCGTTCCTCGCTGGCACCCTGGAACTCGGCCGGGTACTCCATGGCGCCCGCGCCGATGATGGCGCCCTGGCCGGCCATGAGCCGCGGCACCGAGTGCACGGTGCCGATGGTGCCCGGGTTGGTCAGCGAGATGGTGACCCCGGAGAAGTCCTCGGCGGTCAGCTTGCCGTCGCGGGCCCGGCGCACGATGTCCTCGTAGGCGGCGATGAACTGGCCGAAGTGCATGGTCTCGCAGCGCTTGATCGCGGCCACGACCAGCGAGCGGTTGCCGTCTTTGCCGGGCAGGTCGATGGCCAGGCCCAGGTTCGTGTGGGCCGGCGTGACCGCGGCGGGCTTGCCGTTGGCCTCGGCGAAGTACCGGTTCATGTTCGGGAACTTCTTGACCGCCTGCACGATGGCGTAGCCGAGCAGGTGGGTGAAGCTGACCTTGCCGCCGCGGGTGCGCTTGAGGTGGTTGTTGATGACGACGCGGTTGTCGATCATCAGCTTGGCCGGGATGGCCCGCACGCTCGTCGCGGTGGGCACCTCCAGCGAGGCGTTCATGTTCTTGACGACGGCTGCCGCGGCGCCGCGCAGCACCTGCGTCTCGTCGCCCTCGGCCGGGGCGGGACCCGCCTTGGCGGGCTTGGCCGGGGCCGCCTTCGCCGGAGCTGCCGGAGCCGCAGCGGCCGGAGCCGGAGTCGCCGGCGCGGGAGTTGCGGGTGCGGCCGCCGCGGGAGCGGCGGGAGTTGCTGCCGCAGGCGCCGGCGGCGCTGCCGGTGGTGTCGACTGTCCGTTGGCGACGGTGTTGTCGGTGGTGGGTTCAGGGGAGTAGTCGACCAGAAATTCGTGCCAACTCGGATCCACCGAAGAGGGATCCTCGCGGAACTTGCGATACATCTCCTCGACCAACCACTCGTTCTGCCCGAATGGTGAAGGTGAACTGCTCACGGCAGACACTCGCCTCGATTCTTGTGTCCGGCCAGCCGTCACAAGGAGGCTTGCCGCTTGTGTTCTTCTGTGGGCGGTCGACCCCGTTCGTCCGCCGCATAAAGGCTATCGCCTTTCGGCGCCACCCGAGGTCGGCATGGGGGTGGCGGACTTAGCGGACGGCAGCACATGCAACGTTGCAGGCCACCGCGGCGGGGGCGCGCCGAACGCCTGGCGGGCGTTGGCGACGATCTTCTTACCCATCAGCCGGTTGCCGACGCCGCCGATGACAGCACCGATGCCGACCGGCAGCATCTTGCCGAAAGCCATCGCGCCGCGCTTGAGCGTATACCGCTTGACGAAGTACTTGACCAGCCGGGAGTTGAGCTGCGAAACCGCGGGCAACGGCAGCGTCGCGGCGCCGTCGGACAGCCACGCGCCGCTGGTACGTCCGGTGCCGATCAGGTCGGCGATGGCGTGCTTGCTGTCGTCGCCGACGAGCACCGAGAGCACCAGGGCGCGGCGCCGTTCGCGGTGGTCGGCGGGGATGCCGTACACCTCGGCGACCGCGAGCACGAACACCGACGTCGCCTCGAGGAACACCACCGTCTCCCCGGCCACGGCCGAGAGCGCCACCAGAGTTCCGATACCGGGGAACGCCGCCGCCGAGCCGACGGCCGCGCCGCTGGCCATCACCGCGGCCAGGTAGTGCTTCTCCAGCCGGGTCACGATCTCGGCCGGGGTGGCAGCGGGCTGTTGGCTGCGTAACCGGTCCACGTATGCCTTGACCGCGGGGGCCTGCACGCGTGAACTGCCCTCGATGATCGCCGAGAGCACCTTGGCCGCGGCACTGGGATCGGTCGTCTCTTCGACCTTGGCCGGTAGTTGTGCTTTGGACCGCGCAAACACTTCGGGGCCTCCCAGGTGTGAACCCATCGTTGACTGCCAGGCTAACGAACGGAGACCGGCTGCGGGTGCCCGAGGGTGACCGCTGTCACCGGGAACAAAAAACTCGAATGCGGGGCTGTTCAGCTTCATGGCATCATCGCGCGACGTGGACCAGACGACATCGCCAGCCGCGCCGAGCCGGATCCGGATGATCCTGGTGCTGGGGGCCCTCGTCGCGTTGGGGCCGCTGACCATCGACATGTATCTGCCCGCGCTGCCGCGGATCGCCGACGAGCTCTCGGTTTCCTCCTCGGTTTCCCAGTTGACGCTCACCGGAACCCTGGCCGGCCTAGCTGTAACTCCCAGACAGGTTGTGAACGGCGTGGTGAGCGGAAGTAGGTGAGGACCTCCGGTATCGGTGTGGTTACCAAATACGCACATCCGATTACCGAGAGGTCCTCATGGTCCACGCTAATGCTTCGTTGACTCCTCGTGGGCGGTTGCGGCTTGCGCAGGCGGTTGTTGATCAGGGCTGGAGTTTGCGGCGCGCGGCTGAGCGGTTCCAATGTTCGGTGGCCACAGCCAAGAAATGGGCCGACCGTTATCGCGACGGTGGCGAAGCAGCGATGGTAGACCGGCCCAGCCGGCCGCATCGCAGTCCGTTGCGGTTGCCGAAACGACGTGAGCGGCGCATCGTCAACCTGCGCTTCACCCGGCGCTGGGGCCCACATCGCATCGCCGCTTACCTGCACCTGCCACGCTCGACCGTTGAGGCGGTGCTGCGCCGCTACCGGATGCCATTGCTGCGGCACCTGGACCAAAACACCGGGTTACCGGTACGCCGGCCCAAACCCCGCCGCTATGAGCACCCGGCTCCCGGCGACTTGGTCCATGTCGACGTCAAGAAACTGGGCCGCATCCCCGACGGGGGCGGCCATCGCAAGCTGGGTCGCCAAGCCGGCCGGCGCAACCGCTGCGGCATGGGATACACGTTCTTGCACCACGCCGTTGATGACCACTCCCGGCTGGCCTACTCCGAGGACCTCACCGACGAACGCAAAGAAACCGCCGCGGGATTCTGGAAACGCGCCAACGCGTTCTTCGCCGACCACGGCATCACCGTCAAACGAGTGTTGACCGACAATGGATCCTGTTACCGGTCAAAGAATTTCGCTGAAGCGCTCGGCCCCGACATCACCCACAAGAGGACCCGGCCCTACCGGCCACAGACCAACGGCAAAGTCGAGCGATTCAACCGCACCCTGACCACCGAATGGGCCTATGCGCAGACCTACCGCTCTGAGGCCGAACGCGCCGGAACCTACCAGCACTGGCTGCATCACTACAATCACCACCGACCCCACACCGGCATCGGCGGAATGACACCAATCGAGCGCCTACGCGTTCACAACCTACCCGTGAAGAACACCTAGCGCTCGGGCAGCTGATCGTCGGCCCGCTGTCGGACTCGCTGGGCCGCAGGCGCCCGTTGATGTGGGGCATCGTGCTGCACATGGTGGCCTCGGTGCTGTGTGTGCTGGCGCCCGACATCGCGGTTCTCGGGCTGGCGCGCGGACTGCAGGGCATGGGTGCGGCGGCCGCCTCGGTGGTGGCCATCGCCGTGGTCGGTGACCTGTTCAGCGGCACGGCGGCGGCGACGGTGATGTCGCGGTTGATGCTGGTGCTCGGGGTGGCCCCGGTGCTGGCTCCGTCGTTGGGCGCGGCGGTGCTGTTGCACGGGTCGTGGCACTGGGTGTTCGTCGCGCTGGTGGTGGTGGCCGGCGGTCTGCTGGTGATGGCCGCGCTCGCCCTGCCCGAGACGCTGCCGGTTTCGCACCGGCGCCCGCTGGCGGTGGGCGGCATCATCGGCACCTACATCGAGCTTCTGCGTGACTCGCGGTTTGTGATCCTGGTCCTGGTGGCCGCGCTGGGCATGTCGGGGCTGTTCGCCTACATCTCGGCCGCGCCGTTCGTCCTTCAGGGCCACTACGGCCTGGACCAGCAGGCGTTCGCGCTGGTGTTCGCCGCGGGCGCCGTCGCGCTGATCGGCTCCACACAGTTCAACGTCGTGCTGCTGCGCCGGTTCTCGCCGCAGGCCATCACGGTGGCGGCGCTGAGCTGGTCGACGCTGGCCGGTGCGGTGTTCGTCGCATTGACCATCGCGCACGTGGGCGGGCTGTCCGCGTTCTTGGTGCCGGTGCTGGCGATCCTGGCGGGGATGGGCCTGGTCCTTCCCAATGCCCCGGCGGTCGCGCTGTCGCGTCATCCCGACGCTGCCGGAACGGCGGCCGCGCTGCTGGGCGCGGCTCAGTTCGGGCTCGGCGCCGCGGTGGCACCGGCGATCGGGGCCCTGGGCAACGGCGCGCCGGCGTTGTCGTGGGTGATGACGGCTGGCATGGCGATCGCCTTGGCGGCGCTCCTGCTGGTGGGTAGGCGTAACGGTGACGAGGAGCCCGGCGAATACACGGGCGACACGCTCGACGCCGCTCCGGAGGCGGTTGTCGAGCCGGCCTGACCCACGCCCGGGTAGCGTCGGCTGGGCCCGCCAACAACCCAACCAGGTCGGACCCGAGGCCCAACCCACCACATCGACATGTCTCCAGCGCTGAACGCCCGCACCCCGAGCCCGCAGGGCAATGTGTCCGCGCGTCCGGAGAATCCGTGGAACGCGCTGTGGGCCATGATGGTCGGCTTCTTCATGATCCTGGTCGACGCGACGATCGTGGCGGTCGCCAATCCGACGATCATGGAGGCCCTGGGCGCCGACTACGACGGCGTGATCTGGGTGACCAGCGCCTACCTGCTCGCGTATGCGGTGCCGCTGCTGGTCGCCGGCCGGCTCGGCGATGTGTACGGGCCCAAGAACCTCTATCTGGCCGGCCTGGCCGTTTTCACCGCGGCTTCGCTGTGGTGTGGCCTGGCCGGCAGCATCGACATTCTGATCGCCGCACGCGTGGTGCAGGGCATCGGTGCGGCCTTGTTGACGCCGCAGACGTTGTCGACGATCACCCGCATCTTCCCGCCCGAGCGACGCGGGGTGGCGATGAGCGTGTGGGGTGCGACCGCCGGGGTGGCCACCCTGGTCGGGCCGCTGGCCGGCGGCGTGCTGGTCGGGGGACTGGGCTGGCAGTGGATCTTCTTCGTCAACGTGCCGATCGGGGTCCTGGGTCTGGCGCTGGCGGTCTGGCTGGTCCCGGTGCTACCCACCCAGCCGCACCGGTTCGACGTACTGGGCGTGGTGTTGTCCGGCGTCGGCATGTTCCTGATCGTGTTCGCGCTGCAGGAGGGGCAGTCGCGGGACTGGGCGCCGTGGGTGTGGGCCACCGGTGCGGTCGGCATCGCGATGATGGTGGCGTTCGTGTGCTGGCAGGCGGTGAACACCGCCGAGCCGCTCATCCCGCTGCGGATCTTCAAGGACCGCGACTTCAGCCTGGCCAACGTGGGCGTTGCGACGATCGGGTTCGCGGTGACCGCGATGATCCTGCCGTTGATGTTCTACGCCCAGACCGTGTGCGGGCTGTCGCCGATCCGCTCGGCCCTGCTGACCGCGCCGACCGCGATCGCCAGCGGTGTGCTGGCGCCGGTGGTGGGCCGCATCATCGACCGGGCGCATCCGACGCCGGTGATCGGCTTCGGCTTCTCGGCCATGGCGATCGGGCTGACCTGGCTGGCCATGGAGATGACCCCGACGACCCCGATCTGGCGGCTGCTGCTGCCGCAGCTGGTCATGGGCATCGGCATGGCATTCATCTGGTCTCCGCTGGCGGCGACCGCGACGCGCAACCTGCCGCCGGACCTGGCCGGGGCCGGGTCCGGCGTGTACAACGCCACGCGCCAGGTCGGGTCGGTGCTGGGCAGCGCCGGGATCGCGGCGTACATGACGTCGCGCATCGGCGCCGAACTGCCGGGGGCGGCAAATGCGGCGCCCCGCGGGGAGGGTGCGGCCGCCGAACTGCCCGAGTTCCTGCACGTGCCGTTTGCCGCGGCGATGTCGCAGTCCATGCTGCTGCCCGCGTTCGTCGCGTTGTTCGGCGTGGTGGCTGCCCTGTTCCTGCTCGGTTTCGGCAATGAATCGACCTTCGCGGCGGCGCCCGGGCGGGACGCGAACCCCGAGCCCTACCTGGATCCCCGTGACGACGATGACGACGACTACATCGAGTTCACCGTGAGCCATGACGGTGATCCGGACGCGATCACCGACCAATTCCGCGCACTGCCGGTGGCCCTCCCTGAAGCCGTGGACCCCGACAAGTGGGAGAACATCTACGCCGAGTTCATGGCCGAGCGCGATGGAACAGCACAGCGGGATTGAGATATCCGCCCGGATCGAACGCGGCCTTGACGGTGCGCATGGCCGCGATGTCGGCCTCGGTTCGTGACATCGCCACATAGTCGCGTTTACGTGAGCCGACGCCGTGTTCAGAGCTGACGTTGCCGCCGCAGTCGGCGATCAGCGTCATCATCGCGGCGTACAGCCCGGGTTCGGAATCGGTGGAACAGCGCAGCACATTCAGGTGCAGATTGCCCTCGCCGATGTGCCCGAACAGCACCGGGATCGCTTCTGGCGCATGGCCGGCGATCAACTCGGCCGATGCGTCGGCGAAACCCCGGATCGCCGACAGCGGCAGGGAGACGTCGAATTTCAGTGGCGGGCCGAACAATCCGAGCACCTCGGCCACCGACTCGCGGACCTGCCACAACCGCTGCTGCGCGGTTGTGTCGATGCCGACGGCGGGCTCGCCGCACAGGTCGGCGCCTTCCAGCGCGTCGGCCAGACGTTCGGTCTGGTCGGTGTCGCCGGCCAATTCGATCAGCAACTGCCAGGCGCCGTCGACCGGGGCGGCCACGCCGAGGTGCTCGGCGGTCAGCGCACTGGCCCGGGCGTCGACCAACTCCAGCGCGGCGATGCCCTCGAGGTCACGGAAGATCCGGCCCGCGCCGACGAGTGCATCCAGGTCGGCGAAACCGCAGATCGCGGTGACCCGGTGGGTGGGCGTGGGGTGCAGCCGGAGGTCCAGCGTCGTGATCACGCCGAGCGTGCCCTCGGCGCCGACGAACAGGGAGGCCAGATCGTAGCCGGTGTTGTCGCGGCGGACCTGGCTGTGCCGGTGCACCACCGACCCGTCCGGTAGTGCGATGTCCAGACCCAGCACCTGCTCGCCCATGTTGCCGTAGCGCACCGTGCGCAGACCCCCGGCGTTGGTGGAGGCCATCCCGCCGACCGTTGCCGATTCGCGCGCGGCCAGGTCGACGCCGAAGACCAGACCGGCGGCGGACGCGGCCCGCTGCACGGCGGCCAGGGGAGTCCCGGCACCGACGGTGACCCGGCGCTCGACGGTGTCGATGGCACCGATCCCGGTGAGTCGCTCGGTGGACAGCAGGATGTCGTCGTTCTCCGGCACCGTCCCGGCCACCAACGAGGTCCGGCCGCCCTGCACCGTGACACACGCGCCCGCGTCGCGGCAGGCCCGCAACACCGCCGCCACTTCGTCGGCGTTGCCGGGGCGGACCAGCGCTGTCGCCTGCCCGCGGTAACGCCCGGTGTGGTCGACGCAGCGGCCGTCCAACACGTCGGGGTCGGTGGTGACGTACCCGGCACCGACAATCCCGGCAAGTGTTTCGGTAAGCGTTTCAGTCACCGGTTGGGTGTATCACAGGATCGGTCAGGGCCAGGAATGCGCCGAGCGCGATCAGGCTGTCCGGCTGAGCTGGCAGATAGTCGGTGAGCTGGGGTGAGCGCACGATGTACGCGACGTACTTGGCCCGGCTGATCGCCACGTTGAGCCGGTTGCGGTTCAGCAGGAACCCGATCCCGCGGGGCACATCGGCGGCCGAGGAGGCCGTCATCGACACGAACACCACGGGCGCCTGCCTGCCCTGGAACTTGTCCACCGTGCCGGCCTGCACCTCGGTCAGGCCCGCCGCGTCCAGAGCTCGTCGCACCGTGGTCACCTGGGCGTTGTAGGGCGTCACCACCAGGAAGTGGTCCTGCCCCAGCGGCGTGCTGCCGTGCTCGTCGGTCCAGGTGGTGTCCATCAGCCCGGTGATGGCCGCAACGATCGCGTCGGCCTCTTCGGGACTGTCGGTCGAATTGCCCAGGTGGGCGACCTCGAGTACCCGAACTCCGGGTTCGATACCGTCGAGTGTGCGTGCGGCACTGACCTTTTCGTGTGACTGCAGGCGGCCGTCATAGGACAGTCGCGAGACCGGGCCGCACACCGCCGGATGCATCCGGAACGAGCAGTCCAGGAAGTAGCCGCGCTCGGCCGGCAGCGTGTGCGCGCCCTCGACCAGCCAGCCCAATGCCGAATCGTCGACCGGCGCCGGGTGGGTGCCCTGGCAGACCTGGGGCAACTGCTGCGGATCACCCAGCAGCAGCAGATTGCGCGCAGCGGGGGCCACCGCGATGGTGTTGGCCAGGTTGAACTGACCGGCCTCTTCGATCACCAGCAGGTCGAGGCAAAGGCGTGGGACCCGGGCCTCGTTCGCGAAATCCCACGCGGTGCCGCCGATCACGCATCCTGGATGATCCGCGATGAACGAGGCATAGGCGTTCTCGCCGATCTCAGTCCACCGCGGGTCGGCGCCCTTGCGTTTCTTGGCGACCTGTTCGGCGGGAACGCCTGCGTCGAGCACCTGATCCAGCAGGTGTTCGATCACCGCGTGTGACTGCGCGACGATGCCGATGCGCCAACGGTGTTCGTTGACCAGGCCGGCGATGATCTGCGCCGAGGTGTGGGTCTTGCCGGTGCCGGGCGGCCCGTGCACCGCGATGTACGAGCAATCCAGATCCAGCAGCGCCGCCGTGATGTCGGCGGCAGTCCCGCCGCCGCGGGGCAGCGGCCGGCCGCTGACGGTGCGCGGCGGGCGCCGCAGCAGCACATCGGTCACCGCGTCTGCGGGCAGGGTCGGCAGACCGGCGGAGACGGTGGTGGCCGTGCTGTCGATGGACACCTGCAGGGGCCGGGTGTTGATCGGCGGGCCCGGGGTCAGCGCGAACGGCACCTGGGCGAAGGTGTCACCGTCCTTGGGCTGGCGTTCGGTGATCAGCACCTCGGTCGGTGCTTCCGGATTGTCGCAGCCGATGACCGCGGCGCTGCCGAAGCCACGACGGTCCGGGTCGTCGGACAGGCCTGCCGGCGCCGGCGGCGTGTACAGCGCGTAGACCTCGGTACCCAGCTCCCCGGCGTCGATGGCGCCGGTCAGCAGCACCTGCCGCTGCGGTTTGCGGGCCCGTGGCGGGGTGTGCCAGTCGGTGACGACCTGCGCCTTCTCGGCGACGAAAACGCCTGTGCTGTCGGCCCATTCGTCGACCGGATTGTTGAGCCGGTCGAAATGGCCCCACCAGAAGGGTTTGTCCTCGCGTTTGTGGAAGCCGCGCGCCGCGGCGATGAGCGCCGCCGCCTGCTGCTCGGCCGTTCGGGGTTCCACTCCGTCGCCGGCGAAGCGCAGCAGCTTGCGGTCGACGGCGTCGGCCTTCTCGATCGGCGCTCCGTCGCGCACCGGTTGCGGGCCGCGCGGCGGCACCTCGGCTTCGAATGCCCGATTGATCAGCCAGTCCCGCAGCCGGTGGGTGGACCGGCAGTCGTAGCGGTTGTAGTCCTCGATCTCCTTGAGCACGGTGGCGGCCTCGTCGTGGTGACCGGCGTCGCGCAGTGCGCAGTAGCGTGCGTATTCGGTGATCGAATCGGTGGCCTTGGTGACCTCACCGTCGCGCAGTTCGTTACCCATGTAGAGCGGTTCCAGCGACTTGATGCTGTAGTTCTCGGTGCCGACGCGAATACTCTTGCGTACCAACGGAAGCAGGTCGACGAGGATACCGTTGCGCAGCAGGTCGTCGACATCGTTCTCGCCCACCCCGTAGCGGCCCGCCAGCCGCAGCAGGGTGCTGCGTTCATAGGGCGCGTAGTGGTAGATGTGCATCTTGGGAAAACGCTTGCGCCGCTTGCGGACCAGGTCCAGGAAATCGATGAGCACCTGGCGTTCGCTGGCCCGGTCGTGCGCCCACAACGGCTGGAAGTTCCCCTCGGCGCCCAGGACGCCCCACAGGTATTCCAGTCCCCAGTCCTGGCCGTTGGCCGTCCACAACGGGTCGCCCTCGTAGTCGAAGAACAGGTCGCCCTTGTCCGGATCCGGAAGCAGCATCAGCGGTTGCGGGTCGACGACTTCGTATGGCGGCTTGCCGTCTGGGTGCGGTGCCACCTGCAGGCGGGCCTGCCCCCGCAGCGCGGTCAGGTTGCGCTGGGCCAACCCCGGCACCGCATCGGTGTGGCCGGCCAACTGATGGGTGGTGGTGACACCGGCCTCGATGAGCCGGGCGCGCTGACCGGCCCGAATCCCGGCCACCAGGAACAGATCGTCGGTGGCGCGGATCTGCTGCTCGCATTCGCTGCAGCCGAAACACGCCCGCACCGTGTCGTCGGACCAGCGCACTGCGGTGCCGCTGTCCAGATGACCGTCGAGCAGTGCCTGTAGCGCGGTACGCCGCGGCCGGTACACCGCCAGCAGTTCGTCGACGCGGTAGCTGGACATCGCGCCGTCGCCGAGGACCAGGTCGACCTCATCGGCGACCGGCACCCCGGCGGCCGACAGCACATCGGCGTAGGCGGCCAGCTGGAGCAGCGCCTCCACCTTCACCGAGCGGGACAGTTTGGTGTCCCGCAGGCGGTAGCGCTTCCCGTCCCAGATCAGGAAATCGGCGAACCCGGCGAACCGTCCGTCGAACATCGCGGCCTGATAGATCGCCGGGTCGCGGCGTCGCACGGCTTCCAGGGTGGCTTCGGCCGCGGTCGTCAGCCCGGCCGCCGTGTAGGTGGGCCGGCCGATCACCGTCACCTCAGAGTCGGCGCGCAGGTCCTCGAGATGGCGCTGCTCGTGGTCGCCGCCGAGTTGTGCGGTGCGAGCCAGCAATTCGTCGTCGGACGACAGCGCCGGGCCACGACCGAGCTGCGCGTCGAACGAACGTAGCAGGGCGTACTCACAGCGGGCGGCCGCGGCCAGATCCGAGGCGCTGTAGATGACCGTCGGACCCGACGCGCCGTCGTCGGTGACGAACACGCTGCCACTGTAGGTCAGGGCACGGACATGGAGGCGAACCTAGATGTTGCCCATCAATTCCACACCGCCGCCGTTCCAGCGGAACTTCACCGTGCTGGCCAGTCCGTGGAGTCCGCCGGAGTACTGCAGTGCCACGGTGTCGCCGGTGCTGGCCGTCTTGTCGATGCCGTTGAAGCCATAGGTGTCCGGCACGCCGGTCGGGATGAACTTGCCCAGGTGGAAGAGCACGGCTCGGGTGTTGGGGTGTTCGGAGTTGGTGTTGGCCCGCACGATCACCGCCGACAGTTGCGCGCACTCGTTGTAGTTGCCCGCCAGCGGCTCAGGGCTCCAGGACTGATTGCTGCGTGGGTCCCGGGGCAACTCCGAGACGGCCTTGGAGATCTCGGGGGCGGCCAGGTTCACCGCGCAGGGATCGGCCTGTGGTGGCGCCGGCGCCGGGGCAGCCTTCGCCGCAGGGGTGGACACCGACGTCGGGGCCGGACCGGGTCCGGCGTCGGGGGTTTTGGAGACGGTGGAATCGCCCGATCCGCACCCCGAGAGCGTGAGCACGGTCGTCACAACGACCCCGGGGGCCATGGCGAACACTGCGACCCGATTCACAGTTGGGCAACCTACCGCGCCCCCGTGGCGGGTTTGTGCAGGCGCGCGGCCGGGATTCCCTTCGATTGGCACTAGACTTCTGAACCGATGACCTCGCCAGACCCGGATTCGGGGGATACCGCCCCAACGTTTGCCGACCTGCAGATTGACCCTGCGGTGTTGAAGGCAGTGACTGATGTCGGCTACGAGTCGCCGTCGGCAATTCAGGCCGCGACCATTCCGGCCATGCTCGCGGGCTCGGATGTGGTCGGGCTGGCCCAGACCGGTACCGGCAAGACCGCGGCCTTCGCCATCCCGATCCTGTCCAAGATCGACACCACCAGCCGCAACACCCAGGCGCTGGTGCTGGCACCGACTCGTGAGCTGGCATTGCAGGTCGCCGAGGCATTCGGCCGCTACGGCGCGCATCTGCCCGCGATCAACGTGCTGCCCATCTACGGCGGGGCGTCCTACACCGTTCAGCTGTCGGGCCTCCGGCGCGGAGCGCAGGTGGTGGTGGGCACCCCGGGTCGCGTGATCGATCACCTCGAGCGCGGCACGCTGGATCTGTCGAACCTGGACTACCTGGTGCTCGACGAGGCCGACGAGATGCTCACCATGGGCTTCGCCGAAGAGGTCGAGCGGATCCTCGCCGACACCCCGGAGTACAAGCAGGTGGCGCTGTTCTCGGCCACCATGCCGCCGGCCATCCGCAAGATCACCACCAAGTACCTGCACGATCCGGTCGAGGTCACGGTCAAGGCCAAGACCGCCACCGCCGAGAACATCACGCAGCGGTTCATCCAGGTGGCCGGCGCGCGCAAGCTGGACGCGCTGACGCGGGTGCTCGAGGTCGAAGAGGGCGACGCGATGATCGTGTTCGTCCGCACCAAGCAGGCCACCGAGGAGGTCGCCGAGCGGCTCAAGGCCCGCGGTTTCGCGGCTGCGGCCATCAACGGTGACATCAACCAGGCCCAGCGTGAGCGCACGATCACCGCGCTCAAGGACGGCACGATCGACATCCTGATCGCCACCGACGTCGCCGCGCGCGGTCTGGACGTCGAACGCATCTCGCATGTCGTCAACTACGACATCCCGCACGACACCGAGTCGTACGTGCACCGCATCGGCCGCACCGGCCGGGCCGGACGCTCGGGGCATGCGCTGCTGTTCGTCACCCCGCGCGAACGCCACCTGCTCAAGTCGATCGAGAAGCACACCCGGTCGAAGGTCATCGAGGCCGAGCTGCCCAGCGTCGACGATGTCAACGCGCAGCGCGTGTCCAAGTTCCGTGACTCCATCACCGATTCGCTCAATGGTCCGGGCCTGGAGTTGTTCCGCCGGATCATCGAGGACTACGAGCGCGAGAACGACGTGCCGATGGTCGATATCGCCGCGGCATTGGCGTTGCAGTCGCGCAACGGCGAAGAGTTCCTGATGACGGAACCGCCGCCGGAGAAGCGCCGCGAGCGCGACCGTGACGATCGGGGCGAGCGGCCCGCGCGCAAGGAGCGCCCGCCGCGCGAGGGCTTGGCGACGTACCGGATCTCGGTGGGCAAGCGGCACAAGGTGGGGCCCGGCCACATCGTCGGCGCCATTGCCAACGAGGGCGGACTGCACCGCAACGAGTTCGGCCACATCACCATTCGCGGCGACTACTCGCTGGTGGAGCTGCCGGAGAAGCTGCCGAGCAAGACGCTCAAAGCCCTGGAGAACACCCGGATCTCGGGCATGCTCATCAATCTGGAGCGGGAGTACGGCGAGCGCGCCGACCGGGGTGACCGCGGGCCGCGCCGCGAATACAAGGGCCGTTCGGAGTACAAGGGCCGATCCGAGAACAAAGACCGCTCGGGGAAGCCGCACCGGAAGACCAAGTGACGGTCTCCAGGAGCGTGACGGGGCCGTCGGATCAGGGTGGCCTTGAGTCGATAGACGCACCAGTTTCCGCGTCGACTCGGGTTGCGTCACTGACCGGGATCCGCGCGGTGGCCGCCATCCTGGTGGTACTGACGCATGCGGCCTACACCACCGGTAAATACGGGCAGGGCTACCTCGGGCTGGTGTATTCACGCGCCGAGATCGGTGTACCGATCTTCTTTGTGCTCAGTGGTTTCCTGTTGTTCCGGCCCTGGGTGAAGGCCGCCGCGACGGAGGGACGTGCGCCGTCGGTGCGCCGGTACGCCTGGCACCGGGTGCGACGCATCATGCCGGCCTATGTGGTGACGGTGCTGCTCGCCTACTTGCTCTACCACTTTCGCACCGCGGGTCCGAACCCCGGCCACACCTGGATCGGCCTGTTCCGCAACCTGACCCTGACCCAGATCTACACCGACGACTACCTGTTCTCCTTTCTGCATCAGGGGTTGACCCAGATGTGGAGCCTGGCGGTGGAGGCGGCGTTCTACGTGGTCCTGCCGCTGATCGCCTATCTGCTGCTGGTGGTGCTGTGCCGGCGACGCTGGCGGCCGGGGTTGTTGTTCTTCGGGCTGGCCATGCTGGCCGCGGTGTCACCGCTGTGGCTGTGGATCGTGCACGATTCCACGAATCTTCCTGACGGTGCCCGGCTTTGGCTGCCCACCTACATGGCCTGGTTCGTGGCAGGGATGGCGCTGACCGTGCTGGGGCAGCTCAAGGTGCGCGGTTACGGGATGGTGTGTGTGCCGTTGGCCGTGGTGTGCTACTTCATCGCGTCGACGCCGCTCGCGGGTGAGCCGACGACGTCGCCCGCCAAGCTGAGCGAGGCGTTGGTGAAGACGTTCTTCTACGCGGTGATCGCCGCATTGCTGGTGGCGCCGCCCGCGCTCGGTGACCGCGGTTGGTACAACCGCTTTCTCGCGTCCCGGCCGATGGTCTTCCTCGGCGAGATCTCCTACGAGATCTTCCTGATCCACCTGATGATCATGGAACTGGTGATGGTCGAGGTGATGCGCGATCCGGTCTACACGGGGTCGATGCTCAACCTGTTCGTGCTCACGATGGTGTTCACCATCCCGGCGGCCTGGCTGCTGCACCGGTTCACGCGCGTCCGCTCCTGAGCATTTAGTTAGGGTATGCTTACCTAACGAAGATGGTCACGGGAGGTACGTATGGGTGAGCAGAAGGCGTCGCGCGGGCTGGAAGGAGCCCTGGTCAAACTCTGCCGGGGCGGTGATTACGAGCTGACGGTGTCGGGCCGTACCGAACTCACACCGAACTACCTCAGGCTGCATTTCAGTGCCGAGCGGTTGCTCGCCGAACAGCGGGTGCACCCCACGATGTGGGTGCGGGGCTGGTTCCCTGACGAGGGCAAGGCCCATCAGCGCGGCTACACGCTGGTCAATGCTGATCCCGAGGCCGGAACCGTGGACATCGATTTCGCCATGCACGACGGCATCGCCACCCGCTGGGCGCGGGCGGCCCAGCCCGGCGACGTGCTGGACGTGACGGTCCTCGGCAGCAACTTCACGCTGCCCGAACCCACGCCGGCCGGCTACCTGATCGTCGGCGACACCGCGTCGCTTCCAGCCATCAACTCGCTGCTGGACGCGATCGGGGATGCCCCCGCCTGGGTCTTCCTGGAGGCGGGGCACGACGACGACCGCGAGCTACCGGTCAACGGCGGCGCGGAGATCATCTGGGTGGACCGATTCGACGAGGATCTGCTGGAGACTCTCAGCGCATCGGCTTTCGACGCCTCCGACCACTTCGGCTGGGTCGCCTGCAACAACCGCACCACCCGGGCCGTGGCGCGGGTCTTCCGCGAGGAGTACGGGATCCCGCGCAGATCCATCAAGGCGCAGGCGTACTGGGTGGCCTGAGCCACCCGGATCACAGCGCGGTCTGAATCGGGGCGGGCGTCGCCGCGATCTCGTCGAGCACTTGGACGTTGTGTGCCACATCGCGACTCTCGCGCGCCGCGATCTCTTTGATCGCCAGATCGAATGCGCCGACCAGGCTGGGCGGATCGAACGCGGCCTGCGCCTGCTGGCTCACCTGTAGGTCTCGCGCCCAGATCGTCGCCGGCCGCGCGAATCCGGGCTCAAGGGCCAGCACCGTGGCGAATCGCCAGGCGCTGTCGCGCAGCGAGCGGATCGCCTCGTTGAGGACGAAGATCTGATGCTGTTGGAGCACAGCATAGATATCGGCCAGCGCCGGGGAGAGTTCGTTTATGTCGTTGACCACCCCGCCGATCTGGCTCGCCAGCACCGCGTTGATGGTGTCGAAATCCTTGTGCAGCGAGGGCAGTTGGCCCGGGCCGACGAGACCCTGTACCGCGATGCCGAGGTCCAGGACGATGTGGGCGGTGACCCCGGCGAGCATGTGCTGCACCAGGATCGGCTCGGGCTTGTCGGCCCACTGGAAGGTGGCCCGCCACGACCGGGTGGGCTTCGAGTACCGGTCGGGGTGGAAGTACCCGTTCAGCGCATCGAAGTAGCGCTGCGCGAACGCTGCGTCGAGCCGGTCCATCCGCGGGCCGTCCTCGAATGCCCCGTCCTCGACCGCGACACCGACCGCGATGGTAATCCGTTTGTACAGGGCTGCGAAATAGCCCAGCCGACTTGAGTTTTCCACCGCCCAGTCGGTGACCGTGTCGGTGGCCGAGACGACCTCGGCAATGCTGGTGACCGGCGGTATCGGCGGCAGTGGCGTCGGGTGACTGGCCATACTCGAAAGTATGGGGCAGGTGGGCCTGTTCCGCCCGGCAATCGGCTACTCCACCGGTAGTTGTGCCGGGATGACCAGAGGGGCGACGAACTCGGCGAGCATCGTGCGTTCGTCGGTCTCGTCGCCGCCGGGGAAGACCAGCAGCGACACCATGACGCGCACCAACCACCTCGCTCGCCGGCCCACCTCATCGTCGGCTTGCGTTGCTCCGCCGGCGAGTGAACCGACGAAGCCCTCGACCAGCGCCCGGATCACCTCGGAGTGTTCGGCCATCTCGCCGCCGATCGGTCGCTGCGCGGTGGCGAACCACGACGACAGGGCCGGGCTGTCGCGGACCGCGTGCAGGGCGGTGATCACACCTTCGATCAGTCGCTGCGCCGGATCCTTCACCGCGGCCACCTGCTCGCTGACCTCTTCGTACAACCGGCGCGCCTCGCGGTGCACGTAGGCGGTGTAGAGCGCGTCCCGATTCTCGAAGTAGCGGTACAGCGTGGCACGGGAACAGCCGGCGGCCGTCGCGATCTCGTGCATGCCGACGGTCGCCGCGTCCTGCCGGGTGAACAGGGCGTCAGCGGCGTCGAGGATGTGGTCGGCGGCAACTTCGGACCGCCGGGCCGACAGCCAGTCGCGGGGCATCAGGTGCCAGCCCGGAACGGCACCGACAAGGGCCGTCGCACGTAGCTGCCGCCGGCCCATGTCACCGAGTCCAGGTCGACCTCGAAATCGGGGTAACGCGAGAGCAGTTCGGTCAGCGCGACCCGGGACTGCATCCGGGCGGCGGCCGCGCCGAGGCAGAAATGCGCGCCGTGGCTGAAGGTCAGGATGTTGCGCGGGGCGCGCCGCACGTCGAGTTCGGCTGCATCGGTGCCGAATTCGCGCTCGTCACGATTGCCCGAGCCGTACAGCAGCAGAGTCTTGCGTCCGGCCGGGATGGTGGTGTCACCGACGGTGACCTCGCGCGTGGTGGTGCGGGCCAGGCCCTGGACCGGGGAGGTCAGGCGCAGGAATTCGTCGATCGCCTCCGGGATCAACTCGGGATCGTCGATCAGGAGCTTGCGTTGATCGGGCCGCTGCTGCAGGAGCTGCACTGCGCCGCCGAGCATTCCGGTGGTGGTGTCGTTGCCGCCGGTGACCATGGTGAAGGTGAAGGCCAGGATCGACAGCACGCCGGCGATGTCGCCGTCGGCTCCGACGCCTGCGGCCACCAGGTGCGAGATGGTGTCGTCGCCGGGTTCGCTGCGGCGCCGTTCGATGAGCTCCGAGAAGTAGGCCATCATCGAGGCCACGGCGGCGCCGGCAGTCCCCATGGCCGCGGTGATGCCGCCGGCCGAGCTGTTGGCCGCGACGATCGCATCGGTCCAGCCGTCGAACTGGTCCCGGTCTTCCTCGGGCACCCCGAGATAGTGCGCGACGACCATCGAGGGCAGTGGCTTGAACAGCTCGGCCGCGATGTCGCCTCCGCCGTTCGAGCGCAACCCCTCGAGGCGCTCGACGACGAAGTCCCGAACCTTCGGCTCGACGGCTTCAACCTGACGCGGGGTGAACCCGCGGGAGACCAGCTTGCGGAACTCGGTGTGTACCGGGGGGTCCTGCATGACGAACGGCGGATTGTCGGCCAGGCCGATCATGTCCAGCTCGCCGTAGGTGACCGTCAGGCCCTGTGCCGAGGAGAAGGTGCCGTGGTCACGGGCCGCGGCCCAGATGTCGGCGTGCCGGGACAGCACGTAGTAGTCCTGCTCGGGGTGCTCGTCGGGCACCACGTGGTGCACCGGGTCGTGGTCGCGCAACGCGGCGTACATGGGCCACGGGTTGGGCCAGGTATCGGCATCTGCGGGGACGAACCGGGCGGGGCTGTGAGACAAAGTCGCTGCCATGTCTTATTCGTACGACATTGAGCAGATTTGTGTCAATAGTCGGTTGGCCGGGCCGTCGTCGCCGTCCGGTGGCCCGCATTAGGCTCGGGCGTGATGAGCACCCCTGACGCGCCGCAGTTACCTGCCCAGACGCCGACCTGTTACCGGCATCCGGACCGTCCCACCTACGTGCACTGCACGCGCTGCCGGCGTCCCGTCTGCCCGGAGTGCATGCGCTCGGCGGCCGTGGGCCATCAGTGCGTGGACTGCGTCAACGAGGGAGCCAAGTCGATTCAGGCACCGCGCACCCAGTTCGGCGGGAAGGTGCGCACGGGCGCCCCGATCCTGACCTACTCGCTCATCGCGGTGAACGTGCTGATGTTCGTGCTGCAGATGACGTCGAAGAACCTGGAGCAGGAACTCACGCTGTGGCCGCCCGGCGTCGCCGCGCACGACGAGTACTACCGCCTGGTGACCTCGATGTTCCTGCACTACGGCGCCATGCACCTGCTGTTCAACATGTGGGCGCTCTACGTGGTGGGGCCGCCGCTGGAACAGTGGCTGGGCCGGCTGCGGTTCGGGACGTTGTATGCGCTGAGCGGGCTCGGCGGCTCGGTGCTGGTGTACCTGCTGTCCCCGCTGAACAGTGCGACGGCCGGGGCTTCCGGGGCGATCTTCGGCCTGTTCGGCGCGATCTTCGTGGTCGCCCGCAAGCTCAACCTCGATGTCCGCTCGATTGCTGCCGTCGTCATCATCAACCTGGTGTTCACCTTCGCCGGACCCGCGCTCGGGACCGGAGCGATCAGCTGGCAGGGCCACATCGGCGGCCTGGTCACCGGTGCGTTGATCGCCGCGGCCTTCGTATACGCCCCGCGCGAGCGCCGCAACGCGATTCAGGCGGGGGTATCGGTGGCGGTGCTGGTGCTGTTCGCCGCGTTGATCGCCTGGCGCACAAGCAGTCTGCTTGCCGGCTTCGGCATGGCCTGAGGCCTAGATCGCCGCGCCCGGATTGAGGATGTTCTGCGGGTCCAGTGCCCGCTTGATCCGGTGATTGAGTTCCACTGCGTCCGGGCCGATCTGGCCGGCCAGCCACGGCTGCTTGAGCCGGCCCACACCGTGCTCACCGGTGATCGTGCCGCCCAGTCCCACCGCAAGGTCCATGATCTCGCCGAAGGCCAGCTGGGCCCGCGCGGCCATGTCGGCGTCGGCCGGATCGAACACGATCAGCGGGTGGGTGTTGCCGTCGCCGGCATGGGCGATCACCGAGATCAGCAGATCCCGATGGGCCGCGATCGCCGCCACCCCGCTGACCAGTTCGGCCAGCGCGGGCAGCGGCACCCCGACGTCTTCCAGGAGCAGTGACCCCTTGGCCTCCACGGCCGGGATGGCGAATCGGCGCGCCGCCACGAACGCCTCGCCCTCGTCCGGGTCGGAGGTGGAAAACACCTCGGTGGCACCGCATTCGGTGAATACCTGAGCCATGAACTCGGCGTCGTCGGCGCCCGCGGCGCCTCGATCGTCGGAGGCCGCCACCATCATCGCCGCGGCGTTGCGGTCCAGCCCCATCTTGAGCTTGTCCTCGACCGCGTTGATCGCCACCGAGTCCATGAACTCCAGCATCGACGGCCGGATCTTTCCGGTGATCTTCACGACGGAGTTCGATGCGGCTTCCACCGAATCGAACGTGGCCACCACGGTGCACGGGGCGTGTTGTGGCGGCAGCAGCCGCAGCGTCGCCTCGGTGACCACGCCCAGGGTGCCCTCGCTGCCGACGAACAGCTTGGTCAGGCTCAGGCCCGCAACGTCTTTCAACCTCGGGCCGCCAAGGCGCACCGCGGTGCCGTCGGCCAGCACCACCTGCAGGCCCAGGATGTAATCGGTGGTCACGCCGTACTTGACGCAGCACAGCCCGCCCGCGTTGGTGGCCACATTGCCGCCGATACTGCAGATCTCAAAGGATGAGGGATCGGGTGGGTACCAGAGCCCCTGTGCGGCAACGGCTTTCTTGACCTCTGCGTTGAGCAGGCCGGGCTGTACTACGGCGGTGCGGGTGACCGGGTCGACGGTGATGTCGCGCATCTTTTCGGTGGACAACACGATGCCGCCGTCGAGCGCCGTCGCACCGCCGGACAACCCGGTCCCCGCGCCGCGCGGCACGACCGCCACCCGGTGCGCGCTGGCCCAGCGCAGCACTGCCTGCACCTCCTCGGTGCGGGTGGGCCGGACCACCGCCAGCGGTGTGCCCGCGGCCGGATCGGCGGCCCGGTCCTGGCGGTAGGAGGCCAGGATGTCGGCGTCGGTGACGACGACACCTTCGGGCAGTTCGGCGATCAGCTCTGACAGCACACCGCGATCCTACGAGCGGGTTCAGCCGACGGCGAATACCCGGTAGTGCACCTCGCTGAGCGATACCTGGTTGATGGCAACGGTGTGGACGGCGTTCAGCCACCGGTAGCGCTCGTCACCGGTCTCGAAGAGCGGACTGGACCTCGCGGTCATCTCGTCGTGGCGGATCAGCTCTCCGGCGGTGAACCGGTCAGCGGTCGCCTTGTCCATCTGGACCCGGCCGGTGTTGGTCAGGTAGATGATGGCGCCGTCGTCGGTGCGCAGGGTGGCGCGCACATCCAGGCGTGCCACCCCGTCGGTGCCGAGCAGGACCCAATCTCCTCCGCCGGGCAGGACGTCGGCCGCGATACGCGGCCCGACGCACCGGCCCTGCTTGACGACATAGGTCATGCGAGTGCCCAACGGGGTGGCAAAGACATGTACCGATTCGAAGGCGATGCGGATGTCGAGCAGATGGTCGAGGGACGGGGTGGCGTCGATATCGACGAGAGGTGTTGTCAGTGTTGTCATTTCGGTTCCCTCCTAAAGCGGACGAATTGCTGCGCCAACCAGGTCGTCGGCTTCGCCCCGGCGCAGCATGAGCCGGGCGATCGCGTCGTCGGAGCCTTCGACGCGGTGCTCGTCGGCGCCGGCGCCCTGGACCCAGTTCTTCCCCGTCCAGGTGATCGCGATGGACTTCGACGGCGCGGTCAGTCGCAGGGTGACGGGTCCGCTCTCCAGCGGCTGGGCCTGGCGCAACAGGAACAACTCGCCGAACCCGAGGATCGCTTCGATGGTGGCGGGGGAGAACGTCGAGTGGCGGTCGCCGGTGGCCACCTTCAGATCGTCGAGGTGTACCCCGAATTCCAGGATCAGCGAGCGCAGCGCGGCGGCCACCGGGAAGTCGCCGAACGGTGCCGGTATCACCGGCCACTGACCGGGCGCCTGGTCGAACGCGGCCCGCAGATGTCCGACGGCCAGCCGGATGGCCGCCGGTAGGTCGGGGTTGGCCAGGGTGAGTTCTCCTGGCGGCGTGGCGATTTGGGCCCGTGCGCGGTGGTAGGCCTCGGCGTCGCGGAAACAGACGACGGCCACGTGGTCGGCCAGGTCGTCGATGGTCCAGCCCACGCATGGGGTGGGGGAGCGGCGCTGGTCCGCGTCGAGGCTTTCGAGCAGGTCGGCGAAGGCCAGGGCCTCGTCGGTGGCGGCGGTGAGCAGATGGTCGAGGGTCATGTCGTCACGGTAGGCCCATCAACTTGGAAAAAACAAGTATTAAATTGGAAATACCAAGTTGAGCTATTCTGGGCGTATGGCGTCACGGTCCTACGGGCAGCACTGCGCACTGGCGAAGAGCCTCGACATGGTCGGGGATCGCTGGACCCTGCTGGTGGTCAGGGACCTGCTGGAAGGTCCGCTGCGGTACGGGGATCTGCTGAGCTCGCTGGCCCCGATCTCCACCGACATGCTGGCCGGCCGGCTGCGCGACCTGGAGGCGAACGGGCTGGTGCGCAAGCGGATGTTGCCCAAGCCCGCATCCACCGCGGTGTACGAGCTCACCGACGACGGCAGGGCGCTGGAGGACGTGATCAACTCCTACTCCCGGTGGGGCCGGCATCTGATCGAGACCCGCGCACCCGGGGACGCGGTGCGTCCCGAGTGGCTGATCCGCGCGGTGCGTGCCTTCGTCAGTGCGGACCGTGACGGGCCGCCGGTCACCGTCTGTCTGGTGACGCCCGAGGGGCAGGCGACCGTCGAGATCGGGCCGGACCGCATCGACGCGTGTGAGGACGGGGCGGCGCCCGACGTGACACTCACGGGCGAGGCCGAGGTGTTGGGTGCGGCAATGGACCCGGCGCAGGTGCCCGCCCTGGTAGCCGATGGCAGCCTGGTGATCGACGGAGATCCCGCCGCGGTCAGGCAGTTGGCGAAAGTCTTTGCCCCACCGCGGATCAGGAGCTAGTCGAGCTCAGCCCACGGTCCGCTGGTCTCTTCTTTCGGGATCCACAAAAGCGGCTGGCTGGCCCGGCAGTATTCCTGCACCTGCTCGTGCCAGGGGAACCTGCCGTCCCGGTCGGGCCAGAACATCTGTACGACCGGAAACCATGCTTGATGGAAGTCGATCCCGGCACCGAAGAAGTCCCGGTACCAACTGGGGTGGACCTCCCGGACGGCCACCGAGTAGTCGTCGAGGATGTCGTCACGCACCTGGCCGGATTCCAGCGGGCGGTCGTCGCGGACTTCCTGTCCCGCGACGTTGACGATCGTCATCATCGTCTCGATCCGTAGGCCGAACAGGCAGACCTCCGGACTGCGCAGGGTATGCCACAGGCCGATCGAGTACGCCCAGTCGGCAGGGGCCTCGCCCCCGGCGCCGACACCCATCACGTGCCAGCCGTGATCGGCCACGTTCGCGGAGATACGGCTGTCGCGGTCCTCGGGGGCGTCGCTCACCCGAAAAGGTTACGTCGAACCATGTTCCGCTCGTGGCGGCCGGTCCAGCTCGCGCAGCGCCGTCAAGAACACCGCGACCAAGCCGAGCAGCAGCATCGGCAGGGACAGCGCCAGGAACGTCGCGTGCAGCCCGGCTGCGTCGGCCAGCGGCCCGGCCAGGATCAGCCCGAGCGGGCCCGCGGCGTAGGCCAGTGAACCCATCACCCCGACCACCCGGCCCCGCAGGTGCTGCGGGGCCGTGGTCTGCATGACGTAGTTGTAGATGGGTGCGATCGGCCCGTAGACGAACCCGACGATCGCGCACAGCACCAGGATCAGCGGGAGCGGCGGCAGGAAGGCGATCACCGTCATCGCCACACCGAGCGTGATCACCGCGGTCAGCATGGTGGCCCGTCGGCTCATGTACTTCGACAGCACCGCGTAGCCGAGTGCGCCCAGCAGCCCGCCGATGCTCAACGCCATCAGCACCCAGCCCAGTTCGGTGGGCTCGTTGCGGTCGGTGAAGTACTTCGGAAAGAGGACCGATTCCATCGGCATGTAGAGGCCGGTGGCCACCAGGTCGACAATGGCCAGCGTGCGCAATACCGGTGTGTGCCAGACGAATCGCAGCCCTTCGACGATGCCCGCGAGCACGCCTTCGGTCAGCATCGAGCGGTCCGGGGTACCCGCGCCCTCCAGTCGCAGCACCGAGATGGCCAGGATCGAGCAGCAGAACGCCCCGGCGGTCACCCACATGGTGTTGATCCCGCCGAGGGTGGCGATCAGCAGGCCGCCGATGCCCGGGCCGACGATGTAAGCCAGGTTGAACACCGCCTCGTACACGCTGTTGGCGTGGTCCAGGGTCCAGCCGGCCCGGCCGGCGGCCTCGGGCAACATGGTCTCCCGCGCGGTCATCCCGGCCGGGTCGAAGAATGCGCCGAGCGCGGCCAGGGCCGCCAGCACCGCGACGTTGACCGCGTCCACCCCGAATATCAGGGCCAGCGTCGGGACTGCCGCGACCGAGAGTGCCGAGAGCAGATCGGAGATCATCGAGACCCGTCGGCGGCCCAGATAGTCGACGGCGGCCCCGGCGATCAGGGTGGCCACCAGCAGCGGCAGGGTCCCGGCCATCGCGACGATCGACGCGTCGAGCGCGGATCCGTTGCGCTGCAACACCAGCCACGGGAATGCGACAATCGTGATGCCGTTGCCGGCGCCGGCCATCAACGCGGCGAACAGGATCAGCAGCAGTGGGCCGCGCTTGGTGTTCGTCATGGGGTATCGCGGCGAATCTAACAGCGCGCCCCGGGTGTACGCGACGGATTTTGGGGCACAGTTAGGTGATGGAGCTGCCCCATCCGAGGACCGGAGATCTATTCGACTCCCCGGTACCGCCCGGTTCGGGCTGGCCCGGCGATCCGGCGGATGCGACGACGCCGGTGGCCAAGACCCCCGCGCAGGTGCGGCGACTGGCTGCCCGGGTGTCCACGGTTTCGGAGTTGGACGCGCTGGTCTCGGTGTGCCGGGCCTGCCCCCGGCTGGTCAAATGGCGCGAAGAGGTGGCCGTCGCCAAACGGAAATCCTTTGCCGATCAACCATACTGGGGCAGGCCGGCCCCCGGTTTCGGTGCGGAGGCGCCCAGCATCTTCATCGTCGGGCTAGCCCCGGCCGCCCACGGCGCCAACCGCACCGGGCGGGTGTTCACCGGGGACCGGTCCGGGGATTTCCTGTTCGCCGCGCTGCACCGGGCCGGTCTGGCCAACCAGGCGGTGTGCGTCGATGCCGCCGATGGCATGCAGCTGATCGACACCCGCATGGCCGCCGCGGTGCGCTGCGCACCGCCGGCCAACGCGCCCACCCCGGCCGAGCGGGCCACCTGTGCGCCGTGGCTGCAGGCCGAATGGCGACTGGTCGGGCCGTCGGTGCGGGTGGTCATCGCGCTGGGCGGTTTCGCGTGGCGGGCGGCCCTGGAGCTGCTCGGCTCGACCATCAAACCCGCGCCCAAGTTCGGCCACGGTGCGACGGTGGCGCTGACCTCGGAGTTCGGCCCGGTCACGTTGCTCGGCTGCTTCCACCCCAGCCAGCAGAACACCTTCACCGGCCGGCTCACCGAGGCCATGCTCGACGACCTCTTCGTCACCGCCCGGCGTCTCGGGAACGAACCCGCCGGCTGATGACGTTGACGCTGTCATGCGGCTTTCTGTCCTCGACCTCGTCCCGGTGCGTACCGATCAGTCCACTGCCGATGCCCTGACAGCAACGACTCACCTGGCGCAGACCGCTGACCGGCTCGGATACACGCGCTACTGGCTGGCCGAGCACCACAACATGCCCGCGGTGGCTGCCACCAGCCCGCCGGTGCTGATCGCCCATCTGGCCGCGCACACCACGCAGCTGCGGCTGGGCTCGGGCGGGGTGATGTTGCCCAACCATGCACCCCTGGCGGTGGCCGAGCAGTTCGCGCTGCTGGAGGCGGCCAATCCGGGTCGCATCGACCTCGGCATCGGCCGGGCGCCGGGTTCCGATCCGGTCACCTCGCTGGCGCTGCGCGGCGCCGCCGGCCGCGATGATCGCGATATCGAGGCGTTCCCGCAGTACCTCGACGACGTCGTGGCGCTGATGAGTGCGCGCGGCGTGCGGGTGCCGTTGCCTCGGGATCTGATGCGCGAGAACTATGTGCTCAAGGCGACGCCGGCCGCGCTCAGCGAGCCACGGATGTGGCTGCTCGGCTCGTCGATGTACTCGGCGCACCTGGCGGCGGCCAAGGGATTGCCGTATGTGTTCGCCCATCACTTCTCGGGGCACGGCACCGCCGAGGCGCTGGCCGTCTACCGCGACGAGTTCCAGCCCAGTGATCTGGCAACAGAGCCCGTCACCTTCCTGACGGTCAACGCCTCGGTGGCCGAGACCACCGAAGAGGCCAAGGCATTGATCCTGCCGCAACTGCAGATGATGGGCCGGCTGCGCACCGGCCAGCCGTTAGGTGCCCTCGACCTGGTCGAGGATGCCGAGGCCGTGGCACAGTCGGGCACCCTCTCTCCGCAGGCCCAGGCCGTGGTGGCCTCCGGGCTGGCCCGTGCGGTGGTCGGCTCGCCCACCGAGGCGGCCGATCAGGTCCGGGCCCTGGCCGAAGAATTCGACGTCGACGAGGTCATGGTCAACCCGGTGGGCTCGGCCCGCCGCGGTGCCGATCCGGCCACCGCGACGGCGCGCGACACCACGCTGGAACTGCTCGCCAAAGAGCTGTTCTAGGTCTGACTGCTAGGGCGTCAGCACGACCACCGGAATCGGGCGCGTCGTCCGCTTCTGGTAGCCGATGTAGCGGTTCTTGTTGCCCTTCATGTCGTTCACGATGTCCCACAGCCGTGGGTAGTCGGGATCTCCGGGCAGCACCGGCTTGGCCGTGACGCCGAATCGCTTGGGGCCGACGTTGATCTCGACCTGCGGCTTGGCCTTCAGGTTGTGATACCAGCCCGGTGACGTGGGCTCGCCGCCCTTGGATGCCACCACGAGGTAGTCGGCGCCGTCTTTTGCGTAGGCCAGCGAATTCGCGCGCTGCTGGCCGGTTTTGGCACCGACGGTATGCAGGATCAGCGTCGGCGGGCCACCCGGGATCGTGTGCCCGATCCGGCCGTCCGTGGCTTTGTAGATCTTGTCGTGCAACATCAACATCGGGAGGCCGATATAGCGCTCCCACCAGGGCATGCTCATGCGCTCAATCCTGCGCGGATTCGTCGAGCTGCGCCAACGCCGCACGTAGGAGCCGTCCCGACTCCTCGCGGTCCGGGTCACGGCGCAGCATCATGCCCTTGGCGAACGACAACTTGTCACCGGAGCGGCGTGGCACCACGTGCAGATGGATGTGGAACACGCTCTGGAACGCGGCCTTGCCGTCGTTGATCACGATGTTGTTCCCGTCGGCGTGCAGCCCGGACAGCCGGGCTGCACGCGCGATGCGCTGGCCGATGCCTGCCATCGTGGCCACGGTCTCCGGCGGCGTATCCGTCAGGTCGACGGTGTGCCGCTTCGGGATCACCAGGGTGTGTCCCCGGGTGAATGGCCTGATGTCGAGAATGCCCAGGTAGTCGTCATCCTCGTAGATACGGATGGCCGGGGCTTCCCCGGCGACGATGGCGCAGAACACGCAAGACATGCCGCCACGTTAACCCCCGGCGGTGGCCGCCCATTCGGCGACGCGGCGTTCGCGCTCCTGCGGCGTGAAGTCCTCGACGCGCGTCATCACGGTCCAGCGCTGGCCGAACGGGTCGAGGATGGAGGCGAACCGGTCGCCCGTGACGAAGGTCTGCGCGGGCTCGCGGATCGTCGCACCCGCCTGCTCAGCCCGGGTCACCACTTCATCGACATCCGGGCAGTACAACCCGATCGAATGTGTGGCGGCTGCTCCCGGCGTGGGGGCGGCGATCTGATAGGCCTCCTGCGGGTCACCTAGTTGTAGCCGGCCGGTACCGAAGTCAAGTTCCGCATGCGCGACGGTGCCGTCGGGTCCGTCCATCCGCTCGATGACTTCAGCGCCGAATACGTTGCGGTAGAACGTGATCGCCTCGGCGGCGCCGTCGACGCAGATGAACGGGGTCAGGCTGGTGTAGCCCTCCGGAATGGGTGTGACACTCATGCCGACCAGTTTCGTAGGCTGTGTTCGTGGCGGCTTGGAAAAATGCGTCAGAGCAAAACAAGCCAGTGCGGGGCGTGGTCGGCCGCCCCGGCAGTGTCTCGGCGTTCGACCTCCACCGGTGGGCGCCGTCGGAGGAGGCCGCGAGATTCGTCGAGCACTTCTGGTCGGTGACCTGGGACCGGCACCACGAAGGTCCGTTCGAGAGCACGGTGATCACCTTCCCGGCCATGCATCTGACGCGTGAGTGGGGTGATGATGTTGTGCGCCATGGCCATCGGCTGCCTTGCACGTTGCTGCACGGTGTGGTTCCCCAGGTCTTCCGTATCACCATCAGCGGGCACGGGGCCGTGGTTGGGGCGCGGTTTCGGCCCGGCGGTTTCACCGCCCGGTTCGGCGGGGACGCCGCTGCGATGACCGGACGGGTGACGTCGGTGGACGACGAGCTATTGGGTGCGCCAGTCGTTCTCGGCGATGACGTGTCGGCGGTCCGGCTCGGGCTCGACACGGCGATCGGTGCGATGACCGGAGATGTGGATCCGACGTACTGCGCGTTGACGCCTCTGATCGACCGGATACGTGACGACGCGACATTGCACCGGGTCGATCAGGTCATGGCGCTCTCGCCGTGGAGTACGCGGACCACGCAGCGGGTGTTCCGGCGTTATGTCGGGGTGACGGTCAAGTGGGTGCTGTGCCGGTACCGGTTGCAACAGGCCGCCCTGGAGATCGAGAGTGCGCCTGATGTCGATTTCGCCGATCTCGCAGTACGACTCGGCTGGTATGACCAGGCCCATTTCATCAACGACTTCCGGTCCATGCTGGGCAGCACACCGGGGGAGTACGCGGCCGCGACTAGTCGTCGATATGGGTCGGCGGGTCGGTGAAGGTGAAATCGAACGGATAGTCGTGGCCGGGACCCATCGGGTCGCAGCGCTTGACGGGCACCAGATGGGAGCTCCAGCCACTGGGCACATAACCCCAAGTTCCGATGCAACGTTGCCAGCTGCCGTCGGGTTGGATGGGTCCGTCGCACTTGCTGATGACGTTGCCGCCATACACGCAGCCGGCACTGGCCGGTGGGGCCGAGGTGATCAGCCCTCCCACCGTCAGCACGGTGGCCAAGCCTCCGATGATGAAGAGCTTCATGGGTTCTCCCGTCTGCCGGTAGCCACGAACCTACCGCTCACGCAACTCATTGGTGGCGTGTTTGTACCTTCAGCCGCGGGCAGGCAGCGTCTATTCATCAGAATGGTGGTGGCGGTCCGTATTGTTCGGCGAGCCAGGCTTGGTGTTGGCGTTCGATTTCGAGGTCGTTGTTGAGTTCGGCGCGTTGACGTCGTTCGGCGGTGATGCGGTCTTGGCGGTCTTGTTCGCGGGTGTGGCGGCGTCTTGGCATCATTGCGGCGCGGTGCGGGCTGGCGGCTGGGGGTTCGGGCAGGTTCAGTTCCCCGGTCGGGGTGCCCAGGGTGGGGAACATGCCGGCGCCGTGGGGTTCGGTGGTGTAGGTGTGGCCGGTGGGTGCGGTGATTTCGACGGTGCCATCAGGTAATTGGCGGTCCGACCATCCGGGGCAGAACGTTTTGACCAGGTGATGGGTGCGGCAGTAAAGCTTGGTGTTGGACGGGTGGGTCGGGCCCAGCGGATAGGGCATCGTGTGGTCGATATCGCAACGTTGGACAGGGGCGTCACAACCCGGGAACCGGCAGGTCAGGTCCCGCCACCGGATGAACTCCGAGAGCGCCACCGAGGGGCGATACCCCGGCTCGGCGGGGACAGCCGGTTCACCTGTGTCAGCGGCCTTGCCCGATTCCGTCACCACGTCGGGTTCAGCCGGCGCAGGCATGTCAGCCGCTTCGCCTTGCTCGGTGGGTTGGGTGGGCACCCGCAGGGGCTTGAGCTTGGCCATAGCGGCCAGGTCGCGCACGCGGTCGGCGGGCAGGATCCCATACCCAGGTAGATAACCCGGATCATCACTGGTGCCATCCAAGGTGGTGTGGTCGACCAGCACGTGAATCACCGCGGCATTGGCGGCGGCCCGCTTCTGAGCGGCGGGGCAGTCCGGCAGCCCGCACCGGCACACCAACTGCGATTCCAGCCGCGCCAACGGACCCACAGCATCACAGCGGCGCTGCTGCTGGGTGCGCGGATCGTTCTCACACACCGTCGCCGCCAAAGCATCCAGGCGTTGATTCAACGCCGCCCCGTCGGCGGCATCGACGTTGCCCCACACCGAGGCCCTACCCGGGCTGTGCGGCTCAATCTGCACAAACCGCTCCTCGACCAGATTCGGCGGCACCCGCTCCCCGTTCGGATCGAGTTTGGCGATCCACTGATCCACCCGATCCCGCAGTTTGGGTTCCGACAGCTGCATCCACCGATGCGCCCGCGCCGCCAACTCCGCATCCAACACCGCCCACACCTCCGGATCGGCGATGCCGGTACGGGCGATGATCATGCACACCACCCGATAATCGATCTCCCCGGCCGCCAACCGCGCCGCCACCAACGGCAGCTTGTCGCGCAACACCCGAGCCCGCTGAACCTGCGTGCCCGCGCGGCCCCGACTGATCCGCAACGCCGCCGACACCTCGGCAGCCACCTCCTCAAACGGATCGGTCCGCCAGAAAATCGACTCGATCAACTCCTGCTCACGCAGAGAGTCCAACGCCCCGATCGCGGCCAACCGGGCCGCGACCGCCACCGACTCCGCCCGCGCGGTGGCACTGATCCTGTCGATCAACGCCACATCGGAACAGTTATCGAACATACGTTCGAGTATGCCACCACCCACCGACACACCAGGGATGAATCCGTCAGATCACGGCATTGCCGCGGCCAGCGCCATATGCCCCTCGAAGCCGAGCCGGGTAGCCAGATCCCGGTACTGGTCGCGGAACTCGCGGTAGCTCGCGTCGTCACCCTTGGCGCGCGCGATGAGCGCGTTCGCCCGCAACAGCGTGATGTCGCGAATGACCAGGCCGTCCTCGGCCGGCGTCGCCGCCAGTCTGGTGATCGCCGCTTCGGCCTCGGCCACGTCGCCTTGCGCGCCGCGGTCCAGCAGGGTCTCCGCGAGGATTCCGGTCGCCAAGATGTTGTACGGAAGCTGTCCACTGTGGAAGAGGTCGTCGATCGCTTCGCGCAGCACGCGGATGGCCCCGGCCCGGTCGCCGCGCTTGGCCCGTTCGCGCGCGGTGTACACGTCGATGCCGATCAACTCGGACATATAGAACCGTCCGCTCACGCACATCTGGCGCACCTGGCCGAGGATGGTCAGCCCACGCTCGCGGTCTGCCGGTGAATCTCGGTTCAGCAAGGCGTATCCCATGGTCACCCGGGCGAGGCCGAGCGCGATGTCGTCGCCGGCACCTTCGGTGATCTGCAGGGCCCCGTCGATGTCGCGCAGCGCATCGTCACTTGCGAGCAGTACTCCGCAGGACACCGTGGTGAAGTACGTCCAGGTGATGACGAGTGCGTGCGTGAACCTGTCGGTGTTGCGTGCCAGCGCCAGCGCGTGATCGAGGTCCGCGCGCCAACCCTCAAGGCCCAGTGCCCATTTGGCGATGCTGCGGGCCGCGTAGGCCGCCGCCAATGGTGAGCCGATGATGAAGTTGCCCTTGGTGGTGTCGCCGTCGGCCAGGTCGATCGCCATCTGGGACCAGCGCAGCACCTCACCCATTTCGCCGCTCTCGATCTTGAGTGCGATCGGGGTGGCCGACAAGCCGACGGTGAGCGCGGGATCTCCGATGGACTCGATCAGGGTCATGTGTTCGGACACCTGCCGTGACGCGTCGCGTACCCGACCCTGCAGCATCAGTTCGCCGGTGAGCCCGGCCATGCCGATGGCCAGCGAGGCTTTGTCCCCGGCGGCCTCGCACAACTCCTGCAATTCCTCGAATCGGGCACCGGAAACCTTCACGTTGCTGCGGAAGCCATTGCCGCACACCAGGGTGCGCGGAGCAATCCGCATCGCCGGCCGGTCGGGATCGTCGGTGGGTAACAAGTCGGCGATCTGACGGGCGCGCTCCCAGCACATCTGGGCTGCGGCGGTATCCCGGGTGTTCGTCCACGCTCCGGCGCGCATGTGCCAGGCGTAGGCCGCATGCAGGTCACCGGCGGCCTCCAGGTGTTCGGCGATCAAGGCCGCGTTCTCGTCGGCCAGTTCGGGTTCGCGTTCTGCAATGGTGTCGGCCAGTCGCCGATGCAGTTCGGCGCGATCGGACTTGAGCTGCGATTCGTAGGCGACGGTCCGCACCATCGGGTGATGGAAGGCGTATTCCGCATACGGCGTGTACTGCACCTGGTCGATCAGCTCGGCTTCGATCAGATCCTCGAAGACCGGCTCGGTGTCCAGGCAGACCAATAAACCCGCACTGAACCGGGACCCGATCACGGCGGCGGCGCTCAGCGTCCGTTTGGCCGCCGGATCCAGCCGGTCGATGCGGGCGGCGATGGTGGCCTGCAGCGTGGCGGGCACGCTGACCCGGCCATGGCCGCCGTTCAGTACATAGGCGCCTCGTTCGCCCCGCAGCAGACCGCGTTCGGCAAGATCCCGGACGATCTCGAGGGCGAAGAAGGGATTCCCGGCCGCCCGATCGGCGATGGTGCCGGTCAGATCGGCCACCCCGTCACCGGTCCCCAGCAGCTCGGTGATCAAGGTCGCGGTCTCCGAATCATCCAGTGGTGCAAGCACGATGGTCTGGGCGCCATGGACGTGACTCAATGCCCCGTGGTATTCGGGCCGGTAGGTGATCACGACCAGGGACGGAGTCTGCGGCGTCACCGACAGGAAGTCCGACAACATCGATTCGCTGACGCTGTCGATCCAGTGGGCATCCTCGACGACATAGACCGCGGGGGTGGTCCGCGCCAGCGACGCCGCGTTGACCAGGGTGGTGAGCCGGCGCCGCCGGGCATCGGGGTCGATCACCGGCAGAACGACTTCGGGGTCGCCGATTCCCAGCAGGTCGTCGAGTAGCTCCAGACTCTCCTCGGTGTCGTCGGGAACCTGGTCTCGAAGCTTCGCGCGGGCAGCATCGCGATCGAGGTCCGCCACCCCGAATCCCGCCCGCAGGAGGCCCGTGATGGCATGAAATGGGATCTCGCTGGTGTGGGACTCGCAGAAGGTGGAGTTCACCGGCACACCGCGGGCTGCCGCCTTCGCCGCGAGCTCGCTGACCAGCCGGCTCTTGCCGATGCCGGGCCCGCCCACCAGCAGGACGATGCTGCCGTGCCCCTGGATCGAGCGCTCCAGGATGCCCTCCACGGCGGACAATTCCCAGCCTCGGCCGACCAGGGTCGATTCGCCGACATTGAGCAGGTTGTGTGCGGAATTGAGCTCCAGCAGCCGGCGTGCTCGGATCAGGTGGTCGGTGCCCTTGACCTGCACCATCTCGGGCTCACCCAGCATCATGGTGTCTTCGACCAGGTGTGCGGTCGACTCGGTGAGCATCACCCCGCCGGGCGGGGCGACCGATTCCATGCGTTGTGCCATACCGACGTGCTCGCCGATCGCGGTGTAGCTCATCGTGTCGGTGCCGACCTCGCCGGTGATGACCTGGCCGGAGCTCAATCCGATGCGCAACTGCAGGTCGAGGCCGTCGCGGGCCTTTACCTGCAGCGCCAGACCGGCGGTCTGCTGCTGGATCTCGAGTGCGGCCAGGCAGGAGCGAAAAGCGTGGTCCTCCAACGCAACAGGTGCCCCGAAGATGGCCATGATGCCATCGCCGGTGAATTTGTCGACGGTGCCGCCGTATCGGCGGACCACGGCCGCGGAGTGGTTGAACAGGTCGCTCATGATCTCGCGCAGCCGCTCGGCGCCCAGGGTCGCCGCGATGTCCATGGACCGGACGACATCGGCGAACAGTACGGTGACCTGCTTGTATTCGGCACCCGGTGTCGATGTGACGGGCGCGCCGCACGCGTCGCAGTACCGGGCGCCTGCCCGAGGCTCGGTGCCACATGCCCGGCACGTCGCAGTTTCCGTCATTCGAAGCCCCCGCCATCGGAGAACCTGCTGCAACGAGGATAGAACGCAGCAATGCAGAAAGGACAGTGATGCGACACTGGCACGATGGGACTTTTCGCCGGGCGTGACGAATCGAGCAACGACCTGCGCCGACGTGTCGAGGAACTCGAGCGCCGGGTCGCGGCACTGGAACGCGCGGCGTCGGCGGCCGGGCACCCGGTGTCGGTGCCGCCGGCGGGTCAGCCCAGCGAGATGATGGCCAGTCAGATGGTTCGCCAGCTAGCCCTCCAGGGCAACAAGATCGCCGCCATCAAACTGTTGCGCGATGAGACCGGGCTGCGGCTCAAAGAGGCCAAGGACATCGTCGACCGGCTGGCCTAGCCACCCGGCGGGCCGTACAAATCGCGAGGCTGCGGCCGTGGATTCGCCAGACCTGGTCTTCGCCGGTGCCGCCGAGCAGGCCCGGCTTCTGGCCGCGGGTACCGTCCGGGCGCCGGACCTGGTCGAGCTCTACCTCGACCGGATCGCCCGTATCGACTCCGAAATACGCTCATACCGCGTGGTTCTTGCCGAATCGGCTCGGCAGGAGGCAGCCGCGGCCCAGGCGCGATTGGATGCTGGAGAGCGGTTGCCGTTGCTCGGCGTACCGATAGCGATCAAAGACGACACCGATGTCGCCGGACAACTGACGACGTACGGCGGCGCTGGGCACGGCCCGGCGAAAACCGTTGATGCCGAAGTCGTTACGCGGCTGCGGGCCGCGGGTGCGGTGATCCTCGGCAAGACCGCGGTACCCGAACTGATGATCTGGCCGTTCACCGAGACGGTCGCGTTCGGGGCGGTCCGGAACCCGTGGAACACCGACTACACACCGGGCGGCAGCAGTGGCGGTAGTGGCGCGTCGGTCGCGGCCGGCCTGGCGGCACTGGCCCTGGGATCCGATGGGGCAGGGTCGATTCGGATTCCGTCGACCTGGTGCGGGTTGTTCGGGGTGAAACCGCAGCGGGACCGTGTCCCGATGACACCGCTCGACGACGAGTGGTGCGGAATGTGCGTCAACGGGCCGCTGGCGCGCACAGTCGAGGACGCCGCGCTGTTCCTCGACGTGACGGCGCCCGGGGAGAACTTCGTCGCCGCGGCCGCTCGTGCCCCGGGGCGACTACGTATCGCCCTGAGCACCGCGGTGCCGCCCACCTTGGTCGCCCGGGTGGGCCGGGCCCAACAGGCCGCGGTGCATCAGGCCGGGATGTTGCTGCGCGAGCTGGGGCACGACGTCATCGTCCGCGATCCTGACTACCCGCGTTGGGCGGTGTACGGGCATGTGCTGCCTCGTTACTTCCGCGGCATCTACGACGACGCGAAAGCCCTGGCCAGGCCTGATCTGCTGGATTCGCGTTCACGTGGAATGGCCCGGATCGGTGGACTGATCTCCGACCGGCGAATCGCGTCGATCCGCGCCCGCGAGCCGGAGCTGGCTGCGCGAATCGGTTCGATCTTCGACGATGTCGACGTCCTGATCACGCCGGGCACGGCGGCGGGTCCGTCGAAGATCGGCGCCTACCGCAAACTCGGTGCGGTCGCGACGCTGGCGCGAGTGGCGGCGCGGGTGCCGTTCCAGGCCGCGTTCAATGCCACGGGCCAGCCCGCGGCGGTCGTGCCGTGGGGGTTGGACGACAACGGAGTGCCGTTGTCCCTCCAGTTGGTGAGCAGACCGTTCGACGAGGCCACGCTGTTGTCGCTGAGTGCTCAGATCGAGAGTGCTCGGCCGTGGAAGCACCGCCGTCCGCCTAGCCACTGAGCATGCCGCGCCACGCCTCGAGTTTGACCTCGTAGCGCATGGTCTGAGCGGGGCTGGTGGACGGTGCCCGCACGCTGGGCAGCGGGGGAGTGCCCACCAGGCGCCGGTAGTTCGCCTCGGCGGCGGCCCCGTTGAACACCACCCGCTCGAGCGTGGGATAACGGGCGAAAAATGCTGCAAAGTCGTTGGGCACCATGCTGTCCCGCTCGACTGCGGAGTCCAGGCTGCCCACCCGGCGGCAGGACCGCAGCACATCCCACACCGCCACTTGGTGGGTGCACAGTGACGTCACCCGCTCCGGATAGGGCGCATCGGCACTGAACCCGAAGAGCGCACCGGTGATGCGCCAGAACGCGTTGCGCGGATTGCCGTAGTACTGACCGGAGGCCAGCGACATCACACTGGGCATGTTTCCCAGGATCAGCACCTGGGGCGCCTCGCCGACGATGGGATCGAGCCCGTGCAGCAGCTCGGTCATGGGTTCGCCAGCAGTTCGGACACGGTGACGAACCGGTAACCCGCCGAGCGCAATTCGTCGATTATGCGGGGCAACGCAGCCCGCGATGCCGCTCGGCTGTCATACATGGCATGCAGCAGGACGATCGAGCCCGGCCGCACCCCGGAGACGGTTTCGGCCACGATCGCATCGGCACCTGCTCCGGTGGCCGAATCGGGTTCGACGTCCCAGGTGACCATGGTCCGGTCATGGGTGGACAGGTAGCGCGGCAGGGTCCAGAGCTTCTTTCCGTAGGGCGGGCGGAAGGTGATCGGACCTCGGTATCCGGTGGCCCGGATGGCTGCGTCGGTCCGTTCGATCTCGTCGGCGACGGCGGACTGCGACAGCAGCACCATCCGCCGATGCGAGTAGCTGTGATTGCCGATCTCGTGGCCGGCCGCGGCGATCGCGGTGCCGAACTGCGGCGCGGCGGTCAACTCGGCGCCGGTGAGGTAGAACGTGGCCCGAACTCCTGCGTCGTCGAGCATCCGCAGCACGTCCCGCGTATGGCCGGTAGGGCCGTCGTCAAAGGTCAGCGCAACGACTTTGGCCGTGGTGTCGCCCCGGGGCACCAGATGCCCGGCGAGCGCGAAGGTACGCGAGTTCATCACCCGGTACCCGCTGGCGAGCACGGTCACCGCCACGACGAGCAGGACGACCAGGCTCCACATCCATCGGCGCATCCCAGCATGTATAGCAAGCCCGGCATACACGCGGGCGCCCCGAACGGCGGTGGGGGATTCACGTTCGGGGCGCCATGTCGTGAGTCGTCAGCTCAGGTGATGGACCTCCTGCAGTCCGTACACCGGCGTTGCCAGGCCCTCGTAGCGGGCCTTGAGCTGCAACGCCAGATACAGCGAATAGTGCCGGGATTGGTGCAGATTGCCGCCGTGCAGCCACAGGTTGGGCTGTTGGGTGGGCTTCCACATGTTGCGTTGCTCGCCTTCCCACGGCCCGGGATCCTTGGTGGTGCCCGAGCCGAGGCCCCACACCTTGCCGATCCGGTCGGCGACCTCCTGACTGATCAGGTCGGCCGCCCAGCCGTTCATCGAGCCGAACCCCGTGGCGTACACCACCACATCGGCGGGCAGCTCGGTGCCGTCGGCCAGGATCACCGAATCCTCGGTCAGGCGGTCCACCTCGCCGTGCGCGAGTTTGATGCTGCCGTCGGCGATCAGCTCGCAGGCCCCGACGTCGATGTAGTAGCCCGAGCCGCGGCGAAGGTACTTCATGAACAGTCCGGAGTCGTCGTCGCCGAAGTCCAGATCGAATCCGGCGGCTTCCAGTCGCGCGTAGAAGTCCTTGTCGCGCTGGCGGATCGCATCGTAGATGGGTCGCTGGAAGTCGGCCATGATGGCATAGGGCAGGGACGCGAAGGTCAGATCGGCCTTCTCGGTGGTCATTCCGGCAGCGACGGCCCGCTCCGAGTACAGGTCGCCGAGACCCAGCTCCATCAGCGAGTCCGATTTCACGATGTGTGTCGAGGAGCGCTGGACCATCGTGACGTCGACGTAGTTCTCGTACAACGCTTTACAGATGTCGTGGGCGGAGTTGTTGGAGCCGATCACCACGACTCTTTTGCCGGTGTACCGGTCCGGGCCGGGGTGGTGACTGGAGTGGTGCTGCTCGCCGCGGAACACGTCCTGGCCCGGGAGCGTGGGGATGCTGGGCTTGCCCGACATGCCCGTCGCCAGCACCAGCTGCGCCGGCCGCAACGTCACGGGTTCGCCGTTGCGGTTCACCTCGACGGTCCACCGCTGTTCGTCTTCGTCGTAGGACGCCGACAGGCAGGTGGTCGAGCTCCAGTACGGCACCTCCATGACGCGGGTGTAGAACTCCAGCCAGTCGCCGATCTTGTCCTTGGGTGCGAACACCGGCCAGTTCGGCGGAAACGGGAGATAAGGCAGGTGGTCGTACCAGACCGGGTCGTGCAGGCACAGCGACTTGTAGCGCTTGCGCCACTGGTCGCCGGGGCGTTCGTGTTGGTCGACAACGATCGCGGGCACGCCGAGCTGGCGCAGCCGGGCACCCAGTGCGATGCCGCCCTGGCCACCGCCGATCACCAGGATGTAGGGCTGCTCGGTGTAGCCCAGCGTCAGGTCCTCGTCGAGGCGCTTCTCGGCCCATGAACGCCGGTCCGGGTCGGAGCCGTGCACGGCGCCCAGCGGCCGGTTGGCGCCCTTGCGCTCCTCGTGCCCCTTGAGCTCCTGCAGTGTGGTCAGCAGGGTCCAGCCCAGCTCGTCGCGCAGGCGCAGATGCCCCTTGCCGCGGCCCACGGCAGTCTCGAACTCGATGAACGCCGAGGTGACGACGTGCTCGCCGTCGAATTCCTCGGTCGGGGTTTCCGCCGTCCGGAACCCGGACGGGTCCGTGTCCGCCAGTCGAGTGGTCAGCATGTCGGCCATGCTGTCCCGGCCCTCGAGGGTCTTGAGGTTCCAGGTGAAGGCGACCAGATCACGCCAGAAGCTGTCCGTTGCGAACTTTCCGACGACGCGCTCGATGTCGCGGTCGGCCAGTGCGGATTCGAAATCGGCCAGCCAGGCGTCAACCCGTTCCTGTGGTGACAGTGTGGCCAGCGGTGCGGCGGTGGTCTGCGTCATGTGGCCCAGCCCACACCGTGTCAAACACCGCAACAAGGGTTGCACGGGGTTGCAACCCACCCGGCGTTTGAGACCGCAACGTCTTGCAACCCTTACGGCGAACCCGGCAGGTCGCCTAGAACGGCCCTATGAAAGCAGCCGTGTACTACGGACCGAACAAGGTCGAAGTCGCCGACGTCCCTGAGCCCGACCCCGCCCCCGGCACCGTCAAGATCAAAGTGGGCTTCAACGGAATCTGCGGCACTGACCTGCATGAATACTATGCAGGACCGATCTTCGTGCCGACCGAGCCGCATCCGCTGACCGGCCGGCAGCTGCCGCTGACCATGGGCCACGAGTTCTCCGGCACGATCACCGATGTGGGCGCGGGCGTCACCGGCTTCGCCCCAGGCGACCGGGTGGCAGTCGAGCCGATTTACCGATGCGGCAATTGCGCACCGTGCCGGGCGGGCACCTACAACATCTGTCAGCAGATCGGTTTCCACGGCCTGATGTCCGACGGCGGGATGGCCGAGTACACCGTGGTGCCGACCGGCATGCTGCACCGGCTTCCCGACAATGTCTCCCTCGAGCTCGGCGCGCTGGTCGAGCCGATGTCGGTGGCCTACCACGCCGCGACGCTCGGCGAGGTCGGACCGCTACACACCGCGGTGATCTTCGGGGCCGGGCCGATCGGTATCGGCCTGTGGTTCGCGTTGCGGGGCAAAGGACTCGACGACGTGTTCGTGGTGGAACCCTCACCCACCCGCAGGTCCGCGATCGAGACACTCGGTGCCAGGACCCTGGACCCGACGGAACTCGACGTCCCGGCGTTCATCGCCGATCAGACCGGTGGTCGCGGCGCCGACGCCGCCTTCGACGCGGCGGGGGTGGCCCCGGCGATCGAGGCGGCCACCGCGTGTGTGGGTGCACGCAAACCGACGGTGAGTGTCGCGATCTACGAGAAGCCGCTGACGACACCGCTGCTCAATCTGGTGATGAACGAGTCCAGGATCCAGGGGTCGCTCTGCTACACCTCGGCGGACTTCGAGGCAGTCATTGATCTCATGGCGCAGGGGGTGTACGACACGAGGGGATGGGTCACTCCCATCGCCATCGACGACGTGATCGACGAGGGATTCGAAGCCCTGCACGCAGGCAAGAAGATGAAGGTTCTGGTCGACCCGAGCGGAGGCGCATCGTGACATTGAAGAGCAAGGTGGCGCTGGTGACAGGCGCGGGCCGCGGGATCGGGCGGGGCATCGCACTGCGGCTGGCACGGGAAGGCGCCGACGTCGCACTGGTCGACGTGGTGCCGGACGGCATCAACGAGGTGGCCGGGGAGGTCGCCGAAATAGGGTCGAAAGCAACCACTTTCGTCACCGACGTGAGTGACCGGGACTCGGTGTACGCGGCGGTCGAGCACGCCGCGGCAGCCCTCGGCGGGTTCGACATCATGGTCAACAACGCCGGGGTCGCGCTGGTCGGACCGATCGCCGAGGTCACTCCCGCAGACGCCGCCCGGGTGTGGTCGATCAACGTCGACGGCGTGCTGTGGGGAATCCAGGCTGCCGCAGCCAAGTTCATCGAGCTGGGCCGGCCGGGCAAGATCATCAACGCCTCGTCGATCGCCGGTCATGACGGCTTCGCCATGCTCGGGGTGTACAGCGCGACCAAGTTCGCGGTGCGAGGTCTGACCCAGGCCGCGGCCAAGGAGTACGCGTCGGCGGGCATCACCGTCAACGCCTATTGTCCCGGCATCGTCGGCACCGATATGTGGGTCGAGATCGACAAGAGGTTCGCCGAGCTGACCGGCGCCGCCGAGGGGGAGACATTCGAGAAGTACGCGGGCGGCATCGCGTTGGGGCGGCCGGAAACACCCGAGGACGTGGCCGGATTCGTTGCCTATCTGGCCGGGCCGGATGCCGATTACATGACTGGCCAGGCCGGTCTGATCGACGGTGGGTTGGTCTATCGGTAGCCCGAGATTGGCTTCCCGATGTGATGTGGAGCACAATCGGCGGTGATGGCCGGTTCATCGATACCTGAGCCCGCGGTCTCACCCGGTGAGGACCCGCGGCGGTACGCCATGCTCCTGTCGGCGGTGTACGACGCGACCATGTCCGGTGACCGCGCGCCCGCGCGTCCCCGGGCGGTGATCGAAGACTCCTGGAACAGACTGCGCGCCAAGGGGATAAACCCGGATCATCACATTCCGCCACAGGTCGAGACGACCGGGCTGGACTTGCTGCGGCAGCAGTCCGGACTCATCGCCGTACTCGACGATGTGTCGCGCGGGCTGGACTCGGTGATCGAAGAGGGCGACAACATCCTGGTGGTGGCCGATGCCCGCGGCCGCGTGCTCTGGCGCTCGGGCTCACCGCGCGTGCTCAGCCTCGCCGACCGCCTCGGGTTCATCGAGGGCGCGACGTGGAGTGAGAACGCGGTGGGCACCAACGGAATCGGCACGGCGCTCGCGTCGCACCGCGCGGTGCAGATCTTCTCAGCCGAGCATTTCCTGCGCAGCCACCACCCGTGGACGTGCGCAGGTGCGCCGATCCGGGATCCCCGGACCGGCCAGGTGATCGGCATCGTGGACGTGTCCGGCCCGGCCTCCACCGTGCATCCGACGACGGTCGCCCTGGTGGACTTGGTGGCGCGGCTCGCGGAATCGCAGTTGCGTGAGGCCCATGACAGAACGTTGAACCGCCTGTGTGCGGTGGCGGCACCCATCCTGGCCAGGGTGGGCAGCCCCGCGCTGGCAGTCGATGGCGAGGGCTGGGTCGCGGCGGTGGACTCCTTGCCGCTGCACAACCGGATCCTGTTGCCCGAGAGCGGGTTACCCGGCCGGGTATGGATTCCCCCGCTGGGAATGTGCGATGTGGAGGCACTGCCGGGCGGGTGGCTGGTTCGGGTGGCCGACGACGCAGAGGCCAGCGCGGCGCCGTCGCGGGTCATCCTCGACCTACGGGATGGCGAACCGACGCTGGAGATGTCCGGCCAGTTCGGCAGCTGGCGGCGCGGCATCTCCTGCCGGCACGCCGAGATTCTGCTGGTCCTGGCGACCAGCAAGCAGGGCCGGTCGGCGCCGGAGCTGGCGGAGGATCTCTACGGCGACCGGTCCAGGGTGGTGACGGTCCGCGCCGAGATGTCGCGGCTGCGTAAGCAGTTCGTCGGTCTGGTGGCCGGTAGGCCGTACCGCTTCGGGGATTCGGTGGTCGTGGACGTCCGTTATCCCCAGGACATGTCGTCGTTGCTGGCGTCCTCGACCGCTCCGGCCGTTCATGCGGCCCGTCGGTATACCTTGACCTGATGGTGGCAGACCCCACACTCCTTGACGGGCTCGACGGTGAGGCCGGCGCACAGCGTGCCGAGCTGGTCGAATGGCTGTTGGCCCGCGGCATCAGCGCCGATCAGATCCGCCAGGCCGGTACCCCGATGTTGCTGGCCTCGCGCCGGGTGGCAGGCGACGACGGCACCTATGTGTCGACTCGCGAGATCAGCGAGCAAACCGGGCTCGATGTCGCACTGGTGCAGCGGCTGCAACGAGCGATGGGGCTGTCGACCGTCGAGGACCCGGATGCCGCGGTGCTGTTGCGTGCCGACGCCGAGGCGGTGGCGTTCGCCGAGCGGTTCCTGGAGCTGGGCATCGCCCCGGACCAGATCGTGTTGATCACCCGGGTGCTCTCCGAGGGACTGGGACGGGCCGCCGAGGTGATGCGCTACGCCGCGCTGGCGGCCGTGCTGACGCCGGGAGCCACAGAGCTGGAAACCGCCAAGGCGACCGAGGCGCTGGTGGCGGAAGCCGCCCCGCTGATCGGGCCGATGATCAGGGACATGCTGTTCGTGCAACTGCGCCACTCGTTGGAGACCGAGGCCGTGACTGCCTCTGAGCGTGCCGAGGGATTGCCGATGCCCGGTGCCCGGTTGGTCACCATCGCGTTCGCCGACATCGTCGGGTTCACCCGGCTGGGCGAGGTTGTGCAGCCCGAAGACCTTGAGCGGCTCGCGAATCGGTTGGCCGACGCGGCACGTGAGGTGGCAGTCGGCCCGGTGCGGCTGATCAAGACGATCGGCGATGCGGTGATGTTGGTCAGCACCGATCCGGCCGCGCTGCTCGATGCGGCCCTGCAGTTGGTGGCCGCCACCGAAACCGACGAGGACTTCCCTCGGCTGCGGGTCGGATTGGCGACCGGGCCCGCGGTGAGCCGGGCCGGTGACTGGTTCGGCAGCTCGGTCAACCTGGCGAGCCGGGTCACCGGGGCGGCTCGGCCCGGCACCGTGCTGGTGGCCGAGTCCGCCCGCGCCGCGATCGCCGAGGCCGGGGCCGAAGACCGGTTCGGCTGGTCATTTGCCGGAGCTCGTCATCTCAAGGGCGTCAAGAATGACGTGAAGCTGTTCCGGGCCAGGCCCGCGTAGACCTTTATCGAATCTTCATCGAACGACTAGGGCAGCCACATCGACTCTCGTAAGGCTTGAGACATGACGAAACTGATGATGCTGAGCGCCGGCGCGGTGGTCGCGGCGGCCCTGGTGGCCGGTTGTAGCAACGACAAGGCCGACAGGACTGCCGATCTGGAAATGACCAACACCCAGAGCACCTCGGCGGCTGCGAGCTCACCGGTCGCCAGCGAGGCTCACAACGATGCCGACGTGATGTTCGCCCAGCACATGATCCCGCACCACCAGCAGGCGGTCGAGATGAGCGACGTGCTGCTGGCCAAGCAGGGCATCGACGCCCGGGTGACGGATCTGGCCACCCAGATCAAGGGTGCCCAGGCCCCGGAGATCGAGCAGATGCAGGGCTGGCTGAAGCAGTGGGGCAACCCCGCGATGCCGCCGATGCCGCAGCAGGGCCACGGCAACATGGGCCACGGAGACATGGGTGGCATGGGCCAGGGCGACATGCCCGCCATGCAGGGCATGGTGTCGGAGACCGACATGACCGCGCTGCGCAGCGCCCAGGGCGCCGAGGCGGCCAAGCTGTACCTGACGCACATGATCGCTCACCACGAGGGCGCGATCACCATGGCGCAGGATGAGATCAAGGACGGTCGGTATCCCGCCGCGATCGAGATGGCCCGCACCATCGTGAAGACGCAGCAGCAGGAGATCGACACCATGCGCCAGATCCTGGGTTCGCTCTAACCGGTCGGCAGGATGATCGTGAAGGTGGTCCCAGCGCCCGAACTGCTCACGCTGATACGGCCGCGGTGCGCTTCGACCAGGGCCTTCACGATCGCCAGTCCGATTCCTGAGCCGCCGTGGTCGCGGTCGCGCGCGGTGTCGGCCCGATAGAACCGTTCGAAGACATGGGACAGGTGCTCGGCAGGGATGCCCTCGCCGGTATCGGTCACTGTCAGCGTGACGCTCCGGTCGGCGGCCATGGCGGCGTCGATCGTCACCCGGCCCCCGGCCGGGGTGTGCCGCAGCGCGTTGTCGAGCAGGTTGCCCAGGATCTGGGCCAGCCGGTGCGGGTCCGCCCAGAGCGACGGCAGGCTCTCGTCCGCCCGCCAGCTCAACGTCACGCCCTTGTCGTCGAAGCGGTCCTGGGCCGCGGCGACCGCCGCGGCCACCACGGCGTCCGTCGCCACCGGGACCGGGGTGACCGTGGCGGGGCTTTCTTCGGCCTTGGCCAGGGCGCCGGCATCGTCGGCGAACCGGACCAGGCGGTGCGTCTGCTGGCGCAGCATCGAAACGGTCTCGGGGTCAAGAGTTCTCACGCCGTCCTCGATGGCCTCGAAGTAGGCCTCCAGAACCGAAACCGGAGTCCGGATCTCATGGGCAAGATCGCTGAACAATCTGCGCCGACCGGCGTCGACAGCCTCCAATTGCCCGGCCATCTGATTGAAAGAACTTGCCAGGGAGTCGAACTCGTCACCGAGACGGGCCGGCGGAACCCGCGAATCGTAGTGGCCGTCGGCGATGGCCGTGGCGGCCTGCGACACCTGGGTAAGCGACTTCTGCAGCCGCCTGCCGTAGTACCAGGTGACGATGAGCGCGGCCAGGATCGCGACGCAGGATGCCACCCCGATCGAGATCACCGTGGCGTAGACGTACGCCTCTTCGGCGTGTATCTGTTCGGCCGAGTCGCCGGATACCCCTGCGCGGTGCAGATGTTCGCGGAACAGCGGGGGACCGACGATGGCGGCCACGAGTCCGGTGGTGCCCGCACCGGCGACCAGCACCAGGGCCTGGGCCGAGAGCAGCCGGGTACGCAGGCCGACGCTCACCGCTGGCCGTCCTGCCCGGTACCCATCCGGTATCCGACACCGCGCACCGTGATCACGTACAGCGGGTCGGCGGGATCGTCGCCGAGTTTGCGGCGGAGGTGACCGATATGGACGTCGACGAGGTGTTCGTTGCCGACATAGGTGGTCTCCCAGACGGATTCCAGCAGCTGACGACGGCTGAGCGCCACCCCTGGGCGGGCCGAGAGGGCGGCCAGTACGTCGAATTCGGTGCGCGTCAGCATGATCGGGTCGTCGTCGAGGAACACCTGGCGGCCGTCCACATCGATACGCAGGGCGCCGAACACCCGGCCGCCGGTCGCCGCGGGGGAGGAGACGCGCGGCCGGCGCAGCATGGCCCGGATCCTGGCCACCAGTTCCCGCGGGCTGAACGGTTTGGTCATGTAGTCGTCGGCGCCGACCGACAGGCCGACGATGGTGTCCACCTCGGTGTCGCGGGCGGTCAGCATCACCACGTAGGCGTCGGAGAACGTGCGCAGCGATCGGCAGACTTCCACGCCGTCGATGCCGGGCAGGCCGAGGTCGAGGACCACCACGTCGGGGTCGACTTCGCGGGCCAACCGCAGTGCCTCCGACCCGTCGTGGGCGAGGGTCACCTCGAACTGTTCGCGGGTCAGATAACTGGCGATGACCTCGGCGAGCGGGGCCTCGTCGTCGACCACCAGGGCCCGGTAGCCACCCGGAATGTGCTCCATCAGCCCATAGTGCAGGAGTGAGGAGGGCGACATAGGGAATTCATACCCTAGGGGGGTATAGTATGAAGCGACAACGAAACGGGTTGAGGAGGAAACTGCATGAGTACCCAGACTGTCACGGTCACCGGGATGACCTGCGGGCACTGCGTCACGTCGGTGCGTGAAGAGGTCGGCGGCCTACCTGGTGTGCGCACCGTCGAGGTCGACCTGTCGACCGGGCTGGTGACCATCGACAGCGACAGTCAGCTCGATCCGTCCGCCATCAGCGACGCGGTCGCCGAGGCCGGCTACGCCGTCGCGGGTTGAGCAGGGGTCGATCATGAGTGCGCCGCGGAAGCTCATCGGGTTCGTCGTCGGACTCGTCGTGGTCTTCGCCGTGTCCTTCGGGATCGGTTCTGCGGTCACGATGAGCAGCGTCCCGGCCGAAGGTCATGACGCCGGCCATGTCGCGGACCATGGGTCCGCGTACACGCTCCAACTCGAAGAGGCGGCTCTGCCGTCCGGCGCCGCGGTGCCGCTGCGGTTCCGCATCGCCGACGGTACCGGCGCCCCGGTCACCGAGTACGTCGAGAGCCACGAGAAGCTGCTGCATCTGATCGTGGTGCGCCGCGATCTCGCCGACTACCAGCATGTGCATCCGGTGCTCGACGATTCGGGCACGTGGAGCGTCCCGTTGAATCTGACCGAGCCCGGGGACTACCGGGTGTTCGCCGACTTCGTGCCCGCCGACGGCCGCGCGGTCACGCTCGGCGCGGACATGACCGTTGCCGGCAGGTATGCGCCGCAGCCTCTACCCGCGCCATCCGGCACCGCCACGGTCGACGGCTACACCGTGACTCTGGCCGGGGTGGCCAGGGCCGGCGCACCCTCGGAGTTGACGCTCTCGGTCAGCCGCGACGGTAAGCCGGTCACCGATCTGCAGCCGTACCTGGGCGCCTACGGACACCTGGTCGCGTTACGCGCGTCGGATCTCGGCTACCTGCACGTCCATCCGATGAGCGATGCGGCCGACCCGGCCACTGCGCCCGGTCCGCAGATCGCGTTCCACACCACGCTTCCCAGTGCCGGTGAGTACCGGCTGTTCCTGGACTTCAAGCACCGCGATGCGGTGCACACCGCCGAATTCACCGTTGAGGGGGCACCGTGAGCACCGCCACCGGACACGTCGTACTCGAGATCGGCGGGATGACGTGTGCCTCGTGTGCCGGACGCATCGAGCGGAAGCTCAACAACCTGGACGGCGTCACGGCGACAGTGAACTTCGCAACCGAGAAGGCCACCGTCGACGTAGCGGGTGAGGTGACGCCCGAACAGCTGATCGAGGTCGTCGAAACCGCGGGCTACACAGCACAACTGCCCGCCACCGAACCGGGCGAGAGTCATGCCGAGGACGATCCGACCGCCGCGTTGCGCACCCGGCTGATCGTGTCGGCAGTGCTGACCATTCCCGTTGTGGCCATGGCGATGGTCCCTGCGCTGCAGTTCACCAACTGGCAGTGGCTCTCGCTGACCCTGGCCGCGCCGGTCGTGGTGTGGGGCGCGCTGCCGTTCCACCGGGCCGCGTGGACCAACCTGCGGCACGGCACCGCCACCATGGACACGCTCATCTCGATGGGCACCATCGCTGCGTTCGGCTGGTCGCTGTACGCGCTGTTCTGGGGTACCGCCGGGATGCCGGGTATGACGCATCCGTTCTCGCTGTCCATCTCGCAATCCGACGGCACCGGCAACATCTACCTGGAAGTCGCGGCGGGCGTCACCACCTTCATCCTGGCCGGCAGGTATTTCGAGGCACGGTCCAAGCGGCGTGCCGGGGCGGCGCTGCGCGCGTTGCTCGAGCTCGGCGCCAAAGACGTCGCGGTGCTGCGAAACGGTGTGGAACAACGCATTCCCATCGAGTCGCTCTCCGTCGACGACGAGTTCGTGGTCCGGCCCGGAGAGAAGATCGCCACCGACGGTGAGGTGGTCGACGGTTCGTCCGCGGTGGATGCCTCGATGCTCACCGGCGAATCGGTGCCGGTCGAAGTCGCCCCGGGGGACCAGGTCGTCGGCGCGACGGTCAACGTCGGCGGCCGGGTCGTGGTGCGGGCCAAGCGAATCGGATCCGACACCCAGCTGGCCCAGATGGCCCGGTTGGTCGAGGACGCACAATCGGGCAAGGCGCAGGCACAGCGCCTGGCCGACAAGGTCTCCGCGGTGTTCGTGCCGATCGTCATCGCGCTCGCGGTGGGCACCCTGGGATTCTGGCTGGGTACCGGCGGCCCAGTGGCCGCGGCCTTCACCGCCGCGGTGGCGGTGTTGATCATCGCCTGCCCGTGTGCGCTGGGCCTGGCCACCCCGACGGCGCTGCTGGTCGGCACGGGCCGCGGTGCCCAGCTCGGCATCCTGATCAAGGGGCCCGAGGTGCTGGAGTCCACCCGTCGCGTGGACACCGTGGTGCTGGACAAGACCGGGACGGTGACCACCGGGGCGATGACGCTGCTAGACGTGATCGCCGCTGCCGGAGAGGATCCCGCCGAGGTGCTGCGGTTGGCCGGAGCGGTCGAGGACGGCTCCGAGCACCCGATCGCGCGGGCCGTCGCCAAGGGCGCGCGAGACAAGGTCGGGGAGCTGCCTCCGGTGGAGGATTTCGCGAATGCGGCGGGACTCGGGGTGCAGGGCGTCGTCGACGGCCATGCCCTCGTGGTCGGCCGGCGCCAGTTGCTGGCCGACTGGTCACAGAGTCTGCCCCCGGAGCTGGATACCGCGATGCGCGAGGCCCAGGCCCTGGGCCGCACGGCGATTGCCGTGGGCTGGGACGGGCAGGCGCGGGCGGTGCTGGTGGTCGCGGACGCGGTCAAGCCCACCTCGAAGGAGGCGATCGAGCAGCTGCGCGCACTCGGTCTGGATCCGATCATGCTGACCGGCGACAACGAGGCGGCGGCGCAGGCGATCGCCGAACAGGTTGGTATCCAAGAGGTTTACGCCGAGGTGCTGCCGCAGGACAAGGTCGATGTGGTCAAACGCCTGCAGGACGAGGGCCGGGTGGTGGCCATGGTCGGCGATGGCGTCAACGACGCCGCGGCGCTGGCCCAGGCGGATCTCGGCCTCGCCATGGGTACCGGCACCGACGTGGCGATCGAGGCCAGTGACCTGACCCTGGTCCGCGGTGATCTGCGGGCGGCCGCCGATGCCATCCGGTTGTCCCGGCGCACGCTGGCCACGATCAAGGGCAACCTGTTCTGGGCGTTCGCCTACAACGTCGCCGCGTTGCCGCTGGCCGCTGCCGGACTGCTCAACCCCATGTTGGCCGGCGCCGCCATGGCGTTCTCCTCGGTGTTCGTGGTCAGTAACAGCCTGCGGCTGAGACGATTCCGATGATCGCAGATCAATCACAGGCTGGATTCGATTCACGCACAACCAGAATCGTGGGCATCGCGCCGCTACAGTTGGAAATATCGTGATATCGCGCAGCTCTCGCATGCACTCACTGTCACGGCTGGCAGCCATGATGGCGATTGTCTTGTGGGCTGGGGTACTCACCGGGCAATGGCAGGCGACGAGCCACGAGCATCCGACGCATCTGCCGCACGCGGTCTCGGCGGCGATCGGCGAGGGTGCCGATCTGATGATGCTGGATCACCCGCACGTCAGTGATGGCTCACCTTCTCACATGCCGGACGGCTTCAACGCCGCCGTTCTGCCCAGGTCCTCCGTCACCCCTGTAGCGCTGTCGGTTGTGGCGCTCGTCCTCGGCTGTGCGGTGGTGTGCGCGTGTGCCGCGGTACGCACGCAGCGGGGTCCACCCGACCGGCACGGTGTCCTACTCGCCGGACAGGAACTTCTGGTCCGGATCTGTATCGCGCGCCGCTGATCTCACAGCGTTCCAACGCTGTCCAGGTCAGTTGCCGCGCTCAGTCGCGGCCGGATACAGAAACGACGAATCCATGAACCATGCCCTGTCCACCCGTTCATTCCACGTTCTGCGCCGCAACCGTGGTCCCAACACCATGGTCGGCCACACTCCCACGCTGTGGGTGTCCACTCCGTTCGCCGATGCCGGGCGCGGATTCTGGGCGAAACTGGAAGGTTTCAACCCCGGCGGCATGAAGGACCGGCCCGCCATGCACATGGTCGAGCAGGCCCGCGCCCGCGGCGACCTGAAACCCGGTGGCCGCATCATCGAATCGACCAGTGGCACATTGGGTCTGGGGCTCGCATTCGCGGGAACGATCTACCACCACCCGGTGACCCTGGTGACCGATCCGGGTCTGGAACCCATCATCGAGCGCATGTTGACCGCCTACGGTGCCCAGGTGTCTACGGTGACCGAACCGCATCCCACCGGGGGGTGGCAGCAGGCCCGGCGGGACCGGGTGGCCGAACTGCTCGCGGCTGACGAGAACGCCTGGTACCCGGACCAGTACAACAACCCCGACAACGTCGAGGCCTACCGGCCGCTGGCGCTGGAACTCAATGCCCAGATCGGCCATGTCGACGTGCTGGTCTGCTCGGTCGGCACCGGCGGGCATTCGGCCGGGGTGGCGCGGGTGCTGCGTGAGTTCAACCCGAACCTGCGCCTGATCGGGGTCGACACCATCGGCTCGACGATCTTCGGTCAACCCGCCGCGACCCGCGTCATGCGGGGCCTCGGCTCGAGCATCTATCCCCGCAACGTGGATTACGCCGCGTTCGACGAGGTGCACTGGGTCGCGCCGGCCGACGCGGTGTGGGCCGCCCGGACGCTGGCGTCGACGTACTACGCGAGCGGGGGATGGAGCGTCGGCGCGGTCGGTCTGGTGGCGGGCTGGGCAGCACGAAACCATCCGGCCGGCACCACGATCGCCGCGGTGTTCCCCGACGGACCGCAGCGCTACTTCGACACGGTGTACAACGACGACTACTGCCGCGACCTCGGTCTGCTCGATCACCAACCGGCCGATGAGCCGGAGACGATCGCCAACGCAGGCGACCGCGTGGTGCAGACCTGGACCCGTTGCGAGACGGTCGCCGACCCGACGGCGCCGGCCCGATGAGCGGACTCATCACGCAGTTCCGCAGCTTCGACCTGCCGAGCCGGTTGTTGATGGTCAACCAGTTCGGCATCAATCTCGGCTTCTACATGCTGATGCCGTACCTGGCAGGCTATCTGGCCGGGCCGCTGGGTCTGGCGGCGTGGGCAGTGGGCCTGGTGCTGGGCGTGCGCAACTTCTCCCAGCAGGGCATGTTCATCGTCGGCGGCACGCTGGCCGACCGGCTGGGCTACAAGCCGCTGATCGTCGCCGGGTGTCTGTTGCGCACCGCCGGGTTCGGCCTGCTGGTCGTCGCGGATTCCCTGCCGGCGATGCTGATTGCCTCGGCGGCAACAGGTTTCGCAGGAGCATTGTTCAATCCCGCGGTGCGGGCCTATCTGGCCGCCGACGCCGGTGACCGCCGGGTCGAGGCCTTCGCGACGTTCAACGTGTTCTACCAGGCTGGGATCCTGTTGGGCCCGCTGGCGGGAATGGCGTTGCTGGCCTTCGATTTCCGGGTGACCGCGGCCGCAGCGGCCGGAGTGTTCGCGGTGCTGACGGTGGCCCAGCTGCTCGCCCTGCCGCGACAGCGCGCCCAACCCGTCGAACAGCGGAGTTCGGTACTCGACGACTGGCGCAGCGTCGTCGCCAACCGCGGGTTCCTGTTGTTCGCGGTGGCGATGATCGGCTCCTACGTGCTGTCCTTCCAGGTCTACCTGGCGTTGCCACTACAGGCCGCGGCGCTGCGGCCGGGGAACGAAACCGTATTGGTGGCAGCTGTGTTCGTGGTCTCCGGCCTGGTCGCGGTGGGCGGCCAGCTGCGCATCACCCGATGGTTCTCCAGCCGCTGGGGTCCGCGCCGCAGCCTGGTGGTCGGCTTGTTGGTGCTGGCGGCGGCCTTCGTTCCGATGGCCGTGGTACCGGACGGGGGCCGGTTCGGTACCGGCGCCGCGGTGGCCGCACTGCTCGGCTCGTCCGCGCTGCTGGCCCTGGGCTCGGCCGCGGTGTTCCCGTTCGAGATGGACACCGTCGTGGCATTGTCGGGCGATCGGCTGGTGGCCACCCACTACGGGTTCTACAACACCGTCGTCGGCGTGGGGATCCTGCTCGGTAATGTGGCGACCGGCTCGCTGATCGGCGCGGCGCGCGCCGCGGACCTGGCCGAATTGGTGTGGCTGGGCCTCACGGGAATCGGGCTGGTGTCCGCGGCGGCGCTCTACGCGCTGACCCGGGATGGCGGGAAGCTGGCGCCGGACGCGGCGCTCACTGCATCGGAACGGTGACCCCCTCCGAGGGCTGCACGATCACAAAGCCATTGCCGTGGAACGCGACCTGAAGGGCCTCGCCGGAGCCCCGGCCGATCAGGGCACTCGCCTTGAAGCTGGTCTTGAGCTGGGTCTGCAGGTGCGCCGACCAGGCCACGACGGCATTGGTGTCGGCGAAGGTCGGGGCCTCGGAGGCGTTCAGCACCACGGGCGGGCCATCGGTGGTCAGCGCCACCCATCCGGTGCCACGCAGGGTGGTGTTGAACAGGCCGCCGGTGGCGATGCTGCCGCCGCGGACCCGTTCGATGTTCCAGTCCAGGCTCGACGAGAAGGCCAGCACGTTCTTGCCGCTGATGGACAGACCCGAGTTGGACAGCTGCAGCAGGTGGACGTCGAAACCCTGATCGGCCAGGAACACATCGCCCTGCCCCTGGCAGCGCATCAGCGGTAGGCCTTCACCGGTGAGGGCCTTCTTGATGAACTTCGATGCGCCGCCGCCCTCGAAGGCGAAGTCGACGTTGCCCTGGTACGCGACCATCGAACCCTGCCGGGCCATGAAGGGCTCGCCGAGGCGGACCCGCAGCATCTTCTTGTTCTGGTTGGCGATCGGCGTCGCCTCTTTCTCGCTGAACCGCCCGTCGACCAGATCCCCGCTGATGCCGTTGAACCCGTCACCGGTGGGCTGGGCCTGAACCTGCGGCTGCTGCTGAGCCTGCTGTGGCTGCTGTGGGGAAGCGCTGAGCGGTGCCCTGCCGGCCTGGCCCTGATGAGAGATCTGATCGGTCCAGGATTGTCCGTCCCACCAGCGGTATTCGTAGCGGCCTTCAGGATCGGGCAGCCAGCCGGGTTGCCAGTTTCCGTTCACAGTCAATCCTCGAATCGTCAGGTGGGGGAGAAATCGACACCAGGCTACAAGTCGTGGTTTCCGCCAAGTACTGTAACGATTACGGTAGCTCCGCCCAGGGCATCCGCGAGAGGTTCGGTGGTCGATGAAAGCCGTTGTCGCGCAGCGTGGGTCGGTGAGTGTCGAGAGCATCTCCGACCCTGTTCCGGGGCCCGGCCAGGTACTGGTCGCCCCGCTGGCCTGCGGGATCTGCGGTTCGGACCTGCATCTGGTCGAGTCGCAGGCGGCGATGCCGGATCTGGTGCCGGCCATCGTGCTCGGGCACGAGTTCGTCGGCGAACTGCTCGACTATGGTCCGGGCACTGACCGCTCGATCCCGATCGGAACACCGGTCACCTCCGTTCCCTACCTGGACACCGGCGACGGACCGCAGTTGGTGGGGCTCTCCCCGGCGGTGACGGGCGGGCTGGCTGAACGCCTTGTTCTGCAAGAGAAGCGGTTGCTGCCGGTATCGGGGGACATCCCCCTGCGCTATGCGGCGGTTGCGGAGCCGTTGGCGGTGGGCGTGCACGCCGTGGCCGCGGCGGACCTGCAGCCCGGTGATGCCGTTCTCGTCGTCGGCTGCGGCCCGGTGGGCCTGTCGGTCATCGCGTGCCTCAAGGCCGCCGGGGTGGGGCCCGTCGTCGCGGCGGACTTCTCCCCAGGTCGCCGGGCCCTGGCCGAAGAGATCGGTGCCGACGTGGTCATCGATCCGGCCGTGAGCAGTCCCTACCGGAGCTGGACCGAGCTGGCCGGCGCCCCGGTGCCCATGTCGCCGTTGATGGACACGCCGAAGCGGGCCAACACTGTGCTTTTCGAATGTGTCGGTGTACCAGGAATTCTCGCGACCGTGATGGACTCGGTGCCCCCGCACACCCGGATCGTGGTGGTCGGGGTGTGCCAGCAACCGGACACCATCACCCCGGTGGTCGGCATCACCAAGGAACTCTCGATCCGTTTCGTGTTCGCCTACCGCCCCGACGAGTTCGCCAGGGCGTTGGACTGGATCGTCACCGGCACGGTGGATGTCGCGCCGTTCGTCACGGCGACCTTGCCGCTGGAGGCGGCCACCGAGGCCTTCGATGAACTCCGGCAGCCCGACAGACACTGCAAGATTCTGCTGCTGCCATCCTGACCGGCGGTCAGCTGGCATCCTGGTGCCATGGCAAAGGAAATCGACCCGATCCGCGCCCAGGGTGCGCTCGCGGTCTTGAAGCAGCACCCCGGCATGGTGCTGTTCGCGGTGTCGCCGGCGATCATCTTGCTGGGTGCCGTGTGGTGGATCGCCGGCCCGGGCTGGGCGGGTCTGCTGCTGGTTGCCCTGGTGCTGGCCGGCGGCGCTGCGCTGCTGCTCAAGCGCAACTGATCACTCAGCGGCGAAAATGACGTTCGCCGGTGGTGAACGCCGTCCCATCAGCGATGTAACGGTGTAATCATGTAATCATGAATAAACATCAGCACCATCGCCGGTCTGCCGATGAGGCCGCCGAATGGTTCGCGGGCCGACTGCCCGATACCTGGTTCACCGGCGACCCGACCGTGATCGTCGACCGTGAAGAGATCACCGTCATCGGCAGGCTCCCCGAGGTCACGGACAATCCAGAAGGCGAGACCGCTGCCCGCGCGTCCGGGCGGGCCGCCCGGTTCCGCGAGGAGACTCGTGGCGAGCGCATGCGTATCGCCGACGAGGCGCAGGGCCGCTTCGACCGCAAGGTGTCCTGGGGTGTGGAGATCAGCACCGGCGCCGATGTCGAGCGAATCCTGTTCACCCACATCGCCGTACCGGTGATGACCCGGCTCAAGCAGCCCGAACGGCAGGTGCTCGACACTCTGGTCGACGCGGGCGTGGCGCGGTCGCGCTCGGACGCGCTGGCCTGGTCGGTGCGCCTGGTGGGTGAGCACACCGAGGAGTGGCTGGACAAGTTGCGTGACGCGATGAAGGCGGTCGACGATCTGCGTGCCGAAGGCCCAGGCGCCTAGACCCGTTCGATCCCGACGTACACCGAGCCCAGCGTCGAGGTCTGCGAGAGCGGATCGATCGCTGTGCGGTCGGCCAGAAGGTTGCGGTTGACCCCGTAGGAATCCGGCGCTCCGCCGTGGCGCGGGTCGAATATCCTTGAGCCCCAGCCATGGTCGAGCACCACGACTCCGCGGCGGGGCCGGTCGCTGAGTGCGGCCGTCACCTCCAACCGCCCGACCGGCGAGAACACCCGGACCCGGTCGCCGGCCGCGATACCCAGCGTTGCGGCGTCATCGGGGTGAACCAGCACCTCGTTGCCCTTGCCTGCCGGATGCAGGCCCGGCAATTCGTTGAGCCACGAGTTCATCGAGTGCCGTCGGCGCCGGTTGCCCAGCAGGAACGGGAAGCCCTCGGGCGCCCCGGGATCCGGTGCGGCGAGCAGTTCACGGGCCCGGGCCACGAACTCCGCGGGCGCGGCATTGACCTTGTGGTCCGGGGTCCGCAACGCCTCCCGGAACCGGCCGAACTGTCTGGGGCCGAGCACCAGTCCGTGCGGGTGCGCCTTGAGCTCGCGCCAGGTGAGCTTGTGCCCGTCGAACTTCCGTGACGTGAGGATGATCAGGCGGTCCATCCATTGCGGCCCGAACGCCAGCCCGCGCCGCCCGGTCCGCGCCGCCAGCCGGCGGGTGGCGCGGACGAAACCGTTGAACCCCTTGGCGCCGAACAGTGGACGGCGCATCGCCAGCGCCAGATCGGTGAATACCTGCCACTCCTCGCGGGCGCCGTCCGGTGGTTCGACGGCCTTCACGCCGTACTGCACGTACGGCTCGTCGTGCATGCCGCTGGTGAAGGCCAGCAGATCGTCGCGTTCCAGCCAATGCACCGCGGGCAACAGCCAGTGCGCATGCCGGTGGCTCTCGCGCTGCACCAGATCGATGGCCACCAGCAGGTCGAGCTGGGCCAGGGCCTCGTCGAGCCTGGCCCCGTCGGGTCCGGAGACCACCGGGTTACCTGAGTTGATCAGCAAGGCCCGGATCTGGCCGCGGCCCGGCGTGGTGATTTCGTCGGGAAGTTCGGCCAGAGCGTGCGCACCGGCCACCAGGTCCCGCCCGGCAAGCCGGCTCGAGTGCGGGCGGGTAGCCGCCAGCCCGGCCAGTCGCAAGGTGTCGACGTATCCGGGCTCGAAGCGGCGCCCGCCCGGGCGGTCCATGCGCCCGGTGACCAGGTTGAGCACGTGGCCCAGCCATTCGGCCACCGTGCCGGCGGCATGGAGCGACACCCCGGTCCGCGTGATGGCCATCGCTCCTGGTGCCGAGGCGAAATCGCGGGCCACCTGCTCGATCACGTCGCGGGCGATGTCGCAACGCGCGGCCAGGTCGTCGAGGTCGGCCCCGGCGGTCAGGGCGCGCAGATCGGCCACCCCGGTGGCCAGCTCGGCGCAATCGCCGCGGTGCTCGCGTCCCTCGTCGAGGATCACCTTGACCATCGCCAGCAGCAGCGCCCAGTCCTGACCTGGGCGCACCGCGAGATGCAGATCGGCGGCCTGGGCGCTCTCGGTGCGGATCGGGTCAACCACGACGATGCGGGCACCCTGCTTCTGGCGGGCCAGCGCGCGACGCCAGCCGCCCGGCACTGATTCGACCCAATTCCAGGCGCTCACAGCGGGATTGGCTCCGACGATCAGAAAGTAGTCGCAGTTGTCGACATCGGACACGGGCACCATCAGCGGCGATCCGTACATGGCCTCGGCCACCACGTGCAGGGCGTTCTGGTCCACCGATCCGACCGCGTACCGGTTGTGTGTGCCGATGGCGTCCAGCCAGGCGTTCATGAACACCAGGTTCGACGACGAGTACCCGGCCGGATTGCCGTAGTAGGCCGCCACCGCGTCGGGGCCCCCGGTCTCGATGATCCGGTTCATCCGCTGCGCGATATCGCTGATCGCCTCGTCCCATGTCGCCTCGACATAGCTGTCACCGACCCGCCGCATCGGCGCCACGATGCGGCGCGAATGGTCCACCACCTGGCCGGCGGTGCGGCCCTTTGCACAGAAATCGCCCCAGGTGTGCGGGTTGAGCTTGTCGGCAGCGATCTTGACCACCCGGTTGTCCTCGACCGTCACCTCCAGACCGCAGGACGCCAGGCAGTACCGGCAGAACGTGTGCACGGTACTGGTCGTCATTACATCGACACTACAATTTGTAACGGGTTTCGGGTACTGAATCCGGACGTGCGATCCCGGTGAGCCCTGAGCTGCCCACTGCGGCGCCATGATTCGCCGATTGGGGCATCCGGCGCGATCGCGGTCTGATATATATCCTCGCAGCGCTGTGACAGCCGTTGTCCTGCGTTTTCACAGCGATACAGGGGATGGCAGTGGCTGGCGTGCGCGGATCGAAGGCTTCGGCGAGTGGCAACAACCCCCGGGGGCGACGTCGCACCCGGAGTCGTCGGCAGCTCGGGATTGGTTCGTGGTTGGGTGCCGGTGCGATCACGTTGGGCGTTGGCGCAGCGCTCGCGAGCGGTTCGGGGATCGCGCATGCCGACGACACCGGTTCCGGCACTTCCTCCTCGCCCCGGAGCAGCAGGGCCCACGATTCGTCATCCGGTGCGAGGTCGACCAGCGCCACCGGCTCGGTTGACGGCGTGAAATCGACACCCAAGCCCAAGAGCCGTCGCACGTCAAGCGCGATCAGGGTGTCTCCCACCGACGGTGACGTGGTCTCTGTGACGCACAAGTCCAAGGGGCCACGCCCGGCGATGGCCGGCCGTGTGGCGCGTCTCCGTCCGGCCGGCATCAAGCAGAGCAAGGTCGACCCGGGTGAGGTCGTGGTGAACAGTGGCGCTGCCGAAGGAGAGACGGTGCGGCTGCTGGCCTCAACCACCCCGGCAAGCCCGGTCGCCGTGCCTCAACTGGCCGAGCTGGCGTGGGCGGCGGTCCGCCGTTTCGAGGACACTCGGTTGCTTGCTGTCCCAACGGCATCCACCGTGCGGACGGCGGCAAGCAGCCAGACCGTTGCTGCCGAACCTGTGGCGGCGACGGCCACGCAGAGCACGCCACCTTCGGTGCTTCAGATGCTGCAGCATGCATTCTCCAACAAGGCCCCGACCGCCAGTCCGGCGCAGACGCCCGGACAATCCCCCATGGGAGTGGTTACCGGCAATCTCTGGGCCGGCGACTCCGACGGCGATCAGGTGACCTACACCGTCACCGCGCAGCCCGCGCACGGCAGCGTGACGGTAAATCCCGATGGCAGCTACGTCTATACCCCGGACACAGATTTCGCGAACAGCGGCGGAATGGATCACTTCACCGTTGCCGTTGACAGCGGAGCGGCCTACCGGAATGCCGGTGTCGCCGGCGCGATTTTCGGGCTCTTCCATACCCTGGCCCAAGCCGTCGGCCTGAGCGGCTCTGACACCACAACCGTCACCGTCCCGGTCAGCGTCACCGCGACAAACCGGCCCCCCGGAGGCGTCCCCACACCCGGCAGTCCGAAGAGTGCGGCGGTCGTCGGCCATGACGGCACCGTCTACCAAACCAGCGCGGGGCGAACTTCATCCGGCGAATACGTCACCTACGTGACCGTCGTAAAGCCCGACGGCACGACTACCCACTACTCACAGCCCGGTACGAGCTACGACGGCGTGGTGGTCGGGCCCAACGGCGACATCTACCAAACGAGCTTCACCGACAACTACGGCAGCGACTTCACCTACTACACCACGACCATGCGAGTGATCCACGCCGACGGAACCACTACCGACTACACCCAATCCGGCGTCGGCGAACATGGCCCAGTCGTCGGAACCGACGGAACGATCTATCAGACCATCGCGAACGGCAGTAGCCCCGCCGACCGCACGACCACGGTCCTGGTCGTGCGTCCTGATGGGACAAGCACCACGCACACCCAAGCCGGCGGAATCAGCGGCCGCGTCGTCATCGGCTCTGACGGCACCGCATACCAAACCAGCTACCGGGAACTCGCCGACCACAGCTTCACCACCGTTGTCGTCGCCTTGCGTCCTGACGGGACCACCACCGAATACACGCTGAACGGCGCGCCCCTCGACGGGGTGATTCTCGGACCGAGCAACACGGTCTACCTGAACACCACGGTCAGGAACTCCAGCACCATGACCTCGGACGCCGTGTTGGTCGAGTTGCATTCCGACGGCACCACAACGGCCCGCCCGGGCCCCGCCGACCAGATCGGCGGCGCGATCGTCGCCGCCGACGGCACGATCTATCGATCCGGATCTTCGGCCACCGGAACAGTCGTGAGCGTGCTGCATCCGGACGGCACCACCACCACGACGACATTGACCGGCCAGCCGTTGACCCAGGTAGTCGTAGCCCCCAACGGCGACGCCTACCAGGCCACCACGACCACGATCACTGTGCTGCACGCCGATGGCACCACCACCTCCTACGCCCAACCCGGCCGGCCGTTTTCGAACTTGGAGGTCGGGCCGGACGGAGCCGTCTACGCGACCAGCTACAACATGAGCGACAGCACCACCACTCTGCGAGCGTTCCACCCCGACGGCACCACCACCGATTACACCCAGCCAGGCCAGCCAGTCGGCGGCTCCGGCCTGTTCGCGATTGCATCCGACGGCACCATCTACCTAACCACCGGAGGAGGCACCTACCAGAACCAAACCACGCTGGTGCGCGCCTACCATCCCGACGGGACATTCACCGATCACGCCCAGGCAGGCCAGTCCGGTCGCGGTGCCGTCATCGGCCCCGACGGCGCGGCCTACCAAGTCAGCATCAAGACGGAAAGCACCGTCGTCTCGGTTCTGCAGCCTGACGGCAGCAGCGCGACGTACGAGTTGCCCGGCACGCCCTCCGGCACCGTCGTGATCGCAGGCGACGGCACTCCTTATCTGACAACCACCAGCGGACTGTGGAACCTCCGCGCTGCCGGCTCGGAAATCGCAACCTGACGCTAAGCCTGGGTCATCTCCCAGTACCGTCCATGCCGCGCCACGAGCTCCTCATGGGTACCGCGTTCGACGATCCGGCCGGCATCCATCACCAGGATCAGATCGGCATCGCGGATCGTCGAGAGCCGGTGGGCGATGATGAAACTCGTCCGGTCCCGGCGTAACTCGGCCATCGCGTGCTGGATCAGCAGTTCGGTCCGGGTGTCCACCGCGCTGGTCGCCTCGTCGAGGACCAGCACCCGGGGTCGCGCCAGCACCGCCCGGGCGATCGTGATGAGCTGCTTCTCACCGGCACTGATGGCGCCTCCGTCGTCATCGACACGGGTGTCGTAGCCGGCGGGCAGGGTGTGCACGAACCGGTCCACGTACGCCGCCCTGGCGGCCTCGCGCACCTCGTCCTCGGAAGCGTCCGGCCGGCCGTAGGCGATGTTGTCGTAGATGGTCCCGCCGAACAGCCAGGTGTCCTGCAGCACCATGCCGATCGAGGATCGCACCGACTCCCGGCTCACCGTGGAGATGTCCACACCGTCGATCAGGATCCGGCCGGAATCGACGTCGTAGAACCGCATCAGCAGATTGACGCACGTCGTCTTTCCCGCACCGGTGGGGCCGACGATCGCCACGGTGCTGCCGGCTTCGGCCACCAGCGACAGGTCCTCGATCACCGGGGTGTCCGGGAGGTAACCGAAATTCACCCGGTCGAATTCGACGCGGCCGGCACGGATCTGGAGTGCGGTGGCCGGCTCCGGACTCTGCTCTTCCGCGTCGAGCAGATCGAAAACACGCTCGGCGCTGGCGATCCCGGACTGCAGCGTGTTGTACATCCCGGCCATCTGGCCCAGCGGCTGGTTGAACTGCCGCACGTACTGGATGAACGCCTGGATGCTGCCGAGGGTGATCTGTCCTCCGGCCACCTGCAGGCCGCCCACCACGGCGACGGCCACATAGCTGAGGTTCCCGATGAACATCGTCGCCGGGCCGACCAGACCCGAGAAGAACTGCGCCCCGATGGCCGACCGGTAGACCTCGTCGTTGAGCTCATCGAAGCGTCGCTGTGCGGCCTCCCGGTGCCCGAAGGTCTTGACGATCGTGAACCCGCTGTAGGTCTCCTCGATGTGGGCCGCGAGCCGGCCGGTGTTGCGCCACTGCGCGACGAACAACGGCTGCGACCGGCGGGTGATCCAGCGGATCACCCACAGCGACAACGGCACGGTGACGACGGTCAGCAACGCCAGCAGTGGCGAGATGGTCAGCATCATCACCAGCACCGCGAACACCGTCAGCACCGATGTCAGCAGCTGGCTGATGGTCATCGACACCGAGGTCTGGATGTTGTCGATGTCGTTGGTGACCCGGCTGAGGACCTCACCACGCTGACGGGAATCGAAGTAGGACAGCGGAAGTCGGTGCAGTTTGTCCTCCACCTCGGCCCGCAGCGCCACCATGGTGCGTTGCACCGTGACGTTGAGCAGCCTGGCCTGCAGCCAAACCAGCACGGCGGCAAGCAGATACAGGCCCAGTGCCAGCGCCAGCGTGCGGGCCACCGCCCCGAAGTCCACCCCGTGCCCGGGGACCACGTTCATCCCGGACAGCAGGTCGGCGAACCTGGTGTCGCCGCGGGCCCGGGCGGCCTCGACGGCCTGCTCCTTGGTCAGGCCGGCGGGCAGCTCCCGCCCGATCACGCCGTTGAACAACAGGTCGGTGGCGTGCCCGAGAATCCGCGGACCGATCACCCCGATCGCGATCCCGGCCACGCCGAGCAGCACCACCGAGATCGCCAGGCCGCGTTGCGGTACCAGGCGTCTGACCAGTCGCAGGGCCGATCCGCGGAAGTCCCGGGTGCGCTCGACCGGGGCGGTCGGGGTTCCGCTGCGGCGCAACACGGGCCCGGTCATCGCGGGTCTCCGGCGGTGACCGCCTGCGATGCGGCGAACTCGGCATAGGTGGGGCAGTCGGTGAGCAGTGACTCATGGGTGCCGGTGCCGACGATGCGCCCGTCCTCGACCACGACCACCTGGTCGGCGTCGGTCACCGTCGAGATCCGTTGCGACACGATGACCACGGTGGCGTCGGCCGATACCTCGCGTAGGGCGGCCCGTACCCGGGCGTCGGTGTGTACGTCGAGTGCCGAGAACGCATCGTCGAACAGGTAGATCGCGGGCCTGCGGATCACCGCACGGGCGATCGCGAGCCGTTGTCGCTGTCCGCCAGAGAAATTGATGCCGCCCTGGGCCACCGGGCGCTGCAGCCCGTCGGGGTGGGCGGCCACGAAGTCGTCGGCCGCCGCGATGCGCAGTGCCTCCCACATCTGTTCGTCGGTGAGTTCCTGGCCCGGCGCTGCGCCGTAGCGCAGGTTCTCGGCGATGGTTCCGGAGAACAGGTAGCCGCGCTGGGGGACCAGACCGATCGACGCCCACAGCTGTTCGAGGTCGAGTTCCCGGACGTCGTGGCCGTCGACGCGCACTGCCCCTGAGGTGACGTCGTAGAACCGGCAGATCATGGCGAGCAGAGTGGACTTGCCGGAGCCGGTGGAGCCGACCACCGCGGTGGTGGTGCCGCGCTGTACCCGCAACGTAACCTGCTGCAGCACGGGGCGATCGGCGCCGGGGTAGCGAAACGATGCGTCGTCGAAGGCGATCTCGCCGGTCAGCGCCGGCGGACGGACCGGGTTCTCGGGGCTGGTGATCTCGGGCCGGGTGGCCAGCACGCCCGTCACGCGCTCGGCGCACACCGACGCGCGCGGGAGCATCACCGCCAGGACGGCCACCATCAGCACCGCCATCAGAATCTGCATGAAGTAGGCCAGAAACGCGATCAGCGAGCCCACCTGCATGTGCCCGGCGTCGATGCGCAGCCCGCCGAACCAGATCAGCGCGACGCTGGAGATGTTGATCACCAGGGTCGTGGCCGGCAGCACCAGCGCCTGCCACTGTCCGGCCTCCAGCGCCGTGGCCGACAGGGCCTGGTTGGCGTCGTCGAAGCGTCGTTGTTCGACGGGTTCGCGGGCGAACGCCCGGATCACGCGGATGCCGGAAAGCTGATCGCGCATCACCCGGTTGATCCCGTCGATCATTCGCTGCATGCGACGGAAGATCGGCATCAGGTGGGTGATGACCCAGTAGTTGGCCAGCGCCAGGACCGGGACACTGATCAACAGCAGCCAGGACAGGCCCGCGTCCTGATGCACCGCCATCAGGATTCCGCCCACCGACATGATCGGGGCGGTGATCAGAATCGTCGCGGTCATCTGCAGCAGCTGCTGGATCTGGCCGACGTCGTTGGTGGTGCGGGTCAGCAGCGACGGCGCGCCGAACCGGGCGGTTTCCTCGGCCGAGAACGTGGTGACGTGACGGAAGACCGACGAGCGCAGGTCGCGGCCGAAACTCATGGCCGCGCGCGACCCGAAGAACACCGCTCCGATGGCGCAGGCCACTTGCAAACCGGTGACACCCAGCATCACGCCGCCGAGCTCGACGATGAGCCCGGTGTCGCCCTTGGCCACTCCGTCGTCGATGATGGCCGCGTTGACCGTGGGCAGATACAGCGAGGCCAGGGTGCTGATCACCTGAAGCGTCGCGACGACCGCGAGCAGCCGCCGGTACGGCCGCGCGTACTGTCGCAGCAGCGCCCAGAGCATCTGGCTACTCTCGCATACCGGCCCGATGTCGTCCGTTTCCTGAGGTCGTCGTGTCCGCGTTCATGAAACTCCAGGTCAGTCGGTATGTAGGGATACGACATAGGTGTTGCCGCTACAGTGCATGGCGTGACTGTCCGCACGGCCGCCAAGGCACGATTCGCCCACGCCAGAGCCTTTGCGGTGCTGGCTGCCGCAGTGGTTCCCGTGTTCGCGGGCTGCTCGTCCGGCGAGCCCGCGTCTCCGCAGGTTCCCCAGACAGAGACGCCGAGTGCCGATGCCTCGGGCAAGCACGGTCCGCATTTCCCGCATTGCGGCGGCGTCACCGATCAGACGGTGACCGAGCTGACCCAGGTGCAGGGGCTGGTCAACACCGCGACCAATTCCTCTGGCTGCCAGTGGCTGCAGGGCGGCAGCATCCTCGGACCGCACTTCTCCTTCACCTGGTTCCGGGGTAGCCCGATCGGCCGGGAGCGCAAGACCGAGGAGCTGTCGCGGACCAGCGTGGAGGACATCAACATCGAGGGTCACGGCGGCTTCATCGCCATCGGCGAGAACCCGCTCAAGGCCGGCGACGTGAACCTGTGTGAGATCGGCATCCAGTTCGACGACGATTTCATCGAGTGGTCCGTGAGCTTCGACCAGAAGCCCTATCCCGATCCGTGCGAGGTCGCCAAAGAGCTGACCCGCCAGTCGATTGTGAATTCCAAATGATGACGCGACGTGGGGCCGCCGGACTCGTGGCAGCGATGGCGGTGTTCGTCGGCCTGACCGGGTGCACCAGCACGGTGGAGGGCACCGCGGCCAAGGAGGGTTCCGGTGGCGGCCCCAGCAACAACAAGTCCGAGAAGACCTACCCCAACCTGCTCAAGGAATGTGACGTCCTGACCACGGACATCCTGGCCAAGACGGTGGGTGCCGACCCGCTGGACATCCAGAGCACGTTCGTCGGCGCGGTGTGCCGCTGGCAGGCGGCCAACCCGGCCGGCCTGGTCGACATCACCCGGTTCTGGTACGAGCAGGGCAGCCTGGCCAACGAGCGCCAGACCGCCGAGAAGCTGCAGTACGCGATCGAGCAACGCCGGATCGCCGGTGTCGATTCGATCATCATGCGGCCCAACGGGCTCAACGGCGCGTGCGGCGTGGCCAGCGACGCGGCCGGTGTGGTCGGCTGGTGGGTCAATCCGCAAGGGCCGGGGATCGATGCCTGCCCCATGGCCATCAAGCTCATGGAACTGACGCTGGCCACCAACTCCTAGCGAGGCACGTGGAAACGCACCAGCGTCGCGCCGCCCAGCGCGAGCTGGTTCCACGGGTCGCCGGTGCGCAGCATCGCGATCGCCGAGGTCGGGAATTTCAGCGAGATGCTCTCCGCAGCAGTGGGGTTGGATCCGTCGTCCAGCCCGAGTGCGACGGCCGACATGGCGGGTTCGTGGCCGATGACCAACACCGTGGACGGGTCGGTGCCGAAACGTGACGACACACCGTTGATCTCGTCGATGACGGTGCCCTGGGCGTCGTAGATGCGCTCGGCGAACTGTACGGGTGCCTCGATACCAGTGCGCTCCAGCGTCTGACGGGTCCGCGTCGCCGTCGAGCACAACACCGCGTCCACCACGGGGAAATTGGCCCGGATCCAGTCTCCGGCCAGCGCAGCCTCCCTTATGCCACGCGTGGCGAGCGGGCGATCGTGGTCGGCCACCCCGTCGGGATAGTCCGACTTGGCGTGGCGCATCAGCAGCAGGGTTCTGATCGGACTGGCCATTCTTCATACGGTATCGGCAAACCGGGGCCATGCCGCCGCAGGTCCCCGGACTTGTCGGCCCCCGGTTTTAGACTCGCCTTGCTTCCGGGATGAACCCACGGGGAACGGACACAGAAGGGACGGGGCCGATGCGTTTTCTGCACACCGCCGACTGGCAACTCGGCATGACCCGTCATTTCCTCAGTGCCGGCGACGGGGAGGCCCAGCCCCGCTACTCGGCGTCGCGCCGGGAGGCCGTCGCGGCCCTGGGCCCGGTGGCCGCCGCATCGGGCGCGGAGTTCGTCGTGGTGTCCGGGGACGTGTTCGAGCACAACCAGTTGGCCCCCCGTGAGGTCAGCTTGTCGCTGGAGGCCATGCGTGCCATCGGCGTGCCCGTGTATCTGCTGCCCGGTAACCATGACCCGCTCGATGCCGCGTCGATCTACACCAGTGCGCTGTTCACCGCCGAATGCCCGGACAACGTCGTCGTCCTCGATCGTGCGGGCGTGCACGAGGTGCGGCCGGGGCTGGAGATCGTCGCGGCGCCGTGGCGCTCCAAGGCGCCCACCTCGGATCTGATCGGGGACGTGCTGGCCGATCTGCCCGCCGACGGCGTCACCCGCGTGGTCGTCGGCCACGGCGGCGTCGACATCCTCGATCCGGACAAGGACAAGCCGTCGCTGATCCGGCTGGCCGCCGTCGAAGACGCCCTGGCGCGGGGCGCGGTTCACTATGTGGCATTGGGAGACAAGCACTCCCGCACCGAGGTCGGGTCGACCGGCCGGGTCTGGTACTCGGGCTCACCCGAGGTGACGAACTACGACGACATCGAATCCGATCCGGGGCATGTACTGCTGGTCGAGATCGACGAGACCGATCCGCACCGCGGCGTCCGGGTCGACTCCGAACGCGTGGGCCGCTGGCGGTTCATCACGCTGCGCCGTGAGGTGGACACCGACCGCGACGTGGCCGATCTGGACCTGAATCTGGATCTGTTGGAGGACAAGGAACGCACCGTGGTGCGCCTGGCACTGACGGGCTCGCTGACGGTGACGGACAAGGCCGCGTTGGATGCCTGCCTGGACCGCTACGCCCGGCTGTTCGCCGCGCTGACGTTGTGGGAGCGGCACACCGAGATCGCGGTCCTGCCCGCCGACGGTGAGTTCGACGACCTGGGAATCGGCGGTTTCGCCGCAGCCGCGGTGGACGAGTTGGTGGCCACCGCCCGCACCGACGGCCCCGGGGCCGACGACGCGCGGGCCGCGCTGGGGCTTCTGCTGCGCCTGGTCGACCGGGGGAGTGCGGCATGAAGCTGCACCGCCTGGTCCTGACCAACTACCGCGGCATCACCCACCGCGAGATCGAATTCCCCGATCACGGTGTGGTGGTCGTCAGCGGCGCCAATGAGATCGGCAAGTCCTCGATGATCGAGGCGCTGGATCTGCTGCTCGAGGCCAAGGACCGCTCGGGCAAGAAGGAAGTCAAGCAGGTCAAGCCCACCCACGCCGATGTCGGTGCCGAGGTGATGGCCGAAATCTCCACCGGCCCTTACCGGTTCATGTACCGCAAGCGCTTTCACAAGCGTGCCGAGACCCAGCTGACGGTGCTGGCGCCGGTCCGCGAGCAGCTCAGCGGCGACGAAGCGCACGAGCGAGTGCTGGGCATGCTCGCCGAGACCGTGGACACCAATCTGTGGCAGGCCCAGCGGGTGCTGCAGTCGAGCTCGACGGCACCGGTCGACCTGTCGGGGTCGGATGCGCTGGCCCGCGCGCTGGATGTGGCCGCGGGCGAGGCGGTCGCGCTCTCCGGGGACGAGCCGCTGCTGATCGAGCGGATCGATGCGGAGTATCTGCGCTACTTCACCGCCACCGGCCGGCCGACCGGCGAGTGGGCGGCGGTGACCAAGCGGCTCGCCGCCGCCGAGGGCGAGGTGGCGCAGTGCGCCGCCGCTGTGGCCGAGGTCGATGACGCAGTGCGCCGGCACGCCGAGCTCACCGCCGAGGTCACCGGTGCCTCCGGCCAACGCGAACAGGCCCAGGCCGGCCTGGCGGCCGCCCGCAAGGCCGCCGATGCGGTCGCCGCACTGGTCCAGCGGCTCAAGGAGGCCGAGGTGGTCGCCGAGGCCGCCCGGGTGGCCCGGACCGCATCGGCCGCTGCGCTCACCGAACGCCGGCGGCTGCGCGCCGAGCTCGACGAGCGCGCCACCACGATCACCGAATTGCAGGCGGCGCTGGCTGTGGCCGACGGCGAAACCGCCACGGCCCGTGAGGTTCACGAGGCAGCCGAGGTGGCAGCCGAAGAGGCGCGGGTGGCAGCGCAGGAGCACGAAACCCGGGTCGAGACGGCCCGCACGACGCTGACGCGGATGACGGATCGTGACGAGGCCGACCGGCTGGCCACCCGGCTGGGCAAGATCGACGCCGGTGCGCGTGAACTCGACCGGGTCGACCGCGAACTCGCCGAGATCACCCTCGACGATGCGGGGCTGCGGGCCATCGAGACCGCCGCGGTAGCGGTGGAACGTGCCGCGGGACAGGCGGAACTCGCCTCCGCGCGAATCGAACTCGTGGCGGTGTCCGACTTCGATGTCCGGGTGGACGAGGTGCAGGTGTCCCTGGAAGCGGGGCAACCGTGGTCGGTCAACACCACCGCCGACACCGAGATCGACGTGCCCGGGGTGCTCACGGTGCGCGTGGTGCCTGGCACGCCGGCCGCTCAGACGCAGGCCCGTCTCGACGAGGCACAGACCGCGCTGATCGCCGCGCTGGCCGCAGCCGGGGTAGACGATGTGGATGGCGCGCGTGTCCTGGACGCCCGTCGCCGGGAGCTGCTCGGTGGCCGGGATCGGTTGCGCGCCACGGTAGAAGCCCTCACCGGTGACGATGCGTTGGCGGATCTGCGATCACGGCTGACACAGCTGCAAGCCGACCAGCCCGATGAGGCCGGCCTGTTCGAGCTGGTCGGGCCCACCGATACCGCCGGCGCCCGAACCGAACTCGAAGCCGCGGTGGGGGCGCACCGCCGAGCGGTGGCCGACAGTGAGACCAGCCGCAAGGTGATCGTCGCGGCGGCCAAGAAGCTGTCGGAGAAGTCGACCCGCTGCAGCGTGCTGCGCGACAAGCTCACCACGGCGCAGGCCGAGCTGACGGTGGCCGGCGGCCGGCTCGAAGTCCAGCGCGCCCAAACCGGCGATGACGAGTTGGCGGTGCAGGCGCAGGCCGCCCACGAGGAGGCCGCCGCCACCGCGAGCCGGGTGGCCGCGCTGCGGACCGAATTGTCGGCGACTGAACCGGATTCGGTGAAGGCCGCGCTCGACGAAGCGGTGCGCCGCGCGGAACTGCTCAATACCCGTCACGAGGCTGCGGTCGAGGGGTTGCGGGAGGTGGCCGCGCAACTGAAGGTGTACGGCACGCAGGGCCGCAAGGGGCATCTCGATGCCGCCGAGACCGAACGCGAGCACGCCCATGCCGAGTATCTACGGGTGCACCGTCGGGCCCGCGCGGCCGAGACGCTGCGGTCGGTGATGGCGCGCCACCGTGACGCCACCCGGCAGCGGTACGCCGATCCGTTCCGCCTCGAGGTGCAGCGGCTGGGCCGGCTCGTGTTCGGTGAGGATTTCGAGGTCGATGTCGACAGTGATCTCAACATCAGGACCCGCACGCTGTCCGGTCGGACGGTTCCGTACGAATCGCTGTCCGGCGGGGCCAAGGAGCAGTTGGCCATCGTCGCGCGGTTGGCCGGTGCCACGATGGTGGCCAAGGAGGACAGCGTGCCCGTCATCATCGACGACGCGCTCGGCTTCACCGATCCGGACCGGCTGACCAAGATGGGCGCGGTGTTCGACGCGGTCGGTGGAGACGGACAGGTCATCGTGTTGACCTGCAGCCCAGACCGCTACGCCAGCGTCGCCGGCGCACACCACATCGAACTGACCGCCACATCGAATTAGCCGCACGTGGCCGTGCAGGGCCATACACTCCGCCACGTGGAGGCTGACTACATCGTGGTGGGGACCGGTTCGGCAGGCGCGGTCCTGGCGAACCGGCTGAGTGCACGACCGGATGTGTCGGTGCTGGCGCTGGAAGCCGGGCCGCGCGATCGCAACAAGTTCATCCACATCCCGGCGGCATTCTCCAAGCTGTTCCGCAGCGAGGTCGACTGGGACTACCTGACCGAGCCGCAACCGGAACTCGACGGCCGCCAGATCTATTGGCCGCGTGGCAAAACACTCGGCGGCTCGTCGTCGATGAACGCGATGATGTGGGTCCCGGGCTTCCCCGCCGATTACGACGAGTGGGGCGAACATGCCGGCGCGGACTGGAACTACGCCGGCCTGGAAAAGTACCTGAAGCGGATCGAGGCCGGGCCGCTGGCGATCGAGGCGCAGCGCAGCCCGCGCAGTTCGACGGCGGCGTGGCTGGCCGCGGCCAAGGAGTGTGGACACGACGGCTTCTGCGAGACCAGGGTCACCCAGCGCCGCGGCGCCCGGTGGAGCACCGCCGACGCGTACCTCAAGCCCGCGCTGCGGCGGCGCAATCTCGAACTGCTCACCGAGGCCACCGCGACGCGGATCGTCTTCGCGGGCAATCGGGCCATCGGCCTCGAGTTCGACAGGGGCGGTGTTCGGGATGTGGTGACGGCGCGCCGCGAGGTCATCCTGTGCGGGGGCGCGATCAATTCCCCGCACCTGCTGATGCTGTCGGGAATCGGAGACCGGGACCAGCTTGCGCGCCACGGGATCGAGGTGACCCGGCACGCGCCCGCCGTCGGCACCAATCTCCTCGACCACCTGGTGGTTCCGCTGGGGTTCGACGTCCGTGACGACAGCCTGTTCGCCGCCGAGAAGCCGCTCGAACTGGTCAACTATCTGGCTCGCCGCCGGGGCATGCTGACCTCCAACGTCGGCGAGGCGTACGGATTCGTCCGGAGCCGTCCGGAACTGGATCTCCCTGACCTCGAACTGATCTTCGCCCCGGCCCCCTTCTTCGACGAGGGTATCGGTGACCCGTACGGTCACGCCGTCGTGATGGGCCCCATCCTGCTCAAGCCCCGCAGCCAGGGCACCATCACGCTGCGGTCGGCCGATCCGACGGACAAACCGATCATCGACCCGCGCTACCTGAGCGACGAAGCCGACCGCGCCGCACTGATGGCAGGCCTGCGGATAACCGCCGATATCGCGCGGGCGCCGGCACTGGCGAATGTGGTTGGCAAGGTGGCCAGGCCACTCGACGCGGCCGATCTGGACGACGAAACATTCACGCGGGCAATCAATTCAGTGTCACACACGCTGTATCACCCCGTCGGCACCTGCCGCATGGGAACCGACGAGGGCAGCGTGGTCGACCCGCAACTACGAGTCCGGGGAATCGAGGCGTTGCGGGTCGCCGACGCATCGGTGATGCCGACGCTCATCCGTGGCCACACGCACGCGCCCAGTGTGCTGGTCGGAGAGAAGGCGGCCGAGTTGATCGCGGGCTGAGCTTCAGGTCAACCGAATGCAGGCTTCGATCCCATCGCCGACAGGAAGTGTCACCGACAGGTAGTCGCTGGATTCGGCCAGGTAGCGCAGCAATGCGCCGTGTGCGTCGTTGCCGAAATCGTGGTTCACGTCGTCGATCAGGACCAGGGCGCCGGTACGTAGCCGCGGCTCGAGAATCTTGAGCACGGGCAGCGCCAGCTCGGGCCAGCCGTCGAGCAGAACCAGATCCACCGGGCCCGAAAGTGCGGACAGTGTGTCCCTGGCGTCGCCGATCCGAAGATCGATCACGTCGTCGAGCCCCGCGGACTCGAAGTTCCGTTGTGCCGCAGCGGCTTTGTCGGGCTGCAGTTCGGTCCCGACCACTGTCCCACCGCCGTTGTCGCGCACGGCGCTGGCGAGATAGATCGTCGAGACCCCGAATGACGTGCCGTACTCGACGACCGTGCGGGCACCCACGGCACGGGCGAGCAGGTACAGCAGCTCGCCCCCGCTTGCGGAGACCGACATGTAGACGTCTTTGAACAGTTCGGCACGCTCGGCCGCGCCGCACTCCAGGGGGAACTCGCCGACCGCGGCGAATGCGGCCGGGTCACCGTCCTGTTCAGCCGACAGAAGACGTTGCAGGACAGTGGCGACCGAATCGCTGGTCAGGGTACTTGTCATGCGGTTCACGGTATTCTCGTTCTGGATTGCCTTCCAGTGCATGTTTGGTAAGCAATAGTTATCAGAAATGGAATTGAAGATGGAGCCGAATCTCGACCTCAACCTGCTGCTCGCCCTCGACGCGTTGCTCGACGAACGCAGCGTCGGCGGCGCGGCGCAGCGGCTGCACACCTCGGCGCCGGCGATGAGCCGGACCCTGGCGCGCTTGCGGCGCGCGTTGGGGGATCCGGTGTTGGTGCGGGCCGGTCGTGAAATGGTCCCGACGCCAAGGGCACTGGCGATGCAGGGTCGCGTGCACGACATCGTGGCGCAGGCCAGGGCGGTGTTCACGCCGCCGGACGTCCCGGATCTGCCGAACCTGCAGCGGACCTTCTCGATTCAGCTCGGGGAAGGCCTGTTCAGCACCTGCGGCCCGCGCTTACTGGCTCGCATACACGACCAAGCGCCGGGCGTCACAGTCAGATTCGTGGGGGAGAGCCACGAGGACACCCACTCGTTGCGCGACGGCTCGGTGGACATCGAGATCGGTCAGATCCGCCGTACCGAACCGGAGACGCTCATCGAGCACCTGATCGATGAGCGATTGGTGGGCGTGGTGCGGGAGGGTCATGAACTTGCGGACAAGCGCGTCACGCTGCGCCGGTTCTCCGATGCCGAGCATGTGGTGTTCTCTCGCAGGGGTCGGCTGCGCGGACCGGTAGACGACCTGCTGGCCGAGCACGGACTGCGTCGCCGGGTCGTCGCATGCGTGCCGAACCCCGCCGGTGGACTGTTCCTGATCCAGGGCAGCGACCTGGTCGGCATGCTGCCCGCGGTGATCGGCGCGCGGGCGATCGCGACGTTCGGCCTGCGCACCTTCGAGATCCCGCTCCAGCTCCCACCGCTGGTGCTCAGTATGGCCTGGCACCCGCGCTTCGACGCCGACGGCGCGCACCGCTGGCTGCGTGACTGTGTGCGCGCCGCCATGCTCGGGCCTGTCTAGAAGTACGCGTTGGCCGGAACGGGCGTGCCGTGCAACAGGTTCTGGCCGATCACCCGCGCCTTGTAGGCCACCGGGTTGTGCAACGTGATCGTCCGAATATTGCGCCAGTGCCGATCCAGGTTGCGCTGCCGGGAGGCCGCGCTGGCCCCACCGAGTTCCAGCAGCCGGGTGGCGGCTTCGGGGGCGACGTCGTCGAGGTGCACTTTGACCTTGGCGACCTTGAGCTGGGCTTCCGCGGCGAGCCGCGAATCGGGCACCGCGGCGAGCCGCGAATCGGGCACCGCGGCGAGCCGCGAATCGGGCACCGCGGCGAGCCGCGAATCGGGCACCGCGGCGAGCCGCGAATCGGGCACCGCGGCGAGCTTCGTATCGGGAACCCCGTCGACCGCCGAATCGGTGGCGGCCCCGATCGCTGCCGCCGCATCGAGCACCGCGGCCCGCGCCACGTAGGCCGTGCTGGCGAGAACCCCGAGTTGGCGCTGCAGCAGGGGATCGTCGGTGGGCCGCTCGGTGACGGCATGGCTGAAGTTGCGTTCCCGGGAGCGCAGCAGCGCCACGCCGTCGTCGACGACATTGGCCAGGATTCCGGCGACCACCGCGTGGATGAACAACTGCAGCGAGGCGTACTGCACGGTCGGCACCGCTTCGGCGTCATACGGGGTGTCGGTGAGTATCTCGTCGGCGGCCACCGCGACGTCGGTGAACGTCGTGGTGCCGGTTCCGGTGCGGCGCTGGCCGAAGCCGTCCCAATCGTCGACGAGCCGTACTCCCTCGCGGTCGGTGGGAACCAGGACGTTGGCCACCGAGTCGTGATCGGTGGTGGCGGTGACGGTCAGATAGTCCGAGAACAGGGTGCCGGTGCTGTAGTACTTCTCACCGGTCAGCCGGAACGCGCCCGGGTTCGCGCTGTCGGCCAGGAGCCGGGTGTTGAACACCAGGCTCCCCACCGCCAGTGAACCCTTCTCGCTGAAGGCGTTGCCGAAGATCTTTCCCTGGGCGATCTTGCCCAGCCAGTGCCTGGACACCGGATCGTCGGCGCTGCGCAGCCGCTCCTCAGTGAACCAGAAGTGGGTGCGGAAGATGTGGGCCACAATGGGATCGGCCTTGGCCACGTCGATCACAGCGGAGAACAGCTGCGGCACAGTGAATCCGGCCCCACCGAGGGACTCGGGCAGACGCAGGGTGCCGAACCCCGCGCGCTTGAGCGCGGCGACCTGGTCGAACGGGTTCTCGTCGTTGAGGTCGCGGTCCTTGGCACCTGCGGCGATCGAAGCCAGCAGGTCATCCCATTCCGGTGTACCGGGCAAAACACGGGTCACGTTCTCGACGGTGGTCATGGCACCGTTTGTATCTGCACCGGCTATCGGAGGGCACGCGTTTGGATCAGCCCGAACCTAAGCCGTCTGGACGACCCGCAAGCCGTACAGATACGTGGTCAGGTATTCGGCGAGCACCGGGGCCCGGACCTCGACCGCGTCCGGGATGGTGATCAGCAACGCGTAGAGCCCGACAAGGAACGACACGCCGTTGTACATCACGTCCACTTCGGCCGGGATCTCGCCGCGCTCCTGCGCCCGTTGCAGTTCCTCGACCACGGCGACGATCACGGGGTGACGGGCCCATTCCTCCGATGGCGGCCGCGTGGTGGAAAAGTGCAGGGCGAGAAAATCTTTGAACAAGCGGCCACCCAGGCGTCGTTCGAGTTTCTCGAGGACGCGGACGGATTCGGTCAGGGTGGTGCGCACGTCGTGTGGCGTGGCGAAGATCCGGCCGAGCTCGGTGGCCATGCGGAGTTGCTCGCGGTGTTCCAATTCCACCAGGACGTGTTCCTTGGTGGGGAAGTGGAAGAAGAAGGTGCCGTGGGCGACACCCGCGGCCGACGCGATCGCAGCGGTATCGGCCGCGGCCATGCCGTCGTGCTTGAACTCGGAGATCGCGGCGCCCAACAGCCGTTCCCGCGTCTGCAGACCCTTGCGGCTGCGCGGCGGTCCAGTGAGCACGGCCCGATGCTACGACATCGACAAACTGACTGTACTCAGTATTGCTCTTTCCTTTCATCCCCACTGCCATTACGGTTTCGAGGGCAGACAGTTCTGACTTAAGTCAGTTTTTGGAGGTTGGCGTGCAGATCCTGGAGCAGGTACAAGACCTGCCGAAAGCCGGAAACATCAAGGCCCAGTGGGTGAGCCTGTGGACCGGGCCCGTCGTCGGCGCGGTGCTGCTGGCGGCGATGCTGGCGTTTCCCGGCTTCTGGCCGCCGATGGCGCCGACCTGGAACGCGCAACAGGTCGCCGAGTTCTACGCCGATCACACCGCGTGGATCCGGTTCAGCCAGGTGACGTTCAACCTCTGCGGGATCCTGATCCTGCCGTTCTTCATGGTGATCGTGGTCCAGATGAAGCGCATGAAGACCCAGAGCCATGTGTTCGCCTACTGCTATCTCACCGCGGTGGTCAGTGGCGCCACCATCTTCGCGCTGTCCAATGTCTTCTTCCTGGTGGCCGCGTTTCGTCCAGACCGCAATCCCGAGCTGATCATGCTGCTCAACGACCTGGCCTGGATCGTGTTCGTCGCCCCGGTGGGGATGGTGGTGTCGCAGTTCGCGCTGCTCGCGGTCGCGGTGTACTTCGACAACGGGCCCGCCCCGGTGTTTCCCCGCTGGGTAGGGCACTACTCGCTGGCGACTGCGGTGGCGATGATCCCGGCCGCCGGCGCGGCGGTCTTCCAGACCGGGCCGCTGGCCTGGGACGGCGTGCTGACCTTCTGGTTGCGCAACGGCGCCTTCGCCGTCTTCGTCGTGGTGATGTTCTTCGTGCTGCGCCGTGCGGTGATCAGCCAGGCCATTCAAGACGGAGTAGCAGGGGGCTCACCAAAGGGCACTGCCGCGTGACGACAATGACGAAAGCGCCACCGGGCAAGCCCGATGTGCGGTTGATGACCTGGTTCTTCCCTATCTGGTACGGGGCTTTCGGCGTCATCATCTGCATCCTGACCCGGGTGACGCCGCCACCGCGGCCCGATGTCACCGCGGCCGACAAGGTGGCGTTCTTCACCGAGCACGGCCTGACCATCAAGATCGGCTTCTGCCTGCTGCTGATTCTGCTGGGCGGTGCGGCGATGACCAACGGGCTGGTCGCCTACCAGATCAAACGTATGTCGGTGGGGTCGGTGTTCGCCTACGGCTACATCGGCGGCATGGGTGTCGGAGCGGTGCCCGGATTCCTGCTGGTGTCGGTTTGTTTCCTCACCGCGGCCTTCCGGCCGGACCGTGACCCGGAACTGATCAGCCTTCTGTACGACCTCGGAATGCTGTCCTACAACGGCTCGTTGGGCTGCTTCACGGCCGCCTATCTGGTGTTGGCGATCGCGATCCTCTACGACAAGAACGATGTCTTCCCGGCCTGGTTCGCCTACGTGACCATCTGGCAGATCATCACCGAAGTGATCGCCACCCAGATGTTCGTGTTCCCGTCGGGGCCGTTCGCATGGAACGGCTCGATCGCCTTCTGGTTGGCCGTGGTCGTCTTCTCCGTCTGGCTGTCGGCTCTCATCGTCCTGCTGCGGCAGGCCGCGATGCGTGAGGCAGTCGAAGAACCGGGACTGGAGTGAGTAAATGTCGACCAATCCTGTTCTGAAACAATCAAATTCACCGACGAAGACGACGCCGGCCCACCTGCCGGGTGACGGGCACATGTGGGTGATGGTGCTCGGCGATCTGGTCATCTTCGGTGGCTACTTCATCATCTTCATGATCTACCGGACCATGCGCCCGGACGAATTCCTACGTGCCCAGCAGCATCTCGATATCACCGTCGGTGTCGCCAACACGGTTATCCTGTTGACCAGTTCGTGGCTGGTGGCCCGCGCGGTGCTGGCCATCAGGGCCGGACGTCACGAAGCGGCGATCCGGTTGACCTACGCCGGTGGTATCGGCGGCCTGATGTTCATGGCCTGCAAGGGTTATGAGTGGGTGGTCAAGATCCGGGCCGGGCACACCAACTCCGAGATGTTCTACTCGTTCTACTACGTCCTGACCGGTGTGCACCTGATCCACGTGCTGATCGGGCTCATCGTGCTGGGCGTGATCGTGCGGGAGTTGCGCAATCCGTCGCGGCGCCGGGCGTCGGTGGTGGAGGCGGGCGCGGTCTACTGGCACATGGTCGACCTGCTCTGGGTGATCATCTTCGGCCTGCTCTACGTGGTGAGGTGACCATGACCGACAAGGCTGTGACCCAGACGTGGCTGGTGCTGGTCGCCATCACCGTCGGATCCTGGTGGTTGGCGCCGGCCCAGTACTCGGACGCCCTGCGGGCCAGTGTGCCGATCACCGCGCTGGTGCTCGCGCTGACGCTGATCAAGTCCCGCTTGATCATCCGGCAGTTCATGGAGGTCCGGACCGCGCCGCGGTGGCTCAAACTGGCCACCGACGGGTGGCTGGTGGTGCTGTTCGGGGCGGTCTTCGCCATCTATCTGATCTGAGCGTTGCGCGGCACAATGGAGCGCAATGACGATGAACGCCAAGCGTCGGCGCGCGCACGACAAGCTTGCCGCGCTACCGGGGGTGCGGGCCGTGCGACGCCCGGTCAGTCCCGGTTCCGACGAGCTGTTCGACCTGTTCTACGTGCGGGCCGGCCGCAAGTCTGCGCACCCGGTGGTGATCATTCCGGGAGGCCCCGGCGTCGCGTCGATCCAGCCCTACCGTGCGCTCCGCAGACGTGCGACCGCGGCCGGATTCGACGTGATCATGATCGAGCACCGGGGTATCGGGATGTCGCGGCACACCGATGCGGGCGCCGATCTGCCGCCCGCGGCCATCACCGTCGAGCAGGTGGTCGACGACATCGCCGCGGTGCTCGATGACGCGGGTGTACACGAGGCAGTGCTGTACGGCACCTCGTACGGGAGCTACATCGCCGCCGGTTTCGGGGTTCGTCATCCCGACCGGGTCGCAGCGATGGTGCTGGACTCCCCGCTGCTGTCCACCGCCGATATCGAAGCGATACGCAGTGCCATCCGCGGGCTGCTGTGGGAGGGCACGGACCCGGAGACCGCGGACCTGGCGCCCAAGGTGCGACGCCTGGTGGCCGATGGGGCTTTGGCCACCAAAGGGGGAGAACTGGCCGGCCTGCTGTACGGGCTGGGCGGAGCCGCACTGCTGGACCGCCAACTCGATCTGCTGCTCCGCGGGCGAACGGTGGTGTGGTCGGGGCTGGCCCGGCTGAGTCGGCTCTCGACGCGAAAAGCGCCGTACCGTAACGAGGTAGATCTGGTCGGGCGGATCGCGTTCCGCGAGTTGAACTACGCCGGGGTGCCCGATGGCCTGCCGCTGGATCCCGCGCTGGAGATGGCCGACATGATCGGAAGTGCGAAGTTCTACGAACCGTTCGAGGCCGAGCCCTTCGACCTGCTCGCTGAGTTACCGGAGTTCCACTGGCCCACCGTCGTGCTGTCCGGTGGACGGGATCTGACCACACCACCGGCTGTGGCGGAGCGGATCGCGGCGCTGGTGCCCGGGGCCGTGCTGGTTCGGATGCCGACGGTGGTACACAGCGTGATCGACACCCGCGAGCGTGCTGCGTTCGCGGTGATCCGCGCGGTACGTGACGGTGTGGCCGAACAACTTTCGGCCACTGCCGCCGAGTTGGACGCCCTGCCTGCGCGTCCCGTCGTCCGGGTGGCGGTATCCGCGATCTCGGTCGCCACGGTCGTGGAGACGGCGCTGCCGACCGCACTTTCGCCAGGGCGCCACTCCGGCGATGGGGGAACTCGATGAGCGCCAAGCGCTTCGAAACGACGCACGTCTATCGGGAGCATTGGTTCTCGCTGGGGGTCGATACGACCACCGGTGGCCATTACCTGTCGATACCGGTGAGCCTCCAGATCGCTGATTACACGGAGTATTACGCGATCGACGACAGCGAGTACCGGGCGTTTGTCGCCGACCCTGCTTCGGCGATCCCGCTGGCGGACGGGTGTCGGCGTCGCGAGTGTGATGACCGCCTGATTGTGCCGCCGCCGCCCAACCGCGGATCGGCGATCTGAGACTCGAAATTACTTGACGAACCCGACCTTCGTGTAGTCGGTGTCGGCCAGGCCGGGAGCCCCGAAGTTGGCCAGGTTGCTGCGCACCGCGACGTTTCCGGGTGACTGGAACAGCGGCAGGCTGAACACCTCTTCGAACAGCATCTGGTCGAGCTCGTTGGCCAGCGTGCGCGCCTTGACCGGGTCCAGTTCTTCCAGCGTCTGCTCGATCTTGGCGTCGATCTCCGGGCTGCCGATCTTGCCGAAGTTACTGGCCCCGTCCTGCGCGTAGATCTGGGTCAGCGAGCTCAGTGGGAAAGCGTCGCCGAGGAAGGCGAACTGAGCGATGTCGAAGTCGCCCTTGATGATGTAGTTGGTGAAGAACCCGGTGCCGGGCTTGGTGTCGAGCTTCAGGTTCACCCCGATCTGGCCGAGCATGTTCTGCGCGATCTGGGCCACCTGCCGGGTGCTGCCCGCGTCGTAGAACACATTGCGGATGACGAGTTCCTTGCCGTCCTTCTCCCGGAACTGCCGTCCCTCAGGCACTTTCCAGCCCAGGGCGTCCAGTTCGGCCTTCGCCTTCTCGGGGTCGAACGCCACCGACGCGGCGTTGTCCTGGTAGCCCTGCTGGCCCGCGACGAAGATGTGGTTGTTCAGCGGCACCGGATTGTCGGTGAGACCCCGCTGGGTGATGTTGGCCAGCGCCTGCCGGTCGATGCCCTTGGCCACCGCGCTGCGCAGCGCCGGGTCGGCCAGGATCGAGCCGGGCGCGCCGTTGAAGGTCAGGTGGTACCAGCTGGCCGACGGTGCCCGACGGATGCTGATCCCCGCCGTCTTGCGCGCGATGGTCAGTTCGTCCAATGACGCTGTGCCCGTGGCGTCGATGGTGTTGTTCTGCAGCGCGGGGATGCGCGCTGCGTCGTCGAGTACCAGGTAGGTGATGGTGTCGAGCAGCGGCGGGGCGCCCCACCATTTGGGGTTGCGGCTCATCGTGATCCGCTGGGCACCCCGGTCGATGTTGGAGACCATGAACGGCCCCGCCGACGGCCCGGGTTGCGTGAGTTGAGCCTTGTTGAACGCCTCGGGGGTGGCGGTCATGCTCTTGGGGAGCAGCCGGCCGTTGCCCGCGAACATGCCCTTCCAGTCCGCATACGGCTTGGCGAAGGTCATCACGGCCTGGCGGTCGTCGACGCCGCGGGTCACCGAGGCCACCCGCTCGAAGCCGTTGGGTGCGGCGATGACGAACGCCGGGTTCTTGCCGCTGTTGGCCTCGGACTGGGACTTGATGTCCTCCCAGGTGATCGGCGTGCCGTCGGTCCACACGGCCTTGGGGTTGATGGTGTAGGTGACCACCTGGGGGTTGGTGCCCGTCAGTTCGACATTGGTGAAGTAGTCGGTGTTGACCGTCGCCGATCCGTCGGCGGCGATCACGAACGTGCGCGGCAACGTGGGCCTGGTGAGCGCGCCGACGTCGCCGGTGTTGCCGTCCAGGTGCAGGGGGTTGAAGTTCGACGGGAACTCCGTCAGTGCCAGGCGCAGGTTGCCGCCCTGGCGCAGGTTCGCGACATCCTGTGGATTGATGTCGTTGGTGCTACCGAGCTCGGCGTTGCCGCCGGCCGACGGGGCTTCCCGATCGCCGCCCGAACATCCGGCCAGGGCCAGGGCGGTGACGGCTGCGACGACGGCGAAACGCTGGAACTTGAACCCTTTGAACCCGTTCACCCCGTCGATGCTAGATGCCGACACCGGTGCATGCGGCAATACCTAACCGTTGACGGGCTTTGGTTGCGGAACCGCGGCCAGCAACTTGCGGGTGTAGGCGTGCTGTGGGCTGGCGAACACCTCGTCGCCGGAGCCCTGTTCGACGACCGCGCCCTTGTACATCACCGCGACATCGTGGGCCAGGTGCTTGACCACCGAAAGATCGTGGGAAACGAACAGGTAGGCCAGGCCGAACTGGTCCTGCAGGTCCAGCAGCAGGTTGATGATCCCGGCCTGGATGGAGACGTCCAGCGCGGAGACCGGTTCGTCGAGGGCGATGATCTTGGGCTGCAGAGCCAGGGCGCGGGCGATCCCGATGCGCTGTTTCTGCCCGCCGGAGAACTCGGCCGGATAGCGGCCGGCGTCGGCGCGGCGCAGGCCCACCAACTCGAGCAGCTCGGCCACTCGCTCGTCGATCCGCGGTTTGTCGAAACCATTGGCGGTCAACGGCTCTGCCAACACATCCGATACCGGTAGCCGTGGGTCCAGTGACGCCACCGGATCCTGGAACACCACCTGAAGGTCGGTGCGCAGGGCGCGGCGCGTCTTGCGGTTCAGGGTGGCCACGTCGGATCCGAGCACTTCGATCGAACCCGATTGCGGGGCAGACAGATTCAGGATCTGGTGCAGGGTGGTGGACTTGCCCGACCCGGACTCGCCGACGATGCCGAGCGTCCGGCCGCTGCGCAGGTCGAAGCTGACGTCGTCGACGGCCCGGACCTCACCGACCTGCCTGCGCAGCACCACCCCTTTGGTCAGCTTGTAGGTCTTGGACAGGTTGCGCACCCGCAGCACCACGTCGGCCTCGGCGGGCTGGGCCTCGGGGGCGGCAGCGCCGGTGCCGGCCACCTGGTAGATCTCAGCGGCGCTGCGCCCGCTGACCTGGTCGGTGCGGATGCAGGCGGCATCGTGGCCCGGCGCCAACTCGATCAGCTCGGGTTCGGCGGCCTCGCATTCGTCGATCGCCAGCGGGCAGCGGGGGGCGAACGGGCAACCGTGTGGTGTCGTGGTGAGCGACGGCGGTGCACCGGGGATCGGCACCAGGCGGGTGCCCTGCGGGGCATCCAGCCGTGGCACCGAGCCGAGCAGGCCGACGGTGTAAGGCATCCGGGCCTTCTCGTACAGCTGGGCCACCGGGGCGTCCTCGACCGCCCGCCCGGCGTACATCACCATGGCCCGGTCGGCGAATTCGGCCACCACACCGAGATCGTGGGTGATGATCAGCACGCCGGCGCCGGTGACGTCGCGCGCGGTCTTGAGCACTTCGAGAATCTGTGCCTGCACCGTGACGTCGAGGGCGGTGGTGGGCTCGTCGCAGATCAGCAGATCGGGGTCGTTGGCGATGGCGATCGCGATGACCACCCGCTGGCGTTCACCGCCGGACAACTCGTGCGGGAAGGCCCGGGCGCGCTGCTCGGGCTGGGCGATGCCCACCAGCTCGAGCAGCTCGACCGCCCGGGTACGGGCCGCGCGCCTGCCCAGGTCGCGGTTGTGGACGGTGAGGGCCTCGGCGATCTGGTCGCCCACGGTGTAGACCGGGGTGAGGGCGGACATCGGGTCCTGGAACACCGTGCCGATGGTGTTGCCCCGCACCTGTGACATCTGCGCGTCGGACAAGCCGACCAGTTCCTGGCCGCGCAACCGTACCGACCCGGACACCTCGGCGAATTCGGGCAGCAGCCCGACCACGGCCATGGCGCTGGCGGATTTCCCGGCACCGGATTCGCCGACGAGCGCGACCACCTCGCCGGCGTCGACGTGAAAGTTCAGGCCGCGCACCGCGTGTACCGCGTCGGCGTCGGTGGGGAAGTCCACCGTCAGATTGGATACTTCGAGGAGGCGGGTCATCGGCGGGCTCTCTTCCGCCGGCGCAGCCGGCCGCTGCCCGGGTCGAGTGCGTCCCGCAGACCGTCACCGATCAGGTTGGCGCACAGGATGATCAGCACCAGCACCCCGGCCGGGAACAGGAACACCCAGGGGAACGTGGTGGCGGATTTGGTGCCGTCGGCGATCAGCGTGCCCAGCGATACGTCCGGCGCTTGGATACCGAATCCCAGGTAGCTCAAACCGGTTTCGGACAGGATCGCCACCCCGACGTTGAGCGCGGTGTCGATGATCAGGATGGATGCCACGTTGGGCAGGATGTGGCGCACGATGATGCGCCAGCTGCTGACACCCATATAGCGGGCAGCCAACACGAATTCGCGTTCCCGCAGGCTCAGGGTCATCCCGCGCACGATGCGCGAACTGATCATCCAGCTGAACGCCGAGAGCAGCACGATCAGCCAGAACACCCGGTCGGACTGGCTCAACCGCGGCGTGACGATCGCGATCAGGATGAAGCTGGGCACCACCAGCAGCACGTCGACGATCCACATGAGCGTGCGATCGCGCCAGCCGCCGAAGTATCCGGCCACCGAGCCGACCGTGGCGGCGATGACGGTCGAGATGAACGCCACGCAGACACCGATCAGCATGGATTTCTGCATGCCGCGCAAGGTTTGGGCGAAGATGTCCTGCCCGAGTGCGTTGGTGCCGAACCAGTGGTCGACCGACGGCGGCTCCTGCAGCGCGTAGTAGTCGAGGTCCGAATAGCTGTAGGGCAGCACCGACGGCAGCGCGTAGCAGGCCACGAACATGATCACGAGCAGTGCCAGCGAAACAACGGCGGGCCAGTTGCGCAGGAACCGCCGGAACACCAGGGTGCGCCTGGTGGCGAATTCCTCGGTGTGCAGACCCGAGCGGGCCGCGGCGGCATCACCGGTGGGGGCGGAGGTCTGGGTCATGCGACTCTCACCCTCGGGTCCAGCATCGCGTAGATGACGTCGGAGAGCAGGCCGGCAACCAGGATCACGGTGCCGGTGAACACCGTTATGGCCGCGATGATGTTGGTGTCCTGGGTGGCGATGCCCTGCACCACCCATTCGCCCATGCCGTGCCAGCCGAAGATCTTCTCGACGAACACCGATCCGGTCACCAGCCCCGCCACGCCGTAGGCGAACAGGGTGGCCATCGGGATGAGTGCGGTTCGCAGCCCGTGCTTGAACAGGGCGTGCCGTCGGGTCAGCCCTTTGGCGCGCGCGGTGCGGATGAAGTCCTGGCCGAGCACGTCGAGCATCGCGTTGCGCTGGTAGCGGCTGTAGCCGGCGATGGCCATCAGCGCCAGCGTGAACGTCGGCAACACGAGGTGCTGTAGCCGGTCGACGAATTGGTCCCAGGCGCCGCCGACGGGCACCGGCGCGGTTTCCCCCGTGTACTCGAAGATCTGCACGCCCAGTACGGAGTTCACGTTGAGGGCGGCCAGGATCAGCATGTTGGCGATCACGAACGACGGCGTGCTGATCACCAGCAGGGACAACACGGTGATCACGCGGTCCGAGAGCCGGTATTGGCGGATCGCACCCCAGGCCCCGACCACCACGCCGATCACGGCGCCCGATATCGCGCCGATGACGAGCAACCGCAGCGTCACCCCGATGCGCCTCCACAACTCGTCGCCCACCGGCTGACCGGTCACCGTGGTGCCGAAGTCGCCGCGGACCGCGCCCGCGGCCCAGTTCGCGTAGCGCAGCGGAATGGGCTGGTCGAGGCCGAGTTCAGCGGCTTTGGCGTCGATCGCGGACTGCGGGGGCCGTGGATTGCGCTGCTCGAGGCTGTCGAGGGGTTTGAAGTTCAGAGACGTCAGCGTGAACGTCAGGAACGATGCCAGGGCCAGCAACACGATGTAGTTGAGCAGCCGGCGCGCCAGAAAGCGCGTCATCCGGTTGTTCCTGCCCACGGCTGCATGCCAGACAGGGTAAAGCAGCCGGGAACCGGAATCCGGTCAGTGCGCGATGTGATGTTTCGGCGCGCCCGCACTCGGCGGGTAACTGACAGTGGAGCCACAGCCCTGGCATAGAAATCAGGGGTTCACTGAAATACATGAAGGTCAGCGGGCTCAAGAATGTGAAAGTGATCGCTGCGGTCGCCGGTGGTGCGGCAGTGGTGGGACTGGGAGTCGTCGGTGCCATCTCGGACGGTGCCGGGGCCGGCTCTCCGGCGCTGGCGTCCGGATCCCACATGAACGTCGGCCAGACCAGCACGGAGACGACGCCGCCGACAGCGCCGGAGGTGTCGATGGCCGTGCCTGCGATGAGGGGCTACACGCCGCCGTCCGGGTTCGCCGTCACGCATTGATGGCCGGGCGAGGCTCCGGGTAACGGTTTCACCTCCGGCCGCAGCGGTTATACGACGCTGTGGAGGTGAGCGCATTGAGTAGCGCACAGGGAAACAATCAGCGAAATCTGAAGTTCATCGCCGCCGGGCTCGGAGCCGTCGGCGGGTTAGCCACGGCCGTGATCGGTGTAGGGATGGGCGGCGGCCACATCGGAGCCCAGCAGCGGGTCGAACCCCCGGCCATCACCACAGGGCAGACCGTCACCGACACGACTGCGCCGAGTGCTCCTGAGACGTCCGAGGCCTCACCGACGGTTTCGGCGACGACTCCGCCCGGGTTTGCCACACCGCACTGATCGTGGCTGATCTCGCCGCCGGGCCGGCGGGCGGCTGGTTTTCTCGCCCGTCGGTTCGCGGTAGGCAGGTCGGTGTGACAGGAGACGAACGCAACAAGCGGACCAACTACGTGATGGCCGGTGTGGGAGCGATCGCACTGGTGGCGATGGGGGCATTCGGCACGACGATGGCCGTGGCGCCCAGCAGTGGGGCGGTGCCGGCGGTCAACGTCGGCGAAACCGTAACGAAGACAACGGCTCCCGCTGAGCTGGAAACCTCATTCGCGAAACCCACGGTGAAGGTCGAACTGCCCGACGGCTATGGCAACTAGCGTCGGGGGTTCGGCGCTTCGCCGATGCTGGTGACGGTCGGCTCGGCGGTCGACGCCGGCCCGCCGCGGGTGGCCTTGATCTGGACCCGGTCGTCGACGCCGAACGAGGGCGTGACGGAGGCGGGCAGAACGTAGCTCTGCGTGAACCCGTCGTTGCTGCGCACCGTGACCGAGGTTGCCGTCAGTTCGGTGATCGTGCCGTTCTGGGTCAATTCAGTGGAGTAGCCGGCCCCGTCGTGGTCGGCCAGCACGGCCTCGCTGTGGAGCGTGGCCGGTGCGGGCCGGTCGCGTGGGCCGTCCATCCACGGTGGGGGGCCGCCTTCCGCATTGGGTGGCCCGCCGCCGTGTCCTGGGCCCTGGCTGTCGGTGGCGGCGTACACCGCCGCGCCCCCGAGCCCGGCAATCGCCGCCGCAATGCCCAGCGCAGCGGCCGTGTGTCGGAAGCTCATGCGGTCCACGGTGCAGGTGTTGTCTGTGAGTCGGCTGTGTAGCCCCTCAGCGTGGGATATGGCGGTCTTTCACAGCTTGCGCATAGACAGGACACAGTCTGGGCCTATTGGCGCGACGAATAATGACTGCGTGAGTATGACCACCAACGGCACCGATTCAGAGTCCGGGCGCGCCGTCATGCGGCGTGCCGACGGCAACCCGATCCAGGTCCTGGTGGTCGACGACGAGCCGGTACTGGCCGAACTGGTGTCGATGGCGCTGCGCTACGAGGGCTGGGACATCGCGACCGCGGGGGATGGCGCGAGTGCGATCGCCGCGGCCCGGGAGAACCCGCCGGATGTGGTCGTCCTCGATGTGATGCTGCCCGATATGAGTGGTCTGGACGTCCTGCGAAAGCTGCGCGAACAGATCCCCGGCCTGCCCTTGCTGCTGCTGACCGCCAAGGATTCGGTCGAGGACCGCATCGCCGGACTCACCGCGGGCGGCGACGACTACGTCACCAAGCCGTTCAGCCTGGAGGAAGTGGTGCTGCGGTTGCGGGCGCTGCTCCGGCGCACCGGGGTGACCAGCGAGGACGGTGGCGCCAAGATCGTCGTCGGGGATCTGGTGCTCGACGAGGACAGTCATGAGGTCACCCGCGGTGGTGACCCGATCACGCTGACCGCCACCGAGTTCGAACTCCTGCGGTTCATGATGCGCAACGCCAAGCGGGTGTTGAGCAAGGCTCAGATCCTGGACCGGGTGTGGAGTTACGACTTCGGCGGCCGGTCCAACATCGTCGAGCTGTATGTCTCGTATCTGCGCAAGAAGATCGACAGCGGGCGGGAACCGATGATCCACACGCTGCGCGGTGCGGGTTATGTCCTCCGGCCCGCGCGCTGAGGTGACGGCCGGGACCGCAAGCACCACTCGGTGGTGGTCACCGCGGACCTGGTCGCTGCGCGCCCGCCTGGTGGTCACCCAGGTGGCACTCCTGGCCGTGGTGTGCGCCAGCATCGGGGTGGCGACAGAGTTTGCGCTGCAACGGTTTCTGATGAACCAGCTCGACGATCAACTGATCGAGGCGGGCCGGCGTTCGGCAGCCATCTTCGACCTACCGCCTCCTCCGCCGGGATCCCCGCCGCCGCCGGGGATACACGGTCACCATCGCTTCCCCTTCGACCCGGAGGAGGGGCCGGGTCCCGGATTTCTCAACGCACCGGGGCAGGCCGCGCGCACGGTCGGGGCCGTGGTGGCGCCGAACCGGCCCGTGGACGCGGGTGTGATCACCGCCGAAGGGGAGCGGGTCGAGGTCAGTGGCGCTGCGGCCGAACAGCTTTCCCAGATCCCGCCGAACCGGATCCCCGAAACCGTTGAGCTCGACGGGCTGGGCCGGTACCGGCTGATCGGCCTGCATTCGCGCCACGGCGGCCCCCAGACCATCGTGACGGGCCTGCCGACCGCGATCGTCGACGACACCCTGCTGTGGGTGCTCGGAATGTTCTGTGTGCTGGCGGCCATCGCGCTGATCGCCGCGACGACCGCGGGCACCCTGATCATCCGGCGTCAACTCGCCCCGCTGTCAAGGGTTTCGGCTGCGGCGCGGAAGGTGGCCGATCTCGAGCTCGACCGTGGCGAGGTGGAGTTGCCCACGCCGATCGTCCCGGTGGACCCGGCCAGCGCCCACACCGAGGTCGGTCAGCTCGGCACCTCGCTGAACCGGATGCTCGACCGCATCGCCAGTGCGCTCTCGGCCCGGCACGCCAGTGAGACCCGGGTGCGCCAGTTCGTCGCCGACGCCAGCCACGAGTTGAGGACACCGCTGGCCGCGATCCGCGGCTACACCGAGCTGGCCCAGCGCAAGCGTGACGACCTGCCTCCTGATGTGGCCCATGCGATGAACCGGGTGGAGTCCGAGACGACCCGGATGACGCAACTGGTCGAGGACATGCTGTTGCTGGCCCGTCTCGACGCCGGGCGGCCGTTGGAGCGGGACAGCGTCGATCTGTCCCGGCTCGTGGTCGACACGGTCAGCGACGCGCACATCGCAGGCCCGGATCACAAGTGGTCGCTGGACCTGCCCGATGACCCGGTGCTGGTCGAGGGCGATGAGGCCAGACTTCATCAGGTGCTGGCGAATCTGCTGGCCAACGCCCGGACCCACACTCCAACAGGCACCTCGGTAACGGTATCGCTGAAATCCGTCACGGATGCGGTGCTGATCACCGTCGCCGACGACGGCCCGGGTATTTCGCCGGCGCTCCTGCCTGACGTGTTCGAACGGTTCGCCCGCGGCGATTCGTCGCGCTCACGGCGCGAGGGCAGCACCGGGCTGGGCCTGGCGATCGTCGCCGCGGTGGTCAAGGCACACGGCGGCACCATCGGAGTGACCAGTACTGCCGGGTCGACCGAGTTCGTGGTGCACCTGCCCGGGATGAGCTCACAGGGCACCCACAGGACGGACCAATCGGGCACCTAGCGGCGGCGGCAAACATGAAGTAGTGACGCTCGCTCTCCCTGCCGGGGCTCTCTCTGTCGAGAAGACGCAGACTCGCACAAAAACCGCGCAGGCAATGCGATTCTCCGTCTGTTCGCACCGGGTGGCCCTCGGTCTGCTGTTGGCTGGCACCGCCCTGCTCTACCTGTGGAACCTGTCGAGCAGTGGGTGGGCGAATGCGTTCTACTCGGCCGCGGCGCAGGCCGGGGCCGAGAACTGGACCGCGATGCTCTTCGGGTCCAGCGACGCGGGCAACGCCATCACCGTGGACAAGACGCCCGCGGCACTGTGGGTCATCGACATCTCGGTACGCCTGTTCGGGCTGAGCTCGTGGAGCGTGCTGGTGCCGCAGGCGCTGATGGGGGTCGGCGCCGTCGCGGTGCTCTACGCCGCGGTGCGCCGGGCGGCCGGCCCATGGTCCGGTCTGTTGGCCGGCGCGGTTCTGGCGCTGACTCCGGTGGCCGCGTTGATCTTCCGGTTCAACAATCCCGACGCACTCCTGGTGCTGCTGCTCGTAACGGCGGCGTACTGCATTCAGCGCGGAATCGAAAAGGATGCCAGCCGTTGGTGGTTCGTCGCCGCGGGAGCCGCGGTCGGCTTCGGGTTCCTGGCCAAGATGCTGCAGGCCTTCCTGGTGCTGCCCGCCTTCGTCGGGGCGGCCCTGATCGCCGGTGACCGTCCACTGGGCCGGCGTGTGCTCGATGTCGTCACGGCCGGGGCCGCCATGGTCCTCAGCGGTGGCTGGTATCTGGTGCTGGTGGAGCTGTGGCCGAGCTCGGCGCGACCGTACATCGGTGGTTCGCAGAACGACAGCATCGTCGAATTGGCTTTGGGCTACAACGGTTTGGGGCGACTGACCGGGGATGAGACGGGTGGTCTGGGCAACCTCAACTTCGACGTGGGACCTGGCCGGTTGTTCGGATCGCAGATGGGCGCCGACATCGCCTGGCTGCTGCCGGCAGCCCTGATCTGCCTGGCGGCCGGCCTCTACCTGACCCGCCGGGCTGCCCGCACCGACCTGACCCGTGCAGCTCTGATCCTGTGGGGCGGCTGGCTGTTGGTCACCGCGGTGGTGTTCAGCTTCATGAACGGCATCGTGCATCCCTATTACACCGTGGCTCTCGCCCCTGCGATCGGCGCGGTGATCGGGGTCGGCGCCACGCTGCTGTGGCGGCACCGGGCCGATATCCGTGCCGCCACGGCGATGTCGGGCGCGGTGCTGGTCACCGCGATCCTGGCGGCGGTACTGCTGGCCCGCAACGACGATCCGTATCCGTGGCTGCGGGGTGCGGTGGCGGTGGTCGGGGTTGGTGCGGCGGTTCTCCTGCTCGTGGTCGCGCGGTTGGACCGCCCGATGGTGCGGGCGACCGCGGCGCTGGCCATCGCCGCCTGTCTGGCGGGCCCGGCCGCATACTCGATCGCCACAGCGGCCAGCCCGCACAACGGGGCGATACCGTCCGTCGGCCCGTCGCGCGGCGGAGGGTTCGGCGGACTGTTCGGAGCTCCTGAGCCGGGGCCGACCTTGACCGCGACCCTGGCCGCCGACGCCGGCCGTTACCAATGGGCGGCGGCCGTGGTGGGTTCGTCGAATGCCGCGGGATACCAATTGGCCACCCGTGTACCGGTAATGGCCGTCGGCGGTTTCAACGGCACCGATCCGGCGCCGACGCTTCAGGAGTTTCAGCAGCTGGTCGACGACGGTGCGATCCACTTCTTCATCCGTTCCCACATCATGGCTGGCGGCTTCGGCGGACACACCCCGAGCGGCAGCCAGGCGGCCACCGAGATCGCGGAATGGGTACAGGCCCACTACAACCCGATCGCCGTCGACGACGTCACCATCTACGACCTGACTCAACGTGCGACGAACACATAGCAGGCGCATAGCTTCGCCCCACCCAGATCACAAGCCACGGGAGAACGATGAAGTCATGACAACCTTGGTCCAAGCCCCCGAGCAGCGATTCCGATTCGCGTCCCGGCCGAACGCCGCACTGGCCGCCCGGGAGGCCGGGGTTCCAGTGCTCGACGTTGTCGTGCCGGTGTACAACGAGCAGGCCGCACTTGCCCATTCGGTGCGGCGGCTGCACCGCTACCTCGAAGAGAACTTCGCTGTGCCGGTGCGCATCACCATCGCCGACAACGCCAGCATCGACGACACGCCGCGCATCGCCGCGGAGCTGGCAGCCGAACTCGACGGTGTGCGGGTGGTGCGACTGGAGGAGAAGGGCCGCGGACGGGCTCTGCACGCGGTGTGGTCGACCTCGGACGCGCCGGTGCTGGCCTACATGGACGTCGACCTGTCCACCGACCTGGCCGCGCTGGCACCGTTGGTGGCGCCGCTGATCTCGGGTCATTCCGATCTGGCCATCGGTACCCGGCTGGGCCGCGGCTCACGGGTGGTTCGCGGCGCCAAGCGCGAATTCATCTCGCGCTGCTACAACCTGATCCTGAAGTCGGCTCTGGCAGCGCGGTTCTCGGATGCACAGTGCGGTTTCAAGGCGATCCGCGCCGACGTCGCCCGCCGGCTGTTGCCTCATGTCACCGATACCGGCTGGTTCTTCGACACCGAGCTGCTGGTGCTGGCCGAGCGCAGTGGCCTGCGCATTCACGAGGTGCCGGTGGACTGGGTGGACGATCCGGACAGCCGGGTCGACATCGTCGCCACCGCCACTGCCGACCTCAAGGGCATCGGCCGGTTGCTACGCGGATTCGCCAATGGCTCGATCCCGGTGAACACCATCGCCGCGCAACTCGGATCGTCGCGGAAATCGGCTGCGCCCCGGTCCCTGCTGCGCCAGGCGGTGCGGTTCGGCGCCGTTGGCGTCATCTCCACCCTGGCCTACCTGCTGCTGTTCACAGCACTGCGGGCTGGCGTCGGCGCCCAGGCCGCCAACCTGATCGCCCTGTTGGTGACCGCGATCGGAAACACCGCCGCCAACCGGCGGTTCACGTTCGGTATCGCCGGGGCGGGCAACATCACCCGCCATCATCTCGAGGGCCTGACGGTGTTCGCCATCGCGCTGACGATCACCAGCGGATCATTGGGACTCCTGCACGCCGTGGCGCCCGTGCCGCACCGCGGCATCGAACTCGCGGTGTTGGTGGCAGCCAACCTGCTGGCCACCGTGGTGCGCTTCGTGTTGTTGCGGGGATGGGTATTCCATCCCTCGCGGACACAGCGTGCCGACGGCCCGGACCGGGAGACGGGACTGTGACGACCATCGTCGAGACGGCACCCGGCGCCGCGGCAGAGCCCGCGGAATCGCCGAAGCCGGTGGCCCCCCGCTGGGTTCGACCCTCCTACTGGGTTCTGCTGGCCGGCACCGCGGTGCTCTACCTGTGGGGCCTGGGATCGTCGGGGTGGGCCAACAGCTACTACGCCGCCGCGGCCCAGGCCGGAACCCAGTCCTGGAAGGCCTGGCTGTTCGGATCCCTGGACGCCGGCAATGCCATCACGGTGGACAAGCCGCCGGCCGCCATGTGGGCGATGGGTTTGTCGGGCCGGCTGTTCGGCTTCAACGAGTTCACCATGCTGCTGCCGCAGGCACTGATGGGCGTCGGTGCGGTGGCACTGCTCTACGCCACGGTGCGCCGGACCAGCGGGCCTGCCGCCGCATTGATCGCCGGGGTCGCGCTGGCGTTGACACCGGTGGCGGCCTCGATGTTCCGTTACAACAATCCCGATGCGCTCCTGGTGCTGCTGTTGGTGCTGGCGGCCTACTTCATGGTGCGCGCGGTCGGGCCGGTGTCGGCCAGGGCCAGCGCGGGGTGGGTGGCGCTGGCGGGATGTGCGCTGGGCTTCGCCTTCCTGACCAAGATGCTGCAGGCGTTCCTGGTCGTGCCGGGCCTGGCCTTGATGTTCCTGGTCGCCGCACCCGCCGTGAGCGTGTGGAAACGATTGGGCACCTTGCTGATCGGCGCGGCGACGATGATCGCCTCGTCGGGTTGGTACATCGCGCTGGTGGCGCTGTGGCCGGCCGGCTCCAGACCGTACATCGCCGGCTCGACCGACAACAGCCTGCTGCAGCTGGCATTCGGTTACAACGGCCTCCAGCGCATCATGGGGCAGGAAGGCCCGGGCCACGGCTCTGGCCCCGGCGGACCCGGTCATGGGCCGGGCGGCGGCGCCAACCTGATGTTCGGCGGCGATCCCGGGATCGGCCGGATGTTCGGGTTGTCCATGGGCACCGAGGCATCGTGGTTGTTGCCCGCCGCACTGCTCGGCCTGGTGGCCGTGCTGTGGCTGACGCGGCGCACCGCGCGGACAGCCGGGCTGCGGGCCGGCCTGCTGATGTGGGGCGGCTGGATGCTGGTCACCGCCGTGGTGTTCAGCTTCATGGACGGGATCATCCACCCCTACTACACCGTGGCGCTGGCGCCTGCCGTGGCAGCGCTGGTGGGCATATCCGTCGCCGAACTGTGGCAGGTGCGTGCGCGACTGGCGTCGCGGGTGGTGCTCGCGGTGATGCTGGCCGGTACCGGAGTGTGGGCATTCGTACTGCTCAACCGGACCCCCGACTGGTTGCCGGCACTGCGCTGGATCGTGCTGATCGGCTCGGTATTGACCGCGGTGGTCCTGGTCGTGGTCGCCCACCGTCCGGGCAAACTGACCGCGGTGGTGGCCTTGGCCGCCATGGTCTTCGGGTTGGGCGCGACCGCGGCCTACACCGTCGAGACGGTGGCCGCCGGTCACAGCGGTGGACCGATCGCCACCTCGGGGCCCAAGCGGGACAACGGCTTCGGAGGACCGGGCGGTCCGGGCGGCTTCGGGCGGGCCGACGACAAGGCGCTGGCAGAGCTCATCGCGGGTGCAGACGGCCGTTGGGCCGCAGCGAGTGTGGGATCGATGATGGTCAGCGACCTCGAACTCAAGACGGGGGAGTCGTTGATGGCGATCGGCGGGTTCACCGGCAGCGACGACTCGCCGACACTCGCTCAGTTCCAGCAGTATGTCGCCGACGGCCAGGTCCGGTACTTCCTGGATCGGAAAGAGGGCGGCCATGGCGGCCCCCCCGGGCCGTCGCGCGAAGAGCACGGGAGCGCCGCCCAGATCACCGATTGGGTCAAGGCCAACTTCACCAAGTCCATGGTGGGTGACGTCCCGGTGTACGACCTGTCGGCACCACGTAACTGACCACCTGACCGCGACGGCCGTCCTGCAACCCCCCGGCAGGACGGCCGTCGCTCGTTCATGCACCATCGACTCAGCCTGATTCTGCCGCTGGCGGGGCCACCCGTTGCGGGGCTAGCGTCGAATCATGTCTGTCACCGACCAGTACCTGGCCAACAACGAGGTCTACGCCACGACCTTCACCGGGCCGTTGCCCCTGCCGCCGAGCAAGCACGTCGCGGTGGTGGCGTGCATGGATGCCAGGCTGGACGTCTATCGCATCCTCGGTCTGGGTGACGGCGAGGCGCACGTCATCCGCAACGCGGGCGGTGTCATCACCGACGACGAGATCCGGTCGCTGGCCATCAGTCAGCGGCTTCTGGGGACCAGGGAGATCATCCTGATCCACCACACCGACTGCGGCATGCTGACTTTCACCGATGACGGGTTCAAACAGCAGATCCAGGACGACACCGGTATCAAGCCGAACTGGGCGGCCGAGTCGTTCGTCGACCTCGAAGAAGATGTGCGCCAGTCATTGCGGCGGATCGAGGCGAGTCCGTTCGTCACGAAGCACGAATCGTTGCGCGGCTTCATCTTCGACGTCGCCACCGGCAAGCTCGACGAGGTCTCGCTGTGAGGCTCACCCCACCTTGTACGTCGCGAGGGCCTTGGCCACCGCCTCGCCGTCTGGCGTGACGATATCGACGTCACAGTTCACCAGGGACCTGCCCTGGCGCAGCACGCGCCCGAGGCCGATCAGATCGGTGGCCCGCGCGGGCGCCAGATAGCTGATGGTCATCGAGACCGTCACTCCGCGAAGCGAATCCGGAACCTCGGCCTGCGCCCACGCCGCGGCCATCACCGTCACATCGGCCAACGCCGCGATCGCACCGCCGTGCACCATGTCGGCGATCGTGATGTTCGAGGGATCCCACGGCAGCCGCAGCCGGACTTCTGGGCTTTCCAGTGTCTCGGCGACGATCCCGAGTTTGGCCACAAAGGGCGACTGGGGCAGGAACTGCGCCATCACGGCCGGGCCGGTCTGGATGCTCATGGCCGCCAGTGTGTGCCGCCGGTGGTCAGCGTCTCAATTACCTGCGGGGTAACCACTGCGGTCGCCGGCCGGCGTGGGCCGGTGTGATGTCCGGACCAGAGAACCCGGCGTTCCCGAGGGGCATGGCGCTGCTGGTGGCGGGCAGCCTGTTCATGGAGATCCTCGACGCCACGATCATCGCGCCGGCCATCCCGCTGATCGCCGCGTCGTTCGGGGTGGAGGCCATCGACGTCAATGTGGCGATCTCGGCCTATCTGGTCACGGTTGCGGTGCTGATCCCCGCCAGCGGATGGCTGGCCGACCGGTTCGGCACACGCCGGGTGTTCATCGGGGCCATCGCGGTGTTCACCCTGGCCTCGGTCGGCTGCGCGGTGAGCGCGTCGCTGCCGATGTTGGTGCTGATGCGGATCTTGCAGGGGGTCGGTGGCGCCATGATGGTGCCGGTCGGCCGGCTGGCGGTGTTGCGTCAGAGCGGCAAGGCGGACCTGGTGCGTGCCATCGCGTTGTTGACCTGGCCGGCGCTGACCGCACCGGTGTTGGCCCCGGTCCTGGGCGGGGCCATCGCGACGCTGGGCAGCTGGCGATGGATCTTCGCGGTGAACATTCCGATCGGCGTGATCGGAATTGTTCTCGCGCTCAAACTCGTCCGCGGCGAGCCGCAGCCGACTGCCCGATCCCTGGATTGGCCGGGCCTGCTGGCGCTGGGCTCGGGGATTGCTGCGGCACTGATCGCCTTGGAGAACATCCGGGTGTCGGGGACCGATTGGGGACTGGTCGCGGGGTGCGGCGTCGCAGCCGTCCTGCTTCTCGCCGGCGCGGTGTGGCGGCTGCTCACCGCGACGGCCCCGCTGGTGCAGTTGCGGGTGCTGCGGGTGCACACGCTGCGCATCACCGTGGTGGCGGGGTCGCTGTATCGACTGGTGATCACCGCGGTGCCGTTTCTGCTGCCACTGCAGTTCCAGCTGGAGTTCGGCTGGACGCCGCTGGCCGCCGGTGCCATGGTGGCCGCACTGTTCGCCGGGAACCTGACCATCAAGCCGGCCACCACGCCGCTGATGCGCAGATTCGGCATCCGCACCGTGCTCCTGGTCAACGGGCTGGCCTCGGTCGCGTGCTTCGGCCTGCTGGCCTTGTTGCAGCCGGGGCTGCCGGTGGCGGTGATGGCCGTCATCCTCTATCTGAGCGGGGCGCTGAGGTCGATCGGCTTCACCGCCTACAACAGCCTGGCCTTCTCCGACGTCGACGGAGAGGAGCTGACGCATGCCAACACCCTCAATGCCTCGGTGCAGGAACTGGCGGCCGGGCTCGGGGTCGCCGTGGCGGCACTGCTGCTCAGCCAACTCACCTCGTATCCGGTGACCTATCTGGTGCTCGGTGCGTTGCTGGCGCTGACGCTGGTCGCAACGGTGCGCTTGCCCAGGCGGGCGGGCGCGCACGTCACGGGGCACCGGGCCTGACCATCAGAGTCCATTGACACCGCGGCGGCCCGGCGGATAGATTCCTGGCCATGCTTGCAATTCTGGCCATTCCTACCAACTTAATGGGGAAGTGATGACCACCGCGCAGAAATCCGATCAGCAGTCCGGCCGTACCGGGCACTACGAGCTGAGCCACCTGCGGTCCCTGGAGGCCGAGGCCATCCACATCATCCGCGAGGTGGCCGCCGAGTTCGAGAAGCCGGTGCTGCTGTTCTCCGGCGGCAAGGACTCGATCGTCATGCTGCACCTGGCGGTCAAGGCGTTCGCGCCCGGACGGCTGCCGTTCCCGGTCATGCACGTCGACACCGGTCACAACTTCGACGAGGTCTACCAGGCCCGCGACGAACTCGTCGAGCACTATGGTGCGCGCCTGGTCGTCGCCAAGGTGCAGGACGACATCGACGCCGGCCGCGTGGTGGAGACCATCCCGTCGCGAAACCCGATCCAGACCGTCACACTGCTGCGCGGCATCCGGGAGAACAAGTTCGACGCCGCCTTCGGCGGGGCCCGGCGCGACGAGGAGAAGGCCCGCGCGAAGGAGCGGGTGTTCTCCTTCCGCGACGAGTTCGGCCAGTGGGACCCCAAGGCCCAGCGCCCCGAGCTGTGGAACTTGTACAACGGCAGGCACCACAAGGGCGAGCACATCCGTGCCTTCCCGATCTCCAACTGGACCGAGTTCGACATCTGGTCCTACATCGGCGCCGAGAAGATCAAGCTGCCGTCCATCTACTACGCGCACCAGCGCAAGGTGTTCGAGCGCGACGGCATGCTGCTCGCGGTGCACAAGTACTTGCAGCCCCGCAAGGACGAGCCGGTGATCGAGAAGACCGTGCGGTTCCGCACCGTCGGCGATGTCACCTGCACCGGATGCGTGGAGTCCACGGCCGCAACGGTTTCGGAGGTCATCGCGGAGACCGCGGTGTCCCGGCTCACCGAGCGTGGCGCCACCCGCGCCGATGACCGGATCTCCGAGGCCGGAATGGAAGATCGCAAGCGAGAGGGCTACTTCTGATGTCGACGCTTCTTCGCATCGCCACCGCGGGATCCGTCGACGACGGTAAGTCCACGCTGATCGGCCGGCTGTTGTTCGACTCCAAGGCGGTCATGGAGGATCAGCTGGCCGCCGTCGAGCGGACCTCCAAGGAACGCGGCCACGACTACACCGACCTCGCACTGGTCACCGACGGCCTGCGTGCCGAGCGTGAGCAGGGCATCACGATCGATGTCGCCTACCGCTACTTCGCCACGGCCAAGCGCAAATTCATCATCGCCGACACCCCGGGGCACATCCAGTACACCCGCAACATGGTGACCGGCGCCTCCACCGCACAGCTGGTCATCGTGCTGGTCGACGCGCGCCACGGTCTGCTCGAACAGTCCCGCCGGCACGCGTTCCTGGCCTCGCTGCTGGGCATCCAGCACATCGTGCTGGCCGTGAACAAGATGGACCTGATCGACTGGGACCGGGAACGCTTCGAGGCGATCCGCGACGAGTTCCACGCGTTCGCAGCGCGATTGGACGTCCACGACGTGACGACGATCCCGATGTCGGCACTCAACGGCGACAACGTGGTGACGAAATCCGATGTGACGCCCTGGTACGAGGGACCGTCGCTGCTGAGCCACCTCGAAGACGTCTACATCGCCGGTGACCGCAACCTGGTCGATGTGCGCTTCCCGGTGCAGTACGTCATCCGCCCGCAGACCCATGAGCACGCCGACCACCGCAGCTACGCCGGCACCGTCGCCAGCGGTGTGCTGCGTCCCGGTGACGACGTGATCGTGCTGCCGGCCGGAAAGCCGACCCGCATCACCCAGATCGACGGCCCGAGCGGCGTCGTCGACGAGGCGTTCCCTCCGATGGCGGTGTCGATCAGCCTGTCCGACGACATCGACATCTCACGCGGCGACATGATCGCCCGGCCCAACAACCAGCCTCGCGTCACCCAGGACTTCGACGCCACGGTGTGCTGGATGGCCGACGAGTCGTCGCTGGAGCCCGGTCGCGAGTACCTGATCAAGCACACGACCCGCACCACCCGGGTCAAGGTCACCGGTCTGGACTACCGCCTCGACGTCAACACGCTGCATCGGGACAAGTCCGCGAGCGCGCTCAAACTCAATGAGCTGGGCCGTATCTCGCTGCGTACGCAGGCCCCGTTGCTGCTCGACGAGTACAGCCGCAACGCGGCCACCGGATCGTTCATCCTGATCGATCCCAACACCAACGGCACCGTCGGCGCCGGCATGGTGTTGCGCGACTCCCGCAACGAGACCGCGAGCCCCAATGCGGTGCGGCACGAATCGCTGGTCACCCCCGGGGACCGACTCAGCCGTGGGCGCACCGTGTGGTTCACCGGCCTGTCGGGTTCGGGCAAGTCCTCGGTGGCGATGCTGGTCGAGCAGAAGCTGCTCGAAAAGGGCGTGCCGGCATACGTTCTGGACGGTGACAACCTGCGCCACGGCCTCAACGCCGACCTCGGCTTCTCGATGGCCGACCGGGCCGAGAACCTGCGGCGGCTGGCGCATGTCGCCTCGCTGCTGGCCGACTCCGGCCAGATCGTGCTGGTGCCAGCGATCAGCCCGCTGGAGGAGCACCGTGAGCTGGCGCGAAAGGTGGCCAACGAGGGCGGCGTCGACTTCTACGAGGTGTTCTGCGACACCCCGCTGGAAGACTGCGAACGCCGCGACCCCAAGGGCCTGTACGCCAAGGCGCGGGCCGGTGAGATCACCCACTTCACCGGTATCGACAGCCCGTACCAGCGGCCGAAGAACCCGGATCTGCGTTTGACACCGGACCACAGCACCGCTGAACTGGCAGACATGGTGATCGAGCTGTTGGAATTACCGTCGTGAACGATCACGAACTGGCTGCCCGGCTGGCCACCAGGGCCGGGGATCTGCTGCTCGACGTCCGCGCCGATTACGCCGATGCCCCGGCTGCTGAGCGAAAGGCCGCCGGCGACAAGCAGTCCCACGACTTCCTGATGGCCGAGCTGGCCGCACTGCGTCCTGGTGACTCGGTGCTGTCGGAGGAGGCGACGGCCGATCAGCGGGCCGACCCGGCACGGCTGAGCGCCGAACGGGTCTGGATCGTCGACCCGCTCGACGGCACCCGGGAGTTTTCCGAGCTCGGCCGCGACGACTGGGCCGTGCACGTGGCGCTGTGGAGTGCGGGCGAACTCGTGGCCGGGGCGGTCGCACTGCCCGCGCAGAACACCACGCTGTCCACCCCCGACGTGGCCGCACCACGGCCCTTCGACGGCCCGCCCCGGGTCGTGGTGTCGCGCACGCGGCCGCCCGCGGTGGCGCTGGCGGTGCGGGAGGCGCTGGGCGGAACGCTGGTGGAAATGGGTTCGGCCGGGGCCAAAGTGGCCGCGGTGATCCGCGGGTTCGCAGACGTGTACGTGCATGCCGGTGGCCAGTACGAGTGGGATTCTGCCGCGCCCGTCGCGGTGGCCCGCGCGGCCGGCCTGCACACCTCGCGCATCGACGGATCGCGGTTGGTCTACAACTCGGCCGATCCCACCCTGCCCGACCTGATCGTGTGCCGGCCCGAGCTGGCCGAACAGGTACTGGCCGTCACGGCGGGGTAGGGCAGCGGCGGCCGTACTCGGCGAGATCAACGCAGTGGTTGCTTACGCAGACCGCGAGCAGCCACAGCGTTGATCTCGGTGACTAGGCTGAACAGATGAGCCGCCCCACGCTGCGCGAACTGGCCAGCCTGCCCGCCGCACCGGCCCGCCTCGCCGATTCCACCTTGGTTCTCATCGACTGCCAGAACACCTACACCCAGGGAATCATGGAGCTCGACGGTGTGCAGGCCGCCCTCGAGCAGACGGCGCAACTGCTCGACCGGGCCCGCAGCGCGGGCATCCCGATCATTCACATCCAGCACTCCGACGGCCCGGGTTCGCTGTATGACATCGACGGTGAGAGCGGTGCGATCGTCGCATCCGTGGCGCCGCGCGAGGGAGAACCGGTGGTGGTCAAGCAGTTTCCCAATTCGTTCGTGCAGACCGATCTCGACGATCGGCTGAAAGGCCTCAACGCGTCGAACCTGGTGCTGGCCGGATTCATGACACACATGTGTGTCAACTCCACCGCGCGCGGTGCCTTCAACCTCGGATACGCCCCGACCGTGGTGGCCGCTGCCACCGCCACCCGCACACTGGCCGGCCCCGACAGCGCGCCCGTGCCTGCCGCGGTCATGCAGTCGGCGAGCCTGGCCGCGATGTCGGACCTGTTCGCCGTCGTCGTGCCGGACGGTGCGGGGATCCCTGATTAGGCGCGGGCGATGAGTGAGCTGGCACAATCCTGAGCATGCGGATGTCGGCGAAGGCGGAGTATGCCGTCCGCGCCATGGTCCAGCTCGCCACCGTCGAGGATGGCGAGCTGGTCAAAACCGACGACTTGGCCAAGGCGCAGGGCATCCCGGCGCAGTTCCTCGTCGACATCCTCACGGCCCTGCGCACCGATCGATTGGTCCGCAGCCATCGAGGCCGCGACGGCGGCTACGAGCTGGCCCGTCCGGCGGGCGAGATCAGCATCGCCGACGTGCTGCGCTGCATCGACGGGCCGCTGGCCAGTGTGCGTGACATCGGCTTGGGGGATCTGCCGTACTCGGGTCCGACGGCAGCGCTGACCGACGTCTGGCGTGCACTGCGGGCCAGCATGCGCTCGGTGCTGGAGGAGACCAGCCTGGCCGACGTGGCGGCAGGCACGTTGCCCGGTCACGTCGACACGCTGGCCGACGCCTACCGCGATCAGGAACACGAGCGCGGGCACCGCTAGCGTTTGCGGCCGCGCATCGCAATGCCGTCGATCAACATCCGTACCCCGCCGTCGAAGTCGTCGTCGACCGACGTCGTTGCCGCCACGTGGGAAAGCGCCTCGATGTGCGGGTAGCTGGTCCCGGCCACTGAGCCGATCTGGGCCGCCGCCTCGGGCGCCTCACCGGTCAGCGGTCCGGCGAGGGCTGCCTGGGCGGATCCGACCACCAGGCCGAGCACGGCGTGGAATGCCGAGAGGCGGTCGGCATCGGACAGTCCGGCACGTCCCAGCGCGGCAATCAGTGCGTCGGCGATGGCGAAGCCCGTCGCCGAGGCCATGCGCCGGGTGAGTACGAGCGGGAGCGCGGCCGGGTGCGCTCGTACACCGGCCCACATCGCCGTCGCGATCGCGTGTACGTCGTGCTGCCAGTTGCCGGTGGCTTCCGGCACGGCGATTTCGGCGACCACTGCGCCGACGACGAGTTCCTCCAGCGCCTCCTTGTCGGCGACGTAGTTGTACATCGTCATGGGCCCGGTACCCAGTGCAGCGGCGAGGGCCCGCATGCTCAACGCCGTGGGGCCGGAGTCGTCGACTATTCGTAGTGCCGCCGAGGCGATCTCATCGACCGTGAAGCGTGCGCGCATCGAAGCTCCTTGACAAGTACGGCGTACGTATCGCAGTCTAGCTCATACGTACACCGTACTTATGAGGGAGATTCTCGATGCCCGGCACCATCCCCACCACCCGTTCGGATTTCGTATCGGACACGCAGCGCTGCGCCGCGTGGCTGACCCTGCCCGCCGGCCCGGGCCCACACCCGGCTGTGGTGCTGGCCCACGGCCTCGGGGCCACGCACGAGATGATGCTGCCGCAGTACGAACAACACTTCGCGGCTTCGGGCATCGCGACGCTGGCCTTCGACTACCGCCACACCGGTGCATCTGAAGCCATGCCACGGCAACACTTTTCGATACGCCGACAATGTCGGGACGTACATGCCGCGCTCGATCATCTTCGTGCGCATCCCGGCATCGACGCCACCCGGCTCGGTCTGTGGGGTACCAGTCTCGGTGCCATGAACGTGGTGCGGGTCGCCGCTGAGCGAACCGACATCGCCGTGGCGATCGTCCAATGCCCGATCGTGCACGGGCGCGCGGCCGCACAGAGCCTGGGCCTGCCCGCCGTTCTGCGGATGGGTCCGGCCATCGGTGCTGACGCGCTGCGCGCACTATGGCGGCGCGGTCGTCGCTACGTTCCGATCGTCGGGCCGCCCGGCGGCAAGGCCATGGTTACCGCGCCCGGCGCGGAGGCCGGCTGGAATTCGACGGTGCCGTCCGGCGGGAGCTTCGACAACCGGATTGCTGCGGCGGACATGATGGGAGTCGTGCTGGCCTCTGCGCTGCGCCACGCACGGCGAATTACGGCCCCTTTGCTGGTGTGCGTGTGCGACCGGGAGAACCTGATGGACCCGAGGTACGCCGTATCGGTGGCCGCACGTGCACCACGAGGTGTTGCCCGGCACTACGATTCGGACCACTTCGCGATCTACCATCCTCCGTTGGTGGACCGGGTGCTGGCCGATCAGACCGCATTCCTCAGGGAGCACCTCGATGTCCGCGCGTAAGCTGCTGCGGGCCAACGATGCTCGGTTCGTCTCGGTCGCCGAGACGTTGACAGCGGACCACTGGTCGGCGCCCAGTCTGTGCTCCGAGTGGACCAACCACGAGGTGCTCGCCCACCTGGTGGTCGGTTACAGCTGCGGTGCGGGCTCCCTCGTCGCGCACATGTACCGCGGGCGCGGATTCGACGCCGCCAACACCGCCCTCGCGCGGGCGCGGGCCGCCGTCCGTAGTCCTGACCGATTGTTGGCGGAGTTCCGCGGGCTGATGGACCGTCCGGCCGGCATCGGCCGGTACTTTCCGCCCCGGCTTCTGATCGGTGATCACGTCACCCATGAGCTCGACATCCTCTATGCGCTGGATGTCGAACCACGAATCCCGACCGACGTTCTCGTCGCGGTGCTCGACGCCCAGGTGAGTATTCCCAATCCATTCGTGCCGGCCTACCGGAACAGCCGTGGCTTGCGGCTGGTGGCCACCGACGCCGATTGGGCGCACGGCGACGGCGGCCCGTTGGTCGAAGGGCCGGGCTGCCGAGTTGATCTCGGTTCTGGGCAACCGGGCGGCCATGGTGCCCCGGATACGTGGCACGGGCGCAGGAATACTCGCCAGGCGGGTACTCAGCCCCCGTAAGGGCGGGTGATGATCTCCAGGTAGTGCCCGGACGGGTCCTGGAAGTAGACCCCACGGCCGCCGTCGTTGTGATTGATCTCGCCCGGGTGCTGACCGTGCGGATCGGCCCAGTGCTGCATGCCGCGGTCGCGGATCTTGCCGTAGATCGAGTCGAACTCGTCCTCGGACACCAGGAATGCGTAGTGCTGCGGTCGGACTTCCTCGTCGGCACCGACCTGGGCGTAATCGAGATTCACTCCGTGATTGATCGTCACGGCGAGAAACGGGCCGAACTCCTGCGGGCCGGGCAGGCCGAACAACTCGGTGAAGAACTCGGCCGAGACCTGCCGATCCTTGGCGGCGACGATGGTGTGGTTGAAGGTGATAGCCATATCAATCCAGTAAACCGCTGGACTGGCAGCCCCGGCAACGGTGCAGGATGGGGCCATGCCCAACACCCAGATCCTGGCCGGGCCACAGGTGCGGCTGCGGCCGCCGGTCGTCGAGGACGCCGAGGCCCTGTACGCCCGCATCGCCTCCGATCCCGCGGTGACGCGGTATCTGTCCTGGTGTCCCCATTCGGGGGTGGCCGAAACACGCCGGGTCATCACGACGCTGTTCAACGTCGGTGACGAGCAGACCTGGTTGGTCGAAGTCGACGGCGAGGTGGCCGGGCTGTGCGCGCGGCGACGCCCGCAGCCGTACGCGGTGGAACTCGGTTACTGCCTGGCCCGGCAGTGGTGGGGGCGCGGCCTGATGTCGGAAGCGGTTTCGTTGATGCTGACCGATCTGCGGTCCGATCCCACGGTGTACCGGATCACGGCGTACTGCCATGCCGACAACGCCGGCTCCGCCGGGGTGCTGCGGCGGTGTGGTCTGTCACTGGAGGGAAGGCTCGCGCGGTACGCGATGTTCCCCAATATCAGTGACGAACCACAGGACGTGCTGTTGTTCGGGAAGGCGGTGCGGTGATGGGCACATTCGATATTCGCGGGCTGCGGCGGCCGGTGGTCGTGGCGCCGATGGCCGGTGGCCCCTCGACTCCGGAGTTGGCCGCGGCGGGCAGCAACGCCGGCGGGCTGGGATTCCTCGCGGCCGGGTATCTGAGCGCCGACGGTCTTGCCGAAAGATTGACCGCCGCAAGCGGTTTGACCACCGAACCGCTGGGCGTGAATCTCTTCGCGCCCCAACCCAGTGCGGGTACGCCCGAACAGATCGGCGCCTACGCCGCGCAATTGGCCGGTGAGGCGCAGCGTTACGGTGTGGCCCTGGGTGATCCGCGCTACGACGACGACGCGTGGGCCGCCAAGCTGGATGCGGTATTCGATCTACGGCCCGAGGTGGTCTCGTTCACCTTCGGATTGCCCACCGAGGCAGAGATCGCCCGGTTGCGGAGCGCCGGTATCACCACCGTCGGAACCGTGACGACGCTGGACGAAGCCTGGCTGGCGGTGAGCCGCGGGGTGGATGCCCTCGCCGTCCAGGGACCGGGAGCGGGTGGGCACCGTGGCACGTTCGATCCGGGCGCCTCGCCGGGATCGCAGTCACTGGACCATCTGCTGGCCGACGTGCTGGCGGCCGTGGACGTCCCGGTCGCTGCCGCCGGCGGGTTGATCAGCGCCGACGACGTGGCGGGTGTGCTGGCCGCCGGCGCGGTGGCCGCCCAACTCGGCACCGCGTTCCTGCTGGCCGACGAAGCCGGCAGCAGCCCGGTACACCGTGCCGCGCTGCAAAGTCCTGAGTTCACCGAAACCGTTGTCACCCGGGCATTCTCCGGCCGGTACGCCCGCGGGCTGCGCAACCGCTTCATCGTCGAGCACGATGCGCAGGCGCCGCTGGGCTACCCCGAGATCCATTACCTGACCAGCCCGGTGCGGAAGGCCTCGGCGGCTGCGGGTGATCCGCAGGCCACCAACGTGTGGGCCGGTACCGGATGGCGCCAGGCCCGGACCGGGACGGTGGCGGAGATCATGACGGGGTTGGCGTAAGGGGTTGGTGTAGACGGTTGAACGTGGATGGTTGACATTGCACCCAGGGTCGTGAAAGCCGAGAAATCACAACCCTGTGCGCAATCTCAACGTCCGCTAGCCCCGTCCGCGCCCCGGGCCGACACGCTCCACGACCACGTCGCCATCGTCGGAGCGGACGGTGACCTCGGCGGCAGCGACGTCGGGATCGTTGGTCTCGGCCACGCGGACCTCTGTCGAGGCCCCGGACTGTGCGTGCACCAGATACGGTCCCCGCTCCGGCAGTCCGATCACCACGTCGCCGTTGCGGCTCACCGCGTCGACGCGGCGCGGCGCGGCATCACGGAAGTCGACGGTGATGTCCCCGTCGGACGTGGTGGCGCTGAATTCTTCGGTGACCGCGATCGGGTCGCGCGAGACGATCTCGCCGTCGACGGTGTGGGCCTCGACGCGGCGGGCAGCCCCGCGCAGGATGATCGCCCCGTCGGAGACGCGGGAGATCAACTGGTCCACATCGGCCTGCGCGATCACCGATCCGAGCTCCTGCTCGGTACGGACCGTCAGGCGCCGGGCCTGCTCGGGCGGCACGGCGATCGTGATCTCACCGCCGCGGGCCCACTCCAGCATGGGTGAGGGTTTGCCCGCGATGGTGATCCGGGTGCCGTCGCCGTCGGTGATGACCTGCAGCCGGTGCGCCCCGCTGTGAGTGGTGTTCACCAGGCGCAGATCCGCTGTGGCTTCGCGGGTTTCACGGTCAGCAGTGATGCGGATCGCGACGGGGATCTGTTCCGTGTCGATCACCAGTGACCGCATCGTCGCCGGTAGACCCTGATGATCGGTGACCACCCGCACGGTGCTCACGCCCCAGGCCGTCACACCGAGCGCGGCGACTGCGCCGGCCACCAGCAGCGTCGCCGAGGCGATCAGGACGAGGCGGAACGTGGTACGCCCACCGGAGTTCAACTGGGGCGGCGGATTGACCGGTGGCGGAGGGGCGATGGTTGTCACGATGAAAGTCCTTCCCGGTAGGGGTGTTCGGTCTAGGTCTCGAGGTAACGCAGCACCGCCAGCACCCGGCGGTTCTCGCTCTCGTCGGGAGCGAGGTCGAATTTCGTGAAGATCGAGGCGATGTGCTTCTCGGCCGAGCCGACCGAGACGTGCAGGGCGGCAGCGATCGCCGAGTTCGTCTTGCCCTCGGCCATCAGTTGCAGGACATCGCGCTCACGCGGGGTCAGCTGGCTCAGGGCGCTACGGCGGGCCGACCGGACCAGGATCTGTGACACCACCTCGGGATCGAGCACCGTGCCGCCGCCGCCCACCACGGCGACGGCGTCGAGGAACGCCGGCACATCGGCCACCCGGTCTTTGAGCAGGTAGCCGAATCCTCTGGTGTCGGAGGTGATCAGATCGGCCGCGTAGCGCTCTTCGACGTAGTGGGAGAGCACCAGCACGGGGGACTCTGGGTTCTGGCTGCGCAGCAGCGCTGCCGCGCGGATGCCCTCGTCGGTGAACGTGGGCGGCATCCGGACGTCGAGGATGGCCAGGTCTGGGTGATGCTCGTTGACCAGTCGCAGCAGGTTTGTGGCGTCGGGCACCCCGGCGACGATCTCGTGCCCGGCGTCGGCCAGGATCCGTTCGATGCCTGCCCGCAGCAGCGCCGAGTCCTCGGCGATCACGATCCGCATGGCAGCACCGCCGTGATGATCGTCGGGCCCGTGGCCGGGCTGGACACCGCGAACGTTCCGCCTGCCGCGCGCACTCGTTCGTCCAGCCCGCGCAGGCCGGTGGCGTTCTCGCCGGCGTCGACGACCGCGCCGCCCTGACCGTCGTCGAACACCGAAACGTGCAGCACGTTGGCGGTGTCGTCCAATCGGACGGTGACCACGGCCTGAGAGGCTCCGGCGTGTTTGGCGACGTTGGTCAAGGCCTCGGCGACCACGAAGTAGGCGACCGACTCCACTTCGTCGGGCAGCCTGCGCGGCAGATCGATGTGCAATGTGGTTGGTACTCCCGAGGTCTCGGTCCGCTGCACCACCGAGGACAACGCGGCGTCAAGACCTCGGTCCGACAGGATCGTCGGGGCGATACCGCGCACCACGTTGCGTAGTTCCACCAGTGCGCTCTTGGCATCGTCATGCGCCTCGGCGATCAGCGCCCTGGCGGCGGGCGGATCCGAATCCAGCTTGGTCTGGGCCAGCCCGATCGTCATCGCCAGGGAGACCAGCCGGGGTTGCACGCTGTCGTGCAGATCGCGTTCGATGCGGTGGCGCTCGGTCTGCGCCGAGGAGACCGCGCCCTTCCGCGCATCGGCGAGCGCGTTCACCTGGTACTCCAGGGCTGCGGTGGACGAGGGGGACAAGAGCCATCGGTCGATCGCGGCATCCATGGCCGGGGCGAAGATCAGGATGGCAATCGCGGCGGCGACGGCGACGATCGCCAGCAGCACGGCGATCGGCGGCGAGAGGAAGATCAGACCGGCGTCGTTGTCGCTCTGCCGGATCGCGATGGCCGCGGCCGGTCCTACGAACGTGAAGGTGAGCAAGGCGAACGCGAGGCCGGTGGCCAGCATGTCGTAGGTCATCCGCAGGTAGTTGTGGCAGACGCCCTTCCAGAACCGGGTACTGCTGATGTCCAGCCACAGCTGGTGTGCCCAGCCCTGGAACCCCGTGTGAGGTGACAGCTGACGCGGCGGAATCCCGATACCGAGGCCGAACACCGCTTCGCTGCGCGTTCGCTCGACCCACTCGACACCGCGCATCAGGTAGATGAAGACCACCCCGGAGAGCAGGAATCCGATCACCGAAGGGATCGAGGAGACCCCGATGACCATGATGGACAACGGAATCCAGAACCACACCAGTGCCACTGCCGCGCCGGTGATCATCGACGCGGTCGGCACGAGGCCGATGTTGCGTGGTGCCGTCACGGACTCAGCAGCCGGCTCGGCCGGGGCGGGCAGGGCGGTTTCGCTTGTTGCGACCATGCCCTTCAACCTACGAAGTTGCGCGGCCCGGCGACACAGCGTTTTCCCCAGACCCGGGTGGGGGATATCCCCCGGGGTCGGGGATCTACTTCGGTGCGGTGAGCTCCAAGGCGATGTTGTCGGGGTCGCGGAATTCCAGGATGTAGGAGGGCCCGATGTCCTTGACGGCTTCGTGTCCGACGCCCAGATCGTCGAGGTGTTGCGCGGCGTCGTTCAGCTCGTCGAGGCTCTTGAGCCGGAAGGCCAAGTGGTCCAATCCCGTTCGGTTCTCGTCGAACGCGTCGCGCCCGACCGGGCGCAGGCCGATCAGCGTTGCCCCGGCGTCGTAGATGACCCCGCCGGACAGGAAACTGAGCCGGGCGCGGGTGGTGGCGTCGGCGTCCTGCGGCAGTTCGATCAGAATCGGCCAGCCGAAAACGCTCTCGTAGAACTGCCGGGACCGTTCGATATCGGTGACCGTCAGCCGCACGTGGGCGACCGAGGACGTGGTGATGGCCATAAGGATCATGCTGCCACCTGGACGTGACAGAATCCCTGCGTGCGCGTGGGTATGACGATGCCGGTCATGGAACCTCAGTTGGATGCGACGACGCTGCGGTCCTGGGCGCACGTCATCGACGGAGGCCCGTTCTCGTCGCTGTGCTGGGGCGAGCGCATCGCCTTCGACAACCCCGACAGCCTGACGCTGCTGGGCGCCCTGGCGGCGTGGACCGACCGCGTGCGGCTGGTGACCACGGTGGTGGTGCCGCAGCTCCACGATCCGGTGATGCTGGCCAAGGGCCTGGCGACCGGCGATCTGCTCAGCGGCGGGCGGTTGACCGTGGGCATCGGGGTCGGCGGCCGCCACGAGGACTACCACGCGGTCGGCGCCGACCCGGCGTCCCAGACCCGGCGGGGCATGGCGGAGCGCGTCGCGGTGATGAAACGGGTCTGGGCAGGGGAGAAGGTCACCGACTCGGTGCTTCCGGTCGGGCCATCTCCGGTTCAGACCGGCGGGCCGCCCCTGCAGATCGGTTCCATCGGGCCCAAGACCATCCGTGACGCCGCGGCCTGGGCCGACGGCGTGGCAGGCACGACACTGGACCTGGATCTGACCCGCCAGGCCGAGTTGTTCGACGTCGCCCGCACCGCCTGGGCCGAGGCCGGCAAACCCAAGCCGCACCTGGCCACCTCCTTCTGGTTCGCTCTCGGCAAGCCCGAAGAGGCCCGCGCCCAGGTGCATCGGCACCTGCGCCGGTACATGAACTGGATCCCGGCCGAATACGTCGACGCCATGGCTCCCATGACCGGGTGGGCCGGTACCGAAGAACAACTCATCGAGGTGCTCGGCAAGTTCGAGGACATCGGTACCGACGAGGTGCACCTGATCCCCACCAGCTCCGATATCGACCAGTTGCGCCGAGTGGCCGAGGTGGCAAAGGTCTTCGAATGAGCTGTCCGGGCCAGGTCACCCCAGCAAAAAGTGAGCAAGATCATCCGTGGCCTGCGACGTAGTCTGGGTCTCGAAATCGCGATGCGCTTCCCGGTGTTGTCACCTTCGAGGTGAGCTGTCTGCAGCGCGCTCGAATGCCGAGGAAGCGCATGGTAGATGGGCATGCCGAGGGACTGTTAACCCGGCGGTTACCTGCTGTTCGGCCGGGGTGACCGGTCCGGTCTGGTGCAATCGGCTGTGGCCGGGCGCCACCCCGGGCCCGCGCAGCTACAGCAAACGATCTCGGGCGTCTGGCACGGCAGGACGTGAGCTGGGTTCTGGGACTAGCGTGTCGATTTGGCGTCGCCGTCAGGCGGCGTCGGACACGACAGTTGGGGACCCCATGATCCAGAAGAGTTTGATCGCCACGACCCTCGCCGCGGGGGCCGTCGGCGCCGCGGTGGCGCTGTCCGCGCCGGCGTCGGCCGATTCCAAGGGCAACAGCACCGTCGGGTGCTCGCCGTGTGACCGTGTGTCTTCGTCGGTCACCGATGCCATCACCGACGCCGCCGAGAAATCCTTGACCGGCGGGGTTGATCTGCCCGACATTCCCGTCGTCGACAAATGGACCAAGTTCCCGGGTGAGACCGCCGAGAAGTGGACGGGTTTCCCTGGCAAGACCGCCGAGAAGTGGGCGACGTTCCCCGGCAAGACCGCCGAGAAATGGGGAGGCTTCCCGGGCAAGGTCCTGAAGAAGTGGACCGGCCTGGGCTGAACCCCGACCGACGGCACCAACTTCACTCACGAGCGTGCGGCAGACAAGCCGCACGCTCGTGTGCTGTCTGCGGGTTAGCTGGAATTTCGCTGATCTTAACTGTTCTCGGAGCACAGCCCGTCCCCCTGAAATAGACGCAGCCCGGTTCACCGACCAAAGGAGCTCGTCGCAATGGCTGCGCCCGCAAGGCAGTTGCACCTCAACGCATTCCTGCGCAACATCGGCCAGCACGAAGCGGCGTGGCGTCTCCCCGAGACCGATCTGTCGGGTATCACCGACATCGGCCACTACATCGAACTGGCCCGCATCGCCGAGCGCGGCAAGCTCGACGCGGTTTTCTTCGCCGACCATCCAGTCCTCAAGGACCAGACCGAGTTTCGCCCGTTCGACGCGCTCGACCCGATCACCCTGGTCTCGGCGCTGGCCGGGGCCACCACCAACGTCGGGCTGATCGCGACAGCGTCCACCACCTACAACGACCCGTACGGTCTGGCGCGGCGGTTCGCCACACTCGACCACGTGAGCCGCGGCCGGGCCGGCTGGAACGTCGTGACGACCGCCAATGCCTCGGCCGCGGCCAACTTCGGGGTGCCGAACCACCCGGACCCGGCGGCTCGGTACCAGCGCGCCGACGAGTTCCTCCAGGTCGCGTTGAAGTTGTGGGACAGCTGGGAAGACGACGCCATCGTCGGAGACAAGGTCGCGCCACGGTTCGTGGATCCGGCCAAGATCCACGCGATCAACCACTCCGGCCCGCATTTCGACGTGGCCGGGCCGTTGGAGGTGCCGCGCTCCCCGCAAGGGCATCCAGTGCTGTTCCAGGCCGGATCGTCCGAGCCCGGTAAGGATCTCGCGGCCAGATACGCCGAGGCCATCTTCACCGCGCAGCCCACGCTGGACGAGGCTCGCGACTTCTACCGCGACGTCAAGGCCCGGATCCGCCGGTTCGGTCGCAACCCGGACCAGGTGCACATTCTGCCCGGGTTGTCGACGATCATCGGTGGCACCGAAGCCGAGGCGCGCGAGCGTCAACGCGAGTTCGAAGAACTCACCGTGCCCGATTACGGGCTCGAACAACTGAGCGCCATCGTCGGATTCGCGGTCACCAAGGACGATCTCGACCGGAAACTGAGCTTCCCGTCCGAGGATCCGGGCGACACCTTCATCAAGAGCCGGCTCTCCCTGGTGAAGCGGTTGGTCGAGACCGACAACCTCACCGTCCGGGAGTTGTTGCTGCGGCTCAGCAGTGGTCGGGGACATCGATTGTTCGCCGGCACGCCCGAACAGGTGGCCGACACCATCCAGGAATGGTTCACCACCGGCGCCGCTGACGGTTTCAATCTCATCCCGCCCGCGCTGCCGTCCTCACTGACCGAGTTCGTCGACCACGTCGTCCCAGAGTTGCAGCGCCGCGGCATCTTCCGCGAGGAATACACCGGCAGCACACTCCGTGACCACCTCGGTTTGGACCGGCCGGCCAACCGATTCACCACCGGCGCGGACGCTTCCGTGTCGGCCGCGAGCTGACAGGGAACCAGACATGCGTAATCCGTTGACCCGCTTGACCCGGGTGATCCTGGCCGCCGGCCTCGTCGCGGTCGTGGTGGCCGGTTGCCAGTCGTCTGGATCCGGGACGCAAGGCAGCGGCGGACTGTCCGCCGACGCACCGATTCCGGTGGCGGTTCCGGCGGGAACCAGCCTGGTGGTGGCCGACGACGCGAACCGGCTCAAGACATTGTTCAAACTCTCCGGTGAGCAGGACCGGCTCAGCGCCGACGTGACCTACGCCAACTTCAGCAGCGGACCGCTGCGCCTGGAGGCGATCCGGTCGGGCAACGCGCAACTGGGCCGGGTCGGTGATGTCCCGCCGATCCTCGCGCAGTATTCGGACGCCGGGGTGCCCATCGTCGGGGCGGTGAAATACGACGGGAACGGGCTGGTGCTGGCAACCTCACCGGGATCGGGCATCAAATCGCTGAAAGACCTGGCCGGCAAGAAGATTGCGATCAACGAGGGCACCGCGCAGCAGGCGGTCGTGCTACGCAACCTGAAGTCCGCAGGCCTGAGCATCAAGGACGTGCAGCCGATCAATCTGGGTCTGGCCGAGTTCGCCGACGGCCTGCGTGCCGAGCAGGTCAACGCCGCGGTGCTCAAGCAACCCGACCGCGTCCGGTACCTCGCTTCCACGCAGGGGGAGGGCAGCATCGAAATCCCGAACGCCCCAGGTGCCTACCCCGGCCTGTACTACGTCTACGCCAGCCAGGAAGCGTTGTCCGACCCGGCTCGCGCGGCGGCCATCCGCGAATTCGTGATCGCCTGGTACCGCGCCGAACAATGGCTCAACGACAACAAGCAGACCTGGATCGACGAGTACCTGATCAAGGATCAGAAGGTCAGCCCCGAGGACGCCAAGGCCATCGCCGCGGCCGACGGAAAGTCCTCGGTGCCGGGCTTCACCGATGAGCTCATCAACACCCAGCAGGAGACGATCGACCTGCTGCAGCAGGCGGGTGCATTCTCCGGGAAAGAGTTGCACGCCAAGGAGGAATTCGATTCCCGGTTCGCCGATCTGAACGCGACGTCGACGGGTAAACAGTGACCGCCGTCCAGACGGCGCCCGCTTCGGCGGTGACATTGGGGGCGGGTGCCGCCGGACGCCAGGACTATCCGCATCTGGAACACCGGTCGGGCACGCAGCGCCGCCGGCGGCTGGGGCCGGGCCATCCCCGCGTCGTTGGCCATCGGACCGCTTCTGCTGGTCGTCGTCTGGATCGTCACCTCGCAGCTGGGCATCCTGGATCCGCGTACCCTGCCGCACCCGCTGGACATCGTGCGCACGATCGGCGAGATGTGGTCGGACGGCCGGTTGCCCACGAACATCCTCGCCTCGCTCAAGCTGGCATCGATCTCATTGGCGATCGGCGTGGCATTGGGTCTGGTGCTCGCGTTGATCTCAGGGTTGAGCCGCATCGGCGAGGCCATCGTCGACGGGCCCATCCAGGTCAAGCGGGCGGTGCCGACCCTGGCCATCATCCCGCTCGCGATCATCTGGTTCGGGATCGGCGACACCATGAAGATCATCATCATCGCGACCAGCGTGCTGATCCCCGTCTACATCAACACCACCGCACAGCTCAAGGGTGTCGACCTGCGCCACGTCGAACTTGCTGAAACCGTTGGGCTTTCCCGCAGTCAGTTCATCCGCAAGGTGGCCATCCCCGGTGCCCTTCCCGGTTTCTTCACCGGGCTGCGGCTCGCGGTCACCATCTCGTGGACCGCGCTGGTGGTGGTCGAACAGGTCAACGCCACCAGTGGCATCGGCTATCTGATGACCCAGGCCCGGCTGTACGGGCAGCTGGACGTGGTGGTGGTGGGCCTGCTGGTCTACGCGGTGTTCGGACTCACCGGCGACTACGCGGTCCGGGCCATCGAGAGGAGAGCGTTGTCGTGGCGGCGCGCACTGGGAACCTGACCGAGGAAGTCGCCGTCGTCCGGGAGCTCAGCCGATCATTCGGTGGCACAACGATTCTCGACGCGGTGGACCTCACCATCCGCAAGGGCGAGTTCGTGGCCCTGCTGGGCCGCAGCGGCTCCGGCAAGAGCACGCTGCTGCGCGCGCTGGCCGGGCTGGACCACGGAGTCGCCGGAACAGGGGACCTGTTCGTCGCCCGCGATGTGTCGGTGGTGTTCCAGGACTCGCGGCTGCTGCCGTGGGCGCGGGTACTCGACAACGTCGCGCTCGGTTTGTCCGGTCGCGAGGTGAGGCAGCGGGCCAGCACGGTGCTCGCCGATGTCGGCCTGGCCGGACGCGAACAGGCCTGGCCGTACGAACTGTCCGGCGGTGAACAACAACGGGTGGCGCTGGCCCGGTCGCTGGTGCGCAACCCCGCGCTGCTGCTGGCCGATGAACCCTTCGGGGCGCTCGACGCCCTCACCCGGGTTCGCATGCATCACCTGCTCAAGGAACTGTGTGCGAAATACGAACCCGGGGTGCTCCTGGTGACCCACGATGTCGACGAGGCGGTCACCTTGGCCGACCGGGTCCTGGTCCTCGATGGCGGATCGTTCGTCGTCGATCGTCACCTGGACTTCCAAACGCCGGATGCCCGCACGTATCGCAATCCCGAGTTCGTCGCGCATCGGGAGGCGCTGCTCGCCGCGCTCGGGGTGGGGGCAGACGAAGGACCATAGACAGATCAGTGGTGACCCGCTGTAAACGGATCACCACTGATGTGAGGCGGTGTTCGGAGGATTACTCCGCTTCGTCACCGCCCCCGGTCCACTTATCTTTCAGGTTCTTGGGGAAGTCGTTCCACTTCTTGGCGACATCGCCGGGGGCATTGGCCCACTTGTCGGCGGTGTCGGCGGGGAAGCTGCCCCACTTACCGGTGATGCTGCCCGGGAACGTCGCCCACTTGTTCGCCTGGATCTCGGTTGCGCAGGACCACTTCTCACCGCTGGTCGGCGTGTAGCCGTCCTCGCTGTTGATCTTGTCGACGATGTCGGAGCAGTTCGGTGCCGCCGCGGCCGGCGCGGCGAGTGCGAGTCCGGCGCTCAAGGCACCGGCGGCCACCGCCGCTGCGACGAACTTCTGCATGCTTGTGTCCCCCCTGAAGGAATGCTGAAACGTTGGGGCAACTGTATACCTTTGGCACAGTTTGCTAAAGACTTTTTTTGCGCGGGTGTGGATTCAAACATTCGTTTGCCAAAACTGCACAGTTTGGTGAAGTGGCGATCAGGCGGAGCCGTCGTTCTGTGCCAAGTGCTCGGCGAGTAGCGCCCCGGCATTGCGGATGTGCCGGGCCATCGCGGCGCGGGCCTTCTCCGGGTCGTTGGTCCGCAGGTGCTCGATGATGGCGCGGTGATCCTGGGCCGAGGCTTCGGGCCACCCTTCCACCGCGGCGAAGAACTTACGCGGTGCGTATGCCAGCGTCGTCTTGATCAGCCAGCGCATCTTGCGCGATCCGCTCAGCTGGTAGATCAGAGCGTGGAACTGATGGTTCAGGCGTTCCTCTTCGTCGAAATCGTTCGCGGCAGCGGCACGTTCGAGCGCCTCCTGGATGTGTTCGAGTTCGTCGACCGCGGTCGGCGTGATCGTGGCGGCAGTCCGGGCCGTGAGCTCACCGCCCAACAGTGCCTGGGCGTCATAGATGTCGCGGATGTCGTCGCTGGACAGCGCGGTCACCATGAAACCGCGTCGAGGCTCCACGGACAGAAAGCCCTCGGTCTGCAGTTGGAGCAGGCCTTCGCGCGCCGGGGTGGCGCTGATCCCGAGTTCATCGGCGACCGTCTCCGGTCGGATGAACTCTCCGGAATGCAGCTGCCCCGAAACGATGAGTTCGCGAACGTGGGCCGAGGCGACGTCGGACAACCGCATCGGCACGGGTCTCTTCGAGTTTCCGGTCATGGCGCGCCTCAGATGTCGAGTCCGCCGCGTTTGACCAACTGCTTGGCGATCACTCCGCGCTGGATCTCGTTGGTGCCCTCGCCGACGATCATCAGTGGCGCGTCGCGGAAGTAGCGTTCGACGTCGTACTCGGTGGAGTAGCCGTAGCCGCCGTGGATACGTACCGCGTTGAGCGCGATCTCCATCGCGGTCTCGGAGGCGAACAGCTTGGCCATGCCGGCCTCCATGTCGCAGCGGCCGCCTGCGTCGATCCGCTCGGCCGCGTCGAGCAGCAGGCTGCGGGCGGCGTAGAGCTTGGTGCCCATGTCGGCCAGCATGTTGCCGACCGACTGGTGCTGCCAGATCGGCACCCCGAAGCTCTCCCGGTCCTGCGCGTACTGAAGTGCGTCATCGAAGGCGGCCCGGGCCACACCGGTTGCCCGGGCCGCGACCTGGATCCGGCCGACCTCGAGTCCCTTCATCATCTGCGCGAAGCCACGTCCTTCGACTCCGCCCAGCAGCGCATCCGAACCCACTTGGCAGTCAACGAAATTGATCTCACAGCTCTCGACGCCCTTGTAACCCAGTTTCGGCAGGTCCTTCGAGACCGTGAAGCCGGGGACCTTCTCCACCAACAGGATCGAGACCCCCTTGTGGGCGGGGGTCGCGGCCGGATCGGTCTTGCACAGCAGCGCGACCAGGCCCGCCTTGCGGGCATTGCTGATCCAGGTCTTCGACCCGTTGATCACATAGCCCGACGCGTCCTCTGTCGCGACCGTCCGCATGGCCTGCAGGTCGGAGCCGCCACCGGGTTCGGTCAGGGCCATCGTCGCGCGGAGCTCACCGGTGGCCATCCGGGGGAGGTATTTCTGCTTCTGCTCCTCGGTGCCGAACTGCAGCAGCAGCTTGGAGACCACGGTGTGCCCGCCCATCGCGCCGGCCAGGCTCATCCAGCCGCGCGCGAGTTCCTCGGTGACCTGGGCGTAGCACGGCATCGAAACAGCGGCGAAGCCATACGGTTCCGGGATCGCGAGCCCGAAAATGCCCATCTCCTTCATCGCCTCGATGAGCTCTTCGGGGTAGGTGTTGGCGTGCTCGAGTTCGCGGACCACGGGCCGGACCTGCTTGTCGACGAAGTCGCGGACGGTACTGACGATGGCCTGCTCTTCTGCGGACAAAGTGATCACTGCTGCGTCCTTCCCTCAAACTCTATAGAAAATATTCTATAGAGTTTTAGGCATGGCTGAGCCGAATGATCCGATGGCGGCGGTCCGCCAGTACATCGACGCGTTCAACCGGGGCGACGTCGACGCGATGGCAGCAGTCTGTGCCGATCCGATGCAGATCCTGGACGGAATGGCGCCGCACGTGTGGCAGGGGCCGACCGCCGCTCGGGACTGGTGGCGCGACGTGCTCGCGGAGGGCGCGCATCTCGGTGCGTCCGGCTACCACGTCACGCTCGGCGAGCCGCGACATGTCGATGCCAACGGAGATACCGGGTATGTCGTCGTCCCGACGACGATGACGTTCGACCTCAATGGTCAGAAGGTCACGCAGACCGGGGCGGTCTTCACAATCGCGCTGCGCAGAGTCGCCGGGGAGTGGCGGCTGACCGCGTGGGCGTGGACGAAGGGCAGCAACAGCCCCGTGTGACCTGTTTTCGCAGGTAGAGTGAGTTTTGAAGAGTGCCCCCGGCAGGATTCGAACCTGCGGCCTTCTGCTCCGGAGGCAGACGCTCTATCCCCTGAGCTACGGGGGCGCGGGCTGAAGATCAGCTGCGCCGATTGGGCTTGCATAGCGTAGCGCATGGAAGAGCGAATACGGATTCGGGGCGCGGGGACCCCAGACCATAGGATGGACCCTCGTGACCCCCGCCGACCTCGCAGAGCTGCTCAAGGCTACTGCCGCCGCAGTGCTGACCGAACACGACCTGGACACCGCCGCGTTGCCCGACACCGTCACGGTCGAGCGCCCGCGCAACCTCGAGCACGGCGACTACGCGACCAACCTGGCGCTGCAGCTCGGTAAGAAGGTCGGCGTCAATCCGCGCGAGCTGGCCGGCTGGCTGGCCGCCGCGCTGGCCGCTGCTGACGGCATCGCCGCCGCCGAGGTTGCCGGTCCCGGCTTCGTCAACCTGCGCATCGAGGCCTCCGCGCAGGGCGTCATCATCACCAACGTGCTCGACGCGGGCGCGGCGTACGGCAACTCGGCCGAGCTGAACGAGAAGGTCAACCTGGAGTTCGTCTCCGCCAACCCGACCGGACCCATCCACATCGGCGGGACCCGCTGGGCCGCCGTGGGTGACGCGCTGGGCCGGCTGCTGACCACGCAGGGCGCCGACGTCACCCGCGAGTACTACTTCAATGACCACGGCGCCCAGATCGACCGGTTCGCCCGCTCATTGGTCGCCGCGGCCAAGGGCGAACCGGCCCCGGAGGACGGCTACGCCGGCAGCTACATCAACGACATCGCCGCGGCCGTGCTGGCCAAGCGGCCCGATGTGATGAGCCTGCCCGCCGACGAGCAGCAGGAAACCTTCCGTGAGATCGGTGTGGACCTGATGTTCACCCACATCAAGGAATCGCTGCACGAGTTCGGCACCGACTTCGACGTGTACACCCACGAAGACTCGATGCACACGTCCGGCCGGGTCGACCAGGCCATCGCCAAGCTGCGCGAGACCGGCAATATCTACGAGAAGGACGGCGCAACCTGGTTGCGCACCACCGAATTCGGCGACGACAAGGACCGTGTCGTCATCAAGAGCGACGGCAACGCGGCCTACATCGCCGGCGACCTCGCCTACTACCTGGACAAGCGCCAGCGCGGGTTCGACCTGTGCATCTACATGCTCGGCGCCGACCACCACGGCTACATCGCGCGCCTGAAGGCCGCCGCCGCGGCGCTGGGTGACAACCCGGACACCGTCGAGGTGCTGATCGGCCAGATGGTCAACCTGGTCCGCGACGGCCAGCCGGTCCGGATGAGCAAGCGCGCCGGCACCGTCATCACCCTCGACGATCTGGTCGAGGCCATCGGCGTCGACGCCGCCCGGTACTCACTCATCCGCTCCTCGGTGGACACGCCGATCGACATCGACCTGGCTCTGTGGTCCAGCGCGTCCAACGAGAACCCGGTCTATTACGTGCAATACGCGCACGCCCGGTTGTCGGCGCTGGCCCGCAACGCGGCCGATCTCGGCGTCACCGCCGATACCGCGCACCTGGATCTGCTGACCCACGACAAAGAGGGCATCCTGATCCGCAACCTGGGCGAGTTCCCCAGGGTGCTCAAAGCCGCTGCCGCGCTGCGTGAGCCGCACCGCGTGTGCCGCTACCTGGAAGACCTGGCCGGCGACTACCACCGCTTCTACGATGCCTGCCGGGTGCTGCCGCAGGGCGATGAGGAACCGGGCGACCTGAACGCGGCGCGGTTGGCGCTGTGCGAGGCCACCCGCCAGGTGATCGCCAACGGTCTGGCCATCCTCGGCGTCACTGCCCCGGAGCGGATGTGAACGCGCACCCCGCCGGGCCCCGGCACGCCGAAGAGATCCACCACCCGGGTGCACCCGCCAAGCCGCAGTCACCCGACGAGATCCTGCTGCTGGCGCCGAATGTGTGGCCGCGCAACCTGGTTCGCGGCGCCGACGGCGTGGTGTCGATCGCCGGAGTGCCGGTCACCGAGTTGGCGGCCGAGTACGGCACCCCGCTCTTCGTGATCGACGAGGACGACTTCCGGTCACGCTGCCGCGAGATCGCCGCGGCGTTCGGCGGCGGCGATCATGTGCATTACGCGGCCAAGGCGTTCCTGTGCAGCGAGATCGCGCGCTGGGTCAACCAGGAAGGCCTCTCGCTCGACGTCGCAACCGGGGGAGAGCTCGCCGTCGCGTTGCACGCGGAGTTCCCGCCGGAACGAATCACGTTGCACGGCAACAATAAATCCGTCACGGAGCTGACTGCCGCCGTCAAGGCCGGGGTCGGCCACGTGGTGGTCGACTCGCTGATCGAGATCGAGCGCCTGGACGAAGTCGCCGGAGCGGCGGGCATCGTCCAGGACGTGCTGGTCCGGGTGACCCCGGGTGTGGAGGCGCACACCCACGAGTTCATCTCGACCGCGCACGAGGACCAGAAGTTCGGCCTGTCGCTCGCCAGCGGTGCGGCGATGGACGGGGTGCGCAAGGTGTTCGCCACCGACAACCTGCGGCTGGTCGGCCTGCACTGCCATGTCGGCAGCCAGATCTTCGACGTGGCCGGCTTCGAACTGGCCGCCCACCGGGTGATCGGCCTGCTGCGTGACGTCGTCTCCGAATTCGGTGTCGAGAAGACCTCGCAGATGTCGATCATCGACCTGGGTGGTGGCCTGGGTATTTCCTATGTGCCCCAAGATGATCCGCCGCCGATGAAGGAGCTGGCCGACAAGCTGCTGGCCATCGTGCGCAGCGAGTCCGAGGCGGTCGGTCTGCCGACGCCGAAGCTCGTGGTGGAGCCGGGCCGCGCCATTGCCGGACCGGGCACCATCACCCTCTACGAGGTCGGCACCGTCAAGGACGTCGCGGTCAGCGCCACCGCGCAGCGGCGCTACGTCAGCGTCGACGGCGGGATGAGCGACAACATCCGCCCCGCCCTGTATGACGCCGAGTACGACGCGCGCCTGGTCTCCCGGGTCAGCGACGCATCGGCGGCCCTGGCGCGCATCGTCGGAAAGCACTGCGAGACCGGTGACATCGTCGTTCGCGACACCTGGGTCTCCGATGACATCGCGCCGGGCGACCTGCTGGCGGTCGCCGCGACCGGCGCCTACTGCTACTCGATGTCGAGCCGGTACAACCTGCTGTGCCGTCCGGCCGTGGTGGCAGTGAAGGACGGCAAGACGCGGTTGGTGCTCCGTCGGGAGACCGTCGACGACCTTTTGAGCCTGGAGGTGAGTGGTCAATGAGTGAGAAGCCCATCGGCGTAGCGGTACTGGGGCTGGGCAACGTCGGCAGCGAAGTGGTGCGCATCATCAACGAGAGCGCCGCCGACCTGGCTGCCCGCATCGGTGCGCCGCTCGAGGTGCGCGGCATCGGCGTGCGCAAGGTCTCCGGTGACCGTGGGGTGCCCAAGGAGCTGCTCACCGACGACATCATCGAACTGGTGTCGCGCGACGACGTCGACATCGTGGTCGAGTTGATGGGCCCGGTGAAGCCGGCCCGCAAGGCCATCCTGGCCGCACTCGAACAGGGCAAGTCGGTGGTCACCGCCAACAAGGCGCTGATGGCGCAGTCCACCGGTGAACTGGCGCAGGCCGCCGAAAAGGCGCGCGTCGACCTGTATTTCGAGGCAGCGGTGGCCGGTGCCATTCCGGTCATCCGCCCGCTGACCCAGTCGCTGGCCGGTGATTCGGTGCTGCGGGTGGCCGGCATCGTCAACGGCACGACCAACTACATCCTGTCCGAGATGGACAGCACCGGAGCCGATTACAACTCGGCCCTGGCCGATGCCAGTGCGCTGGGCTACGCCGAGGCCGATCCCACCGCCGATGTCGAGGGCTATGATGCCGCGGCCAAGGCGGCGATTCTGGCTTCGATCGCCTTCCACACCAGGGTGACCGCCGACGACGTCTATCGCGAAGGCATCACCAAGGTGAGCGCCGCCGACTTCGAGTCGGCCCGGGCGCTGGGTTGCACCATCAAGCTGCTGGCCATCTGCGAGCGGCTCACCAGTGACGAAGGCAAGCAACGTGTTTCGGCGCGCGTCTACCCGGCGCTGGTGCCGTTGACGCACCCGCTGGCCGCCGTCAACGGTGCCTTCAACGCGGTGGTGGTCGAGGCCGAGGCAGCCGGTCGGCTGATGTTCTACGGCCAGGGTGCCGGGGGAGCGCCGACCGCGTCGGCCGTGATGGGCGACGTCGTGATGGCCGCGCGCAACCGGGTCCAGGGTGGCCGTGGTCCGCGGGAATCCAAGTACGCGAAGCTCCCGATCGCCCCGATCGGATTCATCCCCACCCGCTACTACGTCAACATGAACGTCTCGGATCGGCCCGGTGTGTTGTCCGCCGTGGCAGCCGAATTCGCCAAGCGTGAGGTCAGCATCGCCGAGGTGCGCCAGGAAGGCATGGTCGACGAGGGCGGGCAGCCGTGCGGTGCACGCATCGTGGTCGTCACCCACCAGGCCACCGATGCCGCGCTGTCGGAAACCGTCGAGGCGCTGGCCGATCTCGACGTGGTGCAGACCATCAACAGCGTGCTGCGTATGGAAGGAACGAACGCATGAACCCCGGGACGCAAGGAAAGACCAGCGCCGGGCCGGTGCACCGGCCCTGGCCGGGACTGATCGAGGCCTACCGCGATCGGCTGCCGGTCGGCGACAACTGGACGCCGATCACCTTGCTGGAGGGCGGCACGCCACTCATCCACGCCAAGCGCCTGAGCGAACTCACCGGCTGCACGGTGCATCTCAAGGTCGAGGGGCTCAACCCGACCGGATCCTTCAAAGACCGCGGCATGACCGTGGCGGTCACCGAGTCGCTGGCCCGCGGACAGCAGGCCGTGATGTGTGCCTCCACCGGTAACACCTCGGCCTCGGCGGCGGCCTACGCCGCCCAGGCCGGCATCACCTGTGCGGTGCTGATCCCGCAGGGCAAGATCGCGATGGGCAAGCTGGCGCAGGCGGTCATGTACGGCGCCAAGATCATCCAGGTCGACGGCAACTTCGACGACTGCCTGGAACTGGCCCGCAAGATCACCGCCGATTTCCCGACCATCGCCCTGGTGAACTCGGTCAATCCGTACCGCATCGAGGGGCAGAAGACCGCCGCGTTCGAGATCGTCGACGCGCTGGGCACCGCCCCCGACGTGCACGCGCTGCCGGTGGGCAACGCGGGCAACATCACCGCCTACTGGAAGGGCTACACCGAGTACCACCGCGACGGTCTGTCGGACCGGCTCCCGCGCATGCTCGGCACCCAGGCTGCCGGAGCCGCCCCGCTGGTGTTGGGCGAGCCGGTGAAGGAACCCGAGACCATCGCCACCGCCATCCGGATCGGTTCGCCGGCCTCGTGGTCGGGAGCGGTCGAGGCCCAGCAGCAGTCCAAGGGCCGGTTCCTGGCGGCCACCGACGAGGAGATCCTGGCGGCGTATCACCTGATCGCGCGCAGTGAAGGCGTCTTCGTCGAACCCGCGTCGGCGGCCAGCGTGGCCGGTCTGCTCAAGTCGATCGAGGACGGCTGGGTCAAGCGTGGCTCGACCGTGGTCTGCACGGTCACCGGCAACGGTCTCAAGGACCCCGACACCGCGCTCAAGGACATGCCCACCGTCACGGCGGTGCCGGTGGATCCGGTTGCCGTCGTTGCCAAGCTCGGACTGGTCTGAGCCTGGTGACCAACACCCTGCCCGCCGGACTCACGGCCACCGCTGTCGTCGCGGCGTCCAGCGCCAATCTCGGCCCAGGATTCGACAGCCTGGGCTTGGCGTTGAGCCTGTACGACGAGATCATCGTCGAGACAACCGAATCCGGCCTTCAGCTGGAGGTCGAGGGTGAGGGTGCGGGCCAGGTGCCGCTCGATGCGACACACCTGGTGGTGCGGGCCATCGAGGCGGGTCTGCAGGCCACCGGCCATCGCGCCGCCGGACTGATCGTGCGCTGCCGCAACGAGATTCCGCATTCGCGTGGGCTCGGATCCTCGGCCGCCGCGGTCGTCGGAGGTCTGGCTGTGGTCAATGGTCTTGTCGCACAGGCTGGTTCGGATCCGATGAGCGAGGAACAGCTGATTCAGCTGTCCAGTGAGTTCGAGGGGCATCCGGACAACGCCGCGGCGGCGGTGCTGGGCGGAGCCGTGGTGTCCTGGACCGAGACCGGTGACGACGCGAGGCCGCGCTACCGCGCGGCGCCGATTCGGGTTCATCCGGACATCCGGCTGTTTCCCGCGGTTCCGCAGCAGCGGTCGTCCACTGCGGAGACCCGCGCGGTGCTACCCGAGCAGGTCAGTCACACCGACGCGCGATTCAACCTCAGCCGCGCAGCCCTGCTCGTCGTGGCGTTGAGCGACCGTCCGGATCTGCTGATGGCCGCCACCCAAGATGTGTTGCATCAGCCACAACGCGCCGCGGCGATGCCGGCCTCGGCGGAATACCTGCAACTCCTGCGGCGTTGTGGAGTGGCAGCAGTGCTGTCCGGGGCCGGGCCCACGGTTCTGGGGATGAGTTCCCAGGTGGGATTGCCTGATGAGGCCCTTGATTACGGCACTGCCAACGGGTTCACCGTCAGGGAGATGTCGGTCGGAGCGGGCGTCCGCTGGACGTCGGGTGTGGCCGCCAGGAACTGATGATGAGTGACACAAGAGGAAGCAAACGCCACACGCCCAGCGTCGACGTTGCTTGATTACTTCACCAAAGCGAGATATTCTCGCTCTCGTCCAGCACTCGCAGGGTCTCTGCCTGCGTCGACACCAGGACGACCACCCAATCTTCTTGTGTTCTACTCGTGGACTGACGGTTCGCCATCTCGGCGAATCCTGGCGATCGCCGTTGCGCAGGCGACGGTGTGAGCTACGCGCTCAGCGGTTCAGCTGAACGCGCATCGACCTTTGGGGAACCCCTCGCGCTACCTGATGAGCGAGGGAAAGAAAGGAAATCCGTGACAGATACGGACCTCTTCACGGCTGACAGCGCCAATGGCGCTGGGGATTTACCGAATGCCGTGACATCTGAAAGCACTGCGACCGCCGACACCGCGGCGCCGGCTGCTGCCTCTGCGCCCGGATCGGACACCGCGCGGCGCGCTTCGAGCGCCCGTCCCGCGTCGCTGTCGACCATGGTGCTGCCTGAGCTGCGAGCGCTGGCCAAGGAAATCGGTGTTGAGGGCGCGTCCGGTTTGCGTAAGAGTGAATTGATCGCAGCCATTCGTGCCCATCGTGGCGAATCCAACGGAGCCGCCGAGGCCCCCAAGAACGCCCCCGCCGACGCCCAGCCGGAAGCCGCTGCCGAGGCCGCTGAGCAGCCCGCGACCCGTCGCCGTGAGCGTCGGGGTTCCTCGCGCCAGGCCGGCGCTCCTGCCGCCGACGCCGCCCAGGACGACGCGGGCAACGAGGCCGTGAAGGTTGAGGCGAAGGCGGAAGCCCCTGCCGAAACCAAAGACGCCGAGCCCGCCGCCGAGCAGCAGGAAAAGCCTGCCAAGCGTGAGCGTCAGGAACGACGCGAGAAGCGCGAGCAGTCCGGCGACGAGAACAAGGCCGAGAACAAGCAGGACGACAAGCGCGACCAGAAGCAGGACCGCGACCAGAAGCAGGACCGGGGTCAGGGCCGCGACCAGTCCGATCAGCAGGACAACCAGCAGAACCGGGGCGGTAACTCGTCGGGCAACAACGACGATGACGGCGATGGCGATGGCCGCCAGGGCCGCCGCGGCCGCCGGTTCCGTGACCGTGACCGTCGCCGCCGCGGAGAGCGTGGCGCCGAGGGCGGTAACGAGACCGAGCTGCGTGAGGACGACGTCGTCCAGCCGGTCGCCGGCATCCTCGATGTCCTCGACAACTACGCCTTCGTCCGTACCTCGGGCTACCTTGCCGGGCCGAACGACGTCTACGTGTCCATGAACATGGTGCGCAAGAACGGTCTGCGCCGCGGCGACGCGGTCACCGGTGCGGTCCGTGTGCCCCGCGAGGGCGGTGAGAGCGGCGGCAACAACCCGCGGCAGAAGTTCAACCCGCTGGTGCGCTTGGACAGTGTCAACGGCGGTCCGGTCGAAGCGGCCAAGAACCGGCCTGATTTCACCAAGCTGACCCCGCTGTACCCGAACCAGCGGCTGCGCCTGGAGACCACGCCCGAGCGGCTGACCACCCGCGTCATCGACCTGATCATGCCGATCGGTAAGGGTCAGCGTGCCCTGATCGTGTCGCCGCCCAAGGCCGGTAAGACCACGATCATGCAGGACATCGCCAACGCGATCACCAAGAACAATCCGGAATGCCACCTCATGGTGGTGCTCGTCGACGAGCGTCCGGAAGAGGTCACCGACATGCAGCGCTCGGTGAAGGGTGAGGTCATCGCCTCGACCTTCGACCGTCCGCCGTCAGACCACACGCAGGCTGCCGAGCTGGCGATCGAGCGGGCCAAGCGCCTGGTCGAGCAGGGCAAAGATGTGGTCGTCCTTCTCGACTCGATCACCCGCCTGGGCCGCGCGTACAACAACGCGTCGCCGGCTTCGGGCCGCATCCTGTCCGGTGGTGTGGACTCCACCGCGCTGTACCCGCCCAAGCGGTTCCTCGGCGCGGCACGCAACATCGAGCACGGCGGCTCGCTGACGATCATCGCCACGGCCATGGTCGAGACCGGTTCGACCGGTGACACCGTGATCTTCGAGGAGTTCAAGGGCACCGGCAACGCCGAGCTCAAGCTGGACCGCAAGATCGCCGAGCGCCGGGTGTTCCCCGCGGTCGACGTCAACCCGTCCGGCACCCGCAAGGACGAGCTGCTGCTCAGCCCGGATGAGTTCGCGATCGTGCACAAGCTGCGCCGGGTGTTGTCCGGGCTGGATTCACACCAGGCCATCGACCTGCTGATGAGCCAGCTGCGCAAGACCAAGACCAACTACGAGTTCCTGGTGCAGGTCTCCAAGACCGCCCCAGGCTCGATGGACGTCGACTGAGCGCTGTAGACACGCGAAAGGCCCCCGATTGTTCGGGGGCCTTTTTCGTACCGTCAGGCGGTGGGATCGGGGCGCAACCCGGGCATCAAGTAGCGCCGAACCTGGGTCAGCACCGCGTCCGGATCGCTGGGGTCGAGCGTGTTGCCCGGCACGGTCGCCAGCGAGATCAATACTCGCGCAACCCATTCCGATGCCTCGGGGATGTCGATGTCGGCGCGGACCTCGCCGCGGTCGCGTGCGGCCACCAGATAGGGCGACCAGAATTCGGCCAGGTCGGGGATCATGCCCTGCACGCCGGCGCCGGCGCAGGCGGCGAATTCCTCGGGTTCCTCGGTGCGGAGTTTCATCACCACCGCGCCTGGGTCGTCGTACGCCCGCAGGCCGTTGCCCACACCCCAGGCGATCTGCCGGTCCAGTCCGTCGATCTGCTCGAGCACGGCCTGCGCTTCCGACCAGAACGTGTCGGTGAGCCGGACGATCACCGCGCCCAGCAGCGTCACCTTGTCAGGGAAGTGGCGGTACAGCCACCCGCGGGACACGCCTGCGGCCTCGGCCACCTCCGAGACCGTGGTCGCGCGAATGCCCTTGGTGCGCAGGCATTCTTCGGCAGCGTCTATCAGTCGATCTCGCACGCTGCGCGGAGACGTGGTGCTGGTCAACTGTGGTGTCTCCTGGTCTTCTGATGGGGTTAGGTACATGATTCTGCCAAGGGTGTATCCGTCGCGCCACAACCATGGTAGACAGTTTTCTAATTCTGTTCACTGATCCTTGGGGAATTACCGGATGGCCGAAACGCTGCAGCAGTTGCTCCGCGAGCGCGAAGGAGGCGACACGGTCGCCGTCAAGTACGGCGATCGCACCTGGACCTGGCGCGAGCACGTGGCCGAGGCGAAAGCTCAGGCTGCCGCGTTGATCGGGATGGCCGATCCGCAGCGTCCACTGCATGTCGGCACACTCCTGGGCAATACCCCCGACATGCTGACCGCGCTCGCCGCCGCGGCGCTCGGCGGCTACGTGCTGTGCGGTATCAACAACACCCGTCGCGGCGACGCGCTGGCCCGGGACATCGCCCGGGTCGAGTGTCAGGTCGTCCTGGTCGACGACCAGCATCGCCAGCTGCTCGACGGTGTCGACCTGCCGGGCGTCACCGTCATCGACGTTTCCGAGACCACCTGGTCGCCACGGGAACTCACCCCGCACCGCGAGGTGGGGCCCGACGACACGTTCATGATGATCTTCACCTCTGGGACCAGCGGCGAGCCCAAGGCTGTCGAGGTGGCCCACTCGATCGTGCTGTTCTCGGCTGCGGCGCTGGTACAGCGCTACGACCTCACCGACGCGGACACCTGCTACCTGGCCATGCCGTTGTTCCACTCGAACGGGGTGTACGCGGGGTGGGGCGTCGCACTCAGTTCGGGCGCATCCATGGCGCCGGCACAGTTCTCCGCGTCCGGCTTCCTGCCGGACATCCGCCGCTACGGCGCGACGTACATGAACTATGTGGGCAAGCCGCTGGCCTACATCCTGGCCACCGCCGAGCAGTCCGACGACCACGACAACACGCTGCGGGTGGCATTCGGCAACGAGGCGGCCGACCGTGACATCGACGAGTTCAGCCGCCGGTTCGGCTGCAGCGTGTGGGACGGCTTCGGATCGACCGAGCTGGCGATCATCATCACCCGATCCGAAGGCACACCGGCCGGCAGCGTCGGCCAGGGTTTCCCCGGGGTGGCGATCTACGACCCGGAGACCGTCGAAGAGTGCGCAATCGCGGAATTCGACGACACCGGAGCCCTGGTCAACGCCGACGCCGCCACCGGTGAGCTGGTCAACACTAACGGCAGCGGGATGTTCCGCGGCTACCACAACGATCAGGGCGCGACCGATGAACGGCTTCGGCACGGCATGTACTGGTCGGGTGACCTGGCCTACCGCGACGCCGACGGCTGGATCTACCTGGCCGGCCGAACCGCGGACTGGATGCGGGTGGACGGCGAGAACATCACCGCCGCCCCCATCGAGCGAATCCTGCTGCGGCAGCCGGCGATCAGCCGGGTGGCGGTCTACCCGGTACCCGACGAGTTCGTCGGCGATCAGGTGATGGCCGCCATCGTGCTGCGCGACGGCCAGGAGCTCGCCCCGGAAGCGTTTGCCGAATTCCTCGCCGGTCAGGCGGATCTGTCGCCCAAGTCCTGGCCGCGGTACGTCTGGCTGGCCGAGGATCTGCCCAGCACCGCGACCAACAAGATCCTCAAGCGCGAACTGGTCGCCCTCGGCGCTGACCCGGCCGGCCGGGTGGTGTGGAAGCGCGACGGTACGTCGTACGCGGCCATCTGACGAGTCCCGGCCAGGAATAGCGGCCGGTTATCGCGCGTTTAGGAGGTTGGCGGTTGACCTGGCATAATGGACCGCCGACCCTCGGTCCCGGTTCACGTCCGTGCGGGCGACCCGGGCCAACGATTGAAGAGGAACCATGAAAACAGGCATTCATCCGGAGTATGTCGAGACCACGGTGCACTGTGGTTGCGGCAACACCTTCCAGACCCGTAGCACCAAGCAGAGCGGCCAGATCGTGGTCGAGGTCTGCTCGCAGTGCCACCCGTTCTACACCGGCAAGCAGAAGATCCTCGACAGCGGCGGCCGCGTGGCCCGCTTCGAGAAGCGGTACGGCAAGCGCAAGCCTGCCGGTGATCAGGCTGCTGCAGCCGACAAGTAGCTACGTCAACGGCGCCCGATCTGTCGCATATGCGTCAGATCTGGGCGCTGTTCTCGTTTCCGGAGAAAGTTGGAGGAGGCTGACGTGACGGATACCGCACCCGCGATCGAGGCGCTGCTCGCTGAGCACGCGGACCTGGAGCGCCAGCTCGCCGATCCCAACCTGCACGCCGATGCCTCCGCCGCCCGCAAGGTGGGCCGGAGGTTCGCCCAGGTGTCACCGGTCGTGGGTACCTACCGCAAGTTGGAGGCCGCCCGCGGCGACCTCGAGGCCGCCCGTGAACTCGCCGCCGACGACGCCAGCTTCGCCGCCGAGGTGGACGAGCTGACCGCCAAGGTCGCCGAACTCGACGCCCAGCTGACCGACCAGCTCGCACCTCGCGACCCGCACGATGCCGACGACATCGTGCTGGAGGTCAAGTCCGGGGAGGGCGGGGAGGAGTCGGCACTGTTCGCCGCCGACCTGGCGCGCATGTACATCCGGTACGCCGAGCGGCACGGCTGGACGGTCACCGTGCTCGACGAGACGTGGTCTGACCTCGGCGGCTACAAGGACGCCACCATCACCATCGCCGGCAAGGGCGATTCCGCCGACGGCGTCTGGTCGCGGATGAAGTTCGAGGGTGGCGTTCACCGCGTGCAACGGGTGCCCGTCACCGAATCGCAGGGCCGCGTGCACACCTCCGCTGCCGGCGTCCTGGTCTATCCGGAGCCCGAAGACGTGGAGCAGGTGCAGATCGACGAATCGGATCTGCGCATCGACGTGTACCGGTCCTCCGGTAAGGGCGGTCAGGGCGTCAACACCACCGACTCGGCGGTGCGCATCACCCACCTGCCCACGGGCATCGTCGTGACCTGCCAGAACGAACGCTCGCAGCTGCAGAACAAGGCCCGCGCCATGGTGGTGCTCGCCGCCCGGCTGCAGGCGCTGGCGGAGGAGCAGGCGTCGGCCGACGCCTCGGCCGATCGCGCCAGCCAGATCCGCACGGTCGACCGCAGCGAGCGGATCCGCACCTACAACTTTCCCGAGAACCGGATCGCGGACCACCGCATCAACTTCAAGGCGCACAACCTCGACCAGGTGCTCGACGGGGACATGGACGCGCTGCTCGACGCGCTGGGCACCGCCGACAAACAGGCCCGGCTGCAGCAGCAGTCATGACGCCGGTGCGGCAGGCGGTCGCGGCCGCGACGGCACGCCTGGCCGCCGCCGGCGTGGCCTCTCCGCGCATCGACGCCGAACTGCTCGCCGCGCACGTCGCGGGCGTCGACCGCAGCCGGTTGATGTTTCTCGATGACCCCGATGAACGGTTCGAGCAGGCCTACGAAGAACTCGTCGCCGCCCGGTCCCGCCGGATTCCCCTGCAACACCTGATCGGCACCGCGCCATTCGGCCCGTTGACGCTCGCGGTCGGCCCCGGGGTGTTCATTCCCCGGCCGGAGACCGAAGCGCTGCTCGAGTGGGCCTGCGCGCAACGGCTCCCGTCCAACCCCCTCATCGTCGACCTGTGCACGGGTTCGGGTGCGCTGGCGCTGGCGCTGGCCGCGCAGTGGCCCGATGCCCGGGTGATGGCGGTGGAGAACTCGCCCGCGGCCCTGGAATTCGCGCGTCGCAACGCGGCAGGGACGCACGTCGAAATCCTCGACGCCGACGTCACCGCCCCGGACCTGTTGCCCGAACTCGATGACCGGGTGGACCTGCTGGTGTCCAACCCGCCCTATATCCCCGAGGCCGCCGTCCTGGAACCGGAAGTGGCCGAACACGATCCCGCGCACGCCCTGTTCGGTGGCGCCGACGGCATGTCGGTGATCCGGCCGATCGTCGCGCTGGCCGCCCGGTGGTTGCGCGACGGTGCGCCGTGCGCCGTCGAGCACGACGACACCACCTCTGAGCTGTCCGTCGAGGTCTTCGCCCACGACGGGCACTTCAGTGAGGTCACCGCACGTCGTGACCTCGCCGGACGACCCCGCTTTGTCACGGCGACCCGGATTGGGAGAAGCTGAGCTGATGCGCGCACCGACCGGGGAGCCGACATGACCATCTTCGATTGCAGCGATGCCGATGAGCGCACGACTGGTATCGCCTCGGCGATCAGCGCGGTGAAGGGCGGCAGGCTTGTGGTCATGCCGACCGACACCGTCTACGGGATCGGTGCGGACGCCTTCGATCGTGATGCGGTCGGCAGTCTGCTCGCCGCCAAAGGCCGTGGCCGCAACATGCCCGTCGGTGTGTTCGTCGGCTCGTGGAACACCATCGACGGGCTGGTCTATTCGGTGCCGCCGGCCGCCCGCGAACTCATCCGCGCATTCTGGCCGGGCGCGCTGAGCCTGGTGGTCACGCAGGCGCCGTCACTGCAATGGGACCTCGGGGACGCCAACGGCAGCGTCATGCTCCGGATGCCGCTGCACCCGGTGGCCATCGAGCTGCTGCGGGAGGTCGGGCCCATGGCCCAGTCCAGCGCGAATGTCTCGGGCCGGCCCGCCGCGGTCACCGCGGCTCAGGCCCACGAGCAACTCGGCGACAAGGTCGAGGTCTATCTCGACGGCGGGCCCGCCGAACAACAGGCCGCCTCCACCATCGTCGACCTCACCGGTGACCAGCCGCGCATCCTGCGGACCGGCCCGATCAGCGCGGCCGACATCGCCAGGGTCGTCGGCGTGGAAACGTCCACGCTCACAACAACACCTACGGAGTGATCTCAGCTTGCTGCAGTACGGTTCATCGGTGATGACGGCCGGCGACCAATTGATCTCCGCGAGTCAAGCCGGGCTTCTTGCCCTGTCGGACCGGGGTGCCGGAGTACCGCTGCGTGAACTCGCGCTCGTCGGGTTGACCGCCGCTATCATCACGTACTTCGCCACCGGCTGGGTGCGCGTGCTGGCCATCCGGATCGGCGCCGTCGCCTATCCGCGCGAGCGTGACGTCCACGTACAACCGATACCGCGGATGGGCGGGTTGGCCATGTACATCGGGGTGGCCGCCGCGGTGCTGCTGGCCTCCCAACTGCCCGCACTCACACGGGGTTTCGTCTACTCCACCGGTATGCCCGCAGTCGTGGTGGCGGGCGGGCTGATCATGGCCATCGGATTGATCGACGATCGTTGGGGCCTGGACGCCCTGACCAAATTCGCCGGGCAGATCACCGCGGCCAGCGTGCTGGTCACGATGGGTGTGGCATGGAGCGTGCTCTACATCCCGATCGGGGGAGTGGGCACCATCGTGCTCGACCAGGTGTCGTCGATCCTGTTGACGCTCGCGCTGACGGTGTCGATCGTCAACGCGATGAACTTCGTCGACGGGCTGGACGGCCTGGCCGCAGGGCTGGGGCTGATCACCGCGCTGGCGATCTGCATCTTCTCGGTCGGGCTGCTGCGCGACCACGGTGGCGACGTGCTGTTCTACCCGCCCGCGGTGATCTCGGTGGTTCTGGCCGGGGCCTGTCTGGGTTTCCTGCCGCACAACTTCCACCGGGCCAAGATCTTCATGGGCGACTCCGGTTCGATGCTGATCGGCCTGATGTTGGGTGCGGCGTCGACCACGGCCGCGGGGCCGATCTCGCAGAACGCCTACGGTGCCCGCGACGTGTTCGCGTTGATGTCGCCGTTCCTACTGGTGATCGCCGTGATGCTGGTGCCGGCACTGGACACGTTGCTGGCCATCGTGCGGCGCACCCGGGCCGGCCGTAGCCCGCTCAGCCCCGACAAGATGCACCTGCATCACCGGTTGCTGCAGATAGGGCACTCGCATCGCCGCGCCGTGCTGCTGATCTACCTATGGGTGGGCATCATCGCCTTCGGTGCGGCAGCCACGATCTTCTTCGATCCGCGCTACACCGGAGCGGTCGTCGTGGCGGCCATTCTGGTCGCGATCGTGGTGACATTGATTCCGCTGTTGCAACGCGGGAGCGAAGGGTCCGAGGACTAGCGCGGAGCTAAGTACGACGAAAAGTAGTAGGCCACGTTTAGGGGTGCCTACCATGTGTTAGGGTGCTGCCAGAACCCGAAAAACCTCGCGGGTTGCCGGCCCGGCCCATCGGTTCGACGAACCGTCAGGTGCCGATCAACGACCGACAAAGGGAGCTACCCCGTGGGTGATTCAAGCCCGCCCGCAGCCCTCCGATATTCTCGGCGGGCATGCACAGGCTTTTGCCAGGGGATAGCAACCGGTGGCATCTCCGAGGGTGCAGCTTTTCGTGACAGCGGGATTGGGGTGAAGCAGTGACGACGCCAGCGCAAGACGCGCCGTTGGTGTTCCCGTCAGTGGCCTTCCGGCCGCTGCGTCTCCTGATCGTTTGCGTCGTACTGACCGCGCTGGCCGTAGTGGCAGCCGCATTCACCGGACACATCTACTTCGGCGTCTTCTTCGGTGTCGGACTGGGCCTCGGCTTGGTCAACGCCTTGCTGGTGCGCCGGGCCGTCGAATCGATCACGGCCGAAGATCACCCGCTCAAGAAGAAGATGGCCGTGAACTCCGCGACACGGCTGCTGATCATCACCGCGATCGCACTCGGCATCGCATTTGTCTTCAAAACCTCGGGCGGCATCGCGGTGCTGTTCGGGCTGGCGATTTTCCAGGCTCTGCTGGTGATGAGCACCAGCATCCCCGTGCTGCGGAAGATCCGCTCGAACGGCCTGGATGTCTTGGATACGGAATCGAAGGGTTGAGCTGACCTATATGACTCAGACGACGACCGTGCTCGCAGCCGAAGAGGGTGGCGCCGCCATCCACGTCGGCCACCACACGATGGTGTTCGAGCTGTTCGGGATGACGTTCAACGGTGACACCATCCTGGCCACCGCGGTCACCGCGGTGATCGTGATCGCCCTGGCGTTCGTCCTGCGCGCGAAGGTCACCTCGACCGGCGTGCCGGGCGGTGTCCAGCTGTTCTGGGAGGCCCTGACCATCCAGATGCGCGGCCAGATCGAGGCCGCGATCGGCATGAAGGTCGCGCCGTTCGTGCTGCCGTTGGCAGTGACGATCTTCGTCTTCATCCTGGTCTCCAACTGGCTGTCGGTGCTGCCGCTGCAGTACGGGGGACCGGACGGTGCCGCCGCCGAGTGGTACAAGCCGCCGGCCTCCGACATCAACTTCGTGCTGGCGCTGGCCCTGTTCGTGTTCGTCTGCTACCACGCGGCCGGCATCTGGAGGCGCGGCATCATCGGCCACCCGGTCAAGGTGCTCAAGGGTCACGTCCCCGCGCTGCTGCCGATCAACATCGTCGAGGAACTCGCCAAGCCGATCTCGCTGGCCCTCCGTCTTTTCGGCAACATCTTCGCCGGCGGCATCCTCGTCGCGCTGATCGCGATGTTCCCCTGGTACATCCAGTGGGCACCCAACGCAATCTGGAAGACCTTCGACCTGTTCGTCGGCCTGATCCAGGCCTTCATCTTCTCGCTGCTGACGATCCTGTACTTCAGCCAGTCGATGGAGCTGGACCACGAAGATCACTGAGCATGACCGGCTAGATCCCTACAACTGCACGACACGAACCTCTGGCGGCACAGCCACCAGTTATCAAGGAGGATAAAAGGAATGGAACTCGACCCCAACGCCCTCATCACGGCCGGCGCTCTGATCGGTGGCGGTTTGATCATGGGTGGCGGCGCCATCGGCGCTGGTATCGGTGACGGTATCGCGGGTAACGCGCTGATCTCGGGCATCGCCGGCAGCCCGAGGCCCAGGGCCGTCTGTTCACCCCGTTCTTCATCACCGTCGGTCTGGTGGAGGCCGCGTACTTCATCAACCTGGCCTTCATGGCGCTGTTCGTCTTCGCCACCCCGGGCCTGCAGTAGTCCATCAGCATGGGTGAACTGAGCGCAACGATCCTGGCTGCAAGCCAGGCAGCGGCGGAGGAAGGCGGTGGGGGCCAGAGCAACTTCCTGGTCCCCAACGGCACCTTCTTCGCCGTGTTGATCATTTTCCTGATCACGCTTGCCGTGATCGCGAAATGGGTTGTGCCACCGGTCGGCAAGGTGCTGGCAGAGCGCGAAGCGATGCTGGCGAAGACCGCCGCTGACAATCGGAAGTCTGCCGAGCAGGTGGCCGCAGCGCAGGCTGACTATGACGAGGCGATGGCCGGGGCGCGTACCCAGGCGTCGGCCATCCGTGACGAGGCCCGCGTAGCGGGTCGCGAGGTGGTCGATGCCAAGCGCGCCGAGGCCGGCACCGAGGTGGCCGAGAATGTGCGCCAGGCCGACGAGCAGCTCGCTGCTCAGAGTGCCGAGGTGCGGTCGGACCTGGAGTCGTCGGTGGACGGACTCTCGCAGACCCTGGCCAGCCGAATTTTGGGCGTCGACGTGAAATCAGGTGGGACGCAGTAGATGTCGATATTTATCGGGCAGCTGATCGGCTTTGCCGTCATCGCCTACATCATCATCAAGTGGGTGGTGCCGCCAGTGCGGAGCCTGATGCAGAAGCAGCAGGAAGCCGTGCGGGTCGCCCTCGCCGAGAGCGCCGATGCGGCGAAGAAGCTCGCCGAAGCGGATGAGATGCACGCCAAGGCACTCGCCGACGCCAAGGCCGAGTCGGCCAAGGTGACCGATGAGGCCTCGCAGGACTCCGAGCGGATCACCGCTCAGCTGGCCGAGCAGGCAGGCACGGAGGCCGAGCGGATCAAGGCGCAGGGTGTTCAGCAGGTTCAGCTGATGCGCCAGCAGCTCATCCGCCAGCTGCGGACCGGTCTCGGATCGGAGTCGGTCGCCAAGGCCGACGCTCTGGTGCGGGCGCATGTCGCCGACCCGGCCGCGCAGGCGGCCACGGTCGACCGGTTCCTCGCCGAGCTCGATCAGATGGCCCCGTCGGCGTTTGTGATCGACACCGCCGCAACCGCGAAGCTGCGCGCTGCCAGCCGCGAGTCGCTGGCCGTCGTGGTCGACAAGTTCGACTCCGTCGCAAGCGGTCTCGGTGCCGACGACCTGACGGCGCTGGCCGACGACCTGACCTCGGTGGCCAAGCTGCTGCTGTCGGAGTCGGTGCTCACCAGGCATCTGGCCGAGCCGACCGACGAAGGCGCCGCCAAGGTGGAGCTGATCGACCGCCTGCTGTCCGGCAAGGTCGGCAACACCGCCCTGGACGTGCTGCGGACCGCTGTCTCGCAGCGCTGGTCGACCGAGTCGAACCTGGTCGACGCCATTGAACACACCGCGCGTCTGGCGCTGCTCAAGCGCGCCGAGACGGCCGGTGAGGTCGACGAGGTGGAGGACCAGCTGTTCCGGTTCGGCCGCCTGCTCGACGCCGAGCCCAAGCTCTCGGCCCTGCTCAGTGACTACACCACCCCGGTCGACGGCCGGATTGCCTTGTTGAACAAGGTGCTTGGCGGCAACGGGGGCGGAAACGGGACGGCGGCAGCGCTGCTGGCCCAGACTGTGGGACTGCTGCGCGGCGAGCGTGCCGACGAGGCAGTCATCGATCTCGCCGAGCTCGCGGTGTCCCGCCGCGGCGAGGTGGTCGCTCACGTGACCGCCGCGGCCGACCTGACCGATGCCCAGCGGACCCGGCTGTCGGAGGTGCTCACCCGCATCTACGGACACCCGGTGTCAGTGCAACTGCACGTCGACCCCGAACTGCTCGGTGGTCTGTCGATCACCGTCGGTGACGAAGTGATCGACGGCTCGATCTCGTCCCGACTGGCCGCAGCGGCCACCCAGCTGCCGGACTGACCGACGGCACTGGCAACCCCAGAACCACCCCAAGAACAAGGTAGGAAGACGAAAAACCATGGCAGAGTTGACAATCTCGGCTGCTGATATCGAAGGTGCCATCGAGGACTACGTATCCTCGTTTTCCGCCGACACCGAGCGTGAAGAGATCGGCACCGTCGTCGATGCCGGTGACGGCATCGCTCACGTCGAGGGCCTGCCCTCGGTCATGACCCAGGAGCTCCTCGAGTTCCCGGGCGGTGTGTTGGGTGTGGCACTCAACCTCGACGAGCACAGCGTCGGCGCCGTCATCCTGGGTGAGTTCGAGAAGATCGAAGAAGGCCAGCAGGTCAAGCGCACCGGCGAGGTGCTCTCGGTGCCGGTCGGCGACGCGTTCCTCGGTCGCGTCGTCAACCCGCTCGGCCAGCCGATCGACGGCCAGGGCGACATCGAGTCCGAGACCCGGCGCGCACTCGAGCTGCAGGCCCCTTCGGTGGTGCAGCGCCAGGGCGTGTCCGAGCCGCTGCAGACCGGTATCAAGGCCATCGACGCCATGACCCCGATCGGCCGTGGCCAGCGTCAGCTGATCATCGGTGACCGCAAGACCGGCAAGACCGCGGTCTGCGTCGACACCATCCTCAACCAGCGCGAAGCCTGGGAGACCGGCGATCCCAAGCAGCAGGTGCGCTGCGTGTACGTCGCCATCGGTCAGAAGGGCACCACCATCGCCAGCGTGAAGCGCGCGCTGGAAGAGGGTGGCGCGATGGAGTACACCACCATCGTCGCGGCTCCCGCCTCTGATCCGGCCGGCTTCAAGTGGCTGGCGCCCTACACCGGTTCGGCCATCGGCCAGCACTGGATGTACGACGGCAAGCACGTGCTGATCGTCTTCGACGACCTGTCCAAGCAGGCCGACGCCTACCGCGCCATCTCGCTGCTGCTGCGCCGCCCGCCGGGCCGCGAGGCATTCCCCGGCGACGTCTTCTACCTTCACTCCCGCCTGCTGGAGCGTTGCGCCAAGCTGTCCGACGAACTCGGCGGTGGCTCGATGACGGGCCTGCCGATCATCGAGACCAAGGCCAACGACATCTCGGCGTTCATCCCGACCAACGTCATCTCGATCACCGACGGCCAGTGCTTCCTCGAGTCGGACCTGTTCAACCAGGGTGTGCGACCGGCCGTCAACGTCGGTGTGTCGGTGTCCCGCGTCGGTGGCGCCGCGCAGATCAAGGCCATGAAAGAGGTCGCGGGTTCGCTGCGTCTGGACCTCTCGCAGTACCGCGAGCTGGAGGCCTTCGCGGCCTTCGCCTCGGATCTGGATGCGGCCTCGAAGGCCCAGCTGGATCGTGGTGTCCGCCTGGTCGAGCTGCTCAAGCAGGCGCAGTACAGCCCGCTGGCGGTCGAGGATCAGGTCGTCTCGATCTTCCTCGGTACCCAGGGGCACCTGGATTCGGTTCCGGCCGAGGACGTCACCCGCTTCGTCGACGAGCTGCTGGAGCATGTCAAGGCCAGCCACTCCGACATCCTCAAGAGCATCAAGGAGACCAAGAAGCTCTCCGAGGACAACGAGGAGAAGCTGGTCTCGGTCATCAACGAGTTCAAGAAGGGCTTCGCCGCCACCGACGGCAGCTCCGTGGTTGTCAAGGAGGCCGATGCTGACGCACTGGACCCCGAGGACCTGGAGAAGGAATCGGTCAAGGTCCGCAAGCCGGCTCCGAAGAAGGCCTAGGTAACCAATGGCAGCCACACTTCGCGAGCTACGCGGGCGTATCCGCTCCGCTTCGTCGATCAAGAAGATCACGAAGGCACAGGAGCTGATCGCCACGTCGCGGATCGCCAAGGCGCAGGCCCGGGTCGACGCGGCCCGGCCCTACTCCACCGAGATCACCAACATGCTCACCGAGCTTGCGGGCGCCAGCGCGCTGGATCACCCGCTGCTCGTGCAGCGGGAGAACCCCAAGCGGGCCGGTGTGCTCGTGGTGTCCTCGGATCGCGGTCTCTGCGGCGGTTACAACGCCAACGTGCTGCGTCGGGCCGAAGAACTGTTCTCGCTGCTGCGGGAACAGGGCAAGAACCCGGTGCTCTACGTCGTCGGCCGGAAAGCCTTGGGCTACTACAGCTTCCGCCAGCGGACGGTGACCGAATCGTGGACCGGCTTCTCCGAGCGGCCCACCTACGAGAACGCCAAGGAGATCGCCGACACCCTGGTGGCGACGTTCATGTCCGGCGCCGATGACGAGGGCGACGACGCGGGAGCCGACGGCATCTTGGGTGTCGACGAACTCCACATCGTCTCCACCGAATTCCGTTCGATGCTCTCGCAGACCGCGGTGGCCCATCAGATAGCGCCGTTGGTCGTCGAGTACGTCGGGGAGCCGGACACCGGCCCGCACACGCTGTACTCGTTCGAGCCGAATGCCGAGGACCTGTTCGACGCATTGCTGCCGCGCTACATCGCGACCCGCGTGTACGCAGCACTGCTGGAGGCGGCCGCCTCGGAGTCGGCGTCGCGCCGGCGCGCCATGAAGTCGGCCACCGACAACGCCGACGATCTGATCAAGGCACTCACGCTCGCGGCCAACCGCGAACGTCAGGCGCAGATCACCCAGGAAATCAGCGAGATCGTGGGCGGCGCGAACGCGCTGGCCGACGCGCGCTAGCCGGACCAAAGACGAAAGCCTCGTAGGAAAGCGAAGAGAGAATGACTGCTACTGCAGAAAAGACCGCGGGCCGCGTAGTCCGCATCACCGGCCCGGTGGTGGATATTGAATTCCCGCGCGGCGCCGTGCCCGAGCTGTTCAACGCGCTGCACGCCGACATCACCTATGGCGCGCTCGCGAAGACCCTGACGCTTGAGGTTGCCCAGCACCTCGGCGACAACCTGGTGCGCTGCATCTCCATGCAGCCCACCGACGGCCTGGTGCGTGGCACCGACGTCCGCGACACCGGCGCCTCGATCTCGGTGCCCGTCGGCGACGGAGTCAAGGGCCACGTGTTCAACGCCCTCGGCGACTGCCTCGACGAGCCCGGCTACGGCAAGGACTTCGATCACTGGTCGATCCACCGCAAGCCGCCGGCCTTCGCCGACCTGGAGCCCCGCACCGAGATGCTGGAGACCGGTCTGAAGGTCGTCGACCTGCTCACGCCGTACGTGCGTGGTGGCAAGATCGCCCTGTTCGGTGGCGCCGGTGTGGGTAAGACGGTTCTGATCCAGGAGATGATCAACCGTATTGCCCGCAACTTCGGTGGTACCTCGGTGTTCGCCGGCGTGGGTGAGCGCACCCGTGAGGGCAACGACCTCTGGGTCGAGCTCGCCGACGCCAACGTGCTCAAGGACACCGCGTTGGTGTTCGGCCAGATGGACGAGCCGCCAGGCACCCGTATGCGCGTCGCCCTGTCGGCCCTGACCATGGCCGAGTACTTCCGCGACGAGCAGAACCAGGACGTGCTGCTCTTCATCGACAACATCTTCCGGTTCACCCAGGCCGGTTCCGAGGTTTCGACCCTGCTGGGTCGTATGCCTTCGGCCGTGGGTTACCAGCCGACGCTGGCCGACGAGATGGGTGAGCTGCAGGAGCGCATCACCTCGACCCGTGGTCGCTCCATCACCTCGATGCAGGCCGTGTACGTGCCCGCCGACGACTACACCGACCCGGCGCCGGCCACCACGTTCGCCCACCTGGATGCCACCACGGAGCTTTCGCGTGCGGTGTTCTCCAAGGGCATCTTCCCGGCGGTGGACCCGCTGGCTTCGTCCTCGACGATCCTGCACCCCAGCGTCGTCGGCGACGAGCACTACCGCGTCGCCCAGGAAGTCATCCGGATCCTGCAGCGCTACAAGGATCTCCAGGACATCATCGCCATCCTCGGTATCGACGAGCTGTCGGAAGAGGACAAGGTTCTGGTGTACCGCGCCCGTAAGATCGAGCGCTTCCTGAGCCAGAACATGATGGCGGCCGAGCAGTTCACCGGCCAGCCGGGTTCGACCGTGCCGCTCAAGGAGACCATCGAGGCCTTCGACAAGCTGGCCAAGGGCGAGTTCGATCACCTGCCCGAGCAGGCGTTCTTCCTCATCGGTGGTCTGGACGACCTGGCGAAGAAGGCCGAAAGCCTCGGCGCCAAGCTGTGATGAGCGCTTCAGCCCGAAGGCTGCGCACGCGAGGAGCACAAAGGACGGGAGTGTGGAATGGCTGATTTGAACGTCGAGATCGTTGCCGTCGAGCGTGAGCTCTGGTCCGGCACCGCTACGTTCGTCTTCACCCGGACCACCGCTGGTGAGATCGGCATCCTGCCGCGCCACATTCCGTTGGTGGCGCAGCTGGTCGACGACGCCATGGTGCGGGTCGAGCGTGAAGGCGAGGACGATCTGCGTATCGCCGTCGACGGCGGTTTCCTGTCGGTGACCGAGGAGACGGTCCGGATCCTGGTGGAGAACGCGCAGTTCGAATCCGAGATCGACGCGGATTCGGCCAAGCAGGACGCCGAGTCCGACGACGAGCAGACAGCGGCATGGGGTCGGGCGCGCCTGCGCGCTCTCGGCCAGATCGACTGACGACAGAGACGACAGATGAGCGCGCCCATGATTGTCATGGTCGCGCTCGTCTGCGTTCTGGCCGTTTTCGCAGGCGCGCTGAGCTACCGATTGTGGAAGCTACGTCAGGTTGGCGGGACAGCCGCCATCCTGCGCGACATTCCCGCCGACGGCGGTAGCGGCTGGCGCCACGGCGTGATGCGCTACCGCGGAGGAGAGGCCGGTTTCTACCGGCTTTCCAGCATCCGTTGGTGGCCTGACCGACGATTGAGCCGGCGGGGGCTGGAAGTGGTGTCGCGCCGCGCCCCGCGTGGCGACGAGTTCGACATCATGACCGACGCCACGGTCATTCTCGAACTGCGCGACAACAGTCCCGAACGCCGGCAGGGCTATGAGATCGCCCTGGACCGGGGCGCCCTGACGGCGTTCACGTCCTGGCTCGAGTCACGGCCATCGCCGCGGGCCCGGCGGCGCAACTACTGAGCGCCGACCGCATGGTCTTCGCGCAAGCGGCTCATCCGCCGGGCTTCCAGAGGACGTCTCCGTCAGGGTTAGCCACCCGCGACAGGATGAACAGCAGATCTGAAAGCCGGTTGAGATACTTCGCCGGCAGGACGCTGACCGATTCGCCGTGCTCCTCCACAGCGATCCATGCCGACCGTTCAGCCCGGCGAGCCACGGTGCGTGCGACATGCAACAGCGCGGACAGGGGAGTGCCGCCCGGCAGGATGAACGAATTCAGTGCGGGCAGCGCTTCGTTGAACTCGTCGCACCACTTCTCCAGCCGATCGATGTAGGCCTGCGAGATCCGCAGCGGCGGGTGCTCAGGGTTTTCCACGACCGGCGTGGACAGATCTGCGCCGGCGTCGAACAGGTCGTTCTGAATCTGACGCAACACCGCGAGGATTTGCTGATCGGGTTCGCCCAGGGCTACCGCGACGCCGATGGCGGCGTTGGCTTCGTCACAGTCGGCGTAGGCCGCCAACCTCGAATCATTCTTGGAAACCCTGCTGAAGTCACTCAGCCCGGTCGTGCCGTCGTCGCCGGTGCGGGTATAGATACGCGTGAGATGAACCGCCATAGCTGAACCGTACCGGGCTTGAGGACAGGCTCGCCGGGGCCGTCGGATCTGTCCGAGCAGGCAGAAACTCTGCGGCGGGCTGTTTACACTGACCGGCGTGAGCGAGCGTTTCTTGGTGACCGGAGGAAACCGGTTATCAGGCGAAGTTGCTGTCGGCGGCGCGAAGAACAGTGTGCTGAAACTGATGGCCGCCTCGTTGCTGGCCGAAGGCACCAGCACGATCACCAATTGCCCCGACATCCTGGATGTCCCGCTGATGGCGGAGGTCCTCCGGGGGTTGGGTGCCACGGTGGAGCTGGACGGGGACACGGTGCGCATCACGTCGCCTGATGAACCCAAGTACGACGCCGATTTCGCCGCGGTACGTCAGTTCCGCGCGTCGGTCTGCGTGCTGGGCCCACTGGTAGGCCGCTGCAGGAAGGCCAAGGTTGCGCTGCCCGGTGGTGATGCGATCGGGTCGCGGCCGCTGGACATGCACCAGGCCGGGCTGCGCCAACTGGGTGCGACCTGCAACATCGAGCACGGCTGTGTGGTGGCCGAAGCCGACCATCTGCGGGGTGCCGAGATCCAGCTGGAGTTCCCCTCGGTGGGGGCGACGGAGAACATCCTCATGGCCGCGGTACTGGCCGAAGGTGTCACCACCATCCACAACGCCGCACGCGAGCCCGACATCGTCGACATCTGCGCGATGCTCAACCAGATGGGTGCCAAGGTCAGTGGCGCCGGTACGTCGACGCTGACGATCACCGGTGTCGATCGGCTCTATCCCACCGAACACCGGGTGATCGGTGACCGGATCGTGGCCGCGACGTGGGGGATAGCCGCGGCGATGACCCGCGGTGACATCTCGGTGACGGGCGTCGACCCTCAGCACCTGCAGCTGGTGCTGCACAAGCTGCATGACGCCGGCGCCACGGTGACCCAGAACGATGACGGTTTCCGGGTGGTGCAGTACGAGCGACCCAAGGCGGTCAATGTGGCGACGCTCCCGTTCCCGGGATTTCCGACCGACCTGCAGCCGATGGCGATCGGGCTGGCCTCGGTGGCCGACGGCACTTCGATGATCACCGAGAACGTGTTCGAAGCCCGCTTCCGGTTCGTCGAGGAGATGATCCGGCTGGGTGCTGACGCCAGGACGGATGGTCACCATGCGGTGGTGCGCGGAATCCCGCAGCTTTCGAGTGCGCCGGTGTGGTCCTCGGACATCCGGGCCGGCGCCGGCCTGGTGCTCGCCGGCTTGGTCGCGGACGGAGAGACCGAGGTTCACGACGTGTTCCACATCGATCGCGGCTACCCGTTGTTCGTGGAAAACCTGTTGAGCCTCGGAGCCGAGATCGAACGCGTAGGCTCTTAGACAGCACGTTCGGGCCTGTCTGCAGCCTCGAAATCGCGCTGACCAGCCGATTTGACCTTGCACGGTGGCCCGGGCTAATCTTTTGAAGTCGCCACGGAGCGGGTGAAACACCCCGGACCGGAGCGACTTGACAAGCCAGCCGAGAACGTACTAAGCTGGCGAGGTTGCCTCAGACCGGATGAAATAAGCCAAAATGAAGCAACTTGACTTGCCGGCAAGATTCCGATTAAGCTGGTGGGGTTGCCCCAAAACAGGGTGACAAAGCAAAAAATGTCTGTTGTTTGAGAACTCAATAGTGTGTTTGGTGGTTTTTGTTTGTTGTTTTTTGCCACTCATTTTGGGGGACTCCCCGTCTTCCGATCATGATGGGTGGCTGTTTTTTTGATGCCAGATTGTTGGTGTCTTTTGTTTGTGATCGGATTTTTCTGATTGAATTCTGCCTTGTCTTTGGATGAGGGGTTTTTGTTTGGAGAGTTTGATCCTGGCTCAGGACGAACGCTGGCGGCGTGCTTAACACATGCAAGTCGAACGGAAAGGCCCTTCGGGGTACTCGAGTGGCGAACGGGTGAGTAACACGTGGGTGATCTGCCCTGCACTTTGGGATAAGCCTGGGAAACTGGGTCTAATACCGAATATGACCGTGCTCTTCATGGGGTGTGGTGGAAAGCTTTTGCGGTGTGGGATGGGCCCGCGGCCTATCAGCTTGTTGGTGGGGTAATGGCCTACCAAGGCGACGACGGGTAGCCGGCCTGAGAGGGTGACCGGCCACACTGGGACTGAGATACGGCCCAGACTCCTACGGGAGGCAGCAGTGGGGAATATTGCACAATGGGCGCAAGCCTGATGCAGCGACGCCGCGTGAGGGATGACGGCCTTCGGGTTGTAAACCTCTTTCAATAGGGACGAAGCGCAAGTGACGGTACCTATAGAAGAAGGACCGGCCAACTACGTGCCAGCAGCCGCGGTAATACGTAGGGTCCGAGCGTTGTCCGGAATTACTGGGCGTAAAGAGCTCGTAGGTGGTTTGTCGCGTTGTTCGTGAAAACTCACAGCTTAACTGTGGGCGTGCGGGCGATACGGGCAGACTAGAGTACTGCAGGGGAGACTGGAATTCCTGGTGTAGCGGTGGAATGCGCAGATATCAGGAGGAACACCGGTGGCGAAGGCGGGTCTCTGGGCAGTAACTGACGCTGAGGAGCGAAAGCGTGGGGAGCGAACAGGATTAGATACCCTGGTAGTCCACGCCGTAAACGGTGGGTACTAGGTGTGGGTTTCCTTCCTTGGGATCCGTGCCGTAGCTAACGCATTAAGTACCCCGCCTGGGGAGTACGGCCGCAAGGCTAAAACTCAAAGGAATTGACGGGGGCCCGCACAAGCGGCGGAGCATGTGGATTAATTCGATGCAACGCGAAGAACCTTACCTGGGTTTGACATGCACAGGACGCCAGTAGAGATATTGGTTCCCTTGTGGCCTGTGTGCAGGTGGTGCATGGCTGTCGTCAGCTCGTGTCGTGAGATGTTGGGTTAAGTCCCGCAACGAGCGCAACCCTTGTCTCATGTTGCCAGCACGTAATGGTGGGGACTCGTGAGAGACTGCCGGGGTCAACTCGGAGGAAGGTGGGGATGACGTCAAGTCATCATGCCCCTTATGTCCAGGGCTTCACACATGCTACAATGGCCGGTACAAAGGGCTGCGATGCCGTGAGGTGGAGCGAATCCTTTCAAAGCCGGTCTCAGTTCGGATCGGGGTCTGCAACTCGACCCCGTGAAGTCGGAGTCGCTAGTAATCGCAGATCAGCAACGCTGCGGTGAATACGTTCCCGGGCCTTGTACACACCGCCCGTCACGTCATGAAAGTCGGTAACACCCGAAGCCGGTGGCCTAACCCTTGTGGAGGGAGCCGTCGAAGGTGGGATCGGCGATTGGGACGAAGTCGTAACAAGGTAGCCGTACCGGAAGGTGCGGCTGGATCACCTCCTTTCTAAGGAGCACCACGAGACCTGGGCCGGCCCCGTAAATCGCGGGATCAGCTGAGCTTTCAGGCGATTCGTTGGATGGCCTCGCACCTGTAGTGGGTGGGGGTCTGGTGCAACAACAAACTTGTAGAACTGCCAGACACACTATTGGGCTTTGAGACAACAGGCCCGTGCCCCTTTCGGGGGGTGGCATCCCGTTGGGGGTGTCGGCGTGTTGTTGCCTCACACTTTGGTGGTGGGGTGTGGTGTTTGATTTGTGGATAGTGGTTGCGAGCATCTAGCACGCGAAATGTGTGGTCTCACTCCTTGTGGGTGGGGCCTGGTTTTGTGTGTTGATGTGCAATTTCTTTTGAAACTCATTTTTTGGTTTTTGTGTTGTAAGTGTTTAAGGGCGCATGGTGGATGCCTTGGCACTGGGAGCCGATGAAGGACGTTGGAGGCTGCGATATGCCTCGGGGAGCTGCCAACCGAGCGTTGATCCGAGGATGTCCGAATGGGGAAACCCAGCACGAGTGATGTCGTGTTACCTGTATCTGAATACATAGGGTGCAGGAGGGAACGCGGGGAAGTGAAACATCTCAGTACCCGTAGGAAGAGAAAACAAAAGTGATTCCGTGAGTAGTGGCGAGCGAAAGCGGAGGATGGCTAAACCGTATGCATGTGATACCGGGTAGGGGTTGTGTGTGCGGGGTTGTGGGACCTGTTTTTCCAGTTCTATCCGACTGGAGGGTAGTAAGAAAATGTCGTGGTTAACGGAAATGGTTTGGGATGACCTGCCGTAGACGGTGAGAGCCCGGTACGTGAAAACCTGACATCTACCTTAATGGTGTTCCCGAGTAGCAGCGGGCCCGTGAAATCTGCTGTGAATCTGCCGGGACCACCCGGTAAGCCTGAATACTTCCCAGTGACCGATAGCGGATTAGTACCGTGAGGGAATGGTGAAAAGTACCCCGGGAGGGGAGTGAAATAGTACCTGAAACCGTGCGCTTACAATCCGTCAGAGCCCTCCTTCGTGGTGGGGTGATGGCGTGCCTTTTGAAGAATGAGCCTGCGAGTCAGGGACATGTCGCGAGGTTAACCCGTGTGGGGTAGCCGCAGCGAAAGCGAGTCTGAATAGGGCGTATCCAATCCGTAGGGGTTGGTGTAGTGGTGTGTTCTGGACCCGAAGCGGAGTGATCTACCCATGGCCAGGGTGAAGCGCGGGTAAGACCGCGTGGAGGCCCGAACCCACTTAGGTTGAAGACTGAGGGGATGAGCTGTGGGTAGGGGTGAAAGGCCAATCAAACTCCGTGATAGCTGGTTCTCCCCGAAATGCATTTAGGTGCAGCGTCACATGTTTCTTGTTGGAGGTAGAGCTACTGGATGGCCGATGGGCCCCACAGGGTTACTGACGTCAGCCAAACTCCGAATGCCGACAAGTCCAAGAATGTGGCAGTGAGACGGCGGGGGATAAGCTCCGTGCGTCGAGAGGGAAACAGCCCAGATCGCCGGCTAAGGCCCCTAAGCGTGTACTAAGTGGAAAAGGATGTGCAGTCGCGAAGACAACCAGGAGGTTGGCTTAGAAGCAGCCACCCTTGAAAGAGTGCGTAATAGCTCACTGGTCAAGTGATTGTGCGCCGATAATGTAGCGGGGCTCAAGTACACCGCCGAAGCCGCGGCAACGATTTATCGTTGGGTAGGGGAGCGTCCTGCATCCGGTGAAGCAGCAGAGTGATCTAGCTGTGGAGGGTGTGGGAGTGAGAATGCAGGCATGAGTAGCGAATAGGCAAGTGAGAACCTTGCCCGCCGAAAGACCAAGGGTTCCTGGGCCAGGCCAGTCCTCCCAGGGTGAGTCGGGACCTAAGGCGAGGCCGACAGGCGTAGTCGATGGACAACGGGTTGATATTCCCGTACCCGTGTATGTGCGTCCATGATGAATCCATTGTGCTAACCATCCAAAACCGTCGTGACCGATCCCTTCGGGGTGAGGCGTTGACGGGGCTGCGTGGGACCCCGGTGGGTAGTAGTCAAGCGATGGGGTGACGCAGGAAGGTAGCCGTACCAGTCAGTGGTTGTACTGGGGTAAGCCGGTAGGGAGTCAGATAGGTAAATCCGTCTGGCATTAATCCTGAGAGGTGATGCATAGCCGTTTGAGGCGAATTCGGTGATCCTATGCTGCCAAGAAAAGCCTCTAGCGAGGACATACACGGCCCGTACCCCAAACCAACACAGGTGGTCAGGTAGAGAATACTAAGGCGTACGAGTGAACTATGGTTAAGGAACTCGGCAAAATGCCCCCGTAACTTCGGGAGAAGGGGGACCCCCATATCGTCAAGGCTCTTGCGGCCGGCAGCGGGAGGGGGTGGCACAAACCAGTGAGAAGCGACTGTTTACTAAAAACACAGGTCCGTGCGAAGTCGCAAGACGATGTATACGGACTGACGCCTGCCCGGTGCTGGAAGGTTAAGAGGACCTGTTAACCCTTCGGGGTGAAGCAGAGAATTTAAGCCCCAGTAAACGGCGGTGGTAACTATAACCATCCTAAGGTAGCGAAATTCCTTGTCGGGTAAGTTCCGACCTGCACGAATGGCGTAACGACTTCTCAACTGTCTCAACCATAGACTCGGCGAAATTGCACTACGAGTAAAGATGCTCGTTACGCGCGGCAGGACGAAAAGACCCCGGGACCTTCACTACAACTTGGTATTGGTGCTCGATACGGTTTGTGTAGGATAGGTGGGAGACTGTGAAATTCACACGCCAGTGTGGGTGGAGTCGTTGTTGAAATACCACTCTGATCGTATTGGGCCTCTAACCTCGGACCGTATATCCGGTTCAGGGACAGTGCCTGGTGGGTAGTTTAACTGGGGCGGTTGCCTCCCAAAATGTAACGGAGGCGCCCAAAGGTTCCCTCAACCTGGACGGCAATCAGGTGTTGAGTGTAAGTGCACAAGGGAGCTTGACTGCGAGACATACATGTCGAGCAGGGACGAAAGTCGGGACTAGTGATCCGGCACCTCTGAGTGGAAGGGGTGTCGCTCAACGGATAAAAGGTACCCCGGGGATAACAGGCTGATCTTCCCCAAGAGTCCATATCGACGGGATGGTTTGGCACCTCGATGTCGGCTCGTCGCATCCTGGGGCTGGAGCAGGTCCCAAGGGTTGGGCTGTTCGCCCATTAAAGCGGCACGCGAGCTGGGTTTAGAACGTCGTGAGACAGTTCGGTCTCTATCCGCCGCGCGCGTCAGAAGCTTGAGGAAATCTGTCCCTAGTACGAGAGGACCGGGACGGACGAACCTCTGGTATACCAGTTGTTCCACCAGGAGCACCGCTGGATAGCCACGTTCGGACAGGATAACCGCTGAAAGCATCTAAGCGGGAAACCCCCTCCAAGACCAGGCTTCTCACCCTTTTAGAGGGATAAGGCCCCCCGCAGACCACGGGATTGATAGACCAGACCTGGAAGCCTAGTAATAGGTGCAGGGAACTGGCACTAACCGGCCGAAAACTTACAACAACCAACAAACACCAATGTTTGATGAGTTTCAGTAAGACGCACACCTTGCTACGCAACCACATTCATAAACCACACACGACACTTGTGTCGGGACATGGTTCCCCATGCCCCACCACCAAAACACAAGATGTACACTCAACAACGAGTGAATAGAGTTACGGCGGTCCATAGCGGCAGGGAAACGCCCGGTCCCATCCCGAACCCGGAAGCTAAGCCTGCCAGCGCCGATGATACTACCCTGTCGGGTGGAAAAGTAGGACACCGCCGAACACAAATTAAGTCCCGAGCCCTCCAATTTCGATTGGAGGGCTCGGGCATTTTGTATATAGGGGCGTTTTCAATTCCAATTTCGAAATTGAAAACGTCCCTTTTTAATTGAAAAGCGCCGGCATCGTGCGGCTTCTCTCCAATTCCAACAATGCACGCTTGCGGTCCAGGCCGCCGCCGTAGCCGGTGAGGCTGCCATTCGCGCCGATCACCCGATGACAGGGCACGATGATGCCGATCGGATTGTGCCCGTTGGCCAGGCCGACGGCTCGTGATGCGGACGGTGACCCGATCTGTCGCGCGATCTCTCCGTATGAGCAGGTTTCGCCGTACGGAATCGTCTGCAGTGCCTCCCACACGCGGCGCTGAAACTGCGTCCCGACCATGTCGAGCTCGAGATCGAATTCCGTACGCTCGCCGGCGAAGTATGCGGACAGTTGGTCGGCGGCGTCGGAGAACGCCGTGTCGTCGGCTTCCCAGCCTTCGCGGCTCGGTTCGTAGGTCTGATCGACCATCCGTAGGTGCATGAGCTTTCCATCCCGGCCGGCCAGCGTGAGAAGGCCGACCGGGCTTTCCATGGTGCGGTAGTGCAGTGTCGTCATGACTTCTCCTGTCGATCGTGCGGGGGCCATTCGTTCACCGCGTGGTCCAGTGTGGTCCAGAGGTGTTGTGTCGCATACGCGCGCCATGGCCGCCATCTGGTGCTGTGTTCGACGAGGCCGTCAGGGGTCAGGTCCAGCTGGTCCGCGGCCGCGCGTACGCCGAGATCGGTGGCGGGGAAGGCATCTGGATCACCGAGGCCGCGCATGGCGATCACCTCTGTGGTCCATGGGCCCACTCCGGGGAGCGCGAGCAACTGTTCGCGGGACCGCTCCCAGTCGCATCCCGGATCGAGGACCAGCTCGCCATCGGCGATCGCCGTCACCAGCGCCGTGACGGTCCGCTTCCTGGAGGCCGGCATCGCCAGATGACCAGGATCCAGGGCGGCGAGGTCGCCGATGCTGGGGAACACGTGGGTCAGCCCTCCGGCCTCGTCGGAGACGGCGGTCCCGTAGCCGGCGACCAGGCGTCCGACATGGGTGCCGGCCGCCTTGATCGACACCTGCTGGCCGATCACCACCCGCAGCGCGAGCTCGGATTCGTCGACGGTGCGGGGGATCCGCTGCCCCGGCGCCTTGGCGACCACCGCGGCGAGCCGCGGATCGGACTGGAGCGCCTCCACCACCGCTTCGGGATCGGCGTCGAGATCCAGCAGGCGTCGGCACCGTGCGATGGCGGCCGACAGGTCGCGGAAGTCCTCCAGGACCAACTGGCAGCGGACATGATCGGGCTGCGGGGTCAGGCCCACCACGCCGTGGCCGTGCGGGAGCCGAAGGGTGCGCCGGTACTGCCCATCGCGCACCTCCTCCAACCCCGGCACCGCACTGGCCGCGAGATGCCCGAACAACCCTTCGTAGGCGAAAGGGGTTCGCACCGGCAGTCGCAGGGACAGGACGCCGGGTGCAGCGGAGGCATCGGCGGCGAATCGGTTGCGGGCCCGCAACCGCAGCTGGGTCGGCGTCAGATCGCACACCGCCCGTACGGTGTCGTTGAATTGTCGGATGCTGGCGAAGCCCGCGGCAAACGCGACGTCGGCGAACGGCAGCTCGGTGGTTTCTATCAACACCCGCGCCGTCTGGGTGCGTTGCGCCCGGGCCAGCGCCAGCGGATTGGCCCCCAGCTCGGCCTGCATGATGCGTTGCAACTGCCTGCTCGTGTAGCCGACGCGGGCCGCCAGCCCCGTCACTCCCTCGCGGTCCACGGTGCCGTCGGCGATCAGCCGCATGCACCGTGCCACGATGTCGCCGCGCACGTTCCATTCGGGGGAGCCTGGCGAGGCGTCGGGGCGGCAGCGTTTGCAGGCTCGGAAGCCGGCTGCCTGGGCGGCGGCCGCGGTCGGATAGAACCGCATGTTGCGGGCGAACGGTGGCCGTACCGGGCAGCTGGGGCGGCAATAGATGCCCGTGGTGAGCACGGCGGTGACGAACCAGCCGTCGAACCGTGCGTCCTTGGACTGGACTGCCCGGTAACAGCGGTCGAAATCCTCGTGCATGTATCCCACGATGGCACGGCATCCGCCGCTTCACTAGCGGAAAAACGACATGGTCGTGGGAGCATGTCCGTGGCTAGACTGCGACCTGTGGCCGAGCTGGTGCAGCACTACCTGGACCGGATCCGTGCCGAGCAGATCGAACTCCGCGACGGCACTCTTGCGAGCTACATCCCTGAACTCGCCAAGGTGGACCCCGAGGGATTTGGTCTGAGTCTGTCCTCCTCGGACGGATATGTCTACGAATCCGGCGACACCGCAGTGGAATTCACCATCCAGTCCATCTCCAAGCCGTTCACCTACGCGCTCGCGCTGGACCAGATCGGCCAGGATGCCGTCGACGCCAGGATCGGCGTCGAACCCTCGGGTGAGGCGTTCAACGAGATCAGCGTGGACGACGTGACCAAGACGCCGAAGAACCCCATGATCAACGCCGGTGCCATCGCGGCGGTTTCGCTGATCCCCGGGGCGAGTGCCGATGAGAGGTTCGACCGCATCCACGAGTTCTATTCGGCATGCGCGGGACGGCGACTCGAGATCGACATGGATGTGTACGCCTCGGAGAAGGCGACGGGCAACCGCAATCGGGCGATCGCGTACATGCTGGCCAGTTTCGGTGTGCTGGACGGCGATCCAGACGAGGTCCTCGACGTGTACTTCCGCCAGTGTTCGGTCAAGGTGACCAGCACCGACGTGGCCCGGATGGCCGCCACGCTGGCCCGGGGCGGGTTCAACCCGTTGACCGGCCGGCGCGTCATCGATGCCAACGTGGTTCGGCGCACCCTCAGTGTGATGGTCACCTGCGGAATGTACGACGCGACAGGCGATTGGGTCAGCGCCGTCGGCATGCCCGCCAAAAGCGGGGTCGGCGGCGGCATCGTGGCGGTGCTGCCCGGCCAACTCGGCATCGGTGTCTACTCACCGCGTCTGGATTCGCGTGGCAACAGCGTGCGCGGGGTACACGTGTGCCGCAACCTTTCCTCGCAGTTGGGACTTCACTTCCTCACGGTCGGCCGTGAGTCGTCGTCGACGTTGCGAGCGGCGTACCAGGTCAACCCCGGCATTCGGGTCTACGAAGTTCAGGGCGATCTGTTGTTCGCCGGTGCCGAGCAGGTGTTACGGACCGCCGAGCACGATCGTGGCGAGTACGACGTCGCCGTGCTGGACGTGACCCGGGTCGACGACATCAACGATGCCGCGCGCGGCATGCTGACCGGGATGCGGGCCAGCCTGGCCGCCACGGGCAAGGAGGCCTATCTCGTCGACCCCGACGGCCGCGTGGTGCCTGCCGACCGGCGCGACGACTATGACGGCGTCGTGTTCCGCACTCTCGACGAGGCGGTCGAAGCGGCGCGGCAATGGGGCGCCGGCTAGGCGGGTACGGCCACGCGCGTCGGCTCGCCCAGCCCCCGAAGGGTGACTGATTCGCCCAGCGACCAACGAGCCCTTTCGGTTTCGGACGCATTGGCGATGGTGTCCGATGAGGCCACCAGGTGTCCGGGCACCTGTTTGGAGAAGTCGCACAACCGGGCGGCCTCGTTGACCGGCTCTCCGATCACGGTGTACTCGAAGCGCTGCTTTGCCCCGACGTTGCCCGCCACCACCTGACCGGCCGCCACCCCTATCCCTGCCTCGAGCTCGGGAACCTCGACACGCAGCCGCTGCGCGATCGCCCGTGCGGCGCCCAGGGCCTCGTCCTCGGCGTTGGGCAGCGAGACCGGCGCACCGAACACCGCGAGTATGGCGTCACCCTCGAACTTGTTGACCAGGCCGCGGTGATTGTCGACCTCATCGACGATGACGGCGAAGAACCGGTTGAGCAGATCGACCACCTCGACCGCGGGCCGTGTGGTGACCAGCTGCGTCGAGCCGATGACGTCGACGAAAATCACTGCGGCGTGGCGCTCCTCGCCGCCGAGGACGGGCTTCTCCTGCTCGGCGAGTGCGGCGACCTCGCGGCCGACATGTCGGCCGAACAGATCGCGGACCCGTTCGCGCTCGCGCAGGCCGTGCACCATCGAGTTGAATCCGCGTTGCAGCTGGCCCAGTTCGGTGCCGTCGAACACCACCAGGTTGGTGTCCAGATCGCCCTGCTCGACACGGTTGAGGGCGGCGCGCACGACGCGGATCGGGGTTGCGGTCAGATAGGACAGGATCCACATCAGCAGGAATCCGAACACCAGCGCAAACGAGCCGAGACCGATTACTGCGTAGGCGAATTGGACCGGGGTCAGGTTGTTGAGCGTCACGGCGAACACCGCGGCCAGCATGATGCCGAGAATCGGCACCCCTGAACTCAACGCCCACACCACCATGGTGCGGCCCATGATGCCCTGGGCCAGCCGAACCGGTGGCGGGCCGGCCTCCAGCGCCTGGGCGGCCACCGGCCGCAGGGCGAACTCGGTGAAGAGATGACAGCTGACCGACACCACGATGCCGGGAAAACTGATGCCCAGCAGGAACTTCGGAATGTAATTGGTGTCGACCAGACCGTAGAGCGTCGTGAGTAGCGCGGTGCCCATGCCCCACAGGAACAGCAGCACGCGGGTGAGCCGGAACGGGGCAAGGAACGTGTTCCGCTGGTCGGCGATGGTGGGTGGGCGTTCCTCGATCGCCCAGCGCACGTTGTCGATCACCCGGGTCGTCGCCCAGAACACCCCGACGATCAGCGCCGAGGCCATGTAGATGGGCGCCACGATGAAGGTGATCCAGCGGACCTGCGGATCGAACACACCCGGCGAGGGGAACAACAGCGTGACGATGATCATCGAGATGCCGATACCGAGCAGGTTCCCGAGGATCACGAACGTCGTGAGGATGAGCTGGATGCGCACCCTGCGCCGGCGCTGGCTCTCCGACACCCGGCCCAGCACCCATGATCCGTATTCGGGCGTGACCGCCGGCAACTTGCTGCTTTGGCGGGTGACACCCTCGAGGACTCGGCCCAGCCTTCGTGCCAGCGATTTGTCGGAGTTCATTGTGGCGTCAGCCTAGTTCGTTCCCGATGCCCTTAAGGTGGATCGGGTGCGCCTCGTGATTGCCCAGTGCACCGTCGACTACGTCGGGCGGCTGACCGCTCATCTCCCATCGGCCCGCAGGCTGTTGTTGTTCAAGTCCGACGGTTCGGTCAGTGTCCATGCCGATGATCGCGCCTACAAGCCGCTGAACTGGATGAGCCCGCCGTGCTGGCTCATCGAGCAGGACGGCGAGGGAGCGCCGGTGTGGGTGGTCGAGAACAAGGCCGGTGAGCAGTTGCGCATCACGGTCGAGGACGTCGAACACGACTCCAGCCACGAACTCGGTGTCGATCCCGGCCTGGTGAAGGACGGCGTGGAGGCGCACCTGCAGGTACTGCTGGCCGAGCACGTCGAGCTGCTGGGCGCGGGCTACACATTGGTGCGCCGTGAGTACCCGACCGCGATCGGCCCGGTCGATCTGATGTGCCGTGATGAACTGGGCCGCTCGGTGGCCGTGGAGATCAAGCGCCGCGGGGAGATCGACGGTGTCGAACAGCTCACGCGGTACCTCGACCTGCTCAACCGCGACACCGTGCTGGCCCCGGTGGCCGGCGTGTTCGCCGCCCAGCAGATCAAGCCCCAGGCCCGAACTCTGGCGACTGACCGTGGAATCCGTTGTGTGACTTTGGATTATGACCAGATGCGGGGCATGGACAGCGACGAATACCGGCTGTTCTGATGCGCCGCCGGCCCCGCGAACACCGCCGGCTGGCGCCCCTGCCGCCGTCGCGCCGGGTCGAGACCGGGCCCGACGGTTACGACTACGAGGTGCGGGCGGTCACCGCATCGCGTGCGGTCAAGGTCTATCGATGCCCTGGGTGCGACCACGAGATCCGCGTGGCTACCGCGCACGTGGTGGTGGTGCCGATCGATGTCGGCGATGTCGATGACCGCAGGCATTGGCACACCGCCTGCTGGGCGAATCGGGCCAATCGCGGCCCGACGAGAAAGTGGTCTTAGTGCTCTGAATCCGCGGCCGGTTCGACCAGCTCGATCAGCACGCCGCCGGCATCCTTGGGGTGGATGAAGTTGATCCGCGAATTCGCGGTGCCCTTGCGAGGGGCTTCGTAGAGCAGTCGCACGCCCTGGCTGCGCAGGCGCTCACTCAGCGCGTCGATGTCGCTGGTCCGGTAGGCCAGCTGCTGCAGGCCGGGGCCGCTGCGGTCGATGAACTTGGCGATCGTCGACTTCTCGTCCAGCGGGGCCAACAGCTGGATCTGGGCACTGCCCTTGGGTGCGCCGCGTACCGAGAGCATCGCCTCGCGTACACCCTGCTCCTCGTTGATCTCCTCGTGGAGGACGATCATGCCGAGGTTGTCGTGGTACCACTTGGCGGCGGCATCCAGATCGGGAACGGCGATGCCGACGTGATCGATCGCCGTCACCAGCGCGGAGGCGAGTGTGGGTCGGGCATCAACCTGATCGGCGGTCATAACGTAACGGTAACCTCAACCTGAACGTTTGCGTATGTGTGATCGCCCACACAGCTCTTGGACACGGCTTTGGAGGTAGGAAATGACTGCGGAAAATCGCACGTCGGTGATCGTTGCTGGAGCGCGTACTCCGGTCGGTAAGTTGATGGGTTCGCTGAAGGATTTTTCCGGCAGTGACCTGGGTGCGATCGCGATTCGCGGTGCCCTGGAGAAGGCCAAGGTGGACGCTTCGCTGGTCGATTACGTGATCATGGGTCAGGTGCTGACCGCCGGCGCCGGTCAGATGCCCGCCCGCCAGTCTGCGGTGGCCGCAGGCATCGGCTGGGACGTGCCCGCGCTGAGCATCAACAAGATGTGCCTTTCCGGCATCGATGCCATCGCCCTGGCCGATCAGCTGATCCGCGCCGGTGAGTTCGAGGTCGTCGTCGCCGGAGGCCAGGAATCCATGAGCCAGGCTCCCCACCTGCTGCCCAAGAGCCGCGAGGGCTACAAGTACGGCGATGCGACGTTGGTCGACCACCTGGCCTACGACGGTCTGCACGACGTGTTCACCGACCAGCCGATGGGTGCGCTCACCGAGCAGCGCAACGACGTCGACAAGTTCACCCGGGCCGAGCAGGACGAGTTCGCCGCCCAGTCGCACCAGAAGGCCGCCGCGGCGTGGAAGGACGGGGTGTACGCCGACGAGGTGGTGCCGGTGTCGATCCCGCAGCGCAAGGGTGACCCGATCGAGTTCGCCGAGGACGAGGGCATCCGTGCCAACACCACGGCCGAATCGCTGGGTGGTCTGCGTCCGGCCTTCCGCAAGGACGGCACCATCACCGCCGGGTCGTCGTCGCAGATCTCCGACGGCGCGGCCGCGGTCGTGGTCATGAGCAAGGCCAAGGCGCAGGAGCTGGGGCTGGACTGGCTGTGTGAGATCGGTGCGCACGGTGTGGTGGCCGGTCCGGATTCCACGCTGCAGAGCCAGCCGGCCAACGCGATCAAGAAGGCCGTCGAGCGTGAGGGCATCAGCGTCGATCAGCTCGACGTGCTCGAGATCAACGAGGCGTTCGCTGCGGTGTCGCTGGCCTCGACCAAGGAGCTGGGCGTCGACCCGGCCAAGGTGAACGTCAACGGCGGCGCGATCGCGATCGGTCATCCGATCGGAATGTCGGGTGCCCGCATCACGCTGCATGCCGCGCTGGAACTGGCCCGCAAGGGTTCCGGCTACGCCGTGGCCGCGCTCTGTGGCGCCGGTGGCCAGGGCGATGCGCTGATCCTGCGTCGCTGACAGCTATCAACGACGGCGTGTAGTAGCTGGCCGTCCGGTCCGGCACAATGGCGGCCATGACACGCTCCTTCGACCTGCGCACGGTTTCGGGCTGGTTCCGGCTCATCGCTCTCGCTGAGGCGGTGAGCTGGGCCGGTCTGCTGGTCGGCATGTACTTCAAGTACCTGGGCAGCCCCCGCACCGAGATCGGGGTCAAGGTGTTCGGCCCGATTCACGGTGGTGTTTTCGTCGCCTTCGTGGTGGCCGCCGTGCTGGTCGGCATTGCCCACAAGTGGGGCGTCGGCACCTGGATTCTGGCGTTGCTGGCCAGCATCGTGCCACTGGGCAGCGTGATCTTCGTCATATGGGCGGATCGGACCGTTCGGCTCGCGCCGGTCGACGGTTCGGCCCTGGTGCCGCAACCGGGCGGCGCCGTGCCCGAAACGACGTGACAGACTTGGTGGCGTGACTCGTCCACGACCTTCTGTCGGGCCGGCGCTGGCCGGCGCGGTTGACCTCTCGGCACTCAAGCAGCGGCCCGCGGCGGGCGGTGCGGGTGGTGGCAGCCCCAGTGCTGCCGGCGGCCCGAACATCACAGAGGTCAACGAAGCCAACTTCGAAGCCGAGGTGCTGGTCCGCTCGGGCCAGGTGCCGGTGGTCGTACTGCTGTGGTCGCCGCGCAGTGATTCCAGTGCCGCGCTGGGGGACGCCCTGGCGGGTCTGGCTGCGGCCGACAACGGCAAGTGGTCCCTGGCGCTGGTCAACGTCGACACCACCCCGAGGGTGGCGCAGATGTTCGGCATCCAGGGCGTGCCCACCGTGGTTGCGCTCGCCGGAGGACAGCCGATCGCCAGTTTCCAGGGCGCTCAGCCGGCAGACGAACTTCGTCGCTGGGTCGATTCGCTGCTCGAGGCGACCGCGGGCAAGCTGCCCGGGTCCGGTCCCGGTGACGATGAGCCAGAGCAGGTCGATCCGGAGCTGGCCGCGGCCAGGGCTTACCTGGACGAAGGGGATTTTCCCGCAGCCGCCGCCGCCTATCAGGCGATTCTCGATGCGCAGCCCGGCCACGCCGAGGCCAAGGGTGCGGTGCGGCAGATCGCGTTCCTGCAGCGGGCAAGCGCGCAGCGCCCTGACGCGGTGGCCGCTGCCGATGCCGCCCCCGACGACATCGAGGCGGCATTGGCGGCTGCCGACGCCGAGATCCTGGCCCAGGACGTGTCCGCGGCCTTCGATCGGCTCATCGCACTGATCAAGCGCACCGCAGGCGATGACCGGACCGCGGTGCGGACCCGGCTCGTCGAGCTGTTCGACCTCTTCGACCCGGCCGACCCAGAGGTGGTCGCGGGCCGTCGCAATCTGGCCAACGCGCTGTACTAGGACGGGTCAGGCGGGCTCGAACCACAGCATCGCCAGCGGCGGCAGCACCATCACCGCCGAGGCCGGACGGCCGTGCCATGGTTCGTCGGTGGCCTGCACCGCACCGAAGTTCCCGATGCCCGACCCGTTGTAGATCGTCGCGTCGGTGTTCAGCACCTCCTGCCAGGCGCCGGCGTGCGGCAGACCCAGCCGGTACTCGCTGTGCTCGCTGCCGGCGAAGTTGACCACGCAGGCCAACACGGAACCGTCGGCACCGAACCGCAGGAAGCTCAGCACGTTGTTGGCCGAGTCGTTCGCGTCGATCCAGGAGTAGCCCTCGGGGCTGGTATCGCGGCTCCACAGCGCCGGGTGGCGGCGGTAGATCCCGTTGAGATCGCGCACCAACCGCTGCACGCCGCCGGAGAAGCCCTGCTCGTCGAGCTGAAACCAGTCCAGACCGCGCTCTTCCGACCACTCGGCCCGCTGGCCGAACTCCTGGCCCATGAACAACAGTTGCTTGCCCGGGTGGGCCCACTGATAGGCCAGCAGGCTGCGCAGGCCCGCGGCCTTGGCGTGGTCGCCGCCGGGCATTCGGCCCCACAGCGTGCCCTTGCCGTGCACGACCTCGTCGTGGCTGATGGGCAGCACGTAGTTCTCGCTGAAGGCGTACAGCATCGAGAACGTCATCTCGTGATGGTGATAGCTGCGGTGCACCGGGTCATGGCTGACGTAGTCGAGCGTGTCGTTCATCCAGCCCATGTTCCATTTCATCGAGAAACCAAGGCCGCCTAGGTTGGTCGGGCGGGTGACACCGGGCCAGGAGGTCGACTCCTCGGCGATGGTGACGATTCCCGGCGACACCTTGTGCACGGTGGCGTTCATCTCCTGCAGGAACTGCACCGCCTCCAGGTTCTCCCGGCCACCGTGGATGTTGGGCGTCCAGCCGTCAGCGGGGCGGGAGTAGTCGAGATAGAGCATCGAGGCCACCGCGTCGACGCGTAGTCCGTCGACGTGATACTCCTTCAGCCAGTACAACGCGTTGGCGACCAGGAAGTTGCGCACTTCGGGCCGGCCGAAGTCGAAAACGTAGGTGCCCCAGTCGAGCTGCTCGCCGCGGCGCGGGTCGGAATGTTCGTAGAGCGGGGTGCCGTCGAAACGGCCCAGCGCCCAGGCGTCCTTGGGGAAGTGGGCCGGCACCCAGTCGACGATCACTCCGATCCCGGCCCGGTGCAGCGAATCCACCAGGAACCGAAAGTCGTCGGGAGTTCCCAGCCGGGACGTCGGGGCGTAGTAGGAGGTCACCTGGTAGCCCCACGAACCGCCGAAGGGATGCTCCGCCACCGGGAGCATCTCGACGTGGGTGAAGCCCTGTTCCACAACGTATTCGGTCAGTTCGACGGCCAGCTGCCGGTAGCTGAGCCCCGGGCGCCAGGACATCAGGTGCACCTCGTAGGTGCTCATCGGTTCGAACACCGGGTTCTGCGCAGCGCGCCGCGCCATCCACTTGCCGTCGTTCCAGGTGTAGGAACTGGTGGCGACCCGGGATGCGGTTTGCGGTGGTACCTCGGTGGCGAATGCCATCGGGTCGGCGCGGTCGGTGGTGCCTCCGCCGGCGCCGTGCACGCGGAACTTGTACAGACCGTTGGCCGGGAAGCCGGGCCAGAACAATTCCCAGACCCCCGACGAGCCCAGCGCCCGCATCTGCGCCTCGTTGCCGTCCCAGTGATTGAAATCACCGATCACGCTGACGCCCTTGGCGTTCGGTGCCCACACCGCGAACGACACGCCTTCCACGATCCCGTCGGGAGTGGTGAAGCTGCGCGGATGCGCGCCCAGGATCTCCCACAGGCGTTCGTGACGCCCCTCGGCGAACAGATGAAGGTCGAGTTCGCCGAGCGTGGGCAGAAACCGGTAGGCATCCGCTGTGGTGTGGGTGAAGATCGTGTCGTCCGCGCCGGGATAGCCGATTTCCAGGCGGTAGTCGGCCAGGTTGGTGAACGGAACGGCCACCGCGAAAAGTCCGGAGTCGATGTGCTGCATGGGGAATCGGTCACCCCCGATCACCGCAACGACCTTGGAGGCGTGTGGGCGATAGGCCCGGATCACGGTCCGGCCGCTGTATTCGTGGGCACCGAGCACCGAATGCGGATCGTGGTGTTGACCGATCAGCAGCCGCTGGATGTCGGATGGGTCGGGCCGCAGATGTAGGTCGGTGAGGTGGTTGCTTCTCGTCATCTCGTTCTCATTCCCTGCGTAGCAAGCCCAGTCGTTGCTCATAGGGTACGAGTGGCATGTTCAATACGTGCGCCACCGCCTTGGCGGGATCGATGCGGACGTAATTCGACTGCCCCCATTGGTATTCCTCGCCGGTGATCTCGTCGCGTACCCAGAACCGGTCATGTGATTCCATACCCAATGCCTCCATGTTCAACCACACCATGGCTTCCTCGGCGCTGAACGGGTTGAGCGTGACCACCACGAGCACGGCGTCTCCGGTGATCGGGTCGAACTTGCTGTAGGCGAGCAGCGCGTCGTTGTCCACGTGGTGGAAGGTGAGGGTGCGCAGCTGGCGCAGGGCCGGGTGCAGGCGCCGGATCTCGTTGAGGCGGGTGACAAAAGGCTCGAGCGAACGCCCCTCGTCCAGTGCTGCCGCGAAGTCGCGGGGACGCAGCTCGTACTTCTCGGAGTCCAGATACTCCTCGCTGCCCTCGCGGACGGCCCGGTGCTCGAACAGTTCGAAGCCGGAATACATCCCCCACGAGGGGCTCATCGTCGCGGCCAGCACCGCGCGGATCGCGAACATGCCCGGACCGCCGTGCTGCAGTGACTCGTGCAGGATGTCTGGGGTGTTGACCCACAGGCTGGGCCGCGCGCTGTCGGCATTCGCGGTGATCTCGTTGCCGAATTCGGTGAGCTCCCACTTGTTGGTGCGCCAGGTGAAGTACGTATAGGACTGGGTGAAGCCGCGTTTGGCCAACCCGTAGAGCCGGGCCGGCCGGGTGAACGCCTCCGACAGGAACAGTACGTCCGGATCCTCGTTCTTCACCTCGGCGATCAGCCAGACCCAGAAGTTCGGCGGTTTGGTGTGCGGATTGTCGACGCGAAAGACCTTGACGCCATGTGAGATCCAGAAGCGCACGACCCGAAGCACCTCGTGGTACAAGCCGGCGGGATCGTTGTCGAAGTTGAGTGGATAGATGTCCTGGTACTTCTTGGGCGGGTTCTCCGCGTAGGCGATGGTGCCGTCCGGCAGCACCGTGAACCACTCCGGATGCACGGCGGCCCATGGATGATCCGGCGCGCACTGCAACGCCAGATCCAATGACACCTCGACGCCCTGTTTGCGCGCGGCGGCCACGAAGGCATCGAAGTCGTCGATCGTGCCGAGTGCGGGGTGCACGGCGTCGTGGCCGCCCTCGTCGCTGCCGATCGCCCACGGCGACCCGACGTCGTCGGGCCCGGCGGTCACCGCGTTGTTGCGGCCCTTGCGATGCACCTTGCCGATGGGGTGGATGGGCGGCAGGTAGACGATGTTGAAACCCATGCGGGCGATCCGGGGGAGCTGCTCGGCGGCGGTCGCGAACGTCCCGTGCACCGGATGTCCGGCTTTGTCCCGGCCGCCGGTGGACCGCGGGAACATCTCGTACCACGAGGAGAACCGGGCCAGCGGCCGGTCCACCCAGACCCCGTATTGCTCACCGCGGGTGATCAATTCGCGCAGCGGGTACTGGTCGAGCAGTTCGGTGACCTCTTCGGACAGCGCTGCCCCGGCACGGAGGAACGGATCGCCCGGGACACGCAGCGCCGCGGCTGCCTCGATCAAGGGTTCACGCAGTTTGCGGGGCACCCCGGCGGCGGCGCGCTCGAGCAGGCGTGCCCCGACCAGCAAGTCGTTGGACAGCTCGGCCTCACTCTGACCGGCGCGCAGCTTGGCCTCGACAGCATGACGCCAGGTGGCCAGCGGATCGCCCCAGCCGTCGACCCGGTACGTCCACAGCCCGACGCTGTCGGGCGTGAACTGGCCATGAAAAATATCGGGGACATCGCCTTGTGCCATGGGCAGGGCCTGCGGCTTGATGCGTTGTGAAGGACGCACCCCAGGGTTGGTGGGCAACACGGTGTCGATCGGCACCGGTAGGGCCGCGGTGCCGGGTCCGGTGGCCAGCCGCGGGTAGTCGGTGCCGAGATACCGCACCACCAGGGTGGCCGCGACAGCGTCATGGCCTTCGCGCCACACCGTGGCCCGTACCGGGACCACCTCGCCGACGACGGCTTTTGCCGGGAACTGCCCGCCGAACACCACAGGCGCGACATCGTCGATTCCGATACGACCGGCCACCCATCCACTCCTCACGTCGTCTCGATCAAGCGGCTGTCTGTGTTCACTCGCCTTGTCGCGTCTGATACCCACCGTAATGGGCTGCCCAATCTCGCGGGCGTTAAGCACGACCTGACCGCTGCTCGTGCCGATACCGCTCACCGCTGCACGAACCGGAATTGTCAGTAAGGTTGGATCGCGTGAAAGCCCTCAGAAGGTTCACCGTCCGCGCGCACCTTCCCGAGCGATTGGCGGCGCTGGAACGGCTGTCGATCAACCTGCGCTGGTCGTGGCACAAGCCCACCCAGGATTTGTTTGCTGTCGTCGACGCCGACCTGTGGGAACAGACCAACGGCGACCCGGTGGCGCTCCTGGGGGCGGTCAGCCCGCAACGGCTCGACGAACTCGCCGGTGACGAATCGTTCCTGGGCCGGCTGGACGAGTTGACCGCGGACCTGGACAACTATCTGAGCCGGCCGCTGTGGTACCAGCAGCAGATCGCCGACGGGGTCGCGATGCCCAAGGGCATCGCGTACTTCTCGATGGAGTTCGGCGTCGCCGAGGTGTTGCCCAACTATTCGGGCGGTCTGGGCATCCTGGCCGGGGATCACCTGAAATCCGCATCGGACCTCGGGCTGCCGTTGGTCGCGGTGGGCCTGTACTACCGCTCGGGGTACTTCCGGCAGTCCCTGACCGCTGACGGTTGGCAGCATGAGACCTATCCGTCGCTCGACCCGCAGGGGCTTCCGTTGCGGCTGCTCACCGACGCGTCCGGGACGCCGGTGCTGGTGGAGTTGGCCTTGCCGGATGCGCGTGAACTACGGGCCCGGGTGTGGATCGCACAGGTGGGCCGGATTCCGCTGCTCCTGCTCGATTCCGACGTCCCGGAGAACGAGCACGAACTGCGCGGGGTCACCGACCGGCTGTACGGCGGCGATCAGGAACACCGCATCAAGCAGGAGATCCTGGCCGGTATCGGCGGTGTGCGTGCGATCCGCGCCTTCACCGAGATCGAGAACCTGCCTGCCCCTGAGGTTTTCCACATGAACGAGGGCCACGCAGGCTTCCTCGGGGTCGAGCGGATCCGCGAACTGGTCGCGGCGGGGCTGGATTTCGACACCGCATTGACCGTGGTGCGGTCGTCGACGGTCTTCACCACGCACACCCCGGTCCCGGCCGGCATCGACCGGTTCCCGGTCGAGATGATCAGGAGTTACTTCGGCAGCCCGCCCGGTGGTCCGGCCGACTCCCGGTTGCTGCCCGGTGTGCCGCTGGAGCGGGTGATCGCGTTCGGTGCCGAGGACGACCCGTCGAAGTTCAACATGGCGCACATGGGTCTGCGACTTGCCCAGCGGGCCAACGGGGTGTCGCTGTTGCACGGCCAGGTCAGCCGGGGCATGTTCAACGACCTGTGGCCGGGATTCGACCGGGCCGAGGTGCCGATCGGGTCGATCACCAACGGTGTGCACGCCCCGACCTGGGCGGCCCCGCAGTGGCTGGCCCTGGGGCGGGAGCTGATCGGCTCGGAGGCGGCGGAACCGGCGGTGTGGGAGCGGCTGCAGGAGGTCGAACCGGCGCACATGTGGTGGATCCGCTCCCAGCTGCGCGAGACGCTGATCGGCGACGTGCGTGACCGCCTGCGCCGCTCCTGGCTGGAGCGCGGCGCGTCCGAGGCCGAACTTGGCTGGATCGCAACGGCTTTCGATCCGTCGGTGCTGACCGTCGGGTTCGCCCGGCGGGTGCCCACCTACAAGCGGCTGACCTTGATGCTGCGTGACCCGGAGCGGCTGGAGAAACTGCTGCTTGACGACAAGCGGCCGGTGCAGCTGATCGTGGCGGGCAAGTCGCACCCGGCCGACGACGGTGGCAAGGCGCTCATCCAGCAGATCGTGCGGTTCGCCGACCGGCCGGAGGTCCGGCACCGGATCGCGTTCCTGCCGGACTACGACATGTCGATGGCCCGGCTGTTGTACTGGGGTTGCGACGTCTGGCTCAACAATCCTCTGCGGCCGTTGGAGGCCTGCGGTACATCGGGGATGAAGAGTGCGCTCAACGGCGGGCTGAACCTCTCGATCAGGGACGGCTGGTGGGACGAGTGGTACGACGGCGAGAACGGGTGGGAGATCCCGACCGCCGACGGAGTGGAAGATGAGGCACGCCGCGACGATCTGGAGGCCGCGGCCCTCTACGACCTCCTCGAAAACGCCGTGACACCGAAGTTCTACGACCGCGACGAGCACGGGGTGCCGACCCGCTGGGTCGAGATGGTGCGTCACACGCTGCAGGTGCTCGGGCCGAAGGTGCTGGCCTCGCGCATGGTGCGGGACTACACCGAGAAGTACTACCTGCCTGCGGCCCAGTCGTTGCGCCAGACCGTCGAGGCCACTTCGGGGGAGCCGTTCGGTGCGGCCCGGGAGCTGTCCGATTACCGGCGGCGTGCCCAAGAGGCCTGGCCGAAGATCCAGATCACCGATGTGGACAGCTACGGCCTGCCCGATACGCCGCTGCTGGGGTCGCAGTTGACGCTGACCGCCACGGTGCAACTGGCCGGTCTGCGTCCCGACGAGGTGACGGTGCAGGCTGTGCTGGGCCGGGTGGACCCAGGCGACGTGATCCTGAATCCGGTGACCGTGCCGATGGCGCACACCGGTTCCACCGACGGCGGTACCGAGGTGTTCTCGACCAGCACACCGCTGCCGGTGGCCGGGCCGGTGGGCTACACCGTCCGGGTGCTGCCGCACCATCGGCTGTTGACCGCTGACAATGAGCTCGGCTTGGTGGCGCTGGCTTGAGTAGAGCGCTCAAAGTTCAGCTCGACGGCGGACCGTACGCGCTGGCTGCCGGGAGCGACGGCGCGATGTGGGTGACCCTGGTGCACGGTGGCGCCGTCGCCCGCGTTTCGCCCACCGGTGAGGTCAGCACGTACTCGGTCGGAGAATGCTCACGACCGTCGATCATCGCGGCAGGACCGGACGGGGCGCTGTGGTTCACCCGCTCCGGCGACGATCGAATCGGCCGGATCAGCACCGCGGGGGAATTGAGCTCATTCGAATTGCCTGAGGGCAGTGCGCCTTTCGGCATCACCGCGGGTCCCGACGACGCATTGTGGTTCACCACGATGTCATCGGGCGAGATCGGCAGGATCGGCACCGACGGTGAGATCAGCACTGCGGCCACAGTCGGCGGAATGCCGTCGATGATCACCAAGGGGCCCGACGGTGCGCTGTGGTTCACGCTCAACGAGACCGGCGCTGTGGGCCGGCTGACGGTTGACGGGTCGCTCAAGGTGCGCGAATTACCCACTGCTGCAGCAGGTCCCGTCGGCATCGCGGCCACTCATGATGACGCCGTGTGGTTTACCGAGATTCGTGCCGACAAGATCGGCCGGATCCCGGTCAATGACGCCATCCAGGAGTTGGATCTTCCGGGCAAACCGCATGCGGTGGTCGCCGACCCGACCGACGGAGTGTGGGTCAGTCTGTGGGGCGCAGATCAGATCGCCCGGATCAGCGGGGACGGCGACGTGGTGACCATCGACCTGCCGCCCGGCAGCGAACCGCACGGGTTGGCGATCGGTCCCGACGGCGCCTGCTGGGTGGCGCTGGAGTGTGGGTTCGTCCTGAAAATGCCGACCTGAGTGCGCAGGGGCGCTGACGGTCGGGTAAGTACAAGGGCAGTCTTGTTCCCTCCGGGAACGGTTACGGGAGGCCCCTGTGTTGATTCGCTCCGTCGGACTGCTCACCGCGGTGGCCCTGGCCTGTGCGGCATCGGTGGCGCCTGCCTGGGCTGATCCCGTCGTCGCTCCCGAAGTCGAGGTCGTCGCCGATGTGGTGCCGACACCGGGTGAACCGGCCGCCGCCGACTTGGTCGAGTCGACTCCGCCGGCCAACCTCAAGACCCCCGATGGCTGGAATCTGACGGTGTCGGCCAGTGACGAGACGCAGGCCGTGGTGGCGCCCCTGACCACCGCGATTTCCTCGCGCGAATATGTGGTCGGCGGCACGTACCGGGGCGCGATGTCCGGTCCCGACCGCGATGACCCGCGCGGCACCCTGGAGGCCGGCTATCAGATCGGCTGCGGCATCGACATGAGCACCTCCAACGGCGTCTCGTTGACCGGCACCGCGGGACTCAACTCCTCCATCGGGGTTCTCGGCACCGACGTGGTCTCACCCTGGCCGGAGGGCATCCTGCCGGGGGTCGGGGCGAACATCGGCGGGGGTATCACGATCGGCCTCAAGCCCGGCATCATCAACCTCATCCCGGTGGCCAAGAAGGAGTTCAAGGGCACCGAGCCGTGGGTGATGATCAGCAACTTCCGGGTGAAGATCGACGGCTGCGTGGGGCAGTCGTTCATCCGGTCCTATGCGGTGCTGACCCGGTCGACCGACGAGTCCGAGGCGGTACTCGCCTGGTACGGCACCACGAAGGTGGTTTGACGCTCAGGCGAACCGCTTGAGGCAGCGTTCCTCGTCACCGAGGATGCCGACCCGGAAGGCATCGATCCGGGCGAACCCCGACGGCACCGACTCGCCGTTGACGTCGCTGGCCGCCAGCCCGTTGGTGAGGATGCCCGATACCGCCTCGTCGACGTCACCCGCCGTCAGCAGGATGGTGTCCCCGTTGGGCAGGTGCACGGGTTTGATCATCTTGGCCGTGGCCACCCCGGTCAGGCAGGCAGTGCGCAGCGCTGCCTCGGCGTTGTCGAGCACCAGGCCACGGGCGTGCTGCAGCGCCAGCGTGTAGCGGGAGATCAGCACGGAGAAGGCGGTGTTGTCACCGCCGGCCAGGTCGCCGACGTCGACCTCATCGGATGGTGCTGCGAGCGCTTGCAGTTCGGCCAGGTCGACCACGATGGTGTTGCTGTCAGGGCAGTAGGAGGCCGGCGGGCTGGGCCGTGCGCTCGGACATTCCACCGCGGCGTCGGGCCGGAAGTCGAGCCGCGGGGGATCGGCGGGTTTGAAGATGGTGTTGAGCGCGTCGATCATCGAGCGCACCCAGCGTTCGGTGATGTCCAGGTCGCCGCTCTGGTCCTCGGGAAGCAGGACGGGAAGGTCGCCGCGCCGTTGGTTGATCTCCTTGAGGTCGATCGCGGCACAGGCCGCGGGGCCGTCGGTGAACCCGAACTGGAAGGCCGAGATCCGTTCGAACGCCGAGCCGTGCTCGTCGATCCCGACCTGGGCCTCAGCCTCGGTGAGCAGCGGATCCCGGAACGCGATGACGGCGGCGAGCAGCTTGTTCAGCCCGTCTGCGGTGCTGAGCGCGAACCGCTGGGAATCGCCCTGGGCCACCCATCGCATGTAGGTGCCCGCCAGGCAGTCGGCCTGCTGCTCGGCGACCAGGGTGGGTGTCTGGCGGTTGATCAGTCCGGCCTGCTGCTGGATCGCATGGCCGTACTCGTGGGCGAGCACCATGACGGCTCCCATGTCGCCGTTCTGCCGGCGCAGGCCGGGCATCAGCACGCCGCGGTCCCAACCGATGGTCCGATCCGGCTTGCAGAATGCGGCGTTGACCAGTCCGTAGGTCTCCATCCCGCAGAACCCGCCGTCGAAACTCTCGGCGTCCCAAGAGATCAGCGCGCGCACCGGTTGGAACTCGCCGTCGAACGCCTCTGAGTAGGCGCCTGACCAGAACTCTTCGAGGTCACTGACGGCACTGGCGGCGAGGTTGTCGATCTTGCCCCCGTCGGTGTTGTTGACCTTGCGCGAGGGCTTCTCGGCATCGGGACGCAGTCCGCTGGCACCGTCGGTCGCGGGCATGCCGGCGACCGAGAAGGGATCGCTGAACACCGACACAGCCGTGCCACCCACCAGGGCGGAACAGGAGGCCAGCGGCAACGCCGTGCACACCGCGAACGCGATGCCGAACAGGGCGCGTCGGCTCATATGGATGCCTTCCGGTGCACTCTGGCGGCCAACTGTCCGCGGGTATGCCGCACACACTAGTTAACTCAGCGCGCACAGGGTGCGATATCAGCCCGCGCCCCGAAGCCGCTTCAGCGACTGTCGCACCCGGTCAGGGTCGGTGGTGGACCAGAACGGTGGCAGCGACGAACGCAGGTAGCCGCCGTAGCGGGCGGTCGCCAGCCGGGAGTCCAGCACCGCGATCACCCCGCGGTCGTCGGTGTGGCGCAGCAGCCGACCGGTGCCCTGGGCCAGCAACAGTGCGGCGTGGTTGGCGGCGATCGCCATGAAGCCGTTGCCGCCGTGCGCGCTGATCGCCCGCTGCCGCGCGGTCAGCAACGGATCGTCCGGGCGTGGGAAGGGAATCCGGTCGATCAGGACCAATGACAGCGACGGCCCCGGGACGTCCACGCCCTGCCACAGTGACAGGGTGCCGAACAATGAGGTCTCGGGATCATCGGAGAACTGTTGCACCAGAGCCGAAGTGGTGTCTTCACCCTGGCAGAGCACCGGGGTGGACAGTCGTCCTCGCATGACCTCGGCGGCGGCCTTGGCCGCGCGCATCGACGAGAACAGGCCCAGGGTGCGGCCACCGGCCGCGGTGATCAGGCCCTCGATCTCGTCCAGCGTCCGGGTGTCGGTGCCGTCCCGCCCGGGCGGTGGTAAATGCTTGGCCACGTACAGGATTGCCGATTTGGCGTGGTCGAACGGCGACCCCACATCGATACCGCGCCACCCCGGTTTGGCGGGCGCGCCGGCGCTGCCTGGTTTGGCGGGCGCGCCGGCGTTGCCTGGTTTGGCCGGCTCGCCGGCGTTGCCTGGTTTGGCCGGCTCGCCGGCGTCGGCGAAGCCGCCCAGTCCCCAGTTGCGCGCCATCGCGTCGAAGTTGCCGCCGAGGGTGAGGGTCGCCGAGGTCAGCACAGCGGTGGTGTTGGCGAACAGTCTGGTGCGCAACAGGCCCGAGACCGACATCGGCGCCACCCGCAGCAGGGACCGCCCGGGTCGAGGAGCCCCGGTGTTTCCGGCGTTCGATCCCTCGGACTGCTCCACCCAGACCACGTCGAGGCGATCGGGGATGGGCGGCACGAACGAGGTGAGGATCCGGGTGGCGGTGTCGCTCACGTCGTTCAGTGCGGTGACGGCCTCGGTGCGCGCCGAGGCGGCCTGGGGGTCGCTGGGGGTGGTGTCGATCGCTGTGCGCGCCGCATTGGCCGCGTCGCGCAATGCGGTCAGGTAGGTAGCCAGTTCCTCGTCGAGCACGTCGATGCGGCCCGCGTCGAGTTCGTGCAGCATCGAGGACAACGTCGCGACGGCGGCCTCGAAGCGCTGCGCCAGTTCGTCATCCACCAATCGCGCCATCCTGCGGTGTGCCACCGACATGGACGTCGCCGAGAGTTCGGCGGTGGCCACCCCGGTCACCCGGTCGGCCAGTTCGTGGGCCTCGTCGACCACCAGCAGTTCGTATTCGGGCAGCACCGAGAAATCGGAGAGCGCGTCGATGGCCAGCAGTGCGTGATTGGTGACGACGACGTCGGCGGCACCGGCCTTCTCCCGCGCCCGTTCGGCGAAGCAGTCGGTACCGAACTGGCAGCGCGACACCCCGATGCACTCACGTGCCGACACGCTGACCTGGGACCAGGACCGGTCCGGCACACCGGGAGTCAGCTCGTCGCGGTCACCGGTCTCGGTGTCCGAGGACCATTCCGTCAGCCGCTGCACATCGCGGCCCATGGCGCTGATCGCCATCGGCGAGAACAGTTCGTCCTGGGGACGGTCGGCCGGCTCGTCGGCCGCTCCATTGTGAATCTTGTTGAGGCACAGGTAATTTCCCCGGCCCTTCAGTAGCGCGAACGTGGGCTTGCGGGGCAGCGCGTCGGCCAGCGAGTTCACCAGCCGGGGCAGATCGCGGTCCACGAGCTGACGCTGCAGCGCGATCGTGGCGGTCGAGACCACCACCGGCTGCTCGGTCTGCAGGGCGCGGGCGATCGACGGCACCAGGTACGCCAGCGATTTACCGGTGCCGGTGCCGGCCTGCACCGCCAGGTGCTCACCGGACTCGAAGGCGTTGGCGACCGCCTCGGCCATCTCCACCTGACCCGAACGGCTGGCGCCGCCGAGTCCTTTGACGGCGATCTTGAGGAGATTGGTCACCACATTGGCCACCTCGCGGGATGGCTTCGATTTGGTCGTCATGTCTGGAACGGCACAACCCGGGTGGGGATGGCCGGCTCGCCGCGGGACAGTTTGAGCCCGTCCCACGGAAGGCTGTGCAGCCCTGCGGCGACCCGCTCACGCGCGGCGGCCAGGTCGGTGGCGGGGTGGTGTCCTTCGACAGGGACTCCGCCGGTCACCAGCGGGACGGTGAGCGCGCGTGCGACGAGTCCCGATGTCTCCAGCGGCTCCTGGCCGTACGGGTAGACCACTTCCTCGACGATCGTGCCCGAGGCCTTGGCGAGCCGAGCGGCCCGCTTGCGGCCACCGTGGGACTCCTTGCGGCTGCTGCGCTTGGCCACCGGCATTCCGTCGACCTCGACCAGCTTGTAGACCATGCCCGCGGTCGGCGCGCCGGATCCGGTGACCACCGAGGTGCCGACCCCGTAGCTGTCGACGGGTTCGGCGCGAAGTGCTGCGATGGCGAACTCGTCCAGGTCTCCGGACACCACGATCTGAGTGTTCGTGGCACCGAGGCCGTCGAGCTGCTGGCGCACCTGGCGGGCCAGCACACCCAGATCGCCCGAGTCGATGCGCACAGCGCCCAACTGCGGGCCGGCCGCCGCGATCGCGTTGGCCACACCCGCGGTGATGTCGTAGGTGTCCACCAGCAGGGTGGTGTCGACGCCGAGGGCCGCCACCTGGCCGCGGAACGCGGCCTGCTCGTCCGGTCCGGATTCCGTGGTGTGCAGCAGCGTGTAGGCGTGCGCCGCGGTGCCCAGTGCGGGTACCCCGTAGCGCTGCTGGGCAGCCAGATTCGACGATCCGGTGAAGCCGGCCAGGTAGGCCGCGCGGGCGGCGGCCACGGCGGCCAGCTCATGGGTACGCCGCGAGCCCATCTCGATCATCGGCCGGCCGTGGGCCGCGCTGGCCATCCGGGCCGCTGCCGACGCGATCGCCGTGTCGTGGTTGAGGATTGAGAGAACGAGGGTCTCCAGCACCACGCACTCGGCGAAGGTCCCGTGTACCGAGAGCACCGGGGAACCGGGGAAGTAGAGCTCGCCCTCGGCGTAGCCGTCGATGTCACCGCTGAACCGGTAGCCCGACAGGAAATCGAGTGTCGTCGTATCCAGAAACTCCGAGAGTGCGGTGAGTTCGCGGGAGGTGAAGGTGAACTCTGCCAACGCTTCCACAAACCGTCCGGTGCCGGCGACCACGCCGTAGCGCCGGCCCTCGGGCAGCCGGCGGGCAAAGACTTCGAATGTGGTGCGGCGGTGCGCCGTGCCATCGCGCAGCGCGGCCGCGAGCATCGTCAGCTCGTACTTGTCGGTGAGCAACGCGACGGTCACACCAGCAACCGTAGCTGTTCGCAGCTGTTTCAATATCGCGGCACCCCTGCCGGTATTGTGGGCCCATGGTTACACCGGCGAAGGCCCGACCGGGGACCCGCGAAGAGCGCAGCGTCGAGGCGGCGCCACGGGAAGATGCGGCCACCGAAAGCCCCTGGGTGACCATCGTCTGGGACGATCCGGTCAACCTGATGAACTACGTCACCTACGTGTTCCAGAAACTGTTCGGATACAGCGAGCCGCACGCCACCAAACTCATGCTGCAGGTGCACAACGAGGGCAAGGCCGTGGTGTCGGCAGGCAGCCGCGAGTCGATGGAGACCGACGTGTCCAAACTGCACGCCGCCGGGCTGTGGGCCACCATGCAACAGGACCGCTGATCGACTGTGCGCAAATGGAAAAGGGTCGAGACCGCCGACGGTCTGCGGTTGCGCTCGGCGTTGGAGGCCCACGAGGCCGCATTGCTGGCGAGCCTGGGAACTTCGATGCTCGGGATGCTCGAGGAGCGCGGATCATCCGGGCCCACAGACGAACTCGAGATGATCACCGGCATGAAGACCGGCAATCCGCAGGCACCCGAGGACGCCACCATGAAGCGTCTGCTCCCGGATTTCTATCGGCCGCAGACTGAGCATCCCGCCGGTTCGGGCACTGCCGAGAGCCTCAACAGCGCGCTGCGCGGACTTCACGAACCTGCCATCATCGATGCCAAACGTGAAGCGGCCCAACGTTTGTTGGACACCATTCCCGATGGCGGCGGCAAGTTCGAGCTGACCGAGGACGACGCCGAGGCGTGGGCCGCCGCGGTCAACGACATCCGGCTGGCGCTGGGCACCATGCTCGACATCGGCGCGCAGGGCCCCGAGCAGTTGCCCGCCGAGCACCCGATGGCCGGGCACGTCGACGTCTACCAGTGGCTGACCGTGCTGCAGGAGTACCTCGTCCTCAGCCTGATGGGGAGATGAGTCCGATGGGGTCGATCACCGACGTCGGCGGCATCCTGGTCGGCCACCACCACCGCATCGACCCCGACGTGACGTTGGGCTCGGGGTGGGCGTCGGGATCGACCGTGGTGCTGGCCCCGCCGGGCACCGTCGGCGCCGTCGACGGACGCGGCGGTGCCCCGGGTACCCGCGAGACGGACCTGCTCGACCCGATCAACACCGTGCGCCACGTCGACGCCGTCGTGCTGACGGGTGGCAGCGCCTACGGCCTGGCCGCCGCCGACGGGGTGATGACCTGGCTGGAGGAGCAGGGCCGCGGGGTGGCGATGGACGGCGGCGTGGTGCCGATCGTGCCTGGCGCGGTGATCTTCGATCTGCCAGTGGGCGGCTGGGCCAACCGGCCGACGGCGGAGTTCGGCTACGCGGCGGCCGCAGCGGCCTCGACGGAGTTCGCGCTCGGGACCGTCGGCGGCGGTGTCGGTGCGCGGGCCGGAGTCCTCAAGGGCGGTGTCGGCACCGCCTCGGTGACCTTGGACTGCGGGGTGACCGTGGGTGCCCTGGTCGTGCTCAACGCCGCCGGTGACGTGGTGGATCCGGCCACCGGTCTGCCCTGGATGGCTGGGCTGATCGAGGAGTTCGGGCTGATCGCCCCGCCCGCCGATCAGCTCGCCGCCTACGGCGATCGGCACACCGAGCTGGCTCCGTTGAACACCACCATCGCGGTGGTCGCCACCGACGCCGAGCTCAGCCCTGCCGGGTGCCGTCGGGTGGCCGTCGCCGCGCACGACGGGCTGGCCAGGACCATCTCGCCGTGTCACACCCCGCTGGATGGCGATACGGTGTTTGCGCTGGCGACCGGCGCGGTGACCGTCGAGCCGGACGAAAAGACACCGGTGGCGATGTCGCCGGAGACGGCACTGGTCACCCGGGTCGGGGCGGCCGCGGCGGAGGTGCTCGCCCGCGCTGTGCTGGTCGGGCTGCTGGCCGCCGAGCCGGTGGCCGGAATACCGACCTACCGTGACATGTTGCCGGGAGCGTTCGAATGAAGGAGTTGTGACGTGCTGGTGATCCGCCGGGATCTCGTCGAGGCCATGGTTGCGCATGCCCGCGCCGACCATCCTGACGAGGCGTGCGGGGTGATCGCCGGACCGGAGGGCTCTGATCGGCCCGAGCGGTTCATCGAGATGGTCAACGCCGAGCGTTCGCCGACTTTCTACCGCTTCGACTCGATGGAGCAGTTCAAGGTGTGGCGCTCGATGGACGAGGCCGACGAGGTGCCCGTCGTCATCTACCACTCGCACACCGCGACCGAGGCCTACCCGAGCCGCACCGACATCTCGCTGGCCCAAGAGCCCGATGCGCACTACGTGCTGGTCTCCACGCGCGACCCGCAAGAGCACGAGCTGCGGAGTTACCGCATCCTCGACGGGGTCGTCACCGAGGAACCCGTCACAGTTGTCGACCAATACTGAGCAGCCGAGCAGTACACCTAAGGAGTTTCCATGGCAGTCACCGTCTCGATCCCGACCATCCTGCGTCCGCACACCGACGGGCAGAAGCGCGTCAGCGCCTCCGGCGACACCTTGCAGGCGGTGATCGCCGACCTCGAGGCCAACTACTCGGGCATCTCCGACCGACTTGTGGACAACGGCAAGCTGCACCGCTTCGTCAACATCTACGTCAACGACGAGGACGTACGGTTCTCCGGCGGCCTGGACACCACCATCGCCGATGGCGACTCGGTGACGATCCTTCCTGCCGTTGCGGGCGGAGCCTGAGGGTCCATGACCAGATACGACTCGCTGCTGCAGGCCCTCGGCAACACCCCGTTGGTCGGGCTGCAGCACCTGTCGCCCCGGTGGGAGGACGGTCCGGACGGGCCGCATGTGCGGCTGTGGGCCAAGCTCGAGGACCGCAACCCGACCGGCTCGATCAAAGACCGGCCCGCGCTGCGCATGATCGAGCAGGCCGAACGTGACGGGCTGCTGAGCCCGGGCGCCACGATCTTGGAGCCCACCAGCGGCAACACCGGGATCTCGCTGGCCATGGCCGCGATGCTCAAGGGCTACAACATGATCTGCGTGATGCCCGAGAACACCTCCATCGAGCGGCGTCAGATCCTCGAGCTCTACGGCGCGCGGATCATCTTCAGCGCGGCCGAGGGCGGTTCCAACACCGCCGTGGCGACCGCGAAAGAGCTTGCGGCGGAGAACCCTTCGTGGGTGATGCTGTACCAGTACGGCAACCCGGCCAACAGCGACGCGCACTACTACGGCACCGGCCCTGAGCTGCTCGCCGACCTGCCCGAGATCACCCACTTCGTCGCCGGGCTCGGTACCACCGGAACCCTGATGGGCACCGGCCGCTTCCTGCGCGAGCAGGTGCCGGGTGTACAGATCGTGGCCGCCGAACCCCGCTACGGCGAGGGCGTGTACGCGCTGCGCAACATCGACGAGGGGTTCATCCCCGAGCTGTACGACGCCGACGTGCTGACCACCCGGTTCTCGGTGGGCTCCTACGACGCGGTCAAACGCACCCGCGATCTGGTGACCCGCGAAGGCATCTTCGCCGGCATCTCCACCGGCGCGGTCCTGCACGCCGCACTGGGTATGGGCGCCAAGGCGATCAAGGCCGGCGAGCGCGCCGACATCGCGTTCGTGGTCGCCGACGCCGGCTGGAAGTATCTGTCCACCGGTGCCTACGCCGGTAGCCTTGATGACGCAGAGGATGCGTTGGAAGGGCAGCTATGGGCGTGAGTGGGCAGGCATGACGAACCTCCCTTCGACCGCACCGAAGAAGCGACCGGCATGGATCGTCGGCGGCGTCACGATCGTCAGTTTCGTCGCGCTGCTGTACGTGATCGAGATCGTCGACACCGCGATGGGCCACCGGCTCGACCAGGACGGCATCCGGCCCCTGCAGACCGACGGACTGTGGGGCATTCTGTGGGCGCCCCTGCTGCACGGCGGCTGGCCGCACCTGATCGCCAACACCGTGCCCGCCCTGGTGCTCGGCTTTCTCATGACGCTAGCCGGGATGGGGCGGTTCATCACCGCGACCGCCATCATCTGGATACTCGGCGGCTTCGGCACGTGGCTGATCGGAAACATCGGCCTGCACTGCCCCTACGTGACCGTGCAGTGCACGAGCACCCACATCGGCGCATCCGGCTTGATCTTCGGCTGGCTGGCGTTCCTGATCGTGTTCGGGTTCTTCACCCGCAATGTGTGGGAGATCGTGATCGGTGTCGTCGTCCTGTTCATCTACGGCGGCGTCCTGTTCGGGGTACTGCCCGGCAATGCGGGGGTTTCCTGGCAGGGCCACCTGAGTGGGGCCCTTGCCGGCGTGGTAGCGGCGTACCTCTTGTCCGGACCGGAACGTAAGTCGCGGGAAGCGAAGAAGAATTCCGCCCAGCCACGGCTGAGCGCGTGACCATATGAACGACCCCCTGGCCCCCGTCGGCATCTTCGACTCCGGCGTCGGCGGACTGACCGTGGCCCGCGCGATCATCGACCAGCTGCCCGACGAGGACATCATCTACGTCGGGGACACCGGCAACGGCCCCTACGGGCCGCTGACCATCCCCGAGATCCGCGCGCACTCGTTGGCCATCGGCGACGACCTGGTGGCCCGCGGGGTCAAGGCTCTGGTGATCGCATGCAACACGGCGTCGTCGGCCTGCCTGCGCGACGCACGTGAGCGCTACTCGCCGGTGCCGGTGGTCGAGGTGATCCTGCCCGCGGTGCGGCGCGCGGTGGCCGCCACCCGCAACGGACGCATCGGCGTGATCGGCACTGCCGCCACCATCGCCTCCGGCGCCTATCAGGACGCGTTCGCGGCCGCCCGGGACACCGAGGTGTTCGGGGTCGCCTGTCCGCGGTTCGTCGACTTCGTCGAGCGCGGGGTCACCAGCGGGCGTCAGGTGCTGGGTCTGGCCGAGGGATACCTGGAGCCGCTGCAGCGCGCCGAGGTGGACACCCTGGTGCTGGGTTGCACGCACTATCCGATGCTGTCCGGTCTGATCCAGTTGGCCATGGGCGACAACGTCACGCTGGTGTCCTCGGCAGAGGAGACGGCCAAGGACCTGCTCCGGGTGCTCACCGAGCTCGATTTGCTGAAACCCCACGAATCCGGCCCGGCCCAACGGGTGTTCGAGGCGACCGGCGATCCGGAGGCGTTCACCTCCCTCGCCGCCCGCTTCCTGGGACCGGGGCTGGACGGGGCGCGGCAGGTCCGGCGTCACGCGGGCGTCGGAAAATGATCTCCGTCGCCCAAACCGGCGATGTCTTGGCAACGTGCACATCGGGCATGGCAAGCTAGACACTGTGCGATTGACCATCCTGGGATGCTCCGGCAGCGTTGTCGGCCCGGATTCGGCAGCCTCCGGCTATCTCGTCACCGCACCAGACACGATTCCGATGGTCGTCGACTTCGGCGGTGGCGTCTTGGGTGCGTTGCAGCGCTACGCCGATCCGAATTCGGTCAACGTGTTGCTGTCGCATCTGCATGCCGATCACTGCCTCGATCTGCCCGGTTTGTTCGTCTGGCGCCGGTATCACCCGATCCCGGCCACCGAACGCGGCCTGATGTACGGGCCGGCCAACACGTGGGCCCGGCTGGGCGCGGCGTCGTCGCCCGAAGGCGGCGAGATCGACGACTTCACCGACATCTTCGAGGTGCGGCACTGGGAGGACGGCTCCCCGGTGCAGATGGGCACGCTCAACATCACGCCGCGGCTGGTGTGTCACCCCACCGAGTCCTACGGCATGCGTTTCACCGATCCGTCCGGGGCGACGCTGGTCTACAGCGGTGACACCGGATACTGCGACGCGCTCGTCGACCTCGCCCGTGGCGCCGACGTCTTCCTGTGCGAGGCGTCGTGGACGCACGATCCCTCTCGTCCGCCCCACCTGCACCTGTCGGGCACCGAGGCGGGACGCGCGGCCGCCGAAGCAGGCGTCGGTGAACTGCTGCTGACCCACATTCCGCCGTGGACCTCACGCGAGGACGTGATCAGCGAAGCCAAGGCCGAGTTCGACGGCCCGGTTCACGCCGTGGTGTGCGGCGAGACCTTCGACGTCACCCGGCGCTGACCCGCTAGGGTTGGCGGGTGTCCAAGCGAGAAGACGGCCGTCTTGACGACGAGCTGCGCCCGGTAACCATCACCCGCGGTTTCACATCGCATCCCGCAGGCTCGGTACTGGTGGAGTTCGGCCAGACCCGCGTCATGTGCACCGCCTCGGTCACCGAAGGCGTGCCGCGCTGGCGGAAGGGTTCCGGGCAGGGCTGGCTGACCGCCGAGTACGCCATGCTGCCGGCCGCCACTCACGACCGCTCGGACCGCGAATCGGTCAAGGGCCGCGTCGGCGGCCGCACCCAGGAGATCAGCCGACTGGTCGGACGTTCGCTGCGCGCGTGCATCGACCTCGGCGCGCTGGGGGAGAACACCATCGCGATCGACTGCGACGTGCTGCAGGCCGACGGCGGTACCCGCACCGCGGCCATCACCGGCGCCTACGTCGCACTCTCCGATGCCGTGACGTATCTGGCTGCGGCCGGGCGGCTTTCCGATCCGCGCCCGCTGTCGTGTGCGATCGCGGCCGTGTCGGTGGGCGTGGTCGACGGACGCGTCCGTGTCGACCTGCCTTACGTCGAGGATTCCCGCGCCGAGGTGGACATGAACGTCGTCGCCACCGACACCGGCACCCTCGTGGAGATCCAGGGCACCGGTGAGGGCGCGACCTTCCCGCGGTCCACGCTGGACAAGATGCTCGACGCTGCGCTCGGCGCCTGCGAGCAGTTGTTCGTGATCCAGCGCGAGGCGCTGGAACTGCCGTATCCGGGCGTGCTGCCGGAAGGGCCCGCGCCCAAGAAAGCGTTTGGAAGCTGAGTGCCCGCACTCCTTGTAGCCAGCCGTAACGCCAAGAAGCTGGCCGAGCTGCGCCGGGTGCTGGATGCGGCCGGGATCACCGGGCTGGACCTGGTGTCGCTGGCCGATGTGGCTGCCTACGACGAGGCGCCAGAAACCGGTGCGACGTTCGAGGAGAACGCACTGGCCAAGGCTTCAGATGGCTTTCGCGCCACAGGATTGGCTTGTGTGGCAGACGATTCCGGGATCTCAGTGGATGCCCTGAACGGGATGCCCGGGGTGCTCTCGGCACGGTGGGCCGGGCGCCACGGGGATGACGCCGCGAACACCGCGTTGCTGCTCGGGCAGCTGGCCGATGTGCCCGACGAACGGCGCGGGGCGGCGTTCGTCTCCGCGTGTGCGTTGGTGTCTGCGTCGGGCTCCACGGTGGTGCGCGGGGAGTGGCCGGGCACGGTCACCCGCGAACCCCGTGGCGATGGCGGGTTCGGTTACGACCCGGTGTTCCTGCCCGAGGGGTCCGCTTCGACGGCCGCCGAGCTGTCACCCGCCGAGAAGGATGCGGCGTCGCATCGCGGCCGGGCGCTGGCGTTGTTGGTGCCTGCGCTGCGGGAGCTGGCCGGGTCCTAGCGGGCTCGGCGGCCGGCTAGAGCTCGAAGCGCTTCTTGAGATCCAGCGTGTTGAAGTGCTCGACGATGATGCCCAGGAGCGGGATCGTGCCCGCGAGCAGCACACCGATCGTCTTGCCGATGGGCCAGCGGACCTTGACCGCGAGGTTGGCCGTGAACAGCAGGTAGATGAAGTACACCCAGCCGTGCACGATGCCGATCCAGCTCGGCGGGTTGTCCACCTGGACGATGTACTTGAGCACCATCTCGTAGCACAGCGCGATCAGCCAGAGGCCCGTCGTCCAGGCCAGCACGCGGTAGCCCAGCAGGGCCTTGCGGATGGTCTCCTTGGGCATCGAAACAGGCGGCGTGACCTCGGCGCCCGGTTCTGGTGCGGTCATCTATCGGTCCTGTCTTTCTTCTCGGGCTGGGCGTCGGACTTGGCCAGCTCGGCAAGGTAGGCGTTGTACTCGGACATTTCTTGATCGCCGGCGTCCGCCGCGGCGGCCTTGGGGCGTTCGGGCAACAGGCCCGCGGGGATCTCGGTGAGCTCACCGTTGTCCCGCTCCGGCGGTGCCTCCTCGTAACGGACGAACTTGTAATAGGCGTAGAAGCAGAACCCGGCGAACATCGGCCACTGCAGGGCGTAGCCCAGATTCTGGAAGGTGCCCGAGGCGGATTCGTAGCGGGTCCACTGCCACCAGGCCAGTGCGAGGCAGCCGGCAGCGCCCAGGCAGACCAGTGCGATGAGCGCTGGTCTCCTACGCCGTGTAGTGGACATTCGTCCATGGTACGGCGCGGGTCTCGAGGGTCGAAAATACGTGCCCAGATGGGCCGCGAATGGCACTTAGGCTTTTTGCGTGCTCGAAGAAATGCTGCTCGACGCCGCGATCGTTCAAGCCGAGGCGCAGGCCTATCTCTCGGACCTCGTCGGCGAAGGTACCCCGTATGACGGCGGCTGGAGCTTTGATGCCGAAACCCATCAGTTTTCGCTGGCCTCGACGAGTGGCGTGGCACCTTTCGTCGCACGGGGCGAGCTGCTCGGCGCTGCCTCGGCGGAACGGGGGATGTGGCAGTGGGGATGGGCGAACCCCGATTTCCCGCGTCCGGACGAATACGGAAGCGCCGTGCTCCGCGACTGCGGTGAGCTGAACGGTATTGCCGAATTGCGCGATGCGGAGGTACCGCTCGGCGACGTGACGCCGCGCGAGTTCGCGTGGTGGATGGGCGCCATCGCGTCGCTGAATCTCGGGTTGAAGCCCTGCTATACCTTCGCGCTCGAGGATGGGATCGTCGGCGTGATCGTGCTGACCGACGATCGCCTTCAGTTACCCGCGCCGAGCGCGCCTCGGCTGCTGCGCTGCGTCGGCGAGGCGTTGCAGGCCATGCCGGTCGCACCCCGCAGCGTGTACGTGTGGGCGGCCTTGCGGGAAGTGTCGGTCGAACAGATTCCGGGCGGACTGCGGGTCGTGCTGCCCGACGGCCATGCCGAACTGTTTTTCGACGAGCACGACCGGCTGATCAACATGTCGGGTCAGGTTCTTCCGTCCGGGTAGTGCGTCTACTGCCACTAGACCTTGGGGCCGATGAATTCGTCGAGCCGAGCGGTGGCGGCTTTGCGGTACACGGCGACGTCGTACTTGCTGGGGCGCGTCCACGGAATCCCGAGCTCATCGAGCGCTGCGCAATAGAGTCCCCGAATGTCGTCAGACCTATTCGAGAAGTGATACCGGATGCTCTTGACGCCACGATCGTCCGCAATCACGCGACAACCGTCGCTGTGAATCAGGCCGCGCACGAAGTCCTCTGGGGCTCGCTTGACGAGTGCCTCCTGCCAAGGCACCAGCCGAATCGGTCTGGTGTGTTTCCTGCCCGGACCGTGCTGCGGAAGGAGGCATGGCCAGTGGTTCGAGCAGAGCGACACGTCGGCGCAGTTGTCTTTGCGGCGGACAAGAGCTGCGTGCTGACCAGGCATCAGAATGTCGAGCGCGTCACGGCAGCTGTCGATGATGCCTGGGTACTTTGTGTCGAGCGTGATCCTCAGGTGCCATGTCCGAGCGCCTCGGGAGATGCAACCGTCGCCGAGGTAGATGCCGAGGACGTAGCAATAGGCTTTGGCGGGAAGTGCGGAGAAGTCGTGGACGGTGCAGCGTCCTGAAGCGTCGGTTGTCGACCTCGGACGGATTCCGGGTTTGCAGCGCCATTGCCAGACGGTCTTGCGAGGTATGCCCGTTTGGCGCGAGATTTCACAGTCGTTCAAGCCTGCCGTAATGAGTTGCTGCACATTGCTGAATTCCTCGACCGGCCGCATGGTGCATCCTTCTCGCTGACGGATGCCTCAACGATATTGGCGCCCACCGACAGATTCGGCCGTCACGGGACCTGTACGATCAGGGCTCTGCGGGCGTGGCGGAATTGGTAGACGCCCGGGCTTTAGGTGCCCGTGTTCGAAAGAGCGTGTGGGTTCGAGTCCCACCGCCCGCACTCTTCACCGTCGGTGGTCGGTTCCCGCGCCCTCCACGGCCGGCGCCCGCAACTCCTCACGCAGCGACGCGATCTCGGCACGTAGCTCATTGATGTGGGCCGCCGTCACCGCCGCACTGGCAGCGTCGTCGACAGCCACGGTCTGCACGATCCACGACGCGATCGTCGCGGTGATCGAACCGACCAGGCTGATCCCGCCAATCATCAACAGCGCTGCGATGACTCGTCCGGTCGTGGTGACCGGGTACATGTCTCCGTAGCCGACTGTGGTGATGGTGGTGATCGCCCACCAGATCGCCTGGCCGAAATCGGTGATGTGCGCGTCGGGGTGACCACGCTCGGCCTGCAGCACGGCCAGCGACGCGACGTACACCAGCAGGACCGCACCCGAGATCGTGTAGATGATGACCTTGCCGCGGATCGCGTGGCCGACCGCTTTCTGGATCACGCCGATCAGTACGACAAGTCGCAATAGCCGCAGGGGCCGCAGCAGCGGCAGCAGCACGATCGCCAGATCGACGAGGTGGGTCCGGAACCACTGCTTGCGGTCGTCGGCGAGATACAGCCGGGCCGCATAGTCCGCGGTGAACACGGCCCAGGTGAGCCAGGTCGCCAGTTCGACCGCACGGGCGGCCAACCCGTGCGGCTGCACCAGCACCTCCACCGAGTACGCCGCGAGGAACACCGCTGCCACCGAGGCCAGCGGCCACTCGGCGCGTGCCTCCCACCTGTCGAGGCGCTGCTGGATCGTCACCGCAAAAGTGTGCGACACAAATCCGCGGTCGGTTCAGGCAACCCGACAGATTCCGCTCTCGGCGGCCAGACCGTATCGTTCCATCTCGCCGAGGCGCGGCGCAGGCGTACGACGCGCGGGTGGCGCGGAAGGGGAACGGACACACGTGAGCAAGCGGATAGTCGCGTTGATTCTGGCGGTGGTGGCGATTGCCGCGGGTTGCGGTAAAGGCGATGGAGCGTCCGCGCAGACCGTCACCCCCGGCCACTCCCAGGCGTCCCCGTCGGGCACCTACACCGCCTTCGCGGAGGAGGCGACGGAAGAGGACGGCGTGAAGCCCTGGGTCGCGGTGGTTCGGGACAAGGCCGGCAAGGAGGTCTTCCATGACCATTCCTCCTACAGCCCCCGCAACGGCGTGATGATCACCTGGCTGCCCACCGAACCCGAACAGCTGTGGGTGTATTCGGGCGATGGTGTCTACAGGATCGCTCCGGGAAGCCATGGCGGGTGGACACGGAGCGCCGTCAAGAGCGAGAACGTGCCGTCGGAGATATCAAGTCTCTGGGAGTCTTCGCGATCCTGAGTCGAAGCATTGTCGCTTGGGTGCAGACTCGAGGCGTGAGACGGGAGGAGAACCGATGATCGACGTCCTTCCCGACATGCCCGAGGGTGTGTTCGGTATCCGAGTGTCGGGTCGAGTGCGCGGTGACGATCTGCGCGAATTCCGGCCGGCGATGGACGAATTGCTCGACACCGGCGAGATCCGGATCGTCGAGGTCATCTCGCCGGACTATGAGGGATTCGGAAGCGGCGGGCTCGTCGAGGATTTGAAGCTGGGCCTCGGTGTGCTGTTCCGCCATCACGCCGCGTTCAAACGGATCGCCGTCGTATCCGACATGGAGTGGGTCGCCCACGCCATGCATGCGTTCGCGTGGATGATTCCGGGCGAGCTCAAGGTCTTCGGGCTCGGCGAGCTGGATGCGGCCAAGGAGTGGGCCGCGGGCTGAGGCCGGCGGGCAGGCCGAAATCAACGCTGTGGTCGTTCTGCGTGCCGGACAACGACCACAGCGTCACACTCGGCGACAGAAGCCAGCCCCTACTTGTTGAACTTCCCGCTCAGATACTCAGCGCGGCAGGCATTTCGGGCCAGCTTGCCGCTCGTGGTGCGGGGGATCACGCCGGCGGCGACCATGCGCACGTCGGCCACCCGGATCTGGTGGTGGCGTGACACGGCCGCGCGGATCGCGTCGACGATCGGGCCGGGCTCGGCACGTCCGGCTCCGGCGGCCCGCTCGGCCACGATCACCAGTTCTTCGCCGCGGTCTCCGACCACCGAGAACGCCGCGACGTAACCCGAGCGGACGGCGGGGGACGCCGCGCTGACGGTGGTCTCGATGTCGGTCGGGTAGTGGTTGCGTCCGTCGATCAGGATCATGTCCTTGATCCGCCCGGTGAGGTAGAGCTCGCCGTCGAGATAGACCCCGAGGTCGCCGGTCGCCAGCCAATGGCCGTTGTCGGGCACCTCCTCGGCGTTGCTCCCCGTCGTGAGCCGAGTCTGCAGCTTGTTGGCGAACACCCGCTCGCTCTCATCGACGCGGCCGAAGTACCCCTGGCCGACGTTGTTGCCGTGCAGCCAGATTTCGCCGACGTTGCCGTCGGCCAGCTCGTCGCCGTCGGGGCCGGCGATCACCGCCCACTGATTCGGGATCGGCTGGCCGCAGGACACATGCGCCACGGCGCCCTCGTCGGTCGGGGCGATCGTCACGGCGCGTCCGGCGCTGAGCTGGTCGCGGTCGAGGTACACGGCACTGGCCGCGGCGCTCGGGGCGATGCTGGCCACCGACAGCGTCGCCTCGGCCATCCCGTAGGACGGTTTGATCGCTGTCGCGGGCAGCCCGTACGGGGCGAACGCCGAGGTGAACTTCTCGACGGAGGCCATCGTCACCGGCTCGGAGCCGTTGAGGAGCGTGACGACGTTGGTCAGGTCCAGCGTCTCGCCCTCAGGCGGCAGGCCGCGCTCGGCAGCCAGCTCGAAGGCGAAGTTCGGGGCAGCTGCGAAGGTGCGGCCGTGGGCGGCCTCTTCGGCCAGCCGCTTGATCCAGCGGTACGGGCGGCGGACGAACGCCATCGGGTCCATCAGGCTGATGTGGCCGCCGCACAGCGCCGGGAACATGATCATGATCAGGCCCATGTCGTGGTACAGCGGCAGCCAGCTGACGCTGCGGATGCCGGTGTCCAGATCGCCCGCCAGGATCATCTGGATGACGTTGGTACACACGTTGCGGTGGGTGATCTCTACACCGGCCGGAGTACGGGTCGACCCCGATGTGTACTGCAGGTAGGCGATGTCGTCGATGTCGACCTCGGGGCTGACGTACATCTCGGCCAGCGTGTCGGGGACGGCGTCGACGGCGATCACGCGGGGGCGTTCGGCGGCAGGCAGCGTCTTGATGAAGGCGCGGACCGATTCGGCCGCAGAGGTCGTGGTGAGCACCGCCGTCGGTTTGGCGTCGGACAGCACCGCGGCCAGCCGCTCGGCGTGACCGGCCAGGGCCGGCGCGAACAGCGGGACGGCGATGTTGCCTGCGTGCACCGCCGCGAAGAACGCCGCGACGTACTCGACACCTTGCGGGGCCAGGATCGCCACCCGGTCGCGGGGCTTGGTGACCTGCTGCAGTCGGGCACCGACGGCGCACACCTGCGACCACAGGGCGTTCCAGCTGAGCTCGACGGCCCGGCCGTCGGGGTCGGTGGAGTAGTCCAGGAAGCGGTACGACGGCTCGTCCCCGTAGATGAACCGGTTGCGATCCAGGAACGACGTCAGTGTGACGCCGTCGGGTACGACGATCGTGCCGTCGTCGCGAACGTAGTTTTCGATGTTCGACGCCGACGAATCAACAGCACTGGTTGCAGCGGGATCCCGACCCATAACCGGTAAGACTAATAGCGGCTCTAATAAAGCCTGGCAGCGTGGTCGGGTGTGGGTTGTCACCGGGTACCGAAAATGTGTCGTACGTCTCTCTATCGGGGCCCGTCAACTGCATAAGTTCCGTTATTGTCCGTGAATTCCACGATCACCCGGCGCAGCGTGTCGTTGATCTCGACCGCGCACGTGAAGGTTTCCCCCGCCCGCACGATCGGATCCTTGCCGTTGTTGCAAGCCACCGCGGCGATCCGGTTTGCCCCGTAACCGTTGATCGGATCGGACAGGATCTGTGCCACCCCGGACTCGGCCTGACGGACGTCGAGGCGGGTGCTGGTGGCATCCGCACGGCTCCACGCCCACACACCGGTGCCGATCACCGCGAGCGCGACGACGACGACGGCCGCACCGATGAGCAGACGTCGGTCGTCACGTTTGGGTTTGGGCAGCGGAGCCGGCTGTGGTGGGCGCGGCGGCTGCGGAGCGGGCCGGCCGTGGTGTTGCGGCGGTGGGGGTGGCAACGGTCCTCGGACGGGTGGCGGCGTCCGTGGGGACCGGGCCGGGTGGGCTCCCGGTGACGGCGTGCCGCCCGGCAGGGGCGCGCCGCCGGCGGGCCCACCACGGCTGCTCGGGACCGCTCATCGGCTCTCCTCGACTCGGCTCATCGGATCACGCGAACCGTTGGTAGCACTGCGCGTCATCGCCCTGCAGGCCCGACCGGTAGGCCAGGATGCGGGTGAACCCGGCAGGCAGCACCCGGCCGTTGACGTCACTGGCGGCCAGCCCGTTGGTGAGCAGGCCGCTGATCGCCTCGTCTGTGTCACCGGCCGACAACGTGATCGGGTGACCTTCCTCGGCCATCCTGGCCTGTCCCACGCCGGTCAGGCAGCCGGTGCGCATGGCGGCCACCGGAGTGTCGAGCACCAGGCCCTTCTCGTGTTGTACGGCCAGCGCGTAGCGCGACGTCAGGACCGAGATCGCCGAATTGTCGCCTTGCAGGAGCTCACGTTCGTCGTTCTCGTTCCTGGCTTCCCCCAACGCCTTCATCCCGTCCAGATCCACCACGATGGTGTTGGTCGCCGGGCAGTAGGACGCCGGCGGCGAGGGTCCCGCGTCGGGGCATGCGGTGGGCTCGGTGCTCAGTTTCGGTGGGTTGGCCGGTGCGTAGACCTGCTGCAGCGACTGCATCGTCTTGTCCAGCAGGTCGGCGGTGATCGTGCTGTTCGCGCTCTGCGCTCCGCCGAAGAAGTCGAGGAACTTGGGCAGATCGCCGCGGCGTTTCTTGATCTCGTCGGAGTCGATGGCCGCGCACTGGTCGACGTTGCCGCTGAAACCGATCTGAAACGCGCTGACCCGGTCCAGCGCCGACCCGTGTTCGTTGCCGGTGAGCGTGGCGTCCATCCGCGTCATCAGGGGATCGCGGATGTAGATCAGACCGCCCAGGACATGGTTGAGGCCGTCACCGGTGCTCAACTCGAAGCGCGGTGATTTACCCGCGGCCACCCAGCGCAGGTAGACGCCGGCGAGGCAGTCGGCTTGCTGCTCGGCCACCAGTACGGGCGTGCTCTCGTTGATCAGCCGGGCCTGTTGCTGGACGGCGTGACCGTACTCGTGGGCCATCACTCCGACCACACCCATCTGGCCGAAATACTGTGCCGCAACGGGAATCGCCACGCCGCGGTCCCAGGCCATCACGTCGCTCTTGAGGCAGTAGAAGGCGTTGGTCAGCCCGACGGTGTTCTCCCCGCAGATGTCGAGCCCGGGGGAGAGGTCGGAGTTGAACGAGACGAGCCGGGACACGGGGGTGAAGGTTCCCGGCAGTGAGCCGCCGGTGTAGTTCTGCGACCAGAAATCCTCGATGTCGTCGACGGCGAGCAGGGCCAGGTCGTCGATCTGGCCGCCGTCGGTGTTCTCGGCCTGGCGCGTGGGTCCGGGTGCGTCGGGCCGGATGCCGCTGTGGCCGTCGGTCACCGGCAGGCCGCCGACGCGGTCGGGCAGGAACAACATCGAGGTCGCCCTGGCCGCCGATCACCGTGGCGTTCCCGCAGCCGGCCAGGAGTGCCGCACAGCAGACCAGACCGAGCCACCAGCGAAGCCTCGCCAATTGAGCCGCCTTCCGTGCGATCCGCCTCAGCCAGTTCTACCTGCTCGTGGCGACGTTCGGCACGGGCCGTTCGATGACCTGCGCGACAATGGCACCCGCTATGTGCACGTTCGACGATCTGCTGGCCCGGGTGCTGGCCCACGCGGCAGAGCCGGGGACATCGGTCATCGGGATCGCCGGGGCGCCGGGCGCGGGCAAATCCACACTGACCGAGGCGATGGTCGCGGCCGCGCGGGTACACCTCGGCGCCGACGCGGTGGCCCATGTGCCGATGGACGGATTTCACCTCGCCGACGTGGAGCTGCGCCGGCTGCACCGGATGGATCGCAAGGGGGCGCCCGACACCTTCGACGTTGCCGGCTACGCGGCGTTGCTGCGCCGCATCCGGGCGCGGACCGAGGTGGTCTACGCGCCGGGCTTCGAGCGTGACATCGAGCAGCCCGTCGCCGGCGCGATCCCGGTGTTCCCGGATGCGTCCGTGGTGCTCACGGAGGGGAACTACCTGTTGCTCGACGATCCCGAGTGGTCGGCCGTGGCCGCTGAGATCGACGAAATCTGGTACTGCGCAACACAAGACGATGTGCGCATCGCGCGTCTGGTCTCCCGGCGCATCACGTTCGGCAAGCGGGCAGACGAGGCACGACGCTGGGTTGCCGAGATCGACGAACCCAACGCGCGGTTGGTGGCAGGCACCGCGGCGCGGGCCGATCTGTCGGTATCGGTCGACGCCGTGTTGGGCCCAGTGATGCCCAACTCACACTGATGTCGTTTGTGTGGATAATCACGCCTGATCGAGTTGCTATAACAGTCAGCCGACGGCCAGAATCGATGTGTAAATCTGGAATCATTCCAGAAAAAAACATGCGAGATTGGATAGGTTGCGATGGCGCTTTTGACGATTGGTTCTCAGTTCCCGGAATACGACCTGACGGCCGTGGTTGGCGGAGATCTGTCCAAGGTCGACGCCAAGCAGCCCGATGACTATTTCACCCGCGTCACCAACAAGGACGACGAGGGCAAGTGGCGGATCATCTTCTTCTGGCCCAAGGACTTCACCTTCGTGTGCCCGACCGAGATCGCCGCGTTCGGCAAGCTCAACGAGGACTTCGAGGATCGCGACGCCAAGGTCATCGGTGTCTCGGTGGACAACGAGTTCGTGCACTTCCAGTGGCGTGCGCAGCACGAGGACCTGAAGACCCTGCCGTTCCCGATGGTCTCGGACCTCAAGCGTGAGCTCTCCGCGGCCGCAGGCGTTCTGAACGCCGACGGTGTCGCCGACCGTGCCACCTTCATCGTCGATCCCAACAACGAGATCCAGTTCGTCTCCGTGACCGCGGGCTCGGTGGGGCGCAACGTCGACGAGGTGCTGCGGGTGCTCGACGCGCTGCAGTCCGACGAGCTGTGCGCCTGCAACTGGAAGAAGGGCGATCCGACGCTCGACGCCGGTGAGCTGTTGGCAGAGGCGGTCTGACCGTGAGCATCGACAACATCAAGGAAGCCCTTCCGGAGTACGCGAAGGACCTCAAGCTCAACTTCGGCAGCATCGTGAAGTCGACCGAGCTCACCGAGCAGCAGTTGTGGGGTGCCCTGGTGGCCACCGCCGCGGCGACCAAGTCGGCGCGCCTGCTGAAGGAGATCTCCGAGGACGCCCTCGACGTGCTGAGCGCCGAGGCCTACAACGGCGCCCTCGGCGCGGCCTCGATCATGGGGATGAACAACGTCTTCTATCGCACCAAGGGTCAGCTCGACGGTCGCTACGACGATCTGCGCGCCGGCCTGCGGATGAACATCATCGCCAACCCCGGTGTGCCCAAGGCCGATTTCGAGCTGTGGTCGCTGGCGGTGTCGGCGATCAACGGTTGCTCGCACTGCCTGTCGGCGCACGAGACCGTGCTGCGTGACGCCGACGTGTCCCGCACGACGATCTTCGAAGCCATTCGGCTGGCGTCGATCGTCTCCGGGGTGGCCCAGGCATTGCTCACCGCGGACGCGCTCGCCGCGGTCTGAGGCTCAAGCCCCCAGAAAGGGGCTTAAGCGCATAACCCAACAGATAAACTCGCCTCTCGCGATCCGAGAGGCGAGTTTTCTGTTGACGGCACCGAGGACAAACACCCGCATCGATCCCGTCGTGCGAAAGGCGATCACCGGCGCGTCCATCGGTAACGCGGTGGAATGGTTCGACTTCGCCATCTACGGGTTCCTGGCGACCTACATCGCCGCCAACTTCTTCCCGCCGGGCAACGAAACAGCCGCACTGCTCAACACTTTCGCCATCTTCGCCGCCGCGTTCTTCATGCGCCCGCTCGGCGGCTTCGTCTTCGGTCCGCTGGGGGACCGGCTGGGTCGGCAGCGCGTACTCGCCGTGGTGATCCTGTTGATGTCGGCAGCCACGCTGGGCATCGGCCTGCTGCCGACCTATGCCACGATCGGTGTGGCCGCACCATTGCTGCTGCTCCTGCTGCGGTGCCTGCAAGGGTTCTCGGCCGGCGGTGAATACGGCGGCGGCGCGGTGTATCTCGCTGAATACGCGACCACCCGATGGCGCGGGTTCACCGTCACGTTCATCGCGTGGTCGGGAGTGCTGGGCTTCCTGTTGGGCTCGGTCACCGTCACTGTGCTGCAGGCATTTCTGCCGCCGGAGGCGATGGAGAACTACGGCTGGCGTATCCCGTTCCTGGTGGCCGCGCCGCTCGGCCTGGTCGGCCTCTACATCAGGCTGCGACTGGATGACACGCCGGAGTTCGCCAAACTCGACGAGGCCGATCGGGTCGCGACGTCGCCACTGCGTGAAGCCGTCGGCACCGCGCGCCGGGCGATCCTGCAAGTCATCGGCCTGTTCATCGTGTTCAACGTCGGCTACTACGTCGTCTTCACCTTCCTGCCGACGTACTTCATCAAGGCACTTCACTTCAGCAAGACGCAGGCATTCGTCTCGATCACGCTGGCCAGCCTGGTCGCGCTGATCCTGATCCTGCCGCTGGCAGCGCTGTCGGACCGGATCGGGCGCAAACCCCTGCTGATCGCCGGCTCGGTGGGGTTCGTGGTGTGCGCGTATCCGCTGTTCCTGCTGATGAATTCGGGATCGGTGGCGGCGGCGATCGCCGGGCACTGCGTGTTGGCGGCGATCGAGTCGGTATACGTGGCGACCGCCGTGACGGCCGGCGTCGAACTGTTCGCCACCCGCGTGCGCTACAGCGGTTTCTCGATCGGCTACAACATCGCGGTGGCACTGTTCGGCGGGACCACACCGTATGTGGTCACCTGGCTCACCGCCGCGACCGGCAACAACCTGGCGCCCGCGCTGTACCTCGTTGCCGCGGGCGTCGTGTCGCTGGTGACCGTCTTGACCTTGCGCGAGAGTGCGGGCCGGCCACTTTCGGGAGTGGACGACCCAACCGGTCAGCAACGTGCCACGATGACACCGTGAGCACGACACGAGGACGCCCGACGAAAGCCGACGTTGCCAGGCTGGCCAACGTCTCGACAGCGACCGTCAGCTACGTGCTCAACAACGTTCAAGGGCAACGCATCTCGGAGCAGACGCAACAGGCGGTGCGCAAGGCCGCGGCTGAACTCGGATACCGGCCCAACCTGGCGGCCCGCAATCTCGCGGTCGGCGGCAGCGGTGTGGTGCTCTACATCGTGCCGCGCACCGATCTCGGCGAACTGCCTCTGGAGGTCGGCAGTCGCCTCACCACCGCGCTCGGCCGGCACGGCATCGTGCTGTCGATGCAGCTCGAGACGGACGACGGCCAGAACATCGTCGACGCGGTGGCGAACCTCAACCCGGTGGCCGTTGCCGGCGTCTTCCCGCTCACCGGTGCCGCGGCCGCGGCGGTCGAGGCGGCGAGGATCCCGCAGATCTACCTGGGCAGCGAGAAGCTGCGCGCGCTCGGGTCGTTGCACCTGACCGTCGGGGCGATGCGGGTGGAGCATCTGATGTCGCGCGGCCACACGCGCCTGGGCTTCGCCTATTCCGGAGCCGAGGTACTCCGGCCGCTCGGCGACTACTGGTTGTCGGGTCTCCGGGTGGCCGCCGACGCGCAAGGCCTGCCCGAGATCGATGTCGACAGCGTGGCCACCGACGGGTCCGACGCGGCCGCTGTCGTGTCGAAGTGGGTCTCGGCGGGCGTGACGGCCGTGTGCGCGCAAAGCGACGAGACGGCGTTCGTGGTGCTGCACGGGATACGCCGGGCCGGCTTGCGTTGCCCCGACGATCTCGCGGTCATGGGGGTCGACGCGATACCGCTGGGCGCGGTGAGTTCCCCGCCGCTGACCTCCGTCGCATTCGACGCCAAGACCATCGTCGATGCCGCGGTCCCGGCCATGATGGCCGAACTCGGATACCCGACGGTCGCTGACGCCGACGGCAGTGACCCCGCCGCGCTCATCGTGCGCGACAGCACCTGACCATTACATGTGAACAGCAAGCCGTAAGCCGAGACGGCCTTGTCCGGTAGCCGTCCCGACGTGTAACTTACGCGGGTAAGTAACTCTCCGCAGCCCTCAGAGAGGCGGACCGCCGTGAGTGTGAGCACCACCAGTGACGTGTATTTCGATCCCTACGACGTCGAGATCAACGCCAACCCGTATCCGACGTTCGCCCGGCTCCGCGAGGAATCGCCGCTCTACTACAACGAGCAGCACGACTTCTACGCGTTGAGCCGTTTCGCCGACGTCAACAAAGCGCTCGTCGACCACGAGACCTTCAGCTCGGCCCGCGGCGCGATCATCGAGCTGATCAAGGCCAACATCGACATTCCCTCGGGCGCCCTGATTTTCGAGGACCCGCCGATCCACACTGTGCATCGCAAGCTGCTGGCCCGGATGTTCACCCCACGCAAGATCAATGCGCTGGAGCCCAAGATCCGGGAATTCTGCGCGCAATCACTGGATCCGCTGGTGGGCGCGGGCAAGGTCGACTTCATCAAGGATTTCGGCGCGATCATGCCGATGCGGGTGATCAGTGCGCTGCTGGGCATCCCCGAGGACGACCAGGAGATGATCCGCGACCACGGCAATGACCAGTTGCGCACCGAGGCCGGCAAGCCGATGAAGGCGGCTCAGGAGGGCCTGGTCGACGGCTCGATCTTCGAGACCTACATCGACTGGCGCAAGGACAATCCGTCCGACGACATCATGACCGATCTGCTCAACGTCGAGTTCACCGACGAACACGGGGTCACCCGCAAGCTCACCCGCGAGGAACTGCTCATCTACATCAACGTGGTGGCGGGTGCCGGCAACGAGACCACCACACGGCTGATCGGTTGGGCGGCAAAGGTGCTGGCCGAGCATCCGGAGCAGCGGCGCCAGCTGGTCGAGAACCCGGCGCTCATCCCGCAGGCCATCGAGGAACTGCTGCGGTTCGAGCCGCCGGCCCCGCACGTCGCCCGCTACGTGACCCGCGACGTCGAGTTCTACGGCCAGACGGTTCCCGAGGGCAGCGTGATGATGATGCTGATCGGTGCGGCCGTCCGCGACAGCCGTCAGTTCCCGCCCGACGGTGAGGTTTTCGACATCCATCGCGAGCAGCGCCAGCACCTGGCGTTCAGTGTCGGAACCCACTACTGCCTGGGCTCGGCCCTCGCGCGACTCGAAGGCCGGATCGCGCTGGAGGAGATGCTCAAGCGTTTCCCGGAATGGGACGTTGATCTCGACAACGCCGTCTTGTCGCCGACTTCGACTGTCCGCGGCTGGGATTCGATGCCGGTTCTGATCCCGTGAGCGACGCTTGCGGAGCGAACCGTAGATGGACACGCGGGAGCCGAGCGTGCGAGGCAACCGCGTGACGGCCGCGCTGACCGTCCCCAAGGACTGGGCACAGGTCACGCCCGAATGGTTGACGGCCGCGCTGGCCGACCATCACCCGGATGCCGTGGTGGACCGCGTGACCGTCGAGATGCGCGACGACGGCACCAACCGTCGTGCGCGCCTGTCGGTCACCTACAAGCCAGGGCCGACCGGGCCTGCCAGGGTGTTCGCCAAGGCCGTCGACCCCGGCCACAAGGAGATGATCAAGTACACCAGCGGCCTGCTGCACGAGCCCAGGCTGTTCAACTCGAAAGTTGAACTGCCGCTGGAACATCCGACGGTGTACGCAGCGCCGATCGACGAGGGCGACGAAGACTTCATGCTGGTCATGGAGGATCTGACCGCACGCTCGGCCGATCCGCGCGACGCCACCCGGCCGCTGACCGTGGAGCAGGCTGCGCACGGCGTGCGCGGCCTGGCCAGGTTGCACGGTGCGTTCTGGGGCGAGCGCGTGCGGCGTCCCGGTCTGGAGTGGCTGGAGCCCTTCGTGCCCTGGGACGGCATGCAGTGGGCGCCCCTGCCTGCCGCACTCGAGCGGTTGGGCGACGACGCCCCGGCCTCAGTTCACGCGTTGACGATCGATCACCTGGTGGAAGGGATTTGGAAGCCCTTCATCCAGACCCTCACCTTGCCCGGTGCCTCGCAGACGCTGCTGCACGGCGATCCGCACATCGGAAACACCTATCTGATGCCCGATGGGGATGTCGGGTTCCTCGATTGGCAGGTGGCCCGTCACGGCAACTTCTCCCTGGACCTCGGCTACTTCCTGCAGGGCGCGCTGACCACTGAAGACCGCCGGGTGTCCGAACGCCAGCTGCTCGAGGAGTACCGCGACGAGCTGGAACTGCCCGCCGACGAACTGCCGTCACCCGACGAGATCTGGCTGCGCTACCGGGCTTCGGTCGCCCACGGGCTCATGACCTGGCTGGCCACCGCCAGCGCGGGCGAACTGTGGCAGCGGCCCGACATCGCTCTGGCACTGGCCCAAAGGTATTCAGCGGCCTACGAGGATCTGCAGACCGCGCAGGCGCTGGCCGACCTCACCGGTCAGTGACCTCTCTCAAACCGACCACCTGACGGGAATCCTCGATCTGGACACCCGCCGAGCCACTACGGTGTCCGGCATGACAGGTGTGGTGGTGACAGGTGCAGCGTCGGGGATCGGCCGGGCCAGCGCGGAGGCGCTGATCGCAGATGGTCGGCGGGTCGCGTTGTGGGACATCGCGCCCGAGGTCCGCGAGGTGGCCGAAGGATTGGGCATGACATCGACGGTGATCGACGTGTGTGACACCGGTGCGCTCACGGCAGCCGTCGAGGAGACGGCGCAGGCGCTCGGCGGCATCGACGGTCTGGTGCACGCCGCGGGCCGCGTGCTCCCCGAACCCGTGGGCGCCTTCACCGAGGAGTCGTGGGACGCGGTGCTCGACGTGAATCTGCGTGCGCAGGCGTTGTTGGTGCAGTTGTTGTTACCGCACCTGGAGAGGTCAGCGAAAGATGGTGGATCGCCCGCGGTCGTCGGCATCTCCAGCATCGAAGGCCTGGCCGCCAACCCGTTCATCCCGGCTTACTGCGCCTCCAAGGCAGGCTTGCTCGGTATGACGCGGTCAATGGCTGCACAGTTGGGCCCGTTGGGAATTCGTGTCAACGCCGTGTGCCCGGGCTTCATCCACACCCCGATGCTCCAGATCGCGTTGGACGTCGAGGAGATCCGCGCGAGCTTCGAACAGGCCGCGCCGCTGGGCCGGCTCGGGCAGCCTGACGAGATCGGGGCCGCCGTCGCGTTCCTCATGTCACCGAAGGCGTCGTTCATCACCGGCACGCAACTCGTCGTGGACGGGGGAGTGACCAGCCGTCACGCGTGAGGCGCACCTACGCGGGATCCATCCGGAAGATCGGCATCCGCCCCAGTAGCGCCTCGAACTCCTCGGGGCCACCGTCGATCACCAGTCCGCCCTGGCGAAGAAAGCCGACCCAGCCGGGAATCAGGCTGGGCAGCAGGCGAAGTAATGGCCTGGCGTCCTCGTCGGAAAGTTCGACCACCCGGACCTGCTCGGCTCGACGGCCCCGGCTCAACGTCGCGGCCTGGTCGGCCCGGACGTTTGCGATCCACGCCGCCTCCGGTGCCGCCGCGACGTATTGCTTGCCGTCGACGAACATCGGTGTGACCGGTGTCGCGCGGGGTTGCCCGGATTTACGTCCGGTGACCGTGAGGATCACGGGACCCTTTGCGCCGAAGCGGAGTCCGAGCCGGGACAACGCGATGATTGCCTTGTTGCCGGGCTTGATATACCAGGGCAGCTTCACTGTTTCTCCAAGTTGAGGAAAGTGCTCAAGTTATGCGGCTCAGCCTAGCGCTATATTGAGGGTGGCTGTCAAGTTAGTTGGAGGTGCGATGCCTGCACAACGCGCGTTACGCGCCGATGCGCGCCGCAATCGCGAGAAACTGCTCGAAGCCGCGCAGGCCGAGTTTCAGGAGCGCGGGCTCGGCGCTCCGCTGGAAGCGATCGCGGCGCGCGCCGGGGTCAGCATCGGGACGCTCTACAACCGATTCGGGACACGCGAGGACCTGATCGACGCAGCGTTGTCTGCCCTGCTCGCGCAGACGCTGGCGGACCTGTCTGAACGTGCGCTGTCCGCCGACTCAGCGTGGGATCGCTTCGCCACCTTCATTTTCGGATTGTGTGACATGCAGGCCGGCGATCATGCCTTCAGTGATGCCATGTGCACCTCGCGATACGCCTCGCCGGCGATCGAGCAGATCTGCCAGGCCAGTCTGGAACTCGGCTCGCGGTTGATCGCCGGCGCTCAGGCCGACGGTTCGCTGCGTGCTGACGTCACCGTCGACGACCTGTTCACAGCGCTTTGGCTCAATGCCTGCCTGGCCGACCATGGCGGCCCGGATGCCGCTGCGGTCGCCCGGCGCCAGATTGCCTTGCTGCTGGACGGTCTACGCGCCGCCGCGGCGACTCCACTGCCCGCCGGCGCGGCCGAGGCGGCGGCCGTCGCCGCGAGTCTGATGCAGTCCTAGCCGCGATGCCGATCTAGTCGCTGGCCGGGAGCGGCTTGGCTTCCTTGAGGCTGAGGGCGGTGGTCCCGACCGACAGCGTTCCGGTGCCGGCCTTGGTGACCAGCACTTCGGCCCCGCCCTCGTCGACGTAGCGCTTGCCCATCAGGTTGCCGTCGGAGAACGCCGCGTCGATCGCTGCGCCCGAGTCCTTTTCGGCGTCGAGTGCGATCATCGCGACGCCGCCCGCGCGGAGGTCGTCGAGGCTGTCGGCGCTGCGCACCACGATGACCTGGGTGTCGCACACCTGGCTCTGCAGGCGCGTTCCGTTCTTGATCATGCTGACTCCTTGGAGGCTGGTGCGAGTTCGTCGACGAGTTGGCGGCGCAGAACCTTGCCGGTCGGGTTGGTCGGTAGTTCATCACGGAACACCACCCGGTCGGGGGTGCGTGAACCGCGCAGCTGCTTGCGCACATGATCGCGCAACGCGTCCGGGTCGGGCGAGGTGCCCTCGACGGGTACCACGACGGCCACGATGATCTGTCCCCATTGCGGGTCCTCGGGGCCGACGACGGCGACGTCGCGGACCTCGGGATGTTCGACGAGTACGTCCTCGATCTCGGCCGGGGCGATGTTCTCCCCGCCACGGATGATGGTGTCGTCGGACCGCCCTCCGATGAACAGATAGCCGCCCTCGTCGAGCATGGCGACATCCTTTGTCGGGAACCAGCCCTCGGCGTCGAGCACCGATCCGATGTCGGTGTAGCGACCCGACACCTGCTCACCACGCACGAACAGCTCACCCGTCTCGCCCGCACCCAGCACGGTGCCGTCCTCGGCGCGGATCTGGACCTCGATCCCGGGCACAACCTGGCCGACCGAACCGAGCCGCCGAGCCGCGGCCGGATCCTCGGCGGCCAGCGCCTCGCGGTGATCGTCGGGGCCCAGAACCGCAATGGTGGAGCTGGTCTCGGTCAATCCGTAGGCATTGACGAAGCCGACGTTCGGCAGCAGCTGCAGCGCCTTGCGGACCAGCGGCAGCGCCACCTTCGAGCCGCCGTAGGCGAGGTTGCGCAGGGTGGGCAGTTGCAGGCCGGCCGCTTCCAGGGCAGTGACGATGCGGTCCAGCATCGTCGGTACCACGGTGGCCGACGTGACGCCTTCGGCGCGGACCAGGTCGACCCATTTCTCGGCGTCGAAATGCCGCAGATAGACCATCTTCCGGCCGGCGTACAGATTCGACATTGCCGCGCTGACGCCGGCGATGTGATACGGAGGAACGCAGATCAGGGCGGCGTCTTCGTCTGCCGCCGAGGCGAATTCGACTGTCCCGGTGATGTAGCTGGTGAGGTTGTTGTGGGTGAGCTCGACGGCCTTGGGGCGCGACGTGGTGCCCGAGGTGAACAGCACCACCGCGACCGCGTCGGGGTCGGCGAATTCGGCCGCTGGTTCGGCGGTGCGCGCCGCGGCCAGGAAGTCCTCGGAGCTGATGACGTGCTTGCCCGCTCCCGCGACGACATCGGCGTATTCGGCGTCGGTGACGACCAGTGGTTCGGGCAGCCGCTCTATCAGTTCGTGCAGGCCGTCCTTGCTGAGTCGGTAGTTCAGCGGGGTGAACGGCACGGCGGCCCGGGCAGAGGCGAACAGCAGCAACGGCAGCAGGGCGCCGCCGGTGCCGACATAGGCCACGTGGGCGGCCCCGGAGGCCGCGATGACACCGGCACCGCCGTCGGCCAGGGTGCTGAGTTCCTCGGTGGTAAGGCGGAGGTCGTCGGACACCACTGCGGTGCGGTCTCCTCCGCCCGAGACCGCCATCTCCAGCAGTAGCGAGATGCTCATAGGCCCTGTCCCGGTGCGTCGATGAAGATGTCGATGATCGGATTATCCCCGCCGCCGTAGCGGGAGAGGTCGGTGACGCCGGAAGCTGTGAGCACCTCCGAGTCGATGAAGGTCTGGCCGTTCACCTCGGCGGCGGGGCGCGACAGGATCTCGACGGCCGCGTCCGCCATGATCTCGGGGTTGCGGGACGACTGTGCCAGGTTCTGCCCGTCGGCCAGGTTCGTCACCGCGGAGGTGACGATGTAGGTCTCGGGCCACAGGCAGCTGAAACCGATTCCCGCGTCCGCGTATTCAGCGGCCCAGCCCAGCGACAGCAGCGTCATGCCGTACTTGGACAGGGTGTAGGAGGGGTGCGCCCCCAGCCAGTAGGGGTTCATGTTCATCGGTGGGGCCAGCGTCAGCACCTGGCCGTTGGTCGACTTGCGCAGGTGCGGCAGCGCGGCCTTGGTGAGCAGGAACGTGCCGCGGATGTTGATGTCCATCATCAGGTCGAACTTCTTGGCCGACAACGCGTCGGTCGGTTCGGTGGCGATGGCGCTCGCGTTGTTGATCACGATGTCGACGCCGCCGAAGTGCTCGACCGCGGTCTCGATCGCGCGGGCCACGTCCTCTTCCTTGCGCACGTCGCCCACGACCGCGACACCCTTGCCGCCGGCAGCCTCGACCTCCGCGACGGCGGTGTGCACGGTGCCCGGAAGCTTGGGATGGGGTTCAGCGGTCTTGGCCAGCAGCACCACATTCGCCCCGCGGCGAGCGGCGCCGAGCGCAATCGCCAGACCGATACCGCGGCTGCCGCCGGATACGACCAGCGTGCGATCGGTGAATGACTCTTGCTGGCTGGACATGGTCCTCCTCGTCGAGCGCAGCAATCCGCTGTTGCGCTTTCGTCAACGGTCTGTCAACCGTACCCAAATGGTATTGGCATTCTCATTTTTAGCAAGTGTCGTAATCGTCGGGCCCGGCGCCCGGAGAATCGGCGTCCACCAGACCTGTTCGCCTATGTCGTCGACTGTCCTCGGAGTGCAGGTCGGAGGGCTCCCGGCCAGTACAGGCCCCACATTTCCACCCTGCGGTATTGGCATTCTCATTTTTAGCAAGTACGTTATCCACTGATGAGCGAGCAAGTTGTGCCTCCGGTAGAGACTCCATCAGGGATCCCGCTGGCGCCCGTCTACGGACCGAGCGACCGTGCGGTCGAGCCGCCTGCCCCCGGGACCTATCCCTTCACACGCGGCAACTTCGCGTCCGGCTATCGCGGGAAGACCTGGACCTTCCGGCAGTACTCGGGTTTCGGCACCGCCGAGGAATCCAACCGCCGGTACCGCTACCTGCTCGATCAGGGTGGGACGGGCCTGTCGGTGGCGCTGGACCTACCCACCCAGTGCGGCTACGACTCCGATGACGAAGAGTACGGCGAGGAGGTCGGTCGCGTCGGCGTCGCGGTGGACACCCTGGCAGACGCCGAGATCCTGTTCGACAGCATTCCGCTGGACAAGATCAGCACCAGCTTCACCATCAACGGCACCGCGGCGATCCTGCTGGCGTTCTACGTCGCCGCCGCGGAGAAGAAGGGCGTGCCGCGCGAGAAGCTGACCGGAACCATCCAGAACGACATCCTCAAGGAATACGCGTCGCGCGGGACCTGGATCTGGCCACCCGAGCCATCGCTGCGCCTGATCGCCGACACCATCGAGTTCTGTGCCGCCGAGGTCCCGCGGTTCAACGCGATCTCGGTGGCGGGTGCGCACTTCCGCGACGCGGGCGCCAACGCGGTGCAGGAGATGTCGTTCACGCTCGCCGATGGCGTCACCTACTGCGACACGGTGGTCGAGCGCGGCCGCATGACGATCGACAAGTTCGCCCCGCAGATCTCGTTCTTCTTCTACACCCACGGTGACTTCTTCGAGGAGATCGCCAAATATCGTGCCGGCAGGCGTCGTTGGGCCACGATCGTGCGGGAGCGCTACGGTGCGACCACCGACAAGGCCTCGATGTTCCGGTTCGGCTGTGTGGCCGGCGGGGCCTCGCTGTACGCGCCGCAGGCACAGAACAACCTGGTGCGAGTGGCCTATGAGTCCCTGGCTGCGGTGCTGGGCGGTGTGCAGTCGATGTTCACCGCGGCGTGGGACGAACCGTTCGCCCTGCCCAGTGAGGAATCGGCGACGCTGGCCCTGCGAACCCAGCAGATCCTGGCTTACGAAACCGGTGTCACCAAAGTCGCCGACCCGCTGGGCGGTTCGTACTTCGTCGAGGCGCTCACCGACGCCACCGAGGCCAAGATCATCGAGATCATGGACGACCTGGAGAAGCACGGCGGCATGGTCCGCTGCATCGAGGACGGCTACCTGCAGGGCCTGATCGCCGACGAGGCGTTCAAGATCCACCAGGAGGTCGAGTCGGGGGCGCGCCCGGTGGTCGGGGTAAACAAGTTCGTCACCGACGAGCCGGCGCCCGATATCGACACCTATGAGCTCGATGCGGAGGGTCGCGATCTGCAGCTCAAGCGGCTGTCCAAGGTCAAGGCCGAGCGTGACGACGTCGCGGTCAAAGAGACCCTGGCCGCCCTGGCCAGAGGTGCCGAAGGCAGTGGACCGGGGGCAGACAACCTGATGCACCGGTTGATCGATTGCGCCAATGCGTATTGCACAGTGGGAGAGATGGTGTCGACCTTGAAGTCGGTGTGGGGCGAGTTCCAGCAGCCGGTGGTGTTCTAGTGGCAACCCGAGTACTTGTCGCCAAGCCGGGTCTCGACGGCCACGACCGCGGCGCCAAGATCGTCGCGCGCACGCTGCGTGACGCCGGATTCGAGGTCATCTACACCGGTATCCGGCAGCGCATCGAGGACATCGTGTCGATCGCGTTGCAGGAAGACGTCGCACTGGTGGGTCTTTCGATCCTCTCGGGTGCGCATGTCGCGCTGACCACCCGCACCGTCGAGGCGTTACGGGCAGCCGATGCCGGTGACATCGCCGTCGTCGTCGGCGGCACCATCCCGCAATCCGATGTCCAGAAACTGCTGGATGCCGGTGCGGCAGCGGTTTTCCCGACGGGGACGTCGCTCGACACCCTGGTGACCGATGTCCGTGCGCTGACAGAAAAGGTTTCGGAGTCATGAGGCTGGGCGTGATGATCGGGGCCGAGCGCGGCGACATGGCCCGCAAGGTCTCCAAGTTGATCTCCGACATCCAGTGGGCCGAGTCGGCCGGGCTGGACAGTGCGTGGATGCCCCAGGTGCCCAACGACTTCGACCTGCTCACCATGGTGGCGCTGATGGCGTCGAACACGTCGCGCATCGAACTCGGCACCGCGGTGGTGCCGCTGCAGGCGCAGCATCCGATCGCGCTGGCGCGGCAGGCGCTGTCGGTGCACGCCATCTCGGGAGGCCGTCTGGTCCTGGGTGTCGGGCCGTCGCACCACTGGATCGTCCGCGACATGCTTGGCCTGCCCTATGACAAGCCGGCCGCCTACACCCGGGACTACCTGCAGGTGCTCAACGCTGCCATCTCCGGACCCGGAGACGTTGACGTGGAGAACGATTCCTTCACCGTGCACAACCCGACGGTGCTGGGCGCCGACACCCCGATGCCGGTGCTGGTGTCCGCGCTGGGCCCGGTGATGTTGCAGATCGCCGGTGAGCACGCCGACGGCACGTCGCTGTGGATGGCCGACGAGAAGGCGATCGGCGAGCACATCGCCCCGAAGATCAACAAGGCCGCGGCCGAAGCCGGTAAGCCCGCGCCGCGCATCGTCGCCGGCATCCCGGTCACGCTGTGCGCCAACTCCGAGATCGAGGAAGCCAAGGACCGAGCCAATCGCGTCCTCGCCGAAGCCGAGACCTCGCCCAACTACCAGCGGCTGCTGGACCGCGGCGAGGCCCGTAACGTCGGCGATCTGCTCGCCGCGGGCGACGAGGAGTCAATCCTGAAGCGGTTCAAGCAGTTCGCCGATGCGGGTGTCACGGACCTGTCGGTGCGGCTGTTGCCGATCGGTGACAACCGTGACGAGCTGATCGCGTCGAAGTACCGCACGCGTGAGGTGATCGCCGAACTCGCCAAGGCTGTTCGATGATCCCGGCACAAACCGTGGTCTCGGCGAAATGACCGCGCCGCTGGCGGGCATCCGCATCATCGAGGTCGGCGTCATGCTGGCCGGCCCGTACGCCACCATGATGCTGGCCGACCTGGGCGCCGAGGTGATCAAGGTCGAACCACCCGGCGGGGAGATCTCCCGTCAGGTCAGTGACAGCTATTTCGCCAGCCTCAACCGGGGTAAGCGCAGCATCTGCATCGACCTCGCCTCCGAGGCCGGCCAAGCGAAACTCGCTGAACTGGTGGCTGATTCGCACGCGCTGCTGGTGAACATGAAGCCTTCGGTGATCCGCAGGCTGGGCCTGACCTATGAGAACCTGCGACGCTTCAATCCCAAGATCGTCTGTGTCGCGATGACGGGATTCGGGTTGGACGGGGGAGACGACCCCGCATTCGACTACGTCATCCAGGCCGCCACCGGGGTGGCCGCGATGACCGGCGATCCCGACGGCCCGCCAACCCTGCCGGGCTACTCCTCGGCGGACAACTCGACCGGGCTGACCGCGGCGCTGGGCCTGCTGGCGATGATCGTCTCCGGCAACGGCGGCCAGGTGGATGTCTCGCTGCGTGATGTCATGCTGTCGCAGCTGAACTACCGTGCCTCGGCCTATCTCAACGACGGTGCCGAACCGCGCCGCCATCCGTTCGGGGCGCATTCGTATTACGTCCCCGCGCAACTGTTCCCGACGGCCGATGGCTATCTGGCCTTGTTCATCACCCACGACGGATTCTGGAAGTCGTTTGCCGGTGAGGCCGGGATCGACGGTTTCGAGACCATGGCCGAGCGGGCGGCTCGGCGAGACGAGGTCCTGGACGTGGTGGCTGCCGCGCTGGCGACCGATACCGCCGCGGGCTGGGAGTCACGGCTCAAGCCGCTGGGGATACCTGCTGCTGCGGTGCGTAGCCTGCCGCAGGCGCTGGACGCGACGCCCGAGATGCTCGTCAGCGCCGGCGATTTCCGCTTGGTGGGTAGCCCCGTGCACGTCGCCGGCTATGCGCCGGACTACCGGCCGGCGCCGGCATTCGATGAATACGCCGCCGTACCCCTGGAGGGCTCGGCGGCGCCGTCATCGAATGCTCAGTCCTCGTCGTAGGAGACCGTCACCGAATTGCAGTCCGGGATCGCCTGGCAGGTCAGTACGTAGCCCTCGGCCACCTCGTCGTCATCGAGCGCGTCGTTGACGCGCATGGTGGCGGTCCCCTCGAGGAGCTTGGCCATGCAGGTGCCGCAGTTGCCGGCCTCGCAGGAGAACGGAGGCGTCATCCCGGCGCGGCGCGCGCTCTCCAGCAGTGTTTCGCCCTGTCGGCGGGGTACGGACAACTGCTCACGATCGAAGACGATCGTGACCTTGCCGTCCGCTTCGCTACCGACCGTCGGATCTGCCGTCATGTGACTCCCCTGTGCAAGTACGTTCTGATATGAAGAGAATACCATTCTCGCTAACTGATAGTATCTTCTCGGTGTGCTCGACGCCCAGCGGAGCCTGGGGAAAGGGGTTGTGAATCTTGACTGACCCCGTCGTTCTCGCGTTCGACGACCGCGAGTACACCCTGGCCGAACTCGATGCGCTGACCAGCGGGATGGCCACGGAGCTGGAGCACCGGGGTGTCAGGCCGGGTGATCGCGTCGCCATGATGTCGTCCAACCGTCCCGAGTTCGTCGTCGCCCTGCGCGCGATCTGGGGCCTGGGTGCGGTGGCCGTGCTGATCAGCCCGGCTTGGAAGGCCACCGAGGTCGCTCACGTCCTGGCGCTGACCACGCCCACCCATGCGGTGGGCGATCACGAGGTGCTGGCCGAGCAGATGCCGATGCTGCATCTCGACGAGCCCGTCACCCCGGGTCTGCGGCGGTTCGATGCGCCCGACCCGGGCGGCGACGCGCTGTTCGTCTTCAGCTCGGGAACCACCGGCTTGCCCAAGGCGGTGCGCCACACCCATCGCGGGTTTGCCGCGGCCATCGACCACTGGCGTGACGCGCTGGGGTTCACCAGTGCCGACCGCATGCAGATCATGACGCCGCCGTCGCACATCCTGGGTTTGCTGAACATCGCCATGGTGCTCGACACCGGCGCCTGGATGCGCCTGCACCGCCGGTTCGATGTCGACACGATGTTGCGTCACATCGAATCCGATCGCATCACAATCGAAATGGCTGTGGCGCCAATTGCTTTGGCGCTGGCCGCGCACCCCGATCTCGGCCGCTACGATCTGTCGTCGCTGCGCTACGTGATGTGGTGCGCCACCCCGGTCACCCGCAGTGTCGCCGACGCCGTCACCGAACGTACCGGGATCCGGTGGCTGACCGCCTATGGCACCACCGAACTCCCCGTGATCGCGTGTAATCCGCTGGATGCCACCCATATCGACACCGTGGGCACTCCGGTGCGCGGGGTCGCCGTCCGCATAGGCGAGGACGGTGAGATCCAGGTTCGGTCGGACTCGGTGATGGCCGGATACCTGCCGAAGGACGCCACCACGGGCGCATTCCGCGACGGCTGGTACCGCACCGGCGACATCGGCTACCTCGACGACGACGGATACCTGCGCATCACGGACCGCTCCAAGGAGATGGTCAAGGTCCGCGGCTTCCAGGTGGCGCCGGCCGAGGTCGAGGCGGTGCTGCACGGCCACCCTGCGGTGACCGACTGTGCGGTGTTCGGTGTGACCGACGCGGCCGACGGCGAGGCCGTCGTGGCCGCCGTGACGACACATTCTGCGGTGTCAGCAGAGGAGCTCATCGACCTCGTCGGTGAGCGGCTGGCCTCGTACAAGCGGCCCAGCCGCGTTGAGTTCGTAACCGAGATACCCCGGTTACCTTCCGGAAAGGTATTGCGACGAGTGCTGAAGGAGCGGCATGGACGTTCGTCTGACGTCTGAACAGCAGCAGCTGCGAGAGGCCGCAGCGAAACTGGCCGACGATCTCGGACCGGATGCGGTCGGAGAGCTGTCGGATGAGGGCCGGATCGCCCGGCTGGAGAGCACGGTCGCCGCAACCGAGTGGCGCACGCTGCGTTCCGACGGTGCGTCCGGTGTGGAAGTGGCGATCATCGCCGAGGAATTCGGACGCGGTCTGGTGGACGTGCCCTTCCTTGGGCCGGTGCTGGCCGACGATCTCGCCCGTCGGCTCGATCGGGAGGTGAAGGTCGGCGCCGACGAAGCCGCCACTGCCGGTGTGGATCTCACGCGCAGCACGGTGGGCGCGGTCGAGTCGCCCGCCGAGCTCGGTGAGCTGTCGGACGAGGACGCCCTGCGCTGGCAGGCGCTCGCGCTGACCGCCACCAGCGCCGACCTGGTCGGTGCCGCCCGCGGTGTGCACGCGCTGGCCGTCGACTATGCGAAAGTCCGTGAGCAGTACGGCTCGACGATCGGGTCGTACCAGGCTGTCGCACACCTGCTGGCCGAGGGGCTCGCCCTGATCGAGGGATCGATCAGCGTGCTGCGTCACGCGGCATGGGCCGTCGACGAGCTGCCGGCCGAGGAAGCCGTCCGGGCCGGAAAGATCGCCAAGGTCTACTGCGCCCGCGCCGCGCGCACCGTCTGCGAGACCGCGATCCAGGTGCACGGCGGAATCGGAAACACCTGGGAATGCCTGGCGCATGTGTATCTGCGCCGGGTTCTGGTGGCCACCGAGCTGTGGCCCGTCAAGCTAGAAGACTTGGAGGTCACTGATCTTGGACTTTCGTGATTCGCCTGAAGAAGCCGCCTTCCGGGACCGCTTGAGGGCCTGGCTGGCCGAGAACGCCGCGTCCTTCAAGGCCTCCGGCGACGACTACTGGGCCCGGATGGGGGAGTGGCATCAGGCCCTCTATGCCGCAGGGTTTTTCGGTACCTCCTGGCCTGAGGAGTTCGGCGGCCAGAACCTGCCGCCGGTCTACGACGTCATCGTCGACGAGGAGCTGGCCCGCGCCGGTGCACCGCCGCGACCCAGCCTCGGCTACCTCGTGGTCGGCCTGGGCCATCACGGCAGCAAGGAGCTGCAGCAGCGGTTCCTGCCAGGGATGATCAACGGCACCGAGCGTTGGTGCCAGGGCTTTTCGGAGCCCGGCGCCGGTTCGGACCTCGCCTCGCTGACCACGACGGCGACGCGCGACGGCGACAACTACATCATCAACGGGCACAAGATCTGGACCAGCTACTCCGATGTCGCCGACTGGTGCCTGGTGCTGGCCCGCACCGACAAGAATGTGGCCAGGCACAAGGGAATTTCGGCATTCATCGTGTCGATGCACCAGGACGGCATCGAGCAGCGGCCGTTGCAGATGATCAACGGTGTCACCACGGAGTTCGGTCAGGTGGCGTTCGACGGTGCGGTGGTGCCGGCTTCGAACATGGTGGGGGAACCGGGCGACGGTTGGCGCCTTGCCATGACAGTGGTCAGCCATGAGCGTGAACCGTCGACGCTCGGCTATTCGGCGCGCTACGGAAAGCTGGTGCGCGAGATGGCCTCTCGGGTCGAGGGGAAGGTGCCCGAAGATCTCGCCTGGGCGGGTGTGCAGGCCGAGATGCTGCGGCTGCACGTGCGACGGCGGCTGTCCGAACAACTCGACGGGCTCAAGCACGGTCCGGACGGCTCGTTGGACAAGCTGCTGATGACCTGGGTCGAGCAGTCCGTCGGGCATGCCGCACTCGCGGTCACCGGCACCAGCGATCCCGAGCTGCTGAGCGCGTATCTCTACAGCCGCGCGCAGAGCGTCATGGGTGGCACATCGCAGATCCAGAAGAACATCATCGCGTCACGAATCCTCGGGCTGGGAGTCTAGATACATGTACGGAATGCCGGACGAAATCGATGTGCAGGCCGACGGCGCGCTGCGCATCATCACGCTGAACCGACCCGATGCGCTCAATGCCGTCAACGACAACTTGCACGTCGGGCTCGCGCGGCTGTGGGAGGCGCTCAACGAGGACGCCGACGCGCGTGCCGCGGTGATCACCGGTGCCGGCCGGGCGTTCTCCGCGGGCGGTGACTTCAACTACCTCGATGAGTTGCGGCGTGATGAAGCCTTGCGCCAGAAGACGATCAAGCACGGACGCGACCTCGTCATCGGCATGGTGCGCTGCCGCATCCCCGTCGTCGCCGCGGTGAACGGCCCGGCCGTCGGGCTGGGCTGCAGCCTGGCCGCGCTCTCGGACGTCGTCTACATGGCCGAGAACGCACACTTCGCCGATCCGCACGTACAGATCGGGCTGGTGGCCGCCGACGGCGGTCCGCTGGTGTGGGGTTCGCAGATCAGCCTGTTGCAGGCCAAGGAGTTTGCGCTCACCGGCGTGCGGATCAAGGCTCAGCGGGCAGTCGAGCTGGGACTGGCCAATCACGTGGTCGAGGACCCGCTGGCCGAGGCGATCGCGTGCGCGAAGAAGCTGATCGATCTGCCCAAGCAGGCGGTCGAGGCCACCAAGCGGTTGATGAACATCCAGCTGGAGCAGCAGGTGATGGCGTCGCTGGACTACGCCAACCTCGCCGAGTACGTCTCGTTCGGCACTGCCGATTTCAATCGGATCGTGGACGGCCTGATCGCGAAGAACTGATGTTCTCCCCAGATGTTCTGCCCCGCGAGCGACCGCGAATGTACGCAATTTACGGCGTGTTGGCGTACAGACACGGTCGCTCGCGGTGCAACTAGGGGCAGCTAGAAGGTGAGCGCCTCAGAGCGCTGGACGGTACCGGTCACGCCGCCGGCATCTTGACCGGCCAGGCGTACCGCCGCGAGCCCCATCGCCTCGGGCGGCTCGATCATCTCCGGCGGGATCTGCAGCCCGCTGCCGCCGGCCTGCCATCCCTCGGTCAGTACCACGCGTGACGGGCTGAGGCAGTTGACCGCGATGTTGTCGGCTCGCAGGTCGGAGGCCAGGCCGAGGTAGAGACGTTCGGCCGCGGCCTTGGACACCCAGTAGGCGTTGGCACCGTGTTCGACCATGTCGACTCCGGTGGTGGTGATCGCGATGAGCGAACCGCCGCCGCGTTCGCGGACGTGGGGGATGACGGCCTTGGTCACCAGGAACACTCCGGTGAGGTTGACGTCAAGGCACAGCTGCCAGCGTTTCAACGGCGTGGTCTCGACGGGGCCGAGCCACAGCACACCCGCGTTGGCAACCAGGATGTCGATGCCGCCGAACTCCGAAACTGCCGTTGCGACAGCCTTGTTCACCGATTCCTCGTCGGTGACGTCACAGGCGACCGGGACTGCGCGTCCGCCCGCGTCATTGATGTCCGCGGCCACCGAACCGATCGTCCCGGGCAGCTTGCCCGGTTCTTCGGAGCGGGCGGCCACGGCCACCGCGGCGCCTTCGGCGGCCAGTGCGGCAGCGATCGTCGCGCCGATGCCGCGGCTGGCACCGGCGACGAAGGCGACCTTTCCGGTCAGGTTCATCGCGACAGACTATTACTTGGGCGGGAAGCGCAATGCCCCATCCAGGCGGATGATTTCGCCGTTGAGATAGTCGTTTTCGATGATGCTCTGGGCCAGTTGGGCGTACTCGGTCGAGCGGCCCATGCGCTTGGGGAACGGCACCTGCGGACCCCAGTACTGCTCGAGCTGATCGGCGGCCTTGCCGTAGGCGGGAGTGTTGATGGTGCCGGGAGCGATGGTGCAGACCCGGATGCCCAGCGGCGACAGGTCGCGTGCGGCGACGAGTGTCATGCCGAGCACGCCGCCCTTGGCCGCCGAATAGGGCAGCTGGCCGATCTGGCCCTCGTATCCCGCGATCGAGGCGGTGTTGACGATGACGCCACGGCCACCTTCCTCCAGCGGTTCGGTCTTGGCGATCGCCGCGGCGGACAGGCGCATCACATTGAACACCGCGGTCAGGTAGAACTCGATGGTCTTCTTGAACCCGTCGAGGTCCAGCGGGGATCCGTCCTTGCCGACCAATCGGCCGCCTGCGGCGGGCCCGCCGTGGGTGTCCACGGAGATGCGTAGCGGGGCAAGGGCTTCGGCCTCGGCGATGGCAGCGAGCACCGACTCCTCGGAGGTGGCGTCGGTGCTCACGTAGCGCACACCCAGCTCTTTCTCCAGGCTGGCGCCCTTTTCGTCGGCGAGGTCCGCGACGACCACCTTGGCTCCCGCTGCCTGCAGGCGGCGGACGGTCGCCTCACCCAGGCCACCCGCACCGCCGACGACGATCGCGGAACTACCGGCGATTTGCATACGGTTCCCCTTCTTGCAACTGAGACTCTCTGGCTGCGAGAATAACATTCTCTTACCGGGTGAACCAGGGAGCAGATCAATGCCTGAAGCTGTCATCGTGTCCGCGCTGCGTACTCCCATCGGCACAGCGAAGAAGGGCACGTTGCGCGATACGGACGCCTACGCGCTGGCCGACCATGTGGTGCGCGCCGCGGTCGACGACCTGGCCGGGCGTGGCACGGTCCCGGTCGACGACGTGATCCTGGGCGAAGGTCTCTACGGTGGCGGCGTCATCGCCCGCCATGCCGCGATCACCGCCGGTCTCACGACGGTCCCGGGAGCGTCGATCAATCGGCACTGCGCGGCCGGTCAGGCGGCCGTGCAGAGTGCGGCCGCGAGCATCCGCGCCGGGATGGACCGGCTGATCCTGGCGGGCGGGGTGAACTCGGCCTCGACCTCACCGCGGTTCGTCCGCGCGGCAAGCAGTGCCAAGGATGCCGAGTGGGTCAACTGGTTCCCGCCCACCCATCCCGACCGGCCGGACGCGCCCAACATGGACATGTCGATCACGGTCGGTTGGAACGCCGCGGTGAAGGCCGGGGTGAGCCGCGAGGAGATGGACCAGTGGGCATTGGGCTCGCACCGCAAGGCCATCGCGGCGATCGACGAGGGCCGGTTCAAGGAGGAGATCGTCCCGATCGATACGCCTCACGGTCTGTTCGACACCGATGAGCATCCGCGTCGCGACACCACACTGGAGAAACTGGCGGCACTCAAGCCGCTGCATCCAGAGATCGACGGGTTCTCGATCACCGCGGGGAATGCGTGCGGCGCCAACGACGCGGCCGCACTGCTGACAATCGCCAGCGACAAGCTCGGACTGCCGGCCCTGGCCACCATCAAGTCCTGGGCCTCGGTGGGAGTCGACCCGGCCTCGACCGGGCTGGCCCCCGTCGAAGCCATCACCAAAGCCCTTGGCCGGGCTGGCCTTTCGCTTTCGGACGTGGACCTGTTCGAGATCAACGAGGCCTTTGCGTCGATGTGCGTCGCCACCATCAAGCTGCTCGACATCAACCCGGAGATCGTCAACGTCAGCGGCAGCGGGTGCTCACTGGGTCATCCGGTGGCCGCCACCGGGGCTCGCATGCTCGCCACCATGGTCCACGAGTTGCGCCGGCGCGGGGGAGGTATCGGCGTGGCCGCCATGTGTGCCGGGGGCGGTATGGGCTCGGCGACGATCATCGAGGTGTCTGCGCCGTAGTGTCATCCGTAATGACGAAACACGACATCGAGGAGCTCATCGCCGCAGCGCGCGGCGGGTCCCAGCGCGCCGTCGGGCGGTTGCTGAGCCTGGTCGAAAGCGACCGTCGCGACGAGGTTCTCGCGGTGCTCGGCCCGGCATCTCCGCGCGTCATCGGGGTTACCGGGCCGCCAGGAGCCGGAAAGTCGACGACGGTCGGTGCACTCGTCGGCGCCTACCGGGAGCGCGGTCTGCGGGTCGCGGTGCTGGCGGTGGATCCGTCGTCGCCGTACAGCGGCGGTGCGTTGCTCGGGGACCGGATCCGGATGGCCGCCCACATCAACGATCCCGACGTGCTGATCCGGTCGGTGGCGACCCGCGGGCATCTGGGTGGGCTGGCTGCCGCGGTACCCGCGGCGATCCGCCTGCTGGCCGCGTTGTCCTACGACCTGATCGTGCTGGAGACGGTGGGCGTGGGGCAGTCCGAGATCGAGATCGCCGCCATCGCCGACCCGACCGTGGTGATCCTCAATCCCGGCGCCGGTGATGCCGTGCAGGCCGCCAAGGCCGGGCTGCTGGAGGTCGCCGACCTGGTGGTGGTGAACAAGGCCGACCGTGAGGGTGCCGATCAGACTGCGCGTGACCTTCGGGCCGAGGCGACTGTTCCGGTGCTCAAACTCGTTGCGGCTCAAGGGGAGGGTTTGGCTGAGCTGGTCGAGGCCATCGACGCTCACCACCGATCCGACACCGCGTCGCGGCGCGCCGCGCGGGCCAGGACCCAGATCCTGTCGCTGGCCCAGACCTTGCTTCGCAATCATGATGAGCTGGACGGGCTGGCTGCCGCCGTGGCCGACGGCACCACCGATCCGTACAGCGCTGCGGCGCAATTGATCGCGGATTCAGCTGGGTAGGGCCAGGACGCGTCGCATCGTCTGCAGCAACTCGGCGCGCAGGGTGTCATCGTCGAGGTCGGTCACCAGCGGGTGCATCACCGCCACGCTGATCACGCCGGACAACACCGCCGCGTGGACCCGCGCGCCGTCGCCGGACTGGTCGCCGAGCATCGCCGCGTAGAGCCGGTCGATGAACTGCTGGAACGGTTCGTGTTCGGCGAGCAGTCGCACCACGACCGGATCGAACTGCAGTGTGCTGGCGGCACGTCGGCGGGATACGGCCATGTCGATCACCCGGGTCAGCAGGACTTCCCGAGCCCGGGTGGGCGAGCCCTCGGCCTCGGCCGCCTCCAGTGCATCCTCCAGTTGGCCGAGTTCACGCTCGGTGAGCGCGATGACGATCGCTTCCTTGGTCTTGAACTGGTGGTAGACAGCGGCTTTCGTGACGCCGAGCGCGTCGGCGATCATCTGCAACGACGTGCCGCTGACCCCGTGCTCGGCGATCAGTTCCAGCGCCGCATCGAGAATGCGGGTCTGAGCTGCGCTGCGCGGGTTCCCGAGCACGAATCGACCGTATCCGATCAGCTCACCGACTTGCCCGTAGCCGCGGCATAGCCGCTGCGGTAACCGAACACCATTGCCGGACCGAGGGTGCCGCCGGCCCCACCGTAGGCCTTGCCCGTCACCCCGCCCATGGCATTGCCCGCGGCGAACAGGCCGGGGATCGGGGAGCCGTTGACGTGCAGGACCCGGCCGTCGCGGTCGGTGCGCGGGCCGCCCTTGGTGCCCATCGCGCCGATCTTGACGGGAACCGCGTAGAACGGCGCGGTGTCGAGGGGCCCGAGCGTCTGGCCTGCCGGGGTGGCGGCCGAGTTGTCGCCCCAGTACCCGTCGTACGCGCTGGATCCGCGGCCGAAGTCGGGGTCGACCTCGCGGGAAACATTGTCATTCCAGAGGTTCAGGGTCTCGGCCAGGCCCTGGGCGTCGATCCCGGTCTTGGCGCCGAGTTCGGCGAGAGTGGCCGATTCGCAGAACCAGTCCGGCACCGCGTCGCCGGGTTCGACGCCGAGGAAGCCGTAGCGCTGCAGGTGCACGGAGTCGAACACGATCCAGGCCGGGTCGTTGGCGTAGCCGATCTTGGGGTCGAGGTACTGGAAGGCGCCCGCCATCGAGTTGTATTCGCCTGCCTCGTTGAGGAAGCGCTTGCCCGCCCGGTTGACGATGACGCTGCGTGGCCGGGTGCGTTCCAGTCGCACGCTGCGGCTACGGGGATGACCGTCGATGGTGTCACCGGGGATCTGCACGATCGGAACCCACCACGCCTCACCCATGTTGGCCAGGTCGGCGCCGTGTGCCATCGCCATCCGCAGCCCGTCGCCGGTGTTGTTGGGCGGGGACACCGCTCCGCGCATCGGGCCGCGCAGGTAGGCCTCGACCAGTTTCGCGTCCCACTCGAATCCGCCGGTGGCAAGCACTACGCCGCTGCGGGCGCGCACGGTCACGTCGGCGCCATCGACACTGATCCGCACCCCGGCGATACCGTCGGCGTCACCGACCAGTTCGATCGCCCGGGCCTCGGTGACCGGCTGGATGCCGCGATCGAGCAGGCCGCGGAGCAGACCGGCGATCAGTGCGGTGCCGGCGACACAGAGGTCGGCGTCGGGATCGTCGTAGACGGCGTGAATGCGGGCGCGAGTCTCCGCGTCGATGCCGACGTTGCTGAAATCCGCTGGGAACGAGGTGATCCGGTCTCGCCAGGCGCCGAGCTTGCCTTGGTCCACCGGGCCCGCGCTCAGTGAGCGGCCGCCGCCCGGGCGCCCGCCGGGGAGCTCGGGCTTGTAATCGGGAAAGCCCTCGGCGACGGCGAAACGCAGTTCGCTGTGTTCCTCGACGAAGTCGAGCATCGCCGGACCGGTCCGCACGAAGGTGTCGACCAGATCGGCATCCATGTAGCCCAGCGACTGGGCCTGCAGGTAGTCGATCGCGTCGGCGACCGGCAGCGGCCCGTCGGCGCTGCGGTCGTGGGCCGGGATCCAGACGATGCCGCCGGAGACCGCGGTCGTGCCGCCGACCGTGGGTGCCTTCTCGTAGATCGCGACCGAGGCACCGTTGACCGACGCGGTCAGTGCAGCGGTGAGCCCTGCACCGCCGCTGCCCAGTACGACGACGTCGACCTCGTTGTCCCAATCCGTCATGTGCGCATCGCCTTTCAGTACAGAATCGCCGATAGTTCGTTTGCTGCCCGGACCACCGCGTCCTTGCCGCCCAGCACGACGTCTTCGCGGTGCGAGATGAGATTGATGCAGGTGGGCGGCGACGGGAGACGCCGGCGCACGGGCACCGCCAGGCCATAGGTGTCCGGTTCGATCTCGCCGTGGGTGATCACCCAACCCTGTTCGCGGGTCTCGCGGACCAGTTCGCGTTCGCCGGGACGCGGCGGCATGCTCGCCAGCAGTGCCACTCCGGCGGCGCCGCGCTCGAGCGGATGGCGGCTGCCCTCGTGGAAGGACAGTTGGTAGAACACCTGCGTCGGGACGATCACCGCGACCGCCACCTGCTGATCGCCCTCGGCCACCAGCAACGACACCGTGCTGCCGAGCTCGTCGGCAAGTGCACGCAGGGTCGGGACGCTGAGCTGGCGCATGTTGTTGTCGAAGGACGAACCGAGTGCGGCCAGCCCGGCGCCGGCCGATAGCGCCCGTCCTCACCCTTTGTCACGTACCGGAACTGGCTGAGGGTGGCCAGCAGCCGGTAGGCGATCGTGCGATGGGCGCCGACGTGGTCGGCGACCTGTTGCACGGTGAGCCCGGTCGGGGCCGCGGCGATGGCCGCGAGCGCGCTCAGTCCGCGCGCCAGCGTCTGTGAACCCGGCACCCCGTTGGGGGTGCCGTCGGTCTTCGTTTGTGCCTGCGGCTGGGTTGCCTTGGCCGGCATCGCGCCCCTCCTTGACAGATAGAACCGCGAGAGTGATGCTCTGATAATAATGCACTCTGATGTGCGCTATATGAGCAAAGTGCTTACAAATTCGGAGAATATCATTCTCCTTACCGTCGGAGAGGGGAACATGACAAGCACTGCCGCCGGGCCGGCATCCGGTTCCGTTTCGGCCACCGAGCATGAGAGCGTCTGGGCTGACCTGCAGGGCGTGGCGTTCTCGCAGGGTTACCTCGATGTGGGCGGCGTCCGCACCCGCTACCTGCATGCCGGTGACCCGAAGCTGCCCGTGCTGGTTCTGCTGCACGGGTCGGGCGGACATGCCGAGGCCTATGTGCGCAATCTGGAATCTCATGCCCAGCATTTCTCGACGTGGTCGATCGACATGCTCGGGCACGGCTACACCGACAAGCCCGGTCATCCGCTGGAGGTCGCGCACTACGTCGACCATCTGATCGCCTTCCTCGACACGATCGGTGCGCAGCGTGCCCACATCTCGGGTGAATCGCTGGGCGGCTGGGTGGCCGCGCGCGCGGCCGCCGATCACTCGGACCGCGTCGATCGGTTGGTGCTCAACACCGCCGGTGGTTCACAGGCCGACCCCGAGGTGATGAAGCGGATCATCACGCTGTCCATGGCGGCTGCGGAGAACCCGAGCTGGGAGACCGTGCAGGCCCGGATCAAGTGGCTGATGGCCGACAAGACGAAGGATTACGACGACATCGTGGCGAGTCGTCAGGCGGTGTACCGCCAGCCCGGTTTCGTTGGCGCGATGAGCGACATCATGGCACTGCAGGATCCGGAGATCCGCGCGCGGAACCTGCTGGGGGAGAAGGAATACGGATCGATCACTGCTCCCACCCTGGTGCTGTGGACCAGTGACGACCCGACCGCCGACGTCAGTGAGGGCCGGCGCATCGCGTCGATGATCCCCGGTGCCCGGTTCGAGGTGATGCCGGACTGCGGGCACTGGCCGCAGTACGAAGACCCTGAGACGTTCAACCGGTTGCATCTGGACTTCCTGCTGGGGAAGCCGGCGTGACCGACCAAGAGGTCGACGTCATCATCGTCGGGGCCGGGCCGGTCGGCCTGACCCTGGCGAATGTTCTTGGCATCCAGGGTGTCCGAACGCTCGTGGTGGAGGAACGCGACACCCTCATCGACTACCCCCGGGGAGTCGGACTCGACGACGAATCGCTGCGCACCTTCCAGTCCATCGGCCTGGTCGAGGCGATCCTGCCGCACACCGTGCCCAATCAGATCCTTCGGTTCTACGACGGCAACCGCCGGCTGCTGGCCGAAATGGCGCCTCCGGATGCCCGATTCGGCTGGCCCAAGCGCAACGGCTTCGTGCAGCCGTTGGTCGACGCGCAGTTGCTGGTCGGGTTGGACCGGTTCGAGCATGTGCAGGTGGCCTGGGGTCGCCGGATGGAAGCGGCGGTCGAGACAGCTGACGGAGTGACGGTCGAGTTCGGCTCGGACGTGCCCGCGGTGCGCGCGCGCTATGTGGTCGGGTGCGACGGCGGACGCAGCGCCACCCGCGGCATGATGGGGGTTTCGTTCGACGGCACCACCTCAGCGACCCGCTGGGTGGTGGTGGATCTGGAAAATGACCCGCTGGGACACCCCAACAGCGAGGTTGGTGCCGATCCGGATCGGCCGTACGCCTCGATCTCGATCGCGCACGGCATCCGCCGGTTCGAGTTCATGATCCACGCCGACGAAACCGACGAGCAGGCCGAGAATCCCGAATTCGTCGCCCGGCTGCTCGCTCCGTTCGTACCGCATCCCGACAAGGTCGACGTGATCCGTCGCCGGGTCTACACCCACCATTCCCGTATCGCCGGGAACTTCCGGAAGGGCCGGTTCCTGCTGGCCGGCGATGCCGCGCATCTGATGCCGGTGTGGCAGGGCCAGGGTTACAACAGCGGCATCCGGGACGCGGCCAACCTCGGTTGGAAGCTGGCCGCGGTGGTCAACGGCCAGGCCGGCGACGCACTCCTGGACAGCTACGACATCGAGCGCCGCAAGCACGCCAGGGCCATGATCGACCTGTCGACGTTGGTGGGGCGGGTCATCTCGCCCACCAACCGCAAGATCGCGGTGGTGCGGGACAAGCTGATTCGCGGTGCGTCGGTGGTTCCGGCGCTCAAGCGCTACGTGCTGGAGATGCGGTTCAAGCCGATGCCGCGGTACGACCAGGGCGCGGTCTACCACCCGAAGCCGCCGACGCCCGACGCGCCGGCCGGCACGTTGTTCATCCAGCCGCGGGTGGACACCCGTGAGCAGTCGAACGTGTTGCTCGACGATGTGATCGGGCTGAACTTCGCGGTGCTGTGCTGGAACAACAATCCACGCGCGTTGCTCGGCGAGCAGGCCTATCAGCGCTGGAAAGCCCTGGGGGCGAAGTTCATCGCGGCTCGCCCGCAGACCCAGTTGTTCTGGACCGGGCACGATGCCGACAGCGACGACGGCTCCGTGGTGATCGTCGGTGACCGCACGGGTGCGCTCAAAGCCTGGTTCGACGTGCACGCGGAATCTGTGCTGGTGCTGCGCCCGGACCGCTGCATCGCCGGTGCCGACATCGCCCAGCGTGCCCCGGAACTGAGCAACGCCCTGTTCGACGTACTGCATGTGCTGGAGGGAGGTGCGAACGGTGCCAGTAGCCCTGTGCTGTATGTCCCACAGCCCACTGCTGAATCTTCCGGGACCGTCGGCTGATCTCCTCGACGAGATCGGCTCGGCGCTCTCCGCCGCGCGGGAGTTTGTTGCCGACTACGACCCCGAACTCGTTGTCACCTTCTCGCCCGACCACTACAACGGATTCTTCTACCGGCTGATGCCCCCGTTCTGCATCGGCACCGCCGCAACGGGAGTGGGGGATTACGGGACGTACCAGGGTGCGCTGAACGTTGCCGGTGACATCGCCCAGCAGTGTGCGGAGGCCGTGTGGGAGACCGGGGTGGACGTCGCCGTCTCGACGAGCATGGACGTCGACCATGGCACCGTGCAGCCGCTGCAGGAGTTGTTCGGCGAGGCGACCGCGCGTCCCATCGTGCCGATCTTCATCAATTCCGTTGCCACCCCGCTGGGTCCGCTGTCGCGGTCCCGCGCGCTGGGGGCGGCGGTGGGCGCCTACCTGGCAACCCTCGACAAGCGGGTGCTGGTGTTGGGTTCCGGTGGGCTGTCGCACGACCCGCCGGTGCCGACGCTGGCCACCGCGCCGCCGGCTGCCCTGGACCGGATCGTGCACGGGGTCCCGATGACCGCCGAACAGCGCATGGCCCGGCAGTCCGCGGTGAGCCAGGCCGCTCACGACTTCGCCCATGGGCAGAGTGCGCTTCGGCCGCTGAATCCCGAATGGGACCACAGTCTGCTGGAGATCTTCGACGAGGGCCGGTTGACGGATCTGGACGGCTGGTCCAACACCTTCATCGCCACCGAGGGTGGCAATTCGGCGCACGAGATCCGCACCTGGGTTGCCGCATTCGCGGCGCTCGCAGTCAACGGGCCGTACCGGACGGGGAATCACTTCTACCGGGCGGCACCGGAATTGATCGCAGGATTCGCAATCAGGACGGCGGTAGGAATCGCAGCATGACTTCAGACACCAGTGCACAGACCGCCGAGCAGACGTTCGACAAAACCGTCGACGTGCTCGTCGTCGGCTCCGGCGGCGGCGGCATGACGGCCGCGTTGGCAGCCGATGCGGCCGGTCTCGATACCCTCGTGATCGAAAAGTCCTCCCACTTCGGCGGTTCCACCGCGCTCTCGGGCGGCGGGATCTGGGTACCCGGGGCGCCGTCGCAGCGTCGTGCCGGCTACGTGCCCTCGCCGGACGGGGTTTTCGACTACCTCAAGCAGATCACCGAAGGCACCGTCAGCGACGCCCGGCTCCGCAAGTACGTCGAGGCCGCACCGGAGATGATGGACTTCCTCGAGCACAACAGTGATTGGTTCGAGTTCGTCTGGAAACCCGGCTACGCCGACTACTACCCGGAACTGCCCGGCGGCTCGGCGCAGGGGAGCACCATCAACGTCCCGGCCATCGACCTGCGCAAGCTCGGTGAGCACGAGCAGGAGCTGCTCGCCCCGCTGGCGCTGGCGCCCAAGGGAATCTGGTTCGCCCCCAAGGATCTTCGGCTCTTCTACCAGATCCGGCAGAACTGGCGCGGCAAGGCCGTGCTGCTCAAGCTGATCTGGCGGATGGTGCGGGCCCGGGTGTTCGGTGACCGGATGGCCGCCATCGGCCAGTCGCTGGCAGCACGGATGCGGCTGGCGCTCAAGCAGCACGACATCCCGCTGTGGCTGGATGCGCCGATGACCTCGCTGATCACCGGTGCGGACGGCGCGGTGCTCGGCGCCGTCGTCGAGCGTGACGGCAAGCCGCTGCGGATCCGGGCCACCGGTGGCGTGATCCTGGCCTCGGGTGGGTTCGACCATGACATGGCGTGGCGCAAGGAGCATCTGCCGGTGCTCGAAAAGGACTGGAGCTTCGGCAATCCGGCTGCCACCGGTGACGGCATCCGGGCTGGGGAGAAGGCCGGCGGCACCACTGAACTGCTGGACGAGGCATGGTGGTTCCCGGCGATCTGCTGGCCCGACGGCAGGCTGCAGTTCATGCTGAACGAGCGGATGATGCCGTCGCAGTTCGTCGTCAACGGCGACGGCAAGCGGTTCATCAACGAGGCCGCCCCCTACATGGACTTCGCCCACGCCATGATCGAGGGCCAGCAGTCCGGCGTCGGCCACATCCCGTGCTGGCTGGTCACCGACATCGACTCGTTCCACCGGTACGTCGTGGCCGGGCACCTGCCCATCCCCAGGATTCCGTTCGCTCCGGTGCCCACCGGGCGCAAGGTGCCACGGGCCTGGCTGGATTCGGGTGTCGTGGTCGAGGCGCACAGCTGGGAGGAGCTGGCCGAAAAGATCGGTGTTCCCGCGCAGAACCTGCGGGCCACTGCCGAGCGGTTCAATCAGCTGGCGCACGGCGGGCACGACGACGACTTCAACCGCGGGGACAGCGCGTACGACAACTATTACGGCGACCCGACCCTGCCGAACCCGAATCTGCGCCCGCTCGGCAAGCCGCCGTACTACGCGTTCCAGATCATCCTCGGCGACTTGGGCACCTCGGGCGGCCTGCGCACCGATGAAAACGCCCGGGTGCTGCGCGCCGACGAGACCACCGTGGACGGGCTCTACGCGGTGGGCAACGTCTCGGCGGCGGTCATGGGCCGCAGCTACGCCGGTGCGGGCGCCACGATCGGGCCTGCGATGGCATTCGGGTACGTGGCAGCCAGACATATCGCTGACCGGAGTGCCCAACAGTCTGTCGCGCAACCAGTTTCACAAGCAGCCAACCAGCAAATCCAGGACACCGTCAGCAACCCCTCAGGAGGAAACCGATGAAGATCTCGCTGTTCTACGAGTTCGCGCTTCCGCGGCCGTGGTCCGACGATGACGAGCACCAGATGTTCCAGGACGGGCTGGACGAGGTGGAGGCTGCCGACAAGGCCGGTTTCTCCACCGTCTGGCTCACCGAGCACCACTTCCTGGAGGAGTACTGCCACGCCACAGCGCCGGAGATGTTCCTGGCCGCGGCGAGCCAGCGCACCAAGGACATCCGGCTGGGTTTCGGTGTCATGCACCTGCCGCCGCCGATCAACCATCCGGCCCGTATCGCCGAACGCGTCGCCACCCTGGATCACCTGTCCAACGGCCGCGTGGAGTTCGGCACCGGTGAGGGTTCCTCAGTCGCCGAGTTGGGCGGGTTCAACATCGACCCGGCCGACAAGCGCACGATGTGGGAAGAAGCCCTCGAGGTGTCCATCCGGTGTATGACCGAGGCGCCCTTCACCGGCTTCAAGGGTGATCATGTCGAGCTGCCTGCCCGCAACGTCATCCCCAAGCCGCTGCAGAGCCCGCACCCGCCCGTGTGGGTTGCCTGCACCCGCCCGTCCTCGGTCCAGATGGCCGCCCAGAAGGCCATCGGAGCGTTGAGTTTCGCCTACACCGGCCCCGAGGCGCTCAAGGAGCGGGTTGACGGGTACTACAAGGAATTCGAAGAACAGGGCGCTCCGATCACGCCGGCGATCAACCCCAACATCCTGGCCATCGGCGGCGACCTGTCGATGATGGTGGCCAAGTCCGACGAAGAGGCGCTCAAGCGGCTCGGCATCGGCGGCGGCTTCTTCTCGTTCGGCATCATGCACTACTACCTGACCGGCATGCACACCCCCGGCCGCACCAAGGTGTGGGAGCGGTACGAGCAGGCGGTCAAGGAGGATCCGTCGCTGGCCTATGGTCCCGGCCGCGGCGCCATCGGTTCGCCCGACACCGTGCGCGAATTCCTGCGCGGTTACGAGGCCAGCGGGGTCGACGAGATCATCCTGCTGCTCAACCCGCGCAGCCACGAGGGGACCATGGAGTCCATCGAGATCATGGGCAAGGAGATCCTGCCCGAGTTCATCGAGCGGGACGCAAAGGCGTTGGCGGACAAGGCCAAGCGCCTGGAGCCGGTGATCGAGAAGGTCGAGTCGCGTCGCCGTCCGTCGGACGCCCCGTTGTTCGACGAGACCTACGCCTTCGGCGGTCTGCCCACCGGCCGCGACAAGTTCACCGCCGGTGAGATCCCCGAGGCGATGGCCGAGATCAACGAAGGCCGGGTCAAGGCGGCCCAGGCCGAGAAGGACGCCCGGGAAAACGCCGGCTGATCGTGACCGCACTCGACGAGTTGGTGCGCTACGACGGCAAACACGTCGTGGTCACCGGCTGCGGGTCGGGCATCGGCGCCGAGGTCACCCGTGCCTTGGGTGAGCTCGGCGCCCGGGTGACGGGCCTGGACATCCGGCCACCCGATCACCTGCCCGATGAGTTCATCGAACTCGACCTGGCGGACCCGGAGTCCGTCGACCGTGCAGCCGGCGCGGTCGGCGGGCCGGTGGACGCCCTGTTCAACGTGGCAGGTGTGTCCTCAGGCATCGGCAATCCACTGCTCGTGGTGCGCATCAACTTCCTGGGAACGCGACAGTTCACCGAGGCGGTGGAACACCGCATCGCACCGGGCGGATCGATCACCTCGGTGTCCTCGCTGGCAGCGTCGGGCTATCGCGAAAACCGTGACACCACAGCCGGGTTGATCCGGACGCGATCGGTCGGCGAAGGGTTGCGGTGGTGCGCCGACCATCCCGAGGCCCTGGCAGACGGTGGCTACCGGTTGTCCAAGGAGGCCATGATTCTCTACGGGATGTGGCGGGCCACCGAACTCGGTGCCCGCGGTATCCGGATCAACTGCACGGCCCCCGGCGTCACCGATACCCCCATCCTTGACCAGCTGCGCGCGGCCTACGGCCGGCAGTATCTCGATTCGTTCACCACCCCGCTGGGCCGCAACTCCGAGGCCGCCGAACAGGCGTCGCTGCTGGCGTTTCTGGGCAGTGCGGCCGCCAGTTACGTGACCGGGCAGGTGATCTGGGCCGATGGCGGCATTCTGGCCCAGCGGGAGGCGGCTCTGGTCGATGCTGTAGACGGAATGGTCGGCGACACTGCCGACGACTCGGTGCAGAGGAGCTGAGCTTGGCCGGGACGATGAGCGACTTTCGCAAGGTCGCCGACGATGTGCGCAACTGGGGCCGCTGGGGAGATGCCGACGAACTGGGCACGCTCAACCTGATCACCCCCGACAAGGTCGCGCAGGGCGCGTCACTGGTCACCCAGGGCAAGGTGTTCGCGCTCGGCGGGGACTTCTCGTCGGCCGGCCCGCAGGGGGCGTTCCAGTTCCGGCAGAACCCGACCCACGTGATGACCGTGGACGGCGGCGACGCCAACACACTGGCGCAGTACGGCCCGCAGTGGCTGCGTAACTCGGTGGCTCACGAGGTCAGCGAGTTCTTCGTGGACAACCCGTTCCGCTTCAACGACGACATGATCGTGATGCCGCTGCAGGCCGCCACCCAGTGGGATGCGTTGTCGCACGTCTACTACGAGGACAAGCTCTACAACGGATTCCCGGCGGATTCGGTCACCAGCTTCGGCGCCTTCCACTGCGGTATCGACAAGGTGGACGGCAAGGGCATCACCTCTCGCGGTGTATTGCTGGATGTGGTCCGTCACCGCGGCGCCGAGCAGTTCCTGGAACCAGGCAATCCGATCACGCCGGCCGAGCTCGATGAGGTGGCCGGCGCGCAGGGGGTAACCGTCACGCCCGGTGACATCGTGGTGGTGCATACGGGTTGGTGGACAAGGTTTTTGACGAACGGCGACGGAACCGAGCCGGGTTCGGGACTGGATTGGCGTTGCGCGTCGTGGCTGCACGACCACGAGGTGGCGGCTGTGGCGGCGGACAACCTGATGGTCGAGGACCCCGACCCGGCCAACGGTGTCGAGGGCACATTCCTGCCGATGCACATGCTGTGTCTGCGGGACATGGGCCTGATGCTCGGTGAGTACTGGGACCTCGGCGCACTGGCGGCCGACTGCGCGGCCGACGGCGTCTACGAGTTCCAGCTCATCGCTCCGCCGCTGCGCGTCACCGGTGCCGTCGGTTCGCCGGTGAATCCCATTGCGATCAAGTGAGGAAAGATGACGTCAACTGAGAAGGTGCCGTTCGTGGTCGGGCTCGGCGGCACCCTGCGCGCGGACTCTTCGACCGAGCGCGCCGTCCGGTACTGCCTGGAGGCCGTGGAACGGCAGGGCGGCCGGACCCGGATGTTCGCCGGGCCCGACCTGGAACTGCCGATGTATGCGCCGCATTCGTTGGAGCGCACGCCCGCCGCCCTGGAGTTCGTCTCCGCGCTCCGCGACGCGGACGCCGTGGTGGTGGGGTCGCCGGGCTATCACGGTGCGATCTCCGGTCTGGTCAAGAACGCGCTGGACTACATCGAGGATCTGCGGGAGGACCCGCGGGTCTACCTGGACAACACCCCGTGGGGCTGTATCAGTTGCGCCTACGGTTGGCAGGCCGCGGTCGGAACGCTGGGGCAGCTGCGGTCCATCGGTCACGCGTTGCGGGCCTGGCCCACCCCGCTGGGGGTGGCGATCAACTCGGCGGACAAGATCTGGGCTGAGACAGGCGAATTGGCCGACGGTACGGTACGCGGTCAACTCGACATGCTGGCCACCCAGCTGCTCACGTTCGGCCGGGCAGGCGGAACCGAGCAGTGACGGCCCAGCGCACGTTCGCACGTAAGACCATCGACGTCGACGGTCTGACCACCGGCTACCTCGAAGCGGGACAGGGCGATCCCGTCGTCCTGCTGCACGGCGGCGAGTTCGGTGTCAGTGCCGAATTGGGTTGGGAGCGCGCCATCGACGCGCTCGCCGAGCACTACCGGGTGCTGGCCCCGGATATGCTGGGTTTCGGCGAGAGCGCCAAGGTCATCGATTTCAATGACGGCCGGGGCATGCGGATTCGGCACATCGCCCGGTTCTGCGCCGAACTCGGCGTCGCCGAGGCCCACTTCGTCGGTAACTCGATGGGGGCGATCAACCTGCTGGTCGACACCACCTCGGATGCGCCGCGGCTCCCCGTGCGATCGCTCACCGCGATCTGCGGGGGAGGGGAGATCCAGCGCAACGAACATTCGGCGGCGTTGTACGACTACGACGCCACGCTGGACGGGATGCGACGCATCGTCACCGCACTGTTCGCCGATCCGGCCTATCCGGCCGACGAGGCCTATGTCCAGCGGCGGTACGAGTCGAGCATCGCGCCGGGAGCCTGGGAATCCTTGGCAGCGGCCCGGTTTCGGCGGCCCGGCCTGGACGCACCGGCGATGCCGTCGGCGCAGCGGGCGTATGACCGCATCGGTGTGCCGACCATGATCATCGAGGGGGATCGTGACAAGCTGCTGCCGTCGGGTTGGGCCGCCGAAATCGCCGGCCAGATCGCCGGTGCCCGCAGTGCGGTGATTCCCGGTGCCGGGCACTGCCCGCAGATCGAACAGCCCGCCGCGCTCATCGCGGTGCTGCTGGAATTCCTGAAAGAGGTTTCATGAGTAACGAGCTGGCCGGAAAAGTCACGGTCGTCACCGGCGGTGCGTCAGGTCTCGGTGAGGGCTTGGTGCGGCGGTTCGCCGCCGAGGGCGCCAAGGTGATGATCGGCGACGTCGACGCGGACCGCGGCAAGGCCCTGGCCGCCGAACTCGGCGAGAACACCCGCTTCCTGTTCACCGACGTCGGCGATGTCGAGCAGGTGGGTGGCCTGGTTTCGGCGGCCGAGGAGACCTACGGCGGCCTGGACGTCATGGTCAACAACGCCGGGGTGTCGGGCCGGATGCACCGTCGCTTCCTGGACGACGATCTCGCCGACTTCGATTCCGTGATGCGGGTCAATGTCCGGGCCGTGATGGCCGGGACCCGCGATGCGGCGAGGTACATGGCCGAACACGGCGGCGGCTCGATCCTCAACCTGACCTCGATCGGCGGTATTCAGGCCGGCGGCGGGGTGATGACGTACCGCGCGTCCAAGGCCGCGGTCATCCAGTTCACCAAGTGCGCGGCGATCGAGCTGGCCCATTACGAGATCCGGGTCAACGCCATCGCTCCGGGCAACATCCGCACGGCGATCGTGGCCAAGTCGGCCTCGCCCGAGGAGCGCGAGCGCATCGAGGAGTTCGAGGCGGGGATCCGGGCCCAGATGCGCAACGACCGCCCGCTCAAGCGCGAAGGCACGGTCGAGGACGTGGCCGAGGCCGCGCTGTACTTCGCGACCGACCGGTCGCGGTACGTGACCGGAACGGTCTTGCCGATCGACGGGGGCACCGTCGCGGGCAAGGTCATCGTCCGGAAGCCGAAGCCCCCGGCCTGACCTGGGTCGCCGAAACTACGGTTTTTGCCGCTTTAACTGGGTTATCCCGCCAAAAACCGTAGTCTCGGCGTGCTCTGTCGTGGATCTTGCCGGGCCTGGGATCTGATTAAATCAAGTGCTTGACTTAATTACAGGAGGGGCGTTGACTGTAACGGTGACAGCAGCCAACCGGACCGCCCGCGCCGATCGGGCGAGCAGTACCCAGGAGGCAATCCTCAAGGCGGCTGAGCGCCTCTACGCCGAACACGGAGTGTTCGCGGTGTCCAACCGTCAGGTGAGTGAGGCGGCCGGGCAGGGCAACAACGCCGCGGTCGGCTACCACTTCGGCACCAAGACCGACCTGGTCCGCGCGATCGAGCACAAGCACCGTGGTCCGATCGAGTGCCTGCGCGAGCAGATGGTGGCCGACACCGGCGCTTCGGCCGAGCTCCGGGACTGGGTCGCCTGTCTGGTGCAGCCACTCACCGATCACCTTGCCGCGCTGGGCAACCCGACCTGGTACGCCAGGTTCGCCGCTCAGGTGATGACCGATCCGGCCTACCACAACATCGTGGTGCGCGACGCCCTGAGCTCGGAGTCACTGGTGCAGGTCATCGACGGGATGAAGAACAGCCTGCCTGATCTGCCCGACGAGATCCGGGTCGAACGCAACATCATGGCGCGCAATCTCCTGATGCACAGCGCCGCTGATCGCGAACGCGCGATGGCCCAGGGCGGCACCGTGCCGCGGGCGTCCTGGCAGGGCGCGGCGTCGGGATTGATCGATGCGATCGTCGGCCTGTGGATGGCGCCGGTCACTCAAGAAAGCGACCTCATATGAAAGTCACTGTCGACCAGGACAAGTGCGTCTCGTCGGGGCAGTGCGTGCTCAACGCCAGCGAGGTGTTCGACCAGCGCGACGAAGACGGTGTCGTCGTCCTGCTGGAACCCGAACCCGATCCGGACCAAACCGACAATGCCCGCCGCGCCGCGGCGGCCTGCCCAGCCCTGGCCATCGAGATTCAAGACTGACTTGAGGAACGGAACCACCACATGTCTGAGACGCTGACCGAAGTCGACATCCCCGAATACCCGATGGAGCGCGACGTGCGGTGCCCGTTTGCGCCGCCCCCGCCCATGCTGGGCAACCCCAAAGGCCTGTTCCGCGTGAAGATCTGGAACGGCAGCACCCCGTGGTTGATCACCGGCCACGAGGAGGCCCGCACGCTGTTCTCCGACTCCCGGATCAGTGTGGACGACCGGATCGAGGGCTTCCCGCACTGGAACGAGCACATGCTCTCCACCGTCGACAAGCGGCCACGCTCGGTGTTCACCTCCGATGCCGAGGAGCACACCCGGTTTCGCCGCATGCTGTCCAAGCCGTTCACGTTCCGTCGTGTCGAGGGATTGCGCTCGGCCATCCAGAAGGTCACCGACGAGTGCATCGACGAGATCCTCGCCGGCCCGCAGCCTGCCGACCTCGTCGCCAAGCTCGCCCTGCCGGTGCCCACTGTGGTGATCAGCGAGATGCTCGGTGTCCCTTACGAAGACCACGAGTTCTTTCAGGAGCACGCCAACGCCGGCCTGGCCCGCTATGCCGCGGCGGACGCCATGCAGAAGGGCGCGATGAGCCTGCACCAGTACCTGATCAATCTTGTCGAGGAGAAGCAGGCGAACCCGTCCGAGGACGCGGTGTCCGATCTGGCCGAGCGGGTGACCGCCGGAGAGATCAGCGTCAAGGAGGCCGCCCAGCTCGGCACCGGCCTGCTGATCGCCGGGCACGAGACCACCGCCAACATGATCGGCATCGGCATCCTGGCGCTCCTGGAGAACCCCGAGCAGGCCGACTTCCTTCGTAATGCGGAGGATCCGAAGGTGATCGCCAACGCGGTCGAGGAACTGATGCGTTATCTGTCCATCATCCAGACCGGCCAGCGCCGGGTGGCGCTGGAGGATATCGAGATCAGCGGCGAGACCATCCGCGCCGGTGACGGCGTCATCATCGATCTGTCCCCGGCCAACTGGGACGCCAAGGCCTACCCGGAGCCCGACAAACTCGACCTCAGCCGCGACGCCGCCCAGCAACTCGGCTTCGGCTACGGCCGCCACCAGTGCGTCGGTCAGCAGCTCGCCCGCGCCGAGCTGCAGATCGTCTTCCACACCCTGCTGCGCCGGATCCCGACCCTGCGCCTGGCCGTTCCGCTCGACGAGGTGCCCTTCAAGCACGACCGCCTCGCCTACGGCGTCTACGAACTTCCCGTGACCTGGTAGCACCCCCACAAAAAGGGAACATCCTTTCACAGCCCGATTGGAGTACCACCGATGTCTACCTTGACTCAGACCCTCTATCCGCCAGAAGGATTCGGCGCACCGAAGAACCGCCGTGGACACGCGACGAAGGGGGGTCTTGCCGGATTGCCTGAAGGAACCGAGATCTTCTCGGCCGACAACCACATCTCGGTCGCCGACGACATCTTCTACGAGCGCTTCCCCGACGATCTCAAGGGTGCCGCCCCGCGGATCTGGTACGAGGACGGCGCGTACATGGTCGGGATGAAGGGCAAGGCCTGGACCGGCGGTGACTTCGGCCGGGTGCTCATGCAGTACGACGACCTCGCCGGCGCGGCGACCAACAACATCGCGGCCCGCATCCGGGAGCTCGCAGAGGACGGTATCGACAAGGAACTGGCTTTCCCCAACGCCGTGCTCGCCCTGTTCCACTACCCGGACAAGGGGATCCGCGAGCGAGTGTTCCGCATCTACAACGAGGTGATGGCCGAGCTGCAGGAGAGCAGCAATGGCCACTTCTACGGTGTCGGGCTGATCAACTGGTGGGACCCGGCCGGCACCCGCAGCACCCTCGAGCAGCTGAAATCGCTGGGGCTCAAGACATTTCTGCTGCCGTTGAATCCGGGTAAGGACGACGAGGGCAACATCTACGACTACGGCAGCACCGAGATGGACGCGGTGTGGGACGAGATCGAAGCCGCCGGCCTGCCGGTCAGCCATCACATCGGTGAAACCCCGCCCAAGACGCCGTGCCAGCACAACAGTGTCGTGGTCGGCATGATGGTCAATGTCGATTCGTTCCGCGAGCAGTTCGCCAAGTACGTGTTCTCCGGAATCCTGGATCGGCACCCGAGCCTGAAGGTCGGCTGGTTCGAGGGTGGGATCGCCTGGGTGCCGACCGCGTTGCAGGACGCCGAGCACATGCTCGCCTCCTACCGCCACATGTTCAATCACGAACTGCAGCACCCGGTCCGGTACTACTGGGACCACCACATGAGCGCCTCGTTCATGGTGGATCCGTTGGGGCTCCGGCTGATCGACGAGATCGGTGTCGACAACGTGATGTGGTCCAGCGACTACCCGCACAATGAGAGCACCTTCGGGTACTCGGAGAAGTCACTGGCCACCGTGGTGGAAGCGGTCGGGTCGGAGGCCGCCGTCAAGATCGTGTCGACGAACATCCAGAAGTTCCTGGGGCTGCGCACGGCAGGAGCAACTGGGACAACAGCATGAGTACTCTGACCAATTCCGGCGTCACCCAGATCGCCCGAACGGGCTTTACCCCGCTCGACATTCCCGATGAGCCCGACCTCGCCCGGATGCGGCGAGAGGTCGGTGCGCGCCTGCACGCCGCGATGGCCGACCAGGGCGTTGACGCGCTCGTGCTGCTCGGCAACAGCAACGTCATGTACGCCACCGGAATCGCCTGGCCGCTGGCCGACGCGGGACTGTCGCATGTCGAGCGGCCGATCGCGGTGGTGTTGGCCGACGATGAATACCCGCACCTGTTCCTGCCTTTCCGTGAGGGCGCGGCCATGGAGACCGGGCTGCCCGATGACCACCTCCACGGGCCGGTCTACCTCGAATTCGACGAAGGTGTCGCGGAATTCGCGAAGATCCTGGCCCGCTTGGTGCCCGCCGGCGCGACGATCGCGACCGACGAGTTGACCGGGGCAATGCGGCTGGCCGGCAGCGCACTGTTCCCCAGCGCACCGGTGGATGCCGCCCCGGTGGTCGGTGCGGCGAAGCTCGTCAAGACGATCGACCAGATCGCCTGTATCCGCCGGGCCTGTCAGATCACCGAGGAGGCCGTCGCCGAGATCCACAAGTCGCTGGCGCCCGGTGTGCGGCAGATCGACCTGTCTGCCGAATTCGTTCGCCGCACCTTCGAACTGGGCGCCACGACCAACATGTTCGACTCGATCTGGCAGGCCATGCCCGCGTCGAAGGCAGCGGGCACCTGGACCACCACCGGTGATCTCGCCCTGCCCCTGCTCACCACCGAGCGCGAGTTGCAGCAGGGCGATGTGCTGTGGACCGACGTGTCCATCGCGTACCACGGCTACTGCTCCGACCATGGGCGTACCTGGATCGTCGGCCAGGACCCGACGCCGGCGCAACAGAAGCAATTCGACAAGTGGAGCCGCGTCGTCGACGCGGTGCTGTCGGTGACCAAGGCCGGCGCCACCTGCGGTGACCTCGGCCGGGCGGCGACCGCGGCCGCCGGCGGACAGAAGCCGTGGTTGCCGCACTTCTACCTGGGTCACGGCATCGGTACCAGCGCAGCTGAGATGCCCATGATCGGAACGGATCTCGGCCAGGAGTGGGACGACAACTTCGTCTTCCCGGACGGCATGCTGCTGGTGTTCGAGCCGGTGGTCTGGGAGGACGGCACCGGCGGCTACCGCGGCGAGGAGATCGTGGTGGTCACCGAGGGCGGCTGGATGCCGCTGACCGCATATCCGTACGACCCCTATGAGGTGTCCCGTGGGAACTGAAATCGAGGCCGACGGCCGGGCACTGCGCGTCAGCCGCCGGGAGCGCGCCATCGCCCAGATGGAGGCCCATGACCTCGACGCGCTGGTACTGGGCAGGCAGGCCAATGTCCGGTACATCTCCGGCGCCCCGCAGCTGTGGGTGGTGGGCACCCGCCCTTTCGGGCCGATCTGCACGTTCGTCCGGGCCACGGGTGAGATCCACCTGAACAGCACGTGGGACGAGGGCATCCCCGAGGAGATCCCCCACGAGAACCTGTACGGCTTCGCGTGGAACCCGATGACCCTGGTCGATGTGCTGCGGAGCATCAAGGGTTCCGATTCGGCATGGCGCATCGGAACCGACGCCCTGACACCGACCTTCGCGAAGCTGCTGCCGATGGCCTTCCCGAATGCCGAGCTGGTCGACGGTGAGCAGGCGATGCGGGCCGCACGTCGAGTGAAGACCCCCGAGGAGATCCTGGCGCTGCGACGGGCGCTGGCCGTCGCCGAGGAGGGGCTGGCGAAAGGCGTCGCCGAGCTGGTTCCTGGAACCACCGAGAAGCGCCTGGCCGGTGCGATATTGGAGGCCGAGGCCGCCGGTGGGGTGAGCACGCCCGCCACCCAGGACGCTGCGTGGATTACCTCGAAAGAGCATCCGTGGCGACGTGCCGAGGGTGACGGCCGCGTGAGCGAGGGCGACCTGGTGGCACTGTCGGCGGGTGTGCTCGCGGACGGCTACGTCGCGGAGGTGGCCCGCACGGCATTCGTGGGCGAACCGACCCAAACGGTCCGATCGCTGTACCGGCGTCGGGATGACCTGTGGGAGAGGCTGGTCGATGCATGCCGCGCCGGCAAGCCGACCAGTGCGTTGCTGGACGCGTACGAGCAGGCCGGCGAACCGCTGCCGGCGATGCCGGTGGCGCACGGGCTCGGGTTGGGATTCGACCCACCGGTGGTATCCCCGAACCTGCGGGCTACCGCCGAGGCCGACATTCTCGAGGAAGGCATGGTCCTGGCAGTCACCGGCTATGTCTGGCAACAGGGCGTCGGCGCGGTGTTCACCCGCGACGCCGTCGTCATCGGCGCCGACGGTCCCGAGGTGCTGACCCAGGCCCCATCGAACAGTGAGGCGGCACATGCCTGAGCGTCCCACCCCGGAGGAGATCATCCTCTACGAGAAGGACCGCAAGACCAAGATCGCCACCATCACGTTCAACCGGCCGGAGTTCCTCAACGCGCCGACGTCGATGGCCCGCCTGCGCTACGCCGACGTGCTGCGGGCGGCCAATGCCGACAACGACGTGAAGGTGGTGATCATCCGCGGCGTCGGGGACAACCTGGGCAGCGGAGCAGATCTGCCGGAGTTCATGGAGGGCAACGACAATCCGGCGGCGCGTCTGGCGGAGCTGCGGCTCGAAGATGACGGGGTCGGGGAGGTGACCTACCCTCCCAAGGGTACGTTCCGCAACGGCGCGACGATCAGCTCGTGGTACGCGAACTCCCAGGCCGGCAACCGTGCGTTGCAGGACTTCAAGAAGATCAGCATCGTCGAGGCCAAGGGCTATTGCTATGGCTGGCACTTCTACCAATGCGCGGACGCCGATCTGGTGATCTCGTCTGACGACGCCCTCTTCGGGCATCCGTCGTTCCGGTACCACGGCTGGGGACCGCGGATGTGGACGTGGGTCCAGATGATGGGCCTGCGGAAGTTCCAGGAGATGGTCTTCACCGGAAGGCCGTTCACCGCCGCGGAGATGTACGACTGCAACTTCCTGAACAAGGTGGTTGCCCGCGATCAGCTGGAAGCCGAAGTGCAGAAGTACGCGCTGGCGTGTACCCGGAACCGGCCGGTGGACACCGTCTTTCAGCAGAAGATGTTCTTCGAGATCTTCAAACAGCAGCAGGGCGAATACATGGGCAGCCTGCTGAGCGCGTTCTTCGAGTCGATGGGCAACGGGGTGGCCAACGACAGCGACGACGACCTGGACATGTTCGAGTCGATCGATTCCGGGCTGTCGGCCGCGGTCAACGACAACGACAGCAAGTTCCCACCCGATTTCCGGCTGTCCAAGAAGAACAGGGCGAAACCCGAATAGACACATGAGCTCACCACTTGACGGCTACACCGTCATCGACCTGTCCAGCGGGATCGCCGGGGCGTACGCCACGAAGATTCTCGCCGACGGCGGCGCCGACGTGATCAAAGTCGAAGCCCCCGAGGGTGATCCGTTACGCCGGTGGTCGGCCTCGGGTGCGCACATCGGCCCGGATGAGGACGGCGCGCTGTTCACCTTCCTGGCCGGCGGCAAGCGCAGCGTGGTCGTCCATCCCGACGACCCGCGACTGCTGGACCGGCTGGTGGCAGCGGCCGATGCCGTGTTCTGGTCCCCGGAATCGCCTGTCGCTCAGTCGATCGCACCCGAGGACCTCTTTCGCCGGCATCCGCATCTGATCGTCACCACGGTTACACCATTCGGGTTGGACGGGCCCTGGAGCGGCCGGGCCGCCACCGAGTTCACCCTGCAGGCGTGGTCAGGTGGCGCGATCGGTATCGGTCGCGGGGTGCAGGACCGGGCGCCGGTGTCCATCGGTGGACAGGTCGGCGAGTGGCTCGCCGGTGCGTACGCGGCGGCGATGACGCTGGCGTTCCGGGCGCGGGCGATCCGTGACGGCCACGGCGAGCTGGTGGACTTGTCGGCTCTGGAAGCGCAGGTCCTGGGCTTGACCTACTACCCGGTGACCTACTTCGAGATGCTGGGCCGCCCGTGGCGCAGCGAGCGCAGGCCCACGGTTCCCGGGGTCGCCGAGGCGGCCGACGGTCTGGTCGCACTCGGATGCGGTACCGCCCAGCAGTGGTGGGACCTGTGTGCGATGTCGGGGCACGACGAGTGGATCGACGAGACCTCGGAACTCACGATCACCGAGCAGGCGAACCTGCATGCCGAGGAACTGTACGCGTGGGTGCGGGAGCAGCGTGTTGATGACGTCCGCGATCTGGCGACGGCCTTCCGGATCCCCAACTCGCCGGTCGGCAACGGTGAGAACGTCACCGCCATGGACCATTTCGTGCAACGGCAGGCATTCGTCCGCAATCCGCAGCGCGGGTTCACCCAGCCCGCCGCTCCGTACCGGCTGTCAGGTGCTGTGCTGCGTGAGGCGGCGCCGGCTCCCCGTCTCGGGGAGCACACCGAAGAGATCCGGGCCGCGGAACTGCCCCCGCGCGATGTGCCGGTCGGTGCGCCTGGCGGGGATCGGCTGCCGTTCAGCGGGTTACGCGTGCTCGACATGACCACGTTCTGGGCCGGGCCGTCGTGCACCCATCCGCTGGGCATGCTGGGCGCCGAGGTGATCCATCTGGAGTCGACGCCGCGGCCGGACGGCACCCGGTTGATCGCCGGGATCCCGGCCACCGTGGAGCAGTGGTGGGAGCGTTCCCCGATCTTCAGCGCGCTCAACACGAACAAGAAGAGCCTGACCCTGGACTTTCAGACCGAGCAGGGCCGGGACCTGTTGCGCCGGCTGATCGCCACCTGCGACGTCGTGGTGGAGAACTTCACCCCGAGGGTGATCGAGCAGATCGGGCTCGACTTCGAATCACTGCGGGAGTTGCGCGAGGACATCATCATGGTGCGCATGCCCGGCTTCGGGTTGGACGGGCCGTGGCGGGACAACCCGGCGTTCGCGTACATCATCGAGGACTCTTCCGGGTTGAGCTGGCTCACCGGCTACCCGGATCGCACTCCGTTCGAACCGTATTCGATCGGTGACCCGAATGCCGGCGTGCACGCGCTGTCGGGGCTGATGCTCGCCCTCGAGCACCGCCGCCGCACCGGACACGGAGTGCTCGTCGAGGCCGCGATGGCGGATGCCGCGCTCAATGTCGCCGCCGAACAGGTCATCGAGTACTCGGCCTACGGCGTGCTGTTGCAGCGCGACGGCAACCGCGGGCCGGCCGCGGCGCCGCAGAACATCTACCAGAGTGCCGAGATCGACGAGTTCGGGAGAGCAGACAGCTGGGTCGCGATCGCGGTGAGCACCGACGCCCAGTGGGCCGCACTGCGAGTGGCGATCGGGCAGCCGGATTGGGCGATGGATCCAGAGTTGGAATCCGCCGATGGGCGGAGGGCTGCACATGACCTGATCGACGACAAGCTGGCCGCCTGGTGCCTACCGCGCACCGGTGACGAGATCGTCGAAACCCTGTGGCCGTTGGGTGTTCCGGTGGCCAAGGTGATGCAGCCGCACCGGCAGTTGGAGCTGCCGCAGCTGCGGTTCCGGCGCTTCTTCGAACATGTCGGGCATCCGGTGAACAACGCCGCACCGCACAGCACCCTGCCTGTCTCGCTGGCCAACGGGCCACGGGCGCTGCACCGGCAGGCGGCGCCGCTGCTCGGCGAGCACAATCACGAACTGCTGGCCGAACTGGGGCTGTCCGACGACGAGATCACCGCGCTGGCCACCGACGGCGTGATCGGCACCGAACCCGGGGTCGGCGGACGCCGCAAAGCGGCTCGCTGAGCGATCTGCGGAGCCAATCTCAGCGGCGCTGGAACTCGTCGAGCAACGCACCGAAATCCTTGGTGTCCCAGAGGTGAAGGACGTTGCTCAGCATCAGCAGTGGGGCACGCACCGGCTCGTTGTCGGCGATCCGCGGATCGAAGCGGTCGATGTGCTGATCGGGCAGCGCGGCCGTGAGGTGGGCGGGCGCACCGAGGAGCCAGGTCACTCCCATCACCGCGGCGTAGAGCATGAGCTGAGCGCGTAGCCGTGCAATGTCGAGCACGGGCCCGCCGGCGGCGTGAAACTCGTCGGCGAAGTGGGTCAGCAGTCCGTCGAGATGCTGTTCCCATACCTCTGTCTCGGCGCTGCACAGCGAACCCCACAGGGCCATCGCGACATTCATCACGCTGACGCAGCCCCAGTCCATCAACCCGCACCCCAATGTCCCGTCAGGTTCAGACCAGAACCACGCGTTGTCGACGTTGGCGTTCCAGTGGCACAGCGCCACCTGGTCAACGGTGGTGTGCAGCCAGGTCATCACGGCGTCCTCGGCCGCGGCGATGCGGCCCACGTCGGCGAGCATGCGGGCGGTGAACTCCGGGCGGCCGACGCTCGCGGGTAGCAGCGCCGGGTAGCGGTCCGCGAACGCGGTCAACCGGTGGACCTGCTCGATGAGTTCGTCGGGGGAGCGGTGCGTCCTGGCGCCGACCGTGACCTTGGCGGCGTCGTAACGGAACCGATCGGTCACGGTGTCGGGAAGCGAGCCGGACTGGTGCGCGCCGGCCAGCCGAGCCACCGAGGCCAACAGGGCCCGGTAGTGACCGACAGGATCGGGCATCCGGTAGTCGAGACATTTGTCGTGGTGCGGTTCAATCCCGGAGGTGCCGAACGAGATTCGTTCGGTCAGCAGCATCCCCGTACATGACGACCCGTGATAGTCGGCGAACAGGCACACCGGCACGGTCACGGGCAACGTGGTGCCTGCCGACAACGCCCCGAATGCCACCTCGAGCGCCATCTGTGACTTACCCCGGTCCCGACGGGGGCTGTCGAAGTTGCGGGAGAACTTCACGAACAGTTCGGTGGGCAGCCCGTCGGCCGGATGCGCGTAACGGATATCGAGCAGGGCCTTGCGTCCCGTACTGCCCCCGGTGCATTCCTCGAAGCGGGTGATCGCCATGATCCGATTGTCCTGGGGGAGAGAGCCGAAAGCGTGAAGGGCTCCGGTCAGGAAGGCCGGGCCCGCATTGCGAAGCGTGTCCGGATCGGCCGGGAATTCAAGCCCGGATCGGTCTCCGATCACCCAGCGTTGCATCTAGCCTCACGCCCCGTCACTCCGCTAGCGTCAATGACCATGTCTATCAATCCTTCTGACATCTTGCTCAGTGGACAGGTGGCAGTTGTCACCGGCGGCGGCACCGGTATCGGGCGGGGCATCGCTGCCGGCCTCGCGGCTTTCGGTGCCACGGTGGCCATCTGGGAACGCGATGCGGACAGCTGCGCGGAATCCGCCGAATCCATCGGCGCCCTCGGCATCGTGACCGATGTGCGTGACGCAGAGCAGGTCGATGCCGCGTTGGCGCGGACCGCCGCCGAGTTGGGACCGGTCCGCATCCTGGTCAACAATGCCGGCGGGGTGTTCGCCTCGCCGCTGCTGGAGACGAGCGAGAACGGTTGGGACGCGCTGTACAAGAGCAACCTGCGCCATGTGCTGTTGTGTACACAGCGCGTGGCGCGTCGATTGGTCGCCGATGAATTGCCGGGCAGCATCATCAATCTCACGTCGATCGAAGGGGTGCGCGCGGCCCCCGGGTATGCCGCATACGCGGCCGCGAAGGCCGGCGTCATCAACTACACCCAGACCGCGTCGTTCGAACTTGCCCCGCACAACATCCGCGTCAACGCGATCGCTCCCGACCTCACCATCACGGAGGGACTCATGGCTCTGTCACCAGACGGACCGCCCCCGGGTATCGCTGATGCCATCCCGCTGGGTCGGGCTGGACATGTCGACGAAATCGCCGGTACGGCAGTCTTTCTGGCTTCGAGCCTGTCGAGCTATGTCACCGGGCAGACGATTCACGTCGACGGTGGCACTCGGTCTGCGGGTGGCTGGTACCGCCACCCGCAGACCGGCGCCGCCACACTCGGTCCGGGCTAGGGGTCCGGACTTACTTGAGGCAGCTTCCCGCGTCGACCGGCAGGGTCACGCCGGTGATGTAACGCGCCTCGTCAGAGGCCAGGAACAGCACCGCGTTGCTGATGTCCACGGCCTCGACCCACGGGATGGGCAGGGTGTGGAACAGCTGGCAGATCGGCGCCATATCGTCGGGGCCCGGGTTCTCCAGGTCGGGCCGGAACATCTTGAACGTGCCGTCGTTGTGCAGCATCGGGGTTGCCACATGCGTGGGATGCACGGTGTTGCAACGGATGTTGTGCTGGCCCAGCTCCACGGCGAAGCCGCGCATCAGGCCGACGACGCCATGCTTGGCGGCAACATAGTTACCGCAGTGCGGGTAGGCCTTGAGCCCGCCGACCGAGCTGGTCAGGATGATCGAGCCGCCGCGGCCGCCTTCGATCAGGTGTGGCACACCGGCTTTGACCGACTTCCAGACACCCGAGAGGTTGATGTCGATCATCTCGTCCCAGTCGAGCTGGCTGGTCTCGTGCAGCACGTCGCCGCCGTTGCCGATGCCGGCGTTGGCCACGATGATGTCGAGGCGACCCAGCTGCTCGACGCCGCTGTCGACGGCTGACTTGATGGCGCCGGCGTCGCGCACGTCGACCTCCGCGGTGACGACGCGACGGTTGAGTCCCTTGATGAGGTTGGCGGTCTCGGCCAGGTCATCGGAGGTGGAGGCCGGGATGGCGGTCTCCACGCCGGGCCGGATCGGACCACAGATGTCGATCGCGATGATGTCGGCGCCCTCTTGCGCCAGCCGTACCGCGTGGCTACGCCCCTGGCCGCGGGCCGCGCCGGTGACGAACGCGACCTTGCCTTCCACCCGTCCAGTCATTGATTACCCCAGTTCTGTTTTCGTGTCTGTCACATGCTCGGTGAAGTTCTGTGCACCTGCTCAGCAACTCTGTCACCGGGCCGCCTGCCGTGTCAATGACAGATACGTTTAGGGCAATTTGTACTCTCTGCTTAGAAGAATCAAATTCTCGCTAGCCCATTTCGGCGACGATCTGCGGCAGGTCCAGAGTCGAGCGGATCCCCGGCGCGGCGGCGCAGACGAAGGGCACCGCGTTGACCGCGCGGTTCGCGGTATAGCCGGGGGACACCGCAGCCATCCGATCGAGCGGAATCGGCATCCGCACGTCGATGTCCAGGGGTGCATCGCCGTCCACGGTGAGGTGCCATCCGGTGGGGCGCAGGTCCCAATCCTCGGTGAGCTCTGTGCAGCAGTACCAGGTCGCCTGAAATCTCAGCAGCCGGCGCCCCGCGCGCATGCCCGACACGATGATGCGCTGCGCTGCCACTGATCCGGCACGTAGCTGCCCGGCCCGGATTGCGGTGTCGTGAGCTGCGAGGGCCCACTGGCCCTCGGTGTGTACCGAGTCCAGCGGCAGCCCGATCGCGTCGGCCACCAGGCGCAGTGAGGGGCCGAAACTCGCCTGCAGGTGGGCGGCGCGACGCTCGTCGAACGGGCCGGAGGGTCCGCCGAAACCCATGACGTCGAACAACAGCTCTGGCGAATTGCGTTGAGACAGATCGGCGTACTCGTCGATGGCCAGCAAGTCGAGCCGGCGCAGCACCGAGGTCAATGCCAGCGGTATCGCCTCGGTGATGAATCCGGGGCTGCTCCCGGTGGCATAGAGCGTCGCGTTGCCGTGCGCACAGGCATCGCTGACAACTGCGCGCAGTTCGGGCTCGATCGAAGTCGGGTGGTGGAACTGGCCGCACGTGCTGACCACGTTGATCCCCGCGCCCAGCAGACGGCACAACTGCTCGATGTCCGGGGCCGCGGGCATGTAGAGCACACAGTCGGGCGCGGCGGCGAGGATGGCCTCGATACGGTCGGTGGCGGTGATGCCGGTGGGGGCCAGGCCGCACAGGTCGCCCGCGTCGGTGCCGACCTTGCCGGCGCCGAAGACGTGAACACCGCTCAGCTCCAGGTGTGGGTGCTCGATGATCGAGCGCAGCGCGTGGGTTCCGATGGTGCCGGTCGCCCATTGCGCGACGCGAAGGCGGTGAGTCCGGAGATCGGGCACACGCTTGAGTGTAAGGAGAATTCTGTCTCTAGGAGAACGAAATTCTCAGCTAGCTGGCGGCGAATCCGTTGGCGACGAAGTCCCAGACCTCGTCGGCGGTGATCGGGTGGATCGACGCCTCATCGGTGCCGCCGCTGGATTGTGCGACGAACATCACCGTCTGCATGGTCATCGCGGCCATCCGTCGCGGGTTGATCCCCGTGCGCAGCTGGCCGGCCTCCGAGGCCTCCTCCATGAGCTCGGTGAGCAGGGCCAGCAGCGGTGCGTGGGCGACCTTGACCTCCGACGGGTGCGACACCAGCAAACGCGGCGCGAAGTCGGTGAACAGCGGACGCTTGGCGGCCGGATCGGGCCGAGACGACTCGAAAAGCAGCTGGATGGCGACCTTGAGCCGCTCGATCGGCTCGCCCTGGGTCGAGGTGGCGGCCCGGATCTGGTCGGCCGAGCGGCTCAATGCGTCCTCGAACAGCGCGAGCAGGAGCTCGTGCTTACCGTCGAACTGCAGGTAGAAGCTCCGCAGTGACTGGCGGGAGCGGTCGACGACCTCTTGCACGGTGAAGTCGGTGCTGCCCTTTTCGATGATGATCGCCTGGGCCGCGTCCAGGAAGCGTTGCACGCGCTGGGCGGCGCGCAACTTTGCGGTTTTGATCGACCGCTCGACAGCTCGTTGCTTCCACGCGGGTTCTTCGCCAGCGGTAGTCACTGGCGGCTCCGACGCTTGTCGAGTGGGGAGAACATGAACTGACTGTACCGGAGAACGCCTTGCCATTGTGGTGCCAGACCCCCTCGCGGCCAACGTGTCGGAGATTGTAACTTTCGTACTGTGAGAATAGTATTCTCATGAAGGGAATTATAGAAGTCCTTTGAGAAGAAGGGTTTCACATCAAATCTGGCGCCGCCCGGGGTGCTGTTTGCGGGGTGGCTGCCGCGGTCGCGGAGGCGGCTGTCGTGTGGCAGCTGTGAACAGAAGGAAATACGTGTACATCGACTACGACGTTGCCGATTCGATCGCCACGATCACGCTCAACCGGCCCGAAGCGGCCAATGCGCAGAACCCGGAGCTGCTCGATGAGCTCGACGCCGCGTGGACCAGGGCCGCCGACGACCGCGATGTGAAGGTGATCGTGCTGCGGGCCAACGGCAAACACTTCTCCGCGGGACATGACCTGCGCGGCGGTGGGCCGGTGCCCGACAAGATCACGCTGGAATTCCTCATCGAGCACGAGTCGCGGCGCTATCTGGAGTGCACACTGCGGTGGCGGAATGTGCCCAAGCCGTCGATCGCGGCGGTACAGGGACGCTGCATCTCGGGTGGCCTTCTGCTCTGCTGGCCGTGCGACCTGATCCTGGCCGCGGACGACGCGCTGTTCTCCGATCCGGTGGCCCTGATGGGCATCGGCGGCGTCGAATACCACGGCCACACCTGGGAGCTCGGTGCCCGCAAGGCCAAGGAGATCCTGTTCACCGGTCGGGCATTGACCGCCGAGGAGGCCGAACGCACCGGCATGGTCAACCGGGTGGTGCCGCGTGATGAACTCGACGCCCAGACTGCTGAGCTGGCCGCGCAGATCGCGCAGATGCCGGCGTTCGCGCTCCGTCAGGCCAAGCGCGCGGTCAATCAGACCCTCGACGTACAGGGCTTCTACGCCGCGATCCAATCGGTGTTCGATATTCACCAGACCGGGCACGGCAATGCGCTTAGCGTCAGCGGATGGCCGGTGCTGATGGATATCGACGGAATGAAGCAGAACATCAAGTAGGCCCGGGCCTCTGAAGATGGGGGCGATCCGGCTCAGCGTGAGCTACGCGGCCAGGCAGATCTATGCGCAGACCACCGCCGCGGCGGCGGTGACGCTCGTGGTGCTCGCGCTGAGCCGCAACACCGTCGGTGATGCGCGCCAGCTGATGACCCAGGCGAACCTGGTCGCGCTGATCGCTCTCATGGTCGCGGCGGCGATCGTCGACACCATCGTCGGCTGGGTCAACGTCCATCCGACCTTCAAATGGTATGCCGCGGGCGAGAATCCGACGGCGCAACAGCAGCGCGCCGCCATGCGTATCGCGCCGCGCCAGACCATCATCCAGTTCACCACGTGGGCGGTGAGCGCCGTGGTGTACACCCTCGTCAACCTCGATGCCGGGGGAGGTGTCGCCTATGTGATGGGGGGTGCGATCCTCTTCGGTGGCATAGCGGCCGCCTGTATGGGATTTCTGGTGACGCAACGGATGTTGCGGCCGATCGTGGCGGCGTCGTTGACCGCGTCTTCGGCCACGATGGTCCGGATGCCGGGCGTGCTGGCTCGCCTGATCACCATCTGGACGCTGTTCAGCGGGCTGCCCATATTGGGGATCGCGTTGATCGTGCTGGCGCGCTCCAACGGCTGGTTCGTGCAGAAGACGGCGCCGGTCGAGGCCGCGGTGCTCGTGCTGGCCATCGTCTCGCTGATCTTCGGTCTGCGGTCGATGTTTCTGGTTGCGCGGTCTGTCTCCGACCCGATCGGGGAAGTCGTGCTGGCCATGAAAGCCGTCGAAAGAGGCTGGTCGGGTGTCTCGGTCAAGGTGTATGAGTCCTCCGAGATCGGCCGGCTCCAATACGGATTCAACCGGATGCTGGCCGGCCTGGCCGAGCGGAACCGGTTGCGCGTCCTGTTCGGGCGGTATGTCGGCGTCGACGTGGCCCGCCATGCCCTGGAGCAGGGCGCGGCGGTCACCGGCGATGTGCGGGAGGCCGCAGTGCTCTATGTCGACCTGGTCGGCTCGACTGCGTTGGGTGCCTCGCGTCCGCCGCAGGAGGTGGCGCAGCTGCTGAACGGATTCTTCAAGATCGTGGTGGACACGGTCGAGCACCACCACGGCCTGATCAACAAGTTCGAGGGCGATGCCGTGCTGGCTGTCTTCGGTGCACCGCTACGGCTCGACAACCCGGCCTCCTCGGCGCTGGCCACCGCGCGGGCGCTGGTGCCGCGGCTCCACGAGCTACCGGATGTGGAGTTCGGCGTCGGCATTTCGTGCGGCTCTGTGTTCGCGGGCAACATCGGCGCCGAGAACCGCTACGAGTACACCGTGATCGGCGACGCGGTCAACGAGGCGGCGCGGTTGGCCGACCACGCCAAGGACCGCGAGTCGACGGTGTTGTGCTCGGGAAGCGCGCTGGCCCACGCCGATGCCGACGAAGGCGAGCACTGGGTGGTGCGCGGTTCGACGGTGTTGCGTGGCCGCTCGACGGCCACCGTCTTCGCCGAGCCCGTCACCCCTTAGCGCGAGCTGACGCGTCGGTACCCGGAGATCCGTTTCCCGGGGTACCTCCGCGTCTGCTCGGCAGAAAAACGCTACAGCTGGGCCAAGCGAGGGACGGTGCCTCGGGCCCGCAGACCGGCGCCGGCCTTGCGGGTGAGTTCCCTTGAACTACCCAGCAATCCGTCGAGCACGAGAACCCGCTTCACGTGGTTGTGCAGCTCATGCTCCTCGGTGAACCCGATGCCGCCGAGCACCTGCTGGCAGTGCCTGGCCGCGGTCAGCGCGGCTTTACCCGCGGCGGCCTTGGCCAGCAGCGAGTTCAGGTCGACGTTGTCCGCACCGGGCAGGCTCAGCGTCGCCTCGGCACCTTCGATGGCCACGAGTGTCTCGGCCAGTCGATGCCGCACGGCCTGGAAGGACGAGATCGGCTTGCCGAACTGGACGCGGTCCAGTGCGTGCTGCCGGGCCAGGGCCAGCATTCCGCGGGCCGAGCCGACCAGCCACCAGCCCAGCGCGCGGCGCGCCTCCGATACCCGCAGCAACTGGCCGTCGGGCACTTCCCGCAGTGGCAGGCCGCCCATTGTGTCGACCGCGCTGTCCGGGTTTTCGTTGCGTTCCCACACCACCCAGATGCCACCGGCATAGGGCATCGGTGGCGTACCGCCGGGCAGGCCGCCGATGGTCTCAAGCAGCACATCGTTGAGAATCGATGCGTGCGAACCTGTTTCGCCCAGCAGGCGGAACACCAGAGGCATGGCCACCTCCGGCATGTCGGACAGCATCTCGGCCCAGCCGAGTTCGGCCAGCGCGGCATCCAGCTTGGCTCCCGAGGCCGACAGCATGGTCTTGCGCAGGGTGTCTTCGAGCAGGCCGAGGGATTCGGTATCCAAATCGGTCACGCCTCACTCCTTCCCGAGGTCCAGCAGGCGACGCGCGATGATGTTGCGTTGCACTTCGGCCGTGCCGCCGTAGATTGTCGACGCGCGCGAATACAGGTATTCGGTGCGCCATTCGGAGTCTTTGAGTTCGATGACGCCGGGCATCAGGTTGCGCGCGGTGTCGTAGAGCAGCTGTTCGGCAGTCGCCAGCAGTACCTTGTCGATCGAGGTGTCGGGTCCGAGCTTGTGGCCCTTGGCCAGCCGGTGCTGGGTTGCCGCCGAACGGCAGCGCAGCGTGTGCAGGGCCAGGTAGACCTCTCCGAGGTCCGGATCCACCACCTGCCCTTGCCGTTTCACCGCTTCGACGAGTGCGTCGAACCGTGAGTACAGGTAGGCGATGCGCTGCCAGAAGCAGGTCGACCGCTCGTAGGGCAGCAGGTCCATCGCCAGCTGCCAGCCGTCGCCGGGCTTGCCGAGCATCCGGCTCGCGTCGACCTCGACATCGTCGAAGTACACCTCGCAGAACTCATCGACATCGTGCATGGTGCGCAACGGCCGGACCGTGATGCCGGGGGAGTCGGTGTCGACGAAGAACGCGGTGATCGCCTGGTGGTTGGGTGTGTCCGCATCGCCGGTGCGGGTGAGCAGGATGCACCGGTGCGAGTATTGCGCGAAGCTGGTCCAGACCTTCTGGCCGTTGATGACCCATTTGTCACCGCGCTGTACCGCGCGTGTGGTCAGTGATGCCAGGTCGCTGCCCGAGCCGGGTTCGGAGAACCCTTGGCACCATTGCTCTTCGCCGGAGAGAAGTTTCGGCACCATCTCGGCGGCCAGTTCCTTGGGCGCGTAGTCGATCATCGTCGGCGCCAGCACTTCCAGCATCGAGTAGGGGCCGGGCTCGGCCAGTCTGCGGCCCACGACCTCCTCGCCGACGATTGCGCGCAGCATCTCCGGACCACCCAGGCCGCCGGCGTGCTCGGGCCAGCCGTAGCGGCTCCAGCCGCCGTCGTACAGTCCCTTCTGCACGCGGGCGAACTGGCGCATATGACCTTCCAGCGAGTGGTCATCGGGTGGCGTCAGGTCATTCTCGGCGAGCCAATCCTGCAGCGCCGTGCGGAAAGCCGCTGGTTCGAATAGATCGCTCATGCGGTTGCCTCGCATGCTCGGCTCCCGCATTTCAGATGTGTCATTCGCTCGCTACGCTCGCTCATCCGGCTTCCGGCCTGCCGATCGCGTGCGGCCGGCCGTGGTCGTGATCGCCACTACGCCGGATGAACGTCATCGCGCGGGTCTTCAGTCGCCAGCCCTCCGCGGTCCGCTCGTAGGTGTCGCGGTAGTAGCCGATGCGCATGTCGTGTTTGGAGTGCTCGATGAAGCACAGCGGCTGTGTGCCTGAGGCGGTATCGGCCCCTTCGACCAGGTCGATCAGGGCGGTACCGGTCATGAACAGGCCCTTGGGGGCGGCGTCCACCAGTACCGGGAAGCGATTGAGCGTGTAGGTCTCGCCGAATGCGCTGTACGTGCCGTCGGGGGTGAAAACACTGATCAGACCGTCGATGTCGCCCTGGGTGATGGTCACCGCGTATTTGGCGAGCACCTGCTGGATCTCGATCAGATCCTCGGTCCGCGTCGGGGAATCAGTTGATGTGCTCATTGCGGAAGACCTTACCGCCTTTCATTACAAAATCTACATGCTGTGTAACGGTGATGTCTTCGAGTGGATTGCCCGGCACTGCGATGATGTCGGCGAGCAGGCCTTCTGCCAGCCGGCCCCGGTCGGTGACGTTGATCAGATCGGCGGCGATCGTGGTGGCTGACCGCAGCACCGCGGCCGGTGGCATGCCCCACTCGACCAGCGTGACGAGTTCGTCGGCGTTCTTGCCGTGCGGGATGGCAGGCGCGTCGGTACCCACCGCGATCTTCACCCCGGCCTCGTACGCCGCCTTGATGGAGGTCTCGGCTTTGGGGAACATCTCGGCTGCCTTGTCCTGCAGCACCTTCGGTGCCTTCGAGACGTCCATGGCCTGGGCCAGCCGACGGGTGGTGACCAGGAACCGGTCGTTGTCGACCAGCTTCTGGATGGCCTCGTCGTCCATCAGGAATCCGTGCTCGATGCAGTCGATGCCGCAGTCCACGGCATGTTTGACCGCCTCGGCGCCGTGGGTGTGGGCCGCGACGCGCAGCCCGCGCCGGTGCGCCTCGTCGACGATGACGCGCAGTTCCTCGTCCGAATAATGTTGTGCCCCAGCCTCACCGGTCAGCGACATGACGCCGCCCGAGCAGCACACCTTGATCAGCTGGGCCCCGTGCTTGATCTGGTAGCGCACCGCCTTGCGGATCTCATCGACACCGTTGGCGATGCCTTCCTCGATGGTCAGCTCCAGCACGCCCGGCATGAACGCCGCGAACATCGTCGGATCCAGGTGGCCGCCGGTGGGCGTGATGGCGTGACCGGCGGGGATGATGCGCGGACCGTCGATCCACCCGGCATCGATGGCCTTGCCCAGGGCGACGTCGAGCAGGTAGCCGCCGGTCTTGACGAACAACCCGAGGTTGCGAACTGTGGTGAACCCGGCGCGCAGGGTGCGACGGGCGTTGCCCACCGCGCGCAGCACGCGGGTCGGGGGATCATCCTGCACCTGGGACAGGCCGGGGTTCTCACCGCGGCCGCCCATCAACAGGTTGACTTCCATGTCCATGAGGCCGGGCAGCAGGATGGAGTCGCCGAGATCGATGATCTCGTCGTCAGGACCGATGACTGGGTCTGATTTGCCGTCTCCGACGGCCACGATGCGGTCGCCGTCGACACGGACAATGCCGGGACGAATGATCGTCCCGGCATCGACGTCGACAAGACCCGCAGCTTTGAGGGTCAGCACGACTAAACCACCGGCTCCTTGATGAGATTGACGTAGGCCGCACCGCTGTCGAGCACCCGCGGTTGCTTCCACACCTCGATCGGGAAGCTCACCATGACGACGGACTGTCCGAGGTGCACCAGCGCCTTGGCGTCATCCGGCATGCTCGCCAGCGGGAAGCGGGCATCGACGTAGACCATGATGTCCTCGAGGCGCGCCATGCCGGCGTCGTAGAGTTCCTGCATCTCGTCCATGGTCGAGTTGAGGCGCTTCTGATACCGCTCCTCCTCGGTGGGCAGGCACCAGTCGCTGAACCGCTCCAGGTCGGCGAATTCTTCAGGCAACTTAGACATTTGCGGCATCCTTTTCTGCGGCCTTCTCGCTCGGGGCGGCGTGATTGCCGTTCGTCGAACCATTCCCGTTGGTCTTGGCTTCTTTGTACCGGTCGACGTAATTGTGGGCCGTGTGGTGCAGGTGGCGCAGCAGGATCTCCTGGTCGCACAGCGGGAAGTCGAGCACGGCCCGGGTGCCGATCTGCGTCTGGGTGGCTTCCAGGGTGTTGGCGTCCTGGAACGCGTACTCCTTGAACGTCACCGCGGCCAGTTCCTGGGACAGCCGTTCGCGCAGGTTCTTCGGCGGCACGAAGTACAGGTCGGCTTCGAAGATGTGGCTGTCCACACCGGTCGGCCAGTAGTTGTAGGTCAGGTACCAGCCCGGCGCCCAGAAGAGCAGGGTGAAGTTCGGGAAGAACTCGAACGAGTCCTGGCCCCACGTCGCATGCCGGCCGGGGTTGATCGCCGGCGGCAACTCGTCGGGCAGGACGCCCTTGATGTCTGGGCGATCCCACGGCCCGAACAGGCCACTGTGCAGGATGCGCTCGATGGGCTTGACCATCTTCAGATCCTTCGGCGGGCTCATGCCACCCCAGGACGAGATCATCGAGTGATCACCCTTGATGTCGTAGTGCAGCGCCTCGAAGCCGAACTTGGCCAGCTTCTCGGCTTCCTCCTTCTCCGCCTGCTTCATGTGCAGGATCGGCGCGTGGTAGAACTCGACGAACGCGTCGATGAAGAGCTTCCAGTTGGCCTTGATCTCGGAGCGGTAGCTGTAATGCTCGGTCATCTCGTGGAACGGATAACCCTTGAGGCCCTCGGCGAACTCGCCCAGGTACTCCTCGAGCGACACCGCGTCGTCGTCGAAGTTGACGAAGATGAAGCCTTCCCACACCTCGCAGCGCACGGGCTTGAGCGGGTAGTCGGCCTTGTCGACGTCGAAGAACTCCTGCTCCTGCTGGATGAACGTCAGGTCGCCCTTGAGGTCGTAACGCCAGGCGTGGTACTTGCAGACGAACTGCCGGCAGCTGCCGGAGACCTCTTCGCCCGGGTAGTCGTTCCAGACCAGCTTGTTGCCGCGGTGGCGGCACAGGTTGTAGAAGGCGCGGATCTGCTCGCCGTCGTTGACGATGATGATCGAGGTGCCGGGGCCGACCGACGGCAGTTCGCGGGTGATGTACCGGCCCTTCTTGGGAATCAGCTCCACGCGGCCCATCTGCAGCCAGGTCTTGCGGAAGATGGCCTGCTGCTCCAGCTTCCAGTGTTCGGGATCGATCGAGTCCTCGTAGTTGACCGGGCCGGTGCCCAGTTCGGGCCAATTCTCGGTCCAGCTGCCGGCAGCCGGCTTCGGGAAGAACGCCATCATCTACCTCTACTTTCTTCTTGAGTCAGTGGCCGGATTCCGGCGCGATTCCAAAGGTGTTGTAAGCCATGGCCATCAGGCCGTAGCCGCCGATCGTGAAGACCAGGTCCATGCGCTGGCGCTCGGTGAGGTGCTCGCTCAGGGCGGCCCAGGTGCCGTCCGAGATCTCCGATTGCCCGTCGAGTTCGTCGACGGAGTCGAGCACGAGTTGATCCAGGGGAGTGGAGCCTTCGCCGCTCGTACTGCTCGCGATCCGCTCATCGGTGAGGCCCTCGGACTTGCCGATGAACGCGTGGTGCGTCCACTCGTACTCGCATTTCTTGCGGTGGGCGATCCGCAGGATGGCAAGCTCGCGCATCTGCGGGTCCAGCGTCGAGCGGAACAGCAGATGATTGCTGAACCGGAGGAACGCCTTGGTCAGCGCCGGGTGGCGGGCCAGCGTCGACAGCGCGGTGCCCGCTCCCTCGGGATTGAGCCGCTCCTCCGGAAGCATGACCGACAACGCTCGTCGCACATCGTCGTCCCACTCCTCGGCGGGCAAGGGGGCCAAGCGCACGGGGCGGTTCTCCTCTCGATGACCCAGCTCCGACTCTCGGTTGCGAGAATCAGGTTCTCATTTCCGACTAAGAGGTTTCCATCTTTTGCGGCGATGGTCAACAAGAACGTGTGTGTTTGTGTGGTGACCTGGCTAAATCTCCTCGTCAACCGCCACAGACATTGATTCTCTCTAGATGAGAAGCTAGTTTTCTCTCATAGAGAACCAATGTGACGGCCAACGGGACGGAGCGAGGCAGTGAACAAAGACGACATGATCTTGATCAGCGTCGACGACCACATCATCGAACCGCCGAACATGTTCAAGAACCACCTTCCGGAGAAGTACCGCGACGAGGCGCCACGGTTGGTGCACAACCCCGACGGCAGCGACACCTGGCAGTTCCGCGACACGGTGATCCCGAATGTGGCGCTCAACGCGGTGGCGGGCCGGCCGAAAGAGGAGTACGGACTGGAGCCCCAGGGGCTCGACGAGATCCGCAAGGGCTGCTACGACCCCAACGAGCGGGTCAAGGACATGAACGCCGGCGGCGTGCTGGCCACGATGAACTTCCCCTCGTTCCCGGGTTTCGCGGCGCGGTTGTTCGCCACCGAGGATGCGGAGTTCTCGCTGGCGCTGGTGCAGGCCTACAACGACTGGCACATCGACGAGTGGTGTGGATCCAACCCCGGACGGTTCATTCCGATGGCCATTCCGGCGATCTGGGATCCGCAGCTGTGCGCCGACGAGGTGCGCCGGGTATCGAAGAAGGGCGTGCACTCGCTGACCTTCACCGAGAACCCGTCGACACTGGGCTACCCGTCCTTCCATGACCTGGAGTACTGGAAGCCGTTGTGGGAGGCCCTGGTCGACACCGACACCGTGATGAACGTGCACATCGGATCGTCGGGAAAGCTGGCGATCACCGCCCCGGATGCCCCGATGGACGTGATGATCACCCTGCAGCCGATGAACATCGTGCAGGCCGCGGCCGACCTGCTGTGGTCCGCGCCGATCAAGGCATACCCCGACCTCAAGATCGCGCTGTCCGAAGGCGGCACCGGGTGGATTCCGTACTTCCTGGACCGGGTGGACCGCACCTACGACATGCACTCGACGTGGACGCACCAGGACTTCGGCGACAAGTTGCCCTCGGAGGTGTTCCGGGAGCACTTCATGACGTGCTTCATCTCCGACCCCGTCGGCGTGAAGAACCGCCACGAGATCGGGGTGGACAACATCTGCTGGGAGATGGATTACCCGCACAGTGACTCGATGTGGCCCGGGGCCCCCGAGGAGTTGAGCGCGGTGTTCGAAACCTACGAGGTTCCCGACGACGAGATCAACAAGATCACCCACGAGAACGCCATGCGGCTGTACCACTTCGATCCGTTCGTCCACGTCCCCAAGGAGCAGGCGACCGTCGGTGCGCTGCGCAAGCAGGCCGAGGGGCACGATGTCTCCATCCGCGCGTTGAGCCACAAGGAGAAGACCGGCACCACCTTCGCCGACTTCCAGGCCAACGCCAAAGCCGTTGCCGGCGCGCGAGACTGAACGCCGAGACGATCGGCCGAGAAAAATAGGAGAGCACACAGTGTCGGGCGGTATGAACTTCGAGCTGACCGAGGACCAGCAGCTGATCCGCAATTCCGTTGCGGAGCTGGCGGGCAAGTTCGACGATCACTATTGGATGACCAAGGATCAGGCCCACGAGTTCCCGCAGGAGTTCTACGACGCCATCGCCGGCGGGGGATGGCTCGGGATGACCATCCCCGAGGAGTACGGCGGGCACGGCCTCGGCATCACCGAGGCCACCATCCTGGCCGAGGAGGTGGCCCGGTCCGGCGGAGCCATGAACGCCGCGAGCGCCATCCACATGTCGATCTTCGGGATGCAGCCGGTGGTGGTGTTCGGCTCCGAGGAGATGAAGAAGGCGACGCTACCGCGCATCGTCGACGGAGATCTGCATGTGTGCTTCGGCGTCACCGAACCCGGTGCAGGCCTGGACACCTCGCGCATCACCACGTTCGCCAAGAAGGACGGCGACGGTTATGTGGTCAACGGCCGCAAGGTGTGGATCTCCAAAGCGCTCGAGTCCGAGAAGATCCTGCTGCTCACCCGTACCGAGTCGCGTGAGGATGTCGAGAAGCGCGGAGGGAAGCCGACCGAGGGCCTCACGCTGTTCCTGACCGACCTCGACCGCGATCACGTCGAGATCCGGCCCATCAACAAGATGGGCCGGAACGCGGTGAGCTCCAACGAGTTGTTCATCGACGATCTGCGGGTGCCGGCCGAGCACCGCATCGGCGAGGAGGGCAAGGGGTTCAAGTACATCCTGCACGGGCTCAACCCGGAGCGGATGCTGATCGCGGCCGAGGCGCTCGGCATCGGCCGGGTGGCGCTCGACCGTGCGGTGAAGTACGCCAACGAGCGGGTGGTGTTCGACCGGCCGATCGGCATGAACCAGGGCATCCAGTTCCCGCTGGCCGACTCGCTGGCCCGGCTCGACGCCGCCGAGTTGATCCTGCGCAAGGCCACCTGGCTCTACGACAACGGCAAGCCCTGCGGACGTGAGGCCAACATGGCCAAGTACCTGTGTGCCGATGCCGGATTCGGTGCGGCCGACCGTGCGCTGCAGACCCACGGCGGGATGGGGTACTCCGAGGAATACAACATCTCCCGGTTCTTCCGCGAGTCCCGGCTGATGAAGATCGCACCGGTGAGCCAGGAGATGATCCTGAACTTCCTCGCCGCCAACGTTCTCGGCCTGCCCAAGAGCTACTGAGGAGATTTCGAAGTTCAATGAGGACCTATTTCGACCTGACCGGACGTTCGGCGCTGGTGACCGGGGCCGGTGCCGGCATCGGCGCGGCGGTTTCGGAGGCACTCGCCGCGGCCGGCGCCTCGGTACTCGTCACCGATATCAGCGGTGACGCCGCGGCCGCGGTCGCCGAGCGCATCAATACCGCGGGCGGCAAGGCCGACAGTGCCGCGCTGGACGTCAGTGACCGTGACGCGGCGGTGGCCGCCGCCGCGCAGGCCGCCGCGCTGGGCGAGGGCAACCTGCACATCGTGGTCAACAACGCCGGCGTCACCTCACCGGCGATGTTCCCGAAGCTGACCGACGAGACGTTCCGGGTCACCTTCGACATCCACGTGATGGGCACCTTCCACGTCACCCAGGCCGCCCTGCCGCACATGCCGACCGACGGCACCGGCCGCGTCATCAACGTCACCTCGTCGGCCGGGATCACCGGCACGCTGGGGCAGGTCAACTACTCGGCGGCCAAGGCCGGCCTGATCGGTTTCACCAAATCGCTGGCACGGGAATTGGCGGCCAAGAACATCATGGTCAACGCGCTGGCGCCGCTGGCGGCCACGCCGATGACGGAGACCATCCGGACCAACGAGAAGTTCGCGGCCAACATGATGAACCGCATCCCGCTCAAGCGGTGGGCCGAGGCCGACGAGGTCGCGGGCGCGTTCGTCTTCCTGGCCTCCGATGCCGCGTCGTACATCACCGGGCAGGTTCTGCCGGTCGATGGCGGCATGGTTATGTGACGTTGTGAGCGAGTTTACGAGCGAACCATCAAGCACAGCGGCGGAATCCGCACTGCCCCTGGCCGGTATCACCGTCATCGCGATGGAGCAGGCGGTCTCCGCGCCGATGTGCACCCGGGTGCTCGCCGACTTCGGCGCCAGGGTGGTCAAGATCGAGAATCCCAAGGGGGGCGATTTCGCCCGCGACTACGACGATGTCGTGCTGGGGCAGGCGGCCCATTTCGTCTGGGCCAACCGGGGTAAGGAATCGATCACCCTCAATCTGAAGTCGCCGGAGGGCATGGAGGTGCTGCACCGGTTACTCGACGGTGCCGACGCCTTCGTGTCCAACCTCGCTCCCGGCGCCACCGCGCGCCTGGGGCTCGGGCCCGAGGACCTGAAGGTGCGCCATCCCCAGGTGATCCCCGTGGAGATCGATGGGTACGGCCCCGGCGGGCCCCTGTCGCACAAGCGCGCCTACGACCTGCTGGTGCAGGCCGAGTCCGGGTCGTGCGCGTCGACCGGCTATGCCGGGATGCCGGCCAAACCCGGTGCGGCGGTTGCGGATATCACCACAGGGCTGTATTCGGCGCTGTCGATCATGGCGCTGTTGCTCGGCCGGGCACGCAAGGGTGACACCGGTGCCGCACCGGCGGTGGCCGTCAGCCTGTTCGACACCATGACCGACATCATGGGATACCAGCTGGCCTACACCCAGCACTCCGGCGTCGACCAGGTTCCGCTGGGGATGAGTTCGCCGGCAGTGGCTCCGTACGGCGCGTTCGATACCCGCGACGGGCAGACCGTGGTGCTGGGAACGACCAACGACCGGGAATGGCAGCGGTTGGCCCGCGAGATCATCGAGCGTCCCGATCTGGCCGACGACCCGCGTTTCGCCACCAACTCCGATCGCTGCGCGCATCGGGACGAACTGAACAAGGCCATCGAATCCTGGTGCGCCCAGCATGATCTCGATGACATTCAGCGGACCGCCGATGATGCCGGGATCGGCAATTCGCGCTACAACCTGCCCAGTGAGGTCATCGCACACCCGCATCTGAAAGCGCGGGACCGGTGGCGTCAGGTCGGCACCCCCAACGGGGAGATCTCGGCCCTGCTGCCGCCGCCGGTGATCAGCGGCATGGAGTTGGGCATGGGTGCGGTGCCGGGGCTCGGCGAGCACACCGATGTCATCCTGGCCGGGATCGGCCTGAGTGCCGAGCAGATCGACGCCCTGCGGGAGCAGGGCGCAATCGGCCCGGCCTACCAGTCTTAGTTCCAGAGGAGAATCGCATGCGCGAAACTGTCATCGTCGAGGCCGTCCGTACCCCGGTGGGTAAGCGTAACGGCGGCCTGTCCGGATTCCACGCCGCCGATCTGTCGGCACTGGTGCTCAATGCGCTCGTGGAGCGGGCGGGCATCAGCCCCGACATCGTCGACGACGTCGTCTGGGGCTGCGTCTCGCAGGTCGGCGATCAATCAAGCAACATCGGCCGCTACTCGGTGCTGGCCGCGGGCTGGCCCGAACACATCCCGGGAACCACGGTCAACCGGGCGTGCGGATCGAGCCAGCAGGCACTGGATTTCGCGGTCCAGGCTGTCATGTCGGGCCAGCAGGACGTGGTCGTCGCGGGCGGTGTGGAGGTGATGAGCCGGGTCCCGCTGGGCGCGGCCCGGGCCACCGGTACTCCCTACGGTCCGAAGGTGTTCGAGCGGTACAAGGACTTTGCGTTCAACCAGGGCATCTCGGCCGAGATGATCTCGCAGAAGTGGGGTTTCAGCCGGACCCAGCTGGACGAGTACTCCGTCGCCTCGCATGAGCGGGCCGCGGCGGCCCAGGACCGCGGTGCCTTTGAGAACCAGATGATCACCGTGTTTCCCGACCCCGCCGATCAGCTGGACCCGGTGGTAGCCGACGAAGGCGTGCGCCGGGGCACCACGGTGGAGAAGCTTGCCGGTCTCAAACCCGCATTCGCCGAGGACGGCGTGATCCACGCGGGCAACTCGTCTCAGATCTCCGACGGCGCCGCGGCGCTGCTGGTGATGACCGAGGAACGTGCTGTGACGATGGGTCTTTCGCCGATCGCGCGGTACCGCGCGGGTGTGGTGACGGGAGCCGATCCGGTGCTGATGCTGACCGGGCCGATCCCGGCCACCGAGAAGGTGCTGCACAAGGCTGGCGTGCGTCTCGACGAGGTCGGCGTGTTCGAGGTGAACGAGGCCTTCGCCCCGGTGCCCATGGCGTGGCTCGCCGAGACAGGCGCCGACGAGGCCAAGCTGAACCCGCTCGGCGGCGCCATCGCGCTGGGGCACCCGCTTGGGGCGTCGGGCGCGGTGCTGATGACCCGGATGATCAATCACATGCGCGACAACGGAATTCGGTACGGCCTGCAGACCATGTGTGAGGGCGGCGGTACTGCCAACGCCACGCTGGTCGAGCTCATCGACTGACGCTAGGGAGAAGTAGTGCAACGCAATCTGTTCACCGAGGACCATGAGGCCTTCCGCGCGCTCGCGCGCGACTTCATCGAAAAGGAAGTCGTCCCTGCCTATCCCGAGTGGGAGAAGGGCGGCCGGATGCCCCGTGACGTCTTCAAGCACATGGGTGAACTCGGCATGCTCGGGATGGCGATCCCCGAGGAGTACGGCGGCGCCGGCATCGACGACTACCGGTACAACGTGGTGCTGCAGGAGGAGGCCGCCCGCGCCCTGGTGACGTTGTCGACGGTGCGCACGCAGCTCGAGGTGATCCTGCCGTACTTCCTGCACTACGCGAACGAAGAGCAGCGGCAGCGCTGGTTCCCCGGGCTGGCGGCGGGCACGCTGCTGACCGCGGTCGCGATGACCGAGCCGGGCACCGGATCGGATCTGGCCGGCATGCGCACCGCCGCGGTACGCGACGGTGACGAGTACGTGCTCAACGGCGCCAAGACGTTCATCACCGGTGGTATCCAGGCCGATCTGGTGGTCGTGGTGGCCCGGACGTCCACCGACCCGGACAACCGACGCAGGGGGTTGACGCTGCTGGTCGTCGAGGACGGCATGGCGGGCTTCGAGCGGGGCCGCGAGCTGGAGAAGATGGGCTGCAAGGTGCAGGACACCGCGGAGCTGTCGTTCAGCGATGTGCGGGTGCCGGTGGCCAACGTGCTGGGGGAGGAGGGCGAGGCGTTCAGCTACCTCGGCCACAACCTGGCCCAGGAGCGCCTCACCGTGGCCGTGGGGTCGGTGGCACAGGCCCGCTCGGCCATCGCCGCGGCCATCGGCTACACCAAGGATCGCAAAGCGTTCGGCCAGCCGGTCGCGTCCTTTCAGAACACCAAGTTCGAACTGGCGGCGTGCTCGACAGAGGTCGAAGCGGCACAGGCGATGCTCGATCGGGCGGTGGCGCTGCACGTCGACGGAGAGCTGTCGGGTGCCGACGCGGCCCGGGTGAAACTGTTCTGCACGGAGATGCAGGCGCGGGTGATCGATCGTTGCCTGCAGCTCTTCGGCGGGTACGGCTACATGATGGAGTACCCCATCGCGCGGCTCTACACGGATGCCCGGGTGTCCCGGATCTACGCCGGGACCAGCGAGGTCATGAAGGTGATCATCGCCAAGTCGCTGGGGCTCTGACCGGGCGTTCCCGGCGGTTGTGACGGCCGCCGGGAATCTCTTTCTCTGAGACACTTGTCACAGACGGTCAAACCAACCTACTGTGTGTTCACTAGGTTGGTTCGACGAAGGAGTCCGGTGGCTTCGGTGGTAGGGGCAGAGGCATCTTCAGCGGGCGCGAGGCCCTACGCGACGCTCCTGGCCAAGGGGGAAGACCGCAGGCAGCGGATACTTTCTGTGGCTGAGAAGCTGCTGGCTCGCAATGGGTGGCGCAACACCTCGCTGGCCCAGATCGCCCGGGAAGCCGGAGTCACGCCGGCCGGTCTGCTCCACCATTTCGAGTCGAAGGAGCAGCTGCTCAACGCCGTGCTCGACGCGCGCGATCACGACGACGACACCCACGCGGACCGGTCCGGGAACCTCGCCGACGAGATCAAGCGGGTGGCCGACCGGTTCGTCCGGGCGCCCGAGCTGGTCGGCACGTTCACCGTGCTGCTGGTCGAGAACATCCAACCCGATGCGCCACTGCACGATCGTTTGCTCAAACGGCAACAGGATGCGCGCGACATCGTCGCCGACATCATCACCCGCGGCCAGCTCGACGGTCGCTACCGCTCCGACTTCGACGCGGCCACCAAGGCCGTGGAGATCCTGGCATTCATCAATGGAATGGAGACCTCATGGCTACTCGATCCCTCGCTCCCGTTGACGGACGTGTTCAAGAGCTACGCCGAGATGCTGGGGCGGGAAATCGAGCAGCCGGGCGGCCGCAACGGGGCGGCCGGCCAGTGAGATTGGAGGACGACATGCGGTATCGGCTTGATGTGGTCGCCCCCTGCGTGGTCGACGCGGTCCGGTTCGCCGGTGGCTGGCTGGTCGACCGAGTGATGGCGGGGTGGGATGTCACGGTGCTGATCGGTGCCGACGAGGATGTCCGTCCGCTGGCGATTCTCGGGGTGGAGACCATGCCCCTGGAGTCTGTCCTTGAGTCCTGGGAAGACCGCCCGCACCCGCAGACCGTCGCGGTCGCCGCCGATCTGTTCAATACCGACGAGCGGGTTCGGCGCGGCGTCCTGGGCGCGCTGGAGCAGGGTCACACCGAGGTGACGTTGTGGGGCGACGAGTGTCCGGCGGACCTGAGCGTCGACCCCGTACGTCACGAACTATCCGCTGCCGCACGCGCTTTCAAGGCGCAGGCACTCGCTGCGGTCAACGATCCCGAGGCCAAGGTGGTCGGGACCACCGAGGCATTCCGCTGCGGCACGATGATCAGCCGCTCGGTGCCCGCAGACCTGATTCCGGCCAGCTGACGGAACATTTCTGCCAACCGCAGGTCAATTTCTGCCAGCGGAATTAACCCTCTGACCTCGATGTTCGATGGAACAGACCGGCGAAATGCAGTACCAGATCGCCGACCTGTGGGGCCGTAGCGCGACGCTCGGCGCCACCCGCAACACATCAGAAGAGGGCATCACAATGAAGAAGATCGGAGTCTCCACCCTGATCGCCGGCGGTCTGACCGCCGCCGTGTTCGGCTTCGCCGCGCCGGTCCAAGCCGACCCGGGCACCCCCATCGGACCGCACTACAGCGTCGACAACCACGACGAGGTCAACACCACGAACGGGTTTGTGGACCTTCCCTTCTGACCCTGCGCACAGATCGTCCACGCTGCGTACAGATCGCGAAAATCGCCAAGATCGCGATCTGTACGCAGTGTCGGCGTCAGGTGAGCGCTAGACGAAGGTGGGCATGGCGGCCCAGCCCCGCACCGCCGCGGTTTCCGACGGCTTGGCGTTGGCCCAGTCGACCTCCCACTCCGGGAAGCGTTTGAGGATCTCCTCCATGGCGATGCGGCCTTCCAGGCGTGCGAGCGCGTTGCCCATGCAGAAATGCGTTCCCGCACCGAAAGTCATGTGCGAGTGATGTTCCCGGTGAATGTCGAACACATCGCCGTCGGGCGCGAACCGGCGATGATCGCGGTTGGCCGCGCCGACGAGCATCAGCATCGCCGAACCCTCCGGGACGGTCTGGCCGTAGTACTCGACGTCGCGCGAGACGTAACGGGCGATCTGTAGGGCCGGTGGCTCCCAGCGCAGGATCTCCTCGATCGCGTCGGGGATCAGGTCCGGGCTGTTCACGAGATCGCGGCGCTGATCGGGATATTCGGCCAGCGTCTTGCCGGCCCAGCCGATCAGCCGCGTGGTGGTCTCAGAGCCCGCGGTGGCGATCACGGTCAGGTAGAGCAGCAGCTCGTCGCGGCGCAGCGTGCGCACCGTGCCGGTCTCGTCGGTGAACTCGGCGTTGAGCAGGTCGGTCATGATGTCGTCGGAGGGGTGTTCGCTCCGCCAGTCGATGAATTCGGCGAACACCTCACCGGTGGCCAGCGCATCGACGGTCTGACCCTGCAGGGTCTCTTCGCCGTGATCGGTGATGGCCCGCTGCCGGTCTTCCGGGATGCCCAGCAGCATGCCGATGACCCGCATCGGCATCTGCTCGCCGAGATCGTTGACGAAGTCGAACTTGTCCGTCCCGACCAGCGGATCCAGGCAGCGTGCGGTGAACTCACGGATCTGCGGCTCCAGCGCGAGCACCTTGCGCGGTGTGAACACCCGCGACAGCAGGTTGCGGTGGATGTTGTGGATCGGCGGATCCTCGAAGATCAACGTGCCCGGCGGGATCTCCATGCCGGACTTGATGATCTCGAGCAGCGCACCGCGACCGGAGATGAACGTCTCGTGGTCGATGACGCCCTTGTTGACATCGTCGAAGCGACTCAACGCGTAGAAGTCGTGCTGCTCGTTGTAGTAGAGCGGGGCTTCCTCCCTGATCCGGGCGAACACCGGGTAGGGATTCATGTTGAGTTCGATGTTGTACGGGTCGTAGTACAGATCGGCTTCGGTCGAAGTTGGCACGGCTGATCTCCTGACCAGATTGAATGGGCTGTGCATCTGCTTAGCAGGCCGAAGGTGGCCCGGTCAAGGAATCGGCCGACAGCGCCCGGCCTCGGACGGATTCGAAACTGGCCGTTGCGGATTGAAGTTCGATCTGGCCCGGAAGTGATGTCTATCGGAATTACACTTGGCCGGGCTAGTGTAAATGTCACTGACAACGGCCGATGGGGGACTGATGACCGCTGAGGAGATCGTGCGGGCCGAGATCGCGGCATGGGGGCGCAACGACGTCGACGAAGTCGTGAGTCACTTCGCCGAGGACGCCACCTTCGACATCGGGCCCGACTGGCCGAAGCTCTCGGGGCGCGACGCGATCCACGACATGATGAAGGTGTTCTTCGCCGGCGGGAACTGTGTAGACCTTGAGATCCTGCACCTCGCGGTGGCCGGGGATGTCGTGCTGATGGAACGGCGCGATCACTGGATCGTGGACGGCAAGCAGATGAGCTGGCCGGTGATGGGCGCCTACGAGGTGCGCGACGAGAAGATTACGGCCTGGCGGGAGTACTTCTATCCGCCGAAGGAGTCCTGAGTTCGATCACGACCTTGCCGACCGCTCTCCCGGAGGCCACTTCACGCAGCGCCGCGGTGGTCTCGGTCAGCGGATAGACCGCACCGACGTGTGGCCGAATGGTCCCGCCGGCCAGCAACTCCCGCAATTCCGCTTCATTGCGGGCGAACTGGTCCGGGTCGATGTCCTGGAACTGGAAGCCGAGGACCTCAATCCCCTTGACCAGTACCAGATTCAGCGGAATCCGGGGGATGACGCCCGAGGCGTAGCCGATCGTCACGAACCGGCCGCCGCGGCGCAACGCCCGCAACGCCGGCTCGGAAAGGTCGCCGCCTACCGGGTCGAGCACTGCGTGAGCGCCGTCGGGGAGCGCCTCTCGTAGGGTGGCGCGCAGGTCGCCCCGGGTGTGGTTGACTACCGAGACCGCACCGTATTGTTCTGCAGTGGAGAGCTTTTCGTCCGACGATGCGACTGCGGTGACCCGGGCACCGAGTGCCGTCGCGAGCTGCACGGCCGCCAGGCCGACGCCACCGCCGGCTCCGAGCACTATCACGTCGTCGCCCGGTCGGGTCCGGGCCACCGACCGGAGCGTGTGATAGGCGGTGCGGTGGGCCACTCCGAAAGCTGCCGCGGTCCGGTCGTCCACGCCGTCGGGGATCCGGGCCAGTCCGGCGGTCGCGACACACACCTGTTCGGCGAACGCTCCGAACAATCCGGTGCCGGTCACCCGGTCGCCGACGGCGAAACCGTCGGTGTCACCGGCTACTTCGGTCACCACCCCGGCGAACTCGCTCCCCGGGATGAACGGCACGGGAACCGTGATCTGGTACTGGTCGGCGACCAACAGCACGTCGGGAAAGTTGACCGCGGCCACGCCGACCTCGACTCGTACCTGGCCGGAGGCGATCGGGGGAGCGGGGAGTTCCTCGAGACGGACCACCTCGGGTGGCCCGTACTCGGGGCAGACCGCGGCCCTCACCGGTAGTCGCTGGATTCGGCGAGTTCGGCGGCCGAGGCCATCAGGTCGGTCACCACAGGGCCGAACGCCAGCAGCTTCTCGTCGTCGCCGGCCCGTTGAAAACCCTGCTCCAGCACGATCGCCAGTTTCCACTTGGCCAGCACCAGGTAGTAGTCGAGGTCGTCGACCTGGCGTCCTGACACGTGTGAGTAGTGCCCGACGACGTCGTCACGAGAGGGCATCCCGCGCATGTCGACGTAACCCATCTCGGACGGCTCGGGGTTGTCCGGATCGGAGGGCCACGATTGGACCATCCAGGCCAGGTCCAGCTTCGGATCGCCCACGGTGCCCATCTCCCAGTCCACGATGGCGGCCAGGCCGGCCGGGGCGCCGTGGCGGTACATCACGTTGGCGAACTGGTAGTCCCCGTGCATCAGGCCCGGGATGAAATCGAGCGGCTTGTGGGCCCGCAGCCAGTCGGTGGCGACCTCCAGCCCGGGCAACTCGCGGTTCTTGATCCGTTCGAGAAAACCGATCCAGCGGGAGACCTGGCGTTCGTGGAAGCCGTCGGGCCGACCGAGATCACCCAGTCCTTTGGCCTGCCAGTCGACCTTGGACAGCAGCGCGATGCCTTCGGCCAGCTGATAACTCAGCCCGGGGCGGGTACCCAGATCGGAGTCGAACGGCTCGGGCCAGCGGCCGTGGGTATCCATCGGGGACCAGCCGTCGACGAATCCCATCAGATAGAACGGCCGGCCCAGCACCTCGGGATCGGCGCACACCCCGACCGCGGCGGTGTGCGGGACCTCCGTGCCGTCGAGCGCCTCGATGATGCGCCACTCCCGCAGGATGCCCTTGTCCCGGTCCGGCGGGGCACCGGCCGGCGGCATCCGCAGGACGCAGTTGTGCTCGCCGCGGCGGATCTCGTAGATGACGTTCTGGGTTCCGCCGGAGAGGAAGCGGGCCTCAAGCGGCTCGCCCTTGCCCTCGAGTCCGGCGTTGTCCATCCAGTCGGCGAGGCGCGCCGTATCTATATCGCTCACAGATTGCCCACCTCTGCCTCAAGGTATTCGGCATACTTCGCCTTCGCGGCCTCGCGCTTGCGGGGTATCCACTCGGTGGGCCAGGTGTCGGTGGTCGGCTGGTAGTCCCGTAGCACCTGCCGGGCAACGGTGGTCTTGTGCACCTCGGTCGGGCCGTCGGCCAGCCCCATCACCGCAGCGCCGGTGACCATGCCCAGGAACGGCATCTCGTTGGTGACGCCGAGCGCGCCGTGGATCTGCATTGCCCGCCAAGCGATGTCGTGCAGCACGGTGGGCATCGCCACCTTGACCGCGGCGATGTCCTTGCGGACCTTCTTGTAGTCGTTGTACTTGTCGATCTCCCACGCGGTGTAGAGCACCATCAGCCGGAACTGCAGCAACTGGGCATAGGAGTCGGCGATGTAGCCCTGGACGAACTGCTTGTCGGACAGCCGGCTGCCCTGTGTCTCACGGCTGAGAGCGCGTTCGCACATCATGTCGAGCGCCTTCTGGGCGAGTCCGATCGTGCGCATCGCGTGGTGAATCCGGCCGCCGCCCAACCGGGTCTGGGCGATGACGAAGGCTTGCCCTTCGCCGCCGAGGAGGGCCTCGGCCGGTACCCGGACGTTGTCATAGTGGATCAACGCATGGCTGCCGGCATTGTCGGGTTCGCCGTACAGTCCGACGTTGCGGACGATCTTGACGCCGGGGGTGTCGGCGGGCACGAGGAACATCGACATGCCCTGGTAGGCGCTGACCTCAGGATTGGTGACCACCATGACGATCAGGAACGAGGCCGTTGCGGCGTTGGAGGAGAAGAACTTCCAACCATTGATAATCCAGCTCAACCCATCCGCATCCCTTACCGCGCTCGTGGTGAACAGCGTGGGGTCCGCACCGGCATGCGGTTCGGTCATCGAATAGCAGGAGAACAACTCTCCCTCGAGCAGCGGATGCAGGTACTGCTTCTTCTGCTCCTCGGTCCCGTAGTGGGCGATGATCTCGGCGTTTCCGGTATCGGGGGCCTGGCAGCCGAACACGATCGGCGCCCACTGCGAGCGGCCGAGAATCTCGTTCAGCAACGCCAGCTTGAGCTGTCCATAGCCTTGCCCACCGAGTTCCGGACCGAGATGCGTTGCCCACAGCCCCTTTTCGCGCACCTTCGCCTTGAGCGGATCGATCGCCTCGCGACGCTTGCCCTCCAGCTGCGTGAACTGCAGGTGCGGAAAGGCCAGGTCGAGCGGCTCGATCTGCTCGGTGACGAATTCGTCGGCCCAGTCCAGTAGTTCCTGATACTGCGGGTCGGTCTCGAAATCCCACGCCATCGGGGTCCTCCGATCTAGTTGTTGGTGATGTTGAAGCCGGTGACCATCGCGCTGATGTCACGCGCGACGACGTCGGTGAACGAGCGGTTGCCGAAACCGCCGCCGGCCCAGTGCCGGACGCCCTCGCTGACCAGGATCTGGGCCAGCCGGGACAGGTGGGACACGTCGACGTGCGCGCCGAGCTTGCCGTCGGCCTGGGCTCGGCTGAACAGCTCGCCGAACATGTCGGCGTCCTGGGTATCCGGGTCGACGTCGCCGGCCAGGATCCGGTGTTCGTGCCGGTACCCCTCCAGGATCGTCTCGACGATCAGCTCGGGTGGATTGCGCGCCATCGACCGCTCAAGGCTGCGCAGTGCCTCGGTGATGACGGCTGCCATGTCGTAGTCGCCGACCAGCAGCGATTTCACCCGCTTCTGCGCCAGCCGGGTGGAAGTAAGGCCCACCTCGAACAGCACGTCCTCTTTGGCCGGGAAATAGAAGTAGAACAGGGCCCGGGACACCCCTGCGGCCCGGCAGATGTCGGCGACCGTGGTCTTCGCGTAGCCGTTGGTGCGCCAGAGTGCCATCGCGGCCTGCACCAGATCGCGCTTGGTCCGGTGCGAGCGGGCCCGTTGGAAAGACGCGCGACGTTGACTGCTGTCAGCAACGTCGGTTGTGGTTCCCTTGGGCATATACGGCACTTTAACAGCGGATTCGGCTCTTGAAAATAGTTGACGTTCGTCTAACTATCTCCCCTTGAACCCACCCCTGCATGGTCATCGGATTCTGGTTGCCGGCGGTGCCTCGAGCATCGGGGTCGCCCGTCGGTGACCTGGGTGCAATGCGATGTCCGGGAAGCCGGAGCGGTTGATTCCATGACAGCCGCGGCGGTGCAGACCATGGGCGGCTGAACGTGTCACGGTGAACGCGCTCGCGCCGGCGGTCGACACCCCGGGCGTGGACCTGTTGCGGGAATTCCTCGGGCCGGATCTGGTGTTCCTGGCCGGCGGCGGAGCGGGCTTCATCACCGGCCAGTTGATCGCTGTGGACGGCGGACTGACGATGCTCGGTGGTTGGTTGAGAATACTATTCTTGCTGCTTGTCGCTGATAGCTCGGGGTGCGACGTTGACGCGCAACCGGTGCTGTGGAAATCTACTATTCGTAGAAGAGAGCCGCATTCTCATATGTGTGGCTGGAACGGGAGCAGCTGATGGCGATCGACCCAACCGGTATCGATTTTTTCCGCGATGAACGATTGGTCGACGACCCGTACCCATTCTTCGAGGCGCTGCGGAACAAGTGCCCGGTCACCCGTGAAGACCACTACAACGTGACCATGGTGACCGGCTGGGAAGAGGCGGTGCAGGTCTACAACGACGAGGAGACCTTCTCGTCCTGCGTGTCGGTCACCGGGCCGTTCCCGGGTTTCCCGGTCCCGCTGGAGGGGCGCAGCGCCGAAGAGGTGACCGCGCTCATCGACAAGCACCGCAACGATCTGCCGTTCAGCGATCAGCTGCCGACGCTGGATCCGCCCACCCACACCGATCACCGCTCGCTGTTGATGCGGTTGATCACGCCCAAGCGCCTCAAGGAGAACGAGGACGCCATGTGGCAGCTGGCCGACGAGGTGCTCGACAGCTACCTGGCGCCCGGCGGCGGCGAGTTCATCAAAGGCTTCGCCGGTCCGTTCACGCTCCTGGTGATCGCCGATCTGCTCGGTATCCCGCCCGAGGACCGGGAAGGCTTCGTCAACGGCATCAAGCAGCATTCCGGCGGCGGCATCGGCAGCACCAGCAAGGAATCGCTGTCACACAGCCCGCTGGAGTTCCTCTACGGCCAGTTCTCCGACTACATCTCGGATCGCCGCGCCAACCCGCGTGACGACGTCCTCACCGGCCTGGCCGAGGCCACGTTCCCGGACGGCGGCATCCCGGACGTCGGCGATGTCGCGCGGGTGGCGACGAATGTCTTCTCGGCCGGGCAGGAGACCACGGTTCGTCTGCTCAGCACCGCGTTGAAGGTCTTGGGTGAACAGCCGGAGATCCAGCAGCGGCTTCGGGCTGACCGCAGCCTGATCCCGAACTTCATCGAGGAGGCGCTGCGCATCGAGAGCCCGGTCAAGGGCGACTTCCGGCTGTCGCGCTGCCCGGTGACGATCGGTGACGCCGAGTTGAATGCCGGTACCACGGTGATGGTGCTCAACGGTGCGGCCAACCGCGATCCGCGGCGCTTCGAGGATCCCGACACCTTCGACCCGGCGCGCAAAAATGCCCGCCAGCACCTGGCTTTCGGCCGCGGCATCCACAGCTGCCCCGGTGCCCCGTTGGCACGTGCCGAGACCCGCGTCGGTATCGAGCGGTTGCTGGACCGGACCACCGACATCCGGATCTCCGAGGCCGCGCACGGTTCGGACGGCGACCGTCGCTACAACTACATCCCCACCTTCATCCTGCGCGGGCTGACCGAACTGCACCTGGAGTTCGACAGCTGATGCGGGTCCAGGTTGACGAGGACCGTTGCGCCGGCCATGGCATGTGCCTGACGCTGTGCCCCGAGGTCTTCGAGATGTCAGACGATGGTTGGGCAGTGGCCGATCCGGAAGAGGTTCCGGCCGGCCTTGAGGATGCGGCACGCGAGGCGATACAGAATTGCCCGGAGCGGGCAATCAGCGAAATCGAAGGCTAGAGAAGGAGTTCGGAAATGGCAGCTGCCAAGGGATACGTCATCATCACTGAGGACATCAAGGACCCGGCCGGGATGGGGGAGTACGCGAAGCTGGCGTCGAAGGCGATGGGCGGTGCCACCATCGTGGCAGTCGACCAGAAGCCGGAGGTCATCGAGGGCGCCTGGCACGGCACCCAGACCGTCGTGCTGGAGTTCGAGTCCGTCGACGCCGCGCGCGAATGGTATTACTCCGACGCCTACCAGGCAGCCGCCAAGGTCCGTCAGGGCGCGGCGGAGTGCAACGGCGTCATCATCTCCGGCTTCCCTTCCTGATCGGCGGCCGCAGTGCGTTACAGCATCACGTACCCGATGCACGCTCATCCCTACCACCCGGATCTGGTGAGTGGCAGCGGAGTTGCGGCGATGGCCGCTGCGGCCGAAGCGGCGGGTTTCGACGGCTTCGGGTTCACCGACCATCCAGCTCCGTCGCAACGTTGGCTCGACGCCGGCGGTCACGATGCACTGGATCCGTTCGTGGCCATGGGTTTCGCCGCGGCACACACCACGACACTGCGCCTGGTGCCCAACATCGTGGTGCTGCCGTATCGGAATCCGTTCGTGGTGGCCAAATCCGGTGCCACCCTTGACCTGCTGTCCGGCGGCCGGTTCACCCTGGCCGTCGGAGTCGGTTACCTCAAGCGGGAATTCGCCGCGCTCGGGGTCTCCTACGACGAGCGCGCCGCACTGTTCGACGAGGCGCTCGAGGTGATCCGCGGCATCTGGACCACCGACGATTACACCTTCGAGGGCAAGAACTTCAGCGCCCGGGGGATCACGGCGCACCCGCGGCCGGCAGCGAGTCCGCATCCGCCGATCTGGATCGGCGGCAACACGTCTGCCGCGCGCGCCCGGGTGGCCAAACACGGTGACGGCTGGTGCCCGTTCGCCGCGCCGGCGGGCCTGGCCAAGACCGCGGGTACGGCAGCGATCGATTCGCTGGACGCCTTGGCCACCGGCATCGAGGATCTGCGGGCGCGGCTGGCCGCGGCCGGTCGCGATCCGGACGGAATCGACATCGTGTTCAACAACTTTGAGGGCGGAAGCCCCGGCGACGACGACTTCGATGCCGAGGCCTACCTGGCCGGTGTGGACAAGCTCGCCGCGCTGGGTGTGACCTGGCTGCATGTCACTCTGCCCGGTGACAGTCTGGCGCATGCGCTGGAGGCCGCCGAGAAATTCGGGAAGACGGTTATCGCCGCCGCGTAGTCCATTCCCGCCGAGATCAACGCTCTGGTCGGTTTTCCGATCCAGAAGCGACCATAGCGTTGATCTCGCGGAGAATCAGGCTGGCGTCAACGCGGCGATCGGCGTGGTGGTCGTGGCGTGCACCAGCAACTCGGCCAGCTCGCGCGGGCGGCTCAGGAACGGCGAGTGCGATGCGTCGATGGTCAGCTGTTCGACACCGAGACGTCGGGTGACGGTGTCGGCCAGCCATTGCGGCATCGAGCGATCCTGCAGACAGCGGATGAAGCTGCGAGGCAGGTCGGCCGCCCAGAACTGCGGCACCGACACCGGCGTCACCGTGGTGTCACCGAACCGCTCGGGGCCGAGGCGATCGAAAGCCCAACGGGCCGTTGCCTCGTCGCAGTCGTGGTAGAAGTAGCGCCACGCCCCGTCGAAGTCGGCGAAGTGCATGGCGCCTTCCTCGTCGAAATGCAGGTAGCCCAGCATCTCACCGACATCACCGTCGAACTCGCCACCCAAATCGTCCTCGGCCGAACGCATGGCCATGGCCTCGGGATACGTCCGGCCTTCTCTGGGCAGTGCCGCGGCCAGATAAACGATGTGGCCCACCAGTTCCGGGGCCGCATCGGCGGCCAGGGTCGCGTCGAACCCGCCGCCGGAATGTCCGACCAGCACATCCCCGGGCTGCATCACCTCGACGATCGCGGCGCGGCGGTTGGCCAGGGTTGATTCCTCGGCCACCCGGGCGCCGTGGCCGGGCAGGTCCACGGCGACGCCGTCGTGACCGAGGCTCTGCAACTCGGCGACGGTCCGCTCCCAGCACCAGGCCGCGTGAAAACCGCCGTGTACGAAGACGAACCGCACGCCTACTCGTCCTTGATCGAGATGGCCTGCCGGGGACATTGGCGCACCGCTTCGCGGATCAGCGCCTCGTTCTCGGGCGTGACATCCTCCTGAAGGATGTGGAGGTAGTCCTGATCGTCGAGATCGAACACTTCGGGGATGATCCCCATACAGACCGCGTTGCTCTCGCAGATCTCGAAATCGACGTGAACCTTCTTGGTCATCAGCGCCCTCTGTTCTTCGCGCAAGCGCTCATCACCGCAACACCCTCACCGGCACGTGCGAGTAACCCGCCACATTCTGCATGTGAACCCGCTGCAGCTCATCCCATCTCACCTCGTAGCGGGGCATGAAGTCGAGCAACTTCTCCAGCGCGACGGCGCTCTCCATGCGGGCCAGTGCGGCCCCGAGACAGCTGTGGATGCCGTAGCCCAGCCCCAGGTTCTGTGCCTCCGTGCGGTCGCGCTCGATGTCGAAGGCGTCGGCGTCGGTGAACGCGTTGGGATCGCGATTGGCCGCGGCACTGATCAGGAACACCGCCTTGCCCGCCGGGATGGTGCCACTGGGCACGTGGGCTTCCTTGAGGGTGTAGCGCACGTTGTACTGCACCGGGCCCTCGTAGCGCAGCAATTCCTCAATGGCGGCCGGCACCTTCTCGCGGTCGTCGAGGAGTTTCTGCCACTGCTCGGGGTTGCGCGCGAACAGCACCATGGCGGTGCCGATGAGTTTGGTGACGGTCTCGGCGCCGGCCCCACCGAGCAGGGTGGCGAACCCGGTGATCTCGATGTCGTCGAGGCGGCGCATCTGGCCGTCCTCGCCCGGGATCTCGGCGGCGATGAGCCGGCTGATCATGTCGTCCTGCGGGTCTTCCCGGCGCTTCTGCACCAGGCCGTAGTAGTAGATGCCGGTATCGATGTTGGCCTGCATCCCGGCTTCTGAGTAGCCGATCTGCCCGGGCTCACGGGACAGGCTGGTGTCGATCCAGTGCCGGACCTGCTGGCGGTACTCGGGGTCGACGCCGGCCATCCGGGTGATGACCTCGACCGGGAACGGGCCCGAGAAATCCTGGACGACATCGAACTCGTCGGACTTGATCAACCCGAGGTGGTAGTCGATCTGCTCAACCACGGTGTCGCGCTGGGACTGGATCATGCGCGGGGTGAACGCCTTGTTGAGCAGGCTGCGCATGTGCCGGTGATCGGGCGGGTCCATGAAGATGATCGACTTCTGTGGCGGCTCGGCGCTCTGCACCATGGCCAGATCGCAGCCACGCGACGAGGAGAACGCCTCGTGGTCCTTCAGGGCCGCCGACACGTCCTCATGCCGCGTCAGGGCATAGAAGTCGGAGTCCTCGTTGTAGTACAGCGGCGCGTCCTGGCGCATCCGGCGGTACATGTCGAACGGGTTGTTGAAGAACTCCTCGGAGAACGGATCGAAAATCACCTGGGCCTTGGTCATTTGGCTGGCTCCTCCTTCGCGGCGGGCTGCGCCGGAAGTGCTGTGAAACGTTACGGGAAACTGTTGAACTGTAACGCTAACAGTAAACCCTCCTGGGGTGTTTGAAAAGCACAAAATGGGTGCTGATCAGGTCGTGATGACGCGCAAAGTCACTTGAGTGCGGCGTCGAGCAGGTCCTCGAGACGGCCCAGGTCGCTGTCCAGCTCAGAGGCGGTTCTGCGGACCACCGCCACGTCTTTGCCGATGAATTCGCCGACTCTGGCGATGAATGCGTCTGCCGAGCCGGTGGCGGCGATACCGCCCAGCGCGCGGCTTGCCGCACTGCCGTGGGTGAGCGCGGTCAGCAGCGTCGCCTCGTCGATACCCAGTCGATCGCCCAGACGCACGCCCTCGGCCACCGCACCGATCTGCGCGGCGAACAACGCGTTGTTCACCAGCTTCACCCGTTGTCCGGCGCCGACCGGACCGACGTGCAGTACCGGATCGGCATAGGCGGTCAGCACTTCGCGGGCGCGAGCGACCGCGTCCTCGTCACCGCCGGCGAACACCGTGACGGTGCCGGCCGCGATGTCATGCGGTCCGCCGCTGACCGGTGCGTCGACGACGGCGATGCCGCGGGCGGCCCCGCGCTCGGCGAGGACCTCGGCGGTGCGGGGACTGCCGGTGGTGTGCAGCACGAGCACCGAACCGGCCGGCATCTCGTCGATCAGATCCGGGCAGAGTTCGCGGACCTGTTCGTCGGTGAACACACAGACGATCGTGACGTCGGCATCGGCGACGGCAGCGCTCGCCGAATCTACCGGCTCTGCGCCGAGTCCGGCTATCGCAGCGCGCTTTTCGTCGTCGCGGCCCAAGGCCCGCACCTGGTGTCCGGCGTCGGCCAGGCGGCGCACCATCGGAGCGCCCATCCGGCCTGCCCCGATGAAACCGATGCGCATCAGCGGGGATGGTTCATGATGGCCAGGGCGTTGTCGGCGGCGTCGAATACCGCGCCCTGGGGAGCCGAGGCGTCGTCGGCCAGGCTGGCGGCATGCCGGCAGTCCTTCTGCAGCAGCGCCCCCGCGATCGGCGCCAGGTTGTCCAGCGTCCCGCCGAACATGGCGATGCTGTTGAGCGCCTTACTGGTGGCTGAGCCGCGCGAGATCACCTCGCACAACGCCTGGCGCGGAACCCCCAGCGCCTCACCGAGTTCCAGCGCACTCATGGCCGAACCCAGGTTGGCGCTGAACAGCAGGTTGTTCAGGATCTTGGCGACCTGGCCCGCGCCGATCCCGCCGAGGTGAACGATCGGATCGGCATAGGTGGCGAACACCGGCCGCACCCGCTCGACGACTTCCTCGGCGCCGCCGACCATCACCAGCAGGGTGCCGGCCGAGGCGGCGGGCTCGCCGCCGCTCACCGGAGCGTCGACGACAGAAACGCCATGGGCGGCAGCCTTTTCTGCGATCTCGCGACAGGTGTCGGGGTGCACCGTGGAGTGGATGGCGATGACGCCGCCGGGCGCCAGTCCGGCCAGCACACCGTTCTCGCCGTCGAGCACCTGGCGAACGTCGTCGTCGCCGACCACACACAGGCACACCAGATCACTGGCTGCGGCCAGTTCGGCGGGGGAGCCCGCGGTCTTGGCCGCGGTGTCGGCGAAGGGTTCCAGGGACGCCAGGCGCCGGGCCCACAGGGTCGTCTCGAAGCCGCCTTCGACAATCCGCCGGGCCATCGGCGCGCCCTGGCTGCCCAGCCCGATAAATCCGACTCGCATCAACCTGCCTCCACTTCCAGTTCGGTATTCACAGTGCCTGTCACCGGCTCGAGGCCGCGGTCGGCTACGCATTGTTCGGCGAAGGACAAAACCTTGCGGTGATAACTCGCGGCGGTCAGCCCCACGCTGAGGTTGTGCCCGCTGTCGGCGAGCTCACCGGTCTGGACCCGGGGCGAGGCGGTGAACATCGCGCCGATCGCGGCCAGCGCCTCGGCATCGGACTCCCAGACGTTCTCGTGCTCGCCGGCGAGGAACTGCACCGGCACTTTCGTCTGTCCGGCCAGGGCCGGAAAGTCCTGCCGCGACCAGCTTTTGATGACATCGCCCTCGTAAGCGGTGCCGCCCGCTGACAATCCGGCGCCGACCACGTCCGACGGGTAGAGCCTGGCCGGCTCCCACAGCAGTTCACGCAGACCGCGCGGGCGATTCACGGGTGAGGCGTCCTTCAGCAGCTCCTGTGCCCCCGGGTGGTAGCGGCGGCCGGTGCCGGCCAGTGATACGCCGAGCACCTCGGGCCGTTGCACCGCCAGGTGCAGGGCCAGCTCACAGCCCATCGAATGGCCCAGAACGAACAGGTCCGACGCACCGGCGATGCGCTGGATTGCGCCGAACGCCAACGCGACCCGCTGTTCGGGCCGTGCCATGGCGTCCGGGTAGGCCGCCGACGCGCCATAGCCGGGGCGATCCAGCGCGATCACGGTGTACCCCTGGTCGACCGCGAAGCGCAGTAGCGACAGCTCCGGGTGCCCGGGGCAGTCGAAGTAAGCAGACGTGGTGGCGCCGCCGTGCAATGCGACAACGACGGCGCGCGGGTCGGGGGACTCGGCGACCAGGGCCGACATCGGGACGCCGTCGACCATCACCACCCTGGGGTGCGGGTCGGCCTTACTCATGGCTCAGTCGTCCCTGCGCATCAGCAGCACGCCGCTCGGGGTCAGACCCCCGCTGCTGGCCACAGCGACGCGTGCGCCGGCCACCTGGCGCTCACCGGCCTCGCCGCGCAGCTGGGTGACGGCTTCGTGGATGAGGCCCATCCCGTGGGTGCGGCCGTGCGAGAGCTGGCCGCCGTGGGTGTTGAGCGGGATGATGCCGTCGCGGGCGATGTTGTGGCCGCCGTCGAGGAAGTCCTTGGCCTCTCCGATGCCGCAGAAGCCAAGACCCTCCAGCCAGGACAGACAGTTGAAGCTGAACCCGTCATAGAGCTCGGCGACATCGACATCGCTGGGGCGCAACGAGGTTCGTGACCACATGTGCGCGCTCTGCCCGAGCACCTGCGGTTCGTGGGTCAGCGTGGTCTGGTCCCAGTCCAACCGTTCGATGATCTGGGTGCCCACCGCCTCGAATAGGATCGGCGGCTTGGCGAGATCGCGCGCGACATCGACGGCGGAGACGATGACGGCCACCGCGCCGTCACACGGCACGTCGCAGTCGTAGAGGCCGAACGGCGTGGTGATCATGCGGGCCGACAGGTAGTCGTCCATGGTCATCGGATCGCGGTAGATCGCGGTCGGGTTCAGCGCGGCGTTGGCGCGCTGGTTCAGCGCGATCCAGCCGAGCGTCTCCCGCGTCGTGCCATACCGGTCGAAGTGGCGACCGGCGTTCTGTGCCAGCGTGTGTGCCGCCGAGGTGGACCCGAACGGGTACTGCCAGCTGTTGGTGCGGCCACCCATCGGAGGGGACATCTTGCCCTCCTTGACCAGCTGACCGAAGGTCGCCTCCCACAGGGTGCGGAAACACAGGACGTGCTTGGCCATTCCGGTGGCGACGGCCATCATGGCCGCGATCACCGAGCCTCCGGGACCGAACGTGTCCATGCCGCCGTTGATCCACGTCGGCCGGAGCCCGAGCGCGCCCTCCAGCGCGGTCACGCCGCCTTCGCCCATGCCGGCGATGTCCAGACCCGGATAGGTGGACAAACCGTCGATGTCGTCGAACGTCAAACCGGCGTCGGCGACCGCTTTTTCGGCGGCTTCGATGGTCAGTGACAACGGCGGCACCATCAGTCGGCGGCCGATGGCGGACATGCCGATGCCGGTGATGGCCGAGTGGTCCTCGAACTTCTCCTTGGTCAGCATCGGCCGGACGTACTTGCCGACGTCCTGCGGAGCGACGGGCTCGGCGACCGGCGGGGTGGAGGTGGTGTCAGCCGACGGCTTGAACACCGGCAGCCAGACATCCTCGATGTGCAGGAACTCGACCTCCACCGGCATCCCCAGCTTCAGATCGTCCGGCTCGCAGTCGACGATGTTGGTCGTCAGCCGGACCCGGGGATCCTCGGCGATGGCCACCTCGGCCACCACATACGGCGGTGGCATATCGGGGAAACCGAACCGGTGGTTGACAGTGAATCCCGCCAGCGATGCCCGGCCGGACACGTCGCGCACACCCATGTTGTGGCTGCGGCAATAGCGGCAGACCGGCTGCGGCGGATGGATGAGGGCGCTGCAGTCCTGGCACTCCTGGATTCGCAGCACCCCGTCGGCGCCCGCGGTCCAGAAGTACTCGTTGAGCGTGGTGACCGTCGGGAGCGGACGTCCCGGTATCTGTGACAACTCGACTCCGGTGGTAAGCGGGTTATTCTGTGTGGAGAATCACGTTACCAGTTTCCGGGATCGGTGATCCAGCACCTACGTATTCGAGCCGGGCTCAGCCGGCCTCCCGCTGTGCCCGGGTGTCCTTCAACTCGATGATCGCGTGCACGGGGCAGTCCAGCAGGGCACGCCGGACCGCGTCCTCGTCGGCCTCGGGAATGTTGCCGTCACCCTGAAGTGAGGCGTACCCCCAGTCGTCGAGCGGGAAGTACTCCGGTGCGTGCTTGGCGCACAATCCGAAGCCATCGCACAACGTGCGATCGAGCTTGACCTTCATACCGCCACCACCGCCTCCACGGACTCCACCTCGTAGGGCCGATCGGCAGTGAATGCACCGGAACGGCAAGTCTGACAGCCATTTTCGAGGTGACGCTGCACCAGGTCGGGGAACTGGGACAGCAGGCTCGCCGCCACATTGGCCGCACCGTCGAGCGTGGCGCAGGCGCCACGGCCGCGCAACACCACCGACCACCGCTTGAGCCGGTCCAGGTCCTCCTGCGTGGCCAGGCCGTCGCGCAGGCCCGTGGCGACGGCTGCCATGGCGGCCGTTCCGTTGAAGCACGAACCGCACTGGCCGGCGTTTTCGCGGTCGAAGTACGCCAGTACCGACGCCGCGACCGCCACCGGGCAGTCATCGGTGAGAATGCCGATCGCGCCGCAGCCCAACCCGCTGCCGAGGGCCCGCACCGACTCGTGATCCAGTGTGATCCCGACGATGTCGCGGTTGACCAGTCCGGCGAAGTACCCGCCCATCAGCGCCCCGTGGACTTTTTCGGGGGACACCCCGTGCAGGGTCAGCAGATCGGCGAAGGCGATGCCGTGTGGTAGTTCGTACAGCGCGGGCACGCGTCCGGCCCCGGTGATCGTGGCCAGGAAGGTGCCGGGCGAGGCCTCGGTGCCCAGTTCCCGGAACGTCCGGGCGCCGTGCTGATGGAGGAATGCCAGGTGGGCCAGCGTCTCGACATTGCTGATCAGCGTCGGCTTGCCATCCACCCCCTCCTCGAACGGGCGCGGTGGCTTGTCCGTCGGTTTCGCCGGTCCTCCGTTGACCACGTGTACGGCGGCGGTTTCTTCGCCGGCGACGTAACCCGGAGTGACGGTGAGTAATTCGACTGCCATCCCGTCCAGATGGCCGGAAAGCTCGGCGAGCGCGCGCTCGACGCTCTCGGCGGCGCGGGGATCCGATACGTACACCACGACGCGATCGGCACCGACGATCCCGGCGGCCAGTCGCAGGCCGTCCAGCACCGCATGGGGGCGGTTGCGCAGCAACCAGCGGTCTTTGATCGAGGCCGGTTCACCCTCTTCGCCGTTGGCGATCACGACTGAGCCGGTCTTGGCGCCGCCGCCCCGCTGCCCGTTGTCGCGGACCGTGCGCAGCTTCACCGCCATCGGGAAAGCCGCACCGCCCCGGCCCAGCAATCCACTCGCCTGTACCTCGTCCAGTAACCGCTGCGGATCAGTAAGGGCGCCATAGCCCCCGGCCTGTCGATAGTCGCTCAGGCCTTCCGGTCCGTCGCGCAGGAGGCGCGGGGTGATTCCCGGCCATGCCGCGACCGTCAGTTCGGCTGTCATGGTCACATCCCGTCCCCGGTTAGGCTTACCGGCATGAGAACTGCGGTGGTGCGCGTCGGAGTCGACCCGGCCGGTGAGCTCGGGGCGCAGGAGTTATCCGACGGCATGGCAACGCTTCGCGAGTTGCTGGGTGAACGTGGCGCCGAGGTGCTGGACAACCAACTCGCCGGACTGCCCGCGAATCGCCGCGAGGTCGAGGTGCTGATCGCCGGCAACGACGCACCAGAGCTGCAGGCCATCGCGATGGAACTGTGTGCCAAGGCTTTCGGCACCGCGCCCAGCCCCGGAGTGGTCACCTTCGTCAGCCGCGGGACCGACGAGGATGCCCGCGGTGTGCTGGCGGGGTTCGGACTGTCCGGTGAGATCGTTCGTTCTGTCGACGTGGAGGGCTGGGATGTGGTGACGGTGACCCTGGACAAGGCCGACCTGACACGCATCCCGGAAAGCCGCATCCACACCGCTCTGGAGGCTTCGCTGAACTGCGAGGTGCACATCCGGACGGTGTGAGCACTCGGCAGACGTCACCGACTTCACGTCGACCCCAGGAAGTCGATGATCGCCGGGGCGGCCTGGACCCATGTGTCGAACAGGCAGAACGTCTTACCGCCGCTCTGCGCGAACTTCTCCCCGGCCCGCTCCCAGGCGTCCTCGGGCCACGGTGGGTCGATCAACTTGGAGCCCTTGATCAGGCAGCTCACCTCAAGCGAGGTGCGTTTGGGGTGGTCCCAGTCGTTCTCGCCGCCCCGGATGATCAGGGTGGGCACGGTGATGTTGTCGAACATCTCATCGGGGACACCGGGAATGGTCTGGCCGGGTTTCGAGACAAACGCGTTGAGCCAGCGGAGCATGACCTTGAGGAACTCGTCTTCATCGAGGTCGAGCAGGCGCTGCCGGTTCGCCGGGTTCTCCGCGATCCGTTCGCGCCATTCCGGCACGTTCAGCAATCCCTTGATACCGAGTCCTCGTACCGCCAGGATGCTCGGCGTCACGTAGTGGCCACCGAGTACGAACGAGCCGTACACGCCGCCGACGATGTTCCACACCACCAGCTTTCGGACGATCTCCGGGTACAGCATGGTGGTCAGCATCGAGTCCCGCGCTCCACCTGAGCCGCCGAGGATGAAACACGGCCCGATATCGAGTGCGGTGATCAGCCGGTAGAGCGTCTCGGCACGCATGTGCGATTCGCTCTGGCCGTAGAACTGCACATCGGAGCGCCCGCAGTTGGGCCGGTCCCACAGCAGCACCCGGTAGCCACCCTCGACCAGGGCTTCGGCCAGCGGGCGCAATCCCGGAATGTCCTTGCTGAACCGGCCACCGGGAGTCAGCGCGATGAAATCACCCTTGTCGCCGAGGATTTCGTAGACGACATTGCCGCCATTGATCTCCATGGTCTTCTCGCCAGGCTTGAGCTCGGGGGTTCCCAGGGCCAACTGAATTTCACTCACGCCATCACCAACACATCATCTCCAACCACACGGACCGGGTACGTACGGATACTCCATTCCGGCTTCACCGCGGTGGTGCCGGTTGCCAGCTCGAAACCCCATTGGTGCCATGGGCAGTAGATGAACTCCTTGTCGCGCACCATCACTGCGTCGCCGGGTACGTCGTCGTCGACCACGGTGCGGCCCCGTGCCCGGCCCGAGCACAGGGGGCCGCCCTCGTGCGGGCAGTAGTTGGCGATGGCATAGAACGTGCCGTTGACGTTGTACACACCGACGCCGTGGCGTCCGATCGGTACCAGTTTGTGTGTGCCTGGCGGGATTTCGTCGACCGTTGCGACGACGTGCTCGCGTCCCTGCGCGAGCCGGGGGCGCTTGTCGGGTTCTGCCATCAGAAGACCCGAGCCTGTCCCTCGAGGACCGGAACGGTCTCCGGGAGCTTGTAGGTCGCGATGCCGTTGCGGAACATGATCGCCTCACGGGCGTGTTCGGGCAGGTGCTTGACCAGCCAGCGTGGGTCGTCGAAGGTCCAGTGCGGGTAGTCGCTGGAGTACAGCAGGATCTTCTCGCATTCCATCCACTCGAACGCCCGGGACAGCTCGGTCTTGTCCTCGGGGTAGTCCAGCGGCTGGGTGGTGAATTTGATGTGGTCCTTGACGTATTCACTGGGCTTCCGCTTGATGTCCATCCAGCCCTTGCGCTTCTCGTAGATGGCGTCCATGCGCCACATCAGCGGCAGGATCCAGGTGAAGGCGTGCTCGACGAACACGATGCGCAGTGTGGGGAACCGGTCGAAGACCCCGTCGAAGATCAGGCTCATCACCTGGTTGGCCGCCAGCAGCGAGTAGCTGACCATGAAGTCGTGGTTGTAGCTGGGCAATCCGACCGGAGGAAGCGGCAGGGTCTCGTACTCGCCGCGGGACAGGTGGCAGCTCACGGTGATGTCGTGCTTGGTGGCCGCGGCCCAGATCGGGTCGTACTTCGGGTCGCCCCATGACGGCCGCGGTTCGGCCTTGATCAGAACCTGCGCCATGTACGGGTGTTCGGCCCACTGCTCGATCTCGGCCACCGCCAACTGTGGCTCCTCGATTGCCACACAGACCGATCCGCGCCAGCGCTCGTGCCAGTTGTTGTGGCTGTCGAGCCAATGGTTGGCCAGCCACAGGTTGGTGGCGGTGCAGTAGGCCGCAGTGGCTTCACCGAGCCGGTGCTCGGAGTGCGTTGGCTCGAGGATGGCGATGTCGGAGCCGGCCTCCATGATGAGCTGACGCAGCGCCATGTCCGGATCGCTACAAGCGAATTCACCGTCCGGCGGGAAAGCGTCCACTCGCATCGCATAGGCGTGTGCGTAATCCGGTGCGTCGTAGTAGATCTGCTCGCCGACCTTGTGGTTCAGAAAGTACTTGGTGCGCCAGGGTTCCGGGATGTACTCGATCAGCTCACCGCGCCGCGGCATGGGGTGTACGTCGGAGTCGACGCACCGGACCGCAATCCGCTCGGTAGCCGGCACCCGCGGGTTTGTCGTGATCGGCTGCGTGGTTGTCATAAGGGCTGTCCTCACTGCCTCTACCGTGCCGCAACCGCGGACGTTGAACCGGATGCAACCGCATCCGATAACCCATATAGCTCTGCGGCGTTGCGCCACAACAACTTCTCGCGTTGTTCGGTGCTGAACGCGCTCGGGATCTCGGGTTCGTTGAGCTGCCAGTGCGGGTAGCTGGAGCCGAACATCACCATGTCTTCCTTGCCGGTGAAGCTCAACCACTCGCCGGCGAATTCGGTGTCACCGGGACCGTCAAGGGCACCCTGGACGAAGTAGACGTGCCCGGGCAGGTAGTCGCTGGGCATCTTGGGCGCCCAGGGGGTCTGCTCGAGGTGGGGACGGCCGAAGCAATCCATGCGCCACATGAACGGGGTCAACATGTCCGCGGCGCCGTCGGCCCAGACGAACTTCAACGTGGGCGTCCGCTCGAACACGCCCTCGGCGATCATGTTCATCAGGTGATAGATGTAGTTGAGCGCCATGAAGCCCAGGTACTGCTCATAGGTCCGGGTCTTGCCTGACGGGGTCGGCGCGAACTGGATGCCGGCCCCGCCCTCGATGTGGACGGCCACCGGCAGGCCGGCCTCGGCCGCCGCCTCCCACAACGGCCAGAACTGCGGCTTGCCATACAGCTCCCGCGACTGCATCGGGATGCCGATCTGCACCACACGCGGGTGGTCCTTGTACTTGTCGATCTCGCGCAAGGCGCCGACGATGTCATCCGGGTTGACCCGGATGGTGCCGCGGAACCGCTCGCCGTGTTCAGGGTGCTCGAGCCAGCGGGTCACCATCATCGCGTTGTGCGCGGCGGCCAGTGCGGTTCCGAGGTGACGGTCGGGCATGATGCCGCGGGTCATCGGGTGCAGGATTGCGATGTCCACGCCGCGGTCGGTGAACAGATGCCGCGCGGCGATATCGGGATCGGAACCGGGGTACTGGCGATCGGGCCCCTTGGTGTCCTTGGCATATTCGCCACCCGGTGCGCCGTACCAGTTCATCTCGTAGTCGGGGAAGCCGCGGCTGGCGAACGGTTCCTTCAGGAAGTTCTGCCGCAGGTCCTTGTTCGAACCGAAGAAGACGTGCACGCTCGCGTCGATCAGGGGCGTTCCCGCACTGCCGGGCTGCGCCGGGTCTTTGATTACCAAGACTGTCCTCCGATATCCGTCCGGAAACGAGCTGCGCACGCGCTGACGACGACGTGCCTCTCGCGCCGGATCTTACAGCCAGTCTAGATCCATATTCTTCTATGGCAAGAACATAGTTCTCGGAACGTCTCGGCCGTTTGTCGCAGGTAATTGCCAGTGCTGGTCACCTGCACAGCGGACTACTGCGGAGAACCGGTACTTGCTAGAGGAGAAGGTCACACCATAGAAAGAGAATGCTATTCTCATTTCGAACGTGACAGTGCGGCAGGAGGCGGCGGTTGCTACTCGAATTTGATGCCGATCAGCGGCTATGGCAGGAAACCGTGCGTGACGCGGTGACCAAACAGTGCCCGGCCACGCTGGTCCGTGAAGTGGCTGAGCAGGGTGTCGATCCGACACCGCTGTGGCAGAGCTATGTCGACCAGGGCTGGACCGAGCTCACCGACTCGGAGAATGCGGTGGAACTGGCCATCGTGCTCGAGGAGCTCGGCCGGGCCACCGACCTGACGCCGTACCTGGCGACCATGACGCAATATGCGCCGCTGGCGGGGGACCGCTTCGACGCGGCCAAGGCCGGCACCGCGGTGTACAGCGGTGTGACGGCCAACCGGGATGCCACCGGCTGGGTGCTGACCGGAACCGCCCATCACGTCCTCGAAGGGGACCGTGCCCAGAACCTGGCTGTCGTGACCGACGGTGGTGTGTTCCTGGTCGACGCCGCCAAGGTTTCCGCCAAGCGCAGCCCGGTGTTCGATCCGGTGCTGCACGTGGCGGAGGTGTCGTTCGACGACGTGCATGTCGATGACGCGGATCGTATTCACGTGGATACGGAGAAGGCGCGTCACCTGGCCCTGACCGGCATAGCCGTCACGATGGTCGGAGCCTGCCAGCGGGTTCTCGATCTGGCCCTCGAACACGTCAAGCAGCGGCAGCAGTTCGGTGTGGCGATCGGGTCGTTCCAGGCCGTGCAGCACAAGGCCGTCGACATGCACGTGGCCATCGAAAGAGCCCGGGCACTCTCGTATTTCGCCGCGCTGACCATCGCCGCCGACGACCCGCGCAGGCGGCTGGCATCGGCGATGGCCAAGGCCGCCGCCGGGGAGTGCCAGGCCGTGGTGTTCCGTCATGGCCTGCAGCTGTTCGGGGCCATGGGCTTCACCTGGGAGAACGATGTGCAGTTTGCGCTCAAGCGGGCCAAGGCGGGCGAGCTCCTGTTGGGCGGCGCCGCCGAGCACCGCGCGTTGATCGCCGCCGAATACCGCACGACCTACAGGGGCCTGTAAATGCAGCTGACATTCGATTCCGACGTCGAGGAGTTCCGCGCCGAGTTCTCCGCATTCCTCGATGCCAACCTGCCCTCGGAGGCGCAGACGCTCGAGCGGCCCCGGTCGGTGTCGCACATGCCGCAGTGGGCCCGCGACTGGCAGCGGCTGCTGTTCGACAACGGTTGGCTGCTCCCGGCCCAGCCGCCTGAGTTCGGCGGGCGAAACGCGTCGGTGGTGCAGACCTTCGTCCACCTCGACGAGCTGTGCCGCCGCCGGATCTACCACAGCTTCAACCCGCAGGGCGTCAACATCATTGCGGCATCACTGCTCACGTTCGGTTCCGACGAGCAGAAGCGCCGCTGGGCGGTACCCGTGCTGCGCGGTGAGAAGACCGCCTCGCTGGGGATGAGCGAGCCGAGTGCGGGCTCGGACCTGGCGTCGCTGCGCACGCGCGCCGTACTGGACGGGACCCACTTCGTCGTAAACGGACAGAAGGTGTGGACCTCGGGCGCTCATGACGCCGACTGGCTGCTGACTTTCGTGCGTACCGACCCGGATGCCCCGAAGCACAAGGGAATCAGCGTGCTGATCATCCCGACAGACACCCCCGGAGTGGTGTGCCGGCCGTTCGCGGACATGACCGGTGAGGAGAATCTCGACTTCAACGAGGTGTTCTTCACCGACGCCCGGGTGCCGGCCGAGAACCTTGTCGGTCCGCTCAACGGCGGATGGGGAGTGGCCAACGGTTCGCTCGGGCACGAGCGCACGATGATGTGGCTCGGTTTCGCCGACCGGATCGACAACATGCTGGCCGACTTCCAGCCCAAGACCGAGCTGGAGCGTGACCAGTACGCCACCACGATCATGGACTACCAGGCCTTGCGGGCCATGGGATCCGCGGCGCTGGCGAAGGCCTCACGCGGCGAGGCGGACACCGCGTCGGTGTCGGTGCTCAAGCTGTTCGGATCCGAAGCCGAGCGCAACGCGTTCGAGAATGCGCTGACCTCGGCCGGTCCCGACGGGTTGATCCACCCGACCACCTCGGGTCCGTACGAGCACATGAACCTCGACCACTACTTCGCGAGCTGGTTCGAGCGTTACGCCAGAAGCTTCGGCGGCACCATCGCCGGCGGGACTTCCGAGATCCAGCGCAACATCATCGCCACCCAGGTGCTGGGGCTGCCGCGCCGCTGAGTTCGTCACGCCGAGCAGACGCAAATGTCCCCGGGATCATCGGTCTCGGGGACATTTGCGCCTGCTCGCGGCTACCGGTGACGCGGAACAAAACTTAGGTTACAGTCGGCGTGATGTTCACGCTGCGATTCGACATGCGTGCGCCGCATACCTCGACGACTGACCTCTACGGCGCCGCGATCGACATGTGCGCATGGGCCGAGACGCGCGGCGCGGTGATGGCAGTGCTGTCGGAGCACCACGGCACCGCCGACGGGCACCTCGCCGCGCCGACAGTCCTCGCATCGGCGATTGCCGCCCGTACCGATCGAATACCGATTCTGCTTGCCGCGGTGCCGATTCCGTTCTGGGATCCGGTCCGCCTGGCCGAGGAGATCTGCGCGCTGGACATCATCAGCGGTGGCCGGGTCTCGTACGCCTTCGGCATCGGGCATCGTGCCGAGGAATACGAACATTTCGGTGTGGAGATGAGCGCACGCGGCAAGCTGGCCGACGAGAAGGTGGCGCTGTTGCTTCGTCTGTTGGCGGGGGAGACCGTCGACCATGACGGCCGGCGAATCACGGTCACACCCGGATGTGCGAGTCCGTCGGGACCGTACCTGCTCATCGCGGGCGGCACCCGGGCCGCGGCGCGACGTGCGGCCCGCCACGGCCTCGGGTTCATCTCGCAGTCCGCGACCCCGGGACTCAGGGAGTTCTACGAGTCCGAATGCCGCGCCAACGGCCACGAACCCGGTGTGGTCCAGTTGCCTGCGCCGAACACGCCCACTGCGGTGTTCGTGGCCGACGACGCGGACCGGGCATGGGATGAGCTGGGCCCCTTCCTACTTCACGACGTCCTCACCGCCGCGGCCTATCGGAAGGGGGACAACGCGGTCGCCAGCATCTCGCGCGCCCAGACCGTGCCGGAACTGCGGCGGCCAGGCGGCCCCTATCAGATCCTGACCGTCGACGAGGCCGCCGGTTACATCCGTGCCGGCAGACCGTTGCCCCTGCTACCGCTGTGCGGAGGGTTACCGCCCGACGTCGCCTGGTTCTACCTGGAACGGGCCGTCATGGCATCCGAACGCGCATGACCGAAAGTCGGATGAGGAGTCAAGCGTGACAGGAACTTTGCGACCCCTGCGGACCGTCGTCTGGTCGACGGGCGGCGTCGGATCGATCGCTATCGACGCGATCGCCCGGCGCCCGGATCTCGAGCTGGCCGGTGTGTGGGTGCATTCGCCGTCGAAGGTCGGGCATGACGCGGGTGTGCTCGCGGGGCGTGCGCCCCTCGGCGTGCCGGCCACCGATGACGCCGAGGCGCTGATCGCGTCGGCCCCCGACTGTGTGGTGTACGCGGCGAGTGGGCCAGACCGCGATGCCGGCGCTGTGCCCGACTACGTGCGACTGTTGAACGCCGGAATCAACGTGGTGTCAACGACATCGACCGGACTGGTGTACCCGCCGGCCTACTATTCAGCGGAATGGCGCGATCAGTTGGACGCTGCCGCCAAGGTCGGGAACTGTTCGTTCTACGCCTCAGGGGTCTTCCCCGGATTCGGCTCGGATCAACTGGCGCTGATGCTGGCAACACAATCGAAGAAGATCGACCGCCTCACGGTCACCGAGGTGTCCCTCAACGATCACTACCCGGTCGCCGACGTGATGATGGACGGGATGGGTTTCGGGCGCCCGCTGGATTTCGAGCCGATGCTCAAAACCCCTGGATTCATCGAGATGGCGTGGAAAGCACCGATTCACATGATCGCCGATGCGCTCGGGGCCGAGGTGTCCGAGATCCGGGGTTCGCTCGATCGCAGGATCACCGACCGCGACATCACGGTGGCGTTCGGGACCATCGGCGCCGGAACCTGCGGTGCGGTGTGCACGCGTGCGGCCGGTGTGGTCAACGGGCGTGAGGCCATCGTCGTCGAGCACATCATCCGGATGTCGCGCGACGTCGCACCCGATTGGCAGGCATCGGAATTCGACGCCACCTACCGGGTGGATATCAAGGGTGATCCCGACATCCACTGTGCGATGAACTTGGGGGAGGACGAGGGGTACGGTGCCGGGCAGGCGGCGATGGCCGCCACCGCTATGCGGGTGGTCAACGCGATCCCCTACGTTGTCGACGCGCCTGCGGGCTTGCTGAGCTCGGTCGATATCCCGAACACGTTGCCACGGTACGCTTTCGACTAGTCCGTGATCAGCGGACGATCACACCGCGCAGGCTGGTGTCCCGGACGTGGATCTGCGATGCGCGGGTGCCCAACTGCCGAAGAATGTTCTCCGGTATCCATCCCACGCCGATGACCGACCGGGCCAGGATCTCGTTCGAGGGGCTGTCGATACTGATCTCACCGGCTTTGATCCCTGCGGCGAGAAGCGCTTTGACCTGCTTGACACGCTGCATGAACAGCCAGCCGGGGTTGGGGGTGTCCGGCGGCGACTGGCGCATCCACGCCAACTGGATCCGGAACTCGTCTCCGAACTGGTCCAGCGCGTTGGTGTGGATCCAGCTCAGCGCGTCGAGCTTTTCGATGGTGGTGCCCTCGGATCCGAGGACCTCCGTCCAGCCCACCGCGATCTTCTCGCCGAAGGACTGCATGATCGCCGCCAGTAGTTCGTCCTTCGACCCGATGAGCCGGTACACCGTGCCGGTACCCATGCCTGCCGCCGAAGCGATATCCCGCACGGTCGTACCCTCGTAGCCGCGCCGGCCGAACTCGGCCCGTGCCACCGCCCGGATGTGGGCGGTCTTGTCATCGGTCTCGGCCTCCTCGATCCAGCTCCGAACCACGTCGTCGGCTGCCATGAACGGGACGGACTTGTCGAGCTCGGCATCGGCGGGCTGACCGGTGGACAAGCCTTCCAGCAAGATCCGGCACAGCAGGGTAGCGACCTTCTCCGGTGCGGCATTGTGGCGCATGACGTCGAGTCCGACCTGCAGCATGGACTGGCAGATCCGGTCGGCCAGTACGGCCAGGTCTACGTCCGGCCGCAGGTAACCGGCCCAACGAGCGGCCCGCAGGGTCTGCTGCATGGCGTCCAGCGTGGCAGTCGGGCGGCGCTGGGCCAGTGCGACGAGGTCGGGGTTGGAACTCGGGCTCTCGTAGAACGACATCTGGAGCGCGGCCCGGTGTGCGACGGCGCACCGCGCGATATCCGAGCCGAGTTCGGCGATACGGTCGAACGGCGACGCCGGATCGGGACCGTCCAACCGGCTCTGGGCCTGCCCGGCGATGCGGTCGAGGTCCTCGTGATACCGCTCGAGCAGTTCCACCAGGATCGCTTCCTTGGATTCGAAATGGTGGTACAGGCTGCCCGGCAGAATGCCTGCCGCATCCGCGATCTCTTGCAGTGAGGTACGGAGGCCCGACGTGGCGATCAACGTGGCAGCGGTCTCGAGGATCTCGGTCCGGCGCGTGCGATCCTCAGCAGCGGAGCCGGCGTCGATTGCGCGACCTGGGGTGCGCTTGAGCGTCCTGCGCTCCCCAGGCGTTACCTGGGGACGGCCCACAGCGACTCCACGATGATTGCTGGCTCCCGTCATACGATTTGGGTGACTGACCCAATATTTGGTTAGAGGCTACCAGAACAGTGCTGGTGCGCTGGGGATCCCGTGCAGCCATATGCGCCGGTAGAGCACTCGCGCCCGGCGTCAGCGAAGTTGCGCCGAACGTGTCGACCGCAACGCCGCCGCCCGGCTCACGCAGTGACGCCGAGCCGTTCGGTCACCCCGAACACCTCGTCGTAGATCGATCCCGGAATCGTGAACGGCTCGGTCGCAGCGACTTCCGAAAGGTGCGCGGCGATGTCGTCGGCGCTCGGGTCCGAGTCCGGTGGCGCCATCCAGCCCTCGCCCAAACCGACGAACACGCGGGCGAAGCGCCCTGCGCAGGCCGAGAAGTTCTGGTGGCTGAGCCCGCAGTCGCGGCTGGCCAGGTACACCACCAGCGGGGCGACCAGTTCCGGCCGGATCGCCTTGAAGAAGCCGTTGTCCTCAAGGACTTTCGGATCGCCCAGGGTCTCGGTGACCATTCGCGAGATACCGAACGGCAGCACGGTGTTGGCCAGAATCCCGTGCGGTGCGCCCTCGAGCGCGATCACGTTGGTCAACCCGACCAGCCCGGATTTGGCCGCGGCGTAGTGCGCCTCGAGGTGCTGGCCGAACATCCCCGCCGACGAGGCGACGAACACGAACCGGCCGTAGCCCTGGCTCTTCATCACGCGGTAGGCGGGCTGGGCGAGGTAGAACCCGCCGTCGAGGTGAACGCTCAACATGCGCCGCCACTCTTCGGCGGACAGCTCGTCGAACGGGATGCTGTTGAAGATGCCGGCATTGCTGACCACGGCGTCGAGCCGGCCGAAGCGTTCGACCGCGGTGCGCACGATCGCCTCACCGCCCTCCGGGCTGTCGACCGAATCGTAGGATGCCACGGCGGTGCCGCCGGAGGCCGTGATCTCCTCGACGACCTGATCGGCGACCGCGGCGTCGGAGCCTTGGCCCGTCATCGTGCCGCCGAGGTCGTTGACCACGACAGCGGCCCCGCGCCGTGCCAGTTCGAGCGCATACTCCCGGCCGAGGCCGCGTCCGGCGCCGGTCACCACGGCGACCTGGTCGTTGAAGTCGATCACTTTGTAGCCCTTGCTGGTTGATGTTCCGGCTTCGGTCGATTGACTCCGGTGGTGCCGAACTCTACGGTGGAACAGATATTTGGTCAACGCGCTGTGTGCAGTGGAGGTAGCGGGTGTCTGACGGTGGCGGCGACGGCGGCCGATTCTCGGGGCTGGGCATGCTGGCGTCCGCGCTGGCAGCGCGTCCGGTCGCGGTCGCCCCGGCTGACGCGGGGAGCGCACCGTGGACCGATGGCAAGACCGTGTTCGTCGACCCGTCGGCGCCCGCACGCGCACGGCTCGAATCGGTAGCCGTGCAGGCGTCGCTGATCGCGGCAGGCAGCCTGGACCTCGATGTGGTCGGAGCCCTGGTCCGGCATCGGCGATTGGCCGAACGTTACCTGGCCGTGGAGGGGCATCGTGCGCTGCTGGCCAATCAAGCGCTCCTGCCGAATTCTCTTGGTGCCCTGATGGACCGAAGTATCGCCGAACGCAGTGATTCGGCCGCATCGTCCCTGGCGATCGCCCGCGGGCGGGATGCGCTCAGCGCCCCGCCTGCGGGCTTCGGGGTTATTCAGGCCAAGAAGGTTCTGGCGGCGTGTGCGGCGGTCAAGCCGGCCGATCAGCAGTCTGTGGGACATGTGCCGCGGCGGCAGGGTAAGCAGGAACTCGAGGAATTGGAGGAAGGCGACCCCGATGGTTGGGACGACTCCGATGACCCCGATCTGTTCTCCAGCCCGGTCGGCGGGGGCGGAGCCATCGGAAAATGGCTCAAGAAACTGCTGTCCTCGTCGCGCAAGACGGGTGGCAGCGGTGGCGGACCGCCGGGCGCCGACTCGCCGACCCACCGCACCAACTCGACAAGACGCGGGGTGCATGCAGTTTCATCGCTGGCCACGGTGTCGTCGGAGGAAGTCGTCGACATCACGACCGAGGGCGTGAGGTACCCGGAATGGAACGCCGACCGGGGGGTCTATCGGCTCGACTGGTGCACCGTCCGCGAGGCTGACCCGCAGATCAAGGCGCATGCCACCCAGCAGATCGAGGATGCGATCAGCGTGCGGCGCCCGCTGGCGCGCCTCGGCATGGGTCTGCACCGGCGCCACCGCCAGCCTCAGGGCGACGACATCGACATCGATGCCGCGCTCGAGGCGCGCGTGGAGGTCCGCGCCGGATCGATACCCGATGAGGCCGTCTATCTCGACAGTCTCCGAAGACGCAGGGACTTGTCGGTGCTGTTGCTCTTGGATGTGTCCGGCTCGACGGCGGAGCCGGGCACCGTCGGCCGCACCGTGCACCAGCAGCAGCGCACTGCGGTGGCGCACCTGATGGTCGCGCTGCATGACCTGGGCGACCGGGTATCGCTGTACGCCTACTACTCCCAGGGGCGGTCCGCGGTCACCATGGTCCCGGTGAAACGGTTCAACGACCACCTGGATGCGCAGGTGATCCGAAGACTGAACAGCCTTGAACCCGGTGCCTATTCGCGACTCGGAGCGGCGATCCGGCACGGCTCGTCGGTCCTGGAGAAGCGCGGTGGCACGTCGCGGCGACTGCTGGTCGTCCTGTCCGACGGACTGGCCTACGACCACGGCTACGAGCGGGCCTACGGCGCCGCGGATGCCAGACGCGCCTTGGCCGAGGCGCGGCGCCGGGGGACCGGTTGCGTCTGCCTGACCATCGGAGCCAGCACCGACGTGGAGTCCTTGCGCCGGGTGTTCGGTAGCACCGCGCACGCGACCATCTCCGGTCCCGACCAGCTCGCCGGTGTCATCGGTCCGCTGTTCCGCTCGGCGATTCGCTCTGGCGAGGTTCGTCGCCGGGTGTCCTGAAGGGTGGTCCCGTTGGCGGTGATGTCAAGTCCCAGAATGTCATTGGCAACGTCGATGCTCACGCAACGTCTGGCAACAAGTGCTTGAAACAAACATCTGTTCCGCGCTAGGCTCGCTCCAGTACCGCAGCGTCGCGGATACCACGAAAGGTGTGCTGATGGCCAACGAGTCCGGACTCGCTCACCAGAACGGAGCCAATTCGCAGACCCTGAGCACGCGTCCCTATTACAAGCCGGTCGGCAACGAGGAGACGGTGTTCAAGGCGGCGTACCGCCAGGGGCTTTCGCTGGTTCTGAAGGGTCCGACCGGGTGCGGCAAGACGCGCTTCGTCGAGGCGATGGCCCATGATCTCGGCAGGCCGCTGATCACCGTCGCCTGCCACGACGACCTCACCACCGCGGATCTCGTCGGCCGATATCTGCTGCGGGGCGATGAGACGGTCTGGATGGACGGCCCGCTGACCCGCGCGGTGCGCGAGGGCGCGATCTGTTACCTGGACGAGGTGGTCGAAGCCCGCCAGGACACCACCGTGGTGCTGCATCCGCTCGCCGACTATCGCCGCCAGCTGCCGATCGAGCGCCTCGGCATCACGCTGGACGCGGCGCCGGGATTCGGTCTGGTCATGTCCTACAACCCCGGCTATCAAAGCGTTCTCAAAGACCTCAAGGACTCGACCCGCCAGCGGATGGTGGCCATCGAGTTCGGCTTTCCGGAACCCGAAGTCGAAGAGGGCATCATCGCCCACGAGGCGGGAGTCGATCCTTCCACCGCCGCCGAGCTGGTGCGGTTCGGGCAGGCCATCCGGCGCCTGGAGACCGGTGGCCTGCGGGAAGTCGCGTCGACCCGGGTGCTGATCGCGGCCGGGCGCTTGGTCGCCGAGGGGTTGCCCATGACCGTGGCGGCCAGGGTGGCGGTCGCGGGACCGCTGACCGACGACGTGGCCGTGAGCCGCGGTTTGCACGAGCTCATCGACGTCTACCTGGGCGGATCGGCAGCTGGTGATTGACGCCATGCGGCACCGCCGTTAGGTTCAGAACAAATATTAGGTCGACCCCGGTGTTCCTGCGACGAACGCCCGCACCATGGAGGTCAGATGTCATACGAGAGCACTGCGGAGCCCATCAAGGTCGGCTACCTGATGGACTTCACCTTGCCGCCCGGGTTTCCGGACGAGCTGCTGGCTTCATTCACCCAGACGTTTGACCTGGTGTTCGAAGAGGCTGTCGAGCAAGGGCTGATGGATCGGCCGGTGCAGATGATCTACCGCGAGGTGGAGGGGCTGCCCAAGGGTTCGGTGAAGGCGGTCATCGATGCGTATGGCGAACTCGTGGACGAGGGCTGCCTGGTGGTGTTCGGACCGAACATCACCGACAACTGTGTCCCGCTCCGGGAGGCGATCGAAGAGCGCTTCAAGGTGCCGGCCATCAGCGTCACGGGAACCGACGACTGGCTCGGCGAGTGGACGTTCGCCTTTCCCCAGGGATCGATGACCGACGAACCCATCTTTCTGGCGGACCTGGTCGCGAAGCGGGGCTTGACCGAGATCGGCGTACTCGTCGAGCAGAACCTCATCGGCGACAGCTACCTGAAGAACCTGCGAACGGCCTGTGCCCGCAAGGGTATTCGGATCGTCGCCGAGGCCGCGATCGCGCAGACGGCACAGGACATCAACGCCGCGGTGAGCACGCTGCACGAAGCGAAGGCCGAGGCGATCGTCCATCTCGGGTTCGGTTTCGGCATCGTGTTCATCAACCCGGCGCTTGAGGCCGTCAACTGGGATCCCCCGCGCTTCACAACCACCGCGTTCCAGAACGCCTGGGTCAACCCGATCATGTGGAACGCGTTCCTGGGCTGGGTCGGGGTCGATCAGTACGACGAGGGCAACCTGGTCGGACAGGCCTGGCTTGACCGATACGCCAAGCGGTACAGCGGAAGTCGCCCCGAGTACTGCGTGTCGGTGGTCAATCACGACGTGGCCGCCACGCTGGTGCGCGCCTTCACCGATGCCCATCCGCTGAGCCCGCGCGGCGTCAAAGAGGCACTGGAGCGCGTGAAGATGATGCCCGCGGCTTCCGGCGCACCCGGAACCCGGGTGTCCCTGGGGAAGTGGACACGGCGCGCGTGGATGGGATCGGGCTATCTGGTCGCCCGGACCCTCGATGCGGACGGTATCAATTCGCACCTGGTCGACCGGTTCGGGGAGGAATGACATGACCACCAGGGAATCCCTACCGCCTGATGCTCAGGTCAAACCGCCGCCGCGCAAGGGTCCGAACTGGGGTCGCGTGATCGCCCTGCTCGCCTGGCTCGGCTTTCTCGGCCTGTTCGCCGCGGTTGGTCGGACCGACGTCGACCCGCGGGTGGCGAACCCGAACGTCGAGGGCCGGCCGCGTCCCGTCGCGTTCCTGACCGCGTTCGATCACTGGCAGATCATCCCGCAGGTGGGCGCCGTGATCATCGTCGTGGTGTTCACCGTCATGTTCATCGTCGGTTGGCGGAAGAACCCCGGCAGTCCGGTGCTGCTCATGGTCCTGGTGACGACGTTGATCGTCTGGCAGGACCCGATCATGAACTGGTCGCCGTATGCGGTGTACAACCCGATGCTGCTGCACTGGCCGGAGAACTGGTACCTGATCATGATGTCGCCGACGGTGGAGCCGTTCATCGTGTTCGGTTACGTCCTGTTCTACTTCGGCCCGTACTTCCCGGGGATCTGGATCCTGCGCAAGCTGCAGGCCAAGCGAGGTCCCGAGGCGTTCGTCACCCGACACCCACTGATCAGCTTGGGCGCACTGGTTTTGGTCATCGGCTTCATCTTCGATGCCATCCTGGAGGTCAGCCTGGTCCGTACGGGGTTGTACATCTACTCGCAGGCCATTCCGTTCGGCACGTTGTTCCCGGGCAGCACCTTCCAGTTCCCGTTGATCTGGGAATCGCTCTCGGTGACTTTCGTGATGGTCCCGGCGGCGATCCTGGTCTACCGCGACGACACGGGAAAGTCCGTGGCTGAGAAGCTCGCCGCCAAGGCGAAGCTGTTCCCGTCGAGGCCGGTACTCGGCACGTTCCTGGTGATGTTCGCGATCATCAACGTGTCGTACTTCGCCTACGGCAGCTGGTTCTGGGTCATCAAGGCCAGCGGCGCGGCGACCTCCGTCGCCTGCCCGTGGCCGTTCCCCGAAGCCAAGATCTATGACCCACAAGGGTTCTACCGGGCGAACGGAGCCGAGGGGCCTTACTCGGTAGGCAAGTGGTCCACCTGGCAGCAGGGGCCCGCTCGCAATCCCGACGTCGAGTTGGGTTCGACGAGCAACCGGTGCGCGACGGGTGGCCAGGATGGCTGAGCCGCGGACACCCGATGAGCACTTGCGCGAAGAGAATCGGGCAGTCGTCATCACCGGGGCGTCCCGGGGACTCGGCTTCGCATCTGCCACGCGCCTTTATCGCGAGGGGTGGCGCGTGGTGGCTGCGATGCGCAGCCCGGAGAAGGCGATGCCTGTGCTGCGGGAGGCGGCCGGAGCCGGCGAGGACGACGACAGGCTGATCGGTGTCCAGCTCGACCTCACCGACGGAGCGTCGATCGCGGCCGCGGCCAAGACCATCACGGAGGCGGTCGGCGCGCCGTATGCGTTGGTGCACAACGCCGGCATCTCGGCGGCGGGAATGGTTGAGGAAACATCGCCCGACCTCTGGGAGCGCATGTTCGCCACGAACATCTTCGGCCCGGTGGCGCTCACCAAGGCTCTGCTGCCGGCCATGCGAGAGGCCGGCCGCGGCCGCATCGTGCTGATCTCGAGTGCCGCGGGTGTGCGTGGAATGCCCGCAACAGCACCGTATTCGGCGGTCAAGGGTGCGCTGGAGCGGTGGGGTGAATCGATGGCCGGGGAGGTCGCGCCCTTCGGGATCGGTGTCACCATCCTGGTCACCGGGACCTACGACACGGAGATCATCACCGATGCGGGAACGACTGACGACCGTGATCTGGACGGACCCTATGCTCCCCATCACCGCACGATGGACAAGCGCGGGCGGGCCATGATGAAACGCGCGGCCAGATCACCCGAGAAGTTCGCCGAGGGCCTGGCGAAAGCGCTGGACAACTCGAAGCCGTTCGTCAGGACCGCGGTCGGGCCCGATGCGCGAATGTTGTTGATCGCCAATCGTTTGATCCCGGCGGCGGGATTGCACCAGATGACCCGGCTGATGATGGGCATCCCGCGGTTCGGCGCACTCCGAGGGGAAGGCACGCGCCATGGCTGAGCGTTCGACAGGGACTTTCGAATCGAGAATGCTGATCGACGGCAAGCTCGTCGACGGCGAGGCAGGCACGTTCACCAACGTCAACCCGGCAAATGAAGAGATCCTCGGAGAGGTCTCGGATGCCTCGAGGGCCGACATGAACCGGGCCATCGACGCCGCTCGCCGGTCATTCGACGAGACTGACTGGTCGACCAACCACCACTTCCGCAAGCGGTGCCTCGAACAGCTGCATGAAGCGATCGAGGGCGAGTTGGAGGAATTGCGAGAGGAACTCATCTCCGAGGTGGGTGCTCCGCGAGCCGTGACACACGGACCACAACTCGATGCACCGCTCGCCGACGGCCTCAAGTATCCGGCCCGGCTCATCGAAACCTTCCCGTGGGAAACCGATCTCGGTGACACCGTGGTATCGGTCACCGGCGTGAACACCACGCGCAAGGTGTGGCATGAACCGGTTGGGGTGGTCGGTGCCATCGTGCCGTGGAACTTTCCGTTCGAGGTCGCCATCAACAAGCTGGGCCAGGCGCTGGCAACCGGCAACACGGTGGTCCTCAAGCCGGCGCCGGACACTCCCTTCAACGCCACGCGGCTCGGCCGGCTCATCGCCGAGAACACCGATATCCCCGCGGGTGTGGTGAATGTCGTGACGGCATCGGACCACCTCGTCGGCGAAGAACTGACCCTGTCGCCCAAGGTCGACATGATCTCGTTCACCGGCTCTACGGCCGTGGGCAAGCGGATCATGGAAAAAGGTGCCGCGACGATGAAGAGGCTCTTCCTCGAACTCGGCGGCAAGTCGGCGACGATCGTGCTGGAGGACTTGGATGACACAGCGTTCAACTCCGCATGTTTAATCGGTATCGGCCCGTTGCTGCACGCGGGCAGGGCTGCGCTGCTCCCACCCGGATGTTGTTGCCGCGGTCCCGCTACGACGAGGGCGTCACGATTCTGAAGGCCATCTACGAGAACATCAGTCCCGGTGACCCGCAGGACCCCGGAACCCTCTGCGGCCCGGTCATTTCGGCCAAGCAGCAGGCCCGCATCCTCGGCTATGTCAGAAAAGGCGTCGACGAAGGCGCCACGATGCTCGTCGGCAGCACCGAGGCGCCCAGCCAGTTCGACAAAGGTTTCTGGGTCAACCCAACACTTTTCACCGACGTGGACAATTCGATGACGATCGCCCAGGAGGAGATCTTCGGTCCCGTCCTCGTAGTGATTCCCTACGAGGACGAAGAGGACGCGATCCGGATTGCCAACGACAGCCCGTACGGACTCGCCGGCAACGTCATGTCGAGCTCGCTGGATCGTTCACTTGCCGTCGCTCGCCGGCTGCGCGCCGGGTTCATCGGGCTCAACGGCACGGCGGGCTACGGGGCGGACACCCCGTTCGGCGGCTACAAGAACAGCGGTGTGGGTCGCCAGAACGGCACGGCCGGATTCGAGCAGTACACCGAGATCAAGTCCGTCGCCTACCCGGCGACATAGAGGAGAACTTCTGTGGAACAGCTTTTTGACGACCTCGAGGACTTCGGCTCCTTCGACGACGCCGTCTCGGGTGACGTTCGGGATCCATTCCCGGAACTGGCCAGGCTTCGGCGCGAGGAGCCCGTGCAACGGATCGACATGTCGGCGATGCCGGGCGAGGAGGGCAAACCTGTCTTCATCGTGTACCGCTACGAGGACGCCCAGCAGATGCTGCGCGACAATCTGACCTTCTCGTCATCCGGTGTCATCGCGGCATTCGGCCCGGTGCTCGGTGAGCGCGTGATGCTGGGCATGGACGAACCGGTGCATGGTCGCCTGCGATCGCTGGTGTCGAAGGCGTTCTCGCAGAAGGCTCTGGCGCGTTGGGAAGACGAGCTGGTCGGCCGGGTCGCCAATGAGCTCATCGACAAGTTCGCCGCCGACGGCAAGGTCGACCTGGTGAAGGCATTCACGTTCGACTACCCGAGCCGGATCATCGCGGGTCTGTTGGGATTGCCTGAGGAGGACTATCCGCAATTCCAGCGCTGGTCCATCTCGCTGCTGAGCTGGATCATGAACCCGGAACGCGGGCTGGCGGCGTCGGCCGCGCTGTGCGAGTATTTCGCACCGATCCTGCAGGCTCGGCGCGCCGAGCCGAAGGAAGACATGATCAGCCTTCTCGCCGAGGCGGAGATCGACGGCGAGAAGCTCACGGACGAAGAGATCTTCTCCTTCCTGCGACTACTGCTGCCCGCCGGAGTGGAGACCACCTATAGGTCACTGGGGAACCTGCTTTTCGGGTTGCTCTCGGACACAACGCAGTTGGACGCGGTCCGGGCCGACCGGTCGTTGCTGCCGCAGGCCATCGAGGAAGCGGTGCGGTGGAACCCGCCACTGCTGACCATCACGCGCACCACGACGTGCGACACCGAGCTCGGAGGTGTTCACATTCCGGAAGGCTGTTCGGTGATGCCGATGCTCGGTTCGGCGAATCGGCAGGACGACCGGTGGGCCGATCCGGACGCGTTCGACATCTTCCGTGCGTCCAAGGGCAATCTCGGCTGGGGCCACGGGGTACACGTGTGTCTGGGCATGCACCTCGCTCGGCTCGAAATGCGCACTGCCATCAACCTTCTGCTGGACCGCCTGCCCAACCTGCGGCTGGACCCGGACGGAGGCGACCCGCACATCCGTGGTCAGGTCTTCCGGTCGCCGACGTCGCTGCCGGTGCTCTTCGGATGACAACTCTGGCGAGCAGACGCATATGTACCCAGACACGCCGCGTTTCGGGGACATTCGCGTCTGCTCGCGCAAGGAAAACTGACCGGGAGAACGTGAGATGACCGAGTTCGAAGAAGCGGATTTCTTCACCGATGCATCACTGGTGCCGGACCCTTACCCCTACTTCGACCACCTGCGGTCGAAATGTCCGGTGGCCCATGCCACTCCGTTCAACGTGCTGGCCGTCACCGGATACGACGAGGCGCTGGCCGTCTACAAGGATCCGGCGTTCTCGTCGTGCGTGTCGGTGGCGGGACCGTTCTCCGGTCTGCCGTTCGGACCGGGGGAGAGCGACGACGTCTCGGAGCTGATCGAGGAGCACCGGCTGGCGGTGCCGATGGGCGAGCACATCACCTCGCAGGATCCTCCGCTGCACACCCGGACGCGCGGTCTGATGAACAAGCTGATCACCCCCAAGCGCCTCAAGGAGAACGAGGACTTCATGTGGCGGCTGGCAGATCAGCAACTCGACACATTCGTCGACCGCGGATCGGCCGAGTTCCTGGCCGATTACGCCAAGCCGTTCTCCCTCTTGGTCATTGCCGATCTCCTGGGCGTCCCGGGCGAGGACCATGAGGAGTTCAAGGCGGCGTTCGCGCTGGAAACGGTCGGTGAGCTCGGTAAGGAGGCACCGACGACGCACAACCCCCTGCAGTGGCTCAACGACAAGTTCTACGCCTACATCGAGGACCGCAGGCGCGCACCGCGCGAGGACGTGCTGACCGGCCTGGCGCTGGCCAAGTACGAGGACGGATCGACGCCCGAGATCGAGGACGTCATGAACCTGTCGACGTTCCTGTTCGCGGCGGGTACGGAGACCACGACGAAGCTGGTCAGCTCGGCGGTCCGGTTCATCGCGGACAACCCGGGATTCGAGACGATGCTGCGCGACGACCGGGGCAGGATCCCGTCGTTCCTCGAAGAAACGCTGCGGATGGAGAGCCCGGTCAAATCTCATTTCCGGATGGCCAGCAAGACCACCAGCATCGGTGACATCGAGGTGCCTGCCGGGACCACCGTCATGGTGCTGCCGGGGGCGTGCAACCGTGACGAGCGAAAATTCCCGGACCCCAACACCTTCCAGCCGGACCGTGGCAATGTGCGCGAACAGATCGCGTTCATCCGGGGAGTGCACTCCTGCCCGGGCGCGCCGCTGGCGCGCGCGGAAGGCCGGATATCCCTGAACCGGATCTTGGACCGGATGTCCGACATCACGATCTCCACCGGGCACCACGGTCCCGCCGAGCATCGCCGGTACACCTACGAGCCGACGTTCATCATGCGTGGGCTCAGCGAGCTTCACATCGAATTCAAACCCGCCGCCTGACCGGCCAGCACAACTAGGAGCACAGATGACCGGAAAGCTCGAAGGCAAAGTCGCCTTCATCACCGGCGCCGCCCGCGGACAGGGGCGGGCGCATGCCATCGCGATGGCCGCCGAAGGTGCCGACATCATCGCGGTCGACATCTGCCGCGACATCCCGTCAAACCCCTACCCATTGGCCACGCCCGATGACCTGGCCGAAACCGAAAGGGCGATCAAGGAACTCGGCCGGCGCATCGTCGCCCGCGTCGCCGACGTCCGCGAACGTCACGAGCTGCGAGATGCGGTCGAAGCCGGGATCGCCGACCTCGGCAGGATCGATATCGTGGTCGCCAACGCCGGAATCCTTCCGATGGCGATGGGCAGGCCGGATCCCATGCAGTTCGTCGACGCCTCGGATGTGGACCTGGTCGGAGTGATGAACACCGTCGCGGTCACCGTTCCGCACCTGCCCGACGGATCGTCGATCATCGTCACCGGATCGACAGCCGGCATGATCCGGGGCACCACCGACAACCCCAACATGGGCCCCGGCGGGGCAGGGTACGGATGGAGCAAGCGCGTCGTCATCGAGTACGTCGAGGAGATGAGCCTGCACCTGGCCCCGAAGATGATCCGGGTCAACGCCATTCACCCCACCAACTGCAACACCCACCTGCTGCAGAACGACGGCATGTACTCCATGTTCCGGCCCGATCTGACCGCCGAGGGCAAGAAGGCCACCCGCGAGGATGCCGAGCCGTTGTTCACGATCTTCCAGGCGATGCCGATCCCGTACATCGAACCCGAGGACATGGCCAACCTCGGTGTGTTCCTGGCCAGTGACGACAGCCGCTACATCACCGGACAGCAGATCCGTGTCGATGGAGGCTCATTGCTCAAGTGGCCCAACGGGCCTGGCCGATAGCACCGGGCATCGCATCAGAAGGAGGTGGTGGTGGGCGCCCTCATCATGCTCGGCAGCCTGTTCGTCCTGATCGTGTTGATCGTCGGCCTGGTTCTCTACTTCGATCCTGAAGCACGGCGTCGGCCGGCCGAGGAGGTCGAGCCGTGAGCGTCGACGTCCTGATCACGGCCGGGGTGGCCTTCGCGTACGTCACCGGTCTGGGATTCCTGGCGGTCGGGATCTATCTGAGTTACCGGCGCGGGCGTCTGCATCCGCTGCTGTTGCTCTGTATCTCGGCGCTCTCGTTCTCCTGGATCGAGGCGCCCTACGACTGGGCGATGTACGCGCAGTTTCCGCCCGCGCTGCCGCGGATGCCATCGTGGTGGCCGCTCGACATGACGTGGGGAGGGCTCCCCTCGGCGGTACCCGTCGGCTATATGGGTTACTTCGTCTTGCCGGCGATCATCGGTGCCGCCCTCGGGCGGTGGGCGGCCGGGAAGTGGAACTGGCGGCGACCGCAGACGCTGTTGCTGGTGGGTTTCGCGGTCGGCTTCTGCTGGGCCTTGTTCTTCAACGCGATCATCGGTGCGCGGCTCGGCCTGTTCTACTACGGCTACGTGATCGAGGGGCTGGGCCTGTGGGAGGGGACCAAACACCAGTACCCGATCTACGACGCCATCGCGATGGGTGTGCAGATGATGGTGTTCACCTACCTGCTGGGCCGGACCGATGCCGAGGGCCGCAACGTGATCGAGATGTGGGCCGACAAGATCTCCAAGACGCGGCTGCAGTCGGCGGTGCTGTCGGTGATCGCCGTGATCGTGGTCGGACACGCGGTCTACGCCTCGGTCTTCGCGCCCCACCTGGTCACCAAACTGGGTGGGTGGGTGACCGTGGGGCCGACCGAGCAGTTGTTCCCAGGAGTGCCGAATCAGCCGAAATAGCCGGCCGGAGCCTGCCCGGGCACGCAAATGTCACGCTGAAGTGGCGGTCGAGATCCGGGGCCGCTCCAGCGTGACAATGCGGGAAAGATCAGCGTCGGACGATCAGTAGTTGTTGCAGCTGCCCGCGATCGAGTTGATCGGCCCGAAGTACTCCTGAGCGGCCGGGCTGGCCTGCAGTTGGGCCACCGTCTGCTGACGCTGGGCGGGCCCCGAGGCCAGGAAGTTGCGCAACGCGCCCTGGGCGAACGGGGAAGCGTTGAACTGCTGCGCCAGGTCGGGACGCTGAGCGTTGAGCGCCGCCATCACCTGCTCGTAGCTACATGTCGTGTTGACCACGCCGCTGAAGTCGGGCTGGGCGGATGCCACCCCCGAAGAGAGCACAGTCAGCGGAACCGCCACGGCGAACCCGCCGAGGGCGGCCGCGATGTACTTGAAAGAAGACTTGATCACCTGTTGGAACCCCCATGTTGTTCGCCCAAAAAGGCGACGCCTTGCACGTTTGCCGGACCCGACCTCATTCGAGGTTAACAGGCGGCAGACGGACAAGGCGTCCCCACAAAACCGGCCTCAGTCGATGACCGCGCGCTCCTTGCGCTCGGTGATCGGCAGGGCGAGTTCCTGCTCGACGCAGATGCGCTGCAGTTTCTCCAGCGTCTCGTCCAGGCCCGGACCAAGTGGCTTGCTCGGCGTGAACGTGGCCGGAAGGTTGCGCATGCCTTGGATGACGCCGATGGTGTCGTAGTGCACCGCGCCCTCGGGGTCGCAGACATAGTCCGGCATCCGATCGAGGACGGCGGTGAGCATCGACTTGAACACCGTGCGGGCCACATTCGACCCGACGCAGCGGTGCACACCGATCCCGAAGCTGAAATGCCGGTTGCCCTTGCGATCCAGGATGACCTCGTTGGGCTGGTCGAACACCGACGGATCGCGGTTGGCCATCGCCCAGGACAGCCACAGCCGCTCGTACTGCTTGAACTGCTGGCCTTCGACCTCGACGTCTTCGGAGAAGGTCCGCCCGTCACCGGGCGCCGGGGTGAAAAACCGCAGGAACTCCTCGGTCGCGGGATGCAGCAGGTTGTCGCGTTCACGGGACAGCCGCTCGCGCTCGTCCGGATGCTCGCCGAGCCATTCCAGGGCGTGCGCGGTGAGGGCCGTGGTGGTGTCGAAACCGCCGCCGATGACCAGACCGAGATTGCCGAGGATCTCCATGTCGGGGGCCGGCTCACCGTCGATCCGCAACTGCAGCATCGCGTTCACCAGTCCGGGGCGCGGATTCTCCCGGATCTCCATCATGTTGTTGATGATGTCGATGCCCATCTCGCGGTGCTGCTCGTTGATCTTCTCGCGATCGGGGGAGTGCTCGGGGGTGTACACCGAGGCGTGCGTCGGCTCGCTGTAGACGTTCCACTTCTTGAGCTCGATACCCATCATCGCCAGGGTGAACACCGCCGGCACCACGTTGGCCAGATGCTCGACGAAATCTATGCGGCCGGACTCGATGTGCTCGTCCAGGGCGGCGCGCGTGATTTCGTCGACGAACGGTTCCCACCGCTTGATGGCGGCGGGTGACAGGTACGGGTTCAGCGCGCCGCGATAGGCGCTGTGCTCCGGCTCGTCCATCTCCAGGATGCCGCCGCGCACCACGGTGGCGCGGCTGGCCTTGGGAATGGTGATGCCCTGGTAGGGCGTCTCACCGCTGATGTCGTGGTGGTTGGAGACCACGGGGCAGCGGGCCAGCTCGAAGACGTGCTTGCTGTCGGCGGCGACCCAGTGCCCGTTGTAGACGTCAGTCCAGGCCATGGGGCACTTGGACTGCATCTCCTCGGTGATCTTCTCGAACTGCTCCCGATATTCCGGGGTGTGCCGGTCGAAGTGATAGTTGTTCTTCTTACGGTCGTCGTCAGTCGCGACATCCTCGATGCTCACGGCGTTTGGCTCCCTTGATATTTGGTCGGCGTCAATCTTCGATGACGATGGCTTGCTCAGGGCAGGAGTGCGCGGCCTCGCGGACCGCGTCCTCCTGATCCGCGGGTACCACGTCGGAGACCGGTGACGCGTGACCGTCGACGTCGTCGAGGACGAACGAGTCGGGCGCGATCATCGAGCACAGGGTGTGTCCCTGGCAGCGACTGGCATCGACCGAAACCTTCACTACGACAACTCCTTTCGAATCAATGGGCACCGCATCACACGTGGTAGTCGTACCACTTGAGGTAGCCGCCGGCATCGACCCGCAGCTGCATGCCGGTGACGAAGCGTGACTCCTCGGAAGCCAGCCACAGCACCGCGTTGCTGATGTCCTCGGGCTCGATGAAGTTGACCTTCATGGCCTGCTGCACACCGAACACCGGCTCGGCGTCGGCGCGGGTCGGGTTCTCCAGATCCGGCCGGAACGAGCGGTACATCGGCTCGCTCTGCAACATGTTGGTGTTGCAGTTGGTGGGGTGGATGACGTTGGCGCGGATGCCGCGCACCGCCAGCTCGGTGGCGAGTGCGTGCACGTACTCGGAGATGAGGCGCTTGGAGATCATGTAGCCCATGCCGCCGGGATCGGCGCCGGGGTTGGGCTTGTTGTGGGCGTCCATCAGCGCGGCGGCCGATGCGGTCGCGATGATCGATGCGCCCTCCTTGAGGTGCGGCAGCGCGACCTGGATGGCGTTGATGGTGCCCACGAAGTTGGTGTTGATGCCGTCGGTCCAGGCCTGCATCGCGGGCTGGCCCTTCATCGCGGCGATGCCGGCCTGCGCCACGACGATGTCGAGCTTGCCGAATTCCGCGAGTCCCGATTCCAGCGCGCTTCGCAGTTCGGCCTCGTTGCGGACGTCGGCCTGCGCGGTGACGATGCGCCGACCGGTCTTCTCGACGTAGTTCTTGGTCTCTTCGAGGTCTTCTGCCGTCGCCATCGGGTAGCCGACGGTGTCGTAGTTCTTACAGATGTCGACCGCGATGATGTCGGCGCCCTCTTCGGCCAGCCGGATTGCATGGCTGCGGCCCTGGCCACGGGCCGCACCGGTGATGAATGCGACTTTCCCGGCAACCCGGCCTTCTGCGCTGTTTCCCACGTTTGTTCCTTTCGCTGATGATGTTTCGGGTGCGCCGCGTGCGCGTCAGGTGTTACGGCCGCCGTTGACGCCGAGGATCTGGCCGGTGATGTAGCCCGCCTCTTCGGAGACGAAGAAGGCACAGGCGGCGGCGATGTCTTCCGGCTTGCCCATGCGCCGCACCGGGGTCTGCTCGATCTGCCGGTCGGTGTCTCCGAGGAAGCCCTTGCCTTCGGCCTTGCGCAGCATGGGCGTGTCGATGAAGCCCGGCGGCACGGCATTGACCGTGATGCCGTTGGGACCCAGTTCCAGCGCCAGGCTCTTCGTCAGGCCGTTCACCGCGGACTTCGCCGCGACATAGGGCGACATGAAGGGCTGGCCCGAATGCGTGCTCGACGACGAGATGTTGACGATGCGACCCCAGCCGGCCTCGAGCATGTCGGGCAGCGCTGCCTGGATGCAGTGGAATACGCCATTGAGGTTGACGTCGATGATCTGCTGCCACTTCTCGAACGAGACATCGCTGAAGCGCTTGAAGCAGTCCAGGCCGGCGGCGTTGACCAGTACCGAGATCGGGCCGAGTTGAGCCCGAACCGCATTGAGTGCGGTGTCGACAGCTGCGCGGTCGGTCACGTCCGCGACATGCGCGAAGTCGTCATCCGATGGCTGCAGGTCGAGTATCGCGACGTTGAGGCCGTCGGCGCGCAACCGGGCGACAATGGCCGCCCCGATACCCGAACCTCCTCCGGTGACAACGGCATTCTTCATGACAGTTCTCCGGCCGCCGGGCGAAGCCGGACTTTCTCAGGGGTCAAGAATCATCCTTCCGATTATGAGAACCGTACTCTCGGAGCGGTGTGCACCGCAAGATCTGAGTGCAACCAGCGCGCCGCCTGCGCGGATGGCGGATCCGCAGCGAACAGGGCATGACTAGCTGATCTAGCTTTCACTTGAGTTCTCATCGAGCGAATGTATGATTCGCCGGTGATGAGAATGCAGTTTCCATCACAGTAGGGAATCGCCTGAGGAGGATGATGCAGCAGGAAGCGCCGACCATCGCGCAAGAACAGCGGGCTGACCGGAAGTTGTTGATCGGTGGAGAGCTGCGCGAGACGCCGCGGACGTTTCCTTCCGTCAATCCAGCTACCGGCGAGGTGTTCGGCTATGCGCCGGACGCCACGGTCGCCGATGCCGAGGCTGCGGTCGCCGCGGCGAGGCAGGCATTCGACAACACCGACTGGTCCACCAACACCGAGCTGCGGATCCATTGCCTGGAGCAACTGCACCAGGCCCTGACCGGGCATCGTGACGAGCTGGCCGCCCTGACCACCACCGAGGTGGGCGCGACCGCGGCGCTGTGCGCCGGTGCGCAGCTGGACGGTCCGATCGACATCGTGCGGTACTACGCCGAGCTGCTCAAGACCTACCCGCTGACCGAAGATCTCGGAAACATCGAGAGCCGCGGCATGCAGCACCACCGGTGGGTGGAGAAGGAAGCGGGCGGCGTGGTGGCCGCGATCATCGCCTACAACTATCCGAACCAGCTGGCCCTGGCCAAGCTCGCTCCGGCGCTCGCCGCCGGCTGCACCGTGGTGCTCAAGTCCGCTCCGGACACCCCGTTGGTCACGCTCGCGCTCGGCGAGCTGATCGCGAACCACACCGACATTCCGGCCGGCGTCGTGAACGTGCTGTCGGGCGCCGACCCCGAGGTGGGCGCGGTGCTCACCACGAGTCCCGACGTCGACATGGTCACCTTCACCGGTTCCACGCCCACCGGCCGGCGCATTATGGCCGCGGCCAGCGAGACCTTGAAGAAGGTGTTCCTGGAACTCGGCGGCAAGTCGGCCGCGATCGTCCTCGACGACGCCGACTTCAACACCGCCGCACTGTTCTCGGCCTTCAGCATGGTCACCCACGCCGGTCAGGGCTGCGCTCTGACCTCGAGGCTGCTGGTGCCCGCGAAGCACAAGGACGAGATCGTCGAGCTGATCAAGAACAACTTCGGACTCGTGCGGTACGGCGATCCGACCGATCCCAAGACGTACATGGGGCCGCTGATCAGCGAGAAGCAGCGCGACAAGGTCGACGGCATGGTCAAGCGTGCCGTCGAGGCCGGCGCGACCCTGGTCACCGGCGGCGAGAAGGTCGACCCCGGCTTCTTCTACACCCCGACGCTGCTGGCCGATGTCGATCCCGACAGCGAGATCGCCCAGGAGGAGGTCTTCGGGCCGGTGCTGGCCGTCATCGCCTACGAAGATGACGACGACGCGGTGCGCATCGCCAACAACTCCATCTACGGGCTGTCCGGAGCGGTGTTCGGCAGCGAGGACCGCGCCCTGGGCGTGGCCCGGCGGATCCGGACGGGCACCTTCTCTATCAACGGCGGCAATTACTTCAGCCCCGACAGTCCGTTCGGCGGGTATAAGCAGTCCGGCATCGGCCGGGAGATGGGCACCGCGGGACTCGAGGAGTTCATGGAATCCAAGACCTTCGCCCGGGTGCTCTCATGACCGGCCCGTTGCACGGAGTCCGCGTCCTCGAGGTCGCGATGTACGGGTTCGTCCCTTCGGCCGGAGCCGTGCTGGGGGAGTGGGGTGCCGACGTCATCAAGGTCGAGCACGCAGTCACCGGCGACCCTCAACGCGGGCTGCGTCAGACCGGGCCCCTGCGCGTCGAGGGTGATCCCAACCCGAACATCGAGCACGCCAACCGTGGCAAGCGCAGCATCGGGCTGGACATGTCGGTGCCCGAAGGGCGCGAGATCCTGCTCGAACTGGCGAAAAAGGCCGATGTGTTCCTCACCAGCTTCCTGCCCGGGCACCGGCAGAAGTTCGGTATCGACGTCGACGACATCCGCGCGGTGAACCCGAAGATCATCTACGCCCGCGGTAGCGCTCTCGGCCCCCGCGGCGAGGAGTCGGTCAAGGGCGGCTACGACATGACCGCGTTCTGGTGCCGGGCCGGCACCGCCGCGACGATCACGCCGGCCGGGATGGAGGGCATGATCGCCCCACCCGGGCCCGCCTACGGCGACACCATCTCCGGTACCAACCTGGCCGGCGGCATCGCCGCGGCGTTGTTCAAGCGGGAGCGCACCGGTGAGCCGTCGGTGGTGGACGTATCGCTCCTGGGGAGCGGCCTGTGGTCGATGGGCCACACCGTGGCGCTCACCCAGCACTTGAACCAGCTGATGGTGACGCCGCCACCTGGTGTGCACGGGTCGCCGATCAACCCGCTCGTCGGGTTGTACGGCACCGCGGACGACCGCTACATCTCGTTCGTGATGATGCAGCCGACCAAGTTCTGGGCCGACGTCTGCCGGCACATGGACCTGGAGGGCTACATCGACGACCCGAGGTTCGCGACTGCCGAATCGTTCGCCGAAAACACACCGGATGCGGTCGAGATCCTCACCGAGGCGATGAAAAAGCGGACTTTGCCAGAGTGGAGCGAGCGATTCACCACGCTGGCCGGTCCGTGGGCTCCGGTGCAGGACACCCTGCAGGCGGCACAGGACGCCCAGATCCGGGCCAACGAGTACCTCGTGCAGGCCGGCGAACTCGAGTTGGTGGCCAACCCAGTGCAATTCGACGTCACGGCACCGAGCACCGGGCCTGCGCCGGGGTTCGCCGAACAGACCGACGACATCCTGGGCGAACTCGGCCTGGACTGGGATCGCATCATCGAACTCAAGACCGCCGGCGCCGTCACCTAGGCCACCGTCGCAATGCCCTTCAACGCCACCATCGGAACCTGTCTGTCGCGGGCGGCTGCCATCGCGCCCCGCGACGAGACCGGCAGTCTCGTGCAACTGCGCGGGGGGCTGCCGAGCGTCCGGCCCCAATTGTCAACTACCCGAGCAAGTTCTGAGTTATTTGCCCTCGCGACAGATACCCCGTCCGATAGCATCATGCGGTCGGGGGGCGGTCGTGGGGCAAGTCTGTCCGGCGTCACCGGTAGGTCCGGTGAAGCGAAGAGAACCCAGCGAAAGCAGGAGGTGCGTCAGATGTCCCAGCGCACTCCGCAATTGCCGCTCATGGTCGGCCCATTCGGTGATCGAATCGATGTGCGAATGAATGACGTTGCATCCCAGTTGGATTCGGTAAAGCTCGGGCACCCGACCGGCCGGTTGGCTTGTTCTGGGTCAGGGGTTGCGGCATGAGCCCGTTGGGGCCGAAGGCCGCACCGTACGTAGTGGAGCTAATCGAGCACCGGCGCGGTGCAGCACCTAACATCGGCGCACCGACTGCGGTGTCCGCAGCCGTCAGCCGGGACAGGAGTACGCATGGCGGATAAGTGGTCGACCGGAGTATCGCTACGCAACCTGTCGGGTCCTATGCAGGCCGTCGGGGCGTTGTTCGCGATGTCGTTGGATGCGATCCGGTTCATTTTCAAGCGGCCGTTTCAGGGGCGGGAGTTCCTGGAGCAGTGCTGGTTCGTGGCGCGGGTGTCGATGGCCCCGACGTTGCTGGTGGCGATCCCGTTCACGGTTCTGGTCTCGTTCACGTTGAACATCCTGCTCCGGGAGTTGGGTGCGGCCGACCTGTCGGGTGCGGGTGCGGCGTTCGGCGCGGTGACCCAGCTGGGTCCGATGGTGACGGTGCTGATCGTGGCCGGGGCCGGGGCGACCGCGATGTGCGCGGATCTGGGATCGCGCACGATCCGCGAAGAGATCGACGCGATGGAAGTGCTGGGCATCAACCCGATCCAGCGCCTGGTGACCCCGCGGATGCTGGCCTCAGGACTGGTCGCGTTGCTGCTGAACAGTCTGGTGGTGATCATCGGCATCTTGGGCGGCTATGTGTTCTCCGTGTTCATCCAGGACGTGAACCCGGGTGCGTTCGCGGCCGGCATCACGCTGCTGACCGGGGTGCCCGAGGTGATCATCTCCTGCGTCAAGGCCGCGCTCTTCGGGTTGATCGCCGGGCTCGTGGCCTGCTACCGCGGGCTGACCATCAGCGGCGGCGGAGCCAAGGCAGTGGGTAACGCGGTGAACGAGACCGTGGTGTACGCCTTCATGGCCCTGTTCGTCATCAATGTGGTCGTCACGGCCATCGGTATCCGCATGACGGCGCACTGAGGCAGGGGACGCAATGGGAACGATGACGATCCTGCGGTCGACCTATCCGCGGGTCACCCAGCAGTTCAACAAGCCGGTCTCGACGCTGAGCCGGATCGGCGATCACACGCTGTTCTATCTGAAGGCACTGGCGGGCACCCCGCACGCGGCCATGCACTACCGCAAGGAACTGGTCCGGCTGATCGCCGAGATCTCGATGGGCGCAGGCACCTTGGCCATGATCGGCGGCACCGTGGTGATCGTCGGCTTCTTGACCCTGGCCACCGGTGGTGTGCTGGCCATCCAGGGCTACTCGTCGCTGGGCAACATCGGCATCGAGGCGCTGACCGGATTCCTGGCAGCCTTCATCAACGTCCGTATCGCCGCGCCCGTGGTGGCCGGGATCGGCCTGGCCGCCACCTTCGGCGCCGGCGTGACCGCCCAACTCGGGGCGATGCGGATCAACGAGGAAATCGACGCCCTGGAAGCCATGGCCATCCGTCCGGTCGAGTACCTGGTGTCCACCCGCATCGTGGCCGGGATGATCGCCATCACCCCGCTGTACGCGATCGCGGTGATCCTGTCGTTCCTGGCGTCCCAGTTCACCACCGTGGTGCTGCTCGGGCAGTCCGGCGGTCTGTATGACCACTACTTCACGACGTTCCTCAACCCGATCGACCTGTTGTGGTCGTTTCTGCAGGCCGTCCTGATGGCCATCACCATCCTGCTGATCCACACCTACTTCGGCTATTTCGCCTCCGGCGGACCGTCGGGGGTCGGTGTCGCGGTCGGCAACGCCGTACGTACCTCGCTGATCGTCGTGGTCTCGGTGACGCTGCTGGTGTCACTGTCGGTCTACGGCTCCAACGGCAACTTCAACCTGTCGGGATAGGGAGAAGAGTTGACACGAAACGTTGGACCGGGCCCAGCCCACCGGTCCGAAACCACAAGTAGCGCTTCGCCGGTGGCGGCGCGCCCCGGCCGCAGCTTCGGCGCGGGCGGCTCCGCGCGGCCACTGGCCGGTCTGGCGACCGTGGTCGCCATCGGCCTGATCTTCGGTCTGGCGGTCGCGCTGTTCCGAGGCAGCTTCACCAAGACCGAGCCCGTCACCCTGATCTCCGACCGGGCCGGCCTGGTGATGAACCCGGACGCCAAGGTGAAGATGCGGGGCGTGCAGGTCGGCACCGTCAGCTCGATCGAGCAGCGTGCCGACGGCAAGGCCGTGCTGCACCTGGCGATGAACCCGTCACAGCTGCGCCTGATCCCTGGCAACGTGCAGGCCGACATCGCCTCCACCACCGTCTTCGGCGCCAAGTACGTCCAACTCGTCGCGCCGGACAATCCCTCGCCCGAGAAGCTTCGGCCCGGCCAGACGCTGCAGGGCGATCATGTCACCGTCGAGATGAATACGGTCTTCCAACAGCTCACCAACGTGTTGAACAAGATCGACCCGGCCAAGCTCAACGAGACCCTGGGGGCGCTGTCCTCGGCCTTCTCCGGACGCGGCGAAGCGATGGGGCAGTCGCTGTCCGACTTCGATGCGGTCCTGAAGAAGATCGAGCCCAGCCTGCCCAATCTGACCGGCGACATCGAGAGCATGGCTGCCGTATCGCGGGCCTACGGCGACGCGGCACCTGACCTGCTCAAGACCGTCGACAACACGAACCGGCTCAGTGACAGCATCGTGGCCGAGCAGCAGAACCTCGACAACTTCCTGGTCAGCTCGATCGGCCTGGCCGACGCCGGTAACGACGTCATCGGCGGCAACCGCCAGGCGCTGAGCACCACACTGAACCTGTTGGCACCCACCACCGATCTGCTCAACGAGTACGCACCCGGAATCGAGTGCGGCCTCAAGGGCATGCTGTACCTCTACCACCAGCCTCCGCAGATGGAACCCGGCGTCGTGGTCAACGTGGCCTTCACGCTCGGTATCGAGCGCTACCGCTACCCGCAGAACCTACCCAAGGTGGCGGCCAAGGGCGGCCCGCGTTGCATGGGCTTGCCGTACATCGGATTCGGCAACAAGGCCAAGTACCTCGTCACCGATACGAACGCCAACCCGTTCAAGTACGGCAACCAGGGCATCCTGCTCAACTCCGACGGGCTCAAGCAGATCCTGTTCGGCCCGCTGGACGGCCCGCCACGCAATACCGCACAGATCGGACAACCGGGATGAAACGCGGCAGAAGCACATTCATCAAGTTCGCGTCGTTCGCGGTGGTGATGGCCGTCCTCACGGCCTTCCTGTTCATGACATTCTCGGAGTACCGCGGCGGTTCCTACTCGGGTTACTCGGCAGTCTTCGGTGACGCATCACGGCTGGAGTCCGGAGACTCGGTGCGGGTCGCCGGCGTTCGGGTGGGAACCGTGAAAAGTGTTTCGCTGCAACCGGACAAGTCGGTGCTGGTCGACTTCGACACCGACCGCAGTGTTGCGCTGACCACCAGCACCAAGGTCGCGGTGCGCTACCTGAACCTGGTCGGGGACCGCTATCTGGAACTGATCGACAGCCCCGGCTCGACGAAGCTCCTGCCGGCCGGATCGCAGATTCCCAAGGACCGGACCGCGAGTGCACTGGACCTCGATCTGTTGCTCGGTGGCCTGCGTCCGGTGATCCAGGGGCTCAACCCCCAGGACGTCAATGCACTGACCTCCTCGCTCATCCAGATCTTCCAGGGGCAGGGCGACACCCTGGACTCGCTGCTGAGCAAGACCTCGTCGTTCTCGAATACGTTGGCCAACAACGACCAGGTCATCCAGCAGCTGATCGACAACCTGAATTCGGTGGTCGGAACCCTGGCGAAGGACGGTAAGAAATTCGACGGAACCGTCGACAAGCTGGAGCAGTTGATCAGCGGCCTGTCGCAGGACCGTGACCCGCTGGGCACGGCGGTGACCCAGCTCGACAACGGAACTGCCTCGCTCGCAAGTCTTCTCACCGAGGCACGGCCGCCGCTCAAGGGCACCGTCGATCAGATGAACCGGCTGGCGCCGTTGCTCGATGACCACCAGATCGTCCTGGACCGGGGTCTGCAGAAGGCCCCCGACAACTTCCGCAAACTGGCTCGGCTGGGTTCCTACGGCAGCTGGATCATGTACTACATCTGCGGACTTGGTATCCGTGTCACCGATCTACAGGGGCGCACTGCGCACTTCCCGATGATCAAACAAGAAGGCGGGAGGTGCGCGGAGCCCTGATGCTCAAATACCGCGAATCAAACCTGATCAAGGCAGGTTTCATCGGCGTCGTGCTGATGATGCTCATCATCGCCGTCGGGCTACAGCCCGAACGGCTGCAGCAGTGGGCCTCCTCGGTGCGCCACCAGGCACTGTTCAGCGAGGCCGGCGGGATCGCCGCCGGCAACGACGTGACGCTGTCCGGAATCAAGATCGGTGCGGTGACCGACGTATCGCTGGAGAACGGCGACGCGTTGGTCACGTTCACCACCGAGGGCAAGTACCCGCTGGGGTCGCTGACCACCGCGCACATCCGCACCGGTTCGCTGCTGGGCGAGCGGGTGCTGACCCTGGAGTCCGACGGCAGCGGAACGCTGCGCACCACGGACGTGATCCCCACGTCGCGCACGTCGTCGCCCTACTCGCTGACCGATGCAGTCAGCGACCTGACCACGAATTCGGCGGGTACCGACACCGCGTCGCTGAACCAGTCCCTGGACACCCTGTCGGCGACCATCGACCAGGTGGCCCCGAAGCTCGGTCCGACGTTCGACGGCCTGAGCCGGCTGTCGAAATCGATCAACGGCCGCAACGAGAGTCTGGCCGGCCTGCTGAAGAGCGCCAGCGATGTGACCGTCGTGCTCTCGCAGCGCAGCGATCAGCTGAACACGTTGATCCTCAACGCCAATGATCTGCTCGGTGTCCTCAACGACCGGCGCCAGGCCATCGTCGACCTGCTCGCCAACACTGCCGCGGTGTCGCAGCAACTCAGCGGACTGGTCGCCGACAACGAGGCACAGTTGGCGCCGACGCTCAAGCGGCTCAACTCGGTGACCGCGATGCTGGAACGCAATCGCGACAACATCACCAAGGCGTTGCCGAACTTGAACAAGTTCCAGCTGTCCCAGGCCGAAACGCTGGCGAACGGGGCGTACTACAACGCCTATGTCCCGAACCTGCAGCCCGCACAGTTGCTGCAGCCGTTCATGGACTACGCATTTGGGTTCCGGCGTGGGACGAATGCCGGACAGCCACCGGACAATGCCGGCCCGCGGGCCGAATTGCCCTTGCCCTACAACGGAATTCCGGGAGGTTCACGCTGATGAACCGCAGTCGTCTCGGTAAGTGGCTTGCGGTGGCGCTGGTCGCCCTGCTGGTCGTCGGAGTGGCAGTGCTGCTCCGCCAGACCTTCTTCGGGCAGAAGACCATCTCCGCGCTGTTCACCTCGGCCACCGGCGTGTACCCGGGTGACGATGTCCGGGTGTCCGGCGTCAAGGTCGGAACGATCGAGTCGATCAAGCCCGAGGGCACCCAAACCCGGGTGACCCTCAAGATCGACCACGATGTGCCGATCCCGGCGGACGCGAAAGCCGTGATCGTGGCCCAGAACCTGGTGGCCGCGCGCTATGTCCAGCTCGCGCCTGCCTACCGGTCGAGCGGGCCGACACTGCCTGATGACGCGGTGATCGGTTTGGACCACACCGCCGTCCCGGTGGAGTGGGACCAGGTCAAGGAACAGCTGATGCGGCTGTCCACCGATCTCGGACCGAAGAGCGGTGTCGACGGAACGTCGGTGTCCCGGTTCATCAACAGCACGGCCGACGCGATGGCCGGTAACGGTGACAAACTGCGTCAGACGATTTCGCAGCTGTCCGGCGTTGCCCGAGTGCTGGCCGAGGGCAGCGGCAACATCGTCGACATCATCAAGAACCTGCAGACCTTCGTCACCGCGCTGCGAGACAGCAATCAGCAGGTGGTGCAGTTTCAGAATCGACTGGCCACCCTGACCAGCGTGGTCGACGGCAGCCGGTCGGACCTCGATGCGGCGCTGACGAACCTGTCGGTGGCCGTGGTCGACGTGCAGCGGTTCGTCGCGGGCAGCCGTGATCAGACCTCCGAGCAGGTGCAGCGGCTGGCCAATGTCACCCAGAACCTGGTCGACAACAAGATGAACATCGAGAACCTGCTCCACGTCGCACCGAACGCGTTCATGAACGGCTACAACATCTACAATCCGGACACGGGTAGCGCCGTGGGTCAGTTCGTGATGAACAACTTCTCCAACCCGGTCGAGTTCATCTGCGGCGCAATCGGTGCCGTCGAGAACACGACCGCACCCGAGACCGCGAAACTGTGCTCGCAGTATCTGGGGCCGGCGCTGCGGCTGCTCAACTTCAACTACCTGCCGTTCCCGATCTCGCCGTACCTGATGCCGTCGGCCAGCCCCGAGCAGATCGAGTACTCCGAGCCGGGACTGGCACCCGGTGGCGACGGTGGGTCGCCCACTCCGCCCGAGACGCCGCCGGCGATCTCGGCCTACAGCCCTGGGCCCGAGCCGCCACCGCCGTTCACCGGTAGGGGGCCCGGGGAGCCACCGCCGGGGGCTCAGCAGCTGCTTCCAGGCGGCGAGTTCTACCCGCCCAACATGCCGAACACGGTGTCGGACATGCTCAATCCGACTGGCGGACAACCGGGTCCGCCGCCGGGGCCCGCGCCAGGTCCGCTGGCCGCGGAAGTGCCTGCGCCTGCCGCGCCGCCACCAGCAGAAGGGACGCCACCAGCATGATCAGGGGAAAGCCGGCACGACTGGCGATCGCCGTCGGATCCTGCGTCGCGTTGACCACCAGTGGGTGCGCCTTTCAGGGCGTCAACTCGCTGCCCCTCCCCGGGGCGGTCGGCCGTGGGGCGGATTCCAGCGTGTACCACGTCGAGATCGCGAATGTGGCGACGCTCGAACCGAATTCACCGGTGATGATGAATGACGTCGTCGTCGGTAGCGTGCGGAGCCTGTCGGTGAAGGACTGGCACGCCGACGTCGAGTTCTCGGTCAAGCCGGGCGTCGTGGTGCCGGCCAACGTAGTCGCCAGCGTCGGCCAGACCAGCCTCCTGGGTTCGATGCATCTGGCCATCAACCCGCCCGCCGGTCAGGCCCCCGACGGGAAACTGGCTCCTGGAGCCACGATTGCGCTCAACAACTCGTCGACTTACCCGACGACCGAGCAGACGCTGTCCTCACTGGCCGCGGTGGTGAACGGCGGCGGCCTCGGCCAGATGGGCGACATCATCCACAACTTCAGTGCTGCGATCAACGGCCGGGAAACTGATTTTCGCGACCTGCTCACCCGACTGGATACCTTCGTCGGAGCGCTGGATGCCCAGCGCGACAACATCGTTGCCTCCATCCAGGGCCTGAATCAGCTGGCCTCGACCTTCGCCGGGCAACGCGATGTGATCACGCGCGCTCTGGAGAAGATTCCGCCGGCACTCGACGTATTGATCAAGGAGCGGCCGAGATTCACCACCGCGCTTCAGAAGCTCGGTACCTTCAGTGCCACCGCCAACCAGTTCGTCAACGAGTCGCAGGCTGATCTGGTCAGGAACCTGAAGAACCTGGAGCCCGCGCTGAAGGCTCTGGCCAACGTCGGGCCGGACCTGACGTCGGTGCTCGAATACGCCCCGCATTTCCCGTTCACTCAGAGCTTCATGGACCGGGTGATCCGCGGCGATTACTACAACCTGTTCGCGTACTTCGACATGACCATCCCGCACCTCAAGCGCAGTTTGATGATGGGGACACGTTGGGAACAGGGCGACGCGCAGAATGTTCCGGTGCCAGGTGATCCGGGATACCTGAACTACACCTATGACCCGCTCAAGACCGGGGTCAACCCGCCGCCGCCGGACGCCTTCCCGTCGGCTCCGGACGCGCCGCCCCCACCGGGTCTCCCGGCTCCCACCTATTCGGGCCCGGTGCTCCCGGTGGTGCCACCGGCGCCGCTGACCATGCCCGGGGGGATGCCCCAGCCGGAGGCCCCATCCGGTGGGTCGACGTCGATCTTCGCGGGACCCTATGCGCCTCAGAGCGGTTCGGCCCCTAGTGATCAGCCGCCGGCGCCCCCCGTACCTACTCCACCGACAGGGGGTGGCGGATAAATGCTCACCCGCTTCATCCGGACACAGCTGATCCTGTTCACCGTCGCTTCGGTGGTCGGCGTGGCCGTCATGCTGTTCGCCTATATGCAGCTGCCGACGCTGCTCGGCGTCGGCCGTATCACCGTGAAGATGGAACTGCCGGCGACCGGAGGCCTGTACCAGTTCAGCAATGTCACCTATCGCGGGTCCCAGATCGGCAAGGTCACCTCGGTGGAGCTGACCGAAAAGGGTGCCGAGGCGACGCTGTCGCTGGACCGCTCGCCGAAGGTGCCCGCCGACCTCGCAGCTGAGGTCCGGAGCATGTCGGCGGTCGGCGAGCAGTACGTCGAGTTGTTGCCGCGCACCAATTCCGGGCCCTACCTGGACAACGGCTCGGTGATCGCGGTGTCGAACACCAAGATCCCGCAGCAGGTCGGTCCGATGCTCGATCAGCTCAGTGCTCTGGTGGACACGATTCCGAAGGACAAGCTGAGCCAGCTGCTCGACGAGTCCTACAACGCGTTCAACGGCACCGGTTATGACTTCGGTTCGCTGCTCGACTCGGCCTCGACGATCACCAGGGATTCCAATGCGGTTTCCGACCAGACGCGTGCGTTGATCGACGACTCGAAGCCTTTCCTCGATGCGCAGGCCCAGACCACCGATTCGATCAGGACCTGGGCGGCGAGCATGGCCGGCATCACCGGGCAGGTCGCCGAGAACGATCCCGAGGTGCGCTCGCTGCTGCGCAACGGCCCGGGGTTCGCCCAGGAGACCACCAAGCTGCTCGAGCAGATCAAGCCGACCCTGCCGATCCTGCTGGCGAATCTGACCACGTTCGGCCAGATCGCGGTCACCTACAACCCGTCGATCGAGCAGTTGTTGGTGTTGTTGCCGCCGTATGTCGCCCAGCTGCAGACCTACGCGCCGACCAACAATACGAGCGGTCTGCCGATGGCCGACTTCTCGCTGGGCCTGGGTGATCCGCCGACGTGTACGGTCGGATTCCTGCCGCCCTCGGCCTGGCGTTCTCCGGCTGACACCACCGTGATCGACACTCCGGACAACATCTACTGCAAGTTGCCACAGGATTCCCCGATCGGTGTGCGCGGTGCACGCAACTATCCGTGCATGGGGCATCCAGGGAAGCGGGCTCCCACGGTCGAGTTGTGCAACGATCCCAAGGGATTCCAGCCGCTCGCCCAGCGTCAGCATGCACTCGGTCCGTACCCGATCGATCCCAACCTGATCGCTCAGGGCGTACCACCGGACACCCGAGTCCTGCCGGACGAGAAGATCTTCGGGCCGCTCGGGGGCACACCGCTGCCGCCGGGGGTGACCGCTCCGCCGCCTGGCGCAGCGCCGGAACCGCAGCCGGCACCTAACTTCGCCGGGACCAATCCGGGGTCGATGCTGCCGGGGCAGCCGATGTACCTGGAGCCGCCCGTGCCCGGCGTGCCACCGCCACCGCCAGGAGATCCCAACGCAGTGCCCGTGCCTGCGGTGGACCAGCCGCAGGCGACCGAGATTCCGCCCGTCCCGCACGGGCAGGGGGTTTTCCCGGACGCGCCTGAGCTTCCCATGCCCGCACAACCGGGCGTGGCGCCGAGCGCCTTCGAAGGCGGTGCCCGAAACGGGCCGTCGGTGGCGATCGCCAAGTACAACCCGCGCACCGGGGAGTACATGGGTCCTGACGGCAACCTGTACAAGCAGACAGATCTGGTGTCCGCACCCAAGTCGTGGCAGGACCTGATGCCGACGTAGTGCGATTCAGAAAGGAACTGGCCCCGGGCAACAGCCCGGGGCCAGTTCCTTTGTCTGTGTTCGGTTTTCGCGGCTAGGCGGGCCGCATGTAGAACGGCATCCGGACGGCGGGCCACTGATTGCGCCCACACGAGCCGCTGGGGCCGGTGGTCACGTCCTCGCCGGTGTATTCGGTCGAGGCCAGGTCCACGTGGCCGTCGAAGCCCACCGGGTAGATCTTGTAGATCTGCATGCCCTCGACGGGGGTGCCGTCGGCGCAGAAGCGCCAGTTGGGTACGACCCGCTTGACATACCAGAGGCCGTTCGTCGTGTAGATGGGTGCATTCCAGCCCGCGTCGCTGTTCACCGTGCCGCTGCATTCGGTGGGGGAGATGCACTGGGTCGAGATGGTCCAGGTGCTACGGGTGGAGGGTTGGTTCTCGTAGCGGTCGTTGATCTTGGCCCATTCGCCGTTGGACGACGTGGCAAAGGTGCCGTTGATACCCCACTGCTCGCCGGCGACCGCGGGGGCGGCGCCGCTCAGGCTGACGGCTGCTGCGGCGGCGATTGCCACCGCGGCTGCACTTACCCGGGAGACTGACATGAACGCTCCTTCTGGCCGACCTGACGAGGCGGTAGCCATGTTCTCAGTTTCGGAGAATATCACTATCAAGGCCTGCTCCATGATGGATTCGACCAGGGCAACCTACGAGGGTCACGGCCTGTGGACCAGCGACGGGCCGTTCGTAGTAATATTCTCGAAAACTGAGAGTTTAATTTCCAGCTATGCGAAAGTAGCAACGTGCGTGTGACGGTGATGGCGACCGCTTCAATGATTGTCGCCGGGATGCTGGCTGCTCCGCAGGCAAACGCGGGACCGCAGACATGTAATGACGCTTTCTGCACGCCGGGCATCAACCCGAACGCGGTACTCGGTGCCCCGTGCGACAACACCTCCTACTACGTGTTCGGGGTCGACGCGCGCAACGGGTGGGGCCGGCTGGTGTTCTGCGGCTCGCCGCGGCGCTACGAGCCGCGGTGGTTCCGGTCCCCGCCCATGGTGGGCATCCGCGACGAGAACAGCCTGTGCATCAACGAACAGAACTCGGTGGCCCAGGCCCCGGACGGGCTGTTCCTGAGCTGCGTGCCGATGAATGGCGAGACGCGCTGGCTCCGCGGCGACGCCTGAGTCAATTGCCTGAAGACGCTTGAGGGCGACGCGGTTCGCGTCGCCCTCAAGCATTTTGATGTTTCGGTTGTGGGGGCTACCAGTTCCGGATCGAACACAGCGCACCCTTGGGGCCGCTGTTGGTCTTCACCACCACACCGTCGACCGCCAGTTTGCACTTGAACCCGGGGGTCGGAAGATTGGGTGACTCACCGCTCTGCACCAGCACCATGGCCCACAGGTCCGGATCGGCCAGCATGGCGTCGAACACCCATGGCTTGTCCGGCGCGATGTCCACATCGGCTCGCGGGCTGAATTCGTACGGATTGTGGCTGTAGTCCGAGAACTGCGCGGGATCGTTGTCGCGGTAGTAGATGTGAGCCCAGTACGGCGCGTCTGCGGTCACGGTGTACTGCACGTGGTGCAGTGGCGGTCCGGCCGGCTCGGGATCGTCGGCGAATGCCGGTGCGGCGCTGGCGATCGCGCCGGCCGCCAGCGCGGCGGACGTCGCAATGGTCAGGACTCGGCTCATCGAGTGGTGCATCGATCACATCCTCGTCAGGGTGAACGGGTAGGTGAAGGCACCACCGGGAGCGCCATCGCAGCCGGCGTCGAAGGTGGAGACCATCTCGCCCGCGAGCGTGTTCGCATCCCACGTGTAGACGTCGTGAGTCGGGATGGTCGGCCCGTAGTAGATGTCCCCGCACCGCAGGCCGTAGAACTCGTCGATCGTCAAGGTGTAGCGACCGTCGACCAGTCTCGCGTTCCCGGTGTTGGGGACCGCCTTGGCGACCGGTTGCGGGATCGTGCGGATGGTGATGCAGTCGTGCTGCCGGACGTCGGACCCCGGGTCGCGGCAGGGAGTGATCGCCGACCACAACCAAGTGTGGAAGTCCCTGCGGTCCGGGATGTTCAGGGCGTAATTGCCGAAATACATGGCCTGCGACGGTGGTGCCAAGGCGATCGCTGTCCCCAACCCGAGCGCGGCGCTCATCGCCACACGGATCAAGCTGGATTTCACAGGCACCTCCACGGCTCGGCACTGGTCGGCTGACTATAGAACGAGAGCAGGCTTCACCGTGCCGAAACCGGAATCTCGTCTTCGCCAGCGAGATTGTCATTCTCGCAATCGGAGAATAACAAATACGGCGGAGACGAGATCCGCGGATTCGTCTGTCGGGCGATCGGGTCAGCGCACCGGCTTGAACGTGATGTGCAGATCGGTGAGCCCGCGCAGGATGAAGGTCGGCTCATAGGTGTAACGACGATCGTCGGCGGGGCCGTGGAACTCCTCGTCGATAGCGATGTCGGCCATGCGGTCGAGGATCCGTTCCAACGACACACGGCCCTCGACGCGAGCCAGCGGGCCACCCGGGCAGCTGTGCACACCGCGGCCGAATGCGATGTGCTCGCGGACGTTCTTGCGATCGAGGCTGAAGGTGTGCGGGTCTTCGAAGCGGACCGGGTCGCGGTTCACCGCGCCCGGGCACACCATCATGGTGGTGCCGGCGGGGACCTCGATGTCGCCGAGCTTGGTGTCCTTCTTGGCCAGCCGGAACTGGCTCTTGACCGGGGCGTCCATCCGCAGGGCCTCTTCCACGAAGGTAGGGATGCGGCTGCGGTCGTCGCGCAGGGCCTGCTGGATGTCCGGACGGTCGCCGAGCACCCGCAGCGAGGCTGACAGCAGCTTGGTGGTGGTCTCCTGGCCGGCGGCGAAGAGGAACGTCGCGGACCGAACGACTTCGATGATGGGCGGTACGGAACCGTCCGGGTAGTTCGCCGTGGCGAGCGCCGTCAGAACGTCGTCGCGGGGTTCTGATCGCCGGTCTTCGAGGTAGGCGCTGAACTTCTCGTCGAGCCATTCCAACGGGTTGCTGGAAACGAGGTCGCCGTCGAGGGATCCGACCTGAGCCCCCGGCCGGGGGGCGCCGAGCACCGTGCGGAACTCCTCGTGGTCTTCTTCCGGCACGCCCAGCATGTCGGCGATCACCAGCAGGGAGAAGGGCTTTGCGTAGGCGCTGAGGAACTCACACTTGCCGCCGGCGATGAAATCGTCGAGGCACTGGTCGGCGAGCCGCCACATGAAGTCCTCGTTCTCCTTCAACCGCCGCGGTGTGAGCAGCCGATTGAGCAGGGAACGGGCGTTCGTGTGGTCGGGCGGGTCCATCGTGACCATGTGCTCGAACATCGGCATCTGCGCGCGGTGCGCGGCGATCTGCTCGGTGATGTCGTCGCCCTTGGGGGTGAAAGGCAGGGGTGGGAACGGTCCGGCCACCGCGATGCAGGACGAGAACGTGTCGGTGTCCTTGAGGACCGTGGTGGCCTCCTCGAACCCGGTGATCGCCATGACGCCGTAATTCGGTTCCTTCACGACGGGACACTTGCTGCGCAGATGATCGAAGTACGGGTGCGGGTCGGGAACCAGCGATTGGTCGGTGAAGTAGTCGACAGTGTCGTAGTTGGTCGTGCCGGAATCGCTCATGATGTGCGCTGCCTCCCGAATTCGATGTGCGCTGCGGTGGTTTCGCGGCGGGCTGCACCGCGCGAAGAATTTTCGAAAATTGCTGAGCACCTGCTTAGCATGTCGTTAGAGTCGTGGTCAAGATCACCTGGCTGCACGAAAGTTACGATCAGCCATACATTGTCGGGAACATGTCGTGAGGAGGATCGATGGCATCGGCGCGAAGGATCGGGGCGCCGGACGCGAAGAACCGGATCGTGCTGCTCGACGCTGCCGAGGCGTTGATGATCGAGGAGGGCTACGTCGCGGTCACGTCCCGCCGGGTCGCCGAGCGGGCCGGTCTCAAGCCCCAGCTGGTGCACTACTACTTCCGCACCATGGACGACCTGTTCCTGGCGGTGTTCGCGCGAAGGGCCGAGGAAGGCCTGGTGATCCAGGCCGAGGCGTTGAACTCGCCGCAGCCGCTGTGGGCGCTGTGGCGCTTGGGCATCGATCCCAGCGCGACGCGGCTGACCATGGAGATCATGGGCCTGGCGAATCATCGCAAGGCGCTGCGGGCCGAGATCGCCCGCTACGCCGAGCTGTTCCGCGACGAGCAGACCAAGGCGATGACGGCGGCGCTGGCCAGCTACGGCATCGACGTATCCGAGGTGCCGCCCATCGTCTGGACCTTCATGGCGGCCAGTGTGTCGCGGGTGATGGTCATGGAGCAGGCGCTGGGTATGTCGTCGGGGCACGCCGAGGTGCTGAAGTTTTGCGAGGACTGGCTGCGGCGCCTCGAGGGCGAGCCGCAGCCGCTGGAATTGCCTGCCTGAGGCTCGTCGCTGCCCGAGCACGCGCGAACGTCCCCCGAGCCAATGGCTACGGGGGACATTCACGTCTGCTCGCCAGGGAGCTAGAGCGAGAGGATGGTGGCCGAAGCGGTGCCAGGCGCGCCGTAGACCTGAGCCAGGCCGACCCGCGGGTTGCCCGGTACCTGCCGGTCGCCGGCCTCGCCACGCAGCTGGCGCACCAGCTCGTGCATCTGGCGCAGACCCGAGGCGCCGATCGGCTCGCCGTTGGCGATCAGGCCGCCGTCGGTGTTGACCGGGATCGATCCACCGATCTCGGTGGCGCCGTCGATCAGCATCTTCTCCTGGTCGCCGTCGGCACACAGCCCGGTCTCGGCCATGTGGATGACCTCGGCGCCGGCATCGGTGTCCTGCAGCTGGGCGATATCCACGTCTTCCGGTCCGATGCCTGCGGCCTCGTAGGCAGCCTTGGCCGCATAGACCGTCGGTGAGGGATCCTCGTCGAGCGGCGCGGAGGTGCCGTGCACCTCGTAGGCGCCGTAGGTGCGGGTGCGGATCTCGCTGGCGCGCACGTACACCGGCTTGTCGGTGTATTTGTGGGCGATGTCGGCACGGCACATGATCACCGCGGCAGCGCCTTCGTCGGGGGCGCAGAACATGTACTGCCGCAGCGGGTAGTTCAGCACCGGCGAGGCCATGATCTCCTCGACGGAGATCTCCTTGCGGCGGAACGCATTCGGGTTCTTCTCGCCGTTGCGGAAGTTCTTGTTGGCCACCCGGGCCAGCGTCTCCTCGGAGATGTTGTGCTTGTGGATGTAGTGGTTGGCCTTGATGCCGAAGAACTTGGTGGTGACGAACTGGCCGTTTTCCGCGTACCACTGCGGCAGGGCGAGTTTGGCCGGGTCATCGGTGAACGCACCGCGTGGATGCTTGTCCAGGCCGATCGCGATGCCGATGTCGTACTTGCCCAGCCGGATCGTGTCGGCGGTCTGCTGGATCGCACTGGCGGCGGTGGCACATGCGTTGAACACGTTGGTGAACGTGATGCCGGTCAGCCCGACCAGCCTGGTGACCGCGTCGGGATTCGACACCTCATAGCTGCCGCCGAACCCGAACTGGATGTCCTTCCACTCCAGGCCCGCATCCTCGAGAGCGAATTGGATTGCCTCGGCACCCATTTGCATCGCGGTCTTGTCGAATCGGCCGAACGGGTGCAGGCCGACGCCGATGATCGCTACGTCATTGGTCATGTGCGAGGCCTCTCTAGACGGGCTGGAAGGCGAAGGTGACAATTTCGTTGCCCTCTTCGTCGGTGGTGAACGGGATCATGGTGAGTTCGACGTCCATGCCGAATTGCAGTTTGGCCGGGTCGTTTTCGGTGAGGCGGCCTTCGACGCGTAGGACGGGGCCGGTGTCGTCGGCGAGTTCGACCAGGCCGACGCCGAAGGGGACGAAGGCTTTCCCGGTGGGTCCTTTGTAGGGGGCGCCGGGTGGGAAGCCCTGGGTGGTCCAGGCGATGACGGTGCCGCGTCGGGGCAGCAGGGCCTGTTCGGTGTTGCCGCCGGAGCATTTGGGGCAGCGGGCCTGGGCGGGGAACGTGGTGGCCGTGCAGTCGGTGCAGCGGCTGCCGATCAGCTGGGGTTCGGCGTCGGGCCACGTCGAGATCTCGGGCGCCAGAGCCTTCTGAGTTGACACGTCGCTGACGATAACTGGAAATGCAATTCTCGTCTAGTGAGAACCGACTCTCGGTAGGCTCGCTGGTGCAGTTGAGACGGTGTGGACGGATGGAGGCGGCGTGAGCGAGGTTCTACCGGGGGAGGTCCGTCAGATCGGATATGTGGTCACCGATCTGGACGAGGCGATAGGGGGCTGGCTGAAGATGGGCGTCGGCCCGTGGTTCGTGATCCGCGACCTGCCGCAGCGGGTGACCTACCGCGGCGCGCCGTGCGAGGTGAAACTGTCCCTGGCGCTGTCCAACAGCGGTGACCTCCAGGTCGAGTTGATCCAGCAACTCGACGACACTCCCAGCATCTTCACCGAGTTCCTCGACGGCTCCCGCGCGGGAGGCTTTCACCAACTTGCCTACTGGGCAGACGATTTCGATGCGGCGATGACCAAGCTCGGCGAGGCGGGCTGGCCCCAGGTGTGGTCGGGCGGAGAAGGGGAGGGAGTGCGTTTCGCCTACTTCGAACCGCCGACGGGTGCCTCGATCGTCGAGATCATGGAGCTGACCGAGGCCTCGGCCGGCATGGCCGCGTATGTGCGCGCGCAGGCCGCCGGCTGGGACGGCGGTGATCCGGTCCGGGAGTTGGGCGGCTGACGTCCGCCCAACGGCGCCGGTGGGCTCATTTGCCCTTGTTCATCACCTTGTCCGCGGCGGCCCAGTGCTCGTCGGAGCACCACAGCCGGGCGAAGGCCGCGACCGCCTCGGTGGTCGAAACCCCGTTGATCACGCGCTTGACCTCGCCGGCCTGACGCCGGGCCAGAAGCTGCGCCGTCGACCGCCAGGTCTCGGCGAACTCGGCCCGGGGGACGACCTGGTCGATCAGGCCGACCTGCTCGGCCTCGCGCGCGCCGAGGATGCGACCGGTTCCGGCGAGTAGCAGCGCCCGGCTGCGGCCGACCAGGGTGGCGAGCCGTTCGGCCCCGCCCCACGCGGGCATGATCGCCAGGGCCACCTGGTTGAACCCGATCTTGATGTCATCGGCGGCGATTCGGATGTCTGCCGCCACGGCGACCTCGGCGCCGCCGCCCAGGGCATGGCCGTTGAGCGCCGCGATGACCGGTCCGTCGAAACCCGCGATGCGGTCGCAGATCGTGCGCATCCGCCAAGCCATCTCGGAAGCCTCGAGTTCGGTGCGCAGTGCTGCCAGTTCCTTGAGGTCGCCCCCGGAGACGAAGGCGCGGTCGCCGCCGCCGGTGATCACCAGGGCGGACGCGCCTGCAGCGCCGTCCAAGGCCTTGTTCAGCGCATCCATGGTGTCCAGCGAGATGGCGTTGCGCGCCTGCGGACGGTCGATCGTGATGACCGCCAGTTCGCCGTCGATTTCGAGGTCGACCATCAAACGTTCTCCAGTTCCGGGATTGGCATTCTCGTTTGATGAGAATAACATCATCGTTGTGCGCGACATCCCCGTTGAGCTGACCAAACGGTACGTCGAAGAAGGCTGGTGGCGGCCTGAAACCCTGGGCCAGATGCTGGCCGACGGTTTGGCCGCCAGCCCCGATGCCGGGTTCTACGTGCACTCCGCGACCCGTCCGTACCAGGGCACCTTCGGCGAGGTCGAGCGCACCGCGCGGCGACTGGCCGCCGGGTTGCGCGATCGCGGGGTCGGACCCGGTGACGTCGTGGCCCTGCAATTGCCGAACTGGATGGAGGCTGCGGCCGCGTTCTGGGCCTCGGCATTCCTCGGGGCCGTGACGGTGCCGATCGTGCACTTCTACGGACGCAGGGAACTCGGCCACATCATGGCCACGGCGAGGCCGAAGGTGTTCATCACCACCGAGCAATTCGGCCGGATGAAGTTCGAACCCGATCTGTGTGCCGATGTCCCGATCGTGGGTCTGGTCGGCGCCGACGAGCACGCGCGCGCGGAGCGTCGGCACAGCTCGTTCACCGGCCTCCTCGCCGACGAGCCGATGAGCGGCACCCTGACCGCGGATCCGGCGGCGCCGGCCCTGATCGCCTTCACCTCCGGCACCACCCGCGAGCCCAAAGGTGTTGTCCACAGCCATCAGACGCTGGGTTTCGAAACCCGCCAGTTGCTGGAGAACTACCCGCCGGACCGGGGTCGTCAGCTCACCGCCACGCCCGTCGGGCACTTCATCGGCATGCTCGGCGCGTTCCTGATCCCGGTGCTGGAGGGTGCCCCGATCGATCTGTGCGACGTCTGGGATCCGGGCAAGGTGCTGGAACTGATCGAGCGTGACGAACTGTCGATCGGTGGCGGGCCACCGTATTTCGTCACCAGCCTGATGGACCACCCGCAGTTCAGCGAACGCCATCTGGCCCGGTTCACCACCGTCGGTCTGGGCGGCTCGACCGTGCCCGCGGCCGTCACCCGCCGACTGGCCGACCTGGGCCTGTTCGTCTTCCGTTCCTACGGCAGCACCGAACATCCGTCGATCACCGGATCCGGTGCAGGTGCGCCCGAGGCCAAGCGTCTGTACACCGACGGCAATGTGCGTCCCGGTGTCGAGATCCGGCTCGGGCCGGACGGCGAGATCTTCAGCCGTGGACCGGATCTGTGTCTCGGCTATACCGACGATGCCCTCACCGCAAAGCATTTCGACTCCGACGGCTGGTATCGAACGGGCGACATCGGAGTGCTCGACGACGACGGGTACCTCACCATCACCGACCGGACCACCGACCTCATCATCCGGGGCGGCGAGAACATCAGCGCGCTGGAGGTGGAAGAGGTCCTGCTCGGCCTGCCCGATGTGATCGAGGCGATCGTGGTGGCCGCACCGGACGCGCGCCTGGGCGAGAGGGTGGCCGCAGTCCTTCGGGTGCGCGACGGCGGCACGATGCCCACCCTCGATCAGGTCCGGGCGCATTTCGAGTCCTGCGGGGTGGCCCGGCAGAAATGGCCGGAAGAGCTACATCAGGCCGAAGATTTTCCCCGCACGGCCAGCGGCAAGGTTCAGAAGTTCGTCATCCGTCAGGAGATTGCTGCAATCGCCCGGTGAGCAGCCCTCGGGCCGAGCTGGGCATTGCGGCAGCTATCAAGTGAGAATATGATTCTCTAGAATTGCAAAGGAGTTTTCCATGGGACAACTGTCGCATAGGGTCGACATTCCGTTTCCGCTGTTCGACGCGGACAACCACCTCTACGAGCCGCCCGAGGCGATGACCAAGTACCTCCCCAAGGAGTACAAGGACATCGTCCAGTACGTCGAGGTCAACGGCCGCACCAAGATCGCGATCGACGGCCACATCAGCAACTACATCCCGAACCCCACGTTCTCGCATGTCGCCAAGCCAGGTGCCTGGGAGGAGTACTTCAAGTTCGGCAACCCGGACGGCAAGAGCAAGCGCGAGCTGTTCGGTGAGCCGATGCGGTCCATCCCGGCGTTCTTCGAGCCGGAGCCGCGTCTGGAGCTGATGAACGAACTCGGCGTCGACCGCAGCCTGATGTTCCCGACGCTGGCCAGCCTCATCGAGGAGCGGCTGCGCGACAATCCGGTCGCCATCCACGTCATCGTCCACTCGCTCAACCAGTGGCTGGACGAGGTCTGGGGCTTCAACTACCAGAACCGCATCTTCACCACCCCGGTCATCACCCTGCCGATCGTCGAGAAGGCGATCGAGGAACTGGAGTGGTGTGTGAAGCGCGGCGCTCGCGCCATCCTGATCCGCCCGGCCCCGGTGCCCGGCTTCCGTGGCCCGCGTTCGTTCGCGCTGCCCGAGTTCGATCCCTTCTGGGAACGCTGCGTCGAGTACGACGTGTTCGTCGGCATGCACTCCTCCGACAGCGGCTACTCGCGCTACACCTCGGAGTGGGACGGCACGGTGCAGGAGATGCTGCCGTTCCAGACCAACGCGATGAACATCCTCAACGAGTGGCGGCCGATTCAGGACGCGGTGGGCTCCTGGGTGATTCACGGTGCGCTGTTCCGCCATCCGAAGCTCAAGGTCGGCATCGTCGAGGCCGGATCGAAGTGGATGTTCCCGCTGCTGGACTCCATGGCCGAGGTTTACAAGAAGGCCCCCGAGGCGTTCCTGGGCAACCCGATCGAGGAGATCAAGAACCGGATCTACGTCAGCCCGTTCTACGAGGAGGGCATCGACGACCTGATCAACCTGATCGGTGTGGACCAGGTGCTGTACGGCTCCGACTGGCCGCACCCTGAGGGTCTGGCCGAGCCGACGCACTACGTGACCGCGCTCGAGCACCTGTCTGTCGAGGATCAGGCCAAGATCATGGGTGGCAACTTGGGTCGTCTCGTTACCCTGTGACGCAGTCGAATTGGCAGACCATCCCCGAGATGGTCTTGAGTGCAGCGGACCGTTTCGGCCATACGGAGGCGGTCGTCGACTATGGCGACAATCCGGCCGGGGCCGACGGTCCGCTGCGTCTGACCTTCACCCAGCTCGCCGAGCGCATCCGCAAAGCCTCGGGTGCGTTCGCCGAGTTCGGCGTGGACAAGGGGGACAGGGTTGCGGTCTGGGCTCCCAATTCGGCCGAGTGGATCATCGCCGCATTCGGGATCATGGCCGCCGGCGGCGTCCTGGTCCCGGTCAACACGCGGTTCAAGGCCGAAGAGGCCGCCGACGTGGTGGTGCGCAGCGGCGCCAAGGCGGTGATGATCCAAAACGGTTTCCTCGGGCAGGATTTCACGTTCGCCGAGGCTGATCTCGATGTTCCGGCCATCGATCTCAAGTCGGACTTCCTGGGTAGTGGAAGTCCGTTCACGCGTGATGTGGAGCCCTCCGACATCGCCGATGTCATCTTCACCTCGGGCACCACGGGCAGACCCAAGGGCGCGATGATGAACCATCGCCAGACGCTGCGGGCCTACGAGGAGTGGGCCACCCTGGCGGATCTGCGCGAGGGCGATCGCTACCTGATGATCAACCCGTACTTCCACACCTTCGGGTTGAAGGCGGGGTTGGTGGCGTCATTCCTCCGCGGTGCGACGATGCTGCCGGTTGCGGTGTTCGACGTCGACAATGTGGTGGAACTGATTGAGCGCGAACGCATCACGATGCTGCCGGGCCCGCCCACCCTCTACCACTCATTGCTGGCCGTCGCGGACCGTGACCGGCTGGCGACCCTGCGGGCAGGGGTGACGGGTGCCGCCGACATCCCGGTGGAACTGGTGCGTCGCATCCGCGAGGAGTTGCCGTTCCAGACGTTGATGACCGGCTACGGCCTCACGGAGGCGGGCAACGTCACGCTGTCACGGCCAGGTGACTCGGCCGAGGATGTGGCCACCACCGCGGGGCTGCCGTGCGAGGGGATCGACGTTCGCATCGCCGACGACACCGAGGTTCTGGTGCGCGGCTACAACGTGATGCAGGGCTACCTGGACGATCCGGCGGCCAGTGCCGAGGCGATCGACACCGACGGCTGGCTGCACACCGGAGATCTCGGCGAGTTCACCGAGTCCGGCAGGCTGCGGATCGTCGGACGTAAGAAGGACATGTTCATCGTCGGAGGCTTCAACGCCTACCCGGCCGAGATCGAGGGATTCCTGCTCGAGCATCCGGCGATTGCGCAGGTTGCCGTCATCGGTGTCGCCGACGAGCGGATGGGCCAGGTCGGCAAGGCGTTCGTGGTCCTGCGGGACGACCTCGGTGCCGCGCCGATCGCCGCCGAGGACGTGATCGCCTGGGGCCGCGAGCGCATGGCTGGCTACAAGGTGCCCCGGTATGTCGAGTTTCTCGACGAACTTCCACTCAATGCCACCGGCAAGGTGATGAAGAATGAGCTAGAGGCGCGAGTGACGGCGAGTCCGAACTAAGTGCGCGCACAGCACGTAAACATCATTTCCGCAGGTAAATAGCCATTTATGCGCCTGCTATCGATGATGTACTCTCGGGTCACTACCGCAAACTGATAACGTAATTCTCGTTAAGCAGGCTGCTGAACGGACAGGAGGTCGGCATGCCGTCCCGCAAGCCTTCGTCGCCGGTACTCGATACTAGCGAAGATGACGCGTCACCGAGCGACGCACTGAAGTTGGCCGAACAGGCCGAAGCCGAGGCCGCAGAGGCCGAGGCCGTGGCGGTCGCCGCGCGGGCAAGAGCCCGCGCCATCCGGCTGCGCAACGAGGCTGCCGCCGACAAGGACGACGTGGACGCGACCGTGGCCGAAGATGTGGCCGACGAAGCGCCGGCCACCGAGCCCGCCGACACCGCCGATCACGATGCGTCCGGCACCCCTGAGATCACCGAGACCGCCGGCGTCGACACAGAGGCGGAGGCGGTCGAAGCCGAGCCGCTGGAGGAAGCGGAGCCAGAAGTCGACGTCGAGGCCGGCGAGGGAGAGGGCAAGTCGGCCCGCCGCCTGCCGCGGGTGCGGGTTTCGCGTCTGTTCTGGAAGGTCCTGGCGAGCTGCCTGACACTCATCGTCATCGCCGCGTTGCTCGGCGTCAGCGGCTGGATGATCTGGCACCACCGGCAGGCCGAGCATCGCCAGCAGTTGGCGGCCGAATACACCGCGGCGGCCCGCCAAACCGTCGTGACCCTCATGTCCCTGGACTTCAACCACGCCCAAGATGCCGTCAAGAACATCCTCGACAACTCGACGGGCGAGTTCCGGGAGGACTTCGAGGCGCAGTCGAAGGACTTCGTGAAGCTTGCCCAGGACGCAAAGGTGGTGACCGAGGCGAACGTGACCGCCGCCGCCGTCGACACCATGAGCGACAACAACGCCGTCGTCCTGGTCGCCGTCAACACCCAGGTCACCAACACCACCGGTGCCAACAAACAACCACGGCCTTGGCGGGTGGCCGTCGACATGGTCCGCGAAGGTGACCAGATCAAGCTGTCGAAAGTCGAGTTCGTGCCGTGACCCTGGACCAGGACATCAAAGAGACCGAGAAAGATTCCGAGACGACCGTCGAGCCGGAAGGCACCGCAGAAGCCGTCGAGGAGCAGGACGCAGCCGAGGCTGATCCGGCCGACGGCGACAGCGACGCGGCCGGCGCCGAGCCGGCCCGCGGGTGGCGGCAGACGCTGACCAGGCTGTGGTTCCCGCTGGCTCTGGTGGTGGCGCTGATCGCGTCGGCGGCGCTGGCCGGTTGGCTGTACTTCGCGCAGTTCCGCGTCGATCAGCAGACCGGTGAGGCGGCGTCGGCGACGGTGCTCAAGGCAGCCAGCGAAGGCACGACGGCCCTGCTGACCTACGCACCGGACAGTCTCGACCGAGATTTCTCCGCCGCCAAGTCGCACCTGACCGGAGATTTCCTGTCGTACTACACCCAGTTCACGCAGGAGATCGTCGCCCCCGCCGCCAAGCAGAAGGCGGTCAAGACCACGGCAGCAGTCGTGCGCTCAGCCGTCTCGGAGATCCATCCGGATTCGGCGGTGGTGCTGGTGTTCGTCAACCAGGCCACCACCAGCGCCGAGAATCCGAACGGGAGCTTCGCGGCGAGCGCGGTCAAGGTCGGGATGAACAAGATCGACGGCAACTGGTTGATCTCGTCGTTCGACCCGGTGTAGCAGCGCCTTCAGCCGAACGGCGTCAGTCCTGAGCGTGCCGTTCGTATGCCCACCGCTCCAGCCATGTCTGGAGTTCGTGTACCGCCAACGCGGTGACCAGTGCGGCCATCACGACGAGGCAGAGCAGTAGCGCACTCATGGCAGGCACCCCGCGTTGTCGTTGTGGTGCCGGCCCCCGAGCGAGCCGGGGCGGTGCGGTGCGCCCGGGCCTGCGTAGTGCGTTACCTGCCTCGGCCCGCCCTCGGGAATGTCCAGGACGGACCGCTTGACGGCCCGGGCAGCGGTCGCGCTCCGCGACACACCAGGTGTCCGACCAGCCTTCGAGCAGGTCACCGCTCCGAACCAGCCGGTGCAGGGCGGGATGGGTGAGCGCGGGTACGGGTCGGCCGTCGATCACCGCCATCGCCTCGTGCTGTGCGAGTGCCTCGTGCCAGTCGACCTTCACCTCGGGCGCCAGGCTGACGTACTGGTGTCGCACGACCAGCAGGGTGTCGGCGCCCAGTGGTCGCAATCGCCACAGCGCGGATCGCAGCGAGGACACCGCCTTGTGCGGCGGGCTGCCCGGCCACAGCAGGTCGCAGACCCAGCTGCGGTGCAGCTCGCGGCGCTTCACCGCGGCCAATGCCACCAACCGGCGGCATGACGGCGGTAGCACCAGCGGCTCCATGTCGCGGTAGACGGCGAACTCGCCGAGGAGATTCAGCGTGAATTGCTTGGACACACGTTCATCCTCGAGCCTGGCTGCGGCCCTGACATCAGTAGTGCACTACCTGTATTTGGCGCACATTTCTTCCACCACGCCGTGGGCAATCCGTGGTCCGGCGCCCCGATGCGATGGAATTGCGGTGAAATCTGGCGACGAAGGGACATATCAGTGTGAACGAGGACAGACCTGGTCCGGTTCAAACGCACCGGTTGAGCCGGATGGCGGGACGCGACCCGCACGAGCAGCACCGGGTGGCGACCCCGCTGGAATTGCTGTTCGACCTGACCTTTGTGATCGCTTTCGGGGTGGCGGCCGCGCAATTCGCGCATCTGATGGCCGAGGGCCACGTGTCGGCCGGGCTGGCGGGTTTCGGGTTCGCCGCGTTCGCGATCTGGTGGGCGTGGATGAACTTCACCTGGTTCGCGTCCGCCTACGACACCGACGACTGGATCTACCGGGTGATGACGATGCTGCAGATGGTCGGCGTCATCATCCTCGCGCTGGGTATTCCCCCGGTTTTCGCCTCCATCGAACACGGCGGGCACGTCGACAACGTGGTGATGGTGGCCGGCTATGTGGTGATGCGAATCGCGTTGGTGGGGCAGTGGTTGCGCGCTGCCGTGCAGGATCCGCCGCGCCGGCGGGCTTGTCTTACCTACGCGTCGGCGGTGGTGGTCGCCCAGATCGGCTGGGTGGCGCAGATCTTCGTATCGACCTCGCTGACGGTCTTCTTCGTCACCGCACTGGTGCTGATGGTCGTGGAGATCAGCGGACCGATCCTGGCCGAGCGGCTGATGGGTGGCACCCCGTGGCACGCGCACCATGTCGCCGAGCGCTACGGACTGCTCGCGATCATCGCGTTGGGCGAAGGCGTGGTCGGCACGGTGGCGTCCCTGACCGCGGCGGTGGGGGAGCACGGCTGGACCACCGACGCCATCTTGCTCGTCGCCTCCGGAATCGGGCTCACCTTCGGGATGTGGTGGGTGTACTTTCTTGTGCCGGCCGGTGCATTGCTGCATGCCCAGCGCAGGCTCTCGTTCTGGTACGGGTATCTGCACCTGGCGGTGTACGCGGCGATCGTGGCCACCGGCGCCGGACTACACGTGGCGGCCTACTACGTCGACGGTCAATCGAAGCTGGACTCCGTCGAGACCGTGCTGGCGGTGGCGATTCCGGTGGGCATCTACCTGGTCGCGATGTTCGTCATCTACTCACTCCTGGTCGGCGATTTCGATCTGCTGCACGCACTGTTGCTGGTGCTGGCCGCGGTGGTGCTCGTGGCCGCGGTGGCACTGGCGGCGGGCGGGACTTCGATGGCGGTGTGCCTACTGGTCGTGACCGCGGCCCCGGTGGTGGTCGTCGTCGGGTTCGAGGCGGTCGGGCACCGGCACGCCGCCGAGATCGTCGGTCGGCGCCTGGACGTTCACCGCCCGGGGTGAGTTTCGAAGCTCTCCAACAGCATTCGTTCCTGTTCGGCTGCCAGCAGCCGGCGGGTCTTGCTGCGGGTGATCAGGATTCCGATCGTGGCCAGGATCCACACCACGTACTGCACTGACCACGCCAGGCGGAACGACGCGAACGAGTAGCTGTCGGTACCGGACAGGATCAGGCCCATGGCCTGCATCACCAGCAGTGCCGCCAGGAAGCCACCCATGTTCACCATGCCCTGGGCGGTACCGAGAGTGTGGCTCGGGTTGAAGGTGCGGGCGAAGTCGAAGCCGACCATCGAACCGGGACCGCCGACCGAGATGACGACGATGAGGACCACCAACAACCACACCGGCGCCGGGCCGGGGAGGGCCAGCACCACGGTCCACACCACGGCGTTACTGGCGATGATCCACAGCACCAGACGCGACCTACGGTGCGGATGGCGGCCCGTGAACACGCCGATCATGATTCCGGCCGTGATGGCGGCCACCACCGAGACGGTCAGCAGGGACCCCGCCGCCGTCTCTGAAAGTCCCTGCGCCACGGTCAGATAAGGCACTCCCCACATCAGCGCGAACACCGTGACCGAGAACTGGGTGCCCATATGGGTGAAGAATCCGAGCCTGGTGCCGGGCCGCAGCCAGACGGTCTTGATACGAGACAGCGTGGTGTGCAGGGAGATCGGCTCGGACGCCTTCGCCGAACCGTGTGGGGTGTTGCGGATCAGGGCCAGTGCCAACACGATCACGACGAGTCCGAACGCGGCGACCGACAGATATGCCGGCGTCCACCCAGAGCCGGTGAGGATCGCGAGGAACGGGACCGCGGACAGGACCTGACCGAGCTGGCCACAGATTCCGGTCAACTGGGCCACCAACGGGACGCGAGCCGGCTCGAACCAGTGCGGCACCAGGCGGAGAACCGAGATGAACGTCAGGGCGTCACCCAGGCCGACGATCGCCCGTGCGCCGATGGCCGCGGGCAGCGACTCGCTGAGTGCGAGGACGAGCTGGCCGGCAGTCATGAGCGCGGCCCCGCAGACGATGAGCACACGGGAACCGAAGCGGTCCAACAGCAATCCGGCGGGAATCTGAGCCGCCGCGTACACGACCACCTGCAGCACGACGAACGTGGACAGCACACCCGGGCTCGCGGCAAATCTGTCCGCGGCCTGGAGACCCGAGACGCCGAGGGTTGTGCGGTCGAGGACGGCGATGATGTAGGCGAGTAGTCCGGTGGCCCAAACGATCCAGGGACGCACGCGGGCACCTTTCGCCAAATGTGTTTCTCGGGACAGACGTACATGCTCTCGTACCGCGGGCGCCGAAGCGAACGGACTTCTTTGTGGCGGCTGTGAATTTGGCCGCGGGGCCGGCTTTCACCTGATTCGCGGAGTTGGCTGAAAATGCAGCCACGCGTAAGGCTTGTGACCAGTGTTGCGACATATGCGCTGATAACCGGCGTACTTGCGGAGTCCGCCGATGATCGATTCATCCAAGTCTAAATTCGCTCGCGGTATTAATCGGAGGGTAGGGTGTCGGCATGAATCGCTGTTCAAACCGACGCGGAGCACGTCGGCTTGGTTGAGTATCGGCTGGAAGACCTGGCGCGCATTTCCGGCGTCAGCGCTCGCAATATCCGCGCTTATCGTGAGCGCGGCCTCTTGGATTCGCCGCGGCGCGTCGGGCGCTCGGCGTACTACGGCGAGCGGCACCTGGCTCAATTGACGGCGATCAGCCAGCTACTCGCCAAGGGTTACAACTCTGCGCACATCGCCGAGTTCTTCGCCGGCTTGCGCAGCGGCAAGGACCTGCCCGACACATTGGGCATCCAGAGCTCGGGCTGGTGCAGGCCGAAAGCGCTGACCCTGAATGTGGATCCGGCCGACGACGATGTCCGCGCACTCGTGGAGTTCGGGTTGGTGCGCATCGCCGAGGGGTCCGTGGAGGTGACCGACCCCGCGTTGGTCGCGTTCCTCAGCGGCGCCGAGGATCAGGGGCTTTGCATCCGGACCATGGCCGAGCTCGCCCGATCGACGGACATGGCGATCGATCGGCTGGCCGAATCGACCGCCGCGGCCGTCGCCGAACATGAAGGCGCGCCATCCGACGACCGCCTGCTTGAGCTGACCCGGGCCGTTGTGTCGGCAGGGGTGGACCGGGCCCTGCGGGCGGGGTTGACCCCGGCCGATTGAGGCCTGCTCGATCGCCGAACGGTGCGGGTGTGAATCTGGATATGTCTGTGACCAGTGGCGTTGAAGTGAATATTGAGGTACGTGTCGTAATCTGAGGCACGTGTCGATATCCCGACGCGAACTGCTCAAATACGCGGCCGCTGCCCCCGCGCTGATCGGGCTGGGTACGGGCCTGGCGTCCGTCGGCGCCGGCGTGACCGCGCCGCCGGCCGGGGCCGCACCACTGGGCGTGCTGCTCGATTACGCCGCCGGCGTCATCAGTGCCGCTGATATCCGCACGTCAGGAGCCATCGGAGCAATTCGGTACGTCTCGGACCGCCGGCCCGGAGGCGCGTGGATGCTCGGTAAGCCGATTCAGCTGCCCGAAACCCGTGATCTGTACCAGAACGGCCTGAAGATCGTGTCCTGCTATCAGTACGGCAAGGAGCACACCGCCGACTGGCTGGGCGGGCAGCGCGCCGGGATTCAGCACGCCAAACGCGGCTGGCAATTGCACTCCTCGGCGGGCGGTTCGGTAGGCGCCCCGATCTATGCGTCGATCGACGACGATCCGAGCTTCGATCAGTACAAACGGCAGGTGGCGCCGTATCTGCGCGGCTGGGAGACCGTTCTCGGGCATCAACGCGTCGGCGTGTACGCCAACTCCAAGACGATCGAATGGGCTGTGCAGGACGGGCTCGGCGCATACTTCTGGCAGCACAACTGGGGCTCGCCGGGGCGGATCGCCCATCCCGCGGCACACCTTCATCAGGTCGAGATCGACCAGCGCAATGTCGGCGGTGTCGGGGTGGACGTCAACCACATCCTCAAGCCGCGATTCGGCCAGTGGGACTGAATAGTTACCGACGAGTAAGATATTCCAGCAAACTTTTTGCTCGGATGCGCCGGATTCGCTAGACAGAATCGGCCTGATTGTCTGCTGGATCGCGGCCGCTTCGAGGCCTCCGATGTGGCGGAAAATTTAGATAACGATTCGATAACAATACTGCCTTGATCTGCGCAGTTGTGGCTACTCGACCGTAACCACCTGCCAACAGGACGTTTGTCCCGAATGGCTTTGGCCGCCGGTCGGTGGCGCGTTACGTTACCGGCGGTTACCCATGCGTAGAACTCGCCAGTAACCAATCTGGGCGGAAAAAGCCCATCTGCTCTTATGACACTCTTAGTACGGCGGGAACGTGAGCGACACCGTCCGGAGAGCTCCGGCGGCCTGCGTTCCGGCCTGATTCGACGCTGAATCGCCGTTGGCCTGTCGCCCGGGCAGCCACACCGCCCCAGACATGCAGACAGATACCTAACACCGCACGCGACAGCCACACGCGACAACACCAGAGCAGCACGAGGAGATAGCGCCAGTGACGATCTACGAACACGACCGGGTGTCCGCCGGTCGCAACGACGACTCAGGATCCGACGGTCGGCAGGCTGACTCCACCCACGCGCTCGTCGACCGGCTGAGCGCCGGAGAGCCCTACGCAGTGGCCTTCGGTGGCCAGGGCAGCGCCTGGCTGGAGACCCTTGAGGAATTGGTGTCCTCGGCCGGTATCGAGGCCGAACTGGCGACCCTGGCCGGCGAGGCCGAGTTGCTGCTCGAGCCGGTCGCCTCCGAGCTCGTCGTGGTGCGGCCCATCGGGTTCGAGCCGCTGCAGTGGGTCCGCGCGCTGGCCGCCGAGGAGCCGGTGCCGTCCGACAAGCAGCTGACGTCGGCCGCCGTCTCGGTTCCGGGTGTCCTGCTCACCCAGATCGCCGCGGGGCGTGCGCTGGCCCGTCAGGGCATGGACCTGACCGCCACCCCGCCGGTGGCCGTCGCCGGGCATTCCCAGGGCGTGCTGGCTGTCGAGGCCCTGGCCGCCAAGGGGGCCAAGGATGTGCAGCTGCTGGCGCTGGCGCAGCTCATCGGCGCGGCAGGCACCCTGGTGGCCCGTCGCCGCGGGATCACCGTGCTGGGCGACCGCCCGCCGATGGTGTCGGTCACCAACGCCGAGCCCGAGCGCATCTACGAACTGCTCGAAGAGTTCAGCCAGGACGTTCGCACCGTGCTGCCCCCGGTGCTCTCCATCCGCAACGGCCGTCGCTCCGTTGTGATCACCGGCACACCTGAACAGCTGTCGCGGTTCGAGCTCTACTGCAACCAGATCGCTGAGAAGGAAGAGGCCGAGCGCAAGAGCAAAGTCCGCGGCGGTGCGGTCTTCGCCCCGGTCTTCGACCCGGTGCAGGTCGAGGTCGGTTTCCACACCCCGCGCCTGGCCGACGGCGTCGACATCGTCGCTCGTTGGGCCGAGGCCGTCGGAATCGACGTCAAGCTCGCCCGCGAGATGACCGAGGCCATCCTCGTCAGCCAGGTGGACTGGGTCGACGAGATCACCGACCTGCACGAGGCGGGCGCCCGCTGGATCCTGGACCTCGGCCCCGGCGACATCCTGACCCGCCTGACCGCCCCGGTGGTGCGCGGCCTCGGCATCGGGATCGTGCCCGCGGCGACCCGCGGTGGCCAGCGCAATCTGTTCACCATCGGCGCGGTGCCCGAGGTGGCCCGACCGTGGTCGAGCTACGCCCCGACCGTGGTGAGCCTGCCCGACGGATCGGTCAAACTCTCCACCAAGTTCACCCGGCTCACCGGGCGCTCGCCGATCCTGCTGGCGGGTATGACCCCGACCACAGTGGACGCCAAGATCGTCGCGGCCGCAGCAAACGCGGGCCACTGGGCCGAACTCGCCGGTGGTGGGCAGGTCACCGAGCCGATCTTCAACGATCGCATCGCCGAGCTGGGCGAGCTGCTGGAGCCCGGGCGATCCAGTTCAACACGTTGTTCCTCGATCCGTACCTCTGGAAGCTGCAGGTCGGCGGCAAGCGGCTGGTGCAGCGCGCTCGCCAGTCCGGTGCACCGATCGACGGCGTCGTGGTCAGTGCCGGCATCCCGGACCTGGAAGAGGCCGTCGAGCTGATCGGCGAGCTCAATGACCTCGGCATCAGCCACGTGGTGTTCAAGCCGGGCACCGTCGAGCAGATCCGCTCGGTCATCCGGATTGCGGCAGAGGTGCCCACCAAGCCGGTGATCGTTCACATCGAGGGCGGCCGCGCCGGTGGCCACCACTCGTGGGAGGACCTCGACGACCTGCTGCTCGCCACCTACTCCGAGCTGCGCAGCCGGTCCAACATCACCATCTGCGTCGGTGGTGGCATCGGCACCCCCGAGCGGTCCGCCGATTACCTGTCCGGCCGCTGGTCGGCCACCCACGGCTACCCGCTGATGCCGATCGACGGCATCCTGGTCGGCACCGCCGCCATGGCCGCCCTTGAGGCCACCACCTCACCCGCTGTCAAGCAGCTGCTGGTGGACACCAAGGGCACCGAGGCATGGGTGGGTGCGGGCAAGGCCTCGGGCGGCATGGCCTCCGGACGCAGCCAGCTCGGCGCCGACATCCACGAGATCGACAACACCGCGTCGCGCTGCGGCCGGCTGCTCGACGAGGTGGCCGGTGACGCCGAAGCGGTGGCCGCGCGCCGCGACGAGATCATCGCCGCGATGGCCGACACCGCCAAGCCGTACTTCGGCGATGTCGCCGACATGACCTACCTGCAGTGGCTGCGCCGCTACCTCGAACTGTCGATCGGCGAGGGCAACAGCACCGCCGACACCAAGCGTGACGACTCGCCGTGGCTGGACATCACCTGGCGCGACCGTTTCGAGCAGATGCTCAAGCGTGCCGAAGCACGTTTGCACGCACAGGATTTCGGTCCGATCGAGACGCTGTTCGAAGCTTCCGGCGACGGCGAGGCGCTGCTGGAGGACCCGAAGGCCGCGCTGGCCGCGCTGGTCTCGGCGTACCCGGACGCCGCTTCGGTGCAACTGCACCCGGCTGATGTGCCGTTCTTCGTCGAGCTGTGCAAGACGCTCGGCAAGCCGGTCAACTTCGTCCCGGTGATCGACAAGGACGTGCGCCGTTGGTGGCGCAGCGACTCGCTGTGGCAGGCCCACGATGCGCGCTACGCCGCCGATCAGGTGTGCGTCATCCCCGGCACCGCCGCGGTCGCCGGCATCACCCGGGTCGACGAGCCCGTCGGTGAACTGCTGGACCGCTTCGAGCAGGCCGCCGTCGACGAGGTGCTGGCCGCCGGCGCCCAGCCGCAGGCTGTGCTGTCGCGCCGCCAGGGCCGTGGCGATGTGGCCGGTCCGCTGGCCGTGCTGCTCGACGCCCCCGACGTGTTGTGGGCCGGTCGCACCTCGGTCAACCCGGTGCACCGGATCGCCCCGGCCTCGGAGTGGCAGGTCCGCGAGGGATCTCAAAACCGTTCTGCCACGCACCCTTCCACGGGTGCACGGCTTGAGGTCGCCGACGATCAGCACGTGGTGCTGTCGGTGCCGCTGTCGGGAACCTGGATCGAGATCCGGTTCACTCTGACCGAGGCCATCCGCAGCGGTGGTGCGCCGGTCGTCGAGGTCTCCGATGCCGCGACCGCGATGCGTTCGGTGCTCGCCATCGCCGCGGGGGTGGACGGACCCGACGCGCTGCCTCCCGTCGTCGACGGGACCGCCAAGGTCACTGTCACCTGGAACCCCGAGCAGGTCGCCGATCACACCGGCGTCACCGCCACCTTCGGCGCGCCGCTGGCTCCGACGCTGACCGTCGTGCCGGACGCCCTGGTCGGCCGCTGCTGGCCCGCGGTGTTCGCCGCGATCGGCTCCGCCGCCACCGACTCAGGCTTCCCGGTCGTCGAAGGTCTGCTGAGCCTGGTCCACCTGGACCACGCCGCGCACCTGCTGGCCGCGCTGCCGACCGAGCCCGCCGAATTGACCGTCACCGCAACGGCTTCGGCCGCACATGACACTGAAGTTGGCCGCGTGGTCCCGGTTTCGGTGGTCGTGACTGCCGCCGACGGCACCGAGCTGGCCACGCTGGAGGAGCGGTTCGCGATCCGCGGCCGCACCGGCGAGGCCGAGCTGACCGACCCGGTGCGGGCCGGCGGCGCGATCTCGGACAACGCCACCGACACCCCGCGTCGTCGCCGTCGCGACGTCACGATCGGTGCGCCCGTGGACATGCGGCCGTTCGCCGTGGTGTCCGGTGACCACAACCCGATCCACACCGACCGGGCCGCCGCGCTACTGGCCGGTCTGGAATCGCCGATCGTGCACGGCATGTGGCTGTCGGCCGCTGCGCAGCACGTCGTCACCGCCACCGACGGCAAGCCGATTCCGCCGGCCAACCTGGTCGGCTGGACCGCCCGCTTCCTGGGCATGGTCAAGCCGGGCGACGAGGTCGACTTCCGCGTCGACCGGGTCGGAATCGACGTCGGCGCAGAGGTTGTCGAAGTTCAGGCCCGCATCGGCTCCGATCTGGTGATGGCCGCGACCGCGCGACTCGCGGCACCCAAGACCGTCTACGCGTTCCCCGGCCAGGGCATCCAGTCCAAGGGCATGGGCATGGAGGTCCGGGCCCGGTCCAAGGCCGCCCGCAAGGTGTGGGACAAGGCCGACAAGTTCACCCGCGACACGCTGGGCTTCTCGGTGCTGCACGTGGTCCGCGACAACCCGACGTCGCTGATCGCCTCCGGTGTGCACTACGAGCACCCCGAGGGCGTGCTGTACCTGACCCAGTTCACCCAGGTCGCGATGGCCACGACGGCTGCCGCCCAGGTTGCCGAGATGCGTGAGCAGGGCGCGTTCGTCGAGGGCGCGATCGCCTGCGGTCACTCCGTCGGTGAGTACACCGCGCTGGCCTGCGTGTCCGGTGTGATCGAGCTCGAAGGCCTGCTGGAGGCGGTGTTCCACCGCGGCTCCAAGATGCACGACATCGTGCCGCGCGACGAGCGAGGCCGCTCCAACTACCGGCTGGCCGCGATCCGGCCGTCGCAGATCGACCTCGCCGACGAGGACGTCGAGGACTTCGTCGCCGAGATCGCCGAGCGCACAGGTGAATTCCTGCAGATCGTGAACTTCAACCTGCGCGGCTCGCAGTACGCGATCGCCGGCACCGTGCGCGGTCTGGAAGCGCTGGAGGAAGAGGTCGAGCGTCGTCGCGAGATCAGCGGCGGCAAGCGGTCCTTCATCCTGGTGCCCGGCATCGACGTGCCGTTCCACTCCAGCGTGCTGCGGGTGGGCGTGGACGACTTCCGGCGCAGCCTGGAGCGCGTGCTGCCGCGCGACCGCGATCCGGAGCTGGTCGTCGGCCGCTACATCCCGAACCTGGTGCCCCGGCCGTTCACGCTGGACCGCGATTTCATCCAGGAGATCCGCGATCTGGTGCCGGCCGAGCCGCTCGACGAGATCCTCGCCGACTACGACACCTGGCGTAACGAGCGCCCGATCGAGTTGTGCCGCAAGGTCGTCATCGAGCTGCTGGCCTGGCAGTTCGCCAGCCCGGTGCGCTGGATCGAGACCCAGGACCTGCTGTTCATCGAGGAAGCCGCAGGCGGACTCGGGGTCGAGCGGTTCGTCGAGATCGGCGTGAAGAACGCGCCGACGGTCGCCGGCCTGGCCACCAACACGCTCAAGCTGCCCGAATTCGCGCACAGCACCGTCGAGGTGCTCAACGCCGAGCGCGATGCCGCGGTGCTGTTCGCCAGTGACACCGATCCGGAGCCGGAGCCGGAGGCCGAAGAGGTCTCGGCAAGCCCGTCCGCTGAGGCCGCGCCTGCCGCAGAGGCAGCCCCGGCACCGGCGGCCGCCCCGGCTGCCCCGTCGGGCGGACCCCGTCCCGAGGACATCGGATTCGACGCAGCCGATGCCACTGTCGGCCTGATCGCGTTGAGCGCCAAGATGCGCATCGACCAGATCGAGGGGCTGGACTCCATCGAGTCCATCACCGACGGTGCGTCCTCGCGCCGTAACCAGCTGCTGGTCGACCTGGGTTCCGAGCTGAACCTGGGTGCCATCGACGGTGCCGCCGAGGCGGATCTGGGCGCGCTCAAGGGGCAGGTCAGCAAGCTGGCCCGCACCTACAAGCCGTTCGGCCCGGTGCTCTCGGACGCCATCAACGATCAGCTGCGCACCGTGTTCGGCCCGTCGGGCAAGCGCCCGGCCTACATCGCCGAGCGTGTCACCAAGACCTGGGAGCTGGGTCCGGGCTGGGCCAAGCACGTCACCGTCGAGGTGGCGCTGGGAACCCGTGAGGGCAGCAGCGTTCGTGGCGGCGATCTGGGTGGGCTGCACCCGGGCGCGCTGGCGAGTGCCGCCGACGTCGACAAGGTCATCGATGCCGCGGTGGTCGCGGTGGGTGCCCGCCAGGGTGTGCCGGTGAGCCTGCCCTCGGCCGGCGGTGCCGGGGGCGGCGGCGTGGTGGATTCGGCCGCGCTGAACGAGTTCGCCGAGAAGGTCACCGGTGCCGACGGCGTGCTGGCCTCGGCCGCGCGCCTGGTGCTGGGCCAGCTCGGCCTGGACGCACCGGTCGGTGCCCCCGAGGCTGCGACCGACGCCGAGCTGATCGACCTGGTCACCACCGAACTCGGTTCGGACTGGCCGCGATTGGTGGCTCCGGCGTTCGACGCCAAGAAGGCCGTCGTGTTCGACGACCGCTGGGCCAGTGCCCGTGAGGACCTGGTCAAGCTGTGGCTGGCCGACGAGGGCGAGATCGACGCCGAGTGGCCGCGCCTGTCGGAGCGCTTCGAGGGCGCCGGACATGTCGTTGCCACCCAGGCGAATTGGTGGCAGGGCAAGGCGCTGGCCGCCGGCCGCACCATCCACGCCTCGCTGTTCGGTCGCATCGCGGCCGGTGCGGAGAACCCGGGCAAGGGCCGCTACAGCGATGAGGTCGCCGTGGTGACCGGTGCGTCGAAGGGCTCGATCGCCTCGTCCGTCGCCGGGCAGCTGCTCGACGGCGGCGCGACCGTCATCGCCACCACCTCGCGTCTGGACGACGACCGGTTGGCGTTCTACAAGGAGCTCTACCGCGAGAACGCCCGCTTCGGCGCCACCCTGTGGGTGGTCCCGGCCAACATGGCGTCCTACGCCGACATCGACAAGCTGGTCGAGTGGGTTGGTAGCGAGCAGATCGAAAGCCTTGGGCCGCAATCGATCCACCTCAAGGATGCGCAGACCCCGACGCTGCTGTTCCCGTTCGCCGCACCGCGTGTGGCCGGGGACCTGTCGGAGGCGGGTTCACGCTCCGAGATGGAGATGAAGGTGCTGCTGTGGGCCGTGCAGCGGCTCATCGGCGGCCTGTCGACGATCGGTGCCGAGCGTGACATCGCGTCGCGGCTGCACGTGGTGCTGCCGGGCTCGCCCAACCGCGGCATGTTCGGTGGCGACGGCGCCTACGGCGAATCCAAGTCCGCGCTCGACGCGTTGGTGAACCGCTGGAGCGCCGAAGCTTCCTGGGCCGACCGGGTCAGCCTGGCGCATGCGCTGATCGGCTGGACCAAGGGCACCGGGCTGATGGGGCACAACGATGCCATCGTCAGCGCGGTCGAGGAGGCCGGCGTCACCACCTACAGCACCGCGGAGATGGCAGCCATGCTGCTGAACCTGTGCACGGTGGACGCCAAGGTGGCCGCTGCCAACGCCCCGGTCAAGGCGGACCTGACCGGCGGACTCGGCGACATCAAGATCGACATGGCCGAGCTGGCTGCCAAGGCCCGCGAGGACATGGCCAGTGCCGCAGGCGAATCCGAGGACGACGAGGACGACGGTGCGATCGCCGCGCTGCCGTCCCCGCCGCGTGGACACAATCCGGCCCCCGCGCCGGAGTGGGCAGACCTCGACGTCGACCCGGCGGACCTGGTCGTCATCGTCGGTGGCGCCGAACTCGGGCCGTACGGCTCGTCGCGGACCCGCTTCGAGATGGAGGTCTCCGGCGAGTTGTCGGCGGCCGGTGTGCTGGAACTGGCCTGGACGACCGGTCTGGTCAAGTGGGAAGACGATCCCAAGGCCGGCTGGTACGACGCCCAGACCGGTGAACTGGTGCCCGAATCGGAGATCGTGGAGCGTTACCACGACGCCGTGGTGGAGCGCTGCGGTATCCGCGAGTTCGTCGACGACGGTGCGATCGATCCCGATCACGCCTCGCCGCTGCTGGTCAGCGTGTTCCTGGACAAGGACTTCAGCTTCGTGGTGTCCAGCGAGGCCGACGCCCGGGCGTTCGTGTCCTTCGACCCCGAGCACACTGTGGCCCGGCCGGTGCCGGATTCCGGTGACTGGCAGGTGATCCGCAAGGCGGGCACCGAGATTCGGGTTCCGCGCAAGACCAAGCTGTCGCGCACGGTCGGCGCCCAGATCCCCACCGGGTTCGACCCGACGGTGTGGGGCATCACCCCGGACATGGCCAACTCGATCGACCGGGTTGCGCTGTGGAACATCGTGGCGACCGTGGACGCGTTCCTGTCCTCGGGCTTCACCCCGACCGAGCTGATGCGCTGGGTGCACCCGAGCCTGGTGGCCTCCACGCAGGGCACCGGCATGGGCGGCATGACCTCGATGCAGACCATGTACCACGGCAACCTGCTGGGTAAGTCCAAGCCGAACGACATCCTGCAGGAGGTGCTGCCGAACGTCGTTGCGGCACACGTCATGCAGTCCTACGTCGGCGGCTACGGTGCGATGGTGCACCCGGTCGGCGCCTGCGCCACCGCGGCCGTCTCGGTCGAGGAGGGGGTCGACAAGATCCGCCTCGGCAAGGCCGACCTGGTGGTGGCCGGCGGCTTCGACGACCTGACCCTGGAAGCCATCATCGGCTTCGGTGACATGGCGGCCACCGCCGACACCGAGATGATGCGGGCCAAGGGCATCAGCGACTCGAAGTTCTCCCGCGCCAACGACCGTCGTCGTCTCGGCTTCCTGGAAGCCCAGGGTGGTGGCACCATCCTGCTGGCCCGCGGTGACCTCGCCGCCAGGATGGGCCTGCCGGTGCTGGCCGTCGTCGGCTACGCGCAGAGCTTCGCCGACGGTGTGCACACCTCGATCCCGGCTCCGGGCCTCGGTGCCCTGGGCGCCGGGCGTGGCGGCAAGGATTCGCAGCTGGCCCGCTCGCTGGCCAAGCTGGGCGTGGGTGCCGACGACATCGCGGTGATCTCCAAGCACGACACCTCGACGCTGGCCAACGATCCCAACGAGACCGAGCTGCACGAGCGGCTGGCCGACTCGATGGGCCGCTCGGCAGGTGCCCCGCTGTTCATCGTCAGCCAGAAGACGCTGACCGGGCACGCCAAGGGCGGCGCGGCGGTGTTCCAGATGATGGGTCTGTGCCAGATCCTGCGCGACGGCGTCATCCCGCCGAACCGCAGCCTGGACTGCGTCGACGACGAGCTGGCCACCTCCGGCCACTTCGTCTGGGTGCGCGAAACCCTCGACCTGCGCGGCAAGTTCCCGCTCAAGGCCGGTCTGGTCACCAGCCTCGGGTTCGGGCACGTGTCGGGCCTGGTTGCCCTGGTGCACCCGGAGGCGTTCATCGCGGCGCTGAATCCGGCCGAGCGCGACGACTACCGCAAGCGTGCCGAGCTGCGCACGCTGGCCGGTCAGCGTCGACTGGCCGGGGCGATCGCCGGTGGACGTCCGATGTACGAGAAGCCCGCCGACCGCCGGTTCGACCATGACGTGCCGGAGAAGCGTCAGGAGGCAGCGATGTTGCTGAACGCGGACGCCCGACTCGGTGATGACGATCTCTATGTGCGGTGAGTGCGCGCACGGACAGGTGAGCTAGGTTCGCTTCCATGGCGATAGTGGGAGTAGGCATCGATCTGGTTTCCATACCTGATTTCGCCGAGCAGGTGGACCGGCCGGGAACCGTATTCGCCGAGACGTTCACGCCAGGTGAGCGCCGGGACGCCGCGGACAAGAGTTCGTCGGCGGCCCGGCACCTGGCGGCCCGGTGGGCGGCCAAGGAAGCCGTGATCAAGGCCTGGTCGAGCTCGCGTTTCTCCAAGCGGCCGGCCCTGCCGGAGGGGATCCACCGCGACATCGAGGTGGTCACCGACATGTGGGGTCGGCCCAAGGTGCGGCTGTCCGGCGAGATCGCCAAGCACCTTGAGTCCGTGACCATTCATGTCTCGCTCACCCATGAGGCCGATACCGCCGCCGCGGTGGCCATCATCGAGGAGCCCTAACCTCCTCTGCACCGCGAGCGACCGTGTCTGTACGCCGACACGCCGCGTTTCATGGCATTTTGCGGTCGCTCGCGGTGGACGGCGGACCTACTACGCTCGTCACCATGAGTGACGTGGTGGCGCGGGTCCCGCAGGTGTTGCCTTCGGTGCGGTCCGATCTGGAGGATCTGGTCCGTATCCAATCGGTGTGGGCCGACCCGACCCGGCGGGACGAAGTGCATCGCAGCGCCGAGGCGGTCGCAAAGCTGTTGAAGGACGCGGGCTTTCCCGATGTCCGGATCGTCAGCGAGGGCGGTGCGCCCGCGGTCATCGCGCACTACCCGCCACCGGCCGGCGCGCCCACGGTGCTGCTGTACGCCCACCACGACGTGCAACCCGAAGGGGATCCGACCCAGTGGGATTCCGCGCCGTTCGAGCCCACCGAACGTGACGGCCGGCTCTACGGCCGCGGCACCGCCGACGACAAGGCCGGTATCGCAACACATCTGGCCGCGATACGGGCCTTCGACGGCAAACCTCCGGTAGGCGTCACGGTGTTCGTCGAAGGCGAGGAGGAGTCCGGTTCGCCGTCGCTGGGTGCACTGCTGGCCGCGCACAAGGATGCACTGGCGGCCGACGTCATCGTCATCGCCGACTCGGACAACTGGAGCACCGAGATACCGGCGTTGACCGTAACCCTGCGCGGTCTGGCCGATTGCGTCGTCGAGGTGGCCACCCTGGACCACGGGCTGCATTCGGGCCTGTGGGGCGGGGTCGTGCCGGACGCGTTGAGCGTACTGGTGCGACTGCTGGCCAGCCTGCACGACGACGACGGCAATGTCGCGGTCGCCGGATTGCACGAGGCGACGGCAGCCGACGTGGACCGCGGCCCCGACTGGGTCCGGCAGGAATCCGGACTGTTGGCCGGCGTGTCCGAAATCGGTTCCGGCTCAGTCGTGCAACGCATGTGGGCGAAGCCCGCCATCACCGTCATCGGTATCGACACCACGCCCATCGACAAGTCGTCGAACACCCTGATCCCACGCGCCCGCGCCAAGATCAGCATGCGGGTCGCACCCGGCGGCGACGCCCATGCGCATCTCGAGGCGTTGACCCGTCACCTCCAAGCCCACGTTCCCTGGGGCGCCCAGGTCACGGTCAGCCCGGGCGACGTCGGTCAGCCCTACGCGATCGACGCCTCGGGGTCGGTGTACGACGCGGCCCGTTCGGCGTTCCGCACCGCCTGGGGAACCGACCCGGTGGACATGGGCATGGGCGGATCGATCCCGTTCATCGCCGAATTCGCCGAAGCGTTCCCGGCCGCGACGATCCTGGTGACCGGTGTCGAGGACCCCGGCACCCAGGCGCACAGCGTGAACGAAAGCCTGCATCTGGGAGTGCTGCAGAAGGCGGCCACGGCCGAGGCGCTGCTGCTCGAAGCGCTGGCGCGCTAGGCCGAGATGGCCAGCAGCGTCGGCTGGTTCGTCGTCGGCCTGGTCGCCCTGGCGATCGGCGCCGAGGTGATGGTCCGCGGCGGTGCGCAGCTGGCGTCGAGGCTGGGTATCAGCCCCATGCTGGTCGGGCTGACCGTGGTGTCGATCGGCACCAGTCTGCCCGAGCTCGCGGTCGGCGTCACCGCGGCATTGGAAGGCAGCGGGGAGTTGGCGGTCGGCAACATCGCCGGCACCAACGTGGTCAACATCCTGTTCATCCTCGGTCTCAGTGCGCTGATCAGTCCGCTGGCGATCGAACGACGGACGTTGCGCTTCGACCTGCCGGTGATGTCCGGGGCGGCGGTCCTGCTGTGGGTGTTGGCCGTCAACGGGGTGCTGTCCCGGCTGGACGGCCTGATCCTGGTGTGCGGCGCCATCGTCTACACGGTGGTGCTGATTCGCATGTCACGGCGCGAGAGCCGGGCCACGGTGGCCGAGTACGCCCAGGCGTTTCCGGCGGTACCGGAACCCGGTGAGGCAACCAAACGCCTTGGCGGCAAAACAGTTCAGCACGTCGCCATGACCGTCACCGGTATCGCGGTGGTGATTCTCGGCGCCGAGTGGCTGGTCGGTGGGGCGGTGGGGATAGCCCGTGCATTCGGCGTGTCAGATGCCCTCATCGGTCTGACCGTCGTGGCGATCGGAACCTCGGCCCCGGAGTTGGTGACGGCGATCGTCTCCACGGTCCGCGGCGAACGCGACATCGCGGTGGGCAATCTGCTCGGCAGCAGTGTCTACAACATCCTGCTGATCCTGGGGATCACATGCATGGTGCCCGCCAACGGGCTGACCCTGACGCACAACCTGGTGTGGATCGACATTCCGATCATGGTGGCGGTCAGCCTCGTCTGCATCCCGATCTTCATCTCTGGCCGGCAGGTGCACCGGGCCGAGGGGGCCGCGATGGTCGCGGCCTACCTCGGCTACCTGGCGTTCCTGCTGACGACTCAGTCCTGACCGGGGCGCGTCAGAGGGACAGGTCGCGGCGCAGCTTGGCGACGTGACCGGTGGCGCGCACGTTGTACTGCGCGACGGCGATCTTGCCCTTTTCGTCGACGACGAACGTCGAGCGGATGACGCCCTGAACCGTCTTGCCGTACATGGTCTTTTCGCCGAAGGCGCCCCAGGCCGTCAGCACCGCACGGTCAGGGTCCGACAGCAACGGGAAGGTCAGCTCTTCCTTGTCGCGGAACTTGGCGAGCTTCTCCGGCTTGTCGGGGGAGATGCCGATGACGTCGAGCCCGGCGCCGTTCAGCTCGGCGAGGCTGTCCCGGAAATCGCACGCCTGCTTGGTGCATCCGGGTGTCGAGGCGGCGGGGTAGAAGTACACGATGACCTTGCGGCCCTTGTAGTCGGAGAGCTTGACGACGTTGCCGTCGGCGTCGGGCAGGCTGAAAGCCGGGGCGGTGTCTCCCACCTCGAGGCGCGGGGTTGGCGGCATGCGCGGGTATCCCTTCTTGTCGACCGGTTCCGTCGTCACGGCTCCGGCTGATCTAGGGTAGTGCGGCAGGGCAGCATGACGTGGAGCGGCTTGGAGGAGCAAACAGTGGCGAACCGGGACCCGGAGAGCATCAAGCGGGACATCGATCAGGCTCGCGATCAACTGGCGGTGACGGTCGACTCCCTGGCCGAGCGGGCCAACCCGCAGCGCCTGGCCGATGATTTCAAGTCGGCGGTGATCGGTTTCATCAAGAAGCCCGCAGTGACGGCATCGTTGGCCGGTGCGGGTGTGCTGGTTGTGTTCGTCGTCGTCCGGCGGATCAAGCGGCGCTGAGCTGATTTGCAGGGCGAGTACGCCCTGACGTGACACACGGGCCGCTGGGCGACGCTTGATGCGCTGCTCAGCGGCCTTTGTGGTTCGATACGCCGGTATCTGATACGCCGCTCAGCGGCTCCAGCTTGATACGCCGCTCAGCGGCTTTGGCCGGATTCGCCGCTCAGCGGCGGCGGAACAGCAGCCAGTCCGTCAACGAGAAGCTCGGGGGATTGGCGACGCGCCCGAGACGGTTGCAGCTATACACCATGACGGGCTGATTCGTAGCAACAAATGCGGAGGTTGATGCAGCCGTGGGGTCGACGCCACCTGCGGTAGCCATCAGCTAACACCTCTTATCCTGGCGCAATCGCCACGTGGTACTGAATCGCAATGGATCAGCTAACTCGAGATTAACATGGTTTCTTGCGTCTGACCAGCGAAAGCGCTGAAGTCGAATACTAAGCAGTAACTTACGACCACGTCAACCTGAGAGGTCCATCACGATCCCCAGTGTTACGACAGAGTTACCAGCACATTATCTGGGCGTATCGCCGAGCGGAGTCTCGGCGGCCGTGGGGGTGCTCACGGCAAAGTCGATCGGCGTATCGGACGGTTTGTGTGGATTTGGCGCCGCGCCTCCGGCCGAAATTGGCGCGATCGGCTGAAATGTTTGCTGAGGTATCGGCATCGTGAGCTGCGCCTTTGGCCGCTCTGTGCCGGTTTGCCCGGATTTCGTGGGAAAAATGATTGGCAAACGCGTAGCCGTCTGGTAGCTCGAGGTGCCTTGTGCAACTTTGTGCTCGAAAGTCGCCGTAGCTGAAATCCGCTGCATTGCACCGTGGGAACGGCTCATTCTCGTCGAACCGGTTGCTAGCGCATAGGTGTCCAGCTAAGGTCGACGTCGGGTCAGGATAGGGGAGTCGGACCTGGGTGTTGAGCTCGGCCGCAACACGCGACGAACGTGTGACAAGGGGGTATTGCGTTGCAGCTAACTTATTTTCCGTTTGCCAGGATTGCTGCGTGTGCCTTCGCCGGTAGCGCCGATCCCGACGGACTCATCGTCGGGATTCGCTGACAACACCCGATGGCCCACGTTGAACCTCTAGGTAGGGATGTGGGCCGTGGTCACACCGACTGGAGGTAGCCATATGGCGCATGTGAGCGATGAAACGCTCGGCGATCTACGCAGGGAACTCGACCGCTTCAAAACCGTGCAGTACCGCGATAACGGCTACGCCGCCGCGCATCTGGCCGGTGCGGTGGAGATGTTGTTGGAAGAAGCCGAACCCAGCATCGGCGACAGGCTCGCCGATAGGTATCGAGCCAGATAGATGCACCGCCGCAGTAACTCTCGAACGCTGAAACGCAAAAACCCTGCCGAGGCAGGGTTTTTGATTGGTGCGCCGTCAGGGTTTCGAACCCCGGACCCGCTGATTAAGAGTCAGCTGCTCTACCAACTGAGCTAACGGCGCGCGTGAGAGACAATAACAGGAGTTTCACTCAACAGTGAAATCCGCTGGTGGCAGGCTTGGGGGCACGTTCAAGTCGGCTCGATCCGGCTGGAACCCTTAGACTATTGCCAAGAATTTGCTATCGACCGTGCGAGGGGTAGGACGAACATGGGGCAGGCCCAGACGCTGACCCGTCCGTATCGGGGTGTGCTCCGTCGAGCGGTGGTTGCCATGGTGCCGGCGATGATGTTGGGCCTGACGGCGTGCGGGGGCGAAGATCCGCAAGGGCCGCCGCCGGTGATCACCGACAAGGGCACTCCTTACGGCGACTTGCTGGTCCCCAGGGTCAACGCCTCGGTGACCGATGGTGCGGTGGGGGTAACCGTCGACGCACCGGTCACGGTGAGCGCGGAGAACGGTGTGCTCGGCGGGGTCACCATGACCAACGAAGAGGGCGGCAGCGTTGCGGGCAAGTTCAGCGCAGACGGGCTGACGTGGTCGACCACCGACCCGCTCGACTACAACGAGCAGTACACCCTCAACGCGCAGTCGCTGGGGCTCGGCGGTGTCGCCAACCGCCGGCTGCGGTTCGAGACGCACTCTCCGGCGAACCTGACGATGCCCTACGTCCTGCCCAACGACGGGGAAGTGGTCGGGGTCGGTCAGCCGGTGGCAATCCGCTTCGACGAGAACATCACCGACCGGCTTGCCGCCCAGCGCGCCATCACGGTCAAGACCAACCCGCCGGTCGAAGGGGCCTTCTACTGGCTGAACAACCGCGAAGTGCGTTGGCGCCCAGCCAAATACTGGAAGCCCGGCACCTCGGTGGACGTGACCGTCAACACCTATGGCGTCGCCTTGGGTGACGGACTGTTCGGCCAGGGCGACGTGTCCACCCACTTCACGGTGGGCGACGAGGTGATCGCGTCCGCCGATGACAACACCAAGACGCTGACCATCCGGCGCAACGGTGAGGTCGTCAAGGCCATGCCGATCTCGATGGGCAAGAACAGTTCTCCGACCAACAACGGCGTCTACATCATCGGCGATCGCTTCGATCACATGGTGATGGATTCGTCGACCTACGGGGTACCGGTCAACTCGCCCAACGGTTATCGCACCGAGGTCGACTTCGCGACCCAGATGTCGTACAGCGGAATCTATGTGCACGGGGCGCCGTGGTCGGTCGGCAGCCAGGGCTACAGCAACGTCAGCCACGGCTGCCTCAACGTCAGCACGGGCAATGCGCGCTGGTTCTACGAGAACACCAAGCGCGGCGACATCGTCGAGGTTGTCAACACAGTGGGCTCGGTGCTGTCGGGCACCGAGGGCCTGGGGGACTGGAACATCCCCTGGGACCAGTGGCGCGCCGGCAATGCCAGCACCTGATTCTCGGCATCGCCCGATTACCTGGGCGGTAATCGACAACGCTTCCTGTATCGGCGAATCTGACTGGGTCCCAGTTGATTACCGTGAAAGAGGCGATATGGCCGAGTTCGACGACACCGTCACCGCATACCTGCGCACCTGGAATGCCACCGATACCGCCGAGCGGCGGGCGCTGCTGGAACGGCATTGGGCGCAGAGCGTCACCTACACCGATCCGCTGGCTCAGGTGAGTGGGCACGACGGTATCTCCGGGGCCATCGAGGCCGTACAGGCCCAGTTCCCGGGCTATGTGTTCACGCTCGTCAGCGGGCCGGACGCCCACCACCAGCAGGCGCGTTTCCAGTGGGGTCTCGGTCCGCGCGATGCCGAGCCGGTGGTGGTCGGTTTCGACGTGCTCTCCACCGACCCCGACGGACGGATACAGACCGTGCTCGGGTTCCTGGACCAGGTGCCCGCGGTGCCCGCCTGATTACTTCGCCGCGCGGTCCAGTGCCGCAAGCGATTCGGCGAGGAAGTCGCTGTCGAACGGCGGCATCCCGCCGATCTGGTCGCGGAAACTCTGCGGGGTGTCTGTCCAGTCGTAGGTGATGGTGACGTCGGTCTGGTCGCCGTTGGGGGCCAGGTCGTAGCGCCAGCTCCAGCCGCCCGGTGCAATGTGGCCGGCGTCGTCGAGTTGGCCGGGCAGCCAAGCGATGGTCCGGTCCTTGTCGAAGACAGTCACCAGGTTGTGCATCACGTAGTGTCCGCCGGCGGCCGGCAGGAACATGTTGATCGCGAAGACCTGGCCGGTCCCGGTGATCGGCTCGGGATCGATCGCGTCGCGCACCCAGTCGCCCGGCTCGGTGTCGCAATGCCGGGCCGGGTCGGCCAGGACGGCGAACACCTGGGCCGGGGACGCGGAGATGGTGCGGGTGACGACAAAGCGTTCCTGGTCGGTTGAAGCGGTCATCGAGGGTCCTTTCCATACAGGCGGGCAATGTCCGGGCTGTCGAGCCAGCCCGAGTATGTGGGTCGCGAGGGCCACCCTTCGGGGGAATCGAGCCATTCCTCCTGCCGGCCGTACGGCAGCAGGTCGATCAGGGCGAAGGAGTGGCTGAGCTGTTCGGTGCCACGGCCATTGGTGTGCCAGGTGCGGTACACGGTATCGCCGTCACGCAGGAAAACATTGACCGCGAAGCCTTCGCCCGGCGCGGCGTCGACGTCGGTGCCGAAGGAGCTGTCCGACGACGAGTACCAGTCCATCTGGTTACCGACCTTGTCGCGGTAGGCCAGTGCCTCCTCGATCGGTCCGTTGGTGACGATGACGAAGCGGGCGTCGTAGTTGTCCAGGAAGTCGAGGCGGGTGAACTGCGACGTGAACCCCGTGCAGCCGCCGCACTGCCATTCGGCGCCGTCGGTCCACATGTGGTGGTAGGTGATCAGCTGGGTGCGGCCGTCGAATACGTCGGCGAGCCGCACCGGCCCGTCGGCGCCGATGAGCGTGTAGTCCGGCAACTCCACCATCGGTAGGTGCCGTCGCGCCGCAGCGATCGCGTCCAGTTCGCGGGTGGCGGCCTTCTCTCGACGCCGCAGGTCGTCCAGCGCGGTGCGCCATGCCTGCGGGTCGACTATCGGAGGTTTTCCTGTCGTCATGAAGGACTCCTGATTGCGGTTCGGAGAATCTCGTTCTCCTAAGTGGACCCGCCGCGCGTCCGGAACTCATCGCACGCGGTAATGTCCGACGAGCGAAGGGTGACCTAACACCTCGAGATGAGCCATGGAGGTTGATCCAGAATGAGCAGTCAGCGAGCCGATGCAGCCGGGCTGCGTCTCCTCGTCGTCGGTGCCTCGTCGGGCATCGGCCACGCTGTTGCGGTCAGTGCCACCGAACGCGGCGCCAAGGTCGCGGTGGCGGCGCGGCGCATCGACCTGCTGAAATCCCTGGCGGAGGTCACCGGCGGGCACGCCTTCGAACTCGACGTCGAGGACTCCACGGCGATCAACCGAGTGGTCAACGACGCGGCGGACGCCCTCGGGGGCCTGGATGCCGTGGTGTTCACCAGTACGGTGATCCCGTTCGCCTATATCGAGGACACCGACGTCGCCACGTGGCTGCACGCATTCAGCGTCAACACTGTCGGCGCCAACAATGTGCTGCGCGCTGCGGCGCCCCGACTGGCCGAGAACGGTGTGGTCCTGGTGGCGTCCAGCTACGACGTGGGTCGCCCGCGGGCCGGTGTCGCGGCGTACAGCGCAAGCAAGGCCGCCCTCGACGAGATCCTGCACTCGTGGCGCATCGAGCATCCCGAGCTGTCGCTGATCCGAGTCGGCGTCGGCCCCACCGATGACACCGAGATCCTTCGCGGGGCCGACCGCGACCTGCTGGACCAGTTGGTCACGACGTGGGTGGCCCAAGGTGCCCTGCCGGCCCGGATGTCGGCCCTGCGCGACGTCGCCAACACCCTGGTGTCGCTGGTGACCACCGCGTACGAGAATCCGACCGTCGTGCCCGAAGTCGTGCAGCTGGCCCCGCGGATCAAGAAGGGCGCCGGGCGCGCGCCGAAGTAGCGGTCGGCCGGGATGTCCCGGCTCGATCATTTCTGGCCGCCGTAGTGGATGGGCCGGTATCCGCGCAGGCACATTTTTGACTGCCTGACTGTTGCGGTGCGCCGTTGGTGACCGCCGTGTGCTTTCCGGGCGTGGCCGACGTGTCATCAGTACGTCACCAGATGTCTTGAACTGCAATAACTTTCACCGCTCCGTTCCGGCGCGGTGCTGTGGCGACCTTGCAGCACCTGAAGCTGCCTCCGGCCGGTGTTTCTATGAGTTTCACCAGATTCATTGATAATGACAATCATATTCAATAATTTGGACGCTTCGAGTAGACGGTCTACAAGGAGGGTTCTCATGGCCGCGGTATGGATGGCCTCGCCACCGGAGGTGCATTCCGCGTTGCTCAGCAGCGGCCCCGGGCCGGGGGCGATGCTGGCCGCCGCCGGCGCATGGGCGTCGTTGGGCGTCGAATATGCCGCAGTCGCAGAAGAACTCGCAGCGGTGCTCGGTGGGGTGCAGGCAGGTGCGTGGCAGGGCCCGAGTGCGGAACGGTACGTCGCCGCTCATCTGCCGTATCTGGCGTGGTTGCATCAGGCCGGCGCCGACAGCGCAGCGGTCGCTGCCCGGCATGAAACCGCAGCCGCGGCCTACGCCAGTGCCTTGGCGGTGATGCCCACCCTGGTCGAGTTGGCCGCCAACCATGCACGGAACGCAGTCCTGGTGTCCACCAACTTCTTTGGCGTCAACACCATTCCGATCGCCGTGAATGAGGCCGATTACGTGCGGATGTGGATCCTGGCCGCCAGCACGATGGAGGGCTATCAAGGGGTGTCAGAGGCTGCCGTGGCATCCACCCCGCCCACCCCGGCGGCCCCGCGGATCCTGCACAGCGAGCACGACCACGACGACCACGACGACCATGACCATGACCATGACCACGACCATGACCACGATCACGATCACGATCACGACCACGACGACCATGGCCACGGAGACTTGAGCCCACTCGACCCGCGATGGTGGCTGGAAGTCGGCCAGGAACAGATCGAGAACATCAGCCTACTGATCGACAATCTGCTCAATGACCCCGCTGCCTTGTTGACCAACCTCCCTATGGTGTTGGCCGACATGGCTTTCCACGCGGCCCAGCTGTTGCAGGTCGTCGTCCAGTTGTCCCCGGCGTTGATTCAGCCGGCTCTGGGTATCGTGACCGCGAACCTGGGGTGGGCGATAGCCGGCCTGGCTGCGATCCAGCCGCCCGCACCCGTTGTCGCGGAGATTCCGGCCGGTGCCGAACCTGGGTCATGGCCGGCCGCGGGGAGCGCGTCGACGGTGTCCGGAAGCCCACCGGCTCCGACCGCTCCCTCGGCCCCCACGGCGCCGGCCACCGGGGCGTCGGCGACCGCAACCGTCACCTCCGCGCCAGGGCCCTCGGCCGCTCCGGGCGGTGGATCAGGATTCGTCCCGCCGTACTTGATCGGGGCTCCCGGCGTCGGCGTCGCGGCCGCGACACGGGCCACCGCGGCGACGACCGCCAAGAAGAAAGCCCCCGAGCCCGATATGGCCGCTACCGGAGCCGGAGCCAACGCCCGTGAGGCGCGGGCTCGGCGACGTCGGCGAGCCGGGATGCGGGACAGAGGCCATGGCAACGAATACATGGACCTGCAGGATGACCCGCAAGGAGGTGCCGCGCCGGAGGCGCCGACGCTGGTGTCGGATCGCGGTGCGGGGCCACTGGGCTTTTCTGGTGTGCGGGACAAGACGGATGCCACGACGACGGGATTGACGACGCTGGGCGATGCCGGGTTCGGTGACGGTCCGACGGCGCCGATGTTGCCGTCGACCTGGGATCGGGACCCGAAGGACTGAGCGGACCTGCCGTTGCGCAAATCCGCAGGTCAATCCAGCGGCTGGTAGCCCCAGCTGCCGCGGCGCCGGTCGAAAGTCATGCGCAGCAGTGTCCCGGCCGGATGCCGTGCAGCGACGTCGCACATGTCATGGATGAGGTCCTCGGCGATGAGGTCCAGTTCGGCTGGTTCGTTCACCACGCCCGCCCAAGGGCTGGCCGCCAGATGCGTCCGGCAGGCGGTGATCAGGTCGACCGGCGCGGCCGGGATCTCACCGACGGCGGCCAGAGTCGAGTAGCCGTGCGATGTGATGCCCTGGTGGACGTCGTCGCATCCGCACCCGGCATCACTGCAGACGAAAGGCGCGACGACGACCTCTCCTTCGGTGGCAGACCAGCGGTCAGTGGCAGCCATCGGTCGTGAGGGACGCTTGGCCACAAGCACTTTCATGATCCCGACTGTAGGGCAGGCGAGGTGGCGGGCGACACCTTCGGGATGGTCTCCCCGAGCCCGAGCTGGTCGCAAACCTGGCAGCGCACCGAAAACAGAAACGCCGCCTGCTTGCGCAGACGGCGTTCCCGATATCGGGGTGGCTGACGGGACTCGAACCCGCGACAGCCAGGATCACAACCTGGTGCTCTACCAACTGAACTACAGCCACCATCGCCGCTCAGCCTTTCGGCATATGCGGCTCGTAGATACTAACTGCTCGGGTGCTCCAGAGCCGAATCGGTTTCTGGCGCGTCGTCCTTCGGCGGACCGAGCTCGGCCGCGATGGCGGCAATGTCGCTGGTAGAAGGGCCGGGCTGGGCGACGAACGCAGTGGAGCGGTAGTACTTGAGTTCGCGGATCGACTCGTGGATGTCGGCCAGGGCGCGGTGTGCGAGACCTTTTTCCGGCTGACCGAAGTAGATCCGGGGGTACCAGCGCCGGCACAGCTCCTTGATCGAGCTGACGTCGATCATGCGGTAGTGCAGGTAATCGTCGAGTTTGGGCATGTCACGGGCGATGAAGCCGCGATCGGTGCCGATCGAGTTGCCGCACAAGGGGGCCGACTTGGCTGTCTTCACGTGTTCGCGGATGTAGTCGAGCACCATCTGCTCGGCGGTGGCCACATCGACGGTCGATACCCGGACTTCCTCGATCAACCCGGACCGGGTGTGCATCTGTTTGACCACGTCGACCATGGAGGACAGCGCCTCGTCGTCGGTGTGAATGACCACGTCGAGGCCGTCACCGAGGATGTTCAGGTCGGCGTCGGTGACCAGAACCGCGATCTCGATCAGCCGGTCGGACTTGAGGTCCAGGCCGGTCATCTCGCAGTCGATCCATACAAGTTCGTCTCGCACGAAGATCCACAGTATTCCTACACGTGACAACGAGCCGTCACACCCACCGCGCGCGCCGCCTGACAAGTAGTGTCAGACCCCGATTGGCTCGTACGCGAAAACTGGGAGGACCGCGGCATGACCACCGAATCGACAGGCACCCCTGCGCAGCAGATAGCTGCCGGTTACGCCGTCGAAGGCCAGGCACTGGAGTTGGGAACCGTCGTAGTCGACGGCGTCGTCGATCCGACTGCTCAGGTCCGCATCCCGTTGGCCACGGTCAACCGGCACGGCTTGATCGCGGGTGCCACGGGTACCGGCAAGACCAAGACGCTGCAGGTGATCGCGGAGCAGTTGTCGGCGGCGGGCGTCCCGGTGGTGATGGCCGACGTGAAGGGTGACCTGTCGGGGCTGTCGAAGCCCGGTGAGTCGAACGAGAAGACCGAACAGCGCGCCAAGGACACCGGTGACAGCTGGGCGCCGACCGCCTTCCCGGTGGAGTTCTTGTCGCTGGGAACCGAGGGCATCGGCGTCCCGGTGCGCGCCACCATCACCAGTTTCGGCCCGATCCTGCTGTCGAAGGTGTTGGGGCTCAATGCGACTCAGGAGTCCACGCTCGGCCTGATCTTCCACTGGGCCGACCAGAAGGGGCTGCCTCTGCTGGACATCAAGGACCTCCGGTCGGTGATCCAGTTCCTCACCAGTGACGAGGGCAAGCCCGAGCTCAAGGCGCTGGGCGCGGTGTCGGCCACCACGGCCGGGGTGATCCTGCGCGCACTGGTGAACCTGGAGGCCGAGGGCGCCGACACGTTCTTCGGCGAACCCGAGCTCGAGCCCAAGGATCTCCTGCGTACCGACGCGCAAGGCCGCGGCATCATCAGCCTGCTGGAGCTGGGAGCCCAGGCCGCGCGGCCGGTGATGTTCTCGACGTTCCTGATGTGGGTGCTGGCCGATCTGTTCACCACGTTGCCCGAGGTCGGTGACGTCGACAAGCCGAAGCTCGTGTTCTTCTTCGACGAGGCGCATCTGCTGTTCGCCGACGCGTCCAAGGCGTTCTTGGAGCAGGTCGAGCAGACGGTGAAGCTGATCCGCTCGAAGGGGGTCGGCGTGTTCTTCTGCACGCAGCTGCCGACCGACGTCCCCAACAACGTGCTTTCGCAGCTGGGTGCGCGGGTGCAGCACGCCTTGCGTGCCTTCACCCCGGATGATCAGAAGGCGCTGTCGAAGACCGTCCGGACCTACCCGAAGACCGACGTCTATGACCTGGAGAAGGCGCTGACCTCGTTGGGTATCGGCGAGGCGATCGTGACGGTGCTGTCCGAGCACGGCGCCCCGACGCCGGTGGCCTGGACTCGCATGCGGGCGCCGCGATCGCTGATGGCCGCGATCGGCGACGACGCCATCAAGGCCGCGGCCCAGGCCAGCCCGCTGCAGGCCACCTACGGCCAGACCGTGGACCGCGATTCGGCCTACGAGCGTTTGGCGGCCAAGCTGGCCCCGCCGCCGAGCGCCGACGATCCGGGCGGCTTCGGTGGCGTCGAGGCCTCGGGGGACATCGAGGCGATGCCGGCCCCGGCGCAACCGCAAGAGCCGGGAATGCTCGAGCAGGTGCTCAAGAGCTCTGCGTTCAAGAGCGCCATGCGCTCGGCGGGCACCGTCCTGGGCCGCGAGATCACCCGCAGCATCTTCGGGACGGGGCGCCGCCGCTGAGCGGCGAATCAGGCTGGAGCCGCTGAGCGGCGAATCAGGCTGGGGCCGCTGAGCGGCGAATCAGGCTGGGCCGCTGAGATTGCACTGAGGGCTGTGGTTCGGCAAGAACCACAGCCCTCAGTGCAATCTCGACTCGCCGGAGACTCGGCAGAGAATTCCTAGCCGCCGCCGAGCTTCTTGTAGACGGCGCCCACGATCGGGGTGACGATGGCGCGCGGCGCGTAGCCGCTGGCCATCGACATGGCCTTGGATGTCACGCCGGGCACGACGCGCATCTTGTTCTTCTCCAGGCCGTCCAGCGACAGCTTGGCGGTGTATTCGGTTGAGATCCACAAGAAGTCGGGGATCAGCCGTTCGACCAGGGACTGCTCGGACTCGTCGGGCAGGTCGGTACGCACCGGGCCCGGCGCCAGCACCGTGACGTGCACGCCCGCGCCTTTGAGCTCGCCGCGCAGCGACTCGCTGAACGTGTTGGCGAAGGCCTTGGACGCCGCGTAGGTGGCGTTGTTGGGGATCGGTGAATTGCCTGCCGCCGAACCCGAGGTCAGGATGCCGCCGGAGCCGCGCTTCACCATTCCGGGCAGCACCGCCAACACCAGATCGTGCACGCCGAGAACGTTCAGCTGCACCTGGGCCTTCTCGCCGGCCGGATCCAGGTCGGCGACCGGGCCGAAGGTCGCGGTCCCCGCGTTGGCGCACAGGATCGAGATCTCACGCTGGGCCAGTTCGTCGCACAGGACGCCGCGGGCCGTCGGGTCGGCGAGGTCGACGGCGCGGACCTCGACGGTCACCCCGTAGCGCTCGGTGAGGCGCTGCGCCAAGGACGTCAGCACGTCCTCGCGTCGCGCGGTGATGATCAGGTGGTGGCCGCGGGCAGCGAGTTCGGTGGCCAACGCTTCGCCGATGTTCTGCGAGGCGCCGGTGACGACGGCACGGGCATCCGGACTGGGTGCGGGTACTGGCATGGCGCCAATCCTAGAAGGAGCCGAAACCCATAAGGTGGCGGTCATGACTAACCCCGGGCGGGCGAGGGTGCTCGCGTGGGCATTGTGGGACTGCGGCGCGACGGGCCTGAACGCAATCGCCGTCACTTTTGTGTTCTCGGTGTACCTGACCGGCAGCGTCGGCTCGGACCTGCCCGGAGACACCACGCCGGCCAGCTGGCTGGGCCGGGCCATGACCGTCGCCGGTCTCGTGGTGGCCCTGCTTGCTCCGGTCACCGGTATCTGGGTCGATGCGCCGCAACGGCGGCGCCGGGTGCTGGCCGTGATGACCGGTGCGGCCGTCGTGTTCACCGCGGCGATGAGCCTGATCCGCGATGACCACCGGTATCTGATGCCCGGGCTCGTGCTGCTGGCATGCACCGCCGCGTGCAACGAGCTGGCCACCGTGCCCTATAACGCCATGCTGCGACAACTGTCCACGCCTGCGACGTCCGGGCGGATTTCCGGCCTCGGTCTGGCGCTGGGTTACGCAGGCAGCGTCGTGTTGTTGCTGCTGGCCTACGTCGGGTTCATCGCCGGTGACGGGGATACCCGCGGGCTGCTGGGCATCCCGGCCGCGGATGGACAGAACGTGCGGGCGGTGATGTTGCTCACCGCGGTCTGGTTCGTGTTGTTCGCGCTGCCGGTGTTCGTGATGGTGCCGCGGGTGACGGACGCGGGCCCGGTCGAACGCGTCGGCTTCTTCGGCGCCTACCGCAAGTTGTGGGCCGAGATCCGCGGGGAGTGGAGACGCGACCACAACGTCGTCTACTACCTGGTGGCGAGTGCGGTGTTCCGCGACGGGCTGGCCGGAGTGTTCGCGTTCGGAGCCGTGCTGGGGGTGAACGTCTACGGGATCTCCGAGGCCGACGTGCTGTTGTTCGGGATCAGCGCGTGTGTGGTCGCGGCGTTCGGGGCTGTCACCGGTGGCCAGCTCGATGATCGGGTGGGTTCCAAGCCCGTCATCGTCGGATCACTGGTCTGCCTGATCGTCGTGGGTCTGGCGCTGCTGGTGCTGTCGGGGCCCGTGTCGTTCTGGGTGTGCGGGTTGCTGCTGTGCCTGTTCATCGGGCCGACCCTGTCCTCGGCGCGCACCTTGATGCTGCGGATCACCGCGGATGGCAAAGAGGGCGTGGCGTTCGGGCTGTACACGACCGTCGGACGTGCGGCGTCCTTCCTGGCGCCCTGGCTGTTCTTCACCTTCATCGACCTGTTCGGCACCGACCGTGCCGGGATGGGCGGCCTGGTCCTGGTGCTGGCCGTGGGGCTGGCGGGCATGCTCGCGGTGCGGGTGCCCGCGCGGCACTCCAACGCCGCCGTACCGACTCCCTGAGTCGACGGGTCAGGGCGTTCCGACGCAGATCGTGATGCCCGACCCGGTGCGATGCTGGGTCTGCACACCGTTGACTGTCACCGTGCACGCGACGTCAGGGCCGAAGTTCACGACGCTGACGCTGGCGGTTTCTGTCGCGGGTGCGGCGAGTTCGACCTGCTTGCTCCACGGCAGCGGGACGTTGAACTCGGTCTGCAGCATGTTGCCGGTGTCCAGGTAGGTGATGTTGATCGCCCTGCCCTCACCGGTGACCTCGTAGGTGACGGTCTCGGTGGGTCCCGGCGTGGTCTCCGTGGGCGAGGTGGCAGTGGGCGGCGGGAGCGGCCGGGGCGCACGCGTGGTTGTCGTGGGCGCCGTCGGCGACGTGGTGAAGCCCGGCTGCGGGGTGATCTGCGGTGCGACCACGGTCTCCTGGCTCGATCCGTTGGCGATCACCAGTGCGATCACGAGGCCCAGGACCACCAGGACCGCCACCGCGGCCAGGACCCAGAGCCACAGCCGGGGTTCGTGATCGTCGGGCTCCGGCGGGGTCGGTGCACCCGGCGGCGGAGTGGGTCCGCCGGGCGGCTGGCCGGTTGCGTAGGGGTCGTATCCGTAGGGAGGGTAGGGCGGCAGCTGTTGGGTGGGGTTGGACGCCGAGGGGCCGGCCGGCGGCACCGCTTGGGGTACAGCCGGGTACGAGCCCTGATACGGCGGCTGGTTCGAGTACGCCGGATCCGGATAGTCCACGGGATAGCCGCTACCGAAAGATTGGGTCGGTTCGGACCCGTCGCGGCGTGGTGAATCGGTCATGCCCACCTCATGGCTGCGAGGGTACCTGTGCGGATGCTCAGTCCGCTGCGACCGAGGTCCCGGGCGATTGCGCGATGATGAGAGATGCTGGAGAGGACTTCACAAGTGACGGGAGGACGCGAGGTGGCCGCGGATCGGCATGTGCGGGTGAACTACGGCGCGTCGCTGTCACCGGATGCGACGGCATTCGCCCACTTGGTCGACGATGGCGGCTATCCACGGGCGGTGCAGCGCTTCCTACGCGGATGGCGCGCCAGCTCCTCGCGCGACGTCGAACTGCCCGTGGCCGGTCCCGTGACGAAAGTCATCCATTCCGCCGACGGCCATTGGCTGGCCTGCGAGGTGGCTCCCGACGGTGCGTCGCGCACCCAGATCTGGGTGGTGACCACCGACCCGGATGACCGGGACGCGCGCCGCATCGATCACTGGTCGCCCGACGTCGCCGAGGGCACCGCGGAACTGATCGGTTGGGATGGGACACAGGTGGCGGCGATTCTGACCGGCGAGGACGGCGTCGGTAGTTCCTGCCTGATCGACCCCGCCTCGGGGGACATCATCGTTCTCGATCGCCGTTCGGGTGGCCGCCTGGTGGATTCATGGGCCGGCGCCTCGCTGGTGCGGGTCGGCCCACGCGGCTACCGGGAGCTCATCATGCTGTGGGGGCTCACCGAAATCGGTCTGCTGCCTTACGATCCGGGCTCGACCACCGACATCGGCGTGATCCTCGACGATCACCAACCCCGCCGGCTGCGCACCGGGTTCGACGGGGACGCGATGTCACTGGTCGAACCGGCCAAGTCCTACAGTTCCGACAGCACGGATGGCTATGTGCGGGCGCTGATCCGGAGCGAGAACGGGGCGTCGCATGCCCGCCTGCTCGAAGTGACCGTCACCGCCGACGGGGTCGGCTATCACGTCGTTGCCGAGCGTCCCGGTTATGAGCTCGACGAGTTCGTGGTCAGTGATGATCTGTCGACGGTGGCGATGCTGTGGAACATCGACGGTTGCAGCGAGCTTCAGATCCTTCAGTACGCCGACGGGACATTGTCCGAGCCGATTCCGTTCCCCGGCATGGTCGCCACCGAATTGAGCATCAGTGCCGGTGGCTCCATGGTGGCGATGACGGTCCAGGGGCCGTCATTGCCTCCCACGGTCGAACTCGTCGACCCGCGCACCCGCGAATGGGAGCGGATCGACCGCGATCCGAGCGTCGGTCCGCTCACCGGGACACCGACTTTGGCGCGAATCACCGCGCGCGACGGGCTGGAACTCAACGCCTGGTTGTACGAACCTGACGCAGAACCGATCGGGGCGATGATCTTTCTGCACGGCGGGCCGGAGGGGCAGTCGCGACCCGACTACAACGAGTTCTATCCGCAGCTGCTGGAAGCCGGGATCACCGTGCTGACACCGAACGTGCGCGGATCCGGTGGATTCGGTCGGGCGTTCATGCATGCCGACGACAAGGAGTTGCGGTTCGCGGCCATCGACGACGTCGCCGACTGCGTGAGCTACCTCGTCGCCAACGGCTACGCCGCCGCCGACCGAATCGCCTGTTGCGGCTGGTCCTATGGCGGCTATCTGACCCAGGCGGCGTTGACATTTCACCCGGAGCTGTTCGCGGCAGGGATCAGCATCTGCGGCATGAGCGATCTGAACACCTTCTACCGCAACACCGAGCCGTGGATCGCGGCGGCGGCGTATCCGAAATACGGTCATCCGGTCGGCGACCGGGAGCTGTTGGAGCGGCTGTCGCCGCTGCTGCGGGCACACGCGCTGACTGCGCCGCTGCTGCTGGTGCACGGTGCCAACGACACCAACGTGCCGCCGAGCGAATCGCAACAGATGTTCGACGCGTTGCGTGCGCTGGGCCGCACCGTGGAGATGCTGACGTTCGCCGACGACGGTCACGAGATCATCAAGCGCGAGAACCGCGCGGTCTTGGTGGATGCCATGACCCGCTGGTTGATCAAGGCGTTCGGCGACTAGCTCGCGGTGAGCGCGGCCAGCGTCATCCGGCGCAGCACCGCGCGTGAATGCGTCTTGGGTGCAGCGGGTCTCACGCTGTACGGGGTCGAGTTCAGCAGGCCGAACGCGGCATGGGCCATCACCCGGGCATCGTCCTCGGCCAGGTTCGGGTCGAGCCGCGTCAGGACCGTCACCCAGATCTCCACGTACTGCCGCTGGGCGCGGCGCACCTGTCGTCGGGCCGTATCGGGCAGGTGGGCCAGGTCGCGGTCCTGGATGCGGATCAGATCGGATTCGCCGAAGACGAAGTCGAGGTGGAAGTCCACCAGGCTGTTCAGTGTGTCGGCGGGATCTTCGTCGGCCGCCGTGACTTCCTGTGCCCCGGCGAGCAGACGGGTACTGATCCCGACGAGCAGTTCGACCAGCAGGGCTTCCTTGTTGGGGAAGTGCCGGTAGATGGCCGGACCGCTGATTCCGACGGCCGAGCCGATGTCCTCCAGGCGCACCGCGAGATAACCGCGTTCGGCCACAAGCCGTTCGGCGGCAGCGATCAGCTGGCCGCGGCGATCGGACTTGGCCTTACTGCGACGGGTGACGGCGCTGTCGGACATGGCGCCTCCGGAGGGTAGACAACTCAGTTAATGAAAACTAACCTATCACGAGTTAGTTGTCATTAACCGAAATGGGAGCTGCCTTGTCATCGCACCGCGACGAGCATCTGGCGCTGGTTGGCCAGCTGCGCGCCAAGCTCGCCACCGCCGCCCTCGGCGGCCCCGAGCGCGCCCGTCAACGTCATGTCGACCGGGGTAAATTGCTGCCCCGCGACCGCGTCGACGGCCTACTGGACCCGGGCAGTCCGTTCCTGGAGATCGCCGCGCTGGCGGCGGACGGGATGTACGACGACGAATGTCCGGGCGCCGGGATGATCGCCGGCATCGGCCGGGTGTCCGGCCGGGAATGCCTGATCGTCGCCAACGACGCCACCGTCAAGGGCGGCACGTACTACCCGGTCACGGTCAAGAAGCACCTGCGGGCCCAGGAGATCGCGCTGCAGAACAAGCTGCCGTGCATCTACCTGGTCGACTCCGGCGGTGCATTTCTGCCGCGCCAGGACGAGGTGTTCCCGGATCGCGAACACTTCGGTCGCATCTTCTACAACCAGGCCACCATGAGCGCGCAGGGCATCGCGCAGATCGCCGCCGTGCTCGGATCGTGCACCGCGGGCGGGGCCTATGTGCCTGCGATGAGCGACGAGGCGGTCATCGTGCGCAACCAGGGCACGATCTTCCTCGGCGGTCCGCCGCTGGTGAAGGCCGCCACCGGTGAGGTCGTCACCGCCGAGGAGCTCGGCGGCGGGGACCTGCACTCCAAGACCTCGGGCGTCACCGACCATCTGGCCCACGACGATCGCGACGCGCTTCGGATCGTGCGCAACATCGTCGCCACCTTGGGTCCCGCCGAGGCGCCGCCGTGGGCCGTGACACCCACCGTGGATGCTGTCGCCGACCAGGCCGAGCTTTACGACGTGGTTCCGGTCGACGCCCGCGTGCCCTACGACGTGCACGAGGTGATCACGCGCATCGTCGACGGTGGCGAGTTCAACGAATTCAAGGCCGAGTACGGCACCACCCTGGTCACGGGGTTCGCCCGCATCCACGGCCACCCGGTCGGCATCGTCGCCAACAACGGCGTGTTGTTCGGTGAATCCGCGCTCAAGGGAGCGCATTTCATCGAGCTGTGCGACAAGCGCAAGACACCGTTGCTGTTCCTGCAGAACATCGCCGGGTTCATGGTCGGCCGGGACTACGAGGCCTCGGGCATCGCCAAGCACGGCGCCAAGATGGTCACCGCGGTGGCCTGTGCCCGGGTGCCGAAGCTGACCGTGGTGATCGGCGGCTCCTACGGCGCGGGCAACTACTCCATGTGCGGGCGCGCGTATTCGCCGCGGTTCCTGTGGATGTGGCCCAACGCCCGCATCTCGGTGATGGGCGGCGAGCAGGCGGCATCGGTGCTGGCCACCGTGCGCGGCGATATGACCGCCGAGGAGGAAGAACAGTTCAAGGCACCGATCCGGGCCCAGTACGAGTATCAGGGCAACCCGTACTACTCGACGGCCCGGCTGTGGGACGACGGGGTGATCGACCCGGCCGACACCAGAACCGTGCTCGGACTCGCTCTTTCGGTTGTCGGCCAGGCTCCGCTGGAGCCGGTCTCCTACGGCGTATTCCGGATGTGATGCTCAGATGACAACTTTTGACACAGTCCTCGTCGCCAACCGCGGCGAGATCGCGGTGCGGGTCATCCGCAGCTTGCGTGAGATGGGAATCCGCTCGGTCGCGGTGTTCAGCGACGCCGACGCCGGTGCCCGGCATGTGACCGAGGCCGACGTGGCGGTCAACATCGGGCCGGCCGCGGCGCGGCAGAGCTATCTGAACATCGATGCGGTCGTCGCGGCCGCGAAGCGCACCGGTGCGCAGGCGGTACACCCCGGCTACGGATTCCTCTCCGAGAACGCCGAGTTCGCCGCCGCACTGCAGGCCGCGGGTATCGCCTTCATCGGACCGCCCGCATCGGCGATCGCCACCATGGGTGACAAGATCGCGGCCAAGGCCGCGGTGTCTGCGTTCGGCGTCCCGGTTGTGCCGGGCATATCGCGTCCGGGCCTGACCGATGAGGATCTCATCGCGGGGGCGCCCGAGGTCGGTTTCCCTGTCCTGGTCAAGCCGTCGGCGGGTGGCGGCGGCAAGGGCATGCGGGTGGTCGAGCAGGCCGCCGATCTGCCTGCGGCGTTGACGAGTGCCCGCCGCGAGGCCGCCGCCGCCTTCGGCGACGACACCTTGTTCCTAGAGCGATTTGTGTTGCGGCCCCGGCACATCGAGGTGCAGGTGCTGGCCGACGGCCATGGAAACGTGATCCACCTCGGCGAGCGGGAATGCAGCCTGCAGCGCCGGCATCAGAAGGTCATCGAGGAGGCGCCGTCGCCGCTGCTCGACCCGGCCACCCGGGCGCGCATCGGTGCGGCCGCCTGCGATACCGCGCGTAGTGTCGATTACACGGGTGCAGGCACCGTGGAATTCATCGTGTCCGCCGATGCACCCGACGAGTTCTTCTTCATGGAGATGAATACCCGGCTGCAGGTCGAACATCCGGTCACCGAGATGGTCACCGGAGTCGACCTGGTGGAGCAGCAGGTCCGGATCGCGGCCGGTGAGAAGCTCGCCATCGGCCAGGACGACATCGTCATGACCGGCCATGCCGTGGAAGCGCGGGTCTATGCGGAGGATCCCGCCAACGGCTTCCTGCCCACCGGCGGCCCGGTGCTCGGGCTGCGTGAGCCCAGCGGGCCGGGCGTGCGGGTGGATTCCGGCCTGGCCGCAGGCACAGTCGTCGGTAGCGACTACGACCCGATGCTCTCGAAGGTCATCGCCCACGCCGCCGACCGGACCGCGGCGCTGCACAAGCTGGATCGGGCGCTGGCCGACACCGCGGTGCTGGGACTGACCACCAACACCGAGTTCCTGCGCTTCCTGCTGGCCGATCCCGATGTGGCCGCGGGCCGCTTGGACACCGGCCTGCTGGACCGTCGCGCACCGGATTTCGCGCCCCAGGTGATCGGCGACGCGGAATTGATCGCGGCGGCGGCCTACCAGTGGGTCAACGACTGGTCGGAGGCCGGTGACTGCCTGTGGGCCCGCCCGACGGGCTGGCGGGTCGGGGAGCGCGCCCCGGCCGCGTTCCGGCTGCGGGCGGGGGAGCGCACCGACCACGTGTACCTGGCCGGAACCCCGGAGCGGGCCACCGCCACGGTCGAGAACGGCAAAACACACACTGTCAGTGCGGCATTCGTCGGCGACCGGTTCACCGTCACTCTCGATGGCCTGCGGACCGAGTACCTGGTCAGCACGCAGCTGAGCGGGGGCGTCGGTCAGCTCTGGCTCGCGGGCGCGGGACACAGCTATGTCGTCGAGGAGGTGCGTGAGGCTCCGGTGCGCCCCGACGACGAGCACAGCGGCGACGCCGAACTCGTCAGCCCCATGCCGGGATCGGTTGTCGCCGTGGGTGTCACGAACGGCGCCGAGGTGACGGCCGGGACCACGGTGGTCACCGTCGAGGCGATGAAGATGGAGCACGCCCTGACCGCACCGATCGACGGTGTGGCCGAACTACTCGTCGCCGTCGGCGACCAGGTCAAGGTGGGTCAGCCGCTGGCTCGAATCACCGCTCACACACAGGAGAACGAGCAATGAGCGACTTTTTGTCGACCGGAACGCTGCCGGATCACTATGCGCAACTGGCCAAGACCGTCCGTGACTTCGCCCAGAGCGTGGTCGCTCCGGTGGCCGCCAAGCACGATGAGGAACATTCGTTCCCCTACGAGGTCGTGGACGGCATGGCCGACATGGGACTGTTCGGTCTGCCGTTCCCCGAGGAGTACGGCGGCATGGGCGGCGACTACTTCGCGCTGTGCCTGGCCCTGGAGGAACTCGGCAAGGTCGACCAGAGCGTGGCCATCACGCTGGAGGCAGGGGTCTCGTTGGGCGCGATGCCGGTCTACCGCTTCGGCAACGAAGCACAGAAGCAGGAGTGGCTGCCGCTGCTGGCCAGCGGCAAGGCGCTGGGTGCGTTCGGTCTGACCGAGGCCGGCGGTGGCAGTGATGCCGGCGCCACCAAGACCACCGCCAAATCGGATGGATCAACTTGGGTGATCAATGGCTCCAAGCAGTTCATCACCAACTCCGGCACCGACATCACCAAGCTGGTGACCGTGACCGCCGTGACCGGTGAGCGCGAAGGCGGCAAGAAGGAGATCTCGTCGATCCTGGTGCCGGTGCCCATCGAAGGGTTCACCGCCGAACCGGCCTACAACAAGGTCGGCTGGAACGCCTCGGACACCCACCCCCTGAGCTTCGACGACGTCCGCGTGCCCGCCGAGAACCTGCTCGGCGAGCGCGGTCGCGGCTACGCCAACTTCCTGCGCATCCTCGACGAGGGCCGCATCGCCATCGCGGCGCTGTCGGTCGGCGTCGCGCAGGGCTGCGTGGACGAGTGTGTGAAGTACGCCAAGGAACGTCAGGCTTTCGGGGCGGCGATCGGCACGTACCAGGCCATCGCCTTCAAGATCGCCCGGATGGAGGCCCGGGCGCACACGGCCCGCGCCGCGTACTACGACGCCGCCGCGCTGATGCTGTCCGGCAAGCCGTTCAAGAAGGCGGCATCGGTGGCCAAGCTGGTGTCCAGCGAGGCCGCGATGGACAATGCCCGCGATGCCACCCAGATCTTCGGCGGCTACGGTTTCATGAACGAATACCCGGTGGCGCGGCATTACCGGGACAGCAAGATTCTCGAAATCGGCGAGGGGACAACTGAAGTGCAGCTGATGCTGATCGCGCGGGAGGCGGGCCTGTGAGCGCAGGGGAAGAAGCGTCCCAGAAGGTGATAGAGCAGCGCGGGCTGTGGTTCGAGGAGTTCGAGATCGGGGTGCGCTACCTGCACCGTCCCGGGCGCACCATCACCGAGGCCGACAACGTGCTGTTCACCACGCTGACGATGAACACCCAGGCGCTGCACCTGGACGCGGCGTTCTCGGATGCGTTGCCGCCGTTCAACGCACGGTTGGTCAACTCGATGTTCACCCTGTCGACGCTCGTCGGCCTGTCGGTGGCGCAGCTGACCCAGGGCACCATCGTCGGCAACCTCGGATTCTCCGAGATCGCCTTCCCCAAGCCGCTTTTCCACGGTGACACGCTGTACGCCGAAACCGAGATCACCGAGAAGCGGGCATCGAAGAGCCGGCCGGGGGAGGGCATCGTGACCTTCGCCCACACCGGCCGCAACCAGCACGGTGACGTCGTGGCGACGGCATCGCGCAAGACCATGGTGCGGATGCGTCCGGAGGGGGATTCCTGATGGCTCACCGCGCACGCGAGGAGCGAGTTGGCTTGAGCGCACCGGGCCCGGGTTGGCTGTTCTGCCCGGCTGACCGTCCCGAGCGGTTCGAAAAGGCCGCGGCAGCAGCCGATGTGGTGATCCTCGATCTCGAGGACGGGTGCGCGGCCAAGGACCGACCGGCCGCGCGTCAGGCGTTGATCGACACCCCGCTGGATCCGGCGCGCACAGTGGTGCGGGTCAACCCGACCAGCACCGCCGACCACGAGCTCGACCTGAAGGCGGTCTCGGCCACCGACTACACCACCGTGATGCTGGCCAAGACCGAGGCTGTCGACCAGGTGAGAGCCCTGGCCCCGCTGGACGTCGTGGTATTGATCGAGACCCCGCTCGCCGCGCTGAAGGTGGCGGAGCTGGTGCAGCCTGACAACGCCTTCGCGGTGATGTGGGGCGCGGAGGATCTGTTCGCGGTCACGGGCGGCACCGCCAACCGCTGGCCCGACGGTACCTACCGCGACGTCGCCCAGCACGTGCGGTCGCAGACCCTGCTGGCGGCCAAGGCCTACGGGAAGCTGGCACTGGACTCGGTGTACCTCGACATCAAGGATCTCGACGGCCTGCGGGCGGAGTCCGACGACGCCGTTGCCGTCGGTTTCGATGCCAAGGTGGCGATCCACCCGACTCAGGTCGCCGTCATCCGCTCGGCCTATGCACCGACCGATGAGCAGATCGCCTGGGCGCGGGCGGTGCTCGACCGGGTGGCAACCGAACGTGGCGTCTTCCAGCACGACGGTCTGATGGTCGACGCCCCCGTTCTTCGGCGTGCCGAGCGCATCGTCGCGCTGGCCCCCTAGCTTCACTCGCGAACAGACGCGTGGGTACCCAAAACCACTGATTTCGGGTACCGCAGCTGGGGCCCCTCCCGCTTGCGGGGGACTGCTCGCGCCGGGAAAACGACACGCCTCCATTCCATAACCGGCGATGAGCGTGGCCGCATCGGATTCGGGCGCATAATGGCGCTATGCCCCAGTGCTGCGACGGGCCGAGCGGATCGTCCAGCTAGCGCCACACCCAGGCATCTAGCCGGAGGCCTCTCACCAGGGGTTTTGCGCGTACCGCCGCCGCTCTGAGCACCTCATGGACTGGCGGCGCGACATGCCGTCACCCGAGAAGGAGGCGGTATGGCTGAGCGGTTCTCGGCACCCCTGAGTGTCGACATGGATCCGGTGCGTCTGGTCGACGCCGACGGGTCTCCCACGAGCGAAACGCGCTACAGCCGCGATCTGCCTCACGAGACACTGGCCTGGCTCTACGAATCGATGGTCGTGGCCCGTGACCTGGACGTCGAGTTCGTCAATCTGCAACGCCAGGGCGAGCTGGCCCTGTACGCGTCGTGCCGCGGCCAGGAGGCCGCCCAGATCGGGGCGGCCGCCTGCCTGCGGAAAACCGACTGGCTGTTCCCGCAGTACCGGGAGATCGGGGCGTTCTTGCTGCGCGGGATCACCCCGGCGCAAGTGGGTGCGGTATGGCGCGGCCAATGGCACGGTGGGCTGGAGTTCACCAACCGCTGTGTCGCCCCGATCGCGATTCCGATCGGCACCCATGGGCTGCATGCGGTCGGCGCCGCGATGGCGGCGCAGCGTCTCGGTGAGGATTCGGTCACGGTGGCGTTCCTCGGGGACGGCGCCACCAGTGAAGGCGATGTGCACGAGGCGCTGAACCTGGCCTCGGTGTTCAACGCACCGTGCGTGTTCTTCGTGCAGAACAATCAATGGGCGATCTCGGTTCCGGTGAGCAAGCAGCAGGCCGGGCCGTCCATCGCGCACCGGGCCATCGGCTACGGCATGCCGGGCATCCGTGTCGACGGCAACGATGTCCTGGCCTGTTACGCGGTGATGGCCGAGGCGGCCGAGCGGGCCCGGGCGGGCTCGGGCCCGACGCTCATCGAGGCCATCACCTACCGGGTGGGGCCGCACACCACCTCCGACGATCCCACCCGCTACCGGTCGGCCGATGAGGTCGACGAGTGGCTTGCGCGCGATCCGATCGCGAGGTATCGCACCTATCTGCAGAACGCCGGCGTGCTCGACGACCGGCTGGAGCAACGCGTCGCCGCACGCTCACGACGGTTGTGCGCCGAATTGCGTGACGCGCTCGTCGGGGCGCCAGACGTCGATCCGGCCGAATTGTTCGACAACGTCTACGCCGAGATCACCCCGGATCTGGCACGCCAACGCGATCAGTTGTCGGCCGAACTGGCGAAGGAGGCCTGATACTCATGACACTGATCATCGATCGGCCTGCCGCTCAAGGTGATTCGCCGGAGCCGTGGGAGCCGGACGTCGCGTCTGCCGACGTGGCGGCACCGCCGACCGCGTTGCCGGTGACGGCCGAACTGACCATGGTGGCGGCGATCAACCGGGCCCTGCACGATGCGATGGTCGCCGACGACCATGTGCTGGTGTTCGGCGAGGATGTCGCCACCTTGGGCGGCGTCTTCCGGGTCACCGAGGGGCTGGCCGAGACCTTCGGTGCCGAGCGGTGTTTCGACACACCCCTGGCCGAATCGGCGATCATCGGTGTGGCGATCGGTCTGGCGATCCGCGGGTTCACCCCGGTGCCGGAGATCCAGTTCGACGGGTTCAGCTATCCGGCCTTCGACCAGATCGCCAGTCACCTGGCCAAGTACCGGATGCGCACGCACGGGGACGTCAACATGCCGGTGACGGTGCGGATACCGTCGTTCGGCGGTATCGGCGCGGTCGAGCACCACTCGGAGTCCACCGAGTCGTACTGGTTGCACACGGCCGGGCTCAAGGTGGTCGTACCGTCCACCCCATCCGACGCGTACTGGCTGCTGCGGCACTCGATCAGCAGCGCCGACCCGGTGATCTTCCTGGAGCCCAAGCGACGTTACTGGGCACGCGAACTCGTCGACACCAGTGCGCCCGCTCCGCCGATCGGCCGCGCGATGGTGCGGCGCGACGGAACCGACGTCACCGTGATCACCTACGGCGGCCTGGTCGCCACCGCGCTCAGCGCCGCGGATCTGGCCGACGAACGCGGTTGGAGCCTGGAGGTTGTCGATCTGCGTTCACTGAACCCGCTGGATTTCGACACCGTCGCCGCCTCGGTGCGGCGCACCGGCCGGGCCGTCGTGATGCATGAGGGGCCCCGCACGCTGGGCTTCGGGGCCGAACTGGCTGCCCGGATCTCCGAGGAGTGCTTCTACGACCTTGAGGCACCGGTGTTGCGTGCCACCGGCTTTGACACGCCGTATCCGCCGGCCCGGCTGGAGAAGGTGTGGCTGCCGGGCGTGGATCGTTTGCTCGACTGCGTCGAGCATGCGGTGGGCCAGCCGTGAACCGGGAGTTCCTGGTCCCTGACCTCGGTGAGGGGCTGCAGGACGCCACGATCACGAGTTGGAGTGTCGCCGTGGGCGACGCCGTCGAGCTCAATCAGACGCTGTGCACGGTCGAGACCAACAAGGCCGAGGTGGAGATCCCCAGCCCGTTCGCCGGCCAGGTGCTCGAGCTCGGCGGTGCGGCGGGGGATACCTTGACCGTCGGGTCGCTGTTGGTCCGGATCGACACCCGTGAGTCGGCCGCTGCTGCAGCCGGAACCACGAAAAGTGGCGGTACACCGCGTAAGTCCGTCCTGGTTGGTTACGGCACCGACGACACGATGGATGTAAGCAGGCGAACGGCGACGGGCAGCCCGCGGGCGCGCGCCAAACCGCCGGTCCGCAAACTGGCCGCCAACCTGCATGTCGACCTCCAGAAGCTGGCACCGGGATCCGGCCCCGAGGGGATCGTCACCCGTGGCGATGTGCTGGCCGCCGCGGGCAGTTCGGACATCGTCGACGTCGGCGGCGTGCAAGCCGCGATGGCGCGACGGATGTCGTTGTCGCGTAAAGAAATACCCGATGCGCACGCCCGGGTGGAGGTGGACTGCTCCGCGTTGCTGCGGCTGCGTGACCGCATGACGGCCGCCGATGCGGAACTGCCTGCCACGCCGTTCGTGCTGACTCTGCGGCTGCTGGTCCTGGCGCTCGGGCGCCATCAGATGCTGAACTCCACATGGCTCGAAACCGCCGAAGGCCCTCAGATTCACCGGCATCCGGCTGTACACCTGGGTTTCGGTGTGGCGGCACCGCGCGGACTGCTGGTCCCGGTGGTCCGCGACGCGCAATCGATGACTACCCGCGAGCTGGCCGCAGCGGTGGCCCGGTTGATCGAGCAGGCGAGAGCCGGAACGCTCAGCCCGGCCGAGCTGAGCGGGTCGACGTTCACGGTGTCGAACTTCGGCGCGCTCGGACTGGACGACGGCGTACCGGTGATCAACTATCCGGAGGCGGCCATTCTGGGGATGGGCTCGATGAAACCGCGGCCGGTCGTGGTCGACGGGGCTGTGGTGGCCCGTCCCACCATGTCACTGACCTGTGCCTTCGACCATCGCATCGTCGACGGCGCGATGGCGGCCGCGTTCCTGCGTGACCTGCGTGCGCTGATCGAGGCGCCGGAGTTGGCCCTGATCGACCTGTAGCTGCTACTTGCGCTTGGCTGCGGCCAAACGCTCTGCGAATTCCGGAGATTCGATGGAGCGCGCCTGCGGACCGAGTTCGATGTCGACGGCGGTCCCGTGCTGGTCGATGTCGACCGTCCCGGGATTGGCGGTGGCCCGCATCGAGGCTTTCGTCGCGATCACCACGTCGCGCGGAGCGCTTGCGGGCCCCGCGGCAAGCATGCGGGCGGCGCCCACCGGATCCTCGGCGATCGACAGCGCCAGCCCGTGGCGCACAGCGGACTCGGCGTCGAAGCGCATGCCGAACAGCAATGCCGCCCGGGCCACCTGCGGGCCGACGCCTCGCTGCAGCATCCAGGTGGCGCCACCGCCGGGATGGATGCCGAGCTTCTGGAACCGCGGATCGAACAGCGCGCTCGGCCCGGCGATCCGGACGTCGGCGGCCAGCGCCAGGTTGAGGCCGGCGCCGACGGCGGCTCCGTTGACCGCGGCGATCGTCGGGAGGGTGCAATTGGCGACCGCCAGGAACCCGTCGTAGATCTTGCGGAGTCCGTCCTCGGTGGCCTCGCCCAGCGCGGTGAGGTCGGCACCGGCGCAGAACGCCTTGCCGGCCCCGGTGACGATCACGGCGTGTACATCGGGGTTGGCCTCGGCGCCCTCGACCGCGGCGCGCAGGGCTGCCGACATCTCGAAGGTCACCGCGTTGCGGCGATCCGGGTCGTTGACGGTGATGACTGCGATGTGATCGTCGACGCTGACCAACACTGAATCCGGCACGAAGTCACCCTAACCTCCGTGCGCATGGCCCCGTAAGCGTCACGTGAGGCCCGGCGGCCCTGCCGCAAGGCAGGTAAACCTAGCCTAACCAAGCTATGCTCCGTCGGAGTCGTCGGGCTGAGGGGGAAATGTGCGGGTGAAATTGGGTCATTGGGGCCGCGTCGTTGCGGCAGTCGCCATGTCGGTGGGCTTGCTGACCGCCTGTGGGTCCGGCGAGAACCAGACGCCGCAGGCAGATGCCGTAACCATCACGCACAAGTTCGGTGAGACGAAAGTGCCTTCGGCTCCACAGCGCGTGGTCACCGTCGGGTGGACCGATCAGGACTTCGTGCTGCCGTTCGGCGTGATCCCGGTGAGCACCAGAGACTTCGAGGAGAACTACGGCAACTATCCGTGGGTTGCCTCGGCCACTGGAGGCAAGGCCATCCCGACCTGGGGCAGCGACGAGATCGACTTCGAGGCGATCGCGGCGCAGAAGCCCGATCTGATCTTCGCCATCTACGAGTCGATCGATCAACCGACCTACGACCGGCTCTCCCAGATCGCGCCCACGGTGATCCAGTCCGCTGACTACGCCGACGAGGAGACTCCGTGGCAGGTCCAGTTGTTGACCACGGGTAAGGCGTTGGGCAAGGAAGCGGAGGCCGCAGCACTCGTCGAGAAGGTCCAGGGCCGGATCGACGAGGCACGCAAGACCAATCCGGAATTCGACGGCAAGACGCTGGTGGTCGATCAGGGACCGGAGAACGGCGGGCACTACCTGTTGCCGCAGAACGATCCTCGGCGAGCGGTGTTCAACGCGCTCGGTTTCAAGACCCAGGATGTCGATGGTGATGTCAGCGAGGAGAAACTCGACTTGCTCGATCGCGACGTGCTGTTCGTCGCCGGCGCCACCAAAGATCAGATGCTGGCCTCGCCGGCCTTCGCCCGCCTCGGGGTGGTTCGTGACGGCCGTACGTTGTACACGAATTTCGAGTCCAACCTCAACGGCGCGCTGACCTACAGCGGGCCCAGCGCCCTGCTTTACTCACTCGATGTGCTCACCCCACAGCTGGCGAATGCGCTCAACGGTCGTCCGGTGACCGACCTGTCGAACGGCTGATCTACCCGGGCGCACGCCACGCGGCCCACAGCTGCGCGTAGCGGCCGCCCCGCCCGAGAAGCTCGGTGTGCGTCCCATTTTCGACGATGCGCCCGCCCTCCATCACCGCGATCTGGTCAGCCGTGGCAGCCTGGGTGAGCCGATGCGCGACGATCAACGTTGTTCGGCCCTCGGTCGCCGCGGCGGCCGCGCGTTCCAGCTCGACGGCATGAGCCGAACCCGCTTCGGCGGTCGCCTCGTCGAGAACGACCACCGCGGGGTCGGCCAGCACCAGTCTCGCCAGCGCGATGTGCTGGGCCTGGGCGGCGGTCAGGGATACGCCTTGCTCCCCGACGGGGGTGTCGAGTCCCGCGTCGAGGGCCTCGACCCAGTCGTCCGCGCCGACCACGCGAAGGGCATCCCAGATCTCGTCGCGCGTGGCCTCCGGGGCCACCAGGCGCAGATCATCGATGAGCGGACCGGAGAAAACGTGGATCTCCTGTGTGACCGTGGCGACCCAGCGACGCAACTGGCGGGGATCGATGTCGCCCACCGCAACACCGCCGATCTCGACGTTTCCCCGGGTGGCCGCATACAGACCTGACACGATGGCGGCCAGCGTGCTCTTGCCCGCACCAGTGGAGCCGACCAGCGCGCATCGGGTCCCGGCCGGAATGTTGAGGGAAACATCCTGCAGGACTTCAGGTCCGGCGTTGTAGCGGAACGACAGTGCGCGGATCTCGACGTCGGACCCGGCCGGGGTCGCGGAGCCGGGCCGGCCGGCGGGCACGGGCAGGTCGACGATTCCCACGAGCCGCGCCAGGCATGCTGCCGCGGCCTGGATCTCGTCGAAGTTGTACATGAGCATGCCGATCGGGTTGAACAACCGGTGAAACATCAGAGCGGCCGCCGTCGTCGCGCCGATGGTGACCGAACCGGACCGCACCAGTAGAAATCCGACCACCAATGTCGCTGACAATCCGATGAACTCGGCACGGTTGACGCGCCCGACCAAGCGGGTGAACAGGGTGAAAACCGTCACGGAGAGGTCCCGCACGCGGCCCGATGCATCCTCGATCCCGGCGAGGTGCTGGGCGTGGATTTCGTAGGCGTCAATGGTTCTGACGCCTTGGACGGACTCCATGGTTAGCTGCGTGCGCTGCGCCGTCGCGATGCGCTGTTCGGCATACAGCGGTGCTGATCGGGGCAGGAACCACCGCAGCCCGGCCGCATAGGCGGGGATGCACAGCGCGCCGGCCAGACCCAGCCGCCAATCCAGGCTACCCATCGCGAAAAGCGTGATGACACCGAGAAACAGCGCATTGAACATGGTGGGCAATACCTGTGACACCGCTTTGGCCACCGCGGCGACGTCAGGGCCGACCCTCGACAGCAGGTCGCCCCGGCCGCTCTCCTCGATCGTGGTGGCCGGGAGGTTCAAGGCCCGGGCGAGCACGTCCTCGCGGAGGTCGGCGACCGTGTGCTCGCCGAGCCGGTTGATCAGGTACGCCGACAGTCCGGTGCCCAAGCCACCGAGAACAGCGGACACCCCGATCAACGCCGCCAGGCCTGCGAGGCTGCCCGCGGTGGCGCCGTCTCGGATTCGGTCGACGAGCGTACCGAGCAGGTAGACCGGCACCGTGGAGACGGCTGCCGCGGCAAGTCCGATTGCGCACGCTGCGGTGGTCCGGGCCGGCCTGGTTCGCAGTTCGGCGACGAGCCACCGACGACTGCGCGCGGCTGAGGCCACGGGCAGGACAGGTGGGGTGATCGATTCGCTGATCGTCACCGGGACACCAACTTTCGGTAGACGGGGTCAGAGTCGGACAGCTCGCGATGCGTTCCCTCCGTGCGCACCCGGCCGTCTGCCACCACGACAACGCGGTCGGCGGTGGCAAGCAGAGCGGGACTGCTGGTGATGATCAGCGTGGTACGACCGGAGGGCGGCCGCAGCCGCCGGATGCCGTCGGCGATGGCCTGTTCGGTGACGGCGTCGACCGCGGTGGTCGGATCGTGCAGGACCAGGATGTCGGGGTCGGCGGCCAATGCCCGGGCCAGCGTCACGCGTTGTCTCTGACCGCCGGACAGGCTTGCTCCGCGCTCCAGGACGGGGTGCGACAGTCCGTCGGGATGAAGTTCGACGACATCGGCCGCACACGAGGCTGCCAGCGCGGGCCCGGTGTCTCGGCCCTGCGCGCCGATGCGCAGGTTGGATTCCAGTGTGCCCGTGAAGAGTTCACCGTTGTGGTGCTCGACGAGCAGTCTGTGGCGTCGCTCGCCGTGCTTGAACGCACCGATCGGGTGCCCGCCGGCATGCACCGAAGCGGTTGACCGCACCCGGCCCGAAAGCACGTCGATCAGCGTCGTCGCGTCGCGCGCGTCAGCAGTCAGCACCGCCACGCATTCGCCGGGCTGAAGCTGCAGGGTCCAGCCCTCGAGGTGTGCGGTCAGGGCACCGGGGAGTACCTCCTCAGGCGCTGCGGTCGCGGGATCGAGGGAATGGAGGGTTGGGGAATTCAGCACCGCCGCGACTCGATTGGCCGAGGCCCGCGCCTCGGCCACCCAACTCGGCACGATCGCAAGTGTGGAGAACGGCTCGATCAGAAACTGTGCCAGACCGATCACGGTGATCAACTGGCCCAGTGACAGGTCGCCGTGCAGTGCGAAGTAGGCCGCCGCGACGGCAACCGTCATTGCCGCCAGCGCTCCCGCTGCTGCCGCCACACCTTCCTGGACGCTTTCGATCCGGGCGGCGCGCAAGGTGGCGGCGAGCGATGTTCGGCTGGCCACGCGGTAGCGCGCCGCGGCATTGGCTTGCGCCCCGATGCCCTGCAACGGCCGGTGCCCGCTGACCAGATCGGTGGCCAACGCCGTGGCCCGCCCCACCTCTGCCTGCTGTTCCTCTACACGCCGGGCGATCAGCGGTGCACTCAATTGAAGTGCGGACACTACGAGGGGAATACCGAACAGCACGATCAGCCCCAGCGGCAGGTCGATGCTCAGCAGCACGACGCCGCATACGACTGTGGCGACCACCGCGCCGGCGACGCGTGGCAGGTAGTCGATGACGTAGCCGGTTTCATCGGCATCCGCCGACGAAATCGAGAGCAGCTCACCGGCTTTGAAATCCGTTTGGATGCCCAGGGGGTCGAGGAGCTTGGCGCTGATCTCGATGCGCAACAGGTGCGATTCGCGCGCGACCGCATACATCAGCAGCCGGGACCCGAACCGCCACAGGACCGACAGCACGAGGAAAAGGGCGGCCAGCACCGCGATCCAGGCGATGATGGCCGGCACGCTCCCGGTGCCGACCGCGCGGTCGACGATCACCCCGATGAGCACCGGCACCGCGGCCTCACACACCTGATGCAGTGACGTCAGTGCGGTACCGGGAATCAACCAGCGCATATTGCGGGTTACGGTGCGGCGCAGCACCGCCGTACCGGAACTCACGACGACCTCCTGGTGTAGGCAGACGCCCGCGGGATGACCAGCGGCGTCGCGGTCTGCGGGTCCTCGATGATCTGGCACGCCAGGCCGTAGACGGCCTCGACCAACTCCTCGGTGATGACCGCAGCCGGATCACCCTGGGCGACAATACTCCCGGACTTCATGGCGACGATGTGATCGGCGTAGCGGCACGCGTGGTTGAGGTCGTGCAAGACCGCGACGACCGTGCGGCTCTGCTCTCGATTGAGCTTGGCGAACAAGTCGAGCAACTCCACCTGATGGGCGATGTCGAGATAGGTGGTCGGCTCGTCGAGCAGGATCAGCGGGGTCTGCTGGGCGAGCACCATTGCCACCCAGACCCGTTGCCGCTGACCGCCGGACAGCTCGTCGACCAGCCGGCCGGCCAACTCCGTCACCCCGGTCTGCTCCATCGCATCGGCGACCGCGGCTTCGTCGTCGGCCGACCACTGTCGCATGACCTTCTGATGTGGGAAGCGGCCTCGGGACACGAGATCGGCCACCGTGATGCCCTCGGGGGCGATCGATGTCTGAGGGAGCAGGCCCAGTCTCCGGGCCACCTCCTTGGTGTGCAGGGACGCGATGTCCTGGCCATCGAGAACGACTTGGCCGCCGGACGGTTTGATCAGCCGGGCCAGTCCTCGCAACAGGGTGGACTTGCCACACGCGTTGGGGCCGACGATCGCGGTGACCTGTCCGTCAGGCACCTGCACCGACAGGCCGGCGATGACGGTGTTGTCCTCGTAGCCGATCGACAGGTGGTTGGCACGTAGCCGACTGCCCTCCATGTGCATGGTCCCTTCACCGTTTACGTGCCTGCGTGACAAGCAGATAGATCAGGTAGGCGCCGCCCAGCGACACCGTCACCGCACCGACCGGGAGTTCGTTGCCGCCGAACAGATGTTGGGCGATGACGTCACTGCCGAGAAGCAGGACAGCGCCCATTGCCGCGGACGGCATCAGGCCGACGCCCGCACTGGCAGTCAGCCGGCGCGCGAGTTGCGGGGCCGCCAGTGCGATGAACGTGATCGGTCCAGCGGCGGCGCAAGCCAGCGCCACCAGGGCCACCGCGGCGACCAGATAGGCCAATCGCGCTCGGTCAGGATGTACCCCGAGAGCGCCTGCCGCGTCATCGCCGAGCTGCAGTATCGGCAGCTGCGGGCCCAGCGCCACCAGTCCGACGGTGATGGCCAGCAGGCAGATCGTCATCGGAACGACCTGCACCCAGCTCAACCCACTCAGGGCGCCCTGCTGCCACACCGATGCGGTCACCGCCGCGTGAAAGTCGAGTTTGATGACGATCCACTGGTTTACCGAACTCAGGACCGCGCCCAGCGCGATACCCACCACGATCAGCCGGTACCCCGCCAGTCCGTTGCGGTAGGCCAGCAGATACACCGCGAGTGCGGTGATCAGGCCGCCCACCAACGCGCCGGCCGCGACGGCGTAGTAGCCGCCGCCGAACCCGGCGATGACGATCAATGCTCCCGTGTAGGCGCCGGTGTTCACACCGATGATGTCGGGGCTGCCCAGCGGGTTTCGGGTCAGTGCCTGGAAGATCGCACCTGAGACACCCAGCGCGGCACCGACCAGCAACGCCATCACGGTTCGCGGCATTCGCCATTCGAGTACCACCACGCGGTCGAACGACGTGTTGGCGCCGAGCAGAACCTTCAGTACCTCCAGCGGCGCGACGGTGTACTTGCCGAATCCGACGGCGATCACACCGATGACGACGGCAGCGGCCAGAAGCGAAGCCACCACGAGGATCGAGCGCCACGATGCCCGGGCCGATGTGCTGGGGGAGCGCAGGACAACCTGGCGGTGACCGAACTCGACGCTCATCCGCGATCCGTCCCACGGCGACGGATCAGCCAGATCAGCACCGGCGCACCGAGAAACGCGGTGACGATGCCGGCGGGTAGTTCGGCGGGCCGGATGATCACGCGGCCCACGATGTCGGCCGCCAGCAGAAGTGCAGGCGCCACGAAGCATGCGTACGCCAGGATCCAGCGCCAATCCGGGCCGGTGAATCGCCGCACGGCATGCGGAACCATCAGGCCGACAAAGCCGATCGGCCCCGCACCTGCGGTCGCGGCCCCCGCGAGGAGGGTGACGGCGATGAGACTGAGGGCTTGTGTGCGTGCGACATTGCCGCCCATGCTCTTCGCCAGGTCCTCACCGAGGGCGGTGACATTGAGTGAGCGGCTGACGATGACGCACAGCACCGCACCGAGGGCGATGAACGGGCTGATGGCCGCCGCCACCTCAAGAGACCGGCCATCGAGCGCCCCGGCGTCCCAGAAGCGCATGTTGTCGAAGGCGCGGGGATTGCGTAACCGCACGACAAATCCGATGCCGTCGAGCACGGCGCCCACCGCCACGCCTGCGAGCAGAACCCGCACCGGGGTGACGGTGACCCGGCCGGTCATGCCGACGAGATAGACGACCGCCATCGCGAAAAGCGCTCCGGCAAAGGCGAACCAGATGTAGGTCCAGATGCCGGTCAGGCCGAACAAGGCGATTGCGCTGACGACGAACAACGCCGCGCCGGCGTTGATGCCGAGGATCTCGGTGTCAGCCAACGGATTCCGTCCGACCGCCTGGATGAGTGTGCCCGACAAACCCAGGGCGAGCCCGACGAGCAGTGCGAGCGCCGTGCGGGGGATCCGCAGGTCATGCACGATCCATTGGTCGCCGATGTCGCGGTAGTCGGTGACGGCGTGCCAGACCGTTGGTAGGGACACGTTCTCGGTGCCGATTGCCAGGCTGGCCAAACACATTGCCGTCAGTAGCGTGGCAGCGATCGCCAGCCCGAAACCGCGGCGGCGTCGGACGGGTCCGGTCGGTGGGGCCGCCGGCTTGTAGGTGATCACCGCGGCTGCGGCTGACCGGTCCCGTACGCAGCTTCATCGAAGAAGGTCATTGCGTTAGGTTAGCCTAACGATCGTTGTCGTTTGTGTGCCGAGGTGGTCGAGCGAAACCCTGGTCCGCCACAAATGTTCACCGAAACGTCAGCCGCGTCGCCCAGCGATCCGGCTTTCGCGAGCGGACAATGATTCGGTGACGGCCGACATCGCCGGTATTTCTGGCGCCCCGGGCGCCGGGTCGGTGCGGCCGACGCGGCGCCGTCTGCTGTTGTTGGCCGCCGGTGCGGTCTGTCTGCTCGACGTGGGGACCAAGGCTCTGGCTGTGGGGATGCTCGAACCCGGCCGCGCCGTCCCGTTGCTCGGCAACTGGCTCGCGTGCGAGCTCACCCGCAATTCGGGTGCGGCATTGTCGATGGCCGCGGACCGGACCGTGATGCTGACCATCGTCGTCCTGTCCGTGGCTGCGGCCATCGCCTGGATCGGTGCGCATGTCCGCTCACCGTGGTGGGCGCTGGGCCTCGGGACGATCCTGGGCGGCGCCGCGGGCAACCTCGTCGACCGGTTCTTCCGTGCCCCCGGCCCGCTGCGGGGCCATGTGGTCGACTTTCTGGCCATCGGCCCCATGCCGGTGTTCAACGTCGCGGATCTCGCCGTGCTGGCGGGCGTGGTCTGGCTGATTGCGTTGTCGCTGTCGGGTTTTCCGTTCAATGGCGCCGCGCGGGACCCGGGGCCGCATGCCGGAAGTTGATCTGGACCGCCACGCCGCTTCAGCAGAGGACAGCCCGCCCAGAACTCCGTGGCACGAGACCACCGCGGCGATCGTGGTCGCCGGGATCGGTGGCGTGGTGGCCATCGGTGCGCTGGTGTTCGCGATCCTCATGACGTCGCACCACTCGGTGCTGCCGGCCCAGCCTGAGCGACTCGCCCCGGTGACGTCGACGAAGCCGGTGTCGCCGCGGTCGACGACAACGCGTACCAGTACCTCGCCGAGGACGCCGGTGAGCACCAGCGAAGACATCGGAACATCAAGTGCGCCAGCGCCACTGCCATCGCCAGAAGTTCCGGTGGAGACGACCGCGCCGCCGACCACGACCATGTCGAATCCCTACGCCACCACCTCGGCGCCCAACGCGGGTGCGTTCTAGCCGATGCCGAACGGGCCGACAGGCCCGATCGGACCGGCTTCGCCAGTCTATCCGCCGAGAGCCGAGGTGACCTGCTTCAGGATGTCTCGGACTCGTCCGGGCACTGCACATCCACGTAGACCGTCACCGAGGTCTTCGGCAGGGCCGGCACCCCACGGTTGGGGTTGTGGATCGAATTCACCCGGCATCTGTCCAGCGGCAGCGTGCTGGTGCCGCCCACCCAGTTGATCGCCACGGTGTAACCCTCGGCGCTCAGGGCCGAGATGGTCTCGTCGGCCCGCTGCCCGCTGCCCGCAGTGGGCTCCGCCGCGGCAAGCGGGGCAACCCCGATTACAGCGGCCGGCATGAGCACGGCCAGTCCAGTGATTTGCGTACATCGCGCATGGAACAACATCCCGACCCTCCCTGGCGGTCGGATCTCATGCTGTCGCTCTCACCGGTAGCCCCGGCCGTCACTCGCCAGTGTATTCCCGGTGTACAGAAAGTTAACAGGAAGTGACGAAATATTCGCCGGACGGTATCGAGGGCAAAAAATCGGGCAGCGTCCGGGGTTACCGGACGCTGCCCGAATGTGTCATGGAGCAGGCGGTGCGGGAGGTGCTGGTGCCGGCACTCCCGGCGCCGGCGGCGGCGCCGCCGGATCCGGGAGGTTCTCACCGAGACCGGACGGAATGTTCGTCCCCGGTGGGGGAGCGGTGCCCGGAAGCGGTTCACCGAGTTGCTCTTTGGGTGTCTGGCCGAGCATTGCGCCACGCAGGTTCCCGTTGTGGTACATCTCGCGCATATGCCGCATCCAGTCGAGCCCGGAGATATCCGCGTTCTCCTGGCCCGGTTCGACGCCGACCACGGTGCCCTGGCCGGGTGCCGACGGCTTCTCGTTCTGCGGGAGGAAGTTCCCGTTGTTGAACGCCCTGAGGTTGGGCGCGTTGGTGGGCGGCGGACCGCCCGGTGCCGACGGCGTCGCGTACTGCCCCAACAGTGCACCCGGGCTCATGTCGATCCCGCCGGGAGCGCCCAACCTGCCCGGTGTCGTCTCGGCACCGGTCTGCGCCAGAACCGACAACCCGTTCGGCCCGAGCGGTGCACCGACGATCGGCACCTCCGGCCCGGGCGGGGCAGGTGGTTCTACGGCCGGGGCTGGGGCGGCAACTGCGGGAGCGCCGGGAACCTCCGGCGGTGCCGGGTCGGCGGCGGCGGTTGCCGAGCAGGCAACCGCCGCCCCGACCACAAACAGCCCGGCTGCGGCGAGGGTGGCCATCGCGTTCTTGACCGCGTACGTGCCGTCTGGGTTCTCGCTCATGCCTTCGTGTTTCGCTTTCACAGCTCCCCGTCAGACTGCCTTGGTGACGCCGTAGTACGCGACCACGTCGTCGGTGTCGGTGGTGGAGCTGGTCAGGGTCGCGTACGAGCGCAGGAAGGACTGACCGGTGCAGCCGTCAATCTTGATGTGGACGTCCTTCACCGTGACGCGTACCGGTGCCGCCTTGAACGTCTTCTTGTTCACCGAGACGTTGGTGACGGTACCGGGCTTGAGGTGAATCTCCAGCGTGCCCGACATCGGCATGCTCACACCGGTCGGGATGATGCCGGCCAGCGTCGAGCCCGACGTGCTCAGGCCGATCGAGCCGATGAGGCGGACCTGGCCCAGCTCGATACCGCAACCGATCTGGTAGCCGGTATCCAGCGTGCCGCCGGACAGCGTGGTGGACCCGCCGCCGGTGACGGTGCCGGTGAAGGTGCCTGCCACGAGGTATTCGCGAGACGATGCGGCGGTGGTCAGCGGTGCCACCGGCAGCTGGCTCTCGTCCTTCGCGGCGACGGTGAGCTTCCACCCGTCCGGGGTCGTGACAACGCCCGGCTCCGCCGATGCGACGAGTCCGTTGTCCGGCGGGGGGCCGGCATCAACGGCCGGTGCCGCGGGGTCTGGCGGTGGTGGCGGGTCAGCAGATGCCAACGGCGCCAACGCAACCGGGGCCAACATGCAAACAGCGGCCAGAGTGGCGAAACGATTCAACATGCGGGAACTTGTGCCTCTCGTAAGTTTCGAATCCGAGGGATCGGCGTCGTGATCAGAGCGATTGATGGTCAGTGTCGTGTCCGGGCCGCGGTCAGACGGCCTTGGTAACACCGAGATAGGTGATGACGTCATCGGTGTTGTCGGTGGAGCTGGTCAGAGTCGCGTACGTGCGAATGAACGACTGACCGGCGCACTGATCGAACTTGATGCGGACGCCCGTGACGGTCACGCGGGTACCCGATCCCTTGAACGACTTCTTGTCGATCGGGACGATGGTGACCGTGCCCGGCTTGAGGTACACCTTGCCCTGCAAGCTGATACCGGTACCACCGCTGACGTCGCTCGCGGCGCCGGTGAACGGAATTCTCAAGCCGGGCGTGAAGCTGATGCCGGGGTTGATTTCCGTTTCGTCCGTGATGATTCCACAGCCGATCTGGGCGCCGGCTTCCAGCGATCCACCGGTCAGCTTCGTCTTACCGCCACCGGAGACCTTTCCGGTGAAGGTCCCTCCGACGAGGTATTCGCGTGAGGACACCGCGGTGGTCAGTGGTGCCACCGGAAGCAGGGTCTCATTGGAGCCGACAACGGTGACGTGCCAGCCATCCGGGGTGTCCAGCACACCTGGTGCCGAGGACGGAACAGCGCCGGTGTCCACCGGCGGCGGGGCGGGTGCAGCGACGGGGGCGGCCGGGTCCGGCGGGGGCGGGGGATCCGCCGACGCGAGGGGCGCAATCGCTACAGGGGCCAACATGCAGACTGCAGCCAGCGTGGCAAAACGACTCAACATGCGTGAACTTGCGCCTCTCGTGGTTCTGGGCCCTGCCGTTCTGCGACGCGCCGTGGTCGTCAGAAGCCATAGGGCCCAAGGAATCTGTCGCGACGAATCATTAACCGGTCGCGTTTCGAAACGGTGAACAACGACCCAACAGTTGCCGCCGCATTCCCGTCCAGCTGGAATCCTGGAACCTGTGAGGTCGCTGGGAAACAGCATGCGCCGCAGCGCATTACATATATGAGGAAAGGAAGGCAGCTGGCGGCACGCAATGGACGACGCTTGGAGGGAGCCGGTTGGCCGGTTGTTCACCTTTTGGACATGTCAACCACCGACCGTGAGGGGCATCCGGGGGGTATGGGTGACGCGTCGATGCGGCGTGGAGGTCAACCGTGGGCGCCCGGCGCCGAACTGCTACCGACTGACGGAGGAATCGTTGAGGTCGTCTCAGGTGTACGAGCGAGGGTTTGCATCGCTACTCATCGCATTCAGCATCGCGTTCGCTGCCATGCCTGCGGCAGCCGCGGAACCGGGCGAGGAGACGGGTGTTCCGGGACCGGCGGCGCCCGTGGCTCCCGAGTTACCTCCGGTGGCAGCCGGTGTGCCGGCCCCAGGTCCGGTATCGGTGCCGGTCGCGACCACGGATGACCCTGGCGTGCCTGCGGTTACGGCCTGCTCGACGTTCGCCAACGCGCTCGATTCGGCTTCCACGTTCTACGGTGATTTCGCGGATTCGATCGAAGGCGTGGAGCGTCCCGACTACGGCGATCCGACCATCAGTACGACCAACACCAGTGGCCGGACCGCACTGCGCGAAGCCGCCGCCTCGGCGATGAGCGCTGCAGGAACACCTGGGCTCTCCCCGGACATCGCCAACCCGATGCGGTCCTGGTCCTTCGGCGCCACCAAGCTGCTCCTCAAGATGGGGCTGCGCACCGGTGGTCAATCCCTCAATGACACGGCCTCCCAGCTCAACACCGATGCCACCAACGCGCAGATGGCCTGCGCCGCCGCGGGAACCCACGCCTGACGGCGAACTCGATCACGTTGTCCTGATCAGGTTCTGGCGGGGCGCACCGGCATTCACGACCTCGGATACTCACCCACCCAAATGCGCGGCCAACCGTGCCGTCAGTAAAGGATTGCCGTGATCCGGCTTGCGATTTCGTTGCTCATGCTCGTGCTGCTGGTCACCAGTTGTGCCGGCAACGGTGACAAACCCCAGGGTCCGCCGAAAGAGGTACCCAAGTCGGCGCTCGAGGGGCTGCTGCTCAGCGCCGATGAGATCAATGCCGTGATGGGGACCGAAGGGATGACGGCACATCCTGCGGTCACCGAGATGAGCGACCACCGCAACCTGCTGCCCAATCTGAACTGCCTCGGTGCCTGGCAGGTGAACGAGTCCGCCATCTATGGAGACCACTGGACCGCCATGCGCCAGGTACTGCTTCGTTCGCCGGACAACGACGATTGGGACAACCTGGTGGTGCAGTCGGCGGTGATCTTCCCGTCGACTCAGGACGCCAAGGACTTTCTCGGTCAGTCGGCGGAACGCTGGTCGAAGTGCACTGACCACAATGTGAACATCACGCTCAACGGTGAACCGTTGCCCAAGTGGAAGAGCGGCGAACTCACCAAGACCGACGACGAGCTGATCCTGCCCTTCACCCGCACCAAAGGGGATCAGACCCGGACGTGCCAGCGCGCCCTCGCCGTGGCCGCCAACCTCGTCATGGACATCCAGGCATGTAAGCCCGCGGGTTCGTCGGTGACCCAGGCTGCCGATGTGGTGGACAAGATCAAGGCTGCGATGCCGCGCTGACCGGTACCCGCCGGGGCGCTGCGGGTACTCTGAGCCCCGCAGCTGGTCTGTCGGTACCGGGGTGTTTGCGGTGCCGACATCGAGCGCCGCATGCTGATTGAGATGCGACGCGAGAGGGAACCCGGTGAGAATCCGGGACTGTCCCGCAGCGGTATGCAGGAACGACCGCCGTCATCAGCACTGGCACGCAGGGAACTGTGGCTGGGAAGCGACGGCCAGTAGGTGCACGGTTTCCGTGCGTGCCTGTGAGTCCGAAGACCTGCCAGCCGTACCGGGCGCGCCGCGTCCGGTGGTTCATCGCCTCGCGGAATGGGCAGTGGCCGAAAGTGGTTCACTCGTGGCGGGTGGCTGCGTTCGGTTCGATGTCTCCTGGCGGTGGCCATCCCCGCATGTTGAAGGACGTCGTCATGAGCACAACCGCAGCACCCTTCACCGCCACCATTCTCGGGTCGCCCCGAATCGGGCCGAACCGCGAACTCAAGCGCGCCGTCGAGAAGTACTGGTCGGGTCGTATCGACCGGGCAGAACTCGAATCCGTGGCCGCCACCCTGCGTCGCGACACCTGGGCATCGCTGGTCGCGGCCGGACTGGACTCGGTCCCGGTCAACACCTTCTCCTACTACGACCAGATGCTCGATACCGCGGTTCTCGTCGGTGGTCTGCCGGACCGAGTCCACGGCGTCGCCGATGATCTCGACCGCTACTTCGCTGCGGCACGCGGGAATGACGAGATCCCGCCCTTGGAGATGACCAAGTGGTTCGATACCAACTACCACTACATCGTGCCGGAGATCGGACCGGACACCACCTTCGCGCTGAATCCGGCCAAGGTGCTCGGTGAACTCGAAGAGGCACGCGCGCAAGGGGTCTCGGCGCGTCCGGTGATTGTCGGCCCGGTAACTTTCTTGGCGTTGTCCAAGGCAGTCGACGGTGCTGACGCACCCATTTCCCGGTTGGACGCTCTCGTCGGCGTGTACGCCGAGCTACTGGAAGCGCTGGCCGAGAAGGGTGTGGACTGGGTCCAGCTCGACGAGCCGGTGCTGGTGACAGACGCGCTCGACAATGCCGCGGAGCTGGCCGAGCGTACCTACGCGCGGCTCGGTGCGCTGGCAAAGCGCCCCGCCATCTTCGTTGCAACCTATTTCGGTGAGCTCACGGATGCGTTGCCGGCCTTGGCCCGTACCCCGGTTGAGGCAATTGGCGTGGATTTGGTGGCCGGCGCTGCCAAGGCACTGGCAGCTGTCCCCGAGCTGAAGGGCAAGCTGCTGGTAGCGGGCGTGGTCGACGGGCGCAATATCTGGCGTACCGATCTCGAAAGCGCGCTCGGCACCCTGACGACGCTGCTCGGAAGCGCCAAGGCGGTTGCTGTGTCGACGTCGTGCTCGACCCTGCACGTGCCGTACTCGCTCGATCCGGAAGATGGCCTCGATGACGCGCTGCGCAGCTGGTTGGCCTTCGGTGCCGAGAAGGTTTTCGAGGTCGCCACGCTTGCGGTAGCACTCCGCGACGGCCGGGAAAAGGTCGCCGCAGAGATCGAGTCGTCCAACCTCGCGGCCGCGTCGCGGGCGCGGGATCCCCGGCTTCACAACGACAGCGTCCGGGCTCGGCTGGAATCAGTCCTGGCCGGTGGTATCAGCCGAGGTGCCGCTAGCGAACGTCGTAAGGCTCAAGATGCCCGACTGAACCTGCCGTCGCTGCCGACCACCACTATCGGCTCGTTCCCGCAGACCGTCGACATCCGCAAGGCACGAGCCGCGCTGGTGGCCGGCGAGATCGACGAGGCTGAGTACGACAACCGGATGAAGGCCGAGGTCGAATCGGTTATCCGGCTGCAGGAGCAACTGGGGTTGGACGTGCTGGTGCACGGCGAGCCGGAGCGCAACGACATGGTGCAGTACTTCGCCGAGCAGCTCGATGGTTTCTTCGCCACCAAGAACGGCTGGGTCCAGTCGTACGGCAGCCGTTGCGTGCGTCCGCCGGTGCTCTTCGGTGACGTCACCCGCCAGCAGCCGATGACGGTCGACTGGGCGATCTACGCGCAGTCCTTGACCGACAAGCCGGTCAAGGGGATGCTGACCGGTCCTGTCACCATCCTGGCCTGGTCCTTCGTGCGCGATGACCAGCCGTTGGCCGACACTGCCAACCAGGTCGCCCTGGCGATCCGGGACGAGACCGTGGATCTGCAGTCGGCAGGCATCGCGATCATCCAGGTCGACGAGCCCGCGCTACGCGAGCTGCTGCCGCTGCGCTCGAAAGACAAAGAGGCGTACTTGCGTTGGGCGGTCGACGCGTTCCGGCTGTCCACCTCGGGTGTCGCTGACTCCACCCAGATCCACACCCACCTGTGCTATTCGGAGTTCGGTGAAGTGATCGGAGCGATCGCCGACCTGGATGCCGACGTCACCTCGATCGAGGCGGCCCGTTCGCACATGGAGGTGCTCGATGATCTCAACAGCATCGGCTTCTCCAACAGCGTCGGCCCGGGTGTGTACGACATCCACTCGCCGCGGGTGCCCGGCGTCGAGGAGATCACCGCGTCGCTGCGTGAGGCACTCAAAGCGGTTCCCGCCGAACGGCTCTGGGTGAATCCCGACTGCGGCTTGAAGACCCGGACCACCGACGAGGTAACCGAGTCGCTCAAGCACCTGGTCACCGCCACCGCGAAGGTGCGCGCGGGATAGGGGACCGGGTCAGCTCGTGGCGGCCTGAGCTTCTAGCCAGGCCGCCAACGAGCGCCCGGCCTCCAGGACGTGGCGCTCGGCGATGGCGCGGGCAGCCTCGGCGTCCTTGGCCTCCAAGGCGTCGAGCAGCTCTTCATGTTCGTCCAGAGAGTGCTTCTCATGCTCGGGAAACACCGTCAAGAAGTTTGACGGCACCACTCGCGCCGCCTGCCGGATCTGGGTCAGCAGCCGTGGGGAGTGCGCCGCACGGTGAATCTCTTGGTGGAACAGCCAGTTGGCCTCGCCGATGGTGTCGTCGCCCGAGCGGCGGGCGACGTCGGCCGCCAGTTCGCGTAGTCGGGCGAGCTCGTCGGGCTTGACTCGCTGGGCGGCCCAGGCAGCGGCCTGGCCGGTGAGCACGCCGAGGATGGTGAAGCTGTCGGTGACGTCCTCGGAGTTGACGCCGATCACGGTGATCCCGCTGCGTGGGGCGACGCGCACCAGCCCTTCGAACGACAGCTCCAGCAGCGCCTCGCGTACCGGGGTGCGGCTGGTCGCGAACTCTTCGGTGATGGCGTCGAGATCGATGCGTGTTCCGGGCGCCAAGGTGCCGGTGATGATCCGGTCGCGCAGTTCACGGGCCGCGCGTTCGCGCACCGTGCCGGAGATGTCGAGCGAGGCCATCCGTGCAGCGTACCGATATGACGCACACCATCCTTGATATCTGATATATCAGATGTTAGATTCCCGATCATGCGTACCGATCAGATGGCACTCGTGGCGTTCATGCAGGCAGGAAGCACTTCGGTGTACGCCGGCTCGTGGCGTCACCCAGCGACCGAACACGGTTACCTCGACGCGTCGTACTATGCGAAGCTCGGCCGCCAGCTCGAAGAGGGCTGTTTCGACCTGATGTTCTTCGACGACCGTTTGGCAATGCCCGGCATCTACGGAGGCTCGGTCGCCGAGGCGGTCCGCTACGGCGCGCGCCCGGTCAAATTGGATTTGAGTGTCGTGCTCGGCGTGCTCGCGCAGACCACTTCGCATATCGGGCTCGGCGCCACCTACTCGACCACGTACTACGCCCCGTTCCACGTCGCCCGGACTTTTGCGACGCTCGACCACCTGTCCCGCGGGCGTGCGGCCTGGAACGTGGTCACTTCCGTCAATGACAGTGAAGCGCAGAATTTCGGCCTCGACACCCACCTCGGCCACGACGAGCGGTACGACCGTGCCGACGAGTTTCTCGATGTTGTCGCGGGACTCTGGGACACCTGGGAGGACGGCGCGATCGAGCACAATCGGGTTTCGGGTCGCTACGCGGACCCCGCCAAGGTGCACGAGCTCGGTCACGTCGGTCAGTACTTTTCTGCCCGCGGACCGTTGACGGTCCCGCGAACGCCGCAGGGCCGCCCGGTCATTCTCCAAGCCGGGTCGTCGGGGCGGGGCCGTGAATTCGCCTCGCGCTGGGCCGATCTCATCTTTACCGGCGATCCAGGCATCGACGTGGCGCGTTCGCACTACAGCGATCAGAAGCAGCGCATCGCCGACTCGGGCCGGGACCCGGGATCGGTCCGGATCTGTCCGATGGCCTATGCCGTGGTGGGGGAGACCGAATCCCATGCCAAGGAACGCGAGGACATGTTCCTCAACGATCTGGTGGACCCGATGGCGTCGCTGACCCTGCTGTCGGAACTGATGAACTACGACTTCGCCCAGCACGACCTCGACGATCCGGTCACCGACGAGCTCATCGGTTCGGTCTCGGGTATCCGCGGACTGGTGCAGAACCTGCGCGCGCACATCGGTGGGGATACGGTGACCGTGCGCGACCTGGCCGGGCACCGTGCCACGCTGCTTCAAGGACCCCGCTTCGTCGGTACCGGAAAGCAGGTGGCCGACCAGATGGAGGAGTGGTTCACCAGCGGTGCCTGCGACGGATTCGTCATGGCTGCAACGCATTCGCCGGGATCTTATGAGGACTTCGTGCGGATGGTGGTACCCGAACTGCAGCACCGTGGATTGTTCCGCACCGCCTACTCCGGCAGCACCTTGCGGGACCACCTGGGCCTGGACCGGCCTGCCGGCGCCCTCACCGGGTCTGCGTCATAGATGGGCGCCATGCTCAGCGGAATCAGGGTTCTCGATCTCGCCACGCTGGCTGCGGCCCCACTGGCCGCGACCTATCTGGGCGAATTCGGTGCCGACGTCATCAAGGTCGAGCAGCCCGGACAAGGCGATCCCATCCGCACCTGGGGAAACCAGCGCAACGGAGTCGGGCTGATGTGGAAGTCCGTGTCCCGCAACAAGAGATCGGTCACCGCCGATCTACGCGTGGCAGAAGGACAGGACCTGGTTCGCCGTCTGGCCGAGAAGTCGGATGTCGTGATCGTCAACACCCGGCCACAGACTCTGGCCAAGTGGGGTCTCGACTACGAATCGTTACGGGCGGTCAACGACCGCATCGTCATGCTGCACATCACCGGTTACGGGCTGACCGGGCCCAAGAGCGAGCGGCCCGGATTCGGCACACTGGGCGAGGCGATGAGCGGATTCGCCAACGTGACGGGCGAAGCCGATGGTCCGCCGACTCTCCCGCCGTTCATGCTGGCCGACGGTGTGGCGTCGCTCAACGCGGCGTATGCAGTCATGATGGCGCTGTATCACCGCGATGTGCACAGGGCCGGCGGGCAGTTGATCGACATCAACCTGGTGGATCCGCTGGCCCGCCTACTGGAACAGAATCTGCTCGGCTATGACCAGCTCGGTATCGTTGCGCGCCGGGCAGGCAACCGCTGGGACATCTCGGCGCCCCGGAACACCTACCGCACCTCTGATGGGCGGTGGCTGGCCATGTCCGGGAGTTCACCGAGCCTGGCGCTGAGGGTCTTTCGTGCCATCGGTCGCGACGACCTGGTGTCCGATGCGGATTTCGCCGACCCGCAACGCCGGCTGGCGCGCGCTGCCGAGGTCGACGCGGTGGTGGCGGAATGGGTTGCCGCACGCACCTTGTCGGAGGCGATGGCGGTGTTCGACGCCGCTGAGGTGGCCGCGGCGCCGGTGTACGAGATCACCGACCTGGTGGCCGACGAACAACTGCGGCACCGCGAAGTGTTCGTATCGATCGCCGACGACGAACTCGGTGCCATGACGGTGCAGGCGCCGGTCCCGCGGTTCTCGGCGCAGGCAGGCAGGGTGGACTCGCTGGGCCCGCGCCTCGGCGAACACAATGCCGAGGTCTACCACGAGCTGCTGGGCATGACAGCCGAAGAAATCGATGATCTGCACACCGCCGGCGTTCTTTAACAGTAAGCAAAGCAAAGGGATTCACATACAATGACCGATCTGATCCGCCGCTCTGAGCTCGCCCTGCCCGCCTGCAACGACCACATGTTCGTCAAGGGTGTCACCTGCGGGGCCGACCTGGTATTCCTCGATCTGGAGGATGCCACCCCGGTGGGACTCAAGGTGGAATCACGCGCCAAGGCGATCCGGGCGCTGACTGAACTCGACTGGGGGCGCACTGCCCGCGCAATCCGCATCAACGGCCTGGACACCCAGTGGTGCCACGACGACATCATCGAGGTTGTCACCCACGCCGGTGCCCAGCTGGACACCATCGTGATCCCCAAGGCCAAGACCGCCCGTGATGTCTGGTGGGTCGACCTGCTGCTTACCCAGCTTGAGGAAAAACTGGGGCTGTCCAAACAGATTCGGCTCGAGGTGCTCATCGAGGAGGTCGAGGGGCTGGCCAACGCCGAGGAGATCGTGCGGGCAAGTCCGCGGTTGGACGCGGTGATCTTCGGGGTCGGGGACTTCTCGTTGTCCCAGGGGGCGCGGGTGGATACCAACTTCGTGCCGATGGGCGACTACCCGGGTGACTTCTGGGCCTACGCACGCAACAAGATCATGGTCGCGGCACGTATCGCCGGAATCGACGCCATCGATTCGCCCTATCCCGACTACGCGGACGTGGCCGGATACGAGGCCGAGGCGCGTAGATCGTCGCTCTACGGCTACACCGGGAAATGGGCCATCCATCCCAGCCAGGTTCCGATCGCCAATGAAGTGTTCGCCCCATCTGCCGAGGAGATCGCCCTTGCGCACCGCAACGTCGCTGCCTACCGGGAGGCCGAGGCGGCGGGCCGTGGTGCGGTCGGGGTAGAGGGTGTACTCGTCGACGCCGCCCACGTGAAGAAGGCCGAAGAGGTATTGGCGCGCGCCGCGCTGATCGGCGTCGGGTAATCCTGCTGAGCCGTCGACCGTGGGTCTTGTGCACGCAATCGCGTCGATTCCCGTGCACAAGACCCACGCTCGTCCGGCTAACCGAACTCGACGACGTTGGTCGGGGCGCGGAAGCGCTCGAGCCGCTTGGATCGGTAGACCAGGCCCGCGGCACGGGACAAGACCTTGCCCCGGCCCGCCGGCATGTCGAGCTCGTGCACCGCGAGAACGCCTGGGATGGAGCGTAACTCGTCGTACCGGTCGGCGGTGAACGAGAACGGCATCGGTGGCGCGGTGTACTGCTTGCTGAGCCGGATGCCGCGTCGTTGCGAGTACCAGCTCAGAAACCGCGGGACGCTGTCGAAGATCAGCTGTCCTCCGGGGAACCTCGCGGCACAGGCCGCGATGAGGTCGAATACCGATTCCTGGTCCAGGTATTGGAACAGTCCTTCGGCGGTGATGAGTACGCCGTCGGTGGCGTCGACCTGATCCATCCACGAATGGTCGAACGCGGACTGTGCCAGGTAGCGGAGCCTGTCCGACGGCGGGAGCAGTTCCTGACGTAGCCGCACGATCGGCTCCAGGTCCACTGAAAGCCAAGTCATTTCACCGTTGTCGAGGCGCCAGAAGCTGGTCTGCAATCCCTCGGCAAGGGCAACCACATCGGCGCGGCGGTGTGAGCGCAGATACCGGCGTGAGGCCTCGTCGAACGCCAGGGCCCGCAGGGCGGTTGCTTGGTGGGTCCGGCCGAAATGCTCGTAGTCATAGCCGAGGCTGTCGCGCAGTGTGACCGCCATCGGGTCCTCGATGATGCCGTCGGGCCTGGCTGCCTCGGTCGCCCGCTGGTGCAGGGTCAGGAGCGCGGTTTCGGATATCGCGGTCAGGTGACGGGCGTCGACGACTGGCATGGCACGACCGTACCTCCCGCCCGATTCATGGCACGTGCGCGCCGTGGCGTCGAGAGTCGTTGCCCCGGTGGACAGATGATCGCGACGATTCGGGAACTTTCTGTGGGCGGTGACCGACTAGCTCAAGGACACGGCAATGCGTGCCGGTCCCGGGGGTGCCGGTCGACGCTCGTGCGAGGAGGTGATGACGTGACTGCGCCGTACTGGCCGGCGGTGCCTCCGGAGGTGCATTCTGCCCAGTTGAGCACGGGCCCGGGTCCCGGATCCCTTCTTGCCGCCGCGACTCAGTGGGAGGCACTGAGCGTTCAATACAGTGCGGCAGCAGCCGAACTCACACAGATTCTGGCCGAGGTGCAAGGCAGCAGCTGGGAAGGGTCCAGCGCAGCGCAGTACGTGGCTGCCCATGGCCCGTACCTGGCGTGGCTGGAGCAGGCGTCAGCCGACAGTGCCGTCACCGCCGCACAGCACGGAACGGTTGCGGCCGCCTACAGCAGCGCACTGGCCACCATGCCTACGCTGGCCGAGCTCGCCGCCAACCATGTCACACACGGAGTGCTCCTGGCCACCAACTTCTTCGGCCTCAACACCATACCGATTGCCCTCAACGAAGCCGATTACGTCCGGATGTGGCTGCAGGCCGCCGAAGTGATGATGACCTACCAGGCGATTGCGACGAACGCATCGGCGGCGATCCCGTCACCCCAGCCGGCCCCGTCGATCCTCGCGCCGGGAGGCGAAGCGCAGGGCGAGCAGCAGAATGGCTCGGTGTCCACCTCGGACAACCAGCCGCTCAGCGATATCTGGAAGTTGATCTCCGACCTGATCTCCGGTGCGGGCAATCCCGAACAACTCCTGCAGACGTTTCAACAGCTCTTCGAGCAACTGGGATTCAACCCGGCCGAGGCCGCCATACTCGCGATCATCGCGCTGGTGCTGTACGACATGCTCTGGTATCCGTACTACGCCTCGTATTCACTACTGCTGCTGCCGTTCCTCGCGCCCGCGCTCAGTGCTCTCAGCGCGCTGAGCGCACTGGCGCTCCTGCAGGGCAAGGTGCCACCGCCCGGCGTGTCACCTGCTCCCGTCGAGGTCAGCACCGGTCACCGCGTCGCCCCGACCGTCGGCGCCGGCGCGGCATTGGGCCCCGCCGGGGTGTCCAGCGCAGTTCCTCAGGGCGGCGGATCCGGCTCTGGCGCGCCGGCCGCGAGCAGTCCACCGAGCTCGGCACCCGCACCGTTCGCCGGCTACCTCATCCCCGGTCTGGATCCGCCGGGAGTCGCCTCGGGGCCCAAGTCCGGTGCGAAATCCACTGATGGCATGGCAGATATCCTCGCCACCGTTGCCGCGGCACGGGCGGCTGCCGCCGCTCGCAGCCGTCGACGGCAGGCCGGCCGGAAACGTGACCGTGCCCGAAGCTACCGGTACGAGTTTCTGGCCCCCACCGATACCGTGGGCGCCACCGACGACGACCAGGACCTGAGCCGACCCATGTCGCCGTCATCCAGCGACAGCGGGGCCACCACCCTCGGCTTCTCCGGGGCCGCACCGGTCGCCTCGAGCGCACCTGCCTCAGGGCTGGTGCGGCATGCGCCGGCAGGCAGCGGGGAATCCGTCCCGATGCTCCCCGGTACCTGGTCGGGGGATTCAGATGGACGACGCGAATAGCGGGAACTTTCAACCGGTTTGATTCGACCAATTCTGTAGTCGCACAACGGCGCAGCGCAATGCCGCACGAGGAGAAGACATGACGCTGAATGTGAAAGGGGAGGGACTCGGGGCGCAAGTCACGGGAATCGACCCCAAGAATCTCGATGACATCACCCGGGAAGAGATTCGGGAGATCGTCTATCAGCACAAGCTGGTCGTTCTGAAAGACGTTCATCCTGCTCCGGAAGAGTTCCTCCGGTTGGGCCGAATCGTCGGCGACGTCGTCACGTACTACGAGCCGATCTATCACCACAAGGACCACCCGGAGATCTTCGTTTCCTCGACAGAGGAAGGGCACGGTGTGCCCAGGACCGGAGCCTTCTGGCACATCGACTACATGTTCATGCCCGAACCGTTCGCATTCTCGATGGTGGTGCCGCTGGCGGTGCCAGGAAACGACCGCGGGACCTATTTCATCGACCTCAACAAGGTGTGGGAGTCCCTTCCGGATGCTTTGCGTGACCCGGTTCGCGGCACGTTCGCAACTCATGATCCACGGCGCCACATCAAGATTCGCCCGCATGACGTGTACAAGCCGATCGGCGAGGTCTGGGACGAGATCTCCAAGACGACACCTCCGATCAAATGGCCGACGGTGATCAGGCACCCGAAGACCGGCCAGGAGATCCTCTACATCTGCGCGTCAGGCACCACCAAGATCGAGGACGGGCACGGAGATGTGCTGGATCCTGCTGTTCTGCAACAACTTATGGCTGCCACCGGACAACTCGATCCGGATTTCATGTCGCCGTTCATCCATACCCAACACTATGAGGTCGGCGATGTTGTGTTGTGGGACAACCGGGTCCTGATGCACCGGGCGAAACACGGCACGACGCCGGGAACACTGACGACTCATCGGCTGACCATGCTGGACGGCCTCACGACACCGGGATATGGGGTATGACCATGAGCATCGCCGAGACGCTGTCTGTGGCAACGGGTGGATACGGCATCACACGCATGGCGCCGATACCCGAAGAACTGCTGGTAAAGGTGCTGGAGCCCTATTCCTACAAAGGGTGCCGCTATCTGCTCGACGCGGAGTACGAGGCCACCGAGACCTCAGTGTCGGCGGTCGGGAACTTCAGCATCAAAGAGCCCGCATACATTCGCGACACCGGCCACTTCAACGCCGCCGAATGGGTTCTGTGCTTCAACCAGCTCGCATACAGCGCGTTCGCTCCGGCGATCCTCAACGAGGTGATACCCGAATTCCGGGGCTGGTCGATCGAGGATTACTTCAACTACCAGCTGCCCAGCATGTTGATCAAGACCACGGCATCACGGTTCAAGCGCCCGATCAAGTCCCACAAGTTTTCGGCACGGTTGTTGTGCAAGGACTTCGAGGTCGTCGATCGAACGATTCGCTATCTCAAGATTCCGTGCACCGTCGAATTCTGGGATGAGGACGGTGGGGCTGCATCCGGCGAAGTCGAACTGGCTGCCCTGAACATCCCCTGACACCTGCACGGAGAGCGGTTTCACAGCTATGGCACACCCACCTTCCACGGTGCTGGAACGCATCGGCTACAGGGCGAGACAATGTCCCGACGCGATCGCCCTACGTCGCTGCGACGGATCCAGCGTCATTCGCTACCGGGACCTGATGGCCGAAGTGGACAGCCTCGCCGCTGTTCTCGGCTCACGGTCGGTCGCGCGAGGAAGCCGTGTGTTCGTCATCTCGGACAACGGTCCCGAGACCTATCTGTCGGTTTTGGCCTGTGCAAGAGTAGGCGCCGTCGCGGTCATGGTGGACGGCGGAATGCCTGCGGCGGCCATTGACCGGTTCGGCGAGATCACCACTCCCGCTGCGATACTGATCGCACCGGGCTGTCGCCTGCACACCAAAGAGTTGTCAGATGCGCTCCAGGCGATCCCGGCCTTCGCAGTCGAGATCGACCACGGCTCTGCCGGACGCGCCGGTGATCCGCTCTCACCTGCGGTGCCCCCTGTTCCCGTTGGGGGAGCGGACGATCCGCTGGCGATGATCTTCACCAGCGGCACCACAGGAACCCCGAAAGCAGTGCTGCTGCCCAACCGGACCTTTTACTCCGTCGCCGACATTCTGCAGCGCGAGCAACTGACCTGGGTTGACTGGATCGTCGGCGAGGCGACGTACTCGCCGCTGCCCGCGACTCACATCGGTGGACTGTGGTGGATCCTCAACTGTCTGATGCAGGGCGGGCTGTGCATCACCGGCGGCGAGAATACGTCGTCCATCGCCGAGATCCTCACTGCGAATGACGTCGCGACGACTTGCCTGGTTCCCACGTTGCTGACCCGGCTGGTGTCCGAACTGCGATCCACCGGAACGCCGGTCCCGCCGTCGCTACGCATGGTGGGCTATGGCGGATCCCGCGCGGTCGCCTCCGACGTCAGGTTTGTCGAGGCAGCGGGTGTTCGTACCGCGCAAGTTTACGGACTCAGTGAAACAGGCTGCACCGCACTGTGTCTCCCCACCGGTGACGGGTCGATCGCCAGAATCGAAGCCGGCGCGGTAGGGCGGCCCTATCCCGGAGTGGAAGTTCACCTGGATGGCGACGGCAGCGGGCCTCCTTCGCGTTCGGGCGCTGACTCGGCCTCGTCCGGCACATTGTGGATCAAGTCGCCGGCGAGCATGTTGGGGTATTGGGACAATCCCGACCGGACTGCCGAAGTTCTGGTTGACGGATGGGTGAACACCGGAGACCTTCTCGACCGCCATGACGACGGTTACTTCTACATCCGGGGCAGGTCCTCGGAGATGATCATCTCCGGGGGCGTGAACATCGCGCCCGACGAGGTCGATCGAATTGCCGAGGGGGTTGCCGGCGTCGGCGAGGCCGCGTGTTACGAGATCCCCGACGAGGAGTTCGGTGCGCTCGTGGGGCTGGCGGTGGTCGCATCGACGACGCTGGATGAATCAGCAGCCAGGAAGCTCAAACATGCCATCGCCGCGCGATTCCGGCAGGAGTCGGAGCCGATGGCCAGGCCCTCGACCATCGGGTTCGTTGAGCAGATTCCACGGACCCAGTCCGGCAAGGTCATGCGGGCCTCCCTGGGCGCGGTAGCCGGTGGCTGAGTGTCTGAGGAGCAGAGTCCTGGCCGCGCTGTCGGAGGTGCTCTATGTCGATGAATCCGATTTCCTCGACGGCGATGCGACAGACCTCAGGGATCTCGGGCTGGACTCGGTTCGATTCGTGCTGTTGATGAAGCAGCTCGGCATCGATCGGGAGTCAGACGTGCCGCGGCGGCTGGCGGACAACCTGTCGATCGCAGGGTGGGTGCGGGAGTTGGAGAAGCTGGGTGAACCTGTCTGAAGGCCCGGATACGCAACGTATTCCGCTGAGCCGATCCCAGCAGAACATCTTCAATGGAGTGTCGCAGGACGACGATCCCCACCTGTACCTGATCGGCAGGCGTTATCGGTTCGAGCCGGTACCACAGGCGGAATTCCTGACCGCCCTGCGGAAGACCATTCTGGCCAATCCTGTTCAGTTGTGTGTTCTGGCGCAGTCGGCTGAGCCCGGTGGATACCCGGATCTCATACCCTGGCTGGACGCCGATGACATTGTTCGGGTGTGCGGTGACGAAAGCGCGACGCTGGCCGACGAGTGGAGGTCCGGTGTTCACGCAAAGCCATTGGCGCGCTACACCGTGTATGTCGACGGCAGCGGCCTGGTGAGGGGTCTCGATGCCCAGGCGCACCACATCCTGCTCGATGGCGGAGCCCTCGGCATCATCGAAGCCCATCTGGGGCGCTTCCTCGCCGGTGGCGGCCCGGCCGCCGGCGCTTGTGTCCGTGCCGGCCTGGCCGATGTTGTCACCGCGCATCGCCGGGAGGCAGACCGTGTCGACGAATCACTCGAGCGACTCACCGCTGTCGTGCGGCACGAGCTCACGGCGGCCGCCGGGGAGAGGGGCCACGGACGCGGCGCCGACGCTCCGGCAACGGCGGCCAGGGGAGTGCTGACCGAATCCGCGGTGATCCACGGGGACGACTACGACCAGATCCTTGCCCTGGCAGACCGTGAGAGCGTCCCGCTCAACGTTCTGGTCGCGGCGGCGGCCACGGCGGTGGATGCGAGTATTCATCACGCCACCGAACGCCTTCTGGTGCATGCGGTCGACAACCGCTTCGGCGACCCTGACCTCGATGTCGCCACGTGTCTGGTCAACTCGATGGCGCAGCAAGTCCGGTTCGTGCCGTATGCATCGGTGGCCGACGTCGTGCGCGCGGTGGATCGGGGCTATGTCAGGGCCGGCCGGCGCCGCTGGTTGCGTGAAGAGCGATACCGCCGAATGTATCTGGCGATCAATCGGACAACCTCCGTGGATACCTTGACGCTCAATTTTCTGCGGGAGCCCTGTGCGCCCGAACTGGCGCCGTTCCTGGCTGAGGCGCCCGTGACGTCGGACATCGGCCCGATCGAGGGCATGACCGTCGCGGCTGTGCTCGACGAGCAACGGCACACGCTCACCCTCAACATCTGGAACAGACCCGATCTGCCACGGCAGAACGGCGCAGGTATGGCCGGCCGGGTCGCTACCGCCCTGAAATCCATGACGACGATGTGGGATTCCCCGATCGCGGAGACCGTCGGCGAGTGGCATGTGGTCGCCGCCGACGGAACACTGCATTCGGATTCGCAGGCACCCGAACCCGCGGAGCCGGTGGTACCCGCCTGGTTTCTCCATCGACCTGAGCCCGTCGCCGAGTGCCGCGAACGTCGCGCCCACGTCGATCCCTGGATCGCCTGGCTGATTGAAAACAATGTGGCACCAGGCGATGTGGTGGTGTTCACGGACGACGACACCGACAAGACGATTGACCTCATGATCGCGTGTCACCTGGCGGGCTGCGGTTACACCGTCTGTGACCGCGACGATCAGGTGGTGGCGCGGGCCGAACGAATCAACGAATACGGCAACGGGATCTCAGCGCACATCGTCGACGTCGAGTCGACGAACGTCCCGACAAGCATCGGCGGGGAGCGTCGGCGTCTGGTCGAGGCCCGCGTCGAGCAGACCGAAACGGACCCGCATCTTTCCACCAAAACCGCCTACGTGATGCCCACGTCCGGATCGACCGGCGAACCCAAACTCGTGCACGTCAATCATGGTTCGCTCGCGATGTTCTGCGTCGGGATGGTTCGGGCCTATGGCTGGGGACCGGGCGACACCCTCCTCCAATGTGCCTCGCTGACATCGGATATCAGCGTCGAAGAGGTCTTCGGTGCCGCTGTCAGCGGAGCGGCACTCATCCGTTCGGCGGCGGTGAAAGCCGGTGATCTGCAGGCGCTTGCCAAGGATCTGGTGGCATGCGACGCGACCGTCGTGGATCTGCCCACCGCGTTGTGGCATCTGTGGTGCGAGGACGTCGACACCATCACCGGCATCGGCCACTCTCGGCTACGGCAGATTGTGATCGGCGGTGAGCCCGTCCGCCCGAGCGCGGTCGACAAGTGGGTCGATACCGCTGCCGCTGAGAATGTCTCGCTGGTGTCGAGCTATGGCCCGACAGAGACCACGGTCGTGGTGACCCACCTGCCGATCATCGATCACGGCCGGGTGGTCGGACACGACGCACGCCTTCGGCTGGGGCGGCCGATCGTTCCGAACACGGTGGTGATCGCCTTCGGTGAGGTCGTGGTGGTGGGGGACCTGGTTGCCGACGGCTATCTCGGCGTGGACGGTGCCGGTTTCGGGTTGGTCACCACAGCCGACGGCCGGCGGCAGCGCGCCTTTGCGACTGCAGACCGGGTGGCGATGGACGGCACCGGGTACCCGGTGTTCGCAGGCCGTAGGGACGCACTCGTCAAGATCTCGGGCAAGCGCGTCGACACCGCCGCGCTCACCCGACGGATTGCGGCGGACCCGGCGGTGGTCGACGTCGCCGTGGAGCTTCACAACGGGGGCCTGGGAGTCTGGTTCGAGACACGGCGGACCCGTGTCGGTGACGAAGACCCCGCTGCGGCAGCAAGTATCCGCAGCATCCTGGTGGATTCGCGGGTCCCGTCGTTCGTCATTTCCGGCGTCGCGAGCATCCCCAGGAAATCCAACGGGAAGATCGACACCGCAAGGCTGCCAACGTCACCCGATGGTCCGGGCGGGTGCGCCGACGCCGGCGAGCGGGCGGCGGGTCTCGCCGGAATGTGGAGTGCTCACCTGGGCCGCCCGATCATGCCCGGGACGTCGCTGCTGTACGAGGGCATCGGGTCGCTGGACCTGGTCCGCATCCTGCCCGACACACGCAGATATCTCGGTCGGCAGGTGTCCATTCTGGATCTGATCAGCGCCGATACCGCGGCCAACCTGGTGGATGACGCGTCGATGATCGACGGCTGGATGGACGGCGCCACCGCCGAGGAGATCGAACGCGACTTCACCGGATTACCGGCGCGGGACTCTCGTGCGGTGTCGAGCCCACGGCGATCCTCAGCCCGTCGAGACGACGGACCGATCCTGGTTGTGGGCGCGTCCGGAATTCTGGGATCCGGTTTCGCGGAGGCGATTCTGGAGCTGACACGCTCGGCCGTGCCATGGCCCGATGTGGTGCTCGCCATGAGGTCAGCACCCCCCGTCGACCGGGTCTGGACAGAACTCCGGGATACGCCGGGTGTGCGGATCGAGCACCTCGCCTCCGGGTTCGGTCCGGCCGGGTTGGCAGCGCTGATCCGGGAGACCGGAGCCCGGACTCTCGTCAACTGCATCGGGAACACAAACGTGGTGGTCCCGTATCGCGAACTTCGTTCCGCCAATGTGGAATTGGTGGCAGCCATGGCGCAGACGTGCGCGGCCTCCGGTACGAGGCTGGTGCACCTGTCGACGTATGTCGTCAATGGGGATGCCGCCGCGCCGCAGGTGGTCGATCCGCGTCAGGCGCCATACCCGTACGCAGCCTCGAAAGCGCTCGGGGAGTTGGCGGTGGACGGGATGGGCGGAGAGCTCGACTTCACAATCGTGCGCCTGCCCCGGGTCCTGGGGACACCGGCACAGCTGCGCAGGTCCGCCGACATCCTGGTGTCGGTCGCCGATGCCTGCCATGCCCTACAGGCTTATCCGGCAGTCGAATTGACCGAAGAAGTGACGACCGGCCGCGCGGCGGCGACAAGCATTCTCGGCAGGTTGCCGGAGTTCGGCGGACCCGACGAGCTGGGCCGCGGGATCGATGTGCTGCGCGGACAGGCGGTGGGGTACCGGGAGTTGCTCGGCACCGTGGCCACCGAGGCTCTCGACAGTCACGAATGGAAGCGACGGCTCGATGAAAGTGATTGGGCGAAGGCCGATCCGCGTCGCTGGTCGGTGATCGACGCCTGGATCAGCTTGGGTATGAGGCTCGGTGGACGCTCGTATGCGGAGTACCTGGCCGCATATCCTGCTCTCCCGCTGGGAATCGATACCGTCCGTGAGCTCGTGGCGACACCGCCGCCCGTGGGGGCACTGCTCGCCCGGACATGGTCGGGAACTCATCGCGATTGTCCAACGACTTATCAACCAGACACCACCAGACAGTGAGGGATGGCAGTGACAGACGTAGCCGCACACAGTGACGAGGCAGCACGCGCCAGACGGATCCGGCTCGACGTGACCGGCATGTCCTGCGGAGCGTGCTCGCGCCGGGTCGAGAACAAGCTGAACAAGATCGACGGAGTACATGCCTCGGTGGACATCTCCACCAAGATCGCGACCATCGACGCCCGCCACGACATCAGCGTCGCCGACCTCTGTGACGCAGTTGAGCAGGCCGGTTACCGCGCCGAGGAGCGTACCGCCGTCGACGACGACGTGGAGTCCACGCCTGATGGAGCCCCCCAGAAGCGCCCCTCGATGGTCGCCAAGGCCATCCGCTGGGTGACCGTCGGGCACATGGGCGGCTGAGAACCTGCCCGGGTGAGCTAGCCGGTCAGGTCGTCCCGCTCGGCGGCCGCGATCAGATCCTCGCGGGCGCGCGCCACGCGGGAACGGATGGTGCCCACCGGGCAGCCACACACCTCGGCGGCTTCCGCATAGGACAACCCGAGGACCTGGGTGAGCAGCAGCGCATGCCGCCGGTCGGGGTCCAGTCCGTCCAGCAGGAGGCGGATCTCCACCATCTTCTCGAAGCCACCGACCGGGCGGTAGTTCTCGAGGACCTGTTCGACGTCCACGCCGTGCTGGGTACGCGGCCGGCTCTGCTTGTGCCGAATCTGGTCGACCACCACGCGCCGGGCGATCGACAGCAGCCAGGTACGGGCGGACGACCGGCCACTGAACCGGGGGAGCGCGGTGATGGCGCGCATGAAGGTTTCTTGCGTCAGGTCGTCGGCCGACCCTGAATCGCCCAAGTAGGCGACGGTTCGCCAGACGTCGGTCTGGGTTGCCCGGATGAACTGCTCGAGCGCCGCCGAGTCACCGCGGCCGGCGGCGAAGGCCAGCCGCGTAACGTGGTCCTCGCCGCGTTCGGTAGTCACAGCCATCGACATTATTCGATGACGCCCGGGAACTCGGCATCGGGCCCAAGCGACTATCTGATCGGTGACGTATGCCACCGGTGTGGTGAGTGAGCAATTGGGAGTGGTGGTGACGACAGCAACTGTCCCCGACAAAGAGGCGGCCCAGCGCATTGCGCTGGACGTCACGGGAATGTCGTGCGGGGCCTGCGCTGCACGCGTGGAGAACAAACTCAACAAGGTCGACGGCGTGCGCGCGTCAGTGAACTTCGCCACACGCGTCGCCACTGTCGAAGCCACCGCGGACGTCGGCGTCGAGCAGCTGTGCGCGGTCATCGAGCGGGCCGGCTATCAGGCCGCCCCCCGTGTCGAGCGTTCCACGGCCGACGTCGACCCCGATGCCGATCATGCCCGCAGCCTGCTCCGGCGCCTGGCGATAGCCGCCGTGCTGTTCATCCCGCTGGCGGATCTGTCGGTGATGTTTGCCGTGGTGCCCGACACCAGATTCACCGGGTGGCAGTGGGTGCTCACAGCGTTGGCGGCACCGATTGTGACGTGGGCCGCGTGGCCGTTCCATCGGAGTGCGCTTCGCAACGCCCGGCACGGCACCTCGACGATGGAGACCTTGATCTCCATCGGCGTCACGGCCGCCACCGTGTGGTCGATGTACACGATCTTCTTCGACCACCAGACCTACCACGCCGCAGGCGTATGGCAGGCGCTGCTCGGTAGCGACGCCATCTACCTCGAGGTCGCCGCGGGGGTAACGGTTTTCGTGCTCGCCGGCCGCTACTTCGAGGCCCGGGCCCGCTCCCGCGCCGGGGGAGCCCTGCGTGCACTCGCGGCGCTCGGCGCCAAATCGGTGACGGTGCTGCTTGCCGACGGCGGCGAGCTGGTGCTGCCCGCAGACGAGCTCAAAGAAGGCCAGCGCTTCGTCGTCCGTCCCGGTGAGGCCATCGCCGCGGACGGTCTGGTGGTGAGCGGGGCGGCCGCGGTCGACGTCAGCGCGATGACCGGCGAGTCGAAACCGGTGCAGACACACGAAGGTTCGAGTGTCGTGGGTGGCACCGTGGTCCTCGACGGCCGACTCATCGTCGAGGCCGCCGCCGTGGGACCCGACACCCGGTTCGCCGGGATGGTCCGCCTGGTGGAGCAGGCACAGGCGCAGAAAGCCGACGCGCAGAGGCTGGCGGACCGCATCGCCGCGGTGTTCGTACCGTGTGTGCTCGTGATCGCCGCGGCCACCGCCATCGGCTGGCTGTTGGCCGACGGCGATGTCAACCGGGCGGTATCGGCCGCGCTGGCCGTCCTGGTGATCGCCTGTCCCTGTGCGCTCGGGCTGGCGACTCCGACCGCGATGATGGTGGCATCGGGCCGCGGCGCTCAGCTGGGGATCTTCCTCAAGGGCCACCGCGCCTTGGAGGCGATTCGCGCCGTCGACACGGTCGTGTTCGACAAGACCGGCACGCTGACCACCGGACAACCTCAGGTCATCACCGTCGTCGCGGCCGACGGATGCAGCGAGGACGAGGTTCTCGGGTATGCGGCGGCCGTCGAGTCGGCGTCCGAACATCCCGTGGCCCATGCGATCGTCACCGCCTGCGCGGACCGTGACATCGCCGCGGTGGAGGACTTCCAGGCGTTCGCCGGCCACGGTGTGGCCGGTTCGGTGGACGGCGTGGCCGTGGTCGTCGGGCGTCCCACCTGGGTGACCCGGGACCGCGTGGTGCCCGCCAATCTTGCGGCTGCCCGCAGGTCGGGCGAGGCACAGGGCCAGACCGTCGTGTTCGTCGCCGCCGGCGACACCGTCTGCGGTGCCATCTGCGTCGCCGACGCCGTCAAGCCCTCGGCGGCCGGTGCCATCGCTCACCTTCATGCCGAGGGCATGAAGACCATGCTGCTGACGGGTGACAACGCTGCCACGGCTGCCGCGATCGGCGCGGCGGTGGGCATCGACGACGTGGTCGCCGAGGTGCTGCCCGAGGACAAGGTCGGCGCGATCGAGAGGCTGCGCGACCAGGGCCGGGTGGTGGCCATGGTCGGCGACGGGATCAATGACGGCCCGGCGTTGGCCTGTGCCGACCTGGGCCTGGCCATCGGCCGGGGAACAGACGTGGCGATCGGCGCGGCCGACATCATCCTGGTCCGGGACAACCTCGATTCGGTACCGCAGGCGTTGGGTCTGGCCCGCGCGACGATGCGGACCATCAGGGTCAACATGATCTGGGCCTTCGGGTACAACATCGCGGCGATCCCGATCGCCGCGGCAGGTCTGCTGAACCCGCTGATCGCCGGTGGGGCGATGGCGGTGTCATCTTTCCTGGTGGTGTCGAACAGCCTGCGGCTGCGCAATTACGGCACAGTGCAAGCGAACTCGTTGAGGGATTCGGATGCTCAGCCGTCGGCGCCTGCGGCGCGCATGTCCGGCTGAGACGAGTTCAGCGGGGCCAGGCAGACACCCAGCCAGGTGGCGGTCAATGCGGCAGCGCACAGGGTGCCCAGTGCCGCCGGAACCCAGGAGGCGGTGTGGGTGGTGTGATGCCACCAGAACGCGCCCGCGCCGTCCACAGTGGCCAGCGCTGACGCGCACGTCGCCAGACAGCACCACCGAAATCGGCGCCGCACCAGGGCGAAAGCCGACACCGAAGCCGCCAGGGTGAACAGGGCGATCGCCACCATGGATATCCAGTACCCGTTGCGGGTCGCGCCGGCGGAAACGTCGCCGGTCACGCGCAATGTCACGGCCGTCGCCGCCAAGCCGGTGGCAAGTGCTCCCAGCACCCGGGCCCGTGCGGAGCTGATCCACACATCCTCGAAGACCCGGCGCTCGATGGCCCGCAACTCGGTTTCGACAGTGGCGGTGATCTTGCTCGAAGTCATCGAGATACCCCGTTCATCAACGCATTTGACCGGCTGACATTGACCATGGGGGAGCAGTGCATCCATCTACCTCTCGTGGTACTGCCGACCGGCGACCTGGGGGATCGACGGATGGTTGTGCGGTGGGATCTCGATGGCCCCGGTGATTGGTCGGGAGCACAGCGAGATTAGTTCCTTTTGCGGCCTGATCGAGACCTACCGGGCGTAGCCTCATATGCATGACCAGCAATGAAACAGTCGAGTCGACCAAGTGCGACAACCCGAACTGTACGTGCGAAAACTGCACCTGCGGGAGCAACTGCACCTGCGGTTCTGACGCCGCCGACTAGTTCCCGGGGCCGGTTCAGCGACGGGTGCGGGACAGTTCGTGCAGCATCGCGTTGTAGGCATCGAGTTCGTCGTCGTACCCGCGGTCGCTGTGGCGGTCCTCACGCGCTCCCGCCCGGCGATCCTGGCGTGCCCACTGGGCCACCAGCGCGATCACCACGATGACTACCGGCAGCTCACTGGAACCCCACGCGATGGCGCCGCCCAGGTGTTGGTCATCCGAAATGCTCTGCAACCAAGGCAGATTGACAGACCGGTAGAAGCTCTCACCCAGCGATGACGTCATCGTCATGGTGGCGATACCGAAGAATGCATGGAAGGGCATCACGGCGAACAGGAGCCCGAGCCGCCCCAGGAACGGGAGTCGCCGCGGTCCGGGGTCGATGCCGATGATGCCCCAGTAGTACAGGTAGCCGGTGAGCAGGAAGTGCACGCTCATGAACTCGTGGCCCCAGTGGTACCTGATCAAGGTGTCGAACAAGGGCGTGAAGTAGACGAGGTACAGCGACCCGACGAACAAGAGGAAGGCCGTCACCGGGTGCGACAGGAACCGTGTCACCGGCGCATGTACGAACCAGACCAACCATTCGCGCGGCCCCGGTGCTCCGCCTTTCGGCGCGGCGGGCAGGACCCGTAGAGCGAGGGTGACGGGTGCGCCGAGGACCAGCAGCACCGGGACGAACATGTTCAGCGCCATGTGCTCACCCATGTGCACGCTGAACATCGCCGATCCGTAGGCACGCACTCCGGAACTCGTGGTGATCAGCAAGGCCGCGCAACCCAGGGACCAGGCGATCGTGCGTCCCACCGGCCACTGGTCACCGCGTCGCCGCAGCCGCGCCACCGCGACGAGATAACCCAGCCCGAGCACGATGGCCGCCGTCCCGATAAGCGGATCGAACCGCCATTCGGTGATCAGGGTGACCGGGCTCGGGGGTTCGTCGAGCTGATAGCCCAAAAAGATGTCCCACGTGGAGAACTCGTGAACGGTGAACCGGGGCGGAACGCTGTTCGCAGCGAGCGCCAACGCGGCGGTGACAACGACCATCGCGCCCGCAGACACGGTGTCGATCAACCGCGACGGAGTACGGCGCGTCAGAAGAAGCGCCAGGTCTCCGGCCCACACCAGTACCAGCAGAACCCCCGCGACCACCACGGCCCGCCCGTAGGCGGACCCCAGGATCGGCAAGCCGCGCAACATCAGCGTGGCCAGCACGGCGCCGTAGACGATGGCGACCGCCCCGCACGTCAGCTGCAGCACCTGGACCCGGCGTCGAAACACGACGTCTCGCAGCCCGGTTGAAGCGATTTTCGTTCCGGCCAGAACCGCGACGGCCACTGCGAAGACGATCACGGCGCTGGTGGCGATGTCATGGTCGGGGCCCTGCCCGGCATTGCCCGTCACCGGTACTGCGACCACGCCGATCAACGCCGGCAGCAGTGCCACGCAATGACCCATCCAGCGGAGAGTGAAACGCACGCCGACGGCCAACACCAGCGCGCACACCGCTGCCACGCACCAGCCGCGAGCGACCTCTGACGCCGCGATGGTGCTGCCGAGGCCGGGACCGGCGACAAGCCGGCCGATGGGAATGCCGGCGTCGGCGGACGCCGAGACCACGACCATCGCGGTGGCGCAGCAGGCCCAGATGATGGCGATGCGCTCGACGAGCAGATGCGCCGAGAAGGACGCCGCGTCGATTCGCCCGTCGTCGCGAGGTGTCGCGGTCGTCACAATCCAGATGAGCGCTCCCACGCAGAGCGCACCCGCCAAGGTGCCGGCCCAGTGTCCGAGCAGCCGAGCTGCGCTGGTGGCCGTTCCCGGGTCGGCGATCCCCGCCGCGGCCAGTCGCTGTGCGCCCAGCTGCACGGCGCTCATGAACAGCACCACAGTGCAACCTGCGACGATGCCGAGCAGTGTCAGGCGTCCCCGCCACACCCCGGCCGCAGTGGACATGCGCACACGCGCCATAGTCGAACCGGCCTTCCGCCGCGGAAACGAACAAAACGTCGCGGCCATGCGATTCTACGACAATGCGTCGTAGTGCTGACGGGTGCGGGAACTTCGGTGCCGGCATCCGCGACCAACGACAGAGGACGACCGCGCCCGACACTCTTGAAGACAGGACCCCGAATGATCGCCGATCTCGCGCTCCGCTGGGTGGTAACGGTGTTGTTCGCCTTGAGTGCGGTTGAGTGCACCTATGCCCTGCTGGGCTCTCGTGGCCGCCCGGGCGCTGCTGTGAGCCTGTTGCTCCACCTGGCGATGGCCATCGCGATGATCGTGATGGCCTGGCCGCGTGGGGCCGAGCTGCCCACACTCGGCCCGATGTACTTCTTCCTTGCCGCCGCCGTCTGGTTCCTGGCCGGATTGCTCAGGTCCGCGACGACCCAAGGACGGGTGGTCGACGGTTATCACGCCACGATGATGTTGGCGATGGCCTGGATGTATGCCGCCATGAACGGCAATGTGCTTGCGCGCCAGGAAGAAACGGTCGCCGCGGGTGGCCACGACATGCATGCGATGCACATGGCCGGGCATCCCGGCGGCGGAACGGCGATGGCCATGGAACCCGCCTCGGTGCAGCCGCTCTGGATCCCCGCCATCAACTGGCTGTTGACCATCGGTTTCGTGATCGCCGCCGCCGTGTGGCTGCACCGCTACTTCGCGGCACGTCAGCAGGCCGGAACGCCGCCGTTCTCGCATTTCGGCACGCTGTGCCGGGCGATGATGGCTGCAGGCATGGCGATCATGTTCGGGGTGATGTTGTAGCGGCTCAGGCGGCGGGGTCATCGGCTGCGCGGAGATGACGACGGGCCGGCGCGGCCGGGCCCGATTCGTCGTCGTCACCACGCGCCTTGGGTGACGGATCGTGCGGGCGCTTGGTGCGCGACGCCCAGATCGACACGATTGCTGCCAACGCCACCGGCACATGGCTCAGTATCCGGACCGGGGTCACGAGTCCCGCCAGCGCGTCGGACACGACGTAATAGCCGAGGAAGGCGCAGTAGACCACCAGCACGCAGGCGAGACCGGGCGCGATCTGGCGTCGGAAGGCCATCGCAATGGTCGCGATTCCCAGCGCCGCCGACCACGCCGTGGACTCGTTCAGCAAGTGGGCTCCGCTGGCCGACCCGTGATGTGCGGCAACCATCCCGAAATTGATGCCGGCCGCTTGCGCGATCGCCAAACCCACCTGGGCGATCCCGATGACGACGATTGCTGTGGTCAGCAGGTGCGGGCTCAGCCGGTGCCGGAATTCGCTCAGCGCACGGGTCCTGCGGTTCGGGCGTCCACTCACAGTGCTGATCAGTCCGGTGTTGGCCAGATCGCGCAGTTGCAGGGCCAAGGATCCGGCCTTGTCGTACCAGGCGGCGCAGTCCCGGCATTCACGCAGATGCTCGTCGACGCGCGCAGAGGGGACCGGCTCACGCTCCCCATCCAGGCGCGCCGAAAGCGCCTCCCGTGCCACCACGCATTCCACCGGCCCATTCTCCCGCATTGACCTCGTGGATTGCACACCTGCTCAGGTTGTCGGTGAGTAGGGCAGATTGCTGCTGGTCTGCGGGTCGACGTGCACGGGCCTGCCCACATACGGGAAGGCACGTTGCGGACAGGCCGGGCGGTCACAGATCCGGCAACCCGCTCCGATGGGCACCGTGGCTTCGGGATCGCTGAGGTCGATGCCCACGGAATAGATGAGCTTGTCGGCGTAAGCGAGGTCGCATCCCAGACCGATGGCGAAACTCTTGGGTGTGCCCAGGTACCGGCTCGGTGCCGAGGACGAGGTTCTCGCGACCCAGAAGTAGCTGCGGCCATCGGGCATCTGAGCGACTTGGGTCAGGAACTCGCCGGGACGGGAGAACGCCTGGTGTACCACCCACAATGGGCAGTTCCCGCCGACCCGGGAGAAGTGAAAGGCCGTGGCGGACTGGCGTTTCGAGATGTTTCCCGCGCTGTCGGTGCGGACGAAGATGAACGGAACCCCGCGGGCGTCCGGGCGCTGCAGGGTGGAGAGTCGGTGGCAGACGGTTTCGAATCCCATCTCGAAGCGCCGGGCCAGCTGATCGATGTCGTACCGCAGATCCTCGGCTGCGGCCAGGAACATCCGGTAGGGGAGCAGAAGGGCGCCGGCGAAGTAGTTGGCCAACCCGATGCGGGCCACATCCCGTGCCTCCGTACTCAATTGATCGTCGGTGGCGACGATGGAATTGATCAGCTCGGAGTGCAGCAACAGGGCGATCTGGGTGGCGAGCTGAAACGCACGCTGTCCGGGCAACAACCACCGTGCCACGTGCAGCGTCCCGGCCTCGGGCTGGTAACGACGCTTGACGCTGGAACCCAGCACATCACCGTCGTCCACGATCACCGATATGCCGAATTCGGTGGAAAGCAGGTCGGCCAGCTGTCGGTCCAGACCGCCGATCTGCAGTCGGTGGCGGTTGAACAGGTCCTCGGCCGCTCTGTCGAGTGGGTCGATGTAGTTGCGGCGGTCGTAGAAGAAGTCGCGCACTTCCTCGAACGGCATTGGCTGCTGGGTACCGGCCTGAGCATCCAGGTTGGCCCGCCCGTGCACGGCCTCCAATTCGGCGGTGGCGTCGTGCAGGCGGCGGTGCATGCTCACCATGGTCTGGCCGACTTCGGGCATCCGAGCGACAAGCTCTTCGATCTGTGCGGTAGTGGCCGGGCTGTCGGCCAGAATCTCGCGCAGATCCGAGACCAGTCGTGCGTCGGCGTCCGGGGCGAAGTATTGGGTGGGCAGATCGAATCGGTCGGACAGGGCCAACAACACCGGGACCGTGATCGGACGCTGGTCGTTCTCGAGTTGGTTGACGTAGCTCGTCGACAGTCCCAGGGCACGTGCCAGCGCGACCTGCGTGAGGCCTCTCTCGTCGCGCAGCCGTCGCAGACGGGCGCCGGCGAATGTCTTGGTCACCGCTGACGAGGCTACCCCTGTCGGGTTTCACAACATTCGCAAAAGAGGCCGCCAAAGGACACAAAAATACGCATTTACAGGTACTTTCCCTGGTCATTGCAGCTGCGTACCGTGCGAAACATGCTTGAACACGACGTCAGAACCCGACGCAGCGCCGAGGACTTCCCCCGCACCGAGCACTTGGCTTGGAAAATCGCCGAGATCGCGGCAGACCCCGTGGCCGTACTGCCGGAGACCGAGGCGATGGTGATCAACCGCATCATCGACAACGCCGCGGTGTCGGCCGCGTCGGTGATCCGCCGGCCGGTGACGGTGGCCCGTGCGCAGGCTCTCGCGCACAAGACGCCGCGGGGCGCCACGGTGTTCGGCGTCGATGGCACGGTCTCGCCCGAATGGGCGGCGTGGGCCAACGGCGTCGCAGTCCGCGAACTGGACTTCCACGACACCTTCCTGGCCGCCGAATACTCGCACCCCGGTGACAACATTCCCGCGCTGGTCGCGGTGGCGCAGCAGCTGGGCGTCGGTGGCTCGGATCTGATCCGCGGCATCGCCACCGCCTATGAGGTGCAGGTCGACCTGGTCAAGGGAATCTGCCTGCACCAGCACAAGATCGACCATGTCGCCCACCTGGGCCCGTCGGTTGCCGCCGGGTTGGGCACGATGTTGCGGCTCGACCCCGAAACCATCTATGCCGCAATCGGACAGGCGTTGCACCTGACCACCGCCACCCGGCAGTCCCGCAAGGGGCTGATCTCCAGCTGGAAGGCCTACGCACCGGCGTGGGCCGGCAAGGTCGCGATCGAGGCCGTCGACCGGGCGATGCGCGGCGAGGGATCGCCCGCCCCGATCTGGGAGGGCGAGGACGGCGTGATCGCCTGGATGCTGTCCGGCCCGAACCACACCTATCAGGTTCCGCTGCCCGGCCCGGGCGAACCCAAGCGCGCCATCCTGGACACCTACACCAAGGAGCATTCGGCGGAGTACCAGAGCCAGGCGCCGATCGACCTGGCCCGCCGGATGCGCGAGCGCATCGGCGATTTGGATCAGATCGCCACGATCGTCCTGCACACGAGCAACCACACCCACGTGGTGATCGGTACCGGATCCAACGATCCGCAGAAGTTCGATCCGGATGCGTCGCGGGAGACGCTGGACCACTCGGTGATGTACATCTTCGCCGTCGCACTGCAGGACGGCACATGGCATCACGAACGGTCGTATGCCCCCGAGCGGGCGCACCGGCCCGACACCATCGAGTTGTGGCGCAAGATCTCCACGGTCGAGGATCCGGAGTGGACGCGGCGGTACCACTCGAATGACCCGGCCGAGAAGGCGTTCGGCGCCAAAGCCGTCGTCACCCTCAAGAGCGGCGAGACCATCGTCGACGAACTCGCGGTCGCCGACGCTCATCCGTTGGGGGCGCGGCCGTTCGAGCGTGAGCAGTACGTCGCCAAGTTCGCCGAACTGGCCGACGGTGTCGTCGAATCCGACGAGCAGAAGCGTTTCCTGTCTGCGGTCGAGAATGTCTCGGCAACCAAGTCGGGCGGGCTCGGCGCGCTCAATGTCCGGGTCGATCCGCGGGTGTTGGACAAGGCGCCGACGATCCCCTCGGGGATTTTCCGATGAGCGCTTCCGGCCTCCTCGGTGCGGCCACTCCGGCTTCCGAGAAGCGCCGAAAGTTCCGCCGCGGGTTGGAGTCCGGCCGGCTGCTGCGCTTTCCGGGGGCATTCTCGCCGCTGGTGGCCAAGCTCGTCGCCGAGATCGGCTTCGACGGCGTATATGTCTCCGGCGCGGTCTTGTCCGCAGACCTGGGCCTGCCCGACATCGGCCTGACGACGCTGACCGAGGTGGCTGGGCGCGGTGCCCAGATCGCTTCGGGCACAGATCTTCCGACGTTGATCGATGCCGACACGGGGTTCGGTGAACCGATGAGCGCCGCCCGTACAGTGACTCTGCTCGAAGATGCCGGCCTGGCCGGGCTTCACTTGGAAGACCAGGTGAATCCGAAGCGATGCGGGCATCTCGACGGCAAGGCAGTGGTCGAGACTGCAGAGATGGTCAAGCGGCTGCGCGCCGCCGTCTCGGCTCGTCGTGATCCCAACTTCGTCATCTGTGCCCGTACCGATGCCGCGGGGATCGAGGGGATCTCCGCGGCGATCGACCGGGCCAAGGCCTACGCCGACGCCGGTGCCGACCTGATCTTCACCGAGGCGCTGCACACCCCTGCGGATTTCGAACAGTTCCGGGAGGCAGTGGACGTTCCACTGCTGGCCAACATGACCGAGTTCGGGAAGTCCGAACTGCTCACGGCACAGCAGTTGTCCGAGATCGGCTACAACATGGTGATCTACCCGGTCACCACCCTGCGCCTGGCCATGCACGCCGTCGAGGTAGGTCTGCGTGAAATTTCCTCGGCGGGTACGCAATCCGGCCTTCTCGATCAGATGCAACACCGAAGCCGGCTCTACGAACTCCTGCGCTACAACGACTACAACCAGTTCGACTCGGACATCTTCAATTTCTCGCTGCAAGGGGCGACGCCATGACTGTTACCGAGAACGCCACAGCCAAACCGAGCATCCACAAAGGCCTGGCCGGGGTGGTGGTCGACACCACCGCCATCTCCAAGGTGGTGCCGGAGACCAACACGCTGACCTATCGCGGTTACCCGGTGCAGGACCTGGCCGCACACTGCAGCTTCGAGCAGGTGGCCTACCTGCTGTGGCACGGTGAGCTGCCGACCGATCAGGAGTTGGCTCTGTTCACCCAGCGCGAGCGGGCCTCGCGCCGGATCGACCGTTCGATGCAGTCGCTGTTGGCCAAGCTGCCGGACAACTGCCATCCGATGGATGTGGTGCGTACCGCGATCAGCTACCTGGGCGCTGAGGATCCGGAAGAGGATGACAGTAGTCCCTCGGCCAACATGGCCAAGTCGCTGAGGATGTTCGCGGTTCTGCCGACCATCGTGGCTGCCGATATGCGTAGGCGGCGGGGGCTGGAACCGATCGCCCCGCACAGTCACATGGGCTACTCGGAGAACTTCCTCAACATGTGTTTCGGTGAGGTGCCGGACCCGTTGATCGTCAACGCTTTCGAGCAGTCGATGGTCCTCTACGCCGAACACAGCTTCAACGCGTCCACGTTCGCGGCACGGGTTGTCACCTCGACCCAGTCCGATATCTACAGCGCCGTCACGGCCGCCATCGGCGCATTGAAAGGCTCACTGCACGGCGGTGCCAACGAGGCTGTGATGCACGACATGCTTGACATCGGGTCGGCCGACCGCGCTGCGGAATGGTTGCACGGCAAGCTGTCCCGCAAGGACAAGGTGATGGGATTCGGCCATCGGGTGTACAAGAACGGCGATTCCCGGGTGCCCACCATGAAGGCCGCTCTGCAGGAGGTTGCGGCTGTGCGCGACGGGCAGCAATGGCTGGACATCTACAACGTGCTGGAGAGCGCGATGTTCGCGGCCACAAAGATGAAGCCGAACCTGGACTTTCCGACTGGGCCGGCGTACTACCTCATGGGCTTTGACATCCCCAGCTTCACACCGCTTTTCGTGATGAGCCGGATCACCGGCTGGACTGCCCACATCATGGAGCAGGCCGCGTCGAACGCACTCATCCGTCCGCTCAGTGACTACAGCGGGCATCCGCAGCGGGCCTTGGCATAGTTCGCATGTTTTCCGGCGAGCAGACGTGTAGGTACCCGGAAAGCGCTCCGGACGGGTACCCAAGCTGGGGCTCCTTCCGCTTGCGGGGGACTGCTCGCAGGATCGGGTGTGATGTTTTGAAAGGAAACAGTGGTCGACAAGGTTCTGGTCGCCAACCGCGGCGAGATCGCGATCCGCGCATTTCGTGCAGCCTACGAACTCGGGCTCTCGACGGTGGCCGTCTATCCCTATGAGGACCGAAACTCTCAGCATCGGCTCAAGGCCGACGAGTCGTATCAGATAGGTGCGGAAGGTCATCCGGTCCGTGCCTATCTATCGGTCGACGAGATCATCCGGGTTGCCCTGGAGGCGGGTGCGGATGCGATCTATCCCGGGTACGGGTTCCTGTCCGAGAACCCCGAGCTGGCACGGGCATGCGAGCGGGCGGGAATCACGTTCGTGGGCCCGTCGGCCGACGTGCTGGAGCTGACTGGGAACAAGGCGCGCGCCATCGCCGAGGCCCGCAAGGCGGGTCTTCCGGTGCTGGCTTCTTCGGTTCCGTCGAGTTCGGTCGAGGAATTGTTGACGGCAGCGGAATCGATGACCTTCCCGGTGTTCGTGAAAGCCGTTGCCGGCGGCGGTGGTCGGGGCATGCGCCGAGTCAACGAACCGGCTGACCTGAAGGAAGCCATCGAGGCGGCCAGCCGCGAAGCGCAGTCCGCCTTCGGCGATCCCACAGTGTTCCTCGAACAGGCGGTGATCAACCCGCGGCATATCGAGGTGCAGATCCTGGCTGACACCCAGGGTGACGTCATCCACCTTTTCGAGCGCGACTGCAGCCTGCAACGGCGCCACCAGAAGGTGATCGAGCTGGCGCCGGCTCCCAATCTGGATCCCGAGCTACGGCAGCGGATCTGTGCTGACGCCGTCGCATTCGCACGCCAGATCGGGTACTCCTGCGCGGGTACGATCGAGTTTCTGCTCGATGAGCGGGGCCGGTACGTCTTCATCGAGTGCAACCCCCGCATACAGGTCGAACACACGGTGACCGAGGAGATCACCGATGTGGATCTGGTATCGAGCCAGCTGCGGATCGCAGGCGGGGAATCCCTGGCCGATCTCGGGCTGGCCCAGGACGCCGTGAAGATTCGCGGGGCGGCCCTGCAATGCCGGATCACCACCGAGGATCCAACGAACGGCTTCCGTCCCGATACCGGGCGCATCACCGGGTACCGGTCACCCGGCGGTGCCGGTGTGCGGCTCGATGGAGGAACCAACCTGGGCGCCGAAGTGGCCGCGCATTTCGATTCGATGCTGGTGAAGCTGACCTGCCGGGGTCGTGACTTCCCGACGGCGGTGGCGCGGGCCCGTCGCGCTGTGGCGGAATTCCGGATTCGCGGGGTGGCAACCAACATCCCGTTCCTGGCAGCGGTTCTCGACGATCCGGATTTCATAGCAGGACGGGTGACGACGTCGTTCATCGAGCAACGACCCCAGCTGCTCACCGCACGTGGTAGCGCGGATCGTGGCACCAAGATCCTCAACTATCTGGCAGATGTGACGGTCAACCAGCCGCACGGCCCACGCCCGTCGGCCGTCTACCCGCGCGACAAGCTACCCGCGTGCGATCTGACCGCCCCTGCACCTGCAGGCTCCAAGCAGCGGCTGGCTGAACTCGGTCCCGAAGGCTTCGCCGCCTGGCTGCGGAACGGCAAGGCAATTGGGGTCACCGACACCACCTTTCGTGATGCACACCAATCCCTGCTGGCCACCCGGGTCCGCACCAGCGGACTGATACGTGTCGCGCCCTACATCGCGCGGATGATGCCGCAGCTGCTGTCCGTCGAGTGCTGGGGAGGTGCGACCTACGACGTCGCCTTGCGGTTCCTCAAGCAGGATCCTTGGGAGCGGCTGGCAGCGTTGCGCGAGGCACTGCCCAACATCTGCCTGCAGATGTTGTTGCGGGGTCGCAACACCGTGGGCTACACGCCATATCCGGAGACGCTGACGCGTGCGTTCGTCGATGAAGCAGCGGCAACCGGGATCGACATCTTCCGGATTTTCGATGCTCTCAACAACGTGGACTCCATGCGCCCGGCCATCGATGCAGTCCGCGATACCGGCACGACCATCGCGGAAGTCGCGATGTCGTACACCGGCGACCTGTCCGACCCCGGCGAACGTCTCTACACGCTCGACTATTACCTGCGGCTGGCCGAGGAGATCGTCGAGGCCGGAGCGCATGTGCTGGCCATCAAGGACATGGCCGGGCTGCTGCGTGCACCTGCCGCGACCACTCTGGTGAGCGCTCTGAAATCACGGTTCGACCTTCCGGTGCACGTGCACACCCACGACACTCCCGGCGGCCAACTGGCCACCTATGTCGCGGCGTGGAACGCCGGGGCCGATGCCGTCGACGGTGCCGCGGCCCCGTTGGCCGGCACCACAAGTCAGCCGTCGTTGTCGTCGATCGTGGCTGCCGCCGCGCACAGCCAGTTCGACACCGGCTTGTCACTGGATGCCGTGTGTGACCTTGAGCCGTACTGGGAGGCGCTGCGCCGCGTCTACGCTCCGTTTGATGTAGTGGCGTCGGGTCCTGCGTCTCCCACCGGACGGGTCTACACCCACGAGATCCCCGGCGGCCAGTTGAGTAACCTGCGGCAGCAGGCCATCGCGTTGGGACTGGGTGACCGCTTCGAAGACATCGAGGCGAATTACGCTGCCGCTGACCGGATGTTGGGCCGGTTGGTGAAGGTCACCCCGTCGAGCAAGGTGGTGGGGGACCTCGCACTGGCCTTCGTCGGAGCGGGTGTGGGTGCCGAGGAATTCGCCGTCGACCCGGCTCGCTACGACATTCCGGACAGCGTGATCGGTTTCCTGCGGGGCGAACTCGGAGATCCTGCGGGTGGTTGGCCGGAACCTCTGCGGTCCAAGGCGCTCGATGGTCGGGGCCCGGCCAGACCGGTACAGGATCTGTCCGCTGAGGATGAAACCTTGTTGGCCGCACCGGGGCCCAAGCGGCAGGCGGCTCTCAACCGGTTGTTGTTCCCCGGGCCCACCGCCGAGTTCGAGGCACACCGCGAGGAGTACGGCGATACTTCGAGGCTGAGTGCCAACCAGTTCTTCTACGGTCTGCGTCATGGCGAGGAACATCGGGTCAAACTGGATCCCGGTGTCGAATTGCTGATCGGGCTCGAGGCGATTTCAGAAGCCGACGAGCGGGGAATGCGCACGGTGATGTGCATCCTCAATGGACAGCTGCGGCCGATCGTGGTGCGCGACCGCAGCATCGCCAGTGAGGTCCCGGCCGCTGAGAAGGCCGATCGGAACAACCCTGCCCATGTTGGTGCTCCCTTCGCGGGCGTGGTTTCGGTCAATGTCGTTGAGGGCCAGGTCGTCGAAGCCGGCCAATCGATCGCGACCATCGAGGCCATGAAAATGGAAGCAGCCATCACCGCGCCCGAATCCGGCACGGTCAACAGAATCGCGGTCGCGCGGACCGCTCAGGTTGAAGGCGGCGATCTGCTGGTCGTCGTCGGATAGTGCGGTGGCTGCTTTGGAGATACCTGTGCCCTTGAACACGGTCGCGCTCGAGCTGGTGCCACCCAACATCGACCTCGGAGTCGACCAGGCCTTGGAGGAGGCGCGAAAGGTGGCGCAGCTCTCCGCGGAGAGCGGCATGGCAGGACGTCTCGGCCACGTCATGCTCCCGGCGATGATTGCCGAGGATGGTGACCGCCCCATTGAGATGAAGCCCAAGATGGACGTCCTGGACTACTGGCAGGCCATCCAAACCGAGCTTCCGGGTGTGCGTGGCTTGTGCACGCAGGTCACGTCATTCTCAGACGAGGCGGTATTGCGGGATCGGCTGACCGACTTGAGTGCGGCGGGTTTCGACGGGGTGATCTTCGTCGGGGTGCCACGCACCATGAGTGACGGCGAAGGCTCCGGCGTCGCGCCGACTGACGCATTGTCGAAATTCGACGGTCTCGTCGAGAACCGGGGGGTGATCCTGATCCCGACCCGCGATGGCGAGCGGGGCCGCTTCACTTTCAAATGCGATCAGGGCGCCACGTTCGCCATGACGCAACTCCTCTATTCGGATGCGGTGGTCGAGTTTCTGCGGCGGTTCGCTCTGGAAAGCAACCACCGGCCGGAGATCTTGCTGTCATTCGGTTTCGTGCCGAAGCTGGAGAACAAGGTCGGCCTCATCGATTGGCTGATCCAGGACCCGGGCAATGACGCCGTTGCGCGGGAGCAGGCCTTCGTCAGATCTCTGGCGGCCGGTGAGCCCGCCGCGAAAAGGAGACAACTGGTTGATCTGTACAAGAGGGTCATCGACGGGGTGGTCGGCCTCGGGTTTCCGTTGAGCCTGCATTTCGAGGCGCCATATGGCGTTTCCCGGCCGGCGTTCGAGACGTTCGCCGAGATGCTGGCGTACTGGTCACCAAAACAGGCGTCCTGATCGGATCGCGATGAACGCACGGTCCAATCCCGGCCAGATGAAGGTGATGGGGGTGCTGAACGCCACTCCCGACTCTTTCTGGGTCGACAGCAGATTCGACGTCACCGCACTGGCAATCGCGGCGGGCCGACGGATGTTCGAAGCCGGGGCGTGGGCGGTGGACGTGGGTGGAGAATCCACTCGCCCGGGTGCCACCCCGGTGTCGATCGATGAGGAACGCAACCGCGTGCTTCCGGTCGTCGCTGGGCTTGCCCATCTGGGCACGGTCTCGGTGGACACCCGCAATCGCGAGGTGGCCGAAGAGGCGGTACTGGCCGGTGCCGGCATCATCAACGACGTCTCGGGCAAGCTCTGCGACGTTGCGGGGCGGCTCGGCGTCGGTTACGTGAGCATGCACGCCCACACGGTTCCCGTCCTCGCCGAAGGCTTCCCGGACTACGAAGATGTGGTCAGCGACGTGACGGGCTTTGTCACCGGGGTCGCGCAGGCAGCTGCCGCCGGCGGCGCCGCTCCGGTGTGGATCGATCCAGGCATCGGATTCGGCAAATCCCCTCGACACAACCTGGAGTTGCTGCGCCGGCTTCCTGAACTCTGCGATCACGGTTTTCCAGTGCTGGTCGGAGTGAGCCGAAAATCATTCGTCGGCAACGTCACCGGACGCGCAGTGGACGGCCGGCTGGCTGGATCTCTGGCCGTTGTCGCGCCCGCGTGGTCGGCCGGTGTCGATGTCATCCGAGTTCACGACGTCGTCGAGACACTGGACACGATCGCAATGTTGCAGGCGATCTGGGGATCGCCGACGGCACCGTGACGCCGGATCGGCCCGCGAAGTGTGGGATAGCCCACACCTGATGCGTATGCACTGATGCGGAATTGGCTGAGACGCGCCCCCGGCGGAGAAAACCGACCACAACAACCCCGCTCGTTGGGCAGAAGCGTTCGCGGAGATACCCCGATTGCATCGCATCGGACCGCACCCATGAGTCGAAGTGCTGTCGTCGTCGTCTGACGCCTGTGGTGCTCCGCGAGGGTGCGAAAAAGGCTGTTGTACTGGGTTTTTGAAACCGCGCCGAATATTGACGGTTGTTTTGGGTTTCACCAGAGCTCGGCGTGCGTACGGAAAGGGACTCCCCACCGTTGGAGGAGATTTAGTTAGTGTCACCCTCGCTGATCTGAGGAGGCTGCGGGTCTGGGCGCGGCGCACACACATGGGTGGCGTCCTCCGACCTGCGCCGGACATAGGGGGATAGGCATTTGACGTGCGATGAAGTGCTGCAGCACAGCGCAACTGGTGATGCGCGTGCTCGAACGCAGCGCGGCGCGTGACTGACGTGTCATCGCGGACAGGGGGCGCTACGGCTCAATCCCTGGTGCGCCACGATGGCTACTCACCGGACTATCCGGTGCTTCCACGCGAACTCACGGAGGTTTCCGACGCTGTACGGCAAGCCCCGGGACCGCCAGTTCCACAACTGTTGCGGCCGAGCAAGGTTCGGGTGGCCACCGACGACGACGCCACACTGATCGCCGAGTGGATGAATCGGCCGCACCTGGCCGAGACCTGGGAATATGACTGGCCGGTCGAGCGCTGGCGCAATCATCTGAAAGCGCAGGTCGACGGCGACTATTCACTACCTCTGGTCCTGAGCATCGGTGGTGTGGACCGTGGCTACCTCGAAATCTACCGTGCCGCCAAAGATTCCATCGCCGATCGGTACGACAGTGAGCCGCACGATCTGGGGCTGCACGGCGCGATTGCCGACGAGGAATTGGTCAACCGTGGGCTCGGCCCGATGCTGCTGCCCAAAATCGTCGCAAGCGTCCTGGCCGCCGATCCCGACTGTCAGCGGATCATGTTCGACCCGGACCACCGCAACGCAACGGTGCGGGGGTTGTGCGAGTTCGCCGGGTGCCGATTCCTCGGCGAGCACCGGATGTCCAACCGCAGGATGGCGCTCTACCAACTGGACCGGGACACCGCCCGGAAATGGATGGCGTGACACCAGAATGTTCAATCCGGCTGCTCGACAGCCGGTTCCAAATCAATTGATCCGCACCGGAAACGAAAGGTGAGGCTTGGTCTCATCGACCAGCCGGATACTCACATATGACCGATACCAATTCACCGACGTCGCTCGCCGTCACCGACGGGCTGGTCTCCATCCTGCGTGACGACCTCGAACTCCCATGTCAGTCACTCAGTGCCGCTACACGTCTCGTCGACGACCTCGGGATGGATTCGGTGTCGTTCGCCGTGGGCCTGGTGAGCATCGAGGAGAAGTTCGGTGTGCAGCTCAGCGAGGAAGACCTCATCACCTGCCGGACCGTCGGAGATCTGCAGTCGGTGATCGACCGCAGGAGCGCGGCGTGAACCCGCTCGCAGGAGCCCTCCGGGAGGCAATGGTCGGCTCGCCGCACGACCTGGTGGTCCTGGATCGCGAGACCGATACCTGGCAGCGCCGTCCGTGGCCCGAGGTACACGGAATCGCCGAGAGTATTGCGGCCTACCTGCTGGGCCGGGACCAGCCCGGCGCGGTGGGACTGGTCGGCGAACCGACGGTGGAATTGATTGCCGCCATTCAGGGTTCGTGGCTGGCGGGTTCGGGGGTGTCCATCCTTCCGCGTCCCCAACGCGGTGCCGAACCGTCGGAGTGGGCGCAGGCGACGTTGGCTCGGTTCCACAGCATCGGCGTGACGACAGTGTTCAGCTACGGCGCCACCCTGCAACTGCTCCAAGACGCAGGTTCCCCGCTGGCGGTGTGCGACATCGCCGATGCCGCACGCACGCCGACATCGACGCACCTGCGGTATCCCGACAATGCCGACGTGGCCATCCTGCAGGGCACCGCCGGATCCACCGGGACTCCACGCACCGCGGTGCTGGCACCGGAGGCGGTGCTGAACAACATCATGTCCGTCACCCAGCGATTGTCGCTGGGCCACAACGACGTCGGGTGTTCATGGTTGCCGATCTACCACGACATGGGCCTGGCGATGGTGCTGACATCGACTATGTCCGGCGGGTCATTGTGGCTGGCCCCGACGGGCGCGTTCTCGGCCGCGCCGCTCCGGTGGGCCGAATGGCTGTCCGAATCACGCGCAACCCTCACTGCCGGTCCGAACTTCGGTTACTCGGTGCTCGGCCGATTCGCCAACCGCGTCTCCGACGTCGATCTCGGCGCGCTGCGGGTAGCGATCAACGGTGGTGAACCTGTCGACTGCGCCGGAGTCGATCGATTTGCCATCGGCATGAGCCGGTTCGGCTTCGACGCGGGTGCGATGGCGCCCTCCTACGGAATGGCAGAGTCGACCTGCGCGGTGACCATCCCCGCGCCCGGGGAAGGCCTGCGCATCGACATTCCGGACGCTGCGGACACCGCCCGGCGCTACGCGCTGCTGGGTCGTCCGGTGCCGGGCATGGAGATTCGTATCGTCCCGTCTGCACACGACGAGACCGGTGAGTCCGGGGAAGTCGAGATCCGCGGTTCGTCGATGATGACGTCCTACCTGGGGGATGAACCCGTCGACGTGGGCGGCAACGGCCAGTGGTTCCCGACCGGCGACATCGGCTACCTCGTCGACGGTGCGCTGGTGATCTGTGGCCGCTCGAAAGAGATCATCACGATCGCGGGACGCAATATTTTCCCCACCGAGATCGAGCAGGTCGTCGGTGAGGTGGACGGTGTCCGCGAAGGAGCGGTCGTCGCGGTCGGCACCGAATCCGGCGCCGCGCAATCGCGGCTACTGGTGGCGGCGGAGTTCATCGGGACCGAGCAGGACACCACCCGCAGCGCCGTGATCCGGCGGGTCGTGTCGGTGTGCGGTGTCACTCCTGCCGACGTCGTGCTGATGTCGCCGGGATCACTGCCGCGCACATCGTCGGGAAAGCTCCGGCGGCTCGAGGTCCGTCGCCAACTGGAGGCCGCCCGGTAGCCGCCTGGTGCGCGCGATGAGTTTTACCCTCGTCCCGAGTCCAATCAGCATCCACCGCTGAACCGAACGGGAGAGAACACGTGGCCCAACTGCTCAAAGTCCAGAATTTCAATGTCTCCGGCGACGGATTCGGTGCCGGTGAGAACCAGAGCTTTGAGCGTCCCTTCGGCCACGCCGATCCGGGGACGATGTTCGCTTGGGCCGGCGCGACGGCCAGCTGGCCCAATCGGACGGAGCCCGGCGGCAGCCGGGGCCTCGACGATTACCTCACCCGGGACTTTCATCACAACATCGGTGCCGAGATCATGGGCCGTAACAAGTTCAGTCCATACCGCGGTGCCTGGGAAAACCACGACTGGCAGGGCTGGTGGGGCGACGAGCCACCGTTCCACACCCCGGTGTTCGTCCTGACCCACCACGAGCGGCCGTCGTTCAGCTTGTCCGACACCACGTTCCACTTCGTCAACGCCGATCCCGCGACCGTGCTGGAGCAGGCCCGGGTCGCGGCGCAGGGCAAGGATGTTCGGTTGGGCGGGGGAGCGAGCACCATCCGGGAGTTCCTCGACGCCGACCTGGTCGACACCTTGCATGTGGCGGTGTCGCCCGTGGATTTGGGCAGCGGGTCGCGTCTGTGGGAGTCACCCGATGAGTTGAACGACGGGTTCCATCACGACGTCGTCCCCAGCCCCGGCGGCGCGGTCACCCATCATCTGTTCTGGAGACGCTGAGCCCCGGAGGCTGCGCTGACCACGACAGACTTGCTGGTGAGACCGACTCATTCGTGATCTGAGCAAACGGTCACGCCAGTTTTCCCAATTGCCATAGATCAATGGCGCGTTCCGATTACGCTGCGCTTGCCTGACGCAGGCGTCAATATCAAGATCGGAGCTCTCCATGGTTCGTGCACTCATCGCGACAGCGATATTCGGTGGTCTTGTCCTGGGCGGGTCGGCTACAGCCGCAGCCGACCCCTACTACAAGAATTGCAGCGCCGCCCGGCAGGCCGGCGCCGCCCCCATACATGAGGGTGAACCGGGGTATGCATCGCATCTGGACCGCGACGGAGACGGCATCGCCTGCGAGTAGTTCGAGGATCACCAAGTCGAGAACAGTGAACAGCCCCGGCCCCGCTCATGCGGGACCGGGGCTGTTTCGTCGCAGAGGAGGTACCGCGTCAATCGCGGCAACGCACTCCGCGCTCGAAGGTGCGGATGACGGCGGGAGCGGCGGCGTGCTGCGGCATGAGACCGTCCTTGGAGTCCTGGCAGGCCCACATCACCAGACCGTAGAGGGCATGTTCGAGCCATTGTGTGCTCGATTCCGGATCGAACACGCCTTCGGCCTGGCCGCGTTCGATCAGGGTGGTGAGATAGCTGTTGTCGGGGACCACCTCGGGTGGCAGGCCACGAAGAACGTTGGGGTCGTCGAAAAGAAACAGGAGCCGGCTGCCGACCGAGATCATCGCGTTGATGACGCGCCGCATCGCCTCGATCGCGCAGCCATCCTCAGGCGCGGCAGCGGCCACGGCGTTGGTCACGACCTGCACCGAGTCGAGAATTGTCGCGTTGATCAGGCTTTCCCGGTCGGGAAAGTAGCGGTGCACCGTGGTGCGGCCGACCCCGGCCGCCTTGGCGATATCGGGCAACGTCGCGGTCCGGTCGTCAGCTAGGACGACGGCGGCGGCCTCGATGATCGCACCACGGGTGCGCGACTGGGTGGCCGAGAGCTCGCCTGTGCTCATGCGTCGATGGTATCGACGCGGGTCACGACATTCTCGCCACCGGTATCGGTGCGGTCCGATCAGAGAGGAAACGCGCCGGACGCTGACGCACCGGCAGCGGCCACCAGAACCAGCGGCCGAGGATCGCGGCAATCGTCGGTGTCATCAGCGAGCGAACGACGAGGGTGTCGAACAGCAGGCCCAGGCCGATGGTGGTCCCGCCCTGTCCGATCGCGATGAGATCGCTGGTGGCCATCGACGCCATCGTGAACGCGAATACCAGGCCGGCCGCGGTGACCACGCCGCCGGTGGCGCCCATGGCCCGGATGATGCCGGTGTTGATGCCCGCGCTGATCTCCTCCTTCATCCGCGAGACCACCAGCAGGTTGTAGTCCGATCCGACGGCCAGCAGGATGATCACCGAGAACGCCAGGGTCATCCAGTGCAGATCGATCCCGAGTAGGTACTGCCACACCAGGACCGACAGACCGAACGATGCGGCCAGGGACACGATCACGGTGCCGACGATGACGAACGACGCGATCAGCGCGCGGGTGATCAACAGCATCACGATGAAGATCAACGTGATCGCGCCGCAGGCCGAGATCAGCAGATCCCACTGGGCGCCGACCTGGATGTCCTTGTAGGTGGCCGCCGTGCCGCCGAGGTAGATCTTGGCGTCGGCCAGCGGCGTCGTCTTGATCGCCTCCCGGGCCGTCTTCAGGATCGGCTCGACATGCGAAATACCTTCCGCGGTGGCCGGATCCACGTCGTGGGTGATGATGAACTGTGCGGCCTGGCCGTCCGGCGAGACCATCAGAGCCAGACCGCGTTTGAAGTCCGGGTTGTCGAAGGCCTCGGGCGGCAGGTAGAAGGAGTCGTCGTTGCGGGCGTCGTCGAACGCCTGGCCCATCACCGACGCGGTGTCGGTCATCCTGCCGATCTGGTCGATCAGCCCGTTGAACGTGCTGAACATCGTTTTCATCGTGCCCTGCATGGACTTCGAGATGGCGATCATCGGTGGCAGTTGCGCCACCAACTGCGGCATCAACTGATCCATCTCGTTCATGTTCTTCACCGATTCCGAGAGGGTTTCGGTCATGGTGTCGATGCCATCGAGCCCGTCGAACAACGAGCGCATGGAATGGCACATCGGGATGTCGTAGCAGTGCGGTTCCCAGTACAGGTAGTTCCGCATCGGCCGCATGAAATCGTCGAAATCAGCCATGTGATCCCGCATTTCGTTGGTACTGGCCTGCATGTCGTTCATGCTGGCCGTGAGTTCATGGGTGATGTCGGTCATCCGGTTCATCAGGCCGAGCATGTTCTCCATGATCACGATCATCCGGCCGAGATCGTCGGTGAGCGTATTCATGTCGCCCATGCGTTCACGCAGGAACTGCAGGTTTTCGGTCATGGACACCGATTGCATGCTCACCTGGAACGGCACGGAGCTGTGCGCGATGGGGCGGCCCAGCGGCCGGGTGATGCTCTGTACGCGGGCCACGCCGGGGACGCGGATCAGCTCCCTGGCGATCTTGTCCAGCACGATCATGTCGGCGGGGTTGCGCAGATCCCGGCCCGCGTCGACCAGCAGCAGGTCGGGGTTCATCCGCGCCGCGGTGAAATGTCTTTCGGCGGCGGCATATCCGACGTTGGACGGCAGATCCTTGGGGATGTAGAGGCGCTCGTTGTAGGAGGTCTTGTAGCCGGGCAGGGCCAGCAGTCCGACAAGTGCCACCGCGATGGCCGCGGCCAGGATCGGCACCGGCCAGCGCACCACCGAGGTGCCGAGCCTGCGCCAACCGCGCGACCGGATCTCACGTTTGGCGTCGAGCAGACCGAATCGGCTGCCGACCACCAGCATCGCCGGAGCGAGTGTGAGTGAGGCCAGCACCACCACCGACATGCCGATGGAACTGGGGATACCCATCGAACTGAAGTAGTTCAGCCGGGTGAAGTGCAGGCACAGCATGGCGCCGGCGACCGTGAGACCCGAGCCGAGGATGACGTGCCCGACACCGTGAAACGCGGTGTAGTAGGCGTCTTCCCGTTCCTCGCCCTTCTGTCTCGCCTCCTGATATCGGCCGACGAGGAAGATCGCGTAGTCGGTTCCGGCCGCGATGGCCAACGAGGTCAACAGGCTCACCGAGAACGTCGACAGGCCGAGCAGGCCGGCGTGGCCGATGGCCGCCACGACACCGCGCGCGGCCGACATCTCCAACAGCACCACGATGAGCATCAGAAGCATCGTGGCGATCGACCGATAGACGACGATCAGCATCACGGCGATCACGGCGATCGTGACGAAGGTGATCTTGACCATGCTCTTGTCGCCGGCTTCGTTCATGTCCGTGGTGAGCGGACCTTGGCCGGTGACGTAGGCTTTCACGCCCGCGGGCGGATTGGACTCGTCGATGATCTTGCGGACGGAGGCGACCGATTCGTTGGCCAGCGTCTCGCCCTGGTTGCCTGCGAGGTTGACCTGTACGTAGGCGGCCTTGCCGTCCGTGCTCTGGGATCCCGCCGCGGTGATCAGGTCGCCCCAGTAATTCTGTACGTGCTGAACGTGTTTCGTGTCGGCCTGCAGTGTGCGGACCAACTCGTCATAGTAGTGATGAGCCTCGGTGCCGAGCGGCTGTTCCCCCTCCAGCACAACCATCGCGATCGTATCGGAGTCGAATTGATCGAAGCGATCGCCGATCTTCTTCATCGCCACCAGCGCCGGTGCGTCCTGGGGCGACAGGGACACGGCGTGCTCGTGGCCGACGACCTCGAGCTGGGGGACCAGGGCGTTGAGGACGACCACGAGTACGACCCACGCCAGGATGATCGGGATCGCGGCGACACGGATGACGCGGGCGATGCCCCTGTGTGAGGGGTTGTCCGACTGTGCGGGGGCGGCGCTGTGGTTGCTCATGCGGCCTTGTCCAAGCAGAAGGCCTGGGCGTCGTGCTGGTTCACGGTCTGCTCGTCTCGGACTTCGCCGTTGACGACGATCCGGCAGCTGATCACTTCGCTATCTCCTTGGGCAACCACATTGGCGAACACCGTGGGCAGGGTGGTGACGACCTCGTGCCGCCACGGCAACGAGGTGAAACTTTCGGTGTGGGGCTGGGCATCGGCGTCCAGGTAGCTGACATGGCCGCTCGTCCCGCTGGGACCCTCGATCTCGTAGACGACGCGCTTCGGGTTGAACTCCACGATGTCGTCAGCGGCGGACTGCCCCGGCTCGGTGTTGATGTGGGTACCGAAGATCCCGTGCATGCGGTTCATCGCGAAGCCGCTGACGGCGAGGGCAGCTACCAACACCAAGGGAATCCAGAAGCGTTTGGCGAGCCGAAATAGCGTAGCCACGGCAAAATCCACCTCTCCGTTTCGGCGCATGCCGACGGAAACCCCATCCGACCGCGTTTTGATCGGCTGAACGTAACAGGCCCTTAGTGGATCCTCAACGTTCCATTAAGGGATATTGAGATACCTCACAGTTGTTTGCGAAACGGAATTTTTTGGTGACCTACGCGGTGAGTGGACGTAGCGGGGAACCGCTGCAGAAGGCGGCGATGTCCTCGACGATGTCGCGGTAGAAGATCGTCATCACGCCCTCGGTGACATACCCGAGGTGCGGGGTCAGCAGCGTATTGGGTAGGGACGCCAGTGGGTTGCCCGGAGGCAGCGGCTCGTGCTGGTACACATCGAGCGCCGCGCCCCGAATCTGTTTGCTGCGTAGTGCTTCGACGAGGGTCGGCTCATCGATGAGGCCGCCGCGCGAGGTGTTCACCAGGATCGCCGACGGCTTCATCGCGCCCAGTTCGGCGCGACCGATCAGGCTCCGGGTCGACTCGGCGAGCACCATGTGCAGCGACACCACGTCGGCGTCGGCGAACAGCGCCTCCCGCTCCACCCGGACCACGCCGGCCTTGGCCGCCCGCTCGTCGGTGAGGTTGGGGCTCCACGCGATGACGTTCATGCCGAATGCCTTGCCGATCGCGGCCACGCGGCTGCCGATCCGGCCCACTCCGACCAGCCCCAAAGTAGCTCCGTGCAGGTCGCCGCCGATCGTGCTCTGCCACAGCCCATTGCGGATGCGTTGATCCTCGGTGACCAGATGTCGCTGCAGTCCCAGGATCAGTGCCCAGGTGTGTTCGACCGTCGGGGTGATCGCTCCGCCGGTGCCCGACACGGTGATACCGAGTCGGTGCGCGGCGGCCACGTCGATGGCGGCGTTGAACGGTCCGGTGGTCACGAGAAGCTTCAGGTCGGATAGCTGGGCGAGCAGCGTCGCGTCGAGCGGGGTGCGCTCCCGCATCGCGACGACGACTTCGTGGCCGGCCAGCGTCTCGACCAGGGCCTGGCTGGGTGCGATGTGTTCCCGCAGTGACGTGATCTCGGTGGCGCGGGGAATGGGCGTCCAGTCGACGGTGCCGGCGACCCCCTGGTAGTCGTCGAGAACGGCGATGCGCAGCGGTTCGGTCATGGATCAGTAGGCGTTCGGATCGCTCTGCACCGCCGGTGGCACCGGATGCTGGTAGAGCTGGGACGCGTTCTCCCAGGTGATCTTCCGGATCACCTCGGCGGGCAGGCCCTGGATCTGCTCGTGAATGGTGGCCTGGGTGTGCGGCCAGGTGGAATCGCAGTGCGGATAGTCGGCTTCGAGCAGAATGTTGCCGGTACCGATCCGTTCGTGCTGCACGAACGAGGACTGGTCTTCGACCGCACAGAACCAGAAGTTCCTGGTGAACACCTCGGCGGGGGAGAGAGTTTCTCCCAACGCCTTCCAGGTTCCGTACATCTGGTGGTAGCTGAGCATGTGGTCGAGCCGGTCGAGCAGCCCTGCCACCCAACCGATTCCACCTTCGGACAGGCAGATCTTGAGGTCTGGATAGCGGCTGGGCAGACCTGAGTACAGCCAGTCGACCGCGGCGGTGATGGCGTAGGCGAAGAACAGCACACCCTGAACATCCGGCGGAGCATCGTCGGTGGTGGACGGTGCCGAGCCCGAGGACCCGATGTGCAGATTGACGACCGTGCCCGTCTCGGCACACGCCGCCATCATCGGCTCCCAGTAGCCGGAGTGGATGGTCGGCAGCCCGAGCATGGCGGGATTCTCGCTGAATGTCACGGCGTGGAAACCACGTTCGGCGTTCTCGTAGATCATCTGGGCGCCGACCTCGGGGTCGAGTAGCCACGGCAGCTGGCACGGGATGATCCGGTCGGGATAGGGCCCGGCCCATGCTTCGAGGTGCCAGTCGTTCCAGGCCCGCACCGCGGCCATCGCCAGATCCCGGTCTTTGGTCACCTGCTGCAGCCGCTGGCCGGCGAACCCGGGCAGGAACGACGGGAAGTTGAGCGACGCGTACACGCCGTTGAGATCCATGTCCTTGACGCGTTCGTGAATGTCCCAGGCGCCGCGGCGCATTTCGTCGAACCGCGCCGGCTCGAATCCGTATTCGGAGACCGGCCGGCCGACCACGGCGTTGAAGCCGACGTTGGGCAGAGACTGGCCGTCGTACATCCAGGTCTGCCCGCCGTTCTCGGTATCGACGACCTTCGGGGCACGGTCGGCGAACTTACGTGGCACCCGGCCGGTGAAGGTGTCCGGCGGCTCGACGATGTGATCGTCGACCGAGATCACGGTGTACAGGCGTTCGGCCCGTTGCGGTTCGGGAAGAAACGTGACCGTGCGTTCGGCGCCTTGCTGCGCGGTGGTGAAGTTGAGATTGCCGGCGAGCTCGTCGATGGACTTCATGGGGCAATCTCCTTCTAGGTGAGCACGTCGGGGTCGGCCTTGATGGTCATGCGGGCCGCCCCGGCCCAGTACACGTCGGCGGCTCGCTCGATGAGCGAGGCCTTCATGCCGTACATGTCGGAGCGGTTCATCGCCGTCGGCTCCCGGCCGGTGAGCATCACCTGGTAGGCCAGTTTGCACACCCGATCGATCGAGGCGGCCCGGTACACGGCCTCGGCCACGGTGCCTCCGGTGGTGATGACGCCGTGGTTGGCCAGGATCGTGAGATTGGCGGTGCCGATCCGTTCGGCCAGTTCGCGCGCCCTGGGCGCCGAATCGACCTCGCCGTCATAGGTTTCGACGAAGCACATGTCGTCGAGGAACAGCGATCCGGTCTGGTGCACCAGGTCCGGCAGCTTCCCCAACGCCGCGATGAGGCTCACGTAGTAGGGGTGGTTGTGGATGACTACGCGAGCATCGTCGCGCATGCGGTGCAGTTCGGTGTGGATGTGGATGGCCGGGGTGACATCCCAGCGGCCACGCACCACGGCGGCGTTCTCGTCGACCACGCAGATGTCGGATGCGGTGAGCTCCTGCCACCACAGTCCCCACGGATTGACCAGCATCTCGGTGCGGCCCTCAGGCTGCCAGGTGATGTGGCCGGCCATGTTCTCGGCGAATCCGATGGCGGCCAGGTGCCGGAACGCCACGGCGAGCGCCTGTTCCTCGGACAGGTCGACGCCGATCGGCGGGGTGACCGACGGCGACCACACCTTCAATCCGCCCTGCCGCATCTCATCGACGTTCATAGTCGTCTCCCAACCGCGTCCGGATATCTTCGCGGAGTTGCCCTTTGGCGATCTTCGCGCCCGACGACCGGGGCAGCTCGTCGAGCACGATGAGCCGCTCGGGAAGCAGCTCCTTCGACATGCCCTGGGCCAGGAGGTGTTCGACGAGCCCGGGGAGATCGACGGCTTGCCCGTTCGCAGGTTCTACGTAGATGCAGACCTTCTCGCCGAAGACCGGGTCGGGCATCGCCACCGCGGCGGCCACGGCCACGGCCGGATGCGTCGTCACCGCGTCCTCGACCTCGCCGGCACTGATGTTCTTGCCGCCGCGCACGATGAAGTCCGAGGTGCGACCGGTGACCGACAGGTAGCCGTCGGCGTCGACCTCGCAGACGTCGCCCATCCGCATCCAGCCGTCCGGGGTGTAGAGCTTGTCGTGGTCGAGGCCGCCGAGGTAGCCCAGGCTGGTGGCCGGCCCGCGGCAGGCCGGTTGCCCACGGCCCGTCGAGGTCACGTCGTCATCGCCGTCGAACAGGCGCACCGCCATCTCCGGCACCAGCCTTCCGGCGGTGCGCAGCCTGCGCTCCCGGGAATCGTCCAGCGTCGTCCCGCTCAGCAGGCCGGTTTCGTTGGAGCCGTAGAACTGCAGGATGGTGGCGCCGGTGAGTTCCTCGAAGTCGGCGGCGCGCTGATACGGCAGCGCCTCACCGCCGGTGAAGACGACGCGCAACGAGCTCAGGTCGTTCTCGCGCGATGCACGGTCGGCCATGATCATCATCAATTGGGTGCTGACACAGCACAACACGCTGACCCGGTGACGGGCGATCGCCTCGCACGCGGCCGCCGCGTCGAACCGCTCGAGCAGGATCGTGGTGACGCCGAGGTAGATCGGGGTGGTGTGGGCGGTCCAGATGCCGAACCCGAACGGGGCCGGGATGACGGGCAGGAAGACGTCGTCGGCGCTCAGCGCGCCGTTGGCGACCGCCTGCTGATGGAAGTAATGCCACCGGTTCTGCGTGTGTACAACACATTTGGGTAGGCCGGTGGTCCCCGAGGTGGAGTTGATCAGGAACACGTCGTCGGGGCCGACCGCCGCGGCGTCGTCGGGCGCACGCGGGGGAGTGCGGGTGTCGATGAACAGACCATCCTGTTCGGTCCGCAGGACCACGGCGGCGATGTCGAGTTGCGGAGCGAGGCCGGCGACGGTGGCCCGCGCCGGGGCCTGCCGCGCCGCGTCGCTGATCAGCAGGCGCGGTTCGGTGGTCCGCAGGATCTGGGTGGCCTCGCGCGTCCCGGCGCGGGCACCGATCCCGACAACGACACCACCGCATCGTTCGATCGCCACGAACAGCACATGAATGGCGGCGGTGTCGCCGTGCCACACGGCGACCCGGTCACCCGGGTCAACTCCGGCGCCCGCCAGCTGGGCCGCGAGTGATGTTGCGGCCTCGTCGAATTCACGCCAGGTATAGGTGGCGGCGGGGTGGTCCACATAGGCCGGCTTGTCGGGGTGGGCCAGTGCGTGACCGCGCACGGTCTGCGAGATCGTGCGGTCAGACCACCACCCGGCCGACCGATAGCGGGCCGCGTCTACTACGTCCACGGCGACGTCGCCGACCTTCATCACCAAATCATATGAAAATAAGAACCTGTGTCAACGGTCACATCGATGCCGGCCGTCGATCACGGTCGTCGGGGGCCGGACTGCGCCCATGTGCGCACCATCGTCGGATCGACGACCCCGTCGACGCCCGGGTACTGCTGGGCGTTCACCAGATGAGCCGCGGCCAGGTCGCGGGCTCGCTGTGCGTCACCCATGTCGATCGCGTCGATCACCTGCCGATGGTCTTCCAGTACCGCTCGGCGCTCCTCGACGGGCACGGTCGAGTGGTCCGTCACCTGAGCCGACCAGTTTTGCTCATGGGCTGACCACAGCGCCTCCAACGCGCCCGCCAGAATGATCATCGTCTCGTTTCCGCAGTGCCGCACCAGCGCTTCGTGATACCGGCGGCTCGCCGAGGTGGCCTGCAGCAGATCAGAAACCGATCTGACCGATTCTTCGTGCAATTCACGGAGAATGGGTACCACGGTGCGCTTGCGGTCCGGGCGCTGGGCGCAGAGCGCGGCACATGCCGGCTCGACCTGCAGCAGGGCCGTGCCCACGTCGGCGAGTCCGACCTGCCCGGCGCCGAGCACCAACCCCATGGTGTATGCGAGGTTTGCTGCGTCGGGTCGATGGACCACCGCGCCGCCGAGCTTGCCGCGCCGTACCGTCAACAGCCCCTCGGCCTCGAGGATCCGCATCGCCTCACGCAGGGACGGTTTGCTGATCGGATACTCGACGAGAAGTTCGTCTTCCTTGGGAAGGATCGTGCCGTCGGGCAGTTCCCCGGTGAGGATCTGGCGACGCAACTGGTCGGCGACCTGTTCGGCAAGTCGCTGGAACCGGACGTTTGGCTGCGCCACGTGTCGAGTGTGCCAGATGGTCGGTCGATGATGGGGCTGTGCGGAGCCTTGTATCCAAATGATTTGTCTCATACGGTGAGCCATGCAGAAGTGGACGATCGGCGGGTTGACGGTTCACTCCGTCCTGGAGACGGTGGTGCCGACCCGGCCTGACCGGCTGTTTCGCGGGCTTCCGTCCGAGCTGCCGAGCTGGCTTCAGCCGCACTATGTCGACGGTGCCGGCAACCTGCTGGTGGCCATCCAGTCGTTCTTCATCGAATCCGGTGACGAACTCGTGGTGGTGGACTGCTGTTTCGGGGAGGGCCACGACCTGCCCTATCAGATCCCCATGGATCCCGAGCAGTACCGGCAGTCGTTGGCCGCGGCCGGATTCACCCCCGGCGATGTGACCACTGTCGTCTGCACTCACCTTCACCTCGACCACGCCGGGCGCAACACCTCCCAGCGTGACGGTGCCTGGGTCCCGACCTATCCCAACGCGACATACCTGCTCACCGCCGACGAGTACACGTCATGGCGGGAGTCCTCGGCGCCGAACCGCGCCGCCTCCGAGACCGTCGAACCGCTTGTCGCACATGACGTCCTGCGTCTGACCGACTCGGACCACGCCATCACCGACGAGATCCGGCTGTTGGCCACCCCCGGTCACACCGCGGGGCATGCCGCGGTTCGGATCGAATCCGACGGGGAGGTGGCGATCATCAGCGGTGACGTCATCCACCATCCGATCCAGATCACCCACCCCGAGGTGCAGGCCCTGCCTGACGACGATCCGGCAGCTGCCGCGGTGACCCGCGCCCGGTTGCTGCAGGGCATCGTCGATGAGCAGGCACTGTTGTTCGGAACGCATTTCGCGGCCCCGACCGCAGGCACCGTCGTCGCCGACGACGACAGGCTGATCTGGGTGTCGGCCTAAGACCGCGAGCGTCTCAGACCGCGGTGTGGACGATGAGGATGTCGATCTTTACGCGGCGGGCGATGGTGGCGGGCACCGAGCCCAACAGGCGGCCGGCGACGGAGTCCAGTCCGATGTCACCGACGACGATCAGATCCGCATCGACCTCTTTGGCGAGCTTCACCAGGGCGTCGACCGGGGCACCTTCGACCGCCCGCTCGACGATATCCGTGGCGCCGGCGGCCTTGGCCCGGTCGCGCGCCACCTGGAGGATCTCGTAGACCGGGGCGGCGCCGTGCATCCGGTAGCCCTCGCTCTTGAGGCTGTCCTCCGCACGGGTATCGACCACATGATCGGGCGACGGCGGTCGCGACCAGCCGCCCTTCTCGGCCACGGGCGGATGAGCACTCGCCACGATCAGCTTCGCGTTCTCCTGCGCGGCGATCTCGGCAGCGCGGTGGACCGCGCGTAGCGATGAGTCGGAGCCGTCGGTCCCGACAAGGATCGTCCGATACGTGCTCATGTTGTCTCCGAACTTCGGCTAGCGGGGCGAACAGGACATTAATGCACGTCAATCTTCCGCTGTTGGAGATTGGGCTTCGCGCCGCGTCAAGGATCAACCGACACAGGTGTCAACAATCAGCCGACGTCTTGCAGATGGAGAGCGGTTTTCGGTCATGTGCGCCGAGTAAACGGCAACGTCGAAGGTCTGTGCCAACTGAAGTCAAGCAAATGCGCTTGATGCTTTCGCCGTACTGGCACGCCGGCGAGGCCAACGCCGAAAGGAGCATGCTGCCGAGCGTGTCTGCTAATCAGACGAGCGACGTGAGATTCAGGCTCACCCTCGTATTGAGCGAGCAGTCGACCGAAATGGAGTTGTCGGATGTGCGGGGTACGGTGCGCTCAAGAACGAGAAGCACACGTCAAACGAACGAGAAATGGCACCCCCGACAGGATTCGAACCTGCAACCGACCGGGTAGAAACCGGATGCGCTATCCGTTGCGCCACGGGGGCAAGTCGGACCACCACAATTTACACCGCGTGGGTGTCGTTGCCGAAACGGATATGCAGCACGTGGGCTGCTCGAACCGCGACCGATGAAACGAGCGAGTCAGTGGGTCGACATCACACCAAAGACAAAGGCGACCTTGGCGTCGCCAAAGCGCATGCCGACCTGGTAGGCAAGGGTTTTTACGTGCTGTTCCCCGCGACCGAGCATGCTCCTTTCGACCTTGTGGCGTACGCGGCAGGCGCCTTCCACCGCATCCAGGTGAAGTACCGGTCGGCACGAGCGGGAGCGGTCAAACTCAACCTCCGGTCCACCTGGGCTGATCGCCACGGCGCGCACAGCACGCCCATCGACAAGGACGCGATCGACGTCATCTGCATCTACTGTCCGGACACCGACGAGTGCTACTACATCCGGCCCACCGATCACGGCGTCTCCGTCAATCTCCGGATCACGCCGACCAAGAACGGTCAGCAGAAACGGATCTTGGCAGCCGCTTCGTTTCGCGACCTACCGGACAAACACCTCCCGCCGATCGACGAAACCCGTACCTCGGCGTGAGGGCGGTGACGCGCGACGGACGCCCGGCAAAGCCCTCCCGCGGAGCCGGAGGCGGACTAGCGTGGACGCTGCACTTGGTGGCCAGGGGAGGGGAGAGGGACCACGCTTATGAGCGACGTGCCGGAGGTCGATGCGGCCGGACTGCCCGAGAAACTGGGCGCAGTGGACCAGCTGCTGCATCGTGGTGAGGCGAATCCCCGGACGCGATCGGGCATCGTCGGCCTCGAAATCCTCGACACCACCCCAGATTGGGAGCGGTTCCGCACCCGGTTCGAGAACACCTCCCGCAACGTCCTACGGCTGCGGCAGAAGGTCGTCATGCCGACGCTGCCGACGGCGTCGCCCCGGTGGGTGGTCGATCCTGACTTCAACCTCGACTTCCATGTCCGGCGCATGAGAGTGCCTTCCCCGGGCACACTCCGGGACTTGTTCGACCTGGCCGAGATTGCGCTGCAGACACCGATGGACATCACGCGCCCGCTGTGGAGTGCGACGCTGGTCGAAGGGCTCGAAGGCGGGCGTGCGGCTACGATCCTGCACCTCAGCCATGCGGTGACCGACGGGGTGGGCGCGATCGAGATGTTCGCCAACATCTACGACTTGGAACGCGATCCCGAGCCTCGGCAGATGGCGCCGGTGCCCATTCCTCAGGACCTGTCGCCCAACGATCTCATGCGGGAAGGGCTCGGCCGGCTTCCCGGCAAGATCGCCGGTGGCGTGCTCGGCCTGATCGGCGGTGCCGCGCGCGTCGCCAACCGGACGGTGAGGGACCCGGTATCGGCGGTCGGCGGAGTCGTCGAGTACGCGATGTCGGGAGCCCGGGTGAATCGGCCTGCGGCCGACCGGTCGCCACTGCTGCGTCGGCGTAGCTTGTCCTCGCGGACCGAGGCGATCGACATCCCGTTCGGTGACCTGCGGAGTGCCGCCAAGGCCGCCGGTGGTTCGATCAACGACGCCTACCTGGCCGGCCTGTGCGGCGCGCTGCGGCGCTACCACGAGGCGATGGGAGTCCCGATCGAGGACTTGCCGATGGCGGTGCCGGTCAACCTGCGTTCCGAGGATGATCCGGCCGGTGGCAACCGATTCGCGGGAGTCAATCTGGCCGCCCCGGTCGGCATCGCCGATCCGGAGCTACGGATCAAAGCCGTTCGGGCCCAGATGACCACCAAGCGTGAAGAACGTGCGATCGACATCGTGGGCGCCATCGCTCCGGTCCTGAGTCTGCTACCGGACAACATCCTGGAGTCGGTCGCCGGCTCGGTCGTGAACTCCGACGTGCAGGCCAGCAACGTCGCGATGTATGCCGGCGATACGTTCATCGCCGGAGCGAAGATCCTGCGGCACTACGGAATTGGCCCGCTGCCCGGTGTCGCGATCATGGCGGTGCTGATCTCGCGGTCGGGGTACTTCACCGTGACCACGCGCTACGACCGCGCGGCGATCACCGAGGAGGCCCTGTTCGCGCAATGCCTGCTCGACGGCTTCAACGAGGTGCTCGCGCTCGGGGGCGACGGGCGCGCCGAACCGGTCACCTTCGCGGCCGCGGTGCCACCAGGGGCTGACAACGCGTCGTCGAACGGGAGCGCTGCACAGTGACGTCATCAGGGCAGGCAGGCAAATCCAAGCAGCGGCTGCCGGGGTCACTGGCCGAGATCGAGGCGAGTCCGGAAGGCCCGGAGATCGGGGCGTTCTTCGACCTCGACGGGACACTGGTGGCCGGGTTCACGGGCGTGCTGATGACGCAGGATCGATTGCGTCGCGGTCAGATGAGCATCGGCGAGTTCATCGGGATGGTGCAGGCCGGGCTCAATCACCAGCTGGGACGCTCAGAGTTCGAGGACCTGATCGGCAAGGGCGCGCGGATGCTGAACGGCAACTCGCTCAGCGATCTCGACGAGCTGGGCGAGCGGCTGTTCGTCCAGCACGTGAAGGGCCGCATGTATCCGGAGATGCGTGCGATGGTGCGCGCCCACATGGCCCGTGGCCATACCGTGGTGCTGAGTTCCTCTGCGCTGACGGTTCAGGTGGAGCCGGTGGCGCGCTTTCTCGGCATCGACAACGTGCTCTGCAACAAGTTCGAGACCGACGAGGACGGCCTGATCACCGGGGAGGTGATGAGACCTGTCATCTGGGGTCCCGGCAAAGCCCGTGCGGTGCAGAACTTCTCGGCGGCCAACGGGGTGGACCTGGCCAAGAGTTACTTCTACGCCGACGGTGACGAGGACGTCGCCCTGATGTACCTGGTGGGCAATCCGCGGCCGACCAATCCGGCAGGCAAGTTGGCCGCCGTGGCCGCCAAACGCGGCTGGCCCGTACTGAGGTTCAGCAGCCGCAGTGGCAGCAGCCCCGTCGCGCAACTACGCACGCTCGCCAGCCTTGCCACCATCCCGACCGTCGCGGCCGGTGCGATCGGCCTCGGGTTGCTCACCCGCAACAAGCGCACCGGGGTCAACTTCTTCACGTCGAACTGGAGCAAGCTGCTGATGCTCACCACGGGCATCGAGCTCAACATCCTCGGCGAGGAGAACCTGACCGCGCAGCGCCCCGCGGTGTTCATCTTCAATCACCGCAACCAGGCCGACCCGATGATCGCGGGCCGGCTGGTCGGGGTGGACTTCACCGGCGTCGGGAAAAAGGAGCTCGAGAAGAACCCGTTGATGGGCCCGCTGGGCAAGGTCATGGACGCGGCGTTCATCGACCGCGACGACCCGGAAAAGGCCGTCGAAAGCCTGCACAGGATCGAAGAGCTTGCCCGCAAAGGTTTGTCGATCCTGATCGCTCCCGAGGGCACCCGACTCGACACCACCGAGGTCGGCCCGTTCAAGAAGGGTCCGTTCCGCATCGCCATGGCTGCGGGCATTCCGATCGTCCCGATCGTGATCCGCAACGCCGAGGTCATCGCGGCCCGCGACTCCAGCACGTTCAACCCCGGCAAGGTGGACGTCGCGGTGTACCCGCCGATATCAGTCGAGGATTGGACCGTCGACAACCTGTCCGACCGCATCGCCGAGGTCCGCCAGATCTACCTCGACACATTGAAATCCTGGCCGGAGGGCGAATTGCCGGTGTTCGACGTCTACGCCCGACCCACTCCGGCCAAGAAGGCCGCACCGCGCCGGGCCGTCAAGAAGGCGCCGGCGAAGAAGGTGCCTGCGAAAAAGGCTGCGCCCAAACCGGATACCTCGTCGTCGCGATCGACCCCCAAGGGTCGACCGTGACCGCGGGGCTCGACGATTTCCCCAGCTTCAGCACCACCGACGATGCGCTGGTGCTGGCATCGGCGTCGTCGCCGGCCGAACTGGAACTACTCAACGACTGGCTCAAGACGCAGCGGCGCGAACACCCCGACTCGACGGTCGAGGTCCTGCAGCTGCCTGCCACCGACGAGCCCGCGCCCGGGGTGGTGGCCCGGCTGGTCGAGGAGTTGGAATCCGACGAGGACCGGCTGGTGGTCCCGGTCCGGGTGTTCTGGGTGCCCGCGGGGTTGCCCACCCGGTTGAAGGTGGTCGGGTTGATCTCGGGCCGCGACACCTACCGGCCGCCGGAAATCCTGCAGCGACGCATCCTGCGCAAGGACCCGACGCGGGCCCGGATCGTCGCCGGTGAACCGGCCAAGGTATCGGAGCTGCGGAAGCAGTGGAGCGAGACCACGGTCGCGGAAAACCCCAGGGAATTCGCACGATTCGTGCTGCGCCGGGCCGTACTGGCGATCGAGCGGGTGGAGCTTCGCCTGCTGGGCCCCGAATACAAGTCGCCGCGGCTGGTGAAGCCGGAGATGCTCGACTCGGCACGGTTCCGTCAAGGCCTGGAACAGATTCCCGGCGCGACGGTGGACAAGGCCGGGGAGATGCTCGACGAGCTCTCCACGGGGTGGAGCCGGTTCTCGGTGGACCTGATCCCAACTTTGGGCCGGGCCATCTTCAGCCGCGGATTCGATCCGCGTATCGACTACGACCGCTCCGAGATCGAGTCGATGCGCCATGCCCTGGAACAACATCCGGCGGTGCTGCTGTTCTCCCACCGTTCGTATCTCGACGGGGTCATCGTCCCGGTGGCCATGCAGGAGAACCGGCTGCCGCCGGTCTACACGTTCGCCGGGATCAACCTGTCGTTCGGCCTGATGGGTCCGCTGTTCCGGCACTCCGGCGTCATCTTCCTGCGCCGCAAACTCGATGACCCGCTGTACAAGTACGTGCTGCGCCAGTACGTCGGCTACATCGTGGAGAAGCGGTTCAACCTGAACTGGTCCATCGAGGGAACCCGGTCACGGACCGGAAAGATGTTGCCGCCCAAGCTCGGTCTGCTCGCCTACGTCGCCAATGCCTACCTCGACGGCCGAAGTGAGGACATCCTGCTGCAGCCGGTCTCGATAAGTTTCGACCAACTGCACGAGACCGCCGAGTACGCCGCGTACGCCCGCGGCGGCGAGAAGACGCCAGAGGGCCTGAGCTGGCTGTACAACTTCATCAAGGCGCAGGGCGAACGCAACTACGGCAAGATCTATGTCCGCTTCCCCGAAGCGGTTTCGATGCGTGAGCACCTCGGAGAGCCGGGCGGCGACATGGCCCACGACGAGGCGGCCAAACGCCTGGCGATGCAGAAGATGGCGTTCGAGGTGGCCTGGCGGATTCTGCGGGTCACCCCGGTCAGCGCGACCAACCTGGTCTCGGCGCTGCTGCTGGGCGCCCGAGGGGTCGCCCTGACCCTCGATCAGCTGCACCACACGCTGCAGGACTCGCTGGATTACCTGGAGCGCAAGAACACCCCGGTGACCAACAGCGCACTGCGCCTGCGTACCGCCGAGGGGGTGCGCTCGGCCGTCGACGCGCTCTCCGGGGGACACCCCGTGACGATGGTGGACAGCGGCCGCGAACCGGTATGGCGGATCGCCCCCGAGGACGAACTGGAGGCGGCGTTCTACCGCAACTCGCTGATCCACGCCTTCCAGGAGACCTCGATCGTCGAACTGGCCCTGGCCCATGCCGCGCATGTCGCCGGCGACCCGCTACAGGTCTTCTGGGACCAGGTGATGCGGCTGCGCGATCTGCTCAAGTTCGACTTCTATTTCGCCGATTCGGAGGCCTTCCGCGACAACGTCGCCGAAGAGATGTCGTGGTACGACCGCACACCGGAAGGGCAGGCGGCCGGCGGCTGGGAAACGAAGGTCTCGGCGGGAGGCGACGAGATCTATCAGATGTTGCGCAGCAAGCGACCGCTGCTGGTGGGCGCCATGCTGCGGCCGTTCTTCGAGGCCTATGCGATCGTCGCCGACGTACTGCGCGATGCACCGCCCGAGATCGGTGAGCGGGACCTGACCAGGCGGGCGCTCGGTGTCGGTCGTCAGTACGTCGCGCAGGGGCGGGTCAGCAGCAACGAGTCGGTCTCGGCGTTGCTGTTCGCCACCGCGCGGCAGGTGGCGGCCGACCAAAACCTGCTGGTCAACGGCCCCGATCTGCAGGCGCGCCGCAACGCCTTCCGCGAGGAACTGCGCGGGATCGTCGCCGACATGGACAAGGTCGACGAGATCGCGCGTGAGCAGTTCTACAACCGGGAAAAGCAGCGTCGGGTCGTGCGGGGCCCGTCCAGCTAGGCGACGCCTGGAGGTGTGGTGGAGCCCACGCCATACCCTTGCACCATGACTTCTGCCGGCCAGGTGGCCGCATCCAGCGTGCGCAACAGCGTGGTGTGGCCTGTGCTGGTCGGCGTGGGTCTGCTGGCCGGGGCAGTGGCCGCAGGCATCGGCGCGCTGTCGCTGGCCGACGCCCTGACTGCCACCGGCCTACCCGATCCCGGCCCGGTCACCACCTACGGACTGCCATTCGTGCGCGCTGCCGGCGAGATCGCCGCCGTCGTCGCGGTGGGGTCTTTCCTGTTCGCGGCGTTCCTGGCCGCACCCCAGACCAACGGCGTGCTCGATGTCGCCGGTTACCGGGCGCTGCGGCTCGGCTCGGCGGCCTCGGGCGTGTGGACGGTGTGCGCAGCGCTGCTGGTTCCGCTGACGGTCTCCGACGTGTCCGGGCAGCCGTTGCTCGACCATCTCGCACCGGTCGACGTGTGGTCGGCCGCCGGCCTGGTCGATGTCGCCGTGGCCTGGCGGTGGACGGCGATCCTGGCGGCCGCCGTCACCATCGCCAGCCTCCCGGTGCTGCGGTGGGGGTGGACGCCGGTACTGCTGGCCGGGTCCCTGCTGACGTTGATGCCGCTGGTTCTGACCGGGCATTCGTCGGCAGGCGGAGCCCACGATCTGGCCACCAACAGCCTGTTCATCCACCTGGTGGCCGCCGCGCTGTGGGCCGGCGGTCTGCTGGCGTTGTTGGCCCACGCGATCCGGGCCGGTTCCGGGTCCGGCGGTGACGGCCCGGCCACCGCGCTGGCGGCACGCCGCTTCTCGGCGCTGGCCCTGTGGTGCTTCATCGCGATGGCCATCAGCGGTGTGGTCAACGCGCTGGTGCGGATCCAACCGGCCGATCTGGTGCGCACCAGCTACGGCTGGTTGCTGGTGGCCAAGCTCGTGGCCCTCGGCCTGCTCGGCGTGCTGGGCTGGCGACAGCGTCGGGTCAGCCTGACCGCTCTGGCCGCCGACGCTGGTGCGCGCAGGCCGTTGATCCGGTTGGCGCTGACGGAGGCCGCGTTGTTCGGCGCCACATTCGGCATCGCCGTCGGGCTGGGACGCACCCCGCCGCCGCCCGAGCCGAGGACCCCCAGCGCCACCGAGGTCGCGATCGGATACGACTTCGCCGGGCCGCCGACGGTCGCTCGGGTGCTGTTCGACTGGCGATTCGACCTGCTGTTCGGGACCGCGGCCATCGTCGGTGCGGTGGTGTACCTGGCCGGTGTGTACCGGCTGCGCGGCCGCGGCGACGCCTGGCCGGTGGGCCGCACGTTCGCCTGGCTGCTCGGCTGTGCCGTCCTGCTGTTCACCACCTCATCGGGGCTCGGTCGCTACATGCCGGCGATGTTCAGCGTGCACATGATCGCCCACATGCTGCTGTCCATGCTGGTTCCGGTGCTGCTGGTGCTGGGCGCCCCGGTGACCCTGGCGCTGCGGGCGCTGCCGACCGCGGGCCGCGGCTCGCCACCCGGCCCCAGAGAGTGGCTGCTGGCGGCGCTGCACTCCAGGGTGTCGCAATTCCTGACCCATCCCATCGTCGCCACCGTGCTGTTCGTGGCCGGGTTCTACGGCCTGTACTTCGGCGGCATCTTCGACGCCGCGGTCAGCAACCACGCTGCGCACATCCTGATGAACGTGCACTTCCTGCTGTCTGGCTACCTGTTCTACTGGGTGGTCATCGGCGTGGACCCGACCCCGAGGCCCGTCCCGCACCTGGTCAAGATCGGGATGGTGTTCGCCTCGCTGCCGCTGCACGCGTTCTTCGGTGTGGTGTTGATGGGCATGAAGAACGTGCTCGGCGAGAGCTTCTACCGGTCGCTGCTACTGCCGTGGCACACAGACCTGCTCGGAGACCAGCACCTCGGCGGCGCCATCGCGTGGGCGGCCGGGGAAGTCCCGCTGGTCATCGTGATGCTGGCGCTGCTCATCCAGTGGCGGCGCAGCGATCAGCGCACCGCCAAGCGGCTGGACCGGGCCGCCGACCGCGATGACGACGCCGATCTGGCGGCCTACAACGCGATGCTCGCCGAGATGGCGCGGCGCGACCATCCGTCCGGCTGACACCGGAGTTATCCCCAGCCTGCGTTTCATCCACAGCCGACGGGTACGTCGGGTCCGCATGCCGGCCGCGCGTCGGGCTTCCGGCGGTCAATGGCTGCGTAAGGCGGCCGCGCCGATTCAGCGTCGGCCACCGCAATGGATGAAGCGAAAGGAACCAGAAATGTTCGAGACCCCGTTCACGATCGTGGGCAACATCATCACCGACCCCGTCCGACGGCGATTCGGCGATCAGGAGCTGTACAAGTTCCGGGTGGCCAGCAATTCGCGGCGCCGCACGCCCGACGGCAACTGGGAGCACGGCAACTCGCTCTACGTCACGGTCAACTGCTGGGGAAATCTCGCCACCGGCACCAGCGCCTCTCTGATGAAGGGCGACGCCGTGATCGTGGTCGGGCATGTCCACACCGATGAGTACGAAGACAAAGAGGGTGTGCGCCGGTCCTCGGTGGAGGTGCGGGCCACCGCGGTCGGGCCCGATCTGTCCCGCTGCACCGCCAAGGTCGCACCGTTGCCGAAGCCGTCGGCCGGCCCGGTACTCGAGCCCGAACCCGTCGCCGGCGACGCGCCCGAAGCCGAGCCCGACGAGGGCGACCTGCCACTGTCGGCCTAGCCGGTTTCGGTCACGCATAGGATGGGCGCGAGTGAGTTGGGCTTGACGCAACCCTTCGCGCAAGCGCCCATCCGACATTCCCGAAGAGTTTCAGAAAGGCACATCACGGCATGGCCGAATTCATCTACACGATGCGCAAGGTTCGCAAGGCGCACGGCGACAAGGTCATCCTTGACGACGTCAGCCTGAACTTCCTGCCCGGCGCGAAGATCGGCGTCGTCGGTCCCAACGGGGCTGGTAAGTCGAGTGTGCTGAAGATCATGGCCGGCATCGACCATGCCAACAATGGCGACGCGCTGCTCGCACCCGGCGCCTCCGTCGGCATCCTGATGCAGGAGCCGCAGCTCGACGAGACCAAGACCGTTCGCGAGAACGTCGAGGCCGGCGTGGCCATCAAGGGCAAGCTCAACCGGTACAACGAGGTCGCCGAGTTGATGGCCACCGACTACTCCGATGAGCTCATGGAGGAAATGGGCCATCTGCAGGAGGAACTGGACGCGGCCGACGCCTGGGACATCGACTCCCAGCTCGAGCAGGCCATGGACGCGCTGCGCTGCCCGCCGCCCGACGAGCCGGTCACCCACCTCTCCGGTGGTGAGCGCCGCCGCGTCGCGCTGTGCAAGCTGCTGCTGAGCAAGCCGGACCTGCTGCTGCTCGACGAGCCGACCAACCACCTCGACGCCGAGAGCGTGCTGTGGCTCGAGCAGCATCTGGCCAACTACAAGGGCGCCATCCTGGCGGTCACCCACGACCGGTACTTCCTCGACAACGTCGCCGAGTGGATCCTCGAACTCGACCGCGGCCGGGCCTACCCGTACGAGGGCAACTACTCGACCTACCTGGAGAAGAAGGCCGAGCGCCTTGAGGTCCAGGGCAAGAAGGACCAGAAGCTGCAGAAGCGGCTCAAGGACGAGCTGGCCTGGGTCCGCTCGGGCGCCAAGGCCCGTCAGGCCAAGAACAAGGCCCGCCTCGGCCGGTACGAGGAGATGGTCGCCGAAGCCGAGAAGACCCGGAAGCTCGACTTCGAGGAGATCCAGATCCCCACCCCGCCGCGGCTGGGCAATGTGGTGGTCGAGGTGGAGCATCTGGACAAGGGCTTCGAGGGTCGCCAGCTCATCAAGGACCTGTCGTTCACGCTGCCGCGCAACGGCATCGTCGGCGTCATCGGCCCCAACGGCGTCGGCAAGACCACGCTGTTCAAGACCATCGTCGGGTTGGAGCAGCCCGACAGCGGCACGGTCAAGGTCGGCGACACGGTCAAGCTGTCCTACGTCGACCAGAGCCGCGCCGGCATCGACCCGAAGAAGACGGTCTGGGAGGTCGTCTCCGACAAGCTGGACTACATCGAGGTCGGTCAGAACGAGATCCCGTCGCGGGCCTACGTGTCGGCGTTCGGGTTCAAGGGGCCGGATCAGCAGAAGCCCGCGGGTGTGCTGTCCGGTGGTGAGCGCAACCGGCTGAACCTGGCGCTGACCCTCAAAGAGGGCGGCAACCTGATCCTGCTCGACGAGCCGACCAACGACCTCGACGTCGAGACGCTGTCGTCGCTGGAGAACGCGCTCGAGCAGTTCCCCGGCTGCGCCGTGGTGATCAGCCACGACCGGTGGTTCCTGGACCGCACCTGCACGCACATCCTGGCGTGGGAGGGCGACGACGACAACGAGGCCAAGTGGTTCTGGTTCGAGGGCAACTTCGGTGCCTACGAGGAGAACAAGATCCAACGTCTCGGTGCCGAAGCAGCACGCCCGCACCGGGTGACCCACCGGAGACTGACCCGCGACTGAGCCGTGACGGGATAAACCGCGCAGCGGGCTCGGTGACGCTACTAATGTCGCAGCTATGCACCAATGCCGGTGCATGGGCGTGAGTAGGGAGTGATCCGTATGACGGCCGAACCGGGAGCTCTTCGGGGACAGGGAATTAGCGACCGGGATCGCTCACAGGCACCGCCTGAGGTGATCCACCGGCTCGCGGTGGCTTTCCTGTCCACCTACCGGGCTCCGCAGGCCGATGCCCCGGGGGTCGCGGCCACCGGTCCTCAGGCCGCGGTGGCCGAGCGCCTGGTCTCCGATGCCACGTTGGCCGCCCACTACGCGTTGGCCGGCCAACGGGCGCCGGGCGAAACCAAGGTCATGGTGTATCCCGGGGACAGTGACTCCGGCCCGGCCCTGCAGATCGTCACCGAGCAGGCGGCGATGCTGGTGGATTCGGTGACGGTGTTGTTGCACCGCCACGGCATCGCCTACCCGGCCATCATGAACCCGGTCTTTCGGGTGCGCCGCGACGCCGACGGAGTGCTGCTGGACTTCCAACCCGCGGCCGAGGCCACCGGCGTCGACGGCGTGGACGAATGCTGGATCCTGGTCCCGGTCATCGGGGCGGCCGACGGCCCGGCGCTCACCGAGGTGGTCGGGATGGTGCCCGGGGTGCTGGCCGAGGCCCGTCAGATCGGGCTGGATTCGGCGGCCATGGGTGCCGCGTTGCACGCCCTGGCCAACGATGTGGCGACCGATGTGGAGGGCCGGTTTCCCAACGCCGACCGCAGGGACGTCGCAGCGCTGTTGCGCTGGCTTTCCGACGGACACTTCATGCTGCTGGGGTACCAGCAGTGCGCGATCAGCGACGGGCACGCCTCGGTCGACCCGGCCAGCCGGCTCGGCGTGCTCAAGCTGCGCGAGGATGTGCTCCCGCCGCTGACCGCCGCGGACGACCTGCTGGTGCTGGCGCAGGCCACGATCCCGAGCTATGTGCGTTACGGCGCGTACCCGTACATCGTCGTCGTGCGCGAGGGCGGCGAGCGGGTCATCGAGCACCGGTTCGTCGGGCTGTTCACGGTGGCTGCGATGAACGCCAACGTGCTGGAGATCCCGTTGATCTCGCGGCGCGTCGAGGAAGCGCTGGCGATGGCCCGCCGCGATCCCAGCCATCCCGGGCAGCTGCTGCGTGACATCGTCCAGACCATCCCACGCCCCGAACTCTTCGCGCTGAGCTCCAAGCAGCTGCTGGACATGGCGCTGACCGTGGTGGACCTGGGGTCACGGCGCCGTACCCTGCTGTTCCTGCGTGCGGATCAACTGGCGCACTTCGTGTCTTGCCTGGTGTACCTGCCACGAGACCGCTACACCACCGCGGTGCGGCTGGAGATGCAGGACATCCTGGTGCGCGAGCTCGGCGGCGAGAGCATCGACTACTCGGCCAGGGTCAGCGAATCGCCCTGGGCAGTGGTTCATTTCACGGTCCGGCTGCCCGACGGCACCGCCTCGCACACCGTGGACACGTCGGCCGAGAACGAGAACCGGATCCAGAACCTGCTGACCGAGGCCACCCGCAACTGGGGTGACCGCATGACCAGCGCTGCAGCGCACGCGGCGCTCAGTCCCGCCGCTGTCGAGCACTATGCGACGGCGTTCCCGGAAGACTACAAACAAGCTGTCGCCCCGGCCGATGCCATCGCCGATATCGCGATCATCGAAGGGCTCCAAGACAATTCGGTCAAGCTCGTGTTCGCCGAAGGCGGGGACGACGGGCTGGCCCAGCTCACCTGGTACCTCGGTGGCCAGTCGGCCTCGCTGAGCGAACTGCTGCCGATGCTGCAGTCGATGGGTGTGGTGGTGCTCGAGGAGCGTCCGTACACCGTGCGCCGGGCCGACGGCCTGCCGGTCTGGATCTACCAGTTCAAGGTGGCCCGGCAGCGGGGCATCCCCGATGAACCCGACGCGGCTTCCCGCGAGGCCACCGCCCGGCGATTCGCCGACGCGGTGACCGCCATCTGGCACGGATGGGTCGAGGTGGACCGGTTCAACGAACTGGTGTTGCGTGCCGACCTGACCTGGCAGCAGGTTGTGATCCTGCGCGCCTACGCGAAGTACCTGCGCCAGGCGGGATTTCCGTACAGCCAGTCGCACATCGAGTCGGTGGTCAACGAGAACCCGCACACCACACGGTCATTGGTGCAACTGTTCGAGGCGCTGTTCGACCCGTCCGAGGACACCGCGGGCGCCCGGGACGCCCAGGGGGCGGCCGCTGCCGTCGCCGCCGACATCGACGCACTGGTGAGCCTGGACACCGACCGGGTTCTCCGTGCCTTCGCCACCCTGATCCAGGCGACGCTGCGTACCAACTATTTCGTGCAGCAGCCGGATTCGGCGCGGCAACGCGGCGTGGTGGCGATGAAGCTGAACCCCGGCCTGATCAACGAGCTGCCGTTGCCGCGGCCCAAGTTCGAGATCTTCGTGTACTCGCCCCGGGTGGAGGGCGTGCACCTGCGGTTCGGGTTCGTGGCCCGCGGCGGGCTGCGCTGGTCGGACCGCCGTGAGGACTTCCGCACCGAGATCCTCGGTCTCGTCAAGGCCCAGGCGGTGAAGAACGCGGTCATCGTGCCCGTCGGGGCCAAGGGCGGGTTCGTGGTCAAACGACCGCCCGAGCCCACCGGTGACGCCGCCGTCGACCGCGAGGCGACCCGCGCCGAAGGCGTTGCGTGCTACCAACTTTTCATCTCCGGACTGCTCGACCTGACAGACAACGTCGACAAGGGGACCGGTGCCGTCGTCACCCCACCCGACGTGGTGCGGCGTGACGGCGAGGACGCCTATCTGGTGGTCGCGGCCGACAAGGGCACGGCCACGTTCTCCGACATCGCCAACGAGGTCGCCAAGTCCTACGGGTTCTGGCTGGGCGACGCGTTCGCCTCGGGCGGTTCCATCGGCTACGACCACAAGGCCATGGGCATCACCGCCAAGGGCGCGTGGGAATCGGTGAAGCGGCACTTCCGCGAGATGGGCGTGGATACCCAGAGCCAGGACTTCACCGTCGTCGGCGTCGGCGACATGAGCGGTGACGTGTTCGGCAACGGCATGCTGCTCTCGAAGCACATCCGCCTCATCGCCGCCTTCGACCACCGGCACATCTTCGTCGATCCCAACCCCGACCCCGCGGTGTCGTGGGTGGAACGCAAGCGCCTCTTCGAGCTCCCGCGATCCAGCTGGGAGGACTACGACGCCAAGCTGATCAGCGAGGGCGGCGGTGTCTTCAGCCGTCAGCAGAAGTCCATCCCGATCAGCCCGCAGGCCCGCGCGGCACTCGGGATCGACGGTGACATAGAAGAACTCACGCCGCCCGCCCTGATGAAGGCCATTCTCAAGGCGCCCGTGGACCTGCTGTGGAACGGCGGTATCGGCACCTACGTCAAGGCCGAGACCGAGGCCGACGTCGGTGATCGCGCCAACGACCAGATCCGGGTGAATGGAAACGAGGTGCGGGCCAAGGTCATCGGCGAAGGCGGCAACCTCGGCGTGACCTCCCTCGGTCGCATCGAATTCGACCTGGCCGGTGGCCGGATCAACACCGATGCGCTGGACAACTCCGCGGGTGTGGACTGCTCGGACCACGAGGTCAACATCAAGATCCTGATCGACTCACTGGTCACCGCGGGCAAGGTCAGCCCCGAAGAACGCACCGAGTTGTTGTTGTCGATGACCGACGAGGTCGGTGCCCTGGTGCTGATCGACAACAAGGACCAGAACGACCTGATGGGGACCAGCCGGGCCAACGCCGCGAGCATGCTCTCGGTCCACGCCCGGATGATCAAGGAGTTCGTGGCCAACCGCGGTCTCAACCGTGAGCTGGAGGCGCTGCCATCGGAGAAGGAGATCAAGCGTCGCGTCGATGCCGGAATCGGTTTGACCTCACCGGAATTGGCGACGCTGATGGCCCACGTCAAGCTCAATCTCAAAGACGATGTGCTGGCCAGCGACCTGCCCGATCAGGAGGTGTTCGCCTCCCGGCTGCCGCGGTACTTCCCCGAGAAGCTGCGTAAGCAGTTCACCAGCGAGATCCGGTCGCACCAACTGCGCCGGGAGATCGTCACCACCATGCTGGTCAACGATCTCGTCGACACCAGCGGGATCAGCTACGCCTACCGCATCACCGAGGACGTCGGTGTCGGCCCGGTCGACGCGGTGCGCAGCTACGTCGCCACCGACGCCATCTTCGGGATCGGCAAGGTGTGGCGCGAGATCCGGGCAGCCGGTGACGAAGGGGTCCCGGTGTTCGTGACCGACCGGATGACGCTGGATCTGCGCCGGCTGGTCGACCGCGCCGGGCGCTGGCTGCTCAACTACCGTCCGCAGCCGCTGGCGGTCGGTGCCGAGATCAACCGGTTCGCCGCGAAGGTGTCCGCCCTGCGCCCGCACATGTCGCAATGGCTGCGCGGTGACGACAAGGCGATCGTCGAGAAAGAGGCCGGGGAGTTCTCCGCGCAGGGGGTGTCCGACGAACTGGCGTTTGCCGTGGCGACGGGTCTGTACCAGTACAGCCTGCTCGACGTGATCGACATCTCTGACATCGTCGACCGGGAGCCCGCCGAGGTGGCCGACACCTACTTCGCGCTGATGGATCGCCTCGGTGCCGACGGGCTGCTCACCGCGGTGTCCCAACTGGGCCGTGATGATCGATGGCATTCCCTGGCGCGGTTGGCGATTCGCGACGACATCTACGGTTCGCTTCGGGCTCTGTGCTTCGATGTGCTCGCCGTCGGCGAACCCGACGAGACCGGCGAGGAGAAGATCGCAGAGTGGGAGCTGACCAACAGCTCCCGGGTGACCCGCGCCCGTCGCACGCTGACCGAGATATACCAAGATGGTGAGCAGGATCTGGCAACGCTGTCTGTGGCGGCGCGGCAGATCCGCAGCATGACACGAACGAGTGGAACGGGAACAACTGCGTGAGCTTTACAACGCCGGTGCACGTGCGCTGGTCGGACATCGACATGTACCAGCACATCAATCACGCCACCATGGTGACCCTTCTCGAAGAGGCCCGGATACCGTTCCTGCGTGAGCCTTTCGGCGCCACGATCGAGACCATCGGCCTGCTGATCGCCGAGGTCAACATCGCCTACAAGGGGCAGTTGCGGCTGGTGGACTCACCGCTTCAGGTGACCATGTGGTCCAAGCGGGTGCGGGCCGTCGACTTCACGATCGGCTACGAGGTGCGTTCGCTGCATGCCGCACCCGACTCCAAACCGTCGGTGATCGGCGAGACCCAGCTGGCCGCGGTGCACATCGCCGAGCAACGACTCGAACGTCTGACGGCCGAGCAGCGCGGCTATCTGGAGAGCCACCTGCGATGACCATCCCGGAGCGCGGCCTGTGGATCGACGATCCGCGCGACCGAGAGGATCTCGCGACGTTCCTCGACCGTGCCCTGCGGTTGGACGATGCTGCGGTGGTGCGGCTGAGGGAGCGCACCGGCGGGCCGGGGAGTGGCGGCACAGCCGTCGCCTGGGTGGCGACCGGGTTGGAAGTGCTGGCCAGCCGGGTGGTAACCGGACGGGTACGTCCGTCGGACCTGTCCGCGGGAGCCGACGCGCTGGTGACCGGATTGTCAACTGCCGCAGACGGATACGTCGACCCCGGTTTCCCGATGGATTCGGCCTGGCGCGGCGGCTTGCCGCCCGAGGACGGATTCGTCCACCTCGATGACATCCCCGCGCGGGTGATGCTCGACCTGGCCCAGCAGGGTGGTGCGCTGGCCCGCGAGCACGGCAGCGCTCACGGCCCGCCGTCCTCGCTGCTCGACCAGGAGGTGATCGCGGTCAGCGCAGGCGAATACAGCGTCGGCATCCCGATGCGCTGCGTCTTCGCGTTGACGGCCATGGGCTTTCTGCCGCAGACGGGCAATGAGGTCAGCGAGCAGGAGATCGTCCGGGTCCGCGCGCACCCGTCGTGGTTGCGCATCGACGCCCGATTCGGCTCGGTGTACCGGCGCCGCGACAGCGCCGCGCTGATCCTGGGCTGACCGTCGGGCGTGCAACGTGACATCGGGCGACTTCGAGCTGAGCATGGACGAGCTGCGGGTCGTGGCTCGATACGTGACGGAGACGGCTGAAGAGGTCCTCGTCGTGTTCGAGAGCGTGCATCCCGACGACCCTCGGCCGCGGGCCGCCATCACCGCCGCCTGGCGGTTCGTCAACGGCGCCCCCCGATCCCAGGCGCAGCGGGTCGCCTCGCTGGATGCGCACCGGGCAGCGAAAGACGCCGATACCGAATCCGCGCGTCTGGCGGCACAGGCGGCCGGTGACGCCGCCTCGGCGGCCTACCTGCACCCGATCACGAAGGCCCATCAGGTCGGCCACATCCTGCGCGCCGCGGCGAGCGTGGCCCGCATCGCCGAGATCAACAGCGGCGATCCTGCGGCGGGGGACATGGTGCTGCAACGAGTTCGGCACCGGGCCACACCGGTCTTGATCGACGTGCTCTGCCGCTATCCGCCCGCACCGGCCGGTACCAACCGGGTGGCCCAGCTGATGGCGACCTTGGATGGTTCCTTGCGGGCGTCGCGCTGACCCTTCCTGGGCGAGCAGACGCGAAAGTGCCCTGATTCCACGAATACCGGGTACCTTCGCGTCTGCTCGCGGGAGGAACGAGGGGAATCAGACCAGCCAGACGGCGGTGTCGGCCGGCAGCAGGGCATCCGTCAGCTCAGCACTGCTCAGCAGCACCTCGCCCGGCGGCAACGGCACCGGCTCGTCACCGGTGTTGAGGACACACACCAGGCCACCTTCGCGCCGCAACGTGAGAACCTCGTCGGCGATGTCGAGATCGACCCGGCTGCCGGTGAATTCCGCACGGCTGGTGCGCAATTGGATGGCCTGGCGGTAGAACTCCAGCGTCGACGCCGGGTCGGCCTGCTGACGCTGCACCGTCAACGGTGCCCACTCGGCGGGCATCGGCAGCCAGGTGTCGGCGTTGGACGAGAAGCCGAACGGCGGAGCATCGCCCGACCACGGCATCGGCACCCGGCACCCGTCACGTCCGCGTTCGGTGTGGCCGGAGCGCTCCCACACCGGGTCCTGGAGCACTTCATCGGGCAGGTCCACATTGGGCAGCCCGAGTTCCTCACCGTTGTAGACGAATACGGATCCGGGCAGTGCCAGCATCACCAGCGCCATCGCCCGCGCTCGGGCCAGCCCCAGAGGGCCGCCGCCGTAGCGGGTCACTTCACGTTCGACGTCGTGGTTGGACAGCGTCCACGTGGGTGTCGCCCCCGCCAGTTCGGCTGCCGCGATGGCGTTCACGATCGCGTCATGCACCTCGACGGCGTCGAAATCGGCTTGCACCAGACGGAAATTGAAGCCAAGGTGCAGTTCGTCGGGGCGCAGGTACCTGGCGAAGCGCTCGTTGCCGTGCACCCAGACCTCGCCGACGGCCACCGCGTCCGGATAGTCGTCGAGCACCGTGCGGATGAACCGGTGGATGTCGTGCACGCTGTCGTTGTCGAACCGCGGGTCGTCGTCGCTGTTGCGTAGCAGCGCGGTGTCGGTGACCGCCATGTCGGGGAGCTCGGGTGGCTTGGCCATGCCGTGGGCGACGTCGATGCGGAACCCGTCGACCCCGCGGTCGAGCCAGAACCGCAGCGTTTTCTCCAGGTCCTCGAACACGGCGGGGTGGTCCCAGTTCAGGTCGGGCTGGGCGGGGTCGAACAGGTGCAGATACCACTGGCCCGGTGTGCCGTCGGGCTCGGTGACGCGGGTCCATGCCGGGCCGCCGAACACCGACACCCAGTTGTTTGGCGGCGCGTCACCCTGTGGGCCGCGGCCGTCACGGAAGATGTAGCGGTCACGATGGCGGTGATCGGCCAGCGCCTGGACGAACCACGGGTGCGCCGAACTGGTGTGGTTGGGCACCAGGTCCATGGTGACCCGGATGCCGCGGGCATGGGCGGCGTCGAGCAAACGGTCCAGGGCGTCGATGCCGCCGAACAGCGGGTCGACGTCGCGCGGATCGGCGACGTCATAGCCGTGGTCGGCCATCGGCGAGACCATCACCGGGTTGAGCCACAGGGCATCGACACCGAGCGCCGCCAGGTAGTCCAGCCCGGCGCACACCCCGTCGAGGTCGCCGACTCCATCGCCGTCGCTGTCGGCGAATGAGCGGGGATAGACCTGGTAGAAAACCGCGTCTGCCCACCACCGGCGCATGTCAGAACGCCGAGTTCACCATCGAGTCTGCGGCCATGTTCAGATAGTCCAGCAACGCGCGCCGGTGCGACTCGTCCAGCGTCGTCGAGTCGATCGAGGCCACCGCGGTGTGCATGCAGCGCAGCCAGGCGTCGCGCTCGAGGTACCCGATCCGGAACGGGGCGTGCCGCATCCGCAGCCGCGGGTGGCCACGCTGGTCGGAGTACGTACGCGGCCCACCCCAGTACTGCTCGAGGAACATCCGCAGCCGCTCTTCGGCACCGTCGATGTCGTCCTCGGGATACAACGGCAGCAGGATCTCGTCCTCGCGCACCAGTTGGTAGAACCGCGACACGATCGCCGCGAAAGTGTCGTGCCCACCGACTTCGTCGTAGAAAGATCGCTGCACCTGCGTCACGTCGTTCATTGTGGTCCATTGTGGCCTGACGGCACGTCGGCGCCGGTCACGGCATCGTGGTCACCTGGTGTTCATTGGACTGACCTGCGAACACACAAAGAATTTTCGTGCGTATCCGCAGGATCCATGGTGGACTGTCTCCTCGGAGGCTCCATGGCGCACAGCAAAAAAAGCCATATGCGACGGACCGGCCACATACCCGGCCCATCGGGACCCCATGTGCCAAATCGCCCTCTGCACAGCGTCGAGGCACTCCCGACGATCAACCCTGACGCCTCCCTGTGGGGGCGGCGCCGGGTGCTGCTGCTCAACTCCACCTATGAACCGCTGACCGCGCTGCCGCTGCGGCGTGCGGTGATCATGGTGATGTGTGGCAAAGCCGACGTCGTGCACGACGACCCGTCGGGACCGGTCATCCACTCGGCCACCCGCACCATCGTGGTGCCCTCGGTGATCCGGCTGCGCACCTTCGTACGGGTGCCCTACCGGGCCCGTATCCCGATGACCAGGGCCGCGCTCATGCACCGGGACCGCTTCCGGTGCGCATACTGCGGCGGGCGGGCCGACACCGTCGACCACGTGATCCCGCGCAGCCGCGGCGGCGAGCACTCCTGGGAGAACTGTGTGGCGGCGTGCGCGCCGTGCAACCACCGCAAGGCCGACCGTCTGCTGGCCGAACTGGGCTGGTCACTGCGGTGCGTGCCGATGCCGCCGAAGGGCCAGCACTGGAGGCTGTTGTCGACGATCAAGGAGCTCGACCCGGCCTGGGTGCGCTATCTGGGTGAAGGTGCGGCCTGACGCCCGACTTGCTGGGCACTCTCGGCGCGTCGTCGCTTTGCGGCTGATACGGTTTGCGCGTGAGCACAGCACTTACCCATTCCCTCCTCGGAGGGGTTCCGCTGTTGTTGTTCGTGGTCCTGGCGTTGATCTTTATGACCCGCAAGGGACCGCACCCGGCTACCTACAAGTTGTCCGAGCCGTGGACCCACGAGCCCATCCTGTGGGCTGCCGAGGAGCCGCAGGATCACGGGCACGGCGGGCATGATTCACACGGTGTGACGATCGGAGGCGGCGCAAGTGGCAAGTGGTGAACTGGCGACCGCCACGCAGGACCTCGACCTGCCCTACGGTTACGCCCTGACCTACAGCGGCCGGATCTCCGGGGTCACCGAGCCCGGTGAGCTCTCGGTGCACTACCCGTTCCCGACGATGGACCTGGTCGTGCTCGACGACGCCCTGAAGTACGGCTCGCGCGCGGCCAAGGCCCGGTTCGCCGTCTACATCGGCGACCTCGGCGCGGACACCGCCGCCTCGGCACGCGAGATCCTGGCCAAGGTGCCCACCCCCAACAACGCGGTGCTGCTCGCGGTCTCACCCGACCAGCACGCGATCGAGGTGGTCTACGGCGCCGACGTCAAGGGCCGTGGCATCGAAGAGGCCGCCCCGCTGGGCGTCTCGGCAGCTGCCGCCTCCTTCAAGGAGGGCAACCTGATCGACGGTCTGATCAGCGCCGTGCGCGTGCTGTCTGCCGGCGTTGCTCCTGCCTGATTTTTCAATACCTAGCACCGCGAGCGTGCGTGGTTGTCGACTGACAAGCACGCACGCTCGCTGCATTTCTGGGATGGCCTAGCTGTGATGTCACCTAGCCCGCCAGCTCATTGCGGATCTCCACATATCGCGTCAAGAACGCACGCTCGTCGAGCCGCTTGCGCCGCATCCAGGTGCTGACCTCGAAGTTGCACTTGCTGGCGTTGCACGATCCGCACGCCGGAACGACGTTGTCCACGGTGTAGCGCCCGCCACGCGAGATCGCCATGACGCAGTCCTTCTGGAACGGACCCGCGGTGCCGCGGCAGTAGGCGCACCCGCCCCATGCCGCTTTGATGGCCTCCCACTGTTCGTCGGTGAGGTCGTGGACCACGAGGTCCATCCGGCGCTTGCGCTTGCGGGCAGCCCGTGCCGCGCGGGTTCGACTGACCGCCACTGATCAAGCCTATGAGCCCCGCGAGCGACCGCGTCGGTACAGGAATCACGGCGTGTCGCCGTACAGACACGGTCGCTCGCGGGGCAGAGGCAATCAGCTCACATCGAAGGCGCGGGCGCGCAGGGAGCGTTCCACCCCGGCGCGGCCCTCGATCACCAGCCGGCGCAGCGCGGGCGGCACCTCGGGATCGGACAGGAACGCGTCCGCCGCGTCGAGTCCGTTCTGGCTGATGTCCCACGACGGGTACAGCCCGATCACCACGGTCTGGGCGACCTCGCTGGACCGCCGCTCCCACACCCCGGAGATCGCCGCGAAGTAGCGCGCCGTGAACGGTGCCAGGAACTCGGACTGACCGGGCTGCACGAAACCGCCGACGATCGAGCGGGTGGTGATGTTGGCGATGGTGTCGTCCTCGATGACCTGCTCCCACGCCGCGGACTTCACCACGTCCTGCGGGCGGGCGGCCGAGGCCGCGGCGGCCTGACGCTTGCCGGCCGCGGTCGGGTCGTTCTCGGCCTCGGCATCGATGAACGGCGTCTCGGGCCCGTCGGCGTCGACGTCGCCGGTCCGGGCCAGCGCGGTGACGATCCGCCAGCGCAGGTCGGTGTCGATCACCAGGCCGGTCATGTTCACTGCGGCCGGCTCGTTGTCGAGCAGGGTCGACAGCACGGCGACGTGGTTCGGCGACAGCACCGAGGTGCACAGCGCGTTCACGAACGCGAGTTGGTGGTCAGAACCCGGCGCGGACTCTCGGGCCAGATCGAGAAGTGCATCCCCGAACGACGGCCAACCGATTTCGGCGGCCCAGGCGGGATCGGCGTAGGAGCTCAACGCGGTCTGCGCCTGCATCAGCAGTCGCTGGGCGACACCGACCTCGGTCTCGGCGTGCACTCCGCTCATCACCAGGGCGACGAAGTCGCGGGCCTTCATCTCGGCCTCGCGGGTCATCTCCCAGGCTGCCGACCATGCCAGCGTGCGGGGGAGTGGATCGGCGATGTCGGCGATCCGGGACAGCACGGTCGACAGCGAGGCGGGGTCGAGCCGCAGCGAGCAGTAGGTCAGGTCGTCGTCGTTGACCAGGATCAGCTTGCCGCGTGAAATGCCCACCAGTGCGGGAACTTCCGTGACCGGGCCCTCGACGTCGAGCTCCTCGCGGTGCACGCGGACGAGCTTGCCCGAACCGTCGTCGTCGTAGATGCCGATGGCCAGCCGGTGCACCCGGGTCTCCCCGGCGCCCGGGGCCGCACCTGACTGGGAGATGGCGAACCGGGTGAACGCACCCGATCCGTCCACGTCGAAGTCGGCCCGCAGGGTGTTCAAACCCGTTGTCTTGAGCCATTGCCGGCCCCAGCCGGACAGGTCACGTCCCGAGGACTTCTCCAGTGCACCCAGCAGGTCGCCGAACGTGGCGTTCGCGAAGGCGTGGTCGCGGAAGTAGTCGCGCAGCCCGGAGAGGAACTCTTCGAGCCCGACGTAGGCCACCAGCTGCTTGAGCACCGAGGCGCCCTTGGCATAGGTGATGCCGTCGAAGTTGACTTCGACGGCGGCCAGGTCCGGGATGTCGGCGGCGACCGGGTGAGTCGAGGGCAGCTGGTCCTGCCGGTAGGCCCAGGACTTCTCCACGTTGGCGAAAGTGGTCCACGCCGTGTCGTATTCGGTGGCCTCGGCCTGGCACAGCACCGACGCGAACGTCGCGAAGGACTCGTTGAGCCACAGGTCATCCCACCACTGCATGGTGACGAGATCGCCGAACCACATGTGGGCCATCTCGTGCAGCACGGTCTCGGCGCGACGCTCGTAGGAGGCCCGGGTCACCTTGGACCGGAAGACGTAGTCCTCGAGGAACGTCACCGCGCCGGCGTTCTCCATGGCCCCGGCATTGAACTCGGGGACGAACAGCTGGTCGTACTTGCCGAACGCGTACGGCGTGCCGAAGTTCTTGTGGTAGAAGCCGAAACCCTGCTTGGTCTCGGTGAAAAGCCGGTCGGCGTCCATGAACTCGGCCAGCGAGGCCCGGCAGAAGATACCCAGCGGGATCTCGCCGTGGGAGTCGGTGTACGAGTCGCGCCACACCGCGTACGGTCCGGCGATCAACGCCGCCAGGTAGGTGCTCATCTTCGGGGTGGTGGCGAAGGTGTGCACGGTGCCCACCCCGTTGGGCTCGGTGCTCGTGGTTGCCCCGTTGGAGATCACCTGCCAGTGCGACGGCGCGGTGACCCGGACATCGAACGTGGCCTTGAGGTCGGGTTGATCGAAGCAGGCGAACATCCGCTTGGCGTCGGCCGTCTCGAACTGGGAGTAGAGGTAGACCTCGTTGTCGACGGGATCGACGAAGCGGTGCAGGCCCTCGCCGGTGTTGGAGTACAGGCAGTCGGCATCGACCACCAGGGTGTTGTGCTCGGCGAGGCCCGTAAGTGCGATGCCGGTGGATTCGTCGTAGCCGGATACGTTCAGTGCGACGCCGTTGAGCGTCGCACTGCGGACCGTGTCGGCCGCCAGGTCGATGAAGGTGTCGGCGCCGGCGAGGGCATCGAACGTCACGGTCGTCGTGGACCGGAAGGTGCGTTCGCCGGGGTTGCCGTTGCCGTCGGTGAGGTCGAGGACGACGTCGTAGTTGTCGACGGTGACCAGAGCGGCGCGCTCGACGGCCTGTTCGCGAGTGAGATTGGGAAGTGCCACGTGTCCAACCTAGTGGCTGGACGTCCGCGGGACCCGGGCTACTGGGGGAAGCCGGCGATCCCGGCGAGCCCGTTCAGCGCGCCCAGGTTGTTCAGGATCGAACCGTCGCTGATCGACGACATCATCTGCGGGCAGTACATCTGGATCGCGATGCCGGTGAAGAACGACGCCATCTGCGGGGACATGCCGCCGTCGCCGCGCATCTGCGAGGCCACCGACGCGAAGTTCTTGCCCGGCTCGACCAGCATCGGACACACGTCCTGGCCCATCTGGACGGCGGTATTGGGGTCGCCGTAGCCCACCCCGGCACTGTTCAGGGCGTTCAGGAACGACGTATCGGTCGGATCGTTCGGCGCCGGGACCGGGTCGGCTTGCGCAGGGACTGCCAACGCGAGGGCGGCGGCGACGGCACCTGCGGTCGCCAGGAAGGCACGAGCGGCCATGTGGAGCTCCTCAGCTATCACGCAGAACCCTTACATCGCTCTGCTCACTTGGGCAACAGTGGTTTACCAGGGTCACAGGAACAACACGTTTCGATAAAGGTTCGCCCACTATGCGTTTCCTGTGCTGCTGCCGTGACTCCAGCATGCATGTCGACATGCATGCCACCAAGCTTGTCGCGATTGCTCCCCGGATAGTTACTCGCTTCGGGAACATCTCGGTGCAGGTGCAGAGTTGTGCTGAATGCAGTTGTGCCCTGAACCACATCGAGAGGACGCGTAGATGGCCACCGTAGATCAGAAGGCCACAGACCAAAAAGACACGGCCGGATTCTGGTTCGACCCGCTGTGCCCGTGGTGCTGGATCACCTCACGCTGGATCCTCGAAGTCGAGAAGGTCCGCGATATCGACGTGCAGTTCCACGTAATGAGCCTGGCAGTGCTCAACGAGGGCCGCGACCTGCCCGAGAACTATCAGGAACTGATGAAGAAGGCGTGGGGCCCGGTCCGGGTCGCGATCGCCGCCGAGCAACTCAAGGGTCCGGAGATCCTGAGCCCGCTCTACACCGCGATGGGCTTCCGGATTCACAACCAGAACAACAAAGACCTCGATCAGGTCATCGCGCAGTCACTCGACGAGGTCGGTCTGCCCGCCGAACTGGCCGAGGCTGCCACCACCGACAAGTACGACGAGGAACTCCGCAAGAGCCATCACGCCGGTATGGATGCCGTGGGCGACGACGTCGGCACCCCGACCATCCACGTCAACGGTGTCGCGTTCTTCGGTCCGGTGCTCTCGAAGATCCCGCGCGGTGAAGAAGCCGGCAAGCTCTGGGATGCGTCGGTGACGTTCGCGTCGTACCCGCATTTCTGGGAGCTCAAGCGCTCCCGTACGGAGGCACCCGAGTTCGACTGACGGGTGAACCGCACCCAAAATCGCGATTCCGGTTGCGTGACACCGCGGCTCACGCCACGGTGTACGCATGACAGCGGCTGAGCCCAGTACTGACGGTTCCTACCGCGACCGGATCGCAGCTGTCGAGCCGGGCGGTAACGAGCACATCGCCGAGGCCGATCGGCACGGCAAGCCCAGCCAGTTGTTCTGGACCTGGACCTCGCCGAACCTCGAATTCGCGACGATCTTCCTGGGCGTGCTGGCGGTCTCCGTCTACGGCATGACGTTCTGGCAGGCCGTGGCAGGCCTGGGGATCGGCACCGGCCTGGGGGCGCTCGCGCACTACTTCCTGTCCAAGCGCGGGCCCCTGCACGGCGTGCCGCAGATGGTGCTGGGCCGGCTGGCGTTCGGCTTCAAGGGCAACGCCGTGCCCTCGCTGCTGATGACGGTGACCGCGGGCATCGGATGGTTCGCCACCAACAGCGTCAGCGGTGCGTTCGCGCTCTCCACCCTGTTCGGCATCGCTCCGGTGCTGGCATTGGTGCTCGTCGTCGTGGTGCAGACCGCGCTGGCGGTGTTCGGGCACAACCTGGTTCAGGCTTTCGAGCGGTGGGCCTTCCCGGTGCTCGCCGTCATCTTCGCGATCACGTCCGTGGTGATCCTGACCAAGGCGGAATTCGGTGCGCCCGCGGTTTCCGGCGGTGTCGGCGGCACGGGTGGCTTCCTGCTGACCGTGGGCACCGCGTTCGGTTATGTCGCCGGGTGGGCGCCGTACGCCGCCGACTACACGCGGTACCTGCCGCGGTCCGCGGCCGGACCGCGCACCGGGTTCTACGCCGCCGCAGGCCTGTTCGTGTCCTGCATGCTGCTCCAGACGGTGGGTGCGGCGTCGGTGACCATCGGCCCCGCGGTCTCGGACAACCCGACCACTGCCTTCACCTCTGAGTTGGCTCCGTGGCTGGCGAGCCTGACCCTGCTGGCGATCGCGATCGGGGCGGTGGCCGCCAACGCGATCAACATCTATTCGGGCGCAATGGCTTTCGTCACCATCGGGATCAAGCTCCCGCATCACATCGCCCGGGCACTGGCCACCGCGTTCTTCGGGGTGGTCGGATTCCTCATCGCGTGGTGGGCACTGGCCGACGCCGCGGCCAGCTACGAGGCGTTCCTACTGATCATCGCCTACTGGATCGGACCGTGGCTCGGGGTGGTGTTCGCCGACGAGTACCTGCGCGGCGACGCGCCCGTCGCGCACTTCCTCTACGACCGCTCCTATACGAACTGGCCCGGCCTGGCGTCGTTCCTGATCGGTCTGGTGGTGTCGGTGACGTTGTTCTGCAACCAGGCGAAGTTCGTCGGCTACATCGCCCGCGAGGTGCCGCAGTTGGGTGACATCACCTTCTTCGTCGGGTTCCTGATCGCCGGTGCCTGCTATCTCGTGTTGTGCCGGTCCAAGCTCACCGCTGAACGGGCGGTTTCGGTATGACCCCGGAACAGATGCTCGACGTCGCCGTCGAGGAGGCACGAAAAGGGTTGGCCGAAGGCGGTATTCCGATCGGCGCCGCGTTGTTCAGCTCGGACGGGACTTTGCTGGGGGCCGGCCACAACCGGCGCGTGCAGAACGACGACCCGTCGATCCATGCCGAGACCGACGCGTTCCGGGCGGCCGGGCGTCAGCGCGGCTACCGCTCCACGGTCATGGTGACGACGCTCTCTCCCTGTTGGTACTGCAGCGGCTTGGTCCGCCAGTTCAACATCGGCGCGGTGGTGATCGGCGAGAGCCGGACTTTCACCGGTGGCCATGACTGGCTGGCCGAGCACGGAGTGGCGGTTACCCTGCTCGACGATGAACGCTGCGTGGCGATGATGGAGGACTTCATCGCCGAACGGCCGGATCTGTGGGCGGAGGACATCGGCGAATGAGCGCCATAGCAACGATTGACATGTCCCGGTGGTACGCCGGCGGGGCCGAGGCCGACGCGGTCGCCGCCGAGGTCGACGCCGGACTGCAGCTCGCGGGCTTCATCGTCGTCACCGGCCACGGTGTGGACACCGACCTGGCGGCCAAGGTGCGCGCGGCCAGCCGGGAGTTCTTCGCACTCCCGGACGAGGTCAAGCGGGGCTACTCGGTGCCCGTGGGTGGGCACGGCTGGATCGGGCCGGGAGCCGAAGCCAACGGTTACGCCGAGGGCACCGAGACCCCGCCCGATCTCAAGGAGAGCTACAGCCTGGGTGCCGAGACCGCGACCGGTGACCCGGAGGTCGACCGGATCTGGTTCGCACCCAACGTGTGGCCGTCCGAGGTGCCCGTGCTGAAGGCTTTGGTCGACGAGTACACCGCCGCGATGCGGAAGGTCTCCGACGATCTGCTGGCGCTGTTCGCCCACGCCCTCGGATTGCCGGTCAATCCCTTTGTCGCCCTGGCCGATCGGCCGACCTGGACGATGAACATCAACCACTACCCGCCGGTCAGCGTGGTGGGGGAGCCGGAGCCGGGCCAGTTCCGCATCGGTCCGCACACCGACTTCGGCACGGTGACGATCCTGGACCGCGAACCGGGTGCGGGCGGACTGCAGGTCTTCTCCGAGCAGGAGGGCTGGGAGGACGCGCCGTGGGAGCCGGGATCGCTCACGGTCAACATCGGTGACCTGCTGGAGTACTGGAGTGGCCGCCGCTGGCCCTCGGGCCGGCACCGCGTGCTGCCGCCGCAGCCGCACGCCCCCGAGGAGGACCTGGTCTCGCTGATCTACTTCTATGAGGCCAACCACGACGCACTCGTCACCCCACTGGAACCGCCCGTCGGCAAGGTCGGCGGCCTGGAACCGGTGACGTCGTCGGCCTTCATCAAGGAACGCCTGGACGCCATCACCATCGGTTAGCTCGGGGCGTGCAGCGCCGTCTGAGAGAATGACCGCCATGCGCGTCTACATCGGTGCCGACCACGCCGGATTCGAGTTCAAGCAGACCATCATCGAGCACCTCAAGAAGACCGGCCACGAGCCGATCGACTGCGGTGCCTACACCTACGACGCCGATGACGACTACCCGGCGTTCTGTATCGACGCGGCGGTCAGGACAGTCGCCGATCCGGGCAGCCTGGGCATCGTGCTCGGTGGGTCGGGCAACGGTGAGCAGATCGCCGCGAACAAGGTGCCCGGTGCCCGCTGCGCCCTGGCCTGGAGCGTCGAGACCGCCAAACTGGCCCGCGAGCACAACAACGCGCAACTGATGGGTCTGGGTGGGCGCATGCACAGCGAGGAGGAGGCGCTGGCCATCGTCGACGCGTTCCTGTCGACGCCGTGGTCGGAGGCCGAGCGTCACCAGCGCCGCATCGACATTCTCGCCGCCTACGAGAAGGATCACGTGGCCCCGCCGGTTCCCGGCGCGCCTGCCTGACCCATGCCCGAAGGGCACACCCTGCACCGGCTGGCCCGGCTGCACCAGAAGCGGTTCGGCCGGGCACCGGTGGTGGTGTCCAGCCCGCAGGGCCGCTTCGCCGACGGTGCGGCCGCGGTCAACGGCCAGGTGTTCAAGCAGGCCGACGCCTGGGGCAAGCACCTGTTCCACCACTACGACGGTGGCCGGGTCGTGCACATCCACCTCGGCCTGTACGGCACGTTCACCGAGGCTCCCGTTCCGCTGGGGCTGCCGGTCGGCCAGGTGCGGATGCGGATCGTGGGTGCCGAGTACGGCACCGACCTGCGTGGCCCCACCGTGTGCGAGGTGATCGCGGAGCCCGAGATCGCCGATGTGGTGGCCCGCCTCGGTCCCGACCCGCTGCGCAAGGACGCCGATCCCGCGTCGGCCTGGGCGCGAATCAGTAAGTCGCGCAGGTCAATCGGTGCGTTGTTGATGGACCAGTCGGTGATCGCCGGAGTCGGCAACGTGTACCGCAGCGAACTGCTGTTCCGCCATCACATCAACCCGTACCGGCCGGGCACGCACGTGGCTCAGGCCGAATTCAGCGACATGTGGACCGATCTCGTCGAGCTGATGAAGGTCGGGGTACGCCGGGGCAAGATCGTCGTCGTCCGCCCCGAGCACGATCACGGTGCCCCGTCCTACGGTCCGGGCCGGCCCCGCACCTACGTGTATCGCCGGGCGGGGGAGGCCTGCCGGGTGTGCGGCGCCACGGTGCGTACCGCAGAACTGGAGGGCCGCAACCTGTTCTGGTGCCCCGACTGCCAGGTGTGAGCGCGCGGCGCCGGCGCGGGCACGGGACAATTCCCGGGTGGAATTGATCCTCGTCGTCGTCGGAGCCATCCTCGTCACAGCAATCGCGCACCGCCGTGGGATGGAACCCGCCCTGATCATCGTGGTGATCGGCAGCGCGGTGTCGTTCCTTCCGGGCTTCGAACCACCTGAACTCGATTCGCACATTCTGCTGACGGTGGTGCTGCCGCCGCTGCTGTACTCGGCAGCGCTGGACTTCTCCTTCCCGACGTTCTTCCGCAACATCCGCCCGATCCTCGGCCTCGGTATCGGCCTGGTCGTGGTGACGGCATTCGCCGTGGCAGCGGTCTCGTCCTGGTTGGTGCTGGTGCCACTGACCTTCGGGCTGGCCCTCGTGCTCGGCGCCATCGTCGCGCCGCCGGACGCCGTCACCGCCGTTGCGGTGGGCCGCAAGCTCGGTCTGCCCAAACGGGTGATGGCGATCCTCACCGGCGAGAGCCTGATCAACGACGCGGCCGCGCTGACCCTGTTCTCCATCGCGGTGGCCCAGGTGGCCGGGAGCCACACCTTCATCGAGAACCCCTTCCTGCTGTTCGGGTACAGCGCCACGGTCGGCCCGGTCGTCGGGGCACTGCTGGGCTACGTGACGCTGTGGATTCGCAAGCACCTGGACAACCCGGGCCTGGAAACGGTGCAGGGTCTGGTGGTTCCGTTCGCGGCATTCATCACCGCCGAGGAACTGCACGCCTCCGGTGTGTTGGCGGTGGTGGTCGCCGGCTTCGTGGTCGGCAACGGCGCGATGGGGGCGGGGTACCAGACGCGATTGCAGGAACGCTATGTCTGGAACTCGGTCGACGTGCTGCTCGAGGCATTCGTGTTCGCCTACATCGGTCTGCATCTGCGGTTCGTGCTGCAGGACCTCAACGAAGCCCACGAGTCGCTGGCTGTCGTCGCGGTCGCCTCGGTGATCGTGTTGCTCATCGTGCTGGTGATCCGCCCGCTGTCGGTGTTCCTGATGTTCGGCCGCAACAAGTTGTCCCGGCACATGGAGAGCAAGTTCAGCGTGCCGGTGCCCGACGGTGCTCGCGGTGCCCTCGGCAGGCGCAACCGAAAGCCCAGGGCACGCTGGCGCAGGATGATCGATCGCCGCTCCCTGAGCTGGCGGGAGAACGTCGTCGTGTCCTGGACCGGGATGCGTGGCGTGGTGACACTGGCCGCGGCCGCCGCGATCCCGGCGACCACGGCTTCCGGCGAACCCTTCCCGGAACGCGCCACCATCCAGGCCATCGCGTTCGCGGTGAGTGTGGGCACCTTGCTGATCCAGGGCTGGACCCTGCCCCTGCTGATCCGCCGGCTGAACCTGTCCCGGTTCTGCGACGACCACGCCGCCGACCGGGAGGAGGAACTCAAGGCCGAACGCGTGGTGCACGACGCTGCTGACGATGTGCTCGACGCGTTCGAGGCAGATCCGCCCGAAGGCCTGGATCCCCGCGTGGTGACCGAGATCCGCGCGGTGATCGCCCGGCATTCACAGGACGCAGATGAGATGCCCGACCCCGAGGCGCTCACCAAACGGGCCGCGGTGTTCTCGGGCCTGTACCGCGATGTCCTTGCGGCACAACGCGGTGCGCTCATCACCGAGCGCGATGAAGGCCGAATCGAGGACGAGGCTGTGCGAGCCATGCTCGAGCGTCTGGACCTGCAGGAGGCCGGCGTGTCGGCGCGTCTGGAGAGCCGCCTCTGAAGCTTCGGCTCGGCAGGGGCTCAGAAGCCCCCGAAATCGCCACCACCGAAGTCACCGAAGCCGCCCCCGTCGAAGCCTCCGCCGTCCCAGCCGCTGGCATCCGTACCGCCCCAGTCACCGCCGGCGTCGCCTCCGCCGGTGTCGCCACCGTCGAACCCGCCACCGTCCTGGCCCGCGGCGAAACCGTCGGAATAGCCGTCACCGTAACCGTTTTCGAAACCCTGGGCGCCGTAGTCGACCCCGTGCATACCGGAGAACATCGCGTCGAACAGCAGCACCGAGCCCAGGCCCCAGGCGCCGGCCACCAGGGCCGGCTTCCACCACGGCTCGGAGTACCAGCCGGCGGGCACCGGGCGTCCGGCGACCCGGCCGCCGGGGTAGTAGTTCGGGGTGTTCGCCGAGGGAGTCGGGGAGGCCTCGATCTCGCGGCCCTCGAAGTTGATCCGCCGGTCCTCGGTGACCGCGCCGGCCGAACGTTGCCCGCTCAGCGACTCCAACTCGGGACCCGGATCCATGCCCATCGCGGTACGGGCCGCGCGCACGTAGTAGAGCCCCTCGATGGCGCTCTCCTTGGCCAGCGCAGCCTGCTTGGCGGTGGTGGCCTGATCGATCTGCGAGGACGCCGCGGTGTAGCGCTCGGAGGCGTCGGCCAGTGCCTGCTTGGACGCATCGTCGGAGCCGGTCAGGTTGAGCACCTGCCCGCCGAGACGTTCGATCAGCCGGCGGGCGTCAGCCTTGGCGTCGGCCAGCGACTCCGCGGAACGGCGGCCGTTGGCCTGCGACGAGCTGTAGACAGCGAACGCGATCGCGGCGATGACGAGAACGATGAGTACCAGCAAAACGCTGTTCATGGCGTCCAGCGTACCCACGGAAAACGGCGTTTCCGGGTCCTCGAAGAGAACTCAAATTACGCCGAGAGCGGAGTACACCTCGTTGGACAGCGCGACCGTGCGCGGGTCGGCATTGCACTTGGTGGCGTCGAAATAGTTCATCACGTAGGCGTAGCCGATCCGGTGCTCCAGGTCGACGAAGGCGAACGAACCACCCGACCCGCCGTGCCCGAAGATGCGGGTGTTCGGTCCGGCGATACCGCGCTGGTTGAGCATGTAGCCCAGACCCCAGCCGTGATCGGCGACCCGCGCTCCCAGCACCACGTCGCCGTCGAATCCGCCCTGGGAAACCCGGCAGCGCTCCATGTGCTCGCGGGTCAGGAGTTTCTCCTGGGCCAGCGCGTTGTAGAAGGTCGCCATGCCGAGCGCGGAGACGTGGGCGTTGGTGCTCGGGAACTCGGCGCTGCGCCAGGCGTCCAGGGCCCGCACGCCCAGTTCGTCATCCGGCACGAAGTCCATCGACACCGCCCAGCCGGCCATCGGATGGTCTCCGAGCGAAGCCGGCGGCTCGTCGACCCCGTTGTCGGCCAGCAGGCTGCGCACCGACGGCTTGTTCACCATCTCCGCGCAGCGATGGTGGTGCCAGGCGGGCAGGCCGACGTGGATGTCGGCGCCCAGCGGTTCGGCGATCTCGGTGCGCAGGTACTGACCGAGGGTGCGGCCCGTGACCCGGCGAACCACCTCGCCGAGGATGAAGCCGAAGGTCACCACGTGGTAGCCCTGCGCGCTGCCCGGCGGCCACCACGGCGTCGCGGCTGCGATCCTGGCGCACACCGCGTCCCAGTCGGTCACCTGCTGCCAGCTCATCGGTTCGCGCGGGCCGATCACGCCGGAGCGGTGCCCCAGCACCATGGCGATGGTGATGTTCTGCTTTCCAGCCTGGCCGAACTCGGGCCAGTAGCGGGCCACCGGCGCATCGAGGTCGATCTCACCGCGGTCGGCCAACAGATGGATGCAGGTGCTCAACAGCCCCTTGGATCCGGAATACACGCTGGCCAGGGTGTCCTGCTGCCATGGCCTGGTACCGGCTGCGTCGGCCGATCCGCCCCACAGGTTGACCACCAGGTCGCCCTCGACCCAGACCGCGACGGCAGCGCCGACCTCGTTGTGGTGGGAGAAGTTGTCCGCGAAGGCATCGCGCACCCGGGCGAATTCGGACGTGCAGAAGCCGTCGATCGTATCGATCGGCTGACTTCTCAACAGTCCTCCAGCGGGGCCAACGGACGCGGGTGATGACTCGGCAGAGCGCCGAAACACGTCACTGCCCGATGCTAGGGGCGGCTCGTTAACTGAATCGATGGGCGCGGTCGGATCGTTACGAGGTTGGCGTCGGGTCTGCGCCGATTCGACGCCGGATCGAGACCCGACGGTTCATCGTCCGTACAGGTGGGCCACGCCCGGTCCCTGCAGCTCGCCGGCGACCGCCTCAACGCGCCCCGTCATCGCCAGCAACAGCGCCTCGCCTGGTCCACGGATCTCAGGCCCGCGGCCGGCCGACCAGCCGAGGTCGCCGGCGATCAATCGCAGCCCCCGGGTGCGGCGGGCCCCGCCGATCACCGGGCTGACCCGCGCAAAGGCCAGGGCAGCGAGCAGTGCGTCCGCCGGAATGGTGCGGGACCGCCCGAGCGGGCGCCGGATGTCCTGCTGGTGGATCAGGCACTCGATCAGACCCACCCGGCAGCCGTAGAGCGCGCCCGCACCTGACGGATCGGTGCCGGCCCGCATCAGGATGCGCAGTTCGTCGGGTCCGGCACCGGCGTCGGCCTGCAGCGCGCGGTCGTTGATGCGGTCCACCTGCCCCCGTGCCGCCAGCATCGCCCCGGCGAGCTGCAGCCGGGTCTGTCCCAGATAGGCGATGGTGTGGGCGACGACGTCGCGGACATCCCAGCCCGCGCACAAGGTCGGTGCCTGCCATTCGTCTGGAGCCAACCCGTCGAGCAGATCGGCGAACTCCCGGCGTTCCCGGCAGGCCAGTCTGCGCACGCTGATCACCCGGTTACCGATGCGGGTTCAGTGGCCGGGAGGCATCTGCCGCCAACCGTTGCCGCCCTGCCGATAGTTCATCGACGCCCCCTCGCTCGAAAACCTGACCCGTCCAATTACTCGAACCGTGCAGTCACGAACCCTATACGCGACACCGAAGCCGGGTGGATATCCGCATTTACCGGGTCGCGCGCAAATTTGGTGCAAGGGATTTTTGGTCACATTCCAAACCGGAAACGAATTGACCAAACGCAACAATGGTGTGCCGCGATGTGCATATGTTCCGTAATGCCATACCTGTTGCGACACGACCGTGCGTAACAGGTGTGCACGTCCGAAGGAGATCACGATGGAGTGGTTACTGGGCTTGATCGGCGGACTTATCGGTGGAAATGCGGCAGGCGCCAAGAATGGCCTGGGCGTTGCGGGGAACAGCATCGCCGGTGCCATCGGCGGTGGCGCGACCGGCGCCGTCATCCAAGCGCTGACGGGCAGTGGCATGGATGTCGGTCAGATCGCCGGGCAACTTGTCGGTGGCGGGGCCGTGGGCGCCGTTGTCACCGCGATTGTCGGAATGATGATGAAGGGCCGCAAGTCTCCGGGGCACTAGCCTCAAACCTGTTGCGACGCTTACGGATCGTGCGTGTCACACCTGAGTGCCGAATCTCCGTGCGGCTCCAGGTCGTCATGGCCCGGTCCTGTGGCTTCCGTGTGCGCCAGGCGCCGAAGCGACGGTGGCACGGAGGCTGCCGACGGCAGAAGGTGACTCCGCCGATCGTGGGTACGTGATCGGCGGAGTCGGCGGTTGTTGTGCTCAGTGACCGACGGGCGTGCCGCGCCGGCCAGACAGAGCGGTGTAGATCGCGATCAACACAATCGCGACCACGACACCCACCACGAACGGGATGATGGCGAATCCGCCGTTCGAGTTGGAGTATCCGACTGCGGCGGTGAGCCAGGAACCGATCAGGGCCCCGGCGATGCCGAGCAAGACCGTCATCAGCGTGCTCAGGTTCTGCCGGCCGGGCATGATCAGTCGTGCAAGCGCCCCGATGATCGCGCCGACGACGATTGCGCTGATAATCGCTCCGATCATGTCGTTGCCTTTCGTCCAAACCGACTTCTTGTCATCGGTGTGATACACATCACTTTCCTCCGATTTTCGGCAGTCGGCCAGTGCCGAGATTCGTGTGATACCGGGCGGTGACCTACTCGTGGGTAAACGGCCGTCGCGCGCTTCGGGGCGGGATAATTCGGTGCCATGGCCACCGTGCTGTGGGTACTTGTCGCGGTATTCGCCGTCGGCGTCGTTGCCGGTGGGTTATTGCGGATTCGTGCCTGGCTCGCGAGGCCGGTACCGCCTGAGGTGATCGAGGCGGCACACCGTGACGAGGACAAGGACGACTAGCGCCATGAGAATCACCCTCGTCGGGGCCCTCGCCGTAAGCACCGTGTCGATCCTGGCTCCGACCGCTCATGCTGATCGCGCTGGACCACCACCGCTCTACGGGTATTACAACTTGCTCATCGACTTCTCGAAGCAGACGTTCAATGGAATGCCGACACCGATGAATCCGATAACGGTGCCGGTGGAATTCACCACCAAATGCGACGTGAACGGATGTGTCGCGCGAATGGACAATACGGACGATCACGCCCGCAACCCGGGCGCTCCCGTGGCCTACGAGTACAGGTGGAACACCGACCGTTGGGAAACGAGCGGTGAGTATCCGTACTTCTGCGATCGCAACGACCCGAACAGTGCGGTGCAGGCCCAACGTTCGGATTACTGGATGCCGGACCCTGACGGCAGCTTCTTCGGAACGCGGACCCTCGTCATCGGGGCAGCCGGATGCCCGGGTGAGGGACCGGGCACCCATACGGTGCCGATCGCGCTGGCACCGATCGATCCGCCCTGATCGCCGCGTCCAAAGCCGGCGTCATCGCGTTCCCGCCGCTCGTCAGCAGGTGCCGAGTTGTCTGCACGTTGTCAGAGCGGTTGGTGTCGGTAGCGGCGCGGCGGGTGTGGGCTGTGGCGCGGCCGGCGGTGTCGGCTTGGGTGCAGCGGGTGTGGGCTGCGGTAAGGCCGGTGGGGTGGGGAGCGGTGCGGTAGGTGTGGGCTGCGGTAAGGCGGTTGGTGTCGGCTGGGGCAGCTGCTGCGGCGCTTGCTTCGTCGCCGGAGCGGGGCCGACGGGGCAGAACTGGCCGATGGACACAGTGCTTCCGTTGGCGCACTGAATGCGGGGCAGTGGACAGAGCTGCCCGAATTCCACCGTGCTGCCGTCCGGGCATTCCACTGGAAACAGCGGGAACGACTCGTGGTCCAGCGGCATGATGCCGACGTTCACCGCGGGAATGGCAATGCTTGGCTGTGCGGCTGCGTCCGCGCGTAGTCCGCCGTGGTCCCGCTGTTGGCCGCAACCTATCGTCACCAGAGCGGTGGCCACAGCAATCACCGCTGCGAGAATTTCCGTGCGCGAAAGCCTCATGGTTTTCTCCCGGCCGTCGTGGCCTTACTTTAGGCCCGCACGGCGCTGGGCGAGCGGACTCCGGGGATTTCAGCAAATATCGCGGCGCATCGGGCTCCGGCTCGGCGGGCGGTGATACGCCCCGACAAACAAAAAACCGCCCCATCAGGGCGGTCCTTGTGGAGCGGGCGACGGGAATCGAACCCGCGTAGCTAGTTTGGAAGACTAGGGCTCTACCATTGAGCTACGCCCGCATGTGCAGCATCAGCACTGTACCGGTGTGCCCCCGATCAAAGCCAATTGAATGCTCCGTGCCGTGAGCACGTAGTATCTCGCGTGGTCCGTTCGTGGGTTTTGCCGCGGCGGATGGACCACCACGGGGTGTAGCGCAGCTTGGTAGCGCATCCGCTTTGGGAGCGGAAGGCCGCAGGTTCAAATCCTGTCACCCCGACTCTTCCGCCAATACGAGAGAACTATCTAGGAGCAGGAACAGTGAAGAGCACGGTCGAGCAGCTGAGCCCCACCCGGGTGCGCATCAATGTGGAGGTGCCCTTCACCGAGCTTGAGCCCGATTTCGATCGCGCGTTCAAGGCGCTGGCCCAGCAGGTCCGCCTGCCCGGCTTCCGCCCGGGCAAGGCCCCGCGCAAGTTGCTGGAGGCCCGCGTCGGCCGCGGTGCGGTGCTGGAGCAGGTCGTCAACGACGCGCTGCCGAGCCGCTACAGCGAGGCCGTCTCGGCCTCCGACGTCAAGCCGCTGGGTCAGCCCGAGATCGAGGTGACCAAGCTGGAGGACGGCCAGGAGCTGGCGTTCACCGCCGAGGTCGACGTGCGTCCCGAGATCACCCTGCCCGAGTTCGACGCGCTCAAGATCACCGTCGACCCGATCCAGGTGGACGATGACGAGGTCGACGCCGAGCTGCAGTCGCTGCGCGCCCGTTTCGGCACCCTGACCGGCGTCGAGCGCGGTGCCCAGGAAGGCGACTTCGTCTCGATCGACCTGTCGGCCACCGTCGACGGCACCGAGGTGCCCGAGGCCGCCACCGAGGGTCTGTCGCACGAGGTCGGTTCCGGTCAGCTGATCGAGGGCCTCGACGACGCGATCACCGGCCTGAAGGTCGGCGAGTCCAAGGTCTTCACCACCAAGCTGGCCGCCGGTGAGTACGCCGGCAAGGATGCCGACGTGACGGTGACCGTGAAGTCGGTCAAGGAGCGCGAGCTGCCCGAGGCGGACGACGACTTCGCCCAGCTGGCAAGCGAATTCGACACCATCGGCGAGCTCAAGGAGAGCCTCACCGATCAGGTCAAGCGGGTCAAGAGCGTGCAGCAGGCCGAGCAGATCCGCGACAAGGCCATCGAGGCGCTGCTGGAGCAGACCGAGGTTCCGCTGCCGGAGAAGATCGTTCAGGCTCAGATCGACGACGCCCTGCACAACGCGATCCACGGCCTCGACCACGACGAGGACAAGTTCGCCGAGCAGCTGACCGAACAGGGCAGCAGCCGTGAGGAATTCGACGCCGACAACAAGACGAACGCCGAAAAGGCCGTCAAGACCCAGCTTTTGATGGACGCCGTCGCCGACAAGCTCGATATCCAGGTCGGCCAGAACGACCTCACCGAGCGTCTCGTGCTGATGTCGCGTCAGTACGGCATCGAGCCGCAGCAGCTGATCCAGATCCTGCAGCAGAACAACCAGCTGCCGGCCATGTTCGCCGACGTGCGTCGCGGCCTGACCATCGCCGCTGTGGTGCACGCCGCCACCGTGACCGACACTGACGGCACCGTGATCGACACCACCGAGTTCTTCGGCCCGGCCGAAGCTGCCCAGGCCGAGGGCGAGCAGGACGACGAGGCCACCGACAAGGATGCTGACGCCGCTGAATGACGCTGTGAGCGAACGTGCCCCCGTACGGGAGTGCGTGGCGCCCCAGTTTCGTTAGTGTCGTCAGTACCAACGCGTGAGAGAAAGCAGGTATCCAGTCGTGACTGACATGCGTTCGAACGGGAGCGGGTTCAGCCTCGTCGACTCCGTCTATGAGCGCTTGCTTGCCGAGCGGATCATCTTCCTGGGTTCCCAAGTGGACGACGACATCGCCAACAAGCTGTGCGCGCAGATCCTGTTGCTGTCGGCGGAGGATCCGACCAAGGACATCCACCTCTACATCAACTCGCCGGGCGGCTCGATCAGCGCCGGTATGGCCATCTACGACACCATGGTGCTGGCCCCCTGCGATGTCGCGACCTACGCGATGGGCATGGCGGCGTCGATGGGTGAGTTCCTGCTCGCCGCGGGCACCAAGGGCAAGCGTCACGCCCTGCCGCACGCCCGGGTCCTGATGCACCAGCCGCTCGGTGGCGTCACCGGCAGTGCCGCGGACATCGCCATCCAGGCCGAGCAGTTCCACGTCATCAAGAAGGAAATGTTCCGGCTCAACGCGGAGTTCACCGGCAAGTCGGTCGAGCAGATCGAGGCCGACTCCGACCGCGACCGCTGGTTCACCGCGAAAGAGGCTCTGGAGTACGGCTTCGTCGACCACATCATCACCAGCGCCAACCTCAATGGTTCGGGCCCGACGGCAGGACTGGACAAGTGACCGATCGCATTCATCCGTCATTGGACCCCCGCGTGCAGCCCCAGGCTCGCTACATCCTGCCGTCGTTCATCGAGCACAGCAGCTTCGGCGTCAAGGAATCGAACCCGTACAACAAGCTGTTCGAGGAGCGCATCATCTTCCTCGGCGTGCAGGTGGACGACGCGTCGGCCAACGACATCATGGCCCAGCTGCTCGTGCTGGAGTCGCTGGATCCCGACCGCGACATCACCATGTACATCAACTCGCCCGGTGGCTCGTTCACCTCGCTGATGGCGATCTACGACACCATGCAGTACGTGCGTGCCGACATCCAGACGGTGTGCCTCGGGCAGGCCGCCTCGGCCGCCGCGGTGCTGCTGGCCGCCGGTACCCCGGGTAAGCGTCTGGCTCTGCCGAACGCCCGGGTGCTGATCCATCAGCCGTCGTTGGGTGGAGTGATCCAGGGTCAGTTCTCGGACCTGGAGATCCAGGCCGCCGAGATCGAGCGGATGCGCACCCTGATGGAGACCACCCTGGCCCGCCACACCGGCAAGGATCCCGAGCAGGTCCGCAAGGACACCGACCGCGACAAGATCCTCACCGCGGCGCAGGCCAAGGACTACGGGATCATCGACACGGTCCTGGAGTACCGCAAGTTGTCCGCGCAGGGCAGCTAGCACCGGCCGGCATTTCCAGCGGCAACCTCTGATCCGATGACACACGCCCTGCCCGGTGACCTCCGGTGCGGGGCGTGTGTCGTCCCGGAGGAGAGCGGAAACCTCGCTGACCTGCGGTCGCGGCGACGTAGGAGCGGCGCCGGTACCCTCGACCACGGCGAATGTGACGTGCGGCCACGTCGTTCCGCTATTCGCCGGCGCCCCGCAACGACACGCCAAGGTCACAGTCAGCGTGCCGCCGGGTGAGGAGCCGCCAGGAGAGATATGTTCTCCTGCACACGAACAAATACCACCGGAGCGATTCGGCCTTATCGGTCGCACCGCGACGGAACGAACGGGTAGCGTCGGGTTTACGCCCGAAGTAACCCAGCAAGTGGCGTAACGACCGACTGCAAACAGGAAGTAGGACCCCCCCACATGGCGCGCATTGGAGACGGCGGTGACCTGCTGAAGTGCTCGTTCTGCGGCAAGAGTCAAAAGCAGGTCAAAAAGCTCATTGCCGGTCCGGGCGTGTACATCTGCGACGAGTGCATCGATCTGTGCAACGAGATCATCGAGGAGGAACTCGCCGACGCTGACGACGTCAAGCTCGACGAGCTGCCCAAACCCGCGGAGATCCGGGACTTCCTCGAGGGCTACGTCATCGGTCAGGACACCGCGAAACGCACGCTGGCGGTGGCTGTCTACAACCACTACAAGCGCATCCAGGCCCAGGAGAAGTCGCGTGATTCGCGCTCTGAGCCGGTCGAGCTGACCAAGTCCAACATCCTGATGCTGGGCCCCACCGGCTGCGGTAAGACGTATCTGGCGCAGACCCTGGCCAAGATGCTCAACGTGCCGTTCGCCATCGCCGATGCCACCGCGCTGACCGAGGCCGGCTATGTGGGCGAGGATGTCGAGAACATTCTGCTCAAGCTGATTCAGGCCGCCGACTACGACGTCAAGCGCGCCGAGACCGGCATCATCTACATCGACGAGGTCGACAAGATCGCCCGCAAGAGCGAGAACCCGTCGATCACCCGCGACGTCTCCGGCGAGGGCGTGCAGCAGGCCCTGCTGAAGATCCTGGAAGGCACTCAGGCGTCGGTTCCGCCGCAGGGCGGCCGCAAGCATCCGCACCAGGAATTCATCCAGATCGACACCACCAACGTGCTGTTCATCGTGGCGGGTGCGTTCGCGGGCCTGGAGAAGATCGTCTCCGACCGGGTCGGCAAGCGCGGTCTGGGGTTCGGTGCCGAGGTGCGGTCCAAGGCCGAGATCGACACCCAGGACCATTTCGCCGAGGTGATGCCGGAGGACCTGATCAAGTTCGGTCTGATCCCCGAGTTCATCGGCCGTCTGCCGGTCGTGGCCTCGGTGACCAACCTGGACAAGGAATCCTTGGTCAAGATCCTCTCCGAGCCGAAGAACGCTCTGGTCAAGCAGTACGTCCGCCTGTTCGAGATGGACGGCGTGGAGCTGGAGTTCACCGAGGAGGCGCTGGAGGCGATCGCCGATCAGGCTATCCACCGTGGCACCGGTGCCCGCGGCCTGCGCGCCATCATGGAGGAAGTCCTGCTGCCGGTGATGTACGACATCCCCAGCCGCGACGACGTCGCCAAGGTGGTCGTCACCAAGGAGACCGTGCAGGACAACGTGCTGCCGACCATCGTGCCGCGTAAGCCGTCGCGTTCGGAGCGGCGCGACAAGAGCGCCTGACTTTTCGCCGAGATTGCACTGAGGGTCGTGATCCCAGCCGGATCACGACCCTCAGTGCATTTTCGACGCTGTACTCAGAAGAGCACCCGGTCTGGGCGGGTGTAGATGTTCATCGAATCGCCCCGCAGGAAGGCCACCAGGGTCAGGCCGGACTGGCCGGCCAGATCGACGGCAAGGGAGGACGGCGCCGACACCGCGGCCAGGATCGGGATGCCCGCCATCACGGCCTTCTGGGTGAGCTCGAACGACGCCCGGCCGCTCACCAGGAGCACCGTGGCGGTCGACGGAATCCGGCTGTTCTCCAGCGCCCAGCCGATCACCTTGTCCACGGCGTTGTGCCTGCCGATGTCCTCGCGGACGACGAGCATGGTGCCATCGACGGTGAACAGTGCGGCGGCGTGCAGGCCGCCGGTGCTGTTGAAGACCTTCTGCGCATCGCGCAATTGCGCGGGCATCGCCGAGAGCACCGCGGCGGGAACGGTCGACGGGTCATCGCCGGGGCAGTGCTTGCTGCTCAACCGCACTGCCTCCAGCGAGGCCTTGCCGCACACCCCGCACGACGAGGTGGTGTAGAAGTTGCGGGTCACGTCAACGTCGGGTTTGGGGACGCCGGCGGCCAGGGTCGCGTCCAACACGTTGTAGCTGTTGACCCCGTCTACGTCGGCGCCCCGGCAATAGCGCACGGACACCAGGTCTTCACGCTGTGCGATCAAGCCCTCGGTGAGTAGAAACCCTTGGGCCAATTCGACATCGGCGCCCGGGGTTCGCATCGTGACGGTGATGGGTGAGCCGTCGACGCGGATCTCCAACGGTTCCTCGACCACCAGGGTCTCAGGGCGGGCCTCAGCCGTGGCGCCGGTCAGGTGGTGGGCGCGACGGCGGGCGGTGACCCGGCCCACTAGGCCCGCTCCAATCGGATGACGACGGCCTTCGACACCGGCGTGTTCGACTTCTTCGCGGTGTGATCAAGCGGCACCAGTGGATTGGTCTCGGGATAGTAGGCGGCGGCGTTGCCGGCCGGCGTGGAGTACGGGACGATCAGGAAGTCCTTGGCGCGCCGCTCCTGTCCGTCGAATTCGGACACCAGATCCACGCGATCACCCTCGGCGAAACCCAGCGCCTCGATGTCGGCCGGATTGACGAACACGACGCGGCGCCCGCCCTTGACCCCGCGGTAGCGGTCGTCCAGGCCGTAGATGGTGGTGTTGTACTGGTCGTGGCTGCGCAGGGTCTGCAGCACCAGGCGGCCCTCGGGCACCGGTACCCATTCCAGCGGCTGAACCGAGAAGTTGGCTTTACCTGTGGTGGTGCGGAATTCGCGGGAATCGCGGGGAGGGTGGGGGAGCTGGAACCCGTCGGGCTGACGCACCTTGCGGTTGTAGTTCTCGCAGCCGGGCACCACATCGGCGATCGCGTCACGGACGCGGTCGTAGTCGGCATTGAACTGCTCCCACGGCACCGGATGGTCGGTGCCCAGTACTGCGCGAGCCAGCTGACAGACGATCGCCACCTCGCTGCGCAAGTGCTCGCTCGGCGGTGTCAGGCTGCCGCGGGACAGGTGCACCATCGACATCGAATCCTCAACGGACACCATCTGTTTTCCACCGGCCTGGAAATCCTTGTCGGTGCGTCCCAGCGTGGGCAGGATCAGGGCGGTGCGGCCGTGCACCAGGTGACTGCGGTTGAGCTTCGTCGAAATCTGAACGGTCAGAACACAACTGCGCAGCGCGGCCTCGGTGACCTCGGTGTCGGGAGTGGCCGAGACGAAGTTGCCGCCCATCCCGATGAACACGCCGGCCCGGCCGTCGCGCATGGCCCGGATGGCGTCGACGGTGTCATAACCGTGCTTGCGGGGGCTGGCGATCCCGAATCGGTCGTCGAGCGCATCCAGGAATTTGTCGGGCATCTTCTCCCAGATGCCCATGGTCCGGTCGCCTTGGACGTTGGAATGGCCGCGCACCGGACAGACCCCGGCCCCGGGCTTGCCGATCATGCCGCGCAGCAACAGCAGGTTGGTGGCCTCACCGATGGTGGCCACCGCATGGTGATGCTGGGTCAGGCCCATCGCCCAGCACACCACCGTGCGCTGGGAGGAAGCCAGCAGGTCGGCCACCCGCTGCAGCTGAGCCCGGTCGACGCCGCTGGCCTCGGTCACCGTGTCGAGGTCCACGCGGCGGCTCTGCGCGGCGTACTCGTCGTATCCGGCGCAGTGCGCGGCGATGAACTCGTGATCGACGACGGTGCCCGGAGTACGTTCCTCGGCCTCCAGCAGCAGCCGGCCCAGGCCGGCGAACAGCGCCATGTCCCCGCCGATGCGGATCTGCACGAACTCATCGGCGATAGGGACGCCGTGCCCGACGACACCGTTCACCTTCTGCGGGTCCTTGAACCGGATCAGCCCGGCCTCGGGAAGCGGGTTGATCGCAACGATCTTGGCGCCGTTGGCTTTTGCCTTCTCCAGCACCGACAACATGCGCGGGTGGTTGGTGCCCGGATTCTGCCCGGCGATCAGGATCAGGTCGGCCTCGGTGACGTCCTCGACGGTGACCGAGCCCTTGCCGATACCGATCGACTCGGTCAGCGCGGTGCCCGAGGATTCGTGGCACATGTTCGAGCAGTCGGGCAGGTTGTTGGTGCCGAAGCTGCGGACCATCAGCTGATAGAGGAACGCGGCCTCGTTGCTGGTGCGTCCGGAGGTGTAGAACAGCGCCTCGTCGGGGGAGGCCAGCGCATTGAGGTGCTCGGCGATCAGACGGTAGGCGTCATCCCATTCGATCGGCCGGTAGTGCTCCTCGCCGGGTGCGAGCACCATCGGCCGGCTCAGCCGGCCCTGCTGGGACAGCCAGTACTCGGGTTTGGTCCCCAGCTCGGCGACACTGTGCCGGGCGAAGAACTCCGGTGTGACCACCCGCTTGGTGGCCTCCTCTGCGACCGCTTTGGCACCGTTCTCGCAGAACTCGGCCAGCTTGCGGCCACCGTGCTCCTCGGGCCACGCGCAGCCCGGGCAGTCGAACCCGTGCCGCTGGTTGAGCCTGGTCAACGCCGCGGCAGTGCGCAGCGGACCCATCTGCTCGAAGCCCCGTCGCATGCTGACCAGGACTGCCTCGACCCCGGCCGCTTCGTGCTTGGCGCCGGTGCTGATGACGTGGTGCTCGTCGTAATCGGCATCGATGTCCTTGGCACGGGTCATGAACCCAATCTAGTCCCCGAAAACTGCGGGTTGCGCCGGTTGACGGGCCTCGATATTCGATATTTCACATGCAGTGATAGATGCTTTCTATCGAACGTGATGAAGGCGGGGAGCCATGGCGAGTGATGTGCTGCTCCAGCAGCTCGACTACCTGCTGGCGTTGGCGACCGAGCGGCACTTCGGCCGGGCGGCCGCGCGGTGCCACGTGAGTCAACCGACGCTGTCGGTGGCGATCCGCCGGCTGGAGCGCGAGTTGGGCATCGTCATCGTGCAGCGGGGCCATCGCTTCGAGGGATTCACCGAGGAGGGGCAGCGCGTCGTGGCGTGGGCGCAGCGGATCGTCGCGGAACGCGACGACATGCTCGCCGACATCGACCGCATGCGCGGACGGTTGACCGTCACGGCCCGGATCGGTGCCATACCGACGGCGGTGCCCACCGGGCCGTTCATCACCACCGAGTTCCTGCGCCGCAACCCGGCGGCGTCCGTGCGCATCGAAGCCTTGTCGTCCCGTGAGATCGCGCGGCGGTTGGCCGATTTCGAGATCGACGCCGGGTTGACCTACCTCGACGACGAAACCCCGCCCGGAACCACCTCGGTGGAGATGTACCGGGAGCGCTATGTCCTGATCGCGCCCGCCGATCACGCACTGATGCGCCAACCCGAGATCGCGTGGTCGGATGCGGCTGGACTGCAACTCTGCGTGCTGACCACCACGATGCGCAACCGGCGCATCCTCGATGCCAACATGGCCGCCGAAGGGGTGCGCTATCGCCCTGTGGTGGAGGCGGATTCGGTCGACGCGCTTTATGCGCACCTGACGAACTCGACGCGCGCGACCATCGCCTCCACCGCGTGGTTGCCACAACTCGGGGTGCCTCCAGGCTTTACCGCGCGGCCGATGGTGCAGCACGGTCCGCGCCCGGCGATCGGACTGGTGGTGCTCGACCGGGTACCCGCGTCGATAGTGGCGGCCGCGCTCGTCGAGGTGGCCACCGCTCTCGACCTTGGCAGCCGGATCGACGGGACGCCCCCGCCGAGCGAGGGCGTTGAGTTTCAGGCCGACCAAGTAGCTCACCCGGGAGTGCATCCCGATTCCAAGTAGTGCCCTACGGGGTCGCCGGGTGGCGTCGTCGGTCAATGTCGTCTGCGGAGCAGCGTCGAGTGAACCGAGGGTCGTGATGGCAAACCGTGGTTCGAGTGGTCGGCATCGCCGGAAGCGCGATGGCGGAATGTCAGGGTTACGGTCGGGGTCGGCTCTGATCGCTGTTGCAGCCGTGACAGCGGGGGCGTTCGTGGTGATCAGTCCGCCGGAACCGAACGCGATCCAGCGGCACCAATCGACCGGCCTGCGCTGGGCTCCTGCGGCGTTCGCCACGCCGAACCGTCTGTTCGCGGCCGTGGCGAGGGCGGCCGCAGCACGACCGGTGTCTGCCGATATCCGGGTGCCCGATGTCGGAAGCGACCTCGGCTTCGCCTGGGATGGTACTGCTGTCCGGCCGCTGGCGATGGTGAGTTCGACGCGCTTCGAGCCGTCGGCGCGTGTGTTGCCGGAGCGCTCGGGCTCGAACCAGGTCCGAGTGATGTTGGCGCGCAACACATTATCCAGCCCGGAATCCTCTGTGTCGTCTTCAGTGCCGGTGGTGGCCATCGGTCCAGGTACATCTCCCGCGGACTTTCTGGCGGCCGTGGTGGCGGTGTTCGTCAGCAACGGCGATGAGCCGGGCGAGAACGGTGGTCTGCTCATCGGCAACGGGGCCGACGGCGGGCCGGGCCAGGATGGCGGCAACGGTGGCCTGTTGTTCGGCAACGGTGGCCGCGGCGGGAATGCGGTGGTGGTCACCGTCGACGGACAAACGATGGTCGCACAGGACGGTGGTAACGGTGGGCACGCCGGGTTGTTCGGTAACGGCGGCGCGGGCGGCGACGGGGCGTCGGTGACCGACGCGACCCAACCCGGGAACTGGAGCGGTATCGGCGGTAAGGGTGGGAACGGCGGCAACGGTGGGCTCCTGTCCGGAAACGGCGGCGCCGGCGGAGCAGGCGGGGTCGCCGAGATCACGCGTGAAGCTTCCGGCGGGGACGGCGGCAACGGCGGCCGGAGCGGATTGTTCTCCGGTGATGCGGGCGACGGTGGCGCCGGCGGAGCGGCGCGCTCCGACACCGGCAGGGATTCCACCGGCGGCTCCGGCGGCGATGGCGGTGACGCCGGCCTGCACGGCACGGGCGGGCAGGGTGGCAACGGAGGCGCGGCGAACACCGGCCAGTCCGCATCGAACGTCGCGACCGCGGGAAATGGCGGGGCCGGGGGCGACGGAGGCGCGTTGACCGGTGATGCCGGCGACGGTGGCCGGGGCGGCAATGCCGACAACGGCTCGCAGACGACAGCCGGAACGGGGGGTGCCGGAGGCAATTCCGGGCGGTCGGGTACGGCGGGCGACGGCGGCCGAGGTGGCGACGCGAACTCCAGCGGTGGCCGACTCGTCGCCGGCTCAGGCGGCCGAGGTGGCAATTCGGCGTCCGACCGAACCGGTGGCCGGGGTGGCGATGGCGGCGATTCCTTCGCCGGCCAGCCCATCTCCAACAGGGCCGGCGACGGCGGCCGCGGCGGAGACAGCAGGAAGGGCGTCGGAGGAACCGGCGGCAACGGCGGCACAGCGACGTCCGCATTGGGCGGCAACGGCGGCAAGGGTGGTGACGGCGGCAACGGCCGCACCGGAGGATCTGGCGGCAACGGTGGTTCGCCCGGCGGTGCCGGCGGCACCGGTGGTGACCCCGGCGGCAGCGACGGCTCTGACGGATAGGCCAGCCGGCTGGCATGGCCACGCTCGACGATTATGAGGCAGCACTACGACGACTTCCCGAAGCGCATTCGCTGGCTCTGCGCCTGCACGATGCCGGGGCCGCCGACGACGTGATCTGCGGTTACCTGCACATCGAGGCTGCGAGCCTGCCGATCTTGCTCGACGTGGCACGGCGAAAGTTGCACACCGTACTCAGCAAAGCTTCGGCCGAGGACTGACCAAGCCGATAGCATCTGCGCCATGGTGCCGCGGTGGCCACTGACGGGCCGTGCCGAGGAGCTGCTCGTCATCGATGAGGCGCTCGCTGCCGGCGAACACGCCGGCGTCGTCATCGCCGGTCCGGCCGGCGTCGGGAAAACCCGGCTCGCACGCGCCGCTGCCGAATCTGCTGCGCACTCGGGCTGGTCCGTGCATCGCGTCGCCGGCACCGCCACCGGACGTGCCGTCACGCTCGGAGCATTCGCCCGATGGGTCGACGACACCGACGCCTCACCACTGGCGTTGGCGCGCAAGGTGTTCGCCGGTTTGACAGCCCATACAGGCGACGGACGGCTGCTCTTGCTCGTCGACGACGCTCACCTCCTTGACGACCTGTCGGCGCTCGTCGTCCACCAGTTGGTGCTGCAGCAGGTCGCCACCGTCGTCGCCACCATCCGCACAGGTGAATCCGCGCCCGACGCGGTGTCGGCCTTGTGGAAGGACGGCCAGTTGCAGCGGCTGGAACTGCAGCCGTTGTCCCGCGACGAAACCGTGGACCTCCTGCGCCGCGTCCTAGACGGCGAGGTCGACGCCGGTTGCGCTGACCGGATGTGGAATCTGAGCCGTGGCAACGTGCTGTTCCTGCGGCATCTGGTGGAGTACGAACACGTATCGGGCGCGCTCAGTCAGGTGCAGGGCCGATGGTGCTGGGCAGCAACATCATCGGTTTCACCATCGTTGATCGAACTGGTGGACATGCAGATCGGCACCGTGCCGGACGACGTGCGCGAGGTCGTGGATCTGGTGGCGATCACGGAACCTGTCGACCGGGTGGTGCTGGCTGCCCTGGCCGATCAGGAATCGATCGAGGACGCCGAACAACGAGGCCTGATCGCGGCTGCCCCCGACAGTGACAGCATCTATGTTGGCCATCCGCTGTACGGGGAAATTCGGCTGAGCCAGTGTGGCCCGCTGCGGCTGCGCAGATTACGGGGACGCGCTGCCACCGCGATGGTGCAGGGCAACGACTGTGAGCCGCTTCGGCTGGGCCTGCTCTGGCTCGAATCTGATTTGCCGCCCGATGCGGACATCTTGGCTCGGGCTGCCGGCATCTCCGCGTTGCGGCTGGACTTCGTCCTCGCCGAACGGCTGGCGCGTGCCGCGGTCGAGTCGCAACCGAGCCCGGCGAACAAGCTCCAGTTGGCGCACATCCTGTACTTGCAGGAAAACGGCGAGGCGGTGGAGGAGATCCTGAACAGCCTGGATGCGCAGGGGCTCGCTGTGCCCGGCTTTCTCGACGGCGCCATCATCCGGGCCGCCAATCTGCTTCTACCGCTGCGCAATCCGCAGGGCTCCCGTGATGTGCTCGACGCGGCGCTGAACTGCGGCGACGACGACCGCAACCATGCGCTGCGCACGTTCCGGGCGGTCGGGTGCGCCATGGCCGCCGAACACACCGAGGTGATCGAGACGATGACCGCAGTGGACTACGACCGGCTGGACAACTACGGCAGGGTCGTCGGCTACGCGGCTGAAACGCTCGCGCTCGGGGATCTCGGCCGTATCGACGAGGCCGCCGACCGCGCTCGGGCGGGTCACCGTGTTCTCGACGAATCACCCATGGATTCGTTTCACGCCACCGGCTTGGCCGAGTTCCACGCTTACGCCCTGCTCGCTGCCGGCTATCTGGACGAGGCGGTGACAGTCGCCGAGCGCGGATACCGACGGTGTGCAGAGTTACCCGGCGTGCCCCGGTCGATGGCCGTCGCGGCGATGGGCATGACCGCACTCGCAAAGGGTGACCTGGTGACTGCGCTACGCCAATTCAACTCGGCCGGAGAAAGTTTGGGCAGCTATGGTCAAACCTCCGGCCTCTTCTATCGATTCAGGATCCTGCACACCGAAGCGCTGGCCCGGTCCGGCGACATCGACGGCGCCGTCGCGTCCCTGGAGGATGTTGAACGCAGCCGGCATCCCTCGTACGAATACGTCACGTCCGACTATCTGCTGGCCGGCGCATGGGTGTCGGCCGCACGGGGACGTACCGCAGAGGCGCGCGAGACAGCCTTGCACGCGGCCGAATTCGCCCGGACCCACGGACAGCCGGCCCGTGAAGTGCGGTGTCTGCAGACAGCGGTCCAGTTGGGCGACGTCCACGGTGGCCAACGGCTGGCCGAATTGGTGGATGTGGTTCAGGGGCCCAGGGCTCCGCTGGCACACCGCTACGCACACGCTCTCACCGCCGATGACGCCGCCGCGTTGGACGCCGTATCGGTCGAGTTCGAGCAGATGGGCGATGCCCTGGCTGCGGCCGACGCCGCAGCGCAGGCGGCGGCGTCGCACCGGGTGACCGGCCGCCGGGGCAGTGCGCTCACCGCAAGCGCGCGGGCCTGCTTGCTGGCCGAGCGGTGCGGCGGCGCGGTCAGCCCCGCATTGGCCACGGCACGAGTGCCACTACCGTTCACGCGGCGAGAGCACGAGATCGCCGGACTGCTGTCCCGCGGCCTGTCGAACCGGGACATCGCGGCGGCAACCTCGCTGTCGATCCGCACTGTGGAGGGCCACATCTATCAAGCCAGTGTGAAGGCCGGGGTGTCGTCGCGGTCCGAGCTCTCGGATCTGGTGCAGCAGTTCAACGGTCTTGACTCCGTCGGCTCGCCCGCTCGAACGGACCTCCCGGGCTAGAGCACCGAGACAGCGGATGCTGCCAGACCAGGCGAGCGGAGGTCATCCGCGGTACTTCGCGACGTACCCGGACATGGTCTTCAGCTGATATCGCGACACGTCATGGGCGTTCTCGTCCTCGGCGAATACCGAGGACACCATGACGGTGTCGTCCCGGTCGTAGAAGCCGATCTCGGCCAGTCCGCCGAAGAACTCGTCCCAGTTGATGTCGCCGTCACCGATTTTCAGGTGCTGGTGCACCCGCACCGGGTTGCCCGGCGGGTTGGTGATGTAGCGCAATCCATGGCTGCGGTGGTGGTCCATGGTGTCGGCGACGTGGACCAGGCGTAGCTTGTCACTGGCGGCGCGAATGATCTCGATCATGTTCGAACCCATGTGGAACGTATGGCAAGCCACGTACACCATGCCGACGTTGGGGGAGTTGACCCCGCGGATGATCCGCACCGCCTCCAGCCCGTCCTCGACGAAATCGTCTGGGTGCGGGTCGATCCGGACGTCGATGCCTTCGCGTTCGATGATCGGCAGCAGTTCCTCCATCGACCGGAAGAACGCCCGCTCGGACTCCTCGGCCTTTTCGGGTCGGCCGGAGAATTCGGTGTTGATGACGTTGACGCCGAGGTCGACGGTGATCTGGATGACCCGTTTCCAGTTGCTTACCGCGGCCTCGCGGGCGTCGGGGTCCGGGCTGGACCAGCGCAGCACGGGCAGCACCGAGGCGATCCCGACGCCGGCGTCCGCACAGGCCTTGCGGAACTTGGACACCAGGTCGTCGTCGGCACGCGGATGGTTGAAGAACGGGATGAAGTCGCGGTGCGGGGTCAGTTGCAGGTACTCGTAGCCGAGTTCTGCTACCAGACGCGGGAATTCGAGTAGCTCGTAGTCGTGGTGGAACGGTGTCGGATCCAGCGCGATCTTCACGCTCATGCCCCAGGGATCGACGCGCGCGACACCATCTTCACGTCGACGGGCCGACCGGTCTCCAGCGCCTCGACACCGGCCGCGCATACCGCGGCAGCGGCGTAACCGTCCCATGCGGTCGGGCCATCTGTGAAATCCCCGGTCGTGGTGCCGTGCTGAACAGCGTCGACCCAGCGCTGAAACTCGATGTCATAGGCCCGGCCGAAGCGCTCCCGGAAACCTGGGGTGATGGTGCCACCCCAGGTGCCTGGTGAGCCCTTCCGGACCAGACCGACATCGAGTCCGATGAATGCCGAACCCTTTTCGCCCACCAGCTCGGTGCGCACCTCATAGGCCACTCCGGTGGTGACGAACAATTCGACATCGACATGCTTGCCGGAATCGGTGCGCATGATGGCGATCTGCGGGTCCTGGATGCCCTCCGGGGCACCCGGATTGACGGCGGGCTTCATGATCTGAATCGAGGCGATTTCCTCGTCGAACAGGAAGCGGGTCACGTCGACCTCATGGACCAGGGAATCCTTGACGATCATGGAGCTGTCGAAGCTCGGCGGCACGGCCGGGTTGCGGTGCACGCAGTGCAGCACCAGCGCGCGGCCGAACTCACCGGCATCCAGCAGGTCTTTCAGCTGGGTGTACTCCTCATCGAAGCGGCGCATGAAACCGACCTGGATGAGCCGTTTTCCGAGCTCGGCCTCGCGCTTGACCACCTCCAGGGCCGATTCGACATCGGTGGTCAGCGGCTTCTCGCACAGCACGGGCTTGCCGTGCTCCAGGCAGGCCAAGAGCTGCTTGTCGTGGGTCGGCCCGGGCGTGGCGAGTACGACGGCATCGACCTCGGGATCGGCGATGGCGTCGAGCGGATCGGTGACGGCCCGGCAGCCCGGGATGTCTGCGGCGATCGCCTCGGCCTTCTCGGTGAGGAAGTCATTCACCACGACGACGCGGGCACCGGAGATCCGGCTGGTCAGGCGCGCGACGTGGTCGGCGCCCATGATGCCGACGCCGAGGACGGCGATGCGAAGGTCGTCCGTCGCTGTTGAATTGGGCATGGTGCTCCTAGCTGAAACGAACGGACGGGACACCGCAGGACCCCAGGTACTTCTGGGTGCGCTTGGCGATGGGCAGGGGAGCGTCGACCTCGCAGGGGTACATGTCCTGCTCGACGATCGCGAACACGTCGACACCGAGCTTCTCGATCTCGGCCAGCAACGGTGGCATCTCCGGAATGCCGAGCGGCGGTTCGGTCATCGCGCCCAGCTTGACGGCCTCGCCGAACGGCAGGTCCTCGGCCTCGACCTTGGCCCGCACCTCGGGATCGACCTGCTTGAGATGCAGATAGCCGATGCGCTCGGGGGCCCGCCGGATGATAGCGATGTTGTCGCCGCCGCAGTAGCTGATGTGCCCGGTGTCCAGGCACAGGTTGACGAATTCGCCGTCGGTGCAGTCGAGGAATCGATACACGTTCTCTTCGGTGTCGACGTGGCTGTCGGCATGTGGGTGGTATTGCGCACGCACGCCGTACTTCTCGAACATGGCCTTGCCGAGCTCGTTCATGCCCTGGGTCTTCTTGCGCCACTGCTCAGCGGTGAGGTTTCGGTCCTCGAGTACCGCGCCGGTGGCGGGGTCGCGCCACATCTCGGGGATCACCACGACGTGCTTGCCGCCGACCGCGGCGGTCAGCTTGGCGACGTCCTCGATCTGCGTCCAGACGGCATCCCACGAATCGTCCTGATGGAGGTGCTCGAAAACCGTGCCCGCGGACAGCTTGAGGTTGCGCTTGGCCAGTTCGTCGGACAGCTGCTTCGGATCGGTCGGCAGATAGCCGAAGGGGCCCAATTCGATCCATTCGTATCCGGATGCGGCCACCTCGTCGAGGAAGCGGGCATAGGGCGTCTGGTTCGGGTCGTCGGGAAACCACACACCCCAGGAGTCGGGGGCCGAACCAACGAGAATTGTGCTCATAAAAATCTTTCAGCGGTCGGACGGATTGACAAGGGGGCGTTGAACTTTCTTCCAGTCCGCATACCGTGCGTAGGCGCTCTGGGTGGATTCCAACGTGGAGACCTCCGACACCGGGACGTCCCACCAGGACTGGCTGTCGGGTGCGTAGATCAGCGGATCGGTTTCTACATAGATCACGGTGACGGTGTCAGCAGCCTTGGCTGCTTTGACCGCATCGGTGAACTCCGCGGCGGTGGTGGCCTTGATGACGTCGGCGCCCAGACTGGCGGCGTTGGCCGCAAGATCCACCGGCAGCGTGTCGCCGTCGAGTCGGCCGTCCCCGCTGCGGTAGCGGTAGGAGGTGCCGAATCGCTGCGAGCCCAGTGACTCGGAAAGCCCACCGATGGAGGCGAATCCGTGGTTCTGCACCAGTACAGGGATGACCTTGATGCCCTCCTGCACGGCGGTGACCAGTTCGGTGGCCATCATCAGGTAGGAGCCGTCGCCGACCATGATGAACACGTCGCGATCCGGATCGGCCATCTTGACGCCGATCCCGCCGGCGATCTCGTATCCCATGCACGAGTAGCCGTACTCGACGTGATAACCCTTGCGGTCTCGGGTGCGCCACATCTTGTGCAGGTCCCCGGGCATCGAGCCGGCCGCGCACACCACCACGTCGCGCGGATCCGACAGCGCGTTCACCAGGCCGATGACCTGGTTCTGGTTCAACGCCGCGCCGTCGTCGGAGGTCGCGTCGACCCTATAAGCCTCTGTGACGGTGTCCTCCCACCCGGCAGCCAGTTCGGTTACCCGCGAACGGTATTCGTCGCTGATGACATAGTCGCCCAGCGCGGTGCCCAGGGCCTCGAGTGCCTCGCGCGCATCGGCGACAACGCTGATACCGCCCTGCTTCACCGCGTCGAGCGACGCCACGTTGATGTTGACGAAACGGACATCCGGGTTGTTGAACGCGGTCCGCGAAGCGGAGGTGAAATCGCTGTAGCGGGTGCCGATTCCGATGACGACATCGGCTTCCGACGCCAGCGCGTTGGCCGCCGTGGTGCCGGTGGAACCGATCGCCCCGACCGACTGCGGATGGTCATAGCGCAGCGAGCCCTTGCCGGCCTGGGTCTCGGCGACCGGCATGCCGGTCTGCTCACACAACGCGGCCAGAGCTTCCTCGGCGCCGGAGTAGTGCACGCCGCCGCCGGCGATGATCAGCGGCGTGCGGGCCGACGCGACGATCTCGGCGGCGCGCGCGATCACCGAGCGTTCGGGCAGCGGGCGCGCGATGTGCCAGGTGCGTTCGGCGAACAGCGATTCCGGCCAGTCGTACGCCTCGGCCTGCACGTCCTGGGGGATCGATACTGTCGCGGCTCCGGTCTCAACAGGGTCGGTCAGCACCCGCATGGCCCCCAGCAGGGCGGCCGGGAGTTGTTCGGGCCGCCAGACCCGATCGAAGTAGCGGGACAGCGGCTTGAAGGCGTCGTTGACCGTGACGTCACCAGAGGACGGCAGTTCGAGCTCCTGCAACACGGGTGAACTGACCCGGGTGGCGAACGTGTCGGCGGGCAGCAGCAGCACCGGTAACCGGTTGATGGTGGCCAGCGCGGCCCCGGTGAGCATGTTGGTGGAGCCGGGGCCGACGCTGGCGGTCACCGCCCACGCTTGCAGCCGGTCCTTCTGTCTGGCATAGGCCACGGCACTGTGCACCATGGCCTGCTCGTTGCGGCCCAGCACGTACTTGAGTCCGGGTTCTTTCGAGGCCTCGGCTGCGTCTATCTCGTCCTGCAGCAGCGCCTGGCCCAGCCCGGCCACGTTGCCGTGGCCGAAGATACCGAAGCAGCCGGCGAAGAATTTGGACCGGACCCCGTCACGCTCCACGTACTGGTTGGCCAGGAAGCGAATGGTGGCCTGGGCGACGGTGAGTCGTACGGTGCCCTCGGTGTCGACCAGTTTCTCGGTCGACTTCGGTGCGGTGGATACCACGGGATCAGGCTCCTTCGCGAGTGGTGGAGGGACGGAACGGGAGACGCGGATCCACGTCCTGGTGCTCCCAGCTGTCCCGCAGCCAGGTGTGGTTCGGGTCGTCGCAGATCAGCCAGGCCCGGTCGGGGCCGGAGCCGGCCATCACGTTGAGGTAGTACATGTGGTGGCCCGGTGCCGCGATGGACGGGCCGTGATAGCCGTGTGGCACCAGCACGACGTCCCCGGTTCGCACCTCCTCCAGCACCTCGATGGGGCGCTCGGGGGTGCCGTAGACCCGGTGATAGCCGAATCCTGGTGTCCCGGCCGGGCTGTCATCGATCTCGAAGTAGTAGATCTCTTCCAGCTGGGTTTCCACGTCGGTGTTCTCATCGTGCTTGTGCGCGGGATAGCTCGACCAGTTGCCACCCGGGGTGATGACCTCGCACGCGATCAGTGAGTCGGCCTCGAATGTCGTCGCGGTGCCGAAGTTGTGTACCTGGCGGCTGCAGTTGCCCGCGCCGCGAAGTTCGACGGGGACGTCGGCGGCGGCGCGCCGTCGGTTCGGAAACGAACGCGTTGCCCGCGCACCGCAGATCGCGAAGCGTCCCGCACCGGTCAGGCGGTACTCCTGTCCGATGCCGAGGTAGACCATGTCGGCGGGGCCGTCGAAAACCGACGACCGTGGTGACAGTTCGAAGGTTTCGCCGCCGCATTCGACGGTGCCGCCACCGGACAGCGGAAGGATCATCACCTCGGCGTGGCCGGTGTGCAGTTCTGCGGTCTGGCTGTCGTCCAGCTCCAGTACCCGCAAAGAGGATTCGGCCCAACCGGCGGATTCCGGGGTGACGTCGACGGTGAATGGCAGCTCGGCGCTGCGGGCCGGGATGTACCACTTGCTGTTCATGGTCACCTCACCAACTTCACAGCGGTCGCGACCGCTGAACTGACGTCGTCATCGGGCGGGTACAGCAGGGTGCGTCCCACGATCAGGCCCCGCACGGCCGGCAGGGTCAACGCCTTCTCCCAGGACGCGAATGCCTTGTCGGGATCGGTCGGATCACCGCCGAGCAAGAGGGTCGGCAAGGTCGTCGACTCCATCACCCGATCCATCTCGTCGACGACGGGCAGCTTCATCCAGGTGTAGGCCGAGGTCGAGCCCAGACCCTGGCTGATGTGTACCGACTTGATCACCGCATCGGGGGACAGGTCGTTGCGCACCTTGCCGTCGACACGGCTGGACATGAACGGCTCCAGCATGGCGACCAGGCCGTGTGCGGCGAGCGCGTCGACCGCCTGGGCGCAGGACGCCAGCGTGGCTACCGTTCCGGGATCATCGAGATCGATGCGGCACAACATCTTTCCGCCGTTCATCCGGGCGGTGGCAGTCGATGCCGCGGTGGCTCCCGTCATCCGATCGTCGAGCTCGAAGGACGACCCCGCCAGTCCGCCCCGATTGAACGAGGAGAACACCACCTTGTCCTCCAGCGCGCCGAGCAGCAGCAGATCATCGAGGATGTCGGCAGTCGCGAGCACACCGTCGACCCCCGGGTCGGCGAGCGCGGCGCACAGCCGGTCGAGCAGGTCGGTGCGGCTGTTCATCGCGGTGGGCCGCGACCCGACCGCGAGTGCGCCGCGGGCCGGATGGTCGGCCGCGACGATCATGAGCTTGCCGTCACCACGCACGGTCGGACGGGCGGTGCGGTGCTGCCATGCCGTGGCGATCGTGCCGGGCTCGGAGGCCCGGAGTTCGGTGATCGCAGCATAGTCCGTGCACACAGTGGGTTTAGACATTGACAGCCTCCACGGCGGATTGTTCGGCGAGGTCGGCCACCTCCACGGCGGTCGGCATCGCGGTCGAGCATTCGAGCCGGGATGCGACGATGGCCCCGGCGGCGTTGGCGTAGCGCAGGGTCTTCTCCAGGGGCCAGTTGCGGAGCAGGCCATGAATCAGGCTGCCACCGAAGGCATCTCCGGCGCCGAGCCCGTTGACCACGTCAACCTCGTTGGGCGGCACGGTGACCGAGCTCTGCTTGGTCTTGCCCAGTACGCCGCGCGGCCCCTGCTTGACGATCGCCAGTTCCACGCCGAGGTCGAGCAGGGCGTCGGCAGCCTTGTGCGGGCTGGCCTCACCGACGGCGATCTCACACTCTTCGCGATTGCCGACCGCCACGGTGACGTGCCGCAACGCTCGCTGAACCTGTTCGGTGGCCGCGGCAGGTGTTTCCCAGAACATCGGCCGGTAGTCGAGGTCGAGAACGGTCAAAGGAGCTCGCGAGCGAGCCGCCCACGCGGCGAAATGTGCGCTACGGCTGGGCTCTTCGGACAGGCCCGTCACCGTCGACCAGTACAGGCGAGCGGTACGGATGGCGTCCAGGTCGAGTTCGGTGGGACTGATCTGCAGGTCGGGTGCCGACGGTTTGCGGTAGAAGTACAGCGGGAAGTTGTCCGGCGGGAAGATCTCGCAGAACGTCACGGGCGTCGGGTACTCGCCATGGGTGCTGACATAGCGGTTGTCGACACCCAGCCGGGCCAGCTCGTCGCGGACGAACCGGCCGAAGGGGTCGTCGCCGGCCCCGGAGATCAGCGCGGTGCGATCGCCCAGCCGGGCCGCGGCGACTGCCACGTTGGCGGCGCTGCCACCGAGGAATTTCCCGAACGATTCCACGTGGTCGAGCCCCACGCCGACCTGCAACGGATACACGTCGACGCCGCTGCGCCCGATGGCGATGACGTCGAATGGCTGGCTGGCGTTATCGGTCACGACTGACTCCCGAGTGCGATGTGCGTATGTGCGTTCCGGCGACGACGAGCGCGCCTGGTGTCGGTGTCGACTGTGCTCCCCGTCACCATGTGCTGTCAAGACTTTGTTCGGACATTCTTACTTTCAGTCATAAGCGGGTAGTCTGGACAGTCACTCCCGGCGAACTGCGCGCGGAGGACACGAGGATTGGAGTGAGCGTGACCCCGACGTTGTCCGTGGAGCTCGACCGTTCGAGTCCGGTGCCGCTGTACTTCCAGGTTGCGCAGGTCTTCGAAAAGGCAATCCTGGATGGGCAACTCAAGCCGGGGGATCGTTTCGAAAACGAGTTGGCACTTGCCAGCCGGCTCAGTCTGTCCCGGCCGACGACGCGCCGCGCGATTCAGGAACTGGTGGACAAGGGGCTGCTGGTTCGCAAGCGCGGTGTGGGCACCCAGGTGGTGCAGACCCCGGTGCATCGTCCCGTCAAACTCACCAGTCTGTTCGACGATCTTGCGCGGGCCGGCCAGGAACCGGCCACCAGGGTGCTCGAGTACGCATTGGGTCCGGCGTCCGACGAGATCGCCGAACGGCTCAACCTGGAAGCGGGCAGCGAGGTGGTGACGATGCGCCGGCTGCGGATGTCCGGCGGTCAACCGCTGGCGCTGATGACCAACTACCTTCCCGCGTCGATCGCGCCGGACCGCGATGAACTCGAGCGGGTCGGTTTGTACCAGTCGCTGCGCTCCCGTGGGGTGCACATCCGGTTGGCTCAGCAGCGCATCGGCGCCAAGGCTGCCGAGCGGGATGAGGCGAAGCTGCTCGACGAGAAGCCGAAGGCCCCCCTGCTGGTGATGGAACGGACCGCGTTCGACGATTCCGGACGCGTCGTCGAGTACGGAAGCCACGCTTACCGCGCATCGCGGTATTACTTCGATACCACCCTCGTCGATCGCTAGGTATCTCAAAGTCGTTGTATCCCTGCAGGTTTTGACGGACCGGCGTGGCTCACCGCCACCGGTGCGGGGTTCGCTGCAGCGCTCCTGGACATTTGATATGCAGTCCTAATGTCCGAACAAAGTATTGACATTCGGATGTGAGCGGTATTACATCGACTGCGAGGCCGTGTCGCTTGTCACCCAGACGCACAAGCACCCGGTGACGTCGATGGCAAGGAGAAGCAATGAGGTTCAGTCGGCTCGCGGTGGTAGCTGCGGCGGGTGTGCTGGTCATGGGCGCCGGCGCGTGCTCCAGCACCGGCGGAAAGCCGCGGGACACCGGTGGCGGGATGGGCGGCGGAACCGTCGACACCCCGCGGGCCACCATCGCGATGATCACCCACGAGGTGCCGGGTGACTCCTTCTGGGACCTGGTGCGCAAGGGCGCCGAGACCGCGGCCAAGAAAGACAACATCGAACTGCGGTACTCCTCGGATCCCGAGGCGCCCAATCAGGCCAACCTGGTCCAGACCGCCGTGGACAGCGGTGTGCAGGGCATCGCGGTGACGCTGGCCAAGCCGGACGCCATGAAGACCGCTATCGAAAATGCCACGGGCAAAGGCATTCCCACGGTCGCGTTCAACGCCGGCCTCGACTCCTGGCAGAAGATCGGCGTCAAGGAGTACTTCGGTCAGGACGGTTACATCGCCGGGCAGGAGGCGGGCCGGCGGCTCACCGAAGAGGGTGCAAAGAAGGTCCTGTGTGTGATCCAGGAACAAGGCCACGTCGACCTCGAGGCCCGCTGCGCCGGCGTCAAGAACACCTTCCCCGGCACCGAGACACTCAACGTCAACGGCAAGGACATGCCGTCGGTGGAGTCGACCATCACCGCCAAGCTGCAGCAGGACCGGTCGATCGACTACGTGGTGACACTCGGTGCGCCGTTCGCGCCGACCGCCGTGCAGTCGGTGCGCAATTCCGGCAGCTCGGCCAAAGTCGGCACGTTCGACACCAACGCCGCACTGGTCGACTCGATCAAGAACGGTGACGTCCAATGGGCCGTCGATCAGCAGCCGTTCCTGCAGGGATACCTCGCCGTCGACTCGCTGTGGCTCTTCATCAACAACGGCAACGTCATCGGCGGCAATCAGCCAACTCTGACCGGTCCGTCGTTCATCGACAAGACCAATATCGACTCAGTCGCCGAGTACGCGAAGAACGGGACGCGCTAGACATGAGTACCCAGGCAGATCTCAATCTCGAAACGCACAAGGTCGTCCGCGACGAGCGCGTCAAGGAACAGAACAAGCTGCAGCGCCTGCTGATCCGCCCCGAGATGGGTGCGGCGATCGGTGCGATCGGCATCTTCGTGCTGTTCCTGATCGTGGCGCCGCCCTTCCGGACTCCGGAAGCTCTGGCCACGGTGCTCTATGCCAGTTCGACGATCGGCATCATGGCCGTCGGGGTGGGCGTGCTGATGATCGGCGGTGAGTTCGATCTGTCGTCGGGTGTCGCCGTCACCACGGCTTCGCTCTCCGCCTCGATGTTGTCGTACAACCTGCACCTGAACCTGTGGACGGGTGCGGTACTGGCGCTGGTGATGGCCCTGGCGATCGGCTTCTTCAACGGCTACATGGTGATGAAGACCAAGATCCCGTCGTTCCTCATCACGCTGAGCACCTTCTTCATGCTCGCCGGCATCAACCTGGCGGTGACCAAGCTGCTGTCCGGCCAGGTCGCCACCCCCAGCGTGTCGGACATGGAGGGATTCGATTCCGGCCGAGCCGTATTCGCCTCGTCGTTCAACATTCTCGGAGTGTCGGTCCGCGTCACCGTGCTGTGGTGGATCCTGTTCGTCGTCATCGCCACCTATGTGCTGTTCAAGACCAAGATCGGCAACTGGATCTTCGCTGTCGGCGGCAACCAGGACAGTGCCCGTGCCGTTGGCGTACCGGTCACCAAGGTGAAGATCGGCCTCTTCATGGTGGTCAGCTTCTGCGCCTGGTTCGTCGGCATGCACCTGTTGTTCGCGTTCAACACGGTGCAATCCGGTCAGGGCATCGGCAACGAGTTCTTCTACATCATCGCCGCGGTGGTCGGCGGCTGCCTGCTCACCGGTGGCTACGGCACCGCGATCGGCACGCTGATCGGTGCCTTCATCTTCGGCATGACCAACCAGGGCATCGTCTATGCCGGGTGGAACCCGGACTGGTTCAAGTTCTTCCTCGGCGGGATGCTGCTGTTCGCGGTGATCGCCAACAACGTCGTCCGTAACTACGCGGTGAAGAGGTAAGTAGATGAGCACAACTGCTGAAGCCCCGATTGCGGAGACACCGTCGGGCGGCGCGGTGCCGCTGGTCGAACTCAAACACGTCGGCAAGAGCTACGGAAACATCATCGCGCTCAAGGACATCAACCTGCGGGTGGGTGCCGGCGAGGTGACGGGCGTGCTCGGCGACAACGGTGCCGGTAAGTCCACCTTGATCAAGATCATCGCGGGCCTGCACAAGCCCACCGAGGGCGAGCTGCTGATCGACGGCGCGCCGACCGTGTTCGACTCACCCAAGGACTCGCTCAAGGCCGGAATCGCAACGGTCTATCAGGACCTGGCGGTGGTCGCACTGATGCCGGTGTGGCGCAACTTCTTTCTCGGTAACGAGTTGCGCAAGAAGGGCATCCTGCCGTCGCTGGACATTTCCGCGATGCGCGCGACCACCATTTCCGAGCTGCACAAGATGGGTATCGACCTGCCCGACGTCGACGCGCCGATCGGCTCGCTGTCGGGTGGTCAGCGCCAGTGTGTGGCGATCGCGCGGGCGATCTTCTTCGGTGCCCGCGTGCTGATCCTCGACGAGCCGACGGCCGCGCTGGGTGTCAAGCAGTCCGGCATGGTGCTGCGCTACATCACGGCCGCCAAGGAACAGGGGTTCGGGGTCATCTTCATCACCCACAACCCGCACCACGCACACATGGTCGGTGACCATTTCGTGCTGCTGAACCGCGGGCGCCAGAAGCTGGACTGCACCTACGACGAGATCTCTCTGGAAACCCTGACCCAGGAGATGGCCGGCGGCAACGAGCTTGAGGCGCTCAGCCACGAGCTCCGCCGGTAGTTTGTGCCTCAGCGCCCCGTCGGCCATCCGGCCTGCGGGGCGCTGAGCTATCTGCGCGTCAGCGCGAAAACTCGCATGTCCCGGTCGGTGCGCGTCTGGTAGGCGCGGTACATCGGGTAGGCGAGAAAGCGCTGCAGGGCCGCGTCGCGTTCGGCGCCGGACAGCGCGGTCGCGACGACCGGGATGTCCTGACCTGCCATCGATATCGAAGCCCGCGGTTCGGCGACGAGATTGCTCGACCATGACGGATGGTGCTGCTGGCCGAAGTTGCTGCCCATCACCAGTAGGCGGTCGCCCTCGTGGACATAGCTGAGCACGGAGGTGCGTGGCCGGCCTGACTTTCGACCGGTCGTGGTCAACAGCAGTTCGGGCATCGACAGCGGTCCGAACAACGAGAAACGACCCTTCGTGCGGTCGACCACCCGCCTGTCGAGTGGCACGATCGCGCGGATCACCTTGGAGCCGAATGGGGACGCGGCGAACGCGAACACCGGCTTGAACATCGGCGAGACGTCGTCACGCCCCCAGTTGCCGTGCGGAAAGGATGCCTCGGACATTCCGTCATTGTGCGCAGACGGCCGCGCCGAAACTACGCTTTGTGGTGGGATTGGTGCCGAATTCCCTCACAAAGCGTAGTTTCGGCGGGTCAGGAAAATGCAGCGCGGAAGGCTTCCAGCGCCGCGACGCTGTCTCCGCAGGCGTACGCCTCCATGCCGACCGTCCCGGTGTAGCCGCTGTCGCGCAACGCCTTTGCTATGGCGGGGTAGTGGATCTCACCGGTCCCCGGCTCGCAGCGCCCCGGCACGTCGGCCACCTGGATCTCGCCGATCGCCGACCCGGCCCGGCGCACCAGCTCGACCAGGTTTCCCTCGCCGATCTGGGCGTGATAGAGGTCGAGCATCATCTTGACGTTGGGGTGGTCGACCGCCTCGATCAGCGCGAGGGTGTCCTTGGCGCGCGCCAGCGGAACTCCGGGGTGGTCGACGATGGTGTTGAGGTTTTCCAGGCAGAACGTGACGCCGGCGTCGGCGCCCAGCTCACCGAGCTCTTCCAGCCCGCGCAACGCCGAGAACCACATGTCGCCGGTGACGCGGTGGCGGGGGCGGGCGGCCTGACCGTCGATCAGCTCGCCCGGATGCACGACGAGTCGCGGAACCCCGAGTATCTCAGCGGCTTTGATGGCCTCCTGTGCGGTCCGGGCCACCTCTTGGGCACCCGCCGGGTCGTAGAGATCGCCGTGCAGGTACCCGGTCATCGACGAGAACCGGGCTCCGGTGGCGGCCAGTGCGTCGAGGTCTTTGTCGGTGAAGCTCCAGATCTCCACGGAGAAGCCGAGTTCGGATATCCGCCGGGCCCGCTCGACGATGTCGAGATCGGTGAACACCATCTCGGCGCACACGGCCAGTTCGAAAGTGTGGGTCATTGTCATTCTCCTAGAACCTTTTACCGGGGCGGCAATCCCGCGGCCTGGTAGGCAGCGTCGACGTAGGCCATGTTGGTCACAGCGTCGGCGAGCCCGAACGGCAGCGCCGCGCCGTTCTGTACGTGGTCGGCGAATGCTTCCAGTTGGTACGTATAGCTGGCCCGGGTGCCGAGTCGCTCGACGCGTTCACCGGCGGCCGTCCGCGCGGTGATCCGGTCGTCGTCATTGGGCCGGATGAAATCGTGAACCAGCACCTCGCCGTCGCTGCCGACGATCCTGATGGTGAACGAATACTCGTGCGCTACCATCGAATTGGCGGTCAGCCCCGTCGCGCCGCCCGGGAAACCGACCTCGACATCGCACGTCGCATCGACATCGGTCGAGCGTTGTTCGGCACGGGCAGCGACGATGGATGGTGCGCCGCGGAGCCCGTCGACGTCCAGACGGCCCAACGACCGCAAGACGTGCATGCCGTAGCAGCCGAGGTCCATCAGGGCCCCGCCGGCCAGTGCCAGGGACCAGCGGGGGTCATCGTCCTCCGGTGCGGGCATCGCCATCCGCACCTCGACCCGGGTGAGCCGACCGATCTCACCGCCGGCGGCCAGAGTGAAGGCCCGCCGTGTCACCGGGTGGAAGAAGTAGTGGAACCCCTCCAGCACCGTCACCCCCGCGGCCTCGGCGGCCCGGGCGACTGTGGCGGCCTCAGATCTGTTGCGCGCGAATGGCTTCTCGCTGAGCACGGGCTTGCCGGCGGTGATCGCCGCCAGATTCCACGGCGCGTGCAATCCGTTGGCCAGCGGGTTGTAGACCACATCCACCTCGGCGTCGTCGATCACCTCGGCGTACGAGCCGAGCACGCGCTCCACGCCGTGTTTGCGGGCAAAAGCCGCCGCGCGCTGAGGATCACGCGCGGCGACCGCCACCAGCCGGTGACCCAGTTCCTGCGCCGGCCCCACGATGGCCTTCTCGGCGATGCGGGAAGCACCCAGTACACCGATGCGCAATCCGGTCACGAGGTGACGGACCTCAGGTACGCGACGCTGGTGCGCACGTCGGCGACCGGCCCGTCACCGGCGGGTGCGCCGTCCAGGATGGTGTCCTGCTCCATCACGAACCATCCGTCGAAACCGTTGTCCCGCAGGACCGAGACGATGCCCGCGATGTCAACGTCACCAGTGCCCAGGGGCGTGTACATCCCGGCCTTGACTGCATCGGTGTAGCTGATCGCACCGGACTGCACCTTGGCGGCCAGGGCCGCGTCGACATCCTTGAGATGGGTGTGCGCGATTCGGTGCGGCACCGCCTTGGCCAGTTCGAGCGGATCGGTCCCGCCGATCAACAGGTGCCCGGTGTCCAGGCACAGCGGGATCGCCGAGCCGGCCAGCACCCGGTCGACATCGTCGCGAGTCTCGACCATGGTTCCCACGTGCGGATGCAGCACCGCGAGCAGGCCGCGCGCGGCGACGATCGAGGCCAGCCGGTCCAGGTTGGACAGCAGTGTCGCCCATTGGTCGTCGTCGAGCACCGGCCGGGAGTCGTAGCCGTCGGATCCGGTGGCCGCGGCCAGCACCACGACCCCGGCGCCGGCTGCCACCAGCGAATCCAGCGGTCCGGCAAGGTCATCGGCGGGATCGTGGTCGGCGCTGTGCAGCACCACGGGGACGAACCCACCTACGCAGGCCAGCCCGTGCCGGGTCAGCACGGATTGAAGTTCGGCGGTGTCGGCGGGCAGGAAGCCCTCCGGGCCGAGCTCCGTGGCGGTCAGGCCGGTGTCACGCATCTCGGTGAGCACGCGTTCGGGGTCGAGCTGATAACCCCAGCCGGGCACCTCGCAGACGCCCCACGAGATCGGTGCGCCGGCGATCTTGATGTTGGTGCTCATGCGTTGCGAACCTCCTCGATGCGCACCGGGGCGCCCCGGCGCAGGGATTCGGTGGCGGCCTCGGCCAGCCAGGCCACCTCGACGGCGTCGGCCACCGTGGCGCCCGAGACCGGCGCGCCCTTGGCCACCTCGACGAAGCCGGCCAGCTCCGTGCGGAACGCTTCGGTGAAGCGGTCCATGAAGAAGTTGTGTGCGGGTCCGGTCGGGAATGTGTTGGCCGGATCAACATTTCGCATCGGCACACCCTGATCCCAGCCGGCGGCCACACTGTCGTCGAATCCGTGAACCTCAAGGCGGCAGTCGTATCCGCGGGCGTTGTAGCGGGCATTCGACACGACGCCCAGCGCACCCCCGTCAAACCGCACGATCACCGCGGCGGTGTCCACATCGCCGTACTCGGCGAACAGCGGGTCGCCCTGTACGGATCCGGTGGCGTACACCTCGACCGCGTTCTGGCCGGTGATCCAGCGGATGATGTCGAAATCGTGCACGGCGCAATCACGGAAGATGCCGCCGGAGCCCTTGATGTAGTCCAGCGGCGGGGGAGCAGGGTCCATCGTGGTGCTGCGCACCGTGTGCAGGATGCCCAACGACCCGTCGTCGACCGCACGCTTGGCAGCGGCGAAGGCGGCATCGAACCGGCGCTGGTACCCGACCTGCACGGGGACACCGGATCGTGCGATGGTCTCGGCGACCCGCGCGCTCTCCACGGCGGTGGAGGCGATCGGCTTCTCGCAGAAGGTGGGGATGCCGCGCTCGACGGCGGCCAGTGTCAGCTCGGCGTGCGCCGGTGTCGCGGCGGCCACGACCACGCCGTCGATCCCGGAGGACAACAGTTCCTCGACGGTGTCGACGGCTTTGGCACCGTGCTTGGCGGCGACCGCCGCGGCCACGTCAGCGCGCTCGTCGGTGATCACCAGCCCGTCCAAACCGTCCAGGGTGGAAAGGGTTTCGGTGTGGAATGCGCCGATGCGGCCCAGTCCGATAACGCCGAGCGTGGTCATGGGATTCTCCGTTCTTGCTGCTGATCGAGGATGGTGTCGAGTTCTTCGGGGGTCAGATCGCCGGCCAGTGCGGCCAGCACGGTGTCGACCTGACTGGGCGGAGCCAGACTGCCGATGGGTTGGTCCCGGTCGAGATTCGTCGGGAACGCGTAGCCCTCGGCGGTGGCGTTGACGGCGTTGGCCAGAGCGCGCTCGGAGCGGCCCGCGGACTTCATCGCCAGCAGGGCGGGGTACACGGCCCGGACCATGGCGGTGCGATCGAGTGCTTCCATCGCGCGGCCGAACGGCGAGGAGATCTGCAGCAGGTTGGCCATGCGCCGGATGTCGGTCGAGGTGTTGGTGCCCGCGCCGTGGTACAGCGCCGGATTGAAGAAGACCGCATCGCCCTTGCGCAGCGGCACCTGAACGTGGTGGGCGGCGAAGAATTCGATGAACTCGGGCCGGTAGAACGCGATGTACCCGGCCTCGAAGGTCTGCGAGTACGGCAACAGCATGGTCGGGCCGCTGGCCTGCGGCATGTCGCAATGCGCGACCGCGCCCTGGAGCGTCATCGCCGGTGACAGCCGGTGCAGGTGTGCGGGGTAGTCGGCCAACTGGTCCGGGGCGACGAAACCGAGGTGATAGTCGCGATGCGGAACCTGCGCTGCGCCACCGGGATTGACGACGTTGACCTGTGAGGTGACCTGATAGCGCGGGCCCAGCCAGGCCTGCGACACGACGGCCAGCGCGTCGTTGGCGTAGTACTCGGCGTACACGGCGGGGGAATGCAGGGCCAGCTTCTGCGCGGCGTTCCAGATGCGGTCGTTCGCACCGGCCTTGCCGAAGTGGTCACCGGCGGCGGCGCCTTCGGCGCGCTGGGCTTCGATCAGCGCGCCGAACGCGGCGCCGGCCCGATCGACGACGTCCTCATCGAAGGCACCTTCGAACACCACGACGCCCGGGCCGTCGGCCAACGCGCCGATCAACTCGGCCTGCAGACCGCGGCGGTCGGCGTCGGCGATGGTGGCGGCCGAGTACACCGGGACGTTGTGCCGGATGTCGGCGGCGAGGGGGTAGTCGGCGGCGTCGGTGGTACGGGACACCTGGGCGCGGAACTCGTCGAGGGAGCAGTCCGCCTCCTCGATCCAGGCCCGGCGCCCGGTCTGCGATGTCCGCAGTGTCGTGGTCATGGCTGACAGTCTTGCTGTGTCCTGTGGCACAATCAACGGCAAAAAGCCATCAAAAAACCATCAGAAGGCATCGGAGGTCAGCAGTGGCGCACCGATACAAGGTCCGTGAGATCGCTCAGCAGTGCGGTTTGAGCGAGGCAACGGTGGACCGGGTGTTAAACGACCGCCCGGGTGTGCGGGAGAACACCCGAGCCGAGGTGCGCCAGGCGATCGCCGATCTGGACAAGCAACGGGCGCAGTTGCGGCTCAACGGGCGTCGCTACCTGATCGACGTGGTCATGCAGACCCCACAACGGTTCTCCGACGCGTTCCGGGCCGCTGTCGAGGCCGAGTTGCCCACGTTCGCCCCGGCCATGTTGCGGGCGCGCTTCCATCTCTGGGAGTCCGGCTCAACTGCCCAGATGGTCGATACGCTGGCGGGCATCCGCAGCAGCCACGGGGTGGTGCTCAAGGCGGCCGACGAACCCGAGGTGGCCGAGGCCGTCGACCACTTGGTCGCCGCCGGTGTTCCGGTGGTGACGTACACGACCGACATCCCCACCAGCGCCCGCAGTGCCTACGTCGGCATCGACAACCACGGCGCCGGTGCGACAGCGGCCTACCTGATCGAGCAATGGCTGGGCCCCACCCGCTCCGAGGTGCTGATCACCCTGAGCCGCACGGTGTTTCGTGGCGAGGGCGAGCGTGAGGTGGGATTCCGGTCGGGGCTGCGCGGTTCCGGTCGCGCGGTCGTCGAGGTGACCGACAGCGACGGCATCGACGCGACGAACGAACGGCTGGTGCTCGATGCACTGCAGCGTCACCCGTCGGTGGAGGCGGTCTATTCGCCGGGCGGCGGCAACGCGGCCACAGTGGCAGCGTTCGAGAAGCTCGGACGAGAGTGCCGGGTGTTCGTCGCCCACGATCTCGACGTGGACAACCGCAGACTGCTACGGGAAGGCAGGATTTCGGTGGTCCTGCACAACGATCTCCGGGCCGACGCGCGACTGGCGATGCGGCTGATCCTGCAGCAACACGGCGCACTGCCGGGCGAGCCGGTCCGCCCCGTGCCCATTCAGGTGATCACGCCATACAACCTGCCGGCGTGAGCCGTCCGGCTTATCCGGGCTCTGCGGTCGGGGCGGGCTGGGCCTTGACCGGTGGTGTGGCGGCGGGTGTGTCGGGCGCCGACGGCGGTACGGATTGGGTCACGGTCTCGCCGAACTGCATGGTGGATTCGGCTGCGGGCACGGACATGTCGGGTGTGTTCTGGATCTGGTCTGGTTGGAGGCCCAGTACCGCCATCACGGCGGCGGCTGCCAAGCCGGCGGTACAGAGGAGGAGTTTCAGCCTCGAATCCATGCGCATTTCGCACTACCCTTCGTCACAACATTGGCTATCTATGTGATTTGAATGCGGATCCCGCGAGAGGCATTCCGCCTCGTCCGCGATGTGAGGTGGATCACATTTTGATGTCGGGTCGGGGATCGGACGGGGTCGGGGAGCGCGATGATCGTCCAGACCGGGAGACTTCATCCATGCCACGAGAGCTAGTCCCTGGGGTAACCGTGCTCGGCAACCTCGCGATCGACATCATCAACGGGGCGCCGCCGAGCCCGGGGGGATGCGCATCGTTCGCGGGAGTGGCGCTGCAGGCGGCAGGCGGACCCGGCCGGATCATCGCGATGGGTGCCGAACGTGATCACGCGCTGTTCGACGGGTTGCGCGCGCGGTTCGGGTCGCTGGTGCAGATCCTGCCCTCGGACGCCACCAGTTCGTTCAGCCTCGACTACGACGACACCGATCACCGGCACATGGGTGTGCAGGCGATCGGCCCGGTGTGGACCGCCGCGGACATCGACGCGGCCGACCCGGCGACGACATGGGTGCACCTGGCCCCGCTGCTACGCACCGATTTCCCGGCCGAGACGCTGGCCGCCCTCGCGGCACGCGGTCATCGGGTCGCCTATGACGGGCAGGGCCTGGTGCGGGCCGACCGATTGGGGCCGCTGATCGAGGATCGCCACTTTCCCGCGGGCCTGCTGGCCGATGTCGACATCCTCAAGCTTGCCGAGGACGAGGCGGTGATCGTCGCCGACGGTGCGTTCGACGCGTCGAGCGCCGAGCGACTCGGCGTCGCGGAGATCCTGGTGACCTACGGCTCGGAGGGATGCGACATCTATATAGAGGGTGCGGTGGAGCGCGTGCCGGCCGCCTGGCGGGTCCTGGATGTCCAGACCACGGGGGCGGGGGACATGTTCACCGCCTGTTACGTCGCGCATCGCGCGGCCGGCCATGATCCGCGTCGCTCGGCGGAGGCGGCCAGCGAACTGGTGGCCGGGGAGTTGGACAAGCGGGTTCACACCGGGGCACCCGGCCTGGCGTAGCCGCAGGTCGGGGTCTAAACTCGACAGGTGTCAAGTTTGTGCTTGCCGGTGCTAGCGGAGAGCTACCGGCCAGTAGCTTTTTCCTTAGAGAATGACATTCTCCTAAACGTGACGAAAACCACAGTTCTGTCTCAAATCGGCCTCCTTCACGCCCACGAACAGCACCTTCGGCGGGAACCCACCCGCGTGTCGGGGCACGGCGCGGTGAAGCGCAGCCTAAGAGCAGTGCAATAATCGGTACTGGTAGTGACATCAAAATTCGGTGGACATTCGATCCGGCGGCGCGTCACATGACAGCGGCCCGGAAAGACATGGTCAAAGTACGTGTGAAAGGCGGTAGCCGTGGGTGAGAACGGCAACGGCAATGGCGCCGCGCCGCGGCAGAAGCTCGAGAAGGTCGTCATCCGTTTCGCCGGCGACTCCGGCGACGGTATGCAGCTGACCGGTGACCGCTTCACTTCTGAAGCTGCACTGTTCGGAAACGACCTGGCAACCCAGCCGAATTACCCGGCCGAGATCCGCGCGCCACAGGGCACCCTGCCCGGTGTGTCGTCGTTCCAGATCCAGATCGCCGACTACGACATCCTGACCGCCGGTGACCGTCCCGACGTGCTCGTGGCGATGAATCCCGCCGCGCTGAAGGCCAACGTGTCAGACCTGCCCCGCGGCGGCCTGATCATCGCCAACTCCGATGAGTTCACCAAGCGCAACCTCGCAAAGGTCGGATACGACAACAATCCGCTAGAGGATGACACGTTGTCCGACTACGTGGTGACCTCCGTCGCGATGACGACGCTGACCCTGGGTGCCGTCGAGGTGATCGGCGCCACCAAGAAGGACGGCCAGCGCGCCAAGAACATGTTCGCCCTCGGCCTGCTGTCCTGGATGTACGGCCGCGAGCTCGAGCACAGCGAGGCATTCATCCGGGAGAAGTTCTCCCGCAAGCCCGACGTGGCCGAGGCCAACGTCCTGGCGTTGAAGGCCGGATGGAACTACGGCGAGACCACTGAGGCATTCGCCACCACCTACGAGGTGTCGCCGGCCAAGCTGAAGTCGGGTGAATACCGTCAGATCTCGGGTAACACCGCGCTGGCCTACGGCATCGTGGCCGCCGGACATCTGGCCCAGATTCAGGTGGTGCTGGGCACCTACCCGATCACCCCGGCGTCGGACATCCTCCACGAACTGTCCAAGCACAAGAACTTCAACGTGCTGACCTTCCAGGCCGAGGATGAGATCGCCGGCATCGGCGCGGCCATCGGCGCCTCCTACGGTGGCGCTCTCGGCGTCACCAGCACCTCGGGCCCGGGCGTCTCGCTCAAATCCGAGGCGATCGGCCTGGCCGTGATGACCGAACTGCCGCTGCTCATCGTCGACGTGCAGCGCGGTGGTCCGTCGACGGGTCTGCCGACCAAGACCGAGCAGGCCGACCTGTTGCAGGCGCTGTTCGGCCGCAACGGGGAATCGCCGGTCGCGATCCTGGCCCCGAAGTCGCCGTCGGACTGCTTCGACATCGCCGTGGAGGCCTCGCGGATCGCGATCGACTACCACACCCCGGTCATCATCCTGTCCGACGGTGCGGTCGCCAACGGCTCTGAGCCCTGGCAGATCCCGGATATCAGCACCTACCCGCCGATCGAGCACACGTTCGCCAAGTCCGGCGAGCCGTTCGCCCCCTACGCGCGCGACCCCGAGACCCTGGCCCGTCAGTTCGCGGTGCCCGGCACTCCGGGCCTGGAGCACCGGATCGGTGGTCTTGAGGCCGCCAACGGCTCGGGCAACATCTCGTACGAGCCCAAGAACCACGACCTCATGGTGCGGTTGCGCCAGGAGAAGATCGCCGGCATCAAGGTGCCCGATCTGGAGGTCGACGACCCCACCGGCGACGCCGAACTGCTGATGCTGGGCTGGGGGAGCAGCTACGGCCCGATCGGCGAGGCCTGCCGGCGGGCCAGGCGCAAGGGCATCAAGGTGGCCCAGGCCCATCTGCGCCACCTCAACCCCTTCCCGGCGAACCTCGGTGAGGTGCTGCGTCGCTACCCGAACGTGGTGGTGCCGGAGATGAACCTGGGCCAGCTGGCGCTGCTGCTGCGCGGCAAGTATCTGGTCGACGTCCAGTCGGTGACCAAGGTGGAGGGCATGGCCTTCCTCGCCGACGAGGTCGAAGGCATCATCGATGCGGCCCTGGACGGCACACTCGGTGAGAAGGAAAGTGACAAGGCCAAGTTCGCCCGGTTGGCGGCGGCCACGATTGAGGTTGAGGCGAGCGGTGTGGGAGCGAACGCATGACTGATCTGATCGGCGCAGACCTGGGGCTGACAGAGGCGGGACTGACCAAGAACGCCCTGGTGCCCACCACCGACCAGCCGCAGAAGGGCAAGGACTTCACCAGTGACCAGGAGGTCCGCTGGTGCCCGGGATGCGGTGACTACGTCATCCTCAACACCATCCGCAACTTCCTGCCGGAGTTGGGCCTCAAGCGCGAGAACATCGCGTTCATCAGCGGTATCGGCTGCTCCAGCCGGTTCCCGTACTACCTGGAGACCTACGGCTTCCACTCGATCCACGGTCGCGCCCCCACCATCGCCACCGGTCTGGCCCTGGCCCGTCCGGACCTGTCGGTGTGGGTCGTCACCGGTGACGGTGACTCCCTGTCGATCGGTGGTAACCACCTGATCCACGCGCTGCGCCGCAACGTCAACCTCACGATCCTGCTGTTCAACAACCGGATCTACGGCCTGACCAAGGGGCAGTACTCGCCGACCTCCGAGGTCGGCAAGGTGACCAAGTCGACCCCGATGGGCTCGCTGGACTACCCGTTCAACCCGGTGTCGCTGGCGCTGGGAGCGGAGGCCACATTCGTCGGCCGCGCGCTGGACTCCGACCGCAAGGGTCTGTCCGAGGTGCTGCGCGGCGCGGCCGAGCACCGCGGTGCCGCGCTCGTGGAGATCATGCAGGACTGCCCGATCTTCAACGACGGATCGTTCGATGCGCTCCGCAAGGAAGGCGCCGAGGAACGGCTGATCAACGTCACCCACGGTGAGCCGATCAAGTTCGGTACCGACGGCGAGTACTGCGTGGTCAAGTCCGGGTACGGCCTGGAGGTCGCCAAGACCGCCGACGTCGCGGCCGCCGACATCGTGGTGCACAACGCCGAGATCGACGACCCTGCCTACGCATTCGCGCTGTCGCGGCTGAGCGAGCAGAACCTCGATCACATGGTGATGGGTATCTTCCGCAAGGTCAGCCGGCCCACCTACGACGACGCCGCGCGCCAGCAGGTCAACACGGCCATCGAATCCAAGCCTCATGACACCGCGGCTCTGCAATCCTTGCTGCGTGGCAAAGACACCTGGACCGTCGACTGACCCCGCTGACCAAAACAACCTGAGCACAGCCCCGCTCGCCGCCGTAGTTCTGGCGGGCGGGGCTTCGCGCCGTATGGGGCGCGACAAGGCGACGCTGCCGTTCGACGGCTCGACGATGGTCGAGCATGTGGTCGACGCGGTGAGTAGACGCTGTTCACCGGTCTTCGTGATCGCGGCGCCCGGCCAGCCACTGCCCGCGCTGAGCGCCGAGGTGCTCCGTGACGAGGTGCGTGGAGTCGGGCCGCTGGTGGCGACGGGTCGCGGACTGCGTGCCGTAGCGGAGGCCGGCGTGGACCGCGCCTTCGTGTGCGCCGTGGACATGCCGTATCTGTCGTCGGAGCTGATCGACACCCTGGTGGCCTCTGCGGAGCGGTCACCTGCGGATATCGTGTTGCCGTGGGACGGCAGGGACCACTATCTGGCGGGAATCTACCGGAGTGCGCTCGCCGGGCCGATCGCTGATCTGGTGCGCGACGGCCGACGCAGCATGCGGGCGCTCGCCGAGTCCGTCGATACGCAACGGATCGTGATGGCACCGCAGCGCGCGCTGACCAACGTCAACACCGCGGCCGATCTGCCCTGAGCAGAGTTGTGTGACGGACAAATCTCAGCAAATTGCGAATTAGCAGGGCAACTGGGCTGAATTTATCGTACCGAGATAATTGACAGGTTATTTCACCGTATTCGAGTCTCTGGAAGTCGGATCAATTCAGAAAACGTCATCCGTAGCTGGCCGGCGGGTGTACGCGAAAGTCACTGGCGTTCATGATCATTCGACTTGTCGCCGAGTGCGGGAACTCTGCTCGCTATTCGCTGCGGCACATGCTCAGTATGTCTAAGTTTGTGTCAAAAGACCCCTGACCGCTCGGTTTGTCGGAGCCGGGCGATTCGGGCTCGTGCCGCGGGGTTGGCCGGGCTGACTGACGATTCGAGTCGTAACGATGAAAGAGCTTGTAGTTCAGTCTTTTTGGCGATTCAGCTACCGACTCTGCGGATGTCGGACGCGGGACGGTGCGGCCTGTCTGCGGTGGCCGACGGAGGCGATATCCCTTGTGTGCCAAGATGATCGGATGCCGGCCCGGACTCGGGCAGCTGGGTGTCTGTAGCGAACAGATTCTCTTGGTGCGGCATGTTGTGACACTCGCCGATGGCGTCTACCAGGGGTTTTGTTGTCCCAAGCGTTGTTTGCCCGCGATAACGCAGTTGAATCAAGTGGGCCAGTTCACAAAAAATGCGTGATCTGCCTCACTTTTCGTTTGCGCCGATCACGAAACGGTAACGACTGCCATCCGTCGCTGACCTGCACAAACGATTCGTTCAGCGTCTCGTTATCTGTCCGTGATCTTTCCGCGATCGCTTCTACATCGAGGTGACTTCTCTCCGAGACCTTTGTACGGTCCAAAGCGTCTCCACAGGGAGCAAATAATTTCAACACCAAGAACCTGCGTGTGAGTGGGGCCGCGGTGGCGATTACGCCCGACGCGGGGGCCTGGGTCTGATCCCGGGCCGGGCACTGTGGCCCTCCCTTTCGTGCCTGACCGAGACGGCGCGAACCAACCCCTCCGGCCTGGATTCAGGCTTCCGCACCCGCCTGGCGGGTGCTGTTTGGCGCGCGCTTGGCGAGAGGAACGAAGTGAAGAACATCCGCAAGACGTTTGGGCTGGGCATCATTGCTGGAGCGCTCGCTGTGGCTCCCGTGGCACTGGGTGCCGGTACCGCCAATGCGGACAGCGTCAACTGGGACGCCGTCGCTGCCTGTGAGTCGGGTGGCAACTGGGCGATCAACACCGGTAACGGGTACTACGGTGGCCTGCAGTTCAACATGGGCACCTGGCGCGCCAACGGTGGTTCGGGTTCGCCCCACCAGGCCTCGCGCTCCGAGCAGATCCGGGTCGCTGAGAACGTGCTGCGCTCCCAGGGCATCGGCGCCTGGCCGGTGTGCGGCAAGCGCGGCTAGTACAGGGCTGCTCACAACGTGAGCCACTGACAACTTGATACGAAGCGGCGCCGGGCCTCTGCCCGGCGCCGCTTCTGTTTCATCAGGAGGCGCTCCGGTTGCTCCAGCCTCGACAACCTCCGAAAAAACTTCTGCCCCCTCTGTAACGCGTGACGTTGGTCACACGAACCCATTAGTGACCGCACAGTTGCACGAACGTGATCGGCATCTGCAGCGGTCCTTGGTGTCAAAGGTCGGGGAAGGGCCGTGAGATGACCATACGAAGGGCGTTGACCAGGGCTTTCTGGCTTGCTGCGACGTCGGCGGGCCTCATGCTGGCACCGATGTTCGCCTCGACGGCGACCGCTGGTGCGGACACCGTGAACTGGGATGCGATCGCCGACTGCGAATCGGGCGGCAACTGGTCCATCGACACCGGCAACGGTCACTACGGCGGCCTGCAGTTCAAACCCGCCACCTGGGCCTCCCACGGCGGCATCGGATCGCCTGCCACCGCGTCCCGCGAGGAGCAGATAAGGGTGGCCGAGAACGTCCTGGCGACCCAGGGGATCGGAGCCTGGCCCAAGTGCGGCGTCCGGGGCGGAACGCCGGCGGGCTGGGCGACTCCCAGTGCGCCGACCGGCTGCCAGGCTGTGCGCCCCGGTTCGGTGCTGGGAATCTTCGACCTACGCCGGATCTGCACGACCTTCCTGGATCCGCTCGGAGCCTTCGGCGTGCCGCACTGAGCTCAGCGCACCGGGGTGAATGCCCCGCGCCCGGCGATGGAGGCCAGGTGCCGGGTCAATACAGCTTCAGGTATGAGGACCGACGCCCGGGTAGCTGCCGCGCTGAGTGCCGGCGGGCGCAGGTTCACGAGTCGGCCGATCAACTCGGCCTCCCGCACGATCGTCTTGACCCGCCTGCGTCGAATCGCCGCGAACCGGGCGAACGCGCTGCCCAGATCGGGTCCGTTGGCCGCGAGGGCGGCCAGAGTGGCCGCGTCCTCCAGTCCCTGGCAGCCGCCCTGGCCCAGATGTGGGCGCATCGGATGGGCGGCGTCCCCGGCGATCACCACGGGACCGCGGGCCCAGATGCGGGCGGGGGCACGATCGTAGAGATCGTTCCGGAGCACCTCATCGGGATCGGTCGTGGCCAGCAGTGTGGGGATCGGCTCCGACCACGACGCGAAATGCCGTTTCAGGTGGTTCAGCTCGCCATCGGGTGTGGTCTGGCCGCGCGGCGCGCGCTGGGTGGCGAACCAATACGTGTGGTCGTCGCCGAGGGGCACGTGCCCCACCTGTGAACCAGCGCCCAGCGTTTCGCCCGACAGATCGGGATCGAGCGGGCACGCGGCCACCGCGCGCCACGCCGTGTAGCCGGTGTAACGGCGGGGCAGCGGCCCATTCAGGTGTCGGGCCACCACCGAGTCGACGCCGTCGGCGCCGACCAGACCGGCCGCCTCGCGGACCGTGCCGTCGGTGAACGTGACCCGCACATCCGAGGTGCCGATCTCGATCTTGTCGGCGGTGAGCTCGTAGTGGACCGTGCCCGGCGCGAGTGCATCCGTGAGAATCTCGGTCAGGGCGGCGCGCCTGATCACCACCAGAGGCTCGCCCAGTGCGCGGGTGAACCGTTGCGCCGCCGGTCGGCGCAACCAGGCTCCGCCGGCCCGGCGCAGTGCTCCCGTGGTCACCCGGCCGCCCGCACCACGCACCTGATCGCCGAGACCGATCTCATCGAGTGCGGCCAGCGCGTTGGGCCACAGGCTGATTCCCGCACCGGGGGTGACGTCCCGGCGTGCCTCTGCCACGGATACGTCGAATCCCTGCTGCTGCATTGCGACTGCGGTGGCAAGGCCGGTGATACCGGCACCGACGACCAGAACGGACTGCGCCATCGGTCGAATCTAACGGGTGGGGTGAGGTGACTCACCATGGCCGGAGCCGGGGTCGGTAGCCTTCCAGCGTTCGCACAGTCTTTACGCAGGTTCCCGTGCCGAAAGTGCCGGGTTACAACGATGGAGAGGACCCGATGAAACTCACCCGCTTCGGTATCGCGCTCGGCGCCACACTGATTGCCGCCTCGGCGCTGAGTGGTTGCTCAAAGGTGACCGAGATCAGGGACGCTGCCGCCGGGGCGGCCGAGAAGGTCGTCTCCTCGGGTACCGAGAAGATCACCGAAGCGGTCTCGGGCAACCTGTTCACCGCTGAGGGCATCGACAACGCCTATGCGGCGATCGCGGGGAAGGTCGGTGCCAACCCGATGCAGGTGGTCGACGTCGTCATCACGCCCAGCCTGCTCAAGGTCGAGGCGATCGACCCGAACGCGCCGACCGAGCTGAACGAATGGAGCTACACGTCGGGCGCGGTCGGACCGTCGCGTCCCATCGACTACGACGACGACACCGAGGCCCTCCAGCAGAATCTGTTCGTCACCACCGACGTGCCCACCAGCGCGATCGTCGCGGCGATCGACGGTGCTGTGGCGGCCAGCGAGATCCCCGACGGCAAGGTCCAGACAGTGAGCATCAAGCGCAACATCCCGTTCGACGCGAACGTCATCATCTTCATCAACGTCCAGGGGGAGCGCAGCAGCAAGCAGGTGCGGACCGACGCCACCGGACAGGTCATCAAGGTGTCCTGACCGACCCGCATCACGCGGCCCGTACCGGACTTCGGTGCGGGCCGCGCCGTTACGGTGGGGAGTCATGACGGTGTTTGACGATCTCGACGACTACCTCGCTTTTCCCCGGGTGTCCGGTCTCGCGGTGTCGCCCGATGGCTCACGGCTGGTCACGACGGTCAGCACGCTCAACGAGAAGAAGACCGAATTCCTCAGCGCCATATGGGAATTGGATCCCGCTGGGGTCGAACCCGCGCGCCGGCTGACCCAAGGGGTCAAAGGGGAGTCCGCTCCGGTGTTCACTGCCGACGGAGACGTGTTGTTCCTCGCGGTGCGTCCCGGGGAGGGCGAGGACAAACCGCCGGCGGCCCTGTGGCGGCTACCCGCGGCCGGCGGTGAGGCATCCGAGGTGCTGACGATGCCCGGCGGTGTCGCGGGTGCGGCGAGCGCCCGCGCCGCCGACGCCACCGTCGTCACCGCATCCCTGCTGCCGTCATCGGCCGGAGTCGACGACGACAAGGCAAAGCGCGAGGCGCGTAAGGACACCAAGGTGTCGGCGATCCTGCACACCGGCTACCCGGTCCGGCACTGGGATCATGACCTGGGTCCAGACCAACCTCACCTCTTCGATGCCGACGGGCCGAGGGATCTGACCGCCGACCCGGGCGCCGCGTTGCGGGAGACGACCTTCGATCTCAGCGCCGACGGCGGGTTCGTGGTGACGTCCTGGCAGGAGCCGGGTCCTGGCACGGCCCTGCGGGTGACTCTGGTGCGCATCGACCGGGTCAGCGGCGAACGCGTCACGATCGCCCAGGAACCCGGAGTCGACCTGGAACGCCCCGCGATCGCGCCGGACGGCAGCGCGGTGGCCTTTACCCGGGAAACGCATTCCACTCCCACCGTGCCGCCACGGATCACGTTGTGCTGCATGCGTTTCGGAGAAGATCCGGTGGAGCTGACGGGCGACTGGGATCGCTGGCCGTCCTCGGTGACCTGGACACTGGATTCCTCGGCGCTGATCGTGACGGCCGACGACGGCGGCCGTGGTCCGATCTTCTCCGTGGACCCCGTATCCGGCGCGGTCACCAAATTGACCGATGATGACTTCACCTACTCCGATGTGCGTCCCGCGCCCGGCGGAGTCATCTATGCGCTGCGCAGCTCCTACGCCGTGCCGCCGCATCCGGTCCGGATCGATCGGGATGGCACCGTCACCACGCTGCCGTGCCTTGAGGCACCAGAACTGCCCGGCACGGTGACCGAGGTGACCGCGACCGCCGCCGACGGCACCCCGATCCGGTCCTGGCTCACCCTGCCCGAAGGCGACGAGCCGGCCCCGCTGGTGCTGTGGGTTCACGGCGGCCCGCTGGGCAGCTGGAACACCTGGCACTGGCGGTGGAACCCGTGGCTGCTCACCGCCCAGGGATATGCCGTGTTGATGCCGGATCCGGGCCTGTCCACCGGCTACGGCCAGGACTTCATCGCACGCGGCTGGGGCTCCTGGGGCGGCGATCCCTACACCGACCTGATGGCGGCGACCGATGCCGCGTGTACCCATCCGCGCGTCGACGCCACGCGCACGGCCGCGATGGGCGGATCGTTCGGCGGCTACATGGCCAACTGGATCGCCGGGCACACCGATCGGTTCGGCGCCATCGTCACCCATGCCAGCCTGTGGGCGCTGGACCAGTTCGGCCCCACCACCGACGGGGCGTACTGGTGGGCCCGCGAGATGACACCCGAGATGGCCGAGCGCAATTCACCACACCGGTTCGTCGGCGACATCGCCACCCCGATGCTGGTCATCCACGGCGACAAGGACTACCGCGTACCGATCGGCGAGGCGCTGCGGCTGTGGTACGAGCTGCTCACCCATTCGGGGCTGCCCGCCGACGAGAACGGTGAAAGCCCGCATCGCTTCCTGTATTACCCGACGGAGAATCACTGGGTGCTGTCGCCGCAGCACGCCAAGATCTGGTACCAGGTGGTGACCGCATTCCTGGGTGATCACCTGCGCGGCGAACCGGTGCAGTTGCCCGAACTGCTCGGGTAGCGTCGAGATCGTGACGCAGCGTGAGTTTGATCTGGTGCTGTACGGCGCCACGGGATTCGCCGGAAAACTGACCGCCGAGTACCTGGCCAGGGCCGCGGGATCGGCGCGGATCGCCCTGGCCGGCCGTTCCGAGGAGCGCCTGCGCGCGATCCGCGACGGCCTGGGGCCCGGCGCGCAGTCGTGGCCGCTGGTGACCGCCGACGCCACCTCTCAGTCCTCCCTCGACGCGATGGCCGCACGCACCCAGGTGGTGGTGACGACGGTGGGGCCGTACGCCCGCTACGGCATGCCGTTGGTCGCGGCGTGTGCCGCTGCCGGCACCGACTACGCCGACCTCACCGGTGAGACGACATTCATCCGCGACAGCATCGACCTCCATCACAAGCAGGCCGTCGACACCGGTGCCCGGATCGTGCATTCGTGCGGATTCGATTCGGTGCCATCTGATCTCACGGTGTATGCGCTGTACCAGCGGGCGCTCGCAGACGGCGCCGGGGAACTCGGTGACACCAACCTGGTGGTGCGCAGTTTCGCCGGCGGCGTGTCGGGCGGCACCGTGGCCTCGATGCTGGAACTGCTCGACACGCTGTCGTCGGACCCGGAGGCCCGGGCGCTGATGAACGATCCGTACACGCTGAGCCCCGACCGCGGGGCCGAGCCCGAACTCGGCGCTCAGCCCGACGTGCGGTGGCGCCGCGGTGGCGAGATTGCTCCCGAGCTCGCCGGGTACTGGACCGGCGCGTTTGCCATGGCCGCCCCGAACACCCGAATCGTGCGGCGCAGCAACGCATTACTGGACTATGCCTACGGACGTCGCTTCGAGTACGCCGAGCAGATGAGCCTGGGCCGCTCGCCTGCGGCGCCGCTGGCGGCCGCGGCGGTGACCGGAGCCAACGCCTTCACGCTCGGTGTGGGCGGCCGCTACTTCAACCGGCTGCCCGGCGGCCTGGTCGCGAAGCTGGCTCCCAAGCCGGGAACCGGTCCCAGCGAGCGGGCCCGCGAGCGGGGCCACTACCGCGTCGAGACCTACACCACGACGACATCGGGCGCCCGGTACGTCACGAGCATGGCTCAGCAAGGCGATCCCGGATACAAGTCGACAGCGGTGCTGCTCGGCGAGTGCGGGCTCGCGCTGGCAACCGATCGTGACGCGCTGTCGGACCGCCGTGGCGTGCTGACACCGGTGGCCGCGATGGGGGATGTCCTGCTCACCCGGCTACCGGCCGCCGGGGTGTTGCTGGAAACCACGGCACTGAGCTGAGCTGGCGCAACACGAACGGATCCGCCTGCGTCGAACACCTGTGGGGCAAGATCAGATTCGACTAGTGTCGTTGTCGAGGACTTCCAGTACGCCAGCAACGAAGGTGGGATGAAAAATGGCCGGTCTCGATGATCTGTTCGCGCAGATCCCCGTGGCGGATATCGCAAGCAAGCTCGGCGCAGATGAAGGCGAGGTGAGCGCCGCCATCAAGACCCTGGTGCCCGCGCTCGTCGGCGGTGTGGCGGAGAACGTACAGGCGGACAACATCGACTCGAGCGATCTTGAGTCGGCCGTGTCCGCGCAAGGCGCCAGCGGCCTGCTCGACGGTGGCGTGAGTGTCGACCAGGTCGACGCCAACGAAGGCAACCAGATCGTCTCGAAGATCTTCGGCGGCAACGACAGCAACCAGGTCGCGTCGGCGTTGGCCGGCACGGGTGCCGGTGGCGGTGATCTGATCAAGAAGCTGCTGCCGATCCTGGCGCCGATCGTGCTCGCCTACATCGGCAAGCAGTTCGCCCAGAAGGGCGCCGCTCCGGCCGGTGAGGCGCAGGCGCAGGCTTCCGGCGGCGGCGGGCTCGGGGACATCCTCGGCAGCATCCTGGGCGGCGCGACCGGTGGCGGTGCCGCCGCCAACAACCCGCTGGGCAGCATCCTCGGCAGCGTGCTCGGCGGCGGTGGCGGCCAGGGCAATGCCATCGGTGAGATCCTCGGCGGCCTGCTCGGCGGCAAGAAGTAGCCCCGGCACCAGCCGGCTCGAGAGCCTCCGACGCCCAGCGAACGCACCGGGCATCGGGGGCTTTCGCGTATTCGGGCACGTCCTTCTTAGAATGGCTCGGTGACCCCCACCCCTGACGATCGTGCCGATGCCCTCCCCAAATCCTGGGATCCGGCCGCGGTAGAAGCTGACCTGTACCAGGGCTGGGTGGATGCCGGATACTTCACCGCCGATTCGGCCAGCGAAAAGCCGCCTTATTCGATCGTGCTGCCGCCGCCCAATGTGACCGGCAGCCTGCACATGGGCCACGCGCTCGACCACACCCTGATGGACGCCCTCACCCGCCGCAAGCGCATGCAGGGCTATGAGGTGCTGTGGCTGCCCGGCATGGATCACGCCGGCATCGCTACCCAGACCGTGGTGGAAAAACAGCTCGCAGTCGACGGCAAGACCAAGGAAGACTTCGGTCGCGAGCTGTTCGTCGAGAAGGTCTGGGACTGGAAGCGTGAGTCCGGCGGCACCATCGGCGGGCAGATGCGCCGGCTCGGCGACGGCGTCGACTGGAGCCGCGACCGTTTCACCATGGACGAGGGCCTGTCGCGCGCGGTGCGCACCATCTTCAAGCGGCTCTTCGATGCCGGCCTGATCTATCAGGCCGAGCGGTTGGTCAACTGGTCACCGGTGCTGGAGACCGCGATCAGCGACCTGGAGGTCAAGTACGAGGACGTCGAGGGCGAGCTGGTCTCGTTCCGCTACGGCTCGATGAACGACGACGAGCCCCACATCATCGTGGCCACCACCCGCGTCGAGACCATGCTCGGTGACACCGCGATCGCGGTGCATCCCGACGACGAGCGGTACCGCCACCTGGTCGGCAAGACGCTGCCGCACCCGTTCGTCGAGCACGGGATGGTGATCGTGGCCGACACCCACGTCGACCCCGAGTTCGGTACCGGCGCAGTCAAAGTCACCCCCGCGCACGATCCGAACGACTTCGATATCGGGCTGCGTCATCAGCTGCCGATGCCGACGATCATGGACGCCAAGGGCCGGATCGCCGACACCGGAACCCAATTCGACGGCATGGACCGGTTCGAGGCCCGGGTCAAGGTGCGCGAGGCGCTGGCCGAGCAGGGCCGGATCGTCGCGGAGAAGCGGCCGTACCTGCACAGCGTCGGACACTCCGAGCGCAGCGGCGAGCCCATCGAACCGCGCCTGTCCCTGCAGTGGTGGGTCAAGGTGGACGGTCTGGCCAAGGCGGCAGGCGATGCGGTGCGCAACGGCGACACCGTGATTCACCCGCCGAGTCTGGAGCCGCGATGGTTCGCCTGGGTGGACAACATGCACGACTGGTGCATTTCCCGGCAGCTTTGGTGGGGCCACCGGATCCCGATCTGGCACGGTCCCAACGGCGAGACCATGTGCGTCGGCCCAGACGAGACCCCGCCGGAGGGCTGGGAGCAGGACCCCGACGTGCTCGACACGTGGTTCTCCTCGGCGCTGTGGCCGTTCTCCACCATGGGCTGGCCCGACCACACGCCCGATCTGGCCAAGTTCTATCCGACCTCGGTGCTGGTCACCGGCTACGACATCCTGTTCTTCTGGGTGGCCCGGATGATGATGTTCGGCACGTTCGTCGCCGACGATCCGGCCATCACGTTCAACGGGAAGCGCGGCCCGCAGGTGCCGTTCGAGAACGTCTTCCTGCACGGGCTGATTCGCGACGAGTTCGGCCGCAAGATGAGCAAGTCGCGCGGCAACGGGATCGACCCGCTGGAGTGGGTGGAGAAGTTCGGTGCCGATGCGCTGCGGTTCACCCTGGCCCGCGGTGCCAGCCCCGGCGGTGACCTGTCCATCGGTGAGGACCACGCCAGGGCCTCGCGTAACTTCGCCACCAAGCTGTTCAATGCCACGCGCTTCGCGCTGATGAACGGTGCGGCGCCCGCGCCGCTGCCCGCCGCGAGTGAGCTGACCGACGCCGACCGCTGGATCCTCGGTCGCCTCGAGGAGGTTCGCGCCGAAGTGGATGCGGCACTCGACAGCTACGAGTTCAGCCGGGCCTGCGAATCGCTGTACCACTTCGCCTGGGACGAGTTCTGCGACTGGTACGTGGAACTGGCGAAGGTGCAGCTCGGCGAGGGCGTGGCTCACACCACCGGGGTGCTGGCCTTCGTGCTCGACGCACTGCTCAAGCTGCTGCATCCGGTCATGCCGTTCGTCACCGAGACGCTCTGGAAGGCACTCACCGACGGCGAGTCGATCGTCATCGCGCCGTGGCCGCAGGCATCCGGCATTGCGCTTGATCCGGTTGCGGCACAACACATTGCCGATATGCAGAAGCTGATCACCGAGGTGCGTCGCTTCCGCAGCGACCAGGGCCTGGCCGACCGGCAGCGGGTCCCGGCCCGGTTGTCGGCGGTTACCGAGGCCGGCCTGACCGAGCAGCTGCCCGCGGTCACCGCGCTGGCCTGGCTGACCGACTCCGGTGACGGGTTCACCCCGTCGGCCTCCGTCGAGGTGCGTCTGACGCAGGCCACGGTCCTCGTCGAGGTCGACACCTCGGGCACCGTCGATGTCGCGGCCGAGCGTCGCCGGCTGGAGAAGGACCTGGCCGCGGCACAGAAGGAACTGGCCACCACGACGGCCAAGCTGGGCAACGAGGCCTTCCTTGCCAAGGCGCCCGAGAACGTCGTCGACAAGATCCGCGGCCGCCAGCAGTTGGCCGGCGAAGAGGTCGAGCGCATCAACGCACGCCTGGCCGGGCTCGAATGAGGGCCCGGTGACCGACCCGATTCCTTCCCCGGACGAGATCGCCGCGCTCCTGCAGGTCGAGCATCTGCTCGATCAGCGGTGGCCCGAGACCAAGCTGGACCCCAGCACGGCACGAATCTCTGCCCTGCTGGAGTTGTTGGGCTCGCCGCAGCGGGCCTATCCGTCTATCCATGTCGCGGGGACCAACGGCAAGACGTCGGTGGCCCGCATCGTCGATGCGTTGCTGGTCGCCCTGCACCGGCGCACCGGGCGCACCACGAGTCCGCATCTGCAGTCCGCGGTGGAGCGCATCTCGATCGACGGAAAGCCGATCACCCCAGCGCAATACGTGAACACGTATACCGAGATCGAACCGTTCGTGGAACTGGTGGACCGGCAGTCCGAGGCTGCCGGTGGCCCCAAGATGAGCAAGTTCGAGGTCCTCACCGCGATGGCGTTCGCGGCCTTCGCCGACGTGCCCATCGACGTCGCGGTCATCGAGGTCGGAATGGGCGGACGCTGGGACGCCACCAACGTCGTCAACGCCCCGGTCGCGGTGATCACCCCGATCGGCATCGATCACACCGACTATCTCGGTGACACGATCGCCGAGATCGCGGGGGAGAAGGCGGGAATCATCACCCGGCAGCCGGAAGACCTGGTGCAGACCGACACCGTCGCGGTGATCGGCAAGCAGGTTCCCGAGGCCATGGAGGTGCTGCTGGCCGAGGCGGTGCGCGCCGACGCGGCTGTGGCCCGCGAGGATTCCGAGTTCGCAGTGCTGAGCAGGCAGGTTGCCATCGGCGGGCAGGTGCTGGAGCTGCAGGGCCTGAGCGGTGTGTACTCCGACATCTTCCTGCCGCTGCACGGTGAGCATCAGGCCCACAACGCCGTTCTCGCGTTGGCCGCGGTCGAGGCGTTCTTCGGTGCCGGCGCGGACCGTCAGCTCGATGTCGACGCGATCCGGGCCGGCTTCGCGGCGGTGCACAGCCCGGGCCGTATGGAACGCATGCGAAGTGCGCCAACGGTTTTCATCGACGCGGCGCACAATCCTGCCGGAGCGACGGCGCTGACGCAGACCCTGCAACAGGAGTTCGACTTCCGCTACCTGGTAGGGGTCGTGTCGGTGATGGGGGACAAGGACGCCGGCGGCATCCTGAGCGCTCTGGAGCCGGTCTTCGATCAGATCGTGGTCACCCATAACGGTTCTCCGCGGGCGATGGACGTCGAGTCGCTGGCGTCGCTGGCCGAAGAGCGGTTCGGGCAGGATCGGGTGATCACCGCCTCGACGCTGCCGGATGCGATCGAGACCGCCACCGCCCTGGTCGAGGAGGCCGGGGCAGACGAAGGACTGTCCGGGTCCGGCATGGTGATCACCGGTTCGGTGGTGACCGCCGGCGTGGCCCGGACCCTGTTCGGACGGGACCCGCAGTGAGCAATCAGACCCCCGGTGATCAGACGCCGAGTGACAAGCCGGCTCCGCCGGACCCATGGAAGAGTTTCCGCGGGGTGATGGCGGGGACGCTGATCCTAGAAGCCATCGTCGTGCTGCTGGCCCTGCCGGTGGTGGGTACCAGCGCGGCGGGCCTGACCTGGGCGTCGGGCGGCTTCGTGATCGGGCTGGCCATCGTGTTGATCCTGATGTCAGGGATCCAGGGCCGGCCGTGGGCCATCTGGGCGAACCTCGGCATCCAGCTCGTGGTGATCGCCGGGGCGCTGATCCATGGGGCGATCGGCTTCATCGGCGTGATCTTCGCCGTGGTCTGGCTGTTGATCGTGTACTTGCGGCGCGAGGTCAAACGCAGGCAGGACCGTGGCCTGCTGCCCGGCCAGCAGTCGCCCAGCGAATAGCCGCGTCGTAGCTGTGCCGCAGTCCGGGCTCGGTCGAGGGCCCGAAATGGCGCCGCGCGGTTACCGACCGGTACGCTCTCTGCTCGTGACTGAGCAGACCCTTGTCTTGATCAAGCCCGACGGCATGCAGCGCCACCTGGTCGGGGAGATCCTCTCCCGGATCGAGCGCAAGGGCCTGACCCTCGCCGCGCTGGAACTGAAGAACGTCAGCGTCGAGCTGGCCAAGCAGCACTACGCCGAGCATGACGGCAAGCCGTTCTTCGACTCGCTGCTGGAGTTCATCACCTCTGGGCCCGTCGTCGCCGCCATCGTGGAGGGCCCGCGTGCCATCGCGGCGTTCCGCCAGATCGCCGGTGGGACCGACCCGGTGGAGAAGGCTGTGCCCGGCACCATCCGCGGTGACCTGGCGCTTGTGACCCAGGACAACCTCGTGCACGGATCGGATTCGCCGGAGTCGGCGGCCCGTGAGATCGCCCTGTGGTTCCCTGGCGAAGCCTCCGCCGGATAAACCTTCTCGCAGTCTGGTCTGTACCGCGTCAGTGATGTGGGATACTGGCTTCGGGTGTTCAGCCTCAACCGAGGTTGAACACCCGAATGAAGACTTCGACGAGCGCGACCACCGCAATCCGGTGCGGCGCGGGCCGTCCAGCCATCATTCAGCCAGGCACCGGGTGGGTTCGGTAGCGAACCGCCCGGAGCGAGACCACAACAAGCCCGGGGAAAGTGTCCCGGGCCAATAGCGGAAGCCCTCGCGTGGCCGCGTCGATACGACGCGCCCGGGGGCTTGAGGAGAATTCGTGGCCGAAGATGCCCAGAATGAAGACCTATCAACCCAGACTCCGCAACAGGAGGGACTGCCCGAGCGGCTGAGAGTCCACTCCCTGGCGCGGGTACTCGGCACCACCAGCAGGCGCGTGCTCGATGCCCTGGCCGAGTTCGACGGTCGTCAGCGCAGTGCGCATTCCACCATCGAGAAGGTCGACGCTGAGCGGGTCCGTGACGCACTGGCCCTGGGCTCGACAGAACCGGATCCGATCGATCAAGCGGCTCCGGCGCAGGTCGAGGCCGTCACGGTGGCTGTGACCGAGCCTGTCGCGGCTCCGGTCGAGACCCCGGTCGATGCCCCCGGACCAGCCACGGCGCCCGCCGCCGGGGCGGAACCGGTGTCCGAGGCGGACGCCGTACTGGTGGGCGATGAGCCCGAATCCCGGTTGATCCTGGAGACCGCGAACATCCCCGCGGCCCGCGAAGCCCACACCGAGCGGGCCGATTACCTTCCGCTGTTCGTCGCACCGCAGCCCGTCAGCTTCGTGCCGGTGCGCGTCGAAGAAGATGTCGACGACGAGGACGAAGACGACGACAGCGACACCGACAGCGATACCGACTCCGAGACGGACGACGAGCAGGCGGATCGCCCCGCCGCGCGTCGGCGTCGCCGGGGCCGCCGGGGCCGGGGCCGTGGCCGCGGTGAACAAAGTGACGAGAACGGCTCTGACTCGGGCCCCGATTCCGATGCCGACGACGACCAGGGCGAGTCGGACCAGGATTCCGATGACGACTCCGACGAGTCGGACGAGGGCAACGACGAGGACACCGCGGGCGGCGATGGCAGCAACCGTCGCAGGCGTCGCCGCCGCCGGCGCAAGTCCGGCGCGGGTGACAACGATGACGCGGGCTCCCCGGATGACCCGCCCAACACCGTCGTGCACGAGCGCGCCCCGCGCCCCGAGCGGTCCGGCAAGGGCAGCGATGATTCGGAGATCCAGGGGATCAGCGGATCGACCCGCCTGGAGGCCAAGCGTCAGCGCCGCCGCGACGGCCGCGATGCGGGCCGCCGGCGCCCGCCGATCCTGAGCGAGGCAGAGTTCCTGGCCCGTCGCGAGGCCGTCGAGCGCACGATGATCGTCCGCGACAAGGTCCGCACCGAGCCGCCGCACGAGGGCGCCCGCTACACCCAGATCGCCGTTCTGGAAGACGGCGTCGTGGTCGAGCACTTTGTCACTTCAGCGGCGTCGGCGTCACTGGTCGGCAATATCTATCTGGGCATCGTGCAGAACGTGCTCCCTTCGATGGAAGCCGCCTTCGTCGACATCGGCCGCGGCCGCAACGGTGTGCTCTACGCCGGTGAGGTGAACTGGGAGGCCGCCGGGCTCGGCGGGTCGAACCGCAAGATCGAGCAGGCGCTCAAGCCGGGCGACTATGTGCTGGTCCAGGTCAGCAAGGACCCGGTGGGGCACAAGGGTGCCCGACTCACCACGCAGGTCTCGCTGGCCGGCCGCTATCTGGTCTACGTGCCGGGCGCGTCGTCGACCGGGATCAGCCGCAAGCTGCCCGACACCGAACGCCAACGGCTCAAGGAAATCCTCAAAGAGGTCGTGCCTGCCGATGCGGGCGTGATCATCCGCACCGCCTCGGAGGGCGTCAAGGAAGAGGACATCCGCTCCGACGTCGAGCGGCTGCAGCAGCGCTGGACCGAGATCGAGGCCAAGGCCAAGGAGGTCACCGGGAAGAAGGCCGGCGCCGCCGTCGCGCTCTACGAAGAGCCCGACGTGCTGGTCAAGGTCATCCGCGACCTGTTCAACGAAGATTTCTCGGGTCTGATCGTCTCCGGTGACGAGGCCTGGGCCACGATCAACTCGTACGTGAACACCGTCGCCCCCGATCTGGTGGGCCGGCTCACCAAGTACGAACCCGCAGGCGGCGCCGACGCTCCCGACGTGTTCGCCGTACACCGCATCGACGAGCAGCTGGCCAAGGCGCTGGACCGCAAGGTGTGGCTGCCCTCGGGCGGAACCCTGGTCATCGACCGCACCGAGGCGATGACCGTCGTCGACGTCAACACCGGCAAGTTCACCGGTGCCGGCGGCAACCTCGAGCAGACCGTCACCCGCAACAACCTGGAAGCTGCCGAGGAAATCGTGCGGCAACTGCGGTTGCGCGATATCGGCGGCATCGTGGTCATCGACTTCATCGACATGGTGCTCGAGTCCAACCGGGATCTGGTTCTGCGCCGGCTGACCGAGGCGCTGGGCCGGGACCGCACCCGCCATCAGGTGTCCGAGGTGACCTCACTGGGCCTCGTGCAGCTGACCCGGAAGAGGCTGGGAACCGGTCTGGTCGAGGCGTTCTCGACCACCTGCACGCACTGCGCCGGCCGCGGCATCGTGCTGCACGGCGACCCGGTCGACACGGCCTCGTCATCGAACGCGGGCCGCAAGGCCGAATCCAGTGGCGGCGGTGGCGGTGGCGGCGGCCGCCGCAGCAAGCGGGGCAAGAGGGGTAATGCCCGTCCCGAGCCCGAAGAGGTGCCAGTCGTCAAGGTGCCCGACCATCCGGCCGGCGAACACCCGATGTTCAAGGCGATGGCTGCGGCGAACGGTCGCCACGACGAAGATCACGAAGGTCATGAGGGCCACGAAGAGTTCGGCGAGCACGCTGTCGCCGAGACTGCCGACGGCGAAGGCGACGAGCAGGTCACGCCCGAGGACGTGGAAGTGACCGACGAATCTCCCGACGGTGAGTTCGACGCGCAGGACGTCGACGAGTCCGACGAAGACGAGCCCGATGAATCGGATGAATCGGACGAGGATTCTGACGAGGAATCGGACGACGACGAGGACGAGATCGACCTCGACGACGAGGACCTCGACGACGACGACGATGATCTGGACGACATCGACGATGAGTCGGACGACGATGACTCGGATGAGGATGACTCGGATGAGGATGACTCGGATGAGGATGACTCGGACGAGTTCGACGACTCCGAGGATTCCGACGACTCAGACGACTCCGACGAGTCGGAAGAGGACGTCTACCAGGCACCGGAGCCCGTTGTGGCCGAGGTGCAGCCCAGTCGCGGCCGTACTCGTCGACGCGCCGCAGCCAGGCCCGCAGGGCCGCCCACCCACGAGTAGAGGGCGGTTTGACCCTCTACCCGCTGGTCAAGTACCCTTGACCAGTTGTCTCCAGTGCCTGTAGTAGTCGCAGGCCGGTGACGGCGGGGCATCCCGCCACCCAAGACCCGCGCACGCACCGACCGGTAGCGCGCGCCCGCAGAGAGCAGCAGAGCAGAGGACACGATGGCGACATACGCAATCGTCAAGACCGGCGGCAAGCAGTACAAGGTTGCCGTCGGTGACGTGGTGAAGGTTGAGAAGCTCGACTCCGAGCCTGGCGCGTCGGTATCACTGCCCGTCGCCCTCGTGGTCGACGGTGCCAAGGTCACCAGCAAGTCCGACGACCTGGCCAAGGTCGCCGTGACCGGCGAGGTGCTGGAGCACACCAAGGGTCCCAAGATCCGCATCCACAAGTTCAAGAACAAGACCGGCTACCACAAGCGCCAGGGGCACCGTCAGCAGCTGACAGTGCTCAAGGTCACCGGCATCAAGTAGCGAGGGAGCGAACTAATGGCACACAAGAAGGGCGCTTCCAGCTCACGCAACGGTCGTGAGTCTGCAGCACAGCGACTCGGCGTCAAGCGGTTCGGTGGTCAGGTCGTCAAGGCCGGCGAGATCCTCGTCCGCCAGCGCGGCACCCACTTCCACCCCGGCGTCAACGTCGGCCGTGGCGGCGACGACACCCTGTTCGCGCTGGCTCCCGGCTCCGTCGAGTTCGGTTCCAAGCGCGGTCGCAAGCACGTGAACATCGTTCCCGTGCCGCGCCCGGAGGCCTGAGACTCAGAGGATTCTCCGCGAATGTGAAGCAGCTGCGAGTTCTCGATAGGACTATCGCAATAGCTTCACATTCGACGGAGAGGATGTCCGATGCCCCGGTTTGTCGACCGCGTCGTCATCCATGCGAGTGCAGGAAACGGCGGCCACGGCTGCGCGTCGGTGCACCGCGAGAAATTCAAACCCCTCGGCGGTCCTGACGGCGGCAATGGTGGTCGCGGCGGCAGCATCGTGCTCGTCGTGGATCCCCAGGTTCACACCCTGCTGGACTTCCACTTCCATCCCCATGTTTCCGCACCCTCGGGTAAGCCGGGTGCGGGCAGCAATCGTGACGGTGCCACCGGCGACGACTTGATCGTGCGCGTGCCGGACGGCACGGTGGTGCTCGACGAGGACGGCCGGATGCTGGCCGACCTGGTCGGCGCCGGTACCCGGTTCGAAGCCGCACAGGGTGGTCGCGGCGGTCTCGGCAATGCCGCACTCGCTTCCCGGGCCCGCAAGGCCCCCGGCTTCGCCCTGCTCGGTGAGAAGGGGCAGACCCGCGATCTCACCCTCGAACTTAAGACCGTTGCCGATGTCGGCCTGATCGGTTTCCCGTCGGCGGGCAAATCCTCTCTGGTGTCGACCATCTCGGCGGCCAAGCCCAAGATCGCCGACTATCCGTTCACCACGCTGGTGCCCAACCTGGGCGTGGTGTCGGCCGGCGAGAACACCTTCACCGTCGCCGACGTTCCCGGCCTGATTCCCGGTGCTTCCGAGGGCCGGGGCCTGGGCCTGGAATTCCTTCGGCACCTTGAGCGCTGCGCGGTGCTCGTGCATGTCGTCGACTGCGCGACCATGGAACCCGGGCGTGACCCGATCTCCGACATCGAGGCGCTGGAGGCCGAACTCGCGGCCTACACCCCGACCCTGCAAGGCGATTCGACGCTGGGCGATTTGGCTTCGCGGCCACGTGCGGTGGTGCTCAACAAGATCGACGTTCCCGATGCCCGGGAGTTGGCCGACTTCGTGCGTGAAGAAGTGCAGTCCAAGTTTGGCTGGCCCGTGTACGAGATCTCGACGGTCAGCCGTGATGGTTTGCGCCCGTTGATCTTTGCGCTGTGGGAGATGGTGAAGGCCTACCGCGAGGCGCAGCCGGCGCTGGTACCGAGGCGTCCGGTGATCCGGCCGATCGCGGTCGACGAGAGTGGCTTCACCGTCGAGACCGACGGCGACGGCGGGTTCATCGTGCGTGGCACCCGTCCCGAGCGCTGGATCGCTCAGACCGACTTCGGCAATGACGAGGCCGTGGGTTACCTCGGTGACCGGTTGGCCCGGTTGGGTGTCGAGGACGCGTTGTGGAAGAAGGGCGCCAAGCCCGGCTGCGCCGTGACCATCGGCGACATGACCTTCGACTGGGAACCGCAAACCCCCGCCGGCATCGACATGCCGCTGACCGGGCGCGGCACCGACATCCGGCTCGAGCAGACCGACCGGATCGGCGCCGCCGAACGCAAGGCCGCCCGGCGGGAGCGGCGCCAATCCAGCGCGCACGCGAGGACCACCGACGATCAGAGTGAAGACGAGTGACGAGCGCAGACTCGTCGCCGTCGGTACATCGCAATGCGATTCGGACCGCGCGCAGCGTCGTCGTCAAGGTCGGCACCACTGCGCTGACCACTCCGTCCGGAGTCTTCGACGCGGGCCGGCTCGCGGTCCTGGTCGAGGCCATCGAGGGCCGGATGAAAGCCGGTTCCGATCTGGTGATCGTGTCCTCGGGTGCCATCGCCGCCGGCATCGAGCCGCTCGGACTGTCCAAGCGCCCAACGGATCTGGCCACCAAACAGGCGGCCGCCAGCGTCGGGCAGGTGGCCCTGGTCAACGCGTGGAGTTCGGCGTTCGCCGTCTACAGCCGCACGGTCGGCCAGGTTCTGCTGACCGCACAGGACATTGCGATGCGGGTGCAACACAACAACGCGCAGCGCACCCTGGACCGGTTGCGCGTCCTGCACGCCGTGGCGATCGTCAACGAGAACGACACCGTGGCCACCAACGAGATCAGGTTCGGTGACAACGACCGGCTCTCGGCGCTGGTGGCCCAGCTGGTCGGCGCCGACGCACTGATCCTGCTGTCCGATATCGACGGTCTCTACGATTCCGATCCCCGAAAAGGCAACGCGCGCTTCATTCCTGAGGTCGCCGCACAGGGCGATCTCGACGGCGTGGTGGCCGGCGGGGGTAGCCACCTGGGCACCGGAGGCATGGCCTCGAAGCTGTCGTCGGCGTTACTGGCCGCCGATGCCGGGGTGCCGGTGCTGCTGGCCGCCGCGTCGGATGCCGGTGCCGCCCTCAGCGATGCCTCGGTCGGCACCGTGTTCGCGCCGCGGCCCGAGCGGATGTCGGCGCGGCGGTTCTGGGTTCGCCACGCCGCGGAGTCCCACGGGGCGCTCACTCTCGACGACGGTGCGGTGCACGCGGTCGTCAAACAGCGTCGCTCTCTGCTGCCTGCGGGGATCACCGAGGTCACCGGTCACTTCCACGGCGGTGACGTGGTCGATCTGCGGGGGCTTGACGGGCAGACGGTCGCGCGTGGCGTGGTGGCCTACGAGGCCTCGGAGCTGGCCGCGATCATCGGCCGCTCGACGCCGGATCTGCCGGCCGAGCTGCGCCGGCCCGCGGTGCACGCCGACGACCTGGTCGCCACCTAGCGATTTGTGGAGGTCTTGGCCGTCCCGCGTACGGCTGAAACTCCACAAATCACAGTTCGGGGGACTCGAGATACAGGGCACCCCAGATGATCTGGGTGAGCGTGTTGGCCAGCTCGGCGTCGTAGGACGCCGGGTGTGACGGCAGATTCTGGTGGCAGGTCCTCTCCACCATCCAGGTCAGCGTGCTCGCGGTGGCGGCGGCGGGCAGTTGTGGCCGGATCGACCCGTCGTACTGCCCGTCTTCGATCACCTTGGTGAGCTGGTCGCCGATCCCGGCCAGCAGCTCACGGTAGGTCTGCCCGACGAGTGGGTCGTAGCCCGACATCTCGTTGAGCGCGATCAACACCGGCTGGTGGGTCCGATAGCTGGCGATGATGCCGGACATGGCGGCATGGACGTCGGCGGGGTCGTGCCGTCCCGAGACGTCCCACCACCGTTCGGCTGCCTGGGTCAGATCGCCGAACACCTGAGTGGCCAGCCGGCGCAGCAGGTGGCCCTTGTCCTCGAAGTAGATGTAGAAGCTGGCCCGGGAGATCCCGGCCTCGGTGGCCAGTTTGTCGACGCTGAGCTCGGTGAAGCTGGTGCCGTCCGCCATCAGCCGGTCGGTGGCATCGAGCAGTTGGCGTTCGATCCGCTCGCGCCGTTCCTCTCGGTTGGCCTGCGGTTTTCGCGTTACCGATGGCATGTCCTCAGAGTATCGGCATTCGCCACACCTTGACTAGACAGACTGTCTAGACCTATTGTCACCAACATGACTGTGTCGCCCATCACATCAGCTCCCTCCTGGCCTTCCGCCGCACGCCCCTACGACTCGATCGATCTGTCGTCGCGGAAGTTCTGGGCCACCACGGCCGCCGATCGTGAAGTCACGTTCGCCGAACTGCGTACCTCCCGCCCGGTCAGCTGGCATCCGCCCGTCGAGGACGCCCTCATGAAAGATCCCGACGATCGCGGGTTCTGGGCGGTGACCCGGCACGCCGACATCGTGGCCGTCAGCCGGGACAGCGAGACATTCCTGTCGGGCAAGGGGGTGCTGTTCGAATCCGTTCCGGAAGAGCTGCTCGAGGCCTCACAGTCGTTCCTGGCGATGGACGCGCCTCGGCACACGCTGATCCGCAAACTGGTCCACGCCGCGTTCACGCCTCGGCAGGTGGCCCGCATCGAAGACTCGATCAAGGAGAACGCCCGCGAGATCGTGGCCGAGCTCAAGGAAGTCGGCAGCGGGGTGGACTTCGTCGACCAGTGCGCCAAGGAACTGCCCATCAGAACGCTGTCGGACATGGTCGGGATCCCGGAGTCCGAACGGCAGCGGGTGGCACATGCCGCCGACGCGCTGGTGTCCTGGGCGGACCCGGTCTACCTGGCCGGGCGCAACCCGCTGGAGGTGCTGCTTCAGAACCAGATGTACCTGCATCAGGTGGCGAATGCGCTTGCCGCAGAACGCAGGGAAAGCCCGGGCAATGATCTGATCAGCGCGCTGGTGCACGCCGAGGTCGACGGGGATCGGCTCACCGATGCCGAGGTCGCGGCGTTCTTCGTGCTGCTGGCGGTGGCGGGCAACGACACCACGCGCCAGACCACCAGCCACGCGCTCAAGGCGCTCACCGACCACCCCGATCAGAGAGCCTGGCTCATGGCGGATTTCGACGACCGGGTCGGCGGTGCAGTCGAGGAGTTCGTCCGGTGGGCGACGCCGGTGATGACCTTCCGGCGCACCGCGGCCGTCGATGTCGAACTCGGTGGACAGCAGATCTCCGCGGGGGAGAAGGTGGTGATGTTCTACGCCTCGGGCAACAGGGACGCCGAGGTGTTCGACCGGCCGGAGGTTTTCGACCTGAGCCGAAAGCCCAATCCACACCTCGGATTCGGTGGCGGCGGCCGCCATTTCTGCCTGGGTGCGCATGTCGCCCGGACGCAGTTGCGGGCGATCTTCGGTGAGCTGTTGCACCAGCTGCCCGATATCGCCGCGGGGGAGCCCGCCTACCTGGAGGGCAACTTCGTGCACGCTATCCGGGCGATGCCGTGCACGTTCTCCTGAGTTCGCCGGCCAGCAGCGTCAACATCTCCGAACAGCCCGCCTCGACCTTGACCGTGGCCTGGTCGTCGCCGCGGGTGGGGCCGCGGTTGATGATCCCCACCGGGATGTTGTGCGCGGCCGCGTGCCGGACGAATCGGTAGCCGGAATACACGGTCAGCGAGGAACCCGCCACCAACAGCGCCTCGGCGTCCTCCACCATCGAATACGCTTGTTCGACACGGTCTTTGGGGACATTCTCGCCGAAGTAGACGATGTCGGGTTTGAGCATGCCCCCGCACACCGGGCAGTCCACGATGACAAACGAACTCGTCTCACTGATCACGGCGTCGGCGTCGGGGGCCACTGCGATGCCGCCGACCGACTCGGCACGTTCGATGAAGCCGGGATTGGCCGTCTCCAGCAGGGCGGCCAACTCGTCGCGGCCCGTGGTCGCGCCGCAGCCCAGGCAGATCACCTGCGCGTAGGTGCCGTGCAGGTTGACCACCGACCGGCTGCCGGCCTTGCTGTGCAGCAGGTCCACGTTCTGGGTGATCAGTCCGCTCACCACCCCGGTGGATTCCAGCGCGGCCAGGGCACGGTGCCCGGCGTTGGGCAGGGTTTCGTCCATGTGGCGCCAGCCGACGTGATTGCGGGCCCAGTACCGCTGGCGGAACACCGGATCGGAGGTGAACTGCCGGATCGTCATCGGATTGCTCGGGGGGGAATCCGGGCCGCGGTAGTCGGGGATGCCGGAATCGGTCGACATCCCGGCCCCGGTCAGTACCGCGACGCGGCGGCCCTGAAGTAGGGCGACGAGTTCGGGGGCATCCACCTTCGCCAGGATAGGCCGCCCGTGAGGCGGTAGCGGTCGAGCCTGTCCGCAACCCCCGGGGCGGTATCGCTCCTGCGTCAATTGGTACCCAGTGGCCCGATATCGATGCTTTTCGGGTCACAATGGGCGTGATGGACTTCTACAGCGCCTACCACCACGGTTTCGCGCGGGTTGCCGCCTGCACCCACCACACGGCGCTGGCGGATCCGCCGGCGAACGCCGAATCGGTGCTCCGGTTGGCGCAGGCCTGCCACGACGATGGCGTGGCCGTCGCGGTGTTCCCCGAGCTGACGTTGTCGGGCTATTCGATCGACGACATCCTCATGCAGGATGCCCTGCTGGAGTCGGTGGAACAGGCGCTCATCGAAATCGTCGCGGCCTCGGTGGTGTTGGCACCGGTGCTGGTGGTCGGTGCGCCGCTGCGGCACCGGCACCGGATCTACAACGCGGCGGTCGTCATCCACCGCGGCGCCGTGCTCGGTGTGGCACCCAAGTCCTATCTGCCCACCTACCGGGAGTTCTACGAGCGCAGGCAGATGGCCACCGGCGCCGATGTCCGCGGCACCATTCGGGTGGCCGGGGCGGAGGTTCCGTTCGGGCCCGACCTGCTGTTCGTGGCCTCCGACCTTCCGGGATTGGTGCTGCACGTCGAGATCTGTGAGGACATGTTCGTGCCGGTGCCGCCCAGCGCGCAAGCGGCGCTCGCGGGTGCGACGGTGCTGGCCAATCTCTCGGGCAGCCCGATCACCGTGGGCCGCGCCGAAGACCGTGCGCTGCTGGCCCGTTCGGCCTCGTCGCGGTGCCTGGCCGCCTACGTGTACGCCGCTGCCGGTGAGGGGGAGTCGACCACCGACCTGGCCTGGGACGGCCAGACCATGATCTGGGAGAACGGGCTGCTGCTCGCCGAGAGTGAGCGCTTCCCCCGCGGTGAACGACGCTCGGTGGCCGACGTGGATCTGGAGTTGCTGCGGTCCGAGCGGCTGCGGATGGGCACGTTCGACGACAACGCCAGACACCACGGCGGTCTCGTGGATTCGTTCCGCCGCATCGAGTTCCAGCTCGACCCGCCGACGGGCGACATCGGGCTGCTGCGTGAGATCGAGCGTTTCCCGTTCGTTCCGGCGGATCCCGCGCGGCTGCAACAGGATTGCTACGAGGCCTACAACATCCAGGTCTCCGGTCTGGAGCAGCGACTGCGGGCGCTGAACTACCCCAAGGTGGTGATCGGGGTCTCCGGCGGTCTGGATTCCACTCATGCCCTGATCGTGGCGGCCCGGGCGATGGATCGGGAAAACCGTCCGCGGAGTGACATTCTCGCGTTCACCATGCCCGGCTTCGCCACCGGCGAGCACACCAAGAACAACGCGATCCGGCTGAGTGAGGCGCTGGGCGTGACGTTCGCCGAGATCGACATCAAGAAGACCGCCGAGCTCATGCTCACCGAGATGGACCATCCGTTCGGCCGAGGCGAGAAGGTCTACGACGTCACGTTCGAGAACGTCCAAGCCGGCCTGCGAACCGACTATCTGTTCCGGCTGGCCAATCAGCGCGGGGGCATCGTGCTCGGCACCGGCGACCTGTCCGAGCTGGCGCTGGGCTGGTCGACGTACGGCGTCGGCGACCAGATGTCGCACTACAACGTCAACGGCGGGGTGCCGAAAACCCTGATCCAGCATCTGATTCGGTGGGTGATCTCCTCGGACCAGTTCGGCGTTGAGGTGAACGAGGTCCTGCAATCGGTGCTGGACACCGAGATCACCCCTGAGCTGGTGCCCACCGGCGAGGACGAGGAGATCCAGAGCAGCGAGGCCAAGGTCGGTCCCTATGCGCTGCAGGATTTTTCGTTGTTCCAGGTGCTGCGCTACGGGTTCCGTCCGTCGAAGGTGGCGTTCCTGGCCTGGCATGCCTGGCATGACGCGTCCCTCGGTGACTGGCCCGCCGGGTTCCCCGAGGACAAGCGCCGGCGTACTCGCTCAAGGAGATCCGGCACTGGCTGCAGGTGTTCGCGCAGCGGTTCTACTCGTTCTCGCAATTCAAGCGTTCGGCGCTGCCGAACGGCCCCAAGGTGTCGCATGGCGGCGCCCTGTCGCCGCGTGGCGACTGGCGGGCGCCGTCGGACATGTCGGCGCGGATCTGGCTCGACGAGATCGAGCGGAGCGTTCCCGAGCAGTAGTTCTGACCGGCCCCAATGGTCGGTTCACCCAATTGACGACGCAAAAAATTGACAAGCTAACCTTCTGGCTCACATCGGCGCGCTAATGTGCGGCGGGTCACAGTTCCGGCGGTGCCGGATGTCGGGTCGAGGAGGTTGCGTTGGGTGCTGCGAAGTACGTCGGTCGGGTAGGCGGATTGGCGGTCGCGCTCGGGGTCGGATCGGCTGTCGTGCTGGGCGGGCAGGTGCTGAGCGCACCGGCCGCCTCGGCATCACCCGGTTCCAGCGACACCTCGTCGCAGTCCCCATCCGCGCCGGGCGCCAAGAAGGGCCCCGCCAAGGACCGGCAGGGCGCCCAGTCTTCGCGGCAGGCCGCGGTACGCGCGGCGATCAAGGACCGGGCGGCCAAGCTCGGTGAATCCGGCCGCCACCGCGTCAGCGCGACGACGCCGAAGTCCGACGTCGTGCAGTCGATCACCGACCGACTGTCAGAGGCGCAGGCTGCGGTCGAGGCCGGCCTGACCCGTCACGGCAGCGACTCGGCCCCGGCCGAAAAACCCAAGGTCACCAAGCCCGCCGAGACGCTGCGGGGACTGTCCGCCAAGCCGAATCTGCCCCGTCCGCTGCGCGATCACGTTCGGACGCCGGAGTCGGACGCGACCGATGACGAGCCGACGACCGAGGCCGTCGAAACGGGTCTGGCTGACGAACCCGCAACGACACCGGCGATCACCGCGACGGCCGAGACCGAGGCAGCGCCGGCCGCAGGCGCGGCTCCCGTGCGGGGCTTGATCGAGACCGTCGTCAACGACATCGCCAGGACGCTGGCCGGAAATTCGCCTACCGCACCCGCGCCCGATTCGCCTGCCGAGTGGGTTTTGCTGGCGGCCGCGCGTCGGGAGTTCTCCACGGCCGCCGTGTCTCCGACCGCGGGCGCCACCGGCGGCATCGTCGCGGCGCCATCGGTCGGCATCACCGACGGCATCATCCACGGCACCACCGGGGCCACCAGTTCGAGCGGTCTGCCGCTCACCTACACCGTCATCGGTGACCCGAGCGCAGGCGGCAAGGTGCGGCTCAACTCGGCCAACGGGACCTTCACGTTCCTGCCCTACGCGACCGTGGTCGACAGCGGCGGCACCGAGAAGTTCACCGTCCTGGTAGCCGAGACCACGGCGTTCGACGCTGCGCTGCAACAGATCCCGATCGTGGGCTCGTTCGTGCCGCAGGTGCTGGTGATCGTTCACCAGGTGCCGGTCGTGAGCGACCTGCTGGCGCCGCTCATCGGCGACGCCGAGGTGGTGGACGTCAACGTCGACGTCGGCGAGCTGGCACCGGCGGGCACCCCGGTGGCCTATACGGTCAAGGTGACGTCCTTCGACGGCGCGCAGATCAGCATGAACTACTTCCCGGCGTCAGGACTTGAGGCAGGCGACGAGGCGCCGACCATCTTCAGCGGTGCGGGCCTGTCCAGTGCAGGTGACACCAACCCGTACTCCGGGGGCGCCACCGGCGTCGGCACGTTCCGCGATGCGGGCTACAACGTCGTCACCTGGGATTCGCGCGGCGAGCACGACTCGGGCGGGATCCTGCAGCTGGACAACCCGTTCTTCGAGGGCCGCGACGTCTCGGCCCTGATCGACTATGTGGCCAAGCAACCCGGGACCCAGCTCGACGGGGCGAACGACCCGCGGATGGGCATGGTGGGCCCTTCATACGGCGGCGGTATCCAGTGGGTCACCGCGGGCACCGACAACCGGGTCGACGCGATCGTCCCGACGATCTCGTGGAACTCCCTGAACGGTTCGCTGTACCCCAACGGGGCGTTCAAGACGTCGTATGCCGCGCTGCTGTTGCTGTCGCTGGTGACATCCGGCGCGAACATCAACAGCCAGCTGTACAGCGGCATCTTCACCGGTGCGGTGCTCGGCGTCCTTACCCCCGAGCAGCAGGCCATCCTGGCCAGCAGCGGCCCGACCGCCCTGGTCAACAAGGTCACCGCTCCGACACTGATCATCCAGGGCACCGTCGACGTGTTGTTCCCGCTGCAGCAGGCGATCGACAACGCGACGATCCTGGACGCCAACGGGGTGCCGGTGAAGATGGTCTGGTTCTGTGGCGGCCACGGCAACTGCGAGACCCCGCCCGGTGACAGCGCGGAGATGGTCCAGACCGCGACGCTGAGCTGGTTGGACACCTACGTCAAGCACAAGGGCGAAGACGTGGACGACGGTCTTCCCAGGTTCCAGTGGATCGACCAGAACGGCGATCACTACACGTCCGATCTGCTGCCATCCGACCCCGATTTCACCGGCACACCGGTCACGGCGTCCGGCGGCGGTGGCGTGTTGGGGATCGTCCCGATCCTCGGCGGTTCCGGACCGGGCGCCGCGGGGATTCCGTTCGGGCTCGGCGACGGCACCAAGGCGGCCAACGCGGTGAACACCACGGTGACCGCGCCGTCGGGCACCGCGACCCAGATCGTCGGGGCGCCCGAACTGACGATGACCTACTCCGGCATCGGCACCAGCCGTCACGTCTACGCCCAGATCGTCGACGACCAGACCGGGCAGGTGATCGGCAACGTGGTCACGGCGATCCCGGTCACCCTCGACGGTAAGGAGCACACCGTCACCATTCCGATGGAGGCCGTCGCCTACACGCTGGAGCCCGGGCACACCGCCACGGTGCAGATCACCAGTTCGGCCACACCGTTCCTCAACTTCACCCAGTTCGGCGTCATCGACATCTCCGGTGTGGAAGTGTCGCTGCCGACCGTGGGACCCGGTGCCAACGCGCACCCCGCGGCCGACGCCGCTCAGGAGGTGGTCAGCGTCTAGCGATGCCGGGGGCCGCGTCTTGGTGGATGTCTAGAGCCGGCCCTCGGCCCGCAGGTCTGGATGCACCCATTCGGGTGAGCGACGTGCCTTGAATGCCCGGAAGCCCTCCATCGCCTCGTCGCCGCTGTAGCTGGCCTTCATGCCGATGCGGTCGTAGAGGCCCATGTAGCTATCCAGGCTGGACTTGACCACGCCGCGGGCCCGGGGTGCGGTCCGGCAACACTGAGCGAGCACTTCGGTTGCGGCAGTGAGCAATTCGTCATGGGTCACAATCCTGGCGACCATGCCCCAGTCGACGGCCTCCTGCGCGCTGAGCGTGCGTCCCGTGAACATCAGGTCGCGGGTCCGCACCGGGCCGATCAGACGGGCCAGCATCTGGCTGTAGTAGGTGTCGGCGATACCGCGGTACAACTCGGGCACCCGGAACGTGGCGCGGTCGCTGACCACGGCCATGTCGCTGCAGATCGCGATCTGCAGCCCACCGCCCTGGCACAACCCGTTGACCGCGCTCACCACGGGCTTGACCGATTGGCGCAGTGTCTCGAACGGTGTGACGTCCATCGACAGAGCCGCACCGAAGCTCATCCAGTCGTCGACACCGTTGCCGCCGCCGAGGTCACCGCCCGGTGCGAACACGTCGCCGGTGCCGGTGATGAGCAGGCCGGCCAGGTCAGGGTCCGCCTCGACGTGGGTGACCGCGTACCGGATGCCGAAGTACATGGCCGGGGTCATCGCATTGCGGGCCTCGGGCCGATCCAGGGTGACCACACCGAACGGGCCCTGCCGCTCGAACTTCAGGTATGGCGTGCCGAGCCAGTCGCCTTCGGGGGGCCGTGGAGAGAGTCCCTGTGTCATGGTTGGCGACTATAACGCCAACGGTATCGGCTTCAGTTGGCCGTCTCAGTGGGTGAGGACGGCATCGATGTCGCCGGCGGACGGCGCGCAGTTGCCGGCCCCTCGCACCAGCGTGGCCAGGGCTCCGGCCGCACAGGCGCGGCGCAGTGCCTGCTCGTGGCCCGTGGTCCACCCTGCGGCCAGCACCCCGGCGAACACGTCACCGGCACCGGCGGTATCCAACGCCCGCACCGCGGGTGCCTGCACGTCGAAGCGCTCGTCCTCGCCCAGGTAGCTGGCCCCTCGTGCGCCCCTGGTGATCACCAGGTGCCGCACCGGCCAATGCCACTCCGCCGCCTCGGTCTCGTTCACCACCACGACGTCGACCAGTTCCGACAGGGCCAGCAGGTGATGGGCGGGCGTACCTCCCGGCGAGGCGTTGAGCATCACCACCGCCCCGGCGGCCCGGGCCAGCTTGGCCGCGGCGATCGCCGTCGCCACCGGGATCTCCAACTGGATCAGGGTGACCTCGCTCCAGACGATCGCCGAGCGGGCCGCCGCGGAATCCACTTCGAGCCGCGAGTTGGCGCCCGGTGCCACCACGATGCAGTTCTCCCCGACGGTGTCGACGAGGATCGCGGCGGATCCGCTGGGCCCCGGCATGCACGTCACGGCGTCGGCCCCGACTCCGTTGGCCTGCAGGTGACGGCGCAGGATCGTGGCGGCGGGATCGTCTCCGACCGCGGCCACCAGCTCGACGTCGGCGCCGGCCCGCGCGGCCGCCACCGCCTGATTGCCGCCCTTGCCGCCGGGCGCCGATGACAGCGACGACGCGAGCACCGTCTGTCCCGGGCGCGGCAGCGCACCGACGGTGAACGTGAGATCGGCGTTGATACTCCCGACGACGCAAACCCGCGCAGCGGCCATAGATAAAAAGGCTAACCGGGCTGAGGCGTCAGTGGCGCCTGACACGTGTCGAAGGACGTGAACAGGTCCGATACGCTGGCTAGATGAGCGTTCAGACAGAGTCTCCGGCGACTGCGGTGCCGCACGCCGACCTGCGCGACCAGGTGCACGAGGCGGCGCGTCGGGCACGAGTCGCCGCCCGCATCCTGGGCACCCTGAGCGCCGAGACCAAGAACCGCGCGTTGCATGCCGCCGCCGACAGCGTGCTGGCCCACGTCCACGAGATCCTCGCGGCCAACGCCGCCGATGTCGAGGCCGCGCGCGAGGCCGGAACCCCGGAGTCGATCCTCGACCGGCTGGCGCTCAACCCGCAACGCGTCGACGGCATCGCCGCCGGTCTGCGCCAGGTCGCCGGTCTGCCCGACCCGGTCGGCGAGGTGCTGCGCGGCCGGACCCTGCCCAACGGCCTGCAGCTGCGTCAGCAGCGGGTGCCGCTCGGCGTGGTCGGCATGGTCTACGAGGGCCGTCCCAACGTCACGGTCGATGCCTTCGGGCTCACCCTGAAATCGGGCAATGCCGCTCTGCTGCGCGGCAGTTCGTCCGCGGCCCGGTCCAACGAGGCACTGGTGACCGCGCTGCGTTCGGCACTGGCGTCGGTCGGTTTGCCCTTGGATGCCGTGCAGTTGCTGCCCAGCCATGACCGCGCCAGTGTCACGCACCTGATCCAGGCCCGTGGTCTGGTGGACGTGGTGATCCCGCGCGGGGGAGCCGGCCTGATCGAGGCCGTGGTGCGCGACGCCCAGGTGCCCACGATCGAGACCGGCGTCGGCAATTGCCATGTCTACGTTCATGAAGCGGCCGATATCGACGTTGCCGAGAAGATCCTGCTGAACTCCAAGACCCGGCGTCCCAGCGTCTGCAATGCCGCCGAGACGCTGCTGGTGGACAAGGCGCTGGAGGCCACCGCGCTGCCCCGGCTGACCTCCGCGCTGCGTGAGGCAGGGGTCACGGTGCACGCCGACCCCACCGACGAGGAGTTGCACGCCGAATTCCTCTCGATGGACATCGCCGTGGCCCTGGTCGACGGTCTCGACGCCGCGATCGCCCACATCAACGAGTACGGCACCGGACACACCGAGGCCATCGTGACAACGAATCTTGCTGCGGCCCAGCGCTTCACCGAACAGGTGGACGCGGCTGCGGTGATGGTCAACGCGTCCACCGCGTTCACCGACGGAGAGCAGTTCGGTTTCGGCGCAGAGATCGGCATCTCCACCCAGAAGCTGCATGCCCGCGGACCCATGGGCCTGCCCGAACTGACCTCCACCAAATGGATCGTTTGGGGAGACGGTCAGACCCGCCCGGCCTAGGCGCCGACCAGATAGAGACCAGGAGACCACATGAGCGTGCCCGCTCGCCCCGCTCCGTTGTTCGCCGACATCGACGATGTCGCGCGCCGCCTGGCGGAGACCGGATACCTGCCCGACACCGCCACCGCGACAGCGGTGTTCCTCGCCGACCGGCTGGGCAAGCCGTTGCTCGTGGAGGGCCCCGCGGGTGTCGGCAAGACCGAGCTGGCCCGCGCGGTCGCCGCGACCACCGGCTCGGAGCTGGTGCGGTTGCAGTGCTACGAGGGCGTCGACGAGGCCCGCGCGCTCTACGAGTGGAACCACGCCAAGCAGATCCTGCGGATCCAGGCCGGGCAGAACGCCAACGGCGGCGACTGGGACCAGACCAAGATGGACGTGTTCAGCGAAGAGTTCCTGCTGACGCGTCCGCTGCTGACCGCGATCAAGCGCACCGACCCGACCGTGCTGCTGGTCGACGAGACCGACAAGGCCGACATCGAGATCGAGGGCCTGCTGTTGGAGGTGCTCTCCGACTTCGCGGTCACCGTCCCGGAACTCGGCACGATCACCGCCGAACGGCCGCCCTTCGTGGTCCTCACCTCGAATGCCACCCGCGAGCTCTCCGAGGCGCTCAAGCGTCGTTGCCTGTTCCTGCACATCGACTTTCCGGATCCGGATCTGGAGCGCCGCATCTTGTTGTCCCGGGTGCCCGAACTGCCCGAGCACATCGCCACCGAGCTGGTGCGGATCATCGGTGTGATGCGCGGTATGCAGCTCAAGAAGCTGCCGTCGGTCGCCGAGACGATCGACTGGGGCCGCACCGTCCTGGCCCTGGGCCTGGACACCATCGACGACGAGATGATCGCCGCCACCCTCGGCGTGGTGCTCAAACACCAGTCCGACCAGCAGCGCGCTGCGGGCGAGCTCAGGCTCAACTGATGGTGCCCCGCCGGGTTCGACCGCCCCAGCCGCTGGCCCCGCACGGGCTGCCCGGGCACCTCGTCGAGTTCGTCGAAGCCCTTCGCGGGCAGGGTATCTCGGTCGGTCCGTCGGAAACCGTGGACGCCGGCCGGGTCATCACGGTGCTGGGGTTGGGCGATCGTGAGACATTGCGCGAGGGCATCGCCTGCGCGGTGCTGCGCCGCCCCGACCACCGCGAGACCTACGACGCGATGTTCGACCTGTTCTTCCCGGCGGCGCTCGGCGCCCGCACCGTGCTCGATGAGGAGGGCGAGGGCGACACCGGCGACGAGGATCGGCTCCAGCTGCCGCCCGAGGACATCGAGGCGATGCGCGACGCGCTGGTGCAGATGCTGGCCGACAACGAGGATCTGGCCAACCTCGACGACCGGATGGCGGCGATGATCGCCCGCATCGTCGAGGCCTACGGCCGTTACAACTCCAGCCGCGGCCCGTCGTATTCGTCGTATCAGGCGCTCAAGGCCATGAGCCTCGACGATCTGGAGGGCCGGCTGCTGGCCGGGCTGCTCGCCCCCTACGGCGACGAGCCCACGCCGACCCAGGAAGAGATCGCCAAGGCCCTGGCCGCCCAGCGCATCTCCCAGCTGCGCAAGATGGTCGAGTCCGAGACCAAGCGCCGCACCGCCGAGCAGCTGGGCCGCGACCACGTGCAGATGTACGGGGTGCCGCAACTGGCCGAGAACGTCGAGTTCCTGCGCGCATCCGGTGAGCAGCTCCGCCAGATGCGCAAGACCGTGCAACCGCTGGCACGCACGTTGGCGACGCGGCTGGCGGCCCGGCGCCGACGGTCCAGGTCCGGGGAGATCGACCTGCGCAAGACGCTGCGCAAGTCGATGTCCACCGGCGGTGTGCCGATCGACGTGGTGCTCAAGAAGCCGCATCCGGCCCGTCCCGAGCTCGTGGTGCTGTGCGACGTGTCCGGGTCGGTGGCCGGGTTCAGCCACTTCACCCTGATGCTGGTCTCGGCGCTGCGCCAGCAGTTCTCCCGGGTTCGTGTCTTCGCCTTCATCGACACCACCGACGAGGTCACCGACATGTTCGGGCCGGAGGCCGATCTGGCGGTCGCGGTGCAGCGCATCACCCGTGAGGCGGGCGTCTACACCCGCGACGGGCACTCCGACTACGGCCACGCCTTCGTGTCGTTCCTGGACAAGTACCCCAACGTGCTGTCGCCGCGCAGCTCGCTGCTGGTGCTGGGCGACGGTCGGAACAACTACCGCAACCCCGAGACGGCGTTGCTCGCCCACATGGTGTCGGCCAGCCGGCACGCGCACTGGCTCAACCCGGAGCCCAAGCACCTGTGGGGCAGCGGGGATTCCGCGGTGCCGAAATACCTCGAAACGATCCCGATGCACGAGTGCCGCTCGGCCAAGCAGCTGGCCGCGGTGATCGACGGGTTGCTGCCGGTCTGAGCGCGAGCGTCGCGTCAGCCCCGAGCCGCCGGGTTCGCACGGGTGCCTGCGCCCGTCAACGCTCCCGTAAGCTGCCTCTTTGTGGCAAGACGGCGCAGGTTGGGTGTGATGGGTGGGACGTTCGATCCCATCCACAACGGGCACCTGGTCGCCGCCAGTGAGGTGGCGGACCTGTTCGAACTCGACGAAGTTGTGTTCGTCCCGACCGGTCAGCCGTGGCAGAAACACGACCGGCAGGTCAGCGCGGCCGAGGATCGGTATCTGATGACGGTGATCGCGACCGCGTCCAACCCGCGTTTCTCGGTCAGCCGGGTCGACATCGACCGGGGCGGGGCGACCTACACCAAGGACACCCTGCGTGACCTGCGTGATCTCAACGCCGGCACCGACCTGTTCTTCATCACCGGAGCCGATGCCCTGGCATCGATCCTGTCCTGGCAGAACTGGGAAGACCTGTTCTCCATGGCGAGGTTCGTCGGCGTCAGCCGGCCGGGCTACGAGCTGGACGGTGACCATATCGAGGCGGCGCTGCGCGAGCTGCCGCCGGACGCACTGACGTTGGTCGAGGTGCCCGCGCTGGCGATCTCCTCCAGCGACTGCCGTAAGAGGGCCTCCGAAGGCCGGCCGATCTGGTACCTGGTGCCCGACGGCGTGGTCCAGTACGTGACCAAACGCGGGTTGTACTCCGCAGACGGGAAGGGTGAACACATCATGGAGCCGGTTCGATGAGCGCGACCGACGAGGCCGTCGCGATGGCGACGGTGGCCGCCCAGGCTGCTTCGGCCAAGCTGGCAGACGATGTGGTGGTCATCGACGTGTCGGGGCAGTTGGTAATCACCGACTGCTTCGTGATCGCGTCGGCCTCCAACGAGCGCCAGGTCAATGCGATCGTCGACGAGGTCGAGGACAAGATGCGGCTGGCCGGCTACAAGCCCGCGCGCCGCGAGGGCACCCGCGAGGGGCGCTGGACGTTGCTCGACTACGTCGACATCGTGGTGCACATCCAGCACCAGGACGAGCGGGAGTTCTACGCCCTGGAACGGTTGTGGCGCGATTGCCCGACGGTTCCGGTCGATCTCGGTGGGCCGGTGGACCCGGAGTCGGCGGAATGAGGGCGGCATGAGGGTCCGTCGGCTGGTGCTGTTGCGCCACGGCCAGACCGAGTACAACGCGGGCAGCCGGATGCAGGGTCAGCTCGACACCGAGCTGTCCGATCTCGGGCGCGACCAGGCCGCCGCGGCTGCGGAGGTGCTGGCCAAGCGCCAGCCGCTGTTGATCGTGTCCTCGGATCTCACGCGCGCCCTCGACACCGCGGTGACCCTCGGTGATCGCGCCGGTATCGCGGTACAGGTGGACAAGCGGCTGCGTGAGACGCATCTGGGGGACTGGCAGGGCCTGACCCACCAGGAAGTCGACGCGATGGCCCCGGGCGCTCGCGTGGCCTGGCGCGAGGATGCACGGTGGGCACCGCACGGCGGTGAGAGCCGTGTCGACGTGGCCGACCGCAGCGTCCCAGTGGTCGCTGAACTTGTTGCCGGACAAGCGGAGTGGGGTCTTGACGGCTCGGACCGCCCCGTTGTGCTGGTTGCGCACGGCGGGCTGATCGCGGCGCTGACCGCCGGGCTGCTCGGCCTGCCGGTGGACAACTGGCCGGTGCTCGGCGGGATGGGCAACGCCAGTTGGGTTCAGCTGTCCGGACATTCCGACGATGACGGAGATTTCGACGCGACCCGGTGGCGGCTGGATGTCTGGAATGCCTCGGCGCAGGTGGCCAACGATGTCCTCTGATCGCTCTCCTGATCGCAAGCCGGTGCTGTTGGTATTCGCCGACTCGCTGTCCTATTTCGGCCCGACCGGTGGTCTGCCGTCCGACGATCCGCGGATCTGGCCCAACATCGTGGCCGAGCAGCTGGGCTGGGATGTGGAACTCATCGGCCGGATCGGTTGGACCTGTCGCGACGTCTGGTGGGCCTCGACGCAGGATCCGCGGGCATGGGCTGCGTTGCCGCGCGCGGGTGCGGTGGTCTTCGCCACCAGCGGCATGGATTCACTGCCGTCTCCGCTGCCGACGGCGCTGCGCGAGCTGATCCGCTATGTGCGTCCGGCCTGGCTGCGGCGCTGGGCACGGGACGGCTACGGTTGGCTGCAGCCCCGGCTGTCGCCGATCTCACGAGCGGCGCTGCCCCCGCACGTCACGGTCGAGTACCTCGAGATGACGCGCAACGCCATCGATTTCAACCGGCCCGGCATTCCGGTGGTGGCCTCGCTGCCGTCGGTGCACATCGCCGATACGTACGGCAAGGCCCATCACGGGCGCGAGCCCACGGTCAAGGCCATCACGGCCTGGGCGCAGGAGCACGACGTGCCGTTGGTGGACCTCAAGGCCGCGGTGGCCGACGAGGTCCTCGGTGGGCGCGGCAACCCCGACGGCATCCACTGGAATTTCGAAGCCCACCGGGCCGTGGCCGAGTTGATGCTCAAGGGCCTGGCCGATGCCGGTGTGCCACAACTGGATTCCACAGACTGACGATGGCGGTCATGGTGGTGACCGACTCGACGTCGCGGTTGCGACCCGAGTTGTGCGAGCAGTGGGGAATCCGGCAGGTGCCGTTGCACATCCTCGACGACGGCAGTGACTGGCGCGACGGCGTTGATCCGATCCCGGCGGCCATCTACGACCGGGCCAGGGTCACGACGTCGGGCGCCTCGCCGGCCGATCTCGCCGAGACCTATAGGCAGGCGCTGGCCGACAGCGGTGGCGACGGTGTTGTCGCAGTCCATATTTCGGCTGCGCTGTCGAGTACCTACAGCACAGCGGCAGCGGTTGCCCGCGAGATCGGGCAGGCCGTACGGGTGGTGAACTCCCGCGCTGCGGCAATGGGGGTGGGCTTCGTAGCCCTGGCCGCGGCCGAATCAGCCCGTGACGGAGGAACACTCGACGGTGTCGAGGCCGCGGCGCGCGCCGCGATCCCGCGCGGGCAGGCGTTCATCGTCGTGCACCGGCTCGACAACCTGCGGCGCAGCGGCCGGATCGGTGCGGCGGCGTCGTGGCTGGGTACGGCACTGTCACTCAAACCGCTTTTGCGCCTGGATGTGGACGGCCGGCTGGTGCTCTCGCAACGCATCCGGACCATATCGAAAGCACATGCGGCACTTGTCGATCAGATCGCCGACGCGGCGGGGGACCGTGCCGTGAGCGTGGTCGTGCACCACGTCGACAACCCGGACGGTGCCGAGGAGATCGCGGCTGCACTCACCGAGCGCCTGCCGCACCTGCGGTCACTGTCGGTGACGGACATGGGTTCGGTACTCGCCGTGCACGTCGGCGGCGGCGCGGTCGGTGCGTGCATCACCGTGGAGGATGCCTAGGGGCGTGTGCCCCCCGAGATTGTCGACGCCGGTAGCACCCGGTTGGAAACCTTGACTTTCCCGCATGGAAAGTGGATTCTACTTTCCATGTGGGAAAGTGGAGATGGGACCATGGGAGACCCGACACCGGCCGATGCGCGCGCCGCACTGGATGCTGTCGACCGCGCCACGGCGCGGGTCGCCGACGAAGTCGGCCTGCCCCGGTGGTACTGGTGGATCTTGGCGGCGGGCTGGGTATTCCTCGGGATCGTCGGCGATTTCGGCCCGCAATGGCTCGTCATCGCAGCCACGATCGGGTTCGGTGCCGTTCACTCCGTGATCGCCTCACGCCGTCTGGACGGTCGCCGCAGGACCAACCGGCTGCAGGTCAGCGCGGACACGGCCTGGCGTCGGATTCCGCTGGTGGTCATCGGCATGCTGATCGCACTGGTCGGCCTGACCATCGCGGTGGGATTCGCGCTGGGTGCCGACGGAACCCGCCATGCCGGGACTGCCGCGGCGGTGTTTGTCGCCGCGGTCGTCGGGCTGGGCGGCCCCGAGATCCTGCGCACCCTGTGCCGCTGGACCCGTGCATGACGCCGGTGCCGCACTTCGACGAACTGATCCACCCCAGCACGCGCCTGACGCTGGTGGCGACGCTGGCCGCCGCGGATTGGGCGGAGTTCTCCTACCTCAAAGAGACCCTGGGGCTTTCGGATTCAGCGTTGTCCAAGCAGCTGGCGATTCTGGAAAACGCGGGGTATGTCGCCACCGAGCGGCGCCTCGACGGGAGCCGGCACAAGGTGCACGCCCGGCTCACCGACGCCGGCCGCGTGGCGTTCGACGGTCACGTCGCGGCGCTGAGGGCCATCGTCGGCGGAGCCGACGGAGCGGGCATCGGCGACGACGTTGCGGCGGGCGTCAGCCGGCGAACCGGCCGGTGATCGGCGGCATGTCCTTGAGTGTGACGATCCCGGGTGGGGCGGCCACCACCGCGGGCACCGCGTTGGTGACGGGCAGCGCGGTGTAGATCATGCCCAGCCCCATGAAGCCGGGTTCGGTCCAGTCCTTGGGCGGTAGGCAGTGCAGCACGGTGCGCATGTTGGGCAGTCCGAAGACCTGGATGACGTGGCCGTGCTCAAGGGGTTTGGGCGGGGTGACGTGATCGCCCATGGTCCAGTTGAATCCGACGCTCACCACGTTCTTGTCGCCGACCCAGCCGCGGTGGTAGCCGTAGACGCTGCCCACGGTGCCCTTGGGGATCTGCATGAAACCCAGATCGGAATCATCGGTGGCGGCGGTGAAGGTGACGTCGAAGGTCATCCGGTCCAGCTTGGCGCCGATGGCGTCGGCCATCATGGCCGCGGACTCGGCGAACACCTCGCTCTCGCGGCGCACGCTCTCGGCCAGGCCCGGGGTCTCTGGGTCCTGGCCGAATCCCATCGCCGACTGGGTGCCCGCGGATTCGTAGGTCGAGCAGTCCACCGATTCGGTGATGCGGATCTCGTCGACGCGCTCGCACGAGCCGGACAGCACCATGCCGACCATGTTGGTCATGCCCGGGTGGGCGCCACTGCCGAAGATGGTGGATTTGCCTGTCTCACAGGCCTTCCGGATGCGATCGAGGTCTTCCGGGGTCTGCTTGCCGCCGGTGATCCAGGCCGCGCTGGAGCACACGTTGACCCCGGCCTCCAGCAACGCGACCAGTTCGTCGATGTTGGGCCACAACGGGTTGTAACAGCAGGCATCGGGTTTCAGCGCGATCAGGTCGTCGATCGAGTTGGTGGCCAGGACCCCCGTGGGTTCGGACCGGCCGGCCAGCTCGGCCGCGTCGACGCCGACCTTGTCGGCGCCGTGGGCGAAGACGCCGACCAGTTCCATGTCGTCGCGACCGATGATCGCGTGCAGCGAGCGTCGCCCGATGTTTCCGGTGGTCCATTGGATGACCCGAATCGGCTTACCCGCTGCGGTCATGATCGCCTCCCTCGCTGAATCCTGCTGTGTCCGCTAGACACTATCGGGGACTTGTTCACCTCCGGTAGGGGCACCGGCCGGCCGCCGTCCTGGCGGGCGGCGCACCGGCGTCGCACAATCGAACTATGGGGCATGCGGGCCCCGGCGAAGCCATGAATCGAGGTCGGATCATGGAGATGCTCTACACGGTCGCGTTGTTGGGGGCCGGCGCCATCGCCCTGTTCTGGCTGGGCGTGAGCAACATCCGCGTGGTCAGGCAGTACGAACGGGGCGTCGTGTTCCGGTTGGGCCGGGTCCGGGACAACGTCAGGCAACCCGGTCTGACCATGCTGATTCCGGTCGCCGATCGGTTGCAGAAGGTCAACATGCAGATCATCACGATGCCGATCCCCGCCCAGGACGGCATCACCCGCGACAACGTCACCGTGCGCGTCGACGCGGTCATCTACTTCAAGGTGATCGACCCGGTGCGGGCCGTGGTCGACGTCCAGGACTACATGTCGGCGATCGGTCAGGTGGCCCAGACCTCGCTGCGGTCGATCATCGGCAAGAGCAATCTGGACGACCTGCTGTCCAACCGTGAGCGGCTCAACCAAGGTCTGGAACTGCTCATCGACAACCCCGCGGTGGGCTGGGGGATCCACATCGACCGGGTCGAGATCAAAGATGTCGTGCTACCGGATTCGATGAAGCGGTCCATCGCGCGCCAGGCCGAGGCCGAACGGGAACGGCGGGCCCGGGTCATCACCGCCGACGGCGAATTGCAGGCGTCGGAGAAACTGGCCGCGGCCGCCGATGTGATGGCCGCCGAGCCCGCGGCACTGCAGCTGCGGCTGCTGGAAACGGTGGTCGAAGTGGCCGCGGAGAAGAACTCCACCGTGGTGCTGCCGTTCCCGGTCGAACTGCTGCGCTTCCTGGAGCGGGTCACGCCGCCGCCGTCCTCCAACGGCGCAGCGGGTAGGTAATCCACAGCGCGAGATTCATCCACAGCCGGCCGGTGCCGACGGCTCGCGAACCTGGAATCGTCGCGACCCGCACCTACCGTCGCGGGCATGGGAACCGATTTGTCGGTGGAGCGGCTCCGTCGCCTGCGTGGCGGCCGGCCGGGCGGCGGGGATGATCCGGATGCCGAGAACGTAGACGGGTCAGACCGCGACACGGTGTCCGAGAGCGCGCTGTCGAGATGGCTGCCCGATACGGCACCGGGGGACGGCCCGGGGTGGCTGGCCGCCGTGCGCGCCGATCCCGGCCGCGCCGGGGCGCTGGCCCTGGCCGGCGTCGGGGTGCTCGCGATCCTGGTCACCGTATTCGCCCTGATCCGCCAGCAGCCGCCACCGGTTGCCTCGGCGAACCTTCCACCGGTGCAGATGGTTTCGTCGTCCGCCCCGACGCCGGCCGACAGTAGCCCGGCAGGGCAGGTGGTGGTCAGCGTGGTCGGCCTGGTGCACAAGCCGGGCCTGGTGACCCTGCAACCCGGGGCGCGGATCGCCGATGCGCTGGAAGCCGCGGGTGGGCCGCTCGACGGAGCCGACCTGATCGGGTTGAACATGGCCCGCAAGGTCGGTGACGGTGAACAGATCGTGGTCGGCATCGACCCGCCGGCGGGCCAACCGGCGACCATGGGCAGTTCGGTCGCCGGCGACGCGGCGGCATCTGCGCAACCCGGCGCTCCGGCGGCCACGTCCGGCGCACCTTCGGGACCGGTGGACCTCAACACCGCGACAGTCGAGGACCTCGACGCACTGCCCGGCGTCGGCCCGGTGACCGCCGAGGCGATCGTGGCCTGGCGTGCCGCGCACGGCCGGTTCGACAGCGTCGATCAGCTCGGCGATGTCGACGGGATCGGCCCGGCGCGGCTGGAGAAACTGCGTGAGCTGGTCCGGGCGTGACCCGTCCGCCGACGCGGGGGCCGAGGGGCGATCCCTGGATCTGCGGATCGTCCCGGCCGCCCTGACCGCGTGGTCGGTGTCGGCGGCCGGAATCGTCTGGCACCCCGGTGCCGCGATGGTGGTGGGCCTCGGTGCGGTGGGTTCCACCTGGCTGGCCGCGTGGTGGGGTCGCGCGCACGACTCGGACGGCACTCACGATCAACCGATCGCGGCCGCGGTTCTGGCCGTTGCGGCCGTGGCCGCCGGGTTCGCCATCGCGATCGGACTACGTGTGCACCAGGTCGAGCATCATCCGATCGGCCGGCTCTACGGCGGCGCGGCGACGGTCGAGGTGGTGCCCGGGGAGACCCCGCGGGTGATCAGCGGTGGTCGGCTGATGTTCCGTGCCGCGCTGCGCGAGGTCGATCGGGTCCCGGTGTCGGGACGGGTGGTGGTGTTCGCCCCCGCGGCCTTCGGCCAGGCCGGTCCCGGGACTCCGGTGCGGTTCCGGGCCACCGTGCGACGCCCGGACCGCAAGGATCTGAGTGTGGCCGTGCTGGCGGCATCGGGTCAGCCGTCGCGGCGGGAGACCTCGGCCGTGCAACGTGTTGCGGCGCAGATTCGTTCGCGCTTCGCGGACGCGGCGCGCGTCGTGTTGCCCGCCGACCAGGCGGCCATGCTGCCCGCGCTGGTGCTCGGGGACACCTCGGCGATCACCGCCACGACCACCGCGCAGTTCCGCACGGCGGGTCTCACCCATCTGACCGCGGTGTCGGGGGCCAACGTGACGATCGTCTGTGGTGCGTTGCTGCTGAGCGCCGTGCTCGTCGGCCCCAGGGCGGCCGTGCTGTTGGCCGGCGCCGGTCTGGTCGGCTTCGTCATCGTGGTGCAACCATCGGCCAGCGTGTTGCGGGCCGCGGTGATGGGGGCGGTGACGCTGCTGGCGGTGTTGACCCACCGGCGCCGGCAGGCCGTCCCCGCGCTGTCAGCCAGCGTGATCGCGTTGATGATCGCCGCCCCCGAACTCGCCGTCGATGTCGGGTTCGCGCTGTCGGTGTGCGCCACGGCAGGCATCGTCGTCCTCGCCCCGGTGTGGGCGGGCCGACTGGAGGCCCGTGGTTGGCCGCGTCCGTTGGCGGCGGCGGTCAGCGTCGCGGTGGTGGCCCAGTTGGTCACGGCCCCACTCGTGGCGGGGATCTCGGGCACCGTCAGCCTGGTGGCGGTGGCCGCCAATCTCGCAGTGGCGGGGGTGATTCCGCCGATCACGGTCCTCGGCACCGCTGCGGCGGTGTGTGCGGGCATCTGGCCGGGCGGAGCGCAGCTGCTGATCCGGTTCACCGGCCCCGAGCTGTGGTGGCTGCTGTCGGTGGCGCGGTGGGCGTCGGCGCTGCCCGCGGCCGCGCTGCCGTCGCCCTCGGGCGTGGCCGGTGTCCTGTCGGTGGCCCTTGGCGGTGTGGCGTTGACGGTGCTGTGGCGGTTGCGCTGGATGCGTCGCGGGCTGGCCGTGTCGGTGTTGGGCCTGCTGGCCTGGACGCTGGCGGGCCAGGTGGTCGGGGCTGTCGGGTCGGCGTGACACGATCATCGGTGTGAGTCAACAGATCGACGGTCTGCACCTGGTTCTGGGCGATGAGGAACTGCTGGTCGAACGGGCAGTGGGGGCGGTGCTGCGGGCACTGCGTCAGCAGGCCGGATCCGACGACGTCCCGGTGGACCGGATGCGCGCCGGCGAGGTCAGCACCAGCGAGCTCGCCGAGCTGTTGAGCCCGTCGTTGTTCGCCGAGGAACGTCTGGTGGTGCTGGAGGCCGCCGCCGAGGCGGGCAAGGATGCGGTGGCCCTGATCGCCTCGGCCGCAGCCGATCTGCCGCCCGGCACGGTGCTGTGTGTCATCCACTCCGGCGGCGGGCGGGCCAAGGCGCTGGCCGATCAGCTGAAAAAGCTTGGTGCGCAAGTGCATCCGTGTGCACGGATCACCAAGCCGGCGGAGCGCGCGGATTTCGTGCGCTCCGAGTTCCGTCACTTACGGGTCAAGGTCTCCGACGACACCGTCACTGCGGTGCTCGACGCGGTCGGTTCGAACATCCGTGAGCTCGCCGCGGTGTGCTCACAGCTGGTGGCCGACACCGCCGGGCAGGTCGACCCGGTCGCGGTACGTCGCTATCACAGCGGTAAAGCCGAGGTGAAGGGCTTCGACATCGCCGACAAGGCGGTCACCGGGGATGTAGCGGGGGCCGCTGAGGCGTTGCGGTGGGCGATGCTTGCCGGTGAGCCGCAGGTGGTGTTGGCCGACGCGCTGGCCGAGGCTGTGCACACGATCGCGCGGGTCGGTCCGCTGTCGGGGGATCCGTACCGGCTGGCCGGTGAACTGGGGATGCCGCCGTGGCGGGTGCAGAAGGCGCAGAAGCAGGCACGCCGATGGTCGCGTGACTCGGTGGCCGAGGCCATGCGGGTGGTCGCCACGCTCAATGCAGATGTAAAGGGCGCAGCGGCAGATGCCGACTACGCCCTTGAGACAGCGGTACGCCGGGTGGCGGAACTCGCCACCCGGTGAACCGGGAAAACTACTTCGGGTAGGACCGGAGGATCAGAGCTTGTTCAGCGCCAGGGCCAGAGCCGACTTCTTGTTGGCGGCCTGGTTGGCGTGGATGACGCCCTTGCTGGCGGCCTTGTCGAGCTTGCGGCTGGTCGCCACCAGCAACTCGGCGGCCTTGTCCTTCTCGCCCGCCTCGACGGCCTCGCGGAAGCTACGCACAGCCGTACGCAGCGACGACTTCACGGACTGGTTACGCAGCCGACGACGCTCGTTGGTGAGGATGCGCTTTTCCTGCGACTTGATGTTGGCCACGTAAAAATTCCTTCGTAATTCTCTAGCTGGGGTTACCGAAGTCTGGGTGCGCCCGCCCGCACTGCGGGCAGCGACTGTTCAGGGTACCAGCGAGACGTCTGAACTCCCAAAGCGGTGCAGCGGAAAGCTCGGGTGCGGATGCCCCGTTTTTCGGCTCTCATACCACCTTAACCGCCCTTTGGCCTGCCGAAACGGGCTGTGCCATTGACCCGGCGAAACCCGGCCAGGTGCGGCAGCATGATGAGGGTGAGCCTGAGAACTGTCCGTGCGCAAGGAGCCGAGTCGAACGGGTCGAGGCCGGCCGGCCAACGTGCCGCGTCGGCACGACGCGTCAAACATCAGGGCATCTTCGACGGCTACAACCAGCTGGGCCGGTACTCGGAGGCGTTCGACGAGATGTTCGATGCCGCCGGCAACGTCCGCGGACCGTACAAGGGCATCTTTGCCGAGCTTGCTCCGTCGGACGCCTCGGAGCTGCAGTCGCGGTCGGAAGCGCTGGGCCGGGCGTTCATCGATCAGGGCATCACGTTCTCGCTGTCCGGCCAGGAGCGGCCGTTCCCGCTCGACCTGGTGCCGCGGGTGATCTCGGCGGCCGAATGGTCGCGGCTGGAGCGCGGCATCACCCAGCGGGTCAAGGCACTGGAGATGTACCTCGACGACATCTACGGCGAGCAGGAGATCCTGCGCGACGGGGTGATCCCACGCCGGTTGGTGACCTCCTGTGAGCACTTCCACCGTGAGGCCGCGGGCATCGTCCCGCCCAACGGCGTACGCATCCACGTCGCCGGTATCGACCTGATCCGTGACGACAAGGGCGACTTCCGGGTGCTCGAGGACAACCTGCGATCGCCATCGGGGGTGTCCTATGTGATGGAGAACCGGCGCACCATGGCGCGCGTCTTCCCGAACCTGTTCGCCACCCATCGGGTGCGTGCCGTCGGTGACTACTCGTCGCACCTGCTGCGAGCGCTGCGCAACGCCGCACCCACCAACGTCGCCGACCCCACCGTCGTGGTGCTCACGCCCGGCGTCTACAACTCGGCCTATTTCGAGCACTCGCTGCTGGCCCGGCAGATGGGCGTCGAGCTGGTCGAGGGCCGTGACCTGTTCTGTCGAGACAACGCCGTCTACATGCGCACCACCGAAGGCGAGCGCCAGGTCGACGTGATCTACCGCCGCATCGACGACACGTTCCTGGACCCGATGCAGTTCCGCCCCGACTCGGTGCTCGGGGTGGCCGGGCTGCTCAACGCCGCCCGCGCGGGCAACGTGGTGATCTCCAGTGCCGTGGGCAACGGGGTCGGCGACGACAAACTCGTCTACACCTACGTGCCGACCATCATCGAGTACTACCTGGGCGAGAAGCCGATCCTGGCCAACGTCGACACCTACCGCTGTTGGCTGGACGCCGAACGGGAGGAAGTGCTGGACCGGATCGACGAACTCGTCATCAAACCGGTCGAGGGCTCGGGCGGCTACGGCATCGTGTTCGGCCCGGATGCCACGGCCAAGGAACTGGCGACGATCTCGAAGAAGATCCGCGCCGACCCACGCGGTTGGATCGCCCAGCCGGTGATACAGCTGTCCACGGTCCCCACCCAGATAGGCAACACGCTGGCGCCCCGGCATGTGGACCTGCGCCCGTTCGCGGTCAACGACGGCAACGACGTCTGGGTGCTACCCGGCGGGCTGACCCGGGTGGCATTGCCGGAAGGGTCGCTGGTGGTGAACTCCAGCCAGGGCGGCGGATCGAAGGACACCTGGGTACTGGCGTCGCGTACGTCGGCGGCGGATCGCGAGCTGGCCGCTGCCGAGGTGGTGCGGTCACTGCCCAAATCCGACAAGGGGCCCAAAGGCAATGGCGCTCCTGATGGTTCGTCGTCCCAACAACAGCAGTAGGGGGTGGGGGTAGATGCTGGCGCGCAATGCCGAGTCGTTGTACTGGATCGGACGTTATGTGGAACGGGCCGACGACACCGCACGCATTCTCGATGTCACGGTGCATCAGCTGTTGGAGGATTCCAGCGTCGACCCGGATGTCGCCTCGCGGACGCTGCTGCGGGTCCTCGGGATCGAGCCGCCCAACCGGCGCCTGGACGTGTGGTCGCTGACCGACATCGTGGCATTCAGCCGCGACAGCGGCGGCAACTCGATCGTCGACTCGATCTCGGCCGCGCGCGAGAACGCCCGCGGTGCCCGCGAAGTCACCTCGACCGAGATCTGGGAGTGCCTCAACACCACCTACAACGCGCTGGCCGAGCGGGAGCGCGCGGCCAAACGTCTCGGCCCGCATGAGTTCCTGTCGTATGTCGAGGGGCGGGCGGCGATGTTCGCCGGGCTGGCCGATTCGACGCTGAGCCGCGACGACGGCTACCGGTTCATGGTGCTGGGCCGCGCGATCGAACGCGTCGACATGACCGTGCGGCTGCTGCTGTCGCGGGTCGGGGACAGCGGCTCGTCGCCGGCTTGGGTCACGTTGTTGCGCTCGGCCGGGGCGCACGACACGTACCTGCGTACCTACCGCGGCGCGCTCGATGCCGGTCGCGTGGTCGAGTTCATGCTGCTGGACCGGCTTTTCCCACGGTCGATCTTCTATTCGTTGCGGCTGGCCGAACACAGCCTCGACGAGTTGCTCAACCGGCCGCACAGCCGGCTCGGGGCCACCGCCGAGGCGCAGCGGCTCCTGGGCCGGGCGCGCAGCGAGCTGGAGTTCCTGCAGCCGGGCGCGGTGCTGGAATCCCTGGACGCCGGCTGGCCGGGCTGCAGACGACCTGCCGCGATGTCGGAGAAGCGTTGGCGCTGCAGTACTTCCACTCCGCGCCGTGGGTGGCCTGGACCGATGCCGGACACGGGGATGCGGTTGTGATCGAGGAGGGCGAGGTTTAGATGTGGCGGCTACGGGTGGTGCACTCCACGGGATATGCCTACAAGTCGGCGGTGACCGCGTCCTTCAACGAGGCCCGGCTGACCCCGCGTTCGGATTCACGTCAGAACGTGATCCTGAACCGGGTCGAGACCATCCCGGCCACCAGGTCCTATCGGTATGTCGACTACTGGGGCACGGCGGTGACGGCATTCGATCTGCACGCCCCGCACACCGAGTTGGAGGTCTCGGGGTCCTCGGTGGTCGAGACCGAAGTCGCCGAGAAACCCGAGGAGCTGGCGAACTGGGATGATCTGCGCTCGGAGGCCGTGATCGACCGGTTCGACGAGGTGCTCAGCCCGACGCATTACACGCCGGACAGCAAGCGCATCGCGCGCGTGGGGCAGCGGATCGCCAAAGACCACGACCCGTTCGAGGCGGTCTGTGCGGTGGCGCAGTGGGTGCGCAGTGAGCTCGACTACGTTCCGGGCACCACCGGAGTGCACTCCTCGGGCCTGGATGCCCTGCGTGAGGGCAAAGGGGTGTGCCAGGACTTCGCCCATCTGTCGCTGATCATGTTGCGGTCCATGGGAATTCCATCCCGGTATGTGTCGGGCTATCTGCATCCGACGCGCGAGGCGGTGGTGGGGGACACGATCGACGGGCAGAGCCATGCCTGGATTCAGGCCTGGACCGGCGGGTGGTGGCATTACGACCCGACCAACGACAGCGAGATCACCGAGCAGTACGTCAGCGTCGGTGTGGGCCGGGACTACTCGGATGTGGCCCCGCTCAAGGGAATCTATTCGGGCGAGGGGTCCACGGATCTCGACGTGGTGGTGGAGGTCACCCGACTGGCTTGACCGCCTACAGTGCGCGGTACCCGGGATGGACGTGCGGCGTGAGGCCGCGTCGCTCGGCGAGGGTGGCCAGCAGCTCGCGCAGCGTGATGCGCTGGTCGGCATCGAGGCCGGCGGTGAGCTGCTCGTCATGCCGCTTCCCGAGCTCACCGATCTTGCGAAGGACCTTCTTGCCCGCGGTGCTGAGATACAGCGCGTGCAGGCGGCGATCGTCGGGGTTTCGGCGACGTTCGACGTAGCCGCGCTCTTCCAGCTCGTCGACAAAGGTCACCACCCGGCTGGGCAGCAACCCGAGCTGAGCGCTGAGTGCCTGCTGGCTTCGGCCGGGTGCCGCGGCGATGGCGCGCAGGATTCCGGCATGGGGTGGCGTCAGATCGATCGTCGCCATCTGCTCGGCGAACCGCGTTGCGGCATAGGTGCCGAGCTGGGTCAGTAGGAATGCGACGTTGTCGCCGTCGTCGGTTGACACCGCTGGATCGTACCAATTCCGAACGTTTCGAAGATGGAACTGTTGTAGGCCCTTGCCGCATACCCAGCGCAGGCATATCGTTCAAGGCATGAATGATTTCACCGGAGAATCTATTGGGGCCCGACGCCCGCAGCAGTCTGGGCCCCCACTGGCAGCGCTCGCGGCGATTTCGCTCGTGCTGTTGCTGACCGGATTGATCGTCGGTGTCGCGCTCGCCGGGGTGATGCCGATGCCCTACGCAGCCACCGCGACCGTGCTGGCCTACGTTCGGGACCATTCGGTGGCCGTGCAGGCGGTCGCCGCAGGGACTTTCGCATCGTCGGTGCCATTGGCGATCTATGCGGCAACGGTGAGTTCGCGACTGCGCCAGCTGGGCGTCACCGCGCCCGGAGCGACGATCGCCCTGGTCGGCGGCACCCTGGCCGCCGCAGGCATCGGGCTGTCGGGGCTGATCGCCTGGGCGCTGTCGCGGCCCGAACTCGTGGTGGATCCGACGCTGGTTCACGCGCTGTACTACCTGGTGTTCCTCACCGGCGGGCCCGGGCATGTCGTGGCACTCGGGCTGCTGGTGGCCGGGGTGGCGGTGCCGGGTCTCATTCTTGGCCTGCTGCCCCGGCCGGTGGCCTGGGCCGGGCTGCTGATCGCGGCGATCGCTGAGCTGAGTTTCCTGACGATGCTGCACTGGGGTTTCTCGGTGCTGCTTCCGGTCGCCCGGTTCAGTGGGCTGATCTGGCTCATCGTCGCCGGCGCCATGCTGCCGCTGCGTCGCCGCAATCGGGGCGCGCAATGAAGATCAGTGTCAGCGCGACGAACTACTCGTGGCAGTCGCGTACCCGTGATCACCTGGAATTGATCGCTCGCCGTCTCGATGGCAGCGTGGTCGACACCCTTTGGGTGCCCGACCATCTGATGCAGGTCGACCCCGCCAGTCGGACTGATGAGCCGATGCTCGAGGCGTACACGGTGCTCGGATTCCTCGCTGCGGCGACGAGCCGGTTGCGGCTCGGCGCCATGGTGAGTGCGGCGACCTACCGGGCCCCGGCGCTGCTGGTCAAGGCGGTCACGACGCTCGACGTGCTCTCCGACGGCCGTGCCTGGTTCGGCGTGGGCGCCGGATACAGCGCCGAAGAAGCTGCCGCCATGGGCTTGTTCCTGCCCGGCGCCGCCGAGCGATTCGAGCGCCTCGCTGAGCTGCTGCGGCAGGCCGCCCAGATGTGGCGTGGCGACGAGACCCCATTCCTCGGGACGCATGTGCGGCTGGATCGTCCGGTCGGCTCGCCCGTTCCGGCGACACGCCCGCGGCCGCCGATCCTCATCGGCGGTACGGGTGCGAGGAGGACACTGCGACTGGTTGCCGAGTACGCCGACGCCTGCAACGTGTTCGACGTTCCCGACGGTGGTCGAACCATCAGGACCTGGCTTGCGGTGCTCGACCGACACTGCGCCGAGGTGGGCCGGCCCGCCGGCGCGGTGGAACGCACCATCACGACCGCCCTGCGGGAGGGCGAGTCGGCCGATGAACTCGCAGCTCGGTGCGGGGAGCTGGGTGGGTACGGATTGCAGCACGTCGTCCTCATCGTGCGCGGCCGTCCTTGGGCACCTGACGATCTGGACGTGGTGGCCGCCGCCGCCGATCAGGTGGCCGGTTTGGTGCACACTCCGGGGTGAACCTCGACCCGGTGCAGGTCGTCGCCGAGCTCGATCTGGCGGTCGAACTCTGATGCGGCCAGTGCGCGCCAGTCGTCCTCGGTGCCTGCGGCGATGCCGGGCACGTAGTGAGTGAGGATCAGGATGCCGACGCCGGCGCGGGTGGCGGTGGCCGCCGCCTCCTGCACCGAGGAGTGATAGTCGCAGATGTCGCGGATCCGTTGCGGTGGAAGCAGTTCGATCAGATCCTTACGAATCACCGTGTGCACCAAGGCTCCTGCGCCGGCGGCCAGGGCGTCCAGGCTGGGACACGGCACGGTGTCGCCGGCCGCCACGACCGAGGCTCCGCCGTGTTCGATCCGGAAGGCGATGGTCGGCGTCACGGGCCGGTGGTCGGTGGGGGCCACCCGGATCTGCACACCGCTGTGATCCCATACCGCCCCGTCGGTGCATTCGTGGACCTCGACTCGCGGTGGGCCGGTGAGGTCTGCGTGGTGGGCGATGCGGTAGCCGATGTCGTGTCCGAATGCCCGCAGCGTCGCGTCGACCACCTCGGCGGTTCCCGGCGGACCGATGATCGGCAGGGGAGCTGCCTCCGGGGTGAACGTACTGACCCAGCGGGTGATGATCACGTCGCCAAGATCCGCGATGTGATCGCTGTGCAGATGGGTCAGCAGTAGCGCGCTGAGCTGGTTGGCGCCCGAGCCGACGGCGGCCAGGCGCTGCAGCACGCCCCGGCCACAGTCGATCAGAAACATCTGGTCGCCCGCGCGCGCCAGGGTTGACGGTCCGGCCCGCTCCGGATCAGGGATCGGGCTACCGGTGCCGAGCAGCGTGACCTCGATCATGGCCCCATTCCTACTCCGTCCCGGGCCAAACGGGCGTGGCTTCTTTCTTACTGGCCGACACCGACCTAGCCTGGTGTGAGGTGGATCACGATCGGAGGCTGCCGATGCGAATCGCGGACGTGCTGAAAAACAAGGGCACGGCGGTGGTGACGATTTCGCCGGAGACCACGGTGACAGAGTTGCTGGCCGGGCTGACCGAGCTGAACATCGGTGCCATGGTGGTGATGGGGCCTGGTGGACTGGCCGGGATCGTCTCCGAGCGTGATGTGGTGCGCAAGCTGCACGAACGAGGCAGCAGCCTGTTGGCGCAGCCGGTGTCGGAGATCATGACCACGGTGGTGGCGACCTGTACGCCGCGCGACACCGTGGATCACCTGAGTGCGCTGATGACCGAGAACCGGGTGCGCCACATCCCGGTGTTCGACGGTGGCCGGCTGGCCGGCATCGTCAGCATCGGTGACATCGTCAAGACCCGGATGGAAGAACTCGAGGCTGAGCAGGAACAGCTGCAGGCCTACATCACCCAAGGCCGTTGATCGCGTCGAGACGAGGGTCTCTCACGCGAAATCGGTGTGAGGCATGTGCGATGGTGGGTTGGTGGCTGCCGTCGATGTCCGTCCCCCGAACAAGTCTGACGTGAAGCGGCTCGCCGCGGTCCTGGGCCGGGCCTTCCATAATGACCCGGTGATGTCGTGGCTCCTGGCTGACGACACCCGTCGCGCCAAGGGCCTGCCGCGGCTGTTCGCGGCGATCACGCGCCACCATTTTCTCGCCGGGGGTGGTGCCGAGGTGGCCGTCCGGGACGGCGAGATCGGCGCGGCGGCGTTGTGGGACGGCCCGGGCCGCTGGAAACAGACGCCGGGCGAAGAACTGCGCATGCTGCCCACGATGGTGCTGGCCTTCGGCAGCACCATGAGGCGCGGCCAGCAGGTCGTCGAGCTGATGAAGAAGCAGCACCCCGAGGAACCGCATTGGTATCTGGCAGTGATCGGCAGTGACCCCGCGGTACGCGGCGGCGGTTTCGGGCACGCCCTGATGCAATCGCGCCTCGACCGGGTGGACGCCGAACATGCACCCGCCTACCTGGAGTCGAGCAACCCCGACAACGTCCCTTACTACATGCGTTTCGGGTTCGAGGTCACCGGCGAGATCGTGCTGCCCGACGGCGGACCCACCATGACGCCGATGTGGCGGGCGCCGCGGTAGCCGGCCGCGAGGGCAATCGCCGGCGCATCGTGGCTGTTAGAGTGCGAAGGCCGACCAACAGGGGAATCCGGTGAAAAGCCGGAACTGACGCGCAACGGTATGAGGCACCGCCTCGAGTCCGACTACCTGTGGCCGGGAACGACCGTTGACGGCTCCGCGACCGGGCCCTGGATCAAAGGAAGTCTTGGCCGTGCGTGTACTGACCGCACTGTTGTCCCTGTTGTCTGTGATGTTGTCGCTCACGGTGGCTTGCGGACATCGAGATTCTGGCGCCGACAACCCCGCCGCCGAGCCTGCCGCGGGCCCGACCAGCTATCCGCTCACGATCGAGAACTGCGGCGTGACCGTCACTTTCGACGGACCGCCGCAGCGGGCGGTGTCGCTGTACCAGTCCTCGACCGAGATCTTGCTGGCGCTCGGTCTGGCCGATCGCATGGTCGGCACGTCGACCTGGTTTGATCCTGTGCTGCCCGAGCTCGCGGCCGACAATGCCACCGTGCCCCGGCTGGCGGACAACGACCCGGGGCTGGAGACGGTGCTCGATGTCGAGCCGGACCTGGTGACCTCGGCCAGCGCTCACACCTTTACTTCCGCGGTGGTTGCCGACCGCTCAAAGTTCGCCCAGCTGGGCATCCCGACGTATCAATCGCCTTCGGTGTGCACCGGGGCGAAAGTCGAGGGTGAGACCGTAACCCGCACCCAACCGCTGGCACTGGACACGTTGTTTCGGGAAATCACCGAGCTGGCCCAGATCTTCGATGTGCAGGAGCGCGGCCGCGACCTGATCGATCGGCTCACCCGGCGGCTGGACGACGCACCGTCGATCACCCAGCCGGATACCAGCGTCGCGTTCTGGTTCTCGGGGCTACGGACGCCGTACCTGGCCGGCTGCTGCTCGGCGCCTGGGCTGTACGCCACCGAGCTCGGCGTCACCAATGTCTTCGCCGATACCCACGAGGACTGGCCGGAGGTCAGCTGGGAGGCCCTGGCCGATCGCGACCCCGACGTGCTGGTGCTGGCCGACCTCAATCGACGACGCGTCGACGGGGACGCCCTGGATGCGAAAGTGAAGTTCCTGGAATCGAATCCGGTGACCAGGAACATGACCGCGGTGCGCGACAAGCGCTATGTCGTACTGTCCGGATCCGAACTGGACCCCGGCATCCGCGAGATCGATGCCCTGGAGAAGCTGGCCGCCGGTTTCAGGGCGTTCGGGCTGGCCGGGTGACGGGACGGGTCCGGCTGATGGCCGGAGTAATGGGCGCGCTGCTGATGGCCGCCTGTGGCCAGGCCACCGATCCGGCAGCGCCTCCCGGGGCGGCGCCCGGATACCCGCTGACAGTGGTGAATTGCGGCAGGCAGGTGGTGATCGATGCACCGCCGCGGCGGGCGGTGTCGTTGAACCAGGGCTCCACCGAGATCCTGCTCTCGCTGGGCTTGGCGGACCGCATGGTCGGCACCGCGACGTGGACGGACCCGGTCCGTCCCGGCCTGGAAGCCGAGAATGCCCGGGTGCCACGGCTGGCGGTGAACAAGCCATCGCTGGAGACGGTGCTGGACACCGAACCCGATTTCGTGTCGGCGTCTTTCGGCGGCACCCTGGGGCCCGGCGGTGTCGCCGACCGGGACCAGTTCGCACAGCTGGGCGTGCCGACCTATCTGGCGCCGAGCGACTGCGAGGGCAAGACCTCGGTCAACGGCGACGGCGCGCGCAGCACTCCGTTCAGCATGGATGCCGTCTACACCGAAATCCGTGACCTGGCGACGATATTCGGTGTCATCGAACGCGGCGATCGGCTCATCGCGGAGTTACGCGGGCGGATGGACGCGGCCGCGGAGGCTCTCACCGGCGTCGACCTGGCGTTCTGGTTCTCCGATGTTCGCGCCCCCTACTTCGCCGGCTGCTGCGGATCCCCGGGGGTGATCGCCGGGACCGTCGGGGCGCGCAACGTGTTCGCCGACACCACCGATGAATGGCCGCAGGTGAGTTGGGAGAGCGTGGCCGACCGCGACCCGGATGTGCTGGTGCTGGGTGACCTGAGCCGCCGCACGATCGACGGTGACGCACTGGAGACCAAAGTCGAGTTCCTGGAATCGAATCCGCTCACCAAGGGGCTGACCGCCGTCAAGCACCGCCGCTACATCGTGGTGAACGGGGCCGATCTGAACCCGTCGATCCGCACCGTGGACGGCGCCGAGAAGGTGGCGAAGGGCCTGGCCGAGCTCGGTTTCGGCTCACCGCGGTGAGTCGGCGTAGCGGATGGCTCGGCGGATTGTGGGCCGCCGGCCTTGTCCTTCTGGTGTTCTCGGCCGCGGTGGCCATCACCATCGGGCCCGCCGCGCTGTCGGTGGGCGACGTCTACCGCATCGTCGGCGACCGTCTCGGCGCGGGGCCCTCGGGGGCGACCCGGCTTCAGGAGAGCATCGTCTGGCAACTGCGCCTGCCGAGAGTCGTCCTGGCGGCCATCTGTGGAGCCGGGCTGGCGCTGTGCGGGGCGATACTGCAGTCGCTGCTACGCAATCCGCTGGCCGATCCGTTCGTGCTGGGGGTCTCCTCGGGTGCCTCCACGGGGGCGGTGCTGGTCGCGGTGCTCGGCGTCGGCGCGGGCACGCTGACCTTGTCCGGCGGCGCCTTCGCCGGCGCGGTGCTGTCGTTCGCCGTGGTGCTGCTGCTCGCCTACGCGGCCGGCGGCGGGACCGACCGGGTGGTACTGGCCGGAGTGGCCGGCACGCAGTTGTTCTCGGCGCTGACGTCCTTCATCGTGTTGTCGTCGGCCGACGCCGAACAGACCAGGGGAGTGCTGTTCTGGCTGTTGGGGTCGCTGGCCGGGGTGTCCTGGTCCGATGTCCTCACCTGCGCAGTCGTCGTCGGCGTCGGGCTGGCGGTATGCCTGGCCTATGCGCGCACCCTCGACGCCTTCGCCTTCGGTCAGGATGCGGCCGCGACGCTGGGCGTCGCGGTGGCCCGGGCACGCGTCGTGCTGTTGGTCATGACCGCGTTGGTCACGGCGGCCCTGGTCAGTGCGGCCGGGGCGATCGGATTCGTCGGGCTGGTACTGCCGCACGCCGCGCGTTTCGTCGTCGGGCCCGGCCATCGGCGCCTGTTGCCGACCGCGGTGATCCTCGGCGCGGTCTTCATGGTGTGGGTCGACACCCTGGCCCGGACCGTCTTCGCCCCACAGGAATTGCCGACCGGGGTGGTCACCGCACTGCTCGGCGTCCCCGCGTTCGCGTTGATCCTGTTGCGGCGCAGAGGGATACGCCGATGAGCCTGCGCGCGGTAGAGGTGTGCTGGACCCGTTCGGGGCGGGTCGTCCTCGACGGTGTCACCGTCGACCCGGTTCCGGGCAGCACAGTCGGACTGTTGGGCCCCAACGGATCCGGCAAGTCTTCGCTGCTGCGGCTGCTGGCCGGAATCGACCGGCCTGATTCCGGATCTGTGCAGCTCGACGGTCGTGAGCTGCACACGATGTCGCGGCGGGCGGTGGCACGGCGGGTGGCGATGGTCGGGCAGCACGCCGACACCGATCTGGACATCGCTGTGCGTGACATCGTCAGGCTGGGGCGCATCCCGCATACCCCGGTGTTCGGTGGTGGCCGCGACGACACCGCAGCCGTCACCGCGGCGATGGCGGCCACCGGTTTGCGCAGCATGACCGACCGGCTGTGGCACACCCTCTCGGGTGGGGAGCGTCAGCGCGTGCAGATCGCCCGGGCCCTGGCCCAGGAACCCAGCGAGCTACTGCTCGACGAGCCGACCAACCATCTCGACATCGCCCATCAACTGGAGATCTTGGCGATGATCCGCGCGCTCGACGTCACCAGCGTGGTGGCCCTGCACGACCTCAACCTCGCGGCGATGTTCTGCGACCACGTGGTGGTGCTGTCGGCGGGCACCGTGGTGGCCACCGGTACGCCGGCCGAGGTGCTGACCGAGGAGCTGGTGGCCGACGTCTACGGAGTGCGGTGCCGGATCACTGTCGACGACGCCGGACCGTACGTGCGATTCGAACACCGCAGCGGCCCGGCCGGTCCCCGAGAGTGACGAAATGGTCGTTTCGCCGCGGTGACAGCAGCCAATGCGTCACTCTCGGCGATGTTGAAAGACTCAGCTCCAGGAGTACTGAGCGCGCAGCCGTAGCGCGACCGCTTCGAACCGGCCGCGATCCAGGATCGCACCCTCACGGCGGATGCCTTCCTCTGGAACGTCGAGCACCCGGTCCAGCCGGACCCAGCTCGGCCGGCCGTCGTAATCCCAGGTGCCGGTGCCGATGGCGATCCAGTCCGGATCGTCTCGGTGGTAGTCCTGGCTGGACAGCATCAACCCGAGCAGCGTGCGCTGATCGCGGCCCACCACCAGGACCGGCCGGTCCTTGCCCTGGGTCGGATCGTCCTCGTAGACCACCCAGGTCCAGACGATCTCGCCGGGATCGGCCTGCCCGTCCAGATCGGGGGCGTAGACGACTTTGCGGGCCCGGTGCGCGGTGGGCACGCTGTTCTTCGATACCGGACGGCCGGCGGTGATCGCCTGCGGCGGCGGGGCGGTCGCACCGGCGAGCACGCCCAGACCCAGCCTGAGGCCCTGCTGAAGGCCCTGTTGGATGCCTTGCTGCACGGTCCGCGGCACGTTGTCTGTGGTCTGTAGCTGACGCACGAACTTCGGTGCCTCGTTGAACACCAGGTTCTCGGCGCCATCCACTACGCCCCTGAGAACCTGTTGGAACGCCTTCCACTGCGACGCCATGGTGTCGAGCATATGCGAGCGGACCCCTGGCGATTGTGTCGCGACGGTGGTTGCTCGATACCCTTAGGGAGCACAGCACGTGCTTGACACCCACGCTCACCAGGAGATTCCCATCAGCAGCTTCGCCGACAAGACGTTCACTGCGCCGGCGCAGATCCGGAACTTCTGCATCATCGCCCACATCGACCATGGCAAATCGACGTTGGCGGACCGGATGCTGGGCATCACCGGCGTGGTCGCCGACCGCGATATGCGGGCTCAATACCTGGATCGGATGGACATCGAGCGCGAGCGCGGCATCACCATCAAGGCTCAGAACGTGCGGCTGCCGTGGCAGGTCAACGGTGAAGACTTCGTGCTGCACCTGATCGACACCCCGGGTCACGTCGACTTCACCTATGAGGTGTCCCGTGCGCTGGAGGCCTGTGAGGGCGCGGTATTGCTGGTCGACGCCGCCCAGGGCATCGAGGCACAGACGCTGGCGAACCTGTACCTGGCGTTGGACCGGGATCTGACCATCATCCCGGTGCTGAACAAGATCGACCTGCCCGCTGCCGACCCGGAGCGCTACGCCGGTGAGATCGCCCACATCATCGGCTGCGAACCGAGCGATGTGCTGCGCGTCTCCGGCAAGACCGGCGAGGGCGTGGCCGAACTTCTCGACGAGGTGGTGCGACTGATCCCGGCGCCGGTCGGCGACGCCGACGCGCCCGCGCGGGCGATGATCTTCGACTCGGTCTATGACATCTACCGCGGTGTGGTCACCTACGTCCGGGTGGTGGACGGCAAGCTCAACCCGCGCGAGAAGATCAAAATGATGTCCACCGGGGCGACGCACGAGTTGCTCGAGGTCGGCATCGTCTCACCGGAGCCGAAGGCCTCGGACGGACTGGGCGTCGGCGAGGTCGGCTACCTGATCACCGGCGTGAAGGATGTTCGCCAGTCCAAGGTTGGTGACACCGTGACCTCGGCCCGCAACGGTGCCACCGAGGCGCTCACCGGATACCGCGAACCCCGGCCGATGGTGTACTCGGGCCTCTACCCGGTGGACGGTTCGGACTATCCGGTGTTGCGGGAGGCGCTGGACAAGCTGCAGCTCAACGACGCCGCGCTGACCTATGAGCCCGAGACCTCGGTGGCGCTGGGCTTCGGGTTCCGCTGCGGCTTCCTCGGGCTGCTGCATATGGAGATCACCCGGGAGCGCCTGGAGCGCGAGTTCAACCTGGACCTGATCTCGACCTCACCCAACGTCGTGTACCGGGTGATCAAGGACGACAACTCCGAGATGGTCGTCACCAATCCGTCGGATTGGCCAGAAGGCAAGGTGCGCAGCGTCTTTGAACCGGTGGTGAAGACCACGGTGATCGCGCCGAGCGAGTTCATCGGCACCATCATGGAGCTGTGTCAGCAGCGTCGCGGCGAGTTGGGCGGCATGGACTACCTGTCGCCCGAGCGCGTCGAGCTGCGTTACACCATGCCGCTGGGCGAGATCATCTTCGACTTCTTCGACTCACTGAAATCGCGTACCCGCGGCTATGCCAGCCTGGATTACGAGGAGGCGGGTGAGCAGGAAGCCGACCTGGTCAAGGTCGACATCCTGCTGCAGGGCGAGGCGGTGGACGCGTTCAGCGCCATCGTGCACAAGGATTCGGCGTCGGCCTACGGCAACAAGATGACCACCAAGCTCAAAGAGCTCATCCCGCGCCAGCAGTTCGAGGTTCCGGTCCAGGCCGCGATCGGATCGAAGATCATTGCCCGCGAGAACATCCGGGCGATCCGCAAGGACGTGCTGTCCAAGTGCTACGGCGGTGACATCACCCGTAAGCGCAAGCTGCTGGAGAAGCAGAAAGAGGGCAAGAAGCGCATGAAGACCATCGGTCGCGTGGAGGTGCCTCAGGAGGCGTTCGTCGCGGCGCTGTCCACCGACGCGGCATCGGACAAGCCCAAGAAGTAGGCGGCCCCCGGGAGGAATACCCGCCGGGGGATTGGTTCGCGCTGAGCACAACCCTGGGCCGTTGCGGGTCGCGATCGTAGTGTCGCCGGAGTGTCAAGAGAGCTTCATCTGCTGGCCTTCGGCAATACCCGGTCTACCGGGCCGTGGCGGCATCCCGATATCGACAACAGCCCCGCCGGGGTGCGCCGACGGCTGATCAGCTATGCCCAGACCGCCGAGGCCGGCACGTTCGACGCGCTGTTCTTCGCCGATGGTCTGAACTACGGTCCGCCGGCCACCTGGCCGTACAAGATCACCGAAGACTTCGAACCACTCACCGCGACGGCCGCGCTGTCCTCGGTCACCGACCGGATCGGGCTGGTGGTGACGGGATCGGCCACCCTGGCTCACCCGTATCACCTTGCCCGCCAGCTACTTTCACTCGATCACCTCAGCGGTGGGCGGGCCGGCTGGAATCTGGTGACCAGCTTCGCGCAGGCTGCCGCCGACAACTTCAGCGCCCGCGGTGTGGTGGCCCACGACGAGCGCTACCGCATCGCCGAGGAGGCGCTGGCGGTGGTACGCAAGCTGTGGGACGGTTGGGGCGAGGACACCGTCGTCGAAGACCGCGCCGCGGGGATATTCAACGACGTCACCAGAATTCAACCGACCGACCACCACGGGCGCTACTTCGACGTGGCCGGTCCGCTGGGCTCGGCACGGTCGGCTCAGGGGCAGCCGGTGATCTTCCAGGCCGGATCGTCGGAAACCGGAAGGGGTTTCGCGTCTCGGCACGCAGAGGTGATCTTCACCAGTCACGGCAACCGGGAGCGGGCGCAGGAGTTCTACGCCCAGATCCACGAGGAGTCGCGGCGCTCCGGCCGGGCCAGGCCACCGTTGATCACCCCGTCGCTGCGGTATCTCGTCGGCTCCACCGAGGAAGAAGCCCGGCGCGCACAGCAGCAGGAGTACGAGTACTTCAGTCCGCAGTACCAGGCCGGTTGGCTGCTCGAGGTCGACGTCGACGTCACCGGTGCGGACCTGGACGGTCCGGTTCCGGAGTCGGCCTTCCCCTCGCACACCGAGACCCACCAGACCGCGTTGGCGGGCTACCGGCTGCTGGCCACTGACGGAAACCCGACGGTGCGAGAGTTCCTGTATCGCACGGTCAACGGTTGGGGAGCCGCGGTGGTGGGCACGCCCGAGCAGATCGCCGACGAGATCGAGCAGTGGTACAGCGCAGGTGCTGCCGACGGGTTCGTGCTACGGGATTCCGGATTACCCGGTCAGCACGAGCTTTTCGTCGAGCAGGTGGTGCCGGTGCTGCGCAAGCGCGGGCTGTTCCGCCACGAATACGCCGGCACCACACTGCGATCCCATCTGGGGATCGACGTACCGCAGCGGCAGCTGTCATGACCGAACCGTATGTGCTCTCGGCGTTCACCATGTCGACGGTGTCGCACGGCAACTTCGGGCTGTGGCGTCACCCGCAGGACCGCACCGCCGATTACACCGATGTCCGCTACTGGGTGGAACTGGCGAAGCTGCTCGACGACGGCGGATTCGACGTGCTGTTCATCGCCGACGCGGTCGGGCAACTCGACGTGTTCGGCGGCGACGCCAGTGCCGCGCTGGCGCGGGGCGTGCAGACGCCGGTGACCGATCCGCTGCTGGCGGTGTCGGCGATGGCCGCGGCGACCCAGCGTCTGGGATTCGGCATCACGGTGTCCACCACCTACGAGAGCCCTTATCTGCTGGCGCGCAAGTTCAGTACTCTGGACCACCTCACCGGCGGCCGGATCGGGTGGAACATCGTCACCTCCCTGCTCGACAGCGCGGCGCGCAACATCATCGGACGCGACCGGCAGATTCCCCACGACGAGCGCTATGCGATGGCCCAGGAATTCGTCGAAGTGACCTACAAGCTTTGGGAAGGTTCGTGGGAGCCGGGCGCGGTGCTGCGCGATGCGGAGCGCGGGGTGTACACCGACCCGGCGAAGGTGCACGACATTGGCCACCACGGGAGGTACTTCACCGTGCCCGGGGCGCATCTGGTCGAGCCTTCACCGCAGCGCACTCCCGTGCTGTTCCAGGCGGGAACATCGCCGGCCGGGCGGGAGTTCGCCTCCCGCAACGCGGAACTGGTGTTCGTCAGCGATCCGCGGCCCGAGGTCCTGCGGGGCCACATCGAGGACATCCGGCGCCGGGCAGCGGGCACGGCCGCGACCCGCAATCACTGAAGTTCATCACCTCGGTCGAGATCGTCACGGACACCACCGATTCGGCGGCACAGGCCAAGGCGCGCGAACTAGCCGACTTCCACGACCTGGAAGGCGGGTTGGTGCTGTTGTCGGCACTGTCCGGGGTGGACTGGTCGACGTACGGGGTGGACCGCCCGATCGGGCAGTTCGACACCGACGCCAGCCGGTCCATCCTGGCCGCGGTCACCGATTCCGGTGTCCGTGAGCGCCTGACGCTGCGGGACTACGTCGGGGGACTGGGCGGGTTCGGCGGCGAGTTGTTCGTCGGGTCGGCCGCCACGGTGGCCGATGCCCTGGACGCGTATGCCGACCGGACCGGGGTGGACGGGTTCAACATCGCTTACCACGTGACACCCGGCAGCTTCGCCGATGTGGCCACCTACCTCATCCCCGAACTCCGCCGGCGTGGCCGCGCCCGCGAGGCCTCCGATCCGACCACGTTGCGGCAGAAGCTGTTCGGCGGCGACGACGGACTACTGGCTGACGGCCACCCCGCCACCGGATTCCGCAGGAATTCCGTTCATTCGCAATAGAATCCCGCCGATTCCATAGCTGACGACGCGAATCCGATTGCGGCAGTGTGGCAACACATACCGACATATCAACCACCCGTACCGGTTCACGGACGGGAGGCGTCGCGGTCAGAAAGGGACATTGCCGTGACTACTACAGACGATCCGAAGGCGCATCCGACGACGGAGGCCGGAGGCCGCACGCTGATCGCGGCGGAGTCGACCGGGCTGGAATCGGGCGCACTCGGCCCGTGGGGCGTGTTCGCCCAGGGCCTGGCGGCCGCCGCACCCAGTGTCGCCCTGGCCGTCGTGCCGTTCTCGCTGTTCGTGGCGGCAGGCAAGGGTGCGGCCTGGGCCGCGGTGATCGGCCTGTCCATCGTGGTGCTGGTCGCCATCACGATCAGTTTCCAGGCCAAGCGCACGGTGTCCTCCGGATCGCTAGGCACCTATACGGGTAACGGTCTGGGCCCCGGCTTTGCCTTCGCCGCCGGGTTCAGCCTGTTGTTCGGCTATATCGGTTTCGCCACCACCGGCACCCTCGGCGGGGTGCTCTACCTCGACGCGTTCCTGGAGTCGATCGGCCTTGGATCCCAAGCGGTCTGGTTCCGCCTGCTGCTGGTGATCGTGGTGGTCGGCGTCGCGGTGTACCTGCCGTATCGCGGGGTTTCACTGGCCGCGAAATACGAACTGGCCTTCGAATTGCTCGCCATCGCGTCGATCCTGGTGATCATCGTGGCCTCCTACATCGGCTACGGGTTCCGCATCGACTGGGAGCAGTGGAACCCCCAGCATCTCGGGTCCAGTGCGACGTTCATCGCGGCGGTCACCGCGGTGGGTTCCTATGCAGGCTTCGAAAGCGTCGCCTCGCTCGGGGCCGAGGCCAAGGATGCCCACCGCAACATCGCCAGATCCCTTCTGCGCGTCGTGATCCTGATCGGCGCCCTCTACATCTTCGCGACGTACCCGCAGATCCTGCACTTCGGCGAGATCGACGGGGACAAGGCGGTGCTGCCGCAGCTGGCGACCAGTGTCGGGGTGGAATGGGTGAACCAGGTCGTCAGTGGTGCCGTCGCGATCGCGTTCATCGTGTTCGTCACCGCGGTCACCACCGCCGCCGCGCGCTCGCTGTTCACCTTCGCCCACGAAGGCGCCCTGCCGCACGTGTTCACCAAGGTGCACCCCACCTACAAGACCCCGTGGGCAGGTGTGGTGTTCGTCGGCATCCTGGCCCTCGCGTTCTCGATCACGGCCACGTTCAGCTCCGCGGGCCGGCTGGTGTTCGACGTGTACGGCGGCTACGTGGCCAACTGGGGATTCCTGGTGAGCTATCTGCTGGTGGTCATCGCCACGCCGATCTGGCTTCGCAAGATCGGTGCGCTGACCCCGCGGCGGCTCGCCGTCGCGGTCGCGGCCACCATCGGCCTCGGCTATGTGATCGTCAGCAACTTCTACCCGGTGCCCGAGTTCCCGTTCAACATTCTGCCTTTCGTGTTCGGCGCCATTCTGCTGGCTGGGTTGTCCTGGTACTGGTACCTCAAGCGGACCCGTCCTGAGGTGGCCAACCGGATCGGCACCATCCAGAGCGTCTCTCCCGAGGGGCAGCAGCGGTGGATCGATGCGGGGGTGACGCCGTGACGCTGATCCACGACACCCCGTCTGCGGCGTCGGATGTCACCGGTTGGACCGTCGCAGAGGTAACCCCACGACATCACCCGCTGATCGCCGACTTCCTGGCCACCACACCGGGGCTCGGTGGGCGCAAGTTCGCCGCCGATTCCCGCGATATCGCAGAACAACTCGGCGGCGTGTACCCCGGCTCTGCGGTCGTTCTCCTCGACGATGCCGGCGCGGTGGGGGGATACGCAGCCCTGCACCGGCCGGACGGCACAGAACCGGAGGTGTTGGGGGATTTCGTATTCGGTTCGCACGTACCAGCCGACGCGGTGCGGGCGATCGTCGACGACACCGTCGATCAGTTCGGCCGGGTGGCCGTGCCGGGCGCCTACCTACGGGTGTTCATCGGCGCCGACCAGGCAGTGACGATCGATGCTCTGCTCGCTCGCGGAGCGCGTCAAGAGCGCCGATTCGCCAGCACCCGAAAGTCGCTGCGCGACGAGGATCCTGTCGCGCTGGCCGAGGCGGGGGTCGCGTCGATCACGATCCTGTCGTGGCCGCAGGTCCTGGCGGAAGGCCTCGCCGAGCAGGTCCGGCAGGTGCAATTCGACACCTTCCGAGAGCATTTCGGAAACATGTCGAAGACTCCGCAGCGCTGGGAACACCACCTGGCCAGCCGGGCGTTCACCCCGGATTTCAGCCTGGCCGCCGTAGATGACGACGGTGTCGTGGTCGGCTATGTGCTCGGCTCGACCTACACCTCGGGAAGCGGTGCGGACGAGATCCGCAGTGCGCACACCGACTACATCGGGGTGCGCGCGGACCGCCGTAAGGCCGGAACCGCGGAGCTCCTGCTGCGGAAGCTCTGGCTGGCGGCGCTGCGGCGGGGTTTCACCCACGCCTCGCTGGGCACGGACATCGCCAATGCCAGCAATGCCCACCTGCTCTATGCCCGACTGGGGTATCGCACTGTGCGCGACGAGTACGCGTACCGGATCGACACCGAGGAGAACTCTTAAATGTCCACGGAAGCAACATATCTGAAGCGCCCCTCGGGCTACGACGCCGAATTGCGCTCGGTGTTCGGGCCGATCTTCGAGCGGATCGCCGAAGGGAATCGGCAGCGCGAGGCCGACCGGGTGTTCCCGCACGAGCAGGTGCGCTGGCTCAATGATGCCGGCTTCGGCACCTTGCGGATTCCGGCAGAGCAGGGCGGTTTCGGGGCGTCGCTGGAGCAGACCTTCCTGCTGCTGGCCGATCTCGGGGAGGCCGATGCCAATATCGCCCACATCTGGCGCAACCACCTGGCATTCGTCGAGGACCGGCTCAATGCGCCGGTATCGGAGGACAACACCACCTGGATCAAGCGGTTTCTGGCCGGCGAGTTCGTCGGCGGCGGATGGACCGAGGCCAACAACCTGACCCTGGCCAATCTGGCCACGACGGTCACCGAGCAGGACGGGCACTGGCTGGTGTCCGGTGCGAAATTCTATGCAACCGGCAGTCTTTACGCCGACTGGCTCGACGTTCTGGGCCGCGGTGAGGACGGAGAGCTGTGGACGGCCCTGGTGCGCGCCGATGATCCCGGCGTCACCCTAATCGATGACTGGCGAGGGTTCGGCCAGCGCACGACCGGCAGCGGTTCTGCCCGCTACGAGCAGGCCCGGGCCGAGCGCGGCAACGTGTTCCCGGCGACCGAACGGTTCACCTATCAGGCGCACTTCTACCAGATCGCCATGCTGGCGGTGCTGACCGGAATCATCAGGGCCGCACAGCGTGACGGCTCGGCGGCATTGTCGGCCCGGAAGCGCAACTATCCGCAGGGACTGGCCGAGGTTCCGTCCGCCGATGCGCAGCTGCTGCAGGTGATCGGCGAGGTGTCGGCCGAGGCGTTCGGCGCCACTGCGGCACTGGGGCAGAGTGCGCGCAGCCTGGATCGGATCGTGGCCGGTCGGCTAGCCGGCAGCGACGGCCAGGCTCGACAGTTGCTGGTCGACGCCGAGGTGGCCGTCACCCAGGCACAGTTGGTCATCGTGGCCGCGGCACTGCGGGCCACCACGCGCGTGTTCGATGCCCTCGGCGCCTCGGGCGTATCCGAAGAGCTTGGCCTGGACCGGCATTGGCGCAATGCCCGAACGCTGGCATCGCACAACCCGGTCGTCTACAAGGCGCGCATCCTCGGCGACTGGTTCATCAACGGCAAGGACCCGGTGGCCGACTTGGTGTCACGGGGACGAGGCGGCCAGGGCAACTGAGCCCGCCGGGTCAGGCGACCTGCAGCACCGCTTTGCCCGCGACCTTGCGGCCCAACAACGCGAGGGCAGCATCGGCGGTGTTCTCCCACGAGTCCCGCAGGCCGATCTGCGGATCGAGTTCGCCGTCGGCCAACAGGGTCAGTAGATAACGTAGGTCGTCCTGGAACGGCGCCCGAACGGTGAACGGCTCCAACCGTTTCCGGTTGCCGGAGCGCCGTTCCTGTTCGAAGTTGATCGTGGTGGGCTCGTTGGAGGCCATCCCGATGGACTGAACCGAGCCACCGTCGGACAGCAGGCTGAAAGCCTGTGCCAAGAGCTTCCCACCGACGTTGTCGAGCACTCCGAACACCGGCTCGGTCACCGCGTCGAGCCCGACCACCACTTCGGCCGCGCCCAATTCCTCGAGACCTTCACCGCGTGGGGCGCTGCCGACCGCGGCCACCACGTGGGCGCCGGCCCGGGCGGCGAGCTGGACGGCGAACCTGCCGACACCCCCGGACGCGCCCGTGATGAGCACCCGGCGCCCCACTACCGGACCGAGGGCCCGCAACGCCTGCAGCGCGGTCACCCCGGCAACCGGCAGCGCGGCAGCCTCCTCGAACTCGACGAACTCGGGAAGCTCCGCGAGATTGTCGGTCGCCACGACACGTCGTTCGGCCCAGCCGGCCTCACCGCTGAATCCGACCACCCTGGCGCCGACCGGCGGTCCGGAGCCGTCGGCCGCGGCCTGGGCGACCACGCCGGCACTGTCCCAGCCGGGAACTTCGCCAGGACGGCGCATCTGGTCGATGAAGTGCAGCTCACCGAAGTTCAGCGCAATCGCGCGCACCTCGATCAGGGCCTGCGATTCGGTGACCGAAGGCTCGGCCACCTCGTCGAACCGGAGATTGGCAGGAGCGTGCGGGTCGTAGACGAGGGCTCGCATGAACGGGCTAACCCCGAACCTGGTGTGGCTATTCCCTCCCATAGGGTGGCGCACGTGAGCGAGAAGGACCGCATCCGCTGGGACGCGGCCTATACCGACGGGGACCCGGACGCGGGGCCGGCGCTGCCGCAGGTGTTCAGGGGCCACGCCGACCTGTTTCCCGTGGCAGGTTCGGCACTCGAGGTCGCCTGTGGCACCGGTCGGGCCGCGGTGTGGTTGGCCCGGCGCGGACTACACGTATGGGGTCTCGACGTGTCCGGCGTGGCGATCACCCGGGCGAGGGAGTCGGCCGTCCGCCATGGGGTGGCAGAGCGCTGCCGTTTCGATGTCGCCGATCTTGACGGGGGTCTCCCGGCCGGACCGCCCGTCGACGTGGTTTTGTGTCATCGCTTCCGCGACCCCGGGCTCTACCCGGCTCTGGCTGCGCGGCTGCAGCCGGGCGGTCTGCTGGCCATCTGTGTGCTGAGCGAGGTGGGTGCCTCACCCGGAAGGTTCCGCGCCGTACCCGGTGAACTGCGCACCCAGTTCACCGGGCTACGGGTGATCGCCGAGCAGGAAGGGGACGGCGAAGCCTGGCTGCTGGCGCGCGCCGCCGGTTGAGGCCGGCGCGAGTCAGGCCCACCGCCCCCGATCTCAGCCGTTGACCGCGATGTTCGTGATGTCGGCGTTGTTCCCCAGCGACTGCCATGTCCAGTTGGTCACCCGGTCGGACGTCGGGATCGTCTTGACCCGTTCGATCAGCGGGAACCACGCGAGATCGGCGGTGGCGATCTTGTTGGCCTGCTTCCAGTCCGCTGCCGGGTCCGGCGCGGCGAATGCCCGCGCGACCGCGGCATTGAGCTGCGGATTGTTATAGGTCACGCCGTTCCAGGTGCCTCCCGGAGCGAAGTCGGAGTTGAGCCAGCCGCCCAGCGTCATCCGGGCGCTGTTGCCCTGCCAGTCCGGGGTCCAGTTCGTGATGGCCAGATCCCACTGATTCAGGTTGGAGCCCTCGGCCAGGTACGAGCGGAAGGCACCCCAGCTGTCCCCGGCGATCGGGACCAGGCGGACGGTGATTCCGGAGCGGGCGAGTGCGGTCTGCACCGAGGTGCCGATCTTCTCGAACTCAGGGGTGTTGCGGTACGCCACGCTGAGGGTGAGGTCCGGGTGACCGGTTTCGGCGAGCAATGCCCTGGCCTTGTCCGGGTCACCCTTGTCCTCCGGTGTGGGGTAGGGGTTCTCGTTGTTGTATCCCACGATCGTCGAGGTCAGGATCTCGTTGCTGGGGATCGCCGAGTCGGGGCCGCCCAGCCCCCGGACCACGTCCGCCCGGTTGAGCGAATAGTTCACCGCCTGACGGACTTTGAGGTCCTTGAGCGCGGCCTGCGCCGGCGTCTTGGGGGCGGCCGGATTGTTCCAGCTGATGAACACCGCCGAGCCGCTGGCCGAGGTGTGCAGATGGTCGGGGTCACGCTGTTTGTACTGGGCGATCGCGTTGGCCGGGAAGGCGCGTACATACAGCGCGATGTCGGCCGTGCCGGTCTGCAACTGCTGGGACGCCGCGTCGGCCGAGGCGACGGTGGTGTCGAAGACGATCTCGTCGGCGTACGCCTTGCGCGGGTCGCCGTCGGAGTTGTACTCGGGAACCTTGGCCAGGGTGAGTTGCCTGCCCTGGTCGTAGGACTTGATCTGGTACGGGCCGCTGGACACGTAGTTCTTACGGAACTCCAGGCTGTCGGCGAAGTACTTCGAGGTCACCTCCTCGGGCAGCGGCGTGACGAAGTTCAGCGTCAGGATGTCGAGGATGTCGCTGGCCGGAGCGGTCAAGGTGAGCTGTAACGTCTTGTCGTCCAACGCCTTGAGGCCACTGATCTCGTGGCTGTCGATGAAATTCTTGACCGCCGCCAGATCGCCGGTCGGTACCTTGGCGAACTCGTCGGCGTACTCCTTGAAACCCGCGAACGTCGCGTTGAAGTAGGTGATCGCGCTGACTTGTGCGTTGGGGTCGGGGAAGCGCTTCACGGCATAGACGAAGTCCCGGGCCGTGATCGGACGGCTGCTCGCCCCCGAGTAGGCGATGTTGTCCCGCAGATGGAAGGTGTAGGTCAGGCGATCGGGACTGATGTCCCAGCTTTCGGCAAGGTCGGGCACCACCTTGGTGTCATCGCCGATACCGTCCTTGCTGCCCGCGTAGGTGACCAGCTGACGCGTCGTCGCCCGGATCACCTGCCAGGATTCTGCCGAGTACGCGATCAGCGGGTCGAGCGCGTCGATGTCCTCCACCGACGCGACGTGCAGTGTCCCGCCATAGAGGCTGTCCGGGTTGGCCGGCGATGCCGACCCGTCCTTGTCGGTGCCGCACGCGGCGACGAGCAGTGCGGTGGTGGCGATCAGTGCGCCCACCACTTTTCGCGGTGTTCTCATGGTGCTCCTTGTTGTGTTACGGAAGGATCATTTGCCACTGCGGGCGTGGGTGATGAGGTCGACGACGAAGGTCGAGACGACGAAGATGAGAGCGCCCAGCAGCGTGCACCCGATCACCACCGGGGCGTCGCCGTTGTTGGCCGCGTTGACGGCCAGCCGTCCGACGCCGTCGAGCCCGAATATCTGCTCGGTGATGATCGCCCCGCCGAGGATGGCGGCGAATTCGATGGCGCCGAGTGTCAGAATCGGGTTCAGGGCCGCGGACAACGCGTGGTTGAAATACACACCTTGTGTCCCAACTCCTTTCGCCCGCGCTGTACGGATGTAGTCCTTGTTGGCAACCTCGAGGACCGAGGCCCGCACCACCCGCTGAAACAAACCGACCTCGGCCAGCAGCAGGGTCAGCCAGGGCAGCAGCAGATGCCGCGCCCATTCGGCAGGGGATTCGGTCAGCGCCACGTAACCGCCGCTGGGGAAGAACTTCACCCCGGCCAGCGACAACTGGTAGTACAGGACGAACAGCAGGATGACTCCGGTGACGAAAGTCGGGATGGACAGCAGCACATACGATGTCGCGGAGCTCACCTGGTCGAACACGCTGCCCGGCCGACGGGCGGCGTAGACCCCCAGCACGATCGACACGGTGATCCAGAGGATCAGTGCACCGGCCGCCAGGCTGAACGTGACCGGGATCTTCTCCAGGATCAGATCGGTGACCGGCCGCTGCTGGCGATAGGAGTATCCGAGGCTCGGTGGCCAGTTGAGCAATCCGGTCGGAGTTCCCTTGATCTCCGGCCCGCGGACGACGTAATACCACAGCTGCAGGTACCAGGGATCGTTGAGGCGCAGGCTGTTCGCGATCGCGGCGACCGTCTCCTCGGATGCGTTCTCCGGGGCCAGCATGCGGGCCGGATTCTGGTAGGCGACCCTGGTCAGTCCGAATGTCACGAGTACGACGGCCGACACCGTCAACGCCATCCGCGCCAGCCGCCAGGTGAAATACCGAGTCAAAGTGCTTGTCACCATGTTCTCACCGGGCCGACGACGGATCGAAGCGGCTGCGCAACCGGGTGCTCAGGATGTTGAATCCGAGCACCGTAACGAACAGCGCACCGGCGGGTGCGATCAGGATCAACGGCTGGGTCTGATACAGCGCGGAATCCTGCGCGTTGGCGATCATGGTGCCCCAACTCGGAGTCGGTGCCTTGATGCCGACCCCGAGATAGGACAGCGACGCTTCCGCCACGATGTTGGTGGGCAGCTGCACTGCCCAGTAGATGATCACGGTCGGGGCGATGTTGGGCAGAATCTCCCGCAGCAGGACGCGCACCGGCGTGCTTCCCGCCCCGATCGCGGCCAGCACGAACGGCTTGGACTTCAGCTCGATCACCGAATTGCGTACCAGGCGCGCGAAATACGTCCACGAGAACAGCGCGATGATGCCGATCACGACGAAGATGGGATCGACCAACGTGGTACCCGCGGTGCCGCGATTGAGGGTGACCACGCTCAGCGCGGTGACCAGGAACGGGAAGGCCAGTGCGACATTGGTCAGCTCGGAGAGCGCTGCGTCCACCCGGCCGCCGAAGTATCCGCCGATGAGGCCGACGGCCACCCCGACCAGCATGGCGATGGTGGTGGCCGGGATACCGATCGCCAGGGAGATCCGCGCGCCGTAGAGCGTGCGGACGAAGACATCCCGGCCGCTGCCGTCGGCGCCGAACAGGAAGCCGTTTCCTCCGGTGATCGGCAGGCCACTGGCGTCGAGCGTCTCGTCGGGGAACTGGTCGTTGGGTCCGTGCCCGACGACGGCGGCCACCACGGGGGCCGAGATGGCAGCCAGAACCACCGCGGCCACCAGCGCCGAGCCGGCGAGCAGGCCGGGATCGGCGAAGTATGTCCGAAGCCCCCGGCGCGCCGGCGGCGCCGGCGGGTCCACGGCGATCGGGGAGCGGACCAGCAGTCCGGTCATGACGCCCGTGCCCGCAGCCGGGGAACAGCGTCCAGCAGCCGGCGGGTGTAGGCCGATTGCGGGTTCGCGAACACGTCTGCCGTACGCCCGATCTCGGCCACACCCTCGGGGCTCAGCACGATCACCCGGTCCGCTATCGAGGACACCACGCCCAGATCGTGGGTGATGAACAGGAAGGCAGTGTGGTGTTCGCGCGCCAGTTGCTCGACCAGTCCGATGATCTCGGCCTGGGTGGTCACATCGAGAGCCGACAATGCCTCGTCGGCGACGATCAGATCCGGTTCGAGCACCAGTGCCCGTGCGATCGCCACCCGCTGGCGCTGTCCACCGGACAACTCGGCCGGGTGGCGGCTCAGCAGCGGTTCCGGCAGCCTGGCCTGATCGGCGGCCCGGCGCACCCGGCCGGCAATCTCGGTGACCGGAACACGCTGTGCCCGCAGCGGTTCAGCCACGGATTCACCGGCGGTGCGGCGCGGGTTGAGGCTGGAGTACGGATCCTGGAAGACCAACTGAACGGCCCGGCGGGTGGTGGCTGCCAGGCGCGGCACGCCGTCGTGGACCGAGGTGGGCAACGGCGTTCCAGCCAGGGCGATGTCACCGGAGTCGGCGTACTGCAGGCCGGCGACGATGCGCCCGACGGTCGATTTCCCGGAGCCTGATTCGCCGACGAGACCGACGATCTCACCGCGGTGGACCGTGAAGTCCAGCCCGTCGATCACGGTCGCACGGTCACGCTGTCCGCGCCGGGGATAGCTCTTGCGCAGGTTGCGGACCACCAGCAGCGGCTCGGCCTGGGGGTGCGTGCCGGACGGTGCCGGCGGCTTGACCGAGTCGATGCTGTGCAGCTGTGACGCGGCGAGCAGAGCGTGGGTGTACGGCTGTTCGGGCCGATGGTAGATCCTGTCCCGCGGACCGCTCTCGACCACTCGGCCGTCCTTGACGACCGTTACGGTGTCGGCGATCTCGTGCACCACGCCCAGGTCGTGGCTGACGAACAGTATCGCGGTTCCATGTTCGTGCTGCAGCCGTTTGAGCAGTTCCAGGATGCCTTGCTGCACACTGACGTCCAAGGCGGTGGTGGGTTCGTCGGCGATGATGAGGGCCGGGTTCAGCGCGATCGCCATCGCGATCATCGCGCGCTGCCGCATGCCCCCGGAGAACTCGGCGGGGTAGCTGTCGTAGGCATCGGAGGGGTCGGAGATGCCCACGTCGTCGAGCAGTTCCTCGACCCGCTCGCGCCGCTGTGTCCGACCGGTTCGGGTGTGGATCCGCAACACCTCGTCGATCTGGTTGCCGATGGTCTTGAACGGGTGCAGATTGCTCTGCGGATCCTGGAACACGAATCCGATGTCCTTGCCGAGGATCCGACGGAGCTCCTTGTCGGAAACGCTCAGCAGATCACGGCCGCCGAATCGCACGGAGCCGCTGACCTCCGCTCGCGGGCCGAGCAGACGGGTGGCCGCCAGTAGCGAAACGCTTTTGCCCGAACCGGATTCACCGACCAGCGCAGCCGTCTGCCCGGAATCCACCGAGAACGAGAACGACTCGATCGCCCGCACCGCTCGCCGTCCGCTCGCGCGGTTCCCGGTATGGATCGTGACGGCGAGGTCGGCGACGTCAAACAGTGCCATCGTCTGTTCGTGCCCCAGAAGGCGCCGTCGCCGCAATCATGCGAACACTATCGGCCTTCGCCCGCGCGACGGACACCGTTTGGATCAGTACGAAGTTATCGCCGGTCAGAAGTAGATTCCGGTGTGCGGCAGTGCCGATACCGCGAACAGTCGATCCGCCACGCCCACCGCGTCGCGATCGTTGACCCGCACCAGGCCGGCCAGTGCCAGATCGTGCCAACGGGTCGCCCCGAGCAGTGCTGCGGCCAGCGCCTCGATGTCGGCCTCCAGCTGGGCCGGGCTGTCGGTGGGCACCGCGCCGGTCGGCGAGATTCGGTATGTCTGTGAATTCTCCTGCAGCACGGGGTCGTCGATGCGAACGACCACGTCTCCTTCGCCGGCGTAGGTGCGTGCATCCAGGGCTGCCGACACATCGACCACGCGGAGCCACGTCTCGTCCCTGATACCGGTGAACCGCGCGGCCCGCCGGTCGGTGAGCAGCCAGGGCAGCGGGTCGTCGACCGGACGCATCGGTAGCACCAGGCGGTCGATCAGGTCGAGATCGAGCAGGTACCTCAGCAGCCCGAGATAGGCATCGGTGGTGGGAGCGAACAGATCGTCGACCACGACGGTGCGCTGATCGCTGACGAACCACCCGTCGGTGTCGGCCGGGTGATAGCGCGCGAATCCGGTCTCCGAACCCGGATCACCGTGGACGGCAACGTAGCTCGGACCAGTCGTCGTCTCGGCTCGCAGTCGCTGCGATTGCCACCAGACCGCGGGCCGGTCGATCGATCCGGGCAGCGACGGCCGGTTGGCGGAGTAGATCTGCGACAGCAGGTTCCAGGAGTCCTCCACGTCGATCAGCCGCACCGGCCCGCCCGCGCCGACACCGGCTCGCAGGCGGGCACGCCGGGTCAGCACTTCGACGGCGGCCGAGGAACTGGCCACGCCGTAACCGAATCGCCCGTAGATGGTGGCCTCGGATGCCCGCAGCGTTGCGACCACCTCACCCCGGTCCCGGATCTGGCGCAGCTGGTGGCTGAGCAGATCGGTGGCGACACCACGCCGGGTGAACGTCGGTAGGACGCCGACATGGGTGACGGCCGCATGCCCGACGAGCTTGCCGCCGGGCAGGGTGAGCGTGCTGGTGGCCGAGTCGGTGGTGCCGACCAGCCTGCCGTCGACGAACGCACCCAGAGTCCGCCCCTGCTCCAGCAGGGTGTGGATCCGTCCGGGCGCCAGGCCGCGCAGCGGAGGGAATCCGACCATCGCGGTGCGGAACAGGTTCAGCGCACCGATCAGGTGGTCCTCGGTATCGAGCACCCGGATGTCATTGCGTGCGCGGCTCATACGAGTCCCCTCGCACGCAGGATCGACCCCGCGCCTTCGGCGAACCAGAAGGCTTCTTCGACATGGGGTTGCCCGGACAGGATGAAGTGGTCGATGCCCAGATCGTGGTACTCACTGATGCGGTCGGCGACCTCGGTGTGACTGCCGACGAGCGCGGTACCCGCACCGCCGCGGACCAGGCCGTAGCCGGCCCACAGATTGGGGGAGATCTCGAGATCGGCCGTGCTGCCCGCGTGCAGCGCGGTCATCCGTTGTTGTCCCACCGATTCGGTGCGGGCCAGCACCTCTTGAGCGGATCTGATCCGCTCCTCGCTGATCGCGCCCAGTAGCCGCTCGGCATGTGCCCACGCCTGTTCGGAGGTGTCCCGGCTGATCACGTGCAGCCGGATTCCGAACTGCAGGGTCCGGCCGTGAGCCGCCGAACGGGCCCGCAACCGCTGCAGCCGCTCGGCGATCTGGGCCGGCGTCTCGCCCCAGGCCAGGTACGTGTCGACATACCGGGCGGCCACCTCCTCTGCCGCCGGTGACGCACCGCCGAAGAAGATCTGCGGCGGATCCCAGTCGCCGAAGTCGATGCGGGCGCCCGAAATTCGGTAGTGCTGCCCGTCGAAGTCGAAGGCGGCTCCCGCCGGGGCCGTGCTGACACCGCGCACCACATCGAGAAACTCGCCGGTCCGCCGGTACCGCTCATCGTGGTCGAGGTGGTCACCGAAGCGGGCTTGTTCCACCGGGTCGCCACCGGTGACGATGTTCAGCAGGAGCCGTCCACCTGAGATGCGCTGGAAGGTCGCGGCCTGGTGCGCCGCCAGCGTAGGCGAGATGAATCCGGGACGGAACGCCACCAGGAATTTGAGGCGGGTGGTGGCCTGGCTGAGCGCTGCCGTGGTGATCCAGGCGTCTTCACACCAGGTCCCGGTGGGCGTCAGTACCGCTTCGAAGCCGAGAAGCTCTGCCGTGCGGGCGACTTCGGTCAGGTAGTCGATTGTCGGTGGCCGAATTCTGCCGGCCGACGGCCCGACCGCCAGGTGCGAATCGTCGCCGGACCCGACGATGTCGCGGCTGTCTCCGTTGGTGGGTAGGTACCAATGCAGGTGAATGCTCATCAGCCTGGCAACGCTGCCACCGGAGCCCGCCGCGGACAACCGATAAACCAGCCGTGAATCTAACCCGTCCGCGTCTGGCGGCTGGTTTCGGACAGGGCATCCCGGTAGCGTGCCGCCGGGTGATCGTCGCGCACCCTGGCCCGGCCGCCGATCCTGCCGCGAAGAGTGGCCGGGGCCGTCGGTCTGGGGCGCACTCGACCGCGCCGGTCCAACTCGGGCACAACGAGTTCGGCGAAGTCCCGATAGCTCTCCGGATTGACGATGTGGATCAGGTTGATGCCCTGTGTTCCGGTGTCGCGCAACCACTGCTCCAACTGGTCGGCGACCGATCGGGCATCCCCGACCAGGGTGTGGGACCGTCCGAATCCCGCGGCCGGCGCCAGTGCGCGACGCAGGGTCCAGGCCTTGTCGGCGTCGGCGAACATCGATAGCAGCGAGCGGTTCGAATCGGTGTCGTGGTGGCCGATCACGGTGTCGAGGTCCTGCCCGGAGAAATCCACGCCGGTACTCGCCGAGTAGTGCGCCAACGCCCCTTCGACGTCGAAATACCGTTGATAGTCGGCGAGTTTGGCTGCGGCGCCGGCCGCGGTGTCGTCCACCACCACCGACAGCGCGCTGACGAAGCTCAGGGAGTCGGGATCGCGTCCGTGGTGGGCCGCCAGCCCGCGGATGGTTTCGACGTTGCGCCGGATTCCCGGGGCGTCGGCCCCGGCCACGAACACCACTTCGGCGTGTTTGGCGGCGAAGTGCTGGCCGCGCGGCGAGCCGCCGGCCTGCAGGAGCAGCGGGGTGCGTTGCGGGCTCGGTTCGGACAGGTGGGCGTCGGGCACGCTGAAGTACCTGCCGCGGTGGCCGATCCCGTGCACTCTGTCCGGATCGGTGTAGACGTTGCTGTCGCGGTCGCGCACCACGGCGTCGTCCTCCCAGGACCCCTCCCACAGCTTGTAGGCGACGTCGAGGAACTCGTCGGCGCGCTCGTAGCGCTCGTCGTGAGGAATCTGGGTGTCGAGGCCCAGATTGCGTGCGGCACTGTCGAGTTGGGAGGTGACGATGTTCCAGGCCACTCGCCCGCCGGTGAGATGGTCCAAGGTGGTGAACTTGCGGGCCAGCAGATACGGATGCTCGTAGGTGGTCGACACCGTGACACCGAATCCGAGATGCGTGGTCCCCGCGGCCAGCGCCGACACCAGTAGCAGCGGATCGCTCAGCGGAGATTGGGTGCCCGTCCGCAACGATGTGGCCGCGCTGCCGCCGTAGGTGTCGAGCAAGCCGACCGCATCGGCGAGGAAGAACGTGTCGAACCGTCCCTCGTCGAGGATGCGTGCCAGCTCGAGCCAATAGGCGATGGTGTTGTAGCGGTGGGTCTGGTCGCGGGGGTGGCGCCACAGGCCGTAGTTGACGTGGGAGACCGCGTCCATCGAGAAACCGTTGAGGATGACCGGTCCATCGGTGGCCCGCGACTGCGCGGTCACTGGGCGGTGTTGACGGGCACCCGCCGGGCCTGCGCCAGCAGTTCGCCCCAGGCATTGAAGGCCTCGGCGTATTCGGCGGAGGTGCCCGATCTGCCACCGGCGAGGTCGACCAACGCCCTTGCGATGCTGCCGATTCCGATGCCGGTGCGCTGCACCACCCGCACCAGCTCGGCGAAGGCCTGATCGGGCGCGCAGCCGCGCAGGGCGACCAGAACACCGATCGCCACGTCGATCTTGATGCGTGAGGTGTCGTCTGCACGGAGGCGGTTGTAGCTCATGGTCCGATGGTGCCGTGCTCGCAACGATGGATCCAGAGATTGGCGCACCGTGATTGTGTCCTGACGGTCGGCCTCGCGTCGGAAAAGCCCACTAATCCAAGTAGCCGACTACTCGCGTCAAGGCGCCGAAGACCGATCCATGCTTCAGGTGTCCACAATTCAGCGGAGGCGTTGTCAAATCACTGATTTCGGCTATCCGCAACATCAAGATCAAGGGGGACATCGTCATGAGTTCAGGTGCGTTTTCCGTCTACATCGACCAGCAGGCCGGTGGCGGCCCTGCCGGCGCTTTGCAGCGCGTCGTACCCATCCCGCCTCCCGAGGAGTCGGGTGGGGTCAGGTTCACCACCGTCGCTTTCTCGCTCGCATACGACAACTTCGGAACCGGGCCCGCCACCATCCCCGCCGTGGTGAGGATTCTGAGAGGCAGCGGGCCCACCGCGACGATCAACGTCAACATCCAAGTCGGGCGCAAGTGGTTCACGTTCCTGCATGCGGATGACCAGGCAGTGTCGGTCACGCTGAATCCGCCGGCAGGTGTTCGGCCTCAGGTGAGCGCGTTGGTGGAGTACGCGACGCCGTGAAGCCGCCCGGAAGCGGCGCGGCAGGTTCACCACCCGACGGGCGCGCCGGGTCGGCCGGTAGCGGGTGCTAGGCGCTGCCCTCTGCGATCCGGCGCACCGCGTCGATGAACACGTCGATCTCCTCGAAGGTGTTGTAGAACGCGAACGACGGCCGCACCGTGGCTTCCAGGCCCAGGCGGCGCAGGATCGGCTGGGCGCAATGATGCCCGGCCCGCACCGCGATGCCCTCGGCGTTGAGTGCCTTGCCCACCTCCAGGGGCTCATGCCCGGCCAGCACGAACGACAGCACGCTGGCCTTCTCGTCGGCGGTGCCGACCAACCGCACGCCCGGGATGGCGGCCAGTCGCGGGGTGGCGTACTCCAGCAAGGCGTGCTCGTAGGCTGCGATGCGTTCGATACCGACCCGCTCCACGTAGCGCAGTGCCTCTCCGAGTCCGACCGCGTCGGCGATGTTGCCGGTGCCGGCCTCGTACTTGTTCGGCGGGCCTTGATACAACGACCGGTCGAGGGTGACATCGGCGATCATGTTGCCGCCGCCCTGCCACGGCGGGGTTTCGGCGAGCACGTCCTCGCGGCCGTACAGGGCGCCGATTCCGGTGGGCCCGTAGATCTTGTGGCCGGAGAACACGAAGAAGTCGGCCCCGAGTTCGGCCACGTCGATCGGGATGTGCGGAATGGACTGGGCGCCGTCGATGAGCACTCTGGCGCCGTAGCGGTGCCCGAGTTCGACGATGGTCTTGACCGGGGTCACCGTGCCCAGCGCGTTGGACACCTGCGTGGCGGCAACGAGTTTCGTGCGGGGCCCGAGCAGATCCTCGAACTCACTGAGCAACAGGTTGCCCGCGTCGTCCACCGGCGCGACCCTCAGCACCGCGCCGGTCTGCTGCGAGATCAGCTGCCACGGAACGATATTGGCGTGGTGCTCGAGGTGTGTGATGACAATCTCGTCACCCGGTCCCAGATGCTTGCCGCCCCATGCGTAGGCCACCAGATTGATCGCCTCGGTGGTGCCGCGGACGAAGATGATCTCCTCGGCCTTCGCCGCCCCGATGAAGCGACGCACCGATTCCCGCGCGTCCTCGTAGGCATCGGTGGCGCGGGCCGCCAGTTCGTGGGCGGCACGGTGGATGTTGGAGTTCTCGTGCGCGTAGAAGTACGACAGCCGGTCGATGACCGACTGGGGCTTCTGGGTGGTGGCCGCATTGTCGAACCAGATCAGCGGTTTGCCGTTGACGGTCTCACGCAGGATCGGGAAATCCGCGCGGATCGCATTGACGTCGAAGATCTCGTGGTCAGCCGGTGCCGGAGGCGCCGAAAGGGCCAGTGCTGACGGAACCGGCTCGGCTGCAACAGAATCGGTCGCGGGAGCCTGCAGGAAGTAGTAGCTCCCCGCATCCTCGGATGGTGCGGGCGATCCCGACCAGCCCAGGTCCGGTACCGCGGGGACCGCGCCCGGCCAGGTCGGGGCGGAGCCGCGGGGTGCCGGCGGTGCCGACGGGGGAGCGCTTGCCAGCACGCCGGGCACCGTCGGCACCAGGCCGGTGGGGACCGCGAACGCCTCCAGCCCACCGATGGGCGCGATGGGACTGGCCGCACTGCCGCGTTCCTGGGGCGAGCGAAGCGACGGGGAAAACCTGGGCGCTAGCGGGACCACGCCCGGAATGCCTTCCGGTTCGGGCGTGCTCGGTGCCGGTACGAAGACCTCGGGCACTGATACGAATTCGGCCGGAGTGCCCGGATGTGCCAGGCCGGCCGCGGCTGAGCCCGCCGACGCCGCCGAGGTGGTATCCGGTGCCACCCCGCGCGGGGCGACCTGCGTGGCCGAGGGCGGGCTGTCGGGCCCGGGCCGGATGCTGGTCGCGTACAGCTGGGTGGCCAGCGCCGCCAGTTCGGCCGCGCTGACCGGAAGATCACTTTCGGCGTCTAGCGAGCGGAACTCACTTGTACTCATGGAAGTGGTCCACTCCGACGTCCTCGAGGACCGCCAGCGCGTCGTCGGTGAGCACAGCCAGCGACGAGTACAGGGTCACCAGGTAGGACGCGATCGCCGACCGGTTGATGCCGGTGAACCGCACCGACAGTCCCGGGGCCTGCTCGCCGACCAATCCCGGCTGGAACAGGCCGACGACGCCCTGACGCTCCTCGCCGGTGCGCACCAGGATGAACTTGGTCTTGCCCTTCTCGACCGGGACCTTGTCCGAGGGCACGATCGGGATGCCGCGCCAGGTGATGAACTGGGCGCCGAACAGGCTGACGACTGGCGGCGGTACCCCGCGCCGGGTGGCCTCGCGGCCGAACGCCGCCACTCCGAGCGGATTGGTCAGGAAGAACGCCGGGGTCTTCCACACCTTGGTGATCAGCGAATCCAGGTCATCAGGGGTGGGAGTGCCGCGCAGCGTCTGGATGGTCTGCTCCGGCGTCACCTGCGACAACAACCCGTACTCGGGGTTGTTGACCAGCTCGAACTCCTGACGCTCCTTGATCGTCTCGATGGTCAGCCGCAACTGCTGGGCGACCTGGTCGTGCGGGCTGGAGTACAGGTCCGACACCCGGGTGTGCACGTCGAGCAGCGTCGAGATCGAGCGCAGCGTGTATTCGCGCGGGCTGGTCTCGTAGTCCACGTAGGTCTCGGGCAGCGGCTCTTCGGTACCCGCGCCTTCCTCCGAGTGGATCGCCACCTGATCGGGGTTGACCACCCGGTTCACCCGGTAGATGCCTGCCTCGACCGGCACCCAGCTCAGCAGGTGCAGCAGGAACCGCGGGGTGATGGTGGACAGCTGGGGAACGGTCTTGGTGGCATTCGCCAGCTGGCGGGCGGCGAGATCACCGAGTGCCTGTGATTCGTTCTGCGCGGACGTCACGGGGTCCTACCTCCAACCGGTCAATGTGGGTGTGGGCGGCAACGATACGGCCAAAATCTGTCCACGACAGTGTTTAGTGCGCGGACGATTCAAACTTGTCACGACGATGTGAACTGGGCATTGCTGTCCGCTTGCCGTATGGTGGGCCCCATGCAACACGTCGAGTCGCTGCGCGTCGCCATCGTGCGCTGCCTCGACGTGCGTTGTTGTTGTTGATTTTCTGACGCCCTCCTCTGCGTCGTCCGCCCGCCTTTCTCGCGGTGCGTTGATGCGCGCGTATCCGGCCTTCAAGAAAGTCAACCCGTCATGTCTGTCCTGTCTGTTGCTGATTCCCGCGGCGAACTCCCAGTGGATTCCCAGGGGGCGTCCGGCCCGGTGGCCGTGCGCACCCGGATCCGTCCCCGCCGGACCGACCCGGTCCCGATGACCCGGTATCGCGGTGGCACCTATTCGCACACCGTGGACACCGTGGTGTTCACCGACGGCACCTCGGCGCGTACCGATCTGATCAGGCTCAATCCCAATGTCGAGGCCTACTCGCTGGACTTCGCCGGCATCGCACCCACCCGGCCGTCGCGGTATGAGGCCGCCACCTGGTCGGCGGTGCGCAACCTGCGCGCCAGGTCCTACGAGGCCGAGGTGGACTGGATCGTCCGCAACTCGTTTCCCACCCTCGGCACGGCTGAGCTGAGCCGCCGGGTGCGGGCGGCCGGGGTGCCGCTGGGGTCGGCCAATCTGGCCGAACACGAGGCGATCGCGGCCACTCAGGCGGCCATCTGGTTGTTCACCAACGGACTGGCGCTGGACAATCGGGCGCGCAACGAACCGGCGCGGGCTTACCCTGATGCCGATGGCATCGTGTTCGACTTCGACGGGGCTCCCCAGTTGGGCGGCTACACGGTCGAATTGGAATCGACCGCCGCGGTGTCGTTGGTGCTGCAGAAGTCGAACGACGGCGTGCTGTGGGAGGACGTGGCGGCCTCGGGACTCAATGTCGCCGCGGGCCAGGGTACGCATCGCAGGACTCTCGGGGTCGGCAGCACGGTGTCCTCGACGCGGCCCGGCCGCGGCCCGCAGGGCTACCGGTACTACCGGCTGGCCGTCCTGTCCGATCGTGACGCGCTGGTTCGGGTCACCGATATCCGGTTCTGGCTCAACGGTTCTGGTGCGTACGCCAACTCCGACCGCGTGGTGCATCTGTACAACTACCTGACCGCCGGGGCCCGGGCGGCCCGGCGGGCCACGACGTCGCCCGCATTGTCGGCCGACGAGGCGGTGGTCGAGGCCGGGCTGATCGGGCCGTTCCGGTTGCGGGCGACCGACAGTGCGGCGCTCGAGGTGTCGCACGGGGCCGTTGTCGATCGCACCGGCCGGGAACTGAGCGGCGCGGTGCAACCCGGTGACGAGTTCTTCCTGCAGGTGCCCCCGGGCGTCGATCAGGTCACGCTGACCGTGCGCGTCCCGGCCACCCCGGACGGATTCGGCGGGCGCGTGATCACCGGAATCGCCCAGGATGGCGCGAGCGGACTCACACCGGTGGTGCTGGTGACCCCGGCCCAGCTGGAGGTCGAGTTCGACGTCCAGTTCGACGCCGCATCGGCGGACACGCTGACCCGCAGCGCCTAGCGGCTACATCGGTAAAACGTGGGCCCCCGGCCTACATCGGCGCGTTGGCGGGCTGGAAGACCCCGGAACTGTCGGACTCCTCCTCGGCCCGGATGACGTGCACCACGGCGTTGATCAGGGCCAGGTGGGTGAACGCCTGCGGGAAGTTGCCCAGGTGGCGGCCCGTGCGCGGCTCGATCTCCTCCGCATACAGATGCAGCGGGCTGGCGAAGGACAGCAACCGCTCCAGCAGATGCTTGGCCCGGCTCACCTCGCCGATCTCGACCAAGGCGGACACCAGCCAGAACGAACAGATGGTGAAGGTGCCCTCTTCGCCGGACAGGCCGTCGTCGGTCTCCTCGACCCGGTAGCGCAGGACCAGGCCGTCCTCGGTGAGCTCGTCGGCGATCGCCAGCACGGTGGCCCGCACCCGCGGGTCATCCGATGGCAGGAACCGCGTCAACACCGCCAGCAGCAGCGACGCGTCCAACGCGTCGTCGCCGTAGCGCTGGGTCAGCACGCCGCGCGAATCGACCCCGCGGGCCAGGATGTCGGCCTTGATCTCCTCGGCTGTCGCCCGCCACTGCTGCGCGTAGCTCTTCTCACCCTGCAGTTCGGCCAGCTTCGAACCACGGTCCAGTGCCACCCAGCACATGATCTTGCTCGAGGTGAAGTGCTGCGGTTCGCCGCGCACCTCCCAGATGCCCCGGTCGGGTTCCTTCCAGTGCTTGATGGCTTCCTCGACCTGGTTCTTCAGCACCGGCCACAGCGCCTCGGGAATCTGCTCACGCGACTTGGCGTGCAGGTACACCGAATCGAGCATGGTGCCCCAGATGTCGTGCTGCATCTGGTTGTAGGCGCCGTTGCCGATGCGCACGGGCCGGGCGTTGTCGTAACCCGAGAGGTGGTGCAGTTCTTCCTCGACCAGGCTGCGCTCGCCGCCGACCCCGTACATCACCTGCAGCGGGTGCCGTTCGCCGTTGTTGGCGCCGGAGACGTCGGCGATGAACGAGAAGAAATCGTCGGCTTCCCGGTCCAGGCCGAGTGTGTACAAACCCCACAGCGCGAAGGTGGAATCCCGGATCCATGAATAGCGGTAGTCCCAGTTGCGTTCGCCGTGCGGGGTTTCCGGCAGCGACGTGGTGGGCGCGGCCAGTAGGGCGCCGGTCGGCGAGTAGGTGAGGCCCTTGAGCGTCAGCGCGCTGCGCTGCAGGTACGACCGCCACGGGTGGTCGGGGAAGTCGCCGATGTTTATCCACTGCCGCCACGACTCGCTGGTCTTCCACATCTTGTCGGCGGCTTCTTCGAAGGTCTGCGGCGCCGGATGCTTGGACCAGCTGAGCGCGACGAACACGTTGTCGCCCTCGGTGAGCCGGGTGCGGGCGCGGGCCTCGCGGCCCTCGATGCCGATCCGCAGATTGGTGGTGAGCCGCAGTGTGGGGTGCGAATCCGGGTTGCGGCTGGCGCGGGCGATGGCCTCGCCGTAGGCCGGTCCGGAGTACTCCCACGACGCGCTGACCCGGTGGTAGTCGAACGCCGGCTCGCAGTTCATCACCAGTTCGACGGTGCCGCTGACGCAGCGCACGGTGCGCAACAGGATGTGCTCGGCGTCCCAGTCCATCGGGGTGCGCCGGTGTGTGCGGGAGCGGGTGTCGATGTCGTGCCATGGGCCCATCACCAGCGCATCGCGCACGATCAGCCAGCCGGTGTGGGTCTGCCAGGTGGTCTCCAGGATGAGGCTGCCCGGCAGATAGCGCCGCGCCGCCGGAACGGTCACGCCGTAGGGACCGAGCCGGAAATGGCCCGCGCTGCGGTCCAGGATCGCGCCGAACACGCTGGGGGAGTCGGGCCGGGGGACACACAGCCACTCCACCGATCCGGCAGAGGAGATCAGGCAGGTGTTCTCGCAGTCGGACAGGAAGCCGTAGTCGGCGATCGGCGGGAACGGGTTCCGCAGTGCCCCGCCGGAGGAGTACGGCACCGGGGCGGTCACCGTCAACGGCGCCTCGGGCGCCTTGGAAGTGTCCGATGTCTTGTCGAGTGCCGCGACGACATCCGTGGGCTCGGTGTGTTGCAGAACCATCCGCACATCATCGTGCGTGGATACAGGTGTCGTCTACCCAAGACACGCGTGTCGAATGTTACGGGCGGGACGGGACTAATAACGGGCCCACTTGTCGATCGCCTACGCTTGCCCCATGGCGGCAATCCTGAACTGGTGGGACGGCGTCGAACTGTGGCTGACCGGGCTGCCGTTCGTCGTGCAGACCGCTGTCGTGATGCCGGTGGTTCTGGCGCTGGCCTATGGCAGTGCGCTGGTGCTCGACGGCGCGCTGGGCTGGGGAATCACCGGGTTGCACCGACTGCGCCACGCCCCGGCAGACGAGGTGGAATCCGAGTGAACGGTATGCCACGCTCACGTGTCACCTTGATCTTGATTCTGCTGGTCGTCCTGGTCATCGTGATGTGGTTGCTGACCCGCTGACAGGGACACAGGACGCTCGGCGGGCGCGACGGCGGAATTCTGTTATTCTTCGCGCCATGCATTCAGCGTCCGGCAAGAGTGAGAGCCATGTCTTGGCTCTCATTGCCGTGGGTTCATGCGCTGTTGCTGACGTCGCCTGTTGTCGCTGACTCCAACCCGTCCGCGGTTTGGTGTCGGTGGCGGTTCTGTGCCCGGATGCTCTTCTCTCGCCTCCTCGCCTCCCTAGCCTTTCCGCATGACGGACCTCGTTTTGTCCGCTGTCCGTAAGAAAGGTCATCAGTGCCCATTTACAAGTCCAACGTCAGACGGTTCCCATGGTCCTCCTCGCGTGTGCGCCTCTGGCGAACTGCCACCGTCCTGGCCACCACTGGCGTGCTCGCCGTCGGCTGCGGCGGCGGTGCCAGTGATGTCGCCGGCGGTGACCACGGTGCCGCGGGCGCCGACACCACGCTGACGCTCGTCGCCTATGCAGTGCCCGAGCCGGGCTGGAGCAAGATCATCCCGGCATTCGCCGCCACCGAAGAGGGCAAGGGCGTTGCGGTCACAACCTCGTACGGCGCGTCGGGCGACCAGTCCCGCGCCGTCGCCGACGGCAAGCCGGCCGACATCGTGAACTTCTCGGTGGAGCCCGACGTCACCCGACTGGTGAAGGCCGACAAGGTGGCCGACGACTGGAGTGCGGGCAATACGAAGGGCGTCCCGTTCGGTTCTGTGGTGTCATTGGTGGTGCGCAAGGGTAACCCCAAGGGCATCAAAGACTGGGATGACCTGCTGCAGCCCGGACTCGAGGTGGTCACCCCGAGCCCGCTGAGTTCGGGTTCGGCCAAGTGGAACCTGCTGGCCCCGTATGCGGCAAAGAGCAACGGCGGCAAGGATTCCGCGGCCGGTCTCGACTTCATCAACAAGCTGGTGACCGAGCACGTCAAGACCCGCCCGGGTTCGGGCCGTGAGGCGACCGACGTGTTCCTGCAGGGCACCGGCGACGTCCTGATCAGCTACGAGAACGAGGCGATCAACGTCGAACGCCAGGGCAAGCCCGTCGAGCACATCAACCCGCCGCAGACCTTCAAGATCGAGAACCCGGTGGCCGTCGTGAAGACCAGCGCCCACGCCGACAAGGCCAAGGCCCTGGAGAACTTCCTGTTCACCGCCGAAGGCCAGAAGCTGTGGGCCGAGGCCGGCTTCCGTCCGGTCGACCCGGCAGTGGCGGCGGACTTCGCCAAGGACTTCCCGACGCCGGAGAAGCTGTGGACGATCGCCGATCTCGGCGGATGGAAAGAGACCGACCCGGCGTTGTTCGACAAGGAGAACGGCTCGATCACCAAGATCTACAAGCAGGCGACTGGATGACTTCAGTAACGCAGACCGATGCAGCCGAGCCTGATTCGGCTGCGCCCGCGCCGGGGGATTCCACCCCCGGCGCGCGGCCCGGCCGCTACGGCAGCACCTCGCTGCGCGTAGGGGCGGCGTCGATCTGGTTGAGCGTCATCGTGCTGCTGCCGTTGGCGGCGATCCTGTGGCAGGCGGCCGGCGGTGGGTGGAACGCCTTCTGGCTGGCCGTCATGTCCAACGCGGCGCTGGAGTCGTTCCGGGTGACGCTGACCATCTCGGCCGGCGTGACAGTGGTCAACCTGTTCTTCGGCCTGATCGTGGCCTGGGTGCTGACCCGTGACGACTTCCCGGGCAAACGGCTGGTCGATTCGGTGATCGACCTGCCGTTCGCCCTTCCGACCATCGTGGCGAGCCTGGTGATGCTGGCGCTGTACGGCCCGGCCAGTCCGGTCGGCCTGCACCTGCAGCACACCAAATGGGGTGTCGGTGTTGCGTTGCTGTTTGTCACGTTGCCGTTTGTGGTGCGCTCGGTGCAACCGGTGCTGTTGGAACTGGACCGCGATGTGGAGGAGGCCGCGGCGTCGCTCGGCGCCAACACCTTCACCATCCTGACCAAGATCATCCTGCCTGCGTTGCTGCCCTCGTTACTCTCCGGCGCCGGACTGGCGTTCTCCCGAGCCATCGGCGAGTTCGGATCGGTGGTGTTGATCGGTGGTGCGGTTCCCGGCGAGACCGAGGTGTCCTCGCAGTGGATCCGGACCCTGATCGAGAACGATGACCGGACCGGCGCCGCGGCTATCTCCATTGTGCTGCTGGTGATCTCGTTCGTGGTGCTGTTCGTGCTGCGGGCGGTGGGTTCGCGTGCGGCCAAACGTGAGGAGCTTTCGGCATGACGCTCTCACCGTCGGTGCGTTACCTGCTGCGCTTTCTGGCACTGGCCTATGTGGCGGTGCTGGTGGTGGTGCCGGTCGGGCTGATCCTGTGGCGGACCTTCAGTCCAGGGGTCGGAGCGTTCTTCGCATCGGTGGGCACGCCCGCGGCGGTCTCGGCCCTGCAGCTGTCGCTGCTGGTGGTGGCGATCGTGGTGCCGCTGAACGTGTTGTTCGGGGTACCCACGGCCCTGGTGCTGGCCCGCAACCGCTTCCGCGGCAAGAGTGCCCTGCAGGCGATCATCGACCTGCCGTTCGCCGTATCGCCGGTGGTCGTCGGTGTCGCGCTGATCCTGCTGTGGGGTTCGGCCGGGCTGCTCGGCTTCGTCGAGAACAACCTCGGATTCAAGATCATCTTCGGCTTCCCCGGCATCGTGCTGGCCAGCATCTTCGTCACGGTCCCGTTCGTGATCCGCGAGGTCGAGCCGGTGTTGCACGAGATCGGCACCGATCAGGAAGAAGCTGCCGCGACGCTGGGGTCGACCTGGTGGCAGACGTTCTGGCGGATCACCCTGCCCTCGATCCGGTGGGGCCTGACGTACGGCATCGTGCTGACCATCGCCCGCACGTTGGGGGAGTTCGGCGCGGTGATCATGGTGTCATCGAACCTGCCGGGCACCTCCCAGACGCTGACCCTGCTGGTGGCCGACCGCTACAACCGCGGTACCGCCGAATCGGTGTACGGGGCGTACGCCATCTCGACATTGCTCATGGCTGTCGCCGTGATCGTCCTGGTTGTCCAGGTGGTCCTCGACCGACGCCGAATCAAGGCCGCGCAATAGGCCCGAGAAGGAGACAAGAGCTATGACCGACGCGATCGTGGTTCGGGGCGCCAACAAGCATTACGGCGATTTTGCGGCGCTCGACAACATCGACTTCGAGGTGCCGTCAGGTTCGTTGACCGCACTGCTGGGCCCCAGTGGCTCGGGCAAGTCCACCCTGCTGCGCGCCATCGCGGGCCTGGACCAGCCCGACACCGGGACCATCACCATCAACGGGCGCGACGTCACCGGGGTGCCGCCGCAGCGCCGCGGTATCGGGTTCGTGTTCCAGCACTATGCGGCGTTCAAGCACCTGACCGTCCGCGACAACGTGGCATTCGGCCTCAAGATCCGTAAGCGTCCCAAGGCCGAGGTCAAGGAGAAGGTCGACAACCTGCTGGAAGTTGTGGGGCTGGCCGGTTTTCAGACCCGTTATCCCAACCAGCTGTCCGGTGGCCAGCGTCAGCGCATGGCGCTGGCGCGGGCCTTGGCGGTGGACCCGCAGGTGCTGCTGCTCGACGAGCCGTTCGGGGCGCTGGATGCCAAGGTGCGTGACGACCTGCGCACCTGGCTGCGTCGCCTGCACGACGAGGTGCACGTCACCACCGTGCTGGTGACCCACGACCAGGCCGAGGCGCTCGACGTGGCGGACCGGATCGCGGTGCTCAACAAGGGGCGCATCGAGCAGGTCGGCTCACCGACCGTGGTCTACGACGAGCCGGCGAACGCGTTCGTGATGTCGTTCCTGGGTGCGGTCTCGGAGCTGAACGGGATCTTGGTGCGCCCGCACGATATTCGGGTCGGCCGCAACCCGGAGTTGGCCGTCGCGGCCGGGGACGGCACCGCCGAGGCCACCGGGGTACTGCGGGCCACCATTGACCGGATCGTGATGCTCGGCTTCGAGGTGCGGGTCGAATTGACCGGCGCCGCAACCCATGTCCCGTTCACCGCGCAGATCACCCGCGGTGACGCCGAGGCGCTGGGGCTGCGGGAGGGCGACACGGTCTATGTGCGCGCGACGCGCGTTCCTCAGATCGCCGGGGGAGTGCAGATTCCGGCGGGTGGCGAAGAGCCCTCGAAGGATTCCGAGAAGACCAACGACGAGGACGAGGCGCTGACCGTCAGCTGAGACGGTCAGGCCCCACCCGGTCAGGCCAGGGTCAGGAACAGCCGCTCCAACTCGGCGACGTCCATGGTCTCGTCGCTGTTGCCGTTGATGCACTCGCGCAGACTGGTGGCGACGATCTTGAATCCCGCGCGGTCCAGCGCGCGGGACACCGCGGCGAGCTGGGTCACGACGTCCTTGCAGTCGCGACCCTGCTCGATCATGGAGATGACGCCCGCGAGCTGTCCTTGCGCGCGCCGGAGCCGGTTGAGGATGGCGGCGATCGATTCCTCGTCGCAGATCATGTTGTCCCCCTTCACGGTTGGGTCAGTTGCTTGTCATCATACCCGTGGGGGTATGTGTGTATGGTCATGTTGTCGTAGCGGGTGGACCGAAGATCCATCGCAGCGGACACCACCCGAGCCGGGCGCAGCTGAGGTTGCCGAGGCCGGCCAGCAGGGTGAGGCCGGCTGCGGTGAGCCCGACGGCGGGGTGAACTTCCTGGCCGAGGATCAGCGACGCCATGAGCAACACGAACCAGCCGAAGGCCCGGCGCACCGCGTCGGGGTCGACGTGCGTGGTCAGCCGGGTGCCCATCAGACTGCCCAGCACCGCGGCAGCGGTGACGGCGCCGGCGATCGTCCAGTCGATCGGCACGGTGCTCAGATGCCCGGCCAGGCCCGCGGCCGAGTTCATCGTGATCACCAGCAGGGAGGTTCCCACCGCGACAGGCATGGGTAGGCCGCCCAGCAGCGCCAGGGCGGGCACCACCAGGAACCCGCCGCCGGCTCCGACGGCTCCGGTCACCACGCCGACCCCCAGCCCCATCGGCAGGACCTTGGCAGCGGGCATCGTCCGGGTTGTCGGGTCGCATGCCTTGCGGCCCTTGATCATTGCGATGCCGGTGGCGATCATCACCACCGTGAAGGCGGTCAGCAGTACCGATCCGGGTACGACGTAACTCAGCAGTCCGCCCAGGTACGCGCCGACCATGCCGGCCGCCCCGAACATCAGGCCGCTGCGCCATTGCACCCGGCCGGCGCGCGCATGTGACAAGGTGCTGACCGCGCTGGTCACCCCGACGACCAGCAGCGAGGTGGCGATCGCCTGCTTGGCCTCCATGCCGGCCACATATGCCAGCAGTGGAACGGTCAGGATCGAGCCGCCCCCGCCGAGGAGTCCGAGGGACACCCCGACCAGGACGGCCAGCGCGACAGCGACGGCGATCATGCCAACGCGCCGGAAGGCGTTTGCGTGGAACCGATCAGCTGCTCAACGACGCTCTGGGCATCGCAGGATGCACCCCGGTTGTACGGCAGCTTCGCCAGCATCATGCCCATCGCGCAGGTGTTCGTCAGGGCGGCGGTGGTCAGCCCGGCCCCGATCGCCCCGGCGATCCACTTCAGCTTGGGAGCGGCGAGGCTGCCCAGGACGCTGCTCAGCACGATCGAACCGGCAACCAGGCGGACCTGGCGTTCCAGGTCCCAGCGCTGTGCGCCGCGGCGCACCCCGAATCCCTTGTCCTGCCAGGCGGTCATGCCACCGTCGAGGATCGAGACATTCGGCAGGCCCGCGTCGCGCAGCGTCTGGCCGGCGGTGCTCGCCCGCTGCCCGGAGCGACAGATCAGCACGACGTTCTCGTCGAGGTGCTGGGCGATCTCGTCCCGATGCTCCTGCAGCAGGTCCAGTGGCACGTTGTAAGCGCCTGGGATATGGGCGGTTTCGAACTCGCCGGGGGTGCGGACATCGATGAGCCGCGGGCCGTTGCCGGTCTGCTTAAGCTCGTTCAGTTCGGCGGCGTCGATGATCGACGAGGTGGACATCAGGCAAGACCTTTCAACATCAGGTTCCAGTACATGGCAGGCAGCCCGTACTTCTTTAGGAGCCAGTACGGCCGGTGCGGCTTGACCGGATCGAGCAGGGGGAAGGAGGGTTTGAGTGCGAAGTCGTAGTCGAACTCGGCGAGCAGCATCTCCCGTGAGGAGGTGACAATCGGGCAGGACGCATAGCCGTCGTAGGATCCCGACAGCGGGCGTCCGCTCAGGACCGCGCCGATGTTCTCGACCACGGCGGGTGCCTGCTTGCGAATGGCCGCACCGGTTTTCGAGTTCGGTGACGATCCCGCGTCGCCGAGTGCGAATACATTCGGGTAGCGCACGTGCTGCATCGTGTGCTTGTCGATGTCGACGTACCCGTTGGCGTCCCCGCCGACATGGCTCGTGGACAGCGGACTGGTCTTGATCCAGTCCGGTGCCGACTGATGCGGGACTGCGTGGAGTACGTCGTAGGGAAGAACGGTGTCGATACCTTCGGCGACATTGGTCATGGTGACCTTGCGGGACGCCGAATCGATGGACCGCACCTCACTTCCGGTGTGCAGCGTGATGCCGTAGTCGGCGATGACCTTGTCCAGGTTGTCGGCGATCGCGGGAATGCCGAAGATCCGCGGGGTCGGGACCACCAGATGCACGTCGATGTCGTCGAGCACACCCTGGCGCCGCCAGTGGTCGCAGGCCAGGTAAGCGATCTTCTGGGGCGCGCCGGCGCACTTGATCGGGCCAGAGGGCATGGTGAACACCGCGGTCCCGGATCGGGTGTCGCGGATGAATTCCCATGTGCGCGGGGCGAGGTCGAAGCGGTAGTTCGACGAGACACCGTCCTTGCCGAGGGCGTCGGTCAGACCCTCGGTGCGTTCCCAGTCCAACTGGATGCCGGGGGCGACCACCAGTACGTCGTAGGAGTACGTCGCACCGTCGGCACACGTGACCGTGTTGGCGTCCGGGTCGACTGATGTCACCGCGCTCTTGATCCAGGTGGCGCCGCGCGGCATCACCGATGCTTCGGCACGCTCGGTTTCTGCGGCCGTCGCCTGGCCGCCGCCCACCAAGGTCCACAGCGGCTGGTAGTAGTGCTTGTCGGACGGCTCGATGATCGCCACGTCGGTGTAGTGCTTGCGCAGCAACCGGGCCGCCACGGTGATCCCGGCCGTGCCGCCGCCGATGATCAGGACCTCGTGCTTGAGTGGGGTGGACATACTTGTTGTGTTTTCCTGTCTCTCGGACGATTTGCGCGGGTGGGCTGGCTCAGGCGGTCTGGGCGCTGTCGGCCCAGGCGCCGTAACCACCGAGGATGTCGCTGACATCGGTGAAGCCGCGCCGGCGCAGCAGGCTGGCCGCCACAGAAGAGCGGTAGCCGCCGGCGCAGTAGACCACGGTCGGGCGGGCGGGATCCAATTCGCCGGTCCGGTCCGGCAACTGACCCACGGGAATGTTGACCGCGCCGGGGATCATGCCCGCCTCGGTTTCACCGGGATTGCGCACGTCGACGATCTGCAGGTTCTCGACGGTGGCGGCCCGCTCACCGAAGGCGGTGGCGGTCAACCGTGAGGCGACGGTCACATCGTCCTGGTGCTCGAACATCGTCCGTTCCGGGTTGTCCAGGTATCCCAGCACCCGGTCGAATCCGATGCGGGCCAGCCGGTTCTTGCCTTCACGTTCCTCGCCCGGGTCGGTGACCAGCACGATGTCGGCGTCTGGTTTGACCACCGAGCCGGCGAACTCGGCGTAGCGCCCGGCCAGCCCGATGTTGATCGCGTTGCGCAGATGACCCATCGCGAAGTCCTCGGGGCTGCGGCCGTCGATCAGCATGGCGCCACCGGCCACGGCGTCGGTGGCCTGGCGGTAGTCCAGTGCCTCCGGCATCGCCTCCTCGTCCAGCAGCGCGCGGTCCTTGCGGTTGAGGATCGCGTCGTACACGAAGTAGCCCGGGGCGGGCGGCTGGCCGGCGGTGACCAGCTCGACGAACGACTGCTTGTCGGGAGCGCGCAGCGCGTAGTTGGTCTGCTTCTGCTCACCCATGGTGGACGACAGCTCGGTGGACAGGTTCTTGCCACAGGCTGAACCCGCGCCGTGGGCCGGGAAGACCCGGGTGGCGTCGGGCAGCGGCAACAGCTTTTCGTGCAACGAGTGGTAGAGCTTGTCGGCCAGCTCGTCTCGCGTGAAACCGATCGACGCCAGCAGGTCGGGCCGGCCGACGTCGCCGATGAACAGGGTGTCTCCGGTCAGGACGCCGTAGGGCACGGCGTCGTCGGCATGTTCGTAGACCACGATGCTCATCGACTCGGGCGTATGTCCCGGGGTGTGGCGGAATTCGAGCACCACCTCACCCAGTGAGATGCGTTGGCCGTCTTCGACTCCCATGTGGTCGAACTCCGGCTGGGCAACCGATGAGTACACGATCTCGGCGCCGGTGGCCTCTGCCAGCTCGAGGTGGCCGGACAGGAAGTCTGCGTGGAAGTGGGTCTCGATCACGTGGGTGATCGTCATGCCGAGCTTCTCGGCGTCGGCGACGTACTCGGAGACGTCGCGCTGCGGGTCGACGACGACGGCGCGGCCCGTGGACTCATCGCCGATCAGGTACGACGCATGGGACAGACAGTCCAGGTAGTACTGGATGAACTTCATTGTTCAACTCCTCAGGTGGGCGGTCTATATACCTAGGGGGGTATACCAATAAACCCGAATATACCCCTTGGGGTATAGGAGTCAAGCCGATGAAGACGCCCCCGGGCGGTACCCGGGGGCGTGATCGCCCTGAGAAAGAGCGGGGGTCAGGCGGCGAAGCCGGCGCTGCGCACGGCCAGCGCCTCTTCGTAGCGATCCAGTACCGTGGCCGCCACCAGGCGGTGCGGGCCAAGCGGTTCCGCCATGGGAATCCCTGCGGTGCAGGCGAATTCGGCGACCCGGTCGGTGATACGACCATGCGCCAGGAACCAGGGCGCGATCACCAGCCGCCGGGCGCCGCGTCGATACAAGCGATCGACGGCCTCCGGCAGGGAGGGGGTCTGTCCTGTGGCGAACGCCACCTGGGTACCGGCCCAGCGGGTGCCCTCGGCCAGCGCGCCGGCCAGGGCGGCGGTCCGCGCATTGGCGGCAGGATGCGACGAGCCGACTCCGGCCAGGATCACGCCGAGGTCGGCGTCGAAGCGGGACACTCCCACCGCGGTCAGCCGCTCCCGCACCACCTGCAGCAGGCGGGGATCGTCGCCGAGCACATCGGCCTGGGTGACCTCGGCGCCCGAGTTGGCGATGAGCTCGGGAATGTCGATCCGGGCGTGATAGGCGCTGCCCAGCAGCAGCGGCACCACCACGGCGCCGGGTTCGACATCGGGCAGCACTTCGGTGAGGTTGGGTGCGTTCTGTTCACAGAACGCCACCCGCACCTCGGTGTCGGGAAGCAGGCGACGCAGATGCCCGCCGATGGCGTGCGCGTTGGCCGCCGAACGCGGGTCCGCGCTGCCGTGTGCTGTGAGAACGAGCGTCACAGAGACCTCACGAGGCGTGCAGCCCGCACTCCGTCTTGGCCTGGCCGGCCCACCGGCCGCTGCGCGGGTCGGCGCCCTCCGCCGGCTTGCTCGTGCACGGGGCGCAGCCGATGGACGGATAGCCGTCGTACACAAGGGGATTGACCAGGATGTCGTTGGCCTCGATGTAGGCCTGCATGTCGTCGTCGGACCAGGCTGCGATCGGGTTGATCTTCACCAGGCCGAAGGCGGCGTCCCAGCTGATCAGCGGGGCGTTGGCGCGGGTCGGCGCCTCCACCCGGCGGATACCGGTGACCCAGGCGGTGTAGCCCGCCAGGGCCTTGCCCAGCGGCTCCACCTTGCGCATCCGGCAGCAGGCAGCGGCGTCGCGGGCGAACAGGTCCTTGCCGAGCAGCTCATCCTGCTGGGCAACCGTGTTCTCGGGACGGACGTTCACCACGTTCACGCCGTACACCTGCTCCACGGCGTCACGGGTCCCGATGGTCTCGGCGAAGTGATAGCCGGTGTCCAGGAACAGCACATCGACGCCAGGGCGGACCTTGGCGGCCATCTCGACGAGCACGGCGTCCTGCATGTTTGAGGCCACCACATAATTGCCACCGAAGTGCTCGTCGGTCCAGCGCAGCAGCTCCTCGGCGCCGGCGTCGGCCAGCTCGGCGGCAGCGCGTTCCGCAAGCTCCTGCAATTCGGTCTCAGTCACGTCATTCACCTCAAGTCCGCCTCGTCGGCCCGAACGGCCCACTGGGCGAAACGCTCGCCGTCCTCGCGTTGTTTCACGAAGTTGCGGACAACCCGCTCGACGTAGTCACCGAGCTCGGTGGACAACACCTTGTGCTGGCGCAGCTTGCGGCCGAATCCGCTGTCCAGGCCGAGGCTGCCGCCCAGATGGACCTGGAAGCCCTCCTCGGGCCCGTCGCCGTCGTCGATCATCTGCCCCTTGAAGCCGATATCGGCGATCTGGATGCGGGCGCACGAGTTCGGGCAGCCGTTGAGGTTGACCGTCACCGGCACGTCCAGCGTCGAGTTCAGGTCGGCGAGGCGCTCCTCCAGATCGGGTACCAGGCTCTGTGCCCGCACCCGGGTCTCGGCGAAGGACAGCTTGCAGTACTCGATGCCGGTGCAGGCCATCACGTTCTGCCGCCAGCGCGACGGGGTCGAGGACAGGCCCAGCGCGTCGAGACCGGCGCGCAGTTCGGCCAGCTTGTCGTCGGGCACGTCGAGCACGATCAGCTTCTGGTACGGGGTCAACCGGATTCGATCGGATCCGGCGGCCTCGGCCAGCTCGGCGACCTTGGTCAGGATGGTGCCGGACACCCGGCCGGCGATCGGTGCGACGCCGACGGCGTTGAGGCCGTTTTTGAGCTTCTGCACGCCGACGTGGTCGATGTTGTGGGGCACCTGCTCGGGCGCAGGACCGTCGATCAGCTTGCGCTTGAGGTATTCGGTCTCCAGCACCTCGCGGAACTTCTGCGGGCCCCAGTCTTTGACCAGGAACTTCAGCCGGGCCTTGTTGCGCAGGCGGCGGTAGCCGTAGTCGCGGAAGATCGAGGTGACGCCCTCCCAGACGTCGGGCACCTCGTCCAGCGGCACCCACACACCCAGGCGCTGGGCCAGCATCGGGTTGGTGGACAGGCCACCGCCGACCCACACGTCGAGGCCGGGGCCGTGCTCGGGGTGGTTGACGCCGATGAACGCCACGTCGTTGATCTCGTGCGCCACGTCCTGCAGGCCCGAGATCGCGGTCTTGAACTTGCGCGGCAGGTTCGACAGCAGCGGGTTGCCGATGTAGCGGCGGACGATCTCTTCCAGCGCGGGCGTCGGATCGAGCACCTCGTCGAGGGACTCACCGGCCAGCGGCGAACCCAGGACGACGCGGGGGCAGTCGCCGCAGGCCTCGGTGGTCTGCAGACCGACCTCTTCGAGCCGGCGCCAGATCTCGGGGACGTCCTCGATGCGGATCCAGTGGTACTGGATGTTCTCCCGGTCGGTGATGTCAGCGGTGTCCCTGGCAAATTCAGTCGAAATCTCGCCGAGTGTGCGCAGCGACTTCGCGGTCAGCGCGCCGCCGTCGGAACGCACCCGCATCATGAAGTACGGGGCCTCCAGCAGTTCGGCGTTGTCGTCACCGGTGAAGGTGCCGTCGTAGCCCTGCTCACGCTGGGTGTACAGGCCCATCCAGCGCATCCGGCCGCGCAGGTCGGTCTTGTCGATGCTGTCGAAGCCCTGCTTGGAGTAGACGTCGAGGATGCGGGCCCGGACGTTGAGGGCGTCATCCTCCTGTTTGAACACCTCGTTGGGGTTCAGCGGATCGCGGCTACCCAGCGCCCACTGACCCTCGTCGCGAGTCTTCGCGGGTCGTGGCTGGGCTTGAACCTCGGTCATTGCTTGGCTCCTCTTATGGAACCGACCGCTGGAATGCGCTTATCGCCGGTGGGGCTGTCCGGCGGCGCAGATCCGGCGGCCAGCTGAATGTATTGGGCGGGCGGGTTCCGAAATCAACGCACGATTAAGGCAGACAGCAACAGCTACAGACGCGCTTGAAATCGACATGCCGACGGGCCACCAGCTGAATGCGGGTGGTGCTGTTGTGGGCGGCAGTCACGACGCCATTGTGCCACGATTGTCGTCACCTGCCCTAACCGGGCCATATTTGCGCTCAGGGTGAGCAAAAGTCCTCGCTGGACAGTCTGGGAAAATCAAAATCATGAGCACCCGTACCGCGCCTGTCGGCCAACCGGAGTTGGCCCGCGCTGGATCATGCTCTTCGCGCGAGCGCTCATCGGAAGGCAGCCCGTTCGGCATCTACATCCACGTCCCGTTCTGCGCGACGCGGTGCGGATACTGCGACTTCAACACCTACACACCCGCCGAACTGGGTGGTGCGAACCCCGACGGCTGGCTGGCCGCGTTGCGCGTGGAACTGCGGCTGGCGGCCGAGAGGGTCGGTTCCGTGCCCGTGCAGACGGTGTTCGTCGGCGGCGGCACGCCCTCGTTGCTCGGCGGCACCGGCCTGGCAGAGGTGCTCGGAGCCGTCCGCGACAACTTCGACCTGGCGGTCGGCGCCGAGGTGACCACCGAAGCCAACCCGGAGTCCACCTCGCCGGAGATGTTCGCGACGCTGCGCGAGGCCGGTTACACCCGGGTGTCCCTGGGCATGCAGTCGGCTGCGCCGCAGGTGTTGGCGGTGCTGGACCGCACGCACTCCCCGGGGCGCGCGCCTGCGGCGGCGGAGGAGGCCAGGGCCGCGGGGTTCGAACACGTCAACATCGATCTCATCTATGGCACGCCGGGGGAGACCGACGACGATCTGCGGCGCTCGATCGACGTCGCGGTGGGTGCCGGTGTCGACCACGTGTCCGCGTATTCGCTGATCGTCGAGGACGGCACCGCCCTGGCCCGGCGGGTGCGTCGCGGCGAGATCGCCCGGCCCGACGACGACGTGCTCGCGCAGCGCTACGAACTGCTCGACAGCCGGCTCTCGGCGGCGGGCCTGCACTGGTACGAGGTGTCGAACTGGAGCGCCGAAGGCGGGGAGTGCCGGCACAACCTCGGCTACTGGGGCGGTGGCGAGTGGTGGGGCGCCGGCCCCGGAGCACACGGCTTCCTGGGGGATACCCGGTGGTGGAATGTCAAGCACCCCAATGCTTATGCGCAGACTTTGGCTGAAGACCGGTTGCCCATCGCCGATTTCGAGAAGCTCGATGCTCGGGACCGGCATGTGGAGGAAGTGATGCTGCGGGTCAGGCTTCGTGACGGTCTCCCGGTGGCGCTGCTCGATGCCGGCGAACAGGTTCGCGCCGAAACTCTCTGTGGTGAAGGGCTTCTCCTGCGGCAGCGAGAAGTCCTGGTGCTGACCGATCGTGGCCGCCTGCTCGCGGACGGGGTCGTCCGGGACCTGCTGGCGTAGGCGGCGGAGCCCGCTGGCGAGACAATCTGTGAGTTGTCTGTGAGTTGACTGTGTCTGTATCGGGTGACTGCTGTGCGAAAGATATTGATTCCGTAGTAAATACGTAGGTCTGCGCAATGGGTAAGGCGAGGCTACGCTTTGCCAAATGCTCACCAAGAACGACCAAGCTGACTGCAATGCTTCGGCCGCGCTCGCCTCGTTCGAGCTGCCTGTGGGTGACAACTCGACCGGCCCAGCCGACCTGGTCGCCGAAATCGCTCGCGCGCTGTCCGGCGACGGCAGTGACTACGTGGTGTACGAGCGGGGAAACCGGTGGATTCTGGCTTCCGGAGCGCAGTGCGGTGTCGAGTTGGACAGCGATGAACTGCGGCTCACCCGGGATGGGGCCGTAGCGGCCCGCCGGCCATGGACCGGTAGGCCGGGTGCCGTGCTCGGCGAAGCGGTGGATTTGATGCTCGCCGACTCCGAAACCCACGCCGACACCGCATTCGGCTGGGTCGCATTCGAATTCGGCGCATTCAAGTTCGGCCTCGAGGACCGATTGCCGCCGAAGACGCCACTGGCGCGGGTCTTCAGTCCGCTGACCCAGATCGAGGTCACCGCGGAGCGGGTCACCGTGCTCGGTGGCCGCGAGAGCGACCACGACGTCGTGCGGCGGCTGATCGCCGAGGGCCTCCCGCCCACGGCCGACCCTCGCGGCGTCGACATCCGGCAGGACGGCAGTGGCTACCGTGACCGGGTGGCGTCGGCGATCGACGAGATCGGCCGAGGTCAGTATCAGAAGGTCATTCTGTCGCGGCGCTTCGACGTGCCGTTCCGGCTCGACTTCCCGTCGACCTACCGGCTCGGGCGCCGGCACAACAACCCGGCGCGGTCATTCCTGTTGCGGCTCGGCTCACTTCGTGCGCTCGGCTACAGCCCCGAACTCGTCGCCGCCGTGCACCAGGACGGGCTCGTGGTGACCGAACCACTGGCCGGAACCCGGGCGCTCGGTCGCGGCGCGGCCAACGATCAGGCCGCCCGCGACGATCTTGAGTCCAACTCCAAGGAAATCGTCGAACACGCGATATCCGTGCGTAGTTCGCTCAAGGAGATTGCAGAGGTCGCCGAACCCGGCACGGCGACGGTCACCGACTTCATGACCATTCGTGAGCGGGGAAGCGTGCAGCACCTGGGGTCCACGGTGGGGGCCCGCCTCGACCCGTCGATGGATCGCATGGACGCGCTGGAAGCGCTGTTCCCGGCGGTGACGGCATCGGGAATTCCCAAGGCCGAGGGTGTCGACGCGATCCTGCGGCTCGACGAACTGCCGCGCGGGCTGTATTCGGGGGCGGTGGCGATGTTCTCGGCCGACGGTTCCCTCGACGCAGCGCTCGCGCTGCGGGCGGCGTATGAAGCAGACGGACACACCTGGCTTCGGGCCGGCGCCGGCATCATCGCCGAGTCCACGCCCGACCGCGAGTTCGAGGAGACCTGCGAAAAGCTGAGCACGTTGTCGCCGTACCTCGTCGAAGGAGCCGAGCCGGCATGTGAGTGAGCTAACACGCCGACGGCGGTCGTCCGCGAGGGCCAACGGGTAGTCAAAACCGCCGCCTCGACCGGCAAACCTGCACGTCATCGCCGCCTGGGGGCTTCCCAGGACATTCACAGCTGGTTCTGAGGTAGAACTCCTGCCGTCTCGGATCGTGTGCCACTATTGTCCGCATGTCGGCAGCGTATTTAGGCAAGCCTATCCAGACTTACCTTGCGGCGGGGTCCTGCTGACATGGGACCCGAGACTTCGACCCCGGAACCCATCGCCGTCATCGGACTGGGCTGCCGTGTCGCCGGCAACGTTGCCACGCCCTCGGACTTCTGGAACTTCCTGTTGGAAGGGCGCAGCAACATCACCGAGGTGCCCGAGGAGCGGTGGGAGCCCTACCTGCGGCGCGATCCCCGGAATGCGGCAGTGCTGCGCGAGGTCACCCGGCTGGGCACCTTTCTCGACGACCTGGCCGGATTCGACGCCGAGTTCTTCGGTGTCTCACCGCGCGAGGCCGAGGTGATGGATCCCCAGCAGCGGCTGGCGCTCGAGGTCAGCTGGGAGGCGCTCGAACACGCCGGAGTCTCGCCGAGGGCGCTGGCGGGCAGCGACACCGCTGTGCTGATGGGCGTCAACTCCGACGACTACGGCAAGTTGATCATGGAGGACCTGCCCGGGATCGACGCGTGGACCGGCATCGGAACCTCGTTGTGCGGTATCGCCAACCGGGTCTCGCATTTGCTCGATCTCCGCGGGCCGAGCGTGGCGCTGGACGCCGCGTGCGCGGCCTCACTGGTCGCGGTGCACCAGGCGTGCCAGATGCTGCGGGCCGGCGAGACGTCGCTGGCCCTGGCCGGCGGGGTCAGCGCACTGATCGGCCCGGGTCTGACCCGGGTGCTCGACGAAGCCGGGGCCACCGCCCCCGACGGCCGCTGCAAGACCTTCGACGCCGCCGCGGACGGCTACGGGCGCGGCGAGGGTGCGGGCGTGGTGGTGCTCAAACGGCTCGCGGACGCCGAACGCGATGGTGACCGTATCCTCGCCGTGGTGCGTGGCGGTGCCACCGCCCAGGACGGGCGCACCGTGGGCATCATGTCTCCCAACGGCGCGGCCCAGGCGGACATGTTCCGGCTGGCGTGCCGGATGTCGGGTGTGGATCCGGCCGGCGTCGGATATGTCGAGGCGCACGGAACAGGAACTCCCACAGGCGATCCCACCGAGGTCGGTGCTCTCGCCGAGGTGTACGGCGCGGGACGCGCAGAGGCGGAGCGGTGCCGCATCGGGTCGGTCAAACCCAACATCGGCCACCTCGAGGGCGGCGCCGGGGTGATGGGCCTGATCAAGACGGTGCTGGCCCTGCATCACGAGGCGATCCCGCCCACCGCCGGACTACGGCAACTCACCGGTGCGGTCGACTGGGCCAACAGCGGGCTTCGGGTGCCCACCGAGGCCGAACCCTGGGCGCGCACCGACACCCCGCGCCGGGCTGCGGTGTGCAGTTACGGCTACGGCGGCACGATCGCGCACATCCTGCTCGAAGAGGCTCCAGCACAGCAGAATACGACGTCGCACGATGTGCCCGGTCCGCTGATCGTCCCGCTTTCGGCACGGTCCGGACAGCGCCTGGCCCGTCAGGCCGAAGCGCTCGCCGACCACCTCCGGGCCGGGCACCAGGAGATGGCGCCGGTGGCCGCCACGCTGTGGGCACGGCGCGGGCACGAGCCGGTGCGGGCCGCGGTCGTCGCCGAGCATCGGCATGAACTGATCGCCGGCCTCGACGCCTTGGCCCGCGGTGAATCCGGTGCCGGGCTGGTCACCGGTGAGCTTCCGGGTGGGCAGGCCCGGGACGCGGTGTGGGTGTTCTCCGGCCACGGTTCACACTGGGCCGGCATGGGCCGCGAACTGCTCACGGCCGAGCCGACTTTCGCCCGCGTGATCGACGAGGTCGACGAGGTCTTCGGGCGTGAGCTCGGGTTCTCCGCGCGCGGGGCGCTGAGCACAGGTGAGCTGGGCGGTACCGATCGGATCCAGGCGCTGACCTTCGCGATGCAGGTCGGGCTGGCCGCGGTACTGCGGGAGCGGGGTGTGCGGCCTGCCGCGGTGATCGGGCACTCGGTCGGTGAGGTGGCGGCCTGCGTGGTCTCCGGCGTGTTCGAGTTGCGCCAGGGCGCGGCCGTGGCCTGCTACCGGGCCCGGGGCTTCCGGTCCGTGATGGGTTGCGGTGCGATGGCTTTGGTGCGGTTGCCGCTCGCGGAGGCGGCCCAGCGGCTGGCTGGTCGCACCGATGTGGTGGCGGCCATCAGCGCCTCGGCCGAATCCTGTGTCATCTCGGGCATCACCGATGCGGTCGAGGAGATCTGCGAGTCCTGGGGCGAGCAGGGCATCGTGGTGCGCCGGGTAAACACGGACGTGGCATTCCACAGTCCCGCGATGGACGATCTGACCGGCGCCCTGGCCGAGAACGTCGCCGGGCTCGCCCCGGCCCGGGATGCGGTGATCCCGCTCTACACCACGGCTTTGGCAGACCCCCGCTCCACAGCACCGCGGGACGCCGACTACTGGGTGCACAACCTGCGCGGGCAGGTCCGGTTCGCCGAGGCCGTAACCGCGGCTGCCGAGGACGGGCACCGGCTGTTCCTGGAGGTCTCCGCACATCCGGTCGTGTCGCATTCGATCGTCGAGACGCTGTTGCACCTCGGTATGGACGAGCACGCGGTGGTGCCACTGCTGCGTCGCAACACGCCGGAGTCGCCGGCCGTCATGACCGCGATCGCCTCGTTGTACTGCCACGGCGCCGGCGTCGAACATGGTGTCGCCGAGGCTGATCCGTGGACCGCCGACCTCCCGTTCACGCAATGGCAGCACAGGCACTTCTGGCGGGTGCCCACTGCGGCGCCCGGCGGGCGCGCAGTGCACGACACCACCGGTCACACGCTGCTGGGTGGCCGCACCGAGGTGGCCGGAACCGTCGCGACCCGCATGTGGCAGACACGGCTGGATTTCGACACCCGGCCGTACCCCGGCGACCATCCGGTACAGGGCACCGAAATCGTGCCGGCCGCGGTGCTGTTGAACACCTTTCTGACGGCGGCCGGAAGTGGCGCCGGGCTGACGGACGTCCGGCTGCGCACGCCGGTGGCACCCGGGCGCGCCCGCGATCTCCAGGTGGTGCTGGCCGACCGTGAGCTGACCCTGGCGTCACGGCTGGCAGACACTGCCGAGGATCAGGACGGCGGCTGGTTGACGCACAGCAGTGCGGTGGTCGCTCTTGACGACGACGAGAACGTCGACCTTTCCGTCGACCTGGCTGGGGCCCGCGCGCACTGTACCGAGCAGCTGCCGCCACGTCACGTGATCGACACCCTGGCCGAACTCGGGGTCGCCGCCATGGGGTTCGGTTGGGACATCAAGGATCTGCGTCGCGGTGACGGTGAACTGCTGGCCCGCGTGAGCTCCGAGTCCGACGGCGCGCAGCCGAACACCTGGGCCTCGCTGGTGGACGCGGCCACCTCGGCCGCCTCGACGAGCTTCGACGGACCGCCACGACTGCGGATGCCTGCCCGGATCGAACGGGTTCGTGTTCACGGCGGACCGCCGGCCATCGCGATGCTGTCGGTCCGGCGCAGGCCGGATACCACCACGACCGATGTGGCGATCACCGATGAATCCGGATCGGTGCTGCTGTCGATCGGCGGGATGGCGTTCGAGGAGCTGGAGAATTCGGGGCGCGAATGGTCGCCGACCGACATCCGCCGGATCGTGCACCGGGTGTCGTGGCAAGCGGTGCCGGCCCATGACGACCGTCGTCCCAGTGGGGTGGTGCTCGTCGGCGGAGACGTCGACCGGCTGGAAACCGCGGTCGACGACCTGACCGCGGCCTCGGTGCCCTACCTGGCGTTGGAAGACCCCGCCGAACTGGAGTCGAACGTCGAGTTCGGCGCTTTGCCAAGCGAACTCGGCGATTCCGCGGTGGTACTGGTGTTGCCGCGTGACGACGACTCGCCCGAGGCCGCCGTCGACCTGGTGACCAGGACGCTGGCGCTGCAGCAGCGCTTGGGGCTGTCGGCACGACTGTGGGCGCTCACCGTCGGCGTCCACGAGGGAGCCAATGTGACCCACGCGCCGTTGTGGGGACTGGGCCGGGTCGCCGCCGCCGAGCATCCGCAGTTGTGGGGCGGTGTCATCGATGTGGCCGATGGATGCCTGCCGCTGACAGCGCTGGGATCGCTGGCCGGACACGGCGTGCTGGTGGTCCGTGACGGGGTGGCCATGGCCGCGCGTCTCTCGGCATCCGGCACGGGCCCGGCTGCCCCGATACAGGCGGCCCCGATGCAGTGTGTGCCGGGCGGTACGTATCTGATCACCGGGGGGACCGGCGTGCTGGGTCTCCGGATGGCCCAACGGCTGGCCGATCTCGGGGCGCGCCGTCTGGTCCTGTTGTCACGCTCGGGCCTGGCCGACCGATCGGGCTGGGCCGAGGACACGCAGTCGGCTGCGGTCCGTGCGGTCACCGCGCTCGAAGAGCGCGGCGTGTCGGTCACCGTCGCCGCCGTCGACGTCGGCGCGCCCGGATCGGCCGACGCCCTGCGGGACGTGCTGCGCCCGCTGCCGCCGGTGCGCGGTGTCATCCACGCCGCCGGTGTGGAAGCCGGTGCGCTGCTGGTGAATACGACTTCCGATGATTTCACCGCCGCCATGCACCCGAAGGTGCACGGGACGCTCGTCCTGCATGAGGTGTTCCCGCCCGAGCAGCTCGACTGGATGGTGCTGTTCTCCTCGTGCGGTTACCTGGCCGGGTTCCCGGGCCAGGCGGCCTACGGCTGCGCCAACTCGTTCCTGGACGCGATGGCCCGGCACCGGCGCAGTCTGGGCGACCGCACCACGGCAGTCGCGTGGACCGCATGGCGCGGGCTGGGGATGGGTTCGGCATCGGAGTTCGTTGCGGCTCAACTGGATGCACTCGGCATGGGCACCGTCGGCGCCGACGACGCGATGGGTGCACTCGATCTGGCGATGCGTGAGGACGCGGCCAACATCGTGGTGCTGCCGGTACTGCCCGCAGCCGCGGCGGTGCCGATCCTGGCGGACGTGGCGCCAGAGGACGAACCCGACGACGCGTCGGAGCCGTCGTCGTCGAGTGCGGGGGAGTACGACCCCGATCAGCTCGCGGCCCATGTGTTGACCGCGGTCGCAAGCCAACTGGGGCTCGCGGAGGCCGACGTGAACGTCGACCTTCCGCTGGTGGAGTTGGGCGTGGACTCGATCATGACGGTCCGGCTGCGCCGCCAGCTGGAGAAGCAGACCGGACTGTCACTGCCGCCGACCCTGCTGTGGGAGCATCCCACCGCGGCGGCTGTGACGGCCCGGATCATCGAGCTGCTCGATCCCGAGGCGGGCCGCTCACTCACCCGGTGATCGCGGCGATCAGCTTCTTCTTGTCGACCTTGCCCACCGCGGTGGCGGGCAGGGTCGACATCGGGACCAGTACGTCGGGCCGGGCGTGGGCCGACGCCCCGCGTTCGTCGAGGAACTCGTTGAGCTGAACCAGGCTGATCGGTGCACCTTTGAAAACCACGGCAGCACATATCTTTTCACCGAGGTAATCGTCGGGCAGCGGCACGGCCGCGGCCGCGAAGACAGCCGGGTGGGACAGCAGATGGTCCTCCAGATCGGTGGCCGACACCGTCTCGCCGCCGCGATGGATGACGTCCTTGATCCGGCCCGTCACCTCGACGTAGCCGGCCCGCGGCCCGTCGGCGAAGATCCGGACCCGGTCGCCCGTCCGGTAGAAACCGTCGGGGCTGAAGGACCGGGCATTGGCCTCCTCGGCGCGGTAGTACCCGTTGATGGTGTACGGGCCGCGCACCAGCAGCTCACCCTCCTGCCCGGGGGCGACCTCATGGCCGTCCTCGTCCACCACGCGCACCTCGTCATGTGGCGACATCGGCCGGCCCTGGGTGTGCTCCACCACGTCCACCGGATCGCCTGGCCGGGTGAAATTCAGCATCCCTTCGGCCATTCCGAAGATCTGCTGCAGCCCCGAGCTCAGGCCCTGATGCACGAATCGCGCCTCGTCCGGCGACATCCGGGATCCACCCACCTGGACCACCCGCAGCGACGTCGGCAGGACCGGTTCCCAGTCGCAGGCCTGGGCCCACAGCTTGGCCAGGGCGTTGACGAGTCCGGTCACCGTCACGCCGTGGGTGTTGATCAGGGCGAAGACCGATTCGGGGCTGGGGTCGTCGGTGTAGACGGTGGTCGCGCCGACCGTCATCGAGCCGAGCAGGCCCGGGCAGGCGAACGGGAAGTTGTGTCCAGCCGGCAGTACCGCGAGATACACGTCGTCGTGCACCATTTCGCACGCCTGTGCGCACGCGGCCGCGTTGTAGATGTAGTCGTCGTGGGTTCGGGGGATGAGCTTGGGGAGCCCGGTGGTTCCGCCGGACACCAGCAGGACCGCGGGACCGCTGCTGTCGACGGTGACGTTCAGCGGGGTGTCGTCGAAATCTTTGAGGGCCGACCAGGGTTCGAAGGAACCCGGGTCGCCGTCGACGAGGATGTGACTCAGCCGTGGGTGTTCGGAGGAGACCTGGGCGGCCAGCTCGCGGTAGTCGAATCCGGCGATGGCATCGGGGATCACCAGCCCGACCGCGCCGCTGACTTCGGCGAAATGGCCCAGCTCGGCCGACCGGTGGCCCGGCAGGCACAGGACGGGGACCGCTCCGGCCCGAAGCAGTGCGAAGGTGGCGACTGCGAATTCGCGGGTGTTCGGCAGCTGCACCAGGAAGCGGTCGCCGGGTTTGATCCCGCGGGCGGCGAGCGCGGCGCCGATGCGGTCGGCGAGTGCGTCCAGTTCGGCGAACGTGTGACTGCCGGTGGCGTCGACGACAGCCGGCTTGTCCGGCCAGCGTTCGGCGGCCTCGCGCAGGATGCTGTCCAGCGCTTTGCCCTGCCAGTACCCGGCCCGGCGGTATACCTCGGCGCGGTCCTCGGGGAAGGGGGTGAATCCGTTTGCCAGTTCGTCCTGTTCGCGGTCAAAACCGGTGGTCATCGGTGGTCTCGGCTCCCGTCGGGTGGGTGTGTCAGCAGATCGAATATAGGGTAACCTCCACAAAGTTAGGGCAGCCTGTACTAATTATTTTGGAGGATGAAGCGTGGTGGCGACGAGTTCCCGGACGGTCCGCGACGAGGTCGCCGAACTCCTGGGGGTCAGCGCAGACGACGTCGATCCCAACGCCGACCTGATCGCATCCGGTCTCGACTCGATTCGGATGATGTCGCTGTCGGGGCGGTGGCGTAAGCAGGGCATCAACGTCGGATTCGCCGCTCTGGCAGCCAATCCCACCGTCGCAGCCTGGATCGACCTGGTCGCTGAGCACACGCCCGACGCCCCGGTCCAGGACTCCGTCGCCGAAATCGCGGGTCACGTCGCCGATGATGCAGGCGAACCCTTTCCCCTGGCACCCATCCAGCACGCCTTCTGGGTTGGACGCAACCAGGATCAGCAACTCGGCGGAGTCGGTGCCCATCTGTACGTCGAATTCGACGGTGCCGATGTCGATCCGCAGCGATTGCAGGCGGCCGCGACGAAACTGGCCGCGCGCCACCCGATGCTGCGGGTGGAGATCCTTCCCGACGGCACGCAGCGGATCGGTGACCGCCCGCTTCCGGTCACCGTCTATGACCTCCGCGACCTGGATGAGGCTGCGGCACAAGCGCAATTGGAATTGACCAGAGAATCCAAGTCGCATCAGATGCTGCACGACGAGGTGCTGCAGCTGAGCCTGTCGCTGCTGCCGGACGGCCGCACACGTCTGCATGTCGACATGGACATGCAGTGCGCGGATGCGGTGAGTTACCGCAACTTCATGGCCGATCTGGCGGCGTTCTACCGCGGCGCCGACCTGCCCGATCTCGGCTACACCTACCGCGAATACCGGGCCCAGCTGACGGCTTCGGTGCCGCCGCCCTCGGAGCAGGACCTGCAATGGTGGGCCGAAAGAGTCCCTGATCTGCCGGATCCGCCTGCGCTGCCGCTGGTTCCGCTGTCCGATCAGCGCAACCCGCACCGCAGCATCCGGCTGTGGGAAACCCTCGACGTGGCGACCCGCGACGCGTTGTTCGCGGCGGCGCACCGGCGCGGGATCACCCCGGCCATGGCGGTCGGGGCGTCGTACGCCAACGCGCTGGCGCACTGGTCGACGCAGTCGCGGTTCCTGCTCAACCTGCCGATGTTCGGCAGGGAGCTGTATCACCCCGATGTGGACAAGCTGGTCGGTGACTTCACCTCCTCGCTGTTGCTCGACATCGACCTGACCGGAGCCGATACCGCTGCGGCCCGGGCCCGGGTCGTGCAGGAGACGCTGCACGCGACCGCCGCGCATTCGTCGGTGTCCGGGCTCGACGTGCTGCGCGACATGAGCCGCCATCGCGGCAGTCAGACGCTGGCCACCATCGTCTACACCAGCGCGCTCGGGCTGGGCGATCTGTTCGCCGGTGACGTCACCGACCACTTCGGGGCGCCGGTGTGGACCATCTCGCAGGGACCCCAGGTGCTGATCGACGCCCAGGCGACCCCGATCGCCGAGGGCCTGATGATCAACTGGGACGTCCGGGTCGAGGCGTTCCGGCCCGGGGTGGCCGAGGCCATGTTCGCCTACCACCTGGACGAACTGCGCCGTCTGGCCACCGACGACGCCGCCTGGGATGCCCCGGACCCGCCCGCGGCGTCCGAGCAGCAGCGCCGGGTGCGGGCCGAGCTGAACGCGACGGCTTCGGCACCCAGCGGCGACGTGCTGCACACCGGTTTCCTGGCCAACGCGGCCGCCACCCCGGACGCGCCGGCGGTGTTCTGCAGCGCCGGGAACTTCACCTACGGCGAGCTGCGGGAGAAGGTGCTGGCCGTGGCCGCCGCCCTGCAGTCCCGCGGGGTGTGCCACGGCGAGGTCGTCGCGGTGCTGGGTCCGAAGAGCGTCGAGCAGGCCATCGCGCTGCTGGCCATCTCGATGGTCGGCGCCGCGTACCTGCCGGTCGGCGTGGATCAGCCCGCCGATCGGGCCGCGCGCATCCTGCACACCGGTGGGGTGGACTTCGCCCTGGTCTGTGGTTCGGGGTCGGAGCATCCGGACCTGCCGCACCTGACCGTTGCCGACGCCGAGATCATCGGTGACCCAGCAGATTTCGAGCCGGTCGAGGTGACTCCCTCCGACCTGGCGTACGTGTTGTTCACGTCAGGCTCCACCGGCGAGCCCAAGGGCGTCGAGATCACCCACGACGCGGCGATGAACACCATCGAATTCATCAACGACCATTTCGAGATCGGTCCGGCGGATCGTTGCCTGGCGTTGTCGCACCTGGAGTGCGACCTGTCGGTGATCGACGTCTACGGGACATTGCGTTCGGGCGGCTCGATGGTGGTCATCGACGAGGAACACCGCCGCGATCCCGACGTCTGGGTCAAGCTGATCGACGAGCACCAGGTCAGCGTCCTGCACTTCCTGACCGGCTGGCTGGAGATGTTGGTGGCCGCCGGCGAAACGGGCACCGCCGGGGCATCCCTGGCGTCGCTGCGGGTGGTGCCCACCGGCGGCGACTGGGTGCGTCCGGACATGGTGCGCGCATTGCGTGCCGCGTCGCCCCGGGTGCGCTTCGCCGGGCTGGGCGGGGCCACGGAGACCGCGACGCACAACACCATCTTCGAAGTCGGATCCGGTGACGACGCACTGCCGCCGCACTGGACCTCGGTGCCGTTCGGCGTCCCGCTGACCAACAACTGCTGCCGGGTGGTCGACGCTCGTGGAGAGGACTGCCCCGATTGGGTTCCGGGTGAGCTGTGGGTCGGTGGTCGCGGCATCGCCCGCGGATACCGCGGCCGGCCCGACCTGACCGCCGAACGGTTCGTCGAGCACGACGGGCGCCGCTGGTACCGCACCGGGGACCTGGTGCGGTCCTGGCCCGACGGCACGCTGGAATTTGTCGGCCGGGCTGATCACCGGATCAAGGTGAGTGGCTTCCGTATCGAGCTGGGTGAGGTCGAGGGCGCCTTGTGTCGGGTTCCCGGCGTGGACGCGGCCGTCGCGGTGCTGGTGCCTGTCGACGGCGGCCACGATCTGCTCGGCGCGGTGGTCCGCGCGGATCAGGACGGTCAGGATGGCGGCCTCGACCCTCGGACAGTGACGACCGCATTGGCCGAGCTGGTACCCGCGCACATGATTCCGCAGGTGTTGCTGGTCGCCGACGAGATTCCCTACGTCCGGGGCAAGACCGACCGCACCGCGGTGGTCCGGATGCTCTCGGCGGTGGGCGCCCCCGAGGCCAGGGGCTACCGGGCGCCGTCGGACCCGCTGGAAACGGCCCTGTGCGCGATCGTCGGCGACGTTCTCAAGCAGTCCGGCGTCGGTGTCGACGACGATTTCTTCGCCCTTGGCGGGGACTCGGTGCTGGGCACCCAGCTGGTGGCGCGGATCAGGGACTGGCTGGACACCTCGACAGTCATGGTCGCCGATGTCTTCGCGGCCCGAACGGTCGCCGAGATGGCCGCGCTGCTGGCCGGCCGGGAGTCGGGCTCGGACCGTCTGCAGCTGGTTTCCGAGCTGTACCTCGAGGTCGCGGGCATGGACAGCGCAGATGTGGCGTCCGAGTTGGAACGCACGGCCCCAGAACCCGCGTTCGGCAACTAAGGTTAGAGTTACTTCAGTTAGGGCAGGCTTTGCTTATCGTCAGGAGGTCGTTGTGGACGCTGTAGGTCGCACGACTACACAGACCATGCACGCGGTGGCGGCCGAGCCGCTCCACCAGGGGTTTTTCACGCATGCGCAAGTTGCGCCCGACGATATCGCGGTGATCGGTCCGACCGCCCGCTGGACTTATGGGCAACTGCGTGACCAGGCGCTGTCGGTGTCCGGTGCGCTGGCGGTGGCCGGGGTACGCGTCGGTGACCGGGTCGCCGTGGTGGGGCCCTCCGGCCTGGACACCGTGATCGCCACGCTGGGAATCCTGGCGGCCGGCGGCGTGTGCGTCCCGATCGACACCGCCGAGCCGTCCGAGCCGGTCCTGGAGCACACGGGCGTGCGGATGGCACTGTTCACCGGCGACGGACCGCCCAACTGGCTGCCTGCGCTCACCGTCTCCGAGGCGCTACGCATCGGAGAGCGCACCCGCGGCGTCTCCCCGGTGCGCTCAACGCCGCGTGACCCCGCCTTCCTGGGCTCGCTCGACGAGAGTGGGTATGCGGTGGTGACTCACACTGCCGCGCACGATGCCGTGACGGAACTCAATGCCCGGCTCGGCGTCACCGGTGGTGACCGAATCGATGCGTTCTCCGCCGCGGGCGCTGCAGCTCCGATCCTGATGGTGCTGGTGGCATTGACCGCGGGCGCAGCCGTCGTCGTCGCCGATGACGCGCCACGGCGCAACCTCGAGCGCGGGATGAACGGGTTCGCCCTGGCGGTGCGGCATCGGGATGCGGTGGCTGCTCTCGACTCCGCTGTGCCATCGTGACCGGGCCGGATACCCAGATCACCGTCAAACCCTGGGTGAAGCGCTATCCAGGGTCCCAAAGTTCAACAGCCACATTGGTTTTCCCGCATGCCGGCGGAGCTGCAGTGGCCTACCGTGGATTCGGTATGGCATTGGCCGCAGCCGGGTCGGATGCCTACGTCATGCAGTACCCGCAACGCGGCGACCGGCTGTCGCATCCGGCCTCGGCCACGGTGGGCGATCTCGCCAAAGATCTGTTCGACGCGGCTGATTGGGCCGGCATCGGATCGATACGGCTGTTCGGACACTGCATGGGCGCAGTGGTTGCCTTCGAATTCGCGCGGATCGCAGAACGCAACGGTGTAGCGATCGATGCCCTGTGGGTGTCGGCCAGCGAAGCGCCGTCAGCAGTGGCGGCCGCGCCCGCACTGCCGATGGCTGAGTCCGAGATCCTCGCCGAGATGGTCGATCTCGGCGGCACCGATGAGGCGCTGCTCGCCGACGAGGATTTCGTCGAACTGCTGCTGATGGCGGTCCGGGCCGACTACGCGGCGTTCAATCGTTACTCGTGTGAGGCCGACGTGACGATCGCCGCCGACATCTACGCCCTCGGTGGCGAGCGTGACCATCGCATCAGCGAGGACATGTTGCGGCGCTGGGAATCTCACACCGCCGGGGCCTTCACCTGCTCGATCTTCGACGGCGGGCATTTCTATCTCAATACCCAGCTCGAGGATGTGGCGGAGCTGGTCAATGAGCTCTAGCGGGTATCAACCCGGGCTCGATGCCGGCGATCCGGTGGTGATCGTGGGGATGGCGCTGGAGGCTCCCGGCGGGATCGACACCGCCGACGGCTATTGGTCGCTGCTGACCGAGCAGCGGGAGGCGCTGGGCCGATTTCCCGCCGACCGAGGCTGGTCGGTGCGCGAACTGCTGGACGGCTCCCGGCGTGACGGGTTCAAGCGCATTCATGACCTCGGCGGATTCCTTTCCAGCGCAGCAACATTCGATCCCGCATTCTTCGGGATCTCACCGCGTGAGGCGGTGGCGATGGACCCGCAGCAACGCATCGGGCTGCGGATCGCGTGGCGAGCGCTGGAGAACAGCGGCATCAACCCCGACGACCTCGCCGGGCACGACGTGGGTTGCTACGTCGGCGCTTCCGGCCTGGAGTACGGGCCGCCGCTGTCGGAGTTCTCCCACCACAGCGGTCATCTGATCACCGGCACCTCGCTGGGCGTCATTTCCGGCCGGATCGCCTACACGCTCGATCTGTGCGGTCCGGCGCTGACCATCGACACCTCGTGCTCGTCGGCGTTGACCGCGTTCCACACCGCCGTGGCCGCGGTGCGGGCGGGGGACTGCGACATGGCTCTGACCGGCGGTGTCTGCGTGATGGGCACACCCGGGTACTTCGTCGAGTTCTCCAAACAGCACGCATTGTCCGACGACGGACACTGCCGGCCCTACAGCGCACACGCGAGCGGGACGGTATGGGCCGAGGGCGCGGCGATGTTCGTGCTGCAGCGCAGATCCGCTGCGCTGCGGAACGGTCGGCGCATCCTGGCCGAGGTGCGCGCCACCGCAGTCAACCAGGACGGCAAGACCACCGGTCTGACCGCGCCCAGCGGCGGCGCCCAGCAGCGGCTGTTCGCCAAGGCGATCGAGCAGGCGGGCGTGCGCCCGCAGGACGTCGGCATGATCGAAGGCCACGGCACCGGTACCCGCCTGGGCGACCGCACTGAATTGCGTTCACTGGCACAGACATACGGGGCCACTGCCCCGGGTGCCGGCGCCATGTTGGGGTCGGTGAAATCCAACGTCGGTCACTCGCAGGCCGCCGCGGGCGGGCTCGGCCTGGCCAAGGTCATCCTGGCCGCCGAGCACGCGTCGATCCCCGCCACCCTGCACGTCGACGAGGTGAGCCGGGAGATCGACTGGGATGCCCAGGGTTTGCGATTGGCCACCAAGTTGACCCATTGGTCCGCCGTCGACGGGCAGCGCATCGGCGCAGTCTCGGCCTTCGGGATGAGCGGCACCAATGCCCACGCGATCATCTCGGTTCCCGAGGCCCCAGGGGTCGCGGCATGAGCGAAGCTTGCGAGCGGATCATGCTGCCTGAGTGCGAAGTCCACTCCCTGCCCGACGGGCGCACACCTGTCCTGCTCAGCGCGCACGCAGAGGACCTGATCGGCACCGATGCCGCCGCCATCCTGCGCCATCTGGATTCGCGTCCCGAGGTGAGCGCCGGCGACGTCGCCGCCACTCTGCTGTCCACGCGGCGCTTGCGGCGCCACCGCGCTGTGGTCCGGGCCGCCGATCGTGACGAACTCGCCGCGGGTCTGCGTGCTCTCACCGAGGACGCGGATCATCCGCTGGTCACCCGGGTGCAGGGCGGGTCCGCGGCATCGGGGTCGAGTGCGCGCATCGCGTTAGTGTTCCCGGGCCAGGGCAGCCAGTGGCCATCGATGGGTGTGCAGGCCTACGACCGGCTACCCGTCTACCGGGCCGAGGTCGACAAGTGCGCGGCCGAGTTCGATGCTGCCGGTGCGGCCTCCCCGCTGGATTACCTACTGGCCGATCCGGATTCGGGTGCGGTCACCAACGACTTCTCCCAGGTGCAGATTCAGGGTGCCCAGTTCGTCCACGGTGTGGCGCTGGCCCGGGTCTGGCGTTCCTGCGGTGTGCTGCCCGATATCACCGTGGGCCACAGCCTGGGTGAGATCGGGGCGGCCTACGTGGCGGGCAGCATCAGCCTGCCGGAGGCCGTGGCCGTGGTGGTGGCCCGCGCGACCGTACTCGACCGGCTGACGGGCCCCTACCGGGTCGCGGTGCTCGGGATCACGCCCGACGAAGCATCGAAAGTCGTTGCCGAGACACCGGGCTGGCTCGAACTGTCGGTGGTGAACTCACGGTCATCGGTCGCGGTGTCGGGGGATACCGATGCGGTGGCCGCGGCGGTGGCCGCCGTGTCCGGCCGCGGATCGTTCGCCAAGGAAATCGAGATGTGGTTCCCGGCGCACACGACCGCGCTCGACTCGGCTCGCGCCGAGCTCGAATCAATGCTTCCCACAGCTCAATTCAGTGAGTCGCCGGTTCAGTTCATCGGCTCGGCCACCGCTGATGTCGTCGAGGCAGGCACCGGTTTCGCCGACTACTGGTACACGAATCTGCGCAGCACCGTGCGCTTCGACCGGGCCATCGAGACGGCGGCTCGGCGCGGCGCCCGGATCTTCGTGGAACTCTCCGCACATCCGGCGTTGCTGTTCGCCATGGGGGATCTGCTCGACGACGCGGCCGAGCTCACCGGTGGTCCGGTGGTGATGGTGGGATCGGGCCGGCGCGATGAACCGATCACCGAACGGCTCAGTGCCAACATCGTCTCGGTGGCGATGGCCGACACCGGCTACCGCTGGGGCGACCTTCCGAACCACGGCACCACATCGCTGCGCGACTTCCCGTTCGCGCCGATGCGGACCGAACATCTCTGGGCGACATCGCAGCCGCTACCTCCGGTCGCCGGTGTGACGGTGGGTGTGGAGCACTGGGAGAAGGTGCCCCCGCTCAACGCACCGGCCGGGCAGCGCCGAATCGCTGTGCTGGACCTGGCGGCCGGGCAGGGATCGGCGGCCGCACTGAGCCGCGCGATCGAGGAGATCACCGAGACCACTGCTGTCGCACCCGCCGACGCCGACCTACTGGTGGTGGCGCCGGTGTCCGGCGAGGTCGACACCGTGACCGCGGCAGAAACCGTGAGCCGCCGCATCGATGACGGGCTGCTGGGCTATGTCGGGGCGATCGCCGCCGAGACCCGCGACGTGTGGCTGGTCACCGTCAGTGGTGAGCAGCTCCCCGGCGAGGCCTCGTCGCGGCCCGAGGCCGCCGCGCTGGCCGCGATGCACCGCAGCCTGGGCTACGAACATCCGGACCAGAACTTCCGGCACCTGGATCTGCCGTCCGGAACCCTCGGCACGGCTGCCGCAGCCACGGCCGTCACCGCCATGCTGACGACCGCGCGCGATATCGCCCTGCGGGACAACGAGTCCGGTCCGATCCTCTGGCAGCGGGGAATGCGTGACGACACCTCAGAGGTTCGGACCTGGACTGCGGAGTCGGGGATCTTCGACGAGGTGGTCATCACCGGCGGTGCCGGCGCGGTGGGCCTGCACTACGCCCGCCACCTGGCCGAGCAGGGGGCGCGACGTATCGTGCTGCTCAGCCGCAGCGGACTCGACGAAGAGCGGTTGGCGGACCTGGCCGACGTGGCTGTTGCAGGGACCGAGATCCTCGCGCCCCGATGCGATCTCACCGACCCGGCGCAGATCGCCGCAACCGTCGCCGAGCTGGCTGTCGGACCGGCCTCGCTGGTGATCCACGCGGCCGCATCCGCCACTCTCGCCCCCGGTGGCGAGCTCACCGGCGCGACGGTGCGGGATACGTTCGCCGCCAAGGTCGGCGGCCTGGCCAACCTCACGACGGCATGGCCGCTGCGTCCGGATGCCCGAATCGTATTGTGCTCCTCGGTATCCGGCCTGTGGGGCGGATACGGCCACGCCGCCTATTCGGCGGCCAACCGGCTGCTGGACGCGCTCGGCGGGCAGCTGCGGGCCGAGGGGCGGCGCTGCACAGCGGTGCGGTGGGGACTGTGGCCGGGCGACGGCATCATCGACTCGGCTGAGGTCAGCAGGGTGGAGAAGTCCGGGTTGCGGGCCATGGCGCCCGACCTTGCGGTCGAGGCCGGGCTGCGGGACTACCCGGCCGATCCGCTGGTGTTCACCGCCGATGCCGACCGGCTGCGGACGTTCCTCGGAGACACCGAAGAACAGGCCGTTGCGGCGATCAGCGCCACCCCCGAGACAGCGGACAGCGATGCGGCCGACGCCACGGGCGCGATGCGGATCGCACTGGGGTCCGTGTTGAAGCTGACCGACACCACCGCACTTGATTTCGACACATCGTTACTGGATCTCGGCGTCGACTCACTGTTGGCGATCGATCTGCGCAAGAAGCTCAAGAAGGCCACCGGCCGATCAGTGCCGCTGGCCACCATCCTCGGTGGCGCCACCGCCGCCGAATTGATCGGGCATTTGGAAAGACCTGAAAAGGAAGCATTTTCGCGTGACTGACATGGTTAGTGCCGACTCGGCAGCCCCCCGCACCTCCGACGCGCGTCTGGAGCTGATGCGGCGCAGGCTTGCCGAACGGGGCCTGGCCTCGGCGTCGGGTGGGGAATCAGGGCAAGCCGCCGCGGGTACCGAAAGCTCGCCGGTCGATCCGACCGTGCTGTCGGACGGGCAACGCCGGATGTGGTTCGTGCAGGGATTCGACCCGAGCGGGGTACTGCTCAACATCTGCCTGTCCTACCGGCTCAGTGGGGTGATCGACGCCGAGCGGCTGCACGATGCGCTCAATGCGGTGGCACGTCGGCACCCGATCCTGCGCACCACGTATCGGGCCGACGAGAACGGCGAGCCCACCGCGACGGTCCACGATGACCTGACCCCGGGCTGGGCGGTCCACGATCTGTCCGACAAATCCGAGCGGGCACGCAAGCTGCGGCTGGAGGTGCTGGCCCAGCGCGAGTTCGGCACGGCCTTCGATCTGAGCAGCGACTCCCCGCTACGGATTTCGCTGATCAAGACCGGGCCGGCCGAACACGTGATGCTGCTCGTGGCGCACCACATCGCCTGGGACGACGGGTCGTGGCGGGTCTTCTTCGCCGACTTGACCCGGGCCTATTCCGGGGCGCAGCTTGACGAGACGCCGCGCGTGACGTCGGCCGCCGCCGGGGACGGCGGCGAGGACCTGGCGTACTGGCGTGAGGTGCTGGCGAGCCCACCGGAGCCGCTGGAACTGCCCGGCCCGTCGGGGTCGGTGGTTCCCAACGGTTTTCGGTCTCAGCGCAGTGCGGTGCGGTTGTCCGCCGAGACGGTTGCACGCGTGTCGGCGTTCGCCCGCGAAACCGGGGCCACGCCGTACATGGTCATGCTGGCCGCGTTCGGCGCGCTCATCCACCGCTACACCCACACCGACGATTTCCTGATCGCCACCCCGGTGCTCAACCGCGACACCGACGAAACCATCGGCTATTACGGCAACACCGTGGCAATGCGGCTGCGGCCGCAGGGCTCGGCCGGGTTCCGGGAACTCGTCGCGGCCACCCGGGACACCGCCATCGGTGCCTTCGCGCATCAACGCGTCAACCTCGACCGCGTGGTGGCCGAGCTCAACCCGGACAGGCGCCACGGTGCCGAGCGGATGACGCGGGTGAGCTTCGGGTTCCGTGAGCCCGACGGCGGCGGGTTCGCCCCGGAGGGCGTGACGAGCGAGCGTGCCGACCTGCGTGGCCAGCACACCCAGCTGCCGCTGGGTTTCATGGTCGAACTCGACGCAGCCGGTGCGGTGGTGGAGGCCGAGCATCTCACCGAGGTGATGGACGCCGAGCTGGCCGCACAGATGCTGCGGCACTTCGTCGTGCTGCTGGACAGTGCGCTCGCCGAGCCCGACCGGCCGCTGTCGCGGCTGGACCTGTTCACCGCCGAGGACGCCGAATGGGTGCGCGCGGTGTCCACCGGTGAGCGGTTCGAGACGCCGGCCACCACATTGGGTGCGCTGGTCACCGAGCAGGCCGCCCGCACCCCCGACGCCGTCGCGGTGGTCTACGAGGGCCGCCACTACACCTATCGCGAGATCAACGAGTCGGCGAACCGGTTGGCTCACTGGCTGATCGGGCAGGGGATCGGTACCGAGGACCGGGTGGCGGTGCTGCTGGAGAAGTCACCCGAACTGGTCATCACGGCGCTGGGCATCGTCAAGGCGGGTGCGGTATACCTGCCGGTCGACCCGACCTATCCCGAGGACCGACTCGCCTACATTCTCGAGGACTCCGATCCGAAAATCGTTCTGCGCGAGCCGGTCGACGGCCTGGAGAACTATCCGGCCACGGATCCGACCGACGCAGAGCGGGTTCGGCCGCTGCGCCCGGACAACACCGCGTACCTGATCTACACGTCGGGATCCACCGGCCTGCCCAAGGGCGTGCCGGTGCCACACCGGCCGATCGCGGAGTACTTCGTCTGGTTCGGGGGCGACTACCAGGTCACCGAGGACGAACGACTGCTGCAGGTGGCCTCGCAGAGCTTCGACGTGTCGATCGGCGAGATCTTCGGCATGCTCGCCGCCGGTGCACGCCTGGTGATTCCGAAGCCGGGCGGGCTGGGCGACATCGGATATCTCACCGATCTGCTGCGTGACGAGGGCATCACCTCGATGCACTTCGTCCCGTCGCTGCTGGGGCTGTTCCTGTCGCTGCCCGGTGTCAACGAGTGGCGCACGCTGCAGCGCGTACCGATCGGTGGCGAGGCACTGCCCGGGGAGATCGCCGACAAGTTCCTCGCCACGTTCGACTCCCTGCTGCACAACTTCTACGGGCCCACCGAAACGGTGCTCAACTGCACCCGCTACAAGGTGGAGGGCAAGCAGGGCGCGCGGATCGTGCCGATCGGCACGCCGAAGATCAACACCACGATCCACCTGCTCGACGATGCGCTGCAGCCGGTCCCGGTCGGCGTGATCGGTGAGATCTACATCGGCGGAACCCATGTCGCGCACGGCTATCACGACCGCCCGCGCCTCACCGCGGAGCGGTTCGTCGCCGATCCGTTCAATCCCGGCGGACGGATGTACCGATCGGGTGACCTGGCCCGGCGCAACGCCGACGGTGACATCGAATTCGTCGGCCGTGCCGACGAGCAGGTCAAGATCCGTGGCTTCCGAATCGAACTGGGCGAGGTCTCCGCGGCCATCTCCGTCGACCCGTCGGTGGGGCAGGCCGTGGTGGTGGTCAGCGACCTGCCGTCGCTGGGCAAGAGCCTCGTCGCCTACATCACGCCGGCCGCCGATGCCGAACAGGTGGAGGTCGACCGCATCCGCGCCAGGGTGACCGCCGCACTGCCCGAGTACATGATCCCGGCGGCGTTCGTCGAGCTGGCCGAGATCCCGATCACCGCGCACGGCAAGATCGATCGCCGGGCCCTGCCGGAGCCGGAGATCCGCTCGGCCACCGAGTTCCGCGCGCCGGACACCGAAACCGAACATGAGATCGTCGCCCTGTTCGGCGAGTTGCTCGAGCGGGACGGCGTCGGCGCGGACGACTCGTTCTTCGATCTGGGCGGTCACTCGCTGCTGGCCACCAAACTGGTTGCCGCGGTTCGGGCCCGCTGTGGTGTCGAACTCGGCGTGGCCGATGTTTTCGAGAACGCCACGGTGGCGGGCTTGGCGGCCAAGGTCGACGAACTGCGCGCATCGGGCCTCGGTGGCGGCCTGCCTGCCATCGTCGCCACCCCCCACGACGGCCCCGCGCAGATGTCGGCGGCCCAGCACCGGCAGTGGTTCCAGTTCCGCATCGACGGACCCAACCCGGTCAACAACGTGCCCTTCGCCGCACGACTGACCGGTCCCTGCGATGTCGAGGCACTGGCCACCGCGGTCAGCGACGTGGTCGCCCGCCACGAGATCCTGCGCACCACCTATCGCGAAATCGACGGTGTGCCTTATCAGGTGGTCCATCCCGCCGCTCCGGTCACGGTGCGCCGTGCCGACGGCACGGGCGAGGATTGGGTACAGGGCGAACTCGACGCCGAACGGCGCCACTGCTTCGACCTGGAGAACGAGTGGCCGGTCCGGGCCGCGATACTATCGCCCCGATACTCAAGTGATTCTTGCTCCTCGCGTCCGCAGCAAGTGCTCTCGCTGATCGTGCACCACATCGCCGCCGACCACTGGTCGGGCACAGTGCTGTTCACCGACCTGCTGACCGCCTACCACGCCCGCCGGGCCGGCCAGGCGCCCCAATGGGCAGCGCTGCCCGTGCAGTACGCCGACTTCGCGGCCTGGCAGGCCGAGGTACTCTCGGGCGCCGAGGAGCGTGTCGAGGAGCAACGCGCCTACTGGACAAAACAATTGGCGGGGCTGTCGGGGGAGCCGGACGTCGAGAACGGCCTGCAGCCGGACTTCCCGAGGCCGCCGGTGCCGACCGGTGAGGGCAAGGCACTCGACTTCACCATCGACGCGGCACTGCGGGGCAAGCTCGTCGAGCTCAGCCGTGAACTCGAAGTCACCGAGTTCATGGTGTTGCAGGCGGCCGTCGCCATCGCTCTACACAAGGCCGGTCAGGGCAGCGACATCGCGCTGGGTACCCCGGTGGCCGGGCGCACCGCGCCCGAACTCGACGCGCTGATCGGGTTCTTCATCAACATCGTGGTGCTGCGCAACGACCTGTCCGGCAATCCGACCCTGCGCGAGGTGCTGCGCCGTTCCCGCGACATGGCGCTGGCCGCCTACAAGCATCAGGACCTGCCGTTCGACCGGGTCGTCGACGCGGTCAGCCCGGTGCGGTCGCTGGCGCGCAACCCGCTGTTCGGGGTCGTGGTGCACGTGCGTGAGGACCTGCCCGCCGAGCAGGTCATCGACTCCGGTGCTGAGGGTGAAACCCGTTTCACCGCACTGGAACCCACCTTCGATGTGGCCCACGCCGATCTGTCGCTCAACTTCTTCGCCGAAGCCGGCGCCGGGTATCGGGCCACCGTCATCTACCGCACCGAGCTCTACGAGGCGGCCACCGCGCAGCGTCTCGTGGGCTGGCTGCACCGCATCGTCGAGGCTTTCGCCGGCGACGCCGACCAGACGGTGCGCGACATCGTCGTCTTGGATGCGGCCGAACGCGACCTGCTGGTCGATGACTGGAGCCGCAAGGCGGTACCGCCGGCCGGGCTGCCGCAAACCGAGGGCGCAGACCGCGTCTACCTGCTCGACGAATGGCGTCAACCGGTGGCCATCGGTGTCACCGGGGACGTCTACTACGCCGGTGGTGCGGTCGACGAGGCCGCCCGGGCCGCCGACGGCATTGCCGCACAGCGCTTCGCGCCCAATCCTTTCGGGCAGGGACAGCTGTACCGAACCGGGGATCGTGGTCGCTGGACCACCGACGGCCGGCTTGAGCCGATCATCACCGGTGAGTCCCGCCTGCAGGCCGCGCTGGAAGCGCTCGACGGCGTGGCGGTCGCGGCGACCAGGCATTGGGACGGGCGTGGCGCCGTCACACTGGCGGGCTACGTGGTGCTCGAGCCGGGAGTGTCCGACACCGAAACCTTCCTGGACAACGCGCGGACCGCGCTGCCCGAGGAGTTCGCCGGTGCCGTGCTCACCGTGGTCGACGACATCGAACCCGCTACTCTGACCCGTCCGCGAGCCACCGCGTCTGCTCCGTCCGAGCCGCCGGCCACCCCGACCGAGCACACGGTGGCAGCGATGCTGGTGGATCTCCTCGGTGCCACCGAGGTGGGGCGGTACGACGACTTCTTCACCCTCGGCGGTGACAGCATCTTGGCCGTGCAACTGGCGGCGCGTGCGCGCGATGCCGGCATGGCGATGACGGCACGCATGGTGTTCGAACATCCCGGGCTGGCCGACCTCGCCGCCGCGATCGACGCGGCGGGTGACGGCGCCGCAGCGGCCGACGTACGCCATGAGCCGATGTCCGCATCGGGCCTGTCTCCCGACGAACTGGCCGCGCTGACCGCGGGATGGGGACAGGACCAGGGGATCTCGACATGACGACAACCGGAACGCCGCCCGGCGTCGAGGATGTCCTGGCGCTCAGCCCACTGCAGCAGGGGCTGTACTCTCTGGCCGGGCTGACCGAGGGGGACGACGGCGCCGATCCGTATGTCATCGCGATGGCCGCCGACGTCGACGGGGCGCTGGACCCGGAGCTGCTGAGGACCTGCGCCGAGGCGATGCTGGTGCGTCATCCGAACCTGCGGGCCAGCTTCTTCCAGGGAAACCTGAGCCGCCCGGTGGCGGTGGTCCCGTCCGCGATCGAACTGCCCTGGCGGCATGTGCGGACCGATGACGCGCAGGCGGTCACGCTCGAGGCCGAAGAACGCGCCCGGCGGTTCGACCTCGGACGCGGGCCGCTGATCCGTTTCCTGCTCATCGAAAAGCCGGGCCGGCATTGGCGTCTGGTGATCGTTGCCCATCACATCGCGATCGACGGCTGGTCCCTGCCAGTCTTCGTCGGCGAACTGCTGGCGCTCTATGGAGCCAAGGGCGACGTAACCGCGCTGCCGTCCGCGGTGCGCCCGTATCGCGATTACATCGGCTGGCTGGCCGGGCGCGACCAGCAGGCCAGCCGGGCACGGTGGCAGGCCCATCTGTACGGCATGGATGCGCCCACACTGCTGTCTCCGGTGCTGGCCGGGCGGGAGACCCAGCCGGGCCTGCCTGCGCGCACCGAGGTGAGTCTCGACGAACAGCAGTCCACCGCGATCTTCGAGGCAGCCCGTCGCCGGGGCGTCACCGTCAACACCCTGTTCCAGATGGCCTGGGCAACAATCCTTTCAGTCTTCACCGACCGCACCGACGTGGTGTACGGCGTCACGGTGTCGGGGCGCCCGGACGAGCTGGCGGGCGTCGAGTCGATGGTCGGCCTGTTCATCAACACGGTGCCGCTGCGGGTCCGGGTCGACCCCAGCCTTCCGGCCGGCAGCCAGTGCCTTGCCCTGCAGCGCGAAGCCGCCGAATTGCGGGACCACAGCTACCTCAGCCACACCGAGTTGCGTTCGCTCGGCGGCATCGGCGAGCTGTACGACACCTTGCTCGTCTACGAGAACTTCCCGCCCGGCGGGCTGGTCGGCAGCGACGAGTTCGATCTCGGCGGAGCGGTGCTGCGGCCGTCGGCGCTGGAGAGCCTGTCGCACTTCCCGGTCACCATTGCCGCCCATCCCACCCACGGCCGGCTCACAGTGCTCGTCGAAACCCTCGACGGGGCACTGGGACTGCTCGATCCGCGTGCGCTGGGACTGCGGGTGCTGGCCGTCGTCCAGCGACTGTTGGACGGCTGGGAGCGTCCGCTGCGCGAGGTGGCCGTCACACTCGACGACGATCCGCAGCCGATCGGTGCGCCAACCGTTGCCGGTGATGACCGATTCCACACGGGCTTCCACACCGCGTTCAGTGAGACCGCCGAGGAGCGGCTCGGTTCGGTGGCTTTGAGTTGGGACGGGGGAGAACTCAGCTATCGCGAGCTCGACGATGCCGCCGATCGCCTGGCCGCCGAGCTGATCCGCCGTGGTGCGCGCGCGGAGACTCCGGTCCCCATCCGGTTGCGGCGAGGGCCCGACTACGTGGTGGCGATGCTCGCAGTACTCAAGGCGGGCGCGATGATCGTGCCGCTCGACCCGGCCATGCCCGAGGAACGCGTTGCCGAAATCCTGCGCCAGATCGGCGCGGCCCGGCCCGCACAGCTCATCGTCGACGACGCGCTCCTGGCGTCCGCCGGTTCCGAGCCGGGTGTCGACTACCGGCCCGCGCCGGTTCAGCCCGGCCAGGCCGCCTACATCGTGTTCACGTCCGGGACCACCGGAAAACCCAAGGGAGTCATCGGAACCCATAAGGCGCTGCGCGCCTATGCCGCCGATCACGCCCACCACGTGTTGCAACCCGCGGCCAAGCGTCTCGGCCGCCCGTTGCGGGTGGCGCACGCCTGGTCCTTCACTTTCGATGCGGCCTGGCAGCCGCTGGCGGCCCTGCTCGACGGGCACACCGTGCACATCGTCTCCGACGAGGTGCAGCGCGACGCCGAGGCGCTGGTGGACACCATCGGGCAGTTCGCGATCGACATGATCGACACCACGCCGTCGATGTTCGCCTCGCTGCGCGCCGCGGGGCTGCTCAGCCGGGTCCCGCTGGCGGTGCTCGCGCTCGGCGGCGAGGCCATCGACACCGCCACCTGGCAGGGGATCCAGGCCGAGTGCGAGCGCACCTGGATGTCGGCGCACAACTGCTACGGCCCCACCGAGACCACGGTGGAAGCCGTCGTCGCGGCGATCGCCGACCACGAGCAGCCGTGTATCGGCCATCCCACGGATTCGACCGCGGCCTATGTGCTCGACGGCTGGCTGCGTCCGGTTCCCGATGGTGTGTTCGGCGAACTGTATTTGGCCGGTGGTCAATTGACGCGCGGTTATCTGGGCAGGCCGGGCGAGACGTCGGGCCGGTTCGTCGCCGATCCGTTCACGCCGGGTGCCCGCATGTACCGCACCGGTGACGTGGTGCGCCGGAATCCGAAATCGAGTGCCATCGAGTTTCTCGGCCGCAGCGACGATCAGGTCAAGATCCGCGGCTTCCGCGTTGAACCCGGAGAGGTGGCCGCGACGCTGCACACCCATCCCGGGGTGCGGCATGCCCATGTGGCGGTACGTCAGCATCGCAGCGGGCCGCGACTCGTCGCGTACGTGGTCACCGACAGTACGGTCGCCGAGCTGCGCCGGATGCTGACCGCCACCCTGCCGAGACATCTGGTGCCCCACCACATCGTCGTCGTCGACGAGATCCCGCTGACCACCAACGGCAAGGTGGACGATGCCGCGCTGGCCGCGGTCAGCACGGGTGGCTCTGCCGAGGGGTCCGAGCATCCGGCCACCGAGACCGAGCGCGTGCTCGCCGAGGTACTGGCCGAAGTCCTGGGAACCTCCAAGGGTTCGGGTGTCGACGTGACCGCCGACTTCCTCGATCTCGGGTTGGACAGCATCGTGGCGCTGTCGGTCGTGCAAGCAGTGCGGCGCCGCGGTGTGGCACTGCGGGCCCGGTTGATGCTGGACTGCGCGACCGTTCGCGAACTCGCGGCCGCGATCGACGCCGATGCGGTCGCCGTCGAGCGCGCTGGCGATGCGGCCGACGAAGGGGCGGGGGGATCGGGCCCGATCCCGCTGCTGCCCAACGGGCGGTGGCTCTACCAGTACGGTGACCCCCGCCGGCTCGCCCAGACCGAGGTGTTCCGACTGCCTGCGGGCATCACCGGTGCGCAACTGGAAACGCTGTTGCGCAACGTGATCGACGGACACGAGGTGCTGCGCACCCGGCTGGACCATGAGGCCCTGGCCTTGGTCGCGCACCCACCCCGCGAGGTGCTTTCGGAGGCGACGGGGTCGGGTGACCTCAACGCCGCGGTGGCCGAGCAGGCCGAGCTCTCGGTGCAGCGCATGGATCCGGAGAATGGGTCGATGCTCGACGCGGTCTGGTTGCATCACCCACAGGCCGAAGGCGGCCTGCTGATCATGACCGCCCACGTGCTGGCGCTGGACCCGGCATCGTGGCGGATCCTGGTCGGTGAGCTCGAAAATGCCTGGCATGCACTGGCTTCCGGACGTGATCCGCTCCCGGTCCGCGAACACACCTCGCTGCGGCAGTGGTCACGTCTGCTCACCGAACGGGCGGCCGGGCTCGCGACTTGCGGCTTCTGGGAGCAGCAGTTCGAGGGCGACGACCCTGACATCGGTGCCCGCCGGATCGACCCCGACACCGACCGAATGGCCGACGTGACGATCACGATGGCCTTCGCCGAACCCGAATTGACCGCCCAGTTGTTGACCGGCGCGGTCCCGGTGACCGAGGTGCTGGCCGCGGCGACCGCTCGCGCCCTGACCGACTGGCGTCGGCACCGCGGCCAGCCGACCCCGGCGCCGTTGCTGGCGCTGGAGACCCACGGCAGGTCGGATGCGGTGGTGTCGGACCACGACGAGGTCGACACCGGCGACACGGCCGGTCTGCTCAGCATGATCTACCCGTTGCGCTTGGACGCCGACGGCGCCCGAGGTGTGGCTGCGCAGGTGGCAGCGATCCCCGGCGATGCCATCGACTACGGGCTGCTGCGTTACCTGCGCGCAGACACCGCCGAACGACTGGGAACGCATCGGGACCCGCAGGTGCTGCTCAACTATCTGGGCCGGATCGAGCTGGACGCATCCGATCACGCCCTTCTGCAGGACCGGTCATTGCAGACCGGAGTGACCCCGGTTCCAGAACCGAATGTCGCTGTGCGCCATGAACTGACGATCATGGCCGCGGTGATCGACCGCGACGGGTCAGCCGTGCTCGGCACCCAGTGGCGGTCCCTGCCAGACATCCTGTCCGCCGATGACATCGCCGCCCTGCAGGCGACGTGGCAGGACGCATTGCGAGAGGTGTTGCGAGAGGTGACCCAATGAGTGCCCCATCGGCCCCTACCCTGGCCGTCATCGGAGCCGGACCCAAGGCCATCGCGGTGGCCGCCAAAGCCGCCGAGTTGCGGGCGATGGGTGTGCCGGCCCCCGAGGTCGTCGTAGTCGAACGTGCCGGGGTGGCCGCCAACTGGCAGGCCGTCGGCGGTTGGACCGACGGCAACCATCGCCTCGGTACCGGACCCGAGAAGGACGTCGGCTTCCCGTACCGGTCCGCGCTGGTGCCGCGGCGCAACGCCGAACTCGACGAGCGGATGACCCGGCACAGTTGGCAGGCGTACCTGATCGCCACGGGTGGGTTCGCCGAATGGGTGGACCGCGGCAGGCCCGCACCGACCCACAAGCGGTGGAGCCAGTATCTGGGCTGGGTGGCCGATGACATCGGCATGACGGTGGTTTCCGGTGACGTGGAACGGATCTCGGTCGACGCCGGCGCCGGCAATTCGACCGATGCGCACCGGTGGGTTCTGCACACCGCCGATGACACCGTCAGTGCCGACGGTCTGATGGTCACCGGGCCCGGTCAGGCCGAGCGCTCGGTGCTTCCGGGCAACCCCCGGGTGATGTCCATCGCGCAGTTCTGGCATCAGGCCGGCAAGCACGAGATGATCACTGCCGAGCGGGTGGCGGTGATCGGCGGTGGTGAGACCGCCGCGTCGATGCTGAACGAGCTTTTCCGCCACCGGGTTTCGACAATCACGGTGATCTCGCCGACGGTCACCCTGTTCACCCGCGGCGAGGGATTCTTCGAGAACACCTTGTTCTCCGATCCGACCGGGTGGACCGGGCTCACCCTGGCCGAGCGCCGGGATGCGTTGGCCCGCACCGATCGTGGCGTGTTCTCGGCGCGTGTTCAAGATGCATTGCTGGCCGACGATCGGATCCGCCATCTCCGCGGCAGGGTCGCCCACGCGGTGGCTCGTGACGAGCGGATCCGGCTGACGCTGTCCACCAACACCGGGGGCGAGGCGGTCGAAACCGTGCACGGCTTCGATCTGGTGATCGACGGGTCGGGCGCCGACGCGTTGTGGTTCGCCCCGTTGTTCAGCCAGGACGCCCTGGACCTGCTCGAGCTGGGCCTGGGCGGTCCGCTGAGCGGAGAATCCCTGCAGGAGCACATCGGTCACGACCTGGCTCTGACCGATGTCTTCCCCAAGTTGTTCCTTCCGGGGCTGGCCGGGCTCACCCAGGGCCCCGGCTTCCCGAACCTGAGCTGCCTTGGCCTGTTGTCCGACCGGGTGCTGGGTGCAGACCTGGCCCACCCCTCTATGAGGAGACTCGATGAGTTCCAATCCGTTCGATGACGAGAACGGCACGTTCCTTGTACTGGTCAACGATGAGGAGCAGCACAGCCTGTGGCCGGCGTTCGCCGATGTGCCGGCCGGCTGGCGCGTGGTCTTCGGTGAAGCCGGCCGCGACGAGTGCCTGAGCTACGTCGAGGCGAACTGGACGGATCTGCGGCCGGGCAGCCTGCGTGAGGCGATGGCGAACTAGGGGACAGCCGGCCGACGGCGGTTACGCCGGGCTGGGCGCGAGCGCGTCCATGTCGAACACCCGGGCGTGCAGGATGGTGCGGTTCCGCAGCGCCGCGCGAACGGCCCGGTGCAGGCCGTCTTCCAGGTAGATGTCACCGCGCCACTTCACGGCGTGCGGGAAGAGGTCGCCGTAGAACGTCGAGTCCTCGGACAGCAGCCGATCCAGGGCCAGCACCGTGGTGGTGGTGACGAGCTCGTCGAGGCGCAACTGGCGCGGCGGGATACGGGACCAGTCCCGGTAGGACAGCCCGTGTTCCGGGTAGGGTTTGCCCTCCTGGACGCCTTTGAAAATCATCGCCGGCCCGCGTCCGTCGCACTGTCGCGCGGTGTTGCCATCGGCATAGGTGCCTAGGCTAATACGTTCTCGGGTTGTTGCCTGCGCCGGTATCGCTCGGCGTAATTATCCCCAGCGCCCGCTGCGAATCGGTAAACCCGCTGCTGATCAGTAAAATGAACCGAGCAAAACAAAGTCATCGCTGTGGCGAAGGGTAGGTGAACTGGTGGGGAGTGCCGACGAACGTCGTTTCGAGGTGCTGCGCGCCATCGTCGCCGACTTCGTGGCCACCAAGGAGCCCATCGGCTCCAAGACGCTGGTGGAGCGTCACAACCTCGGAGTGTCCAGCGCCACGGTCCGCAACGACATGGCGGTGCTGGAAGCCGAGGGCTACATTGCCCAGCCGCACACCAGCTCGGGCCGGGTGCCCACCGAGAAGGGCTACCGCGAGTTCGTCGACCGGATCGACAACGTCAAGCCGTTGTCCTCGTCGGAACGTCGCGCGATCCTGTCGTTCCTGGAGTCCGGGGTCGACCTGGACGACGTGCTGCGGCGCGCGGTGCGGCTGCTCGCGCAGCTGACCCGGCAGGTCGCGATCGTGCAGTACCCGACACTGTCCACCTCGTCCGTGCGTCACCTCGAGGTGGTCGCGCTGACCCCGGCGCGGCTGCTGCTGGTGGTCATCACCGATTCGGGCCGGGTCGATCAGCGCATCGTGGAGCTCGGTGACGCCATCGATGAGCATGAGCTGGCCAAACTGCGCGAGATGCTGGGGCAGGCGCTCGAGGGCAAGCCGCTGACCGCGGCATCGATCGCGGTCAGCGATCTGGCCACGCACCTCAACGGTCATGGCGCGCTGGCCGATGCTGTCGGCCGGTCGGCGACCGTGCTGGTCGAGACGCTCGTCGAGCACACCGAGGAACGACTGCTACTCGGCGGAACCGCCAACCTGACCCGCAACACCGCTGATTTCGGCGGATCGCTGCGGTCGGTGTTGGAGGCGCTGGAGGAGCAGGTGGTGGTGCTGAGGTTGTTGGCGGCCCAGCAGGAAGCGGGCAAGGTAACCGTGCGGATCGGTCATGAGACCGAGGCCGAACAGATGCTGGGAACGTCGGTGGTGAGTACGACGTACGGCAGTTCGGGCAAGGTGTACGGCGGAATGGGTGTGGTGGGTCCCACTCGAATGGACTATCCGGGAACCATCGCCAATGTCGCGGCGGTTGCTCTGTACATCGGCGAAGTCCTAGGAACCCGGTAAATCAGCCGGTTCGTCCGGCATAGAAAGGTCAGGCAAGGTCAGCGTGGCACGCGATTATTACGGCTTGCTCGGAGTGAGCAAAGGCGCGAGCGATTCGGAGGTCAAACGTGCCTACCGGCGGCTGGCGCGTGAGCTGCACCCCGACGTCAACCCCGACGAGGAAGCGCAGGCCCGGTTCACCGAGATCCAGGTCGCCTATGAGGTGCTCTCGGATCCGGAGAAGCGCCGCATCGTCGACATGGGCGGCGACCCGATGGAATCGGTGGGCGGAGCGCCCGGCGGATTCAGCGGGTTCGGTGGTCTGGGCGATGTGTTCGAGGCGTTCTTTGGTGGTGGCACCGCGTCGCGCGGCCCGGTCGGCCGGGTGCGGCCCGGCGCCGATTCGCTGCTGCGGATGCGGCTGGACCTGGCGGAGTGCGCCACCGGCGTGACCAAGCAGGTGACCGTGGACACCGCGGTGCTGTGCGATCTGTGCCACGGCAAGGGCACCAACGGCAATTCCACTCCCGTCGCCTGCGACACCTGTGACGGTCGCGGTGAGATCCAGACCGTGCAGCGCTCGCTGCTCGGCCAGGTGATGACCACCCGTCCGTGCCCGGTCTGCGGGGGAATCGGTGAGGTCATTCCCGATCCGTGCCACCGCTGCGGCGGCGACGGCAGGGTGCGCGCCCGACGCGAGATCAGCGTCAAGATCCCGGCCGGTGTCGGCGACGGCATGCGGGTACGGCTGGCCGCGCAAGGCGAGGTCGGACCCGGCGGCGGGCCCGCCGGTGACCTCTACGTCGAGGTCCACGAGAAGCAGCACGAAATCTTCGTCCGCGACGGCGACGATCTGCACTGCACCGTCTCGGTACCGATGGTCGACGCCGCACTGGGCACCACGGTCACCGTCGACGCCATTCTCGACGGGCCCACCGAACTGACCATCGCCGCGGGCACCCAGCCCGGCTCGGTGACCACACTGCGGGGCCACGGCATGCCGCATCTGCGTTCCGGGGTGCGCGGTGACCTGCACGCCCACATCGACGTGGTGGTGCCGTCGCGGCTGGACAGCACCGATACCGACCTGCTGCGCAAGCTGAAGGAAAACCGCAGCCGCGACGCCGCGGAGGTGCGCTCGACGCAGGCCGCGGCGAGTTCCGGCGGCCTGTTCAGCCGGCTGCGCGAGACGTTCTCCGGCCGCTGACGCCGCGGGCCACCCCATGAGCACAGCGCTTTTCTACGTCGACGCGCTGCCGGGCGCGGGGGAGCTCGCTGTCGTCGACGGTGACGAGGGCTTCCACGCGTCCAATGTGCGGCGCATTCGCGTCGGCGAACAGATCGATCTCAGCGACGGCACCGGGGTGCTGGCGCACTGTGTCGTCGAAGAGACCGCCAAGGGCCGGTTGTCGGCGCGGGTGACCGAGCGGGTCGCCATCGCGGTCCCGCGCCCGACGGTCACCGTGGTGCAGGCGCTGCCCAAATCCGATCGTTCAGAGCTGGCCGTCGAGCTGGCGACCGAGGCAGGTGCGGACGGCTTTGTCGCGTGGCAGGCGACTCGGTGCGTGGCCCGCTGGGACGGCCCGAAGGTGGACAAGGGCCTGCGGCGCTGGGAGGCGGTGGTTCGTTCGGCGGCCCGGCAGTCGCGCCGGGCGTACGTCCCCGCTGTCGAGGGCGTGGTCTCGACGTCGGCGCTCACCCAGCGCGTCGCCGACGCTGTGGCCGGCGGCGCGGTGGTGCTGGCACTCCACGAGTCGGCCACCGAGCCCTTTGCCGAACTGCCACTGGCCCAAGCGGATTCACTGATGCTCATCGTCGGGCCGGAAGGCGGGATCGCCGACGAGGAGATCGCAGCGCTGACCGGGGCCGGCGCGAAGGCTGTTCGGCTGGGCCCGACAGTGCTGCGCACGTCGACGGCTGCGGCCGTGGCGCTGGGAGCGATCGGTGCGCTGACGGCGCGCTGGGAGATTTAGCGCCAACTGCGGGCCTGGCCAGGCATTACGCTCCATTTGTGAGTTTCCCGCCGCAAGGCCCGCAGCCGCCCTATGGACAGCCTCCTTACGGGCAGCAGCCCCCGCACTGGCCACCGCCGCAGGGGCAGCCGTGGCAGGGCCAAGCGTGGCACGGGCAGGCGGGCGCCCCGCCCCCGTACGGTCAGCCGCCGCAGTGGTCCCCGGCGCGGCCACCGATACGGCCCAAGAAATCGGGGCTCGCCATCGCGATCGTTGCCGTCATCGCTGTTGTGGGCATCTCGTTCGTCGGGTTCATGGGGTACGAGGTCGTCAAGGTGGCCGGTGAGGGGCAGGACCGGGTTGCCAGTTCGGCATCTGATTTCTCATCTGTGTGCGAGAACGACCGGATCAGCAACGCCGCGGACTATGGCAAGCCGTACAACGTCGTCGCCTTCTTCAAAGGTCTCGGCATCGTGGACGAAATCTGGCTGCCGGTCGCCGGCGACAAATGGAGCTCGTCCGACGAGTTCACCAAGATCAATGTCGTTGCCTGCCTGGATCGAAAAAAGGGCAGCGAGGTGAAATCCACGTCGTGCGTCGACGACGACGACGGGAACCGCACCACGGTCGACTATTACTCGGTCGAATATGAGGTCACCTTCCGCGAGGCCAAGACCGGCAAGGTGGTCAAGAGCGGGGGAACAGTGACCGGTACCGCCGGAAGCTGCCCCTTCATCGCCACCTACGATCGCGGGTCTCGGAAGATGTACGCCAGGCCCGACGACGATGCGGTGCAGGCTTCGTTGGGCGCCTTCGCGGGCTGATCCGACGCCGATCCAGGTTCTGATGTCGCCTCCGCGCACTGCGACGAGAGTGCAGCTTTTTGTGCCGACGCGGCGGAAACGTCGCAACAGGCGACACACTCGGCGCAGGGTCTGGCAGGTCACAACACCGGAAGGTTCGCGAGCCACCCGGATTGGCCGCGCCATCGCGCTGACCTGTGTGTTCACCCGGCCGGCCAGTTCGGCCCGTCCACCGCGCGGCACCGATCGCCATCAGCCTGCTTAACCATTGGGGCGTGTCGTTGACCAGCGGTAAACTGGCAACAGTACGACGGCAGCCAGCCGTCTTGAAAACACGGAAAGCAGGCACAAACTCCACGTGACGCCCCGCGACACGACCGCTGACTCGTCGGCCACCGCATCGGAATCTGTCCGCAGCAGCATCACCGTTCCGCCCGACATAATCGTGGGCCTGCTCGGCTCCGCTGATGAGAATCTACGGGCACTCGAAAGACTTCTGACCGCCGACATTCACGCCCGCGGCAACGAGATCACCTTCACCGGCGAGCCTGCCGACGTGGCATTGGCCGAACGTGTGGTTGCCGAGCTGATCGCCGTCGCCTCCAGTGGACAGGCGGTGACGCCCGAGGCCGCGCGGCACAGCGTCGCGATCCTCACCGGCACCGAAGACGAGTCGCCGGCCGAGGTGCTGACGCTCGACATCCTGAGCCGCCGCGGCAAGACCATCCGGCCCAAGACGCTCAACCAGAAGCGCTACGTCGACGCCATCGATGCGCACACCATCGTGTTCGGCATCGGCTCTGCCGGTACCGGCAAGACGTACCTGGCGATGGCCAAGGCGGTGAGCGCCCTGCAGACCAAGCAGGTCAGCCGGATCATCCTGACCCGCCCCGCGGTGGAAGCCGGTGAGCGCCTTGGTTTCCTGCCCGGCACGTTGAGCGAGAAGATCGATCCGTATCTTCGCCCGCTCTATGACGCACTGCACGACATGATGGACCCCGAGCTCATTCCGAAACTGATGAGCGCCGGGGTGATCGAGGTCGCGCCGCTGGCATACATGCGCGGCCGGACCTTGAATGACGCATTCATCATCCTCGACGAGGCGCAGAACACCACCGCCGAACAGATGAAGATGTTCCTGACCCGTCTCGGGTTCGGATCCAAAGTCGTTGTCACCGGCGACATTACGCAGGTTGACCTGCCCGGCGGCAATACCTCGGGCCTGCGCGCGGCGATGAACATCCTCGACGGTATCGACGACATCCATTTCGCCGAACTCACCAGTGCCGACGTGGTCCGCCACCGCCTGGTGTCCGAGATCGTCGACGCCTACGCCCGACATGAGGAGCCGGCCTTGCTCAACCGTGCCCAACGCCGTTCACCGAACGGACGGCCCCGCCGATGAGCAACGCTTGCGGAGCGAATCAACGGACGGTGCGCGGGACTCGAATCTGCGGGGGAACCGCATGAGCATCGAGGTATCCAACGAGTCGGGCATCGATGTCTCCGAGGACGAACTGATCAGCGTCGCGCGTTTCGTCATCGCCAAGATGGACGTGCATCCGGCCGCCGAACTGTCGATGGTGCTGTTGGACAGTGCCGCGATGGCCGACCTGCACATGCGGTGGATGGACCTGCCGGGGCCCACCGACGTGATGAGCTTCCCGATGGACGAGCTGGAGCCGGGAGGCCGACCGGACTCACCCGAGCCGGGTCCGTCCATGCTCGGCGACATCGTGTTGTGCCCGGAATTCGCCGAGCAGCAGGCCACCAAGGCTGGGCACTCGCTCGGCCAGGAGCTGGCGCTGCTGACCGTGCACGGGGTGCTGCATCTGCTCGGCTACGACCATGCCGAGCCGGACGAGGAAAAAGAGATGTTCGCGCTGCAGCGTCAGCTCCTCGAGGAGTGGGTGGCTGATCAGGTCGAGGCCTATCACGCCGACCGGCAGAGCCAGAAAGATCAGCGCCTGCTGGACAAGTCCCGATACTTCGACGAACCGTGACCGGCTTACTTCCGCTGCTCGGCGCCGTGGTTCTCGTCGGGTTCGGGGGCCTGTTCGCGGCCATCGACGCCGCGCTGTCCACCGTCTCGATCGCGCGGATCGAAGAGCTTGTCCGCGACGAACGTCCCGGCGCTGCACGGCTCAGCCGGGTCGTCGCCGAACGGCCCCGGTATATCAATCTTGTTGTGTTGCTGCGGATCACCTGCGAGATCAGCGCCACGGTCCTCCTCGTGTCCTTCCTCGACGGGCACCTCGGTGTCAGCTGGGGTCTGGTTGCCTCGGCCGCGATCATGGTGGTGACGAGCTTCGTGGCCATCGGCGTCGGCCCGCGCACGGTCGGCAGGCAGAACGCCTACTCCATCGCGTTGATCTCGGCGCTGCCGCTGCAGGCGATCTCGGTGTTGCTCACCCCGATCAGCCGGCTGCTCGTGTTGATCGGTAACGCGCTTACTCCCGGCCGCGGCTTCCGCAACGGACCGTTTGCCTCTGAGATCGAGCTACGTGAAGTCGTCGACCTGGCCCAGCAGCGCGGCGTGGTGGCCGACGAGGAACGCCGGATGATCCAGTCGGTGTTCGAGCTCGGCGACACCCCGGCCCGCGAGGTCATGGTGCCGCGCACCGAGATGGTGTGGATCGAAAGTGACAAATCGGCAGGTCAAGCGACGTCACTGGCGGTGCGCAGCGGACATTCCCGCATCCCGGTGATCGGGGAGAACGTCGACGACATCGTCGGCGTGGTCTACCTGAAAGACCTTGTCCAGCAGACGTATTACTCGACCAACGGCGGTCGTGACACCAACGTCGCGCAGGTGATGCGCCCGGCGGTGTTCGTCCCGGATTCCAAACCACTCGACGAACTGCTCAACGAGATGCAGCGCGACCGCAACCACATGGCCCTGCTCGTCGACGAGTACGGCGCGATCGCCGGCCTGGTCACGATCGAGGACGTGCTGGAGGAGATCGTCGGCGAGATCGTCGACGAGTACGACGCCGGTGAGGTGGTTCCGGTCGAGGATCTCGGTGACCGGCAGTACCGGGTGTCGGCACGGCTGCCGATCGAAGATCTCTGCGAACTCTACGAAATGGAGTTCGACGAGGATCTCGACGTGGACACCGTCGGCGGCTTGGTGGCCTTCGAATTGGGCCGGGTGCCGCTGCCCGGCGCCGAAGTCACGTGGGACGGCCTGAGGCTGCGCGCCGAGGGGGATTCCGACCACCGTGGACGGGTGCGGATCGGCACAATTCTGGTCAGCCCGGCTGAATCTGAGAAACAGGAGACCCGAGGTACCGATGACTGAGCTCGAGGCAGAAGACAACAAGCTCGTGGTGCTGGCCCGCGGGGCGATGGGCCGGGCCGAGGCGTCAGTGGGCGCGGCGGTGCGCGACCAGGACGGCCGTACCTATGCGGGCGCCCCGGTGACCCTGGCGGCGCTGCAGCTGACTGCGTTGCAAGCGGCGGTGGCTGCCGCGGTGTCCAGCGGTGCCACCGGGCTCGAGGCCGCAGTGCTGGTCGGCGGTGCCGCTGACGACGCGGGTGTCGCGGCGGTGCGGGAACTGTCCGCCGACGCCGCGGTGATCGTCACCGATCGGGCGGGAACACCGCTGTGACGCCGCCGAGACTGCGCTCAGATCGTGTTTCAGGTGCAGATTGCGATCTCACCGCAGTTTCGGTGATGGGGGAGAACGATGAGTGAGTTCCGTTCCGGTTTCGTCTGTTTCGTCGGCCGGCCCAACACCGGCAAGTCGACGCTGACCAACGCGCTGGTGGGCCAGAAGGTCGCGATCACCTCGAACCGGCCGCAGACCACCCGGCACACCATCCGCGGCATCGTGCACCGTGAGGACTTCCAGATCATCCTGGTCGACACCCCGGGGCTGCACCGTCCGCGCACGCTGCTCGGGCAGCGGCTCAACGACCTGGTCAAGGACACCTACTCCGAGGTCGACGTGATCGGTCTGTGCATCCCCGCCGATGAGCGCATCGGTCCCGGTGATCGCTGGATCTATCAGCAGATTCGCGCGGTCGCGCCCAGGACCACGCTGATCGCTGTCGTCACCAAGATCGACAAGGTGCCCAAGGACCGGGTCGCCGAACAATTGATGGCCGTCAGCGAACTCCTGGGGCCCGATGCCGACATCGTGCCGGTCTCGGCCACTGCCAACGAACAACTCGACGTGCTCACCGATGTCCTCGTCTCCAAACTTCCGCCGGGGCCCGCGTACTACCCCGACGGCGAGCTCACTGACGAGCCCGAGGAAGTGCTGATGGCCGAGCTCATCCGCGAGGCGGCGCTGGAAGGCGTGCGCGACGAGCTTCCGCACTCGTTGGCGGTGGTCATCGAGGAGGTTTCGGAAAGGCCAGGGCGGGAAGACGACAATCCCCTGATCGACGTGCACGCGATCCTCTACGTCGAGCGCGACAGCCAGAAGGGCATCGTGATCGGCAAGGGCGGCGCGCGGCTGCGCGAGGTCGGTACCGCCGCCCGGACTCAGATCGAAAAGCTGCTCGGCACAAAGGTTTATCTCGACCTGCGGGTCAAGATCGCCAAGAACTGGCAGCGCGATCCCAAGCAGCTGGGTCGCCTGGGCTTCTGACCGGCCCGGCAGGCGCGTCGCCGCTATTTGCTTATCAACACCACAATCGCGATCAGGATCGCGATCCCGAGAATCCCTACGCCGACAAGGATCAGCGCGGTCTTGACGCGATCTCGTGCGCTGTCGCCCAGTCCGTGTGACGTGGAGCCGCTGAAGACATTCAACAGCGCCTCCATGAGCTGCCATCCCCACGAATTACCGTCGTTCCGCTTGGCGCCCTGTTGCTCGGCTGTGGTGGGCGGTGGGTAATACGGCGGTTGTGGCTGGGCGCCGTGAGGTGCAGCGGGCGGGTAGCCACCGTTGGGTGCAACGTTGGGCGGATAACCGTATCCGTAGGGTCCGGGCGGCGCGGGCGGATACGGCCCCCGCGGAGGTTGCTGCTGGGGATGGTACGGATCCGGATAGCTCACTGCGGCAGCCCCCTTGCCCTACTCGATAGCCTGCAAAATCCTAACTGACCGACGAACTTGGGCCGATCAGCATCGTGGCCCCGGTCGCTGTCCGCGTCGCTGTCGACGATCAATGTTCGCCTCGCAGATACTCCGCCATGGCCTCGGCTTGGGCCGCCTCGGACTGTGCCGGTGTAGGCAGGTCGGTGATGTCGTCGATGAACTGCGCGGCGACATCGGGATCCATTCCCTGATACATGAGCAGGCTTTGGACCATCGCGCGCTGGATGGCCCGGCCTTGTAGGTTCGCCAGCTTGGCGGTGACCATGATGTCGCGTGCGAGGTCCGATTCGGTCATCGTGGTGATCGACGAGGACAGCTCGATCCGGTTGATCGCGCCCGAGATCGTGGCTTGCGCGGTTATCGTTCCGGCCGCGTTGGTTACGCCAAAGGTGACAGGTCCCGGGGTGTCGTCCGAATCGTCGTCAACGGGTATGGCCGGTGCGGAGGTATCAGCCGTCGAAGCGGCGGGGGTTTCGTCGACGGTGTACGCGTCGAGCCCGGACAGGTCGTCGTGGTCGTCGTCACTGCGTCCAGCGTCGCCGAAATCCAGAGCATCGAGTTCCCTCGGGAACTGTTCGTCATCGGGATCTGGATCGTCCCAGGTGTGATCGGGCATGGGTGATCAGCAGTGCATGGTCCGGCCGAGGCTGCCGGATTCTTGCGCGTCGGTCTGGTCATACTGCGAAGCCGCGCTGGTCAGCTTCTGGGACAGGTCGTTGGACGTATTCATCATCGTTTCGGCAGCGGACTTGCGCGCCTCGTTCGCTTCGCACAGTGCCTGTTGAGACGACCAGCAGATCGGTCCGTGCGTTGCCAGCACCTTCCATTCCACGAACGACGTCGTATCGCCCGCTGCGGAGAATCCGGCGGCGGCCGCGTCATGCGTGGTCGACATGTCTCGGAGATCCGAAGTGAGAACGTTCAATTCGTCGGACATGAATTGCTTCTTTCCCGGTTAGAGGTTCGTTGTGAGATGCCGAGGTGCGGTCGGACTCGCGGCGCCGGTATTGAATGGAGTGCCGATTGGCGCACGCCCGGCATGTGATTCGGTATTTGCCGCGGCGCCGGACTGTTCCGGTGCCGTATCGGACTGTTCCAAGGCCTGAGCGGGCTGGGCGGCGGGAGCCGCGCCGGCTAATCGCCGGGCCGACCATCATCGGTGCCGGTGCCTTTCTCCCCGTTCTGGTCCTGCTGATTGGCTTGTTGCACTGCCTGAGTCACGGCCTGCGCAACCTGTCCGGCGGCGCCCATGAGACCGCCGAGCATGCTGGCTCCGCCGCCACCGGAACCACCGCCCATTTGCGGAAGCGATGGCATGCCACCCGAACCTGAACCGGTACCAGTGCTTGCAGCCGTACTGGCACCGGCAGGCGCGCCAGTCGTACCCGGCATCGACGGCGTCGTCGGTGACCCGCTCCCACTGCCGGTTCCGGACCCGCTGCCGGCACTCGACGCACCGCCGGATTGGCCCCCCGGATTTCCATTGCTCGTGGGTCCGCTCTGGGGGCCGGGGGTGTCCTGTCCGGTCGGACTGCCCGGTTTGTCGGACCCATTCTGGCTACCGGAGTCAGCCGGTGAGGCAGGCGAACCCGTCCCGGACGTGTTCGCCGCTCCCGCCTGACGGTACTTCTCCGTGGCTTCTCGTATTTGCGCCGCATTGTCTTGCGCGTAGTTCATCAGATTGCCGACCGCGACGCCGGCGAACCCGCTCGCTGTGGCCACCGCGGCGAACTGGAGGGCAATCGACTCCGGGGCGCCGAAAACCGTGGCCTCCAGCGCCATTGCCACCGGAATCATTGCGGCCAAACCTTTTGCCGCCCAGTCGACTTGAGTCCGGGCATGGTCGACCTGCCCCGCCTGAGTGGACAAGACCCTGACGATGGCGTTGTCGGCTTCCAGCATCGTTGACGCACGCTGGATCTGGTGCGAGTTCTGCGACGTGTAGGCGCCAGAGGCAGAGCCGGACCACGACTCTGTGGGATAGGCGCCTTCGAGGGATTTCCCGTTGGACTGAAACAGTTTGGCGCCGTCGCTGAAGGAGCCACCGGTGTCGGGGCTTCCGACACCCATGGTCTTGCTGACTCCCGTCAGGACGTACAAGCCGCCCTGGATCACCGGCGTGGCGATGGCTTCGGGAATGAGCAACTGCGCCCACTTGCCGGCATCCCCCAACAGTCCGACCGCTCCGATCGGGTCGCCTTCCATCAGCTTTTTGAGATCGCTGTAGGTGCTCCAGGCGGTTGACGCGACGCCGAATTTGCTGGGCCCCTTGCTGCTCGCATCGCCCTCTGATCCTGTTGACCCCGTCACATGGGCCCCCGCGTATCGCCCGTAGCCGCATCGATGTGCACGCTGATCGACCCTCCCGACAGCTCAATGAATTTCGTTCGCGGTGGCCCCACACCGCGCAGTTGAGCCTAACAACGAGCGCGTTGGGTCAATCGCACCAATTTTGCCGGCGATGTGGAGGCGATACGAAACGTGGCGGCCTTCTGACCGACCTACCCGTCGAGCGCGTTGATCGCGGCGGCGGCCTGTGACGCGTCGGTCTGCGACGGGGCATTCCACCAGATCTCGGGTTGCTTGGCCGCCCACCCGGTGATCGCCTCCAACTCGGCGGCCAGTGAGATCAGCAGCGGCTCACTGTCGGCCGGCCCCATCAACTGGACACCGATCGGCAGCCCGTCGGAGGTGAAGCCCGCGGGCACATTGATCGATGGCCAGCCCAGCAGGTTCCATGGCCAGGTCACGGGGCAGGCGGCGATCGAGCTGCGTTCGGTGGCAGACCAACCGCGCCGGTCGAATTCGTGTGTGAGCGGCGGAGGTTGGGCGGTGGTCGGCGCGATGATGACGTCGACGAGGTTGAAGATCCAGGACATCCGCCGCTGTACGGCGGCCTCGTGCGCCCGGGCTTTGCGAAGGATGTGCTGGGACAGCAGCCGACCGATCCTCATGTTGGCCAGGGTGCGCTCGTCATAGGACACGTCGCCGAGCCGGTCGGTCCAGTCCAGCAGGCCTGCGGTGGAGCGGGCCAGGAAATCCCATGACATCCGCAGGCTGTAGTTGGGGTCTTTGGCCACCACGGTGTGACCCAGCTGCCCGAGTTGATCGGCGACGCCCTGCAAGGCATCGCCGATCTCGGGGTGCAGCGTGGCCGGGAAACCGGTGAACGGGAACTTCGTCGACATGGCCACCCGCAGCGGTCCGGGCGCGCGGGCGACATTCTCGGCGGCTTGGATCGGTGCCGGCTTGTGGAGATCGCCCTCGGCGTTACCCGATGCGGCGTCGAGCACCAGGGCCGCATCGGTGACGGTGCGGGCCAGCACACCGTTGACCGTGATGCCGTTGAAGGCCTCGGGCAGCGGCCAGGTGGAGATGCGTCCGCGCTGCGGCTTGATGCCGACCAGATGCGTCCACGCCGCGGGGATGCGGACGCTGCCCGCACCGTCGGATCCGATGGCCGCGGTCACCAGCCCCGCGGCGACGGCCGCGGCGCTGCCACCCGAGGACCCACCCGGGCTGTGCTTGCGTGACCAGGGGTTACGAGTGTGCCCGAAGCCCGGTCCGCCGGTGAACGGCCACTGCCCGAGTTCGCAGGTGTTGGTCTTGCCGACGATCACCGCGCCGGCGGCCTTCAGGCGGCGCACCACTTCGGCGTCGGCGGCGGCGACGCGGGTGGAGCCGTCGGTGCCGAACCGGGTGGGCACCCCGGCGACGTCGACATCATCCTTGACCGCGATCGGGATTCCCAGCAGTGGGAGTTGTTTGCCGGTCGCGCGAACCGTGTCGGCCTTGGCGGCATCGGCCAGCGCCTGCTCGGTCAGTACGACGCGGAACGCGTTGAGGGTGGACTGGCTCGCGGTGATGGCATGTAAGGACTGACGTACCAGTTCTTCAGAAGTGACTGCGCCGCTGGCAAGTTGGTAGAGCTGATTTGTCAGGGTGGGAAATCGGGGGGAGCTCGGGTCGGAAGTCGCAGATTTGGCCATCACTTTCGAGAATATCGGCGGTGCATAACGGAACCTGTCCGGCCATGGTGCGACACTGTCACGATGCGGCTGTACCGGGACCGGGCGGTGGTGCTGCGCCAGCACAAGCTCGGCGAGGCCGACCGGATTGTCACCCTGCTCACCCGCGACCATGGTTTGGTGCGCGCGGTGGCCAAGGGGGTCCGGCGTACCCGCAGCAAGTTCGGCGCGCGGCTGGAGCCGTTTGCCCACATCGACGTGCAGCTGCATCCGGGACGCAACCTCGACATCGTCACCCAGGTGCAGGCCATCGACGCGTTCGCCGCCGACATCGTCAGTGACTACGGCCGCTACACCAGTGCGTGCGCGATGTTGGAGACCGCCGAGCGGCTGGCCGGCGAGGAGCGGGCACCGATGCCCGACCTGCACCGCCTCACGGTGGCAGCGCTGCGGGCCATCGCAGACGGGCGCCGGGCCCGCGAACTGGTGCTGGACTCTTACCTGCTGCGGGCGATGACGATCGCCGGGTGGGCGCCGGCGCTGACCGAGTGCGCCCGCTGCGCCGCGCCGGGTCCGCACCGGGCATTCCACGTCGCCGTCGGCGGCAGTGTCTGCGTGCACTGCCGGCCCAGCGGATCCAGCACCCCGCCGCAGCCCGTGTTGGAGCTGATGTCGGCGCTGCACGAGGGTGACTGGGAGTACGCCGAGGCCTCCTCATCAGGGCATCGCAGCCAGGCCAGTGGGCTGATCGCAGCGCACCTGCAGTGGCACCTGGAGCGCCAGCTGCGGACATTGCCTCTGGTCGAGCGGGTGTACCGCATCGATCGGACAGTCGCCGAACAGCGCTCGACGCTGGTCAGGCAGGATATGGGCCATGGCATTGACGAAGGACGGGAAGCGGGGCAAGTCGACCTACCCACAGCTGCCCCCGGCGCCTGAGGACTATCCGGTCTTCCCGGACACCTCGACCTGGCCCGTCGTCTTCCCGGAGATTCCGGCCGGCACCAACGGCCGCTTCGCCCGCCCGCCCCAGCACACCTCCAAGGCGGTCGCGCCCCGGATCCCTGCCGACCAGGTGCCCAATCACGTCGCCGTGGTGATGGACGGCAACGGTCGCTGGGCCACCCAGCGTGGCCTGGGCCGCACCGAGGGACACAAGATGGGCGAGGCGGTGCTGATCGACATCACCTGCGGCGCCATCGAACTGGGCATCAAACACCTCAGCGTCTATGCGTTCTCCACCGAGAACTGGAAGCGCAGCACCGAAGAGGTCCGGTTCCTGATGGGCTTCAACCGGGAGGTGGTGCGCCGCCGCCGGGAGAACCTGAATGCCATGGGAGTGAACATGCGCTGGGTCGGGTCGCGGCCCAGGATGTGGCGCAGCGTCATCAAGGAGTTCGACATTGCCGAGGAGATGACGGTCGGCAACGACGTCATCACCGTCAACTACTGCGTCAACTACGGCGGGCGTACCGAGCTCGTCGAAGCGGCGCAGGCGTTGGCCGCCGAGGCCGTCGCGGGCAAGATCAACCCGAACAGGATCAGTGAGGCGTCGTTCGCCAAGCATCTGCACCGTCCCGACATCCCCGATGTGGACCTGTTCATCCGGACGTCGGGGGAGCAGCGGGCCAGCAACTTCCTGCTCTGGCAGTCGGCCTACGCCGAGTTCGTGTTCCAGGACAAGCTGTGGCCGGATTACGACCGGCGCGACCTGTGGGCGGCGTGCGAGGAGTACGTGAACCGCAACCGGCGCTTCGGGAGGGCCTGACGTGACGGATCTTCTGCAGCGGCTGTCCTCGGCGCTCGGCGAGGTGATGTCCGTCGTCGAGGAAGAGGACAACGCGTTGACGGTGACCGTCGACGGTTCGGTGGCGTCGGTGCGGGTGGTGGCCATCGCCGAGGATCTGGAGATGGTCTCGCTGACCCAGCCGCTGGCCTGGGACCTGCCGCTGAACAACAAGATTCGCGAACGGGTGTCCGACCATGCCAGCAAGACCATGCTGGGCACGGTGGTGTTGGTGGAGAAATTGGTCGAGACACCGACCAACGGCGCGACCCCCAAGGGCGCTGCGCGCAAGCGGCCGGCCAAGAAGGTCGCCGACGTGATGCTGCGCTACAACTTCCCGGCGGCCGGGCTCACCGACGACGCGCTGCGCACGCTGATCCTCATGGTTCTGGCCACCGGCGCCGATGTCCGCCGGGATCTGATGTCGTGACCCGTCCGGTCATCACCATCGTCGCCGCCGTGGTGCTCGACGAGCGTGATCGGCTGCTGGTGGTCCGCAAGCGCGGCACGACGGCATTCATGCAGCCGGGCGGGAAGATCGAACCGGGGGAGCAGCCGATCGAGGCCCTGGCTCGGGAGGTCCGCGAGGAACTCGGGGTCGGATTCGCGCTGCCCGAAGCCGAAGAGCTCGGCCGCCACAGCGCACCGGCAGCCAATGAACCCGGCCACTCCGTCGACGCGTGGCTCTACCTGGTGAGCCTGGACGGCGAGCCGCAGCCGCAGGCCGAGATCGCCGAGATGACCTGGATAGACCTCCATGCGCCCGGGGATGTCGAGCTCGCTCCGCTGACCCGTGACACCGTGCTGGCCCTGGCGCGCGATCGGGTCAGTTGATCCCGTCGCTGCAGCCGCGGCACATCCCGAAGATCTCGATGGTGTGGCTGACGTCGGAGAAACCGTGCTCGCGGGCCACGTCGGCGGCCCAGGACTCGACCTGGCCGCCGGAAATCTCGACGGTGGCGCCGCACTCCCGGCACACCAGGTGGTGATGGTGGTCCTCCGAGCAACGCCGGTAGACCGACTCGCCCGTATCGGTGCGCAACGTGTCGACGCTGCCGGTGGTGGCCATGGCCTGCAGGGTGCGGTACACCGTGGTGAGGCCGATGCCCTGGCCGCGGCGGCGCAGTTCGTCGTGCAACTCCTGGGCTGAGCGGAATCCTTCGGTTTCGTTGAGCAGGTCGGCGATGGCCGCGCGCTGCCGGGTGGACCGGACCGCCCCCGTCACTGCTCTTCCTCGCTGGCGTGGGCGACCGCGTCGGCGACGATGTGGGCCAGGTGATGATCGACGAGGCGATAGAGGACCTCACGTCCCGCGCGCTCGCTGGCCACCACCCCGGCCTGCTTGAGAATCCGCAGGTGCTGGCTCACCAGCGGCTGCGGCACGGCGAGTGCGTCGACCAATTCGTGGACGCAGCGCTGGGACTGTTGCAGCTGCAGGACGATGGCGATCCGCAGCGGCGCGGCCAGCGCACGCAGCAACTCGCCGGCGGTGTCGAGGACCTCACGCGACGGCATTTCCGACGGCGGGGCGGCATTGTGCTCGCGGGCGTCGTCGTGTTGATTTACCGTGATATTGGAAATCGTTTCCATTACGGGCCACAATACATGCGCGATATCGCATGTCAACCGCTCCCGCGGTCGCGGCGGATTATCGCCGGCGGCGGGCTGGTCGCTACGCTGATGCACCGTGGCATCCATCATCGATACCGTTGCGAACCTGGCGAAACGCCGTGGCCTGGTCTTCCAGTCCGGTGAGATCTACGGCGGCACCAAGTCTGCGTGGGATTACGGCCCGCTCGGTGTCGAGCTCAAGGAGAACATCAAGCGCCAGTGGTGGAAGTCCATGGTCACCGGGCGCGACGACGTCGTCGGCCTGGACAGCGCGATCATCCTGCCGCGCCAGGTGTGGGTGGCCTCCGGCCACGTCGACGTCTTCAACGACCCGCTGGTGGAGTGCCTGAACTGCCACAAGCGGCACCGGCAGGACCACATGCAGGAGGCCTACGCGTTGAAGAAGGGTCTCGACGACCCGGACTCGGTGCCGATGGACGAGATCGTCTGCCCCGACTGCGGCACCAAGGGCCAGTGGACCGAGCCGCGCGACTTCAACATGATGCTCAAGACCTACCTCGGCCCGATCGAGTCCGAGGAGGGTCTGCACTACCTGCGTCCGGAGACGGCCCAGGGCATCTTCGTCAACTTCGCGAACGTGGTCACCACGGCGCGCAAGAAGCCGCCGTTCGGTATCGGCCAGATCGGTAAGAGCTTCCGCAACGAGATCACGCCGGGCAACTTCATCTTCCGCACCCGCGAGTTCGAGCAGATGGAGATGGAATTCTTCGTCGAGCCCTCGACCGCGGGTGAGTGGCACAAGTACTGGATCGAGACCCGGCTGCAGTGGTACATCGACCTCGGCATCAACCGGGACAACCTGCGCCTCTACGACCACCCCAAGGAGAAGCTGTCGCACTACTCCGACGGCACGGTCGACATCGAGTACAAGTTCGGTTTCGCCGGCAACCCGTGGGGTGAGCTGGAGGGCATCGCCAACCGCACGAACTTCGACTTGTCCACGCACTCGAAGCATTCCGGTGCCGACCTGTCGTTCTACGACCAGGGCACCGACACCCGCTACGTGCCGTACGTGATCGAGCCGGCAGCCGGCCTGACCCGCTCGCTGATGGCGTTCCTGGTCGACTCCTACACCGAGGACGAGGCCCCCAACGCCAAGGGCGGCGTGGACAAGCGCACCGTGCTCAAACTCGACCCGCGGCTGGCCCCGGTCAAGGCCGCGGTGCTGCCGCTGTCGCGCAACGCCGACCTGTCGCCCAAGGCGCGGGATCTGGCCGCGGAACTCCGGAAGTTCTGGAACGTCGAGTTCGACGACGCCGGTGCCATCGGCCGGCGCTACCGCCGCCAGGACGAGATCGGCACGCCGTACTGCGTGACGGTCGATTTCGACACCCTGGAGGACAACGCGGTCACCATCCGTGAGCGCGACGCCATGACCCAGGAACGCATCGCGCTGGACAAGGTGTCGGACTACCTGGCGGTGCGGCTCAAGGGCGCCTAGGTTGCCCGTGCGAGCAGCTGCACCGGGACGTCGCCCCCGAGCAGGCCGATCAGCGTCGCCAACAACCTGTCGAGGTCGCGGCCGACCGCGGCGATCGCCGGGTCGCCGTAGCTGCTGAACAGCAGGCTCGGCTGGTCGACGGCGAGCACGGTGCCATCCGGGCCGGCATAGAGCAGCGCGCGCAACGGCGCATGCAGCATGACCGACGGATCGTGGCGGAACATGCGTTCGGCGATGGTGTGATTGCCCATCAGGTACTCGGTGGCCTGCCACGTCGAGCCGGACAATGCCATCGTCGGTGCGACGTCCATGCTGAAGTACCGCATGAAGCCATGCGGGGCTTGCTGATTCGCCACAGCGACCACCTCGTCCCAGTCCGACGCGCCGTCGTATGCGGTGAGATCGACTGCCGGAACCAGTGATTCGTAGCGCCTGCGGGCCCGGTCGTAGTGATCGGGCAGCGCGATCAGTAGCCGCCGGTTCGTGTGGTCGACTGCCGAGCTGCGGGGCGTCACCGCAGTGATCCCGCGACGTCGAGGACGACCCGGAAACGTGCCTGCCCGGACATCATGTGCTCGTAGGCTTTCGGTGCCTCCTCGAAGGCCATGACCTCGATCATCGGGCTCACGCCGGTGGCCGCGGCGAACGCCAGGTTGTCCTCGTTCTCGATGGCCGAGCCGGTGAGGCTGCCGATCACGCTGCGCCCGCCGAAGATCAGGTCGGCGGTGTTCACCTCGATCGGATCCGGTGCGGCGCCGACGACCACGAGCTGTCCGCGGGGACGCAACCCGGCCACCAGCGGGCTCATCGAGGAGCCGCTGGCCGCCGTCGCGATGACGGCTGCAGCGCCACCCAAGGCGGCCAGGGCAACACCGGGATCCTCCGCAGCGCCGTCGATGTAGTGGTCGGCGCCCAAAGCTGTTGCCAATTCGGCCTTTTCCGACCCGCGCGCAACGGCCACGACGCGGTAGCCAAGTTTCTTGGCGTACTGCACGCCGAGGTGGCCCAGTCCGCCGATGCCCTGGATCGCGACCAGTGCTCCCGGGCCTGCCGTGCTCGCCCGCAGTGCGTTGAACGTCGTGACGCCCGCGCACAGCAGGGGAGCGGCGACGTCGGCGGCCAGCTGGTCGGGAACCCGCACCAGCCCGGTCGCGCGCACGTACACCATTTCTGCGTACCCGCCGTCCTCGGTGGTGCCGGGCTGCGGCTGATCGGTGCAGTTGACGAAATCGCCACGGCGACAGAACTCGCACTCGTTGCACTGGCCGCCGAGGAATCCCACTCCGACGCGGTCACCCGGCACCCAGGCGGTGACTCCGTCGCCGACCGCGTCGACGACACCGACGATCTCATGACCGGGGACCACGGGACGCTCGGGTGCGGCGCGCAGACCTTCGACGGCCAAGGCGTCGCTGTGGCACACCCCGCAGCTGTCTACTCGCACCCGAACATGTCCGGGTTCGGGTGGCACTACCTCGCGCTCCACGAGTTCGAAGTTGCGTTGGCCGGTGACCTGAAAGGCCCGATAGGTTGACATGGTTCTTCCTCCCCGGGCTCAGGCGAACGCCCCGGCACGGGTCTGCCGGGTGAGTTCGTCGGCCAGCACCTCGGTGGCTCCGGATTCGATGCCGTCGACGATCTGGCGCGCGACGTCGGCCGGATCGTTCTTGGGGACATCGAGATCGGCGATCATCGAGGTATCGGTGTAGCCCAGGTATACGCCGATCACATCGGTGCCCTGGCCGTCGAGCTCCAGGCGCAGCGAGTTGTTCGCCGACCACAGCGCGGCTTTCGAGACGCCGTAGGCGCCGAAGCCGGGCAGCCACGACAGCACCGAGGCGATGTTGACGAGTGTGCCCCGGCCAGCTGGGGGCCGAATGCCCTCGTCACGCGCAACGGGCCGAACAGGTTGGTTTCGAGCACGGAACGGATTTCGTCGAGGTCGCTGTGCAGCAGTGACTTCCCACCGGTTACGCCGGCGTTGTTGACGACGATCGTTGCGTCACCGGCGAGTGCGGCCAGCTCGGCGACCGAATCGGCGTCGGTGACCTCGGCTTCGACGACAACCACCCTCGGGTCGCTGCTCGGCTCGGGCCTACGGCTCGTGGCATAGACCTTGGCGGCGCCGCGGGCGAGGAGTTCGTCCACGATCGCTTTGCCCAGCCCTCTCTGCCCGCCGGTGACCACTACTGTTGCGCCCTCGATCTGATGGGACATTTCGATTCTCCTTGGAACTCGGTTGACTGCACGAACATCACCTTCGTCAAGTCAATCAGCTGAGTAGGTATTCCCAACTCAGATAGAATATCGGCATGCGCACCGATCCGTGGACTGACAATGCCTGTCCGATCGCCCGCACCATGTCGGTGCTGGGGCAGCGGTGGGCCATGCTGATCATCCGTGAGGCGCTGATGGGCAAGTCGCGATTCTCGGAGTTCCGCGAACAACTGGGGGTGGCCCCCGACGTACTCAGCGCACGGCTATCCGAACTGGTGGCGGCCGGCATCCTCGACGTCGTCGACTATCAGCAGCCGGGTGACCGGACCCGCAGTCGGTACGTGCTGACCGACGCCGGACACGACCTGATCCCGGTGTTGGCGGCGATCGGGCAGTGGGGTCACGTCCACCTGGCCCGGCCGGACAGCAGCGATTACCGCTTCATCGAGACGGACACCGGTGACCCCGTGGGCATCGGCTTCCGTCGCAAGGACGGCACTCCGGTTGCGACGTCGGAGGTCACGCTTGTCGACACGGCGCGTAGTTAGCGCGCGATCAGAAGCGACCGCCACCGCCGCCGTAGCTGCGGCCCGACGAATGCGACGCGCCGCCATAGGAGGTCGGGCGGCCCATGCTGCGGCCACCGCCCCAGCCGCCCCCGTACCCTCCGCCGAAGCCGCCACCGAAACCGCCGCCGCCGCGCAGGACATTGCCGATGAGGATGCCGCCGAGTACGGCACCCATATCGGAGCCGCCACCGCCGCCGTACTGCGTGGTGTACGACCGCTGCGCGGCACGCACGTCATCGTTGGCCAGACCCTGCGCCTGCGCGGCCAGTGTCGACGCGCCGTTGGCGTGCGCCACCGCCTCGTTGGGATTCTCGGCCCGCTTGGCTTCGGCGGCCTGAAGCTGCCGTTGCGCCTCGGCCAGCCGGGTGCGGGCCTCCGGTCCGATGCTGCCGCGCCGCGTCTCGATGAAGTCCGATACCGCCTTGATCCGGGACTGGGCGGTGAACAGCGCCTGTTCCAGCGCCCGGGCCAGCCGCTCGGCAGCCTCCTGCTGTTCGTGCACGCCGGCCAGCAGCTGATCGAGTTCGGCATCGGCCTTGGTCAGCCGGGTGAACGTGCCGAGCGGGTCTGCCTTCCCGTTGGCCGCCGCATCGTCGGCAGCCTTCTTCGCGGCGTCACGGGCAGCACCGAGTTTGTCGGCCTGGGGCGTACCGGGTTGCCCCAGTAGCGAATTCGCCTGGTCGATCCCGGCCTGAATGTCGGTGATGGCAGCGGGCAGGCCGGCCAGCGCCCGGTTGATGTCGGACGCCGCGCTGTCCACCGCATCGAACAGGGTGCGGGCCTGGTCCAGGGCCGACTCGGCCGAGCGCACCGCGTCCACCAGTGCGGTCTGGTCGGTGGCCGGCCGGGATACCAGGGCGCGGGCCGAGGTGATGCTGCGATCGGCGAACGCCAGCCGCTCTTTGGCGGTGTCCACATTGGTCGCCACCGAAGTCAGTGCGGTCGCGTCGAACTGAGTGTGCAGGGTGTCCAGGGTCTGCCGGGACGGGTCGATGCGGGCGGTCAGGTCGACCATCTGCTGGGTCATGGCGTCCAGCCGCGTCGGGGCGTTGATCACCAGATCGCGCAGCTGCTCGAACGCCTGGCTCTGGGCGTCGAGCTCACGGTCGGCCCTGGCTGCCGACACCACCACCCGGGTCAGCATTTCCCGCTGCTGCAACGGCGTCTCGGGCACGTCGTCATCGAGGGTTTGGCGCACGGTGAAGGCTTGGGCCAGGGCGGTTTTCGCGTTCGCCAGGGCCGCGGTGAACGGCTCGGTGCGCTTGGCCCCGAACTCCTCGACAGCCAGTTCGAGCTCGGCCTCACTGGTGCGCACGGCATTGTCGACGTCGACCACGATCGAGCGGGACAGCTCGTCGAGCGCCTCCAGCGGCACCGCGGCCAATGCGTTGGCGTCGGTCGGATCGACTCGCTTGGCGGCCTCGAACTCGGCGTGGCGGCGCTTGGCCCGGCGCCGGCGCGACCACCACCACAGCAGGCCGACCAGTACCAGGATCACGCCGAGGGCGATCAGCACGCCCGGCCACGAGATGCCGGGCGCGGCGGGGGATTCGGGCTGGGAGTTCAGGCCGTTGGCCGCTGCGATCGCCGCGCCGGCCCAGTCGTCACGGCGCAGGGCCGGGGTGATGCTGTCGCGCCGGATGTCGTCGGCGCGGGCCGAGGTGGTGACGGTGGAGGGCACCTGGAAGGCGAACGCCCGGTCCACCGTGGCGACCGCGAGCAGCGCGTCGTCGTCACCGAAATCGCTCAGCTGCATGGTCTTCTGGGCCCAGCCGGACTGGCCCTGGCCGGCGAAATCCTCGGTGAAGATCACCCACAGCTTGATGTGGCGCTCCTCGTAGAGTCTGTCGATCGCGCGCTGGACGTTGCCGCGCTGGGCTGCCGAGAGGGCCCCGGAGTTGTCAGTGAGTTGGGTGGCCAGCCGCAACGGCGGTTCGGCGGTGGCGCCGGGGGCGACCAGCAGTCCGGCAATCAGGATCGCGAGCAGCATGGACAGCACACGGGCGATACGCATGACCGTCAATCTAATGCGCTGCGGGGTCTCAGCGTCGCTTCCTGGCAGACTGTGCGTCGGTGAACGCGGATACGCAGGCCTGCTACAGCGACTTCGACCGGCAACGTCTGGTGGTCGAGGCGCCCAAGGGTGCTGCGCTGCCCGGAACCGACACCGAGCACCGGACCGCCTTCGCCCGCGACCGGGCCCGCGTGCTGCACAGCGCGGCGCTGCGGCGGCTGGCCGACAAGACCCAGGTGGTCGGTCCGCGGCACGGTGACACTCCGCGCACCCGTCTCACCCATTCACTTGAGGTAGCCCAGATCGGCCGCGGTATGGCGATCGGACTCGGCTGCGATCCCGACCTGGTCGACCTGGCAGGCTTGGCCCACGACATCGGCCACCCGCCCTATGGGCACAACGGCGAGCGTGCCCTCGACGAGATCGCCAAACCGTTCGGCGGGTTCGAGGGCAACGCCCAGAACTTCCGGATCCTCACCCGGCTGGAGCCCAAAGTCCTTGACGCCGAGGGGCGTTCGGCCGGGCTCAACCTGACCCGGGCCGCGCTGGACGCGGTGGCCAAGTATCCATGGCCCAGCTTCGGCACCCGCAGGAAGTACGGCTTCTACGACGACGATGCCGATGCCGCCGCCTGGGTGCGAGCCGGCGCGCCCGCCGAGCGGCCGTGCCTGGAGGCCCAGGTGATGGACTGGGCCGACGACGTCGCCTATTCGGTGCACGACGTCGAGGACGGCGTCATCTCCGGGCGCATCGACCTGCGGGTGCTCGGCGATCCCGATGCCGCCGCCTCGCTGGCGGACCTGGGCGCCAGATCGTTTCCCACGGTCGGTCGCGACGACCTACTGGCCGCCGCCGAGCGGCTGTCACATGTTCCGGTGGTGGCCGCAGTGGGGAAGTACGACGGAACCCTGGCGTCCTCGGTGGCGCTGAAGACCCTGACCAGTGAACTCGTCGGCCGCTTTGCCAATGCGGCGATCACCCAGACCCGGGCGGTCGCCGGCGACGGGCCGTTGCGGCGGTTTGACGCCGAGCTGTCCGTGCCACCGCTGGTGCGGGCCGAGGTGGTGTTGCTCAAGATGCTGGCGCTGCAGTTCATCATGTCCGACCACCGGCACCTGCAGATCCAGGCCGATCAGCGCACGCTCATCCACGAAGTCGCCCTCGCATTGTGGGCGCAGGCGCCGGGCAGTCTGGACCCGCAGTTCGCGCCAGAGTTCGACCTCGCCGCCGACGATGGCGCCCGGCTACGGGTGGTGGTCGACCAGATCGCGTCCTACACAGAGAGCCGGTTGGAACGAGTGCACGAGGCACGCTCACCCCGACCTCTAGAATGAGCCGGTGGCCGGCCGGATTTCAGATCGCGATATCGCGGCCATCCGTGAAAAAGTCCGGATCGAAGATGTCGTCGGCGACTACGTCCAGCTGAGGCGGGCCGGGGCCGACTCGATGAAGGGCCTGTGCCCGTTCCACGACGAGAAGTCCCCGTCGTTCCACGTGCGGCCGAACCACGGCCACTTCCATTGCTTCGGCTGTGGCGAGGGCGGCGACGTGTACGCCTTCATCCAGAAGATCGAGCACGTCACGTTCGTCGAGGCGGTCGAATTGCTGGCCGACAAGGTCGGCTACACCGTCACCTACACCGGCGCGTCGACCACCAACGTCCAGCGCGACCGGGGCAGCCGCAGCCGACTGCTGGCCGCCAACGCGGCAGCCCAGGAGTTCTACGCCGAGGCGTTGACCTCAGACGAAGCCGCCGAGGCGCGCAAGTACCTCACCGAACGCAACTTCGACGCCGCCGCGGCTGCCCAGTTCGGGTGCGGCTTCGCGCCGTCGGGGTGGGACACGCTGACAAAGCACTTGCTGCGCAAGGGCTTTGAGTTCAAGGAGCTGGAGGCGGCCGGACTGAGCCGGGAGGGCAAGCGCGGACCGATGGACCGGTTCCATCGCCGGCTGCTCTGGCCGATCCGGGTGTCCTCGGGCGAGACCATCGGCTTCGGCGCGCGCCGGTTGTTCGACGACGACCAGAACCAGGCCAAGTACGTCAACACCCCCGAGACCGTGCTGTACAAGAAGTCGCAGGTGCTGTTCGGGCTGGACCGCGCCAAACGTGACATCGCCAAGGGGCATCAGGCCGTCGTCGTCGAGGGCTATACCGATGTCATGGCCATGCACATGGCCGGGGTGACCACCGCGGTGGCGTCGTGCGGCACCGCGTTCGGTGAGCAGCACCTGTCGATGCTGCGCCGGCTGATGATGGACGACAACTTCTTCCGCGGCGAGTTGATCTACGTGTTCGACGGAGACGCCGCCGGCCAGGCTGCCGCGGTGAAGGCGTTCGAGGGCGAGCAGAACCTGTCCGGGCAGTCGTTCGTGGCGGTGGCTCCCGACGGGATGGATCCCTGCGATCTTCGGTTGCGTTCCGGTGACGGTGCGGTGCGCGACCTGGTGGCACGGCGAACCCCGTTGTTCGAGTTCGTGATTCGCAGCGCGCTGGCCGAACATGACCTGGACAGTGCCGAGGGCCGGGTGGCGGCGCTGCGGCGCTGCGTGCCGATCGCGGCCCGGATCAAGGACCGGACCCTGCGCGACGAGTACGCCAGGCAGCTGGCCGGCTGGGTCGGCTGGGACAACGTCGCCCAGGTGATCGGCCGGGTGCGGGAGGACGCCAGCGGCGGCCGCAAGGACTCGCGACGTCAGCCCGCGCGGCAGCAGGCCAGTCCAGCGGCGGCTCCGGTGTCGCGCCCCAACCCGACCGATCCGACGCTGTGGCCGCAGCGCGAGGCGCTCAAGGCCGCGCTGCAGTATCCGGCGATCGCCGGACCGGTGTTCGACTCGCTGACCGTCGAGAGCTTCACCCACCCCGGGTATGCCGCGGTGCGTTCGGCGATCGAGGCGGCGGGCGGCACGGCATCGGGCAAATCCGGGGCCCAGTGGATCGAGGCCGTCCGCGAGCAGACCACGTCGCCGGCGGCGGCCAGCCTGGTCAACGAGCTGGGCGTCGAGGCCATCAACGTCGAGGACGACGAGCACCTGCCGCGCTACATCAGCAGCGTGCTGGCCCGCCTGCAGGAAGTTTGGGTCGGCCGCCAGATCGCCGAGGTGAAGTCCAAGCTGCAACGCATGTCGCCGGTGGAGCAGGGAGACGAATATCACGCTCTGTTCGGTGACCTGGTGGCCATGGAGTCCTACCGGCGCAGCCTGCTCGAACAGGCCAGCGGCGACGACCTGACTGCGTGATCACCCACATCGCGATAGGGTGACGGCAGTCGGGCCCCTACACGCGAAAGAGGCAATCCCGGTGACATTGTTCAGCACGCAGACGCGGCGTTACGTTGCAGTCGGCGCATTCGCGCTGGTCGCAGGGGCGGCAGCGGCTGCCCCGGCGTTCCTCGCGACGTCCACGTCCGGCCCCGAGGTCTCGGCCCAGCCGGCCTGCCTGGCCTGGTTCGGCAACAAAGAAGACGGCAAGTGCCTGTCCTACTCCAACGGCATGCCCGCCAACGTCGGGACGCCGTGGGTGGGCGTCGGTCAGAACGGCGTGGTGACCGGTCCGCTGCTGCCGGGCACGTCGATCAACCAGGGGATCGGCTAGGCCCCTACCAGCTACGTTTCGCTGAAGCGTCGGTGGACTCCTTGGTGGAGTACACCGACGTTTCTGCGTCTATGGGGGTCAGCGTGAGGAACTGCGGGTCGGGCGACACCTGCTTGGCGATCTTGCGTCGTCCGGCGTCGATCACCGCCTTGGTGGCCGGATTGGCGGTCACCGCACGGTAGGTGCTGGCGATCTGCTCATAGCGACGTCGCCCGGCCTTGGCGCCCAGCACGTAGCCGACGGCGATAACGGCGGCATAGCGGATCACAGTGTCCCTCCCAGACGACAGGTGCGTGTGCTCCATCCTGCCTCACCGCCGCCCCAACGCGCCCGTCTGGGAGCGAGTTGGCGGCGGCGGCGGTCCGTACGCTAGAGTCAACGCTCGGCCGCGGAGCTTCCGCGGAAGGTAGTCCCCTGTAGCTCAATTGGCAGAGCTCCCGACTGTTAATCGGGCGGTTATTGGTTCGAGTCCAATCGGGGGAGCAAGTTCTCAAACCCCAGTCCCTAGGATTGGGGCCGGGTCTGGGCCTGACGGGCCGCCTGGGTAAGCGCCTCCACCAGTGGATTGGACGCCGACGCGAGGGCTTTCCGCTCCTCTTCGGACAGTTGGTAGAACGTCCACACGCCCCAAGCCGCTGGCCGCACATAGACCGTCACCTGTTGCCGGTTGTTGGCGAGCACGGCCGGGACGGGGACGGCGCGATCGAGGGTGGCCGCGCTGGCCATCTCCTCGGCGATCTGTTGGACGTTGACTGATTCCTGCAGTTGGTACAGGACGGCCTTGTTGGCGGGGCCTTCCATGGCGAGGAACCAAGCCATCAGTGTCTCCTTGGGGTCAGTGGTCGTGAGCGGTCAGATCGCAAACAGTGTCACCTATCGGCGCGCCGCCGTCAGCCCACTCGTTGAGCCGGTCTGATTGGCTACCCTTGGGGAGTGCACCCACGGCTGATCGCCATCGTCGCCTTCATCGGTTTCCTCGCGGTTGGTTGCGGCTGGAGTCCGTCGTCCGCGCCGCCGCCGAAGCCCGATACCTGCGCGCCGTCGGACGGCCCCAGCGCCGACACGGTCGCCGATCAGATCGCCAAATTGCCCGCGCCCGCTGCGGGCAAGGAATGGACCCAGATCGGCACCGGGCACACCAGCAACTGCCGGCTGTACTGGGTCCAGGTGGGCCAGACCAACCCGGAGCCCAACAGCGTCGGGCAGCTGCTGTTCTTCGACCGGCAGACCCCCATCGGCCCGGCCACCCCGGAGCCGCGGCCCTACATCAACGTGGTCACCAACGCCGACGACAGCGTGGTGGTGAACTACCAGTGGCAGCAGGGCCACGACTCACCCAAGTCGCCTACCGGAATCGCCACCGTGCGGTTCCGGATCGGGGACGACGGCAAACTGGTTGCCGTCGACCCGATTCCGAAGCCCTGAGGCGCCTCAGCCGTTGACCAGCTCGGCGGGGTCGAGCATCGCCGCGTAGCGCAGCTGCTCGGGGATACCGAACCCGTCGACGAGGGTTTCGACGTGCGGGCGCAGTGAGCGGCAGCGTTCGTTGATCCCGCGCGTCACGGCCTTGGCGCGTTCGGTGGACAGGTAGCGGTGTTCGATGAACCAGGCCTTGTCGTCCTCGATCACCGACAGCGCGTACAGGTCGCAGACATCGTCGAGGAGTTCGCGAGCGGTTTCGTCCTCGCAGGCGTCGATACCGGCGACGAACGCTTCCAGGATGACGCGGTCGATGTGCGCCTGAGCGGCGTGCAGCACATGGTCCTGTACGGCGTTGAACGCGTCGAAGGCCGACATCTCCTTGGACTTGCCCTGCAGCCGCCGCGCGACCGAGGCAAGCATGTACTCCTCGCGGTCCTCGAACATCTTGACCTGGGTGCCGCGGTTGAACAGGCTGCCTTCCTCCTCGTTGTCCTGGCGGGTGTCCAGGACGGTCTGGATGATGGTCTCTGCGGCAGTGCGTTTGAGTACCCGCTCACCGGCGAAGTTGGCTGCGAACCGGACCCATTCGACCGGGCTCATGCCTTTGATGTCGTCGGCGTAGGCGGTGAGCAGCTCCTTGGCCACCAGCTGGGTGAGCACATGGTTGTCGCCCTCGAAGGTGGTGAACACGTCGGTGTCGGCGCGCAGGGCGATCAGCCGGTTCTCGGCGAGATAGCCTGCGCCGCCGCAGGCTTCGCGAGCCTCCTGGATAGCGCGGCTGGCATGCCAGGTGTTGGCGGCTTTCAGGCCCGCCGCGCGGGCCTCCAGTTCGCGCTGCTCCTCGGCGTCGGGATCGTCGGAAGTCTGCAACGCATGGCACTTGGCCACCAGTTCGTTCTGGGCGAACTGCAGCGCGTAGGACTTGGCGATCAGCGGCAGCAGCCGGCGCTGGTGCACCAGGTAGTCCATGATGAGGACTTCCTCGGTGCTCTTCGGGGCCTCGAACTGCCTGCGTTCCAGCGCATATCGGGTGGCGATGTCCAGTGCCACCCGCGCCGCCGCAGCGGCGCTGCCGCCGACGGTGACCCGGCCGCGGATCAGTGTGCCCAACATCGTGAAGAACCGGCGCCCCGAGTTTTCGATCGGTGAGCTGTACGTGCCGTCGGGAGCGACGTCGGCGTACCGGTTGAGCAGGTTCTCCCGTGGGACCCGTACGTGGTCGAACACGATGCGGCCGTTGTCGACGCCAGGTAGCCCGCCCTTGTAATGACAGTCCGACGTCGTCACCCCGGGCAGGTCGTTGCCCTCGTCGTCGCGGATCGGTACCACGAGACAATGCACGCCGTGGACCTCGCCGTCTGGAGTGATCAACTGCGCGAAAACTGCTGCCACCCGAGCGGTTTCGGCGGCCCCACCGATGTAGTCCTTGCGCGCGGTGGGGGTGGGGGAGTGAATGACGAATTCCTGGGTCGCCGGATCGTAGGTGGCGGTGGTCTCCAGCGACTGCACATCGCTGCCGTGGCCGGTTTCGGTCATCGCGAAACAACCCAACAGGTCCAGGTCGATCAGCGGCCGGACGTAGGCCTTGTGATGGCGTTCGGTGCCCAGGTTCTCGATGGCGCCGCCGAACAGGCCCCACTGCACCCCGGCCTTGACCATCAGGGACAGGTCGCTCATGGCCAGCATCTCGATCTGAGTGATGGCTGCGCCGACGTCGCCGTTGCCGCCGTGCTCCTTGCGGAAGCCGTCCTCGGCAGCACCGGCTGCGGCCATGATCTTGAGCTGCTCGCCCACCTTCGCCCGGGCGATCACTGTGTTGGGGGTGTAGTGCGGTCGGAAGATCTCGTCGGACAACCTGGCCCGCATGGCGTTTTTGACGTCGCGCCAGCGGCCGTCCAGCGCATTTCGCAGATGTTCGGCAGTGGAGGTCATATCCGACGGTAACGCGTGTGACGGTTGTAGTAGGCCGGTTGGCCCTGCATCTGCGGAAAGGCAAGCCTTCCTGGACAACCTCGACCTCGCCGCGAAAGACTGGCGGCATGCCGGAATCGGTCGGTAAATCGGTGTCTCCCACAGGCTTGCCGCATGTGAGCTATCACCGCCATGCCGACGTCACCGGAGGCTGGCTACGAGCAGCAACCTTCGGCGCGATGGACGGTCTGGTCAGCAACACCGCGCTGATCGCGGGTGTCGGGGCCAGCGCTCCGGCTCAGACCGTGGTGCTCAGCGGTGTGGCCGGACTGCTGGCCGGTGCCTTCTCGATGGCGCTCGGCGAGTACACCTCGGTGCTCACGGCCAACGAACAGGTCGATTCCGAGGTCAGGGTCGAGCGCAGGTCGTTTCGCAAGTACCCCGAGGCCGAGCAGGCCGAATTGGTGGCCATGCTGCAGGAGATGGGGATGACGCCCGAAACCGCGGTGAAGGCGAGCGAGGAGATCCACCGTGACGAGCACCGGGCCTTGAACTTCCATCTCGTGCAGGAACTGGGGGTCCACCCGACGGAGAAGCCGTCGCCGTGGATAGCCGGCGGCTCGTCGTTCGTGTTGTTCGCGATCGGCGCGATCATCCCGCTCATTCCGTATCTGCTCGGCTTCGAGTCGTTGTGGGCCGGGCTGGCCTGCGGCGGGGTGGGTCTGTTGATCGCCGGAGGGGTGGCGGCGAAGTTCACCCGCAAGCCGGTGGCCATCGCGGGGCTGCGGCAACTGCTGTTCGGGGCTGTTGCGATCGCGGCGACCTACGCCGTCGGCATCCTGGTCGGCGCCGTCATCACCTGATGCTGCGTCGAATCCTGCTGGCCGGCGCCCTGGTGCTGTCGGCGTGTGGTCCGGCGCACGCCACGCCGCAACTGGACTACCTCGGCCAGCGTCAGGTGCCTTCCGGAGCGGTGCTGGACGGCACGGTAATCGGCGGGCTGTCGGGAATCAGCTACGACCAGGCCGCTGACCTGTACTACATCATCAGCGACGACCGCTCCGCCAAAGGCCCTGCGCGCTTCTACACCGCGCGGATCACGCTGTCGGACAACAGCATCGGTGATGTCGAGTTCGTCGCCACCCATCCGTGGCTGGACCGTGACGCACAGCCGTTCGGCCCGTTGAACATCGACGTGTACCCGCCTGCGGTGCCGCCCGACCCCGAGGCGATCGCCTTCGACGCGCGCAGGCAGCGCCTGTACTGGACCAGCGAGGGGGAGCGGCGGGTCGAGGGACAGGGTGCGCCGATCCTGCTGGACCCCTGGGTGCGGAGCGCCGCCCTCGACGGCAGCTTCCTCGGCGAGTTCGCCCTGCCCGACGGGTTCCGGATGTCGGCCGATGAACACGGTCCGCGACGCAACAGCACGCTGGAAGGGCTCACGCTCACGCCGGACGGCCGGTATCTCTGGGCGGCCATGGAGGGGCCCGGCTGACGACGACGGTCCGCCACCGGATGAGCAGCACGGTGCGCGCACCCGCGTCGTCCGCTTCGACGCGGCGTCCGGGGCGGTGGACGGCCAGTACACCTATCCGCTGGACCCGGTCAGCGCCGGGCCGCGTGGAGACAACGGGTTGTCGGATCTGGTCGCGCTCGACGACGGCAGCTTTCTGGTGATCGAGCGCGGCTACGGCACGCACGTCGCGGTGCGGATCTACCAGGCTCAGGTGGTCGAGGGCTCCGCCGAGATGACCAAGACGCTGCTATCCGATCTGACCACCACGCCAGGTCTGATGCCCCTCGACAACATCGAGGGAATCACGTTGGGGCCCAAGCTGGCCGACGGTCGGCAGTCGGTGATCGCGGTCAGCGACGACAATTTCTCACCAACCCAGGTGACGCAGTTCCTGTTGTTCGCTTTGTAGGCGCGTTCGGCGCATCGAGATTGACACCACGGTCGTGAAACTCACCGGATCGCGACCCTCACGTCAATCTCGACGAGAGGGCCGACTCCGCGCGCTATTTCAACAACGCGTGACGATCGAAGTAGAAGTACGTATACGCCGCGGTGATCGCGCAGACGACGGTGGCCACCAGCAGCATCTGGGATCCGCTGACCACCACGCTGATGAAGCCGCCGACGATGGCGCCGCCGGCGAAACCGGCCCAGAGCATGAAATACCCCAGCCAGTCGCTGAGTTGGCCTCCGCTGATGTGGCGTTCGATTCCCTGCCCGAGCTTGACCAGAGTCCCGGTCACGTAGCTCAGCGGGATCGACACCTCGCCATCCTTGACGAATGACGTGTTCAATGCGCCGATACCGAAGGCCACGAACAGGATTGGGACGTAAGGAACGTCGCGGGCCGACCAGCCGCGCTCGATGATGTCGACCACGGTGGACACCACCAGCGCAAGCGTCGTCAGCACGGTCGCGCCATGGGGGTGATTCACCCACAGGTGGCGACGGCACAACGAGGCGATCACCACCCCGCCGACGAAGGAGAGCAACAGCAGTGCGGCCCCGATCGCCAGCCACTCCTCACCCTGGAACAGTCCGAGGAAGGCCCGCTCGGTATTGCCGGTCATGAAGGTGACGAAGTACCCCGCCGAATGGGTGAACGCGGCTGCCCCCAGCACTCCGGCCAGTCCGGCCAGAACCCACGACAACCGGGCCTCGCCGTCGAACTGTTGCGACATGTCACCCATTGTGGGGAGCTTTGCCGGCGCTCGGGGCTGGATTCGCCCCCGGCGGCTAGGTGTCGCTGCCGACGGTGACCGCGGTGGCCTCGTCGGTCAGCTCGTCGAGTTCGGACTCCTCGACGTCGATTCCGACCAGGTGCGGCCGCGTCAGGGTCAGCACACCGGCGCCGGCCAGCACTGCGGCCGCGCCCACCCAGTAGGGCAGGTGCACACTGACCTGCTCGCCGAGCACTCCGGCCAGCCACGGCGCGACCGCGGCGCCGCCGAAGCGCAGGAAGCTGTAGGCCGCCGAGGCCACACCCCGCTCGACCGGGGCCGCCTTCATGACGGTCTCGGTGATGAGCGTGTTGTTGATGCCGATGAACAGGCCGGCGACCACCACACCCGATGCCAGGACGGTCTTGGAATCGGTCCACACCGCCATCACGGCCAGCACCGTCGTGAAGGCGAGCAGGTTGAGGATCAGCACCCGCACCGTGCCGAAACGGTGTTGCAGCCGCGGGGCGACCACCACCGAGGTGAACGCCAACGCCAGGCCCCAGCCGAAGAAGATCAGCCCGATCTGATGGGCGGTCATGTCCAGCGGGAAGGGGGTGAAGGCCAGCAGGGTGAAGAAACCGAAGTTGTAGAGCAGCGCGGTGATCGCGACGCCGAGCAGTCCGCGGTGGCGCAGCGCCCGGAACGGATCGGCAAGCGTGGTGGCACGTTCGGCGCGCGGGGTGGCCGGCAACAGGAACGCCGTGATCACCAGGGCGAAGGCCATCAGCGCCGAGACGCCGAAGAACGGGCCGCGCCACGAGATCGAACCGAGCACCCCGCCGACCAGCGGGCCGATCGCGATGCCCAGGCCCAGCGCCGCCTCATAGAGGATGATGGCTTGCGCCACAGAGCCTTTCGCGGAGTTGACGATGGTGGCCAGCGCCGTGGCGATGAACAGGGCGTTGCCAAGGCCCCACAGTGCGCGCCAGCCCACGATCTGCATCACGGTCTCGCTCATCCCGGCCAGGCCGGCGCCGGCGATGATGATCACCAAGCCGAGCAGCAGCGTGCGCTTGGGGCCGATGCGGCTGGACACCACACCCGTGATCAGCATCGCCACACCCATCACCGCCATATAGCTGGTGAACAGCAACGACACCTGCGAAGCCGTGGCGTTGAGGTTGTCGGCGATCGGTTTGAGGATGGGATCGACCAGTCCGATGCCCATGAAGGCGACGACGGAGGCGAAAGCGACGGCCCATACGGCCTTGGGTTGGCGCCACATCAGGGCGGTGACTCCTATCTAGTTTTCGTGAGCGAGCGGATGCTCGGCGACATCGGTGAGCAACCGCCGAATGATGTCGACGGAGGCCGCCAATGTCTGGCGCTCCTCGGCGCTGAGCCGCTCAAGTCGGGGGTTGATCGCGGCGGCGCGATCCGCCCTGGCCTGATCCAGGGTCCGGCGGCCCTGCTCGGTGATCCGGATCAGCACCGCGCGGGCATCGCCGGGATCGGTGGTGCGTGACACCAGGCCGGCGTCTTCGAGACGGCGAACCTGGGTGGTCATGGTCGGCTGCGAGCAGTGGTCGAGATAGGCCAGGTCGGAGATGCGCGCCTCGCCCTGGTCCTCGATCGTGGACAGCAGCCGGGCCTGGGCCCAGGGCAGCGGTAGCCGGGCGCGTTGGGTGGCCAGCCGGTTCAACCGGGCGACGACCGACAGCAGGTCGGCGCCCAGCGCGGATTCGTCGGTTACCGTTACATCCTCGGTCGGGGTCGGCATGCCCATCATATTTACATAGATTTACTATGTAGTCTAGTCGGCCCGCGTGCTCTCGGTCACATGACGGGCCCCCGACGGCCGCGATCGCGGCTGGCAGAATCGAACGATGACCGCGAAACCCCCGGCGACGACGCCTCGGCGCGGCCTCACCCCCGGCGAGCTTGCGCAGGCTTCGGTGATGGCGGCGCTCTGTGCGGCCACCGCGATCATCGCCGTGGTGGTGCCGTTCGCGGCCGGCCTCTCGGTGCTGGGAACGGTGCCGATGGGGCTGCTGGCCTACCGCTACCGGCTGCGGGTGCTGCTGGCCGCCACCGTCGCCGCCGGCACGATCGCCTTCCTGATCGCCGGCATGGGCGGAGCGATGACCGTCGTCGACTGCGCCTACATCGGCGGGCTGACCGGCGTGGTCAAGCGCCGCGGTCGCGGCACCGGCACGGCGTTCTGCGCCGCCATCGTGGCCGGGGCGCTGTTCGGATCCGCGATCATCGTGGCGCTGACCGTGCTGACCAGGCTGCGCAGCCTGATCTTCGACTCGCTCAGCGCGGGCATCGAAGGGATCGCCAAGGTGCTCGAGCGCATCCCGGTGGTCGACGTGGCGGCCGAACCGATCAGGACCATCTTCGCGACGATGCTGGACTACTGGCCCGTGTTGATGCTGTTCCTCGGCATCACCAGCATCACCTCGGTCAGCATGATCGGCTGGTGGGCGCTCTCACGGATCCTGGCCCGGCTGCTCGGGGTCCCCGACGTCCACAAACTCGACGCCGACGGCGAGGAGGACGGGGCGACGATCGCTCCGGTCCCGGCCCGGCTGACCGATGTGCGGTTCCGCTACCCAGGCGTCGAGCGCGACGCGCTGGGCCCGGTGTCGATGGAATTGCAGCCCGGCGAGCATGTCGCGGTCACCGGCCCGAACGGCTCGGGCAAGACCACTCTCATGCTCATGTTGGCCGGACGCCAACCCACTTCGGGCAGCATCGAACGGGCCGGCGCCGTGGGCCTGGGCCGCATCGGCGGCACCGCAGTGGTGATGCAGCATCCGGAAAGCCAGGTACTCGGGACCCGGGTGGCCGACGACGTGGTGTGGGGTCTGCCCGTCGGCGCGACCGCCGACGTGGAGCGGCTCCTGGCCGAAGTCGGGCTCGACGGCCTGGCCGAACGTGACACCGGAGGATTGTCCGGTGGGGAACTGCAACGACTCGCGGTCGCCGGGGCACTGGCCCGCGAACCCTCGTTGCTGATCGCCGACGAGGTCACCAGCATGGTCGATCAACGGGGCCGCGACACCCTGATGAACGTGTTGTCCGGGCTGACCGAACATCACCAGATGTCGCTGGTGCACATCACGCACTACAACGACGAGGCCGATTCGGCCGACCGCACGGTGCAGCTCAGCGGCAACGGCGGCACCGCCGACAACACCGACATGGTGCAGACCTCCGCGGTACCGGTCGCGGCCACGCCCGTCGCTCACAGCAGTGCGCCGGTGCTGGAGCTGACCGGCGTCGGGCACGAATACGCCAGCGGAACCCCTTGGGCGAAAACGGCTTTGCGTGACATCACCTTCACCGTCAACGAAGGTGACGGGGTCCTGGTGCACGGCCTGAACGGTTCGGGCAAATCGACCCTGGCCTGGATCATGGCCGGGTTGACGGTTCCGACCTACGGCGCGTGCCTGCTCGACGGGGTGCCGGTGGCACAGCAAGTGGGCTCGGTGGCGATCTCGTTCCAGGCCGCCAGGCTGCAATTGATGCGCAGCACCGTGGGACGTGAAATCGCCTCGGCCGCAGGCTTCTCGGCGCATGAGAACGACCGCATCGCGGGTGCCCTGGAGATGGTCGGATTGGATGCGGCACTGGCGCAGCGCCGCATCGACCAACTCTCGGGCGGGCAGATGCGTCGCGTCGTCCTGGGCGGATTGCTGGCCCGGTCGCCGCGGGCGCTGATCCTCGACGAGCCGCTGGCCGGACTGGACGCGGCCAGCCAACGGGGACTGCTGCGGTTGCTTGAGGATCTGCGGCACAACAACGGGCTGACCGTCGTCGTCATCTCGCACGATTTCACCGGCCTGGAGGGCCTGTGCCCGCGCACGCTGCACCTGCATCACGGTGAACTGGCCCTCGCCCCGACAGCTGCCGGAGGTACCCGATGACCGCGCCGACGCGAGGACAGCGCAAGCCCGTCGTGCTGTTGCGCCCGGTCCCCGGCGACACCGTCATCCACCGGTTGTGGGCAGGCACAAAACTGCTCGCCGTCGCCGGCATCGGCCTTCTGCTGACGTTCTATCCCGGATGGGTGCCGATCGCGGCTGTCGCGGTGCTGGTCCTGGTGACGGCGAGGCTGGCGCACATTCCGCGCGGCGTGCTGCCGTCGATTCCGTTCTTTCTGTGGATCCTGGTGGCGCTGGGCGGGGCGCTCGCCGCACTGGCGGGCGGTTCCCCGGTGATCGACATCGGGTCGGTGCAGGTCGGTCTGGGCGGGCTGCTCAACTACCTGCGCGTCACGGCGCTGGCCATCGTGCTGTTGGGCCTGGGCGCCCTGGTGTCCTGGACGACGAATGTCGCCGATGTCGCCCCTGCGGTGGCCACGTTGGGCCGCCCGCTACGGCTGTTCCGCATCCCCGTGCACGACTGGGCGGTGACGATCGCGTTGGCACTGCGGGCTTTCCCGATGCTGATCGACGAGTTCCGCACGTTGTATGCGGCCCATCGGTTGCGCCCCGTCGAACCGGCCGAGACGTTCCGGGCCCGGCGCAAACAACGCGTGTCCAATCTGGTCGATCTGCTGGCCGCCGCCGTCACCGTGGCGTTGCGCCGGGGCGACGAGATGGGCGATGCCATCACCGCGCGCGGTGGGGCAGGCCAGATCTCGGCGGCACCGTCACGACCCCGGTCGCGCGACTGGATCGCCTTCGCCATCCTCGTTCTCGTCTGTGGCACCGCCCTGGCCCTGGAGCTGACCGTCCTGCCCACCAGCCTGCCCCGCCGCTGACGTCTGCCTGGGACGCGACCTGGTCAGCCGGACGACGGCCACGACGACCACAGCCGCGATGAGCACGGCCGCCAGCCATGGCAGGAGCAGGCCGAACAGCATCACGGCCCCCGATGCCATCGAGACCAGGCCGTGCCAGCCGCGTTCGACCTGACCCCAGAACCCCCGATACTGCGGGGCGGGGCCGCCGATCTGCTCTGCGGTGATGTCGAGATTGACCGTGCTGTAGTCGATCTGGTCACCCAGCTGGGTACGCTGCGCGCGCAGGCTGTCGAGGTCTGCCTGGCGCTGTGACAACGCGTTCTCGGCCTGGATCAGGGCCTCGGGATCCTTTGCGTCCCGCATGATCCCCAGCAGCCGGTCCACCGAGGTCTGCAGTGCCTTGATGCGGGCGTCGAGATCGACGCGCTGCGAGGTGACGTCGTCGGCGCGGACCTCGACGGTCTGGACCGTGCCGAGCTTCTTGAACTCGTCGAGGGTGCCTTCGAGTTTGGCGGCCGGGACCCGCAGCGCCAGGGAGATATGGGCGCGGCCGGAACTGGAGCCGGCATCCTCGGAGCGGCTGTCGACGCGGCCGCCGGCATCGGTGGCCAGCGATACGGCCTTGTCCGCTACCGCCGCCGGGTTGCCTGCGGTGATCGACATCGATGCGGTCTTCACGATGTCGCGCTTGACCTCGGCGGGTATCGGCGCGTTCTTCATCCCCGGGCCGGCTTCGGGCACCGGGGCGGCCGGGGCGAATCCGGCATCGCTCTGAGGTGCCGCCGGTGCCGAGGAATTGGGGGAGTGCCCGGCTGCGCAGGCCGGCGCGGCAGCCAACAAGGCCGCGGCAAACAGTGCCACCGTCATGCGGTGGCGGCGGGATGCACTGGTGTGCTGGGGCATCAGCCCAATGTAAGCGACGTGCCGGCGGTCAGGGGTCGGTAATTCGCGCCGGCTCAGCGGGCTGCTGCGGAATTGGCTGCCCACTGGGCGTCGGCCAGAGACTGCTCGACATCGCCGCGGCCCAGGAACATCTCGTCGAAATACGGCTTGAGGGCCTGGTATCCGGCCGGGAAGCCCGCGGCTCCCGGCGCCGGGATGCGTGGCCCGTGCAGCACCAGGAAGAAGGGGCTGACATCGACTCCACGCGATTTCCAGAAATTGCGGTAGACCGGCTGGGCCCGCAGTACGGCCGGGATGGCGGCACCCTTGACACCCAGGTATTCGTTGCCGCGCTTGCTGCCCATCCAGGACAACACCTCGCGCACCGCATCGGGGTGACGGGTCGCCGAGTTCGCTGCTGCGGCAATGCCATTGGTGACGCTGACCCGGCCCTTGGGCCCGGCAGGCAGCATCGCAACACCCCACCGGAACCGGGCCTGGTTGGCAATGGCGGCCAGGTTGTAGGTACCGGACTGGAACAGGGCCATCCGGCCCTGCAGGAAGGCGTTACGGGAGAAGTCGCCGTTGCTGTTGGTGGCCGCTGCCGGCGGCGCGACGTGATCGTCGTTGATCAGCCGAACCAGGTAGGTGAACGCCTCGACGGCCTGCGGGTTGTCGAACGCGAAGCGGTCGCCGATGGTGAAGATGCCGCCCGCAGAGCCGATGTAGTTGAGGTAGATGCCCTGAAGGTCGTTGGCGGCGTTGTAGCCCCACTGGCGGATGCGGCCGGCGTCGAAACCGTCGGTGCCGGCCGAACGGCCCTGCTCGTCCACGGTCAGCCTGGCCGCCAGCGACCGCAGGGTGTCGTCGGGTCCGTTCGACCACCGCAGCGTGGTCAGTTCGGCGAGGTCCACTCCCGCGGCGTCGAGCAGGTCGGCGTTGAAGTACACCGCTATACCGGCGTCGGTCAGTTGCGGAACCGCCCACAGCGCGTCGTTCCGGGTGAACTGGTTGACCACCGAGGGTTCCCAGGCCCGGGCGGCGTTGGCGCCCAATGTCTGTCCGATGTCGAGCAGCCGGCCGTTGTCGGCATAACCGGCGAGGTAGGCATTGGACAGCCAGAAGATGTCATCGGCGCTCCCGCCGGCCACATCGGTGCGCAGGCTGTCGAAGTACGCCGAATAGGCGACGGTGTTGACCCGCACCTCGATGTCGGGGTGTTCCTTGCCGAACTCGGCGAAGGACTCCCGATAGGCCGCCGCGACTTGCGGGTCCCACAGGCGCACGGTGACCACGGTGCGCCCTTCGGGTTCGGTCGTGTGGCCCAGCAGCACGGCGAAGACGAGCAGCACGGCCATGGTCAGTGCCAGTCCCGCGGCCAGGAGGGTGGAGCGTCTCATGGCCGCTCCTTGCCGCGAGATGGACGCAATGGTCGATGCCGCGGCGATATCACAACCATGGCGTTGATTTCGGTGATCACTTGATCCCCGTCACGACGATCGAACGGACGATGTTGCGCGAGAACGCGATGAACAACACGATCAGCGGCACGATCGCCACCGTGGTCGCCGCCATCACCAGCGTCCACTGGGCGTTGTACTGCGTCTGTAACCCGGCCGTCGCGACCGTGAGCACCTGCCACTTGCTGCCGCTGGTGATCACCAGCGGCCACAGGAAGTTGTTCCACTGGCTCACCACGGTGATCAACGCCAAGGTGACGAGGATCGGCCGGCTGGCGGGTACCACCACATGGGTGATCACGTCCAGCGTGTGGGCGCCGTCGAGGCGAGCGGCATTGATCAGATCGCCGGGAATGGACCGAAAGTACTCGCGCAGCAGGAAGATCGCGTACGGCGAGCCGAACATGAACGGCAGCACCAGCGCCCAGAAGGTGTTGCGCAACCCGGCCTCGGCCATCATCAGGTACAGCGGCACCACAGTCACCGTCGCGGGCACCATCAGCGTGGCGATGTAGACCCAGAACAACGCGTCGCGGCCGGGGAATTGCAGCCGGGCAAAGGCATAGGCGGCCAGCACCGAGAACACCAGCTGGCCCAGCAGGATGACGGCGGTCATCAAGGCCGTCACCACGATGGCGCGTCCGAACCCGGCGTCGGACAGCCCGGCGTAGTTCTCCAACGTCGGCGGCTCGGGTAGTGACAGCGGAGGATCGGTGGCGAACTGCTGGGCCGAGGTGAACGAGGTGAGCAACCCGAGGCCGAAGGGCAGCAGCGTGATCACCGCGCCGAGGAGCAGTCCCACGTAGATCAGTGCGTTACGTGAGGTCATAGCTGATCCTGCGGCGGAAGTAGACGTGCTGGAGGAGCGTGATCCCGACAAGGATGACGAAGAGCACGATGGCCATCACGGAGGCGCGGCCCACCGCGGCCGCACCGAACGCCTCGGCATAGATCCGGTGGGCCACCAGGTCGGTGCGGCCCTGGGGCCCGCCCGCGGTCAGTGCGTACACGGTGTCGAATACCTGCGCGGCGCTGACAATTCCGGTGACCAGGACGAAGAACATGGTCGGGCGCAGCATCGGCAGGGTGATGTGGCGGAACCGCTGCCAGTCGGTGGCGCCGTCGGTGCGGGCGGCGTTGTGGACGTCGGCCGGGATGTTGAGGATGCCGGCCAGGAAGAACAGCGTCACGTAGCCGACGTTGGTCCACACCACGACCGCCGACACCACCGGCAGTGCCAGCCCCGGGTCGGTGAGCCAGTCCACCTGCCGGCCCAGCACAGTGCTCAGCGCCCCGTCCGTGGGCGCCAGGATCCATTTCCACAACACCGCGATGGCGAGCGGCGCGCAGATCCACGGCAACACGTACACGGTGCGGAAGAAGCCGGTGCCGGGGAGGCCTCGGGCCAGCAGCGACGCCGCGATCAGTCCCAGTGCGGTTTGGGTGGGCACCACCAGAACTACGAACAGCAGCGTGATCGCCAGGGAGGTGGCAAACGACGAATCGGTGAGCACCGACGTCCAATTGTCCAGTCCCACATACTTGATCGGGCCGAGCAGGTCCCACCGTTGCAGGCTCAGCCAGATCACCACGAGCATGGGCAGCAACAAGAACGTGACGACGCCGAACAGGCTGGGGGCGACAAGCGCGTACCCCAGTGCGGTGGTGCGGACACGCGAGGTGGCCATCGAGCCATTAAAGCGGTTCGTGACCTTCGGACGCCACGCCGGGCACCCGAGCGCCCATCCTCAACGCCGGAATGCCGCCGTGCCATCCCGGCGCACGCAATTTGCTCAGATGACGTAGATCACTTGACTCCTCCGGAATCGAATTCGCTGCCTCGCGCTTGTAGCAGGTAATCGCAGCAAACAGGGACTGGGGGAGAAATCTCATGAGCACACCGCAGCGAGCCCGCACGGGCGCTTCAATCACCAAGGTGGCGCAGTCCACGGTCTTCACAGTCTTCGCCCTGGCCGCCATGGTGCTCGGCTCGCTGGCCGGCCCGATCGCCTCGGCCAATGCCGCCGACGGGTGCGCCGACGTCGAGGTCGTGTTCGCCCGTGGCACCAACGAGGCACCCGGAGTGGGCGCCACCGGCCAGGCATTCGTCGACGCGTTGACCGCCGATCTGCCAGGCAAAACGGTCGACGTGTACGGCGTGAACTATCCGGCATCGCTGGACTTCGGCCAGGCGGCCGACGGCATCGCTGATGCCAGCAACCGCATCCAGTCGATCGCGGCGACCTGCCCGGCGACCAAGATCGTGCTCGGCGGCTACTCGCAGGGCGCCGCGGTGGCGGGCTACACCACTTCGAGCGCGGTCCCGGCCGGGTATGTCCTGCCCGCCGGTATCAGCGGCCCGATGCCGGCGTCGATCGCCTCGCACATCGCGGCGGTGGCCCTGTTCGGAACACCCGACGAGTGGGTTCTGGGCCTGGCCGACCGCAGCGCACCGCCCATCGCCATCGGTGCGCCCTACGTCGCCAAGACCATCCAGCTGTGCGCACCCGGCGACCCCATCTGTGCGCCCGGGGGACTGAGCCGCGCCGCCCACAGCTCCTACAAGGACAACGGGATGGCAATCCAGGCAGCTGATTTCGCGGCCCGCCAGCTCGGGGGTGCGGCCCCCTCGGCCCCGATGGTGCAGACCGCAGGCCAGGTCGGCGAGAACTGACACCAACCGAACAACGGCCGGCGGCCGGAAGCAGGTCCTCAACGGACCGCTTCCGGCCGTCAGCCGTTGAGGTCTCGAAAGCCGGCGACGGTGTCGGCCAGCGTGATTCGCGGATCACGGTAGGTGATGCCGAAGTCCCGTTCGCTCGGTGAGTCGTCGGACGCCGGCATCTGCGTGTAGTACTGCATCCCCGCCTCGGTGAACGGTGTCTGGAACGGCAGGAAGGGACCCATCCGGTCGAGTACCTGTCCGGCGACACGCAGCACGGTGTCGGGAACCGGGACGGCGAACATGGTCTTGTCGCCGACCTCGGTGAGCAGCTTGGCGAGTTGGTCCACCGGAATGCGGTGTCCGCCCGCCATATAGCGGCGGGGTCCGCGGCCCGGCTCGAGCAGAGCAACATGCAGGGCGGCCAGGTCACGACCGTCGACGATGGTCCAGGCCGCGCTGCGACCGGGGATCGCGCCGAGTTGCAGTGCGGCGGCGACACCTTCGCCGGCCTCGCCGAACTGGTTGCCGACCGGCGGACCCATGACCATGCCGGGATAGGTGATGTTCACCGGCGCACCGGCGTCCTGCATTCCGCGGGCGTAGATCTCGACCTGCGCCTTGGACCGCCCGTAGCCGTCGGTGCCGCCGAACACCGGCAGGTCCGCTTCCAGCGTTTCCACATCGGGGTTGAACAGCGCGGTGATGCTCGATACGTGGATGATCGGATCGAGGCCGAGTTCTGCCGCGCCGCCCAGAACGTTGCGCGCACCGTCCATGTTGGTGCTCATCATCTGCGCGGTCTGGCTCGGATCGGTGGCGACCAGCGCCGCGCTGTGCAGGACGGCGTCGCAACCCTCGAGCGCACGCATGACCGAGTCGCGGTCGGTGATGTCGCCGACCGTGTGGTCGGCGACGTCGACCCCGAGCTTGGCGACGCTGGTGTGCAGCCGGTCCGGATTGCGCACCAGAAATCGGACGGAATGACCGGCGTCGGCAATCGCTTTCGCGGTCCACCCACCCACAAATCCGGTACCGCCGGTGACCAACACGCGCATGACGCCAACCTCCTAGCGGACCAACGACCGTCGGAAGGACGCTAGTACGTCAGGCGGCGCCGGGAAGCGATTTCAGCTACCGGTTCAGCCTCCGTGCTGCATTTGTCGGCTCAGCCTCCGTGCCGTATTTGTCGGCTCAGCCTCCGCGCAACGTGGCGAGCTCCTTCATGTTCGCCAGTCCCTGCTCCTGCGCCTCGTTGAGGAACTCCGGCAGCGGGGCCCGCAGTTCGGGCAGCACCTCGTGGTCGAGCAATGCCTGCAGGTCGGCCTGCTTGGCACTGCGGCCGGCCTGGTTGTCGAGTTCCTGACTACCGGAATCGGTTGAGTAGTCGTACAACTCGTGCTGGATGGGCCGCGAGGTGTCGATGTCCATGCTGCCGGGCTTCCAGTACGTGTACATGCCGAGCTTGGCATCCTGGGTACGCACGGCCACGATGTGGCTGGGTGCCGACGTCGGGATCTCGGTGGGCGGGCCGTCCGTGCCGAAGAACTTCTTTGCCAGTGGGGATTTCATCAAGGCGGCCATCTCCTCCACCGACATGTCGTCGGTGGCGTGCGCGATCCACGGCCGCCCCGGTGCCGCCGCATCGGCGGCGATCCCGGCGATGTCGGCGCGGCTCGCCAGGTAGGAGTAGCGGGAGTCCGAGCGCCAGTCCGTCCCGCCGTGCGCGATGGTCAGCAACAGCGGCGCCAGGTCGGCGCTGGAAGTCAGCTGGGTGCGACTGTCGCCCGGGTCGGGTGTCAGGTGACCCGACGGGTCGCGGATGTAGAGCGGCACCCGGATGCTCTCCTCGTAGACCGCGGCGCCCTTGCCGCGCAGGCCGTGCGACCCCGCGTACTCGCCGTGGTCGGAGGTGAACACGACGACGGTGTTGTCGTCGATGTCCGGCCGCGCCGCCAGGATGTCAAGCACGCGGCCGATCTGGGTGTCCACCTGCTGATGCAGCCACAGGTACATGTCCAGGCAACGCGCCCACTGCGCGGCCGACTCGGGCCCGGTGTAGTCCATCGCGCCGGTCATCAGCGGCGACATGAAGTTCATGTAGTCGATCTGCAACTGCGGCTTCCCGCGGCGATGCAGGTCATCGGCGGTCTCGAAGTTGACCGGCTTCGCACTGAACCGGTGCGGAACGTCTTCTGGCAAAGGATTTTTCGGCCACCAGCAGATGTCATGCGGGTTGACCAGGGACACGGTCGTGCACCAGGGGCCCTCGTTCGCGTGCGCGTCGAACCACCCGGCGAACTGATCGACGATCGACGGGTCCTGCTGCAGGCCCTGGTTCGGTGCTCCGTTGGGGGACGGGTACGTGCCGCCGGAGAAGCCGTGGACGTCCAGGCCGTCGGGGGTGTTGTCGGCCACGCTGCCCAGGTGCCACTTGCCCCACCACCAGGTGCGGTAGCCGGCGTCGCGCAGCATCGTCCCCCAGGTCGGGAACCGGGCCGCCAGCGTCGACTCGGTGGGGCCTTCGCCCGTGTACAGGCACCCGGTCTGGTGGGAGTACAGCCCGGTGGTCAGCACCCCGCGCGACGGCGTGCACATGTTCGACGCGCTGTAGTGCGAGCCGAACGAGGTGCTGCGGGCGCGCAGCCGGTCCAGGCTCGGCAACAACGCGCCGAGCTGCTGGGTATCGGGGAACCACTGCGGGGCCCGCATCTGGTCGACGATGACGACGAGGATGTTGGGCCGGCCGGCCGTATCCGGGCCGCGTCTGCCCAGCAGTTCGTAGCCGCCGAATCCGACCGCGGCCGCGCCGGCGGCCACTGCCGCACCACCTAGGACTGTCCGCCTGCTGAGCTCTGCCATGTCCTCACGTTAGGCCTCGCTACGATCGGTCGGGTGTTGACGGCTCAAGATCCAGTGACCTGGGAGCCGCGGCGCATCGCCGTCGCCGGGGTATCGGGTTCGGGCAAGTCAACTCTTGCGACGCGTCTGTCGCGCGCTTTCGATCTTCCGTACGTCGAGATCGACAGCCTCTATCACGGGCCCGGGTGGGAACCGCGAACCACGTTCATCGGCGACGTCGAGCGGTTCATCGCGGGAGATTCCTGGGTGATCGAATGGCAGTACCGCGCCGTGCGCGGCCAGATCTTGGCGCGTGCGGACACGCTGCTGTGGCTGGACCTGCCGACCCCGGTGGCGCTGCGCCAGCTGACGCGGCGCACCCTTCGCCGACGCCTCGGCCGCCTCGAATTGTGGAACGGCAACACCGAACCGCCGCTGCGCACGATCTTCACCGATCGCGATCACATCTTGCGCTGGGGATTCCGCACCCGAAACAAGCTCCGCGACACCGTCCCTGCGCTGGGATCGCAGGTGCCCCACCTGCACATCGTCCGCTTTACCCGCCACCGCGATGTCGAAGCCTGGCTGCGCCGCGTTGCTCCCGCCTGAACCAAGTCACCCCGCGTCGCCGCTACCGTAGGAGCGTGACAGCTCAACGACGCGTGGACGCCGACTTCCTGGAGCTGCCCCGGTTCGAGTTGGCTGACGCGGCACTGTCCGCGGCGGCCGCCGCCGGCGCCAGCTATGCCGATCTGCGGATTCACCGCATCACCACCGAGATCATCCAATTGCGCGACGGCGAGTTGGAGATGTCTGTGGTCAACCGCGAGGTGGGCCTGGCGGTGCGGGTGATCGTGGACGGCGCGTGGGGGTTCGCCTCCCATGCCGAACTCGCGCCCGAGGTGGCGGCCGAGACGGCCCGCCGCGCGGTGCAGGTGGCCACGACGCTCGCTCCGCTGAACGCCGAGCGCATCGAGTTGGCCGGCGAACCGGTCTATACCGATGTGACCTGGGTGTCCGATTACGGTGTCGACCCGTTCATCGTCGCGGCCGCCGACAAGATCGCCTTGCTCGGTGAATACTCCGGCCGGTTGCTGGCGGCCGACGGTGTGGACCACGTGTCGGCGGGAGTGCACGCGGTCAAGGAGCAGAGTTTCTACGCCGATAGCTTCGGGTCCTCGATCACCCAGCAGCGGGTGCGGGTGATGCCGACGATGGAGGCGGTCGCCGTCGATTCGGCGGCCGGGTCGTTCGAGACGATGCGCACGCTGGTCCCACCGATGGCGCGGGGCTGGGAAGCGCTGGCCGGCGACGACGTGTGGGACTGGACTTCTGAGCTGGCCGAGCTGCCGACACTGCTCGCCGAGAAGACCAAGGCGCCCTCAGTGGTCGCGGGCCCCACCGACCTGGTGATCGACCCGTCCAATCTGTGGCTGACGATTCACGAATCGATCGGGCACGCCACCGAATACGACCGGGCGATCGGCTACGAGGCGGCCTACGCCGGGACGTCGTTCGCCACCCCGGACAAGCTCGGCACCATGCGTTACGGCTCGCCCGTGATGAACGTGACGGCGGACCGCACCGTGGAATTCGGCTTGGCCACCGTCGGTTTCGATGACGAGGGGGTGCGGGCGCAGAGCTGGGACCTGGTGCGTGACGGCGTCTTCGTCGGCTATCAGCTCGACCGGGTGTTCGCTCCCCGCCTCGGGCAGACCCGTTCCAACGGCTGTTCATATGCCGACTCGCCACACCATGTCCCGATCCAGCGGATGGCCAATGTGTCGCTGCAGCCGGGGCCGGAAGATCTCAGCACGCAGGATCTGATCTCACGGGTGTCCGACGGCATCTACGTCGTGGGCGACAAGTCCTGGTCAATCGACATGCAGCGGTACAACTTCCAGTTCACCGGCCAGCGGTTCTACCGGATTCGCGACGGCCGGCTCGACGGGCAGTTGCGCGACGTGGCGTACCAGGCCACCACGACCGATTTCTGGGGCGCGATGGAGGCTGTCGGCGGACCGTCGACCTGGCGCCTGGGTGGGGCGTTCAACTGCGGCAAGGCCCAGCCCGGGCAGGTGGCCCCGGTCAGCCACGGCTGCCCGAGCGCCCTGTTCCGCGGCATCAACGTACTGAACACCCGGACGGAGGGCGGCCGATGATCGGCGCACAGCAGGTCGTCGACATCGCCTTGGCCGCAGCTGATCCGGGCACAGAGACGATTGTGTTGGTCACCGAGCGGGCCGACGCATCGCTGCGGTGGGCCGGTAACTCGATGACCACCAACGGTGAGACGGTCAGCCGCACCATCACGGTGATCTCGATCGTGCGCCGAGGGGACACCGCGCATGTCGGATCGGTGCGCTCCACCGAAGTGGATCCGGCGGTGATCCCCGACCTGGTGGCCGCCGCCCAGCGCGCCGCGGTGGCCTCACCCGAGGCCCGTGATGCCGCACCGCCGTTGCCGGGTGCGGGGTCGCCGGCTGACTGGGATGCGCCGGTGGTGGGCACCGGTGCGCGGGTGTTCACCGGCATCGCCGAAGACCTGGCCAAGGGCTTCGCCGGTTCCGACCAGCTCTACGGATATGCGCGCCACGTCATGGAGACGACGTTCCTGGCGACCTCGACGGGCCTGCGCCGTCGCTACACCCAGCCGACCGGATCGGTGGAGATCAACGCCAAGCGCGACGGGGCGAGTGTGTGGGCCGGGGTGAGCACCCCGGATTTCGTTGACGTACAGGTAGATTCGATGCTGGACGAGCTGTCGCTGAAGCTGGGGTGGGCGCAGCGGACCGTCGAGTTGCCGGCCGGCCGCTACGAGACGCTCATGCCGCCCTCGACCGTGGCCGACATGATGATCTATCTGACCTGGGCGATGGACGGCCGCGGGGCGCAGGAAGGGCGCAGCGCGCTGTCGGCGCCGGGCGGGACCCGGGTGGGGGAGAAGCTCACCGATCTGGGCCTGACGCTGTACTCCGACCCGTTCGCGCAGTCATTGGCCTGCCAACCGTTCGTCGCCGTGCCGAGTTCCTCGGAGCGGGTGTCGATCTTCGACAACGGGATGGACATCGGCCGGGTGGACTGGATCCGCGACGGGGTGGTCAACGCACTTGCCTATCCGCGGGCCGTGGCCGCCGAATACGGCACGCCGGTCGCGGTGCCCGCCGACAATCTGCTGATGACCGGTGGCACAACCGAATTGGCAGATATGATCGCCGGCACCGAACGCGGCCTGCTGCTGACCACACTGTGGTACATCCGCGAGGTCGACCCGACCGTACTGCTGCTCACCGGGCTGACCCGGGACGGCGTCTATCTGGTCGAAGACGGCGAGGTGACCGCCGCGGTGAACAACTTCCGGTTCAACGAGAGCCCGCTGGATCTGTTGCGGCGCGCCACGGAAGCCGGCATCAGTGAGGTCACCCTGCCGCGCGAATGGGGTGACTGGGCCACCCGCGCGTCCATGCCGACGCTGCGGATCCCGGACTTCCACATGTCCTCGGTGAGCCAAGCGCAATGAGCTAGGGAGGCCGATGTGCTGTCGGGGCGGCAATTCACGGCTTACGGTCCGTCGCACTGGGCCGCCATCGCCGTGTTTGTCGTCGGGGCGGTGCTGGTGGTCTGGCTGGGCCGCCGTCAGACCGAACGCCAATCCCGGGTGTTCGGCCGCATCCTCGGCGCACTGACGGCCGCGATCTACGTCGCGATGCTCGCCTACACGCTCATCCCGCCGTCCATCGAACGGTCCGTGCCGTTGCGGTTGACCGACTTGGCGACCGTCGTCGGCGCCTACGCGCTGTGGTCGCAGCGGCACTGGGCGTATGTGCTCACCTACTACTGGGGTCTGGTGCTGAGCACGCAGGCGCTGATCTCGCCGGTGCTCAAGAGCCCGGATTTCCCGCACTACGAGTTCCTGGCGTTCTGGTCGATCCACCTGCTCGTGGTCTGGGCGGCGATCTATCTGACCTGGGGTCGCGGCATGCGCCCCCGTTGGCGTGACTATCGATTCGTGGTGGTGGTGACCACGTTGTGGGCCGGAGTCACCATGGCGTTCAACGGCATTGCAGGTACCAACTATGGGTTCCTCAACGCCAAGCCCGCCACCGCGTCGCTGCTCGATCTGATGGGGCCGTGGCCGGTCTACGTCCTGGTGGCCAGTGCCTTGGTGACTGTGGTGTGGGCGCTCATGACCTGGCCGTGGGAACGGGACGGAGCTAGGTAGCGGCCACCTCGTCGACCTCGGCGGTATCGCGTCCGGCCAGCCGGTCGTCCCACACCTGCAGCACCTCCGTGGACGTGCGGGGAGTCGCCAGGCTGACAACGATGTACGTGATCAGGCTGGAAACCAGGCCGTAGTAGATGGGCTCGTTGGCCAGCACGTCCCCGACGACCGCCATGGTGCCCAGCGTGACGAGCGTGCCGACCGCCATCGCCGCCAGCGCACCGGCACCGGTGGCCCGCTTCCACAGGAACCCGCCGAGGATCGGCACCAGCAAGCCGCCGACGAGGATGTCGTAGGCGATGGTCAGGGCACCGACCACGTCGTTGAGCAGTGCGGCGATGATGATGACGATGACGCCGAGCACCGCAACATAGCGGCGGTCGGAATGCACGTCCACCTCCGGGTTTTCGGCCTCGGCAGGACTGCGCCCCACCAGGCGCAGCAGCAGCGGCTTGATGTCGGTGCGGGCCACCGTGGCGGTCGCGATCAGCGCGCCCGATGCGGTCGACATCATCGCGGCGACGGCCGCGGCGAGCACGATGCCGCTGATCCCGACGGGCAGAATCGCTTCCGCGATCTGGGCGTACACGTCGTCCTTGGCCTTGACGTCGGGCATGAAGGTCGATGCGGCCAAGCCGATCAACGCCCCGGCGATTCCGTACAGCACGCAGTAGAGCGCAGCCGTCGTTCCACCCCATCGGGCGACCTGGGGGGAGCGTGCGGTGAACACCCGCTGCCAGATGTCCTGTCCGATCAGCATTCCGAAGCTGTAGACCACGAAGAACGTGATGATGGTGTCGGTGCCGATCGCGGTCAGGTCGAACACCGCATCACCGGCACGCTCCCGGATGCCGTCGAAGCCGCCGGCCCGGTGCCAGGTGAACGGCAGCAGCAGGAAGAACACGCCGATCGTCTTGAGGACGAACTGAACCATGTCGGTCAGGGTGATGGACCACATGCCGCCGATCGACGAGTACAGCATGACGACCACGCCGCCGATGATCACCGAAAGCGTTCGGCCCGTGCCGAACAGCACGTTGAACACCGTCGCGTAGGCGATGGTCGAGGTGACCGACAGCATCAGCGTGTAGGCGGCCATGACCAGCCCGGAAGCCGAGGTCGCGTCGACTCCGTAGCGCAGGCTCAGCATCTGCGCGACGGTGTAGACGCGAAGGCGCTGAATGGGTCCGGCGAAGAACAGGCTCAGGGCCAGCAGGCCGATGGCGATTGCCACCACCAGCCACATGCCGGAAACCCCCCACTTGTAGCCCAGGCCCACACCGCCGACGGTCGAGGCGCCGCCGAGTACGACGGCCGCCATGGTGCCCGTGTACAACGTGGGCCCGAGGCGTCGGCCCGCGACCAGGAAGTCCGCGGAGTCCTTGGTCCGGGACTTACCCCAGAACCCGAAGGCGAGCATCGCGAGGAGATAGATCACGACGATCGCGATATCGACTGGTTTACCCACGATGTCAATCCTTCGGTCAGAGGTGAGTGGGAGCGAACATCTTCAGCACTGCGGGCAGGACAACCACGGCGGGACCGTCGGTGCCGAATGTGGCGGCCACGATCTCTCCGACGTTGTCGGGCGTGGCGGTGTGGGCCGGGATCCCGAAACTGGCTGCGAGTCGGGCGAAGTCGGGGCGGGCCAGTTCGGTGGCGGTCGCGGTGCCGAACTCGGCCGTCATGTACTCGCGCAGGATGCCGTAGCCGCCGTCGTCGACGATCAGCCAGGTGACGTTGGCGTCGTGCTGACGGGCGGTGGCCAGTTCGGCGATCGAGTACATGCTCCCGCCGTCACCGGACACCGCGAAGGTGCGCCGGCCGGTGGCGATCGCCGCGGCAAGCGCGGCCGGAAACGCGTAACCCAAACCGCCTGCGCCCTGGGCGGAATGGAACCCGCCATCTTGTGGGTCCCACACCGACCAGGCCCAGTAGCCGGCAATCGTCATATCCCAGAAGGTGTCGGTGCCCGAGGGTACGGCGGCCCGGAGGTCGGCCATCAGACGAAGTTCGGTGGCCAGGTCCTGTCCGGCAAGCCGGTCCTGCACGGCTTTTCGCAACTCCGCAGCCTGAGCGGCGCCCGCGGAGTTGTCGCGGGCGTCGACGTGCTCGGTCAATGCCTTCATGGCCTGCGCCGCATCCGCGTGGATGGCGAGCGCGGGGTGGTTGGCCTCCAGCACGCGCGCCTCGGCGTCGATGTGGATGAGCCGGCCCTGCGGGGCGAACGTGAAGTAGTTGCTGGTGACCTCACCCATCGCGGTGCCGACGGCTATCAGTACGTCAGCGTCCTCCAGCATCTCGGTGGTGTAGCGGTCCTCGATCCACGAGGCAGCCGACAGCGGGTGGTCGAAGGCGATGGCGCCTTTGCCGCCGACCGTGGATACCACGGGCGCACCCAGCTTTTCGGCCAGCTCCACCAACGCTTCGGGTCCTCCGGCTGACCGGCGGACACCGCCGCCGGCCAAGATGACCGGTCGCTGAGCGGAATTCAGCAGTGCCGCGGCTTCCCGGATCAACTCGGACCGCGGGCCGCGTTGCGTCGGCGCCACATCGAGCGCGGCCACCGGCGGCACCGTCGTCGGCTCCAACAGGACGTCCTGCGGGATCTCCACCCAGGTCGGCCCGGCGGGCGCTGAGCGTGCCAACGCGTAGGCGTCGGCGATCAAGCTGGGAATCTCGGCAGCGTGGCGCACGGTGGCAACGCTTTTGGTGACGTTGACCGCGCTGGCCTTCTGATCGTCGAGTTGGTGCAGCATGCCGCGGCGCAGGCCCATACCCGATCGCGGTACCTGGCTGGCGATCACGAGCACCGGCACCCCGGTGGCGTAGGCCTCCTGCAGCGCGCCCAGCGCGGTCAACGCACCTGGCCCGGTGGACAGGAACAGCACACCGACCTCGCCCGTGACCCGGCTGTAGCCATCGGCGCCGAACGCGGAGTTGTTCTCCACGCGCGAACTGACGAACGTCAGGTCACTGCGCCGGATGGCGTCGAACAGGCCCAGCGCATTCTGGCCGGGGATGCCGAATACATGCGAGACACCCAGCGCGCTAAGGGTTTCGACGACGAGGTCGCCGCCGTTACGCATCGGGCCCCAAGGCCAGCAGGGACACCAGGTCATAGGCGACGTGGGACGCGGCGACGCCGGTGATCTCGGCATGGTCGTAGGCCGGGGCGACCTCCACGACGTCGGCGCCCACCAGGTTCAGCCCGCGGAACCCGCGCAGGATCTCCAGCAGCTCACGGCTGGTCATGCCGCCGGCCTCGGGGGTGCCGGTGCCGGGGGCGTGGGCCGGGTCGAGCACGTCGATGTCGATCGACACGTAGACGGGCCGGTTCCCGAGCCGCTGCCGGAGCTTGTCGACAACCTCGCGCACGCCTTGGTAATACACGTCGGACGAGGTGACGATGCCGAATCCGAACCGGCGGTCGTCCTCGAGATCCTTCTTGCCGTACAACGGCCCGCGGGTGCCGACGTGCGACAACGCCTCGGTGTCGAGGATGCCTTCTTCGACGGCGCGGCGGAACGGTGTGCCGTGGGTGTACTCGGCGCCGAAGTAGGTGTCCCAGGTGTCCAGGTGGGCATCGAAGTGCACCAGCGCGACCGGGCCGTGCTTGGCGGCGGCCGCGCGCAGCAAGGGCAGCGCGATGGTGTGGTCACCGCCGATGGTCACGAGTTTGGTGCCGTCGGCGGTGAGGTCGCGGGCCGCACCCTCGATGGTCTCGATGGCCTCGTGAATGTTGAAGGGGTTCACCGCGATATCGCCGGCATCGGCGACCTGGATGAGCTCGAACGGGGACACATCCATGGCGGGGTTGTACGGACGCAGCAGGCGTGAGGACTCGCGCACGTGGGTGGGGCCGAACCGGGCGCCCGGCCGGTAGGAGACACCGGAATCGAAGGGCACCCCGGCCACGACGACATCTGCCTTCTGGGAGGCCATGGTCACCTGGTCGAGACGGGGCAGGCGGGCGAAGGTGGCCGGGCCGGCAAAGCGGGGGATCTTCGACGCGTCGACGGGGCCGATCGGGGCGGTCATGCTGTCACTTCCTCTGCGGTTGGGGCGCGTTCGGGTCTGTTGTCACTCGGGGCGAGGACGCATTGCCCGATGTGAATGTGATGTGGGTTACGGTAAACCCGCAGATCAGAGCATGCAATCGATTCGATCGTGACTCAGGCGTAGATAGTTTTGATATGCCTGCTGTATGCGTCATTTGGATCAGAAGAAGCGCCTTATTAGCGATTCGGCGATCTTTTTGCCGGTAGATTTGTGACGAAAATTCTTCGACCGATTTTCAGGCGGTGCCCCGATGGACGAGGTGGACGAGGCGATCATCAGCCTGCTCGAAGGTGATGGGCGGCTGACTCACCGCGATATCGCCCAGCGCGTGGGCTTATCGCGATCGGCGGCGGCGGCCCGGACCCAGCGCCTCATCGACGGCGGGCAGGTCGTGATCCGCGGCGTCGTGCATCCCGCCGTGCTCGGCCGTGGAGCGCTGGCCCATGTGAGCGTGATGGTCGCCGGGCCGGTGGCGCGGATCGCCTCGAGTCTGGCCGAGCGCGTCGACGTCGCGTTCCTGTCGCTGACGAGCGGTGCGTACGGGTTGATCGCCGAGGTGCGGGTCGGGTCGATCCGAGACATCGACGGCGTGATCGCCGAGTTGCGCGAGATGGCAGGGGTCGTGGGTGTCGACACACTCACCTATGTCGAGGTATTGCGCGACGTTGTCGGGCCGGTCGGTGACGTCAGCGTGGAGGTCGACGATCTGGATCTGGCCCTGCTGCGCGCGCTGCAGGATGACGGACGGGCCTCCTATGTGGATCTCGCCGAGACGGTGGGACTTTCACCCGCCGGAGCGCGACGGCGGGTGGTGCGGTTGGTGGAGTCGCAGGTGGTGCGCATCGGTGCCGTGGTCCGCCATTCCGGGCAGGACCGTCAGAGTGCGCTCGGGCTCGGTATCCGGCTGACCGGAGCGGGGGACGAGGTGGTGTCGGCGCTACGGGGCATGCGGTCGGTGATCTTCGTGGCCCGCACGCTCGGCCGGTTCGATCTGCTGGCCACCGTGCGGGCGTTTTCGGCCGCGCAGTTGGTCGAGATCCTCGACGCCATCCGGGCGCTGCCCGGGGTCGGCGTGGTCGACAGCTGGGTCCACCTGGACGTGGTCAAGGAGAGTTATGCCTCCGGTTTGGAGGTGTTGGAATCGGAGCCCAGGTAATCGCACGACGACGCCCGTGTTGATGGATACTGCCGGTGTGTCTGCCGATGTGCTCAGTGAGTTGACCGGCCTGGTCGCGGTATCGCCGCCGCGGCTGGCCGATATCAACGCCGCGGTCCGTGAAGTGTGTGCCTCGACGCTGGGGCTGCCGCCCCTGCCGGCCGAGACCCGCGGCGGTGCCGTCGACCCGCTGGTCACCGAGTTCGCCGAGCAGTTCAGCATCGACGTCACGGGCATCAACACCGCGCAGCGGGCCGCGTTCGCCGATCTTCTCGGGCGGGACGTGTTCACGGTGACGACGCTGATCTATGTGGCCGACTTCGTGCCGCGGATGCGCGCCGGGCTGTCGGCCCTGGACGTGGCCTGGCCCGCCGGCGACGTGGTGTGGGACCACGACACCAACCCGGCGGACTATGTGCTGGACACCTTTGTCCCCGCCGTCGGTCGGCTGCGCGAACTGGACCCGGTGACCTCCGAGATCGTGAGGCTGCGCGGGGCCCGTCAGCACAACTGCCGACTGTGCAAGTCGCTGCGGGAGGCCGCGGCACTGGAGGCCGGTGCCACCGAGTCGGACTATGACGGCATCGACGACTTCGAGAATTCTGACCTGTCCGATCGCCACAAGGCCGCGCTGCGCTACGTCGACGCGCTCATCTGGACCCCGGCCCAGGTGTCCGGTGATGAACTACGCCAACACTTCTCGCAGGACGAGGCCGTCGAGTTGACCCTCGATGTCATGCGCAACGCGTGCAACAAGGTGGCCGTCGCCCTGGGCGCCGACGCGGCGCGCATCGACGAGGGCACCGAGGAGTACCGACTCGGCGCCGACGGGCAGCCGATCTACAGCTAACCCAGGTTCAAACCGGTGTAGATCTGGTCGAGCACCGTGGGCAGCAGTGCGTTGGCCGTGGTCTTGCCCTCCGGTGAGAGCGTCAGGTTGGTCCAGATGACCAGCGCCACATCGTTATCCGGGTCGTACCCGATGAACGAGTTGAACCCGGGAAGTTCGCCGCCGTGGTAGTACATCGCCGCCCGTGGCCCGAAGCGCTGATAGCTGATGCCGTAGCCGTACTGCTGGCCGTCGGGGTGGTCCGGATCTTCGGGGCGCAGGCTGTCGCGCCATCGCTGGGTGAACTGGTCGTCGAAGACCGTGCCGGTGACGAGTGCCCGGATCCAGATCGCCAGGTCGTCGGCGGTGGAGATGGCACCGCCGGCCGCGGTGGCGTACGACGGATTCTGATGGGTGTAATCGATCGGCTGCAGCGTTCCGGCTCGCGCCGCGGCCACCAGATCCGTTGGGTAGGGCTCATCGGCCAACGCGTACAACGTCTTTCCGTACATGTAGCCATGCGAGTAGGGCTCGGGCAGCGACGTGTCGCCGGCAGCCGGCAGCGTGGTGTCGTCCATGCCGAGCGGGCCGAACAAGCGGCGGTTGAACTGCTCGGCCAGCGGTGAGCCGCCGGCTTTCTCCGCCACCAGGCCCAGCAGCGCGTAGTTGGTGTTGCAGTATTCATAGGTGGTGCCCGGCGGCGCATTCGGTGGATGGGCGAACGCGATGGCCAGCAACTGCGCCGGGGTCCAGACCCGGGCCTGGTCCGCGTCGAGCTGGGACGACAGCGCCGGATCGAACGTGTAGCAGTACAACCCGCTGCGCATCGTCAGCAGATCGGCCAAGGTGATGGCGTTGCCGTTGGGTACGTCGAGGACGTACTCCGAGATCGGGTTGTCCAACGTGACCTTGCCGTCCTGCGCCAGCAGCAGGATCAACGCGGACGTCATTGTCTTGGTGTTGGAGGCGATCCGGAAGTGGGTATCGGGTTGCGGAGGCGAGGCCGCGCCCAGTTCGGTGGTGCCGACCTTGGCGATGAACGTGCCCTGCGGGGTCTGCAGCAGCACCAATGCTCCCGGCACCCGTAGCGCGGTGGCGGCGTTCTCCACGACCGTCTGAAAGTTGGCGGCGTCGATGGTCTTGAGGGCAGGCGGCGCCGGCGCTGAACATGCCACGATGGCCAGTGCCGATGCGACGACGAGGCGCGACGCCTTCATCGCTTCATGGTCCCGCGCGGCGCGCCGGTTTACGCCAGCAATTCCAGAACGCCGTCGACTTCGGCCTCGGTGGTCGCCCACGAACAGACGAACCGCACGGTGGGCTTTAGTGGGTCGGGCCGGTGGACGGCGTAACCGGACGAGACCGCGGCGTAGGCGGTGGGGTCGAGGTCGACGAAGATCTCGTTGGCTTCCGTGGGGGAGGCCAGCGTCAGGCCGAGTGCCTGCAAGCCGGTGCTGAGCCGGGTGGCCATCCGGTTGGCATGGGCGGCCGTCTGCAGCCACAGCCCGTCGCGCAGTATCGCCTCGAACTGGGCCGCGATGAAACGCTGCTTGCTGGCAAGCTGGCCAATCTGTTTCTGCACGAAGTGGATTCCGTCGAACAGCTCGGGGCGGCGGACCAGGATCGCGTCGCCCATCAGCATGCCGTTCTTGGTACCGCCGACGGTGACGATGTCGGCATCGGCGATGGCATCTGGGGCGGAGATGTCCAGTGCGGCAATCGCATTGCCGATGCGGGAGCCGTCGATGTGAACGAGCAGATCGAGATCGTGGGCGTGGTCGACGAAGCCCTTGATGACTTGCGGCGTCCAGACGCGGCCGTTCTCGGTGGACTGGGTGATGGTGACGATGCGCGGCTGCGAGTGATGCACCGGCCCGCGGCGTACCACGTGAACGTCGAGCACTGCCGGGTCGATCAGGCCGTTGTCACTGGGCAGCTTCGTCACCGGAGCGCCGGAGAGCCGGACCGGGCCGCCGGCCTCGTCGACCAGTGAGTGTGCGATATCGCTGCACAGGATCTCCTGCCACGGCCGCACCGCGGAGGCGAGCGCGATGATGTTGGCCGCCGTCCCGGTGAGCGCGAACAGCACCTCGGCGCCGGGGGAGTCGAACGCCGTCTTGATGGCCTCGGCCGCACGCTGCGTGACGGGATCGTTGCCGTAGGACGCGACGGCGCCGTCGTTGGCCGCGACGATCGCGTCGATCACCTTCGGGTGTGCGGGCGCGGCATTGTCCGAGGCGAACGCATGAGAAGGCACGTCCGCCATGATCCCACCGACGAGCTCTACTTCGAGGCGACCTTCTTCTTGACGAACAGCGCAGGCAACACCACCGTCGCTACGGCCGTGACCAGCCAGACCACCACCGTGGCGGCGATCCAGGAGCCGATGCCGCGAATGGTGAGGCCGTGGGTGAGCACCGAGGCCAGGATCAGCGCGGCCAGGGTGGAGATCAGCCCGATGCCGCCCAGGAACGCCGACGCGTAGCGGCTGGCCATCTTGAGGAAGAACGGCGACAGGATCGCCTGCGCGACGGCAAAGATCACCACCGCGGTGACGAAGCCCCATGCCGACACCGAGACCCCGGGAACCAGCCACGCGGCGACGAGTAAGCCGATGGCCGATGAGCCCAGGAAGATCGCGATGCGCAGCAGAAAGCGGATCATGGGGTGAGCGTAGCCGCGACAAGCCTGCCTGCGGCCCCTCATTGGCGTCTGTGCCTGCGGCGTGTGCGACCATATTGCGGCGCAGATGCGCCCGGGGGCGGTAGCTCAGTTGGTTAGAGCCGGGGACTCATAATCCCTTGGTCGCGGGTTCGAGCCCCGCCCGCCCCACCATCGAGTTGGCCGTGATCATTTGGGATCTATCAGTACGTTGACCTCACGCGCTGCTGACGGCCTGTCCGCAAAGATCTGGAGATGGATCGTTTCACCGAGCTCAAAGGGGCACTTGGCGATGGTGTCTTCTGAATTTCCTACCGCGAGATATCCACTGTCGAGGGTCAATTCGCCCGAATAGATGCGCTCACACAGAGAGTGTTCGGACGTTCCCTTGTAAATCCTCACTCGAATGTCGGTGTCGCTGTCAATTGCTTCATCCGAGGTTATGGTCTTCACCAGCACAGAATGGTCCGTGTAGGTGCACGGCGACTCGCCAGACTCCGCACCGTCGGAAGTGTCGAAATCCTCAATATGGACCCGGTGGTAGTCGGGAAACACTTCCGCCTCCAGAATCAACACGTTCTGCGGGTCTGGCACTATGTCTATCCTTTTGGCTTGAGGGCAACGCTCATCGGGTCACTCGACGTCATCGAGCAGGATGTTGATATCTGTTGCGTCGCTGGCCGGGACTCCGGGAATCGTGGTACGTGCGTAGACGTGGAGCGGGACCCGTCCTGTCCGGTTGATCGGGACTTTGCGGCGATCCTCGGCGGTATCCAATATTTCGCCGATTGCCAGGTTCGGCTCGGTGAAGGTCAGGGTGCCGTCGAAGGCCAGGTCACCGAGTCCTGCAGGATCAGAGCCTCGATAAACCCGCACGGCGACATCACGTCCCAGGTCGTCGGCCGTATCGGCGGTCATGGTGAGGATGAGCAGAGTGTGCTCACTTGCGGTGGCCAAGGCTTCGCCGCGCGTTGGCGGATTGTCGGGCAACACGCTCTCGCCAGCATCTCCGATGACGATCGTGCCGTGATCGGGGAAGACTGATAGTTCGGCGATCAGCTTATTTGACGGTGCTGTGCTCATGGCGGCTCACAATCTGATTAGTTCGATCCCTTATTTCGTTTGCGCTTCTTATGGCGGCTGCTCTGCTTCTTCTTTTTCGTTCTTTTCTTCTCGCTCTTCTTGCCGCGCTGCTTCTTGGAACCTGACTTGCGGTCTTTCTTCCCTGCCTTGTCGGCGCCCCGTTGGCTGCTGCTGTTGGAGCGGTCGCTCGTCCTGTGGGATCGGACGCCATCCGTGGCCTGGCTGCGTGCCGCGTCCGTAAAGTTATTGGGTTGTTGCACCCACCGCCGAGTCTCCGAACGCGGCAACTGCGCCATCGGCGAACCCTTCGACCGCTGATGCCGCTGTCACCGCCACGCCACCGTCGGGCTGCTGCGGAGTGGGTGCGATCAGGTGCAGCCCGCTGACCGTAATGGCCACAGCGCACAAGACGGCGAGCCAACGTGCAGTCCAACTCAGCCGGAAGCTTTGCCGATCTGGATGAAGAAAATTTGCCCCACTAGACAGATCGCTCCCACTGTTCCTCATGTGACCCCCGATCAGCAAACTATTGATAAGGTCAGTAACGCCCGCCCATCCTGCCTCGGGACTCTAAGCCGACGGTGATTGACTCGTCAATTACCAGTTAATTGAAGCGAAAGTATCGTGATGAGGGTCAATATCTTCGCCGAGCGAACAGGAACCCCGAGGCCAGGTCGAAAGCATTCAGCAACATCGTCGGCAAAGCTGAAGGGCGCGGTGGTTTGGATCAAGTGTGGTTTGCTAAATCTGGAAGGTGCATGGCTGACGGCAACCGTGCATCGTGTGCGATGTGGGGAATGCAGAGCTGCGTGCTCGCAGGAGATCTCATGGCGGACACGGCCCGTCACCGTAAGGAGACCCCGTGGTTGATGGTGTTTCGATAACGGTTTCGGAAAGTCTTTGACCTTTACGACAAATGTTCTGCGCTGAGTACGCCTTCGCTGTTTCCCTGGATACATCCATTACGGGTCGACACCACCCTGGCTCGATGTGGCGGCGCAGAAATGGGGGAACTACGAATGCGCACAGCGACCACCGTGATCACCATTGCTGCTGCTTGCGCCCTTGCCGCGGGCTGCGGTCAGTCAACGGAACAAGCGGCCGAGAATACCCCGACCACCCCGATGATCACGTCGTTTCCCCCGACGCCGCTGAGACAGAAAACGCTGCCCCGATTGCTGCTTTCGCCCGAACAGATCAACGCGGCCATGGCCGCGGGGGGAATGACCGTCACGGGTACCGACTCTCGAATGTCCGATGACAGCGGGACGATGGCGCCCCGTGAGTGCCTCGCGATCGACGGTGCCGCGCAGGCGCCCGTCTATGCCGACAGTGGATTCACCGATGAGCAAGAGGTGTCGCTGAGCGAACCGGACGTCCTCGCTCACTATGCCAAGCAGGCGGTGGTTCGATTCGCCGACTCTGAACAGGCCAAGGCCTTCTACAACTTCTCGGTACAGCAGTGGCCGTCGTGCAAGCACTACACCCACACGCAGACCGGCACTCTGTGGGACGTGGGACCCATCTCGACCGACGGCGGTGTGCTGAGCACGGTGGCAACCCAGTCCAACGCCCAGGCGGGCGGTTGGGCATGTGGTCGGGCGTTGACCGCGAACAACAACATCGTGGTCGACGTCAATACCTGCAGCGCCAACCCGGCCGATTCGGCTGCCAAGATCGTCAAGCAGATCTCCGCACGCATCGATGCGCCACCGATAATCTCGTAGGCCTGCCCTACGAATGCTGTGGCGAGTGTGTAGGTTTCGCCGCCGATCCACGGCGATCGCCGAGCTAACCTACACACTCGCCACAGGGTTGGCTCCGATAAATCCGGTCACCGTTCCGGGATGATTCGCAACTCTAGATGTTCTTCACGGGTAGGTTGTGAACGCGTAGGCGCTCGATTGGTGTCATTCCGCCGATGCCGGTGTGGGGTCGGTGGTGATTGTAGTGATGCAGCCAGTGCTGGTAGGTTCCGGCGCGTTCGGCCTCAGAGCGGTAGGTCTGCGCATAGGCCCATTCGGTGGTCAGGGTGCGGTTGAATCGCTCGACTTTGCCGTTGGTCTGTGGCCGGTAGGGCCGGGTCCTCTTGTGGGTGATGTCGGGGCCGAGCGCTTCAGCGAAATTCTTTGACCGGTAACAGGATCCATTGTCGGTCAACACTCGTTTGACGGTGATGCCGTGGTCGGCGAAGAACGCGTTGGCGCGTTTCCAGAATCCCGCGGCGGTTTCTTTGCGTTCGTCGGTGAGGTCCTCGGAGTAGGCCAGCCGGGAGTGGTCATCAACGGCGTGGTGCAAGAACGTGTATCCCATGCCGCAGCGGTTGCGCCGGCCGGCTTGGCGACCCAGCTTGCGATGGCCGCCCCCGTCGGGGATGCGGCCCAGTTTCTTGACGTCGACATGGACCAAGTCGCCGGGAGCCGGGTGCTCATAGCGGCGGGGTTTGGGCCGGCGTACCGGTAACCCGGTGTTTTGGTCCAGGTGCCGCAGCAATGGCATCCGGTAGCGGCGCAGCACCGCCTCAACGGTCGAGCGTGGCAGGTGCAGGTAAGCGGCGATGCGATGTGGGCCCCAGCGCCGGGTGAAGCGCAGGTTGACGATGCGCCGCTCACGTCGTTTCGGCAACCGCAACGGACTGCGATGCGGCCGGCTGGGCCGGTCTACCATCGCTGCTTCGCCACCGTCGCGATAACGGTCGGCCCATTTCTTGGCTGTGGCCACCGAACATTGGAACCGCTCAGCCGCGCGCCGCAAACTCCAGCCCTGATCAACAACCGCCTGCGCAAGCCGCAACCGCCCACGAGGAGTCAACGAAGCATTAGCGTGGACCATGAGGACCTCTCGGTAATCGGATGTGCGTATTTGGTAACCACACCGATACCGGAGGTCCTCACCTACTTCCGCTCACCACGCCGTTCACAACCTGTCTGGGAGTTACATCTAGAGCGTGAAATCAGTTGCTTGTCATCAGGTTACGGTCCAGATGGAAACGGAGCCGGGAGCCGTCACGCGGGCATTCGCAAACCCGCTAGAACCAGACTTTTCGCCCACCCACCGGGCGCCCGACGGCGCCGAGGATCCACAGGATGATCCCGATCACCAGGAGAATGCCGCCGATCGTGTAGAGGATCGAGATCCCGGCGAAGTAGCCAATCAACAAAAGAACGATGCCGAGCACAATCATGGTCAGTCCGATCCTCTTGAGAGCAACTGAAGTGTTGTCGGCGACAGGAATTGCCAGAACCGTCGATATTCAAACCTATGGGAACGTCGGCGCCGCTAGCATCCTCGATCATGGCGAATCTGCACCGGCGGACGGTGCTGCTCGGAGCTGGGGCGTTGGTCGGACTGGCCGGCGCGACGGGCGTGGGTTCGGGGCGAGCCCACGCCGAGCCTGCCCCCAGTGATGCCGATCTTGCGCTGCTGCGGCGCACTTTCGCATTGGCGCAGGACGCCCGGCAGAGCGGCAGCGCTCCCTACGGTGCGCTGGTCGCCGATGCAGGCGGCACTGTGGTCGTCGAACGCGCCAACACGTCGGCACTCGCTGACGGTGACCCGACCCAGCACGCAGAGCTGACGGCCGTCGCGGAGGCATGGCGCGTGCTGGGCACCGACGGGATGAATCACGCGACGCTGTATGCGAGCACCGAGCCGTGTGTCATGTGCTCCGGTGCTGCCTACTGGACCGGGATCGGCAGGGTCGTCTACGGCTTGTCGGTGCGTCGCCTGTTCGAGTTCACCGGCGACAATCCGAAGCAAGGGTCGTTCGCGCTGCCCTGCCGGGACATCCTTCTGCACGGTCAGCGGGCGATCACGGTGATCGGCCCGCTGCTGGAAGATGAAGCGGCGCAGCCCCATGAGGGTTACTGGCGTTAGCGGCCGGCCCCCGGCGTCACGCAGGTGGGGGCGGGGGTGGTGGCGGAGGAGGTGGCGCCGGCAGGGTTATCGGCGGCAGCCCGGGGATCTCGATGACGTTGGGCGGTGGGGGAGGCCCCAGCTCGTTGAGGGTGGGTGGCGGCGGAAGCTCGGGTCCGGGCACGAATACCGGCGGCGGCGGTGGCACATACCCGGTGCTGGTGTTGATCGTGATGATCGAGCCGGGAATGGTCCTGCCGCTCGGCGTCGTCCCGATCACGGAACCCTTGGTGGCGTTGCTGTTGACCGGAGTGGTTCTGTCGGCGACGCGGAAACCGGAGTCCAGCAGGCGTTTACGGGCATCGTCGACCTTCAGCCCGGACACGCTCGGCACCTCGCCGCCGGGGCCACCGTCGACATAGCGCGGGTCGGTGGGAGGCAGGGCGATGGGGCCGAAGTCGTCGGCGACGGGACTCATTGCGGCATACCACGTCAAGGCGGGCTCCGTACCGCCGAACAGGGTGCCGTCGCCGCATTTGCGTAATGGGTACGAGCACAAGCCCGACGGCGAGGAGGAGTCGTCGAAGACGTAGTTCGCGGCCGCGTACTGGTTGGTGAAACCGAGGAAGCCAGATGACCGGTGCGCCTCGGTGGTGCCGGTCTTCCCGGACATCGGCAGTTTCCAGCCGACCGAACTCGCTGCGCCGGCGGCGGTTCCGCTCGAGTGGTCCTTGCCCAGCGCGTTGGCCAACGTGTTGGCCAGGCCTTCGGGTACCGCCTGGTCACAGGGGACAGTCTGCACACCTACTTCACGGCCGTTCCGATCGAAGATCTTGTCGATCGGGTTCGGTGGGCACCAGGTGCCGCCGGAGGCAAGGGTCGCACCGACGTTGGCCAACTCAAGTGCGTTGAGCTCGAGCGGGCCGAGGGTGAAGGATCCGATGTTCTGCCGCTTGACGTAATCGGCGATGCTCTCGTTGGAGTCGGGGTTGTAATCGCGGGCACTGCCAGGTTCGGCATAGGACCGCAATCCCAGTCGGACTGCCATGTCCACCGCGCGCGGCACCCCGATCTGTGAGATGAGTTTGGCGAACGCGGTATTGGGCGATTGCGCCAGGGCGTCGGTGACACTCAGCGGGCTCTTGAAACCGTGCGCGTTGCGCACACACCAGGTTTCCCTCGGGCAACCGGGGGTGTCGCTGCTGCCCAGGCCCTTGCCCATGAATGTTCCGGGAACATCGAGTTGAGCGTTGATGCCCATTCCCATGTCCAGCGCGGCGGCCGTGGTGAAGATCTTGAAGATCGACCCGGCGCCGTCACCGGCCAACGAAAAGGGTTGGGGCTGCACGGTCTGGTTGGCATCGAGGTCCAGTCCGTACGTGCGGCTGTCGCCCATCGCGATCACCCGGTGCGTGTCCTTGCCCGGCGTGATCACACTCATCACGCTCGCGACGCCGGGGGCGTTGGGGTCCGCGTACTTCTCGATGGCCCTCTTGACACTGTCCTGAACCTTGGGATTGAGCGTAGTGCGGATCAGATACCCGTTGCGCGCGACGTCCTGCATGGTGAGGCCCGCCCGCGCAAGGTAATTCAGGACGTATTCGCAGAAGAAGGCGCGGTCGCCCGCGGCGATGCAGCCCTGCGGAAGCGGGTCGGCCTGGGGGAGTACCCCCAGCGGTGCCGCCTTCGCGGCGCGCAGCTCCTCGGCCCGGTCCGGCAGGTAGTCGATCAGGGTGTCGAGCACGAGGTTGCGCCGGGCGAGGGCGCCGTCCGGGTTGGTGTACGGGTCCAGTGCGCTGGTGGACCGCACCACGCCGGCCAGCAGGGCGGCCTGCGGCCACGTCAGGTCCGCGGCATCGACGCCGAAGTAGGTACGCGCCGCGTCCTGAACCCCGAATGCGCCGTTGCCGAACGACACGAGGTTCAGATACCGGGCCAGGATCTCCCCCTTCGGGAGTGTCTTGTCCATCGCGAGTGCTATCCGGATCTCCCGCAGCTTGCGCGCGGGGCTGACCTCGACGGCCGCGCGCCGCTCGGCATCGGTTTTCGCCTTGACCAGGAGGTTGTAGTTCTTGACGTACTGCTGCTCGATGGTCGATCCGCCGCGCACGTCGTCGATGCCCCGCATGTAGCCGAAGAGCCCGTTCAGCGTTCCCTGGACGTCGACCCCGTTGTGCTCGGCGAAGCGCTTGTCTTCGACCGACACGATCGCCAGCTTCATGGTGTCGGCGATCCGGTCGATGGGCACCACCCATCGACGCTGTTCGTACAGCCATGCGATCGGCTGGCCCGAGGAGTCGACCATGGTGGTGACGATCGGTGCGTCCCCTTTGAGGACCTCCGCGGAATCCTGTGCCACCGTGTCGGACAGCCGCGCCGTCATGATCCCGACACCGCCGACGACGGGGAACATCAACACCGCCGCGAGCAATCCGGCCAGCACACAATGCATGGCCAGGTTGGCAACCGTAGACCGCGACCGCGGAGACGGGCCGGACATGCCCTCTAGCGTAGGGCGGTCAACCGTGGTCGATGTATAGATCGCACGCAACACGTTGGCTACGTTGTGATTTCAGAACGCCCGAACAACGATTCTGATGGGGCTACCGACGGCTGGGATCCACCGCTATCGATGTCGCGGCAATCTGCCGCGCAACTGGCGCGAGAGCGCGTCGCTAACGATCGCTGCGACTGCAGTTGGGATTGGCCGGCTTCGCGGGCCAGGTGCACACGTCGATGTAGGTGTTGTTGGCATATCCGCCGCCGTCGAATACGCCGTAAGCGTCACCGTGCGTGCCGGTATAGGTCGCCCCGCCACCTCCGCCACCGCTGGAGGAGATGATGGTGGTGAGCGCCCAGCCCTTGCCCTGCAGCGCGTTCTTGTATGCGGTCATCACGGCATCCGGCGTGCCGTTGACCTGGTAGTGCAGGTGGATTCCGCCGTCGGCGATGTCGTCGGGACCTTTGGTCTGCTGGACGTCGGCCGGTGTCGGCAACAGTGACGTCAGTGATTCACCGCCCGCGGCGGCGCTGGTGGTGACAGTGGTGGCCGGCGGCGCTGTCGTGGTCGTGGCCTCGGCCTTCTCGGTCACCGGACTGCACGCCGTGGCGGCCAGACCGATCGCGATCGCCCCGATGAGGCAGGTTGTGGTGCGCTTCGTCATGGACATCCCCGTTCCTCTTTGCCGCACGGTATCAACGTGGGCAAAGGTGGTTGGACGATATTGACGCGACCAATTGCCAGGTAGTTCCTATCGCAAATACACGTCGCGCCTGTTGTGGCAACTGCCGGCCCCGATAGCCCGGCAATCTGTTTGATTGCCGTTACCCGGGTGTCGACTGTCGGGCAAACATCGGTTCACATGCAGCTTCAACCATGTGTGGGCTTGATGGAGATGACGACGATTACGGAGACATGGATGACTCGCAGGCGGTACGTGGTGGCGGCGGCGTTGGTGTGTACGGCAGCCCTGGCTGCGGCCTGCGGTGGAAGCAAGAACGGCGACGCGTCGTTGCCGCTGCTCGACCCCGCTGCCAAGGGCACGTTGTCCGAGCACGGCGGTGCCACCCGGGCCGGCGATGATCGCTCCGCACTGATCGCCGACTCCATCAAGAACACCGGCGCCAAGAACGTCATCCTGCTGATCGGCGATGGCATGGGTGACTCGGAGATCACCGTGGCCCGCAACTACGCCCACGGCGCCGGCGGCGCCTTCCCGGGGCTGGACGCGTTCCCGCTGACGGGGCAGTACACCCACTACTCGCTGGACAAGAGCGGCAAGCCGACATACGTCACCGACTCGGCGGCCAGCGGATCGGCCTGGGCCACCGGCACCAAGACCTACAACGGTGCGATCGCGGTGGACATCCACGGCAAGGATCAGAAGACCCTGCTGCAGTTGGCCAAGGAGGCGGGCAAGGCCACCGGCGACATCACCACCTCCGAGATCCAGGACGCCACCCCGGCCGTTCAGCTCGCCCACGTCACCGAGCGGGACTGCTACGGACCTGACGAGACGACCAAGGACTGCCCGTCGAACGCCCTGGAGAAGGGCGGCAACGGTTCGATCACCGAGCAGCTGCTGGCAACGCGCGCAGACGTGGTGATGGGCGGCGGCGCCGAAACCTTCGCGCAGGTCGCCAAAGCCGGTGAATACCAAGGCAAGACGCTGGAAGTTCAGGCCAAGGAGCGCGGCTTCACCATCGTGCGCAATGCCGACGAACTCGACAACACAGACAAGGCCGACCAGGATGCGCCGTTGCTCGGCCTGTTCGCCGAGGGCAACATGCCGACCCGTTGGAACGGACCGGTCGCCGGCAAGGGCGGCTATCTGCAACCGGCCGCCGAGTGCAAGGACAACCCGGACCGCGGTGCCGCGGTGCCCACGCTGGCGGCCATGACCAAGAAGTCCATCGATCTGCTCAAGGGAGACGGGGACGGCTTCTTCCTGCAGGTCGAGGGCGCCTCGATCGACAAGCAGGACCATGCCGCCAACCCGTGTGGGCAGATCGGCGAGACCGTCGATCTCGACGAGGCCGCCAAGGTGGCCCTCGATTTCGCCAAGGAGAACAAGGACACCCTGGTCATCGTCACCGCTGACCATGCGCACAGCAGCCAGATCGTGGAATCCATGAGCGTCGAGGATGTCCAGGACGCCGCGACCGAGGCGAAACTGCCCTTCGAGGTCACCCGCGACGCCATCTACCCGGGCCTGACGCGGGTCCTGCGCAGCAAGGACGGCCAGAACCTGACCGTCTCCTACGGCACCTCGGACAACCTCGACGCGATGGACCAGGGCCACACCGGATCCCAGCTGCGTATCGCCGCCTATGGCCCCAGTGCAGCCGACATCGTCGGCCTGAGTGATCAGACCGACCTGTTCTTCACGATGGTCCGCGCATTGGGCCTGAAGGAGAACTGACCTCCCACGAGCGCGGCAGCGTCTCACAGCCGCTGTCTGGCAAAGACAAAGCCACGCCATAGGGTGCGATTTGTGACGGTGTCGTGCCCCAAATGTGACCGTTGCGGACCAGTGTTTCCAAAGTGACTCAAGTGCAACAAATGCACTTCACGTCAGATCGGGGAAACCAGCATGTCTGCATACATCACCTTTGGCCGACGACTCGGGTATGCGGCGTTGATCCTCGCGGGTCCGTTGGCGGTCCTGGCGGTGAGCAACGCATCGGCCGCAGCCGCGCCGCGGACGCCGCTCGCCACCGACGACCAGGCGCCCGCGGTGCCGTTCGATCCCGGTGCGTTGGTCAACGCCATCGATGACTACGCATCGCTGCTGTCGATACTGACCGGAGGCCACAAGAGTCAACCGGGTCTCGGCGCCCCGGTCGGTACCGTCCAACAACCGGCCGGCATCGTGCAACAACCGGCCGGCGCCTACCCGATGATCCCCGGGGTACCGATGTTGCCCGGGGAGCCGTGAACCCGATGCCCCCACGCACCGTGTATCCGGTACCAAGCCGACAACGGTCAACCAGAGGAACGGAGTGAACCGCCGTGTACATCAGCCGAACAGTTGACGCGCGCACCGCGCGGATCGCCCTCTCGCTGATCCGTTGCCCCATCAAGAGCCGCCGGTATCCCGCCAAGCAGGAGCGCTTGGTCACCCCGCAGGAAGCGGCGCTGCTCGCGCGATAGCCACCGGCGAACCGGTGGCAATCTCGCCGCTACCGCTCGACTTCCGGCAGCGAAGCCGCGATCGCTTCCCAGGCCTCATGCAGATGCTCGCACAGCGGTCCGGTTTGGGTGATGACGCTGACGCAGCGGTTGCTGTGGTCGTAGAGCTCAAGGGCCGATGTCAGCCCGGCCGCACTCGACGACTGCGTGACCCAGCACTCCGCCACGAACACGGGGTCGACCACATATCGGCAAGCTCCGAAGACCACCGCGAAGTGTGGACCGGAACCGTCGAACAGCGCGGCCCGGCCGCGGTGGAACTGCACGCATCCGCCGGCGGGGACACCGACGGTGAACGGCAGATCCATGTCGACCAGGTGGGCCAGCAGGTGCGGGATGACACGCGGGTCGATCTGGCGGGCGCCGGTGAACGGCAGCACCTGGTATCGCTGGGGAGTGAGTTCGTCGAGGTGGGTCAGCTGGTCGGTTTCGCTCCAGCTGGCGGCCGACCAGTCAACGGCCTCAATAGATTCGGTCTGCCCGGCGGGCGCCATCTCGAGCGCTTGAATGGAGAGGTGATCTGACATCGGGGTGAAATGGGCTCGGTGAGTCCCGGTTTCGTCGGCCAGGATCAAGGCCCGCGGCGTGAGATAGGTGTCGCGGATGCGTCCAGGATGCAGCCGAAGCCCGATGTACTCGTCGCCGCAACGCAACGCCTCACCGGGAAGAGCCGGGGCCAGGTAGGCGCCGGTGTGGCTCAGCAGCGCGGCATCGTTGGCGGTGACAGCCACCACGGTGCCGAGGAACGGGAGAGCCTGGGCAATTATCTTGGGCCCGGCGGTGATCCGCTTGGCCGGGCAGTTTTCGCACCGTCGACCATCAGTACACATCGCGCACGTACCGTTTCTCCCGCTTGAGTGTGTTGACGTACTCGGTGGCCTCGTCGACACCGAGGCCACCGTGTTCACCGACGATGTCGTGCAGGGCGCTGTCGACGTCCTTGGCCATCCGGGCCGCGTCGCCGCACACGTAGAAGTGCCCGCCGTCCTGCAGCCACGCGAAGAGTTCCCTGCCGTTGTCCCGCATCCGGTTCTGGACATAGATCTTGGCCGACTGATCGCGGGAGAACGCCAGATCCAACCGGTTGAGCAGGCCGGACTGCTCCCAGGCCGCGAGCTCCTCGGCGTAGATGTAATCGTGTTCGCGGTGTTGGTCCCCGAAGAACAGCCAGTTGCGCCCGCCGGCACCACGTTGCTCGCGCTCCTGCAGGAACGCCCGGAACGGTGCCACGCCGGTGCCGGGGCCGACCATGATCATCGGCACATCGTCGGCGGGAACCCGGAACGACTTGTTGGGTTGCAGAAAGATTCGTGCCTGGCCACACCGGTCGGCCAAGAACGTCGAACAGACCCCGCCGCGGTCGCGGCCGGTGTTGCGGTAGCGCACGCTCGCGACGGTGAGGTGGATGTGATCGGGGTGGGCCATCGAGCTCGACGAGATCGAATAGGCACGGTGTTGCAACGGTTTCAGCAGTCCGATGAACTCCTCAAGACCGAGGGCATCGCCACCGATCCGCAGCACATCCAACACGTCCTTGCCGTACAGCCAGCGCTCCAGCACTTCCTTCACCCCGCCGCGGAGCGCGTGGGAGAACTCCTCGTTCTCGGCGCGGCTCTCGATCTCGCTCAGCAGATCCTTGGACGGTGTACTGATCTCGTACCGATGCCCGAGTAGTTCGCCAAGGGGCGTGCCGTCGACGAGTGTGTCGGATGACACCCGGAAGTGCGCGGCGATGGCCTCGACGAGCGCCGGATCGTTCTGCGGGACGACGGCGAGCGCATCACCGGCCTCATAGGTGATCCCGCTGTCGGCGAGGGCGAATTCGTAGTGCCGGATCTCCTTGGCCGAATTCGTCCCGGAGAGCAGGCGATTGACCGGCAGCTCGGCGAGGAACGGGTTCTTGCGGGTCCACCCGGAGCGGGCGACGGTGCTGGGGGGCGGAGTGCCGGGGCTGCCGCTGGCGCCGGCCAGAGTGACCAGCGATCCGATCGCACCCTGGACCCAGTCGGCAGCCTGTTGTTCGTAGTCCACATCGCAGTCGGCGCGGCCGACGATGCGGCTCGCGCCGAGTTGCTCCAACCTTGTGTCGATGAGCTTGCCGGCCTGGCAGAAACCGTCGTAGCTGGTGTCGCCGAGGGCAAGGACACCGTAGGACACGCCCTCCAGACGTGGAGCCTGGGTGGAGGACAAGGCGTCCCAGAACAATTCGGCGTTGTCGGGCATCTCGCCCTCGCCGTAGGTGGAGGTGATGATGAGGACGTAGCGCAACCCGGCGAACTGCTCAAGGGCGATCTCGTCGAGCCCGCTCACCGTCACGTCGAATCCTTGGCCCTTGGCCGCCGCGGCGGCGTCGCCCGCGACTGCCTCGGCGTTGCCGGTCTGGGTGCCGTAGAGAATCCGCAGCGCCGGCCGCGGCGCCGCCTGGTCGGCGGTCGACGGCGGCGTCGCCACGTTCATGGCGAGCCGGGAGTGCAGACCGGCCAGGAAGCCCGAGAGCCAGGCGCGCTGGTCCTCGTTGAACGGGGCGTCTTGGGGGATGTAGGCGATCTTCATGGCTGTTACGCGGTCTCCAGGCTGGCGACGGTGGGGCCGGACATCACGACGTCGGGAATCACCTTGTGGGCGAACAGCTCCTCGAACGAGGGCAGGCGCCCGATCTTGTCGGTGTTCTTGGCGTTCTGGTGCAGGATCCAGCCGTAGGTTCCGAGAGAGTCCGTCGACAGCACATTGCGTTGCGTCAGCGCCTCCTTGTAATCGGTGATCCGCTTGTCCGCGATCAACACGGCCAACTCTTCGTCGCTGAACACCTCGATGGCTTCGCGGGCATAGCGCTGCAACTTCTGGATCAGGAAGAAGTCCTCGGTCAGGACGAGGTTCCGGACCGCCTTCCCGATCAGCGGATCGGTCACATCCGCCACCCCCGGTGTTCGCGACAGCGCCAACTGCTGCGCCATGTTCAGCACCGTGTAGGTGTTGAGCAACGCGAACATGCCCTCGGTGTCGGTATCGCCGTAGCCGGGTACCGCACCGCCGAGGACGATCTGCCGGTCCCGATAGGAGCGCTTGAACTTCTGCACCTGGTATCCGGCGAGCGACGCCGCGAGCTCGTCGAGCAGTTCTTTGCGGGTCTTGGCTGCCAGGATCGCGTCGGAGTCCTGGTACTGCAGCAGTGCGCGCGGCATCACGTACCGGATGTGGTGGCGGGCGGTCTCCCAGTCCGACAGCAGCGCTTGAGCTTTCGCCGACCCGGTGGCCGCCGCGTGCCATTCGAGCAAGGTCCGGGCGGCGACCTCGTGAAACGGCGCCCCGGTGACCGGTGCGATCAGCGCGGAATCAGTACTGACCTTCGAACCGAGCTCGTCGTCGGGGTCGTACTGGTAGAGGAAGCCGCCGCTCATGCCGTTGGCGACGCCCTTGCCGAAGCCGCCGATGTTGAACACCGCACCGTTGGTCATGTACTCGCACAGGAACTCTCCGACACCTTCGACGACCGCGGTGGCACCCGAGTTGCGTACCGCAAAGCGGTCACCGGCTTCGCCTTCGACGAACAACCGCCCACCCGAGGCGCCGAACAGGGCGAAGTTGCCGATCAGCACGTTGCCGCCGGGGGTGGCGGATCCGCCACCGGGGGAGCGGACCACGATGGTGCCGCCGCACGCGCTCTTGCCGACGCCGTCGTTACAGGTTCCCGTGTGGGTCAGCGTCATACCGTCGTTGCAGAACACTCCGTAGCTCTGGCCCGCGGATCCGGTGGTGGTGATCGCCACGCTGTCGGGCAGCAGGTAGCGGCGCCCCCGATCGTCAGTGGCTATCGCTGATCCGGAGGCAGGGCTGCCCTCGTGATTGAGCTTCCGCTCGATGTCGATGGCCAGCTGCCCGCCGACACTCTTGTTCTGATTGGTGAGGCGCACCGGGGCGAACGCCGTGCCCGCCAGATCGAGTTGCGCCAGGAACGCGTCGTCGACCGCGTAGTCCTTCTCCATGTAGATCGGCGCGTCGACGACGAACTCCTCGGCCACCGCAAGCATGGCGCGCAGGTCGAGCCGGCCGATGCTCGACGGATGGTCGAGCAGGTGCAGCAGGTCACTACGTCCACGGGCGGCGCGCAGCGACGCCAGGCCGAGCGTGGCCAGGATCTCGCGGACCTCATGGGAGATGTTCAGCAGATACTGGGCCAGCGCCCGCGGATCGCCTTCGAACGCTTCGGCGTTCGTGGTCAGCCCGGCCGGGCACTTGATGTTGCAGTTCTTGGCCATCACGCACTTGAGCATCATCAGCGCGGTGGTGCCGAACTCGAAGCTGTCGGCGCCCAGCAGTGCGGACTTGACCACGTCACCGGCGGTCTGGTGGGCGCCCGAACAGCGGAGCATCACTTTCTGCCGGATACCGTTGGCGCACAACGCTTGATGCACCTCGGCGACGCCGATCTCGGCGGACCGGCCGGCGTACTTGAGGCTGGTGACGGCGGCCGCGCCGGTGCCGCCGGTGTTGCCGGCGACGTTGATGACGTCCGCCCCAGCCTTGGCCACACCCACGGCGATGGTGCCGATGCCCTCGGACGAGACGAGCTTGACGATCACCCGCACCCGGGCGGCCTTGCAGTCGTGGATGAGCTGCGCGAGGTCCTCGATCGAGTACGTGTCGTGATGAGGCGGCGGGGACACCAACTCGACGCCCGGGGTTCCACCACGGGCCGCGGCGATCTGCACGCTCACCTTCGGCGCCGGGAGCTGGCCGCCCTCACCGGGTTTGGCGCCCTGACCGATCTTGATCTCCAGCTCCCGCAGCATCGGGTCGGCGAGATAGCCCGCCCACACCCCGAAGCGCCCGGAGGCGAATTGTTTGATCCGTGAGCCGCGGATGGTGCCGTAGCGGGTCAGATGCTCGCCGCCCTCACCGCAGTTCGACAGGCCGCCGACCATGTTGGTGCCGTGCGCCACCGCCTCGTGCGCGGGAGCAACCAGGGCGCCGTGGCTCATCGCGCCCGAGGCCAGGGTGGCCGCGACCTCGCTCGCCGGTTGCACCGAGGCCAACGGAATCGACGCCGGTGCGGTCCGGACCTTCGCGAGGTAACGCAGCGCTTCACCGGCGGCACGCAGCCACAGCCGGTCACCGATCACCTCGGAGTCGACGATGTCGGCGCCGAACCGCTGCGTCAGCGAATCCTGAAGCGCCACCAGACGTTCGGTGCCGTGCGCGAGCCGCAGCGTGAACTCGTCACCGACCTGGCCGCACGTCAGACCACGGACGGCGAAGCTGTTGTTTCCGGAGCGGGCGAATTGACCCAACTCGGAGCGGAATTCGTCGGCACTGTGCAGGAAGCTGACGTCGGCCGGAAACGCCAGCACGTCACGCAGGGCTGCCGGGCGGCGGGTGCGTTCGGTGTTCATCGCGAACACGAAACTGCGGTAACCGGGCGTGATGTCGAAGCTGTTGATGGCTCGTGGGGTCAGCGCGTCGAAGCTGTTGTTGCGGTAGGCCTCGTCATCGAGGCCGAACGCGCCTTCGAGCTGGTGCAGCGGCAGTCCCCGCAGGAACACCGGATCGGTCATGTCGGGATTCTCGGGCCGCGCCTCGTCGCCGAACGAGATGGACTCCTCGGTCATGTCGACGAATCCCCGTACCGCGGTGGTCCCGTACGAGTGTCCGGCTCCCTCGGCCCGCTCCTTGAACAACCCCAGCAGCGGGATGTCCTTCTCGCCGGTGACGGCCAGCGCGCGGGCGTGCCAGTCGGCCACGGTGGCGGCCAGGGTGCTGAATCCGACACCGGCGACCGGAGAAACCACGTTCGGGAAGTAGCGGTGCAGCACCGGGTCCCCGGTATCGAGATAGCTGGGCTCGAAGAACTCGCCGCCGATGTAGCTTTCGGCCGTGCACAGCCCGACCCGGCCCATGGTCTTCATGAGCGCCTTCTCGGCCGCCTTCGCGAACTGCTTGAACGCCACGTCAGCGCCGTCGCCGAACTTCTCCTCGGCCCGCATCTGCACGGCCAACGGGTACACCGCCGACGCGCCGAAACCGAGCACCGTCGCGATGTGGTGCGACGAGGACAGCTGACCGCTCTCGGCGATCACCGAGACCCGCAATCGCAGGCCTTCCTCGATGAGCCGCTGGTTGATCGCGGAGATGACGATGGTGAGCGGCATTGCCGCCAGCGTGCTCTCGACGTGCCGGTCTGAGATGACCGCGATACCACCGGTGTCCCGCGCGAATGCCTCGACGTCGTCGCACAGGGCGTCGATGGCGTTCACGAGTGCGCAGGCGTTGGCGGCGGAGTCGGCGAGATCGATCCGGTATCGCATGCCGAACCGGCGCACCGGGGTGTGCTGCTGATCGCGGATCTTGAGCATGTCGCGGTGGGTCAGAATCGGTGACGGAACCACGATCTGCGGCGCCGGGACGGCCCCGCTGTTGGGCCTGGCGCCCAGCGCCACCCGCAACGTCATCCCGTCGGCCTCGCGGATGCTGTCCAGGGGAGGGTTGGTCACCTGCGCGAAACGCTGCGAGAAGTACCGGGCCATGCCCCCTTCGTGATTGGACAGCGCATTGATGGCCGCGCCGTAGCCCATGGCCGAGATCTTCTCCTGGCCGGTGGCCAGCATCGGGTCCATCAGGAACTTGAAGCTCTCCTGGTTGAGCGAGTAGGCGACGTATCGCTGATGCCGGTTGAGGTCGCCGTTGTACCGTGCCGGCGCGAGCTGGTTCTCGGGCGCGACGGCGGGCAGATCGTTCAGGTTGATCCTGGCGGCGTCCAGCATTTCCGGGTAATCAGCTTGATGCGCAAGCTTTTCCAGTGCCTCGGTGGTGGTGTAGGACCGACGCTCGGCATGGTCGTAATAGAGCATGCCGCCGGCCTCGATACGGCCGCGCCGGATCACGTCGGCCGGGGGAAGCGGACCTGCCCGGCTTCTGACATCACCCCGAGGTAGTCGGCGGTCTCGACCGTGCGCAGCGGGCGTAACCCTAACCGGTCCAGGCGCGCGCCGATGATGTTGCCGTCGCCGAAGATCAGCGCCGCCGGCCCGTCGTTCTTCTCCTCGTAGAGGCTGAAGTACTCCAGCATCGCCCGTACCCTCGGCGACAGTGTGGCGTCGTTCTCCCAGGCCGGCGGCATCATCGCGACCACGGCGGTGACCAGGTCCAGGCCGTCCTCCAGCACCCGGTTCTGCAATGTCTGGTCGAGGCGGCAGCTGTCGGACTGCCCCACGGGGCGGACGATCGCGCGATTGCGGGCCCGCGCGATCGCGTTGTCGGAAAGTCGGTTCTTCTTGTCGGTGTTCAGTTCACCGTTGTGCGCCATGAGCCGAAACGGCTGCGCCATGGTGGCGTTCGGTGCGGTGTTGGTCGAGAACCGGGTGTGGAAGAACATCGAGTGCACTTCCATGCGGGGATCTGAGAGATCGCGGAAGTACGGCACCACCTCGTCGGAGTTGAGCCGGCCCTTGAGGACCTGGGTTCGCGAGCTCAGCGACAGGGGGTAGAGCCCCTGGAGGTCTGGATGCGTGTAGGCGACGGCTTCGATGGCCATCAGGGCGTCGTGGATCCCGCGGTCGCAAATCGCGTCCGTGCCCGACCAGAACACCCATTGCCGGATGGGCAGCTGGTATCTGACGGCGGCCGGTCTGATCGCTGAGTCATCCACGGGGACATCCCGTTTGAGCAACGTCCGGAACCCCTGCGCCGCCAGGGCCTCGTCGATGACCGCCTCGGCGGCACCATGTTGATCGGAATCTGTCGGCAGGAAGAAGTTTCCCACTCCGAACTGTCCGAGTCGCAGGTCGTCGCGGCCGGTGAGCCCGGCGAAGAACCGCAGGGAAAGGTCGAGGTTCACCCCCGCGCCGTCGCCGACGCCTTCCGAGGACATACCGCCGCGGTGGGGCACCGCGCACAGCGCTTCGTGCAGCATGCGGATGACTTCGTGGGTCTGAACGCCGTCCTTTCGCGTCAGGAATCCGACGCCACAGCTGCTCTTCTCTTGGGCGGGGTCATACCGGCCGTTCAGACGTGGTCTCCTCACCCCGGCGCCGTGGACGGCGCGCTCAGCGTGTGACGATGTGGTGCTCGCTGGGTTTCTCGTCATTGAGCGACCCGCTGGCCTCGGCGCGTGACGTTGGACGGCAGCCGGCGCGGTCGGGCAGCTTAGCCTAACCTAATAAATGGTGGCTTGGTGGTCGCCGGCGGCTCGAGGGACGAGGATCACACCGTCGCCTCGAAGTCAGGACGGTGCCGCGAGACCGTCCCTCCATGGTCAGGCCGGTGGCGCACCATTGCCGCCAAAACATTAAACGTGTAATTTTCTGACTCGTGGCAGCACTCGAAGGCAAAGTCGCCATCGTCACCGGAACCAGCCGCGGGGTGGGCGTCGGCATCGCGCATGAACTGCTGCGCGCCGGGGCGACCGTCGTGGGGTGCTCTCGGTCGGCACTGTCGGAAATTCCGGGGATCGAGGACGCCTGGCGGGACCGGTCTGCCCAGTTGGTCTGCGACCAAGGCGATTACCGCGCGATCGATGCCCTCGTGCAGCAGGTGGCCGACACCTACGGCCGGATCGACATCCTGATCAACAACGCCGGCGGCACCGTGCCCTCCCCGCACGCCGAGGATGTCCCGGCCCTGGTGTCGAAGATTCAGGGTGCGCCGTCCTCCGATGACGACTTCGAGCGCACCGCGCTGTTCCACGCGTTCGCCGTTCAGATGAACCTCATCAGTCCGCTGTGGTTCGCCGTGCGGGTGTTTCGCCAGATGAAGACCCAGGACGGCACCGGGTGCATCATCAACATCTCCAGCGGTGCGGGACACCCGGCCGGATCGCCGACCTTGGTGTCGTACGGCGCGGCCAAATCCGGTCTCAACCAGCTGACCCGCTCCCTGGCCGAGGAGTGGGGCCCCACGGCACGGGTGAACTGCGTCGCGCTCGGACCGACGATCACAGAGAACTTCCGGTCCTTCGTACTGCCCAAAGACGATCCGACGGGAACGAAGTACTTCGACGCCGTCCCGATGAAGCGCGGCGGCGAACCGGCCGAGGTCGGGCTGACGTGTGTCTTCCTCGCCTCCGGCGCAGCCGATTTCATCAACGGCACGACCATAGAGATCGACGGCGGCATGCTTCCCGGTGTCCTCTACGAGGCCGGCCTCAAGACCATCACCGACCTGCTCTGAGGAGATCCCTTGTCCCGTCGCGTCATCCAGTTCTCTACCGGCAACGTGGGTCGGCACGCACTGCGCAGCCTCATCGAACGCCCCGATCTCGAGCTCGTCGGAGTACATGCGTCCGGTGCAGGCAAGATCGGGCGCGACGCGGCAGAACTGTGCGGCATCGACGGAGCGACCGGGGTGATCGCCACGGACGACATCGACCAATTGGTCAGCCTGAACGCGGACTGTGTCGTCTACACGTCACAAGCCGAAACCCGCCCGGCCGAGGCGCTGTCCGACATCACCCGGTTTCTGCGGGCCGGCACGAACGTCGTCGGGACCTCCTTCGTCTGGATGGTCGCGCCCGATCAGGCCGGGGAATGGTTGAGCGGGCCGCTGCGGGAGGCCTGTGCCGCGGGGAATTCGACGCTGTACATCAACGGGATCGATCCGGGTTTCTCCGGGGACACGCTCGTCTACACCGCCCTGAGCCTGGCAGCGCGTGCCACCGCCATCACGGTGCAGGAGGTATTCGACTACGGTTCCTACGACGATGCCGAATTCACCGGTGCCAGTTTCGGTTTCGGAGAGCCGGCTGACCACTGCCCGGTGATGTCCCTGCCGGCGTGCTTGCCTCCATGTGGGGCGCGCAGGTCCGCGCCCTGGCCGACGACCTGGGTGTGACGCTCGACGAGGTACGTGAGCGCTGGGAGCCCTGGGTCACCTCTGCGCCCATCGAGTGCACCATGATGAACGTTGACCCAGGGCAGGTGGCAGCGGTCCGGTTCGGCGTCGAGGGGATGCGCGACGGCGCAGCGGTCATCACGATGGAGCATGTCAACCGATTGACCGAGGCGGCAGCGCCGGAATGGCCGTACCCGCCCGACGGACACCCCGGTGTGCATCGCGTCGTCATCGAGGGCAGCCCCGGCGTCGAGATCAACACCCACGTCGGTGGGGCGGGCGTCGACCACAACGAGGGTGGTGTGATCGCCACTGCGGCGCGCGCAATCAACGCGATCGACACGGTGTGCTCCGCGCCGAGCGGCATCCTCGCCGCGCACGACCTGCGCCCGCTGGATCACCTCCGCGGGGTGATGTGGTGACATCGCGACCATGACCGCGCCCCGCCGGCCCGCCACCGGAAGCCAGGCCCGTGCCGAACGCACCCGTGAGGCGGTGATCGCCGAAACGGTGCGCTGCATCCTGGACGAAGGATTCACCCCACCAAGCGTCCGGCACATCACCGGGCGGGCCGGGGTGACATGGGGTGTCGTCCAGTACCACTTCGGCGACCTCGACGGGCTGCTGATGGCCGTGGTGGACAAGGGATTCGGCGATCTGGCCGAAACGCTGGCCGACCTACCCGCCTTCGATGAGGGGATGACGACCCGGGCACGCACCGAGCTGATCGTCGACATCGTCTGGCGCGCGTTCTCCAGCCCGGTGTCGATGGCGGCCCTGGAGATCCTGATCTCCACGCGGGGGATGCGTGACAGTTCGGCCAACACCCACTTGGCCGAACTGATGCAGCATCTCAACCGGCTGGGTTCCCATCTGGCCGAAGGACTGTCCGCGCCGAAGGGTGCCGGGATCGGAAACCTGATCTGGGCAACCCTGCGGGGTCTGGTCGTGGCGCAGATGGTGTGGCCGACGCCGATCGACTCGTCGAAGGAGCTGGGGACATTGGTCGACGTCCTCGCCGCCTACATCGAGACGGAGCAGCCTTCCTGAACGCTCAGGCGGCCTGGCCCGCCTCCTCGGCGACCCGTTCGGCGTCATAGGTGTTGATGGCGACGCTGTCGAGGATCGCTTGCAGTTGCTCTGCCTGTGCGTGCGGGGTGAGTTCGGTCGAACGGTAGATGTGTCCGGCGGCGCGGGCCTGCCGGCGCACGTGACCGGTGCGGTCGATGCGCAGGTTCTCGTAGTGCCGCAGCTGCGTTCTGATCTCGTCCGGCCGCGCGTCACGCAAGACGACGGCCAATGTCATCGCGTCTTCGATGGCCTGATTGGCGCCCTGTCCGAGGTGCGGCGTGACCGCATGGGCACTGTCGCCCAGGAGGGTGATCCGGTCGGTGGACCAGCGGTCCAACGGTTCCCGGTCATAGATTCCCCACCGGAACGTGGAATCCATCGCATCGATGATCGATGACACTCTCGGGTCCCAGCCCCGGTAGGCCGCCGCGAGCTCGGCCACATCACCAGGCGCGGTCCATGATTCGGTCACGGTGAGATTGGTGGGGACGAATGCGACGATGTTGATCAGCTCACCCGCGGACACCGGGTAGGCCAGGAAACTCTGCCGGGGGCCGAGCCACATCGAGCTGGCATTCATGTCGACCACGCCGCGCAGCCGGTCGGCGGGAATCAGCCCGCGGTAGGCCATGATTCCCTCGCTCACGGGTGCGGCCGGGCGCGTCACCTTGCCCTGCAGCCGCGAGTGGATGCCGTCGGCGCCGACCAGGAGATCCGCGTCGACCGTTGTGCCGTCTGAGAATTCGACACGGACCCCGTCGCCGTGCTCGGTGGCCCCGACGCAGGAGCGGCCCAACTGCAGGGCATCGACGGGCAGCGCGTCGGCCAGCACCTTCTGGAACTCGCCGCGATGCAGGCACCAGGTACGTGCTGGGTCCCCGAAGCCGAGCGTCGACGGTTCGCCGGCTATCGGCTCGGCCTGCCAGGTGCGGAACTGATAGTGCGTGACCGGACCCGCGATCGCTGCCACTGCATTGCCCACACCGAGCTTGTTCAGGATGCGGGAACCGTTCGTGGCGATGGCGACCCCGGCGCCGAGTGCCTTGAGCTCGTGCGCCTGTTCGTACACGGTCGCGTCGATTCCATTGGCTCGTAGAGCAATTGCAGCGGTCAACCCGCCGATGCCCGCACCCACGACGGCAACTCGAAGTCCGGTCATGAGGCCTCCTCAATCCGCAACAAATGTACCGATCGGTACGCTATTGACTATAAATGTACCGATCGGTACAGTCAAGGGGTGGCCCGTACAGCAGATCCCGTCAAGCGTGAAGAGCTGCTGAACGGTGTCGTGGGGTATCTCGAACGGCACGGCATCGGCGAGATGTCGCTGGCGCCGATGGCCGAGGCCCTGGGTACGAGCAAACGCATGCTGCTGTACTACTTCGGCGATCGGGCCGAGCTGCTGGCGCAGGCCCTGGACGCGAGCCGTCCGCAGCTGGGGGAGATGTTCGCCTGTGTCACCACTGCGGACGAATTCGTGGATGCGGCACGGACCCTGTGGCAGGAACTGACCCGGGGCGGCGAACGGCGCAACGTGCGCCTGCTGTTGCAGGTCCTCAGCCTGGCGGTCACCGACCCCCAGACTTATGGCGAGGCCGCCCGAAACGCGGTCGAAGTGATGATCGCCCCGATCGCGCAAGCTCTGTCCGTGATCGGGTATCCGGCCGACAGTGCCTGCGCGCGTGCCACTTTGGTGGTCTCCGGCCTGCGCGGACTGTGCCAGGACGGCCTGGTCACCGCGGACAGGCCGCGGGTCGACGCCGCCGCCGAGCTGTTGATAGCGGCGTCAGTCGCCTAGGAGTCTGCCGCGAACATCCTAAGCGGCGGATCACTGCTTGATATTGACTGTAATCCGCCGCTTAGACGGCTACGCGGCGCGGTCGAGTCGCGTGAACGCACACCCAGGCCCGCATGGGCGACCGGCCACCGCGATCCCGTGGCGGTGCAGAATCTGAGCGATCTTGCCTGCGGTCTGACACGGCCGGTCGAAGACCTGCCCATAGGACAGCCTGACGGTCGAACGGCCGTCGACCGCGGCATCCAGGTCCCGTTCGAAATCCGCATCTCGCCTGCTCGCCGAATCATGAAACACCCTGCCGTCGAGCTCGACGACGAGCCGTTCTCCGTACTCGGCATCGCGATAGCAGACACCGAGCGATGACGCGGACCGCTTCTGGCGAGTCGCTCGCGGCAGACCGTGCGGACGCTCGACGCGGACAAGATAGCCGTGCTCAAGAACCGAGCAGGTGCCCTCGGCGATGTCGACCAGCGCCGCCCGCAACCAGCGACGACGCCGCAGCCGACCACGCGAATCGAGGGCTTTCAGCAGCCGCCGCGCAGTGGTGCGCCGAGATTGGCAGGCATTGGCCAGGACGGCTACGGCATCGAGTTCGCGCGCAGAACGGCCGGCGACGTCGAGAGCGGCTTCCTCGTAACGCGTCCGCGGCGGGCCGGCGTTCCACAGCACGCGATCGTTGAGGTGGGTGACACGGTGAATGCGGACGCCGACCGGCTCAGCCAATGTCGACCGTTGCCGATCGACGGCGACATGGATCGGCAACGATTGCGCACCCAACGCCGATTCGAAGCAAAGGGCGGCCGGGGCCGCGTAGAGCACTGCAGCCCAAGCCCGTTGTATCCAGCTCAGCGGGCCGGTGTGTCCGACATAAACGCCGGCGTGCACCCGCGCCCACTCATTGCGTCTGAGCAATCGTCGGATTTCATGCTCAGCCAGCCCCGCATCCAACGCCTGCCGACGCGAGATCACCCCATCCTGCTGCCGAAGAACATCACCGACGTCCACAGAATCGATGCTCGTCGACCGGCGCGATCCTCACCAGAGCCATTCGGCGATCTGTGGATAACCCCTATGCGGCGGATCGCTGCTCGATACTGACTGCAATCCGCCGCAGTGACGGCTCGGCGTCAATTGTCAGTCGCCGGCTAGGCGTTCGACCGTTCCCGTTCCATCGCCCGCGCGACCACGCCGCGCGCCGGCCGCTCGCGCACCAGCTGTGGCCACCAGAACCAGCGGCCCATCAACGCCGCGATGGACGGTGTCATGAACGACCGGATCACCAGCGTGTCGAACAGCAGACCCAGCCCGATCGTGGAACCGACCTGGGCGACCACGATCATCTCGCTGACCACCATCGCCATCATGGTGAAGGCGAACACCAGACCGGCCGCGGTCACCACGGACCCGCTGCCGCCCATGGCCCTGATGATGCCGGTGTTGATACCGGCGGGCAGTTCCTCTTTGAGTCGTGCCACCAACAGCAGGTTGTAGTCGGCGCCGACGGCCAGCAGCACGATCACCGCCATCGCCATCACCATGAAGTGCAGTTCGATCCCGATCAGGTGTTGCCACACCAGGACCGACAAACCGAATGACGTTCCCAGCGATATCAGCACCGTGCCGACGATCACGGCGGCCGCCACCAGGCTGCGGGTGATGATCAGCATGATGATGAAGATCAGGCACAGCGCCGAGATCCCGGCGATCAGCAGGTCGTAGTTGTTGCCCTCCTGCATGTCCTTGAACGCCGAGGCGGTACCGCCCATGTAGATCTTGGAACCCTGCCAGGGTGTGCCCTTCATGGCTTCCTTGGCGGCCTGCTTGATGCCGTCGATGATGCCGATGCCTTCCGGCGTCAGCGGATCACCATCGTGAGAGATGATGAAACGCACGGCTTTTCCGTCCGGAGAGATGAAGCTCTTCATGCCGCGCTTGAAATCGGCGTTGTTGAAGGTCTCCGGTGGAAGATAGAACGTGTCGTCGTTCTTCGAGTCGTTGAATGCCGTACCCATGGCGGTCTGGTTGTCCTGCATCTCCGCCATCTGATCCTGCAGACCCTTCTGGGTCTGATACATGGTCAGCATCATCGTCTTCATGGTCCGCATGGTCTCGATCTGCGGCTGCATCATCGTCGCCATCTGCGGCATCAGTTCGTCGAGCCGATGCATGTCGGGCATCAGTTCCTGGATGCTGTCGGTCAGCGCATCGACACCGTCGAGGCCGTCGAACACCGAACGCATCGACCAGCACACCGGGATGTTGGCGCAGTGCGGTTCCCAGTACAGGTAGTTGCGCAGCGGACGCAGGAAGTCGTCGAAATCGGAGATGTGGTCCCGCAATTCGGCGACGTCGACCACCATCTGGTCCATCTTGCCGACCATGTTGTGAGTGATGCCGCTCATCTCCTGCATCAACGCGATCATCTGATCCATCGTGTTGATGGTCTTCTGCATCTCGTCGGCCTGCAGCAGCATGTCATCGGCGCGGTCCAACATGTACTTGCGGTTCATCGTCTGCATGACCCCACCCATACTCATCTGGGCGGGAATGGTGCTGAACTCCAGCGGCTCACCCTGCGGGCGGGTGATGGCCTGCACGCTGCCGACCCCCTGCACCTCGAAAACCCGCTTGGCGATGCGGTCGATCACCAGGAAGTCCGCCGAATTGCGGACGTCGTGGTCGGTTTCGATGAGCAGCAACTCGGGGTTCATCTTGGCCGCCGAGAAATGCCGGTCCGCCGCGGCGAACCCCTCCTGTGCCGGCAGATCGGTCGGCAGGTAGTTGCGATCGTTGTAGTTGGTCCGGTAGCCCGGCAGCGTGAGCAGGCCGACCAGCGAGAGGAGGATGGTGCCCAGCAAAACCGGTCCCGGCCAGCGCACCACGAAGGCCCCGAGTCGCCGCCAGAAGCGGATGCGCATGGCGCGCTTGGGCTCGAGTACCTTGCCGAACCGGCTGGCCACCGTGATCACCGCCGGACCCAGCGTCAGCGCCGCCAACACCGTGACCGTCATGCCGACGGCCATCGGGATGCCGAGAGTCTGGAAATACGGCAGCCGGGTGAAGTGCAGACACAGCGTCGCGCCGGCGATCGTCATACCGGAGCCGAGCACCACGTGCGCCGTGCCGTGGAACATCGTGTAGTAAGCCTGTTCGCGGTCCTCGCCCACGCTTCGGGCTTCCTGATATCTGCCGATCAGGAAGATCGCGTAGTCGGTGGCCGCGGCGATCGCGAGTGTGACCAGGAGCTGCGTCGCGAAGGTCGAAAGGCCGATCAATTCGTGATAGCCCAGGAACGCCACCACGGCGCGGGCCGCCGAGAGCTCGATCACCACCATCGCCAGCACCAGGATCACCGTGATGATCGACCGGTAGACGAGCATCAGCATCGTGATGATGACGACGAAGGTGACGCCTTCGATGATCTTGACGCTGCGGTCGCCGGAGATCTGCTGGTCGGCGGCCAGGGCGGTTGGCCCGGTGACGTAAACCTTGAGACCCGGGGGTGGGGTCAGCCCCGCGATCAGCTTCTGGACGGCCTCCACCGATTCGTTGGCCAGCGCCTCACCCATGTTGCCGGCCAGGTAGACCTGCACGTAGGTGGCTTTGCCGTCGTTGCTCTGCGCGCCGGCCTCGGTCAGCGGGTCACCCCAGAAGTCCTGGACGTGCTCGACGTGCTCCTTGTCGACTTCCAGCTTGTCGACCATGTCGTTGTAGAACCGGTGGGCGTCGTCGTCGAGCTTGTCCTCGGCCTCCAGCACGATCATCGCGGAGCTGTCGGAGTGGAACTCGTCGAACACCGTGCCGACGCGCTTCATCGCGATCACCGAGGGTGCGTCGCTGGGACTCATCGACACCGAGCGCATCTGGCCCACCACCTCCAGCGGAGGGACGGTGGCGCTCAGGTATGCGAGCAGTGCGATCCAGCCGACAATCACCGGAATGGCGAATCGACGGATCCATCGAGCAACCCCCGTGTGGGGGGCTCTGGAATCGGCCATCAGGAACCCTTGGTGGTCGGTGAGGGGAGCACGATGCAACGGTCGGGCATTGTGCGAAGGCTTACCTTACTACGTGGTGTCGTGCCACCGTCCTACCAGACGCGGGACAGGGGTGGGCTGCCAGCGTGCCTCAGCAGGCATTACACGCCGACCGGTTCGGTCTCGTCGACGGGACCGAGCCGCCACTGTCCCTCGCCGAGCAGTTCCAGGTGCGTGTTGTGGTGCCGGTGCACCGTGGAGCGGTGGGTGACGCTCACCAAGACGGTGTCGGGCAGTTCGCGCCGGATCAGGCTGTAGATCATGAACTCGAGCGGCTCGTCGAGCGCCGAGGTCGCCTCGTCGAGGAACACCACCTTCGGCTTGGTCAGTAGCACCCGGGCGAACGCGACGCGTTGCTGCTCGCCGGGCGAGAGCACCTTGGCCCAGTCGCCGTCCTCGTCGAGCCGGCCGACATAGCGCGGCAGCGCGACCGCGAGGAGGGCATCCTGCAACGCCTTGTCGGGCAGCTCCCCGGGCTGGTGCGGGTAGGACACCACGGTCCGCAGATCGCCCAACGGAACGTAGGGAACCTGCGACAGATACAGCGTCTCGTTGTCCCCCTGCGGGCATTGCACCGTGCCGGAGGCATATGGCCACAGCTGGGCGATGCTGCGCAACAGGGTGGTCTTGCCGGTACCCGACTTGCCGGTGATGATCATCGCCTCGCCGGCTGCCAGTGACAGGCTGAGGTCGTCGATCAACTGCTCGCCGGCCGGGTTGCGCACCTCGACGTCACCGAGCTCGACCAGGCTGGTGGAGCCCTCGGCGAGCTCTGCGACTTCCAGCTGTGGCAGCTCGCGGCTCTGTTGGTCGGCGGTGACCAGGCCGTGCAGGCGGATGATCGAGGCGCGGTAACCCGCGAAAGTGTCATAGGAATTGCGGAAGAACGACAACGCGTCCTGGATCGCGCCGAAGGCGGCCACGGACTGATTGACCGTGCCGAGCTGGATCTGGCCGCTGAACAACCGCGGGGCCTGCAGCGCCCAGGGCAGCGGGATGATGATGTGGCTCATCGACAGGTTCCACCCGGTGAACACCATGGTCCGGTTGACGAAGTGTTTGTAGTTGGCGACCACCGCGGCGAAACGTTCGCGTAGCTGCGATCGTTCGACCTTCTCTCCGCGGTACAGCGCGACCGACTCGGCGGCATCGCGCAGGCGCACCAGTGCGTAGCGGAACGCCGCGTTGAACTTCTCGTTGTTGAACGACAGCCGGATCAGCGGGCGGCCGAGGGCAAAGGCGATGACGGTGGCGAAGGCGACATAGACGAACACCGACCAGAACATCGCGCGAGGAATCTGGAGCCCGAGGACGCTGAGGTCACCCGAGAGGTTCCACAGGATCGAGGTGAACGAGACGACCGAGACGACCGACGAGATGGCGCCGAACGGCAGAGTGCCGTTGCTGGTCTGGTGCGGGGTGTTGGGCTGCGGCCCCGACAGCGCGGTGAACACGTCGATGTCGGACTGGATGCGCTGATCGGGGTTGTCGATGGTCTGATCGATGAACCGGGACCGGTAGTAGGCGCGGCCGTCGAGCCAGTCCCCGGTGAGCCGGTCGGTCAGCCAGGTGCGCCAGGCCAGCATGAAGCGCTGGGTCATGAACAGGTCCACCAGCACCCGGGTGACCAGGATGGCGGCCAGCACCGAGAAGATGAGCAGAGCGATCCAGAAGCCGCGGATCCCGGAGTCTCTGACCGCCTCGTTGCCGGTGGCCAGGCCCTGCACCGCGACCTGTGCCGCCGAGTACAGGTCATTGCTCTGGTAGCTGAACAACACCGCCAGCCGCACACCGATGATCACCGACAGCAACATCGCGGCCAGTGTCAGCCACGGCTTGAGGCTGTGGCGCCCGGTGAAGTACGCGCCGGTGACGGTCCAGAACTGCCTGCCCCAGGTGGTGAACCGGGCGAGCAGGATCAGTACCGCCAGGGTGCACACCGCCGTGATGGTCCAGGCCTGCGCCAGCCACCACAGGGAGTGCAGTAGCTCCGAACTCCAGTCGATCGAGGGCGAGAACGGTTTGACGTCATTCACCGGGATCCCTCCTGAGCTGCCGACGGACCTGCCGGCCGGATTTCCAGAGGCGCCTGCGTGGAAGCTACCGCAGCCGGTCGGTCCGGTCTCAGTGCAACACCGAGAGCGCGCTCACCAATCTCCAACGCACCCACGTGAAGTCCACAAGACCGGAATGTTTCGGCGCCGGTGTGGCCGCTGTACGTCTCTACAGTCCGTGACCGCGCGACTGTAGGGCCAACCCGGGATTGCCGCATTGGGATGCCGCGCGCCCGAGCCCATGTCCATACTTCGTTGTCTTGGTGGCGGCGAAAGGTGGTACATATGGCGTCTGGCAGCCAAATAGATTCTGCGCCAGTGGAATTGAAGCGCGAGTTCTCGCTGTGGTCGGCGTTCGCCTTCGCGTTCGCGTTCATCTCTCCCATCGTTGCGATGTACGGGATCTACGGTCTGTCGCTGTCGACCGCAGGCCCCGGATTCTGGTGGACGTTCGTCATCGTCGGGACGGGCCAGTTCATCGTCGCCATGGCCTTCGCCGAACTGGTGTCGCGATGGCCGTTCGAAGGTTCCATCTATCAGTGGACCAAGCGCCTGGCCGGGGAAGTGGCCGGCTGGTTCGCCGGCTGGGTGTACATGTGGGCCCTGGTGATCATCATGGCCACCGTCGCCTACGCCGGGGCCGGATTCCTGGCCCAGCTCATCGGCATCGAGAGCCCCAGCGCCGTCCAGCAGAGCACCATCGCGCTGCTCATCCTGCTCGCCGGCACCGGAGCCAACATTCTGGGCCGCGGGCTGCTGAAGGCGCTGATGGTCGGCAGCATCATCGCCGAGATCGTGGCCTCCGTCGGACTGGGTACCTACCTGCTGCTGTTCCACCGGCATCACGGATTCGACGCCGTGCTGCACGGTATCGACCTGAACAGCGGTTGGACCTGGGCTTACGCATCGGGCCCGTTCCTGGCCGCGCTGGCCTTCACCGGTTGGTCGATCCTCGGCTTCGAGAGTGCCGGTGCGATCGCCGAGGAAGTCAAGGAGCCCCGGCGCAATGTGCCCAAGGCCATGCTGTTCTCGATCGCCTTCATCGCCCTGGTGATCGCGTACGCGTCGCTCGCCGTGACCCTGGCGGTGCCCGACTTCGACAAGGTCACCTCGGGTGAGGTTTCCGACCCGGTGACCTACGTGCTCGGCAGCGCACTGGGTGATGCCGCGGTCAAGCCGATCCTGTTCGCCTTCGTGATCGGTTTCCTGGCAAGCTTTCTGGCCCTGCAGGCGTCGGCGTCGCGGGTGATCTGGTCCTTCGCGCGTGACGAGGTGTTGCCCGCGTCGCGGATCCTGGTGAAGCTGTCCAAGGCCGAGGCTCAGCCGATCTACGCGATCGTCGTCACCACCATCATCGGTGCCTTCGTCTACCTCATCTCGGCCACCGACGTGTATTCGGTGCTGGTCACCTTCACCGCGGGCGGTTACTACCTGGCCTTCCTGTTCCCGCTGCTGACCGGGCTGGTCGCCCGGCTGCGAGGCAAATGGGAGCCCGGGCCGTGGAACCTCGGCCGGTGGGGCACCCCGGTGGCGGTGCTGGCGGTGCTGTGGGTGGGCTTCGAGTTCACGAACATCGTCTGGCCCCGCACCGTGTCCGACTCCTGGTACATCAACTGGGCGTTCTTCGTGGCGATGGGCGTGATCCTGGCACTGGGCAGCGTCATCGTGAAGGCCCGAAAGGTGGGGCAGCCCAAGGCCGGTGACCCCGCCGCTGTGGCACCGGAACTGACCAAGGAGCCGGTGTGAACGCCGACAGGCCCGTGGCCGTGGTAACCGGTGCCGGCAGCGGCATCGGGGCAGCGATCGCGGCGCTGCTGCAGGACCGGGGTTGGGCCGTCGCGTCCATCTCGCGGGAACCCGCGCCCGACACCGACCTGTGGCTGGTCGCCGACGTCGCCGACGAAGCCGCCGTAGACGAGGCGATCACCCAGGTGCGCAAGGCCTTCGGCCGGATCGACGCCGCGGTCATCTGCGCCGGGCACTACGCGGAGACCCCGGCCCTGGAGATCGATCAGCCGGCCTGGGAGCGGATGCTGCGCGTGCACGTGGGCGGTCTGGCGCACGTGTGCCGGGCCGTGTTGCCCGACATGCGCAGGCAGGGCAGCGGACGCATCGTCGGCATCGCCTCGGAGCGGGCCATCGGCGGGGGCAGCAATGACGCTCACTACGCCGCGGCCAAAGGGGCGGCGCTGAGCCTGCTGCGCAGTATCGCCGTGGAGGTCGCCGCAGACGGGGTCCGGGTCAACGCCGTGGCACCCGGGCCATGCGACACCCCGCTGCTGGAAGCCGAATCATGGGAACGCGCCGAGGAATTCGTCTCGACGCTGCCGGCCCGGCGCATCGCGCTGCCCACCGAGGTCGCCGAACTGGTCCGCGGCCTGCTGGAGGAGGACCTGTTCCTGTGCGGAGAAGTCTTGTCGGTCAACAGCGGAACGGTGATCTGACCATGACCCCAATCGATCGGGTGTTCATCACGGGTGTCGATACCAGGCTGGGTGCCGCGGTGCGTGATCATTTCGCCGGACAAGGTGCACTCACGGTGGGAACGGTCAGCGCGGAACGTGATCCGGGACCGGGCGAGGAGTTGACGCTGACCGCGAACCCGGCGGACCGGGCCGAGGTGGGCCACGTGGTGGCCAAGGCCGCCGCACACATGGGTGGAATCGATGTACTGGTCGTGGCGCACGGCCTGCCTGTGGTGGCGCCGCTCGCCGATCAGCCGATGGCCGAATTCTGGGCGCATGTCGACGCCACTCTGACCGGCAGCTTCCTGTACGCGCAGGCCGCAGCGGATCACATGCGGCACAGCGGGACCGGCGGACGCATCGTGTTGACCACCTCGCGCTGGCATGTCGGCGGCGCCGGCCTCGCAGCGGTCGCCACGGCGGCCGGCGGGATCGTCGCGCTGACCAAATCGCTGACCCGTGACTTCGGTGGCTTCGGGGTCGGAGTGAACGCCGTCGCTCTCGGTGCGCTGGATTCGGAATGGTCGGTCTGTGACGGCGCCGGCGGGCAGCCGCCGGGCGGGCGGACCGGCACCGTGGAGCAGGCTGCCGCGGTGATCGGACTGTTGAGCCGGCGTCAACTCGGTGCGGCCGTGGGACAGATCGTCAATGTCGATGGCGGGTTGTCCCGAAATCGTGTCTAGGAAGGCAATCAATGAACCAACCAATACCCGGGGACAACGCCCGCGGCGCGATCGTGGGCCCGGCGGACCCCCAGGTGCAGCCGCGCTACGCGGGGTGGACGACCTTCGCCCGGCTGCCCCGCCTGTCCGATGTGGCACGGGCCGACGTCGTGGTGGTGGGCGTACCGTTCGACAGCGCTGTGACCTACCGGCCCGGAGCCCGGTTCGGCCCCAACGCGATTCGTCAAGGGTCCCGCCTCATCCGTGGCTACAACCCCGAACTCGACATCAAACCGTTCGAGGTCTGCCAGTTCGCCGATGCCGGCGACATCGCGTGCAACCCGTTCGACATCGGCGAGGCGGTCGACCAGATCGCGGCGCAGCTGACCGAACTTCAGGCCGAGGGGACGCGCGCGGTGATCCTCGGCGGTGATCACTCGGTGGCGCTGCCGTCGTTGCGCGCGGTCCACGCGGTGCACGGCCCGGTGGCGCTGGTGCATTTCGATGCGCACCTGGACACCTGGGACAGCTATTACGGGGCCGACATCACCCACGGCTCACCGTTCCGGCGAGCCTTCGAGGAAGGCCTGTTGCTCGATCGCAGCCTGCACGTCGGGGTGCGCGGATCCATCTATGACAAGCAGGATCTGGTCGAGGACGCGAACTTCGGCTTCTCGGTGATCACCTGCAAGCAGATCGATGCGCTCGGAACCGACGGCATCATCCAGCGCATCCACGAGCGGGTGGCAGACGCGCCGGTGTACGTCTCGGTCGACATCGACGTGCTCGACCCGGCGCACGCGCCGGGCACCGGCACGCCCGAGGCCGGCGGCATGACCAGCCGTGAACTGCTCGAGATCGTGCGCGGGCTGGACAGCGTGAACCTGGTCGGCGTCGACGTGGTGGAAGTGTCACCGGCCTACGACCATGCCGAGATCACCGCGATCGCCGCCGCCAACGTCACCTGGGAATTCCTGTCCGTATTCGGAAGAAAGGCTCGATCATGACCCCCTTGACCCCTGCCGGGCCGGTGTCCTGGCCGGAGGGAAAGCGTTGCGCCGTCGCATTCACCTTCGACGTGGATGCCGAATCTCCGCTGTTGACCACCGATCCGGCGTTCGCCGACCGCATGGGCGCGATGTCGCACCAGGCCTACGGCCCGCTGGTCGGGGTTCCCCGCCTGCTATCCATACTCGACGAATTACAGGTTCCGGCAACGTTCTTCGTACCCGGCTACACCGCGCACCGGCACCCCGAGCCGATCCGGTCGATCGCGGCGGCCGGGCACGAGATCGCCCACCACGGCTACCTGCACGAGTCGCTGGTCGGCGTCGACGAGCAGACCGAGCGCGAGATCCTGGACCGCGGGTTGCGGGCGCTGCAGGAGGTGGTCGGGGTCACGCCGGTCGGCTATCGCGCGCCGATGTGGGAGATGAACTGGCACACACCGAAACTGCTCGCCGAGTTCGGCTTCCTCTACGACTCCACGCTGATGGATTCCGATCATCCGTACGAGCTGGCCGTCGATGACCGGTCCGCGCTGGTGGAACTCCCGGTGAGCTGGGCGCTGGACGATTGGCAGCAGTACTGCTTCGTTCCCGATTTCTCCGGGACCGGCCTGATCGAGACGCCGGCCAAGGCCATCGAGTTGTGGCGCGCCGAACTCGACGCGATGCGTGATGTCGGCGGTGCCTGGATCCTGACCAACCACCCGTTCCTCAGCGGACGTCCGGGCCGCGCGGCGGCGTTGCGTGAGTTCATCGCCGAAGTGTGTGCCATGGACGACGTCTGGGTCGCGGGCATGGCCGAGATCGCCGGATACGTCCGCGAACAGGCGTTGACGCCGCGCACCCTGACCCGCCCCGAGCTGAACATCCCCGCCGAACCTTAAGGAGAATTCTCAATGAAACGCGAAGCGCTCACCCCGGAAAAGCTGCGCGAGGCATACCAGCACGTGTGGTTCGTGGTGGCCCGGTCCCAGGACATCGACACCCCGCAGTCGGCCACCCTGCTCGACCACAACCTGGTGGTGTTCCGTGATTCCACCGGTGCGGCCCGGGTAACCGACCGGCGCTGTATCCACCGGGGCGGCAACTTGTCCGACGGCAGGGTCGTCGGCGACAGCATCGCCTGCCCGTACCACGGATGGCGGTTCGACGGGCAGAGCGGGCAGTGCAGCCACATCCCGTCTCTGGCCGAGGGACAACGGATTCCGCCGAAGGCGGAGATCAAGTCCTATCCGGTGATCGAGCGATTCGAACACGTCTGGACGTGCCTGGGCGACCCGGTGTTCGACTTGCCGCATCCGCCTGAGATCGGGGGCCTGGAGCTGGAGTGGCGTGCGGCGGAGCCCATTCACGCCGACTGCGGATTCATGGTGGCCACCGAGAACTTCCGGGACATGGCGCATTTCCCGTTCGTGCACGCACCGTCGATGGGCGAGGTGAACCCGGTGGTGGACGAGCTCGCCGTCAAGCGTGACGGCCGTGAGGTGTGGGCGTCCTACTTCTACCCGGGGGTGCCCGATTCGGACTTCTCCGATGTAGGCGATGCCTGGATGCACTACCACTCGTACGCGCCGGGAATCGCGACCATCCTGTACGACTTCGGCGAGCCGCTCGGCAAGCGGTATCTGGTGGACTTCCCGTCGCCGGTCAGCTACGACAAGTGCATCATCTTCTGGGGTGTGGCCACCGACAAGGATTTCCGCGGCGGAACGGTCGACGAGATCCTGGAGATCGAGACGAAGGTCTTCAACGAGGACACCCCGGTACTCGAAGGTCTTGAACCCAAGGAGGTTCCGCTTGCCGGGCAGGCGTTCGAGGTGTCGGCGCCGGCCGACATCTACACGCTGAACTACCGGCGCGCCACCCAGCATGCGGTGCAGACGATTCAGCAGGAGCGGGACCTCATCGCGGCGCAGACCGAGGTTCCCGCCGAAAACGGCCACGCCCGCGTCTGAGCCGACACCAGGTATGAGACTTCACGTCATTCAACTGCGGCTGGAAGCCACCGAGGTGATCTCGGTGGTGCTCGCCAGCCCCACCGGCGACCGGCTGCCCGGATGGACAGCCGGTGCGCACATCCCCATCACATTGCCGTCCGGACGTGTCCGGCAGTACTCGCTGTGCGGTCCGCGCGACGATCCGTACCGGTACACCATTGCGGTGCTGCGGGTCGCCGACGGCCGCGGCGGCTCCCGAGAGGTGCACGAGATGCTGCGCATCGGCGACGTGGTAGAGGTCGGGGTGCCCCAGAACGCCTTTGCGCTGAGCCCGGCGCAGCGGTACGTCTTCATCGCCGGCGGTATCGGAATCACCCCGATCGCGGCGATGATCGATGAGCTTCGCAGCGCCCCGGCCGGTCCCGAGTTCACCCTGATCTACGGGGGCCGCAGCCGGGCCGCCATGGCCTTCGCCGACCGCCTGGCCGGCATCGACGGAGTGTCGCTGATTCCGCAGGACGAGATGGGGTTGCCCGACCTCGCCCGGGTCTTCGCCGACAGTCCGGCCGGGACCCATGTCTACTGCTGCGGCCCGGCGCCCATGCTGACCGCCGTCGCCGACCTCAGCGCCGGCTACCCGGATGTCGAGCTCCATGTCGAGCGGTTCGCCGGTGCGACCGCGGCGCCCACCGCAGGGTTCGGTGACGGCGCCTTCGAGGTGGAGCTGGCCCGCACCGGTGCCACTGTGGTGGTCCCGCCGAACAAGAGCGTGCTGGAGGCAGTTCTCGACGCGGCACCCGACACCGCGTTCTCCTGTACGAGTGGATTCTGCGGAACGTGTGAGACCAAGGTGCTCGCCGGCGAGGTCGACCACCGCGACGATCTGCTGACCGAGGCCGAGCGCGGGGCCAACACCTCGATGATGATCTGCGTATCCCGTTCTCTCGGTGGGAAGATCACGCTCGACCTGTGAGAACACGTTCATGGCTCTAAACTCCGCAGCCATGAACGTCCCCGCAGAAGTGTTCCGATGTCCGTCGATGACCCGCTAGCGGACGAAGGCTGTATGACCGTAGAGGTGACGCCGCACGACGGCACCGTCCTGCTCAGGGAACTGCTGGCCCAGCCGACCCTGCACGTCGACACCCTGACACCGATCCGCGATCTCGACCGGCCGATCCGCTACGTGTACCCCACCGAACTCGTCGACCCGTCGCAGTATCTGTCGGGGGAGGAGCTGATCCTCAGCATCGGGGTGCCCGTAGCCGATCAGCCGGACGACTCGATCCGGCGCTACGTCGAGACCCTGAGCCGGCGGCGGGTCACCGCGCTGCTGGTGGGGCTGGGGGATCTGTTCGACGAACCGCCTGCCGCACTGGTGCGGGCCTGCCTCGACCTGGACCTTCCGCTGCTGGCCCAGCATGCCGCGGTGCCTTTTCGGCGGATCGTGGACTGGGCGGATTCCATGCGGATCGCCGATCGCGAGGTCGGAACCCGCGAACGCGACCTGGGGTCGATACTGCGCTGGTTCGTGGCCGGAACCCTGGGCGTCGGTCCGGTCGAAACCGCGCTCGCCGAGTGTGGCCTTGCCGGGACCCCGGTCGCGGTATGTGCGTTCACCACCGATGTCCACACCCGGGTGCACGAGCTCGTGGACCGGCACCTCGGCACGGTCGCGGTGCTCGATGACCGCATCGTCGCGCTGTGTGCCCAGACCGAGCAGTTCGCCGCCGAACTGGCGGCCTCCGATCTGGTGTGCGGTGTGGCCATCGCCCCGGATCCACAGTCCATGGTGTACGCGATCCCGGAGGCGCTCGAAGCGTTGCGCGAAGGGATTCGCTGGCGGCGCTCGGTGCACATCGAGGAGATCGCCACACTGGACGGACTGCTGGCGGCGGTGCCGAAAGTTCGGCTCGTGCCCTTCGTCCACCGGCTCCTGGTGCCGTTGGTCGACCACGACAAGCTGAACAACGGCTACCTGGTTTCGTCCCTGGAGGCCTTCCTGGCGCCGGGCAACGACATCTCGACGGCCGCGGGCCAGTTGTACGTGCACGTCAACACATTGCGCAACCGGTTGGCCAAGATCGCCGAGCTCACCGGTGCCAACCCCCTCGATGAAACCGACCGGACCAATTTCCGGATCGCGCTGTGGGCGGCCCGGAACATGGGCATGGGGGTCGCCGATGCGGCTAAGCCGGTGCACGACAAGGTGGTTCAGCTCGCGCGGGCGTCGCAGAACCGGCCGTGATCCCACCTCGGCACCAGCGGGTTCGATGGCCGAACTGTAGAGATCTACAGCCTGATTGAGCTGCGGTGTTTTGTTGTCCAACTGCCCTGCCGAGCCGCACGTTGGTCGGTAGTGTGACGTTTGTCGACAGAGCAGCTCCCGGCAACGTTAAGGAAACCTGTTGGTTCTCTACGAATTTCGGTGTGCGTCAGGTTGCGGCGTCACGAAAGAGATGTACTCGATGAGCGCTCGTCCGGACGTGATCGACTGCCCGGACTGCCGGGGGCCGGCACGCAGGACCATCGCGGCGCCGAACCTGGGCCGCGGCCGCTCGACCGCCATGGCGCTGCAGGACACCACACGAGCGTCGGCCGACCGTCCCGCCGTGGTGGCCGGACCGCCGCGGGGCGGCCGTCGGCAGAAAGTCACCACGAACCCGCTCCATCAGAAGTTGCCCCGTCCCTGAAGTCCTGAAGTCTGCGAAGGAGGATCAATGCCCGACGTCGTATTCCCGCTCGACTCGACCAAGAAGTTCACCGATCAGGAGAAGCTGGGCCACAACCGGTGGCACCCCGACATCCCGGCCGCGGTGACGGTCAAGCAGGGCGACTCGTTCCGGGTGCACTGTCGCGAATGGTTCGACGGTGCCATCGTCAACGACGACTCGGCCGACGACATCCTCAACGCACCGCTGACGACGGTGCACGTGCTCTCCGGCCCCATCGCCGTCGAGGGCGCCAAGCCGGGCGATCTGCTCATTGTCGACATCCTCGACGTCGGCCCCATCCCGCAGGAGGATTCCGGGCCGCTGGCCGGCCAGGGCTGGGGCTACACCGGCATCTTCCCCAAGCTCAACGGTGGCGGCTTCCTCACCGATCAGTTCCCCGACGCCTACAAGGCGATCTGGGACTTCTCCGGGCAAAAGGCCACCTCACGACACGTACCGCACGTGGAGTTCACCGGCATCGTGCACCCCGGGCTGATGGGGACCGCGCCCTCGACCGGGCTGCTGGCGAAGTGGAACACCCGCGAGGCCGCACTGATCGCGACCGACCCCGATCGGGTACCGCCGCTGGCCCTGCCGCCCGAACCGCGCGACGCGATCCTCGGCGGACTGACCGGGGACGCCTTTACCAAGGCCGCCGCCGAGGCGGCCCGCACCGCGCCGCCGCGCGAGAACGGCGGCAACCAGGACATCAAGAACCTGACCAAGGGCAGCCGGGTGTTCTACCCGGTGTTCGTCGACGGGGCGAACCTCTCTGTCGGCGACCTGCACTTCTCCCAGGGCGACGGCGAGATCACCTTCTGCGGCGCCATCGAGATGGGCGGCTTCATCGACCTGCGCGTCGACGTCATCCCGGGCGGCATGGAGACCTACGGTGTGAGCGAGAACGCCATATTCATGCCCGGCAACACCGATCCGCAGTACTCCGAGTGGCTGGCCTTCTCCGGCACCTCGGTCACCCTTGACGGTGAACAGCGTTACCTGGACTCGCACCTGTCCTACCAGCGGGCCTGCCTGCACGCGATCGATTACCTGACCAAGTTCGGCTACAGCCCCGAACAGGCCTACCTGCTGCTCGGGGCCGCACCGATCGAGGGCCGGCTGTCCGGTGTCGTCGACATCCCGAATGCCTGTGCGACGGTGTACATCCCGACGGCCATCTTCGATTTCCCGGTCGCACCGTCGACCGGCGGCCCCGTGCAGATCGACCCGGGTATGGGGGCTCCGCACTCGTCGTTCAACTGACACTTCCGGGCACCGCTCGCGGCGGGCCGGGCCGCGGTCGAACTATCCTCGTCACCGAGACGACCGCTGCCCGCCCCGATCCGAGGGCTTGGTGCAACCGGAAAGGATCACGCAATGACCCCGCCCCCTGGTGCCTCGCGCCTCGGCACCCGGTTCGGACCCTACGAGCTGAAATCGCTGATCGGTGTCGGTGGAATGGGCGAGGTGTACCGCGCCTACGACACGGTCAAGGAACGCATGGTGGCGGTCAAACTGCTGCGCACCGAGATCGCGGCAGACGCGAGCTTCCAGGAGCGGTTCCGCCGTGAGTCCCGGGTGGCGGCGCGGCTGCAGGAACCGCACGTGATCCCGGTGCACGATTTCGGCGAGATCGACGGTGTGCTGTACATCGACATGCGGCTGGTCGAGGGCGCCAGCGTCAAGGAGCTGCTGCGGACCAACGGCCCCCTGTCCCCGGAGCGGGCCACCGCGATCGTCACGCAGGTGGCCGCGGCGCTGGACGCCGCCCATGCCGACGGTCTGGTGCACCGCGACATCAAGCCCGAGAACGTCCTGCTCACGCCCGACGACTTCGCCTATCTGGTGGACTTCGGCATCGCCCACGTCGGGGGCGAGGCCAGCGTCACGATGACGGGCGTGCTGATCGGGTCGAGCGCCTACATGGCACCGGAGCGGTTCTCCGGCGGCCCGGTCGGACCGGCCGCCGATGTGTACGCCCTGACCTGCCTGCTCTACGAGATGCTGATCGGCCGGCCACCGTACGAGACGGGCGACCTGCGCCAGCTGATGAGCGCCCACATGTTCTCCCCGGCACCCCGGCCGAGCATCATGCGCCGCGGTATCCCGCGCGCATTCGACGACGTCGTGGCCAAGGGAATGGCCAAGGATGCCGTCGACCGCTATCCCAGCGCCGGTGAACTGGCCAGGGCGGCCCGCGACGCGGCCGGTTCCGGTGCGGCTCCCGCACCGCCCCCGCCGCTGCTGCCGCCCACTCCGGCACCCGCACCCGCCCCGCCCCGGCTCACTCCGCAGCCGCAGCCGCAACCGCAACCCCAACCGCATACGCAACTGCAGTCGCCTTCGCCGGGCACCCGTGAGTTCTCGTCGATCTACCCCAACCCGAACCACACCGGCTACACGCCGTACCCACCGCCACCGCCCCCGCCGCAGGCACCGCAGGCGCCGGCGCGCAAGCCGCGGTTCAGCCGGGCCCAGCTCACCTTGATCCTGGTGTCGGTGGGCCTGTTCGGGATCGCTGCTGTGTTGGCTGCAGTCCTGGCCGGCGGCGGCGACGGCGCCTCCACCCATGAGACGTTGACCGCGCCGACCCCGCCGAGTGCGACATCCGAGGCGCCGACGACCACCACGACCGCGACAGGGTCGGCGACGGCCAACGTGAGCGGCACCGACGACCAGGGCTTCGTCGACCACACTGCGAGGTGCCCCGCGGGCAGCACCCCGGCCGCCGTGATCCGGACCGCGTCCTCACTGGCGGTGATCTGCCAGACCGGCTCCGACAGCTTCTCCTACCGTGGTGAGCGGCTCAGCGACGGCGCCAACCTCCAGATCCCCACCGCCGAACGGTCCGGCAACGGCTTCGTGGCCGTCAACCCCGCCGACGGTGCGCGCTATGAGGTGGGACCCGACGGTCTCACCATCAGCAGCTACGGCAAGGTCGATTCGTCGGAACCGCCACTGGAGTACGGCGAGCGCTGAAAAGCGGCGTTTGACGCCGGGATTCGAGTAGCGCGCTACTCTACCGACCGCGGCCGCCCCCCTGAACGATTGTGCAGGTCAGCAATCACACGGGCGAAGGGGTTCGCGCACATGGCAACTCGTACCTTCCACGGAGTCGTCACCACACCTTCCGGAACTCCGTTAGGTGGATGGGTCGATGTCGACGTCAGCGACAACGGCGACTACCACGTGAAGTTCCATATGCACAGCAGCAGTATCCTCGGCGACTTCGATTTCAATCTGCGCGCCTACCTGACGGCCCCCGGATTCCCGACGATGGCGTTCATCAAGAGCGGACACGTCTCCGGCGTCGACAGCTGGAATCACGAGGAGAGCGGTCACAGCCCGCTGCTGGCGCTCTACTGGTCCAAACTGGACAACCAGGCCACCTACGGCGTCGCCAAGGAATACAAGTGGGGCGGTGTCGTCGGCACGCTCACCGAACTGGTGGGCGACATCCTCGATGTGGCTGCCGGTGCCGTGGGCGGTGCGCTGGGCGTGGTGATCGGAGCCACCCGCGAGGCGATCGACTGGATGGGCGCCACCCTGGGGCCGGGCGGAACGCTCGGGGTCATCGGGGGAGTCGTCGTGTTCGCGGTGTCGGCCGTGGCGGGTGCGGGGATCGGAACCGCACTCATCCTCGGCGTGGTGGCGGGGGTGGCAATCGGCGCCGTCACGAACGCGCTGATCAAGTACCGGCCGCTCAACTCCACCGAAATCGCCTTTGCCCGACAAGTGTTCGGCAACTCACTGCCGTACCACGACGTGATCATCACCAATCTCGCCGGGCTCGGCGATCGCGCCTTCACCGCTCCGGGCGTCGACGGCAAGACGTATCTCAACATCGGGCGGGCCTACGACAATCCGCTGGGTACCGGTGGCGATGGCTATCCCCGGCCGGGTCAGCTGCTCATTCACGAACTCACCCACGCGTGGCAGATCGCGCATACCGGATCGCTGCCGGGCCTGATGTGCAGCGGCATGGTCAATCAGGCGAATTTCATCCTGGGCGACAACGTGTATCAGTACGGCCCGCCAGGGCGGGCCTGGTCAGAGTTCAATGCCGAACAACAGGGTGCGATCGTCGATCAGTGGTTCGGCGGAACCGGACCCAGCTCCCGGTACAAGGAGGCCGACCAGGAGAACCCGTACTACCGCTACATCTGGAACGACGTCATCACCCATCTGCCGCCCGACGAAGCCCGGGCCAACCTCCGCGCCACCGCGTCCTCGGCGCTGAATGTGGTTTCGCGGGAGCCGCTCAGCCTGGAATTGTTCTGGGCGAACACCAGCAAGGCGATCGGATCGCAGTGGTGGACCGGTGCGGCGGGAGACAGCTGGGGCGACCATGCTCCGATCGATGTCGTGGCGCGCGGAGCGGTCGCGCCCGGCGCGGCGGTCACTACGGTCGCCCGCACGCCGGGCAATCTCGATGTGTTCTGGGTCGCGGCCGACGGATCCGTCATGACGCAGTGGTGGGCGGCGGCACCCGACGGTGGATGGACCGAGCACGGTGGCGCGTTCCCGATCGCGCCGGCCGGCTCGGCGAGTCCCGGAGCGCCGATCGCGGCGGTCGCGCGGACCGCCGACAACCTCGACGTGTTCTGGGTGCGGCCCGACGGCGCCGTCGCCAGCCAATGGTGGGCGGCCGCGCCCGGAGCGGGTTGGGCTGACCACGGCGCGTTCAACATCGCGCCGCCCGGCTCGGCGGAGAAGGGTTCGGCGGTCGCCGTCGTGGCGCGCATGCCCGATCATCTCGATGTGTTCTGGGTGACCAGAGACGGTGGGGTCGGATCGAATTGGTGGACTGCGGCCCCCGGAACGAGCTGGGCCGATCACGGGTCGTTCAGGCTCGCGCCCGCCGGATCCGCGCGGCCCGGGTCAGCGCTGACCGTCGTGGCCCGGACGCCGGACAACCTCGACGTGTTCTGGGTGACCCCCGACGGCGCGGTCGCCTCCAACTGGTGGTTCGGCGCCCCGGGGGCAAGCTGGGCGGACCACGGCTGGTTCACCATCACGGCGCCGGGGACGGTGGCGGCCGGTGGCGGCATCACCGCAACCTCTCGCACCCCGAACAATCTGGATGTGTTCTGGGTCGCGCCCGACGGATCCATCGGCACACAGTGGTGGCATGCGGCGGTCGGACACAGCTGGGCTGACCACGCCCCGTTCGCGATTGCCCCCGCCGGGTCGGCGGCGCCCGGGTCGGCGCTCGCCTCCGTCGGACGGCTTCCGTCGCACTTGGACGTGTTCTGGGTGCGGCCCGACGGCGCGATCGGGACCCAGTGGTGGGATGCCGCACCGGACCAGGGGTGGAACCATCAACCGTTCGCGGTGACACCTCCTGGGGTCGCGGCCGTTCCGCCTGCAGGTCCGGCCCCGGAAGCGGTGGTGGACCGCCTGGACGCGCTGGGCGTGGATTTCAGCGTGCCGGGTGGCGACCTGGCCGACTGGCTGCAGAACCCCGAGTTCACCCCGTATCCGGCGATCTCGGAGGCCCTGCAGAAACTGTTGAGCGGCAAGCATCTTCGCAAACCGGTGTACCTCGACGTGATCGTCTTCAACTACGAGTCGACGCCGGGTGTGCCGTCGCCGCGCCGGGTGCAGGACGTTCGGGTGCCGGTACTGGAAGCCGCAGTGGTCCAAGGCCACAACGTTCGTTACGACGAGGCGGTCACCAAGTTCGCCGATCTGCTCGTGCCCGCGGTGTGACCCGACGTAGCCGGCTGCCTCAATCACGAACGGGCGTTTGTGAATTGGGGTAGCCGGCTACGCGTGTCCCGATGACGTGCAAGTCGCCAGGCTGGCCACAGGACGTCCATTCGGGGCGCCATGTATGAGAAGGACACGGACATGACCATCGCAAGTGACAAGACCATCGAGAAATCAACGACGGCGCCCTTCGCGAGCCGGCGCAGTATCCATGCCTACCGGGCCGGGACGTTCGTCCTGATCGTCGCAGAGGGCGATCTGCCGACCCCGGGATTCGACGTCGACATCGAGCAGGACCCGATCCGGATCTTCCCTCCGCATTTCGATCTGCTCGCGATCCCGCGCAGCGGCATCTGGCCGCAGATCGTCACGCCCTACCGGTACGCCGAGTTCGTGCGCTACCAGCAGGACATTTCGACCATCACGGTGCACCACGCCGACGGGCAGGACGAGGTCGTGATCGAGGAGCCATCCGGTGGTCTCCATCAGTTCGCCGCACTACCTTCGGTGAGCGTCGATGACTCCGACGAGGCCATCGGTACGTCGTCCGATCCGAGCTTCGATGATGCGTTCCGCGCAGCGCTGGAGAACCTGCCGTACCGCAAGCCCGAGCACCCGGACGAACAGACCAGGGTCGAGGTGCTGGAGACGGCGGGTTTGTTCGGCGGTATCGCCGGATTGCACGAGCTCTACGTACGGGTTCGCCGCACGGTGATCTGACTCGCACACAGCGGATCCGGTCCCGCCCCCAGCAGGTATCGCTCGGGGCGGGATTTCCTGTCAGGAGGCGGCTTTCACGGTGCGAGGTTTCGCGGAAACAGGCGCATACACCGCGACCGGATTGGTCTTGCCCTTGAGCGCCAGGCCGGGCCGGGGCTCGAAATCGCCTCGGTCGCCGGTGAGTTGACTCAACGTCGCGCCGGTGAGCAGCACGGTGTCGCCGGTCTGGCGGGTCGCGGTCTCGACCCGGGCCGCGACGTTCACCGCGTCGCCGATCACCGAGAACTCCAAACGCCCTGCGCCGCCCACATTTCCGGCCACCACGGGCCCGGAGTTCAGGCCGACACCCACCGTCAGGCTGCCGCTGAACTCCTCGTGCACCGCGTCGGCGATCTGCAGCGCGGCACCCAGCGCGTCGTCGGCATGACGGTCCTGGCGCCGGGGCGCCCCGAAAACCGCCATCAGGCCGTCGCCCGCGTACTTGTCGACGTGACCGCCGTGGTCGTGCACGATCGGGACGATCCGTTCGAACAACCGGTTCAGGGTCGTGACAACCTCGGTGGGCCGCAGCCGCTCGGCGAACGTGGTGAATCCGCGGACGTCGACGAACATCAGCGTGACATCCAACTCCTGGGCCTCCAACGCTCCGGCGGCACACAGGATATGTTCGGCCACATCGCGATCCACGTAGGTGCCGAACGCGTCGCGGATTCGCTCACGTTCGGCCAGGCCGGCCGTCATCGTGTTGAAACCGGCTTGTAGCCGGCCGATCTCGCTGGCGTCATCGACCTCGACCCGGGCATCGAAGTCACCCGCCCGCACCTCGGCCAGGGCCCGGCGCAATGCGGTGATCCGTTCGGTGACCGAGCGGATGGCGATCAGGATCGCCAACAACCCCACCACGATCGCGACCGCCACCAGGATCAGGATCGCCACGAAGGTGCGCTGGGCCCGGAAGCCGACGTCGGCCAGATAGCCGACCGCCAGCACCGCGATGCCGAACAGCGGAACCCCGGTGGCGAGCAGCCATGCCATCACCAGCCTGCGCCCGATCGTCTGGCCGAACCGCCGGTCCGGCGTTGCGCCGTCGAGGGCCCGGGCCGACACCGGCCGCATGACCCGCTCGACGATCAGATACCAGACCGCGCTCGTCGAAGTGCCGCCCAGCGCCACCACGCTGAAGATGTACACCGCGGTGGACACCTGCTGGCTGAGCGCCAGTGACCCGAAGATCACCGCCCCGAAGCCCCACACCGCAGCCGACAACCGCACTGCCTCGCCCGAGGCGCCCAGCGTCATCCGCTGTTCCTCCGGGGTGGGTGGGCGGCCCTCGGTGAGCCAGGCCGTGCTGACGGCGAACCGGTGCCGCCGGACCCGCAGCATCACGGGAACCGCGACCGCCAGGAACACGATCAGCACGGTGCCGCCGCGCATCAGCAGGGCTTGGGTGTCCGCCGGGCTGCAACACGATGGGGGCCGCGAAGGCCAGGAACCCGCCGACGATCCCGCCGCCACCGGCGCTGACCACGGCCGCACCCCACACCCACCGCTTGAACGTCTGATCACGAAGTTCGGCCCCGGCACTGGCGGTGCCGGCTGCGGGGGCGGCCGCGATGGGTGTGTCGAGGTGTGCCAAGCCGTTGACGGTGGCGTCCATGAGCAGAGCTTGCGCGCATAAGCAGGGCGCTCGATAGGGTAGCGCGCTACCTGTTTCCCGCTCGGCGCCGTGAGCCCTCGGCGCGAACCCGATGGGTACTGCGAGCGGCCCTTTAGTCTGGAATCGGACGCACGGACGGAACAAGGGGTCACACATGAAGGTAGTGCTCGGTTACGACGGGTCGCTCGCGGCCAACGCGGCGATCAGAAATGGTGCCGCATTGTTCCCGGCCGCCGATGCGGTTGTCGTCTATCTGTGCACACCGCCGTTCGGCAGCAAGGGTTTGCGGGCGCGGTTACGCCACTCGGCGCGCAACGTCGACGAGCTGATCGATCTGGTCGACCGGGAAAGCGACGGTGAGGCCGCTCGGCTGGTCGACACCGGTGTCACCCTGGCGCGGGCCGCCGGCTGGAATCCCGAGCCGCTGGTCAAGCGCACCTGGGCGGGAGAGGGCCTGGGGTTGGCGCAGGTGGCCGAACAACTCGAACCCGATGTGTTGATCGTCGGCGCTCGAGGGATCGGTGCGAGCGACTCGAAGCTGGGCAGTGTCTCGGACCTCGTGGTGCACCATGCAGCCCGCGCGGTGCTCGTGGTGTCCCAGAACATGATCTCGTCCGAATACGACGCGGTGGCCGATGGGCCGGTTGTGGTCGGAGTCGACGGCTCAGCCGGTTCGGAGCGGGCGCTGAGCGCGGCCCGAGCCCTGTTCCCGGCCCGCGAGGTGGTCACGGTCGGGGTGGACGACGGCAGTGCGGTCGACGTCGCCGCAGACCAGCCGGCACATCGCGTGCCGAGGTTCCGCGGGTCCGGCGCCGGTGCGACCGCTGATGCATTGGTCGCCTTTGCCGAAGATCAACGGGCCGGGGTTGTCGTGGTGGGCTCGCGCGGACGGTCGGCGCTGAAGAAGGTGCTGCTGGGCAGTGTGGCTGCCGCGACGCTGCAGCGCACGTACCGGCCGGTCCTGGTGGTGCCGGGCGGTTAGCCTCGGCGGCCCTGCCGCTCTGCCGCGCGTTCGGCCGCACGGGAGTGCTCGGCGGCCGTGACCACGACCGCGTCAGGGCCGGGATAGACCGTCGCTTCGTGGCCGGTCACCAACCACCGCACCACAAACGGCGGGGATCCGTCCTCGGTGCGCACCTCGAGGATCTCGGCGTGCTGTTCGTGCTGGTCGGTGGTGGTGCCTTTGACTACCAGGAAATCGCCGACGTGGGCTTTCATCGTCCGCTCCCTTCGCCGTACCCGGCGGACACTCCTATCGTGCGCGCGTCGGGCCGCGGAAGGAACCGTGCGTGGCGAATATTCACACGGGAACGCCCGCGCTCATCCCGCTGTCTTGCCCGCATCGACGATGTAGACCGCGCCGTGCACAGCGGCGGCGTCGTCACTGGCCAGGAAGGCGATGGTCTTGGCGACATCGGCCACGTCCATCATTCCGCGGGGCGCGGCGATCCTCAGGATCAGATTCCAGTCGGCGTCCTCCGGGGCGGCGAACTCGGTGGTCTGCGGGGTGAGCATGCCGCCCGGGCACACCGCGTTGACGCGCAGCCGCTCCGAGGTGAACTCGATGGCCAGGGCACGGGTGAGACCGACCAGGCCGTGCTTGGCCGCGCAGTATCCCGCCGAGTAGACCTCACCCTCGATTCCGGCGATGGACGCGACGTTGACGATGTTGCCGCCGGCCTCCAGCAAGTGGGGCAGGGCCGCCCGGCACAGGAAGAACGGCCCGTTGAGGTTGACCGCGAGATCCTTGTCCCAGTCCTCGTCGGTGACCGACACGGTGTGGCGCATCTGGTGGAACCCCGCGACATTGATCAGCGCGTCGAGGCGGCCGAACTTCTCGACGCACTGCGCCACCGCGTCCCGGCAGGCATCCGAGGAAGAGATGTCCACCGAGGCGTAGGCCCCGCCGGGCACGTCCTCGAACACCGTCGCCATCCGTTCGGCGTCGCGGGCGACACCGAACACCGAAGCGCCGCGGGCGGCGAACAATTGGGCGACTGCCGCGCCGAGACCCGATGAGGCACCGGTGACCAACGCGACCTTTCCATCCAGAGCAGTCATGGCTCACACCTTCTCACGCGGCCTCGCCGGCGGAACCGCGGCCAGCAGGGTGCGGGTGTAGGAGTGCTCGGGGGCGGTGAACAACTCGGCGGCCGGGCCGTATTCGACCACCTCGCCGGCCCGCATCACCAGCACGTCGTGACACATCCGGTGCACGACTGCCAGGTCGTGGGCGATGAACAGGTAGGTCAATCCCAGCTCGCGCTGCAGCCCGAACAACAAGTCCAGTACTCGCGACTGCACCGACACATCCAGGGACGCAGTCGACTCGTCGAGGATCAGCACATCGGGTTCGGTGGCCAGCGCCCGGGCGATGCTGACTCGCTGACGCTGGCCTCCGGACAGCTCGTGCGGATAGCGGGACGCGAAATCGGCAGGCAGGCCGACGAGTTCGAGCAGCTCGGCCACCCGCGCGGCGCGAGCCTGGCGCCCTGCCGCCAGCCGGTGCACACGCAGCGGCTCACCGATCGCGGCGCTGACCCGGGCCCGCGGATCGAGCGAGGCGAACGGATCCTGAAACACCAGGCTGATCCGCCGGCGCAGTGCGCGCCCGCCGGCCAACACGTCTTCACCGTCCAGCGTCGCGGTCCCAGCCGACGGCTCCGCGAGCCCCGTCAGTGCGGCGGCCACCGTCGACTTGCCCGAACCCGATTCGCCGACGATCCCCAGCGTCGTCGCGCGCCGGAGCTGAAACGAGACATCCTTGACGGCATGCACCGGGCCGTACCGCACATCAAGCCCGTTGGCCTGCAACAGAACCGGTGCATCATCCGGCGCGGGTTCGGGTCCCGCGCCGTCGAGCGACGGGCGGGCCGCCAGCAACTCGCGGGTATAGGAGTGCTGCGGGTGGTCGAACACCTGCAGGATCGGTGCCTGCTCGACAGCCTCGCCGTCACGCAGCACGGTCACCTCATCGGCCACCTGGCCGATGACCCCGAGATCGTGACTTATCCACACCACCGCGGTACCGAAATCCCGCTGCAGCTCGGCCACCAGGTCGATGATCTGGGCCTGGGTGGTGACATCGAGTGCGGTCGTCGGTTCGTCGGCGATGAGCAGTTCCGGATCGCAGGACAGGGCGATCGCGATCATCACCCGCTGGCGTTGCCCGCCGGACAGTTGATGGGGGTACGCATCGAGCCGATCAGGAGAAAGCCCGACCGCCTCGAGCAGCTCACCGGCCCGCACCCGGGCCTGCCGCCGCGTCATCTTGCGGTGTGTCTCAAGGGTTTCGGTGATCTGGCGTTCCAGGGTCAGCAGAGGGTTGAGTGACGTCCCTGGATCCTGGAAGACGAATCCGATCCGGCTGCCGTGCACCGCGCGCAGTGCCCGCGCCGAGGCGCCGATCAATTGGGACCCGCCGGCCAAGGTGCTGGTTCCGGCGACCACGGCACCCGGTGCGTCCAACAAACCGGTGGCGGCCAGCACCGTCATCGACTTGCCCGAACCGGACTCGCCGACGATCCCTACGGTCTGCTCACGGTGCACCTCGAAGGACACACCCCGCACGATCTCGCGGCGACCGATCGTCACCCGGAGGTCATCGACCTTCAGCGCCGGCGGATTCATCTGCGCCCTGCCCTTCTCGCCTCGATCGAGGTCCGCTGTTTCGGGTCGAGCACGTCGCGCAGACCGTCACCGAACAGGTTGAACGCCAACACCATCACGAAGATCGCCGCACCCGGGAACACCGCCATCCACCAGGCCAGCGTGACGAAACCCTGGGCGTCGAAGATCATCCGGCCCAGCGACGGCTGCGGCGGCTGGATCCCCAGCCCCAGAAACGACAACGCGGCCTCGGCCAGGATCGCGAAGGCCAAGGACAGTGAGAGCTGAACGATCAACGGCCCGGCGATGTTCGGCAGGATGTGCCGGACCAGGATGTAGCCGTCGCCGGTGCCCATGCTCCGTGACACCGCGACGAACGGTTCCACCCGCACACCCAGCGCCGAGGCCCGGGCCACCCGCGCGAAGATCGGGATGTAGACGATCCCGATGGCCAGCATCGTGGTGGTGATGCCGGGGCCGAGGACCGCCACGATCGCCAGCGCGAGCAACAACACCGGGAAAGCGAACATGACGTCGACGACGCGCATCACCACGGTGTCGATCCAGCCGCCCCGATAACCGGCGAGCACACCGACCAGCACGCCGATCACCGCGGCCAGCGCGACGGAGACCACCGCGACCCGAAGCGAGGCCGCGATCGCCACCAATACGCGGGAGAACACGTCGCGGCCGAGCTCGTCGGTGCCGAACCAGTGCGCGGTACCGGGGCCCTGCAGTGCGCTGGGCACGTCGATGTCGTTGATGCCGTGCGGGGCGATCCACGATGCCGACACCGCGACGACCAGTACCGCCAGCAGCACCGCGGCGCTGATCGCGGTCACCGGATTCGACAACAGCAGCCGCCAGGATGCGACCCGGGAATTCTGGGTGGTGGTCATGACAGCCGGATCCTCGGGTCGACGATCGCATACAGCACGTCCACCAGCAGGTTGATCAGCAGGAACAACACGGCGATCAACAACACCGCACCCTGGATCACCGGATAGTCCCGTGCGGCAACCGAATTGAACACCAACCGGCCCAGACCCGGCCAGGCGAACACCACTTCCACCACGATCACCCCGCCCAGGATCGTGGCCAGCTGGATCCCGGTGATGGTCAACACCGGCAGCAGCGCGTTGCGCACGATGTGCCGGAAGGTGACCACCGGTGGCGCCAGGCCCTTCGACCGCGCGGTACGGACGTAGCCCATGGCGGCCACCTCCAGCACCGCCGAGCGCACGTAGCGCGTCATGATGGCGCCGGCCACCAGGCCGACCGTCAGCCCGGGCAGGATGATGTGGCGCAGCCAGCCGCCCGGATCTCCCAGCAGCGGGCGGTATCCCGAGGTGGGCAGCCAGCCCAGTGTGGAGGCGAACACGCCGATCAGCAGGATGCCCAACCAGAAGTCCGGCACCGACACCCCGAACTGACTGGCGACCCGCACGATCGCGTCACTGACCCGGCCCTCCCGCAGCGCCGAGAAGATCCCGGCGGGCAGCGCGATCACCAGCGCGATGAGGATGCCGACCACCCCGAGGGACAACGTGGCAGGCAACCGGTCGAGCAGGGTCACGGTGACCGGGTCGCCGTTGCGGAAGCTGACGCCGAGGTCGCCGGTCAGTGCCGAACCGAGATAGGAGAAGAACTGCTCGACGATGGGCCGGTCCATGCCGCTGGCCGCACGCAGAGCGTCGTAGGCCTGCGGGGTGTAGCGGGTGCCGAGTGCGATACGGACGGGGTCGCCCGGCACCAGGTGCACCAGGGCGAACACCACGATCAGGACCCCGATGAGCACCACCGCCGAGTACACCAGCCGGCGGGCCAGGAACTCCACGATCGGATGTTTGTCGCGGATCGTGCGCAAATCCTGTTGGGTCAAGAGTTCTCACCTCGATCAAGGTCGGCGGTGCGGAACCGGACGGCGCCGTCGCGGCGCACCTGGTATCCCGACAGGTTGTTGGCCCAGGCCTGGATCACCGACGGGTTGTACAGATAGATGTAGCTGGCCTGATCGGCGATCCGCGTTGCGGCTTTGGCGTAGATGTCCTTTCGCTTGGCGACATCGGTTTCGGTGCGGCCCGCATCGAGCAGGCGGTCGACCTCGGGGTCGGAGAACTTCTGCGCGTTGCTCGTGCCGTGCGTGTGGTGCTGGGCGTAGTAGAAGTCGTCCGGGTCGATGTTTCCCAGCCAGCCCATCATCAGCATGTCGAAGTGGCCGTTGTTCTGTTCGTCGAGCCAGGTGGCGAAGTCCACGGTGCGGATGTTCACCGTGATGCCAAGGGGTGCAAGGTTGTCGGCGATGATCTGAGCGGCCGTCACGGTCTCGGGGTACTCGCTGGTGACCAGCATGTCGAGGTCCTGGGGTGCGGCGCCGGACGCCTGGAGGAGGCTTCGTGCCTGGTTCACGTCGTAGCGGTAGCGCTGATAATCGGTGAACCACGGGCTGCCGCGCGGGATCGCCAGCTGATTGACCTCGGCGGTGCGGTAGCTGGTGGCCGCGGCGATCGCGTCACGGTCGATGCCGTACGCGATGGCCTCGCGCACGCGTGGGTCATTCCACGGCGGCCGGGCCTCGTTGAGCGCCAGGTACCAATAGTCGTTGCCCGGTGTGACCGCCAGCCTCAGCGAGTCGTCGTCGCGCAACTGGGCCACCCGCTGCGGCGGCACCGAATCCGTCCAGTCGATCTCGCCGGCCTGCAGCGCCGACAACGCCGTCGTCGGCTCGGAGATGAACCGGAACGTCACCCCGGACACAGGGGGAGCACCTCCCCAATAGTGCGGGTTGGCCGTCAGGGTGATGGAGTCGCCGCTGCGGCGGCCGGCGAACGAGAACGGGCCGGTGCCGATCGGATGGGTGGCGATCTGGCCGCTTTCGACGTTGGCGCGTTGCACGATCGCCATGCCCTTGAACCCGCCGAGGTTGGTGAGCAGGTTCGGGGTGGGCTGACGGACTGTGATCCGCACGGTCGCCGGGTCCGGCGTGGTGACACTGCTGACGGCACTGAACTTGTCGACGTTGGTCAGCTGCTCGTCGATGATGCGGCGGTACGAATACACCACGTCGTCGGCGGTCAGCGGACTGCCGTCATGCCAGCGCACGCCGTCGCGCAGGCGGAAGGTCCAGGTGAGTTGGTCGTCGCTGACCTCCCAGGACTGCGCCAGCGCCGGGCGCATCTGCAGGTCCTCGTCGGGTTCGACCAGGGTGTCGAACACGTTCTCCAACACCTCGAACGAGAAATAGGCACTCGTCCGGTGCGGGTCGAGCTGATCGGGTTCCCCCGCGATGGCCGCGATGAGATTGCCCGACGATTCGTCGCCGAGGTCTACCCGGCTGCCGGTGGAACAGGCAGCCAGCACGAACACCAGGACTGCCGCCAACGTTTTCATCGCTGGTCGTGTGGTCACGATAACTCCAGGATCACCGCGGGTGATCCGCCGTACGCTCACCCGCTGGGGCCGTCACGGGGGCCGGCTCGATAGATACCGACCCATACCGGTGACGACGCTGATGAAGACTGCGATACTCACCCATTGTGACGTTCAAGCGCATGGCTTCTGCAGCCGCCCTGTTCTCGTCGGTCGGAATCGGACTCAGCCTGGGGGTTGCCGCCCCGGCGCAGGCTGACCCCGTCATGCTGGGCAATTACACCTACACCCAGGAGGGCGGCAAGACCGACAACTGGGCTGTCTGGCCGTCCTGTGTCCCGACCGTCGGGGATCTGCGTGAGCCGCTGGAACTCGCGGTGGCCTGCCGGCTGCACGTGGAGACCCAGCGCGTCAGCGTCGGTGGTGACGCCAGGCTGGTCGGTGGCCAGTGGACGTATTCGACGGCGATCAAAGAGGGCTTCCAGTGCGCCGACGGTAGTTGGGCGCCGATCACCGAGACCTACAAGTTCGACGACATCGCGCTGAGGGGTACCCGCAACGTGTCCAACAACGAGGCCTGCGGCGGCACAGTGGCGGCCGCGATCCACACGTTCCCCTTCACGCTGGCGTACAAGGAGCCGCTGCGGACCCAGGTCAAGGTCTACCCGCTCGATTGCGAGCCGGGCGGATTGCGGTGGTGCACGTAGGCCCGAAGGAGCAGGGGGAGTGCTGCCGCTGATCGACGGCAAGGTCGTCGACATCACCGGGCCGGGCCGCACCGACCGGTTCGGTGTCACCGCCACCGATCTCGGTGCGTCGATCATCGCGCCCAACGGCAAGCTGGTATCGGTCTTCGGTGACACGTTCTCGGGGAGCCGGGTCGGCAAGGGCGACTGGCGCTCACCGGTGGTTCTGATCGGCAGCGGCGACGCCAATCACGAGATCGTCTACGAATCCGCCGGGGGAGCCGACCCCGACTACGCGCGGCAGCTGTGGCACTACATCCACGACGACGAGGCATCCGGGTGGCGGCGCGGCGGCATCAGCACGGTGATCCCGTCGGATCTGCTGCGGGTGGGCGACTCGCTGTACCTGCACGCGATCGTCAATCATGGCTTCGGCACGGTCATCTGGACCGAGATCTGGCGCTCCGACGACAGCGGGGTGTCCTGGACCCATCTGGGTGAAGAGGCGAAATTCCCGGCCGATCTGCACGACGGTCACGCCCAGTGCTGGTCGTGGGACTTCGATCCGCACGACGGCTGGGTGTATGTGGTGGCGACGGGATTTCAGCGTGACAAGGGCATCATCCTGATGCGGGTTCGCCCCGATCAGATCGGCCGACGGTCGCAATACGCCGGCTGGGGTTTCACCAACGGACGCTGGCAGTGGGGGCGGCAGGCCACGCCGATCACCCCACCGGACGAGCACTGGGGTGAACTGACATTCCGCCGCACCGGACCCGGAAGATGGGTCCTGGGCGGATTCCTGGCGTCCTCATACGCATTGGGCTACCGGGTGGTGTCCTCCCCGGTGGCCAACATGTACACCACCCCGGTCCAGACGCCCATCGTCGGGTCGTCGTGGGAGGCCGAGGACCACGCCGGCAGCAAGGTCGCCCAGCTCTACGGCGGCTACCTCTTGCCGGGCTCGCGCTTCGGCATCACCGGCGGCGTCGGGCTGGTGGTCTCGCAATGGCGCACCGACACCGGATGGCCCTACCGGGCAATGCAATTCAAAGCCGGGCTGAAGGACACCTCCAAGACGCCGAGAAAGCCCGACCCGATCAACCTGTGAGTGCTCAGACGGTGTAGCCGCCGTCGACGTTCCAGTTGGCACCCGTGACGTAGGCCGACTCCGGCCCGGCGAGGAAGCTCACGATGGCGGCGACGTCGCCGGTGTGCCCGTAGCGTCCGAGAACGCCCACTTGCTTTCGCTCTTCGGCAGATTCGCCCTCGGCGGGGTTCATATCGGTGTCGATCGGCCCCGGCTGCACATTGTTGACGGTGATCCCCCGCGGTCCGAGCTCGCGGGCCAGGCCGCGGGTCAGGGAGGCGACCGCGCCCTTGGTCATCGCGTAAACGGCCAGACCGGCCTCGGGAACCCGGTCGGCGTTGATGCTGCCGATGTTGATGATCCGTGAGCCGTCACCCAGATGAGCGACCGCGTGACGGATGGCCGAGTACACCCCACCGATGTTGATGGCGACCAGGCGATCGAACTGCTCCTGCGGGAAGTCGCCGATCGGTGCGACGTAGGCCGTGCCGGCATTGTTGACCAGGATGTCGAGTCCGCCGAGCGCGGCCGCGGCCTGCTCGACGGCGGACGCCACCTGTGCCGGGACGGCGGCGTCGGCCTGGATGGACACGACCTTCGCGCCGTTCGCGCTCACCTCGGCCACCAGCTTGTCGGCCTCGGTTGCCGAGGCTCCGTAGGTGAATGCCACCGCGGCGCCGTCGGCAGCGAGGCGTCGCACGATGTCCGCGCCGATACCGCGGGATCCTCCGGTTACCAGTGCCCGGCGCTCGGTGAGGGGTGCCTCGGTAGCTGCTGCCACGGTGATGTCCTCCTTGATTACGAACCGATTGGTTACAAAGTATGCTGAGGTCAAGTCTAGTGTCGAGAGGATGATTCCCGGTGTGACCGGGAACACGAAAGGTGGGTCATGGCGGTAGGGCGACCCCGGGAGTTCGACGCCGGTGAGGTCGAGGACATCGCGATGAAGCTGTTCTGGGACCGTGGCTTCGATGGCGTGTCGATCAGCGATCTGACCGCCGCGACGGGCGTGAACCGGCGGGGTATCTACGCCGAGTTCGGCTCCAAGGAAGGGCTCTTCGAACGTGCCAAGCTGCGGTACATCGCCGGACCGGGTGGCTATATGGCCGAGGCGCTCACCCTGCCGACCGCGCGTGAAGTGGCCGAGGCGATGGTGCACGGCGCCGCGGACGCCACCTCAAGTGGCCCTCACGGCTGTCTGCTGGTCGGAAATGCTGTCGGGCTGGCCGAGTTTCGTGATGCGTCGGTGCGCGAGCTGGCGCACCGATTCGATAGGGCCGTGGCGGCGGGCGAGCTGTCCGAGGTGGACACGTTATCGCTCGCCCGCTGGATTGCCGCGGTATGCCAAGGTATTTCGATCCAGGCCAGAAGCGGGGCGACGCGAGCGGACCTGCATGCGGTCGCGGATCTCGCGTTGGCGGGATGGCCTATGCGGTGAAGCCGCCGTCGACGTTCCAGTTCGCCCCGGTGACGTACCCCGACTCCGGGCCGGCCAGGAAGCTCACGACGGCGGCGATGTCGCTGGTGTGTCCGTAGCGGCCCAACGCGGTGGTTTGCCTTACGGCATCGGCGAATTCGCCTTCGTCGGGGTTCATGTCGGTGGCGATCGGACCCGGTTGCACGTTGTTGACGGTGATGCCGCGGGGTCCCAGTTCGCGGGCCAGGCCGCGGGTCAGGGAAGCGACCGCCCCCTTGGTCATCGCGTAGACCGCGGTTCCACCGGTCGGGACCCGGTCGGCGTTGATGCTGCCGATGTTGATGATCCGTGATCCCTCACCGAGGTGGCTCACCGCAGCGCGGATCGCCGAGTACACCCCACCGATGTTGATCGCGACCACGCGATCGAACTCCTCCTGCGGGAATTCGTCGATAGGTGCCAGGTAGGCGGTTCCGGCGTTGTTGACCAACACGTCCAAGCCGCCGAGGGCGGACACGGTCTGCTCGACCGCGTTCGCTACTTGCACCGGGTCGGCGCTGTCGGCCTGGATCGCCGCCGCCTTGGCGCCATCGGCAGTCAGTTCCGCCACCAGCTTGTCAGCCTCAGCGGCAGACGCCCCGTACGTGAACGCCACCGCGGCGCCGTCGGCCGCCAACCGTCGCACGATGCCCGCGCCGATTCCGCGGGATCCTCCGGTCACCAGTGCGCGCCGCCCGGCCAGGGTTGCAGAAGTCATTTTGGTTTCCTTCCACGCGTTCAAGGCTTTTCCGGTCTGATCGACCGCGGGCCATGCTTGGTAAAGGGCCGTGTTCGAGCGGAGATTCCCGGTGTGACTGGCCTCACTCTGTGTCAAGGTGTTCGGATGGTCAAGCGCGTAGTGGTTTGGGGTACCGGTTTCGTCGGACAGATGGTGATCGCCGAGATCATCAAGCATCCGTTGTTCGAACTCGTCGGTGTGGGTGTCAGCAATCCGGAGAAGGTCGGCCGCGACGTCGGCGAGATCTGCGGCCTCGGTGCCGCCGTGGGTGTCCGGGCCACCGACGACATCGAGGCGCTGATCGCGCTGAAGCCCGACGCCTTGGTGCACTACGGGCCGACGGCCGCCCATGCCGACGTCAACATCGACGTGATCACCCGTTTCCTGCGGGCCGGGATCGATGTCTGCTCGACCGCGATGACCCCGTGGGTCTGGCCCAAGATGCACCTCAACCCGCCCAACTGGATCGAGCCGATCACCGAGGCCTGCGAGGCGGGAGGGGCGTCGTGTTTCACCACCGGAATCGACCCGGGTTTCGCCAATGACCTGTTCCCGATGACCTTGATGGGCCTGTGCTCGGAGGTGCGCCGTGTGCGGGCCTCGGAATTGCTGGACTACACCAATTACACCGGCGACTACGAATTCGAGATGGGTATCGGCAAACCGCCCGAGCACCGTGCCCTGCTGGAAACTCCGGACATCCTCATCTTCGCCTGGGGCGCAACGGTTCCGATGATCGCCCATGCGGCGGGCATCGAGCTCGACGAGATCACCACCACATGGGACAAGTGGATCACCCCCGACGAACGCAAATCGGCCAAGGGCATCATCCCGGCCGGCAACGTCGCGGCCGTGCGCTTCACGATCAACGGCGTGTATCGCGGCGAGACCCGGATCCAGCTCGAGCACGTCAACCGGATCGGTCTGGACGCCGCACCGGAGTGGCCGTCCGGAAACGACAACGACGTGTACCGCGTCGACATCGAGGGCACCCCGAGCATCTCTCAGGAGACCGCGTTCCGGTTCACCGACGGTTCCGGTCGCGATGCGGCCGCGGCGGGCTGCCTGGCCACCGGATTGCGCGCGCTCAACGCCGTGCCCGCGGTCAATCAACATTCGCCAGGATGGGTGACCGCACTCGATCTACCTCTGATTCCAGGTTTCGGCACCATTCGCTAGGTAACGCCAGCCCCGTCAATCGAGAGGGACTACCGGATAGGGTTCTTCTCGAAACGGGGTGACATGGCTGACGGGATCGGGTTGTCGATTGGATCGACGAACCTCACAGCGGTAGTGGTGGGCCGCACCGCGGTGACGCGGTCGCCGGTGTTGACCCTCTTCCCGCACCGGGCCCCTGAGGTGGGTGTACCCAGCGAGAACCCCAAACTGAACGAGCGCGGTCTGATCCTCACCGACTTCGTCGAGCGGGTGGGGGACCCGGTCGGGATGCTGGCCCCTGACGGCTCGTCGCACCGGGGCGAGGCCGTGCTGGCCGACGCCCTGGCGGCGCTGCTCCGCACGCTGACCGGGGGACGCCCGCCGGCTGATCCGATCGCCGTCACCCATCCCGCGCACTGGCGGCCCAACCAGGTCGAGGCATTGCGCGCCGAACTGGCCGCCGTCGGCGGCTTCGGAGATCCGGTCCTGGTGCCCGACGCGAAGGCAGCGCTGGTTGCGCTCCAGGACAACCCCGGGGTGCCCACGCGCGGTGTGATCGCGGTGTGCGACTTCGGGGGCAGCGGCACCAGCATCACCCTCGCCGACGCGGACAACGGTTATCAGCCGATCGCGCCGACGATTCGGCACCCCGACCTGTCCGGTGACCTGATGGATCAGGGGCTGCTCACCCACGTGGTGAACGACCTGTCCTCGGCTGGAACGATCGACCTGGCCAGCACCTCGGCCATCGGATCCCTGGGCCGCCTGCGCGCTGAGTGCCGACGCGCCAAGGAGCGCCTGTCCACCGAGTCCGTCACGGCTCTTGTCGCCGAATTGCCCGGGCATCGTAGCGATGTCCGGCTGAACCGCAACGAACTCGACGACGTGATCGCCGAACCGCTGCGCGAGTTCATGTCGGTGCTGCACGGTGCGGTCGAACGCGCCGGCCTGCGCCCCGGTGAGCTCGTGGCGGTGGCCACCACCGGTGGCGGGGCCAGGATCCCGGCGATCACCACGTCGCTGTCCCAGCACCTGCGCGTGCCCGTGATCACCGCGCCGCAACCAGAGCTCACCCCGGCCATCGGCGGTGGCCTGATCGCGGTCCGCGGCACCGCCGAGGACGGCATGACCGCGATGGCGCCTGCCTCCGCCGGGGCCCCGCCGACCGCGGCCGCGGCCTTGGTGGCGCCCGAGCCTCCCGCCGCACCCCAGGCGCTGGCCTGGTCCGATGCCCAGGATGTCCCCGACGTCGCACCGGTCGACGACTACAGCGCCGAGCGGTACGGCGACGACTACGGGACCGACTTCGACACCGGTTTCGAACCCGCGGGCGGGCGCACCACGGCGCGCCCCCAACTCGAGTTCGGTGAGCGTGAGCTGACCGAACGCGACGAGATCGCGGCGATGCCCTGGTACCGGCGGCCCCCGGTGATCCTGGGTGCCGGTGCCGCGGCGGTCCTGGTTGCCGTGGTGGCGGTGTTGATCAGCATCACCGGCAGCGACGAGCCCACTCGTCCGGCGTCCAAGACCAAGGCCGTCCCGTCGACGACTGCCGCCCCAGAGGAGAGCGCACCTGCCGCGCCGGTCGACGGACCCGCGACCGTCGACGCACCGCAGACCGTCACGCATGAGGCTCCGGCCCCGCAAACCGTGACCCAGACCGTGGAGCAACCCGCCCCCGAGGCCCCGCCGGTGACCGAGAACCCTCCGCCTGCCGAGACACCGACCCCGACCCCGACCACCGAGGCTCCACCTCCGACCACGACGGAAGCCCCGGTGACGACCACTCAGGCGCCGACCACCACTCACGCGCCGTGGAGCCCCACCGCCCCGTATCCGACGATCCCCGGCCTGCCGTGGGTTCCGGCGCCGGGCGGCGGTCACACCGGAGGCTGAAGAGCGCAGACGGCGAAACACGCTGTCAGCCAGGACGATTCCCCTTGTATGGCCAGGTTGCGGCATAACTCAGCCCTACGGCGAGGATCCCGAACTTGATCAACGCCGCAATGCGCGCCCGTCGCGCATTGGCGTCGATAGCGTTGCGCCGCAGTACTTTCAACAGGGCGATACCTTCCACTGCATCTGCGGCAACGGCCGGAACGGCCAGCCACGGCAGTGCTGCCGGATGGTCATGCTTGCGACGCGCCCGGTCGACCAGCAGCGCCAGCACGGTTCCGTAGGTCAGCATGTATCCGAAATCCAGGCGCAGCGAGGTCCGCGCGTCGCGTCGTCCGTCGTGGCCCCATGCGGCCATGATGTGTTCGGCCCGCTCGGCCGTCCCGGCCAGTTCGAATGCGATGATCCCAGTACCGCGGGACTTGAGACGCTGGTCGATGCGCACCATGACGCCGGTATAGCCGAGAAATGCAATGACAGCGGCGATCATCGGAACGAACCGAGCGCCTCGGTGACATCGGGGGAGTAGACGATCGCGGGATCCAGGTCGGCTGCCGTACGCAGCGTGGCGACCAGGGCTGCGGTGGCGAATTCGACCAACGCATCGACGTCGATGTCGCGGTGCGCGATGCGGTCGATCATCATCTCGTCGAGGTAGCCGACCCACCCGTGCATGGCGGTCCGAAGCGCCGGCGCGACGGGCTCAACGATCCCCAGCGCCAACAGGATCCGTGCGGCGCCCATCCAGCGGAGCCGTTCGATCGCTGCCTGGTGTTCGGGATCGGCTCCCAGTGCGCCGCGCATGAGCGCGACGAAGCTGTCCGAATACGAATCGATGTAGGCGATGTGGCTACGTAACGCATGGCGCAGCTGATCGATGAGCGAGGAGTCGGCCGGCGGAGCGGAGAGTTGCACGGCCGCGATCTCCACCGCGATCTCGTTCATCACCGCCAGATACAGGCCCCGCTTGTTGTCGAAGTGATGGGCGATCAACCCGTAGGCCACGCCGGCATTCTTCGCGATCTCCGATGTGGTGACCTGGTCGTACGGACGGCTCGCGAAGAGCTTTCGGGCCGCGTCGATGATCAGTTGACGCCGGTCGGCGACGGCCCGTTTGGCTGGCATCAGCCCAGGCTAACGGGATTGCTCAGGGTCCCGATGCCATCGACCTCGATACGCACCGTGTCGCCGGGCCGCAGGAACCGGCCGACCGGCCACCCGGTGCCACCGAACGTTCCGCATGCCACCACGTCGCCGGGCCGCAGGGCGCAGAACCGGCTGAGCCGGCTGACCACCTGCGCGGGGGACAGGATCAGATCGCTGATGCTGCCGCGCTGACGCTGCTCGCCGTTGAGGTAGGTGCGCAACTCGGCCGAGCCCAGATCCACTTCGTCAGCGGTCACCAGCCACGGTCCCAGCGGGCCGTGGCTGGGGTGACTCTTGGCCAGCGCCGTCGCGGTGGGATTGTCGGTCTGCCAGTCCCGGATCGACACATCGTTGGCGATCAGGTAGCCGGCGATCGCCGCGCGGGCGCCATCCTCGCCCACGTCGTGGATGCCGGCGCCGATGATGACTGCGAGCTCACCTTCCCAGTCGACCTGTCTGGCGTCGCGCGGCAGCACGATCGGAGCGCCATGCCCGACGATCGACGATGGTGCCTTGGCGAAGAAGAACGGATACCGGGGCCGCGGATGGGCCAGGAGGTAGCCCGCGGCGATCCTGACGAGCCGTGGTTCGCGCATCAACCAACGCAAGTTGACGTCGCGGCGGTGGTCGCGCGCGTTGAGCCCGATCGCCATGTACAACGACGGTGCCGGGACGGGGGCATGCAACACCGCGGTCTCGATCGGATACCGGGGCGCACCGGGCAGCAGTGATGCCACCGCGGTCGCCCAGTCGGGGCGATGCAACAGGCTCAGGATCGAGTCGGGGCCGTCGTGGCAGGCGCTCAGGTCGGCGATCTCGTCGCCGACGACGGAGCCGGCCCGAGCTTCACCGGTCGACAGTGAGAAGGTGGCCAATCGCATTTCACACGCTCCTACAGTGTTTTCCAGCGCAGGGTCCGCAGTCCGGCCCGCGCGGGTCGGGCGTCGGGCGGCGCCGACCCCCGCCGGGTGAGCCCCGGGACTCCGGCAGTCACCAGCCGCTGCAACACGTCGGGATCGAACTCGACGCCGATCGGGTTGGCATCGAACTCTCCTCCCGCGAGCCAATCGAGCAGCTCCTGATTCGTGGTGAAGTTGTCGACCTGGAGCTCGATCCGGTTGCCGTCCGGGTCCTCGTAGTAGATCGAGGTGGTGGGTCCGTGGTTGATGCACCACACCGGTGCGATGCCGGCATCCGCCAGGCGGCGGTAGGTGGCCAGCAGCGCGTTCAGGTCGGAGTAGGTGAACGCGATGTGGTCGACACCGTAGACCTTGCGGTGCAGCTTCCAGACCAGCCCTGGAAACCGAAGCAGCCGAAGCACTTTGATCAGCGCGATGCGGTGATGCTCATGGTCGTAGGTCAGGAAGCTGATCCGCTTGTCGTCGAAGACCACGACGGCGTCCAGGGCTCGGCAGTACCAGTCCGACATTTCGGTCGCGCGTGGCGTCTTGAACACGATGTGGGCCAGCTTGTTCGGTGCGCCGGGCCGCGGCGGCTGGTCCAGGTCGGCGGCGCTGACCCGCACCCCGGCGTGGCTGCTCATCGGTCGAACTGCCGGGCCAGCATCAGCCCGCCCAGTCCCAGGGCCAGATCACTGGTGAGTACCAGTGCCGAGAGTGGGCCTCCACGTCGTCCGCGCAGCGTCGCGACCCCGCGCACCGCGGCCATCAGCAGCCCGCTGATCGCGGTGCTGCGGATGAAGGTGGCATCCCGCTCCCCGCGGGAGACCCGGTACAGGCCGTAGGCGAATCCGGCGTTGACCGTGCCGGTTTCGCGGCGGAACCAGGGATCGGCGATGAGGCCCAGCCGGCTCTCCAGTGACGTGGGTACCGCGAAATGTGCGGCCAGTGCCACCAGCACGTGGATGATCCCCAGTGTGGTGCCGATGCGGATCTGCCGATCGCTGAAGGTGAGGCGCATCATCGGGCCCCCAGTTCCAGCGCGTCGAGAGTGTTGACCCGTCGCCCGCCGACGGCGGCCACGAGCCGGCCGAACGCCGGGATTTCGAGCGGGACCAACGAATAGGCCGGATAGACGACCCGGGTCGCGCCACGTTGCAGGCCGCGGACGACGGCTGCGGCGGTCCGTGCCGGCGCTACCGGTGGCAGTGTTCGCGGAGGCTTTGCCTTCCACGGCAGTTCGTCGACGTCGCGCAGGGCGGTGTCGGTGGATCCGGGCACCACCTCGAGCACCCGGATGTCGGTCTCGGCCAGCTCCAACCGCAGCGAGCGGGTGGCCTGGGCGAGCGCAGCCTTCGAGGCCGCGTAATACCCGAGCAGCGGCAGCGGAACCGCCTGCACGGTCGAGGTGACGTTGACGATCGTGCCGGTGCCCACGGCGTGCATGGCCGGCAGCAAGGCTGCGGTCAGCGCGAGCGGTGACCACAGGTTCACCTCGAAAACCTCACGGGCAAAGGCCGAATCGGCGATCAGTGATTGCGGCCCGGTCAAATTGGCGCCCGCGTTGTTGATGACGATGTCCACGCCGCCCCCGAGAGCGTCGAGTGCGCGGCCTCCGACAGCTGCGGCTGCACCGGGCTCGGTGAGGTCGGCGGCGAGCACGATGGGGCGGGTCCCGCCGGCGCGGGAAACCTCGTCCGCCAGCTTGTTGAGCAGGCCCTCCCGCCGGGCCGCGACGACCAGGACCGCGCCCTGGCGGGCCAGGGCCAGGGCCATTTCCCGGCCGATTCCGGTAGAGGCGCCGGTAAGCACAATTCGCTTGCCGGACAGGTTGATTCGACTTCGTCTCATGTCTACCCCCGATTGACTCCGGTTGGTGTTCCCGCTTACCGTCCCATACTGATTGATAATCAGTCAATAGTAGGGTGGGTGGAGATGACCAAACACAGCACTGCTGAACTGGCGCTCGGAGTGGGAGCGTTGGCGATGGCTGTCGGCGCTTTCACCGGACATGTGCTGGCGCCCAGGCGGGTGGCAGACCACTATGGATGGGTGCATGACCGGTGGTATCAACGTGAAATCGGGGCCTTCAACGCGGGCCTGGGCTACGGCATCGTCGCCTATGCGACGGGACGAAGAGCGGAGGCCTTTCTCGGATCGTGGTCGGTGGCCGCGCTCCTGCTGGCCATGACGCGCCTGGCGGCGATCCGCAGCGGAGACCGCCGCGGGATCTGGAACATGGCCACGGTCGCCGAAGATGCCGCGCTCGGTATCGGCGGACTGCTGTTGATGGCCAGGCGCGCATGAGCACCGGCGCCGAAGTAGTGGTGAACCGTCTACTCGCCGAAGGCGTCGACGTGTGCTTCGCGAACCCGGGCACCTCGGAAATGCACTTCGTCGCCGCGCTGGATTCCGCTCCCGACATGCGCCCGGTGCTGTGCCTGTTCGAAGGCGTCGCCACCGGAGCCGCCGACGGGTACGCCCGCATCGCCGGTAGGCCCGCGGCGACCCTGCTGCACCTCGGCCCAGGTATGGCCAATGGCCTGGCCAACCTGCACAACGCCCGGCGGGCGTTCAGCCCCGTGGTCAATGTCGTCGGCGACCATGCCACCTACCACCAGCCCCTGGACGCACCGCTGGAATCCGACATCGACGCGCTCGGGTACTGGACGCACGGCTCGGTGCATCGGCCGGAATCGGCCGCCGATCTCGACGCGGCAGTCCACAGTGCCGTGCAGAGCGCGACCGGCGCGCCCGGACGCGTCGCCACGGTGATTCTGCCCGCCGACTACTCCTGGGGCAGCGCACCACAGAACCCGTTGCCGGACACAGCGTCTCCCCAAGAGCCGGCCTCCGGCGACGACACCGATGTGGCCGGCGCCGCCGAACTGCTGCGCGCACAGGGAGAGCGGGTGGTGGTGTTGCTCGGCGGTGCGGTCACTGGCGCCGACGGGTTACAAGCGGCAGCACGAATCCACTCGGCCACCGGGGCGCGTGTCCTGGTCGAAACCTTCCCGGCCCGGCTGACCCGCGGGCAGGGGGTACCCGCCATCGAACGCCTCGGCTACCTGGCCGAACAGGCCACTCAACAGCTCTCCGGGGCAACGCACCTGCTACTCGTCGGCGCGAAATCGCCGGTGTCGTTCTTCGCCTATCCGGGGAAGCCGAGCGTGCTGGTACCCGACGGAGCCGAAGTCCGATCCCTGGCCGTCGACGATCTTGCGAGCCTCGCAGACGAATTGGGCGGGGTCGTGCCGACTACACCGCAACCCGATCGGGCCGCCCTGCCGACGGGCCCGCTCAATCCGCAGAACCTCGCACAGGTGATCGGCACGCTGCTGCCCGAGAACGCCATCATCTCCGATGAGGCCAACACGAGCGGGATGTTCCTGCCGGCCGCCACGGCAGGTGCGGCGGTGCACGATGTCCTCACCCTGACCGGTGGCGCGATCGGACAGGGCCTACCGGTGGCAGTGGGGGCCGCGATCGCCGCGCCGCACCGCCCGGTGATCGCCCTACAGTCAGACGGCAGTGCCGCATACACCATTTCGGCACTGTGGACGATGGCCCGCGAACAACTCGACGTCACCGTGGTGATCCTCAACAACCACGCCTATGCGATCTTGCAGCTGGAGTTGCTGCGTGTGGGCACCCACGCCGATGGGGAACGGTCGCGCTCCCTGCTCGACCTGAGTAGGCCCGACATCGACTTCGCTTCGATCGCACAGGGATTCGGGGTTCCGGCCACCCGAGCCGGCACGGCGGAGGAACTTGCCGAGCAATTCCGCGCAGCGCTGGCAGAGCCGGGGCCGCACCTGATCGATGCCGCACTGCCGACGTGGTCGCCCGGGTGACCGGCGGCCGGGCCGATCGCTATTTCGGGCGGCGCTTCTCCAGCACCACCGCCGCGATCGGTATCCGCATCTCCTCGGGCTCAGAGGACAGCCGGGCCGCGATGCCCGCGTGCAACCGGTCGTAGAACACCGGTAACCGGTCGGGGGCGCCGATCGCGGCGCCCAGGTCGGCAAACGCGGTGAAGCGACAGAAATCGGCCCAGCGGGTGCCGAAAGCGTGTGCGTTGCGGTCAGAGCGGTAGGCGCTGAAGATTCGGTCCTCGGCGTCGAACACCTCCACGTGCTGGACCTCCAGCCGCTCGAACCGACCCGAAGGGGCGAACGGCGCGGCGAAATCGGCGGCACGCCGCCCAGCGATCGGCAGCGACATCCGGGCGACCTCGTCGGCACTGACCACACCGTCGGTGACCAATTCCGCCAGCGCGCCGGCCACGGACCCGAACAGCGGTCGATAACCGAAGTCACCGTCGTCGTCCAGCGCGGTCGTCAACACCACCAGGCGCCCACCCGGATACAGCTCGCGGCCGCGAAAAGCGATGAACTCGTGCCAATCGTGAGCCGCCTGCCTGGCATAGGCGGTGCGCACCCGCTCATCGCGGCTGCACGCCGCGACGACGTGGTCGGTGACCGGCATCGGCACCCGGCCCAACCGCACGACCGCCCAGGCTGACCAACCCAGGTGCACGCTGTTCGACGGCAGGATCTGGCTGTAGAACGACCGGCCGATCGCCGAACTGAACGTGGCCGAATCCTTGTGCAGATAGGACTCCGGATCTTCTTCGAGGATCCGGAACATCGTGGAGAAGTCGTTGTCGGCGACATCGGTGTGTGTCACCAGGACCGAGTGTTCGGGACGGGTGCGGCCGCGCACGGCCGCGATCGCGGCGTTGATCGGCTGCATCGAATTCTGTGCGGTGCCCGCCCCGTAATCGGCGATGACGATCGGCAGCGGCGGGTCCGGGATCGGCACGGTGCGCGCCGCCAGCTCCAGAAGCTTGATCGCCGAACTGATTCCGGCGGTATGGGGGTGGGGCGCCGTCCGGCGTGGTGCGGGCATGGCTAGCGGCGTCGCCGCCGCAGCAGCAGTCCGATGAGAAGACCCATGACGAAAATGATGACCAAGATGAACCACATCGGCGACTCGACGGTCACCCAGAGCACGTGTACGCCCACCCGATCACGGTTCTGGGCGACGAAGATGGCCGCGAGGGCGACCAGGATCAGGGCCACCCAGTAGCGCAGGGCGAACCGCCGGACCGGGCCGGTGGTCGCGGGGGCGTCAGTCTCGTCGCGAGGCATACCCCGACGGTAGCTCGTGAGCCGTCGGCCATGACAAACTTCGGCTATGAACAGCCGTCGGTCTGCACCGCGCGTCGCGATCGTGACATCGATCTGCACCCTCGTCATCGGCGCTGTCGGCCTGTTCACGATGGTGTTCCTCAACGCGTTCGTCCTGGACGAGTACGACGCCTACGGCGAGGTACCCATCCCTGGCGCCGCCGGCCTGGAGTTGCCACAGGGCGAGGTGACCGTCAGCCTCCACACCATGGTCACCGGATCGGGCAGCGGGCTGCCGGTGCCCCCGCTGCGGTTGCACGTGTCCGCGCCCGACGGCGCCGCCGATCCGGTGCTGACCGAAAGCATCGGTGGGACAACCACGGTGAACAACGACGCCAGGGTGCGGGTGTGGGTCATGCAGGTTTCCAGCCCGGGTGTCTACGAGATCAGCGTCGACGGCCAGGTCCAGGGCTACATCAATCCACGGCTGGCCTTCGGGCACGGCAGCCAATACGGCTGGCTGCTCTGGTTGTTCGGCGGTCTGGCCGCTCTGGGTGTGCTGGGGTTGATCACCGGCATGATGTGGTCGGCGCGGGAGAGCAAGCGGGCCCGACCCATTTCAGCCGTGGGGCCGGAGCCGATGCCGCCGTACCCGGCGATGCCCGGCGGTTATCAGCCCACCAACTACCAGCCGACAAGCTACCAGCCCACCGATCAGGCGGTCAGGCTCGAACAGCTCAAAACGATTGCTGCCCTGCGTGATACCGGGGCCCTGACCGAGGCGGAGTTCGAGGCGGAGAAGCGCCGCATCCTGGAGAACTGAGGAAGCCGAGCCTCTACGCTGCCTGAGGCGCCAAGCTCGATCGCTGGAACGTGCCTGCCGGGACGAACCGCTCCAGCAGTGTATCCGCCGGTTCGCCCGCGAATTCGGTGATCAGCTGTTTGGCCGCCGCCAGCGAGGTGAGTGATTCAACCGGCCGTGGATCATCGAGCAGGCCAAACAGTTTCGAGGCGAATCGAGGGCTGCCCTGCGCCGCTGCGAAGAACAGGTTGCCGTACTCGGCCAGCTCGGGATCGGACAGGAACAACCGGGTCACCAACTGCGCGGACCGGGCCCGGTGGTCGTAGAAGTCCTCGAATGCGCCGCGCAGCCAGGCTTCGTCGAACCGGCCGTCATGTGCCGCGGCCCTGCGGACGAAGGCGGCGGCGTGGACCAGTCCGCCCTGCGCGCCCTGGCCGGCGATCGGGTCGAAGGACACCGCGGTATCGCCCAGCGCGGCAACGGGATGACCACTCGCGGTGCGGCCCACCCCGGACCGGACCACCTGGGTGACGGCGCCTTTGAGCCACGAGTGCGGATCGTCCTCGACAATCCTGAGCGCACCTACCTCGGGCAGGTCCCAGTCGATGTAGTCGCGGTGCAGCGCGGTGACGACGTCGAGTGCGGACTGTGCGCTGTCGGCACCGGCGAAACGACGTTCCCACTCGCTGCCGGGGCGGGCCCAGCCCAGGAACGTCCACGTCGGCCCGGCATCCTTGTGCAGGTACCCGCCCCACCAGGACTCGCCCTGATCGGTGACCACAGTGAACGCGTTGTGCCGCCCGCCGGCACCGCCACGATGGGCGAAAACATTTGGACCGTACGGTAACCCGGCCAAAGTGACGGTCAGCAGGCTGCGTTGGGGACGGTCGTAGGCGGAGCGTGCGGTGTCGACCGGGAACAGGCCCGACAACCCGCCGCGGCCCGTGGCCACCAGCGTCAGATCGACATCGGCGGCGATGGCGTCCAGTCGGGTCGGGTCGACGGCCTCGACCACGAACCGGCCGCCGCGTTGCAAGAACAGCGTGAGCCGGTCGTCGGCCTTGAGCCGGGTGTCCACCGCAACCCCGACGAACCCGTCGAAGTCGGCGTCGAACGCGATCTCCTCCGCACGATCCGGTCCGGAGCCGTCGACCACCCGCACGCTCTGGCCGGTCGAGGTCGGCGCGGTGGCCAGGTAGGTGTTGAGACCCAGGGACTCCTCGGCCCGCTGCGCCTCGCCGAAGATCAGGGCGGTCCCGGTGGCCGGAACATCGTCGCGCAGGCTGCGCTGATCCCGGTCGCTGTAGAGCGTGACGTCAAACCCGTTGTCCAACAGTCCCAGAGCCGCTGTCACCCCGGTCTGCCCGGCGCCGATCACCGCCGCGCTACGCCCATCCGAACTCGTCATGGCTGCCACTATGGGCATACCGCCGTAGTCCGGTAAGGAACTGGCTCAGCGTGATCGCAATGTCCCCTAGCCGGGCGTCGCGCCGATCAGCGACATCAACGGATCGGCCGGCCCGATGTCGAGGGTGCATTCGCTGGGCCGCGGATCCGGCACGAAGGCCCAGAACATCGCACCTGCGGCGCCCATCGTCCGCATCTTGGCGATGGCATCGCCGAGGACCTGCTTCCGCTGACCGAGCGATGCGCAGAAGCCGGCCTCCATGCCGATCTCAGCGGCAAACAGCGGCTTGCCTACGGCTCGTGTTTGCGCGACGCGGCGCGCCAGGCCGTCGTACGGGTCTCCGGGCAGGTAATCGGCGTGCTCGTAGTAGTGGTACTCGAGCACGTCCACACCGGGGGAGGCAGCCACCATCTCGAACTCGTGTCCCGCCGACCCGCATTGCCCACCGCCCGCGTGTCCGCTGAAGATGACGGTGCCGGGGTCCAATTCGCGGATTCGGGCGCCGGAGACATCCAGGAATGCACGGAGTGTCTCGGGAGCAGTGGTGTGGCAGCCGCGCTTGGTCCAATGGCAGGTGTGGTCCAGGCAGTAGGACGGCTCGGGTTCGCCCACCGCGGTCCACCCGGCAAGCGATGGCGAGCCACCCCAGCGCTTGACCGCGGTGTCCAGCCACGCGGCGAAAGTCATCGGCAGACCGTGCGAGATGTCGGTGCGCCAACCGCCCGCGTACCAGTCGTAATCTTTGAAATAGTCGTTCTCGCAACCGCCGTCGTCACTGGTGAGCACCGCGATCAGCAGCTGCCCGTGTCGTTCGGCGGCCCGGAACACCTCATCGAGCGAGGTGAAATCGAGCTGCCCGGTGTACTTGTTCACCGCGAAACTGGAGTAGGCGTTGAACCGGGTCAGCGAGTGCGGCGGCAGGGCGCCGAAGTACGAGTCGAGATCGACCTGTGCCCCGCACCCGGCATTGACGGACCAGTTGGTGGCCAGTTGGTAGGCGTTGATGCCGATCGGCCACCACGGCCTGCCATCGAGCGTCAACGAGGTCCCTGAGACGCCGAACTTGGGCAGCGCCACCTGACCGATGGTCGGTGCGGCAGCCGGAGCGGTGAGCGGCGGCATCGGCTCGGGCGCCGACGGTGAACAGGCCGTCGCGATCAGCAGTGCCACGCAAAGCAACACCACGGTGCGAACTGGCCTGCCGACCATTGCCCCAGGCTAGCCACTCAGTCGTGGCCGCATGCGCTAATGCCGGGCGGGTGTGGCCACTTCCTCCTCGCCGCTCGTCCCTCGCGGCTCATCGTCAGTGACCGGGCTGGTTGGGTCCCTTCCTCTTCGCCGCTCGTCCCTCGCGGCTCATCGTCAGTGACCGCGCGCAACCCATTCGTCGTAATGCACGATCTCATCGCCGATCGTGGTGGTGTCACCGTGACCGGTGTAGACCACCGTCTCACCGGGCAGCAGGCCCAGCCGCTTCGAGATGGAATCCAGGATCGTCGGGAAGTCCGAGAACGACCGTCCGGTGGCACCCGGTCCGCCCTGGAACAGGGTGTCGCCAGACACCACCGCGTTCAGTTCGGGGATCGACCAGCAGACCGATCCGGGGGAGTGCCCGGGGGTGTGCAGGGCATGCAACTCGATGCCGCCGGCCCGCAACACCTGGCCATCCTCGACGGTTCGGAAGTCGCTGTCGGGGTGGACGACTCGCCACAGCATCGCGTCAGCGGGATGCAGCAGCACCGGCGCGTCCAGCGCCTTGCCCAGTTCGGGTGCGACGGTGATGTGGTCGTTGTGGCCGTGGGTGCAGACCACCGCGACGACGTTGCGACCGCCCACGGCCTCGATGATCGGGGCGGCGGTATGGGCGGCGTCGAAGACCACGACGTCGGAGTCGTCGCCGACGATCCAGATGTTGTTGTCGACGTCCCAGGAGCCGCCGTCCAGCTCGAACTTGCCGCTGGTGACCACCCGCTGAATGTTGGACGCGCTCACTTCAGCACCACCACCGAACGCAGCACCTCGCCGGCGTGCATCTTGTGGAACGCATCCTCGATCGCGTCCAGGCCGATGCGCTCGGAGACGAACTTCTCCAACGGCAGCCGACCCTGCAGGTACAGGGAGATCAGGGTGGGGAAGTCGCGCTCGGGCAGGCAGTCGCCGTACCAGGAGGACTTCAATGACCCGCCGCGGGAGAAGAAGTCGACCAACGGCATCTCCAGCTTCATGTCCGGGGTCGGGACGCCGACCAGCACCACGGTGCCGGCCAGATCACGCGCGTAGAACGCCTGCTTCCAGGTCTCGGGGCGACCGACCGCGTCGATGACCACGTCGGCGCCGAACCCGTCGGTCAGATCCTGGATGGTCTGGACCGCGTCGAGTTCGCGGGCGTTGATGGTGTGGGTGGCGCCGAAATCGCGCGCCCAGTTGAGCTTCTTGTTGTCGGTGTCGACGGCGATGATCTTCTTGGCGCCGACCAGAGCGGCACCGGCGATCGCGGCATCGCCCACACCGCCGCAGCCGATCACCGCAACGGTGTCGTCGCGGGTCACCGCGCCGGTGTTGATGGCTGCGCCGATGCCGGCCATCACACCGCAGCCCAGCAGGCCGGCCACCGCCGGATCCGCCTCGGAATCGACCTTGGTGCACTGCCCTTCGTGCACCAGGGTCTTGTCGGCGAAGGCGCCGATGCCCAGCGCCGGGGTGAGCTCGGTGCCGTCGGTCAGCGTCATCTTCTGGGTGGCGTTGTGGGTGTCGAAGCACAGGTGCGGGCGACCCCGCTTACAGGCGCGGCATTCCCCGCACACCGCGCGCCAGTTCAGGATCACGAAATCGCCCGGCTCGACATGGGTGACGCCCTCGCCGACCGACTCGACGGTGCCCGCGGCCTCGTGGCCCAACAGGAACGGGTACTCGTCGTTGATGCCGCCCTCGCGGTAGGTCAGGTCGGTATGGCACACACCGCAGGCGATGATGTCGACCACCACCTCGCCGGGACCCGGATCGGGAATGACAATGTCGACCAACTCGACGGGCTGCTTCTTGCTCCGGGAGATCACACCACGCACTGTCTGAGGCATGCCTATAACCTAATGCAAACCGGACAGGTGTCCAATTAGAGGTCGGATATCGTCGCCGCCGAATCTCGGCCCGGCCACCCGTCGCCGGGATACCGTGGGTTGTGGTCGACGATCGAACCCAATTGCTGGTGGTGGCGCGCACGGCGTATCGCCGAAATGACTGGCGTACCAGCTATGAATCCTTCAGTCTCGTCGACGGGGTGCAGACCCTCGACACCGACGATCTTGCCGTGTATGCCTCGGCGGCCTGGCGCCAGGGGCACGGTCGGGAATCCGTTCGGATCAACGAACAGGTACACACCCGTCTGCTGCGGACCGACCCCGTGCAGGCCGCGATGAAGGCCGCCGAGCTCGGCTTGGCCTGGCTGGCCCGCGGTCACCTCGCGCTGGCCCGCAGTTGGGCGCAGCGAGCTCAGCTACTGCTCGACGGCGTTCCCGAGGCCGCTGCACACGGTTACCTGGCTTATCTGCTCGCGGTGACGGCGGCCGACGCCGGAGATCGCGAGCAATTCGAATCTGCGACACGGCAACTGGCCGCCATCGCGGAGAACTTGGACGATGCCGCCCTCGTGGCGCTGGCGCGGGCGCTCGCCGGCACAGCTGCCGTCGCCGCCGGCGACACGGCCGGGTACCAAACACTCGACCAGGTCCTGATGCCGGTGCTCGACGAACCCGTGCCGGTGGAGTGGGCGGCCGATGTGTACCGGCGGGCGTTGAGCCTGGCGCACCGGCAGAACGCGGACGACCGGGTGAGGTCGTGGGCGCAGTCCATGCAGCGGTGGTGTGATGCCACCGAACCGGAATCGACCCAGTCGGCGTATCGGGCCGTCTGCGATGTGCACCGGCTCTCCGCGGTCACGGACACCGATCCGCGAGATCTCGTTCGGCAGGTGGTCGGTCTGCGTCGCCTGGTCGCCGACGTGGATGCGGTGGCAGCGGTCATGGTCGAGGAACTGCTTTCCCGGAGCATGGGGCGCGCCCGATAGATTTTGCGGGATGAGTGCTTGCCCGAAGAGCGGACGGTCCTGATGGATGCCGGCGTTCTCGACGTCATCGATACCTGGCCGGTCGACTCGGTGGCCGCTGCGGTGGTCGGCCCATCCGGGGTGCTGGCCGGCCGCGGCGATATGGACAAGGCGTTCACGCTGGCCTCGGTGACCAAACCGCTCGTGGCGCGGGCTGCGCAGATCGCGATCGAAGAAGGCGTGGTCGACCTCGACACCCCGGCCGGTCCGCCCGGTGCGACGATCCGTCACCTGTTGGCGCACGCGTCGGGCGTGGCCATGCGTTCGGCCGAGGTGCTCGCGCAGCCGGGGCAGCGTCGCATCTATTCCAACTACGGATTCGAACTGCTGGCCCGGGCGGTCGAGGAGGCCGCCGACATCGAGTTCGGTAGCTATCTGACCGAGGCAGTGTTCGAGCCGCTGCAGATGTCGGCGTCCAAGCTGTTGGGTGGGGCTGAGGCGGCCGGGTTCGGCGGCGTGTCGACCGTTGCCGACCTGGCGGTGTTCGCCCGGGAGTTGATGCGGCCGGCGCTGGTTTCTCAGCAAATGCACGACGAGGCCGTCACGGTGCAGTTTCGCGGGCTGGACGGGGTGTTGCCGGGGTTCGGTGTGCAACGGCCCAATGACTGGGGACTGGGCTTCGAGCTTCGCGACGGCAAATCCCCACACTGGACGGGCTCGGCAAACTCTCCGCGCACGTTCGGACATTTCGGCCAGTCGGGGACGTTTCTGTGGGTCGATCCGGCCGCTGACCTGGCCTTGGTGGTGCTCACCGACCGCGACTTCGGGGACTGGACCTACCCGCTGTGGCCCGCGATATCTGATGGAGTGCTGAGAGAAAGCGGGACAGACTAGCGCAACACTGGCCACACGAGGCACAATAGACACGCGCGGCACACACAACTGCATGCTCGATCGGAATACCAGGCCGTTGGGGAAGACGTCCCTCGTATCCGAAGGAGTAGCAGATGCGTGCGTCGAACCAGTTCGCCGACGCGGCGACGGGCGTGGTGTATGTCCATGCCTCACCCGCGGCGGTATGCCCGCATGTTGAGTGGGCGTTGTCGTCGACCCTGTCGGCGCGGGCGAACCTGAAGTGGACCCCGCAACCGGCCATGCCCGGCCAGTTGCGCGCGGTCACCAACTGGGTTGGTCCCGTCGGCACCGGGGCGCAGTTGGCCAATGCCCTGCGCTCCTGGTCTGTGCTGCGCTTCGAGGTGACCGAGGACCCCAGCGCGGGAGTGGACGGACACCGCTGGTGCCATACTCCTCAGCTCGGTCTGTGGAGCGGTGCCATGAGTGCCAACGGCGATGTGATGGTCGGCGAGATGCGGCTGCGCTCCCTGATGGCCGGCGGCGCCGACATGCTGGCAGCCGAACTCGACACCGTGCTGGGTACCGCATGGGACGAGTCCCTCGAGCCCTACCGCAACGGCGGTGACGGCGCAGAGGTGTCGTGGCTGAACAGGGGAGTCGGGTAGCGGCGTTACCTGCCGCTCAGCGGACGATTAACTGATCGGCCGCGGCCCGCGCCGACGGGCTGAAGGCCATGTTTGGAGCCAGGACTAGCCAGCACTTTTTCCTTAGCTGATTGGTTAGGGCGTATGGCGAAACGTTGCCGGATGGCCGCAAACGCACGACGTAGCGTGGGAATCGCGACGATTAGAAGTGCCGCCAGCATGAGAAGGTCGAATAGCAGATATAGGGGACGCGCTCCGTAATACCCATACGCGCAGTCGACTTCCCGGATGTTCAACGGCACGTCAGGCAGCCACCTAGGCATTACACCGGGTGCAACATAAGCGCATTGGACCGTCACGACGGCGAAGCCGGCGAACACAACAGCGGACAGGATCGCGATCCCGCCAAGAAGCACCCTGGCCACCGTAAGCGCAGTGTTCCTCCACCCTTGTCGATGCGGCGCCCGATGCAGATCCCGAAGCCTTACGCCTCCTAGTCGATACACACCCCATCGGAACAGGTGCCAACCAACAATGAGAATTGCTATTGCGGCAACCAATTGGGCGAGTGTGTCGAGACCCATTCCGTGTAGGTAGCGGTGCTTTACGTAGTCGAGTGATCCCAACACTTGTGCGACTGACAGCAGCAACTTGCTCGTCGGTCCAAGCGCAATCGTCACCGCCTCTGCCAACGCTATAAGGCCGCATATCACGACGACTGCGCCGCCGACGAGCGCCGACAGTCCGCCGAACCAGACGTTCCGGACGCGTGTGCTGGGACCGGGCACCGCGGGTTCACGGGCGAGTCGGTACCGCAACATCGAGCGTGCGCTGCCGCGCAGCAGAATTGCGGATGTGACCACGACTGCCAGGTAGATGCAACCTCCTATTACTCCTGCTACTGCGGCGACGATCGCGTCACCTCCGCCCGACTGCGTTGCGACGGCATAGACCCCTAAAGGAGTCGATAGGAGCGCCAGAAAAGAACCAAGGAAGAGCAGTGCGCCTGCGCCGATCCCGAGCATCCCCATTACCTGAGCCTTAGTGCGTCTGGATGCCAGTATGGGCTCCACCAGAGCGTCGTGGCTTAGTTCGTAATAGGTGCTTTCCGACCGGTTCTCGGCACGTAACAGGCGGCTTCTCACCAAGCAGCCGAGGGACTCCGGGGGCAGGCCGAGGTTTCGGCTGAGTTCATTTTCTTCAAGACTGAGACGACGTCCTTCCGGACTGATCAGGTACTCCTCGCACAGGCGGCGCGACGCACGGCGGCCGCGTCGGTCCGGCAGGTTGTCGATCGCCTCTCGATAGAAGTCGCGCAGCGTCTGGGTAAGACCGGCTTCGCCGCCGAGGTCTGCCATCGTCATGGTCATGGCGGCCCCGGACTCCCGCTGACGGGAATCAGCAATCTGTTCCATTCGCCGGCAGATCAGTTGCAGCTGAAAGGGTTCAACGTAGTTGCGGGCGTCGCTGACCTGCTGGGTGCGGGCGTGTGCAAGGTGGTCCAAGATGGCGGCGACGGCCGTGCGGTCCAGCTCGAACGGTCTGGTGTCGAGCCCGGGATCTGCCACAGCTGCAGGCTCGACGATCGCCTCCTCGGCTGCTTCCAGATCGAGCGGTGCCAGCCGGAAGCGTGCATCTAGGATCTGAGGGATGTGCTCGGCGGCCTCCTCCAGATAACCCAGAAAGTCCTCGCGCAAAGACAGCACGATGCTGACGACCGGAGGATTCTGACTCAGGTCGCAGGGCGTTGTCTCATCGGCGGACGGTGGCTGGACCCCGCGGGTTAGGTAACTCAACTCGTTGAGGAAGTGCGTACGTGCCTGCTCGCTCTGCAATGTGAAGAGCTCCTCGAATTGATCGAGGATCAAAACCGGTGTCAGCAGGAGATCGTCGCGCCAGAACTCGGCGGTTTTGAAGAAGCTCCACAGTGAGTCTGTCCGCCCCGGCACGTACTCGACGCACTGCCTTTCCGTTTCGCCGGGAATGGTCTCGAGGAGTGCGCGGAAGGGGCCGTGATTAGTGTCGTTCACCCTGACGAACAACGGCAGAAAGCCATCGTCGCGCAGTTTTGTCGCGACTCCTGCCTGCAGCAGTGAAGTCTTGCCCAGGCCAGAGCGCGCATAGACCGTGACCATATGGCTGGCCAGGATTTTGTCGGCAAGTACTCGGGCCGCATGTTCGCGCCCGAAGAAGACCTTGCGGGAGAACTCGTCGTCCGAGAACGGCGAGCAATGATCAGAACCTGTGGATCCCGGGCGGGCGTGCCTTCCCGGAAGATGATCTGCAAGGAATCCGAATTCTGATCAAGACCAGCGTTGGCGCGCTGGCGGGAAGGCACGCCCGTGCTCACGGTAGTAGACAACAACGACGACTCCAACGAGACCCGCAATGCGGCCGGTGCGGGCCGGTCGTTGCTCGACCAGATCGTCCGCGACGGTGCCCGGCAGATGCTGGCCGCGGCGTTGCAGGCCGAGGTCGCCGACTATGTAGCCCGGTATGCCGGTGAGGTCGACGAACACGGCCACCGACTGGTGGTCCGCAACGGATACCACGCCGAACGTGAGGTCGTGACCTCGGCGGGTGCGGTGGCGGTGAAGGCGCCCCGCGTGAACGACAAGCGGATCGACCCCGATACCGGCGAGCGCAAGCGGTTCTCCTCGGCGATCCTGCCCGCCTGGGCTCGCAAGTCCGAGCAGGTATCGGAGGTGCTGCCGCTGCTGTACCTGCACGGCCTGTCAACCAGTGACTTCGGGCCGGCGCTCGAACAGTTCCTCGGCACCGGCGCCGGACTGTCCGCATCCTCGATCACCCGGCTCACGGCCCAGTGGCAGGACGAGGCGAAGGCCTTCGGCACCAGGGACCTCTCGCAGGTCGACTACGTGTACCTGTGGGTCGACGGCATCCACCTGAAAGTCCGGCTCGAGCAGGAAAAGCTCTGCCTGTTGGTGATGCTCGGGGTGCGGGCGGACGGCCGCAAGGAACTCGTCGCCCTGGCCGACGGCTACCGAGAGTCCACCGAGTCCTGGGCGGACCTGCTGCGGGATTGCCGCCGCCGCGGGATGCGCGCGCCGGCGCTCGCGGTCGGGGACGGAGCTTTGGGATTCTGGCGGGCACTGCGGGAGGTGTTCCCCGCCACCCGCGAACAACGCTGCTGGTTCCACAAACAAGCCAACGTTCTTGCTGCACTCCCGAAATCGGCGCATCCGGGTGCGTTGGCGGCGATGAAGGAGATCATCGGGGCCGAGGACATCGACAAGGCGCAGTTGGCGATCGCAGCGTTCGAACGTGACTACAGCGCGAAGTACCCGAAAGCGGTGAAGAAAATCGTCGATGACGCCGACGTGCTGCTCGAGTACTTCCGGTATCCCGCCGAGCACTGGGTGCATCTACGCACCACGAACCCGATCGAATCGACCTTCGCGACGGTTCGGCTTCGGACCAGGGTGACCAAGGGCCCGGGATCACGGGCGGCGGGCATGGCGATGGCCTACAAGCTGATCGAAGCAGCGCAGTCGCGGTGGCGGGCGGTCAACGCACCACACCTGGTGGCGTTGGTGCGGGCCGGCGCAGTGTTCCACCAGGGCAAGCTCCTCGAACGTCCGGTCGACATCACCCCGGAACCATCGCCCGACACCCCAGTGTCCGAGGTCGCCTGACGACCCTCGATCCACAGGATTTGACTATTTCTCGAGAACGGCTGTGCGCCGGGATAGCGGTTTCGATTGGCGGCCATGGCAATCACCGGTGCCGGCGCTGATAGTCGCGACGCATAGACGAGATGACCTTCGCGATGTCATCGTCGAAGTGCGCGGGCCGCAGCGACATCGCTTGATACTCACTCAGTTCAGAGATGATGTCCTCGGTGGCGATGTCGGCCGTGCGGAGCGGAATCAGACAGGGGCCGCGCACTTTCCGCGCGCGTTCCCGTGCCAGCGCGATCTCCTTGTTGACGTAGCTGTCCGTCTTGCGGGACAACGCAGGGCTGTAGAGCACAAGTGTGAAGTCGGTGACGTCGAGCTCGTCACGGATGCGCTCGTCCCATAGGTCTCCGCCGCGCAACGCGTCGCTGTCCCACCAGGGTTCGAAGCTTGCCTTTTGCAGCGCGTCGAACGTAATGCAGGCGAGGTCACGGTCCTCGTGGGCGTAGCTGATAAACACACGCGGGCAGGGGCCGGTCGGTGCGATCTGCCGGGTGAATCCTCCTTCGGCATCCAGTCGTTCTTTCAACTCGGTCAAGAACGCCCTGGTGTCCGCATCTTCGAGCTCGATTCGCGTACCGCGTTGATAAAACAGAATCGTCTGCTCGCGATCGACTTCGGACAACCTGCGCAACGGTTCGGCGGCGATCGTGCTGCTGGTGCGATGCAGTTCGAGGGATCGCACCAGAACCTTCAGCAGCACGCGCAGATACCATTGCGTGATTCCGAAGCCGACGAACAGGAAGCTCTGGCCGTTGCGCTTGAGTGCCCGCACGAGGCTATTTGGTAGTGGCGGCCTATCGGACACGACGCCGATCAAGAAGTCGAGCAAGTCGTTCTCGCTCAGGACTAGAGATCCGGGTTCTTGAGCGTCGCCGAACAGGTGGTAGATCAGTGGCGCTTGGGGCGAGTTCGGCACTTCGAACTCTGGATTGTTGCGCTTGTCACCGTGCAGGTGGTACCGCTCGACGATCGGGGACTTGCCCGTCGCCTGGAGGGCGTCGGCCATCAAGTCGTCTTGGCAGGTGGTCAGAATCAGGCTGAACGGCAACGCCGCAAGGGCGTTGTGGATTTCTGAGTGCACGAATTGTGGCGATTTGTAGAACTTTTCTGCACGCGCTCGCAGCGCATTGGGGCCGAAATCTTGGGCGTCTTCATACTGTTGGGCGACGGCGGCCAACGTTGTACCCGTGACTCGCAATTCGTTCTCTTCGAGTTCGGTTGCGAGTTCGCGCGTCAGCGCCTCAGCGAAGCTGCTGTCCTCTGCATCGGCAGGGGTGCCGACGGTGTCCATCGGGATTTCCGGGCCGAGGACGAGGATGCACTGGCCATGCCGAATGCTGGCCACAAGGGTGTTCCAGTGCTGCTTCTTCATGTAGTAGGCCTCGTTCTCGCCTTGAGGACTTCACTCGACGCCCTCTCATGCGATATTCGCACCAGATGAGGCAACCTCACATGAGTAATGCACTACCTGTTTGTGGAGCCTTTATCGCCGCCGCTCAGCTACGCGCCCAGAGGCAATAGCCGCTGAGCTTCGCCGTGAACATGTGATCGCTGACCTCGACGGTCAGCGGTTGGCCCGGTTCAGCGCTGACCGTCTCGGGCTCCGACGTCTCACCGGCGCCCAGGACGTCGACGACCTCGGCGCCACAGTGGGCTTCTGCAGTCTGCGGTGTCCCGGTCCAGGTGCCCGCCGCGGCTTCCGGGTTCCGCCGGCCCTGCCCGTGCAGGATCATTTCGGGGCCTGTGGTCAGCCAGCGGTCCGACGACGGATAGGCCTCGGCGAACCGCTGCCAGCTGCCGTCTTTGCATTGCAGCAACAACCGGTTGTTGCCGAGTTGCTTGGGATCGGCGGGAGTCAACACCCCGGCAAGACTTTCGGTGCATGACGAGTCAGGTTGAGGGGCCGTGGTTTCGGACGGCCCCTGCGGCACCGGTTCGGGATCGGCGTGTGCGCAGGCAGTCGTGGAGAGTGCGGCAGCCATGGTGAGGGCCACCGCGGTCGATGTGAAAGCGCGGTGCATGGACTACACCGAGATCGTCTTCATCGTGGACAGGTCGGTCTGCATCAACCGGACGTTGTAGTCACCCCAGTAGGACAGGTTGTAGTACAGGTACTGCGAGTTGTCCTGCACGACATTGCCGTTGGCGTCAACCTTGTTGAAGTAGTCGGTGCCCGACATCGGGTGGATCATGGGCGCGTACATGCCGCTGTTGTTGGTGAGATTGTTGTTCACCAGCGTCGTCGTATCCGACCATGTGCCCTGCGGTGAATCCGACACCCGCATCACGACGTTGTTGCCGCCATCGGTGTAGAGCACGACGTACTTGCCGAGATACTCGTTGTACTGCACCGACATTTCGCTCACGTTGCCGTTGGTGGGCAGCCCGCCGACCCAGATGCCGTTCGCGATCTTGGTGAACAACCCGAACGTGAAGAAGTCCGCCACCTTGTAGAGCGTCGGCAGGAAATCGGTGCTGCTGGAGCCGAACACCGGAACTGCCGCCGACGGGTCACCGGTGACCCACTGCCCGGCACCGCTGGAATTCTCGCCCGACCAGTACTCATAGGCATCCAGGTTGGTGATCTGGTCCTTCTCCACGCGGGCCACATACGCCGAACCCTGCCTGCCCGACGGGGTCCCGTACACGTAGACGTAGGGGTCGGTTGGGTCGTCCGACATGACCAGGGCATTCTGCTGGAAATGCTCGTCGCCGGGCACGTAGGCGGGCCCGGCGCGGAACCAGCCCGACGAACGGATGGTGTCGGGGTCGACGGTCCAGGTCTTGCCACCGTCGTCGGAGTAGGCGATCCCGGAGTAGTTGGTGGTCCAGCTGCCCGGGTTGTCCCAGGTGCGGACCGACATCACCGTGGCGTACTGCCGGTAACCGCCCTCGGCACCGGCGTTTTCGATCGCGATCGCCGACGTCGGGATCATCGTGTAGGTCCGGCCGAACAGTCCGTCCTGGCCGGGGTCGTAGATGATCTGGGTGGCGCCCGCCGGGGCGCCTCCGGTGCCGTACCACTGATGAACCCCGTTGGGATCCCCGGGATATTGCGCTCCGGCGTTGATCACCGCACCGTTGAACTGCAGGCCGTCGGACAGATCGGTGTCGATGGTGCGGAACAACACGTTGTTGCGCCAGTCACCGGCCATGCCCGGCTCGCTGTAGGTGTCGCCGAACAACGTGTAGATGACCGGCTTTCCGGTCACGGGATCGGTGTAGCCGCTGTTCCACATGATGCCCAGATCCGTGCCCGCGACGTACCAGTGGTCGGTGACGCCGACTCCGGTCACCCACCCGAGCGGTGTGGTGGCGCCGGCCAGGGAGGACGGGACCTGGGGCTTGGGCGTCAGGTCATCGGTCTGCACGGCGCCATTGGGGGCGGCGGCCGCCATCGGCTGGATCTCACCCTCGGCGACCACCGAGGCGGCGTCCTTGGCCGAGGTGACCCGGGAACTCAACGGATTGATGGTTCGCTCGAATTCCCTTCGGGTCCAAGCCATCATCGCCCACAGGGCGGGGGACTGGCCGGGGGCGACCGGGCTGGTGCCCGCGCCGAACGGCGCCAGGCCGGCGACACCCAGCAGGGCCGAGACCACCGGCGCGGCGGCGACCTTGGGTGCGGTGGGCTCGGGCGTCGGGACCGGCGCCGCCGGGACGAGGCTCTCCTTCACGACGGCGGGAACGTCGAACGACGTGACCTCGGTGCGCAGCGTCGAAAGGGCGTCGCGGCCGCGCTGATCGATGTCCTCGGCGGCATCCCGCATCCGGACGACCACGGTTTTGGGGCGCTGCGCGCGCCGCAGATCAGGCGCGGAGGTCGCGGCCTCCGGGACGATCCGGGTGGTATCGGTCTTCTCGCCGGCGTCGGCCTTGTTGCCCGTCTCGGGGGCATTGGTCAATGTGCCCTGAATCTTGCTCCGGGCCTTGGTCGTCCGGGTGCGCAGCGGGGTCCGCGCGGAGTCCAGCCGGCTCTGCGTCTGCTTGATCGCGTCACCGACGTCATTCAGGCCCGACTCGACATCCTTGCGGATCCGCTCGCCGATCTTCGACAGCGTGCCCGACGGAGTGGTGGCCGGCTTCTTGGCGTCGGAGGGTTTGCCCGGATTCTTCTTCGGCCCCGAGCTCGAGGGGGAGCCCCCGGGGCTTCCCGCCGTCGATTTGCCAGGATCGCCGGACCCGCCTTCGGCCCAGGCGATTCCGGTGCCGGAAGTCAGGGCCGTGCCGATGCCGAGAGCAACGGCCAGGGCGCCTACGCGGCCGATGTATTTGGTCGATTCCATGACGCTCCGTACCAGTCCACTCAGTCACAACCCCGGCCCAGACGCAACGTACCGTGTGCCGTTCACGGTGTCGGGCAAACACGCCGAATCGCAGGAAGAGGGCCCGATACGTGGCTTGCCGTCACCGGATTCGGTAGTGCGCGGGGTCCGGTTCGGACAGCATGCGGGTGAGGGTGGCCCGGTCGAACGGCCACAGGTCGATGGTTCCGGCGTCGGTGAAGTACCACGAGTTGCACCCGGTGTTCCACACGGTAGGACCGAGCCCGTCGGCGACCGCGGCGTTGAATTCGTCGGTGGCCTGTTCGGTGACCTCGACCTCGGAGAGTTCGGCGTTTTCAAACCGCTTGAGCCAGGCCACGATGTAGCCGGCGGTGAGCTCGGCGGAGTACTGCAGCGGGATCGACCCGGTCGGGGAGTTCGGGCCCAATACGGTGAACAGGTTGGGAAACCCGGGGATCGCCGTCATGCGGTACGCCCGCGGGCCTTTGACCCATGCATCGTCGAGCGTGACGCCGTCACGGCCCACGATGTTCATCGGGCGCATGTAGTTGTGCGCCTGAAACCCGGTGGCCAGCACCACGACATCCACGTCGTGGTGCGTGCCGTCGGCGGTGCGGATGCCGTCAGCGGTGAACTCCTGGATGGGATCGTCGATCAGGCTCGCGTTGGGACGCTTGATGGCGCGGTAGTACGAGCCCGAGACCACCTGCCGCTTGCACAGCGGCTCGTAGTCCGGGGTGAGCTTCGCGCGGAGCGCACGGTCGCGGACCTGGGCGGCCAGGCTCCACCGGGCATAGGACTGCACCAGCCTGCGCCGCCACGACGGCGTGGTGACGACGTCGGCGAGGATTTGTGACCCCCACTGCAGCCGCCGGTAGAGAAAGTCATGCCACCCCGGCCTCCGGTGCAGCACCTTGGCGAGGACCGACGACTGCCGCAGCGACATCGGTGCCCACAGGATCCACTGCGGTGATCTCGCGAAGTGCATCAGGCTGCGGGCCTTCGGTTGCAGGGCCGAAACCACCTGGACACCGGTCGACCCCGTTCCGATCACGGCAACGCGCCTGCCGTCGGTCACCACCTCCGGATCCCACCGTGCCGTGTGCACGATCTGTCCGCCGAAGGTGTCCATGCCGGGAATCTCGGGGATCGACGGGTGATGCAACACGCCGGTCGCGCAGATGACGAAGTCGGCTGTCAGGGTTTCCCCGTCGCCTGTGGTGAGCGTCCACGACGTGGTGGTGCTGTCGTAACGGGCCTCGACTACCTCGGTGTCGCACCGCAGGTGGAAGTCGAGTCCGAACCGTTCCATCACGTCGCGGTGATAGCGCTGGATGTCTTCACCGTTGGCCCAGATGTGGCTCCAGTCCGGTTTGGGTGCGAACGAGAACTGGTAGATCTGTGACGGCACGTCACAGGTGAGTCCCGGGTAGCGGTTCCAGTGCCAGACCCCGCCGACGTCCGAACCCTTTTCCAGGATCGTGAAGTTGGTGAACCCGGCTTGTTTGAGCGTGTACGCGGTGGCGATGCCGGCCATTCCCGCGCCGATGATGACGATGCGGACTTCGCGGCTCATCGGGCCTCCTCACTGACGGCGAGCGCACGTCGAACTGTGGCAGGTGCGGTGCGCATCGATGCCTCGAACGCCGACTGTCGTCGGCCACGCCGCATGAAATGTGAACCGAGGCCCGCGAGATCCGCGGTGTCGGGCCGGATCACGACGACCTGCGTGCCCCGGGCCCGCACCTGCGCCACTTCGTGGTCCAACCCGGCCGACATCGGGCGGCGCAGCAGCAGGTGCTCCAGCCGTCCACCGAATCCCGGTGCGCGCGTGCCTGGTTCGGAGGCCATGGGAGTGATCACGTAGATGATCTCGGCTTCATCGGAAGCGATCAGATCGACCGATGCGGTCGATGCGGCGCCGCCGTCGACGAACTGCCTGCCCCCGATCGTGACCGGTGGCATCCAGCCCGGCACCGCCCAGGATGCGCGTAGCGCTTCGCCTGCGGAGGCCTTCGGCGCGCCGGGCGCCCCGAACACGACACGCTCGCCGCGCTGGTAGTCGAAGGCGACCATCCGGATTCCCGGGTGTGCCGGCCACCCGGCGGGGTCGGCGAATCCGTCGGCGAGGCGCTGCAACCAGTCCGCGTTGCCTCGTCCCACCGGAGCGATGCCGGTGGCGGCGGCGAGGCCCCGTTGGCTCCCGAGCAGGCGCGGGTTGAGCAGCCGGGGCGCCGGGATCGGCGGCATGCTGGACGGCGTGTCCGCGATATGCCGGCGCAGGCGCTCATCGGTGGCAGTACCGCGCTGCATCGCGACGAGATCGCCCACCGTGGCACCGCCGCCCAGCATCGTGATGAGTTCGGCTCCCGCCGAAGTGCCTTGCAGCACGGCCGTGTCACGCGGATCCCATCCGGTCTGTTCGGCCAGGGCGTGTAGCGCCGCGACTGTCCACGCGCCTCCGATGGTGCCACCGCAGCCGATCGCCAGTGCCGTGGTCATGACGTCACCCCGGAATCGGGCTGCGCGGCATGAGCTTTCGATTGGCGAGCGATGCGCTGCAGGTATGTGGACCGGCCCTGCTCGTCGAGGGCGGTCAGGGCACGGCGGTCATCGATGCGGTCTCGCACCGCGCGCTGGATCGCCTCGGGTACCAGGGCGTCGACAAGGGCCCACCCGGGCGCGACCCACCCCGGGACCGACGTGCGCGCGGCCCGGGTGTGCAGGGTCTTGAGAATCGCCCGCGCGACGTCGTCGGGATCCACTGTGGGAAGGCCATTTCCGAGCTGCACACCCGAGGCGAGCTCGGTGCGTACCGCCGACGGCAGCACAGCCGACACCGAGACACCGGTGCCCGCGTACTCGCGCCGGGCCGCCAGCGAGGCGCCCAGGGCGGCGAACTTGCTGGCGTTGTAGGTCACCATGCCGGGGATCGGGATCATGCCCGCCATCGACGCCACGTTGACGACGTGACCGTGGCCGCGGTCCACCATCGACGGAACCACAGCCCGCATGCCGTTCAGGACGCCACGCACGTTGACGTCGAGGATCAGGTCGGTGGTGGCCTCGGATTCGGCGTCGAACGCGCCGAGTGGCATGACCCCGGCATTGTTGACCAGGATGTCGATGCTGCCCGATTCGCGGACGGCGTCCGCGACGAAGCGCTCCCACGACGACCGCTGCGTGACGTCGAGGTAGGCCGCCCGGCAGCGGGGGATACCGGCCGCGGTCGTCGCGGCCACATCGGCATCGACGTCGCCGATCCATACCGTGGCGCCGCGGGCGGAGAACAGCTCCGCAGTCTTGGCGCCAATGCCACGCGCCCCGCCGGTGACGATGACCACCGCCCCGTTCACCGACGCCTGTCGCTGTGAAAACCGCACGTCATGCCTCCCCTGGAGTCGCTTCACGACCTTTCGCATACCCACGGTATCTGAATACTTTGAGTTAATTCAATACCCAAAGTCCACTCCGAACTATCATCAGCGCATGCCGCGGCTGACCAGGGCTCAACGCCAGGAACGGACGCGGGCCGAACTCTTGGAGGCCGCCAAACAGCGCTTCCTGGCCCACGGCTATGCCGCCACCAGCCTCGAAGACATCGCCGACGACGCGGGCTTCTCCAAGGGCGCGGTGTACTCCAACTTCGGCAGCAAGCCCAACCTGTGCCGCGATGTCCTCGAGCTCATCCACCGTGAGAAGTTCGCCGAGATGGCCGAACTCGCGATATCCGACGCCGAGCTGGACAGCCGGGTGACGGCCTTGAGCGCGTGGCTGGAGCGCACGGCGGGCGACGTCGGCTGGACCATGCTCGAACTCGAGTTCGCGGTGCTGTCGCGGAACAATCCCGAGCTCGGCCAGATGATCACGAGCTTGCGCAACGAGGCCGCGCAGATGGTCATCGACGTACTGCAGTCGATGTCGGTGGAACTCGGCCTCACCGAAGCGCAATTGGCGAACAGCGAAGTCGCGTCGAGCCTGGAGGATCTCGGCAATCTCCTGCTCAGTGCCGGCATCGGCCTCGGCATCCAGCGGGCCATCGATCCGTCGGTGCCCGCGCGACCGTTCACCGACGCCTTCGGCCACCTGGTGAAACTGCTTGCCGCCCTGGGATCGCCGAAGCAACCAGTCGACTGAAACCTCAGTTGTCGTACCCAAGGACCGAAGGAGTTGGGATGGTATTACCGGCCGCCGCACTGTCGACACGACGTCCCAGTCGCAGATCCCGCGCGTGCTATGCCATCGCCCGCCGAACTCTCCTCGTTCAGGTGCGCAGATCAGTTGCCTACCAAGGAGATCGATCCGTCGAGGACCGCCTCACCACGATCGGTCGCCGCATCAACGGGCTCGCGCGACTTCAGCGCCTCCGCCCGCGCAGGGGCCTGCAGGTCGGCCGGATCACGATCGGCCATGTCACCCTCGAGACCATCCGTACGGTCGAATCTGCTCACCGCCCGCTCGCCGACGGCGCCATCCTCTACCTACACGGAGGTGGATTCGTCCTCGGCGGCTTCGACACCCACGTGCACGTCGCCGTCGCCCTTGCCCGGCGGACCCAACTGCCCGTGGTGCACGTCGAGTACCGACAGCACCCCGACGTGACCGTCGACGAGTCCATCGCGGACTGTCTGCGCGCCTACCGCTGGCTGTTGGACCAGGGCGCGGACCCGGCCAAGACGATCGTGGCGGGCGATTCGGCAGGCGGATTCCTGGCCTTCGCAACCGTTCTCGCCGCCCAGGCGCAGGGGGTCGAGGCGCCAGCCGGCGTCGTCGGCATCAGCCCGCTGCTCGAACTCGACAATGAACGCCGCTCCGGGCATCCCAACTTCGCCGTGGATCGGATGGGAATCGGACTGGTCCTGCCGATGGTCGTCGGGTGCGTCGGCCCGAAGGACTCGGACGGTCACGCCCTGTCACCGGTCAACGGCGTGCTCGACACCTTTCCGCCGAGCCTGATCATCGCGGCAGAATCCGAGGCGCTGTGTTGCGACGCCGAACGCATGCACGAGGTGCTGACCGATGCGGGGCGGTCGTGCACTCTCAAGATCTGGCCCGGTCAGCTCCACGCTTTCCCGGCGTTTCTGCCGTTCCTGCCGGAGAGCCGGGAGGCCCGCGACTCCATCGTGGAGTTCGTTCAGGACTGCTTGGGCACGAGTAAGCGCAGTGCGCCCGGCACCGCGGACACGGTGACCGGCAACGGGAGTGCGAAATCCCCGTCGGCGTAGGCGTTGATGCCCGGGCATTCGACATGAACGGTGCCGGCTCGTCTCGTTGTCACCTCGTCGAGGTCGACATGGGTGCCCTTGAACACCGTGGGGAACAGGCGGATCAACCTGGTGCGGGACGCCGACGTGATCATCGTGACGTCGAGCAGTCCGTCCGAATGGTCGGCGCCGGGGCAGATCAACATGCCGCCGCCGTAGCTGCGGGTGTTGCCGAATGCCGCCAGGGTGAGGTCGGTGCGGATCTCCGGGCCGTCGTCGAAGGTGAGACGGAACGGCAGCAGTCGTAGCTTCGAGATCTCCGCGAGCATCGCGACGTTGTAGCGCATCCGGCCGTGCGGCCAGCGCATCCGGTTGGTCCGGTCGCTGACCAGGGAATCGAACCCGGCGGCCATCACGGTGCCGAACCACTTGACCGCACCGGAGGCATCCTCGATGCGGCCGAGGTCGACCGTCTCGGTGTGGCCGTCGGCGATGACATTGGCCGCGGACTCGGGATCGCCTGTCGGCAGACGATATTCGCGGGCGTGATCGTTGCCCGTTCCGGCCGGGACGATGCCCAACGGGACATCTCCGGTGGCCAGCGCCTGCAGGGCCAGCGAGATCACCCCGTCGCCGCCGACCACCACAAGGGCGTCGGTGCCACGGTCGAGCGCCTCGTCGACCAGGCGGCGGGCGTGCGCGGCATCGGTGCCGACGATGGCGCACACGTCGATACCGCGCCGCTGGAGCTGCGCGACCGCCCGCTCGGCCGCATGCGGCGCATTGCCGTGCCCTGACATGGGATTGGTCAGGACGGTTACCTGATTCACGGAATCAGCTTGCCCGGGTTGAGGATTCCGGCCGGATCGAGTGTGGCCTTGACGGCCCGCAACACCTCGACGCCGAGGTCGCCGATCTCGTCATGCATCCACGGCCGGTGATCTGCGCCGACTGCGTGATGGTGGGTGATGGTGCCGCCGTTGCGGACCATCGTGTCGGAGGCCGCGGTCTTGGCGGCTTGCCATTGCTCGATCGGATTGCCGCGCTGGGCGGCGACGACCGTGAAATAGAGCGAGGCGCCGGTGGGGTACACATGCGAAATGTGGCACATCACCAGTGCCGGCGTGCCGGATTCGGCGAGGGCGGTGGTCAGAGCCTCGGTGACCGCGGCCTTCAGCCCGGCCAGGTTAGACCAGGTGGTGGCGGTCTCCAGGGTTTCGCACAGCGCGCCGGCGGCCAGCAGCGAATCGCGTAGATACGGTGCGTTGAATCGGCCGTGTTCCCAGGACCGGGCCGGCGCGTCACCCAGCGAGGTGCCGCCGTGGGCCTGCATGACGGCGCGGGTCTCCTCGTGGCGGCTCTCGGTGTGGGCCGCGGTGCCCTCGAACAGCGTGATGGCAAGGCAGCCGCCGGTGATGCTCTGCTCGCCAATGCTTTCCGTGGTCGCCAGGTTCACCCCGGTCTCGGCCTCGTCGGACAGCCGGATCACCGTCGGGCCGGTGCCGGTCTGGGTGACGGCCCGCAGCGCCTCCGCGCCGGTGGCGAAATCAGGGAAGGACCAGGCCTCGTAGCGGGTGGTCTCGGGCACCGGATGCACTCGAACCCGGACCCGGGTGATGACACCGAACACGCCTTCCGAGCCGAGGAGCAGTTGACGCAGGTCCGGCCCGGCAGCCGAGGCCGGAGCGCGACCGAGGTCGAGGGTGCCTGCCGGCGTGACGGCGCGCAGACCGCGGACCATGTCGTCGAACCGGCCGTATCCGGCCGAATTCTGCCCTGAGGACCGGGTGGCGGCGAACCCGCCGATCGTGGCGAATTGGAAGCTCTGCGGGAAGTGGCCCAGTGAGAAGCCTTGTGCGCCAAGCAATGCCTCGGCCTGTGGTCCGGTGACGCCGGCGCCGAGTTCGGCCTCACCGGCCACCTCGTCGAGGGTGTGCAGTGCGTCGAACCGGCGCAGGTCGAGCGCGACCACCGCGGCGAAATTGCCACGCAGCGGGTCGAGCCCGCCCACGACGCTGGTGCCGCCGCCGAACGGGACGACGGCGATCCGGTGCTCGACGCAGTGGGCAAGAATCGCGGCCACCTCGTCGTCCGAGCCCGGGAGCAACACCGCGTCGGGCGCATCCTGGACTCCGGAATCGTTGCGGCGCAGCAGATCCAGCGTCGACTTGCCGCCCGCGCGCAGCAGTCGCGACATGGTGTCGGTACCGCAGTGTGCTGCGCCGACGATGGCGGCCAGGGCGTCTCGGTCGGCATCGGACAGGGCGGATGGCCGCAACTGCACCTGGTCGGGTGTCGGCTCCGCCGCCGGTGCGGCTTCGACGCCCAGGGCCTGCTCCAGCAGAGATCGGATTCCGTCGGAGAGCGGCTTGGCCGCATGCGGGTCGCCCCAGGCATTCCACTTCATCGGAGGCAGAAACTGTTCAGCCGGCTGAGTCATGCGTTACAGTATTACACATGATGTCAATCAGTAACGAGGGATCGCTGAGCGACCAGATCTTGGAGGCCGCCGCCAGCTGCGTGCTGGCCTTCGGCGTGGACCGGGTGACACTGGCCGAGATCGCCCGGCGAGCCGGAGTCAGCCGCCCGACCGTGTACCGGCGGTTCCCCGACACCCAGTCGATCCTGGCCGCGCTGCTCACCGCGCGCGTCGTCGGTGTTCTCGACACCACCGAGGTCGGCGGTCCGGGCCGTGCGGCCCTGGTCAACCGCATCGTGACGGTCGCCGCGCGGCTGCGCGACGACGAGGTGATCATGGCCGTCCTGCACTCCGCTCCGGAAGTGGCGATGGTGTACATCGCCGAGCGGCTGGGCACCAGCCAGCAGATCCTGATCGATGCGCTGGCCGGGGAACTCAAGCTCGCCCAAGAAGCCGGCCTGGGAGACAACCGCGTCCGGGCCGGGGATCCCCGGCAATTGGCCACCATGTGCCTGCTGATCACCCAGTCCGCCATCCAGTCCGCCCAGATGGTCGAGCCGATTCTCGACGCCGGCGCGCTGGCCGCGGAACTGTCCCACGCATTGAACGGATACCTCGCCTCGTGACCGGACCGACTGCTCTCAACCGCGCCAGGCGGGCAACCGAACTGGCCGCTCTGGCCGACGGGGAACAGCTCGACGTGATCGTCATCGGCGGCGGGATCACCGGTGCGGGCATCGCGCTGGATGCCGCCACCCGCGGCCTGCAGGTGGCACTGGTGGAGAAACACGATCTCGCCTTCGGCACCAGCCGGTGGAGTTCGAAACTGGTCCACGGCGGTCTGCGCTACCTGGCCACCGGCAACGTCGGGATCGCCCGCCGCAGCGCGATCGAACGCGGAATCCTGATGACCCGCAACGCGCCTCACCTCGTCAAGGCCATGCCGCAGCTGGTACCGCTGCTTCCGTCGATGGGACGCGCGTCGCGCGCGTTGGTACGCACCGGATTCGTGGCCGGCGACGGCCTGCGCAGGCTGGCAGGTACGAGCGCGTCGACGCTGCCGCGGTCGAGTCGGGTGGACGCACGACGTGCGGTCGAGCTGGCCCCGACGGTGCGCACCGAGGGCCTCGACGGGGCCTACCTCGCCTACGACGGCCAGCTCATCGATGACGCCCGGCTGGTGGCCGCCGTCGCCCGCACCGCCGCGCAGCACGGGGCCCGCATCCTGACGCGAGTCTCCGCCGGTGAAGCCGCCGCCACCTCGGTGCGCCTGACCGACGAACTCACCGGGGACTCCTTCGACGCGACCGCGCGGGTGGTCATCAATGCTGCCGGCGTATGGGCCGGCGATCTCGACCCGGCGATCACCCTGCGGCCCAGCCGCGGCACACATCTGGTGTTCGACGCCGCCGCGTTCGGCAATCCGACCGCGGCACTGACCATTCCGATACCGGGGGAGTTGAACCGGTTCGTCTTCGCGATGCCCGAGCAGCTCGGCCGCGTCTACCTGGGGCTGACCGATGAGGATGCTCCTGGGCCGATTCCCGATGTGCCACAACCGACTCCGGGCGAGATCGCGTTCCTGCTCGACACCGTCAACACCGCGCTGGCCACCGAACTGACCACTGCGGACGTGCGGGGCGCCTACGCGGGGTTGCGGCCGCTGATCGACACCGGCGAGGGCAACACGGCCGATGTCTCCCGCGAGCACGCGGTGGTGGAGTCGGCGAGCGGCGTGATCAGCATCATCGGCGGGAAACTCACCGAGTACCGCTACATGGCCCAGGATGTGCTCGACCGGGCGTTGAACATGCGTGGTCTCACGGCCTCGGGTTGCCGGACCGCGAATCTGCCACTCGTCGGCGCACCGGCCAATCCGGTGTCCGCCCTGCGATCTGAACACGCATTGCCGTCGTCGCTGGTCGCCCGGTACGGGTCCGAGGCGCCCAATGTGATCGCCCGGGCCCGGTGCGCCCGCCCCACCGACCCGGTGGCCGACGGACTCGACGTCATCCGAGCGGAGTTCGAGTACGCTGTCACCCACGAAGGCGCGCTGTCGGTCGATGACGTCCTCGACCGCCGCACCCGTATCGGGCTGGTGAGCGACGACCGGGACCTCGCCACCGAGGCGGCGGCCGAGATGGTCGCCGAATTCGGGGAAGTCGAGTAGTTCACTACGCATGGCGTGGCCGGTCGCCGCGAGCACACTGACCCAAGAGGTGCAAACCTGTGCGGCGAGGGAGCTCGATCATGGCGAAGCGACTGGTGGTGTGCTGTGACGGCACGTGGAACACACCTGATCAGACAACGGACGGCAAGCCCACGCCGACCAATGTCGCCAAAGTGGCGATGGCGCTGGCTCCCCACGACGACGAGGGGCGAGAGCAGCGGCTGTTCTACCACCGGGGGGTGGGCACCACCCGGTCGGACCGGCTGCTCGGCGGGGCCTTCGGTGCCGGCCTGTTCCGCGATGTCTGCGACACCTACCGATTCGTCGTCCAGAACTACCAACCCGGCGACGAACTGTTCTTCTTCGGATTCAGCCGTGGGGCGTTCACCGCACGCAGTACGGCGGGTCTGATCCGCAACTCGGGAGTGTTGCATCGTGACAACGTCGATCAGATCGGACAGGCGTACGCGTTGTACCGAGGGGGCAACACGAACACGAATCCGCGCAGTGTCGCGGCGGCGCTGTTCAGGAAGATGTACTCCTACGAAACCGACATCCGGTTCATCGGGGTCTGGGATACCGTTGGTGCCCTGGGGATTCCGTCAGCCGGCGGGTGGCTGGCCCGCCGATTCAACCGGCGGTACGAATTTCACGACACCACTCTGAGTTCGAAGGTCGGGGAGGCCTACCAGGCACTCGCGATCGATGAGCGGCGCGGTCCGTTCGTGCCGACGATCTGGTCCAAATCCGACATGGCCCCACCCACGCAACGTCTGGAACAGGTGTGGTTCACCGGATCGCACTCCGATGTCGGCGGCGGCAACCGTCACCATGGGCTCAGCGACATCGCGTTGTGCTGGATGCTGGAAAAGGCCCGGGGCGCGGGGCTGGCATTCGTCGAAAGATCGTTCCTGCGTGAGCCGCCCGCCGGTGGAGAGCCGGTCTCCGGCGACGAGATCCTCGCGGAGTACACCCGCATCAACCCGAATCCCGCTCAGCAGGTGGAGCCTTCACGGAAGGGCATCTACCGCTTCCTGCCACCACACTCGCGCGAGGGCGGAAGAGGCGGCAACGAGTACATCGCCTCGACGGTGTGCCGGCAAGAGCGGTCACGCGGCTGGTGGAGAGCACCCACCCCCAACGACGATCCGGAGCGCCGGATCGTGCAGGTCGCACTGGGCAACGACCTGACCCGGGTCGGCTAGACCTGCGACAGCAGCACGTCGCGCACCGCTGAACCGGTGTGGCGCTGCCACAATGCCTGGGCGCCCACGAGCAGTGGTGGCTCGAGTTCGGTGATCACCACCCGTCCGTCCATGGCCGGTCCCGGGGGAGAGGTGACGAACGTGACGGCGCCGGTCGTGAGCGGGGCCGCGACCGTGGCCGCCCCCTGGACCCGGCTGACGACATAGTCGGGTTCGAAACCGGCACGGCGGCACGCGCCCATCAGAAAGTCGCTGTAGTACGACCCGCCCGGGGGTGCCCACAAGGCGATGCGCTCCCCGGCGAGTTGGTGAATGTCGACGGTGGCCGAGCCGGCCAGCCGGTGCTCGCCGGGCAGGGCCAGCCGTACCCGGTCGTAACCCAGGATGGCCGTGGCCAATTCGTTGGTGGGGACGACCCCGCGGCGCAGGCCGAGGTGCACCTCGCCGCCGAGCACCGCGGCGGCGAGCTGATCGGGGTAGAGCTGACGGAAGGTGAAGGAGGTCTCCGGAAACGCGGTGATGGCCGGTTCGAGGCGGGTATAGGCTTCGCTGCCGCTGAGGGCCGGGGTGTGGCCGACGACAAAGACCTCGGCGGCGCCGCCGGCGGTCTGTTCCACCCGGTCGGCCACCGTATGCGCCGCTGCCAGCAGTGTTCGGCCTTCGGCGAGAAGCAGTTCGCCGGCCGGGGTGAGCGTCAGGCGACGACCCTCGCGCCGGAACAACGTGGCGTTGAGTTCCTTCTCGAGTTGCTGCATCGAGCTGCTGAGAGCTTGTTGGCTAACGTGAAGTGCGACCGCCGCGGCGGTGACACTGCCTGCCTCGCCGATTGCGATGAACTGACGTAAACGTCGCAGATCAGGGATGTTCGCTGACATCCCTCAAATCTATCTACAAGAACCGCTTGTGAAAACATCCGCATTTTGCGTTATTCATATGTGGATCGCGTAGCTACGCTGCGAGCTATGAGCAAACTGCAAGGCAAATCAGCAATTGTTGCTGCCGGAGCCAAGAACCTCGGCGGACTGATCAGCACGACGTTGGCTTCGAGGGGTGTCAACGTCGCCGTTCACTACAACAGCGCTGCCACCGAGGCGGACGCTGACAAGACCGTCGCCGCCGTGCAGGACGCGGGCGTCAAGGCCGTCAAGGTGCAGGGCGACCTGACGGTGCCGGCCAACGTCGAGCGGCTCTTCGACACGGCCGTCGACGCGTTCGGCAGCGTCGACATCGCGATCAACACGGTGGGCAAGGTGTTGCGGAAGCCGTTCGTGGAAACCACTGAGGCCGAATACGACTCGATGTTCGACATCAATGCCAAGGCGGCCTACTTCTTCCTGCAGCAGGCGGGCAAGCGGCTGGCCGACAACGGCTCGGTGGTCACCATCGTGACTGCGCTGCTGGCGGCCTACACCGACGGTTACTCGACCTACGCGGGCTCCAAGAGCCCCGTCGAACACTTCACCCGGGCCGCTTCCAAGGAATTCGGCGTCCGTGGCATCAACGTCAACAACGTGGCGCCCGGCCCGATGGACACACCGTTCTTCTATCCGCAGGAAACCCCGGAGCGGGTCGAGTTCCACAAGTCGCAGGCGATGGGCAACCGGCTGACCGAGATCACCGACATCGCCCCGCTGGTGGTGTTCCTCACCGACGAGGGGCACTGGATCAACGGGCAGACCCTCTTCGCCAACGGTGGCTACACCACTCGGTAGATCTGCCGAGCAGACGCAAATGTCCCCCAAAACCACGGTTTTGGGGGACATTCGCGTCTTGTCGCGGAAGAAATTCCGCGCGGAAGAGTTACAGCGGGATGTTCTTGTGGCGGCCGCGCCGGTGCGGGGCCTCGGCCAGCGCCTGCGTCAGCTTGCTGCGGGTGTGCGCCGGATCGATCTTCTCGTCGACCACGCCGATCTCGATCGCGGAATCCACACCGCCGGCGATGCGCTCGTGCTCGACGGCCAGCTCTTCGTGCAAGGCATCCCGCTCTGCAGCATCCTCGACGGCAGCCAGCTTGCGCTTGTGCAGGATGCCGACGGCGGCCTTGGCGCCCATGACGGCGACCTCGGCGTCCGGCCAGGCGAACACCTTCGTGGCGTTGAGCGAACGCGAGTTCATCGCGATGTAGGCGCCGCCGTAGATCTTGCGGGTCACCAGGGTGACGCGGGGGACCGATGACTCGCCGAAGGCGTGCAGCAGCTTGGCGCCGCGGCGCACCACACCGCCCCACTCCTGGTCCACGCCAGGCAGGTAGCCCGGGACGTCGACGACGACCACCAGCGGAATGCCGAACGCGTCGCACAGCCGCACGAAACGTGCCGACTTCTCGGCACTTTCGGAGTTCAGGCAGCCGCCGAGACGCAGCGGGTTGTTGGCGATCACGCCGACTGACCGGCCGGCGAGCCGACCGAGACCGACGACGATCGACGGGGCCCACTTGGCCTGGAATTCCTCGAACGGCACGCCCTCGTCGAGCAGCGCCTCGATGATCGGGTGCACGTCGTAGGCGCGACGGGCCGACTCGGGCATCAGCGCGGCCAGGTCGGTGTCGCCTGCCTCGGCCTTGTTCCGGTCGAAATGGCCCTGCTGGCTGAACAACCCGACCAGGCGACGGCCGCGCTCGTAGGCGTCGAGCTCGTCGTCGGCGACGATGTGGCACACGCCGGACTTCTTGTGGTGGGCGTCGGGGCCGCCGAGCGACACCATGTCGACGTCCTCACCGGTGACGCTGCGCACCACGTCCGGGCCGGTGACGAACACCTTGCTGTCCGGAGCCATGATGATGACGTCGGTCAGGGCGGGACCGTAAGCCGCACCGCCGGCGGCGAAGCCGACGACCACCGAGATCTGCGGGATGTAGCCCGACGCCCGGATCATCGCCTCGAAGACCAGGCCGACCGCATGCAGCGCCTTGACGCCCTCGGCCAGCCGGGCGCCGCCTGAGTGCCAGATGCCCACGATCGGGCTCTGCTCCTCGATCGCGGTGTCGTAGGCGTTGACGATGTGGGCACAGCCCTCGATGCCCATGGCACCGCCCATCACGGTGCCGTCGGTGCAGAACGCCACCGTACGAACACCGTTGACGGTGCCGGCCGCGGCCAGCACGCCGGAGCGGTCCCGCTCGTGCAGCAGCTCGACGCTGCCGTCGTCGAAGAAGGTCTGCAGGCGCAGCAGCGGATCGCGGGGGTCGAGCGATTCAGCGGCAGCTTCGGGGGCCATGATCGTCATAAAGGTCTCCTTTAGTGGAAAGCTCTGGGTCGCCGTAGTTGTGGAGTCTCAGTACTTTCCGAAGGCGAGCGCGACGTTGTGCCCACCGAATCCGAACGAATTGTTGATCGCGTACTTGAAGTCGCCTTGCCGGGGGTCACCGGCCACCACGTCCAGGTCGATCTCCGGATCGAGGTTGCGCAGGTTGAGCGTCGGCGGAATGACGCCGTCCCGCAGCGCCATGACTGTCAGGATGGACTCCACCGCGCCGACCGCGCCGACCGAGTGTCCGAGAGCGGACTTGGGCGCGTAGACAGCGGGCGTGTGGCCGCGCATCGCGTTGTTGATCGCTTTTCCCTCGGCCACATCGCCGACGCTGGTGCCCGTGGCATGCGCGTTGATGTGATCGATGTCAGTGGGCTGCAGGCCCGCCAGTTCGATGGCGCGGGTCATGGCGTGACCCGCCTGCTCGCCGTTGGGGTCCGGCGCGACGATGTGGTAGCCGTCCGAGGTGACGCTCGCACCCATCAGACGGCCCAGGATGTTGGCGCCGCGCGCCTTGGCGTGCTCCTCGGTCTCGATGACCATGAGGGCACCGCCCTCGCCGAACACGAAACCGTTGCGGTCCTTGTCGAACGGGCGGCACGCGCCCGCCGGATCGTCGTTGGTGTTCGACAGCACGATGCGCATCTGCGCGAAGCCGGCGATCGGCACGGCCTCGATCTTTGTCTCGACGCCACCGCAGATCGCGATGTCGGCCTCGCCGAGCACGATCTGGCGCCAGGCGTTGGCGATGGCCTCGGAACCGGAGGCGCAGGCCGAGATCGAGGTACACACCCCGGCCTTGGCCTTGCGATCCAGCCCGACCGCCGCTGCCGCGCCGTTGGGCATGTACATCTGCACGACCAGTGGTGACACGGCGCGCAGGCCCTTGGTCCGCATGCCGTCGTAGGCGAACACGAGTTCCTCGGAGGAACCCATGCCGGTGCCGATGGACACCATGAGGCGACGGGTATCGACCTCCGGGGAGCCTGCGTTGGCCCAGACCCGGCGGCCGATCACCGTCGACATCTTTTGCAAATATGACAACCGGCGCAGTTCGACCCGCGTCAGCTCGTGATCGAAGTCCTCCAGGAGATGCCCACCGATACGAACCGGCAGGTCGTACTCCTCGACGAACGAATCGGTGAGAGTGCGGATGCCACTCTGACCGTCGAGCAGCTTCTTCCAGGTGCTTTCAGCATCGGTTGCCAGCGCCGTTGACATGGCTACGCCGGTGACAACCACATTGGGAAGACCATTCCCAGTGGACAATCCCGCCATATTTGCTGTGTTCTTCCTTCCGTGCTTTCCCTCGGTGGGTGCCTTCCGGGGGGTACCTATCGGGTTTGTCTACCCGATGTCAGTACTTCCCGAAGGCCAGAGCCACATTGTGGCCACCGAATCCGAACGAGTTGTTGATGGCGTACTTGTAGTCGCCATAACGAGGCTCGCCCGCAACCACATCGAGATCGATCTCAGGATCCGGTGTCTCATAGTTAAGCGTCGGGGGGATGACCCCGTCGCGCAACGCGAGCACCGTCAACACCGACTCCAGCGCACCGACTGCACCGATCGAGTGACCCAGCGCCGACTTCGGCGCGTAGACCGCCGCGTTCTCGCATCCGGCAACGCGGATGGCGTTGGCCTCGGCGGTGTCACCGATCGGGGTGGCCGTGCCGTGGGCGTTGATGTGGTCGATGTCCTTGGCTTCCAGACCCGCGGTTTCCATCGCCCGCTTCATCGCGGCACCGGCACGCTGACCGTTGTCCGCGGGAGCGACCATATGGAACGCGTCCGAGGTGATACCTGCGCCCAACACACGGGCCAGCGGCTTGGCGCCACGGGCCAGGGCGTGCTCCTCGGTCTCGATGATCATCATCGCGCCGGCCTCACCGAACACGAAGCCGTCGCGATCCTTGTCGAACGGCCGCGACGCACCGGCGGGATCGTCGTTGCGGGTCGACATGGCACGCATCATCGAGAACGCCGCGATGGGCAGTGCCTCGATGCCGCCTTCCACACCGCCGACAACGGCGAAGTCCGCGTCACCCATCACGATCTGTCGCCAGCCGTGGGCGATGGCCTCGGACCCTGACGAACACGCCGACACCGGGGTGATGACCCCGGCGCGGGCGCCCAGCTCCAGGCCGGCGACCGCAGCGGCGCCGTTGGGCATGATCATCTGAACGGCGAGCGGGCTGACCTTGCGGATCCCGCCCTCGTTCATCGCGTCGTAGGTCTCGACGATCTTCTCGCCGCCACCGAGACCGGTGCCGATCACGACCGAGAACCGGTCGGGATCGACCTCGGGTGCGCCTGCGTTCTTCCACAGGCGCCGGGCCAGCACCAACGACATGCGCTGCACATAGGAATTGCGGCGCAGCTCGATGCGGGTCAGATGGCTGTCGACGTCATCGACCAGGTGACCACCGATACGCACCGGGAGGTCCCACTTGGTGACGAAGTCGTCGGTCAACTCACGGATGCCGCTTTCTCCGGCCAGGAGGCCCTTCCACGTGCTCTCGATGTCAGCAGCGAGCGCCGTGGTGGCCTCCACGGCAGTCACCACGACGTTCGGGAAGCCTCCGTTAGCAGTGGAAGGTTTGGTCATTCCGAGCCAAACTTCTCGCGCAGGGCGGCGGCAGCCTCGGGGTTCTCTTCTTCGAGCTTCTGGATGTAGGAGACGACGTCACCGACGGTGCGCAGGCCGGCCAGATCCTCGTCGGGGATCTTCACGCCGTACTTGTCCTCGGTCTGCACGGCGATCTCAACCATCGACAGCGAGTCGATGTCCAGGTCGTCGACGAACGACTTCTCGGGGGTCACCTCGGACGGCTCGATGCCGGTGACCTCTTCGATGATCTCCGCGAGACCGGCGATGATTTCTTCTTGACTGGCGGCCACAATGGCTCCTTCTTGTTGTTGACGCTGCCCTCCGGGTGCGGAGGACATTTCGGGACGTTCGGTTTTTACTGCGTTTTTCGTTACTGCGTTATTCGGTTTTGCTGGACTTACAGCTCGTCCAAGCCATCCAGGTCTGCGGGGGCCTTGACCGCGCGGGTGGGTGTGCCCTTCAGTTCACGCTTGGCGATGCCGACCAGGGTGCCTGCCGGCGGGAACTCGACGATCCCGGCGCGCTCGGCGCCCTGGAAGCGGTCCCGCATGGTGGCGGTGCACAGATCCCAGCGCACCGGCTTGGTCAGCTGGGACACCAACTTCTCCATCGCATCGGCGGCCGAGGCGACCGGCTGGCCGTCCGCGTTCGACAGAAGTGTCGCGGTGGGCTCGGCGGTCGTTACAGACGCGGCTGCGGCGGCGTAGCCATCCAGCGCGGAAGCCATGTAATGGGTGTGGAACGCGCCTGCGGTCGCCAGCTGACGGACGCGGGCCTTGGCCGGCGGATCCTCGGCGAGCTTCTCCAGCGCCGCGATCGCACCGGCGGCCACGATCTGGCCGGCGGCGTTGCGGTTGGCCGGGACCAGGTCCAGTGACTCCAGCCGGGCCAGGACCTCGGCCTCGTCGCCACCGAGCACCGCCGACATGCCGGTCGGCTCGACGGCGCAGGCCTTGGCCATCTCGGCGCCACGGGTGGCGGCCAGCTTGACCGCGTCGTCGGCGGAGATGACGCCGGCGATGGCGTAGGCGGCGATCTCACCGACCGAATGGCCGGCGACCAATGTGTCGGCCGGGTCGGCGGCGATGGGAACGCCGCGCTTGGTCAGTTCCTCATAGGCCAGCAGCGTGGCGGCCACCACCAGCGGCTGCGTCACCGCGGTGTCGGTGATCTCCTCCGCGGTGGCGGTGGTTCCCAGGCGCGCCAGATCCAGGCCGCTGATCTGCGACCACGTGGCGAGGCGATCGGCCGCACCGGGCAGCTCCAGCCAAGAGGAGAGCATGCCGGGGGTCTGCGATCCCTGTCCGGGAGCAAGGAATGCGAGCACGGGTTGAGGCACGTCATTAAGAGAACACTGTGAAGACGGTTTTGTGGGGTGTAAGAGATTATGAACCTTGTCTTATGTTTTTGTAGGTTCCCCACAAAAGTGCATGTGATGCGACGTTCTCTTCACCGCAGCGAAATATGTCACAGGCTCTGGTTGTCCCATGTGCCCAGTTCAGGCCCGCTGCCTGGCGGGATGTCCCGGACGAATCGCCGGTATCACGACGGTTCCGGCATTTGGCGTGCTCGGCTGGTATGCCTGTTTGCTCAGTCTGCCGACTGTCGACGCAACCCGCAGCACGTAGGCATCCCGCGGCACGGCGGGATCGCGGCCCGTGAAGTCCCCGATCCGTTTCAGGCGATATCGCACCGTGTTTGGATGAACGAACAATTTGCGAGCGCAAGCTTCGATGGCGCCCCCGGAATCCAGGAACGCGTCGAGGGTCTCGGTGAGCGCCGGTCCGGCATCGGCCAAGGGGCGCATGACCTCGCTTTCCAATGCCGCGATCGCCGTCGCGTCGCCCAGCAGGGCCCGTTCGGGCAGCAGTTCGCGGGCTGAGACCGGTCGGGGCGCGCCGGGCCATCCGGCCACCGCGTTCATGCCCGAGATCGCCTCGGTGGCGCTGCGGTGGGCCGATGTCAGCGTCGGGGTTGTCGGCCCGACCACGACCGGGCCGTCGGCGAATACCGACAGCACGTCGACCAGGAAGCGATCGGTTGCTGACAGCGGGCCGGACACGATCGTCACCAGCCACGTGCCGTGGATGTCGGACAAGGCCGCCCGGTTGTGGCGCTTGGTGACGTCATGGATGTCGTCGCGGGCCAGATCCAGCCGGTCCGGATGCGGCAGGCCGACGATCACCGTGGCCGGCGCGGTGGCGTCCCAGTTCAGCGCCGCGGCCTGGGACTGCAGTTCGGTCCCGGTGTCGCCGCGCACCACCGCGTCGACGACGTTGGCCTCCATCCGCAGATCCCAGGCCCCGCGGGCCTCGGCCTGATCGGCATAGGCGCTGGCCGCCGCGAACGCCAGGTCCCGGCTGTAGCGCAGGATGCCGGCCGTCAGCGCGTTGAGCTGCTCCTCGGAGCGGGCCAGCAGCGGCACCACCTCTTCGAAGAACTCCATCGAGGTCCGCACCATCTCGACCGACTGGCGCAGGGCGATACGGCGGCGCAGGTCCTGCGGCACCACCTCGAAGGCCTGGGCGGTGTAGCTGACGTCGCTTTCCGGGTCCCGCATCCATTCGACGAAGTTGACCACGGCGGTCTGTACGACCAACTGCACGCTCGCCCGCTGCGACGCGTCCAGATCGGAGAAGAAGTCCAGACGGTCGGCCATGGCGTGCACCGCCTCGGTGGCCAGCCGGCCGGAATACTGCTTCAACCGGCGCAGCGTCGAGTCGGGCACGGTCTCGAGGACCTCGACCGTCGACTTCGGCGGGACGAACCGGTTGTCAGCCATCCCTAAAAGCTACGCCAATATTCTGGTGGATTCCTCCAACAGCCCTTCCGCGAGCAGACGCTCCGGTACCCGAATTGTCGTGATTCGGGGTACCTCGGCGTCTGCTCGCGCAAGAGAAACTAGGCGCTGCCGGTGTCGACGTAGGACACGGCGGCGGCGAACACGTCGTCGATCTTGTACTGCTTGGCCGCCGCGATGGCCACCGAGGGATCGATCTCGCCGTCCCGGGCCAGCCCCTCCAGCGCTGCCACCACGACCGACTCGGCGTCGGTGTTGAAGTAGCGCCGAGCGGCCGGGCGGGTGTCGGAGAAGCCGAAGCCGTCGGTGCCCAGCGTGATGTAGGTGCCCGGGACCCACGGCCGGATCTGCTCGGGTACCGCACGCATCCAGTCCGATACCGCCACCACCGGGCCGGCCGCGTCGGCCAGGGCGCTGGTCACATGTGGGGTCCGGGCGGGCTGATCGGGATGCCGCAGCCGGTGCCGCTCGATCTCCACACCTTCGCGGTTGAGCTCGCCCCAGCTGGTCACCGACCACACGTCGGCGGCCACGTCCCACTCCGCGGCGAGCATGTCCGCCGCGCGCAACGCCTCCGGCATCGACACGCCCGAGGCCAGGATCTGGGCGGTGTTCGTGCGTTGTTCGGGCGCACGGCGGTACCGGTACATGCCGCGCAACAGCGCCTCGGTGTCCAGATCGGCCGGCTCCGCCGGTTGCACGTAGGGCTCGTTGTAGATGGTGATGTAGAAGAACACGTTCTCGGCGTGCTCGCCGTACATCCGCTGTAGACCGCTCTCGATGATGTGGGCGATCTCGTAGGCGAACGCCGGGTCGTAGGTCACCGCGGCCGGGTTGGTCGAGGCCAGCAGCAGCGAATGGCCGTCGGCGTGCTGCAGGCCCTCACCCGTCAGCGTGGTGCGCCCGGCGGTAGCCCCGAGCACGAAGCCCTTGGCCATCTGATCAGCTGCCGCCCACAGGCCGTCGCCGGTGCGCTGGAACCCGAACATCGAATAGAAGATGTAGATCGGGATCATCGGCTCGTTGTGGGTGGAGTACGACGTGCCCACCGCGGTGAACGACGATGTCGACCCGGCCTCGTTGATGCCCTCGTGCAGGATCTGGCCGATTTCGGATTCCTTGTACGCCAGCATCAGTGTCGAGTCCACCGACGTGTACAGCTGCCCGTTGCGGTTGTAGATCTTCAGGCTCGGGAACCACGAGTCCATGCCGAAGGTGCGGGCCTCGTCGGGGATGATCGGCACCAGGCGCGGTCCGATGTTCTTGTCCCGCAACAGTTCCTTGAACGTGCGCACCGTCGCCATGGTGGTGGCCACGGACTGGTTGCCCGACCCCTTCTTCAAGGCGGCGTAGGCGTCGGATGCGGGCAACGCCAACGGTGTGGACTTGTTGCGTCGCGCCGGCACGAACCCGCCCAGGGCGCGGCGACGGTCCAGCAGGTACCGGATCTCGGGTGCCTCGGGCCCCGGGTGGTAGTACGGCGGCAGGTAGGGGTCCTGCTCCAGCTGCTCATCGGTGATGGGCACCCGGGTGACGTCGCGGAAGTCCTTGAGGTCTTGCAGCGCAAGCTTTTTCATCTGGTGCGTGGCGTTGCGGCCCTCGAAGTGGCTGCCCAGCGTGTAGCCCTTGATGGTCTTGGCCAGGATGATCGTCGGCTGGCCCTTGTGCTCCATCGCGGCACGGTAGGCGGCATACACCTTGCGGTAGTCGTGACCGCCGCGCTTGAGATTCCAGATCTCCTGGTCGGTCATCGGCTGGACCAGGGCCTTGGTGCGCGGGTCGCGGCCGAAGAAGTGATCGCGCACGTAGGCGCCGTCGTTGGCCTTGTACGTCTGGTAGTCACCGTCAGGCGTCGTGTTCATCAGGTTGACCAGCGCGCCGTCGCGATCGGCGTGCAGCAGGGCGTCCCACTCGCGGCCCCAGACCACCTTGATGACGTTCCAGCCGGCGCCACGGAAGAACGACTCCAGCTCCTGGATGATCTTGCCGTTGCCGCGCACGGGGCCGTCCAGGCGCTGCAGGTTGCAGTTCACCACGAAGGTCAGGTTGTCCAGCGCCTCGTTGGCGGCCACCTGGATCAGGCCGCGGCTCTCGGGCTCGTCCATCTCGCCGTCGCCGAGGAACGCCCACACGTGCTGATCGGAGGTGTCCTTGATGCCGCGGTCATGCAGGTAGTGGTTGAACCGGGCCTGATAGATGGCGTTCATCGGGCCCAAGCCCATGGACACCGTCGGGAATTCCCAGAAGTCCGGCATCAGGCGCGGGTGCGGGTAGGACGGCAGGCCGCCGCCGGGATGACTGTGCTCCTGGCGGAAACCATCCAGTTGGTCGGTCGTCAGCCGGCCCTCAAGGAAGGCGCGCGCGTAGATGCCGGGGGAGGCGTGGCCCTGGATGAAAACCTGGTCGCCACCGCCGGGGTGGGATTTGCCGCGGAAGAAGTGGTTGAAGCCGACCTCATACAGCGACGCCGATGATGCATACGTCGAAATATGGCCGCCCACACCGACTCCCGGGCGCTGGGCCCGGTGCACCATGATGGCCGCGTTCCACCGGATCCAGGCGCGGAAGCGTCGCTCGACGTCCTCGTCGCCGGGGAACCAGGGCTCCAGCTCGGTGGGAATGGTGTTGACGTAGTCGGTCGACGTCAGTGCCGGGATGGCGACACGCTTCTCGCGCGAGCGCTCCAGCAGCCGCAACATCAGGTACCGGGCGCGCGCCGGACCCGATCGCTCCAGCAATTCGTCGAACGACTCCAGCCATTCCGCGGTCTCGTCGGTATCGATATCCGGAAGGTAGGAGGCAACTCCCTCGCGAATCACCCGGACCCGGTCGGGTTCGGCTGCGGTAGAGGAGTTTTGGGCCAGATCCTGGCGCACGAACTCGGTGGTCAACTTCCGCTCCTTGTTAGGCGGTAACAACTAACAGTGCTTGTGGCACCTTCTATCGTCCACCCATCTTGCCGCCTCGGTGTCGCTGGGGGTGGCGCTGCGGAAGTTACCCATCAGTTGCTTTCTGAACCGGTAACGTCTGCAGATCGTGCCGGTTGATGGGCGGTTTGGGGCAAAGGCGCGTATCGCCGCGTGTGCACTCGGTGGTGCCGCGGTGATAGCGATGGTCGTGGTGGGTTGTTCGGCTGTTACCGGCGGTACCGCACAGGTGGATTCCGCCGCGGCGCCCGACTACCGGGCGTCGGTGAAGGCGTCGATCGAGGAGTCCTCGGCGAGCTCGGTGACCCGCGAATCCGAACGTCAGGCCTCCCTGACCACGCGCGCCGTGCACACCGTGTGCGAGGACCTCAGCACCTCGGCCGTCGACGCGGTCAATGCCGTCAACGGGTATGTCGAGGCCGTCAACAACAACGGCGACACCGCGGCCAAGGCGGGCCCCGCGATCGACGGGCTGAACCGCAGCGCCGATCTGGTCAGCTCCGGTCTGTCCGACGCGCTGTCACCGGATCTGCGCGCCGCGCTGACCGAGTGGGTCGACTCGGCAAGAGTCCTTGTGGCCGCGATATCCGGCCATGTCGGCCCAGATCAGTTCAACGCGGCGTCGACCCGATCGAACACCGCCCGAGAGAACGCACTGACCAGATGCGACAAGGCTTACTGAGGCGCGGACGGACAAAGTGGGCCGCCGGGCACCCGCGCGGGTGCGGTGTCGTGCGACGATAGGGCAATACGCAGTCTTGAAACAGGCTCGAAGAAAGGTTAAGGAGGACGACGGTGGTCGCGGCGGCGGGGACGGACTCAGGCCCGAACTACGCCCACATCCTGGGGATCCACAAGGATCAGATAGTCCAGGAACTGGGTTGGGACGAGGATAGCGACGACGACATCCGGGCCGACATCGAGGAAGCGTGCGGCTCCGAGCTGCTCGATGAGGATTCGGACGAAGTCGTAGATGTCGTATTGCTCTGGTGGAGAGACGACGACGGGGATCTGGTCGACCGGCTGATGGACGCCATCACCCCACTCGCCGAGGACGGCGTGATCTGGGTGGTGACCCCCAAGACCGGCAAGCCCGGGCACGTGCAGCCCGCGGAGATCGCCGAATCGGCGCCGACGGCGGGTCTGATGCAGACCTCGTCGGCCACCTTGGGGGACTGGGCGGCGAGCCGGTTGGTGCAGCCGAAATCCAAAGCAGCGGGCAAGCGGACCTGATGCTGGCCGTTGGGGCCCCGGCGCCCGATTTCACGCTCCGGGACCAGAACGGCAGGCCGATCACACTCAGCGGGTACCGCGGCGCCAAGGACGTGCTGCTGGTGTTCTTTCCGCTGGCCTTCACCGGCGTGTGCGAGGGCGAACTCGGAGAGATCCGCGACAAGCTGCCGTTGTACGAGAACGACGACACCGCGACGCTGGCCATCTCGGTCGGACCGCCTCCGACGCACAAGATCTGGTCCATCGAAAGCGGATTCACGTTCCCGGTGCTGTCGGATTTCTGGCCGCACGGCGCGGTCACCCAGGCCTACGGCGTGTTCAACGCCGATGCCGGATACCCGAATCGGGGCACGTTCGTCGTCGACCGGGCCGGCCAGATCCGCTTCGCGGAGATGATGGACCCGGGTCAAGCCCGCGATCAGGTCGTGTGGCGGGAGGCATTGGCGGCATTGCAGGCTTGATTTCCGGTCACGCCCATGCGGCGTGTACCGTGCCTGCGACGGGGCGCGTAGCTCAGTGGTAGAGCTCTGGTTTTACACACCAGCGGTCGGCGGTTCGATACCGTCCGCGCCCACCATCAAATTCCCAGTTCAGAGCCTTTCGAGCCGGACGATCGCCAGATTCCAAACTGCTGCTGTTCCAAGAGAGTGCCAAGGTTTTCGTCGAGGCGACGTGCCACGAAGCAGCGTGGTGCCCGGCCTGACCATGGGCCAACTGCTCGGGACGCACCCGAAGACGTGGGATGCCCGCTACGAGTGATAGAAACGGAGTAGAGCCTCAAGGGTGACGATTGCATGGGCGTGTGAGTCGGATTGCGGGGGAGAATCTTTGGCAACGACCGGTACGCCGTTCGAGGACATCCTGCTTGGTGAGTCGCTCGAACATCTGATTGAGCCGTTCGAGAAGGCTATGAGCGCGGTGACTGGTCTCGGTACTGCATTAACGTCAGTCGACTCTGAAGTTCAACCGAGCGATGTCTCGTGGCGGCACCACGCAGATAACCTCGTCGTTGGGCTAGGGGCTTTACTGAATGAGGAAGTGGCTTTCCCCAGACCGGGAACAGAGGATACCTATCGGTTACACCTCGGCCAGTTGGTTCGCCCCTACGACCTGGACTTCCTCAAAAAGGCGGCAGAACGCACATCAGCCGAGCTATTGGCTGAGAGGCCAAGTCCTGCCAACCTCGAGTTACTTACCTTCTATCTCCAGGCGTGGGTCGATTTCATTGTTCCCAGCGCCCTGGGAGACCTTGAGGTTCTCGGTGGAAGTAACGACAGGATCACTTCCAGTCCCCGCATTCAGTCGATGCTGCGCGACAATGAGCGACTGCGCCGCATTGGAAGCCTCGAGCGCCAGGCCGAATCCGCTGTTCACAACATCAAGGTGGCCGCCGGTGAAGGTGGCAAGGAGCGACTCGCCCAGACTTTCGACGCTCGCGGCAAAGCTGAAGACGCGAGCGCCAGTAACTGGAACAAGCTGGTGATGCTATTTGTGTCGCTGGGCATGGGGCTGCCACTACTTGCCATTTCGCTGGACCAGCATTTCCTCGGTCAGCTGCCCGGTACCTATGGCGTCGTCATAAAGGCACTGATCGGTCTGCCCATGTTCGCGCTGGCTACCTACAGCGGCAGGATCTCAGCCCAACACCGCAGGATGGCCCAGCATATGAAAACGCTGACGGCGCAGATTGACTCGGTGAAGGCTTATGTTGCCACCCTCCCGCAACAGACACAGCAGGACATCATCGCCGCGCTCGGTCGACGAGCATTCTCGGAGCCCGGAGTCGCTAGTAGTGAAGGCACAGTCGGACTCCCGCCTGAGCAGATCTTGCCGACGATGGAGAAGCTCGTCGAAGCCGTAAAGAATGTTCGGGGTTGAGATCCGGCGCCGACGCCTGAACGCTGCGAAAGGCCGCACGATTTGAATCCTTACGCCGCTGCTGCTCAGATTCGAAGCCACCACGCTGTCGCCATATTCGGCGCCGGCCGCCAAGGGAGAATTCTGAGCCGGGCTTGCCAAGCGCCGTGGTGTCGACATGCTCAACGATACGTTCGGCATGTTGGAACGGTTGGCGTGCAAAGCCGTTGGGCCGGCCCGTTCCACCCACCGCCGGCTGGCGTTGTCGCAGACAGGATGATTCGGATACCGAGATGAGGGCTTGGTCGCGCACCGACGCTAGCAAACACCCGTGGCCGTGGGTTCGGCGCGCGTGGGCGGCGCTGGGCTACGACGAGGTCGTTGACGGTCAACAAGAAGAAGATCCACCGCCTGTGGCGCGAAGAGGGCTTGCAGGTGCGGATGCGCAATCCGCGCGAGCGCACAGGGGCGCCATCGATCCCACCGATCGAAGCCGACGCCCCCAAACGTGCGGTGGGAGCTCGACTTCCAGTTTGACTCAACCATTGACGCCAATGCGATCAACATCGCGTCGATGATCGATGAACACACAATGGTCTCGCTGCTCCACATCGTCGAGCGATCCCTCACCGCCGACAGGTTGGTCGCTGAGCTCAAGAAGGTGTTCACTGTGGCCCACCGAAGGTCCTAGGGACGGACAACGGACCGGTTCCAACGTTGTAACAGTCCTGCGATGGCAAGACGGGCATGTCCTATATCCCGCCTGAGCAATCCGATCACCGGCAGCAAGCGCGCTAGCCCGAGGTTGGTGGTCGTGTGGGCGTCGGAGGCGGCTATGCCGAACTAATCATGAGCGGTCCAATCGGGTGACAGACGCCACGATCGGGATCACTGCGCGCGATGTACTGACTAACCCTCATAGGCACTGCACCTTCGGGATATCGGTCATGTCAAGTTCGGCCGCACTGCCAGCGTGTGAACGTGACGTTGAGGTTGGGCAGGTTTGAAGAGTATTGATAAGGCGCCCGCCCTCATCGGAACCTATGCCGTCACCGTTGTTGCTCCAACAAACAGAGTTCTAACCTTCAGGTCTTTTTGGGAAGAAATGCGTCATGCTCTAAACGCGAATACCTTGCGTATCGACTATAGGTGATCAACAAAGATCCCGATTAACACCTTCTCTCCGGTTGAGCTGTCGCCTGGGTGTACGTGTATTCTATTTCGATGAGGCTCAATTTTTGAATGCCACTCACATCGATATTTGATGCCTTCATAGTACACGTCACGCTCGGCCATGGCTTTCCTGGAGCTCCGGGCACTCCCTTCAATACTCATGTCAACGCCAACTATGGCACTGACAGTGTCGGAGTTGCTTCCTGGCTGTCGGAAGGCTTCAGTGAAACGATCGTTTATGGCGCTCAAATGGTGCACAACTGCGTCGCGCAGGCCAGCGTAGCTCCCTTCAAACTTTCTGAAGGAAAGAGACTTAGCAAAGCACAGATTGGGAAACGCCAGCTTAGCTAAGGAGAGAAATTCTTGCTCCTGTATGTTCGCGGCTTCGAATGAGTACCTATAGAAGTCAATCTGGTCATTTGTATCCATCACGCAGTAAACTTCGCGATCAACTTCTTCGTTTGTTACGGGAGTCAATCCGCGCTCAGTGTAGGGCCACAACGTCACGAGGGCAATGGTGTTCTCTATCAACGGCTCGTGTAGAACTGCGCTGAGAGCCTGGCTGTCCAAAACTAATTCGCGAATTGCGACAACTTCTTTAGGTACCGTTGTGGTAGAAGCGCGATTAAGTAATCGCAAGATCAGTATTCGGACATCGCGATTTAGGGCAGTGCCAGTTAGGCGTTGGCTAAAATTCACTCCTCCGAAGCATTCCGCTACCCAAAGAAGTTCTGGCACCACAACCAGCAGGCCCGCGTCGTGTGCTGACGACAACACTTTTGCGAGGCGGGTGTAGCCAGTATTTAAATCTACCTGATCGTTAGGCTCTCTTACCGATTCATCATCGATGATAAAAGTTAAGTCACTCACCGGTTCGTACCCGAATTAACTCCGATAGGTCTCGTTCGGTCTGATCGAAGAATCCAACGGGCCATTGTGACATATCGCCCTGTGTATCTATAGTTAGTTCGACCGGGTTGCTATTGGCCTCGAAGTAGTGAACAACTACATCTTCCGGATTCAGGCAGCCGCGCGAAGTCCCTTCGATTCGAATACCATCGAGTACGTGGTCGCTATGAGTTTCAATAACTACTTGTGAACCACTTGCTGCGATACGCGCCAAAAACCGGCCAATAGCTGTTTGCCCGGCTGGATGCAGGTGTGCCTCAGGATTCTCTACGATCAACAATCCGCCAGCTGGGCAACTTAGTGCAGCCACGACAATTGGCAGCGAATATGAAAGCCCAAAACCGACATTCGCAGGTCTGAGCCATTCCGTTCGTATATCTGGTGGTTTAAAACGCAGCATCGCCGCGGCGGCTCCAGGAATCCATGTCGCATTGATGCGTATGGGGCAAACAATTGTGGACATCCACGCCTCGACTTGTGCTGCGAAAGTAATTACTCCGCCGCGTTCGTCAGTCTCGGGGTGGCGTCGGCCGGCTACTACGGTCTCGCGCTCGAGCTTGCTTAAAACATGAGCGCAGTATTCCCCTCGTGGGCCGACATTGAGGTCGTCCGCGGCTGCGGGCGATATTGCCTGTAGGTCGCGTGGTCCCGATCGCTCGGCGGAAAGGTACGCAAACTGTCCAACCGTTGGCAGGCCAGCATCGAATTCTGCTTTGCCGACCTCCTCGATGATTTCGAGGATCATGCTTCTAACTGCGGGTACCTCGAGCCCCAGGGTCCAGCGTGATTCTTCCCTAACTGCGGCGAAGGTAATTACCGGAGATTCCGCACCCTGGTATAAGATGTCCTGCGCTTCGCCTAAAGATGCTCCGCCGACATCCGCTACGGATACCTGTCGGATTCGCTCGTGCTCCGAGAACATTATGGCGATAGCCTGAATTACGGAACTCTTGCCGCCACTACTTTGCCCTGTGAGCACAGTTAGAGGCCGAAATCGCAATTGCTGTTCAGCGAAACACTTGAAGTTTCTGATTTCCAAACTATCAATCATCTTAGCGCGTCCTGGACGATGGAGTCTGCGGTGTTAAACCGCATCTCGACTCGCCGGTAGTCGCCGGTAGATGTACTTATCGAGTCAATATACTGAAAATCGTTCGACATACGATGTCGTGCATTTGTGGCGATTTCAGAAGCGGCGCGATCAATCATATCCGTTGTATACCCTGCGAGTATCGTGGTCCAAGTCTCGAAGAGTGCTCGATTGAAAGGGTTTAGAGTGTCAGAATAAGTGGGCCACTTTCGAAATGCGTGCTCGCCGAAAACGATCTCAGAATTAACAAGACCTTGCATTAGAGCACCATATAAATGATGCAGGTCGTCGTCGGATACAATTCGGGGGTCGTCGAGCTCCTCGGTCGTTCTCAAGAGCAAGGTTTCCATGGGGCCGAGTTCTCGGTATCTTGCGTAGTCACCCATGCGGGTGAAGGCGATAAATCGCAGTACGACTTCACGGTCGATCATCCGCCTCTGCTTCTCAAGGGCTCCTCGGGTCGCACTTCGAAATTGAGGAGTATCAACGCAGTCGTGTAAGAAATCTCGACTCCGCTTCTTGCTCATGCAGTGCCTGATCTCTTGAGCATTGAGTGGAGTACCACCAGTGTTAATACGTCGGAAGATGTCATATTTGACTGGTGCAGGTGTCGCCGGATCGATGACGTGCGCAACAATCTGTGCATTATAGATCCGGCGCTGCCATGGGGCGGGTAGGTCCGTAAAGCGCGAGCCTTCCACGTCCACTAAATACTCAAGTTGTCGTAGGGCAAACCCGCGACCGTCGAATTCTGAACCGCGCACGAAGTCGCGAACCGTTGATAGTCGCTGGAGCCCGTCTACTACGCGCAAGTAGCCATCGGCATCTTCCGAAAAGTAGAAAGCTGGAAGTGGAATTTGGAGAAGAATCGATTCAATAAGTTGGGCCTTTTGCTTAATTTTCCACACTTGTAGCCGCTGGAAATCTGGGGCGATGTCGAGGGAATTCTCCTCAATTAAGTCAAGTATATGACGCAACGAAAACGTTTTGGTCGTGACTCGAATGCTTTCAGGGTCCCAGGGTCGCTCGATGTCTTGGAACTCAGTTTCGGATGAATCTTGCTCCGCCTCGATGCCTAACGGCTCGTTTTCTTCGTATTCCTGTCCGAGAAGGGTTTCCGACATTTTCTCCCACCGCTCCGGAAGTATCGATACCTGAGCCTAGCGGACCACTGGTCCCTCTTGCGGTTGCGCCGACGACTCGATACATCTGATCCATACGGCGAAAGGTCTAGAACCGCGTGTGTTGACGCTACCGGTGGTGTCAACGCTGCCGGGCGGAGCCGGCCCTCTCACTGCGAGGTGACGTACCGTGGTCGTCACCTCGATTGTCTTGCGGCGCCAGACAGCACGGGTCGGGCGTCCGCGTCATAAGCCAGATCGACGCCGGCAGATCACCCTCGGCGTGACCTCGCCGACCTGTGTATCTGCGTCCCTAACTCGGTGCTGACCCCAGCGGCGCTGAGACTCGCCTGTCTATCCCTACCCTTGGCGTCCGCGAGCCACTCACTGTCAGCCCGCGTCGCTGTGAGCGGGCATGCAGCGAGTGAGCCCTGGGCGGCCGGATTCACCGGAAACCCAAACACCCCCCGGTTGTCCGAGAGTGTGCCAGGGCGCGTGAAAGTAGGCGAAAGACCATTGAACACTGTGAAACGGATGCGGCGCATTGACCTGCGTGGATGCGCCGGCAACGTAGTGGAGAGACACCAAGAATGTGTCAGGAAACCATTTACACACCAGCGGTCGGCGGTTCGATACCGTCCGCGCCCACCAATAAATTCCTAGGACCACACCGGCTTCGCGCGTTTGAGTGCGAGTTCCTGGCCGCGCATCGCGGTCTCACCCCAGCACGAAGGGCTCTCCCGGGAGAACTTCATGTTGACGAACCCGGTGAGATCGCGCCTGATGACGTACTTGAACGCAACCGGGCCGGTCTTCGGCTGGGAGCTGCCGGGTCGGCACTGCACGCCGGGGTTGACGCGCTCACCGACCCAGGCGCCCTTGTGCCGGTCGGCGCCGTCATCCCACGATAGGTCCAGCTGCCAGTCGCCCTCCGGCGCGGGCGAGTGCACGCGCAGACATTCGGGCCCGCAGCCCGTCAGGGTCCAGTCGTAGGGGTGCGGCGCGGCGTTGCCGGAGATCTCGGTGACGGTGTAGACGCCCGGACGCGGCAACGGCGGAGCCGGTGGCTCAGGGGCGGCGGCCGGCGGGCCGGATGACTGCAGGCCGCCGAGCGCGAATCCGATTGCCAGCGAAACGGCAACCAGGACAATGGCGTCTTTCAAAGGGACCTCCGCGTCGGATCATATCCGCGCCGGTCCGCGATACCCTGCGGTACCACCAGAGTTCAGTTCCCGGCGAAGAACTCCAGGGCGATGCCGTCGGGATCACGAAAACTCAGCCCCGACCCGTACGGCGCGTCGACGATCCCGCCGTGGGCGATGCCCAGCCCGTCGAGCCGATCCACCCAGGCCTGCAGGTCCGCACGCGACGCGCAGCCGAAGCCGACGTGGTCCAGGCCCACCCGGAACTCGCTGAAACCCTCGTCGGGCGGGGGATTCCGGTGTTGATGGATGCCGAACAGCGTGCCACCCTCCAGTAGCCACACCAGGTGATGGAAGCCGGCGTCGGTGTCCTCGTCGAGCACCGGATCGGCGCCGAACAGCGTGCGATACCACGGGCCGCTGACCGCCAGATCGCGGACGGTGACCGCCACATGAGCGAGCGCGGGGAACGTCATCTTCGCCTCCTCGATCAGACCACCCGTTTGCCGAAGCGGTCACGGATCCGCATGTCCCACAGATAAAGCTGGTAGCCCAACAGCCACACCTCGTGCGGGATCACGCGATCGGCGACCCGCAGCCCGGCCAACAACCGCTCGAACCGCCGCTGTTGATCGGCCGTCCAGCTCATCCGCATGTGACCGCGGAACTCCGCGGGCAGGAACCCGGTGGTGGCGAACAGGTTGAACCGCCCGGCCAGCAGCCGTAACGGCGCGGGCAGGAACGCCATCGCGGCCACCCCGTGCAGGTGCTCACGCACCGGCGGGTCGATCCGCAGGTCCTGCAGCGACTGCTTCCAGTACGCGTCGAAGGCGTTGCGGTCCTCGGGCCACATCTCGTCGCGCACCTGCAGAGTGGTGCCCAGGGTGCGGGCGTCGGCGTAGATCGCGTCAGCGGATTCCTCGTCGAGCGGACCGTAGAGGAACTCGTGCATGTCGACGTAGTAGCGGTACAGGCAGGCCGCCACCCACAGCTGCAACTGCGGATCGAAAGCGTTGTAGGACACCGGGCTTGACTCTCGCGAGCGGACCATGGCATGCACCCTGTCGATCTGCGCGCGCAGCAGCGCACGGTCGGCATCGGTGCCCATGGTGGCCGCGGCCAGGTAGGTGCCGGTGGTGCGGGCCCGTTTGAACGGATGCTTGTAGACGTTGCCGCTGTCCACCGGGCTCTCCAGGACGCCGTAACCGACACCAGGGGCGGACAGCTGCATGATCACGTTGGCCGCGGGCAGCAGCGCCGCCGCCGGGTTGAGCAGATCGGTGACCCGTCGCGGGCGTCGTACCGGACCCAGCCTCATGAATTCGAGTAGACCACTTGTGAGACGCTGCCGAGGTGTTTGCGCGTAGAAGCCGACAGGCCTGGCAGGGTCGGGCCGCCGGTATCGCCGTGGGATTCCTGGCCGATCTGCTGCTGGGGGATCCGCGCCGCGGGCATCCGGTGGCCGGGTTCGGCACTGGCGCAGCACGGTTGGAAAAGCTGACCTACGCCGACAATCGCGGGGCAGGCGTCCTGCACACCGGGCTGTTGCTCGGCGGGCTGGCCGGGCTGGGCTGGGCTGTGGGGCGCGGCGACCGGATCTGGGTGACGGCAGCGGCCACCTACGTCGCGCTCGGCGGCACATCGCTCAACCGGGTCGGGCATCAGATGGCGACGTTGCTGGCCACCGACGACGTGGCCGGAGCCCGTCGACTACTGCCCTCCCTGTGTGGGCGGGATCCCGCCGCGCTGGATGTCTCGGGCCTGACCAGGGCCACCGTGGAATCGCTGGCTGAGAACACCTCTGACGCCCAGGTGGCACCGCTGTTCTGGGCGGCGATCGGCGGGGTACCGGGGGTGCTGGTGTATCGGGGAGCCAACACGCTGGACGCGATGATCGGGCACCGTTCGCCGCGCTACAACTACTTCGGTTGGGCTGCAGCCAGATTCGACGATGTACTGAACTATCTGCCGGCCCGGTTGACCGGGGTGCTGGCGGTGCTGTGTGCCCCGGTGGTGGACGGGTCGCCGGCCGCGGCGTTGCGCGCCTGGCGGCGCGACGCGTCCCGCCATCCCAGCCCCAATGCCGGAGTGGCCGAGGCGTCCTTCGCCGGGGCGCTCGGGGTGCGCCTGGGCGGCCCGACGCAGTACGCGCATCAGCTGGAGATCCGGCCGACCCTGGGCGACGGGCGTATCCCCGAGGTGGTGGATGTGGCCCGGACGGTGCGACTCTCGCGCGCCGTACAGGCCTCGGCGGCCGCGGTGGCAGTGCTGTTGGCGCTCAGCGGCGCTTTCCGTAGCGGTCGGCGAGCTTCTCCTCGCTGGTGAGTTCCCGGGCGGGCTCGTCGGACGCCTTCTGGGCGGCGGCCCGTTCGCGCCGGCGTTGCTGTATCTCGGCGTAGATGAAGTAGCCCAGTCCCAGCGGGGCGACGATCCCGAAGGCGATCCACTGGATGCCATAGGACAAAAACGGTCCGGCGTCGAGGTGGGGAGAGAGATCTCCCCGAGCCCGCCGGGCTGGTCGGCCACCAACTGCAGATACGACCCGGCCAGTGGAACCCCGGTGATCGAGGAGATCTGCTCGGTGTTGATCGAATACACCTGCTGGGCGCCATCCTCGCCGCGGAACGGCTCCTTGCCCGCGACCCGGGCTTCCGCATCACGCAGGCGCGCGGTGATGGTCACCTGGCCCGTGGGTGCGCCCGCGAACTCAGGCACCTTGTTTCCGTCGATGGGGGTGATGAAGCCGCGATCGACCAGCACCACCGGCCCGCCATCCACGGCGAACGGGGTGAGCACCTCGAAGGCCGGCTCGCCGTCGACCACCCGCAGCCGGACCAGCACCTCGGCTTTGGGCAGGTAGTGGCCGGTAGCGGTGACCCGCTGCCACTGGGCGTCGGGTGCCACCGAATCCTGTTGCGGCAGAAGGGTGGTGACCGGAACCGGATCGGCCTGCAGCGAATGGCTGATCTGGTTGTTCTCCCGCGAGGTCTTGGTGTTCTTGCCCAGCTGCCACGGCGCCAGCACGGTGAAACACAGGTACGCGAATGCCGCGACCACGATGAACAGCGCGATCCACTGGGGCCGGAACAGGAAGGTCAGCCGCTTCATCAGGCCACGATTCCTCGGGCGGTCAGTGCCTGATCGACCCAGGCGTGCAGCCCGGGCAGGGACGCTTCGATCACGGTGAACACATCCTCGAAATCAGTCTTGGCGCCGTAATAGGGGTCCTCCACATCGCGAGCATGCGCGCCCGAGCGCGGGTCGAACGACCGCAGCATCCGCAGCCGGTCGCCCGGCACCCCCAGATCGGTCAGGATCCGCAGGTGGTTACGGCCGAGTGCGACCACCATGTCGGCGCCGAGATGGTCGTCGGAGACCTGGGCGGCGACGTGGTCGCTGGGATAACCGCGCTCGCGCAACACCAGGCAGGCACGCGTGTCGGCGCCGTCACCGGCATGCCAGCCGCCGGTGCCGCCGCTGCTCACCCGGACCACATCGGCCAGGCCGCGTTCGCTGATCTGGTGGGCGAACATCTTCTCGGCCATGGGGGACCGGCAGATGTTGCCCGAGCACACGAACGTGACGTGCAGAACCGGCTCAGTGGAAATCTCAGACACCGAGCACCTCCCGAAGTGCGGCCACGGTGTCGACGTGGGCGTGCGCGGCGACCGCGGTGGGGCCGGAGAAGTCCGTGGCGCCATAGCCCCAGCCGACGACCACGGTGTCGATGCCGTGCTCGGCCGCGCCCTCGACATCGTGCATTCGGTCACCGACCATCAGGACGCGCTGCGGCAGGGGCTCCAGTTGGGCCAGCGCGTAGGCGACCACATCGGCCTTGGCCGCGCGGACGCCGTCGGGGCTGGCCCCCGCGATCACCTCGAAATAGCCGTCCAGGCCGAAATGCTCCAGGATGCGCCGCGCCGTGGGCTCGGCCTTCGAGGTCGCGACGGCCAGCCGCACCCCGGCCGCGCGCAGATCCGCCAACAACGGCTCGACGCCGTCGAACAGGCTGTTCATCGCCCAGCCGCGGCTCGTGTAATCGGCGCGGTAGGCGGCGATCGCGGCGTCGGCGTCGAAGCTCGTCTCCCCGCGGCTCAACGACTGCAGCGTCTCGTGCATGGGCGGGCCCACGATGCGTCCGGCCAGGTCACCGTCGGGGACCCCGGCACCCACATGGGCCAGCGCGTGGCGGAAACTCGACACGATCCCGGCCGCCGAATCGGTCAGGGTGCCGTCGAGGTCGAACAGCACCAGCTGCGGTCGGGTGAGTTCCAGCGTGTCAGTCACGTGCCCATTCTCCCGTATGCCGCGGGCAGTCCTCCGGATGCCCAGCTGAGCACCCCGACCACTAGGGTCGTGCTGTGTCGAGTCGAAACCGTGTAGGGGCCCGTGCCGGCGCCCGCTACCACGGCGACCAGGCCGCATTGCCGGGCATGCTGGACTTCGCGGTCAACGTGCGTCCCGGCGGTCCGCCGGTCTGGTTGACCGACCGGTTGGCGTCCCGGCTGCCCGACCTGGGCAGCTACCCGAGCCAGGCCGATCACCGCCGGGCCGTCGAAGCCGTCGCGACCCGCCACGGCCGTGCCGCGGACGAGGTGGCCCTGCTGGCCGGCGGAGCCGAGGGATTCGCCCTGCTGGCCGGACTGCGGCCGCAGCTGGCCGCCCTGATCGCCCCGTCGTTCACCGAACCCGAAGCGGTCCTGGCCGAAGCCGGGGTGCCGATTCACCACGTGGTGTTGCCGCCGCCGTTCACCCTGACCGGCATCGCGGTGCCGGACGCGGCCGACCTGGTGGTGGTCGGCAACCCGACCAATCCCACCGGGGTGCTGCACCGCCGCGAGGACATCCTGGCGTTGCGCCGGCCGGGCCGGCTGATCGTCGTCGACGAAGCGTTCGCCGACGGCATCCCCGGTGAGGCGCAGACGCTGGCCTTCGACTCGCTGCCCGACGTGCTGGTACTGCGCAGCCTGACCAAGACCTGGTCACTGGCCGGGCTGCGGGTGGGCTATGCCCTGGGTGCGCCCGAGGTGCTGGCCCTGGCTCACCGCGCGGCGCCCGCACTGGCCGCTGGGCACGCTGCAACTGGAGGCGATCGCGGTGGCCAGCAGTCCTGAGGCGGTGGCCGAGGCCGATGCCGGGGCGCGCCGCCTCGCCGAGCTCCGGGGCGCGATGGTCGCCGGTCTCGATGGGCTCGGACTGCACGTGGTGGCCGGCGACGCGCCATTTGTCCTGTTCACGGTGCCCGACGCGGAGCTGATGCGAAAACATCTGGAAAGCAAAAGCATTGCGGTACGCCGTTGCGATACTTTCGTGGGCCTGCCGGAAAATTACCTGCGCGCCGCGGTGCGGCCGGAATGGCCCGCGCTGGTCGACGCCATGACGGAGGTGCTGCAATGAGCGCGCGACCGGTCGGGGTGCCATTGGCCGACGTGATCGCCGCACTGGACGCGGCGTACCCGCCGCAGCTGGCCCACGACTGGGACTCGGTGGGGCTGGTGTGCGGCGATCCCGACGAGCCGGTCGAATCGGTGACCATCGCAGTCGACGCGACCGAGGCCGTGGTCGACGAGGTACCCGAACGCGGACTGCTGCTGGCGCATCACCCGCTGCTGCTGCGCGGCGTGGACACCGTCGCGGCCGACACCGCCAAAGGCGCCCTGATCCACCGGTTGATCCGCACCGGGCGGGCGTTGTTCACCGCGCACACCAATGCCGATGCGGCCTCGCCCGGGGTGTCCGATGCGCTGGCCGAGGCACTGGGCCTGACCGTCGACGCGGTGCTGTCGCCGGCGGCATCGGGTCCCGATCTGGACAAATGGGTGGTGTTCGTGCCGGCCTCGGACGCGACGAAGGTGCGTGAGGCGCTGTTCGACGCGGGCGCCGGGCGCATCGGCGACTACTCGCACTGCAGTTGGAGCGTGGCCGGAACCGGGCAGTTCCTGCCGCACGACGGCGCCACCCCGGCCATCGGCGAGGTGGGCACCGTGGAGCAGGTGTCCGAGGACCGGGTGGAGGTGATCGCGCCGTCACGGCTGCGCGCGACCATCCTGTCCGCGCTGCGGGCCGCGCATCCCTATGAGGAACCTGCCTTCGACATCTTCGCCCTGGCCCCGATCCCCGGTGACGTGGGGATCGGGCGGATCGGCGAGCTGGACCGACCGGTCCCGTTGTCGGCCTTCGCATCCCGGGTGCGAGCGGCCCTCCCGGCGACCTCGTGGGGTGTGCGGACCTCGGGTGATCCCGACGCGATGGTGTCGCGGGTCGCGGTGTGCGGGGGAGCGGGCGATTCACTGCTGGGCACGGTGGCCCGGGCCGGCGTACAGGCCTATGTCACATCGGATCTGCGGCATCACCCGGCCGACGAGCATCGTCGGGCCTCATCGGTCGCGCTGGTCGACGTGGCGCACTGGGCCACCGAATTCCCCTGGTGCGCCCAGGCGGCCGGGGTGCTGCGCGGACGGTTCGGCGATGCGCTGCAGGTCCGGGTGTCCTCGGTGCGCACCGACCCGTGGAACGTCGAGTGCTGACCGCAGCGGACGAAATGAACGCAGGAAACCACAGCTACATGAAAGTCAGGGCATGAAAGCCGAAGTAAAACAACAACGTTCGCTTCTCGCGCTGACCGAGGTCGATGCCGAACTCGGGCGCCTGGCGCACCGCGCCAAGAACCTGGGCGAACAGCAGCAGGTGGACGAGGCGCAGGCTGCGCACGCCGGGGCCAGCGACGGGGTGGGCGTCCTCGGCATCGCGCTGGAAGACCTGGAAGCCCAGGTGACCAAGCTGGAGAGCGAGATCGACTCGGTCCGTCAGCGTGAGGACCGCGACCGCGGGCTGATCGACGGCGGCACGGTGGGCGCCAAGCAGGTCGCCGAGATCCAGCACGAGCTGGAAACGTTGCAGCGCAGGCAAACCAGCCTGGAGGATTCGCTGCTGGAGCTCATGGAACGACGCGAGGAACTGTCGAACCAGCAGGCCGAGGCGCTGCAACGTATCGACGACCTGCAGACCGCTCTGTCCGCGGCGCAGCGGGCCCGGGATGCCGCGCTGGTGGAGATCGACCAGGCCAAGCATCAGGCGGTGACTCGCCGCGACGGGCTGGTCAGCGTCATCGACCCTGAACTCGTCAATCTCTATGAACGCCAGCGGTCCCGGGGCGGCGCGGGGCCGGGCTGCTCCAGGGCCGGCGCTGCGGCGCCTGCCGGATCGAGATCGACCGCGGCGAGAGCGCCCGGATCGCCGCGGCCGCCGAGGACGACGTGCTGCGTTGCCCCGAGTGCGGGGCAATCCTCTTGCGGATCAAGCAGTGAAGGTACTCGTCGAAGCAGACGGCGGCTCCCGGGGCAATCCCGGACCGGCGGGCTTCGGCGCCGTCGTGCTCGACGCCGACCACGACGCAGTGCTGGCCGAGCGCAAGGAAGCGATCGGCCGGGCCACCAACAACGTCGCCGAATACCGCGGACTGATCGCCGGTCTGGAGGCCGCCACCGAGCTGGGCGCTGCCGAGGTGGCGGTGTCGATGGATTCCAAGCTTGTCGTGGAACAGATGTCGGGCCGCTGGAAGGTCAAGCATCCCGACCTGATTCCGCTGCAGCGCCGGGCCGCCGAACTGGCCGCTGGTTTCGAACGGGTCAGCTACGCGTGGATCCCGCGGGAACGCAACAGCCATGCCGACCGGCTGGCGAACGAGGCGATGGACGCGGCGGCGGGCATCGTCAGCGACAAACCTGCGGAGGCCGAAAAGGCCGCACTGTCGGCACCCGGCTGGACCGGTGCCACCGGGGCGCCCACCCGGCTGTTGCTCCTGCGCCACGGTCAGACCGAATTGTCGATCGCCCGCCGGTATTCGGGGCGCGGCAACCCGGCGCTGACCGAGGAGGGGCGCAGGCAGGCCGATGCCGCCGCGCGGTATCTCGGTGCCCGCGGCGGCGTTGCGGCGGTGGTCACCTCGCCGCTGGAGCGGGCGTATGAGACGGCGACGGCTGCGGCCAAGGCGCTCGGTGTGGATGTCCGCGTCGACGACGACCTGATCGAGACAGACTTCGGCGACTGGGAAGGGCTCACGTTCGCCGAAGCCGCGCAACGGGATCCGGAACTGCACCGGCGCTGGCTGCGGGACACGAGCGTCGAGCCGCCCGGGGGTGAGAGCTTCGACGCGGTGGCCCACCGGGTCCGCCGGGCCCGCAACCGGATCATCTCCGAGTACGGCGAGGCGACGGTTCTGGTGGTCTCCCACGTGACGCCGATCAAGACGATCCTGCGGCTGGCGCTCGATGCCGGCGAGGGAATTCTGTACCGGTTGCATCTTGACCTGGCATCGCTGTCGATCGCCGAGTTCTACGCCGACGGAGGATCTTCGGTCCGGTTGGTCAATCAGACCGCATACCTGTAGGTCAGGCGTGCAGGTGTAGTTGCTCGCCGTGCGGACCGAAGATGGTGATCGCCTCGACCGGTCCGTCGACCACCCCGAACCAGTGCGGTGTCCAGGTCGAGAATTCCACGGCCTCACCGGGATTGACGACGAAGTCCTGCTCGCCCAGGATCAGGCGCAACTGTCCGGACAGCACGTACATCCAGTCGCGTCCTTCGTGGACGGGGAATTCGGTGGGCGGCTTGCGGCGCTTCGCGCTGATCCGGACCTTGTAGGCGTGCAACCCGGCCGCCGGGCCCTGCCTGGTCAACGGCCAGTACGTGATGTCGTGGTGGGTGTGTGAGCTGCCGCTGACCCGGGGGTCCTCGGCCTGCGGCGCGCGCAGCAACTCGTCGGTGGTCACCGACAGGGCGGCGGCCAACCGGGGCAGGTGGTCCAGGGCCAGTCGGCGCTTGCCCGATTCCAGCCGGCTCAGTGTCGACACGTCGATCTGGGCGCGGCGCGCGACGTCTTCCAGGGTGAGCCCCCGTTGGGCCCGCAACTCCCGCAGGCGACTGCGGACCAGGGCGTCGATGTCGGTGGGCTCGGCAGCGTTTGCCTCCATGGCAAAATAGCTTGGCACTTTGCCATGTGATTGGGCAAGCTCGAAGGCATGGAAAACATCTGGGATTGCGTCATCGTCGGCGGCGGGGCGGCCGGCCTGAGTGCGGCGCTGGTGCTGGGCCGGCCGGCGACGGGTACTGCTGGTGGATGCGGGGAATCAGAGCAACCTGGCCGCACACGGCATCGGCGGCCTGCTGGGCAGCGACGGCCGCCCCCCCGCCGACCTCTATGCGGCGGGTCGTGCCGAGTTGGCCGCCTACCCCACGGTGGAGGTGCGCAGCGGCGAAGTCGTGCGCGGGGAGCCGGGATTCGCGCTGGAGCTGGCCGACAGGACCCGAGAGCAGGCCAGGACGGTGCTGCTGGCCACCGGCATGGAGTACCGGTCGAAGGACATCGACGGTCTCGAAGGGCTTTGGGGCGCTTCGGTTTTCCACTGCCCGTTCTGCCATGGCTGGGAGATGCGCGACGCGCCGGTCGCCGTGATCGCCCAGGGGGACCGTGCGGTGCACTCGGCACTGATGATGCGCGGCTGGACCGAGGATCTGGTGGTGCTCACCGACGGTGACAGCGGGCTGGACGACGCACAGGTCAAGCAGTTGGACGCGGTCGGAATCAGCGTCGACGAGCGACCGATCGCCCGCTTCGTCGCGCACGAAGGCCAACTGGCGGCCGTCGAGTTCACCGACGGCGCCCGGCTGGCCAGGAGCGGGGCACTCGTCGCTGCCACACTGCACCAACGCTCGCCGCTGGCGGCGCACCTCGGTGCCGTCTCAGCGCCCGGGCCGATCGCCGTGGACGCCCTCGTCGTCGACGCGTTCGCCCGCACCTCGGTGCCCGGACTCTTCGCCGCGGGGGACCTCGGTGCCCAGATGCCGCAGGTGGCCACGGCGGTGGCATCGGGCAGCCAGGCCGGCGCCGCCGTCGTGCAGCACCTGCTCGGCGAGGACGTCGGGCTCCCGGTACCGCCGTGGCCCGCCCAGACGGCCGTCACCGCCCAGTACTGGGAACGGCATTACGGGCAGCGGGGTCGCATCTGGAGCGGACGGGTCAATGCCCAACTGGCCAAGATCGCCGCGGACCTGCCGGCGGGCCGGGCGCTGGATCTCGGCTGCGGCGAGGGCGGTGACTCCGTCTGGCTGGCCGAGCAGGGCTGGCAGGTGACGGGCGTCGACGTCTCTGACACCGCGCTCGCCCGGGCCGCGGCCGAGGCGCAGGAACGGGGCGTGGCGGACCGCATCACGTTCGAACGCCACGACCTGTCCGAGAGCCTGCCGTCCGGCCGTTTCGACCTGGTCTCGGCCCAGTTCCTGCAGTCACCGATCGCCATGGACCGCGCCGGGTTGCTGCGGCGTGCCGCCGGTGCGGTGGCCGACGGCGGCCTGCTGGTCATCGTCGATCACGGTGCCGCGCCGCCCTGGGCCCCCGAGCACGTCCGCAAGTTCGCCTTCCCCAGTGCCAATGACGTCGTCGACTCACTGAACCTCGATGACGCGCAATGGGAACGGATCCGGGTGGGAACCGACGAGCGGGAGGCGACGGGGCCCGACGGTCAGCCCGGCATCCTGGTCGACAACGTGATGGTGCTGCGGCGGCGTTGACGGGCCGTCCCCGCCGCCGCAAGGCCAATGGCTAAGCGGTGGCGGGGATGTCCGTGCGCTGGGTCAGCCGGATGCTGTTGCCCGACGGGTCACGGAAGCCGGAATCGATGCCGTAGGGCATCTGGTTCGGCGGTTCGGTGAACTCGACACCGCGTGCGGTCAGCTCCTCGTAGCTCTTCTGACAGTCCTCGGTGGTCAGAAACACCGTGCCGGCGAAGCCCTTTGCGGTCAGGTCCTGGACCTGCTTCTGCGTCTGCTCATCCATCACGGGCTCGCCCGGCACGGCCATCAGCACGATGCCGACCTCGTCTTGTCCGGGCGGGCCGACCGTGAGCCACCGGAATGCGCCCATCTCTTCGGGGAACGAAACATCCTCGCGCACTTCCATTCCCACCTTCTCGGTCCAGAATTTCAGCGCGACTTCCTGATCGTGAACCCACAGGTGCGTGTAAGCGATTTTCATCATGGCCCGACGCTACGTGCGGTCCGGTCCGGCCGTCTTCTCCGTTTGTGCTGTCTTGGGCCGGCCGGCGTGGGGACGCCGCGTGTCGCGCGCCAGGATGCAACTGGGCACCGGGGCGCGGAGCATGGCCGGCGGCAAGCTCGCCCGGTAGGCGGCCGGGGGCTTGCCGTACACCCGCGCGAAGTTCGTGGTGAACGAGCCCACGCTCTGCAGGCCGACCATCACGCAGATGTCGGCGACCGAACGGTCGGTGTTGCGCAGCAGCGCCGCCGCCCGCTCGAGGCGCCGGCTCTGCAGGTAGGCCCGTGGAGACTCACCGAAGGTGCGGGTGAACATCCGGCTGAAGTGCGCCCGGGACAATCCGGCGGCCGCCGCGAGGTCGTCGACGGTGATCGGATCCGCGTAACGGACATCCGCGAGATCCTTCGCACGGAGCAAATATCGTGCCGGTGGTACCTGGACCATGCGATTAACGGTACGGTGATCAGCGCGAACGAGTTGGCCGGGCGGCCGCGGCACCGGTGCGAACCGGGGTCGAGGAAAGTCCGGACTTCACAGAGCAGGGTGATTGCTAACGGCAATCCGAGGTGACTCGCGGGAAAGTGCCACAGAAAACAGACCGCCAGAAATGGTAAGGGTGAAACGGTGCGGTAAGAGCGCACCAGCACCCCGGGTGACCGGGGTGGCTAGGCAAACCCCACCCGAAGCAAGGCCAAGAAGGCCGCAACCTGGTTGCGGTCGCGCAGGCGCCTGAGGGCTGCTCGCCCGAGCCTGCGGGTAGGCCGCTTGAGGCACCCGGCGACGGTGTGTCCAGATGGATGGTCGCCGCCGGCCCTCCTGGTAACGGGAGAGCCGGGACAGAATCCGGCTTAGAGGCCAACTCGTTCGCCCCCGCTCCGCAACCGGCCCACCTAGTGGGTCTTGCGAACCGCCTTGTCCAACTGCTTGAGCGCATCCTGCAGCAGCGCCCGGGAATGCTGTGCCAGGTCGTCCTCCTGCTGATACAGCAGCCCGTAGGTGAAGGTGTCCTCACCGGCGGCATGGGCGGCGTCGGCCTGCGTGCTCAGATGGGCCTTGCTCACCACACTGTCCTGGTGATCGCCCAGCAACGTCTGGATGCTCTTGGCGCGCTCGGACACCCTGGCCGCCCCGGTGGCCGCTGCGGTGTAGCGAAGTCTCTTGGCGCCCTTGCGGATTCGGTGCAGCGCCTCGTCCTTCTCCTCGGCGCTGGCCTCGGCATCGCTGTCGGCCGCCGCAGCGGTCTTGGCGGCCTTGCGAACCCGCTTGTACGCCGCGTCGATGTTCACCGATTTCGTTGCGGCGCGGGCGGATTCCGGTTGCTCGGCGCTGACCAGCTCCTCGAGCGCGTCCAGCAGCCGGAAGTAGCGCTCCGAGCGCATCGCGAGCAGGGAGCGCCGCCAGCCCGCGGTGTAGCGGCGGTTGGCGCCCTCGACCAGCCGCTGGCGAACCGGCCCGCGGACCAGCTCGGCGGGCATCTCGTCGAGTGCGCGCTGATAGCGCTCGGCCAGCACCTCGGCATCGCGGGCCACACCCAGCACTGCGGCAAGCGCACGCAGCTCGTCGAGCACCCAGCCGTCGTCGTCGAGGCCGAAGGCGTCCTTGGACTCCTGCAGCAGACTCCGGATCTTGCGGGTGGTCACCCGCATCTGATGTACCGAGTCGTAGGCGTCCCCGCGTACCGCGCGGTCCCACACCAGCAGCGCCTCGATTTGCTCGGCGATGGCCCGGTGCACCGGGTCGGCCGGGGGAGCCGGAGCCGGGGCCACATCCGTGCCGAGCACCTTGGCCAGCTTCGAACCGTGCCCGGCCGGTTCCGCGCCGGCATCCGCCAGCCGGTTCGACAGCCGGTCCATCAGGTCGTCGGGCACATCGGCGGTGAGCAGCTCCAGCTCCCACTCTCGCCAGCTCTGTGCATCGGCTTCCTCGCCGGTGACCGAAGCGGTCACCCGGTCGTCGCAGAACTCGGCAAGGCCGACGCCGTCGGCTCCGCGCAGGACTTCCACGTTGCGCTGGGTGCTGATCCGGGCCACCGGGGACAGCGGCCGGTCCCGGACGATCGCAAGCACGATGTCGCGCAGATCCTCGGGCACGGTGTCGGTTGCCGTGCCCAGCGGCGTGCGCACCTCGGTGCGGGTGTCGACGCCGGCCGGAAGCTTCAGGTGCCAGCCTGCGTCGCTGCCGCCGGTGCGGCGCCGCAATGTGATGCGGTGCGCGGCAAGGTCGCGGTTCGGGGTGTCGAAGTACACCGCATCCAGGTGCTGGGTTTCCACGCGTGCGACCTCGGCGATGGCCGACAGCCCCTCGAACGACGGCGAGACGGTGTTCTCGGTGACCGCGAACTTCCGCTCGATTTCGGTGTACCTCGCGGTCTTGGATTTGCCGGGGGCCATAGTCACCTTCGCTGTGCACCGGAGGCGGGAGATCGGATGGGACCAGCGTGCCATATCCGGGTGGGTGCCACGACCGGTGTCTGGTCACAGCAACGTCAAGACTTGCCGCTGTCTCCACCGCGCTGTCGGTGATGTCCGCAAGCGTCTCCTAGTGTTGCTGACATGGCGGCTGAGACGACACCGGCGAACACCGCTGCCGGGCGTGGACGCCCGCGGCTGGAGCGGCCACGCAGACCGGGCACGACTGCCCGTGAACAGATTCTCGATGCCGCCGCCGAGCTGTTCACCACCCACGGCTACGCCAGCACCTCGACACGGCGCATCGCCGACGAAGTCGGGGTCCGGCAAGCCTCGCTCTATCACCATTTCGCCACCAAGGACGACATCCTCGACGCGTTGCTGGCCGGCACCGTCGACGATGCCCTTCGCCTGGGTGCCGAGCTGCTCGACAGCGCGGGGCCCGCGGCGCAGCACCTGCACACTCTCGCGGTCGCCGATGCGCACCAGCTGTGCGCGAGCCGGTGGAATCTGGGTGCGCTGTACCTGCTTCCCGAGCTGCGCACCGACCGGTTCGAACCGTTCCGCCGCCGCCGTGCCGAGCTGCGCGAGGTGTACCGGAGGCTGTCGGAGGCGGTGATCACCGAATGCGCAGGCCCGCCCGATGCCGCTGACCTGCCGTTCCGATTGGTGGAATCGGTGGTCAACAGCCGTTCCGACGATGTCGAGCGCGCGCCGGCACAGCCCTGGGCGATCGGGGAGGGGGCGCTGCGGATCCTCGGGTTCGACGGTGATTTCGGCCCGTTGGAGGACGCCACCGCCGCCCGGCTGGGGCTGCGGCCGCCGCAATCCCCGGCCCGCTAGAGTTCGGGCCGTGACCGAGCCCACCTATGAAGCCATCTCGTTCGAGCAGTCCGGCGCCGTCGCGCACATCACGCTGAACCGCCCCGATGCTGCGAATGGCATGAACGACACCATGACTCGCGAACTGGCCGACGCTGCCCGGCGCTGCGACACACCCGGTACCAAGGCCGTGGTGCTGACCGGTGCGGGCCGGTTCTTCTGCGCCGGAGGTGACCTGAAGTCGTTCGCCACCGCGCCCGACCGCGGCCGGTTCATCAAGGGCGTCGCCGACGACCTGCACCAGGCCATCTCGTCGTTCGCCCGGATGGACGCCGTGCTGATCACAGCGGTCAACGGCACCGCCGCCGGCGCAGGGTTCAGCCTGGCGGTGGCCGGTGACCTGGTGCTGGCCGCCGAATCGGCCACTTTCACCATGGCCTACACCAAGGTGGGGCTGAGCCCCGACGGCAGCGCGTCCTACCACCTGCCTCGACTGGTCGGACTGCGCCGGGCGCAGGAGCTCATCCTGACCAACCGCACGCTCTCGGCCGTCGAGGCGCAGGACTGGGGACTGATCACCGAGGTGGTCGCCGGGGACGAACTCGCGGCCCGCGCCACGAAACTGGCCGAGCAGGTCGCGGCGGGCTCCGGCGGATCCAACGGTGCGGTCAAGTCGCTGCTGGTGTCCTCGTTCAAGAACAGCCTCGAAGAGCAGATGGCGGCCGAAGGCCGGTTCATCGCCCAGCGGGCCAACTCCGCCGACGGCCGCGAAGGCGTCGACGCGTTCCTGGCCAAGCGCAAGCCCGACTTCGCCTAGCCGGCTGCCGGGCCGGCGGCCGCCGGTTCGATGGTGAGATCAGCCGGCAGCTCGATATCCGCGACGGCCAGGTTCTCCTCCAGGTGGGCAACCGAGGACGTTCCCGGAATCAGCAGCACGTTCGGCGCGACATTCAACGTCCACGCCAACGCGATCTGCGCCGGCGTACGTCCCAGTTCGGTGGCCACCCGCCGGATCGTCGGATGGCCCAGGACCGGATTGTCCGCGGCGAACGCCGAACCCAGCGGGAAGAACGGGACGAAGGCGATGTCGTGTTCGACGCACAGGTCGAGCACGGGCTGCGAGGTGCGGTCGGCGAGGTTGTAGGCGTTCTGCACGCAGGCGATCTCGGTGCGCTCCAGCGCGATCTCCACATGCTCACGTGAGGCGCTGCTCAGCCCGATGCCGGCGATGAGGCCTTCGTCGCGAGCCGTGATCAGGGTGTCCAGTTGCTGCTCGAACAACCCGTGGTCGACCTCGGCGGGACCCCCGATGTCGGCCCCGAAGAGCCGCAGGTTGACCACGGCAAGCTGGTCGACCCCCAGGGTGCGCAGGTTCTCTTCGATGCTGTGCCGCAGTTCGGCGGGTTGTTGTGCCGGGAGCCAGTTGGCCTGGGCGTCGCGCCTGCCACCGACCTTGCTGACAAGCGCCAGGTTCTGCGGGTAGGGGTGCAGCGCCTCCCGGATGAGTTCGTTGGCGACATCCGGCCCGTAGAACTGGGCGGTATCGATGTGGTCGACACCGAGTTCGACGGCGCGGCGCAATACCGCGACCGCCTGGTCGTGGTCACGGGGCGGGCCGAACACCCCGGGCCCGGGCAACTGCATCGCGCCGAATCCGACGCGTCGGACGACCCGCGACCCTAGCGAGAATGTCTGTGGGGAGGTCATGGCGGACCTTTCGTTAGATCTCTAACTATATGAGATCAAACTATATGAGCACTGATATTCTCTGTCAACGAATCAGAGGAGAACCGTCGTGAACGACGAGCAACGGAGCGCGGCAGAACTGGCCGATGCCTTCGGGCGCGCTGCCAAGTCCGTTGTCCGCGCATTCGACGAACGCCTCGGCGACCGCGGTGTGTCGACTCCGCGGTCCAAGCTGCTCGCCGAGATCGAACGGATGCAACCGGTCCGCTCGGCCGAGGTGGCCAGGGCGGTCGGTGTCACCCAGGCCACCGCATCAACCCTCGTCGAGGCTCTGGTGCGGGAAGGGCTGGTGGTCCGTGCACCCGATGAAAACGACCGCCGGGCAGTGCGATTGACGACGACGGCCGAGGGGCAGGAGCAAGCCCGGCACTGGCGGGCCGACTACATCGCCGCTGCACACGAGATGTTCGCCGGCCTCACCAGTGCGGACAAGGCAACGCTGACCCGGTTACTCGTCAAACTCGGTGACGCGCTGGCCTGAAGCCGAGATCAGTAGCTGTGCTCTTCGGCCGGGAACACCCCGGTCGCCACGTCGTTGGCGTACTGCGCTGCCGCGCGGTGCAGTTCGCCGCCCACGTCACCGAAACGCTTGACGAACTTGGCGGTCTTGCCGCTGGTGAGCCCGGCCATGTCCTGCCAGACCAGCACCTGGGCATCGCAATTGGGGCCGGCACCGATGCCGACCGTGGGGATCGTCAGCTTGCCCGTGATCTGGGTCGCCAACTCTGCGGGCACCATCTCGAGTACCACCGCGATCGCACCGGCTTCCTGCACGGCGATCGCGTCGTGGATGGTCTGCTCGGCAGCGTCGCCGCGGCCCTGGACGCGGAACCCGCCCAGCCCGTTCACGCTCTGCGGGGTGAAGCCGATGTGCGCCACCACCGGGATGCCGGCGGCCGACAGCGTCGCGATCTGTTCGGCCATCCGCTCACCGCCCTCCAGCTTGATCGCCTGCGCGCCGGTCTCCTTCATGAAGCGGGTGGCGGTGGCCAGCGCCTGGGCCGGGCTGCTCTCGTAGCTGCCGAACGGCAGGTCGGCCACGACCAGCGCATGCGGGGCACCCTTGACGACCGCGCGGGCCAACGGGATCAGCTCGTCGATCGTGATCGGCACGGTGGTGTCGTAGCCGTACACGACGTTTGCCGCCGAGTCGCCCACGAGGAGCACCGGAATGTCGGCCTCGTCGAACACGCGCGCACTGGAGTAGTCGTAACAGGTGAGCATCGCCCACTTGTGCCCCTCGGACTTCCATTTCTGCAGCGTGAGCGTGCGGACCTTGGTCCGCGGCTTGGCTGCCACGGACTCCGCGGCGGTTTCGGAAGCACCATAAACAGACTGTTCAGACATCGTCGTCCCTTGTGATGGTCGGTTCGATCCTCGAGGCCGCTCTGCGGTCCCCGGGTTCGTCGGACTCTGTCAGTCTGCCACCGCGGGGAATGAAGGCAAAAGCGACGTTCGAGTGGATTTCCTCACAGTTTCAGCATCGCGACCTAACATCAGCGGCATGCAACGGCTCAGCGGACTCGACGCCAGTTTCCTGTATCTCGAAACCGCGGCGCAGCCGATGCACGTGTGCTCGGTGCTCGAACTGGACACGTCGACCATGCCGGGCGGCTACACGTTCGACCGCTTGCGTGACGCGCTGTCGCTGACCGTCAAGGCGATGCCGCAATTCCGGGAGAAACTGGCCGACAGCCGGTTCAATCTCGACCATCCGGTTCGGGTGGAAGACAAGGACTTTGACGTCAGCAGGCATCTCCACCGGATCGGCCTACCCGCACCCGGCGGGCGGGCCGAGCTGTCCGAGATCTGCGGCCACATCGCCTCGCTGCCGCTGGACCGGACCCGGCCGCTGTGGGAGATGTGGGTCATCGAGAACGTGGCGGGCACCGACGCCCATGCCGGCGGCCGGTTGGCGCTGATGACCAAGGTGCACCATTCCGGCGTGGACGGGGTGACCGGTGCCAACCTGATGTCGCAGTTGTGCACCACCGAGGCGGACGCACCGCCGCCGGAGCCGGTCGACGGGGTGGGCGGCGCCACCGGCGCCGAGATCGCCATCAGCGGTGCACTCAGGTTCGCGGCCCGCCCACTGAAGCTGGCCAATGTGCTGCCCTCCACCGCGAGCACCGTCATCGACACCGTGCGCCGGGCCTTCAACGGCCAGGCGATGGCCGCCCCGTTCAATGCACCGAAGACCGCGTTCAACACCAACATCACCGGGCAGCGCAGCGTCGCGTTCGCCCAGTTGGATCTCGAGGACATCAAGACCGTCAAGAACCACTTCGACGTCAAGGTCAACGATGTGGTGATGGCGCTGGTGTCCGGCGTCCTGCGTACCTTCCTGCACGACCGAGGCGAACTGCCCGAGACCTCCCTTGTCGCGATGGTGCCGGTGTCCGTGCATGACCGTTCCGACCGGCCCGGGCGCAATCAGGTATCGGGGATGTTCTCCAAGCTCGAAACCAACATCGACGATCCGGCCGAGCGGCTGCGGGCCATCGCCGCGTCGAATTCGGTTGCCAAGCAACACAGCTCCGCGATCGGTGCGACGCTGCTCCAGGACTGGACACAATTCGCCGCGCCCGCGGTGTTCGGCGCCGCGATGCGGGTGTACGCGGCCAGTCGGCTGTCCGGGGCCAAACCCGTCCACAATCTCGTCATCTCCAACGTGCCGGGGCCGCAGGAGCCGCTGTACATGTTGGGCTGTGAGGTCAAGGCCATGTACCCGCTGGGCCCGATCTTCCACGGATCGGGTCTCAACATCACCGTGATGTCACTGACCGGCATGCTCGACGTCGGCATCATGTCCTGCCCGGATCTGCTGCCTGACCTGTGGGACATGGCCGACGATTTCCACGTGGCGCTCGAAGAACTCCTCGCCGCTACCCGATAGTCCCACCGCGCGTCGCGATAGGTCGGGCCTGCGGCGATGTCGTGCCATGGCAGCATGGTCAGCCATGAAGTTCAGGATGAGGTTCGGCGCGCTGCTGGCGACGACGGCGGTCGCCGCGGCGGGCTGCACCCAGGTGGTCGACGGGGAAGCCCAGATTGCGGTCCCACGGCCCGGCACGCCGGTGCAATGGCTGCCGTGCAACGCCGGTTCGGGTGACCACGCGCAGATCCCCGACAACGCCGAATGCGGGCTGCTGTCGGTGCCGGTCGACTACTCGAAGCCAGAGGGCGAGATCGCCCGCCTGGCGATGATCCGCTTCCCGGCCGCGGGCCAGAAGATCGGCTCGCTGGTGATCAACCCCGGTGGCCCCGGCGAGTCCGGGGTGGAATCGGCCGTCTCCCTGCTGTCCGGCCTGCCGCAGTCGGTCAAGGACCGCTTCGACATCGTCGGGTTCGACCCGCGCGGCGTCGGGTCCTCGACGCCCGCGGTGTGGTGCAACTCCGACGAGGACAACGACCGGCTGCGCGCCGATCCGACGGTGGAATACACCCCAGAGGGTGTGGAGCACCTGGAGAAGGAAACCAAGGACTTCGTCCAGCGCTGCGTCGACAAGATGGGCAAGGAGTTCCTGGAGAACGTCGGCACCGAGAACGTCGCCAAGGATCTCGACGCGATCCGGGTCGCGCTCGGCGACGACAAGCTGACCTACCTGGGCTATTCCTACGGCACCCGCATCGGTGCGACCTACGCCGAGCAGTTCCCGGAGAAGGTCCGCGCGATGATCCTCGACGGCGCCGTCGACCCCAATGCGGATCCGGTCGAAGAAGACATCCGCCAGGCCGCGGCATTCCAGAAGGCCTTCGACGACTACGCCACCGACTGCGCCACCAAGAACCCCGACTGCCCGCTGGGCACGGATCCGGCCAAGGCCGTCGAGGTGTACAAGAGCCTGGTCGACCCGCTGGTGGAACACCCGGCCAAGACGCGGGATCCGCGCGGGCTCAGCTACAGCGACGCCACCGTGGGCACCATCCTGCCGCTGTACTCGCCGAATCTGTGGCGGCACCTGACCGAGGGCCTGACCGGGCTGAAGAACGGCAACGGCGATGTGATGCTGGCGCTGGCCGACCTCTACATGGGTCGGGATGCCAAGGGCCACTACAACAATTCGACCGACGTGCGCGTCGCGGTCAACTGCGTGGACAAGCCCGCCATCACCGACCGGGCCACCGTCGTCGACGAGGACCGGCGGGCCCGCGAGGTGGCGCCGTTCATGAGCTACGGCGAATTCACCGGGCACGCCCCGCTGGGCACCTGCGCGTTCTGGCCGGTGCCCCCGACCAGCAAGCCGCACGAGATCTCGGTGAAGGGGCTGCCCCCGACGTTGATCGTGTCGACCACCAACGACCCGGCGACGCCGTACCAGGCCGGTGTCGACCTGGCCCGTCAGCTCGGCGGCACCCTGGTGACCTTCGAGGGCACCCAGCACACCGTGGTGTTCCAGGGCAACAAGTGCATCGACGACATCGCCGCCACCTACCTCGTGGACGTGACGGTGCCGCCGCCCGGGACCCGCTGCTGACCGATCGGGCCGGCAAGGTCACCGGATGGTCTCCGGCCGATCTCTGGTCGGCCTCAGGCACAGACCCGGTACCGACCGCCGTGCGACCATGACTGCCGTGCGGTGGGTGGGCGGGGCAGGACGTGTTTTGGCGGCGGCGCTGCTCGGTGCCACCGCCGTGGTCTGCCCGGTCGCGCAGGCTGCTCCGGAATCGGGGCCGGAATGGGGGAGTTGCGCCAGCTGGGTGCAGAATCCGGCCGCGATCCCGACCGCACAATGCAGCACCGTCCCGGTACCGCTGGACTGGAATTCCGCGGATCCCCAAGGCGCGCAAGCGCAATTGGCGGTCATCCGGATACCGGCCACCGGTGCCCGGATCGGCGCGTTGTTCATCAACCCCGGCGGCCCGGGTGCCTCGGCGGTGGACACGGTGGCCGGCATGGGCGCCGCGCTGGCCGGCTCACCACTCACCGACCATTTCGATCTCGTCGGCTTCGATCCGCGCGGCGTCGGGCATTCCACCCCGGAGCTGCGTTGCCGCACCGACGCCGAGATCGACGCGTACCGCCGCGAGTCGCTGACCGATTACAGCCCGGCCGGGGTCGCCCACATCGAAGACGTCTACCGCCAGTTCGCCCAGCAGTGCCTGGACCGCATGGGAGCACCGTTCCTGGCCAACGTGGGCACCGCGTCGGCGGTGCGGGACATGGACGCGGTGCGGGCCGCGCTGGGGGAGGACCAGATCAACTATCTGGGCTTCTCCTACGGCACCGAACTCGGCGGCGCGTACGCCGAACAGTTCGGCGAGCGGGTGCGCACCATGGTGCTCGACGGGGCAATCGATCCCAGCCTGGACCCCATCACCAAGAACATCCGCCAGCTCGCCGGCTTCCAGAAGGCCTTCGACACCTACGCCGCGGACTGCGCGCAATCGGCAGACTGCCCGCTGGGCATCGATCCCGCCCAGTTCGTCGGCCGGTTCAAGGGACTGGTGGCTCCACTGGCGACGACGCCGGCCACCACCTCGGACCCGCGCGGACTCGGCTACGCCGACGCGATCACCGGTAGCGGCAACGCCCTGTACTCGGCGCGGTACTGGCCCTACCTGACCAGCGGGCTGCTCGGGTTGACGCGCGGCACCGATGCCAGTGACCTGCTGTTGCTCGCCGACGACTACTGGCGCCGCGACGAAAACGGTCACTACAAGAACATGCAGGACGCCTTCACCGCGATCCGCTGCGTCGACTCAACGTTCCCCACCGACCCGGCGGTGTGGGCCGACGCCGATCAGCAGATCCGGGCTGTGGCACCGTTCATGGCCTACGGAGAGTTCACCGGATACGCGCCCCGCGACATCTGCGCCCTGTGGCCGGTTCCTGCCACGTCTGCGCCGCACCCGGTCACCGGGCCCGGACCGGGCAAGGTCGTGGTGGTGTCCACGACCGGAGACCCCGCCACGCCGTATCAGGCCGGCGTGGACTTGGCCCGGCAAATGGGCGCGGCGCTGATCTCCTTCCGCGGCACCCAACACACCGTGGTGTTCAACGGGAACGCCTGCGTGGACACCGCCGTGCTGGGTTTCTTCGTCAACGGAACCTCCCCGGGCGACCTCTCCTGCTAAGTCTTCCAGGGCTGTAACACAGATTTAACAGCCGATGCCTACGCTGCGGGCATGGACCGCCAGAAGGAATTCGTGCTGCGCACCCTGGAGGAACGCGATATCCGGTTCGTTCGGTTGTGGTTCACCGACGTCCTCGGCTACCTCAAATCGGTAGCGATCGCACCCGCCGAACTCGAAGGCGCCTTCGAGGAGGGCATCGGTTTCGACGGCTCTTCGATCGAGGGCTTCGCCCGTGTCTCGGAATCCGACACCGTCGCCCGGCCCGACCCGTCCACCTTCCAGGTGCTGCCCTGGACCACCAGCGCGGGCAAGCACTACTCGGCCCGCATGTTCTGCGACATCACCATGCCGGACGGCTCACCGTCGTGGGCCGACTCCCGGCACGTGCTGCGCCGCCAGCTCGCCAAGGCCAGCGACCTGGGCTTCACCTGCTACGTGCACCCCGAGATCGAGTTCTTCCTGCTGCAGCCCGGCCCGGACGACGGGTCGGTGCCCGTGCCCGCCGACAACAGCGGCTATTTCGACCAGGCCGTGCACGATTCGGCCCCGAACTTCCGCCGCCACGCCATCGAGGCGCTGGAGCAGATGGGCATCTCGGTGGAGTTCAGCCACCACGAGGGCGCGCCCGGCCAGCAGGAGATCGACCTGCGCTACGCCGACGCGTTGTCGATGGCCGACAACGTGATGACCTTCCGGTATCTGGTCAAGGAGGTCGCCCTGGCCGACGGCGTGCGGGCGTCGTTCATGCCCAAGCCGTTCGGCGAGCACCCCGGCTCGGCCATGCACACGCACATGAGCCTGTTCGAGGGCGACACCAACGCCTTCCACAGCCCCGACGACCCGCTGCAGCTGTCCGATGTGGCCAAGTCCTTCATCGCGGGCATCCTGGAGCACGCCAGCGAGATCAGTGCGGTCACCAACCAGTGGGTGAACTCCTACAAGCGTCTGGTGCACGGCGGCGAGGCACCCACCGCCGCCTCGTGGGGCGCGGCCAACCGCTCGGCGCTGGTGCGGGTCCCGATGTACACCCCGCGCAAGGCGTCGTCGCGGCGCGTCGAGGTCCGCAGCCCCGACTCGGCATGCAACCCGTACCTGACCTTCGCGGTCCTGCTGGCCGCCGGTCTGCGCGGCGTCGAGAAGGGCTACGTGCTCGGTCCGCAGGCCGAGGACAACGTGTGGAGCCTGACGCCCGAGGAGCGGCGCGCCATGGGCTACCGCGAGCTGCCGTCGAGCCTGGGCAACGCGCTGGAGGCCATGGAGAACTCCGAGCTCGTGGCGGAAGCGTTGGGGGAGCACGTATTCGACTACTTCCTGCGCAACAAGCGCGCGGAGTGGGAGAACTACCGCAGCCACGTCACGCCCTACGAGCTCAAGAACTACCTGTCGCTCTGAGTCGGGGGCGGCGCCGGAGCTTCGTGCGCTACCGTCGTGAACGTGCCCAAGCCTGCAACCGATCGCCCGAAACTGCCCAGCGTCGGTCGGCTCGGTCTGGTCCATCCGCAGGCTGCGGCCCACCTCGAACAGCTCGGCTGGAAGACCGAGGCGTACGTCGAGTTGCTGTGGTCGCTGTCGCGCGCTCCCGACGCCGACGTAGCGCTGCTGGCCATGGTGCGGCTGGCCGATGCGCTGGGGGCGGACGCGGATGAGCTCAACCGCCAACTGCTGGCCGACCGGGCCCTGCGGGGCCGGCTGTTCGGTGTGTTGGGGTCATCCCTGGCCCTCGGTGACCATCTCGTCGCCCACCCGCAGTCGTGGCGGTTGTTGATCGGCGACGTCGTGCTCCCCGGTGTCGAGGAGCTGCACCGCGTCTTCACCGCTGCCGCCCGCGGTGCCGAGATCGACAGGGGCACAAGCAGTGCCGTGCCCGCCCTGCGAGATCTCTACCGTGACCACCTGTTGGTCCTGGCCGCGCTCGACGTGGCCTCGACCGTCGAGAACGAGCCGGTGCTGCCTTTCGTGGAGGTCGCCGCTCACCTGTCCGATCTGGCCGACGCCGCACTGGGTGCCGCCCTGACGGTGGCCACCAGGGTCGTGTGCGAGGACGGGGTTGAGCCCCGGCTGGCCGTCGTTGCCATGGGTAAATGCGGTGCGCGCGAGCTGAATTACGTCAGCGACGTCGACGTCATCTTCGTCGGGGAGTCCGTGCCGGACGGAGACGGCGACGACAACCTGGCGACCGCAACCCGGGTGGCCGGCGAGATGATGCGATTCGCCGCCGACGCCTTCTTCGAGGTCGATGCCGCGTTGCGCCCGGAAGGCAAACGCGGCCAACTGGTCCGGACGCTGGAATCCCATGTCGCGTACTACCAGCGCTGGGCGAAAACCTGGGAATTCCAGGCACTGCTCAAGGCGCGTCCCGCCGCGGGCGACGCCGAACTCGGCAAGGCCTACATCGATGCCCTGATGCCCATGGTGTGGACCGCCTGCGAGCGTGAGGATTTCGTCCCCGAAGTGCAGGCCATGCGTCGCCGCGTCGAGGAACTCGTCCCGGCCGGGGTACGGGCCCGCGAGCTCAAGCTCGGCACCGGAGGCCTGCGTGACGTCGAATTCGCCGTCCAGCTCCTGCAATTGGTGCACGGACGCAACGACGATTCACTGCATGTGGCGTCCACCGTCGATGCGCTGGCCGCCCTAGGTGAGGGCGGCTACATCGGTCGAGACGACACCGCCAACATGACCGCGTCCTACGAATTCCTGCGGCTGCTCGAACATCGGCTGCAACTGCAGCGGCTCAAGCGCACTCACATGCTGCCCGACGACAGCGACGACGAGGCCTACCGATGGCTGGCCAGGGCCGCGCACGTGCGCCCCGACGGGCGGCACGACGCCCAGGGCGTGCTGCGCGAGGAACTCAAACGGCAGAGCATGCGGGTGTCGCGGTTGCACGCCAAGCTCTTCTACCAGCCGCTGCTGGAATCGGTGGGCCAGCCGGCGGTGGGTATCGGTGCCGGCATGAGCACCGAGGCGGCCGAACGTCAGCTCGCCGCACTGGGTTACGAGGGACCGCAGAGCGCGCTGACACACCTGGCCGCGCTCACCGGCCAGGGCGGGCGCCGCGCGCGGGTGCAACAGGTGCTGTTGCCGACCCTGCTGGACTGGCTCTCGGACACGCCGGACCCGGACGCCGGCCTGCTGGCCTACCGCCGGATCAGCGAGGAGCTGGCCGAGCAGCGCTGGTATCTGTCGACCCTGCGCGACGAGGGAGCGGTGGCCAAGCGGCTGATGCGCGTGCTCGGCACCTCGGCCTACATCCCGGAACTGCTGATGCGGGCTCCCGAGGTGATCCAGCTGTACGCCGACGGTCCCAGCGGGCCGAAACTGCTCGACGGCGATCCCGACAGCGTGGCCCGCGCATTGGTGGCCTCGGCCGGCCGGCACCCGGACCCGGTGCGCGGCATCGCCGCCGCGCGCACTCTGCGCCGCCGGGAGTTGGCCCGCATCGCCTCGGCCGACGTGCTGGGCCTGCTCGACGTGACCGACGTCTGCAAGGCACTGACCTCGGTGTGGGTCGCGGTGCTGGAGGCCGCGCTGAACGCGGTGATCCGGGCCAACACACCGGAATCCGGTGCGCCCGCGCGTATCGCGGTCATCGGCATGGGCCGCCTCGGCGGTGGTGAGCTCGGATACGGCTCCGATGCCGACGTGATGTTCGTGTGCGAACCCGTCGCGGGCGTCGAGGACTCGGCGGCCGTGCGCTGGTCGGTGAGCATCGCCGAACAGGTCAGGGCCCTGCTGGGGACACCGAGCGCGGACCCGCCGCTGGAGGTCGACACCGGGCTGCGTCCAGAGGGGCGAAACGGACCCCTGGTACGCACGCTGGCGTCGTATGCGGCGTATTACGAGCAGTGGGCCCAGCCGTGGGAGATCCAGGCGCTGCTGCGGGCGCACCGGGTGGCAGGCGATCTGGAACTGGGCGAACGCTTCCTGATCCTGGCCGACAAGACCCGTTACCCCTCCGGCGGGGTATCGGCCGAGGCCGTCCAGGAGATCCGGCGCATCAAGGCCCGCGTCGACGCCGAACGTCTTCCGCGCGGCGCCGACCCCAACACGCACACCAAGCTGGGCCGTGGCGGGCTGGCCGACATCGAGTGGACCGTGCAGCTGCTGCAACTGCGCTACGCGCACAAGTTCCCTGCGCTGCACAACACCTCGACGTTGCAGACCCTCGACGCGATCGGTGCGGCCGAGCTGGTGGCCGAGAGCGATGTCGCGCTGTTACGCGATGCCTGGCTGACGGCCACGCGGGCGCGCAACGCCCTGGTGCTGGTGCGTGGCAAGCCCACCGACCAGTTGCCAGGACCGGGCCGCCAGCTCAATGCGGTGGCCCTGGCGGCGGGCTGGGGCAGCGACGACGGCGGGGAGTTCCTGGACAACTATCTGCGGGTGACGCGGCGCGCGAAGGGTGTGGTCCGGAAGATTTTCGGCGGGGAGTAGTGCCCCGCGTGCACGACGTCGCAGTGGGTGGTGTTAATAAGGGCGTATAACCAATTCACTGGGAGTCCGGATGAAGCACACGTTCGACGTCATCTCCGCGGCCGAGCACGATCGGCTCGAAGCCCTCTATGAGCCCTTCGCCCAGGCGATGCGCGAACTCGTCGACGCCGGAGTGCGCACCGAGGTGGACCCGCAGACCATCGCCGAGGCGACCGCGGCCGTCGAAGCCGTCACCGCCTCGCTGCGCCGCGAGCAGCGCGACGCACCGCACGCCGTGCTGCATGCCGAGACGAACCGGCCGGTCGTATGGGCGAATCCGGTCGTCGGATTGCGCAACGCGCTGGCCCCGCCGCTGGTGATCGAACACGCCGAGGACGGCAGCTGCTGGAGTGAATTCGTGCTGGGCGCCGCCTACGAGGGGCCGCTGGGCTGGGTGCACGGCGGTATCTGCGCGTTGGTGCTCGACCACATTCTCGGCGAGGTGGCCAGCGGCGGACTGCACGAGCCGCGCTACACCGGGACCATCACATGCCGCTACCGTCGGGGCACGCCGCTGGGGCCGTTACGCGCGGAGGCCTACATCGACCGGACCGAGGGCGTCAAAACCTTTGCGCGGGGCCATATCAGCGACGCCGACGGAATCACCGTCGAGGCTGAAGGGGTCTTCATCACGCCGGCGTGGGCACGGGATGCCGGATGAAGATCTACGTGAGCATGGCCTTCATGGACACCCGGGAGGCCGTCGAGGTGGCCAGGGCCGCAGACGATCTCGGCTACGACGGGATGGGCATCCCCGATCATGTGGTCAACCTTGAGACGCTGAAGACGCCGTATCCGTACACCAAGGACGGCAAGCGCCGCTGGGAGGCGTTCACGGACTGGCCGGACCCGTGGGTGATGATCGGGGCGCTGGCTCTGGTCACCACTCGGCTGAAGTTCGTCACCACGGTCTACCTGCCCGCCATGCGCGACCCGTACTCGGCTGCCAAAGCCATTGGCACCGCGGCCTATCTGGCCGGCGGGCGGCTGGAACTCGGCATCGGGGTCGGCTGGTGCGAGGAGGAGTTCGAGCTGTTGGGTCAGCAGTTCGCGCGACGCGGCAAGCGCACCGACGAGATGCTCGAATTGATGAAGAAGCTGTGGGAGCCCGGGTGGACCGAGTTCTCCGGCGATTTCTACTCAACGCCGCGCCTCGAGATGGAGCCCACGCCGCCGCGGATCCCTATCTACGTCGGCGGGCTGTCCGATATCGCGCTGCGCCGTGCGGCGCGGCACGACGGCTGGATCGGCGATCTGATCTCCACCGAAGCCGCCTTGCAGCGGGTCGACCGGCTACGTGACCTGCGCGCCGAAAAGGGTTTGACGATGGATGATTTCACGATCATCACACCGCTGACCGACGCCTTCACCCCCGAGCACTACGCACGCGCCGAAGCCGGTGGCATCCAGGGCATCATCACCATGCCCTGGATGTTCTACTCCGGCCCCGACGCCACCCTCGCCGAGAAGATCGACGGACTGAAGCGGTTCCGCAAGGACCTCGCGCTGGACTAGGTGCGCCTACTGCGCGCCGCGTCCAACGCGTAAGCGCCACCACCGATCGCGGCGAGCAGTAGGAAGCCGAAGCAGTACAGCACGGCGAGTTCGCCGCCGTTCTCGATCGGCCACAGGCCGTTGGGCTGATGCTGGGTGAAGTAGGCGAACGCCATCTGGCCCGAGGCGATGAATGCGGCGATGCGGGTGAACAGGCCCACCATGATGAGCAGGCCGAGCACCAGCTCCAGAACACCGGCGTACCAGTACGGCCAAGTGCCGACCGGCACGGCGCCGCTTCCCGAATCGACGGGCCAGGCGAAGAGTTTCGATGCGCCGTGGATGGTGAACAGTAAACCGAACACGACACGGAACAAGCTGATGACAGCGGGCGAAAGCGAGCCCAGTCGAGTGTCCAATTTGGTCGTCATGTCCTGACAATACGCGCAGCTCGCAGAAAACTCACAGCTCGAGCAACACCGTTACCGGTCCGTCATTGACCAGTTCCACCCGCATATCCGCACCGAAAACCCCCGTTTCCACAACCGCGCCCAAATTTGCGAGCGCGTCGGCAAATTCGGCCACCAGCGGTTCCGCGAGGGGGCCGGGCGCCGCCGCATTCCACGACGGTCGCCTGCCCTTGTCGGTATTGGCGTACAACGTGAACTGACTGATCACCAGGATGGGGGCGCCAACGTCCGATGCGGATTTCTCGCCGTCCAGAATCCGTAACTGCCAAAGCTTCTCGGCCATCCGCCGGGCCTTGGCGGCGTCGTCATCATGGGTCGCCCCCACCAGGGCGAGCAGCCCCTGCGGGTTCGGCTCGATGGCGCCGACGACTTCGCCGTCGACCGTCACGCTCGCCGATGTCACCCGCTGCACCAGAACCCGCATCGGTCCATTGTGCTTCCGGCGCTGTGCGGGCCGCGGGTCGGGTGCCTACCCGAGGGCGGATCTGCCGTAGTTGTCCGCGTACGCGTTCGCCACCCCTGGGAGGATCTCGACGATGGTGAAATAGCGGTCCCACAGTGGTGTTTCGCGGAGCTCTTCGACCGCGAGCTCATACTCGTGCGGGTCGGCGGTCTCCCACAGCAGGAGGTCGGTGACCCGGGCGGTGTAGAACTCCGTGTCGTACCAACGGAAACCCACCGCGGGATGGCGATCGAGTATCGGTTGCAGGTGCCGGGCCAACTCGTCGAAGCGTTTGGCCACCGGGAATCCGAGCCACTCCGGATTGGTCTTGACCAACATGAAAACCGTGAACATGGCGAACCTCGTTCTCTCATAAGTGAATACGGCTGGAGAGAAACGAAAAAGGCCAACGAATCTCTCCGTTGACCTGTGAGGTTGTCAGCACCGCGAGCGGTGGTGCTCGCGTTGGTTAGGTTAGCCTAAAACTGTGGCCCCCGGCAAGAGCCGGGGGCCACAGTCTGAACTCGACTACACGAGGTTGACGACTTACACGTCGCGTCGGCGGTGCCGACTAAACGTCGTAGTAGAGCGAGAACTCGTACGGGTGAGGCCGGATCTGGATCGGCATGATCTCGTTCTCCCGCTTGTAGGAGATCCAGGTCTCGATCAGGTCCTCGGTGAACACGCCACCCTCGGTGAGGTACTCGTGGTCCTCTTCGAGGCGGTCGATCACCGCGGCCAGCGAGGTCGGGGCCTGCGGGATGTTGGCGGCCTCGTCCGGCGGCAGCTCGTAAAGGTCCTTGTCGACAGGGGCCAGCGGCTCGATCTTCTTCTTGATGCCGTCGATGCCTGCCATCAGCATCGCCGCGAACGCCAGGTACGGGTTACCCGAGCTGTCCGGGCAACGGAACTCGAGGCGCTTGGCCTTCGGGTTGTTGCCGGTGATCGGGATACGGACACAGGCCGAGCGGTTGCGCTGGCTGTAGACCAGGTTGATCGGGGCCTCGTAGCCGGGCACCAGACGCTTGTAGGAGTTCACCGTGGGGTTGGTGAACGCCAGCAGCGACGGGGCGTGGTGCAGGATGCCGCCGATGTAGTGGCGCGCGATGTCGGACAGGCCCGCGTAGCCGGACTCGTCGTGGAACAGCGGCTTGCCGTCCTTCCACAGCGACTGGTGGGCGTGCATGCCCGAACCGTTGTCACCGAACAGCGGCTTGGGCATGAAGGTGACGGTCTTGTTGTTGGCCCACGCGGTGTTCTTGATGATGTATTTGAACAGCAACACATCGTCGGCCGCGTGCAGCAGGGTGTTGAACTTGTAGTTGATCTCGGCCTGGCCGGCGGTGCCGACCTCGTGGTGGCCGCGCTCCAGGGTGAACCCGGCGTTGATCAGGTTGGTCGACATCTCGTCGCGCAGGTCGACGTAGTGGTCGTACGGGGCGACGGGGAAGTAGCCGCCCTTGGGGCGAACCTTGTAACCGAGGTTGGCGCTGCCGTCGGCCTCGAAGGGCTCGCCGGTGTTCCACCACGCCGACTCGGAATCCACCTCGTAGAACGTGCCGTTCATCTTGGAGTCGAAGCTCACCGAGTCGAAGATGTAGAACTCGGCCTCGGCGCCGAAGTAACAGGTGTCGGCGATACCGGTGCTCGCCAGGTAGTTCTCCGCCTTGCGGGCCACGTTGCGCGGGTCGCGGGAGTACGCCTCACGGGTGAACGGGTCGTGCACGAAGAAGTTCAGGTTCAGCGTCTTGGCGGCGCGGAACGGGTCGATGCGCGCGGTGTCGGGGTCCGGCAGCAGCATCATGTCGGATTCATGGATCGACTGGAAGCCGCGGACCGACGAGCCGTCGAACGCGAGGCCGTCCTCGAAGACGCTCTGGTCGAACGCCGACGCCGGGATCGAGAAGTGCTGGACGACGCCGGGCAGATCGCAGAAGCGAATGTCGACATACTCGACGTTCTCGTCCTTGATCAGCTTGAAGATGTCGTCGGACGTCTTTTCTGCCACTGAGTGTTCTCCTTTACTGGTAACCCGCGGGTTGACGCTAAGGACACGATGTTGCGCAGTCGTCAACCATATGTTGCGCGCAAGTTACGCGATGACCGTTCTTTGTGACGTGAGCTACTGACCGTCTCTCAACCGGCCCCGCCTATTCTTGCCCTATGGCGCGCACGATGGGAAGTTGGCTGTCCGGACCGGGACCTTTCGACGCCGGCGACGGCGAGGACGCGCTGGATGGCCGGGGGAAATACCCCGGTGAGCGCCTTGGTTTGCCCGAGTCCGGACCCGGCTCGCTGGCCCGGATGGGCCGGCGGCTCGGTGCGCTGTGCATCGATTGGCTGGTGGCCTACGGGCTGGCCGGTCTGGTGATGGCCCTTGGCCTGATTTCGCTGCCGATGCTGTCCACGGCCGTGCTGGTGATCTGGATGGTGCTGGGGACCGTCGCGGTGCGGCTGTTCTCGTTCACCCCGGGGCAGCTTGCTGTCGGCCTGGCCGTGGTGCCCGCGGACGGGCGCGACCGGATCGGCATCGTGCGGGCGTTCCTGCGCGTGGTGTTGATCGCACTGGTGATCCCGCCGCTGGTCTCCGACAGTGATCTGCGCGGCCTGCATGACCGGCTGACGTTCACCGCGGTCGTGCGGCGCTGACGGCGTCAGTCCTGTCGCGTACGTAACGCCACGGCGAAAAATCTGCCGTCAGACCGCCATGGCGTTACGCACGAGGAATCTCGTCAGGGTGTGATGTTCTTCGCGCGAGCGCTCATCAGGGTGTGATGTTCTTCGCGCAAGCGCTCATCAGCGCCGGCGGACGGTGCGCTGCACACCGCGCATCTTCGCACCGCCGGGCAACGGGCCCTTGGGCATGCCGGCCGGGCCGGTCTTGGTGCCCAGCGCGGCCAGCCGGGACTCGATCGAGTCCATCTGCTTGACCGTGATGTTCGCCGGCAGCTTGTTCAGGTGGCGCTCCAGCTTGGACAGCGGCACTTCGTCCTCGCCGTTGCCGACCACGATGTCGTAGATCGGGATGTCGCCGACCAGGCGCGCCGTGCGCTTCTTCTCCTGCGCCAGCAGGGGCTTGACCCGAGTGGCCGAACCCTCGCCGACGAAGATCACACCGGGGCGGCCGATCACGCGGTGTACGGCGTCGAAATGACCGGTCGCCGCGACGCCGGGGGTGACGCGCCATTTGCCGCGAAGATTGTCCAGCGCCCAGGCCGCGGCACCTGTCTGGCCCTCGGCCTTGAGGTACACCGACTTCTGAGCCCGCCGACCGAAGATGATGAAGGCGACGAGCGCGCCCAGCACCACGCCCAGCGGGATGAGCGTGTACATCGTGAACCCGCCGATGAGCAGACCGGCAACCACCGCTGCGGCCACGATCAGCACGAACGCGCCGATCATGTACGGCAGCAGGCGCTTGTCCTCTTTGCGCTGGATCTGGAATGCCTGCCACAACTGACTGCGCCGCTGCTTGGAGGCCGCCTTACGGGCAGCCTTCGCCTCGGCCTTTGCCGCCTTCGTTTCTGCGGCATTGCGGGATTTCGCCATTACATCAGGATACGGGGGGCTGATCGGCGAACCGAACCCGCGCGGCCTGGGCATAGAGCCTGCCCGCGCGGTAGGACGAGCGCACCAGCGGTCCGGCCAGCACGCCGGCGAATCCCAGGCCCTCGGCATAGCTCGACAACGCGACGAACTCGTCGGGGTGTACCCAGCGCTCCACCGGATGGTGGCGGGGGGAGGGCCGCAGGTACTGGGTGATGGTGACGATGTCGCAGCCCGCCTCGTGCAGGTCGCGCAGCGCGGTGTGCACCTCGTCGATGGTCTCGCCCATCCCGAGGATCAGGTTGGACTTGGTGACCAGGCCGAAGTTACGGGCGGCGGTGATCACCTCGAGGCTGCGCTCGTAGCGGAACGCCGGCCGAATCCGCTTGAAGATGCGCGGCACCGTTTCGACGTTGTGCGCGAACACTTCTGGGCGTGACTCGAATACTTCGGCCAACTGGTCCGGGTTGCCGTTGAAGTCCGGGGCCAGCAACTCCACACCGGTGTTCGGGTTGAGCCGCTTGATGTAGCGGACGGTCTCGGCATAGAGCCACGCCCCGCCGTCTGGCAGGTCGTCGCGGGCCACGCCGGTCACGGTGGAGTAGCGCAGCCCCATCGCCTGAACGCTCTCGGCGACCCGGCGCGGTTCATCGCGGTCCAGCTCGGCCGGCTTGCCGGTGTCGATCTGGCAGAAGTCGCACCGCCGCGTGCACTGCTCGCCGCCGATCAGGAATGTCGCTTCCCGGTCCTCCCAGCATTCGAAGATGTTGGGGCAACCGGCCTCCTCGCACACCGTGTGCAGGCCTTCGCGGCGCACCAGGCCCTTGAGCTCGGTGTACTCCGGACCCATCTTGGCCCGGGTCTTGATCCACGGTGGTTTGCGTTCGATGGGCGTCTGCGCGTTCCGCACTTCCAGACGCAGCAGCTTCCGGCCTTCGGGCACAACAGTCACAGATTCATCCTACGTTCAGAGCTACTTCCAGCCGGCCGTCGAGCGCGTCACACACCGCGGCGGCGACGCGGTCGGTGACGTCCTCGACGGTGATACGGCGGCCGAGTTCGGCCGTCAGTGACGTGACGCCGGCGTCGGCGATCCCGCACGGCACGATCGACGTGAACGCGGACAGGTCGCAGTCGCAGTTCAGCGCGAACCCGTGCAGCGTCGTCGCCCGGGACACCCGGATCCCGATCGCCCCGACCTTGCGGGCCGGCCGAAGCCCGTCCCCGGCCACCCACACACCCGAGCGGCCCTCGACCCGACCGGTCGGCAATCCGAGATCCGCACACACGGTGATGAGTGCTTCCTCAAGGCGCCGAACGAAATTCACCACATCCAGCGGTTCGGTCAGCCCGATGATGGGGTAGCCCACCAGCTGCCCGGGGCCGTGCCAGGTGATCTTGCCGCCGCGGTCGGTGTCGACGACGGGCGTGCCGTCCATCGGGCGCTCATGCGGCTCGGTGCGCTTGCCCGCGGTGTAGACGGCCGGGTGCTGAAGCAGCAGCAGCGTGTCAGGACCGCCGGCCACCCGGGCGTCGGCGATCTCGCGCTGTAGGTCCCAGGCGGCTTCGTAGTCGAGCGTGCCCACGCGCCGCACCTCGACGGGAGTCGCGGCCGAGCGGATGGATGTCACAGCGTCGACGGTACGCCCCGGCTGCTCCCGAATGCCGGTCACAGGTCTTTGGGTGCGGTGGCGTAGGACAGCGCCTCGCCCACTGTGTTGTGGTGAAACGTGAAGCCGGCGCGTTCCAGTGCCGCGGGGATGGCGCGCTGACCGATGAGCAGTCCCTCGTCGGCGATCTCGCCCAGCAGCGTGCGCAGCGCAAACCCGGGAACCATCACCGGCGTGGGGCGGTTGACGGCGCGGCCCAGTGCCGCGGTGAACTCGGCGTTGGTCACCGGGGCCGGACCGGTGAGATTGACCGGGCCCGAAAGGCTTTCGGTCGCCATCGCGAACAGCACCGCGCGGATCTCGTCCTCCAGGCTGATCCACGGGATGTACTGCCTGCCGTTGCCCAACCGGGCGCCCAGGCCCAGCGAGAACAACGGCTTGAGCCGGTTCACCATGCCCCCGGACGGGGCCATCACCAACCCGGTGCGCAACAGCACCACCCGCGAGCCGGCCGCGACGGCCGGCGCGGTGGCCGCTTCCCAATCCGCGCACAGCCCGGCCAAAAACCCGCGACCCTCGGGCGCGGACTCGTCGGTCACCCGGTCCCTGGTGTCGCCGTAGTAGCCGACCGCGCTCGCGTTGATCAGCACCGGCACCCCGGCGTCGGCCACGGCGCCGGCGAGTACCTCGGTGGGCCCGATCCTGCTGTCGCGCAGGCTCTGTTTGAAGGCACCCGACCAGCGCTTGTCGCCGACGCCGACGCCGCAGAGGTTCACCACCGCGTCCACGCCGTGCAGCGCGCCGGCGTCGAACTCCCCGGTGTCGGGGTTCCAGAACAGCTCGTCGCCGTTCGATGGTGCCCTGCGTACGATCCGGAGTACCCGGCGATCGGCGGCGCGCAGCGTTGACACCAGCGCCGAACCGATCAGACCGGATGATCCCGCTATCGCGATGACGGCATCCGCCACAGTGGGGAGCCCCTCCTAACGGCTCTTACAGCCCGAGGTCGGCCTCGAAAGCACCTTCTTCGAGCCTGCGCTTGATGGTGGTCACGAATCGGCCGGCGTCGGCGCCGTCGATCAGTCGGTGGTCGTAGGTCAGCGGCAGGTAGCACACCGAACGCACACCGATCGACTCGTTGCCGTACGCATCGGAGATCACCCGCGGCCGCTTCACGATCGCCCCGGTGCCCAGCATCGCCGCCTGCGGCGGCACCAGGATCGGGGTGTCGAACAGCGCGCCCTGGCTACCGATGTTGGTGATGGTGAACGTGCCGCCGGACAACTCGTCGGGCTTCAGGTTGCCCGAACGGGCCCGCGCCGCGATGTCGGAGATGGCGCGCGCCAGCCCGCCGAGCGACAGGTCACCGGCGTTGTGGATCACCGGCGACAGCAGACCCTGGTCGGTGTCGACCGCGAAGCCGAGGTGCTCGGCGTCGTAGTAGGTGATCTCCTTGGTGTCCTCGTTGTAGCTGGCGTTGATGTTCGGGTGGATCTTCAGCGCGTCGATGACGGCGCGCGCGATGAACGGCAGATAGGTGAGGTTGACACCCTCGCGCTCGGCGAAGTCCGCCTTCGCCCGGGCCCGCAACGCCACGATCTTGGTCATGTCGACCTCGTGGGTCTGGGTCAGCTGTGCGGTCGCCTGCAACGATTCGCGCGTCTTCTTCGCGGTGATCTGGCGAATCCGGTTGGCCTTCTGCGTGGTTCCGCGCAGATGCGCCAGGGCCGGAGCGGGCGCCGACGAGGCAGCGGGCGCGGCGGCCGCAGGGGCTGCCGGTGCCGCGGGAGCCGGGGGAGCCTTCTTGGCCTCGGCGGCCGCGAGCACGTCCTGCTTGCGGATCCGACCGCCGACGCCGGTGCCCTTCACCTCTGCGAGGTCGACACCGTTCTCCGCGGCCAGCTTTCGCACCAGCGGGGTGACGTACGGCGAGCCGTCCCCGGCGGGGGCAGCTTCAGCTGCGGGTGCCGGTGCGGCCGGTGCGGCAGCGGGTGCCGGTGCGGCTGCGGCTGCGGGCTCAGGCTTCGGCTCGGGCTTCGGTTCCGGCTTGGGTTCGGGTGCGGGCGCCGGGGCAGGAGCCGCCGGGGCCGGTGCGGGTGCCGCCGGAGCGGGAGCGGGTGCGGCGGCCGGCGCGGCGGAAGCGTCCCCGATCTTGGCCAGCTCGCCGCCGACCGCGACGGTGTCGTCCTCCTCCGCGGTGATCGACAGCAGGGTGCCGGCCACCGGGGACGGGATCTCGGTGTCGACCTTGTCGGTGGACACCTCGACCAGCGGCTCGTCGACGCCGACGGACTCGCCGACCTTCTTGAGCCAGCGGGTGACGGTGCCCTCGGTGACCGATTCGCCCAATTCGGGCATCACCACGGAAGTGGCCGACCCCGACGAGGCGGCCGGTGCGGCGGGCTCGGCTGCGGGGGCAGCTGCCGGTGCGGCGGCTGCGACAGGCTCGGGGGCGGGCGCCGCGGGGGCGGGCTCCGGCTCGGGCTCGGCAGCGGCGGGAGCTGCTGCCGGGGCGGCAGCAGGGGCTTCGCCGGCCTCACCGATGACCGCGAGCTCGCCACCGATCTCGACGGTGTCGTCCTCCTGGGCGACGATCTTCGTCAAGACGCCTGCGGCGGGCGACGGGATCTCGGTGTCGACCTTGTCCGTGGACACCTCCAGCAGCGGCTCGTCGATCTCGACGGTGTCACCCTCCTGTTTAAGCCAGCGGGTGACGGTCCCCTCGGTGACGCTCTCACCTAGCGCGGGCATCTGGACGGAGATGGCCATGTATTGACTCCTCGGACGGTCACTTGTGACGACTCGAACTCTGGCTTACCACAGCTAGGTGCACCGGGTACGGCACCTAGGTGGATTGTCGGAACCATCCTGTCACTGCAGCACCATTCGCACTCACTCAGGGTTGCTCCGGGCTCTGGCACTATCGAGTGAGGGTTTGCAGGGCAGTTCGCCGAACTTCCCCAGAGCTGAGGAGACTGTTCCGTTGGGGTTGTTCGATACGTTCCGCCGGGGCGGCTCGGCGCGCGGATCCGGCGGCGACACGGGCGAGGATCTGCGGTATCTGCAGCGCTGGGTCGCCGAGCACATCGGCGTCGAGGCATTCGTGGAACCCCGCACCACCGTCACCGAGGTGACGGTCGTGTTGGTTGCTGCCGACGGCGAATGGACCCGTCGCCGCGCCGGTGGTGAGGCCGGGGCACGCCGGCTCAGCGACCGCCTGCAGATCCCGGTCTATGACGTGCAGAAGGTCGGGTATCCGCAACGGATGCGCGACCACGACGCGCGGCGGCGCATCGAACGGGAGCGCGCCGTGCGCCAGGAACTCGACGACCGCTAGAGTCGAGGCAGCCGATACCTCCGGTATTGGATACTGTTCGTTACAGATACCTCGTGGAGGGGTGGACTATGGAGCGCTTCGTCGTCAGCTCGGACGGAACCCGCATCGCGGTTTACGAACAAGGGGATCGGCAGCGCCCCACGCTGGTGATGGCGCACGGATGGCCGGACTCGCACGTGTTGTGGAACGGCGTGACCGGTGAACTGGAAGACCGCTTCCACATCGTGCGGTACGACAATCGCGGTGCCGGCGCCTCGGACGTGCCCAAACCCGTCGCCGCCTACCGCATGGACCGCTTCGCCGACGACCTGTCCGCGGTGATCGACGCCGTCAGTCCCGGCCGTCCCGTGCACGTCTTGGCCCACGACTGGGGATCGGTGGGGGTGTGGGAGTACCTGAGCCGCCCCGAGGCCTCCGAGCGGGTGGCCTCCTTCACGTCGGTATCGGGACCCAGCACCGACCACTACGGCTCGTTCGTGCGCGGTCGGTTGGCCCGTCCGTACCGACCCATCCGGTTCGCCAAGGCGGTGAACCTGGCATCGCGGTTCAGCTACTGGATCCCGTTCTCGGTCCCCGTCGTCGCGCCCGCGCTGATGCGGCGTGGTGCGGCGCGCCGACTGCAGGCCATCGACACCGCGGGTCCCAAATTCCAGTCCGAGACGCTCGACATCGATGCGGCGAACGGGCTGAAGATATACCGCGCCAACGCGATTCGCTCGTTCACGACGTTGCGGAGCGACCACTATGTGACGGTGCCCGTGCAGTTGATCTGCAACGACCACGATCCCGTGGTGCGCGGGCACGGCTATGACGAAGCGTCGAAGTGGGTGCCGTTGCTGTGGCGTCGCGACCTGAAGGCCGGGCACTGGGCCCCGTTCTCGCACTGGCGCGCCATCGCCAACGCGACGGGCGAGCTGATCGATCACATCGAGGGCGCCCCGGCGTCGCGTGCGCTGCGGCGCGCGCAGGTCGGCCGGTCGCGGGAAACCTTCGGCGACACCCTGGTTTCGGTGACCGGTGCCGGCAGCGGCATCGGCCGCGCCACCGCGCTGGCCTTCGCGGCGCAAGGCGCCGAAATCGTGGTCAGCGATATCGACGAAGCGTCCGCCAAGTCCACCGCCAACGAGATCGCCGCGCGCGGCGGAGTGGCGCATGCTTACGGCCTCGACGTGTCCGACGCCGAGGCGGTGGAGAATTTCGTCGAGCAGGTCTGCAGCTCCCACGGCGTGCCCGACGTGGTGGTCAACAACGCCGGAATCGGCCACGGCGGCAAGTTCCTCGACACCCCGGCCGACCAGTACGACCGGGTGCTCGACGTCAATTTCGGCGGAGTCGTCAACTGCTGCAGGTCATTCGCCCGACGCCTGGTCGAGCGCGGAACCGGCGGCCACATCGTCAACGTGGCCTCGATGGCCGCCTATTCGCCGTCGGCGTCGATGAACGCCTACTCCACCAGCAAGGCCGCGGTCTTCATGTTCTCCGACTGCCTGCGCGCCGAATTGGCCTCGGCGGGAGTCGGTTTGACCACGATCTGCCCCGGCGTGATCGACACCAACATCATCGACACCACCCGGTTCGACGTCCCCGCCGACAAGCAGGGTCAGGTCGAGCAGTTGCGGGCCCAGACCAAGAAGGCCTTCGCCGCGCGACGTTACGGGCCGGACAAGGTGGCCAAGGCCATCGTCGCGTCCGTGGCCAAGGGCAAGGCGGTTCGCCCGGTCACTCCCGAGGCCTATGCGGCCTACGGGGTGTCGCGACTGGTGCCGTCGGCGCTGCGCCGGGCGGCACGGTCGGGCTCGCTCTAAACCGTTACTGCGGGTGCGCCGCGAGGTAATCGCCGACCGGTATCGGCGATTCGGCGGCGTACCCGATGGGCAGCAGCACGTCGCCTGCGGTGGAGACGTAATACACGTCCCAGCGGTAGAACGCGCCGAGGGCCGCCGGATCGGCCGCCATCGCGGCGGCGTAGTCGTTGACCGCCCGCACGTACGCGTCAGCGTTGTTGTACCGGAACAGGGCGTGATCCGGATTGTTCGCAAAATTGTTGGCGGCCAGGTAATTACCGGCTGCCATGATGCTGTCCCGGGGTGAGTGGATATCGCCGCCCATGCCGTAGGCCGCAAACGTCGACGGCATGAACTGCATCGGCCCCTGGGCGCCGGCCGAACTGGCACCGGTCACGCTGCCGAAGTGCGTCTCGATCAGGTTGATCGCGGCGAGGTGGCTCCAGCCGACGCCGGATGCGGCTTCGGCGTCGCGGTAGGCGGCCAGCAGCTCCTCAACCGGCGGCGGGGACTTGATCCGCCATGCGGGAAGGGTGTCCCGGGGTTCGGCCAGCGTGGCGAGTTGCCGCCGCGCATCGACGTTGCGGTCGTAGAACGCGACCAGTTCGGCGGGGATGCGGGGCCGGATGATCCCGTCCCAGTCGGGGTGACGGCCGATCGCGCGGTAGGCCACCTGTTGGCGGCGGGCGGCCTGCGTCAGGGCCGGCTCCGGTGTCGACGGGTCGCGCAGCGCCCGCTCATCGGCAACGAGATCGTCCGCCAGCCGGACGGGGTCCGGAGCCAGGCGCGGCTGGGCACCGGCCGGGGCGGCCGGTGTGGGGGTAGGTGTCGTCGTCGCAGCCGTCGCCGAGGTCGTGCTCGGGGGAGCGGCAGGAGGCGGGCTCGATGACCCGGAACACCCGGCGAGCACGGCACCCGAGGTGAACAGGATCGCGAGATTGCGAAGGAATCTCGCGATCGTGTTCACATCGGGCGTGCGCACTGTCCAACCCTCCGAAGCCGTGGCTCGATCAGCCGTTCGCGGCGATGTCCTCCAGGACCGCGAACATCGTGCGCGTCGGCACACCGGTGCCGCCCTTGGGGGTGTAACCCCATGGGCCCCCGGTGTTGTAGGCCGGTGCGGCGATGTCGATGTGGGTCCACTGGACGCCGTCGGCGACGAACTCGCGCAGGTACGTGCCTGCCACGAGCATCCCGGCATAGCGCGACCCACTGACGTTGGCCAGGTCGGCCACCGTGGATTTCAGATCGTCCTTCAGTTCCTCGGGAAGCGGCATCGCCCAACCGTTTTCACCGACGGACTGCGACAGCGTCGCGACCCGGTCGCGGAACTCTTCGCTGCCCATCACGCCCGGCGTGCGGGAACCCAGCGCGACCGTCTGCGCACCGGTCAGCGTCGAGGTCTCGATCAGGTAATCCGGGTCGTCCTCGCAGGCCCGCACGATCGCGTCGGCCAGGATCAGCCGGCCCTCGGCATCGGTGTTGAGCACTTCGACCGTGATCCCGCCGTACTGGGTGAGCACGTCGCCCGGGCGCTGCGCGGTCGCCGACGGCATGTTCTCGGCCATCGGCACGGTAGCGATGACCTCGATCGGCAGTTTCTGCGTGGCGGCCAGCACCACGGTGGCGATGACCGCCGCCGCGCCGCCCATGTCCGAGGTCATGTGGTGCATGTTGGCGGCCGGCTTGATCGAGATGCCGCCGGTGTCGAAGGTGATGCCCTTGCCGACCAGCGCGACGCGCTTGCTCTTCTTGCCGGCGCCGCGGTGGATCAACCGCACCAGACGCGGCGGGCGCGAGGACCCCTTGCCGACCCCCACGATGCCGCCGTAGCCCGCCTTGGCCAGGGCCTTGTCGTCGAGTACCTCGACCTCAAGCCCGGTGGCCTCACCCAAAGCCTTTGCCTGCTTGGCGAATTCGTCGGGGAACAGGTGGCTGGGCGGGGTGTTGACGAAGTCCCGGGCGATCGCGACGGCCGAAGCGATGTCCTCGGCGCGCTGCGCCTGCGCCTTTGCCGCCTTGGTGTCGGCGGTCAGTGCGGTGATCGCGGTCAGGCCGGCGTCTTTGGGTGCGGTCTTGGCGCTGCGGAAGTCGCTGAAACGGTAGGCGCCCAGGATCAGGCCCTCGACGGCGGCTTCCAGATTGATGTCGGACAGCGTGGTGATGACTGCCTCGGTGCCGTTCAGTGATCGCGCGGCGGTGCCGGCGGCCCGGCGGATCAGGTCGGCGGGCCACTCGTCGCGCGGCTTGCCCAGGCCGACGGCCAGCACGCTGGCAGCCGCGACACCACCCACCACCACCCTGGTGACCTGATCGGTGCCGCCCTTCGCGCCGAGCGCGGTGAGCGCGACCTCGATCTCGCCGACCGCCTCGGCGTCGAGGAACGGGTTGGCGACGACGGTGGCTGTTGCGTCGTCATCCTGCCCGCTGACCACGGGAACGATCAGCACTGCGTCGCTCTTGCGTTTGGGCAGCGACGCACTGACGGTGACGTTGGGAACCTGGTAACCGGGATTTGCGGAGCTCACCCCGCCCACCCTAGTCAGGCTGTCGCGGGCTCACCGGGTACGCCGTTGCCGGGTCGTCGCCCTCTGCGGCATCTCAACGCGGCAGGTACAGCGGATACGCCGTGACCGGGGCGGCGAAACCCTTCAGGGTGAGCGAGCGAGGCGGCGCGAACGCCTGCCCGTCGAGGAGTTCACGCAGCGGCTCGGACACCAGGACCTGGCTGGGGTCGGCGGCGGCGACGAGGCGGGCCGCCCGATTCACCGAATTGCCGAAGTAGTCGCCGCCGATGGCCAGCACCACGCCGAAGTCGAGTCCGGCGCGCACCTGCAGGTGGGTCTCGGCCGCACGCGGGTGGGTCACCAGGTCGACGGCGACCTGGAGCAGGTCGGCGGGTTCGGAGCCGACCCACATGATGGCGTCCCCGATGAACTTGACGACGCGGCAGCCGGCGGAGTGCACGATCTCGGTGCTGGTGGCGCTGAACTCGTTGAGCAGCGCCGACAGTTCGGCGGACGTCAACATCTGGGTGAGTGCGGTGAACCCGGACAGGTCGGCAAAACCGATGCCGCACAACACATTCGACGAGTCGTCGCGGACCACGTGCTCGAAGTAGCTGCGCGCACTCATCACATGGTGGCGGTGCACGGCATCGATCATCGAGCCGATTCGTGGGATGAACCCGGCGGCGGCCCGGTATGCCCTGGCAGTGGTGAGCTCGTCGTGGCTGACGTTGAGCTGGATGTCGGGGGTACTGGCCCGGCTCATCGCCGACAGGGCTTCGGCCAGGCGGGCCATGCCCGAACCGATCACCCGCAGCAGGCCGGTGGCCTCGACATCGCCGACGAGCACCCGCAACTCCACCCAGGTGCGCAAGGTCTCCAGATCGGCCCGGCTCAGCGTCTTCACCTCGCAGCCGGCCACCGTCAGGCCCAGCGCGGCCCACGCCCGCTGTACATCCTCCAGCGGGACATCGAGCTCGGCGGCCACATCGGCCAGACAGTATTCCGGCGGCCCCGACCACTGCAGGACATCCCCGGCCAGCCCGAACAACCGGCCGCGGGACTCGGCCTCGATCATCTGCTCGGCGGTGAAACCCAGCCCGTCGAGGTACTCGATGAGCGGGGCACGGTCCCGCGCATCGGTGATCCCGGCGGCGGCCAGTGCATCGAAATCGACCACCAGACCAGTGTGCAATTCGGCGGGCCGTTCCGGCAGGCAGTTTAGGGTGAATCCGTGACTGACGACCTGCTGCACGGACCGCTGGAAGACCGCCACCGCGAACTGGGAGCCAGTTTCGCCGAGTTCGGTGGCTGGCTGATGCCGGTGTCCTACGCCGGGACCGTCTCCGAACACAACGCCACGCGCGACACTGTCGGCCTCTTCGACGTCAGCCACCTCGGAAAGGCGCTGGTCAAAGGACCCGGTGCGGCGGCCTACGTCAACTCGGCCCTCACCAACGACCTGAACCGCATCGGACCGGGCAAGGCGCAGTACACGCTGTGCTGCACCGAGTCCGGGGGTGTGATCGACGATCTGATCGCCTACTACGTCTCCGACGACGAGATCTTCCTGGTGCCCAACGCCGCCAACACCGCGGCCGTCGTGGCCGAACTGCAGAAGAACGCCCCCGATGGGCTGACCATCACCGACGAGCACCGCTCGTATGCGGTGCTGGCGGTGCAGGGGCCGAAATCCGGCGAGGTGCTCGAGGCGCTGGGACTGCCCACCGAGATGGACTACATGGGTTACGCCGACGCCGAGTACGACGGCGTGTTCGTGCGGGTGTGCCGCACCGGCTACACCGGTGAACACGGCTACGAGCTGCTGCCGGCGTGGGACCGCGCCGGCGTGGTGTTCGACGCCCTGGTGGCGGCCGTGCGCGCGGCCGGCGGCGAACCCGCGGGCCTGGGTGCCCGCGACACCCTGCGCACCGAGATGGGCTACCCGCTGCACGGCCACGAGCTGTCCCTCGACATCTCGCCGCTGCAGGCCCGCTGCGGCTGGGCGATCGGTTGGAAGAAGGACGCGTTCTGGGGGCGGGACGCGCTGCTGGCCGAGAAGGAGGCAGGCCCGGCCCGGGTGCTGCGCGGCCTCAAGGCGGTCGGCCGCGGGGTGCTGCGCGCCGATCTCGCGGTGCTCGACGGGGACACCCGGATCGGCACCACGACGTCGGGGACGTTCTCGCCGTCACTGAAAGTCGGTATCGCGCTGGCACTCATCGACACCGCCGACGACATCGCCGACGGGCAGCGGGTGAGCGTGGACGTGCGTGGCCGCGCCGTCGAATGCGAAGTGGTCAAGCCACCGTTCGTGGCCCCGCACACCCGCTGAGGCCCCGCTCCCGCGTGGGAAAACGTTAGCGCTCGGGCGATACAATCGCTGCATGACTAGCGGCCATCTCGAGTTCACGGTTTCAGCCAACGCGAATCCGGCGACCGATGCGGTACGCGAATCCATTCTGGCCAACCCCGGCTTCGGCAAGTTCCACACCGACCACATGGTGGCCATCGACTACACCGCCGGGCAGGGCTGGCACGACCCGCAGGTGATCCCGTACGGGCCGATCGAACTCGATCCCTCGGCCATCGTCCTGCACTACGCGCAGGAAGTGTTCGAGGGGCTCAAGGCCTACCGCTGGGCGGACGGCTCGATCGTGTCGTTCCGGCCGGAGTCCAACGCGGCGCGGCTGCAGGCCTCGTCTCGGCGGCTGGCCATCCCGGAACTTCCCGAGGACGTGTTCATCGAATCGCTGCGCCAGCTCATCGCGGTCGACGAGAAGTGGGTCCCCGCGGCCGGGGGCGAGGAGTCTCTGTACCTGCGGCCGTTCGTGATCGCCACCGAGCCGGGCCTGGGCGTGCGTCCGGCCAACGAGTACCGCTACCTGGTGATCGGTTCGCCGGCAGGGGCGTACTTCAAGGGCGGCATCAAGCCGGTCAGCGTGTGGCTGTCGCACGAGTACGTGCGCGCCTCACCGGGGGGCACCGGTGCGGCCAAGTTCGGCGGCAATTACGCGGCGTCGCTGCTCGCGCAGGCACAGGCCGCCGACAACGGATGCGATCAGGTGGTTTGGCTGGACGCGCTCGAGCGTCGCTACGTCGAGGAGATGGGCGGGATGAACCTGTTCTTCGTCTTCGGCAGCGGCGGTTCGGCCCGGCTCGTCACGCCTGAGTTGTCCGGTTCGCTGTTGCCGGGTATCACACGAGATTCCTTGCTGCAGTTGGCCACCGATGCCGGCTTCGCGGTCGAAGAACGCAAGATCGACGTCGCCGAATGGCAGAAGAAGGCCGCGGCGGGCGAGATCACCGAGGTGTTCGCCTGCGGCACCGCCGCGGTGATCACCCCGGTCTCACACGTCAAGTACGCGGACGGCGAGTTCACCATCGCCGACGGGCAACCGGGCGAGATCACCATGGCCCTGCGCGACACCCTGACGGGAATCCAGCGGGGCACCTTCGCCGATACGCACGGCTGGATGGCCCGGCTGAACTAGCCGATCGCCAACCCGAGCGCGACGATCGTCGTCGTCACCTCGACGGCCGCGCCGAGCACGTCGCCGGTGATGCCGCCGAACCGTCGCACGCAGTGAGCCACCAGCAGCGCCGAACAGCCGATCGCGACCAGCACCACGACCGGGCCCTGCCACATCCGCGGGCCCGCCCATGCGGCCAACGCGGCGACGGCGATCACCCAGGCCGCCACCACGGCGACCGGCTGGGTGCCGGCCACCGCGCCGCCCAGTGAGCTGCCCGTGGCCGCGGGCACCGAACGCCGGCAGGCGAGCACCGCCGCGACCCGGCCCGCGGTGACGGCGATGACGATGGCTGTCGCGTTGAGCTGAGCGAATGTGAATGTCTGACAACCGATCACGACGATCACCGCGGCGACACCGAAGGGGCCGGCCGAGCCGTCCCGCATCACGGCCAGCGCCTTCTCCGGCGGGCCGTAACAACCCAGGCCGTCGACCGTGTCGCAGAACCCGTCGATGTGCAGCCCTCGGGTGGCCAGCAAGAGAACGGCGACCGCCAGCAGGCCGGGCAGTGCACTTCCGATGCCGAACGCCCACTGGCCGCCGGCCACGATCGCTGCCGCCAGCCCGCCGAGCGCCAGCCCAACCACCGGCAGGGCCGTGAGTGCGCCCCGGCCGACGCCGGCCGAAGTTCGTACCGGCAGCACCGTGCCGAATGCGAATGCCCCGCCGAGAGCGGCGATCATGGCTTCTCTTCGGAGATTCCGGCCTCGTCGAAGGTGGCCATCGAGGCCAGGGTGGCGATGGCGGCCCGCACGATCGGCAACGCCACGGCGGCGCCGGTGCCCTCGCCCAGCCGCATGCCGAGGTCGACGATCGGCTCGAGCCTCAGGTGTGACAGCGCCAGGCTGTGGGCCGGCTCCGTCGAGCGGTGCCCGGCCTGCCACCAGGCACGCGCACCCGGTGCCAACTCCTCGGCCACCAGGGCCGCGGCCGTCACCACCAAGCCGTCCAGGAGAACCGGGGTGCGCCGGACGGCGGCCTGGGCGAGGAATCCAGCCATGGCAGCCAGGTCGGCGCCGCCGCACACGCGCAGCAGTCCCAGCGGATCGCGTGTCACGTCGCGGGCCCGGTACAGCGCGTCACGCACGGCGGCCGCCTTGCGCATCCAGCCGAGGTCGTCGATGCCGGTGCCGCGGCCCACCGCCGCAACCGGCTCGGTGCCCGTCAGCGCGGCGACCAAAGTCGTTGCAGCCGTGGTATTTCCGATGCCCATGTCGCCCGCGATGAGCAGGTCGGCACCGGCGTCGACCTCGTCGTCGGCGATCTGGCGTCCCGCGTCCACCGCTGCCGCGGTCTCCTCGGCGCTGAGTGCGTCCTCCACCGCGATGTTGCCCGAACCGCGGCGCACCTTGTGGGCGCCGATCGCCGGGGAGAGCGGCTCGTCGCAGTCGACGGCGATGTCGGCCACCCGCACGGTGGCTCCGGACACCTCGGCCAGCACGTTGATCGCGGCACCGCCGGCGTCGAAGTTGGCCACCATCTGTCCGGTCACCGCGGACGGGAACGCGGATACCCCCGCGGCCGTGACTCCGTGGTCGGCGGCGAAAACCACCACACGTGCCCGGGTGAGCGGGCGCGGCGGGCATTCGCCCTGGCACGAGGCCGCCCAGATCGAGAGTTCCTCGAGACGGCCCAGTGCGCCGGGTGGTTTGGTGAGCCGGGCCTGGCGGGCCCGCGCCGCCGCGGCGACGTCGGCATCCGGTGCGGCGACCGGGGGGAAGGCCGCATCGAATTCGGTCATGACGGCTCCTTCACCGTGAGCGGTTGGCCGGCCACCACCAGCACCACGCGGTCGCACACCGCGGCCAGGCGCTGGTTGACCGTGCCCAGTTCGTCGGCGAACCGGCGTCCCGCCTCGGTGGCGGGGACCACGGTCAGCCCGACCTCGGGGCTGACCAGTACCAGGGGAGCGGTGAACGCGTCCACCGCTTGGGCGAGCGCGTCGACCTCGGGGCCCACGGCTGCTCCGGTCCACGCGCCGAGGCGGTCCATCGTCGCTGTCAGCCAGCCGCCGATGTCATCGACGAGGGTTGCGGTGCGCGGTGCGTGCGGGTCAGCAGTCAAGGCCGCCACAAGATCGCAGGTCTCGACGGTGTGCCAGTGCGCGGGACGACGGGCCTGATGCGCATCCACGCGCCGGGCCCAGGCCGGATCGCCGTCGGCGGCGGGCCCGGTGGCCAGGTAACGCACCGGCGTGCCGTCCCCGGCGGTGCGCGTCACGGCCGCTTCGGCCCACTGGGATTTGCCGGATCGGATGCCGCCGAGCACCAGTGTGCGCACTCCTCAGGCCACCTGAAAGGGCATCAAGAGATCTTGTCGCCGCGGTTGACCACCGGCCGCGGCGCCCGCATACGGCGCAGCTGCGACGCCCGGCTGGCCGCGTAAAGCCCGAGCTTCCAACCGCTTTCGGTGTTGCCGGGGAACTTCTCGTCCACCATGTGGTTCACCTTGCGGCCGACGATCAACCCGTCGATCAGCATGATGACGACCAGGATCAGCATCGCGTAGGACAGCATCTGCTGGAACTTCAGCGACGGCAGCGCGAGCATGAAGAAGATCATCGCCAGGGCGGCGGGCATGAACAGGCCCAGCACGTTGCGGCGGGAGTCGACGACGTCGCGCACATAGCGGCGGACCGGACCCTTGTCGCGGGGGAGCAGGTAGGACTCGTCGCCGGCCATCATCTTCTCGCGGCGGTCGGCCATGTCGGCGCGGCGGGTGAGCCGCTCGATCTTGCGGTCTTCCTTGGACAGCTTCGGCCCGCGCAGCTCCTTGCGGCGCTGACGTGCCTCGGCGGACGTCAGGGGCGCGGGCGCGACAGGGCCGCGCCGCTTGGTGGCCTCGCTCCGCTTGGGCGTCGGCCTGCCCTTGGGGGCGGTGCTCGGGGCGGCGCCGCCGGCTGTCGATTCGGCGGCCCCGTCGACATTCGTGACCTGGTCGGTCACGGCGGGTTCGCCTTCGTTGTCCTTCTTACGGCCCAGCAGCTTCACGCCAGCCAGGTTACTGCCCGCCGCAGGTGGCCTGGCCACATGCCCCGGCCTGTGGATAAGTCGGGAATAGCGGCGGAACAAGGTACCGTTGAGGTAGTAGACGCGCGGTACGTCCACGCGTTTCCTATGTACTTCAGCTGTACCGGCATCAGAGATGCCCAGGGATGCTTAGGGAGAGCTATGACTGTTCAGGACGCCAGCACCACCGAAACCCACGGTGCGACCCTGTCCGACGCTGCGGCGACGAAGGCGAAGGCGCTGCTGGACCAGGAAGGCCGCGACGACCTCGCATTGCGTATCGCGGTGCAGCCGGGCGGCTGTGCCGGACTGCGCTACAACCTGTTCTTCGACGACCGCACCCTCGACGGTGACCTCACCAGCGAGTTCGGCGGTGTCAAGCTGGTCGTGGACCGGATGAGCGCGCCGTACATCCAGGGCGCCACCATCGACTTCGTCGACTCCATCGAGAAGCAGGGCTTCACGATCGACAACCCGAATGCCACCGGCTCCTGCGCCTGCGGCGACTCCTTCAACTGACGTGAGCTGACGGCCGGCGGTCAGTACTGACCGCTGGTGCGCAGCACGTACGAGCACACGAGAACCTGCTCGTCTCTCCCGTCTCTTTTCACCAGTAGCTGTGCCACACCCTGTTGCTGCTCATCGACGGCGCGCTGTCCGCGGGTGGAGCCGCTGGCCGGTGCGACGCGCATGGTGAACAGCACCTGAGCCTGCGTGGTGGACCACGGCACGTTCGCGTCGATCCCCGTCACCTCGACCTGGCTGAACTGCTTGCGGAATGCGTCGCTGGCCAGTCCTGCCACCGCCAGATCGGCCTTGCGGTCCTTGACCCCGTCGTACAGCCCGCACAGCGTGTGACGCGCGACAGCTTCGTCATCCCCGTCGAGCAGCGCATTGAGGTATTCCTGGATCGCGGCCTGGGCACGGGCGTCGGAGACCACGACAGGCCCGGCAGGTCCGCGCCGGCCCGCCACCAGCACGGCGGTCAGCACACCCGCGAGTGCGGCCAGCACCAACAGCCCCGCCACGATCTTGGGCCAGCGCCGCCGCGTCGGGTAGGGCACCGGCGGCGGCAGCGTCCCGGGATACGCCGACGGCCCGGACGTCACCTGCTCGGGATACGGCTGAGGCGGAATCTGCTCGGGGTACTGGTAAGAACCAGTCATTGAAGGGCGCTCCCCGCGTGATCTGGAGGTTGGTCAGCCGTCTACGGTGACCGGGAATACGGTTATACGCAGGTTAGCGCAACCCGCGAAGTGCGACCGTGTGCGCAGATCGCCGGCGGGCAACGCGGGTACTGTTATGTAGCCGACTTAACGAAATGAGGGGTGACACCACGTGACCATCGCAGTTACCGGATCTATCGCTACCGACCACCTGATGCGGTTCCCGGGCAAATTCTCCGAGCAACTGCTGGCCGACCACCTGCAGAAGGTGTCGCTGAGCTTCCTGGTCGACGATCTGGTGATCCATCGCGGCGGAGTGGCGGGCAACATGGCCTTCGCGATCGGCATCCTCGGCGGCGACGTCGCGCTGGTCGGCGCCGCCGGTCAGGATTTCGGTGAATACCGGACCTGGCTCGAGGGCGCCAATGTCGACTGCGGCAACGTGCTGATCTCCGAGAGCGCCTACACCGCACGCTTCGTCTGCACCACCGACGAGGACATGGCCCAGATCGCCTCGTTCTACCCCGGCGCCATGTCGGAGGCGCGCAACATCGCGCTGGCCGACCTGGTGAATCGCGTGGGCAAGCCGGAACTGGTGATCATCGGCGCCAACGATCCCGAGGCGATGTTCCTGCACACCGAGGAGTGCCGCAAGCTCGGCGTGGCCTTCGCCGCCGATCCCTCACAGCAGCTGGCCCGGCTCTCCGGCGAGGAGATTCGCAAGCTCATCAACGGTGCCGCCTACCTGTTCACCAACGACTACGAGTGGGATCTGCTACTGCAGAAGTCGGGGTGGAGCGAGGCTCAGGTGATGAGCCAGATCGGCATGCGCGTCACCACACTCGGCGCCAAGGGCGTCGACCTGGTCAGCTCGGACGGCACGTTCGTGCACGTCGACGTGGTGCCCGAGACGCATCAGGCCGACCCCACCGGTATCGGCGACGCGTTCCGCGCGGGCTTCCTGACCGGACGCAGCGCCGGACTGGGCCTTGAGCGCTCCGCCCAACTGGCGTCGCTGGTCGCGGTGCTGGTCCTGGAGTCGACGGGTCCGCAGGAATGGACCTGGGACGCGGCCGAGGCCGTGCAGCGCCTCACCGATGCCTACGGGGCAGAGGCCGGCGCCGAGATCGCCAAAGCTCTGGCCTGATCCGGCCGAACAAACGCAGAATCGCCCCGAAACCACGGTTTCGGGGCGATTCTGCGTTTGTTTTCGCGGTTAGAGCTGGACCGGGTAGTGCGGTTCCTTGATCTGCGGGGTCACGCTGTGCTCCACGAAGATCGCGTGCCACAGCATGAAGATCAGCACGGTCCACAACCGGCGGCTGTGATCGCTGACGCCGCTGCGGTGTTCGTCGAGCATGGTGCGGACCGCGGCGAGGTCGACATACTGCCCGGCTCCCGAGGACGCCGTCATGGCGTAGGCCCAGTCCATCAGCTCACCGGCCCGCAGCCAGTGTCTGATCGGTACCGGGAAGCCCAGCTTGGGCCGGTTCAGCACATGGGCAGGCACGATCGGCTCCAGCGCGCGCCGCAGTGCGTACTTGGTGGTCGAGCGGGTGATCTTCTGGTCGACCGGCAGCCGGGAAGCCACCGCGAACACCTCGGGGTCCAGGAACGGCACCCGCAGCTCCAGCGAGTTGGCCATCGTCATCTTGTCGGCCTTGACCAGGATGTCGCCGCGCAGCCAGGTGAACAGGTCGATGTGCTGCATCCGCGCCACCGGATCCCAGCCCTGCGACGAGGCGTACACCGGGGCGGTGACGTCGGTGTGCGTCCATTCCTGCCGGAAGCCCGGCAGCACCGCGCGCAGCTGCTCGTCGGAGAAGCTGCGGGCATTGCCGTAGTAGCGCTCCTCAAGGGTCAGCGAACCGCGATGCAGCAGGCTCTTGCCCCGCATGCCCTCCGGCAGCGGCTTCGACGCCTTGCCCAGCGATTTGCGCACGGGCCGCGGCAGGTAGTCGAACGGCCTGAGCGACAACGGTTCCCGGTAGATCGTGTAGCCGCCGAACAGCTCGTCGGCACCCTCGCCGGACAACACCACCTTGACGTGCTTGCGCGCCTCACGGGCGATGAAGAACAGCGGCACCAGGGCCGGGTCGGCCACCGGTTCGTCCAGATACCAGACGATCTCGGGCAGTGCCTCGACGAATTCGGCCGGACTGACCACCTTGGCGACGTGCCGGGCGCCGATCGCCTCGGCGGAGGCCACGGCGACATCGACCTCCGAGAAGCCCTCACGCTCGAAGCCGGTGGTGAAGGTGATCAGCCGGGGGTTGTGACGCATCGCCAGCGCCGCGATCGCCGTCGAATCGATGCCGCCGGACAGGAAGGCGCCCACCGTGACATCGGCGCGCATGTGCTTGGCGACAGAATCCTCAAGCGCGGCGGTGATCTCGTCGTACCGGGACTGCTCGGCCCCCTTGACGAACGGCACAGCGTTGAACTTCGGCACGAAGTAGCGGGTCACCTCGGGCCGGCCACCGGGCCGCAGGCGGGCGTAACTGCCCGACTCCAGCCGGCGGATGCCGCGGTGCAGCGTCTCGGGTTCGGGTACGTACTGCAGCACCGTGTAGTGCTGCACCGCCCGTTCGTCGATGCCCAGATCCAGTCCGAGCGGGTCGGCGAGGTCGAGCAGGCACTTCTTCTCGCTACCCACCGCGGTGCCGCCCGGCCCGGTGGCCATGAACAGCGGCTTGATGCCGAACGGGTCCCTGGCGCAGAACAATTCGCGCTCGACGGTGTCCCACAGCGCGAACGCGAACATGCCGCGGAGTCGATTCAGGGCGTCGGTACCCCAGTAGTGGTAGGCCGCGACGATGGCCTCGCCGTCGCCGTCGGTGTGAAATACAGCACCGAACTCGGATCGCAGGGCCTCACGGAGTTCCAGATAGTTGTAGATCTCGCCGTTGAACACGAGCACGTACCGGTCGGGCGCGTCGGCAGGTCCCCATCGCAGCGGCTGGTGGCTGTGCGCGATGTCGATGATCGAGAGCCGGTTGAAGCCGAGGACCACGGTGCCGTCGGGCCCGTCGGTCGTGTCGGCCCAGGTGCCGGGCTCGTCGGGACCCCGGTGACGCATCAGGTGGGAAGCGTTCGCCACCGCGTCGACCAGCTGAGATCCGGCGTCGGGGGAGGCGTCACCCGGGTTGGATCCGGTAGGGGCAGTTACCAAGGCGAGCAGTCCGCACACCGCGCCAGTATGTCTGATCCGGCGGGTCCCCGAGACCACCACCCGGGCCGTTGCGCCAGTCGCTTCGGTCCCGTCGCGACGCCATTCCCGAGTCGCTTCGCTCCCGTGGACCGGCGTGGTCTACGCTGCGTAGTATTCGCAAAACAACGACCGGTCGCGGTCGCGAAATACCGATCTAGGAGGCGCCAACGTGACACCTCGCGGGCTTAAGAAGGTGGCCCGAGCGGCGTTGTTGACCATTGTCCTGGGTGGCTCAGCCCTCTTGCTGAGCGGCTGCAGCTGGCAGGACGCACTCGCGCTCGGTTGGCCGACCGGAATCACCCCAGAGGGCAAACTCAACCGAGAGCTGTGGATCGGCTCCGTGATTGCGTCCTTCGTGGTGGGCGCCATCGTGTGGGCCCTGATCTTCTGGTCGAGTGCATTCCACCGGAAGAAGAAGGGCGACACCGAGCTGCCGCGCCAGTTCGGCTACAACATGCCGCTGGAGCTGGTGCTGACGGTCATCCCGTTCCTCATCATCTCGGTGCTGTTCTACTTCACCGTGGTGGTCCAGGAGCGCATGCTCCACAAGGACCCCAACCCCGAGGTCGTCATCGACGTGACCGCCTTCCAGTGGAACTGGAAGTTCGGCTACCAGAAGATCGACTACGCCGACGGCACATTCGATTACGACGGTGTCGACGCCGAGCGCAAGGCCGCGATGACGTCCAAGCCGGAGGGCAAGGACGAGCACGGCCAGGAGCGCGTCGGCGCGGTGCGCGGCCTCAACCCCGAGGACCGCACCTACCTGAACTTCGACAAGGTCGAGACGCTGGGCACCTCCACGGAGATCCCGGTGCTGGTGCTCCCGGCGGGCAAGCGCGTCGAGTTCGTGCTCAACTCTGCTGACGTGATCCACGGTTTCTGGGTGCCGGAGTTCCTCTTCAAGCGCGACGTGATGCCCGAGCCGAAGGCCAACAACTCGGACAACATCTTCCAGGTCAGCAAGATCGAGCAGACCGGTGCGTTCGTCGGACGCTGCACCGAGATGTGCGGCACCTACCACTCGATGATGAACTTCGAGGTCCGGGTCGTCGAACCCAATGACTTCAAGGCCTACATCGATCAGCGCACGGCAGGCAAGACCAATGCCGAGGCTTTGGCGGCGATCAACCAGGAGCCGTTGGCTGTCACGACCCACCCGTTTGACACCCGACGCGGTGAGCAGGCACCGCAGGCGAGCAAGTAGGGGCTACACGCAATGCATATTGAAGCTCGACTGTTCGAGATCCTCACAGCCTTCTTCGCCCTGTCGGCGGTGCTGTACGGCGTGCTGACGGCGATGTTCGCCACCGGTGGCGTCGAGTGGGCCGGTACCACCGCGCTCGTGCTCACCACCGGCCTGACCTTGATCACCGGCACCTTCTTCCGCTTCGTGGCGCGTCGTCTCGACACCCGCCCCGAGGACTACGAAGACGCCGAGATCAGTGACGGCGCAGGCGAACTCGGTTTCTACTCACCGCACAGCTGGTGGCCCATCCTGATCGCGCTGTCCTTTTCGACCGCGGCGGTTGGCGCTGCCCTGTGGCTGCCCTGGCTGATCGTCGCGGGTGTCTGCTTCGTGTTGATGGCGGTCAGCGGTTTGGTCTTCGAGTACTACTGGGGTCCTGAGAAGCACTGACCCGTCCGGACGTGCCGATTGTGGCCTGGTCAAGGTCACAATCGGGCCGTCACTTCATCCGCCACCGGCAGCGCCGGACTCGCCGGCTTCCTCTCGTTGGGTAATGTTGCCGGGGCACTGTCACCAGCGAACGGTTTCGTCTCGCTCCGCGTGGCAGTGAAGTTGTCGAGAAGGATAGGCGTAGATGAGCGGGCCGAATCCCCCGGAACCGGGTGCCTCCGGTTCTGATTTGCCGGATCAACCCGGAAAGCACTCCGCACCCGAGGAGCCCACGCAGGTCACGGGCGCCGACGCGGATAGCGACGAGACCGAGTTCTACTCACAGGCGTACTCCGCGCCCGAGTCCGAGCAGTTCACCAGTGGGCCGTACGTGCCTTCTGATGTGGCGCTCTACGACTACGACGATTACGACGCGTCGACGGAACTGGTCGACACCTCCCCACCGCCGCGCTGGCCGTGGGTGGTCGGAATCACCGCCATCATCGCGGCGGTCGCCCTGGTGGCTTCGGTGGCCGTCCTGGTCACCCGGGACGACGACACCAGCAACCTGGCGACCCCGCGGCCGAGTACCACCACGTCGGCGCCGCCGGTGCAGGACGAGATCACCACGACGACTCCGCCTCCGCCGCCTCCGCCACCTCCGACGTCGGAGGAGCTTCCGCCCCCGCCACCCCCGGAAACCGTGACGGTGACCGAGCCGCCGCCACCCCCGCCCGCCCCGCCCAGCGAGGCGCCCGCGCCGGCCCCGAACACCACGACGGCGCCGCCGACCACCACCACGACGCATGCCGGACCGCGTCAGGTCACCTATTCGGTGACGGGCACCAAGGCCCCGGGTGACATCATCACCATCACCTACGTCGACGGGAACGGAAACCGGCGCACCCTGCGCAACGTCTACATCCCGTGGACCTTCACGATGACCCCGATCTCCAACTCGGACGTGGGTTCGGTCGAGGCATCCAGCCTGTTCCTGGTCAGCAGGTTGAACTGCTCGATCACAGCCAGCGACGGCACCGTGTTGTCGTCGAACGCCAACAACTCCGCGCAGACTGCCTGCTGATGTCCGGGCCGATCAGCGAACTCGACAACACCGACCGGGTTTTGCTGGGCGCATGCGCCGCGGTCTGGCTGGCTGCGCTGGGTGCCGGGGTGGCCGCTGTCGTCGCCCTGGTGGATCTCGGCCGCAGCCATCCGCAGGGCTCTGAGAGTGCCGACACCCCGTGGGTGCTCTACACCGTGATCGGCCTGTCGGTGCTGGTGATCGCCGGGGCGGTGCCGTTGCTGCTGCGCGCGCGGGCCCAGGCCGACACCCCCCAGCCAGGCGGACGGCGGCCCCAGCCGCCCGCCCGTTCACCGCGCCCGATCGGGGGCAGTTACCGAGCCGCTCCGGTTGCGATGAGTCGCTACACCGCGGGCAACGGTGCGGCGACCGCCGCCACCGAGGCGGTGTGGCTGCGGTTCACCCTGGCGGTCACCTGCGCCATCGGTCTGGGTACCGCGGCCATCGGGCTGGCCACCTATCTGATGGCGACGGGAAGCAATGTGGCGGCCTGGTGCCTCTACGGCCTGGCCGGGTTGGTCACCGCGGGCATCGTCGCGCTGCCGATCCTGGCACTGCGACAGCTGGACACGTTGCCGTCCTGAGCCCGCGCGAGGCCGCAGAGCCTTCCGGGTTTTGCTGCGGAACGCGCGAGCCGGTGCGTAGCCTCGATGTCCAGATGCGGACAGGGGCCAACGACACGGAAGGCGAGGCCGCGCATGAGAAAGCTCTTGGCGGGCTTGGTGGCGGTCGGCGTGAGCGTTTCGCTTGTCGGGTGTGGGACCGAGACCAAGACCGAGCCGACAACCACGGCCCCGACGACCACGAGTGCCGCGGCGGAGCGGCCGAACATCACCGGTCCGCACAAGACGATCAACGACTACATCACCGAGAACAAGATCGCCGAGACACCGTTCAAGCCCGACGACCCCGGCACACCGGATTTCGACTTCCCGTTCCCGCCCGACTGGAGTAGCGCGGGGGACAAGACGCCCGTCTGGGCCTACGGTGCCATCGTCTACGACAAGCCGGCGGACCCGGCCGATCCGCCCGCGATCATCGCCATCGCGTCGAAGCTGGCCGGCGACGTGGATGCGGCCGAGATCCTGGAGTACGCCCCCGGGATGTCGCAGAACCTGCCGGACTACAAGTCGGTCATGGATCCCGAGAAGTCCACGCTGGGTGGCTTCGACGCGATCCGGTCGGCCGGAACCTACACCCACAACGGCGAAGTGCGGGTGATCGCCCAGAAGACCGTGGTCATCCCCGGCAACGACGCCTTGTTCGTGCTGCAGCTCAACGCTGACGCCCCGGAAGGGCAGAAGGACGTGGTGATCGACGCAGCCAAGATCATCGACGAGCAGACCAAGATCACCCCGTAGCGGAGACATCGACATGAAGATCCGAACCAGGGCATCCGAGCTCCTGTTGGCGACTCTGTGCAGCACGATGCTGGCCTCCGCCTCCCTGGCGGCGGCGCCGTCGGCGATGTCGGCTCCCTGTCCGGGCGGAAGCACCCTGGACCCGACCACCGGTATCTGCTGGTCGGAGAACAGCCCGAGCAACAGTCTGGGCGGTTCGGGCAACATCCCTTGTCTGCCTGGGCGTCTGGGACTGTGCCTCGGCGCTCTGCAGAACACGCCGCTTCCAGGTTCGGCACTGCAGACCACCTATCCGCCCGCCGGACCCGCACCGCGTTCAGGACCTAAGGGCACCTGGCCGTAGCTGTCGTCGTCGCCGCGTCGGGACTCCCATATAAAACAATCGCCGCAACCTCTTTCAAGAGGCTGCGGCGATTGTGTGGGTGCGACGGCGGGCCGTCAGTCAGGCTAGGGGAGTGGTCAGTGGTGACCGTTGGTCTCCCCGTTGCCATTTCGCTCCTGCTGTTCGCGCAGGGCGGTCAGTGCCTTGTGCTCGGAGGCGTGTGCGGCCTCGGTGAGCGCATCGTGCTCGACCGCCGGATCGGCGAACAGGAAGCTGCCGGTGCCCGGCGAGCCGGCCGATCCGAGCTTGTTCATCCGTTTCGGCAGAGCAGCACCCTGGTACTCCAGCGGGATCGGGTGGCCGTGGTCGTCGACCGGTCCCAGCGGCTGGTGCAGCTCGACGTAGGCACCGTGCGGCAGGCGCTTGATGATGCCGGTCTCGATGCCGTGCTCCAGCACCGCACGGTCGCTGCGCTGCAACGAGATTGCCCACCGGTAAGCGATGAAGTACACGATGCCCGGCAGCACCACCATGCCGATACGGCCGATCCACGTGGTCGCGTTCAGCGAGATGTGGAACTTGAGCGCGATGATGTCGTTCATCGCGGCCAGGGTCAGCACCATGTAGAACGCGATCGCCATGGAACCGATCGCGGTACGCACCGGAACGTCACGCGGACGCTGCAGCAGGTTGTGGTGCGCGTCGTCGCCGGTCACCTTCCGCTCGATGAACGGGTAGGCGATCAGCAGGCCGAAGACACCGCCCATGATCAACGCGACCCAGACCACCGCGGGGATGGTGTGGCCGAAGGGGTAGAACTCCCAGGCCGGCCAGATACGCGCCAGGCCTTCGGTCCACATCATGTAGAAGTCGGGCTGGCTACCCGCCGAGATCTGAGACGGCTTGTAGGGGCCCAGGTTCCAGATCGGGTTGATCGTCAGCAGGCCGCCCATGAGGCCGAGCACGCCGGTGATCATCGCGAAGAACGCACCCGACTTCACCGCGAACACCGGCATGACGCGCACGCCGACCACGTTGTGCTCGGTGCGGCCGGGGCCGGGGAACTGGGTGTGCTTCTGGAACCACACCAGCGCCATGTGCGCGCCGATGAGGGCCAGGATGATGCCCGGGATCAGCAGGATGTGCAGCGCGTACAGGCGCGGGATCAGGATCTCGCCGGGGAAGTCCCCGCCGAACAGCGCCCAGTGCAGCCAGGTTCCGATGATCGGCATGCCCAGGGTGATCGAGGACAGCGCGGCACGCAGACCGATACCGGACAGCAGATCGTCGGGCAGCGAGTAGCCGAAGTAACCCTCGAACATCGCCAGGATGAGCAGCAGCGAGCCGATCACCCAGTTGGCCTCACGCGGGCGGCGGAACGCACCGGTGAAGAAGATGCGCGCCATGTGCACCATGATCGACGCGGCGAACATCAGTGCGGCCCAGTGGTGGATCTGGCGGACGAACAGTCCGCCGCGGACCTCGAAGCTGATGTCGAGTGCGGACTCGTAGGCCCGCGACATCTGCACACCGCGAAGCGGCTGGTACACACCGTCGTAGGTGACGTGTGCCATCGACGGATCGAAGAACAACGTCAGCCAGACACCGGTGATCAGCAGCACGATGAAGCTGTACAGCGCGATCTCACCCAGCAGGAAGGACCAGTGGGTGGGGAACACCTTGTTCAGCTGGCGGCGTACCGCGGCCGAGGGGTGGTAACGGGAATCGATCGCATCGCCTTGTGCCGCTGCGATCTTGGCAAGGTCAGGGCTCATGATTTGCGCTCCCAGAATGCCGGTCCGACGGGCTCGACGAAGTCGCCGTTGGCGACCAGGTAGCCGTCTTTGTCAATAGTGATCGGCAGCTGCGCCAACGCGCGCGCAGCCGGACCGAATATGGGCTTTGCGAAGTGCAACGCGTCGAACTGCGACTGGTGGCACGGGCAAAGAATGCGGTAGGTCTGCTGCTCGTACAGAGACGAGGGGCAACCCAGGTGCGAGCAGACCTTGGTGTAGGCGAACAGCTCACCAAAGTTGAAGCTCTCCTGGCCCTTCCGCTTGACCACGCGGGACATGTCGGCCGGCTTGATGCGGATCAACATGACCGGGTTGCGGACACCCATCGAGATCTCGGTCAGGTGGTGCTCGGACTCGACCGTGGTCCCGTCGCCGTCAGACTCGCGCCAGGGGAAGACGGTTTCCATGCCACCGGCATCGAGATCCTCGGGCCGCATCTTGACGAACGGAGAGGAGCCGGGACGCCCGGTCGCGCGGGCCAGGTAGATGGTCTCGCCGTGGAACCGGGGCGTCCAGCCCGAGGTCCACAACACGGCCTTCTTGCCTTCCGCGGTGGGCACCACGGGCTTCCACGGGTTCTTGATCAACCCGCCGATGAAGGCCACCAGGGTGCCGGCTCCGAACGCGCCGAGGCCGATGCCCAGCGACAAGCCGATCAGCTTGCGGCGCTTGACGGTCGAGCCCTCGAGGGCGTCGGTCAGGTTGGCCGCGATGGTCTTGCGGGCCACCTCGGGGGAACGTCCGTCGTGACGGTCCTGGACCGAGATCTCCTCGGGGATGAACTTCTTCTGGAACAGCACCGCGCCGATGCCGATCGCCAGGATCGACAGGCCGAAGGTGAGGCCGTAGAGCGGGGTGGCCAGGGAGTAGAGGAACTCGCCCTCCGAACCGAAGGGCTGGTACTCCCACGGCCAGAACAGGAAGACCAGCAGCAGCGCCAGGCCCGAAAGCCCGCCGAGCAGAAGCCAGTACGCGACCAGCCGCTCGGTGCGCTTCTCGGCCTTGGTGCCGGGGACCGGCCAGCGCGGCTCCTTGAAGATGGTCTCGACGCCGTCGATCTTGCCGCCGAGTTCGACGAGATCCTCACGCGACATCGAGGCGAGCTCGGCGTCGCTCGGAATCTTCGGGGTGTTGTCGGTCATGCTCGTGCCCCGATCCACATTGCCACGCCGATAGCGGCGACCATTCCGATAATCCACATCGCCATGCCCTCGGGAGCGGGGCCGAAGCCGCCGAGCCCGTAGCCGCCGTAGCTGGGAGTCTCAGCCGATTCGCGGACGTAGGCGACGATGTCGCGCTTCTCTTCCGGCGAGAGCTGCCGGTCGGAGAACTTGGGCATGTTCTGCGGGCCGGTCTGCATCGCGGTGTAGATCTGGGCCGGCTTGGTGTCACCGAGGTCGGGCGCGTACTTACCGGAGGACAGCGCGCCGCCCTTGCCGGTGAAGTTGTGGCAGGACGCGCAGTTCAGCCGGAACAGGTCCGCGCCACGGGCCACGTCGGACCCGATCAGCGATTCCTGGGCCACGGCGCCGTTCTCGTCACGGATCACCGTCGGGCCGCCACCGTTGGCCTGAACGAACGCACCGAGGGCGTCGATCTGGTTCTCGTCGAAGTGCTCGGGCTTGGACGGGGCCTGGGCCTCACCGCGCATCGCGGGCATACGACCGGTCGACACCTGGAAGTACACCGCGGCCTCGCCGGTGCCGATCAGGCTGGGCCCGCGGTCGGGCACACCCTGCAGGTTGGCGCCGTGGCACGAGACGCACGACGTGTCGAACAGCTGCTTACCCGTGCGCAGCAGCGCCGACTGCGATTCGTCGGCGACCGCGACCTGCGGTGTGGGCGTCAGCGTGGCGGCAACGCCACCTGCGACTGACAGGCCGACCAACAGCAGGAGACCTGCTGACAGTCGTCGGCGAAGTCGTCGGCGCGACTTGCTGGTCATCGAACCCCTTCTCATCGAGTCGATCATCGGCCGGCCGATCATCGGACAAAGTAGATGGTGGCGAACAGCGCAATCCAGACGATGTCGACGAAGTGCCAGTAGTACGAGACGACGATCGCCGCGGTGGCCTGCGCGGGCGTGAACTTACTCATCTTGGTGCGGGCCAGCAGCAAGATGAACGCAACAAGTCCGCCGATCACGTGCAGGCCGTGGAAACCGGTCGCCAGATAGAAGACCGATCCGTAGGCACTGCCCGGGATGGTGGTGCCGTGCTCGACCAGGTGGATGTACTCGTATCCCTGGCCCAGTACGAAGAACAGACCCATCAGGAACGTGATCACATACCACCGGCGCAGCCCGAACACGTCGCCGCGCTCAGCGGCGAACACGCCCATCTGGCAGGTGAAGGATGACGCGATCAGAACCAGCGTCACCGGAACAGCAAGGGCCAAATTGAGTTCGGTCGGCTCGGGCGGCCAGTTGCCGCCGGCTTGCGCGCGCGCCGTGAAATACATCGCGAAGAGTCCAGCAAAGAACATGAGTTCACTGGAAAGCCACACGATGGTGCCGACACTGACCATGTTCGGCCGGTTCAGCGAATGAACGCGCGACGTGATTGCCGTTCCCGAGGTACCTACAGCGCTCGTCACATCCGCAAGTATGACGCTTTGTAGTTGTCGAACTCCACCCGGGTCGAGCAATTGGTCGGATTCGTGTCGCGTTGGGTTCCCCTCGCCCCAGAGTCGAGTCCCGCCCGGGCGATAGCATTCTGCGGTGGCTCCTGCATCTTCTCCGCTTTCCCCATCCGCGTCCGGCTCTGTGGCCGCGCCGTCGTGGCCGCTCATTCTCGGGCGCCTGACCACGGAGCAGAGCCTGCCCAACGGCTATGCGGGATGGGCCATGGACCAGATCATGACCGGGGTGGCGACCCCGGCTCAGATCGCCGGCTTCGCGGTGGCGATGAAGATGAAGCGGCCGACCTCGGCAGAGGTCGGGGAGTTGGCCGACATCATGCTGTCGCACGCCCGCCGGGTGCCGACCGATCAGATCGGTCACGAGACCGTCGACATCGTCGGTACCGGCGGCGACGGGGCCAACACGGTGAACCTGTCGACCATGGCGGCCATCGTGGTGGCCGCCTGCGGTGTCCCGGTGATCAAGCACGGCAACCGGGCGGCGTCCTCGCTGTCGGGCGGTGCCGACACCCTGGAGGCCCTCGGGGTACGGATCGACCTCGGCCCTGACGAAGTGGCCCGCAGTGTCGCCGAGATCGGCATCGGGTTCGCCTTCGCGCCCCAGTTCCACCCGTCGTATCGGCACGCCTCGGTGGTGCGCCGGGAGATCGGCGTTCCGACCGTCTTCAATCTGCTTGGACCGCTGACCAATCCGGCCGCGCCCCGGGCCGGGCTGATCGGCTGCGCATTCGACGACCTGGCCGAGGTGATGGCCGGGGTGTACGCGGCCCGCGGCTCCAGTGTCCTGGTGGTGCACGGCGACGACGGCCTCGACGAGCTGACCACAACGACGACGAGCACCATCTGGCGCGTGCAGGCGGGCACGGTGGACCGGCTGAAGTTCGATCCCGCTGCGTTCGGATTCAAGCGTGCCGACATCAGTGAGTTGGTCGGCGGTGACGCCACCGCCAACGCCGCCGAGGCACGCGCGGTGCTGGGCGGGGCCAAGGGGCCGGTGCGGGACGCGGTGGTGCTCAACGCGGCAGGCGCGATGGTCGCCCATGCCGGGCTAGCCAGCGACGCCAAGTGGGTGCCGGCGTGGGAGGCCGGTCTGGCGCGGGCCACCGAGGCCATCGACTCGGGTGCGGCCGAACAGCTGCTCGCGCGTTGGGTGCGGTTCAGCCTCCAGTTCTGAGTTCTGCTGCTGGGCCGCGGCCAGCCGGGCCGAGCGGGCGGTGGCGGCCCACTGTGCATAGCGGCCCGCCGCCCCGATCGGCGTCGTGTAGCCGGCGTCCCCGTCCGAGCCGTCGGTGCGCACGATGCGCACTCCCGGTGCGGCCAGCCAGCGGGCGATGAGCGCCGTCTCCTCCACCAGCGCGCCGCCCAAAGGCGTTGCGGTGGGCAGGATTACCTGTGCGGCCGCGCAGATCGCGTCGACCACCGGCATCGGCGGCACGCCGCGCTTGGCGGTGCCCGCCCCGGCCAGCTGGCCGTGGCGGATCACCGCGAAATGCCAGCCGCCGCTGCCGTCCCCGCGTGCGGCCACGAGTTCGGGCAGATCGGCCAGCGCGCGCAACCGCTGCCCTCGCCACAGCGCCTCGATGGCCACCGCGGCGTGATCGCGCATCCTGGCGGCGGTCTCGTATCGCCGGGCTACCGCCAGTTCGCCGATATGGGCCAATGCCGCCGCCAGGCCGGTGTGGTCGGTGCCGTCGATCAGCGCGGTGGCACGCGCCACGGCGGCCGCGTACGGCCGGGCCCCGACATCCTGCGGGGCCGGGCACGGGGACAGTTCCACCTCGGGGCAGCGGTGGATGGCGGCCGCGCCGAAGCGGGCGGTGCACGTGCGCACCCCGGTGAACCGGGCCAGCAGGATGGCGGACTGTACGGCGTCGGCCCGGGCCGAGAACGGACCGAAAGAGGTGCGGTGCCCGGGGTTTCGCACCACCGACAACCTCGGGAAGGCCTCGTCGGTGATGGCGACCCACCACCATCGCTGCGGGGACTTGGACCGCCGGTTGTACGGCGGCGCGTGGGCCGCGAGCAGTCGCAGCTCACGCACCCCGGCCTCCAGGTCGTGGGCGCATTCGACATGGTCGACGACGCGCGCCAGCGAGGCCATCTCCTTCATCCGCGCTCGGGGGTCGGCCCCGGTGAAGTACTGGCGGACCCGCCGCCGCAGATCGACCGCGGTGCCGACGTAGAGCACCTCGTCGGAGGGGCCGCGGAACAGGTAGACGCCGGGCCGGTTCGGCAGCCGGTCGGCCAGTGAGCGGTTGCGCCGCTGGGCCGGCGTGACGTCGGGCAGGTAGTTCTTGAGATCTGCGAAGGTGTGGATGCCCTGGTTGCCGACCCGCTCGATCAGGCCGTGCAGGACGTCCACGGTGGCGCGGGCGTCGTCGAGGGCGCGGTGCGTGGGTGTGGTGGATGCACCGAACAGCCGGGCGAGTGCGGACAGCTTCACGCTGGGCGCCTCGTCCCGGGTCAGCACGCGGCGGGCGAGTTTCACCGTGCACAGCACCGGCGGCCGGGGCCATCCGAGTTCGGCCCGCTGCGCGGCCGCGCGCAGAAACCCGATGTCGAACCCGGCGTTGTGGGCGACCAGCACCGCGCCGCGCGAGAATTCGAGGAACGCGGGCAGGACGCTGTCGATCTTCGGCGCGTCGCGCACCATCGCCGTGGTGATGCCGGTGAGTTCGACGATCTGCGGAGGGATGGCACGGCCGGGGTCGACGAGGGTGGCCAGCTCGCCGAGTACCTCGCCGCCGCGAATCTTGACCGCGCCGATCTCGGTGATGGCGTCGTAGCCGTCGCCCGGCGCCTTCGCGGTGGCCCGGCCCCCGGTGGTCTCCAGGTCCACCACCACGAACGTGGTGTCGGCCAGCGAGACGGCGTCCAGGGCCCCGTCCTGTGCGCCGAAGCCGAAGGCCAGCTGCTCGGCGTCGATGTTGCGCTGGCCCATGGCGATGACGGTAGGTACCGGCACCGACAACCTGGGGTCGCCACGCCCGGGCTCGCCGGGTCTTGTCGGTACGCGGCGATACGGTGCGCGCAACACCGATCGAAAGGACGGTCAAGATGAGCGGAGCGTGGCGGGACAACTGGTCCTACGCCGACGAACCCTGCCCCGACGAGCCGGATACCGGCAGCGTGACCATCGACTGCGACGATTGCGCGGTACGTGGGCCCGGGTGTCAGGACTGCGTCGTGAGTGTGTTGCTCGGAGTCCCGGAAACTTTGCTGGACGACGAGCGTCAGGCGTTGGAAGTGCTCGCTGACGTGGGCCTTGCTCCGCGATTGCGACTCGTGCCTATTCACCGGAACGGCAGATCTGGAGTCGCCTGACGACACGCGTCGCTTCGTGCACAGGAAAATATTCCGGGTGGGCTGTTAAATTTGCACCTTCTGTTGGACAAGCCCGATGCCGTTTCGTAACCTATCTGAGACCTAAGAGCAGTTCGAGGCGGCTCGCCATCGCCAGTTGTGAGGACAAAAACTTGAGGCACGAGCGCGCGCACCGGCCCACAAGTCGTGTCAAGCGACCCATTGCAGGTGCAATAGCGGGCTTGATCTTGATACCAGGGTTCCTGGCAGCGAGTTCGCAGGCCGATCCCAGTGACGATGCGCTGGCAAAGCTCAATGAGCTGTCCCGTCAGGCCGAGCAGACCACCGAAGCGATGCACTCCGCCCAGCTGGACCTGAACAACAAACTTGCCGCACAGGAGAGTGCGGAAAAGAAGCATGCCGACGACACCGCGGCGGTCGATGACGCCAAGTCGCAGCTGGCAATCTTTCAGACTTCGGTCAACAAGGTAGCTGCCGCCCAGTACATGGGGGGTCGCACCTCCGGTGTGGATGCGATCCTGACGGCCGGCTCACCCCAGCAGCTGATCGAGCAACTCGCGGTGCAGCGGGTGATGGCGACCGAGATGTCGGCGCAGATGAAGAGCTTCCGTTCGGTGGGCGAAAAGGCCGCATTGGCCGAGAAGGAGTCGGCGAAATCGGCCGACGACGCCAAGACCGCCGCAGAGCAGGCCGCCGCAGTGCGCGCCGACCTGCAATCCAAGCAAAGCCAGCTCCAGGTGCAGATCGCGATCGTCAAGTCGCAGTACCAGGCGCTGACCCCGGCCCAGCGGGAAGCGATGACGGCCCTGCCGCCGACCCCGCCGGTGCCCGCGCCCGAGGCGTTGCCGCCGGCGCAGGATCCCGCCATTTTGGCTGACCCGCCGAACGGGATTCCGCCCGGCGACGTCGCCCCGCCGGAGGGCGCACTCCCGGATGGGGGCGGTGGCCATTCCGGCACCGTCATCCAGGCGGCACTGAGCCGGATCGGCTCGCCGTACTCCTGGGGCGCTGCCGGTCCCAGCTCCTTCGACTGCTCCGGCCTGGTGATGTGGGCGTTCCAGCACGCCGGCATCTCGCTGCCGCACTCGAGCCAGGCCATGGCCCGCGGCGGTCAGCCGGTCTCGGCTGACTCGATGCAGCCGGGTGACGTGGTGACGTACTACTCCGACGCCTCCCACGTGGGTATCTACATCGGCGACGGGATGATGGTGCACGCGTCGACCTACGGCACCCCGGTTCGGGTCGCCCCGGTCAACAATGCGCCGATCTACAACGTCCGTCGCTACTGAGAAGTCCGTCGGTATCGAGCGCCCCGACAGCGGGGCGGGTTTCACCCTGACGCCCAACCGGCGTCTGCTGGTGGCGGTACTCCTGGTCGAGCTGGCGCTGGCAGCGACGCTGTTGTGGAGATCCTCGCCGGTCCCACCTCCGGCCCTGCCTCCGGCCGCGTCGTCGAACATCACCGGCGTACCTGCCGTCCCGCAACCCGACCCGGTCACCGTGCTGGCGCTGCCCGACGGGCGCACCGCCCGGCTACTGGCCCTGGGCGGACCGCAGTCGCAGGCCCTGCTGAGCCGCCTCGGCCCCGAACTCGGTGAGGCGGCCGCCACGGTGACCGCATTCTGGGGTCCGGACTGGCCGCGAGACATCGAGATCGCGGTCGCGGGGTCCGATCAACAGTTCCGGGTGCTGGCCGGCGGAGCCCCCGACATCGCCGCGACCACCACCGCGCAACGGATCATGTTCGCCCCCGGCGCCGCCGACATGAGCCCGGCCGCGTTGCGAATTGTGTTGCGCCACGAGCTGTTCCACTACGCCGCCCGCTCGGCGACCGCGGCCGACGCACCGCGCTGGCTGACCGAGGGCGTGGCCGACTACGTCGGCCGGCCGCCCACCGTGGCACCCGCGCGGGCCGCGGAGCTGGCCCAGCTGCCCACCGATGCGGACCTCGACACACCCGGTGCCGCCCGCAGCCTGGCCTACGACCGGGCGTGGTGGTTCAGCCGCTACGTGGCCGACGCCTACGGGGTTCCGAAGCTGCGTGAGCTGTACCTGCGCGCCTGCGGGGCCGGTCACCCGGATGTGGCCACCGCGGTGCGGGAGACGCTGGGCGCCGATCTCGACGCAGTGGTTGCCGGTTGGCGTCACTGGCTGACCGGATAGCCTGTCGCCGATGGGGAGCACACGGAGCGCAGCCGGATCGCGCATGGACAGTCGGCCGCGATGACGCGGGTTTTGTTGGTCACCAACGACTTTCCACCGCGTCGCGGCGGTATCCAGTCGTACCTGGAGGCGTTCGTCGGCCAGTTGGTGCGGGACGGCTCGCACGAGCTCACGGTGTACGCGCCGAAATGGAAGGGCAGCGCGGACTACGACGCTGCCGCCGGGTACCGCGTGGTGCGGCATCCGACTTCGCTGATGGTGCCCGAGCCGACCGTGGCGACCCGCATGCAGCGGTTGATCGCTGAGAACGACATCGAGACGGTGTGGTTCGGGGCGGCCGCGCCGCTGGCACTGCTGGGCCCGCTGGCCCGGCGAGCCGGTGCCAGGCGAGTGGTGGCGAGCACTCATGGACACGAGGTCGGCTGGTCGATGCTGCCGGTGGCGCGCAGCGCATTGCGCCGCATCGGAGACGACGCCGACGTCGTGACGTTCATCAGCCGCTATACCCGCGACAGGTTCGCCTCGGCTTTCGGTCCTCGCGCGGCGCTGGAGCATCTGCCGCCGGGCGTCGACACCGACCGTTTCGTACCCGATCCGGTGGCCCGGGCCGAGTTGCGCGCCCGCTACGGGCTGGGGCAGCGCCCGGTGGTGGTGTGCCTGTCCCGGCTGGTGCCGCGTAAGGGGCAGGACATGCTCATCCGTGCCTGGCCCGCCATCCGGCGCCGCGTCCCCGATGCGGCGTTGGTCATCGTCGGCGGGGGACCGTATCTACAGCGCCTGCAACAACTCGCGCAGACGCACGATGTGGCCGCCGACGTCACCTTCACCGGTGCGGTGCCCGCGGCGGAACTGCCCGCCCACCATGCGATGGCCGACGTGTTCGCCATGCCGTGCCGAACCCGAGGGGCGGGTCTGGACGTCGAGGGACTCGGCATCGTCTACCTGGAGGCCTCGGCCTGCGGCGTTCCGGTGATCGCCGGAACCTCTGGCGGTGCACCGGAAACCGTGCTCGACGGCCAGACCGGCACCGTGGTGGACGGCACCGATGTGGCGGCGGTGGCGACGGCCGTGGGCGACGTGCTGGCCGATCCGGCTCGCGCCGCCGCGATGGGGGTGGCGGGACGCCACTGGGCAGTCGACAACTGGCAGTGGCGCTCGCAGGGCGCCCGGCTGACCGGGCTGCTCTCGGGCTGAGCCCGCGGGATCAGCCGTAGAGCGCGGCGATGTCGGTGGCGAACTTCTCGGCCACCACCTTGCGCTTGACCTTCAGGGTCGGGGTCAGTTCACCGGTGTCCTCGGTGAAATCGACGGGCAGGATCCGGAACTTGCGGATCGACTCGGCATGCGACACCGCCTGATTGGCCTCCTTGACCGCCAGGTCGATCTCGGCCAGCAGGTCCGGGTCGTCGGACAGGTCGCCGACCGAGGCGCCGGCGTCCTTCCCGTTGCGCTGCTTCCACCCGGGGAACGCCTCCGGGTCGATGGTGATGAGCGCGGCGATGAACGGCTGCTGGTCACCCACGGCCATGGCCTGGCTGATCAGCGGGTGGGCCCGCAGCCGGTCTTCGAGCAGCGCGGGTGCGACGTTCTTGCCGCCCGCGGTGACGATGATTTCCTTCTTGCGCCCGACGATGGTCAGGAAGCCGTCGTCGTCGATGGCACCCAGATCGCCGGTGTGGAACCAGCCGTCGGTGAACACCGCGTTGGTCTCGGACTCGTTGCCCCAGTAGCCGCTGAACACCACGCCGCCCTTGACCAGCAGCTCGCCGTCCTCGGCGATACGCATGCTGTTGCCGGGCATCAGCTTTCCGACGGAGCCGACCTTGAGGTCGTTGACCCGGTTCACGGTGATGGCCGCGCTGGTCTCGGTGAGGCCGTAGCCCTCGTAGATGCTCAGCCCCACACCGCGATAGAAGTGACCCAGCCGCGCGCCCAGCGGTGCGCCGCCGGAGATCGCCGCCCGGCATTCGCCGCCGAGGGCCGCCCGCAGCTTGCCGTAGACCAGCTTGTCGAACAGGGCGTGCTTGGCGCGCAGCAGCAGGCCGGCGCCACCGGTGTCCTGGGCTTTACTCCACTCGATCGCGGTGTCGGCGGCGATCGAGAAGATCTTGCCCTTGCCGTCGTTGCGGGCGTTCTGCTCGGCGGTGTTGTAGACCTTCTCGAACACGCGGGGCACGGAGACGACGAGCGTCGGCTTGAACACGCCGAAGGTCGGAACCAGGTTCTTGATGTCGCTGGTGAAGCCGAGGGTGACCTTGTTGGTGAAGGCCGCGATGGTGATGGCCCGGGCCAGCACGTGGGCCAGCGGCAGGAACACCAGCATCCGTTCACCCGGTGCCAGTTCCGTGGGGAAGCACGCCTTGGCCCCCCGGATCTCGTAGAGCAGGTTCGAGTGGGTCAGCTGGCAGCCCTTGGGCTGACCGGTGGTTCCCGAGGTGTAGATCAGGGTGGCCGGGTCGGCCGACCGGATTCCGGCCAGGCGCTTGTCGAGTTCGGCGGTGTCGGTCGACTTGCCGGCTTCGGCCATGGCCTCCAGCGCGGGCGTGCCGGTGCCGTCGATCCGCAGCACCTTGCGCAACTCGGGCAGCTGGCCGCGGAGCTGTTCCACGGTCTGTGCGTGCCCGTCGGTCTCGGCGAAGATGATGCGCGCCGCGGAGTTGTCGAGGACGAACCGCACCTGTTCGGCAGAGGAGGTCTCGTAGATCGGCACGGTCACCGCGCCGACCGACAGGATCGCGAAGTCGATGATCGGCCACTCGTAGCGGGTGGCCGAAAGGATCGCCACGCGATCACCGGGCTGGATTCCCTCGGCGATCAGGCCAAGGGCGACCGAACGAATCTGGTCGGCCGCTTCGGCGCAGGTCACGTCGGTCCAGGCGCCGTCGACCAGGCGGCGGAAGATGACGTGGTCGGGGCTGTCCGCCGCGTGCGCGGATACCGAGCTGACGATGCTGTCGTGCTCGTCGACGGCAAATGACGCGGGCACGCTGTACTCCCGCATGAACTCAGGCACGATCTTGCCCTCCAGGCTTGTGGTACCGGCTTTGCGGGTCAGCCTAGTCGGCCCCGGTATGCAGGCGATCACGCATATGTGAAGCTAGTCCGCGATGAACAGCATTCAGATCGCCGACGAGACGTTCGTCTGCGCCGATCCGGTCGCCGTGGGCGCCGCGGTCGCCGATCCCGCCAGCTGGCGGCGGTGGTGGCCCGACCTGGTGCTCAAGGTCGTCGAGGACCGCGCCGACAAGGGCCACCGCTGGAATGTGACCGGTGCGTTGACCGGCACGATGGAGGTCTGGCTGGAGGCGGTGATGGACGGCGTGGTGCTGCACTACTTCCTGCACGCCGAACCGTCCGGCGCCACGGCCAAGCAGCTGGCCGAGATGGATCTGGCAAAGATGAACCACGAACGCCGGGTGGCGGGCAAGGCGATGGCCTTCGGCATCAAGCAGCGGTTGGAGTCGGCTCGCCCGGTCGGGGTGTCCCGACTGGCCTGAGGTCTGGCGTGTTTGACCGGGTCTATCTGCGGGAGGGTAGATTTCTCGGCGAGAGCCAGGGCACCCCCGCGGGGCGGGGGAAGTAGGGGACCCCCGCGTGCGGGGAGATAGGGCGATGCGGTGGCCGACAAAACGACACAGACCATCTACATCGACGCCGATCCGGTGACGGTGATGGACGTCATCGCCGATATCGCCTCGTATCCGCAGTGGGTCGCCGAATACAAGGAAGCCGAGGTCCTCGAGACCGACGCGCAGGGCAATCCCAAGACCGCCAGGCTGGTGCTCGACGCCGCGGTGCTCAAGGACACGATGGTGCTGACCTACGTGTGGCCCGCGGATCGCACTTCGGTGACCTGGTCGCTGGTGTCCAGTTCGCTGCTGCGGTCGCTGGAGGGGGCATACCGCTTGGCGCCCAAGGGATCCGGCACGGAAGTCACCTATGAATTGTCGGTCGACCTCATCATCCCGATGATCGGGCTGCTCAAGCGCAAGGCGGAGCGCAGGCTCACCGACACCGCGCTCAAGGACCTGAAGAAACGAGCAGAGGCTGAGTGACTTCGCCGGATGGGAGCGCACGGACTCCTGCGCGGATCAGCCTGTTCGTCGGCAAGGGCGGAGTAGGTAAGTCGACGCTGGCGACAGCCACCGCGGTTCGCGACGCCGCGTCCGGCCGTCGGGTGCTGATCGTGTCCACCGATCAGGCCCATTCCACGGGCGACGTCCTCGGGATCACGCTCGCTCCCACGGGTCAGCGGGCCCCCACGCGGGTGCTCAGCGATCTGGACACCGGACTGACCGACGCGGGCGGTGTCCTGGACGCGCTCGCGCTCGACACCCTGGCCCTGCTCGGCGCGCGCTGGGTGGAGACGGCCGGCCCGCTGGCGGCTCGTTTCCCCGAGTCCGACCTGGGAGATGTTGCCCCCGAAGAACTTTCGGCGCTACCGGGAATCCAGGAAGTGCTGGGGCTGCACGAGGTGGGCGAGCTCGCAGAATCCGGGCGATGGGATCACGTGGTGGTGGACTGCGCCTCGACCGCCGATGCCCTGCGGATGCTGACGCTTCCGGAGACCTTCGGCCTGTACCTGGAGCGGGCCTGGCCTCGGCACCGCCGGCTGTCGGGCTCCCCGGATGCGGTGAGTGCGGCGATCGTCGCCCTGATCGAACGCGTGGACTCCGGCATCCGCCGGCTTTCGACCTTGCTCACCGACGGGTCTCGGGTGAGTGCGCATCTGGTGCTCACCCCCGAGCGGGTGGTGGCGGCCGAAGCCTCGCGGACCTTGGGATCGCTTGCCCTGATGGGTGTCGAGGTTGCCGAGATCATCGTCAATCAGATTTTGGTGCAGGATGATTCGTTCGAGTACCAGAATCTTCCGGCGCACCCGGCGTTCGACTGGTACACCGAGCGGATCGCCGAGCAGCAGACGGTGCTCGACGAGCTCGATGCCACGATCGGTGATGTGCAGCTGGTGCTCGTGCCGCACGTGCCGGGGGAGCCGATCGGCGCCAAGGCGCTGGGGGAGTTGATCGACAGTGCGCGACGGCGTGACGGGTCACCGCCTCCGGGTCCGCTGCGTCCCATCGTCGACCGGGAGTCGGGGTCTGGACTCGAAGCTGTGTACCGATTGCGGCTAGAGTTGCCGCAGATCGATTCGGCCGGCCTCACGCTCGGTCGCGTCGATGACGACTTGATCATCGGCGTCGCGGGAATGCGGCGCCGGGTGCGGTTGGCCTCTGTCCTGCGTCGGTGCATCGTGACAGACGCGCAATTGCGGGGTAGCGAGCTGACGGTACGTTTTCGTCCGAATCCGGAGGTGTGGCCGGCATGACGGGGTCTCATCCCGAGCTGGGTTCGGAGCTGCGGCAATTGGCGCAGGACATTCTGGACCGGCTGGATCCGGCGGTGCGGTTGGCAGCGGCCAATCTCGCGGCGTCGGCCGGCGACAGCCCGGGCAAGTGCCAGCAGGTGTGGTGCCCGGTGTGCGCACTGGCCGCGGTGGTCAACGGTGAGCAACATCCGCTGCTGTCGGTGATCGCCGAGCACAGTGTGGCCCTGCTGACGGTCATCCGCGCGGTCTTGGACGATGGCCGAGCCGATGGATCCGGAAGTGGTGGGGATAGCGGTCCCGACGGAGATAGCCCGCCGCCTGACGGTGGGCCGGATGCGCCGCCGCCCGACGATTACCCGCCCCCGCCTCCTCCCGGTCGCTACCAGCACATCCCGGTCACCTTCGAAGACTGAGCAGATTGAGCGATTTGCTGTAGGGCTGAGACTCAGCAGGCATCCAGGGCTTGCTGTGGTAGCCACAACATGGCCTGGGTACAGTTGTCGCAGAGCATTGCGCGGTGCGCACAAGGTGGAGGGTCCATGTGGTATTGGCTGTTCAAGTACGTCCTGTTGGGCCCCGTGCTGGCCGTCCTCGGCCGGCCCAAAATCACTGGGCTGGAACATGTTCCGACCGACGGACCGGCGATCCTGGCCAGTAATCACCTGGCGGTGATGGACAGTTTCTACCTGCCGCTGGTGGTCAGCCGCCGCATCACCTTCCTGGCCAAACAGGAGTACTTCACCGGTACCGGGATCAAGGGCCGGTTCCTGGCCTGGTTCTACACCGTCGTCGGCCAGGTGCCGATCGACCGCACCGACGCCGATTCGGCGCAGGCGGCTCTGATCACCGCCAAGCGCATCCTGGGCGAGGGCAAGCTGCTCGGCATGTACCCCGAGGGCACCCGCTCACCGGACGGCCGCCTCTACAAGGGCAAGACCGGGTTGGCCAGGCTGGCCCTGGAGACCGGTGTGCCGGTGATCCCGGTGGCCATGGTCGGCACCGACGTCGTCAACCCGCCGGGGTCGAAGGGGCTGCGGTTCGGCCGGGTCGAGGTCAGGTTCGGCAAGCCCATGGACTTCAGCCGGTTCGACGGTCTGGCCGGTAACCGCTTCATCGAGCGCGCGGTGATCGACGAGGTGATGTACGACCTGATGGATCTGTCTGGCCAGGAGTACGTCGACATCTACGCGGCCGCGATCAAAGAAAGCGCGCAGCAGACCAATGGCCAGCCGGTCGACGCGAGCAAGCCCGCTTCCCGGCTGCCGCACGCCGCAGCGGGTTAGGACGTTTCGCCGCCGCTGAGCGGCACCAGTGGGGTGGCGGTCACCGCGGTCGTCTTGGCGGCCCGGGAGGTCGACACGGCGCCGATGACGACGATGACGGCCAGCGCCCACCACAGGTAGGAATCGCCGGCCAGCTGCCGCACCACCGACGCCGCGGTCTCGTGATGCGGGGTCAACAGTGCGATCGGCGTCCACACCATCAAGGCCAGGCCGACCACCGTCACCAGGGCCAGATACAGCGACGACGCCATATGCGTCTGGCGCATCCGGTAGGCGAGCACACCGGTCACCAACAGGGTGGGTAGCGACCAGACCCAGTGATGCGACCACGACACCGGCGAGACCACCAGGCCGAACATCGCCACACAGATCAGTGCGACCACAGGGCCCTCATCGGCTCCGGAGCGCAGGGCCCGTCGCGCCGCCCAGACCGTCAGGGCCAGCACCGCGAAGCAGAGGGCCACCCACAACAGGAACCGCGGCCCCTCGGACAGGCCGAGCCGGGCCAGCGTGCCCGCGATGTTCTGGTTGGTGTTGAGCGTGGCCGTCCCGATCCGGTCGGTGTTGCGCACCGTCTCGGTCCAGTACTCGATCGAGTCGGTCCAGGCCAGCACGAATCCGGCGATGGTCGCCACCACTGCGGCCGCGGCGGTCCGCAGCAGGGTGTGGACGTCGCGGCGCAGCAGGAAGTACAGGAGGAAGACCGCGGGAGTGAGCTTGAGGGCGATCGCCAGGCCCAGCAGCACACCGCGTGGCCACGGCGTCCGGCGCGGTACGCAATCGGCGACCACCAGCGTCATCAGCACCACGTTGATCTGGCCGAACTCGAAGTTCGACCGGATCGGCTCCAGCCAGAAGACCGCAGGCACCACCAGCGCGGTCGCCAGCCAGCAGCGGCGCAGCCAAGCCGGCTCCGAGGTGATCGTGGTCTCCGGCCAGACGTTCAGCCGGGTGAGCACGATGACGATCGAGACGACCAGGAGCGCCAGCGTGGTGGCGGTGATCGCCACACTTGCCGCGGGCAACGACAGCCAGGCGAACGGCGCGAACATGATCGCCGCCAGCGGGGGATAGGTGAACGGCAGGTCGAGGCCGCCCTGGGTGTGGAAAATCGCGCCGTCGGCGTACAGCGGCTGGTTGTCCAACCAGGCCCGTCCGCCCATCCGGTACACGTCGATGTCGATGCGATAGGGCACGTGGCCCAGTAGCCGCCAGCCGACCAGGATCAACCCGGCCACTGTGAGCAACTGAAAAAGCCGCCACCCGATCGTCGGTGCCCAACCAGCCCCGCCGGGCGACTGCCGCTTACTCATGTCCTCAACAGACTATCGGGGGCATCCCCGTGTGGGCGCATCCGCACTCGCGACGCGCGCAGGTCGGCGTAAGTTCTCTGTGCGTGCACGTGACCGTTCACCTCGATTTCCTCACGCGCGATCGCCTGCCGCTGCTGTGCTGCCTGGTGGCGTTCATCCTCACCTTCTTCGTGACCCGCATCGTGGTGCGTTACATCCGCAGGAACGCCGGCAGCGAACGACCGCCCAGGTGGTGGCAGCCCCGCAACATGGGCCACGGTTCGGTGCACATCCACCACATGGTGATCGGCGTGGTGTTGGTGATGGTGTCGGGGGTGACGATGGTGACGCTCGCGGTCAACGGCGGGGTACCGGAGTTCACCGCGGCCGCGGTGTTCTTCGGCATCGGCGCGGCCCTGGTACTCGATGAGTTCGCGCTGATCCTGCATCTGTCGGATGTGTACTGGGCCGAGGACGGCCGCACCTCGGTGGATGCGGTGTTCGCCGCGGTGGCGGTGGCGGGGCTGCTGATCCTGGGTTTCAACCCGCTGTCATTCTTTGATATCGGTATCTGGCGCGCGGACCAGTCCCTGGCCATGCGCGCATTCGTGGTCGCGGTGGCGGTGCTGACCCTGGCGCTGGCGGTGGTCGTCCTGCTCAAAGGCAAGGTGTGGACTGGATTGGTGGGCATGTTCATAACCCCGTTGTTGTTCGCCGGGGCGGTGCGGCTGTCGCGGCCGCATGCGCCGTGGGCGCGCTGGCGCTACACCAGCCGCCCCCGCAAGATGCACCGTGCGCTGGAACGGGAGCGCTGGCTGCGCCGCCCCGTCGTGCAGGCCAAGCTGTGGTTGCAGGATGCGATCACCGGGATGCCGAAGATCCCTGACGACGCCGCTGTCGACGCGCAGCTCGACCGGGAGATCCATGCGGCCCCGGCCCCGATCACATCGCAGGCCACGAAGACGGAGCAGATCGCCTGATGCGCTACTTCTACGACACCGAGTTCATCGACGACGGTCGCACCATCGAGCTGATCTCGATCGGTGTGGCCGCCGAGGACGGCCGCGAGTACTACGCGATCTCGACTGAGTTCAATCCGGACCGGGCGGGTCGGTGGGTGCGCAAGCACGTGCTGCCCAAACTGCCGTCCCCGTCCTCGCAGTTGTGGCGATCGCGCCGGCAGATCCGGGCGGAGCTGGAGGACTTCTTCGACATCGACGGCGACGAGCCGATCGAGTTGTGGGCCTGGGTCGGCGCTTATGACCATGTGGTGCTGTGCCAGCTGTGGGGCCCGATGACCGATCTGCCTCCGGCGATGCCGCGGTTCACCCGTGAGCTGCGCCAGTTCTGGGAGGAGCGCGGATCGCCGCGGATGCCCGCCCGGCCGACCGAAGCGCACGATGCGCTCGTCGACGCGCGGCACAACCTGCACCGGTTCCAGCTGATGACGGGTGTGGACCTCACACCCACGCGAGATCGCGGCATAACACAGCCCTGAAAACCGCCGTTCACCGGCGGCTACCATGAACGGGTGAACTGGACCGTCGACATCCCCATCGACCAGCTGCCGCCACTTCCTCCGCTGACCGACGAGCTGCGTCAACGGCTCGATGCGGCGCTGGCCAAGCCGGCCGTCCAGCAACCCAGCTGGGACCCCGAGGCGGCCAAGGCCATGCGCACCGTGCTGGAGAGCGTGCCGCCGGTCACTGTGCCCTCGGAAATCGAGAAGCTGAAAGGCTTGCTGTCCGACGTCGCGCAGGGCAAGGCATTCCTGCTGCAGGGCGGTGACTGCGCCGAGACCTTCGTCGACAACACCGAGCCGCACATCCGGGCGAACATCCGCACCCTGCTGCAGATGGCCGTGGTGCTGACCTACGGCGCCAGCATGCCGGTGGTCAAGGTGGCGCGGATCGCGGGCCAGTACGCCAAGCCGCGGTCGTCGGATCTCGACGCGCTGGGCCTGAGGTCCTACCGCGGTGACATGGTCAACGGCTTCGCTCCGGACGCCTCGGTCCGCGAGCACGATCCGTCGCGGCTGGTGCGCGCCTACGCCAACGCCAGCGCCGCGATGAACCTGGTCCGCGCACTGACCTCGTCCGGGTTGGCGTCGCTGCACCTGGTGCACGACTGGAACCGTGAGTTCGTCCGGACCTCGCCCGCGGGCGCCCGCTACGAGGCGCTGGCCGGGGAGATCGACCGGGGCCTGAAGTTCATGTCCGCGTGTGGGGTGGCCGATCGCAATCTGCAGACCGCCGAGATCTTCGCCAGCCACGAGGCGCTGGTGATCGACTACGAGCGCGCGATGCTGCGGCTGTCCGACCCGGCCGAGAACCCGGACGGACCGGCCAAGCTGTACGACCAGTCGGCGCACTACCTGTGGATCGGCGAACGGACGCGTCAGCTCGACGGCGCCCACGTGGCGCTGGCCGAGGTGATCGCCAACCCGATCGGCATCAAGCTGGGGCCGACGACGACGCCGGAACTCGCCGTCGAGTACGTCGAGCGGCTGGATCCCAACAACGAGCCGGGCCGGCTGACGCTCGTGACGCGGATGGGCAACAACAAGGTCCGCGACCTGCTGCCGCCGATCATCGAGAAGGTCCAGGCGACGGGCCATCAGGTGATCTGGCAGTGCGACCCCATGCACGGCAACACCCACGAATCCTCGACCGGGTACAAGACCCGTCACTTCGATCGCATCGTCGACGAGGTGCAGGGGTTCTTCGAGGTGCATCACGCGCTGGGCACCCACCCCGGCGGCATCCACGTCGAGATCACCGGCGAGAACGTCACCGAGTGTCTCGGTGGGGCGCAGGACATCTCCGATGACGACCTGGCCGGCCGTTACGAGACCGCGTGCGATCCGCGGCTCAACACCCAGCAGAGCCTGGAGCTGGCGTTCCTCGTCGCCGAGATGCTGCGCAGCTAGCGCGATTTCGGTCGGATCGGCCGGCTAGAACAGCGTGCCGACGTTGCTGCCGAGCGTCCAGGCCGCGGCGGCGACCAGGCCGGTCAACGTGAGTACCGCGATCACCCAGAATGCCAGCACCCGTTTGGCGCGCTGGCGGGCCCAGTAGAACTCGCTCAGCTCGATGCCGGCGAATTGGCCTGCGCCGAGGGAGTGTTCAGCGGGATCGGCCGGGGCCGGTGCCCAGTCGTGCTGGTCCCGGGTGATCTCGCGAGTGGGTTGGCGCGGCGCAGGCGCCACCGGGGGTGCGGCCGGCGGGGAGGCCGGTGCGGCCGTCACGACGGTGGTGGCCTCGACGCGGCCACCGTCTGGTTCCTCGAGATCATGCACGCGGGTGGCGGCCAGGTGCTGCGCTGAATACTGCGGTGCGGGCACCCGGAACGCGGGCAGGCCGAGGTCGTCGACGATGTGGAGCAGTTCGGCCCGCATGTCGTTGGCGTCGGCGAATCGCTGCCCGGCGTCGCGTGCGGTGGCCCGGCGCACGAACCGGTCGAATTGCGCTGGTACCCCTGCGATTACCGCACTGGGCGCCGGCACATCATTGTCCATGCGCTGGTAGGCCACGGTGAGTGCGGAGTCGCCGGTGAACGGAGTGGCGCCGGTGAGCAGTTCGTAGGTGAGGATGCCGACCGCGTACACATCGCTGCGTGGGTCGGCATCACCGGTGCTGACCTGCTCGGGGGACAGGTAGGCGGCGGTGCCCAGGATCACGCTGGTCGAGGTGATCTTGGCCTCGGCGACGGCGCGGACCAGACCGAAGTCGGCGATCTTGACCTCGCCGTCGTCGGAGATCAGCACGTTCTCGGGCTTGATGTCGCGGTGCACCAGCCCGGCCCGGTGGGCCACCGCGAGCCCGCCGAGCACCGGTGCCAGGACGGCAGCGACCGCGTGCGGGGGCATCGGGCCGCGTTCGGCCAGCAGTTCGCGAAGCGTCCCGCCCTCGATCAGTTCCATCACCAGGAACGGCGGCTGGCCACCAGGGCTCCCACCGCCCTGGTCGTAGACCGCCACCAACCCAGGATCCTTCAACCGGGCCACGGCCTTGGCCTCGCGGCCGAACCTGGTCAGGAAATGGCTGTCACCGCTGTAGCGGGAGTCCATCACCTTGAGCGCCACGGGTCGGTCCAGGCGGATGTCGAGGCCGCGGTAGACGGTGGACATGCCACCGGTGGCGATGGGCGTGTCCACGCGATAGCGCCCGTCGAGCATGGTGCCGACGAGTGGATCCGATTGCTGCTCCACCGGACACATGTTACGAGTTGCGGCGGTGGCCCTAGAATCAGTGCGGTGAGCAGTATTCCAGCGGCCGATGACGTATTGGACCCCGACGAGGCCGTCTACGACCTACCCACGGTGTCGGATTTGCTCGGCATTCCCGTCACCAAGGTGCACCAACAGCTGCGCGACGGGCAGCTGATCGCGGTGCGCCGCGACCGCGTCCTGGTGGTGCCGAAGCTCTTCTTCGATGACAACGGCCATGTGGTCAAGCCGCTGCCCGGCCTGCTGGTCGTGCTGCGCGACGGTGGCTACCACGACACCGAGATCGTGCGCTGGTTGTTCACCCCGGACGAATCGCTGACGATCACCACCGACGGCACCACCGAGCGGGTGTCCAATGCCCGCCCGGTCGACGCGCTGCATTCCCACCAGGCACGCGAGGTGCTGCGCCGCGCGCAGGCGCTAGCCTACTGACGGCTGGTTCTGAGCCTCGGGTTCAGCCGGCGCCCCAGGTGCGCGGTAGAGCGAGTACCACGCCACCAAGGCGCACGCCGTGGTCAGCAGGACATGGGCCCACGAGTACATGCCGTGCGCCCCATCGGGTTTCCACATCACCATGATCCAGGTGGAGAATCCGGCGACGGCGGCGATCGCCGGCCGGGTCTGGATCAGCGCGGCGGCCACCGCCAGTGGCCAGGTGTAGTACCAGGGCAGTGCGGCCGGTACGAACAGCACGACCACCACCATGGCCAGGGTGATACCGGTCAGGGCTTCGCGGTCGGTGTGCCGGTAGCGCCACCACAACAACGGCAACGCGATGACGATGGTGAGGATGCCGATGATGCGGGCGACCTCGAGTACCGCGTAGAAATTGACCGGAAAAAGCAGGCCGCCAATGGCATTGATGAGGTTGGCGGCCGCGGTGGGCACTGTCAGCCAGTTGATGATCTTGACCGAGCCGGCCAGCGCCGTCAGCCAGCCCAGGCCAACGCCTGCCAGCAGGGAGATGACCGCGAACACCGCCACGAAGATCAGAACCGAAGCGGCGGTGGCGACCGCGAATGCGCGCACCGCAGGCATGTCCCGCTTGTCCCTGAGTTGGCGCATCCACACCCAGACCAGGAACGGAAGGGCAAGCCCGGCGGTCGCTTTCACCGCGACGGCTATCGCGATGAGGCTGACCCCGATCACCGGCCTGCCCGCGAAGGTCAGTGCGATCGCGGCCATCATCAGGCCGACCATCAGCATCTCGTTGTGAACGCCGCCCATCAGGTGCACGATCACCAGCGGATTGAGTACGCAGATCCACAGTGACGCAGCCCCGTTGGCGCCGACATGGCGGGCTACGCGTGGTGCGGCCCAGATCAGCAACAGCAGACCGGGCAGCATGCACAGCCGCAGCAGCATGGTGCCGGCCACCACGTCGTCGCCCACCAGGATCGTGACGAACTTCGCCACCAGGATGAACGCCGGCCCGTAGGGCGCGGTTGTCGTCGTCCAGATCGGACTCACGTTGTCCAGCAAGGAGTTCGGATTCTCCACCGGCCCCACCACATAGGGGTCGAAGCCGTCGCGCAGCAGCGCTCCCTGGGCCAGGTAGGAGTAGGTGTCGCGGCTGAACAGCGGCACGCTCAGCAGCAGCGGCGCGAGCCAGAAACCGGTGGTGGCCACCATGGTGTATTCGGTGGCGGTGCCGTCGATCACGCGTCGGCCCAGCCAGAGCCAGGCGATCAGCATCACTGCGACGCCGGCCCACAACAGGATCGAGGACAGCACCAGGCCGTGCCCGAACCGCAACCAGGACAGGTGCAGTGATTCCAGGAGCGGGTCGTGCAGCCGCGTGCTGCCCGCGCCGAGCCCACCGATGGTCAGCAGCGCCGCGCCCAGGCAACCCAGCCGGGCCGGGGCTTCGGCGGACACCGCGAATGCGGCCAGACGCGAGATGTGTTGCGAGACCCCGGTGCTCGGGGTCTCGGTTGGCAGGGGTGTCATGAGGGAGATGTCATGTTGCGGTGACGGTCTTCTAGGCCGACCGGTTCGCCGCGAACCGGGCGATCTCGGCCAGGCCGGTTTTCGCCGATTCGTGGATCGGTGCGGCCGCCAGCGTGTCGAGCGCGCGGCGGGTGAGCAGCTCGATGTGCGCCTCGACCGCCGCCAGGGCGCCGACCGACTCGATGGCCCGGCACAGTTCGCCGACCTGTGCGTCCGACAGCTCGGTGCCCACCGACGTGCGCAGAAGCTCGGCGGCAGGAGGGTCGGACTTGTCGGCCAACTCGAGGGCCTCGGCCAGCAGCACTGTGCGCTTGCCTGACCGCAGGTCGTCACCCGAGGGCTTACCGGTCACCGCCGGATCGCCGAACACCCCGAGGACGTCGTCGCGGAGCTGGAAGGCGACGCCGAGATCGTTGCCGACCTGGTGGAAGATCTGCTGCACGTCGGGCCGGTCGGCGGCCGCGGCAGCGCCCAGCTGCAGCGGCCGGGCAACCGTGTACGACGCGGTCTTGTAGGTGTTGACGTTCATCGCCGAGGCCACCGATTCGGCGCCGCTGGCCTCCGCGACGATGTCGAGGTACTGGCCACCGAGCACTTCGGTGCGGATGTGGCGCCAGACCTGCTGGACGCGCTGCTGCCCATCGGCCGGGATGTCGGCGTTCGCGACGATGTCGTCGGCCCAAGACAGGGCCAGGTCGCCGGCCAGGATGGCCGCCGACAGGCCGAACTGCTTGGACGAGCCGTGCCAGTTGCGGTCGCGGTGCCGGTCGGCGAAGGTCCGGTGCACGGTCGGCAGGCCCCGACGGGTGGCCGAATCGTCGATGACGTCGTCGTGCACCAGGGCGCAGGCCTGCAGCAACTCCAGCGCGGCGAACAGCCTCAGCACGCCGGGCTCGGCGGGGCGGTCGGCCGGATCGATCACCGCGCGCCAGCCCCAATAGGCGAACGCCGGGCGGAGTCTCTTGCCGCCCCGCAGGACGAATTCCTCGAGGGCCTCGGTCAGCTCTGCGTAGTCGGTTCCGATGTACTCGCAATCGCGGCGGCGCTCGCGCAGGTAGTCGCGCAATTGGTCGGTGACGGCTCCGGCCAGCTCGACGGTTGACGGTGCCGATGTTTGCACGCTCAGCGCCCGCCCCTTTCTGTGTCAACGGTGTGTCCCCGAGTGCACTCAGCGTAGAGCGTGCCACGGGTTTTGTACCAAGCGAGTGTGGCGTAGCTGTTGGCTCGGCCGGGACGGTGCTCCCGGTCAGTCGCTGCCGGCGACCGGCTCACCCGGCTTGGGGGAGGTGTCACGGCTCATCCACGCCAGGGCCCCGATCACTCCAGCAACCAGAAACGCGCCGACGATGAGCCAGATGGTCGCGGTGGTGAACGACCGGGCACTCGGATCGGTGTAGCGGGCCTGGGCGTTCATGGTGCTGACGATTCCCGGCCGCAGTTTCCATTCCACGATGGAGGAGCTCACCTGGTCGCCATTGGTCGATGTCACTTCGCCGGGGAACGACACGGTCAGCAGCACATCGGCCTGCGGATCGGACAGCGAGGTGAGGTCGACCCGGCCCTCCAGGATCACCAGGTCACCGGCGCGGCGGAGGGAGATGTCGACCCCGGCGGCGTCGCGGCTCATCCCGGCCAGCTGGGGCAGTTCGGCGAACGTGAGGTCGGAGAACACCGCCTGGGAGCCGACGAAGTCGTCGCGGCTGTACTCCGAGACCGCGACCTTCGTGGCGAACGGGAGGTTGTTCAGCAGCTGCGGGCCCTTGTCGTCGGCGTCCCGCGGCTTTGCCGCCGCGATGATCTGGCCCGACACCCGGTCGTCGGGGGAGACCGTGATGGACGTGCGGACCCGGACGCAGCCCACCGCCATAGGCAGGATCAGCAGCAACATCACCAACGTGAGCAGGCGGGTCCGTCGGCTACGTCTGGGAAGGCGGCTCGGTGGTCGGACGTGCACGCTGGTCATCGTGCCAGATCTCACAGCGGCAGTGGGCGACCGAGGATGGCGAACGGTCGGGGATCGCCGGCGAAGTGGTACCCGCGGATCACGTCGGTGAAGCCGAGCCGCCGGTACAACTGCCATGCGCGATTGGCCTCGCCGTTGATCTCAGGGGTCGACAACAGCACGTGCGATTCGTCGCGACCGGCCAACAGTCGCCTGGTCAGGGCCTCGCCCAGGCCCTTGCCCTGGGCGCGGGGCTCGATGTGCAGCTCGGTGAGTTCGAAGTAACTGGCCATGAGTTCGGCGATGCGTGCGGGGCTCGCGCCCACGCGCTGCAGGCCGGAGATGACCTGTTGTTGCCACCACTGGTCGGGCGCCCCGCTGTAGCCGTAGGCGATTCCCAGCAGCGGGGCGTCAATCAGGTCCGCACCGGATTCAGTGCCCGCATCCGTGCCGGAGTCGGCGTTCGCGCCGGATTCGGCGACCTCGACGGCGGCCACACATTTCCAGCCCGCGCGCCGGGTGTGTTCGAGCCACAGCGCGGCGCGCTGCTCCTCGGTTCCGCGCGGATAGCGCATGGCGTCGACGTACACGCGCAGCGCCTCGGGGAGCCGGCGCTTCATGTCGTCCGGCGACAGATCGATAAGATACGTCGCCAATGCTTTCGCCTTTCGCCCGCCGGTGTCTGCCGAACTCATTATCTTCAGCATTATCCGGCTGGGATGCTGTCGGTCCCATCGACCGGGGCCATCTCGGAACGACTTACAATCGAAGGTGAACAAGGTGGTACGGCTCGGATCGACCTCGTATCATTAGGCTTAGGTGTCCGTGATTGCGGGCATGTGAAATGTTGAACGGCGACGGCGGCGTCGGCAAGGAGGGACGAATGCCACTCTCCGATCATGAGCAGCGCATGCTCGATCAGATCGAGAGCGCGCTCTATGCCGAGGATCCCAAGTTCGCGTCGAGCGTGCGCGGTGGGACCTTGAGGGCGCCATCGGCTCGGCGCAGGCTTCAGGGTGCGCTGTTGTTCGTGGTGGGCCTGGCGCTACTGGTTGTCGGGGTGGCCGTGAAGGCCACCATGATCGGTGGTTTCCCGATCTTGTCGGTGGTGGGATTCGTGGTGATGTTCGGCGGCGTGGTGTTCGCCGTCACCGGACCGCGTGTCACCGGGGGCCGTGACCGTGCGGCCCAGGGGTCCGGCAATGCGCCGCGCCAGCGTCGTCAGCGCGGTGGGTCGTTCACCACTCGGATGGAGGATCGGTTCCGTCGCCGGTTCGACGACTGAGCCGCTCGACGGCATCAAGGGGTAGCCCGTAGCGGGCTGCCCCTTTTTTGTGTTTTCGGTCAGTCCGGACCCGATGCCGGCGTCGTCCAGCGACACGCCGGACCCGCCCACCCGCCCACGGGTGTGGGGCGGTGTGGGGGACCCCAGCAGATTCTCAGGGATTTTCGCCCCACAACGCCCCACCTTCTCACCGCAGGTTCCTACCTGCGGTTTTTCTGTTTTCGGCTGCCCGGCGAGGGCGTTTGAGCGCATGGTGTGGGTGCTTCTGGGGGGCTTCGGTGGGGAGAAACCCCAAACGGGACGGCTCAAATGGAGCAAAGTGGGGGATCGTGGGGTAAAGTGGCGGCCAACGGGGAAAACGGAGCCCCGTTCGGAGGGCAGAAGGCCTGGCCTGGATCTCGCAAGCGACTCGGAGATCCGAACCGGGTGGCGGGAGGTGTCCAGATGTTTCTGGGTACCTACACGCCCAAGCTCGACGACAAGGGGCGGCTCACGCTGCCCGCCAAGTTCCGCGACGCACTGGCAGGAGGGTTGATGGTCACCAAGGGCCAAGATCACAGCCTGGCCGTGTATCCGCGCGACGAGTTCGAAAAGGTCGCCCGGCGCGCTGCTGACGCATCGCGCAGGAACCCCGACGCTCGGGCGTTCCTACGTAACTTGGCGGCCGCCACCGATGAGCAGCATCCCGACGCGCAGGGCCGGATCACCCTGTCGGCGGACCACCGTCGCTACGCGAGCCTTTCCAAGGAGTGCGTGGTGATCGGGTCGGTCGACTACCTGGAGATCTGGGACGCAGAAGCCTGGCAGGAGTACCAGCAGAACCACGAAGAGAACTTCTCCGCGGCCACCGATGAAGCTCTGCGCGACATCCTCTGATGCGACCCATCAACCGGCGGCAGGCCTGGACCTAGCCCGTGCAGCGAGGCCTCTGCCCGAATTGGCCCTGGCGTACTTCCCCAACGCCAGGTCCGTTAATTCGGACAGAGACCCCGGTGCAGGGGCCAATCCGAGCGGAGGTGTTTCAGCGGTGCCAGATTCCCCAGATCAGCCAGACTCCCAGGACCGCGCGGAACCCCAAGGCGCGGACTCCCACGAATACGGTCACGTCCCGGTCCTCCTCGACCGCTGCGTCGAGCTGCTGGCCCCCGCACTCACCCGCCGCCACGCCGACGGGGCGGACGCGGTTCTGGTGGACGCCACCCTCGGTGCGGGCGGCCACTCCGAACGCTTTCTGACCGACTTTCCCGCCTTGCAGGTCATCGGCCTGGACCGCGACCCCAATGCGCTCGGCATCGCCGGCGCCCGCCTGGCCCCGTTCGGCGACCGGATGCGGGCGGTGCGGACCCGCTATGACGGAATTGCCGGGGCAATCGCGGAATCGGGTTTCCGTCAGATCGACGGAGTGCTCTTCGATCTCGGTGTGTCCTCGATGCAGCTGGATCAGGCCGAACGCGGCTTCTCCTACTCCGCGGACGCACCGCTGGACATGCGGATGGATCCCGATGCGCCGCTGACCGCCGCTGACATCCTCAACACCTGGGACGCCAAGTCGATCGCCCGGGTTCTGCGTGATTATGGCGAGGAGCGCTTCGCCGGCCGGATCGCCGACAAGGTGGTCAAACGTCGTGCACAGCAACCGTTTTCCACGACCGGAGAGCTGGTGGAGTTGCTCTACGAGGCGATCCCGGCACCGGCGCGCCGTACCGGAGGGCATCCGGGCAAGCGGACTTTCCAGGCGCTGCGGGTCGCGGTCAACGGTGAACTGGATTCGCTGCGCGCTGCGCTGCCCGCCGCTCTGGCCGCGCTGACCGACGGCGGACGGATCGTGGTGATGTCCTATCAGTCGCTTGAGGACCGGATCGTCAAGCAGGCGTTCGCCGCGGCCACCGCATCACGGACCCCGCCGGCCTGCCCATCGAATTACCAGGCCACGAACCCGAATTCGTCACGCTGACCCGCGGTGCCGAGAAGGCCCGCCAAGTTGAGATCGATCGCAATCCGCGTAGCGCTCCGGTGCGGCTGCGGGCACTGGAAAAGGTGGGGGAAGGGGGCAACTCATGAAGGTGAAGCGACCCGAACAGTTGCGTGAGTCAGATCGCAGGCGTCCGGTGCGTCAACCCGCGCGAGGCGGCGGGCGGCGCACCGAACAGGCTCCGCCGCGCAAGCGCCGGCCGGGTTCCGAGCAGCGCCCCGCGCGCACCGCGCCGGGTGCCGGACCGATTCAGCGGCCGGGCACCAGTCCGGCCCGCCCGAAGAGCGCCAGCCAGGCCAAGGCCCGGGCGAAGGCTCGTAAGGCCAAGGCTCCCAAGGTCGTCCGTCCGCCTTTGCGGGTCCGGTTGCGGGAACGCCTGCTGGTCCGGCTCGCCTCGATCGAGCTCAATCCGCGGGTCCTGATCTCCCGGGTCCCGTTCGTCGTCCTGGTGATCGCGGCATTGGGCCTCGGACTCGCGGTCACCCTGTGGCTGTCCACCGGTTCGGCCGAGCGTTCCTACCAGCTGGGTCACGCTCGCCAGGTCAATCAGGGTCTGATGCAACAGAAAGAGGCGCTGGAGCGCGATGTGCTCGAGGCTCAGGCCGCTCCGGCGCTGGCCGAATCTGCCCGCAACCTGGGGATGATCCCGTCGCGCGACACCGCGCACCTGGTGCAGGATGCGACCGGCAACTGGACCGTCGTCGGCACCCCGAAGCCCGCCGAAGGCGTCCCGCCGCCCCCGCTGAACACGCCGCTGCCCGAGGAGGCCCCGCCGGCCCCGCCCGCCCCCCCGGCACCCCGGGTGCTCGATCCGCGCGAGTTGACTGTGCGGACGCCGAGCGCGGGTTCCCCTGTCGTACCGGGCATTCCGGTCCCGCAGGCCGACGTGCTCCACGGCCTGCCGGGAGCCGTACCGCCGGTGCCCGGGCCGGTGCCTGCGGTTGCTCCCGCGCCGGACGTGCTCGCGGCTCCCGCCCCGGCGTTGGTTGACCCCGCGCAACCGGCGACGCCGCCGATGCATCTACCCGGTGTGCCGACCGCGCCCGGTCCAGTAGTCGCACAGGCGCAACCGGCTCAGCCGGAACCGGTGGCCCCCGCTCCGGCTCCGGCCGCACCGGCGCAGGCTGCGCCAGGACCCGCTGTCCCGCTGGAACAGTTCAGCCCACCCGCGGCGCCCGCAGCACATGCCCCGGCCGTTGCCGTCAACGCCCCGGCGCCGGCGGCATGAATCGCCGCCCGGGCCGCCAGGGTCAGTCGCCGAAGCAGCAGGGGGCCAAGAAGGCCTCGCCCGGGCCTGGGCACGAGGCCCGGGTCCGCCGTACCCGGGTTGCCGCCGAAACCGGTTTGCGCAGCTCGTCTTTCGTGTTCCGGCACCGTGCCGGAAACCTGGTGATGCTGTCGGTGCTGGTGATTGCGGCCGTGCAGTTGTTCAGCCTTCAGGTGCCGAGGGCCGCGGGTCTGCGCGCCGAGGCGGCCAGTCAGCTCAAGGTCACCGATGTGAACCCGGCCATGCGGGGCAGCATCGTCGACCGCAACGATGACAAGCTGGCGTTCACCATCGAGGCCAAGGCGCTGACGTTCCAGCCGGTCCGGGTCCGCAAGCAACTCGCCGAGGCCAAGGCCAAATCCAGCGAGGCCCCCGATCCGGATCACCGGCTCACCGAGATCGCCAAGGAGATCGCCACCCGGCTCGACAACCGGCCCGATTTCAAGACCGTGCTCAAGAAGCTCAGGAGCAACGAGACTTTCGTGTACCTGGCCCGTGCAGTCGATCCCGCGGTCGCCGGTGCCATCATGGACAAGTTCCCCGAGGTCGGTGCCGAGCGCCAGGATCTGCGGCAGTACCCGGGTGGCTCGCTGGCCGCCAACATCGTCGGCGGGATCGACTGGGACGGTCACGGCCTGCTCGGGCTGGAGGATTCGCTCGACGCGGCGTTGGCCGGCTCCGACGGCTCGGTCACCTATGACCGCGGTTCGGACGGCGTGGTGATCCCCGGCAGCTACCGCAACCGGCACGACGCGGTCAACGGGTCCACGGTGCAGCTGACGCTCGACGACGACATCCAGTACTACGTCCAGCAGCAGGTGCAGCAGGCCAAGGATGCCTCGGGGGCCAAGAACGTCTCCGCGGTGGTGCTCGATGCCAAAACCGGTGAGGTGCTGGCGATGTCGAACGACAACACGTTCGATCCGAGCCAGGACCTCGGTCGGCAGGAGAGCCGGCAGATGGGCAACCTGCCGGTGTCCTCGCCGTTCGAGCCCGGTTCGGTGAACAAGATCATCACGGCCTCCGCCGCGATCGAGTACGGGCTGGCCAATCCGGACGAGGTTCTTCAGGTGCCCGGCTCGATCGACATGGGCGGGGTCACCGTCCGCGACGCGTGGAACCACGGCGTGATGCCGTACACCATGACCGGCGTGTTCGGGAAGTCGTCGAACGTCGGAACCCTGATGCTGGCGCAGCGGGTCGGCCCGGATCGGTTCTACGACATGGTCCGCCGGTTCGGTCTCGGTCAGCGCACCGGTGTCGGCCTGCCCGGTGAGAGCGGGGGCCTGGTGCCGCCCATCGATCAGTGGTCGGGCAGCTCGTTCTCCAACCTGCCGATCGGGCAGGGTCTTTCGATGACGCTGCTGCAGATGACCGGGATGTACCAGACCATCGCCAACGACGGGGTGCGCATGCCGCCCCGCATCATCAAGTCCACCATCGCGCCGGATGGCACCCGTACCGACGAGCCGCGGCCGGAAGGGGTTCGGGTGGTGACACCGGAGACCGCCCGCACGGTGCGAAACATGTTCCGCGCCATCGTGCAGCGTGACCCGATGGGCGCCCAGCAGGGGACCGGTCCGCAGGCCGCGGTCGAGGGTTATCAGATCGCGGGTAAGACCGGAACGGCGCAGCAGATCAATCCGGCGTGCGGTTGCTACTACGACGACGTCTACTGGATCACCTTCGCGGGCATGGCGCCTGCCGACGATCCGCGCTACGTCGTCGGGATCATGATGGACGCGCCGCATCGCGCGGCCGACGGGGCACCGGGATCCTCGGCGGCGCCGCTGTTCCACAACATCGCGTCGTGGCTGCTGCAGCGTCACAACGTTCCGTTGTCGGCGGATCCGGGGCCGCGGCTGACCCTGCAGGCGACCTGACCGCGATAGTCGTGGGTGGTGCGGTCGGCGGACCGCAGATGGGTACTGTGGCATGGCCATGAAGCTGCGTCCCAGCCGTCCCGCCGGCCAATACCTTCTGCCGCTCGCCGAACAGGTCCAAGCGGTATCCGCTAGCGGAAATCCCCTGCCGGAACTCCGGGTGACAGGCGTGACCCTGCGCGGTCAGGATGCCCAGCCGGGGGATCTGTTCGCCGCGCTCCCGGGCGCGGCGGTGCATGGTGCGCGCTATGCGGCAGACGCGGTCGCCGCCGGTGCGGTGGCGGTGCTCACGGACGCTGCCGGCGCCGTCGAATTGGATGGCCTCGACGTCCCGATCCTGATCCATTCCGACCCTCGTTCGGTGCTCGGTGAGGTGGCGGCCTCGGTGTACGGACGTCCGTCGGAGCGGCTGACCGTGATCGGGGTGACCGGAACCTCTGGCAAGACCACGACGACGTATCTGGTGGAGGCCGGGTTGCGGGCCGCGGGCCGGGTGGCCGGACTGATCGGCACCGTCGGGGTTCGGATCGACGGACGCGATCTGCCGAGCGCGCTGACCACGCCCGAGGCGCCTGATCTGCAGGCGCTGCTGGCCGTGATGGTCGAGGGCGGCGTGGACACCGTGGTCATGGAGGTGTCGAGCCACGCGCTGACGCTGGGCCGCGTCGACGGGATCCGGTTCGCACTCGGTGGGTTCACCAACCTGTCGCGCGACCACCTGGATTTCCACCCCACGATGGAGGACTACTTCGAGGCCAAGGCCCGGCTCTTCGATCCCAGGTCGCGCAACCACGCCGCGGCCGCGGTGGTCTGTGTCGACGACGAGGCGGGCGTCGCGATGGCCGGCCGGGCCGGGAAGGTGACGACCGTCAGTGCCACGGGCGCGCCGGCCGACTGGCAGGCGCGGGACATCTCGCTGGTCGGCGTCGGATCCCAGGAATTCACCCTGGTCGACCCGGCCGGAATGTCCCACCGGCTCGGGATCGGGCTGACCGGCGGATACAACATCGCCAATGCGGCCCTTGCGATCGCGCTGTTGGACGGGGCCGGGGTGTCGCCCGAGCAGGCTGCTCCTGGGCTGCGTACGGCTACCGTGCCGGGCCGGCTGCAGCCGATCGACCGCGGGCAGCCGTTCCTGGCTCTGGTCGACTACGCACACAAGCCCGGGGCGTTGCAGGCGGTGCTCGAGACGTTGAGGGCGAGCGCAGCGACGGGAGAAGGCGCCCTGCGGGCGGCGGGGCCGGGCCGCATCGCGGTGGTGTTCGGGGCCGGAGGCAACCGGGACACGGGCAAGCGCGCGCCGATGGGGCGGGTCGCGGCCGAACTGGCGGATCTCGTCGTGGTCACCGATGACAATCCCCGCGACGAGGAGCCCGCACTGATCCGGGCCGCGATCGTGGCCGGAACCGCCGAAGCGTCCGGGGGCGCGGAGGTCGTGGAGGTCGGCGACCGGCGGGCGGCGATCGACCATGCGGTGGCCTGGGCGGCGCCCGGCGACATCGTGCTGATCGCGGGCAAGGGCCACGAGAGCGGGCAGACCGGTGGCGGCCAGACCCGGCCGTTCGATGACCGTGACGAGCTGGCGGCGGCGCTGGAGGCACTCAAGGCAGGGGAGTCGGGCTCGTGATCGAGATGACCATCGCCAGGATCGCCGACATCGTCGGCGGCGAACTGGCCGACATCACTGCCGAAGAGGCCGCCTCCACCCGCGTCACCGGCACTGTCGAATTCGACTCCCGCGCGATCGGCCCCGGCGGATTGTTCCTGGCGCTGCCCGGCGCCCGCTCCGACGGCCATGACTTCGCGGCCGCGGCGGCGGCGTCCGGGGCCGCGGCCGTGCTGGCCGCCCGCCCGGTCGGGGTGCCCGCGATTGTGGTGTCTCCCGAACCTGGGGCGGCCGACGCCGCTTCTGGCGCTTTGGAATTCGACACCGACGGTTCCGGTGCGGCCGTGCTGGCCGCACTGGCCAAGCTCGCGGCGGCGGTGGCCGCCGAGCTCGTCGCCGATGGCCTGACGATCGTCGGCGTGACCGGATCTTCCGGCAAGACCTCGACCAAGGATCTGCTTGCCGCGGTGCTGGAGCCGCTCGGGCAGGTCATCGCACCGCCGGGTTCGTTCAACAACGAGCTGGGGCATCCGTGGACGGTGCTGCGTGCCACGCCCGAGACCGACTACCTGATCCTGGAGATGTCGGCCCGGCATCCGGGCAACATCGCCGCCCTGGCCGCGATCGCCCCGCCGCAGATCGCGGTGGTGCTCAACGTGGGCACCGCCCACCTCGGCGAGTTCGGCTCGCGCGAGGCCATTGCCAATACCAAAGCCGAGTTGCCGCAAGCTGTTCCGGCCTCGGGTGTGGTCATCCTCAATGTCGACGACACCGCGGTGGCGGCCATGGCCGCCAAGACCGCGGCCCGCGTGGTGCGGGTGTCGCGCGAGCCCGGCTCCGAGGTCGACGTGTGGGCCGGACCGGTGGCCCTCGACGATCTGGCCCGCCCGCGGTTCACCCTGCACGCAAACGGTGGGGAAGTCGAGGTGGCGCTGGCGGTGCACGGCGATCACCAGGTCGGCAACGCGCTGTGCGCGGCGGCGGTCGCGATGCAGTGCGGCGCCGGTCTGGATCAGGTGGCCGCGGCACTGGCGGGCGCCGGTCCGGTCTCGGGGCGCCGGATGCAGGTGGGTACCCGTGCCGACGGTGTGACGGTGATCAACGACGCCTACAACGCCAACCCGGATTCGATGCGCGCCGGGCTGAAGGCACTGGCGTGGATGTCCCGCCAGAGCCCCGGTGACCTGCACGGAAAGCGGCGCAGCTGGGCGGTGTTGGGCGAGATGGCCGAACTCGGTGACGACGCAATAACCGAGCACGACGCCATCGGACGCTTCGCGGTGCGCTTAGATGTGTCTCGGTTAATCGTCGTCGGAACCGGGAGGACTATGAACGCCATGCACCACGGCGCGGTGATGGAGGGTTCGTGGGGATCTGAGTCCACGATGGTCGACGACGCCGATGCCGCACTGGCCCTGCTGCGGGCTGAGCTGCAGCCGGGGGATGTGGTGCTGGTGAAGGCATCCAACTCGGTCGGCTTGGGTGCGCTGGCGGACGCGCTGGTCGCCGCTGAGGACGCAGATGATCGGAACGCCGACCGATGAAACTCATCCTGATTGCCGTCGGCATCGCACTGACGGTCTCGATCCTGCTGACGCCCGCCTTGATCCGGCTGTTCACCAAGCGTGGGCTCGGCCATGAGATCCGCGAGGACGGTCCGGCCAGTCACGCCAAGAAGCGCGGCACGCCGTCGATGGGCGGTGTGGCGATCGTGGCCGGTATCTGGGCGGCCTACCTGGGCACCCATCTGGTCGGGGTGGCGCTGGGCGGAGAGGGCCCGTCGGCCTCGGGCCTGTTGGTGCTGGGACTGGCCACGATGCTCGGCCTCGTCGGATTCGTCGACGATCTGATCAAGCTGCGGCGCTCCCGCAACCTGGGGCTGAACAAGACCGCCAAGACGGTCGGTCAGCTGACTGCCGCGGTGCTGTTCGGTGTGCTGGCCCTGCAGTTCCGCAACGGCGACGGGCTCACCCCGGGCAGCCCCGAGCTGTCCTATGTCCGCGAGATCGCCACCGTGACGCTGGCGTCGTGGGTGTTCGTGTTGTTCTGCGTGGTGATCGTCAGTGCGTGGTCCAACGCGGTGAACTTCACCGACGGCCTGGACGGGCTGGCGGCCGGAGCGATGGCGATGGTGTGTGCGGCCTACGTGCTGATCACCTTCTGGCAGTACCGCAATGCGTGCGCGACGGCGCCGGGGCTGGGCTGCTACAACGTGCGCGACCCGCTGGATCTGGCGATCATCGCGGCCGCGACCGCGGGCGCGTGTATCGGCTTCCTGTGGTGGAATGCCGCGCCCGCCAAGATCTTCATGGGTGACACCGGCTCGCTGGCCCTGGGCGGCATCATCGCCGGGTTGTCGGTGACGAGCCGCACGGAGATCCTCGCGGTGGTTCTGGGGGCATTGTTCGTGGCCGAGGTGACCTCGGTGGTGGTGCAGATCCTGGCCTTCCGCACGACGGGCCGCCGGGTGTTCCGAATGGCGCCGTTCCATCACCATTTCGAGTTGGTGGGTTGGGCCGAGACCACGGTCATCATCCGGTTCTGGCTGCTGACGGCGATCGCCTGCGGTCTGGGCGTGGCCCTGTTCTACAGCGAGTGGCTCACTGCAGTCGGGGCCTGACGTGGCCGGCCCGGTGGACGGTGACGACCAGGGGCTTCCGGCACGCGAGGAGGACGCGAGTCTGTTGTCGCTGCTGACTCCGGGAGCTCCGGTGTTGGTCACCGGCGCGGGGGTGACCGGACGCGCCGTACTGGCGGCGCTGGCACCCCTCGGCGTCGCTGCGATGTTGTGCGACGACCGCGCCGAGGCTCTGCAGTCCTACGCCGAGCAGGGCACCGCGGTCATCGATCCCGCCTCGGCGATCGCCGGCATCGCCGACTACGCGCTGGTGGTGACCAGCCCCGGATTCCCGCCCACCTCCGCTGTCCTGGCCGCCGCGGCCGAGGCCGGTGTGCCGATCTGGGGCGATGTGGAGCTGGCCTGGCGGCTGGACGCCGCGGGCCGCTACGGCCCGCCTCGCCGCTGGCTGGTGGTCACCGGTACCAACGGCAAGACCACCACCACCTCGATGCTGCAGGAGATGCTGCTGGCCGACGGGCGGCGAAGCCTGTTGTGCGGCAACATCGGTGATCCCGTGCTGGCGGTGCTCGATCAGCCCGCGGAGTTGCTGGCGGTCGAGTTGTCGAGCTTCCAGCTGCACTGGGCGCCCTCGCTGCGCCCGGACGCCGGTGTGGTGCTCAACGTCGCCGAGGACCATCTGGACTGGCACGGTTCCATGGCCGCCTACGCAGCCGACAAGGCCAGGGCGCTGGCCGGCCGGGTCGCCGTGGTGGGCCTCGACGATCCGGTGGCGGCCGGCCTGCTGCCCACCTCCCGGGCTCCGGTTCGGGTCGGATTCCGGCTGGGCGAACCGGCCGACGGCGAACTCGGTGTCCGCGCCGGCAAGCTCGTCGACCGTGCCTTCGGCGCCGACGTCGAGTTGGCTGATGCCGCGACGATCAGTGTGGCCGGGCCGGTCGGCCGGCTCGACGCGCTGGCGGCTGCGGCGCTGGCCCGCGCCGTCGGGGTGGCCCCCGAATCGATCGCGGCCGCATTGGCGTCGTTCCAGGTCGGCAGGCACCGCGCCGAGCTGGTCGGGGAGGCCGACGGGGTGCGTTTTGTCGACGATTCCAAGGCCACCAACCCGCACGCCGCGCAGGCGTCGATCACCGCGTTCGACCGCGTGATCTGGATCGCCGGGGGCTTGCTGAAAGGTGCCTCGGTCGACGAGCTGGTGCGCCAGGTGGCGAATCGGCTGGTCGCGGTGGTGTTGATCGGGCGGGATCGGCAGATGGTTGCCGATGCGTTATCGCGACACGCCCCGGATGTCCCCGTCGTCGAGGTTGTGACGGGGGAGGATTCTGGGGTGCTTGAGACAAATGAGTCTATTGGTGATCATGTGACTCGTGTGATCGAAGTCGCAGACCGGCCGGTCTCCGACGCGGTCATGACGGCGGTCGTTGATGTCGCGCGCGGCCTGGCAGCCTCGGGTGACACCGTGTTGCTGGCCCCGGCAGGCGCGTCCTTCGATCAGTTCAGCGGCTACGGCCAGCGCGGCGATGCGTTCGCCGGTGCCGTCCGCGCCGCGATCGGGTAGGCGAGGTGGCCAGCATTCTGGCCCGGTTGCGCGGCCGTGACGGCGACGCAACCGGCGAAACCGCCGATTCCGCCGCGGGTTCAGCGGGTGGCTCCGCCGAGTCGACGGCCGCCTCCACCGCGCCGCGCACCCGTTTCGGGGCGTGGCTGGGCCGGCCGATGACGTCGTTCCACCTGATCATCGCGGTCACCGCGCTGCTCACCACGCTCGGCCTGATCATGGTTCTCTCCGCGTCGGGCGTGTACTCCTACGACTTCGACGGGTCACCCTGGGCGGTGTTCGGCCGCCAGGTGATGTGGACCGTGGTCGGACTGGTCGCGTTCTACGTGGCGCTGCGGATGCCGGTGCGGACCCTGCGCCGGCTGGCGTTCCCCGGGTTCGCCTTCACGATCGTGCTGCTGATCCTGGTGCTTATCCCGGGAATCGGCAAGGTGGCCAACGGTTCCCGCGGCTGGTTCGTCGTCGCGGGGTTCTCGATGCAGCCCTCGGAGCTGGCCAAGATCGCCTTCGCCATCTGGGGCGCGCACCTGCTGGCGGCTCGCCGGCTGGAACGGGCCTCGCTGCGCGAGATGCTCGTCCCGCTGGTGCCTGCCGCGGTGATCGCACTGGCGTTGATCGTCGCTCAGCCCGACCTCGGGCAGACCGTCTCGCTGAGCATCATCCTGCTCGGCCTGCTGTGGTACGCGGGCCTCCCGCTGCGGGTGTTCCTGTCCTCACTGGCGGCCGCCATCGTGGCGGCCGGGGTCCTGGCCGTCTCCGCGGGCTACCGGTCCGACCGGGTGCAATCCTGGCTGGACCCGACGGCCGACGGGCAGGGGATCGGCTACCAGTCACGGCAGGCCCGGTTCGCCCTGGCCAACGGCGGCATCTTCGGTGACGGGCTGGGGCAGGGCACCGCCAAGTGGAACTACCTACCCAACGCGCACAACGACTTCATCTTCGCGATCATCGGCGAGGAGCTGGGATTCGTCGGTGCGCTGGGACTGCTGGGCCTGTTCGGGCTGTTCGCCTATACCGGGATGCGCATCGCCCGGCGTTCGGCAGATCCGTTCCTGCGTCTGCTGACGGCCACCACCACGCTGTGGGTGGTCGGCCAGATGTTCATCAACGTCGGCTATGTGGTGGGGCTGCTGCCGGTCACCGGGCTGCAGCTGCCGCTGATCTCGGCTGGTGGATCTTCGCAGGCCACAACACTTCTGATGATGGGGCTGATCACCAACGCTGCCCGGCACGAGCCGGAGGCGGTGGCGGCGCTGCGGGCCGGGCGCGACGACCGGATGAACCGGCTGCTGCGGCTGCCGCTGCCGGAGCCGTACGTCCCGACCCGGTTGGAGGTCGCCCGCAACCGGCTGCACGACCGCCGCAAGACGCCCTCGCGCACCGCGGGCAAGCCCAACGGCAAGGCCGGCGCCAAACCCACCGCCAAGCCCACCGCCAAGCAGGCGGGCAAGCAGGCCAGGGCCAAACAATCGGGTGCCAAACAAGCGGGGACCCGCCGCGCGCCGCGCAGCGGGGACCGGCCCGTGCGCCGGTCCGGGCACGCTGCCGGTCAGCAGGCGGCCGGGGGCGGTAGGTCCTCGGTCCGATATCCTGCAGGCCAGCACAAACAGGGGCAACGAGCCCGAACTTTGGAAGGTCAGCGTTACGGGTGAGCGACGGTAAGACGGACCGCGGGATATCTGGTGCTCGGGGGCAGGAGCGTAGCGAGCGCGGGATATCCGGTCCTCGGGGGCAGGAGCGCAGCGACCGCGGGATATCTGATCCTCGGGGGCAGGAGCGCAGCGACCGGGGGATATCCGTAGTTCTCGCCGGTGGTGGCACGGCAGGTCACGTCGAGCCGGCCATGGCGGTGGCCGACGCGCTACGTGAACTCGACCCGCAGGTGCGGATCACCGCTCTCGGAACCGCCCGAGGCCTGGAGACCCGGCTGGTTCCGCAACGCGGCTATGACCTCGAGCTGATCACCCCGGTGCCCCTGCCGCGCAAACCGTCGGGAGATCTGGTGCGGTTGCCGCTGCGCGTCCGCACCGCGATCCGCCAGACCCGTTCGGTGCTGGCCGGTGTCGAGGCCGATGTGGTGATCGGGTTCGGCGGCTATGTCGCGCTGCCCGCCTACCTCGCCGCCCGGGGCGGCTTCGGCCTGCACGGTCGCCGGCGCGCCGTCCCGGTGGTGGTCCACGAGGCCAACGCCAGCGCCGGCCTGGCCAACCGCGTCGGTGCGGTATCGGCGCGGCGCGTGCTCTCGGCGGTACCCGAACCGGGACTGCGCAAGGTCGAGGTGGTCGGAGTACCCGTTCGCGCGGCGATCACCTCGCTGGACCGTGCCGCCTTGCGCGCCGAGGCCAGGGCCTTCTTCGGTTTCGCCCCGGACGCCAAGGTGCTGCTCGTGTTCGGCGGCTCGCAGGGGGCGCAGTCGATCAACCGGGCAGTATCTTCGGCTGCCGAAGCGCTTGGTGCTGCGGGTGTTTCGGTTCTGCATGCACACGGGCCGAAGAACACCCTCGACCTGCCGCCGGCCGCGGCGGGCGCGCCGCCGTATGTCGCGGTGCCGTATCTGGACCGCATGGACCTGGCTTATGCCGCAGCCGATCTGGCGATCTGCCGTTCCGGTGCGATGACGGTTGCCGAGGTGACCGCCGTGGGATTGCCCGCGGTGTACGTCCCGCTGCCGATCGGAAACGGTGAGCAGCGACTCAACGCGCTGCCGGTGGTGTCGGCCGGTGGCGGCATCGTCGTCGACGATGCCCAGCTCACCGGTGGATTCGTGGCCGATACTGTCGCAGGTCTGATGACCGACGACGCGCGGTTGACGGCGATGACGGCGGCCGCCTCGTTGGCGGGTCATCCCGATGCCGCACGGCGGGTGGCGCAGGTCGCCCTCGAGATCGCCCGTGCTCAACGAAAGAAGCTGCAGTGAACGGTAATTCACTTCCGGCTGAACTTCAGCGGGTACACATGGTCGGGATCGGGGGAGCCGGGATGTCGGGCGTGGCCCGGATCCTGCTCGACCGGGGTGGCCTGGTGTCCGGCTCGGACGCCAAGGAGTCGCGCGGTGTGGTGGCCCTGCGGGCTCGCGGTGCCGAGGTCAGGATCGGTCACGACGCGTCGTCACTGGATCTGCTGCCGGGCGGGCCGACCGCGGTCGTCACCACCCATGCCGCGATCCCCAAGACCAATCCGGAATTGGTGGAAGGCCCGGCGCCGAGGAATCCCGGTGATCCTGCGTCCGGTGGTGCTGGCCAAGCTCATGGCCGGTTACACCACGCTGATGGTGACGGGCACCCACGGCAAGACCACCACCACCTCGATGCTGATCGTGGCGTTGCAGCACAGCGGTTTCGACCCGTCGTTCGCCGTGGGCGGCGAACTGGGCGAGGCGGGCACCAACGCCCATCACGGCAGCGGGAAGTGCTTCGTCGCCGAGGCCGACGAGAGTGACGGCTCGCTGCTGGAATACACGCCGAATGTCGCGGTGGTCACCAACATCGAGGCCGACCACCTGGATTTCTTCGGTAGCGAGGAGGCCTACACCGCGGTGTTCTCCGCGTTCGTCGACCGCATCGCGCCGGGCGGAGCCCTGGTGGTGTGCACCGACGATCCGGGCGCCGCCGCGCTCGCCGAACACACTGACTCACTGGGCATCCGGGTGTTGCGGTACGGCAGCACCCCTGCCGACGGTCTGGCCGGCACCTTGCTGAGCTGGGAGCAACAGGGGACCGGGGCGGTGGCTCACATCCAGCTCGCCGGTGAGCCCCATCCGCGTGCGGTGCGACTGGCGGTGCCCGGCCGGCACATGGCGCTCAACGCCCTGGCCGCCCTGCTGGCCGCCGTCGAGGTCGGCGCACCGGCAGAGACCGTGCTCGACGGGCTGGCCGGATTCGAAGGTGTGCGAAGGCGTTTCGAGCTGGTGGGTGCGCTCGGCGGCATCCGAGTGTTCGACGACTATGCGCACCATCCCACCGAGGTGCGGGCCACCCTCGAGGCGGCCCGGACCGTGGTGGACCAGACCGGCGGCCGCGTCATCGTCGCCTTCCAGCCACATTTGTACTCGCGCACAGCGACTTTCGCGACTGAGTTCGGTGCGGCGCTGAGCGCTGCCGACGAGGTCTTCGTGCTCGACGTCTATGGTGCGCGTGAGCAGCCGCTGCCCGGCGTCAGCGGCGCCACGGTCGCCGAACATGTCAGCTCTGCGGTCACCTATGTTCCCGATTTCTCGGCGGTCGCCGCTGTGGTGGCGGCCGCGGCCCGCGCCGGTGACGTCGTGCTCACCATGGGTGCCGGCGACGTGACCATGCTCGGCAAGGAGATCCTGACCGAGCTCGGCATCAAGGAGAATCGCACTGCACCGGGCCGGCCGTCGGCGGATTCACCGTGACCGATCCGGGTCCTGACCGTCCCGGCGAGGCTGCCGAGGAGCCAGGTCCGGCTCCGGAGGAGTCCGGCGGGTCGGAAGCGCCGCCCGCGGCGGAACCTGATGTGCCGCCCGCGGCAGAACCTGATGTGCCGCCCGCGGCAGAACCTGATGTGCCGCCCGCGGCAGTGTCCGACGTGCCGCCCGCGGCAGAAGCCGACTACGAGGGTCCCCGCCGCCGGGCCCGCCGCGAACGCGAGGAACGCCGGGCCGCGCGGGACCGGGCGGTGGCGATCGAACATGCCCGCCGCGAGGCCAAGCGCCGGGTGGTCGGGCAGGCCGCGGATGCCCCGAACGCCGTGGCCCGCAGCACTATTCGCGGTTTGAAGGTGCTGCTGTGGTCTGCGCTGGCCAGCGTGGTCGCGGTGGCGCTGGGTCTGGTCCTGTATTTCACGCCGGTGATGTCGGTGCGCAGCGTGGCGGTCAGCGGTGCGGCCGTGGTGCCCCAGGAGCAGGTGCTGGCGGCCGCCGCGGTGGCACCGGACACCCCGCTGCTGCAGGTCAACACCGACGCGGTCGCCGAGCGGGTGGCCACGATCCGGCGCATCGCCACCGCCCGGGTTCAGCGCGAATATCCCTCGACCCTCCGGATCACGGTCGTCGAGCGAGTGCCGGTGGTGGTCAAGGACTATCCCGACGGTCCCCATCTGTTCGACCGCGACGGCGTGGATTTCGCCACCGAGCCGCCACCGCCGACGCTGCCGTATCTGGATGCCGACAACCCGGGACCGACCGATCCGGCCACCAAGGCCGCGCTCGAGGTGATGCTGGCCCTTCCGCCGGATGTCGTCGCACAGGTGGGCCGGATCGCCGCGCCTTCGGTGGCCTCGATCGCGCTGACGTTGACCGACGGCCGGGTTGTGGTGTGGGGGACCAACGATCGGACCGACGAGAAGGCGCTGAAGCTGGCGGCCCTGCTGACCCAGCCGGGTCACACCTATGACGTGTCCAGCCCGGATCTGCCGACTGTCAAGTAGATCCGGCAAAAATTGCCGCGCGGCGCGTCGGCGCGCCTGCCGCGATCACCGGCGTTGGCCCCCTACCGTTCTGTTTGCGCGGAACTACTTGACATAACTCTAAGCCTATGGTTGAGGTTGAGAGTTTGCCCCGGGGAAGATTCGGCGCCAGGAACACTGTGAACACCCAACCTGGGAGGAAGACGATCGATGACCCCCCCGCATAACTACCTCGCGGTAATCAAGGTGGTTGGTATCGGTGGCGGCGGTGTCAACGCCGTCAACCGGATGATCGAACAGGGCCTCAAGGGCGTTGAGTTCATCGCGATCAATACCGACGCACAAGCACTGCTGATGAGCGACGCCGACGTCAAGCTCGATGTCGGCCGAGACTCCACCCGTGGACTCGGCGCCGGCGCGGACCCCGAGGTGGGCCGCAAGGCCGCCGAGGATGCCAAGGACGACATCGAGGAGCTGCTGCGCGGCGCCGACATGGTGTTCGTCACCGCAGGTGAGGGCGGCGGCACCGGAACCGGTGGCGCACCCGTCGTCGCGTCGATCGCACGCAAGCTCGGTGCGCTCACCGTCGGTGTCGTGACGCGGCCGTTCTCGTTCGAGGGCAAGCGGCGAAGCAACCAGGCCGAGAACGGTATTCAGTCGCTGCGCGAGAGCTGCGACACCCTGATCGTGATCCCCAACGACCGGCTGCTCCAGATGGGCGACGCCGCGGTGTCGTTGATGGACGCCTTCCGCAGTGCCGACGAGGTGCTGCTCAACGGCGTGCAGGGCATCACCGACCTGATCACCACACCGGGCCTGATCAACGTCGACTTCGCCGACGTCAAGGGTGTGATGAGCGGGGCGGGCACGGCGCTGATGGGCATCGGCTCGGCACGCGGTGACGGCCGTGCGCTCAAGGCGGCCGAGATCGCGATCAACTCTCCGCTGCTGGAAGCCTCGATGGAAGGCGCGCAGGGCGTGCTGCTGTCGGTGGCCGGCGGCAGTGACCTGGGCCTGTTCGAGATCAACGAGGCCGCCTCGCTGGTGCAGGACGCGGCCCATCCCGAGGCCAACATCATCTTCGGCACGGTGATCGACGATTCGCTCGGCGACGAGGTTCGGGTCACGGTCATCGCGGCCGGCTTCGACAGCGCCGGACCCAGCCGAAAGCCGGTGGTCAGTCCGAGCGCGGCGCAGACCCAGCCGATCGCCTCGGCGCGGGCGGGCAAGGTGACCACGTCGTTGTTCGAGCCGACGGACGCGGTGAGCGTCCCGGCCCACACGAATGGCGCCACCGTGAGCGTCGGTGGCGACGGAGACGGCGGGATCGCCGACGACGATGTCGACGTGCCGCCGTTCATGCGGCACTGAGCCGGGCCCGGCGGCGGGTTCGGATACTGGGATTGTGAGTGTTCGTATTCGGCGGGTGACGACAACCCGCGCCGGCGGCGTCTCGGCGCCGCCCTTCGATTCGTTCAACCTCGGCGACCACGTCGGCGACAACCCTGCGGCGGTGGCCCAGAACCGGAGGCGGCTGGCCGCCGCCGTCGGGGCCGACGCGCTGGTCTGGATGAATCAGGTTCACAGCGATCACGTCGTCACCGTGGACGGCCCGCGCGACACCGCGGTCGATAATGCCGACGCATTGGTGACGACGACCCCGGGTTTGGCATTGGTCGTCGTGACCGCGGATTGCGTCCCCGTTTTAATGGGCGACGCGCGCGCCGGGGTCATCGCGGCCGTCCATGCCGGACGGGTCGGCGCCCAGAAGGGCATCGTGGCCAGGACCCTGGAGGCGATGGTGGCCGCCGGGGCCCGTGCCGAGGACGTCTCGGTGCTGCTCGGCCCCGCGGTCAGCGGCGCCAACTACGAGGTGCCCGAACAGATGGCGGCCGAAGTGGAGGCGGTGCTGCCCGGCTCGCGCACCCGTACCTCGCGTGGCACGCCGGGCTTGGACTTGCGGGCCGGAATCGCCCGGCAGTTAACGGCTTTGGGTGTCACCGCGATCGACGTCGACCCGCGGTGCACCGTGGCAGACCGCGCGCTGTTCAGTCATCGCCGTGATGCACCAACCGGGCGCCTGGCGAGTGTGGTGTGGATGGAGCAGCGCCGGTGAACGATCCCCGGATGGGCCTGGAGTGAGGGTGAGATGAGCACCGTGCAGCGCGGGCGTGACGCGGATCGGACTGCCGAGTTGACCGCTGCGCTCGGTGCGGCGCGGGCGCGCCTGGCACGCGCCGCAGAATCTGTCGGGCGAAATGTGAATGAAATTGAATTACTCCCGATCACGAAATACTTTCCGGCCTCCGATGTCATTATTCTCAATCAATTAGGGTGCCTCGCATTTGGTGAATCCCGCGAACAGGAAGCCGCCGATAAAGTCGAATCCGTTCGCGCGGAATTGTCGGATGTGCCGATTCGCTGGCACATGGTCGGGCGTATCCAGCGCAAGAAGGCGCGGGCCGTCGCGGGGTGGGCGCACACCGCGCACTCGGTCGACAGCACCCGCCTGCTGACGGCGCTGGACCGGGCCGCGGGCGACGCGCTGGCCGCCGGCCGCCGCCCGCAGCCGTTGCGCGTCTACATCCAGATCAGTCTGGACGGCGATACCGAACGGGGCGGTGTCGATGTGAATGCCTCCGACCTCGTCGACGAAATCTGTGGGTCAGCGAACGCCGCAGAGGCGTTGGAGTTCGTCGGGCTGATGGGAATCCCGCCGCTGGAATGGGATCCCGACGACGCGTTCGCACGTCTGGCCGCCGAACGGGACCGGGTGCAGCGCGACTACCAGCACCGGCTCGAACTTTCGGCGGGAATGTCCGGGGATCTCGAAAGCGCGGTCAAACACGGATCGACGTGTGTGCGTGTCGGTACCGCGCTCATGGGGCAACGCCCGCTAACGTCACCCGCAGTAGTCACTCCAGTCACATCTTCATCACAGACATCACCACCCCCACCGTCCGCAGAAGGGTCGCCGAGATGAGCACACTGCACAAGGTCAAGGCCTACTTCGGCATGGCGCCGATGGAGGACTACGACGACGAGTACTACGAGGACGACGACCGTGGCGCTGCCCGCAGCTACGCGCGGCGTCCCCGTGACGAGCGTTTCGAGGACGACAGCTACGGCTACGAGGCCCCCGAGTACGACGAGGGCCCGGCCTATCGGGGTGGCTACCCGGGCGGTTTCGCCGACGAGCAGCGGTTCGATGCCCGGATGCGCGGCCCCCGCGAATTCGACCGTCCCGCACCGCGTCTCGGTGGACTGGCCGGATCCACCCGCGGTTCGCTCGCGATGGATCCCCGCCGGATGGCCGAACTGTTCGAGGCGGGCAGCCCGCTGGCAAAGATCACCACGCTGCGGCCCAAGGACTACAGCGAGGCCCGCACCATCGGCGAGCGCTTCCGCGACGGCACCCCGGTGATCATGGACCTGGTGTCGATGGACAACGCCGACGCCAAGCGACTGGTCGACTTTGCCGCCGGCCTGGCGTTCGCGCTGCGCGGCTCGTTCGACAAGGTGGCCACCAAGGTCTTCCTGTTGTCGCCGGCTGACGTCGACGTCAGTGCCGAGCAGCGGCGCCGGATCGCCGAGGCCGGCTTCTACGCCTACCAGTAGTGCCGCGACGCCAGTCGCGGCACGGCGCCGCCGCGCTACCTGATCCCCGGGACGGGGCCCGGGTAGGCTGGCGGCGTCGCACTATCGGTTGACCACGTCTTCTGTGTGAGATGTGTCCGGCCTACGGCGACCTGTATCCAATGTCACACATCCTGCTGTAGTGAGGTCGGCTCAGTTGTCGCTGTTCTTCGAAATTCTCGGTTTCGCGCTGTTCATCTTCTGGCTGCTGCTCATCGCGCGCGTCGTCGTCGAGTTCATCCGGTCGTTCAGCCGCGACTGGCACCCCAAGGGTCTGACCGTCGTCGTGCTGGAGGTCATCATGACCGTGACCGATCCGCCGGTAAAACTACTGAGGCGGCTCATTCCCCAGCTCACGATAGGCGCCGTGCGCTTCGACCTGTCGATCATGGTGCTGCTCCTCGCGGCGTTCATCGGGATGCAGCTGGCGTTCAACGCGGCGATGTAGACGGTGGACGCGAGCGGCGGGGGAGAGGCGATCTCGACGTTTGCCGAATGGTCCACAATTGCGTAAGAAGATTGAAATTCGTTCTTAAAAATAGGCCTCCACTGCAACCGCCGGGTCTGGTGTGACAGGATGGACTCCAGTTGCGATCAAGCAAGGCTTTACACTTTGAGATCGGTTGACGGTCCAAGACTTCAAGGGGGCAGACAATGCCGCTCACACCAGCGGACGTCCATAACGTCGCGTTCAGCAAGCCGCCCATCGGCAAACGTGGCTACAACGAGGACGAGGTCGATGCCTTTCTCGATCTGGTTGAGAACGAGCTGACTCGGCTCATCGAGGAGAACGCCGATCTCCGGCAGCGAGTGTCCGAGCTCGATCAGGAGCTGGCATCGGCGCGGGCCGGCGGTGGCGCCCAGTCCACCCAGTCGATCCCGCTCTACGAGCCGGAGCCCGAGCCGACCCCGGCGCCCCAGCCGGTGTACGAGGCCCCGCCGGCGCCGGTTGCCCCTGCCGCGCCGCCCAGCGAGGACACCGCCGTACGCGCCGCCCGGGTGCTCAGCCTGGCGCAGGACACCGCCGATCGTCTGACCTCCACGGCCAAGGCCGAGTCGGAGAAGCTGCTCTCGGATGCCCGGGCCCAGGCCGACGCCATGGTCAGCGACGCCCGCAAGACCGCCGAGACCACGGTCTCGGAGGCCCGCACCCGTGCCGATGCCATGCTGGCCGACGCGCAGACCCGCTCGGAGACCCAGCTGCGTCAGGCCCAGGAGAAGGCCGACGCCCTGCAGGCCGACGCCGAGCGCAAGCACTCCGAGATCATGGGCACGATCAACCAGCAGCGCACGGTCCTGGAGGGCCGCCTGGAGCAGCTGCGGACGTTCGAGCGTGAGTACCGGACGCGTCTGAAGACCTACCTGGAGTCTCAGCTCGAAGAGCTGGGCCAGCGCGGTTCGGCCGCACCGGTGGATTCCAGCGCCAACAACGACTCGGCCGGTGGTTTCAGCCAGTTCAACCGCGGCAACAACTAGCCGACAAGACTGACTTCCTCACACTGTCGTGAACCGGCCCGATCCCGGGCCACCACACTTAGGGTTGAACGATGTTGATCATTGCGCTCGTGCTTGCCGTCATCGGCCTGGCCGCGCTGGTGACCGCGGTGGTCACCAGCAATGAGTTGATCGCCTGGGTCTGTATCGGTGCCAGCGTGATCGGCGTGCTGCTGCTGATCGTCGATGCATTGCGGGAACGCTCGCGCGGTTCCAAGGCCGGCGACGGCCACGACGCCGTCGCGGCCTCGGATACGAGTGAAGCCGACGCCACCGAAACAACCGAGACCTTCGACGCGGTGGATGCGCCGGTGGACTATCCCGACGATTTGGTCGCCGAGCCCGAATCAGATGTCGCCGTGGAGTCCGACGCCGCAGACGTCGACGTCGAGGCCGACGATTCCACCGAGAAGTACAAGAACTAACTCTCGCCCGGCTCCGTGGTGGGCTCGTCCAGCAGATGGCGAACCTCGTCGTCGCTGACCTGGTGGAAATCCACGAACGCCTGACCCACCGCGTCGAACTGGGGCGGGGTACTGGCGCACACGACGTCGTCGGCCTCATCCCGTAGTTGGCTGCTCAGGGTCGGTGGCCCGACCGGCACGGCCACCACGACCCGCCGGGCCGCCCGCACGGCGCGGACCGCGGCCAGCATGGTGGCGCCGGTGGCGATGCCGTCGTCGACCAGGATCACCGTCCGGCCGGACAGGTCGGGTGCGGGTCGTCCTCCGCGATAGGCCTGTTCCCGGCGCTCGATTTCGGCGGTCTCGCGCCGGATCGTCTCGAGGATGGTGTCCTGGTCGATGCCGAGGCGATCCACCAGGCCGTCGTTGATCACCAAGCCGCCGCCGGAGGCCACCGCGCCCATGGCGAGTTCCTGCCACTGCGGCACGCCCAGCTTGCGGACCACGAAGACATCCAGCGGTGCGTGCAGGTGGGAGGCGACTTCCCAGGCGATCGGGACTCCGCCCCGGGCCAGGCCCAAAACGAGGACGTCGGGTTGATCCCGGTAGGACACCAGCTGTTCAGCCAGGACCCGGCCCGCTTCGTGGCGGTCCTGGTAGATGCGTTCTCTGCTCGCTCGCAGACCCCAGGCATTCATCAGCGCTGTCGCCGGCCACGGAGAGTTTCGCCGGCTGATGTCAGCCTACGTCGACGGCTGCGCCCGGACCACCCGGTTCAGGAATCCGCGGACCAGCGTGTTCAGCCGGGCGGCCGCGTCTTCGGTGAGTTCCTTTGTTTGCAAGCGTAATTCGTCGTGGGTGCGCCCGATTCCGGCCGCGTCGCCGTCGCGGTCGTGGGCCAACCAGACTTCCAGCAGCTCGGAATCGAGCTCGGGGTGGAACTGCAGTGCCAGCGCCGTGCCCAGGACGAATGCCTGTGAGGCATCGGGCGTCCGGGCGATCTCGGTGGCGCCGGGCGGAAGTGTCCAGCGGTCGAAATGCCACTGGAACCACCGGCCACCCGGGACCAGCCCCTCATCGTCGGTGACCACGTCGTACCACCCGATCTCGGGCACCGGCGATCTGCTGACCGATCCGCCGAGGGCCTGCGCGATGAGCTGTCCGCCGAAGCACACGCCGAGCACGCCGACCCCGGACTCGACGGCGCGACGCACCATGGCCATCTCGGCACCGACCCAGCTGCTGACCAGGGGTTCGTCGTAGACCGCCCAGCGGGCGCCGAGCGGAACGATCACGTCGTAATCGATCGGGTCGGGGAAGGTCACCTGGCCGGCGGGGCTGTCGTCCCGCTCGGGCGAGACGACATCGAACGTGTCGATGTCGAATCCGCACCCGGAGAAGACGTCGGCCAGCATGGCCTCGGTGGCCGTGCGGTCGTTGCGCAGGAACAGAACCTTCGGTGTCACGCCGTCATTATTTCGCCCACCGGAGACGATCGCACTTCAGGTCCAGTTTTTGGACCTTCAGGCCGCTTCGAAGGTCACGGGCAGTGATGCCGGCCCGGTGATCCCGGTCATCGGCTTCCACCGGGCGCGGCCGACGCAGTGCGGGTTGTGCAGCTTCCCGGTCAGCACGCGCAACGCCTCGGTGAGCTCGACCCGGGCCAGGTGGACGCCGAGGCAGTAGTGCAGACCGCCGCCGAACGTCAGCATTGGCGGCGGTCCGATCCGGTTGACGTCGAAACTCTCCGGATCGTCATACACCTGTGGATCGCGGTTGGCCGCAGCGAAGTTCACCGCCACGTGGGTCCCGGCCGGGATGGTGAGCCCGGCCAGTTCGACATTCTCGCGGGCAATCCGCACGCTGCTCAGGGCGATGGGGGTGTGGCGCAGCAGTTCATCGACGAAAAGCGGTGCCATATCAGGATTCTCGGCCAGCAACAGCCATTGCTCGGGGTAGTCGCAGAGCACCTGGACGGCCGCCGCGAGCTGGTTGCGGGTGGTGTCGGTGCCGGCCAGTAGCACTCCGCCGGCCAGCATCAACAGTTCGGAGTGAGTGAGCCGGTCTCCGTCCACCTCGGCCCGGATCAGATCGGAGAGCAGGTCGTCGGTGAGGGTGGAGTTCCGGCGCACCACCATGGCATCGACGTAGTCGTCGAGCTGCACCCAGGCCGCTTCGACCGCGTCGGCGTGGTCGCCGAGATTCCAGCTGAACATCTTGAAGATGTCATCGGCCCAACGGGAGAACAGATGCCAGTCCTGACGCGGAGCCCCGAGCAGCGCGCAGATCACCGGGATCGGATACTGCACCGCGATATCGGCCACCACATCGCAGCGCCCTGCGGACAGGTGCGGGTCGGTGAGTTCCGTGACGACGTCGATGCAGGTTTCGCGCAGTCTCTCGGCGTTACGGGGTGCGAACGCCTTGGCGATCAGACGCCGCAGCCGCGTGTGTGATTCGGCGTCGACACCCAGCAGACTGCTGTTCGCGCGGTCCCACAGCGGACCGGAGGTGATTCCCTGTGCGGCCAGGAACATGCCTCTGGGGACCTCGAAGCGCGCGTCGCGCAGCGCGGCGCGGACAAGGTCGTAGCTCAGCAGCTCCGGACCGTGCGGGCCCATCGCGATCGGGGACCGGGCGCGGGCCGCGGCGATCAGGCGGTGCACTTCCTCCGGGTCGGTCTCGTTCTCGTAGTCCAGCGTGGGAAGGGCAGCATCGGTTACCAGGGTCATGACAGCCTCCGCGTGATCGGGCCAGAACCTGTTGATATCGATGCTGGTCTCTTCGACCCCTGCGGGTCGTGAGTAGCGTGCTACCCCAGTTCTGCCCGCGCCGAGACTACGGTTGTTGATGCGGAATGCCGAATTCTGGGCATAACCCGTAGTTTCGGCGCAGAGAGGGCACCTCAACGGGCCCGGTAGCGTCGCGCGGGCCGGCCCGCGCCGTACTGCAGACGCAGCTCCAGCGCCCCGGTGCTCAGGTAGTGCTCCAGGTAGCGCCGTGCGCTGACGCGTGAAATGCCCACCAGCTCAGCGCATTCCGTGGCAGATACTTCGCCTGCCGTACGCACCGCGTCCATGACCAGCCGGCCGGTTTCCGTTCCGAGCCCCTTGGGCATCACGGCAGCCGGGGCGCCGAACAGCGCGTCGATGGTCGATTGATCCGCACCGCCTGCCGCCGCCAGCGCCTCGGCACGCGCGGCGAAGGCCGCCAGTTTCGCCTGCAGCTGATCGAAATCGAATGGTTTGATCAGGTAGTCGGCGGCGCCGCCGTCCAACGCGCCGCGTACCGTGTCGAGTTCGCGGGCGGCTGTGACCATGATGACGCCGACGGGGTTGCCGTCGGCACGGAGACGTCGCAGCACCTCCAATCCGGTCATGTCCGGCAGGTAGACATCGAGCAGGATGAGGTCGGGACGGAGATCGGCGGCTGCTGCCAGGGCCTCGGTTCCGTTGCGCGCCACGGACACCGCGCGGTACCCGTCGACGCGGTCGACGAAGCGGCGATGTATCTCGGCGACCATGAAGTCGTCGTCGACGACCAGTACGTCACGCATGGAGCCGCACCACGAACAGGGCGCCGCCGCCGGGGGTGTCGGTGACTTCGACGTCGCCGCCGTGCTGGGCGGTCACCAGGCGTACCAGGGCCAGTCCGATGCCCCTGCCGCCGGGCACGTGGGCCTTGGACGTGACGCCGCGGGAGAAGATGGACTCCCGAAGATGTTCGGGCACACCGGGTCCCGAATCCGAGACGGCCAGCAGCAGCCCGGCCGAGTCGTCGATGCGGACCGTCACCTGCGCCGCCACCGAGCCGACGGACACATCGACGGCGTTGTCGATCAGATTGCCCAGCAGCGTGATCACGTCGGTCGCCAGGGCCGGGTCGAGCGCGCTGAGGTGGCTGTCGCCGGTCAGGGCGAGGGCGACCCCGCTCTCGGCGGCCAGAGATGTCTTGGCGATCAGCAGTGCCGCCACCGCGGGATCGGAAACATGTTGGGTGACAGCCTCGTTGATCTCGGCACGACGCCGGGTCAGGGTGCCCACCAGATCGCGCACCGCATCGAACTCGCCCAGCTGGACCAGCCCGGAGATGGTATGCAGCTGATTGGAGAACTCGTGGGTCTGGGCCCGCAGCGTATCGGTCACGCTGCGGTGTGAAGACAGTTGTGCCTGTAGTGCGGCGAGCTCGGTGCTGTCGCGCATGGTGGTCACCGTACCGATGCGCTGGCCCTGGCTGCGTGCCGCACGGCGGTTGAGCGCCAGCACCCGGGTGCGGGTGGTGATCACCACATCCGAATCGTCGGCGCGAGTTCCCCCGCCGGACAACAGGAATGCCACCACGGCCGGCTCCAGTCCGACCTCGTCGGCACGGCGGCCCACCGCATCCGCGCTGATACCGAGCAGATCGGATGCGCTGTCGTTGACCACCGTGATGACTCCCTCGTTGTTCACCGCCACCACGCCCTCGCGGATGCTGTGTAGCAGCGCTTCCCGGTGATCGGCCAGGCTGGCGATCTCGGCGATGTCCAGGCCGCGGGTGTGGCGGGTGATGCGGCGCGACAACAACCACGATGCGAGCATGCCGAGCGTCGCGCCCAGTCCCAGGTAGATCAGCAGCCGTTCGCCGGCACCGCCCAACAACTGCCACACGGACGGGTAGCGCTCGCTGACCGAGACGATCGCGAGCACCGCCCCGTCGGCGGACAGAATGGGCACCTGTCCCACCAGGCGATGCGTGCCGTCGACGTCGGTGTCGCCGGACCAGGCGCGGCCTTCGTCGGCCCGGGTGGTGCCGAGGTCGAGTCGTTGCCCGACGCGGGCGGGATCCGACGACACTCGCACAACCCCGGCCGGATCGGTGATCTCGGCCAGCTCGGCGCCCGACAGTGCCACCGCGCGGTCGACCTCGGGGGCCAGGACCTGGGCGGCGAACGGGTCGTCGTACCGGTCTCGGACGATCGGCGTGGACGCCACGTTCTCGGCGACCGCGATCATTCGCTGCCCGCGCACATCGCGGAACTCGCGGGTGGATTGCGTCACCGACACCGCGGCCACCGCGATCAGTACCACCGCGACCACCAGCAGCTGGAACACGAGGAAGCGACCGGCCAGGCTGCCGCCCCGTAGGGACCGAGCCCGCGCGGACGGTGATGAACGCCCGACCAGTGAACTCAACGAACAAAACTTCCTTTGCGTCCGAATGGGTGACCTACGTCACGTCGTGGGTCCAGTATTGCTGAACATGAGGTTTCGACGTCTAGGTGCCGCGCTGATGGTGGCCGTGGTCGCACTGCTGCTGGTGACGGCGTGCGGTGTCACCCGCGGCGATCAATCCCGCGGCCTGCACAGACTGCGCATGATGGTGCCCAACAGTCCGGGTGGCGGCTACGACCTGACGGCGCGCACTGCGGTGAAGATCATGGAAGACAGCGACATCACTGGCCGCATCGAGGTATTCAACGTCATCGGGGCCGGCGGCACTGTCGCGATGGCCCGGCTGATGAACGAAAAGGGCAACGACGACCTCATGATGATGATGGGGCTCGGCGTGGTGGGAGCCGTGTACACCAACGGCTCCTCGGCGCGCGCCTCGGACGCCACCGCACTGGCCAAGATGGTCGAGGAGCAGGAAGGCATTCTGGTGCCCGGGGATTCGCCGTTCCGCACCATCGGCGATCTGGTCGCGGCGTGGAAGGCCGATCCGGCCAAGGTCACGATCGGTGGCGGATCGTCGCCGGGCGGACCGGATCACCTGTTCCCGATGGAAACCGCGCGCGCGGTCGGAGTCGACCCGCGCAAGGTCAACTACATCACCTACGACGGCGGCGGTGACCTGCTGACGGCCCTGCTGGGCAAGAAGATCGCGGCGGGCACCACCGGACTCGGCGAATTCGTCGACCAGATCGAGGCCGGCCAGGTCCGGGTGCTGGCGGTGTCGGGGGCCAAACGCGTCGACGGGGTCGATGCGCCCACCCTGACCGAGGCCGGTATCGACCTCACGTTCACCAACTGGCGCGGAATACTCGCGCCGCCAGGAATTTCCGGTGAGGCCAGGGATGCCATGGTGCGCGCCCTGACCGATCTGCACGGCACCCAGCAGTGGCGCGACGCGCTGGTCAAGAACGGCTGGAGTGACGCGTTCAGCACCGGCGCGGACTTCGAACAATTCCTGCGCGATCAGGACAAGCGCGTCTCGACGACGCTGAGCGAATTGGGGTTGTTGTGAAGGTCGACAAGGCTCAGTATCTGGTCTGTGCGGTCCTGGTGGCCGTGGGCGGATTCCTGATCTATGACGCGCTCACCTTGACCGGCGGGTTCGCCAAGGTGGACCCCGTTGGGCCGCGGGCATTTCCGCTCGGGATCGGGATCATCCTGATCGTTCTCGCGATGATCCTGGCGATCGCGATACCGCGCGGATCGGTCGGTGAGGCGGACGCCGGTGAGGACGTCGACCCGAACATGCCGGGGGACTGGCGCACGGTCGGACTGCTGGTCGGACTGTTCGTGCTGGTGATCGTCCTGGTCAAGCCGTTGGGTTGGGCCATCACCGGTGCACTGCTGTTCGCCGGGGCGGCAACGATTCTCGGCAATCGCCACTACATCCGGAACCTCGCGATCGGCGCGGTGCTGTCGGTGGCGAGCTTCTACGCGTTCTACTCCGGGCTCGGAATCCCGCTGCCCGCAGGCATTCTGGACGGGATTCTGTAAATGGGTAACTTCGAATGGTTGCTTCAGGGGTTCGCCGAGGCCGCGACCCCGATGAACCTGATGTACGCCGTGATCGGCGTGCTGCTGGGTACCGCGGTCGGTGTGCTGCCGGGAATCGGCCCGGCCATGACGGTGGCACTGCTGCTACCGGTCACCTACAACGTCAGCCCCAGCGCCGCCTTCATCATGTTCGCCGGGATCTTCTACGGCGGGATGTACGGCGGGTCGACGACCTCGATCCTGCTGAACACCCCGGGTGAATCCTCGTCGGTGATCACCGCGATCGAGGGCAACAAGATGGCCAAGGCCGGCCGGGCCGCGCAGGCGCTGGCCACCGCCGCGATCGGCTCCTTCGTCGCGGGCGCGATCGGCACCGCCCTACTGGCCGCCTTCGCGCCGCCGATCTCGCGGTTCGCGGTGACCCTCGGCGCGCCGTCCTACCTGGCCATCATGCTGTTCGCACTGGTCGCGGTCACCGCCGTGCTCGGCTCCTCCAAGCTGCGCGGTGCGATCTCGCTGTTCCTCGGCCTGGCGATCGGCGTGGTCGGTATCGACTTCCTCACCGGCCAGCCGCGCGCCACCTTCGGCCTGCCCCAGTTGTCCGACGGCATCGACATCGTGGTGATCGCGGTGGCGATCTTCGCACTCGGCGAGGCGCTGTGGGTGGCGGCGCATTTGCGTCGCAGGCCCGCCGACGTGATTCCGGTGGGGCGGCCGTGGATGAGCGGCGAGGATTTCGGCCGGTCATGGAAACCGTGGCTGCGTGGCACCGCCTACGGGTTCCCGTTCGGCGCACTGCCCGCCGGTGGTGCCGAGTTGCCGACGTTCCTGTCCTACATCACCGAGAAGCGGCTCTCCAAGCACCCCGAGGAGTTCGGCAAGGGCGCCATCGAGGGTGTGGCCGGACCCGAGGCGGCCAACAACGCCTCGGCGGCGGGCACCCTGGTGCCGATGCTGTCGCTCGGGCTGCCCACCAACGCCACCGCCGCGGTGATGCTGACGGCGTTCGTGTCCTATGGGATTCAGCCCGGGCCAACGCTTTTCGAGAAGGAACCGCTGCTGATCTGGACCTTGATCGCCAGCCTGTTCATCGGCAACTTCCTGCTGCTGGTGCTCAACCTGCCGCTTGCGCCGCTGTGGGCCAAGCTGCTCCGCACGCCACGGCCGTACCTGTACGCGGGCATCCTGTTCTTCGCCACGCTGGGGGCGTTCGCCGTCAACGTGCAACCCTTGGATCTGGTCCTGCTGCTGGTGTTCGGGCTGCTCGGTTTGATGATGCGCCGATTCGGATTGCCGGTGCTGCCGTTGATCATCGGGGTGATCCTGGGCCCTCGCATCGAACGGCAACTGCGTCAGAGTCTGCAGCTCGGCGGCGGCGACTGGACCAGCCTGTTCACCGAGCCCGTCGCGATCGTCACCTATGTGCTCATGGCCATCCTGTTGTTGATGCCGTTGGTGCTCAAGCTGATGCACCGCAGTGAGGAGACGCTGTTGATCGTCGAGGATGATGCGGATCAGCAGGAGAAGGCGACCCAGGCATGACAACCGGCGAGCGCTTGCGCGAGGAGAACCCATGATTGTCGTCGGCTACACCGCGGACGCCTTCGGCATTGCCGCTGTCGAGCACGCCATCGCCGAGGCCGCCCTGCGGGGCACCAGCCTGCTGGTGATCAACGCGACCTCGGGCGAGGCCTATGTGGATTCCCGGTTCGCCCGCTCCGGTCAGGTTCACGATGTCGAGGAACGGCTACGGGAGAGCGGCGTGCCGTTCGAGTTGCGCCAGCCGGTGGGGGTCGACGCGGCCACCGAACTGCTCGATGCGATGGATGCGGCCGACGCGGAGTTGCTGGTGATCGGTATTCGGCACCGCAGCCCGGTGGGCAAGCTGTTGCTGGGCAGCGTGTCGCAACAATTGCTGCTGGAATGCCCCAAACCGGTTCTTGCGGTCAAACCCGAGCACCACTAATACGCTCTGAACTGGGAGTTTTCTCCTCACACGGGGCATCTTCGCGCGGTGAGGATCAGTTTTCGTGGCGATAACGTCGCTGGAAAGATCCGACAACACCCCCACCGCACGATGGGGGCATGGCGGACGGCGCGGCCCCGGGTTCGGTCCCGGACAAGACACACCGGACTGCGTGTTCGTACTGTGGCGTCGGCTGCGGTATCGAGGTCACTACCAGGGTCGATGACGGCCGCACGGTGATCGCCCGGGTGAGCGGCGACAAGCTGCACCCCACGAATTTCGGCCGGCTGTGCACCAAGGGGGCGATGCACGCCGAGATGATGGCCGCCGACGACGACCGGCTCACATCCGCTTTGCTGCGTCCCACGCGTGCCGATGAACTGCTGCCGACACCGGTGGACGACGCGGTAGCCGAGGCGGGGCGCCGGTTGCGGGCCATCGTCGACGAGCACGGCCCCGACGCCGTCGCCCTGTATGTGTCCGGACAGATGACGCTGGAGGCGCAGTACCTGGCCACCAAGCTCGCCAAGGGTTTCCTGCGTACCGTGCACATCGAATCGAATTCCCGGTTGTGCATGGCGAGTGCGGGCACGGGTTTCAAACAGTCACTCGGCTCCGACGGGCCGCCGGGTTCCTACACCGATTTCGACCGGGCCGACCTGTTCTTCGTCACCGGTGCCAACATGGCCGACTGTCATCCGATCCTGTTCCTGCGCATGGCCGATCGACTCAAAGCCGGCGCCAAGCTGATCGTGGTGGACCCGCGCCGCAACGCGACCGCCGAACGTGCCGACCTGTTCCTGCAGATCAACCCGGGAACCGATCTGGCCCTGCTCAACGGCCTGTTGCACCTGTTGGTGGAGAGCGGCGACATCGACCATGAGTTCATCGCCGAGCACACCGAAGGGTGGCCCGTCGTACTGGAACTTCTCGCCGACTACCCACCGGACCGGGTCGCCGAGATCACCGGCATCCCCGAATCCGACATCCGCACTGCCGCAGCGATGATCGCCGAGGCCGGGGAGTGGATGAGTTGCTGGACCATGGGGCTCAACCAGAGCACGCACGGCACCTGGAACACCAATGCGATCTGCAATCTGCACCTGGCGACCGGCGCCATCTGCCGTCCGGGTAGCGGGCCGATGTCGTTGACCGGTCAGCCCAACGCCATGGGCGGCCGTGAGATGGGGTACATGGGGCCGGGTCTGCCCGGCCAGCGGGCGGTGTTCGCAGCCGATGACCGGGCGTTCGTCGAAACCCGGTGGGGGCTTGCGCCCGGCACCATCCGCTCCGAGGTCGGTCCCGGCACCATCGGCATGTTCGAGCAGATGGAGCAGGGCTTGATCAAGGCCTGCTGGATCATCTGCACGAATCCTGTTGCCAGCGTCGCCAACCGCAAGACGGTGATCAACGGTCTGGAGGCCGCCGAGCTGGTCGTCGTCCAGGATGCCTACCGGTCCACGGCCACCAATCATTACGCGGACATCCTGTTGCCCGCCGCGTTGTGGGCGGAATCCGAAGGCGTCATGGTCAATTCGGAACGAAACCTGACCCTGCTGTCCCCGTCGCTCGCTCCGCTGGGGCAGGCCCGGCCGGACTGGCAGCTGATTTGCGAGGTGGCCGCGCATCTGGGGTTCGCCGAACACTTCGATTACCAGTCCGCAGAAGAGGTCTTCGCCGAGATCCGTGGGTTCGCCAACCCGAAGACCGGATATGACCTGCGCGGCGCCGACTACGAGAGGCTGCGCCAGAGCCCTCTGCAGTGGCCGGTTCCACCGGTCGACGGTCCCGGAGGGGAGGACGACCGGCACCCGGTCCGCTACCTCAACGACGGCATCAGTCAGGAGTTGTTCGTCGACGCCGACGGTCACCGGCCCCGGCTGGCCTTCGCGACGCCGTCGCGGCGGGCCATCTTCCATGCCCTGGCCGCACATGGATGCCGCGGAGCTGCCCGATGACGACTATCCGATGGTGCTCAACACCGGTCGGCTGCAACATCAATGGCACACCATGACGAAGACCGGCAAGGTAGACAAGCTCAACAAGCTCAATCCTGCGCCGTTCGTCGAAATCCACCCGTTGGACGCCCTGGAACTCGACATCGTGGAGGGACAACCGGTCGAGCTGACGTCCCGGCGGGGGCGCGCGGTGCTCCCCGCCGTGCTGTCGGACCGGGTGCGGCCCGGCAACTGTTTTGCGCCGTTTCACTGGAACGACGAACACGGTGAGTACCTGACCGTGAACGCCGTGACCAACGACGCCGTCGACCCGGACTCGTTGCAGCCCGAGTTCAAGGTGTGCGCGGTCAGCCTGCGTCCGGTCCGGTCGCTCGACGGAACCCCGGCGCTGCATCCGCTGGCCGCGGAAATGGGATTGAGTGCCGTGCACAAGCCGGCCCTGAGCCAGGACGAAAAGATCTATCTGGCTGGATTTTTCACCGGCCTTCCGGAAGATCCCGTGGGAGTGCCGGTACTTCCGGACGTGGCGCCGATCAGTAACAAGGTGCGGCTGTGGGTGGACGGGGTGCTGGCCGGACGCTACTCGCGGGCCGGCGACGGCGCGCCGAGCGAGCTTTCGGTGCCAGGCGGGCCGCTGGTGTTGTGGGCTTCACAGACCGGCACCGCCGAGGAGTTCGCGGCCGGGCTGGCGGGCCGCATCGACGGTGCTTCGTTGGTCAACATGGATGACCTCGCGCTGGCCGACCTGGCTGCCGCCCGCGACATCCTGGTGGTCACCAGCACATTCGGCGATGGTGGCCCACCGGACAACGGCGCGGACTTCTGGAGCCGGCTGCAGGCCCCGGACGCCCCGCAGCTGCACGGGGTTCGCTATGCGGTGCTCGGCATCGGTGACAAGTCCTACGACAACTTCTGCGGGCATGCCAAATCCCTGGACCAGCGGCTGGCCGATCTGGGTGCCACCAAGCTGCTCGAGCGCGCCGACTGCGAGGCCTACGATGACGAGCCGTTGCGGGTCTGGGCCGATTCGGTCACCACGGCGCTTGCCGGTGCCACGCCCGTCCCTGCCATCGCCGGCGGCGCCACCCGCACCGTCATCCCTACCGAACCCGACGAATTCACCAGGGCCAAGCCGATTCTGGCCGTGCTGGCGCGCAACGAGCTGCTGACGACGGCGAGCGCGGCCAAGGAGGTCCGCCAGTTCGGCTTCGACATCTCCGAGTACGACGTGAGCTATTCGGTCGGTGATTCGCTTGGTGTCTATGCCAGCAACGATCCGGCCGTGGTCGACTCCTGGCTTGCGGCCACCGCGCTCAACCCGAACTCGGTGATCGAGGTCGACGGTGTCGAGCAGTCGCTGCGCGATGCGCTCATCTCCTCCTACGACATCTGCCGGGTGACGCCGGACCTGCTGCGGTTCGTCGCGGACTCCTGCGCCGACAAGTCCGCGGCCAAGATCTTGCGTAATTCGGGGGAGCGGCGCAGTAATTGGCTGCGCAACCGCAATGGTCTCGACGTCGTAAGCGAGTTCGCGGTGCGCGCCGAACCCGAACAGTGGCAAGAGGTTCTGGTCCGATTGACCCCGCGCAACTACTCGATCTCGTCGAGCTCGCTGGTCAGTCCGCACGAGGTCCAGCTGACGGTGTCGGTGGTGCGTTACCGCGGGGCCGGCGGCTCGGCCAGGGGCGGGGTGTGTTCCACGTTCCTGGCAGACCGGGCCGCTGCCGCGCCGGTGTTTCTGCAACGCTCACCGCATTTCCGGCCGCCCGAGGATGCGGGCACGCCGATGATCATGGTCGGCCCGGGCACCGGCGTGGCGCCCTTCCGGGGATTCCTGCAGGAGCGACGGGCGCTGGGGCACGGCGGCCGCAACTGGTTGTTCTTCGGGGATCAGCACCGCAGCGAGAACTTCTACTATCGCGACGATCTGGAGGACATGGTCGAGGACGGCTTCTTGAGCCGGCTGGACCTGGCGTTCTCCCGTGATCAGGCCGACCGGGTGTACGTGCAGCACAAGATGCTCGACCGCGGTGCCGAGGTGTGGCGCTGGCTGGACGACGGCGCCCACTTCTACGTCTGCGGTGACGCCGCCCGGATGGCCAAGGACGTGGACACGACGCTGACCACGATCCTGCGCACCCACGGCGGGATGTCCGAGGACGCCGCGCGCGACTACAAGCGGGAACTGGTGGCCCAGAAGCGATACGTGCGCGACGTCTACTGAGCTGGGTCTATCGAGCTCGCGTCATTGGGCCAAGTCGTTCCACACGATCTTGGCGAGTTCATCGCGGTCGGCCACGCCGAGCTTGATGCAGGCCCGATAGATGTGACCCTCCACGGTGCGGACCGAGACGGTGAGCCGTTCGGCGATGTCGCGGTTCGACAGCCCCTGCGCAACCAGCCCGGCTACCTCGCGTTCGCGCGCCGTCACCGGCAGCGGGCGGGCGGCCGATCGAATCGCCGGGGTGGCGGCACCGCCGCACTTCGACGCCAATTGCAGTGCGTGAGCAGCGGATTCGGTGCTGTTGCGGCGATGTCCGGCCTTGTCGTGCAGCGGCACCGCCTGGGCGGCCGAGTCGGCGGCAGACAGCAGCAGGCCGGCTTCCTCGAAGGCGGTGGCCACCTTGTCCAGTTCGACCGGGTCGGCGGCCGCCACGGCTGCGGCGTGCCGGGCGTACAGGGCGGGCAGCGGTCCCTCCGTCCGCTCGACCAGGTCCTGCAGACGACGGGTCACGCTGCGGTCGCCGAAGCGTGCCGCGCTGTGCAGGGCCTCGGCCTCGACCGCGAACTGACCCGACGAGTGGGCCGCATCGGCGGCCGCCCGGGCCTGGTCGATGGCCGACCGGTGCCCGCCTTTGGCGGCGGCCAGCCAGGCCTTGGCGAGCATCCGAAGGGGTTCGTGCAGCGCCATGAACTCACCCGAGTGCTCCTTGGCGTCCTCGAGTACCCGCTCTGCCTCGGCGGGGTTGCCCACCCCGGCGTAGGCGCGGGCCAGCAGCAACCGGCCGGGCAGCTGCCAGGGCAGGGAGCTCTCGGCGTTCAGTGCCGCCAGGGCCTGTTCGATCGCCAGGATGGCGTCACGGAAGCGGCCGCTGTGCGTGGCCGCCACGCCTTCCATGATCTTGGCGATGGCCCAGCCGGCGAATTGGCCGGCCGAGGAGAACTCGGCGTACTCGGTGGCCCGCTGCTGGGCCAGATCCAACCGGCCGGTGTAGGCCAGAGCCAGCACCTCGCCGTAGAACACCATGATCCGGACCATGCCGTCGGTGGTCTTGCGCTCGGTGCGGCACCGCGATGCGATCGGCAGGAAATCGTTGCCGCGACCGATCAACGGCATCGACAGGCCGGCCGCGAACGCCGCGAAATCCACGGCCTGCCGGGGCGCCTCAGGGTTTGCCAGCACCCGTTCGGCGATCTCCAGGCCCTCGGGGATTTTGTTCCGGTGAACGGCCATGCCCGCACCGGTCGCATCGACGATCAGCTTCAGGATGGGATGGGTGACTCGTTCCCGCAGAAGAGCCAGGACCTGATCCGCGCGCCCCACATCGCCCATGGACCAGAAGAGGTTGGACAGCCGGGGAATGCCCCACTGCACGAGCTCCATCTCATTGAGGTCGGCAGGGGAGAACTGCTCGAGGATGGCGTCGGCCTGGACCGGGTGGCCCTGCCACAACAGCGCCCGGGACAGCAGTGCGGCTGCGCTCAGGCCACCGCCGTGGGCGAAGGCCGCACGGGCCAGTTTCTCGCCGAGCGGAAGGTTGGACAGGAACACCGCGTCCTTGGCGGCCGTGATCAGCAGTTCGATGTCGGTGCCCTGGTCGCTCTCGATGGCCAACTCAGCCAACTTGATTCGGCTGGCGGGCGAGTCGAGGTTGCGTTCGTGCAGGATCTTGGCGATCCGGCCCCGCAACTTGCGGGCCGACGCGGTGCCGACCCGCCTGCGCACCGCCTCGCCGAACAGTGGGTGGCTGAAACGAACGTTGATCTGACCGTCGTCGGCGACGATCCGGATCAGGCCGCGCATCTCGGCCGCATCCACCGCGTCCTCCCCGGCCAATTCGGCCAGGGCATCGATGTCCAGGGGTTCGCACAGTGCCAGCAGTTTCAGCGCGTGCAGTACATCGTCACCGGCGTGCGCCAGCCGCTCGTCGAGCAGTTCCACCAGCCCGGACGGAATGACGGTGGGGCCGCGGAACTGCCACACCCCGTTGACCTTGGTCAAGGTGCCCGCGTCGACGGCGCCCTCGACCATGTTGCGCAGGAACAGTGGGTTGCCGCCCGAGGTCTCCCACATCACGTCGGCGCTGAGCCCTTCCAGGGTTCCGCCGAGCACGGTTTCGATGAGGGCGATGCTCTGCTGCTTGGTGAACGGGCTGAGTTCGAAGCGCTGCAGGTAGCCGTCTTTCCACAGCGAGGTGACGGCGTCGGGTACCGGCTCGCCGGTGCGTACCGTGGCCACCACGTGGCCGGAGCGTTCCACGGCGATCTGGTGCAGCAGTGTCGCCGACAACTGGTCCAGCAGATGCGCATCGTCGATCCCGACGATGGTGTCACCATCGGCCACAAGGGATTCGCGTGCGGATCCGATGAGGGCGATCGGGTCTCGCGATCCCGACGACGACACCCAGTGGGCGAAGGCGCCGAGCGGGATGCTCCGAGACGATTCGGTGCACGCCGTCCAGTGCACCTTGCGGCTCAACGACGCGGTGACGGTGCGCGCCAACGTGGTCTTGCCGACTCCTGCGGCTCCGACGAGGACGACTCCGCAGCTGTCCGTCCCGCTGAGGGCGGCCCGAATGGCCTCGTGCTCGGCGGGCCGGTCCAAAAGCTGCCACTGACCAGGCATGAATCCTGAGTCTAGGGGCACCGGGGCCGGATCGCTGCCGAACAGGGGGTCGATGGGGCGGTGTTTGTCGGGGGTGGCGGCGAATGTTCTTCCCATTGCAAGTATTTCCCGTTCGCTGGATCAGTCCGGAAGTTCGGCGATGTCGGAGGGCTCGTGCCGGGCGATGCGGTTCATCGAGTGCCGGAAGTTGCTCGATGCCTCGTACACCTTGAGCTTCAGCCGGTTGATGGATCCCAGGGGCCGGTGTGCCTCCAGGCCTCGCCATGAGTTGAAGGACAGCACGTCGTCGCCATAGGCGCGGCGCAGTGCGCTGTACGGGTTCTGCTTGGGGTACACCACTTTGGCCACCGGCAGGTACGGCGATGACTTCCAGGGTCTCGTGGCGTCCTCGATCGGCATCTTCTCCTTGTCGAGACACAGTTGCACGCTGAATGTGTACTCCGCGGAGTGCTTTTCGAAGAACGTCATGATCAGATCACGGTGCTCGTCCTGTCCGGGATTTTTCGGAAGATTCTGGCCGACAAGCGCTTTGAGTTCGGGCGAGGTCGGTTCGTACTTGAAGCGGGCCACGTAGTCGCCGTACCGAATGGGGGCCGAGGAGTAGAACGTCTCGCCCAGGATCGGGCGGTTGGGTGCGACGAACACGGCCAGATTGTCCGGTAGCTTGAGGCCGATCTTCTGCAGCCCGCCGAGCAGTTCGCTGCCGACCCACAACGCACGGTCGGACAACCGGGCCAGCAGGGTGGCGCTCAGCATCCCCAGCTTGCGGTACGCGTGAGCGTCGGCGAACAGGAACTCCTCGTGGGTGACGAGCACGAAGTCCTGCGTGACGTTCCTTGCATCCTCCGGGTCCTTCATCGCGCGCTCGCCGTGCACGCCGATGGCCTTGATGCCGAGTCCGCGCACGCCGCGATTCCTGTCGCTGCGCAGTACCCCCGAAGTGGTCGAGATGCGGGCGATCACCGGGTAGCTGCGCGCTTGCGCGAACATTCCCTGGGAGAGCACCTCGGGTAGGTCCGGATTGACGATGAGCTCGCCGCGCAGGATGGCGTGGCTCTTGGCATGCGCGTCACGCAGGCCATGTTTGAACTTCTTGTAGGCCCGTTCGTTGTTCTTGTGCAGTGCCTTGACGATCTTCTCGATGTCCTTGGCCTCGCCGGGCTTGGGTTGCTCGAGATCGTCGCGGTAGCGAACCGGGTCGAGGCTCGCGACGATCCGACGTACGTCGGCGGGGGCCATGGCTTCGGTCATGCGGGTGCCTTTCGGGTTCAGCGGGGGACTACGACATTCCACGGGGCGAACGGGTTGGTCACACCGGCCAGGGCCGGCGCAAGCTCGGGGAAGTGGCGCAACAACACCGAGCGCATGTCGTTGTCCCGGACCCACTTCATGCCGGCGACGGTGTAGGTCTCCTCACGGAAGTCGGCGGTGAAGAAGCGATCGCTTTCCAGCCGGCGGGTGGCCATCAGGATGAAGACCCGGAATGCGGTGTCGCTGAAGCCGAATCCGGGCGGTTTGGGCTCGGCGTACAGGCCGATCACCAGGTCGACGAGGTCGACGTCGTCGTCGTAGACCTCGCGCAGCTCGGCGGCCAGCTCGGTCTCGCCGGTCAGCTCCTCGAACGTCTTGACCCGCTTGAGCCGGAACAGCTCCCGGAACTCGTTGTAGCGCGGTACGCCCCGTTCCCGGCACCGGATCAGGTCGATGGTGGCCAGATCCATCAGGGTGCCGTCGACGCGATGCATGTGCTGCAGGTGCCGCGGGAAATTGTGCAGCGACAACGCCCCGGGATGGGCGCGACCGAAGGAGTACAACAGGTCGGCCATCGGGCTTTCGGCCAGCCGGGCACGCACATTGAGCACCGAAAGCTCGGGTAGTTCGTGCTGTGCGGTGACGCTGTCGTCGGCCAGCGAGCGGAATGTGAACTCGTCGGGAATCAGTGGGTGCATCCGGTACACCGCCACGAACTCCTCGGTCAACGAGTACGGCACGCCGTGATGTGCGGTGGGTGAGCCGGGGATGCCGTACAGCAGCGGGCTGCGGCTGATGGGCCCGAAGCTTCGCCGGAGCCGGGGGCCCGAGCGCTCGCCGAGCAGCCCGAACCAGTTGACGCGCATGGCCGTCACCGTTGTCGGGTGGGCGATGATCGCCGGAGTCCAGTCGACGGTGTGGATCTTGGCCATCAATGCGGAATTGACCAGGCGTGCCTTGTCGTAGAGCTGTTGGCTGGTCAGGTAGGGGTACGCCCGGGCCAGGTGGTCGCAGATGGCGTTGTGCTCACGCATGAACAGTGAGTGCAGCAGGGCCAGACCCACCCAGAAGTTTCCGGCGGTGCCGGTCAGGTCCGCGGTCGCCTCGACCTCGGGTGGCGGCAGGCCCGAGTCGTCGATTCGCAGCTTGCCGTGCTCGGGTGCGCGCAGGGCGCTGGCGAATGCCGGTGTGGTCCCGTAGATCTGGGAGGCGTCCCACCAGTGCGATTCCTGTGTGACGAAGGTGGGCGGCCCCGCCGGGCTGGGGTGGGGATCAGGCGGGGTGCGCTCGACCCGCATCGGCCGTTCGGGCCACGGATCGTCGTCGCGCAGCGGCACGACCCAGGGCTGGGTGGGGACCGAGCCGTGGGCGAACCAATCGTGCACCTCGAACTGAATCCACGCCGCGGCCAGGAGATTGAGCGTCGTCGCGGGCTGGAAGCTGTCCCGGGTCAGCAGTGAGCGGCTGACCAGTCGCGGGTTGGGATCGAGCAGCCGCTGGGCGGATTCCGGATACGAGTGGTCGGGTGGGACGTTGCGTCCGAAGCGGCACCCCACCGCACCCATCCTGGGGTCACTCAGGTCGTTGTAGGAACCGTCCCGGGTTCGGGCGCCCAGGTAGTTGCCGATGTCGACGGGTCCCGTTGGCGGCATCGGGGCGGGTTCGGCGGCATACAGATTCGACGTTCGCAGCTGGTGTCGCAGCCCGATCAGCACGGCCAGGCCGATGGCCTTGGGAAGCCGTGCCCAGCCCACCGACTGATCGACGTACTGGGCGATCCGGGCCGCGAACGTGACCGTCACCCATCGGGAGCGGGACCGGGCAGCGGCGATGAACGCTGGGGCCCGTCTCGCCGTGGTCACCATTCGTTCGTTTCCCTCCGGCCGGAATGCGTTTCTGCCTCCCGGTACATGATTGTTATTCACGGAGGCGGAAATGACATGAGTAGTGGGCTACTCGATCCGGCGTCGCTGATCCGTGTGCGTTTCGAGTAGTCGAATACGCGTGTACGTGCGGCCCGCCTGAGCGACGATCAATCGACGCAGGAAAACCTGGGGTGGCGGATCAGGCCGAGGAGCGCGGTGAGTTCAACTGGGGAAGTCTGGGCAGATCGGGTACTGGTTGCGTTGGGGGATCTGGAGAAGTCACCGAAACCCGTGGACCTGACGTTGTTGACCGAGACCGTCGCCGCCAAGTTCGCGTCGCAGTTCGACGAACGCGACCGGCAGTACCAGAACGACAACCCGTACTGGCACAACCGTGTTCGGGATGCCGTCGCATCGCTGCGCAGGCGGAAGCTGGTCGCCCCGAAGGCGGCCAGGAGCAACGCGGTGCAGTTGACCGAGGCGGGCGGCGACGCCGTCGCGGGTGCCCGAGACCGGACCGAGGCCCTGCCCCCGCCGGCGGTGCGGAGTGCGGCTCCTTCGCACGAGCCCACCCTGGCCCCGGAGGTCGGGACTACCGAACCGCCCAAGCGAGATCCGGTCCTCGCCGGTGTCGTCACACCGCCGCTGCGCACCGCGATGGCGGAGGAGAGCAACGACACTCCGATACCGATCATGATCGAGCTCAACTTGACCTTCCAGCCGTCGGTGGCTGCCGCGATCGAACGGGTGGAGGGACTGTGGACACTGGTCCGTGCGGCGGGCACCCCGGTGCCGTTGGCCGATCAGTTCATGGCCGGGGATCTCACACCCGACCAGATCAAGTCGATCGTGTCCGCCGATGCCGTCCCGCAGGCGTGGTCGCAGCGCGCGATCTACCGGATCTGGCCGGACTTCGAGGTGCACCCGCAGATCGATGCCTCCTCGACCACCATCAAAGCCATCGCCGCCCAGCGGTCGTTCGACAGCTTCGGTGAGGGAATCGTCTGGGCTGTGGTGGATTCCGGTATCGACGAGAAGCACGCGCACTTCGACGCCTACCAGAACCTGCGCGATCCGTCGGTGGCCGATCTGCACCACGACTTCACCGGAGGCAACGCCCCGCTGACCGACACCGACGGACACGGCACGCACGTGGCCGGGATCATCGCCGGTGGCTTGGTGGACCGTAAGCCCGAGGACATCGTGGTGGTCGAGAAGCGGCTCAACGATCCCGAGTTCGGCGGTGATCCGATCACCGCGCCGCGCACGGTGGCGGACCCGTCGCGGTTGGCGGGTATGGCGCCGAAGGCCAAGTTGGTGAGCCTCAAGGTACTCGGGCCGGGGGACGAGACATCCCGGGTGAGCCGGGTGATGCAGGCCCTGGCCTACGTCCGGAAACTGAACGCCGGCAGCGAGCGGGTGCCCCGGATACATGGCGTGAACCTCAGCCTGGGCTACGAATTCGACGCAGAGTGGTATGCCTGCGGGCAGAGCCCGATGTGTATCGAGGTCGACAAGACCGTGCGCTCGGGTGTGGTGGTGGTCGTGGCCGCGGGCAATTCCGGTTACGTGTCACTGAATACGGCGTTCAGCAAGGACTCGGTGAAGTTCACCGCCGACATGACGATCAACGACCCGGGTAATACCGAGAGCGCGATCACCGTGGGTTCGACACACCGGAGTTCGCCGCACACCTTCGGCGTCTCCTACTTCTCCTCGCGCGGACCCACCGGCGACGGGCGCCGCAAGCCCGACCTGGTCGCGCCCGGTGAACGCATCACCTCGGCGGCGGCGGGCAGCCGCCGGGAAAAGGTCACCAACCAGATCGAGCTGGCCGATGACGTGCCCGTGTACGTCGAGGAAAGCGGTACCAGCATGGCCGCGCCGCACGTGTCCGGCGCGATCGCGGCGTTCCTGTCGGTGCAGCGCGAGTTCGTCAGCGAACCCGAGGCCATCAAACGCATCTTCGTCGAATCGGCGACCTCGCTGAATCGGGACCCGGCATTCCAGGGCAGCGGTCTGCTGGATCTCATGCGTGCTCTGCAATCCGTCTGACCTGAAAGGAATCCGATGACCAACGATGTGGCGGACCGGATCTGGCGCCTGGTGTTCGATGCCGAGGGCGATCCCGATCCGGCTGTGCTGGCCGATCTCAAGAGCCGGATCGGCGCCGCGGGGCTGACCGATCTGATCATCTTCTCTCACGGTTGGAACAACGACGAGGCGGCTGCGACGTCGTTGTACGACCGGTGGTTCGAGATATTGGCACCGCAACTGGACCCGGCTCGCACGGTCGGCTTCGTCGGGCTGCGGTGGCCGTCTCAGCTCTGGCGCGACGAGCCGATCCCGGATTTCGGCGAACCGGCGGCACACGACGGCGGGGGCGCGGCCGCGCTGGGCGACGAGGTGGTGGAGGTGCCCGCAGGTCCGGCGACCATCGACCCGGCCCAGCTCGCCGAGCTCAAGGAGTTGTTTCCCGACGGCAAGGAGCAGTTGGACGCCATCGCCGCTCTGCTGGCCGCCCCGCCGAGCACCGAACGCGTCCCGGAATTGCTCGATGCGCTACGTCAGTTCAGCGCCGCCACCCAGACCGGTTTCAACGACGGTGAGGTTGCCGCCCCGGACGCCGGGCCCGGGATGCTTGAGGCGGATCAGGATCCGGAGAAGCTGTTCACCACCTTCGCCGATGAATTGGCCTCGGCCGGTGTGGAATTCGACGACGAAGGCGGGGGAGCGGCCGGCCTGGGCGATTTCGTGGGGCGGCTGTGGCACGGCGCCAAGGAGGCACTGCGCCAGCTCAGCTACTGGAAGATGAAGAACCGCGCCGGCGTGGTGGGGCGCAAGGGGCTGGGCCCCGTCATCGATCAGTTGCACGCTGAATTCCCCGACCTGCGGATCCATCTGGTCGGACACAGCTTCGGGGCCAGGGTGGTGTCCTACGCCCTTGCCGGGATGAGCGATGTCCAGCCGTCACCGGTCAAGGCGGTGACCCTGTTGCAGGGCGCGTACTCCCGGTTCAGCTTCACCGAACGCTTGCCGTTCCGGAAGGGCTCAGGTGAGCTGACGGGACTGCTCAACCGCATCGACGGCCCGCTGACGGTCTGTTTCTCCAGCCATGACCGGGCACTGGGGACGTTCTATCCGCTGGCCTCGGCCGCGGCGGGCGAAGATGCGGCCGCCGCCGAGGACCCGTTGTTCCGCTGGCGGGCCATGGGCTCACACGGGGCATACCAGTCACAAACCCAGAGCCTGGGTGCCAAGGGGACGAGCTACCCGTTCCAGCCCGGTCAGATCCTGAACCTGAATTCGTCGGAAGTGGTGATCGAGGACAAGAGCCCCTCAGGGGCGCACAGCGACATCTTCCACGAGGAATTGACCTGGGTTGCCGCCGCTGCCGGGAAATTGAACCCGGCTTGATCGTGATCGCGGCTTCACCGCTCAACACACTCCATCGGCCCGGAAATGAACGTGAACGTTCATTTCCGCTCGCCTTGGTTTTGTGTCCGAGGGGGGACTTGAACCCCCACGCCCGTTAATAGGGCACTAGCACCTCAAGCTAGCGCGTCTGCCATTCCGCCACTCGGACCTGCCAGCCACTCAGGCTGGGCGCTTAAGGCTAACGGATTGGGTGCCCCAGACCCAAACCGGCGTCCCGGAGCGAATCGGTGGTACCAATGGACCTTGTGACTGCCCCCGCCTCCAGCGCCGACGAGGTGGTCGATCTCGTCAGCGCGCTCATCCGATTCGACACCTCCAACACCGGCGATCCGGCGACCACCAAGCCTGAGGCGGACTGTGCGGAATGGGTCGCCGACCGGCTCCGTGAGGTCGGCTACACGACTGAGTACGTGGAGGCCGGCGCCCCGGGCCGCGGCAATGTCTTCGCCCGGCTGCCCGGCGCCGACCGGTCCCGTGGCGCGTTGATGATTCACGGGCACCTCGATGTCGTCCCCGCCGAGCCCGCGGACTGGAGCGTTCACCCGTTCTCCGGTGCGATCAAGGACGGCTATGTCTGGGGTCGCGGCGCGGTCGACATGAAGGACATGTGCGGCATGATGATCGCCGTCGCACGTCACCTCAAGCGCAACAACATCACACCGCCCAGGGACCTGGTCTTCGCCTTCGTCTCCGACGAGGAGCACGGCGGCACCTACGGCTGCCAGTGGCTTGTCGACAATCGCCCCGACCTGTTCGACGGCGTCACCGAGGCTATCGGCGAGGTCGGTGGCTTCTCGCTGACCGTACCTACGAAGGACGGCGGCGAGAAGCGCCTGTATCTCATCGAGACTGCCGAGAAGGGCCTGTCCTGGATGCGGTTGACGGCGCGGGGCCGTGGCACGGCTCGATGGTGCACGACGACAACGCCGTCACCGAGATCGCCGACGCCGTCGCGAAGCTGGGCAGGCATCAGTTCCCGCTGGTACTCACCGAGTCGGTAGAGCAGTTCCTGACCGCGGTCTCGGAAGAGACCGGCTACGACCTCGACCCGAACTCGCCGGATCTGGAAGGCTCCATCGCCAAGCTGGGAGGCATCGCGCGCATCGTCGGCGCGACCCTGCGCGACACCGCCAACCCCACCATGCTCAAGGCCGGCTACAAGGCCAACGTCATCCCGGCCACGGCCGAGGCCATGGTCGACTGCCGCGTCCTGCCGGGCCGCAAGGAGGCCTTCGAGCGCGAGCTCGATGCGCTGCTCGGGCCCAACATCACGCGCACCTGGGAGCGCGACCTGCCCAGCGTGGAAACCACGTTCGACGGCGATCTGGTGGACGCGATGAACGCCGCGATCCTGGCCGTCGACCCCGACGCCCGAACCGTGCCCTACATGATGTCGGGCGGCACGGACGCGAAAGCGTTTGTCCGCTTGGGGATTCGGTGCTTCGGGTTCGCACCGCTGCGCCTGCCCCCGGAGCTGGACTTCGCGGCGCTGTTCCACGGCGTCGATGAGCGGGTCCCGGTGGACGCGCTGCAGTTCGGGGCGGGCGTTCTGGAACACTTTCTGCGGAACTGCTGACCGCACGAGTCACGACGAGAGGGAACCATGAGCACATCTCCGTACGACAGCCTGCCGAAGCTGCCGACGTTCACCTTGACCTCCGAATCGGTCACCGACGGGCAGCCGCTGGCCAACGATCAGGTCAGCGGGATCATGGGAGCCGGCGGTTCGGACACCTCGCCGCAGCTGAGCTGGTCGGGATTCCCGGCCGAGACCAAGAGTTTCGCCGTCACGGTGTACGACCCGGACGCGCCGACCGCGTCGGGCTTCTGGCACTGGGCGGTCGCAGACCTGCCCGCCACGGTGACCGAGCTGCCCGCCGGCGCAGGCGACGGCGGCGAGCTGCCCGGTGGGGCCGTGACGCTGACCAACGACGCGAGCCTCAAGCGCTTCCTCGGTGCAGCCCCGCCGGCCGGCCACGGCCCGCATCGCTACTACATCGCGGTGCACGCCCTGCCGGTGGAGTCACTGGAGCTGCCAGAGGGCGCCACCCCTGCCTACCTGGGCTTCAACCTGTTCGGTCAGGCCATCGCTCGCGCCGTCATCCACGGCACCTACGAGCAGAAGTAACTCCCCAGCACCCCGCCTCACCGCGCGAGCGACCGTGTCTGTACGCGACACGCCGCGAAATTGCGTACCTACGCGGTCGCTCGCGCAGAGGTTGGTGTGCTCAGGTCAGCGGGCAGCTGAACCCACCGCGTCGCTCAGCGACGCGAACCCGCCGGCGTGCAGCCGCTGGGCGATGCCGTCGTGGATCTCTTTGGCCCACGTTCCGCCGCTGTAGATGAACCCCGTGTAGCCCTGCAACAGGGTGGCTCCGGCGGTGATCCGCTCCCACGCGTCGTCTGCGGTTTCGATGCCTCCGGCGCTGATCAGCACGAGCTTGTCGCCCACGCGGGAGTACAACTGCCGCAGCACCTGCAGGGACCGGTGCGCCACCGGGCGCCCCGAGATCCCGCCGGTGCCAAGGTCGGCGACACCGGGTGTGGCCAGCCCCTCCCGGGACACCGTGGTATTGGTGGCCACGATCCCGGCCAACCCCAATTCGACTGCCAGGTCGGCGATTTCGTCGATATCACTGTCGGAGAGATCGGGGGCGATCTTGACCAGCACGGGTTTGTCGGTCTCGGCCTTGACCGCGGCCAGGATCGGCCGCAGTGATTCCACGGCCTGTAGGTCCCGTAGACCTGGAGTGTTGGGGGAGCTGACGTTGACGACGACGTAGGCGGCCAGCGCGCTCACCAGCCGGGTGCTCTCGGCGTAGTCGGCCACCGCGTCCTCGGGCGGGGTCAGCTTGGTCTTGCCGATGTTGACCCCGATCGGTACGTCAGGGGTGTGCCGGGCCAGCCGGATCGCCAGCGCCCCCGCGCCCTCGTTGTTGAAGCCCATCCGGTTGAGCAGCGCATGGTCCTCGGGCAGCCGGAACAGCCGGGGCTCGGGATTCCCCGGCTGCGGTTGCGCGGTGACAGTGCCGACTTCGGCATATCCGAAGCCCAGCGCGCCCCAGGTCTCCAGGCCGCGACCGTCCTTGTCGAAACCGGCAGCCAGGCCCATGGGGCCGGGGAACCGGACCCCGAACACCGTGCTGGCCAGGACCGGATCGGTGGGCGCCAGCCGTCGCGCCAGCGCCCGGCGCAGGACCGCGGGACCGGTGACGGTGCGCAGAAGGGCGAACACCCACAGGTGAATTCGTTCCGGGGGCACCAGGAACAGCGCCCGCCGCAGAGCCGCATAGATCACAGCGAAGGCGCCTGGGGTGTGCCGGGCATGGATGACGCGGACTTCTTGCGGCGCAACAGCACCCGTCGGCTCCCATCTGTGTAGGCCCGCACCCGGGTGAGTTCCCAGCCGCGGTACTCGGCCTCGATCGACAAGCGGATCGAGGCGCTGATCCTGGTGACATCCGGCGGTAGCCGCAGCGGTATCCAGTCGTATTCCTCGGAGAGATCCTCGGCGACGACCTTGTCCCATCCGGGAGGCATGCGGCCCTGCTGGATGGTGGTCATCGGCGGCCCGACGCGGTGCGGATCACCTGCACACCGGCTCCCGAGCCCGACACCACGTAGAGGGTGTCGGTCTTGTCGTCGTAGGCCAGGGAGTTCGGTTGCTGCACGGTTCGATAACGCACCTTTTCCACCGGTATGCCGGTGGAGAGATCGTAACCAATCACGGTGTTGGCCGCGGTCTGCGACACCCAGGCCAACCCGGCGGATCCCGCCAGGCCGTAGGGGGCGGCGGGCACCGGGTAGCGCTGGCGCATGATCAACGGGTCCGCACCGAACACCAGTAGCTCGCCGCCGCGGGTGTCGGCGACCAGTACCCGGCCCCGGGTGTCGGCAGCCATGGTGGTGGCGCCTTCGCCGGCCCGCAGGGCCTGTGCGGCTTTCGTGCCACTGGGGTTGACGGCCGTCACCGAGGTTTGCCCGCGATCCAGAACCACGGCGGTATTTCCCTGTGTGACAAGAGAATCCACGCGGGCGAAGATCTTGAGCCGGGCGGCCACGGCGTGGTCACCGGCCATTGTGTACACCGCTCCGTCGGCGCTGCCCAGCACCGGGTTGCCGTCGGCGCGCCGCGCGATCGCGGTGAACTCAACGCCCTGGGCGCCGTCCACCTCGATTTTGCTGGCCTTGGCCTCGGCGATGCTCACGCGGAAGTATCCGCCGAGCGTGGCGGCCAGGATGTCACCGCGGCCGTCGACGCTCAACGAGGTGGCCGCCGGGGTCAGGTGCACCTCCCGTGCGGGCCGGCTGCCGGTCAGCAGGCTGAGGGTCGAGAGCCCGTCGGACCCGGGTGTCAGGACGGCCAGGGTGCCGGTTGCTGGGTCGAAGACCGCAGTCTCGGCGTGCCCGGGCAGTTGCCGGATCTCGCCGTCCGGGGCAGCCGCGACTGGGGGTGAAACAGCGGCCTGAGCGGGCTCGATGGTGGGTGGCGGGGCATCGGCGGGGTTGGACGTGCAGCCCGCGGTGAGCAGCAGGGCCAGCGCGATGAGGCCGGCGCGAACTGGCTGACCTGCGAGAATTGGGCGCAACGGATGGCTCTCGATCGGGAACGGATGGTCGGTGAGGTGCAGGAATCCAGTCTAGGCATGGCCATCGGCCGGAATTGGTCGCGTCTGCAACCACCGCGGCATAAGTGGAGGTATGGTTCGATCATGACCCTCGCAGCAGACCGGGAACTGTGTAACCGAGAGTTTGCTATGGAGGATATTTCCACTGGTGTACACGCCAGTGGGTTTGGCCAAGTTGGCGACGGCCGGAGTTTTTCGTTCCATATCGAGCGTCAGCAGCTGATGATCGAGGTCTACCGTCCCCGGCTGTCCGGCCCGGTGCCCGTCGAGGACGATGTGGTGGCCGTGGCCACCCGCAAACTGACCGACATCGACCTGACTGACGAACGCAGTCTGTCGGCAACGGTCCGTGACGCGGTCGCCGGCGCGCAGCCGGTTTCGCGCACCAGTCGCTGACGCATCGCAGCCAGGTCGTCACGGTACGGTCGTCGTCGTGACTGACGTCGGTGCCATGTCCTGGCTGCAAGTGGTTGTGTTGTCGATTGTCCAGGGGCTCACCGAGTTTCTGCCGGTCTCGTCCTCGGGGCACCTCGCGATCACCTCGCGGGTGTTCTTCGATGACGACGCCGGCGCCTCGTTCACAGCGGTCACCCAGCTGGGGACCGAACTCGCGGTGCTGGTCTACTTCGCCCGCGATATCGGCCGCATCATCAAGGCCTGGTTCAGCGGGTTGTTCAACGCGACGCATCGATCCGCCGACTACTGGCTGGGCTGGTGGGTGATCATCGGCAGCATCCCGATCGGTGTGTTCGGGCTGCTGTTCAAGGACGAAATCCGTACCGGCGCACGCAATCTGTGGCTGGTGGCCTCGGCGCTGATCGTGTTCTCGGCGGTGATCGCCGCGGCCGAGTACTACGGCAGGCAGACTCGCCGCGTCGAGCAGCTGACCTGGCGCGACAGCATCATCGTCGGCCTGGCCCAGTGTCTGGCCCTGGTACCCGGGGTCTCCCGCTCCGGCGCAACTATCAGCGCGGGCCTGTTCCTGGGCATGGAGCGCGAGCTGGCCGCCCGGTTCGGTTTCCTGCTGGCGATCCCGGCCGTGTTCGCCTCGGGCATCTTCTCCCTGCCCGATGCCTTCCACCCGGTCGGGGAGGGGATGAGCGCCAGCGGAGCCCAACTGCTGGTAGCCACCGTGATCGCGTTCGTCGTAGGCTTCGCGGCCATCGCCTGGTTCCTGAAATTCCTGGTGTCGCACAGCATGTACTGGTTCGTCGGTTACCGGGTGGTGCTGGGCGCGGTGGTGCTGGCGCTACTGGGTACCGGCGTGGTTGCCGCGCAATGATCGAGGCCAGAGGAGAGGGCTCGCAATGAGGACTGACAAATGACGGTGATCCTGCTCCGGCACGGCCGATCGACATCGAACACCGCGCATACGCTGGCCGGCCGCAGCGAGGGCGTCGACCTCGACGAGCGCGGTGCCGAACAGGCCGCCGGCCTGGTCGCGCGCATCGGCGAGCTGCCGGTGACCGCGATCGTGCACTCGCCGCTGCTGCGCTGCGTGCGCACGGTGGCGCCGTTGGCCGAGGCGCTCGCGCTGCAGCCGATCGTCGACGACCGGCTCACCGAGGTCGATTACGGCAGCTGGACCGGCCGTGCCATCGGCGAGCTGGTCAAGGAGCCGCTGTGGGCCGTGGTGCAGCAACAGCCCAGCGCGGCGGTGTTTCCCGAGGGTGAGGGCCTGGCCCAGGTCCAGGCCCGCGCGGTCGCCGCGGTGCGGGAGCGTGACCGCGCACTGGCCGACGAACATGGCGCCGACGTGTTGTGGGTGGCCTGTACACACGGAGACGTGATCAAGGCGGTGCTGGCCGATGCACTGGGCGTGCATCTGGACGGGTTTCAGCGGATCACCGCCGACCCGGCGTCGATGAGCGTCATCCGCTACACCGACCTCCGCCCATTCGTGATGCATATCAACCACACCGGTGCGCAGTTGAGCGCTGGGCTGGCGGCCAAACCCGCCACCGACGCTGTGGTGGGTGGGTCCACCAACTGACCCGCGGTACCGCTACCGGTATTTTGGAAGGTGCCATGGCCCGCGCAATTCATGTTTTCCGCACTCCCGACCGTTTTGTGGCCGGGACCGTCGGCCAACCCGGCAACAGGACGTTTTACCTGCAGGCTGTCCACGACAAACGGGTGATCTCGGTGATCCTGGAAAAGCAGCAGGTCGCAGTGCTGGCCGAGCGCATCGCTGCCCTGTTGACCGAGATCAACCGCCGATTCGGCACGCCGATCCCGCCGGACACCGGTGAGGTGAATGATCTGCTGCCCCTGGTAACCCCGGTCGACGCCGAGTTCCGCGTCGGGACGATGGGACTGGGCTGGGATTCGGAGGCGCAGACCGTCGTGGTGGAGCTGCTCGCGGTCTCCGAAGGCGAGTTCGACGCCTCGGTGGTCCTCGACGACGCCGAGGAAGGGCCCGACGCCGTGCGGGTGTTCCTGACCCCGGAGTCGGCCCGGGAGTTCGCCACCCGGTCCAACCGGGTGATCTCGGCCGGACGCCCGCCATGCCCGCTGTGCGACGAGCCGCTGGACCCCGACGGTCACATCTGCGTGCGTACCAACGGTTATCGCCGCGGTGAGGTGGCCGGGTCCGAAGATGACACAGAATCCTGACGGGACTCCGGCCCGGCCCAGAACCGATGGCGAGGTCCTGGCCGACGGTGAACTGACGGTGATCGGCCGGATCCGGTCGGCCAGCAACGCCACCTTCCTGTGTGAGGCCACCTCCGGCGAGCGGCAGGTCCATTGCGTGTACAAGCCGATCCGGGGCGAGGCGCCGCTATGGGACTTCCCCGACGGAACATTGGCCGGCCGCGAGTTGAGCGCCTATCTGGTATCGACCGCATTGGGCTGGAATATCGTGCCGCGCACCATTATTCGTGACGGGCCTGCCGGTCCGGGCATGCTGCAGCTGTGGGTGGATCAGCCCGGCGACCAGGTCGGGGATGAACCCGATTCCGGCCCCGATCTGGTGGACCTGCTGCCTGCCGGGCACCTGCCGCCCGGATTCCTGCCGATCCTGCAGGCCTACGACTACGCCGGTGACGAGGTGACGCTGGTGCACGCCGACGATCCCCGGTTGTTCCGGATGGCGGCGTTCGACGTGCTGATCAACAACGCCGACCGCAAGGGTGGGCACATCCTGGCCGGCCTGGACGGGGCCGTGTACGGCGTCGACCACGGGGTGAGCCTGCATGTCGAGGACAAGCTGCGGACCGTGTTGTGGGGCTGGGCCGGCAAGCCCGTCGACGACGAAACCCTGGCTGATGTCGCGGCGCTGCGCGACGGGTTCGGCGACCTGGCCGAGCAGCTGTGTGCGCACATCACCGAAGTCGAGATCGCCGCGTTGAGGTCCAGAATTGCTGGGCTACTGAGCAATCCGGTGATGCCGACGCCAGATCGGCACCGGCCGATCCCGTGGCCGGCCTTCTAGCCGGCGCGCCCGAGGACCTCGAACGGATCTCCTACTGCGGCAGGGGTTTTCGCCATTGGGAAACGCCGAGTTCGATGCGGCTGCGATGTGATCCCGACCATGAGGTGTCCAGGCCGTAGTGGTTGGCCAGCACCACGATTCGTTCGCCGACCAAGGTATCGGTGCGCTCGGTGATCTCGGCGACTGCCGCCTCGTCGCCGGACGAGGCCGCGTTCACCAGCGAGTCCGGCAACGCCGGGTGGGGCCGAAATGAACTGAAACCCAGGTACAGCGTCGGTTCGGTGTCGCCCAGCCGCAGCGCGTCCTGCTCGTGAAAATACGTGTAGGCCCACTCCCGGTATCGGTACCAGTCATCAGGGTTCGGGTTGGGGGAGCGCTCGTCGTCGATGTCGTGGGTCGCGCAGGTGGTGCAGCAGGAGAAGCACATCCGCGCCAGGATGCCCTCGGATTCGAGCTGGGCGAAGGTGTACTGCAACCGGCCGTAGTCGCCGGTGTCGGCCCACGCTGTCTGCTCTTGCAGCCGCTGCCGCCACAGGTCGGTGACCAGCTCGGTTGCCTCGTCGGGATCGACCACCCCGGAGTCGTCGATCCATTCATGGGCCACGTCGAGGATCTCGTCGTAGCCCCAGAACCCGGCGACCAGATGAGAGCGGATGAACGCACTGAGCTCGTCGCGATCACCGGTTTGCCAGTCGAGGCTGCGCATGGACCGACCCTAGCGCCGCAACCGACCCCGCCAGTGCACCAATTGGGGCCGGCGCGGATTACCGCGTCGGGGTGGGATTCTGCGCGCGTACCTGCGACACCACTGCGCGGATCGCATCGACGACCGCGTCGGGTCTCTCCAGCTGAATGACGTGGCTGGAATCGTCGAGCTTGCGATGCGTGCTCCGGGTTGACCAGCCCGCCTCTTCCACCTGCATGTCCCACCAGGCCTGTTGCATTCGCTCGAACTGGTCACGAGTCATGCCGGTGCCCGCCCGCTCGGATTCGCTGTATGCGCTCCAGGGCTTGCCCCGGGAGAGGACGGCCAGTGGCCGGTCGCCCAGGTCGCGGAAGGTCCCCGCCTCCCGCAGCGTGGCCTCCATCGCGTCGGCCTCGTCGAATGAGGCGGCCAGCGAGACGGGCTGGTAGGCGCCGATCGCGGCCACGACATCAGGCGGCAGTTCTGGCACGGTCGGCTCGGGAATGAGCAGCCGCGGCAAGCCGGTCCACGCCAGGTACCGCAGAACTTTGAACACCGCGGGGATGCCGTCTTCCGGGCGTCCGGTCGCGGCCGCCAGCCGGCCGGTCTGATCGGGGTGGGCAGCATCGACGAAGACCAGGCCGGCTACTTCGCTCCCGTGGTACTTGGTGAAGATCATGGTGAGCGGCCCGCCGAGCGATGCCCCGACCATGACGTAGGGCGACGATTCGTTTGCTGTCCGCAGCGCCTGCTGAAGATCGGCGACAACCGCGACAGGGTCACGTGGCCCAGCACCCGCCGGCTCACTCCACATGAGTCCGGCGCGATCGTACGAACACACCCGGGTGAAGGCGGCCACTTGCTCATGCACCGGGAACCACAGCGCGGAACCGCTCGTGTCGGCACCGGATTCGAGCACCACCGTCGGCGAGCCATGGCCGCGACAGTCGAGATGAACGGAGCGGCCGCCGATATCGATCATCCTGCCCGGCGCCGGAAACTCCGCGGCGGCGCGGTTTCGTTCGATCTGTTCCCACGCCGCGCCCGAGCCGATCGCCACGATCATCGTCGCCAGGGCGCACAGCAGGATGACTTTGACCGGTCTCCTCACGCTGCCAAGTTACTGGTGCGCCGGCACGACCCGGGCCCCGATCCGACACCGGTATTGCGTGGCGTCGATACTTACCGGGTGCACTCGACCGACGCCGACCTGGCTGCCGCAGTGGCCAAGGAGGCCGGTGAGTTGTTGTTGGCCGTGCGCGAGGAGATCGGTTTCGACGACCCGTACTACCTCGGCGACGAGGGGGACCGGCGATCCAACGCGCTGATCCTCGATCGCCTGGCCCAGGCCCGCCCCGGTGATTCCGTGCTCAGCGAGGAGGCGGTCGACGATCTTTCCCGGGTCGAGGCCGACCGGGTCTGGATCGTCGATCCGGTGGACGGCACGCACGAGTTCTCCTTGCCCGGCCGTGAGGACTGGGCGGTGCACATCGCCCTGTGGCAGCGCTCGGTGGGCGCCGACGGGGGCCTGTCGGATGCGGTGGTGGCCCTGCCCGCCCGGGGTGAGGTGTACCGCAGCGATACGGTCACCCCGCCCGCGCCGCGGCGGCCCGGCCCCCTGTTGATCACCGCGAGCTCCAACCGTCCCCCGGCGGTGCTGTGGCGGATGCGTGAGCAGCTCGATTTCCGGATGGTGCGGATCGGCTCGGCCGGGGCCAAGGCGATGGCCGTGGTGCGCGGCGACGTCGACGCGTACATCCACGCCGGCGGGCAGTGGGAGTGGGATTCGGCCGCACCGGCGGGTGTGGTGATGGCCGCAGGCCTGCACGCCTCCCGGCTGGACGGCTCGGAGCTGCGCTACAACCGTGCCGACCCCTACCTGCCGGATTTCGTCATGTGCCGCAAGGAGCTGGCGCCGATCCTGCTCGAGGCCATCGGGGTGGCCCGGTGAGCGTTCTCCGGTGCGAGCCGACGGGGATGCGGGAATGAAACCGGCGGCGGCATTGTCTGACTTGCTGAACTGTGTGGGACCGACCGGCGGGAGGCCGTCCTGAGCGAGCACCTTAGAGTCGAGACCATGCGATCGTGGTCGGCACCGTCAATTCCGGTGCTGGAAGGACGTGGTCCGCAGCTGCGGTTGTACGACAGCGCCGACCGGCAGGTACGGCCGGTGACCCCCGGGCCGACCGCCACGATGTACGTGTGTGGCATCACCCCGTATGACGCCACGCATCTCGGTCATGCCGCGACCTACCTGACCTTCGATCTGGTGTACCGGCTGTGGCTGGACGCCGGACACACCGTGCACTACGTGCAGAACGTCACCGACGTGGACGATCCGTTGTTCGAACGGGCCGACCGTGACGGCATCGACTGGCGTGACCTCGGGGACCGCGAGACCCAGCTGTTCCGGGACGACATGACGGCCCTGCGTGTGCTGCCGCCGCGCGACTACGTCGCCGCCACCGACGCGATCACCGAGGTGGTCGAACTGGTGGAGAAGATGCTGGCCTCCGGTGCGGCCTACGTCGTCGACGACGCCGAATATCCCGACGTGTATTACCGCGCCGACGCCACGGCGCAGTTCGGCTACGAGTCGGGCTATGACCGCGAGACCATGCTGCGGCTGTTCGGCGAGCGAGGCGGTGACCCGGACCGTGCCGGCAAGGGCGACGAACTCGACGCCCTGTTGTGGCGGGCTCAGCGTCCCGGTGAGCCCAGCTGGCCCTCGCCCTTCGGCGCTGGCCGACCCGGCTGGCACGTCGAGTGCTCGGCCATCGCGCTCACCCGCATCGGCTCGGGTCTGGACATCCAGGGCGGCGGTAGCGATCTGATCTTCCCGCACCACGAGTTCTCCGCCGCGCATGCCGAATCCGTCACGGGGGAGCGGCGTTTCGCCCGCCACTACGTGCACGCGGGCATGATCGGCTGGGACGGGCACAAGATGAGCAAGAGTCGCGGCAACCTGGTGCTGGTCTCACGCCTGCGCGCCGACGGTGTCGACCCGTCGGCGGTCCGGCTCGGGCTGTTCGCGGGCCACTACCGGTCGGACCGGTTCTGGAGCGATGCGGTGCTCGAAGAGGCCAACGCCCGGCTGAAGCACTGGCGCAGCGCCACCGCGCTGCCCGCCGGTCCGGACCCCGCCGACCTGGTGGCCCGGGTGCGCCAGTACCTCGCCGACGATCTCGATACCCCGAAAGCTCTTGCCGCACTGGATGGTTGGTGCGACGATGCGCTGGCCTACGGCGGCCATGATCCGGCCGCGCCACGGCAGGTCGCCGACACCGTGGATGCGCTGCTGGGAGTCGAACTCTAGGCCTCGTCGGGCGCGCCCGGGTGCGGTACGTTTCGGCCATGGGTTCTGTGAACGGGAAAGTCGTCTTCATCACCGGTGGTGCCCGCGGCATCGGCGCCGAGGTGGCCCGCCGGCTGCGGCGCAGGGGCGCCAAACTGGTGCTCACCGACCTCGACGAGGCGCCGCTGAGTGCGCTGGCCGCCGAACTCGGCGAGGAGCACGTGCTGACCGCGCTGGCCGACGTGCGCGATCTGGCCGCCATGCAGAAGGCCGCCGATGCCGCCGTCGAGCGGTTCGGCGGCATCGACATCGTGATGGCCAACGCGGGCATCGCCAGCTTCGGATCCGTCATGCAGGTGGATCCCGAGGCGTTCAAGCGGGTCGTCGACATCAACATCGTCGGGGTGTTCAACACCGTGCGCGCCACTCTGCCGGCGGTCGTCAAGCGTCGCGGGTACGTGCTGGTGGTGTCCTCACTCGCGGCATTCACCTCGGCTCCCGGGCTGGCCGCCTACCACGCCTCCAAGGCGGGCGCCGAGTACTTCGCCAACACGTTGCGCCTGGAGGTGGCCCACCTCGGCGTCGACGTCGGCTCGGCCCACATGAGCTGGATCGACACCCCGCTGGTGCAGGACGCCAAGTCGGACCTCTCGGCGTTCCGGGAGATGCTGTCCAAGCTGCCACCGCCGCTGAACCGGACCACCACCGTCGACGCCTGCGGCGCGGCGTTCGTCAAGGGCATCGAGGGACGCAAGAAGCGCATCTACAGCCCGGAGTGGGTCGGGGTGTTCCGCTGGATCCGGCCGTTCGTCACGACGCCGCTGGCGGAGCGCGACATCCTCAAATTCACGCCGACCCTGCTGCCGAAACTCGACGCTGAGGCAGCCGCACTCGGACGCTCGACCAGCGCCCGCATCGAGGCACTGGAGAAGCCGGAGGCTTAGCGGTCGCGGCCGGATCGGGCGCTCAGCGGCCTCTGTGCCTTCTGTCGGCCGCTACCGGCCTCGGCGACGCAGGTAGCGCTCGAACTCGGCCGCCAGCGCGTCGCCGTCGATCTTGCCGAGCACCTCGTGCATGTCGACCTCGGCGTCGCCGCGCTGTTCCAACGAGGCGACGTACTCCGCGATCTCCTCGTCCTCGGCGGTCATCTCGGTGACGGCCTGCTCCCACTCCTCGGCGGCGGCGGGCAGGTCGGCCAGCGGCACCTCGACGTCCAGCACGTCCTCGACCCGGCGGAGCAGAGCGACGGTGGCCTTGGGGCTGGGCGGCTGCGACACGTAGTGCGGTACCGCGGCCCAGAAGGTCACCGCCGGGATTCCGGCCTGTACACAGGCATCCTGGAACACCCCGGCGATCCCGGTCGGCCCTTCGTATCGGGTCTCCTCCAGGCCGAAGAACTTCGCCGACTCGGCCGAATACGCCGAGCCGGACACCGGCACCGGCCGGGTGTGCGGGGTGTCGGCCAGCAGTGCGCCCAGGATCACGACGGTCTGCACGTTGAGCTTGTCGGCGATGGCCAGCAACTCGGCGCAGAACGTGCGCCAGCGCATGTTGGGTTCGACGCCGTGCATCAACACCACGTCACGGTTGCTGCCCGGGGGCCGGCAGTGCGAGATCCGCATCGACGGCCATTCCAGTTCCCGTGTGACGCCGTCGACCTGGCGGATCACCGGGCGGTTCACCTGATAGTCGTAGTACGACTCGTCGTCGATCTCGACGATCGGCTGGGCCTCCCAGATCGCATCCAGGTGGTCCAGCGCGTCACTGGCCGCGTCGCCGGCGTCATTCCAGCCCTCGAAGGCGGCCACGATGGTGGCGTCCTTCAATTCGGGCAGATTCATAGGCCGGCCGGCGTTCGGATACGACGGTGTCACACGTTCAGCGTAAGCCTTGGAGAGTGCCGATGAGCCCGTTGTGCGCGCGGGTCGCCGCCACGCCGATCAGCCGGTTTGATAGACCGACTACCCTGTTTCATGTGATTGCCGCTGACAAATCCGCCTACGACACCGACGTGCTCGACACGCTCGTCGTGGCAGGCGGCGCCGTCATCGGCTGCACCGTGACCTGCCCTGAGGTCATCGAAACGATCCATCGCAACTATTTCCCGGCCGGCGCCGGCGCGGCCGTGGCGAAATACGTTCGGCTGCAATCTGGTTAACCCTGGTGCCGACGACATTGCTGACAAAATCGGTGAGCTGTCACTCAGGGGCACCGCAATCGCCACGCGGGTCGGTGGCGACGAGTTGGGCGTCCGCGCGTCCGTCGGATGACGACGTAGACTCTTCTGGTCGAGAGGCGTTGCAACGGTTCCGGGTTTTTACCCGTATCCGCCACGCTCGGCAGAGTCAAGGACGCCTTCCGTTACGGAAGGAGTGCACGTGACTGTTGGTGAGTCGACGACCTTTACGCCGAACATCCGCCCTGACTGCACCGACGAACTGACCGCTGCGCTACGCCGGCGGATCATGGTGATCGACGGCGCGATGGGCACGGCGATCCAGCGGGACCGGCCCGACGAGGCCGGCTACCGTGGCGACCGCTTCACGGAGTGGCCGACCGCGCTTCAGGGCAACAACGACCTGCTCAACCTGACGCAGCCGCAGATCATCGAGGGGATCCACCGCGAGTACCTCGAGGCGGGTGCGGACATCCTGGAGACCAATACGTTCAACGCGAATGCGGTCTCGCTCTCCGACTACGACATGGCCGACCTGAGCTACGAGCTGAACTACGCCGGGGCCGCCCTGGCCCGCAAGGCCGCCGACGAGTTCAGCACCCCGGACAAGCCCCGCTATGTCGCAGGGGCGCTGGGCCCGACGACGCGGACCGCGTCGATCTCGCCGGACGTCAACGATCCGGGTGCCCGCAACGTCTCCTACGACCAGCTGGTCGCCGCCTACCTCGAAGCCGCAAACGGCCTGGTCGACGGCGGTTCCGACCTCCTCATCGTCGAGACGATCTTCGATTCGCTGAACTCCAAGGCGGCGGTGTTCGCCATCGAGACGCTGTTCGAGCAGCGCGGACGCCGCTGGCCGGTGATCATCTCGGGCACCATCACCGACGCGTCCGGGCGGACACTGTCCGGACAGGTCACCGAGGCGTTCTGGAACGCGATCAGGCACGCGAAGCCGCTCGCGGTGGGCCTCAACTGCGCTCTGGGCGCGCCGGAGATGAGGCCCTACATCGCCGAGATGGCCCGGATCGCGGACACCTACATCTCCTGCTACCCGAACGCGGGCCTGCCCAACGCCTTCGGCGAGTACGACGAGTCCCCGGAGCATCAGGCCGGCTACATCGCCGAGTTCGCCGAGGCCGGCCTGGTCAACCTGGTCGGAGGTTGCTGCGGAACGGCGCCGGCGCACATCGCCGAGATCGCCAAGGTCGTCGACGGCAAAGCACCGCGCGAGCTGCCGGAGATCGAGGTGGCCACCCGCCTGTCGGGCCTGGAGCCGCTCAACATCACCGAGGATTCGCTGTTCGTCAACATCGGTGAGCGCACCAACATCACCGGTTCGGCGCGGTTCCGCAACCTGATCAAGGCCGAGGACTACGACACCGCGCTGTCGGTCGCGCTGCAGCAGGTTGAGGTCGGTGCGCAGGTCATCGACATCAACATGGACGAGGGCATGATCGACGGCATCGCCGCGATGGATCGGTTCACCAAACTGATCGCGGCCGAGCCGGACATCAGCCGTGTCCCGGTGATGATCGACTCCTCCAAGTGGGAGGTCATCGAGGCGGGCCTGAAGAACGTGCAGGGCAAGCCGATCGTCAACTCGATCTCCATGAAGGAGGGCGAGGAGAAGTTCGTCCGCGAGGCCCGGCTGTGCCGCAAGTACGGCGCCGCCGTCGTCGTGATGGCCTTCGACGAACAGGGGCAGGCCGACAACCTGGAGCGCCGCAAGGAGATCTGCGGGCGCGCCTACCGGATCCTGACCGAGGAAGTCGGCTTCCCGGCCGAGGACATCATCTTCGACCCGAACTGCTTCGCGCTGGCGACCGGTATCGAGGAGCACGCGACGTATGGGATCGACTTCATCGAGGCGTGCGCCTGGATCAAGGAGAACCTGCCGGGAGTGCACATCTCCGGTGGTATCTCCAACGTGTCGTTCTCGTTCCGGGGTAACAACCCGGTCCGTGAGGCGATTCATGCGGTGTTCCTGTTCCATGCCATCAAGGCCGGCCTGGACATGGGCATCGTCAACGCCGGTGCGCTGGTGCCCTACGACTCGATCGACCCCGAACTGCGGGACCGCATCGAGGACGTCGTGCTGAACCGTCGCGAGGATGCGGCCGAACGGCTCCTGGAGATCGCCGAACGGTTCAACAAGTCAGAGAAGACCGAGGATCCGAAGGCGGCCGAATGGCGCAGCCTCCCGGTTCGCGAGCGGATCACGCATGCCCTGGTCAAGGGCATCGACGCCGACGTCGATGCCGACACCGAGGAATTGCGGGCCGAGATCGCCGCCGCAGGTGGTCGCCCGATCGAGGTGATCGAGGGCCCGCTGATGGACGGCATGAACGTCGTCGGTGACCTCTTCGGCGCGGGCAAGATGTTCCTGCCCCAGGTGGTGAAGTCGGCCCGGGTGATGAAGAAGGCCGTGGCGTACCTGCTGCCGTACATCGAGGCGGAGAAGCAGCCGGGTGATGCCGACACCAGCAACGGCATCATCGTGATGGCGACTGTGAAGGGCGACGTCCACGACATCGGCAAGAACATCGTCGGGGTCGTCCTGCAGTGCAACAACTACACCGTGATCGACCTCGGGGTGATGGTGCCGGCGCAGAAGATCCTGGACGCGGCGCGGGAACACAAGGCCGACATCATCGGGCTGTCCGGCCTGATCACCCCGTCGCTGGACGAGATGTCCAATTTCGCGGTCGAGATGGAACGCGAGGGGCTGGAGATCCCGCTGCTGATCGGCGGCGCGACCACCTCGCGCGCCCACACGGCGGTGAAGATCGCGCCGCGGCGCAGTGGTCCGGTGGTCTGGGTCAAGGACGCGTCCCGCTCGGTGCCGGTCGCCGCGGCGCTGCTGGACGACAGGCAGCGGCCGGCCCTGCTGGAGGCCACCGCGACCGATTATGCGGCCCTTCGCGAACGGCACGCTCAGAAGAACGAGCGGCCGACGCTGACGCTGGAGAAGGCCCGCGCCAACCGGACGCCGATCGAGTGGGGCGGCTACACGCCGCCGGTGCCCGCCCAGGGACTCGGCGTGCGGGATTTTCATGACTACGACCTCGCCGAGTTGCGGGAGTACATCGACTGGCAGCCGTTCTTCAATGCCTGGGAGATGAAGGGGAGGTTCCCCGACATCCTCAACAACCCGGTTTCGGGCGAGGCGGCCCGCAAGCTGTACGACGATGCCCAGCAGATGCTGGACACCCTGATCAAGGAGAAGTGGCTCAAGGCCAACGGGGTGATCGGGTTCTTCCCGGCGAACGCGGTCGGCGACGACATCGAGGTCTACACCGACGAGACCCGGACCGAGGTGCTGACCACGTTGCACAACCTGCGCCAGCAGGGTGAGCACCGGGACGGCATCCCGAACCGTTCGCTGGGCGACTACATCGCGCCCAAAGAAACTGGAGCCGCCGACTACGTCGGCGCTTTCGCCGTCACCTCGGGGCTCGGCAGCCAGGACAAGATCATGGAGTTCAAGGCAGCCCTCGACGACTACAGCGCCATCCTGCTGGAGTCGCTCGCCGACCGGCTGGCTGAGGCGTTCGCCGAACGGATGCACCAACGGGTCCGTGAGGAGTTCTGGGGCTACCAGCCTGACGAGCAGCTGGACAACGAGGCGCTGATCGGGGAGAAGTACGTCGGAATCCGGCCGGCCCCCGGCTACCCGGCCTGCCCGGAGCACACCGAGAAGGCGACGCTCTGGGAGCTGATGGACGTCAAGGAGCGGACCGGCATCGAGCTGACCGAGTCGATGGCGATGTGGCCCGGTGCCGCCGTCAGCGGCTGGTACTTCTCGCACCCGCAATCGCAGTACTTCGTGGTCGGCCGGTTGGCCCAGGATCAGGTGGCCGACTACGCGAAGCGTAAGGGCTGGACCCTGCAGGAGGCCGAGCGCTGGCTCGCCCCCAACCTCGGCTACAACCCAGAGGACTGACCGAGGTGAAACGGCTTGAGCCGGAGCGGTTCCCGTTCCGGCTCAAGCCGGCGGTGGCTAGCTGAACAGGCTGCGGTTACGGGCTGCCCACTGCGCGACCGATTCAGCAGGGGCACCCGTCAACCGCTCGACGTTGTCATTGGCGGCCTGGTCTTCCGGATCGCCGTCGAACAGGTCGAGGTACCACTGCGCGGCGTCGCCCATGACGGGCCGTAGCAGCTCTTCGGCCTCCGCGCGGCTGCACCGTTGCGAGTCGACGGGCATACCGATGCCGACCCCGATCTGGCGGGCGATATCGGCGCGCGACAACGCGACGGGGCCGGTGAGTTCGTACATCGCGCTCAGATGGGCATCCTGCGGGGCGGCCAACAGGTGGGCGGCCACCCGGGCGATATCGTCCATCGACACCGGGGACTCGATGTAATCGGGGGCGACGTCGCGGACGGTGCCCGTCTTGATCTGCGGGGCCCACATCGCGAAGTTCTCGCAGAACTCGCCGGGCCCGAGCTGGGTGTGCGCCAGCCCGGATGCGGTGACCGCCTCGGCGTGCTCCGACCAATGCGCGCCGCCCGACAGTGCCACCACGTACTGCACACCCGCTTGCACCAACATCTCGAGCGTGGGGCCGATGGTGGTGGGGAACGGCGCCAGATACACGCGCTCGACGCCCTCCAACGCCGCCGGCAAGGTCTCTGGTTTCCCCAGGTAACCGGTGATTGCTGTCACAGATTCGGGCAACGCCGCCTTCGCCGGGTTTGTCGTCAACGCGCGGATGTCGTGGGCGCCCAACGTGATCAGATGATCCACGACGCGCCTGCCGATGTTTCCTGTGGCTCCGGTCACCAATACCGTCATGCTCCCACGCTATATGCGCGGTCGGACAATGCCAGAATGGTTGCCATGCGTGCGGTGCTCTGGGACATGGACGGCACCCTCGTCGACTCCGAAAAGCTTTGGGACATCGCCATGCACGCGTTGTACGCGCGGATGGGCGGGGTGCTGAGCGCGGAGGTACGGGAATCGACGGTCGGTGGTTCGTCCGAGACCGTGATGCGGATCGTGTACGACGACCTGGGGCTGGAGCCCGATCCTGCTGCCATGGCGGATTCGGCGGATTGGTTGCACGACTACACCGGTGAGCTGTTCGAGCAGGGTCTGCCGTGGCGTCCGGGTGCCCAGGAGATGCTCGACGGTCTCACCGCCGCCGGGATTCCGATGGCGTTGGTGACCAACACCCGCCGGGATCTCGCGGAGCGGGCGTTGAACAGCATTGGCCGCCACTATTTTTCGGTGACCGTGTGCGGTGACGAGGTCGATACCGGCAAGCCGGCCCCCGACCCGTACCTGCGGGCGGCCGACCTCCTCGGTGTCTCCACCACATCCTGCCTGGCGGTCGAGGATTCGGTCACCGGCACAGAATCGGCCGAGGCCGCGGGCTGCCCCGTGCTGGTGGTACCCAACGACGTGGCGGTACCCGGAGGCCCGTTGCGCCGGCACGTTTCCTCGCTGACACAACTCGATGTGGCCGGCCTTCGCGCGGTGTATCACGAACTGAATTCCCAAGCCGGAGAACGCACCGCCTGATCCTGCGCGTGTGATTCAATGTGAGCCTGATCACGCATTGCTGCGGAAGGGCGTCCCATGACTCACGGACCGGTCGGCGATCCTGCATCGGACCTGGACTACGAGGAATCCGAGCACAGCGGCAAGGTGGTCCGGATCGCTTCGGTGGCCGCGTTGGGCGGTTTGCTTTTCGGTTATGACAGCGCGGTGATCAACGGGGCGGTCGCGGCCCTGCAGGACGAATTCCAGATCAACAACGTGGTTCTGGGTTCCGCGGTGGCCTCGGCGCTGTTGGGGGCCGCGGTGGGCGCGTTGACCGCAGGCCAGCTGGCAGACCGGATCGGCCGGCGGTCGGTCATGAAGCTCGCGGCGTTGCTGTTCTTGATCAGTGCGATCGGTACCGCGGTTGCCACCCATATCTGGCTTGTGGTGATCTTCCGCATCATCGGCGGTCTCGGGGTCGGCGTCGCCTCGGTCATCGCGCCGACCTACATCGCCGAGACGGCACCACCGCGCATCCGAGGGCGCCTTGGCTCACTGCAACAGTTGGCGATCGTGACGGGAATCTTCCTGTCCCTGTCGGTCGACTATCTGCTCGCGCACCTGGCCGGCGGCTCCCGCGAAGAACTCTGGTTGGGGCTGGCGGCCTGGCGGTGGATGTTCCTGGTGATGGCCATTCCGGCCCTGGTGTACGGCCTGCTGGCCTACACCATCCCGGAGTCGCCGCGGTATCTGGTCGCGAAGTTCCGTATTCCGGAGGCACGCAAGGTTCTCTCCATGTTGCTCGGCGAGAAGAACCTGGAAATCACCATTCACCGGATCGAGGACTCGCTGAAGTCCGAGAAGCCGCCGTCCTGGCAGGACCTGCTCAAGCCGCGCCTGTCCGCCGGTGGATTCACGGCGTGGGTGCGGCGTTACGTGTGGTGGCTGCTGCTGTTGTTCATCATCCTGGCCGTCGCGTCGGTTTCGGCCGGGCTGTGGGTCCTGGCGGTGGTCTTCTTCGCGCTCGGCATCGGGGTGGCCGCTGTCAGTGGGCTTTACGGCATCGTCTGGGTTGGGTTGGGGCTGTCCATATTTCAGCAGTTCGTCGGCATCAACGTGATCTTCTACTACTCGAATGTGCTGTGGGAGGCAGTCGGATTCGAGGAGAGCCAGGCGTTCACCATCACCGTGATCACCTCGGTGACCAACATCGTCACCACGCTCATCGCGATCGCGCTGATCGACAAGATCGGACGCAAGCCGCTGCTGCTGATCGGGTCCACCGGCATGGCGCTCACCCTGGGCACGATGGCCGTGATCTTCGGAACCGCGCCGCAGGTCGATGGCCAGCCGCAGCTGAGCGGTGCGGCCGGGCCGATCGCACTGGTCGCGGCCAACCTGTTCGTGGTGGCCTTCGGCATGTCATGGGGTCCGGTGGTGTGGGTTCTGCTGGGGGAGATGTTCCCCAACCGCATCCGGGCGGCGGCGCTGGGCCTGGCGGCGGCAGGTCAGTGGGTGGCCAACTGGCTGATCACCGTGTCGTTCCCGGAACTGCGCAACGTACTGGGCGTGGCATACGGCTTCTATGCGCTGTGCGCACTGCTGTCGTTGCTGTTCGTCTGGAAGTGGGTCGAGGAGACCAAGGGCAAACACCTCGAGGACATGCACGCCGACGCGTTGAGCGCTCAGCCGGCAGGCAGCGGCGGGGGCTCGTAATCGTCGGTATACGGCGCTGAGCCGACGCTGCGGGCGATCTCGACGGCCGCCTCGACCAGCTTCTCCGGCGAGATCTCGTGGTGGGCCAGATAGACCTCACAGTGCCCGGCGACCACCCAGACGCTGGACAGTGGCACCTGGACCAGGGCGAATTCGTCAGGTTCGGTGCGTTGCACCTCATAGGTTCCCGGGGTGAGCTCGGCGCCGTAGCGCAGTTCTTCGACCTCGGTGGTGAAATCGTCCACCGGGTGGATCGCCACGGTGAGCGCCGGGGCCGACGCCACGTCGGCACCCCACGATGCGGACAGGCATTCGAGCGGGAGGATGGGGTTGGCGAGGCGATTGTTCTGGACCAAGCCGTCGACCGTCAGGTATCTGGACAGGATCGCGCGGATCGCGGTGACCCGGGCAGTGTAGGTCCGCAGCTCGTCGGCGACAGGTTCGCTCACCCTTCTATTGCACCCCACAAATCGACCCCCACCGAGCATGAAACAATTCATGCCTGTGAAGACCTTCGAGGCCCTGTTTGCCGAACTCAGCGACAAAGCGCGCACCAGACCTGCCGGTAGCGGCACGGTCGCCGCACTTGACGCCGGCGTCCATGGGCTCGGCAAGAAGATCCTGGAGGAAGCCGGCGAGGTGTGGCTGGCCGCCGAGCACGAGAGCGACGAGTCGCTCGCCGAGGAGGTCAGCCAGTTGCTGTACTGGACCCAGGTGCTGATGATCTCCCGGGGCCTGACCCTCGACGACGTCTACCGGAAGTTGTGAGCCGTGGCCGATCAGATGTTGCGCGTCGCGGTGCCCAACAAGGGCTCACTGAGCGAAGCGGCCGGCGAGATCCTCGCCGAGGCCGGGTACCGGCGTCGGCGTGACCCCAAGGATCTGACGGTCGTCGATCCGGTCAACAACGTCGAGTTCTTCTTTCTGCGGCCCAAGGACATCGCGATCTATGTGGGTTCGGGTCAACTCGACCTGGGCATCACCGGACGGGACCTGGCCGCCGATTCCGACGCTCCGGTGCGGGAGCGCCTGTCGCTGGGCTTCGGTGGCTCGACCTTCCGTTACGCCGCTCCGGCCGGCCGGGAGTGGAGCCCGAAGGATCTGGCAGGCAAGCGGATCGCCACGTCGTTCCCCAACCTGGTTCGCAAGGACCTTGCGGCGCAGGGGATCGAGGCGTCGGTGATCCGGCTGGACGGCGCCGTCGAGATCTCGATCCAACTCGGTGTGGCCGACGTGATCGCCGACGTGGTCGGTTCGGGTCGCACCCTGGGACTGCACGGCCTGGTGGCGTTCGGCGCGCCGCTGTGCGAGTCGGAGGCCGTGCTGATCGAGCGCGACGGTGCCGAGGGGGACAGCAGTGCGTCCGCGCGTGATCAGCTGACGGCGCGCGTGCAGGGCGTGGTGTTCGGCCAGCAGTACCTGATGCTGGATTACGACTGCCCGCGTGCGGTTTTGGACCAGGCCACCGCGGTGACGCCGGGGCTGGAGTCACCGACCATCGCGCCGCTGGCGGATCCGGATTGGGTGGCTGTGCGGGCCTTGGTTCCGCGCCGCGACGTCAACGCCATCATGGATGAGATCGCCGCGATCGGAGCCAAAGCGATACTCGCATCGGATATTCGGTTCTGCCGTTTCTGACGGGCGGATACCGCCCTGTCTGATCGGCGCGTGCCGCGCCGCATTGCGTGTTAGCGTCCGGGTGACAATTTCAGACCTCGGAGGTCGCCGTGACGCATTTTCTGGTTCTGTTGTTGGCTCTGTTCATCGGTGTGGTGGCCGGATTGCGAGCCTTCACCGCACCGGCCGCGGTGGCGTGGGCCGCCGCGTTGAACTGGATCAACCTCGACGGCACCTGGGCCCAGTGGTTGGCTCACCCGGTCACGGTCACCGTGTTGACCATTCTTGCTGTGGTGGAGTTGGTTACCGATCAGCTGCCGCGCACGCCCAGCCGTAAGACCCCGGTGCAGTTCATCACCCGTCTGATCACCGGGGCGTTCGCCGGTGCGGTGATCGGCACCGCGTGGGGCTTCACGTTCACCGCGCTCGGTGCGGCCCTCGTGGGCGCGGTGATCGGCACCCTCGGCGGATACGAGGCGCGGAAGCGCTTGGTCAGCCGCAATGATGGCCATGACCTGCCGGTCGCGCTGTTCGAGGACGCGGTTGCCGTGCTCGGCGGCTTCGCCATCGCAGCCCTGACTTCCGTCCTCTAGTTCATGGCGCCCGCGCAAAGTTTCGACGCAATCGTCATCGGCGCGGGTCAGGCCGGGCCGCCGTTGGCGGGCCGGTTGACCGCAGCAGGGCTGACCGTCGCGGTGATCGAACGCAAGCTGGTCGGCGGCACCTGCGTCAACTACGGGTGTATCCCCACCAAAACCCTGGTGGCCAGTGCGCATGCCGCCCATCTCGCGCGGCGCGGCGCTGATTTCGGCGTCGGCACAGGCGAAGTCGACATCGATATGGCCAAGGTCAAGGCCCGCAAGGATGCGATCATGCTGGCCGACCGCCACGGGGTGGAGGATTGGCTGGAGGCGATGGACGGCGCCACCCTGATCCGTGGCCACGCCCGTTTCGTCGACCCGCACACCATCGACGTCGACGGCCAGTTACTGCGCGCAGACCGGATCTTTCTCAATGTCGGTGGCCGGGCCGTGGTTCCGGAGTTTCCCGGTTTGGACGGCATCGACTACCTGACCAACGTCGGCATCCTGGACCTGGACGTCGTGCCCGAACACCTGGTGATCGTGGGCGGCAGCTACATCGCGCTGGAGTTCGCACAGATGTACCGCCGGTTCGGAGCCCGGGTGACGGTGGTCGAGAAGGGGCCACGGCTGACCTCGCGTGAGGACGAGGACGTATCGGCCACCATCGCCGAGGTCCTGCGGGCCGAGGGGATCGACGTGGTGCTCGACGCCACCGGCATCCGGTTCGCCAAGCGGGACAGCGGTTTCGAGGTGACGCCGCGCGACGGTGCGGATCCGATCGCCGGAACGCACCTGCTGCTCGCGGTGGGACGGGCTCCCAACACCGACGATCTCGGGTTGGAGAACGCCGGCGTGGACCTCGACGGGCGCGGCTACGTCGTGGTCGACGATCAGCTGCGCACCACGGCCGAGCACATCTGGGCGATGGGGGACTGCAACGGCAAGGGCGCCTTCACCCACACGTCCTACAACGACTTCGAGATCGTCGCCGCCAATCTGCTCGACGATGATCCGCGTCGCGTGAGCGATCGTGTCACCACCTATGCGCTCTACATCGATCCGCCGCTGGGCCGGGCCGGGATGACGGTCGATCAGGTGCGGAAGTCCGGCCGAAAGGCGTTGGTGGGCAAGCGCCCGATGACCAGGGTCGGCCGTGCGGTGGAGAAAGGCGAGACGCAGGGCTTCATGAAGGTGGTGGTGGATGCCGAGACCGAGGAGATTCTGGGGGCGGCCATCCTCGGTGTCGGCGGCGACGAGGTGGTGCACTCGATCCTCGACGTCATGACGGCGAAACTGCCCTACACCGCGATATCGCGGACCATGCACATCCACCCCACCGTCAGCGAGCTGGTGCCTACGATGCTGCAGGAGCTGAAGCCGCTGGACTGAGCGTGCGGCCGATGTTGAGCTGACGCGCCACCAGCGCGACCCGGTGCCCGAGGTGCCGGCAGGTCTGGGCATCGGCCGGATGCACCTGGTCGGGCCCGGCGTCCACATCGGTGGCGGCCGCGGCGCCCAGCCAGAACCCGAGCCGGTTCAGGTCATGCTCGCTGCCTGCCGCGCTGTTCCAGCCCGCACCCAAACCCAGGTTCACCCAATGCATGTGGTGTTGGGCGGCGAAGATCGCCAACGAGTTCAGCGTGGCGAGCTTGTCTCCGCTCTTGGCTCCGGAGTTCGTGAACCCGGCGGCGACCTTGTCGCGCCAGGTGCCGTCCATGCACCGCCGGCCGGTCTTCTCGGCAAAGGTCTGAAATCCCGCCGACACGTTGCCCATGTAGGTAGGGCTGCCGAAGATCATGGCGTCGATGCCGTCCAGCACGTCCCAGTCCTGGTCGGTCATGTCCTCGACGTGCATGACGGTCACGTCGGCTCCCGCGTCACCGGCTCCGGCCGCGACCGCATCGGCCAGGGTCGACGTGTGACCGAACCCGGAGTGGTAGACCACGGCGACGGTGGGTGCGGCGATGTCAGTTCCGTTGTGAAGCATGCTGTTTCCTTCTATCGGGTCCACTGGGTGCCGAGCTTCTGGGCGACGTCCTGATAACGCTCGGCCCAGTCGGGCAAGGGCTGCCCGCCGAGATGCGCCTCGAGCCGATCCAGATACGCGTGGGTTCCGGGGTGGAATCCCTGACCGTCGGAGACCGTCAGGCCGCGGTGCGTGAATCGGAGCAGGGTGCCCTCGCCGTCCGGGGTGAGTTCGTAACGTACGACGCCGGATTCGGGGGCGGACAGGACGGGCTGGCTCCACTCGTGTTCGAAAACCCGTGGTGGGTCCCACACCCGGATCCGTCCGGTCATCTTCTTCTGCTGCGGGGGGATCGGCGGCGAGTGCGGAACCATCTCGATCGTGCCGCCCTCCCGGGCGTCTATCGTCGTTTCACCCATCCATTGGTTGCGTTGTTCGGGATCGGTGATGGCGGCCCACACCGCCTCGACCGGATAGGGCAGGCGTCGCTCGAAGTTCAGGGCGGCCCGGTCGCCCTCGACGGTGAGTTTGCCTTCGCGGCTGGTCATTTCGTCTCCTTGTGGGTCGCTTTGAGATGACGTTCCAGGGCGTCGAGGTGATCGGTCCAGTAGCGGCGGTACCGTTCGATCCACTCGTCGATCTGCAGCAGGCCGTCGGCACGTAGGGCGTAGATGCGGCGTTGCGCGTCGGGGCGCACTTCGACGAGGCCGACTTCTCGCAACACCCGCAGATGCCGGGACACGGTGGGCTGGGTCAAGCCAGGCAGGGTGGCCACCAGCTCGCCCGCAGTGCGTTCACCGTCGACGAGGGCGTCGAGCAATGCGCGTCGGCTGGGTTCGGCGACTGCCTCGAACACGTCCATGGATCGAGTATTGCACTACATCTATATAGACGCAAGTAAATATAACTCGGGTGGTTGAAGCCTCCGGCCCGCCAAGACCTACACGCAACCCGCTACTGCCGGGTCGCGTAGATTCTTTGACGATCAATCCGAGCGCCTAGCGCAGCATTCAACGAAGGTCATCATGTCCGAGGATCAGAACGCAGACGTTCCACCGAATCATCTCTCCATCGACCCGCGCAGCCCCTTCTACAGCGAAGAGGTGCTCCGCCGCGACGTGGGTATTCGCTTCAACGGCGTCGAGAAGACCAATGTTCACGAATACGACGTGGCCGAGGGTTGGGTGCGTGTCGAAGTCCCAACCGCGAAGGATCGCCGCGGAAATCCCATGGTCGTCAAGATCAGTGGCACGGTTGAACCGTATTTCCGCTGAGCAAAACAGCGGACGCGCTTGGACTTCCGGCGCGGCCGTCGAACGGTGGCGCGGTGGCTGGGACGACGATCAGGGCGAGGACGACTAACCGCGGGATCGGGTCGCGGCGCGCAGCATGCGCAGTTGGCCGATCTCGGCGGCGTTCTTCGTCAGCTCGACGTTCAGCCACAACACCATGTCGGCCAGAGACCGGCCGGAATCCGGGCCCCACGGAAACGTCGCGGGGCCAAGGAGATCGGTGTCGGTCAGGGAGCCCAGCAGTCCGCTCCAGCGTGCGCTGAGCACCCTGATCCGCTGCACCGCGGCCGCCGGGCCGGGCCAGTCGATCTCGGAGCGCGGTGGCGGCGGCCGGCCGTCAATGTGTGCCAGCGCGCTCGTCCACCAGAAGATCATGTGCCAGGTCAGCCAGCCGATGGTCGGAACGGGAATCGGATCGGGTTCGGTGTCCGCCCAATCCGGCCACCACCGGCCCGACGGATCCTCGTGCACGGTCCACACCAACGCACCCGGTTCCCACAGGTGATCCTCGTCGGAAAGCGCCGACAGGTGCAGGTCGGTCAGCGCCCAGGCCAGGTCGAACTGGCTGCGCAGCTCGATGATCACGGCACCCGCATCACCAGCAGGGTCTGGGCCGAAGTCCCGATAAACCCTTGGCGGTCAAAGATTTCCGCTGTCGTCACGCCGATGCCGTCCGGCCCGATCGAACCACGGGCCCGCACCGCGAAGTCCGACCCCTCCGGAAGCCGGTGCAGATGCACCGCGGTGTCGGTGTTCATGAACACGAACTTTTCCGGATCGAGCGCCGCGCCGATGCCGTTCGCCGAATCCACCACCAGCGCCAGGCGCTGAAGGGCCGTCGTCTCCTCGTCGTCGACCACCGGCGTCAACGGACTCATCCAGGCCACCGCAGACTCACCGTCGGTCGCGTTCTGCCGGCGCCACGACACGCTTTCCAGATAGCCCGGTGCGCCTTCCCAGTTGTGCGCCACGTCAGCCGCCTCGCCCTCCACCAATGGCGGGAAGCGATCGGTGACCACGTCGCTGGTGTCGCTGGGCGCCAGCAGCCAGGCGGTGACCCGCGCCACCGCGCGCCAACTGCCGTCGGGTCGAGCGGCCTCCATCTCGGAGACGACCATCGAGATCCGTGATCCCGGACGGTCCACCCAGGCCCGAACCCGCACCGGCGCAACCGGAATCGCGCCAAGGATGTCGAGCGTCAACCGCCCGATCCGCAGGCCCGTACCGGCGGCCAACTCCTCGATCGCCTTGGTCAACAGCGCCAGCGGCGGTGAGCCGTGCTGAATCGCCGGGTCCCAGTTGCTCCGGGTATCGGCGGTGGATTCGAACAGCTGGTACTCGCCATCGGTGCCGAGCCGATGGTAGTGACACCCGATCATGCAGCTCCTGATTCTGGCCATCCGGGATACGGCGGCGGGGTGCCGCCGAACGCCGGACACAAACTCTGATGTGCACACCACGAGCACAACCGCGACGGATTGGGCCGGAAGTCACCAGTGGCCCCGGCCGCCTGGATGGCCTTCCAGATCGCCATCAACGTGCGCTCGAACCGCAGCAGCTCGTCATGCTCGGGGGAGTAGTCGAGCACCTGACCATCGGCCAGATACAACAGCCGAAGCCGGGACGGCATCACCCCGCGCGATCGCAGCAACGCCACGGCATAGAACTTCATCTGGAACATCGCCTTGAACTCGGCCTGCGCCCGCGCCTCGGGCGGGGCCTTGCCGGTCTTGTAGTCGACGACGCGCAACTCGCCCGACGGCGCGACATCGATCCGGTCGACGAATCCGCGCAACAGCGTGCCGTCGGTCAGCTCGACCTCGAGGCGGTGCTCGCAGCACTGGGGATCGAACCGGGTCGGATCCTCGAGTCGGTAGTACCCCGACAACAGCGCCCTGGCCTCGGCGAGCAACGTGGCCGGATATTCGGTATCGGCCAGCTCGGGCTCGGCGGCCACCACCTGCTCCCACGCCGGCTCGACCAGCGTCAGCGCCGTGTCATGCACCCGCTCGGCCGCAGGCAGGCCGTAGAGCTGCTCCAACGCGGCGTGCACCAGGGAACCGCGCAGCTGGGCGGTGGACCGGGGCTCGGGGAGCCGGTCGATGGCGCGGAACCGGTAGAGCAGCGGGCACTGCTTGAAATCGCCGGCCCGCGACGGCGACAGCGCCGGGCGGCGCGGCGTCGGGACCGGTTCATCATTCACGCCTGTAAGCCTAGGACCGCGCCCCGACAAAGTTGCGGAACCCCGGGCACCCGGCCCGGCACGGGTACTGGCAGGCTGGACGTCCGTGGCAGCGAAGAGACCGACCGGACCGTTTGCCGTTGGCGACCGGGTGCAACTCACCGACGCCAAGGGCCGGCGCTACACCATGGTGCTCAACCCTGGCGGCGAGTTCCACACCCATCGCGGCATCATCGCCTTCGACAATGTGATCGGGTTGCCGGAAGGCAGCGTGATCAAATCCACCAACGGTGATCAGTTCCTGGTGTTGCGACCGCTGCTGGTCGACTACGTGATGTCGATGCCCCGCGGGGCGCAGGTGATCTATCCCAAGGACGCCGCGCAGATCGTCCACGAGGGTGACATCTTCCCGGGCGCCCGGGTGCTGGAGGCCGGTGCCGGCTCCGGCGCGCTGACCTGCTCGCTGCTGCGGGCGGTCGGCCCCGAGGGCCGGGTGACGTCCTATGAGATCCGTGACGATCACGCCCCGACCGCCGAGAAGAACGTGATCACGTTCTTTGGTGAGCGCCCCGAGAACTGGGACCTGGTGATCGCCGACCTCGCCGACTACGACGGCCCGGAGATGGACCGCGTGGTCCTGGACATGCTGGCGCCCTGGGAGGTGCTGCCCGCTGTCTCCAAGGCGCTGGTGGCCGGTGGTGTGCTGATGGTCTACGTCGCCACCGTCACCCAGCTGTCGCGGGTCGTCGAGGCGCTTCGCGAGCAGCAGTGCTGGACCGAACCGCGGGCCTGGGAAAGCATGCAGCGGGGTTGGCATGTGGTGGGGCTGGCGGTCCGGCCGGAACACAACATGCGCGGCCACACCGCCTTTTTGGTCAGCGCGCGCAAATTGGCGCCGGGCGCGGTGGCGCCGGTCCCGCTGCGCAAGAAGCGTCAGCTCGCCGTCGAGTCCGCCGTCGCGTCCGAGTCGGGCGCCTGATGGCCTAGTCGTCGCTGTGGTGCAGGCCCCGCCGGGCGGAGAGCAGTTCGAGTTCGGGGCGAGCCGCGACCATCCGTTCGGCGGCGTCGAGTACGTCGACCACATGCGCGCGGTCGGCGGCGACCAGGGCGATGCCGATGCCGGCGCGGCGGTGCAGATCCTGGGTGCCGGATTCGGCCGCCGAGACCGCGAGCTTGCGGTGCAGCTCGGCGATCACCGGCCGGATCACGGAGCGTTTCTGCTTGAGCGAGTGCACATCACCGAGCAGCAGGTCGAACTCCAACCAGCCGATCCACATGGCGTCTCAGCGGGGTGGAGTCGGGGCGGGCGGCGCGGACGCTTCGGCGCCCGCGCCCATCACCAGCAGCAGATCGGCGGTGTGCCTGGTCAGCTGCCAGCCGTCGCCGTGCGGGGTGAATTCCATCGGGAAGCTGAAGTCGCGGGCCGACTTCTCGCCGCCCGCGGTGACCTTGACGGTCGCCACCACGTTGCCCGGCTCGGTTTGCGACCAGGCCAGATCGTTGGCCTCGAAAGTCAGCGGGGTGAATCCGTTGTCGGCCAGCGCACGGCCGAACTTGTCCAGCGCGGCAGCGTCATCGGCGGTGCCCTGTTCGACCAGGACCACCTTGTCGGCGCCGGGGACGCTGACGTCGGCCAGCCGGTCCAGCACGCCGGTCAGCGCCTCGGGGGCCGGCAGCGGTGCGGAAGGCGGTGCTTCCGGGGCGGTGGTCAGCGCGCTCGTCGTCGGGTGCGAGGTCTTGGCCGGATGCTCGCCACTACTACACCCACAGAGCCCAAGTGCCGCCACGATCGTGGCGGCACTCAGGACTGCGAAACGGATGCGGTTCAACTACCTACTCAGCCGACGTTGGACAGCAACGCCATGGCCGATCCCTTGGAGATCTGCCAGCCGGTCGGGCTCGGGCCCGCGACGAACTGGATGTTCTGGGTGGCGGTGCCGCCGGTGGCCGAGGTGGCCGTGACGTCGGCATATACCACGCCGCCCTGGTCATCGATGTTGGCGATGTTGAAGGTCAGCGGGAACTTTCCTTCAGCGGCGGCCTTGTTGTAGGCGCGGTCGGCGGCGATGCTCTCGATGCGACCGATACCGCCCTGGATGTAGAGGGCCTTGCCGCTGAACGAGCCACCGCCGGCGAGTGCCTGCAGGGTCTGCGTCAGTGGCGACGCGAGGTCCGGTGCCGGCGTGGCAGGCAGGGGCGCGCCGAACACCACCGGCTGGATGGCCGGCGAGGTCGACATGCCGCTGGATGCAATAGAAGTCACACCCGCCGCTGCTCCGCCCACCACGGCGGCGGCTGCAGCTGCGGTGATAAAGCCGGTAACGAGGGTTTTCGGGGTCACGACTGTCCTTTCGATCGGACCAACTGAACTTAGAGGCTAACAGTGGTGCTGGTGTGTCTAGTTCCTAGAGCGCACACAATGGCTGAATCGCCGGTAGCGTTGAAGTTGTTACTGCACCAACTTGCGGTGCGGGAGGGAGCGCAATATGAGTGAGTCAGAGCGTTCGGAGGGTCACGCCGAGAGTTTCTCGGCGGGCTACTCGCAGCCCATGTCCAGCGATGATGCCGCCGAGCTGGAATCGCTGCGCCGTGAGGCCGCGGTTCTGCGTGAGCAGTTGGAAAATGCGGTAGGTCCCCAGAGCGGACTGCGCAGTGCACGTGACGTTCACCAGCTTGAGGCCCGGATCGACTCGCTCGCGTCCCGTAACGCCAAGCTCATGGACACCCTCAAAGAAGCGCGTCAGCAGCTCCTCGCCCTGCGCGAGGAGGTCGACCGGCTGGGGCAGCCGCCCAGCGGCTACGGCGTGCTGCTGGGTACCCACGAGGACGACACCGTCGACGTGTTCACCTCGGGCCGCAAGATGCGACTCACCTGCTCCCCGAACATCGAGACCGCGTCGCTCAAGCAGGGCCAGACGGTCCGGCTCAACGAGGCGCTCACCGTGGTCGAGGCCGGCCACTTCGAGGCGGTCGGCGAGATCAGCACGCTGCGCGAAATCCTGGCCGACGGCCACCGGGCACTGGTGGTCGGGCACGCCGACGAGGAGCGCATCGTCTGGCTGGCCGAGCCCCTGATCGCCGTCGAGGACCTGCCCGAGGATTCCGAGACCGCGCTCGACGACGACCGGCCGCGCAAACTGCGGCCCGGCGACTCACTACTTGTCGACACGAAGGCCGGGTACGCCTTCGAGCGCATCCCCAAGGCCGAGGTCGAGGATCTGGTGCTCGAAGAGGTGCCCGATGTCAGCTACAACGACATCGGTGGCCTGGGCCGCCAGATCGAGCAGATCCGCGACGCCGTGGAGCTGCCGTTCCTGCACAAGGAGCTCTATCGCGAGTACTCGTTGCGCCCACCCAAGGGTGTGCTGCTGTACGGCCCGCCCGGATGCGGTAAGACGCTGATCGCCAAGGCCGTTGCGAACTCGCTGGCCAAGAAGATGGCCGAGGTTCGTGGCGACGACGCCCGTGAGGCGAAGAGCTACTTCCTCAACATCAAGGGCCCCGAGCTGCTGAACAAGTTCGTCGGTGAGACAGAACGGCACATCCGGCTGATCTTCCAGCGCGCCCGTGAGAAGGCTTCCGAGGGCACCCCGGTGATCGTGTTCTTCGACGAGATGGACTCGATCTTCCGCACCCGTGGCACCGGCGTCAGCTCCGATGTCGAGACAACCGTTGTGCCGCAGCTGCTTTCGGAAATCGACGGCGTGGAGGGGCTGGAGAACGTCATCGTCATCGGCGCGTCCAACCGCGAGGACATGATCGACCCGGCGATCCTGCGGCCCGGCCGCCTGGACGTCAAGATCAAGATCGAGCGGCCCGACGCCGAGTCGGCACAGGACATCTTCTCGAAGTACCTGACCGAGGCCCTGCCGGTGCACGCCGACGATCTCTCCGAGTTCGGCGGTGACCGGGCGCTGACGATCAAGACCATGATCGAGAAGGTCGTGGACCGGATGTACGCCGAGATCGACGACAACCGGTTCCTGGAGGTCACCTACGCCAACGGCGACAAGGAAGTCATGTACTTCAAGGACTTCAACTCCGGCGCCATGATCCAGAACGTCGTCGACCGTGCGAAGAAGAACGCGATCAAGGCCGTGCTGGAGACCGGTCAGCCCGGTCTGCGTATCCAGCACCTGCTGGATTCGATCGTCGACGAGTTCGCCGAGAACGAGGACCTGCCCAACACCACCAATCCCGATGACTGGGCCCGGATCTCGGGCAAGAAGGGTGAGCGGATCGTCTACATCCGCACGCTCGTCACCGGCAAGAGCTCGTCGGCCAGCCGGGCCATCGACACCGAGTCCAACCTCGGGCAGTACCTGTAGTCGGGATCGGCTGGGCGTAATCGGCCCCACCCGGGCGGTGCCGGTGGCAGCATGATGCTGTGACCACACCGGCGCTGTCCTGGGACGTGGTGTCCGTCGACAAGCCGGACGACCTCAACGTCGTCATCGGGCAGGCGCACTTCATCAAGACGGCCGACGACCTACACGAGGCCATGGTCGGGGTCAGTCCGTCGTTGCGCTTTGGGCTGGCCTTTTGTGAGGCGTCCGGTCCGCGCCTGGTGCGCCGCAGTGGCAATGATCCGGAGCTGGTCGAATTGGCGGTCCGCAACGCGTTGGCGATAGCCGCCGGACACACCTTCGTGATCTTCCTGCGCGAGGGGTTCCCGGTGAACGTCCTCAACCCGATCAAAGGGGTTCCCGAGGTCTGCTCGATCTTCTGCGCCACCGCCAATCCGGTCGACGTCGTTGTCGCCGTCACGCCGCGCGGCCGCGGCATCGCGGGCGTGATCGACGGGGAGCCACCGCTGGGCGTCGAATCCGACGACGACGTAGCGGCACGTCGGGATCTGTTGCGCGCGATCGGCTACAAGCTCTGACGCGTCAGGATTCCGCGGTATGGGTGCGGTAGCGGTCGCGCGCCACCAGCGTGAGCCGGAGGTCGTCGAGCAGCGGGTCGAGGAACCGGGTCCGCTGCTCGACGTCGGAGACCGCCCGGGCGCTGAGGTACATGAACGTCAACGCCGCCAGGAACATGGTGGTCTGGATCAGCGCCTGCGGTACCGGGAACGTCATTCCCAGCAGCTGGCCATCGGGTGACCCGTTGCGGGTCCAGGCGGCCAGTAGCTCAGGACTGAGCACGATCAGTCCCAGTACGAAGAAGATCAGCGCGGTCACCACCGCGACGGTGAGCACCTGCACGATCTGGGACAACACGAGCGCGAACACCACGTTGAGCCGTTCCGGCTTCGACAGATGTACCCGCCGCGGCCGGTCGGGCATGTCGGCGAACGGTGTGCCGGCCAGGCGCCCGTCGTCCTCGGGTTGCTTGGCGTCCGGCCGCAGAATCGGCCGCACCCGCTCCAGCGTGCTGGAGACCAGAAACACCGTCGCGACCGCGAAGAGGAAGAGCAGCGCCAGCCAGAGACGGGGCCGGCTCAGGGTGGATGCCATCAACCAGACGTAGGTGTTGAAGAACACCAGCACCGTCAGCAGGACCACGGGCAGCGCCCGGACGAACAGGCTGCCGACCGACGCCAGATTCGAGATCGTCACGTGGGCTGCGAAACCCAGGATCGATCCGATTCCTGTTGCGGTGCACACCAATACAGCCGCAATGACCAGCAATTCGATGATCAGGTTCAGGCCGTCCCGCGCGGTCAGGCCGCCGTAGAGTCCGCTCACCACGATCACCAGGCAGGCCACCGCCGACGCCGCATCGGCCGCGCGTCTGGTCGGGACGAGGGAGACCACCCACCCGACGAGGGCGGCTGTCGGCAGCACCAGCAGCAGTACCGCCAGCACGAACCACTCTGTGCGCGTCGGGGTGCCATCGATGGCGATGGTGTGCTTGCCGGTCAGACCGACCACCAGCACCGAATTCAACATGATCCACGCGTATGCGGCCAGGGCCGGCGCCGACCGCGCCCACACCGACCGGACGAGTGCTCCCGGGCGCAGCACCGCGGGCAGCCCGTTGGCCAGGAACCAGCGTTCGGCCTCGACGCGGTCAGGGGATCGTGAGCTCGCCACGGTTACCTGCCGCCACACTGGTGCCGTCGATCGGCGTTGCGTTGCGCATCACGAGGTTCGTCATCACGACTACTGCACCAAGCAATCACCGGTACGGCAAGCACCGGCGTTATTGCCGGCGCAGCGTGTCGGGGCGCACCGCGTGCGGATGTCACGTGAGCGCTGAACTGATCTCCGCGGCAACACCACCCAGCACATCGAGCACGACTGCCACCGCGGGCCGCGCCGTGGCACCCGCACGGGTGACCGCCTCGACCCGCCGGGCCACCGAGATGTCGGTGATCGGCAGCCGCACCAACTCACGCGCCAGTCTCACGTAGCGGGGCATCAGGGCGATACCGGTGCCTGCGTGGACCAGCTCCTCGACTACACGGAAGTCGTTGATCCGCTGGGTGATTCGCGGCCGGATGCCGGACAGGATCGTGATCGAGTTGAGTACGTCGTCGACCATCAATCCGCCTTCGACGCCGATCCAGCGTTCGTCGGCCAGATCGGTCAGCCGGACCTGACCGCGACCGGCGAGATGGTGTCCCGGCGGCAGGACGACGTCCAGCGGTTCCCGCAACAGTTCGGTGGCTTCGAAGCGCGGGCCCCAGGGTGATGCGTCGCGTTCGTCGCGGTGCGCGACCACGACGTCGAAGTCGGCGAGCTGGGCCGGTGCCCGGGACGCCGGCACGTCGATGTCGCGCCCGAGAACCTGGACCCCGTGTTCGGCCGCCCGGACGATCAACGGGGCCAACAGCATCGCTGCCCCGGAAGGAAAGAACGAGACACTGACGGTCCCGCGGGGGGTGCTGCGGTAGGCATCCATCTCGGCCCGGGCGCGGTCCAATGCCGCCAGTACGGCATCGGCGTGCCCGACCAGCACCTGCCCGGCGTCGGTCAGGCGGACCCGCCTGCCGTCGGGTTCGATCAACGTCACCCCGGCCTCGCGTTGCAGGATCTTCAACTGCTGGGAGACGGCCGAGGGCGTCATGGACAGCACCTGGGCCACTGCGGCGACCGTCCCGTGGTCGGCGAGCTCACGCAGCATTCGCAGGCGACCGGCATCCATGAAGTAATACTACATATATTGTGAAAAAAGATTAGCTTGACTGAACTATTGGGTGGATAACACGCTGGTCCGTATGGCCCAACGTTCCACCGACCTCTGCCTGCTCGCCGTCGCTGTCGTGTGGGGATCGAGCTATCTGGCCACCAAGGAGATCGCCGCGCCCGACGCCGTTTTCGCGCTTCTGGTGGTGCGGTTCGCCCTCGCCGCAGTCGTGCTGGCTGCTGTCCTGTGCCGGCGGCTGACGGGATTGACCCGCGCCGAGGCGGCCTCGGGTGTGGTCGGCGGGATCCTCCTGGCCGCGGTCTGTGTTGCCGAAACCTACGGCGTGACCATGACATCGGCGTCCAACGCGGGCCTGATCATGGCGCTGACCATCGTGGCCACGCCCATGATCCAGCGCCATCGGGTGGCGCACCGCTTCTATCTCGCGGCGGCGCTCGCAGTGGCCGGTTGCGCGTTGCTGACCCAGGCCGGCGGCCTGACAGCCCCGCGCGCGGGGGACATCGTGATCGTCATCGCCGCGCTGCTGCGTGCCGTGCACGTCACGGTCATGGCGCGGATGTCGCAGAGGCATGAGATCGACTCAGCCCGAACCACTCTGGTTCAGCTGGCCGCCGTCGCCGTGGTGACGCTCGCCCTCTGCGGGCTGTCGGGGCAATCGGTGGTGGCGACGACGGCCGGCTACGGAGTGGCCGACTGGGTCGTCATCGGGTACCTGGTGGTGGCCTGCACCGTGTTCGCGTTCCTGGTGCAGTTGCGGGCGTTGCGCACGACCAGCCCGGCCCGGGTCAGTCTGCTGGTGGGCACCGAACCGCTGTGGGCCGCCGTCATCGGTGTCGCAGTGGCCGGCGATCCCGTGACCGGGGCCGGAATCGCCGGAGCCGCACTGGTGATCGCCGGCACCACCTGGGGTCGTGTGGTCTTGACGGCACCGGTCTCAGCGTCGCTCCAACTCCAGGTACGCGTCGCGCCCGGCCAGGCTGACCGCGACGTCGGCGATCAGCGGATCGAAGAACCGCTCGCGATACAGCGGATCGACACTCGTGCTCACGGTGAAGTACAGGCCGGAGAGCACGGCCACGAACAGCGACATGTGCACCACGGTCTGGGGAATCGGGATCGCGATGCCGAACCAGGTTCCGGCGCAGGGCGGGGCGCCGGTCTGGCAGGCCGTCTCTGCCGACCACAGCACGATGACGTCGTCGGGAATGGCGATGATGCCCAGCGCCAGGAAGAACGCGAACAGCCCGGTGGTGAACAGCACCACCTGGATCGCCTGGGACACCACCATCACCGCCACCACGTTGACCTGTTCGGCGCGTGACAACGGGGTGCGACGCGGATGGTGGCCGTCCCGCACCGACAGCGGGGTGCCGGCCAGTAGCGCGGCAGGATCGCTGGGGCCTGCGCGATCCTCACGTAGGGCGCGCACCTCGTCACGAATCGTGGTGACCATGAAGGCGATTGCGATCAGGGCCAGGAATCCGATCGTCTGCCACAGCCGCTGCCGGGGCATCCGGGCCGAGAGCTGCCACAGCTCTCCGGTGAAATACACCACCACCGTGAGCATCAACAGGGGCAGGGCGCGACTCATCAGGGTGCCCAGCGCTCCCAGTTGCAGCCAGGCGAACCGGAACGCCCACAACGCGATCGAGCCGAAACCCAGGTAGGTCAGCCACACCACGAGCGATGCGACGAGCGCGAATGCGGCGGCCTCGGCGGCAGCGATACCGGAGAAGCCGCTGTCGGCGAACGGCAGGCCGAAGACGAACAGGGCCATCACGAGCAGCGCCGCTGAGCGGCGACCCGCCTCGCCACGCGTCGTGTCTGCCCGGTGCAGCCGTTCCAGCACGAACGGTGCGGCGAACAACAGCAGGGCCAGTATGCCGAGTTTGACTGCGGTACCGATGCGTACGGCGGGTCCGGTGAGTTCGGCCAGCAACATGATCAACGCGATGAGCCCACCGGCTGCGGCGACCATCGGCGCCGAGCGTTCGAGGAGCGCGCGCGATCGCACTCTGCGCGTGAGTACCAGCGGAAGCCCGCGCTGGAGGAACCAGTCGTGCACACGCCGCATGTCGGCCACGGCGGTCATTGTGCTCGATCCCGGCTCAGCTACGGCGATTTCGGAGTAGTCGACACGCCGCCGCGGATCCCGTGGCGTTGCCCGCATGACGCTGCGGCGGCCATCGGCGGGGCAGGAGATTCAGGAGAAAGCTCCCGAGCATATTCGACCGGTTATCGAAGTTGGACCGTACCGGCGATTATTAAATTTCAATTTGAGTTTTTCGGGCCCGGAATATCCGGAGAAATCCCGGAAATGTGTTGCGTTCGTCTGTTGCGGCGGGCGCGCCCATCGAGTAGGGCCGACATCGGCCGAGGGTGGTACCGCTGCACCAATGTAACGATTCGATAACGACGCTAACACTTTTCTGAGATTGACGATTCGTGCGGTTATTGCAGGTCAACGCCCGTGAGCGCAGACGGAATACCGGTCCTGGCGCGGTCTCGGAGCTTGATCCCGGCAAGGCGGTGTGCTTACGTCGAGGGCACCGATGACTTGTAACTGACGATGATCGCTGACTGTTCGGTGGTGACTTTTAACTCGATATGCGTGTTTTAGAAAGCGTCCCGGGACGCCATTCCCGGGAAGAATTCCTGCGCCCTCCACGGGGTACCGATGCGATTGGCATCCGCGATCTGGCGGAAGCCACCGGGGTGCTCGATCTGAATTCCACCTATGCCTATCTGCTGCTGGCAACAGATTTTGCTGCCACGTCAATAGTGGCCGAGCGTGACGGTGACCTGCACGGATTCATCACGGGTTACCACCCGCCGCCGCGGCCGGACGTCCTGTTCGTGTGGCAGGTCGCCGTGTCGCCGTCGGCGCAGGGCGGGGGACTGGCCAGCACCATGCTCGACGCACTCGTGCACCGGGTCCGGACGCAGCGCGACGGGCGCCCGGTCACCGTGGAAGCCACGGTCTCGCCGGGTAACGCCGCCTCACGCGCATTCTTCGGCGCCTTCGCGCGCCGTCACGGGGTGCCGCTGGTCGAGGACCCGCATTTCGGATGCGATCTCCTCGACGCCGGCGGGGCTCACGAAGACGAGCCGATTCTGCGGATGGGGCCCATCGCCACACCGCTTTCTCGCTGAAATCAGTTGTCTGATAACCAGTTTGATTTGATTGGAAGGATTATCCCTTGCTGCTCGCTACGACAGCGCCGTTGTCCGAAGCTGACCTCCCCGACGTGTTCAGTTCGGTCGAGTCCGAGGTCCGCAGCTATTGCCGCAGCTGGCCCACCGTCATGAACAGCGCCGCAGGTTCCTGGGTGACCGACACCGCCGGGCGCACCTACATCGACTTCTTCGCCGGTGCGGGCGCGCTGAACTACGGCCACAACAACGCCGCCCTCAAGGAGCCGTTGCTCGAATACCTTGTCTCCGACGGGATCGTGCACTCTCTCGACATGGCCACCGTGGCCAAGCAGCGCTTCCTGGAGAGCTTCGAACGGCTCATCCTGCGTCCGCGTGGGCTGGACTACAAGGTGCAGTTCCCCGGGCCGACCGGGGCCAACTCCGTGGAGTCCGCACTCAAGTTGGCCAGAAAGGTAACCGGCCGCGAGTCGGTTATCAGCTTCACCAACGCATTCCACGGCATGACGCTCGGAGCGCTGTCGGTCACCGGCAACTCGATGAAGCGGGCCGGTGCCGGCATCCCGCTGGTGCACGCCACCCCGATGCCCTACGACAACTACTTCGGCGGGGTCACCGAGGACTTCCAGTGGTTCGAGCGCGTGCTCGACGATTCGGGCAGCGGGCTCAACCGCCCCGCCGCGGTGATCGTCGAAACCGTCCAGGGCGAAGGCGGTCTCAACGTGGCACGGATCGAATGGCTGCAGGCCCTGGCGGAGCTGTGCCGGAAGCGCGACATCCTGCTGATCGTCGATGACGTCCAGATGGGCTGTGGCCGTACCGGACCGTTCTTCAGCTTCGAGGCCGCCGGCATCGTGCCCGATATCGTCACGATATCGAAGTCGGTCAGCGGCTACGGCCTGCCGATGGCGCTCACGCTGTTCCGCCGTGACCTGGATGTGTGGACACCCGGGGAGCACAACGGCACCTTCCGTGGGCACAACCCGGCTTTCATCACCGCCACGGCGGCGCTCGAGACATATTGGGCGGACAATAAATTCAGCTCCGACACGACCGTCAAGGGTGAGCTGATCCGGGCGCGGCTGGAAGAGATCGCCGCTGCCCACGACGGCGTGACCGCCCGTGGTCGGGGCATGGCCCAGGGCCTCAAGTTCGACGAGGCCGACCTGGCCGGACAGGTCTGCCGGGCCGCCTTCGACCGCGGTGCGTTGATGGAGACCAGTGGTCCGTCCGACGAGGTGGTCAAACTGCTGCCGCCGCTGACCACTCTTCCGAACGAATTGTCCGAAGGACTCGACATTCTCGCCGAGTCCGTGGCCGTCGCGCTGGCCTGAGGAGGCTTGAAACATGATTGTTCGCACCACAGCCGAGATCACCGGCACCGACCGCGACGTGGCCGACGCCAGCTGGCGATCCAAGCGCATCATCCTGGCCGGCGACGGCGTCGGGTTCTCGTTCCACGAGACCACCATCGAGTCGGGGTCGGTCAACGAGTTCCACTATCAGCACCACGTCGAGGCGGTCTGGGTGATCGAGGGCACCGGCACGCTGACGGATCTGGAGACCGGGCAGCAGTACCCGCTCGCTGACGGAACCATGTACCTGCTCAACAACAACGACCGCCACCGGGTCACCTGCGATGAGCAGTTGCGGATGCTGTGCGTGTTCAATCCGCCCGTGACCGGGCGGGAGGTGCACGACGAGAACGGCGTTTACCCGGCGCCGCAGTCGGTCGCATGACGGCACAGCGGGACGCCGAAGGCGTTGCGGCCGCGGTCGAGGATCGCTACCCGACACGGCTCGAGCACGCGATCGAGCCGATACCGCGCCACGAGCCTGTGGTGTGGGGCAGTGTCGCCGACGGGCCGCTGAGCCAGCCTCATCTGGACGGTTTCTCCGAGTACGGCTACCTGGTGGCGCCCGAGACGGTGTCGGACGATTGGCTTCCGCTGCTGCGGCACGAAATCGACCGGGTGGCAGCGGATCTGGACAGGGACGACCCGCGGGTGATCCGGGAGCCGGGCGGCACGATCCGGTCGATCTTCGAGCCGCATCTGTTGAGCGACCTGGTGGCCCAGGTGGTCCGGCTGGAGACGGTGCTGCCGGTCGCTCGGCAATTGCTCGGCGGCGACGTCTACATCCACCAGGCCCGGATCAACCTCATGCCCGGGTTCACCGGGACCGGGTTCTACTGGCATTCGGACTTCGAGACCTGGCACGCCGAGGACGGCATGCCGGCGATCCGCGCCGTCTCCTGCTCGATCGCCCTGACCGAGAACTATCCGTACAACGGGTCGCTCATGGTCATCCCCGGATCGCACCAGACGTTCTATCCCTGCGTCGGCCCCACACCCGAGGACAACCACGACACCTCACTGGTGGTGCAGAACATCGGCGTGCCAGACCAGACGACGCTGACCAAGGCTGTCGACACCCATGACATCCACCAGTTCACCGGTCCGCCCGGGACCGCGCTGTGGTTCGACGCGAATCTGCTGCACGGCTCGGGATCGAACATCACACCGCTGCCGAGGTCGAATGTCTTCCTGGTTTTCAACTCGGTCGACAACGCGCTGACCGACCCGTTCGCCGCCCCTCGGCCACGACCCGAATACCTGGCGGCCCGGGGCGCACAGGCCGTCACCTAGGCTGGCCACATGCAACGGATTATCGGAACAGAGGTCGAATACGGCATTTCATCGCCGTCCGATCCGACCGCCAATCCGATCCTGACCTCGACTCAGGCGGTGCTGGCGTATGCGGCTGCCGCCGGCATCCAGCGCGGCAAGCGCACACGGTGGGACTACGAGGTCGAAAGCCCGCTGCGCGACGCCCGCGGGTTCGACCTGTCCCGGGCGTCCGGACCGGCTCCGATCGTCGATGCCGACGAGGTCGGCGCGGCCAACATGATCCTCACCAACGGCGCCCGGCTCTACGTGGACCATGCCCACCCGGAGTACTCGGCGCCGGAGTGCACCGACCCGATGGACGCGGTGATCTGGGACAAGGCCGGCGAGCGCGTGATGGAGGCCGCCGCCCGCCACGTCGCGAGCGTGCCCGGGGCGGCCAAGCTGCAGCTCTACAAGAACAACGTGGACGGCAAGGGCGCCTCCTACGGGTCGCACGAGAACTACCTGATGAGCCGCCAGACCCCGTTCTCCGCGGTGATCGCGGGGTTCACCCCGTTCCTGGTGTCCCGGCAGGTGGTGACCGGTTCCGGCCGTGTCGGCATCGGGCCGTCGGGCGACGATCCCGGTTTCCAGCTGTCCCAGCGGGCCGACTACATCGAGGTCGAGGTCGGCCTGGAGACCACGCTCAAGCGCGGCATCATCAACACCCGTGACGAGCCGCACGCCGATGCCGACAAGTACCGGCGGCTGCACGTCATCATCGGCGATGCCAACCTGGCCGAGACGTCGACCTACCTCAAGGTCGGGACCAGCTCCCTGGTGCTCGACCTGATCGAGGAGGGCCCGCAGTACGGGCTGGACCTGTCCGATCTGGCGCTGGCCCGGCCGGTGCACGCCGTCCACGTGATCAGCCGGGATCCGTCGCTGCGGGCCACGGTCGCGCTGGCCGACGGTCGTGAGATGACCGCCCTGGCGATGCAGCGGGTCTATCTGGACCGGGTGGCCAAACTGGTCGACATCAGGGACCCGGATCCCCGGGCCTCCCACGTGGTCGAGACCTGGGCGAATGTGCTGGACCTGCTCGAACGCGATCCGATGGAATGCGCCGAGATCCTCGACTGGCCCGCCAAGCTGCGGTTGCTGGAAGGGTTCCGTCAGCGCGAGAACCTCGGCTGGCAGGCGCCGCGGCTGCACCTGGTCGACCTGCAGTACTCCGATGTCCGACTGGACAAGGGCCTGTACAACCGGCTGGTGGCGCGCGGTTCGATGAAGCGCCTGGTCACCGAGCAGCAGGTGATCGACGCGGTGGACAACCCGCCGACGGACACCCGTGCGTACTTCCGCGGCGAATGCCTGCGCCGCTTCGGTTCCGACATCGCCGCGGCGAGCTGGGACTCGGTGATCTTCGATCTCGGCGGTGATTCGCTCGTCCGGATTCCAACGCTGGAGCCTCTGCGCGGTAGCAAGGCGCACGTCGGAGCCCTCTTGGACTCTGTGGACAGCGCCGCAGAACTCGTCGAGCAACTCACGAACTAGACCATCTCCGGCGGTGAGCTATCCCGGGCAATCCGGGTGCCGACCGGTACTGTGGAAGAACCGGTTGGGCGGTTAGCCCGGCCGATGACAATTGCAGGAGGCAGCGATGGCTCAAGAGCAGACCAAGCGTGGCGGCGGCGGCGGTGAGGACGACGACCTCCCGGGTGCATCCGCCGCCGGGCAGGAGCGTCGCGAGAAGCTGGCCGAGGAGACCGACGATCTGCTCGATGAGATCGACGACGTGCTGGAAGAGAACGCCGAAGACTTCGTTCGCGCATACGTCCAAAAGGGCGGCCAGTGACCTGGCGCGAAAACCTGTCTCTGCCACAACCCTTCTCCGGTATCCCCTCTGTAGCCATGGACCTCTCGTCCTTCTCTGAACTGTTGCGTCGTCAGGCCCCCGAACTGTTGCCGGTCAACCGTGTCGCCGATGGCGCGATCAACCCGACCAACGCGGTGCCACACGGGACGACGATCGTCGCGATCAAGTACCCCGGCGGTGTGCTGATCGCCGGCGACCGGCGTTCCACGCAGGGCAACATGATCGCCGGGCGCGACGTGCAGAAGGTGTACGTCACCGATGACTACACCGCGACCGGTATCGCGGGCACCGCGGCCATCGCCGTGGAGTTCGCCCGCCTCTATGCCGTGGAACTCGAGCACTACGAGAAGCTCGAAGGCGTCGCCCTGACCTTCCGCGGGAAGGTCAACCGGCTGGCCATCATGGTGCGCGGCAATCTCGGTGCGGCACTGCAGGGTTTCGTGGCGCTGCCGCTTCTGGTGGGTTTTGATGTTGATGCCAGCGACCCGACAAGTGCCGGCCGCATCGTGTCCTTCGACGCCGCAGGCGGTTGGAACATCGAGGAAGAGGGCTACCAGTCGGTGGGCTCTGGCTCGATCTTCGCCAAGTCGTCGATCAAGAAGCTCTATCCGCATGTGGTGGACGCGGATTCGGCACTGCAGGTGGCCATCGAGTCGCTCTACGACGCGGCCGACGACGACTCCGCCACCGGCGGACCCGATCTGGTGCGCGGCATCTATCCGACCGCGGTGACCATCGGTGCCGAGGGTGCGGTCGAGATCACCGAGGAACGGATCGCCGAGCTGGCCCGCGAGGTCATCGCGCGCCGGACCCGGACGGGCGGTGAGGGGTAAATGAGCTTCCCGTACTTCATCTCGCCTGAACAGGCGATGCGTGAGCGCTCCGAGCTGGCCCGCAAGGGCATCGCCCGTGGGCGCAGCGTGATCGCACTGGCATACGACAGCGGCGTGCTGTTCGTCGCGGAGAACCCCTCGCGGTCTTTGCAGAAGGTCAGCGAGCTCTACGACCGCGTCGGTTTCGCCGCCGTGGGCCGGTTCAACGAGTTCGACAACCTGAGGCGCGGCGGAATCCAGTTCGCCGACACCCGTGGCTATGCCTACGACCGCCGCGACGTGACGGGCCGCCAGCTGGCCAATGTGTACGCGCAGACGCTCGGCACGATCTTCACCGAGCAGGCCAAGCCCTACGAGGTCGAGCTGTGCGTGGCCGAGGTGGCGCACTACGGCGAGACGAAGTCGCCTGAGCTGTACCGCATCACCTATGACGGGTCGATCGCCGACGAGCCGCACTTCGTCGTGATGGGCGGCACCACCGAACCGATCATCGCCGCGCTGAACGAGTCGTACGCAGAGAACGCCGATCTGGCCGCTGCGGTCAAGATCGCCGTCGAAGCACTCAGCGCGAGCGGCAACGGTTCCGAGCCGCGCACCCTGGGCCCGGCCACCCTGGAGGTGGCGATCCTGGACGCCAAGCGTCCTCGCCGGGCGTTCCGCCGGATCACCGGCGCAGCGTTGGAAGCCGTTCTGCCTGAATCGGAGCCACCGGCGGCGTCTGAGTAGCTGCAGTGGTCGAGCCGGTCAGCCCCGAAGCGCCAGGGCTGACCGGTGTCCGGATCCTTCATCAGTCCTGGGTCGACCTGACCTTCCTGCACTGGCCGGTAGAACCGCGGCAGATCGCACATCTGTATCCGGCGGGCACTGAGCCGGATACGTTCGACGGAAGCAGCTACGTCGGGCTGGTCGCCTTCCGCATGACGGGAACCGGTTTCGGCTACGGCCCTGGCGTGCTCGGCAGTTTTCTGGAGACCAATGTGCGGCTGTACTCCGTCGACCGCACCGGCCGTCGTGGCGTCGTGTTCCTGAGCCTGGACACCCCGAGGCTCGACGTCGCGCTCGCCGCCCGCGCGGCGCTGGGGGTCCGATACCGGTGGGCCAGGATGTCCTACCGCCGTGACGGGAACCGCCACGCCTACACGACCGTGGTGCGCTGGCCGCGAACCCGGGCGTCCAGCCGGATCGAGGTGGAAGCCGGCGACGCACTGGTACCTGGGCAGCTTGAGCATTTCCTGACTGCGCGCTGGGGTCTGCACGTCGCTCATGGCGGGCGCACCTGGTACGTGCCCAACGAGCATCCGGCCTGGTCGTTGCGGTCGGCGGAGCTGCTCGCGTTCGACGAGTCGGGATTGTTCGCCTCGGTCGGCCTCGGCGGGCTCTGCGGTGGGCCGCCCGTGCACGTCGCATTCAGCGACGGCCTTCCCGCCAGGTTCGGGTTTCCCGTTCGGGCCGGCACGCCTAGGCCATGACGTTGACCACGGTTTCGGCGGCGGTGCGGTCGGTGTAGAGCTGCCAGATCTGCTCGGCCAGCTCGTCGGGGTTCAATGTCCGGATCGCGATGCCGGCGAACTGCCCGGAATCGGCCATCGCCCGGTGGATGTCGCCGCGCTCGATCAGGCCGCCGATGGTGAGGGTCCCGGCATAGATACCGGTGGGCGCGAGTGCGGCATGCAGGGTGACCGCGTAGTTGCGCAGCGCTGCCGCCGCCAACGCCAGCCCGCCGAGCGGGGGCATCGGCACGACACTGCTCAGGCCGCCGGCGAACAGCAGTCCTCCGCTGCCGCGCTGCCGCATCTCGGGTAGCAGCTGCGCGGCGAAGTCGACCGCGGGTACGACGCTGTCGAGCGCCGCCTTCGCGGCGGCGGCGTCGAGGTCGGTGATGTCGCCGTTGGGTGCCGTTTCGAATGCGGCCGGGCCGTAATAGCCCACGTCGATCCGGCCGAACCGGGCACGGGCCGCGTCGACGGCGCCGCGCAGCTGATCGGGCCGGGCCGCGTCGGCGACATAGGCGGCCGCCTCGATCCCGTTGTCGGCCAGTGCGGCCAGATAGTCCGAATGCCGTTGTGGCGAACGCGAAATCAGCGCGACGCGGTATCCCGCGGCGCCGAACCGCTGTGCGACCGACAAGCCGAGGCCAGGGCCGACGCCGAGTACCACCAGGACCGGGGAAGAAGTTGAGGTCATACTCAACTTACTAGCACAAGTTGAGTACACCCTCAACTTCGATATGCTCAAGGGCATGTCGGCGATGCGCGCGGATGCGGTCCGAAACCGGGACCGCCTGGTGGCGGCGGCCGCCGAACTCTTCACCGAACGCGGAGTGGACGTGCCTCTCGACGAGGTCGCGCGAAAGGCGGGCGTGAGCATCGGCACGCTCTACAACCACTTCCCGAACCGCGGCGCACTGCTGGATGTCGTGCTGTCCGACCGATTGGCCGTCATCGACCGGCTGGCCCGGCAGGCGCTTGCCGATGCGGACCCGTGGCGGGGATTCACCGGATTCCTCGACAGCCTGTTCGCGATGCAGGCATCCGACCGCAGCATCAACGACGCGGTGGCCCGCAATCCGGTCGGCGCCGTCGACGTCGCGGGGGAATGCGGCCGGGCCGGGGGACTGCTGGAGGCCGTCGTCGGGCGGGCCAGGGATGCCGGGGTGCTGCGAGCCGACTTCGGCGCCGATGACCTGGCAACGTTGATGTGGGCGATGTCGAAGGTGATCGCGATGGCCGATGGTGACGACACTGTCTGGCGGCGCCACCTGGGTTTTGTGCTGGACGGGCTGAAGAGCCCGGCCGGCGGCGAGCGGAAGCCTGGGCCGTCAGCCCAGGGCGAACCGTAGCTTCGCGACCGCCGTCTGGTTCCAGATGCCGGCGGTGATCTCGTCGGGTCGCACAGCGAAGGCCTCGCCACGATGCTCGAGGACCGCCACTGCGATGCGAGACAGCACGTCGTACCCGGAATCGTCGTAATGCAGCGCGCCGTCCGCGGCCTCGATCCGGCCCAGGACATCGACGGTGAAGTTGTATACGAGGGTGTCCACCGCGCCGGCCGCCGCGGCGCGCGCGATGTCGCCCAGATCGGTGGCCACCAGCCCCTTGCTGAGGTCGTTGCCCAACTCCTCGACCCACGCGTTGGCCTGTTCGGAGTTCAGGGCGGGCAGTGACTCGCGGATGGCGCCGTCGATCTGATCGGGCCGCAATTCGTCAGCGGCGCCGGGCACCGCCACGATCCGGCGCTTGTGGTCGAGCCCGCGGTACATGTCGAGCAGCGGGTCGGTCGCGAACAGGTACAGCGGCCGGGTCGACGACGGATCGAGCTGCCCCAGTTCGGCGTCCACGGCCTCGGCGACCCGCTTGGCGTACTGCTCCAACAGCACTTTCTTGCCCTCGTCGCCGACGAGGCGCCGCACATGTCCACGGTCGCGCACGGTTGCGCGATGGGTCGCGTCGGCCACGTCGGCCGCGTATTCGCCGGTGAGCTCCAGTTCCTCGGCACGTGTGCTCGCGGTGGCCTGCCACAGGTTCCAGCCGTCGGCCGACAGGGTCAGCGCATAGGCTTCCTGCGGCGTGGTGACCGCGCGCAGGAGCTGGCCGATGTCGAAGTAACTGCCCACCTGCGACTGGCTCTCCAGCTCGTTGGGCAGCACGTAGACCTCGTGGAAGTCGTCGGCGATGAAGATGGCCACCGAACTGGAAAGGCTCAGCCACAGATCCGATTCGGCGATCTCGGTCCAGCGCGATCGCAACTTTTCCTCGACGGCGTGCCGCGCACCGGAATCGCGGATCGTGCGCAGGGCCCGGTCGACGGCGCTCTTCGCGGTCAGCAGACTCTTTTCCCGCTCGTCGGGTCCCGGTGCGGTTTCGGCGTACACCGTGATGGCGTGCTCATGAGGCTCGCCAAGGCGGATCAGGTCGGCAACATCGGGCAGGTCGTAGCGGGTCATCGCCCCTCCTTCGCGCGGACTGCTACCAACCTTATGCCTGAGGGGGCCGCTGACCAGGGTAAAAAGTCCCAGAAGGTGGCATCGCGGAGCGAATCGGGCCGACCGCGGGCCTCAATTCCGCTCGGCGCCCGATGCGACGGCCGCCAGTCCGTGAAGCAGTACCGCGATGCCGAACTCGAAGGCGTCGTCGGCGCGGGCGGGCTTGGCGCTGCCGGTGGTCAGGGCAGCGGTCAGCTCCGGCCCCACCTCGGCGCCGGTGCTCCAGGGTTCGTCGGGGGCGGCGACGTCCAAGGCCGAGCCCAGCACGAAAGAGTCGATCAGGGTGATGGCGCGCAGCGTGTCGGACGGGTCGAACCCGGCGCGGCCGAAGGTGACGGCCAGGGTGTTGTACATGGTCAGGGCATGTTCGCTGTTCACCGCGTGTGCCGTGAGCAGCGGGATGAGGCGCGGATAGCGGGCGTAGCTCTGCCGGTAGGACCGCATGATGTCGGCGACCACCTCGGTCCAGGGCCGGGCCGGGTCATCGGCGGGGAGGGTGACCTCGGACATGGCCCGCTCACGGAGCAGTTCGACGATCTGTTCGCGTCCGGCGACGTGGTTGTAGAGCGAGGACGGCCGGACCTTCAGCGCCCGGGCGAGCTGGGGGACGCTGAATCCACCGGTTGAATTGACCAAATCCATTGCCGCACTGGTGATGCGGTCGGGGGAGAGCAGCGGTACCGGCGGGCGTCCCATGGCACATTTCTACTACCTCTTTACAACCGGTGTCAGCGCGGTCACAATAAAACGAACACCATTCGTTTTAGGAGTCGACCGATGATCACCCTGACCGCCACCGCGCCCGAGTCGCTGTCCCGAAGCGCCGAGTCGACGCGCCCTCCGCTGCGGGTCGGGCTGGTGCAGCACCGGTGGCGGCCGGATGCGACGGAACTGGTCAGGGTGCTGCGGGACGGTATCGACCGGGCGGCCGGCGCAGGTGCGGCCTTGGTCTGCCTGCCGGAGATCACCCTTCTGCGATACCCCGCGGACACCCCGGCCGGACCGAATCCCGGCGAGTCCGCCGAGGGTCTCACCGAGGGGCCGACCTTTGCCCTTGCCGCCGAGGCCGCCCGGGCCAACGGCGTCTTCGTGCACGCGTCGCTGTATGAAAAGGCACCGGCCGAAGACGGATTGGGCTTCAACACGGCAATCCTGGTGACCCCGTCGGGGGAGCTGGCCGGCTACACCCGCAAGCTGCACATCCCAATCTCGGCCGGCTACTACGAGGACACCTATTTCCGTCCGGGCCCCGGGCAGGCCGACCCGTATCCCGTGTACAACCCAGAGGGCCTGGGTGCCCGCGTCGGCCTGCCGACCTGCTGGGACGAATGGTTCCCGGAAGTGGCGCGCAGCTACTCACTCGGCGGTGCCGAGATTGTGGTCTACCCGACGGCCATCGGTTCGGAGCCGGTGTTCCCGGCCTTCGACACCCAACCGTTGTGGCAGCACGTGATCGTCGCCAACGGCATCAGCAGCGGACTGTTCATGGTGGTGCCCAACCGGATCGGTGACGAGGGCAAGGTCAGCTTCTACGGTTCGTCGTTCATCTCCGACCCGTTCGGCCGGGTGCTGGTGCAGGCACCTCGCGACGAAGAAGCCGTGCTGGTCGCCGACCTGGATCTGGATCAGCGCCGGGACTGGCTGGAGCTGTTCCCGTTTCTGCTCACCCGGCGACCCGACACCTACACCGCACTGACCGCGCCGGTCGATGTGGAGCACCCGTACGGGGTCGGCCACGAAGCCACGGCAGTGGTGAAATGACCACCTACCGGATGCCGGCCGAGAGCGCGCCGCAGGATCGTGTCTGGATGGCGTTCCCGTCGGCCGGCTACTCGCTGGGCGACACCGAAGCCGAACACCACGAAGCCCGCAGCACCTGGGCAGCGGTCGCCCACGCGGTGCTGGAGTTCGAACCGGTGACGATGGTGGTGGACCCCGCCGAGATCTCCGCGGCCCGGCGCTATCTGTCCGCCGCTGTCGACATCGTCGAGGCTCCGTTGAACGACGCCTGGATGCGCGATATCGGCCCCACCTTCGTACACGCCGGGGACGGTTCGGTGGCGGCGGTGGACTGGGTGTTCAACGGCTGGGGCGCCCAGGACTGGGCACAGTGGGAGGACGACTCGAAAATCGGTGCAGCTGTTGCGGATTGGTCCGGCGTGCCGGTGGTCGACTCGAACCTGGTGAACGAAGGCGGCGGGATCCAGGTCGACGGGCTGGGAACGGTCCTGGTCACCGAGACCGTGCAACTGGATCCCGGCCGCAACCCCGGCGCCACCAAGGCCGACATCGAAGCCGAACTGGCCCGGACCATCGGTGCCGATCACACCGTCTGGTTGCCGCGCGGGCTGACCCGTGACTCGCAGCGCTTCGGCACCCGAGGACACGTCGACATCGTGGCGGCCATTCCCTCGCCGGGCCGGCTGCTGCTGCACGCGCAGGGCGCCGATTCTCATCCGGATCACCTGGTGTGCAAGGAGATCCGGGCATCGATCGAGCAGACCCACGATGTCTCCGGACGGTCGTGGGAGATCGTCGAGTTACCCGCGCCCGACCAGTTGACCGACGCCGAAGGCTTCGTCGACTACAGCTACATCAATCACCTGGTGGTCAACGGCGGCGTGATCGCCTGCGCGTTCGGCGATCCCAGGGATGCGGACGCGGCGGCGATCCTGGCCGAGCAGTACCCGGGCCGCCGTGTCCTCAGCGTCGATGCCCGCCCGCTGTTCGAGCGCGGCGGCGGCATTCACTGCATCACTCAGCATCAGCCTTCGGCCCGCCGGTCGTGATCAGATTGCCGGCTTGCCGGTCGTGATCAGATTGCCGGCCTGCCGGCGGTGATCAAATTGCCGGCTTGCCGGTGGTGATCAGCCGGCCGATCGCCGCGCTCACCTGGGCGCGGTTGCCGGTCCCGTTGCGCAACACCCACGACGTCAGGTGCTCGACCAGCTCGCGCACCTGCAGCAGCGCCTGGATGCGCTGACCCTCATCGCTGTTGCCGGCCAGCTCGGCCGCCCACAGACCCGGTGCGGCACCGTGGTCGGTCCGTTCATGAGCGAACTGACCGGCTACGACGAGCTGACGCCGTATCGCGGCGGCTGGTGTGGCAACGAGATGTTCCCTGATGTTCTGGTATCCGAGCGGCGGGCCAAGGCGACCCAGTTGGTGCGCCGGCTCGGCGATCGGCTGGCCGCCGAAGGCTACCGGGGTTATTTCGAGGTGGACGTCCTGGTGGACACCGATGACGGCGAGGTGTATCTGGGCGAACTGAACCCGAGGATCAGCGGCGCCACCTCGATCACCAACGTGACCGCGGGCGCTTATGCCGATGTGCCGCTGTTCCTGTTCCACCTGCTGGAGTACATGGACGTCGAGTTCGAACTGGACGTCGACGAGATCAACGACCGCTGGGAGGAATTGGCGGCTGCCGACGTGTGGAGCCAGATGGTGATCAAGGAGACCGCCGACGCTGTGGAGCAATTGGTCGCCACACCGGCTACCGGGCACTATGCGTTGGACGCCAGCGGCGCGCTGGTCTTCCGCCAGGCGGCACTGGACTGGCATCAGTTGCAGGACGAATCGGAGGCATTCTTCCTGCGGATCTACCAGGCCGGCGATTACCGTTGGAAGGGCGCCGATCTGGGTGTGCTGGTGACCAAGGGCCGGCTGCAGCGGGACGCGGCCCAGGGCGGCACCGCACTGACCATCCGGGCCCGGCACCTGATCGATTCGATCCGGGCCCAGTACTCCGGTGTCCCGCTTGCCGACCCCGCCCGCGCGATCGAGGTTCCGGCCTGGAAAACCCTATGATGAGGCGGTGGCGCCGCGAGCGCCAGAGATCGGCGATGGGAGCAGCGATGCTGGGTAGCGACCCGGGGCGGACACCGTCCGGGGTGTCGCTGGCCAATTGGCAGTCGGCCCCGCAGCTGCACTGGGCGTTTCAGCACATCGCCGAATTCCTGCCCACCGCAACCATTTCGCGGGGCGCCGGCCCGGTAGCTGCGATGACGCCGCCTGCCGTCGACCACAACGATATCGCCGGCATCGCGGTCGGCCTGCCCGATGGCACGCCCTCGACCGTGGGCGCCGTCATGGGCGCCACCGCGACCGACGGATGGCTGGTCACGCATCGGGGCCGGGTGCTCGCCGAACAGTATTGCGGAGGTATGCGCCCGGACACCCCTCACCTGCTGATGTCGGTGAGCAAGACGCTGATCGGCTCGGTCGCCGGTGTGCTGCGTGGCAGCGGTGCCCTCAACGTCGATGCGCTGGCATCGGATTACGTTCCGGCCCTGGTGAATTCCGGCTACAACGGGGCAACGGTCCGCCACCTGTTGGACATGCGGTCCGGTATCGCCTTCTCCGAGGAGTATCTGGACCCGTCCGCTGAGGTGCGGCTGCTCGAGCAGGCCATCGACTGGGCGCCCCGTTCCCATCCGGGCATTCCACCGACCATGTACGACTTCCTGCTCACCCTGCAGCAGAAGTCGTTGCACGGCGGGCCGTTCGAGTACCGGTCCTGTGAGACCGATGTGCTCGGCTGGGTGTGCGAGGCTGCCGCCGGGGCCCGGATGCCCGAGCTGATGTCGCAATTGGTGTGGGGCCGCATCGGCGCCGCCCACGACGCCAACATCGGGGTCGACTCGATGGGCACCGGCATGTTCGACGGCGGCATCAGTGCCTGCCTGTCCGATCTGGTGCGCTTCGGCTCCCTGTATCTCAACGACGGGGTGTCTCTGCTGGGGGAGCAGGTGCTGCCCGCGGCCTGGGTCGCCGACACCCTTGCCGGCGGAGTGGATTCGCGTGACGCGTTCACCTACAGTCCCGGCGACAACCGGATGCCCGGCGGCATGTACCGCAACCAGATCTGGCTGCCGTACCCGGGCAACGACGTGTTGCTGTGCCTGGGTATCCACGGCCAGATGATCTACATCAATCGGCGGGCCGGCGTGGTGGCCGCCAAGTTGTCCAGCTGGCCGCTGCCGCAGCACGCGCACATGTTGTTCTCCACGTTGCGGGCGTTCGACGCGGTCGCTGCGACGCTCTAGCGATTTGTGCACGATTTTCCGCGGCAGTCGCGGAAAACCGTGCACAAATCACCCGAGGAGGGCGTTGCGGATCTCGGCCAGGACCCGATCGGGATATTCAGTCAGATCGAGCCAGGTGAACCGCAGGATCTGATAGCCGAGCAGCGAGATGACGTTCTGCCGGTTTCGGTCGTTCACGAAGTCGTCCGCGTTGCTGTGAAAAGCCCAGCCGTCGACTTCGATGGCAAGCCTTGCCGCCGGAAACACGACGTCGATCTTGTATCCCGCGACGGGATGGTTGGCCTTCCATCCGGTGATCTTGTTGCGACGCAATAGTTTCACCAGCAGGCGCTCGGCCTCGGAACGGGCGCCATCTGCTGCGGACAGCAGCAGTATCCGGGCCGCGGGCGACCCATGCCTGCCCTTGTTGCGCAGGTGCGCATCCCATAGTTGTTTCAGCTCGACGTGCCGCTGCAATGCCGCATCCATCAGCGTGGCGCCACCCCCGCGGCGGGTCGCGGCTTCGATGACCGAAAGTGGGAGTGCGGTTACCCGGAGTCCATTGCGTTCGACGATGTCGGAGCCGGACAGATCGCGGCGTCGGACCCGGATCCCGTCGCGCTTGCGGTGATTGCTCACCCTGGGCACGGTGACTTCGACGCTTTTCGGCGGGTAGCGCGTGACGCCGTGCCACCATGCGGAGGCCAGTCCGCTGGCGGTGGCAGCGGGCCCGTACGACCAGACCGCGCTGCGCACCCGTGCCGAATCGGTGAATGGACGATCGTCGACAAAGAACACTCCGGGCGCGCAACGCAGCCAGTGGCCCGAACGAACGCGACGGCTGATGGCGTCGTCGCTGAGCCCGGCCGACAGGGCTTGTGCCCGGGTGATCACGCCATCGTGATTGCGAAGGTAGTCGTCGAGCACACTGAATCGGACGTCTGCGCCGCCGCTTCGGTTCCACCGACAGTGATTTGTGCACGATTTTCCGCGCCCGCCGCGGAGAATCGTGCACAAATCAACATGGCTCAGGGGATCGGCGGCGTGTCCATGGTCAGGGTTTCGCCCCGGAAGAATGCCGGCTGGACGAAACGCAGGCCGATCATCACGACGGCGCCGAACAGCAGGATGCCGAATCCGAGATAGAACACCAGGCCGATGCCGCCGATCGAGGCGCCGCTACCGCTGGCCTCCGGGTCCATGCTCACCAGCACCGACTTGACGAACACCGACAGCAGCATCACACCGCCGACCGCCGGGAACACCAGCTTGTAGATGACGTTTCTCGGGCTGAGGAACAGCTCCTTGCGGAAGAACCACACGCAGGCGAACGCGGTGATGCCGTAGTACCAGCAGATCATGATGCCAAGGGCGGCAATGGTATCCAGCAGCGTCCGCTCGGAAAGCAGTGTCACGATGGTGTAGAAGCAGGCGGTGACCACACCGGCGACCACGGTGCTGAACACCGGTGACAGTGATCGGGGGTTGACGCTGGCGAACCTCTTGGGGAATGCGCCGTAGGCACCCATCGCCAGCATGGTGCGGGCGGCGGGCAGGACGGTCGTCTGCAGGCTCGCGATCGACGATGCGAACACCGCCAGCAGCAGCAGGGGCCCGCCCCAGTCACCCAGCACCGGATAGGCCAGCGCCCCGAACACGTTCTCCGCGATCTCCTCGTTGCCCAGCCCCAGCCCGGTGGTGCCGACTCCGGCGTACATCATCACCGCCACCGCCACCAGCAGGTAGGTCAGCAGGATGGACATGACACACAACAATCCGGCCCGGCACCTTGGTGGGATCCTTGCTCTCCTCGCCCAACGTCAGGCAGGTGTCCCAGCCCCAGAAGGCGAAGATCGAGCCGATCAGCCCAATGACGAAGGCGCTCATCGTGAGTCCGGTGAACGGGTCGAACCATTGGATGTCGAAACTCAGGTGCCCCTCGACCTCGCCGGACCGCGCGATCGCGACGACCGCGAACGTCAGCAGGACGATCATCTGGAACCCGACCAGAACGTACTGCACCTTCTCGCTGGTGGTGATGCCGCGGCAGGAGATGAAGGTGGCGATGGCGAGCAGCAGGACCGTGGACACGATGTTGACGGCGATATTGTCCGCAGGGAGCATCGCGAGCGTGTCGTTGTGCAGCACCTTGCCCAGGAACTCATAGCCGAAGAGGACGCCGATCGAGGCCAGATTGGACAGCACGATGATGGTGGCGATCACCATGCCCCAACCGCACATCCAGCCGACGTACGGTCCGAAGGCCTTGGTGGACCAGGTGAACGACGCGCCGCAGTCCGGTGCGCGGGAGTTCAGTTCGCGGTAGGCGTAGGCGGTGAGAAACATCGGGATGAAGCCGGCGATCAGGATCGCGGGCATCTTGAGGCCGACCGCCGCGACGATGAGCCCGATGCTGGCGGTCAGGGTGTAGCCCGGCGCCACCGTCGAGATGCCGAGGATCGCTCCCGTGAAGGTGCCGATCCGTCCCGGTGCCAGGCCTTTGGCGACCAAGCCCTCCTCGCGCTCGGCGCGTTCCAGTTCGGTGCTGGCTAGTGTCGCGCGTCATTAATTAGTTTACAGTGTGCGATGATGGTGTATGCCGTCATCTGCGTTGGTGATCAGTGATGAGGATCGTGCGACATTGCAGTCGTGGACACGGTCCTCGACGATGCCTGCCGGCCATGTTGAGCGGGCCCGGATCGTGTTGGCCGTGGGCGATGGTGCGGGCACGTCGGGAGCGGCCCGACTGGTGGGGGTGTCGCGGCCGACGGTGATCAAGTGGCGGGATCGGTTCGCCGCGTTAGGCATTGACGGTCTGGACGATGAACCCCGTAGTGGTCGACCTAAGACTGTCGATGACGCGGCGATCCTGGCGGCCACACTCGATCCGCCGCCGGATTCGTTGGCGGTGACGCACTGGTCGAGTCGTCTGCTGGGTAAGTACCTCGGCGTCGGGGATGCCACCGTGGCCCGGGCGTGGCGACGCTACGGGGTCAAACCGTGGCGCCGCCAGACGTTCAAGTTTTCCACCGACCCCGAACTGGAAGCCAAAGTTCGTGACGTCGTCGGGCTGTATCTGAACCCGCCCGAGAAAGCGATCGTTTTGTGCGTAGACGAAAAATCGCAGATTCAGGCACTGAACCGGACCCAACCGATCCTGCCGATGCGCCCGGGTCTGCCAGAGAAGGCCACACACGACTACCAGCGCAACGGCACCGCGACCCTGTTCGCGGCACTGGAGATCGCGACCGGGAAAGTGACCGACCGCTGCTATGAACGTCACGGCAAAGCCGAGTTCCTCGACTTCCTCAAGACCGTGGCCCGGGCGTATCCGAGGCGCCGGCTACATGTGGTGTGCGACAACTACCACACCCACAAGCATGCGGACATCAACGCGTGGCTAGCCAAGAATCCGCGTGTGACACTGCATTTCACCCCGACATCAGGTTCCTGGCTGAACATGGTCGAAGTGTTCTTCTCGATCATCACCCGCCAAGCGATCCGCCGGGGATCGTTCGACAGCGTCAAAGAACTCATCGCAGCCATCGGCGCATTCATCGACGGTTGGAACCAACGTTGCCACCCATTCGTGTGGACCAAGACCGCCGACGAAATCCTGCCCCACGCCCGTAAAACAAATTCAGACGCGCGACACTAGTTGCTCAGACATGTTCTGCCCCTTCATCTTTGGGTACCACAAACATCGGGACTTGCAGAACACGCAGCATCTTCGCCGCAGTCGACCCGAGGAACAGGCGGCGCGGCTGGGCCAGCCGGCTCGAACCGACCATGATCATGTCGCCGTCTTTCCAGCCCAGCTTGTTGACCGCCTCCTCGACGGTCGGACCGGTGGCCACCCGTGAACTGACCGGAACATCGTCGGGCAGAAAGTCTTTCGCTTGGTCCAGAGCGCGCTGTGCGTGCTGCTGAGCGGCGTCCAGCCGGCGGGCGTCATCCACGGCGACCAGTGACACCAGGCGAAGGGGCGTCTGGCTGGCCCGGCAGAACCGCAGGGCGGTGTTGAGCAGCAGGGTGGCTCCGGGCCGGGTGCCGATGGCGCAGGTAACCTCGCGAATCCGCTCGCTGCGCTGCAATCGGGCGCCGCGCGGTGCGATCACGACCGGTATCGGCGAGGCGTGCACCAGGTCGTTGACCACCGAGCCGAGAGACAGGGGCCCGGCCATCCCGCCGCCGGCTCCACCGACCACCAGCGCGTCGGCGCCCAGGGTCTCGGCCGCCGCGATCAGGCCCGTGGTGCTGGACTCGTCGTAGCTCAGGTGGGTGGTCACCGGCACGTCGTTGCGCACCCCGGCCGCGGCGGCGGCCAGCCAGCCGTCGGCTTCCCGGTGCAACACGTCTCCGGGGGTGGGGGCGAGTGCCGAGCGGTCACTGGGCAGGACCATGCACAGGTCGAGGCCGGCGCCCAGGGTGCGGGCGATCTGTTCCCCGACCGCGACGGCGTCATCACCTCCCGGTGTGGCGATGTAGGCGACGGCGATTCGTGAGGTGCTCATCGACTAGTCCTCCGCGCATTCGGTGCTGTGACAGGCTTTCGGCGGTGCCGGTGCCACATCCAGGGATGGGTTGCGATCGAAGAATCCGACCGGTTTGAGCCAGAAGCTGACGACGTCAGCCGGCATGATCGGCCAGTCCTCGGGGCGGGTGATGTGGTGGATGCCGAACACGTACCACAGCACCACATCGGTGTTCTCGATCGAGCGGTCGGCGGCGGTCCACATCGGCAGGCCGCGGTCCTCACGACTCTGAGTGACGAACTCGCCTGCCGGCCAACGCTCTTCCGCCGAGTTGGGGGTGACCCACAGGGTGTGCTCGATCGCCTTGCAGCGGGCCAGCACGGGGGAGTCCGGATCGAACATGGCAGGGAAGGCCCCGCCGGGCACCAGCTTGTAGGCCGGCGCGGTGCCGATACCGTTGCGGACGTTGTCGTTGACCACCTTCCAGGCCCGCTGGGTCTGGAAGTTCATGTCCTGCTTGCCCTCGGACTCGGTGCGCAGCGGGGTGTTGCGCTGCCGCAACGACAGCCCGTACGGGTTGTCCGGGCCCATCGGCTCGATTTCGGTCTCGGTGGCGTACACCGTGTTCTGCGTGCCATCCACGTCCAGGTCCAGCCGGGCCACCAGGAAATGCTGGTGGTACGGGGCGTACGTGCGCTGGTCGACCAGGGTGCCGTGCGGGTGCGCCTGCCCTTCCGCGAAGTTGCTGACCACCATGATCCCGGTCGCCCGGACCTCACATTCGATACTGCCGTCCTGATAGAACCGCCAGTAGGTGAGGTATTCGTAGTTGGCCACGGTCACGTGGAAGGAGACCGTCAGTCGGCGCATCCGGCGCACCTCGGCGCCGCTGTGGTGGTCGACGTGCTTCCACAGGACGGCGTTGTCCTCCTCGTGGATGCAGATGGCGTTCTTGATGGTGTACGGCTCACCCTTGCTGTTGTGCAGCACGGCATCCAGGTAGCGGATCTCACCGAGGCAGTCGCAGCCCAACTCCAGTGAGGTGGTCATGAAGCCGATGCCCCACTCGCCGATGTCGAACGCCGTGCGCCGGTAATGGTCCACGCAGTGATCGCGGTAGGGGACCATCATCTCGGCGAACGACATCCGGTTGGCCACCGAGCGCACCCGGCCGTTGTCGTTGTAGGTGACGGCATGCAGGGTCATGCCTTCGCGGTAGTTGAAACCCACCCGCAGTGACCAGTTCTGCCACTTCAGCAGGTTGCCCTCCAGGGTGAACGAAACCCCTTCGGGCTGGGTGATGTTCAGCGGTTGGAGTGGCTCTCTGGTGCCGGCCTTGCGGATGCGTTCGGGAATATGTTGCGGCACATACTCACCCATCATCTCCGGCCGCTCGACGGTGAAGCTGTCCTCGATCTCGAGCAGTTCCATGGTGTTCATGTCGATCACGCAGTGGAATCCGTTGACCGGTCCGGCGTAGGGGTTGGCGCCCTCGGTGGCCCGGACCCAGGTGTCCGACCAGCCCAGGCGCCGGTCCTTGTATTTCTCCGGCATCACCACGTCGCCGTAGGTCCAGGTGTCCATGAACACCAGGTTCATGTCGGTGATGCCGCGTTTGGCCAGCGCGGCGATGACATCGGGGTGGCTGCGCAGCGCCCGGTCGGCCTCTTCCCACTCGTCGACGGTGAAGTTGGGCTGCACGCCGGGGATGTGGTCCCAGGACGACACCGTGCCGGCGGTCAACGACACCACGCCCTTGTAGGTGCGATTGGTCCCGGTGTCCAGCAGCACCGCCAGGGCCCGGCGCTCCGGGACGATGGCCGCCGAATCGAACGCCGCCACCTCGCCCTTGGCAGGCTCGATCAGCTCGATCGAGGTGTATCGCCAGCCCGCCGCGACGCCGTGTGCCGCCTTCAGGATGTCGGCGACCCGGGCGAATTCGGCAGCGCTGAGTGGATCGAGCGGATGGAATGTGTCAGTCACCGGTGATCTCCTGTCGGCAGGGGGTACGTCTCAACCGAGGTCTGCAGCGGTCCATCCCGCATCACGCACCGTCCATCTCTTGTGAAATCCATCAGGTCTCTGGCGGGCCAAGTGTGTCGCGGAACACATCGGAGATCATCCGACATTCTGGAGATTCTCCGTGTGGGTTTTCGACATTCTGTACATTCCTGTTGTGGCGGTTCCGGTGCGGTGGGTGATCGAGCAGTCGGACCTGCATCTGCGTCTGCTGGCGGGCTCGGCCGGTGTCGGGCGCGAGGTGAACCTGGTGCTGACCACCGAACTGGCCAATCCGGCCGAATGGCTCTCCGGTGGCGAGTTGGTGCTGACCACCGGAATCAGCCTGCCTGCCAGTGGTCGCGGACGCCGTCGCTACCTGCAGTTGCTGGCCGAAAGTGGTGTTGCTGCAGTTGGATTCGGTATCGGTCTGACGTTCGACGCGGTACCGGACGAAGTGGTGGAGGCTGCCGAGGAACTCGGGCTGGCGCTGATCGAGGTGCCGCTTCGGACCCCGTTCGCGGCAGTGGTGCAGCGGGTCGGTTCGCGTGTAGCCGAGCTGGAGTACGACGCGGTGCTGCGCGCTTCCCGGGCCCAGCCGCGCATCACCCGAGCCGTGGTGAGCGACGGCCCGCGCGGAGTCGCGGCCGAACTGGGCCGCGCGCTGAAAGCCGCCGTGGTGGTGCTGGATCCGACCGGGACGGTTATCGCGTCGCAGCCGAGCAACCTCAGCGTCACCACGGTCAACCTGGTCCGTGACTCGATCGAACCGGGGGCCGCGTCGGGCGTGCGGGTGCTCTCGGACGGCACCACGGTGGCCCAGCAGGACATCCGGGTCGGCGGCCGCTCGCACGGCGTGCTCGCCGTGGTCAGCCCGGGCGCACTGAGTCCGGTCGACCAGGTTCTGTTCGGGCACGCGACATCGTTGCTGGCCTTGGATTTCGAGAAGCCGGCCCGGCTGCAGGAGGTGCAGCGGCTGCTCAACGAACAGGCGCTGGGACTGCTGTTGACCGGTGAGCTCGACGCGGATCCGGTGTATGCGCAGCTGGGGCCGGTCACCGACGCTCAGGGCCGGATTCGCGTACTGGTCGTCGAGTTCGACGCCGAGGTGACGTCCGCCGGCCACCGGCGCCGCACGAGTGCGGCGGTGGTCAAAGAGCTGGAGGCGGCCGGGCATCCGGTGTTCGTCCACAGCGCCGATCACCGGCTGACGGTGTTGCTGCCGGGCACCGTGACGGTTGACGACGCTGCCGGGCTGCTGGGTGGGCTGGACCGATCAGTGCGCAAGTCGAGCCGCAGCGGGCTCAGCGGGGCGCAGCCGCTGTCCCGGTTGATGCAGGCTGTCGACGACGCCCGACTGGCCGCATCGGTGGCCGAAAGAGGCTGTTACCCTTTGGAATTCGCCGCACTGGCGGGCAGTGCGCTGTTGTCCTCCGGGCCCAGCCGTGAGGTGCTGGTGGCGCTAGGGGCGGCGGTGCTGACTCCGGTGGCCGACCACGACGCGCAGCATGGAACCGGGCTGATGGCGGCGCTGCGGGCGTTCTTGGAGGCCAACGGCCAGTGGGAGGCCGCCGCGTCAGCCCTCGGCGTGCACCGGCACACCATGCGCAAGCGGATCGAGATGACCGAGGCGTTGTTGGGTTGTGATCTCGGGGTGGCCCGGGTGCGGGCCGAACTGCTGCTGGCGATCTTGGCGCGCGGCTGATCGCATCGCTGCGGCGTGGTCAGGCAGTGACCGCCCTTTCATCCCTTGTGCGCTCGCGACGCCAGCCGACATAGGTCAGCCACAAGCCCATCGCGGTCAACAACAGGAAGAAGATCCGGGCGGCCAGCATCGGTCCCGGGCTGGTGACGGTCGCGTTCGCCCCGGAGTCGATGACCGACGGGATGGCCATCATCGCCAATCCGCGCAGCGCCACGAACCAGCCGAACAGCGAGATGAGCACCGCCGTCACGCTGTACCAGTACTGGTGGAACGCGATCACGATCAGGCCCATCATCAGCATCGCCGCGCCGAGGATCCAGGGCAGGACCGGGTTGTCGAACAGTCCGCCGAGCAACCCGGCGAGGTCTGGCAGGCGAATCGCGATGATCACCGTCGCGGCCGCGACGAAGGGGCCCAGGACGCGGGCAAACGCCCGGGTGCGGCGCCGGGCTTCGGGGGTGGCCTTTGGCATCGCTGCTCCAATCAATAAACCGACGGACGGTCTATTATTAGGTTAGGCTCGTTCCTGAGCGGTCGTCAATGGGAGGTGTCCGTGGCCCGTCGGGTCAAGCCGGATGAGTACGCGGCCCGGCGTCGGGAGATCCTCGATGCCGCTCTGCAGCTCATCCACGACAAGGGCTATGAGCGGATGACCATCGAGGACGTGCTGGCCAAGGTGCAGATGTCCAAAGGCGCGCTCTACCACTACTTCGGCTCGAAACAGGCGCTGCTGGAAGGGATCGTCGATGCGATGACGGAGAGCGCGACGCCGCCCCTGGAGGCGGTGGTCGCCGATGACAGCCTCGATGCCGTCGCCAAGCTCCATGCCTACTTCGCCGCGTCGGCCGCGTGGAAGGCCGACAACCCGGCCGCTGTGTCGACCCTCATGATCCTGTGGCGGGACGAGAATGCGCTGTTCCGCCAGAAGCTGGCCAAGGAGTCCATGCGTACCTTGGTGCCCATGCTCGAGGCCGTCATCCGCCAGGGCTGCGACGAAGGCGTGTTCGACGCCGGGTTCCCGCACGAGGCGGCGACGTTCATCGCGGGCCTGGACGGCGTGCTCGCCGATGCCTTCGCCGTCGGGATCGAACAGGACGGATCCCGCGGGATCGACGCCGACGGGCCCCGCGCGCAGCGGGTGATCGGCGCTTACCTACAGGCGATCGAACGCATCCTCGGATTGCCCGACGGTTCGCTGGCGTCCGTTGCCGAGGGGCCTACCGGTACGCCACGCGGGACGTAGCCGGGTCGAAATCGATCTGGCTCGAGGCCGTCACGGGCACGACATCCAGATTTTGCCGCCCCGTCAGCGCGCGCTTGTCCACCGTTGCGGTGAACCACCCCGTAAGCTCGTTAGCGTGCAGCGACGAATCATGGGCATCGAGACGGAATTCGGTGTGACCTGCACCTTCCATGGCCATCGCCGGCTCAGCCCCGACGAGGTTGCCCGCTATCTGTTCCGGCGGGTGGTGTCGTGGGGCCGCAGTTCCAACGTGTTCCTCCGTAACGGAGCCCGGTTGTACCTGGATGTGGGCAGCCACCCCGAGTACGCAACCGCCGAATGTGACAACCTGACCCAGCTGGTCACCCACGACCGTGCCGGTGAGCGCGTCCTGGAGGACCTGCTGATCGATGCCGAGCAGCGGCTCGCCGACGAGGGCATCGGCGGCGACATCTACCTGTTCAAGAACAACACCGACTCGGCGGGCAACTCCTACGGCTGCCACGAGAACTATCTGATCGTGCGGGCCGGTGAGTTCTCCCGGATCTCCGACGTGCTGCTGCCGTTCCTGGTCACCCGCCAGCTCATCTGCGGTGCGGGCAAGGTGTTGCAGACGCCGAAGGCCGCCACCTACTGCCTGAGCCAGCGCGCCGAGCACATCTGGGAGGGTGTCTCCAGCGCGACGACCCGGTCGCGTCCGATCATCAACACCCGCGACGAGCCGCATGCCGACGCCGAGAAGTACCGCCGCCTGCACGTCATCGTCGGTGACTCCAACATGTGCGAGGCCACCACGATGCTCAAGGTGGGCAGCGCCTCGTTGGTGCTGGAGATGATCGAGGCCGGTGTGCCGTTCCGCGATTTCTCCCTGGACAACCCGATCCGTGCCATCCGCGAGGTCAGCCATGACCTGACCGGGCGGCGTCCGGTCAGATTGGCGGGCGGGCGGCAGGCCAGCGCCCTGGACATCCAGCGCGAGTACTACGGCCGGGCCGTCGAATACCTGCAGACCCGCGAACCGAGCACCCAGATCGAGCAGGTGGTCGATCTGTGGGGCCGCCAGCTCGACGCGGTCGAGAGCCAGGATTTCGCGAAGGTCGACACCGAGATCGACTGGGTGATCAAGCGCAAGCTGTTCCAGCGCTACCAGGACCGCTACAACATGGAGCTGTCCGATCCGAAGATCAGTCAGCTCGATCTCGCCTACCACGACATCAAGCGCGGTCGCGGCGTGTTCGACCTGTTGCAGCGCAAGGGTCTGGCCTCCAGGATCACCACCGACGAGGAGATCGACGCCGCGGTCAACACCCCGCCGCAGACCACGCGGGCCAAGCTGCGCGGCGAGTTCATCAGCGCCGCACAGGAAGCCGGGCGGGACTTCACCGTCGACTGGGTGCACCTCAAGCTCAACGACCAGGCTCAGCGCACCGTGCTCTGCAAGGATCCGTTCCGGTCGGTCGATGAGCGGGTGAAGCGGCTGATCGCCAGCATGTAAGCGGTCCCGGGTCAGAACAGACGGGTCGCGGTCCGAGTGAAGACGAAGCCGTGCTCACCCGCGCGGCACGCGAACATCCCTGTCGCCGGGTCGGGTCCGACCGCGCACACCATGCCCGCCGGAAGATTGATCTTGTGCGCCGGCGGCAGCGGCCGGAACTCGCCGGGTGGCGGTTTCCAGTCGGGTGCCGGTGGATCAGCGGGCTTGATCGTCGCCGGGGTGTTCGGCCCGAACGACGTGTCCCAGTACCCGCCCCGGTCCGGCCGCGGCCCCGAACACCAGAGCCGGTGCAAGTAGTCACGCACGTTGATGGAGCACCGCTGACCGTCGGGCGTGGTGAACGTGTCGCCGCTGAAGTACTGCCGGGTGTTCTCGGTTCCGTAGACGTTCCCGACGACGGGATAGTTCGACAGGTCGGGGAATGCGTCCGGAGCGGCGACGGGTACCCCGCCGGAGATGCGGGTGCATGCGACCGCACCGAGAAGCGCAGCCGTCGCCGACATGCCGCAAACGAATCTGCGCATGCCGTCCTCCCGGGCATCGAGGGTGCAGGCGATCTCGCCGCGGCTCCAGCATCGCATTCGTGACGCATCGGCCGGTGCACCTTTTTCGGGTGCCGACGCCCGCCCCGCCCGGCCGCCGCTGACAGGATCCGCCGTGCGCAGGCCCTAAGCTTTCATCTCGTGGCGGTATCCAAAGTCGAGCGGTTGATGAACCTCGTCATCGCCCTGCTGTCCACCCGGTCGTTCCTGCCTGCCGACAAGATCCGCGCCAGCGTCGCCGGATACGCCGACAGTCCCAGTGACGAAGCGTTCTCCCGGATGTTCGAGCGCGACAAGAACGAATTGCGCGACTTGGGCATCCCGTTGGAGACGGGCCGGGTGTCGAAGTTCGATCCGACCGAGGGCTACCGGATCAATCGGGATTCCTACGCGCTGCCGCCGGTGCAGTTGAGTGCCGACGAGGCCGCGGCGGTGGCGGTGGCCACCCAGCTGTGGGAGTCCCCGGAATTGGTCACCGCGACGCAGGGCGCACTGCTGAAGCTGCGCGCCGCGGGAGTCGACGTCGACGCCGACGGGGCCGGGGTGGCGATCGCGTCGACCGCGACTCTGCCCGGGCTGCGCGGCTCCGAAGAGGTGTTGCGAATCCTGCTCTCCGCGATCGATTCCGGGCATGCCGTGCGATTCCGGCACCGGGCCTCACGCAATGCCGAGTACACCAGCCGGAATGTCGAGCCCTGGGGCGTCGTCACCCATCGCGGCCGGTGGTATCTGGTCGGACATGATCGCGACCGCGACGACACCCGTACCTTCCGGCTGTCGCGCATCGACGCCGACGTGAGCCCCGTCGGGCCGGCCGGTGCGGTGGCCAAGCCCGACGGGGTGAATCTGCGGGAGATCGTCGCCCGCGCGGTGGCCGAACTGCCCACCGGTGAACAGGCCAGAGTGTGGATCGCCGGGGGACGCGCCACCGCTCTGCGCAGGCAGGCCATCGAGACCGTGCCGCGCAAGCTGGGTGGGCGCGCGGGAGAGGAGATCACCGTCGACATCGGAATGTCCGACCGGCTGGCCCGCGAGATCGCGAGCCACGGCGCCGACGCCGTCGCACTGGAACCCCGGTCGCTGCGCGAGGACGTGGTGAGCCGGTTGCGGGCGCAGGCGGGTACGGCATGAGCAGTCAGGTGTCGACCCGGCTGGTCCGGCTGCTGAACATGGTTCCGTACTTCCAGGCAAATCCGAAGGTCACGCGCGACGAGGCCGCGGCTGCGCTGGGGGTGACCCGCAAACAGTTGGACTCCGATCTCGAACAGCTCTGGATGTGCGGGCTGCCCGGCTACAGTCCCGGTGACCTCATCGACTTCGACTTCGAAGGGGACACAGTCGAAGTCACGTTCAGTGCGGGCGTCGACCGCCCGTTGCGCCTGACGTCCACGGAAGCCACCGGCATCCTGGTGGCGTTGCGGTCGCTGGTCGACGTGCCCGGGATGGTGGACCCCGAGGCCGCGCGCAGCGCCATCGCGAAGATCGAATCGGCGGCAGGCACCCAGCGTGCGTCCCTCGAGGAATCCGGTCTCGAGGAGACGGTGCCTCAGGAAACCGGTGCGGCCGCGGCGGTCCGGGCCGCCGTGCGTGACGCACGCGCGCTGACCCTGGAGTACTACTCGGCGTCGCGCGACTCCCTCACCTCGCGCACCGTCGACCCGATCAGGGTGGTGCTGATCGGTGACAACACCTACCTGGAGGCATGGTGCCGTACCGCCGAGGCGGTACGGATGTTCCGGTTCGACCGGATCGTCGCGGCGGAACTGCTCACCGACCCCTCCGCGCCGCCGTCACCGGCGGTCCAGGCCGGTACAGACACCTCGCTGTTCGATCCCGACACCGCTGACCCGTCGCTGCCGTCGGCCACCCTGGTGATCGACCGCTCCGCGTCGTGGATGTTCGACTACTACCCGCTGCGGGTGGTCAGCGAGTTGCCCGACGGAGCGTGCGAAGCGGTGATGACGTACGCCTCCCAGGAGTGGATGGCGCGCTTCCTGCTCGGATTCGGTTCGGCGGTGCGGGTGTTGGCCCCGGAGGTATTGGCACAGCGGGTGCGGGAGTCGGCCGGAGAGGCGCTGCGCGTCTACGACACCGCGGCGCCGCACGCCTACGACGCCGGCGACGCACGCGGGTAGACTCATCACGGACGTCTGGAGGTAACCAAATTGGGTGGTCTACAACCCTGGCACTGGATCATTGTCATCGCGGTGTTCGTGCTGCTTTTCGGCGCCAAGAAGCTGCCGGATGCGGCGCGGTCGCTCGGTAAGTCGATGCGGATCTTCAAGTCCGAGATCAAGGAGATGCAGTCGGATTCTGCGGCCTCCTCCGCGGAGACCCCACCGGCCAAGCCGATCGCCTCCGAGCGGGTCGATTCTCCTGCTCCCGAGCAGTCCCCGGACCGCCACACGGCCTGACCGGTCCGGCGCCCGATCGCGGTCATCGCCCCGCGATGACGCGTCGCGTCCACCACCAGGCTGCTAGAACACGCCCGTGACCTCCGGATTCATCAAGAAGCTCGATCCCCGCCGCCGCCGTTCGCGGGTCAACCCCGACGGCACGATGTCGTTGGTCGACCACCTGCACGAGCTGCGCAACCGTCTGCTGATTGCCGTGGCCGCCGTTCTGCTGACGACGATCTTCGGCTTCCTCTGGTACACCCACGGCTTCTTCGGTTTCCACAGCTTGGGGGAATGGCTCCGCGGCCCCTACTGCGCGCTGCCGGATTCGGCGCGCGCGTCAATCGCCCCGGACGGCGAGTGCCGCCTGTTGGCCACCGGCCCGTTCGACCAGTTCATGCTGCGCCTCAAGGTGGCGCTGGCGGCCGGGCTGGTACTGGCCTGCCCGGTGTGGCTCTACCAGCTGTGGGCGTTCATCACGCCGGGTCTGTACAAGAAGGAACGCCGGTTCGCGATGGCGTTCGTCGGCGTCGGCGCCCTGCTGTTCATCACGGGCGCGATCCTGGCCTACGTGGTGCTGGCCACCGCCCTGGGCTTCCTGCTCACCGTGGGCAGCGATGTGCAGGTCACCGCGCTGTCGGGCGAGCAATACTTCGGATTCCTGATCAACCTGCTGCTGGTGTTCGGCATCAGCTTCGAGTTCCCGCTGCTGATCATCATGCTCAACCTGGTCGGCATGCTCAGCTACGAGCGGCTCAAGGCCTGGCGACGCGGACTGATCTTCGGGTTGTTCGTGTTCGCGGCGTTCGCCACCCCCGGGTCGGACCCGTTCACGATGCTGGCGCTGGCCTGCGCGCTCAGCCTGCTGCTGGAGTTCGCCATCCAGACGGCGCGGATCAACGACAAGCGCAAGGCCCGGCGCGAGGCACTGGAGGTGCCCGAGGACGAGGCCGCGCCGATCCCGACGGTGGAGCCGGTCGAGCGGCCGGCCCCGGTGGCGGGCGCATCGCGGATCGACATCGACGACGATGCCACCTGAGTCGGGTGGCCAGAACGGTGGCGAACTGACCAAGTTCACCGCCGAGTATCCGTTCGCCCTCGACGATTTCCAGCTGCGTTCCTGCCGCGCACTCGAAAACGGTCACGGCGTGCTGGTGTGTGCCCCCACCGGTGCGGGCAAGACCGTCGTCGGCGAGTTCGCCGTGCACCTGGCGCTGGCCGCCGGTGGCAAGTGCTTCTACACCACCCCGATCAAGGCACTGAGCAACCAGAAACACAACGATCTGGTGGCCCGCTACGGCGCGGACAAGATCGGGTTGCTCACCGGCGACCAGTCCATCAACGGTGACGCCGACATCGTGGTGATGACCACCGAAGTGCTGCGCAACATGCTGTACGCGAATTCGCCTGCACTGCACGGACTTTCCTACGTGGTGATGGACGAGGTGCACTTCCTGGCCGACCGGATGCGCGGCGCGGTGTGGGAAGAGGTCATCCTGCACCTGCCCGAGGACGTGCTGCTGGTCAGCCTGTCCGCCACGGTCAGCAACGCAGAGGAATTCGGTGGCTGGATCCAGACCGTCCGCGGCGACACCACCGTCGTCGTCGACGAACACCGGCCGGTCCCGCTGTCCCAGCACATGCTCGTCGGCAGGCGGCTGTTCGATTTGTTCGAGGGCACCAACAGCACGCTCGTGGACCCGGACCTGTTGCGCCACATCAGCCATCGGCGTGAGGCCGACCGGCTGGCGGACTGGCAGCCGCGTGGGCGTGGGCGGGGCGGAGGCAGGCCCCAGCTGTACCGGCCGCCCAGCCGGCCCGACGTCATCGCCACCCTGGATGCCGCGGGGTTGTTGCCCGCCATCACCTTCGTGTTCTCGCGGGCGGGATGCGACGCGGCGGTCCAGCAGTGCCTGCGAGCGCCGCTGCGGCTCACCACCGACGAGGAGCGTGCCCGGATCTCGGCGATCGTCGACCGGCGCTGCGCCGACCTGGCCGAATCCGACCTGATCGTGCTGGACTACCACCAATGGCGCGAAGGCCTGCTGCGCGGACTGGCCGCCCACCACGCCGGCATGCTGCCCGTGTTCCGGCACACCGTCGAGGAGCTGTTCACCGCGGGCCTGGTCAAGGCGGTGTTCGCCACCGAGACACTGGCCCTTGGCATCAACATGCCCGCTCGCACCGTGGTGCTGGAGCGGCTGGTGAAGTTCAACGGTGAGCAGCACGTTCCGTTGACGCCGGGGGAGTACACCCAGCTGACCGGACGGGCCGGGCGCCGCGGCATCGACGTCGAAGGCCACGCCGTGGTGCTGTGGCGGCCCGACGACAGCAATGCCGAGCCCGCCGAGGTCGCCGGGCTGGCCTCGACGCGGACGTTCCCGCTGCGCAGCTCGTTCGCGCCGAGCTACAACATGACCATCAACCTGGTGCAGCAGATGGGGCCCGAACAGGCCCACAAACTGCTCGAGCGCTCGTTCGCCCAGTACCAGGCGGACCGGTCGGTGGTCGGGTTGGTGCGCGGGATCGCGCGCGGCGAGCGGATGATGGGCGAGCTGGCGGCCGAACTCGGCGGCGCCGACGAGCGCTCGCGCGAGGAGCCGGGGACCGAGCCGCTGATCCTCGATTACGTCCGGTTGCGGACCAAGATCGGTGAACGCGAGCGCGCGCAGTCGCGGGCGTCGCGGCTGCAGCGACGCAGGGCAGCCACCGATGCGCTGGCCGCGCTGCGTCGCGGCGACATCATCACCATCACCCACGGTCGCCGCGGAGGTCTGGCGGTGGTACTCGAGCCCGCCGAACGAGACAGTGACGACCCGAGACCGTTGGTGTTGACCGAACACAAATGGGCCGGCCGGATTTCGTCGGCCGACTATTCGGGTGCGTCGGATCCACTGGGTGCGATGACTCTGCCCAAGCGCGTCGAACACCGGCAGCCACGGGTGCGTCGGGACCTGGCGTCGGCGTTGCGCTCGGCGGCGGCCGACCTGTCGGTGCCGTCGAAGCGCGCGAGCAGGGGCGCCGGGGCTCCCGAACGCGACGTCGATCCCGAACTGGCCGGGCTGCGCGAGGAACTGCGTCATCACCCGGCGCACCAACTCCCGGACCGCGAAGTCAAGGCCCGGATTGCCGAACGCTATCTGCGCATCGAGCGTGACAATGCCCAGATCCAGCAGAAGGTGAACGCGGCGACGAACTCGCTGGCCCGCACCTTCGACCGGATCGTTGCGCTGCTCAGCGAACGCGGCTTCATCGAGGCCAACTCGGGTGAACCCAGGGTCACCGACGCCGGTCGCCTGCTGGCCCGGATCTACAGCGAGAGCGATCTGCTGGTGGCCGAATGTCTGCGTGCCGGGCTGTGGGACGGATTGCAGCCGGCGGAACTGGCCGGCGTGCTCTCGGCAGTGCTGTTCGAATCGCGCGGGGATGCCGCGGGCGGGGTACTGGGAGTCGACATTCCCACCGAGGGCCTGCGCCGCGCGCTGGCCAAGACCCGGCGGGTGTCGGCGGACCTGCGCGGCGACGAGCAGCGGCACCGGCTCGCGCCGAGCCGGGAACCCGACGAAGGCTTCGTCACCGCCGTCTACCGATGGGCGACCACCGGCGATCTGGCCGCCGCGCTCGCGGCCTCCGATGTGAACGGGTCGGGGTTGTCGGCAGGCGATTTCGTGCGGTGGTGCCGCCAGGTGCTCGACTTGCTCGACCAGGTGCGCAATGCCGCACCCGCAACTGCCCTGCGCAATAGCGCGAAACGCGCTGTCAACGACGTTCGGCGCGGTGTTGTTGCTGTTGATGCGGGGTAAGGTGTGGCAGGCGTTACCGAACAGGATCAAGGAGAACCATGAGCGGACCGCAGGGATCTGACCAGGGACAGCAGTGGCCCGGTCAGCAGCCTGAGCCTGCGGGGGAGCAGGCGCAGGGTGCCGAGGCATGGCAGCCGCCGACCCCCGCTTCCGAGGACCCCAGCACTCAAGCTCCGGCCTGGCAGCCACCGGCATACACGCCGCAGCAGTACCCGTCGTATCAGCCGCCTGCCCAGGGCGTTCCGCAGCCGGATTATTCGCAGCCGCAACAGCCGCAGTACCCCGGGCCCGAGCAGTACGGCCAGCAGGCCTACCCGCCTCCCGGCCAGCCGCCGCAGTACGGGCAGGTGCCGGGCTACGGGCAGCAGCCCCAGTACGGGCAGCCGGGCCAGCCGCCGCAGTACGGCCAGCCGGGGCAATACGGTCAGCCCGGCCAGTACGGCGCTCCCGGCCAGTACGGGCAGTACGGCGTTCCGGGTGCCGACGCGGGCTCCAAGCGTTCACTGGCGACCATCGGTGTCATCGTCGGTGGGTTGGTGGCCCTGCTGCTGGTAATCCTCGCGGTGACCGCGTTCTGGCTGCCCGGATGGGCGGTGACGACCAAGCTCGACATCAACAAGGCACAGAGCGGCGTCGAGCAGATCCTCACCGACAAGACCAATGGCTACGGCGCCACCAAGGTCACCGGGGTCAAGTGCAACGACGGTGAGAACCCGACGGTCAAGAAGGATTCGACCTTCGACTGCGAGGTCACCATCGACGGCACCAAGCGCAAGGTGACAGTGACCTTCAAGGACGACAAGGGCACCTACGAGGTCGGTCGGCCCAAGTAGGCCCTACCAGCTGCCGCTTGTACGAAAGGGCCGTCTGCGCTACCGCGCAGGCGGCCCTTTCGTAAAACGTGCGGATCGAGGTGTGCTCAGCCGGGCAGTCGGTCGAGCGCCGACTGCAACCGGCTGATCGACGAGGTCACCCCGTACGCCGCGGCCAGTTCGGCGACCCGACCCGGGTCGCCGGCGGCCAGCGGCAGATCGTCGGTCGCGGCGGACAGTGTCACCGGGGCATCCGTGGCCACCCGGACCACCGGTTCGGCCGCGGCCATGTAGTCGGCGGCGGCCAGCAGCTTGGCCCGATGGGCTTTGGTCAGTGAGGATTTCGGGTCCTCGGCGGCCGCCTGGATACCCCGCAGCGAGCCGTGCCGGGCCAGCAGTGTCGCGGCCGTCTTCTCGCCGATCCCGGCGACACCGGGAAGCCCGTCGGACGGGTCACCGCGCAGCAGGGCCAGCTCCGCGTACGCCGGACCCGCGCGGTCGATGGGCACCCCGTACTGCTCGGCGACTTCCTCCGGGCCGAATTTCGTGGCCTTGGCCAGTCCCCGTCCGATGTAGAGCACGCGGATGGTCGGAGACGGTTCGTCACGCACGAGCTGAAGCAGGTCGCGATCGCCGCTGACCACCACGACCGGATCGTGCTGTTCGCGCGTCGCCAGTGTGCCGAGCACGTCGTCGGCTTCGAACCCGGGTGCCCCGGCCGTCGCGATGCCGAACGCGTCCAGCAGCTCCATGATCATGTCGACCTGCGGTGTGAGGTCGTCGGGAACTTCTTCGACGTACGGGGGGGCCGCCGGAGCCGCTCCGGCGGCGACATTCGGCACAGGTTGGGGTTGTTCCACCCGGTGCGCCTTGTACGACGGCACCAGGTCGACCCGCCACTGCGGCCGCCAGTCATCGTCGCGGCATACCACCAGCCGGCGTGGCCGCTCCCGGGTGACCAGGGTGGCGACCGAGTCCAGGAACCCGCGCACCGCGTTCACCGGCCGGCCGTCAGGTGCCTTGATCGACGACGGCACGCCGAAGTACGACCGGAACCACATGCTGGCGCCGTCGAGCAGCAGAACGGGATCGCTCATCGGGTTTCCTCCATCCGTCCGAACACATAGGAGGCAGCCGTGACGGCTTTGCCGCCGGCGCCCTCGTCGTACAGGGTGGCCCGCACCGCGATGGTGCCGCCCGCCCCGGGCAGCACCCGGGTGTCGACCCGGAACGGGCCGGTCTTGCCGCGTGCCAGGAACATCACGTGCGACGAAAGGCCTTGCAGCGTATCGGTTTCTGCGGCACCAGCAGCGGCGTCCGCCGCGGCCGTCTCCAGGATCACGAACTGCGGGCCAATGTGCAGCGCGGCGTCGGGTGAGGCCACCTCGACCGCGAGCTCGGGCAGAGACCAATGCCCGCTGGACCGCTTGTGGCCGCCGAACACCTGCCACAGCGGCGGCAGGTCCGGGCCGTCGATGACGTCGATCGGGTCCACCGGCATCTTCTCCAGGCCCTCTGGTGGTACCCCGATCGAGATGCCCTGCCCCTCGGTGAGCGCGATGATCCGGTCCGGGTTGTCGGCGTCGACGATCACCGACCGGCTGTACGCCAGTTGCCTGCCCTGCTTGAGTACCTCGGTGTCCACCCGGATCCGGGCCACATCCACAGCCGGGTCCAGGACCTGGCAGGAGTGGATCACGGGGTTGGGTACGGCTTCCAGATCGCTCACGCCGCCGCTGTCCGGTGAGGAGATGCCCAGCACCGCAAGCAGTAGTCCGCCCGCCGGGTTTCGCATGTCGCGTCGCAGCGTCACCGTGTCGTCGGCCGGACCCAGGTCCATCGAGGAGTACGAACGGCCGAGGTAGCGGTAACTCAGCAGGCCGCCCCAGCGCCGGCGCAGCTCAGCGGCGTACGCCTCGGGATCGTCGGTGAGATCGCGGATATCACGCAACATTCCAGCGACAGTAGCGTGAGGTATGACCTTTGCCGTCAACCGTATTGACCATGTCGTGGTGAACTGCCGGGACAGCGACGCCACCGTCGCGTTTTATGTGCGGGTGCTGGGCATGCGCAGGGAGGTGTTCGGTGACGGCCGTATCGCGCTGGTGTTCGGCGATCAGAAGCTCAACGTGCGGCCGACCGGTTCGGCCAACTGGGTGACCGGCGCCGTCGACGCCCCGGGTTCACTGGATCTGTGCTTCATCGCAGACGTCGAACCGGAGGCCGTCGGTGAGCATCTGAGAGCGTGTGGCGTCGAGATCGCCGAGGGCCCCGTTCCCAAGACCGGCGCATTGGGCCCGATGACCTCACACTATTGCCGCGACCCCGACGGCAACCTGATCGAGATCGCCAGTTATCTACCGCACCACTAGCCTCGAAGCCATGACGGTCAGCCGATTCAGCACCGATGTGTACGCCCACCGCCTTTCCTCGGCAGCATCAGCCGCAGCGGATGCGGGGCTGGCCGGTCTCGTCATAACCCCCGGCTATGACCTGCGGTACCTGGTCGGCTCCCGTGCGCAGACCTTCGAGCGGCTCACCGCGCTGGTGCTGCCCGCCACCGGGGACCCGACCATTGTGGTGCCGCGCCTGGAGCTGGCCGCGCTGCGCGAGTCGGCGGTCACTGAACTCGGTGTGGCGGTGCGTGATTGGGTGGACGGACAGAACCCGTACCAGATGGTCGCCGATGCACTCGGCGGGCCGGGCAGTGCGGTGGCTGTCACGGATTCCATGACCGCCCTGCACCTGCTGCCGCTCGCCGACCTGCTCGGTGTGGTTCCGGTACTGGCCACCGATGTGCTGCGGCGCCTGCGGATGATCAAGGACCCCGCCGAGATCGACGCGCTGCGCAAGGCCGGCGCGGCGATCGACCGGGTGCACGCCCGGGTTCCGGAGTTCCTGGTGCCCGGCCGTACCGAAGCCGACGTGGCCGCTGACATCGCCGAAGCGATTGTCGCCGAAGGGCATTCAGAGGTGGCGTTCATCATCGTCGGATCGGGGCCCAACGGTGCCGACCCGCACCATGAATGCTCGGAGCGTGAGCTGAGCGCCGGCGACATCGTCGTCGTCGACATCGGTGGGCCGTATCAGCCCGGCTACAACTCCGACTCGACCCGCACCTACAGCATCGGCGAGCCGGATCCCGAGGTGGCGCGTCGTTACGCGGTGCTGCAGCGGGCCCAGCAGGCGGCCGTCGCGGCCGTGCGCCCCGGCGTGACGGCCGAACAGATCGACGCGGCCGCCCGCGACGTGCTGGCCGCCGAAGGGTTGGCCGAGGCATTCGTCCACCGCACCGGGCACGGCATCGGGCTGTCGGTGCACGAGGAGCCCTACATCGTGGAGGGCAACGATCTGCCGCTGGAGGCCGGGATGGCGTTCAGCGTGGAGCCCGGCGTGTACTTCCCGGGGCAGTGGGGCGCGCGGATCGAGGACATCGTCGTGGTCACCGCGGACGGTGCGTTGTCGGTCAACAACCAGCCGCACGATCTCGTCGTGGTGCCGGTGAATTAGGCCTCGCCGTCGATCCAAAAATCCTGGTACAGAAAGTTGATTTCGTGCCAAAAGGCTTGCGCCCTTTCGGAGAATATGTGACCGACGTGGCTGAGACGCGACGCCCTGTCTAATGCCGTTATCACCCATTGGGCCGATCGCATCAGAAGCATCCACAGATCGCGCTCTGGTGGACGCGAGTACAAACCGTCACACACGAGAACATTCGCGTGGGTGTACTTCGAGAGATGGTCGTAGGCTGAGTGCCCGTTGAGCGGGTCCATCTGCCCAATTACATTGGCATTGTTGAATTTCTTTGGGCTGGACGACATTCGTTTGCGCAAGTTCGAGCCGATCTCATCCAGGTGGCACAGCACCTCTTTGAGGACTTCTGGTCCAGTTGGGCGTCCCGCGCCGGACTTGACCAGTGAATCCCGCAGGGTGTCGCAGCACTTGAGGTAGCGCATTTCGAAATCTTCTGCTGAATCGCAGAGGTACCAAACCAGCGCCGAATACTCGGCGAGGGAGCGAGCGAGGACACCGATGCTGAGTTGACTGGAATTCTCTGACCGGCTCGCGTCGCAGAGGGAGACCACCAGGCTTGCTGTTGCGGTGAGTATGTGATTGGGCACGCGTAACACATACGGGTAGATGTCAGGGTCATTGAGAATGTAGTCATCTGTTTCTGCGGGAAAGCCCCACAGATTGTGTAGCGAATAATAGCCGGCAGCCTCCGAGACGTACTCGCAGACCAGGGCGGCGGCATTTAAAGGCGAACCGTAAAAACCGCGTCCATCCCTGATGATTTCTGCATGCGAGACATCTTGCGTCATCGTCGACCTCCCCCTCGCAGAGATGGCGATGTGAACCCGTCCAGCGGGTTGCTCAGTGTGGTGGGCGGCTCACCCTTCGCTGCGGTCCAGCAGCTCCGAGGAGCCCAGCACGCGCTCTATCCGTACCTCGATCACCACGCGGCGGGGGTTCACCCGCGGCGTGCGGTAGCGCTGGGCGTACCGCAGCTCGGCGTCGCGGACCGCGTCGGCCTCGCTGCTCACCGTGGACTTGCCCTCCAGCGACAGCCACCGCGCACCGTCGACCTGGCTGAGCACCGCGATGCCGCGTTCGTGCGCGTTCACCGCCTTCTGCGAGCCGCCGTTGGTGATGACCCGCGCGATGTGCGTCTTGGGATCGAAGGTGAAACCGACCGCCACCACATGCGGGGAATTGTCCGAGCGCAGCGTGGTGAGCATCGCCAGGTGGCGTTCGGTGAGAAACGCCAGTGCTTCGCTGGTGAGCTTGGTGGTTGCCTTGCCACGAGATGTAGCCATCGGGGTCCACGCTAGCGCAGGACATAATCGCTGCCATGGATGACACGGCTGGCACGGATCCTCGTGTCGTGGTGATTTTCGGGGGCCGCAGCGAGATCGGTGTCGAACTCGCGGTCCGGCTCGCGGCCGGTGCAGTCGTGGTGCTGGCCGCCCGCCGCACCGAACAGCTCGTCGAGCAGGTCGCGGCGGTGCAGGCCGCCGGTGCCGCCGCGGTCCATACCGCCGAGTTCGATGCCGACGACGTCGCGGGCCACGCCGGCATCATCGACGCGATCGAAGCCACACACGGGCCGATCGACACCGCGGTGCTGGCCTTCGGCGTGTTGGGCGATCAGGACCGGGCCGAGGTCGACGCGGCCCACGCCGTGGCTGTCGTGCACACCGACTATGTCGCGCAGGTCAGCCTGCTCACCGTGCTGGCACAGCGCATGCGCGTCAGGGACCGGGGCCGGCTGGTGGTGTTCTCCTCGATCGCCGGAGCCCGGGCTCGCCGCGCCAACTACGTCTACGGTTCGGCCAAATCCGGCCTGGACGCGTTCGCCTCCGGGCTGACCGACGCCCTGCACGGGACCGGCGTGCAACTGCTGATCGTGCGGCCCGGCTTCGTGATCGGCCGGATGACCGAGGGTATGGAGCCGGCCCCGTTCTCCAGCACGCCCGCCCAAGTGGCCGACGCCGCGGCCAAGGCACTGGCCCGCGGTAAGCGCGCGGTGTGGGTGCCGTGGGTGATCCGGCCGATGATCTTCGTGACGCGGTTCGTGCCGCGGCCGATCTGGCGCAAGATGCCGCGATGACGATCACCGTGGTCGGCATCGGGGCCGACGGAATGGCGGGGTTGTCACAGACTTCCCGTGAGGAGTTGGCGAAAGCCACCGTGGTCTACGGCTCGCCACGGCAACTGGAGCTGCTCGACGACAGCGTGACGCCGGACCGTCGAGAATGGCCGTCTCCGATGCTGCCGGCCCTGCCGACACTGTTCGGCGACGCCGATGTGCACGTGGTGGCCAGCGGGGATCCGCTGCTGCACGGCATCGGCGCGACGCTGATCCGGTTGTTCGGCGCCCAGCGGGTGCGGGTGCTGCCGCACGTGTCGAGTGTGACGCTGGCCTGTGCGCGGTTGGGCTGGACGGTGCCCGACACCGAGGTGATCAGCCTCGTCACCGCCGCGCCGCACACCGCGGTACGTCGCGGCGGCCGGGCGATCGTGCTGTCCCGCGACGCGCAGACCCCCGCGACTCTGGCGCGGCTGCTGAACGAATCCGGTCGGGGCGACTCGGAATTGACCGTGCTGGAGCAGCTGGGCGGGCCGGGGGAGCGCCGCCACGACGGCACGGCCCTGGACTGGGCGACGGCCCCGGTCGACGTGGACGACCTCAACGTGGTTGCGGTGGCCTACCTTCCGGACGAGCGCCGGGCCCAGGCGCTGCCCGACGAGGCGTTCGCCCACGACGGACAACTCACCAAGCAGTCCATCCGGGCGGTCACGCTGGCGGCACTCGGGCCGCGGCCCGGGGAACTGTTGTGGGATGTCGGCTCGGGGTCTGGCAGCATCGCGATCGAATGGTCGCGCAGCGCCCCGGGTTGCTCGGCGGTCGCATTCGAACGCGACGAGCAGCGCCGCGATCGGATCTTGAGCAATGTCACGGCTTTCGGGGTTCGGGTGGACGTCTGCGGCGGCGCTCCCGAGTCCCTCGACGGTGCGCCCGAGCCCTCGGTGATCTTTGTCGGCGGCGGCGTCACCCAGCCAGGACTGCTGCAGGCATGCTTCGACCGCTTGCCCTCGGGTGGCCGACTGGTGGTCAACGCGGTCACGCTGGAATCTGAAGCGGTTGTGGCGCAATGGTATTCGAAGGAAGGCGGCGAGGTGCGGCGTTATCAGCACTACCAGGGCGGCGCGATCGGCGGTTTCACCGGCTGGCGGCCGGCGCTGCCGGTGACCCAGTGGGCGGTGGTCAAGGGATGACGGTGTACTTCATCGGCGCCGGCCCGGGCGCCGCCGATCTCATCACCGTGCGCGGCGCCAAACTGCTCGGCAGCTGCCCCGTGTGCCTGTACGCCGGGTCGATCATGCCCGACGACCTGTTGGCGTTGTGTCCGCCCGACGCCAGGGTCATCGACACCGGGCCGCTGAATCTGGACCAGATCATCGACGAGTTGGTCGCTGCGGATCGGGCGGGTGTCGATGTGGCACGGCTGCATTCCGGTGATCCGTCGATCTACAGCGCGCTGGCCGAGCAGTGTCGCCGACTCGACGAACTGGGCATCGGATACGAGATCGTGCCCGGTGTACCGGCATTCGCCGCAGTCGCTGCCGCGCTGGGCCGGGAGCTCACCGTCCCCGGAGTGGCTCAGACCGTCACCCTGTCCCGGGTGGCCACCCTGTCCACGGCGATGCCCGACGGTGAGGATCTGCGCACGCTGTCCGCCCCGGGGGCGACGTTGGTGCTGCACCTGGCCGCAGCCCAGATCGACAACATCGTCCCGCAACTGCTCGACGGTGGATACGGTCCCGAAACTCCCTGTGCCGTTGTGGCATTCGCCAGCTGGCCGCAGGAGATCGTGCTGCGCGGAACGCTCGCCGACATCGCCGAGAAGATGCATGCCGCATCGGTGACCAAAACCGCGGTCATCGTCGTCGGCGATGTTCTTGCCGCCGAAGGTTTCTCCGACAGTTACCTGTACTCCTCCGGCCGCCGTCGCGGAGCCACCCACTGATGAAGGTCCTGCTGCTCGGTGGCACCGGCGAGGCTCGGGCCCTGGCCGCCGCGCTGCATCCGGAGGTCGAGGTGATCAGCTCGCTGGCCGGGCGGGTTCCCGATCCAGCGCTGCCGGTCGGTCCGGTACGTATCGGCGGGTTCGGTGGCGTGGACGGGATGCGGCAGTGGCTGGTCGCCGAGGGCGTCGACGCGGTGGTGGACGCGACCCATCCCTTCGCTGCCACCATCACCGCGCACGCGGCACAGGTGTGCACCGAACTCGGGGTGCCGCATCTCGTGTTGGCCAGGCCGGCCTGGGCGTCAGGGTCGGCGATCGTGGTGGGATCGGACACCGAAGCCGCTGAAACGGTGGCGAAGAACGGCTATTCGCGGGTCTTCCTCACCACCGGGCGGTCTGGCACCCGGGCCTTCAAGGACGTCGACGCCTGGTTCCTGATCCGGGCGGTCACCCCGCCGGATCCCGACACCCTGCCTGTCGATCATCAACTGCTGCTGTCCCGCGGCCCTTACGACTACGACGGAGAGCTGGCCTTGCTACGCGACCACCACATCGATGCGTTGGTGACCAAGAACAGCGGCGGCGCGATGACCGAACCCAAGCTGCGGGCCGCCGAGTCGGCGGGCGTGGCTGTGGTGATGGTGGACCGTCCGCCACTCCCGCCGGGAGTACAGACGGTTACCACAGTCGAGGAGGCTGCAGGCTGGGTTGAGGCCAAAACCGCAGGCTGAGCCACCCCACAGCAGTAGGCTCCGAACGTGGCGGAGACGTCATACGCACCGTGCGGCGGTCTGAGCCTCGCCTATCAGGTATTCGGAGACGGGCCCGTCGAGCTCGTCTATGCCGGGTCGTTCGTCAGCCACCTCGAGCTGTTCTGGACCATGCCGGAATTCGAGGCCTTCATGGAGAGGCTCTCGACGTTCTGCCGCGTCCTGCTGTTCGACAAGGCCGGTGTCGGGTTGTCGGACCCGGTGCCACAGGTCCGCACTCTCGAAGAGCGGGCGGCCGAGATCGAGGCCGTGATGGATGCCGCCGGCTTTGGGCGGGCCGTGCTGTTCGGCTTGAGCGAGGGCGGTCCGGCCGCGATGTTGTTCGCGGCCACCCGGCCGGAACGCACGCGGGCCTTGATCCTCACCGGCACCTTCGCGTACTTCGGCATCACCGAGTGGGCTGACTTCGAACGCGACCCGGCCGAACTGCACGCGCGGATGCTGCCGGAGATGGGCGGTGACTACACGCCGTCCATCGGGCAGATCGTCGCCTTTCAGGAGTTCGGCCGCGCCAGCGGCTCGGCGTGGGGGACCGGCGCGGCACTCAAACGGCTGCTCCCCGATGCCGGGACAGTCCGCCAACTCGGGATGTTCGAGCGCATGAGTGCGAGCCCGGGAATGGCCCGGGCCACCCTGGAAGCGCTGTTCCGGATCGATGTGCGGCCGATCTTGTCGACGATCACGGCGCCGACCCTGGTCGCCCATGCCGCCGGCGATCTGGTTCCGGTCCAGGGTGGCCGGTATCTCGCGAACCACATCCCCGGAGCGCGGATGTTCGAGATCGCCGGTACCGACCACGCACCGTGGATCACCAACCCCGACGAGATCATGGGCGAGATCGAGGAGTTCCTCACCGGCAGTCATGCCGCTCCGGCGCAGTCCCACCGGGCCCTGCGCACCGTGCTGTTCACCGACATGGTCGCCTCCACCCAGCACGCCGCGGCGACCGGGGACGAGCGGTGGCGGGCGGTGCTCCATCGCATGGGGGAGATCACCGCAGACCTGACCGGTCGTTTCGGCGGTGTCGTGGTGAAGAGCACCGGCGACGGACACCTGGCCACATTCGACGGTCCGACGCAGGCGATTCGCTGCGCGGAAGCCCTACGCGATCAGACCGAGACCATGGGCATCGAGATCCGAGCCGGTATCCACACCGGCGAATGCGAGCTGCTGGACGGTGATATCGGCGGAATCGCGGTCCATATCGCGGCGCGCATCCTCGGCCGGGCCGGCGCGGGAGAGATCCTGGTGTCCAGCACCGTCCGCGATCTCGTCGTCGGCTCCGGAACCGGCTTCGAGGACCGCGGCGATGTCGAGCTGCGTGGCGTGCCCGGTACCTGGAGGCTTCTGGCGGTGGATCGTCATGGCGCCCGGGCCGGAACACCCGAAGCCGAACTGGCGTCGGTGCCGACGCCCGGGCCCAGGCCCACGATGCGCCGGTCGGATCAGGCCATGGCGGTGATGGCGAGACGGATGCCCAGCCTCATGCGCGGGATGGCCCGGGTCACCCCGGGTGCCCGCTTCAGCAGATGACCACCGGTCAGGCGTCGATCAGATCCAGCGTGCCCAGCTCGCGGATCGCCTGGCAACCGCGCTGCGCCATCACGACCATCATGTCGTCGCCGCGTTCGGTGGAGCTGGCGAATGCCGTGCCGAGCACGGTGATCAGCGGCGCCTGCAGCATGCCCAAACGGTAATCCTGCCAACAGGTTTCGCGATCATAACCGGTGACCCCGTGCGACAGCAGCCGGTCGTGGTAGGCCGTGACCAGATCGGCTTCGGCGGCGGCCCGGACAGTCGGGTCCAGGCTGGTCGCGGTGAAATACGACAGGTCGCGCGCCGGGAGGCCCGACCCGAGCGTCTGCCAGTCCACCACGGTGATCCGGGTGCGGTCGGGGTCGAACAGCATGTTGTCCAGACGGTAGTCGCCGTGCAGGACGGCGAACCGGTCCGGTTCGGCCAGCAGCCACGGGGTGACGACCGACATCGCCGCGCGCATGGTGTCCTGGTCCTCGGCGCTCAGTCGTGCGCCGATCTTGTCCAGGGTGATGTCGGCGGCCATCTTGGCGACGTCCCCGAATCCCTTGGCGGAGTCGGGTTCCGGCTTGGGCATGGCGATACCGGGGAAGTTCGCCCATTGCGGGTCGGCCCAGGTCGGCCCGTGCAGATCGGCGAGTGCCAAGACTGCCAGGGTGGCCTCGGCCGGCGTGCACCCGGCGATCTGATCACCTTGCTCGGCCGGTGCCATATCGGCCAGGAGCAACACGAAATCGGCTCCCTCGCCGGCGATTTCGCAGTGGTGACACTGTGGGACCGGGATCCGGACGTGGCGGGCCACATTGGTGTAGAAGGCGTGCTCTGAGCGGTATCCGATGGTGACGCGGTCACGCACGGTGTCGTCCTGCGACGGCAGCTTGACCGCGAAGGTGCCCGGCAGGGCGGCGTCGTCGCGGTAGGTGACGGTGACCCGGTAGGTGGCACCGGTCTGGCCCGTGCCGATCGGCGCGGTCTGCACCGAATCCACCTCGATACCCAGGACCTGCGACAGCCATCCGGCGGTAACCTCGGCGGGCTTGCCCGGAATGGACCTGGGGATCGACCCTGCCGCGGTCACTGCACTGTTCCGTAGATCGAGCCCATCCACATCGCCTCTGCGCCTTCCAGTAGTTGTTGTCGCGACAGCGGCCCACCCAGGATGAACCGTTCCAGCAGTCGATCGTTGAACTCCATCAGCAGGCTCGCGAGTACCACCGGGTCGGCGCCGCCGGGGGCGCGGCCCGCGACGCGCTCGGCGTCGATCACCGCTGAGACAGTGGGGACGAAGGACTCCCGCGCACCGTCCCACAGATCGCGGACGGCGCCGCTGGACCCACGCGCCTCCAACATGGCCTGCACCAGATAGCGGTGATCCTCGGCGGTCCGAAGGACGGCCTCGATGGTGTCGTGGACTCGATCGCGGGGTGACCGGGTGGTGTCGGCCAGGATGTTGTTGGCGGCGAACAACGCGTCGTACATCGGCTCGATCAGAGCTGCGACCGCCGCCGCCTTGTTCTCGAAATAGAAGTAGAACGCCGACCGGCCCACGCCGGCCTGCCGCGCCACCTCGGCGATGTTCAGCGCGTCGAACCCGGTCTTCTGCAGGTGCTCGTTGAGCGCCGCCAAGATCGCGGTGCGCCGCTGGTCACTGCGCTGCGGTTGACGCCGGTCTATCGGGGACCGTGCGGGTGCCCCCTGTGGTGCCGTCGGCATGCTGGCCGGCCCTCCCATTTTCAACGGGTGTGACGCCGGACATTATCGGGCATTCTGACAGCAGTCAATAAAACTCGACGCGAGTCAGTCGATGGGTTCAGCCGGGGTAGTGGCGCGGGGTGAACACCCGGTCCGCGGTGGAGTCTCCGGCGGCCGAACCGGTGTACCACTGCGTCTGCGACGAGCCGATGATCAGCATGGTGCGCATGTCCACCTGGGCCGGATCCAAATCGGCCAATCGCACCACGGTCACCCGCTCACCGGGGCCGGCCTCCGCACCCGAGACGGCACGCGCGACGACCACCGGGGTGCTCGGATCGCGGTACTCCAGCAGCAGTTCACGCATGGCGCCCACCTGCCAGGTCCTGGTCTTGGAGGCCGGGTTGTAGATCGCCATCGCCAGGTCGGCCTTGGCCGCGGCGGTGAGACGCTGCGCGATCACGTCCCACGGCTTCAGCCGGTCGGACAGGGAGATCACCGCGTAGTCGTGGCCCAGCGGGGCACCCACGCGGCTGGCGACCGCCTGCGCCGCCGTCATCGCCGGAATGACCCGGACCTCGACGCCGGGCCACTGTTTGGCCTCTTCGAGCACCGCCGTGGCCATGGCGAACACCCCCGGATCACCGGAGGACACGACCGCGACCGTCCGGCCTTCCTGGGCCAGCTTGCAGGCCAGCTGCGCGCGGGCCGGCTCGTCGGTGTTGTCGCTGGGGTGGTGGTGCTGCCCGGCGCGGGCCCCGACGCGGTCGAGGTACGGGCCGTAGCCGATCAGGTCCGTGGCTGCGGAGAGCTCACGACGGCTCTGCGGGGTCATCCAGTCCGAGTCACCCGGCCCGAGGCCGACGACCACCACGCTGCCCTGCGGTGCGGTGGACCGGGACCGACCGGGAACCATGGCCAGCGAGAAGTACGGCACCTTGACATCCGCGCCGCCTTCGCTGCCCACCTCGCGGGCCGGGGACACCTGCTGCCGGTCGGTGCTGGCCCGCTCGACGTAGTACGCCTCATCGAGCCGTCCGGTCGCCTCCAGGGCTTCACGCACCCGGTTGTAGGACCGGCCCAGCTTGAGCACGACGGCGGCGTCTGTGTCGGCCAGGCGTCGCTCCAGCTCTGCGGTGGGCAGCGTGCCGGGCAGGATCGTCAGCACGTCGTCGCCCTGCACCAGCGGGGTGCCCGTGGCCGCCGAGGCCGCGCTCACCGAGGTGACGCCGGGAACGATGACGGCGTCGAACCGTTCGGTGAGCCGGGTGTGCATGTGCATGTAGGAGCTGTAGAACAGCGGATCGCCCTCGGCGAGCAAGGCCACATCGCGGCCGGCCTCCAGGTGGGCGGCGATGCGCTCGGCAGCGGCGGCATAGAAGTCCTCCATCGCGCCGACGTACCCGCCGGGATGCGTGGTGGTCTCCGTGGTCACGGGATAGACCAGGTGTTCCTCGAGCTGACCGTCGCGCAGGTACGGCTCGGCGATGCCCCGGGCGATGCTGTGACCGTGCTTGGCACTGTGGTAGGCCACCACGTCCGCCGCACCGATCAGCCGGGCCGCCTTGACCGTCACGAGTTCGGGATCGCCCGGGCCCAGCCCGACGCCGTAGAGGGTGCCCCGGGTTTCAGGTTCTGACGCCGTTGTGCTCACTCGTGCTCACTCGCAATCGAATTGACGGCGGCCGCGGCCATGGCGCTGCCACCGCGCCGGCCGGTCACCACCAGATAGGACATGCCACGCGGGCGCTCGATCAGTTCCTGCTTGGACTGCGCCGACCCGACGAAACCGACAGGTCCGCCCAGCACCGCCGCCGGGACGGGCGCGCCCTCGTCGAGCAGTTCCAGCAGCCGGAACAGTGCGGTCGGCGCGTTGCCGATCGCCACCACCGCGCCGCCGAGGCGGTCGGCCCACAGGTCGACCGCGGCCGCCGAGCGGGTGAATCCCAACTTCGCCGCCAGCTCCGGGGCGCGCGGATCGGCCACCAGCGAGACGATCTCGTTGTCGGCGGGCAGCCGCGAGCGGGTGATCCCGGCCGCGACCATCGATGAGTCGCACAACACCGGGGCGCCGGCGGCGAGCGCGGCATGCGCCCTGGTCACGACGTCGTCGGTGTAGGACACATGATCGGCGACATCCACCTGGCCACAGGTGTGGATCAGCCGGACGACCACCCGCGACACATCGTCGGGGAAGCGCGACAGGTTCGCCTCGGCGCGGATCGTCGCGAATGACTGCCGGTAGATCTCGGCGGCGTCACGGATGTAGTCGAGCACGCGCATACCTTACGGCGGCCTCAGGTTGATTTGCTCCTCGCGTGCGCGGAACGCTGCCGGTATCCGTCCTCAGTGGCGATCAGGACCTCGGCGGTGGGTGGGCTGCCGCAGGCCCGCTCGCAGCCGACGAAATGCCGGTGGGATTCTCGCCCGGGACCGGCGGACTCGGCCTGGGCGGTCGCGTTGACCGCGTCGGCGGCGTCGGCACGCACATCGGTGGCGGACTTGGCGCACCCGGGGCTGCCGGTACAGGCGCTGACCCGCAGCCACGGCGAGTTCTCGTCGAACACCAGCCCCAGGGGCGCCAGCACGCGCAGGGAGGCGTCCGCGACGCCCTCGGTGACGTCGCACACCAGCACCGAACGCCACGGGGTGATCACCAGCGGAGCCTCGATCGCGGCGAGGAAGTGGGCAGTCCGGGCCTGCAGTACCCCCAGCGGCACGGCCGCTCCCAGCGCCACCCGCTTGTCGCGCTGCTCGATCCAGCCGACCGGCGGCGTCACCGTCGGTGGCCAGGTGGCGCCGGCCGCGGCATCGGCGGTCAGGCCGTCCAACAGTGCCGAATGGTCATCGAGTTCGATTATCCGCCAGGCTTTTCCGCGGATGTCGATGAAACGTCTGGCCGCCGTGATCAAGGTGGTGACCGCGTCACCGGTGTCCAGGCGCACCCCGGTGTCGCGCCCGGCCAGCAGCAGCGCGCAGGTGCCGTCATCACGGGCGTGCACACCGGCATCGGCGTCGATGCCGGATACGTCGCCCCGCCCGTCGTCCAGGCTGAACCAGAACCTGCCGGGTAACCCGGCCAGGGCAGGGTCGGCCTGGATGGCGCGGTCTAGGTCGGTCACCAGGGGGCGGACGTCGATGACGCCGCCGGAGCGTCCGGACAACGGCGAGGCCACGATGTTGCGGGCCCGCTCATGTGTCGGTGACGGAAGCAGGCCGGCGTCGGCCAGCGCCGCGGCGGCCGCGCCGGTGTCGGTCACCGCCCGGATCTGGAGGTTGCCGCGAGAGGTCAGTTCCATTGCCGGAGAGCCGAACTGCTCGGCCACCTCGGCCAGCGCCGTCAATTGGGTCGCGGTGAGCATCCCGCCGGGAAGTCGAATCCGCACCAGGGCACCGTCGGCGGCCTGGTGCACCGTGAGTGCACCGGGGCAGGCGTCCTGGTCGCGGGTCCTGGTCATGTCGCCCGCCATCTTACTTTCAGTGATTGTTGTGACATCGGTCACAGGTTCGGAAACCTGTTCGGTCGCTTACAGATCGGCGTTTTTCGCGGCGTCGGAACGTACCGTTTATGAGGATTCCCGGGACCACCGGTACCGGGAAGTTGAAAACGTTTGACCGAGGCTCTGATGAAAGGAGCGATCCATGCTTGCCTTTGGTGCATTTGCCGCATTCGTCCTGGTGCTCGTCGCGGCCGCAGGCTCGCCGTACCGGCAGTCGTGGCACGACCGCTTCGGCGAGACCCAGCCCTGACCGTTTGCCGATCGCGCCGCACCGGCTGCCCCGATGGGGTAGCCGGTGCGGTACGAATGGGGGGTGTCCCACCCCTCTGAAGTGCCAGCGGTGACCGCTGCCGCTGATGCCGCCGCTCCCACCGTCCTGCTGCTGTCGACCTCGGACACCGACCTGATCACTGCCCGCTCCAGCGGGGCCCGGTATCGCTGGGCCAACCCGTCGCGGCTGGTCACCGGTGAACTCGAGGAGCTTCTCGACGGCGCCGACATCGCGGTGATCCGCATTCTCGGCGGCTACCGGGCCTGGCAGGACGGCATCGACACCGTGGTGGCCAGTGGCCTGCCGACGGTCGTGGTCAGCGGTGAGCAGGCGCCCGACGCCGAATTGATGGGACATTCGACCGCCCCGCAGGGTGCGGCCCTGCAGACCCACATCTACCTCGCTCAGGGCGGTCTGGCGAACCTGGCGAACCTCCACTCGTTCCTGTCCGACACCCTGCTGATGACCGGCTTCGGCTTCGCGGCCCCGGTGACCACCCCGAGCTGGGGGGTCCTGGAGCGCGACGTAGCCGGCACCGAGGGCCCGACCGTCGCGGTGCTCTACTACCGCGCCCAGCAACTGGCCGGAAACACCGGCTACGTCGAGGCGCTCTGCGACGCCGTCGAACACGCCGGCGGCCGCGCGCTGCCGGTGTTCTGCGCATCCCTTCGCACTGCCGAACCCGAACTCCTCGAGCTGCTCGGCACCGCCGATGTGCTCGTCACCACGGTGCTCGCGGCCGGAGGTGCCACCCCGGCAGCCGTCGGCGCCGGCGGTAATGACGACTCGTGGAACGTCGCTCACCTTGCCGCACTGGACATTCCGATCCTGCAGGGGTTGTGCCTGACCAGTTCGAGGTCGGACTGGGCCGACAATGACGACGGCATGTCTCCGTTGGACGTCGCCACCCAGGTCGCCGTTCCCGAGTTCGACGGCCGGATCGTCACGGTGCCGTTCTCCTTCAAGGAGATCGACTCCGAAGGGCTGATCTCGTATGTGGCCGACCCCGAGCGCTGCGCACGGGTGGCGGGCCTGGCCGTGCGCCACGCCCGGCTGCGCGCCATTCCTGCCGCGGAAAAGCGTGTCGCTCTGGTGTTTTCGGCCTATCCCACCAAGCACGCCCGCATCGGCAACGCCGTCGGCCTGGATACCCCGGCCAGTGCGGTGGCACTGCTGCGCACCATGCGCGACGCCGGCTACGACATCGGTGATGCCGCCGCTCCGGGCGACCTCGCCACCATCGTCGACTCAGGCGATGGGGACGCACTGATCCACTCTCTGATCGAACGCGGCGGACAGGACCCGGACTGGCTGACCGACGAGGCGCTGGCCGCCAATCCGATTCGGGTCCCGGCCGAGGACTACCGGGCCTGGTTCGCCACCCTGCCCGCCGAATTGGCCGATGCCGTCGTCGAGCACTGGGGCCCGCCACCGGGTGAGCTCTTCGTCGACCGCAGCCGCGATCCCGAGGGCGAGATCGTCATCGCGGCCATCCAGACCGGCAATGTGGTGCTGATCGTTCAGCCACCCCGCGGCTTCGGAGAGAACCCGGTGGCGATCTACCACGACCCCGACCTGCCGCCCAGCCACCACTACCTGGCCGCCTACCGCTGGCTGGACTCGTCGTTCCCCGGTTCGTTCGGTGCCCACGCCGTGGTGCACCTGGGCAAGCACGGCAACCTGGAATGGCTGCCCGGCAAGACGCTCGGCATGAGCGCGTCATGTGGCACCGATGCTGCCCTCGGCGATCTGCCGCTGATCTACCCGTTCCTGGTCAACGATCCGGGGGAGGGCACCCAGGCCAAGCGCCGGGCGCACGCCACCCTCGTCGATCACCTCATCCCGCCGATGGCGCGCGCCGAAACCTACGGCGACATCGCCAAACTCGAGCAGCTGCTCGACGAGCACGCCAACGTTTCGGCGCTGGACCCGGGCAAGCTGCCCGCCATCCGCCAGCAGATCTGGACGTTGATGCGCGCCGCCAAGATGGACCACGATCTGGGCCTGGAGGACCGCCCGGACGAGGAGTCGTTCGACGACATGCTGCTGCACGTCGACGGCTGGCTGTGCGAGATCAAGGATGTCCAGATCCGCGACGGCCTGCATGTGTTGGGCCAGAAGCCGACCGGCGCAGGCGAACTCGACCTGGTGCTGGCCATCCTGCGGGCCCGGCAGCTGTTCGGCGGCGAGCAGGCCGTGCCCGGGCTGCGTCAGGCGCTCGGCCTCACCGAGGACGGCAGTGACGATCGCGCGGCCGTCGACGCCGCCGAGGCCGGCGCCCGCGAGCTGGTGGCCGCGCTGCAGGAATCCGGTTGGGACGCTTCTGCGGTGGAGAAGATCACCGACAACCCCGAGGTGGCTCGCATCCTGCGGTTCGCCGCCACCGAGGTGGTGCCCCGGCTGGCGGGCACCTCCGGGGAGATCGACCAGGTGCTGCGCGCCCTGGCCGGAGGCTTCATCGCCTCGGGACCGTCCGGATCACCGCTGCGCGGCCTGGTCAACGTGCTGCCCACCGGGCGCAACTTCTACTCGGTGGACCCCAAGGCGGTGCCCTCCCGGCTGGCCTGGGAAACCGGTGTGGCGATGGCCGATTCGCTGCTGGACCGCTACCGCACCGATTACGGCCGCTGGCCGCAGTCGGTGGGCTTGTCGGTCTGGGGCACCTCGGCCATGCGCACCGCCGGTGACGACATCGCCGAAGTGCTGGCCCTGCTGGGAGTGCGGCCGGTGTGGGATGACGCCTCGCGTCGGGTGGTGAACCTGGAGCCGATCGAGCTCGCCGAACTCGGCCGGCCGCGCATCGACGTCACGGTGCGCATCTCCGGGTTCTTCCGTGACGCCTTCCCGCACGTGGTCACCATGCTCGACGATGCGGTGGCATTGGTCGCCGGCCTCGACGAGTCGGCCGAGGACAACTACGTGCGCGCCCACTCCCAGGCCGACCTGGCCGAACATGGCGATCAAAGACGGGCTACCACAAGAATTTTCGGCTCCAAGCCGGGAACCTACGGAGCGGGTCTGCTGCAGCTGATCGACAGCCGCAACTGGCGCGACGACGCCGACCTGGCCGAGGTGTACACGGCATGGGGCGGATTCGCCTACGGCCGCGGACTCGACGGTGCACCCGCTGCCGATGACATGAACCGGGCCTACCGCCGAATCGCGGTGGCGGCCAAGAACACCGACACCCGCGAACACGACATCGCCGACTCCGACGACTATTTCCAGTACCACGGCGGCATGGTCGCCACCGTGCGGGCGCTGACCGGGCAGGCCCCGGCCGCCTACATCGGCGACAACACCCGCCCCGACGCGGTCCGCACCCGCACGCTGTCGGAGGAGACCAATCGCGTCTTCCGTGCCCGGGTGGTCAACCCGCGCTGGATCAACGCGATGCGCAGGCACGGTTACAAGGGCGCGTTCGAGATGGCGGCCACCGTCGACTATCTGTTCGGCTACGACGCCACCGCACACGTGATGGCCGACTGGATGTACGAACGGCTCTCGGCCGAGTACGTGCTCGACGACGAGAACCGCAAGTTCATGTCCGAATCCAACCCGTGGGCGCTGCACGGGATGGCCGAGCGGCTGCTGGAGGCCGCGGGCCGCGGTATGTGGGCCGAGCCCGAGCAGGCCACCCTCGACGGGCTCCGGCAGGTGCTGCTGGAAACCGAAGGCGAGCTGGAAGGGTAGCCAGACAGTAGATTCGTGCCATGGCTCTCACCTTCGCCGATGTCGCCAAGGCCAACTATGTTCTGCTGACCACGTTCACCAAGGACGGCAGGCCCAAACCGACCGCGATCTGGGCCGCGCCGTCACCGGACGGACTGGTGGTCATCACCCAGGAGTCGTCCTGGAAGGTCAAACGGATTCGCAACACCCCGCGGATCACGGTGGCGGCGTGTGACGTGCGCGGCAATCCGAAGAGCGAGGCGGTCGAGGCCGTCGCCGAGATCCTGCCCAAGTCGGCCAACGGTGCCACCTACGACGCGATCGGCAAGCGTTACGGCCTGCTGGGCAAGACGTTCAACGTGTTCTCCAAGCTGCGCGGTGGCATGCAGAACAATGTTTCGCTTCTGCTCAAACCGGTGAATTGAGTCCCATGGCACCGACCTTCGAGGACGTTTACCGCGAGAAGTATCTGCTGCTGACCACCTTCACCAAGGACGGCAAGCCCAAGCCGACCGCGGTGTGGGGAGTACCTGACGGCGACAAGCTGCTGATCATCACCGACGACGGATCGTGGAAGACCAAGCGCATCAACAACACCCCGAGGGTCACCATCCAGAAATGCGGTGTGCTCGGCGCCCCGAAGGGTGATCCGGTGGAGGCGGTGGCCCGCAACCTGCCGAAGTCCGAGACCCGACGGGTGTTCGAGGCCGTCGTCAAGCGGTACTGGAACCACGCCTGGTACTTCGTCCCGCGGGCCCTGTTGCTCGGCGGCATCGACAAAGTGCACAGCGCCATCGAGGTCCGCGCCGTCGACGCCCCGGCACCCGGTCAGGAACCGAACCGCCCGCCCAACCGTTGACCGAGCATGGCTAAACGGCTGTTTCTGATCTATCTCCTCGTCGAGATGGCGGTGATGGTCGCCCTGGTGGCGACCATCGGGTTCGGCTACACCGTGCTGTTGCTGTTGGCCTCGTTCGTGATCGGGCTGGTACTGGCGGGTTCGCAGCTCAACCGGCACATCCGCCGGTTGCGCACGGGCCTGTCCGGTGGCCTGGCCAACCCGCAGAGTGCGGTCTCCGACGGCCTGCTGGTGGCGCTGGGAACCGTACTGGTGGTGATTCCCGGACTGGCCAGCTCGGTCGCCGGCGCGCTGTTGTTGCTGCCACCGACGCGGGCGGCCGCCCGGCCGGTGCTCACGGGGCTGGTCGCCCGGCGGATGCCGATCATCGTCGCGGCGCCCGCCGGTTTCGGTGCACCCACCGGGTCCGCCGGTTATCGACACGGGACAGGCGACTACATTGACGGCGAAGTAATCGACGTCAACGACGTCGATCCGTACCGCCTGCCTCCCAAGGCCTAACAGCCAGTCGAAACAGCTTGACGACACTTCTGATCAACGGGCGCATCCACAGCCCCAGCTACCCCGACGCCACCGCATTCGCCGTGCGCGACGGCGTAGTGGCGTGGCTGGGTACCGACGACGTCGGCCGGTCGCAGTTTCCCGATGCCGAGATCGTCGACCTCGACGGCGGCTTCGTCGCCCCCGCATTCGTCGACAGCCACGTCCACCTGACCGCCACCGGGCTCAACCTGGACGGCCTGGACCTCCGTGGGGCCACCTCGCTGCAGCACTGCCTGCGTCTCGTGGACGAATACGCGCGCCGGCATCCGGACGGCCCGGTGTGGGGACACGGCTGGGACGAGTCGGGCTGGCCCGACCAAACCCCACCGCGCACCGCCGACTTGGACTCTGTGCTTGGGGATCGGCCGGCCTATCTGGCGCGGGTGGACGTGCATTCGGCCGCCGCAACCTCCGCACTGCGCCGGTCGGTGCCCGCGCTGGCCGAGGCCGCGGGGTTCGACCCGCAGCGCCCGCTGAGCGCCGAGGCCCATCACCACGTACGCGCGGCCGCGCGTGAGCAACTGACCCCGCAGCAACGGCACGCCGCCCGGGTCGCGGCGCTCGATCACGCCGCCGGGATGGGCATCGCCGCGGTCCACGAGTGCGCGGGCCCGCAGATCGGCGGTCTGCTCGACTGGCAGGAGCTGCGCGCTCTGGAGCACGGCGTGGAGGTCGTCGGCTATTGGGGTGAGCCGGCCCGGGACGCCGAACATGCCCGCCACCTGATCGCCGAGACCGGGGCCCGCGGCCTGGCCGGAGACCTGTTCGTCGACGGTGCGCTCGGCTCGCGCACCGCATGGCTGCGCGCGCCCTACCGCGACGCACCCGACACCTGCGGCAACTGCTACCTGGACGTCGAGGCCATCACCAGGCACGTGCAGGCCTGCACCGAGGCCGGAATCCCGGCCGGGTTCCATGTGATCGGCGACGCCGCCGTCGCCGCCGTCATCGAGGGCTTCTCCGCTGTCGCCCAGCGACTGGGCGGCCCGGCCGTGGCCCGCTGCGGCCACCGTCTGGAACATCTGGAGATGGTCGACGCCGCGCAGGCCGCCCAACTGGGGGCGTGGGGTGTGATGGCCAGCATGCAGCCCAACTTCGACGCCCTGTGGGGCGGGGACGACGGTATGTATGCCCAGCGTCTCGGGCTTGATCGAGTTCACGGGCTCAACCCGTTCGCGCTGTTAGCATCCGAAGGCGTGCCCCTCGCCTTCGGCTCCGACACCCCGGTCACCAGCATGAACCCCTGGGAAACCGTGCGTGCGGCGGTGTCGCACCAGAGCGCGGGCAGTGCTATTTCGGCTCGTGCCGCATTCGCTGCGGCCACCCGCGGCGGTTGGCGCGCCGGTGGGGTGCGCGACGGCGTCACGGGAACGCTCACCCCTGGGGCCCCGGCCAGCTACGCGGTGTGGGAGGCCGACGACCTGGAGGTCAGCGCACCGGCCAACGCCGTCCAGCGATGGTCCACCGACCCGCGCTCACGGGTGCCCGCTCTGCCGCGGCTGGCCGTCGATGCGGAGTTGCCGCGTTGCCGTCAGACCGTTCACCGGGGTGTCGTCATCCATGGGCAGTGACCGTCCCAGAGACAAATCGGGCCGCCCGCGGCCGGTGAGCGCAGACCGCCCGCGGCCGGTGAGGCCGGGTCCGAACGAGACCACCGAAGTGATCCCCGCCATCGTCGAAGACGAGCTCGCTGAACTCGACGCACTCGACGATGAGGCTTTCGGCGAACTGGATGAGGACGTCACCGGCGATCCGGTTGCCGACATCGATCCCGACGAGGAACCCGAGGAGCGTGGGTATCGCCTGACCGCGGCGGGCACACCCGACCGGTGGTCTGTGGTGGCGGTCTGGGCGTCGCGCTTCGGCCGGGCCGCCGCTGCGCGGTGGGCGCAGTTGAGCGCGTCGGTCGGCGGCGGGCTCGCGTTGTGCCTGAGCTATCCACCGACCGGCTGGTGGTGGGCGGCGTTCGTCGGGTTGGCGTTGATCGGCTGGGTGCTGACGCTGCGCTCCACCACCCGTGCCGGCGGCTTCGGCTACGGCTTCCTGTTCGGCCTGGCGTTCTATGTTCCGTTGCTGCCGTGGATCAGCGGTCTGGTCGGGGCGGTGCCGTGGCTGGCCCTGGCCGCCATGGAAGCGCTGTTCTGCGGGATCTTCGGCCTCGCGGCGGTCGTGGTCAGGCGATTGCCCGGTTGGCCGCTGTGGTTCGCCGCGCTGTGGACCACTCAGGAATGGCTGAAATCCACTGTCCCATTCGGCGGATTCCCTTGGGGTGTCCTCGGATTCGGCCAGACCAACGGACCGCTACTGGCCCTTGCGCGGTGGGGTGGCGCGCCGCTGCTGTCGCTCGCGGTGGCACTCGTCGGCTTCAGCGCCACACTGCTGGCGTACGAGATCGTGCAGTGGTGGCATCACGGACACAAGCCCGGCTTCCCGGCACCCGCGGTCATGCTGCCCGGTCTGAGCATCACCGTGGTGCTGCTGGCCACCGCCGTGCTGTGGCCGCAGGTCCGGCATTCCGGCACCGGCGCCGGCGACGAGCAGACCGTCACCGTGGCCGCCGTGCAGGGCAACGTGCCCCGGCTCGGACTGGAGTTCAACGCCCAGCGCCGCGCGGTGCTCGACAACCACGTGAAAGAGACGCAGCGGCTGGCCGACGACGTGCGCGCGGGCCGGGCTCCGCAGCCGATGTTCGTGGTCTGGCCGGAGAACGCCTCCGACATCGATCCGCTGTCCAATGCCGACGCCGCCGCACAGATCACCGCGGCGGCCGACGCCATCGGCGCGCCGATCCTGGTGGGAACCGTCACCAAGGCCGACGGCTACACCGCGGACAACCCGGTGGCCACCAACACCGTGATCGTCTGGGATCCCGAACACGGGCCCGGCGAGCGTCACGACAAGAAGATCGTGCAGCCGTTCGGCGAGTACCTGCCGTGGCGCGGATTCTTCAAGCACCTGTCGTCCTATGCGGACCGGGCCGGCTACTTCGTGCCGGGCGAGGGCAACGGCGTCGTGCATGCGGCAGGCGTGCCGATCGGGGTGACCACCTGCTGGGAGGTCATCTTCGACCGGGCCGCGCGGGAATCGGTGCTCAGCGGTGCCCAGGTGCTGACAGTGCCCACCAACAACGCGACATTCGACGAGAACATGAGCGCACAGCAGTTGGCGTTCGGCAAACTGCGGGCCGTCGAGCACGACCGGTACCTCGTAGTCGCCGGGACGACCGGCATCAGTGCGGTGATCGCCCCGGACGGACGGGAGCTGGCCCGTACCGAGTTCTTCCAGCCCGCCTACCTGGACAGCCAGATCAGGCTGAAATCCGAGCTGACGCCCGCCACCGAGTGGGGGCCGACTCTGCAAGTGGTGCTGGTCACGATTGGATTTGGGGCGTTGCTGGCCGGAATAATGCACAATGGAGGGTTCGTGCAAAGAATGTTGAGGCGTCGCACCGGCGAAGGCCCGCGACGATGAAGGAGCCACATGACAGTCCCTGGTGACGGAGCGCAGCGGCAGGGGGGATCCAGCCCTCGCCAGGACGGTGAGCGCCCGAGTCAGCGCACTCTGGTGATCATTCCCACCTACAACGAGCGGGAGAACCTGCCGCTGATCGTCGGGCGTGTGCACCACGCCAGCCCAGAGGTGCACATCCTCGTGGTCGACGACGGCAGTCCCGACGGCACCGGCCAGCTGGCCGATGAACTGGCCCTGGCCGACCCCGACCGCGTGCACGTGATGCACCGCACCAGCAAAGCGGGCCTCGGCGCGGCCTACCTGGCCGGCTTCGCCTGGGGGCTGGGCCGCGGGTACTCGGTCCTGGTCGAGATGGACGCCGACGGCAGCCACGCACCCGAGGAGCTGAACCGGCTCCTCGATGCGGTCGACGCCGGGGCCGATCTGGCCATCGGTTCGCGCTATGTCTCCGGCGGCACGGTGCGCAACTGGCCGGTGCGCCGCCTGGTGCTGTCGAAGACCGCCAACACCTACTCCCGGCTCCTGCTGGGCGTCGGCATCCACGACATCACCGCCGGGTACCGCGCCTACCGGCGCGAGGTGTTGGAGAAGATCGACCTGTCCGCGGTCGATTCCAAGGGCTACTGCTTCCAGATCGACCTGACCTGGCGTGCGATCAACAACGGGTTCAAGGTCGTCGAGGTGCCCATCACGTTCACCGAGCGTGAACTCGGCGTCTCCAAGATGAGCGGTTCCAACATCCGCGAGGCGATGTTCAAGGTCGCGGAGTGGGGCATCCGTGGGCGCCTTGACCGCGCCCGGGGTGTGGTGCGCTAGCGCTCCGGATACAAAAAAACCGCGATACGCCCACGAGGGCATATCGCGGTTTTTTTGCGCGGTTCAGCTGCCGCGACGCTTGGTCTTGATCAGGTCGAGACGCTCCTTGAGCAGCTCCTCGAGCTCCTCGACGGAACGACGCTCCAGCAGCATGTCCCAGTGGGTCCGCGGCGGCTTGACCTTTTTGGGCTCCGGCACGTCACCCTCGATCAGGGTGCCCTCGAGCCCGTTGCGGCACAGCCAGGTGCCGGGGATCTCGGCGTCGTCGGCGAACGGGACGTCGAACTCTTCACCGTTGTCGGTGCGGTACCGGGCCACCTGACGCGGCGCCAGGTCATGGTTGCGGTCGGTCTCGTAGCTCACGGCTCCGAGGCGACTGCCTCTCAGGACACGATCAGCCATCGTCAACACTCCTTATTTGGCGTTTTAGTCCGGATGTATCAACGCTGCACGGCGTTGCCAAGTTCCCGACTCGACCATTGATGATACGCGGGTCGAGGCGTCGGGCAGTCTACAGTCGTGACCCATGGCGATCGGTAACCACAGACGCGACCGTCCGCAGCCGTGTCGGTGGTGCGGACGTGAGGTCGCCGATGCGCAGATGGGCCGCCGTCGCCAGTATTGCAGGCAGTCCTGCCGGCAGCGGGCCTACGAACAACGCGCGATGGTGAAAGGCACGTCGCTGGCCCCGGATTCGGTGGTGCTCACCGCCGACGAGGCGGCCCAGCTGTCCGATCGGGTGTACCAGGTCAGGTGTGCGGCCGAGGATGTGGCCATCGCGGTCGACGAGGGTGCCGGGACGGATGAATTGCGGCAGTTGTGTGAGGCCCTGATGGAGGCCGCCAAGGCGGCCGACGGCTGGCGCTAGTCGGGCGGGCAGCTGAGCTGACGGCCGATGCCCACCGGCGGCGGAACCGGCTTCAGACAGCCCAGCGGCTCGACGCCGGAGGAGTTCAGCAGCACCGCGGACTGGTGCGCATAGTTGACGCACACCAAAGAGGTGGCGTCGGCGCGACACCGGTAGTCGCCGAATGCCAATGACTTGCCCTCGGTGAGTTCGGCGCCGTCGCCGTAGCCGAACCGCCCCGGATCTCCGTGCAGTGAGCCGATATCCACGGTTTCCCCGGTGAAATCCACCCAGCCGGGAATCCACTGGCCCTCGACGTCGGCGGGCTTGGACGGCAGGTCGTCGGCCTTGATCAGGCAGGCCAGCTGGCCTTCGACGTTCTTGTCGGTGGCACAGCGAGCGGTGCCCGACGGCACGACGAACGCGACATCATCGCCCAGGCTCGTGGTTTGGCCGTCACGCGTGGCGGTGTGGAAGCCGGACGGTTCGACCGGGGTGCCCGCCTCGACCCACTTGATCACCCGGTTCATCGGGGTCCCGGGGGCAGGCGCCGTGGTGGGCAGCGGCGAGGTCGTCGTCGTGGTGGGCGTGGTGGTCTTGGTGTGTGGGGCGCCGGCCGGCATCGACATCCGGGGCTGCGAGTTCGGCTGCGACTCGTGCCCCCCTCCCGACGAGCAGGCCGCCACGAGGGCCGCCGAAAGCACAGCAGCCCCAACAGTCACAACGGTGCGCATACCCGCAAGGCTAGCGGTCGCGTGTCACGCCCACCGCGTGTCCGCCTACACCGGTGTAGTTCGATACGGTCGGTTCATGCACGAGCGGACTGTCCGGGCAAAGATCAGTACCGGCATCGTCGAGGGGTTCACGCGGGACGGCGTACATCGTTGGCGCTCCATCCCTTACGCCAAGCCGCCGGTGGGCCGGCTGCGTCTTCGGGCACCCGAGCCGGCCGAGCCGTGGCCCGGGGTGCGCTACTGCCACGGGTTCGGTTACTGCGCGCCCCAGCAAAATCGCTACACGCTCGTCGGGCTGGGCAAGCACCAGCCGATGAGCGAGGACTGCCTGACGATCAACGTGGTGGCGCCGGAGAAACCACCGCGCACGCGAGGAGCACAGAACGACGGCGCCGATGGTCCGCTGCCGGTGATGTTCTTCGTGCACGGCGGCGGCTACATCATGGGCAGCTCGGCCACACCCGTATACGACGGTGCCGCGCTGGCCCGCCGCGGCTGTGTGTTTGTCTCGGTCAACTACCGGCTCGGCATGCTCGGGTGTGTCGAGCTCTCGTCGCTGTCGACACCGGAGCATCCGATCGACGACAACCTGTTCCTGCGCGATCTGGTGTTGGCGCTGCGGTGGGTACGCGACAACATCGCGGTGTTCGGCGGGGACCCCGACAACGTGACGATCTTCGGCGAGAGTGCGGGTGCGCACGCGGTCGCGACCCTGCTCACGGTGCCCGACGCCGAAGGACTGTTCGCCCGGGTGATCTCGGAGAGCCCGGCCAGCGGGATGGTCAGTTCCGCCGACGCCGCCGCCCGGCTCGCCGATCAGCTTGCCGAATTGGTCGGTCCGGGTGAGGGATCGGCGGCCGCAGCGCTGATGTCCGCCCGCCCCGCCGAGCTCGGGCGGGCCCTGGAGAAGCTCATCATGCGGGGACAGACGGATATGCCCGGCGCGTTTCCGGTCGGCCCGACGTTCGGCACCGAGTACCTGCCGGTCGATCCGGTGACGGCGATGGCCGAAGGCACCGCGCACCGGGTGCCGTTGATCGTCGGCAACAACGCCGACGAGGGCAGGCTGTTCACCCGCTTCCTGCCGCTGCTGCCGACCAATGAGCCGATGATCGAAAAGTTGTTCGCCCGTACCGATCCCGAGGAGCGTCGCCGGATCGTCGCGGCCTACCCGGACTATCCGAGCAGCGCGGCCTGCGTGCGGCTGGGCGGCGATTTCGCGTTCGCCTCGGCCACCTGGCAGATCGCCGAGGCGCACAGCCGGCACGCGCCCACCTACGTGTACCGCTACGACTACGCGCCGCGCACCCTGCACTGGGCGGGACTGGGGGCGACGCACGCGATGGAACTGCTCGCGGTATTCGACACGTACCACACGACTTACGGAGCGCTGCTGACGGCCGTGGGTGACCGCACGTCGGCCCGCCGGGTCAGCCGCGACGTGCAGCGGCGATGGCGTGAGTTCAGCCGGACCGGTGAGCCGGGCCCTGGCTGGCCGGCCTACGACAGCGCCGACCGCGCGGTGTTCGTGTTCGACCGCCGGCCCCGCGTCGAATACGACCCCCGGGCGGTGCGACGCCAGGCCTGGGAAGGGTTCACCCTCGCCGAGCGCTGAGCCGGTCGGAGTTCGGCCGATTCACTCTGAGCGATTTGCTGCACGGAATCCTCCGGTGTGGTTGCGTATTTGACGTGGACTATCCCTTGGATCCGCTGTCCGCCGACGAGTTTCGCGCGGTGGCAGCGATATTGCGGCGCGAGCACGGGGTCGGGGAGGGCTGGCGGGTCGCCTCGGTGGAACTCGTCGAACCGTCCAAGGCCGAACTGGCCGCCTTCGACGGCGGCGGAGCGGCACCGGGCCGCCGCGCGGCTGTCATCTGCCTGGACCGGTCGGCGAACGCCACCTACAAGGGCGTGGTGTCGCTGACCGACGACCGGATCGAGAACTTCGACCACGTACCGGGCGTCCAGGCCAACTTCACCGTCGACGAGTTCATCGAATGCGACGAGGTGCTGCGCAGGCATCCCGACGTGATCGCCGCACTCGCCAAACGCGGTATCACCGACCTGGACAACGTGTTCATGGATACCTGGACCTACGGTGACGCAGTCGCGCCGCCCGAGTACCGCGACCGTCGGATCGGCTGGTCGGACACCTGGTACAAGGACGCCCCCGGCGCCAATCCCTACGCCCACCCGGTCAGCGGTCTGCACTGCGTGATCGACATCAACACCATGGAGGTGCTGCGCGTCGAGGATGACGGCAGTTCCGAAAAGCCCGATGTGATGGGCGAATACGTACCGCACCACATCCCCGAGCGGATCCGGTCGGCCTCGCGCCGCGAGCCGCTGAAGCCACTGAACATCACCCAGCCCGATGGTCCGTCGTTCGCGCTGGACGGCAACCTGCTGAAGTGGCAGAACTGGTCGTTGCGGGTCGGTTTCAACCACCGTGAGGGGATGACGCTGCACACCGTGCGGTACCGCGACGGCGAGGTGGATCGTTCGGTGGCCCACCGGATGTCGTTCGCCGAGATGGTGGTGCCGTATCGGGACTCCTCGGTCGACCATTACCGGCGGACCGCGTTCGACATCGGCGAGTGGGGCCTGGGATTCATGACCACCTCGCTGGAGCTCGGCTGCGACTGCCTCGGTGAGATCCGCTACCTGGACGCGGTTCTGCACGACAGCAAGGGTGAGCCATACACCATCACGAACGCGATCTGCATCCACGAGGAGGACAACGCCGTGCTGTGGAAGCACGTCGACCACGACGCCGGTGCCGAGGTGCGCCGGATGCGCAGGCTCACACTGTCATTCCACGTCACCGTCGCCAACTACGAGTACCTGGTCTACTGGCGGCTGTATCAGGACGGCAACATCGAGTGCGAGGTCCGCGCCACCGGGATCATGGTCACCACGCCCGTTCCGGCGGGGCAGCCGCATCCCAACGGCACCCTGGTCGACGAGCGCACCTATGCGCCGTTCCACCAACATTTCCTGATCGCCCGTCTGGACCTGGACGTCGACGGCCCCGACAACACCGTCTACATGACGGAGTCGTACGCCGAACCGATCAGTCCCGACAACCCGTACGGTCTGTCGCTGGTGGTGCGCAATCAGGCGCTGCGCACCGAGCAGGAGGGCAAACAGGACGTCAGCTTCGCCACGCAGCGGGCGTGGAAGGTGGTCAACACCAACGTTGTCAACGGCCTGGGCACGCACCCGTCCTACAAGCTGGTTCCCACCGGCGCGATCCCCGCGATGTTCGATCCCTCCTCGCCGGTGGTGCAACGCGCCAACGTCATCACCCACACGCTGTGGGTGACCCCGAACCGCCCGGACGAACGCTGGCCGGCGGGGGAGTTCGTCAACCAGTCGGTGGCTGATACCGGGCTGGGTGAATGGACGAGGGCCGACCGGTCGATCGACAACACCGACGTGGTGCTCTGGTACGTGTTCGGCATCCACCACATCACCCGTCCGGAGGACTGGCCCGTGATGCCGGTGGACGTGGTGTCGTTCTGGCTCAAGCCTTTCGGCTTCTTCGACCGCAACCCGGCGTTGGACGTGGCACCCACCCCGCCGGACGCCTGCGCCCACGGTCATGCCAAGGCGGCACATCATTAGTTGACACCTGTCATATGTGACGCGGAACACTGCTAGGTTGCCTGTGTGCAACCGACTCAGACCGCCGTACTCGACCGCCCTGAAGACCTGACCTGCGACTGGCTGACCGCCGCACTCGGCGCCGGCCAGGTCAGTGGGTTCAGTTTCGAGCGGATCGGAACGGGCCAGATGAGCGAGTGCTACCGCGTCTCGCTGAGCTACGCCGCAGAGGCGGACGGGCCGGCGTCGGTCGTGCTGAAGGTCGCCGCCACGGACCCCAGCAGTCGCCAGACCGGACTGGCGCTCGGGCTGTACGAGCGTGAGGTGCGGTTCTACACCGACATCGCGCCCGCCCTGGTGCCCGGGCCCGTGGCGCCGTGCTACCACGCCGCGATCGACACCAAGACCGGTGCGTTCGACCTGTTGCTCGGCGACGCCGTGCCCGCCGTGGTGGGTGACGAGATCCGCGGCGCCACAGCCGAACAGGCGTCTGTGGCGCTCACCGAGCTGGGCCGCATGCACGGGTCGGCACCCGGTGCCGAGGCGCTGAACCAGGCTGAATGGCTCAACCGTGAGGCGCCGGTCAACCAGGGATTGATCGCCGGCCTGTATGCGGCCTTCGTCGACCGTTACGCGGGCCTGATCACGCCCGAGCAGCGCCACGTGTGCGAGCGTCTCGTCGAGAGTTTCGACGCCTACCTGGCCGACGAAGGCGCGTCCGAGCGGCCCCAGGGTCTGGTACATGGTGACTACCGGCTCGATAACATGCTGTTCGGCGACTCAGGTGCCGACCGGACCCTGACCGTGGTCGACTGGCAGACCGTCACCAAGGGACCGGCGTTCACCGACGTCGCGTATTTCATCGGCTGTGCCCTGCCCGTCGAGCAGCGCCGTGCGCACTACGACGAGTTACTGACGGCCTATCACCGGGCGCTCGGACCGGACTCCGCGCTGACGCTCGATCAGGTGCGTGACGGTGTGCGCCGGCAGAGCTTCTTCGGCGTGATGATGGCCATCATTTCCTCGATGCTGGTCGAGCGCACCGATCGCGGTGACCAGATGTTCATGACGATGCTCGACCGGCACTGCAGCCATGTGCTGGACACCGAGGCCCTGGATATCCTCGCGCCACCGGCGATCCCGGAACCGCTGGTTCCCGCGGTCGAGGACGAGTTCGCGCATCCGCCGACCGGCGAGGAACTGTGGAACGAGAGCTGGTATCTCGATTTCGCCGATGCCGACGCGGGTTTCGGCGGTTGGGTCCGCCTGGGGCTGATCCCCAACCAGGACACCGCGTGGGTGAATGTGCTGTTCTGCGGTCCGGGGATGCCGACCGTGGCGCTCAACGACTTTCATGCCGTGCCGGCCGAACCGGAGCTGATCAAGGGGGACGGGGTCGAGCTGAGCCTGCAACCGGGCGAGCCGCTCAAGACCTACCGGGTCACCGCAGCGGGTACCGGGCAGGCCCATGACGATCCGGCCGCGCTGCTGCGTGGTGAAACGGGCCGGCCGGTTCCGGTGACCGTGGACCTGACCTGGAACACGGTGGGAATCCCGTACCAGTACCGGATCACGCCGCGCTACGAGATTCCGTGCACGGTCTCGGGCACGGTGACCGTCGGGGAGCGGACCTTCGACGTCAACGCCGTCGCGGGCCAGCGCGACCATTCGTGGGGTGTGCGCGATTGGTGGTCGATGAACTGGGTCTGGAGTGCGATCCATCTCGACGACGGCACCCATCTGCACGGCGTGGACATCCGGATCCCCGGGATGCCGCCGATCGGGATCGGCTATTCGCAGCGCGCGGGCGAGCCGATCGTCGAATTGCAGTCGGTGACAGCGCAATACGCGCTGGGTGCCGACGATCTGCCGGTTTCGACGACGCTGAACCTGCAACCCGGCGACATCGAGGTCACCGTCGACATCCAGGGCCACGCGCCGGTATTGCTGGTGGCTGCCGACGGCCGGGTCAGTCAGTTCCCCCGCGCCTGGGCAAAGGTTCGCACCGCCGACGGTCGCAGCGGGATCGGCTGGCTGGAGTGGAACCGCAACGTCAGCCCACCCGAAAACGCTTGAGCCGCGCAGTCGCTCCGGAGATCAACTCCACGCGGCTGCGCGGAACACCCAGATGCTGGGCAAGCAGCTTGGTGACGGCGTCATTGGCCTTGCCGTCGACGGCGCGTTCCTGAACGTAGATGGTGAGCGCGCCGTCGTCAGCGACTTCGACCAGCGGGCCTTTGCGGCTGCCGGGCTTGACGCGGACGACGACGGTTTCGCTCACACCGCCATTCTTCTACCGCGCGACGATCACCGAGGAGCCGTGGCCGAACAGGCCCTGGTTGGCGGTCACGCCGACCTTGGCTCCCTCGACCTGCCGGCCGATGGCCTGGCCCTTGAGCTGCCAGGTCAACTCGCACACCTGCGCGATGGCCTGGGCCGGGATGGCCTCGCCGAAGCAGGCCAGGCCGCCGGACGCGTTCACCGGGACACGGCCTCCGATGGTCGTCGCGCCGGAACGCAGGAGCTGCTCGCCCTCACCCTTGGCGCACAGGCCCAGGTGCTCGTACCAGTCGAGCTCGAGTGCGGTGGACAGGTCGTAGACCTCTGCCAGGCTGACGTCCTCGGGGCCGATGCCGGCCTCGGCGTACGCCGCGTCGAGGATCTGATCTTTGAACACGCGCTCCGGTGCCGGCACCACGGCGGTGGAATCCGTTGCGATGTCCGGCAATTCGGGCAGGTGCTGCGGGTACCGCGGGGTCACCGTCGAGATCGCGCGCACCGACGGGACGCCCTCCAGGGAGCCCAGGTGCTTCTCGGCGAACGACTTGCTCGCCACGATCAGCGCAGCGGCACCGTCGGAGGTGGCGCAGATGTCGAGCTGGCGCAGTGGGTCGGAAACCACCGGGCTGGCCAGCACGTCCTCGATCGAGGATTCCTTGTGGTAGCGGGCATTCGGGTTCTGCAGGCCGTGGCGGGAGTTCTTCACCTTCACCTGGGCGAAGTCCTCGGAGGTGGCCCCGTAGAGGTCCATCCGGCGCCGGGCCAGCAAGGCGAAGTACACCGGGTTCATCGCGCCGAGCAGGTGGAAGCGCTGCCAGTCGGGATCGTTCTTGCGCTCGCCACCGACGGGTGCGAAGGCGCCCTTGGGCGTGGTGTCGGCGCCGATCACCAGCGCCACATCGCAGAACCCGGCCAGGATCTGGGCGCGGGCGCTCTGCAGTGCCTGCGAGCCCGACGCGCAGGCCGCGTAGCTCGACGACACCGGCACACCGTTCCAGCCCAGCTTCTGGGCGAACGTCGACCCGGCGATGAAGCCCGGGTAACCGTTGCGGATGGTGTCGGCCCCGGCGACCAGCTGGATCTGGCGCCAGTCCAGGCCGGCCTCGGCCAGCGCGGCGCGGGCGGCGACGACGCCGTACTCGGTGAAGTCGCGGCCCCACTTGCCCCACGGGTGCATGCCCGCGCCGAGGATGTACAGCGGTTCGGGAGTGCTCACGGGATCCTCCAGGCGTGGGTGGTGCGCTCGATGCCCTCGTCGTCGGTGTAGAGCGTCATGGTGGTCAGCTCCATCTCCATGCCGACCTTGAGGTCGGCGGCGAGGGTGCCTTCGACGACCTTGCCGAGCACGATCAGACCTTCGTCGACCAACTCCACCGCGGCGATCGCGAAGGGTTCGAACGGGTCGGTCTTCGGATACGGTGCGGGCGGGAGATACCGGTTCTCGGTGTAGCTCCACACCTTTCCGCGGCGGGACAGCGGGACCAGGTCAAGGGTGTCGCTGTCGCAGGCCGGGTTGGGGCAGTTGTTCTCGCGCGGCGGGAACACGAAAGTGGCGCACTGAGTGCACTTGCCGCCGATCAGGTGAGTGGCACCGGCGTCGTCGGTGGCGAACCACCCTTCGATCGCGGGTTGCGAAGATGCTGCTGGCACGCGGCCAGCCTAAACGATCAAGACCGCAGAACTGAAACGTGTTGCAGTTTTGTCCCGCCGACCAAGATAATCGCTTGAAGAGTACGAAACTGTTTCGTACTCTTCGATCATGGTTCGAGGTATGGAACGCGAGCAGGCCGTCCTGGCCGCGACAGCCGAGCTGCTGGTGGAACGGGGATACCAGGCACTGACGACCGATGCGGTGGCCGCACGGGCCGGCGCCAGCAAGGCCACCATCTACCGCCGGTGGCCGAACAAGGCCCAGCTCGTCCGTGCGACCTTGGACGCGGCGGACGCCGCACGCAATGCATCGGTACCCGACACCGGGGAGCTGCGCAGTGATCTGTTCGCCGTCATGGACGCGGTCGCGGCGAATGTGGCCGACCCCTTGACCCGGGTCACCGCGGAACTCGCAACCCTCATGCGCCACGACGCACAGCTGGCCGAGGCCATCCGCGAACATCTCGGAAAAGAGGAGCTCTCGCCGTTCCACGATGCGCTGCAACGGGCCATCGCCCGCGGCGATATCGCCGCGGACACCGATGTCGAACTCATCCATGACGTGGCCGAGGCGATGATCCTGCGCCAGGTCCACCTCGACCTGCCGGTCGACCCCGGTTTCAGCGCACGGCTGATCGACGACGTCCTGTTGGTCCTGCTCGGAGGTGCCCGCCGATGACCGTCGTGATCGCGGGCGCCGGGCCCACCGGACTGACCCTGGCCATCGACCTGGCCCGGCGCGGCGTGCCCTGCCGGGTGCTCGACAAAGCCGCGACGTTGTTCCCCGGCTCCCGCGGCAAAGGACTGCAGCCGCGCACCCTGGAGGTATTCGACGACCTCGGCGTGATCGGCGCCGTGCTGGCCGCCGGGGAGTCCTTTCCGCCCATGCGGCTCTACCGCGGCGAGGATGTGGTCTGGGAGAAGCCGATCTACGACCTGCTGGGGCTGCCCGAGTTGGAACCCACCCCGGCGGTGCCGTACCCGTACACGTGGTTGATCCCGCAGTGGCGCACCGACCAGATCCTGGCGGCGCGATTTGCCGAACTCGGCGGGACCATCGAGTTCGGCACCGAGGTAACGGGTTTCACGCAGGTCGACGACGGTGTCACGGTGCACACCCGACGAGGATCGATCCACGCCGACTACCTGGTCGGCGCCGACGGTGGCCGCAGCAGCGTCCGCAAGGCGTCCGGGGTCGACTTCCTCGGCGGTGCGCTCACCGAGGAACAGATCATCGTGGGTGACGTGCGGGCCCGCGGCCTCGACGGCCGGTGCTGTCACCTCCTGACCCGTGACGGCGACCAGTCCACGCGGTTCTCGCTGTGGAACCTGCCGGGCAGTGAGCACTACCAACTGGTGGTGACGATGGCGCCGGGCGTCGAGATTCCCGCGCTGACCCTCGAGGGCATGCAGGAAGTGCTGCAGCACCGGTCGGGTCGCCGGGACGTGACACTCTCGGATCTGCGGTGGATATCGCTGTACCGGGTGAATCTGCTTATGGCGCAACGCTTCCGGATGGGCCGGGTGTTCCTGGCCGGAGACGCCGCCCACGTCCATTCGCCCGCCGGAGGGCAAGGCGTAAACACCGGAGTGCAGGATGCCTACAACCTCGGCTGGAAACTGGCCGCTGTGTCGGCCGGAGCGCCTGACGCCCTGTTGGACAGCTATGAGGCGGAACGCCTGCCCGTCGCTGCAGAGGTGCTGCACCTCAGCGGCCTGTTGCACCGCCAGGGTTTCGGTGCGACGGGGCCCGCGCCGGCGGCCATCCACCAGCTGGACATCAATTACCGGGGCGGACCGCTCGCCCTCGACACCGATCCGACCGGTGCGTTGCGGGCCGGCGACCGGGCGCCCGACGGCCTGCTGCCAGACGGTCGCAGACTGTTCGACGTGTTCCGCGGCCCGCACTGGACTGTTCTGCGATTCGATGCCGAACCAGTCGATTTCGGGATCCCGCAAGTGAGTCTCACACCCGGGGCCGACTATGACGTCCCTGTCGGCTCCTATGTCCTGGTCCGGCCCGACGGCTATGTCGGCGCGATCAGCACCCGGGCAGAGGTCATCCGCGACCAGCTTGACCAGACTGGGGCCGGCCGGCGGCGCCCAGCAGGATGCGGACCAGATCACAGTGGTTGTCGCGCATGAGGTTGTGTGCTCCGTCGAGCACATGTGTGCGCCAGGCGGGATCGGTGCGCACTCGCTCGAAGGTCGCGGTGAACGGTGATTCACCCTCCCACCTGGTGGCGTAGACATAGTCGAGCCGGAAGCGGGACAGGTCGTCCTGCAGCCGGATCGGCTGCATCAACGTCGCGAGCGGATGCGCCGTGGCGCGGTCGTCGAAAAACGGCAGTGGCGGGACGCCGTAGCCGGTGGCATCGACGCCGGAGTACCACATGTGTTGTCCGTCGTCGGTCAGCGTCCACACCGAGTCGCCGTCTCGCGGAACGAAAGCGTCCAGGTACACCAGCGAATCGACCTGTTGCGGAAGGCGATCCGCGACGCCGGTGATCACCATGCCGCCGTAGCTGTGCCCGGCCAGTACCGCATCGGTCACCTGCCGGGCCTGCATTTCCGCGATCACATCGGCGATGTGGGTTTCCAGGTTGACCCCGGCGTGGGCCAGGTGCGCGCGTTCGGCCACCCCGGTCAGGGTCGGCGTCAACACCCGGTGGCCCTCGGCGCGCAGTGCGGTGGCGAGATCGTCGAAGCACCAGCCGCCATGGCACGCACCCGGGATCAGAACGTATGTGGTCATCGGGAACTCCTGTCTGCGAGTGTGTTTCGTCGATAGTCCGCGGTGACCCGGGCCAGCTCCTGGGGATCGCTGGCATGCATCGTGCGATTGGCGTGCACCACTGCCGTGGTCTCGGGGATGCGACGGGCCTCATAGCCGGCGACGCCGCGGCCCGCGGCCAGTTCATCGGCAAGGGCGCGGGCGTCGAGGATGGCCTGCGAACCACCGTTGGCGCCGACGGGATACATCGGATGCGCGGCGTCGCCCAGCAGCGTGACGCGTCGAGTACCCCAGTGGGGCAACGGCTCCCGGTCGACCATCGGGTACTCGAAAACCGCCTCGGATCGGCCCACCAGCTCGGCCGGGTCCATCCAGTCCAGGTTCCAGCCGGACATGCGGGCCGTCACCGCCGCGGGATCGACCTGGGCGTTCCAGTTCGCGTCCCCGGGAAGCCGACCCGGCGCGGCCTCGGTGACCTGCAACACCCAGTTCACCTGATCGCCGCCGATCGGGTACGTGACCAGCTCGACACCGTCGTCACCCTTGACGATGGCCATCGTGCGGCCGTCCAGAAACGGCCGAATGCGGCTGGCGCCGCGGAACATCCGAACCCCCGACCAGACCAGCGGGTCGGCGCCGCGATGCAACTGCCCGCGTACTTTCGAGTGCACCCCGTCGGCGCCGACGAACACGTCGGCGGTGAACTCGCCGTCGCCGCTGGTCACGCGCACATGATCGTCGGATTCCTCAAAGCCTGTGACCGCTGCGCCGCTGCGCACCGCGTCGGTACCCAGCCGGGACCGGACTGCGTCGAGCAACAGCATCTGCAGGCGGCCGCGGTGCACCGAGCACTGCGGGTACCCGTATCCGCCTTCGATTCCGCGGGGCTCACGGAACAGCAGCGCGCCGTCGGAGCGATAGAAATCGATGACGGCCGGGGTCGCCGAGATGGCCAGCAGGTCCTCGCCGAGGCCGAGGTCGGTCAGTTCGCGTACCGCGTGCGGCAGCAGGTTGATGCCAACGCCGAGGGCGCGGAGCTCGCGGGCGCTCTCCAGGACCGTGACGGGAAAACCTCTGGCGTGCAGGGTGAGTGCGGTGGTGAGGCCGCCGATGCCGGCTCCGGCGATGACGATCTGTCGTGTGGACATGACTCCAGCCTCGTCAGTGCTGAATGATAAGTCCAATACATAGTGCATCCACAAACTATTGTGATTGCTTATGGAATTGCGGCAGCTCGAATACTTCGTGGCGGTGGCCGAAGAGGCCAACTTCACCCGTGCCGCCGAGCGGGTGCATGTCGCGCAACCGGCGGTCAGCGCCCAGATCCGTCACCTCGAGCGCGAACTCGGTCAGCAACTGTTCGATCGCAGCCGGCGTGCGGTTCGGCTGACCGCCGCAGGCGAAGCCGTGTTGCCGCACGCCCGGGCGGCGCTGGCCGCCGTCACCGCCGCCCGTACCGCGGTCGAGGAACTCGGCGAATTGGTGCGGGGCTCAGTGGTGGTGGGCACCGTGACGGCCCACGACTTCGACATGGCGGGACTGCTCGCTCAGTTCCACGCGGCACACCCACTTGTCGACATCACGCTGACCACCGACGAGTCCGACGCCCTGCTGGACGGGCTGCACTCGGGGCGCCTCGATGCGGCCATCGTGTCGGTCGGTGCCGAACTGCCCGCCGCGTTGACCGCCGAGGTGGTGACCGATCAGCGCATCGTCGCAGCGGTGGCGGGTGACCATCCGTGGCACCGGCGGCGCACGGTCACGCTGCGCGATCTCGCCGACCACCCGGTCATCGCGCTGCCGACCGGCGCCGGCATCCGCCACCAGTTCGACCAGGCCTGCCGCGGGGCCGGGGTGGCCGCACGGGTCGCGTTCGAGGCGAGCACCCCGCACGCGCTGGCCGAGCTTGCCGAGCGAGGTCTCGGCGTCGCGGTGTTGCCGGAATCGGTGGCCGTCGCCCGGACCGCCCTGCACCCCCTGCCCATCACACCCGAGTTGCGCGGCCGGTTGGTGTTCGCGTGGCGGGCACAGGGGCCGATGAGTCCGGCCGCCAGGGTCCTGATCGAGATGGCTCGTCGCCGTCTGCGCGTCAGTGGCCCCGCATAGAGTGAGGGCCGTGAGCCCCGCGAAGACCGAGACGAAGAACGCACCGAACCCGACCGCCGACGACAAGCCCACACTGATGCTGCTCGACGGCAATTCGCTGGCTTTCCGGGCGTTTTACGCGTTGCCGGCCGAGAATTTCAAGACCCAGGGCGGGCTGACCACCAACGCGGTCTACGGGTTCACCTCGATGCTGATCAACCTGCTGCGGGACGAACAGCCCAGCCACGTGGCCGCCGCGTTCGACGTGTCGCGGCAGACGTTCCGCAAGGACAAGTACCCGGAATACAAGGAGGGCCGCTCCGCGACGCCCGACGAGTTCCGCGGCCAGATCGACATCACCAAAGAGGTGCTCGGCGCACTGGGTATCACCGCGATGGCCGAACCCGGTTTCGAGGCCGACGACATCATCGCCACCCTGGCCACCCAGGCCGAGCAGGAGGGCTACCGGGTTCTGGTCGTCACCGGCGACCGTGACTCGCTGCAGTTGGTCACCGACAACGTCACCGTGCTCTACCCGCGCAAGGGAGTCAGCGAGCTGACCCGTTTCACGCCCGACGCAGTGGTGGAGAAGTACGGGCTGACGCCGACGCAGTATCCGGATTTCGCGGCCCTGCGTGGGGACCCGAGCGACAACCTGCCCGGCATTCCCGGGGTGGGGGAGAAGACCGCGACCAAATGGATCGTCGAGTACGGCTCACTGCAGTCGCTGGTCGACAATGTCGAGAAGGTCAAGGGCAAGGTGGGGGACTCGCTGCGGGCCAACCTGTCCGGCGTGATCCTCAACCGGGAGCTCACCGACCTGGTGCGCGATGTGCCGCTGGCCCAGACGCCGGACACCCTGCGGATGCAACCCTGGAACCGCGACCAAATCCACCGGCTGTTCGACGACCTGGAATTCCGGGTGCTGCGCGACCGGCTGTTCGAGACGCTGGTCGCCTCCGAGCCCGAGGTCGAGCATGGGTTCGACGTGCGCGGCCGGGCATTGGAGCCCGGTGAGCTGGCCGCCTGGCTCGCCGAGCACAGCCTGGGTAACCGGTTCGGGCTGGCCGTGGTCGGCACACACCTGGCGTACGACGCCGACGCCACCGCACTGGCAATCGTGGCGGCCGACGGCGACGGGCGCTACATCGACACCGCGACGCTGACCCCCGAGGACGAGGAGGCGCTGGCGCGCTGGCTGGGTGATCCCGGTCCGCCCAAGGCGCTGCACGAGGCCAAGCTAGCCATGCATGACCTGGCCGGGCGCGGCTGGACATTGCGCGGGGTCACCTCCGACACCGCGCTCGCCGCCTACCTGGTGCGGCCGGGGCAGCGCAGCTTCGCCCTCGACGATCTGGCGGTGCGCTACCTGCGTCGCGAGCTGCGCGCCGAAACGCCTGAGCAGCAACAGCTTTCACTGCTGGACGACTCTGAGGGAGTCGACGAGCAGGCGGTGCAGACGCTGATCCTGCGGGCCTGCGCGGTCCTCGACCTCGCCGATGCGCTGGACGAGGAACTGGCCCGGATCGACTCGTCGTCCCTGCTGGGCCGGATGGAGCTGCCGGTGCAGCGGGCACTGGCCGAGATGGAGTCGATCGGCATCGCCGTCGACCTGGACAAACTGCAGGAGCTGCAGAGCGAGTTCGCCGACCAGATCCGTGACGCCGCCGAGGCCGCGTACGCGGTGATCGGCAAGCAGATCAACCTCGGGTCGCCCAAGCAGCTGCAGGCGGTGCTGTTCGACGAGCTCGAGATGCCCAAGACCAAGCGCACCAAGACCGGCTACACCACCGATGCCGATGCGCTGCAGTCACTGTTCGACAAGACCGGTCATCCGTTCCTGCAGCATCTGCTGGCACATCGGGACGCGACCCGGCTCAAGGTCACCGTCGACGGCTTGCTCAACGCGGTGGCCTCCGACGGGCGGATCCACACCACGTTCAATCAGACCATCGCGGCGACCGGCCGGCTTTCGTCGACCGAGCCGAATCTGCAGAACATCCCGATCCGCACCGAGGCGGGCCGGCGCATCCGCGACGCGTTCGTGGTCGGGGCCGGGCCGGACGGGCCGTATGCCGAGCTGATGACCGCCGACTACAGCCAGATCGAGATGCGGATCATGGCGCACCTGTCGCGAGATGAGGGCCTGATCGAGGCTTTCAACACCGGAGAGGACCTGCACTCGTTCGTGGCGTCGCGGGCGTTCTCGGTGCCGATCGACGAGGTGACCCCGGAGCTGCGCCGACGGGTCAAGGCGATGTCGTACGGCCTGGCCTACGGGCTGAGCGCCTATGGGTTGGCCAGCCAGCTCAAGATCTCCACCGAAGAGGCCAAGGTGCAGATGGAGCAGTACTTCGACCGGTTCGGCGGGGTGCGTGACTACCTGCGTGACGTGGTCGACCAGGCCCGCAAGGACGGGTTCACCTCAACGGTGCTGGGCCGTCGTCGCTATCTGCCGGAACTCGACAGCAGCAACCGCAATGTGCGCGAGGCGGCCGAGCGGGCCGCGCTCAACGCGCCGATCCAGGGCAGCGCCGCCGACATCATCAAGGTGGCGATGATCAACGTCGACGAGGCGATCAAGGAAGCCGGGCTGACGTCGCGGATGCTGCTGCAGGTGCACGACGAGTTGTTGTTCGAGGTGGCCGACGGCGAGCGGGAGGCCTTGGAGGCTCTTGTGCGCGAGCACATGGGTAACGCCTACCCGTTGGATGTGCCGTTGGAGGTGTCGGTCGGATACGGCCGCAGCTGGGACGCCGCCGCGCATTAGCGGCGTCCGCCTACCAGCGGACGGGCGCCTGGTAGCGCGCCATCCAGTGCAGGATCGGAGCGGCTGACCGCGCGGCGGTCACCGCATACACCTCTTCCTGCTGCAACGCGTACACCTGCGCGTTGCCGAAGCCACGGTCGATGCGGTCCCGGACGAAGGCCAGTTCGACGACCGCGGCGGCGAATGCCGCGACGGCCTTGCCCGCGGGGCGCCCGCCGGCAAGCGTGGCCTGCTTGATCGCGCCGTGGCGGGTCTTCAGCGACCCGAGCCAGGTGGCTTCATTGGGGGTGATCAACCCGGCGGCGACCATGCCCGGCAGTTTGGCGGCCACCACACGCTGCTCGCGGCGACGGCTGATGACCGCCACCACGATCATCGTGACGAAGATCGGCAGCATCCAGACCGCGTACACGATGAAGTAGGTTCCGGCGCCCACCAGCGACGAACCGTTCCACAGTCCGTGCATGAACACCGCACCCAGGTAGCCGGCCAGTACACAGAGCACTTTGGCGCCGGTGCTGCGCCGTTGCAGCGCGAAGTACACCCCGATCGCGGTCATCGTGGTGAACAGCGAGTGGGCGAACGGCGCCATGATCAGGCGCAACGCCGCTGTCAGCAGCGATCCGGCCAGCGAATCGGCGCTGGAGATGTACATGATGTCTTCGAGCCACGCGAAACCGAGACCGACCAGGCCGGCGTACACCAGGCAGTCCGTCAGCGAGTTGAGCTCGTTGCGGCGCCGCCCGGTCATCATGATCAGCAGGAACAGGCCCTTGGCGGCCTCTTCGATGAACGGCGCGCGGATCGCCACCGAGGCGAAGCTGTGCGCCGATTCGGCCGAGTCGACCCCCGGTGCCAGCAGCGCGTCGGTGAACAAGCTCAGTACCAGGGACAACACGATGGCGACCGCGGCGCCCCAGCCGAAGGCCAGCAGCAGCAGCCTGGGCGGTTCCGGTTCCCAGCGGTCCAGCCACAGGTAGGCGAACACCGCCCCGGTCATCACGATGCTGGACAGCGTGAACCCGATGATCGCGCCGACCGGGTTGAGTGCGGTGAACAGCAATACCAGCGCCCCGATGACGACGCCGCAGGCGATGATCGCGGCCAGCGGCGCGCCGACCTTGCGGACCGGTCGGGGCATCGGCGGGGTGATCGGAAACCACGGCCGATGGGCCGGGCCGGGGGTCGGGGAGTACGCCACCTGCAGAAGCGTAGCCGTGGGTAGGCTGCGTGCCCGGCACAAATTCGGACGACGGTCCGGCGCGCCTCTGACACCCCCGTCGCAGGGGCGGTTTGTCCTGCGTGTGCCTGGTCGAGTACCCTCGTTACGTATCTGTGTGCACAGCTTGACACCGTCTGGTCACTGCCACGGATCAGTACGAACGCATTACAGCAATACCACTGTCCCTACTAGTAAACCTGTCCGGAGCAACCCACCACATGCCCTCTCCCTCCGTCACCTCGCCGCAAGTAGCCGTCAACGACATCGGCTCGGCTGAGGATTTTCTCGCCGCCATCGACAAAACCATCAAATACTTCAACGATGGCGACATCGTCGAGGGAACCATCGTCAAGGTTGACCGTGACGAGGTCCTGCTCGACATCGGTTACAAGACCGAAGGTGTCATTCCTTCCCGCGAACTCTCGATCAAGCACGATGTCGACCCCAACGAGGTCGTTTCCGTGGGCGATGAGGTCGAGGCCCTCGTTCTCACCAAGGAGGACAAGGAAGGCCGCCTGATCCTGTCCAAGAAGCGCGCTCAGTACGAGCGTGCTTGGGGCACCATCGAGGAGCTCAAGGAGAAGGACGAGGCCGTCAAGGGCACCGTCATCGAGGTCGTCAAGGGCGGCCTGATCCTCGACATCGGTCTGCGTGGCTTCCTGCCCGCATCGCTGGTCGAGATGCGTCGTGTCCGCGATCTGCAGCCGTACATCGGCAAGGAGATCGAGGCCAAGATCATCGAGCTGGACAAGAACCGCAACAACGTGGTGCTGAGCCGCCGCGCCTGGCTGGAGCAGACCCAGTCCGAGGTGCGCAGCGAGTTCCTCAACCAGCTGCAGAAGGGCGCCATCCGCAAGGGTGTCGTCAGCTCGATCGTCAACTTCGGCGCCTTCGTCGATCTCGGCGGCGTCGACGGCCTGGTGCACGTCTCCGAGCTGTCCTGGAAGCACATCGATCACCCGTCCGAGGTGGTTCAGGTGGGCGACGAGGTCACCGTCGAGGTGCTCGACGTCGACATGGATCGCGAACGGGTTTCGCTGTCGCTCAAGGCGACTCAGGAAGACCCGTGGCGTCACTTCGCCCGCACCCACGCGATCGGTCAGATCGTGCCGGGCAAGGTCACCAAGCTGGTGCCGTTCGGCGCGTTCGTCCGCGTCGAGGAGGGCATCGAGGGCCTGGTGCACATCTCGGAGCTGTCCGAGCGCCACGTCGAGGTCCCGGACCAGGTGGTCCAGGTCGGCGACGACGCGATGGTCAAGGTCATCGACATCGACCTGGAGCGTCGCCGGATCTCGCTGAGCCTCAAGCAGGCCAACGAGGACTACACCGAGGAGTTCGACCCGTCGAAGTACGGCATGGCCGACAGCTACGACGAGCAGGGCAACTACATCTTCCCCGAGGGCTTCGACGCCGAGACCAACGAATGGCTCGAAGGCTTCGACAAGCAGCGGGAGGAGTGGGAGGCTCGCTACGCCGAGGCCGAGCGCCGGCACAAGATGCACACCACCCAGATGGAGAAGTTCGCCGCGGCCGAGGCCGAGGAAGCTGCCCGTCCGACCTCGTCGTCGTCCAACGGCGCTGGTCGCGAAGAATCCACCGGTGGCACGCTGGCCAGCGACGCACAGCTGGCTGCTCTGCGTGAGAAGCTCGCAGGCAACGCCTAAGAAGTAAGACAACGAACGCCCCGGCCCATTGGGTCGGGGCGTTCGTCGTTCCGGGGGCCTGACAGACTGTTGGGCGTGCTTCGCATCGGGTTAACCGGCGGTATCGGCGCCGGGAAGTCAACAGTGTCGGCCACATTCAGTGATCTGGGCGGCATCATCGTCGACGGTGACGTCATCGCACGTGAGGTGGTCGAGCCGGGAACCGAGGGGCTGGCCAAGCTGGTCGAGGCGTTCGGGGACGGGATCCTGCTGCCCGAGGGCGCGCTGAACCGTCCAGCCCTGGCGGCGGTCGCCTTCAGCGACGACGACAAGCGCGCCACCCTGAACGGCATCGTGCATCCGCTGGTGGCGCACCGCCGATCGGAGCTCATCGCCGCGGCCCACGAAGATGCGGTGATCGTCGAGGACATCCCGCTGTTGGTGGAATCCCAGATGGCACCGATGTTCCCGTTGGTCATCGTGGTCAACGCCGACCCGGAACTACGCGTCAAGCGGCTCATCGAATACCGCGGATTCACCGAGGAGGATGCCCGCGCCCGCATCGCGGCGCAGGCCACCGAGGAGCAGCGCCGCGCCGTCGCCGATGTGTGGCTGGACAACTCGGGCAGCCCCGGCGCCGTCGTCGAACAGGCCCGTGCCCTCTGGCACGAGCGAATCCTGCCGTTCGCGCACAACCTGAAGATCGGGCAGCCGGCCCGTCGCGATGCCGCGGTGGTGCCCTATGACCCGAGCTGGCCCGATCAGGCGCGCCGGATCGTGGCCCGGCTCAACACCGCATGCGGACACCGTGCGGTGCGCATCGACCACATCGGCTCGACCGCCGTGCCGGGGATGGATGCCAAGGACGTCATCGACGTGCAGGTGACGGTTGAGTCCATGGCGGTCGCCGACGAACTCGCCGATGCCTTGCTGACGGCCGGCTATCCGGTGGTGCCGGGTATTACTGCGGACACCCCGCACGATGAGGATTCAGCGTTGTGGCACAAGCGTTTCCATGCGTCGGCGGACCCGGGTAGGCCGACCAATGTGCACATCCGGGTCGACGGCCGGCCCAACCAGAGGTTCGCCCGGATGTTCGTCGACTGGCTACGGGCCAACCCGAGCGCGCAAGCCGACTACCTGGCCGCCAAGCGTGCCGCGCTGGCCACACCTGACTATGCCGTGGCCAAGGAGCCGTGGTTCCTGGATGCCTACAACCGCGCGTGGAAGTGGGCGGACGCGACGGACTGGCGGCCCTAGACCCCTGGGCCGCAACAGGTTTCGCGCAAAAAGGCCCAACGGTCAAGTGTTTGGACCGTGCCTCCCTACCGTGCGGTAGCGTTTGGGGCGTCCGAAGGGGGGACGCATGCCAACTGCCAAGCCGGCATTGGTTCCGGTGCGACAGATCGCCGCACATGAATTGGTGGTCGACCAGATGCGGCGGGCCTTGGAACTCGGTCAGTTCCGGCCCGGTGACCGGCTGCCCACCGAACGCGAACTGTCCGACATGCTCGACGTGTCCCGCACCACCGTGCGCGCTGCCGTGGCGGTTCTGGAGCGGGAGGGGCTGATCACGGTGCGGCGCGGGCGGGGCGGCGGGTTCACCGTCCAGGCGCCGCAGTACGACCCGGCCGCGATGCGCCGGGAGTTGCGCCGCAACAAGCGGGAGATCCGCGATGCCTTCGACTACCGGGTCATCGTCGAAACCGGGGCCACCCGGCTGGCGGCCGAGCGCCGCCGCGCCACCGATGTGAGCGAGCTGCGCAGGCTGCTGAAAGGCATGGAATCCGCGCTGCGGACCGGGATGGACGAACCGTCGGCGCGGCACACCACGGACTTCCAGACCCTGGACTCGGCGTTTCATCTCGGCATTGCCCAGGCTTCGCAGAATGGCCGGTTGATGGAGGCGGTGGCCGATGCCCGCCGGAGGATGTGGCTACCGGTCGGCGCGATCTTCGGGCATCTGGAGCCCAATGCCAACGACTACCACGAGTCGATCCTCGCAGCGATCGAGAACCGTGATCCGGAACTGGCCGCTGCCCTGATGGCGGCGCACATCAACGACACCCGGCACACGGTCGAGTCCTGGCTGAAGCGCTGAGGTCAGGTGGCCGGTGGTGCGGGTTCCGCGGGTGGCGGGACGGCCGGGTCGGCCGCCGGCGGCATCCCGGCATCGGTTCCGGCCGGGGCGGTGTCGATGCCAGTGCCCGGTACCGCGTTGTTCAGCGGGGCGCCACAGGGCAGGCTGCCGTAGTTCGGATCGTCCTTGGGCCGGGTCAGCCGCGGGCCGACGAAGGTGTCGGCCTGGGCGATGACCTGGTCGTCCACCAGGATCTCGCAGTGCAGGTTCGCCGAATACGGCCAGTCGATGCGCACCGCCATCCCGGCGGTCTCCGGATTGGTCACCACACCGGTGGCCTCGAAGACCCGGCCCGGCAGCATGGACGGGTCGGCGGTGTTGATGTTGGCGTCGTCGATCTTGTAGGCGATGGTCGCGTTGCGCGACACCCCGTCGATCCTGGCGCGGTAGGTGACGTTGTGTAGCTGCTGGTCGGGCAGCGGTTCCACCTGGGGCGGCGCTTCTGGGTCGGCCTGTGCCGCAGCGGGGATCAACAGCGCGCCGGTGAGGAGTCCTGCCAGCGCGGGGAGGACTCCCCAGGCGTACTTAGCTGAGCTCATGAATCCTGACCTTACGCTCCCCGCCACGTCAGGGCCATTCCGTTGCCGGAGAGCCACCGATCAAGCTGATAGCCGCAGCTCGCCAGGCCCTCGATGGCCGTGGCTGCGGTTTGCACCGCCTGCTCGCCTACCTCTGGGCTCAGTAGACCGTGCCGAACCGCGGTCAGCAACTCGTCGACATCGCACAGTTCGACGCCGCGCCCGGTGCGGATCACCAGGTCCAGGTAATGGTCCTCGGAATGCCAGGCGGTCGGGCCGGCGGAATAGGCGCCGACGTCGAGGTAGAAGTCCTGGTCCCGCTCGTGGCCGGGGCTGAAATGGAACACGCTGGCCCGCAGCCCGAGTGAGGGGACCAGCCACGATTCCAGGTAGTGGAACTGGGCCCGGCCGGGCGTCGGGCGGGCCATGTAGAGGCCCCACGGCTCGACGGTGTAGACGTCGACGGCCCGCACGATGCCCTTTGGGTCGGTGTTCGTGCGGGCCACCAGGTCGAATGTCTCGTGCTTGGGCGGGTGGATGGGGCCAAGCCTACGCGGGGAGCGAACGCGGGAGGAAGTTGTCGGTGCACAGTTCTACGCTGGTGAGCATGGCCTTCGCGACCGAACATCCCGTGCTCGCGCATTCGGAGTACCGGGCTGTCGATGAGATCGTCCGGACCGGTGCCCGGTTCGAGGTGGTCAGTGAGTACGACCCTGCCGGTGACCAGCCGGCCGCCATCGACGAGCTGGAGCGCCGCATCAAGGCGGGCGAGCGTGACGTCGTGCTGCTCGGTGCGACCGGTACCGGAAAGTCGGCCACCACGGCGTGGCTGATCGAGCGGCTGCAGCGGCCCACCCTGGTGATGGCGCCGAACAAGACGCTGGCCGCGCAGCTGGCCAATGAACTGCGGGAGATGTTGCCGCACAACGCAGTCGAGTACTTCGTCTCGTACTACGACTACTACCAGCCCGAGGCGTACATCGCCCAGACCGACACCTACATCGAGAAGGACAGCTCGATCAACGACGATGTCGAGCGGTTGCGGCACTCGGCGACCTCGAGCCTGCTGTCGCGACGCGATGTGGTGGTGGTGGCCTCGGTGTCGTGCATCTACGGCCTGGGCACGCCGCAGTCCTACCTCGACCGTTCGGTGGAGCTGGAGGTCGGTCAGGAGGTGCCGCGCGACGGGCTGCTGCGGTTGTTGGTGGATGTCCAGTACAACCGCAACGACATGGCGTTCACGCGCGGGACGTTCCGGGTGCGTGGGGACACCGTCGAGATCATCCCGTCCTACGAGGAGCTCGCCGTGCGCATCGAGTTCTTCGGCGACGAGATCGAGGCGCTGTACTACCTGCACCCGCTGACCGGTGACATCGTCCGTCAGGTCGACTCGCTGCGGATCTTCCCGGCCACCCACTATGTGGCGGGACCGGAACGGATGGAGCATGCGATCTCGACGATCGAGGCCGAGCTGGAGGCGCGGCTCGCCGAGTTGGAGGGGCAGGGCAAGCTGCTGGAGGCCCAGCGGCTGCGGATGCGCACCAACTACGACGTCGAGATGATGAAGCAGGTCGGGTTCTGCTCGGGCATCGAGAACTATTCGCGCCACATCGACGGTCGGGGTCCTGGTACCGCCCCGGCGACATTGATCGACTATTTCCCCGAGGACTTCCTGCTCGTCATCGACGAGTCCCACGTCACGGTGCCGCAGATCGGCGGCATGTACGAGGGCGACATGTCGCGCAAGCGCAACCTGGTGGACTTCGGTTTCCGGCTGCCCTCGGCCGTCGACAACCGGCCGCTGACCTGGGAGGAGTTCGCCGACCGGATCGGGCAGACGGTGTACCTGTCGGCGACTCCTGGCGCGTACGAGATCAGCCAGGCCGGCGGTGAGTTCGTCGAACAGGTGATCCGCCCGACCGGTCTGGTCGACCCCCAGGTGGTGGTGAAGCCGACGAAGGGTCAGATCGACGATCTGATCGGCGAGATCCGGGCCCGCACCGAGCGCGACGAGCGCGTGCTGGTCACCACGCTCACCAAGAAGATGGCCGAGGACCTCACCGACTATCTGCTGGAGCTCGGCATCAAGGTCCGGTACCTGCATTCCGAGGTCGACACCCTGCGGCGGGTCGAATTGCTGCGGCAGCTGCGCCTCGGCGAGTACGACGTGCTCGTCGGCATCAACCTGCTGCGTGAGGGTCTGGATCTTCCCGAGGTGTCGCTGGTGGCGATTCTCGACGCCGACAAGGAGGGCTTCCTGCGTTCCACGCGCAGCCTGATCCAGACCATCGGCCGTGCGGCGCGCAACGTGTCCGGCGAAGTGCACATGTACGCCGACAAGATCACCGACTCGATGCGGGAGGCGATCGACGAGACCGAACGCCGCCGCGCCAAGCAGGTCGCCTACAACGAGGCCAACGGGATCGACCCGCAGCCTCTGCGCAAGAAGATCGCCGACATCCTCGATCAGGTGTATCGCGAGGCCGACGACACAGAGTCGGTCGAGATCGGTGGCTCGGGACGAAACGCCTCGCGGGGCCGGCGCGCTCAGGGTGAACCGGGGCGGGCGGTCAGTGCCGGCATCGTCGAGGGCCGCGACACCACGAACATGCCGCGGGCCGAATTGGCCGATCTGATCAAGGATCTGACCGAGCAGATGATGACCGCCGCACGGGATCTGCAATTCGAGCTCGCGGCGCGGATCCGGGACGAGATCCAGGACCTGAAGAAGGAGCTGCGGGGGATGGACGCGGCCGGCCTGAAGTAGGCCGGAGTTGACCTCAACAGCGGTTCAGCTTCTAGCGTCATCGATGTGACCGATACCGTGACGCCCGACATTGGGACCTGGCGGCAGTTGTTGGGCGCCAGGCATCTGGGCGCGTCCACCGTGTTGGCCGGCGGCGTGCTGCTGTATGCCACCAACGAGTTCCTCACCATCAGCCTGCTTCCCAGCGCGGTGGTCGACATCGGCGGGCAGCGGTTCTACGCCTGGGTGACGACGGTGTACCTGGTCGCCTCGGTGATCGCGGCCACCACGGTCCACTCGATGCTGATGCGGCTGGGCCCGCGGCAGGCATATCTGTTGGGCCTCACGGTGTTCGGTGCCGGAAGCCTGGGCTGTGCACTGGCGCCGAGCATGGAGGTGCTGCTCGCCGGACGGACCGTGCAGGGGTTCGCCGGCGGACTGCTCGCCGGGCTGGGGTACGCGGTGATCAACACCGCGCTGCCGAATACGTTGTGGACCAAGGCCTCTGCACTGGTCTCGGCGATGTGGGGGGTCGGCACCGTAATCGGCCCGGCGGCGGGTGGGCTCTTCGCGCAATTCGGGCACTGGCGGTGGGCCTTCGGCGTGCTCGTTGTGCTGACAGTCGCGATGGCCGTGCTGGTGCCGGTCGCACTGCCCGGCCGCGACGGCGGTGCATCGGCTCCGGCACCCGGCGTTCCGGTGGGGTCGCTGACCGTGCTGGGCGCGGCGGCCATGGCAGTGAGCGTCGCCGGCATTCCTCACGACTGGCGGGCCACCGCGGCACTGCTCGCCCTCGGGGTGGCGCTGGTGGCCGTGTTCCTGTTCGTCGACCGGCGCGCCGGTGCATCGGTCCTGCCGCCCAGCACATTCGGTCCGGGGCCGCTCAAATGGATCTACCTGAGCCTGGGTGTGCTGATGGCCGCCACCATGGTCGACATGTACGTGCCGCTGTTCGGCCAACGGCTGGCGCATCTGACGCCGGTGATGGCCGGGTTCTTCGCTGCGGTGTTGTCGGTGGGCTGGACCACGGGGGAGATTGTCAGTGCATCGCTGCAGAACCGGCGGGTGATCGTGCGCACGGTGGCGTTCGCCCCCGTGGTGATGGCGGTGGGCCTGGTCGCCGGGGCGGTGCTGATCCGCGACGGGATGGCGTCGTGGCTGGTGCTCATGTGGGCGGCGGCGCTGGCGGTCACCGGCGCCGGTATCGGTATCGCCTGGCCCCACCTGTCCGCCTGGGCGATGAGCAGCGTGGACGATCCGGTCGAGGGGCCGGCCGCCGCGGCGGCGATCAACACGGTGCAGCTGATCTGCGGTGCGTTCGGAGCGGGCCTGGCCGGCGTGGTCGTCAACCTCCGCGATACCGGAGATGCGGCCGCAGCGCGCTGGCTGTTCGCCACATTCGCGGTCCTCGCTGCGCTCGGCGCGGTCGCTTCGTTCCGGTCCGGTCGCCGGGCCTGATCGGTCCCGCAGCTCACCTGGTTGCCCCGCGACTTGCCCCGCGAGCGACCGTGTCTGTACCGCGACACGCCGTGAATCGGCGACCATTTGCGGTCGCTCGTGCGTGCCCACCCACGCGATGAGTTTCTCCGGCGGCGCGAGTCGAACTCGTATAGGACCGACACGAGGAGTGATTCGCATGCCGCTGACGCTCAATGCCTACCCAGACGTCGCCACTCGGGACGATTGGCTCGAGGCGCGCAAGAAACTGCTGGCCGCCGAACGCGAGGTGACGCACCTGCGCGACGCGGTCAACGCCCAGCGGCGCCGGCTGCCGATGGTGAAGGTGGACAAGGACTACACGTTCGAGGGGCCGAACGGCGAAGTCCGACTGGTGGACCTGTTCGAGGGCCGCAGCCAGCTCTACATCCACCACTTCATGTGGATCGACGCGATCGACCGGGGTTGCCCGAGTTGCACGGCCGCGGCCGATCTGACCTTCACCGCACAGGATCGAGACTTGTTGTACGGCAAGGATGTCACGTTCGCCTGTGTGTCCCGGGCGCCCTACGCCGGCATCGCGGCGTACCGCGATGAGCACGGTTGGACGTTTCCGTGGTACTCGTCGCGCGACGGCGACTTCACCTACGACTACCACGTGACGCTCGATCCGGCCCGTGCCCCAATCGAATACAACTACAAGTCCGCCGAGGAGCTGAGAGCCGACGGCTTCAGCGATGACGACCTCCGGGGCGACTGGCCGGGGGCCAGTGTGTTCCTGCGTCGCGGCGACGAGGTCTTCCACACGTACTCGACCTTCGCGCGCGGCCTCGATCACACTGCGGTGGGATACCCGTTCCTCGATCTCACCCCGTACGGGCGGCAGGAACCGTGGGAGGACTCGCCGGCCGGTTGGCCGCAGGGCGGGCCGGTGGTCGGCAGGCCGGTGGGGGACTGCGACGGTTAGTGATCATTGAGATCGAAACCATTGGCGGGCGCCGGATTGGCTGGCAGAGTAGCCAATCGATGCGGGTGTGTCTGAGTGGCTAGGAACCGGCCTGCAAAGCCGTTTACACGGGTTCGAATCCCGTCACTCGCTCGGATGAGAGCCCCCGCCCGTTAACGGGCGGGGGCTGCATCGAATAATGCTGCGGTGCCCATGCTGCCTCTTGCCGACATCCTGTCCACGCTCGACCTCGTGGAGTCGGGTGACGGCAATTTCGTCGCGGAACAGCGGGACAACTCCAGCCACCACATCGTGGGCGGTCATATCTCGGCCCAGGCGCTGATGGCGGCCAGCCGCACCGTCCCTGGCCGATTCCCGCACAGCCTGCACGTTTACCTGCTGCGCGCCGGGGATGCCCGCTATCCGGTGCAGATGGAAGTGAACAACCTGCGCGATGGTGGATCGCTGTCCACCCGCCGGGTGATCGGCCGCCAAGGTGACGAGGTGTTGCTGGAAGCGCTCGTCTCGTTCAGCGTCCCCATGGACGCCGCGGATTACCAGCAACCCCGACCCGCGGTGCCCGATCCCGAAACCCTGCCCCCGGTCGAGGAGCAGCTGCAGGCGTTCGCCGATGAGGCCAACGGGTTCTGGGTCCGCCCGCAGTGGATCGAGCGACGCTACGTCGACGCGCCACCACGGTTGGCGATCGACCTGCCTGAACCGCCGGAACGCACCCGGATGTGGTGGCGTCCTGCCGAGCCGGTCGCCGATGATCCGATCGTCAACAGCTGTCTGCTGACGTACTTCTCGGGCACCGCGTTGCTGGATTCCACGCTGTCGATGCGGCGCGGCACCCACGTGACCACGTTCTCCGCACTGATCGATCTCGCCATCTGGTTCCACCGTCCCGCCGATCTGACGGATTGGGTGTTGTCCGACCAGGTTTCACCCAGCGGTATCAACGGGCGCGGCCTGGCCAGCGCCACCGTCTACAACCGGGCCGGGCAATTGGTGTGCTCGTCGACCCAGGAGATGTACTTCGGCCGCCGCCGCGACTGACTCAGCGGGTGGACTTGACCACCTGGGCGAAGTTGAATTGCCAGCGTTCAACGATGTGGAAACCCATGCTTTCGGGTACCTGATAGGCCGGGGCGCGGTCCAGCCGGGGTCCGGGCTGAAGCCGTTGCCCGCTCTGTCGGCTGGGCACCGAAGGGTCGCGTTCGGACACGGTCCACAGGACCGTGCACCGGCGCACCTCGTCGGCGACGCCCCAGATCCCGAGGTGGGCATCCCACAACCGATTTCGTTGCCGGGCAGGCTTACCCCGGCCCGGGTCGACGAGGTCGGCGTACGCAGCCGGCCGGGCAGCGGTGATGGGCCGGATCGGACCCGGCTTCCACGAGGTGGTGTTGTCGAAGATCACGCAGTCGCCGGGGGATGAGTGCGCCGCGATGACGTCTGCGACCTGGCTGAAATCCATGCCCTCCTTGGCGTACGGGCCGCGTTGCCCGGTGATGAAGTTCGGTGTCGCGGCCAGCGCGAACACCGCCAGGGCCGCGGTGATCCATTCCCGGCTGCGGGCCACCGCCACCACACACACGGCGAGCAGCAGAGCCATCGCCGGTGTCGTGAAACACAGATAGCGCGGGTAGTAAAGCGGTTGGGCGGCAGCCGAATACACCAGGAGTACCGCGGTCGGGGCGATCGCCCACACGGCCGCGATGGCGACCAGTCGCCGGGTGTCCTCGTCAGTGGGCCGCAGCCGTGGGACCAGCAGTGGCGCGCTCAGCGCGGCGGCCGCGAGCAGCGCGAAAGCCACGCTGTGGTCGAAATACTGCTCCAAGACGACTTCAGTGACCGTGTGCAGACCCGGCGGTGAGATCCAGCCGACCTGGAAGCTCTGCGAACGGCACCACACGAAGAAGGGAGCCACGATCAACACCGCGGCTGTGGTGACCGCTGCCCATCTGGCTCGGGCACGGCGGTCGCCGAGCATTGTCACGGCGACGGCGTGCGGAACCACCATCAGCACCGCGAAGATGTTCAGTACCGCCGAAACCACCAGCAGCGCAACGTATGACGCCCACAGCGCAGCGCGGTCACGCCGGATGGCGGAGATGAGCAGAACCGTCAGCCAAACCGCCGCCAGCGTCGACCACGAATAGGAACGGGCCTCGATACCCGCCCAGGTGATCCGGGGCAGCATCGCGAAAAGAACTCCCGCACAGACCGATACCGTCCGGTTGCCGAACTGCCGGCCCAGAACCACCACTCCGGCCGCGGCGCCACCGACGGCCAGGCAGCTGGAGAACCGGGACCAGAACTCGGTTGCCGGGAGAATGGTGAACCAGCCGTGCATGCCCAGGTAATAGAGCCCGTGCACGGCATCGATGTGGCCGATCAGGTCCCACAGTTGCGACACCGATCGGGTGGCCGCCGATATGGTGGCGGCCTCGTCGAACCACAGTGAGGGCCGGGCTGCCCCCGCAGCGGACAGCACGATGGCGAATGCGGCCACTGCCAGGGCGTCGAATCGGGCTTCTCGATCGACCCGCCGGTCCGCGCCATCGGCACGTTCATTCAGCGATAGATCCACGTCAGCGACCGTGTCACCCCCTCAACCGATGGCAAAGATTAACCTGAGGCACCCGACTCGCTCTCTCCGACAGTGTTATTGCCGAGCGGGGCGACCCGGTCGCGGGTGGATGAGCTGGATCACTACCGCGGTGAATCGTCCTGGCGACAACCCGGATTCGAACGACGTCGACTACGTCACGGTCAGCACCGATTTTTCGGTTCCGAGGGTTAACATCAGTGCCGATTCGCCGTTCGGGACCGAATAATGGGTCCAGTTGTCGGTTGGCCGTGTGGGTGTCGTGATTCGCACCCGTGGTCAGTGGGCAACGGGTTACTGTCTCGGGTGGCGTTGCAACTGACAGTGGGAGGGTATTGATGAGCGCGTATCGAACCGTGGTGGTCGGCACGGACGGATCTGATTCGTCGTTGCGTGCAGTCGACCGCGCCGGTCAGATTGCCGCCGGCTCGAATGCCAAGCTGATCGTGGCAACCGCGTACTTCCCGCAGAGCGAAGACCAGCGTGCCGCCGATGTGCTCAAGGACGAGGGCTACAAGATGGCCGGCAATGCGCCGATCTACGCCATCCTCCGCGAGGCGACCGACCGCGCGAAGGCCGCCGGCGCCACCGACATCGAGGAGCGCCCGGTCGTCGGCGCTCCCGTCGATGCGCTCGTCGAGCTGGCTGAGGACGTCCAGGCGGATCTGCTGGTGGTCGGCAACGTCGGCCTGAGCACGATCGCAGGCCGTCTGCTGGGCTCCGTGCCCGCGAACGTGGCACGCCGGTCCAAGACCGACGTGCTCATCGTCCACACCAGCTGAGCCCGTACGGGCAGACCGACTACCAACCGCGCTCGCGCCACTCCCCGAGATGGGGACGTTCGGCGCCGAGCGTGGTGTCGTCTCCATGGCCGGGGTACACGACGGTGCGGTCGTCGTATACGTCGAACACCTTGGTGCTCACATCGCCCAGTAGCCGCTCGAAGTCACCGGGCTGCCACGTTTTGCCGACACCGCCGGGAAACAGGCAGTCGCCGGTGAACAGGTGCGTGACACCGTCGGGTGACTTGAGCGCCAGCGCCACCGATCCCTCGGTGTGCCCCTGCAGGTGGATCACGTCGAACGTGAGATCACCGATACGCACGGTGTCCCCGTCGGCCAGGATCCGGTCCGGGGTGACCGGCAAAGGTTCGGCGTCGAGTGCATGCGCGGCCGTGGGTGCCCCGGTGACCTCTGCCACAGCCGCCAGGGCCTGCCAGTGATCGAAGTGCTGATGGCTGGTGACGATCAGGGACAGTTTCGGCACCTGCTGCTTGATCACGTCGAGCAGCACATCGGCGTCGTTCGCGGCGTCGATGAGCAGGGTCTCGCCGGTGGAATTGCTGGTCACCAGGTAGGCGTTGTTGTCCATGGGCCCGACCGACACCTTGATGATCGAGGCGTTGGGCAGGGTGCGCCGGGCGGCTGTTCCCGGCTCCTGGTGACCGGTGTAGGTGTCGGCAACCGCGATGTGAGGGCTGGTCATAGCGCCACCGTATCGGGCTTGTCGGTGGCCGCACATAGCATGGGCGTGAAGTCTGTCGTGGGAAAGGAAACGCGTGGCTGACCGCCTGATCGTGAAGGGTGCCCGCGAGCACAATCTGCGAGGTGTCGACCTCGATCTGCCGCGTGATGCGCTGATCGTGTTCACCGGCCTGTCCGGGTCCGGCAAATCCTCGTTGGCGTTCGACACCATCTTCGCCGAGGGCCAGCGCCGCTATGTCGAGTCGCTGTCGGCCTACGCCCGGCAGTTCCTCGGACAGATGGACAAACCCGATGTGGACTTCATCGAGGGCCTGTCGCCTGCGGTGTCGATCGATCAGAAGTCGACCAACCGCAACCCGCGCTCGACCGTGGGCACCATCACCGAGGTCTACGACTACTTGCGTCTGCTGTACGCCCGCGCGGGCACCCCGCACTGCCCGGTCTGTGGTGAGCGCATCGCCCGCCAGACCCCGCAGCAGATCGTGGACCAGGTCCTGGCCATGGACGAGGGGCTGCGCTTCCAGGTGCTGGCTCCGGTGGTCCGTACCCGCAAGGGCGAGTTCGTCGACCTGTTCGAGAAGCTCAACAGCCAGGGCTACAGCCGAGTGCGGGTGGACGGCGTGGTGCATTCGCTCACCGATCCGCCCAAGCTCAAAAAGCAGGAAAAGCACGACATCGAGGTGGTCGTCGACCGGCTGACGGTCAAGGCCAGCTCCAAGCAGCGGCTTACCGACTCGGTGGAGACCGCGCTGAACCTGGCCGACGGTATCGTGGTGCTGGAGTTCGTCGACCGCGAGGACGACCATCCGCACCGCGAGCAGCGCTTCTCCGAGAAGCTGGCCTGCCCGAACGGTCACCCGCTGGCCGTCGATGATCTTGAACCTCGGTCGTTCTCGTTCAACTCGCCCTACGGTGCCTGCCCGGAGTGCACGGGCCTGGGCATCCGCAAGGAGGTCGACCCCGAACTGGTCGTGCCCGACCCGGACCTGACCCTGGCCGGCGGCGCCATCGCGCCGTGGGCCGTCGGGCAGAGCGCCGAGTACTTCACCAGGATGCTGTCGGGGCTGGGCGATCAGCTCGGGTTCGACATCGACACCCCGTGGAAGAAGCTGCCTGCCAAGGCGCGCAAGGCGATTCTGGAAGGCTCCGACCACCAGGTCCACGTCCGCTACAAGAACCGCTACGGCCGCACCCGGTCCTATTACGCCGATTTCGAGGGCGTGATGGCGTTCCTGCAGCGCCGGATGGAGCAGACCGACTCGGAGCAGATGAAGGAACGCTACGAGGGCTTCATGCGCGACATCCCGTGCCCGGAGTGCAACGGCACGCGGCTCAAGCCCGAGATCCTCGCGGTGACGATGTCCGCGGGGGACCACGGCGCGAAATCCATCGCCGAGGTGGCCGAGCTGTCGATCGCCGACTGCGCTGACTTCCTGAACGACCTCACACTCGGCCATCGCGAGCAGGCCATCGCCGGGCAGGTGCTCAAGGAGATCCAGTCGCGGCTCGGGTTCCTGCTCGACGTCGGGCTGGACTACCTGTCGCTGTCGCGGGCCGCCGCCACGCTGTCCGGTGGTGAGGCCCAGCGCATCCGGTTGGCCACCCAGATCGGCTCGGGGCTGGTCGGCGTGCTGTACGTGCTCGACGAGCCGTCCATCGGCCTGCACCAGCGGGACAACCGGAGGCTGATCGACACCCTTGTGCGGTTGCGCGACCTGGGCAACACCCTGATCGTCGTCGAACACGACCTGGACACCATCGCGCACGCCGACTGGGTCGTCGACATCGGCCCGGCGGCCGGTGAGCACGGCGGCCAGATCGTGCACAGCGGGACCTATCAGGATCTGCTGACCAATCCCGAATCCATCACCGGCGCTTATCTTTCCGGCAAGGAGAGCATCGAGGTCCCCGCCATCCGGCGGCCCACCGACAAGCGTCGTCAGGTCACCGTGGTCGGCGCGAGGGAGAACAACCTCAAGGAGATCGACGTCGCGTTCCCGCTGGGCGTGCTCACCTCGGTCACCGGGGTGTCCGGTTCGGGCAAGTCGACCCTGGTCAACGACATCCTGGCCTCCGTGATGGCCAACAAGCTCAACGGTGCCCGGCAGGTGCCCGGCAGGCACACCCGGGTCAACGGACTCGACCAGCTGGACAAGCTGGTCCGCGTCGACCAGTCGCCGATCGGCCGCACACCGCGGTCGAACCCAGCCACCTACACCGGGGTGTTCGACAAGATCCGGTCACTGTTCGCCGCCACCACCGAGGCCAAGGTCCGCGGCTACCAGCCCGGCCGGTTCTCGTTCAACGTCAAGGGCGGCCGGTGTGAGGCCTGCTCGGGTGACGGCACCATCAAGATCGAGATGAACTTCCTGCCCGACGTCTATGTGCCGTGCGAGGTCTGCCAGGGCGCCCGGTACAACCGGGAAACCCTTGAGGTGCACTACAAGGGCAAGACCATCGCCGAGGTGCTGGACCTGTCGATCGAGGAGGCCGCCGAGTTCTTCGAGCCGATCAGCTCGATCCACCGCTACCTCAAGACCCTCGTCGATGTCGGGCTGGGGTACGTGCGGTTGGGGCAGCCGGCACCGACGCTGTCCGGCGGCGAGGCTCAACGCGTCAAGCTGGCCGCCGAACTGCAGAAGCGCTCCACCGGGCGCACCGTCTACATCCTCGACGAGCCGACTACCGGCCTGCATTTCGAGGACATCCGCAAGCTGCTCAAGGTGATCAACGGCCTTGTCGACAAAGGCAATACGGTGATCGTCATCGAGCACAACCTCGATGTGATCAAGACCTCGGACTGGATCGTGGACATGGGTCCCGAGGGAGGGGCCGGGGGCGGGACGGTCGTCGCGCAGGGCACGCCCGAGGATGTGGCGGCGAACCCGGACAGCTACACCGGCCAGTTCCTCGCCGAGCTGGTCGAGGTGCCCGCTCCGAAAACCAAGCGGCGCAAGGTCAGTGCCTGACGATCGCGGTCACCGCATCGTGTGGTAGCTCTGGAACGCAAACCAGTGCGGGCCAAGCCGTTTCGCCGAGGCGATCACATAGTCGCCGGACGGCTGGTGCACGGTCTGCGGTGCGCTGCCGTCGGCGCTGTAGGCGAAGCCGTCCCAGCCGTTCTGGTCGTTGCGGTAGGTGAAGTCGACGAAGTTGTCCGTGCGGCGGGCGACCCGTTCGATCGGGTAGTCGGCGACGCGGTGGGGACGCGCGCCGACGCTCACATCGTCGTTGAACTCCTGCAGGGCCCGCTCGAACGACGGCCGCACCGCCAGCCAATGCAGTTGCAGCGGAACGCTTGTGCAGATCAACACGATGCCCACGATCACCAGCACGGGACTTGCCAGCATCACCGCCCAGCCCCGGCGGCCGGCCGGCCGTCGCAGCACGACACCGACGACGCACCAGATGGCGAACAGCGGGATCAGTGCGAACGTTGCGACATAGAAGGCCCCGGAAGGCTCACCGGGGAAGCTTGCTCCGTAGAGCTGGCCGAGGACGGCGCATCCGGTCAGGACCAACAGCGTCCAGGCCGCGATGCGCATCAGCGCTTGGACAGCGGTGACGGGAACCTGGGTTTGGTACGCACGCCGGCCAGCCACTCGGTCAGCGCGTCGGCCCGCTGCTGCAGCGCGCGGGTGCCGTCGCGGCCGATCTCCTCGAGCAGGTGCAACTCGATGCGGCCGTCGGCGTCCTGACCCCAGCCGCCCACGATCCGGCCGTTCCACCATGCTGTGGGCCCGCCGTTGCCGTTGGTGTCGAACACGTGGGGGCGATGCTCGCCGAGGTACCAGTCACGGTCGAACCAGCCCATCGTGGTGACATCCAGACCCGGCAGCAGGGCCGCCCACGGCTCGGGCTCCGGCTCGACCTCGAGATCGTCGGGCAGGACGTACCCGGTTACTCCGTCCAAGTCGACCTCGACGGCGCCGATATCGCGCAGCGCGTGGCGGGCCCAGGTCAGGGTGTTGCCGAACCACCACTTGATGTCGGTGACGGAGGCCGGGCCGAACGTCCGCAGCCAGGTCCGCACCAGTTCGGCGCGGGCATGGTCGGGTTCGGCCGGGGGCACCGAAGCCCCGAGCCACGCGGACGCGACGGTCCACCGTGGCCGCGACGTGTTCCAGGCGCCGTCGTTGGGGCCGCGCACGATCTCACCGCGCACCCCGAGCACGGTCAAAACCCTTGGAGAGAGCGGAGTCTCACCGCCCCAGCGCTTTCCCGGTGCCGGGTCGAAGCTGCCGGCGAGTTCGGGCAAGGCGGCGCGCAGTTGTGCCGCAGGGGTGGGGCCGTGCTCGTGTAGATGGGCCAGCACCGCTTGGCGCGCGGCGTCGAGCCACCGGGCCCCGTCAGCCGCCACACCACCCTTCTCGACATCGCCGATGAGCTTTCGCTGCTCATTGCCTGCCACCCGGTCACTGGCGCCGGCCTGGATCAGCGAAAGGTCACCGGCGCGCACCACCCACAGGGTGCGGCGCATCGCGAGGTGTTTGAGCACGGTGCGCCGCTCGTACAGTTCGCGGTCCAGATCATCGATGGTGAAGCCGGGCAACCGCGCCCACAGGGAGAAATAGGGAGTGCAGGGATCGGTCGCGTGCAGGCCGACGAAGGAGCCCGCGGTGTCGGCGACCGACGACGCCGGCCGGCTCAGGAAGTGACGCCGGGCCAGCCGAGCCCGGCGCTCGGCGAGTGTGAACGTCCGCACGGATCAGGCGTCGTCCGTCTTGTGCATGGACTCGCGGATCTGCTTCAAACGCTCGGCCGCCGCTTCCTGGCGCTTCTCGTACTGCTCCTCGATCGAGCGGCCCTCAGGGGTCTCCGCTGCCAGCTCCGACGCCCCGATGGCGGTGCCGTAGCGGGTCTCGATCTTCTCCCGCACCGCGTCGAACGTCGGCACCCCGGCGGCGGTGTAGCCGGTGTCCGCCGGCTCAGACACAGGCGCCGGCAGCGGGGCCGGGGGCGGAGCTGCGGGAACGATCTCACCCTCCACCACAACGGGCTCCTCGGCTGGTGAGGCGTCCTCGGGTTGGTCCGGCTGCTCTGGGTCCTTCGTCACGAAACCCACGTTACCTGCGGGAACCGACATTTCTTGGGATCGGTAGCACTTGGGTCCGCCAAGACTTCAGGACACGACGGAGCCATCGGGGCAACGCGGAACGAAGGGGAAGACGCAATGACCATGAATCGAGTTATCGCAGGCGCCATGGGACTGCTCGCCACCGGTGCGGTGCTGGTGGGCTGCTCGAACGACAAGCCGGCCGACAAGCCCGCGGACAAGCCGGCCGCGGCGGCGGCCGACACCAAGGTCAGCTCGGGGAGCAACGCCCAGGTCAAGGTCGATGGATCAGAACTGGCCGGCCTCGACCTGAACTCGGTCACCTGTGTCAAGCAGGGCGGCAAGATCAACGTGGCCAGCGCCGCGATCGGCGGCCAGCAGGGCCTGGGCGTGGTGATGACCGACGAGGCCACACCGAAGGTCGAGTCGCTCGGACTGGTCTACGACGGCAGCGCACTGGCCGTCAGCGAGGCGATGGGTGTCAAGGTCGGCTCGGCCGAGGTCAAGGTCGACGGGGACACCTACACCATCACCGGTGAGGCGTCGGGCGCCGACATGAAGAACCCGATGGCCGGGATGATCAACAAGCCGTTCACCATCACGGTGTCCTGCAGCTGATCTCCCGACATGGCGGGCGTGCCCGGCAGACCTTCTGCCGGGCACGTCCGCCGCTTTTATATGGTGCAGAGGTGACCATCGCCGGCGAACTCGACCGCGCCCGTCACCTGACGCTGTCTGCCGAAGAGGTTGCTGCGCGCGACCTGCTGGTCTCACAGCTGCCCCTGATAGAGCAGGCCGACCGCGACGACTACGCGCTCGAGGTGTTCGCCCAACTCGGTGAGATCTACCTGGTACGCACCGCGTATGAGGGTGTGGTGGAAAGTATTTCCCGCATCCGCGATTGTCTGGCGATCTACGTCGCGATCCGTTCGGGGGAGCGCCCCGACCTCGCCGCCGAGGTCACCATGTCCGACCGAGCCATCGATCGCATGATCTGCCGGTACACCCGGCGGGTCGAGTTTCTGGCCGCCGGACTCGCCGCGGCTCGCGGTGATCATGACAGTGCCGCAGCATATCTGGAGGCGCTGATCGAAGCCCCGGGAGATTACCCGGATTTGGCACCCGAGCGCCGTAACCTGATCTGCCACGCCAGGATTCTGATCGCGAGCAGTTTGTGCGACGACGATCTGTACGCCGCATCGGTGCCGGTGTGGACCCAGGTGCTCGACACCTTGCAGAATGTTCGCCCGGGCACCGACGACGCCGAGATCGATCATCTCTTCGTCACAGGCGCCCTGGGCTACGGCCGGTTCTGCATCGAGTCCGGTCGTCTCGACGAGGCCGAACCGTGGTTACGCCGGGCCGGCGCCCGCGCCGAGGCCCGCGGCTGGAAACTCGCGACCGCCCGCGCTCAGCTCGAGCGAGGGGCTTCGGCCTGGTCGGCCGGTCGTTACGCGGAGACCCAGGATCTGGTCACCGCCGCTTACCCGGTGATCGCCGACCATGCCCGCGCCCACGACGTCTCCCGGAGCTGGCTGTATTTCGGGCTGATCCGGGTGGGACTCGGTCGCTTGAAGGAAGCCGATGAGTGCTGGGAACACGCCGAGCGGCACTGGCGGGAGCTGGGCAAGCCGATCCACATCCATCGGATTCTGTTGCAGCGCAGCTGGATCGCCATCTTCCGCGGCGCGTTCGAAGAGGCGGTACAGCTGGTGGAGCAGGCCCGGCAGTTCCTGGATGCTTCGCCGCGGCACAGCTGGCTGCAGTACGCCCGGCTCGATGCGCACCTCGGCAACATCTGGCGGGCCGATGCGCTCGTCGAGATGGGTTTCGACGGCGTCGGCGAGCCCGGCCAGGACTGGAACCAGGTCGAGGCCCGGCACGCGGCGGGACTCGGCGTGGTCGACTGCGCCCCGGGCACGCCGGAGTACCGCCGTGCGATGGTCAAGCTCGACCGTGCCGCCGATCTGAAGGTTCCCGCCGCGCTGGCAGTCGATTCGGTGCGCTACACGATCGCCGATGCCGGGGCCAGGGCCCGCTGGGCAAGCGGCGTCTCGGCTCCGTTGTTGGCGGGCGCGTTCGCGGTGGCTTGGGAATCGGACAATACCGAGCTGACCTGTGAACTTGTCGAATACCACAGCGCACGAGGAACTTTCAGTACAGATCCGGCAGCTGAGCCGGGCTCGGCCGCAGATTGGACCGGAACCGCCACGGCGGTGATTCCGGTCGAAGCCGAACTCGCGCCGCAACTCGCGGTTGCGGCTGCCGCAGAGCCGGTCGGCGGCGAAGGCGCGCTGAGCCGGCTCGGACCGTTGCCCCCGTTACGGATGGACCCGAGTTCGGGTCCGATCATGAGCCACTACCGGGAGCTGGCGCTGCAGCGGTACGGCCAGGATGTCACCGCGCCCGGCGGGGAATGGACGACGTGGCCATGACCGAGACGCTGGTATTGCGGTTCGCCGATGTCGGCATCGCGACCTATGTGAGCCTGCGCGTGGTGGGGGAGCCGCAGCGCTCGGTCACCTGGGTGATCGAGGAACCACACATGCAGGCGGTGGAGGCAGCTCTCAACCCTGCGTTGCCGGACCCCATCGGCACCGAAACCCACGGCGACGCGATTGAACGGGCCGTGACCACAGGCGCGTTCGCCACCGCCGAGGCGGAGTTCGACCTGGCCCGGTTGCTGGGCTCGCACCTGATCGGGATCGACGGCTGGCAGCTGCTGGCCGACTGCGTCGCCGATGTGCGGCCCGTGCTGTTCGTGACGCCGAGCCCGCGGTTGGGCCGGGTGCCCTGGGGGCAGCTGGCGATGCCGGGTCCCGACGGCTTCCGGTTGATGGAGTTGGTCGACGTGCTGATGGCGGTGCCGCCCAACATCGTTCACGCACCGCGTACCCCGGCCCGTTGGCAGGACCGCCGCGGCCGCCCGCCGGTGCTGGTGCTGGATCCACGCATTCCCGGACAGCGGCCGGATTCGGCCCTGGGCTCGGTGTTGGGCCGCCCGTCGCCGCAGACTCCGCTGTCGGAGCATTTCGCTGACCTGATGGCCGGCCACGCCGTCCTGCCGAAGGTCGCCGAGACCGTCGAGCTCTTCCGTCGCACCGATACCGACCGGCGCTGGTTGGCCGACACCTGTGCCCAGGACCCGAGCCGGCTGCTCTACGTCGGGCACGCCAGCGCCGCCGACGGTGCCACCGGGCATGCCGACCGCGCTGCGCTGCATCTGGCCGAAGGCCGGCCGCTGACAGCGGGGGAGATGATCGCCGCGCGGCTGCGAATCCCACCCCGAGTAGCGTTGCTGGCGTGCGCATCCGGGGGTGACTACCGGTTCGACGAAGCGGCCGGACTGGTGGCCGCCATGATCCTGGGCGGCGCGCAGGTGGTCACCGCGACGCTGTGGTCGCTGCCGACCACCGCCGGCTTCCGGCAGTTCGGCAATGCGCCCGAAGCCGATCCGATGGCGGACACCATCGTCGGGGTGGATCTGGCCCATCGCGACGCCGACGCGGGACTGGCGGTGAACCGCTGGCAGCGCGCCGCGATGCGCCGCTGGCGCGACGGTGACGCCACGGCCACTCCGCTGCACTGGGCCGCGATGGCCACGTTCGCCGTCGACGGCGCTCGCTGAATCAGGCCGGGGTCACACAGACAGCGACGGTGCTCTCGTCACCGGGCCGGTAGTAGGTGTCGACCACGTTGCCGGGTGACACCTTCGCCAGAGCTGTCGCCGGGACCATCGTCCGCTCACGAACCGGGAATTGACCGCCGCCGCGGCGGCTGACGATCAGGTCGAGTTCGACCTCGCTGTAGTCCTCCCGGATCGCGCCGGTGGCGCGCATCCCGGTGATGACGCCGCGCGACCGGGTTCCGGTACGGATCAGCGCGAGTTGTGTCCCGGTCAGCAATCCCTTGCGGACCAGCATGTGGTCGAACTCGGCCACCAGCTCGCCCAGGGTGACCAGCCGCTCGTCGGCCTCGTCATCCGGGCTGACACATCGTGGCCGGCGGGCGGCGGTCAACGCGGCGCCGGTGCACAACAGGCACAGGATGGTGATCAGCACGGCGTCGGTCATGACGCCAAGGGTCCGGCCGGGCCACGGCTACCGAACCCAACTTCGGCTCTATCCTGGTGCCGGTGAGCATCGGGTCCGACACGGCTGGGGCTGAGGCCGGCCCAGATTCGGGCATGAATTCGGCCCAGCCGCGCCGCGCCGTGATCGACCGGGCCTGGCGGGCACTCGGGCCGGGAGTCGAGGTGTTCAGCGGTGACGACGGCGGACCGCTGCGCCGGACCGTCAAACGGATCATCGACCCCCTGGTGCTCAGGCTGCGCAGCAACACCCACTATTCGGCACCGGTGCTGGCTCCGGACGTGGCCGCCGAACTGCACCAACAGATGGCGCGCAGCGGGCCACATCTGCGCGCCGCCGCAGCCTGGTTCACCGAACTCAAGCAGCAACGCCGGCGCCTCCGTATCACCACGGGCAACGCCCAGGAGCTCTATTTCCCGGTCTGTTTCGAACTCGCGGTGAACCGTGGCGCACCGGCGGTCGACAGCGCGCAGGTGGCGGCAGAGGTGCTGGCCGGTCTGCACGAGGGCCGGGACCGCACGGCGATCGAGGCGCTCAACGGATATGTGGCCGATCCTCAGGTCGTCGACCGGTTGCGCAGCCAACTCGAGCGCAGCTGGGATGACGTGGTCCCGTCGGACGCGATCACCGGCCCGTTCTTCGCCGGGCTGACCACCGTGCTCGGTCCCGCCGACAGCCACCGTGCCGAGGCGGCCCGGGCAGCGGGTGTGGTCGGCGTTGGTGGCCGACGCGACGCCGTACAACCTGGGCGCGGGAGCGCGACGTGCCGAGGCCGGCCTGCCATGGTCGATCGTCGGCATCGGACTGAGTTCGTTTGAGCCGCAACGGCCGCCGTCGATCAGCGGTCAGGGGGCGGGGGACCGTCCGCTGGACCGCAGCGTGGTGGACCGGGTGCGGGCGACATTGCGCCGGGCACTGGATCGCGACGAACTGCCCGATCTTCCGCTGCTGTGCGCGGAGGAGGTGGACCGCGCCTGCGCGCCGTGGGGGTTGCTCGCCGAGGACAAGCAAGCCGCGCTCCTGACCGGTATCGAGGTGGCCGCCGACCTGCACCCGCTCGACGCGTCGGTATCGGGGCGCTATCAACTGTCGGCACGCATCCAGGCCCGGCTGGCCAAGGAGGCCTATGTGCTGCATGCCCGCCGCTATCTGGCGGCAGGCACCGCGGTGCACCCGCGCCAACAGCAGGTGATCGACGATCTCGGCGGGTTCGCCCGTCCCTATCTGAGCCGGCTGTGGGCACGGCTGCACGGCCGCGACGTGTGGCAGGAGTCCTGTGCGGACATCGATGACCTGCGGTCCCTGTTGGAGGGGGTGGCCAGATCGGTCAGTCTCGACCATCGGCAGCGGATCAAGGCGATGCTGGAAGTGCAGGTGGCAGAGTGAAATTGGGTGCAGATGCCGGCCTGTGGAGCACGGGCCCGCTGGACTACGGCGCGCCGTTGGTCGCGGTGCTGGAGGTCGGCGGCGCGGTGCTGTCGTGGGTGGTGGATGGGGACGCAGGCGAACCACCTTCGATCGCATTCACCGACCCTGAGCGTGCGGATTGGTTGTGGCGCGTGCTCGGGGAGCCCGGCCATGTCGCTGTTCTGGACGCGGTGCGTCACGGGGAACCGGGTCAACCGCTCGACCTGCCCGGTGTGGAGTTGCTGCCCGGCTCGACGGATGCGTTGCGCCGGTTGGCAATCGGCCACTGGATTCGCCGGTGGTGGCCCGCCAGCGACCGGGACGGCATCGCGGCACTGGAACGTCCGGTGCTCGACGCGGAACTCGCTGTGCTGACGGTGGCCGCCGAGGACTTCTTCACCGACGACACCCTGGATTCCGATGCGGTGGACCTGCTGGCGCCCCACGTGGAGACGCTGAACTTCCTCGCCGGTCAAGGTGATTCGAGGGTTGCCGAGCTGGTCGGGAAGTGTCGGGAGTTGGCCGCTGAGATCGGGCTGGACTGGCCCGGCACCGTCATCTCGGCGGCGCGGCAGCAGGACTATGCGCTGGCGGCCGGCGCAGGCGACGGATCCGATGACGCCGGCCTGATCGCCCGAGGCATGGCGACCGTCGACTGGGCGGCGGTACCGCCCTGGGTGTTCGACGCTGCCGAGGACACGATCGAGTGGTCGGTGACCGCCGTCGGGGAGGCAACCGGCGCGGTGGTGCAGGTGGCGCTGTCGGGCTCGGATTCACCGGCAGGTATCGGTGTGGAGATGCGTGGCGGCGGCTGCGAGGGCTCCGGTGTCCTCGATGCCACGGGCCGCGCTGTACTGCCGCTGCACGCCCCAGATGGGCAGCCGCTCAGCGAGACCCGCGCGTGGAACCTGGATTGGTCACAGGCCACGGTACGGGTCGGCGCGGACGGCGTCGACGAGTCCGCGGCGGATCGGGACCGGGTGCGTGCGTTCGCGCGGGCCCGGCTGGCGAGACCCGGCAGAGCTGCGTTCCTTGCCGAGATACGCGCGGCCGAATCCGACTACTGACCGCTACTTGGCGGCGGTCTGGATGAAGGCCGCCGAGGGCGATGACTGGGGCAGTCCGATCGCGGGCACCTGCGGGGTGTCGAGGACGCCGGCCAGCCACGGCAGCGCCGCGGTGAACGCGTGACTGGCGAACGGCCAGTCGTGGGTGCCTTGGTGAGTCACCACCGCGCAGGAGATGCCGTGTTTCGAGCCGAGCGCACACAGTGCGTTGGCCGCCTTGGCCTGATCGTTGGCGCGACCGGCGGGCTTGCCCGCCGTTGAGGTGTCGTTGACGTCGAACCAGCCGGCCGTCTGGCCGTACTGGCCGTGCCGGTTGATCACGGTGCTCGGGTCAAAGGCGTCCCAGGCCGCGGAACTCCCGCCGAACAACCGGTCGACGGTCTGTGCCTTGGTGCCGGAGTTCGGACCGATATCGCCGGCGATGTCCACGAATGAACTGAACAACTCCGGGTGCATGACTGCCAGGTCCACCGCGCAGGTGCCGCCCATCGACCAGCCGACGATGCCCCAGTTGGCAGCGGCCGGCTTGACACCGTAGTGGCTGTTCATATAAGGCACAACGTCTTTGGTGAGGTGGTCGGCGGAGTTCCCGCGTTTGCCGTTGACACATTCGGTGTCGTTGTTGAAGGTGCCGCCCGGGTCGACGAACACCATCACCGGCGCGTACCCGTGGTGGGCCGCGGCGAAGTCGTCCATCGTCTTGATCACGTTGCCGGCCCGCATCCAGTCGGCTGGGGTGTTGAACTCGCCGCCGATCATCATGACTGTCGGCAGCTGCGGTGCTGGATTGGTGGCGAACCACGCCGGCGGCAGATAGACGTATTCACCACGATGCCGGAAACCCGAAGCGGTGTTGGGGATCTCGACCGGAACGACACTGCCCTTGGCCGGGATGGTGCCTTGCCGTTGCATGGCGGCGACGGTGACCTCATCGGTCTGATCGGGTAGCGGACCGGCGGTCAACTGGTTCCAGGCGGTCTGTACCCACGGGAAGTAACCCACCCACAGGTTCAGCGCCAGTGCCGTGCACAGCAGGGTCAGGGGTACCGCCATGACCGCGGTGCCACGCCGCCACCAGCGGCTGCCGCGCCACCCGGCGAGCATGACCACGATCGCCACGCCGGTCAGCGCGATCCACACCCACAGCGAGCGGGGCGCAGGGTTGCCCGCCAGCCCCTCGGAATCGATGTACCAGTTGGTGCCGGCGACCAAGACGCCGCCCACCGCGGCGGCCAACGGCAGCCAGATGAGCGCCCAGCGGCGGGTACGCCAGCCGATTGCGGCGATCAGTACCACGGCGGTGATGACTTGGACGCTGGTCGGAACCCAGCCGTGCATCAAGGACAGGTGGTGAGTGAACGTCACAACCACATCGTCGCCGCCGAATCTTGGGATCGGCTGTGAAGCTCCTGCTAACGGGGTTTGGCCAGCGGAAAGGGCAGTGTCTCGCGGATGCTGCGGCCGGTGATCAGCATGACCACGCGGTCCACACCCATGCCGAGACCGCCCGTCGGCGGCATCGCGTACTCCATCGCCTGCAGGAAATCCTCGTCGAGTTCCATTGCCTCGGGGTCACCGCCGGAGGCCAGCAAAGACTGTTCCTGCAGCCGCCGGCGCTGTTCGACGGGGTCGGTCAGTTCGCTGTAGGCAGTGCCCAGCTCGACGCCCCAGGCCACCAGGTCCCAGCGCTCGGCAACCCCGGGAACGCTGCGGTGCGGCCGGGTCAGCGGCGATACCGACGTCGGGAAATCCTTGTAGAACGTGGGTTCTTCTGTGCGGTCTTCGACGAGGTGCTCGTACATTTCCAGCACGACGGCCCCCGCATCCCAGTGGGTCAGGTAGGGGATGTGCGCCGCATCGCAGAGCCGGCGCAGCGTGGCCAGATCCGTCTCGACGGTGACCTGCTCGCCGAGGGCTTCCGACACCGCGTCGTGCACGGTCTTGACCGCCCACGGACCCGAGATGTCGACGGGTTCGAGAACTCCGTCGGCCCGCGGCCGCTGGAAGACCTGGGCGCCGTTGGCGGCCTGGGCGGCATTCTGGATCAGCTCGCGGCAGCCGTCGATCCACACGTTGTAGTCGGCGTGGGCCTGGTAGGCCTCCAGCAGGGTGAACTCCGGGTTGTGGCTGAAATCCACGCCTTCGTTGCGGAAGGCCCGGCCGAGTTCGAAGACCCGCTCGACACCGCCGACGCACAACCGCTTGAGGTAGAGCTCGGGTGCGATCCGCAGATACAGGTCCAGGTCGTAGGCGTTGATGTGGGTCAGGAACGGCCGGGCGTTGGCGCCGCCGTGGATCTGTTGCAGGATCGGGGTCTCCACTTCGAGGAAACCCTTGGCGTACAACGTCTCCCGGATGGCGTGCAGGGCGCCGCTACGGGCCCGGATCAAGTCCCGCGCCTCGGTGTTGACCGCCAGGTCCACGTAGCGGGCCCGTACCCGGGCCTCCTGGTCGGTCAGGCCCTTCCATTTGTCCGGCAACGGCCGGAGGCATTTCCCGATCAATCGCCAACTGTCGACCAGCAACGAGTGGGTGCCGTTGCGGCTCCGCCCCATCGCACCGCTGACCTCGATCAGATCGCCGAGGTCGATGGTCGCGGTGAAGTCGGCGGTGCCGGCCTGCGTCAGGTGGGCGTTGTCGAGCAACAGCTGGACTTCACCCGACCAATCGCGCAGTTGAGCGAACAGCACGCCGCCGTAGTCCCGGACCCGCAGGATCCGCCCGGCCACGCTCACGCTGTCACCGTCGGCGGATTCCAGTGCGGCCGCGACGGTATGGCTGGGGGCCTGGCCCACGGGATAGGCGTCCACACCGTCGGCCTGCAACTGGCGCAGCTTGGCCATCCGGACCCGGACCTGCTCGGGTAGCCGTTGTTGCTCGTCGTCGGTGAGATCGTCCCGCAGCCCGCTGCGGTCCGGAGCGCTGCCGTCGTGATGCAACCGGCCCGAATCCACCAGATCGGCCGGGGCCGCGACGTGTTCACCGGTGTGCTGCTTGTTTCGCCGGGAGAACGGCAGCACCAGGAAACCCTCGGCGATCACCGAGGCCACCCCGACCCGTGGGATCAACCGGGCGTCCTCGTAGCAGGCGTACCGCGGAACCCACTCGGGCTGGTACTTCATGTTCGAGCGGTACAGCGTCTCCAGCTGCCACCACCGGGAGAAGAACACCAGCAGCGCCCGCCAGAGCCGGGCCACCGGACCCGCACCCAGCTGCGCGCCTTGTTGGAACGCCGACCGGAACATGGCGAAGTTCAATGAAATCCGGCTGACCCCAATGCCTTCGGACTGCATGCACAGTTCGCTGACCATCAGCTCGATGGTGCCGTTGGGGGATTGGGGGGAGCGGCGCATGACGTCGAGCGAGACGCCGTTGGCGCCCCACGGCACCAGCGACAGCAACGCGACCACCTCGGGCTCCGGGTTGTCCCCGCGCTGCTGCACGGCCTCGACGAGCAGGCAGTCACCGTCGGCCGGGTCGCCGAGCCTGCCCAGCGCCATCGAGAAGCCGCGTTCGGTCTCGGTGTCCCGCCAGGCATCGGCACGCTTGATCACGTCAGCCATCTCGGCCTGATCCAGCTCCCGGTGGCGTCGGATGCGCACCGAGGTCCCGGCCCGCCGGGCCCGGGTGACCGCCTGGCGCACCGCACGCATGTCGGGTCCGGACAGCCGGAAGTTGTCGGGATACAGGATGGCCTCGTCGCCGAGTTGCAGCGCGTTGAGTCCGGCCGCCCGGAACGCCTCGGCCGCTCCCGAACTGGCGCCCATCACGCCCGGCGCCCAGCCATAGGTCTGGCACAGCTGCAGCCAGGCCGCGATCGCCTGCGGCCACGCCTTGGGGTCGCCGACCGGATCGCCGCCGGCCAGGCACACACCCACCTCGACGCGGTAGGCGATCGCAGCACGCCCGTTAGGGGCGAACACCACCGACTTGTCCCGACGGGTGGCGAAGTACCCCAACGAGTCGTTCTTGCCGTAGGCCTCCAACAATCCGCGGATCGCCGATTCGTCCTCACCGGTCAGCGCATTAGAGGCGCGTTGCGACTGGAACAGCACGACCGCGGCGGCCATCAGTGCCAGCGCGCCGAACAAGCCGAAGATCGCGTTGAGGAAGGGATGCGAGTAGCCCTCGAAGACCTCGGTCGGGACGGTGGCGAAGCCGCTCACCCGGTTGACGGCGTACAGCAGTCGCCATTCCGGCGCCAGGGTGCCCGGGAACAGTTCCAGCAGTGCCCACGCGGCCAGGATGCCGATCGCCATGCCCGCGACCAGGACGACGGCGGATTTGAGCAGTGCGCCCCGGCGCACCTTGGCCCAGAACTGGTTGCGGGCCAACACCAGGCAGACGATGGCGACCACGTGGAACGCCAGGCCGATGACCTCGCCGACATCCTCGGCCAGCGGGTCGCCACCGGTGGCGAGATCCCCGAGGTTCCAGCCGACGGCGCCCACCATGTAGAGCACCAGGATCCACCAGGCGATCCGCTTGCGGGCGGCGAGTGCCGCGGCCAGCAGCGCCAGCACGAAGGCCCACGAGAAGCTGGTGTCGGGAAAGTTGAAGATGTAGTCGTTGACGAACTCTCGCGGCACCTGGATCAGCCAGCGCACCGTTTGAGACACGCTGGCGATCAGCGACAGGGTCGCGATGACGCCGACGGTCCAACCGGCTGCTGCGGGAACCCAGGAGAACCTCGACGCGGGCTGGACCCCGGTGCGGCGGCCGCGGCTGATAACGGTCATACGCCCGGAGAATAGGCGGTCAAACCGTCAATTGGGTCGATCGCGCGCACAGACACCGCCCAGGTGATTACCAGACCGGGCCGGTGTACTTCTCTCCTGGGCCTTTGCCTGGTTCTTCGGGAGCCGCGCTGGCTTCGCGGAACGCCAGCTGCAGGCTCTTCAGACCGTCGCGCACGGGGCCCGCGTGGGGTCCGAGGTACTCGGCGGAGGCGGTCACCAGACCGGCCAGCGCGGTGATGAGGCGGCGCGCCTCGTCGAGATCACGGTGGGGACTATCGTCGGGGTCCTCGGCCGAGAGCCCGATCTTCTCGGCTGCGGCACTCATCAACATGACCGCCGCCCGGGTGATCACTTCCACCGCGGGAATGTCGGCCAGCTCCCGTAGCTGCGGCGTCGCTTCGTCGGGCGTTTCGGTCGGATCCGTCATAGCTGCTAGACTGTCATGCGCGACCGTCCCGGCTTATGTCAGGGACAGCAAGTGGAGTCCCACTCCCACCGTTGGCCACAAGGTACAACGGTCCGGTCGCCGGCGTCTTCGGACGCCGGTTCTGTGCTTCAGCGTTGGAGCTGCAGGCGGCGTAAGCCGTGATCGGTCGGCATTGGGCCCTGCTTTGAGCAGGGCTTTTCTGTTCTCACAGGGCAGAAGTGCGGATGGGCGGTTCTCCTCAGCAGACCCAACATAGGAGGCCCCATCAGCACTGAGACCCGCATCAACGAGCGCATCCGCGTACCTGAAGTCCGCCTGATCGGACCGAACGGCGAGCAGGTAGGGATCGTGCGCATCGAAGATGCTCTCCGCGTCGCCGCGGATGCCGATCTCGACCTCGTCGAAGTTGCACCAGCCGCTAAACCCCCGGTCTGCAAGATCATGGATTACGGCAAGTTCAAGTACGAGACGGCACTCAAGGAGCGCGAGTCTCGCAAGAACCAGCAGCAGACCGTCGTCAAGGAACAGAAGCTGCGTCCCAAGATCGACGACCACGACTACGAGACGAAGAAGGGCCATGTGGTCCGCTTCCTCGAAGCCGGGTCCAAGGTCAAGGTGACCATCATGTTCCGTGGTCGTGAGCAGTCCCGCCCCGAACTCGGGTACCGGTTGCTGCAGCGGCTGGGCGCCGATGTGGCCGATTACGGCTTCGTCGAGACGTCAGCCAAGCAGGACGGCCGCAACATGACGATGGTGCTGGCACCGCACCGCGGCGCGAAGACTCGCGCCAAGGCGGCAGAGCAGGCCGAGCGCCCCGGCGGGCAGCAGGCCGCACCAGCCGCACCAGACGAACCAGACGTAACGCAGAACTAGTTTCAACACAGAACTGAGGATTCATGCCCAAGGCGAAGACCCACAGCGGAGCATCGAAGCGCTTCCGCAAGACCGGGACCGGAAAGATCGTGCGCCAGAAGGCCGGCCGACGCCACCTGCTGGAGCACAAGGCCACCAAGCGCACCCGCCGGCTTGACGGCCGCACCGTGGTTGCTGCCAACGACACCAAGCGTGTCAACAAGTTGCTCAACGGCTAGATCTGCCGCTCCCCGTACCGAACGAGAATAGGAACATCCCATGGCACGCGTGAAGCGCGCACTCAACGCCCAGAAGAAGCGGCGCACAGTCCTCAAGGCCTCGAAGGGCTACCGCGGTCAGCGGTCGCGGCTCTACCGCAAGGCCAAGGAGCAGCAGCTCCATTCGCTGACCTACGCCTACCGGGACCGCCGGGCCCGCAAGGGTGAGTTCCGCAAGCTGTGGATCTCGCGTATCAACGCCGCGGCCCGCGCCAACGACATCACCTACAACCGCCTGATCCAGGGCCTCAAGGCCGCAGGCGTCGAGGTCGACCGCAAGAACCTGGCCGAGATCGCCGTCAGCGATGCCGCCGCGTTCACCGCGCTGGTCGAGGTCGCCAAGGCTGCCCTGCCCGAGGACGTCAACGCGCCCTCCGGAGAGGCCGCCTGACGCTCACCGAGCGTTCTGCCCGGGTGGCTGCTGCCGTCAAACTGCAGCGCCACATCGGGCGCCGCCGCGCCGCACGCTTTCTTGTCGAGGGTCCCAACCTCGTCGAGGCCGCGTTGCGGCGCGGACTTGTTTCCGAGGTGTTCGCGACCGAGGCCGCACTCGACCGCTTCGGTGCGCTGCTCGCCGACGCACCGGTGCAGCTGGTCACCGAGCGTGCGGCGAAATCCTTGTCCGACACCGTGACCCCGGTCGGTCTGGTGGCGGTATGCCGGGTGCCGGAGGTCTCACTCGACGAGGTTCTGGCCGCCGCGCCCCGGTTGATCGCGGTACCCGTGCAGATCTCGGAGCCGGGCAACGCCGGTACGTTGATCCGCGCTGCCGACGCGATGGGCGCCGACGCGGTGGTGCTGGCCGGCAACAGCGTCGACCCCTACAACAGCAAGTGCCTGCGGGCGTCGGCCGGCAGCATCTTCTCGGTACCCGTGATCAGCGAGCCCGACGAGGCCGCCACCGTTACCCGGCTGCAGGCCGCGGGCCTGCAGGTGCTGGCCACCACGATCGACGGCGAGGCCGACCTCGACCACATCGACCTGACGCCGCCAACAGCCTGGCTGTTCGGCCCCGAAGCCCACGGCCTGCCAACCGAATTGGCCGCTGCCGCCGATCACCGGGTGCACATTCCGATGCCCGGACATTCCGAAAGTCTCAACATCGCCTCGGCGGCGTCGATCTGCCTGTATCAGAGCGCCCGCGCCCACCGCAGTGCTAGTGATTGAGCATGTGCCAATACTGCGGATGCCGGGACATGCCTCTTCTGCGGGACTACATCGCCGAGCACGAGCGGGCCGTCGATCACGGCCGTGAAGCGGTGCGCGCCCTCGACCGCGGTGAGTTGGACGTGGCCGGTCAGCTGCTGACGGCGATGTTCGAGGAGCTGCGATCGCATTGGCAGGGTGAGGAGAACGGTCTGTTCGCGGTGATGCACACCGACGATCTCTACGCCGAGCACATCGACCCCTTGGTGGCCGAACACCGCGAGCTGGCTGCCTTCCTCGAGGTCGTCGACCTGTCCGACCCTGACCACCGACAACGGGTGCGCGACGAGGTCGAGGAGCTCTACGTGCACATCGCCAAGGAAGAGGACGGGCTGTTCCCGGCCGCGCTGACCTCACTCGACGGTGCGGACTGGGATGCCGCGATGGCCGGGTGGCGCGACGCGCATCCGGGCCGCGAGATGATCTCCTAGCCGGCCGCTCGGGGGTCAGACCACCAGCCAGATCAGCCCGGCCATGGCGAACCCGACCACGGACAGGATGGTTTCCAGCACCGTCCATGTCTTGAGGGTGTCCTTCACCGACATGTTGAAATACCGTGACACGATCCAGAATCCGCCGTCGTTGACGTGGCTGGCGACGATGGAGCCGGCGGACACGGCGACCACGATCAGGGCGATCTGAGCCGGGCTGTAGTTTGCGGCGGCGATGGATGACTCGATGATGCCGGCCGTGGTCACGATCGCCACCGTCGCCGAGCCCTGCGCGATGCGTAGCGCACAGCTGATCAGGTAGGCCGACAGGATCACCGGCAGGCCGATCGCGGTCATGGAATCGGCGAGCGCGGTGCCGATTCCGGTGGCGCGCAACACCGCACCGAAGAACGCACCGGCACCCACCACGAGCAGGATCATGCCGACCGGGCGCAGGGAGGCCGCGCTGATCTTGCCGAGCTCCGTGGCGGAGATGCCCCGGCGGATTCCCAGGAGGTAGAGCGCGAGCAGCACCGCGATGGTCAAAGCGACGGCCGGGGTGCCGACAAGGGTCAGGATCGACTGCAGGCGGCCGCCGTCGAGCATGACGTCGGCGACGGTGGCGGCGAGGATCAGTGCCATCGGAGCCAGGATGATGAACGCGATGAGCCCGATCGACGGGGGATCGGCGGTGTCGGCCTCGTCCTCCTCCGGGATGAACTCGTCGGGCACCTCGACCTGGACCCGTTTGCCGATCCACGAGCCCCACGCCACGCCGCTGACGAACCAGGCGGGGATGCCGCAGGCCAGCCCCATGATGATGATCCAGCCCAGGCTGACGTGCAGCAGGCCGGCGGCAGCGACCGGACCAGGGTGCGGTGGCAGGAAGGCGTGCGTCATCGACAGGCCGGCGAGCATCGGCATCGCGTACATCACCAGCGATCTGCCGCCGCGCTTGGCCGCCACGTACACCAGCGGAGCCAGGATGAAGATGCCGATGTCGAAGAAGATCGGGATGCCGAGCACCACACCGGTCAGGCCCATGGCGAGCGGAGCGCCCTTGGGGCCGAACAGGTTCAGCAACCGGGTGGTCAGCGCGTCGGCACCGCCGGACCTCTCGAGCATCGCCCCGAGCACGGTGCCGAGCCCGATGATCACGGTGATGTGACCGAGGATGCTGCCGAAACCCTTCTCCAACAAGGAGTCCGATGCCTTCGCCGGGGTCCCGACCAGGTCGGTGACGGGGATCCCCGCGATCAGCGCGACCGCGATGCTGACCACGATCAGTGCGATGAACGGTTCCAGTTTGAGCTTGATGATCAACAACAGCAGCACCGCGATGGACACCGCGGCCAGCGTCAACAGGCCGGCCGTGTCATGTTGCAGCCAGTGCACGAACGAGGTCATGGATCCTCCGGGACGTGGACGGGGACTCGGTTGGTGGGACAGTCTCAGTGGGACAGCGCGGCGACGAAACTGCCCGCCCGGCGGGTGATCTCGCCCCAGTCTCCGGCGGCGACATGGGCCGGTGGGACCACGCCGGTACCCGCACAGACGGCGAGGGCGCCCGCGTCGAGATACGCCCGGGCATTGCCCTCGTTGATTCCGCCGGACGGCAGCAACTCGACTTCCGGGTACGGCCCGTGCAGGTCGGACAGGTATTTGGGGCCCACACTGCCGGCCGGGAAGATCTTCACGGCCGCGGACCCGAGATCCACCGCCTGCGCGACCTCGGTGGGGGTGAGGGCACCGAGGAACACCGGCACCGCATTGGCGGTCGCGACCTCGGCGACCTCGGGGCGCAGGCCGGGGGTGACCAGGAACCGTGCGCCGGCGTCGATGGCGGCGCGGGCCTGATCGGCCGTCATCACGGTGCCGACACCCAGCATGATCCCGGCCTCGGACACCGATTCGGCGCAGGACCTCAGGTGGTCCAGCACCCCGGGGGTGGTGAAAGTCAGCTCGACGGTGCGGATACCGCCCTCCGCGATCGCGTGGCACAGATCGGCCGCGTCGGGAATGGTCTCGGCGCGGACCACGCTGAGTACACGATCCGCCCGCAACACGTCCAGCGCTGTCATTGCACACCTCCGTCTGGGCCGCGTCGCAGCGACCGTCCAGCTGTCACCCCGGTGAGCTCGCCGTCATCGAGCGCGAATTGCCCGCGCACCAGGACATGAGTGAATCCCGTTGCAGCCGAGCGGGGTTGGTCGTATGTGGCGGTGTCGGCCACCGTATCCGGGTCGAACAGCACCAGATCGGCCGCGAAACCGGGACGGATGAATCCGCGGTCGGTCAGCCGCAGCCGGGTCGCCGCCCGTCCACTGAGGTGGCCCACGCACTCCTCCAGTGAGAACAGTCCGAGGTCGCGGCAGTAGTGACCCAGGTACCGCGCGAAGGTTCCCCAACCGCGGGGGTGCGGCTTCGACCCGATCAGCAGCCCGTCACTGCCCCCGGTGTGCCGCGGGTGCCGCATGATCGCCCGCACGTTCTCCTCGTGCCCGACATGCTGCAGGATCCCGCTACCGAGTTCGTCGCGCAGCAGGATGTCGATGCACACGTCGAACGCATCGCGGTCCTCTGCCGCGGCGATCTGTGCGATGGTGCGGCCCACGTAGTGATCCAGCTCCTGATGGGCGACTCCGCTGATCTCGATGGTGTCCCACTCGGCGATCACGCCGTGACAGCCATCGGAACCACTGACCTCCAGATGTTCGCGGATCCGGGCCAGCGCGGCGGGATCGGTCAGCCGGGCCATGGTCTCGTCGGTGCTGCCCGCCGACGCCCAGCTGGGCAGGATCGCCGACAGCGTGGTGGCCCCGGGCAGGTAGGGGTACGTGTCCAGGCTGATGTCGGCACCGGCGGTGGTGGCCGCCTCGAGCAGGGCCAGAAGTTCGGGCGCCCGTCCCTTGTTCGGGCCGAAGTTGAGCGTGGCATGAGCGAGGTGCAGTGCGCAGCCGGACCTTTCGGCGAGCTCGACCATCTCGGCGTAGGCCTCCATCGCGCCGGCACCGTAGGACCGATGGTGTGGGGAGAAGTAGCCGCCGTAGGACGCCACCGTCCGGCACAGGGCGAGAAGTTCGTCGTTGTCGGCGTACATGCCTGGCGTGTAGGTCAATCCGGCCGACAAGCCGACGGCGCCCTCGGTCATGGCCTGGGCCACGATGGTCTGCATCTGCGCGATCTGTTCGGCAGTGGCGGGAATGTCGTCCCAGCCGACCACCAGTGCGCGCACCACTCCGTGTGGGATGAGATAGGCCACGTTGGTGGCGATTCCGCGATCGAGACGGTCCAGATACTCGGCCACCGACCGCCAGTCGAAGTCGAAGTCGATCGGGTCGGTGTTCCAGCCGGCGATCTTGCGTCGGACGACGGCGAGCACCTCGGAGGTCACCGGTGCGTACGACAGCCCGTCCTGTCCGAGTACCTCGGTGGTGACGCCCTGGGTGATACGTGACGGATGCACCGGGTTGAGCAGGATCTGCAGATCCGAATGTGCGTGCATGTCGATGAATCCGGGCGCCAGCACCAGCCCGCAGGCGTCGATCATGCGGTCGGCCGCCGGTGAATCACCGGGATCGGTGATGATGGCGGCGATGCGGTCATCATCGATCAGCACGTCGGCGGCATACCGAGCGGACTCGGTGCCGTCGATGACGGTGGCGGAGCGGATCAACGTGCGCATCACAGGTCCGGCTCAGAAGTAGGTGCGGATCAGGTCGACGACGACGGGATCGGTCTCGTTCTGTGCCACGACGGGGATCCATCGCCACTTGTCGAAGGCTGTGCACGGGTGGGAAAGCCCCAGTCGCACAACGTCACCCACGCGAATGTCGGAGTCGGGCGGGATGGTGAGGAAGGCGTGCTGATCGTTGACGGCCACGATCTCCGCATTCGTGAGCGGACGTGCGGGTGCGCCGAGCTGGGAGGCGACCAGCTGGGGCGTGGGCAACCCCTCGTCGAATGGGACATCCCGCTTGCCGGCGTCCAGCAGTGCCAGCCCGGGTTCGGGTCGTGACACCACCCGCGCCCAGGTGTGCATGGCCGAGCGCAGCCGGTAGCTTTCGCCACCGCGGCCGAACGGCGTGATCCCGGTGTAGAAGCCGTCGTCGTGGATGATGTAGGCCCCGGCACGGACCACGACGTGCGTTCGGCCGCCGGCCAGCGGGGCCAGAACTTCTGCCACGAGATCGAAATAGGCACTGCCACCGGCGGTTACGTACACATCGGCGTCGGTAGGGTAGTGGCCCTCGGCTTCGATGAGCCGGTGCAGCCGGGCCATCTCCTCCAGGTAGTGCTTGACGCGGGCCAGCGACGCCTCGGACGCGTCGTGCGCCAGCGATCCCTCGTAGCCGCACACGCCGGCCAGGCGCAGATTGTCGGAGGCCGCTATCCGTGCGGCCACCGCTGCGGCCTCGTCGACCGAGCGGGCTCCGGTCCGCCCACCGGCCTCACCGAGTTCGACCAATACCGCAATCGGTCGGGCCACCCCGGTGTCGGAGAGTGCCGCGTCCATCGCATCGACCGTGGCTGCCGAGTCCGCCCAGGTGAGCACCTCAAGATCGGATCGGGCGGCCATCTCGCCGGCCAGCCAGCGCAGCGCGGCCGGATCGACCAGTGCATTGGCGAGCAGGATCCGCCGAACGCCGAAATTCACCGCGACGCGTACCTGGCTCGGTGTGGCAAGGGTGATACCCCATGCGCCGCTGCGCAATTGGCGGTCCCACAGCACAGGCGACATGGTGGTCTTCCCGTGCGGTGCCAGTTCGACCCCGTGAGCTGTGCACCAGGCCGCCATGGCGGCCACGTTGTCTTCGATGGCCGAATCGTCCAGCGTCATCACCGGTGTGGTGAAAGCCGACAGGCGGGGCCGGGTGGCCAGGAACTCCGCGGTGGTGAGGCCGTCGGCCTCGACCGGAAGGGCCTTGTCCAATTCCGACAGGCGTTCGGCGCGGAGCGTGTCCCACGCCCGACTGTCCGGCGTGGGCTCGCCTCGCGTCGTCATGCCGATCGTGTCCTCCATGGTGATTCTGGTGCGTTGAGCGCCTCAGAACGGTGTGAGCTGCTACGTTGCACATGTTGCAATTAGGGTTGCATTTTGTGGTGTGACCTGTCTAACATGACAGACGACACCGCGTCAATCGTCTCGATCCGTCTCGATCCCGAAGGACGGCAGTGCCCGAATTGCCCACAGACCCCGTCGGCGGAGTCGCCTGCCTCGGCGAACCGCTGGTCCTGGCCGGTGCAGAGACAGATCTGCACCTGGCCGGTGCTCAGGCCGAAGTGCACCTGGCCGGTGCTCAGGCCGAACTGCACCTGGCCGGTGCTCAGGCCGAATTGCACCTGGCCGGTGCGGAAGCCAACGTCGCGGCCGGACTCGTCGCCTGGGGCATCCCCGCCTCCTTCGTCGGCCGGCTGGGCGACGACGCGCACGGAGCGCTGATCAGATCGGAGCTGGCGGATCGCGGCGTCGACATCTCCGCGGTCGAGATCGACCCGATCCGGCCCACCGGGCACTACTCGAAAGTCACCGCACCCGACGAGGTGGGGGAGCCGCGCAGCGTCAGCAGATACAGCAGGGCAGGCTCGGCGGCCTCCGCGATGGAACCCGGATTCCTGGACTCGGCACCGGTCGTATCCGCATTCGGGCGCGCATCGGTCGTGCACTGCAGCGGCATCACGCCCGCCCTGTCCGATACCTGTCGGGCCATGATGCGCCGGTTGCTGACGGACCGGCCCGGCATCACCGGACTGGTGAGCTTCGACGTCAACTGGCGCGAACAGCTGTGGCCCGACGGCGATCCGGCCGAGGTGATCGCCCTGGCCAACCTGGCCGACATCGTGCTGGTGGGCGCCGACGAGGCGATCCGCGTCGCAGGCACCGACGATCCGGTGGCGCTGCGTCGCATCCTGCCGAACCCGGAGACACTGGTCATCAAGGACGGTGCGGAGCAGGCGATCGCGGTGGATCGGACCGGCGACGTGATCGTCGTCCCGGCTCTGCGCGTCGACGTGGTCGAGCCGGTGGGTGCGGGTGACGCCTTCGCGGCGGGATTCCTCAGTGGCGTTGTGCTTGATGAGGATCCGGAATCATGCCTGCGGCGCGGCCACATCGGAGCCGCCGTCACCCTGACCGTCGTAGCGGATTCGGCGCCGCCACCGCCCGACGCGTCGATCGAGCATCTGCTCATCTGCACGGACGGAGAGTGGGCCGCGACGGCGGTGAGCGAGGCCGGGTTCACCGTGTGCGGGAGCAGGCGGTGAGCCAGAGCGTCGCACGGGCGCTGCATCTGTTGATTCAGCTGGGCAACGGCCCGGCCAGCCTGGACGAGCTCGCAGCAGCCACCGATGTGCACAAGACCACCGTGATGAGGCTGCTGCGCACACTGTCCGACGAGCGGTTCACGTTCCGTGACAACAACAATCGCTATCACCTGGGTTCGCGAGTCTTCGAACTCGCCGCCCACGGCACCGATCAGCGGGAGATCCGTCAGATCGCCTCGCGTCATCTCGTCGAGTTCAACCGCGAATACGGCCGCACCACCCACCTCGCCGCGATGGAAGGCGGCGACATCGTGTACATCGACAAGCTCGAATCACACGATCAGATCCGCATGTACTCGCGAATCGGCCTGACCGCCAACCTCAACTCCACGGCCGTCGCCAAGGTGATCCTCGCCGACCTGCCCGATGCCGAACTGCGGCGGATCGTCGCGGCGATGGACTTCACCCGGCGCACGGCCAACACCATCACGACGCCCGAGGCGTACCTGCGAGAGATCGAGGCCGTGCGGGTCCAGGGCTGGGCGCACGACCGCGAAGAGAACGAGCCGTCGATCAATTGCGTTGGCGCACCGATCCGCGGTGCGAACGGCCGTGTCGTCGCGGCGGTTTCGGTGTCGGTGCCCGACGTCGTGCTGCCGTTCGAACAGGTCCTCGAACTTCTGCCGCCGTTGCAGGCGGTGTGCGAACGCATCTCGGCCGAATGCGGGTATCGGCCGTCGTAAGTCGACGGCAAATCATCGAAAACCACCGAAAACAGAGGAGATTCCACCGTGTCCGATTCCCAGGTCATCCGTACCGATGACGCCCCGGCGCCGGCCCACACCTTCAGCCAGGGCATCCGTAAGGGCGGACTCCTGCAGGTATCCGGCCAGGGTCCGATGGACCCCGCGACCAACACCTACATCGGCGAGGGTGATGTGCGGGTGCAGACCCGTCGCACGCTGGAGAACGTCAAGGCGATTCTGGCCGCCGGCGGCGCCGGTGTCGACGATGTCCTGATGTTCCGGGTCTACCTCACCAAGCGTGAAGACTTCGCCGCCATGAACGACGTGTACGGCGAATTCATCGCCGAGAACGTCAAGTCCGACCAGCTTCCATGCCGGACAACGGTATTCGTCGACCTCCCGCACGAGGTCATGCTGGTGGAGATCGACGCGCTGGCCGCCGTGGGCTAACTGAGCAGACCGCGTGCGACGTGGGTGATCTGCACCTCGTTGCTGCCGGCGTAGATCATCAACGACTTGGCATCGCGGGCCAACTGCTCCACCCGGTACTCGGTCATGTAGCCGTTGCCGCCGAACAGCTGTACGGCTTCCATGGCGACGTCGGTGGCGGCCTGCGAGCAGTACCACTTGATCGCAGAGGCCTCGGCGAGGGAGATCGGCTCTCCCTTCTCGCCGGATTCGATGACGCGGAACAGCATGTTGCGCACGTTCATCCGGGCCACTTCCATGTTGGCCAGTTTGAGCTGGATCAGCTGGAACTGGCTGATCTCCTGGCCCCACAGGGTGCGGGTCTTGGCGTAGTCGACACTCAACCGCAGGCACTCCTCGATCACGCCGAGCGCCATCGCGGCCACTCCGATGCGTTCGGCCGAGAAGTTGGATCGGGCGCTGGCCCGGCCCTCGTCGGGCCCCTCGGACCCTTCGGTCTCGCCGAGCAGGCGGTCGCGTCCCAGCCGGACGTTGTTGAAGAACAGCTCCCCGGTGCGCGAGGAGTGGATGCCCATCTTGCGGAACGGCTTCGACTGCTCGAAGCCCTCCATGCCGCGGTCGAGCACGAAGGTCAGCACCTTGCGGTTGCGCTTGTCCGCACCGTCACCCTCGTCGAGCTTGGCGTAGACCACCACGACGTCCGCGTCGGGCCCGTTGGTGATGAAGGTCTTCTGTCCGTTGAGGATGTAGTCGCCTGATCCATCGGCGGCACGAGCCACCCACGACTTCATGCCGCCGAAAGCGTCCGATCCCGAATCGGGCTCGGTGATCGCCCACGCACCGATCTTCTCGTAGGTCACCAGCCCGGGCAGCCAGCGTTCCTGCTGGGCCAGGGTGCCGCGGCTCTGGATGGTCGACACGGTCAGGCCCAGGCTGACGCCGAGCCCGGTGACCAGGCCCATCGATACCCGGCACAGTTCGCTGATCACGACGAAACCCATGCCCGGCGACCCGCCGCCGAACATCCCGCCCCGGGCACCCGAAGACTTGCTCTCGCCGCTGCGCAGCTTCGCCAGCCGCTTGTCCAGCGATTCCTTGGCGAGGGCATCGATTCCGAACGTGGCGAACAGCTTTCGCACGATCGGGTACGGCTCCATGTCGCCGCTCTCGAGCTCATCGAGGTGGGGCCGGATCTCCTTGTCCACGAACTCGCGTACCGCGTCCCGGACAGCTATGTCGACATCAGACCAATCAAGCATCTCGACAGCTTAGACACGTGTCAAAAGTCAGGCCGCGGGGCGTCGGGCCGGGCGCAGCGCCGGTAGTGAGAATGTGGTGTGTACCAGGGCTCCGGCGCGGTCCAGCAGGGTTTTGCGCCGCGACACGTAATGCATGGGAAGCCCGCGTCGGTCTCGGGGCGGGTCCATGAAGCTGGGCGCTTCGACCAGCGGGCCGTCGATCGGCAGCTTGCCGGCCGCACGGCGGTAGGCCGACAAGGCGCGCGGGTGCAGCCTGATCTCGTCGGGGACCGCCACGAATGCCAGTTCGACCATCTTCCCGAATACCCGCAGCAGTACCTCGTCGCCGGGCGTCCAGCGCATCCCGGCCTTCTCCCGCACCGCCGGGTCGAACAGGCCGGCCGCGATCCAGCGCTGCGCTCCGACAAGAGGCCTGAACAGCTGGTCCCACACCGGCGTCGGCATCAACACGAACCACGGCTTGGGGATCCGGATGGTGAAGATGTCGAGGGTGGCCCGGTTGATCTCGAGCTCGTCGCGGCACTTGGCGTCCCAGTACTCCTGAAACTCCTCCCAGTCCTTGGGGACTGGCCTCATGCTCATGCCGTACTGGCGATACCACTGCACGTGCTCGTCGAACAGTTGACGCTTCTCGGCCTCGGTGAGGCCACCGCAGAAATACTCCGCGGTCTTGATGATCAGCATGAAGAAGGTGGCGTGTGCCCAGTAGAACGTCTCCGGGTTCAGCGCGTGATAGCGCCGGCCCTGGCCGTCGACCCCCTTGATGGTGGTGTGGAACCCCTTGATCTGCGCGCCGGTGTCCGCCGCGCGGTCGCCGTCGTAGACCACGCCCATGATCGGGTACACCGACCGCGCCACGCGCTGCAGCGGCTCCCGCAGCAGGATCGAATGTTCCTCGACGCCGGCGCCCAGTTCGGGATACATGTTCTGGATCGCGCCGATCCAGACGCCCAGCATCCCGGTGCGCAGGTCGCCGAAGTACTTCCAGGTGAGCGAATCCGGGCCGAGGGGATCGTGCTCGCCGGCGATGGTGGTTCGTGTGGTCATTGCGTCCTCGTTGACTCGTCATGACGTGAATCACAGCTGGGCTCAACGATAGTATTGACAACGTACGTTGTCTACGACGCCGCGGCGCGTCGCCGCGCACTGTTATTCGGTGGGTATCGTCGCGCCACAGCGCTGTGACCAGCCGGGTTTGCCGATGCCCGAGAAGTGTGGGCAAACCCGCTCGTGGCGTGATTGCCGCCCGGTCCGCGCGCCACCTACTCTTGCGCTGTGGATGGCGAGCCGTTCGATGACCCGTCCGGCCGAGTCGGGGATGTCGAGCAGGCGCCGCAGCAGCGCGCGGTGAGGACACCCGGGTTGCCGGGTCCGCTGGGGTGGGTGCAGCGCACCAACCGCAGCCCGGCCGTCATCGATCTGGTCCGGCGGGTGCGGCGGGCGCTGCCCGGGGATCCGGATTTCGGTGACCGCCTCTCGGTTTCGGGAGAGGGCGGTCCCCGGGCGGCCGCGCGGGTGGCTGACCGCCTGCTGGACCGTGACGCCGCGTCGCGTGAGGTCAGCTTGGGGGCATTGCAGGTCTGGCAGGCGTTGACCGAACGTGTCTCGGGAACTCCGGCCAATCCCGAGGTGACCCTCGTGTTCACCGACCTGGTCGGTTTCAGTTCGTGGTCGCTGCGCTCCGGCGACGACGCCACATTGCGGTTGCTGCGACGAGTGGCGCAGGTGATCGAGCCCCCGGTGCTGGAGGCCGGCGGTCACATCGTCAAACGCATGGGCGACGGCATGATGGCGGTGTTTTCCGATCCGGCTACCGCCCTGAGGGCGATGCTCGTCGCGCTCGACGGTGTGAAGGGCATCGACATGGACGGCTACGCACCGCGCATGCGGGTCGGTATCCACACCGGGCGTCCACAGCGCATCGGGTCGGACTGGCTCGGGGTCGACGTCAACATCACGGCCCGGGTGATGGAGCGGGCCGCCAACGGCGGGCTCGTTGTGTCCCACACCACGCTGGAGGGCATCTCCGAAGAGGAGCTTGCCGAACTCGGGGTCAGTGTCAAACGTCAACGACGGCAGATGTTCTCGACCAAGCCGGAAGGCGTGCCCGACGATCTGGTGATGTACCGGGTGAAGACGTCAGGGCCGTCGCCGGCTCCCTGAGCGCTGCCGGAGCGCCGGATCAGCGCGGCCGGCGGGGTAGCTGAGGGTAAAGGCATTCGAGGTGTGATTCGCCGATCGCCTATGATCGCCGGGTGGCTGAGCAGCCCAGTGATCTCTCAGAAGAAGCCCTGACCAAAGCCGTCAGTGCGGCCCGGCATGCCTTTGAGCTGGCCGGTGACCTTGATGCGTTGGCACGCGCCAAGACCGAGCACCTCGGCGATCGTGCACCGATCGCCCTGGCCCGCCAGGCATTGGCGACGCTGCCGAAGGCCGACCGCGCCGACGCCGGCAAACGCGTCAACGTCGCCCGCGGCGAGGCCCAGCGTGCGTATGACGAGCGGCTGGCCGCGCTGCGCGCCGAGCGCGACGCCGCGGTGCTGGTCGCCGAACGCATCGACGTGACGCTGCCCTCGACCCGCCAGCCGCTGGGCGCCCGGCACCCGATCACGATCCTGGCCGAGAACGTCGCCGACACCTTCGTCGCGATGGGCTGGGAGCTGGCCGAGGGACCCGAGGTCGAGACCGAGCAGTTCAACTTCGACGCCCTGAACTTCCCGCCCGACCACCCTGCCCGCAGCGAGCAGGACACCTTCCAGATCGCCCCCGATGGGTCGCGGCAGGTGTTGCGCACCCACACCTCGCCGGTGCAGATCCGGGCACTGCTGGAACGCGAGCTGCCGGTCTACGTCGTCTCGATCGGGCGGACCTTCCGCACCGATGAACTCGATTCCACCCACACCCCGGTGTTCCACCAGGTGGAGGGGCTCGCGGTGGACAAGGGCCTGACCATGGCGAATCTGCGCGGCACGCTGGATGCGTTCGCGCGGTCCCAGTTCGGGCCTGAGGGACGCACCCGGTTCCGTCCGCACTTCTTCCCGTTCACCGAGCCGTCGGCCGAGGTGGACATCTGGTTCCCCGGTAAGAAGGGCGGCCCCGGCTGGGTCGAATGGGGCGGCTGCGGCATGGTCAACCCGAATGTGTTGCGCGCCTGCGGTATCGACCCCGACGTCTACTCCGGATTTGCCTTCGGCATGGGATTGGAGCGAACCCTGCAGTTCCGCAACGGAATTCCTGACATGCGCGACATGGTCGAGGGCGATGTCCGGTTCTCGCTGCCGTTCGGGGTCGGTGCCTGATGCGGATTCCGTTCAGCTGGCTGCGTGAGGCCGTTCGTGCCGGCGCGCCCGACTGGGATGCGTCGGTCGAGGAACTCGAGCAGACGTTCATCCGTATCGGACACGAGGTCGAGGAGATCATCCCGATCGGGCCGGTGAGTGGACCGCTGACCGTCGGCCGGGTCGCCGCGATCGAGGAACTCACCGAGTTCAAGAAACCGATCCGGGCCTGCAAGGTCGACGTCGGTGTCCAGAATGTCGACGGCGAGCCTCGCGACATCGTGTGCGGGGCGACGAATTTCGCGGTCGGCGACCTGGTCGTGGTGGCGCTGCCGGGAACCGTGCTGCCGGGCGACTTCACCATCGCCACGCGCAAGACCTACGGCCGGGTTTCCGACGGCATGATCTGCTCGGCATCGGAGATGCATCTCGGTGTCGACCAGTCGGGCATCCTCGTGCTGCCCGAGGGCACCGCCGAACCGGGTACCCCGGCCGCCGAGCTCCTCGGCCTGGACGACGTGGTGTTCCACCTGGCCATCACGCCGGATCGCGGTTACTGCCTGTCGGTGCGCGGCCTGGCCCGCGAGATCGCGTGTGCCCACGATCTGGACTTCGTCGATCCGGCCGACGTGGCGCCGCTGCCTGCCGAGGGGGAGGCCTGGCCCCTGACCGTGGAGCCCGGAACGGGCGTGCAGCGCTTCGGGTTACGCCCCGTGACGGGGATCGACCCGGCTGCCGTGTCACCGTGGTGGATACAGCGACGGCTGATGCTCAGCGGCATCCGCGCCATCTCACCCGCGGTCGATGTCACCAACTACGTCATGCTCGAACTCGGCCACCCGATGCACGCCCACGACAGCAGCCTGATCACCGGCGGCTTCGCGGTGCGCTTCGCCCGTGACGGTGAGAAGGTCGTCACGCTCGACGATGTCGAGCGCACGCTGAACTCCGCCGACGTACTGATCGTCGACGACGTCGCGACCGCCGCGATCGGCGGCGTGATGGGCGCGGGCACCACCGAGGTGCGCGACACCACCACCGACGTGCTGCTGGAAGCGGCGGTGTGGGATCCGGCCGCGGTATCGCGCACCCAGCGCCGCCTGCACCTGGCCAGCGAGGCCGGTCGCCGCTACGAGAGGTCGGTCGATCCGGCGATTTCGGTTGCCGCACTGGATCGTTGCGCAACCCTGCTGGCGGAGATCGCCGGCGGGAAGGTCGAGCCGAAGCTCACGGACTGGCGCGCCGACGAGCGCACCGACTGGTCCCAGCCGGCCATCGAGATCCCCGCCGACCTGCCTGACCGCACCGCGGGTGTCGAGTACGCCGCGGGTACGACGGCACGCCGGCTCACCCAGATCGGCGCCGATGTTGTTGAAGCGGCCGGTTCCACGTCATTGACCGTCACTCCGCCGAGCTGGCGGCCCGACATGCGTCAGCGCGCCGACCTCGTCGAGGAAGTGCTGCGGCTGGAGGGGCTGGAGTCCATCCCCTCGGTGCTGCCCACAGCACCGGCCGGACGTGGTCTGACCGCGGTCCAGAAGCGCCGCCGCGCGATCGGAAAGTCGCTGGCGCTGGCTGGATTCGTCGAGGTCCTACCCACCCCGTTCCTGCCCGCCGGGGTGTTCGACGCGTGGGGTCTTCCCGCCGACGACGCGCGCCGCAACGCCACCAAGGTGCTCAACCCGCTGGAGGCCGACCGCCCGCAGCTGGCCACCACGCTGCTGCCTGGATTGCTGGAAGCATTGGGCCGCAACGTATCCCGTGGCGCCGCCGATGTCGCACTGTTCGCGATCCAGCAGGTGGTGCATCCCACGGCCGAGACCCGCTCCGTCGAGCGCATCCCGAACGACCGCAGGCCCACCGACGAGGAGATCGCCGGGCTGGACGCTTCGCTGCCGCATCAGCCGCAGCACGTCGCGGCGGTGCTCACCGGGTTGCGTGAGCCTGCCGGACCGTGGGGTCCGGGTCGGCCCGTCGAGGCCGCCGATGCGTTCGAGGCGGTACGGGTGATCGGCCGGGCGGCCGGAGTGGAGTTCACCCTGCGCGCCGCCCAGGAGTTGCCGTGGCATCCGGGCCGCTGTGCCGAGGTGCTCGTCGGTGACACGGTGGTGGGCTACGCAGGCCAGCTGCATCCGGCAGTCGTCGAGCGGACCGGCCTGCCCAAGGGCTCCTGTGCCGTCGAGCTCGATCTCGATGCCGTGCCGATCGTCGAGGCGCTGCCCGCGCCGTCGGTGTCACCGTTCCCGGCGGTGTTCCAGGACATCAGCGTGGTCGTCGGTGACGACGTCGCCGCTGCCTCCGTCGTCGATGCCGTCCGCGACGGGGCCGGCGAGCTGCTGGAGGACGTCCGGCTGTTCGACGTCTACACCGGTCCGCAGATCGGGGAGGGCCGCAAGTCCCTGACCCTGGCTCTGCGGTTCCGGGCCGCTGACCGGACCCTCACCGAGGACGAGGCCAGCGCCGCCCGCGACGCCGCCGTCGTGGTGGCCGGTGAGCGCGTCGGCGCCGTCCTTCGCGGCTGAATTCTGAGCGCGAACGTGGGGGCTGTGCACGCATTTGTGGGGTTTTGCGTGCACAGCCCCCACGCTCGTCTTCACGCCGATTAATGAATTTGCATCTGTATGCATAACAATGCAGAATTGCCACATGACTTCGATAGCGGTGGCCGGCGCCAGCGGCTACGCCGGCGGAGAGATCCTGCGATTGCTGCTCGGGCACCCGGCCTACGCTGACGGCCGGTTGACCATCGGGGCGTTGACCGCGGCCTCCAGTGCCGGGACGACGATGGCCGAGCATCATCCGCACCTGCTGCCGTTGGCCTCGCGTGTTCTGGAGCCCACCGACGCCGAGGTGCTGGCCGGTCACGACGTGGTGTTCCTCGGGTTGCCGCACGGTCATTCCGCGGCGCTGGCCGAGCAGCTCGGTCCCGACACCCTGATCATCGATTGTGGTGCCGACTTCCGGCTGACCGACGCCGCCGATTGGGAGAAGTTCTACGGTTCGGCGCACGCCGGCAGCTGGCCCTATGGGCTGCCCGAGCTGCCGGGCGCCCGGGACCGGCTCAAGGGCACCAAGCGCATCGCGGTGCCGGGCTGCTATCCGACCGCCGCGCTGCTGGCGCTGCTGCCCGCGGTGGCCGCCGACCTCATCGAACCGGCCGTCACGGTCGTCGCCGTCAGCGGCACCTCGGGCGCGGGCAAGTCTGCCAAGGTGGACCTGCTGGGCTCCGAGGTGATCGGCTCGGCTCGCGCCTACAACATCGCCGGTAAGCACCGGCATACCCCGGAGATCGCGCAGGGCCTGCGGTCGGTGACCGACAAGGACGTCACCGTCTCGTTCACCCCGGTGCTGATCCCGACCTCCCGGGGGATCCTGGCCACCTGCACCGCCCGCACCGAGGCATCCGAGGCCGAGGTGCGGGCCGCCTACGAAAAGGCTTACGGCGCGGAGCCTTTCATCCACCTGCTGCCCGAGGGGCAGCTGCCCAAGACCGGGTCGGTGATCGGCAGCAATGCCGCGCAACTCGCGGTCGCCGTCGATGAGCAGGCGAAGACACTGGTGGCCATCGCCGCCATCGACAACCTCACCAAGGGCACCGGCGGTGCCGCGGTGCAGTCGATGAACCTGGCGCTGGGCTGGCCTGAAACCGAAGGACTTTCGATCGTGGGAGTGGCACCGTGACGCACGCAAAGACCACCCAGGCCGCCAAGCTGGTCCGCACCCAGGGCGTCACCGCACCGGCCGGCTTCCGGGCCGCGGGAATCGCCGCCGGTATCAAGGCATCCGGCGCACCGGACCTGGCTCTGGTGTTCAACGAGGGGCCCGACTACGCCGCGGCGGGGGTATTCACCCGCAACAAGATCAAGGCCGCGCCGGTGCAGTGGTCGCAGCAGGTGCTGACCACCGGCCGGCTGCGTGCGGTGGTCCTGAACTCGGGCGGCGCCAACGCGTGTACCGGCCCGCTGGGTTTCCAGGACACCCACGCCACCGCCGAGGCCGTGGCCAGCGCGCTGAGCGACTGGGGCACAGAGACCGGTGCCATCGAGGTCGCGGTGTGCTCGACGGGCCTGATCGGCGACCGGTTGCCGATGGACAAGGTGCTGGCCGGCGTCACCGAGATCGTGCACGAGATCGCCGGCGGACTGACCGGCGGAGACGACGCCGCGCGGGCCATCATGACCACCGACACCGTGCCGAAACAGGTTGCGCTGCACCACTCGGTGGAATCGGGGGAGAACTGGACCCTCGGCGGGATGGCCAAGGGCGCCGGCATGCTGGCACCGTCGTTGGCCACCATGCTGGTGGTGTTGACCACGGACGCCGTCGCGGACGCGGCGGCGCTGGACACCGCGCTCAAGCGCGCCGCGGCCCTGACCTTCGACCGGCTCGACGTCGACGGCAGCTGCTCGACCAACGACACCGTGCTGCTGCTCGCCTCGGGCGCCAGCGAAATCGCTCCGAGCCAGGACGATCTCAACGAGGCCGTGCTGCGGGTCTGCGACGACCTGTGCGCCCAGTTGCAGGCCGATGCCGAGGGTGTCACCAAGCGCGTCGTCATCACGGTGACCGGCGCCGACACCGAGGACGATGCGCTCGTCGCGGCGCGCGTCATCGCCCGCGACAGCCTGGTCAAGACCGCACTGTTCGGCTCCGACCCGAACTGGGGCCGGGTCCTGGCCGCAGTCGGCATCGCTCCGGTCAAGCTGGATCCGGAACGGATCAGCGTGTCGTTCAACGGTTCTCCGGTGTGCGTCGACGGTGCCGGTGCCGCGGGCGCCCGCGAGGTCGACCTGTCCGGCGAGGACATCATCGTCGTCGTGGACCTGGGGGTGGGAGGCGGCAGCGCGTCCATCAGGACCACCGACCTGTCGCACGCCTACGTCGAAGAGAACTCGGCCTACAGCTCATGAGCGAGGCCATCGAGCGCGGCGTCAAGGCCCAGGTGCTCGCCTCGGCACTGCCGTGGCTCAAGCAACTGCACGGCAAGATCGTCGTCGTCAAGTACGGCGGCAACGCGATGACCGACGACACCCTCAAGGCGGCCTTCGCCGCCGACATGGTGTTCCTGCGCAACTGCGGCATCCATCCCGTGGTGGTGCACGGCGGCGGCCCGCAGATCAGCGCGATGCTCAAGAAGCTCGGCATCGCAGGCGATTTCAAGGGCGGCTTCCGGGTGACCACCCCGGAGGTGCTCGATGTGGCACGCATGGTGCTGTTCGGTCAGGTGGGCCGCGAACTGGTCAACCTGATCAACGCCCACGGCCCCTACGCGGTTGGCCTCACCGGTGAGGATGCGCACCTGTTCACCGCCGTGCGGCGCAGCGTCACCGTGGACGGGGTGGCCACCGACATCGGTCTGGTCGGCGACGTCGAGTACGTCAACGCCGAATCCATCATGGATCTCATTGCCGCAGGGCGTATTCCAGTGGTGTCGACCATCGGGCCGGACATCGACGGTGTGGTGCACAACATCAACGCCGACACCGCCGCTGCAGCCCTGGCCGAGGCGCTGGGCGCCGAGAAGCTGTTGATGCTCACCGACGTGGAAGGTCTCTACACCGACTGGCCCGACCGCTCCTCGCTGGTCACCGAGATCGACACCGCCGCACTGACGCAACTGCTGCCGTCACTCGAATCGGGCATGGTGCCCAAGATCGAGGCCTGCCTGCGGGCGGTCGAAGGTGGTGTGCCGAGCGCCCACGTGATCGACGGCCGCGTCGAACACTGCGTGCTGGTCGAGCTTTTCACCGATGAAGGAACCGGAACCAAGGTGGTAGCCGCATGACCCTCCAGGACCGCTGGGAAGCGGTGATGATGAACAACTACGGCACCCCGCCGTTGGCACTGGCCAGCGGCGACGGCGCCGTGGTCACCGACGCCGACGGCAAGTCGTATCTGGACCTGCTCGGCGGTATCGCGGTCAACCTGCTCGGACACCGCCACCCGGCCGTCATCGAGGCCGTCACCACCCAGCTCAATACGCTGGGGCACACGTCCAACCTCTACGCCACCGAGCCCGGCATCGCACTGGCCGAGGCGCTGGTGGGGCATCTGGGAACCCAGGCGCGGGTGTTCTTCTGCAACTCGGGCACCGAGGCCAACGAGGTCGCCTTCAAGATCACCCGGCTCACCGGCAAGACGAATATCGTTGCCGCCCAAGGCGCCTTCCACGGCCGCACGATGGGGTCGCTGGCGCTGACCGGCCAGCCCAGCAAGCAGGCGCCGTTCGAGCCATTGCCGGGCAACGTCACCCACGTGCCCTATGGCGACGCGGAAGCCCTTGCCGCCGCGCTCGATTCGGACACCGCGGCGGTGTTCCTGGAACCGATCATGGGGGAGGGCGGCGTTGTCGTCCCGCCCGCCGGATACCTGGCCGCCGCCCGGGACATCACCACGAAGAACGGCGCGCTGCTCATTCTCGACGAGGTGCAGACCGGCGTGGGGCGCACCGGTGCGTTCTACGCCCATCAGCACGACGGCATCACTCCCGACGTGGTGACCCTGGCCAAGGGACTCGGCGGCGGACTGCCGATCGGTGCCTGCCTGGCCATCGGCGCGGCCGGTGATCTGCTCACCCCGGGCCTGCACGGCAGCACCTTCGGCGGCAACCCGGTGTGCACCGCGGCCGCGCTGGGCGTGCTCAAGGCGCTGGCCGACGGGGACCTGATCGCACGGGCCGGGGTGCTCGGCAAGACCCTGAGCCACGGCATCGAGGAGCTGGGCCATCCGCTCGTCGATCACGTGCGTGGCAAGGGGCTGCTGCAGGGCGTGGTGCTGACCGCGCCGAACGCCAAGGCCGTCGAGGCTGCCGCGCGCGACGCCGGCTTCCTGGTCAACGCCGCGGCCGCCGACGTGATCCGGCTGGCACCGCCCCTGATCATCACCGAACCGCAGATCGAGACCTTCCTGTCCGCTCTGCCCACCGTTCTCGACACCGCTGTGGAGGCAGTCTCATGACCCGGCATTTCCTGCGTGACGACGATCTGTCGCCCGACGAGCAGGCCGAGGTGCTCGCCCTGGCCGCCGAACTGAAGAAGGCGCCGTTCTCGCGGCGCCCGCTCGAGGGTCCGCGCGGCGTCGCGGTGATCTTCGAGAAGAACTCGACCCGCACGCGGTTCTCGTTCGAGATGGGCATCGCCCAGCTCGGCGGCCATGCCGTGGTGGTCGACGGACGCAGCACCCAGCTGGGCCGCGAGGAGACCCTCGAGGACACCGGCGCGGTACTGTCGCGTTACGTCGATGCCATCGTGTGGCGGACTTTCGCCCAGGAGCGGCTGACGGCCATGGCGTCCGGATCGAGCGTGCCGATCGTCAACGCGCTGTCCGACGAATTCCACCCCTGCCAGGTGCTGGCCGACCTGCAGACGTTGGCCGAGCGCAAGGGTCAGCTCAAGGGGCTGAAGATGACCTATCTGGGCGACGGGGCCAACAACATGGCGCACTCGCTGATGCTCGGCGGCGTCACCGCGGGCATCGACGTCACGATCGCCGCTCCGGCCGGCTTCGAACCAGACCCGCATTTCGTCGACGCCGCCAAGCGCCGTGCGGCCGAGACCGGGGCGACGGTCTCGCTCACCGACGACGCGAGGGCCGGGTCCGACGGAGCCGACGTGCTCGTCACCGACACCTGGACCTCGATGGGGCAGGAGAACGACGGCCTCGACCGGGTGCGGCCGTTCCGTCCGTTCCAGGTCAACGCCGAATTGCTCAAGCTCGCCGACCCGGCAGCCATTGTGCTGCACTGCCTTCCGGCGCACCGCGGGCACGAGATCACCGACGAGGTGATCGACGGCCCGCAGAGCGCGGTGTTCGACGAGGCCGAGAACCGGCTGCACGCCCAGAAAGCGCTGCTGGTCTGGTTGCTGGAGAACCGGTGAGCGCACCGACGCGCGCCGGCCGTCAGGCCCGCATCATCGCCCTGCTGTCGTCCAGGCAGGTGAGCAGCCAGACCGAACTGGCCGCACTGCTGGGTCAGGAGGGCATCGAGGTCACCCAGGCGACGTTGTCGCGCGACCTGGAGGAACTCGGCGCGGTGAAACTGCGCGGCGCCGACGGCGGCGTCGGCGTCTATGTGGTGCCCGAGGACGGCAGCCCGGTGCGGGGTGTGTCCGGTGGCACCGAGCGGTTGACCCGCTTGTTGGGGGAGTTGCTGGTATCGACCGACGCCAGCGCTAACCTTGCCGTGCTGCGCACCCCGCCCGGGGCCGCGCATTACCTGGCCAGCGCGATCGACCGCGCCGCCCTGCCGTATGTGGTCGGCACCATCGCCGGTGACGACACCATCCTGATGGTGGCGCGCGAACCGATGACCGGGGCCGAACTTGCCAACACCATCGAGAACTTGAAGTAGAGCTCAAAACAAGGAGATTGCTCATGTCCGAACGCGTCATCCTGGCGTACTCCGGAGGTCTGGACACCTCGGTCGCGATCAGCTGGATCGGCAAGGAGACCGGCAAAGAGGTCGTCGCCGTCGCCATCGATCTCGGTCAGGGCGGCGAGGACATGGACGTCGTACGCCAGCGTGCCCTGGACTGCGGTGCGGTCGAGGCGGTCGTGGTCGACGCCCGTGACGAGTTCGCCGACGAATACTGCCTGCCGACCATCAAGGCGAACGCGCTCTACATGGATCGCTACCCGCTGGTGTCGGCCATCAGCCGCCCCCTGATCGTCAAGCACCTGGTGGATGCGGCGCGCAGCCATGGAGGCACCGTCGTCGCGCACGGCTGCACGGGCAAGGGCAACGACCAGGTGCGGTTCGAGGTCGGATTCGCCTCACTGGCACCCGAACTGGACGTCATCGCACCGGTTCGCGACTACGCCTGGACCCGCGAGAAGGCCATCGCGTTCGCCGAGGAGAACGCGATCCCGATCAACGTCACCAAGCGCTCGCCGTTCTCGATCGACCAGAACGTGTGGGGCCGCGCGGTGGAGACCGGGTTCCTCGAGGACCTGTGGAACGCGCCGACCAAGGACGTCTACGACTACACCCAGGACCCGACGGTCAACTTCAACGCTCCCGATGAGCTGATCATCAGCTTCGACAAGGGCCGCCCGGTAGCGATCGACGGCCGTCCGCTGAGCGTGCTGGAGATCATCCAGGAGCTCAACACCCGGGCCGGCGCCCAGGGCGTGGGCCGGCTCGACGTGGTCGAGGACCGGCTGGTCGGCATCAAGAGCCGCGAGATCTACGAGGCCCCGGGCGCGATGGTGCTGATCACCGCGCACACCGAGCTCGAGCACGTGACGCTTGAGCGCGAGCTGGGCCGGTACAAGCGCGGCGTCGACCAGAAGTGGGGCGAGCTCACGTACGACGGCCTGTGGTTCAGCCCGCTGAAGCGTTCGCTGGAGGCGTTCGTCGAGCACACGCAGCAGCACGTGTCCGGCGACATCCGGCTGGTTCTGCACGCCGGGGCCATCATCGTCAACGGCCGCCGTTCCGGTGAGTCGCTCTACGACTTCAACCTCGCCACCTACGACGAGGGCGACAGCTTCGACCAGAGCGCGGCCAAGGGCTTCGTGCAGCTGCACGGCTTGAGCTCCAAGATCTCGGCCAAGCGCGACCTGGGCCTCTAACTTCGCACCGCGAGCGACCGTGTCTGTACGGCGACACGCCGCCTTGGATGTACACCCACGGTCGCTCGCGCGGCAGGAAGCTGGATGAGATGAGCACCAACGACGGAACCACCAACGAGGGCTCGCTGTGGGGCGGGCGGTTCGCCGACGGTCCCTCGGCCGCCCTTGCGGCCCTGAGTAAGTCGACCCACTTCGACTGGGTGCTGGCGCCGTATGACGTCACGGCGTCCAAGGCCCATGCCCGGGTCCTGCACCGGGCCGGGCTGCTCACCGACGAGCAGCGCGACGGGTTGCTCGCGGGCCTGGACAGCCTGGGTTCCGATGTCGCCGACGGCAGTTTCGAGCCGCTGGTGACCGACGAGGACGTGCACGGGGCGCTGGAGCGCGGCCTGATCGACCGGGTCGGGCCCGATCTGGGTGGCCGGCTGCGCGCCGGACGCTCCCGCAACGACCAGGTGGCCACGCTGTTCCGGATGTGGCTGCGCGACGCCATCCGCCGCGTCGCCGATGGTGTGCTCGAGGTGGTCAACGCGCTGGCGGTGCAGGCCGCGGCGCATCCGACGGCGATCATGCCCGGCAAGACCCACCTGCAGGCCGCCCAGCCGATCCTGCTCGCGCATCATCTTCTGGCGCACGCTCATCCACTGCTGCGCAACGTCGACCGGCTCGCCGATTTCGACGACCGCACCGCGGTATCGCCCTACGGCTCTGGGGCGCTGGCCGGCTCGTCGCTCGGTCTGGATCCCGACGCGATCGCCGAAGACCTCGGATTCGCAACGGCCGCGGACAATTCCGTCGACGCCACCGCGGCGCGGGACTTCGCCGCCGAGGCGGCGTTCATCTTCGCCCAGATCGGGGTGGATCTGTCCCGGCTCGCCGAAGACATCATCCTTTGGAGCACAACCGAATTCGGCTACGTCACGCTGCACGACTCCTGGTCGACCGGCAGCTCGATCATGCCGCAGAAGAAGAATCCGGACATCGCCGAGTTGGCCCGCGGGAAATCCGGGCGGCTGATCGGCAACCTCACCGGTCTGCTGGCCACCCTCAAGGCGCAGCCCCTGGCCTACAACCGGGACCTGCAGGAGGACAAGGAACCGGTCTTCGACTCGGTGGCGCAGCTGGAGCTGCTCCTGCCGGCGATGGCCGGACTGGTCGGCACGCTTACCTTCGACGAGGCCCGGATGGCCGCGCTGGCGCCGGCCGGTTACACGCTGGCCACCGACATCGCCGAATGGCTGGTGCGCCAGGGTGTTCCGTTCCGAGTCGCCCATGAGGCGGCGGGCGGCGCGGTGCAGACCGCCGAGGGTCGGGGCGTGGGGCTCGACGAGCTCACCGATGACGAGTTCGCCGCGATCAACCCGGCGCTCACCCCGCAGGTGCGCGAGGTGCTGACCGTCGAGGGCTCGGTGAACGCGCGCAGCGCACGGGGTGGCACCGCACCGGTGCAGGTCGCGAAGCAGTTGGGCGTCGTCCGTAAGACCGCAGAGGAATTACGAATCAGGCTGCGCCCTTAGCCGATCTGCTCGCCGAGTTCGAACCAGCGTTCCTCGACCTCGGTGACTTCGTCCTCAAGCGCGCGGATGGCGGCCACCTTGGCCGCGAGTCCCTCGAAATCCGACTGGTCGTGGTCCGCCATCGCCGTGCGGGAGCGGTCGATCTGTTCCTGCAGTTTCTCCAGTCGGCGTTCCAGCGCGGACACTTCCTTCTGCGCGGCCCGCAAGTCGGCGCCGGACAACCCTTCCGCTGCAGTACTGCCGGCCGGTGCCGGGCCGGTCGCCGACGCATGTGCGGCGCGCAACCGCAGGTATTCGTCCACCCCGCCCGGCAGATGCCGCAGGCGTCCACCGAGGATGCCGTACTGCTGGTCGGTGACGCGCTCCAGAAAATACCGGTCGTGGCTCACCACGATCAGCGTGCCGGGCCACGAGTCGAGCAGATCCTCCATGGCCGACAGCATGTCGGTGTCCAGGTCGTTGGTCGGCTCGTCGAGGATCAGCACGTTGGGCTGCGCGAGCAGGATCAACAGCAGTTGCAGGCGACGTTGCTGCCCGCCGGAGAGGTCCTTCACCGGTGTCGACAACTGGGCGCTGGAGAACCCGAGGCGCTCCAGCAGCTGTCCGGGCGTGAGTTCCTGGGCCTTTGATCCGGTGCCGAACACATACGTGGTGCGCAGATTGGCGAGTACCACCCGCACGGGATCGCCGAGGTGGGGCGCAAGTTCGTCCACGCTCTGTCTGAGCGTCGCCACCTGCAGCGTCTTACCGTGTTTGACCCGGCCGGCGGTCGGTTGCACCGAACCGTCGATGAGGCCCAGCAGCGTCGATTTTCCGGCGCCGTTGACGCCGAGGATCCCGGTGCGCTCACCTGGGGCGATCCGCCACTCGACCTGGTGCAGCACCTCGCGGTCGCCGTAGCTCACCGACACATCAAGCAGGTCGACGACCTGCTTGCCCAGCCGTGACACCGCGAGGGACTGCAGCGCGACCTTGTCCCGGATCTCCGGTACGTCTGCGATCAGGGCGTTGGCCGCGTCGATGCGGAATTTGGGTTTGGACGTGCGAGCCGGGGCGCCGCGGCGCAGCCAGGCCAGTTCCTTGCGGGCCAGGTTCTGCCTGCGTGCCTCGATCGTGGCCGCCTGCCGGTCGCGTTCCACGCGCTGCAGGATGTAGGCGGCGTAGCCGCCGTCGAACGGTTCGACGATGCGGTCGTGCACTTCCCATGTGGTCGTACAGACCTCGTCGAGGAACCAGCGGTCGTGCGTCACCACCAGCAGCCCACCGGATGACGCGGACCAGCGCTTCTTGAGGTGCTCGGCGAGCCAGGTGATCGCCTCCACGTCGAGGTGGTTGGTCGGCTCGTCGAGCGCCAGCACATCGTGATCCCCGGCCAGCAGCTTGGCCAGAGCGACCCGACGCCGCTGTCCGCCCGACAGCGTGCGGAGCTCCGCGTCCCAAGGCAGGTCGCCGAGCAGGCCGGAAATGACGTCGCGCCCACGGGGGTCGCCGGCCCATTCGTGTTCGGGCACATCGCCGACCACGGCGTGGCCGACGGTGTCGGCGTCGTCGAGGGTGTCGGCCTGATCGAGTACCCCGACCCGCACACCACCGCGCACGGTGACCCGTCCGGAATCGGGTTCGAGCCGGCCGGCCAGCATGGCCAGCAGGCTGGATTTGCCGTCACCGTTGCGGCCGACGATGCCGATCCGGTCGCCTTCGCTGACACCGACGGTGACCGAGTCGAACACCACCCCGGCGGGGTATTCCAGATGCAGGGTTTCGCCCCCGAGCAGGTGTGCCATCGCCGCCGACCCTATCTGCCGGTGGCCGTGACAGTGGCATCGCATGGGGGCACTGCCGACGTCCGGGTGATCAAGTCGGTGATCGGTTGCTGTTGTGCCATGATGACCTCGTCAATCGGGGGTCGGGGTGAGTTTCGATGTGGGGAGCAAGCTGGTGGATTTCTCGGCAGTGACCAGACCCGTCGAGCGGTTGCTGGCGACCGCGCAGAACGGTCTGGAGGTGCTGCGCTACGGGGGACTGGAGACCGGCTCGGTCCCGTCGCCGTTCCAGATCATCCAGAGCGTGCCGATGTACCGGCTCCGGCGGTACTTCCCGCCGGACGTCCGCCCCGGTGTCCAGGATCCGCGCCCCCCGGTACTGATGGTGCACCCGATGATGATGTCGGCCGACATGTGGGATGTGACGCGCGATGACGGCGCAGTCGGCATCCTGCATGCCGCGGGTATCGACCCGTGGGTGATCGACTTCGGCTCGCCGGACAAGGTCGAGGGCGGTATGCAGCGCAACCTCGCCGACCACGTGGTGGCGTTGTCGGAAGCCATCGACATCGTCAAAGAGGTCAGCGGTCGCGACGTGCACCTGGCCGGCTACTCGCAGGGCGGCATGTTCGCCTACCAGGCCGCGGCCTATCGGCGGTCCAAGGACCTGGCCAGCATCATCGCCTTCGGTTCCCCGGTGGACACCCTCGCCGCGCTGCCGATGAACCTTCCCGCCGGCGTGGCCGCGGGTGCGGCCGATTTCATGGCCGACCATGTGTTCAGCCGCATCGACATCCCGGGCTGGTTGGCCCGCACCGGTTTTCAGATGCTCGACCCGATCAAGACCGCGCAGTCGCGTCTCGAGTTCCTTCGGCAGTTGCATGATCGCGAAGCCCTGCTGCCACGTGAGCAGCAGCGCCGCTTCCTTTCGTCGGAAGGCTGGATCGCCTGGTCCGGGCCTGCGATCGCCGAACTGCTCAAGCAGTTCATCGCCCACAACCGGATGATGACGGGAGGCTTTTCCGTCCACGGCGACCTCGTCACCCTGTCCGACATCGACTGCCCGATCCTCGCGGTGGTCGGTGAGGTCGACGACATCGGCCAACCTGCCGCGGTCCGGGGTATCAAGCGGGCCGCGCCCGATGCGGATGTTTACGAATATCTGATCAGGGCAGGGCATTTCGGTTTGGTCGTGGGGTCCAAGGCCTCCACCCAAACCTGGCCGACGGTGGCGCAGTGGGTGAAATGGCTTGGCGGAGAACAGATGCCCGAAGGTGTGGTCCCGATGGGGTCACAGCCGGCCGATCATCCCGAGGGCGGGGTGTCGTTCTCCACCCGTGTCACCCACAGTGCGACCGCAGCCACCGAGATGGCGTTCGGGGTGGCGCGCTCGGCCGCCGAAGCGTTGGTGGCCGCCAACAAGAACGCCCGGACCCTGGTCATCGAGACAGCCCGCACGCTGCCACGTCTGGCCCGGCTGGGTCAGGTCAACGATCACACCCGGATCTCGCTCGGCCGGATCATGAGCGAACAGGCGCGCAGCGTCCCCAACGGCGAAGCGCTGCTCTTCGACGGTCGGGTGCACACCTACGAGGCGGTGGACCGCCGGATCAACAACGTCGTTCGCGGCCTGATCGACGTCGGGGTGCGCCAGGGCGCCCGGGTCGGCGTCCTGATGGACACCCGGCCCAGCGCGCTGGTCGCGATCGCGGCGTTGTCCCGATTGGGAGCGGTGGCAGTGCTGCTGCCCGAGGCGGATCTGGCCGAGGCGGCCCGCCTCGGCGGAGTGGCCGAGATCATCGCGGATCCGAGCCACCTCGACGTGGCCCGCGAACTCGACATGCGGGTGCTGGTCCTCGGCGGCGGTGAGAGCCGTGATCTGCACCTGAACAAGTACGAAGCCGACGGCGCGTCCATCGTCGACATGGAGAAGATCGACCCCGACGTCGTCGAGCTGCCCGGCTGGTACCGGCCGAACCCAGGTCTGGCCCGCGACCTGGCCTTCGTCGCCTTCAGTGAGGTCGGCGGCGAGCTCGTGGCCCGTCAGATCACCAACTTCCGGTGGGCGCTGTCGGCGTTCGGCACCGCGTCGGCGGCCAATCTGGGCCGCGGCGACACGGTCTACTGCCTGACCCCGTTGCATCACCAGTCCGGGCTGCTGGTCAGCCTGGGCGGTGCGGTGGTCGGCGGCTCGCGCATCGCGCTGTCGCGCGGGCTGCAGCCCGACCGGTTCCTGCAGGAGATCCGGCAGTACGGCGTCACGGTGGTGTCCTACACCTGGGCCATGCTGCGCGAGGTCATCGACGATCCGTCGTTCTCGCTCACGGGCAGTCATCCGGTTCGGCTGTTCATCGGCTCGGGTATGCCCGCCGGGCTGTGGAAGCGCGTGGTCGATGTGTTCGAACCGGCCCATGTCGTGGAGTTCTTCGCCACCACGGACGGACAGGCCGTGCTGGCCAACGTCTCCGGCGCCAAGATCGGCAGCAAGGGACGTCCGTTGCCGGGCAGCGGCACTGTCGAACTCGCCGCCTACGACGCCGACGACGACCTGATCCTGGAGGACGAGCAGGGTTTCGTGCGGAAGGCCGAGGCCAACGAGGTCGGAGTGCTCCTGGCTCACCCGCGCGGCCCGGTCGATCCGACCGCCGTGGTCAAGAGGGGCGTGTTCGCGCCCGCCGACACCTGGGTGTCCACCGAGTTCCTGTTCCGGCGTGACGAGGACGGCGACTACTGGCTGGTCGACAACCGCAGCGCGGTGATCCGGACCGAACGGGGACCGGTATTCGCGACGAGCGTCAACGATGCGGTCGGTCGCCTGGACGCGGTCGACATGTCGGTGACGTACGGCGTCGAGGAGTCGGGCCGGCAACTGGCGGTGACCGCCCTGGCGCTGCGCCCGGGCGGCAGCGTCCCGACCGCCGACCTCACCCATGCGCTGGAAGATCTGGCCGCAGGAAACCCGCCCGATGTGGTGTACGTGGTGACCGACATGGAGCTCGGCGCGTCATACCGCCCGCTCATCGGTCCGCTGCGGGCGGCTGGCATTCCGAAGGCAGGCCGGCGTAACTGCTGGTACTTAGATGCCGATACAGGTACGTACAAGAAATTGACGGCGGCCAGCCGGGCCGAACTCGTCGCAGGAGCCGCCGACGACGAGCCGGAGACCGACTAGGCCCTATGTCGGCGGGGTGCCGGGGCGCGAATGCGCTGTTAGGCTCCGGCGGACGGCCGAACGACTGGAGGATCGATGACATCGGGATCGGGTGCGAACAGCTGGCGTCGGGTCGTCACCGGATGTGTGACGGGCGGTGCGCTAGTCCTGGGCGCGCTGGTGGGCGTGGGTGCGCCGACGGCGGTCGCCGATCCCGCTCAGCCGACCCCGCAGGCGGATGCGCCTGCTGATGCGCCTGCGCCGACGCAGATGACCGCGGACGAAGCACTGTCCATCATCGCCAAGGACTACGACACCGGTGAGGGCGGTGGCCAGATCTCGACGCTGATCCACGACATCCTGAAGCTGCGTCAGCAGGGGTACAAGCCGTCGAACGCCAACCGGGAAGCCATCACGAAGGCGCTCGACAAGCGGCCCAACCAGGTGCCGTTGATCGACGCCCTCAAGAGCACGCTGTCCTATCAGCGCAAGTTGCAGGCACAGTCCCAGGCGCAGATTCCGAAGCAGAGTGGTCTCAACCCGGGAGTGGGCCAGTTCCCGGGCGGCATCGCTCCCATTCCGGGCGGGGGCGGCGGTCAGCCCAGTGGCGGCATCTCGATCCCGCTGGGCTAGCTTCACGTGGTGGTCGACGACAAGCTTTTGAGCATCCTGGTGTGCCCGCAGGACCGCGGGCCGCTGCTGCTGGCCGGTACCGACTGGCTCTACAACCCCCGGTTGCGGCTGGCCTACCGGATCGAGGATGGCATCCCGGTGCTGCTCGTCGACGAGGCCGTGGCCATCGAGGACGACGCCGAGCACCGCCGGCTGCTGGATCTGGCCGGGTCAGGCGAGTCCGGGTAGGTCACCCGTGAGGTAGCGCTGCAGGGTGGGCGCGATCGTCTCGGCGATCTGATCCGCCGGCAGCGTGGCGAAGGGATCCAGCTCCAGGATGTAGCGCGCCATCGCCACCCCGACCAGTTGTGAGGCGACGAACTGGATGCGCACCCGGGAACTGCCGGGCGGGTTGTCCACCCGGGGCCCGATCTCTCCGATGATGATCTCCTGCAGGAACGACCGCACCAGCGATACGTCGTTGCCGGCCAGGATGGAGCGCAGCGTCGCGACGAAGCCCTTGCCGATCTCGGAATCCCACAGCGGCAACAGGATTGACGGCAGAGTGTGCCCGATCTGCTCGACCGGGACTTCTTTGAGCCTTCCGATCACGGTCATCGGATCGATGGGGATGTGGATGGCGGCGGCGAACAGCTGGGTCTTGGTGCCGAAGTAGTGATGCACCAGCGCGGCGTCCACCCCGGCGTCGGCCGCGATGGCACGGATCGATGTCTTGTCGATCCCGTTGCGGGAGAACAACTCCCGCGCGCTGGCCAGGATGCGCTCACGTCTGTCCGACGGCCCGGCGGGGCGTCCGGGCCGTTTGCGTTCTCGTTCGGAATCGATGTCGGTACTCACGGCTTCCTAGGGTGTGCGGCGGCGCAGGGTGGCGGCGGCCAAGCAGAGCGCCAGTACAGCGAATCCCACCACGATCGCGATGTCACGGGCCGCGATGGCTGTTAGCTCGGGATGCGCGCCGACCTGCTGCAGGGCTTCCAGCGCATAGCTGGCCGGCAGCACGTTGCTGATCCATTGCAGCCATTCCGGCAGAGCGGCGCGCGGCACGATGATGCCGCACAACAGTAGCTGCGGTGCGATCACGACGGGCATGAACTGGACTGCCTGGAACTCGGTCCGGGCGAACGCGCTGCACAACAGGCCGAGCCCGACGCCCAGGACGGCGTTGATGATCGCGATCAGGAACACCAGGATGGGGCTGCCCGCGGTGTCGAGGCCGAGGAACCAGAACGAGACGATGCAGGCCAGGGTGGCCTGGGCCGCGGCCGCGATCGAGAACGCGGTGCCGTAGGCCGCCAGCAGGTCGAAGCGGCGCAGCGGTGTGGTCAGGATGCGCTCGAGGGTTCCCGAGACGCGTTCGCGCTGCATGGTGATCGAGGTGATCAGGAACATCACGATCAGCGGGAAGACGCCGAGCATGATCAGGCACGCGTTGTTGAACGGCGTCGGGTGTCCCGGCTGGTGCGGCGCATTCTGGAACATGAAGTACATCAGCGTGATGATCAGGCTGGGCACCACCAGGATCATCGCGACGCTGCGGTGGTCGGCGGCCAGTTGCCGCAGGATCCGGCCGGTCGTGGCCAGATAGGCCGCCGGGCTCAGTCGGCTCGGTTGATCGCGCCCGAGTCGCTGCGCCGGATGACGGTGAGAAACGCTTCCTCCAGGGACGTACATTCCGTGTCCTTCCGTAGCTGGTCCGGGGTGGTGTGGGCAAGCAATCGGCCGTCACGCATGAGCAGCAGGTCTCCGCAGTGGTCGGCCTCGTCCATCACGTGGCTGGAGACCAGCAGCGTGGTGCCACGTCGCGACAGTTCGTTGAACTGGTCCCACAGGTCGACGCGAAGTACCGGGTCGAGGCCGACGGTGGGTTCGTCGAGCACCAGAAGTTCGGGCTCGGACACCAGGGCGCACGCCAGCGAGACCCGGGTGCGTTGTCCCCCCGACAGATTGCCGCAGTAGGCGGTGCGGTGATCGTCGAGACCGACCGACCGGATGGCATCTGCCGCCGAGTCCGCCGACGTTCCGTACAGCGCGGCGAAATACCGCACGTTGTCGATCACCCGCAGGTCGTCGTAGATCGTCGGATCCTGGGTGACGTACCCGACCCGGTGCCGCAGCGGTGCGGAACCGGCGGGGTGACCGAGCACCGTGACGGTGCCCGCCGCGACGATCTGGGTCCCGACGATGCTGCGCATCAGGGTGGACTTGCCGCAGCCCGATGGGCCGAGCAGACCGGTGATGCTGCCGCCGCCGATCTGCACGGTGAGGTCGCGTATCGCCGGCCGCCCACCACGGTTGACCTGCAGTCCGGCGATGTCGATGGCCGGGGGAGCAGCCCCGGCGGGGAATCCTGTGGAGAATTCATCAACCGATGAAGTCATCATGTGGTGAATACTGCGCCCAAGTGCGGCCGGTGTCAACGGTGGATCTTGCGAAGTGCAGAATCGCTCGGGTGGGCTTGCGGATGGGCACCGAGCTGCTGACTGGTGATCCCTTGCTCGCGGCCCGCCGACTGTTGGGAGCCGAGCTGACCGGTCGCGGTGTCAGCGCCGTCGTCGTCGAGGTGGAGGCGTACGGCGGGCCGCCCGATGGGCCCTGGCCGGACGCCGCCTCACACTCGTTTCGCGGTGCGGGCGGACGGAACCTCGTGATGTTCGGCCCGCCCGGGTACCTGTACACCTACCGCAGCCACGGCATACACGTCTGCGCGAATGTGGTCTGCGGGCACGACGGCATCGCGGGCGCGGTACTGCTGCGCGCGGCGTCGGTGTGCGAGGGCGCCGAGGTCGCCGGCGCCCGCCGTGGACCGGCGATTCGCCCGGCGGCGCTGGCGCGGGGACCGGGAAACCTTTGTTCGGCCCTGGGAATCACCATGGAGGACAACGGAATTGACCTGTTCGACGCCGACAGCCCGGTCCGGTTGACGTTGGGTGATCCGCTTCCGGCAGTCGACGGCCCACGGGTCGGTGTGAGCAAGGCCGCCGATCGTAGATGGCGGTTGTGGCTGGCGGGCAGGGGAGAGGTGTCGGCGTACCGGCGCAGCCCGCGGGCGCCCGCGCCCGGTGCCAGTGATTGATGTCGGCGATGCGGCATGATCGTCGTCATGAGCATGGGAATCCTCGATGAGCTGGACTGGCGTGGCCTGATCGCGCAGTCGACCGACCGCGACGCGCTGGCTGATGACCTGGCCAAGGGACCCATGACCGTCTACTCGGGCTTCGACCCGACCGCGCCGAGCCTGCACGCGGGTCACCTGGTGCCGTTGCTGACTCTGCGCCGGTTTCAGCGTGCCGGGCACCGGCCCATCGTGCTCGCCGGCGGGGCCACCGGAATGATCGGCGACCCTCGCGATACCGGGGAACGCACACTGAACACCGCCGACACGGTCGCCGACTGGGCCGGTCGCATCCGCGGGCAGCTGGAACGGTTCGTCGAGTTCGACGACACCCCGACCGGCGCCATCGTCGAGAACAACCTGAACTGGACCGGCCAGCTCTCGGCGATCGAATTCCTGCGTGACCTGGGTAAATACTTCTCGGTGAACGTGATGCTCGACCGGGAGACGGTGCGCCGCCGGCTGGAGGGCGACGGCATCTCCTACACCGAGTTCAGCTACATGCTTCTTCAGGCCAACGACTTCGTGGAGCTGCACCAGCGGCACGGCTGCGCGTTGCAGATCGGTGGTTCCGATCAGTGGGGCAACATCGTGGCCGGTGCCCGACTGGTCCGCCAGAAGCTGGGCGCCACCGTGCACGCCATGACGACTCCGCTGGTCACCGACTCGGAGGGCAAGAAGTTCGGCAAGTCCACCGGCGGCGGCAACCTGTGGCTCGATCCGGAGATGACCAGCCCATACGCCTGGTACCAGTACTTCGTGAACACCGCCGATGCCGACGTGATCGGTTACCTGCGCTGGTTCACCTTCCTGTCCTCGGATGAGATCGCCGAGCTGGAGGATTCCACCCAGAACCGCGCCCATGAACGCGCCGCGCAGAAGCGGCTGGCGCGTGAACTCACCACGTTGGTCCACGGGGAAGGCGCGACGACAGGGGTCGAGCTGGCCAGTCAGGCCCTGTTCGGCCGGGCCGAGCTGACCGATCTCGACGAATCCACCCTCGGCGCCGCGTTGCGTGAGGCCAGCAATGGACAGGTCGCCGAGCTGAAGCCGGGCGGCCCGGATTCGATCATCGATTTGTTGGTCGGCACGGGATTGGCGGCGAGTAAGGGAGCGGCACGCCGCAATGTCGCGGAGGGCGGCGTCTACGTGAACAACGTTCGTATTGAAAGCGACGAGTGGTTACCACAGCATTCCGATTTTCTGCATGAGCGTTGGCTCGTGTTGCGACGTGGCAAGCGGCACATTGCCGGGGTCGAGCGCGTGGGCGCCTAGGCCAACCGACGGCCGGGCTCTGACCTGGGAAAACGTCGGAGCGACCAGGCGATTTGACTCGCTGTTAGCGCTCACGTAACTTATTCCAGGTCAGAGCGACACGGACAAGCGCCGGAGAGCGAAGACGAAATCCGAGAGAGACACCCATTACGGTGGGTATTCTCACTGCCCGCAGTAAAGTTCAGCGGCTTTTCGCCGCGGGATTTCTGCGCGACAAACTCGGGCGTGTTGTTTGAGAACTCAATAGTGTGTTTGGTGGTTTTTGTTTGTTGTTTTTTGCCACTCATTTTGGGGGACTCCCCGTCTTCCGATCATGATGGGTGGCTGTTTTTTTGATGCCAGATTGTTGGTGTCTTTTGTTTGTGATCGGATTTTTCTGATTGAATTCTGCCTTGTCTTTGGATGAGGGGTTTTTGTTTGGAGAGTTTGATCCTGGCTCAGGACGAACGCTGGCGGCGTGCTTAACACATGCAAGTCGAACGGAAAGGCCCTTCGGGGTACTCGAGTGGCGAACGGGTGAGTAACACGTGGGTGATCTGCCCTGCACTTTGGGATAAGCCTGGGAAACTGGGTCTAATACCGAATATGACCGTGCTCTTCATGGGGTGTGGTGGAAAGCTTTTGCGGTGTGGGATGGGCCCGCGGCCTATCAGCTTGTTGGTGGGGTAATGGCCTACCAAGGCGACGACGGGTAGCCGGCCTGAGAGGGTGACCGGCCACACTGGGACTGAGATACGGCCCAGACTCCTACGGGAGGCAGCAGTGGGGAATATTGCACAATGGGCGCAAGCCTGATGCAGCGACGCCGCGTGAGGGATGACGGCCTTCGGGTTGTAAACCTCTTTCAATAGGGACGAAGCGCAAGTGACGGTACCTATAGAAGAAGGACCGGCCAACTACGTGCCAGCAGCCGCGGTAATACGTAGGGTCCGAGCGTTGTCCGGAATTACTGGGCGTAAAGAGCTCGTAGGTGGTTTGTCGCGTTGTTCGTGAAAACTCACAGCTTAACTGTGGGCGTGCGGGCGATACGGGCAGACTAGAGTACTGCAGGGGAGACTGGAATTCCTGGTGTAGCGGTGGAATGCGCAGATATCAGGAGGAACACCGGTGGCGAAGGCGGGTCTCTGGGCAGTAACTGACGCTGAGGAGCGAAAGCGTGGGGAGCGAACAGGATTAGATACCCTGGTAGTCCACGCCGTAAACGGTGGGTACTAGGTGTGGGTTTCCTTCCTTGGGATCCGTGCCGTAGCTAACGCATTAAGTACCCCGCCTGGGGAGTACGGCCGCAAGGCTAAAACTCAAAGGAATTGACGGGGGCCCGCACAAGCGGCGGAGCATGTGGATTAATTCGATGCAACGCGAAGAACCTTACCTGGGTTTGACATGCACAGGACGCCAGTAGAGATATTGGTTCCCTTGTGGCCTGTGTGCAGGTGGTGCATGGCTGTCGTCAGCTCGTGTCGTGAGATGTTGGGTTAAGTCCCGCAACGAGCGCAACCCTTGTCTCATGTTGCCAGCACGTAATGGTGGGGACTCGTGAGAGACTGCCGGGGTCAACTCGGAGGAAGGTGGGGATGACGTCAAGTCATCATGCCCCTTATGTCCAGGGCTTCACACATGCTACAATGGCCGGTACAAAGGGCTGCGATGCCGTGAGGTGGAGCGAATCCTTTCAAAGCCGGTCTCAGTTCGGATCGGGGTCTGCAACTCGACCCCGTGAAGTCGGAGTCGCTAGTAATCGCAGATCAGCAACGCTGCGGTGAATACGTTCCCGGGCCTTGTACACACCGCCCGTCACGTCATGAAAGTCGGTAACACCCGAAGCCGGTGGCCTAACCCTTGTGGAGGGAGCCGTCGAAGGTGGGATCGGCGATTGGGACGAAGTCGTAACAAGGTAGCCGTACCGGAAGGTGCGGCTGGATCACCTCCTTTCTAAGGAGCACCACGAGACCTGGGCCGGCCCCGTAAATCGCGGGATCAGCTGAGCTTTCAGGCGATTCGTTGGATGGCCTCGCACCTGTAGTGGGTGGGGGTCTGGTGCAACAACAAACTTGTAGAACTGCCAGACACACTATTGGGCTTTGAGACAACAGGCCCGTGCCCCTTTCGGGGGGTGGCATCCCGTTGGGGGTGTCGGCGTGTTGTTGCCTCACACTTTGGTGGTGGGGTGTGGTGTTTGATTTGTGGATAGTGGTTGCGAGCATCTAGCACGCGAAATGTGTGGTCTCACTCCTTGTGGGTGGGGCCTGGTTTTGTGTGTTGATGTGCAATTTCTTTTGAAACTCATTTTTTGGTTTTTGTGTTGTAAGTGTTTAAGGGCGCATGGTGGATGCCTTGGCACTGGGAGCCGATGAAGGACGTTGGAGGCTGCGATATGCCTCGGGGAGCTGCCAACCGAGCGTTGATCCGAGGATGTCCGAATGGGGAAACCCAGCACGAGTGATGTCGTGTTACCTGTATCTGAATACATAGGGTGCAGGAGGGAACGCGGGGAAGTGAAACATCTCAGTACCCGTAGGAAGAGAAAACAAAAGTGATTCCGTGAGTAGTGGCGAGCGAAAGCGGAGGATGGCTAAACCGTATGCATGTGATACCGGGTAGGGGTTGTGTGTGCGGGGTTGTGGGACCTGTTTTTCCAGTTCTATCCGACTGGAGGGTAGTAAGAAAATGTCGTGGTTAACGGAAATGGTTTGGGATGACCTGCCGTAGACGGTGAGAGCCCGGTACGTGAAAACCTGACATCTACCTTAATGGTGTTCCCGAGTAGCAGCGGGCCCGTGAAATCTGCTGTGAATCTGCCGGGACCACCCGGTAAGCCTGAATACTTCCCAGTGACCGATAGCGGATTAGTACCGTGAGGGAATGGTGAAAAGTACCCCGGGAGGGGAGTGAAATAGTACCTGAAACCGTGCGCTTACAATCCGTCAGAGCCCTCCTTCGTGGTGGGGTGATGGCGTGCCTTTTGAAGAATGAGCCTGCGAGTCAGGGACATGTCGCGAGGTTAACCCGTGTGGGGTAGCCGCAGCGAAAGCGAGTCTGAATAGGGCGTATCCAATCCGTAGGGGTTGGTGTAGTGGTGTGTTCTGGACCCGAAGCGGAGTGATCTACCCATGGCCAGGGTGAAGCGCGGGTAAGACCGCGTGGAGGCCCGAACCCACTTAGGTTGAAGACTGAGGGGATGAGCTGTGGGTAGGGGTGAAAGGCCAATCAAACTCCGTGATAGCTGGTTCTCCCCGAAATGCATTTAGGTGCAGCGTCACATGTTTCTTGTTGGAGGTAGAGCTACTGGATGGCCGATGGGCCCCACAGGGTTACTGACGTCAGCCAAACTCCGAATGCCGACAAGTCCAAGAATGTGGCAGTGAGACGGCGGGGGATAAGCTCCGTGCGTCGAGAGGGAAACAGCCCAGATCGCCGGCTAAGGCCCCTAAGCGTGTACTAAGTGGAAAAGGATGTGCAGTCGCGAAGACAACCAGGAGGTTGGCTTAGAAGCAGCCACCCTTGAAAGAGTGCGTAATAGCTCACTGGTCAAGTGATTGTGCGCCGATAATGTAGCGGGGCTCAAGTACACCGCCGAAGCCGCGGCAACGATTTATCGTTGGGTAGGGGAGCGTCCTGCATCCGGTGAAGCAGCAGAGTGATCTAGCTGTGGAGGGTGTGGGAGTGAGAATGCAGGCATGAGTAGCGAATAGGCAAGTGAGAACCTTGCCCGCCGAAAGACCAAGGGTTCCTGGGCCAGGCCAGTCCTCCCAGGGTGAGTCGGGACCTAAGGCGAGGCCGACAGGCGTAGTCGATGGACAACGGGTTGATATTCCCGTACCCGTGTATGTGCGTCCATGATGAATCCATTGTGCTAACCATCCAAAACCGTCGTGACCGATCCCTTCGGGGTGAGGCGTTGACGGGGCTGCGTGGGACCCCGGTGGGTAGTAGTCAAGCGATGGGGTGACGCAGGAAGGTAGCCGTACCAGTCAGTGGTTGTACTGGGGTAAGCCGGTAGGGAGTCAGATAGGTAAATCCGTCTGGCATTAATCCTGAGAGGTGATGCATAGCCGTTTGAGGCGAATTCGGTGATCCTATGCTGCCAAGAAAAGCCTCTAGCGAGGACATACACGGCCCGTACCCCAAACCAACACAGGTGGTCAGGTAGAGAATACTAAGGCGTACGAGTGAACTATGGTTAAGGAACTCGGCAAAATGCCCCCGTAACTTCGGGAGAAGGGGGACCCCCATATCGTCAAGGCTCTTGCGGCCGGCAGCGGGAGGGGGTGGCACAAACCAGTGAGAAGCGACTGTTTACTAAAAACACAGGTCCGTGCGAAGTCGCAAGACGATGTATACGGACTGACGCCTGCCCGGTGCTGGAAGGTTAAGAGGACCTGTTAACCCTTCGGGGTGAAGCAGAGAATTTAAGCCCCAGTAAACGGCGGTGGTAACTATAACCATCCTAAGGTAGCGAAATTCCTTGTCGGGTAAGTTCCGACCTGCACGAATGGCGTAACGACTTCTCAACTGTCTCAACCATAGACTCGGCGAAATTGCACTACGAGTAAAGATGCTCGTTACGCGCGGCAGGACGAAAAGACCCCGGGACCTTCACTACAACTTGGTATTGGTGCTCGATACGGTTTGTGTAGGATAGGTGGGAGACTGTGAAATTCACACGCCAGTGTGGGTGGAGTCGTTGTTGAAATACCACTCTGATCGTATTGGGCCTCTAACCTCGGACCGTATATCCGGTTCAGGGACAGTGCCTGGTGGGTAGTTTAACTGGGGCGGTTGCCTCCCAAAATGTAACGGAGGCGCCCAAAGGTTCCCTCAACCTGGACGGCAATCAGGTGTTGAGTGTAAGTGCACAAGGGAGCTTGACTGCGAGACATACATGTCGAGCAGGGACGAAAGTCGGGACTAGTGATCCGGCACCTCTGAGTGGAAGGGGTGTCGCTCAACGGATAAAAGGTACCCCGGGGATAACAGGCTGATCTTCCCCAAGAGTCCATATCGACGGGATGGTTTGGCACCTCGATGTCGGCTCGTCGCATCCTGGGGCTGGAGCAGGTCCCAAGGGTTGGGCTGTTCGCCCATTAAAGCGGCACGCGAGCTGGGTTTAGAACGTCGTGAGACAGTTCGGTCTCTATCCGCCGCGCGCGTCAGAAGCTTGAGGAAATCTGTCCCTAGTACGAGAGGACCGGGACGGACGAACCTCTGGTATACCAGTTGTTCCACCAGGAGCACCGCTGGATAGCCACGTTCGGACAGGATAACCGCTGAAAGCATCTAAGCGGGAAACCCCCTCCAAGACCAGGCTTCTCACCCTTTTAGAGGGATAAGGCCCCCCGCAGACCACGGGATTGATAGACCAGACCTGGAAGCCTAGTAATAGGTGCAGGGAACTGGCACTAACCGGCCGAAAACTTACAACAACCAACAAACACCAATGTTTGATGAGTTTCAGTAAGACGCACACCTTGCTACGCAACCACATTCATAGACCACACACGACACTTGTGTCGGGACATGGTTCCCCATGCCCCACCACCAAAACACAAGATGTACACTCAACAACGAGTGAATAGAGTTACGGCGGTCCATAGCGGCAGGGAAACGCCCGGTCCCATCCCGAACCCGGAAGCTAAGCCTGCCAGCGCCGATGATACTACCCTGTCGGGTGGAAAAGTAGGACACCGCCGAACACAAATTAAGAATCGCCCCCCACGTTTTACGTGGGGGGCGATTCGCTTTTATTTTCCTATTCGATTCGTCGAATTCAATTGATATTCGAGTGATTACCCGCTGCGTCGGCGCTCACATAATTATGTCGGCTGTGGCTGCTGCCAGTATCCTTTGCGGGAAGGGCGGGTAGAAAGGCACACGTGGTCGGAGACAGACAAGGCGACGCAGAGCGGCGCCCGCGGCGTGCATCCAACGACCGCACATCGAGCAACAGTTCGGGTCCTCGGCGGCACTACGACCAGCGCGGGCGGGATCAACGTTCCGGCGCGCCCAGGACTTCCGGGCCGGGCCGCGCGCGTGCGGCACAGCCGAGCGCAGATGGCGATACCAGGCCCGAGGGTCCGCGATTGCCGGCCGACGTCGAGGCCAAGGAACTGGCCCCTGACGTACGTCGGGAACTGGTCACTCTGGACAAGACGACCGCAGATTTCGTGGCCCGTCATCTCGTAATGGCCGGCAAGTTGCTCGACGAAGATCCTGATGCCGCACTCGCCCACGCCCGTGCCGCCCGTAACCGGGCCGGCCGGATCGCGGTGGTGCGTGAGGCTGTCGGCATCGCGGCCTATCACAGCGGTGACTGGGCACAGGCTCTCGCCGAATTGCGTGCTGCGCGGCGGATGGGGAGCAAGTCGTCGCTGTTGCCGATGATCGCCGATTGCGAACGCGGTGTGGGACGGCCCGAGCGGGCGTTGGAACTGGCTCGCAGCGACGAGGCCACCGCGCTCACCGGTGAGGATGCCGACGAGCTGCGCATCGTCACAGCCGGCGCGCGTTCGGATCTCGGGCAGTTCGAGCAGGCGTTGGCGATCCTGTCCACACCGCAGCTCGACCCGACCAAGGTGGGCCAGACGGCGGCTCGGTTGTTCTACGTGTACGCCGACACTCTGCTCGCGCTGGGACGCACCGAGGAGGCCCTGCAGTGGTTCCTCCACGCCGAGCAGGCTGATATCGAGGGCATCACCGACGCGGAAGACCGGATCACGGAGCTTTCCTGACGTGACCACGCTTGCACGGCAACATGATTGCCTGCTGCTCGATCTCGACGGCACGGTGTTTCGTGGTCACGAGCCGACCGTGGGTGCGGTCGAGAGCCTGGCAGGCCTGGACGCCCGGGTGCTGTATGTCACCAACAACGCGTCACGGGCTCCCGAGCAGGTTGCCGAGCACTTGCGTGACCTCGGATTCGCAGCCGCTTCCGACGACGTGGTGACCAGCGCCCAGAGCGCCGCACACTTGTTGGCCGCCCATGTGCCGCCGGACTCCGCGGTTCTCGTCGTTGGGACGGATGCACTGGCCGGTGAGGTGTCCAAGGTCGGGCTTCGCCCGGTTCGCACGTTCGACGAGGGTCCGGTCGCGGTGGTGCAGGGGCACTCGCCGAACACCGCATGGCCGGATCTGGCCGAGGCCGCGCTGGCCATCCGCGCCGGAGCGCTGTGGGTGGCCGCCAACGTGGATCTGACGCTTCCTTCGGAACGCGGGTTGCTGCCGGGCAACGGTTCGATGGTGGCCGCGTTGCGGGTGGCCACCCAGCAGATTCCGCTGGTGGCGGGTAAGCCCCAGCCGACACTGATGAACGACGCGTTGAGCCGCGGGACCTTCGTGACCCCGCTCGTGGTGGGGGATCGGCTCGACACCGACATCGCCGGGGCGGTCGCGGCCGGGCTGCCGAGCCTGATGGTGCTCACGGGTGTCAGCACCGCGAGCGAAGCGGTACATGCCGTGCCCGCGGAGCGTCCCGGATACCTCGCGGCGGATCTGCGGGGACTGCACGCCGATGCCGATGCGCTCCGAATCGGGCCCGACCCGGCCTGGCGGATCGACATCGACACCGACACGGTCACCGTGTACGCCACCGGGCAGGATTCCCAGGACGAATTGTCCGTGGTGCGGGCGACCGCGCACGCGGTGTGGGGCGCAGGCCAGGGGCAGACCGCTGTGACGGTCTCCGCCGGCGACGACACAGCGCGCCGGGCACTGCAACGTTGGTCGTTGCTGTCGGCACCCATCGACTAGCGTGAGTGTCGCTATGACTACCGATCCAGACCAGCTGCGTGCGCAGGTCGCCGCGGTGCTGGCAGATGTGCCGGATCCGGCGGTGGACCCGTCCGCACTCGACGGCATGGACATCGACGTGGTGGCTGCACGGCTCGAGCAGGCCCATGATCTGCTCGTGCAGGCGCTTGAATCCGTCGACAGGGGGCAACCGGGCGGATCGCAGGCGACCGAAAGGTGAGCGCCTGTGGCGCGGCGCGCTCGCGTTGATGCCGAGCTGGTGCGGCGGGGCCTGGCCCGGTCACGTCAGCAGGCAGCCGAGCTGATCGAGGCCGGTCGCGTCCGGATCGACGGCATGCCCGCGGCAAAACCGGCGACCGCCGTCGCACCGGACACCAACATCACCGTGATTGCTTCCGCGGAGCGCACCTGGGTTTCGCGGGGTGCGCACAAGCTGATCGGTGCGCTCGACGCGTTCGAGGTGGTCGTCGAAGGCCGCCGCTGCCTGGACGCCGGCGCCTCGACCGGGGGCTTCACCGAGGTGCTGTTGGACCGTGGCGCCGCCGAGGTGGTGGCCGCCGACGTGGGTTACGGCCAGCTGGCCTGGCCACTGAGATCCGACGACCGGGTACATGTGCTGGAACGCACGAATGTGCGGGAGTTGACCCCCGAGGCGATCGGCGGGCCGGTGCAGTTGATCGTGGCCGATCTCTCGTTCATTTCGCTGGCCACGGTTCTTCCTGCGCTGACAGCCTGCGCGGCCCCCGACGCCGATATCGTTCCGATGGTGAAACCGCAGTTCGAGGTCGGCAAGGACCGGGTGGGTGCGGGCGGTGTGGTGTCAGATCCCGAGTTGCGGATCGACGCGGTGTGTACGGTCGCCCGCAAGGCGGCCACATTGCAGTGGCATGCTGTCGATGTGACGGCCAGCCCGCTCCCCGGACCATCGGGCAATGTCGAGTATTTCCTGCACCTGCGTGCCCAGGGCGACCGTCCGCTGGATGGAGAGTCGCTGGAGCAGGCAGTGCGGCGGGCCGTCGAGGAGGGGCCGCAATGACGGCTGAACGCACGATTCTGCTGGTGGTGCACACCGGCAGGGACGAGGCGACCGAAGTTGCCCGTCGAGTGGAAAAGGTGCTCGGCGACAACGGCATTGGTCTGAAGGTTCTCTCGGCGGAAGCCGTGGACCGCGGCCCGCTGCATCTGGCGCCGGATGACATGCGCGCCCTCGGCGTCGACATCGAGGTCGTCGACGCCGACGAGCGCGCGGCCGAAGGTTGTGAACTGGTGCTCGTGCTCGGCGGGGACGGCACGTTCCTGCGAGCCGCGGAGCTCGCGCGAAATGTCGAGATCCCGGTGCTGGGAGTCAATCTGGGCCGGATCGGATTCCTCGCTGAAGCCGAGGCGGAGGCGATCGACCATGTGCTCGACCGCGTCATCGAGCGCGACTACCGCGTCGAGGAGCGGATGACCCTCGACATCGCGGTGCGGGTCGGGACCGATGTGGTGAACCGCGGTTGGGCACTCAACGAGGCCAGCCTGGAGAAGGGTCCCCGGCTCGGAGTGCTCGGCGTGGTGTTGGAGGTGGACGGCCGCCCGGTCTCGTCGTTCGGCTGCGACGGGGTGCTGGTGTCGACCCCGACGGGATCCACGGCCTATGCGTTCTCGGCGGGCGGCCCGGTGCTGTGGCCGGACCTGGAGGCGATTCTGGTGGTACCCAACAATGCTCACGCATTGTTCGCCCGTCCGATGGTGACCAGCCCGTTGGCCAGTATCGCGATCGAGATCGAGGCAAGCGGCAACGACGCCCTGGTGTTTTGCGACGGTCGCCGCGAGATGGTGGTGCCGGCAGGTGGTCGGCTCGAGGTGACCCGGTGCGGTACGCCGCTGAAATGGGTGCGGCTGGACTCGGCACCGTTCACCGATCGCCTGGTGCGCAAGTTCCGGTTGCCTGTCACCGGATGGCGGGGACAGTAGATACCTGTGCTGTCGGAGATTCGTATCGAGTCGTTGGGCGCGATCAGTGCTGCCACCGCGGAGTTCGACCGCGGGTTGACGGTGCTGACCGGTGAAACCGGTACTGGTAAGACGATGGTGGTGACCAGCCTGCACCTGCTCGGTGGGGCGCGGGCGGACGCGACGAGGGTGCGTTCTGGCTCTGACCGTGCTGTGGTGGAAGGCCGTTTCAGCACAATCGAACTCGGTGAGGATGTGACGGGGCGGGTCGAGGAGATCCTGGATTCCTCCGGCGCCGAGCGTGACGACGACGGCAGTGTGATCGCGGCTCGCTCCGTCAGCCGGGCCGGACCGTCGCGGGCGTTTCTGGGTGGGCGCAGTGTGCCGGCCAAGTCGCTGAGCAGCTTCACCGCCCAGGTTTTGACATTGCATGGCCAGAACGACCAGCTGCGGCTGATGCGACCTGACGAGCAGCGGGCGGCACTGGACCGGTTCGCCGACGTCGACAAGCCGCTGGCCCGCTACCGGAGTGTCCGCGACGAATGGCTGACGGCGCGCCGTGACCTGGCGGACCGCCGCCGGCGGGCCCGGGAACTGGCCCAGGAAGCCGACCGGCTCAGCTTCGGAATCCACGAGATCGATGCGGTCGCACCGGAACCCGGTGAAGACGAGGCGATCGTCGCCGACATCCGTCGGCTGTCTGAACTCGACGCCCTTCGCGAAGCCGCGCAGACCGCCCGCTTCGCGTTGGCCGGCGAGCTCGATGAGCCCACGCCGGAATCCACGTCGGCGGCTGACGGTGTGGGCCGCGCGCAGGCGGCGCTGGAGTCCACCGACGACTCGGTGCTGCAGGCACTGGGCGGCCGCCTGGCCGAGGCGATGGCGGTGATCGGTGACGTGTCCGGCGAACTCGGCGACTATCTGTCCGAATTGCCGAGCGATGCCAGCACTTTGGAGACCAAACTGGCGCGGCAGGCCGAGCTGAGGACACTCACCCGCAAGTACGCCGCCGACATCGACGGGGTGCTGGAGTGGTCCCGCGATGCCGCCGACCGGTTGGCGCAGCTCGACGTGTCGGAGGAGAGCCTGGCTGCCCTGGACCGCAAGGTCGCCGAGCTCGAGGCTCAACTGGTCGCGGCGGCAAGCGAACTCACCAAGGCCCGGTCCAAGGCCGCCAAGGGGCTGGCCAAGGCGGTGACCACCGAACTGGCCGGGCTGGCCATGACGAATGCGGTGTTCACCATCGGGGTCGGTCCGATGCCGGCGCGGGCCGACGATTCCGCGCCGGTGACCATGCCCGACGGCGAGATGCTGCATGCCGGCCACGACGGTGTGGACGCCGTCGAGTTCGGCTTCACCGCGCACCGCGGTGCGGATGTGCTGCCGCTGGCCAAGAGCGCCTCCGGCGGTGAGCTGTCCCGCGTGATGCTGGCCCTCGAGGTGGTGCTGTCGGCATCGACGGCGGGCACGACGATGGTGTTCGACGAGGTCGACGCCGGGGTCGGCGGTCGGGCCGCAGTACAGATCGGGCGCCGTCTGGCCCGCCTGGCGCGCACTCATCAGGTCATCGTCGTGACCCACCTGCCTCAGGTCGCGGCCTTCGCCGACGCCCACCTCGTGGTCGACAGCGGCAATGGCCGGGCCAAGTCCAGCGGTGTGCGCCGCATCGACGACGAGGACCGGGTCGCCGAGTTGGCCCGGATGCTGGCCGGATTGGGGGAGTCCGACAGCGGCCGGGCCCACGCCAGGGAGCTGCTCGAGGCAGCGCAGCAGGAGCGCAGCGCGCCGTAGGCGCGACTTCCGGTGGTGTTGCGATGAGTTTGCGCCGGGTTGCCGGTCGGTACGCATAGACCTGCAATCACAACCGAAGGAGCACCCATGGCGGAATCCGTGAAGGGGCCGGCGAGTTACTTCCCGTCGATCGAGAAGAAGTACGGACGGCCGATCGCCGAGTGGCTGGAGCTGATTCGGTCGTCGCCGTTGACCAAGCACATGGAGTTGGTCGGTTGGCTCAAATCCGAGCACGGCCTCGGGCACGGGCACGCCAACGCGCTGGTCGCCCACACTCTCTCCGAGGCGCGCGCCTAGTCCTGATCGCCGGTCGGGCCCGGGTTGGCCGGCGACAGCTCCGCGGAACTCCATCGCAGTGGGCTGACATGGGTCAGCTCCACCACCTCGCCGATCGTGAAGTCGACAGCGCACTGCGTGCCGGCACCGGAATCGGCTTCATCCCAGTTGATCTCAGCGGTTCCGGTGAGCTGGATCGTCGATCCGGAAGACCAGTCGACCACCAACAGCCCGCACCGCGGATTGGCCGCGATGTTGCCCAGCGTCATGAACATCGAGTTCCCGCGGTAGTCCGGCCACCGCAGCTGCCGGGGTGAGAGCACCTGCAGGAAACCGGGATTGCCGCCGCGGTGCGACGCGTCGGCGTTGCCCGCCGCATCCGCCGACCCGATGAAGAAGGCGTCGGCACCCGCGATGAGCGCTTGCTGTCGATCGGTCAGTGATTCGCGACGCTGCACGTCGGACAGCCCCACGACGGACCGCACCTCGGCGATGTGCCTGCGTGAGATGTACTTCGGGCAGTTCGAATACACCTGATCGGTGTGGATCCGCAGGCCAGTCCCGGCCGGCTCGGCCGAGCCGTTCACCCGCATCCGGCGCCGGGTCTGCGGCTCGATGGCGATCATCCCGATCTGCCGTCCGCTGCCCAGCGCATCACGGACCGGATCGCCCGGCGCAGGCAGCCCGTCGAGCAGAATCGTGCGCGGATCGTCGGCGTGGACGAAGCCGGGCGGGCCGGCGATCAAGCTGGTCCACACCCGGCCGTCGTCGTCGGCCGCGGCGATCACGATCATCGGCTGTTCGGCGAGGAACTCGGCGGCGGCCGCGGGAACTTCGGTGCGGATCATGCGGCCGACGCGAGTGGCGATGGCCTCCTGCCCCATGCGCCGCTGCACCGCCAACTCACCCGGGTGATACATGTTCACCTGCTCGGCTCAGAAGAATCCGCAGGTGGGGGCCGCTCCGGTTGGCGCGGGAGCGGTCTGCGCCCCGTCGGGGGCGTACACCTCGAGCCGGGTTCCATCCGGGTCGGTGAAGAAGATGCCGCCGGACGCCGTCCCCTCGCCGTGCGCTACGACGCCGTCGTGGGCGAACTCCGTGCCCAGCGCCTTCAATGCCGCTTCGACGGTCCGCACCTCGTCGATGCTGGCCGCCTCGAACGAAAGATGATGCAGGCCCGGTGTTTCCGTGGAGAACCGGCCGTTGCTCTGCTGCCAGAGGGTCAGCCGCAGTGTCCCGCCCGTGCCGAGAAAGGCGTACCGGTGGTCACCCTCGCTGTTGACGGCCAGCGGTTCGAAACCCAGTGCGTTCCGATAGAAGGCGACCGAGCGGTCCAGATCCGTGACGTTGATGCCGACGTGTCCGGCGGCGAGCTGGGGCGTGGTGGTCCCGGTCATGCAGTCCTCCTGAATGGCTAACCGATGTACTTGCTTAAACAGGTTAGAACGGTGATGGGCGAGCCGTCAACCTTCTAATTGGATTTCGACGGTTAGTTCGGCGGGTGGTCCTTGGCGTCGTCGGTGCGTGGTTACCCTCAGGTATGCGTGATCCGCGCCCGCATGTCGGCGAACCTCTCGCGCTGGATCTACTGAACACCCGGTGGATGTCGGCGGATGGACCACAGGACCTTCTGGCGGACGTCGAGGGTCTGCGGTGCTGGTTGCTGGCCAACGGGCTGGAGGATCGATGCGAGGCGGATGAGAAGGCGCGGATCGCCCTGGTCTCGGCCCGCGAGGCCATCCTTCGGGCCCTCCGGGACGAATCCCTCGACGAGGTGAACGAGGTGCTGGAACGCGGCCGGATCCGGCGCACGCTCACGGCGTCCGGCCCCGCCGAGGCCGCCGAGGTGTCGCAGCCGGAATGGCTCGCCGGGTGGCTGGCCGCGGAGGACTTGTTGCGGTTGCTGGGTGAGGCGCCTGATCGGATCAAGCAGTGCGCACATCCGCACTGCATCCTGTGGTTCCACGACACCTCCAAAAACGGGGCCCGGCGCTGGCACTCGATGGCCACCTGTGGCAACCGCGCGAAGGCCGCGCGGCACTACGCGGCGAAGCGGGATTGAGACCGTTTGCCTGTTACTGATGTGACTAAAGCCAACTTGTGAGGCTGGTGTTACGGCGCGCCTCCGCCCACTGGCAGGCGATGCTCGACAGAATCGGCGCATGAAGATGGCCACTCTGCTCACCCGCAATGCCAGTACACGTCCGGGAGTGACCGGCACTGCTCGAGTGGACCGCGACATCGATCGGCTGCTGCGCCGTGTCGGCCCTGGGGACATCGTGGTTCTCGATGCCCAGGATCTGGACCGGATCACCGCGGATGCGCTGGTCGAGGCGCAGATCGCCGGCGTGGTCAACGCCTCGCCGTCCATCTCGGGGCGCTACCCGAACCTGGGGCCCGAAGTGCTCGTCGCAAACGGGGTGGTGCTCATCGACGAGGCCGGGCCGGAAGTCTTCAAGAAGATCAAGGACGGGGCGCGGATCCGGCTGAACAACGGCGGCGTGTACTCGGGTGACCGGCGCATCGCGGTGGGCACCGAGCGCAACGATCAAGAGATCCACGAGTTGATGCACGACGCCAAGAGTGGGCTCGTGGCACACCTGGAAGCCTTCGCCGGCAACACCATCGAGTTCATCCGCAGCGAGAGCCCGCTGCTCATCGACGGCATCGGAATCCCGAACATCGACGTGGACCTGCACCGCAGGCACGTGGTGATCGTTGCCGAGGAGCCCGACGCAGCCGATGACCTCAAGGCGCTCAAGCCGTTCATCAAGGAGTACCAGCCCGTGCTGGTCGGTGTCGGGGCCGGCGCGGACGTGCTGCGCAAGGCCGGATACCGGCCCGCGCTGATCGTCGGCGACCCCGACAAGATGAGCGTCGAGGTGCTGCGATGCGGCGCCCAGGTGGTGCTGCCCGCCGATGCCGACGGCCATGCCGCCGGTCTGGAGCGCATCCAGGACCTCGGAGTCGGCGCGATGACCTTCCCGGCCGCTGGATCGGCAGCCGACCTGGCCCTGCTGCTGTGCGACCACCACGGCGCGTCGCTGATCGTCACGGCCGGTCACACGGCCTCGATCGAGGAGTTCTTCGACCGGACGCGCCAGCGCAGCAATCCGTCCACGTTCCTGACCCGGCTGAAGGTCGGGGAGAAGCTCGTCGACGCGAAAGCGGTGGCGACGCTGTACCGCAGCCGGGTGTCCGGCGGGGCGATCGCGCTGCTGGTGCTGGCGATGCTCGTGGCGGTGGTTGTCGCGCTGTGGGTGTCCCGGGCCGACGGTGCCGTGCTCGACTGGGTTGTCGACTACTGGAACCGTTTCACGCTCTGGGTACAGGGTCTCGTCAGCTGAACGGGTCGGTGAGCTGTGATCACGCTACGTGCGCATGCGATTTCCCTGGCGGCGGTGTTCCTGGCGCTGGCCATCGGGGTGGCCCTCGGTTCGGGGCTGCTGTCGAACACCGTGCTGTCGGGACTTCGTGACGACAAGAAGGAACTGCAGCACCAGATCGAGACCCTCACCGACGGCAAGAATGCGCTGAACGAAAAACTCAAGGCCGCAGGCGAATTCGATGCACAGATGGCACCGCGGATGGTGCACGACGCATTGAAGGACAAGTCGGTGGTGGTGTTCCGCACGCCGGATGCCGTCGATGGTGACGTCGACGCCGTGTCGCGGTTCGTCCGCGATGCGGGCGGCACCGTGACCGGCAAGGTCTCGCTCACCCAGGAATTCGTCGAGGCCAACTCGGCCGACAAACTGCTCTCGGTGGTCAACTCGCCGATCGTGCCCGCCGGTAAGCAACTGAGCACCGCGGCGGTGGACCAGGGATCGCAGGCAGGCGACCTCCTGGGCCTCACTCTGCTGATCGACAAGAACCCGGCCGCCGCGCCTGTCGACGACACCCAGCGCCAGACCGTGCTCGCTGCGCTGCGCGACACCGGGTTCCTGACCTATGACGATCCGCACATCGGCGCCGCCAACACGGCGCTGATCGTGACCGGAGGCGGCCTCGGCGAGGACGGCGGCAACCGGGGCTCCACCATGGCCCGGTTTGCTGCCGGGTTGGCGCCGCACGGCACCGGCACTGTGCTCGCGGGACGCTCGGGGTCGGCTTCTGGAACCGGTCCGGTGGCTGTGACCAGGTCAGATGCCGGTTTGACCGCATTGGTGAGCACAGTGGACGACGCCGATTCCAGCGCCGGTCAGATCACCGCCGTCCTGGCTTTGGGTGACCTCGTCAGCGGTGCGAAGCCCGGCAAGTACGGCACCGGGCAGGGCGCGACGTCGGTCACCGTCCCGCAGTAGCGGGCCGCGGGCCGCCCAACTGCTCCGCGTACGCGCGGCGCGTCAGCGACGGCTTGTCGGTGTCGGTGTTAAGGTGAGATTCCGTGGGTCGGCAGGCCACAGCAGTTTCTCGATTCCCTGCCCGTCGTCACGGAGGATGCTTTTGCCCGCCTTACGCAAGCACCCGCACACCGCCACCAAACACCTCTTCGTCACCGGTGGTGTGGCGTCATCGCTCGGCAAGGGGTTGACCGCTTCGAGCCTCGGTCAGCTGCTGACCGCGCGAGGGTTGCAGGTGACGATGCAGAAGCTCGACCCCTATCTGAACGTCGATCCGGGCACCATGAACCCGTTCCAGCACGGTGAGGTGTTCGTCACCGAGGACGGCGCCGAGACCGACCTCGATGTCGGCCACTACGAGCGGTTCCTGGACCGCAACCTGTCCCAGTCGGCCAACGTGACCACCGGCCAGGTGTACTCCACGGTGATCGCCAAGGAACGCCGCGGCGAATACCTGGGCGACACCGTGCAGGTGATTCCCCACATCACCGACGAGATCAAGAGCCGGATCCTGGCCATGGCCGAACCCGATTCGTCCGGACAGCGCCCCGACGTGGTGATCACCGAAATCGGCGGCACCGTGGGCGATATCGAGTCGCTGCCGTTCCTGGAGGCCGCCCGTCAGGTGCGCCATGAGGTCGGCCGGGACAACTGCTTCTTCCTGCACGTTTCGCTGGTGCCCTATCTCGCCCCGTCCGGTGAGCTCAAGACCAAGCCGACCCAGCACTCGGTGGCCGCGCTGCGCAGCATCGGCATCACCCCCGATGCCCTGATCCTGCGGTGTGATCGTGACGTCCCCGAACCGCTCAAGAACAAGATCGCGCTCATGTGCGACGTCGACATCGATGGTGTGATCTCCACTCCGGACGCGCCGTCCATCTACGACATCCCCAAGGTGCTGCACCGCGAGGAACTCGACGCGTATGTGGTGCGCCGGCTCAACCTGCCGTTCCGCGATGTGGACTGGTCAGAGTGGGACGACCTGCTGCGCCGGGTGCACGAGCCGCAGGAGACGGTTCGGATCGCCTTGGTGGGCAAGTACATCGACCTGTCCGACGCCTACCTGTCGGTGGCCGAGGCGCTGCGCGCCGGCGGCTTCAAACACCGCGCCAAGGTGGAGATCCGGTGGGTGGCCTCCGATGACTGCGAGACCGACCTCGGTGCGGCGGCCGCGCTGTCCGATGTCGACGGGGTACTCATTCCGGGCGGTTTCGGCATCCGCGGCATCGAAGGCAAGCTCGGGGCGATCTCGTTCGCCCGCAAGCGCGGCCTGCCGGTGCTGGGACTGTGTCTGGGACTGCAGTGCATCGTGATCGAGGCGGCGCGCTCGGTCGGTATCGCCGGTGCCAACTCCGCCGAGTTCGATCCGAAGACAGTGGACCCCGTGATCTCCACGATGGCCGATCAGAAGGACGCCGTCGCCGGCGAGGCGGACTTGGGCGGCACCATGCGGCTGGGTGCGTATCCCGCGGTCCTGGAAGCGGGATCGATTGTGGCCCAGGCCTATCAGGCCACCGAGGTGTCCGAGCGGCACCGGCACCGGTACGAGGTGAACAACGCCTACCGGGACCGGATCGCCGAGAGTGGGCTGCGGTTCAGCGGCACCTCGCCGGACGGGCACCTGGTGGAGTTCGTGGAGTACGACTCGAAGATCCATCCGTTCCTGGTCGGGACCCAGGCCCATCCCGAGCTGAAGAGCCGGCCGACGCGGCCGCATCCACTGTTCGCCGCGTTCATCGGCGCGGCGCTGGACTACAAGGCCGAGGAGCGGTTGCCCGGCATGGACCTGCCCGAGCATTTCGCCGAGGAGGCCGGGGAAGTGGAAGCCGGCGAAAGTCCTGTCGACGACGCCGAAGCCGCTTCACTTGGCTGAACACGACTTCGAGACCCTGGCCAGCGAAACCGTCTACGTCGGAAACATTTTCGCGCTGCGCGCGGATGAGGTCAGCATGCCCGGCGGCGGTTCGGCCCGGCGCGAGGTCGTCGAGCATTACGGCGCGGTGGCAGTGGTGGCTCTCGACGAGGACGGCAACGTGGTGCTGGTGTATCAGTACCGGCACCCGCTGGGCCGTCGGCTCTGGGAACTGCCCGCCGGCCTGCTCGACCTCGGTGGGGAGCCTCCCGAGGTGACCGCGGCCCGCGAACTCGTCGAAGAGGTCGGCCTGAGAGCCGATCACTGGCGGGTGCTGGTGGATCTCGATTCGACGCCGGGGTTCTCGGACGAGAGTGTGCGGATCTTCCTGGCCACCGGGCTGACCGACGTGGAACGCCCCGAGGCCGAGCACGAGGAAGCCGACATGGTGGTTGAACGGGTGCCGTTGGCCGAAGCCGTCCGTCGGGTGTTCTCCGGAGACATCGTGAACGGTATTGCGGTGGCAGGCATTCTGGCTGCGCACGCGATGCCCGACGGCGAGGCGTTACGACCGGTCGAGGCGCCGTGGACCGACCGGCCGACAGCGTTCAGGCGGCGCAAAGGCCTGCTATGACGACGCCGTCCCCCGTCCGATCGGCCCTCGACGACCAGTTGCAGGGTTACCTCGATCACCTGACGATCGAGCGGGGCGTGGCGGCCAACACCTTGAGCTCCTACCGGCGCGACCTGCGCCGCTACGCAGAGCACCTGACTCAGCGTGGAATCGATGATCTGGCCAAGGTGGCCGAGGCCGACGTCAGCGACTTCCTGATCGCGCTGCGCCGGGGTGACCCCGAGTCGGGAGTGGCTGCGCTGTCGGCGGTCTCGGCCGCCCGGGCCGTGGTCGCGGTCCGCGGACTGCACCGGTTCGCCACGGCCGAGGGCATCACCGCACTCGATGTCGCCCGCGGGGTGAAGCCACCCACGCCCAGTCGCCGGCTGCCCAAGAGCCTGACCCTCGACGAAGTGCTCGCGTTGCTCGAGGCCGCAGGCGGGGACAGCGAGGCCGACGGTCCGCTGACACTCCGCAACCGGGCGCTGCTGGAGTTGCTGTACTCCACCGGGGCGCGAATCTCGGAGGCCGTGGGACTCGACATCGACGACATCGACACCCAGGCGCGTTCGGTGCTGCTGCGCGGCAAGGGCGGCAAGCAGCGACTGGTGCCCATCGGCCGTCCCGCGGTCAGCGCACTCGACGCCTACCTGGTGCGGGGCCGTCCGGACCTCGCCCGGCGCGGCCGGGGCACGCCGGGGATCTTCCTCAACGCTCGCGGCGGGCGGCTGTCCCGGCAGAGCGCCTGGCAGGTGTTGCAGGATGCGGCCGAGCGGGCCGGGATCACGTCGGCGGTCTCGCCGCACACGTTGCGGCACTCGTTCGCGACCCACTTGCTCGACGGCGGTGCCGATGTACGCGTCGTACAGGAACTGCTCGGTCACGCCTCGGTGACCACCACGCAGATCTACACCATGGTCACCGTGCACACGCTGCGCGAGGTTTGGGCGGGCGCGCACCCGCGGGCACGCTAACCGCCCAGGTACTCCGATTCCAGCACCAGGTCGGGCAGCAGGGTCTGGTACTCGGCATGCGTCTTGTGATGCTTCGTATTCCAGAGTGAACCCTGCTGCTCCTGCATGTAGGCCAGGTACTTCGGCGCTCCCGGAAGCTTCACGTTGTCGGCGACCACGATCGAGCCCCGGTGCAGCCAGCCCCGGTCCAGCAGGCTCTGCAGGTCGGTCAGGTAGGCGTTCTTGTCGTGATCGAGGAACACGAAATCCAGCCCGCCGGCATCGAACCCGCCTGCCGCGAGCGCGTCGAGCGTGCGTCCGCCGTCGTCGATGGTCCCGACCACGCAGGTGATCCGGTCGGCAACCCCGGCGTGGGCCCAGATGCGTCGCGCGATGTCGGCGTTGGTGGGGGAGAACTCGACCGAGAACACCCGGGCGGCCGGCGCGGCGCGGGCGAGGCGCATGGCCCCGTAGCCGCAATAGGTGCCCAGTTCCAGCGCCAGGCGCGGGTTGGCCCGCACGACCGCCGCGTCGAGCAGCGCACCCTTCTCGTCGCCGACGTTGATCAGAAACGACTTCTCGTAGGCGAACTTGTCGATGGTGGCGATGACATCGTCGAGGTCGCCCGCGCGGGCGTTGGCCACGACATAATCGGCGGCCGCGGCCTCCCGGCCATCGCCCCACTGCCCGGTGCGGGCGAAGTGTCTGGCGCCGATTCCCATCCGGATGAACGACCACCGCAACAGCGGCAGCCGCTGCTTGAGACTCATGACGCACACCATATGCGCCCGATTGCCCGCGGGTCTGCCCGTCCTGGCTGCGTACCGACGTTAAACTTGCGGGGATGTGCGCCAAGACTGCGGGATGCCTGACCAGCGAGGGTACGGGTGTGACCGACGAGCGCTTGGGCGAGGAGCCGACGTGACAGACGACGGCGGGCATGACGGACTGTTCGAGCACAGCTCACCCGAGCTCGGTCTGACCGGGCGGCCACCGAGGGACATCCCCGAACCGCGGCCCCGTTCGACGCACGGCCCGGCCAAGGTCATCGCGATGTGCAATCAGAAGGGCGGGGTCGGCAAGACGACCTCGACCATCAATCTGGGGGCCAGCCTGGCCGAGTACGGCCGCCGGGTCCTGCTGGTCGACCTGGACCCGCAGGGCGCGCTGTCGGCGGGCCTCGGCGTCCCGCACTACGAACTCGAGCACACGGTGCACAACCTGCTGATCGAACCGCGGGTGTCGATCGACGACGTCGTGATCAAGACCCGGGTCAGCGGCATGGACCTGGTGCCCAGCAACATCGACCTGTCGGCCGCCGAGATCCAGCTGGTCAACGAGGTGGGCCGCGAGCAGTCACTGGCCCGGGCCCTGTACCCGATCCTCGACCGCTACGACTACGTGCTGATCGACTGCCAGCCGTCGCTGGGCCTGCTCACGGTCAACGGGCTGGCCTGCGCGGACGGTGTGATCATCCCCACCGAATGTGAGTACTTCTCGCTGCGCGGGTTGGCGCTGCTGACCGACACCGTGGACAAGGTGCACGACCGGCTCAATCCGAAGCTGTCCATCAGCGGCATCCTGGTGACCCGCTACGACCCGCGCACGGTCAACGCGCGCGAGGTCATGGCCCGCGTGGTGGAGCGGTTCGGCGACCTGGTGTTCGACACCGTGATCACCCGGACCGTGCGGTTCCCGGAGACCAGCGTGGCCGGCGAGCCGATCACCACCTGGGCACCCAAGTCCGGCGGCGCCGTGGCCTACCGATCGCTGGCACGCGAAGTCATCGACCGGTTCGGCGCGTGAACGATGTCCTGAACAACCCGACCACCGAGGGCGCCCAAGCGGATGCCGCGGTCGGGGACGAACCGACTGCCGGCGACCAGCAGAACCGCTTCCAGGTTCGGCTCACCAACTTCGAGGGACCGTTCGATCTGCTGTTGCAGCTGATCTTCGCGCACCGGCTCGACGTGACCGAGGTGGCATTACACCAGGTCACCGACGATTTCATCGCGTACACCAAGGAGATCGGCACCGGCTCGAGCTCGACGAGACCACGACGTTCCTGGTGATCGCGGCCACGCTGCTGGACCTGAAAGCGGCCCGGCTGCTGCCCTCGGGCGAGGTGCACGACGAGGAGGATCTCGCCCTCCTGGAGGTCCGCGACCTCCTGTTCGCGCGACTGCTGCAGTACCGCGCGTTCAAACATGTCGCGTTGATGTTCGCCGAACTGGAGGCCGCGGCACTGCGCAGCTATCCGCGGGCAGTGTCGCTGGAGGACCGCTACTCCGACCTGCTGCCCGAGGTGATGCTGGGCGTCGACGCCGGGAAGTTCGCCGAGATCGCGGCGGCTGCCTTCACCCCGCGGCCGGTGCCCACGGTCGGCATCGACCACATTCACGCGCCCAAGGTGTCGGTGCCCGAGCAGGCACATCGCATCATCGCCCTGCTGGAACAGCGCGGGATCGGCGAATGGGCCACATTCTCCGAACTGGTGGCCGAGTGCACGGACGGATTGCAGATCGTCGGCCGGTTCCTGGCGCTGCTCGAACTGTTCCGGGCCAGGGCGGTAGCATTCGAGCAACCAGAAGCGCTTGGTGTGCTCCAGGTTTCGTGGACCGGAGATCGGCCGACCAGCGAACATCTGGCAACCGCTGATGCGGAAGAATAGCGAGAACAATGACAGACGAGATCTCCGATTCCGGAGTTCAGTCCGATGATGCCCCGGGTGATGTGATCCCGGTCGGAGATGACCTGGGCATCGACGTGGCGACGGTTCCCGAGCTCGAAGACGGTGAACTGGGTGCCGTACTCGAAGCGTTGTTGCTGGTAGTGGACACGCCGGTGACGGTGGATGCGCTCGCCTCGGCGACCGAACAACCCGCCTACCGGGTGATGGCCAAGCTGCGGCTGATGGCCGAGGACTTCGCCGCCCGGGACAGCGGCATCGACCTGCGCGAGGCCGCGGGAGGATGGCGGATGTACACCCGGGCGCGTTACGCCCCCTACGTCGAACGCCTGCTGCTCGACGGCGCCAGGTCCAAGCTGACGCGGGCAGCTCTGGAGACCCTGGCCGTGGTGGCCTACCGGCAGCCGGTGACCCGGGCCCGGGTGAGTGCCGTCCGTGGCGTCAACGTGGACGCGGTGATCCGCACCCTGGTGGCACGTGGCCTGATCACCGAGGCGGGCACCGATTCGGATTCGGGTGCGGTGACGTTCGCCACCACCGAGTTGTTCCTGGAACGGCTGGGCTTGTCTTCGCTCACCGATCTGCCCGACATCGCGCCGCTGTTGCCCGATGTCGACGTGATCGACGATCTGAGCGAATCACTTGGCGACGAGCCGCGTTTCGCCAAACTCAACGGTGGCTCAACCGGCAGCAATCAGCCGCTGGCCTTCGACGTGGACAAGGACTGACATGGCTGACGAAGAAGGCGTACGACTGCAAAAAGTGTTGTCCCAGGCCGGAATTGCTTCCCGGCGGGTGGCCGAACGGATGATCACCGACGGCCGGGTCGAGGTGGACGGCCGCCTGGTGACCGAACTCGGCACCCGGGTCGACCCGGCGGTCGCCGAGATCCGGGTGGACGGATCGCGCGTCGTGCTCGACGACACCCTGGTGTACCTGGCGATCAACAAGCCGCGCGGCATGATGTCCACGATGTCCGACGAGAAGGGCCGCCCCTGTGTGGGCGACCTGGTGGAGCACCGGGTCCGGGGCAACAAGAAGCTCTTTCACGTCGGCCGGCTCGACGCCGACACCGAGGGGTTGCTCCTGCTGACCAATGACGGGGAGCTCGCGCACCGGTTGATGCACCCGTCCTACGAGATCCCGAAAACGTATGTGGCGACGGTGATCGGCACGGTGCCGCGCGGACTCGGCAAGAAGCTGCGCGCCGGTGTCGAACTGGACGACGGCCCGGCCCACGTCGACGATTTCGCGGTGGTGGACACCGTGCCGGGCAAGACCTTGGTGAAGGTCACCCTGCACGAGGGCCGCAACCGCATCGTGCGGCGCATGTTGGCCGCGGTGGACTTCCCGGTGCAGGAACTCGTCCGCACCGACATCGGTTCGGTGGCGCTGGGGGACCAGCGGCCGGGCAGTATCAGGGCGCTCAGCCGTAAGGAAGTCGGCGAGCTTTATCAGGCGGTGGGAATGTGAGCGGGTCTCTGGTGGTGGCGGTCGATGGGCCGGCAGGAACCGGAAAGTCTTCGGTGTCAAAAGGTTTGGCGCAAGCCCTGGGGGCGAGCTACCTGGACACCGGCGCGATGTACCGGATCGTCACGCTGGCGGTCCTGCGCGCCGGGGCCGACCTGGACGATGCCGCGGCCATCGACGCGGTGGCGTCGGAGGCGGCGATCGGTGTGGGTTCGGATCCCGGTGAGGATCGCGCGTTCCTGGGTGGTGAAGACGTCTCGGACGAGATCCGCGGTGACGCGGTGACCCGCGCGGTGTCGGCGGTGTCGGCGGTCCCCGCGGTGCGTGCCCGGCTCGTCGATCAGCAGCGCGAGCTGGCATCTGCTGGTGGACGGGTGGTGGTCGAAGGCCGTGACATCGGCACCGTGGTGCTGCCCAAGGCCGACGTCAAGATCTTCCTGACCGCCTCGGCCGAGGAGCGGGCCCGGCGCCGCAACGCGCAGAACATCGCGAGCGGACTGCCCGACGACTACGCGACGGTGCTCGCCGACGTGCAGCGGCGCGACCACCTCGATTCCACGCGGGCCGTTTCCCCGTTGCGGGCAGCCGAGGATGCACTGGTGGTCGACACCAGTGACATGGACCAAACACAGGTCGTGGCACACCTTCTCGACCTGGTGACCCAGCATGCGGGGGTGCGCCGATGAGCGACTCTGATGGTGACGGCACCTGGTCGGACGAGAGCGACTGGGAGTTCAGCGACGAAGTTGCCGAGGTTCTCGAGGAGGCCGCCGCGCCGCCTCCGGTGGTCGCCGTCGTCGGCCGGCCCAATGTCGGGAAATCGACTCTGGTGAACCGGATCCTGGGGCGTCGCGAAGCCGTCGTGCAGGACATTCCCGGAGTGACCCGCGACCGGGTGTCCTATGACGCGAACTGGCTGAACCGCCGGTTCATGGTGCAGGACACCGGGGGATGGGAACCCGACGCCAAGGGCCTGCAGCAGCTGGTGGCCGATCAGGCCCTGGTGGCGATGCGCACCGCCGACGCGATCATCCTCGTGGTCGATGCGGTCGTCGGCGCGACCTCGGCCGACGAGGCGGCGGCCCGGATGCTGCGCAAGTCGGGCAAGCCGGTCTTCCTGGCGGCCAACAAGGTTGACACCCAGCGGGGCGAATCCGATGCCGCGGCACTGTGGTCGCTGGGCATCGGCGAGCCGCACGCGATCAGCGCCATGCACGGCCGGGGCGTGGCCGATCTGCTCGATACCGTGATGGAAAAGCTGCCCGAGGTTTCGGAGGTGGGTGGCAGCGGTGCCGGCGGCCCGCGCCGCGTGGCTCTGGTGGGCAAGCCGAACGTCGGCAAGAGTTCGCTGCTGAACCGGCTGGCCGGCGACGAGCGTTCGGTGGTGCACGACGTCGCGGGCACCACGGTCGATCCCGTCGACTCGCTGATCGAATTGGGCGGCAAGACTTGGCGTTTCGTCGACACTGCCGGCCTGCGTCGCAAGGTCGGCCAGGCCAGCGGCCACGAGTTCTACGCCTCGGTGCGCACCCACGGCGCGATCGATGCGGCCGAAGTGGCGATCATGCTGATCGATGCCTCCCAGCCGCTGACCGAGCAGGACCTGCGGGTGCTGTCGATGGTGATCGAAGGCCGGGCGGGCACTGGTCATCGCATTCAACAAATGGGACTTGGTCGACGAGGACCGGCGGTACCTGCTGGACAAAGAGATCGACCGGGAACTGGTGCAGGTGCAGTGGGCGCCGCGGGTCAACATCTCGGCCATGACCGGCCGGGCGGTGCAGAAGCTGGTGCCGGCGCTGGAGACCTCGCTGGCCTCCTGGGACAAACGGATCTCGACCGGACAGCTCAACAACTTCCTCAAGGAGATCGTCTCCGCGACACCGCCACCGGTGCGCGGTGGCAAGCAGCCCAAGATCCTGTTCGCCACCCAGGCGGCCACCCGCCCACCGACCTTCGTTCTGTTCACCTCCGGGTTCCTGGAGGCCGGTTACCGCCGGTTCCTCGAGCGACGCCTGCGTGAGCAGTTCGGTTTCGAGGGCAGCCCGGTGCGGATCAATGTCCGGGTCCGGGAGAAGCGCGGAGCACCGAAGAAGCGCTAGCGATTTGTGCACGCCGGGTAATGCCTGGCGTGACGAGCCGTGCACAAGTCCGGCCGATAGGGTGGCCCGAGTGTCTGTCACCCATATGATCCTGATCGCCCTGGCCGGCGTCGGCGCGGGAGCGATCAACGCCATCGTCGGGTCCGGCACGCTGATCACCTTCCCCACGCTGGTGGCGTTGGGGATTCCGCCGGTCACGTCGACGATGTCGAATGCCGTCGGTCTGGTCGCCGGCGGGGTTTCGGGCACCTGGGGTTACCGGCGAGAACTGCGCGGGCAGTGGAAGCGGCTGCGCTGGCAGATTCCCGGATCGGTGATCGGTGCCGGCCTGGGCTCTTGGCTGCTGCTGCACCTGCCGGAAAAAGTGTTCGTCACAGTGGTGCCGATCCTGCTCATCCTGGCCCTGGTTCTGGTGGTCGTCGGGCCGCGGATCCAAGCCTGGGCACGGCAGCGCGCGGAGGCGTCCGGCCAGTCGGCCGACCATGTCAGCCCGCAGCGCATGGCCGTGCTGGTGATCGGCACGTTCGCCGTCGGTATCTACGGCGGCTACTTCACCGCGGCCCAGGGAATCCTGCTGATCGCGGTGATGGGTGCGCTGCTGCCCGAGTCGATGCAGCGGATGAACGCCGCCAAAAACCTGCTGTCGTTGTTGGTCAACATCGTGGCGGCCCTGGCCTACACGATCGTCGCGTTCGACCGGATCAGCTGGGAGGCGGCGGGCCTGATCGCGATCGGTTCGCTGATCGGCGGATTCCTCGGCGCGCACTACGGCCGCCGGCTGTCGCCGAACGCGTTGCGGGCCGTGATCGTCGTGGTGGGCCTGATCGGGCTGTACCGGTTGCTGACGGTGTGAGCCCATCGGCGGGATTCCGCCCGGACTCTTGTAGGCTTGCTCAGTCTGTCTAACGACGAGGGAGAGGGGCGACCGGTGGCCGAACGTGCATACCGCACCGCACCGTCTGCTCTTGCTGCTCTCGAGCCGTTCTGGCCGTCGCGCCGGTTGATGGCTTTCGATGAATGGTGTCGCGCGCGCATCTGATCCGCGCCCGTCAGTCATCAGGTCGCCCGGCGACCACAATCGAAAGCAGCCGAACCCATGCGTTCGCTTCTGATCTTCACGCTCGTCGGCCTCGGGGCCCAGTTGGTCGATGGTGCGCTGGGCATGGCCTTCGGTGTCACCGCCTCGACCCTGCTGGTGCTCAGCGGGGTGGCCTCGGCGCAGGCCAGCGCCGCGGTGCACCTGGCGGAGGTCGGCACCACGCTGGCGTCCGGTCTGTCGCATTGGCGGTTCAAGAACATCGACTGGAGCATCGTGCTCAAGCTCGGTGTGCCCGGCGCGATCGGAGCGTTCCTCGGGGCCACGGTGCTCTCCTCGCTGTCGACCGAGGACGCCGCGCCGCTGATGGCCTCGATCCTGCTCGGCATCGGTGTGTATGTGCTGCTGCGGTTCTCACTGGGTTCGCCGCCGGCGTTCCGTACCGGCAGCTCCTCGCACACCGCGAAGTTCCTGACCCCGCTGGGCTTGTTCGGCGGCTTCATCGACGCCTCCGGTGGTGGCGGCTGGGGTCCGGTGACCACCAGCACGCTGCTGTCGCAGGGCAAGACCGCGCCCCGCACGGTGATCGGATCGGTGAGCGCCTCGGAGTTCCTGGTCGCGGTATCGGCGTCGCTGGGCTTCCTGGTGGGCCTGCGGTCCGACTTCCTGCACAACCTCCCGATCGTGGCGGGCTTGGCGGCGGGCGGCGTCCTGGCCGCACCGCTGGCCGCCTGGTTGGTGTCGAAGGTCAGCCCCGCGCTGCTGGGCACCGCGGTGGGTGGCGTGATCGTGCTGACCAATGCGCAGAAGCTGCTGAAGTACTTCGGCATTCACGGCGCGGCCTCGACGGCCATCTACGCCACGATCGCGATCGCATGGGCCGGGTTGGTGCTGTACGCCTGGCGCACCTCGCGGGCGCCGGAATACCTGCCCGAGCAGCTCGACGCCGAGGAGCATGCCGAAGAAGAGCTGGCAGACGAGCCGGACACCGCGGCGCGGTGACACAACGGGGGAGCGATTGGGGCGAAAGCGAGTCTCTACGGTAAGCTTTCGACTCGCTGCCGGTGCAAGCCGGAAGCAAGCGGGCTGTGGCGCAGCTTGGTAGCGCACTTGACTGGGGGTCAAGTGGTCGCAGGTTCAAATCCTGTCAGCCCGACAGATGAAGTAGCAGGTAAGAGGCGGTTTCCCGAGACAGGGAAGCCGCCTTTTTCGTACCCGGCTGATGTCAGCCCAGGCCGATTCCCAAACCGAACTCGACGTCCACGTTGACGCCCGGCGCACCGGTGACGGTGTCCGGGTTCGCGTTCGGGTTGCCGACGCAGTAATCGACCTCTACGCCATCGACAACGTCGCTGGTGCAGGTGGCGATCGGCTCGGCCGAGGCGTTCGGCGCGCCGACAATGGCGGATAGGGCGAGCGTGCTCGCCGCCATCGCCCGCCGCCCGAATCGTGCCAGCACAGCGTGCTACTTCGTGAGCAACGAGTGATACGGCTCGAACGAGACCTGTTCGACCCGACCGTGCTGCAGCTTGCCGTCGGCCACGGACCACACGGAGGTGACGCGGGTGCCATCCTCGTTCTGAAAGGGTTCGACCGCATAGATGTGCAAGTCGTCGACGTGATCGAGGAATTGCTGCACCCAGCGTTTGACGCTGTCTACTCCAGAGATTCTCCGACCGCTTGCTTCGATGACGATGTCGGCGGCGGCGAACCGGCCGAGGGCGGCGGCTTCGTGGGCGTACCAGACGTCGTTCCAGAACGCCGCGACGATCTCTGTTGATCGCATGTCTGCACGATCCCACTGTTCTGCCATGGCCGTAGGGATTTCGACATGTGTGGCAAGAGGCAGCTCTCGCGAACGGTCCTGCGGGTCGCTATCCCGACACCGCCCGACGGGACCCGGATTCGCCCGCCACCAATTCGAGGTTGTCGCCGACGTCTATCGTCACGACGGCCGTCGCCTGGAACAGGCCGTAGAAGTCGTCGGTCCTGGCGAAGGTGTGTGCGCGGGAGAACAACGGCTGCACGTCGAACACCCGCACCCGGAGCTTCTCGCGGGTGAGTCTGCCCAATTCCCGGCCGGATTCGGGATCGGTGATCACCTGGTCCGAATCGGAGTGCACGGCAAAAACCATGCCCGGCACCACACCTGCCTCAGCGCCGCGATTGATCACCAATGTGTAGTCGTCCTCGATGAGGGCGACCTGGCCCGAGAGAGTGTGCCCGTCGGTCATGACGCCGCCAGTGAATTGCTTTCTCGCAAGGACTTGGGCGCTGAGCCTGCCCTGATGCGCGGCCGTGAATCGTGGCCTTCCAGGGACAGCAGCGCGTCGACGTGGCTCGCCTCGTCCTGCTCCGTCCCGAGCGTGAGTTCGACGGCCGTCTTGGCCTGGAACAGCGCGATCATCGCGTGCTGCTGACGTTCGGCGCCGAATGCGTTGAGCGCGACCGCGAGCTTCTTGTCGACGTACTCGACCGAACGCTGCAATTCGGGCGCCGAGGCGCCCTGGCTTTCCACGCGAGGCGCGGGCTCAACGCCCAGTCCGCTGTACCAGCGGTGTGCGAGCGCACCGAGGGCGAACGAGCACACCGGGACCACCACGACGATGCACGCGAGGCCGAAAGAGTTCTGCAGTGCGATTGCGCCGACGATGCCCAGCAGCATGGTCACGCCCACCGCGGTCACCAGGCGCACGGCCGGCGGCACCGCCGCGATCGCACGGGACAACTGGCTCACGGCGCGAGTGCCTGACCGGGCCGCGTCGACGCTCATCTTCATCACGGCCGTGCCGGCAGTGCGCGCGATTCGCCCCACCTCGTCGGCCTTCTTGCGCGTCACCTCAGGCTTGGGCATCGACCACACGCGCTGCGGCTCCGGCTGCGGGCCGGCAATCGTCTGTGCTTCACCTTGCACCTGCTCAGCTTCCGGCCCGGAGGTCTCGGGCGCCGGCGCACCGTTTGTCACATTCGCATCAACAACCACATCTGCATCATCGCTCCGGTAGCGTCCGATATCGGTTCCGGCGCGCCGTAGATCAGCAATTCCACGGTTGGGTGTTGGCTCACACAGCGAATCCCTTCCCGCTACGGCCGGGCCGCGCTATGAATCAAGGGTGAGCAACCATGTGAACCTGACCGCGCAGGAAAGCTCGTTGATCGCCGAGAGCCATCTCGAGGCTCTGGCGCGCATGGACGAGAAGTCGCTGAAGGATCTGCAGAGTCGGCTCAGACAAGCACGTGAGAAGAACTTCAGCCTGTTGCGGCGCCAGGGCGCGGCTCGCGTCGAGGCCGAAGGTGGCCGGGGCGCGGCCCAGCCGGCCAACGAGAAGCGCGGCGAAAAAGTGGATGTCTTCGACGAGGCGCTGGCTCGAGTGACGCAGCGCCTGGAGGACATCAGCGACGCCGAGTAGCACCCGGCGGGCTTTCCTGCGAAAGCCCTGTCAGCACTGTTTCCCTGGGTCGAACCTGCGGTAGCGTTGTTAGTGGTTCTAGGTAATCCGGCAACGTCCGGTCGGGAAGCAGAGGAGCGGCCGCGGTGGATCTCGGTGTCTGGGGTGATCTCACGATTCTTGCCGCCGTGATGGCAGCGACCTTCGCGGCGTGTGTCTTCGTGTACATCGGCCGGTTGGAGAAGCGAACCCCTGCTGCGCTCGGTGAGAAAGTGGGCGCGCACAAGGCCGTTCTGGCCAAACTGCGCAAGCGCGAACCGATGTCGCGGGACGAGTTCGACTACGCGACCGAACTGGTGAACGACGCTCGATCACCGCTCGCCTACGCGATACCCGCCGTCCTGTTCAGCATGGGGTTCTTCTATGTGGTCGGCTGCCTCTACGAACTCCACGTTCACGGCGGCAACCCCTCGTTCCGGACGTTCATCGGGGGGATCCCGATGCTGACGTCGATGAACATCGCGGCGCAGTTGCGCCGCGTCGCGGCCTTGAAGGGGAAGCTCGGGCAGGTTTCGGTGGCGGCACCCGAACCCGCCGATGAGCTCAGTGCTGTTGGCGCGAACTGAATTTCGCTACTTGTTCGAGCGTGACGACCCGGCGACCGGGTCTCCGTCCTCCCACAACAACAGCTGGCGCACCGCTGCGCGCGAGCCGTAGGGCTGCAGCATCTGGCTCGCGGGGCGGGGGCGCACCCGCAGCGGCCACCAGAACCAGCGCCCGAGCAGGGTGGCGATGGCCGGCGTCATGAACGAGCGCACGATCAGCGTGTCGAACAGCAGACCGAGGGCGATCGTCGTTCCGATCTGACCGAGGATCCGCAAGTCGGCGAACACGAACGAGGCCATGGTGGCCGCGAACACCAGACCGGCCGACGTCACCACCGCGCCGGATCCCGCCATCGCCCGGATGATGCCGGTGTTCAGACCGGCGTGGATCTCCTCCTTGAACCGGGAGACCAGCAGCAGGTTGTAGTCCGACCCCACGGCCAGCAGCAGGATGACGGCCAGTGCGAGCACGATCCAGTAGAGGTCGATGCCGAGGATGTCCTGCCAGATCAGCACGGAAAGCCCGAACGAGGCGCCCAGGGACAGGGCCACGGTGCCCACGATGACGATCGCCGCGACGATGCTGCGGGTGATGAACATCATCACCAGCAGGATCAGGGAGAGAGCCGCGATGGCCGCGATCATGAGGTCGTACCTGGCGCCGTCCTGAATGTCCTTGTAGGTGGCGGCAGTACCGGCCAGATAGATCCTGGACCCGGCCAGGGGAGTGCCTTTGACGGCGTCCTGCGCGGCATGCCGGATGGCGTCGATGTGCGAAATGCCTTCGGGCGTAGCGGGATCGCCGTCGTGGGTGATGATCATGCGGGCGGCCTTGCCGTCCGGTGACAGGAAAAGCTTGAGCCCACGCTGGAATTCGGGGTTGGTGAACGCCTCCGGCGGCAGATAGAACGAGTCATCGGTCTTCGACGCGTCGTAGGCCTGACCCAACGCGGTGGAGTTCTGCAACGCCGCCGCACTCTGGTCGTTGAGGCCAGAATTGGTGGCGTAGTTCGTCATCGTCAGGTCGCGGTTGGTCTGTTGGCTGGCGATCTGAGGAGGAATCAGCGCCAACAACTTCGGCTGCAGCGCATCCAGCTTGGCGATACTTCCCGAGACGTTGCCCAGCTGGTCGGTCAGCGCGTCGATGCCGTCGAGTGCGTCGAAGACCGACCGCAGCGCCGCGCACATCGGGATATCGAAACAGTGCGGCTCCCAGTAGAAGTAATTGCGCAGCGGGCGGAACTGGTCGTCGAAGTCGGCGATCTTGTCCCGCAGGTTCTGGGCCGTGGCGACCGTCTCCTGGAAAGCCTTGCTCTGTTCATCGGTGATTGCGCTGGACTGCTGTTGAAGCGAATACTGCTGCCGCAGAACGTCGATCGAGTTGTTGATCACGTCCACCTGCTTGAGCAGGTCGGCCGTGCGGGCCTGCTGGAAAGGCAGATTGTTGATCTGCGCCGCACTGCTCGCGCTGATCTGGAAAGGAATCGACGTGTGGTCCAGCGGCGTGCCGAGCGGCCGGGTGATCGACTGCACCTGAGCGATGCCGTCGGTGTGGAAGACGGCCTTGGCGACGCGCTCCAGCAGGATCATGTCGGTGGGATTGCGTAGGTCGTGATCGGCTTCGACCATCAGCAGTTCGGGATTCAGCCTGGCCTGCGAGAAATGGCGTTCCGCGGCCGCGTAACCGACATTGGCCGGGGCGCTTGCCGGCATGTAGGGCCGGGCGTCGTAGCTCGTGCTGTATCGCGGCAGGGCGAGCAGACCGATCAGGGCGACGGCGATGGTCACCACCAGGATGGGCCCGGGCCAGCGGACGATGGCGGTACCGATGCGTCGCCAACCCCGGGTGCGCATCGGACGGGACGGCTCGAACAGGCCGAAGTGCCTGCCGATGACCAGGAGCGCCGGCGCCAGGGTCAACGCCGCCACCACTGCGACGAGGACACCGATTCCGGCAGGCACGCCGAGACTGTTGAAGTACGGGAGCCGGGTGAAGGTCAGGCACAACACCGCGCCGGCGATCGTCAGACCCGAACCAAGGATGATGTGCGCGGTTCCGTGATACATCGTGTTGAACGCCGTGACGCGATCCTGTCCGGCATACCGCGCTTCGTGAAAGCGGCCGAGGATGAAGATCGCGTAGTCGGTTCCGGCGGCGATGACCAGCAGCGTCAGCAGATTGGTCGAATACGTCGACAATTCGATGATGCCGGCGTTCGCCAGCACCGCGACGACGCCACGTGATGCGGTCAACTCGATCATCACCGTGAAAATCACGAGAATCGCCGTCGTGAAGCGACGGTAGAGCGACAGCAGCATCACCAAGATCACCCCCAGGGTGATCAGGGTGGTTTTCAGGGTGCCGTGGCGGCCCACCTCGAACTGGTCGGTGACCAGCGGAGCGGCGCCCGTGACGTAGGCCCTGACTCCGGGCGGCGGCGGTGTGTCATCGACGATGCGTCGCACTGAATCGACGGATTCATTGGCCAGCGACTCGCCCTGGTTTCCTGCGAGGTACACCTGCACCAGCGCGGCCTTGCCGTCGGCGCTCTGCGAGCCGGCCGCGGTGAGCGGATCGCCCCAGAAATCCTGGATATGCTGGACGTGCTCGGTGTCCTGGCGGAGCTTTTGGACCAAGCCGTCGTAGTAGTGGTGTGCGTCGGCGCCGAGTGGCTGATCGCCCTCCAGCACGATCATCGCCGAACTGTCGGAATCGAATTCGTCGAACACCTTGCCGATCCGCTTTGCGGCCTGCAACGACGGCGCGTCCTGGGGGCTCAGCGACACGTTGTGCGACTCGGCGACGGTCTCCAGCTGCGGCACGAAAACATTCGTCACGACCGCCAGTCCCAACCAGAACAGGGCGATCAGCACCGAGAACCGCCGGATCAGATCCGGAACCCGTTGGGCGCTCATCCGGATTTGTCCAGGCAGTAGGTGAAGGCGTTCAAGGTGTTCACTGTTCTCTCGTCCTTGACCACGTCGTCGATCTTGATCCGGCAGCCGATCGAGTCGCCGTTGCCCTGCGCTGAGACGTTCACCGCGACGGCGGGCTGGGTGGTGGTCGTGTCGTAGGTCCAGGGCAGCGTGACGGCGTCGGCGCGCTGCGGTTGGGCGTTGACGTCCATGTAGGTGATGGTCGCGATCGTGCCGGGCGGGCCGAAAACCTCCAGGACCACGTGTTTGGGGTTGAACGGCACGATGTCGCTTCCAGAGCCAATCGGTGTCGCCGTGACGTCCTCAGACGCGAAGATGCCGTGCAGCCGGAACACCACGAAGCCGGCCAGCGCGATCACCACTACCGCCACCAGGTACATCCAGCGTTGGACCAGCCGGCGTCCGATCGAAAACCGCTGCATCCGTGACCCTTTCAATGCGCGGTGACAGGCGCGGACCGCAAGAACATTCCTCTAGGACGACTAATCAACTAGGTTGACACGGTATGGCACCGGGCCGGGCGCCACAACCGCGTAGCTGCGGAATGTTCCTGTGCGTCACCTGGGAATCGGGCGACGGCTGTGGATCGAAGGTCGGTTGGCTACCGACGGAGAGAGGGGTGCAGGGACTCCACGACGGCCGATGGCAATGTCGGGCGTCGGCGGATGGACATTACGTCAGGTACGTTTCGTGACCGGTGGGGAATCCACCGCCGTTGGTGGCGATGTGCACGTGGTCGTAGTGGTTGGCGGTAGCTCCGCCGCGGTCCGACATCATTCGCGGGGCCTTGCCGCGGGAGTAGATCTGCTGCCGGAAGATCACGTGGTTCACGCCGAACCGATCGGCATTGTCGAGGACGTACGCGACGATCCGGTCTCCGAGGGCTTTGCCTTCCGGAGTGCTGTAGTTCGGGATCATCACGTCGATCGCCAACCCGTTCGGGTGCCACTTCATGGAATCGGCCCGGACCCCGCCGATGTCCAGGATCTCGGGGAACCGCGCGCTGACCGCGCGGGCCGCCAGGATGGTCTCGATCTGGAGGCCCTTCTCCGAGGCCCGGCCGGCGGGTAGCGGGAACCTCATGTTCCGGCGGACGGCGCGGTCGGCACGTGCAGCGGGTGCCGCAGGCGCGGCCGCCGGCTGGACGGCAGGGGGCGCGACAACCTCGGCACCGCCCTTGGTGGCCGGCACCGTGTCTGCGCCGACGACGAGGAGTGCGGCGGCAGGCACGACGACGGCAGCCATGGCTGCAGATCGGCGGCGCCGATCCTTTTTCAACTGGTGTCTACCCACGAGGACCGGACCCTACCGGCGGGGTGGACCATCCCCGGAATCGCGAAGTTGTCTGGTGCTGTCGATGGCAACTAGTTCGGCGGTCATCCGTCAACCGATGCTTGACGCGCACGGGCGTCCGGCGAACGCGAGGTGAACAGTGGGCGAACCCCGGCGTATCGGCAGGTCAGAAATCAGCGCACACGCGGCCACCGGTCCGGATTTCAGGGGGCGGGCACGGTGTGCCAGCGGGCCCGAAGTGGGCTCGATCGGAGTGATGTGTGCCCAGATGGGCAAAAGTTATGGCATTTACCACACCAGTCGGTCGACAGTGCCTACGCGGCGGCTGACGACGGCGTAATTTGAGCGAATCCAGCCCCGTCGAAAACGGGAGGTCGAGCCATGACAGATGTCGACTGTTGCGTGGTGGGCGCGGGCTTCGCAGGCCTCGCCGCGGCCTTGCGGCTCAAACAGGCGGGCCGCTCCGTGGCCCTGCTCGAGGCGCGTGACCGGGTCGGTGGCCGGACCTTCACCGAGGTGCTGGATGACGGAACGTGGATCGACCGCGGTGGGGCCTGGATCGGACCGGGGCAGGACCGCATCAAGGCCCTGATGGCCGAGTTCGGCGTCGAGGAGTACAAGGAGTACGTCGACGGCGACGCCATGATGATCCTCGACGGCAAACAGCACCGCTATTCCGGCACGATTCCGTGGGCGATGAGCCCGTGGGCGATCGCCAACCTCGGCGCCGGACTGCTCGAGGTGGAGTTGATGTGCAGGACCATTCCGTTCGATGCCCCATGGGAGGCGAAGAAGGCGGTCGAGTGGGACCGGATCAGCCTGGGGGAGTGGATCAACCGTCACATGCGCTCCAAGCAGGCGCGCGAGATGCTCGAGATGGCACTCGCCGGCATCTACACCTCGGCGGGATCCGAGGTGTCGTTGTTGTGGGCGCTTCACCAGATGGGGTCGGGCGGCGGCCCGGGCTTCGTCATCTCCAACAAGGGCGGCGCGCAGGACGCCCGGGTGCGCGGTGGCATGGGCGCCGTCTACGGACCGATGGCGGCCGAACTGGGCGGCGCGCTGCATCTTTCGCAGCCGGTGCACCTCATCGCGCACGACGACGAGGGCGTGACGATGCACGCCGAGAGCCTGACGGTGCGAGCGCGGCAGGCGATCGTCGCCGTCCCTCTGGCTGTGGCGAGCCAGATCATCTATGAGCCAATGCTTCCCGTGGACCGAATGTTCCTCCACCAGCGGATGCCCAGCGGTGCCGTCTTCAAGATCTCGGTCATCTATGACACGGCATTCTGGCGGGCCGACGGGCTGTGCGGACAGTCCGCCGCACCCGGCAGCCCCGCGACGCTGACCATCGACGCCTGCACCGACACCGGCACTCCCGGAATCATGTGCGTCATCACCGAGGGGCCCGCCGCCCGTCGGCTGGGGCTGCTCGACGCCGCCGAGCGCAAAGCTGTCGTGATCGGTGAGTTGATCGACCGCTTCGGTCCGAAGGCCGCGTCACCGGTGGGCTATCACGAGCAGAACTGGACGGTCGAAAGGTATTCGGGTGGCGGGATGATCAGTCACGCCGCGCCCGGTGTGCTCACCGAGTTCGGGCCCGCGCTGCGCGCCCCGTGCGGACGGATCCACTGGGCCGGCACCGAGAGTTCGGCCATCATGTGCGGCTGGATCGACGGTGCGGTGCGGTCGGGTGAGCGTGCCGCCGCCGAGGTGCTGGCCGCCGAGAGCGTGGCGGCTGCGTAATAAAGCCCACGTAGCGCGTTTGCGGGGGCTACCGTGCATTCGTCGGCGTTCGATCGAGTCCGGTATCGCTGTTCCGGGCCCAGCCCGCGACGAGGTGATGTCGAGTGCACAGCGGTGAGTTGGAGAGTCGGCAGGCGCTCACACTCGACGCGTCCGTGCTGGCCGACGCCGAGGAACCAGACCGCCCGGTTGTCGACTTCCTGCGGGCCACGCCCGGCCGGATCGCGGTGCTGGCCGTCATCGTGATCGCGGCGGTACTGACCGTGGGCGTGGCGGCATCGGCGACGGCGGCCGATCGGCAACGCGAGCTTCAGACCCTGCGGTCACACACCGAACCGCTGGCCGATGCCGCACAACGGATCTACAGTGCCCTGTCGTCCGCCAACACGACGGCGGCCACCGCCTTCCTCGCCGGCGGTGTGGAACCGCGCGATGTCCGCGATCGCTACGACGCCGCGGTCGGAGAGGCGTCGGCCGGCCTGGTTACCGCTTCGAATGGGGTGTCGCCCAACGATATCCAGTCGCTGACGTTGCTCACCGACCTGTCCAACCAGCTGGCGGTCTACACCGGCATGATGGGGACCGCTCGTGCGGCCAACCGCGACGGCCGCCCGATCGGCGTCGCGTACCTCAGCGAATCCTCCACGCTGATGCAGCAGTCCATCCTCCCGGACGCCGAGCGGTTGTACCGGACGCAGGCCGAGGCCGTCATGGCATCGGGACGGTCGGCTGCGGCGCCTCCTGCGTTGATCGCGGGAGCCGCGCTGGCAGTGGGGTTGTTGCTGTTCGCGCAGGTTTTCGTCGCCCGGCGCAGCCATCGGCGCATCAACCCAGGCCTGCTGTTGGCATCGGTGTTGATGATTGCGCTCGCTGTGTGGCTGACGGTGGCCGGACTCGTTGTGACGCATGCCGTCAACGGTGCCCGCGCGGCCGGAGGCGAGCCGCTCGAATCGGCGGTGACCGCCCGGATCCTGGTGCAGCAGGCCCGCGCGGACGAAATCCTCGGGCTGCTCAAACGCGGCTCCGACACACTCTCCGACATCCGATTCGAAGAACGGACCACGCAGGTGGGACGGATCCTCGACAGACATGCGGTCAACGGGGCGCAGGACGCGCTGCACGGCTGGAAAGCCGCACACGGCGAGATCCGCGGAAAGCTGGGCAGCGGTGACTATCCCGGTGCCGTGGCGATCGCACGAGACGACGAAATACGGGGTTCGACGGCACAGTTCACCCGGCTGGACCAGGCGTTGGGGGACGACATCGCACGATTGCGTGACCGGCAGCGCGACGGGATCACCCGTGCGTACGGGGCGCTGAGTGCGTTGCCCGCCGGTGCCGCGGCCATCGGTGTGCTGGCCGCGCTCGCTGTCGCCGCGGGCATCGCGCCGAGACTGAGCGAGTACCACTGATGCGGGCCGTAGCCGGATTCATCGTCGTCGCCGCGACCGTGGTGACGGGATGTTCCGCGACCCAACCGCTTGTCCAGGTATCGGCCTCGCTCACCACGATGCCGACGCCGAGCGGCGCCGTGGTGGCCTCCGGGGTTCGCGGCGTCCCGGTCGAGAGTTGCGATGCCACCGCGAGTTTGAGACCTTCGGCGGTGTCCGGACCGGCAGTGCAGGCGATCCGGCAGCGGGGCCGGCTGATTGTCGGTATCGATCAGAACACCAATCTGATGAGTTTTCGCGATCCCGTTTCGGGCGAATTGACCGGTTTCGACGTCGATATCGCGCGCGAGGTGGCCCGCGACCTGCTCGGCGACCCCGGCAAGGTGGAGTTCCGCCTGCTGACCTCGCCCGAGCGCATCACCGCCCTGCAGGACGGCACCGTCGACATCGTCGTGAAGGCGATGACGATCACCTGCGCCCGCGCCGAGGAGATCGCCTTCTCCACGGTGTATTTCGATGCGCACCAACGGCTGCTCGTGCCCAAGGACTCGCCGATCCGGGGACCGGCCGACCTGGCGGACAAGAGGGTGTGCTCGCAGGTGGACACGACATCGCTGGCCACGGTCGCCCGGGTGGCGCCGGCAGCGGTCCTGCTGGCCGTCCAGAATTGGGACGATTGCCTGGTGGCGCTGCAGCAGGGCCAGGCCGATGCGGTCAGTACCGACGACTCGATACTGGCCGGGATGGCCGTGCAGGATCCGTACCTGCACCTGGTCGGTCCGAGTCTGGAGGATGAGCCCTACGGCATCGGCATGAACAAGTCCCGTCAGGATCTGGTCCGGGCCGTCAACGCGAGCCTGGAACGGATCCGGCAAGACGGGACATGGTTGTCGCTATACCGGAAATGGCTCACGGTGCTCGGTCCGCCGAGTCCGCCGCTGCCGAGGTATCGAGACTGACATGGCGGAGCAGGAGGGAACGCGAGCCGTCCTGGTGACCGAGTCGTCACCGGTCAAGGTCGAGGGCACCCGCCCGCGGTTGCGTACCGGGCGTCGTCGGATCGGGGATGGCCTGGTCGAGATCCCGATCAGGGAGGACATCGAGCCTGCCGGCGCGCTACTCACCAATCCCGTTGTCGCCGAGTCGAAACGGGAATGCAGTGGCTGCGGCCGACCGGTCGGCCGGGGGACTGCCGGTGGGCCCGGGCCGTGCGAAGGGGTGTGCCCGCATTGCGGCGCGTTGTTCTCGTTCTCACCACAACTGGAGACCGGCGAGCTGGTTGCGGGCCAGTACGAGGTTCAGGGTTGCATCGCCCACGGCGGTGTCGGCTGGATCTATCTGGCCGTCGACCGCAATGTCAGCGATCGGTGGGTGGTGCTCAAAGGTCTGCTCCAACCCGAAGCGCAACAGGCACAGGCGATCGTCGTCGCCGAACGTCAGTTCCTGGCGATGGTGAACCACCCCGGCATCGTCAAGATCTACAACTTCGTCGAACACCCGGGGTTCGACGGGCGCCCGGTCGGCTACATCGTGATGGAGTACATCGGCGGGACCACGCTGGAAGCCATCCTTGCGAAACAGCAGGCAGCGTCCGGGGACCCGGCCAAACCGATGATGCCGGTGGAGCAGGCGCTGGGATACCTGCTCGACGTCATGCCGTCGCTGTCGTATCTGCACTCACTCGGCCTGGTCTACAACGATCTCAAGCCCGACAACATCATGCTCACCGAGGACAACATCGAATTGATCGACATGGGCGCGGTGTCCGGTGTCGGGGATTTCGGCTACATCTACGGCACCAAAGGGTTTCAGGCACCCGAGATCGTCCGGACCGGACCGTCGGTCGCCACCGATGTCTACACGGTGGGCCGAACCCTGGCCAAGCTGACCGTCGACCTGCCCAGCGATCGCTATGCCGAGACATTGCCCGCCCGCGACGAGGTGCCCTTGTTCGAGCGGTACGAATCCTTCTATCGGCTGCTCGTCCGCGCGACCAACCCTCGGCCGGCACAACGGTTCTCGTCCGTCGACGAGATGGCGGACCAGTGCCGGGGCGTCCTGCACGAGATCGTCGCCGAGCAGACGGGCTTGCCGAGTCCCCGGACGTCGACACTGTTCAGCGTGCCTCGCTCCACATTCGGCGTCGATCTGGCGTTGCAGGGCACCGATGTGTTCGTCGACGGGCGTCGGCGCAGCGTAGCGCTGGAGGCCCGCGACGTCGCGGACGGCCTGCCGGAACCGGTACCGGTCGAGGACGCCGAGGACGAATGGCGGGAGGACTGGGACGATGGGATCGCCGGCCTGGCATCCGGTGATCTCGGGGCGGCCCTGGCGAGTTTCGAGCGGGTCGCGGCCCTGCTTCCAGGTGAGCCCGCACCCAAGCTGGCCGCCGCCGCGACTGCCGAACTGCTGCTGGCCACGGACGACGCGCCGAACGCGGAACGGTTGCGGCAGTTGTCAGAACGGTGCTATCGGACGTTGTGGCGCACCGACCATGCGATGGTCAGCGCGGCGTTCGGCCTGGCCCGACTGCTCGCAGGCCAGGGCGACCGGCCCGCCGCGATCGATGTGCTCGATCACGTCCCGGTGACCTCACGCCACTACGGGGAGGCCCAACTGACGTCGGCGGTGATGCTGCTCGAGGGGCGGACCAACGCCGAGATCACCGAGGCGCAGTTGCGTGATGCCGCACGGCGCGTGGCTGCTCTGCCCGAGACCGAGCCGCGCGTTCTGCAGATCCGGGCGTTCGTTCTCGGTGTCGCGCTGGACTGGCTCCGGTCCGGCGCGCTGCCCTCGGCCGGCGAGCCGATCCTCGGCCATGCCTTCGACCAACGCGGTTTGCGCGTCGGCATCGAGGAGGTGCTGCGGGAGCTGGCGCGGCACTCGCCACGGCGGCGGCATCGTTACCGGCTTGTCGACGTGGCGAATTCGATCAGGCCGCCGAGCTGGATGTAGGGCCGGCGCGGTGAGAACCGGGCTGCGCCGACGGCGCGCGTCCGCGGGATCCTGACGCGGATCTGACAGTGTGACGAGCATGAAGGCGCCGATGATCTCCGTATTGGTGGCTGCGGCCGCGGCCGGGCTCGCCGTGGCCCCGGCGGCTCGCGCCGACGATCAGGGCTATCTCGCGGAGGTGTCCTCGCTGGGCCTGCCGGTCTCCGATGACAATCGGGACGTTCTCGTGCAGCTCGGTCAGCAGGCGTGTCTGAGTGCCCACGAAGATCCGGCGATGCGGCCCGATGATCTGGCGATGCAGATCGCCGAGGCCCGGTCGGCATATCCGTTCGAGAAGGCCACGCTCGTGGTGACCGCGGCGCTCCACAACTACTGCCCGGATGTGACGGCCACACAGGGCGTGAGCTAGTCGCCCGCCCGGGTGATCCCTCGCACCACCGCAACGCAGAGGTCGGCGCATTCGGCCGCGAGTTCCTCGGTGGTTTCGGCGGGATTCGCCAGCCAGGCTTCGATGATCTGGTTCACGCCACCGACCATGAACTGTGCGCCGCGGCGCAACTCGGCAGGGCCCGGTGTCGCGGCGTGCAGGACATCGGGCGCAAGCTGGACGATCAGGCCGGTGATCATCTCCAGGATGTGCGTGCGGTGCTCTGCCAGTCCGGCGACGCTGCTCACGTCGCCAGTGGCGATGCGGTGGATGTGGGGGTCGGCCGCGATGATGTCGAGGAACGCGGTGAGCGCCGACCGCAGCTTGTCGGACAGCGTGCCCGGGTCCCCGACGCCCGCGTTCACCAGCGCGGTGAGCAGCTGATCCCGCACGTCATCGGAAATGGCGAACAGCAAGGCGTCTCGGCTCTCGAACTGTTCGTAGAAGTAGCGCGAGGTCAGCCCGGCGGCGGTGCAGACGGCCCGCACGGTCACCTCGGTGATCCCGGATTCGCCCCAGATCTGGCGTCCGGCGGCGAGCAGCTTGCCTCGTCGTTCCGTGCGGCGGTCGGCCGCACTGACGCCGCCGTAGCCGCGCACCACCTGTACGCGCTTCATTGACAGCACCCTACCCGGCGCCTACATTCTGACTACGTATGTAGTCAGTCATCTCGGCCCGTTCTGTCCAGGAGGTCACGTTGAACATCCCGGCTCGCCATCCCGAACGGCCGCTCGCCGTTCCCGGTGCCATTCGGACGTTCTCGATGATGCTGGGCGTCCGCAACCCCGACGCGCAGCAGTGGCGCCGCTTGGGCGAGCGATTGACGGTCGGGGACGAGCCGATGGACCGCCTGGTCGACTGGATGTCGTCGGCGGGGATGGCGCAGATGCGTCCCTTGTTCGAGAAGGCTCTGGCCGAGGGTATCGACAACGTGCCCGACGCCCCGGAACCGTTGCGCGAGTTCTTCATCGGCGTCGAGACTGTCCCGGCGTGGGTGGACCGCGACAAACTGCGCAAAGGGCAGCGCGCACTGCTGCGGGGCGGTTCCGACGGCATGTCGATCGCGCGTGACGTGTCGCTGCTCGGCGGTTATCAGTTCTCCGGGTTCAACAAGACCCTGCTGCGCACGGGTGCCCTGGAGAAGGGGTCGAACAAGCGCTTCGCCGAGACGATGCAGTGGGCGATGGACGTCATCTCCGACGGCGGCCTCGACCCCCTGGGGGCCGGGTACCGGTCCACCCTGCACGTGCGGTTGATCCACGCGTTCGTGCGTCGCCACGTGGCGACGATGCCGGACTGGCGCGCCGACGAGTGGGGGGTACCCGTCAACCAGACCGATATGGCCGCGACACTGGTCGGTGCACTCGTCGCGCCGCCGGTGGCCTCGCTCGCGATGGGAATCCTGCCTGCGCCAGGCGAACTCGACGCCATCGCGCACCTGACCCGCTATGTCGGTTGGCTGATCGGCGTGGAGGACGAATGGCTGCCCAGGACCTTCCGCGAGAGCATCCGCGTGCTCTATCACACGTCCACCGCGCTGGCCGTTCCCGACGAGACGACGCAGCAGTTGTCGGTTCCGATGGCCGAGGACCCAATGTCGTGGCACTACCGCGGTATCGGGGGCCTGCGTCGCCGCCTGGCATGGGCGCAGCACCTGTCGATCACCAGCGCGTTCCTCGGGCCCAGTGCGATGCGTGTCCTCGGGCTGCCCGCCTACATGCCGCCGTGGTATCCGCTGGTCAAGATGCCGGTGAATCTGGTGCGCAGCGCCGCGGCGATGGCATCGCCGAGCGGCATGGATCGCGCGGTATCCCGCGGACAACGCGAGCAGCAAGCCCTGCTGCGAACCATCATCGGCGACAGCGTGGCCACTATCGGCGAGTCGGCGGTGTATGTGAGCAGCGCGGCCTGACCGCGAGTCCGTCTAGCGGCTCATGGAGCCGATGAAATAGGTTTCGTGGCCCGTGGGGTAGCCGCCGCCGTCGGTGGCGATGTGGACGTGGTCGAAGTGGTTGAGGGTCTCGTTCCCGTAGTCGGCGGTCCAATGCGGCGCTCCGATGCCCGGATAGAGGCCCTGCCGCCAGATCACGTGCAGCACACCCCACCGCTTGGCGTTGGCCAGGGCGAAACCGGCGATCTGGTTACCGAGTTCGATGCCCTCCTTGGAGTGATACTTCGGGATCATCACGTCGATCGCGAGACCGTTCGGATGCCACTTCAGCGCATCCTGCCGATACCCGCCGATGGTGGTGATCTCGGGGAACATCACCGCGATGGCGCGGGCCACCCAGATGGTCTTGACCTGTAGGCCGCCCTCGGGTGCCGGGCCCTTCGGCAGGGAGAACTGGAAGTCACGGGCCACCACGGGTGCGCTGGCCGCCACCAACTCGGCTTGATGAGCCGCCGGCGCCGGCTGCTGCTGCTCTACGGGCGCCGTCGCCGCAGGGACCTCGGCGCAACATTTCGACTCGGTGTTCTGGACATAGACCATGCCCGCGGCAACGGTGACCGAGACCGCGAGTGCCAGCAACCGACCCCTGCCGCCGGCCAACCGTCGTTTCCCCACGGCAGCAATTTACTGCGCTCGCAAGTCCGGTGAGACAGGAACGGCGTCCGGCAACCTCATGTCTTTCTCCACGGCACCCGGAATTGGCCGAAATCGGGCCGTCAGGGCCCGCCCGGTGCCGTCTCGGCCTCGCGGTGCGGGCAGGTTTCGGGGAACCTGCGATGAATGGCGTCGATCAGGTGATGCGTCTCGTACAGATCGGCACGCAACTTGCCGGCCTCGCGGCGATCGCATGCCGACGCACGGCTCTTGCGCCGCTCCGCCTTCTCCAGGCGCGTCGACACGTCCTCCACGTGCCGCCACAACTCACCCAGGAGGGACTGAGCCTGTGCGGTGTCGGCGGAGTGGTCCACGTTACGGATCGTGCCATCTGTGTCTTCATTCCGCTCAGTTCCCCAGATCTTGACTAACGCGCAGGTCCAGCGGATTCTGAAGCCATGGTCAGGATCAGCGAAGAAATCATGATCGCCGAACTGCTGATCCGCCTCGGGGCGGCCTACCCGGACACGACCGACGAGGACATCACAGGATGTGTCCGCCGCGCCCAGGAACACTTCCAGTCCAGCCCCATCCGCGAGTTCGTGCCGTTGCTGGTGGAGCGGCGCGCGCGAGCGGAGCTCGCCCGGCCGATCGTCGGGGTCTGACCGCAGCGCCAGGGCGCGGGCATCATCCGCGCGACCAGGCCCGCTCGCAACAGCTCGGATCGTCCTGATTTGATCGGCCTGAGCCGAACCCGCGCAAACGTTGCAGCCAGCGAGTATCGGTAATTGACGGCCATGTTTCCCGTTGACGTGCGTTGACAGCTAATCGGCCCACTCCTAACCTCCCGCCCAGGCTCGGCGACGATGGGAATGAATGTGGGATCCGCACGGGAGTGCTCGGACAGCGCGGCAACGACGCCGCTGTCGCCGTCATGCGTCGCCGTCCCGCGGCGATCGGGGTAACCCCGTGCCTGTCTTCCTCGGCAGTCGGTCGTGATGGGGGTCGCCTGGGCCAAACCCGCTTATGCGGTCGGCGATTTCGTCGTCCTGGCCGGCGAGACCTTCGCCGCGATGGCGCGCCCGCCGTTCGCCTGGCGCGAGCTGCTCGATCAGATCTGGTTCGTGGCGCGGGTGTCGATTGTGCCCACCGTAGTGCTGTCCATCCCGTACACGGTGCTGATCGTGTTCACCCTCAACATCGTTCTGCTCGAGGTGGGGGCGGGTGACCTGTCCGGCGCCGGTGCCGCCCTGGCGTCGGTGACCCAGGTCGGTCCGGTGGTGACCGCGATCGTGGTGTCCGGCGCTGCCGCCACCGCGATGTGCGCAGACCTGGGCGCGCGGACCATCCGTGAGGAGATCGACGCGATGAAGGTCATCGGGGTCAACCCGGTGCAGGCGCTCGTGGTTCCGCGCGTGATCGCCGCGACTTTCGTTGCGCTGATGCTGTATTCGGTGGTCGCGGTGGTCGGGCTCACCGGCAGCTACGTGTTTGTGGTCTACGTCCAGCACGTCACGCCCGGGGCCTTCGTGGCCGGCCTGACGCTGCTGACCGGTCTGCCGCAGGTCGTGGTGTCCCTGGTCAAGGCGCTGCTGTTCGGGTTGTCGGCCGGCCTGATCGCCTGCTACAAGGGCCTTTCGGTGGGCGGCGGCCCGACGGCTGTCGGCAACGCGGTCAACGAGACCGTGGTGTTCGCCTTCATGGCGCTGTTCTTCATCAACATCCTGGCCACCGCGTTCGGAGTGAAGGTGGCTCCGTGACAACCACTTCCGAGGACCGTGGGCCTGAAATCCTGAACCGGGCGGTGGACGGCACCCGCCGCGTGGGGGAGCAGACCGCCTTCTACGGCCAGGCGTTGTTGTCCACCGGTGATGCGTTGCGGCGCTATCCGGGCGAGGTGCTTCGGCTGATCGCCACGATGGGCATGGGCACCGGAGCGCTCGCGGTGATCGGCGGTACCGTCGTGATCGTCGGATTCCTGACCCTGACCACCGGTGCGCTGATCGCCGTCCAGGGCTACAACACGTTGTCCAACGTCGGAATCGAAGCTCTCACCGGGTTTCTGGGCGCCTTTCTCAATGTCCGGTTCATAGCTCCCGCGACCGCGGGTGTGGCACTGGCCGCCACCATCGGTGCCGGTGCCACCGCGCAACTGGGCGCCATGCGGATCAACGAGGAGATCGACGCGCTGGAAGTGATGGGCATCCGGGCGATCACCTATCTGGCGTCCACCCGCATCGTCGCGGGGGTGATGGCAGTGGTGCCGATCTACACGGTTGCGGTGTTGATGTCGTTTCTGGCCACCAGGTTCGGCACCACGATCATCTACGGCCAGTCGCGGGGTGTGTACGACCACTACTTCACCACGTTCCTGCACCCAGCCGACCTGGTGTGGTCGTTCACCGAGGCGCTCGCGATGGCGGCCGCGGTGATGGCGATCCACACCTACTACGGCTACACCGCCACCGGTGGACCCGCCGGCGTCGGTGAAGCGGTCGGCCGCGCGGTCCGCACCTCGATCACCGCCGGGGTGTTCATCCTGTTGACCATCACGCTGTCCGTGTACGGGCAGTCCGGAAACTTCCACCTGTCGGGGTAGCCGCGATGACCAATTCACCCCGGCGAGAAAAGATCGACCCGATCTGGTGGGCTCCGGTCCTGGTCATCGTGATCGTGGCCGTGACCGCCCTGACCGCACTGCTGTTCACCGGCACGCTGCGCCGTACCGTCCCGCTCACCCTGGTCTCCGATCGGGCCGGGCTGGTGATGGAGGACGGCGCCAAGGTCAAGCTGCGCGGTGTCCAGATCGGCGAAGTCTCGTCGATCGCAGCCGACGCCACCGCGGGAGACGCAGGCGCGAGGCTCCGACTCAAGATCGATCCCGACGACTTCGCGTACCTCCCCGGCAACGTCGAGGCGGAGATCAAATCCAGCACCGCCTTCGGCGCCAAATACGTGGACCTCATCGTCCCGGACGGCGGTGCGAGTACCGAGCCGCTCCGACCGGGCGCGGTGCTGCACTCGCGCAACGTCACCGTCGAGGTCAATACCGTGTTCGAGAACCTGCAGTCCGTTGTCACGGCGATCGACCCGGCGAAACTCAATGCGGTCCTCGCCGCCGTCGGCGAATCCCTGCGCGGCAAAGGGGAAGTCATCGGCCAGGCCATCACCGACGCCAACAAGGTGCTGCTCGCGGTGAACCCCCGGATGGACACCATCCGTCAGGACTGGCAGTTGTTCGGAGCGACGACCCAGGCATACTCCGTTGCCGCGCAAGACATCCTGTCGATCCTGGACTCCTTCTCGACGACGGCGAACACCATCAGCACCCACGCCGGAGCGCTCGACGAGCTGCTGCTGTCCGCGGTCGGCTTCTCCCGCTCGGGCATCGACACCCTCGGCGCCAACCAACCCAACCTCGTGCGTGCGCTGAACCTGCTCGATCCGACCACCGCACTGTTCATGAAGTACTCACCCACCTACACCTGCCTGTTCCAGGGGGCGGTCTGGTTCCTCGAACACGGCGGCCGGGATGCGCTGGGCGGCAACGGAAAATCGGTGATCATGGATGCGGCCCTGCTGGCAGGCGACGATCCCTACCGGTATCCGGACAACCTTCCGGTGGTCAATGCCACGGGCGGGCCCGGTGGCAGGCCGAGTTGCGGCTCGCTGCCGGACGTCAGCAAGAACTTCCCAGTGAAGTACCTGGTGACCGACACAGGGTTCGGCACGGGACTGGACGTCCGGCCCAATCCCGGCATCGGATTTCCCGGCTGGGCCAACTATTTCCCGGTCACCCGCGCGGTGCCGGAACCGCCGAGCATCCGCTATCCGGGCGCGCCTGCGCCGGGTCCGTTGCCGCCGTACCCGGGCGCACCTGCTTACGGCGCCCCCGAATTCGGACCGGACGGAGCGCCGCTCTACCCACCGCCACCGGGCCCTCCGCCAGGTCCGCAGCCGGCGCCACAGGAGGGACAGCCATGAGGCGCGCGACTTTCCGCGTTGCGACGCGGGTGGTGCTGTTCACCGCACTGAGCCTGGTCTTCACCTTCATCTTGGTGACCGTGTTCGGACAGTTCCGGTTCGATGCACGCGCTTCCTACAGCGCGGTGTTCACCAATGTGTCCGGGCTGAAGGGGGGCAATTTCGTGCGGATCGCCGGCGTCGAGGTCGGCAAGGTCAAGGACCTCACGCTGCACAAGGACGGGACAGTCACCGTCGACTTCGCCATCGACAAGACCCTGACGTTGACCGAGGGAACCCGCGCCGCGGTGCGTTACGAGAACCTGATCGGCGACCGCTACCTGTCCCTTGACGAGGGGCCCGGATCTGTTCGCAAACTTCAGCCGGGACAGTCGATTCCGCTGGAGCGCACCTCGCCCGCACTGGACGTCGACGCCCTGATCGGCGGATTCCGGCCGTTGTTCCGCGCGCTGGACCCGGATCAGGTCAACGCGCTGTCGGGGGAACTGCTGAAGGTGTTCCAGGGTCAGGGCGGCACCATCTCGTCGGTACTGGCCCAGACCTCGGCGTTGACCACCACGCTGGCCGGGCGCGACCAGCTGATCGGTCAGGTGATCACCAACCTCAACACCGTGCTCGGCACGTTCGCCAAACGCGACGAACAGTTCGCCGAAGGCCTCGACAAGCTGTCGGAGCTGGTTGCCGGGCTGGCCGAACGCAAATCCGACATCGCCACCGGGACTGCCTATGTCAACGCGGCCGCCGGCTCGGTGGCCGACCTGCTGACCACCGCGCGCGAACCGATCAAAGAGGCCGTGACCCAGACGGATCGGTTCTCCGGGCAGATCATGGCCGACCGGGACTACGTGGACGACCTGGTCAAGACCCTGCCCGACGCGTACCAGGTGCTCGCTCGCAACGGGCTCTACGGCGACTATTTCGGCTTCTACCTGTGCGACGCGATTCTCAAGCTCAACGGAAAAGGCGGCCAGCCGGTGTATGTCAAACTCGCCGGCCAGGATTCGGGACGGTGCACGCCGAAATGACGCGACTGAAACTCAAGCGGCTCACCATCGAGCGGCCCACGATCAAGCCGCTGGCGGAGCGCAGCCGGCCCGCCGTTGGTGCCGTGGCCATCCTCCTGCTCGCTGCGGCGGTGCTGGCGGCCTTCTCCTACGACAAGATTCCGTTCGTCAAGGGCACATCCGATTACTCTGCCTACTTCTCAGAGGCCGGCGGCATCAAATCCGGCAGCGATGTGCGGGTTTCGGGACTGAGCGTGGGCCGGGTCGCACAGGTCCGGCTCCAGGGAGCCCGGGTTCTGGTGGACTTCACCGTCCGCGACGGCGTCGAACTGGGTGAGCGCACCGAGGCGGCGATCAAGACCGAGACCGTGCTCGGAACCAAGGTGCTCGAGCTGACCTCCCGAGGCGACGGCACACTGACCGGACCCATCCCGATCGAACGGACCACCTCGCCCTACGACCTGCCCTCCGCGCTGGGGGATCTGACCACCACGATCAGCGGACTGGACACCACGCAGCTGTCCTCGGCGCTCACCACATTGGCGGAGACATTCCGCGACACCCCGCCGGATCTGAAACTCGCGCTGGAAGGCGTGGCCCGGTTCTCGGACACGCTCAACTCCCGTGACGCCCAACTGCGCAACCTGTTGGCCAACGCCAACAAGGTCACCGGTGTGCTCGCCAAGCGCAGCGACCAGATCGCCAACCTGGTGGTGACCACCAACGCACTCCTGGCCGAACTGCTGTCCCAGCGTGACTCGGTCGACGCGTTGATGAACAACCTCACCGCGGTGTCACACCAGATCTCGGGCCTGGTCGCCGACAACCGCACGCAACTCAAACCCGCAGTCGACAAGCTCAACGGGGTGCTGGAGATCCTGGACAACCGCAAGGGCGAACTGCAGCGCACGCTGTATCTGCTGCGCCGCTATGCGATGTCGTTCGGCGAAGTGCTCGGGGCAGGACCGTTCTTCAAGGCGTCGCTGGTCAACCTGCTGCCCGGGCAGATCGCCCAGCCCTTCGTCGATTCCGCGTTCTCAGATCTGGGCCTGGATCCCAATGTGCTGCTGCCGTCGCAACTGGTCGATCCGGGAACCGGCCAGCCGGGTACCCCGCCGCTGCCGATGCCGTACCCGCGCACCGGACAAGGTGGGGAACCGAACCTGTACCTGCCCGACGCGATCACCGGCAAGCCGGGAGATCCGCGTTATCCGTACCGGGAACCACTGCCCGCTCCGCCGCCGGGTGGACCGCCGCCCGGACCGCCCGCATCGGCCCCCGCGCCAGGGGAACTCCCGCCGCCCAGTTTCGGGCCGCCGGTACCGGCAGAAGGCGGGCGGTGACCATGTCGACACGCGTACTGCGGATCGGAATCGCCTCGGCGCTGAGCGTCATCCTGGTCTTCGCGATCACCGTGGTGGCCACCCCGTGGTGGGATCGGGTCAGGGACAACACCTTCACCGCCTACTTCGCCAACACCAACGGGCTCTACACCGGGGACGAGGTGCGCATCCTCGGCGTGGCGGTGGGAACGGTCGAGAGCATCGAACCCCAGCCCGACGCCGCCAAGGTCACCTTCACGGTAGACAGGCAATACCCGGTTCCCGCCGACGTCCAGGCGGCGATTCTGTCGCCGTCACTGGTCAGCGCCCGCGCACTCCAACTCGTTCCGGCCTATGAGAGCGGTCCGAAATTGGCCGACGGCGCGGCCATTCCACGGCAACGCACCGCGGTTCCCGTCGAATGGGACGATCTGCGCCAGCAGTTGGAGAAGCTCACCGACTCCCTGCAGCCAACCACCCCCGGCGGGCCGAGTGCGGTCGGCGAGTTCGTCAACAGTGCGGCAGACAATCTGCGCGGCCAGGGCGATACCGCCCGGGACACGGTGATCAAACTGTCGCAAGCAGTTTCGGCGCTGGGCGATCACAGCACCGACATCTTCAGCACCGTCCGCAATCTGCAACTGCTGGTATCCGCGCTGACCTCGAGCAGCGATCTGCTGGCGTCGTTCAACACCAACCTCGCCGACATCAGCACCGTGCTGAGCAACAGCCCCGACGAGGTGGCCAACGCCACCCAGGCCCTCGACGTAGCGGTCAACGACCTGCGCGGGTTCGTCGCGGAGAACCGCGAGGGCCTCGGCGTCACGTTCGACCGCCTCAACGCGATCACCACCGCACTCAACGACAGTCGCGCCGACGTCAAGCAGGTCCTGCACATCGCGCCGACGGTGTTCCAGAACTTCATGAACATCTACCAGCCGGCACAGAGCGCGGTGACCGGGATCCTGGCGCCGGTCAATTTCGCCAACACCGTCCAGTTCATCTGCAGCGCAGTACAAGCCGCGTCCCGGAAGGACTGGGAGCAATCGGCGAAGTTGTGCGTGCAATACCTCGCGCCGATCATCAAGAACCGCCAGTACAACTTCCCGCCGCTCGGGATCAATCCATTCGTCGGGGCATCAGCGCGGCCCAACGAGATCACATACAGCGAGGACCGGCTCAATCCGCACCTGCCGCCGGCAGCACAGGCCCCGCCACCGGCACCGGCGGAATCCCAGCCTGCGCCGATCCAAACCGATCCCGCACTAGGTGTAACTCCCAGACAGGTTGTGAACGGCGTGGTGAGCGGAAGTAGGTGAGGACCTCCGGTATCGGTGTGGTTACCAAATACGCACATCCGATTACCGAGAGGTCCTCATGGTCCACGCTAATGCTTCGTTGACTCCTCGTGGGCGGTTGCGGCTTGCGCAGGCGGTTGTTGATCAGGGCTGGAGTTTGCGGCGCGCGGCTGAGCGGTTCCAATGTTCGGTGGCCACAGCCAAGAAATGGGCCGACCGTTATCGCGACGGTGGCGAAGCAGCGATGGTAGACCGGCCCAGCCGGCCGCATCGCAGTCCGTTGCGGTTGCCGAAACGACGTGAGCGGCGCATCGTCAACCTGCGCTTCACCCGGCGCTGGGGCCCACATCGCATCGCCGCTTACCTGCACCTGCCACGCTCGACCGTTGAGGCGGTGCTGCGCCGCTACCGGATGCCATTGCTGCGGCACCTGGACCAAAACACCGGGTTACCGGTACGCCGGCCCAAACCCCGCCGCTATGAGCACCCGGCTCCCGGCGACTTGGTCCATGTCGACGTCAAGAAACTGGGCCGCATCCCCGACGGGGGCGGCCATCGCAAGCTGGGTCGCCAAGCCGGCCGGCGCAACCGCTGCGGCATGGGATACACGTTCTTGCACCACGCCGTTGATGACCACTCCCGGCTGGCCTACTCCGAGGACCTCACCGACGAACGCAAAGAAACCGCCGCGGGATTCTGGAAACGCGCCAACGCGTTCTTCGCCGACCACGGCATCACCGTCAAACGAGTGTTGACCGACAATGGATCCTGTTACCGGTCAAAGAATTTCGCTGAAGCGCTCGGCCCCGACATCACCCACAAGAGGACCCGGCCCTACCGGCCACAGACCAACGGCAAAGTCGAGCGATTCAACCGCACCCTGACCACCGAATGGGCCTATGCGCAGACCTACCGCTCTGAGGCCGAACGCGCCGGAACCTACCAGCACTGGCTGCATCACTACAATCACCACCGACCCCACACCGGCATCGGCGGAATGACACCAATCGAGCGCCTACGCGTTCACAACCTACCCGTGAAGAACAACTAGGGCTCCCGGGCTTGATGTTCCCCGGGGGACTCCATGAGGCGGCTGGTGGTCGCGGCACTCATCGTCGTATGCCTGGCGGTGATCCCGGGATGTGAATGGCGCGGGCTGAATTCGCTGAGTCTGCCGGGAACTCAGGGCAACGGAGACGGCTCGTACACCATCCAGGCGCAGTTGCCCGATGTGGTGGTGATCCAGCAAAACACCCGCGTGCGCGTCGGAGACGTCAACATCGGCAATGTCACCAAGATCGAAGTCCAGGACTGGCATGCCCTGGTGACCATGCGCATCGACGGCGGCGTCCACCTGCCGGCCAACAGCACCGCCAAACTCGGACAGACCAGCCTGCTGGGCTCCATGCACATCGAACTCGCACCGCCGGTGGGCGAGGCGCCACGCGGCGAACTCACCGACGGCTCGGTGATCCCGCTGTCTGCCGCCGCCACCTATCCGACCACCGAGCAGACTCTCGCGTCGGTGTCGGTGCTGCTCAACGGCGGCGGGCTGGCCCAGCTGCAGGAGATCAATCAGACTTTCGCGAAGGCACTGGCGGGCCGGGAGAACGACATGCGCAGTCTCCTCGGCCAGTTGGACACCTTCATCGCTGGGCTCAACGCCCAGACCGATGACATCATCACCGCCACCGAGCGGCTCAACTCGCTGGCCGGTCAGGTTGCGGCCCGGGACAACACCGTTGACACCGCGCTCACCACGATCCCGAAGGCGCTCGCCGTGTTGTCCGAGCAGCGCACCAAGATCGCCGATGCCGTCGACGCACTCGGAAAGTTCAGTGCGATCGCCACCTCGACCGTCGCCCAGACCAAGGAATCGCTCGTCGACAACTTGCGCAACATCGCGCCGGTGCTGCGGGAACTCGCCAACGCCGGACCCGCACTCACCCGGGGCCTGGACTTCCTGTCGACGTATCCGTGGGTGAAGAGCACGGTGGCCAACTGGTTCCGCGGCGACTTCGCCAACATCACGCTGGTGGTCGATCTGACCTTGAGCCGGATCGACAGCAGTCTGTTCACCGGAACCCGGTGGGAAGGAAACCTCACCGAACTCGAAATGCAGTGGGGCCGCACGATCGGCCAGATGCCCAGCCCGTACACGGCAGGCAACCCGCTGATCGCTCCCTACCAATGGGGGGCGTACTGACATGATCCGGCTGTCCCGATCGGTATGGATCCAGTTGGCGATCCTGTCCACGATCACCGTCGTCGCCGTGGGCATCATGGCATTCGGCTTCGTCAAGGTCCCGGCCCTCATCGGATTCGGCCGGTACACGGTCACGGTCGAACTGCCCGCCGCGGGTGGGCTGTACCCGACCTCGGTGGTCACCTACCGCGGTACCGAGATCGGCAGGGTCAAATCGATCGGCGTCACCCGTGCCGGAGTCGATGCGGTGCTGACCCTGGACTCGGACATCGCAGTGCCGTCCCCGGTTTCGGCCGCCGTTCACAGCCGGTCCGCGGTCGGGGAGCAGTTCCTCGAACTGACTCCCGACCCCGGCGCGACCGGTACGTTGCGCGACGGCGACGTCATCGGCGTCGACAAGGTGCGTATCCCGGCCGACATCGGGAACCTGCTCGATGCGACCAACAAGGCCCTGCAGGCCATTCCGCCGGACAATCTGCGCACGGTGGTGGACGAGTCGGCCAAGGCCGTCGGGGGACTGGGACCCGAGCTGTCCCGCATCATCGATGGTTCGACCGCCCTGGCCATCGAAGGCGGCAAGACCGTCGATCCGCTCGCGCAGTTGATCGATCAGTCTCCACCGGTGCTCAATTCCCAAGTGCAGACTGCTGATTCGATTGCGACGTGGGCACAGCGGATGGCCGCGATCACCGGCCAGCTCAAAACCCAGGACGCCGCGTTCGCGGATCTGCTGACCAAAGGAGCGCCGGCACTGAGGGAGGGCAAGGCGCTGTTCGACCGGGTGGCCCCAACCCTGCCCGTCTTGCTGGCCAACATGGTGAGCCTCGGAGACATCGCCGTCACCTACCGCAACGATCTGGAACAGTTGCTGGTTCTGTACCCGCAGGGGACGGCCGTGATGTCGGCGATCACCCTGGCCAACGCCGACACAAAACAGGCGTACCGGGGCATCTACCTCGACTTCAATCTGAACCTCAACCTGCCGCCACCATGCAACACCGGATTCCTGCCGGTGCGCCAACAGAGGTCACCGTCCGACCAGGACTACCCGGAACGGCCCGCGGGCGAGCTGTACTGCCGGGTTCCGCAGGACTCGGCCCTCAATGTTCGTGGCGTGCGCAACATCCCGTGCGAGACCAAGCCGTGGAAGCGTGCGCCGACCGTCGAACTGTGCGAAAGCGACGAGGAGTACGTCCCGCTGAACGACGGCCTGAACTGGAAGGGCGATCCGAACGAGACGCTGTCCGGCCAGGGCGTGCCGCAGTACGCGCCGGGCACCGATCCGCGACTGCCGCCCCCGCAAGGCACCGGCACCGCGCCGCCGCCGGTGGCCTTCGTCCCCTACGACCCGGCCACCGGAACCTATCTGGCGCCGGACGGCCGGTCCTACACCGACTCCGACCTCGCCGACAGCACGAAAGGCAAGACATGGCAGAGCATGCTGACACCGCCGAGCGGCTAGACCAGCCGGACACCGGCAGCCGTCCCGGCATCCGTATTCCGATCGCGCTGGTGCTCGTCGTCGTGGCAGCGCTGGCTGCCCTCACCGGCTGGCTGGGCTACCGCGATCAGCGATCCCACGCCGCCGAGGAGCAGCGCGACCTGTTCGTGCAGGTGGCGCGCCAGGCGGCGGTGAACCTCACCTCGATCAGCCACTCCGAGGCCGACGCCGACATCCAGCGGATCCTGGATTCGGCGACCGGTACCTTCCGCGATGACTTCGAGAAGCGGTCGGGCCCGTTCGTCGAGATCGTCAAGCGGACCCAGTCGACATCCCGTGGGACCGTCGCCGAGGCCGGCCTGGAGTCCGAGACCGGTGACGAGGCGCGCGTATTGGTCGCCGTGTCGGTGAAGACCTCGACCGGCGCTGCACCCGAACAAGATCCGCGCCGCTGGCGGATGCGCATCAGCGTTGAGCAGGTTGGCGACGACGTCAAAGTGTCGAATGTGGAGTTCGTGCCATGACCACAGATACCGCAGCGGAGCTCTCCGATCCGAGGGCCGATGAGCTGGAGACCGACGACCTGGCCGTCGAAGGAGTGATCGAGGACGACGCCGGGCCCGCAGAACAGGACCAGCCCGGAGGCCGGTCCATCTCGTGGACGCGGGTGCTGGCGTTCGGTGTGCTGCCCGCCGTGGCATTGATCCTGGCGCTTGGGGCGGGTTTCCTGAAATGGCAGGACGGGACCGCGCGATCGGCACAGGCGGCGGGCGCGGAATCCGTCCGCGCCGCGAGCGAAAGCACCGTGGCGATCCTGTCGTACCGACCCGACACCGTGGACACCGAGCTGCCCGCGGCCACTGACCGGCTCACCGGTGAGTTCCGCGACCAGTACACGCAACTGATCGACGACGTCGTCATCCCGGGGGCCAAGCAGCAGGTGATCTCGGCGGTGGCGACAGTGCCGGCTGCCGCGTCGGTATCGGCGTCGCCCCGGCACGCGGTCGTCCTGGTGCTCGTCGACCAGACCACCACGATCGGCACCGGTCCGCCGACCAAATCCACCTCCAGCGTGCGGGTCACCCTCGACAAGGTCGAAAACCGATGGCTCATTTCGCAATTCGAACCGGTCTGATCGCCACCGTCGCGACCCTGTCGGCGGTTTCCGGCGCATGGGGTCCAGCGCCCGCGCACGCCGACAACCAGCGGCTGAACAGCGGCGTGATCGCCAACGTGTTCACGATCCAGCGTCAGGCGGGCTGCACGACCAATGTGAAGGCAGACCCGAAGCTGCGGTTGGCGGCCGAATGGCACACCAACGATCTGCTCGCCGACCGCAGCCTGGACGACCATGCCGGCTCCGACGGATCGACGCCTCAGTCGCGGGCCGAGGCTGCCGGATTCCGCGGCCGGGTCGCCGAAACGGTCGCCATCAACCCGGCGTTGGCGATCAACGGCATCGACATCCTCAACCAGTGGTACTACGACCCGATCGATTTCGCGATCCTGTCCGACTGCGCCAACTCCGCTATCGGCGTGTGGTCGGCCAATAGTTTCGACCGATCGGTGGTTGTGGCCGTGCTCGGTCAGCCGGCAGACACGTAGTAATACCCATCCCGACCCGGCGCCCGGACCGGCAGACTGAGGTCATGCCAATCGACGAGGCTGTGCCCTCCCAGGACACCGTCACCCAGGACACCAAGCCCGACCGGGACCGTGCGGTCGATGTCGCGCGCCTGGGCGCCCTGCTCGTGGTGATCTTCGGGCACTGCGCCCTGTTGCTGGCCACCATCGATTCCGGGGGCGTACGGGTCGGCAACATCCTCGGTGCACTCCCGGCATTGGCCCCGATCACCTGGGTGCTGCAGGTGATGCCGCTGTTCTTCCTGGCCGGAGGGGCTGCGGGTGCCTACAGCTGGCATTCCGGTCGCTCGTGGGGCGCGTGGTTACTCGCCCGTGCCCAGCGCCTGTGCCGGCCCGTGTTCTGGTACCTGGCGGTGTGGTCGGTGGTACTGGTCGTGGTGCACGCGACGATGGGGGCCGAGTCCGCCGCTGCGCTCGGGCGCGAATGCGTGGCCCTGTTGTGGTTCCTCGGTGTCTACCTGATGGTGCTCGCCTTCGTCCCGGCACTGATGCGCCTGCACACGGGCCGGGCGCTGGCATGGGTGGTCGCCGGACTGATCGCCGCGTCGGGAGTGGTGGATGCGATCCGCTTCGCGGTCGGCACCCCCGAGGCGGGCACCGCCAACCTGATCATCGTCTGGCTGATTCCGGTGGTGATCGGGGTGGCCTACGCACGCCATCTGATCTGCGCGCGGCGGGCGATCGCGATCGCGGTCCTCGCCTTCACCGCGCAGGTGATCCTCGCGTTCACCGGCATTTACGACGTGTCCCTCGTCGTCACCGGAACCGAGCACGTGTCGAACGTGTCACCGCCGACACTTCTGCTGGCACTGCACTGCACCTGGATGCCGTGCCTGTTCATCGCCGCTGCGGACCCGATCCGGCGCTGGGCCGCGCGTCCGCGAGTCTGGTACGTGGTGGCGACGGGAAATGGGGGAGCCATGACGCTGTACCTGTGGCACATCCCGGTGATCGCGATCGCCGCGTTCAGTCTGCATGCCCTCGGCCTGGATGCGTTCGACCCGCACGCCCCGGCCTTCTGGCCCCATCTGGCTTTGCGTGCAGTGGTTTTCGCTGTTCTCATGGCGGCGGCCTTCCGGCTGCTGTCGCCGCTGGAGCATCGCCCGCTGCCGTGGTGGGACGACCGGGTTCAGATCAGCGGCGCCCGGTCGGTGGTCACCGGCGTGCTGTTGTGTGTCGCCGGCGCCGCGTTGACCCTGATGGCCAAGAACGGCCTCGACGGCGTGCTGGGCTGGTCGGCGCTCGGCGGGTTCGTCCTGGCGGCCATTGCTGCGCGGGCGGCCGCTGGCCGGGCTGTCAAGGTCTGATTCCCTTGTGCGGCAAGATCTGTGGATAGATCGTGCGCTGTGGATAACTGCTCGGGGAGTCGGTGATCGGCGGTAGAATTCGAACATGTATTCGAACACCGTCTCCGATCGGGAGACGGTGCTGGCTGTCTACGACGAGTATGACGCCGTTTGCGCGAAAATGGCCGCCCTCAACTATCAGACGTTGAGCCTGCCTGAACTGCTGGAACTGCAGTCGCGGCGCGAACATCAGGTCCGGTGCGCGCCTGCGGTGGACCACGGGCTCTTGGCTGAAATGCAGTCGCGCACCACCGCGGCCGAGATCGGTGCGAAAAGTTGGGCCGATGTCCTGGCCATCCGGCTACGCATCAGCACCAAAGAAGCCAAACGGCGCGTCATCGAAGCCGCGAACCTGGGCCCACGCACCACCGTCACCGGTGAGGCGTTGGAGCCGGTGTTGCCGGCAGTTGCCGCAGCTCAGGCGGCGGGACAGATCAACGCCGAACACCTCGCGATCATCCGGAAGTTCTTCGCCAAGCCACCCGTGCCGCTGGATGCCGCGACCCACGCCCAGATCGACGCCGACCTGGCCCGCATCGCCACCGGCAACAGCCCAGAAATCCTGGGCCAGTGCCTCGAGCGGATCGCGTTCCTGCTCAACCAAGACGGTGACGCACCCAATGACGAACAACCCGAACGTCACGGGGAACTCATCATCGGGCCCCAAAACGCCGACGGCACGAGCGAAATCCGCGGCCGGCTCACCCCCGAAGCCCGCGCCACCCTCGACCCGATCCTGTCCCGCTATGGCGCCCCCGGCATGTGCAACCTCGCCGATGAACATCCCTGCACCACTGGCACTCCCAGCGCGGAGGCTATCGCGGCAGATACCCGCACCGTCGCTGAACGCAACCACGACGCCCTGGTCGCCATCGGCCGAAACGCGCTGTCGTCGGGGGAACTCGGTCAGCACAACGGATTACCGGTCACCATCGTGGTTACCACCACCTTGCGGGAACTCGAGACCATGGCCGGAATCGGACTGACGGCCTCGGGCGCACAAATACCGATCGCCGATGTCATCCGCATGGCTGCCCACGCCAATCACTACCTGGCGGTGTTCGAAAACCACCGCGAGGTGCCGTTGTATCTGGGGCGCAGCAAGCGCATCGCCAGTCCCGCACAGCGTCTCGTCTTGCACGCCCGTGACCGCGGATGCACCCGGCCAGGCTGCACCTGTCCACCCGACCGCTGCCAATGCCACCACGCAAGACAAGATTTCGCGACAGGTGGCCGCACCGATATCACCGACCTCACCCTGGCCTGCCCGAAAAGCAACCGGCTGGTGCGCGACGGTGGATGGACCACCCGCATCCGCGACGACGGCCGCGTCGAATGGATCCCGCCACCACTCCTGGACACCGGCCAGGACCGGGTCAACCACTACTGGCATCCCGAGGATCTCTTCCATCCACCGGAAGAAGACGAGGGTGACGATCCGTAGTGGTGGATCACGGGCTTGGCCCGGTGATCGAGGCACCGGGCGTGCCAGGCAACGAAACCCGATGAAGTGCCTGGCGCATCAGGGCCGCGGTGCGGGTCCCGGGCTCGGCATCATCGGTGAGGTACGACCGGGCCCCATGTTGCCGCCCGGTCCCATCATCCCGCCCGGACCCGTCATGCCGCCCGGTCCCATCATGTTGCCGTGGTCCATCATCGGGCAGGAAGTCTGCCGGTCATCGGACATGCCACGGTAGCCGCCGTGGTGATAGCCCTGGCCTGCACCGATCATCATTCCACTGAAGAAGATGACGGCAACGATGAAGAGGATCCCGGCGACGATGCCCACCACGGCGGCAGCCTGCCCGAGTCGGTTGGGCCGGGCGGCTGGTTCGTCGGGTCGGGGTTGAGGCGCTTCGGTCATGTCTGCGGCCCTCCTGAACGAGTGTGGCTGTTGTCAGTATGTGCCGCCGCGGTCGCTGCGAATAGGGACGTTGGTCCTCAATCTGGGCTACACGCGCCGAGATCACCCGTGCATCGGATTCCAGGGTCGAGTGGCGACGAACTCCGCACTCCACCTGCCGGTCCTCACCAGGGCGGCGACTTCCTCGCGGATGGTGTCGCCGATCTTCACGCTGAGCTCACGAGGCAGGTCGAGTTGCTCGGTTGCGGCGACGCCGAGACGCTGACTGAGCGCGGAATCCGCGACGACCACGAATCTCAAACGCCCATCGTCGATTTCGCGACGGCACGCCGACAGCGGAAGGACCCCGTAGGCGATACCCGCCTCGATCATGCTCTTCATCACGGCAACGGAATCCGTCGTCGTCCGGTGACTGAACTGGACCTTGGCGCGCAACGCCGCATTCTGCAGCGCCACACCGATACCCGATGACGACCGGGGTACCACCAGAGGCAACTTGACAACATCGCTGAACCCCACGGCACTGGCGCCATCGAGGTCCGACTCGGGTCCACCGATCAGGAACAGCTCTTCGGCCAACAACTCTCGATAGAAGACGCGTTCATCGGGCACCGGGTTGATGAGCGCCACGTCGACCGCACCTTTCAGCATGGCCTCGACGAGGTGGTCGGTACTCCCGACGGTCACCGAGAACGTCGCCTCTGGGAAGACGGTGGTCAGGCTGGCCAGCAGCGGTGCGGCCAACACGTCGACGGTGGTCTCGGGTAACCCGAGGCGCAGGGTGCGGTCGAGCCGGGCCAGCGGGGTCCCGGCGTACTGGACGGCCAGTTCCAACTGCCGCAGCGGCCCGGCCGTCGACGCCCGCAGCCGCTCGCCTGCCTCGGTGAGCTCGACGCCGCGACGGGTACGGGTGAACAACGTGACGCCGAGGTCCTCTTCGAGCAGTTGAAGCTGGCGACTCAAGGCCGGTTGCGCGATGCCCAGCACGCCGGCCGCGCGCGTGATGGAGCGCTCCTCGGCGATGCGCAGGAAGTACTTGAGCCGGTGGGTGTCCATCGCTTCGAGATATACCAGCCATCGAATCTCGGCATGACTGGAACCCGAAATCGGTATTACCTCCCCGCTTGTCCCGGGCCATAGCGTTTGCGATCGAAGCCATGGTGAGAGGAGACACCCCATGACGGTGCAAGACGACGCCGAGGCCATCGCGGCCCTGAATCTCGACAGCCTGCCGCGCCACATCATCGACAAACGGGTCACCGAGTTGATGGACCTGTCGGGCAAGAAGGCGTTTGTGACCGGTGCCGGAGGAGACGGCCTGGGGCAGGCCATCGCCAACCGTTTGGCGGGCCTCGGCGCCGACGTGGCATTGATCGGGCGAACTTTCGAGAAGGTAGAGCGCCGCGCCGCCGAGATCGAACAGCGGTGGGGGGTCAAGGCCTACCCGGTGAAGGCCGACATGTCCGATTGGGATCAGGTGCACGATGCGGTCCACACCGCGCACGAAGAACTGGGCGGGCTGGACATCATGGTCAACAACCCCGTCATGGTCGTCGGCGGTCCGTTCGAGAACCACACCAAGGCCGACATCGACCACACGGTGCTGGGCAGCCTGACCATGATGATGTACGGCGCCCATGCCGCGCTGGAATTCCTGCTCCCGCAGGGGTCGGGCAAGATCATCAACATCGGGTCGGTGGGCGGCCGCATCCAGCAGCGCGGCCTGGTGGTGTACAACGCCTGTAAGTCGGGTGTCGTCGGCTTCACCCGCAATCTCGCCCACGAGGTGGCCCCGCGCGGGGTGAACGTGCTCGGCGTCGCGCCGGGGATCATGATCAAACCGGAGATGATGGAGTACCTGCTCGACCCGAAGACGCCGGCCCATTTCGCGGGCCGGGGGGCGATCCTGGAGGCCATCACCACGCAGGTGCAACTCGGCCGCGCGTCGCTGCCCGAGGAAGCGGCCAACATGGTGGCATTCCTGGCGTCGGAGGCGGCGGATTACCTGTGCGGGCAGACGATCGATGTCGCCGGCGGGCAGTGGATGAACTGAGATGCCGACTGTCACGGATATCAAGGCCGGTGCCGCCGAGCAGACCGGTCTGACGGACTTCGGCGACGATTCGTTCGAAGAGGGACTGGGCATCCTGCTGTCCTCGTTGGACACCGAGGCCCGGCTCAATGAGCGCGGACAGGCGTTCCTCTACCCCCGCATCACCGGTTATCTGGCCCAGCGCCTGCACGTAGAAGACTGGTACCGACGCCACCCGGAGATCGACGAGGTCCCGATCGTCGCGCCCGTCATCGGCCTGGGCCTGCCACGCACAGGTTCTACGGCGCTGTCGATGCTGCTCGCGCAAGACCCGGACATCCGGTATCTGCGGCGATGGGAATCCTCGCAGCCGTGCCCGCCGCCTTCCACAGTTCGGGGTCTGGACCCGCGGGTCCCGCCCGACAAGGGGGAGATGGTCGGTACCCGGTATCACGTGCCCGCAGACACGCACGGTCCCATGGAATGCCACGAGCTGATGGCCCTGGACTTCAAGTCACATCTGTTCCAGTCTTTCGCCCAGGTGCCCACGTACTCCACCTGGCTCGTGGAGAAGGCCGACCTGACAACGACTCTGGCATATCAGCGGCGGGTGATGAAGCTGCTGCAATGGGGTGAACCCGACCGGCCGTGGCGGCTGAAATGTCCATCGCACGTGCTGTGGCTGGACGCGGTCAGCCAGGTGTTTCCCGACGCCAGATTCGTGATGACACACCGGGATCCGACCGATGTCATCCTGTCCGTGGCAGACCTGTACGCCGACATCATCGGAACCTTCACCGACGAGATCGACCGGCCCTACATCGGCAGGCTCAATGTCGAACACTGGTCGCTGGGCATGGACCGGGCCTTGCGCTTCCGTGCGGACGGCGCGCAGGACCGCTTCTACGACATCGATTTCCGGGCCATGCAGGGCGATCCGATCGGCGAGGTCACCGGCCTCTACGCCTGGCTCGGCCAGCCCGTGACCGACGAGTTCGCCGCGCGGATGGACAGTTGGTGGACCGTGGCCACCACCGAACGCGAGGCCAGCTCGCATGCCGACCCGGCAATGTTCGACATCGACCTGGGGCAGGTCCGGCCCCGCTTCGCGCGGTACTCCGAACACAGCGCCCGTTGGACCAACCACGCCACCTAGGACAGGACTTCACATGGCAATCGACCTCACCGGCGGTATCGACCCGTCCCGCGAGTACGTGTTCGCCCACCGCCCGGACAATCCGGAAATGCGGGACTCGGTGAGTTTTTGGACCGTCGACGACCGCGGGCGGATCGGATTGCCCCGCATCGGGATCGAGGCCGTCGCCGCGAACTGGGACAACCACGAGATGCAGATCAATGTCGCGTTCCCCGACGGCCGGGTGTACCGCCTGCGCGACGGCGGTCCGTCCCTGCCTGCCGAAGGGCCCGACGGCAAGCCGACCGTTCTCGGAGCCGGCGGCCTGGCCTTCCGCTGCATCGATCCGTTCGACACCTGGACGATGACGTACGCGGGCAAGGCCGTTCAGACGTCGGCGGCAGATTTGGTCGCAGGCAAGTCGGACGGCCCCCTGGTCGACGTGGCGTTCCACGTCGAGGCCAAGATGGCCGTCCCGCCATGGGTCCAGGGGGCGTTACAGCAGGACGCGGCCGACCGGATCAAGAACTCGGTGGAAGGCGAGCTGATGGGCGGCCCCCGCTACGAGCAACTGTTCCGGGCGAACGGATCGGTGACGATCGACGGGGACAGTCAGGATTTCACCGGCAGCGGTCTGCGGATCCGCAGGCAGGGGGTCCGCAAGCTGGGCAGCTTCTGGGGCCACGCTTGGCAATCGGCGGTTTTCCCCAGCGGCAAGGCTTTTGGTTACATCGCCTACCCACCGCGCGACGATGGCCGACCCACCTTCAACGAGGGCTACATCTTCACCGGTGACGGTGAGCTGATCCCGGCCCGGGCAGTGGAGGCACCCTGGCTGACCAAGCTGCAGGCCCTCGGCGAAGACGTCTCGGTGGTGCTGGAAACCGCCGACGGCGCGGTGCACATCGAGGGAGAGACGGTGTACTCGACCCACGACATCCACCACAACGACAACACCTTCTCGGTGCGCGAGATGAAGAAGGAGAACCCGAACTTCCCGGCCCTGCAACAAGCCGGCGTGCGCTATCGCTGGGACGGCGAGGAGACCTTCGGCATGCTCGAAAGATCCAACCCGATCGAGAAGGTCGATCTCGGCGACGCACAGGGCTGAAAGGGGAGAACCAACCATGCGCGGGCTTGAGGGCAAGACGTTCATCATCGCCGGGGGAGCGACCGGCATCGGTGCCGGTACGGCCAAACGGTTGGCCGCCGAGGGCGCATCGGTGGTCGTCGGTGACATCAACGCGGCCGGGGCGAAAGCCACCGCCGAAGACATCACGGCCGCCGGCGGCAGTGCCATCGCAGTCGAATTCGACTTGGCCGACGACGAATCCGTCCGGCACCTCGTCGACGCCACGATCTCGGAGTTCGGTGCGGTCCACGGATTGGATAACGTCGGTGCCGACTTGTCGGAGGACAATCTCGGACGTGACACCACGATCCTCGACACCCCGTTCGAGGTATGGCACCGCACCCTCGACGTCAACTTGCTCGGCTTCGTGCGCACCATCCGGGCGGTGCTGCCGCATCTGCTCGAAAACGGCGGCGGCAGCATCGTCAACACCTCATCGGGGGGCTCACTTGGAACCGACCCGATGCACGTCGCCTACAACGCCTCCAAGGCAGCGGTCAACCAGCTCACCCGGCATGTGGCGAACAACTACGGGGCCAAGGGGATTCGCAGCAACGCCGTGATGCCGGGCCTGGTGATGGGGGAGACCCAGGAACGCCAGAACGATCTACAGATACAGCAGATGTTCCTGATGGCGGCCAAGGTCACGCGGCTCGGCAAACCCGCGGACCTCGCCGCCGTCACCGCGTTCCTGCTGTCCGACGACGCCGAATGGATCAACGGTCAGACCTGGTACGTCGGCGGCGCGTCGCACATGCGCCAGTGAGGCGGCTCGAAACTTCTAGTCTTCCTTGCGGATCAACCGCCCCAGCGCCTCACGATCGGGTGCAAGCAGTTCGTCGATGCGGGCCTGGTTCACATCGGCGACGATGATCTCGCCGACCTCCTGGTAGACATCGCTGAAGATGCCATGCGCCTTCATCTTCTCGGTCTGGTAGACGTTGTCCTCGGTCGGCGTCACGTAGTAGACGATCTCCGGCTTGAACCGGTGGATCAGCCACACATGGATCAGATCCATCAGGCGCTTCTTGCGCAGCTTCTCGGCGAAGGTGTTCTGGTCGCGCACCGTCAGGATGTTGCGGCCGTGCCGGTCCTTGATGGGGTCGACGACGACGTTGGCCAGCGGCTCCTCACCGTCGCCGTAGATGCCGAGGTCGAGCACGTCCGACCCGGCGCGGCGCGGCCGAAGCTGCACCCGCAGATTCTCGCCGATCTTGTAGTAATCGCCCCACAACGCCAGCCACTCCTCCAGCAGCTTCTTGGGCACCTCGGTCTGCACCAGATGCTGGTGCTGCGTGGAGCCCGCGCCCATCGCCTTGGTGGTGGCGGTGCGGCCCGAAGAGGCGGCCAGCGCGGCGTCGCTGCGCGGCCCGCCCACCAGGGTTTGCGGTGTGCGGTAAGGAGATTCGACCAGCCGCATCTTGCGTTGCAGCCGGGCCAGCGCCAGCATGCCCTCCTGCTGCAGGGACGTCGCGAACTCCTCGCACGCCACGCCGTCGACCTGGTGGCCGCCGTAGGTGATGAAGTTGAAGACGAACCCCATCTTGCCGAGTTCCGCGGGGAAGACCCGCATCTCGTCATCGGTCATCCCGGTGGTGTCCCAGTTGAACGACGGTGACAGGTTGTAGGCGAGCATCTGGTCGGGGAACTCGGCGTGGATGGCATCGGCGAACTGCTTGGCATCGGCCAGGTCGGCGGTCTTGGTCTCCATCCACAGGATGTCGGCGAACGGTGCGGCCGCCAGCGACTTCGCGATCGCATACGGGATGCCGCCGCGCACCTGGTAGTAGCCCTCGGGGGTCTTGACCCGCTCGCAGTCCCACGCCACGTCGGCGCCCAGCTCGTGCGCCTTCTCCTGCGCCGTGTACAGCGATGCCCGGGCAGCGAAGGCGCGCCAGTCGGCGGCACTCATCGCGGCGGGCTCGCCCTCACGTTCGCGGAATTCCAGAAGCTCGGCAACCGCCTCACCGTAGGTGTTCAGACCGGCGTCGGCCTGCCACGCCTCGACGAATGCCGACTCGACCTTGTCGAACATCGTGTCCACCGAATCGCCGGCCACATGTGCCTTGACGGCCTCGGCGATGGTGCCGGTGAGGCCCTCGCGTTCCAGCCAGGCCTCGGCCGTCGCGTACTCGCCGGCGGGCAGCGCGTACAGCAGATGGCCGTTGAGTTCGGTGACACCGAGGTCGTAGAACCGGCGCACCATCGCCAGGAAACACGACTTGTACGTCGGCACCGAAAGGTTCGTCGCGCCCAGCAGGAATGGTTGATCACGCTCATCGGCCCGGCTGTCGATCAGGTTCGCGGCCTCGGCGTCGGTGCGCGCGACGATGATGCCGGGCACCCGCATGATGTCCAACTGGAATCTCGCGGTGTTGAGCCGTTTGATCTGCTCATCCGAGGGCACCAACACCTTGCCGCCCTGGTGGCCGCATTTCTTGGTGCCGGGACGCTGATCCTCGATGTGATAACCCGGCACCCCGGACTCGACGAAGCGGCGGATCAGGTTGCGCACATGCGGATCGCCACCGTGACCGGTGTCGGCGTCGGCGATGATGAAAGGCCGGTAGTCGACCGCCGGGGTGGCCGCGCGCTGTTCAGCGGTCATCCGCAGCCGCAGATACTGCTGGTTGCGGTCGGCGGTCAGCAGCGCCCGCACCAGCCCGGCCGCCTCGTCGGGCACCTGGCTCAGCGGGTAGCTGGCCAGGTCAGGCCCGGGATCCTCACTGATGGATCCCTTGGCCGAGGTGGCCCATCCACCCAGATAGATCCCTCGGATCCCCATCCGTTTCATCACGACCGCCTGCCCCGGCGAATACGGCCCGAAGGTGGTGATGCTCAGCTTCTGGGCGAACAGATCGCGAAGATAGGGAAAGAACGCCGTGGCGGCCTCACGGGCCACCGGATAATCCGACGGGATCGTGCCACGCTGCTCGGCGACCTGACGCGCCGAGTACAGCCGGGTGATGCCGGCGAACCGAGGACTGTCGATGTAGGCCTGGGTGGCCTCGACATCCTCCCGGAACGGTGATGTCTCTGCGTTGGCTTCGATGGTGGCCATGGGTTTGCTCCTCTTCGAGCTCGGCTCCCTCGATTATCGCGGCGGAGACGATTCGAGGGACCGGTTGCGGAAAAATCGTCACCGTGATCGGCGGTGCCCGCGTCTGGGCATCTTCGAAAAGCTCTGTATTCCAGACAGTTTGACAAGCGGTTTCGCCGACTTGGCCAAGCCGCGGCCGCTGCCTCGATTCGCACCTACGATCGGGGTATGGCGAAGCTGACCAAGAAGGTGAAATCGCTGTTCAGTAGGCGTCGGCCGGTCACGCGCGAAGATGCCGCGGAGATTGCCGACTGGCTCAACGAGGGCGGTGCGCTGCATCCCGACGGACCGCCGACGGTCATCGATCCGAAGAAGAACAAGAAGGCCTGACGCCGGACCGGATTCGCAGATAACGGTTCTGTGGCCTCCGCCCGGACCCTAGGCTGCACGCCATGTCGATCGACCGGGCCGCGCTGGCCGCCGGTGCCATCCGATTCGCGTCGGGCGTCTCGTTTCTCGTCGACCCGAAGCGGGCCGACCGGTTGTGGGGCGGACGGGAAACACCAGACGCCAGCGCGCAGCTGATGTGGCGGTCGATGGGCTATCGCGATGCGCTGATCGGCGGCCTGCTGCTGGCGGCGGGACTGCGGGGCAGGGACACCCGCGGTTGGTTCCTGGCCTCCGGCGGGGCTGATGCCGCCGACCTGCTCGGCGGGATGGCGGTACACGACCAGCTGCCACGGTCGCAGCAGGTCGTCGGCCTCGGGGGAGCCGTTGTCGGCATCGCGGTGGGACTGTGGGGCGCCACCCGCCGTCGGGAGCGCGCGGCAGGCCCGGCCACCGGCCAGGCGAGCTAGGAATCTGCCTCGACGATGTCGCCGCGGTACCAGCGCGTGCCCATCAGATAGCAACCCATGGCCACCAGCTGCAGCGTCGGCACCAGGATCAGCAGCGCCCGGCCCAGCGCGTGTGCGCCGAGATCAGGGGTCAGCGTGTCACTGATCAGGCCGGTGACGAACGGGCCGACAGCCCCCAAGGTGGCATTGAAGAACAAGAAGATCGCCGACGCGGTCGCCCGTTGCCCGGGCAGCACCAGACGCTGGATGGCCGCGATCGACGGGGCCATGTACGACGTGCCGATGATGTAGCTCAGCGCCAGGAACCACACGCATGCCACGCGACTCTCCACCGTGAACGCCAGCACCGAGGCCGGCAGCAGCAGGGCCGTGGTCAGCACCACGATCCACAGCAGCCAGCGCGGATCGCGCGCGGCCAGCCGGTCCGCCAGCCGGCCCACGATCAGCAGCCCCAGGACTCCGGCCACCCCGGTGGCCAGGCCGTACTCCCACCCGACCTCGCTGAGCGTCATCGACCGGGTCCGCATCAGGAAGGCCGGGGTGAACGTGGTCAGCGAGTACCCGGCGGCCGCGATGAACGCGGTGCCGCAGACGAGTGACAGGAAGCTGCGTTTGCGCAGCAGTGCCCACCACTTGACCTGCGTGCCCGGTTCCGTGGGCGCCGTCACCGGCAGTGACTGGCGTACCCCGACCAACAGCAGCACCAGTGGTGCGAACACCACGCTGATCGCACCCATCACCACGAAAGCCGTTCGCCAGCCGAGGTTGTCGGCCAACAGCCCGCCGCCGATCAGGCTGGCGCCGCTGGCAAGGGGGATGGCGAAGGTGAGGACCGCCAGCGGTGCCGCGCGACGCTGCGGGGCGAAGTTGCGGGCCACGTACGCGTGCGCGGCCGGGGTGCTGCCGGCCTCACCCACCGCGACGCCCACCCTGGTGAGGGCGAGCTGAAATCCGGACTGCACGGCGCCACCGAGCATGGTCATGGTGCCCCACAGCGTCAGGCAGGCCGCGACCACCGCGCCATACGTTCCCCGGTCGGCGATTCGAGCCACCGCGATGCCGAGCACCGCGTACACGATGAGGAAGCCGAAACCGTTGATCACCCCGATCGCGGTGTCCGACAGGGCGAGGTCGTGTTTGATGGGCTCGGCCAGCACCGCCGGCAGGAACCGGTCGACGTAGTTGAGGGTCCCGACCAGGGTCAGCAGTGCGACCGCCGCCCACGCCCGGCGCGGCCCGTGCCCGTCGGCGGCTGCGGGCGGCACGGTGGTCAGCGGCGCCTGGCCGGTCTCACCCATGCCGGACGCCGCGCGCGAACCGCCACAGGTACTGCGGCAGCCGCCGTAGCGGCACGGACTTCGGCCAGTCCCGCGGACGGAAGAAGGCGTCGGAGCCTCCGTCGACGAACACCACACTGCCGCAGAGGAAATCGGCCGAGTCCGACAGCATGAAGCAGATCCAGTCGGCCAGATGGCCGGCATCTCCGTAGCCGCCGATCGGTACCGGGAAGGACCGTACGGCGCGGCCCTCGCGCGGATCGGCGAGTTGGGCCTCGAGCAACGGCGTCAGGATCGCCCCGGGGGCCAGTGCGTTGAGCCGGATCCCGGCACCGGCCCACGCCGCGGTGACCGCGTTGATCCGCAGCCATCGGCTGACCGCGATCTTGGAGGCCGCGTACATGATGGCCGACCCGTTGCGGCCCAGCAGCCGCAACGAGCGCACCGCCTTGTCAGTGTCACGCGCCAACAGCGCCCGAATGGTCCGGCGCGGAACGACCGGTACGGTTGTTGTCGAATTGCTCGCGATCACAACGACTTTGGCTCGATCTGCGGCGGCCAGTGCCGGGCGCAAGGCATCCAGGAGCTCCACCACGCCGAGGAAGTTGACCTCGGCGATCAACCGGTTCCGGTCAGCGCCGGGCCCGGGCCCCAGCCCGGCGGCCAGCACGGCCCCGTCGAGCACCCCGTCGCACGCTGCCAACACGCCATCGGCCGCGGCCCGGCGCCCGTGCGGGGTGGACAGATCGGCCACCACCTCGCCGGACTTTACGTCCACGCCGATCACGGTGTGCCCGAGGTCTCGCAGCCGTTCTGCGGCCTGCAGTCCCATGCCGGATGCGGACCCGGTAACCGTGTATGTGCCGATGATCGCCTCCTTGCGGCCCGATCGTGGGCCGGTCCGGCGGCCAAAGATAGCATCCGAGACATGACCGACCTTGCCAAATACGGGCCGTGGGCCCTCATCGCCGGAGGCTCCGAGGGGGTCGGTGCGGAGTTCGCCCGGATGCTCGCCGAAGACGGGTTCAACCTGGTCCTGCTGGCGCGTAAGGCCGGTCCGCTGGAGGTCACCGCGCAGCGCTGCCGGGACCTGGGTGTGCAGGTGCGCACTGTCGCGGTGGATCTGGTGGACGATGCGTCGACCGCGCAGATCGCCGAGGCGACCGCCGACCTGGAGATCGGCCTGCTGATCTACAACGCCGGGGCCAACACCTGCAGCGAACGCTTCCTGGATGCGCCGCTGGCCGATTTCCAGAATGTCGTCGACCTCAACATCACCAGGATGATGGAGCTCGTCCAGCACTTCGGCAGGCCGATGGCCGCACGCGGCCGGGGCGGCATCCTTGAGGTGTGTCAAGGATGTGAGACAGTCGGGTAGTTTCTTTTCGGTCAGGCAGCAGCGGGAAGCGGCTGGTTTCTGGTTGTGAAGTTGGCCATTGCTGTCGCGGGCGGCAGACCCTCGTTGTTGGTGTGAGGGCGCCAGCGGTTGTAGAACACTTCGATGTAGCGCATGGTCGCCCGTCTGGCGTCCTGGCGGGTGGTGAAGCTGTGGTGATGGTAGAACTCGTTTTTCAGGGATGAGAACAGCGATTCTGCGACTGCATTGTCCCAGCACACCCCGGTGGCGCCCATGGATTGGCGGATCTTGTTTCCTGCGCACCAGGCGCCCATTTCCCGGGAGGTGTACTGCGTTCCGTGGTCGCTGTGAAAAATGGCGTTGGGGCTCAGGTGGCCGCTGTCCCTGGCCATCGTCAGGGCTCCGGTAACCAACGAGGCGCGCATGTGCTCAGCCATGGCCCAGCCGACGACCATGCGGGTGCACAGGTCAATGACAGTGGCCAAATACAGCCACCCTTCGCCGGTGCGCAGGTAGGTAATATCGCCCACCAGACGCGTTCCAGGGGCTTCTGCAGTGAAGTCCCGGCCGATGAGGTCCTCGAAGACTTTATCCGGATCCGAGGCGATCGTGGTGCGCTTGAACGCTCTCATCCGCTTTGCCGCCCACCCGTTTTCGGCCATGATCCCCGCGACAGTGCCCACCGAAACCTCGATGCCGGCGGCGGCAAGTTTCGCATGGACCATGCGGTGCCCGAAGATCCCGTCGGAGGAATCGAAGACGGTCTTCACCTGATCCGTCAGTTCCCGGCGGCGCAGCGCAGTCGGGGTGTCGCCGGCGTCCAGCCGCCGGTAATACGTCGCCCGTGGGAGACCAAGCTGGCGGCACATCCAGGCCACCGGGAAGTCGGCGTTCTTCTCCTGAACAACTCGGTACAAGTCCTCTACCGTTGTTCTTTGGCGAAGAACGCCGAAACTTTTTTCAGGAAATCGTTCTCCCTCTCCAGCTCACGCATCCGTGCTTCCAACGCCTTGTATTTCGCAGGATCCACCGGATCATCCGGTTTCCCCCCACCGCCTGGTTGCCCCTCACGGGACACCCGCACCCAGCGTTTCAACGCGGTGACGGAAATGCCGAGCTCCGGAGCGACAGAAGCCGGCGAACGGCCAGATGAAACCACGAGCTCAACGGCATCAGCCTTGAACTCATCGGAATAGGTAGGTCGAGCAGACATGAGCACAATCCTTTCAAACTGTGTCTCACATCAGTAGTACACCTCACCTGCTGGTGGGTTCACTGGCGGGCTATGCCGGGTCGATGCGGCACACCGTCTACGGCGGGGTGAAGGCCTACGGCCGGCTGTTCGCGGAGAGCCTGTGGCTGGAGTTGCGCGAATACGACGTCGACGTGCTGGAGCTGGTGCTCGGCGTGACCCGTACCCCGGCGATGGAACGCGCCGGCCTGAACTTCGAGGCACCGGGAATGCGGATCAACGATCCGGCCGACGTCGCGCGGGAGGGGTTGGACCACCTCGGTGCGGGACCGGTTCACGTGGCAGGCGGCAACGCCAAACGCGCCGAGATGAACAGTGCGCCGGACCGGGCGCAGGTGGTGCTCAAGTCCGACGCCGCGATCCGCAACCTGATCAATCAGCGGGCGCCGCAATGACATCCGAACTGGCTGCGCTCGAGGCGCGGCTGCGCCGACTCGAGGACGAACGCGACATCGCTCGGTTGATCGCGTCCTACGGCCCGCTGGTGGACACCGCCGACGCCGACGGGACCGCTGCGCTGTGGGCGACCGACGGTCGGTATGAGGTCGAGGGCTGGGCGATGGCAGGCCGGGCAGACGTCCACGCGATGGTCAGCTCGACATCCCACCGCGCCCTGGTGGCCAAGGGATGCAGTCACTTTCTCGGCCCCGCCGTGGTGACTGTCGACGGCGACGCCGCGGTTTCCGTGTGTGAGTCCCTGGTGCTCGTCCGCCGCGAGACCCCCGACGACCGGTCTGGCGAGTATGTGGTGTGGCGGGCAGCGGCCAATCGCTTCGAACTGGCCCGAATAGACGGGCACTGGCAGATCACCCGGCGGTCCAGCCGCCTGCTCAACGGCGACCCGGCAGCACACCGGTTGCTGATCGCCGGTGTGGCCGGAGAGCCCGCGACCTGACCCAGATGAATTCTCGGTGCCCAGGCGGTTACCGATCTCTCCTCCGAGATGCCGATGCAGGCCGGGCGACTTAGGCTCGTCGCGGTCGGGTGTCAGCCGAGGGGAATCGAGGTCGCAGGGGTGAAGACAGTGCTGGGGCTGTCGGTGACTTCGCACGGCATCGCCTGGGCGCTGGTCGACGGCGGCTCGGCGGATGTCACCGTGCTCGATGACGACGCCTTCGATGTCGAAGTCGCCGATCAGCTGGCCGCCCGGGCCGCTGCCGCTGCCCGCAGCGCCCGGACCATCGCCGCCTCCAGCGGTCAGGATGTCGCTTCGGTCGGTGTGACCTGGCACGGGCTCGACTCCGACGGTGTGGATGACCAGCTGGCCGAACTCATCGACCGTCTTGCCGCTGTGGGATTCGACGATGTGCGTGTGGTTGCCGAGCAGACCGGCGCCGACGACCTCGACCAGGACGAAGCGCAGGTGCGCGACGCGCAGGCTGCCGCGCGGGCTGTCGCGACCAACGCGGTCGCCGCGACGGCCAAACTGCCCCGCTACCGCCCGCCCGCCCCGTGCAAGCACCGAGCCGCACGCGTGGTGGCCGCCGCCGCGGCGACGGTTGCGGCGGGCATGCTGACGGTCGGCTCACAGTTCACCGCACCCGCACCGATCCCGGCCGGCGACGAGGGGGACGTCACCGCGGCGGCCCCGGCTCCGCGGCTGGTCACCGTCGCCGCGCCCCGATTCGCGGAACGCGCGGTGACGACGCTGCCCGCCGAGGAGCCCGTCCAGGCGCAGGTCGCCGAGCGGGCCGAACGGGCACTGATCGCGGAACCGGTGGAACCGGTCGTGGCCGCACACGTCACGCCCACCGAGCCCGTTGCTCCCGTGCAACTCGCCCAGCCGGTATCCGTGGTGCAAACCGCTGTGCCCCAAGCGGTTCCAGTCGTTCAGATGGCTGTTCCGGCGCAGGCGCCGGTCGCGTCGAACCTGCCGGCGCAGCAGTCGGCCGGAGTCCCCGCCGCGCATCTGCCGGTTGTCCAGCCGCAATCGCCTGTCGCCGAGGCCCACATCGCGGCCGATCCGTCGCCGGGCCCCGCGTCGGCCCCCGTTCCCTTGTCGGCACCCGCCCCGTCACTGGCCCCCGCGCCTCTGCCGGCTACCGCGCCTGCCCCCGTACCTCCACCTGATCCGATCAGCGGATGGCTGCTCGCCGCGATGCCGTAGCGCGGGAGGTCAACCCATGGTCGCCAGGTTGTTCCAGAAGTGCCTGAGACTGTCCGTGCCGCCGAACAACGTCGTGAAATTGGTGGAATCGACCAGGACGATGTCGCCGGCCCGGCCGGACGTCGGGGGCATCCAGATCAGCGCGTTGAACTCGGCGTTGCCCGCCTCGGTGAACGGATGCGGCCGGTTGGGGTCGACGAGCTGGCGCCCCAGCACCCGCAGTGCGTCGCTTTCCGGTGCGGTCAGTTCGTAGTGCGGCAGGTGCGGATGGAAATTGAAGGTGCTGACATCGGCGAGCAAGCCGGGGGAGTCCAGATCGCGTAGTGCCGTCAGCGGCGCGATCTCGGTGGTGCCCTCGACGACGGCCGGACGTAGCCCCCACACGTTGTGAACCGGGACGTCGAGCGCCGCCATCAGCGACCGGGTGTACTGCCCGAAGCGCTGTTGCCGTGGCACCAGCGGATCGCCGTGATGCAGGTACTCGACCTGGCGCCGGGCGAAGTCGTCGGTGTCGCCGACGTCGTGGTGCGGTGCCAGCAGCAGGCAGGTGCCCTCGCGCTCAAGCCAGCGCCGGATCGCCGCGATCTCGGTCGGGTCGGCCTCTTGTTCGGACAGGATGTGGTCGAGGCCGAACACCATCAGGGTGTCGCAGTCATCGAGAACCCGCTCGTCGATCGGTAGCCGGTAGCCGGCTTGATCGATCCGCTGGAACACGGCCACCGGATGCCCGGTGACCTCGCCCGCCAATTCCTGGAAGGCCAGCGTCGAACGGTGGAACAACTCCAGCGTGCCGGCGATGCCTTGCAGGAAGGAGGCGGCATCGTATTCGGGCGTCTCGTATGCCGGCCACAGCACGTTGCGGACCTCGGTCATGGTGGAGAACCGGTTCTCCATGGCCGCCGGATCGCGTTGGGCTTCCCACGGGTAGCTCCAGGTCCAGTAGATGCTGATCCGGCGGCGCCCGTCGTGACGGCGGGGGATGTGTGTCTGGTTGTACGTGCGGGCACCCGTCATGAGACTGCCTCCCTGTCGGCGGTGGCCAGATAGCGCAGTCCCGACATGCCCGGCAGGAAGAAATACGCACCACCGCGGAGTGTGGTGAACGCCGGAATCCCCTTGTGTACCTTACGTATCGGCCGTTTGGGGACGGTGAAGTCCAGGGTTCCGTCCTGCGTGCCGCAAATGGGGTCGTGCTCGTTGCCCAGCTCGTGGAACGTCTTGTCGTTGATCCAGACGTTCTGCGCGAACTCGAACTGACGCACCAGGTCGGCGCAGATGATGAACGCCGCGATACCCCGGTCCGCTCCGTCGTCGGGTGCCTCGTCCGGCAGGGCCGGACCGTAGGTGGCGCCGCGCCGGATCATCCGCCGCCGGTTCATGTAGTGCGCGGTGTCGCGTGGGTTGAGCCGGCGCGCATGCGACCCCAGGGGGCAGGCGTAGCCGAAGGGGTCCATCTCCTTGTAGTTGAAATCGTTGTTGCGCATGGGATCCGCGCCCAGCCCGGGATCGTCGTGGTCGGGTGCCAGCACCAGGGGAGCGCCGCTGCGCCACCGGCCCATGAACTTCGCCGCCAGTAGTTCTTCGGCTTCCGGCGAATCGGACCGCTCACGGATGTAGTCCCGGAACAGCGTGACGTGTTCCTCCAGCCGGCGGTAGGCCATATAGCTGCCGTTGCGCGAAAGTACCTCCGGTTGGGGAAGGTTGGGGACAGATCCGTCCTCGTCGGGATAGCCGAGGATGAACTCGCCGGGCTCCAGCGGGTCGCCCGAACCCGGTGTCGGCTCTTCCCCGGAACCCTTCATCACCGGCTGGGACAACCGGTCACGGAATCCGAAGTGATCGTGTGCGTAGTTGAACGGCGGCGTCGCGTTCAGGTCCAGATAGGACAGGCTGCGCACTCCGGGCGTTCGGTCCAGCAGTTTGTCGTGCTCCTCGATGGAGCGCCGGCACTGCTCGTCGGTGCGCGAGAACAGGATCGCGATCGCATGGAGATCCTCACCGGCAAGTCCGCCCAACCAGTATTCGGGCGCGGCCTCACCGGTGTCCCCGAGGATCGGGGCACGCTGCGCCATGCCGTCCCGAAACGCAGCCGGGAAGCTCGCGAGCGACTCCTCGTCGACACCGAGTGCCCGAAGCCCGGTCCAGGTGAACGCCAGTGTGACCCAGCGGTCGGACTCGTCCATGGTGGACACCGCGTCCGCGGCCGAGGACACTTTGTCCAGGAGTTCGGTGAGCCACGCCCGGCCACCCTCGGGGGTGTCGAAGGTGAGGAACTCGTAGCGCCCGGTGATGGCCGGGGTGCGAGTCAGCAGTATGTGCTGGATCTCGTCGAACTCGAGCACGGCCGGCTACTGCATCTGGTCGAGCATGGCGGAGAAAGCAGACTTCAGGCGCAGGGCCTTTTTGATCTCGTCGGCGGTCACGTACGGGTACTCGCCGTATTCCAGAAAACTCGGCACCTGGTGGGCCCGAACGAACTCGATGAACGCCTGCGGGTTCTCCTTCCAATCCTCCGGGAAACCCTCCAGATTGGTGAAGACCGTGGTGATGCCGGTGGCGCTGAACAACTGCACCGCGTCCTCGGTGTACTTGTCGAAGTCGGTGTCGAAGATGCCCTGGTACTGGAAATGCAGACCCGAGCCGACATCGAACAGTTGCCAACGCAAGTAGTGCAGCCGCAGCGGCGCAAGCACTTCCGGGCTGGCGGCAACGGCTTCCTCGATCTGCTTGCCGTACGCGCGGACCGCCTCTTCGCGGCCTTCTTTCACCTTCGCGATGATGGAAAAGCCGTGGCAGGCAGGGGTTCTCGGGTAGGTAGGACCATACCGGCCCTCTTTGAGTTCGAAGTAACCCTCCGGTGGGATGGCCATCGCCGCCGGCTTGCTCCAGTCAGGTTCGGTGGCAGTCATTTTGGAACCCCCTATGCGGTCTTGGCGGGGCTGAACGGTAGCACCACAATACGTCCGGCGACACGACGTCGATTGACGGGCGAGAAAATTTGCCTGCGCGTTTCCCGGAAAACTCAGAAATCCCGTGTGCCGGGCGTATCGTCCGCTGTGTCGAGGCCGTCTGAGGGGTTGGCCGCGGCCGTCCTTGAGGCCGATTCCTCAGGGATGAGGTGATGGCGACGGCAGGATCGAGGAGACTGTGTTCGCCGTGGCCGCGGCTGCCACGGCATGGAGGCGGGCGCCTGCCGTGTCGCCGGCGGCGCCAACGGGGTACTGGTACCGGTGTGACGAACGGGGCCGGATGAGACCCGACCTCTACGCGTCCTCGGTGCCGGCCAGAACCGCGGCGCGAGCGAAGGCGCGAACCCGGTCCTTCGCGACCTTCCCGTTGCCGGTCAGCGGTAGCGCCTCGGTGAACAGCACCACCCGCGGTCGCTTGAACCCCGCGATCTCCGTGCGGACGTGGTCGACGAGTTCCTCGGCGGTCGGCCGGCGTCCCGGCACCGGGACCACCACCGCACATACCGCCTCGCCCCAGTAGTCATCGGGTACCGCGACCACGGCCACCTGATCCACCGCTGGGTGGCCGGACAGAACGTCCTCCACTTCCCGGGAGGACACGTTCTCGCCGCCGGTGACGATGATGTCCTTGAGCCGGTCGACGACGAACAGCCGGCCGTCGGGGTCGGTGCGGCCCATGTCGCCGGTGTGCAGCCAACCGTGCTCGGTAGTGACACCGTCTGGCCAGTAGCCGGGTGTCACCTGGGCGCCGCGCACCACGATCTCACCGATCTGCCCGGATGGCAGCAGGTCCCCGGACGGTGCGGCGATTGCGATCTCGACGTCCCGGTGCGGATAGCCGGCACTGGTGAGCAGCTCGGGTTGGTCCGCCGCCCCGGCCCGGTGATCGTCGGGGCCGAGAAATGTGATGTTCCCGCCGGTTTCGGTCATCCCGTACCCCTGGTGGAAGTCCACGCCGAGCATCTCGATCGCGCGGCGCAGCAGATCCAGCGGCATCGCGGCCGATCCGTAGGCGATCGCCGTGAGGCTGGGCAGGCCGGTCCCGGTGCGGTTCAGATGGCCGAGCAGCGAGTGCAGCATCGTCGGTGCCAGCGAACACGAGGTCACTCCGTGCCTGCGGACGAGCTGGGCGAAACCCTCCGGGCGGAACTGTGCGCACAGGACGACCGTGGCGGCCACCGCATGCTGGACCAGCATGTTGTATCCGGCGATGTGGCACATCGGGAACGGCAGCAGGTACACCCCGCCGGGCGGCACGGAGCGGCCCTCGACCGAGCCCCAGACCGCCGTGAGGATCGAACGATGGCTGTGCACAACAGCTTTCGGAACGCCGGTGGACCCACTGGTGAACAGCAGCCAGGCCGGATCGTCCGAGTTCGTGCCATCAGGGCAGGGGAGATCGGCCGCGGCGGCGGTCCGCCACTGCGCGTCTTCGAACGCGATTGCCTGCTCGACGGGAGCTCCGGAGCCGGCCAGGGCCGACAGATATCGCTCGTCGCCGAGCAACAGGGAGGGTGCGGCGGTGGACAACTGCGCGGCCTGCTCGGTCGGGCTGAGACGCTGGTTGATCAGCGTCAGCACGCGTCCACTGCGCGGCACGGCGTAGTACAGCTGCGCGTAGGAGGCGCTGTTGTCGGCGACCACGGCCACCCGGTCACCCGGAGCGGTCCGGCCGGTCACCCAGCCTGCGACACCACGGATCTGGCGGTCGAATTCCGCGAAGGTGGCGGTGGTGCCGTCGTCGGCCACCACGGCCCGGCGCTGAGGCGCACCGGCGGCCGCCGCCGAGATCAACTCATGCAGAAGGGTCATGCCGGGCCACCCGGGGGGAGTTCGAACCGGTCCAGATATCGCCGCACGAAATCCTGCGCCTGGGTATGGCCGCGGCTGATGCCCAGGCCCTGTTCGAGCACCAGGATGCGCGCCAGGCTCGCCACGATCATCGACATCACCACGGGTGGGAACTCGTCGGTGTCGACGCCGTGTGCCTGCAGCGCCGCGGCCATCGCGGACTCCTCGAGGTCACGGAACCGGTCGGCGTAACCGGCGATCTCGCTGCGGATGGCCTTGCGGTGGTTGGCCAGCGCCATGAACTCCATCCACAGCGCCGCGCCTTGCGCGCTGTTGAGTTCCCACAGCGCATGCAGCGGGGAGTCCTCGGCGAAGGCCTCCTGCTGGGTGCTCAGGTTGGTCTCGGCGCCGGCCGCCAGGACCGCGATGAACAGGTCGTCCATGCTGGGGAAGTAGTAGTGCACGAGCGCGGGTTTGACCCCCGCCTGCGCTGCCACCCGCCGCGACGTCGCCGCGGCGTACCCCTCTTCGAGCATGACCTGGGCGGTGGCCCGGATCAGCGCCCTGCGGGTCGTCGATTCGCGTCCGGAAGGGGCCTTTTGCGTACTCATCGCACCCTTGACCACGCGCGGCAGCGGCTGCTAGACATGGCCTGAGTGTAATTATTGGGCGATCGCCCAAAGTCGGAAGGTGGGCGATGACTGGACGGGTCGACGGCAAGGTCGCATTGATCACCGGGGCGGCACGCGGGCAGGGGCGCAGCCATGCCGTGCGGCTGGCCGCCGAGGGCGCCGACATCATCGCCGTGGACATCTGCGCGACCTTCGACCGGTCACCGGCCTCGGGAGCGACGGCCGAGGATCTCGCCGAGACCGCCGATCTGGTCAAGAACCTCGGGCGGCGAATCGTCACCGCCGAGGTCGACGTGCGCGATTTCACCGCACTCAGGGCAGCGGTCGACAGCGGCGTCGAACAGCTGGGCCGGCTCGACATCATCGCGGCCAACGCGGGTATCGGCACCACCGGGGTGAAGCTGGACCGGATGGACGAGGACCTCTGGCAGGAGATGATCGACGTCAACCTCAGTGGGGTGTGGAAGACGGTGAAAGCCGGTGTGCCCCATATGCTCGCGGGCGGACGCGGCGGCTCGATCATCCTGACCAGCTCGGTGGCAGGGTCGAAGGCCTACCCGTTCACGGGGCACTACGTCGCGGCCAAGCACGGCGTGGTCGGCCTGATGCGCAGCTTCGCGGTCGAATTGGGCCAGCATTCGATCCGGGTGAATTCCGTGCACCCGACCCACGTCAACAGCCCGATGCTGATGAACGAGAAGACCTATCGGATGTTCCGGCCGGACCTGGAGAATCCGGGACCGGACGATCTGGCGCCGATCTGCCAGACCTTCCACATGCTTCCCATCCCGTGGGTCACACCCGAGGACATCAGCAATGCGGTCCTGTTCCTGGCGTCCGACGAAGCCCGTTACATCACCGGGGTCACGTTGCCCGTCGACGCCGGCAGCTGCCTGAAATGACCGTCTATTACGACCCGTACGACGTCGGCATCGTCGCCGATCCGTATCCGGTGTACACCCGCCTGCGCGACGAGGCGCCGATCTACTACAACGAGCGCTACGACTTCTGGGCGTTGTCCCGGCACGCCGATGTCGAAAAGGCGCTGTCGGACTGGGAGACCTTCTCCAACAGCCGCAGCGACATCCTCGAACTGGTCAAGTCCGACTTCGACATGCCGCCAGGTGTGATGATGTTCGAGGACCCGCCCATGCACACCCTGCTGCGCGGGCTGATGTCGCGGGTGTTCACCCCGCGGCGCATGGCCGAGATCGAGGATCAGATCCGGCAGTTCTGTGTGCGCTGCCTGGACCCGCTGGTCGGCTCGGACGGGTTCGACATCATCGCCGAACTGGCGTCGATGATGCCGATGCGGGTGATCGGAATGCTGCTCGGCATACCGGAATCCGAGCAGATCGGGGTTCGTGACGCCAACGACGCCAATTTGCGCACCAAGCCCGGCGCGCCGATGAAGGTCGTGCAGGCCGACCGTATCGCCGACGGCCGGATCTACGCCGACTACGTTGAGTGGCGGGCCAACAACCCGTCCGACGACCTGATGACGGCCCTGCTCAACGTCGAGTTCACCGACGAGTTCGGAGTCACCCGCAAGCTTGAGCGCAAAGAAGTCCTGCACTACACGCAGGTGGTGGCCGGGGCGGGCAACGAGACCACCGGCCGGCTCATCGGCTGGCTGGCGAAAGTGCTCGCCGAACACCCCGACCAGCGTCGCGAGGTCGCCGATGATCGCTCACTGCTGACCCGCGCGGTCGATGAGACGCTCCGCTTCGAACCCACCGGACCGCACGTGGCACGTTGGGTGGCAAGGGATTTCGAGTACAACGGCACAACAGTACCCGTCGGCAGTGCGGTACTGCTGCTGTTCGGTGCCGCCAATCGCGACCCGCGTCGCTACCGCAACCCCGATACCTTCGACATCCACCGCGACAACATCAGTCACCTGACCTTCGGCAAGGGGCTGCACTACTGCCTGGGTGCCAACCTGGCCCGGCTGGAGGGCCGCGTCGCACTCGATGAGCTGCTCAACCGCTTCCCCGAGTGGGAGATCGACTACGACAGCGCGCAACTCGCGCCGACTTCGACGGTTCGGGGCTGGGAGCAACTGCGGCTTGTGGTGAACTGAGCACCGTGAACATCTGGATCGGACAGGCCCGGCGCAGCGTCAGCGGTGAGGTGCCCGCACCACCGGAGAAGGTGCGGGAGTTCTACGTCGACCTGGACAACATCTCGCAGGTGCACCCGCTCGTGCAATGGGTACGCAGCACATCCCGGGTGGACCTGGCCGACGGGTATCGGCAGGACTATCAGGTGCGCGATCGAATCCCGTTGGGGCCGTTCGCACTTCCGATCACCTACCGGGCCCGGCTCATCGTTCCCACCGCGGGTCCGGTGACCGCGCAGGCCCGGCAGTTCCCGCGGGTGAGGCTGGACAGCCGGGTGGACTTCGCGGCCACGGGGACCGGAACCCGGATCACCGAGGAGCTGACCATCGCCGCGCCCAGGCCGTTGCTGGCGATCACCGTGGAGCAGGCGGTTGCCGCCCACGCCACGATGCTGGCGGCCATCGGAAAGCTGTTCGCGGCCTGAGCGGTTCGCGAAAGCGGCTCCTCGGACTACGAGGTGGCGACCGCCTCGGCGTGCTCGGTGGCCACCGTCTTCGCCCAGCGGTAGTCGGCCTTGCCTGCGGGGGAGCGCACGATCTGCGGGGACCGGACGAATGCCTTCGGGATCTTGTAGCGCGCGATCGCGCGTTCACACACCGTCGCGAGTTCCTCGTCGGTGGCCGAGGCGCCCTCGGCGAACTGCACGACCGCGACCACCTCGTTACCCCAACGCTCCGACGGGCGGCCGACCACGACCACGTCGTAGACGGCGGGGTGCGCGGCGATGGCCCGCTCGACCTCCTCGACGAAGATCTTCTCCCCGCCGGAGTTGATGGTGACCGAATCGCGCCCCAGCAGCTGGATCCGCCCGTCGCCCAACACGTTTGCCCGGTCGCCAGGAACCGCCCAGCGGACTCCGTCGATGGTGGGGAAGGTCCGTGCGGTCTTGGCCTCGTCGCCCAGATAACCCAGCGGGATCAGGTCGCGTCGGGCCAGCCAGCCGCCGCCCTCGCCGGGGCCGAGCACCCGGGACATGTCCTCGGCCACCACGGCGGTGTCGGACTGGGCGCTGAAGGTGGCGGCCTCGGACTCGGTCCCCGCGGTGGAAGCGGTGCTCATCTGGGTGCCCGACTCCGAAGAACCCACGGCGTCGAGCAACATCAGGTGCGGCAGCGCGGCCAGGATGCGCTCACGCACGGTCGGTGACAGCGGCGCACCACCGTTGGTGATCGTGAACAGGCCGGACAGGTCGTAGTCGCCCTTCTCGATCTCGTCGATCAGCGGCCGGGCGATCGCGTCGCCGACCACCGGGATGCTCAGCACGCGTTCGCGTGCGGCCAGGGCCAGCACGTTGTCGGGGCGCATCTTCACCACATCGTCGGGAATGACGAGCTTTCCGCCCATGGTGATGGCGTTGTAGGCGGCCCACTGCGCGGCGCCGTGCATGAACGGCGGGATCATCAGCAACGACAATCCGCCGCCCGCGGTGGCGGCCCGCTCGGCGAGTTCCTCGTACGACGCGATGAAGGTGTCGCTGCCGAACGGCCGGCCGCCCATCGACGACAGGAAGATGTCGTGCTGGCGCCACAGCACGCCCTTGGGCATGCCGGTGGTGCCGCCGGTGTAGAGGATGTACAGGTCGTCGCCGGATGGAGTCGGCATCCCCGCCTGCGGCGCAGGGGTTTTCAGGATCGCCTCGTAATCGACGGCACCCGGCAGCAGTTCGTTGCCGGACTCGTCGGCGACCTGGATCAGCACTTGCAGGTTGGGCAGCTGGTCGCGGATCGCGGCAACCCGGGGAGCGAACTCGGCGTTGAAGATCACGGCCCGCGCGTTCGAATCCCTCAGCAGGTAGAGGAGTTCCTCCTCGACGTAGCGGTAGCTGACGTTGAACGGTGCCACCCGGGCGCGGTAGCTGCCGATCATCGACTCGAGGTACTCGTTGCCGTTGCGCAGGTAGATGCCGAGGTGGTCCTGACCCGATTCGTGCCCGGACAACCCGTCGCGCTCGGTATGCGTGCCGAGACCGGCGGCGACCAGGTAGTGGGCGAAGCCGTCGACGCGCGCGTCGAACTCGGCGTAACTGAACCGGCGATCACGCCACACCAGGAAGGTCTGGTCGGGGACGGCTTTGGCCACCGTGGAGAACACTGTGGACAGGTCGAACTTGACGTCGCTCATGGCACTCCTGGTCACGGATTCGGGCCCCACGACCATACATGCACAGCCCAGCTGTATGGCCGGGGGGATGTGACCCGCGCCTCAGGCCGGCAAGGGGCCCGTCAGACCGGGAAGAAGCCGTCTCCGGTCAGAATGCCCGGCTGCCAGCCCTGCGGTCCGAGGCACAGCATCGGCCGGCCGTCAGGCGACTGAGCGGCCTCTTGCGGCCCCGGGCACGGCGACCCGATCTCCTGCACGCCGTTCAACGGGTAGGCGTAGGTCCAGAAGCCCGTGTACACCGGCGGCCACTGGTTGGGAATCCACTTGCACTGCATGGCGGTGCCGCCCGGGCCGCGGCCGAACACGTTGCGTTCCCAGCTGTAGCAGGGCGCGCCGTTGGACGCCTCGTAGCTCATTCCAGGGACATCGGTGGGGTAGCGGCCCGGATTGTCGGGATACATGTTGCTGCCGTCGTCGGCCATGGCACCCGGCGCTGCCGAGATCGCTGTTGCCAGTGCCGCCGCGGCGACCGCCGTCGTGGCGAAGAGTTCGCGAATCATGTTCCACCCTCAGCATTGCCGACCGCCAGTCGAATCCGGCTGGCCAGTTCTTTGACTTTGGGCCAGAAGCCTAGCTGGTCGCCAAGGCGAGCAGTCGCCATTTGGGGCCGTTGTTACTCGCCGGTATCGGTGTCGAGCACGCTGACCGCGATGCCGTAGGGGAGGAACCGCACCCGCCGGACCGGATCGGTGTTGCCCGCGTTGGCCCGCAGGGCTTCGAGCTCGCTGGGATATACCTGCTCGATGTGGGCGCCGCCGGCGTCGTCGACGGTGTAGATGGCCCACACCCCGTCACCCTTCTCGCCGGTGGTCTCGGGCTCGGTCCTGGGCCGCGAGAAGCGGGTCACCTCATCGAGCAGGCCGGCCCACCCGGTGGCCTGGCCGGGATTTGCGATGAACTTGCTCAACCCGTCGAGGGCATCGCGCAACCCTTCACCGGCCTCACGGGCGACGCGGTCGAAGTCCTCAGGGTCGAATCCGAACGGTCCACTGCCACTCATGGCGCTCTCCTCGGTGGTTGTGGGCAATCTCAACGTGTCAAACACCAGTGTGCGCGCACGCGGCGGTGAGCGGGATGGTAAACGAACCATATGGCCTTCACACGGGACGACCTATTAGCCACCGTCGAATTGTCACCGCAGGCAGCGGGTGCACACGACCGCCAGGGATGGGTGGGACTGTTCGCTGCGGGCGGAAAGGTCGAGGACCCGGTGGGTTCGCGGCCACACCGTGGAGCCGCCCAGATCGAGCGGTTCTACAACACCTTCATCGCCCCGCGCGACATCACCTTCCACCGCGACGCCGACCTCGTCGCCGGGTCCACGGTGATCCGCGATCTCGAGCTCGAAGTCGTCATGAGCCCGTCGGTCACCATGCGGATCCCCGCGTACCTGCGCTACGCCGTCGCCCCCGGTACGGAGGGACCGCGAATCGACGAACTGCAGGCCTACTGGGAGCTGCCGGCGATGATCGGGCAATTCGCCCGGGCCGGACTCGGCGCCGTGCCGGTCGGGCTGCGGCTGAGCGCGGCGTTGCTGCGGAACCAGGGGCTTTCGGGCACGCTCGGTTTTGCCAAGGGAATGGGTGGCGCGGGCCGCAAAGGCAAGCGCCTGATCGCCGGCCTGCTCGACGACCTGTGCCGCGGTGACGCGGTGGCGGTGCAACGACGGTTGGGTGCCGACACCGTCATCTGCGCGGGCGACGATGTACCGCTGAGTACGTCCGGGCTGCTGGAGCACACCTCGGGCGCGTCCTGGCGCAAAATGATCGCGTCCGGCCAGAGCCTGGTGGCCGGGCTGGACCGCGACGGCCGCCGGGCGGTCGTGATCGTCGATCTGGGCAGCCGGCCGCACGCGATCGCCCGCTTGCGGTACTTCGCTGACGCGACGTGACCGCGGCACGAACACGCATCCGGGCCCGGCTGCACCATCCCCACATACCGGCGTGAGACCGTAGAAGGATCATGGCTGATCACGCTTACATCACCTACGAGGAATTCGGTCGGCGGTTCTTCGAGGTGGCCGTATCCGAGGACCGGGTCGGCGACGCCATCGGGGCGATCGCCGGCGATGAGTTCGAGCTGGGTCCGATCGCCCAGGGGCCGGGCAAGATCGCCAAGGTGACCGCGCGGGTCAAGATCCAAAAGCCCCGGGTGAGCCGAATCGTCGGCGAGACCATCGAATTCTCCATCCGGATCCCGCTGGAGATCGACATGGTGATCGACCTGCGCATCGACCGGCCCAAGTTCATGGTGTTCGGCGAAATCGCCCTCCGGGCCTCGGCATTGGCCGCCGAACCGCTGCTGCTGATCCTCGATGTCAAGAAGCCGCGTCCGTCCGACATCTCGATCCACGTCACCTCGAAATCGCTGCGCGCCGAGCTGCTGCGCATCCTGGCGGGCGTCGACGCGGAGATCAAACGGTTCATCGCCGCGCACGTGGCCGGTGAGATCGACAGCCCGGAATCGGAGCAGGCCAAGGTGATCGATGTCGCCAAGGAGCTCGACTCCGCGTGGGGCGGGATCTGACACCGAGGCGGGTGCGTCGGGCGTCGGCCCGTACCATTCAAGCCATGCAGCGCAACGTGATCCGGTCCAGTCGAGTGCTCGCGGGTGTCGGGGCATCGGTGGTGACCGGGATCGCAGCGGTCGTCATCGCCGCACCGGCCCACGCCGATCCGGTGGACCAGACTTTCGTCGACGCGCTGAGCCAGGCGGGCGTGGGCGCGGCAGATCCGGCCCAGGCCGTGGCGCTCGGGCAGTCGGTGTGCCCGATGCTCGCCGAGCCGGGGCAGAACGCCGCCGATGTGGCAGCCAAGGTCGCCGATGCCGGCGGGATGTCACTGGGGCCGGCCACGATGTTCACCGGGATCGCGATCTCGACGTTCTGTCCCGCGATGGTGGCCAAGGCCGGCGAGGGCAATCTGACCGGTGGCCCGGCCGATCTGGCCTGGTCGATCCTCGGCTTCGGTTAGGCACTCAGGTACATCAGATCGGGCCGGCGCGGCGAGCGACCGGTGCCGCCCGACTGGCCGCGAAGGTGACGCCACAGCCACGGCATGAGCATGTTCTGCGTCCACAGCACCTGTGAGTACGCCCGGGACCGGAACGACTGGGTCTGGTCACGACCGGTGGCCAGCGCCCAATCATGGTTACTGCCAGGCAATCCGAGTGCCTCCGCGGCTGCCGCGGCGAACAGGCAGTGTCCCTTCGCCGACCCGTGCACCCGATCGGGACTCCAGGTCTCCGGTTCACGCATCGAGGGCGCCGAGTACAGATCGACAAGGTGGAACCCGTAGCGATCGGCGGCACCGTTGACCGCGTCGTTGATCTGGATCACCCGTTTTCCGAGCAACCGGCCCACCGGCAGGATCTGGGTGATGTCCGGGAACGTCGTGGTGACGACGGTTGCCCCGGAATCCGCGAGGGTGCGGTAGACATACTCGAGATCGCCGAGCGCCCGGGTGAACGAGCGCCCGGGCCGGGTCACGTCGTTCATCCCGATGCACACGGTGACCAGGTCGGGCCGCATGGACAGCGCGGTGGGCAGTTGGGTGTGGAGCACATCGCCGATGCGGTGGCCGCGAATGGCGAGATTGGCATAGCCCAACCCCGGGTAGAGCCCGTCGAGGCGTACCGCGAGCCGGTCGGCGAAACCCATCAGGCCGACGGTGTCGTCGCCATCCCACAGTCCTTCGGTCTGGCTGTCGCCCAGGGCGACATACCGGGTGAAACGTCGCACTCTGGGGACTCTAGCGCGCACCGGATCGGGCCCAGCACCCAGACACGTCGAAGGGGCGCCCGAAAAGGGCGCCCCTCCTTGATGTTTCGAGAAGTTTGGGCTTACTTCACGTCCACGTAAACCGTCTTGTTGACGACGTTGGTCTGCAAGCTGTCGCCCGGGTTACCGGAATCTGTCCGGGTGAAGGTCTGCCCCGGTCGTACCGCCACCACCGACGCCTTGTCCAGCGGGGTGGAGCCGACGTGGTTGACGACCACCTTGTAGCCCTGGGCCTGCAGTTCACTGATGGTCTGTTGGGCGTTGCCCGGTCCGGTCGGAGCGGCTTGGGCGGGTGCGGCCAGGCCGATCACCGCTGCGGCTGCCGCGCCAACCAATGCTGTGGCAAATCCGATTCTCATCATCTTTGGTGCCTTCTTTCTTGTTCTGTTATGCCGCGTACGGCGCACCGGTAGGGGATGCCGGTTGGCGCCGTAGCTTGTTCGTATAGGTGTTACACAAGAGTTAACCGGCAGTTCACAAATAAAATTCCGGCTGCACGAAAAGGTATGCAGAGGGCTGCGTCACACTCGGGAACCGGCGGGCGGCTGCCGCGGGCGGGTTCGTGGTGCCGACGGTGAAGTGATCGGAGTTACGAGGATCCAGCAAAGTGTCCTGGATCACCCGCGTTGTCGCGCCCGGGCCCTCGCGTAGCGTGCAAGCCGTGGCAAAGCTGAGCGCCGGTGTCCTGTTGTACCGCTTCGCCGGAACCGATGTGGAGGTGCTGATCGCCCACCCGGGCGGGCCGTTCTGGGCCCGTAAGGACACCGGGGCGTGGTCGGTGCCGAAGGGGGAGTACACCGACGGGGAGGACTCGTGGTCGGCGGCGCAACGCGAGTTCACCGAGGAACTCGGCGCACCGCCGCCCACCGGCCCGCGGATCGATCTCGACCCGGTGCGACAGGCGGGAGGCAAGGTGGTGACGGCCTACGCGGTGCGCGGGGACTTCGATCCCGCGACGGCCGTGAGCAACACCTTCAGTGTGGAGCTGCCCAAAGGGTCAGGACGGTTCGTCGAATTCCCCGAAATCGACCGTGTCGCGTGGGTTTCGGTGGCAGTGGCGCGCACCAAGCTGCTGAACGGGCAGCGTCCGCTGTTGGACCAGCTGATGGCCGCACCCGAACTGGCCGGCTACGGAGAAGGTGACCCGGAGACCGGGTGAGGGCTCAGAGGTCGAGCGTCAGCCGGTCTCCGGCCTCGGCCCGTGACACGCAGGTGAGCAGATAACCCGCGTCACGCTCCGGGTCGGTCAACAACGTATCGCGGTGCTGCACAGTCCCGTCGGTCACCTTGATCCGGCAGGTGCCGCAGAAACCTTGCTGGCACGAGTACGGGGCGTTCACGCCGGCCCGGCCCAATGCGGCGAGCAGGGTCTCGTCGGCTCCGACGGTCACCGAGGCGCCGGTGGAGGCGATGGTCACCGAGAACTCGGCACCGTCGACAACCGGTGGCGCCGCGAACCTTTCGAAATGCAGCTCCACGTCGTCACGGCCGGTGAGCGCGGACCGGATTCCGGTCAGCATCGGGGCCGGACCGCAGGCGTAGACCGTGGTGCCGTCGGGGCATTCGCCGAGAAGATCCTCGGCAGTGGGCAGGCCGTCGACATCGTCAGTGCGGATCTGGATGCGGTCGCCGAACCGCGCGAGCTCATCCAGGAACGGCAGGCTGTCGCGGCTGCGCCCGGCGTAGACCATCGACCAGTCGACGCCCAACCGCGCCGCCAACCCGACCATCGGCAGGATCGGGGTGATGCCGATTCCGCCTGCGATGAAGCGGAACCGCTGGGTGGGCGACCCGTAGCCGGGCACCGTGAGGGCGAACGCATTGCGCGGGCCGTGCGTGCTCACCCGGCTGCCGACCTGCAGGCTGTCGTGCACCTCCAGGGAACCGCCGCCGCCATCGGGGATGCGCCGCACCGCAATTCGATAACGGTCGGCCACGCTGGGATCTCCGCACAATGAGTACTGCCTCACCCGGCCGCTGGCCAGGTGCAGGTCGATGTGCGCACCCGGATACCACGGTGGCAGCGTCCCGCCGTCAGCGGCGGCCAGGGTCAGTGCGATGACGTCCTGATCGTGGGCCACCACCTGCCGATCCGTCACGGTCAAGGTGATCGTGCGGTCGAGCTCGGGCGGAAGCGAGGGCCGCCGCAGCAAGCGGTTCACACCCCACATGGTGGCGATGGACACCTCGGCCAAACCGAGCATGGGATCGTGCCGGAACCGCCCCGACGCACTCGGTGGTAACTGGCGGTAGCGGGACAGTAGAGGCGACATCATCGCAGCCCTCACAGGTGGGCAGCCCGCGCCGCAGGGGAGCTCGCCAGGTAGGCGACGGCCTGGGCCGTCGAACCCATCTCCTCGGGGGAGAAGCCGGGCCTGCAATAGGCCAGGGTGTTGGAGCCGAACATCCGCGAGAACTTCGGCAGCAGCCCCAGCTTGGAATCGCGCATCCGCAACCGGTTCATCCGCCACCAGCTGATGTCGAGGGTCGGATCACTCTTGACCATGGCCCAGCAGCCGCGCTGGAAGAACATGTAGACGGCCGTCGCGGCGATCGACATGGCCCGTACCCGGCTGAAGTAGCTGTCCTGGAAGTAGATCGCGACGTCGTGGGCGACACTGCGGTGCTCGACCTCCTCGCTGCCGTGCCAGCGGAACAGGTCCGTCATCGTCGGGTCGGCGTCGAAGTCCTCCCACGTGCAGTTCAGCACGAAGTCGCCCAGTACCGCCGTGTAGTGCTCGATGGCCGCGATGAGCCACAGCCGGTCGCACAGGTTGGACAGCCGGCGGCGCGGGTCGGTGGACTCGGTCGGGCCCAGCATCTTGGTGAACACGTGCTCGACCATGGCCATCAAGGGCTGGTAGTCCACGCCATGGGCGGTCAGGAACTCGTCGAGCACCTGATCATGGGTCTCGGCGTGGGTGGCCTCCTGGCCGATGAAGCCGCGCATGTCATCGGCGAGCTTGGGATCGCGCACGTAGGGCAGTGCTTCGTTGAACGTCGCGACGAACCAGTGTTCGGCCATCGGCAGCACCACGTTGAACAGGTTGACCATCGTCGCGGCCACGGGGTGGCCGGGGATCCAGTGCAACGGTATGCCGTCGAGATCGAAGTGCACTTTGCGGGCCTGGATCTGTACCGGGCCCGGATCGATCTCATTGTCGAACCGCAACGGACGCAACATCGAGAGCCTCCCTGGGATGAGTGGACTCTCAGCAGTGTACGGATTTAAGTGGGAACAGCGGTACCGGGTTACCCGTCTGGGCGAACCCGGGCTCGCATCAGGCCGGCGGCGGGGTGCCCGCGCCCGGGGCTCCTGCGATCGGGACCACCGGCGTCGGCGTCACCGTCGTCACACCGTTGCTGCCCACCCTGGGGCCGCCAGGGACGGCCGCATTGGCACCCTGCTCGGCCGCGGCCTCGCTGCAGTCCAGCATCAGGATCATCTTGCCGCTGGAGTTGACCTTCTGGGAATCGACCAGGCACTCCGCCTGTGGGAGGGCGCTGCCGAAGGAGCCGCCGAAGGTGGCCTTGACGCCCTGGCTCTTCAGGATCGCCAGCGCCTTCATGTAGGGCTCGCCGACGACGTTGATCGAGGCCGCGGTCGGCTGTGAGGTGGCGGTGCCTGAGGCCAACAGGGCGATCGAACCGGCGGCGAGCAGACCGCCGCCGAGCACAACAAGCTTCTTCACGTGAACTCCGTCAGTCGGGTGCGTTTGCGAACATATCGCAGCTGTGACGAATGTGAAACCGGAGCAGACGCCCCGCGCGTTACATCCGGTCGCGGCCCGGGCGGGCGGTGATCGACGCCATCACGTCGCACAACGCCGCCGCCCGCGGATCCGCGAACACCTCCTCGAGCAGAATTCGCCGGCCGTCGGGACCCGCCAGCGGGATCCGCCAGTTCGGGTATTCGTCGGTGGTTCCGGGCTGATTCTGAGTGCGTACCTCGCCGACCGCGTCGGCCAGTGACAGCGCCAGCAGTTTGGAGGGAGTGCGGCCGAGATAGCGGTAGAGCGCCGACACGATCTGATCGGTATCCGGATCGGGTCCGAGCAGCCGGCCCGGCGCAGCTCGTCGAACCACGCCGCCTGCGCGGTGCGGTCGGCCGCCAGCTCCTCATCGGCCGGCCGGGTCAGCAACCCCAGCTGTTCCCGTAATCGCACGTGCTCGCCGGCCAGGTATCCGGGTGTCGGCGGCAGATCGTGCGTGGTCACCGACGACAGGCAGTACTCGCGCCAGCGTTCGGCGGGGAGGGGCCCGCCGGACTCGTCGGCCTCGAACCACAGGATCGAGGTGCCGAACAGGCCCCGCTCGCGCAGGTAGTCACGCACCCATGGTTCGACCGTGCCCAGGTCCTCGCCGACCACGAGGGCGCCCGCGCGATGCGCCTCGAGCGCGATGATGCCGATCATCGCGTCGTGGTCGTAGCGCACATAGGTGCCTTCGGTCGGTGCGGCACCCTTCGGGATCCACCACAGCCTGAACATGCCGATGATGTGGTCGATGCGGACCCCGCCGGAATGCCGCAGCGCCATGTTGACCACTGCCCGGAACGGTTCGTAGGCCTGCTCGGCGAGGCGGTCCGGTCGCCACGGCGGCTGCGACCAGTCCTGCCCGAGTTGATTGAACTCATCCGGCGGTGCGCCCGCCGTGACCCCCAGAGCCAGCACATCCTGCAGGGCCCAGGCGTCGGCACCGTCGGGATCGACGCCGACGGCGAGGTCGCTCATGACGCCCAGCTCCATCCCCGCCTGCACCGCGGTGGCCTGGGCCGCGGTGAGCTGTTCGTCGAGCAGCCACTGCACCCATCGGTGGAAGTCGACGGCCAGTGGGTCGGCCGCCGCGAATGCGGCCACCTCCGGGTTCGCCGGATGCTGCAGCGCGTGGGGCCAGCCGTGCCAGTCGGCGCCGTACTGTTCGGCCAGCGCGCACCAGATCGCGAAATCCTCGAGGCTGCGGCCCTGTCGGGCCCGATAGGCGGCGTACGCCACTTCCCGGCCCGCCGAGCGTTCAACCCGGTACACCTGTTCCAGCGCGCTGCGTTTGGCCTGCCAGGCCGCGTCGCGGTCGATGGTCGGGTGACGGTCGGCCCGCCTGTTGAGCGCGGTGCGCAGCGCCCGGATGCGGCCGCGGTGCCGGACCGAGGCGAACTCCGGGATGGCTTCCACCCGCAGATAGAGCGGACTGCCGAAGCGCCGGGAGGTGGGCAGGTACGGCGAGGGCTCCATCGGTGCGGTGGGAGCAGCCGCATGCAGGGGGTTGACCAGGATGAACCCGGCGCCGTGCTCGGCCGCCGACCACACCGCGAGATCGGTCAGATCCGTGAGATCGCCTGTGCCCCAGGAGTTTTTCGAGCGAATGCTGTACAGCTGGACGGCCAGGCCCCAGGATCGCCGCCGGCCCAGCCGGGCGGGCAGTTCCAGCGTGGCGGGGGAGATCACCACGGGGGTCTCGATGAAATGCTCTCCGACCCGCAACCGCAGCCGGTGATAGCCCAGCGGCAGGTCCGCAGGGAGTTCGAACGTGGCTTCGCCGACCAACCGGTCCCCGAGGTCGTACGGCGGCCGGTTGTTCTCAAGCTGTCGCAGACCGCTGCGTTCGGTGCCGTCCTCGAGGAACAGCGTCAGGTCGACCGGATCCCCGTGGGTGACGTGCACCCAGAAGGTCGACGCCACCGCCGCCCGGCCCAACACGGTGGGCGGCAGAGCGCGTTGCCAGTACCGGCGGTCGTGGGCGGCCAGAGAATTGATGCGGTCGGCTTCCGTTCCCGCCGGCACGCCGAGCGCCTCCAGCACGGCCACCAGCGTGGACTCCGGGACGTCGGTGCGCCGGCCGGTCCAGTCGTCGAACTCGGCGGCCACGCCGTAGCGGCGGGCCAACTCCAGCAGGGCCGGTGACGAAGCGGTCATGTTGCCAATCTTGGTGCCAAGAACGCGATCGTGTCAGTCGACATCGCGGGACAGCAGGTCCTCCCAGGTGTCGCGGCGCACCGCCAGCCGGGCAGTTCCGTTGTGCGCGAACACAACCGGAACCCGACGGGCGCCGTTGTACTGATTCGACATGGTGTAGCAGTACGCCCCGGTGACCGGCACCGCCAGCAGGTCGCCGACCTTCGGTTCGCGCAGCGCGACGGCGTCGATGAGCTGATCTCCGGACTCGCAATGCCTGCCGACGACGCTGACCGTCTCGCCGCCGCCGACGCGGTCGGCGATGGTGGCCTCGAACCGCTGGCCGGTCAGCGACACCTCCAGGTTGTCGCCCATCCCGCCGTCCACCGCCACATGGGTGATCACCCCACGTTTGACGGTGGTGACGCGGTACAGCGTGCAGGCGCTGGTCGCCACCATGCTGCGACCGGGCTCGACGATGATCCGGCTGTCGTGCGGCAACAGCTCGCGGGCCTGGGTCACCATCGCCTCGGCGTAGTCGTCCAGGCTGGGCGGGTGCTCGCCGTAGGTGTAGCGCACCCCGAGTCCGCCGCCGAGGTCATAGACCTCGAATGTGCCCAGCGCGGCGATCGGTTCCACCGCTGCGGCCAGCTGCTCGACATTGAGCAGCTGCGATCCGACGTGGGTGTGCACACCGTCCAGGCGTAACCGAGCGCTGGTCTCGATCCGGGCGATTGCCGCCCGGGCATCCGCGGGCATCAAGCCGAACTTGGACCCCGCATGGCCGGTGGCCTGCGAGGCGTGCGTGGCAGCCTCGACGCCGGGGATCACCCGGACCAGACACGGTTGCCGGTGGCCGGCGGGCACGATCCGCTCCAGCCGGTCGATGTCGTCGAAGTTGTCGACCACTACCAGGCCCACACCGTGCTCGACAGCCAGCGTGAGCTCTTCGTCGGTCTTGGCGTTGCCGTGCAGCACCAGCCGGGCCGGGTCGGCGCCGGCCTTGATCGCCGACAGGATCTCGCCGCCGCCCGCGACGTCGAGGTGCAGCCCTTCGGACACCATCACCCGCTGGACCGCGGTGCACGGGAAGGACTTCGACGCGAATGCGACATCGCTGCGCGGCCAGCGGCCGCGGAAGGCCGCGAGGTAGTCGGCGGCCCGCTGCCGCAACGCACCCTCGTCCACCACGATCGCCGGGGTGCCGAACTGATCGGCGATGGCATCCAGCCGGCAGCCGCCGACCATCAGCGTGCCGTCGGCGTCCTGCTGCGTTCCCGGCGGGAAGAGCCCGATCAGATCGCCGGCGGTGGCCTCGCTGTGGATCGTCACCGGTCCAGCGTGCCACTGGCGAAGTGTCCGCGAGCGCTGTTAGCCTGTCTGTAACGATCCTTACAGAGGTGGGTTCAGATGACCGTTGCGGCCACGAGACGACAACAGCAGGGCGCGGATTCTCGCGAACAGATCCTCGACGCCACCGAGCGACTGATGGCCACGCGCGGTTACGCCGCCACCTCGATCAGCGACATCCGCAAGGCCTGCGGCCTGCCGGCCAGCTCGATCTACTGGCATTTCGGGTCCAAGGACGGAGTCCTCGCGGCCGTGATGGAACGCGGAGCCGAGCGGTTCTTCGCGGCCATCCCGAGCGGCGGGAGCATCGACGACCAGCTGGCGGTCCTGGCCGACCAGCAGTCGCAGCGCCCCGAGTTTCTCCGCATTCTCTACCTGCTGTCCCTGGAACGCGGCGACGACCCCACGGTGACAGCGGTGGTGCGCCGGGTGCGGGACACGGCCATCTCGCGCTTCTCGGCCGCGGTGCGCGGCCAACTGCCCGCGGACCTGCCGCCACGCCGTGCGGAGCGGGTGGTCGCCGAACTCACGGCATTCGCCGTGGCGCAGTCCGACGGCGTGTTCTTCGCCGGACACCTCGAGCCCGACAGTACCGACGTGGCGCGCATGTACCTGCGGCTGTGGCAGGCCGTCACCGCCCTCATCCCGATACTCCTGGAGGAAAAGTGACCGGCAAGACCGCGATCATCACCGGCGCGAACACGGGGCTCGGATTCGAATGTGCCCGTGCACTACTGGAATCGGATCCGGGCTGGCATGTGGTGCTGGCAGTGCGCGACACCCGGCGTGGGGACGACGCGGCGGCTCGGCTCGACCGTCCCGGACGCACCACGGTCGCTGAACTCGACCTGGCCTCGCTGCGGTCGGTGCGTGACTTCGCCGGCAGATTGCCGGATCTGGACGTTCCGCCGTTGACCGCGCTGGTGTGCAATGCCGGGCTGCAGGTGGTCTCGGGTGCGGCGACGACGGCGGACGGCCATGAGATGACGTTCGGTGTCAACCACCTCGGTCATTTCGCCCTGGTGCAGCAGGTGCTCGGTGCCCTGACGGCCCCGGCCCGAATCGTCGTGGTCAGCAGCGGCACCCACGATCCGGACAAGTTCACGGGTATGCCTGCGCCGCAATACAATTCAGCAGATGAACTACTGCGTCCGCCGGCGGACGGCCTGACCGGCGAAGAGGGCCGGCGTCGCTACACCGCTTCCAAACTCTGCAACATGCTCTTCACCTACGAGTTGGACCGGCGGCTGGGGCACGGGGCCCGCGGAGTCACGGTCAACGCATTCGATCCGGGCCTGATGCCGGGTTCGGGGCTGGCCAGGGACTACGGGAGGGTTCAGCGGCTGGCCTGGCGCCTGGTCATGCCGGTACTGCGGATCTTGCCCAATGTGAACAGCACCAGACGTTCCGGAGCCAATCTCGCCGCGCTGGTCGACGATCCCGCCCTCGACGGCGCCACGGGGGAGTACTTCGAGGGAACTCGCCGGATCCGCTCCTCGCGCGATTCGTACGATCCGGCCCTGGCCGCCGATCTGTGGCAGGTCAGCGAGCGGTTGGTGTCGGCGGTCGGCTAGCTTTCCCGGCGGCCCAGTAGTGTCGCCTCAGTGGCATCCAGACCGGTCTCAGAACAACGCGGCACCGCCGCGCTGCGCCGGGCCCGGATCGCCGTGGGAGCGCTGTTCCTGACCAACGGAGCGATCTTCGCCAATCTGCTGCCTCGCTATCCGGAGATCAAAACCGACCTGCACCTGAGCAACGCGGTGTACGGCGCGGCCGTCGCCTCGTTCTCCGGCGGGGCACTCGTCGCGGGATTGACTGCGGCGACGCTGATTCGACGGTTCCACAGCGCGCGGGTCGCGGTGATCGGCACCGTGGCCCTTTCCGCCTTCGTCATCGCTGCCGGCGGCGCGGGCACACCGCTGATGCTTGCCGCGGCGCTGTTTCTGGCCGGGGCGAGCGATTCGGTGGTCGACGTCGCGCAGAACGCACACGGGCTGCGGCTGCAACGCAGACACGGGCGCTCCATCATCAACTCCTTGCACGCGGTCTGGGCCGCCGGGGCGATCCTCGGCGGGCTCATCGGTGCCGGTGCGATCGCGCTCGGAATACCGCGCGGAATCCAGCTTTCGGTGGTCGGAGTGCTGCTGAGCGCGGTGGCCGTTGTCGCCTACCGCTACCTGCTGCCCGGCCCCGACCATGACGACCACCCGGCCGCACACGCTTCGGCGGCGGGGACCAGGGCCGGGCCGCGGGCGTACCTGATCCTGCTGGCCCTGGTGCTGATTGCCATCGCGGGTGCCACCGTCGAGGACGCCGGAAGCTCGTGGGCCACGCTGTACCTGCGCGACTCCCTGCACACGCCGCCGGCGCTTGCGGTCTCCGGTTACATCGCCCTGGTCGGGTTCATGTTCATCGGCCGCCTGCTCGGCGACCGGCTGGTCGACCGGTTCGGCGAGGCCACGGTGGCGCGGGCGGGTGGCTTGATCGCGGCCGCCGGGATGGGGGCCGCACTGGCCTTCCCGAGCATCGCCACCACGATCGCCGGGTTCGCGCTCGCGGGACTGGGGGTGGCCACGCTGGTGCCCGCCGCCATGCACGGCGCCGATCAGCTGCCCGGCCTGCGACCCGGCACCGGTCTGACCGTGGTCACCTGGCTCATGCGGGTCGGCTTCTTCGGGGCGCCGCTGCTGGTCGGGCTCGTCGCCGATGCGGCCGGATTGCGGGCCGGTCTGCTGGCCGTACCGGTGGCCGGGGTGGTGGCCGCGCTGCTGGCCGGGGTGCTCCCGCGAAGGCCGGCGCCGGTACCCGATTCAGTGGGCGGGGCCGACGCCCGCGAGTTCGATCGTGAACACACCCGACACGATTAACGCGATGCCGAGCATCATCACCGGGGTCAGCGGGTCCTTGAACAGGAACTTGGCGATGACCGCGACAAGAGCGACCCCGCACGCGGTCCAGATGCCGTAGGCGATCCCCACCGGCACGCCCAACGACAGGGCCAGCCACAGCAGATAGAACGACATCACGTACCCGGCGACGACCGGTACGACCCAGACCTTGCGGCGGAATCCGTCCGATGCCCGCAGCGCCAGCGTGGCGAACACCTCGACCAGGATCGCCCCGGTCAGCGCCAGCCACATCATGATTCGGCCCGAGGCGGATGCGATCCGAGTTCGACCAGCAGCACGCCCCCGATGATCAAACCGATGCCGGCCACGATCGGCCAGGTGAACGGGTCCCCGAACAGCACCGCGGCCAGCACGGCCGTCGCCGCGGTACCCAGCGCACCCCAGATGCCGTACGCGACGCCGACGGGCATGCCGGCTCGCAGCACCAGGGTCAGCAACACGAACGCGGCCAGATAGCCGGACACCACCAGCACCAGCCATCCCGCATGGTCCTGGGAAGCGCGCAGCGACAATGTGGCACTGACCTCCGTGGCGACGGCCGCGATCAACAACGCCCAGGTCCGCACCCGACAAACCTAGCCGAGCTCAGGTCGGTGCGGCGTCGCGGTTGTCGCGGGGCGGCTCAGAGCACCAGGCCCAGCCGCGGCGGGCGGGTGCCGTGCAGCGTGTGGTTGCCCAGGTGGACGTACTTCCAGCGGGCCGGATCATGCAGCGAATGGGTGCGCACATTGCGCCAGTGCCGGTCGAGATTTGCCGCCGAGTCGGTACCCGAGGTGCCGGTCAATTCGAAGATGGCACTGGCGATTTCGACCGCGTACTCCTGTGCGAGCGCCTTGGCGGCGGCAACTTGCAGCGACGCGCGCGCCGCAGTGTCCCGCGACAGTTCGGCCTCGGCCAGTCCCTCGTCGACCACCGCGGTGCCGTGGGCCAGCAGGGCCTCCAGTGCGTACAACCGCGCGGTCAGCTCACCGAACCGGCGCACCACGTGGGGCTCCTCGTCGGCGCGGGTCACCCCGGCCAGCACCGCCTCCTTCCACGGCCGTGACCGGGTACCCACGAACTCGGCGCCGTCCTCGAGCGCGGCGCGGGCGATGCCGATGTCTACCGCGGCGTGCAGGGCCTGGTCGTAGGCGCCGAGCACACTGGGCGGCCCGTCGACCGGATCCGGCGCGGCGCCCTCCTCGATCACCAGTTCCCCGGCGACCACGACGTCGGCCAGTCGCACCTCGCCGCTGACGGTGCCGCGCTGTCCGAACGCCGACCACTGGTCCAGATCGAGGGTCACACCGTCCTGATCCGGCCGGATGAACACCGTGGCGGTCTCGCCGTCGCGGCCGGCGATGACGGCGGCCACCGCGATCCACGTCGCACCGAGGGCACCCGTCGCGTAGTACTTGGTGCCGTTGAGCACCCACGTCCCGTCAGCCTTCGGGGTGACGGTCGTGCGCCGGTCAAGGGCGGTCGCGGTGCCGCGTTCGGCGGTGGCATTGCCCAACTGCGCACCGGCCAGGATGTCCGCGTAGATGCGCGGCGCCGGCTGCTGGTGCCCGAGGCCTGAAATCGCTTGTCCGATGACGAAATGCGACAGCAGCAGCTGGCCGATCGCACTGTCGCCGCGGGACAACCGGCGCAGCACCTCGACCTTGACGGCCGCCGACAGCCCCGGTCCGCCGTGCTCGGCCGGAACCACGACGCCCAACAGGCCCGACTCGGCAACCTGTCGCAGTTGGGGCAACAGGGAGGCTCCGGAACGCTCACGCTCGGCGCTGCCGGCGGCGAGTTCGCCTGCCAGCGCCGTGGCGGCGGCCAGGGCCTGTTCCGCCGTGCCCAGCAGAGCGGGAGTGGTGGCTGGATCGATCTCGGTGACGGTCATGGCGGCAGACGCTACGACCGCCGCACCGCCGGGCCGAGGTTTGCAACCAGCGCGAATATTTTCCGGCCCCGCGTAGCGGGTGAGTACCGTGGGGGAGTTCGCCCAGATTCACCGAGGAGCCCGCATGACCGATCCGACACGCGCTTGCACCAGGGGTTTCCCGGGTGCCGACGAGCGGGCCGACTCGTGACGGCCCCCGGCGGTCCGGTCGTCGACACCGGGTACGGCCCGGTTCGCGGGAGCGACGACGGAACCGTGAATCAGTGGCTGGGTATTCGCTACGCGGAGGCACCGGTCGGTGAGTTGCGCTGGCGGTCACCGCAACCGCCCGCGCGCCGGCAGGAGATCGCTGACGCGACCGTACCGGGGCCGGTGTGCCCGCAGATCACCGATCCGAGGCTCCCGCTCGACCTCGGCGGACGCCAGGGTGAAGACAGCCTGGTGCTCAACGTCTGGGCGCCGAGCGGAACCGAGGCCGGCGACGGCAAACCGGTCATGGTGTGGGTCCACGGCGGTGCCTATGTCCTGGGCTCGGGAAGTCAGCCGCTCTACAACGGGGCGGTCCTGGCCGCCGAGGGTGATGCCGTGGTCGTCACGGTCAACTACCGGCTCGGCCCGTTCGGTTTCCTCGACCTGTCCCAGTTCAACGGGCGTCCCGGCGCGAAGGGACTGCGGTTCGACACCAACCTCGGACTGCGTGACGTGCTGTCCGCATTGCATTGGGTACACGACAACATCGCCGCGTTCGGTGGCGACCCGCAACGGGTGACCCTGTTCGGTGAGTCGGCCGGCGGCGGGATCGTCACCACCCTGCTGGCCAGCCCGGCCGCCGAAGGGCTGTTCAGCGCTGCGATCGCGCAGAGCTCCCCTGCGACATCGGTCTACGACGTCGAGCGGTCCCGGGCCGTGGCCGCCCAGTTCCTCAAGCGCCTCGGCATCGAAGGTGACGACGTCGGGCAACTGACCGGTGCACCGGTGCCCAGCATCCTGGCCGCGGCCAAGGAGGTGTTCGACGCGGTTCCCACCCAGACGCCCGGCCTGCTGGCGTTCGCCCCCGTCGTCGACGGCGATGTTGTCCCGGACTATCCGGTGACGGCGGCAAGGGAGGGGCGGACCCACCCGGTGCCGCTGATCATCGGAACCAACGAGCACGAAGCCACGGTTTTCCGCTGGATGAAGTCGCCACTGATGCCGATCACCCCCGGCGCGTTGCGGTCCATGTTCGCCGCGATCGCGGCCGAACAACCCGGTCTGCAGCTGCCGACCGAATCCCAGATCACCTCCGCCTACGCGGGTCTCCGCCCCAAGGCGATCGGATTGGGCATGGCGCGCGACATCGGATTCCGCATGCCGACACTGTGGTTCGCCGAGGGGCACAGCGCTGTCGCTCCGGTGCATCTGTACCGCTTCGACTTCACCACTCCGATGCTGCGCCTGCTGCGGCTCGGCGCCGCCCACGCCACCGAGTTGCCTTACGTGTGGGGCAATCTCGTCGCCGGATCAAAGGATCCGACGTTCAAGCTGGGCGGGCTCAAGCACGGACGTGCGGTGTCGCAGCGGGTGCGTCGCCGATGGGTCAACTTCGCCGCCACGGGGCAACCCTCGGGTGCCCTCGGAGAACCGGTGTGGCGGCCGTACCGCCGCGAGGACCGGGCCGCCCTGGTGATCGACAAGCAGGACAAGGCCGTCGCCGACCTGGACCGCCATCTGCACGCGGCCTGGGGAAGCCAGATACTCAATTTCCGGTGAGACGAATCCGCTGAGACAGAGACATTTACATGGACATGATCAGGTCCGTTCTGGACTTCCTGCCTCCGCCGATGCGGGACCCGGTGTTCTTCGCGATCCCGTTCTTCCTGGTCTTGCTGACCGTGGAATGGGTTGCGGCTCGGCGCCTGGAGCACATCGAATCCGAACGGGCGCCCGCCGGTGCGTTCAACTCCCGCGACGCGTGGGCGAGCATCTCGATGGGGTTGGTGTCCATCCTCACCACCGGCGGATGGAAGCTTCTCGCGCTGTTGGGTTATGCAGGCATCTATGCCTACCTGGCGCCATGGCACCTGCCCGGAAACCGGTGGTACACGTGGGTGATCGCGATCGTCGGGGTGGATCTGCTGTTCTACGCCTACCACCGGATGGCCCACCGGGTGCGGTTGATCTGGGCGACGCATCAGGCCCATCACTCCAGCGAGTACTACAACTTCGCCACCGCACTGCGGCAGAAGTGGAACAACAGCGGTGAGATTCTGGCCTGGATTCCGTTGCCGCTGCTCGGCGTCCCGCCGTGGCTGGTGTTCGCCAGCTTCTCGGTGAACCTCGTCTATCAATTCTGGGTGCATACCGAGCGGGTCGGAAAATTGTGGCGGCCAATCGAATTCATCTTCAACACGCCGTCGCATCACCGCGTGCACCACGGACGCGACCAGCTGTACCTGGACCGCAACTACGGGGGCATCCTCATCATCTGGGATCGGATGTTCGGCACATTCCAGCCGGAGGTGTTCCGGCCGCACTACGGGCTGACCAAGCCGGTGAACACGTTCAACATCTGGAAGCTGCAGACCCACGAATACGTGGCGATCGCCCGTGACGTGCGACGGGCCGGCCGGCTGCGTGACCGGCTCGGCTACATCTTCGGCCCGCCGGGCTGGCAGCCCGCCGAGGTGTCAGAAGCCCAACCGGTCGGGTAGCACGGTCTCCGCAGACCCGTCTTTCGGCAGATTCATTGGCCGGCACAGGAATTGACGCGACCTACGATTCGCGCCGCCCGGGCCGTCCTACCGGAGGAATGCCCTCCGGGCCCCGAATCGCGACACGCCGTGAGTAGGCGATCGGGGCCTCGCGGCGTCGAAATTCCCAGTGTTTCCCAGAGTTTGTGTGACGTTTGAATTCGGGCCGAGCCGAATGGCACCAAAGCAAACTTCAAGTCAGTAAGGTCGACAGAGCCGGGTGCACAATCCGGATCACGGTTCAGAAAGGGGCAATGCGTGGGAGACACACTGACCGAAGGACAGAAGCTGGAGAAGGGTGGTTCGCTCACCTCCAACAACGGCGCGTACACGCTGACGTTGCAGGATGACGGCAACCTCGTGTTGGAGGCACGCGGCCAAGCGGTCTGGTCGACTTCCACCAACGGCCAGGATGTGCAGCGGGCGGAGGTGCAGACCGACGGCAACTTCGTCCTGTACACCTCGGAGAAGCCGGTGTGGCACACCGACACCAAGGGCAAGAAGGACGTCAAGCTCGTTCTCCAGGATGACCGCAACCTGGTGCTGTACGCCGCGGACGGGCCCGCGTGGTCGTCCAAGACCGAGACCTCCGAGCCGCCGCCACCGGCCCCCGAGGCCGCCGCTCCCGAGGTCGAGGTTGCCCCGGCCGCCGTCGAGGAGCCGGTTGCCGCGCCTGAGCCGGCCGCGCCGCCGCCACCCCCGCCCGCCCCCGAGCCACGGACCTACACCGTGGTCTCCGGTGACACCCTCTGGGCGATCGCCGAGCGGTTCTACGGGGACGGCAACAAGTACCAGCAGATCGCCGATGCCAGCGGCATCGCCAACCCTGACCTGATTCACCCGGGCCAGGTTCTGACGATTCCCTGACCTAGAACAGATGCACGGCCCGGACCTTCGTGGTCCGGGCCGTCGTCGTTTTCGGCCGATGGATACGGGTACCCCCGGTAACGAAGTTGCCGTCCGACCGATATTGAAGTCGGTAGGGTGACTTTCACCACGTCCGAAAACGAGGGAGGCCGGCCGTGAACAGTTGGCTTGGTGGGGCGATGCGGGCGATGGCGGGGGTGCCGGTGGCAGGGCTGCTGGTATTTCCGGTTCCGACGGCCGCGGCGGCAGGTTCGCTGGTGTATCCCGGGATGGAGATCCGGCAGGGCACCAACCTGTGCACTCTGGGCTTCGTGGACCCGGCGAGCCGGGTCGGGTTCACCGCGGGGCATTGTCGCGGCGGCGGACCGGTGAACGACCGGGACGGCAATTTCATCGGGCACATGGGTTCGTTCCGGGACAACACGCCCGACGGGGCCACCGTCGATACCAATCACATGATCTCCGACTGGGAGACCATCCAGCTGGCCGGCGACGTCGTGGTGAACAACATCCTGCCGGGTGGCCGGATGCTCGTGGAGGATCCGGCGGTGGTGCCGACGCCTGGGGCCCCCGTCTGCCACTTCGGGGTGGTGACCGGGGAGACCTGTGGCACCGTCGAGGCCGTCAACAACGGCTGGTTCACCATGGCCAACGGCGTGGTCAGCCAGAAGGGCGATTCCGGGGGGCCGGTGTACATCGTCACGCCGGACGGCCGCGCTGCCATCGTGGGGATGTTCAACAGCACGTGGGGCAACTACCCGGCCGCCGTATCGTGGCAGAACGCCAGCGGGCAGGCCCGCAGCGACGGCGCGCCACTCGGCGAGGTGTCGAACCTGGTCGGGCAACCCTGACAGGTGTGAACCGGACGGCCGGATTCGCCCGCCCCGGGCCCGGCGGATCCCAGAACTAGAACACGTTCTAGCTTTCGCGCCGGGTGGGCGATATTCTCATGGCGATGCTTAATCAGACACCTGTCCAGATCGCCTGGGTTACCGCCGATCTGGACGCCACCGAACAAGCGCTGACCACCCTGCTGGGGGCACGCCGGTGGGTGCGCATGCCCGCGGTGCATTTCAGTCCCGAGGCCTGCAGCCACCGGGGCCGGCCCGCCGATTTCGTGGCCGACATCTCGCTGAGCTACGCCGGTGACACCCAGCTGGAGCTCATCGCACCGGTGCGCGGACAGAGTATCTACACCGAGTTCCTGGACCGCCAAGGCGCAGGACTGCACCACATCTGCATCGAGACGGCCGACGCGCAGGCCTTCGAGGCAAAACTGCGCGACGCCGAGGCCGGCGGGACACCGGCCGTATGCCAGGGCGAGATGCCCGGAGGCATGAGATTCGCCTACCTGTCGGCCGCTGGGGCCGGGGTGCCGTATCTGGAGATCGCTTACATACCGCCCGAGATCCGGGCGTTCTTCGAGTATGTGAAACAGGAGCAGCAGTGAAGGAAATCCCCGAGGTCGTCGAGGCTGCGGACGTCGAATCCTGGTCCGACGAGTTCGACGTCGTGGTGATCGGGTTCGGCATCGCCGGAGGTTGCGCAGCGGTCAGTGCCGCGGCGCAGGGGGCCCGCGTCCTGGTGCTGGAGAAGGCCGCGGCGGCCGGCGGGACCACCGCGATGGCCGGTGGGCACTTCTACCTCGGCGGTGGCACCGCCGTGCAGGAGGCGACCGGGCACCCGGACACCGCCGAGGAGATGTACAAGTACCTGGTCGCGGTCTCGCGCGAACCTGATCTGGACAAGATCCGCGCCTACTGCGACGGCAGCGTCGAACATTTCAATTGGCTTGAGGCGCTGGGCTTCCAGTTCGAGCGCAGCTTCTACCCGGGCAAGGTGGTGGTGCCCCCGGGCACCGAGGGGCTGTCCTACACGGGCAACGAGAAGGTGTGGCCGTTCACCGAGCAGGCCAAGCCGGCTCCGCGCGGGCACTCTGTGCCCGTACCGGGGGAGTTGGGCGGCGCCGCGATGGTGATCGACCTCCTGCTGAAACGCGCCGAGACGCTGGGCGTCACCATCCGCTACGAGGTCGGGGCCACCAATCTGATAGTCGACGGCAGTGCGGATGACCGCACCGTGGTCGGCGCCAAGTGGAAGCACTTCGGCGAAACCGGTTGTGTGAAGGCGAAATCGGTCATCATCACCGCCGGTGGCTTCGCGATGAACCCCGAGATGGTCGCCGAATACACCCCGGCGCTCGGCAAGAAACGTCGCACCAAGCACCACGGTGAGGTCGAGCCCTACATCCTGGGCAACCCGAACGACGACGGCCTTGGCATCCGGATGGGCGTCGCCGCGGGCGGCGTCGCCAACGGCATGGACCAGCTGTTCATCACCGCCGCGGCCTACCCTCCGGAGATCCTGCTGACCGGCGTCATCGTCAACAACCAGGGGCAGCGCTTCGTCACCGAGGACTCCTACCACTCGCGTACGTCGGCGTTCGTCCTGGAACAGCCCGATCAGCAGGCGTACCTGATCGTGGACGAGGCACACATGGAGATGCCCGCCATGCCGCTGATCCAGTTCATCGACGGCTACGAGACGATCGCCGAAACCGAAGAGGCACTGGGCATTCCGGCCGGGAACCTCGCCGCGACCCTGGAGCGCTACAACAAGGACGCAGCCAACGGCGAGGATCCCGACTTCCACAAACAGCCCGACTACATCGCGGCACAGGACACGGGCCCGTACGCGGCCTTCAACCTGTCCCTCGGCATCGCCATGTACTCCGGATTCACCATGGGTGGGCTGACCGTGTCGATCGACGGCGAGGTGCTGCGGGAGGACGGCAGCGTCATCGCGGGCCTGTACGCGGCGGGGGCCTGCGCCTCCAACATCGCCCAGGACGGCAAGGGGTACGCCAGCGGTGTGCAGCTCGGCGAAGGGTCGTTCTTCGGACGCCGCGCCGGTACCCACGCGGCGGCCCGCTAGCCGGCGCGACTCGTCAGGTCGGCGAGCCGACCGGCGCGAGGTTCCACCGACCGTCGCCGAGCAGTTCCAGGCGACGGTCGTGGAGCCGGTTGACGCTGTCTCGATGGCTGATGCTGACCACGATGCAGTCGGGTAACCGGGTGCGCAGCGTCGTGTACAAGGCGTGCTGCTGACCGGCGTCGAGTGCCGAGGTGGCCTCGTCGAGGAACACCGCCGACGGTTTGGCCAGCAGGACCCGGGCGAACGCGATCCGCTGCTGTTCGCCCGGGGACAGCACCTTTCCCCAATCGGCATCCTCATCCAGGCGGGATGTCAGGTTTCCCAGCGCGACTGCGTCGAGCGCGGCCCGGATCTCGTCGTCGCCGTAGGCGCCGGCCGGCGAGGGATAGCAGACCACCGTCCGCAGATCGCCGAGCGGGGCATAGGGGAGTTGGGACAGGAACATGACCCCACCCTGCTCGGGATAGCGCACCGTGCCGGATCCGTACGGCCACAGCCGTGCCAGGCTGCGCAGCAGCGTCGTCTTGCCGGTTCCGGACGGCCCGGTGATGACCAGCGAATCACCGGGAGCAAGCTGCATGTCGAGGTCGTGCAGCAGCAGATCGCCTTCGGGTGACCGCACTTCGACGTCCTCGAGTTCGACCCCGCCGTTGGCGCTCACCCCGGTATCCAATCGTGGTAGCGCCCTTGCCTGTTCGTTCGCGGCCACCAGGCCGTCGAGGCGGATGATGGCGGCCCGGTATCCGGCGAACGCGTCGTACACCGAGCGGAAGAAGCTCAGGGAGCTCTGCACCCGGTTGAAGGCGCTCGATGACTGCAGCACGTCGCCGTAGGTCAGTTGACCCGCGAACAACCGCGGCGCCTGGATGATCAGCGGGAGCGGGTCGATGATCTGGTTGATGGACCGATTCCAGCCGAGGAACGCGACCCCCCGGAGCACGAGCCTGCGGTAGTTGGAGATGACCCTGGCGAACCGATCCGCCAGCGTGGCGCGTTCGGTGCGTTCGCCGTGATAGAAGCCGACCGCCTCGGCTCCGTCCCGGACCCGCACGAGGGCGTACCGGAACGCGGCGTTGGTGAGCGAGTTGCGGAAGGTCAGCCGGATCATCGGCCTGCCGATCCAGATCGCCACGACCGTCGTGACCGCCACCCACAGCAGCGCGATCCAGAACAACGCCTTCGGCACCGTGATGCCCAGAATCGTCAACGGCCCCGCGAGATTCCACAGGATCGGCGTGAACGCCACGACCGAGACGATCGAGTACACCGATCCGAACAGCAGCGTCTGCGCCGTGGCGACGGTCGGCGTGTTGGTCTCGGGCCCGGTACCGGTGGTGAAGACGTCGATGTCCTGCTGGATGCGCTGATCCGGGTTGTCGATCGGGGTACCGCCGAAGCCGCCGATGAATCGGCCGCGGTAGTAGGCGCGTTGATCCAGCCAGTCGCCGGTGAGCCGATTGGTGAGCCAGACCCGCCACCGAACGATGAAGTACTGCATCAGATACAGGTCGAGCAGGGTGCGCGTGATGTCGGCCGTGACCAGCATCGCGAAGATCAGGATCGACTGCCAGAAACCGTCGATTCCCGAACGGCGTACCGCCTCATCGCCAGAACCCGCACCGGAGAACGCCACCTGCAGCGCGGTGGTCTGGTCGTTGAGGTAGTAGCTGAACAACACGTCCATGCGCACCGAGAGCATCACCGACAGGAGCAGCACTCCGAGCAGTGCCCACACCGGAATGCTCTGGCGCCCAAGGAAATAACCACCCGTGATCCGCCAGAACTGGCGGCCCCAGGTGGTGATGCGGGCCAGCACGGCCAGGACGGCCACGAGTGCCACCGCGCCGATCGCCCACGCCTTGAGGACCCAGAACAGCGACGCAAGGATTTCGTTGCCCCAGTCCAGCGACTGGGTGAACATCTCCATACCCCCGGAAGTTACCGGGAATTACCGCCTGATCAGGGTTGCTTGACCAGGTCGGCCGTGTCGTCCTCGACTCGGCCGAGCCGCCATTCGCCGTCACCCAGCAGTTCCAGTTCGTGGGTGTGGTGCTGCTCGACGGTCGTGCGGTGGCTGACACTGACCAAGATCGTGTTGGGCAGGTCGGTGCGCACACGCTGATAGAGCATGTACTCGAGACCTTCGTCGAGCGCGGAGGTCGACTCGTCGAGGAACACGACCTTGGGCTTGACGAGCAGGATGCGGGCGAACGCGATCCGTTGCTGCTCACCGGGAGACAGCACCTTGGCCCAGTCCTGGACCTCGTCGAGCCGGTCGACCAGGTGCGCCAGCGCCACCTCTTCGAGCGTCCGCTTGAGTGTCTCGTCGTCGACGGTGCACTCCTCGCCGGGATAGGTGACCACGGCGCGCAGGTCTCCGAGCGGTACGTAGGGGAGCTGGGACAGGAACATCGTTTCGTTCGGGCCGCACGGACGGGTCAGAGTGCCCGAGGTGAACGGCCACAGCTCGGCAAGGCTTCGCAGCAGGGTGGTCTTGCCGCTGCCGGACTGGCCGGTGATCACCAATGTGTCGCCAACCTGCAGGTGCAGGTCGAGTGGCTTGATGAGCTGTTTGCCGTCCGGCGTGCGGACCTCGACATCGGTGAGCTTCACCGTGCCGTCGACACATGGCAGGGTGGTCACCTCCGGCAATGCCCTGCCCGCTTCGTTGGCCACGACGAGCCCGTGCAGACGCATGATCGCGGCCCGGTAGCCGGCGAATTGGTCGTAGGCATTACGAAAGAACGACAACCCGTCGAGCAGGCTTCGAAAGGCGCTGGCAGTCTGGTTCAGCGCGCCGAGGGTGATCTCGCCGCTGTAGAACCGCGGGAACTGCACGATGTAGGGGATGAGCTCCTGGGCCTGGTCGATGGAGTTGTTCCAGCCCTGGAACTTGATCATCCGGTTGATGTAGGTCCGGTAGTTCGACAGGACCGGTGCGAACAGCTTCCGTAGGCCGGTTCGCTCGGCGATCTCTCCGCGGTAGAAGGCCACTGCCTCGGAGGCGTCGCGCAGCCGCACCAGCGCATAGCGGAAGGCCGCGTTGTACTTCTCGTTGTTGAAGGCCAGCCGGATGATCGGCCGGCCGAGCCAGAATGCCACCACTGTGGCGAACAGGACGTAGACGATGCCGATCCAGAAGATCGCCCGGGGAAGTTCGATCCCGACGAGGGGCAAGGTGACTCCACCGGACAGGTTCCACAGAATCGCTGTGAACGAAATCATCGAGGCCACCGAATAGATGGAGCCGAACAGCAGGGTATTCGTGGAGCCGGCGCTCGGGCGGTTCGGCAGCGAGTCGATGCCCGCGGTGAAGGTGTCGATGTCGGCCTGGATGCGCTGGTCCGGATTGTCGATGGTGTCGTCGATGAAGCGCGTCCGGTAATAAGCCTTGCCGTCCAGCCAGTCACCGGTGAGCCGGCTGGTCAGCCAGGCCCGCCAGCGCAGCATGAATCGTTGGGCCATATAGATGTCGAGCATGATCCGGGCGATGTGGATCGCGGCCAGTAACGCGAAGACACCCAGAGACAGCCAGAAACCGTCTTTACCGGATACTTTCACGGCCTCGTTGCCGCTGGAGATGCCACCGGCGATGACCTGGAAGCTGGTCATCATGTCGTTGCCCTGGTAGCTGAAGAGCACCGCCAGCCGCACCCCGGTGATCACCGACAGCAGCAGCGCCCCCAGCCAAGCCCACACGATCACACTGTCGCGCCCGGTGAAGTACTCACGGGTGATCCGCCAGAACTGCCTGCCCCAGGTGGTGAACCTCGCGATCAGGACCAGGATCACCAACGTGCAGGCCGCGGTGATCAGCCAGCCTTTGGCGATCCACACCAGCGACGTCACGAGCTCGACGCTCCAATCGAGCGTGGGACTGAACATCTCCATGCGGGCAAGGTACCCCGCAATGCTGCGACGGGCGGTGCGGAGCGCTCAGCGGGACCGGTCGCGTTCGCGGCCCACTGACCTCCGCGTACCGTGAACATGTGCCGAAGACGTCCAGCGCCAAACCGGGCCGCGTGAGCAGCAAGTTCTGGAAGCTACTGGGGGCCAGTACCGAGCGGAATCAAGCCCGGTCGCTCTCAGAGGTGAAGGGTGCAGCCGAATTCGAGGACAAGGCTGCCGGACTCGACGACGAACAGCTCACCAAGGCCGCCAAGCTGCTCGAGCTGCAGGACCTGGCCGCGTCCGCGGACATGCCGCAGTTCCTGGCGCTGGCGCGCGAAGCCGCCGAACGGACCACCGGTCTGCGTCCCTTTGACGTGCAGCTGCTCGCGGCGCTGCGCATGCTGGCCGGCGACGTCGTCGAGATGGCCACCGGTGAGGGCAAGACCCTGGCCGGGGCGATCGCGGCGGCCGGTTACGCGATCGGCGGCCGGCACGTCCACGTCATCACCATCAACGACTACCTGGCGCGACGCGATGCCGAGTGGATGACCCCGCTGCTGGAGGCGCTGGGGCTCACGGTCGGCTGGATCACCGCGGACTCCACGGCCGAGCAGCGCCGGGAGGCTTATGAGTGCAACGTCACCTACGCCTCGGTCAACGAGATCGGTTTCGACGTGCTGCGTGATCAGCTGGTCACCGACGTCGCCGACCTGGTCTCCCCGAACCCCGACGTGGCCCTGATCGACGAGGCCGACTCGGTGCTGGTCGACGAGGCGCTGGTGCCGCTGGTGCTGGCCGGCACCAGCCACCGGGAACAGCCGCGTGTCGAGGTCATCCGTATGGTCGGCGACCTCACCGCCGGAACGGATTTCGACACCGACGACGACAACCGCAACGTGCACCTCACCGAGGCCGGTGCCCGCAAGCTGGAGGCCCGGCTGGGCAACATCGACCTGTACTCCGAGGAGCACGTCGCCACCACGCTGACCGAGGTCAACGTCGCGCTGCACGCGCACGTGCTGCTGCAGCGCGATGTGCACTACATCGTGCGGGACGGTGCGGTCCATCTGATCAACGCGTCCCGCGGGCGCATCGCCTCACTGCAGCGATGGCCGGACGGCCTGCAGGCCGCCGTCGAGGCCAAGGAAGGTATCGAGACCACGGAGACCGGCGAGGTGCTCGACACCATCACGGTCCAGGCACTGGTCAACCGCTATCCGACGGTGTGCGGCATGACCGGTACCGCGCTGGCCGCCGGCGAGCAGCTGCGCCAGTTCTACAAACTCGGGGTGTCGCCGATCCCGCCGAACAAGCCCAACATCCGCGAGGACGAGACCGACCGGGTGTACCTCACCGAGGCGGCCAAGAACCACGCCATCGTCGAGCACATCGCCGAGGTGCACGAGACCGGTCAGCCGGTGCTGGTCGGCACCCACGACGTCGCCGAGTCCGAGGATCTGCACCGCAGGCTGGTCAAGGCGGGCGTCCCCGCCGTCGTGCTCAACGCCAAGAACGACGCCGAAGAGGCGGCCGTGATCGCCGAGGCGGGCAAGCTGGGCTCGGTGACGGTGTCCACCCAGATGGCCGGCCGCGGCACCGACATCCGGCTGGGCGGATCCGACGCGGCCGACGACTCTGCCGAGAAGGAGAAGGTGGCCGACCTCGGCGGACTGCACGTCGTCGGCACCGGCCGCCACCACACCGAGCGGCTCGACAATCAGCTGCGCGGGCGCGCCGGGCGCCAGGGCGACCCCGGCTCGACGGTGTTCTTCTCCAGCTGGGAAGACGAGGTGGTGGCCGCTCACCTGGACGACACCAAGCTGCCCACCGAGACCGACGAGGACGGCCGGATCACCGCGCCCAAGGCGGCAGGTCTGCTCGACCACGCGCAGCGCGTCGCCGAGGGCAGGCTGCTCGACGTGCACGCCAACACCTGGCGCTACAACCAGTTGATCGCGCAGCAGCGCGCCATCATCGTGGACCGTCGCGAAACCCTGCTGCGTACCGACACCGCACGTCAGGAGCTGAAAGACCGCTCACCGGAGCGCTACGCCAAGCTGGCCGAGGACCTCGGCGACGACGGTGAGGAGAAGCTGGAGAAGATCTGCCGGCTGATCATGCTGTATCACCTGGACCGGGGCTGGTGTGACCACCTGGCCTTCCTCGCCGACATCCGGGAGAGCATCCACCTACGGGCGCTGGGCCGCCAGAACCCGCTCGACGAGTTCCACCGGATGGCCGTCGACGCGTTCGCTTCGCTGGCAGCCGACGCCATCGAGGCTGCCCAGCAGACCTTCGACACGGCGGACTCGATCGAGGACGAGCCGGGCATCGATCTGTCCAAGCTCGCGCGGCCGACGTCGACGTGGACCTACATGGTCCACGACAATCCGCTCAACGACGACACGATGTCGGCGCTGAGCCTGCCGGGTGTATTCCGCTAGGTTCTAGGCATGGAACACGCGCCTGCTCCTGAGGGCAGGAGCGCGACGAGTCGGGCCGCCTCATCCGGGCCGGATCGGGTGCTGACCGTGCCCAATGCGCTCAGTGTGCTGCGGCTGCTGCTGGTGCCGGTGTTCCTGTGGCTGCTGTTCGGCGCGCACGCCAACGGGTGGGCCGTCGCGGTCCTCATGTTCAGCGGCTTCTCCGACTGGGCCGACGGCAAGATCGCGCGCCTGGTCGACAACCAGTCCTCGCGGCTGGGCGAACTGCTCGACCCTTTCGTCGACCGCATCTACATGGTCACCGTCCCGGTCGCGCTGGCCTTGTACGGCGTGGTGCCGTGGTGGCTGGTGCTGACCCTGCTGGGGCGCGATGTGCTGCTGGCGGCGACGCTGCCGCTGCTGCGCAGCCGGGGACTGACCGCCCTGCCGGTGACGTATCTGGGAAAGGCTGCCACCTTCGCGCTGATGTCGGGATTCCCGTGGGTGCTGCTCGGCCAGTGGGACGCGACATGGAGCCGGGTGGCACTGGCCTGCGGCTGGGCCTTCCTGCTGTGGGGCGTGGCGCTGTATCTGTGGTCGGCGGTGCTTTATCTGATACAGGTGACGATGGTGGTGCGACAACTCCCCGCCCGGTCATGAGCACCCTGGGCGGCTACGAGTCAGGGGCCGGGCTCAACGACCATGAGGCCCACGCCCCCAAGCGCATTCCGCTGCCCTCGCTCCTGCGGTCGTTGCTGACGGACCATCTCGATCCCGGTTATGCCGCGGCGGCCGCGGCTCGTGAAGCCGGTGACCGCCCGCGCCGGCGGTTCGGCGATTTCGCGTGGATGTTGGTGGGCGCGGGCGCGATCGCCACGGTGTTCGCCGTGGCGGCCGGTCAGGCCCAGACCGCGGCCCCGGCCGCCCGGGAAGCCCAGCACACACTGGCAGGCCGGGTGCGGGCGGCTCAGATCGGTGCTGACAAGGCCAGTTCCGAGCGCAACGCACTCGTGGATCAGGTGGACGCCGAGCGCCGCAGCAGGCTCGGCATGGACGAGAACGGCCAGCGTCTGCTCGGCAGCCTGGACACGGCCAACATCGAAGCCGCGGCCATTCCGATGATCGGTCCCGGGCTGACCGTCACGGTGACCGACCCCGGCCTGTCCAAAGATCTGAGCGACGTGTCCAAACAGCGGGTTGCCGGTGGTCAGCAGATCATCCTCGACCGGGATCTGCAGCTGGTGGTGAACTCGCTGTGGGCCAGTGGGGCAGAGGCGGTTTCGGTGGGCGGTGTGCGGGTCGGTGCCGGTGTCACGATTCGCCAGGCGGGCGGAGGGATTCTGGTCGACAACCAGCCGATCACGAGTCCGTATGTCATTGTGGCCATCGGACCGCCGAAGGGGATGGCCGATACTTTCGATCGCACTCCGGGTCTGCAGCGGCTGCGGCTGCTGGAGACCTCCTACGGGGTCGGGGTGAACGTGAGTGCGGGCGACGGGCTGACCGTGCCCGCGGTGTCGGTACGAGATGTCAACTTCGCCAAACAGATTGGATAGGCCTGACGTGCACAGGATTGACCGTTAGATGATCGGGATCGTCGCACTGGTCGTCGGGATCGTGCTCGGGTTGGTGTTCCACCCCAGCGTTCCCGAGTTCGTCGAGCCGTATCTTCCGATCGCCGTGGTGGCGGCACTCGACGCGGTCTTCGGCGGGTTGAGGGCCTACCTGGAGCGGATATTCGACGCCAAGGTGTTCGTGGTGTCGTTCGTGTTCAACGTGCTGGTCGCCGCGTTGATCGTCTACGTCGGCGATCAATTGGGCGTCGGTACCCAGTTGTCGACGGCGATCATCGTGGTCCTCGGCATCCGGATCTTCGGCAACGCCGCGGCGCTGCGGCGCAGGTTGTTCGGCGCCTGACATGAGCGAACCCGAATCTCCGCCCCCGGCCGAGCCGGACGAGCCGGCCGGCACCCCCGAGCCGGACCGGGCCGAGGCGCAGGCTGATGCCCAGCCCGCGGCGCAGGCCGAAGAAGCTCAGGCCGAACAAGCTCAGCCGGAACCGGCGCCGGAACATCACGCCGAGCACCATGCCGAGCACCACGGCCGCCACGAGATGCCCGCGGATGTCTCGCCACGCCGGTTCCGGAATCTTCGGATCGTGCGCCGCAGCCGTTCGCAGCTGATGTTCGGCGGCCTCGGGGTGCTGCTGTGCATTCTGCTGGGCATGGCGATCGTCACACAGGTTCGCCAGAACGAGTCCGGAGATTCGCTGGAGACCGCCCGGCCGGCGGATCTGCTGGTGCTGCTGGATTCTCTGCAGCAACGTGAGGGCTCGCTCAACACCGAGGTGGCCGATCTGCAGCGGACCCTGCAGCAGTTACAGGCATCCGGCAGCAGCGATCAGGCCGCGATCGAGAACGCGCAGTCCCGGCTGGAGGCGTTGTCCATCCAGATCGGCACGGTGGCCGCGACGGGTCCGGGAGTGACGCTCACCATAGAGGACAACGCGCCCGGGGTGCCTGCCGAGACGATGCTCGATGTGATCAACGAGCTGCGTGCCGCCGGCGCCGAGGCCATCGAGATCCGCGGCGGCGATCAGCAATCCGCGGTGCGGGTGGGCCTGGACACCTGGATAATCGGTGCGCCCGGGGCGCTCACCGCCGACGACGTGACCCTGCGGCCACCGTATTCTGTTCTGGCGATAGGGGATCCGCCGACGCTGGCGGCCGCGATGAACATTCCCGGCGGGGCAATGGACAGCGTCAAACGCGTCGGCGGCACGATGGTGGTACAACAAGCCGAGCGTGTCGACGTCACCGCCTTGCGGCAACCGAAACCACGCCAATACGCTCAGCCCGTCAAGTGAGTACAGCAACCCATCGCCCGACAACCAAAGGAGCGCCGTGAGCGAGATCCCAGCCGACCTGTACTACACCTCGGAGCACGAGTGGGTACTGCGTACCGGTGACGACACGGTGCGCGTCGGCATCACCGATTACGCGCAGTCCGCCCTCGGCGATGTGGTGTTCGTGCAGCTGCCCGACGTCGGTGCCCAGCTGGCCGCGGGCGATGCGTTCGGCGAGGTCGAGTCGACCAAGTCGGTGTCGGACCTGTACGCCCCCGTGGCAGCGAAAGTCGTTGCGGTCAACGGTGATCTGGACGGTAGCCCGCAGCTGGTCAACTCCGACCCCTACGGCGAAGGCTGGCTGGTCGATCTGCGGCTCGAGGAGGGCACGCTCGAGGACGCGCTGGCCGGTTTGCTCGACGCGGACGGCTACCGCGCCGCCGTGACCGAGTGAGTAATTGTTAGGGTTTCCACGGCCGGTCGCCAAGACCGGTCGGGCCGTGCCCGGCGCGCAGATATCTTCCCCATCGGATCCGGCGGTGGTGGACCCAACGATGCCTGATGCGCGGTACGGTCGACATGAGACCGACGATGGGCTGGGGCCACGCCGGGCAACGCCACAGCAGCCAGTGAGGAGCAGCGGGTGACGGACAAGGACAGCAATTTGGGGGCCGACCAGTCGGAAGACGTGACGGTGGAAACCACATCGGTTTTCCGTGCGGACTTCTTGAACGAACTGGATGCGCCCGCAGCGGCCGGTACCGAAGGCGCCGTATCCGGTGTCGAGGGCCTGCCCGCGGGTTCGGCATTGCTCGTCGTCAAGCGCGGACCGAACGCCGGATCGCGTTTCCTGCTCGATCAGCCGACCACGTCGGCGGGTCGTCACCCGGACAGCGATATTTTTCTCGATGACGTGACGGTGAGCCGGCGACACGCCGAGTTCCGGTTGGAGAGCGGCGAGTTCCAGGTTGTCGACGTCGGCAGCCTCAACGGGACGTATGTCAACCGCGAGCCGGTCGATTCGGCCGTTCTCGCCAACGGCGACGAGGTGCAGATCGGGAAGTTCCGGCTGGTGTTCCTCACCGGTCCCCGCTCTGACGACGACAGCGGCTCCGCCAGCTAGCCGATGACTGCCCCCGACAGACCTGCACTGGCCGGGATGTCGATCGGCGCAGTGCTGGACCTGCTGCGGGGCGACTTTCCGGACATCAGCATCTCCAAGATCCGATTCCTCGAGGCAGAGGGACTAGTCACGCCGCAGCGCACCGCGTCGGGGTACCGGCGGTTCACCGCGTACGACTGTGCGCGATTGCGGTTCATCCTGACCGCGCAGCGTGACCAGTACCTGCCGTTGAAGGTGATCAAGGCCCAGTTGGACGCCCAACCCGACGGTGAGTTGCCACAGGCGGGATCCGCCTACGGTGTGCCGCGTTTGGTGCCGGTATCCGAGGGTGGGGACGGCTCGCCGGACGGCGCCGCCGGTGTTTCGGCGGTGGCGCCGCCGCAGGTCCGGCTGTCCCGCGAAGATCTGTTGGCCCGGTCGGGCATCGACGACGAGATGCTGGGGGCGCTGGTGCGCAACGGCATCATCACCGCCGGGCCGGGCTTTTCGATGAACATTCCGTGGTGATCGCGCAGTGTGCGCGCGCCCTCGGTGACTACGGTGTCGAGCCCCGACACCTGCGGGCGTTCCGCTCCGCGGCGGACCGGCAATCCGACCTGATCGCCCAGATCGCGGGCCCCGTGGGCAAGGCGAGCAAGGCCGGAGCCCGCGACCGCGCCGACGATCTGGCGCGTGAGGTGGCCGCCCTGGCGATCACCCTGCACACGTCGCTCATCAAGTCCGCCGTACGCGACGTTCTGGATCGCTGAGGACTAGACTCGTTTTGACGGCCAGTTCGTCTACGTCGGGACCCCTGGCAATGTGGTGATGGCGGACAGTGCGACGGACGAAGATTCGACGAAACGGCACGGCGGTGCGGAGGGCAGGCACAGATGGCTGAGGTTCGCGTGGTCGGCATTCGGGTGGAACAGCCGCAGAACCAGCCCGTGTTGCTTTTGCGGGAATCCAACGGTGATCGCTACCTACCGATCTGGATCGGGCAGTCGGAGGCTGCCGCGATCGCGCTGGAACAGCAGGGCGTCGAGCCCGCCCGGCCGCTCACCCACGACCTGATCCGAGATGTCATTACCGCCCTTGGGCATTCGCTCAAAGAGGTGCGGATCGTCGACCTGCAGGAAGGCACCTTCTACGCCGACCTGATCTTCGACCGCGACATCAAGGTGTCGGCCAGGCCCTCGGACTCGGTGGCGATCGCCCTGCGTGTCGGCGTCCCGATCTACGTGGAGGAGGCGGTGCTGGCCGAGGCCGGCCTGCTGATCCCGGACGAGAACGACGAAGAGGCTGCAGGCACTGTCCGCGAGGACGAGGTCGAGAAGTTCAAGGAATTCCTGGACAGCGTTTCCCCGGACGACTTCAAGGCCACATGACCGCCGCCCGCGCCGCTGCGCCGTCGCAGATCACGGATACGTCTCAAGTGGGCATACCGGTGTCAACACGCGGCGCGGGAGCCGATCGGGCGGGAATTCGGGCGCCATACTTTCTCTGCAGCGGGCATTCAGGGCTCGGCGGGAAGCGTATGCTCGACACATTCGAGCTCGCAGCAAACCGCCGCGGCACAGGTGGCCGCGGTACATGACGTAGTAGTACGACGCGGGCGAGTTCGAACGGCGAGAGGATTCACAGTGGGTGACACGCCACGGCAGGAAGAGCTGGATCTGACCACCGGGAGCGGCGCGGAGCCGCCTGTCAGGCCGGCCGGCGAACCCGTGCAGGGTGGGCTGTTCCCCGACGATTCGGTTCCTGACGAACTCGTCGGTTATCGCGGCCCGAGCGCGTGCCAGATCGCCGGGATCACCTACCGGCAGCTCGATTACTGGGCGCGCACCTCCCTGGTGGTTCCCTCCATCCGGGGCGCGGCCGGTTCGGGCAGCCAGCGCCTCTACTCGTTCAAGGACGTTCTGGTCCTCAAGATCGTCAAGCGGTTGCTCGACACCGGTATCTCGTTGCACAACATCCGGGTCGCGGTCGACCACCTGCGCCAACGAGGCGTGCAGGATCTGGCCAACATCACCCTGTTCTCCGACGGCACCACGGTCTACGAGTGCACGTCCGCCGAAGAGGTTGTCGACCTGCTGCAGGGCGGTCAGGGCGTGTTCGGCATCGCGGTATCCGGCGCCATGCGTGAGCTGACCGGCACCATCGCCGATTTCCCGGGCGAGCGTGCCGACGGCGGCGAGTCCATCGCATCACCCGAGGATGAGCTGGCGTCGCGGCGCAAAAGCCGCGACCGCAAGATCGGCTGACCCTCCCTCCCGACCAGACACCTAGGCGCCCCGCATCCGGTGATGCGGGGCACCTGCGCGTCGGTGCACGCTATGCGGAGAAGCCAGTGGATGCCCGGTAAGATGAGGGACGCATCGCCCTCGCGCGGGAGAGCTTCGTGACAGCCAGCCACGGACGCCGAAGGAGCAATACCTCTCCGTCAACCTCTCAGGCACCCAGGACCGCGCCAGGCCCCGATGCCTCTGGAAAGCGGTGCCCGCTGGGCACCCGCCCATGGGGAAAAGTCCTGCACCGGGGCTGAATCTCTCAGGCACCCGGACCGGGTCGACGACAGAGGGAGAGGGACTGCTACGACGTCTGAGCACGTCTGCGCCTCAGGAGAGTGTCGTGTCCGACCAGCATCAATCGCGTTTCTCCGATCGTCACATCGGCCCGGACGCCTCCGCCGTCAGCACCATGCTCGACGTGATCGGCGTGGCATCCCTCGACGAGCTCGCTGCCAAGGCGCTTCCGGCAGGCATCCTCGACGCGCTGTCGTCCGGTGGTGTCGCCCCGGGCCTGGAGGGTCTGCCCGCGCCGGCCACCGAGGAGGAGTCACTGGCCGAGCTGCGCGCGTTGGCCGACTCCAACACCACCGCGGTCTCGATGATCGGTCAGGGCTACTTCGACACCTTCACGCCCGCCGTGCTGCGGCGCAACATTCTTGAGAACCCCGCCTGGTACACCGCGTACACGCCGTACCAGCCCGAGATCAGCCAGGGCCGTCTCGAGGTCCTGCTGAACTTCCAGACCATGGTCTCGGATCTGACCGGCCTCGAGGTGGCCAACGCCTCGATGCTCGACGAGGGCACCGCCGCGGCCGAGGCCATGACGCTGATGCACCGCGCGACCAAGTCCAAGGCGAATCGACTCCTGGTCGACACCGACGTGTACGCGCAGACCGCGGCCGTGCTGGCCACCCGGGCGGAGCCGCTCGGCATCGAGATCGTCACGGCCGATCTGCGCCAGGGACTTCCGGACGGCGAGTTCTTCGGTGTCATCGTGCAACTGCCCGGAGCGAGCGGGCGGGTAGGCGATTGGTCCGCGCTGATCAGCGCAGCCCACGAGCACGGCGCGCTTGTCGCCGTCGGTGCCGACCTGCTGGCGCTGACCGTGATCACCCCGCCCGGCGAGATCGGCGCCGACGTGGCCTTCGGAACGAGCCAACGGTTCGGCGTGCCAATGGGATTCGGTGGACCCCACGCCGGCTATCTGGCCGTGCACGCCAAGCATGCCCGGCAGTTGCCGGGCCGGCTCGTCGGCGTCTCCGTCGACGCCGACGGCGCGCCGGCCTACCGCCTGGCGCTGCAGACCCGCGAGCAGCACATCCGCCGGGACAAGGCGACCAGCAACATCTGTACCGCACAGGTGCTGCTGGCGGTGATGGCCGCGATGTACGCCAGCTATCACGGCGCTCAAGGACTGACTGCGATCGCCCGCCGCGTGCACGGCCACGCCTCGGCGATCGCCGGCGCGCTGGGCGATGCGCTGGTGCACGACAAGTACTTCGACACCGTGCTGGCCCGGGTTCCCGGACGCGCCGACGCGGTGGTCGCGGCCGCCAAGGCCAAGGGGATCAACCTGTGGCGCGTGGATGCCGATCACGTGTCGGTGTCCTGCGACGAGGCGACCACCGATGCGCATGTGGCCGCGGTACTGGAGGCGTTCGGCGTCTCGGCCGCCGAACCGGTGTCGGCGGGCGTCGTGACGCGGACCTCGGAATTCCTCACGCACCCGGCGTTCAACAAGTACCGCACCGAGACCGAGATGATGCGTTACCTCCGGGCGTTGGCGGACAAGGACATCGCGTTGGACCGCAGCATGATTCCGCTGGGCTCCTGCACGATGAAGCTCAACGCGGCCGCTGAGATGGAGCCGATCACCTGGCCCGAGTTCGGCCGTCAGCACCCGTTCGCGCCGGCATCGGACAATCCGGGACTGCGCAAACTGATCGCCGATCTGCAGGACTGGCTCACCGGGATCACCGGCTACGACCAGATCTCGTTGCAGCCCAATGCCGGTTCGCAGGGCGAGTACGCCGGACTGCTGGCGATCAAGGCCTACCACGTCTCACGGGGAGACACCGACCGCGACCTCTGCCTGATCCCGTCGAGCGCACACGGCACCAACGCGGCCTCGGCGGCACTGGCCGGCATGCGCGTCGTGGTGGTGGCGTGCCGTGAGAACGGCGATGTCGACCTCGACGACCTGCGTGCGAAGATCGCCGAACACGCGGATCGTGTTGCGGCGCTGATGATCACCTACCCGTCGACGCACGGGGTGTACGAGCACGACGTCGCCGACATCTGCGCTGCGGTGCACGACGTGGGCGGACAGGTCTATGTGGACGGCGCGAACCTCAACGCGCTGGTCGGTCTGGCGCGGCCGGGTCGCTTCGGGGGTGACGTCAGCCACCTGAACCTGCACAAGACGTTCTGCATCCCGCACGGCGGCGGCGGGCCCGGTGTCGGGCCGGTCGCGGTGCGGTCGCATCTGGCTCCGTTCCTGCCGGGCCATCCGCTGGCCGACGAACTGCCCGATGAGCTCACCGTGTCGTCGGCACCGTACGGGTCGGCGTCGATCCTGCCGATCACCTGGGCCTACATCCGGATGATGGGCGCCGAAGGTCTGCGCGCGGCGACCCTGACCGCGATCGCGTCGGCCAACTACGTGGCCCGCAGGCTCGACGAGTACTACCCGGTCCTCTACACCGGCGAGAACGGCATGGTCGCCCACGAGTGCATCCTGGATCTGCGCGGGATCACCAAGGCCACCGGCGTGACCGTCGACGATGTGGCAAAGCGACTGGCGGACTACGGTTTCCACGCACCGACCATGAGCTTCCCGGTGGCCGGCACGTTGATGGTCGAGCCGACCGAGAGCGAGAGCCTGGCCGAGGTCGACGCGTTCTGCGACGCGATGATCGCCATCCGCGCCGAGATCGACCGGGTCGGCTCGGGGGAGTGGTCGGTGGACGACAACCCCTTGCGCGGCGCCCCGCACACCGCCGAGTGCCTGCTGGTGGCCGACTGGGACCACCCCTACACCCGCGAGCAGGCTGCCTACCCGCTGGGCAAGGGATTCCGTCCCAAGGTCTGGCCGCCGGTGCGGCGCATCGACGGCGCCTACGGTGACCGGAACCTGGTGTGTTCATGCCCGCCGGTCGAGGCGTTCGCCTGACGGCCCCTGCGGCTGCCGGTTGCGCCCGGCCCCTGTCAGGGTGACGGTGTCATCGCCGAACGGATGAGCTCGAAGTCGTGTTGGTCGATGCGGAACAGGCCGAACCGGAACCGGTAGCCCCAGCGGCGCTTGTCCTCGATGAAATCGAGTTCGTCGATGAGCGGCCGGATGGGTGTCTCGACGCAGTCGGCGAAAGCCACATGGCGCCGGTACGGATGGAAGTCGGGACTCATCTCGACTTGGTAGGGCTCGTCGTCGGTGACTGTTCCGAGGGCCGTGAACGTCTGCAGCACGGCTCCGTCGGGGTAGTCCGACTTGGGTGAGTAGAAGATGATCTCGTCACCACGACTGAGCCGACGTACCCCGTCGGCCTTTCCGTGGTTGGCCTGCGTGAAGCCGCCGGCGACGCCCCGCAGTACGTGCGCCCGGCTGATCGTGTTTATCCAGTACGCGGTCACAGCGCCACGTTAACCGTGACGTGTGACATCGCCTGCTCGCGGATCAGCCCAGCAAGGTGTTGACGGCGGTGGTCAACTCGGGCGAGGCCGAGCTGGAGATGTGTTGGTAGGTGCCGCTACTGGCCTGTGCGACAGCCTCCCAGGTGGCCCGGTCGGAGCTGCTGCCGAAATCGATCACGTTGACCGCGATCGGGCGGGCAGAGTCGAATGCGCCGCGGATGTACTCCTGCAACCCTGCCCCGTCCAGGCTCTGATCGGTGTGTGGCCCGGTGGTGATCACCAGAATCGAGTTGGTCTGGCCCTCACGGTATTTCGACAGTGCCTCGGTGTAGAGCATCCGAAGGGTGGTGAACGACACCGCGCCGCCACCGGACGCGGACTGTTCGTCCAGCGTCGAGGTCAGCGCATCGGAGCGGCGTTGTCCGTTCACCGGTTCGGCCAACGGTCCGGTCGAGATCTCGGAGCGGCCCTCGGTGCCGTCGAAGGTCCACAACCCGACCGAGGCGGTGTCCGGCAGTGCCTTGAGCCGGCTGTCGAGCGCGGCCACGACGTTGGCCAACCGGGACTTGCCGCCCTCCTCGGTGGGCATCGACTGGTCGAGCATGATGGTGACCGCCGGATTCCCCGACGGCGCGGCCGTCGAGTTCGCCAGCGTCACCCGCATGGTGTTGTCACCGATCGACAGCGGCGCCGCGAGCTGGGAGAACCCGGTGACGTCGCTGGACGGCGGAGTCGTTCCCTCGGCGCGGAACCCGGCCTTGGCGAGCTCGGCCAGCTGCTCCGGCTTGCGCAGATAGCGGGCGAACTCGTTGGCCGCGGTGACCTGTTCCTTCTCCAGCCAGTCTCCGGCCAGTAGCACCGTCGGGTAGTCGGCGGTGGCGGTCGGACCGGGCGGCAGCCAACCGGCCAACGAGGACTTGGCATTGTCGAGCGAGGTGCCCCGCTGGAAGATCTGCTGTTCGGTGGTGGCCACCGCGTGAACCGGCGCGGTCGCCGGATCGGAGGCGTTGAGCAGCGCGTCCATGGCGGTTCCCAGCTCGGAGTCGTCGAGTTTGGGCTGCCCGCGGAGCAGGCTGTTGACACCGCTCATGCCCGAGGTCGCCGGTGCGCCCGCGGGGGCGGATGCCGCGGCGACGGCCTCGACCGCCAGGGCTGCGGCATCGCCGTTGCTGTGGGTCGGCAGTGCGAGTTTGAGTGTGCCCCAACCGGGTAGCTTGAGCGCGTTCATCGCGGCCGGGCTGCTCTGCAGTTGCGGCAGGGTGGCCCAGGTCTGTTGTGCCAGTGCGTCCTTGAGCTGCGGACGGACCGCGAGCAGAACCGGTGAGGTGACCAGGGAGCGGCTGTCGCTGACCGTCTTGGCGCCTGCGGTCGCCTCCAGCCGCGCCTCGGCGATGCTGCTCGCCGGAATCCACAGCGCCGGACGGTCGCCGAGCTCGCTCGGCCACGCGTTGGCGAAGCCACCGACCACCCGGTCGGAATCGGCGGACTGCACGCGCACCTTGACGCAGCGGTCGCCCACGGGGCTGACCGACTCGTTGTAGGTGTTGGCCAGTCCCTCGATGCGGGACGAGATGGTCGGGTCTGCGATCACGGCGACCCCGAGCTCGCCGTCGACGCAGCGGGCGGCCGCGGCGTCGCTGCGGCCGGCGAGGACGTCACCGAAGAACTTCCACAGGATCATCGCGCCGACCACGGCCACCACGGTGCACAGCGCGACGATCACGCCGATGCTGACACCGCGACGCCCGGACTGAACGGCGCGATGGCTGCCGGTCCACTCGCCGTCCCAGTCGCCGCGCTGGCGACTCGTCGGGGTGGACGGGGGTGGCGGTTCGGAAACCGCGCCGAACTGCGCGGTCGGTTGATCATCGGCGTAGTCGTCGCCGTCGGAATACTCGTCGGAGTACTCCGCGGCGTAGCCGTCGTCGGCGCCGGCGTACTTGCCGCGGTAGCCGTCGACGTACTCGTCTTCGTAGCCCTCGTCGTCTTCGGCGTAATCGGCTTCGTCGTAGTCCGCTTCTTCGTAATCGGCGTACTCCGAATCGCGATAGTCGGATTCGTAGTCGTCGTCACCGTCGGCGTACTGGGCCGTGCGGTAATCGGGCTCGGCCCGGTACCCGCGGTCGTCCCGGTAGTCGGGCCCTTCGCGGTACCCGGGCGCATCCCGGTACCCGCGATCGGCCTGATGCCCGGGCGTGTCGAATTCGTCTCCGGCGCGCCGTGACTGGTCGCCGCGGGGACGCTCGTACCCACCGGAGTAACCGGCGTCGCCGACGGGCCCGTGGTCGGGCTCGTCGGGGGCATCCTCAGGGTCGGGAATGCTGTGCCTGCCCATTCCTAACCCCTGTACGTCTCGCGCCGACTAGTCATCCGGACCCGCCGAAGTCTAATCACTTCCCGGCGGTGCTCGCTTTGAACTCGCGGCGGCGGCGGTGCAGGATCGGCTCGGTGTAGCCGTTGGGCTGCTGAGCTCCGGCCAGGATCAGCTCCTGTGCCGCGCCGAACGCGATGCTGGCATCCGGGTTGGGCGCCATCGCCAGATAATCGGGATCGCCGGCGTTCTGCTCGTCGACGACCGCGGCCATCCGGCGCAGGCTGGCCTTGACGTCCTCCTCGGTGATGACGCCGTGACGCAGCCAGTTGGCCAGCAGCTGGCTGGAGATCCGCAGGGTGGCGCGGTCTTCCATGAGCGCGATGTCGTGGATGTCGGGAACCTTCGAACAGCCGACACCGGCGTCGATCCAGCGGACCACGTAGCCCAGGATCGACTGGCAGTTGTTGTCCACCTCTTCGTGGATCTCCTCGGGCGACCAGGTCAACGAGGAATCCGCCAGCGGGATCGTCAGCAGGTCTTCGAGCGTGGCGCGCTTCTTGCCGGCCAGTTCCTTCTGCACGGCCTCGACGTCCACCTGGTGGTAGTGCATCGCGTGCAGGGTGGCGGCGGTCGGCGAGGGAACCCACGCGGTGGTGGCACCGGCCTTCGGCTGGCCGATCTTCTGCTCGACCATGTCGGCCATCAGATCGGTCATGGCCCACATGCCCTTGCCGATCTGGGCCTTGCCGGCCAGACCGGTCGCCAGGCCCACGTCGACGTTGTTGTCCTCGTAGGCCTTGATCCACGGCTGGGCCTTCATGGCGCCCTTGCGGATCATCGGGCCGGCCTCCATCGAGGTGTGGATCTCGTCGCCGGTGCGGTCCAGGAAGCCGGTGTTGATGAACACCACGCGGTCGGCGGCGGCCTTGATGCTGGCCTTCAGGTTGACCGTGGTGCGACGTTCCTCGTCCATGATGCCGACCTTGAGGGTGCCGCCGGGCAGGCCGAGCACATCCTCGACGCGGCCGAAGAGCTCACAGGTGAAGGCGACCTCGTCGGGGCCGTGCATCTTGGGCTTGACGATGTAGACCGACCCGGTGCGGCTGTTCTTCAGCGGGCCGTTGGCTCCGTCGTTGTCGGCGGAGTCCTTCAAGCCGTGCATGGCGATCAGGCCGGTGAACAGCGCGTCCTGGATGCCCTCGGGGATCTCGTTGCCGTCCGCATCCACGATCGCGTCGTTGGTCATCAGGTGACCGACGTTGCGCACAAACAGCAGGCTGCGTCCGGGCAGGGTCAGCTCACCCTCGCCGTCCGGAGTGGTGAAGGTGCGGTCGGGGTTGAGGACGCGGGTGAAGGTCTTGCCGCCCTTGGCGACGTCTTCCGCCAAGTCGCCCCGGTTCAGGCCCAGCCAGTTGCGGTAGCCGAGCACCTTGTCGTCGGCGTCGACGGCGGCCACGGAGTCTTCGAAGTCCATGATCGTGGTGATCGCGGACTCCAGCACGACGTCCTTGATGCCGGCGGGGTCGGTCGAGCCGACGGGGGAGTCGGGGTCGACCAGGATCTCGATGTGCAGGCCGTGGTTGGCCAACAGCACCGACCACTGCGGCTGCCCCAGCTCACCGGTGTAGCCGACGAACTGCTCGGGGGCGGACAGGCCGGAGGACAGCCCGTCGCCGTACTCGACGAGCAACTGCCCATCGTCGATCTTCAGACCGGTTGCCTCGGCCCAGGTGCCCGCGGCCAGCGGCACAGCCTCGTCCAGGAAGTTGCGCGCGTAGGCGATCACCTTGTCGCCGCGAACCTTGTTGTAGCCCGTGCCCTTCTCGGCGCCGCCTTCTTCACTGATGACGTCGGTGCCGTAGAGCGCGTCGTACAGCGAGCCCCAGCGGGCGTTGGCGGCGTTGAGCGCGAAGCGGGCGTTGAGGATCGGCACCACGAGCTGCGGACCGGCGGTCGAGGTGATCTCGTCGTCGACACCGGAGGTGGTGATGGTGAAGTCGGCGGGCTCGGGCAGCAGGTACCCGATATCGGTGAGGAACTGCTTGTAGGCGTCGGGGTCGACCGGCTCCAGCACATGAGCGCGGTGCCACTTGTCGATCTGCGCCTGCAGATCGTCACGACGGGCCAGCAGGTCCTGGTTCTTCGGGGTGAGGTCAGCGACGACCTTGTCCACGCCGGACCAGAAGCTGTCCGGGTCGACGCCGGTGCCCGGCAGTGCCTCATTCGTGATGAAGTCGTGCAGCACCTGCGCGACGCGCAGGTTTCCGACAGTCACGCGATTGGTCATGCGCGTTTCCTCCCTCGGCTCCAGGCACCGTGCGATGCCTGCCGTTTATCCAGCTTACCCATTGGTAACGTCGGCCTTTCAGCCGTCCAGCCTGGTGAGCAACAGCTCACACCTGTTTGCCAGAGTGACCCGCAACGGAGCCGCCCGTTCGGCGATGCGCTGTTGGGCCCTGACGTATTCGGCACGCCCGGCCGGTGTTTCGATGGCGATCGGCTCGAAACCATAGCGCTTCAAGTCGTATGGGCTGGCACACATGTCGAGTGCCCGCGCGTCGGCCGCCAGATCGAGTGCGTCCATCACCAATTCCGAAGGCACCAGAGGACCCAGTTTGTAGGCCCATTTGTAGGTGTCCATGGCCGCGTGGATGCAGCCGGGCTGTTCGGCGTCGATCTGGTGCTCCCGGCTCAGTTGCCGGTCGTTGCGGGGAACGGCGGCGTCGGTGAAGAACCGGAATGCATCGAAGTGACTGCACCGCAACGGCATCGACTCCACAACGGCATCGGTTCCGGCGCTGCCGAGGCGCAGCGGAACCTGGTCGTGCCGTAGCTGGGGAGCCCGGTAGACCATGGCCCATTCATGTAGGCCGAAGCAGTTCATCCGGGGTGCCCGGGTGGCGGTCGCGCGCATCAACCGGGCGACGAATCGGACCGTCTCGATGCGCGAGCTCAGGTAGTCGGCCCGCACCGTGACGCCATCCGGGTGCGGGCCGTACCCGGTACGGCTCAGATAGGAGCCGGTGTTCTCGCCCGCGAGTACCACCCCGAAACCCGGATGCCATCGCCGTAGCTGCCGGGGGCGGAGGCTGTAATAGGTGAACAGGAAATCCCACACCGGATGCGGTTCACCGGCGTGTTGGCGGCGCAGGTGCGGTGTGAGGAATTCGTCGGCGCGTCGCCGGTGTGACTCAGCCCGTGCCGCCCAGTCCGGGGCCGCCATGACTTCTTCTGCTTCGGCGACGCCCGGCAGGGTCAATCCAGCCGCGCCAGATCCAGCGCGTCCTTCCATGTCTCCTCCACCGGGTGGCCCGCTGCCGCCGTTCGGCTCGAGCCTACCTGTGGAGTTGCGGGCTCAGTCGTGTGCTCCGGTGGTGACGACCAGCCGGCCCGTGGTCTGCCGGGCTTGCATCCGCTCCAGTTGCGCGGGCAGGTCCGCCCATGCCACCTCGGCGCCGATGACGGTCCGGATGGCCCCGGTGCGCAGCATCTCCAGCAGTTTGACGTGGGCGTCGAGGCCCTCGGAACGGGCAGGCCAGTTGAACCCGAGGGTGCGGCGGACCGCCAGCGGGTCGGTCACGTAGACCAGGCAGACGCCGCACACGTCGAAGTTGCCGTAGGCGATGGGACGCGGTGAGAGATAGTCACCGTCCTCCAGCGCGATGTCCTCGGCGAACCCGGCCATCAGATGCCGGCCGTGCAGGCCCATGCAGCGGAAGGTGTCGGTGGTCACGCTGCCGCCGACCGCGTCGAATGCGACGTCCACGCCGCGGCCGTAGGTGAGGTCCATGACCTGCTCCACCCAGTCGCCGTTGCGGTAGTTGACGGCGTGATCGGCGCCCAGCTGGCGACAGAACTCGACCTTCTCGTCACTGCCCGCGGTGGCGATCACCCGGGCGCCGAGCGCCTTGCCGAGCATCAGCGCGCCCGACCCGGTTCCGCCGGCCGCCGCGTGCACCAGCAAGGTCTCGCCGGGCTTGAGCCGGCCCCGCTCGTGCAGCGCGAACCAGCCCAGATGGAACGGGTAGTGCAGGGCGGCGCCGTCGGCGTCGCTGACCCAGGACGGCAGCTCCAGCGCGGTCGCCGCGTCGACGATGGCGTAGGAGGCGTACCCACCGAACGCCATCGAGGGGATACCCACGATGCGCCGGCCCACCAGGTGCTCGGCGCCGAGCCCGGCGCTCTCGACGACACCCACGGCCTCCATGCCGGGGATGAACGGCGGCTGCAGGGGCATGGTGGTGTACCGGCCCTGGATGACGTCGATGTCGTTGAAGTTCAGGCAGAAGGCGCGCACCGCGACCCGCACCTCGCCGGGCCCGGGTGCACGTACCTCGACAGTCTGGCGTTCCAGGACCTTCGCCGGATCCCCGAGGGCGGTGGCCACCCAGGCTTCGGCCGAAATCGGTTTGGCTGCAATATCGTTCACTGACTCACACCTCCATGGAGCATTTGTTATTACACGATGTAACAACAAATGTGACACCATGGCAACAGTGAGTTCCACTAGGCGGCCACTGCTGTGCCAGACTCGGCTGACCTGCCCGGCGATGTGAGGAGACAGCGTGGCGACGCGTCCGGCCGGCACTCGCCATCGGCGGCAGGGCTCTCGTCCCGACCCGTCGATCGACCAGGCAGTGCTGAGCACGACCCGCCGGCTGCTCGTGCAGCGCGGGTATGCGGCGACGTCCATCGACCTGATCGCCAGCACGGCCGGGGTCAGTCGGCCGACCATCTACCGCAGGTGGAAGTCCAAGGCGCTGCTGGTCCATGAGGCGGTGTTCCCGGACCTGGACCCGGCCGCGCCGAGCGACGACATCGCCACCGAGATCACCCGGCTGTGTCGCGGAGCGTTTCTGATGTTCTGCGATCCCGCTGTGCGGGAATCGATTCCGGGCCTGTTGACCGATCTGCGGGCGGACTCCGACATCCGCAGGCTCATGACGGAGCGGCTGGACGCCGCCGCGCGCACCCAGCTCGCATCGCTTCTGGCCGACCCCGCTTCAGCGCGGCGAGCCCGCAGGCAGATCAACGTCGACACCATCATGGATGCGATCGGCGGGGCCGCCCTGTACGCCGTGTGCGTACGCGGGGTCGACGATCCCCGGGAGATCGAACGTGCCGCCGCCGATCTGGCCGATCTGATCCTGCGCGGAATGCTCGATCAACCCGAGGGGTAGCCCTACCGCTCAGATGCGGTGCGTGCCGTCGCGCACCGTGCCGACCAGGTCCTCGACCAGGTCCTCCAGTGCGACCATCGCGGTCACGGCGTCGTCGGGTCCGGTCACGAGCGCGAGGTGGCTGTTGCTCCGCCGCATCCGCGACAAGGCGTCGGGCAGCGGTGTGGACGCCGGGATCCGCGGCAGCGGGCGCACCATGGACACGTCCAGCACCGCATCAGGGTCGTTGATGTGCGGCAGCACATCCTTGATGTGCAGGTACCCGATGAACTCGCCGAACGAATCCGCCACCGGGAAGCGGGAATAGCCCGTATCGGTGAGGGCCCGTTCCACATCGCCGACGGTCGGCCCCGACCCCGGCGCGGCGACCCGGATGGCATGGATCTCGCTCAACGGCATCGCGACATCGTCGACCGTGCGGCTGCGGGTCTGCAGGGCCCGGGTCAGCCGACCGTGTTCCTCGGTATCGAGCAGGCCTTCCGAAACCGACTCGGCGATCATCTCCGACAACTCGACGGTCGACACCGCCGATTCCAGCTCGTCCTTGGGCTCGACGCGGAACGCCCGCAGGGTGACGTTGGCGCACCAGTTGTAGAACGCGATGAACGGTCGGGCCGCGCGGATGTAGACCAGATACGGCGGGACCAGCAGCATCGCAGCGGTCTCGGGGCCGGCGATGGCGATGTTCTTCGGCACCATCTCGCCGAGCAGTACGTGCAGGATCACCACGATGGCCAGCGCGACGACGAACGAGACCGTGTGCAGCACGGTGTCGGACACCCCGATCAGCGCGAACGGCTTCTCCAGCAGGTGCGCGACGGCCGGCTCGCCGACCCGGCCCAACAGGATCGAGCAGATCGTGATGCCCAGCTGAGATCCGGCCAGCATGAGCGACAGGTGCTCGCCGGCCCGAATCACGGTGACAGCGCTGCGTTTACCCTGTTCTGCCAGCGCCTGCAGGCGATCGCGGCGGGCGGAGATCAGGGCGAATTCCGCGGCCACGAAGAACGCGTTGGCGGCCAGCAGCAGCACGGTCAACAGCACACCGAGGATGTCACCCATGGCTGTCCCCCTTGTGGCCGAGGCTGGTCAGCTCGAGCAGGTCGATCCGGCGGCCGTCCATCCGCACCACCGTGGCCAGCCAGTGCGTCGGTTTGTCGGGGTCCCCGTCGGGATCGAAGGCGGCCAGCTCCACGGACTCGCCGGTCTCCGGTATATGGCCGAGTTCCTGCAGGACCAGGCCTCCTATGGTTTCGTACTCGCCTTCGGGAGCACGGAATCCGGTGCTCGTCGCCACCTCGTCGATGCGCAGCAGCCCGGAAACCTGCCAACCGGCCCCGGCCGGCACCACGTCGGGGGTGGCGTCGTCGTGTTCGTCGCGCACGTCGCCGACGATCTCCTCGATCAGGTCCTCGACCGTCACCATGCCGGCGGTGCCGCCGTACTCGTCCACGACGAGCGCGGTCTGCAAGCCGTTGGCGCGGATCTGGGTCATGACGGCGTCGCCGTCGAGGGTGGAGGGCACGGTCGCCACCGGCAGTGCCAGGGCGGCCAGCCGGGTCTTCTCCCGGTCCTCGCGCGGGATCGTGAACACCTGCTTGATGTGGACCACACCGATGGTCTCGTCGAGGTCGCCTTCGACGATCGGGAAGCGCGAGTAGCCGGTGCGGATCGCCGCCGACATCAGGTCGGCGACCGAATCACCCGCGTCCAGGACCTCGATCTTGGAGCGCGGGGTCATCAGTTCCTCGGCGGAACGCTCGCCGAACTGCAGCGAGCGGTGCACCAGCAATGCGGTGGACGCGTCGAGCGATCCGCTGCGGGCCGAGTTGCGCACCAGTGACGCCAGTTCCTGCGCCGAGCGTGCCGACCGCAGTTCCTCGGCCGGCTCGATGCCCAGCCGGCGCAGGATCCAGTTGGCGGTGCCGTTGGTCAGCCGGATGACCGGGGTGAACAGCATCGAGAACAGCAGCTGGAACGGTGCCGACGCGCGGGCGGTCGGGACCGGGCGGGCCACCGCCAGGTTCTTCGGCACGAGCTCGCCGAACACCATCGACAGTGACGTCGCGATGAGGATGGCCAGGAACAGGGCCAGGCCACCAGCGACGTTCGGGGGGATGCCGATGGCGTCCAGGCCGGGGCGGATCAGCTCCCCGACGACGGGCTCGGCGAGATAACCGGTGGCCAGGGTGGTGATCGAGATACCGACCTGGGCCCCGGAGAGCTGGAAGGACAGGGTGCGGTGCGCGCGACGGACCAGCTGGTCGCGGCGGTCGCCGGTACGGGCGTTGGCCTCGACCGTGCTGCGCTCCAGTGCGGTCAGGGAGAACTCGGCGGCCACGAACACCGCGGTGCCGAAGGTGAGCAGGACGATCGCGAGGATCGACAGCAACGAGAAGACCACGTCGGTTGAGCTGCCCATCAGATTCTCACCAGTGCTACGCCGGCCGGGGCCCGGCCGACTAGAAGAGGGGTCGTCAGCTTCGGCGCTCAGAAGTGACTGGTGTTCCACCCCGAAGGCCGGTTCAGAACCGGAGGCCTCGGTGGGTGCCAACGGCACGTGAACCCTTTCGTTCGATCTGACCGAGTGGACGAAAGGGCGACATGCCACTGTCCGCTCGGTATACAGGAACCCCAATAGTATCGCGACTCGCCGGATTACCAGCCCGTCGGCAGCGGATGGCCTTCGGCGAAACCGGCGGCCGACTGGACTCCCAGCACCACCTTCTCGTGTAGTTCGGCGAGGTTGGTGGCGCCGACATAGGTGCAGGTGCTGCGCACCCCCGAGGTGATGTGGTCGAGGAGGTCCTCGACACCGCCGCGGCCCGGGTCCAGGCTCATCCGCGAGGACGAGATGCCCTCCTCGAACAGGGCCTTACGGGCCCGGTCGAACTGGCTGTCCCCGGCAGTACGGGCGGCCACCGCACGCTTGGAGGCCATGCCGTAGCTCTCCTTGTACGGCCGTTCCTCCCGGTCGTGCAGCAGATCGCCGGGGGACTCGTAGGTTCCGGCGAACCAGGAGCCGATCATCACGTTGGCCGCGCCGGCGGCCAGCGCCAACGCCACGTCACGCGGGTGCCGAACTCCACCGTCCGCCCACACGTGGGCGCCGAGTTCCTTTGCCGCAGCGGAACATTCGACGACAGCCGAGAACTGCGGCCGGCCGACACCGGTCATCATCCGGGTGGTGCACATCGCGCCGGGGCCCACGCCGACCTTCACGATCGACGCACCGGCTTCGATGAGGTCGCGCGTGCCCTCGGCGGAGACCACGTTGCCCGCCGCCAGCGGCAGGCCGAGATCCAGTGACGCCACCGACTTGATGGCATCGAGCATCTTGACCTGATGACCGTGGGCGGTGTCGATGACGAGCAGGTCGACCCCGGCCTCGGCCAGTGCGCGGGCCTTCGCGCCGACATCGCCGTTGATGCCGACCGCCGCGGCGATGCGCAGCCGTCCGGCCGCGTCGACGGCCGGGGTGTAGATGCCGGCCCGCACCGCGGCGGTGCGGGTCAGCACGCCGGCCAGGGAGCCGTCGGCCTCGGTGAGCACCGCGAGATCGATCGGCGCATGTTCGAGGAGGTCGAACACCTTCCTCGGGTCGGTGCCCACCGGCGCGGTGACGAAGTCCGTCACCGCGACGTCACGGATCCGGGCGAACCGGTCCACCCCTGCGCACCCGGCCTCGGTGACCAGTCCGATCGGGCGTCCCTCGAACACCACCACCGCAGCGCCGTGAGCACGTTTGTGCAGCAACGCCGTGGCGTCGGACACCGAGTCGTCCGGGCTCAGGGTCACCGGAGTGTCCACCACCAGGTCGCGGCTCTTGACGAACTGCACGGTGTCGGAGACCACGGTGCTCGGCAGATCCTGTGGCAGCACCACGATGCCGCCGCGCCGGGCGATGGTCTCGGCCATGCGTCGGCCCGCCACCGCCGTCATGTTCGCCACCACCACCGGGATGGTGGTGCCGGACCCGTCGGATGTGGACAGGTCGACGTCGAACCGCGATGCCACATCCGACCGTCCGGGCACGACGAAGACGTCGTTGTAGGTCAGGTCGTACGGCGGGGTGTGTCCGTTAAGGAATCTCACTGCAACCTCACCCCACCGACCTTACTCAGGCAGGGACTTCGCTGCGGTCGCCGCTCCAGAGGGTGTGGAACTTCTGGCCGGGCTCCGCATCGGTGCGTCCGTAGGTGTGCGCGCCGAAGAAGTCGCGCAGGCCCTGGGTCAGTGCCGCGGGCAGCCGCTCGGTGCGCAACGCGTCGTAGTAGGACAGCGCCGATGCGAAACCCGGGACCGGGATGCCCAGCTGGGTGGCCGTCACCACCACGCGGCGCCAGCTGTCGATCGCCGCCTCGATGGCGTCGCGGAAGTACGGGTCGACGATCAGGGTGGGCAGGTCGGCGTTGTTGTCGAAGGCCTCTTTGATCCGGTTGAGGAACTTGGCCCGGATGATGCAGCCGCCACGCCAGATGGTGGCCATGTCGCCGGGGGTGATGCCCCAGTCGTACTCGGCGCTGCCGGCCTGGATCTGGTTGAAGCCCTGGGCGTAGGCGATGATCTTGGACGCGTACAGCGCCTGGCGAATGTCCTCGGTGAACTGTGCTGCATCCGTGGGCTTTTCGCCGAGATCGCCAGAGGCCAGACCGGTGGTGGCCTTGCGCTGGGGCACGGAACCCGACAGGGCGCGGGCGAACACCGCCTCGGCGATACCGGTCACGGGCACGCCGAGGTCCAGGGCGGACTTCACCGTCCAGCGTCCGGTGCCCTTCTGCTCGGCTTCGTCCACGATCACGTCGACCAGCGGCTTGCCGGTCTTGGCGTCGACCTGCTTGAGCACCTCGGCGGTGATCTCCACCAGGTAGCTGTCCAGGTCACCCTTGTTCCACTCGGTGAAGACATCGGCGATCTCGGGTGCGGACTTGCCCAGGCCGTCGCGCAGCAGCTGGTAGGCCTCGCCGATGAGCTGCATGTCGGAGTACTCGATGCCGTTGTGCACCATCTTCACGAAGTGCCCGGCCCCGTCCGGGCCGATGTGGGTGCAGCAGGGCACGCCGTCGACGTGGGCGGAGATCTCCTCCAGCAGCGGGCCGAGACTCTTGTAGGACTCGGCGGGACCGCCGGGCATGATCGACGGGCCGTTGAGCGCGCCCTCCTCGCCACCGGAGATGCCCGCGCCGACGAAGTGCAGGCCGCGCTCGCGGATGGCCTTCTCGCGGCGGATGGTGTCGGTGTAGAGGGCGTTGCCGCCGTCGATGATGATGTCGCCGGGCTCCATGGCGTCGGCCAGCTCGTTGATCACGGCATCGGTCGGATCGCCGGCCTTGACCATGATGATCACCCGGCGTGGCTTCTCGAGGGCGTCGAGGAATTCCGCGATCGTCTCGCTGCGCACGAAGTTGCCCTCGGAGCCGTGCTCGGCCAGCAGCGCATCGGTCTTGGCGATCGACCGGTTGTGCAGTGCGACGGTGTAGCCGTGGTGGGCGAAGTTGCGAGCGAGATTGGAGCCCATCACGGCCAGGCCGGTGACTCCGATCTGTGCCGTGCCGGAAGTGCTGGTCTTGCTCATGCAGCAGCCTTTCGTTGTTTTGTTGTGTGAGAACGCCTGTTGGACAGGGGTTTATCCCAGCCCGGCGAAAAGGCGGTGAAGCTCGGTGAGCCAGGGGACGGCAACGGCGACGGTGGGGACCACCAGCACGGCGGCCGCGGCCAGATAGGCGGTGACCGCCATGGCCACACTGTTGGGCTTCCCGCCGAGGCGTCGTACCCGGATCACGGTGGTGGGCCCGCCGGCGGCCAGCGCACCCGAGGGGGTGCGGCCGCTCGCGCAGGCGACCAGCGCCCGAGCCAGGGGAGTGGGACCCGCGGTCCGTACCGCGGCGTCGTCGGCCAGCAGTTCGATCAGCAGCCGGACCGCATCCAGGGCGTTGGCACTGCGGACGAACCGCGGGAAGGCGGCATGGACGGCGGTGAACATCTCCAGGACCAAATCATGGCGGGCGCGCAGGTGGGCCCGCTCATGGGTGAGGATCGCGGCGACCTCGTTGTCCGACAAGGTGGTCAGCGTTCCCTCGCTGACCACGACGCGGCTGCGCACGCCGGGCAGACAGTAGGCGAGTGGCTGCGCGACATCGAGGATGCGCAGCCCGTCGCCGGCGAACGGGCGGTGCGCCGTACAGAGGTGGGCCGGGACCGCGTCACGCGACTTGCTGAGCAGGTCGACCATCATGCGGTGATGGGCGCGCCTGCGCCGGGTGGCCACCGCCACCTGGACCACGGCCACGCAGAGCCGCCCGCCGATGAACAGGGTCAGGGTGAACACCACGACGTAGAGCAGCCACAACGGCCAACCGAGAGCCTTGATCTCACTGGTGATGGTGGCGGTCGGCCGGCCGTCCGGCCCGGGGACGAACAGGCGGCTGGCGATCGCGATACCGGCCGAGAACGCCGAGAGCACCGCGGCCAGTGCGACCGATTGCCACAGCACGATCGCCGCGCGCGGAGCGCGAAGCGGCCACGCCGCACGGGCCAGCACCGCCGGTACTGGCCCCACCAGGGCCAGTGCGACGAGAGTGAAGGCCAGCGCGGACACGCCGTAAGTGTCTCTCAGGCAGGGCCCGAATTACCAGCCGGTGGGTGCAGCTGGTGCTTGTTCTCCAATTCGGCCAGTGCGCGGCGCAAGGCCTGAGCCTCGTCGACGCCGACCCGCTCGACGAAATGGACCAGCGCGGCCTGGCGGCTACCGGAGTCCGCGGCCTGGTCGAGCGCGTCGACCATGAGGCCGGCGACCAGCTCGTCGCGGCCATTCGTGGGCGCATAGCGATGCGCGCGGTCATCGCGGTGCTGTACGACCAGGTTCTTCTTCGCCAGTCGCTGCAACACGGTCATGATCGTGGTGTAGGCCAAGTCGCGGCGGGCGGCCAGCGCCTCATGGACTTGGCGCACGGTTTGGGGTTCGGGTGCAGACCACAAGTGGTCCATCACCTCGCGCTCAAGCTCCCCGAGACGCGTCATTTTGGCCATGTTCCGTTCACTCTCCTGAGCAGTAAAGCCAGCGTACTACGGGTTTACTACCGCGCGTCGTATGCCTTTGGCGACGGCGCTCCGACTGCCCTGCATAGCGGTTTAGGGCAAGGTCAGCGCCATATATGGGGTCCGTTGTGAATCGAGTCACAGGGGGTAGCTCTCATCCTTCACGTGACTATAGTAAGGCTAACCTAAGTCAAACTGGAGCCTTCGGAGGTGACATGACGGTCTTGATCGAAGATCCGCTGATCGCGGGTATGGCTATCGAGCGGACGCTGCCCCTGCACGAGTCGAGTCGGCGTTTACGTGAGCTGTATCCGGAGTGTCCGCGGGTCTACGGCGTGGCCGTGGTGGGCGACCTGTCCCGCCGGCGGTGGTGGCCGCTGGCCGAGGCGTTGTCCGCGGATCGACTGCAGGGCATGTTCGACGCGGCGATGGCCGAGACGGGCAATCGGGCCGCGGTCGCCCAGCAGTTGGCCGCCACCTTCACCCACGTGGTGATCGGCCGGGTCGTCCCGCTGCTGGTGCTGGAAGGCCGGGCCTGGGACACGGGCCTGGAGAACCTGTGGGTCCACGTCGACTCGGAGGGTGCGATCGACTGGGTCGGCGTGGTCGATCCGACGCTGCGCGGTCTGCCGGAGGATCCTCATTACTGCGGCCGGGTCGCCCGGTTCGCCAGCGCGTGCCGTGACGGAATCGTCGCGCTGCCCAGTGAGGCGGCGCTGACCACCTGGGTGGCTCATCGCAGTCATCGTGCGCTGGAGCCGCTGTTCGCCCGGCTGTTCGAGATCAGCGACGGCGCCATGTCGGTGGCGGCCATGTGGCACATGGTCGGGGCGGCGGTGGTCGGCGCGGCCACCCAGGTCCCGTTGTTGGCCGGCTCCAGCGAGGTGGTCAGTATGCGGCGCGGCCAGGCGGTGCTCGATGCCCTGGTGGGCTTCGGTCTGCCGGTCCGCGGTTCGGGCCGCGCAGGGAAGGTCTTGCTAAATTAGGATAGCCTTGCCTAGTATGTAGGTACGAGACTAACGGACCGCGCCGGAGTCCTGAGGGCTGCAGAGACCCCCGGTCCGCTCGAGGGCGGGTCCCGCGTTTTACACGCGGGACCCGCCCGCATCTTTATGTCAATACGCCGTGTAGACACGAGGGCTGTGACCACTGAAATCCCCGAAGGTCTGGGCAAAGGCTTCGACACAGAACTGGGCCTGACCTATCTCGAGCTCACCCCCGACGGCGGCCGCGCGCAGCTGACGATTCACGACAAGCTGCTGCAGCCCTGGGGCATCGTGCACGGCGGCGTGTACTGCTCGATCGTCGAGAGCCTGGCCAGCGTGTCCGGCCACATCTGGCTGTCGGAGAACGGCGGCGGCACCGTGGTCGGGGTCAACAACAACACCGATTTCCTGCGCGCCATCGGATCCGGCACTGTCACAGCGGTTTCCACGCCGATCCACCGAGGGCGTCGGCAGCAGCTGTGGCTGATCACCATCACCGACGAGAACGACAAGCTCGTGGCTCGCGGTCAGGTGCGACTGCAGAACGTCGCCGAGTAGCGCCTCCGGCGCGATGGCGAGCGCTGCCGATCCCCGCTCGTCATGGCAGGATCGCGCACTATGCGTTTGACCCCGCATGAGCAGGATCGTCTGCTCATCTCCTATGCCGCAGACCTGGCGCGGCGCAGACAAGCCCGCGGCTTGCTGCTCAACCATCCCGAGGCCGTCGCGGTGATCACCGATCACCTGCTGGAAGGCGCCCGCGACGGTCGGACGGTTGCGGAGTTGATGGTGAGCGGACGCGATGTGCTGTCCCGCGAGCAGGTCATGGAGGGAGTGCCCGAGATGCTGCACGACGTCCAGGTCGAGGCCACATTCCCGGACGGCACCAAGCTGGTCACCGTCCACAACCCGATCTCGTGAGGCGCGCCGTGACCAGCGAGAAGCCGAAGGCGGATCGCGCATCGATCGTGCCGGGTGAGATCGTGTTCGGCGAGGGCGGCATCGCGCTCAATTCCGGTGCGCCACGGCTGATTCTCGACGTCGTCAACACCGGCGACCGGCCCGTGCAGGTCGGCAGTCATGTACATCTGCCACAGGCCAACGCCGCGTTGGACTTCGACCGCGCGGCCGCGCGAGGGTATCGCCTCGACATCCCGGCCGGTACCGCAGTTCGCTTCGAACCAGGTGTGGCCCAGCGCGTTTCACTGGTGCCGCTCGGCGGCGCCCGTGAGGTTCACGGGATAAGTCTCGACCCGCCCGGCCGATTGGGAACCGCATGACCGAGTTGACCCGGGCCCGCTACGCGGCGCTGTTCGGCCCCACCACCGGTGACCGTATCCGGCTGGCCGACACCGACCTGTTCATCGAGATCACCGAGGACCGCAGTGGCGGTCCGGGCCTGGCCGGCGACGAGGCGGTGTTCGGCGGTGGCAAGGTACTGCGCGAGTCGATGGGTCAATCCAGGGCGACCCGCGCCGACGGTGCGCCCGATACCGTCATCACGGGCGCGGTGATCATCGATCACTGGGGAATCATCAAGGCCGACATCGGGATCCGCGACGGCCGCATCGCCGCGATCGGCAAGGCCGGTAACCCCGACATCATGACCGGTGTGCACCCGGACCTGGTCGTCGGTCCGTCCACCGAGATCATCGCGGGCAACGGTCGCATCCTGACCGCCGGCGCGATCGACTGCCACGTGCACCTGATCTGTCCGCAGATCATGGAAGAGGCCCTGGGCGGCGGCATCACCACGATCGTGGCCGGCGGTACCGGTCCGGCCGAGGGCAGTAAGGCCACCACGGTCACCCCGGGCGCCTGGCACCTGGCCAGGATGCTGGAGTCGCTCGACACCTGGCCGCTCAACGTCGCGCTGCTGGGCAAGGGCAATACCGTCAGCGCCGAGGCGATGTGGGAGCAGTTGCGCGGTGGCGCAGCGGGATTCAAGCTGCACGAGGACTGGGGCACCACGCCCGCGGCCATCGATGCCTGCCTGACGGTCGCCGAAGCCGCCGGGGTACAGGCCAACATCCACACCGACACCCTCAACGAGGCCGGGTTCGTCGAGGACACGCTGGCCGCGATCAAGGGCCGCGGCATCCACGCGTATCACACCGAGGGCGCCGGCGGTGGGCACGCACCCGACATCATCACCGTCGCCTCGCACCCGAATGTGCTGCCCAGTTCCACCAATCCGACTCGGCCGCACACCGTCAACACCCTCGACGAGCACCTCGACATGCTGATGGTGTGCCATCACCTGAATCCGAGCGTGGCCGAGGATCTGGCATTCGCCGAGAGCCGGATCCGGCCGTCGACGATCGCCGCCGAGGATCTGCTGCACGACATCGGGGCCATCTCGATGATCGGCAGCGACTCCCAGGCGATGGGCCGGATCGGCGAGGTGGTACTGCGGACCTGGCAGACCGCGCACGTGATGAAGCGCAGGCGCGGCGCACTGGAAGGGGACGGTCAGGCCGACAACAACCGCGTCCGCCGGTACATCGCGAAATACACCATCTGCCCGGCCGTCGCGCACGGCCTCGATGACGAGATCGGGTCGGTCGAGGTCGGCAAGCTCGCCGATCTGGTGCTGTGGGAACCCGCATTCTTCGGCGTCCGGCCGCACGCGGTGATCAAGGGCGGCATGATCACGTGGGCGGCCATGGGCGATGCCAATGCCTCGATCCCCACCCCGCAGCCGGTGCTGCCGCGGCCGATGTTCGGTGCGGCCCCGGCCTCCGCGGCTGCCACCTCTGTGCACTTCGTCGCACCGCAGGCCATCGAGGACGGTCTGGCGGACCGTCTCGACATTCGGCGAAAGTTGGCTGCGGTCAAGAACGTCCGGCAGGTCGGCAAGGCCCAGATGCCGCTCAACGATGCGTTGCCCCGCATCGAGGTCGAGCCCGATACCTTCACCGTTCGGATCGACGGGCAGGTGTGGCAGGAACAGCCCGCGGTCGAACTTCCCATGGCCCAACGATATTTCCTGTTCTAGATGAGCAGCCTGGCAACACTTCTGACCCTGGCCGATTCGCGGTTGCCGACCGGCGGGCATGTTCACTCCGGCGGTGTCGAGGAGGCGGTCACCAGCGGTCTGCTCACCGACGTCCCCACGTTGCGCGCCTATCTGATCCGGCGCATCCGCACCAGCGGGTTGGTCGCCGCCTCGATAGCGGTGGCGGTCCACACCGGGACCTTGGATCCCGCGACGGCCGACGCTGAAACCGACGCCCGCACACCGGCTCCGGCGGCGCGCGAGGCCTCGCGCGCCCAGGGGCGCGGCTTGATCCGGCTGGCCCGGCGGGTCTGGCCGCAGCAATCGTGGGGGGCGCTCGGACCCCGGCCGCATCTGCCGGTGGCGGCAGGCGCCGTCGGAGCGGCCGCCGAGCTGGATCCGGGCCAGACCGCGCTGTCGGTGGTGTACACCACCATGACCGGTTCGGCCACCGCCGCCCAGCGGTTGCTCGCATTGGACCCGGCCGATGTCGCGGCGCTGACCTTCGAGCTGTCGGGTTTGTGTGACGCGGTGGCGGCCGAGGCGGTCACCGGGCCGGCCGACCTGTCCGACCCCTTGCTCGACGTCCTGGCGCAGCGGCACACCGAACGCGACCGGCCGCTGTTCGTCTCGTAAATCTGTTGTTCGATCTCGAAAGGTCCACCATGCCACCGCATTTCCTCGACGGCGAGCCCCACACCCATGTACACCGGCCCAAACGGGTGCGGCAGGCGGGCGAGCCGCTGCGCATCGGTGTCGGCGGCCCCGTCGGATCCGGGAAGACCGCCCTTGTGGCCGCACTGTGCCGGCAGCTGCGTGACGAGTTGTCGCTGGCGGTCTTGACCAACGACATCTACACCACCGAGGATGCCGACTTCCTGCGCAGGCATGCGGTGCTGCCCGACGAGCGGATCGCCGCGGTCCAGACCGGGGGATGCCCGCACACCGCGATCCGAGACGACATCACCGCCAACCTCGATGCCATCGACGATCTGATCGAGGCGAACCCCGCACTGGACCTCATCCTCGTCGAATCCGGTGGCGACAACCTCACCGCGACGTTCTCGTCGGGCCTGGTGGATGTGCAGATCTTCGTCGTCGACGTGGCCGGCGGAGACAAGGTGCCCCGCAAGGGTGGGCCGGGCGTGACGTACTCGGATCTGCTGGTGGTCAACAAGACCGATCTGGCGCCACTGGTGGGTGCCGATCTGAACGTGATGCGCCGCGATGCGGCCAAGGTCCGCGCAAACAGGCCGACGGCGCTGATCTCACTGACCGAGGATCCGTCCTCGGGCCCGGTGCTGGCGTGGGTACGTGAGCAGTTGAAGGTCGCGCAGGCGCCGTCGGCGTGATGCACGCGAACGTCGTCGTCGTGGCCTCGCCGGGGCGATTGCCCCGGATCGAGGCACGCGACGGGCTGGCGGGACGCTGCACCGGGCCCGACACCGTGCACCTGATCTCCACAGCGGCCACCCCGCTCGGCGGCGACACCCTCACGGTGCGGCTGGTGGTGGAAGCCGGTGCCCGGCTGCGGATTCGCACTGCCGCCGCGACGATGGTGCTGCCCGGCGCCCGTACGTTGCGGTCGGCGGCGCAGTGGGAGCTCGAGGTGGCCGGGCAATTGGACCTCGATCCACAGCCGACGGTGGTGGCCGGCGGCTCGGTGCACCACACCACGACGCGGCTGCTGCTGGCCGAGCCCGCGCAGGTGCGCATCCGGGAGCGGATCCAGATCGGCAGATCCGATGAGCGAGACGGGTTCTGGTCGTCGTCATTGCACGCGGACGTCGACTCAGTGGAGGGTTCGTGGCCGTTGTTGCGTCATCGTATCCAACTCGGCCGTGGGGCCGTGGGCGACGATGTGCTGGCCGCGCCCCGGGCCTGTATCAGCGAACTGCGCTATCCCGCACCGTCATTCGAGGCGCACGGAACCCTGCTGGAACTGGCCCGCGGCGGCAGCCTGGCCACCTGGCAGGGTGACCGGCTGCCGCCTCAGACAGCAGAAGGCGCAGAGGCCTAGGAGGCCGCTTTCTCGGTTTCCTGCACGGAAGCCGCGATCTCCTCGAGTTCTTCGATTCTGGTGCGCGCGTAGGCCTGCTGCTCGGTGATGGTGAGCTGGCCGCGCTTGGTGCTCAGGAACGTCACACCCCACGACAGCACCGTCACCAGCCGGCTCTTGAACCCGACGATGTACACCAGGTGCAGCACGAGCCAGCACACCCAGGCGAAGAACCCGGAGAACTCGACCGGGCCCACCTTGGCCACCGCGGAGAACCGCGACACCGTGGCCATCGAGCCCTTGTCGAAGTACTCGAACGGCGACCGGATCTTCGGGCTGGTGCCGGCAACCTCGCGCTTGATCAGCTTGGCCGCGTAGCGGCCGCCCTGGATCGCGCCCTGGGCCACACCCGGAACCCCGTCCACCGCGGCCATGTCACCGACCACGAACACATTGGGATGACCGGGGATGGTCAGATCGGGCTCCACCTTGACGCGGCCGGCCCGGTCCAGCTCCACCCCGGACTGCTCGGCCAGGTCCTTGCCCAGTGGGCTGGCCGAGACGCCGGCCGACCACACCTTGCAGGCCGATTCGATGCGGCGCAGCGTGCCGTCGGAATCCTTGACCGTCAGGCCGTTGCGGTCGACATCGGTCACCATGGCGCCGAGCTGAACCTCGACACCCATCTTCTCCAGCCGCTCCTGCGCGCGCTTGCCGAGCTTCGGGCCCATCGGCGGCAGCACCGCCGGTGCGGCGTCGAGCAGGATCACCCGCGCCTCGGTGGGATCGATGTGGCGGAAGCTGCCGCGCAGCGTCTGATCGGCCAATTCGGCGATCTGCCCGGCCATTTCGACACCGGTCGGTCCGGCGCCCACCACAGTGAAGGTGAGCAGCTTGGCGCGGCGCACCGGGTCGCTGGAACGCTCGGCCTGTTCGAAGGCGCCGAGGATGCGGCCACGCAGTTCCAGCGCGTCGTCGATCGACTTCATGCCGGGCGCGAACTCGGCGAAATGATCGTTGCCGAAGTAGGACTGCCCGGCGCCCGCGGCGATGATGAGGCTGTCGTACGGCGTGGAATAGGTGTGCCCGAGCAGCACTGAATCCACCGTCTGGTTCTCCAGATCGATGTGGGTGACGTCGCCCAACAACACCTGAGCGTTCTTCTGCTTGCGCAGGATCACGCGGGTGGCCGGCGCGATCTCGCCTTCGGAGATGATGCCGGTGGCCACCTGGTACAGCAGCGGCTGGAACAGGTGGTGTGTGGTGCGGGCGATCAGCTTGACGTCGACGTCGGCACGTTTGAGGGTCTTGGCTGCTGTCAGGCCGCCGAAACCCGATCCGATGATGACTACCTTATGCCGATCCGATGCCGTAGCTCCGGGATGGCTCATTGCTGCTCCTCGCGGACGTGTTTGCCACTCGATACAACCGATAGGTTAGTCGGCGCCATTCCCACGGGTGCGGTGAGATGGGCAACCGAACCGAATGTTTACCCGGATATCAGTGGTTTCAAGACTTCAGCCACCGCGGTGATACCACCGGGGACGTATCCGCCCATGGTCACCGGGCTGAGGATGACGCCGTTGACGCCGGTGTCGAAGAGCTTGGTCTTGAGCTGCTCGGCGATCTGCTCGGCGCTACCGAACACCGCGCGCTGCTGGAAGTCGGGCGGGATGGCGTCGGCCGTGAATTGCTCGCCGATCAGGGCGATCACCAGCATGCTGGTCTCCAACGTGGCAGGGTCGCGGTCGATCTGGTCGCACTGCTGCCGGATGACGTCGAGCTTGCGGGGGAGTTCGTCGAAGTTGGCGATGATGTTGAGATGGTCGAAGTAGCGGGCCGCCAGGGGAATGGTCTTCTTCTCACCGCTGCCGCCGATCATCAGCGGAATGTGTTCGCGGAAGCGGGGATTGGCCATCGCCTCGACTGTCCGGTAGTACTTGCCGGAGAACGTCGGGCGCTCGCCCGCGAGCATCGGCAGGATGATCTGCAGCGCCTCGCCGAGTTTGTCGAACCGCTCGGTGAAGGTGCCGAATTCATAGCCGAGCTGATCGTGTTCGAGCTCGAACCACCCGGTGCCGATGCCGAGGATGGCGCGACCCTGGCTGATCACGTCGAGTGTGGTGATGGCCTTGGCCAGCAGGGTCGGGTTCCGGTATGTGTTGCCGGTGACCAGGGTGCCGAGCTGGACGTTCTGGGTCGCGGTGGCGAGTCCCCCGAGCGCGGTGTAAGCCTCCAGCATCGGTTGATCGGGCGTGCCGAGACCGGGTAGCTGATAGAAGTGGTCCATCACGAAGACCGAGTCGAAGCCGGCCGCTTCGGCTTCCTGCGCCTGCGCGATGACGGTGGGGAACAGTTCCGCGACGCCGGTGCCGTAGGAGAAGTTGGGGATCTGGAGTCCGAGTCGGATTGTCACTCCACCGACCCTAACGCGTTATCCCAAAGTGGCGAGCGCACCGCGACTGACGTGCAACGTCTGTCCGGTGATGTGGCGGGCGGCCGGTGTGGAGAGGAACACCGACATCCGGGCGAACTCGTCGGCGACCGACGGCGGCGTGCTACCGAGACCGTCGTAGCCGGGCTCGGCGGACAGGCCGGGGGCGATGGCGTTGACGGTGATTCCGCGGGTGCCGAAGTACGCCGCCTGACCGGAGGTCCAATCTCCCAGGGCGGCCTTGACGGCGGCCTCGATACTGCCCTCACGCGGGCTCGCGGGCACGACGTTGATGATGGAACCGCCCGAGCGCAGCTGGTCACCGACGATCTGCACGGTCAGCACGGCCGAGACCACAGTGGCGTCCAGCGCGTTGCGCCAGGAGGTGGCGTGATCCGTCAGCGTGAAGGTGCGCGGGTCCTTGGCCTCGAACGACGGGGCCGGAACGTTGACCAGGGTGTCCAGGTAATGCGGGAACTGCGCGCGGACGCTCTCGACGCTGGCGGGATCGGTGTTGTCGAACACGATCGACGCGACGTCGAGCTGCTTGGCGGCCAGCTCCAGATCTTCGCGGCGGGCGCCGGCGATGATCACGTTGTGGCCGGCATCGAGGAAACCTGCCGCGATCGTGCGGCCGAGTTCGGTGTCGCCGCCGGTGACCAGCACCTCCGCCATGATGTACCTCCGTGTACCTGGGGATCGCCGCGCCGGACGGGGACGACCAACAGTCAATGTTACTGGACAGTAGCTAGGACACGAAACTCGGCGCGCCAAATACCGGCTCGCATAAGGTTGCGGGGATGATTCGACCCAGCGCTCTTACCTGCGTCGACGTGGTCGGCGGGGTCGAATCGTGACGAATCCGCCACGGCTTCCGCGCTGGATCTACCTCCCCGCGGCGGCGGGCGCGATATTCGTCGTGCTGCCCCTGGTGGCGATGGTGGCAAAGGTCGACTGGCCACAGTTCGGTTCGCTGATCTCGAGCGCGTCGTCTACCGCGGCGTTGAAGCTCAGTCTGGAGACCTCGCTGGCCAGCACCGTGCTGTGCGTGGTGTTCGGGGTCCCGCTCGCGCTGGTACTGGCCCGCACCGACGGGCCCGTCGCCCGGATCGTGCGGCCGTTGATCCTGCTCCCGCTGGTGCTGCCGCCGGTGGTCGGCGGTATCGCGCTGTTGTACGCCTTCGGCCGGCTCGGGCTGGTCGGCAGATATCTGGAGAGCGCGGGCATACAGATCGCCTTCACCACGGTGGCGGTCGTACTGGCGCAGACCTTCGTGTCGCTGCCCTTCCTGGTCATCTCACTGGAAGGGGCGGCCCGCACCGCCGGAGCCGATTACGAGGTCGTGGCGGCGACGCTGGGGGCATCGCCGGCCACGGTGTGGTGGCGGGTGACCCTGCCGCTGTTGGGCCCGGGATTGATCTCGGGAGCGGTGCTGGCCTTCGCGCGATCCCTCGGCGAGTTCGGCGCCACACTGACCTTCGCGGGTTCACGCCAGGGCGTCACCCGGACCCTTCCGCTGGAGATCTACCTGCAGCGCGAGAGCGACGCCGATGCGGCTGTGGCGTTGTCGGTGCTGTTGGTCGTGGTGGCCGCGGTGGTGGTTATCGGGCTCGGCAGCCGCCGGCTGCGGGCGGGGGGATGGGCTTGACGTTGCACGTGCGCGCTGTCGTCGAAAACCGCGGTCTGGACCTGGAATTCGGCGTGCCGGCAGGGGAGGTGCTGGCGGTATTGGGCCCCAATGGCGCCGGGAAGTCGACCACGCTGCACGCGATCGCCGGGCTGGTCGGCCTGGATGCCGGGCGCATTCAGGTGGGGGACCGGGTGCTGACCGACCCCGCCGCCGGTGTGCAGGTGCCCACCCATGCCCGCCGGGTCGGCCTGTTGCTGCAGGACTCCCTGCTGTTTCCACATCTGAGCGTGCTGGCCAACGTGGCATTCGGTGCGCGCAGTGGCCGCGGTCTGGGGCACCGCGCCGCGTATGAGAACGCCCACCGGTGGTTGTCCGAGGTCGATGCCAAGGAACTGGCCGACCGGCGTCCACGCCGGCTGTCGGGAGGTCAGGCACAGCGGGTGGCGCTGGCCCGGGCATTGGCTGCCGAGCCCGAGGTGCTGTTGCTCGATGAACCGCTCGCGGGTCTGGACGTGGCCGTGGCGGCATCCATGCGCAAGGTGCTGCGGCGAGTGCTGGCCAGTGATGGCAGGTGCACGGTGCTGATCACCCACGACCTGCTGGACGTACTCACGCTGGCCGATCGGGTGATCGTGGTGGACGGTGGTCGGATCGTCGAAAGTGGTTCTGCTGCCGAGGTGTTGGCAACACCCAAGAGTCACTTCGCGGCCCGGTTCGCCGGCGTGAACCTGATCGGCGGCACGGCTGCCATCGGCGGGGTGGTGGCCACCGCATGGGGGGCGAACTGGCACGGTACGCCGGCGGCCGAGGTGCTGCCCGGGGTGCCGGTGGTGGCGGTGTTTTCTCCGGCATCGGTGTCGGTGTACCGCGACGAGCCGCACGGCAGTCCGCGCAATACGGTCGCGGTGACGGTGGCCGAGCTCGACAGTAGGGGGCCCGGCATCCGGGTGCGGGCCGATGAGCAACCCGATGGCGCGCCCGGCCTGGCCGCCGACATCACCGCGGAGTCGGCCGCCGAGTTGCGGCTGGCACCGGGGGACACGGTGTATTTCTCGGTGAAGGCGCAAGAGGTTGCCGTTCACCCTGCAGGGCACCACCGGTGACTGGCGCACCCGGCGTAACGCGGGCGCGTCCGGGTCCGAATCACGTGTTGAGGGTCCCGGCACCGCAAGTGTCGGGGGTGGGTTGCCAGGTCCGGCGTGGCGCCCGACACACGCGCGTGTCAGCAACTGTGCGTCGTGTCGTTGAGCTGGATGTATCCCATCTGTCGCAATCGCACTTTTGAGCACTCTAAGAGCAACTCACACTTGCGTCACGGCCGTAACACGGTAGTTTCTTCCCCATGGACGAGTCGGATGCGATGTCACATCGGCGCAGAGGTCTGTCGAAGAAGCTGGCGCTGATTGCCATGACCGGCGCGACTGCCGCGGCTGTCGCGCTGCCGGCAGTGGCGTATGCGGATCCCGAGCCGGCACCCCCGGCGCCGGCTCCCGCCCCAGCCGTGCCCGGTGCACCCGCGCCCGCCCCGGCCGCGCCTGCTCCTGCTCCCGGTGCCCCGGCCCCGGCTGCGCCTGTCGATCCCAACGCGCCCGCCCCTGCTCCCGCGCCGGCTCCGGTTCCCGCGGATCCGAACGCGCCTCCTGCTCCCGCTCCCGCGCCGGCAGACCCGAATGCTCCGGCCGCTGCTCCCGCTGCTCCCGCTCCGGAGCCCGGCCGGGTGGACAACGCCGCGGGCGGGTTCAGCTACGTGGTGCCCGGTGGTTGGAAGGTGTCCGACGCGACCCAGTTGTCTTACGGGCAGGCGTTGTTGACCAAGATTCCGCCGGAGGGCACGCCCGAGCCGCCGAACGACACCAGCGTTCTACTGGGGCGCCTGGACCTGAAGCTGTTCGCAGGGGCCGAGGCCGACAACGCCAAGGCGGCCGTCCGGCTCGCCTCGGACATGGGTGAGTTCTTCATGCCGTTCCCCGGGACCCGGGTGAACCAGGAGACCGTGCCGCTCGACGCCAACGGGCTCAGCGGCGTGGCCTCGTACTACGAGGTGAAGTTCACCGACACCAACAAGCCCAACGGCCAGATCTGGGCCGGTGTGGTCGGAGCGCCGCCTGCCCCGGGAACCCCGCGCGGGCAGCGCGCACCGGAACGCTGGTTCGTGGTCTGGCTGGGTTCGGCCAGCCATCCGGTGGACAAGGCCGCCGCCGCGACGCTGGCGAACTCGATCCGGCCGTGGACGCCGCCGGCTCCGCCCGCGGGCGATCCCAATGCGGCACCGCCGCCGGCCGACCCGAACGCCCCGCCTGCCCGGCCGGGTGTCGGGGTGCCGGTGCCGGTCACCAATGCTCCGCCGGAGATGCAGCCGCCGGCCTGATAACCGTTCGTTGCTTTCTTGCTGTACGCCGGTCCTTCTCAGGGCCGGCGTACAGCATTTACGGGGTCGGGTGATTTCGTCTGCCTACCTAGGTGTGACCTGCCCGTGCCGTGGGAAACCCATGGGCGAACGCGGATCGTTCCCAAACAGCCAACCGAATCGTTACGTTCGGGAGGTACACCTGGGGTGAGGCTCAGCGAGCCCGCTGGGCATGGCCAGTGACAGGCAGGAGACCTGTAATGGACGTAATGGCGGCTACCGAAATCCTGGCTCGTTCCTCCACGCTGACGAGTGTCGGCTGGATCGGCTACATCATCATCGGCGCGATCGCCGGGTGGATCGCCGGCAAGATCGTCGATGGCGGCGGCCAGGGCATTCTGATGAACATCGTCGTCGGTGTGATCGGCGCGCTCATCGGCGGGTTCCTGCTCAGCTTCTTCCTCAACACGGCCGGCGGCGGGTGGTGGTTCACCCTCTTCACCGCGATCCTCGGATCGGTGATCCTGCTCTGGCTCGTCGGACTGGTGCGCAACCGCAGCTGACCGGAGCGGGTGATGGCCTCCGGAACCGCCGGGAGCATGACGGCCTGGCAGGTCGCCACCCCGGGGCCGGTGAGTTCGCATCCGCTGCAGCGGGTCAGTGTTCGCACCCCGCAGCCCGGGCCTGACGAACTGCTCGTCAAGGTCCTGGCTTGCGGGGTGTGCCGCACCGATCTGCATGTGGCAGAAGGCGACCTGGCCGTACACCGGCCACGGGTGATCCCCGGGCATGAGGTGGTCGGCGAGGTGGTCGCGGTCGGTGCCGACGCCGGCGGCGGGTTCGCGCCAGGTGATCGCGTCGGCGTGGCCTGGCTGCGGCATACCTGCGGGCGGTGCGCATATTGCCTGCGAGGACGTGAGAACCTCTGCCCGTCCTCGCTCTATACGGGCTGGGATGCCGACGGCGGCTATGCCGAATTCACCACGGTCCCGGCGGCATTCGCGCTCCGATTGCCCGCCGGTTACTCCGACGTCGAACTGGCTCCGCTGTTGTGCGCGGGGATCATCGGCTATCGGGCGTTGTTGCGCACCGACCTGCCGCCGGGCGGGCGGCTGGGACTCTATGGCTTCGGCGGCAGCGCGCACCTGACGGCTCAGGTGGCATTGGCGCAGGGGGCCCGTGTACACGTGATGACCCGGGGCGAGCGCGCCCGAGAACTCGCGCTGGCACTGGGTGCCTCGTCCGTACAGGGCAGCGCCGACATGCCGCCCGAGCCACTGGACGCCGCGATCCTGTTCGCCCCGGTGGGGGATCTGGTGCTGCCCGCGATGGAGGCACTGGACCGCGGCGGCGTGCTGGCAATCGCGGGAATCCACCTCAGCGACATCCCCACCTTGAACTACCAACGGCATCTGTTCCAGGAACGCGAGATGCGCTCGGTCACCGCCAACACCCGCGCCGACGCCCGCGATTTCCTGGCGTTCGCCGGGGAACACCGGATGGCGGTCAGCACTCCGGTCTACGGCCTGGACCGCGCCGATCAGGCGCTGGCCGATCTGAGCGCCGGTCGCATCGCTGGTGCGGCGGTGCTCCAGCTGTAGCCGAACCCTGGTCAGAGCGCCGCGAGGGCAGCGCCCAATCTGCCGTCCAGGTCCCCGTGCCCGAAGGCGTACATCGGCCCGAGCCCGTCATTGAGAACCCGGTTCAGGCGGGCCACGCCGCGCGCGCTCACCGGCAGCGGTGAATGCAGCCGCAGGGTGATCGCGTCGATCGTCGCTTCCGCTGCGGCAATGTTCTTCCGGTGCAATGGGATTCGTGAGGACCACAGCACAGTGTCGGTTGCGGCCTCGCGCACACAGCGGCGCAGCACGCGGGCGATGGCATCCCGTTCGGAAGTCGACGTCAGCCGGGCCGCGCGGGCGGCGATGGCACTGCCGGCGGGAGTCGGTGCGCCGACAGCCAGCATGGCGTCCAGGCGGCCCGACCGGATCCGCGCGGTCAGGCGGGCCCGGATCGACGGGCGGCAGGGGACAGGTGCACGGCGGACTGTGGTCGCTGGTGTCGCAGAAATTCGATTGTCGTTCATGGCGATACCTCGTATTTTTCCCGTATACCCAGGCCGTAGATCGTGACTATCTATGACCGTACGCTGGTCATGAATGACTAGTCAAACCAATTTAGTGGTCACGGCGGTACGCTGGAGTGATGACGACGACGTGGGCCGGTGACTCCGAGACCAAACCCGCGCCCGAACCGCTGGCCCGGATTCAGGCTCTGGTCAACACCATCGAGTTGCCTGCCGGAACCGACCGTCTCGCGGACCCCGACGATGCGGCGCCCTGGCTGGCGGCCAACGGATTGCTCGCCGCCGGTGCGCGCCCGACGGCGGCCGAACTGGACCTGATTCGCCGGGTGCGCGAAGCGTTGCGTGCGCTGCTGATCCACAACACCGGCGGCCCACCGCCGCGGGCCGAACACCTTGCCGTACTGCAGGCGCTCACTGATGTATGTACCGCGCGGGTCGAGCTGGCCTCCGATGGGCAGGTGCGGTTGGCGGCCACCGGCGAGGGTGTGGACGAGCGGCTGCTCGAGCTGCTGCTGGTGATGCGCGACGCGCAGCGGGACGGCACCTGGGCGCGGCTCAAGGCGTGTGCGAACGACGAGTGCACATGGGCGTTCTACGACCGGTCCCGCAACCACGGCGGCACGTGGTGCGTGATGTCCGAGTGTGGGAACAAGTTGAAGAACCGGGAGTTCCGGGCGCGTCGCCGTGCCGGAGGCGCGAGTTAGAACCTGTGCCGGAGGCGCGAATTAGAACTCGTGCCGGGGCGCGAATTAGAACTCGTGCCGGGGCACGAATTAGAACTCGTGCCGGAGGCGCGAATCAGGTCGACAGGTGCCAGACGAGGGCGGCGGCCAGTGCGCCGACCCCGTTGAGTGACCAGTGCAGGGCGATCGGGGCGATCAGGCTGCCGCTGCGTTTGCGCAGCCAGGTGAACACGAAGCCGGCGACGCCGGTGGCCACGACGGCCAGCACCACACCGGCGACCATGCCGAAGATGCCGCCGCCGAACAGTCGGGTGAAGCCGACATTCTCACTCGTCAAACCCAGCGAACTGGCGATGTGCCACAGGCCGAACAGCAATGACCCCGCTGCCGCGACACCGCGAAAACCCCAGGCCCGGTTCAGGGCCCCGTGCAGCACGCCGCGGAACGCCAACTCCTCGGGGATCACCGTCTGGAGCGGGATGATGACCATCGACGCCAGCAGTGCGCCCGAGATGGTGGCGTAGTTGTCGTTCATGAACATCGGACGGGTCCACGGCAACATCATCCCGATCGCGATCACCGAGACGACCAGCGCCACCGCCGCGAGCGCGTAACCGGCGCCGGAGCGCCAGTGTTCGCGGCCCAGTCCCAGTTCGGCCCAGCCCAGGCCGCGGGCCCGCACCAGGATCAGCAGGCCCACAGCCGCCGCCGGAACGGTGGCGATGCTGGCCCAGGGGGTGGTGAAGTGCGCGATCAGGTTGGTGACCGTCAGGATGACGATGACGATCCCGATGTCGGCGTAGATCCGGAAATGGTGCAATGCCGAGAGCTGGGCCACCAGCGGATGGGGATGCGCGGCGACGGCGCTCTGCTCAGACATAACTCGCCAATCGTACCGGCGTGGCGCAATTACCCAGGTCACACCGGGTTGATCACACCGGGGTCCAGGTCCAGTTGGAGATCGCCGGATCGTCCTCGCCGTGTTCCCGGGTGTAGTGGCGGGCGGCCAACCGGGCGTCGACCATCTCCTGGCGCAGCCCGGCGGCACGGGTTCCCAGCCCCTCGACCCGGTCGATCACGTCCATGACCAGATGGAAGCGGTCCAGGTCGTTGAGCATCACCATGTCGAACGGCGTCGTCGTCGTGCCTCGCTCCTTGAAGCCCCTGACATGCAGCTGATCGTGGTTGGTGTGCCGGTAGGTCAACCGGTGGATGAGCCACGGGTAGCCGTGGTAGGCGAAGATGATCGGTTTGTCGGTGGTGAAGATCGAGTCGAATTCTCGATCGGACAACCCGTGCGGATGTTCGGACTCCGGTTGCAGCCGCATGATGTCGACCACGTTGACGACCCGGACCAACAGGTCGGGAAGCTTGCGGCGCAGGATGTCGGCGGCGGCCAGGGTCTCCAGCGTCGGGATGTCGCCCGCGCACGCCAGCACCACGTCGGGTTCACCCGTCGTCGTGCTCGCCCATTCCCAGATCCCCAGCCCGCGGGTGCAGTGCGAGACCGCCTCGTCCATCGTCAGATACGTCAAGGCCGGTTGCTTGCCCGCCACGATGACATTGACGTACTGACGGCTGCGCAGGCAGTGGTCGGCCACCGACAGCAGGGTGTTGGCGTCCGGCGGCAGGTAGACGCGCACCACCTCGGGCCGCTTGTTGGCGACGTGGTCGATGAAGCCGGGATCCTGATGCGACGCGCCATTGTGGTCCTGGCGCCACACGTGAGAGGTCAGCAGATAGTTCAGCGACGCGATCGGGCGGCGCCAGGTCAGGTGGGAACTGCTGAACAACCACTTGGCGTGCTGGTTGAACATCGAGTCGACGACGTGGATGAAGGCCTCGTAGCAGCTGAAGAATCCGTGCCTGCCCGTCAGCAGATAACCCTCGAGCCAGCCCTGGCACAGATGCTCGGAGAGGACTTCCATCACCCGGCCGTCGGGGGCCAGGTTCTCGTCGACCGGCAGGGTCTCGGCCTGCCAGGCCTTGTCGGTCTTCTCGAACACCGCGGCCAGGCGGTTCGAGGCGGTCTCGTCCGGGCCCATCAGCCGGAAGCGGTCCGGATTGTCGGCGATGACATCCCGCAGGAACGTGCCGAGCACCCGGGTGGCTTCCGCGGTCCCGGTGCCGGGACTCTCGACGGTGACCGCGTAGTCGGTGAAGTCCGGCAGGTCGAGGTCACGCAGCAGCAACCCGCCATTGGCATGCGGGTTGGCGCTCATCCGCCGGGTGCCGGCGGGTGCCAGCGCGCGCAGGTCGGGCCGCAGCGCCCCGGTGGCGTCGAACAGTTCCTCGGGCCGGTAGCTGCGCAGCCACTCTTCGAGCTGCGCCATGTGCGACGGGTTGGTCCGGGTCTCGGACAGCGGCACCTGGTGGGCCCGCCAAGTGCCCTCGACGAGTTTTCCGTCGACCTCGTGCGGTCCGGTCCAGCCCTTGGGTGTGCGCAGGATGATCATCGGCCACAGCGGACGGCCCGGTTCGCCGTCGAGGCGGGCCGCGCGCTGGATCGCCGCGATCTGGTCGAACGCCTCGTCCATGGCAGCGGCTAGTTGCTGGTGCACGTTGTCCGGGTCGTCACCGTCGACGGTGATGGGCCGATAGCCGTAGCCGTAGAACAGGGATTCGAGTTCCTCGGCCGGAATGCGGGCCAGCACTGTGGGATTGGCGATCTTGTAGCCGTTGAGGTGCAGGATCGGCAGCACCGCACCGTCGACGACGGGGTTGAGGAACTTGTTCGAATGCCAGCTGGCGGCCAGCGGGCCGGTCTCGGCCTCGCCGTCGCCGACGACGCAGGCCACCACGAGATCCGGATTGTCGAACGCGGCGCCGTAGGCGTGCACCAGTGCGTACCCGAGTTCGCCGCCCTCGTGGATGGAGCCGGGTGTCTCGGCGGCCACGTGGCTGGGAATCCCGCCGGGAAACGAGAACTGGCGGAACAGTTTCCGCAGGCCGTCGGTATCCTGCCCGATTCCGGTGTAGACCTCGCTGTAGGTGCCCTCCAGATAGGCGTTGGCCACCAGGCCAGGACCGCCGTGGCCGGGCCCGGTCACGTAGATGACGTTCGCGTCGCGCTCGCGGATGATCCGGTTGAGGTGCGCGTACAGCAGGTTCAGCCCCGGGGTGGTACCCCAGTGACCCAGCAGCCGCGGTTTGACGTGCTCCGCGGCCAGCGGCTCATGGAGCAACGGATTGTCCAATAGATAGATCTGGCCGACGGACAGATAGTTGGCCGCCCGCCAGTAGGCGTTGAGCTGCTCGAGTTCCGTGTCGGTCAGTGCCGCTGAGAGGGTCGCGTCGCTCATGTTCTCCATAGTGGCCGGTGTCGGTGAATGGCGCCCGCGATCCGGGTACCCGAATTCGTACCGGTCAACCAACGCCACGCGAAATACCCCCGCTGCACGCGGTCCGATGTGCTGCTCACAGCCGTAGGACATGTGCAGATCCGAGCCCATCATCGATCGCGTTCCCGCCTGCGCAGCAGACGAATCCGAGGTCGATGGGGCGTTCGCTGCGGTCCGCGCGGCATTACCGGCTGGCGGGGGTGCCGCCGGCCGAGCGTGCCGCGGTACACACCGGCACCATGGGGATCAGCGGCTACCAGCTGGACATGGGCGCGCCGTTCGGCGGCGTGAAATCCAGTGGCATGGGGCGCGAATCGGGGCCCGAGGGATTGGCCGCCTACCAGATCCTCAGGTCCGTCTACCGCGTCGGCTAGGTTCGTGGGCATGACCCTGCCCAGGACTCTCGACCCGCGGACCCCGGTACTGGTGGGCTACGGCCAGGTCAACCAGCGCGAGGAGAAGCCGGACGTCGAGCCGGTCGATCTGATGGTGGCGGCGGCGCGGGCCGCCGCCGACCCGCGGGTTCTGGAAGCGGTCGACTCGGTACGGATCGTCAATCTGCTGTCCTGGCACTACCGCGATCCGGGTCTGCTGTTGGCCCAGCGCATCAGGGCCGGCCAGGCCGCGACGCGCTACACCGGGGTGGGCGGCAACGTGCCGCAGACACTGGTGAACGAGGCCTGCCTGGATCTGCAGGGTGGCCGGGCCGAGGTGGTGCTGATCGCCGGTGCCGAGACGTGGCGTACCCGCAGTCGGCTGCGCCGGGCCGGGGCCAAACCGGACTGGACGAGCCAGGACGAATCCGTGCCGGAGGCCCCGGGTGCGCATGACGGTGTGCCGATGGCCGGTGAGGCCGAGATCCGGATCAAGCTGGACCGCCCGGCCTATGTGTACCCGATGTTCGAGCAGGCGCTGCGGATCGCGGCAGGCAAGACCAGCGACGAACATCGCAGGCGGATCGGCGAGTTGTGGTCACGGTTCAGTGCCGTGGCGGCGGGCAATCCGCACGCCTGGAGCCGCGAAGCCGTGCCCGCCGAGCAGATCTGGCAGCCGGGGCCGGACAACCGGATGATCAGCTGGCCCTACACCAAGTTGATGAACTCCAACAACATGGTGGACCAGGGTGCGGTGCTGATCCTGACCACCGTCGAGAAGGCCACGTATCTTCAGATTCCCACCGACCGTTGGGTCTTCCCGTATGCCGGGACGGACTCGCACGACACGTACGCGATCGGGGAGCGGGCCGAGTTCTACCGGTCGCCGGCGATCCGGATCGCCGGGCGCCGGGTCCTTGAGTTGGCCGGTGTGGGCGCCGACGAGGTCGACTTCGTCGATGTGTACTCCTGCTTCCCGTCGGCGGTCCAGGTGGCCGCGGCCGAAATCGGTCTGCCCCTGGCCGATCCGTCGCGTCCGCTGACCGTCACCGGAGGGTTGACGTTCGCTGGCGGGCCGTGGAACAACTACGTGTCTCACTCGATCGCCACCATGGCCGAGCGGCTCGCGGCCAGTCCGGGGACCAAGGGCCTGATCACCGCCAACGGCGGCTACCTCACCAAGCACAGTTTCGGCGTGTACAGCACCGAGCCGCCGCCACACGAATTCCGTTGGCAGGATGTGCAACCCGAGGTCGATGCCGAGCCGACGCGGCTGCTGCAGGTGGAATACACGGGCACCGGCACCGTGGAATCCTGGACCACGCCGGTCGGTCGCGACGGCACCGCGGAACGGGCGTTCCTGGCGGTGCGCACCCCGGAGGACGGACGCACACTGGCCCGGATCGTCGACGAGTCACAGGCCGCGGCCACCATGACCGAAGACATCGCCGGGGCGAAGGTGCAGGTGCACGCCGACGGCAGCGCGACCCTGCTCTGAGCCCTGGGTCGGGTCAAAAGCTCAGCGCGCGGCCGGCTCTCGCTGCGCCAGTGCGAGGACCTCGTCGGTCGTCGGCGGGCTGGGCGGATGGTTGGACAGGCACCACGGCGTCTGGATCTTGTGGAAGGCGTTGCCTTCCAACGCCACATAGAACTGGCCGGATCGCAGCTTGCTGATGTCGGGTACGTGGCCGCCCTTCACCCGGGCCATCTCCCGAGCCACGGCGATCTGCGCGGGGGAGTTCAGCAGACCGTAGAACTGCGTCGTGGCGTTGCCCGGGATGTGGTTGTGCAGACCGCGTGGAGACTGCGTGGCGAACACCAGTCCCAGCCCGTACTTTCGCGCCTGCGAGGACAGCGCCAGGGTGCTGTGTGTGGAGGCGGTCGTGTGACTGGACGGCGCGAAGTTCTGCGCCTCGTCCATCACCAGCAGCCCACCCAGCGGCCGGTCCCCGGCCGGGTTGCGCTTGATCCAGGCGAACAGGGCCATCTGCAGCTGGTTGACGAACCCTTCGCGCTGTTGATCGCTGGTCAGACCGACCATGCTGATCACCGATACCCGGGCCCGGTGGCCCGGTGACGGCGTCAACAGCGTCCCCGGATCGGCAGCCGTCCCGGAGCCACCGAACAGCGGATCGTTGACGGTCGCGGCCCGAAGGTTCTGGGCCAGTTCGGTGGCCAGTTTGTGCGCCCCGCTCAGTGCACTGACCTCTGGGGGCAGATTGCCGAGCAGGTCGATGAAGCCGCCCAGGGACACTGAGTGGCTCGCACCGTAGAACCGCAGCGCCTCGCGCAGCACCGCGCGAGAGCGCTCGGCCTTGGCGGTGTTGCCGGCGATCAGGGCGCGGGGTTCCAGTGCGGCGACGGCGGATTCGACGGCGTCGGAGAACTCGTCGGCGTCATCGATGACGCTGGCGAAGTCGGGGAGCGGCTGGAAGGACAGCGGGCGGCCGGTCGACCGGCCCGGTGTCCACACCACGACCTCGGCGTTGTCGAAGTACGCGTCGGCGCGTTCGTCGTCGGCCGGGTTCCATCCCGGCGGAGTGTCGGGCCAGCGGGCGCCCAACCGGGACAGGTCGTTGTTGGGGTCCAGCACGATCGACGACACACCGCGCAGCGCGCACTCCTCGACCAGGCGGCGGATCAGCACGGTCTTGCCCGATCCGGAGCCGGCGAAGATCGCGGTGTGCTTGCGCAGCGCGGCCAGATCGACCGAAACCGGGCGCCCGCCGGGGCTGTCCAGGCCCAGGGTGACGGCGGTGGGCGAATGCTCGATCACCGGTGCGGGCGGCGCTACCCGGATCGGTCCGGTCGCGAGTTCGGCCTCCACATCGATCTGGGCCGGTGGCGGCGGATCGCCCGCGATGTCCCCGAGTGCGGATCGCAGCCAGCCGATCCCGTGGGCGGGGCGGCGCCGGCGCAGCCACTCGGGCAGATCGGGGTGATTGTCGTCGATCAGATCGCGCAGCGCCGTCATGGTGCGCACGTCGTCCTCGTTCATCGGTAACACCCGGCCGCCGGCCGCCTCGAACTCGGCGATCACCACCGCGGTTTTCGCGCCCTTCGGCCACGCGGTGTTGCGCAGCAGGAACAGCCTGCGCCGGTCAGGGTTGAAACCTGTTGCTTCCCAGGCTTTCCGAATCCTGTTCTGCACCGCCACGGCATTGCCGGATGAGATGGCGCGGAATGCCCAGTGCCGCTCGTCGTCGGTGGCGGCGTCGAGCGTCTGGCGAAGCCGCCCGTGCAGCACCACCCGCTGGCCCGGCAGCGGATCGGGGCGAAACGCCTGCCCGGCCTCGCCGAGCTCGGTGATCCACGCATCCAATGCAGCCGACAACAGGCCGGGCATCGTGGTGTCCTCGCCGTCGGGGTCGAGCGCGGCGACGGTCACCGCGCGGCGCCGGTAGTCGGCGAAGCGGCGGTCCAGCTCGCCGGTGTCGCCGGCGGCGGCGCCGCCCCCAGCGGGTTCGTGTGGTTCGGCCACCTCACCGGTGAGTTGGGACAGCTCTTCGATCGTGTCGCGGTCCAGGCAGCGGCGGACATGGGTGTCGGCCCGCTTGAGCAGCTGTCGCGGCGTGTACTGGGTGGCCTCGTCGAACGCCGAGGGCAGGATCGGCCAACTCGGGTACGGCGCGGTGAATCCGATCGACGCATAGCTCGCGGTGAACCGCCGTTCCAGGATGGCGCGGCCGACCTCCGGCGTCGGCAGGCCCTGCAGCAGGGCCGTGGTCCGGAACCGGTCCTGCACCGTGGCGGTGGCCCGGTCCTGGATCGCCTCCCAGGCTGCGGGAAGGCAGGCCACCACACCTACCGTGCGCCGCATGGTCTGGCGGATCGACATCAGCCCGTGCGCGATGTGTTCGAGGTCGCGGTTGCCCGGAGCCTGGGCAGTTCCGCTGGGATCGGTGTCCGTGCGATCGACGGACTGGGCCAGCAGCGTGTCGATCTGGTCGAGGGCCAGAACCGACGGCCCGGCCAGGGCGATCAGCCGGGAGATGTCGCGTACCGATTCCTGCGGGGTGAGCACCGGTGCGGGCAGCCCCCAGGCCTCCCGTTCGCCGCTGCCGGTCAGGAACGCCTCGCCGACGTCCTGCAGCTCGAGGTCCCCGGCACCCAGCAGCACCAGGGCGCGCAAGGTGTGGTGCGCGCGTTTGACGGTGTGGCGGTGGACCTTGTGCAGCGAGTTGACGAAATCGTTGAGGATCTCGGGAGTCAGGTCGTCGTCGCCGATCACGGCGCGACGACTGGCCCGGGAGATGTGGGCCACCGAGGACAGTTCCCAGAGCAGATCTTTGAGTTGGGTTTCGCGCTCGCTGCCCGGCCGGCCCAGACTTTCCAGGATGCCCGCGCGGGCGGACTGCCAGAAACTGGCCGCGTCGAGAAGTTCGACGAGGAAGAAGAAACCGCCGCCGGTCTGCACCTGTTCGCGCACCTGACCGAGCAGGTGGGTCTTGCCGGATCCCGCCGGGCCGCGGACCACCACGCCCAGCGGGCTGGAGTCGGTTTCCCGTTCGGCATCGCCGAAGGCGGCCATCACATCGGCCATCGGCCGGTCGTGCAGCCCGCGCACGTGCAGCGCGCCCTGCGAGTGCCACAGGTCGTCGGCGGTGGGCGCCCAGGTCAGGCGGAGCGCGCTGAGCGCTTCGCGGTGCTGTAACTCCATCAGGACTCGATCGCGATCAGGTGTTTGTCCTGGTTGCCTATCTCCACCGCGGCTTCGCGGTCTGCGGGGGTGAGCACCTTCTGGTTCTCCTCGGGGATCAGGCTGACGCCGGGTTGCTGATAGAGGCTGATCAGGGCGGCGTCGACAGTGGGGCGGGGCAGCCCGGGGACGGCCTGACGCAGCCGCAGCAGGCTCACCCAGCCTCCGGGCCGGGCAGTCAGCCCGGCATAGGCGGTGCGCAGCTGGATTTCGGGACCGGTTTCGGGAACCGGCGCGGACGGCTGGGCGGGCACGTCGGCGGGCAGGAACACGTCGGCGGGAACGAGGTCGGCGTGTTCGAAATAGCGGTGCAGCGCACCCAGCAGCGTGTACAGGGCCTTGCCCTGTCCGGTTGACCGGGGTGGCGCGTCGGCTTCGAACAGGGATCGGCACAGCGCCCACCCGGTGTCGGTCAGTTCGTGGACGAGGGGCCGGGTGCCGGTGGACTCGATCAGGCCCAACCGGTTGAGCCGGTCGCGCTTCGGTTTGTCGAGTTTGGGCCCGAGCCGCTCCAGCTCGGCGTTGGGCACCGGGCGTGACTCGGCCATCAGTACCAGCAGGACTGCCTGCTCGGTGCCGGACAGCTCGTCGGGTGCGACATTCACCGGATGCTCACCTTCCTGCTGTCGTGGGTGCGGCACGCGGGCGCCGATGCCGGCACGTGTCTCAAGCACGTTAGCGCGTACTCCCGACCGCGCGAGAATGTTGTTGCGCCGCACGGTTTTCGCGCATGCGGCAGGCGCAGTGCCCCCAGCTACCCGGTCGACAGCGGCTGCGCCGGGTCGGCGATACGTTGCGGATCGACGGGCTCGGCCGACCGGATCAGTGCCTTGACGTCGTCAAGGACATCCCACACGTTGACATTCATCCCCGCCAGAACCCGGTTCTCGGCGTCGAGCCAGAATGCCACGAACTCGCGCCCAGCAACGTCGCCGCGGAAAACCACTCGCTGATATCGGGGCGCATGGCCGACATATTCCATGCCGAGGTCGTACTGATCGGTGAAGAAATAGGGCAGTTCGTCGTACTCCGCGCTTTTGCCCAGCATCCCCGCGGCCGCCACCGCGGGCTGTTTGAGCGCGTTGGCCCAGTGCTCGGTGCGGATTCGCACTCCGAAGAAAGGATGTTGTGCGGCGGCGATGTCGCCGACGGCGAAGATGTCGGGATCGCTGCTGCGTAATGATGCGTCGACGAGCACTCCGCCGTCCGCGATGGCCAACCCGGCCCGTTCGGCCAGTCCGATGTTCGGTGCCGCGCCGACGGCGATCAGCACCGCGTCGGCGGTGACGGTGGAGCCGTCGCCGAGTCGCAGACCGGTGGCGGTGCCGTTGTCGGTGGTGACCTCCTTCACCGACTGGTCCAGCCGCAGATCGACCCCATGCTCGCGGTGCAGTTGCGCGAACACCTCACCCACCTCGGCGCCGAGGGCGGCCAGCAGCGGCAGGTGTGCGGACTCGACGACCGAGACATTCACGTCGCGGCCGCGCGCGCCCGCGGCGACCTCCAGTCCGATCCATCCGGCGCCCACGACGGCCAGCGTCGAACCCGGGGTCAGCGCAGCGCTCAGGGCCGCCGCATCGTCGATCGTGCGGAGATAGTGGACGCCGGCGGCGTCCGATCCCGGGATCGGTGGCCTGCGTGACGAGGACCCGGTGGCCAGCAGCAGCTTGTCGTAACCGACGGTGGTGCCGTCGGGCAGCGCGAGCGTGTGCTCGGCGGCATTGACCGCGGTGACCTCGGTCCCCAACCTCAGCTCGACGTTGTGGTCGCGGTACCAGGCCGCCGGATCGACGGTGAAGTCGTCGAGCTTCTTCTTTCCGGCCAGGTATTCCTTGGACAGCGGTGGACGCTCGTAGGGGAGCTGGTCTTCGGCGGCGAACAGCACGACATGACCGTCAAAGTCGTTGTCCCGCAGAGCTTCAGCGGCCTTGGCGCCGGCCAGGCCGCCGCCGACGATCGCGAATGTGGACGACGTTGTCATGCCAACTCAGCCTACTCGCCCGTTACCAACTGCTTCAGTTTTCGGGCGTTGTGTACCGCATGACCACCGAGATCGTTGTTGAAATACACGACGACGCGGTGGCCGTCGCGGTCCCACTGCAGGATCTGCTGCGCCCACCTGCGCAGCTCGTCATCCGAATAGGAACCGGCGTACATCCCGTCGTCACCCGGACCGTGCATTCGCACATAGACCAGGTCACCGGTGACCACCGGGCGGCAGGTCAGCCCGGGGCCGCTCATCACGACATACGCCGCGCCGAAACGCTGCAACAGCGCATCCACCGCAGGGTCGTGCCAGGAGGGGTGGCGCAGCTCCATCGCCACCCGGATCTGGCGGGGGAGTCGGGACAGGAAACCGGTGAGCAGTGCGTCGTCGCGCTCCAGGGCGGGGTGAGGCTGGACCAGCAGAGCCTCGTTGTGCGCGCCCAGTAACCGCCAGTAGCGCTCGAACCGCGGCGTCCAACTCTCCGGTGACCGTAGCCGCCGGTAGTGGGTCAGGCCACGAGGCGCCTTGACCGACATGGTGAAACCGCTCGGCATCTGCCGGCGCCACCCGGTGAACGTGGTCTCAGCGGGCCAGCGGTAGAAGCTGCCATTGAGTTCCACGGTGCCGAACTCGCCGGCGTAGTGGGCCAGCCGGGATTTCGCCGGTGTGCCCCGTGGATACAGCACGTCGGTCCAATGGTCGTACGACCAACCCGAGGTGCCGATCCTGATCATGTGCCATCGCTAGGGGACGTCTGTGTAGTGCAGGGTGTAACCCTCGGCGGAGAAGGTGAAACCTCGGCCGGTCAGCTCCCGAACACACGAGACCCCGGACTGTTCCTGGACGTTGCAGCGGAATCCGGCCACCGCCAGCACCTTCCCGAACGGCAGCGCGACGGCGGCCGGTTGCGCGAATTCGGGCTGTGCCAGGTTCGCGAATTGGGCGTCGTTGTCCCGGTCGAGCACAAGGGCATTCGGTGCGGCCGTCCCGCCGCTCGCGTCGGGCACCTCCTCGGGCGCTCCCGCCACCGCCATCGCCGATGTGCCTCCTGCCGGTTGGCAGCCGGCGCGATCGCGGGGCAGGATCGCGCACTGCCACCGACCGCTCGGGGTGCTGAAGTAATAGGCCTTGTGGCCGTTGACCTCGAGCGCGTAGTCGGCGGCGTTGACCAGATGCGCGGTTCCGAACGCCGGTGGCGCCGCGGTGGTGCTCGTGGGCACCGGCGACGCGGCATCGTCGGTATTGACGACGGTTCCCGACGCGCATCCGGAAAGCGCGGACGCGGCGGCTCCTAAGATCGCACACCTGACGAGACAAGCCTTCACGACGCAGACCCTAGTCAATCGCCGCGGCCGCCCGGACGGTAGCGTCGAATTTCCGTGACACCTGATGCCCGCCCCGCGGCCGCCCGGCTCACCACGGCGTTGCTCGCCGCCGGGGTGGTGGCCGGATTGTTGATCTCGACGGTTTCGCTCACCCTGGCGTTCACCCGCCCCGGTTTCGACATGGCTCGGCATGCCAATTCCATGCTGGTTCTTGGGGATTGGGGCTGGGTGCAGACGGCGAACTTCATCGTGTGCGGGCTGTTGCTGATGGCCTTCGGGGTCGGGATCTGGCGTGTGGTCTCGGGTGCGCTGTCCGGCCGGGTCGCGGCGGTGTGTGTGACGCTCTACGGGCTGCTGGCCGGTGTGGTGGTGGGTCTCAATCCGACCGACCCCGGGTTCGGGTTTCCGCCGGGAGCGCCGCAGGGCTATCCCGGGGTGGCGGAGCTGAGTACCTCGGCGAAGATCCACGGCGTGGCCGGCGGGCTCGGCTTCCTGGCCGCGACCTGCGGATGCTTCGCGCTGGCAAGGTATTTCGCCCGCACGGAGGACCGGCCCTGGATGGCGGTGTCGGCGGCGGTCGGCGTCGCGGTGTTGTCGGTGGGCGTCTATCTGGGCCTCAACGCCGGCGCAGAGACGGCGACGTTCAACTACGTGCCGACATGGATCAGTGGTGCGGCGTTGTGGTTTTTCGTCGCGGCCGTGGCGGCACGGCTGTTGCACTCACAGCGCGACGCACACGTCGGCGCCCAGTAGCAGTACCGGCCACAGCAGCGTCACTTGTCCGAAGGCCACCAGATCGGCGCCGGCCGGGAACTTGGTCAGCAGGCTCGATTCGATGAGCTGCACCTGTTCGGGATGGAAGAACGTCCAGACCAGTCCGATCATGAGGTAGGGCAGGGCCAGCCACATCAGCGTCTCGAGCACCTGCTCGACGCTGGCCTTGTGGCCCAACATGCGGCGGATCCGGTGCATCAGATCAGGGCCTTGTCGGCCGACACGCGGCGGCGGACGTCGGCGAGCAGCAGGTAGCTGCCACCCTGGCGGACGAACACCGGCAGGAAGCGGTTGCCGAATGCCACCGCCAGGAACAGCCATTCGAACAGCCGCTGCCGGCCACGGCCCCAGCCGAAGCCGACGGCGTCGCGGAACACCGGGGCAAGGAAACCGGTGGTCAGGAATTTCAGCAGTGGCCGAAACGGGATCCGTAGCAGCGGATTGATCATCCGCAGGTCGACCAGGTCGTGCAGGTACCGTCTGACCACCTCGTCGATCCGCACCTGGCTGCACGCGGTGTCCCAGTACGTGTCGAATTCGGTCCGCGTCGCGGGCCACTGCTCGGGGCTGACCTGCAACGTGGTGCCCAGCGTGGCGGCGGATTGGTAGAACTGCTCGGCCTGGGCGTCCGTCATCTCACCCCGCAGCAGCTGGTAGACATCTTCCAGCCCGACGAACAGGCAGGCGGCCACCCACAGCTGCAGGTCACGGTCAAAGGCGTTGTACTGCACGGGACTTGCGGGCCCGGATCGGACCTGCCGGTGAGCGGCGTCCACGGCGTCGCGGAACGCCGCCCGATCCTCGGGCTTTCCGAGGATCGCCACCGCCAGATAGCTCAGTGTGGTGCGGGCCCGCTTCCACGGATGCTTGAGCAGGTTGCCGGAATCGACGGTGCTCTCCACGACCCCGTAGCCCACACCCGGCGAGGACAGCTGCATGATCACGTTGGCCGCGCCGGCGGCGAAGCCCCACAGATCCATCGCATCGGCGATGGTCACGTCCTCGTCGGACCAGCGAGCTGTGCGTCGGGTGATCGAGATGCGGTTGGCTCCAGTGGTGTCGCCGAGAGACATACGCCGGCTCCTCTCAGCTCATGCACACGTTGGTGAACAGCAGGACCGGCCAGGAGACGATGGAGCCCAGAAAGGACACCACGGCGTCGGCCCCGTCCATTCCGGCCAGATGGCTGGTGTGGGTGAGCGACCAGACCAGGCCGATGAGCAGGTAGGGGACCGCGAGGATGACGGCGGTGCCGATCCACTCGGCGATGGTCATCTGGAAACCGAGGATCTTACGTACTGCGGTCAACATGTGAGCGGGCCCCCGTCGTTGTCAGGCACGCTCTATGTTAATGGTGATTCTCCGCGCTCGCGGCGGAAATTACTTGGGCGGCAGGCCCTTGGCGTAGTCGATGCCGCGGGCGACCCAGGACTGGAGCTGCCGCCGGGTCTTGATGCCGGGGCCGGCGATCCGCAGCCAGCCGCGCATCTCGCGGCCGCCCATCACCATCGGTTCGACGTGATCGCGGCGCAGCAGGTTCTCGCCGTCGTCTCGCGAGACCCGCACCATCAGGCCGCCTTCGCGGGTCGCCGCGACCGCCATGTTGCCGTTGATCAGAAAGGCCAGCCCGCCGAACATGCGTCTCTCGTCGAGACCCGTCTCGGTTGCCGTCAACTCGCGGATGCGATCGGCCAGGTCCGGGTCGAAGGCCATCTCAGTCGAGGTCGATGCGGAGAGTGAGCAGATCGCTACCCATGGCCCGGACCACCGCACTGTTGAGCGTCGGCAGCTCCTTGAGCCGCGCGACCGGGTCGTCGTCGGGCAGCAGGTGCGCCGTCCCGGTCCGCCAGTGGCCGTTGATCCGGAGCCGCACAGCAGGATTGGCCTTGATGTTGAGCACGTAGTGGGACCGGTCGCCGTGCTCGGAGACCATCCAGAATTGATCGCCGATCACCCGGCCGCCCACGGCGGTGTGCCGTGGTTCGCCGGATTTCCGGCCGACCGTCTCCAGCATGGTGACGGGCAGTTGGCGGCCGACCGGATTGACGATGCGGCGTTGGGCGCCATGGACGATGCGTCGCTTCAGATCACGAAGATCCACCATGGCGCCACCCTACCGAGCGTCAGTCCGAATCCGTCGACTTCAGTTCGGCGCGGAATTCGGCTTCGCGGGCCAGGTGTTGCGGGCGACGCCGCAGCACCAGCCAGGCGATACCGAGTACCAGGAACCACACCGGCGTCACGAGTTCAGCCTGCAGGGTGTCTTCCTTCAGGGCGAACGCCACGATCAGGAAGGCGAAGAAGGTCAGGACGACGTAACACATCACGATGCCGCCGGGCATCTTGAACTTCGACGCCTCGTGCAGTTCCGGCCGGCGTTTCCGGTACACGAGGTAGCTGACCAGGATGATCGTCCAGACGAAGATGAAGCACAGCGACGAGATGGTCGTCACCAACGTGAAGGCCGCCACGATCGAGTCGCCGGCTGCGACCATGACCACACCGGACAGCAGGAACACCCCGGACAGGAACAGCGCGTTGGCCGGCACGCGCCGTGAGGTGAGCCGGCCGAACAGGCGGGGTGCATCACCCTCGGTGGCCAGGCCGTAGACCATCCGGGAGGTCGAGTAGATCCCGGAGTTGGCCGACGACGTCGCCGAGGTCAGCACCACGAAGTTGACCACCGACGCGGCGATTCCCAGGCCCGCCAGGCTGAACATCGCCACGAACGGGCTGAGTTTGGGATCGATCTCGCGCCACGGCGTGACCGCGATGATGATGGTCAGGGCGGCGACGTAGAAGAGCATGACGCGCACGGGGATCGAGTTGATCGCCTTCGGCAGGTTGCGCTCCGGGTCCTTGGCCTCGGCGGCAGTGGTACCCACCAGTTCGATGCCGACGAACGCGAAGGTCGCGATCTGGAAACCGGCCACGAATCCCATTGGGCCGGTGGGGAAGAAGCCGCCGTCGTTCCACAGGTTGGCGAAGGAGGCCTGGGCGCCGGTGGGAGCTTGGAAACTGGTGAAGATCATGACGAGGCCGATGATGATCAGCGTCACGATCGCGACGATCTTGATCAGGGCGAACCAGAACTCGGTCTCGCCGAAGGCCCGCACGGTCGGCAGATTCAGCCCGATCAGCACCACGACCGTCGCGAGCGCCGGTATCCACAGGGGAAGGTCCGGCCACCAGAAGGCCACGTACCCGGCGATCACCACCACGTCGGCGACGCCCGTGACGATCCAGCAGAACCAGTAGGTCCAGCCGGTGAAGAACCCCGCCCACGGGCCGAGCAGGTCGGCGGCGAAATCGGCGAAGGACTTGTAATGCAGGTTGGACAGCAGCAGCTCGCCCATGGCCCGCATCACGAAGAACAGCATGAAGCCGATGATCATGTAGACGAACAGCACCGACGGGCCGGCCAGCGAGATGGTCTTGCCGGACCCCATGAACAGGCCCGTGCCGATGGCGCCGCCGATCGCGATCAGCTGGATGTGCCGGTTGGAGAGCTGGCGGGAGAGGTGCTGTGGCTCGCCGGACGATGCGGGCGATTCCGCTGAATCAGCGGACAGATCACTGGATTGGGACATAGCAACCTAAGGATCTCAGGCCCCATGGGGAGCGCGGACTGCGGGCGCCTCCCCGCTCTGTCGTTTTGAACCTGAGAGTTTTCACGAACCGCCGCTACCGGCGCTTCACCTGCCCCTTCGGTGAGCCGGTCCTGGACTGGCCGACTGCTTTCCAGAGGTGCCTAGTCGCGGCGATACGGGGGCCTGAGAGATTCCTGGGGAGGATTTGCTCCTGCGGCGCCCGCCGGCTGGATGGGGCGGGACTCTCCCGCCGCGACTCAACGGCGTCTTGAGTTGTGAGCCACCCCGAACCCGGAGTGTGCCGCGCGTCACGTTAGCAGCCGAGTGCGGATCGCGCACCCCCATGGGGACCGCGCGTCATCCGCGCGTCACCCACGCACGCCGAGCGACCGTGTCTGTACGGTGACCCGCCGTCACCTGCGTACATTCACGGTCGCTCGCGCGGTGTTTTTCCTTACGCGGCTGCTGTCGCCTGCTCGGCGGCCGGTTCCAGCGCCGCCACGACGATGTCGGCCACGTCGGTCATCGGCTTGACCTCCAGTGCGTCGAGCACCTCGGCCGGCACATCGTCCAGGTCGGGCTCGTTGCGCGCCGGGATGAACACCGTCTTCAGCCCCGCCCGCTGCGCGGCGAGCAGCTTCTGCTTCACGCCGCCGATGGGCAGCACCCGGCCGTTCAGCGTGACCTCGCCGGTCATGCCGACATCGCCGCGCACCTGCCGCCCGGTGGCCATCGACACCAGTGCCGTCACCATCGTGACGCCGGCCGACGGCCCGTCCTTGGGCACCGCGCCCGCGGGGACGTGCACGTGGATCTGACGGTCCAGCGCCTTCGGGTCGACGCCCAACTGGTCGGCGTGGGCCCGCACGTAGGACAGCGCGATCTGCGCCGACTCCTTCATGACGTCGCCCAGTTGACCGGTCAGCTTCAGCCCAGGCTCGCCCTCGTTCGAGTTCACCTCGATGAAGAGCACGTCACCGCCCAGGCCTGTGACGGCCAGGCCGGTCGCCACACCCGGCACCGCGGTGCGCTCGTCGGACTCCGGCGTGAAGCGTGGACGACCCAGGTACTCAACGAGATCCGGCTCGTCAACGACGACGTTGACGATTCCGCCTTCGTCCAGTTTCGTGGTCACCTTGCGCAGCGCCTTGGCCAGCAACCGCTCGAACTGACGAACACCCGGCTCGCGGGTGTAGTCCGCGGCGATCTTGCGCAACGCCGCATCCGTCACCGTCACCTCGGCGTCGGTCAGTGCCGCCCGTTCGGACTGCCGTGGCAGCAGGTAGTCCCGAGCGATCGCGACCTTGTCGTCCTCGGTGTAGCCGTCGATCTGCACCAGCTCCATCCGGTCCAGCAACGCCGAGGGGATGTTCTCGATGACGTTGGCCGTCGCCAGGAACACCACGTCGGACAGGTCCAGATCCAGGTCGAGGTAGTGATCGCGGAACGTGTGGTTCTGCGCCGGGTCCAGCACCTCCAGCAGCGCGGCCGACGGGTCGCCCCGGTAGTCCGAGCCCACCTTGTCGATCTCGTCCAGCAGCACAACGGGATTCATCGAACCCGCCTCGCCGATGGCCCGCACGATGCGGCCCGGCAGCGCGCCGACGTAGGTACGCCGGTGGCCGCGGATCTCGGCCTCGTCGCGCACACCGCCCAGGGCGACGCGCACGAACTTGCGGCCCAGTGCCCGGGCCACGGACTCACCCAGCGAGGTCTTGCCGACCCCGGGCGGACCTGCCAGCACCATCACGGCGCCCGAGCCGCGGCCACCGACGACGGCCATGCCGCGCTGGGCACGACGGGCCCGCACGGCCAGGTACTCGACGATTCGGTCCTTGACGTCGTCCAGACCGTGGTGATCGGCGTCCAAGATCTCGCGGGCACCCTTGAGGTCGGTGGAGTCCTCGGTCCGCTCGTTCCACGGCAGATCCAGGACGGTGTCCAGCCAGGTACGGATCCAGCCGCCCTCGGGGCTCTGCTCGCTGGAGCGTTCCAGCTTGCCGACCTCGCGCAACGCGGCCTCGCGGACCTTGTCCGGCAGATCGGCGGCCTCGACCCGGGCCCGGTAGTCGTCAGACCCCTCGGGCTCGCCTTCGCCCAGTTCCTTGCGGATGGCGTTCAACTGCTGGCGCAGCAGGAATTCCTTCTGCTGCTTGTCCATCCCGGCCCGGACATCCTCGGCGATCTTGTCGTTGACCTCGACCTCGGCCAGGTGCTCGCCGGTCCAGGCGATGAGGACACGCAGTCGTTCGGCCGCATCCTCGGTCTCCAGGAGCTGACGCTTCTGCACGTCGGTCAGGTAAGAGGCGTAGCCGGCCGTGTCGGCCAGCGCGGACGGGTCGGTGATCTTGTTGACCACGTCGACGATCTGCCAGGCCTCGCGCCGCTGCAGCATGGCCAGCAGCAACTTCTTGTATTCGGCGGCCAGCGCCTTGGTCTCGTCGGTCACCGCTTCGGGCTCGCCGGCTTCCTCCACCTCGACCCACAAAGCCGCACCCGGTCCGGTGGTTCCGGAACCGATGTGGGCACGGTGTTCACCGCGGACAACGGCGGCTTCGGCACCTCCGGGCATGCGCCCGACCTGCACGATCGACGCGATCACGCCGTGGGTGGGGTAGCGGTCGTCCAGACGCGGGGCGATCAGCAGCTTGCCGGATTCGCTGGCCTGGGCGGCGTCGACGGCCGCGCGGGCAGCATCGTCGAGTTCGACGGGCACCACCATTCCGGGCAGGACGATCGGTTCGCTCAGGAACAAGACGGGCACTGCGTTTGGTTGGGACATCAAACCTCCAAAGTTCAGTCTGATGCGCTCAACCTTGGCCGGCTCCCGTTTGTTCCCGGAGGAGTTCTCCCTTGGCCCTGGCCCGCTTGGCCACCATGACGGTCGCCGCCATCAGCAGGGCCGTGAAGCCCAGCGAAACGACCGTGTTCACCCCGTTCGCGACGTCTATGGCCAGGGAGAAGATGATCGCCAGGCTGATCAACATCCCGATCAGCAGGCCGATGCCCCACATCGCTGAGAGCGAAACGTGGACCCGGTGCCTGAACGCCGCCTCGCCGGGTTCGACGGCCCCGTCGGAGGCGGGCCGGACCCGTTCGGCGACGATCTGGGTCAGCGGTTTGCCGATGAAACAACTGCCGAGGAAAACGATCGCGCCGAAGCCGCCGACGAGGGTGTTGCCCGCCATCAGCATCCGGGCGTCCGAGGTGGCCAGGCCCACCGCGAGGCTCAGACCGAAGCTGAGCATCAGATAGCCCGCGAAGGGATCGAGCCGGCGGGCCCTGATCGCGTCATAGGAGACCTTGATCCCCGCGACCACGGTCCCCGTCAGCAGTGCGGCGTACTCGGAGACGCCGGCGGCGCGCAGACCGTAGTAGGCGATCAGTGGAGGGGCGACATCGAGGAGGATGCCCCGCATGACGGGGCGCAGTGAGTGATCTTGGCTCACCACCGCGAAGATATGGACGCACCCTGTGAACTGCCTGTGCGAGGGCAGGTGGCCAGGAATGTTTCCGCCTATCGAATGGTCGTAGGAAACATGAGCAAAGCAGTCCAATTCGATGAATACGGCGGGATCGACGTCCTGCAGGTGCGCGAGGTGCCGAGGCCGGTTCCGGCGGCAGGCGAGGTGCTCGTGCAGGTCCGTGCCGCCGGAATCAACCCGGGCGAGGCCATGATTCGCCGCGGCGCGCTGCACGAGAGGTTCCCGGCCGCCTTTCCGTCGGGCGAAGGCAGCGACCTCGCGGGTGTGGTGGCCGACCTCGGGCCCGGTGTGAGCGGATTCGACGTCGGCGACGAGGTGCTCGGATTCACCGACGATCGCGCCAGCCACGCCGAGTATGTGACCGTGCCCGCCACCCAGCTGGCTCCCAAACCGCCGGGCCTGTCGTGGGAGGTCGCCGGATCGCTCTATGTCGTGGGTGCCACGGCCTACGCGGCCGTGCGGGCCGTGCGCCTGCAACCCGGGGACACCGTTGCGATCGCGGGTGCCGCCGGTGGTGTCGGCACCATCGCGGTGCAGCTTGCCAAGCGCGCCGGCGCCACCGTGCTCGGCATCGCCGGGTCGGGAAACGATGAGTGGCTGACGGCGCACGGCGTCGTCCCCGTCAACTACGGCGACGATCTGGCGGCCCGGCTGCGCGCCGCGTCCCCGTCGGGCCGCGTCGATGCCTTCCTCGATTTCTTCGGAGGCGGGTACGTGAAGCTGGCTGTCGAGGAGTTGGGCGTCGCGCCCGACCGCGTCGACACCATCATCGACTTCGGCGCCATCGCGGAGTTCGGTGTCCAGGGTGCCGGCAACGCCGAGGGGGCTGACATCGCGATCATCGCCGAGTTGGCGGATCTCGCCGCCACCGGGGAACTCGACGTGCCGATCGCCGAGGTGTTCGCCCTCGACGACGTCCGCGCCGCCTACACCGAGCTGGAAAAGCGGCATACCAGAGGGAAATTGGTGCTGCGACCGTGACCGGCGACCCGATCGCCGGCACGGTGGTCGCGGTCACCGGGGCCAGTAGCGGCATCGGTGAAGCGACGGCACGCCTGCTGGCGGCGCGGGGCGCGAGGCTGGTCATAGGCGCCAGGCGCGAAGACCGCCTGGACCGGCTCGCCGCCGAACTCGTGGCCGCGGGATCGCGCGCGGTCGCGCTTTCTGTCGACGTCACCCGCAGGCGTGATGTCGAAACGCTCGTCGAGACGGCGACGAACGAGTTCGGCAGGCTGGATGTGTTGGTGAACAATGCGGGCATCAGCAAGATCGGGCCGCTGTCCGATGGTGACATCGACGGTTGGTCGGCGATGATCGACGTCAATCTGCGCGGCGTGTTGCACGGAATCGCAGCGGCCGCACCGGTGTTCCGGCGCCAGGGCCACGGGCATTTCGTCACCACGGTGTCGACCGCAGGATTGAAGATCGTGCCCGATATGGGCGTCTACGCGGCGACCAAGAATGCGGTACGGACCGTCATGGAGGCCCTGCGGCAGGAATCCACCGACGGTGTCATCCGGACCACCTCCATCTCACCGGGATTTGTCCGGACGGAGCTCGACGGTTCGATAGACGATCCGGCGCTGCGCGCCCGGATACGGTCCGATATGGACGAATTCGGCCTCGCGCCGGAGGCGGTGGCACGCGCGGTGGCATTCGCGATCGAGCAGCCGCCCGATGTCGAGATCGGCGAGATCGTCCTGCGGCCCACCGTGCAGGGTTGATGCCGTCATCTCCTTGTTCGTGGCGCGTAGCATCCAACTATGAACAGGGGATTCGTCGTGACGTTCGCGGTCGGTGTGATCGTGGCGCTGTTCGGCCTGATCTGGGCTTTGCAGGGATTCGGTGTGCTGCAGGGCAGTCCGATGAGCAACACCACCACCTGGTCGGTCATCGGCCCGATCACCGCGGTGATCGGTGTCGTGATCTCGGTCGCCAGTTGGCGCAAGATCTCCCGAAAGTAGATATCGGCGTCATGCCACGGTGAAGTTCACCGAATGCCAACCGGTGGCGCCATCGGGCACGGTCGGGGTTTCGTCTTCCGTCTGGACGGCTCCGCTGTTGTCGGTGGCCCGCACCGTGACGGTGTGTCTCCCTGGGCTGTCGGCCTGCCATCCGAAGCTCCACAACCGCCAGGTCTCGTTGGAGTAGGCGTCCCCGAGTTGGGCGGGTTGCCATGGGCCGTCGTCGATTCGGACCTCGACGCCGCGTACGCCGCGGTTCTGCGCCCACGCGACTCCGCCGAAGGTCGTCGCCCCGGAAGCGATCTGCTGGCCGCGTTTCGGCACGTCGATGCGCGACTCGGTCTTGATCGGGCCGCGCGGCGCCCAGCCCTGCCTGGTCCAATACGCCTCTGCCCGGTCGAAGCGGGTCAGCTCCAGGTCGGTGACCCATTTGGTGGCCGACACATAGCCGTAGAGCCCGGCGACCACCAGCCTCGCCGGGTAGCCGTGAATGACGGGTAGCGGCTGCCCGTTGAGGCCGACGGCCAGCATCGCATCCCGGCCGTCGCGCAGGGCCTCCACCGGCGTGCCGACCGTGAAGCCGTCGACCGACGTCGACAGCAACATGTCCGCATCGGGGGAGACCCCGGCCGCGGCCAGCAGGTCGGTCAGTCGATAGCCGGTCCACATGCCTGTCGAGATATATTCGCCACCAACCGGATTGGACACGCAGGTCAGCGTCACCGCCTTCTCGATCGCCTCGAATCGGTCCAGGTCGGCGAAGCTGTAGGTGATCTCGCGATCCACCATGCCGTGAATGCGCAGCCGCCATTCGTCGCGGCTCAGCTGGGGAACGGAAAGCGCGATGTCCACCCGGTAGAAGTCGGCACCATCGGTGATGAAACTCGGCAGGGCAACATCTTTCGGTTGCACGCCGGCCGGTATCGGCGGAGCGGGTATGCGTGGACGCGGGATCACCGAGACATCGCGCTCGGCCGCCACGGAATTGCTCAAGCGGCCGACGACGACACCCAGCAGCCCGGTGGCCGCCCCGAAGACCAGCAGACCGCCGGTGGTCAGCCACAGTCTTCGGGTGACGTCGGGTTCGTCACCGCTGTCGGCGGGACGGGTCTCGGGGACCGTCCACAGCCGCAGCGCAAGGAGGCGCAGCACCGCCACGCCGCATGCGGTGCCCACCACCGTCGGCACGATGTCGGGCAGGGCCGCGCCCGGCCGTGAGAGCACAGCGGCACAGCCGAGAAGTCCTGCGATGACGAAGATCATGCTGCCGGCCGGCCTGCGCCGGGTTTCGTAGGTCGCGGCGAGGGCGGCGATGGCCGCGATCGCCACCAGGACGACGACGGCGAGGAAGAGCTTGTCCAGGCCGCCGAGGGCTTGGATCACCAACTCTTTGACGGGGCCCGGTGTGCGGTCGACGATCACCGCGCCGACCGCACCGAGCGGTTGGGCCTGAGTCGGGAACGGAATGCCGACAACCGCCGCGACACCGAGCGAGACCGCGGCAGCCGCAACTCCGCCGAGCATCCGGGCATTCGGCGAGGGCCCCGACGAGGACCCCGACGAGGACTCAGTCATCGTCACCAACGTACTCCGGACACAGAGCAGGGAGCCTGCCGTAGGGGTGACGACAGGCTCCCTGGGTGGGTGGATCTCTAGGTGGCCGACTGCGCGCCGAGCACCCGCTGGATGTCGGGCTTCATCTGCTGCAGCTGCTGTCCCCAGTAGCCCCAGCTGTGCGTGCCGTTGGCCGGGAAGTTGAACACCCCGTTGGTGCCGCCGGCGGCGATGTAGTTGTCCTGGAAGGTCTTGTTGGTACGCAGCGTCAGCCCTTCGAGGAACTGGGCTGCCATCAGGTTGGCGCCATTGTCGCCGGAGTCGAGGTCCGACGGGGTTCCGGTGCCGCAGTAGATCCAGATGCGGGTGTTGTTGGCGACCAGTTGGTTGATGTTGACCATCGGGTCATTGCGCTTCCAGGCCGGGTCGGTCGACGGCCCCCACATGCTCTCGGCGTTGTAGCCGCCCGCATCGTTCATCGACAGCCCGATCAGCATGGGCCACCAGCCCTCGGAGGGGTTGAGGAAGCCCGAAAGCGTTCCGGCGTAGATGAACTGCTGCGGGTGATAGATCGCGTAGGTCAGCGCCGCGCTGCCCGCCATCGAGATACCGACGACCGCGTTACCGGTCTGCGACACTCCGCGGTTGGCGGCCAGCCAGGCCGGGAGCTCGTTCGTCAGGAACGTCTCCCACTTGTAGGTGTAGTCCTGGCCGTTGCCCTTCGAAGGCTGGTACCAGTCGGTGTAGAAGCTGGACTGTCCGCCGACCGGCATGATCGTCGACAGGCCGGACCCGTTGTACCACTCGAATGCGGCGGTGTTGATGTCCCAGCCGTTGTAATCGTCCTGGGCGCGCAGGCCGTCGAGCAGGTAGACCGCATGCGGTCCGCCGCCCTGGAACTGAACGCGGATGTTGCGGTTCATCGACGGGGAGAACACGTCGAGGTATTCGACTGGCAGGCCCGGGCGGGAGAATGCGCCAGCGGTCGCCGAACCTCCTGCGAGACCGATCAGCGCGGGCAGGGTGGCGGCTGCCATTGCCCCCGCCGCCAGTCGGCGCGTCCACGCTCCGCGAATCTTGTTGAGGAACTTCATAACGGCAACCAACCGTCCTTTCTGCACGTATCCCAAGCAGTTTGCCGCTTGCTTCCGTAGTGAAACACGCGTCCCATCAGTCACACGCGTAACAACACCGCTCATGCAGATCGCGGTTTACTAACGGTTGGAACTCGACGCCGAGACCCTCGGCGACGACATTCAGCGAGCGGCCGCGCCGAGCGCCTGCCTGACGCTGGCCCGGCGCTCCTCGATCGCCCGGCCGATGTCCTGCAGCAGTACGGGCTTCCGCGCCACCAGATCCTCGATACTTTCGCGGTCGAACTGCGCGACGGTGACCTCTGTCAGAGCGTATGCCGTGGTGATGACCGGCTCGCGGGTCAGCGCGGTCTGCCCGAGGAAGTCACCCTGTTCCAACGTGAGGACCGGGATGAACAGATCGTCTGCGTCGGCCACGGCCAGCTGCACCGTGCCGGCGACGACGAACGTCATCTTCTTGGGAACCTGACCGACGACCTGGATGATCTCGTCCGTGCCGAACCGCGTGAGACGGACGTACGGTGCCAGGTCCTGCTGGTCCTCGGCGCTCAGGCGGAGTGTCGGTGCGATCAGACGGAGCGTCTGTTCGACGCGTTCGGTGGTCTCGAACTCGTCCTCGGCCTCGTCCAGGTGCAGACCGGCGCGTCGTGCGGCGTACCACGTCCAGCGCAGGAACGTGGATCTCGCGCCGAAATCATCGGCGGGCGAGTGCAGCGGGATCAGGGTCTTGTACTGCAACGAGCCGGCCGCAACGGTGGATACCGTTCCGTCGCTTCGTAATTGGGGCAGCCGGCGGGCCACTTCGTTGAGGACACGGCAGACCTCGTCGGGGGCATCGTCGACGGCGAACACGGTGATCACCGTGATGGTGTGCGCGCCCGGTGGGCGGCTCAGGTTGGTGAACGATGCGCCGGCCAGCACGGAGTTCGGGATCACCTGCAGGCCGCTGCCGGTGTCGATGTGGGTTGCGCGCCAGTTCACCTCCACCACGCGCCCGCGCGCCGACGGCGCGTCGACCCAGTCGCCGAGTTGGAACGGCTGCTCGAACAACACCAGAAGCCCGGAGATGATCTGGCCGACCGAGTTCTGCAGGGCGAGGCCCAGCACGATCGACGACACTCCCAGGGCGGTGAAAAGCCCGCCGATGTTGGCGCCCCAGATGTAGGCGAAGATCAAACCGATGCCGATGGCGATGAGGGCGAACCGGGCGACGTCGAGGAAGATCGACGGAATGCGCTTGCGCCAACTGCCTTCCGGAGCGCTCTGGAACAGTGTCGCGTTGAGTCCGGACAGCAACAGAACCAGTACGACGAAGCCGAACACCGTCGCCACGATGCGTACCGGGGTGGTTTCCCCGGAGATCTGCATCGCCTGGTTCAGCAGGATCAGCAGCGCGCCCAGCGGCAGGATGTAGGTCCGGACCAGGTGCACCGGGCCGGCCAGGAAGCTGCCTCGTCTCCGGAGCGCGTTGTGGAGCTCGGTGAGGAGCACCAGGCAGACGGGAAATCCGACCGCGACGCCGATCGCCCAGTAGAACCAGGGGGCGTCGAGCAGGCCGGTCATCGTCGGTCCTGCAGTTTCCAGATCGGCTCGTCGGCGCCGTCGACGAGCACAGTGCCCGCCGGTTCGAGGTCGCGGGTATCGCCCATCACCTCGAACACCCGCTCGGTGACGTACACACCGGGTTGTGGTGAGCCCCGCTGAACCCGGTAGGCGAGGTTGACCGCCGAGCCCCACATGTCGTACGCCAGGTTCGAGCGTCCGACCAAGCCGCTGCTCACCGCGCCGGTGTCGATGCCAGCACGCAGGTCGAGCGCGGTCCCGGCTTCGGTGTTGAACCGTTCGATGATGCGCTGCATTTCGAGGGCGAAGTCGACGGTACGGCGGACATTGTCGAGCCGCGGGACGCTCAACCCGGAGCTGGCCCAGTAACCGTTGCGCAGGGTGCGGACCCGGTCCACTCCCAGATCATCTGCGGCGGCATCGAATTGGTGGACCAAGCGGTTGACGATGGCCAGCGCTTCCTCGGAGGGCATATCCGATGTCAGCTCGTCGAGCCCGACGGTGTCGGCGAACAGGACCGTCACGTTGTGGTGGTCCTGTGCGATCGTCTCCTCGCCGTCACGGTAGCGCTGCACCACCGACTCCGGCATCAGAGTGCGCAGCAGGCGGTCGTTTTCCCGGCGCTGCTCGGCGAGCAGATCTTCCTTGATCGCCAGATTGCGGCTCATGTCGTTGAAAGCTGTTGTCAGATCACCGAATTCGTCCCTCGACTGCACCGGCAGCGAGATGTCGTAATCACCCGCGCCGATCTGCTGGGCGCCGGCCTCCAGCCGGCGCAGCGGTCGGACGAACAGCCGGGCCAGCATCATGGCGGCCAGACACACGATGAAGGTGATGATGACGGTCGACAACACCAGGGTGCGGGTGAACGTCGCGACGGGAGCGAATGCCTCGGCCGTGTCTATCTTGGCGATGATCGACCAGTTCAGCCCTTGCAGATTGACCGGTGCATAGGCCTGTAGCGTCTCGTTGCCCAGGTAGTCGTCCTCGATCACGGTGCCGGTCTGGCCGCGTAGGGCCAACCGGGTCGCTGTCGTCTCGACCGGCTGGACCAGCGTGGTTCCGTGCTGACGGAGTGATTTCGCCGCCACCGCCGGTGGGGTGCCGGCATCGACGACATCGCGTTCGAACTTCTCCGGATTCTCCAGGAACAGCCGAGAATCGGACCGCATCAAACCGTCGGGACCCACCGCGAACGTCTCGCCCGTCGCACCCATCCCGGCGGTTTCCCATTGTTTGTCGGCCGTCATGAGCCGGTTGATCTTGGAGATCGGGAACTGCAGGGCGAGTACTCCCTCGACCCGGCCGGGCGGGCCGACCGGCGCCATCATCCAGGCCGTCGGCTCATCGGCCGGTTGGTAGTCACCGAAGTCGGTGATCCCGACATAGTCGACCGCGTTCGATGCCAGGGTCTTCTCGTACGCGTCCGACAGCAGGCTCTGGCGGTACGGTCCGGTGACGATGTTGGTGCCGAGGTCGATGCCCTTGTACGCGGTGTAGACGACGTTGCCTGCGGTATCGAGCAGGAGCGCATCCTCGAACTGGAAGCGCTCGACGATCTCCCGGAAGTAGTCGTTGAACCGGGCATTCGCGGCTGACCATGCGCTGCCGTCACGGGCGTCGTCGACCCTGATCGCCTTCTCCGGGTCGGGGACCGGCGCCGTGTAGTACGCCTGCAGGTACTTCTGTGCGTTGGTCGTGGGCAGCAGCCGGGACACGTCTACGGCGTCGCCGGTCTGCTTTTGTTCCTGCGGCTCGAACTCGGTGTTGTAGTAGTTGACGATCGACTGCCACTGCTGCGGATTGATCGTCGAGTTGTTGAGCTGGCCGAACGCGCCGGAGAACGCCTCGACGGCCTCGATGGTCGTCGTCCCTCGGGTGTAGACGATCAGGGAATCCTCGAGGTCGGCGAACTTCGACTCCAACTGCCGGGTCTGCGATTCCCGAACTTCGGTCAGCCGGTCGAATACCGACTGGCGAAGCGATGACCGCCCGGACTGGTATCCGATCGCGCCGACGATGGCAGCCGACAGAATGCTGGTCATCAACAGCATCACCAGCAGCTTCGACTGAATGCTGATCCGCGACAGAACGCGCCGACGCGGGCTTCTGGTACGAGCGACGCGCTCGACGTCGGCAGTTGTAGTCATTGAATCCCGAAGATTAGCTTGTCGCGATGTATTGCGTGAGGTTGCGCGACAAACTTGATGTATGAGCGACCCATTCGACTTGCAGAGGTTCGTCGACGCCCAGGCCGGCGTCTACGCCGATGTTTGCGGCGAGTTGCGGGACGGCCGCAAGCGCGGTCACTGGATCTGGTTCATCTTCCCCCAGCTGCGCGGGCTCGGCCGCAGCCCGACCGCGGCCCATTACGGCATCGCCTCAGCCCAGGAGGCGCGGGCCTACCTGGCCCACCCGACGCTGGGGGCGAGGCTGCGGGAATGCACCCGGCTGGTTGTGCAGATCGACGGGCGGACAGCCGAGCAGATCTTCGGCTGGCCGGACTGGCTGAAGGTGCGCTCCAGCATGACGCTGTTCGCCGAGGCCGCCGCGAACCCGGCCGAGCGCGCCGACTTCCAGGCCGTGCTGGACAAATTCTATGACGGACTCGAGGATCGGATGACCCTCGAAATGCTCAGTGCGGCTGGATGATCAGCCATCCGTGCGGAGGAACCTCGGTTCGGCTGATGTCTTCCTGCGGTGGTGCGCCCGAACCTGCGATCACCCGTCCCGATCCCGCCACGAGATCGGGCAGTGACAGCGGCAGTGCTGCGTCGTCGATGTTGAGTGCCACGATCAGGGATTCGGAACCCGCGCTGGTCCGGTAGACATACCCGGTGTTGGTCAGCAGCAACGGCGACGTCGTCGCGGTGTGCAGCCACGGATGCCGACGGCGCAGCCCGATCAGATATTGATGCAGCCTCAGGGCATCGGAATCATCTGGTGCAGTGGTGAATTCCGGCCGCACGGCATCGTCGCCGCCGCGGCGTTCCTCCTTGACACCCCGGTAGGCCGACTCGTCGCCGGCGTAGATGCTCGGGGTCCCACCGGTGGTCAGCAACAACACCAGAGCGTGCTCGAGGTGCGCGGAGTTCTCCAACTGGCTGGCGATGCGGGTCACGTCGTGGTTGCCCACGAAGGTCAGCGGTACGAATGTTTCGAGGAAGTCGTTGTGCCGCTTCAGTGCCCAGTCCAGCTCGTGGAAGTTGCCGTCGTTGAGGCTGCTCCAGATGGCCTTCCACAGCTCGTACTGGGTCACCGAGTCGAAGGTGGCGGCACGGACGGTCGCGGAGTAGTCGCCGTGGATGACCTCGCCGACGAACCAGGCGTCGGGGAACTCCCGGCGGACCGACGGCAGCACCTGCGCCCAGAACCGGTCGGGCACCGCGTACGCGGCGTCGAGGCGCCATCCGTCGGCGCCGCGGCTCAACCAGTGCCGCAGCACCGTGGCGGTGTAGTCGGCCACCGCGGGCTCGTCGTGGTTGAGCGCGATCAACTCGTCGTGCCCTTCGAACGTGCCGAATCGAGATGCGTTGCCGCCACGGCGAAACCAGCTCGATGCGGGATGATCGGGTCCGCCGTCGAGCGCTTCCCGATACCGGGCGAAGTCGGTGCCGACGTGGTTGAACACGCCGTCGAGCAGGACCCGGAGTCCGCGCCGCCGGGCCTCGGTCACCAGGAGATCGAAGTCGTCCTCGTCACCCAGACGCGGGTCGACGCGGAAGTGGTCGGTGGTGTCGTAACCGTGGGTTCGCGATGCGAAGATCGGGCCGAGCGCGACGCCGGACGCGCCCAGTTGCACGGCGTGATCCAACCAGTCCACGATGCGCCGCAACCGGTGTTCGTCGGCAGACGGTGGCCGGTCGGCGGGAAACGCACCGACGAAACCCAGTGGATAGACCTGCCACCAGATGGCGTGCGCGACCCAGGCGGGCTCAGGCACGGAACTTCGCCGAGTACAGATCCTTCATGGTCTCGGCCAGTTCCCGCGCCGGGCCGTCCACCTCGATGCCCGGTGCCACGGTGGTGATCGGCAGCGGTGCCACCGGACCACCCGGCGCACCCCAGTCGGACAGCCAACCGCTCAGCTGCGCCGAGGAGGTGGCGTAGACGATCCGGCCGAGGCCGACCCAGGCGTGCGCGGCAGAGCACATCGGGCAGTGTTCGCCTGAGGTGTACACGGTGGCACGGGCCCGGTCCTCGGGGCTCAGGTGTTCGACGGCCCAGCGGGCGATGGCGAATTCGGGATGCTGGGTGGCGTCCCCGTCCTTGACCCTGTTGCGGTCGGTGAACACCGTCGTCCCGGTGTGGTCGACCAGTATCGATCCGAAGGGTTCGTCACCGTCGTCGAGTGCTTCGCGGGCCAACTCGACACATTTGCGCAGCTGACCGAGGTCGTTCTCGCTGATGGCCACGGAGGCGAGTTTACGCCCGGGCCGAAGCAGGAACCCTCACTCGCCGCCGCAACACGGGTCCGCCACCTCGAGGCGGCAGGCACACGACGCGTTGACCGCGACGTCCGCGCGGGCCCGTGCCAACTCGAGTTGCTGCCCGATGATGACGGCCTCGGCGTCGCGGCCCAGCCGGAGCAGGCATTCGTGGTAGCCGTGCAGGCTCCACACGTTGTTCGGATGGTGGCTGGACCGGCTCAGTGTGGGGTCGAGGCCCAGGTCGGCGGCGTAGACGCGGGCGGCCTCCTCCACGTGTCCCTGTTCGAGCAGCAGCGCGCCGTAGGCATGCCGGGTCGGCTGCATCCATCCCCACGGTTCGTCGTAGGGCAGGGCGTCGTCGAGTTCGATGGCCCGGCGCAGGTATGTGAAGGCCGTATCGTGATCGCCTTCCCGATAGGCGATTTCACCGTTGAGCATCTGCTCGGCGATGGCCAGGATGTCCAGACTGGTGTTGTTGAACAGGTAGCGCGTGTCGGGTACGCGCCGGTATGCGGCGAGGAACTTGTCGCGCTCGGAACGGGCCTGCTCGACCCGGCCGGTGGCCGCATAGGCGACGCCGCGGCCGTAGTGGATGGTCGCGGTCGTGGTGCAGTAGAGCTCGGGATCGGCGGGCAGCGGTTCGGCGATCAGGTCGTCCCAGCGGCCGAACCGCACCAGCACGTGCACCCGCAGGGGGACGAAGGCCTCCAGCCAGTCTGCCATCGGCGGTGAGGTGACCGAGAGCACCTCGGGGGTGAGCTGCGCGGCCAGTTCCTCGGCGGCGTCTAGGGCGATCTGCGAACTGCCCTCGAACATGGCCGAATACACCACGAAATGAAGGTCGTGCGCCCGGTAGAGCGAATAGAAGTTCAGCGCGCCCTCGCGCGCCACGAATTCTCTGTCCGCCTGTACCGCAGCCAGATTGGCCGTCACCGAGTTGCGGTAGTTCCCGCACAGCACGTCGATGTGGCTGGCCATGTGTTGCAGATGCCCGGCGTCGGGCACCAGCCCGCGTAACAGATCGGCGGCGGGCAGCGCCGCCTGTGGCGTCGTCGACATCTCCATCGCGTGGATGTACAGATGCAGGACCCCTGGGTGTTGCCGTCCGGCGTCGGTGCCCAGCGCCGCGTCGAGGATCCGTTTCGCCTCCACCACACGAGATCCGGGGGCGGGCTCACCGGTGCGGCCGTCCCACAACGCCCATGCGGTGACGTTGAGCAGGGCGTCGGCGGCCAGCGTCTGCACGTCGATGTCCTCGGGATGGGCGGTGGCCAGCGCCGCCATCGCATCGGCGTAATCGGCGTGCCCGGCCGTCAGGGCTTCGGCGTCCTCGGGATCAGCGGTCGGAAATCGCTTGTGCAGAGCGGTGATCAGGTCGTATTCCAATGTCGAGGCGCGGCCCGTGGCGGCGCGCTCGAGTTCGGTACGGGCCCGGGCCAGCGATGTGCTCAGGTCGACCGGGTCGAACGCGTCCCAGGCCTTGTTGTAGTTGGGGCCGACCGCGTAGGCGATACCCCAGCGGGCGAGCGCGAAGTCCGGGTCGAGCCGCAGTGCCCGCTCGAAGCACCGGATCGCCTCCTCGTGGTTGAAGGCATACGACCAGACCATGCCGCGGTCGAACCACACCTGCGCCGGCGGCGAGGGGGTTTCCGTCGGCCGGTGATAGGTCCCGAGCCGGTAGTACGGTTCGGTCTGCGCGGGATCCGTCACGCTGCTGACGTTAGTTCAGCAACCATGCCGGTGCGTACCGTTGGACGAACCACTGAGTCGAATGCCGGCTGGCTCGACACCGCCGCGCCGCGCATGTTCTAGTTCACCAATGCCGGGTTACACCCATGTCGAGGGTCTCAGTTCCGCGGATGTTCAGCGTCTGCGGTCGGTGTGGGCGCCGCTGGCCGATTCGGTGCGGGCACTGATCGACGCCAGCATCCGTTCGCAGGTCGACGCCGACGAGGTCGCCGCTGTGCGGGCCCAGATCGACGACGCGACCGCGCGGTTGCGAGCCGAGCAGATCGACGGGCCGTTCGGTGTCCAGTTCACCTCGGACGGGGACCGGATGCCGTGGGGCAACCCGGCGATCGGGATCCGCAATCCGATCGCCCCGCCGCTGGTGATGGTGAAGGACCCCGACGGTGCCATCCACACCGATTTCCATCTGGGCGCACCCTACGAAGGGCCGCCGGGCCACGTGCACGGCGGCATGGTGGCCATGGTCCTCGACCACGTGCTGGGGGAGGTGGCCGCCAGCGACTCGGATCGCCCGCGGTTCACCGGCACCCTGACCATCCGCTATCTGCGGGCGACTCCGCTGGGCGAACTCCACGCCGAGGGACGGATCACCCGCACCGACGGAATCAAAGCCTTTGCCTCCGGCCATGTTTCAGATGGCGAGGGGATCACCGCCGAGGCCGAGGGGGTCTTCATCCTGCCGAAATGGGCGCGCGGGTGAGCTAGCGCGAGTCTCCTGCGGGCTCGACGCGATCGATCGCGATGTCCTCCAGGCTGCGGGTGATCGTGGTCAGTTCGCCGATCAGGATGCGCGCCGCGCCGTTGTCGGCGGACAGTGTCGAGGCCACGTTGTGCACGCGCCGCAGCGCGGTCGACAGCTCGGCGGTGTCCAGGCTCCACGGCACGGCGGGGCTCGGTGGTGCGCCGCGCAGCGCCTCCACGTAATCGTCCACCGCGGCGACGAACTCGCCGTGTAGGGCTGACGACGGGTGCGTCGGCAGGCTGTTCTCCAGCGTGGTGCACGCACTGGTCACCGAATTCAGCGCGGTGCGGTACGACCGCAGCCACCGCCGCAGGATCGGCGGCTCGAGGCTGGTGGCGCCCCATGCGGCCTCGAATGCGGCCCGCGCACGGAACGCCCGCTGCCAGGCCGCCGACAGGATCTCGGCCGGGTGGTCGACCTCATGGACGAACGCCTTGATCACCAGTGCGGCGTAGTCGATCTCGGTCATCAGCAGTTCTCCGGCCCGCTGGCGCAACCGGATCAACGCATGGTCGGGCAGCGCCACGTGGGCCATCACCGCCAGGGCGCCGCCGATCAACACGGCGACCAGTCGGTCTGCGTTGCCCGCCCAGGGTGCCGACGCGCTCACTCCGACGGCGAACATCACGATCGCGCCTACCGCCGCGCCGACCGCGAGATAGCCGAACTGCGCGACACCGTAGGCCAGTCCGACGAACAGCAGCGCGCACACCGCCGAGCCGATCGGCCCGGGTTGCCAGACGAACGTGAGGATCGAGGCGACGATGATGCCGACGCAGAGGCCGGCGATGCGCCCGGCGCACCGGGTGTAGGTGTGTGCCGTTTCCGGCCGCAACACCACCACGACGGTCAACGGCATCCAGTAGCCGTGCTCGAGTCCGCCGTAGCGGGCCGCCGCCACCGCGAGCGCCGTCGTCACCGACAGCCGGATGGCGTGGCGCAGGATGGGTGACGTCCAGGTCAGGTGTGAGCGGACGACGGCAGGTGCCGAGGCCAGCGAGCCGATCAGGTCGGGCCGGTGCAGCTGGCCGAATCGCAGCACCGCGGCCTCGCGCAGCTGTTCGCAGAAGCGTTGTGCCAGCGCCGCTTCGGGACCTGTCACGGCTGCCGCGGCAGTCTGGACGCGCACCAGCGCATGCTCGGCGTCCCGTCGTGCGGTGTGCCCGTGATCGGCGATCGCGTCGAGGAGTACCGCCGCGGCGGTCAGCAGTTGCGGCAGCCCGGTGTCCGCCGCGGGCTCGGCGTCGGTGTTGTTGTCCCGGTCGGCGGTGGAGCGCAGCGAGGCCAAGGTCCCGGCGAGGCGTTCCGGCAGCCGGTACCCGCCGTGGTAGGCCCGCGGCCGCTGGCTGACCTGGCTGTCGGCGAACACCTCACGCAGCCAGGTGAGCGGCGCGTCGTCGACGGCGGCTGCGCTGTTGGCCGCGACGTTGCGGGAATCGCCGGCCAGTGACCGGTAGGCGCGGGTGAGTCCGTCGCGCTGGGCCCGCCAGCGCCGCGGTGGCCAGACCGCGATGAGTACCGCCTGCACCACACCGGCGACCACCACCAGGGTGGGCGCGAGCAGGGACTGGCCCAGTGTCGGTGCGACCGGTGGTGCCAGCACCAGCAATGCGCTCGCCGCCGAGGCAACCAGGCCGGCATTGGCCCCGAGCGACCATTGCATACCCGCGGCGAAACACCACAGTGCGACCGCTGCGATGAACACCGGGCTGTGCCCGCCGGTGAGGGTGCCGAGCAGCACCGCGATGGCCAGTTCGACGGAACCGGTGACGACCAGGGGAACCCGGCCGCCGGGGCTGCGTTGCAGGGCGATCGCACCGGCGATCACGCCGCTGCTGAGCGTCCACATCGCCGTAGCGCCGGAACCCAACGCCAGGGCGGCCGCAGTCACCGCCAGGACGCCGATCAGGCTTCGGGCCACCGCACCGGCGTCGGGGGTACTCAGCCGGAGTGCGTCGGCTGCCTGTCCACCCGTGTGCACCCCACCATTCTCACTCGTCGCGGGCCGCCGGTGGCACAACTGCCCACGCGTGGCGCGGATCGGTGCGCCGGTAGGTTCTCCGTCTGTGGAGAAAGTCATCGTTCTGCTGCGTGCCGCACAATCGGATCAGCAGTGGTGTCAGGGACTGCGCACCCGCGTGGCCGACGAACTGCTGGCGCTCGGGTTGCCGGGCCTGACGATCAATGTCCGTGACGACGCGGTGCGGGATTCGTTGATGACGTTGACGACCTTGGATCCGCCGGTGGTCGCGGTGGTCAGCCTGTGGGTCCGGCAGTACTACGGCGAGCAGGCCGGCAGGGCATTGGAAATACTTGCCGCCGAATGTGATTCGCTCGCGGCGTATCTGGTCACCGAATCGGTCCCGATGCCGGCGCCGCCGACCGCGGCGGGGGAGCGGACCGACGGCCTGGCCAACATCGCACTGCTGCGCCGGCCGGCGGAGCTGGATCGGGCCACCTGGCTGCACCGCTGGCACATCGACCACACCTCGGTGGCCATCGAAACCCAGGACACTTTCGGCTACACGCAGAACACCGTGGTCCGGGCGCTGACGGAGGGCGCCCCGGCGATCGACGGCATCGTGGAGGAACTGTTTCGCCAGGCGGCGGTATCGGATCTGCACGCGTTCTTCGGCGCTGCCGACGACGACGATCTGGCCGATCGTATGCGCAAGATGGTGGCCAGCACGGATGCCTTCGGCGCCAGCAGCAACATCGACACCGTTCCGACCAGTCGATATGTGTACTCCAGCCCCTTCGCCGCCGGGTTCCCCATACCCGGCCGGCAATAGTGGAACGTGTTCTAGTTAGGCTGCAGCGGTCACGGCGCGAACGCGAGGAGTGAGAGATGACCCTGCTGATCGAGGACAACAATCGGGTTCGCACGCTGACCCTCAACCGTCCGGACGCGCTCAATGCGTTCAACGAGGCGCTGTATGACGAGACGACGGTTGCCCTGCGTGCGGCCGCTGAGGATCCCGACGTGGCGGTGGTGCTGTTGACGGGCGCGGGCCGGGGATTCAGTGCGGGCAATGACCTCGTCGAGATGCAGGAGCGCATCACCAACCCGGAATCCACCCCGGGTGAGCACGGGTTCTACGGGCTGCTCGAGGTGCTCGCGGATTTCCCGAAGCCGTTGATCTGTGCGGTCAACGGGGTCGGCGTAGGTATCGGCGCTACCATCCTCGGGTTCGCCGATCTCGCGTTCATGTCGTCGGCGGCGCGGCTGAAGTGCCCGTTCACCAGCCTGGGCGTGGCGCCCGAGGCGGCCTCCTCGTATCTGATGCCGCGGCTGGTGGGCAGGCAGAACGCTGCCTGGCTGCTGATGTCCTCGGAGTGGGTGGATGCGACCGAGGCCCGTGAGATGGGTCTGGTGTGGAAGGTGTGCGAGCCCGACGATCTGTTGCCCGAGGCCCGTCGGCACGCCGAAACCCTGGCAGCCAAGCCGATTTCGAGTTTGATTGCCGTCAAACAGGCCATGGTGGCGCCGATCCGCGACGCGATCTCGGCCGCCGTCGAGCGGGAGAAGGCGTTGTTCGTCGAACTGGTGGGTGCCGCGGCCAACGTCGACGCGCTGGCTGAGTTCGCCGATCGCAAGCGCTAGCGGGTGGCCCGCGACGGGCAACCGTTGAACGCCGACGGGCTCCCTTCGGCCGCCTGATGGGCGGCGATGATGGCGCGGATGGTGCGTCGGCATCGCCCGCAATCGGCGCCGGCGCCGCAGGCCTCGGCCACCTCTTTGGAGGTGGTGGCCCCGGACTCCACGATCTCGTTGACGACCTGACTGGTCGCCCCGGTACAGAGGCAGACGAACATCAGTCGTCCTGCTCGTCGACGTTCATGATGTACGCCAACTTGCCGACGAACAGGCTCGGGTACGCACCGAATCCGGCGGTGGTCATCCACTCGGCGGCCGCGTCGGGGTGGTCGATCCACTGCCGGGCGGCGACCTCGTCGGAGACCTCCTGCAGGATCATCACTTCCTGGCCGTCGTCGAGCGCCTGGTAGACCCAGATCTTGCGGATGCCGCCCTGTTCGAAGCGGTCGAGACCGTCGTGCACCTTGCGCATCAGGGTGGAGACGTCGTCGACGGTGGCCACCGCGCCCACGATCACCCCGGCGACGTGCCCCTCGGGGGACGGTTCGGTCAGATCGATTTTCTCCACCACTTCGCCGCCGAATATCGGTGGGATATCTTCGACGCCGGAAATATCGAACCACTCGAAAATCGCCGGTGAACGCAACACGTCGCGGATGGACCGGGCGTGCCGAATTCCGATCGTCACCAATACGCGACCGGGCTCCCAAATCGATTTGTAAAGCACCACATGATGGGCGCCGATCGACAAAAGGCCGGAACGGTGTTTCTCCATCCATTTCCACATTTGTTCGACGTCGTCGACGCGGAAATCGCAAGAAAGAATGAGCGAGTGCAAATCGTACTCACTCATTTCGTTACCGGCCTTTCTTTCGTGGTGTGGCAAGAGATTAGCGCAGTCTAACCTTAGTTAGGACAGCCAGTCCACTCCTCGTGGCCACGCCTCGGTCCCGGTGGCCCGAAGGTTCCGACAATGTCGCACGAACACGCCGAATTAGGCGTTAATCATTGCGCCCGACCATGCTTTCTGCACTAGATTGGAAGGGCACGACACGCGGCAACACTTGACCAGCCCTCAAGGTGCTTAGGAGTCACGATGCAAGGCGATCCAGATGTTCTGAAATTGCTCAACGAGCAATTGACGAGCGAACTCACCGCAATTAACCAATATTTCTTGCACTCGAAGATGCAGGACAATTGGGGATTCACCGAACTGGCGGAACACACCCGCTCCGAGTCTTTCGAAGAGATGCGGCACGCGGAGACCATCACCGACCGAATCCTGCTCTTGGACGGTCTGCCCAACTATCAGCGGTTGTTTTCGCTGCGGGTCGGACAGACGCTTCGCGAACAGTTCGAGGCCGATCTGGCGATCGAGTACGAGGTGGTCGCCCGCCTCAAGCCCGGGATAATCATGTGCCGCCAAAAAGAGGACGCGACGTCGGCACGCATCCTGGAGACGATCCTGGCCGACGAGGAAGGCCACATCGACTACCTGGAAACCCAACTCGAGCTCATGGAGAAGCTGGGCGACGCGCTCTACGCAGCGCAGTGTGTCTCGCGCCCGCCGCAATAGCGCCGGGAGTTTCGGCCCAAGCCGCCCTGGGTAGCCCGGTGACCGCCGGTTGCCCGGGGCGGCTTTGTTCGTGCTGTAACTTTCATAGCTTATCTAACGATATTGTGGTTGAACTGGCAGACAGGTGAAAGGAAGTCATGTCGAGCCCATCAACCACCGTCGAGCAGACCTCTGGGGCGGCACTGCTGAGCGTGCGCAGACGCAACCTGGTGTTCGTCGCTGTTCTGCTCGGCATGCTGCTGGCCTCGCTCAACCAGACCATCGTCGCCACAGCCCTGCCGACCGTGGTGGCGGATCTCGGCGGCGCCGGCCATCAGGCGTGGGTGGTGACCAGCTACCTGCTCGCGTCCACGGTCGTCACCGCCGTCGTCGGGAAGGTCGGCGACATCTTCGGCCGCAAAGCGGTGTACCAGGTGGCCGTGCTGTGTTTTCTCGTCGGATCGGTTCTCAGCGGACTGTCCGGGTCGATGGCCATGCTGGTGGCCGCCCGCGCGCTACAGGGGATCGGCGGCGGCGCGATCATGGTGACCTCCTCGGCCCTGATCGCCGAGGTCATCCCGCTGCGCGACCGAGGCCGGTATCAGGGTGCGCTCGGGGCCGTATTCGGTGTCACGACCGTGGCCGGCCCGCTGCTCGGCGGCTTCGTCACCGATCACCTCGGCTGGCGCTGGGCGTTCTGGCTCAGCATTCCGGTCGGGCTGGTGGTGCTCGTGGTCGCCGCCGCCACGATCCCGGCGCTGACATCGCGCCCCGCACATCCGGTGATCGATTACGCGGGAATCGTCTGGGTCGGGATCGGGGCCTCCGGGCTGACCCTCGCCACCAGTCTCGGTGGCGAGCTGGCCTGGACGTCACCGACCATCATCGGTCTGGTGATCGGGTCGATCCTGGCCCTGGCGATGTTCGTGCGGGCGGAAACCAGGGCGGCGGAACCGATTCTGCCGATGCGCCTGTTCCGGAACCCGGTCTTCACGATGTGTTGCGTGCTGTCCCTGGTGGTCGGCTTCGCGATGCTCGGTGCGCTGACGTTCATGCCCACCTTCATGCAGTTCGTGGACGGGGTATCGCCATCCGAATCGGGATTGCGGACGATGCCCATGGTGATCGGCCTGCTGATCACCTCAACCGTCAGCGGCAGCCTGGTGGGCCATACGGGCCGCTACAAGATCTACCCGGTCGCCGGTACGGCGATCATGCTCGTCGGCTTCGTGCTGCTGTCGCGGATGAATGCCGCGACACCGATCCCGCTGCAGTCGCTGTACCTGTTGATCCTGGGCGCCGGCATCGGCATGTGCATGCAGGTGCTGGTCCTCATCGTGCAGAACACGTCCGACTTCGCCGATCTGGGCGTGGCGACGTCCGGGGTGACGTTCTTCCGGACCATCGGGAGTTCTTTCGGTGCCGCCATTTTCGGGTCGCTGTTCGCCGGATTCCTCTCGGACCGGCTGCCGGGCGCGCTCGCGGCCAGCGGTGCGCCACCCGTCGCGGGCGCGTCGCCCAAGGCGTTGCACGAGCTGCCGCCCGAGGTCGCCGCCCCGATCGTGAACGCCTACGCCGATGCACTGGACCTGGTGTTCCTCTGTGCCGCGCCGGTGGCATTGGTCGGCTTGATCGTCGCGCTGTTCCTCAAAGAGGTGCCCTTGCTCGAAGCCGAGGCCACGCTGGCGGCCGATCTGGGGGAGGGCTTCGGCATGCCGAGCTCCGAATCCGCCGACCAGGTGCTGGAGAACGTGGTCAGCCGGATGATGCGCAGTTCACCGGAGGTCCGGCTGCGAAACGTGGCAGGCGGGCCGGGGTGCGAGCTGGACGTGGCCGGACTGTGGGCACTGCTCAAGATCTACCGGCACAGCCAGATATTCGGCTCGGCCCGCCTGACCGAGATCGCCGACCGGCTGGTCGTGCCCTTCGAAGTCCTCGAGCCGACATTCAACCGTCTGGTCCAGGACGGTTATGTACTGCGCACGGGCGACAGCCTGTGGTTGACGCAGAGCGGGGTGCGGCAGGTCGACGGGGTGTCCGCCGCGCTGGTCGGTCGGATCGTCGACAAGCTGGACGAATCCCCGTCCTTCGAGGGCCGCCCCGACCGCGCGCAGGTGGAGGCCGCGCTCGAGCGCATCGCCCACCGGGTCGTGGTGCAACGGGACTGGGGTGAAGACCGAACCCCCGAGCTGACCGGCCCGGGAACGAAAAACTAGAACTTGTTCCAGAATGGCCGAGTCGCGCGTACGATTCGGCCATGAGCCGTATCGGAGAATTTCCCGACGACGACGTGGCCGGCTGGATCCTCAGGTCCCCAGAGATCGGCACCGCCATGGCCAACTACACCAATGCGGTGTACACCAAGGGGCGGCTGCCGCTGCGGGTGCGGGAACTGGCCCGCATGGTGATCGCGCTCGACAACGAATGCGTGGTGTGCCAGAACACCCGTGACTCCGACGGGGTCGCGGCGGGCGTGGACGAGGATCTCTACGATCACGCCGCCGAGTGGCAGACCTGGCCCGGCTACAGCGCGCAGGAGCGGGTCGCCGCCGAGTTCGCCCAGCGCTTCGCCAGTGATCACACCGGGCTGCGTGACGACGAGGACTTCTGGGAACGCGCCGCTGAGCAGTTCGACGCCGAACTGCTCACCGACCTGGCGCTGTCGTGTGCGATGTGGCTGGGAATGGGCCGGATGCTGCGGACCCTCGACATCGGGCAAACCTGCAAGATCACCCTTTAGGCCGTGCCGACCCGGCGCACAATGTGGTTGTGACAGCTGGATCAGCTGGACCGTCCCGGCCGGCGCAACCGCTGGCCGCGGCGGCCATCGCCCAGCTGGAAGCCGATGGCGTCGCGACGCTGATCGGCACGGTGGTCAGCCCGGCCGGGTTGACGCACGCGAAAACCGTTCCGCTGCGCCGGATGGGGATCTTCGCCGATCCCGGTCTGGGGGCCAGCCCGGTGTTCCACGCGTTCACCATCGACCAGACCGGTATCGCGATGAGCGAGGCCATCGGGGTGGTGGGGGATCAGCGGATCCGGATCGATCTCGGTGCGCTGCGCATCCTCGGTGACGGATTGGCTTGGGCGCCTGCCGCTTTCTACAACCAGGATGGTTCACCCGATCCGTACTGCAGCCGAGGGGTGCTGCAGCGCGTCGAGGACCGCCTGGCGGCGGCCGATCTGACCGCGCTGGTCGGGCACGAGGTGGAATTCGTACTCGTCGGGCCGGACGGCAGTCGGTTGCCGTCGCTGCTGTGGGCGCAGTACGGGTTGGCCGGGGTGCTCGAGTTCGAAGGATTCGTACGCGATGTCACCGACGCAGCCAACCGGTCCGGGGTGGCCATCGAGCAGTTTCATCCCGAATACGGGTCCAATCAGTTCGAGATTTCCCTGGCCCCGTTGCCGCCGGTGGCGGCCGCGGATCAGCTCGTACTCATGCGGATCATCGCCGCACGGGTGGCCCGTCGGCACGGCCTGCGGGTGAGCCTCTCCCCGTTGCCGTTCGCCACCGGGGTCGGCACGGGTGCCCACCAACACTTTTCGTTGAGACTGGGTGACGCACCGGTGTTCTCGGGCGGAAGCGGAGTTCGGGGGATGACGGCTCAGGGCGAAGCTGCCCTCGCGGGCCTTCTCGCCGGTCTGCCGGCCGCGCAGGGTGTCCTGTGCGGATCGGTGTTGTCGGGGCTGCGCATGCAGCCGGGCTATTGGTCGGGGGCCTACAACTGCTGGGGCACCGAGAACCGCGAAGCCGCGGTGCGGTTTCTGATCGGCGGTCCGAGCAATCCGTACGGAGCCAATGTCGAGGTGAAGGTCGTCGATCCGTCGGCCAACCCGTATCTGGCCACCGCGACCATCCTCGGTCTGGCCGAGCGCGGAATCGCCGAAGGGCTGACGCTGGGGCCCGAAGTGCGGGTCGACCCGGCCTCGCTGAGCGATGCCCAGCGCTCCGGGGACGGCATCGTGCTGCTGTCCAACCGCCAGGCCGACAACCTCGCCGCGCTGGACCGCTCGGCACTGATCCGGGGAATACTCGGCGATCCGCCCGTGGACGCGGTGCTCGCCGTCCGCAACTACGAGCAGGAGAACTTCGGCGATCTGGACGCCGGGCAGCTCACCGAGCGGTTCCGGATGGCTTGGAGTATTTGAGTGTGCGTGCGCATCTGAGCGTTTGGGCATGGCCCGCGAAGGCAATACCGACGCGATGATCGGAAGACTTCGCTCCGTCGTGCTGGACTGCCGGGATCCTCGGGCCCTGGCCGAGTTCTATGCCGGGCTCCTGGGCGGAGACATCGCCGCCCAGGACGACACCTGGGTGGTGGTGACGGATCCGGCCGGCCGCCGGCTGGCGTGTCAGTACTCACCGGAACACGAGCCGCCGGATTTCCCGGATCCGCGGGGGTCTCAGCAGCTCCATCTGGACATCGAGGTCGACGATCCGGACGTGGCCCAGCGTCAGGTGCTGACGCTGGGTGCCACCCGGGTCACCGACGCCGCCGGCGAGGACAACTTCCGGGTGTTCCGGGATCCGGCCGGCCACCCGTTCTGCCTCGTGTGGGGCACCGACTGACGGATCCCCGGATTCAGACCAGCCCGGTGGCGTCGAACACCCACGACATGTCGGCGGTCGCGAAGTTCTCCAGCCAGTCCGGCGGCGCGTGGTTGGCCAGGGCACCCATATCCCAGTAGTCCTTCCACAGTGTCACCTTGCCGCTCTCGATCCGGTGCACGGTGACGAACTTGAGCACGGCGGATTCGCCGGTGGCCCAATGCCATTCCTCGTGATGTTCGTACATGGCGTCGCAGCCGTTCTCCACGAGCAGTCCAGGGAAGTTCTCATACGACGCCAGGGGTGCGAGACCGATCTTGAGGCGCTTGACGATGTCCTCGGGTCCCTTGGCGGCTGCGACCGGACCCACCGGCATGTCCAGGTAGATGCAGTCGTCCGACAGATATGTCTTCAGCAGCTCCCAGTCGCGTTCAGACAGTGCCTTCCACATACCGTGGACGGTTTCTTCGATCGATGCGTCTTCAACGGACACTGGACAATTCACCTTTCTCGACGGACGGCGCGGGAGTGTGGTGCGCGGCGCGCAGGAACTGACCGGTGCGCCGGCGTCCCACCAGGTCGGTCAGCGCGCCGTCGGCGAACACGGTGCGCCCGCCGACCAGCACCGCCGTGACGGTGTCGTCGTTGCGGTTCACCATGCGGGACAGCCCGCCGTAGTGGTCGACGGTCTCCTCGGCGTAGGCGTCGAGGGAGTCGTCAAGGAACCGCGGATCGATGACCACCACGTCGGCGCGATCTCCGATGCGAAGATGGCCGGCGTCGATCCGGTACCAGTCGGCGAGCTCACCGGTGAGCCGGTGCACGGCCTGCTCGATCGACATGAAGGGCGTGCCCGCCCGCTCGGCGTCGCGGACATGCCGCAGCAGCCGCAGTCCCATGTTGTAGAACGCCATGTTCCGCAGGTGGGCACCGGCGTCCGAGAACCCGAGCTGGATACCCGGATCGCGGGCCAGCTTCTTGAGCACCTCGGGCCGGTGGTTGGAGATGGTGGTGCGCCACCGGAGCGCGGTGCCGTGCTCGAGCACCAGGTCCAGGAAGGTGTCGACGGGGTGGAGCTCGCCCCGCTCCTGACCGACCTGGCCGAACGACTTGCCGACCACGGATTCATCAGGGCAGGCGACGATTTCGGCATCGAAGAAGTCCCGGTGCCACACCCGCACCCCGAACTTGTTGTCGTAGTCCTTGCGGAACTTGCGCCGGTATTCCTCGTCGCGCAGCAGTTCATTGCGCTCGACCTCGTCGCGCAGGTGCAGAGCTGCTGCGCCGGAGCCGAACTCCTCGAACACCACCAGGTCGATGCCGTCGGCGTACACCTCGAAGGGCACCGGCAGGTGCTGCCACCGGAAGTTCCCGCCGAGCGCGTTGGCCAACCGGGCCAGCGGCCCCATCATCCAGATCGCGTACGGGTTGGCCTTGATGTCGGCGGCCGACAGCAGACTGGTCTTCAGCGGGTTGCGCAGCAGTCCGAGGGACTGGGCCACCTGTGAGGCCAGGTTGAGCGGATTCTGGATGTCGGGGCCGGACTGCAACACCCGGCCGGCGCGGCGCAGCATCGACTTGAGCCGGCGCAGCTCACGCGGTTTGGCATAGGTCGACGGCAGGGTGCGGGACCGGCAGGTGTCGCCGTCGATCTTGTCGAAAAGCAGCTGCTGTGACGACATCCCGACAAAGCCGGCGTCCAGGGCCTCTTTGAGCATCTGCTCCATGCGGGCCTGCTCGGCGGCGGTCGGCCGCTCGTCCTTGCGGGTGGCGCGGTCGAGTCCCATCACCGCGGTCCGCATGTCGGAATGCCCGATGAAGGCGGCCAGGTTGGGGCCCAACGGCAGCGACTCCAGCGCTGCCACGTAACCGTCGCAGTCGGTCCAGGTCTTGTTGTCGTCCACCGCGGCGATGACCTGATCCCGCGGGATCGCCTCGACGCGGCCGAACAGATCGCCGGCATCGACCCCGCCGACGTGCACGGTCGACAGCGAGCAGGAACCGAGCATCGCTGTGGTGACGCCGTGGCGCAACGACTCCGACAGCGACGGGCCGTTGAGCACCTCGACGTCGTAGTGCGTGTGGATGTCCAGCATTCCGGGCAGCACCCACTTGCCGGTCGCGTCGATGACCTGCGGGCAGTCGGTCTCGTCGAGAGGCTCTGGGGAGATGGCAACCACATGCCCGTCGCGAACTCCGATGTTGCGGACTGCTGATGGGGCGCCGGTGCCGTCGAACCACCGGCCGTTGCGAAGGATTGTGTCGAAGCTCACCCAGCCATAGAACAGGGCCGGTAACGCCAGTGTCAATGAAAACAGTGAACAGATTAGGAAAAATGTCTACTGAATGGGATGAGGGCCCGTTCACCTGGGGTTATAGCGGGGCCCACGCGTCCGGGACCCGCCCGTCGAGGTCGCTGAACCCGTAGTGGCGGGCCAGAGCCGCCGAGCTGACGGACCGCTGGTTCCAGCGGGCCCGGTCCGGGTCGGCGGCCACCGCGGCGACGCCGCGCCCGACGAACCTGGGTGACTCGGATTCGGCGAAACCCGGCGGAGCGGCCGGGTAGCCGTCGGTGCGGGCCAGGTCGAGGGCGCACCGCCAGTTCGCCTCGCTGACGCCGTAGTTGTCGAGCATCATCTCCGAGCGCAACCAGCCCGGGGTGACCGCGACCGCGGTGGCGCCGAACGCGGCGAGTTCGTGCCCGTGGCTGAAGGCCAGCCGGTTCACCGCGGTCTTCACCAGGTCGTAGAACACCGACAGTCGCGGGTTCTCGGCATTGAATTCGGTTGTCCCATCGGTGATCTCGAACAGCAGCCCGCCGGGCCGGTCGGCGAGCAGCGGCAGGATGCAGTGCGAGGTGATCAGGTGGGTGTCGAGCCCCAGCCGGAGCATCCGCAACCCGTCGTCGAGATCGTGCTGCCACATCGGCCGGCCCCAGGTGTCGGGCGGCCCCTTGAGGACCTCGGCGCCCCAGATGTCGTTGACCAGGATGTCGATGTGTCCGTAGTCGGCCTTGAGCCGCCCAGCCAGCATGCGCACCTGCGTCACGTCGAGGTGGTCGACCTGTACGGCGATGCCGGAACCGCCCAGCTCCGTGACCAATTCGGCTGTTTCCTCGATGGTCTCGGGCCGGTCGTAGTCGGAGTCGCGACTTCCGCATCGGCTGCTGCGCCCGGTGCACACGACGGTCGCACCGACCTCGCCCAACGCTGCGGCGATGCCCCGGCCCGCGCCGCGGGTGGCACCGGCAACCACCGCGACGTATCCCCGCAGCGCCTCCGGGTCCGGTGTCCAGCCCATCCGATGAGTATCCCGCCGTGCGCAGTTCTATAGCTGCGGTTCGGGATTTCAGCGCATACTGGCGGAGGTGACTCCACTGCAGCGCTACATCGCCGAGGAAATTGCGACCGATCACCTCGACGGGTTGTTGTCGCGCCGGGAGGCGCTGCGTCGACTGGGACTCTTGGGAATCGGCGCCGCCGCGGCGACCGCGCTGATCGCCGCCTGCGGGGAATCGAAGCAGTCCGACACCACCGCAACACCCAATGCGGCGCCCGGGACCGCGCCGGCACCGGCCCAGCCGCCGGGACTACAGGGCGCGGTGCCCACCGGTCCGGTCAGTTGGGCGGGTCCCGGTGGTGAGTTGCAGGGCGCCTGGGCCGCCGCGCCGGAACCCAAGGGGGCCGTGTTGGTGATCCACGAGAACAAGGGGCTCACCGACCACATCCGTTCGGTGGCCGGGCGGTTCGCAGGCATCGGGTATTCGGCTCTGGCCATCGACCTGCTCTCGGCGCAGGGCGGCACCGCCGCATTCGCCGACCCGGCCAACGCCACCGCCGCCTTGAGCAAGATCGAACCGCAGGAGTTCATCGCCAATCTGCAATCCGGCATCGAGGAGGTGCAACGGCGCGTTCCGGGGCGCAAGGTCGCCGCGGTCGGTTTCTGTATGGGCGGTGGGCTGGTCTGGCGACTCCTGGCAGCGGGTACTCCCGCGCTGGCAGCCGCGGTGCCGTTCTACGGTCCGGCGCCCGATGACCCGGATTTCGGCGGCTCGCGCGATGTCGCGGTGCTCGCCTTTTACGGAGCCCTGGACCAGCGGGTCAACGCAACCGAACCGGTGGTGCGCGCAGCGCTGGAGAAGGCCGGGATGGTGCACGAGTTGATCACCGAACCCGATGCCAACCATGCGTTCTTCAACGACACCGGCGATCGCTACGACCCGGTGGCCGCGGCCGATGCCTGGCGCCGCATCCAGAGCTGGTTCGCCACGCATCTCTCCTGACCTGCGCGCGGGCTTGTTCAGCGGCTGTTCAGGTCGCGGTTGCAGCCTCGTTGTTGACCGCACACGCGGCCCGGTTCTGATCATGACATGCGGGTTGTCCAGGTCGCCAACTTCTACGGCCCGCGATCGGGAGGTCTCCGGACCGCGGTCGACCGCCTGGGCGCAGAGTACTGCGCCGTGGGCCACGAGGTGTATCTCATCGTCCCGGGTCCGCACCCGCAGCGCCATGTCCTCGCCAGCGGCGTCGTGCGGATCTCCTTGCCTGCCAGGCTCATCCCGTTCACCGGCGGCTACCGGGCGGTGCTGCCCGGTCCGGTGACGGCGTTGCTGCAGCAGCTCGGTCCCGACGCCATCGAGGTGTCGGACCGGTTGACCCTGAGGTCGCTGGGCCCGTGGGGCCGTAAACACGGCGTGGCCACGGTGATGATCTCCCACGAACGACTGGACCGGCTGGTGGGACAGGTGCTGCCGCGGTCGGCGGCGGTCATGGTCGCGGACTTCGCCAACCGGCGCACCGCGGCCAACTACGACGCCGTGGTGTGTACCACGGGCTTCGCGCGTGAGGAATTCGACCGGATCGGCGCCGACAACGTCGCGACCGTGCCGCTCGGGGTGGACCTCGAGCAGTTCCACCCGCGGCGCCGGTGTGCCGAGATGCGCAGCCGATGGGCTGCGCCTCAACAGACCCTCCTGGTGCACTGCGGCAGGCTGTCGGTCGAGAAACATGCCCACCGCAGTATCGATACCGTTGCCGCCCTGCGTGATTCGGGTGTGGATGCGCGGTTGGTCGTGGTCGGGGAGGGGCCGTTGCGGGCGCGGCTGGAACGGCAGGCCAACGGGCTGCCAGTGGCTTTCACCGGGTACATCGGCTGCCGGGACACCGTGGCGACCATCCTGGCCTCGGCCGATGTGGCGCTGGCGCCGGGACCGCACGAGACCTTCGGCCTGGCCGCCCTGGAAGCGCTGGCCTGCGGAACCCCGGCGGTCGTGTCGCGGACCTCGGCGCTGGCCGAGATCCTGACCTGCGACAGCGGGGCGACTGCCGACAACGACGCGCACGCCATCGCGCAAGCCGTCACCTCGGTGATCGGCCGGCCCGAACCGCTGCGCCGCAGCAGCGCCCGGCAGCGTGCCGAGCAGTTCACCTGGCCGCGATCCGCAGCCGGAATGCTCCATGCCCTGGGAGCCCGGTAGACAACCCGACTTTTGCGCACGATGACGCCAGACCTGGTGTGCCGGTGCACCCCGGCCCTATGTTCCCCGGGTCATATTTACGCGCACGCTGCCTGAAGGACGGTCGAGCATGTCCGAAACCACCACAGCCCCAGAATCGTTGGGCTACCAGCCGCCGCCGGCCGGCCGGCAGCTGCGCGGCAACCTCGGGGTGGCCTCGATCGTCTTCATGGTGGTGGCTGCGGCCGCACCACTGGGTGTGATCGGTGGTGTGGTGCCGTTGGGTATCGCGTCGGGCAACGGCGCCGGATTCCCCGCCACGTTCATCGCGTCCACGGTGGTGCTGCTGCTGTTCGCGGTCGGCTTCACCGCGATGACCCCGTATGTCGACGAGGCGGGCGCCTTCTTCTCCTATGTGCGTCAGTCGCTCGGGTTGCCCACCGGCATCGGTATCGCCTTCGTGGCACTGGTGAGCTATGTGGCGCTGGAGGCCGGCGTGTACGGACTGCTCGGCCCCGCCGGGTCGAGTGTCGTCGAACTGGCCGGCGGGCCGGCTCTGCCCTGGTGGGTGTTCGCCGCGGTGGCCTTCGCCGTCACCACCTACCTTGGCTACCGCAACATCGAGCTGTCCAGCCGTGTGCTGGGCGTGTTGCTCACCGCCGAGATCGCGATCGTGCTGGTGCTCGATTTGGTGATCGTGGCCAACGGCGGCGACCACGGATTGTCCTCCGGCATCGTCAACCCGAGTGCGATCTTCTCCGGGTCACTGGGCATCGGTCTGCTCTTCGCGATCATCAGCTACGTCGGATTCGAGGCCACCGCGATCTTCCGCGACGAGGCCCGCACTCCTGAGCGGACGATTCCGCGGGCCACCTACCTGGCGCTGATCCTGATCGGGGTGTTCTACGCGGTCACCAGCTGGGCCTTGATCTCGGGTTGGGGCGACGAGCAGGCCATCACCCACGCCACCGACTCGGGCTCCACCTTCCTCGGCGACACCGCGCACCGCTACATCGGCGCGGCCGGCGCCGACATCATCACCGTGCTGTACTTCACCAGCCTGTTCGCCTGCATCCTGGCCTTCCACAACGTCGCGTCGCGATACGTGTTCGCGCTCTCTCAGCGCGACGTGCTCCCCGCGCGGCTGAGCCAACCGCACGACCGGCACGGCTCGCCGCATCAGGCCTCGCTGTGGATCTCCGGTGTCGTGGCGGTCAGCGTCCTGCTGGCGGTGGTGTTCGGGCTGGACCCGGCCGCCCAGTTCTACACCTGGTTCGCCGGGGCGACGACGGTCGGTGTGGTGCTCCTGATGATCGCCACCAGTGTCGCGGTCCTGGTCTACTTCGCTCGCGACCGGCACGGCCATTCACTGTGGCGGGTGCGCATCGCCCCAGGGCTCGGTCTGGCCGGTCTGCTGGGTGCGCTGGTGCTGATCCTGACCAACCTCAACGATCTGGTCGGCGGTTCCAGCGTGCTGGCCTGGGTGATCGTCGGTGTGCTCGTCGCCGCCTTCGCGGCCGGTGTGGTCGTGGGCCGTCGGGTCGGGAGCACCTCATGACGGTCAACGGTGCGGTGAGCGTGGCGGCGCGGACCGCCGAGGACGATGCGGTACACGGCATTCAGGACGGCTCGATCACCGAGGTCGAGGTCGGCTGGAGTGATCCGCTCGGCCACGCGCAGGGCAAGCGGATCCCGGCCGCGGGCTTCCTGGACCGGGCCCGCGGTAGCGGATTCGCCTTCTGCGAAGCATCTTTGGGGTGGAACACCGACGCCACGGTGATCGACGGGTTGCGGCTGACCAATTGGAATGGTGGCTACCCGGACGTCCACGCGGTGCCGGACCTGTCGACGTTCCGGCCGCTGCCGTGGCGCCGCGGTACCGGGCATGTCCTCTCCGACATCGTCACCCATGACCGCAGCCCGTCACAGCTGGATCCCCGCGCGGTACTGCGGCGGGTGCTCGCGCAGCTGGCCGAGCTCGGCTACACCGCCAAGGTCGGCGTCGAGTTGGAGTTCTATCTGCTCGACCCGGACGGGTCGGCATTCCAGCCCGACATCCACGCCTACTCACTGGAGAACGCGAACGCCCTCGATCCGCTGCTCACCGATCTGCAGCAGACGCTTGCCGACTTCACCCGGCTGGAGGGGATCGAAACCGAGTACGGCCCGGGACAGGTCGAGGCGAACCTGATCTACGCCGACGCGCTGGAAGCCGCCGACGATGCCGCCCGGCTCAAGTACGCGGCCAAAGAGGTGGCCCGCAGACACGGCAAGATCGCCAGCTTCATGCCCAAACCGTTCACCGAACACTCGGGAAGCTCGGCGCACCTGCACATCTCGCTGTGGCGGGACGGCGACCCGGCCTTCGCGCCGCAGGGCGGCGAGGAGAATCAGCTGGCGCTGTGGTCGATCGCCGGGCTGCTCGAGCATCTGCCGTCGATCACCCTGTTCGGCGCGCATTCGGTCAACGCGTACCGGCGGTTCGTGCCGGATTCGTTCGCACCGGCCACAGTGACCTGGAGCCGGGACAACCGGAGTGCGGCGGTGCGATCCCTGGTGGATGCCGACCCCACGGCCACCCGCATCGAATTGCGCAGTGGTGCTTCGGATTCCAATCCTTACTGGTTGGTGGCCTCGGCGCTGGCTGCCGTGGTCGCAGGCATCCGGGCCCAGCGCACGCCACCGGTCGCCGAGGGTGGCAACCTCTATTCCAAGGGGACGGCGCTGCCGGAGTCTCTCGGCGTGGCGATCGCCCTGGCCACCCAGGACGACACCGTGACCGAAATTCTGGGGCCCGACTCCGTGCACGATTTCGCCGCGATCGCACACAGCGAATGGCTGGAATACACCCGCCACGTCAGCGACTGGGAACGTCGACGTTATCTGGCCACCTCATGACCGCGACAGTGGACGGACGCGAGACCAGACACGAACAGCCGCTTGGCGGTTCGGTGGCCGACCGGCTGGGCCGGCTTCCGGATATCGTCGACGAACTTCGGCGCGGTGATGTGGCTGCCGAGCGGGACCGGGTGCTGCAGTACGACGCGGTGCACCGCCTTCGGGCCGCCGGGCTGCTCGCATTGCGGGTGCCCTCCCGCTACGGCGGACCCGGCGGCAGCGTCCGTGACGTGACCGGCGCCGTGATCGAGATCGCGCGCGCCAGTTCCAATGTCGCCCAGGCGCTGCGGGCTCACTTCGGATACGCCGAGCGCTTGTTGAGCAACCGTGCCACCGAGGATGAGCGCCTACGTTGGTTCGCCCGGATCAAGGCCGGGCTGGTGTTCGGCAACGCGATCACCGACGGGGCCGGCCGGTCACCGTCGAGTGCCGACACCACGGTGCTGGCGGACGAGGACGGTGTACTTCGTCTGAACGGCTACAAGTTCTATTCGACCGGATCGTTGTTCGCCGACGTCATCGCGGTGTCGGCGGTGGATGCCGAAGGGCGTGACCTGCAGGCGATCGTTCCGACGGATCGCGCCGGGGTCGAACTCTTCGACGACTGGGACGGGTTCGGCCAACGGCTGACGGCCAGCGGCGGTACCCGGTTCACCGACGTGGTGGTGCACCCTGACGAGGTCACCACGGTGTCCGACGGGGATCACCTGGGCCACAGCACCACATTCCTGCAGCTGTACCTGGCCGCGGTGGCCGCGGGCATCGCATACGGCGTCCTCGACGACGCCGTGCGGTATGTGCGGACCAAGGCCCGGCCCGCGGCGCACTCCCTGTCCGACCGCGCCTCAACCGACCCGTTCGTCCTGCAGGCGGTGGGTGATATCGCGGCCGACGCGGAGGCAGCGGGCGCGCTGGTGCTCACTGCGGCCGCGGCGATCGACGCGGTGGTGGACAGTGGACGCCAGCATGACGGGCAGGCACTGGCCGAGGCCGCGATCACGGTCGCCCGCGCGCAGTTGGTGGCCGAACGGCTGACGCTCTCGGCGGCCCAGCGGTTGTTCGACACCGGCGGCGCGTCCGCCACGTCCCGGGCGCTCAACCTGGACCGGCACTGGCGCAATGCCCGCACGGTGGCGAGCCATAACCCGCTGGCCTACAAGGCATATGCGGCAGGAAATTTCGCGGTCAACGGGGTTTGGCCGCCGGCCAACGGATACTTCTGAGATTGCTCCCGATACACCGGATCGGCAGATTCGGGCACATCGCGCCCTGACGGGGCCGATAATTGCCTGAATCAGGACGAATCTCAGGGGGGTCCGGATGTTTCGACTTGCAGTGTTGGCCGTGACGGTGGTCTTGCTCGCCGGCACGACTGTTGCGTGCGGGCAAGCCAATTCGCCTGCCGGCCACGACCGGCATTCGGAGACGGTCACCGCGAGCCCGGGTACGTCGGTCCCGACGGGCCCCGTCATCGTGATCGAGGGCATGGGATTCAGCGCTCTCGGGCCCGTCGCGCCGGGGACCGAGATCACGATCATCAACAACGACGAGGTCGAGCATTCGGTGACGTCGCGGACCAAGGGCCTGTTCGACGTCCACGTCGAGGGCAAGGGGCGGGCGACGCTGACGGCTCCGCAGGACGCGGGGGAGTACGCCTTCTACTGTCTCTATCACCCGGCGATGCTGGGCACGCTGACGGTCAGGTAGAACCTCAGCGGGGGGACCAGGCCACCGGCATGCGCTTGATGCCGTGGATGAACTGCGACTGCAATCGGTCGGGTTCCTCGGTCACGACGATGTCGGGCAACTGGCGGTGCAACTCCTCGAACGCCACGGTGATCTCCCGACGTGCCAGGTTTGCTCCGAGGCAGAAATGTGTACCGCCGCCGCCGAATCCGAGATGGGGATTGGGATGGCGGGTGATGTCGAACATCCACGGATCGGCAAACTTCGACTCGTCCCGATTCGCTGATCCGTACCACAGCGTCACCTTGGCGCCGGCCGGCAACGGTGTCCCGCCGAGCACCGTGTCCTGGGTGACCGTGCGGCGCATGTAGCTCACCGGCGAGGCCCAGCGCACGATCTCCTCCACCGCGGTCGGGGCCAGTTCCTCGTACCGCGACCACCATTTCTCGCGCTGTTCGGGGAACCGGGTGAGTGCGAGCACACCGTGGCTGATGGCGTTGCGCGTGGTCTCGTTGCCCGCGACCACCAGCAGGATGAAGAACGAGGCCACCTCCGCGGAGGTCAGCCGTTCGCCGTCGACGTCCGCCTGGACCAGGCTCGTCGTGAGGTCCTCGGTGGGCACCGCGCGGCGCTCGTCGGCCAGTGCGGTCGCATACGCGCCGATGTCCATCGCCACCTGGAGGAACTCGTCGAAGTCGGTGGTCAGATCAGGGTCGCCGAACCCCAGGATCACGTTGGTCCAGTGGAAGATCCGCTGATGGTCCGGTTCGGGGATCCCCATCATGTCGCAGATGATCTGCAGCGGTAGCGGGCCGGCGAGTTCGGTGACGAGTTCGGCGTTGCCGTCGGGATTTCTGGCCACCATGTCGGCGACCAGCCGCCGAGCCCGGTCACGGACGGAATCCTCGATCAGGGCCACGACCCGCGGGGTGAACGCGCTGCGCACGATGTTGCGCAGGCGGGTGTGGCGGGGATCGTCCATCACGATCATCGAGCCGAAATACTCGGCCAATTCCGCAGTTTGATCACCGATGGTGATCCCCGACGCGGAGCTGAAGATCTCCGGGTGGCGGCTGGCCTGGAAGACGTCGTCGTACCTGGTCACCGCCCAGTGCCCCGGGCTTTCGGGAAAACCGTCGAGGACGCACGCCGGGTGATACGAGATCGGGTCGTCCCGGCGCAGCGCCGCGAACGCTCCGTCGCGAATGTCGTCGTCCTCGCGCCAGAACTGCCACGAACCGAGTTCGATCTCCGAGCGCGGCACGTCGGGAGGAGGCGCCCCATTGACCCGCGGTGCGATACCCACACCGCCAGGTTAGAGCCGGAGCCGACCGGAGAACGCGTAACGCCCGGATCCGTCGAGGCGATACCCCACCGGGGTGCACGTTTCGCCGCTCGGTCCAGCGGCGAGTTGCAAGGCGTTGCGGCGCCGGGCCATTGGGGGATGGCCGGCGCCGGGGTCACGACTGTAGGAGGTCCAGGTATGAAACTGACCAAGTTCGTGGCGGCTGCGTTGACGGTCGGTGCGTTCGGAATGGGCGCTGCGGGGCTGGGGGCTCCTGCGGCGTCGGCATCGCCCGCGGTGCCGGTCCCGCTCAAGCCGGGGCACGGCAACGACGACTGCTTCCCGTTCTGCAACGGCGGGCCGCCCGGCCATGACCGTGATTTCGACGATCGTGGGCGCGATTTCGGCAATCGTGGCCCGGATTTCGACCACCGCGATCACTGGGACGACAAGGGCCCCTGGTGGGCGAACAACCGGCACGACTGGTGGGACGACCGCAGGGGCCCGCCGCCGTGGGGTTGGGGCCCGCCACCACCGATGCACTGGAACGGCGGACCGCTGCCGCCGCGGGTCAACTACTGGGGCTATGACTTGAACCCGGTGTGGGACAACGGGTTCCGGCAGTGGGGTGTCTGGCTGTTCGGCGTCTGGATCCCGATCATCGGGGTCGGCGTCGGCTGATGCCCTGCCGGTAGGTACCAGCGGCCGCGTCGTGTGCCGGTTCAGCCGCTCTCACGGGTGGGGACGTCGTCGCCGTCTTGATCGGAGTCATCCTGATCGTGACGGACGACGCGGACCCGCCCGTGCGGCAGGCACGCGGCGTAGCCGTGGTACTTCCCGTACAGCTCCCACGAGGTCTGCAGGTCGTCGGGCCGCACATCGATCCGGTGGCCGTCGGAAAAACCAAGGTGGAGGCTGCCGTCGTTCTCCCAGTCGGCATGCGTGCAGCGTTGTCCGGCGAAATCGAACAGCGGGCGGACCTCGTTGCGCAGGGCGCGCGGGTCGAGCGACACCACTTCGGAATCGTCGGTACCGGTCGCCGGAAGCGTCAGTTCCAGCGGAACCGAGATGACCAGTTCGTTGTAGTCGTCGAGGTTGAGCACCAGGCCATCACGAAACGTGATCCGCTGGACCAAGCACCCTTGAATCCATTGTTCGCTCATTGTCTTACTCTGAACCGCCGAACGACCGGGCACAAGAGGCGTATCTCCGGTGTTGGGTCGAATATGAATGGCATGGGACATCCGGAGATGAAGGTCCGCTTCGGCGTGGGACTCGGCGCTGAAACCACCCCGGACGAGCTGGACGGCGTCATCGATCACCTGGAGAGTTCCGGGGTCGATTCGGTGTGGTTTTCCGAACTGGTCTACACCCCGGCGGTGGATCCGTTCGTCGGCATGGCCTACGCGCTGGCCCGCACCCGGCGATTGAAGGTCGGGACGTCGGTAGCGATCCTGCCGGGACGTCATCCGGTTCTGGTGGCCAAACAATTGGCATCTCTGGCGGCGCTGGCGCCCAAGCGGGTGCTGCCCGCATTCGGGCTGCATTCGGCGCTGCCACCCGAGCGGGACATCTTCGTGGTTCCCGACGGCCGGCGGGCCGCGGTCTTCGACGAATCCCTTGACCTGCTGCGAGCCGCGCTGCGCGGCGGCGATGTGTCGTTCGAGGGCGAGTACTTCACCGTCCGCTCCGCGCAGGTACAACCGGTACCGGCGACCCCGATCGACATCTGGCTGGGTGGGTCGGCGCCGGCGGCCCTGACCCGGATCGGCAAATTCGGCGACGGGTGGCTGGGCAGCTTTCTCACCCCCGACGAGGCGGCCGCGGCGCGCCGGCGCATCGAGGCCGAGGCGGTTGCGGCGGGCCGCACCATCGAGCCCGACCACTTCGGCATCAGCCTTGCCGTCGGGGACGGCGCACTGCCGGCGGATCTGCTCGCCGCGGTCCGTCGCCGCAGACCCGACGTCGACCCCGAGGAACTGATCGCGGCCGACTGGCCCGACCTGCACCGCCAACTCGATCGCTACCAGGCCGCCGGCCTGACCAAGTTCGTGATCAGGGCGGCGGGTCCGGCCGACCGCGCCGCCTTCGTGGACCGGTTCGCCGCCGAGCTGTTGCCGCGGCAGAACTGACGCTGCACGAATCTCTCCGTCGTTTGAACTTCCGCGTGTCGACCGCCGTGTTAGGGGGTATGCGCAGGCCACGCGTGTGCTGCGACTTGACCGAAGGAGACTGTCATGAGGATGCGAGGCCTGTTCTGTGCGGTCGCGATGGTGTTCGCACTGGTCGCAGCGCCGACTGCGGCCGCTGATGATCGAATGCAGTTCACCGGGACGACCTTGTCGGGCGCCCCGTTCAACGGGTCGAGCCTGGCCGGGCGGCCCGCGGTGCTGTGGTTCTGGACGCCGTGGTGCCCGTTCTGCAACGCCGAGGCGCCCTCGGTGAGTCAGGTTGCCGCGGCCAATCCACAGGTGAGCTTCGTCGGCGTGGCGGCCCATTCCGACGTGGGGGCCATGCAGGGTTTCGTCGACAAGTACCACCTCAATTTCCCCAACCTCAACGATGCCGACGGGTCGATCTGGGCGCGGTACAACGTGCCGTGGCAACCCGCCTACGTCTTCTACCGCGCCGACGGGTCATCGACGTTCGTCAACAACCCGACGTCGGCCATGCCGCAGCAAGAGTTGGCCGATCGGGTCGCGGCCCTGAAGAGCTAGTCATCCGGCGTGCCAGACAATCTGGTGGGGTTGGCGTTCGGAGCCGGACTGGTCGCGGCGCTCAACCCCTGCGGGTTCGCCCTGCTGCCCGGGTACCTTGCGCTGGTGGTACGGGGTACCTCGCCGCGCGGACCGCTGCCCGCATTGGGACGGGCGCTGGTCGCCACGCTGATGATGACCGCCGGATTCGTGGCGGTGTTCGGCACATTCGGGTTGCTCACGGTGGCTGCAGCGAACACCGTCCAGCGCTACCTGCCGTACGTCACATTGCTCATCGGTATCGTCCTGGTCGTCCTCGGCTGCTGGCTGCTGGCCGGCCGCAGGCTGGGGCTGTTGCTGCCGGACGCGGTAGCGGGCCGGACCGGTTGGGCTCCGACCGCACGGCTCGGTTCGATGGCCGGCTACGGCGTCGGGTACGCGCTCGCGTCGCTGTCGTGCACCGTGGGGCCGTTCCTGGCGGTCACCGGGGCGACCCTGGAATCGAACACGGCGGTGCACCGGGTGGCGGTGTTCGCCGCGTACGCCGCGGGTTTCACCCTCGTCGTCGGGGTGCTGGCCGTCGCTACCGCGCTGACCAGCACGGTGGTGATCGACCGGCTGCGGCGGGTGGTTCCCTACATCAGCCGGATCAGCGGAGCGCTGCTGATCGCCGTCGGCGCATATGTCGCGTATTACGGCTGGTATGAGATCCAATTATTCAGTGCCGCAGGAAATCCCGACGATCCGGTGATCGCCGCCGCCGGACGCGTCCAGGGCGCGATCGCCGGTTGGGTGCACCGGCACGGGGCCTGGCCGTGGGTGCTCGCCCTGCTGGTGTTGGTGGCCCTGGGACTCGGGTGGCGTGGACTGCGGGTCAGATTCGCCGCGAGAACTCGCCGCGCACATCCGGCCACGGTGGACGACGCACCATAGCGGCCGTGGCCAATGTCGCTGCCACCAACCCGATCAGTTCGCCCATCAAGGCGATTCGCGTGGAGTCCACGGCAGGAACCCACGTGGGTTTGCCGTCCTTGACGACGAAAATCCCCAGTGCCCTGGAATGGGATCGCCCGTCGGGGCGGTGCCGGACCTTGCTGACCGGTATCACCGTCGCTCCGTCGGGCGTCACGTATGGGTCACCGAAAACCCGTGAGGTGGTCGCGGTATCGGCGGTGATGCTGTCGAGTGCATCGGGCAAGCGCATGCCGGGCATCCTTCCTGTCAGCGGTCGAAGTCGGACTCGTCGTCCAGTGGCACCACGATGGCCTGATCGATCAGGTCCGCCTCGGTGGCGTCGGTGTCCGTCGAGATCCGTACCCGACGCAGATCCGACATCGCGTCGTCCTCGTCATCGACGCCGACCGGTATCAGTTGTTCGACGACGTCGGCCTCCGGGGCGTCGTCGTCGAAAGCGTCGTCATCGAATCCGCCACCGTTGGCGTGCGTCATGATTGCCCCCTCACCGACCGGTATCGCCGTGCATACCGATTGTGCTACCCGGGAACTGGTGTTTCAACGCGAATTTTGTGCCACTCATCGTGCGGGCGGGCCCGGCGGAGTCTGGGAGGCGTCGCGGCGCCGGGCGGCCATCCCTGACAGGGCCTCGAACACCACCCGGTGGGCGGCGTTTACCGTGAGTTCGGCGTGGTCGTAGGCCGGCGCCACCTCGACCACGTCGACGCCGGCGACGTCGTGGGTGCGACACAACTCCCGGACCATCCGCAACAGGTCCGCGCTGGTGATCCCACCCGGCTCGGGAGTGCCGGTGCCGGGCGCATGTGCGGGGTCGAGGACATCGATATCGACTGAGACATAGAGTTTTTCGGCCTTGTCAAGGGCCTCGGCGACCGCGTCGGCCATCACCTCCTTGAAGCCGCGGTCCCAGATCTCCTGCATGGTGTGCCAGGTCATGCCCTGCTCCAGCATCCATTCGAAGGTGTCCTGCGGCGGCCAGTACCCCCGCAGCCCGACCTGGACGAAATGAGTGCCGGGCACCGCACCGGATTCGATGAGCCGACGCATCGGGGTGCCGTGGCTGGCCAGGTTGCCCTCGATGTTGTCGGCGGTGTCGGCGTGCGCATCGAAATGCACGATGCCGACGTTGCCGTAGCCGTGCACATCGGCCACCGCCGTCGCCGACGGCCAGGTGATCGAATGGTCTCCACCGAGCACCACCGGAACGATGCCGCGTGAGGCCACCGCGTGGACCCGCTCGCGGATGTTGGCGTGCGATACCTCGGTCTGCCCATGCGGGCAGTACGCGTCACCGAAATCGACCACTTCGAGCCAGTCGAAGATCTCGAGACCGAGGTCGAGGTGGTAGGTGCCCGGTTCATAGGCCGTGGCCCGGATCGCGCGGGGACCGAACCGGGCGCCTGGGCGGTTGGTTGTCGAGATGTCGAACGGCGCACCGACGATCGCCACATCGGGCTGCCAGGCGTCGAGCTGGGCGGTCTCGGTCAGGAACGGCCGGTGCCCGAAGGAGACCATGCCCGAGTGCGGCAGGTCCAGTTGCTCGGCCATGCCGGGCGGCAACTCACGCTGGGGTCGGTGATCGTGCTGATCGCCCATGAGCTGACATTACCGCCACCGGCGCGGCGGCACGGTCGGCTCGGAAGATTCATTGGCCGGCAACGGAACTCAGTGCGGTGCGAACGCCTTCGGGGACGGGCCGCTTGGACCAGTCATCGGTAGAGACGACAACGTAGACATTGCTCCCGCACACCCGGGGCCGCTCGTCGCCGGAGGCGTCGGTGCCCAGCACGGTGAAGCCCAGGGTGAAGCTGGTGGTGCCGATGCGCTCGCACCGCACGGCGACGCGCACCGACTCCCGCCACCGGACCGGCGCCCGGAAATCGATCTCGGTGTGCACCACCTGCATGTCGATGCCATCGGCAATCAGGTCGGCATAGCTCACCCGCAGGTGGTCGAACAGCCCGGTACACGCCTCGTCGAACCAGGTGAGGTAGTGGCCGTTGAACACCACGCCCTGCTGATCGATCTCGGCGTAACGCGGAACGATGCCGAAGCTGTACTGGGTCACGTGAGCACTCCAAGGCCGGGGGTCTGCCGCTCCACGGTAACGGGCCGGACGCGGCCCGGGCTTTCGCCGGTCCGGTCCGCAGGAGAGACTTGTGCCGTGAAGCTGGTGACCCTCGACGACATCGACGCCGCGGCCCGGCGGATCGACCCGGACATCGTGCGAACCCCGCTCCTGGCGGCCGGATGGGGAGATCCCGGTCGGCCGTTGTGGCTCAAGCCCGAGAATCTGCAGCCGATCGGCGCCTTCAAGATCCGGGGTGCGTTCAACGCGCTGGGACGGCTCGATCCCGGTGTACGGGCCAGGGGAGTGGTGGCCTACTCCAGCGGCAATCATGCGCAGGCGGTGGCGTATGCGGCCGCGGCGTATGGCGTCGCCGCCCACATCGTGATGCCCGAGGAGACGCCGGCCGTGAAGGTGCGGGCCACCAGGGATCACGGGGCGCAGGTGGTGCTGTGCGCTGCCGGGCAACGCGAAACGGTTGCCGCCGAACTGGTCGAGCGCACCGGCGGTGTGCTGATACCGCCCTTCGATCACCCTGACGTGATCGCCGGCCAGGGCACCATCGGATTGGAGATCGCGCAGGACCTGCCCGCCGTCGCATCCGTATTCATCCCGATCAGCGGCGGCGGACTGGCCTCGGGTGTGGGTACCGCGATCCGCGCGATGTGCCCGCAGGCCAAGATCTTCGGCGTCGAGCCGGAACTCGCTGCGGACACCGTCGAAAGCCTGGCCGCCGGCCACCGGGTGGACTGGCCGGTTGCGCAGCGTAACCGGACCATCGCCGACGGACTGCGCTCGACACCGTCGGCGTTGACGTTCGCCCATCTGCAACGTGTGCTCGACGATGTCATCACCGTGTCCGAAGATGAGATCCGTTCAGGGGTGAGGGAACTCGCTCACCGCGCGCGCCTGGTCGCCGAACCCAGCGGTGCGGTGGCACTGGCGGGCTACCGCAACGTGACGGCGCCGCCCGGGCCCGCGGTGGTGATCGTGTCCGGCGGTAACATCGAGCCACCGCTGCTGGCCGAGATCCTGTCCCGGAGTCAGTGAACCCCCTCCATGAGCCTGCTGATGCGTGCCGACATCAGCAGGACCACGACGCCGACGAGGATCGCCACCGCCCCGAGTGTGCCGAAGTAGGCGAACTCGTGCGCGGGATCGTAGTGCTGCGCGAGCACGCCCGACATGGCCGTACCCAGTCCGACGGAGAAGAAGAACAGCGCCATCATCTGGGCCCGGAATGCCTCTGGCGCAAGCTTTGTCGTCACCGAGAGACCGATCGGCGACAGCAGGAGCTCAGACACCGCGAACACCACCATGATGCCGGCCACCAGCAGTGCCGGCACCACCTTGCCGATGGACGCTGCCATCGGTAGGAACAGCAGGAACGCCGCACCCATGCCGATCACGCCGTAGGCGAACTTGCGCGGAGTGGTCGGTGCCCGGTTGCCCAGCCGGGTCCACATGAGCGCGAACAACGGCGAGAGCAGGATGATCCAGACCGGTTCGATCGACCCGATCCAGCTCGACGGTGCGGTCCAGCCGAAGACCGACCAGTTGACCCGTTCGTCTGAATAGACCGCCAGCACCGTGAACGTCTGCTGGAACAGTGACCAGAACACCGCGTTGGCGATGAACAGCGGGATGAATGCGCGGACCCGGATGCGTTCGGTGTCGGACACTTTGGAGCTGGTCAGCATCACCGCGAAATACACCACCGAGGCCACCACGATCACGCCGGTGGTGAACTGCGACAGGTTCGCCAGCCCGACGAGGTGCGTCATGAACAGCACCGCCACGGCCCCGGCGAGTGCGATGACGATGGCGATGGCCTTCCAGATTGCCCGGGGCGGCAACGGGTTTGCCACGATGCGTCCGTGGCTCCCGAGATTGCGCCGGTACAACACATACTGGGTGAGGCCCAACGCCATCCCGAAGGCCGCCGCGCCGAACCCGTAATGGAAGCCCGCGCGCGTCTGCAGCAGTCCGGTCGCCAGCGGTCCGACGAAGGCGCCCAGATTGACCCCGAGGTAGAACAGGGTGAAGCCGCCGTCGGCACGAGGGTCGTTCTTGTCGTAGAGCGTGCCCAGCAGCGAGGACGCGTTGGCCTTCAGTGCACCGGATCCCAGGGCGACCAGGACGAGGCCGACGCCGACGCCGGCCAGGCCCGGAACGACGGCGAGTGCGATGTGGCCGGCCATCACGACCACCCCGCCGTAGAACACCGTGCGCTCCATGCCCAGCAGTCGATCGGCGACCCACGCGCCCAGGACGGTGGACAGGTACACCAGGCCTCCGTAGGCGCCGACGATGCCGGTTGCGGTGCTCTTCGGGAGCCCCAGGCCGCCATCGGCCGCGGTGTAGTACAGGTAGTAGCCCAGGATGGTGAGCATCCCGTAGAACGAGAAGCGCTCCCACAATTCCACCCCGAACAGATTGGCCAGCCCGATGGGATGGCCGAAGAACGTGCGGTGGTGTGGGGAGTCCTGCACTTGCTGCATGGGCCATTACCTTGCCACGGGAGCGGCCCGGTCGGCCGGAATTGACGGCCGGGGCGGCAAACTAGAACTCCGTTGTGTACAGGCGCTTCTGTGGCACAGCACATTTCGCTGCATGTCGAACGTGGGCGACGAAGGTACAGGGGATGGCTATGATGCTGCCACCCGGTAATGTCACCGTGAAACGTTTGGACGACGGCCACACTTTTCGGGGGTGCATGTGGAGGCGGTGCTCGGTGTTTCGTTGACACCGTCCACCGTCGGTCTGGTCCTGGTCGAGGGCAGCGAGGCTGACGGGGCGACCGTCGACCATGACGCCTTTGACATTCGTGGCTATACGCCGTCACGAACCGGCGAGATCTGTGCCGATGTGGTGTCTGCCGTTCGTCGCGCCGAAAAGGTTGCGGCAGAACACGATCGGCAGCTGACAACGATCGGTGTCACGTGGAGTTCGGCCGCCGCGGCAGAGGCCGCTGTGCTGATGAAGAAGCTGGCCGAGGCCGGGTACGCCTCAGTGGTTCCGGTTCGGCTGCCGCAGGCCACGGATGCGCTGGCGCGTCGCATCGCCGGAATCGTCGGATTCGGCACGACCGCCGTATGCGTCCTGGAACCCGATGTGGTGCAAGCGATGACGGTCAGCGACGGTACTCCCGTACAGACGACGGTCAGCCGGGGTATCGAGACCGTGGCGGGCCTGACGACCTGGCTGTCCGACATGTTCGACGCGGCCGATCCACGTCCCGACGGGCTCGTGGTCGTGGGATCCGCCGTCGACCTGGACTCGGTGCTGCCAAAGTTGGAGCAGGCCCTTCAGGTGCCGGTGTTCACGCCGGCCGAACCCGGATTGCCACTGGCCAGGGGTGCCGCGCTGGCCGCGGTGCGACGGGGCCGCCGGGCATCCGACGAGAGTGTGGCCCCGACCGGTTGGCGCTGGCCCGCCACACAATTGACGCCGCTGGCGATATTGCTCGGTGGAGTCCTGGTCTTCGGGGTCTCGCTGGCGCTGGCCATCGGTCAGCAGCTGGTGCCCGGTTCGGAGCCGGCTCCGCACCGGAGTACCCGTCCGGTGGTGAGCACATCGGGCGACTCGGCCGCTGTGCAGCAGCCGCCCGCGGCTCCCGCACCGCCTGCCCCGCCACCTGAGCCCCCGCCTGTCCTCGAGTCGGTGGTGCAGGACGTCGGGCCGGAATACTCAGCCGACCAAAGCGTCACGGCGCCAACCGAGCCCGGCGCCATACCGGGCGAGCAGCTCGCGCCTCCCGGGTCCGAGCTGGGGCCGGTGCCACCGGAGCAGTCACCGCAGATGCGCGAGCACCCCGGCGCGCCTCCGCCCGAGGCGGGCCAGGGGCCCTTGCCCGCGGGCGAGGCGCCGCCGGCCGAGACCGTGGTGTCACCGGCACTGTCCCCGGCATCGGAAGCGCCTCCGCCGCCACCGCCGCCACCGCCGCCACCGCCGCCGGCCGCTGAGGTGGCGCCGCCTCCGCCGAGTCCGGCGCCCGAGGCGGCACCGGTACAGCAGACGGCCGCACAGGCTCCGGCGGCCGAAACGGCACCACCCGTGCCGGAAGCAGCGCCTCCCGCACCTGAGGCCGTCCCGGCCGCGCCCGAATCGCAGGCGCCGGTACCCGCCGCGCCTTGATCCCTGTGACGTTGCTGAGACCGGTGCAAGACCGCCGATCCTGCGGTGAAACGTTCTGACAAGTCGCATCGATGTGTTCACCATGGGCAACCCATCGCGCTACCGCCGACACCGATCTGCCACCGTCACGCTGCGCCTGAGGGGTGCAGTTCCGGCGAGCACCTACACTGGTGGAATGCTGAGCGCCCCCTCGTCGTCATTCGGAACCGTTCGAGCGTCGGTACTGAAAGTGTTTGCGGCGATTGGAGTCGCCACCTTGGCCGCGGCGAGCACGGTCGATGTCGCATCTGCCGCGGTGCGCACGCCCGAGCCGGGCGCGACCATCGAGCCGGCCGCGGGTTCCGTGGTCGGTGTCGCCATGCCGTTGACGGTGACCTTCGACAAGCCGGTGGCCGATCGCGACGCGGCGCAGAGCAGCCTGCAGATCAGCTCACCGCACACGCCCACTGGCACATTCAGCTGGCTCAGCGATGACGTGATGCAGTGGAAGCCCGACCAGTTCTGGCCGGCCCACTCGACCATCTCCGTATCCGCCGGCGGCGCCAAGACCAGCTTCGAAACCGGATCACAGGTGCTGGGCGTTGCCGATATCGACGCCCACACCTTCACCGTGAGCATCGACGGCGCGGTGGCCCGCACGATGCCGGCCTCGATGGGCAAGCCGAAGCACCCGACCCCGGTCGGTACCTTCACCGCACTGTCCAAAGAGCCTGTCGTGGTGATGGATTCGCGCACGATCGGTATTCCGCTGAGTGACCCGGAGGGCTACAAGCTCACCGTTTACGATGCGGTCCGCGTGACCTGGGGCGGCGTCTACGTCCACGGGGCGCCCTGGTCGGTGGGATCCCAGGGCTATGCCAACGTCAGCCACGGCTGCATCAACCTGAGCCCCGACAACGCCGATTGGTACTTCAACACGGTGCACGTGGGCGACCCTATTGTTGTGCAGTCGTAGCCGCGTGCAGGTTCTTCGACGTCGGTGAGGTGGATACCGTCGCCGGGTCGGGGTATGTCCCCAACACCCGGTCGGCGGTTCCGGCGGTGGTCACCGTGAACCAGTAGTGCTCGTTCTTGTAGTGGTGCTGCCGATGGTTGCGCCAAACTGCACGGTAGACACCGGTTTTCGGCTTGTAGTCGCTGTGGATCAGGTAGTGGCACCACTCGTACGCCAGGCCGATCACGGTCAGCAGTGACAGGAACGTCAGTCCCAGGCCGAGACGAGGGAATGCCAGCAGGGCGAGGGCCACGGCGACGGGCAGGATCCACAGCAGGGCTCGCCACGGTACGAAGATCAGCGGGATGTCACGCGGGTCGACGTGGTGCAGCCGGTGGTCGTGAGCCAGCAGCGAATCCAGTGTGATCGGGCCGAACCGCCTTGGCCGCCAGTGCAGTACGAAGACGTGGACGATCCATTCGAAGAACGGGAACGTCACGAGCATCACCACGGGCACGAGCACGTCGGTGAGTTGCCAGTCCCCGACGGCGCACCGCGCTGCGACGCTGACGACCAGCGCGGTGCCGATCATCCAGGGGGAGGGGTGCCTGACGAATTCCCGGGCCGCGTCACCCAAGCTGAAAGCGTTGCGCGTCATCGGGTTTCCTCCAGGGCCTCGAGCGCTCCCATGAGGGCATCGGTGGCCGGCTCCAGCAGGTCCTGAGCCGCGCGCCGGGCAGTCGCCGGGTCTCGGGCTTCGATGGCCTCGACGATCCGCCGATACGCGTCGGGACGGCCGACCTCGGCGGCCATCATCGTGGCCAGCGCCGGGAGCGCGGGCTCGTAGGTCTGCCGAAGGGTGTTGTACATCAACCGGAATGCGATCGAGTCCGCGCCGTCGACGATCAGATCCCAGAAGGCGAGCGCCTGGCGCTGTTGCTCGACCGGATCCGGTTCGGCCGCCAGGGCATCGACGGTGCGGCCGAGTTGGGCGGCGAGGTCGGCGGTGGCCCGCCGGGCGGCCAGCTCGGCAACCTTCGGCCCGTTGTGCAGGCGGGTTTCCAGGATGCTGCGGACCACGCTGACGTCGAGTTCGCCTGCGCGCAGGAGCAGCCTGGGCAGCAGGTCGAGGCCGGCATGCTTGCGGAAGTCTCGCACGGTGGTGGAGTCGCCCTGCCGAACCTCGACCAGCCCGGCCTCGGTCAGCCGCTTGATCGCCTCACGTACGGCCGGGCGGGACACCCCGAGCACCTCGGCCAGCCGACGTTCACTGGGCAGCGGTTCGCCGGGCTGCATCTGGCCGCTGAGCACTTCGGCGACGATCTGCTCGAAGACGTCCTCGGGTACGGATCTGCGGTTGACCGGTTGTAACGCCATAGGGCCATGCTGCCCCTCTGACGGTCAGAGGTCAAGTGGTCATACCAGTTGATTATCGCGGGATGCCGGTGTACTCCGGGTTCGGCGGAACCGACAGGGCGATGCCGATTCGGTTGGTCGCGCCGATGAAAGCCGCGATCGAGATGCCCTCGAGGATCTGATGGTCGTCGAGTCCGAGGGCGCGCAACGTGTCGAAGTGGGCGTCGCCGATGTCCTGCGGATGGTTGTTGACCAGGACGGCGAGGTCGCCCAGGGCGCGCTCCCGCTCGGTGAGCTCGGCCACCTGCCGATGGTCGATCGCGACCCGTTGTCCGAACGACCAGTCGCCGGCGACTTTCCCCAGCTTGTTGGCATGGTTGGTGTGGCAGTACGCGCAGCGGTTCTCCCCGGATACCACCGTGGCGATCACCTCGCGCTCACGCGCACTCAATCCGCCCCGCCCGTCGGCACCCAGCAACGGCAGCAGGTAGCCGTTGAGCCGTTCGAGGTCACCCTCGTTGAGGGCCAGCGCACGAAACCAGTTGGAGGTCAGCCCTTCCTCGCGCTGCTGCCGGCTGAAGAAGCCGCGCACACCCGCGGTGCTCAGCTCATCCAGTTCGGGTACCCGTAACCGTGAGATGCGCGATGGGGTCAGGGACTGGGGAGCGTCAGCGGTGGCGGTCATACGCGGAGCCTGATGCAGGCGGCGTTGCCGGACAAGGATTTCGACACCGCCGAGGCGAACCCTTGCGCGGCCGCGTTCAGCGGAGTGCGGCGGCCGTCTCGGCATCGGCGGGCAGGAACGCCTCGATGCTGAGTTCCGCGGCGGTGAGGTCCAGCGCGGTGCCGAATGTCGTGACAGTGCTGAGGAAGGTCAGCACGGTGCCGTCGGGTGCGGTCAGTTCCAGGGGGACGACGACTCCGCCGAGATCGCGGACGGGTTCCATTCCTCCCGGGTAGGACTCGATCTCGGAGAGAAGGTCGGCGAGTTCGGCCGATCCGCTGACGGTGACCTCGCGGCGCAGCCGGCTGATCAGGTGGTGGCGCCATTCGGCCAGGTTCCGGATGCGCGGGGCCATGCCCTCGGGATGCAGGGTGATTCGCAACGCATTGGGCCGGTCCAACAGATGCGGAGCGACACCTTCGAGCATCACTGCGGTGCCTGCGTTGGCCTGCAACAGGTTCCAGGTGCGGTCGACGACGACACAGGGAAATGGGTTGTAGGCGTCCAACACTCGGGTCACCCCGTCGCGCACTGCGGTCATCTCGGGATCCTCCAGCGTCCGTTCGGCGTACACGGGTGCCAGCCCGGCGGCGAGCAGCAGTTGGTTCTGGTCCCGCAGCGGGACCTCGAGGGCCTCGGCCAGCCGGAGCACCATCGCCCGGCTCGGCACGGATCGGCCGGTCTCGATGAAGCTGAGGTGACGCGCCGACACGTCGGCCTCGATGGCCAGGTCCAGTTGGCTGATCCGGCGGCGTAATCGCCAGTCGCGCATCAGTGACCCGATCGGTGTCTGGGTTGCCGCACTCGTCACCACCCGAGTCTCACTCACGCGGCGGGAGATAACCACTACCTGACAGGTAATTGCACCGATTACCCGATCCGCGTCACTGTGGAGGTCGTCCGACGAAGGAGGCAGAGATGCGCAATTCACCGCAGTGGCCCCAGTCGATTCCACGGTGGCTGCACTTCGTGATGGCGGCCGACCGGGCCGGGTCGGCCGCCTACATCGGCACGGGATTCTTCTTCGCGCCGGTGCTCGCCCTGGCGTCGCCGTGGCCCACTTTGACGACGGTGCTCTGGATTGCGATCGCGCTGGCCGGCCTGTGGCTCGGGCTACTCGGCATCGCAATGGCAACCGGTCTGGCGATCGTGCTGCGGTCGAACACCGAGATCCCGGAGGACTACTGGCGATCCATCATCGACTATCCGAGCCCTACTGCGACACAGGAGGTTTCGCGCCAGCGCCGCCGCGGTAGTCAACCTGCCAATGTTTGATGCCGTTCAGCCAGCCGGATCGGAGCCGTTCGGGCGCCGCCAGCGGAGTCAGATCGGGCATCCCGTCGGCGATCGCGTTGAAGATCAGGTCGATCGTCATCCTGGCGAGGTTGGCACCGATGCAGTAGTGCGCGCCCGTGCCGCCGAATCCCACGTGCGGGTTGGGATCCCGCAAGATGTTGAAGGTGTACGGATCGTCGAACACTTCCTCGTCGAAGTTGGCCGAGCGGTAGAACATCACCACCCGTTGCCCCTTCTTGATCTGCACACCGGCCAGTTCGGTGTCTTCCAGCGCGGTCCGCTGGAATGACGTCACCGGGGTGGCCCACCGAACGATCTCGTCGGCGGCGGTGCCCGGGCGCTCCCGCTTGAACAACTCCCACTGGTCTGGGTGATCGGCGAACGCCATCATTCCCTGGGTGATCGAGTTCCGGGTCGTCTCGTTGCCGGCCACCGCGAGCAGGATGACGAAGAAGCCGAACTCGTCGTCGGAGAGCTTGTGCCCCTCCACGTCGGCCTGCAGCAGCTTGGAGACCAGATCGTCGCCGGGGTTCTTGCTCCGCTCGGCCGCCATCTGCATCCCGTACATGATCAGCTCGACCGAGGCGCTGATCGCATCGTTGGTGGCGAACTCGGGGTCCTGGTCGCCGACCATCTGGTTGGACCAGTCGAACAGTTTCTTGCGGTCCTCCTGCGGTACGCCCATCAACCCCGCGATCGCCTGGAGCGGAAGTTCGCAGGACACCTGCTCGACGAAGTCGCCCGAGCCTTCGGCGGCTGCTGTCTCGACGATCGTGCGGGCTCGCTCGGCGAGGTCCGCACGCAGGAGTTCGACCGCGCGGGGTGTGAAGGCTCGCGAGATGATCTTGCGCAGGTGCGTGTGATGGGGGGCGTCCATGTTGAGCATCACGAACTTGCCCTGGTCGATCTGCTGCTGGACGGTGCCCTCCCGGTAGCGCGGTAGGGCGGTCTTCTCCTGGCTGGAGAACACGTCACTGCGCAGGGACACCTCCTTGACGTCCTTGTGCTTGGTGACGACCCAGAACCCGCCGTCGTCGAACCCCCCTTGGCCCACCGGCTGTTCGTTCCACCAGATCGGCGCGATCCTGCGCATCTCGGCGAGTTCCTCGACAGGCAGTCGTTCGGCATAGATGTCGGGATCGGTGAAGTCGAATCCGGGCGGGAGGTGCAGAGTCGGCATGGCGTTGGCGCTCCTCGCGACGACGTTGTGTAGTGGCGTAATGCCATTGCTACACCACAGGTGGGGCCCTATGGAGCGGGTTTCGGAAACTCCCACATTGTTCGTATTGGAACGTGTTCCGATTCTTGCGTTGTAACGGTTGGACGAGCGCAACGATGCAGTCAGCGTTACCATCTGTCCCTGGAGCAACAGCAGGAGGCCATCGAGAATGCGAGTCGACATCCGTAGGTTCGGGATCGTCGTGACGGGCTGTGTGTCGGGTCCCGTCGTGGCGTTGGCCATGGCCGCCGCGGCGGCCGCGGAGCCGCCCAATCCGGTGGTGCCGCCCGCCCCCGCGCCGGCGCCTGCGCCCGCGCCCGCACCGGCGGTTCTGGCCGCGGCCGGAGATCCGGCGGCGCCGGTTGCCGTAGCCCCGGGAGAGACGCCTCACCTGGCAAGTCCCGATGCCCTGCCGCCCGGAGCGACGATGGATCCCACCGGGCAGGGCACCGAAACCCCCAACTTGAGCTATCTCAAGGATCTGTGGCACGCCGTGCAGAATCAGGAGATCAGCGGCAAGGAAGCACTGGTACTCGGGCTCGCGCAGCGTGGCATGAACACGCCCGTGCCCGGCCAGGTGCCTGGCCCGAACGTTCCGACCGCGCCTCAGGCGCCGGGGGAGGCACCGGTGTCCGCCGGCCGGGCGCTCCGGTTCCGTCCGTCGGCCCGGGTGGCGCCGTGGCGCCGGCCGGCCCTGGTGGTCCCGTTCCGGTGGCCGGCCCGGCCGGTCCGGTTCCGGCCCCGCCCGCGCCCCTGCCCTGACGGCCCAGGGCGGGCTGATCAGGCCGGCACGCTGGCGACCGGAATCCGGTCGACCCGGGCGGGCACGTGTTTGTGCCACGGTGTGCCCGCGTACTCGTCGCGCCACTGAGACGAGGTGAGTTCGTTGGGCGCGACCCCGGGCACGACGGCACGCCCGTCGCCGTCGGTGTGATCCAGGCCGAACCCGTTGGGTAGCGAGATGTGCCCGGGCAGCATCGCGTCGCTGATCTCCACGGTGGCCTCCGCGCTGCCCGCCGCTGTCGTGATCCTGGCCCGGTCACCGTCGAGCAGCCCGATGGCCTCGGCATCGTCGACGCTGATCCGCAAGGCGCCGTTGGTGTCTCGTTTGCGCCAGCCCGGATCGCGGATGATGTCGTTGGCGGTGTAGGCGCGCCGCTCACCGGCGGACAGCACCATGGGGAACTCCTCGGTGGTCAGCGCCGTGGGCATGCTCGGCAGCGCTCCGACCGCGTCGAGCATCTCGGGCATGTCCAGCGCGATCTTGCGATCCGCGTGGCCGATCAAGGCGAAGTCGTCCCGGTATTCGTGGACGGTGAACGTGAGCCCGGACCGGGCGGCCAGGATGGCCTCGAACAAGGCGTTGCCGTCGGCGTGCCCGGCGCGGCGTACCGCCTCGGGGTAGGTCATCGCCGTCTTCTGGGCCAGGCCCCACAGCGCGGCAGCCCCGGCCAACCCTTCTGGCAGTACCGGTCCGAGGGTCTCGTACAGCACGTACGGCAGCACCCGGCCGAGCCCGGGATTGGCGCCGACCGCGCCGAGGAACGCGGCGGCATAGGCGTCCAGCCCCTCCCGCGCGGCGCGCCGCAATGGGTCCAGCTCGGCGTCGTCGACCGCGCCGATGGCGCGGACCAGGCGTGCCCAGATCTCCGGTTCGGGCAGGGTGCCGGGCAGCGGCTCGAACAGCCGGTGCCGCAGATGGAAGGTGTTGTGCGGGAATTCGAGATTGAAGAACGTCGCCTCGGGCTTCTCGAACTGATTGGCGGCGGGAAGCACATAGTGGGCCAGCCGTGCCGTCTCGGTCATCGCGACGTCGATGACCACCAGAAGCTCAAGCGACTCGAGTGCGGTCCGCACCGCCGCCGAATCGGCGACCGAATGCGCGGGGTTGCTGCTCTCGACGATCATGGCGCGGAACCGGTCGGGGTGATCGGTGAGAATCTCCTGGGGCACCACATTCGACGGAACCAGGCCGGCGATCACCGGGGCGCCGGTGACCGGGCTACGGCCGACCCCGCCCGAGCCGAACAGCGGGGCGAACGACGAATGCAGGTGCTGCCCACCGGGTTTGGCGAAGTTCCCGGTGAGGATCCACAGCATCTTGTTCAGGTAGGAACACAGTGTGCTGTTGGGGGCCTGCTGGATGCCGAGATCCTCGAACACCGCCACGCTGCCGGCTGCGGCGATCCGGCGCACCGCCTGGCGCAACAGTGACTCCTCGACTCCGCACCGCAGTGCGTAGTCGCCGATCGGGACCTGCCGGAGCACGTCCCGGACCGGTTCGACACCGTTGACGTGTGCGGCCAGGAAGTCTTCGTCGCACAGGTCTTCCTGCACCAGCACCGCGGCCATCGCGGCCAGGCACCAGGCATCGGTGCCCGGTCGTACCCGCAGATGGAAGTCGGCGAGCTTGGCGGTGTCGGTGATCACCGGGTCGATGACGATCATCGCGCGGTCCGGATCCTTGGCGATCTCGTTGAGCACCACCCGGGCCCGGGGGAAACTCTGCGACATCCAGGGATTCTTGCCGACGAACACCGAGACCTCGGCGTGCTCGAACTCGCCGCGGGTATGCCCGCCGTAGAGGTGGGCATCGACCCACGCCTCGCCGGTCTTCTCCTGCGCCAGGGCATTCGACCGGTACCGCGACCCGATCGCCTTGAGGAAGGCCCCGCTGTACGCGCCGCCGAGGTGATTGCCCTGCCCGCCGCCGCCGTAGTAGAAGATCTTGTCGCCGCCGTGCTGCTCCCTGATGGCGAGGAACCCGGCGGCGATCTCGGAAATCGCGGTGTCCCAGTCGATCTCCTCATAGCTGCCGTCAGGACGACGCCGTAGCGGTGAGGTCAGCCGGTTGGCGTTGCTCTGGTAGTGGTCGAGTCGCAGCGCCTTGTTGCACGTGTAGCCCTGCGACGCCGGATGGTCCTTGTCGCCGCGGATCTTGGTGATGGCGCGGTCCTCGGTCTGCACCACGATGCCGCAGTTGCATTCGCAGAGGATGCAGGCGGTGGGTTGCCATTGGTCGACGGTCATGACGATGTTCCTTCCGGCAGGAGCTCACGTAGTTGACCGTGGATCTGATCCAGCGGCGTGACGTCACGGGTGGCACGGGCGACGACGATCGCGCCCTCGATGGCGGACAGGATCAGCATCGCCAGTTGATCGGCGCGGTCCGGGTCGGCTCCGTCGCCGCGCAGGCGGTCGGCGATCAGCGCGGCCCAGCGGGTGAACGCGGCCCCGGCGCGTTCCAGGACCGGGTCGGGAGCTTCGGCCTGCTGCGGGTCGCCGGCCTCGACCGCCACCGCGACGACGGGGCAGCCGGCGCGGAAGCCGGAGCTGAGGAGTTGCTTGCGGTACATCGCGATCAGGCCGTCGAGCAGAGCCGCGGCACTGTCGGCCTTGGCCAGCCGGGACACCACATAATCGCCGGCGTAATCGATTGCCTCGCAGAGGAGTTGGGTCCGGCCACCGGGGAAGTAGTGATAGGCCGAGCCGCGCGGGGCGCCGCTGTGGGCCAGTACGTCGGCGATCGCGGTCGGGTGCGCACCGCGCTCCCGGATCAGCAATGCGGCCGAGGCCACCATGCGTTCACGAGGACCAGCCATCCGACGCCCTTTCACCGGCTATGTATGCAACCATACATAATCGATGGGCATCGGTCTACGCCCACCACTTGCGACTTACGCGGCGGATTGCTGCCTGATAGTGACTGCAATCCGCCGCGTTGATGACCTAAGTAGCGGCCAACCACAAAGTCAGAAAAGCCGACATGCTCGTCAGGCACAGCAGATGGTCGCGACAGACGGAGCGCGCCCGCCGGGACTGTTCGATGACTGTGCCCCTGCGGTGGCCCAGTTTCACGGCCAGGGGGACGGTGTGCAGCAAGGCCAGCAGCACGGGGCCACCGGCGAGCACCGCGAGTACCGCCGTGAGCCAACCCGGCCCGGTGCCGTCGACTGCGTGAAAAGCCAACGCCGCCAAGAGAATCACCATGACGGCGGCGATCAGCAGACTCATCGGGCGCGATGTGGTGGTGGCCCGGTGGTAGTAACCGGCGATGGACGCCAGCACGGGTTCCGGCAACTCGGCCGACCTGCGATGGGCCAGGACCTGGACATCGAAGATCAGGTCCATCCACAGGACGGCGATCAGGAACCCGCTGCCGGCGGCCTCGATCACACGCCGGCGGCCTCATTGAGGGCATTGAGGTTGCCCGTCGCCTCCAGGTACTCCTGCACCCAGCGTTCGATCACCGCGGAGGTTTTCTCGACCTTCTTGAACTGGCCGACCACCTGGCCCACCGGGTTGAACGCGACGTCGACACTCTCGTTGGGGTACTTGTGCGTGGCGGCGACGGCCATGCCGGACACCATGTACTGCAGCGGCATGCCGAGCGGCTTCGGGTTGTCCGGGTTCTCCCAGGCCTCGGTCCAGTCGTTGCGGAGCATGCGGGCCGGCTTGCCGGTGAACGACCGGCTGCGCACGGTGTCCTTGCTGGTGGCCTTGGCGTACGCGGCGTGCTGCTGCTCGGTGTGCTCGGACTCCTCGACCATCACCCACTGGGAGCCGGTCCAGGCGCCCTGGGCGCCGAGTGCCAGCGCCGCGGCGATCTGCTGGCCGCTGCCGATACCTCCGGCGGCCAGAACCGGAACCGGGGCGACCTCCTTGACCACCTGGGGCCACAGCACGATCGAACCGATCTCGCCGCTGTGGCCGCCGGCCTCGCCGCCCTGGGCGATGATGATGTCGACGCCGGCGTCGGCATGCTTGCGGGCCTGTGACGGCGACCCACACAGCGCCGCGACCTTGCGCCCCTCGGCGTGGATGCGGTCGATCATGTCCTTCGGCGGGGTGCCCAGGGCGTTGGCGATCAGCGTCATCTTGGGGTGCTTCAGTGCGATCTCGACCTGAGGTGTCGCAGTGGCCTCGGTCCAGCCCAGCAGCTGCAGGGCGTCGTCGTCACTGTGGTCGACCGGCACGCCATGGTCGGCGAGGATCTTCTTGGCGAAGTCCAGGTGCTCCTGGGGCACCAGCGACTGCAGCATGCCCTTGAGATCGTCGGCGGACATGTTGGTGTCCATGCCCTCGTACTTGTTCGGGATGACGATGTCCACGCCGTACGGGTGATCGCCGATGTGCTCGTCGATCCAGTTCAGTTCGATCTCGAGCTGCTCGGGGGTGAATCCGACGGCGCCCAGCACGCCGAAACCACCGGCCTTGCTGACGGCGACCACAACGTCACGACAGTGGGTGAACGCGAAGATCGGGACGTCGATCCCGAGTTCGTCGCAGAGTGCGGTGTGCATTCTGAGCTCCTTCAATGGAGGTGCGGTTTGGGAGTCCTCGGCCGCTGTGGCCCGGACAGAAGTGAAACGTGTTCTAGTTTAGTACCACCTTAGATCGTTTTGGGTCGCGACCCGGCAGATTCACGCGAGCTCGGCTACGAACGACACTTCGTTTCCGTCTGGATCCGCGACGTCGATGACGGCGACCATATTTGCGATGACCTGCGGTTCTGTCACGGTCACGCCATCGTCGCGCAGTGCTGCGGAGATGGTGTCCAGATCGTCGACCCCGAATCGCACGGCCGATCGCCCTGCGCAGGCGGGATCGGTGACGACCTGTAGCCACGCGGTCGCCGTCAGCTGCCATTCCGCGACACCTGGAACGGGTTCCAGGTCGGGTTCCCGGCCGAGGAGGCGGGTGTACCAGGCTTTCGCCTCCTCGAATCGTCCGGTGGCGATGACGGCCGCGACGTCCTTGATCCCGACGGAATGTGTTTGTGCGGACATCCCTCTGTTCTAGTCCTGATCTGGTCTCGACTGGCCGAGTGTCGTGGCGGCTTGGTTTAGTAGCCCCATGGGCCGCACGTTGTCGCCACCTGAGTCGCTCGAGGAAATCGGAGTGGGTCCGGGCGGTGCGCAGGTGGGAGCCTTCTTCGACCTCGACGGCACGTTGGTGGACGGATTCACCGCGACCGCGCACGCCGGTCATCGCATCCGGCGGCGGCAGGCCGCTGCCGGCGAGATCCTCGGAATCGTCGAGGCCTCCGTGCGCTACCGGATCGGCCGGATGCCGTTCGAGCGGCTCCTGGTGCGGGCGGCCGGGTACCTACGCGGCGAATCCCTGCCCGAACTCGACGAGCTGGGGGAGTACCTCTTCGAGAACCGGATCGCGCAGCGGGTCTATCCCCACATGCGGGAGGTGGTTCGTCGGCACCAGGACCGCGGCCACACCGTCGTGTTGAGTTCCTCGGCCCTGACCATCCACGCCGAGCCGGTGGCGCGCCACCTCGGGATCGACCATGTGCTGTGCAATCACTTCACCACCGACGGCGAGGGCCGGCTGACCGGTGGGATCGTCGAGCCCATCATCTGGGGTGCCCGCAAAGCCGCCGCGGTGCAGGACTTCTGCCAGGGAGGGCGGATCGACCTCGCGCACAGCTATTTCTATGCCGACGGCGATGAGGACGGTGCACTGATGCGGTTGGTGGGCCATCCGCGGCCGGTGAACCCGCGGCCCGGGCTGGCCTCGGCCGCCAACGACCACGGTTGGCCGGTGCTGACGCTGCCCAGGCCCGGTGGCCGCCGCCGCGGCGAGGGTCGACTACGGCCGGGCGCCTAGCCGAGTCTGTACAGCCCCTTGCCGGTACCCAGCGGGAGGTCCAGCGTGGTTCGGATGCCGGCCGGGGCGGCCACCACATCGGGGATGGCGTTGACGATCCGGCCGGCCGCGGCCAGGATCGCCGCGTAGTTGTGGTCGCCGCGGCTACTGGTCGGGCAGATGTCCACGACGTAGGACGGCTCGCCGCTGATCTCGACCCGGTAGGAGCCACCCGGTTGGGCCGGCTGGGCCCAATCCGGGCGCAGGTCTTCACGCACCCGGGTGATGTGCTCGACGACGATCAGCGGTTTGCCGTCGACCATGCCGTTGATCTCGAACCGCATCGCGGCCACCGTGCCCTTGGCGATCACGCCGGTGGCGACCTCGATGTCCTCCGGCGCGGGTTCCAGTTCGTAGCTCTCGGTGATCTCCTCGAGCTCGACGCCCAGGCCGGCCGCCAGCATCTTGATCGCGGTGCCCCAGGCGGCACTGAGGATGCCGGGGTAGAAGAGCATGCCGGGCTGATCCATCGGATTGCCGAAGCCCATCACGATCGACATCACCTCGGCGCCGTCGTAGGTGGCGTAGTCGGCGATCTCCATGGTCTTGATCTGGTCGATGCGCTGACATGTGCTGGCGATGGCGAAGGGGACGAGGTCGGTGGCGAACCCGGGATCGACCCCGGTGATGTACACACTCGAATTCCCGCTCCGCGCAGCATCCTCCACGCGGTCGATGGCCTTCTGTGGCATGGCGCCCCAAGGGAATTGCAGACCGCCTGGGGCGGATCCCACCACGTTGATCCCGGCGGACAGCGCCGCCATCACATCGCGGGTTGCCTCGACCGGTCGGGTGTCGCCCATCGCGCAGTACACCAGGCAGTCCGGTTTGGCGGCGATCGCGGCTTCGATGCCCAGCGTGGCGGTGACCCCGGTGACGCCGTCCAGTCCGGCCAGTTCGCCGGCGTCCAGGCCGACCTTCGCCTCGGTCGAGGTGCCCACCGCGACGAGTTCGAACCGGGGGTCGTCGATGAGCTGGATCAGGGCCAACCGGCCGCAGTTTCCGGTGCCGACGATCGCCACGCGAATGGCCATACAGGTCTCCTCAAGGTGTGCGGTCTAATCGCAGTATGCCGATCCGGCGACAAAATTGGAACAAGTTCTAATTTCGCGCCGCAGGCGGTAGCCTCAGCCGTCATGGGACGGGTAGATGGAAAAGTGGCACTCATCAGTGGCGGCGCGCGGGGTATGGGCGCGGAGCACGCCCGCGCTCTGGTCGCCGAGGGCGGCAAGGTGGTGATCGGCGACATCCTCGACGACGAGGGCAAGGCGCTGGCCGCCGAACTCGGCGACGCCGTGCGCTACGTCCACCTCGACGTCACCGATGCCGACCAGTGGGATGCCGCAGTCGCAACGGCGACCGAGGAGTTCGGCCTGCTCAATGTGCTGGTGAACAACGCCGGGATCGTCGCGATCGGCCAGATCGGCAAGTTCGACATGGCCCAGTGGCAGAAGGTGCTCGACGTCAACCTGACCGGCACCTTCCTGGGCATGCAGGCCAGCGTCAAGGCCATGAAGGCCGCGGGCGGCGGCTCGATCATCAACGTCTCGTCCATCGAGGGACTGCGCGGTGCGGCCATGGTGCACCCGTATGTGGCCTCCAAGTGGGCCGTGCGCGGTCTGACCAAGTCCGCGGCGCTGGAGCTGGGTCCCAAGCAGATCCGGGTCAACTCGATCCACCCCGGATTCATCCGGACCCCGATGACCGAGCACTTCCCCGAGGACATGCTCACCATTCCGCTGGGCCGGCCCGGACAGCCCGACGAGGTCTCCAGCTTCGTGGTGTTCCTGGCCAGCGATGAATCCCGCTACGCCACCGGCGCCGAGTTCGTCATGGACGGTGGCCTCGTCAACGACGTCCCGCACAAGCTCTGAGGGCGCACCGGCCGCACGCGGCGGTACCGGCCACGGCAGAATGACCCGGCAGGGCATCGACTCATGGACGCGGTGCCACACCGGTCTTTGAGGAGCTGCCCATTTCCGCCCGGAATCGCCGCGCCGGCCTGAGTCTTCGGGCCAGAATGGTGGGCTTCGTCCTCGCCGCAGTGCTGCTGTTCTCGCTGTGCGCGGCCGATTTCCCGCCGTTCGCCAAGCCGGAGCCGCCGTCGGGGCGGATAGAACTGGCGCAGGGTTGGCAGCTGGCCTCGGCGCGCACCACGACGGCCGACGGCGCTGCGATGTCCACGCCCGGCGAGGTGAATGCCGACTGGCACCCGGTCAAACAGATGCCGTCCACCGTGCTGGGGGCGCTGCAGGAGGACGGCACCTATCCGGACCTGTACGTGGGGGACAACCTGGCCGACGTGCCGGACGACCTGTTCCGGCAGGACTGGTGGTACCGCACGACCTTCACCGCGCCGCAGGGCAGTTCCAGCTACCGGCTCGATTTCCCCGGCATCAACTACCGCGCCGAGGTGTGGCTCAACGGCACGATGATCGCGGGCAATTCACTGCTGGTGGGCATGCACACGATCCACGAGATCGACGCGACCCCATGGATCAACCCCGGGGGCGTCAACACGCTGGCGGTCAGGGTGACGCCCGAACAGGCGTTACAGGACATCGACGGCGTCGAGCTGGCCGACAGCTGGTGGGACTGGCTCAACTGGAACCGCATCGGTTACCAGGGCCCGGACAAGAACCCACTGCGGGGCAATTCCTATGTGGCCGACCGCAATGCGGGCATCTTCAAACCCGTCTACCTGAGCTACTCGGGGCAGGTCGTGCTCAGTGACCCACTGGTCACCACCGAGCTACCGCTGCCCGCCACCGACTCTGCCCGGCTCACCGTCTACTCCGAAATCCGAAACACGGCCGACGTACCGATGCGCGGTGTGGTCCGGGCCCGCATCAGCCGGCCCGGTAAACCGCCCATCTCGGTGGATCAACCGGTCAGCCTGGCGCCAGGGGAGAGCCGTGAAATCCGGTTCGACCCGGACACTTTCGCGGCCCTGCGGGTCAGCAACCCCGACCTGTGGTGGCCCTACACCATGGGCAGGCCCGATCTGTACGACCTGCGGCTGGAGTTCCTGCGGTACGGCCGGGCCACCGACACCGTGGATTCCCGGTTCGGTATCCGCACCGTGGCCCAGCACCGCGACAACGACGAGCAGTTCCCCGACCTGGGCCGCGGCGGCAGCTTCTACCTGACGGTCAACGGGCGCGACTTCCTGGTGCGGGGGGCGGCATATACGCCCGACCTGTTGTTCCAGTACGACCCGCAGCGTGAGGACGCCATCCTCGGATACGTCCGGGACCTGGGGTTGAACATGCTGCGGCTGGAGGGGAAGTTCCCGGGCGACAACATCATCGAGCGCGCCGACGAGCTCGGCATCCCGCTGATGTACGGCTGGATGTGCTGCAACCAGTGGGAGAAGTGGTGGCAGTGGGATGACGAGGATCGGCGGGTGGCCGACGAGAGCATGCGCTCGCAGATCCTGTCTCTGCGCGGGCACGCGTCGGCGTTCCTCTGGGCCAACGGCAGCGACGGCAAGCCCCCGGCACCGGTGCTCGAGGGATATCACGGGATCCTGCGCGATCTGCACTGGCCCAACACCGTCGTCGACACGGTGTCGTCCCTGGCCCGCGACGCCAACGGGGAACCTGACTGGGACGGCATCCACATGGCCGGCCCGTACACGTGGCGCCCGCCGAGCTACTGGTTCAGCGGCCAGTACCAGGCCACCCGCGGCTCCAATGCCGAACAGGGCGACAACGAACACATCCCGCCGTTCGCCAGCCTGCAGAAGTTCATCCCGCCGGACAAACTCTGGCCGATCAACGAGGCCTGGTACTTCCACGCCGGGGCCAACCCGAGCAACGCCGCGCTGGAGAGCATCCGGACCGCGGTGGTCCAGCGCTACGGATCCTCGCGCGGCGCAGAGGAATTCGCCCGCAAAGCGCAACTGGCCCACTACGAGTCGACGCGCGCGCAGTTCGAGGCGTTCGCGGCCGGCGGGTGGGACAACCACAAGATGACCATCTACTGGATGCTCAACAATCACTGGCCGTCGTTCTTCGGTCATCTCTTCGACTACTACCTGCGGCCCGGCGGCGCCTACTACGGGGCCAAGAAGGGGCTGCGTCCGCTGTCGGTGGTGTTCGACTCCTATGCCACCGGCGATCACGACACCGCCCATGTGTCTGTGGTCAATCAGTCCCCGCAGGAGCGGACGGGCCTGCGGGTGCGGGTGCGGACCTACGACCTGGCCGGGCGGATGCGCGACGACCGGAGTTCCGATGTGCCGGCCGTGCCGTCGAACGGCGTCGTGCCCGGGTTGTCGTTGCCGCGGCTGGCAGCCGACTCCCCGGTGGTGTTCGTCCGCTGTGAACTGCTCGACGAGAACGGCGCCGTCGTGGCCGACAACACCTACTGGCAGTCGCAGCAACTCGACGATGTCGGCCCACCGGTCAACGACCAGGCGTTCGACCTCGTACAGAGCAGCTGGGCCGACATGACCCCGCTCAACACGATGGCGCCGGCACAGCTGCAGGTGACCGCGCACCGGACCGAATCGGCCGACGGCAGTGCCAGCGTGCTGATACAGCTGCACAACCCCGGCCGGCAGATCGCGTTCTTCGAACGCGCCGAGATCACCACCACCCGCGACGGTGACGAGATCCTGCCGATCGAGTACTCCGACAATTACGTCACCGTCTACCCGGGGGAGACGGTGGAGGTCACCGGCACGGTCCCCGGTTCGGAGCATGGACCCAACTGGGTCCGGGTCGGCGGTTACAACAGTGCGCCGACGGTGGTGCCGATCGACCAGCGGGCACGGCGATAGGATCGGCTGATGACCACACCCGATGAGCGCCATGAGGTAGGACAGCTGGCCGAGAGCGGCGGATGGGTGCACCGTGACCTCGACCGGGTGGACGTCTACCAGCGCGGCGCGAACCGGATCAGGGTGGTGTGGCAGGGCCCGACCACGATCAGTGGGGCGACGCTGTACCAGGACGACATCATGACCACCTACACCCGCGAACTGGCGACCGTGAACGCGTGGCTCAAGCGCTGATTCGCTAGCTGCCGGATCGCGTGGGCCGAAATTCGGTCGCATTGTCCGGTGACGGTGTGGCACCGTCGGATTCCGTGATCGACAACGTGTCCTCCCCGGCGACAACTCTCACTCTGCACAGCGTCACTGACGCCGACTGGGCAGGCATGGCACTGCTCGGCAACACCGCATTCGGCGAGGTCAACCACCCCGATTCGATGTCGGCGTGGCAGCAGATGGTGCCCGCCGACGGCGGCGTGGTGATGCGTGACGGTGGCAGCGACGGCGACATCGTCGGCCAGTCGATCTACCTCGATCTCACCCTGACCGTTCCGGGCGGCGGGGTGCTGCCGGCGGCGGGTATCAGCTACGTGGCTGTCGCTCCCACTCATCGGCGGCGGGGGATCCTGCGGTCGATGTACACCGAGTTGCACCAGCGGATCGCCGATGCGAAGTATCCGATCGCCGCGCTCACCGCGAGCGAAGGCGGAATCTACGGCCGGTTCGGCTACGGCCCGGCCACCACCGTGCACCTGATGACGATCGAGCGCAGATTCGCCCAGTTCCATTCCTCGGTCCCCGACCCGGGCGGTGTTCGCCTGGTCAAACCCGCCGAACACCGCGATGCCCTGGCCGAGATCTACGACCGCTGGCGACTGCGGACGCCGGGCGGTCTGGCGTGCCCGACGCCCCTGTGGGACGACGTCCTGGCCGATCGGGAGAACACCCGCGACGGCGGTTCCGAGTGGTTCGCATTCCTGCATCCCGACGGCTATGCGCTGTACCGGGTGCACGGCGAGGAGTCCCGGACGCTGCGGGTACGCGAGGTCACCGCGGTGACCCCCGACGCCCACATCGCGCTCTGGCGGGCGTTGCTGGGGATGGACCTCATGGAGAAGGTGAGCATCTGGACCCATCCCGGCGAGGTCGTGCCCTATCTGCTGACCAACTCGCGGCTGGCCCGGGTGACTTCGAGCAGCGACGACATGTGGGTCCGGATCATGGACGTCCCGGCTGCCCTTGAGGCCCGCCGTTACCAGGCCGACCTCGACACCGTGCTGGACGTCACCGACGGTTTCCGTGACGACGGCGGCCGGTACGCCCTGCAGATTCGCGACGGCCGGGCCCGGTGTACGCCCACCGACGCTCCGGCAGACATCGAACTCGACCTGGACGTGCTCGGCAGCCTCTATCTGGGCGCCCACCGCCCCGAGTCGTTTCTCGCCGCAAACCGATTGCGCGGCAAGGACTCAGAGATGGTGCAGCGGCTCGGTGCGGCCTTCGCGAGTGATGTTCCGGCCGAACTGGGCTACGGCTTCTGAGCGTCGGCGCGCGCCCGCTGCGTAGTGTTCAACGGGTGAGCGCGCGTGCAGGCATCGTCGTTACCGGAACAGAAGTACTCACCGGGAGGGTTCAGGACCGCAACGGTCCGTGCCTGGCCGACCAGCTTCTCGAGCTCGGGGTCGAACTCGCCCACATCACCATCTGCGGTGACCGTCCCCGGGACATCGAGGCACAGTTGCGGTTCCTGGCCGCCGAGGGTGTGGACCTGATCGTGACGAGCGGCGGGCTCGGGCCGACCGCCGACGATCTCACCGTCGCGACGGTCGCCGAGTTCTGCGGTCGTGAACTCGTTCTCGACGAGGCCATGGAGGAGCGAATCGCCGCCATCCTGCGCAAGCTGATCGGCGACCGTCCCGGCGTGGATTTCGACGCGGTGCGCGCCGCCAACCGCAAGCAGGCCATGGTGCCTGTCGGTGCGGAGGTCCTCGCGCCCGTGGGCACTGCCCCCGGCGTCGTGGTGGGCGGCAGCCCGACGGTCGTCGTCCTGCCCGGCCCGCCGCGCGAGTTGCAGCCGATGTGGCACACAGCTGTCGCCACCGAGGCTGTGCAACAGGCTATTTCGGGCCGTACCCGCTACCGGCAGGAAATGGTGCGGATGTTCGGGCTCGCCGAATCCGGCCTGGCCGAGACTCTGCGCGACGCAGAGGCATCGATCGCGGGTTTCGACGCACTGGAGATCACCACCTGCCTGCGCCGCGGTGAACTCGAGATCGTCACCCGGTACGAGCCCGACGCCGCCGGCACCTACCAGGAGCTGCTGACGCTGCTGCGCGACCGCCACGGTGCCGCGCTGTACTCCGAGGACGGCACGACGGTGGACGAGCAGGTGGCCGGCCTGTTGGCCGGGCACCGGATCGCCACCGCGGAATCGTGCACCGCGGGACTGCTGGCCGCCCGGTTGGCCGACATCCCCGGCTGCTCGGACTACTTCGCCGGTGGGGTGGTCAGCTATTCGAACGAGGCCAAGGCCGAACTTTTGAACGTGGATCCGGTGCTGATCACCGAGTACGGCGCGGTATCCGAACCGGTGGTCGAATCCATGGTCACCGGCGCGTTGCACCATTTCGGTGCCGATACCGCGGTGGCCATCAGCGGTATCGCGGGTCCGGACGGCGGCAGCCCGGAGAAGCCTGTCGGCACCGTGTGTTTCGCGGTCCGGGCCGGATCGGCGGCGATCACCCGCACCCTCCGCCTCCCTGGCAACCGATCCGATATCAGGGAGCGGGCCACGACGGTGGCGATGCACCTGCTGCGCCGGGCGCTCACAGACGGCGGCGACTGACCCGTCGTCAGCCCAGCGGTGCGACGGCGGCTTCGGCGGGCGCCGCCGGCCGTCGTGTGCGGTTTCGGCGGGACGAGCCGGCCGCCACCCGCCGCACGATGGCCGGATGCATCAGCCGGCTGGGTGGATCGACCAGGTTCATCACCCGGAAGAACGCCTCGGTGACCACCGGATCGTCCTCGGCGGCCGTGAGCACCCGCTCGGTGTACCAGTTGGCCAGCCGCACCGACACCGGCCGGGGGCCAGGGATCTGCGGCAGGGCCAGATCGGCGCCGCAAGCCATCTGCCATGCCGTGTTGACGCAGCCGGCAGCGGCCCGCAGGAATCGGCGGCCCAGATCGTCGGCTCCCCGGACCAGGCAGTCGCGCAACGCCAGCGCCTCGAGCGCGGCCACCGACATGCCCTGTCCGTACACCGGATTGAAGCTGCAGATCGCGTCGCCGAACACCAGGAGGCCTTCGGGGAAGCTGGGCATGCGCTCGTAGCGTCTCCGCACACTCGCCGGATAACGGAAGGTGGCCGCCGCCCCGACCGGCTGGGCGCTGCGCAATGCCGTGATGGTTTCGGCGGGGAACAGATCCTCGACGAAGGCGATCATCCCGGGCAGATCGGCCGGTGGTTCCTGACCGTTCATCCCGGCCGTGGTGAGCAGCCAGGTGTTGTCCTCGTAGGCGAAAAGTGAACCACCATAGGGTCTTTCGGGAACAGCTCCGACGAGAGTGAGCCGGTCGCGCGGAGCTTCGTCGCCGAAGCGCATCAGTTGGCTGGAATAGGCCACCTGCACCGCGATCCGGTCTTCGGCCGGCCGTCCGAATCCGGCGCTCTCCAGGAACGCGGGTGTGCGTCCGGCGCGGCCCATCGCGTCGACGATCAGGTCGGCGGCTATCGCCCGTCCGGTACCACCGCTGCGAGGGGCCACGAGGACGCTGGTCACGCGCCGGGTGTCATCCATCAACAACTCGACCGCGTCGTGCCCGTCGAGGATGTCGACGTTTGCCATCGCGCGCACCCGGTCCCGGACATGCGCCTCCAGAAACGGTCTGCTGGCCAGATACGACGCGATCGGTCTGGACGGTTCCCCGTCGAGATTGAGCCTGTGGCCGCCGAATGTCAGCGAGATGAGGGACAGATTCGCCCCGTCGAGCACTGTGGCTCCGTCGGCCGCCAACTCCTCGGGGAGGCCGGGAAACAGTTCGGCAAGCGCCTGCAGTCCGCCGCTGAGCAGTCCGTGGGCATGCCGGCCTTGCGGGACGCCGCGCCGCTGAACCGGACCGTCCGGCAGGACGTCGCGCTCCACGAGTGTGACGGTGTCGAAGAAATCGGCCAGCGCCCGGGCGGCCAGCAGCCCGCCCATGCTCGCGCCGAGCACCATCGCGTGTTTGCCGATCGTTGCCATTGCCGACCTCCGGACCTGCTGGCACGTCGCCAGTTGTTCGAAGTATCGGAGCAGGCCGGGGCCGGGCCTAGAGTAGTGCGCTACTCGAACATCACCGGGTCACCGGTATCGACCGCAACGCCTCGTCGACGCAGGCCGGCCAGGCACCCGCATCGAGGACGGTGACCGCACGCGCCCCGTAGGCGCTGGAGATGACGACGTCCGGCCGCAGGCTCGCCAGCAGGTGCAGGCTGTCGGCCAACGCCGCGGCGTCGCCGACGCCGGGGATCACGAACGTCGACCACCGGTCGTCGGCGGCGACGAACATGGTGTCCCCGGTGAACAGATACCGGCCCTGGGCGCCCTCGACGAGATAGCTCGTGCTCCCCGGAGTGTGGCCGGGGGTGGGGATCACCTCGACACCACAGTCATCGACGTACCGGGAGGACAGCGGTACGTCGATCGGGCTGTGCGGTTCGATCGTGTCGCGTTCGGCGGCCGGCGCGTGCAGCCGGGAGCCGAAGCGCCCGGCGATGCGGGCCAGCATCGGGCCTGCTTCGTCCTGGTGCGACAGATAGTGGTCGTCGACCCCGCCGAGTGAATCCAGCGTGGCGAAATCCGCGTCGCCGGCCGGGCAGTAGAACAGCGCGTTGTGCCCGCCCCGTGTCCACAGGTAGGCATGTGTGGTCAAACCTGGAAACGGTGTGTCGGTGCGGGTTTCCCACAGGTCGGTCCGGATCTGGGTCATGGAAGTTGCCATGACCACAGCCTCGGCCCTGAACAATGGTTGAGGTCAAGCCTCGGGCGAGCTCAGTCCGACTTCGCCTTGTCCCATGTCGAGATCATCGTGCCCATGATCTCCTCGGCGCAACCCAGCCCACCCAGGTGGCTTTCGTAGGGCAGCTCGGTCATGACCGCGTCCGGCAGCCGGGAGACCACATGCTGCCCGTGGGCGAACGGCACGATGTGGTCGTGGTCGCCGTGCCACCAGCGCACCGGAACCTTGACCTCGTCGAGGCGGAAACCCCAGTCGCGCTCGAACACCACGATGTCGTAGAAGGGCGCGGCCAGCTGCTTGCGGCTGCCGTTGAGCAGGTCGTCGAGGAACATGGCCTTGAACTCGGGCCGGCCGAGCATGCGCCGGTCGCCCTCGGGGGAGATCCGCGCGTAGATCTCCAGGGCCGGAGAGGCGACCGGGCGGATCAGCCGGATCAGCCCGGAGGCGGCCAACCGGATCGGCGCACCGGCCACCTCCAAGATGGGCGCGACCACCGCCCCGAGTTGCATCAGCGGACTGCTGATCGCGTCGGGCCCGACCATCGGGGCCACGCCGCCGAGCACCCCGGCCGCCACCACCCGGTCGGGCATGGCGGCCGCGGTGGCCAGCGTGTAGGGGCCGCCGCCGGACAAGCCGATGACGGCCATCTTGTCGATGCCCAGCGTGTCGGCGATGGTACGCAGATCCGCACCGAAATCCAGCACGCGGTGGTACTGGTGCGGTGTGGACGAACCGATGCCCGGCCGGTCCACCCCGATCAACCGGATGTGGTTCTGCTCGGCGTAGATCCGGGCCTCGGTCGGGATCTGCCTGCGCGCACCCGGGGTGCCGTGCAGCCAGAAGACCGCACGGCCCTGCGGGTCGCCGAACTCGGCGAACCCGAGCTGCCGACCGTCGCCCACGGCGACATTGCCCTCCAGTTTGGGGCGATCGATCGGGATGACCATCTGCGTGCGCCTTGCCTCGCCGGGTCCGCGACTAGCCCGCGACGGACGCGTCGTAGATCGACTGGATCGACTTGTCCAGCGTGGCGTTGAACTCGTCGTCGCTCTGCTGGGCCGACAGACCCTCGGTCAGCGCGCGGCTGAAGCTGGCGATCACACCGGTGTTCTCGGCCAGCAGCTTGTTGGCCTCATCGCGTGAGTAGCCACCGGACAGCGCCACCACCCGCATCACCTTCGGATGCTCGACCAGCGACTGGTAGTGGTTGGCCTGGGTCGGCAGGGTCAGCTTGAGCATGACCTTCTGGTCGACGGGCAGCGCGTCGAGGTTCTTGGTGATCTCGTCGCGGAGCAGGTCCTCGGCCTCGGCCTTGTCGGAGATCGAGATGGTGACCTCGGGCTCGATGATCGGGATCAGACCGTGCGAGAGCACCTGCTTGGCCACCTCGAACTGCTGGGCGACCACCGCTGCGATCCCGTCGGCGTTGGCCGCGCCGATCACCGAGCGCTCCTTGGTGCCGAAGATGCCGTTCTTCGCAGCGCGGGCCAACAGATCGTCCAGACCGGGCATCGGCTTCATCACCTGTACGCCGTCAGCGACGTCGGCCAGGCCCTTGTCGATCTTCAGCAGCGGAACCACGCCCTTGTCCTCCCAGAGGAACGTTGCGGTGGGCTTGCCCTCGATGGAGCGGTCCATGGTCTGCTCGAACAGGATCGCGGCCAGCACCCGGTCACCGTTGAACACCGGGGAGGTGATGATGCGCGAGCGCATCTGGTGGATCAGGTCGAACATCTCCTCCTCGGAGGAGTAGGCGCTCTCCTCGACACCGTAGAGACGCAGGGCCTTGGGGGTGGACCCGCCACTCTGGTCGAGCGCGGCGATGAAGCCCTTGCCCGTGGTCATCTTGTCGGCCTGCTGCTGGTTCACCATGAGGTTGTCTACTCCTTTGAAGACGGCGTCCTGATGTTGTTGTGCTGTTGAGGGCGCACACCGCCGGTTGCGCACAGTTCGACTCAGAGGATATGCGGCTACTTCGCGGCGGTAGCGCCCACCCATCGAGCCGGGGTGCGGGTGGCCCACGGCGTGGCCTGCTCGAGCTGACCGGCCAGGCTGAGCAGGATCGTTTCGTCGGGGGCCATCAGCTGTACACCGATCGGCAGGCCGTCGCGGGTCTGACCCAATGGCAGGGAAATCGCAGCCCAACCGGTCACGTTGGCCAGGGCGGTCCATCCGGTGGTGGCGAACTCGACGTCGAAGAAGGCCCGGGTGGTGCCCCGGGGCTGATTCAGCAGCCCGTACGGCGGCGGACCGGTCAGCAGCGTCGGCACCAGGAGCACGTCGTGACCTGCCATGCCCGCGGCGAACCGGCGGGTCTGGGCGTGGATGTCCGAGATGGCGTCGGCATAGGCCAGACCCGTCGTGGTGAAGCCCTCGCGGATCATCACCCAGGTGCTGGGCTCGAACTCGTCCTCGCGGGGCGCCCGGCCCAGATGGGCCCGGGCCAGATCGTGGAGCTGCGCGTTGCTCACGGTGTGCAGCACCGCGATGGCGTCGGCGACCGCGTCCGCATCGATCGTGGGAGCCCCGGGGGTGAGGTGGTGCCCGAGGCTTTCCAGCACCCGGCCGGCCGCTTCGACTGCCGACACCACCTCGGGGTCGATCCGGTCGGTGGGAAACGGCGACGAGGTGGCGATCAGGATGCGCTGAGCCGACGGTGTTCGTGCGGCTGCGTCGAGGAAGGAGAACGCCGGGATGGCGGCGCTGTAGGGATCGCCGGGTGCGGAGCCGGCGATGACGTCCAGCAGGGCCGCGCTGTCGCGCACCGTGCGGGTCAGTGCGTGGCTGTTCACCAGGCCTTCGAGTCCGTGGCCGCCGTCAGGGGCGAACGAGGATCGTCCTCGGCGTGGTTTGAGGCCGACGACGCCGCAGCATGAGGCCGGTACCCGGATGGAGCCCGTGCCGTCCCCGCCCGAGGCCGCGGGTACCACTCCTGCGGCCACCGCTGCCGCCGATCCGCCGCTGGATCCACCCGGGGTGACGACGGCGGACCACGGGTTCACCGTGGGGCCGAACAGTAACGGCTCGGTGGTGCAGTGGTTGCCCCATTCCGGGGTGTTGGTCTTGCCGAACACGACCAGGCCGGCATCCAGGTACCGATCCACCGTCCAGGCGGATTCCGTTGAGACATGGTCGCGCAACGCGCGTGACCCCATCGCTTCGCGGGTACCGGCCAGCGCTGCGCCGAGATCCTTGAGCAGGAACGGCACCCCGGTCAGAGGCCCGGCCCGCCCGTTGCGCAGCACGCCGGACGCATCGAGTGCGGCGGCTTGTGAGCGGCCTCTGTCGAACAGGTCGGTGATCACCGCGTTGAGACTGCGCGTCGCCTCGACCCGGGTGATCGCGGCGTCGAGTAGCTCGACGGCACTGATCTCACCGGCGGCCGCCAGTGCTGCCTGCCCGACCCCGTCGGTGCGGGCTAGTTCGAAGGCGGACGACGAATCCATCTCACATCACTCCGGAGATCGCTGGGGGTGTCTGTCGGTGCACTGATACGGGTCAACTCGAGCGCTAGCAGAACCTCGATCGCGGTGACGACCAGACCCGTGAAGTACATCCACTTGAGAGTCGGATCTGGTTGTGCGGCAAAGTAAACGATCAAGAAGATCGGCCCGACGATACCGGCGACGAACACCATGGCCTGGATACGTAAGTACCGCCAGAATGTGGACATCGATCTCCCGCCGCATGGCCGATGAGCGGCCAGCTTAGCGCGGTTACCGCGGTGCTACGACGACCGGCGTGGACAGGATCTCCCGGTACTCGACCATCGGTTCGCGCTTGAGGACCGCACTACCCGAAGTGACGAGCAACTCGGTCGGGGAGACCGCGTAGTCGACCTGGTAATTGCGCGCCACGAATCGGCGGCCGGAGGTGGCATCGGCCGATGCCGCCAGCGCGGCCTGGTCGGAGAGCCGGACGCCGTGGTATTCGAGCCGGCCCGTGCGGTCCAGGCAGATCACCACGAGCGAGCGTTCGGTCCGGCCGATGGCCCTGGCCGACTGGGTGTCGCGGCACCGTGCCGCCGAATCGACGAATCCCGAGCCGTCCGACGCGAACGCTGCGATGGCCGGAGCCGCGACCCGCTCGGAGAAGCTTCGGAGCGGCTGCCGGTTCGGTTTCACCTCATAGGTCCTGGCGCCGACGGCATACACCGAATCCCTGGACGAGAATTTGGAGGCAAGCGTGGTGAGGATGACGAATGCGGTGAGCATGGAGCTGATCACGGCCGCGGCGGCCACGCCGACGCCGACGGGCAGCCAACGTCGTTCCGGTGCCTTCCGGTGCCGTCCACGGCGAGCCGGCTGATACGGCGCATGCGGTGTCGAAACTAGGCAGGTGACCAAGCTTGCTCCCGGGGAACGGCGGTGTGATGGGCGTGGCACAGGCGACGGGCGCTGACGCGAGCTCATATTGTGCACGATGAGGTGGGACGCTGTGGGTAACACCCGGGAATTCGGTGAAATCCGCTTCCGGTGTGGGACTGTCGCGCGGTCGAGGTGAAATTTGCTCGGCAACAGTGAGATTCGTCCTCATATCCCGGCACTGGGCCAGTGCGCCGCAGGCAGAAGCGATTTGGGGCGTCTGTTCGGAACGCGGCCGGCAACGCCGCTTCGGGTTCACGCCCGCCGCAGGCATTCACGTCACGCCGATTCAAACCGGTAAGCCCCGAGACGAACCTCGTTAGCGTCGAATCGCCGATATGAGCAGCCGCTTTCGAGGGAAGTATGGCGATGTCTACTACTGAACTGTCTTCATTTCAATTGTCTTCTACCGAATTGTCTTCGTCCGGACTCACGATCAGTCCGCTGTCGGGACATACCGGTGCGTTGATCGACGGGGCCGACCTGTCGGCACCGCTGCCATCCGAACAGGTCGCTGCGATCCGGGCCGCACTGCACCGGTGGAAGGTGGTGTTCTTCCGCGGACAGGATCTCGACCACGCAGCCCAGATCGCGTTCGGTGCCCAGTTCGGCGAGGTGACGCCCGGCCATCCCTACGAGGGCGACTCTGCCCCAGCCGGATTCCCGCAGATCCACACGGTGTCCCCGGCCGCCTACGACCACCGCTACGGCACCAAATACCGCAAGCGGCAAAGTCCGAACGGCCCCGGCTGGCACGCCGACGTCACCCCGCTGATCAACCCACCGTCGCATTCGATACTGCGGGCAGAGCAGGTGCCCGCCTACGGCGGCGACACCCAGTTCGCCAATGTTGCTGCCGTATATGCGGGTCTGTCGCCATCGGTGCAGACCCTCGTCGGTGAACTGCGCGCCGAGCACCGTTTCGGCTCGACGACGTCGGCCGACCGGAGCACCGAGAAGATCGGCGATCTGGTGCGCAGCAATCCGCTCGCCACCATCCACCCGGTGGTCCGGGTACACCCGGAGACGGGGGAGAAGGTGCTCTACGTCAACCCGTCCTTCACGCGCGAGATCGTCAACCTCTCGCCCCGGGAGAGCAGACACCTGCTGGATCTGCTGTTCGAGGAGATCGCGCGGCCCGAGTACTCGGTGCGGTTCAAGTGGGAGCCGGGCAGCGTGGCGTTCTGGGACAACCGGGCCGCGCTGCACCTGGCCCCGCGCGACTTCGAGCATGTCGAAGGCGACCGGGTGCTGCACCGCATCACTCTGGTGGGCGACGTTCCGGTGGGTCCCGATGGTGTTGCCTCGGAGTCGATTTCGGGTGACTACTTCGGGGCCGCCTGAGATGTCCGTCCTGTTGTCGCGGCCGGGGGGAGCCCCACGCACCGACGCACCGATCGGGCTCGTCGATCCCCGGGCGGCGGTGCGGCGGGTGCAGCGCAAGCCCGTGGTGCCACGTGCGGCGCAGCGGCTTCTTGGCCCGGTCCTGTTGGTGGGCCTGTGGCAACTGTTGTCCACGGTCGGGATCTTCGACGAGCGCACCGTGCCGCCACCGACCCGGGTCCTCGATGCGGCCTGGACGCTGATCGCCGACGGAACGTTCCAAGACCATCTGACCGCCAGCCTGCTACGGGTCGGATATGGGCTGGCGTTCGGTATCGTGCTCGGACTCGGGCTGGCCCTGATCTCGGGATTGTCCCGGATCGGGGAGAACTTCGTCGACGCCAATATGGAAGTGCTGCGCGCGGTTCCGAACTTCGCACTGGTGCCTCTGCTGATCGTGTGGTTCGGCATCAGCGAGGTCCCGAAGATCCTGCTGATCACGCTGGCCGTCGCCGTCGCGATCTACATCAACACCTTCAGCGCGATCCGCAGCGTCGATGCCGCACTGGTGGAGGCGGCGCGATCCTTCGGCGCAGGCCGGGCCGAGATGATCTACCGGGTCATCATCCCCGGATCGCTGCCCGGGTTTCTGGTCGGCCTGCGCCTGGCCCTGACGGCGTCCTGGTTGTCGTTGATCTTCGCAGAGACCATCAACGCCAAGAAGGGTCTCGGCCGGATGATGACCGACGCCCGCGAATACTTCCAGATCGACATCGTCTTCGTGTTGATCGCGGTCTACGCGATTCTCGGGCTGATCTCGATTCTCGTGGTCCGGTTCCTCGAGGGTCGCCTGCTCACCTGGAGGCGGGCCTATGACGGAGACTGACACGCTCACAACCACTGTCGGCACGTCGTCGGTGGTGATCGCCCGCGACATCCGGAAGCGGTTCGGGGACAACGTCATCATCGACGGCCTCGATCTGGAGATCAGGGCAGGCGAATTCGTCGCCCTGTTGGGCCGGAGCGGCTCCGGCAAGAGCACTTTCCTCCGGGCGCTGGGTGCGCTCGACAGTGACGTGGACGGTTATCTGCGGGTGCCCGAGCGGCGCGCGATCGTTTTCCAGGATTCCCGGCTGCTGCCGTGGCAGCGGGTGCTCGCCAACGTGACGATCGGATTGCCCGCCAACGGCGTCGTACAACAACGGGCGCTGGCGGCGCTGGGCGAGGTCAATCTGGCGGACAAGGCAAAGGCGTGGCCGCGCACGTTGTCCGGCGGCGAAGCGCAGCGCGTCGCCCTGGCCCGGGCCTTGGTGCGCGAACCGCAGCTGCTGCTGCTCGACGAACCCTTCGGCGCACTCGATGCCCTCACCAGGATCAAGATGCACGGGCTGCTGATGGACCTGTATCGCAGGCACACCCCGGCGGTCCTGTTGGTGACCCATGACGTCGATGAGGCGATCCTGCTCGCCGATCGCGTGATCGTCCTGACCGACGGTGTCATCTCTCTCGACGTCGACGTCACGGTGCCGAAGCCCAGGGCCCGGGACACCCACGAATTCGCCACGCTGCGAAAGCGATTGCTGTCCGAACTCGGTGTATCCGAAGACAAGGAATAGTCACATGCCATTTGGTGGTCGGGCGCGGCGGGGTTCCGCTGCGCTGTTGCTGATCCCGTTGTTGCTCAGCGCGTGCGGGTTGTCCGACGACGAGGCAGGCGGTGCCATCGACACGGTGAAGATCGCCGCGAAGACCGAGGTTCCGGCCGGCACCAAGCTGGTCATCGCCGAGCAGAACGGGACACAGTCACTGCCGTGGAACCTGGCCAACGCCGGCCAGGGGACACCGTACGAGGTCGACTTCGCCGATTTCAGCGGCGGTGCGGCGGTGATCGAGGCTTTGCGCTCGGGTGCGGCCGACGTCGGATCGATCGGCGAGGCGCCGGTTCCGATTGCGGTGGATAGTGGCGTCACCGATCTGGTGACCATCGGGCTGCAGGCGAACCCCGGCACCAGCGGTGGCTACTACCTGGTGGCACGCCCCGACAGCGGAGTGAAGACGATCGAGGATCTTCGTGGCAAGCGGGTGGCCTACCCGCCGGGTTCGGGTCGCCATATGGTCACCGCCGGACTGCTCAAGCGCCATGGCCTGGACCTGAGAACCGATGTCCAGCCCGTGGAACTGGCTGGGGCAGAGGTGGTTCCGACATTTGCCGCCGGTGCCGTGGAAGCCGCCATCGTGCTGGGCAACCAGTACTACCAATTGGGCGAGCCACCGATCCTCGGCGACGGCAAGGGCATCAACACCGGCATTCAGACCCTGATCGTGCGCCGTGATGTGCTCGACGACCCCGCCAAGGTGGCGGCGATCGGCGATTACGTCGGCCTGGCTCGTCGCGGCCAACAACTGGAAGGACACCCATGCCGACCAGTGGATCGACGAGTACTACGTCAAGGTGCAGGGCATCACGTTCGACCAGGGCAAGAAGCTGTACGAGGAGGACGGGATCGCCTCGTATTACCCGATCGATGCCGATTCCACCGCGTTGTTCCAGACGGTGGCCGACGGCCTGCACGAGACCGGGACCATCAAGGGCCGGGTCGAGGTGAAGCCGTACGTGGACGGCCGCTACAACGACATCGTCAACGCGCAGAACGAACTCGACAGTGTCACACCGAAATCGCTGAAATCGTAGCGATTTCTGCCATACCGAACAGAGGGGACAACAGATGACTCAATTGGCATCCGCACTGACCATCCGGCCGCAGTCCGGGTGGATCGGCGCCGAAATCCACGGAATCGACCTCACCGCACCGCTACTCACCGAACAGGTGGCCGAGATCCGTGCCGCACTGCTCAAGTGGAAGGTGGTGTTCTTTCGCGACCAGTTCATCGGTCACGACGATCACCTGCGGCTGGCGCGGGCCTTCGGCTCACCGACACCGGCGCATCCGCTGTTCGACTCCATCCCCGACCCGGAGTACCCGACGATCTACCCGATCTTCGCCGACCGGTTCAAGGCGCGCTATGGCAGCAGCAGGGGCTACGACAAGGCGAATTGGCATGCCGATGTGACCGCGGCGGTGAATCCGCCTGCCGCGTCGATTCTTCGGGCCGAGGTGATCCCGCCGTACGGGGGTGATACCCAATGGGCGAACACCGTTGCCGCGTATGAGGGATTGTCGGCACCCTTGCAGCGATTGGCCGACGGGCTGCGGGCGGTGCACCGGTTCGCGCCCCCGGACGGTACGACGGCCACCGAAGACTATGAGCGCCGGGTGAACCGGCGTCCGCTGCTGACCGAGCATCCCGCGGTGCGGGTGCATCCCGAGACAGGGGAGCGGGCGCTCTACGTCAACCCGGGTTTCACCAGCCATATCGTCGACGTGTCGCCGCACGAGAGTCGCCGCCTTTTGGGTCTGTTCTACGACGAGTTGGTGCGGCCCGAGTACACCGTGCGGTTCAAGTGGGAGGCGGGCAGCATCGCGTTCTGGGACAACCGCTCGACCGTCCACCTCGCGCCGTCGGATCTCACCGGCGAGCACGACCGCCGGTTGTATCGCGTGACGCTCGTGGGGGATGTGCCGCTGGGGCCGGATGGCCGGCCATCGAGGGCGTTGGACGGCGAGCCGTTCGAGGCTGCTTGAGTCGGCGAGCCGTCCAGGGCGATCTGTAAGTCCGTCAGGCCGGCACCACGACGGTCAGTTCATCGCCGTCGCGTTCCACGTTCATCCCGGCGCGGCGGGCAACCGCCGCCACGGCGGCGGCATCGCTCGGCTCGGCCCGGGAGCCGGCCAGCGCCCGCGCCAGATGACCCTTGTGGGCCTTGTTGAAGTGGCTGACCACGCTGCGGTGACCATCGGCGTGTTCGGCCAGAACCTGCACGCGGACGGCACCGGGAATGCGGCCCAACCCCGCGTAGGAGCCGGAGCGAAGGTCGACGATCAGCTCTTGGTCGGCCAAGTCGGCCAGCACCGGCTCCAGGAGCGGGCGCCAGCGCTTGGCCAGGCCCGGTTGCCCGGGCAACTTGGAGGACGCGGACAGCCGGTAGGCGGGCACCTGGTCGTCGGCGCGCAGGAGGCCGAACAGTGCCGATCCGACAGCCAACCGGCTGCGGGCTCTCGAGGCGGCGGTTCCGCGTAGCGATCCGATGTCGAGGGCGTCGTACAGCACCCCGGTGTACCGCTCGATCGCCGGCATCGTGGGTGCATCCCACAGGGCGGCGTTGCGCTCGATTTCAGCGTCCTGGCCCGCGGAGATACCCAGGGCTTTGCGGCATGCCTGCGGGTCGGCGGCGAGTTCGACGAGTTCGCCGATCAGCGACTCGCGCAGCGGAGTGAGTGGCGGCGAGCTCAGATTGTCCAAACGCACCGGGGGGCCATCCCCGCCGGTGCGTTTGGTCTCCGACGGTGGCAGCAGCACGATCACAGCCAGACGTTATCCGACTGATCGTGTCGCGCTGACCACCGACAGGTGTGATCTCAGATGGCGATAGGAGCCGGCTCCTCGGGCGCAGGGGGCGCCGGCGGGGGCGGCACGTCCAGCACGATCGGTGCGGGACCGTCCATCGGGGGAGCCGGCGGCATCGCGTCGGCCGGGGGCGGCGGCGCGAACGGGTCCATCGGGGCCGGGGCGGCCATCGGGTCGGCCGGGGGCGGCGGTGCGAAGGGATCGATCGGGGCCGGGGCGGCCATCGGGTCGATCGGGGCCGGGGGCGGCGGGGGAGCATCGAACGGCAGAGGAGCGTCCACAGGCGCATCCTGCGGTGCCTCAGCTGCCATGGGCAGGTACATGTGGTGGCTGAACTGGCGCTGGTACGCGCCGCCGCCACCGACCCGCACACCGTGGCCGCCCTCGCCCGAGGAGACGGGCGTGCCGTCCGGCAGCGTGACGGCGGTGTGGCCGCTGTTCCAGCCGATCACCAGGGCGCCGGGCTGGGTGCCGTACTTGAAGCCACGGGCCAGGAGCGCGCGCTCCTGGTTACCGGTGTTGAAGCGGTCCCCGTAGACCGGGCGACCGGTGGCCATGTTGCTGACCCAGGAAGCCAGGCCCGAGCAGTCGGTGCCGGATGGGGAGTCTCCACCGGAGATGTACGGCGTGCCCGAAACCTGCTGGACAAGCGCCATAAGCGTCGCGATAGCAAACATGCGGCGGGACGCTAGCAGAGCAGATTTTGAGCGGGCAAAATATGTGACTCCGTTCACAACGGGTGCCGCATATGGACTGCTTCACGCATTTTGGGATTGAGTGTGCCTGCCTGCCCGGGTTATTCGGTTGCCAGCGGCGCATGTTTGCCAGGGGCTGGGTGGACGTATCGATCAATCACCAATAGTGCTGCGGCACTGGACTTGTCCTTCGAATCGAACCGTCTGAATTTGGCTTGCATTGTGCAAATCGGTGTCGAATTACATTGATGTGAAGGATATTTCGAGCGACGAGGCCGTGGGCTCCGGTGTCGGGGGTGCCGTGGGTATCGGTGAGCGGGCGCAACGCAGCGTCCCGGATATGCACCGAGGGGGAGGCGGTGATTCCGGCAACGCTGCCACCCTTTTCATGGTGGCTGGCCGACGCCGATCCGGAACTCCGATTCCCGGTTCCGGCGCCAGTCTGCGGCATCGACGGGAATTGACATGCAGCCAATTGGCTGCATTATTTACAGGAGGCGACGGAGCGGCTGCACGAGAAAGGACGGCGAGGGTGGACGAAGTCTTCAAAGCACTCGCAGACCCGAGCCGGCGGCGACTCCTGGACACCCTCAATGAGCGGAACGGGCAGAGTCTGCGAGAGCTCTGCAGCGGCCTGTCGATGGCCCGGCAGTCGGTCAGCAAGCACCTGGCGGTGCTGGAGGTGGCCAACCTCGTCACGACAGCCCGCCAGGGACGGCAAAAGCTGCATTACCTCAACGCGGAGCCCATCAATGCCATCGCCGAGCGTTGGATCGACCGCTACGACGCCACGAGGGAGCACGCCCTCGCGGATCTCAAGACGGTATTGGAGGGCCCCGCCACGGCCTTCGTGTACACGACCTATATCCGCACCACCCCGGAACGGCTGTGGCAGGCGATCACCAATCCGGCGTTCTCCGGCAGCTATATGGGCCACGCCATCGAATCCGAGTGGCAGAAGGGGTCGAGCTACATCTGGGTCGAGGACGGGCTGCGGATCGAGGACCCCGAGCAGGTGGTCGTGGAGTCTGATCCCTACCAGCGGCTGGCCTTCACCTTCCACGCGTTCACACCCGAACTGCAGCAGATCGCCGCGGATCTCAGCGAGGAGGCCATCGGCGCCGCCGCGGCCGAGCGCCGGTCACGCGTGTCGTTCGACATCGAACCCGTCGAGGATCAGGTGAAGCTCACCGTGACCCACGACGGGTTCGACCCGGGCAGCGTCGTGCGGGAACTGATCGCGCACGGTTGGCCACTCAAGCTGTCCAGCCTGAAGTCCGGGCTGGAGCAGGCTGACTAGACCAGCGAGTCCTGCGGCTCACGCTGAGCGGGCGTCGGCCACGGCGCAGGCAGCGGACGCTGACGCACCCGCTGCGGCCACCAGAACCACTTGCCCATCAGCGCTGCGATGGACGGAGTCATGAAGGACCGGATCACCAGGGTGTCGAACAGCAGACCCAGGCCGATCGTGGTGCCCACCTGGCCGATCACCGCCAGCTCGCTGACCGCCATCGACATCATGGTGAACGCGAACACCAGGCCCGCCGATGTGACCACCGACCCGGTCCCGCCCATCGCGCGGATGATGCCGGTGTTCAGGCCCGCGTGGATCTCCTCTTTGAACCGGGAGACCAGCAGCAGGTTGTAGTCCGCACCCACGGCCAACAGAACGATGACCGCCATCGCGAGGACCATCCAGTGCAGTTCCAGCCCGATCAGGTGCTGCCAGATGAGCACCGACAGGCCGAACGATGCGCCCAGGGACAACACCACGGTGCCGACGATGACCGCGGCGGCCACCACGCTGCGCGTGAGGATCAACATGATGATGAAGATCAGGCACAGCGCGGCGATTCCGGCGATCATCAGGTCGTAGTTGGCGCCTTCCTGCATGTCCTTGAAGGTCGCCGCGGTACCGCCGAGGTAGATCTTGGAACCCTCCAGCGGAGTGCCCTTGATGGCCTCCTTGGCGGCGTTCTTGATCGCATCGATGTGTGAGATTCCCTCGGGGCTCATCGGATCACCCTCGTGGCTGATGATGAACCGCACCGCGTGCCCGTCGGGGGACAGGAACATCTTCATGCCGCGCTTGAAGTCCGGATTCTCGAAGGTCTCCGGCGGCAGATAGAACGAGTCGTCGTTCTTGGAAGCGTCGAACGCCTGGCCCATGGCCGTCTGGTTCTTCATCATCGCTTCCATCTGATCCTGCAGACCGCCCATGGTGGCCTGCATGGTCAGCATCATCGTCTTCATGTTCTTCATGGTCTGGATCATCGGCGGCATGATCGTGACCATCTGCGGCATCAGCTCGTCGAGACGATCCATGTCCGGCATCAACTTCTGGATGTCGTCGGTCATGGTGTCGATGCCGTCGAGGGCGTCGAAGACCGACCGCATCGACTGGCACACCGGGATGTCGAAGCAGTGCGGTTCCCAGTAGAGGTAGTTGCGGATCGGGCGGAGGAAGTCGTCGAAATCGGCGATGTGGTCCCGCATTTCGGCGACATCGACGACCATGCCGTGCATCTTTCCGACCATGCTGTGCGTGGTGTCCGACATTTCCTTGGTCAACGCGAGCATCTTGGTCATCGTGTCGACGGTCTTCTGCATCTCGTCGGCCTGAACCAACATGTCCTTCATGCGGTCCTGCATGTACTTCATGTTCATCATCTGGGTGGTGCCCTGCATGCTGATCTGGAACGGGATCGAGGTGTGCTCGATCGGCGTTCCCTGCGGGCGCGTGATGGCCTGGACCCGAGAAATGCCGGGCACCTGGAAGATTCGCTTGGCGATGCGGTCGATCACCAGGAAGTCCGCTGAGTTGCGCAGATCGTGATCGCTCTCGATCAGCAGCAGTTCGGGGTTCATGCGGGCCTGTGAGAAGTGCCGATCCGATGCGGCGTACCCCGTGTTGGCCGGCAGATCCGCAGGCAGGTACTTGCGGTCGTTGTAGTTGGTCATGTACCCGGGCAGGGTCAGCAGACCGATCAGCGAGAGCGCGATGGTGGCGATCAGGATCGGTCCGGGCCAACGCACCACGGCCGCACCGATTTTGCGCCAGCCGCGGGTGCGCATGGCCCGCTTGGGCTCCAGCGTCTTACCGAACCTGCTGGCCACCGAGATGATCGCCGGACCCAGCGTCAGGGCGGCGACAACGCCGGTGACCATGCCGATGGCCAGCGGGATGCCCAGCGACTGGAAATACGGAAGGTTGGTGAAGTGCAGACACAGCGTCGCGCCGGCGATGGTCAGGCCTGAGCCGAGCACGACGTGGGCCGTGCCGTGGAACATCGTGTAGTAGGACTGTTCCCGGTCCTCGCCGACACTTCGGGCCTCTTGATATCGGCCTATCAGGAAGATCGCGTAGTCGGTGGACGCGGCGATGGCCAGGGTCACCAACAGGTTGGTGGCGAACGTCGACAGGCCGATGATGTTGTAGTAACCCAGCGCGGCGACGACGCCGCGGGCCGCCGACAGTGACAGCACCACCATGACCAGGGTGAGGATCACCGTGACGATGGACCTGTAGACCAGCAGCAACATGATGATGATGACGGTGAAGGTCAGCGCTTCGATGATCTTGACGCTGCGGTCACCGGCAATGTGCTGATCGGCGGCCAACGCGGCCGGGCCGGTCACATAGGCCTTGACGCCGGGCGGCGGCGTGACACTCTCGACGATCTGCTGGACGGTCTCGACCGATTCGTTGGCCAGCGCCTCGCCCTGGTTACCGGCGGTGTAGACCTGCACGTAGGCGGCCTTGCCGTCGGAGCTCTGGGCACCGGAGGCGGTCAGCGGATCGCCCCAGAAGTCCTGGACGTGCTCGACGTGCTTCTTGTCGGCCTCGAGCTTGGCGACGACCTCGTCGTAGTAGTCGTGCGCTTTGATGTCCAAGGGCTGCTCGCCCTCGAGCACGACCATCACCGAGCTGTTGGACTTGAACTCCTGGAACACCTCGCCGACGCGCTTCATGGCGATCATCGACGGCGCCTCGTCGGGGCTCATCGACACCGACCGCATCTTGCCCACCTCTTCGAGCTGGGGCACAACGGTGTTCAGGATGCCGATGAGGACGATCCAGCCGAGAATGATCGGCACTGCCAGGCGCCTGATCCACTTGGCGATCCCGCCGTGCTGGGCATGCCGCGGCCCGGTGACCGGGAAGGCTTCGGTCGGGGCGTCGTGGGTGCTCATGCAGATTTCACCAAGCAGAAGGTCTGGGCGTTCACGCCGTTGGAGGTTCTCTCGTCCTTGAGTTCGTCATCGACGGTGATGCGGCAGCTGATCGAGCTGCCGTCGCCCTGGGCCACGATGTTGGGGAACACCGACGGGGCGGTGGACTCCAGCCGCAGCGTCCACGGCAGGGAGACCCCGTCGATGCGCTGGGGCTGGGCGTCGAGATCGAGGTAGTTCACGTCGGCGGTCGCACCGGGCTCGCCGTAGATCTCGTAGACCACGACCTTGGGATCGAACGGCTTGGTGTCATCGACCTTGGCGCTGGAGATACCGGAGCCGTCGCCCGAGCCGAAGAACGTGCGGACCCGCATCACCGTGAACCCGCCGACCAACACCACCGCGATGATGATCAACGGAATCCAGAACTTCTTGGCCAGGCCCGAAAGTGAGAACTGTTTCCGGCGAGGGGTTTTCGTCGCGTTGGTCGTCGCGTTGATCATCGTGAAAGGGCACCGGTCCGTCGGGTGTGGGCAATGTGGGCAATGTTCAGGTCGGACGAGGTCGACACGCAGGCGGCAGGGCAGCCCCAGAGGGAGGGCCTGTGCACCATGTTCACCCCGATCCGTCTCGTTGTCTAGCCGAATGGCTAACCAGAACTTAGCGAGATATTAGCCTATTTAAATGAGTCGCAAAACGGTGACACATCCTTGGCTCCGCGCGTCCCGTGCCCGGCGGCAGATGATCCTCGAACGTTGCCGTGAGGTGCGCAGTGCCAGGTGAAGCGAATTTTTCATATTGCGCGACAAGTAAGCGGGCCTTGACCGAGTCGCCGATTGTGATGGAGCTAACGGGAATAGAGCGGGGCCCCACCGCCGCATGACCGGCGACGGGGCCCCGTCCTCATCGAGCTTGGCGACTAGTGCCAGTCCCAGACGGACATGTCGTTGGGCGGGTAGTTCTGGCAGACATCGGTGGTGTTGGCCGCGACGCCCTTGTTGTTGAAGAACAGCTTGGCCCAGTTCGGCCAGCGCCAGGACATGTTCTCGAAGAACGCGTTGGTGGCCATGTTCTCGGAGTACTGGCGGCGACCGGCGTAGTCCATGGAGAAGAACCAGTGGATCCGGTCCTGGGCGCCCTGCTGATCGGCGACCGGCTTGTTGTTGTAGTCGATCATGTAGCGCTCGTAGTACACCGGCTCGACGTCGCGGGCTGCGGCCATGATCTGTTCGGCCGTGCAGGGGGTCCGCAGGATCCGGTTGGGGATCGGGTAGTCGTCGGTGGCGTCGGCGCTTGCGATGCCGGCGCCGGCCAGGCTGCCGGCGACCGCGCAGGCGGCGACGCCGGTCCGGATCAGGTTACTGACACTCTTGCGGTTCAACATCTCGCTCCAAAGCTCTGAGATCGGCGTCGGGAATCAGACTACGGCCGCGTGGCGGCTTGTTCGTAGATAAAGCGCTGATCGGGGCAGTAGTAATTGATGGCGGTACCCAGGAACTGCCACGACTGAGCGTCGGAGCTGTCCTTGGCCAGTTGCTTTTTCACGAAACCGACCGAGTCCTGGGCATTGTGGTCGACGCCGTTGTGCAATCGCTTGCACATGATTTTTCCGATCCAGGCGTTGTAATCGCGCTGCCCGTAGATGCCAAAAGTGTGCAGCTCATTGGCGAAATCGGTGTCGGGATCGGCGTGTGCGGGAGCGGCGAAGGCGATAGCCGCTGCGGCACCAATTACTGCCAGGCCTGCAAGCTTCATGCGGTGAATCTTAGCTCACCTAAGCCTGTTCCGGGTGTGCGGTTTGCTCATCCAATTGCAGACAACAGCGGGACATATTGTTCAGCAATCGTCAGCGAGCCGTGCTGGCCGATCAACGCTGACTCCATGGGCTCAACGGTCCGCCGTAGCAACGCCGCCGTGCCGCGGGCTGCGGCGACGACATCGCCGATGCGGGACAGGACGTCGTCGCGTACCCGCGGGCCGAACCATCCGGCGCCGATTGCCTCCTCCCGCGACATCACCCACGCGGAATCCCCGAGGGTGGCGCGCCATGCCGCCAGGACATCATCGGCCGCCCCGGCCGCGGTATAGACGTGGCGGGCGCGGGCTTCGCCCCCGACTGCGGTCACACCGTCCAGCAGCGGTTCGCACTCGTCGATGTCGACCACGGCCGCCGGGTCCACGGTGACCATTCCGTGGTCGGCCACCACGGTCAGCAGGCACTCCGACGGCAGGGCCTCCAGCACCGATTCCACCAGCCGGTCGACCTGCCGCAACTGCATGCGCCAAGCGGGCGACCCAGGTCCGTGCAGGTGACCCACCAGGTCGAGGTCGGCGTGGTATCCGTAGCAGAAGCCGCTGCCCGCGACGGCTGCGATGACCCCGGCGGCGAGGTCGCCCAGTGCATGCACGCCGACATAGCGTCCGCCGCGCAGGAGCGCCCGGGTCAATCCCGATCCGGCGTGCTGGGCGCCCGAGACCACGGAGACCTCGAACCCGGCTGCCCCGGCGCGCTCGAAAGTGGTCGGCGAGGGTTGAACCAGCTCGGGTACCACGCGTTCGCGCAGGTCCGGCCCCCACGGATGAGGGCGCCACCGCAGCGCGTTGATGACATCGAATTCCGGACCGGCCTCGGGAACCCGGAACGAGTAGCCGACGAAACCGTGCTCGCCCGAGCGGCACCCGGTGCCTATCGCCGCCAATCCCGCCGCCGTGGTGGACGGGAACCCGACGTGCAGGGTCCGGTTGGCCGACTGGTCGGCCAGAGCCGTCAGGACCTGCGCATCAGCGGCGTGGGCGGCGAGCAGTTCGGCTCCGAGCCCGTCGATCAACAGAACGCATGCGCCGCGGATGGGGCCGGGCCACGGGATCCGTGCCTCGAATCCGGGTGCTCCCATCGCCGCGAGGACCGAAGGAACGACGTCGGCCAGGTGGGGTGAATCGGGATCAGGACACGGCGGCTCCACATCGCCGAGCGTGCCACAGATCACCTCAACGGGTTCCGGCAATACATACCTCCCCGCGAGTGGGCCCGACCACTCTGCCGTACCCGGTACGCTGGGTTTTCATGAAGCCGATGAAAGCCGTGATCTTCGTCGCCGCTTTGGTGGTGTCCGCAGGTGGGGCGTTCAGCGGCATCGCCGGCGCCGATCCGGACGCACCCGCGCCTGTCCCCGCGCCGGGCCCGCCGCCGGGTCCGGTCGAGCCGGCGCCCGCCGATCCCGCTGCGCCCGGTGCCCCCGCCGCGGCAGCCGCGGCGCCCGTTGCCGGGAAGGCGATCGACCACGACGGCCTCTTCATGGTCGGTACCGATATCCAGCCTGGCAACTACGCCTCGGCCGGACCGGTCGAGGGCGGCACCTGCTACTGGAAGCGCATGGCCGATCTGCACGGCGGCGACATCATCGACAACGCGTTCACCAAGAAGCCGCAGGTCATCACGATCGAGGCCACCGACAAGGCGTTCAAGACCAGTGGTTGCCAGCCGTGGCAGCCGACCGACGCCGCTCCCGACACCCCGACCGGCGGCGGCACCATCCCGGCGTTGGTCGGCCAGGCCAAGCTGCGCGCGTGGATGGATTCACTCAACAACAACGCCCGCAATTACGACGGATCCTCGGTACCGATGCCTTGATGGCCCGGCGCTGAGTGATCAGCCCGGCGGGATCAGTGGCGGTCGGCAGGCATTCCCGACAGGATCCCACCACCAGCCGTTGTCGCACAGCGGTGGCGGCGGCACCACGGGCGGGCGACAGGTGTTGGCCACCGGATCCCACCACGCGCCGTTTTCACACCCCAACGGCACGACCGGCGGGCGGCACACACTGGCCACCGGGTCCCACCATTCTCCGGCGCCGCAGTCGGCACTGCTGACGGCCGGCGCTGCCGCCGTGACCACCGCCATCAGGCCGAGCGGTGCCAACACAGTGCCGATGCCCGCGGCGCAGCGGCCGATGATGCTGGTCATCTCAAACCTCCCCGAGAGATCACGTCGCCCGAGCCTATCCGGCCACTCAGCCGACTGCCAGGAATCGGACACGCCGCATCGGCTCTGACCACCGCGAGTCCGACGTCGTCGCCGGAATAGGCAATTGCTTTGCTGCACAAGGGCACCCGAGCCAGACGCGAGCCGCCCCCCGGTGCCATCCAGGAAGCGCACACCGCGCGGGCAGCGCGTCGCGCAAGGGCACGCTGCTAGTCTGCGAGAGCTGCCGGTTGCGCCGATCGCGGGCCCGATCCGCCCGGCCGGCCGCGGCGGTGACATGACAAAACAGCGAAGTGACGAATCAGCCGAGTGGATACGGAAAAGGGTGTTGTGCGCGGCGCAGAGATCAAGGCCCTGACGGGTCTGCGCATCGTTGCGGCGGTGTGGGTGGTCCTGTTCCACTTCCGCCCCCTGCTCTACCAGGTGGCACCCGACGTCACCAAGGCGCTGGCTCCCGTGCTCGACCGGGGCGCCCAGGGCGTCGACCTGTTCTTCATCCTCAGCGGATTCGTCCTGACCTGGAACTACATCGACCGGATGGGACCGACCTGGTCCGCCCGGGCCACCCTGCACTTCTTGTGGCTGCGCTTGTCCCGGGTGTGGCCGGTGTACCTGGTCACGCTGCACCTGGCCGCGCTGTGGCTGATATTCACCCTCAACGTCGGCCACATCCCGCCCGAGGACACCAGCGGTTACAACGCGGTCAGCTACGTGCGCCAGCTCTTCCTGGTCCAACTGTGGTTCCAGCCCTACTTCGACGGTTCGAGCTGGGACGGGCCCGCCTGGTCGATCAGTGCCGAATGGCTGGCATACCTGCTGTTCGGGGCGCTGATCATGGTCGTCTTCCGGATCGCGCGGGCCACCCGGGCGCGGAGCCTGGTCCTGCTGGCCATTGCCGCCTCCGTGCCGCCGGTGGTGCTCCTGATGGCCACCGGCCACTTCTACACCCCGTGGAGCTGGCTGCCTCGGATCGTCATGCAGTTCACCGCCGGTGCGCTGGCCTGCGCCGCGGTACGCAAGTTGCACCTGACGGAGCGGACCCAGAAGCGCGCGGGCTACCTGTCGATCGTTTTGGGCGTCGTCATCGTCGGCGGACTGTACTTCTTCGACGAGCACCCGATGAACACCGTCGGCGACGCCGGCGGCATCGTCGACATCCTGTTCGTCCCGCAGGTGGTCGCCTTGGCGGTCGGCGTCGGTAGTCTCCCGGCGTTACTGTCCACCCGGATTCTGGTCTATGGCGGTCAGATCTCGTTCGGCCTGTACATGGTGCACGAGTTGGTCCATACCGCCTGGATCTGGACCACCAGGCAGTTCGAGGTGACTCTGACGCCCACCCTCTCGGGTAAGGCGACCCTTGTGGGCCTGTTCGCGATCGCCCTGGTAGGCGCGATTGCGCTGTATCACCTCGTCGAGGAGCCGGCCAGGCGGTGGATGCGCCGAATGGTCGACATCCGGCCCGTCGAGCAGGCCAACACCAAGCTGCACCGGATCGACACCGAGTCCCAGGACCGGTCCGACGAGGTTTCAGCGCGCGCGGGCTGACGGGTGTAACCATCCAAACCCGCTGTGCGACACGTTGTTATGCCCTTGTTATCGCTGTGTCATCGACCGCCTATCTACCGCCCAGCTTCACCCCATAGGCTGTTCCGGTATTTCGGTCCGGGACGAACTGAGTCTCGCTGGGAGTGGAGGTTGCAGTGAGTCGTCTGACCGCTTTCATCGTCTCGCTCGCCCTCCTGGTAGGGCTGTTCGCGCAGGCGCCTGAGCGGCGTTATGTCACCTCGGGCCTGGACCCCCAGATCAACCACATCGCGGTGATCGGGGACTCCTACACCACGGGCATGGTCGCCGAGGGCGGCATGGGGCCGAGGAACTGGGCTCCGCTGGCCTGGCAGGAGTTGGCGCAACGAGGCGTGCAGGTGGATGCCGATGTGGTTGCCGAGGGTGGCGCCGGTTACGAGGCCCGCGGCAACCGCGGCAGCGTCTTCGCGGACCTGACCAGCCGGGCGGTGCAGCCCGACGACGCTTTGATCGTCTTCTTCGGGTCGCGCAACGACAAGGACTCCGATCTGGGTGCGGTCACCCGCTTGAGCCACGATGCGCTGACCACGGCCCGGCAATCCGCGCCCGCCGCTCGGATGCTGGTGATCGGGCCGCCGTGGGTGAGTCCCGATGTGCCGCCGAATCTGCTGGGCGTTCGCGACATCCTGCGAGACCAGGCTCGGCAGGTGAATGCCACGTTCGTCGATCCGATCGCCGAGCGCTGGTTCTTCGATCGCCCTGAGCTGATCGGCGCCGACGGCATCCACCCGACCGACGCCGGACATGCCTACATGGCCGACAAGATCGCACCGCTCATCGGCAAGGAGCTGCCGCGCTGGGTCTGACCGCGTGGACTCAACCGCCGGACGTGCTGCGGAACCGGTCGCGGTAGGCCTTCGGTGACACCCCGAGGTGATTGACGAACACCCGTCGCAGGGTCTCGCCGCTCCCGAACCCGGCCAGCCGGGCGGTTTCTCCGACCTGGCGTCCCGCATCGAGGGCTGCGCGTGCTACGTCGATCCGAACCGTTTCGACGTAGCGCGCGGGGGTGGTGCCCAGTTCGGCCTGAAACAGCCGGGTCAGCTGTCGGGTACTCAACGAGGCCAGTGCCGCAAGGCTTTTCACGCTGTGGTCCGCGGTCGGGTCGGCCGCGATCGCACCAGTGACCCGTCGCAACACCGACTCGGCGGGCGCGTCTGACTCGACCAGTGTGGAGAACTGCGACTGGCCGCCGGCACGTTTGAGGTACACGACCAGTGACCGTGCGACGTTGCGTACCAGGTCGGCTCCACAATCCGCCTCCACCAGCGCCAACGCCAGGTCGATGCCCGCCGAGACACCCGCTGAGGTGTAGACGTCTCCGTCCCGGACGAAGATCGCATCGGGCTCGACCGAGATGGTGGGATACGCACGCGCCAACAGCCGTGCGTGTCGCCAGTGCGTGGTCGCCCGGCGCCCGTCGAGCAGGCCGGCCTCGGCCAGGATGAAGGACCCGGTGCAGATCGACGCCAGCCTCCGGGTCCGGGTGGGTAGGCCTCGCAGCGCTGCCACCAGCCCGGGATCGATCGGCCGGCCCACCAGATCGTCTCCACCGGACACCAATACGGTGTCCGCGCCGTCGATGTCCGCGATGCGATCGGTCACCGCGAACCTCGTGCCGATCGAGCTGGTGACATCGGCACCGTCGACCGAGGCGATCCGCAGGCGGTAATCGGCGCCGAACCGGTTGGCCTCGGCGAAAACCTCGGCGGGTCCGGCGGCGTCCAGCAGTTTCATCCCGTCGAAGACCACGATCACGACCTCGCGTGGCCCCACAGCCTCTGCCATCCGTCCATTGTGTCGCTTTCTGTGGGAAAGGTGGCGCATCGGACATGGGCAATCCCCGGGGGCGCGTCGCAGACTGGTTGCACAGCGACAAGGAGGTTCACATGTCATCCACCACAGGTGCAACCGTCACAGTGGTCCAGCCCGGGGCCGGGGACACCGCTGAAATCCCCGGTTTCGGTGCGGTTTTCAAACTCACCGGTCGCACAACCGGTGGTCTGGTCTCGATTGTCGAGCATCCCTTCGCGGTCGGCATGATCACCGCCGCGCACCGGCACACCCACGAGGACGAGCATTCGATCGTGTTGTCCGGTGAGATCGGTTTCCGCTCCGACGACAGCGAGGTCGTCCTGGGACCGGGCGGCTACATCACCAAGCCGCGTGGCCAGATGCACGCCATGTGGAACGCGGGTACGACACCGGGCCGCATCATCGAGGTGATCACGCCGGGCAACGGTTTCGAGAATTACTTCCGTGAACTCGGCGAGCTGCTCGCTTCGGCCGCTGCCCCCGGGCCGAACAGTCCGGCCCTGCACACCACCGCCGAGTTCATCGAACTCTCGGACAAGTACGGCCTCACCTACGGGGTGCCGGAATGGTTCGACGACATCGTCACCCGCTATCACCTGAACCCGCCCACCCATTGATCCGAGTTTGAGGAGACACACCATGACGACTTCACTGACCGGCAACATCGCCGGGATCGAACTGCCGGACACCGCACTGGTGCGGGAGACCACCGAGTACATCCGCGACGTCGAGGATGACCTGTTGTTCCACCATTCCCGCCGGGTGTTCTATTTCGGCGCGCTGCAGGGCGTGCGCCGCGGGCTGGCGCCCGATCTGGAATTGCTGTACGTGGGTGCGATGTTCCACGACCTCGGGCTGACCGAGCGGTACCGCACGACCTCACAACTGCGTTTCGAGGTCGACGGTGCCGACGCCGCACGGGACTTTCTGTTGCAGCACGGGGTCGACGAGGCCGCCGCGCGCAAGGTCTGGCTGGGGATAGCGCTGCACACCACGCCGGGCATCCCGGAGTTTCTCGATCCCGAGATCGCTCTGGTGACCGCGGGGGTCGAAACCGATGTGCTCGGGATCGGCCGGGACAACCTGACACCGGACGATCTGAATGCCGTCACCGCGGCGCATCCGAGGCCGGATTTCAAGAACCGGATCCTCCACGCGTTCACCGACGGGGTGCGGCAGCGGCCGGGGTCGACGTTCGGCACCGTCAACGCCGATGTGCTGGCCCATTTCGACGATTCGTTCGTACGCGAGGACTTCGTCGAGGTGATCCGTAACAACAGCTGGTCGGAATAGCCTGCCCCGCAGGCGAATTCCTCTCGTCAGCTCTCGCCGGTGCGACGTTCGGCGAGTTCCCGCAGCGGTTCGGGCAGAGCATCGGCCCGCAGGATCTCGGGCAGGTGCTGCGGCTCCAGCGTCAGGGCGCGGAACACGAATCCGATGGTGATGTCATGGTCGGGCCGGTCGGTCACCACGATCTCATCGCCGGCCGATACCGAACCAGGTGTCACCAGCCGCAGATAGGCGCCCGGAATCGCCGCTCTGGTAAAAGTTTTGACCCATCCGTTGATCTGCAACCAGGTGGCGAAGGTCCGGCATGGGATGCGCGGCCGGGACACCTCGAGCTCGAGCCCGTCGGACCCGACCCGCCACCGTTCACCGATGACGGCGTTGGTGAGGTCGATGCCCGCGGTGGTCAGGTTCTCCCCGAACACCCCGTTGGCGATCTCACGGTCCAGTTCGGTCTGCCAGGCGTCGAGGTCTTCACGCGCGTAGGCGTACACCGCCTGATCGTCACCGCCGTGGAACTGTTGATCGCCGATCGTGTCGCCGATCAGGCCGCTTCCGAGCCCGCCGTGCATCGGGCCGGGGGCGCGTACCGCGACTGCGCCGTCGACGGGACGCTTGTCGATGCCGGTGGTGGCGCCCTTCTCGGCCGGGTTGGGTCGTGGGTGAGCGACGTTGACCGTCAGTACCTGCGCCATGACTACCAGCGTAGTTGCTCAGTATCTGGGTGTCGCAACACCATTCGGGACGGCTCGGGGTGGCGGCACCGGCAGGCACAGTCCGGTCGCGAGGTCGAGCTGCCTGCCCGGCACGCAGAACGGTGCGCATCCGTTGGTGACGCCCGTTTCTCCCGGCGCGCACGCCGAACTGGGGGCCGGCGTGACGATCGTGGCCACCGCCATCGACCCGGCCGACAGCACCGCGGCCGACACCACGGTGAACATTCCGCGCCACACTGCGCTCGTCATTGGTTGTCTCCTCATGAGCGGCACCTGCTCCCGAACCATGGGCGCAGTCTAGGCCGCGCGCGGGGGAGACACCGGCAGTTGTCCCGTTGTCGGCCCATGGCCGGGCCGGTCCGCTAGCGTCACGTGGTTGTGCAGACCCTGATCGACTTCGACCGTGCGCCCGTGTTCGCCATTCCGACCACCGACGGGGTCGGCGGCCTCACCGCTCGCGAGGGCATGCTCCTCGAGGGGCCGCAGGGATGGGGGGAGTTCAGCCCGCTGCCCGGCGAGCGCGCGCTGGTCCGCTGGCTCACCGCGGCGACCGAGCCGGGAACCGTCGGCTGGCCCGATCCCGTCCGCGGGCGAGTGCCGATCGCGGTCACCGTTCCCGCCGTCGAGGCCGGCCGCGCGCACCAGATCGCAGCGGCGTCCGGCTGCCGGACTGCCGCGGTCGAGGTCGGTGCGGGGGGACTGGCGCAGGACGTCGAGCGGGTGCAGGCGGTGCGCGACGGACTCGGCACGGGCGGTGTCATCAGGTGCGATGCCAAGGGGAGGTGGGATCCGGACACCGCGGTCACCGCGATCGCGGCCCTCGACCGGGCGGCGGGCGGCCTGGAGTTCGTCGCCCAACCGTGCCGGACGGTCGAGGAGCTGGCCCAGGTCAGGCGGCAGGTCGAGGTGCCCATCGCGGCCGGCGAGTCGATCCGCAACGCCGACGACCCGATGGCAATGCGGCTCGGCGAAGCGGCTGACATCGCCGTGCTGGCCAGCGGACCGTTGGGCGGGGCCCGCCGCGCGTTGCGGGTGGCCGAGTCGTGCGGATTGCCCTGTGTGGTCAGTTCGTCGCTGGAGACGACGATCGGCCTGGCTGCGGGACTCGCGCTGGCCGGGGCATTACCCCGGTTGGCATTCGCCTGTGAGCTGGGAACCCGGGGTTTTCTCGCCGGTGACCTGGTCGCGGATTCGCGTTCGCTGGTTCCGGTCGATGGCTACCTACCCGTGGCGCCGATGCCTCCGGCTCCGCAGCGCGAGCGCCTCGAGCGGTACGCGGTCACGGACCCGGAGCGACTGACATGGTGGCGCGAGCGTCTGCAGAGCGCCATATCCGCATCGTGATCAGCCCCGATGCGGTTCCGGCCCGCTCATCAGGGCATGTGTCCCGGAAGCTTCGGCCGAACAGATTCAAGTAGCGCACTACGCATGTGTGCGACGGGCAGGCAACTCGAGAATCGACTGCGTCAGCTACCGCTGGCGGGAAGATCCAACGGAGGATGCCATGTCGTTGTTCGCCAAGCTGTCGGAACTCCGGGCCGTGAGGACCCAGGACTCCGGTGGGACCGACGAGCTCAGTATCAGCAGAGCTGATGGATTCCAGTTCAAGGCTGTGTCGATGTGCCAGGGGGATGTAGTGGATCTGGACCGACTGCTGCCGTTCGACGGCCACCTGGAGATCGTGTTGAGGGAGGTGGACCTGCGCACCGACGAGATGTCTGACGTGGGTTCGATCTTCATCCGCTCGGACGAGTTGGGGCGGGGAGAGCTCACCCAGCAGTTCAACGGAGCGGGCGCACTGTACGACCTCACCTACAAAGTCATCTGAGGCATCGATCGACGCTTCGGCACGCCTCAGTCCTGCACGGCCTTCGCGATCGCCACACAGGTGGTCAGCCAGTCGGTGTCGGGTTCGTGCGTCTCGGTGAGCTCCCACATCGTGTTGTGCATCATCCGGACGATCACCCAGGCCCTGGCCCGGTCGGGATCCAGTCCGGCCGCGTCGACCAGGGCCGACAACCGGCGCCGGACGCCGTCGCGAACGTACCCGGCCAGTTCTTCCCACCGGTTCCACAGCATCGGCGCGACTTCGTAGTGCGGGTCCCCGTTCATCGGCTTGGGATCGATCACCAGCCACGGCGCGCGGTCGCCGGCGAGGACGTTCTCGTAGTGCAGGTCGCCATGGATCAGAGTGCCGACAGTGTCGGGGTCGGCCGCCAATTCGGTGCCCAGGGTGATCGCCTGCTCCACCAGTCGACGGGGAACCGGGGCATTGCGGGGGAGTCTGGTCAGGTCGGTGGTCCCTCGTTCGGTGTACTCGGCGAGCGACCGAAGCTGGGGCAGCGCAGGCACATGAAGCCGCCCGTAGAGCCCGGCGACGATCTCACATGCCTCGATATCCCAGAGCTCGTTGAGGTTTCGCTGCTCCAAGCGTTCCAGCAACATCATCCGGCGGTGCGGATCGGCGCGCAGCAACCGGACCGCCGCGGTACCCGCCCACCGGCGCAGTGCCAGGTGTTCGTGTTCGGACTCGTCGTCGGGGAAGGCGGCCTTGAGGACTGCGGGCGCCCCTTCGCCGGTCTGCACCGGCAGCACGATCGAGCAATAGCCGTGAAGGGCGGGCCCGTCGGCACGCAGGCCCCATTCGTCGAACTGGGCCCGGATCAGTCTCGGCAGGCCATCCACCCACGACTGCCACTGCGGTCCCCGCGTGCCCATCGCGCGCACCGCTTCGGGCAGATCGATCATCGCCGTCAATCGTCGCACCCCGGCCCGCCCGGCGGGTACCCGGTTTTGACAGACTGTGCCCCATGGCACAGATAACCTTCAAGGGAAACTCCATCAACACGGTCGGCGACCTGCCGGCAGTCGGTAGCCAGGCCCCGAGCTTCGCGGTCACCGGCACCGATCTCGGCACCGTCACCAACGACCAGTTCCAGGGCAAGTCGGTGCTGCTGAACATCTTCCCGTCGGTGGACACCGGAATTTGCGCCGCCAGCGTGCGCACCTTCAACGAACGGGCCGCTGCCGCCGGCGCCACGGTCCTGTGCGTGTCGAAGGACCTGCCGTTCGCGCTGAACCGTTTCTGCGGAGCCGAGGGCATCGAGAACGTCATCACCGCGTCGGCCTTCCGGGACAGCTTCGGCGAGGATTACGGAATCACCATGGCCGACGGTCCTATGGCCGGTCTGCTGGGACGCGCCGTCGTCGTGATCGGCGCCGACGGCAACGTGGCCTACACCGAATTGGTGCCCGAGATCGTTCAGGAGCCCGACTACGACGCCGCGCTGGCCGCGCTCTGATCGTCGTCACCCGTCCTCACCGGCGCGCCTCGCGCCGGTGAGGGACCGGCAGGCGGTCAGATCGGCCACTGCTCGCGGCGATAGGCCGCATCGAAGAACATCCATTCGTATTTCGACGTGACCACGAAATGGGCTCGTGCGGCGGCTTCGTCCGCCCCGCCCAGTGTCGGTCCCAGCCGATCGGTCAGGTCGAGCACCTCGGCGACTGTGGCGGCGAAGTCCTCACCGCCGTAGCTGTCGATCCAACGCTGATACCGCCGATCAGGCGATCCGCGTTCCATCAACGCCGCTCCGACCCGGGCATAGATCCAGTAACACGGCAGGACCGCCGCCAATCCCTCGGCGAAGGTGCCGCTGTAGACGGTGGCCAGCAGATAGCTGGTGTAGGCGCGCGTGGTCGGGGTGACCGGCGTCGCGTTCAGTGCCTCGACATCCAGCCCCAGCTCGGGGAGTAGTTCGCTGTGCAGCCCCAGTTCGACATCGAAGACCTCGGCGGCGTGCCGGGAGAACATCGCGGTGTCGGCCAGGGTGGGGGCCTTGGCGGCGACGATCGCCAGCGCGCGCGCATAGTCGCGCAGGTAGTGCACATCCTGCGCCACATAGTGGGCGAATGCGCCGTCGTCCAGGCTCCCGTCGGTGAGGCCGGTCAGAAACGGGTGCGCGAGGATCGCGGAGAACGTCGGCTCGATCGCGTCCCAGAGCCGGGCCGACCAGGATTGCGGTTTCGCATCGGGGTGCATACCACCATGGTGTCAGGTGACCCGCAAACGTTGTGTGCCTCCCCGGCGGGCCGTGCACCACAACGCTTTTCACCACGGTGCGGACCAAACCGGACCTGTCCCGGCCACTTTGCCCAGGACCGTCTGACTACACGCTGTTACCGGTCCCGGTGACGAAGCGGCCGGCACGAGGGTAACGACCGCCGGCGGCGTGGGCGGTCACTGTTCGGTCACGGTACTGCATCTGATTGAGCTTGTGCCCCATGCAAATTGGGCAAACCGCTCGGCGAGCGGTACAAATGGTTGACTCGACTGACAACGACCGGCAGTCGAAGTCGCCTTCTGGTGGTCGAGAGAGTTGATGTTCGATGAGACGTACCTTTGCCCTTCTGTTCGGTCTGGCATTCCTGGTCGCGGCTCCCGGACTGGCCGGCGCCGCACCGATCGAACGCCCAACCGGCAACCAGCGCTATGTCGATCTCGTGATCGCCCGCGCGATGTCACAGCGCGGCGTTCCGTTCAGCTACGGCGGCGGCGATGTGAACGGGCCGACCCGTGGTGTCGCCCGCACCCTGCCCGCTCCCGGCGTGGCCCCGGTGACCCCGCCGCTCGCAGGCGGCGGTCTGATCCCGGGCCTGTCCACGCCGGCAGTGTCGGCACCCGTGCTGACCACCCCCGGCGTCGCAGCGGTGCCCGATCCGTCGGCGAATGTGGTCGGATTCGATGCCTCAGGGTTGATCGTCTACGCGTTCGGCGGAGCCGGGGTGAAGATGCCGCGGTCGTCCGGCGAGCAGTACAAGGTGGGGCAGAAGGTGCTGCCCGCCCAGGCGCTGCCCGGTGACCTGATCTTCTACGGACCCGAGGGCACCCAGAGCGTGGCGCTCTACCTCGGGAACAACCAGATGATCCAGGGCACCGAGCCCGCGGTCGCGGTCACCCCGGTGCGCGGTGAGGGCATGACTCCCTACCTGGTCCGCATCATCGCCTGACGCCCGAGATTTGTGCGCCTGAGGCGGCTCAACTGTCCGTAGGCTTTGAGCTGTCGACGAGGAGGGCGCACCGCACCGATGGAACAGACACCTGCGACCACACGGACCGTATTTCCCGACATCAGTTCACGGGCGTGGGAACATCCTGCTGACCGGACCGCCCTGACCGCGTTACGCCGGCTCAAGGGATTCGATCAGGTTCTCAAGGTGCTGTCGGGGATGCTGCGCGAGCGCAAGCACCGGTTGTTGTATCTGGCCAGTTCGGCGCGGGTGGGTCCGCGGCAGTTCGCCGACCTCGACGCGCTGCTCGACGACTGTGTGCGGGTGCTCGACGCTCCGGTACGCCCGGAGATGTTCATCATCCAGTCGCCGGAGGCCAATGCGTACTGCATCGGCATGGAGGACCCGTTCATCGTCATCACGTCGGGCATGTACGAGCTGATGACGCATGACGAGATGCGCTTCGTCATCGGTCACGAGCTCGGCCACGCGCTCAGCGGTCACGCCGTCTACCGCACGATGCTCCATCACCTCATGCGGTTGGCGTCGTCGTTCGGCTTCGTCCCGATCGGTGGCTGGGCACTGCGTGCGATCGTCGCCGCTTTGCAGGAATGGCAACGCAAATCCGAACTTTCGGGGGACCGCGCGGGGCTGCTGTGTGGACAGGACTTCGACATGGCGATCCGGGTCGAGCTGAAGCTGGCCGCGGGCCGGCACCTGGACAAGCTCGACTCGCAGGCGTTCCTCGCCCAGGCACGTGACTATGACGCGACCGGGGACATGCGCGACGGGGTGCTCAAACTGCTCAACCTGGAGATGCAGACGCATCCCTTCTCGGTGCTCCGGGCGGCGGACCTGACCAAGTGGGTCGACACCGGCGGATACGGCGCGATCATGGCCGGCAACTATCCGGTGCGGTCCGATGATGCGACGGCGAGCTGGGCTGACGATGTCAGCGCGGCGGCGCGGCACTACAAGGACGGTTTCGACCAGTCCAACGATCCGTTGATCCGGGGCATCCGGGACGGCTTGGGCGGTGTCGTCGACGGAGTAGGGCAGGCCGCGACGAGTGCGGCCGACTCGATGGGCCGCAAGATCTCCGAGTGGCGCCGCAACAACAGGCAGGGCGAGGAATAGCAGCACCGGTGGGTAGTTGCCGTCGGATCAACGGTAAGCCCCTAGACTAGGCGCTCGTGGGCATCCTGTTTGGCTTCGCGCCGTGGATCATCTATTGGGTACTCGTCGGTAACGTGCCGTTCCTGGTCGCCGTGCTGGTGGCGCTGGCGACGGCTGTCGCGACGTTCACGATCAGCCGGATCTCCGGGGCGCCGGGGCGCACTCTGGAGGTCGGTGCACTCGCGACCTTCATCGTGCTCACGATCCTCACCCTGGTGCTGAGCCAGGACGTCATGGAGCGTTGGATCCAGCCGCTGAGTACGGCGGGAATCTTCCTGGTCGCCCTGGTCGGCCTGCTGATCGGTAAGCCGTTCGTGCTGGAGTTCGCGGCGGCGGGCCAACCGCCCGGAGTGGTGGAAAGCGATCTGTTCCAACGGATTGTCAAGATCCTCACCTGGATCTGGGTGGGTGCATTCGCCGGCATGACGATCTCTTCGGCCATCCCGCCGATCGTGCAGGGTGACGCCACGATTCTGGACACCAAGACTCCGCTGTCGTTCATCTGCTATTGGGTCATCCCCTTCATCCTGCTGGGCCTGGCCGCGTTGGCCTCCCGCATCCTGCCCGACCGCATGACGGCCGGCATCAACGACATCGTGCGCAAGACCACGTTCGTGGCGTTCTCCGAAGCCGAGATCGACCAGCTCTACTACCTGGCCCAGGAGCACGCCAACCGCGAGGTCGGTGCCGGGCAGGAGGCGTACGACGTTCGGGTCGGCGGATCGGGAACTCCGTTGGTGGGCGATGAATCCCGCCTGTCGTGGCCGTCGACGTACAAGGTGCGTGACCGCAAGCGCTAGCGTGCGCGCGGAGCGAAAGGCTGGAGTGGCTCAGCCGGTCGGCATCATCCCCAGCAGGCTGAACATCATCACCATGCCGGGCAGCAGGTTGGTCACCTGGTGCGCGATGATGCCGCCCCACAAACTTCCGGAGTACAACCGGGCCAACGCGATTGGCACCGCCACCACCAGGAGCAACGGGGCCCGCTGCGGTTCCAGGTGGGCCAGGGCGAACACCGGGGTGGACACGGTCGCGGCGATGACGCGCCCCCACCGCTGTTCGAGCGCTCCCCAGAGCAGGCCGCGGTACACCACCTCCTCGCAGATCGGGGCGATGACGGCCACCAGGAGCAGGACGGCCACGGCCAGGGGCCAGGTGGTCCGCACGCCCTCGTAGATGCCTCCCACGGCCGAGGTCGCGTCCGGTCCGACGATCGACTGGTAGAGCAAGGCCGCAGGCAGTGTGACGAATAGTCCGCCGATGCCGAAGGCCAGACCGAGACCCACGGCGCGCCAGGACCATTGCCACCGGAAGTCGATGCGGGGACCGTTGCCTCGCCACTTCGCGATTCCCATGGCGCAGGCCGCGGCGACCAGGGTGGGCACCCCGATCGCCACCGTGATCATCCAGGCCGGCGGGGGACCCGAGGGCGCCAGCAGACCGAAGGATGCCGAGGTGAGCAGATAGACGGCCTCGACGACGACGAAGGCACCCAGTCCCCAGCGGTGAGCGGGCCAGACCGGTGCGGTCGGCGCTTCCTGAACGGCATCCATGCGGCCAGAGGCTACTGGCCCCGGCCGAACACCGTCACTTGGTCCCGAAGATACGGTCACCGGCATCGCCCACGCCGGGAACGATGTAGCCCTGCTCGTCGAGTTCCCGGTCCAGTGCCGCGGCGTAGATCGGAACCTCTGGATGCGCCTGGTGCATCGCCTCGACGCCCTCCGGACACGTCAGCAGGCAGACGAACTTGATGGAGCGGGGCTCGTATTCCTTGATGCGGTCGATGGCGGCGACGGCGGAGTTACCGGTGGCCAGCATGGGATCGACGACCACCACGTCCCGTTCGTGCAGGTCGCTCGGAAGCTTGAAGTAATACTCCACCGCCACCCGGGTCTTCGGATCGCGGTACAGGCCGATGTGGCCGACCCGGGCATTCGGCATCACGCTGAGCATGCCGTCCAGGATGCCGCTGCCGGCCCGCAGGATGGACACGAACACCAGTTTCTTGCCGTCGATCACGGCTCCCGTGGTGGATTCCAGCGGCGTCTCGATGTCGATGTCGTGCACCGGGACATCGCGCAGCACCTCGTAGCTCATCAGCATCGAGATCTCGTTGAGCAGCTGGCGGAATCCTTTGGTGGACACATCCTTCTGCCGCATCAGCGTCAGCTTGTGCTGGACCAGCGGATGGTCGATGACATGCAGGTTGCCCATGGCGTCCTCCTAGAAAACCGTGCCGTCGCTGATGATGGACAACGGAGGGCGGCCCTCGCGCAGGCGTGCCGCGAGTGCGCGCCCGGTCGCCCATGTTCCTCCCTCCAGTACGCAGGCCAGCGGCAGTTGCGGAGCCGCCAGCTCGTCGCGGACCAGCGGCGCCAGTTCATCGAGCAGCGCGACGGTCAGTGCCCGCCATTCGACCACGATCTCGTCATCCACCGCCCAGTCGGACTGCGCGAGTGCGGGATCACGTAGCCGCAGTACACCGGTGTCCAGCAGCAGACCGCCGTTGCGGTACTCGGGCAGCCCGGTCAGGGCATCGAGATCGGTGACCGCGACGCCTGCCCATTCGAAAGGTTCCAGAAGCGAGTAGGTCAACCACTGCGAGAGCTTGTGAAACGGCATCCATCCACGCGAGAGGCCGGGACCGGGAACCGCTCCGTGCCGCCAGCAGTCACCGAGCGGTTGACCACCGATGGTGTTACCGGTGAGCCACACTCCGGACAACGTGTCCAATACCGTCGAGAGCAGGTCGTGGGCCGCTACGGTTGGGCCTGCCACGGTGTCGAACATTCCGCCGGGACGGCCGTGTGGGCCGAATACGTCAGGGCGAGCGGCCAGTTGCGTGCCGAGGCGGCGCAGCAGCTGCACCCGGCCGGCCAGCCCGAGCAACGGATTGCCGGAGTCCACCTGGAAGGCGGCAGCCAGGCTTTCGTCGTCGAGGCGGTGCAAAGCGGTGGCATCGGCCCGCAGCGGATCGTCCGGGTCGCTGGAGAACAGTCCACCGCAGAAGGCGTGCCAACTGGCCACCCCCAGCCCTTCCGAGCGGGTGAGGACAAGGCCGGTATCGGGTTCGAGGTAATGCCAATCGGTTCCGGCGCCTGCGTCCAGCAACACACTCACCACCGCCAGGTCGATCATCGAGCGGGCCCGGGCAGCAGAATCCACATGGGTTGTGCGCGTGTCCAACTCCGCGCGGCGGTCCACGCCGCCGGCCTCGAAATGGCGCCACCGGCTGTGGTAGGGGATGGCGAGCGTGGGGTAGCGGGTGCGCGTGACCTCGGCGACCTCGACGGCGGCATGGCCCAGGGCGTCATCGTCGATCAGGAACCAGTGGGAGTCGCCGGTCCGCGCCCGCTGCAGGAGATACCGGGCTCGTTCGCGGATCGCGGATGTGGTGCGCAGGGCCGCGACAGCCGCCGACCCGTCCAGGGTTGTGGTCATGGGGTGAGCCCGCGGCCCTTGGCGATCCTGAGTTCGTCGGTGCCGGGCACCGGGCCCGGGGTGAAGTAGCCGGCGGCCATCTTCGCGTCGATCTCGACCCGGGCGTCGGCCGGGATCAGGTCGTCGGGGATGTTGACCCGTTCGCCGACCTCGATCCCCGAGCCGGTGATCGCGTCGTATTTCATGTTGCTCATCGACACCAGGCGGTGGATCCTCCGGACGCCCAACCAGTGCAGGACATCGGGCATCAACTCTTGAAACCGCATATCCTGCACGCCCGCAACGCATTCGGTGCGGGCGAAGTACTGGTCGGCGGTGTCACCGCCGTGCTGGCGCTTGCGCGCGTTGTAGACCAGGAATTTGGTCACCTCACCGAGTGCGCGGCCTTCCTTGCGCGAATAGGCGACCAAACCGACCCCTCCGCGCTGGGCTCCGGCGATGCATTCCTCGATGGCATGCGTGAGATAGGGCCTGCAGGTACAGATGTCGGATCCGAAGACGTCCGAACCGTTGCACTCGTCGTGTACCCGTGCGGTCAGTTCCACCGTCGGATCGGCCAGATCGCTTGGTGCGCCGAAGATGTAGAGGGTCTGCCCGCCGATCGGGGGCAGGAACACCTCGAGATCGCCGCGGGTGACGAGTTCGGGGTACATCCCCCCGGTCTCCTCGAACAACACCCGGCGCAAGGCGGTCTCCGTGCAACCGAACCGGGCGGCCACCCCGGGCAGGAACCACACCGGCTCGATGGCCGCCTTGGTCACCAGTGCCGCACCGCTTTCCAGCAGCACTTGGCCATCCGGGTGCAGCCGGCCGGCAGCGATGGCCGCGGCGATCTCCGGCACCATCACATGAGCTTTGGTCACCGCGATCGTCGGCCGGATGTCGTAGCCGGCGGCCAATTCGGCGGCGAACGCATCGGAGACCATCGCGCCCCACGGATCAAGGCTGACGATCGCCTCCGGTCGGCTCCACTGCGGATACGGCCCGATCATGTCCGTGGGCGAGGTGTTGGTCAGATCGGCGCGGTGCTCCGGCGACAGCGCGCCCGCGGCGACGGCCAGTGCCCGGTAGACGCTGTACGAGCCGCTGTGCGTGCCGATGACATTGCGGTGCGCGCGTGTGGTGGTGGTGCCGATCACCGGACCGCGCTCGGCAGCGCTCGGCGCCGCCCACCGGATCGTCGGGGTGCCCGCCGCCGCACTGTGGGAGGTCAACCGGATATGCCGGGCCTTCGCCGGTTCCACGGGCGCACCACCACCTGATTCGGTGACCATGTCGGTGCTCCTTCCTCCGTGCGTGCGCCCGGCTGAGACAGTCCAGTCAACCCCGATTCGTCCGGTTCTGCATGCGGTGTGCCCGTACCGTCGGTTGGGTGCGCTGGATCGTGGACGGCATGAACGTCATCGGCACTCGACCTGACGGATGGTGGAAGGACCGGCGCGGTGCGATGGCCGGTCTGGTCGAGCGGCTCGCGCGTTGGGCCGTGGCCGGGGGACACCGTGTCATGGTGGTGTTCGAAGGGCCGACGACACCGCCGATCGAGTCTGCGGTCGTCGAGGTGGGTCACGCTCCGCGGGCCGCCGCGAACTCCGCCGACGACGAGATCGTGCGGCTGGTCGGCGCTTCTGCTCGACCCGGCGAGATCACCGTCGTGACATCGGACAGCGGGCTGGCCGCGAGGGTCGGCGATGCGGGTGCGATCGTGGCGCCTGCCGCCGGATTCCGGGATCTGATCGAGCGATTCTGATCATCCGCGCGCTGCGGTGCACTACCGTCACGACATGGTCGACGATGCGGTCAGCATCAGTGGTGTGGACCTGACCGATCCAGCGGTCTACGAGGCGGGTATGCCGTTCGAGGCATTTCAGGAACTTCGGCGCCGGGCGCCTGTCGCCTGGCATCCGTACTCGGATGGGGCGGGCTTCTGGGCACTCACCGGCTATGACGAGGTCCTCGCGGTGTCCCGGGACAGCGCGACGTGGTCCTCGCAGCGGACCGGAGTGCTCTTCGACGTTCCGCTGCCGGAGAATTCGTATCAGCTCGAGCTCATGATGTTGACGATGGATCCACCGCGGCACAGCGCTCTCCGGACGCTTGTCAGCAAGGGTTTCACCCCGCGGCACGTCGCCCAGCTGCGGGAGCGGCTGGGTTGTCTGGCCGCCGAGATCGTCGACGGGGTGCTGGACCGCGGTGAGTGCGAATTCGTGTCCGACATCGCGGGCGCACTGCCGTCGTATGTGATCGCCGAACTCCTCGGCATCTCCCACGAGGACGGTCGCCGTTTGTACCACCTCACGGAAACGATGAACTCTGAGCACGTCGGCGAAGCCACAGATACGGTGCTGCAGGCGCAGATCGAGATGTTCGAGTACGCCGCCGCGCTGGCGCAACGCAAGCGTGCCGAACCCGGCGATGACATAGCGACCGCGCTGCTCGATGCCGAGGTGGACGGCAGGCACCTCACCGACCTCGAGTTCAACATGTTCTTCCTGTTGATGATCAATGCCGGGGGAGACACCACCCGCAACCTGGTCTCGGCGGGCACATTGGCCCTGCTGGAGCACCCGGACGAACTCGCTCGGCTGGCAGCCGACCCGCGGCTGCTGTCCACGGCGGTCGAGGAGATGCTCCGCTATGTCAGTCCGGTGACCGCATTCACCCGCACGGCGACGAAAGACACCGAACTGCATGGCATTCGTGTCGCGGAAGGTGATCGGGTGGCGATGTTCTTCCCGTCGGCCAACCGCGATGAGACGCATTTTGCCGATCCCGACGGGTTCGACATCGGCCGAAACCCGAATCCGCACTTGGCTTTCGGTGGCGGAGGGACGCATTTCTGCCTTGGCGCGAACCTGGCCCGGGTGGAGGCGACGGCCATCTTCCCCGAAATCCTGCACCGGATGAAGGATCTGGAGGTCACCGGGCCGGTGCAGCGGGTGCGTTCGAATCTGATGAACGGCATCCATTCGATGCCGGTACGGTTCAGCGCGGCGTGATCAGCTCGCCGGCGGGTGCGCCGGCTGCAGGCGTACCGTCTCGATCTCTTCGTCGATGACCAACTGCCGCAGGGTTTTCCGGTCGAACTTCCCGCTGGGAAGGGTAGGTATCCAGTCGCCGGTGGTCAGCGCCCACCGGGTCGGCACCTTGTAGGCGGACAATTGTTCCCGAGCGTAGGCGGCCAGGGCAGCCAGGTCGAGATCCGCGGTGGGTACCACGACCGCGCAGACCTCCTCGCCGCGTTGCGGATCGTCGATGCCGACGACCACGCATTGCGCCACGCCGGCAGATGCGGCGATGACGGCCTCGACTTCCAGTGGGGAGACGTTGGCCCCGGCGGCCTTGATCAGATCGGTGGTGCGCCCGACATAGAACAGACGCGGATCGCCGTCGCGCCGGTACACCTTGTCGCCCGTGTGGTACCAACCGTCGGCGTCGAAGGTGTCCGACCGTTCGCGCTTGTTGTACCCGGCCATGACCCCGATTCCGCGGACCAGGAGTTCGCCGGTGTCCCCGGATGCGACCGGGGAGCCGTGCTCGTCGACGATGGCCATGTCGGTGAAGACGAAGCCGCCTGCGGTCTCGGACATGGTGCGGTGCACCGGAAATCCGTCGGGCACATCGGTCATGGCAATGTCCAGCGGGCCGTCACGCAGCATCGGTGCACTGCTCAGGTCGCGGTCGGCGAACGACGGATGGTCGCGCAACCGCTGGGTGAATGCCGGCCAGCCCACGATCCCGGTGATGTGTTCCCGCTCGGCCAGATCCAGTGCAGTTTCCGGATCGAGTTTCGGCATGACCACCAGGGTGACGGGTTCGTGCAGGGCACCGGTCACCGCGAGCAGTCCGCCGATCCAGAAGAACGGCATGGCGCACAGGATCCGGGACCGGTCCTGTGACCCGGTGATCGCCCGGATGGCGGCGGGCCAGGTCGAGGTCTGACGCACGAGCGTGCCATGGGTGTGCAAGACACCCTTTGGATCGGCGGTGGATCCGGATGTGTGCACCATGATGGCGAGGTCGGCGGGGGAGACTTCAGCCTCCGCAGCGGCCAGGACCTCGACCGGAACCTCGTCGGCGGTCTCGTCGTCCCAGCGTGACGTCCACGGCCGGTCGCCGGCCCCGATCAGGGCGATCTGGCGTAGATAGGGGGCGGCGCGCAGAGCCAGTCGGTTCGTGGAGTGTCCCGCCAGTTCGGGCAGCGCTGCCTCCAGCCGTTGCGCGACATCGATGTTCAGCACCGTGCCGGGACCGATGAGCAGCCCGATGTCGGCCAGCCGCAACACCTTTGCGATCTCGGCGGGTGTGTACAGAGTGCTCAGCGGCACCGCGACAGCCCCGATTCGTGACACCGCGAGCCACCAGGTCACCCACTCGGCGCCGTTGGGGAAGAACAGGCCGACGCGACTGCCCTTGCCGACCCCTTGGTGCAGTAGCCGCCGCGCCAGGCGCGCGGACCGTCGGTCGGCGTCGAGGTAGGTCAGCCGGTCGGTGGGGGTGACCAGGTAGGCCGACTCGCCGAACTCGGCGACACTGTGCTGCAGCAGAGCGGGGACGGTCAGCGGGGAGTGCGTCACCTGCCCATCTTCTCCAATGAGTGCTGCGGGTCTGCCCGCGGTGGGTCAGTTGCCTCCGCAGGCGGCGCAGCCATCGCGCGGCGGGCGTGGATCGTGGGGGTCGTCGGGGTTCGGTTCACCGAACCACCGCGACGGCTCATGCTCGCCGTAGGTGTCGTGCCAGGACCACCACTCGTAGGGCTTGGTCTGCGGGTAGTCCGGCGGTGAGTCCTCCCAGGTCTCCTGCCGGCCGAGCGCGGTCATGTCCAGGAGGTTCCAGGTGTTGACGAAGGCCTCGTCGCCCCGGTCGTTGATGAAGTAGGTGCGGAAGACCTGGTCGCCGTCACGAATGAACGCATTGGTGCCGTGCCATTCGTCGACGCCGAAGTCCACGTCGAACTCTGCGCCTGCCCTCGGGACCATGGTGTACCAGGGGTGGCTCCACCCCATGCGCGCCTTGATCCGGGTGATGTCGGCCTGCGACCCGCGGGACGCGTAGACGAACGTGGTGTCGCGGGCGTTGAGATGGGCCAGGTTGCCGATGTGGTCGGCCATCAGCGAACAGCCGACACAACCGTGCTCCGGCCAGTCGTCAACACCAGGATCGAGGAAGGCGCGGTACACGATCAACTGCCGACGCCCGGCGAACAGGTCGAGCAGGGTGGCGCTGCCGTCGGGACCTTCGAATTCGTAGTCCTTGTTCACCGGCGTCCACGGCATGCGCCTGCGCAGTGCCGCGAGACGGTCCCGTGCCCGGGTGAATTCCTTTTCCTTGACCAGCATTTCATCGAGTGCGGCCTGCCAGTCGGCGGCAGGCACGATCATCGGATTCTTCACGGCTGCTCCCGTCGTCGGTCCGTGCGGTACTCATCCAACGTTCAACAAATCAGTTGAATAACCTTCCTCCAGGGAACCACGGTCCGCGGCTATAGTCAACAAGGTGGTTGAAGATCAAGTTCTGGACCGCGCATATTCGGCCCTGGCCGACCCGACCCGTCGGCGGCTCCTGGAGGCCCTTCGTCAAGGCGACGCCCGCATAAGCGACCTGGCCGCCCCGCTGCCCATGACGTTCGCCGGCGTCTCGCGCCATATCGGGGTGCTCGAAGCCGCCGGTCTGGTGCAGCGCGAAGTCCGTGGCCGTGAGCACTGGGTGTCGCTCAGGCAGGACGGGTTGACGATGGCCCAGCAGTGGATGAACGAGCAGGCCGACTTCTGGTCGAGCCGGGCAGATGCGCTGGCCGCGCGTTTGCGGCGGCAGGCGGATTCCCGATGAGCGACGCGCCGACGGTCCGGGTGCGACGGCTGATGCCCGCGGCCCCCGATGTGGTGTTCGATCAGTGGCTCGACCCGGAGTCGCTGCGGGAGTGGATGTGCCCGCGCCCGGTGCACTGCGTCGAGGTGTCGGTGGAACCCCGGGTGGGTGGGATCGTGCGGTTCGACGTGGACGATTCCGGTACGAGCGTACTGATCACCGGGCAGTTTCTGGCCATCGAGCGGCCCCGTGTGCTGCGTTTCAGCTGGAGTAACTCGGACTGGGTCGATCCGACCGTGGTCAGCATCGTCAATGTCGAATTCGAGCCGGCCGGCGATGGGCAGACGATGATGTCGATCGAGCATTCCCTTTTGCCGCCAGAGGAATTCGGCAGCTTCCACAGTGGATGGACTCTCACGTTCGAGCAGCTGGCAACCTTCCTCGCGCGAGCCGCGACCTAGACTGCGGTCATGGACAGCGGCACCCAGGTTCAATACGAGGCTCCGGCAGGCCTGCTCCGCATCGAGGACTGCCTCGACGAGTCCGGCGGTATCGTGCTGCCCCCGGGAACGACCCTGATATCGCTCATCGACCGCAACATCGCACATGTCGGCGATCTGGTCGCCTACCGCTATCTGGACCACAGCCACGCCGAGGAAGAGGTCGTCGAGCTGACCTGGACCGAGCTGGGTGTGCGGCTCCGTGCCGTCTCTTCGCGGCTGCAGCAGGTCGCCGCGCGCGGTGACCGTGTCGCCATCCTGGCGCCGCAGGGTCTCGACTATGTCGTCGGCTTCTTCGCGGCGATCAAGGCCGGGAACATCGCGGTGCCACTGTTCGCGCCGGAATTGCAGGGCCACGCCGAACGACTCGAAGACAGCGCTGCTCGATTCCCGCCCGACCACAGTGCTCACCACCGCCGCTGGGGACGCCGCGGTGCGGGAGTTCCTCGCGAAGATGCCGGAGTCCGCGCGTCCCCGGGTCGAGCTCATCGACAAGGTGCCCGATTCCGAGGGCGACGGTTTCACCCCGATCCCGGTCGATCCCGACGACATCTCCCACCTTCAGTACACCTCGGGGTCGACACGTCCGCCGGTCGGAGTGGAGATCACCCATCGTGCGGTCGGGACCAACCTGCTGCAGATGATCCTGTCCATAGACCTGCTGAACCGAAACACCCACGGCCTCAGCTGGTTACCGCTCTATCACGACATGGGCTTGTCCATGATCGGATTTCCCGCGGTGTACGGCGGGCACTCGACACTGATGTCGCCGACGGCGTTCATCCGGCGCCCCCAGCGGTGGATCCGGGCGATGTCGGACGCATCGAAGCACGGCCGCGTCATCACGGCCGCACCGAATTTCGCCTACGAGTGGACCGCCCAGCGCGGCGTACCCGCGGCGGGGGAGGACATCGATCTGAGCAATGTGGTGCTCATCATCGGTTCCGAGCCGGTGGTCCCGGAGGTGATGACCGCATTCAACGAGGTGTTCGCGCCGTACGGCCTACCGCCGACCGCGTTCAAACCGTCGTACGGCATCGCCGAGGCGACGCTGCTTATCTCGACGATCGCTCCGGCCGAACAGGCGTCGGTGGTCTACTTCGACCGCGAGCAACTCGCCGTCGGCCGAGCGGTCCGCGTCGACGCGCACGCCGAGGGCGCCGTCGCCCATGTGTCGTGTGGCCATCCGGCCCGCAGCTTGTGGGCCGTGATCGTCGACGCGGCGACGGCCGATGGGCTCTCCGCGGAGGTACCCGACGGCGAGGTCGGGGAGATCTGGTTGCACGGCAACAACATCGGTCGGGGATATTGGGGCCGGCCCGTGGAGACACGCAAGACATTCGGGGTGCCGTTGCACTCGCGCCTTGCCTCGGGCAGTCACGCCGAAGGGCTCCCCGAACATGTCACCTGGCTGCGCACCGGCGATCTCGGGGTGTATTTCGAGGGGCAGTTCTATGTGACCGGGCGGATGGCGGACCTGGTGCGGATCGACGGGCGCAGCCACTACCCACAGGACATCGAGGCCACGGTGGCGGACGCCTCGCCGCTGGTCCGGCGTGGCTATGTCACGGCGTTCACCGTGAGCCCCGAGGCCGACGCCGCTGGTGACGGCGCGGAGCTGGTGGTGATCGCCGAACGTGCGGCAGGCACCAGCCGCGCCGACCCCCAGGAGGCGGTCGAGGCCATTCGCGCCGCGGTGGCAGACCGGCACGGACTGACCGTGGCGGATCTGCGATTCCTTCCGGCAGGTGCGATCCCGCGGACCACAAGTGGCAAGCTGGCCCGGGTGGCCTGTCGCGGTGAGTATCTGGAGGGCACACTGGGCGTGCGGTGATCACCCGCCGCAGGCATGCTGCTGGGTATGAGCAGAGACGAGATCACCGCCGCGATCGTGGAAGCCCGCCTGACCAAGGGCCTGACCTGGCAGCAGTTGGCCGATGCCATGGACAAGCCCGTGGTGTGGACGGTGTCTGCGCTGCTGGGACAGCATCCGGTCCCGGTCGAGTCCGGCAAGATCATCGTGGACCTGCTCGGCCTGGACGAGTCGGCGATTCCGGTGCTGGCCGCGGTGCCGATGCGCGGTGGACTGCCGACGGCTGTGCCCACCGATCCCACCATCTACCGCTTCTACGAGGCGCTCCAGGTCTACGGCGGCGCGCTCAAGGAACTCATCCACGAACAGTTCGGCGACGGCATCATGAGCGCCATCAACTTCAGCATCGACGTGCAGCGCAAATCGCACCCTGCCGGTGACCGGGTGGTGGTGACGTTCGACGGCAAGTTCCTGCCTTACGACTGGACTGCCGCGGAAGAGTAGTGCGCGCTGCTAGCTTGCAGACGTGAGCCTGTTCTCGGAATCGTGGGCGGCGTTGCGTGCTGCGGTGGCCGGCCTGCGACCGGAGGACTTCGAGCAGCCCTCCGGCTGCGCCGGCTGGTTGGTTCGAGATCTGGTGTGCCACCTCATCATTGACGCCCAGGACGTGTTGATCACGCTGGCCACCCCGGCCGGCGCCCAAGCCACCCGCAACGCGCTGACCTACTGGGAGGTGGCCGACGCGCCTCCGACCGGCGAGGACCCGTTGGATGCGTTGACCGTCCGGCTGGCCGCCGCATACGAGGATCCCGACCTGCTCACGTTCCATCTGGACGACGTGGGATCGGCTGCCGGGCGGGCAGCCGATCTCGCGGACCCGCGCCTGCTGGTGAGCACGAAGGAACAGGTCCTCACCGTCGGTGACTACCTCGACGCCTACGTGCTCGAATGGACGCTGCACCACCTCGATCTGGTCGCACATCTGCCGGCCGTGGCCGGACCGCCCGCCACCGGGCTGGCCAGATCACGCGTGATGCTCTGCGGCATCGCGGGTGTCCACTTCCCGGCAGGATTCTCGGACAGCGACGTTCTGCTGGTGGGGACGGGCCGACGGGCACCGACCGACTCGGAGCAGACCGGTCTCGGTGAGACGGCCGTGCGGCTCCCGTTCGTCCTCAGCTGATTCCGGCCCTGGCCAAGTGGGCCGTCAACGGTCGATGATGGCCTGGTACACCGACGGCGACGGTAAGGATCTCCATGTCTACACATCGAGCTGTTCACGTCCAGTCTTCCGGCAGTGCCCTGGAACTTGTTGACGCCCAAACGCTCTCACCAGATCGAGGACAGGTCCGGGTAGCGGTGGCGGCGTGCGGGGTCTGCGGCACCGATCAGGCCATCGTCAACGGCGGGTTCCCGGACATGAGCTGGCCGGTGACTCCCGGCCACGAGATCGCGGGCACCATCGCCGAAGTCGGCGCGGGTGTCACCGATTTCGCGGTGGGAGACCGCGTCGCGATCGGCTGGTTCGGTGGCCACTGCGGGGTCTGCATCCAATGCCGCAAGGGCCTGTTCATCCATTGTGAGAAGGGGCAGATTCCCAGCCTGCACTACCCGGGCGGCTACGCGGAATCGGTGACTGTGCCGGCCAACGCGCTCGCCCGGATCCCCGACGAACTCTCCTTCGCCGAGGCCGCCCCGATGGGGTGTGCGGGGGTGACCACGTACAACGCGTTGCGCCACACCCGCGCACTTCCGGGTGACCTGGTCGCGGTGCTCGGTGTCGGCGGCCTGGGCCACCTCGGTCTGCAGTTCGCCCACGCGATGGGCTTCGAGACGGTCGCGATCGCCCGTGGCCCCGGCAAGGAGGCGGACGCACGATCGCTGGGGGCCAGGCACTACATCGACTCGACCGCCGGGGACGTCAGCGCCGCGCTGCGCGACCTGGGCGGGGCGGCGGTGGTGCTGGCCACGGTGGGCAACTCGCAGGCGATGGCCGACACCGTGGGCGGGCTCGCGCCGCGTGGCGAACTGGTGGCGATCGGTGTGACTGCGGACCCGCTGCCGATCAGCCCCGTGCAACTGATCCAGCCTGCGCTGAGCATCTCCGGGCATCCCTCGGGGACCGCTCGTGACGTCGAGGAGGCGATGCACTTCGCGGTCCTGTCGGGGGTCAGGGCCCTGATCGAAGAGCGCCCGCTCGACGAAGCGGCAGAGGCCTATGCCGCGATGCAGCACGGGCAGGCCCGCTACCGCATGGTCCTGACGATCTGATCGGTCGTCGTCCTGGCCGGTCGTCGTCGAATCGGGTTATCTCGCCCCACTCGTCACAGTGAACGGGTAGCGTCGGGGCTTCGTTTGCTGGACGACGAATCGGTGGGGGCCGGGGATGACGTGGAAGTGGATCACGACGGGTGCCGGAGGGATCTTCTCCGGTAGGTCACGTGGCGTTGCCCGAAAGTTCGCCCGTGATACCTATTCTGCCCCGGTGCTTTTCACGCCGGGACGTCTCAGAGCGCTGGTATCCGCCGCACTTGTCGTGCTCTCGTGGTCCGCGGCCGCGCCTGCGTCGGCAGTACCCGTACCGTCGGCGCAGATCGACTACGGCGGCACTATGCGTACGTATCGGCTCCATCTACCTGCCGGAGGCCCGCCCTCCGGGCTGGTCGTCAACCTGCATGCCGCCGGTGCGACCGGAGCCGACCAGGCGGCGCTCACGCATTACGACGCGGTGGCAGACGCCTACGGGTTCGCCGTGGTCTACCCCGACGGCATCGATTACAGCTGGGCTGACGGCCGTGGCGCCTCTGTGCCGGACCGTCAAGGGGTCGACGATGTCGGGTTCATCGCGACCCTCGTCGATCGTCTGGTGGCGGAGAACGGCATCCCGAGAGGCCGGGTGTATGCCACTGGCCTGTCGGCGGGCGGGTTCATGGCCAACCGGCTGGCGTGTGATCGGGCCGACCTGTTCGCCGCGATCGCCCCGGTCGCCGGCACGCTCGGGACGAATGTGGGCTGCAATCCGTCGCGGCCTGTTTCGGTGCTCGCCACATATGGGACGGCGGACCCCGTCGTGCCGTTCAACGGGGGGCCGATGACGGGGCGTGGCGGCGGCAGCACCGTGGTGTCGGGACCGGCGATGGTGGACCGGTGGCGCCAGATCAACGGCTGCCCGGCTCCGTCCGACGAGGCGCTGCCCAGTACCGGGGACGGCACCGAAACCCACCGCATCGCCTCCGACGGGTGTGCCGCGGGAACTTCGGTGGTGTTCATGCGGGTCGACGGCGGCGGGCACACCTGGCCGGGCGTACCCGAGATCCTTCCCGTGCAGTCCGTCGGAGCGGCCAGCCGGGCTTTTGACGCCTCGGATGCTTCCGGGCAGTTCTTCGCCTCACACGGCAGATAGGCACCGCCGCCGAATCGCGTAGTCGGCTACGCGTGTCCGGGTCGCGTCGGGCCGATACGTTCTGCGAGTGCGGGCATGTGAAAGCCCTTGTGTCCGCACCGAAACGGAGGAGTCGATCATGGCGATCAGTTACGGCGTCCTGCGCGCACGACCGGACCGGTTCGTGCGAGAGGACGGGCAATCCAGCCCCCACCTTCAGATCCGGGCGGTCGACGACTCCGGACAACCGTGGCGGGTCGCGGTCAACGTCGAGTCCAACGACGGCAGCGAGGTCGTCTTCTGGGTGGTGGATCCGCTGGTCGGGCACCCCATCGTGAACGGCCTGGCCGCCGTGGCGTCGGGCTTTTCCTTCACCCAGGCCACCTCGGCGGCATCGTTGGACTATGTCAAGGCACCGATGTTCGATTTCACGCTCGGCCGGGCGCTTCCGCCCAGCGGCAACGCGAACGCCGATGACCTGCAGGACCTTTTGAGCCTGTACCTGACCCAATGCCAGGCCGCGGGCGGGGAGCTCTACGCCTTCGGTGCGAAGTTCGACCGCAACCTGCACAAGCCGATCGATACCGACTTCGGTAACACCGACGGTCTGCACGGCGTCCACGACATCCACATGAACCAGGGCAACGTCGGCGCTCACAGCGGCGACAACGGCGCCTTCCATGACGGCGGGCTTCTGCTGGCCTTCCCCGACCGGGTCGTCGGCATCCTGCTGGCGTTCCAGACCCAGCGGGTGCCGACCGACCCGCAGGGCAATGCGGCCCCCGGGGCGCAACCGCTGTCCCGGTTGATCGGGCCCGGACCTGTTGGCCAGGCGATGCCCGGCCTGGCGTATCTGGAGCGGGCGCTGATCAATCCGACCGGCCCGGATCCCGGACACGAAGCCGTGGTGGTCGGCAACTACGCGACCACGCCGGTGTCATTGCACGGTTGGCGGCTGGTCGACCGCAACGGCAGGGAGAGCAAGCTGGACGCCGAGCTGGCCGGCGGCGCGTCGGCGGTCATCGTGCTCGACGGATCAGGTGCCCAGCTGGGCAATTCGGGCGGGAACCTGCTGCTGGTCGACGATCACGGCACTCAGGTGGACAGTGTCACGTATTCGCAGACCGAGGCGGGCGCGGTGGACCGCTATGTGCGATTCCAGCGGTAGTCGCCAATATTCATCACGCAGCGATTAACCCCGCCCGAGCTTCGATCGGCGCGGTGGGAATGATCGAACAGCGCTCTGTGCCAAATGAATTCGCCCAGCGGCCGGGATCGCACCCGGTCAAGTAGGGCAGGCTCGGGCCGGTCCGCGGGGCCGCGGCCAACGGTGCTCCGGCCATAGGGTTTCTCGCGTGGTGGACTGGCACAGCTGGCATGAAGACTATGACCGACCCGATTCGGCGCTGTCGCACCGGCTTCGCGCCGTGCAGACCCTGATCAAACAAGCGCTCGACGATGCTCCGGCCGGCCCCCTGCGGATCGTCAGCCTGTGCGCCGGCCAGGGTCGGGACCTGCTCGAGGTGCTGGCAGAGCATCCGCGGCGCGACGACGTCCGGGCGCGCCTGGTCGAGTTGGATCCGCGCAACGCCGCGGTCGCCGCCGAGACGGTGAACAGGTACCGGTTGACCGGTGTCGAGGTGGTGACCGGTGACGCCTCGCTCATCGACCACTACGCGGACCTGGCGCCCGCCGACATCGTGGTGGCCTGCGGAATCTTCGGCAACATCACCGATGAGGACATCGAGCGGGCCATCGGCTTCCTCCCGCAGCTCACCAAGACCGGCGGAACTGTGTTGTGGACCCGCGGGCGCACCGTCCCCGACCGAGTTCCCTTGATCCTCAACTGGTTTGACGAGCGCGGGTTCGACCTGGTCTGGGTGTCACCACCGGATGTGAGCTACGGCGTCGGCGCTCATCGCTTCACCGCACACCCGGAACCGTTGGTACCGGGCGAGCAGATCTTCACCTTTGTCGGCTCGGATGTGATCCGGGCCGCCGACCGCGCTCGCTGACGACACTTCCTGCCGGGCCCGGTTCCACCAGCACCCGACCGTTCATCAGTACGCTTTTCAACGATGGCTGAGGAAGGTCTGAACGGCAGGGACCGCTTGCGCGGCGGGCTGCGCATGGCCCTGAGAGGGCGCCGCGACCCGGCACCGGTCGCCGGCCGACGCAGTCGCGCGTCGGCCGGGATGGGTGACGTGCACACCCGTAAGGTTCTCGACCTGACCATCCGGCTAGCCGAGGTCATGCTGTCGTCGGGCTCGGGTACCGCCGATGTCGTGGCCACCACGCAGGACGTCGCACAGGCCTACCGACTCACCGACTGCGTCGTCGACATCACCGTCGCGACGATCATCGTGTCGGCACTGCCCACCGCGGACAGCCCGCCGGTCACGATCATGCGGGCGGTGCGGACCAGGTCGACGGATTACACGCGGCTCGCCCAGCTCGATCGATTGGTGCGGCGCATCACCTCCGGCGGTATCACCGTGGACGAGGCGCACGAGGCCATGGACGATCTGACCGAGAGCCCGCATCCGTTCCCGCGGTGGCTCGCGACGGCCGGATGGGCGGGTTTCGCGCTGGGCATCGCGATGCTGCTGGGCGGCAACTGGCTGACTTGTCTGCTGGCCAGCCTCACCGCCGCGCTGATCGACCGGGTCGGCCGGCTGCTCAACCGAATCGGCACGCCGTTCTTCTTCCAGCATGCGGTCGGGGCGGCGATCGCGACGTTGATCGCCCTGGCCGCCTACCGCTACACCGGTCAGGGACTCAGTGCGCTGGTTGCCACCGGGATCGTGCTGTTGTTGTCGGGCATGACCCTGGTCGGTGCCGTTCAGGACGCGCTGACCGGTTACATGGTCACCGCGGTCGCGCGGCTCGGCGACGCGGTCTTTCTCACGGCCGGGATCGTCGTGGGTATCACCGGCGCACTGCAGGCCGCCACGCTGCTCGGGGTTCAGATCGAGCTGCACGTCAACACGGCCGGCACCTTCATCACCCCGAGAGGACCTCTGCCGATTGTCCTGGCGGTTCTGGGTGCCGCGCTGGCCGGGATCTGCCTGACCATGGCCAGCTATGCGCCACTGCGTTCGTTGCCCACCGCCGGGCTCGCGGCCGCGCTGGCCGAGCTGACACTGATCGGGCTGGGGACAGCGGGGTTCGGCCAGTGGGCGGCCACCGGGATCGCGGCGGTCGGTGTCGGTTTCCTGGCCACGTTGATCTCTATTCGCCGGCAGTCGCCGGCACTGGTGACGGCGACCGCCGGCATCATGCCGATGCTGCCCGGCCTCGCGGTGTTCTGGGCGGTGTTCGCCTTCGCCGTGGACGAGAACTTCGGTGAGGGGCTCGCGCACCTGCTGACCGCGGCAGCGACGGCGCTGGCACTCGGCAGCGGCGTGGTGATGGGCGAGTTGCTCGGCTCGCCACTGCGGTACCGCGCCGGACGCATCGGTGAGTTCTTCCGCAAAGAAGGACCGCCGGGACTGCGCCGGGCAGTGGGCCAGGTGGTCCGGCTGCAACCCGCCGACAACACCTCGGCCGTCAACCCACCACGGGCGGAAAGCGTCCCGCTGGAAGCAGCTCCGGCCGAAGAGCCAGAGGAAGACGAGGGCGCCGAGCCCGGCAGCTGATCACGGGATCAGGGTGACCCCACGCCGGGAATGTCGACCCGCGCCTGCAGGATCCGGCCCGTCGAGGAGCCGGCCAGAAGACCTTCGTGGGTGGTGTCGTCGACCACGAGATACAGCGTGCGCCCGTCGTGGCCGCCCAGCGCCGGCGCCACCGCCCACCCGCGGTCGATCTCGATGCGGTGGGTGATCTCGCCGCCGGCGACCACACGCAGGAACTCCCCGGTGTCATAGCAACCGACCCAGACCCCGCCCGCGGCGTCGACACACAACCCGTCGGGGTGCCGGTCAGGACCGAGGTCGGCGAACACGGTTGGCGAACCGAGGCTGCCGTCGGGGCCGGCCGTGAACGCCAGCAGCCGCGAGCCGTTTGTCTCGCTGACCACCAGGGTCGAGTCATCGGGCAGGAACGCCAGGCCGTTGGGCATCGACAACCCGGTGGCGACGATCCGGACCGTGCCGTCGGGGGCGACCAGGCCGATTCCGCCGGTGAGGCCGCGGCCGTCGGCGATGTAGAGGTCGACGTACGTGCGGCCGTCCGGCGCGACCAGCAGATCGTTGGTGGACCACGCGAGGTCGCTGACGTCGTAGGTCGCGGTCACGTTCCCGCGCGTGTCGGCGTGGTGCAGCTGCGCTGCGAACAGCGTCGACACCACGAGGGTTCCGTCGGGTAGCCAGCCGAGTCCGGAAGCCCGCGCGAGTTCGACCTCGACTGCGAGGTCACCGGCCACGCCGGCCGAGTGCACCCGCCCGGCCAGGCCGTCGGTGAACCACAAGCGGTCACCGTGCCAACGAGGCCCCTCGCCGTAGACGATCCCGTCGACGAACGGGACTGCGGCGAGGGCCTCAACGGATGTCATCGGGCCCTCAGGTCCGGTTCAACCGATCAGGTGAACGGCAGGAAGTCGCCGTTGACCCAGACGCCCCAGTGGCCGCCGGCAGGCAGGTTCCACCAGACCATCGGCTTGCCCTGCCACGTCTCGGCCGGCTTCTTCGGCGCGTTCGGCGGCGGCGGGAGGCTCGGATCCGGTTCCGCGCCCGCGATGGCGGTGCCGAGGCCGAGGGCGGCCCCGATCAGGCCGGTGGCCGCGATGGTGGCCAGGGTTGCCTTGCTTCCGAACATGAATGTCCACCTCGGTGCTTGACTCTGAACTTGGATACCCGAAGCTTAGCCAAACGAAGTGATTGAGTCTGCACTTGAGGTCGGCGACGGGGTCATACGTCATCCTGAACCAGCGCGACATGGCCTGACCCCGAGATCAGAAATATTTCGGTCTTCGATGTCGAGAACGCCGCGATGGCTCCGTCCCAGATGTGAGCGACCAACTAGGGTCGCGAATCTGAAGGGAGAATCACATGGCCAAGTACCTGTTTCTCAAGCATTACCGAGGCGCGCCCGCGTCCGTCAACGCCATCCCGATGGACCAGTGGACACCAGACGAGATCCAGGCCCACATCCAGTACATGAACGACTTCGCGGACCGGCTGAAGGACACCGGTGAGTACGTCAGCAGCCAGGCCCTCGCCCCGGAGGGCGCCTGGGTCCGCTACGACGGCGAGGGCAGGTCACCCGTGACCGACGGCCCGTTCGCCGAGACCAAGGATCTGATCGCAGGCTGGATGATCGTCGACGTCGACTCCTACGAGCGCGCCGTCGCGTTGGCCGGAGAACTGTCGGCGGCACCCGGTGCGGGCGGCAAGCCGATCCACGAGTGGCTCGAGGTGCGCCCGTTCCTGACGGCCGCGCCGACCGTCACCGAGTAGATGGCCCCCGGTGCGGTGGACGAGCAGCAGCTGCGGGATCTGATTCCCGGTGTCCTGGCTGCCCTCGTCCACCGCGGGGCCGACTTCGCGACGGCCGAGGACGCGGTGCAGGAAGCCTTGGTCCGGGCCTGGGAGACGTGGCCGAGCCGCCAACCCGACGACCCGAAGGGGTGGCTGATCACCACGGCGTGGCGGCGTTTCCTCGACGTCACCCGCTCCGATGTGACGCGGCGCAACCGTGAGGTCCGGGTCGCGACCGAACCAGCCGCCGGACCTACGCCGGCGGCTGACGACACATTGCAGCTCTACTTCCTGTGCGCGCACCCGAGCCTGACTTCGTCGTCCGCGGTCGCGCTGACCCTGCGCGCGGTCGGCGGCCTGACCACGCGTCAGATCGCACAGGCCTATCTGGTGCCGGAATCGACGATGGCGCAACGGATCAGCCGCGCCAAGCGCACTGTTACCGAGGTGCGGCTAAACCGCCCCGGGGACCTGGGTACCGTGCTGCGCGTGCTGTACCTGGTGTTCAACGAGGGCTACACCGGCGATGTCGATCTGGCCGCCGAGGCGATCAGGCTGGCCCGCCAATTGTCCAGGGCCACCGACCATCCGGAAGTCAGTGGCCTGCTCGCGCTGTTCCTGCTGCACCATGCCAGGCGCCCGGCGCGCACCCGTGCCGACGGGACCCTGGTTCCCCTGGCGGAGCAGGACCGCACGCTGTGGCGGCGCGATCTCATCGCCGAGGGCGTGTACGTACTGCAAGCCGCGCTGGCTCGGGACCGGCTCGGCGAATACCAGGCTCAGGCAGCAGTGGCGGCGCTGCACGCCGACGCCCAGTCGGCCGAGGAGACCGACTGGGTGCAGATCGTCGAGTGGTACGACGAACTCGTCGCGCTCACCGACAGCCCGATCGTGCGACTCAACCGCGCCGTCGCGGTCGGTGAGGCCGATGGGCCGCAGGCGGGTTTGGCGGTGCTCGCCGAACTCGACCCGGCGCTGCCGCGCCACACCGCTGCGTCGGCCTACCTGCACGAGCGTGCGGGCGACATCGCGACGGCCGCACGGCTCTACGTGGAGGCGGCGGCGGAGGCGCAATCGCTGGCCGAGCGCAACCATCTCACTCTGCGCGCATCTGTCCTGCACGGTCAGATTTCCAGGGAGGACGGTTAACCTCCTAGTTGTGGGCAACAGTCGGATGAGGGTGTTGATCATCGGTGGGGGATTCGGCGGTCTGTTCTGTGCGCGCCGATTGGGCGGAACCGACGTCGATGTCACTCTGCTGGACCGGGCCGCGGGGCATCTGTTCCAGCCCCTGCTCTACCAGTGCGCCACCGGGACGTTGAGCTTCGGACAGATCAGCCGCCCGCTTCGCGAAGAGTTCGAGCGACACCGCAACGTCACCACACTGCTCGGCGAGGCGGTAGACATCGACCCGCAGCTGCGTCAGGTGACCGCCCGCCGGCCGGACGAGACGACGTTCAAGATCGACTACGACGTACTCGTGGTGGCCGCTGGCATGCGGCAGTCCTACTTCGGCAAAGAGCACTTCGCACAGTGGGCCCCCGGGATGAAGACGCTCGACGATGCGGCCAACATCCGGCAGCGGGTATTCACCGCCTTCGAGATCGCCGAGACGTTGCCGCCGGGGCCCGAGCGTGACGGTTGGCTCACGTTCGCCGTCACCGGTGGCGGCCCCACCGGGGTGGAGCTGGCCGGGCAGATCCGCGAGATGGCAACCCGCACCCTGGCCCACGAGTTTCACAGCATCGAGCCCGAGGAAGCCCGGGTGCTGCTGTTCGACGGTGGAGAGCGGGTCTTGAAGGCCTTCTGCCCGGAACTGGGGGAGAAGGCGACCCGGTCGCTGCAGCGGCTGGGCGTCGAGCTGCACATGGGTGTCCACGTGACCGATGTCGGGCGGGATGGGGTGACCGTCAGCCCGAAGGCCGGCGGTCCCGACGAGCAGTATGTGGCACGAACCGTGCTGTGGACAGCCGGAGTGGAGGCCGTCCCCTTTGCCCGTCACGTCGCCACGGTGCTGGGCGCGGAATCCGACCGCAGCGGGAGAATCGCTGTCGGGCCTGATCTTTCGGTCGCCGGGTATCCGGAGATTTTCGTGATCGGAGACTTGGCCGGCCGCGAAAACCTGCCCGGGGTGGCCGAGAACGCGATGCAGGGCGGGCTCCACGTCGCCTCGTGTATCCGTCGGGAACTCGCAGGCAAGCCCAGACGGCCGTTCCGCTACCGGGACCTCGGTTCAGCGGCGTACATCGCTCGGGGACAGGCACTTCTGCAGGTCGGCCCGGTCAAGGTCGCCGGTGTTCTCGGATGGCTGGCGTGGGGTTTCCTGCACATCGCGTTTCTGACCGGCATCCGTAACCGGGTCAGCACCGTGAGCACCTGGCTGGCCACCATCGCGCGGGCCCGCCGCGCGCACCGGGCATTCATGCTCGGAGCGACCGGTCTTCCCGAGCAGCGCTACACGTGGACCACCTGGGACGCGCTCACTCCTCCGCCGCCCGAGGTGCCACCGAACGGTGACGACCGCCCGCACGGCCCGTAGCGCGCGGCGCCACACCGCGTTTCGAGTAGTCGGCTACGCGTGCCCACGGCCGCCGTACGCGGTTACGTTCCGATCATCCGAAGTTGGCTCGTAGCCACCGAGATGAGAGGAGCGCTGTCATGCCTCCATATCCGACAGTCACATTGAAGAACGGCAGCCAGGGACAGCATGTTGCCACGCTGCAGGCGCTGCTGAACCTGGACTACCCGGCCTATTCACACCTGCAGGTCGATGGCGAGTTCGGCGCGCAGACCGAAGCTGTCATCCGGGAATTCCAGAAGCGGGCCGGACTGTTCGTCAACGGTGTCGCGGACGCCGAGACGTTGGCCAAGCTCGACGATCTCACCACCCAGGGCGCCGGCCCGGTGGGCGAGGAGATGAAGGAATGCAACGGCGGCATCTGGGCCAGCCAGAGCACGTCGTGTCCGTTCGCCCAGAATGTCCGCCAGGAGTACTTCAGGGTTCCAGGGGATTCGGTGCAGATCAACGTGTTCAGTCCGGTGACGCATCAGACCTACACCATGGCGTGTGTCCGAGAGGGTGACTGGGTGACCTGCCGCGGCGGCAACAACGCGGTCGTCCAGTTCTCGTTCCACTGACGCCGCTCACACGACTTTGGTCCTGGACACGCAGACCGTCTGAGGCGTCACCCGCCGCGGGCCGGCCTGTCCTGGAGGTCGGGGGCGGCCGCCGCCAGCAGGGCCCGCCGGTCGCCGGTGAGCGGCGGGTAGATCCGTTCGGTGTTGATGGTCTTCTTGGTGGCCTTGGCCACTGCGCCGGTCGCCACGACGTCGCGATCCCAGCCCTCGGTGTAGACCGCACCGGCCGGGCCAAGATCGAGAACGGTGACATACCAGGGGATTCGCAACGCGCGCATGGGCTGGCCGAGGAGGTCGCCGATCACGTTGTACCCGGCGTAGCGGCCCATCGGTCTGCCGTGCTGACACGACATCACCGACAGGTGACCATCGTCCACCTGCGCGGCGGCCACGTCGCCGGCGGCGAACACCGCGGGCACATGCTCGACGCGCAGGTAGTCGTCGACCGGCAGCCGGCCGAACCGGTCCGGCGTGACCGGCAGCTGCGCTGTCAGTGGGTTGGCTCGCATTCCCGCGCACCACACCACGGCTGCCGTGGGCACCGTGAGACCGGAAGACAACGTCATTGCGCCGATGTCGACGGCGGTCACGCTGACACCGGTCATAACGTCAACCCCGTTGTCGGACAGGGCTTTTTCGATGACCGGGCGAGCCGAGGCGCCCATGTCCGAGCCGACGTGTGGGTTGTGGTCGACGAGCAGCACCTTCGGCACCCGGGAGTTCTCGAAGATCGCCGCGAGCCGCGTGGGCAGTTCGCAGGCCGTCTCGATGCCGGTGAGTCCCGCACCGACCACAACGACCGTGTCCGCACCCGATGTCTGGGGATTGACGGCCAGCGTATCGAGGTGGGCTGAGAGGCGTGCGGCGCCGTCGAACGTGTCGACGTCGAATCCGAACTCGGCCAGTCCGGGGACATACGGTCGCGCGACCCGGCTGCCCGCGGCCAGTACCAGCCGGTCATAGTCGATGACCAGCGATTGCCCGTCGCGCTGTGCCGTCACATTCCGGGCCTCGACATCGACCGCGGTGACTTCGGCGGCGATGTGGTCGACACCGACGGGATCCAGGAGCTTCGCCAACGGGATTCGGCAGTCGGTGAGATCGGTCTCGTAGTTACGGACGCGGATGTCGTGAAAGGGGCGCTCACTGACCACCGTGATCTTCACGCCGTCGGCCACCGTTCCGAGTTCGTCGACGCGTCTGGCGGCTCCGAGGGCGGCCCACAACCCGGCGAAACCCGATCCGACGATCAGCACGTGGCTCACGGTGTCAGCGTGCCACGCGGGGACAACTCGGGGTCGCTGATATCACCGGGCAGCAGAGGTGCTTTCGGTCCACCGCGCACGAGCACCAGCGTCGCCATGGCGGTGACGATGAAAAGCGTCCGATTGACCGCACTCGGGATGTCCGACCATCCGTTTCGTCGACGAGTTCCTGCTTGCGCCGTTCTGATCGCGAGGTGCTCCGGGGCGTGATTCATCGCGCGCGCCCAGCGCGTGACCGGTGGGGTGTGCGACGATGCACGGACCACCCGGTACTCACCCTGTCTCCCGAGCAGGCGTTTCAGCGGGCGTAACAGAGAGGACCGCCGGACAGATGACCGAAGCGCACCGCGCCACGCTCCCCGTCAAAGGAGCGAAGCTCGCGATTGCAGGCTTGACCGTCGTCGGTGCCGTGCTCGCCGCCGCCGGTCAGGCGGCTGCGGACCCCATCGTGCCCGACCCGGTACCGGCGCCGTCGGATCCGGCGCTGGCCGCCCCGCCGCCGCCCGCACCGGTCGGTCCGCCGCAGGTACCCGAGATCGCCAACCCCGTGTACGGCTCCGGCCAGTACGGATCCGGCCCGGTCGGCACGCTCAGGGATCTCTGGCATCAGGCCCACGACCCGGGCGGCTTCCAGGCTGCCGGGGGAGCGCCCGAGGGCGTCGCGCCGCCCCCTGGCGCTGGTCCGCCTCCGCCGCTGCCGCCCGGCTACGTATCGATCAATGCACCGGGTTCGGAGACACCGGTCACGGCGCCGGCACCCGGTACCGGTCCGGTCGGCCCGGCGCTGCCACCTGGCTACTATTCGCTGAACGGCCCGCCGCCGCCCGGATACGAGTACAACTCACCGGGTCAGCGCCCTCCGGCGCCGCCGGCGGCGCCTACGCCGTAACCGCGCGTCCCAATACGTGGCGCAGTGCCTGATCCAGGTGCGGATGGCGGAAGTGGTGACCGGCGGCGGTGAGAACCGCAGGAACGGCCCGCTGGCTGGCGCAGGCCAGTTCGCGCGCACCTTGATCGCCGAGCAGGACCCGTGGCCCGAGTGTGGGCACCGGTAGAACGGTCGGGCGGTGCAGGACGCGGCCGAGCGTGTCGGTGTATTCAGCGTTGCGCACCGGCTCCGGGGCCACGGCGTTGACCGGGCCGGACAGTCGCTCGTCCCACAGCGCGCGGTGATAGATGTCGACCAGGTCGTCGATGCCGATCCAGGGCAGCCACTGTTGTCCGTCGCCGATGCGGCCACCGAGCCCGGCGGCGAACAGTGGACGCAACAGTCGGAGCGTGCCGCCGCTCGGGGATTGCACGATCCCGGTGCGGATCCGCACCACGCGCGCCCCGGATTGTTCGGCCGGGGCCAGTGCGTCCTCCCAGTCGGCCACGACATCGGCGAGGAACCCATCGCCGCGATCACTGGTCTCGGTGAGAACCTCGTCGGCGCGGTCGTACCCGTAGAAGCCGACTGCTGACGCGCTGACGACCACCCGCGGCCCCCGATCGGTGTCGGCGACCAGTTCGGCGAGCCGGCGGGTCGGCTCGATGCGGCTGTCGCGAATCGCGCGGCGGTGCCCATCGGTGAACCGGCCGGCGATCGTTGCCCCGGCCAGGTGGATGACGACGTCGACCCCGGTGAACAGTTCCGGGTGGGGATCGTCCGGGTTCCATTGCCGCTCATCGGGTTTGGCTGCCGCATGGCGGACCAGCCGGATGACTCGGTGGCCACCGGTGCTCAAGAACGCGGTCAATGCCGAACCGACCAGCCCGGACGCGCCGGTGACCGCGACCGTCAGCGGCGCCAGTCCGTGTGAGCGCGCTTCGTCGTGGGCCGCGAGATCGTCGGCGAGTTGGCGATGCCGGTAGGCGAACATCGGACGCAGGAAATGGCCAGGGACCGGCGTCTCGACGCGGTCGGTCATCCGGGTGTGGGTGGCGTCGACGGCTTCGAAATCGTGAATGTGCTTCCAACGCATCACCAGTGCCGCAGGCAGGGAGGTCAGCCCACCGCGGGCGATCTGGTCGACGAAGCGTCGCGGTGGGTCGTATGCGTCGGCCTGGTGCTGCGCCACCCACCGCAGGCCGCCGGGCAGCGCGAGTTCGGCGCGGCCGTCGCGCAGCGAGGCGGCCTCGGATTCGAGCTGCATCGCCTGCCACGGCGGTGACAGCCTGGCGAACGCACCCGGTCGGCCGTGCCAGGCGAAGACTTCTTCCTGCGGTGCGTCGATGATGCTGGAGTACACCAATCCCATCGGCCGACGTTACCCGCAGGATCCGGGTCGGGGGGAGGCTCGGCGACCGCGGCTACGCCACGGCCCGCCTCGCCCGCAGGCCCGCGTAGGCGAACAACAGTCCGGTACCGATCTCGGAAAGGGCCGTCACCCAGGAGAACCAGGTGACGTTGATGCGCGGACCGCTGAGATAACTGTCCTGGAAATCCGGCCAGAAATTCGGCAGCAGGTGTGCATAGGTGAACAGCACCGCACTGCCGACACCGGTGAAGATCGCGACGTCGGGTGCCATGGGATGGCCGCGCACGGCCATCGTGACCGCGACGATGACGACCACACCCTGGATCATGCCGCCGGCCATGACGAACATCGGTGACGCCGACATTCCCCGGAGCAGGTGGTCGAGCACGTGCAATCCCCAACCGGCCAGGAACGTCCATGCGGTCAGTCGCAGAAAGCGTTGTGTCTGAACGGTTGTCGGTATCGTCATGGGACCCCCATTCGAACTACTACAAGCGATAGTAGAACGATGGGGCATTGGTGGCAATAGTCATCACCACGGCCGTCTGTCACCGGTCTTCGATTTCTGATCGGGCGCCCCCGATATCGTCGTATCAACTGTAGGCATCTCTGTAATAGAGTCCGTACTGGCCGACGTGCCGGACGAGAGGTGTATCTGTGGAGCGCACTGCGATGACGCCGTACTTTGTGATCAGTGACGGCGGGTTCGTGCCCAACGAGATCGCGCACGGCGGCTGGGGCCCCACCCTTGGCGGTCAGGTGGTCGGTGGCCTGCTGGCGCGCGCCGTCGAAGTACTCGTCACCGACGAGGGTCTGCAGCCGGCACGGTTCACCGTGGAAATACTGCGTCGGGTCGCCAGCGCACCGGTTCGCGTCGCCGCCTCGGTGGTCCGGTCCGGAGCGCGGATGCAGGCCGTCGATGCGGTGATGACCCAGGACGGCGAGCTGGTGGCCCGCGCCTCGGCCCTGTATCTGAGGCGCGGTATCCAACCCGACGGTGAGTTCTGGACCACCTCGATCGACCTGCCGCCGCTGCCTGAGGAGCCCACGGATTTCGACGACACCGTGCCCATGTTCATCCGGCCCTATGGGCCGGATCCGGAATGGAGCGGTGCGGGTTTTCCGTGGCAGCAGTGCGGTCCGCGCTACGCATGGCTGCGCGAAGTGCGCGATCTGGTTGCCGGTGAACAACTCTCGCCGTTTGTGCGGGCGGCGCTGGCCGTCGACGTCACGAGTTCGATGACCAATTTCAGTTCGGCCGGTTTGGCTTTCATCAATGCGGACTACACGCTGGCACTGAGCCGGCTCCCGGTCGGTCCCTACATCGGTATGGCGGCGGTGACCCACACCAGCGCCGACGGTGTGGCGACCGGCAGCGCGACCCTGTACGACACGTCGGGCCCCATCGGCACCGGATTGTCCACCGCCGTGGCAAATTTCAACTTCAGCCCGAACGGTTCGAGCTAGGCGGGGCGCAGGATGGCGACGAGGAAATCCGAGTCTTCGATGAAGGGCCGCACATCCCACGTGGACAACAACAGATCAGGGGTGAAACCGGCCGTTGCCGCGTCGTCGAGGAACTGACCGAACTCGTATTCGCGGCCGGCTCCGAATCCGATCACCGCACGGCCGTCGTCGGCGAGGTGGGCGCGCAGCCGGGTCAGGACCTGGACCCGGGTGCTCGGGGCGAGGAATGTCATCACGTTGCCCGCCGACACGATGATGTCGAACGCGTCGGCGATACCCCGTGCCGCCAAGTCGAGCTCGGCAAGGTCGCCGACCAGCCACCGTGGACCGGGATGGTCCTTCTTGGCCGCCTCGATCAATGCCGGGTCGACGTCGACGCCGACCACCTGGTGTCCGGCCCCGGCCAGATATCCGCCCACTCGGCCGGGACCGCAGCCGGCGTCCAGGATGCGGGCTTTGCGCGATGCCATCGCGTCCACCAGACGAGCCTCACCGGCGAGGTCCTCACCGGCGCGCGCCATGGCACGAAAGCGTTCGATGTACCAGTTCGAATGCCCGGGATCGGCCGCGACCTTTTGCATCCAGATGCTCCGCTCGACCATATGAGCATTGTCGCAAGCGGATGCCGGGCCCGGGCCGGGCGGTGGGACTCAGCCCTGGGCGTCGAGGATCTTGATCGCGAAGACCAACGAGTCACCCGGCTGGATTCCGGCAGCGGGCTGCCCCTGGGGGTAACCGTCGGCAGAGGTCATCGCCACTGCCACCGTGGACCCGACCTTCTGTCCTGAAATCGCTTTCTGGAAGCCCGGCACCACGCCGTTGAGCGGGAAGTCGACCGGTTCGCCACGTTCGTAGCTGCTGTCGAACACCGATCCGTCGCGTCCGTTGACGCCCATGTAGCAGACCGTGACGTTCGCCGACGGTGAGACGACGGGTCCATCGCCGGCCTTGAGGGTCTGCACCTGGGTCTGGGCCACGCTGAAGGGTCCGTCGACCTTGACCACCGGCGCCGCGGTGTCGGTGGAGCCGGTGACCGCAACGCTGCCGGTGGCGCCGGACACGGTCCATTCGGGGGCGCCCGCGTTCTGGGGAGCTGCGGTCGGGCACGTGCTGGCCTCGGTTGCGGTCTCAGCGATCGAGGGCGTGAGCACCTCGGCGACCGACGGCGTGCTCGGCGAGGACGTGGCCGAGGAGGTGTCCGTGTCGGAGCCGCACGCGGCGAGCGCCATGGTCAGCGATGCGGCGCAGGCCACGAGCGCAACAGAGGAAGGCACGCGAAAGGAGTTCATGCCTCGTCACGCTACAGCGGCGCGAGGTGGTGCCCGTCGATAGCCGGGCAATCGCGGCCGCATGCTCTGTCGCGGGTTCGAATTCGGCTTTTGTCGATCGCCGGTCCGCTTGTCGGCCCGATCGGTGAATTCCGACGGAATTGTGAACATTCAAATATTCGGTGAAGGGCTGGGCGGACAGATTCATCGATAGGCGCCAGGTGATGTTTGCCCGTGATAGCGTCGCCGCAGGCAGACCGTTTATCCACACTCGAGGACACGGATTATGGCCAACAATTCCATGGGTGACTTTGTCAGCCAGTTGCGCCCAGCCCTACATCGGCTCCAGGACTGGCCCTATCCCGATCAGATAGACCACACGCTGTTCTCCGCTTTCATGAAGAATCCGCACGACGTCGGCGGCGATCCCGACGCCCCGGCGATCTTCGAGGAAAAGCAAGAAGAGGCATGGGAACTCAATACCTTCGTCACCTGTGAGGTTCTCGGCTGGCGTGGCATTTGGACATCCGAAGAACGGCGGCGGCTGGGGAACGTCGACGTGGGGCGCACGATTTACCACGGCTTCCCCTATTACGGCCGGTGGGTGTGGGCCATCGCCCGGTGCCTCGTCGAGAAAGACCACATCACGCTTCGCGAGTTGTTGGAGCGGGTCGACGAGGTGCGCGCCCGCGTGGCAGCCGGTGGCGTGGACGCGCTGTCGGCAGCGCCATGCAGCGTCGGTGACCCGACAACGGTCTCCAGGAACCGCCATCACATCGAGGCGCTCGGTAAAGGCGATCCGCAGCGGTTCGACGGCCAGGCCGGGGCCCCTCGGTTCGCCGTTGGTGATCGGGTGCGCGTGCGGGACCTTCCGACGATCTTCTACACCCGCACCCAGGAGTATCTGCGGGGCAAGCCCGCGACGATCGTCGAGGTGTCCTACGAAAGCCTGGTGCCCGAGGACGAGGCGTTCGACCGCGAAGAGCAGAAACCTCAATGGTTCTACATCGTGCGCTTCAACATGACCGACGTGTGGGACCCCTATGCGGGCGCCGAAAGCGACACCCTCCAGGCCGAGATCTCCGAATTGTGGTTGCAGCCGCTGGGTTAGACCGCTCATTCGACAGACGAACAGGAATGCGACATGACGCACGACGACGCCGCACATACGCATGACGACGCATCCGAGCGGCATGCGGCACCGATGGTCGAGGAAGTGACCGATTTCGAGGTCTTGGAAATCGCGCTGCGCGAATTGGCGATCGAGAAAGGCCTGTTCACCGCCGAAGACCATCGGCATTACACCGAATTCGTCGAACAGATCGGACCGGCGCCGGGTTCGCGATTCGTCGCGAAGGCCTGGGTGGATCCGGATTTCAAGCAGCTGGCGCTCCGTGATCCCATCGCCGCCAGCCGGGAAGTGGGAATCGATTGGCTACACCCGACCGGCTTCGGGACGCCCAGTGACTTCACCGCACTGGAGGTGCTCGAGAACACCCCGACTCTGCATCACGTGATCGTCTGCACCTTGTGTTCGTGTTATCCGCGGCCGCTTCTGGGCAATTCACCCGAGTGGTATCGGACGCCCAACTATCGGCGCCGCATCGTGCGCTGGCCGCGTCAGGTACTCGGGGAATTCGGCCTCTTCCTGTCCGACGATGTCGAGATCCGTATCGAGGACTCCAATTCCAAACGCCGCTTCATGGTGCTGCCGGTCCGTCCCGCCGGAACCGAGGGCTGGACCGAGGAGCAACTCGCCGAGATCGTCACCCGCGACTGCATGATCGGTGTCGCCTTGCCGAAGCCCGGCGTGACGACGAATGCGCAGCGTCCGGTGCATGCGGCGGTCCGGCCGGCCGAAGGATATTGAGGGGCACCCGATGACAGACGAAGAGGACGTGACGACAGTCAGGGTGCGGACGCTGGAGGAGCTTGTCGGGCGCGGGCAGGTGTGGCCCCGCATGGCGCAGAAGTATGGCGTCTCCAACCTGGTTCCGCCGTGGAAGTCGAGTCTCGACGGGATGTGCGACGCACTCGACCACGAGGGAGTGACTCTGCCGTTGCTCACTCGCCGAGACGATGAGGACCGTCTGGTCAACGAGGTGTATGTGACACTGCCGTACCCGGAGAACCAGCTTGCCGCACTGACACATTCGCTGGTCGCCAGGAACATCATCGACGAGCAGTCACTGGCCGAACGGATGCGAAAAGTCCGGGACCGACTCGAGGGGACCTGACCGGCAGGTCAGTGATCGCTGCCTTCCACCGACCGGGAATTCAGTGCCGCCGGTGTCCATTTCGGCCAGGACGGCGACCCGACGACGAATCCGCCCGCGATCTGGGCGACGATCCGCGGGCCCCTTATGGTGCTGTTGTCATAGAACGTCGCCGAGTCCACCCGCATCGCGGCGATCGCGACAAGGTCCCAAAGTCGTTGGTAGCGTTCACGAATCTTCGTCTCGGGAACGTGGTGGCCGCCGGCTTGCACCCGGTGGCGCACTCGTAGCACGGCCAGGTCTTCGGGGATGAGGATGCAGTGCAGGATCACGGTGTAGCCGGCGGCGTGCGCTTCGTCGATGAGCTCGAGTTTGGAGGAATGGGAGAACACGGTCTCGGCGATGAAGGATTCGCCGAGCTCGATGAGCTTGGCCCGGGTTTCGGCGGCGACCAACGCGGCCTCGTAGGAGTGCGGGGCCGGGTCTTCGGGCCAGCGACGCTTGGCGATCTCGTCGGCATTGACGAAGGGGCTACCGGGAAGCAGCGGGGACAGGGTGAGTTCGACGAAGGTGGACTTGCCGGCGCCGTTGCATCCGACGACGAGATCGAGACGCTTCACCGCGCGACGGCACGGTCCGTGTCAGTGCAAGCCGCGATCACTGCTGGTGTGCCAGCGCCGCGGTGCTGCCGTCCGGCCGGTACTGCACGATCTCGCCGTTCTCGTCGAGGGCGACGGTGGTGATGCCGCGGGCGGCCAGCGTCTTGCCGTAGTCGGCGCGCGCCAGACTCTCTTCGATGGACGCGGCGATCTCGGCGTCGAACACCGCGCCTTCCTCGGCGGTCAACTCCCGAAGTGGGATATCACCTGCCAGGGCGGCTTCCACCTTGCGGCGGGCCGCACTGTGCCGACTCGACACGGCACGGCCCACGCGGGCCCAGTGGTCGAGCTGCTGCTTGGCCGACCGGCTCTGACGTGCGCCTTCCGCGGCCGCACTGTCGATGAGGTCTGCGGCGAACCGGGTCACCCGATCTGCGGTGTCAGTCATGGCGAGCCTCCGTTGTAGCAGTCTGAAACAAGCGTAGCAGAATGCTACATATACGGGTTGTGACTGGCGTCATGCCGCCGACAACCGCCTGGCGATCTCGCCGTACCGCTCGAAACGTTGCGGCCCGCCGAGCGCGTTGTAGAGCACGACGCGGGTGGCGACTCCGGCATATTTGGCGCTCAACGCCTCCGCCAGTCCGTCCCAAGTCGATTCGGTGGCGAAGGCGGCGACGTGGTCGTCGGTGATCTGCGCCGTCATACCCGCGATGTCACCGGCTTTCTGTTTCTCCCGTAGGCGTGCGGTGGTGCCGTCGAAGCCGGCCTCGTCCCAGATGAACGCATAGTTCGGCGTGCTCCCGTAGAAGCTCATGCTGGCCCGAACTAACTCGCGCTCGTTGGCGCGTTCTTCCTCGCTGTCGCCGACGATCGTCATCACGGGGACGATCTTGGCGATGTCGTCGGGGGAGCGGCCCGCCTTGGCTGCACCCGCGGCGATGTTGGGCAGCACGTGGCGGGCGATATAACCCGGCTCGCCGATCGGGTGGATGTGGACACCGTCGGCGACTTCGCCCGCCATGCGCAGCATCCACGGATTCACGGCGGCGATGTCGACCTTGGGATCAGGTGCGTCGATCGGCCCCGGGCTCCACTGGGGAGTGATGAAGTCGAGGTCGTAGAAATCGCCGTGATGATCGAGCTTGCCGGTCCGGAAGGCGGCGAAGCACGCCTTCACGGCCAGCACGTAGTCGCGCAGGCGCGGCCCCGGATGCTCGAAGGGCATCCCATAGCGCCGGACCACATGGGTGCGGACCTGGGTGCCGATGCCGAGCCGGAACCTGCCGCCGGTTGCTTCCTGCAGTTCCCAGGCCGACGCCGCAGTGATGAACGGGCTGCGCGGAAAGGCAACGGCGACACCGGTCGACAGTTCCAGCCCGGGAGCCGCCTGAGACGCGACCGCCGCGTTGAGATATGCCGTGCGGCCCGTTTCGGTGAGCAGGAGCCCGGAGAATCCGGCGGACTGGGTGCGGCGGGCAAGGTCACCGATTTTTGCCAGCGGCTGCGGAACGGTCATCACGTCGACGTACACGTGGGGAGCGTACGTGCCGAACATCCGTAATGCCTTAGAAGTCAACCGTTTCACGCCACCGGGCGCCTAGACTTGCGGGAGATCAGGGCAACCGGACTCGTCGTAAACCAGAGCGTGTTGCAACTGAAGGAGGGGACCAATGGTCAGGATTCATACGGTCGTGGCGGGGGAGACGCTGTCAGCGTTGGCGTTGCGGTTCTACGGAGACGCGGAGCTGTACCGGCTGATCGCCGCGGCCAGCGCAATTCCCAATCCGGACGTCGTCAACGTCGGACAGAAGCTGGTCTTTCCCGACTACGCGCGGTACACCGTCGCCCCCGGAGAAACGTTGTCGGCCGTGGCGTCGCGTTTCTACGGGCATGCGGAGTTGTCCAGGTTGATCGCCGCCGCCAACGGGATCGCCGAGGGCGCCACCCTCAGCCCGGGGCAACGGCTCATCGTCCCCGAACTCAAGAGATACTCGGTCGCTCCGGGGGATACGTTGTCGGCGTTGGCATCACGGTTCTATGGTGACGCCTCGTTCTACCCACCGATCGCCGGTGTCAACGGCATATCCGACCCCGGCCATATCACCCCGGGACAGGCGCTGGTCATCTTCAGCGGTCGCAGCGACGGGTTCGGCCTGCGGATCGTCGACCGCAACGAGAACGATCCGCGCCTGTGGTACTACCGATTCCAGACCGCTGCCGTCGGCTGGAACCCCGGCGTCAACGTTCTCCTTCCCGATGACTATCACACCAGCGGCCGCACCTATCCCGTTCTGTACATGTTCCACGGGGGTGCCGACGATTTCCGTCAGTTCGACTTCCTGGGGATCCGCGACTGGACGGCAGGCAAGCCGATCATCGTGGTGATGCCCGACGGCGGACACGCCGGTTGGTATTCCAACCCGGTCACCTCATTCGTCGGACCGCGCAACTGGGAGACATTCCACATCGCCCAGTTGCTGCCGTGGATCGAGGCGAATTTCCGGACGTACGCCGAGTACGACGGGCGCGCGGTCGGGGGATTCTCGATGGGCGGTTTCGGCGCGCTGAAGTACACGGCGAAGTACTACGGCCACTTCGCGTCGGTCAGTGCTCATTCCGGTCCGGCGAGTCTGCGCCGCGATTTCGGCCTCGTGGTGCACTGGGCGAACATCACGTCGGCGGTTCTGGATCTGGGCGGCGGAACGGTCTACGGCGCTCCGTTCTGGGACCAGGCCAGGGTCAGTGCCGACAACCCGGTCGAGCGGATCGAGAGCTATCGCAACAAGCGGATCTTCCTTGTGGCCGGCACCAGTCCCGATCCGCTCAACTGGTTCGACAGCGTGAACGAGACGCAGGTGCTGGCCGGCCAGCGCGAGTTCCGCGACCTCCTCGGCCGCGCAGGCATCCCGTTCGAAGCGCACGAGGTGCCCGGAGGGCACGTCTTCCGTCCCGACATGTTCCTCCGCGATCTCGACGGGATCATCGCGCGGCTCCGCCCCGCCAACATCGTGAACACTGACTTGTAACAGGAACCTCAACTTTCACAATTGTCACATCTGCAACAGAATTCAATTCTTTCACTGCTATCGCAGTGGAAACGGAATTCACAGTAGGTAGCAATTGTCACAGTGGGCGCGGGGAAATTTTATAAAACCGTGCCTGCGCGTCCGTGGGCCGCGGCACGGCCTGAGTCGACATCTGACCTGCAGTTACAGGGCGTGCAGCTGTGGTCTCACGTTCCTCACCGGCCACAAGAAGCCCATAACTATTAAATAAACTCAAAGAAGATAATTAGACTCTCTAGCACGGCTATTTTACTTTCGCCCCATCGGTAAACTCTGTATCACGATGGGCTGCAAATAGTCTTTCGCCCCGCCATTACCGGCGTGCACAGGTAGTGCCCGCCGCCACGAAGGGATCGACATGCGCGTGCGCAAGGTCGTCACCGTCTTCGGGTTCATCGGTGCGATCGCCCTGGCTCAGACCCTCCTGATGGTTCCGACTGCCGGCGCCGAACCGAACTGGGATGCGATGGCGCAATGCGAGTCAGGCGGCAACTGGGCGGCCGACACCGGCAACGGCTTCTACGGTGGGCTGCAGTTCACTCCAGCCACATGGGCTTCCCATGGGGGCAGCGGATCGCCCGCCATGGCGAGCCGCGAGGAGCAGATTCGCGTGGCGCGCAACGTGTTGCAGACTCAAGGCCTCGGCGCCTGGCCCGTCTGCGGAGGCCCGGTCGGCCAGGCCACAGGAACCTGTCGCCAGGTGATGGTCTGGATTCCCCTGAGAAACTTGCCCAGGCTGTGCACATTGGTGCTCAATCCGCTGGGATGATCACACCGTCGCCCCGGAGCTGATCGAGCGCGAATGGACGACCGGCCCATGTTCACCGCCACCCGCATCGAGGCCGACAGGGTGCTGCTCAGAAAGGGCCGCGACCACGACGGCGAGGGGTTCATCGAGACGCAGACCGATGAGGGGGTGCGTCGTTTCCTCGGCGGGCCGCGCGCCCAGGCGGAGGTTCGCGCGACGGTGGCCTCCGTGGGCGCGGCAACCTTGTTGGCGTCTGACGGCTGTTACATCGCGGCCGACCGGGAATCCGACGACATGTTCGGCATGGTGACACTCAGCCGCCGTGATCCGGAATTGCCCGGTCATGTGAATGAAGGCGGTGACGAGCTCGAGCTCAGCTATGTCTTTCGGGCACATGCATGGGGCAAGGGCTATGCGACCGAGGCCTGTCGCGCGTTACTGCGCTGCGCCGCAGGGCAACTCGCCGACCAACCGGTCGTGATCGTCACCCAGACGGCAAACCTGGCGGCGCTTCGACTGGCTGACCGGCTCGGTTTTGCCCAGCTGGGAACCTTCGAGCAATTCGACGCCGAACAGGTACTGGCATCGGCACGGCTGGGGACGTTCCTGCCGCAGTAGGGCTTTCACTCTGCTCGCCGCGGCAGGGTGTGACGGTACGCACGCGTGACGCAGACCGCACATTGGCTCCCTTGGCGCGAAAAAGTCTTGGGCGGCGCTGAACTCACTCTCAGCAAACCCTCAGTGCGGGGCTGCACCATCTACGTAGGCGCCGGCGCGGCGCATATGGGTCGGTGTCGCAAGGAAGAAGCAAACGGAATGAATCAGTGGTCGGGGATGCCATCACACAACAGCAACCGCGAATGGGAGGCGAAACGGGAGGCGGATCAACGGAATCCAAGTCCCTGGAGCCGCAAGGGCTATCAGCAGCCCTACCCGCACTACGGGCTGCACCCCGAGATGACCCAGAAATTCGACGCGCCGCTCGTCGACGCACCGCTGGGACCGGAGGCCGCACAGCCGAAGAAGAAGACCCGCGTCGGTGTTCTGGTTGCCGGCACGGCCGCGGTGGCCATGGCTACGGGCGCAGTCGCGGCGGTAGCGGTGGTGGATCATCCCGGACAGCCCACGCCCGTCGCCCAGGCGCCGGTCGCCGACCGGGTCGGCAAGCCTTCGCCGATCACCGGAGCAGCTCCTGCGCAGCCGAAGGGGGCAGCACCGGCCGGGTCGGTCGAACAGGTCTCGGCCAAGGTGTTGCCCAGCGTGGTGAAGCTGCAGATCGAGACCGGGCAGGGCAGCGAGGAAGGGTCCGGCATCGTCCTCAGTGAAGACGGCCTGATCCTGACCAACAACCATGTCGTCGCTTCCGCCGCCAAAGGCGCCGGAGGTCAGGGGCCCATGGCCGCCGAGGCGTCGCCCGACGGCCAGTACCCCGGCTTCCCGCGGGGCCTGTTTCCCGGTGGCCAGTTCCCCGGTGGCGACCAGTATTCGCCCGACGGACCTTCGACCAACAGCTCCGGCCGGACCAGCGGCGCCATGCAGGCGACCGTGACGATGTCCGACGGGCGCACGGTGCCGTTCACCGTCGTCGGCACCGATCCCGACGACGACATCGCGGTGGTCAAGGCGCAGAACGTCTCCGGGCTCACCCCGATCTCGATCGGATCGTCGAAGGACCTGAAGGTGGGGCAGAACGTCGTTGCGGTCGGCTCACCGCTGGGTCTGCAGGGGACGGTGACCACCGGCATCATCAGCGCGCTGGACCGCCCGGTGGCGACCGGTGACGGCCAGAGCGGCCAGCAGTCGGTGATGAGCGCGATTCAGACCGACGCGGCGATCAACCCGGGCAACTCCGGGGGTGCACTGGTCGACATGAACGGCGACCTCATCGGGGTGAACTCGGCGATCGCATCGTTGGGCGGCGGCCAGGGTTCGCAGGGTGGCGGGCAGGCCGGGTCGATCGGCCTGGGCTTCGCCATCCCGGTCGATCAGGCCAAACGTATTGCCGACGAACTGGTTTCGACCGGAACGGTCCAGCACGCCTCGCTGGGTGTCCAGCTCTCCGGCAAAGGGACCCGGGGCGCAGCCGTCGCCGGTGTCGTCCAAGGCGGCCCCGCCGCGGCGGCCGGCCTGCCTGACGGCGCGGTGATCACCAAACTCGACGACCAGGTGATCGACGGTCCAGATGCCCTGGTCGCCGCGGTGCGCTCCAAGGCGCCGGGCGACACCGTGACGCTGACCTACGAGGACCAGTCCGGGGCATCGAGCACTGTGGACGTCACTTTGGGTCAGTTGCAGGCCTGACGACCCGAACATGAGCCCCAGCCCGGTACTTCAGGGCTGGGGTTCATCCGTCGAAAATGGCATGACGGGCAGACGCCGGATGTGTGACGATTCCCGGATGCCAAGCACGCTCATCGAGGTCAGGCGACGGTACGCCGAATCAGAAGAGGTCGCGATCATCGACGCGGTGCACGATGCGCTCGTGGCCGCATTCCAGATACCTCGCGGCGACAAGCATGTCCGGTTGTTCTCCCATGAACCACATCGGTTCTCGTATTCGCCGGGCCTGACAGACCCTGGGCTGTACACGCTTGTCACCATCGACTGCTTTGCCGGTCGATCGGTGCAGGCCAAACGAAATCTCTACCGGGAGATCGTCACTCGTCTCGAGGATCTCGGCATACCCTCCGACCACATCACGATCCTGCTGCGGGAGAGCGCGCTGGAGAACTGGGGCGTTCGTGGCGGGCAGGCCGCCTGCGATGTCAACCTGGGTTTCGACGTCAACGTGTGATCGGCTGCGCGCTATCGATCAGAGTTCTCGTCCCGTCCGACACCGGGTAGGAAACGTCCGACGCCGGCGCAGTAGTCGCGATACGGCTGTCCGTGGGCGCGGAGAAGATAGGGCTCCTCGACAACCCGGACTTGCAGTTCGATCGTGGCCAACAGCACGACGAAGGCCGACAGCGCGACCGGATTGGGCGTCATCAGGGTAATCCCGGCGGCGAACACGAGCATGGCGGTGAAGATCGGGTTGCGCACAATTCCGAATACACCGGTGCGCACCAACGTTGTCGTCTCCTCGGGGTCGACGCCGATTCGCCAGGATTCGCCCATATCCAGTTGGGCATGGACGGTGGCGGCGATTCCGGCGACGGCCAGCACTGTCCCGAGCGCCTGAATCCACGGAGCCTGCAGGACGGAGATCGGGGTGAGGACTCCGAGGAGCTGCGCGACCGGAGCGCCCACGCCCACGATGATCGCCACGATGAACCCGGCCCCGGCCAACCATTCGAGCGAGCCGGGGTGCCCGTGAATGCCCCGGAACCCAGTCGAGCCGGTTTGTCGGTATTGGACCCAACTGCGCCATCCGAACCCCAGCACCGCGAAAACCAGATAGAGAATCAGTGCCGTGACAGCCATGATCATCATCTCCTCAGTCGGTCAGTCACCGCAGTTCGGGCAGCAGTCATCTTCGGCGTCGGTGTCGGGAATGGCTGTGTTGCAGCAGGTTTGGCCGCGCCACGCTTCGCGCCCTTCGTGGACGGCGACACCGGCGAGGATGAGTGCGGCGATCGGGTCGGCCCAACTCCAGCCGAACAGGCTGTTGAGGACCAGACCGGCGAGCACCACGGCGGACAGGTAGGTGCAGAGCAGTGTCTGCTTGGAGTCGGCGACCGCCGATCGAGAGCCCAGCTCACGGCCCGCCCGGCGTTGAGCCCAGGACAGCACCGGCATGACGATCAGGCTGGCCGCGGTCAGTGCGATGCCGATCGCCGAGTGCCGGGCCTCGGCCGCCCCGGTCAGTGAGCGGATCGCTTCGACCGTGACGTAGCCCGCCAGTGCGAAGAACGACACGGCGATGATCCGCAGTGCGGTCTTTTCTCGGGCTTCCGGGTCAGGGCCCGAAAACTGCCACGCCACCGCAGCAGCCGAGGACACTTCGATCACCGAATCGAGCCCGAATCCGATCAACGCGGTCGAGGACACCCTGGTGCCCTCGCCGATGGCCACAATCGCCTCGATCACGTTGTAGCTGATGGTCGCCGCGACGAACCATCGGATCCGCCGGTGCAGCAACGCCCGTCGCGCCGGGCCAAGGGGAGCGGGCGGTTGCCGAAGGTCAGACGCCATCAGCAACACCCGTCGGTCGCGGCGTTCGGGCAGTGCTCCGAATCGGCTGCCAGCACCACATGAAGCAGATCGTTCAACGCATGGGCCAGTTTGGGGTCGGCAAGTTCGTAGCGGGTGCGGCGGCCCTCTGGAACTGCCACCACCAGGCCGCAACCACGAAGGCAGGCCAGGTGATTGGACATGCTCTGCCTGGATACTCCCGCGGCTTCGGCCAGGTCGGCCGGATAGGCGGGTGAATCTTTGAGAGCCAGCAGGACCTTGGACCGGGTCGGATCCGATAGGGCGTGCCCGAACCGAGCCAATACCGCCACCTGGGTCAGAGTCTCCACGCCCCGACTGTACATCTTCGGGTGTATTCAGAAAAGGATGAATCGTCGCCGGTGTGGGACGTCACAAGGGGAGTGGACTGCCCGTGACCGTCAGGGAAAGCAAGCGGTTGTCACAGGCCCAGGCCGTTGACCGTCGATGCGTGCCTCATTGATCTGGTGGACGCGAACGCTGACCTCCAACTGGAAGCGGTCGGCGGGGTCCTTGAGCGACAGGCCCGTGAGTTCCTCGATGAGCTTGATCCGGTAGATCAGGGAGTGCCGGTTGAGATAGAGCGCTCTGGCTGCGGCGCTGATGTTGGTGGCCTCGTTGAGGAGGATCTCCAACGTGTGGACGAGCTGCCCGCGGCGCGTCTTGTCGTACTCGATGAGCGGCTGCAAGGTCTCGAGGATGGTCGCCATGGACTGGGGGTCCTGACGCAGCACCTCAGCGAATTGACGCGAGCCGGCCGGCCGGCCGGGCAGGGCCGCCGGTACCGATGTCGGCACCGGGACGGACTGTCCGTGGACCGGAGGGAGCAAAGCCCAACTCACGAGATTTTCGGGAAGCGCACTCAGCCGCTGAGCGGACGCGACCAACACGGAAACGGTGGACGCCGACGGGGCCGAGGAGAAGTGGCACATCACGAGGTCATCGGTGACCGAAGAGTGCACGGAGACGCCGGCCGAGACCGCCAACTCGTCGAGGGCTTCGCCGAAGGCCGCGGCAAGGTCGTTCCAGCCCGCGTCGTCATGTTGGCGCCGTCCGATGGCCATCTCGACCTGTGCGCCGGGAATTGCGGGACTCAACAGGGGAAGCAGGCGTTTCTGAACATCGGCGAAGGGGATCTCCCATGGCAGAAGTACCACCGGGAACTCATGACGATCGGCGAGCGGAACCAGCGAGTTGAGGAGTTCGCGGACCGTGATCTCGGGGGGAGGGCTCAATATGAGCCCCGCCGCATGGGAGGACACGAGATAAGCGAGGAACTCCCGGTTGCCCGGCTGCCGGATATCGGCGCCGGTGCACAGCACGAGGTCGCCGGGGCGGATGAAGGACTCAGCAGGCGCGTGGATGATGTCCACCCAGGCGACTTCACGGGTCAGGCCGCGATGGCCGGCGACCACGGAGCCCCGGTCCAACGGCGCCACGGTCAAGGCCGCCGCCACGCTCAGCGGCGAGTCCTGGGACATGTCGCGCCTTCTCCTGATCTACCGTTGCGGCCCGCTTGTTCGTCGTTCTTGTCGGCGAGACCACGGCGGCACACCCACACCCCCGAGCTCGACGGTACCAGCAAATCGCGGGCGTTCCCGCAGCACGTGAGGGGCATGCTCGCGGACCGGAGAGGCCGCGAGCATGCCCTCGTCGATCACACCGAGGTCAGGTCTGCGGTCGAGCGCCGACTCAGCAGCATGCCCCCACCGAACAGCACCAGCGGCATCACGCCGAAGATCGCTGCGAGGGTTGAGCTGCCACCGACGATCAGGGTCAGATTGGACACGACCAGCACCAGGGCCCCGAGCAGGGCGAGTGTGGCCGCCGAGCCCAACACCACTTTGCGGGTCGAGTCGCCGCGGCGGCTGAAGAAGATCACCACCGAGATCGTCGTCAGCAACCACAGGATCGCCAGTGCGTAGATGCCGAGGCCGCCGAGGGGCCCGAAGATCTGCAGCACCGGGTCCAGCTGGAGAGCGGCGAAGATGCCCATCATCACGAACGAAGCGACGGTGATGGCGAGCGACGCGTTCGACGGGGCGCCGTGGCGGCCGTGGACCTCGCCCAGGCGCTTCGAGAAAACGCCGCTCTGTCCCAGCGCAAAGGCGTATCGCGAGGCGATGTTGTGGAAGGCCAGGGCACAGGCGAACACGCTGATGAACCAGAAGCCGGTGGTGAGGTCGCGCCCCAGCATGCCGAGGTATTGCTGGGCGGTGTTCACCATGAAGTTGTCGGGATCGGCCTCGGCGGCCGCGATGGCGTCCGGGCCGCCGTTGCCCTCGATCAGCGCCCAGCTCGAGAAGGCGTAGAAGCTCGCCACGATGCCGACAGCCCAGTAGGTCGCCCGCGGAACCGTCCGGTCGGGGTCCTTGGCCTCGTCGCGGAAGACCGCGGTCGCCTCCACGCCGACGAAGCCCCACAACGCGTACAACAGAGCGATTCCGACCCCACCTGCCAGGCCTTGCGGGGTGAAGGAGTCACCGGTGATTCCGTGCTCACCGCCCCGCAGCACGATGACCAGGTCGAGGACGACCAGGATGGCCACCTCGGAGACCAGGAAGATCCCCAGCACCTTGGCGCTGAGATCGATGTCGCGGTAACCCAGCCACGCGACGGCAGCCAGTACCAGCGCCGTCAGCAACCACCACGGGATCTCGGGGCCGCCGAAGCGCTCGATGAGGCCGGACAGGATGACGCCGTCGTAGGCCGCCACGCCCAACAGCGTCGCCATGTATGCCGGCAGGGCGAGCACGGCGGCCCCGGCCCCGGCTGCGCGGCCGAGTGCCATCTGGATGTAGGCGTAGAAGGCACCGGGCTTGGTGACGTACTTCGACATCGCGACGAAGCTGGCCGCGAAGAGCAGGAAGACCGCTCCGGCCACCAGGAAGGCGACCGGGATACCCGTCGTCTTTCCGAGCACCATCGCGATCGGCACGTTGCCGCCGATGGTCGACAGTGGCGCCGCGGCGGCCACCACCATCAGCACGATGGCGGGCACACCGAGGTTCCCGCGCAGTTTGGCGGGGCGGCCGTCGGGTGACGTGTCGCGACTCCTTGTGTTGTCCGCGTCGACAACCTGGGACATGGGCGATCCTCTCTGACCTCTGGCACGGGAGCGGCTGACTCGCCGCTCGTCGAGTTCCGGGGATGAAGTCTGCGAGAAGGACGTGGTGTCGGCCAGTGGTCGGGCGCCTCTTTCCAACACCTTGTTGTAGGCCAGGTCACACCGAGCGACGGAAGTGGCGTCCGCATCAAACAGGTTGTTGGAAGGTGCGCGCGGGTCGTTGTTCCCCCGACGCCGTTCCGTCAATGCTGAGCCTCGTCACGCAATAGAGAGGCACGGCGAGCGGCATGCACCTGAACAGCACCGACATCGAGCAGGATCATCGGCTGGGACGCATTCGGCTGTTGGACGAGCAGCGCGTCAACCTCGACGGGTTCGCCGAGCCCGACCCGGACCTGGGGATGATCTCGCACCTTTCGCCCCACGACCCGGCACCGTCCTGGGTCGTGGCCGACGACGGCAGCGTGCTCGAGATGGACTCGACCCCGGCCACGAGCTTCGACACGATCGACGAGTTCATCGTGCGGTACGCCATCGACCACACCGAGGCGCCCCGGTCGATGGCAATGAACGAGACCGATCTGGCGCGGATGATCGTGGATTCGAGCGTGCCCCGTGAGCAGGTGCTGCGGGTCTGCGCGGGTCTGACCCCGGCCAAGATGGCTCGCGTCGTCTCGATGCTGCAACCGGTCGAGATCCAGATGGCGATGATGAAGATGCGTGCGCGCCGGACCCCGGCGAACCAGGCCCACGTCACCAATCGGCTCGACGATCCGTTGCTGATCGCCGCCGATGCGGCTACCGCAGTGGTCTACGGGTTCCGGGAACTGGAGGCGACGGTGCCGGTGCTCGACGATGCCCCGGCCGTCGCGGTGGGACTGTTGATCGGGTCCCAGGTGCCAGCGCCCGGTGCCCTGACCCAGTGCTCAGTCGAGGAGGCACGCGAGCTGGAGCTGGGTGTGCGCGGGCTGGTGTCCTACGCCGAGACGGTGTCGGTCTACGGCACCGAGCAGGTCTTCACCGACGGCGACGACACTCCGTGGTCCAAGGCGTTCCTGACCTCGTCGTATGCCTCGCGCGGCATCAAGATGCGATTGTCCAGTGGGGCCGGCTCCGAGGTGCTCATGGGCCAGGCCGAGCGAAAGTCCATGAACTACTTGGAGTCTCGGTGCGTGGCGCTGGCCAAGGGCATCGGAGCGCAGGGAGTGCAAAACGGCGGTATCGACGGTGCCGGCATCACGGCCTCGGTGCCCGGGGGCGTTCGCGAACTGATCGCCGAGAACCTGATGGTCATGCTCCGCGGGCTGGAGTCGTGCAGCGGCAACGACAGTTTGATGTCCGAGTCGACGATGCGCCGGACCAGCCGGACGCTGCCGGTGCTGCTGTCCGGGTCGGATTTCATCTTCTCCGGTTTTGGGTCCGTGTCCGCCTACGACAACATGTTCGGGCCTTCGAACTTCAATGCCGACGATCTCGACGACTACCTGGTGCTGCAGCGGGACTGGGGCGTCGACGGGGGATTGCGGTCGGTCGACCCGACCACGCTGGAGGCGATGCGGCGGCTGGCTGCCGAAGCCACGCGAGCGGTTTTCGAGTATCTCGGCCTCGCCGACTTCGACGACGATCACGTGGAAGCGGTTGTGGGAGCGCAAGGTTCCAAGGATCTGCCGCAGACCGACGGGGTCAAGGTGCTCAGCGCGGCCAGGATGATCGACCAGTCGGGGCTCACCGTGCTCGATGTCGTCACCGCGCTCGCCGAGACCGGTTTCACCGACCTCGCCGACCGCGTGCTGGGCATGGCCAAGGCCAGAGTCACCGGCGATTACCTGCAGACTGCTGCCATCTTCGACGAGGAGATGAATGTGCTGTCGGCGCTGCAGGACCCGAACGACTACCGCGGGCCCGGGACTGGATATCGACCGTCAGCGGAGCGGCAGGCCCAGATCGACGCGGTACGGCAGGCGAGGTCGGTGGCCGATCTGGTCAAGGAGCAGGCCACCTTCGCCCAGCCGGAGCGGCTCGTTGCGGTCGGCGCCGCCCGGGTCGGCGACGACCCCCGGGAGGTCGTCATCGGCGTCTCACCCGCCTTCGGTACCAAGCTGTTTCAGACACTGTCGGGTCTGACCATCTATGACGCGCTGGAACAGATTCTGGCCGGGCTCGAGGAGGAGCAGTGTGTGCCGCGCCTGGTCCGGATCACCGACAGCATCGACCTGGGGGCCATCGGTAAGTCCGCGGCTCAGTTGTCCGGATCCGGCATCGCGGTCGGGCTCCAGGCCAAGGGCACGACGATCATCCACCGGCGTGACCTCACGCCGCTGGCCAACCTCGAATTGCTCAGCGTCGCACCTCTCATCACACCGGAGATGTACCGGCTCATCGGGATCAACGCCGGTCGGCACGCCAAGGGCGCTACACCGGCCCCGATGCGCAACGCCTACACGGAGGAGGCGATCACCGCGAGGTACCACACCAGGGTGGTGTCGATGGTCGCCATCGAGCGGGAGCAGTCCGAACACCGCGACGAGAACGCAAACCCTCACATCGAACTGGAGTTCACGCAATGACCGTCTCCTCACACTCCGGCCGGAGCGTTGCCGAGGTGACCGTCGAGGCTGCCCGCAACGGCGACCTCGCCCTCGACGACATCCGGATCAGCCGAGAGACCCTGCTCGTTCAGGCAGCTACTGCCGAGCGCACCGGGTCGGCGCAGCTCGCCATGAATCTGCGGCGAGCGGCCGAGATGACCGCGCTGAGCTCTGAGGACATGCTGTCGGCGTACGAGGCCCTTCGACCGGGTCGCTCCACGTTCGCCGAGTTGCAGGATCTTGCACAGAAGTTGGCCGGACAGCAGGCGCACATCTGCGCCGAATTCGTCCGTGAGGCCGCCGAGGTCTACCAACGGCGCGGCCTGCTGCGATGACCATCTGGGCCGGCGTCGACATCGGCAACTCCACTACCGAGGTGGTCCTCTGCGGTGCGGGCGCCGAACTCGACGTATTGGCCAGCGCGCGCACGCCGACGCGCGGCGGCAAGGGGTCGCCGCGGGCGGTCCAGGGCGCCGCACAGCTGGCACGACGCCTGGCCGATGCGCACGGGCTGGCGATCGAGCGGGCGGCATTCGCCCCAACCGGTCCCGTCCGGTCGTCGGTCGAACGGGTCAAGCTGGAGACGCGGCGCACCGGACGCCTCACCATCGCCACCCGATCGGCGGCAACTACCGCGGGCGACGCAGTCGGCGTCGGTGTGCCCGTACCGGTCGAGCATCTCGGCCAGGTCGACGGTCGCCCGGTCGTCGCCTGCGCGACCCGGGATTGGGGATACCGGGAGGTGGCCGGCGCGGTGAACGCGGCAATCGAGGACGGCCGCAACGTCGTCGCGGTGCTGACGGAGAACGACGAGGCGGTGCTGGTGTCGAACCGGCTCGGGACCGCCCTGCCGGTGGTTGACGATGTCGATGTGCGGCAGCTGCTTTCGGCGACGCTGATCGCCGTCGAGGTGCGCCAGGGCGTGGCGCCACTGCAGCACCTCACCGACCCGTTCTGGCTGGCCGATGTGTTCAGCTTGCGGGACGACGAACGGGTTGACGCCCGCGTCGTCGCGGACCGGCTCTTCGACAGCGCGTGCGCCGTCGTCGCGCTCGACAGTTCTGCACCGGCACGCGACACGCCAACCCTGCGGACGTCCGACTCGGCCTGCGAAGTCGGTGGACCGACCGGCTTGGTCCATTCCATACATTTGGCCGATATTGCGGCACAGGCAAATTCACGACGAGGAACGGTCGCCGTCGACAGTGTGGTGATGGCCACCATGGGGGGTGCCGAGGCCGCGCCGGCCGGCGCCGATGAGCTCGGAGAAGCACTCGGGGTCGACGTCACCCGAATCGACTCGGAGGCCGCTGCGGCGCGGGTCGGGGCCGTGACCACGCCCGGTGTGACCGACGACGTCGTGGTGGTGGACATCGGCGGTGGCACCGTGGACGTCGTCACGAACGGATCCCGCGTCGTCCTGCCTGGGGCGGGGCAACTGCTCACCACCGCCACCTCCAGCGCCCTCGACATCTCCAGAAGCGCGGCGGAGTACGCGAAACGCGCGGAGGCGGTCACGGCGGTCACCGTTCAACTCGTCGAGGACGAGCATGGGCGTCGCCAGTTTCTGGAAAAGCCGATCAGCGGCCGGTGTACGGGGTGGCTGCTGACCGCGGCCCCCAGCGGCCTACTGCCGTTCACGTCGCGGATGTCCGGAACGGAATGGCGCAGTTGGCGACTCGCGTCGAAAAGGCTGGTCATCGGGGGCAACGTGCTGAGGGGACTGGAACAGGTGGCACCCGGCGCGACCGGAGTGCTCCTGGTCGGTGGCGGAGCCAGTGACGACGAACTCGTCCGAGCGGTCAGTGAACAACTCGGCCATCAGGTCAGTGTGGGCAGAGGCAATGTGGGTGGACAGCTGGGTCACCGCTTTGCGGTGGCCTACGGGCTCGTCGCCATGGCGACGAGAGGGTAGACGCGACGACCCTACGGTTCCTCGCCTGACTGCTCGTACAGAATCCCGAGCCGATCGATGCGCCACAGCTGACCGAGGACGATCAGTGCGGCGCCCGATATGGTCGGCCACGCTTGGAGCGCGATCAAGCCGTAGACGAGCATGGCGAATCCGGCGAGCGCGTTCAGTGTCCAAATTCGTTGGACGACCCTGAATCCCTGCGGAATCCGGGTCCTGTCACGCATCCACATCCGTTCGCCGTAAATGCCCTTCGACGACCACGCCGTCGGCTTGTCGATGGGCGCGAATGCGTGCGGATTCCACCACAGCCACAGTGCGACCACCGCCAGCGGGACCAGTGCCCACCAGCTGATCCATGTGCGGCTCCAGATCGCCAGGATCGCCGGCGGGATGGCGGCGAATCTGGTCCACACGCTCCACGGATTGGCATGGCGCCGCCACGCTTCGTCGCTCATCCCGGCCATGCGGGCGTACCTGTCCAGAAGGCTCATTGCAGCATTCCTCTCGCCAGCGTGCGGATGGTGGCATCGAGTACGGAGTCGTAGCCGGGTTCGAAGCGGTCGCGATGCATGACCACCAGGCCGATGGTGCGGATGACTTGGAGCAGGACCGCGGGCTCGATGTCGTCGACGAGGGCGCCTTCGTTCTGGCCCGTCGTCAGGTAGTCGAGCAGTGGTGTCACGAGATGTGGTGTGACGCGGGCGATCTGCTCGCTGCCGAGGCGGTGGGTTACGGCGTCGAGTTCTTCGGGGCGCATGATCAGCCGCCGGTACATGGGATCGTCGGCCAGTGCGTCGGTGACGCCCCGCAGGACCGCAACGAGTCCGTCCTCGCTCACCGGGACCTCGAGGGTGGCAGCGACGCGGGCGGCCACCCTCGGTGCCCGCTTCAGCATCACCTCGAGGTACAGCGACTCCTTCGAGTCGAAGAAGGCGTAGAAACTGCCTTTGGCGATGCCCACCGCCGCGACGAGCTCATCGAGCGATGTCTTCTTCAAACCGTGCGCGGTGAACCGCTGTTCGCCGGCGTCGAGCAGGGCGTCGCTGATTCGTTGCTTCTCGTTCTGAGTGAACGCTGTCGCCATAGCTATGACTCTTTCTGCAATGTGGTCATAGCCTACCCCTGCCTGGCGAGCCTCCTTCGGACAATTGACAGGTGCGGAGCTGCGTGTGAGGCTGGCGAAGACGCTTGAGGCGCGTCGGCCGACCTCGGCCGAAGGGCGATGCCCGGCCTGACCTACTGATCATGGAAGCGTCGTATGCCGAGTCTCGAGAATCTCCGCAAGCAGGCCAAGCTCTACGTCCGTTGGCATCGTGATGGCTACTATCCGGTCGCCGCCCACATCCGAGCCGTTCTTCCGCGGTATCGGTCCCTGAGTGACCGCGAGGTGTTGCAGGCACAGTTCAAGCTGACCGACGCGCAGGAGTTGGTGGCGCGGCAGAACGGATTTCAGGATTGGCGTGCACTCAAGGAAGGGGTTTCCGCGGTGACAGTTGGCGGCGCTGATGCCGGTGACGTGCAGGCCATGCCGGATGTGATGGTTGTCGAGGCGCAGATCTATGTCACCGATATCGACGCATCATGTGACTTCTATCGGTCCGCGTTGGGATTCGAGATCGCCTTCGTTTACGGTGAGCCGTCGTTCTATGCCCAGGTCCGTCGTGGTGATGCGCGGCTGAATCTTCGGCGAGTCGACGAACCGGTGTTCGTCGGCGATATCCGAGAACGTGAGCAATTGTTGTCGGCGTCGATAACGTTGACGTCGGCGGCCGCGCTACGGGAACTATTCGTCGACTACCGAGACCTCGGTGTCGACTTGTATCGCACACTCACGACAGAGCCCTGGGGTGCAAGGACTTTCATCGTGAGGGATCCGGACGGCAATTTGATTCTGTTCGCGGCAGGAGCCTCTTGAGGGCCGGCAGGACCGGTCGTGAGCAATGATCAGAACCTGTGGATGAGCCTTGGTAGGGCGGCGTGAATGTGGGCGCGCCTTCCCGGGGATGATCACAAGTCCAGTTCGTTTCTGATCAAGACCGGCGTTGGCGCGCTGGTTGGGAAGGCACGCCCGTGCTCACCGTAGTTCACGATGTCGCGCAGGCCAACGACACCCGCAGCGGTGCCGGTCGGTCGTTGTTGGATGAGATTGTCCGCGACGGTGCCCGGCAGATGCTGGCCGCCGCTTTGCAGGCCGAGGTCGCCGCCTATGTCGACCAGTTCGTCGATCAGGTCGACGAGAATGGGCACCGGCTGGTGGTCCGCAACGGCCACCACAACGTCCGGGAGGTGCTCACCGGCGCTGGGGCGATCGAGGTGAAGGCGCCGCGGGTCAACGACAAACGGGTCGATCCGGAAACCGGTGAGCGGCAACGATTCTCGTCGAAGATACTGCCGGCGTGGGCGCGTAAGTCCCCGCAGATGGCCGAGGTGCTGCCGTTGCTGTACCTGCATGGCCTGTCCAGCAGCGACTTCGGTCCGGCGTTGGAGCAGTTCCTCGGCTCGGGGGCGGGGCTCTCGGCTCCGGCGATCACCCGACTGACCGCGCAGTGGCAGGACGAGGCCGCCGCGTTCGGCCGCCGGGACCTGTCGGGCACCGATTATGTGTACCTGTGGGTGGACGGCATCCATCTCAAGGTCCGCCTGGAGCAGGACAAACTGTGCCTGCTGGTGATGCTGGGGGTGCGCGCCGACGGCCGCAAGGAACTGGTCGCGCTGACCGACGGGTACCGCGAATCAGCGGACTCGTGGGCGGATCTGCTGCGGGACTGCCGGCGCCGTGGCATGCGCGCCCCGGTGCTCGCGGTCGGGGACGGTGCTCTGGGGTTCTGGAAAGCGGTCCGTGAGGTGTTCCCCGATACCCGTGAGCAGCGGTGCTGGTTTCACAAGCAGGCCAATGTCCTTGCCGCACTACCGAAGTCGGCGCATCCGGGGGCGATCGCGGCGATGCGGGAAATCGCGGGCGCCGAGGACATCGACCACGCGCAGGTCGCGGTCAAAGCCTTCGAACTGGACTACGGCGCCAAGTTCCCCAAGGCCGTGGCCAAGATCGTTGACGACCTCGATGTGCTGCTGGAGTTCTACCACTATCCCGCCGAGCACTGGGTACATCTGCGCACCACCAATCCGATCGAGTCGACCTTCGCCACGGTCCGGTTGCGCACCAAGGTCACCAAGGGGCCGGGTTCCCGCGCGGCGGGTATCGCCATGGCCTACAAGCTCATTGACGCCGCACAAGCCCGCTGGCGGGCGGTGAACGCCCCGCACCTGGTCGCCCTGGTCCGGGCCGGAGCGGTGTTCCACAAAGGCAAACTGCTCGAACGACCCGTCGACATCACCCCACCCGAACCGGCCGACAACCCGGCCACCCCGACCGGAACGGAGGTCGCCTGAAAAACACCAATCCACAGGTATTGACAATTACTCACCGGTCGTCGGGGTTGGCCGAGATGGACGCGTTGGGGCTAGATGGCACCCGGCGTGCCGGGCGGGCTCATCGACCCGTCGACATTCGGCACCATTGCCGGAGCCGGTATGCCACCTTCGGCGGCGTTGTCACCGGGTATTCCGTCGTCTGGCACCTGGTCGTACATGCCACCGAAGCAGTCCGGATTCCACCCCTCCGTCGCGCACGCCGGATCGTCGGGGCTGATGGGGGATTCGGGAGCGGCGGGTATGCGGGGTGCCGCCGCAGCGACGGACATCATGCTCGCCGGGACCGCGCCCAGCACGAACACTCCAGCGATCGCCGCCACGGCTGCTCTCGTCAGTGCGTTTCGCGCCTCAGGGGCCATCATCCAACTCATCTGCCGCTCCTTCGTCTGGGACTCAAACGGGCCGGCCGTGACGTTTGCCATTGCCGCACCGTCATCGCCATGCTCGCAGCTCTGCACGTGCTGCGGGTGGAAATCCGAACTTCGCTGGCAAAAACTCCAACGCCGCTTGAAGTTTGACGTAGCTGTCAAAAAACAAGGCGCGAGTCGGCCGGCGCTCTCCACTGGGGCGCCGGCCGACCGCTCCGAGCGATCAGTAGTCCCAGGTGGTCGGCACACAGCGGAAGACGTCACCGGCGGTTGCCACGTGGCAGACAGACGGGAACGGCAGGTGGGTGGCCACCAGCGATTCTCCGGTAGCCGCCAGCTCGCGCAGAAGCTGGATTCGGACCCGCGCGGCCTCCTCGGGATCGTGCTCGAATCCGTTCTGCCACTCGGGATTATCGAACCCGGGTGCGAAGACGGCGTCACCGGCGAACGTGAGCTTGTCGCCGCGGGATTCCAGGCGGACCACGCTGTGCCCCGGGGTGTGACCGCCGGTGCGCGAGATGAGCACTCCCGGCGCCACCTCATACTCGGTCTCGAACGTCCGCAGCTGGCCCCGGTATTCGTCCAGGAACTGCGTCGCGACCCTACGAAGTACGTCGGGGATCGGCTGGGGCATGACCGTGTGGGTGAAGTCGGGTGCCTCCCAGAACTCGGCTTCGGCGGTCGCTGCGTGGATCTGCAGGTCGGGACGCAGTCGTTCCTTTAGGCCCTTGGTGATCAACCCGCCGACGTGGTCCATGTGCATGTGGGTGAGGACCACATCGGTCACGGAACCGAGATCGACACCGGCGGCCTCGAGCCGCTGGACCGTGTTGCCGGCCCGCGGGAAGTCCGGAAACTCCAGCCCCAGCCCGGCGTCGACGAGGATCGTCCGATCGCCGCTGCGCACCACCACCACGTTCAATGGCCAGTCGACCACCTCGGGCGGAAGGAAGTTGTCGCCCAGCCAGCCCGCCAGCTCGGCCGGCTCGACGTTGGTGCCCAGCGTCGAAGCGGTGATCGGCAGCACCCCGTCGCTGATCACCAGTACCTCGATGTCGCCGACCTGTACCGCATAGCGTGACGGCACCAACTCGTCGACCGGACTTCCGAGGTGTGAAATGTTGTCCAAGCTCATGCGTTCTCCTCCTGAGGGCTGTACCGGAAGACATGGTGAAATGACCTGTCTTTCCCGGGGAACGCCCTCCGGAGGCGAGATTCATCCGTCGATCGAACAGGACGTGTCGGGCAGCGGCAGAGTCGGCAGGCGCCGATATGGTCGACCGATGGCCTCGGTCAAGCAGTTCCAAGTCACTTTCGACTGCGCGGATCCGGAGCGTGTCGCCCGGTTCTGGTGCGCCGTGCTGGGGTACGTCGTCCCGCCGCCACCACCGGGGTTCGACGCGTGGGCGGATTTCGATCGAACGCTGCCCCCGGAGCGTCAGGGTTCGATGTATGCCTGCGTGGATCCCTCAGGCATCGGTCCGAGACTGTTCTTCCAACGCGTTCCCGAAGGCAAGGTCGTGAAGAACCGCGTGCATCTCGATGTGCGGGTTGGCGCCGGACTGGTCGGTCAGGAGCGTCTGGAGACGCTCGAGGCCGAGTGCGGGCGGTTGGTCGAGTTGGGTGCGGTGCGCGTGCGACTGCTGGCCGCCGATGGCATCGATGAGTCATGCATCGTGATGCAGGACATCGAGGGCAACGAGTTCTGTCTCGACTGAACGGCTCACCTCACTGCGGAGCCGGCACTGCCGGGAGGGTGTCGACGACGGGCGTGTTCTGCGCCGCGGCGACCCACCATTTCCCGCCGTGCTGAACCAAGACGTACATCGCCATCTCGCTGAAACCACCGTCCAGCGCGCTGCGGCGAATCTGGGCGACCACTACGCCCGGTGCGGGATGGCTCACCTGCGCCGGCTCGAAGCGCGAAACAGGCACAACCGGGGGACCGCTCATCATCCGGCGATGGATCGGGTTGAGGTTCGAATAGTCCTTGAGCACCATGCCTTTTGGTGTGCCCCATAGGATGTCGGCCGCGAACATCCCGTCGTATACGTCGGCGTCTCCGATTTCACCACCGTGCTGGAGATGGTCGATCAGTTCCCGCACCGCCTGATCGCCGTCGGCGGTCGGGGCGTTCAGGTATGGACGTTGCGTCGTCATGGCTCAACCGTAGAATCCCAAGCGCAGTTGAGGTCAAGGGGTTTCACGGCTGGGCTACCGCGCGGTGGCCGCGTCGATCTGTTCACGCAGGATGTCGCCGTGACCCGCGTGCCGCGCGAACTCCTCGCTCATGGCAAGCAGCGTCCATCGCATGCTGACCCTGCCCTCACGGGGATTGTCCTTGGTGTCATCGAGGTCGAAACGGGATGCGATCTCGCGCGATCGGCGGCTGGCACGTTCGAACTCGGCGATCACCTCGGCGAGCGACTCGTCGTCGCCGACGGCGAAGGTGCCCTCGTCGCGATTCGAGTATCCGTCGCATTCAGTTTCGCTCAGTCCCGCCCAGAACCGTTGGAACCAGATGCGTTCCGCGGCGGCGGCATGCTTGATCAACGAGATCGGTGTCGTCAACGATGTGACGAGTCGTCGGCGGGCGTCCGCGTCGGACAGCCCGCGCACGGTTTCGATGAGCGCCTCGCGGTTGCCGTCGAGCATGTTCTCGATGATCGCTCGCTCTTCTCCATCGGTAATTCTTCTGGTACCCATGTGAATTCACTCCATTCTGCTACCCGTTGGGCGCGGGCTGCATTGGTCAGGCTGAAGACACAGGCCGCTGGCGCAGCGATCTGTGCCGAGAGGGATGAAGTGCCCGCGCACTGGGACGGCCCAAGGGCGCTCGCCGCGTGGATTGCGGACCGAGCATGGACGATGCGTATCGCACCGGCATGGCGGCTTCAGCCTGTCAGGAAGACCTGCCGCCTAGGTCAGTATGTGGGTCCGAAGGCCTCCTGGCAATGTTCCGAGGCCCCTCATGTCACTCCGGAGAACCGCTGTCCGACTGTCCGAGGTGCCGTTGGAAGAACCGGGTGTCGATCCGGCCATCCGTCGGTACCTGGTGATGCCCACCCGGGAAGGCGTGCAGGACCTTGTCCTGCGAGGCGAACGCGTCGAACAACTCGAGACCGAATTCGCGCGGGATCTCCTTGTCGTCCAACGGGAGCAGGTACTCGATCGGGATGGTCAGCCGTTCTGCGGCCTCGAGCAGAGCGTCGTGCGCCGACACCCAACCGAAGACCGCGGCGGTGATCCGAGGCTCGATCGCGGCCAGCGCTATCCCGACCGCACCTGAGAGTGACGCCCCGGTGTAGCCGATCGGTGCGTGCGCACCGATGTCGGGCAGCGCCTGCAAGGCGTCGATGGTTACCTGCCACTCCGGGACAGCGCGCTCGGCCACCGATTGGCAGTAGTCGGCGAGGATCCGACCGAACGCGGGACTGCCTTCGTCGCGCGCCTGGCGAAAATCGGTGATCTGGTCCTGGTCTTGTGAGCTTCGCGGTCGATCACCGTGTCCGGGCATGTCGATAGAGACGACATGGAAACCGTCAGCGGTCACCGTGGAATAGGCCCGGGCCATGTGCCGCGGGGCTTTCTTGTCCAAGCCGCCGGGGTGGCCGGCCAGGATGAGGGGAGCGCCCTGAGAATCGGAGTCCGGTGACCAGAGCACACCGGTGACGCCGTCCAGGCTGAAAGTGCGTTCAATGACGCCGTTCGAAATTGTCTGCGAGGTGAAATGCATGGTGTTGCCTCTCGGGATCGCCGTTGGTCAGGCGCTCCCGGCGACACCTTCGCCGAACCCTCAACCGTGAACACGAGCGGGGAGCACCCACATGGTTGCTGCGTACATGGGTCTCACCTCCTCGCGTCATCTCACGGTTCTGGCGCACGGTATCAACGCGAAGACGGACCCGTCCAACTGTTTTTCTCGTCGCTCGGCGGACCGGTCGCGGTCAGGTTCGCGATTGCGTCAGCGATCGCCTCGGCCATGGCGGGGCTGCCGGTGTGACCCGCGTCTTCGATGATCTTCAGTTTCGCCGCGGGCCAAGCCTGCGCGAGTTCCCACGCGGTGAGCAACGGTCCTGACAGGTCGAGACGTCCGTGAATCAGCACTCCCGGGATCTCGGCCAGACGGTGGGCGTTTTGCAACAGCTGTCCGTCGTCGAGCCACGCGTTGTGAGCGAAGTAGTGCGTGCAGATACGGACAAACGCCAACTTCGCCGCGTCCGGCTTGTCGCTGTACTGTCCTGGCTTACCGAGGTTTTCGTGTGCGATCACCGCGTCTTCCCATACACACCAATCGTGCGCGGCCTGCTCGCGGGTCGCGCGATCAGGACTCTCCATCAGCCGTCGATACGCCTCGACAAGGTTGCTGTCGCGCGCTTCGGCAGGCACGCCAGAGCGAAAACGTTCCCATTCGGCAGGCAACAGCAGACGGAGCCCGTGGTAGAGCCAGCGGATCTCTTGTGGCCGGCTCATCGTGACTCCGACCAGGATGATGCCGGTAACACGTTCGGGGTGACGCTGAGCGTAGGCAAGGATCAGCGTCGACGCCCACGACCCGCCGTAGAGCAGCCACTGATCGATCCCCACATGATCACGGAGGAGTTCGATATCGGCGAGCAGATGTTGGGTGGTGTTGCACCCCATGTCGGTGGCGGGATCGGCAGCGTTGGGGACACTGTCGCCGCATCCTCGCTGGTCGAACGAGATGAGGCGAAACTGTTCGGGATCGAATGACTTGTGAGCGCTGCGCGATCGTCCCGACCCCGGCCCACCATGAACGATCAACACCGGGCGACCGTTCGGATTACCCCTGCTCTGCCAATACATCCGGTTGCCGTCACCGACATCGAGCAGACCCTCGTCGCGGACCGGGGCCTCACGGAACGATTCAGCAGCCACAAGTTGTGACGGTACCGGTGGTGACGCGGTACGCGCCGGAGGCTGGACAGCACGGAGTTGGGTCACTCAAATCTGTTGACGCCAAGATGCTTTCAGCGTCACGGCGCGCCTTCGGTGAATCGTGCCAGCTGATCGGCGACGGTGCCCCAACCGTCGGCGAAGCCCAACTCGGCGTGGCGGTTCCTCGCGGCCGGGTCGCCGTGCCGTGCGACGATGCGGTAGTCGGTACCGTCGGCGTGCTCATACATGGTGACCTCGGCCGTCATCGCGACGGGAGCGGGGTTCGCGGGGCGCCACCCGCTGTCGACGGCGTTGGTGAACACCAACCGCTCGAACTCGTCCACCAGCAGGAAGCACGCATCCAGATGCGGCACGAACGCGAGGCCGTCATCGCTCATCCGCGTCACGAACGCGCCTCCTGGGCGGACTTCCAGGCGCTCGACGCGACACCGCGTCGGCGCCGGTATCCACCACTGCGCCAGGCTGTTCGGATCGGTCCATGCCTCCCACACGGCCTTGCGGGGCGCACGAATGATCCGTTCGATGCTGAGGTCGAGATCAGGGTTCATGTCGGGTCCTTCTCCTTGGGGTGGGTGACGAATTGCTCCAGCCGGTCGGTGCGTTCCTCCCAGACGCGTCGCTGCTGGGTCAGCCAGTCGTCGACGACCGTGAGCCGTTCCCGGTTGAGTTTGCAGGTGCGCACGCGGCCGACCTTCGCCGTGTGGATCAGCCCGGTCGACTCGAGCATCCGCACGTGCTTCATGAACGAGGGGAGCGTCATCGTGGCCCCACGGGCCAGATCGCCAACGCTCGCGGGGCCGCGCCCGAGGTGGTGGATCACCGCCCGTCTGGTCGGGTCTGCAAGAGCCAGGAAGACCTCGTCGAGTTCGGCGGAATACTGTGCCACAAGGCTAAGTATCCATCGTCACAATACTTAGCGCAAGGGCTAAGTATTGTGAGGGCGCACCGAAATCTTTGGCCGAAACGCGTCCGGAGGGACGAGGCGTGGCTGATCCTGATCTCAGATGCCCACTGCAGGCCGATTGCACATGTGGGAGAGGCCGATGAACGACGACACCTGCGGCCGCCGGCGGCCGATCGGCGCGACCCGCGTCTTGGCGGTCCTCACCGCGTGCGCGGGGGCGGCCACGATGGCTCTTGCACTGACCTCGTGTGGCGCAGGAGATCACGATGGCGACCAGGGCCGAGGCGACGCGACAACCACCGTGGGGGCCGCGCCGACTCGGATCATCAACGAAATCGCAGTGGACTCCAGTGGTCGGCCCGCCAACGGCTACCGCGAATCAACCGATGCCGTCCCGGACCGTGCGGCCGAGTGCGACGAACCGTCACCTGCGGCCGTCAGCGACAACATCTACGGGTGCGCGCCATCGGCCTATGCCGCCGATGTGTGCTGGCCGGCCGCGGACTTGGATCTGCTCTGCATGAACGATCCCTGGGCGAAGGGAGTGCACCGTATTCACGTTGCCGCTGCGCTGGACCCCGTCACCGCACCCGTTGCGCCCCAACCTGTCGCGTTGCTTCTCGATGACGGCACGCACTGCCGGCTCCGAAATGGCGGCTCGTGGGGTGGTCGTGACGACGGCTACGTCGGCGCCTACCGCTGCGACGCCAATCAGGTTGTGCTTGCCCGGCCGGACGCCGAGCCGATCGACCGGTCCACACCAACGTGGAACGTCGAACTTGGTGATCTGCCGGGATTTGGGCAACCGGCGCAACCGCCCGCCGCCCACGGCGTGGTCACGGCTTGGTTTGCCGGTAACTGACAGATGCCGGCCAGTCCCGCCGTGTGTCAGTGCCGCGGCCGGCCGATCAGTTCCTCGGCCAGTGTCCGCGCGGCGAGGATCGGCTCGGTCGACCGGTCCAGCTTGGAGCCCAGCAGAGCGCCGTCGTAGAGCAACTGGATGCGCCGGGCCGGCACCGCGGGGGAGCTGACGCCGGCCTGATCCAGCAGTGCGGCCAACGTGTCCCGCAACCACTGGCGATGTGCCCGTACGGGTTCGAGCTCCACGCCGGGGTATTCGGTAGCGGCATTGGCGTAGAGGCATCCGCGGTAGTCGCGCCGCGTCGCGGCACCTGAGGCAAGGTCGAAGAAGGTCAGGATTCGATCCACCGGATCATCGATCTCGGCGACCGCGCGTTCCCAGCGGTTGCGATCAGCGTGATCCAAATCGGTGAGGTAGGCGATCACCAAGGCGTCTTTGGAGCCGTAGGTGCTGTAGAGGCTTGCCTTGGCGACCCCGGCCTCGCGCAGGATCTGGTCGATGCCGACTGCGCGAATGCCCTGGTTGGCGAACAGTTCAGCCGCGGTGGCGAGCAATCGCTGTGCCGGCGGGACGGTGCCCGTCGCGGGCACAGCCGTCGCTGTGGTGCCTGCCTGGAGCGTGCTCATGACGTCAGCCTAACCCGGAAAGCTGCATAGACAGACCTGTCTGTCTATGTGAATCTCGTGTCGTTCCGCCCCTGCGACACCGAGGACTTTCATCGTGACTCTGTATCTCTACGAACTTACCCCTGACGCCACCGATGACGCCGCGGTGGGACAGCTGCTCAAGACGCTCGACGCCGAGATCGCCCGCGCTGGTGGGGAATTGATCGAGGCCCAGGTGACCGCGCAGCGCCGGCGGGTGTTCGCCATTGCCGAGTTCGCCGCGGACGCGGCCACGCTGGACGCCGCACAGCCGGCCGTCGCCGCGGTCGCGGGCCCGCATCAGGTCCGACTGGTCGGTGCCGATCTGTCGTCGCTGAAGGCGGCCCGGCCGCAGGCCGGCTATCTGGTCGAGTGGGATCTGCCTGCCGAACTGGACATGGAGTCCTACCTGGCCCGTAAGAAGGCCAATGCTCCCAAGTACGCCGATGTGCCCGAAGTCCAGTTCCTGCGCACCTACGTCCGCGAGGACATGGACAAATGCCTGTGTTTCTACGACGCGCCGGACGAGGCCGCGGTGCGCCGGGCCCGCGATGCGGTGAGCACCCCGATCGACCGTCTGTACGGATTGGACGGACCGCTCCTGTGACGGCCGCGCTCGCAGCATCCGCACTCGACCGGGTGGCGCACTCTGTGGCGGCCCGGGCTGCTGATCTCGACGAACAGCGCAGCGATGTCCGCATCGATCTGGCCGACCTCGGCCGGGCCGGCTGCTGGACCTCGAGCTGTGCGACATCGTCCGCGTCGTCGACGAGGTGTCGGCCCACAGCTTGGCCGTCGGCTTCTCCACCTGGGCGCACCACATGACCATTCGGTACCTGCACGCCGCGTCACACGGCGAATTCGGCGAGCAGATCGGCGCCCTCGCCGCGGCGGAACGGATCGGCGTCACCGCGATGGCGGCTGGTCTCAAACAGGTGGCCGGCCTGGGCCAGGTTCCGGTCACCGGCGCAGCCGATGGCACCGACCTGGTGATCAGTGGCCCGATTCGTTGGGCCTCCAACGTGTTTCCGGGCGCGCTGATCGTCCTGCCGGTGCGTGTCGGGGAGCGGACCCTGGTCGTCACCGTGGACGCCGGTGCCGACGGTGTGACAGTCAACCCCGCGCCGCCGCTGACGGCGCTCGGGGCCACGGCGTCCACCTCGCTGCAGCTGGACCGCGTTCGGGTTTCGCCGCACCAGGTGCTGGCCCCGGACCTGGACGCGTTCGTCGCCGGAATCCGGCCCGCATTCCTGTTGTTGCAGACCGCGTTCTGCGCCGGCGTGACTCGCGCGGCGCTCGCCGCGGCCATCGAGGCACACACGGGCCCGATGGCCCGGTTCGGCGCCGAACTCGACGATGCGGTCACCCGTGCCACGGATGTCAGATCACGGCTGTACGGCTGGGCCGCCGACCCGGATGGCGCGACGGTCGCCCAGCTGATCCGGCTGCGACTGGACGCGGCGGGCCTGGCCGTCGACGTCACCCGCTTGGAGCTCTCGCTGACCGGCGGCGCCGGCTACACCCTGGGCAGCGCCGCCAACCGGCGGTTCCGGGAGACCGCCTTCCTGCCCGTGCAATCACCCTCGGAAGGACAACTGCGGTGGGAACTCACGCGCTACGAATAGCCAACGGCGCCAGATACTTCGGCGAGACACCGGCACTGGCCGATATCGACCTGCAGATCCGCACGGGTGAATTCCTCGCTGTGCTGGGCCCGAGCGGCAGCGGAAAATCCACCCTGCTGCGGATCTGCGCCGGACTGGACGCCCTGAGCATCGGCACCCTCACCTGGTCAGGGGACGGCACCCGGCCGCGCACCGGGGTGGTCTTCCAGCAGCCCCTGCTCATGCCGTGGTTGACCGTCGCCGGGAATGTGGCCTTCGCTCGTCGGTTCGCGGCGCAACGGAGCGGGTTCGACGCCGACGACGCCGCGAAGCTCATCACCAGGTTCGGGCTGGATCACCTCGCCGCGCGTTATCCCGATGAGTTGTCCGGTGGGCAGGCTCAGCGGGTCGCGATCTTGCGGGCAGTCGCCACCCGGCCACAACTGCTGCTTCTCGACGAGCCGTTCAGCGCGCTGGACCCGGCCACCCGTACGGATCTGGTCGGGTGGCTGGGCGAGCTGGCCCGCGAACTCGACATCACCGTCGTGCTCGTCACCCACGATGTCGACGAGGCCCTGTCGCTGGCACAGCGCATCGTGCTGCTCGACGGGGGACGCATTCGCGCAGACTGGACAGTCGGCAGCGACGGAACCCCCACCCGCAGCGAGATTCTCGACCAGTACCGCACCGATGCCGCGGTGGAGGTGCGGTGACGGTGCTGACCCGGCGCTCCCTGCTGACAGGAGCGGCCGGATTGACCGCGGCCGGAGGTCTCTTCGGTATCGGCGGCCTGGCGCACAGCGCGGTCAGCAGCCCGCCGGGTGCCGAGGGTGCCCTGCGGGTCGGCTACCTGCCCATCACCGATGCCGCACCGCTGCTGATCGCCCACAGCGCCGGGTTGTACCCGGCCGGGATGGTGAGCTCGGCTCGGCCTGTGCTGTTCCGCAGCTGGGCGGCGCTGGCCGAGGCCTTCATCACGCGCCAGGTCGACATCGTGCACCTGCTGATGCCGATGGCCGTCCAGCTGCGCTACACGCTGGGCGCCGGGGTCCGGGTGCTGGGCTGGAACCACACCAACGGTTCGGCGCTGACGGTGGCGCCGAACATCCGCGATCTGAGCGACCTGGCCGGCACCCAGGTGGCCATCCCGTTCTGGTGGTCGATCCACAACATCGTGCTCCAGGAACTGCTCCGGGCGCATGGCCTGCGACCGGTGGTGCGGCGCAGCGCTTCCCGCGCCGACCGGACCGTCGAACTGATCGTGATGAGTCCGTCGGACATGGTGCCCGCCCTGGCCAACGGCACGCTGGGCGGATACGTGGTGGCCGACCCGTTCAATGCGGTGGCGCAGATCAAGAAGATCGGCCACATCCACACCTTCCTCGGTGATGTCTGGCGCGACCACGCCTGCTGCGCGCTGGTCACGCGGGACGACGTCATCGCCTCCCGGCCGCGGGCTGTGCAGGCGGTGGCCGACGCGGTGGTGGGTGCGCAGCTGCGGATCGATGCCGACCGGGCCGGCGCGGCAGCCGCACTGACGGGTGGCAAGTATCTGCCGCAGCCGACACCGGCGGTCGCGCTGGCGCTGACCTACCCGAAACCGCCCTATCCGCCGGCGCATCCGGACTGGCAGCCGCAGCGTCTGGGTTTCCAGCCCTTCCCGTACCCGAGCTTCACCCGTCGCCTCGCCGAGGCGATGCACGACACCGTTGTCGACGGCGACCGCGGGTTCCTGGGCCGGCTCGACCCGGCCTCGGTGCACACCGAACTCGTCGAGGATCGGTTTGTGCGCCGTTCTCTGACCGCTCATGGCGGGCCCAGTGCGTTCGGGTTGACCGCCGACCTCACCCGAACCGAACAGGTGCAACCGTTATGACGATCGTCAGTGCCGGCAAAGTCTCTGCATCCGAGGGCATTTCGCGCTGGGGGAGACGCTTTGCACCACCGGCCGTCGCCATTCTGGTCACCATCGCGCTGTGGTGGCTGGCGACATCTGTGCTCAGCGGGCCGGAGTCGTTACTGCGCCAGACCGCGCCGCAGCGGGTGGTGCCGGCCCTGGCAGGTCTCATCGACCGCGGGGTGCTGCTGAGCGATCTCGGTGTCAGCCTGTGGCGGTTGGTGATCGGGTTGGCCGTCGCGGCCGTCATCGGGATACCGCTGGGCCTGTTGGTCGGATTGTCCGGCGTCGCCGAGCGCGCCGGTGGGCCGATCATCGCCTTTCTGCGCATGATCTCGCCGCTGTCCTGGACACCGATTGCGCTGGCGCTGTTCGGTATCGGCAATCAGCCGGTGATCTTCCTCATCGCCGTCGCCGCGGTCTGGCCGGTGCTGCTGAACACAGCAGCCGGTGTCCGCGCCGTCGATGCGGGGCTGCTCAATGTGGCGCGCTCATTCCACGCCACGCGGTGGGAGTTGTTGATCGCCGTGATCCTGCCCGCGATCCGCACCCATGTGCAGACCGGGATCCGGTTGGCGCTCGGTGTCGCGTGGATCGTGCTCGTGCCCGCCGAGATGCTCGGGGTGCGTTTGGGCCTCGGCTATCAGATTCTCAACGCCCGCGATCAGTTGGCCTACGACCAGGTAGTGGCGGTCATCGTCGTCATCGGCCTGTTGGGGTTCGTGCTGGACACCGCGGCACGCTGGCTACTGCGCCGGCGCGTCGCACCTGAGCCGCGCAGCGGTGGCGAAGCCGATGCGGGTTTGGCGCCGGTTGCGTGCTACTTCGTCGAACTCGCTCACGGCCCGTCAGTGTCGACGGTAATCTCCCAGCGTGACGGTTAATCGTCGCAAAATCTTGGGCGGAGCGGGCCTGGCAGGCGCCGCGGCCGCAACCGGTGTGGGCGTTGACCGCCTGATCATCTCCACCGGCACCGGCACCGGCACCGGCGACGGCGACGGCCCTGACAAGGAAGCCCCAATGTCCGATGACGCTGCGCGCTTTGGTGATCCCCGCCTACCCGCCGAGACGATCACCTCGCAATCACACCTGTTCCATCTGGGCGCTTCACCCAAGAGCACACATGACGGGGGCTGGTTCCAACAGGCCAACGAGGACAACTTTCCGATCCTCAAAGGTCAGGAGGCCAGCCTCCTGATGCTCACATTGCAGCCCGGTGGTATCCGCGAGCCGCACTGGCATCCCAGCGCGTGGGAACTCAACATCGTCACCAGTGGAGTGGCGACGTGGATTGTCATCGACGGGAACGGCAACTACGAGGCTTTCGATCAGCATGTCAATGACATCGTTTTCGCGCCCCAGGGTTCTTTTCACTACTTCGAGAACCGCGGCCCCGACGACATGAGCATCATCATCATCCAGAACACCAGCGCGCCCGAAGACAAAGACAACATCGGGATCGGGGAGTCCCTCAGCAGGCTTCCACCGCGGGTGTTGTCCGCGGTATTCGGCGTTCCGGCAGAGACATTCAGTTCGTTCAACAAGATCGACAACGCCGTCGTCATCCTGCGCTCGCCGTAACCGGCCCTTGCAGCGGGCCGTCGCGGCGACCGAGAACTGATGGGGTACCTCCAGCCGACTGGGTCGATAGGGTGGGGTGATGGTTGCTGACCCTCCGTGGGAACCGCCGCTGGCAGGAACTGAGGAAGAACACCTCATCGGTGCGCTGGAGCGGCTGCGCGCCACCTTCCGATGGAAGGTGGGCGGCCTGGATTCGGCGGGACTGCAGACTCGAGTCGGCGCGTCCTCGCTGACCCTCGGCGGGTTGACCAAGCATCTTGCGCGGGCCGAGGCGGAGCGCTTCGGCCCGGTGCTCGACGGGTCGCCGATCGGTTCACCATGGGACACCGCGGACTGGGACACCGACCCAGAATGGGACTTCAATTCGGCAGCCGATGACACCCCGGAGCAGCTCTATGCGTTGTGGGATGACACCGTGGCGCGATCCAGGGCCAGGCTCCAAACAGCGCTTGCCGCAGATGGTTTGGGCCAGCTCGTGGAACTGGAATGGCAGGATGGTCGGCGAGCCAGCCTGCGGCGCAGCGTCTGCGACATGATCGAGGAATACGGGCGCCACACCGGCCATGCGGATTTGATCCGCGAGAGTGTGGACGGTCTGGTGGGCGAAGATCCGCCCGTTGGTTGGCATCCGGGTTAATCGGCGGTGGTCACGCGGCCGTCCAGGTCTGTGTCCGGGGTGGCCAGGTTTCTCCCAGTCAGCGCTCGCATACTGACGACGTGCCGCCAAACGGTCCAGCGACCATCGAGCCGCCGGTTCCCACGCCGATGCCTCCGATACCGGATCCCGATTTCAGCCGATTCGGTCATGGGATCTCGCTGCTCGGTGGATGGCTGCCGCTGAGCGTCGAGATCGCGACGATCGTCGTGCTGGTCACCGCAATCGGATGGCGGACGCGGCGCTGGCGGATGGTCTGGGTACCCATCTGTGCGACCGTTGGTGTCGTCGTTGCGCTCGCGGCGCGTGCCTACATGAACTCACAAGGGCTGGCCTCCGACCCTGCCCCCATCGCGCTGTGGGTGTGGACAGCGATGTTCGCCGGCTCAGTGGCGGTGGCGTTCGGGGGGTTTCGCAGCGCCCGATGGTGGCGGCGGAGCATCTCCGTATCGGCGATCCCGTTGACGTTGATCTGCACGCTGCTCGTACTCAACGGCTGGGTCGGCTACTACCCGACGGTGCAACGTGCATGGGGAGATCTCACCTCGGGGCCGCTGCCGGACCAGACAGATGAAGCGGAGCTTGTCGGCATGCGCGGCACCCGGCCCGATACGGGGAAGGTGGTTTCAGTTGAGATCCCCTCCGATGCAAGCGGATTCAGGAACCGTCGCGAGTATGTGTACCTGCCACCCGCCTGGTTCGGCGGTCCGACTCCGCCGTCGCTGCCGGTTGTCATGATGATCGCGGGAGAGTTCAGCAATCCGACGAACTGGATGCGTACGGGAAATGCGATCGGGGTGATCGACAGCTTCGCCAGAGCACACGGGGGAGCGGCGCCGGTCTTCGTCTTCGTCGACTCCAGCGGGAGCTTCAACAACGACACCGAGTGCGTCAACGGCCCGCGCGGCAAGGCCGCCGACCACCTGACAATGGACGTGCGCCCCTACGTCATCTCGCGCTTCGCCACCTCATCGGATGCTGCGGACTGGGGCGTGGTCGGATGGTCGATGGGCGGCACCTGTGCGATCGACCTGACGGTGATGCACCCCGACATGTTCCGGACGTTCGATGACATAGGGGGTGATCGGGGGCCGAATTCGGGCACCAAAGAGCAGACGATCAGCCGGCTCTACGGTGGCGATGCCAATGCTTGGGCGACATTCGACCCGCGAACCGTCATGGCCAGGCATGGGCCGTACGTCGGAGTGGCAGGGTATTTCGACGACTCACAGGAGCCGGCCGACGACAAGACGAAGAATCTGCCGAACCGCCCCGATCAACATCGCGCGCCCGTCGGTTTCGGCGGGCACGACGATGCCGATGAGTTCCGCGAGAAGGGCGCGTTACCCGATCTCTGTGCGGCGGCTGTGGCCGTCGACATCTCCTGCTCGTTGCGGGTGTATCCCGGTTACCACACATGGCAATTCGCGGCCGCGGCGTTCGCCAATGCGCTGCCATGGCTGGCCCAACGCGTGCATGTGCCTGGTGTCTAGGTGAATACCGTACAACGCTGTCGGACTCCGTCCCAACGCCTTTCGCTTCGGACGGAGCTCAACGCCGCCGCGGTGACGTCGCGACACCGCAACCCGTGAGGTTACTGTCGCAGTATGTCGGCCGGTGACACGGTTTCGACGAATATGCGGGCTGCCGCAGCGAGTTTCGTGTCCGCGGTGGCCAAGGCGTCCGCCTGCAGCTGGGTAAGTGCGATGTACTCGGCCTGGTAGGTGTCCTGCCAGTTCAGTTTTGCGGCTATCCGCCATGCGTGGTCCTGCAGTGATCGGTCGCCGAGAAGGCGGATCCGCAGTCCACGGATATCGTCGAGGATCTTCCGGCCGGCCCGCTCGCCGATCTCGCCGCGGTGTACCGATTTGTACACGATGGCAAGAGCCTGCGAGCGCAACAATGTGGGAGCCGCCAGGCTGTGCTCCGGTGGAATACTCGCCTCGGCGGTCGCGAGGTCGATGGCCACCCGCGCATCGATGACGAAGATTGTCATGTCGGAACTTTCCCACGACCTAGTTGTTCCGCGAGCAGATTGTCATCGATTTTCCGACAGCACAGCCACTTTCGGTCCGGATCGGCACGTACATCGGCTGGGCCCCTGCGGACCGTAAGATCGGCTCGTGGGTGATGTACTCGACGAGGGACCGTTCTTTCACGGTACGAAGGCGGAGCTGCGGCCCGGGGAGCACCTGACCGCCGGGTTCACCTCGAACTACCGGCCCGAGGTCGTCATGAACCACATCTACTTCACTGCATTGCGCGACGGGGCCGGCCTGGCGGCCGAGGTCGCGGCGCTGGACGGCGCGACGCCGCACGTCTACGAGGTTGTTCCCACCGGGCCATTTGAGAATGACCCGAATGTCACAGACAAGAAGTTTCCGGGAAACCCCACGCGGTCGTTCCGGAGCGAAGCACCGCTTCGCGTGGTGCGTGAAGTGACCGATTGGACGCGGCTGACGCCGGAGGCGTTACAGATGTGGCGGGACCGGCTCGCCTCGATCCGCGCCGACGAACGAGGCGAGATCATCAACTGACGACGCCACCGGCCGTTATCGGCAAACGGGGCCACGGTCGTCGATCATGCGTGCACGGGACGCTCGTTGTCGGTCCCGTACTGGGGTTTTGCAATATTCCGGGTGTTCCAATACAGTCCGTGGCTAACTATCTCATTGCAGAAGTACCAGGCAGAGTGACGTACACCACATCGCCGCAAATGGGGGCATCTTTGCGGCGGGCGTGATGTGTTGGCCGCGGCCGACTCTTGCGTCGCCGCAGCAATAATCGCAGTCGGCAAACTTTTTCTGGTGCGTATCTGGTCGGATCGTTGCCTATCGGCGCGTAGTGACCAGTGCGCAGTCCGACCCTGTTTTCGGTGCACAGAGACGGGTTGGAGGGGGGTGTCCGTGTCCGACATACGGACCCACAAGTTCAAATCCCCCACAGAAGAGAGCAAAAGCATGCCGAAATTCGACAGACCAACAGGTCCGTTCGGAGAACAGAAGCACGTCAAGAAGATCATCAGCGCTTTTCTCGTTGCGACTGGCCTCGGCGGTGCCACGCTCGTTTCTCCGCCGATGCACCGGCATGCGGCGGTTGCGGCTGAGGAGCGCCCGGTGGGCGACGTCGTCCCCAGGCCGGCCGCCGCCGTCGTTCCTCCTCCTGCCCCGGTGGTCGTCACCAAGGACTCCAACGCGCAGGACATCGTCAAGGCCATCCTTAGTCAGGGCCGGGCGGCCAAGCTGAGCGACGACCAGATCAAGACCATCATCGCCACTGCGAAAATCGAGTCCAGTTTCCGCCCGACCGCGTCCGGCGGTGTGCAGGCTTATGGCGGCCGGGGGACCGCGGCTGACGAGGTCATCGGCTTGTTCCAGGAGAAGGCCAGTTTCGGCACCGTTGCCGACCGGCAGGACCCCAACAAATCGATCGCCCGGTTCATCGCCCGATTCACTGAGGCGTACAAGAAGTTCGGTATCGCCGGCGATACCGTGCTGGCTGCCACGCTCGCGCAGAACCCGCAACTACTCAAGTACCACGGCGGGGTCGGAACGCAGTACTACAACACCATCAAGGCCGCGATGACCGCGGCTGCAGACCTGTACAGCCAGGCCGCCGGCGCCACCCTGCAGCCGGTCACCTGACCGCCGGACGTCCCGGCGCCATCAGTCGCGTCAATTGGCCTTTCGCCCAGCAGGAATGAGCAGTCCGCACGCATAATCCTGCGGACGAAGCTGGGGAATTCTCTGAGTCGCGTGTCGCGCAGGGCTCCCCGCGCTAGTCTTTGCCGATGATTGCGGGCGAGAGGGCGCCTGATTTCACTCTGTGTGACCACACCGGCCGGCCTCGGTCACTGTCCGCGCTTCTTTCCGGCGGGCCGGTTGTGCTGTTCTTCTACCCACTGGCGTCCTCACCGATCTGTACAGCCCAGGCCTGTCATTTTCGGGACCTGAGCAACGAGTTCGCCCAACTCGGCGCCCAACGGGTGGGCATCAGCCTGGACACCGTCGACAAACAGGCCCACTTCGCCCAACAGCGCTCGTTCGACTATCCGCTGCTCTCGGATCCGGATGGCGTCGTAACCGAGCTGTTCGGGATGCGCCGAGGCAGGTTCGCCAAGTTGCGTGGATCCGTCGCGGCGGGTGGGGAGGCCCGGCGCGGCCGGCACGCCCGGCGCCGTGGCCTGCTGGCCCGGCTGCTGCCGGTCAGACGGGCCACCTTCGTCATCGACACCGACCGCACCATTCTCAAGGTCGTCTCCAACGAACTGCGCGCATCGGTACACGCCGAGCACGCCCTGCGGTTCTTGGAGAAACGAAAGGTGCGGCCTCGTTCACCAGATGTAGGGGAGAAGCGCGAAGCGACCGACGACTGGTTCAAGGGATCGCCCGGCGTGGACGAGTCGCCCCTGATGCCGCCGAACACACCCACGGCAGGCCGGATCGACTCGGGTGTCGAACTGGCACTCGAGGCTCCGGTGGAAGCGCTCAAAGCCACAGGGAAATCACCGAGATGGCCGAAAGACGATGTGCGGGGCCAGATCCTGATGTGGTGCGCGCGCGGTAGCACGGTCGCGGAGATCGCCGCTCATCTGTCTTTGCCGCTCGGTGCTACGCGATTCCTGGTCGACGACTTGGTGACACAGGGTCACTTGAGGGTGCACGCCTCCCTTGGTGACTCGACCTCGATCGACGAACGACGTGAACTGATCGAGAGGACCCTGCGTGGTCTGAGGGCCCTCTGACCTGGCCTTGAAGCCGTCATACCTGGCCCATGAACGCGCGTAGTGCCTGCACGGGGGTATCGGCTCCGGTCATGGTGATCTCGCCTGTCGCCGAACGCCCCGACAGCCACCGCACCAAGTCCGGGGGATCGCCGGCGAGAGTTACCTCTGGCCCCGAGTTCGGCCCGATCGACCATTGGTGACGGTTGTCGCAGGTACCGACGGTCACCCGGACACCGGCGGGCAGCTTCTTGAGCTGATAGCGCAACACGGAGGGAATCACGTCGACCAGGGCGGCAGGCACTGTGTGGGCTCCCTTGTTGAACCGGATGAGATCGTCGTGATGCGTCCAGTACTCGAACAGGGTCAGTGGCGCCACCAGGGGCCGCAGCAGCAGCCGCGGCACCGGTCGCCGCAGCCGGTTGACCAGTGCGGTAAACCCGTGGCGGCGCTGCAACCGCAGTGCGGTTTCGACCAACACCGGTGGGGCCGGCACCGAAACACCGTGTGCCACCAGGGATCGAGCGATGAAGGTCGTCACGCCACCATTGCGCTCCTCACCCACCAGATGGGCCGCGAGCTCCAATGCGGTCCACTCACCACATCCGGTGGGAGCCGACGGGCCCACGTTGAGAAGGGATTCCGCGAATGCCGCTCGTTCGGCTTTGACGTCCTCGGCGATCGTCACGTCCATCAGTGTTACCGCTGGGCCGAAGGGGGAAGGGAGCTTTCCGGCGATTCGACCCTCGGCAAACCACGAGTGCGTCGTTCGTGGCAGAGATTTCGCGATGGTTTCAGTTGAGCAAAGGTCCCGCAGCGCACCCGTGATGCGCGGGTCGATATCGATTGCTTGGCCTTAGTGTTGGCTGCTGTGGCCGGACTGGGCAAATATGTGAAGCGCTGGAGCGCAGCGCTTCACATGACAATGGCGGCATTGACGGTTGCCGCCTCCGGACTCGCGGTCACTCCCGTAGCTCAAGCGGCCGCGGCCGCGGCGAGGTTGTCGGTGTCATCGACGTGGCAGACCGGTTTCATCGCCCACTTCACCATCGTCAATGCGAGTGCGGTGCCGATGACGGATTGGCGGCTCGAATTCGACTTGCCGGCGGGCGAATCCATCTCGCACACGTGGAGCAGCACGTTCGCGCAATCCGGCACCCACTATGTCATCGGTCCCGCGAACTGGAATCGCATCATTGCGCCGGGCGGTTCCGCCACCGGTGGTATTCGTGGCGTGCTGACCGGCTTCTACTCGCCACCGTCGAATTGTGTGCTGAACAGGCAATATCCCTGCACCTAGCGGCGATTCGGGCGGGTGCGCCTGAACCCGTTCATGCGCCGGTCGACCGCAGTACGCACGGGGCGACCGGGCCATGGATCGCCTGCGCCACTCAATAGGTTCAGTTATAGTCCCGGCCGGACGAGGGTTCAGCCGTAACTTGACCCACACCACATGAAAGACGTGAGGGGAACCGCATGAGGACGATCGCACGCCACACCGCACTTGCCGGCCTGTCCGCCGTCGCATTTATCGCCGTGGGCTGCAGCAATGGCCAAAGCGTCGATACGTCGGCGCCGCCTCAGATCGGGTTGATCGCCACTTCCACTCCGGTAGCCCCGGCTCCGCCCGGCGAAGTGAAGCTCATTGGGGACAGAGACGTCGAGGTGACGCTGACCGGCCCGATCGCTGCCAAATACGCGTCGGCAACCGAGGAGCAGAAGCAGGCTCTCGGCAAGCCACTGACGGGCGACCGCAACGCGGGAGCACGGGAGAGCGGCGTGGTGTTCCAGCAGTTTCAGGGCGGTGTGATCACTGCCAAGAGCAAGGAGGCGGGCACTCCTGCGTATATCACCCGGGGCAAGATCCGGGAGGCCTGGAATGTGCCCCGCAACCCGGACGGGGTGCCCGCGGTCACCGGCGACAACGGCTCGGTGGGTCCGCTGGGTGCGCCCACCAGTGACGAGACCGCTGACGGGGATCTGCTCGTGGAGACGTTCGAGCACGGCCAGGTCTCGTACAACACGAAGACCGCGCAGGTCGAGGTGACGGTCAACGGCAAGGTCGTGCCGTCGGGGCTGTAGGAGCGCCGACGCGCCGCGTGTGCGCATTCATCGACCGCGCCGGCGCGCATATCCTGGTTGGCAGGACCACAAGTCCTACCCAGATGGGCTGCCGCGATGCCACACCAAAGCGACGGCCGGTCACGAACGACGCCGCTCTGTGCGACGCCCGGACACCCGGGAGGCAGCGATGTTCGAAGAGGCGAAGCTGTATGCGCCGGTAACGCGCTCGGAGGATGGCGTCACCGTTCATCTGGCTGCTGATCACCCGGGTGCGGTCGATCCGGAATACCGCGCCCGCCGCAACACGATCGCCGCGCTCGCGATGGATTGGCAGCCCGGCACACCGCCACCGATCGCCACCTACACTGACGCCGAGCAGGAGGTCTGGCGCATTGCGTGCGCCGAGCTCCACAAACTGCATCAACGCCTGGCATGTGCGGCCTACCTGCAGGGCCGGGAGCGACTTCAGCTTCCCGAGGACCGGATCCCACAACTGGTCGAGGTCAACGAGATGCTCGGGCCGCTCACCGGCTTTCGGTACGTGCCGGCGGCCGGGCTGGTTCCGCTGCGCGATTTCTACGGACTTCTCGCGGACGGAATCTTCCACTCCACCCAGTACATCCGGCACCATTCGGTACCCCTCTACACGCCAGAGCCCGACCTGATCCACGAGGTGGTCGGCCATGGCAATTGCCTGGCTCATGACCGGTTCGCGACCCTGTACCGGCTGGCCGGCCAGGCGGCTCGGCGCGTGAGAACGCCTGAGGCGCTCGAGTTCATCTCGAAGGTTTTCTGGTTCTCCTTGGAGTTCGGCGTGGTCCGTGAGCAAGGCGAAGTACGCACCTATGGAGCGGGCCTGCTGTCGTCATACGGGGAGATCCAGCAGATCGATGTGGCCGACCTCCGACCGCTGAACATCGGCCGGATGGGTGTGCAGACCTACGACATCACGCACTATCAGCCAGTTCTCTTCTGCGCCCGGGGATTCAACGAGATCGAAGACGTGGTCGGCGGGTTTTTCACCCAGGTCGACGACGACATGATCGAGCGCCTGCTACACGACGCTGCATAGATCACCGGTAGGTGGTCGCCGATTGCACGGCGGCGACGCATTCGCCGAATCCGATGGTGGCTGCGCCCGGGCGATGTGCGCTGGCGGTCAGGATGACTTCATCACCGTCTTCGAGAAACGTGCGGGTTTCGCCGTTGGGCAGTGTGATCGGATCGTTTCCGCCGTGGCTGAGTTCCATCAGACTCCCTTCGGAGCCCGACGTAGGTCCGGAGAGGGTGCCGCTGCCGAGCAAGTCGCCGGGCTGTAGGTCGCATCCGTTGCTGGTGTGGTGGGTGAGCATCTGCGCGACGCTCCAGTACATGTGGCGGCTCGACGAGCGCGAGATCACGTGCGGCGGCCGGCCATCGTGGCGCATCTGGGCCGTGGTGATCAGTGCCCGCAGGTCGATGTCGAGTCCACCGCCGGTGCGATGCCCGGGACTGTCGAGATGAGGCAGGGGAGCGGGGTCGTCCGCGGGTCGGTCAACAGGAATCCGGAACGGCGCCAATGCTTCTGGAGTGATCACCCAGGGGGAGATCGTGGTGCCGAAACTCTTGGCGAGAAAGGGGCCCAGCGGCTGGTATTCCCAGGCTTGCACGTCCCGCGCCGACCAGTCGTTGAGCAGGCAGTAACCGGCGACATGGGATTCGGCGTCATCCAGCGCCACGGGCTCGCCGAGACGATTCTCCGGTCCGATCCACACGCCGAGCTCGAGTTCGAAATCCAACCGCCGGGTGGGTGCCAGCACCGGCGGCGTCGCATCGCCTGCCTTCAGTTGTCCGTGCGGGCGGGTGATCGGGGTACCGCTGACCCGCACGCTGGAAGCCCGGCCGTGATAGCCGATCGGAACCCATTTGTAGTTGGGCAGCAGCGGGTCGTCCGGCCGGAACAGAGCACCGATATTGCGCGCATGGTGGATACCGACATAGAAATCGCTGTAGTCACCGATTCGCGCGGGCAGCAGAACGTCGACTTCAGGCAGCGGGGTAAGGAATCCAGCAACGGAGTGCCGGTTCTGCGCGCCTTCGACCAACAGCGAGTGCAGCGCCCGGCGAAGGGCGACTCGCGGGCCGGACCCCAAGGCGAACAAGGCATTCAACGTTCCGTGTGCGGCGGCTTCGGCCGCCGCCTGTGCCGCATCGGTGAGCAACCCCGATGCGGCGAGTCCCCGCAGATCGAGGACCGCGTCTCCGATGCGGACAACGCCGTGAGGTTCGCCGACGGCACCGGCCACCACGCCGAACGGCAGGTTTTGCAGGGGGAAATCGCTGTTGGAGCCTGCAGAGGCGACCCAACTGTGCGGCGACGGATCATGCGTGAAATCCAGTGCGGGGCCCGGCGCGGTCACGGGGTGTCCGGATGGAATCGCTTTGTCAGACCGCTCCAGCAGTCCGCGTAGTCCTGCTGCCGCTGGGGGAGATCCGCGGCGTAGGTGGTGACCTTCTGCGGGAACCGGGTCTCGAACATGAACGCCAGGGTGTTTTCCTGTTTCACCGGTTTCAGCTCTTCGGTGCTCGCGGCTTGGAATGCGTTGGTGTCAGGGCCGTGTGGGGTCATGCTGTTGTGCAGGCTGAAGCCGCCGGGTACGAATCCATCTGGTTTGGCGTCGTAGACACCGTGCACGAGTCCCATGAACTCGCTCATGACGTTCATGTGGTACCACGGTGGCCTGAAAGTGTCCTCGGCGACCATCCATCGCTCGGGGAAGCAGACGAAGTCGACGTTGGCGGTTCCCGGGGCCTCGCTGGGCGAGGTGAGCACCGTGAAGATGGACGGGTCGGCATGATCGAACAGCACCGGGCCGACGGGGGAGAAGCGCCGTAGGTCATATTTGTATGGAGCGTAATTTCCGTGCCAGGCAACAACATCCAGCGGAGAATGGCCCAGATCGGCCTGCCACAGCGTGCCACCCCACTTCACGTACATCGTCGACGGGACTTCGCGATCCTCGTAGTTCGCGACGGGGGTGAGAAAGTCACGCTGATTGGCCAGGCAGTTGGCGCCGATCGGGCCGCGCTCGGGGAGAGTGAAAGTGCCGCCGTAGTTTTCGCACAGATAGCCGCGAGCCGGACCGTTGGGCACTTCGATGCGAAGTTTCACTCCCCGGGGATGACGACGATCTCGTTGGGCTCGGCGTCGATGATCCCGAACTCGGTCCAGAACCGAACGTCGCCGCGCTCCAAGACGAACAGCATCTCGCCGTCGCCGTTGTAGAAGTAGGCGTCGACCATTGATGACGTGACGGAGTAGATGCTGCAGGCAAATCCGGTCCGGGTCCCGAGGTCGCCGCCGGTCGTGATGGTGCGGATGCCAGTGATGAACGTCGTGTCCTCCACCGCGGGATCGGGTACAGGCAATGGATTCCAGCGCATCTGGGCAATGGGCACGGGCGCTGCGTCGTCGGGAGCCGAGCGCCAGCATGTGACTCCGTCAGCGTCGACGGCTGTGAAGTGGCCCCAATGGGCCACGCTCGGCCGAATCCGGTACAACCAGGACCGTTTGTTGCTGGCGCGGGGTGCGGTGAACGGTGAGCCGCTGAGCTGCTCGGCATAAAGGCCGTAGGCGCACTTCTGCGGCGAGTTGCGGCCGATAGGCAATGCGCCGGGCAGTGCCTCGCTTTCGAAGCCGTTGCCGAAGCCGGACAGGTATTCGGTCATCACAGATTCCCGCGCCTTTCCTGCTCGCGCTCGATCGACTCGAACAGGGCCTTGAAGTTGCCCTTACCGAAGCCCAGCGAGCCGTGGCGCTCGATGAGCTCGAAGAAGAGCGTCGGCCGATCTCCCAACGGCTTCGTGAAGATCTGCAGCAGATACCCGTCCTCGTCCCGGTCGACCAGGATGCCGCGGCGCTGCAATTGCTCGACCGGCACGCGCACCTCGCCGATGCGGGCCCGCAGTTGCGGGTCCTCGTAGTAGGCGTCCGGGGTATCGAGGAACTGCACCCCGTCTTGTCGCAACTCGTCGACAGCACGCAGGATGTCGTTGGTTGCCAGCGCCAGGTGCTGGACACCGGGACCCTGGTAGAACTCCAGGTACTCGTCGATCTGAGACTTGCGCTTGGCAGCCGCTGGTTCGTTGAGCGGAAACTTCACCCGGTGGTTCCCGTTGGCCACGACCTTCGACATCAGCGCCGAGTAGTCGGTGGCGATGTCGTCGCCGATGAACTCAGCCATGTTCACGAACCCCATGACCCGGTTGTAAAAGCCGACCCACTCGTCCATCCTGCCGAGTTCGACATTGCCGACGACGTGATCCAAAGCTTCGAACAGGCGCTTGGGGGCACCCTCACGTTTGACGTAGCCGCTCGTCGCCTGGTGATAGCCCGGCAGGTAGGGACCGGCGTAGCGGGTTCCGTTGACCGACCGCTGGACCAGCGTATGTCGCGTCTGCCCATAGGTCGCGATGGCCGCGACTCGCACGGTGCCGTGCTCATCAGACAGGTTGTGAGGCTCTTCGAGGACCGTGGCGCCGGCCCGCCTGGCCTGCACGATGCACTTGTCGACGTCGGGAACCTCCAGTGAGATATCGACAACGCCGTCGCCGTGTCTGGCGTGGTGAGCCACGAGCGGGCTGTCGGGACTCACCGCGCCCTTCAGGACGAACCGGACGGAGCCTGAGCGCAGCACGAACGCCTTGTGGTCGCGGTTGCCGTTCTCCGGCCCCGAGTACGCGACCAGTTCCATGCCCCACGTGGATTGGAAGTAACTCGCGGCCTCGGTGGCATTTCCGACCACGAAGACGATGGCATCCCAGCCGGTTACGGGAAACGGGTCGCTGCTCAGGTCGTAATCCACCAGGCCCACCAACTGCTTGAGCTGGTTGACGTCCAGGCGGGCCTGTTTCTCCTGGTCGGTCAAGGCGATCTGGTGCGTCATGTTCACATTCTTCTCTCTTCGGCATGATCCGATGTCAGGATTGCTCGACGCAGCGACCACGCGGTCAGCGGAGAACCCTCGCAGCGCGAGGCCAGTCGCTTCCTCGGTCGTATGCGGGATTTTGCGGCAAATGCCCTGGTAGCGTGGGGTATGAGCGCAACACCATCGACATTTCATCCAGCCCATTGCGCCGACGACCTGATCGACGCCTATCTCGAACACGAAGATCGGTTGCTGGCCGAAGCCGCAGGCGACGCCACCGGGGCCGGCGAGTACCGCAACCGCGAAGATGACGATGTCATTGCGGCGCTCATCGCCTGGAAATTGAAGGCGGCAGATCGCGGCAAGCCGCTCACCGAGCAGGACTGGACGAGTCTGGTCTTGGAGCTTGTGCACCGCGCTGCCGCGCAGCGGCGATGAGCTGTCTGCAAGGGAGACATCTCGGCGTCGACGGACTTATCGGAGAATCGCCCGCGCTGCGCGCTCTGCGATGAGCATGACCGGTGCGTTGGTGTTCCCAGAAGTGATGGTGGGCATCGCGGAAGCATCAACCACTCGAAGGCCGGCGACGCGGTACACGCGGCAGTCGGTGTCGAGCACCGTGGCGTCCGACGTCGGGATACCTTGTGCGTCAAAGGACCCCATCGTGCAGGTGCCCACCGGGTGGAAGATGGTCGTACCCAGTTCGCCGGCCGCCTGCTGCAGGTCGTCGTCGCTCACCAGTTGCGGGCCGGGAAGCAATTCTTGCGGTTGGTAGCGGGCCAGGGCCTGCGCCGCCATGATCTGCCGGGTCATCCGGAGTCCGGTCACGGCGGCCTGACGATCGGCGTCAGTCGACAGGTAGTTGCAGAGAATCTTCGGGTAGGTCAGCGGGTCTGCATCGGCTATCCGCACATGGCCACGCGAGCTCGGGCGCAGATTGCAGACCGAGGGAGTGATCGCGGCGAAAGGGTGTAGTGGATCGCCGAACTTGGGCAAGGACAAGGGCTGTACATGCCACTCCAGATCGGGACTGGCCAGCGCGGCATCGCTTTTGGCGAAAGCCCCCAGGGTGGAGGGCGGCATGGTCATGGGTCCCGAACGCAGCATCAGGTACTGAAGTCCCATACCTCCACGGGTGATCCAATTCCGGTACAGCGTGTTGACGGTCGGAGCACCCTTGATCCGGTAGACCGTTCGCAGCTGCAGGTGGTCTTGCAGGTTTTCGCCCACCCCCGGCAGGTCGACGGCGACCGGCACGTGATGCTGGGTGAGCAGTCCGGCCGGGCCCAGACCCGAAACCTGCATGAGATGCGGCGAGCCGATCGATCCCGCGCTCAGGATCACCTCGCGGCGAGCATGGACGTCGACGATCTGGCCGTCCCTGAGCAACCTCAGACCGGTGACGCGGTGCTGCGCCGTGGTCCAGGCACCGCGACGCTGATCTTCGTGGACCTGGTCATCCATCAGCAGTTGTAGGGCCTGAGTTTGGGTGTAGACGGTGAGATTGGGTCGGTGGGCGATGGGATGCAGGAACGCATCGGCCATCGACCAGCGGCGGCCGCGCCGTTGGTTGACATGAAAGTACGCGCTGCCGGCGTTGTCGCCGCGGTTGAACTCGTCGATCGGGGCGATGCCGATCTGGGCAGCGGCGGCCTGCCAGGCGTCCAAGATCTTCCAGCGCACCCGCGGCGGTTCGACGCGGATCTCCCCACCGGCGCCGTGCCAATCGTCGGCTCCGCCGAAGTAGTCCTCCAACTCCTTGTAGATCGCCAGTGTCTCGCCGGGGGAGTCCGGGCCACCCCAACGCCATCGGTCGTCACCGGTGGCCTGTGCCCACAGGTCGTAATCGCTGGCCTGTCCGCGCATGTGGATCATGGCGTTGATCGACGAGCAGCCGCCGATCACGCGGCCGCGCGCGTAGTGAATGCTGCGGCCGGCCAGACCTGGATCGGCCTCGGTGGTGAAGCACCAGTCGGTCCGGGGGTTGGCGATTGTGTACAGATAGCCCACCGGCACCTTGATCCAGAACCAGTTGTCCTTGCCGCCGGCCTCGATCAAGAGCACACGGTAGTCAGGGTTGGCGCTCAGCCGATTGGCGAGCAGGCAGCCCGCACTGCCTGCTCCCACAATGACGAAGTCGAATTCGGCGACGGGGCTCATTCCGGAATCGTTCCTCCATGGCGTTCGGATGCGTGTCCTAGTTTGTCCGATGACCGCCCGGTAACCACCGAAAACAATGTGTGTGCCGCGATGAGGATCTGCCATCATCGGCAGATGGCCCGTCAGTCCACTGTCCGGCTTCGCCCAGCAACCGCCGACGACCACGCATTCGTCGTCGAGATGGCCCGCCACGCCGCCATAATCGAAGACTGGCCACTTCCGGACCCAGACGACGACGAAGTGCTCGAGATGCTCCCGCCGCCTGGGGTCATACCGATCATCGCCGAGGATCGGAGCGAGTTGCCCATCGGTGCGGTGTGGACGTACTTCAGCAGTCCGCCGCTGCGCTCCGGTGCTGATGGCGCGCCGCTGCCGGAACTCTGCATCGGTGTCGCACCCGGACGGCGTGGCGGTGGGGTTGGTGGCTTGCTTCTGGACGCGCTGTTCGCGGACCTTTCACCACACGTCGAAATGATGTGCACCAACGTTCACGTACGCAATCCCGCTATGCGCCTCTACGGCCGCAAGGGATTTCGCGAAGTCGGCCAGGGAAACGGCCCGCTCGGGCTGGCGATGATCAAAAACCTCCGGTGACCATGGGAGGGCTGCCCAAGCCGTTCCGCCCCAACAGAATCCACCAAGGCCGAACTCTGCAGTCTTCGGTCGTGGTCAGCCGTGGTCCCGCCACGTGAGCACCTCCTTGAGAGACGTGAGGTCGTAACCGTTGTCGGAGGTGAGTTCGGTTTGGAACAACGTGACGCCTGCCTCGCGGAAGGCATCGGCGCTGTGTGCGTTCTCCCAGAGTGTCGAGCGTTCGATGTCGGCGCCGTTGCGGCCGAACGTCGCTGCCAGCTCGTCGACGCGGTCGCTGGACCTGCGGAACGCCTCGAGGTCCTGGAACGCATGCCAGATGTCGGCGTGCCGGGCCACGGCGGGCAGCGAGCGCTTGGGCCCCGTGCCGCCGATGAGGATCGGTAGCTTGCGCACAGGCGGCGGAATCAGTGCGGCGAGCCGGTTCTCGATGCGGATCAGGCTCTCGTCGAACAGATCGAAGCGGGATCCGAAGGTGCCGAAGTCGTAACCGTAGGTGGTGTAGTCCTTTTCGTACCAGCCCGCGCCAAGACCCAGGATGAGCCGGCCGCCGCTGATGTGGTCGACGGTGCGTGCCATGTCAGCGAGCAGGTCCGCGTTGCGGTAGCCGACGCCGGTGACGAGAAGCCCGATCTCGGCATGTGAGGTGATCTCACCCCACGACGCGAGCGCGGTCCAGCCCTCGAAGTTGGCGACGTCGGGCTGCTCATCGTTCAGGACGGGCTTGCCGTCGATGATGGCCTCCATCGCCGGGCGGTGGAAGTGGTCGTAGCCGAAGATTACGTCGACGCCGAGGTCGTCGGCGGCCAGGACGGCCTCGCGCCACGTGGCGTAGTCGGGCGTGCCGCCGGGCTGGATCTGCACGGCGATGCGAACGGGACGGGTCATGATGCTCCCGGGTCGGGGAAAGGGGTGACTCCAGAGCCAAGTTCACCGGGGTGCGGGTTTATTCCGCGTGACGCGTAGCGGCCACGTTGCCAGCTGAAACTGGATTGCCCTCCAACGGGCGGTGCGCCTACCGTCCAAGCCATGCCTGCGGATGCACCCACCATTCTGGCGACCAGCGGCGGGATAGGACCGGGGCTGCGCACGCGTCTCGAGTTCACCGCCATGACGGATTACGCGGTCGAGCTTTCCGGTGTCACCGGACGACCTCCGCGCGTCTGCATGTTGGCGACGGCGATGGGTGACGACAAAGCGGTCCTGCACTACCTCACCGAGGCAGCGCAGGTTCGTGGTTTCGTCCCGTCGCACGTGGCGTTGTTCCCGATGCCCACCGTCGACGATGTCACCGCGCATCTGCTGGAGCAGGATGTGGTGTGGGTGTTCGGTGGCAGCGTCGCGGGACTGCTGGCGATGTGGCGGCTGCACGGAATGGATGAAGCCCTCCGTACAGCGTGGCAGGCCGGGGTGGTGCTCACCGGCGTCTCGGCCGGCTCCATCTGCTGGCACGCCGGCGGCACGACCGATTCGTTCGGCCCGCAACTACAGCCTGTTACCAACGGGCTAGGGTTCCTGCCCTACGCCAACGGTGTGCACTACGATTCCGAGGATCAGCGCCGGCCGCTACTACATGAGTTGGTTGGCACCGCAGTTCTTCCATCGGCCTTCGCCACCGATGACGGCGCCGGCGTTGTCTACCACGGCACCCAGTTCGTGGAAGCTGTCGCCGAAAATACCACAGCGGGAGCGTATTTCGTGGAACGACGGGACGTCGCCGCGGTAAGCGAGACAGCGCTCGATGTCCGACGTTTGCAGCGCTGAGACTCAGTCTCGTCACGCTCGCTTGTCGAGAAATCGAGTTGAGGGGATGGGCGTGAGTCTGAAGGATGGCCGCTATGGAAAGGTTCAGATTCGTTCGACGTGTCGACGGCGTGGTCTACGAGTTCGCCGATAACGGTGCGGCTTATGGCTTTCCGTCCTACAAGCGAATTGACTTGGATATCTGGTGTCGGCGATTGCCGGAATTCGGCTGGGTGGTGTGCACGGAATCCGGCCTGGTGTCTTCGCGACCGTTCGACGATGCCGGGCGTGGTGACCTGCCGCCGGAAGGCGCGTGGGTGAGCCGCAAGGACGACCGGTCGTATGTGTATGACCTGCGCGCGGTGGGTCCTACGCAGAACCCACGGCCGATTGCTCGCGACTAGTGAGCGCCGCGACTCCCAGACCTGCGAAAAGTGCAGCACCGCCTCCGGCGACGATCGCGCCGGTAGCCGAGAGGGTTCGGGCCCGGACCCCACGCGCGGCAGCGATGATGTCCAGGAGGTCGGTGAGCAGCCCCAGCTGTAGCGCGCGAGTTTGCAGTCGTGGGGAAGCGGTATCGGTGATCGCGACTGCCAACGTCAGTTCACGCGAGCCGAAGAGTTGAGTAGTGAGTGGCTGGTCGCGGCCGGCGCTGAGTCCGATGAGTTGACCCGTGGTGTTGGGAGCCATCCATGCGGCGACACCGGTAATGAACCGTAGAGCGGCAAAGGCACGAATGAGCGCGTTGCGATTCATAGTGTCAACACTTCCGGAAAACCGGGAGCCCTTCAAGGACGAACCTGATGTTCGACGTGGGAGCACCGAGCGTGTCAGTTGCGTTGCGGTGTCACAACGCGTCGTACACCGCGTCGATGAGCCGATAGGCACGACGATCACCGGCCAGCCAGTCGCGGCGCAGATTGGGCACGAAGGCGAATGCGACCTTGTGTTCGAGATCTGCCAGTCCCACCGCGCCCCCGGCCCCCGGGTGACCGAAGACGGTCGATTGCGCCGGTTCGGGCACCACGAAGTTCTGCGACGGCAGCATGTAGCCGAGCCCGAATGCACTTTCCAAGCGCAGCACCCGGTCGCGGCCGCGTGCGCGTTCTGTGATCGCGTCCCGCAGAGAACCCGGGGCGACCCGGGTCCCGCTGATCAAGTCGCCATAGAATTTGGCCAGATCACGAGCGGTCGTGACCAGGCCGGACGCGGGCCAGCCGGCCGCCAACACTTCTGGATCGTTATACGATGCAACGGGATTCGATGCCGCCCGGATGAACAGCGATTCCGGATCGGCGATCGCGGCCACCATCTCGGCGACTGCGTCCTCCGATATCGGCGGCGCGTACTCGGCGCTCCAGACCCGCTGCTCGGGCGGTGGCGAACTGACCCGGGCGGCCTCGCGCACCGCCGCACCTGAAGCGCCGATGAGCAACCCATCGCCCAGGTGGCGCCGGGTGAAATCGCCAACGGTCATGTCGGTGTGGCGGCGCACGAATTCGCCGACCAACCATCCGAAAGTCAAAGCGTGATAACCATGTTCGGTCCCGGGCTGCCAGAGCGGGCTTTGGCTCGCCAACAGGTCGGCCATCGCCGCGGGATCCGCGGCCTGGGCCACCGAAACCGGGCGCTCCAAGACGGGCAACCCGGCGCGGTGGGCCATCAGGTCGCTCAGTGTGGTCTCGTGCTTGTCGTGTTGCGCGAATTCCGGCCACCAGGCGCTCACCGGTTCGTCGGCGCCGTGGCCGCACAGCTGGGCGACCATGAGAGCCGCGGTCGCCGTCACACCCTTGGTGCAGGAAAAGGTCGGACAAGCGGTGGCGCGCGTCCAAGGACGTCCGGTCCGTCTGTCGGCGATGCCTCCCCACAGATCCACCACCGCACGACCGTCGACGAATACCGCCACCGCGGCGCCGAGGTCGTCGCCGTTGGCCAAACCTGCTTCAAAGACGGCTTTCACTTGCGCAAACGCGGGGTCAGCGTGCCCCTCCGCTGAACTGGACATGCACCGAATTAGAACACGTTCTAGTAATGGTGGAATGCGGATTCCGGACACGGCCCGTGAATCGGAGCGGCACAGGCCGAAGATTTACTGCTCCCTCGCCCCGATCAGGGCTTCCGAGATGACGTCGGTCGCCTTCTTCAGCGCGGGAACGGCTCGAGCGATCAATTCCTCACTGACGTGAGCCGAGGGCCCGGAGATGCCGATTGCCATCGGTGTCGGAGCGCCGGGCACCGCCATCGCGACGGAGCGAACACCGATCTCGAACTCCTCGTTGTCGATCGCATAGCCGTCGACGCGCACGCGTTCGACGTTCGCGAACACCGCAGAAAGGGTCGACGCACTGTTCTCGGTCGGTGCCGGAAATCCTGACTGCGTGACCAGTTTCAGAATGCGTGCATCGTCCAACTCGCCCAAAACCGCCTTGCCCACACCGGTTGTGTGCAGACCGACACGCTTGCCGACCTCGCTGTCCGTCCGCGCCAGCTTCGGAGGCAGCACCTGTCCGGTGTAGATCACCATGTCGCCGTCGAGCACTGCAAGACTTGCCGTCTCCGACAGTTCGTCGACCAACGACTGCAGCACCGGGGCGGCGACCGCGCCCAACTGGCGGTTCGCAACTTCGCCAAGCCGAATCAATCTCGGTCCAAGGGCGTAGCGGCGATTGGGGGGTTGCCGCACGTAGCCGATTCCGACCAGTGTGCGCAGGAAACGGTGAATTGTCGGCGGCGGCAACGGCGACTCCGCCGACAACTCCGTCAGCGAGCACTCGCCTCCGGCACGCCCGATCAACTCCATCAACTCGAACGCGCGCTCCACCGACTGCACGCCGCCTGTCTTCTCCGCCATGCATTCCACTCCTGGCCGACGATTGTCGTTCCATCCAACATGCGCAAGATCATTTCCGCAATATGGAATACGTGTTTCGATGAGGAAACGCACATCGTGCCACGATTACACTCGCGTTAAACTCCACAATGTGGAATTCTGTCCTTGCGGGAACTTCCAGACAGGGGAGGCACATCTGTGACACGACGCCTCGATGATGCGGTGCTGGCCGACGTCGACCGCCGGCTCTCGGCCTCCGACGCACACCTGGTGAACCGATATCCAGGCGACGACGGCCGTCGGCAGCCGGTCCACACCGTCTACATCCCGGGCAACCGGTATTCGGCGACGATGCCCGCTGATTGGGGATCAACCGCCCTCACCGCCGCGACGGACGCAGGCGGGCTCGACGCAGTGGCCTCACTTGTCGGTGCGAGCAGCGGAACCGACTGTGAACCCGAGACTCTCGCAGTCCTCGTCGAGAACAAGCTGACCGCCGAGCCGATCGAAGACCTCCGCATCGACTTCGAGGACGGCTACGGCAGCTTCGACGACGCGACGGAGGACGCCGATGTCGCCCAGGCGATCGCTGCACTGCGGGCCGCGCTCGACGCGGGCACCTCGACCCCGTTCGTCGGCACCCGCTTCAAATGCTTCGAAGCCGGCACCCGCGCGCGTGGGTTGCGCACGCTCGACATGTTCGTCAGCGGACTCGCAGGCTCCGGCGGCCTCCCCGACGGCCTCACCCTCACCCTGCCGAAAGTGACGTCCGTCGACCAGGTCGAGGCCATGGTGGCGGTCGCGGGCGCGCTCGAAGCGGCGAACGACCTGCCGGCAGGGCGCATCCGCTTCGAGGTTCAGGTCGAAACACCGCAGGCGATCCTCGGCGCCGATGGCCGCGCACCCGTTGCCCAGTTCATCCACGCCGGCCAGGGCCGCGTCAGCTCGCTGCACTACGGAACCTACGACTACTCGGCGTCCCTCGGTATCGCCGCCGCCTACCAGTCGATGGAGCATCCGGCGGCAGACCACGCCAAGAACGTCATGCAACTCGCTGTGGCAGGCACCGGTGTCCACATGTCCGATGGCTCGACCAACATCCTCCCGGTCGGCGACCCTGACAACGTCGCCACGGCATGGAAACTGCACGCGCGCCTCGTCCGGCGCCACCTGGAACGCGGTATCTACCAGGGCTGGGACATGCACCCCGCCCAACTCGTCACCCGATATCTGGCGACCTACGCGTTCTACCGTGGCGCCTTCGCGCCGGCCGCGACGCGTCTGCGCAACTACATCCACCGGCTCGACTCGACCGTCATGGATGAACCGGCCACCGCCCGCGCGCTCGCCAACGTGATCCATCGCGGCAGCGTGTGCGGCGCGCTCACAGCCGACGAGATCGAGACAGCCACCGATCTGCCCATTTCCACCGTGCGCGACATCGCGCTCGGCCGCACAACCAGGAGCACCCAGTGACCACTGCTTCGTACTACACGCCCCGCGGCGGCCTGCCCCCGCAGACCGATCTGCTGACCGACCGCGCCATCGTCACCGAGGCCTACACGGTGATCCCGCGCGGCGTCCTCTCCGACATCGTCACCTCGGTGTTCCCAGAGTGGACCGATACCCGCGCGTGGATCATCAACCGCCCGGTCGCCGGTGGCGCGACGACGTATTACCAGGCGATCGTCGAGGTCAAGCCGGGCGGCGGGGCCCAGCGGCCCGAGCCGCAGCCCGAGGTGCAGAGCTTCCTGTTCGTCACCTCCGGTGCGCTCACGGTCGACGCGGCAGGTCAGTCGCAGACACTCACCGAAGGCGGCTTCGCCTACCTTCCGGCAGGCACCGACTGGTCGGCCCACAACAACGGCGACGCCGACGCGACGTTCGTCTGGATCCGCAAACGCTATGAGGCCATCGAGGGCCACCCGGTATCGGTCAAGTTCGGCAACGAGCAGGACATCGCACCCTCGGCCATGCCGGGGACCGACGGCAAATGGCGCACGACACGGATGCTCGACCCGCAGGATCTCGGGTACGACATGCACGTCAACATCGTCACCTTCGAACCCGGTGCGACCATCCCGTTCGCCGAGACCCACGTCATGGAGCATGGCCTGCTGATGCTCGAAGGCAAGGCCGTCTATCACCTCAACGGAGACTGGGTGGAGGTTCAGGAAGGCGACTTCCTCTCGCTCCGCGCGTTCTGCCCGCAGGCGTGCTACGCCGGCGGGCCGTCCAACTTCCGTTACCTGCTGTACAAGGACGTCAACCGCCAGATCATCCTCTGACACACGACGAGACCGGGTGCCTCGAAAGAGGCACCCGGTCTCGTCTACTTCTTCTATGGAGTTGGCCTACGGCTGAAAAGGCCAGCCGATCACCTTCTTCTCGCGGGGAGTCGCGTAGGTACGCACCTTCGACGTGGACAGACCCATCCGGACCAGGCCTTCGGCGATGGTGACCGCCGAGCGGACTCCGTCGACGATCGGGACGCCGGTCGCGGCCCTTACCTTCGCTTCGAGCTCAGCCATACCGCCGCAGCCGAGACAGATCACTTCGGCGTGATCGTTCTCGACGGCCTCTCGAGACTGGCGGACGATCGCCTCGACCGCCCGATCCGGATCCGACTCGAGTTCGAGCACACCGAGGCCCGACGCCCGCACCGACGCGCATCGCGCGTCGAGTCCCGCCAGCTTCAGACGGTCTTCGATCAGCGGGACGGTGCGGTCGAGCGTGGTGACGACCGAGTACTTGTGTCCCAGATACATCGCTGTCGACGCGGCTGCCTCGGTGATGTCGACCACCGGGACGTCGAGCAACTCCTGCAGACCTTCCCGACCGTGCTCGCCGTATCCGGCCTGGATCACCGCGTCGAACGGCTCCGGGTACGAGGTGATCGCGTCCATGACCGCGATGGCCGCGAGATAGCTCTCGAAGTTTCCTTCGCACGAGTCCGCGCCGAAACGCGGTGTGATTCCGACGATCTCGGTACCCGGCGACGCGACACCGCGCGCTGACTCGGCGATCGCGTCGGTCATCGAAACCGTCGTGTTGACGTTGGCTACGAGGATTCTCATGGCGGTCCCTACTAGTGCGTGCTGGCCACGGCGATCGGCTCGCCGGAGATGTCGTTGAACGGCCCGCGGCGGTCCGCGACCACCAGGTACACGATCGCGCCGAGTGCTGCGCCGATGAACCAGGAGAACTCCGAGACGACCTGGAAAGCCGGAACGAACGCCAGCAGCAGCGCGACGACCGCCGTGATGACGAGGGCGACCACGGCACGCACGTTGATGCCCTTTGCGTAGTGGTATTCACCCTTGGCGTCGGTGGTGAACAGGGCTAAAACGTTGATGTTGGCACGACGCACCAGCCAGTAGTCGGCCATGATGATGCCGAACAGCGGCCCGAGAATGGCACCGAGGCCACCGAGGAAGTAGTTGATGACGGCAGGGGAGTTGTACAGGTTCCACGGCAGGATCAGCAGGCCGATGACGGCCGAGATGAATGCTGCGCGACGGAAGTTCAGGTGCTTTGGGAACAGGTTGTTGAGCGCATAGATCGGCGCGACGAAGTTGGCCATCATGTTCACGGCGACAGTCAGGATCAGCAACGCGAGTCCCGCGAGCACCAGCAGCAGGGTGTTCGGGATTTCCTTGACGATGTCGGCGGGCGCTTCGATGATGCGTCCGTCGATGCGGAACTGAGCGCCGGCCAGAGTGATGACGATGCCGCCGAACACCAGCATGTTGAGCGGGATGCCCCAGAAGTTGCCTTTCACGATCGCCCGCTTCGACTTCGCGTTACGCGTGAAGTCACAGAAGTTCAGGACGAACGTGCCGTAGATCGCCACCCACAAGCTGGCGCCGCCGACGATCTTCAGCCACATGTCGGCGCCGGTCAGCGAGTCGGGCGTGGTCCATGCGATGGACCAGTCGGCGTTGTTGAGCATCCAGATCGCGAGCGTGACCATCGTGATCAGAATGACCGGTCCGGCGAACGCCTCGTACTTGCGGATCATCTCCATGCCGTAGCTGACGATGACCACCTGGATCACCCACAGCGCGACGAACGAGATCCAGCCGAGTGTCGACAACCCCAGGAAGCTGTTCGAGTCGAGGGTCGCGGCCGACGGTGCGAGCGCGATGATCAAGATGCGCAGCACTACGGATGCGAGGTAGGTCTGGATGCCGAACCATGCGATCGCGACCGCGCCGCGAACGATGGCGGGGATCTGCGCGCCGCGGATGCCGAATGCGATGCGGCTCATCACCGGGAACGGGACGCCGGTCTTCTCTCCCATGAACCCGGACAGGCTGAGCAGTAAGAAGAGGAAGGCGCCGCCGAGTCCGAGCGCCACCAGGATCTGCCACCCACCGAGGCCGAGGGCGAACAGTCCGATGGCGAACGAATAGTTGCCGAGGCTGTGCACGTCGTTGGCCCACAACGTGAAGATGTTGTACGCGCCCCACCGTCGGCCTTCGCGCTTGGTGGGCGCGAGATCGGCGTTGTACAGATGCGGACTCACGTCGGCGAACGGGGTTGCATCGGTGCGACTGGAGTCGCCGATCAGCCCGGTGGACTCTGTGGTCATGGATAAGCCTGTCACGGTCGGTGCGCCGGCGCTCAACGCCGGCGCATACATTCCATTATGTGGAAGTAATATTCCACGATTTCAGTAAGTAAGTCGCATGCAGACGCCGACTGTCAAGCTTTTGGCGCGATTGACTGTGTCAGCGCTCACATCTAGAGTTCTCCAAAGGGTGGAGTGTCATTTCCACGATGAGGAATTATGCTGCTAGCCATGGAGAGCTGCCGATGACCGCCGACGCGCCCGAGATGCCGAGCCACCCGGAATTCGACCTGGTGGTCCGCGGCGAACGCACGCTGACGACGGCGGGAATCGTCGCCCGCGAGATCGGTATCCGCGACGGTCGCGTCGTCGCGATCGAGCCGCTGGGCAGTGGCCTCACCGGCACGGAGATCGTCGAACTCACCGACGAGCAGGTCATGATCCCCGGCTTGGTCGATACGCACGTGCATGTCAACGAGCCCGGTCGCACCGAGTGGGAGGGGTTCGACTCCGCTACCCGCGCAGCGGCGGCGGGCGGGGTGACCACGCTGATCGACATGCCGCTGAACTCGATTCCGCCGACGGTCAACGTCGAAGCACTGAATGCCAAGCGCGCCGCGGCATCGGGCAAGACACACATCGACGTCGGTTTCTGGGGCGGCGCGATCCCCGGCAACACCGACGATCTGCGCGGTCTGCACGACGATGGCGTGTTCGGCTTCAAATGCTTCCTGCTGCACTCCGGCGTCGACGAATTCCCGCATCTCGACGCCGATGAGATGGAGAAGGACATGGCCGTGCTGGCCGGCTTCGACTCCATGATGATCGTGCACGCCGAAGATTCCCGCGCCATCGACCATGCGCCCTCGGCGGAGGGGGACCGGTACGAACGCTTCCTGGCCTCACGGCCGCGCGGTGCCGAGAACGTGGCGATCGCCGAGGTCATCGAGCGAGCCCGATGGACCGGAGCCCGCGCGCACATCCTGCACCTGTCGTCCTCGGACGCCCTGCCGATGCTCGCGACGGCCAAGCGCGATGGCGTCAGGATCTCTGTCGAGACGTGTCCGCATTACTTGACGCTGCTCGCCGAGGAGATCCCGAACGGCGCAACCGCATTCAAGTGCTGTCCGCCGATCCGTGAGGCGTCGAATCGGGAACTGCTGTGGCAGGGCCTGCTCGACGGCACGATCGACTGCATCGTCTCTGACCACTCACCGTCGACGGTCGATCTGAAGGACGTCGAGAACGGCGACTTCGGTGTTGCGTGGGGCGGCGTCGCGTCGCTGCAGCTGGGCCTGTCGTTGATCTGGACCGAGGCCAAGCGTCGCGGGATAGCTCTCACGCAGGTGCTCGAGTGGATGGCAGCCAAACCCGCCGCACTTGCCGGATTGAACAACAAGGGCAAGATCGCGCTCGGCTACGACGCCGATTTCGCGATCTTCGAGCCCGACTCCGCACAGGTCGTCGATGTGCACAAGCTGCACCACAAGAACCCGATCAGCCCGTACGACGGACGCGCGCTCGCCGGTGTCGTGAGGAGTACCTGGTTGCGCGGCAAGAAGATTGACTTCCACACGGCGCAGGGTCGGATGTTGCGCCGTGGCGGCGTGTAGCGCAAGGCGCAGTCTAGGAGCGGAAGCGCACAGTGTCTCGCCATCGGTTGCCGGTGACGTCGACCAGTGTGAATCCCGCGGGTTCGGCCAAGTCGCGTAGCTCGGCGACGCTCAGCCGGTCCGGGTCGGGGAATTCCTCGTGGAATACCAGCAGCCCACCGGGTTTGAGGATGCGTTTGAGCGAGCCGAGGCACGCTGCCTTATCGGGTACCTCGCCGATCACCTCGGCGAGAAATGCGACGTCGAAGCTGGCGTCGTCGAAGGGCAGTGGGGCACCGGCGTCCCCGGTGTGGGTACCGATGTCGGGGTAGCCGGCCCGCTCCAGCTTGCGCCGCGCCTTGGCGAGCATCTCCGGTTGCAGATCGAACAGGTCGAGGCGTCCGCCGGTGAGTCGCCGGGCGATCTCCACGCTGAAAAATCCGGGGCCCGGGCCGAGTTCGAGGACTCGCTCGTCGCCGGCCAACCCGATCGCTTCGATGGCGTCGGCCGGGTTCTCGAGCATTCGGCGTACCGGATTGTCCAGGAAGAAGGCGGCTTGATGCGGATACGGAAAGTTCCCCACCATCCCGCGCAGAACGCGCAGCAGGTCGTCGGCTTTGGTAGTTGTCATGCCTAGTTAGGGTACCCTTACTTATGTGCTTGAGAAGGCCTTCCTCGGGAATGGCGCGTAACGAGCTCGGGCTCAAGATGATTCATCTGACGACGACGATTCATCAGATGCAACATGCCCTGGTTCCACGGGCGGTGCGCCAGGCGAGGGGATATCCGCTGTTCGACATATAGGGTGAGAACGCGCGGTGTCTGGCAACAGCGCGAACACGATGGAGGCATACAGCGAGGTGAGTCAGGCATTGCATAGAGGCTCGCAATGGTAGCTGTTTCGGTGCTGGTGCTCTCGGGTAAGGGCGGAACAGCGAAAACGCTATGGCAGATGATGCTGGCGGGGGAGGCCTCGCGGGCCGGCATCTCCGCATTGTTGGTCGACGCGGATCCAGAGCGAAACCTGTCCAATCACTTTGGAGTGTCGCAGCATTCGACCGGCCTGGGTTCGGTGCTTGAGGATGCCGATATCAGTTTTTGGGGGAATCCCGACAAGGGCGCGAAGCGAATCGATGAGGAGATCATCGAAACTGAATGGCCTGGCATCGATTTGCTACCTGCGGGTGCTTCCTTAGGCCGTGTTGCGGGTTTCGGGGTACCGGACACCGGATTGTTGCGGGCCATCTTTGACGTTGCCGGCATCTTTGACCGCTACGAGGTTGTTCTGATCGACACCGGCGGCCGCACTGGCTCGCTGGAAGCCCTGGCAATGCATCTGGGTGATGTTGCCTACGCGCCCATCACTCCGACCCTTGATGCGGTACGCAAAGCCCGCGAGGCCCGCGACAGAGTTGAGCGTATCCAACGAACACATCCCCTCAGGTGGTGTGGTGTGGTTTTATCCGGTTTCGACCGAAGAAACGGCATCGACCAGTCGATCAGGGAACAGGTAGAGAAGGAATTCGGTGACGAGGTCCGTGCTGAAGTGCCACGGCGGGCCGTTGTCAACGAGGCCTTTCAACTCGGAAACCGACTCGGTGATTACGCCGACCCAACCGCGATGAATCTCGCGAGAATCTTCCGAGACTTCTTGAAACGCGACCTGCTGGGGCGAAACCCGGGCGACCGGTGACGGCGGCGAAATAGGGGACCGTTCGGGACGTGTGCCCGTCGGTCGAATCAAGCCAAAATGATTGCAACGCAGATGATTGCGATCCACGCTACGCCCAGAACCTGCAATACGCGGTCTTGCAGAACGATGTCTTCGGGCTCGCCGGCAACGCCACCGTCGACGTCAACGGCGTAGCGCAGGACTGCGATGGTGATCGGGATCATTGAGACGGCAAACCATGACCCGGAATGGCCGTCGCGCTCGAATGCCCACAGCCCGTAGCACACGACGACGGCGGTGGCGGACATCGTCCATACAAACCGAAGGTACGTAGCGGTATAGCCCTCCAGCGATTTGCGGATCTTCGCACCGGTCCGCTCAGCGAGTTGAAGTTCGGCATAGCGCTTGCCTGCAACCATGAACAGCGATGCGAACGCCATCACCAACAAGAACCACTGTGACAGCGGGATACCGGTCGCCGCACCACCAGCGATCGCTCTCATCAGGTAGGCCGAGGACACGATGCAGATATCAAGCACGGCTTGATGTTTGAGGCCGAAGCAGTAGCCGAGCTGGATCGCCAGATAGACCCCGATCACGAGCGCGAGGGATGGCGCGATCGCCGCCGAGATCGCCAGCGTGATCGCGGCGAGCGCGATCGCCAGTGCGTAGGCGAGCGCGGGGGAGACCACCCCGGCGGCGATCGGCCGGAAGCGCTTGGTCGGATGCTGGCGGTCGGCCTCCACATCACGGGCGTCGTTGACGAGATAGATCGAGGATGCGGCCAAACTGAACGCCACAAACGCGACACCTACTTTGAAGAAGAGATCGCCGTAGTCGTAGTGGACATCGCCGCCCAGAGTCGCCAGAGGTGCAGCCACCACCAGGAGGTTTTTGATCCATTGCCGAGGCCGCAAGGCCTTGATCACGCCGACGGCCAGGTTGGGGGGCGGCCCGACTTGGGTCGATGCTTCTTCAGTCACAAGTGGTGATTATCGCCGGGCGCCTCCACCGCACGTCCTATGACGCGCCTGACAATCAGGCCGAATTCAGGGTTGCGTGAAGCGGACCGTTGCCAGCGGCACCGGCCTGTCGATCGTCGCCTGGAACTCGGTCAGCAGTCGGTTGTTTCGCCGCACCCAATCGGCGAACTCGTCGTACTCGACACCGGCCAGAGGTGTCGCCGTTCCCTGACGCGTCTCGTTCCCGATCTCGACAGTGACGGCCGGGTTGGCTCGGATGTTGTGGAACCAGTCCGGATCCCGATCCTCCCGGAACGAGCTGAGGTAGAGCGTATCGCCGCGATAGTTGGGCGCCAGAGGCACTACGCGGAGCTCACCGCTACGGGCACCAGTTGTAGTCAACAGGATCAGCGGATACCCGGCGTAGTCACCGCCGACCTGGCCCGCGTTCGCCCGGAACTCGGCAACCACGTCGTCGTTCCAGGTCGATGGATCTCGGCTGGTTTCCCCGTTCCACGGGGCGTCGGCGTCGTCGTAGCTGATGTCTTGGTTCGCCATCCTCGGAAACCTCCGCTCGTCGATCACTTATGGGGGTCGCGAACTTTGTGGAGTGCCTGAAGCAATGTGTCGTGGATGTAGGTGAGTTCGGGAGTCGGCTCCCACGCCGCCGAATCGTCAGTGGTGTCGGACCAGTCAGTGCCGGTGGAGCTCTCGCCCCAGGTGTTGTCCAGGGCGGTCCCGCTTTGGTAGACCCACCACAGGTTGTGCCAGGGGTCGAGGAAACGGGAGAAGACATCACCGAAGAACTCGGTTGGGCGGGTGATGATCTCGGCTCCGCCGGCGGCCGCCCGCTCCAGCACGACGTCGACATTGTCGACGTAGACTTGCAGTAGTGCCGGGGTGAATGCCCAGCCGGGCTTCCGTTCGGCGAACATCACAGTGCTGCCACCGATCTGAAGCTCGGCATGCAGGAGGAGCCCGTCGTCGTCGACAGTGCGGGCGTCGGGATGCTCGATGCCGTCGAAGACATCGGTCAGAAAACGGATCAGGCCCTCGGCTTCACGCGTGACGATGAACGGGTTGATCGTTGAGAAGCCGGCCGGGGCGGCGGGGACAGCAGTCATGGGGTTTCCTTTCTTCGCGACTATTTGATCGCGAGACCGCAGGCCAGTTCTTGAACCAGAACGACAACTCCTCGGTGCCGCGCCACCGTCGCGGTGTCGTCGGCTCAGTGCTGCCGACGCCTTTGGGCGGCGATGATCGCGGCCGGGGTCTGACCGCGGATCAACCGCAGTGAGCGCGTCAGATGCGGCTGATCGGCGAATCCGGCCCCGGCCGCCGCTTCCGCAGGGGAGTGCCCGGTCTGCAACAGGAAATAGCCGTGCTGCGCGCGGTGGAGTTGATCGATCTGCTGTGCGGTCAGCCCGACCGTGCGACGGTAGCGGCGTTGCCAAGTCCGCTCCGAGGCACCGATCCGATCCCCGTTCAATGCCTTGCGGACCTCCTCGTCGACCAGTAGCCCGCAGTTCTCAGCCAGGTGATCGACCCAGTCTTCAAGATCGGGCCAGGCCGGCACCGGCCATCGGTGATCCCCGAGCAGGACGTGGCCGCCCGATACCGGCAAGGTCACCGTCTCGCCGAGGATCGCCTGCTTGGGCACGCCTGGGATTGCGACGTAGGCGGCGAGTTCGACGCCCCAGTACCGCTCACCCAAATGCCCGTCGACGACCCGGTTGCGCAGGCTCGGACCATCCAGCTCCGCGGCCAACTCTCCGTCTCGGCGACGGATGAACGACAAGCCCCAGTACTCGGATCCGATCACCGAATAGCGTTCGGGACTCTCCACAGTCGCGCGCCAGACTGTGCGTACCCGCGGTGACCGGCCCGCCCGTTCCTCCCACACCCGAGGAAACATACTGCTCGGCTTCCTACCGCGTAGGTCCCGCCCACGGGACCGTCAGGTCAGCGCCTCGCCGCTCTTTCGCCGGTGATGGCGCGCGCCTTAGGTTTTGGCGAAGGTGACCTGCAGGAAATGAGGGAGCCCCCGAGACATCCGGACTGGAAGCTTTGGTCACACTGCCGCGGTGTCCATCGGTCCCGTTCCGGGTTCGCTGCTGCGGTGTCAGGTCCGCGAGTCCTTTCGCCGGAGGTGTTCGAGGACGAGGCTGCGGACAGGTTCGACGTCGGCCAGGAGGCCGTGCCCCGCACCGGGGAGAATCACCGTGTGCGCCCCAGCACGCCGCGCGACTTCCGCGGCCGCCTCCGAATCATGCACCTGGCTCGCCCCAGCCAGGGCGACGAGGGTCGGGACCGGCAGGTGCGTCAGCCCGTCCGGCAGGTGGGGATGGACGATCGGCGAGGCCGGGAAGTGAGCGGCTCCGTGAGCGAGCAGGTCGAGGTAGGCCTCCAGATGCGCCGGCCCGCTGCCGGGGGCGCCCGGTGCCAGCATCGCGCGGGCATCCTCGAAAGTCGGGTGCGGGTCGCGGTTCCGGCCCAACTCCTCGAACTCGGGGCTGAGCCCGGCGAAGACCAGAGGCGGATCGAGCAGGATCAGCCGCCGCACCCGTTCGGGATGGGCGAGCGCGAACCGGAGCGCGAGGTGCCCGCCCAGGGACTGGCCGCACAGGTCGGCGGCGGGTAGGCCGAGCAGGTCGAAAGTTTCCGCGAGCCAGTCCACGAGATCGTCCATGCTGGTCAAGGCAGCGCCGGTGTGTCGACTGCGGCCCGGCTCGCCTATGGTGTCCACGGCCCGCACGTGGTGCTCCTCGGCCAGCGAACCGACTACCGGGTACCACATTCCGGCCGTGCCACTGTATCCATGGAGCAGGACCAGCGGCGGCGCTGCGGTCGGGCCTGCGGACGTGATTCGTGTCGTCCCGTACCGCCCCGAAAGATCCACCGTCTCGGCCGGCACCGGCCAATTGGCCATCACCGCGTCGTAGGCCGCGAAATATGCTGTCTCCAGCTCGGGGTCGGCAAATGCGGTCATCGCGCCCTCCCGCACTCGACACGGCTGCGCTCGCCCGGGACGGCGTGCGGCGCGACGTCAGCCTCAGCCCGGCTCGACCGGTCGCGATCCTCGGTGAGTGCTTCGACGTTCCTCGATCGGCCTGTCACTCGCGCCACCTTTCCAAGTCAACTGTATTATGTCAGATGTATGGTAATAGCCGAAAGGGGTGCGGATTGCCGAAACAGGTCGACCATCGAGAACGCCGCGAAACCATCGCTCGCGCCCTGTGGCGGGTGGTGGATCAACGCGGGGCTCTGGGTCTGAGTCTGCGTGAGGTGGCGGCGGAGGCCGAGATGTCACACGGCCAACTCCAGCATTACTTCGCAAGTCGTCGGGAGTTGCTTTCTTTCGCGATGGACTTCGCTGCCGAACAAACTGCTCAGCGAGTGCAGCGTGGGCTGGAGGCGCTCGGCGCGGCGCCGCATCCTCGAGCCGTCCTCCGATTGGTACTCATCGAAATGCTGCCGCTGCACGACGATGCGCGCGCGACGAGCCGAATGAATGCCGCCTACGTTCTCGAAGCACTGCACGACAACACGATTCGCGATCGCGCGCGCGAGGGCCTACGCGAGGGAAGGGAACAGGTCAAGGTGATCATCGCGCAAGCGATCGATGACGGAAAGATCGCTGGTGATCGCGACGTGAACACCGAGACGGACCGGATCCTTGCATTGACCGGCCTGACGCCCCTTCTCGACCTGGAGGTCATCAATCCAGGGGAGGCCCTCGCTGCAATCGATCAGCATCTCGACGAACTCTTCACATCGTAGGGTTGTCGCCCGGGCCAACGCCTTTCGCTCGGACGTGGGGGTCGCGAGGCATGTGCGCGGCCCGGTAGACACCTTGGGCTCAGACGCTCACTGCAATTGCTCGGGCGTGAAGGTGACGTCGACTCCGCCTACGGTCATCGTCACCTGACCTTCGATCACCATTACCTGCGCCGAGACCCGTCGATCGACAGTCTGGGCCAGTTGCTGCACCGGTGCGTGCGGTATCTGCACCACAGACAGGTTCGGCAGCCCCGCCACTTTGGGGCCGACGGTGCGCCACCAGGTGGCCACGCCGGCGGCGAACGGGAACAGCAGCACCTGGTCGGCCTGGCCGGCCGCCTTGCCCAAGACGCGTTCGTCGGGCTGGCCGACGTTGATCCACTCCAGGATCCGGCCGGTGTAGTCGGCGAGCCGCAAGTCCGGTACGCCGGGGGTGGACAGGCCCGCCCCGAACGCCAACTCACCGTCGACGTCGCTGAGTCGGTGTGCGCGCAGACCAAACGCCAACAACCGCACCACCATCCGCTCATCGGTCTCACTGGGATGACGGGCCACGGTCAGCGTGTGATCGGCGTAGTAACCGTGATCGACATCGGAGACGCCGAGTTCGACTTTGAATACTGTTGCAGAAAGGGCCACGTCATAGTGTCCACCAAGGTGGTGTATCCCGATCAGTCGGGCCGCTTTGAGTGGTTCGGCCGCCTACATGGTTGCATGCCGGGGGAGCAGCCTCAGGTCACCCGCGTCGAGGCGGCAGCGTGAACTCACGCTCCAGTCGTCGGATCGCTCTATGTTTGCTGACGGCCCGATAGGTCTGCCAGGCAATACAGCCTCACTGAGTGACGATATGAGCTTGTCGCTACCGACGGATGAATCGGCTTTTGGGAGAGTCGTAATCGTCACTGGGGCCGCGCGCGGAATTGGCATGTCAAGGGGCGAGGTGGTCGATGGCAACTTCCGGGAGTTGCCGACGCCGCCAACCATCCGGTGTTCATCCTCACCGCGTTGTGCGGGTTCATGCGACGCTGCTGACAATCGCCATAACCAGCCCGCCCAGCGTCAGTACCCCAACCATCACTGCGGCGGCGATCGCCCGGGGTCGTCGGTGCCGGCGGGCGCTGTCGATCGCCACCGCGATGCAGGCGAGGATCAACGCTGCATAGGCCGCCAGCGCCACCGTCGCCGTTGCCGCGGTGCTGGCCAGAGTCACGTTGTCCATGCCGTGAGCCTACGGCGCGAACGGAAGCACTCACACTCGAGAAGATTGTCGACGACCTCTGCCTTCAGGTGCTCCACAGCCGCTGCGACGGCATCTCCTTCATGGGTGGAAAAGATAGGGCGGCAGCCTAAATGGGCTGAGCAGATCCTTTAGCGGTCAGCACTTCCGTCCTTGCCGTGCAGACAGAATCGCTAGTCACGCAGACGCAGTACGGCGCAAGGAAGCGGGCAATGATTCATCTGATGCGATGCGCAGCTGTTAAGTTGACATAATGTAGCTTATCGGCACATCGGTATGCAGGACTGACACCGTAGGCAGCGGCGTAGAGTCACTTCCTTCGCCCCTCGGCGGAGTCATGCCCAGGAGCCTCTCGATGCCCAACCATCATCCATCTCGCTCGTGGCGCGGGTGTGCGATGTGCAAGCCGCACAAACGCCGTGGCGCCGGCCGAGCCGCCAAGGATCCTGTCGCAACCCGTCGACGTCTGGGATACGCACGGCGGTACTCGCGCCGGTCCATCGGTGGCGACGGCTACTGACGCCCCTCCGCCCACTCCCGTCTGCACCGCTAATTGCGTCACAGTGACGGTTTGCTGTCTTGTGCCCGTGCGCTGATTCGATTGCCTTGCAGGCGCTTTCGCTCCGCGCGAGGTCTCGCAGCGGCTCCAGGCGGCGCGCCGGTGATAGCGTCGTTGGTGAACCGCAAGGAGTTGGTGAGATGGTGATCAGGACGGGACGGACCGGGCGGCGAGTTGCACTGCTCTTGCCTCTGGCGGCGGCCGCCGCGGCGATCGTCGCCGGCTGCGGTGTCGATTCGTCTCAACCGATCGCATCAGATGATCCCGTGACGACGCTGCCGGTGCCGGCCAACGTTCCGCCTTTTCCGTTGCCCAGCGACATTCCGCCAGTGCCGTTGCCGAGTGCCATTCCCATTGTGGAGATGCCGAACGAGATTCCGCGGGCGCAACTTCCAGCCGACGTGCCGCAAGTTGAGATGCCCGGTGCGATTCCCCGGATTCAATTGCCTTCCGCGATCCCGCCTATCCCCTTTCCGTGACCAGCCAGGTGCGCGACAATCGTCACTGTGACGTATTATGTTGTGCTGCAACATATTTCGTGCGATGAGTTGTCACATCATGTTGCCGACGCCCGGTGTATAAGACGGTGACACCACACCACTGGTCGCGACCATCGTTGTGCAGGTGACCGTACCGCTGAAATTGGCCGCGGCCGCGCGCACGTCGACCATCGGTGCGGTAATCGTCACGCCGCCATTGGATTCCAGGACGATCTCGGCCCCGTTGGGGTGAAGCAACCGTACTTCCTGCGCGGGCTCGTCGATCACCACTTGATGTCCGCTGCGCAGCGTCAGGCTCCGTACGGCAGGGATCGGCGGCTCTCGCCATAACCCGCCGATCACGTAGGGAGAATTGGGATCGCCCGCCTCGAAGGCAACGAGCACCTCCGCTCCCACGGCCGGCACCTCTTGGGCGACGCTCACGACAGGCTGCACAGTCGGCGCCCACAGCGTCCGGTCGGCGGCGACGTCGACTAGACGGATCTTGACCCGTCCGGCAAGCTCTGGATCGATGTTCTCCACCACGAGGCCGCGGTAGACCCCGAACACTCGCTCGTTTGTCATGTGATTGATGATCACGCTCGTGGCCCCGACAATGTGCGTCTTGTCCAAAATGTGCGTGGCCGAATCCACTCTCGGAGACTGCCGCGCACCCACGACGTGCACCAGCGGGAGGAGAATACCGCCCTTCAGAAATGCAAAACGGAATGGAATTGATGCGACAATTTCCGCATCAATTCAGCTCTCGCGAAATGATCAGCGCTTGCACATCAGATCGACGTACGCGGTTGTGTACCGCACGAGATTGTTCACTCTGCCTGTCGGGCCGCGTTGCACCCAGGAATGCTTGACGTCGGTGCCCTGACGCACCGCGGTCACCGTGCATTGGTCCATGGGTGCGTTGCCGACCTTGTTGAGGATCACCCGGAATCCCTGGGCCTCGAGCTCACTGATTGTTGTTTGAGCTGATGTATGACCCGTGGGCGCCGCCGACGCCACCGCACATGAGCTCAATCCCAATACAGCCGCAGCTAAGGCAACGACAACGCTCCCCGTGATCCTGCCGCTCGACAATTCGCTTCCCTTTCCGACTATTATTCAGTGCGGTCGCTATTCGTGTGCACGGAATTAGTGTCCAGTTTAGCCACGTCTAAATATTTGGCCAGGAATTCATATACGACGCATAACTATGCCCATAGCAAATGCATAGCCGATTCATGCGGATTTCAGACACGACCGCAAGAGGTCGATGTTGTGGCGGACCTCAGGCCGCCGGCGTGGCGGCGACGCGATGAGTATCGCTCCGCGGCGGGGTCTTACTGAACATGACGATGACGACGAGAGTGCTGAGTGTGTCGGTTCCGGTTTCCGACCAGGACGCCGCGCTGAAGTTCTACACCGAAGTGCTGGGATTCGAACTCCGCACCGACGTGGAGGTCTGGCCGGGTGCGCGCATGATCGAGGTCGTGCCGCCGGGCTCAGCTGTCTCCTTGGTGCTCCTGCCGCACGACAGCCAGATCCCGATCGCGATCCGGTTGGGTACCTCTGATGCTCAACAAGCCCACGACAAGGTCCGGGAGGCCGGGGTGCCCCTGCACAACGCGGAGCTGGTCCGGATGGAGGGAATACCGGCGATGTTCTCCTTCACAGACTCCGACGGCAACGGCTTGGTCTACCTCGAGGACGCAGACCCGAGCGATTCCCGCTGACCACCCCAGCAGTCCGCTCGGTTCTGGACGGGCCAGCTGCTGTTGTTTCGGGCCTCGCAGTCCTGGCGAACACCTGTTCGCACTCGATTTGCCCTGGTTTGTAGGCTTCGAACATGCCGTTCAATGCCGGTGACGTATTTGCCGGGTACACCATTCAGCGGCTCCTCGGTGCCGGTGGCATGGGCGAGGTCTATCTCGCCCAGCATCCTCGCCTGCCCCGTCTGGATGCGCTCAAGATTCTCTCGGTGAGCACCACGCGCGACGACGAGTTCCGCGCCCGGTTCACCCGAGAGGCGGAGTTGGCCGCGGCGTTGTGGCATCCGCACATCGTCGGGGTGCACGACCGTGGTGAATTCGACGGCCGACTGTGGATCTCGATGGACTATGTCGAGGGCACCGACGCCAAGCACCTGATCGAGCAGCACCCGTCTGGAATGCCGTTGCAGGATGTGGTGGAGATCGTGACGGCCGTCGCCGAAGCCCTCGATGTCGCGCACGAACGGAACCTGCTGCACCGCGACGTCAAACCGGCGAACATCCTGGTCACTCCGCCGTCGGGAAGTGCCCGGCGGCGCATCCTGCTCACCGATTTCGGCATCGCCAGGGAGGCCGACGACGCGAATGGCCTCACGGAGACCGATGTGGCCATCGGCACCGTCGCGTATGTAGCGCCCGAGCAGCTCACCGGGAAAACACTCGATGGCCGGGCAGACCAGTACGCGCTGGCGGCGACCGCCTTCCATCTGTTGACCGGCGCGCCTGTCTTCGACGACGCCAATCGCATCGTCCAGGCCGGCAACCACCTCTACACGCCGCCGCCTCCGCTGTCGGGGCGCCGTCGCGACCTCGCACATCTCGACGCCGTGATGGCCAAGGCGCTGGCGAAGCAACCCGGCAAGCGCTACGCACGGTGCCTGGACTTCGCCCGGGCGCTGGGCGGGAGTACGGATGTGCCGACCGCGCCCGAACCGGTGCCGGAGCGGTATACCGAGTCGACTCCCCCGGATGCCGGTCCGCACACTGCCCCGCTGGAGATCTCCGACGATCGCGAGCCGAGCAGCTCGCCGGAGACCAAGCGGTTAGCCATGCTCACGATCCTGGGCACTGCCCAGGGGGTGCAGAAGCGACCGTCCGGACCTGACGGCGAGGAGGAGGTCTGGACCTTCCGCCTGGAGCGGTACGAATCGACCGGTGAAGCGCACACCGTCGTGCCGGTCGAGCTCCGTGGTGACTCCGTCACAGGCGAACTCTCCGACGGGGATGTGGTGGAGGTCAGCGGCTTCTGGGATAACCGAACCCTGTTTGCCGACTCTGCGGTCAATCATTCGGCTGGGGCCCGCGGACGTCGTCGGCGCCCGTCGTTCGAAGTGCGGTCCGGTAAGCGCCGCGGTGCTTTGGCATCCCGACCGGTGCGAATCGTGTTGGTTGTGGCCGCGATCGCAACGATCGTTGCCGCGTCCATCGTTCTCACCCGCGGGTTGGGACCGTCGTCGCACAGCGGCCCGGGTCCGATTGTGACGCCCGAGAGCGCGACGGTGTTCTCCCCCGGCGGCTCACCAGACCATCCGGATCAGGCGGGTCTGGCCATCGACGGCAACCCGGCCACATCGTGGCCCACCGACATCTACCAAGATGCCGCGCCGTTTCCCGACTTCAAAGAAGGCGTCGGCCTGATACTTCAGCTCCCCTCACGGACCGCCTTGAGCGAGGTCACGATCGACCTGCCCAGCACCGGAACAGAGGTCCAGGTTCGTGCGGCTGACACCGCCCACCCGAACAGCCTTTCCGACACAACCGAGTTGACGCCGAACGTGGCGTTACAGCCCGGGGAAAACACGATCACCGTCGACAATCAGACGGAAACCTCAAATGTGCTGGTGTGGATTTCGAAGTTGGGCACCGTCGACGGGCAGAGCCACACAGAAATCTCAGAGATCACGCTGCGGGCCGCAGGCGATTAGCCCAGCTCCAGCAGGCGCTTGGGGTGCATGCCGTCGACCTGGCCGATGAACGGTGGATGGATGCTGTAGCCGAGCATGCGGCGGATGTCCTCGGACACCGCGCGCACCGTGTCCCGGGTCATCGACAGGGTGAACGCCTCCTGCGGGCGCAGCCACGGTTCGCAGTACTGCGCCGTCAGCGCCAGACGCGCATTCGCGGATCGGTTGGCGCCGCCGCCGTGCCACAACGTGCCGAGAAAGAACACGCATGACCCGGCGCTCATCACCACCGGTGCGCGTTCAGCAGGCTCGGGCAGTCGATCGCCCCACTCATGGCTACCCGCGACGATGTCGGTGGCGCCGTTGTCGGCGGTGAACTCGTCGATCGCCCAGATCGTGGCCGCGCCCAGCGCTTTTCGCGGCCTGGGCAGTGGGTAGAAGCCATCGTCGGTGTGCAGCATCTGCGCCTGCTCCCCCGGCAGAATCCTGATGACCTGCAGCATCGACAACAGGTAGTTCGGCATGAAGAGCCGATCCAGCAGCGCCAGCACGCGCGGATGGTCGGCGATCCGGTCACAGGTGCGGGTCTTGTTCAACACGCTGTATACCCGCTGGGTGGCGCGACCTTCGAATCCGTTGCGGCCCCGCGGATCCAGCAGTGGATCAACGGACTTCCGAATCGCATCGAGTTTGGCCGGTGTGAGCAGGTCGGGCAGGATCACGTAGCCGTCGCGCAGCACCGCCGCCAGATCCGCGTCGGCCACCGCCGGATCGACCTGTTCACCGCTGCTGGGGGTTCGCCGGTACGTACCGGCCAGGTCGCCCGCCAACTCCGTCAACGATGTCACTTCAGTACTCATGATTGCCCCAGACCGAAACATAACTGACTTCTGTTATGGTCTGCACTATGGCACGGGCCCCGATCGGACGTCAACAACTCCTCGACGCCGCCCGCGACGAACTCGTCGAGGGAAACGGTGTCATCGAGCTCGGCGGACTGACGCGCCGCGCCGGGCTCAGCACCGGCGCCCTCTACCACCACTTCGGGTCGAAGAGTGGCCTCCTGACGGCGATCTACGACGGCTTCTACGACGGACTGCGCCACGCCATCGCCGACGCCCACCTCCCCACCGGCGACTGGGCCACTCGTGAACGCGACCGCACCCACCGCTTCGTCGCCTATCACCTCGCCGAGCCACTCGCGCCGATCCTGCTCAACCGCACCGCCAGCGACCCGCAGCTGACGGAACTCGAGGCCGCCTACATCCACAACCTCATCGACAACGCCGCCGCCAACATCCGCCACGGGCAACAGTCGGGTGAACTCCCGGCCGACCTGGATCCGGACAGCGCAGGGGCCTACGTCATCGGCGGGCTGCGCCACGGAATTGCGCAACAACTCCGGGTCACCCCGACGCCGAATTCCGATCAAGCCACGCAAACGCTGTGGCGCTTCACCGCTGCTGTTCTCGGCATCGCCGAGCCCGCCGGGTGACTATTGTTTTGCCATCGCGACCTTGAGCCGGTCGGCGGCGGTGATCAGATGGTCGTGGCTGTCGTCGCCGATGTCGATCTGCACCCAGTCGATCTCTCCGTTGAACTTGTTCCCGGTCGGCCCATAGTCCGGGGAGGCGGGTGAACCGGTGTCGGCTCCGACGTCGCAGGCTTCGTCTGCGGAGTAGGCCATCGGCTGGGTCTGTTCGACCCGGCCGCTGCCCACCTGTTTACCGTCGTAGTACAACGAGACGTTGCCGCCTTTGGCCAATCCGCCTCCGTCGTAGGCGAATTCCATTCGCACTTGGTGCTGGCCCGTGGGTATCGGCTGCTCGGCCGTGGTCATGTAGTGCTCCATGCCGAAGAAGCAATAGCAGTACTTGAGCTTGCCTTCGTGTGCGTACAGCGTCCAGCCACCGGCGCTGCCACCCTGGGTGATGATCACACCCGACGCACCGGATTCCGGCACGGTGATGTTCGCCGTCACCGAATGCGATTTGTTCTTCAGCGTCAACACCGCGGCCTCACTGATCCGCATCCCGGAGAACAGCAGCTGCGAGTTGCCGGTGATCAGTTGCGGCCGGCCCGCGATATCGGGGTTGATCCGCTCGAAACCGCGATCATCGAGCGGGACGACGTTGTACTTGACCGCCTCGATCAGCCAAAGCCGTTGCAAATCAGCGAGTTTCTCCGGATCTTGGGCCGCGAGATCGTGCGCTTGGGTCCAGTCGCCGGGGGCGTACAGCTCCCAGACGTCGGCGTCGAACGGCGGTGGAGTGTCGGCTTTCCACGGTGTGCGGTGCTTGGTGACCGCAGTCCAGCCCTGGTGGTAGATGCCGCGGTTGCCCATCATCTCGAAATACTGCAGGTCGTGCGTTTCGGGCGTGGCCGCCTCTCGCAGAGTGGCGAGCATGCTGACGCCTTCGAGCGGTGCCTGCTGAATACCGTTGACCGAGAACGGTGCCGGCAGTCCCGCGGCGTCCAGGATGGTTGGCGCGATGTCGATGACGTGGTGGAACTGGTCACGGGTCTGCCCTTTGTCCGCGATGCCGTTGGGCCAGTGCACGATGGTCCCGTTACGGGTCCCTCCCCAATGCGAGGCCACCTGCTTGGTCCACTGGTACGGCGCGCACAACGCATGTGCCCAACCGACGGCGTAGTGGTTGTAGGCGTCAGGTGTGCCGAAGGCATCGATTTTGGACAGCAGGAACTCGGTGGTCTCGATGCCGGGCATTCCGTTGAGTGTGCTGAGCTCATTGAAGCAGCCGTTGATGGTTCCTTCGGCCGACGCTCCGTTGTCGCCGAGGATGTAGTAGATCAACGTGTCGTCGAGTACACCGAGATCGGCGATGGCATCGACTACCCGGCCGACCGCATCGTCGGCCTGCTCCAGGAAGCCGGCATAAATCTCCATCTGCCGGGCCAGCACCGGCTTCAGTTCCGCAGGCATATCGTCCCAGCCGGGGATCTCGGCGTGCCGAGTGGTCAGCGCCGCATCCTCGGGCACTACGCCCAGGTCTTTCTGGCGGGAGATCGTCTTGTCCCGCAGGGCATCCCAGCCGTCATCGAACTTGCCCCGGTACTTGTCCGACCACTCTTTCGGCACGTGGTGTGGGGCGTGGGTGGCGCCCGGCGCGAAGTACATGAAGAACGGCTTGTCCGGCATCAACGCCTTCTGCTGACGCACCCATGTGACGGCACGATCGGCCAGATCGTCGGTGAGGGTATAGCCCTCGTCCGGAGTCTTGGGCGGTTCCACAGCGGTCGTGCCCTCGTACAGGCCGGGAAAGTACTGGTTGGCTTCGCCGCCGATGAACCCGTAGAAGTGCTCGAATCCGGATCCGGTGGGCCACTGGTGGAACGGCCCCACCGGGGTGACCTCCCACAGCGGTACCTCGTGGCACTTGCCGAACTGGGCGGTCGAATAGCCGTTGAGCCGCAAGGTCTCGGCGATCGTGGCCTTGTCCTTGGGCCGGATGCTGTTGTTGCCCGGCGCTGAGGTTGCCATCTCGGTGATCGCGCCCATCCCGACCGAGTGATGGTTGCGCCCGGTCAGCAGCGCCTGGCGGGTCGGCGCACAGAGCGCAGTGGTGTGGAAGCGGTTGAGCTTGAGGCCGTCGGCCGCCAGGCGCTCGGCTACCGGGGTGTTGCACGGCCCACCAAATGCCGACGATGCTCCGAACCCGACATCGTCGAGCAGGACAATCAGCACATTGGGCGCACCCGCGGGTGGACGCAACGGGACGATCGGCGGGTACTTGGTGTTGGGATCTTTCGCGTCGAATGTCGTCAGGCCGACGTATTTCACATCGGGAATCGGCAACACCTGACGCCCCGGCTGTACTTGGTCCACGATCGTCCTCCTCGCTGAACGTCCAACCATTGACACGCGCTCTGGTCGGAAATGCTACGAGGCCGGCGATCAATCGCGGTCGGCGATGGTGGAGTCGGATCCGGCCCGGCTGCAGTCAGCCCCGATCGTCCTTCCCGCGCCCGGTGATCCGGTTCAGGGCGGAGACCCCCGGAATGTTGGTCAACAGCCGGAAGACATCGTTGCCGGTGTTGATCAACGATTCGAGTTGTGGCAGCAGCCGGTCCAACGTCCGGAACATCGGGTCGGCCATGGCCATAACCCGTTCGGTCCGGTCGATCGTGGTGTTGAGCCGTTCGGTCGCGACCGCGAGATTCTCCAGCAAATCGGGCAACTGCGCCGCGAGTTGAGCCGACGCCGGCGGAATACGCATCGCGCCGCTCGCGACCGCCTGTGCGGCCTCTACGGCGGACTGGGCTGTGCCGACCGCCGCCTGAGCCGCCGATTTTAGGTCGCTCGGTTTCGGTACTTTCTGGCTACTCATAGAGGCAACTGTCCCCCCACCTTGGCCGCACCGTTGCTCGATCCAGCAAAATCGACCTGCGCCTGTCGCCCTGCGGTCACCGAAGGGCAAACTTGGTCAGTGGCGCGCTGCCGCGCTGACAACGCCGGCGCCCGCATCCAGCCGGATGACCCGAACGGAAGGAACCCGCCATGAGCACACCCCGGACCCTGATCGACCCGGATGCACCGGTGCTCGTGACAGGCGCCAGCGGGTACATCGGCAGCTGGATCGTCCGGTACCTCCTCGAAGCCGGCCACACCGTCCACGGCACGGTGCGCAACCCGCAGAAGGCCTCGGGGTTGGAGCATCTGCACAAGCTCTCGGCGGACCATCCCGGTCGGCTGAAGCTGTTCAAGGCGGATCTTCTCGAGCCCGGCAGCTTCGACGAGGCCATGGCCGGATGTGAGCTCGTCATGCATACGGCGTCGCCGTTCCTGCTCTCCGGCTACAAGGATGCGCAAGAGGCGCTGGTCCGCCCGGCACTGGAGGGCACCCGCAACGTCCTGGACTCGGTCAACCGCACGGACAGCGTCAAACGTGTGGTGCTGACCAGCAGCGTGGTCGCGATCTACGGGGATGCCCGGGAGACACGGGATGTCCCCGGCGGTGTCTTCACCGATGAACACTGGAACACCACCAGCAGTGTCGACCACCAGCCGTACCCCTATTCCAAGACCGTGGCGGAGCAGGAGGCCTGGCGGTATCAGAAGGCGCAGGACCGCTGGGACATGGTCACCATCCACCCGGGCCTGGTGCTCGGTCCTTCCCTGACCAACGCCAGCGACTCGGCCAGCCTGAGCACGATGAAACAGTTCACCGACGGCACCCTGCTCGCCGGCGCTCCCGCGTTGACCATGGGCGTGGTGGACGTGCGTGACGTCGCCGATGCCCACCTGCGCGCTGGGTTCACCCCCGAGGCCCATGACCGCTACATCGTCAACGCCGACTCGCTGAGCCTCCTGGAGATCGGCAAGGTGCTGCGCCGCGAGTTCGGACCGTTCTACCCGTTCCCGAGGATGACCGCACCCAAGGTGCTGGTGAAAGCCATCGCCCCGGCAGCCGGGCTGACGCGAAAGTTCGTCGATCGCAACATCGGATACCCGTTGGCATTCGACAACAGCCGTAGCCGCAACGAGCTGGGACTGGCCTATCGGCCGGCCGAGCAGACCGTCACCGATCATTTTCAGCAGATGCTCGACGACGGACTGGTCCGCCGAATGCCGGGAAGCTAGTCCGCGGGCTCCGGCGGTAGTCCGTACTGCACCGCAATGCCGTTGAGCAACATCGTCATTCGCTGCTGAAAGCTGTCTTCGCCGAACGGGTCATAACCGGACTGCGCGATCGCGCGCAGCGTCGGATAGTCGGACGCGGGACGTTTGGCGGTGAGTTTGAAGATCCGGGCCAACCACGGCTGTCCGCTTTCGGCGTGGAGGTGTTCGCGGTGCGCCTCGGTGACGCTGCCGATCGCCATCGCGCTTACCGCCGCCCAGACCGCCATCGCATCATCGGGGGCCAGACCGTGCTCGGCCAGCGCCTCGACCGCGTCGCCGTTGCACTCCATCTCCATCTCATCGCGCACCCCGCCCGTCACGAACTTCTCCACCAGTGCCGGCTCGGACGCCAGCACCGTCCGGATGTATGACGCGTAGCTGCGCATCCAGGTGGCCCAGTGCTCGCCGGTGTATCGCGGCGGCGGGGAGTTGACCAGTGCACTCTCGGTGGCCAGACGCAACAGATCGTCCTGGTTCTTCACGTGGTGATACAACCCCGGCAGACTGACGCCGAGGTGTGCGGCGACCCGACGCATGGTGACGTTCTCGGTGCCGATCTCCAGCACCGCGGCGACGATGGCGCTCGTGTCGATGCGGGGCGGCCGGCCACGGCGCGGCGCTACGTCGTTGGAGGTCACGGAATCCTCCTACCAGGCGGGACACTCTCGATCTGGGGGTTGACGTTAATCGATGCGAGTTCTAAGAATCAATATGAAAATTATGATGACCACGGGAGAGATGAATTGACTGACTCCGCGCACCGGCCGAACCGTCAGGTCCTGCTCCGCCGCCGCCCCAATGGACTGGTCTCCCCCGACGACACCGAGATGGTGACCGTGCCCGCGGCGGTGCCCGCGGAGGGTGAGGCACTGCTGCGGACCACCTACGTTGGCATCGACGCTGCCGCTCGCACGTGGCTGGACGGCGAGCCCGGCTATCTTCCGCCCCTCGAGCTGGGTGAGGTGGTGCGGGTGGCCGGTATCGGCGAGGTCGTCGAATCACGTTGCGATGCCTACAAAGTCGGTGATCTCGTGACCACCCTGACCGGATTGCAGGATTACGCCATCATCCGCGACGACCTGTTCAGCACGCCGGTGGTCGGGTACACGGATCCGCTGGCCGTGATGTCGATCTACGGGCCGACCGGCGCGACGGCCTACTTCGGCATGAAGGGTGTCGGCAATCCGCAAGCCGGCGAGACCGTCGTCGTATCGGCGGCTGCGGGTGCCACCGGATCGGTGGCCGGCCAGATCGCCAAGATCGCCGGAGCTCGGGTGGTCGGTATCGCCGGAGGCCCGGACAAATGCCGGGCCGTGGTCGAGGATTTCGGCTTCGATGCCTGCGTCGACTACAAGGCCGGCGACTTGACCGCCGCGCTGAAGGAAGTGTGCCCCAACGGGATCAACGTCTACTTCGACAACGTCGGCGGCGAAGTTCTCAATGCGGTGCTGGCCAATCTTGCGCACAAGGCGCGCGTGGTGATGTGCGGCATCATTTCCAGCTATCTCAACGGTGATCACCCCGGCCCGTCCAATTACGTGAACCTGCTCGCCACCGCCTCGACGATGCAGGGCTTCATCGCACTCGAAGAGTGGGCGCGCTTCGACGAGGCGTTCGCCGCGCTGCAGGGTTGGGAACAGCAGGGGCTGTTGACGCACCGTGAAACCGTGTACGAAGGACTGGAATCCAGCATCGACGCGCTCAACGGACTGTTCACCGGTGCGAACATCGGCAAGATGCTGGTGAAGATCAACGAACCCAGCCAACGATGACGGCGACGGATGCCGGCCGGAGCATGGCGCCTGCGCCCGGGGTGGTCGATACCGCCGGCGAGGTCGACGCCGAGTGGCTTACCGCCGCACTCAACTCGTCCGGCATCGCCGCGACGGTGCGGCATGTGACCGCGGAACGGGTCGGAACCGGCCAGATGGGTTCTTGCGCACGACTGTTCATCGACTACGCCGACGGCACCGGCCCTGGCCGGCTGATCATCAAGCTGCCTGCCACCGACGCCAACAGCCGAGCCGCCGGCACACTCAGCTATCGGTGCGAGACCAGCTTCTATCGCGACTACGCGCACCGGGTCGGTGCGCGGCTCCCCCACTGCTACTACGTCGCGGCGGATGCAGAATCCAACGGCTTCACCCTGTTGCTGGAGGACCTGGCGCCGGCCGAGCAAGGTGACCAGATCGCCGGTTGCACAGTGGATGAAGCCCGCGCCGCGGCCGTGAACGTTGCCGGGCTGCATGCATCGACCTGGAATGATCCGGCGGTGCGTGAGCTCGACTGGTTGATACCCGACCTCACGGCGATGCCCGAGTTCGCCGCCGAGCTGCTGGCCAATGCCACCGAACAGTTTCTCCAGCGGTACACACTGTCGCCGGACACCGCCGCTGTGCTGCAGCGGTTCTCCGACGAGTTCATGTCCTGGGCGGCCGGACGGCGGGAGCCGTTCGCACTGCTGCATGGTGACTATCGCCTGGACAATCTGCTGTTCGCCAGTGCCGGTGGCATCGAGCCGGTGGTGGCGGTGGACTGGCAGGTCATGTCAACCGGCCTGCCCCTGCGTGACGTCACCCTGCTCGTCGCGCCCGGTCTGTCGGTCCCGGACCGCCGCGCCGGTGAGGGTTCGATCATTGAGGCATACCACCGCCGGTTGACCGAACTCGGTATCACTGGTTACAGCCTCGAAAGCTGTTGGGCCGATTATCGTTACGCGCTGTTCCAGGGACCGTTCGTGACAGTACTCGGCGCGCTGGTCGGTCAGCCCTCCGAGCGCGGCGACCGGATGTTCACGGTGATGGCCGAACGGTCGGCCACCGCGATCGCCGATCTCGACGCGTTTTCCCTGCTGGGCAAGTGAACAGAAACAGGACCGATGCTCACGCCGTTTGACGACTACCCCATCCACTCGTCGGCCGAACCCGTCGCGACACCGGTCGGTGCCGACCCCAATCACTATGACCGCTACTGGTTCAACGGTCACCAGCGCGACGGCGACTTCTACTTCGGCGCCGCGATGGGCCACTACCCGGTCCGCGGGGTCATCGATGCCGCCTTCAGTCTCGTCAAAGACGGTGTGGAGCACTCGGTGTTCGCCTCCGGGGCAATGCCACTGGACCGGTCGGCGACGATCGGGCCGTTCCGCATCGAGGTGATCGAACCGCTTCGCACCATCCGGTACATCGTCGACTCGAATGAACACAACATCTCCTGTGACCTCACCTTCCGGGCCACCACCGTGGCGATCGAGGAACCCCGGCAAACGCGTCGGACCGCCGAAGGCATCGTGCTGACTGACCACACCCGCCTCACGCAATGGGGTTCATGGGAGGGAACGATCAGCGTCGACGGCGAGGACACCGCTGTCGAAGCCGGGGCTGTGCCCGGAACTCGTGACCGGTCATGGGGTGTCCGGCCTGTGGGCGAGCAGGTTCCTGTCCTCCGCCAGCCGATGCCGTTTCAGGTGTTCTGGCTTTGGGCGCCTCTGCATTTCGGAGACCGGTTCACCCACTACGCCTTCCACGAGCATGAGGACGGCCGCCGGTGGTTGCAGACCGCGCAGGTCCTCGATCCACTGCCGGCGGGCGTCTCCCCGTGCAGCCGGGTCGGAGTGCGCGAGTGCTATGACATCGGCTACGAACTCGACTGGGAACCCGGTCGACGCGAAATCCGGCGGGCGCACCTGTGGTTCACCGATCCGGTCGAAGGCGAGACGCACATCGAGGTGGAGAAACTCTTCACCTTCCGCATGCGCGGGATCGGCTACTGGCATCCGCACTGGGGCCACGGTTCCAACCACGGACAGTTCGAGATCGGCCGGGAGTCCATACGTCTCGACGATTTCGACCCGACCGACTTCGCCTCGATTCACCTACAGAACGTCGTCAAGGCCACGATGGGTGAGCGCACCGGCATCGGTGTCGTCGAGCAGATCGCCATCGGACCGCACTCACCGTCAGGGCTCACCGGATTCATCGACGGCTACCGACCTTGATGCGCCGACGGGTGGTCACGGAACTCCGCTAGCTGATTCGCGGGTCGGTCGCCTCGTCAACGAGTTCATTGGTCTCAAGATCGAGGCGCTGCGGGCGGGACACATGGTCGGCGCCGGATGTCACCTTCATGACCAGGTCTGCCAGGTCCAGACCGCGCGACCTCAGATTGGCGATCGCCGTTTCGACGGCTTCTTGCTCGCTGATGTCACGGCCGCCGGCGTAGACCTTGGCGGTGTGCGCGAAAGCGGTTGTTCCGTTCACGGGACGGTGAAAAGAGACTCGCCGGACACTGACGGCTTCCTGTGGCGGCCCGGTGAAAGTGCCGGTTGTATCGAACTGATTGACGACCGACACCGAGGCGCCGTTGTCGGTCAAGAGTTCAAAGTTCAACTCCGTCACCCCGGCTGCGACAAGGGAAGGTCCGTTCACGGTCACGGTCGATCCGCCGACAACGGCCGTGCGAATGAACCCGTAGCTCCGAAATATCGGCTTGGGCGGTAGATCCACGTTGAACTCCATGTGCAACGCAAGGTTCGATTGAGCGACGACGGAGCGCGCCGCATGGGAATAGTGGACGGTGGCCGAATGGCCCCACGTTTGAACGGTATCCGTCAGAACGATCATGTCCGCATCCCTTCAGCTGCCCGACGTCCACAAGCGTATGGAGCGGCAGCACAGCCGGCATGAGTATTCCGCTACCTGTTCTGCGACACCCGGTCATCGGGTCTGTCCGCCTGGTCCCCAAGCCGCAGCCGTCGCCGGGCCCGATACCAAACCGCAATCTCTACAACGAATTACAGAAGCGCAATTTTGTTACGAGTGGGACTCACGTGAATATTGTGATGTAGAGTACGTACGTACGTAGTTACTACGTAGACCTTGAATGGTCTGATACCGAATCGGCCACGGCCGACCCAGGGCGGAAAGGAACTGCGGGACCATGCCTTCCAATCCGCGTTCGGATCACACCTCCTGGGAACGTCGAACACTCTTGTGCACAGGGGTTTTGGCTGCAGCATCAATGGTATTGATGGGCGCGCCGCTCGCCCACGCCGAACCCAACGCCGGCCAGTGGGATCCCACTCTGCCCAACCTGCTCAGCGCGGGTGCGCCCGGCGATCCGGTGGCCATAGCCAATGCGTCGTTGCAGGCAAGCGCTTTTGCGGCACAGACAACCTTTGACATGGGGCGAAAGTTCCTCGGCAGCCTGGGACTTGTGCCGGTTGACAACAGCGGCGCCGCTCCCGTACTGCGCGGCAACCGTGTTTACGGCAGACAGGCGGTCGAGTACGTCATCCGGCGGGCCGGCACTCAGATCGGGGTCCCGTATTCCTGGGGAGGTGGCAGCTTGACCGGACCCAGTCGAGGGGTGGATTCTGGTGCCGGCACCGTCGGCTTCGACTGTTCTGGCCTGACCCGTTACGCGTTCGCCGGTGTCGGCGTGCTGCTCCCCCGGTATTCGGGCGATCAATACACCGCGGGACGCCAACTCCCGCCGTCACAGGCCAAGCGGGGCGACCTGCTGTTCTGGGGTCCCGGCGGTGGACAACACGAGGCGCTCTACCTGGGCAACGGTCAAATGATCGAGGCCCAGCAGACGGGTGTCCCGGTCACGATCTCGCCGGTCCGCAAATCGGGGATGACGCCCAATGTCACCCGCATCATCGAATACTGACGGGACAATCCCCAGGTGAGCATGACCGGTCGACGTGTCCCGTTGTGGCTACTGGCGTGTGCACTCATTTTGGGCGTCGTCGCCGTGTTCGCCGTGAGAACACATGGTTTTGGTCTCGTGGACACGGCGGAGCGCGAGGCTCAGGATCGATGCGAGACCGATGTGCGCGGCAAGCTGGTGACGCCCGCCACCGCACAGCTCACTGACGTGGAGTCGAAGCTCAGTGACCTCGAGCCCGACAGTCGAGACTTGTTCCCGTTGACCACCGACGAGCCGCTGAAGGGCGTCGAGCACTCACGTATCACCGTATGGAACGTGTCGGGAGCGGTCGACGCCCAGACCGAATCCGGCAGCACGATTCACGACCCGTTCGTCTGCCGGGCATACTTCGTCGACGGCAACCTGGCGGACACGCTCGTTGTATTCGAGCGGGAGCACTGACCTCAAAGACAGAGCAGGCCCGACACCCCCAGCACGAAGGTCGCCACCGGAGCCAGCGCGATCACGGTGGTAGCGCCGAACAAACCGGCACCCGCACCGAGCCGCATCCACGGCGCAGGTGGAAGCGCAAGGCGCTCAGCGCGGTTCAGCAATGCAACATCGGCGGCACCGAGCGCCTGGGCCGGCGTGGCCCCGGCCAGGGCCATCAGCCCGGCGAGCAGCGAGTGCTGTCCATGGCGGCGCACGGCGACGTCGTCGGCACACATTTCCAGCAACCGACCGACATCGGTGGACGCCCGGGTCATCAGCCGCACCCGTGGGAAAACCATCGCCAACCCGCGCAGCGCCGTCACGATCTTGAGGTGGTGCCCATCCAGGTGCGCCCGTTCGTGGGCGAGTACCGCCTGTAGTTCATCGCCACCGAGCGCGGCAATCGCACCGGTGGTGACCACGATCGCGGGCGGCGCCCCCGCGACGCAGTATGCGGTGCGCTCGTCGGTGTCGACGATGAAGACGTCGCGTTGGGCTGTCGGACGTCCCACCATCCTCACCGCCTGGGCGTGCCGGTGAGCGCGGGACTGCAACCGGCTGATGGTTCGTGCCGCTTTCATCCCGACAGCGACCACCGCTACGGCCAGCACGGCCGCGACGACGATCATTGTCGCTTGCGCCGCAAGGCCCGCGCGCCCAGACGCGATGTCACAGAGGAACTGCACGCACGACACCAACAAGGACTGCCGTTGCCCGCCGTGGAAGGCCACATCGAGGATGACCAGTATCGGAATGGCGATCCAGGTCGCCAAGACGCTGACCACGGACGTCAACCACGCCGCCACACCAAATCTGGGAGCCGAGCCACCGCGGGTGAGAACGCCGAGCAGTGTGGGCGCCAGCGCCACCATCACCACGCTGTAGATCAGCAGCCCCGCGGCGACATTCACCGCTTCTTCGCGCTTCCGGAGCGTCGGGCCAGAGTACGGAGCGCGGCACGTAACCGGTCGGAATCCTGTGGGTCCATCTGCTCGATGAAGTAGCTGAGCACGAGATCGGAACGACCACCACCGTCGAGGGCCTCGCGCATCAACTGGGCGGTGTGCTGCTCGCGGTTCAACGTCGGCCAGTATCGATAGGCGCGCCCGTCGCGGTCGCGTTCCAGCCAGCCCTTCGTATGCAGGTTGTCCATCGTTGACATGACTGTGGTGTAGGCGATCCGGCGCTCCTCGGCGATCTCGTCGAACACCTCACGGACTGTGACGGCCGCATCTCCGCGATTCCAGATGCGATCCATGATGTCGGCTTCGAGTTCGCCGAATCCTCGTACGCGCACTGCACCCCTCCACGATCGGTGTTGTGAGCGTACCTCGCGGCGGGGCTCGTGATGGGCCTCGACGCGGGCTCCGAATCTACTACTTAGGCTAGTACGTAGTACTCCCCCGATACCACGCCGTCAGCTGACGTAGGCGACGGTCGTCATCATCCCACCCTCCTGGTGATATGTGTTGTGGCAGTGCAACATCCATGTCCCTGGATTGTCAGCGGCGAATACCACCCGCCGTCGCTGCATCGGCAGCACGATGAGCGTGTCCTTGCGGGCGCCCGGGCGGCCGTCGTCACCCAGAACCTGAAAAGTGTGCCCATGCAGATGCATCGGATGCCACATCATCGACGAGTTCCGGAAAGTCATTGCCACGCGCTGTCCTTCGCGCACGGTCAGCGGCTGAGCCTTCGTGAACGAGCGGCCGTTGATCGTCCAGTCATACGTCGCCATCGAGCCGCCCAATTCGACCGGCAACTCGGCGTCAGCGGGCGTGGAATCGAGGGTGACCTCCGACGATGCGGTGAACGAGCTGACCGTGCCGAGGCGGCCCCGCAGCTCCGGCGGCGCGTAGTCGGGGGCCGGAGGCGAGCCACCGGCGGTCACCAACAGCGCGCGCGTCGACGCGTCCTTCCCCTCGGCCGCCGCGACCAGCGGAAATACCCCGTCGCGCGCGGTAACCACCACGTCATAGCGCTCACCCATCCCGATCAGCACCGCGTCCACGTCGGTGGGAACGACGGGGAACCCATCGGTATGCGTAACCGTCATCCGGTGCCCGGCCAGCGCGACCCGGAACGCGGTGTCGGAGCCCGCGTTGATCAACCGGATCCGCACCCGCTGACCAGGACGTACCCGCAAGCTGCTGGGGTTCTGGGCATCGCGGCCGTTGACCACGTACAACGGGTAGTCGACGTCACCGCCGTCGCCTCCCAGCGGTGAACTGTCGCGGCCTCCCATCGAGCCCATGCCGCCGTCGCCGTGCATGCCTGACATGCCACCCATCCCGGGCATGCCGGGCCCGTCGCCCGACGGCATGCGCAGCCGGTCATAGATCTGAGCAGGGCTCGGACCGACGCCATCGGTCCAATCGTCGAGCATCACCACCCATTCGGCGTCGTAGCGGCCCGGGTCGTTCGGGTCGTCGACGATCACCGGGAAGTACAGGCCGGTGTCCGCATCCAGCCCGGTGTGCGGATGGGCCCAATACGTCCCCGGGTGGGGCACCGAGAATCGGTAGGTGAAGTCGCGGCCATCGGCGAGGTCACGGGTGGCCGGCGACGCACCGTCCATGTCGTTCCGCAGCGCAAGGCCGTGCCAGTGCACCGAGGTCGCATGGCCGAGCCTGTTACGCACCGTGACCTCCAGTTCGTCACCGACCGATGCCCGCAGGAGTGGTCCGGGCACGATGTCGTTGTAGGCGATCGTGTCGGCGATCCTGCCGCCGAGGTCCACCCGCGAGCGCTGGGCGGTCAAGGTGGTCGAAACCGTCCTGCCGCTGTGTGGGCGACGGGCTTCAGCCGCGGCGATCGCATCGCGGGCGCCCGGCTCGCTCGACGTGGCGCCGTTGTCGCGCTGACACGCCGCGACAGCTGTGGCGCTCAACGCAGCAGATGCCACAAGGAATCCCCGGCGACTGAGCCGTGGCGGGTCGGCGATGTCTGGCATGTCCTCCACCCTGGGCACGGAGTTCAGTGAATCGGTATGAGTTTTGTGAAGGTTCGTTGAAGAAACCCGTCTATCGCACTTGTCGTCCGGGAACCGAACTCATATCGAACCCACAACAACCTACGCAGTATCAACGTATTAAATGACTACGTACGGTCGGATCTAGCAGGTCAGAGCGATGGCAGTTCCGCGCAGTGCTATTCGGACTCTTCCACAAGATGTCCGACGGCGAACGATTGCTCGCCCGCTCACGCTATCTACTATCCCCGTACGTAACTAGTAGACTGGGCAACGTCATGCGTCCGCCCAACCGGGCGTGATCGTCAACGGCACACTGTCGATGGAGGCCTAGTGCAGCACCGCACCAGACACCTGTGGATCCCCGCGATCGCGGCAACCGTCATGGTCGCCGCGTCAACAGTCGCCGGCACGACCGCGCTGGCAGAGCCCGCGGGTCCGCCGCAGCCCGTCGAACCGGCACCACAACTCGACCCGGCGCCGATGCCCTGGCTCAACCCGTTCGGCGCAGCGGCGAACGTGGCGACCCCGCCGGGACAGAACCCCGTGCCGTTCAGCGGCGAGCCGCCGTTTCTGCCACCCGCGTTCAATCCTTCCAACGGGTCGACAGTCGGTGTCGCCAAGCCGATCTCCATCACGTTCCAGCGGCCGATCGCCGACCGTCAGATGGCTGAGGACGCCATTCGCATCTCCTCGAACCCTCCGGTTCCCGGCAAGTTCTACTGGATGAGCGACAGTCAAGTACGTTGGCGGCCAATCGATTTCTGGCCGTCGGGCACCGTCGTGAACATCGACGCCGCAGGCACGAAGTCCAGCTTCCAGGTCGGCGATTCGTTGGTGGCGACCATCGACGACAACACCCATCAGATGCAGATCCACCGCAACGGCACGCTGGAGAAGACCTTCCCTGTCTCCCTGGGGAAGCCTGGCTATGAAACCCCCAACGGCACGTATTACGTGCTCGAGAAGTTCGCCGACATCATCATGGACTCGTCTACCTACGGAGTCCCGGTGAACTCGGCCGAAGGCTACAAGCTCAAGGTCCAGAACGCGGTCCGCCTCAGCAACACAGGCATTTTCGCGCACAGCGCGCCATGGTCGGTCGGCGCTCAGGGCAAGCGCAATGTCAGCCACGGCTGCCCCAACCTCAGCCCTGCGAACGCGCAATGGTTCTTCGACCACTTCGGCGCGGGCGACCCTGTCGTCGTCAAGAACTCCGTCGGCCTCTACAACCAGCCGGATGGCGCGCAAGACTGGCAGATCTGACCCGGCTGCCGACCCCCGGGGCGGCCGCCCCTCATCGGGGGGCCGAACTCGGATGGTGCACGAACCTGGAGGCTCGGCGTTCGATGCGGTGAAGACGCCCGCGGGTACGAACCGGCGCACCCGCCAGATGCATCGGATCGGTGTAGAACACCTTCTTGGTCAACTCGACCAAGACCAGATAGCCCACGGTCAGTAGCACCAGTGCGGCAAAGAACTGCCACGGCAACGGCGCGAAACCCAGGCGAGATGCCAAGGGCGACAAGGTCAGCACGATCCCGATCGCGATCGCACCGAAGGTCGTCGCGACCAGCGGGCCGCTCGGCACGCTGCGGAAGAACGGAATGCGCCGGGTCCGGATGACGAAGATGATCAGGGTCTGGGTGGCCAATGACTCCACGAACCACCCGGTGCGAAACTCGGCGGGCGCCGCGTGCAGCACGCCGAGCATCAATCCGAAGGTCAGGAAGTCGAACAACGAACTGATCGGACCGAACGTCAGCATGAACCGCCTGATGAAGGCGATGTTCCAGTGTGACGGCGCGTGTAGTTGCTCCGGATCGACGCGGTCGGTGGGGATGGCCAGCTGGGAACTGTCGTAGAGCAGGTTGTTCAGCAGGATCTGCCCGGGCAGCATCGGGAGGAACGGCAGCACCGCGGACGCCGCGGCGGCGCTGAACATGTTGCCGAAATTGCTTGACGTGCCCATTAATACGTACTTGATCGTGTTGGCGAAGATGCGTCGCCCTTCCGACACACCATCGGCGAGGACGCCGAGGTCCTTCTCCAGGAGCACGACATCGGCGGCGTCTTTGGCGACGTCGGTCGCCGAGTCCACCGAGATGCCGACATCGGCCGCGTGGAGGGCCAGCGCGTCGTTCACACCGTCACCGAGGAAACCGACCGAACGGCCCTGCTTGCGCGCCGAAGCGATCACCCGCGCCTTCTGCTCAGGGCTGACCCGGGCGAAAATGGTGGTTTGGGTGACCATCCGATCGAATTTATGGTCGTCGAGTTTGTCCATCTCGACACCGGTGATCGTGCCTTTCGACGCCAAACCGAGTTCGGTACAGACCTTTTCGGCCACCCGCGGATTGTCTCCGGTGGCAACTTTCACGTCGATTTCCAGTTCGGCCAATTTGGCCAGCGACTCGCGCGCGGCAGACTTGGGGTTGTCGGCAAAGGACAGAAACCCGGCCAGGCTGAGGTGGGTTTCGTCGGCCGGGGTCACGGTCTCAAGTCCGGACGCGGGCTTGACCGCGACTGCGACGACCCGCCGGCCTTCGGCGAACAGTCGATCGAGCGTTTGGTGAGCCGATTCCGGCACCTGGGCGCACCTGGCCAGCACCTGCTCGGGTGCCCCCTTGGTGATCAGTGTCCGCTGGTCGCGCCCGGGGTCGTCGACAAGCGTCGTGGTGGACCGGCGCGTGTGGTCGAACGGAAGGACCGCGATCTGGCGGACGCCCGCGGTCAACGCCCCGGCATCCGCACCGTCCGTCCGCCACAGTGCAGCGTCCATCTCGTTGCCGCTGGCTCCCCCGGTCGCCGGGTCCACATCGGTCGCCAGCAACCCATCACGCAGGACATCTTCGGAATGGGCACCCGCGGGGTCAACGGCATCGATGAAGCTGATGCGGCCGTCGGTCAAGGTTCCGGTCTTGTCGGTGATCAGGACATCGATGTCACCCAGATCCTCGATGCTCACCAAGCGTTTGACCAGGACCTTGCGTTTGGCCAGTTCCCGCGACCCGGAGGCGAGGCTGCTGCTGACCACGGCAGGCAACAGCTGCGGGGTGATGCCGACCGCGATGGCCAGCGCGAACAGGATGGAGTCGATGACCGGCCGGCGCAGCATCAGGTTGGCCAGCAGGATGAACACCGTCAGGGTCAACGCCACGTAGAGCAGCAGATAGGAGAACTTGCGCAGACCCACTTGGAAGTCGGTCTCCGGCGCACTCTGGCTCAGTCCGACCGCGATCCGGCCGAACTCAGCGTCGGCGCCGGTCGCGTACACGACACCGATGCCGGTCCCCGCGCTGACGATGGTGCCCATGAAGGCAAGATCGGTCGCATCGGCGAGTGCGGTGTCCATCGCCACCACCTCGGCCGACTTCTCCGCGGTCATCGACTCACCGGTCAGAATGCCTTCGTTGCACTCCAGACCGTTGACGTCGAACAGCCGGACATCGGCGGGCACCGCCTCGCCCAGCGTGAGTTGGATGACGTCACCGGGCACCAACTCGGTCACACCAACCTTGACGGCCTTCCCGTCACGGCGAGCGACCGCGGTGTGCTGCACCCGCGAATGCAGGGCTTCGGTGGCCCGCTCCGCCCGGTACTCGTTGACGAAGCCGAGCCCGACGCTGATCACCAGGATGATTCCGATGATGATCGACTGCGTGGCATCACCGAGAAAGGCCGAGGCCACGGCGGTCACGGCCAGCAGGATCAGCACAGCATTGTTCAGTTGCCGTCTGAGCACCGCCCAGGCACTGACCTGATGCGTGCGAATGATGTTGGGCCCGTGCTGGGACAGACGTGCGGATGCCTCCGCCGACGTCAGACCCTCAGATTGCGTATTCAGCGTCGACATCAGCTCCGACAACGGGGCTGATGCGGCCTGGCCCGCGGTCACCGTATCGATGCTGCCCCCCACAGTTCGTCACCAGTGGATGAGTCGAGCGTAATCCGCCGAGCCGGTTTGCTGCACCAGATTTGACTCGAGTGCAAACCAGCAGGTCTGTGGTCACATCGCCAGTTCGCGTAGGCGACTACTCGCGTGTCTGCCGGCCACGGCGTGCGACGTTGACCGACAAGCGACTCTGGACGGCCGCAGGCCGGCAGATCATCGGGAGGAGACAGCGATGGACACCGAATCGTTCACCGGCACTTGGAGCTACCGTAGCTTCGTCAACAACCCTGACCTCGACGTGGACTTCAACGACCTGAGGTTTGGTGCGGGCACGTTGACGCTGCACTCGCCGAGCCTGGGCCGGCTGGCCGGAACCCTCGGCGGCGCCGGCTGGCAACTCGATCTCAAAGGTGCGGCGTCATATGGAAATCCGTTCGCGTGCCGCCTTCAAGGGGTGGGGGAAATCGGGGGCGAGACGTGGGTCTATGACTACGTCGGCTATCTGATCCCGTCGTGGCCGCACGGAGTCAACCAGGTGCCGGCGATCACCGGATCGGTGATCCGCACCGTGGCGCACTCCAACGGTCAGGCCGTAGCCGGATTCGTCGCGTCCTTCATCGCCGTCCGGTCGTAGGCCGGCTCAGAAGTTCCCGTCCAGGAATTCCGCGTACGCCGGCAGATCGAGTTGACCGTGACCCGAGAGTCCGATCACGACCACCTGCTCGCTCGGGTCATCGGCCACGTGCGCGGCGGCCGCGGCGATGGCGTGAGTGGCCTCGGGTGCGGGCACGATGCCCTGAGTGCGTGCGAACAGGACGCCCGCGGAGAACGCATCGTGCTGCCCGACGGCGATGCCCTCGACCAGTCCCAGTTCGACGGTATGACTGAGCGCCGGAGCCATCCCGTGATAGCGCAGGCCGCCCGCATGAATGGGATCGGGAACGAAATCCATTCCGAGCGTGTGCATCTTGAGCAACGGGGTCAGTCCCGCGACGTCGCCGTGGTCGTAGCGGTACTCCCCCTGCGTGATCGACGGACACGCAGCGGGCTCCGCGGCGATCACCTTCGGGTTCGATCGGCCATGAATCTTCTCGCGCAGGAACGGGAATGCGAGGCCGGCGAGGTTGGAACCGCCACCGGCGCAGCCGAAGACAACGTCGGCACCGTCCGGCTCGACAGCGGCGAGCTGCGCGACAGCCTCCAGACCGATCACGCTCTGATGGAGGACGACGTGGTTGAGCACGCTACCGAGCGCATAGCGGGTGTCCGCGTTCGCGGCCGCCACCTCGACTGCCTCACTCACCGCCATCCCGAGACTGCCGGTGGTGTCCGGGTGGGCCGCGAGGATCGCGCGTCCCGACTCGGTGAGATTCGACGGGCTTGAGTGCACGGTGCCGCCGTACGTGCGAATCAGGTGACCGCGGTAGGGCTTCGACTCGTAGGACGCGCGGACCTGCCACACCTCGACCTCGAGGCCGAACTGTGCTCCGGCGAAGGACAGGGCGCTACCCCACTGCCCGGCACCTGTCTCGGTGGTCAGCTTCCGGACCCCGTCGATGCTGTTGTAGTAGGCCTGCGCCACAGCGGAATTGGTCTTGTGGCTGCCGACCGGGCTGACACCCTCGTACTTGACATAGATGTGGGCACCGGTGTTGAGCGCCTGCTCGAACCGGCGGGCCCGGATCAGCGGCGCCGGGCGCCACATCGAGTAGATGTCGCGCACAACCTCCGGGATCTCGATGTACGGCTCGGTGGATACTTCCTGCGCGATCAATCCGCTCGGAAAGAGCGCCGCGAGGTCGTCGGGGCCGACCGGTTCCTTGGTTCCCGGGTGCAGATGGGGCGGGATCGGCTGGTCCAGCTCGGCTGCCAGGTTGTACCAGTGCGTCGGCACCCCGACGGAAACCAGATCCGGATGGGCAGTGTCGGCGTGCAGCGTCATGCCGACACTGTAGTCAGGCTGGGTTCGCCGGCCTTCGGCGCTGCGAGCCACCGCCACCAAGCCCAAGTCGCGATCCCGGCGACCGCAAGACCCGCGGGAAGCGCAATCGGCGCCGCGGGCAGGGACACTCCGACGAGGAGCAGCAGTCCGAACCCGATACCGATTCCCAGCAGTACCCGCCGGGCCGGCGTCCAGTCCGAGCCGGTGCTGAATCGGGTCGACAGCAGGATCCCGAGAATCAGCGCAATGGCGTGCCCGATCGCGGTGAAATCGGTCCCCGAGGCCGCGACCACCAGGGCAATTGTCACCCATCCGCCGATCCATGCCGGGCGCCACCGCATCGGAATGGCCGCGGTGAGCGTGCCGAGGACGGCGATCGCGCCGTAGCTCAGCCCGACGTCTTTCGCGTGCGCGACAGAGATCGGCAGCCAGCCGAGTTTGATCGCGGCGGCCAACCCGGCGGCCACGATCAGGGTGGCGCCGACGTGGCCCAGGGCGAAGGCCTGGATCAACCGCCTGCTGCACCACAGCAGCTCTGCCAACGCCAGCAGGCACACCAGGCCCGGCAGCAGGAGGTACGTGTATCCCTCGGCGGTGACGAACGCACTGCCCACGAGCGTTCCAAGGTGGCCGTGCCCCAGGTTCTCCAGGTTGGTACTCAGATGACCGACCACACTGTCCTGCACCCTGGGGCCCGAGATCAGCAGCAGGGACGCGATCACGAACAGCGCCGCCGCGTAGACCAGGGTGACTCGGACCCGGATCAGACTGGAGAGCACTCGCGACAACATCCCGATCCAGGATACCGACGTCGCCGCCGGTGATATCAGCTGGTCACGGCACCGGGCGGTGTGGAGCGAGCTCGAGCGTCAACAACACCGCCGCCGCTGGAAGCAGGTCGACCAGCGGCAGGAGCACGTACCGCGGCTCGGCCATCGCGTCGAACTTGCGGACGTATCGATACAGCGACTCCAGTTTGATGAGCCGATCGCCGGCATGAGCGACGGTCCGCAGCGCCCGCACGGGGACCTCGCCGCTGCGGTCACTGCGGAACAGATCGGGAAACGGCGCGAAGGCCAGCGAGACGCGCTCGCCCCCGTGCGTTCGGGCCCAGCCGATCATGTCCACAGTGAGACGTTCGTCGATCCCATTCGGTGCGCTCAGCCGTCGCCACGGCAGGTCAAGGCTCATGTCGGTCCCGCCACCGGCGGAGACGTAACGTTGAAATGCCTGAATCCGTCCCTCACGGTCGCGCGCGTAGATCAGCCACACGCCGGGACAGCGGCCGGACAGAGTGCCGCCGAGCATCATCGAGAACCCCCGCTCACGACCGACGGCCTTTCCCGACTCGCGCATCACGTCGAGGAGTTCGGCCCGGAGCGCATCGTCGAGACCGGACTCGGCGACCACCTCGGTCGTCACGCCGGCGTTGCGCGTTCGCTGAGCCGCCTGCCGGAGGTTGCGTCTGGACCGGCCGGCCAGATCGAACCCGTTCACCTCCACCACCACGTCACGTCCGATCGGGATGGCCCGCAGGGCGGTGCCGGTCGCGGCGCGGTCGCGCCACAGCATCACCCGCCGTTCGGATGCGCCCAGTACCAGGATGCGCCAGCCCTGCGCTCGACACAGGCCGCCGAATGCGGTGACGACCTCCGGGTAACGGGCCGCGTCTCCGATCGGATCACCGCTGGCCACCGCAAACCCGGCCACCGTCCGGAAGGCGAGTGCGGCGGTTCCGTCGGCCGAGAACACGTAACTTTTGCCCGCGGCCATCGCGAATGGCGCCAGCGGATCGCCCGGGGTGCGGTCGACCAGAGATGCCACCGCACGTAAGGCATCGGGTTGCGCCGTCGACCCCCGCGGCCTGATCAGCATGGCGGCCGAGAGGACGAGACAGATCCAGGCGTCTGCCGGGTGGCCGAGCACCACCGCGAACGTCGCCAGTAACAGGGCCGCCGCGGCGGTGGCACCATGGGCCACGGTCAGCGGGCGCCCGAGGAGCAGACCGTGCAGCAGAATCGTCGCGGCCAACGACACCGCGACCAGCCCCATCAGCGCTGACTCGTGGCCGATCCGGCCCGTGTCGTGATCAAGAACCAGTGCGGCCCCGCTACCCGCGAGGGTCAGTACCACCACGGCGAGCAGGATTCGCAGCGGCAGCCTGCGCTGCGTACCGGTCCCGGCAGGATCCGTTGTCACGCCGGGACGTGGGCGTGATGCGGGTGCCGGTGACGGAGTCACATCTGCGGTCTTCCCAGTGTTGCCCGAAGCGCACGGATCGTTCGCTCCATTACCCAATAATACGAACCGGGCGCGACGCGTGCTCGAGTCAGTCGCTGACGGGCAAACCCTAATCGATTCGGGCCTAGTGCGCACTCGGCCTGAGAACGGCGGCGATGTGACCGACCTCGGAATCAGCCTGCGTAACCGCGCGATTCAGCCGCGTCACGGCCTCGTTCCAGCTCTGGAACTCCGTGTCCCAGCCGAGGCTGTCGAGCCATTCCCGTACATCGCGAACGGTTTCCCGCGGAGCTTGTCCCGATGCGCTACCACCGACCAGGCCGGCCAGCCCCGTGTACGGCGCACTGTTGGCATCGACCGAGTACCGACTGACACCGAATCGGCTACCGGGAGCGGACAGTCGGGTGAGGTCGGCCACGACGTCACGTCGCGGCCCGGGCGGTAGATAGGCCAATGCCCCTTCGTCGACCCACAGCGTCGGCGACTCCGGGCGAAACCCGCTCTCGCGCAGCGGTGCCGTCCAGTCCTCACGCAGGTCGGCCGCTATCACATGGCGGCGACAGGTCGGCGCGGCTGCTCGGTTGGCCAGTACGGGCTCTTTGAACGCGATCAGCTCAGGCAGGTCGATCTCGAAAACATTCACATCAGCGGGTAATGCCATCCGAAAGGCCCGGGTGTCCAAACCCGCTCCGAGCATTACGATCTGCCTGACACCGCTATCCACCGCATTGCGGACACGATCATCGACCAGCCGGACGGCCACCGAGCGCCCCTCGTAGAACTGATCGGCGAGGCCTTCCAGCGTCGCCCAGCGCTGGGCCGAAAACCCTTGGCGCGCAGCGTCGACAAAACGACTGCGCCAAGGGATCCAGGTACAGCGCGTCCGGACGTTGACTCTCGCGTACTCGGATGACGGCCACCCCGATCGCCGTCATCGCGACACCGTCGACCGGCACCGCAGAACGTGATTCCCCCACAACTCCCCCGCAGATGTTGACGTCGCGTCGGACATGTATGCGTCGTGTCTGGAGGTTAGGTGGGCCGCTGTCCGACCGTCAAGCGATGGCGCCTTGTCTGCCAGGGCGTTTCAGTGACGCACTGAGGCACTGCGGGCAGACACGGCGCGGTGCCGCCGGACGGCATCGCGATTCGCGCAACCGTGACTGCAGTACTTCTGTGTACCCGGTCGGGTGAAGTCGACGAATGCCAACGTGCATCCTTCGCGGGCGCACCGCCGGATGCGGTACATCCCGCGTTCGGTGAGGAAGTGGGCGGCCGCGGCACTCGTGGCGCCGGCCAGCGTCGCGGCGAAGCCGGCGTCAGCGTCGCGGTAGTGCAGATGCCAGCCGCTGCCATCGTGATTGGTGATCGACGGACTGGTGGCGAAGCGAGTCAGTAACTGGTTGAGTACCGTGACCCGGTCCTGCTCGGTGCCGGCGTCGACGACACCCGTCCACAGTTCCAGGAAATCCCTCACCGCTCGCACGTCGGCACGCGTGACGCGACAGTGGATGGGCATGTCGCGAGCCGTCCAGCGCTGTTCCAGGTCGGCCGGTGTGGCCGCGGGCCGATTGACCAGATCGGTCACGTTGCGCAGCAGCGGCTCGATGTAATGGTTTACATGCACAAGACCATTACAGCAGGGTCGGACCATGTCCTTGAGCTCCCCCAGTTCCGCCCCCGTCCACGACCCTGCACCCGAGCAAGGCAGGGATTGGCGCCCGTTGGTGAGCTGTTGTCTGGCGACCTTCCTCTTGCTCGCGTTCACCACCGTCGTGACGGTCAGCGCCGGGAACATCGCGAGCGGGCTGGGTGCCGGATTCGCAACAGCCCAGTGGATCATCGATGGCTACACCCTCGCGCTTGCCGCGCTCGTGATGGCCATGGGAACCCTGGGAGATCGGTGGGGACACCGGCGGCTCTTCTTGGTCGGCCTGATCGTGTTCGGGGTGGCATCGGCGGGATGCGCGGCGGCCTCGGGCGGTGGCCTCCTGGTCGCGGCGCGCGTCGTCCAGGGGACGGGCGGTGCGGCGATCTTCGGAACTGCCGTGCCGCTGTTGACCCAGCATTACCTCGGCCGCACACGTGGAATCGCGTTCGCCGTCTGGGGCGCGGTCGCGGGGATCGGCAGCACCACGGGAACGATCGCCGGTGGCGCGGTCACCCAATTCATCTCGTGGCGCTGGTTGTTTCTCGGCGCACTGCCCATCTGCCTGCTCGCCGTGATCATTGGTGGGCAATCGCTGTCGCGGGAGCGTCCGGTGCGCGCCCGACTCGACGTCGCGGGAATAGCCCTCATCACCATCGTGATGACGGGGACCACGTACGCGGTGATCAATGCCGGTGAGTCGGGGTGGGCCTCGCCCGGGACCCTGGGAGCCGCTGCGGTGAGCTTCGCCGCGGCGTGCTTGTTCGTCTCGGTCCAACGCCGCGCCACCCATCCACTACTGCCGCCGGACCTGTTCGCGACACGTGGATTCGTCGCCGTACTCATCGCCGGATTCGCTTACTACTTCGCGGCTTTCGCCGCACTGCCGGCGCTGTCGTGGTGGTTGCAGACCAGCCGTGGCATGCAACCCCTGCACGCCGCTCTGGTGCTGACGCTGCAACTTGCCACATTCATTCTGGTGTCGCTGACCTTGAGCGCTCGACTGCACCATGCGCCGCGCAGCTGGGTGCTCGGCGGCGGCACGCTACTCACCGGACTGGCTTGCCTTCCTGGTGCGGCACTGCTGTTGCGCCCAGACTGGACTTCACTGATCGCGATGCTGATCGGGACCGGCATCGGTGCTGCGATCGTGTCCCCGGTGCTACCCGCCGTTGCGGCGACGTCGGTACCGCCCGCCCGGGCCGGAGTGGCCGCCGCGGCAGCCAACGCCGCTCGCCAACTTGGCCTGACCATCGGCATCGCACTATGCGGCACCATCAGCCAGGCGGCGCGGGTGAACGACGGACCGTCGACCGGCGCTGTCGTGGCCGCCCTCCTCACTTGCGGGGCGGTTGCGCTGTGCGGCGGGGCGATCAGCACCGTATTGCTCCGCCGCGAAAGACCCTGCAACACAGCGAGATAAGGCAGCCAAAGATTTCCGACTGCCGCCATGGTCGCGCCCATCATGCGCGGATTCCGTGGGACCGTGAGTTCGGCATCGTGCTCGACACCAGATCTGTTCCACGGTGCGGGACTGCCGAGGAGCCTGCGGGCAACCACCCGTAGGTTGGTCGCCATGACCGAGCTGGAACTGAGAGAGATCGAGACATCCGCCGGAGTGTTGCGGTATTACGACACCGGCGAAGGACCGGCACTGCTGTTCCTGCACGGCTCGGGGCCCGGGGTGACGGGCTGGCGCAATTTCCGGGGAATCCTGCCTGCCTTCGCTCAGCAGTTCCGGTGCCTGATCCTGGAATTCCCGGGGTTCGGTGTCACCGACGACATCGGCGGCCATCCCATGGTCACCGCACAGGGTGTGGTGGCACCCTTCGTCGATGCGCTCGACATCGAGCGGGTACACATCGTCGGCAATTCCATGGGCGGCGGGGTGGGAATCAACTTCGCCATCCGTAGGCCGGACCGCATCGGCAAGCTCGTCACCATCGGCGGCATCGGGACCAACCTCTTCAGCCCGGGGCCCAGCGAGGGCATCCGGCTCCTGCAGGAGTTCACCGAAGACCCGACCCGCCAGCGCCTGATCGATTGGTTGAACTCGATGGTGTTCGACCCGGCGCTGGTCACCGACGAGCTCATCGAACAGCGGTGGGAGCTGGCGACCGACCCCACGACGCTGGCCGCGGCCAAGCGGATGTACGGCAAGGCCGCATTCGCGGGCATGATGGCCGCCATGCGTGCCTCCGATGCCCCGATGCCCTGGGCGCAGATGCACAAGGTAGCGGCTCCGACACTGCTGACCTGGGGCCGCGATGACCGGGTCAGCCCGCTCGACATGGCATTGATCCCCATGCGGACCATCCCGAACGCCGAGCTGCACGTATTCCCCAACTGCGGACACTGGGCGATGATCGAGGCCAAAGAGGCCTTCGAGCAGACCGTGCTGGGGTTCCTCACCCGCTCCTAGTCTCGCGGTGCGCTGAACCCGCCCGGAATCCGTTTCAGACCGACTCTGCGACGAGGCCGAGGCGGGTTCCGGCGTAGCCCGGAAACCCAGGTAGAGGGGGGCCGCCGCCCTGGAAATTCAGCATTGAATCTGCGATACAGGTCTGTATATTAGTGGTGTGCGCCAGGCCACACGAGCCGCCGGCCTGGCCTTGCCACTCCCCCAATGAATAAGGACCGCAATGGATCTGGTCGACCGAATCGCCAAACACCGCCGCATGGCCGAGAGTTACCGCGACAAGTACGTGCTGCGGAAGGTGCAGGAAGGCGAGTCATACGACGAGTGGGAGTTCACCGACGACGCCGTGTACACCTCGCCCTACTTCGTGGCCGGTCAGGAACTCGTACTCAAGGACGTGGCGACCTCGTTCGACGTCGCGGCCACCGTCGAGGCCAAGGCGTATTCGGTGGTCTTCCCCGACTGGAAACCCGTCGACCACAAGTTCTGGCCCGCCGAGAACGGCCTCGTCATGCGCTACCGCTGGGAGGGCACGACAGCCGATGGCGAGACGATGGGCTTCTATTCGATCAGCTTCATCGACACCAACGACGACGGCCAGATCACCCACTGGTCGACCTACGTCAACGACGAGGAATACGGTCCCTTCCTGGAAAAGGCGATCGGCGCCCGCGGGCCATTTCACGGCGACGAGTACATGGAGGCCTTGGCTCGCCACTTCGAAAAGCACAATCTGACCTGGTGAGTAGGCGTCCCCGCCGGCCGAGGCCGGCGTGACCGTTGGCACCGCGGACTGATTTCTGGGAAATGCCTTGTGGCGTACCGACGGTCGTGTCGCCTTTGACGAGATCCTCAGGCGCATCCCCGATTGGGAGGTTGACCTCGACAAATTCGCCGCCGCATCCAGATGGTCAGCATGCGGCTGAGTCGGCTTGTCGAGACGTATCTGAGGGCCGGCGGGCCGTGCTCAATATCACTGATTCCAACCAGTTTTCATCTCGTTACCGACCACACAGCCCGCGCCAATACTCAGCACAGGGCAAACACAACCCTTCGAAATAGCTTTGCTCTCCGTGCGGCACCGTCGTCGCACTGGTCAGAACGGAGTAAAGCAATGGGTTTGAAGAAATCCGTGGGCATATCGGCGATGGCGGCAGGAATCGGCATGGCCGGGTTGCTCGGCCTTGGCATCGGTACCGCCAACGCCGACCCGGGCCCCGGGTGCGACCGCCCGGGTGCGCCGCAGTGCGACCGTCATGACGACCGTGGTGCTCGGCCCGACGACTGGCACGGCCGCGGCATCGACGCCGGTCGGCGCGATCACCAACCGTTCGAGTGGAATGGCCAGCGGGTCACTCCGATGCCTTCCGGTGATGGCCGCGGTTGGGGCTTTTGGTTCCTCGATCGTTGGATTCCGATGTAACCGAACCGATTTCTGGTGGGGCACTCATCCCCAAGTGCCCCACCAGATATCGGAACGAGGGCGCTCAACGTGACGTTGAGCAAACCGCTTTCGCCGCAGCGTCCATCGCACCGGCCGCGGTCCAGTTCGCATGATCTGCCGGTTCGAACTTCGGCAGTTTGGTGGCGTAGTTGTCCAGATACCGCGACTGCGCACTCAGCAGACCGGTCAGAAGCGGATCCGTGGCCTTGTCGGCCAAGGCGCGGAGTTCAGCGGCCTCCTGGCGCATGACCGGGATGACAGCCATGGTCACCGAACGTTGCTTGGGTGACCATCGCGATGCCGGAATCCGGTGATCGGTCTTGACCCAAACCTGCTGCCTACCGCCGTACCCGGCGCTGGCCCGCTGCCACTGCGCGCACACCGGATCCGGCTTGGGGGCGGCAAACGCCTGAGCGGGCCGACTGCCTGGCCCATCCGTCACGGTCGACGCAATTACTTCGGCGGGAACGGGTTTGGCCGGAGATGGTGCCGGTGCCGCTGCGGCCCGCTCATCGTCGTGTGTCGACATCGTGACCGCCACGACGCCGCCGACGAGCAACGCTGCGGCCGTCGTCGCACCGATCGTTCTCCAGGCCCGGGTCCGGCTACCGGTCAGCTTCGGGCTGAGCGACCACCGACTGGCACTGCCGCCCCCGCGAAGAGCCACATTGAATGCCGCATCCGGACGCGCCCGCAGTTCGGCGACAGCCACTTCGACAGCAGCGCTCGGTGTTCCCAGATCGGTGAGCACCTTGACGAATCGGGCAACCGACACGAGATCGCGTCCGTAGAGCGCCCCTTGAGGTTGCCCGGCCGGCAGGAACCGCTCTACGAGATCCTCCCGCAGCTGCGACGCCCGGGCCACTTCCGCCGCGGTCAGCCACTGCCCTGGAACGTCTTCTGCCCCAATCGAGCTCATTCAGATGGTCCTTCCCGCGCACACCCCATGATTGGTACCGCATCCTGCGTATCCGCTGCAACCGCGCAGGGCCCCACCGCCGCCACGTTGCTGTCACAAGTTGGCCACCGGAAGGTCACGGCCGCCGTCGCCGTCGGCATAGCGGGATCGACTGGCAAACAACCACTCTCGTTCACGCCGAGGTGATCACGAGGGGAAGTACACCACCTGATTGGAGAAGAGATGGTGTGGACGGCTGATGTAGTTGGCCGCGCCGGCAACGGCCGCACGGGTCGACACATCGTGGTCGCCGTACTCTTCGACGCACAGTGACTCGAGGGTGTCCCCGGCGATATGGCGACGACGATTGAGCCCGGGAACCATGAGAACCTGACCTGGGTCTGGATCGGTGGACGGGTCCAGGTTGTTGGCGTTGGCGATGACGATCGCAAGGTGATCGTCGCCGTACCACCGGCCCGCCAACACCACGAAGCTCTCCCCTTCGACGACGGTGTGGTGTCCGACGTTGGCGAGATCGGGCAGGAGCAACCACGTACCGCGACGGATCTCCCGCTGTGCCACACCGTTGACCACTTCCCAGACCAACTGGATGTCCGGGCTCTGCGTCCCGTAGAACGACTGCGTGAGCTGCCTGCGGGCGGCAGCGCCGTCATCGGTTGTGAACAGGTGCCGGTAGGTGACGTACGGGATCAACAGTTCCTGTCCGATGTTGATCAGCCCCGGATTGCTGAGGTGATTCTGCTCGGCGATCACGGGGTAGAGATCTCCGTCGCCGTATTCGCGCTGGGCGATCCCGAACAGGGTGTCGCCGAGTGCCACTGTGTAGTTCTTCATCTGCCACTGCCTTTCTGGTCGCGTGAGGCGTCGATCGGCTCAGTGTCGACTGCCGGCCTGTGACCGGTCGCGCGTAGCGGGCTACCTCAAATCCACCGGCGATCAGCCTCACCAGGCAATGCCTCATTCCCGGCCGCCGCAGCGCTTGGCATGATGCATGGCATGGATCAGTACCGCCGCGGGGAATTCGTATTCGACGTCATCGATGACGGTCCCGCCGACGGTCCGGTGGTCGTCTTGCTTCATGGTTTCCCGCAGCAGAATGTCAGCTGGGAGCCGATCATCTCCCTGCTCACCGCCGCGGGGTTCCGGTGTCTTGCGCCCAATCAGCGCGGGTACTCGCCCGGCACCGGCCGACTCGGCGCCGCGATTACCGCGCGACGGAATTGGTGGAGGACGCCCTTGCGCTGATCGATGCCAGCGGCGCCGATCGTGTCCATCTCGTCGGCCATGACTGGGGTGCCGCAGTGGCCTGGAGCGTGGCCGGCCACGCACCCGGGAAACTGGCGTCGTTGTCAGCACTGTCGGTGCCTCACCCGCTGGCGTTCCTGCGGTCCCTGCTCACCAGCCGACAGGGTCTGGCCTCCTGGTACATGTATGTCAATCAACTGCCGTGGGTGTCCGAACGGTTGTTGCTCGGGCGCGAGGGCAACGGCGCGGCGATTGAGAAATCACTGATCCGCAGCGGGCTGCCATCCGAGGCCGCCGAACGTGACGCTCGCGCGATGGCTCAACCCGGGGCCCTGACCGCCGCGCTGAACTGGTACCGAGCCATGCCGCTGAGCCGGTCCGGCCTGGGCGCAGCGGACAAGATCACGGTGCCGACGCTGTATGTCTGGAGTGACCGCGACATCGCGATCACCGCCAAGCCTGCACGCGATACCGCGAATTACGTGAGCGGTCCCTACCGTTTCGAAACGCTGCACGGAGTCTCGCACTGGCTTCCGGAGGAAAAGCCGGCCGAGATCGCAGAAATGTTGTTGCAGTGGTTCGCGGCCCATCCTGTTTGAGCGGAAGATGACGGTGTGCTGACTCTGGGAGTGCTTCTCGGCGACGGTATCGGGCCGGAGATCGTGGATTCGGCCACCAGGGTCGCGGAACGGACCCTGGCCGGTGTGTCGATCGCCGTGCACTGGCGCGAACTGCCGTTCGGACTCGAGGCGATCGGTGAGTTCGGAACTCCTCTGCCGGAACCGACGCTGGCCGAGCTCGATGGGTTGGCCGGGTGGATTCTCGGACCGCACGACAACGCCGGATACCCCGAGCAGTTCCGGGGCACACTGTCACCCGGTGGGGCAATCCGTAAGCGCTACAACTTGTTCGCCAACATCCGGCCCGCGCGCACTCTGAGTACAGCCGTCCACGCGGTCTGCCCCGATCTCGATGTGGTCATCGTCAGGGAGAACACCGAAGGGTTCTACGCGGACCGCAACATGTACGACGGCGCAGGCGAATTCATGCCGACCCCCGATGTCGCGCTGGCCGTCGCTGTGTTCACCCGGACCGCCTGTGAGCGGATCGCCCATCAGGCCTTCCAGTTGGCGTCCGTCCGGCGCAAGTCGGTCACCGTCGCCCACAAGACGAATGTCCTGGCCAAGACCACCGGGCTGTTCCGCGACGTGTGCCAGGCGGTCGCCGAGAGCTATCCCGATGTCGAAGTCCGTGGTGAACACATCGACGCCCTGGCGGCTCGATTGGTGAGCCACCCGCGCGACTTCGATGTGATCGTGGCCGAGAACATGTTCGGCGACATCCTGTCCGACCTCGCCGGCCAATTGAGCGGCTCACTCGGGATGGCGCCCTCGATCAACGCGTCGCACACTCACGCCATGGCGCAGGCGGCCCACGGGTCTGCGCCAGACATCGCGGGACGCGACATCGCCAACCCGGTCGCGATGATCCTGTCCACCGCGATGCTGCTGCGATGGCTGGCCGGTCGGGAGGGCGGCACACCGGCGCTCGGCATCGCCTCGGACCGCATCGAGGATGCGGTCCGGCGGACCCTCGATGCCGGTGTCGGCACCGCCGACATCGGCGGCAACGCGTCCACGTCAGCGTTCACCGAGCACGTACTCGCCGCACTGCCCTGACTCCTACAGTCGGGCCGCCCCCCCGTGTCAGCAGTCGGTAACCTCCGTAAAGTGCCAGCGCCGCAGCAAAATTGACGAAGTAGGCAATGTCGGCACCGTGCCATGCGGTGGCCACCGCACCCTGGATCAAGGTGGTGTTCATGAACGGCACGGCGATGGCGTAGGCCACCAGGAAGGTGATCAGTGCCGCCACCGCATCGCGGCGCCCGGTGGGTTCGCTGCTCGGATCGATGGTGTTGCGTCCGCGGGTACGGATCGTCCAATCCACCACGACCACGGCGACAAACGCCGGAATCCAGTAACTGACCAACAGCAGGACATCGGTGAACCGGGTCGCGGTGTCGGCGGCATGCAGCCACAGGATCAAACCGAAGGCCAGCGCCGTCACGATGATCGCCGACACCGGCCGGCGCACCCGCACACCGATGGTCTGCAGTGCCAAGGAGCCGCTGTAGTCGTTCATCACCCCCGACCCGACCGCCGCGAGCGCGATCACCAACAACGCCAGACCGCCGAGCAGCCCCCCGCCCATGACCGCGTGAACACCGTCGGCGGTGTGCTCACCGATGACCGACGCGGCCGCGATCCCGATGCCCTGAACGAAGATGTAGCCCAGGACGATCCCGGCGAACGAGTAGCCGAACACCTGCCACCGCGACGAGTCGCTGGGGAGATACCGACTGAAATCGGCGGCGTAGCTGGCCCACGAGATCGCCAGGCTCAGGGCAATGGTGACCTCGAAAACGAAAGCTCCGGCCAGATCGGCACCGGACGCCGACGGCGCCACGACGATGTCGTGGCCGCTGACCAGCTTGACCGTGAAGACCGCGAACGTGATGAAGAGGATGACGGTCAACACCGCCTGCAGACGGTGAATCAACTCGTAGCCGAAGAACCCGACGGCGCCCTGTACCGCCAGCACGATCAACACCGCGATCCAGAACGGGATGCCCAGCAGCGCCGCGAGCGCCTCCCCGCCGAACAATCCGACTAGTGCGTCCCAGGCGATCGACGATCCCCACTGCAGGATGCCCGGCACCACGACGAGTCCGCCGAATGCCATGCGCGCGTTGGGAAGTTGGCCCGCCCCGGTGCGCGGCCCCCATGTCGACAGATAGGCGACCACGGCCGACCCCAGAACGGTGCCGATCACCATGGCCAGTAGTCCCAGCCAGAAGCCCAGTCCGAGGGTGATCGCCAATGTCCCGGTGAAGACGCCGGTCATGTTGACCTGAGGTGCGAACCACACCGTGAACAGCCGGGCGGGATGTCCGTACCGTTGGTCGGCGGCCAGCGGTGCGATCCCATGGGTCTCCACGGTCAGATCACCCGATCCGGTCGGGCGGCGCCCGCTGAACGTAGATGTGTTGAGCGCACTGACGCCGAAAGCCATTCGTCTATTCGACCACGCACCCGGTGTGCGGGCACGTGCCGCATCAAGGCCATAATCGGGAAACACAAAGATTAGCTATGGATCGGAGCGGGACGTGGCCAGGACCGAAACCGACCGGTCCGTCTCCCCCGCGGTGCCCGGAACACCCCGTCGTCCCGGTGTCCTGATCGTCGGCCTGAGTCTGGTGGCCCTCACCGTCGCCATCCTGCAGACCGCGGTGGTCCCCGTCCTGGGCATCATCGCCCGGCAGCTGAACACCTCGTCGGTGGCGGTCAGCTGGGCGGTCACCGCCAACCTGCTGGCGGCCGCCGCGTCGACCCCGCTGATCGGCCGGCTCGCCGACCTCTACAGCAAGAAGCGGGTCCTGCTCGGCGTGCTGGTGGTCGTGCTGGCAGGTTCGGTGCTGGCCGCGGTGACGGCGTCGGTACCGCTGCTGGTGGCAGCACGCATCCTGCAGGGCGCCTCGTACGCGCTTTATCCGATCAGCATCGCGATCCTGCGCGAAGAACTCGCCGAGGATCGTCTGGTCGGCGCGATGTCGGTGTTGTCCGGGACGCTGGGTTTCGGCGGCGGAGTCGGCCTCGTCGTCACCGGCCTCCTGATGTCGGGCGACGCCGGGTATCACCGGGTCTTTTGGCTCACCACCGCGTTCACCGCCGTCGTCATCGTGGTGGCGGTCGTGGTCGTGCCCAATCGCAAGCCCGCCGCCGGAGGCGCGATCGACTGGCTGGGTGCTGCAGGCCTGGCGATCGGACTGTCGTCGGTGCTGCTGGCCATCACCCAGGGCAACTCGTGGGGGTGGACCCACCCGGGGACGATCGGCTTTCTGACCGGCGGTATCGGCGTGCTTATCGGCTGGTGGTGGTGGGAACGACGGGCCGCCGATCCGCTGGTCTCGACCACGATGCTGGCCCGGCGTCCCATCCTGCTGACCAATCTGGCCACGATCTTGGTCGGAATGGGGCTGTACTTCGCCTTCCTCGGCCTCACCCAGTTCGTGCAGATGTCACGGCAGGTCGCCGGCTACGGGTTCGGAGCCACCGTGCTGCAAGCCAGCGTCTACTTCCTGCTGCCCGGAGCGCTGACCGGTTTCCTGGTGGCGCTCGTCAGCGGCCGGTACATCGACCGATACGGCGCCCGCCGGGTGCTGGTGGTGGCCGCCGTCGCCGGTATCGCCGGATTCGTCATGCTCGCCGTCGCCCATGGCCGTCCCTGGCAGGTCGTCGTGGCCGGCGTCTTGGCCAACGCCTACATCAGCCTGGGCTACGGCGCCCTGCCCGCGTTGGTCGTCAGTGAGGTGGACGCCGGCGAGACGGGCATCGCCACGAGCATGAACGCGATAGCGCGGACGATCGGCAGCTCCGTGGCGGCAGCGGTCGTGGCGGTATTGCTCGGGCATCGCATGGTGCCATCGGAGGGCAGCTTCGTGACGATCTTCGTCGCCGGAGCGGTCACAGCCGCCCTCGCGATGGCTCTCATCGCGGTGTCCCGCGCACCCGACCGCCACGGCGAGTCCGTGCGCACCATGTCCGAGTCCCGCGCCATGAACCACGAATGGGGCTGATTCCTCCAGTCGCCGGATTCCCGTCGTGACAGCCCGCTGAGCTGCGAAACTTGAGCCCAGCCAGTCATCGACCATCCGGACCATGGACCGACCGCACCCGCCGTGGCCGTTCGCCTGCCGCGCTATGGAATCGCGCTGTCAACCCGGTTCAGACAAAGGATTCCATTGAAAAATTGTTAATTCATTGCGGAAACGGTTGCGAAGGTCGGCTCCATCGGCGATTGTTTACCGACAGCTTCCCCGCTGTACTGGAGGAGGATTCCGCTGACCGGCCCAGATATCACCGCCGTCGACAAGTCGACGGGACACGACGGCACGCCACGCACCGGCGCGCCAGTCATAGAGATCGACCACGTCACGAAACGGTTCGGCGACTACCTAGCCGTAGCCGAGGCGGACTTCTCCATCGCATCGGGTGAGTTCTTCTCGATGCTCGGCCCCTCGGGCTGCGGGAAGACCACCACGCTGCGCATGATCGCCGGATTCGAAAGCCCGACCGAGGGCGCCATCCGGCTCGAGGGCGTCGACGTCTCCCACGTGCCACCGCACAAGCGCAACGTCAACACGGTCTTCCAGCACTATGCGCTGTTCCCGCACATGACCGTGTGGGACAACGTGGCCTACGGTCCGCGCAGCGCGAAGAAGGATAAGGCCGAGATCAAACGCAGCGTCGACGAGCTGCTGGAGATCGTCCGGCTCACCGACTTCGCCAAGCGCAAGCCGGGCCAGCTCTCCGGCGGCCAGCAGCAGCGGGTCGCGTTGGCCCGTGCCCTGGTCAACTACCCCAGCGCGCTGCTGCTCGATGAGCCGCTGGGCGCCCTGGATCTCAAGCTGCGCCACGCGATGCAATTCGAACTCAAGCGCATTCAGCGCGAGGTCGGCATCACGTTCATCTACGTCACCCACGATCAGGAAGAGGCGCTCACCATGAGCGACCGGATCGCGGTGATGAACAACGGAAACGTTGAGCAGATCGGCAGCCCCACCGAGATCTACGACCGCCCGGCAACGGTGTTCGTCGCCAGCTTCATCGGGCAGGCCAACCTGTGGCCGGGCCGGCAGACCGGGCGGACCAACCGCGACTTCGTCGAGGTCGACGTGCTCGGCACGACGCTCAAGGCCAAGCCCGGTGACACCACCATCGAACCCGGCGGCCACGCCACCCTGATGATCCGCCCCGAGCGGGTCCGCGTCTCCATGGATGTGCCCACCGGGGATGTGGCCACCGTGCCCGCCACCGTCAAGGACCTGACCTTCCAGGGTCCGGTGCTCCGGCTTTCCCTTGCCGCACCTGATGATTCGACGATCATCGCCCACGTGGGACCCGAGCAGGACCTCCCCCTGCTGCGCCCGGGCGACCAGGTGCACGTGAGCTGGTCACCAGACGCGTCACGGGTACTTCCGGCCGCGGACATACCCACCACCGAGGATCTCGAAGAGATGCTCGACGACACGTAGGCATTGGCACCAGCCGACCCTCGCCCACCCTTCATCGACGAAAGCGCCCGAATTCAGAAAGGTCGCCCATGCCCGCTCAATTCGATCCCCAAATTCTCGCCCGGCTCACCGCGAATCGCACCTCGAGGCGCCGCTTCCTGGGCGGCGGCGCAGCAGCCGCCGCCGCACTCGCGCTGGGTCCGTCCGTGCTGGCAGCGTGCGGGTCAGGTGGCGAGGGAGGTTCCGGTGCAACGTCGTCGGCCGCCCCCGACGACGGCTCACCGGCCACCGGCGAAGTCCGCATCTCGAACTGGCCGCTGTACATGGCCGAAGGATTCGTCGCGGCATTCCAGACCGCGTCCGGTCTGACCGTGGATTACAAAGAGGATTTCAACGACAACGAACAGTGGTTCGCCAAGGTCAAGGAACCGTTGTCCCGCAAGCAGGACATCGGCTCCGATCTCGTCGTCCCCACCGAGTTCATGGCGGTCCGGCTCGCCGGGCTCAAGTGGCTCAACGAGATCCGCGACTCCCGCGTCCCCAACAAGAAGAACCTGCGCGAGGACCTGCTCAACTCGAAGGCCGATCCGGGCCGCAAGTACACCGCGCCGTACATGACCGGCATGGTGGGCCTGGCCTACAACAAGGCCGCGACCGGGCGCGACATCACCAAGATCGACGATCTGTGGGATCCCGCATTCAAGGGCCGGGTCAGCTTGTTGTCCGACGTCCAGGACGGGCTCGGCATGATCATGCAGTGGCAGGGCAATTCCGTCGAGGATCCGACCACCGAGTCCATCACCAAGGCCGTCGATTTCATCCGTGAGCAGAAGGACAAGGGCCAGATCCGCCGGTTCACCGGCAATGACTACGCCGACGATCTGGCGGCCGGCAACATCGCTGTCGCCCAGGCATATTCGGGTGACGTGGTGCAGTTGCAGGCCGACAACCCGGACCTGCAGTTCATCGTGCCCGAGACCGGTGGCGACTGGTTCATCGACACCATGGTGATCCCCTACACCACGCAGAACCAGAAGGGTGCCGAGGCGTGGATCGACTACGTCTACGACCGGGCGAACTACGCCAAGCTCATCGCGTTCACCCAGTTCGTGCCGGTGTTGTCGGACATGACCGACGAGCTCGCCAAGATCGATCCGAAGCTGGCGAGCAACCCGCTGATCAACCCGCCTGCCGACATTCTCGCCAAGCTCAAGTCGTGGCCTGCGCTCACTGACGAGAAGACCCAGGAGTTCAACAGTCTCTACGCCGCAGTGACCGGAGGCTGACGCCGATGGCGGGCGCAGCCACCAGCAACCGGCAGCGGAGCAAGATCGCTCCCTACCTGATGATCCTGCCGGCCTTGGTGTACCTGGGGATCTTCTTTGTGGTGCCGTTCTTCTCGTTGGCGCGCACCTCGTTGTCGACGTCGGGCGGTTCGGTGTACCTACCGACGCTGGAGTTCGATTGGAACTTCGGCAACTACCTGCATGCGTTCAGTGCGTATCAGGATCAGATTCTGCGGACGTTCGGTTACGCATTCGTGGCGACCGTGCTGTGTGCGGTAATGGCCTTTCCGCTGGCCTACGTCATCGCCTTCAAGGCGGGCCGATACAAGAACCTGATCCTGGGCCTGGTCATCCTGCCGTTCTTCGTGACCTTCCTGATCCGCACCATCGCGTGGAAGACGATTCTGGCCGACGACGGATTGGTGGTCAGCGCACTCGGATCCATCGGATTGCTGCCGAGTGAAGGACGGCTGCTGTCGACGAGCTGGGCGGTGATCGGAGGCCTGACCTACAACTGGATCATCTTCATGATCCTGCCGCTGTACGTGAGTCTCGAGAAGATCGATCCCCGCCTGATCGAGGCCTCCAAGGACCTGTACTCGTCGAATACCCGCAGCTTCACCAAAGTCATTCTGCCGCTGTCCATGCCAGGAGTGCTGGCCGGAAGCATGCTGGTGTTCATCCCCGCGGCCGGCGATTTCATCAACGCCGACTACCTCGGCAGCACGCAAACCACCATGATCGGCAACGTGATTCAGAAGCAGTTCCTGGTGGTCAAGGACTATCCGGCCGCGGCCGCACTCAGCATGGTGCTGATGGCGATCATCCTGGTCGGGGTGCTGCTCTACACGCGGGCGCTGGGCACGGAGGATCTCGTATGACGTCGACCGCACTGGCAGACGCCACCAGCCCGGCCACCCCGAAGGTGGTCAAAGGATCACCGCGATGGGGTGATTGGTCCCTGCGGATCGTCGCCGGCCTGGTGCTGCTGTACCTGTTCCTGCCGATCTTCGTGATCGTGTTGTTCTCTTTCAACAAGCCGGCGGGCAAGTTCAACTACACCTGGCAAGGCTTCACCCTCGACAACTGGGCGCATCCGTTCAAGTACCCGGCGCTGACCGATGCGCTCAAGTTGAGCCTGAACGTCGCGGCGGTATCCACCGCGGTCGCCGTGGTGCTCGGCACGTTGGTCGCCATCGCCCTCGTGCGCCAACGGTTCCGGGGCCAGAAGGCGGTCGACACGTTCCTGGTGCTACCGCTGACCGCACCCGAGGTCGTGATGGGCGCCTCGCTGCTGACGCTGTTCCTCGACCTCGGCTGGGCCGCGGGCTACACCACGATCCTCATCGCCCACATCGCGTTCGAGGTGAGCTTCATCGCCATGACGGTGCGGGCGCGGGTGCGCGGATTCGACTGGACGCTGGAGGACGCGTCGATGGATCTCGGGGCCAGCCCGACCAGAACGTTCTTCAAAGTGACTCTGCCGCTGATCGTTCCGGGCATCGTGGCCGCTGCGATGTTGTCGTTCGCGCTATCCCTGGACGACTTCATCATCACCTACTTCGTCAGCGGCTCCACGGTCACTTATCCGCTGTACGTCAACGCGGCGGTCAAGGCCGCGGTACCTCCGCAGATCAATGTGCTGGCCACCGCCATCCTGGTGGTGAGCCTGCTGCTGCTCATGTTCGGAACGCTCTACCGGCGCAAGCGGATCGACGCCTGAATCAGGGCGCGTCGAGTCGCACCGTGACGGCCACTTTGCCTCGGCCGTCACGGTGGGCGACGGCGTGCCCTGTACGGTCGCTGCCGTCCAGGTTCAGCAGGGTGAGCTGACCGCCCTCGCCGAGGAAGTTGCGCCACCAGTTCTTGCTGTCCGGCGCCATCACGTTGATGGTCACCGCGTTCCCGTCGCGCGTCACGGAAACCGGAGTCTCGAACGTGCGGCCCGACCGGCGCCCGGTGTACCGGATGACCACCACACCGTGGCCGATCCACCGGCCGAGCACCGGAACTCGGGTGAGGCCCACGGCGGCCGCATTGAACCAGCGGGTGATCGGGGAATTGAAGATTCCACGTGCCATTGGCGCCAGGGTAGCCGGATCAGCCGATCTCGGCAGGGACCGGCGTGGCACGCGCCCCGGTACGCGCCGCGCCGATCCCGGCAGCCACCACGAGGCAGATGCCGATCACGGCGGCCGGGGCCGGGACCTGGTGGAGCAGAACGAAACCGACCAGCATCGCAAATGCCGGCTCCAGGGCCATCAGCGTGCCGAACGCGGCCGTGCTCAGGTACCGCAGCGCAGACATCTCGAGGGCGAACGGGATCACCGGCAGCAGGATCGCCAGCCCCACTCCGATGAGGAGCAACTGCGGCGTCAGCTGAGGAAACACCGACGGCCCGACCACCGCGGTGCCGACCAGGCCGGCGACCGGCATGGACACCGCCAGCCCCTTGATGCCGGCCACCTCGTCGCCGACCCGTTGCGTCAGCAGGATGTAGCAGGCCCAGCACAGCGCGGCACACAGCGCGTAGAGCACACCGACGAGGTCGACGTCGCCCGTCCAGGGCTCGGTGAGCAGCACCACGCCGGCCGCTGCCAGCCCGGGCCACAGAATCCGATTGCGCCCCTTCCCGTGGGCCACGGCGACCCCGAGCGGGCCGAGGAATTCCAGCGCGCTGGCTGTGCCGAGCGGGATCCTGGACAGCGCCGCCATGAAGAGCATCGTCACCCCGGCCGTGACCACGCCGAGCGCGACGCAGGTCCAGAATGCGGATTTGGTGAAGGCCGACGGGCGCGGCCGCACGATCACGAGCATCAGAACGCCGGCCCACGCCAGGCGCAGCCACGCGGCACCCTCGGCTCCGATGTCATCGATCAGACCGACCGCAACCGCGAGCCCGATCTGCACGCACAGCATGGAGGCCATGGCCATCAGCGCGCCGGTGCGCGCCGGATGTCCGGTGTTGGTCACAAGTTGTTCCCCTTGGGGACAACGATATTGGCCATCACCATGCGAAGGAACGGCCGGTAGACCGCCTGGCCGTCGAGCAGGCTGTTGAGCGTGACGCCGTCGTTGGCGGCCAGGATGACCCGGGCCAGGTCCAGCGCCGGGATGCTCAGGTGGCCTCCCAGCCGGGCTGCACCTTTGGAGACGTAGTCGGCGAGGGCACGAACCGTCTCCTCCCGCTGTGCGGCCACGCGCTCCCGCGCCTCGGGATTGCGCAGCAGGAACAGCGTGTACTCGGATCCGAGGACCGCGCGGTCGGGCCCCTCGGCCGCGACCAGATCCCGCCAGCGGTCGCCGAGTTCGTCGGCATCGAGGTCCTCGAGCCGGTGAAACGTCGCGATGACGTCGGCGAACCCGTCGAGGAATTGTTGGCGCTGCCGTTCGATGACCGCCAGGAACAACTCGGCCTTGCTCCCGAAATGGGAGTAGATGGCACCTCGCGTGTAGCCCCCGACCTCGGCGATGTCTTCGAGCGCGGCCCCGTCGAACCCCTTGCGCGCAAACACCTCCTCAGCGGCGTCCAGCAGGACGTTGCGGGTGTGTTCCAAGCGGCGTTGTTTGGTCCAGCGTTCGGCCATAGCCCCATCCTGTCAAAGGTCAATGCACTTGTGTTGTCACGGTCCGGCCGGCAGATGGGCCACTTGACCACCGCAGGTCGGTGGGGCGGAACGTCTCCACCTCTCCGACGGGCCCAGGGCGCCCACAGGCTGTCAGCGCCTGCGCCTTGAAGGCCCGCGCAGCAAAGCTGAGCCGATGGTGGAGTACGCCGTCGACGACCGCCTGCGGACTGGCACTCCCCGTTGCGGCCCCGGCAGGGTCCGTTCGGTCACAGAGATACGTCTGAAGCTGTCCGGCCCCGGCCGGGCCGCCCGACCCCGAGGCGATCCGGACCAGTGGCATCACGGTGTCGACGATGGCGACCTCCGATCCGGCGACCCGCGCCTCTGCGCCCAGAATCGTCAGCGCCACCGACTTGGTCACCTCCGGCAGCCAGACCACGACCTGCCAGCCGGCGAGTGCCCGGTCGCAGATCAGCCCCCCGGCCCAGATCACCGTCTGCTCCGCACTTTCAGCCATGAGCTCCAACTGAGACCGCACCCGGAACACCTCCACGATCGCTGCGTTTTGTCCGTGCATATTCATTGTTGTATTCGATATACGCGTATGTATAGTAGTGATCGCAGTCACAAGCACCACTGGCGCCGACAGGCCTGGACATAACCGGCCGTCAGCGACACCTCACCCGCCCACATATCGATCGAGGAGGTCCGCCCGTGCAGACAGCACGCCCCGGAGATTGGGTCGAGAACGCCACCCGCCTGGACGACATCGCCCCGGATGCGTATCGGATGGAGATTCCGACGAGTCGCTACATCGCCACGGAATTTGTTACCCAGGAACGTGATTCGATCTGGAAGAAAGTCTGGCAGGTGGTCGGTCGGGTCGATGAGTTGACCAAGGCCGGCGATTGGAAGCAGTACCGGATCTTCGATCAGTCCTACATCATCGTGCGGGGCAAGGACGACGGGATTCGCGCGTTCGTCAACGCCTGCCGCCATCGGGGCAATGTGCTGTGCCGCGAATCCCGCGGGAATGCCAAGCGCGGCTTCCTGTGCCAGTACCACCTGTGGTCATACGACCTGGACGGCCGCCTCAAGGGCATGCTCCGGGAGGCACTGGCCGGCCCGATCGACAAAGACAGCCATGGGCTGATCGAGGTCTCGGTCGATACCTTCGCCGGGTTCATCTTCCTCAACCCGGACCCGGATGCCGCGCCACTGGCCGATTTCATCGGCGATGAGGTCGCTACCATGCTGGCGCCGTATCACCTCGATGAGATGGTCACCGTGATGGACGTGACCGAGGCCATCGACTGCAACTGGAAGGTGGTGCTCGACGCCTTCCAGGAGGGCTACCACATCGACGGCATCCACCCCCAGCTCCTGCGGGTGATCAACATCGATCCCGCCACCAGCCGGTACCGGTTCTTCGAGCAGCACAGCGTGTCGATGGCGCCGTTCGACGTCGTCGGCGCCACCCCGGAGCATCAGGTCGACGGAATCATGGACCTGCCCGAGACCTTCCCCTCCACCGTCGCGGTGCTCCCCCGGTTCCAGGAACTCGTCGCCGAGTTCCGCGGCGACGACGGATCGCTGAATTTTCCCGAAGGGGTTACCGCCCGCACACTGCTGCAGAAGGCGACCCGAGACACCTTGACCACCATGGGACTTGACGTCAGCGGGCTGACCGACGCCCAGATGAGCGACAACCACGGCTGGGTGTGGTTCCCTAACTTCTTCATGACCATCCGCGCCGGTGAGGCGACCATCATCATGTCGCTGCCGCATCCCGACGGGGACCCCAACCGCTGCATCTGGCATGTCGCCAGCTACATGTGGCTGCCCGATGAGATGAAGTCGGCCTTCACGGCTGAGCCGATCGTCGTCGACAAGGCCGGCAGCTACAAGTATTTCGAAGCGCTGCAACAGGATTACGAGCAGATGCCCCGCCAGCAGATCGGGTTGCGCAACACTGCGCTGCAGCATATGGCTCTGGTCAAGGAAGAGGTCGTCATCGCGCACTTCCATTCGGTCGTCGACAAGTATCTCGAGTCGGCCGGTGTCGGATCCTGATCGATCCTGTCTCGGAAATGACTACAGAAGAGAGGTTTTCGTTGAAGCATGTCAATGAGGTCGTCGACGACTACACCGGCCGGAGTCGCGCGGCGGTGCGGTACGCGGTCACCACCAAGCAGCTCGTGGACGCCGCCAAGCAACCCGGTTTCGGGGTCGAAGGCTGGGCGCCGCTGGCGGATCTGGTCGCCGCCGACGAGTTCGAACGGGTGGGCAACTTCAAAGAGGTGATGAACTGGGACCAGTACACCGGCTTTCTGACCAACTGGGCGACCGCCTCGGAATGGGACGGCTTGTTCAAACGGGTCAGCGAGGTCGACGGCGTGGTGTTCCTCGAGCTCGAGGAGCGCACGAAGATGGGCGATTTCGAGTCTGTGGTCAACTCGATCTCGGTGTACGAATTCACCCCCGACGACAAGATCCGCCACATCGACGTCTATCTGCAGATGGCGTTGCCGAACACCGAGATGCTGACCAGCTATGAGGGAGTTGAGATCTCGGAGTGAGCGTCGAGACCAACCGTGGCGATGTCGATGCCGTCGACTTCTTCACCGACAACAGGCTCTTGCACGACCCCTACGCCTATCTCGCGGAGTTGCGCACGGAATGTCCGCTACGCAGGGAGACACACCACGGCGTCGTGATGGTCACCGGATACGACGAGGGCGTGGCGATCTACAACGACAGTGAACGCTTCTCCTCGTGTCTTTCGGTCACCGGCCCGTTTCCCGGCTTTCCCGTTCCACTCGACGGATCGGGCGCTACCGACATCTCCGATCTGATCGAGGTCCACCGCGACGACCTGCCGTTCAACGACCAGCTGCCCACCTTCGATCCGCCGAAACACACCGATCATCGCGCCCTGCTGGCCAGAATGATCACGCCCAAGCGGCTCAAGGAAAACGAACAGTTCATCTGGCGGATCGCCGACCGCCAGTACGACGCCGCATTGACCGACGGCGGCTGCGAGTTCATCGACGATTTCGCGGGCCCCTTCGCGATGCTGGTCATCGCCGACCTGCTCGGAGTTCCCGAATCCGACCATCCGGAGTTCCAGGAAGCCTTGCTGCACGGCGGCCACACCGGCACGATCGGCAGCAGTAAGGGCGAGTCGCTGCAACAGACGCCGCTGGAGTACCTGTACGGGAAATTCACCGACTACATCAGCGACCGGCGCGCCCGTCCGCGCGAGGACGTCCTGACCGGGGTTGCTGCTGCGACCTTCCCCGACGGGAGCACCCCCGAGGTGATCGACGCGGTCCGAGTGGCCGCCAACCTGTTCGCCGCGGGACAGGAGACCACCATCCGGTTGTTGTCGGCCGCGGTGATGATCCTGGCCGAGGATCAGCACTTGCAGCGTCGGCTACGCGCCGACCGGACGCTGATCCCGCGTTTCGTCGAGGAGTCCCTGCGCTACGAGAGCCCGGTGCGCGGAGATTTCCGGCTCGCCAAGGTCCCCGTCACGATCGGCGGCGTGGAGGTTCCCGCCGGGACCACTGTCATGCTGGTGAACGCCGCGATGAACCGGGATCCCGCCAAGTTCGAGAATCCGGACCGCTTCGATGCCGACCGCGCCAATGCCCGCAACCACGTGGCGTTCGGTCGCGGACCGCACAGCTGCCCGGGTGCCCCGTTGGCCCGCACCGAAGGCCTGGTCAGCCTGAACCGGCTACTCGACCGTACCGAGCACATCTGGATCGACGAGGAGGTCCACGGCCCGCCGGACGCCCGCAGATACCGCTATCTGCCCACATTCATCCTGCGGGGTCTGACGCACCTGAACATCCGGTTCACCCCGGCCCGAACCGGGGCATGATGCGCGGGATCGCCAGGGCTCCATCGGAGTTCGCTCGGCGCTCACGAACCTGACACCTTCCGATGCCACGGTGTCCATGTGCGAGACGATCGAAGCCGGGCAGCTACCGCCGAACGGTTCCACCGGTTCTGTGTCCTGGTCGTCCGCGCGCTTCCGGCGCCGCTGAATTCTGTTGTGGCCCCGACATTTCTCGGTTTCGTCCTGATCAACACGTTCACCTTCGGCGTCGACCTGGCGATCCTCACGGCCCTGCACGGCGCATTCAGGGTGCCACTTCCGCTCGCGGTGACCGTCGGATACGCGGGGGCCTTCGGCCTCGCGTACTACCTGAACCGGACCCTGAACTTCCGCTCGCACGCCGCCGTCGGTCCCCAGCTGACGGTGTACGTGGTGGTAGTCGTGATCAACTACCTGGCATTCATCCTCGGGGTGTCCAGCGGGCTGGCGGCTGTCGGTGTCGAGTACCACCTGGCCCGGATCGTTGCCGGCGGCTGCGAGGCGATCTACATGTACAGCGCCATGCGGTGGCTGGTGTTTCGCCGGTGACACACCGGGCGTCAGCTGGTCAGGGATACGGCAAGGTCGCGGTAGCCCGCTGCCCGGTGCGATTCGGGCAGCCGCGGACCGCGCCCGAACAGCTTGTTGCGCAACGTGCCCTCCTCGTAGGAGGTCTTGTACAGCCCGCGCCGCTGCAACTCCGGCACCACGTGGTCGACGAAATCGACGAACGAGCCCGGCGTGATCACGTTGGTCAGGTTGAAACCGTCGACGTCGGTCTCCTCGAACCACTCCTGCAGCTCGTCGGCCACCTTCGTCGGCGACCCGACGGTGAAGCCACCCTCGGCGTCGATCGACTTCGAGTCGATGAAGTCGCGCAACGTCCACTGGCCCTGGCCGAACGTCTCCACCGTTGACTTCAGGAATTCGTTGTCGGTGACCGCCACCGGATCATCGAGGTCGAACCGCGAAAGATCGGTGCCGAGCCACCCGGACCACAGTGCCAGCGTCCCTTCCGGATCGGTGTAACGCCGGAACTCGTCATACCGGGATTGCGCGGCCTGCTCGGTCGCCCCCGTCACGACCACATGCCCGTTCACGATCTTGACGTCATACGGGTCACGCCCGGCCGCCGCGGCCCTGGCCCGGATATCGGCCACCGCCTCGCGCAAGAGTTCCTTGGTCGGCGCCCCGATGAAGATCACCTCGGCGTTCTCGGCCCCGAACTGACGGCCGCGATTCGACGCACCGGCCTGGTAGAGCACCGGGGTACGCTGCGGCGAGGGTTCGCACAAGTGAATGCCGGGGACGCGAAAGTGCTTGCCGTCATGCCCGATCGGATGCACCTTGGCGGGATCGGCGTAGGCCGCCCTACCGGGCGCGGTGCCGACGGCATCGTCTTCCCATGAGCCCTCCCACAGCTTGTACAGCACCTCGGTGTACTCGTCGGCGATGTCGTAGCGGTCGGCATGCGGAGTGATGGTGTCCAGGCCGTGGTTGCGCGCAGCACTCTCGAGGTAGCCGGTGACGATGTTCCAGCCGACCCGCCCCTTGGTCAGGTGATCCAGCGTGGACATCCGGCGGGCGAACGAGTACGGGTGCTCGAACGACGTGGCCGCGGTGACACCGAAGCCCAGATTGTCCGTCACGGTGGCCATTGCGGGCACCACCAACAGCGGATCGTTCACCGGCACCTGGGCGCCCGAACGCAGCGCGGCCGCCGGGCCACCCCCGTAGACGTCGTAGATGCCGAGCACGTCGGCGATGAACAGTCCGTCGAACAGGCCGCGTTCGAGCAACCGGGCCAGGTCCAGCCAGTAGTCGATGTCCTTGTAGCGCGCCGCCTGCGAATCCGGGTGTCGCCAGGTGCCGGCCACGATGTGGGCCACGCAGTTCATGTCGAACGCATTGAGCACGATCTGGCGTGTCACGGGAGACCTCCGGCAGCAGGTTCAGCTCCGCCGGTGGAGACCGGCGAACAACGCGCGGGCTCACAGATCCCGCGGGGCGGCGAAACTATCTGCCAACCCGGCGACCGAAACAAGGGATCAAATCCGGCCGATCAAAATCGGACGACCAAATCGGCCGGGATGTCGGTCACCGTGGTGCGGTGCGATCCGGAAACGGGTCGTGGGAGAAATCGATCTGTGCCGCCGGATTGCTGATCGCGGTGACGAGGCCGGTGCCGAACGCCCCGGCGCTGTCGAACAACGTCGACCCACCGACGGCGACACCATCGGCAGCCCAGTGCGAATCGGCCTGGACGCCGATCCACTCGTCGCCGGGCAACCTGGACAGGGCGACGGTCAGGTCACCGTTGATGTAACCGACACCGGCGGTGCCCAGGTTGGTCACCAGGCTGGTGCCCTCGGCAGCCATCGCGGCCCGCACGAACGGTGAGTTGGGTTGTCCCTGGACCACGGTGATCGTCCGATTCATGAAACGCTTGCGGGACGCGTTCTGATGTTCGGCGATGGCGCGACTCCAACCGCCCGCGTCGCTGCCCATATAGGTGGTCCGGTCCCCATCGAGCGCGGTCGGCGGCTCGAAGTGGGTCGGCGCCGTCCACTCCTCACCGCGCGGGGGTGCACTCAGCCGGTACTGCACCAACGTCGCACGTGCCACGGTGACGCCGTCCTGCACCAGTTCGCATTCGGAGTTGCGGACCCGCCGACCGTCCCGGACCAACGCCACCTTCGTCGTGGTCGGCACGCCCCGCGCGGCCTTGAACAGGTCGACCGTCAGCCGGGCCGGCAGAAATTCGGGCAGCCCGAAGGCCGCCTCCAGCGCCCGCGCGGCCAGACCGACCAACGCCGGGCCGTTGAGGTGATCCTCACCCCAGTGGCTCTGCGCAAAGCGGGTCGGCTGGAACCTGTCCTGCTCGGACTGCACAAAATGGGCGTCAACCTCGGTCATCGGCGAATCGTCGCATATGGGCTAACTAAATTTGTCGGCGGGGATCACGAAGCGGACCGGGCGCTCAGCCAGCGTTGCTGGAGCCGGATGAAATGAGCGTCGACGACGGCGCCGTGGCCGGGAACGAACACTCCGTCCTCCCCGCCTGCGGCGAGCACCGCGTCCAGGGTGACCGGCCAGGCCGCGAGGTCGGAGTCGGCGTCGATGACCGGGTCACCGGACTGCTCGACGAGATCGCCGCAGAACACCACCGTGTGCCTGCCCGGCACGGTGACGATCAGGTCGTGGTCGGTGTGGCCCCGGCCGGGCCGCCGGATGGTCACGATCCGACCGCCGAGATCAATATCGCCGGCGGACACCTGGTGTGCAGCGACGGGCATCGCCGCGATGGCCTGGTCGACATCGTCGGCATCGGCGCCATAGCGGATCGCATCCTCGCGCAGGTGTGCCCGGCCCGATGTCATGGCTGCGGCAACCTCTGGTGCGCAATGGATTTCGGCCTCCCTGAACCATGAGCAGCCGAGGACGTGGTCAAAATGGTTGTGCGTCAGGACGATATGCCCGACCCGTCGCGCCGTCAGCGCGGCAACGTCGGCCTCGATGCCGCGGGCCTCGGCCAACGTGGTGCCGGAATCGACCAACAGGGCGTGCGTGCGGCCACCGACAAGTCCGACCGTCACATCCAGGAACGGCAGACGGGTGCGCCACACACCGTCGCCCAACTGTTCCCAGTCGTAGTTCATTGCCCACCGTCGATGCCGGCAATGGGACACACGCCTGCGAAGCTACTCCTGTGCACCGCCTCCTGTTCTCTGTTTGTGTACTCGTCGCGATGGCGTGCGGCATCACGATCCCGTCTGCGCGGGCGGCCTGCACGACGGGGGCGGACTGCGATCTCGCCGAACGCGTCGCCGCTGCCGACGCCTATTTGGCGGGACGCCCCGGCACGGTCGGATATGTGCTGCGCGACCGCACCACCGGCGCCGTCTACCGGAACGCGCACGCCGGTGACCTGGTGTGGACGGCGTCCACGATCAAGCTGGGCATGGTGGTCGACCTGCTGACCAGGCAACGGGCCGGGACCGTGACGCTCACCGATTCGGACCGGAGCCTGATGGCGGCGATGCTGCACTCGTCCGACGATGACGCCGCCGACACCCTGTGGACCCGGTACAGCGGCGCCGACCACCAGGCCTTCAACGCCGATTTCGGGGCCTACGGGCTGACCGGGCTGCAACCGCAACGCGGATTCAGCAAGACCTTCCCGTACTGGGGCTTTCAGAAGGCCACGCCCGAGGATCTGGACCGGTTGATGAACTACACGCTGACCAGCCTCGCACCGGCCGAAACCGCGGGCATCGTGGACGCACTGCAACACGTGGACGCCAACCAGCAGTGGGGTGTCTGGGGTGCCGGCGCGGCGATGAATCCCGGCAACAAGGACGGCTGGTCACTCGAACAGGGCGGTTGGGTGATCAACAGTGTCGGTTTCGCGGGACCGCAGCAGCGGTACACGTTGGCGATCATGAACGCCCTCGGCGACCAGGGCGGCTACGACGACGGAGTCCAGACCACCACCCACCTCAGCGAAGTTCTGCTGGCCGGTCCGCACTGAGCTGACCGCACAGGTTTGCTCTGGCGGGCTGGGGGAACTCCTAGCCCATGTTGATCAGACGAATCGCCCGCCCCATGCTGTCTGCGACCTTCATCGCCCGCGGTGTGGACACCCTGCGCGACCCGAGTACCTCCACCGAGACGACACAGAGAACCCTCGGCGCGCTGAGCGCACTGCCCGGCCCGGTCGGGGCCGGGGTCCCCAACAACGCCCATGCCGTCGCCCGGGTCAACGCGGTGGTCCAGGTGGCAGGTGGGCTGCTACTGGCCGCCGGGCGGGCGCCCCGACTGACCGCGGCGGCCCTTGCCGTCACGATGATTCCGGGAAGCCTTGGTTCGCAGGCATTCTTGAAGGATTCCGACCCGCAACACGCCGCGCGGCAGCGCCGTGAGCTTCTGACCGACGTGAGCTTGCTGGGCGGTCTGATCATCGCGGCGGCCGACACCGCGGGCAAGCCGTCGCTGGCATGGCGTGGACGCCGTGCCGCCCGACACGTCTCGGCCAGTGTCGCGGCCGCCGTTCCCGGCGTGGCAGCGGGCGGTGACGCCCTCGCCGACAGTGCCATCGCCGAGAAGATCGGCCACGGTCTGGCTGTCGGCGCCGAACGCGGCCGCGAACTCGCCGACGCGGCTGTGGACAGGGCGACCGAATTGGCCTCGGAGTTGGCCCAACTGGCGCGTGAACATGGACCCGAGGTCGCTGACGCCGCCCGTGCGCGGGCCGGCGAACTCGCCCATGTCGCCCGCGAACGCGCACCCGAACTGGCCGAGGCCGCCCGCGAACGCTCCGCTGCTCTGGCCGATCTCGCACGAACTCAACTCGACCAGCGCCTTGATCGGTAGCGTTGTGGCATGACCACGGGTGACTATCAACCGGAATTCGGACAATACGGACAACCCGGCGGATACCCACCGCCCTACGGCGGGCAGGTGCCGGGTGGCTATCCCCCGCCCTACGGCACGCAAACCCCGGGCGGCCTGGGCCGGCGTTGGCTGGCCCGGGTGATCGACGGGATCCTCGTAGCGATCGTGGCGTTCTTCCTGTCGTTCGTCACCGACTCGCTGTCGAGCTACTGGGTAACCGGCCTGTTCACCGGACTGCTGATGTTCGTGTACTTCGTCGGTCTCGAAGTGGCGACGGGTGCGACACCGGGCAAGAAGATGCTGGGCCTCGCGGTACACGGCGCGGGCAACACACCGAAGCCGACCGCCAAAGAGTCAGCCATCCGCAATGCCTTCACCCTGCTGCCGATCATCCCGTTCGCGGGCGGCTTCCTGGCCATCGTCGCGATGATCATCATCGCGGTGACCATCAGCTCGAGCCCCACCAAGCAGGGCAAGCACGACGAACTCGCCGGCGGAACACAGGTGGTGCGGGGCTGAAACCCGTTGCGTGAGGTGCCCGTTCGATCGGGCACCTCACGCCGGGTCCGGCCAACGGGCTCAGACCACCAGGCCCAGCAACAGGACGAAGATCAGGCCGGACACCGACAGCGCCGTCTCCATCAGTGACCACGATTTGATGGTCTGACCGACCGTCATCCCGAAATACTCCTTCACGAGCCAGAATCCGGCGTCGTTGACGTGCGAGAAGAACAACGAGCCGGCACCCACCGCAAGCACCACCAGGGACACCTCCCCGGTACTCATCCCCTCGACCAGTCCGAGCATGAGTGACGACGCGGTGATGGTGGCCACGGTGGCCGATCCCGTGGCCAACCGGATCAGCACGGCCAGCACCCACGCCAGCAGCACCACCGACAGGTTGGCTCCCTTGGCCCATTCGGCGAGCAGGGTTCCGATCCCGGTATCGACCAGAACCTGTTTGAATCCGCCACCGGCCGCGACGATCAGGATGATGCCTGCGACCGGCGGCAGCGATGACTCGATGCATTTCACGATCTGGTCGCGACTCATCTTGGCGCCACCGCCGAGCGTGAACATTCCGACGACCACCGCGATCAGCAGCGCCATCAAGGGCTGCCCGAGGATGTCGAACGTCTGACGCAACAGGTGTGACTTGTCGTCGACGAAGATGTCGACCAGCGCCTTGCCCATCATCAGTGCCACCGGCAGCAGGACGCTGAACATGGTGATCCCGAACGTCGGTCGCGCCTTCGTAGCGGTCGTCGTGGCCGTGCCGGTCGAGCCCGCCGTGGTCCCGCCGCCGGCGTCCGCGCCGGTCGAGCCGGCCGAGGAGTCGGCGGCGTCGAACCGGTCCGGGACCTCAAGGACCACCCAGCGTCCGGCCAACTTGCCGAACAACGGACCTGCCACCACGATCGTCGGGATCGCGACCAACACACCCAGCGCCAAGGTGACACCGAGATCGGCGTTCAGCAATGAGATCGCGGCGACGGGTCCCGGGTGTGGTGGTACGAATCCGTGCATGGCCGACAGGCCTGCCAGCGCGGGGATGCCGACCGTGATCAGGGACAGTTGAGAACGGCGGGCCACCAGATAGATCACCGGCATCAGCAGCACCAGACCGATCTCGAAGAACATCGGCAGACCGATGATCGCGCCCACCAACGCCATTGCCCACGGGAGCGCCCGTGGTGAGGCGTGCCCGACGATGGTGTCCACGATCTCGTCCGCTCCCCCGGAGTCGGCCAGGAGCTTGGCGAACATCGCACCGAGAGCGATCAATATGCCGACGCTGGCAGCAGTGGACCCGAAGCCGGTGGAGAACGAGGCGAGCACGTCGCTGACGTTCTCGCCCGCCGCCATGCCCACGGTCAGCGCGCCGAAGATGAGGGCCAGGAACGGATGCAGTTTGACGATCGTGATGAGCACGACGATCAGGGCGATGCCGGCCAGTGCGGCCAGGACCAGCTGCGCGCCGCCCGCCACCGGCTCGACCAGCTCCGTCCCGGCCGCGAGATGAGTCAGCGTCGAGGTCATCGGTTGTCCTGTTCTGTTGTCGAGGTGTCGGATTGGGCAATGTACTCATCGACGATGTCGTCGATGCTCTGATCCACGTCGATGGCGATGCCGGCCTCGTCGGGGCCGAGCGGCTCCAGCGTCGCGAATTGGGAGTCCAGCAGGGCAGCCGGCATGAAATGCCCGGGGCGGCTGGCCTGGCGTCGACGGATCACCTCGGCTGAGCCGCTCAGAAACAAAAACACCACATCGGCGCAGTGCCGCCGTAATTGGTCGCGGTACTTGTGTTTGAGCGCCGAGCAGCTCATCACTCCGCCGTCGTGGTGCTTGGCGAGCCACTCACCGATCGACTCCAGCCAGGGATAGCGATCGTCGTCGTCGAGGGCGTGGCCCGCGGACATCTTGGCGATGTTGGCCGCGGGGTGAAAGTCGTCGGCATCGGCGAACGGCACGCGCATCCGCTGTGCCAACGCGGCGCCGACGGTCGACTTACCCGACCCCGATACCCCCATGACCACGACTGGTGAACCCATACATCCGCCTCACGATATGTGTCTGCCGTCACACAGCCTGCCTTAAAAGGCATACGTTTGCAAGAGTGTCACGATTACATCGGTTTTTTTACCGCCCATCGGCGGATATGACACGATGTAACCGTGTCCTCGCCCTCAAACGTCGGTGCGCTGCATGCCAGCCTGCTGACCGCGCTCGGCACCGGCATCGTCTCCGGTGAGCTGGCGGCCGAGCAGGTGCTGACCCTGGACCGGGTCAGCACCGAGCATGAGGTATCCCGCAGTGTCGCGCGCGAAGTGATCCGCGTCCTGGAATCGATGGGCATGGTGGAATCACGGCGCCGGGTGGGAATCACCGTCCAGCCCGCGCGCAAATGGAATGTGTTCGACCCCAGGCTGATTCGCTGGCGTCTGCAGGCCGGCGACCGCGCCGCCCTGCTGGCGTCGCTGTCGGAACTCCGGCGGGGTTTCGAACCGGCCGCCGCAGCACTCGCCGCCCGGCGCGCGAACCCGGATCAGTGCCGGATCCTGGCCGCCGCGGTTTCCGACATGGTGGTACATGGCCGGTCCGGCAATCTCGACGCTTATTTGTTGGCCGACAAGGTTTTCCACCAGACGCTCCTGGACGCCAGCGGCAACGAGATGTTCCGCGCACTCAATGACGTGGTGGCCGAGGTCCTGGCCGGGCGCACCCAGCACGGCCTGATGCCGGACTCCCCCAACCCGGCCGCCATCGCGCTGCACGACGAGGTGGCCCGGGCGATCCGGCTGCGCGACGAGGACGGCGCCGAACGGGCCATGCGGGCCATCATCGACGAGGCCGCCACCGCGGTGGTCGACGGTGACGGTCCCGATGCTTAACTAGCGGTATGGGTCGTTCTCCCGCATTGGCACGTCGCTTCTTCGACCGGCTGGAGCCGGTACACGGGGTCACCTACTTCGCCCCGGAGTCGCTCGCGGCGTTCGCCGAATTGGGCTACCCCGGCTTCTGGATGGGCTACTTCGGCGCCCGCTCGGCGCCACTTGGCATCGTGCCGCCCGAAGTCGTCGCCGCGGCGTTCTACAACTTCACCACCGAGCGGGTGGCCAGGGCGCTACCCGCGGCATGGGACAAGGCAAGTCCGGCAAAGCTTTTGCAGCTGCGGTCGGAGTCGGCCGTCGCGGCACTGCGTCGCTCCGGGGTGACCGACTCGGAATCGACCCGCCTGGCGGCCGAGCTGGCCGCGAAGGCGGCCCGCACCGCGCCCCTGGACGGCCGGCCGCTCTACGCCGCCAACCGGGCCCTGCCCTGGCCGGAGGAACCGATCGCGAAGCTCTGGCATGCGGTCACCCTGCTGCGTGAGCAACGCGGCGACGGCCATATCGCTGTGCTGGTCGCCGAGGGGATCAGCGGACGGGAATGCAATGTGCTGCACGCCGCGGCCGGCCGGGTGCCGCGCGAGATGATCATGCGCGGCCGCGACTACGACGACGAGCAGTGGGCGGGCTACGTCGAGCAATTGCGTTCGCGCGGCTGGCTCGACAGCCGGGGCGAGCTCACGGACGCCGGGCGAGACGTCAAGCAGACGGTCGAGGACCGGACCGATGCCCTGGCCCTTGGTGCGCTGGACGCGTTGACCGACGACGAGATCACCACCCTGTTCCGGGTGCTGACGCCGATCACCCGGCAGGTGGTGGCCGCCGGCGACGTGCCCGCCGCGACCCCGATGGGCCTGAGCCGCGACGACCTCGACGACGACAGCGCCCATCTGGGCTGACGGTCAGCGCGGGGCATACATGATCAGCCCGACGCCGAGGAGGGCCACGACCGCACCGGCGACATCCCAGCGGTCGGGCCGGAAGCCGTCGGCCACCATGCCCCACAACAACGAACCGGCGATGAACACGCCGCCGTAGGCAGCCAGGACCCGGCCGAAGTGGGCGTCGGGCTGGAATGCCGCGACGAAGCCGTAGGCGCCGAGCGCGATCACCCCGGCGCCCATCCACATCCAGCCGCGGTGCTCGCGCACGCCCTGCCATACCAGCCAGGCGCCGCCGATCTCCAGCACAGCAGCGAGGACGAACAGCGCGATCGATTTGCCTACCATCACCACCTCAGAGTGCCGTGAGCGTGCGCAATTGTGGGCTTCTGCGCGGCGTGTCGCCGGCAGACACGCACGCTCGCGGTGCGCGGGTATGTCGGGCCGGGCGACGCGACACCGAGGTAGGCGGCGCGAATGCTGTCGTCTGCCAACAGTTCCCGCGCATCACCGGTGCGGGTGACATTGCCGGTCTCCAGGATGTAGGCGCGGTCGGACCGGCTCAGCGCCTGTTGGGCATTCTGTTCGACCAGCAGCACCGTGGTGCCCTGGGTGTTGATCTCGGAGATGATCTTGAAGATCTGCGAGATCACCATCGGCGCCAATCCCATCGACGGCTCGTCGAGCAGCAACACCCTGGGCCGGGACATCAGTGCCCGGCCGATGGCCAGCATCTGCTGTTCCCCGCCGGAGAGGGTGCCGCCGACCTGGGTGCGCCGCTCGGCCAGCCTCGGGAACGTCGTGAACACCCAGTCCAACCGCTCGTCATGCTCCCCGCGGGACGCGAATTTGCGCCCATAGCAACCCATCTCGAGGTTCTCCAGCACCGTCATGCCGGGGAACACCCCGCGACCCTCGGGAGCCTGGATCAGCCCGTCGATCACGCGCTGGTGTGCTTTCACCCGGGAGATGTCACGACCCTCGAACCAGACCGAACCCGAGGTCAGCGGCCGTAGACCGGAGATCGCGCGCATCATCGTGGTCTTACCGGCCCCGTTGGAGCCCAGCAGCGTGACCAGCTCCCCCTCGTGCACCACCAGCGAAACCCCGTGCAACGCCTTGATCCGGCCGTAGTGCACCACCACGTCGCGCACCTCGAGCAGCACCGGGCGGCTGGTCTCAGCCGAGCTCGTCATCGGGTACCCCCAGATAGGCGGCGATGACCTTCGGGTCCTCGCGGATTTCGTGTGGCAGTCCGTCGGCGATCTTGCGGCCGAATTCCAGCACCACGATGCGGTCGGTCACCCCCATCACCAGACGCATATCGTGCTCGATCAACAGCACGGTGTAGCCGTCGTCGCGGATCTTGCGGATCAGCTCGATCAGTGACGCCTTCTCGGCGGGATTGAACCCGGCGGCCGGCTCGTCCAGGCACAACAGCTTGGGCTCGGTGGCCAGTGCGCGGGCGATCTCGAGGCGGCGCTGGTCACCGTAGGGCAGATTCTTGGCCTTCTCCTCGCCGCGGTGGGCGATCCCCACAAAGTGCAGCAATGCCGCGGCGCGTTCGATCGCCGACCGTTCCTCACGACGGTGCCGAGGGGAACGCACGAGGGCACCGGGCACCGACGTCTTGTGCCGCGCATCGGTGCCCACCATGACGTTCTCCAGCGCGGTCATCTCGCCGAAGAGCCGGATGTTCTGGAAGGTACGGGCGATGCCACGGCGCGTGATCTGGTGCCGCTTGATCCGGCCCAGTGGCGCGCCGTCGAAGACGACCGATCCCGAGCTGGGCCGGTAAACACCGGTGATCGCGTTGAAGCAGGTGGTCTTGCCCGCACCGTTGGGCCCGATCAGACCGAGGATCTCACCGCGGCGGATGTTGAAGCTGACCGAGTCCAGGGCGACGAGGCCACCGAACTTGACGGTGAGATCCCTTGTCTCCAGCAGGATCTCACCCTCGGCTGCCTGGATCTCGCGGTGCACGCCGGCCAGTTCCTCGACGCTCTCGGTCACGCCGGGCATGGGCTCACTCATCCCACCGGCTCCTTGTCCGTGTTGCCGCGCAACAACTGTCGAGCCGATCTTCCGTACGTCAACAGCTGCTGGCGTACCGGGAAAAGGCCTTGCGGCCGGAAGATCATCAGCACCACCAGCGCCAAACCGAAGAAGAGATACTTGAGGTCACCGAGGTTGATCCCGAGGAACTCGACTCCCAGGAGCCGGTTGGGCAGATACACGACGATGAAGGCACCGAAGATGACGCCGAGCTTGTTGCCCTGTCCGCCGAGCACCACCGCGCACAGGAACAACATCGAGTTGATGATGTTGAACGTCGGCGGCGCCACGTACTGAACCTGGCCGGCGTAGAGCGCGCCCGAGAGGCCGCCGATCGCGGCGCCGATCACGAACGCCCACAGCTTGAACCGGAAGGTGTTGACGCCCATCACCTCTGCGGCGTCCTCGTCCTCGCGGACCGCCACCCAGGCGCGCCCGACCCGGCTGCGCTCCAGGTTGCCCACCAACAGGAGGATGCCGACCATCAGGATCAGGCCCAGCCAGAACCACCAGGTGCCGTAGTTCGCCTCGCCGGCCGAGTTGCCGCTGGAGAACACCCCGTTGGGCAGCTTCTCGCTCTCCCCCAGCCGTGGGTACGCGACCTGGTTGAGTCCACGCGAACCGTTGGTGACGTCGGACAGGTTGTCGGCGAGCAGACGGATGATCTCGCCGAATCCGAGGGTGACGATGGCCAGATAGTCTCCGCGCAACCGCAGGGTGGGCGTTCCCAGGATCAGCCCGGCCAGCGCGGTGACCGCCATCGCCAGCGGCACACATGAGAGCCAGGCCCAGTCCTTGCTGAAGAACCCGTCGGGGCCCACCTTGTTCCACGGACTGTCGGGGCTGGTCAGCAGCGCGACCGTGTAGGCGCCGACCGCGTAGAAGCCCACGTAACCGAGGTCGAGGAGCCCGGCCTGCCCGACGACGACGTTGAGGCCGATCGCGATGATGGCGACCATCGCGAACTGGGCCATGGTGCCGCCGAAACTGATGCCGGTGGTGTTGAGGAAGCTGGGCGTGAACAACGGCAGCAGGGCCAGCAGGCCGAAACCGACAATGCCCACAAACCATTTGGCCATCCGCGGCAGGGTGGACCACGAGTCGCGAATCGCGTCTCCGGGGGCCAGCAGGGTCTTGGTCACCGACCCGGCGGACTCTGAACCGTGATGCTCGCTCATACCCGCGCCTTCCCGAGGCTCTCACCGAGTATGCCGGTCGGCCGGAACAACAGGACCAGCACCAGCAGAACGAAGGCCACGACGTCACGCCACTGCGTTCCGAACACCGCCTGCCCGTAGTTCTCCATGATGCCCAGCAGCAGACCGCCCAGCAGAGCACCGCGAAGATTACCGATGCCGCCGAGCACCGCTGCCGAGAATGCCTTGATGCCGAGCAGGAATCCGCCCGAGTAGATGATGCCCTGCGGAACCTTCAGCGTGTAGAGCAGCGCCGCGGCACCCGCCAGCAGACCACCGATCAGGAAGGTCCGCATGATGATGCGTTCCCGGGAGACGCCCATCAGCGTCGCGGTGGTCGGGTCCTGTGCGACAGCCCGGATACCGCGGCCGAACTTGGTGCGGTTGATCGCGATGTCGGTCAGCAGGGCCAGCACCAGCGCGGCACCCACGATCACCAGTGCCACGTTCGACACCGAGGCACCGAAGATCGTGAACTGAGTCTTGGGCTGCACCAGGACGATGGGTTGTTGAGCGTTGCTTCCGCCGTAGCCCTTCAACAGCTTCGGCAACACGAAGTGCACGAACTCCTGCAGCACGAACGACATACCGATGGCTGTGATGAGGAAGGTCAGCGCGCGGGCGTTGCGTTTTCGCAGCGGCCGGTAGGCGATGAGCTCCAGGCCGACCGCCGCCGACCCCGAGACCAACATCGCGAACAGCATGGCGATGCCGAGATACAGCACCGTCAGCGCGACACCTTTGTTGTAGGCGTTGCCGCTCGGGGTGAAGCCGAGGATGACGTCCAGACAGAAATAGGCGCCGAACATGCCCAGCATGAAGATCTCGGAATGGGCGAAGTTGATCAGGCGCAGCACACCGAAGACCAGGGTGTAGCCCACCGCTACCAGCGCGTAGATCGCACCCCAGGACAGGCCGTCGATCGTCAACTGCCAGAAGCCGTCTCGCAGGCCATCCAGGTTGAAACTGATGTTGGATGCCAGGCAGGCGGACTGCTCGACGCACTGGGAGATCATCCGGTGGCGGCTCCTGACTGAAGTGTTGTGTAACGAAACGCGTCCGAGTCCTGGTGGCGGTCTCGGACGCGTTTCGTCTGGTGGGCTACTTGACTTCGTACATCCAGATCAGGGTGGTGGTGAGCTCACCCTTGTCCGTCCACTGGTACTTGCGGCCCACGCCTTGGCCCTCGTACTTGCGGACGTAGTCCAGCAGTGCCGGCCGGGTGATGGCACCCGAGTCGATGCCCTTGAGCAGGATGGTGCCCAGGTCGTACCCCTCGGTGCTGTAGGTACCCGGTGCCTGGCCGAACTTCTGGGTGTACTCGTCGGCGAACGATCCGGTGGCCGGACCGCACGGGCAGGACAGCAAGGCGCCCTTCGACGACTCACCCGCCTGGTCGACGAACTGCGGGTCCTTGGTGCCGTCGGCGCTGACGAAGGTCGCCGTCACGCCGCCGTCCTTGAGCTGCTGCACGAACGGTGCGGCCTCGGAGTAGTAGCCGCTGTAGAACACCGAGTCCGGAGCAGCTCCCTTGATCTGGGTGACGGCAGCCGAGAACTCCTTGTCGCCCTTCTTCACCGAGATGTTGCACGACGAATCGGCCACCGGGCCAAGGGTTTCGCGCACCGTCTGGGCCAGGCCCAGCCCATAGTCGGTGCTGTCGTCGACCACACACACCTTCTTGTTACCGAGCGTGTTCTTGAGGTAGTTGGCCACCGAGGGACCCTGGACGCCGTCGTTGGCCAGGCCGCGGAAGAACGTCTTCCACCCGTTCTCGCTCAACGTGACGTTGGTGGCCGATGCGGTGGCCGCGACCAGACCGGCCTGGTTGAACACGTCGCCGGTGGCCTTGGTCTCCCCGGAGAACGCGGGCCCGATGAGGCCGATGATGAACGCCTCGTCGACGATCTGCGGCGCCACACCGGTCGCCTTCTGCGGATCGCCTTCGGTGTCAAAGCTCTTGAGCTGCACCTGGCAGCCGGAGTTGGCGGCGTTGTGCTTGTCGATCGCGAGCTGCACACCGTTCTTGATGTTGATGCCCAGGGCGGCGTCCGGACCGTTGAGCGCACCCATCATGCCGATCATCACGGGCGGGCAGGTGGCCTTGCCGTCGCCCGCGGGATCAGCCGGGCTGACTCCCTCGGCGGCCTTGACCTCAGCACCGTTCTCGTCGATCTGCACCTTCTCGACGATCTTCAAATTGGTCTGCGATGCCTCGCCTTCCGGCGAGGACTGGTTACAGCCGGCAATCGCCAGGGCAACCACACCCGCACTTCCGAGAGCAAATGCTTTCCGTGCCACGCGACCGCGCACGCTTCACCTCCGGGTCAGAGTTGTCAGCGGCACCGGCGCCCTGACCGTGTGAGGGCTGGGCGCCGGAGCTTCGGGTAGAACATAGCCAACGACCGGCCCGAGTGCGGGATGTTGAGTGAATGGTTCGTCCGTGGGTCCTGGTTGAATGCGGAATTTCGGCCCGGCGGAAACCCACAATTAACAACCGGGCCCGCCGATCAGCTCTCCTGAACGGGTGATTCCTCGGATTCATCGAGGGTTTCCAGTACCACCTCGGCCACCCGTTTCATGGTGGTCCGGCGGTCCATCGCGGCCCGCTGAATCCACTTGAACGCCTCGGGCTCGGTCATCTGGTGTTTGCTCTGCAGCAAACCCTTGGCCCGCTCGACCAGCTTGCGGGTCTCCAGACGGTCCCCCAGCGTCGCCACTTCGTTTTCCAGCGCGGCGATCTCGCTGAACCGGCTGACCGCCACCTCGATGGCCGGGACCAGGTCGGTGATGCTGAAGGGCTTGACCAGGTACGCCATCGCCCCTGCATCGCGGGCCCGCTCGACCAGCTCCCGCTGGCTGAACGCGGTCAGGATGACGATCGGGGCGATGCGCTTGCTGGCGATCTCGGAAGCCGCATCGATACCGTCGCGTCGCGGCATCTTGACGTCCATGATCACCAGGTCCGGGCGCAGCGACTCGGCGAGCTCGACGGCCTCCTGCCCGTCGCCGGCCTCACCGACGACCTCGTAGCCCTCCTCCCGGAGCATCTCCGCGAGGTCGAGGCGGATGAGCGCCTCATCCTCGGCGATGAGCACGCGGCGGGGACTGTCAGCGTCTTTCGGTGACCCGGTCATGGGGAACATTCTGTCGTGGAGGCCGCCGTTCGGCGACCTCGGGGCCATCCTCTATGGTGGTAGGCCGCAGTACTGATCGGCACGCCCTCGTATCCCAACTGGCAGAGGAAACGGATTCAAAACCCGTACAGTGTGAGTTCGAATCTCACCGAGGGCACCACCACACACCGATCGGCCCCTGGCTGATCAGAAGCCCGGACGCCAATCGCCGCGTCCGTGCCAGTGCCCGCGGTCACGGGCCTCGCCGTCGAAGTAGTAGTCGTCATGGCACCGGTCGCCACCCCAGTTGAAACCCCATTCGGGGTGCCAGAACTCCCCCGGGCACCAGTGGTAATCCGGCAGCGGCACCGTGGGCGCCGCCTGCGCGACAGCTCCGCCCAGACCCGCGAGACCGATACCTGCGGTGAGTACCGCTGTCATTGCCGCAACACGTGCTTTCGTCTTCATGAGTCAGGACTATCACCGCAGACTCGGCGTACCCCTGCCAGAACGCTTCGGGTCCGCTGTCGCTTCAAGGGGCCTGCGTTCAGGGCTTTGACTTGTCCGTCAATCGCGCCCGTCTCACAGGTCACCGACGGTAGGTTGAGCCGTGCGCTGGGTTGCGCCCGCCGGCAGTCTGTGCCGCGACGGACGACAGGAGGATCGTGAAAGCCGTTGCGAGAGTAGTCGGGTTCGGGCTTGTTGAACTCATCGTGTTCGGCTTGGTGCTGTTCTCACTCGCCGGCACCCTCGACTTCTGGCAGGCCTGGGCTTTTCTCGTCGTGTTCGCCCTGTCGACGTGGATTCCCAGCATCTTCTTGCAACAGACAAACCCCGAGGCACACCAACGGCGTAAGCACGCCGGACCGGCGGCGGAGACCCGGACCGTGCAGAAGGTCCTCATCGCCGGCTGGTATCTGTCGCTGGCGGCGATGGTGGTGGTCAGCGCCCTGGACCACCGCTTCGACTGGTCGGCGGTACCGGCGGCGATCTGCGTGGCCGGCGATGTTCTGGTGGCCGTCGGGCTGGGTGTCACGAGCCTGGTGGTCATCCAGAACAGCTTCGCGGCCTCCACGGTGCAGGTGGAGTCAGGCCAAAAGCTCGCCTCCACCGGCCTCTATGGGCTGGTTCGTCACCCCATGTACACCGGCAACGTGCTGACGATCATCGGCTTCCCCCTCGCACTCGGCTCCTACTGGGGGCTCCTGCCCGTCATACCGGGCCTCATCGTGCTCGTCATCCGCATCCGGGATGAGGAAAAGCTGCTTGTGCAAGAGCTGGACGGCTACCGCGAATACGCGCAGAAAGCGCGCTACCGCCTGGTGCCCTATATGTGGTGACTGCCGCACCGGCCCGCACGGGGCCGGCGCGGCAGTCGTTCACTGCACCGGGGCGCTTGCCAACTGCTGAGCCAAGCTGCGTACGGACGGCGCGTCGAACAGCGCGAGCATCGTGAGTTCGACGTCGAGAGCTCCATTGATGGCGGCGATCGCACGCATCGCAGAAATCGAATCGCCCCCCGCATCGAAGAACGACTCCTCCACTCCCACCCGGTCTACGCCAAGCACCTCGGCGTAGATGCTGGCCACGATCTGCTCGACCAAGGTCGCCGGGGGGCGATAGGCACCGTCGGCCGCACCGACTTCGGGTGCCGGTACCGCGCCGGTGTCCGGCCGAGCCGATACCGCTTTGCGCCCCCACCGGTCCAGGCGCGCGGTCTTCGTCAGGAGATCCAGGGATGACACGCGGCGACCCGGATGGGCCGTCATCCCCACCAACACCTTCTTGAACCGCTCCATCAGCGCTTCGATGGTTTCGCCGTCGAAAACATCGGTGTCGTATTGGACCCGCAGCTCCAACTCGCGACCGGGCCCGGCTTGCACCGCGATCGGGTAGTGATAGAAGTCGCGGCTGCTGAAACCGGTGACGGCCAAACCCTCGCCGCCCGGCGGTGTCCCGGTATCGGTCGGATAGTTCTCGTACACGAAGACGGTGTCGAAGAGGCTGTCCTGGCCGGTCATGCGGTGAATGTCGCTGAGTGCCACGTGCTGATGATCGAGTGTGTCGTTGTGGGCGCTCTGCAACTGATCCAGCAGATCGGCCGTGGTGGTGTCCGGGGTGAAGGTGGCCCGCACCGGGACCGTGTTGATCAGCAGGCCGACCATCGAATCCGCACCGTCCACCTCCGGTGGCCTACCCGAGACGACGGTTCCGAAGGCGACGTCGTGATGGCCGGTCAGCGAGCTGAGCAGGAGTGCCCAAGCCCCCTGCAAGACGACGTTCACGGTGGTGTGATGGGCGCGCGCCAGTTTCGTGAGGGCCCGCGTGGTCTTGGCGGGCACCCGGTACGAGCCGACACAACGCTGCCCGAACCGCAGCTTCTGCGGCGGTCCGACGAGAATCGGAGTGTCGAAACCGGCCAGCACCTCACGCCACACCGCATGGGCGGCATGGTGATCGCGTTCGGACAGCCACGTCACGAAGCTGCGGTACGGGGAGGCCGCAGGCAGCCGCAGCCCCTGGTAGCCGGCGAAGATCTCCTGCATCAGGATCGGCATCGACCAGCCGTCGAGCACGATGTGATGGTTGGTCAGGACGAACCGGTGCCGGTCTTCCGCGATCCGGATGAGGGCGGTCCGGAAGGCAGGTTGGTTCTCGAGGTCGCACACCGCGCCACGTTCGGCGGCGCAGATCTCCTCGATCTGCTCGTCGACGCCAATGCCGTTGGCGTCCAACTCGATATACCGCCAGGGTGTCACCGGATCAGCGGGGATCACCTGCACGGGTTGCTCGAATTGCGGGCAGAAGCGGGCAGCCAGATGCGGATGCCGGCTCACCACGGTCTGCACGGCATCGCGCAGCCGGTGTACGTCGAGCGGACCGCTCAAAGCCAGGTCCAGCTGCACCGCATAGACGTCGTCGCCAGAGGAGTTCGCGATGCCGGCGTGGTACAGCAGTCCCTGCTGCAACGGCGTCAGGAGAAGCACGTCGGCGATGGGGAATTCACTGTGCAGCGCATCGATCTGATGCTGGCTCAGCCTTGCCGGCGCAATGTCCGACGGCGTCAATCCGCCACCGCCCCGCCTGACATGAGCACAGATACCCGCCAGGGCGTCGAACCACAACCGGCTGATCCGGGTGACAGCCGTACGATCCAGTGCGGTGGGCGCCCACGTCCAGGTGGCATTCAGGTGCGGGCCGCTGTCGGTGTCGATGGTGACCGCATTGAGTTCCACGGAGTGCGCCAGCGAAATCGGCATAGCGCCGGCCGCACCGGTCATCGACAGGCCGTCTTGACTGAAACGCCACACGTCACCGGACGCGTACGCCGCCGGGGAGCCCAGCCGCCCGAGATAGTTGAACCCGATCACCGGATCGGATCCGGCCAGGTCCACGTCGGGGTTGAGGTAGCGCAGCAGTCCGTAGGTCAGGCCGTCGGGCAAGGTTCGAAGCTGCTCTTTGGCGTCCTTGATGACCGCGCCGAGCGCCGCATCGCCTGCCACCACCTGCGTCCAGCGCAGCCCACCGACCGCCAGCGATACCGGGTACTTGGCGGTGAACCACCCCACCGTGCGCGACAGGTCGACCTCTGGATCGTCGGGTGCGCCCAGATCTGCCAAGTCCTCCTGGCGCCCGTGGCCCTCCACATCGATGGCGATCGGAGCGCCGCCCGTCCCCAAATACTGGGCCCACGCCAGTGCGAACGCGATCAACAGGATCTCTTGCACCCCGGCGTGAAACGCCGCCGGAACGTCACCCAGCAGCATGTGGGTGGTCTCGGCATCCAGGAACTCCGACAGGTATCCGGCGGTGGCGAACGTATCCTCCGCGGGCCGCGGTGCCGGCAATGCGGGCGGGATCGAGGCCACCTGTCGCCACGCCTCCGCCCGGCCGACCACGTCGGGGTGGTGCGCGTACTCAGCCAGCAGGTCTGCCCACCGTTTGAACGACGACCCGGTCGGCGGCAGCAGCACCGGCTGCTCGCCGCGATGCTGGGTCCAGGCGATATTGAGGTCCTCCAACACAATTCGCCACGACACTCCGTCGACAGCCATGTGGTGGGCGACCAACGCGAGTTGCCCTGTGGCCGAACTCCACAACGCGCTCAACATCACCCCGGCGGCGGGATTCAACCGCGAGCGCGCCGCTGCCAGTGCGTCTTCCGTCAACACGTCGACGGTGAGCAGATGCTCTCGCGCATCCACCGCATCCGGTTCGGGCACCGTCAAAGCCCACCCACCGGCGCCGTCGTCCTCGGCACGCAACCGGAGCATGCCATGCCGATCGAGCAAGGCCTGCAACAGGATTACGACGTCGCCCTCGGACGCACCGGCGGGTGCCTGCAGCACCACCGTCTGATTGAACTCGTCGATCGGGCCGTCGGCACGCTCGAGGCCCTTCAGCCACCGCATGATCGGGGTCGCCACCACCGGACCGAGACCCTCGTCGATCACGTCGCCGGCGTTGTTGGCCATCCTGACCACCCGCGCCAACCGGGCCACCGTCTGCTGGACGAAGATGTCACGTGGACGCCCGGTCAAGCCGGCACCGTGGGCGCGCCAGATCACCTGAATGGCCGAAATACTGTCGCCGCCAAGGTCGAAGAACGAGTCGTCGACCCCGACCTGTTCCAGACCGAGGACTTGGGCGAAGATGCCCGCCAGTAGCTCCTCGACGCCGGTGGCCGGAGCACGGTAGCGATCGACGTCCTGGTACTCCGGTGCAGGCAATGCACGGATGTCGAGTTTTCCGTTGACCGTCAAAGGCAGGGCCTCGATCTCCACCACGGCGGCCGGGACCATGTACGGCGGCAGCTTCTCCATGAGTGCAGCACGCAACGCAGCGGGATCGGCGGTCCCGGTGACATAACCGACCAGCCGCTTGTCCCCCGGCCGATCCTCACGGGCGATCACCACGGCCTGCTCGACACCGTCCAAAGCCTTCAGCGCGGACTGGATCTCGCCCAATTCGATGCGATACCCGCGGATCTTGACCTGCTCATCGGCACGGCCCAGATATTGCAGTTCCCCGTCCGCGCGCCAGCACACCAGATCCCCGGTGCGATACATCCGCATCCCCGGCGACCCGAACGGGCACGCGACAAACCGCGTCGACGTCAACGGCGCCCGGCCCACATAGCCGGAACCCAAACCCGCACCGGCGACATACAACTCGCCCACCACCCCAACGGGCACGGGACGCAACCAGCGATCGAGCACGACAAAGGCCAGGTGCTTCAGCGGCACACCGATCGGGCTGACCGCGACCTCCGCATCGAGCTCGGTGATCTCCCGGAACGAGGCGTGCACCGTGGTCTCGGTGATCCCGTACATGTTGATCAACCGCGGCAACACCGGATGGTCCTGGAACCACTCGGCCAGCCGCGTCGGGTCCAGTGCTTCACCGCCGAATACGACCAGCTCAAGCTCGAGCTCAGAACCCGCCCCCGATGAGAGCTCGTCCGCGGCCTGCAGCGCATAGAACGCCGACGGCGTCTGACTCAACACACTGACGCGCTCGGCGACCAGCAAGGCGTGGAACTCTTCGGGTGACCGTGCCACCGAATCGGACACCACCACCAGTCGGCCCCCGTGCAACAGTGCGCCGAAGATCTCCCAGACCGAGAAGTCGAAGGCCAGCGAATGACTCTGCGTCCACACTTGATCCGTCGACAACTCCAGATCGGCGTCGAGCGCCTGCAGCAAGCGAGTCACGTTGTGGTGCGGGATCGCCACACCTTTCGGCACACCCGTGGTGCCCGAGGTGTAGATCAGATACGCGATGTCGTCCGGGGCCGGACCCGGCAGGGCTGTATCGGGTTGGCCGGCCACCGCGGCATCGTCGACGGCGATCACCCGCAACTCGTGCCCGGCCAGCCGGTCGGCAAGATCCGTGGTGGTGACCGCCGCCACCGGCCTGGAATCGGTGAGGATGAACTCCAACCGGGAATCGGGCACGGCAGGATCGACAGGTACGTACGCCGCGCCGGTCTTGAGCACCGCGAAGATCGCGACGATCGCCTCGACTGACCGCGAGAACAGCAATGCCACCCGCCGGCCCGGACCAACACCCTGCTCGACGAGCAGGTGCGCCAACCGATTCGCGGCCCGATCGAGATCCCCGTACGTGATGTGGCTTCCGTCGAAACTGACGGCCACCGCACCGGGATCACGGGTCACTTGAGCGTCGAACAGAACCGGAATCGACACCGGACCGGGAGTCGGACGGGTCAGCGTCGCCAGATTGCCCACCGTGTCCAGCCGGGACCGCTCGTCGGCATCGAGCACATCGATCGCCGACACACGCAGGGTGGGGTCGGTAGCCATCGCCTCGAGGACACGCTGCAACCGATCGATGAGGGCTTCGATGCTGCCGGCGTCGAAGACATCGGTACGGAACTCGACGGTGCCGGAAATCCCAGCGGCCTCACCGGTTTCCGTCCAGCGTTCGGCCAGCGACAACGACAGGTCCATCCGCGCGGTGTGGGTGTCCAGCGGCAGTTGAGTGACCTGCAGATCCCCCAGCGACACCCCGCCACCGTCGGCGCCCATCTGCCCGGGAAGGTTCTGCCAGGCCAACATCACCTGCACCAGTGGGTGGTGGGTCAGGGAGCGGGTCGGATTGAGCCGCTCTACGAGTACCTCGAACGGCACGTCCTGATGTTCGAACGCACCGAGACTGCGTGCCCGAACCTGAGCCAGTACCTCGGCAACACTCGGGTCTCCGGCCAGGTCGACGCGCAGCACCAACGTGTTGACGAAGAACCCGATCAGCTCGTCAAGGGCAGGATCACGGCGCCCGGCGATCGGGAAGCCCACCGCCACATCGGAACTCGAGCTGAGCTTCGACAACAGAGTCAGCAGTGCCGCTTGGATCACCATGAATTTGGTCGCGTTGTGGTCACGAGCCAGGCGAGCCACCTGTTGCTGTAGATCAGCGGGCCATTCCACATCGACCCGGTCGCCATTCTGGTCAGCCACCAAGGGATAGGGACGATCGGTCGGCAATGCCAGGCGTTCGGGCATCCCGGCCAGCGTGTCTGCCCAGAACCTCAGCTGCTGGGAGATGCGGCTGTCGCTGTCCTCCAGATCGCCGAGCTGGGCGCGCTGCCACAACGTGTAGTCCGCGTACTGGACCGCCAACGGCAGCCAGCCCGGCGCCTTTCCTTCACGCCGACTCGCATAAGCCACCCCCAGATCGGCCACCAGCGGAGTGATCGACCAACCGTCGGCGGCGATGTGGTGAACCACCGCCACCAGCACATGCTCGTCTTCGGCTACCCGGAATACCTTTGCCCGCAGCGGGATATCGGCAGCCAGGTCGAAGGTGTGACGCGCCGCATCCGCGACGGCCCCCTCCAACCTGCCGGCCGGCCATCCGACGGCATCAATCACCTCCCAGCCGAATTCGATGCGCTCAGCGGGCACAATCAGCTGCCGAGGCGTCCCGTCAACCGTCGGGAACAGCGTGCGCAGGCTCTCGTGGCGGTCCAAGAGGTCCGCGAACGCGGCGCCCAGGGCCTCGACATCGAGTCGTCCGGCAAGGCGCAACCCCGCTGCCAGGTTGTAAACCGGTGAAGGACCGTTCAATTGGTCGACAAACCACAACCGGCTCTGGGCAAACGACAGCGGCATCACCGCAGGCCGCTCGCCTGCCAGCAGCGGTTGATGCCGGCCTTCGTCGTCACCGATGTGGAGCATCAACTGGGCGACCGTCGGGGCCTCGAAGAGGACGCGCTCTTCGAGGCCGGTGCCCAGCGTCCGGTTGAGGGCGGCCACCAGGCGCATGGCCTGCAAGGAATCCCCACCGAGATCGAAGAATGAATCGTCGACGCCGACGCGGTTCAGGCCGAGGATCTGGGCGTAGATGCCGGCCAGGATCTCCTCGGTGGGAGTGTTCGGGGCCCGGTAGGCATCGACATGCTGGTATTCCGGTGCCGGCAAAGCCTTTTTGTCGAGCTTGCCGTTGACGGTCAAAGGCATCGCATCGATGGTCACCACCGCGGCGGGCACCATATACGGCGGCAGCGTCTCCCCCAGCACCACACGTAACGCAGCGGGATCGGCGGTCCCGGTGACATAGCCGACCAGCCGCTTGTCCCCGGGCCGATCCTCCCGGGCGATCACCACCGCCTGCTCGACACCGTCCAGCGCGGTCAGCGCCGACTGGATCTCACCGAGCTCGATCCGATAACCACGGATCTTGACCTGCTCATCCGCCCGCCCCAGGTACTGCAACTGCCCGTCGGTGCCCCACGACACCAGATCCCCGGTGCGATACATGCGGATTCCCGGTGTGCCTGGGCTGGCGAACGGGCAGGCCACAAAGCGCGTCGACGTCAGCGGCGCCCGGCCGACGTACCCGGAACCCAAACCCGCACCGGCGACATACAACTCGCCCACCACACCGACCGGCACCGGACGCAGCCAACCGTCCAGCACGAAAAACGCCAGATCCGCCAGCGGCAAACCGATCGGGCTTACAGCCGCGTCCACATCGGCGGCGGTGATCTCACGGAACGAGGCATGCACCGTCGTCTCGGTGATCCCATACATATTGATCAACCGCGGCGTCATCGCGTGCCGGTCCAACCATGGTGCAAGCCGCTGCGGTTCCAAGGCCTCCCCGCCGAACACGACGACCTCGAGGGAGAGCCGGCGGTCGGGCAGGGCGTCGTCGGCCGCGGCCAACGCATAGAACGCTGCCGGTGTCTGACTGAGCACACTGACCCGCTCGGCGACCAACAACGCGTGGAACTCGTCGGCCGAGCGCGTCACCGATTCGGGCACCACCACCAACCTGCCACCGTGCAGCAGTGCGCCGAAAACCTCCCACACCGAGAAGTCGAAGGCCAACGAATGACACTGCGTCCACACCTGACCCGCCGACAGGTCCACATCACGATCGATCGCATCCAGCAACCGCGCCACATTCCGATGCGGAATCGCCACACCCTTGGGCACACCAGTCGTCCCCGACGTGTAGATCAGGTACGCAACATCTTCGCCAGTTGGTTCGACTGGCGGTGGGTTGCCCGGCCGGCCGGCCGCAGCGGAGTCGTTGACATCGATCACCGTCAACCCACGTCCGTCCAACCGACTCACCAGATCAGCGGTGGTGACCACAGCGATCGGAGCCGAGTCGGTCAGGACGAAATCCAAGCGCGCATCCGGCACCGAAGGATCGATCGGCACATACGCCGCACCGGTCTTCAGTACCGCCATGATCGCCACGACCGCCTCCACCGACCGCGGGAACAACAACGCCACCCGCAGCCCGGGACCTGCTCCCCACTCGACCAGCAGGTGCGCCAACCGATTCGCGGCCGTGTCGACTTCCCGATAGGTCAACGAACTGTCACCGAGGCTGACCGCCACCGCGTCCGCATGACGAGCCACCTGCTCGTGGAACAAGGCCGGGATCGACAGCGACACCGGGACCGCCGCATTCAAGGCTGCCCGGTTGCCCCACTCATCCAGCTCCTCGACGTCATCGTCGTCGTCGAGATCCATCGACAACAATCGCCGGTTGGCGTCGGCAGTCACGACGGTTGTACCTCTCCGGTCATGGCCTCCAGCACGCGCTGGAAACGTCCGACGACTTTTTGCACACGCTTCGCAGTGAATACGTCGGTATCGAATTCGACACGCAGAACCAGTTCGGCGCCGGGCATGGCTTGCAGGGTCAGTGGGTAGTGGTTGTATTCGCGGCCGTTGACGTCGGTGATGGCCAACCCGTCGGCCATCGTCGCCGCGACCGTCTCGACCGGATAGTTCTGGTAGACGAAAAGCGTGTCGAATAGTTGGTCATGGCCTACGGCACGGTGGATTTCACTGAGCGCCAGATGCTGATGCTCGAGGGTGTCGCCGTGATGGCGTTGCAGTTCGTCGAGCAGTCCGGCGATGGTGGTATCCGGTGTGATGGTGGCTCGCACCGGCACGGTATTGATCAGCAGGCCCACCATCGAATCCGCGCCGGCCACCTCCGCCGACCGGCCCGAGACCGCGACGCCGAACGCGACGTCGTTCCGGCCGGTGAGCCACATGAGCACCTGTGCCCACGCCGCTTGGAGCACGGTGCTGGCAGTTGTGTGCTGTGAGCGCGCGAGTTCATTGACCGCCCGGGTGGTTTCGGCGGGCAACCGGAACGACTCGGTGGCCCGTCGCCCTGGAGTTGCCCGGTTGGGGGCGACCAGAGCCGGGGTGGCGAAGCCCGCCATGACTTCGCGCCACGCGGTGTGAGCTGCGTCGACGTCTCGATCGGTCAGCCATGTGACGAACCTGCGGTAGGGCGCGGCGGCGGGAAGCCGCTGCCCGTAATAGCCGGCGAAGATCTCCTGCAACAGGATCGGCAGTGACCAGCCGTCGAGCACGATGTGGTGATACGTCATCACGAAGCGGTGCTCGTCATGCGCGGACCGGATCAGCGCCGCGCGGAACGCTGATTGGTGGGCCAGATCGCAGACGGACGCTCGTTCGTCGGCGCACAACCTCCGCATCTGCTCGTCCACACCGGTGGCATCTGTGTCCGTGGTCATGTCGAGGTACTGCCAGGGCACGCTGGGTTCCGCCGGGATGATCTGGACGGGTTCGCCGAATCGTTTGTCGAACCGCGCGGCCAGGTTGGGGTGGCGGTTGACCACGGTGCGCACCGACTCGCGCAGCCGGTGTGGATCCAGCGGGCCGGTGATGGTGACGTCGAGTTGCATGGCGTAGACGTCGTCATCGTTGCTTCGAGTTGCGTTGGCCTGGAACAGAAGTCCCTGTTGCAGGGGCGTCAGGGGCAGCACATCGGCGATCCGGTCGTGCTCACTCAGTTCGTCGATCTCGGGCTGGGTGAGACGGGCGGGGACGATGTCGGACGGTGTCAGGCCGCCTCCGCCCCTGGAGATGTGCGCACAGATGCCGGTGAGCGCCTCGAACCAGAGCTGACTCAGCCGGCTGATCTGGGTCTCGTCGAGAGCCGAGGGCGCCCACGTCCAGGCGGCGTGCAGACTTGGACCGGCATCGGTTTCGGCGGTGCTCGCGTTGAGTTCGACCGTGTGCCCCAGCGGCATCGGTATGGCCGCGGCGGCCGCGGCGACGGCCGCTCCATCGCGGCTGACAAGCCACAGCCCGGCAAGTTCGTCCGACTGTGCCGGGCCGGTCGCGCCCAGCCTGCCGAGATAGTTGAATCCGATGGTCGGGTCGGCTCCGGACAGATCGACGTCGGGGTTGAGGTAGCGAAGGAGTCCGTAGGTCATTCCCTCGGGTAGGCCGCGCAGTTGTTCCTTGGCGTCCTTGATCACGCGGCCGAGTGCCGGATCGCCGGCCCGCACCTCAGCCCATTTCAGCCCGGCAAGGGGGCCTCGGACATCGAGTGTCACAGGGTACTTGGTGGTGAACCAGCCCACGGTGCGCGAGAGGTCGAGATTTCGGTCGAAGGCTCCACCCAATTCTTCGGTACGGCCGTGGCCCTCGACATCGATGCCGACCGGCAAGGTGACGCCCAGGAACTCGGTCAGCGCCAGCCCGTAGGCGATCAGCAGAATGTCTTGTACCCCAGCGTGAAACGCTGCCGGAACCTCACCGAGCAGCACGCGGGTCGTCTCGACATCCAACGATGCGGTGAGGTGCCCGGCCGTGCCGTACGTGTCCAGTTCGGGCCGGACCGTGGGCAGCGCGGAGGGGGTCGCCGACACTCGCCGCCAGGTGTCGGCGAGAGCCACCACCGGCGCCGAGCGCGCGTGCTCACCGAGCAGTTCCGTCCACTGCGCGAATGAGGTCCCGGTCGTCGGGAGTGCCACCGCCTGACCGTGGCAATGCTGAGCCCAGGCGATGTTGAGGTCTTCGAGCAGAATCCGCCACGACACCGCGTCCACCGCGAGGTGGTGGACGGTCATTACCAACTGGCCGGTGGAGGCCACCCACAGCGCGCTGACCATCTCCCCGGCACCGGGGTTCAGCCGCGACCGGGTCCGCATCAATGCGTCGTCGGACAGCTCATCGACGGACTCCAGATGTGCTCGCACCGAACCCTTCTCGGGCACTGCGAGCGACCAGCGCCCGGCCCCGTCGTCTTCAGCGCGCAAACGCAGCATCGCATGCCGGTCGAGCAGGGCGTTCAACACCATCTCGACGTCGGACACGGTGGCCCCCAGCGGGGCCTGGACCACCACCGTCTGGTTGAACTGGTCGACCGGACCGCCGGCACGGTCGACCTCTTCCAGCCAGCGCATGATCGGGGTCGCCCCGACCGGACCGATGCCCTCGTCGACCGGGCCGGTGTCATCGGCATCGAGGCCTGCCACCAGAGCCAGTCGCGCCACCGTCTGTTCGACGAAAATGTCACGGGGCCTGCACATCACACCGCATGCCCTGGCCCGGGCCACCACCTGCATGGACAGGATGCTGTCGCCGCCCAGGTCGAAGAACGAGTCGTCGATCCCCACCCGCTCAAGCCCGAGCACCTGGGCATAGATGCCGGCCAGGATCTCCTCGACCGCGGTCTGCGGTGCGCGATACTGCTCGGCGTCCTGGTATTCCGGTGCAGGCAAGGCGCGGGTGTCGAGTTTGCCGTTGACCGTCAACGGCAATGCGTCGAGAACCACGATCGCCGCCGGGACCATGTACGGCGGCAGCCGATCGGCCAGTGCGCTGCGCAACCCGGCCGGATCCACCGAGCCGGCCTCGTCTGGGATGACGTAGCCGACCAGGCGCTTGATGCCCGGCTGGTCCTCACGGGCGATCACCACCGCCTGTCCGACTCCGGCCAGCCCACTCAACGCGGCCTGAACCTCGCCGAGTTCGATGCGATAGCCACGAATCTTGACCTGGTCATCGGCGCGCCCCAGATACTGCAGTTGCCCGTCGGCACGCCAGCTCACCAGGTCTCCGGTGCGATACATCCGCCTTGCGGGCTGCCCCGGCTCACCGAACGGACACGCCACGAAACGTGCTGCGGTCAAACCCGAGCGGCCCAGATAGCCGCAGGCCACACCGTCGCCGGCCACGTACAGTTCGCCGACCACCCCAGGGGGCACCGGGCGCAACCACTCGTCCAGCACGAACAATGCCGATGTCGGGACGGGCGCCCCGATGGGCGCGGCCCCCGACCCAGCTTTCAGTGGTGCGCTCATCGACGCGTACACCGTGATCTCCGTGGGGCCATAGGCGTTGATCACCACACGCCCGGGCGCCCAGCGATCGACCACCTCACCCGGACAGGCCTCACCGCCGAGCAGCAACGCGACCGACTCCAGCCCCTGCGGGGACAGCGCACCGGCCGCCGACGGGGTCTGGGTGAGCACGTTGACCCGCTCGCCGACCAGGAGGGCATGGAAGTCGTCGGGTGAACTCACGACGGACTCGGGTACCACGACCAGGCGTGCCCCGGCCAGCAGCGCAGCCCAGATCTCCCATACCGAGAAGTCGAAGGCGTACGAATGACATTGCGTCCAAACCTGATTCTCCGGTAGCTGCGCAGGCGTGGACCGCGCGAGGTGAGTCAGGTTGTGGTGGCTGACGGCCACCCCCTTGGGCAGCCCGGTCGTTCCCGAGGTGTAGATGAGGTAGGCGATGCCGTCCGGCGCCGGTTCCGCGGGCGCGGTGCTGGGCTGGTGGGTAACCGCCGGATCGCCGACGTCGATCACCCGCAGGCGATGGCCATCCAACCGGTCGGCCAGACCGTTGGTGGTGATCGCGGCGACCGGGTCGGCATCGGCCAGCATGAACTCGATCCGGGCTGCGGGCAGCGCGGGGTCGATGGCCAGGTAGGCGGCCCCGGCCTTCAGCACCGCCAGCATCGCGACGATCGCGTCCGCAGAGCGCTCCAGTAGCAGGGCCACACAGCGACCAGGTCCGACACCTTGCCCGATGAGCAAGTGCGCCAACCGGTTCGCTGCCTCGTCGAGTGCGCGGTAGGTCAGTGACCGGCCGTCAAAGGTGACCGCGACGGCTTCCGGGTTCCGCGCGACCTGCGCGGCGAACAATCCCGGGACCGATACCGGATCCGAGGGCGGCAGCGGCCCCGCCAACGCGGCCCGGTTGCCGATCGCGTCGAGGTGGGCGTGTTCGTCGGCATCGAGCAGGTCGATCGAGGACAGCTGCCGGTCCGTGTCGGCGGTCATCGCCGACAACACGAGCTCGAACCGCTTGATCATCGTTTCGATGGTCGCCGTGTCGAACACGTCGGTGCGGAACTCCACCGTCCCACCGATTCCGGCGGGTGCTCCGGTCTGGGTCCGCCGTTCGGCGAGCGAGAAGCTCAGATCCATGCGCGCGGTGTGGGTGTCCGCGGGCATCTGGCTGACCTCCAGATCACCGAGGGCCAGGGCGCTCCCGGACTGGCCGGGAACGTTCTGCCATCCCAGTGCCACCTGGATCAGCGGGTGATGAGTCAGGGACCGGGTCGGATTGAGCCGCTCCACGAGCACCTCGAACGGCACATCCTGGTGGTCGTAGGCGGCCAGGCTGCGGGACCGCACCTGTGCCAACAGTTCTGCCACCGTCGGGTCCCCGGCCAGATCGGCCCGCAGGACCAAGGTGTTCACGAAGAACCCGATCAGGTCGTCGAGAGCGGGGTCGCGGCGTCCGGCGATGGGGAAACCGACTGCCACATCAGAACTTCCGCTGAGCCTGGACAGAAGGGTCAGCAGCGCTGTCTGGATCACCATGAAGCTGGTCGCGTTGTGCTCGCGGGCGACCCGGGCGACCTGCTGCTGCAGTTCGGCGGACCAGTCCAGCGAAACGACGGCGCCGCGCTGATCGGCGGCCGGCGGGTAGGGCCGATCGGTGGGCAGTGCCACCCGTTCGGGCATCCCGGCCAGCACATCCTGCCAGTAGCTCAGCTGCATGGCGATACGGCTCTGGCTGTCGTCGAAGTCACCGAACTGGGCGCGCTGCCAGAGCGTGTAATCGACGTACTGGACGGCCAGATCAGCCCAGGCGGGCGTCTGCCCGGCGCTGCGGCCGGCGTAGGCCACCCCGAGGTCGGCCACCAGCGGGGTGAGAGACCAGGCGTCGGCCGCGATGTGGTGCACCACCGCCGCCAGCACGTGTTCGTCACCGCCGAGCCGGAAGAGCTTCGCCCGCAACGGGATTTCACCAGACAGATCGAACGTGTGACGGGCGGCTTCGCCGATCGCCTCGTGCAGTTGCTCCCCCGACCAACCGGTGGCATCCACGACGTCCCAACCGAACTGGGCGTGCTCGATCGGCACCACCGACTGCCGCGGGATTCCCTCGGCCGCGGGGAAGACGGTACGCAGGCTTTCGTGGCGGGCCACCACGTCGGCCAGCGCGACACCCAGGGCGTCGACATCCAGCGCCCCACTGATCCGCAGCGCGGTGGCCATGTTGTAAACCGGTGAGGGGCCTTGCAGTTGGTCGAGGAACCACAGCCGGGACTGCGCGAACGACAGCGGAATCGTAGCGGGCCGCTGACCGGCCACCAGCGGATCCAGCCGGGCCTCTTCGCCGCCGATCCGCGGGGCCAACTGCGCCACCGTAGGCGCCTCGAACAGGACCCGCACCGCAAGACCGCTGTCGAGTGTGGCGTTGATCGCGGCGACCAGGCGCATCGCCGACAGCGAATCTCCACCCAGATCGAAGAACGAATCGTCGACCCCGACCCGCTCCACTCCCAGCACGGCGGCGTAGATCCCGGTCAGGATCTCCTCCGTGAGGGTGCTGGGCGCGCGGTAGCGGTCGATGTCCTGATACTCGGGTGCGGGCAGGGCCCGGGTGTTGAGCTTGCCATTGGTGGTCAACGGCAGCGTCGGCAACGAAACCACCGCGGCCGGAACCATATAGGCCGGGAGCTGCTCGGCCAGCTGGGTTCGCAGCTTCGCCGGGTCCGCGGTCCCGGTCACGTAGCCCACCAGTCGTTGATCGCCGGGACGGTCGGTCCGGGCGATCACCGCGGCTTGCTCGACGCCGTCCAAGCCGGCCAAGACCGACTGAATCTCACCGAGTTCGATGCGATAGCCGCGGATCTTGACCTGCTCGTCGGCGCGCCCGACGTAGCGCAGCTGCCCATCGGGGCCCCAGCACACCAGATCGCCGGTGCGGTACATGCGCTGTCCGGGAGATCCGAACGGGCAGGCCACAAATCGCGAACCGGTCAGATCCGCCCGGCCCAGATAGCCGACGCCGACACCGCGGCCGGCAACGTACAACTCGCCGACCACCCCGGGCGGAACCCGGCGCAACGCCCCGTCCAGTACGAACAACGCGGCGCCCGGCACCGGTGCACCGATCGACGGCGCCCCTGTCCCTACGGCCAAAGGTGCGGTCCTGGAGGCACATATCGTGGTCTCGGTCGGACCGTAGGCGTTGACCATCACCCGGCCCGGGGCCCAACGGTCCACCACCTCGGCCGGGCAGGCCTCACCGGCCACCAGCAAGGACACCGCGCCCAGCCGCTCGGGGGACAGCATCGCCACCGCCGACGGGGTCTGGCTCAAGACATCGACCTGTTCGGCGACGAGCAACGTCTGCAGGTCCTCCGGTGAGCGGGCCACCGACTCGGGCACGACCACCAGCCGCCCGCCGTGCAACAGTGCGCCCCAGATCTCTTCCACCGAGGCGTCGAAAGCGTAGGAATGCCACTGCGTCCACGCCTGTCCGGCCAGGAACGTGTCGTGCGACCCCAACAGTGCGGTCACATTGCGATGGGTGATCGCCACGCCCTTGGGGACGCCGGTGGTGCCCGAGGTGTAGATGATGTAAGCGACGTCGTCCGGGTGCGGCACCGGCAACACGGTGCCGGGGACGCCGTCGAGAACCGGGTCCGCGACATCGCCGACCCGGATGACCCGCAGGTCGCATCCGGCCAGCCGGTCGGCCAGGCCGGCGGTGACGATCGCGACCGTCGGCCCGGCGTCGGCGAGCATGAATTCGATTCGCGCATCGGGCAACACGGGATCGATCGGCAGATACGCTGCGCCCGCCTTGAGCACCGCCAGCATCGCCACGATCGCTTCCGCCGAACGTTCCGACAGCAATGCCACGCATGCACCCGGACCGACGCCGTGGGCGGTCAGCCTGTGCGCCAGTCGAGTTGCTGCCTCATCGAGTTCCAGGTAGGTCATGCGGCTGCCGTCGAAGCTGATCGCCACGGCCTCGGGCACACGGGCCGCCTGTGCGGCGAACAGTGCAGGAACGGACAAGGTGGGCTCGGTGATCGCCAGTACCGCCCGGTTGCCCCACCTGTCCAGCCGCGCGCGCTCAGCCTCGTCGAGAAGGTCGAGTGACGAGACCCGCTGGGACGTGTCGGCGGTCATCGCCGCCAGAACCCGCCGCCACCGTGCGATCAACGCCTCGATGCTGCCGGCGTCGAACACGTCGGTGCGGAACTCCACTGCCCCGCCGATCCCGGCGGGATCGCCCCCGGGCGTCCAGCGTTCCCCGAGCGAGAACGTCAGATCCATGCGGGCGGTCTGTGTGTCGACCGGCAACGGGGTGACCTGAAGGTCTCCCAGGCTCAGCCCACCGGCCGGGCCGGTGTCCTGCCAGGGAAGGTTCTGCCACGCCAACGCCACCTGAACCAGGGGGTGATGGGTCAGGCTGCGAGTCGGGTTGAGCCGCTCCACCAGAACCTCGAACGGCACGTCCTGGTGCTCGAAGGCGGCCAGGCTGCGCGCCCGCACCTGGGACAACACGTCTGCCACGGTGGGGTCCCCGGCCAGATCCACGCGAAGCACCAAGTTGTTGACGAAGAAGCCCACCAATTCCTCGAGGGCGCGGTCACTGCGCCCGGCGATCGGGAATCCAACGGCTACATCGGAACTGGCACTCATCTTCGACAGCAACACCGCCAGCGAGGCCTGCATCACCATGAAGTTCGTCGCGCCGTGCTCGCCGGCCACCGCGCACACCCGCTGTTGCAGCTCGACCGGCCAGTCGACCGCGACGGTGGCGCCGCGCTGATCGGCGACCGGCGGGTAGGGCCGGTCGGTGGGCAGCGCGATACGTTCGGGGAGCCCGGCCAGCGCGTCTTCCCAGTAGGTCAACTGCGCGGCGATGGGACTGTCGGAGTCGTCGAGAACGCCCAACTGCTCACGCTGCCACAACGTGTAGTCGACGTACTGCACCGCCAGCGGCTCCCAGTCGGGTGCCGCCCCGGCGCAGCGGCCGGCGTACGCCACACTGAGATCACGCACCAGCGGGGCGAGTGACCAGCCGTCGGCGGCGATGTGGTGCACCACTGCCACCAGCACGTGGTCTTCGTCGGCGACGCGGAAAACCTTCGCCTGCAACGGGATTTCGGAAGCCAAGTCAAAGCTGTACCGAACCGCGGCGTCGATGGCCTCGTTGAGCGCGCTCTCGGTCCAGCCGGTGGCATCGACGACGGCCCAACCAAAGTCGGCCCGGTCGGCGGACGTGACCACCTGACAAGGAGTTCCGTCGGGCGCATCGAACAGCGTGCGCAGGCTCTCATGGCGACCCACGACATCGCCCAGTGCCGCACCCAACGCGTCGGCGTCGAGCCGTCCATGAAGCCGCAGACCGACCGGCATGTTGTAGACCGGCGACGGTCCCTGCAGCTGGTCGACGAACCACAACCGGTTCTGCGCGAACGACAGCGGGACCACCGCGGGGCGCTCACCGGCCACCAGCGGTGCCAGTCGCCGTTCGCCGTCACCGATACACAGCGCGAGCTGGGCAACCGTGGGCGCTTCGAACACCGTCCGTACCGAAAGCTCGGTATCCATGCTGGCGTTGATCGCGGAGACCAGGCGCATCGTCGAGACGGAATCCCCGCCCAGATCGAAGAACGAGTCGTCCGCGCCGACCCGATCGACACCCAGGACCCGCGCGTAGATGCCGGCCAGGATCTCCTCGTCGGGACTGGCAGGCGCACGGTAGTGGTCGACGTCCCGATAGTCCGGCGCCGGTAGCGCCCGGGTGTCGAGTTTGCCGTTCACCGTCACCGGCAGCGCGGCCAGTGCCACCACCGAGGCGGGAACCATGTAGCCCGGCAGCCGTTCGGCAAGTGCGGCACGCGCTTTCGCGGGGTCGGCCGTGCCGGTGATGTAACCCACCAGACGCTTGTCGCCCGGGTGGTCCTCGCGCGCGATCACCGCCGCTTGATCCACGCCGTCCAGCGCGTTGAGCGCCGACTGGATCTCGCCGAGTTCGATGCGGTACCCGCGAATCTTGACCTGTTCATCAGCGCGGCCGAAGTAGTCCAGCTGCCCGTCGGCGCGCCACCGCACCAGGTCTCCGGTGCGATACATGCGCGTGCCGGGTTCCCCGAACGGGCAGGCCATGAACCGGGAAGCGGTCAGCCCCGACCGGCGCCAGTACCCGATGCCGACGCCCGCGCCGGCCAGGTACAACTCACCGACCACGCCGGCGGGCACCGGACGCAGCCACTCGTCCAGCACGAAGAACGCCGCCCACGCCGTCGGCGAACCGATCGGCGGAGCTCCGGTCCCGGCGGCCAGCGGCGCACTCGCACACAACCACATGGTGGTCTCGGTCGGACCGTAGACGTTGACCATCACCCGTCCCGGGGCCCAGCGATCCACCAATTCCGGTGGGCAGGGCTCTGCGCCGATCACCAACGCCGCGGCGTCCAGGCCCTGCACCGGCAGCACTCCCACCGCCGACGGGGTCTGCGTCAACACCGTGACCTGCTCGCGCAGCAGAAGGGCATGGAAGTCTTCCGGGGAACGGGTCACCGTGTCGGGCACCACCACGAGCCGCCCGCCGTGCAGCAGTGCACCCCAGATCTCCCAGACCGAGAAGTCGAACGCATATGAGTGGAACTGCGTCCACACCTGTCCCGGCTCCAGCGGTATCCCGATCTGGAGCGAGTCGAACAGCTGCGCCACGTTGCGCTGGGTGACCGCCACACCCTTGGGCTGTCCGGTGGTCCCCGAGGTGTAGATGATGTGGGCCATGTCGTCGGGAGCCGGGGGCGCCAGTGCCGCGCTGGGCTGGTCGGCGACGACGGGGTCCGTCACGTCGAAGATCATCAGTCCGCGCCCGTCGAACCGGTCGACGAACTCGGTGGTGGTCACCGCGGCGATCGGGGCGGAGTCGGTCAGCATGAACTCCACGCGGGACTCCGGCAGTGCCGGATCGATCGGCAGATAGGCCGCCCCGGCCTTGAGCACCGCCAGGATCCCCACGATGGCCTCGGCCGAACGTGGGAACATCACAGCCACCCGCTCGCCGGGACCCACCCCGTGACCGACGAGCAAGTGCGCCAACCGATTCGCGGACTCGTCGAGTTCTCGATACGTGAGCGAATGATCCCCGCAAACCAGCGCCACCGACTCCGGTGCCCGCATCACCTGCGCGGCAAACAATTCCGGTACCGAAGCCGGTTGCGCCAAGTCGCACAGCACCGCCCGGTTGCCCCAGCGCGCCAGACGGCTGCGCTCGGCTTCGTCGAGCAGGTCCACGGTCGACAGCGGGCGACCCGGATCGGCCGTCATCGCCTCCAGCACGGCCTCGATCCGGGCCGCGAGGACTTCGATGTCGGCGACGTCGAAGACGGCTGTGTCGTATTCGAGACGCAGGCGTAGTTCGTCACCCGGTATGGCCTGCATCGTCAGCGGGTAGTCGGTGGACTCGTGGCTGGCGACCTCGATGATCTCCAACCCACCGTCGCCGCCTGACAACGCGCCCGTGTCCACGGGGTAGTTCTCGAACACGAACAGGGTGTCGAACAGTCGGTCGTGGTCGGCGATGCGGTGGATCTCACTGAGCGAGAGATATTGGTGCTCAAGGGTCTTCGTTTGCGCGTGCTGCAGCCGGTCGAGCAGTCCGGTGGTGGTGGTCGCCCCGGTGATGTCGGCGCGCACCGGCACCGTGTTGATCAGCAGGCCCACCATCGATTCCGCGCCGACGACCTCGGCCGGGCGTCCCGAGACGACCGTGCCGAACACGATGTCGCGCTGGCCGGTCAGCGAATTCAGCAGTAGCGCCCAGGCACCCTGCAAGACGATGTTGGCGGTGGTCCGATGCGAGCGCGCCAGTTCGTTGAGCGCGCGGGTGGTTCGCGAGGACACCCGATGGGCCAGCACTCCCCGCTGCCCGAGCTCTGATTTCTGCGACGGGCCGACAAGGGTTGGGGTGTCAAGACCTTCCAGCACCTCGCGCCAGGCGGCGTGGGCAGCGGGGAGGTCCCGATCGGCGAGCCAGTTGATGAAGCTCCGGTACGGAGTGGCCACGGGCAGTCGATGCCCCTGATAGCCGGCGAAGATCTCCTGCAGGAGGATGGGCAGCGACCACCCGTCGAGCACGATGTGGTGGTTGGTGAGCACGACCCGGTGCCGGTTGTGCCCGGTGCGGATCATCGCCACCCGGAAGGCCGGCGGATGGGCCAGATCGCAGACCGCGGCGCGTTCGTCCGCGCACACCTGCTGGATCTGCTCTTCGGTTGCGGTGGCACCCAATTCGACATATCGCCACCCCGCGGTGGGATCGGCCGGAATGATCTGCACGGGCTCGTCGAACTGTTCGCAGAACCTGGCCGCCAGGTGCGGATGGCGGGTGGCCACGGCCTGCACGGCATCCCGCAGCCGGTGCTCGTCGAGCGCACCGGCGACGGTGATGTCCAACTGCACCACGTAGAGATCGTCGTCGCGACTCTGCGCACTGCTGCTGTGAAAGACGAGTCCCTGCTGCAACGCGGTCAGCGGCAGGATGTCGGCGATCCGGTACTGCCTTGCCAGCTCATCGATCTCGGACTGGCTGAGCCGGGCCGGTGCGATGTCCGACGGGGTCAGTCCACCCCCGCCGTTTCGGACGTGTTCACAGATGCCGGCCAGTGCGTCCAGCCACAGCCTGCTGAGCCGGCTGATCTGTGCGTCGTCGACACCCGAGCGCGCCCAGGTCCAATTGGCTTGCAGCTGCGGACCCGAATCGGTATCGAGGGTGCCCGCGTTGAGTGCCACCGTGTGGGTCAGCGGCATGGGTATCGCCGCGGCCGCACCGGTGGCCGACAGACCATCCACGGATATCCGCCACAGCTCATCGGCTGCGTCGGTGGATCCACCGCCCAGACGACCCAGGTAGTTGAACCCGATGGTCGGGTCGGCCCCGTCGAGATCGACGTCGCCGTTGAGGTAGCGCAGCAGGCCGTACGTCAGCGGATCAGGGAGCGAACGGAGTTGCTCCTTCGCGTCTTTGACCACCGAGCCCAGCGCCGCATCGCCCGCGACCACCTGGGACCAGGTCAGTCCCCCGAAGCCGCCCGCGAAGTTCAATGCCACCGGGTACTTGGTGGTGAACCACCCGACAGTGCGCGACAGATCGATGTTCGGATCGAGGGTTCCGCCCAGTTCTTCCTGACGTCCGTGCCCTTCGACGTCGACGGCGATCGGCGTGCCCGGTGTGCCCAGGGTTCCGGAGAATTCGGCCACCGCGAGCCCGAACGCGATCAACAGGATGTCGTGCACCCCGGCGTGGAACGCCGTCGGCACTTCACCGAGCAACATGCGCGTCGTCCCCGAGTCGAGGGACACCGCGAGCTGCCCGGCGGTCTCATGGGTATCCGCGTCGGGCCGCACCGGCGGCAACACCGCAGGGGTGGCCGCCACCTGCCGCCACACCGGTGCCTGGGCCACAACGTCCGAGTGGCCGGCGTGCGTCTCCAGCAGTTCGGCCCACCGCGCGAAGGACGTCCCAGCAGGCGGCAGATCCACCGGTTGTCCGCCGCGACGCTGTGCCCACGCGAGATTGAGGTCTTCCAGAACAATTCGCCACGACACCCCGTCGACAGCGAGGTGGTGGACGATCAGCACAAGCTCGCTCGTCGAGGTCACCCACAGCGCGCTCAGCATTGCCCCGGTGGCCGGATTCAACCGCGACCGCGCCGCCGCCAGTGCCTCATCCGTCAGGGTGTCCACCGATTGCAGGCATCCATGCGCGTCCACCGTGCCTGCCTCGGGCACGGTCAACGACCAGCCGCCCGGGGAGCCCCCGGTTCGCAGCCGCAGCATGCCATGCCGATCGAGCAAGGCCTGCAACATGATGACGACATCGGCCTCGGCCACCCCATCGGGTGCCTGCAACAGCACCGTCTGGTTGAACTGGTCCACGGGACCGTCGGCACGTTCCACGTCGTTCAGCCACCGAATGATGGGAGTCGCCCGCACCGGTCCGACTCCTTCGTCGACCGGGCCACGCGATGCGGCGGCCGTTGCGGCGACGCGCGCCAACCGGGCCACCGTCTGCTCGACGAAGACATCGCGCGGGTGGCATACCAGCCCAGCTGCGCGGGCCCGGGCAACCACCTGCATCGACAAGATGCTGTCGCCGCCAAGGTCGAAGAACGAGTCGTCGACACCGACGCGGTCCAGCCCGAGAACCTGGGCGTAGATACCCGTCAGGACCTCTTCCACCGCGTCTGCCGGCGCGCGATATCCGTCCCCGGTGCCGTAGTCGGGAGCGGGAAGCGCACGGGTGTCGAGTTTTCCGTTGACCGTCAACGGAATCGCGTCCAACACCATCACGGCGACGGGCACCATGTAGGCGGGCAGCCGGTCCGACAATGCAGCACGGATCCCTGCCGGATCGGCCGTGCCGGTGATGTAGCCGACGAGCCGCTTGTCCCCGGGGCGGTCCTCGCGGGCGACCACCACGGCCTGCTCCACGCCATCGAGCGCTGCCAAAGCGGCCTGGACTTCACCGAGTTCGATGCGATAGCCGCGGATCTTGACCTGCTCGTCGGCGCGGCCCAGGTACTGCAACTGGCCGTCCGGGCGCCAGCACACCAGGTCTCCGGTGCGATACATGCGCGTGCCGATGCCGCCGAACGGGCACGCGACAAACCGCGAGGCGGTCAACCCGGTTCGGCCCACGTAGCCATACGCCAGGCCCGCACCTGCCACGTACAGCTCACCGATCACTCCGGCAGGTACCGGACGCAGCGACTCGTCGAGCACCAACAGCGCGGCTCCGGGAACCGGTGAGCCGATGGGAACGACGCCCGGGCTACCTGATTCAACTTTCAGGGGCGCACTGATCGCCACGCACATCGTGGTCTCGGTGGGTCCGTAGGCATTGATCATCACGCGGCCGGGAGCCCACTGCTCGACGACCTCGGGTGAGCAGGCTTCGCCGACCACGACCAACGCCGCCGACTCCAAGCCTTCGGTCGGCAACGCCATTACCGCAGAGGGCGTCTGAGTGAGAACGTCGACCCGTTCGGCAACCAGCAACGCATGGAAGTCGTCCGGTGAGACCGCGACGTCCTCGGGTACGACTACCACCCGTCCACCACGGAGCAGGGCGCCGAAGATCTCCCACACCGAGACATCGAAGGCCAGTGAGTGACACTGGGGCCACACTCCAGGGCGAGGCAGCCCGGCATCGAGGGACTCCAGCAGTTGGGTCACGTTGTGATGGGTGACCGCAACGCCTTTGGGCACACCGGTGGTACCCGAGGTGTAGATCAGATAGGCGATGTCGTCTGCGCCCGGCGTCGGCAACCCACCAGCGGCGGATGCGGTGGCATCGACCTCGCTGACGTCGACGACCGCCACACCGTGTCCCCGCACCCGATCGGCGAGATCGGTGGTGGTGACCACCGCCACCGGCGCCGCATCGGTCAGTACGAACTCCAACCGCGCATCGGGCACCGATGGATCGATCGGCAGATACGCCGCGCCGGTCTTGAGGACAGCCAGGATGGCGATGATCGCCTCGGCGGATCGGTTGAACAGCACCGCGACACACTGGCCGGGGCCTGCTTCCCGGCGGGTGAGCAAGTGCGCCAACCGGTTCGCGGCGTCATCGAGTTCTCGATAGGTCCACGAACGATCATCGCAGGTGACCGCGACCGCCCCGGGGGTGCGTGCAACATGCTCGGCGAACAACGCGGGGACCGAGACCGGCCTGGGAGACGGACGGGTGAGCGTTGCGTGATTGCCCATCGCAGCGAGCCGGGCGTGTTCGTCGTCGTCGAGTAGGTCGACCGACGACAATCTCGCCGTCGGGTCGGCAGTCATCACCGTCAGCACCCGCTGCAGCCGGGCGATCAGCGTGGCGATGGTATCGGCGTCGAACACGTCGGTGCGGAATTCCACCGTGCCGCCGATCCCGGCGGGCTCGCCGGAATCGGTCCGGCGTTCAGCCAGCGAGAAATTCAAATCCATTCGGGCGGTGTGGGTGTCCACTGGCATCCGAGTGACCTGTAAGTCGCCCAGCTCCAGGCCGACAGCTGAATCATTGATGTCGTGCCCGGCGAGGTTCTGCCATGCCAGCGCTACTTGGATCAGCGGGTGGTGGGCCAGGGATCGAGTCGGGTTCAGCCGCTCGACGAGCACTTCGAACGGCACATCTTGGTGATCGAAGGCGGCCAGGCTGCGCGCGCGGACCTGAGCCAGCACCTCGGTAACCGTCGGGTCCCCGGCCAGGTCGACCCGCAGGATCAAGGTGTTGACGAAGAAGCCGACCAGTTCGTCCAGCGCGGGGTCGCGACGTCCGGCGATCGGGAAACCCACTGCCACATCCGAACTCGCGCTGAGTTTCGCGAGCAGGGTCAGGAGCGCCGCTTGAACCACCATGAAGCTGGTCGCGTTGTGCTCACGCGCCACGCGGGCAACCTGCTGCTGCAACTCCGCAGGCCAGTCCACCGCCATCGTGGCTCCGCGCTGATCGGTCGTCAGCGGGTACGGCCGATCGGTGGGCAGGGCGATGCGCTCGGGCATACCGGCCAACGCGTCCTGCCAGTAGCTCAGCTGGGTGGCGATGCGACTCTGGCTGTCATCGAAGTCGCCGAACTGCGCGTGCTGCCACAAGGTGTAATCGGCGTACTGCACCGCCAGCGGCTCCCAGTCGGGAGCCTGCCCGGCGCAGCGGCGGGCGTAAGACACGCCGAGATCAGCCACCAGCGGGGTGATCGACCAGCCGTCGGCGGCGATATGGTGCACCACCGCGGCCAGCACGTGCTCGTCGTCGGACAGGCGGAAAAGTCGTGCCCGCAGGGGAATCTCGCTGGACAGATCGAACGTATGCCGTGCCGTGGCCTCGAGAGCCGCTTGCAGCTCCCCCGGTGTCCACCCGCCGGCATCGACGACATCCCAGCCGAGTTCCGTGCGCCCGGTGGCCATCACCACCTGACGTGGAACGCCGTCGGGTGCGACGAACAGGGTGCGCAGACTTTCGTGGCGAGCGACCACATCGGCCAACGCCTCATTCATGGCGTCGATGTCCAGCACGCCGCTGATCCGGAACGCAGCTGTCATGTTGTAAACCGCTGACGGACCCTGCAATTGGTCCAGGAACCACAAACGGGACTGAGCGAACGACAACGGAACCACCGCGGGCCGCTCGCGGGCCACCACCGGCTCCAACCGGGCGTCGTGCCCACCGATACGGGAGGCCAGGTGCGCGATGGTTGGCGCGTCGAACAAAGAGCGCACAGCGATTCCGGCATCCAGCGATTTGTTGATCGCGGCGACCAGGCGCATGGCGGACAACGAATCCCCACCCAGATCGAAGAACGAATCGTCGACACCCACCCGGTCCACGCCGAGAACACGGGCGTAGATGTCGGTCAGGATCTCCTCGACCGGGTTGGCCGGGGCCCGATAGCCCTCGCCGCCAACGTAGTCCGGTGCCGGCAGCGCGCGTCGGTCGAGCTTGCCATTGACCGTTAGCGGCACCGTATCGATGACCAGCACCGCGGACGGGACCATGTAACTCGGGAGTCGCTCCGCCAGCCGGGCGCGGATCTGGCCCGGGTCGGCGGTGCCGGTGATGTAACCGACCAGGCGCTTGCCCCCGGGGCCGTCTTCGCGAGCGATAACCACGGCCTGCACGACACCGTCGAGTGCAGCCAGGGCGGCCTGGACCTCACCGAGTTCGATGCGGTAGCCGCGGATCTTGACCTGCTCGTCGGCGCGACCCAGATACTGCACTTGACCATCGAGGCCCCACCGCACCAGATCGCCGGTGCGGTACATGCGGGTTCCCGCACTCCCGAACGGGCACGCCACAAACCGCGAAGACGTCAACCCCGACCGGCGCCAATATCCTGTTCCCACACCGCGACCGGCGATATACAGCTCACCGACCACTCCAGGCGGCACCGGACGCAGCCAGCCGTCCAAGACGAACAACGCTCCCCCGGCGACCGGCGCGCCGATCGGCACCACCGAATCCGCTGCGAGGGGCGCGGTGATCGACGCGTACACCGTGGCCTCGGTGGGACCGTAGGCGTTGATCATCACCCGGCCCGGCGCCCAGCGCTCCACCAGCTCGGGCGGACACGCCTCGCCTGCCACCACCAACGCCGCCGATTCCAGGCCCTGGGGCGCGATCATGCCCGCAGCGGACGGGGTCTGGCTCAACACGGTGACGTGTTCGTCGACCAGCAGATTGTGGAAGTCGTCGGGCGATGCCGCGACCGACTCTGACACCACCACCAGGCGCGCCCCATGGAGCAACGCACCGAAGATCTCCCAGACCGAGACGTCGAAGCTGTACGAGTGCCACTGCGTCCATACCTGCCCCGGTCCCGACGACACGTGAGCGCCGAGGGATCCGAACAGGCCCGGCACGTTACGGTGCGGGATGGCGACACCTTTCGGGACGCCGGTGGTGCCCGAGGTGTAGATGATGTACGCGATGTCATCGGGGCCCGGGCCCGTCAGGGTGGGGCCGGGACGAGCTCCCGCAACGGACTCCGCGGCGGCCGCGACATCGCTGATATCGATGACCGGAACGTCGCACCCGGCCAGGCGCGACCGCCGCGCCGCCGTGGTGACCGCCACCACCGGCGCGGCATCGGCCACCATGAACTCGATGCGCGCAAGCGGTAGCGCCGGATCGACCGGCACGTAGGCCGCACCGGTTTTCAGAACGGCGAGAATCGCCACGATGGCGTCGGACGACCGGGAGAACAGGAGCGCCACTACCTCGCCCGGGCCCGCACCGTGAGCAGACAACACATGCGCGAGCCGGTTGGCGGCCTCATCGAGTTCCCGGTAGGTGATCGACCGGCCATCGAAAGTGACCGCCACCGCATCTGGGGTGCGGGCCACCTGTTCGGCGAACAACGTCGGAATCGAAGCGGGAGTGCAGGTTTGGACCGGGGCGGTCAATACCGCCCGATGGCTCCACGCGTCGAGGCGCGCGTGGGCAGCTTCGTCGAGCAGATCCACCGACGACAACGGCCGCCGCGGATCTGCGGTCATCGCTGACAGAACCGCATTCAGCTGTTCGATCAGGGCCTCGATGGCGCCGAGGTCGAACACCTCGGTGTCATATTCGACGCGGAGTTGCAGTTCGCGGCCCGGCAGCGCTTGCACCGCCAACGGGTAATGGTTGGATTCGCGGAAATCGAACTTGGTGATCGCCAAGCCGTCGTTGTTCGACAGTGCCGTGACGTCAACCGGGTAGTTCTCGAAGACCAGAAGGGTGTCGAACAGTCTGTCCTGGCCCGTGAGCCGGTGAATGTCGCTCAGCGCCACGTGCTGGTGTTCGAGGGTGTCGTTGTGGGCGCCCTGCAATTGTTGCAACAGGTCCGCGGTGGTGGTGTCCGGGTGGAACGTCGCCCGCACCGGCACCGTGTTGATCAGCAGGCCCACCATGGAATCCGAGCCGAGAACCTCGGCGGGACGTCCGGAAACCGTCGTACCGAAGGCGATGTCTTGCCTGCCGGTCAGTGAGCCGAGCAGTAGCGCCCACGCGCCCTGCAACACGATGCTGGGGGTGGTGTGATGCGAGCGTGCCAGATCGCCGAGCGCGCGCGTGATCTGCTCGGACAGCTGGAACGACTCAACACCACGCTGTCCCAGTCGATCTCGCTCGGGCGCACCGATCAACGTCGGTGTTTCAAATCCTGCCAGCATCTCGCGCCACGCCTCGTGGGCACCGCCGCGATCACGTTCGCAGAGCCAGGCGACAAAACTGCGATACGGCGCGGCGGCGGGCAGTCGTCGCCCGCTGAGGCCGGCGAAGATCTCCTGGAGCAAGATCGGCATCGACCAGCCGTCGAGCACGATGTGGTGAGCGGTCAGCACAAACCGATGCCGATCGTCGGCGATGCGAATGAGCACGGCCCGGAACGCTGACTGATTCTCGAGGTCGCAGACCGCGGCACGTTCGCCGACGCAGATCTCCTCGATCTGCTCGTCGACGCCAATGCCGTTGGCGTCCAACTCGATACACCGCCAGGGCACCACAGGATCAGCGGGGATGACCTGCACCGGTTGCTCGAACTCTCCGCGGAATCGAGCCGCAAGTTGCGGGTGTCTGCGGACCACCGTCTGCACCGCTTCGCCCAGCCGCTGCGCGTCGAGCCGGCCACTCAGCGCGACATCCAGCTGCATTGCGTAGACGTCGGCGGAGCCCTGTGCGGTGTCGGCGTGGAAGAGCAGTCCCTGTTGCAAGGGGGTCAGCGGCAGGACGTCGGCGATACGGTGTTGCCGGCTGAGCTCGTCGAGCTCGCCCTGGCTCAGCTCCGCAGGGGCGATATCCGATGGCGTCAATCCGCCGCCACCGCTTCGCACATGCTCGCAGATGCCGACCAGCGCCTCGAACCACAACCGGTTCAATCGACTGATCTGCTCGTCATCGAGCGCCGAGCGCGCCCACGTCCAGTCGGCGTTGAGTTGCAGGCCCGTGTCCGTGTCGAGGGTGGCTGCGTTGAGTTCGACGGTATGCCCGAGTGACGTGGGCACCGCCGCGGCGGCGCGAGTCAACGACAAGCCCTCGGGCTGGATCTGCCACCGATCGCCGGACGCATCGCCGGGGGTTCCACCCAGGCGGCCCAGATAGTTGAACGCAATCGCCGGGTCGGGTCCGGAAAGGTCCACGTCGCTGTTCAGGTAGCGCAGCAGACCGTAGGTCAGGCCGTCCGGCAGAGCGCGGAGCTGCTCCTTGACGTCTTTGATCACGGTCCCGAGTGCCACCTCACCGGCGACCACCTGGGACCAACGCAATTCGCGAACAGCCAGGGCTACCGGGTATTTGGTGGTGAACCAGCCGACCGTGCGCGACAGATCGATGTCGCGATCGGCGCCGAGTTCTTCGGTGCGGCCGTGGCCCTCGACATCGATGGTGATCTGGGCGCCGCCGCCACGTGAGAATTCGGCGACCGCGAGCGCGAACGCGATCAGCAGAATGTCTTGAGTGCCTGCGTGAAACGCCGCGGGCACTTCACCGAGCAGCAGGTGGGTGGTCTCGCCGTCCAGCGTCATCGACAGCCGCCCGGCGGTCTGATAGGTATCGACCCCGGGTTGCGGTGCGGGCAGCGCCGGCGGTGTGGCCGCGACCTGCCGCCATGCGTGCGCCTGCTCCGTCACTTGCGGGTTCTGCGCGAACTGAGCCAGCAGGCCCGCCCATCGGGCGAACGACATGCCGGTCGGTGCCGGCGCCACCGGTCGGCCGCCGCGATGCTGGGCCCAGGCGATATTGAGGTCCTCCAGCAGAATTCGCCATGACACACCGTCGATCGTCAGATGGTGAACGATCAGCACCAGCTGACTCGTGGAAGTCACCCACAGCGCGCGGAGCATCGCCCCGGCAGCAGGGTTCAACGCTGACCTCGCCGCCACCAGCGTCTCATCGGACAGAACGTCCACTGAGCGTAAGCATTGAGCGGCGTCGACCGCCCCCGCGTCGGGCACCGTCAGCGACCATCCGCCTGCGCCGTCGTCCTCGGCACGCAATCGGAGCATTCCGTGCCGATCGAGCAAGGCCTGCAACAGGATTACGACGTCGTCCTCGGAGGCACCGGCGGGTGCCTGCAGCACTACCGTCTGATTGAACTCGTCGATCGGGCCGTCGGCACGCTCCAGGGCCTTCAGCCACCGCATGATCGGGGTCGCCACCACGGGACCGAGACCCTCGTCAGCGGGCTGGTCGGTGACACCGGTCGCCTCGACCACCTGGGCAAGTCGGGCCACGGTCTGCTGGACGAAGATGTCTCGTGGGCGACAGGTCAGGCCTGCGGCCCGGACACGGGAGGCCACCTGCATCGACAGGATGCTGTCGCCACCCAGTTCGAAGAACGACGCGTCCACACCGACGCGGTCCAGGCCGAGGATCTGGGCGTAGATACCGGCCAGGATCTCCTCGGTGGGCGTGCTCGGGGCCCGGTAGCCATCGACATGCTGGTATTCCGGTGCCGGCAAAGCCTTCTTGTCGAGCTTGCCGTTGACCGTCAACGGCAACGCCGGCATCCCGACCACCGCCGCGGGCACCATATACGGCGGCAGTGTCTCCCCCAGCGCAGCACGCGCAACGGACACATCGGCGGTCCCGGTGACATAGCCGACCAGCCGCTTGTCCCCGGGCCGATCCTCCCGGGCGATCACCACCGCCTGCTCGACACCGTCCAAAGCCATCAACGCAGACTGAATCTCGCCCAATTCGATCCGATAGCCGCGGATCTTGACCTGCTCATCCGCCCGGCCCAGGTACTGCAACTGCCCATCGGCGCCCCACGACACCAGATCCCCGGTGCGATACATCCGCATTCCCGGCGACCCGAACGGACACGCTGTGAACCGCGACGCACTCAACCCGGGCCGACCGACATACCCGGAACCCAAACCCGCACCGGCGACATACAACTCGCCCACGACACCGACCGGCACCGGACGCAACCAACCGTCCAGCACAAAAAAGGCCAGATCCGCCAGCGGCACACCGATCGGGCTCACTGCCGCGTCCACATCGGCGGCGGTGATCTCACGGAACGAGGCATGCACCGTCGTCTCGGTGATCCCATACATATTGATCAACCGCGGCAGCCTCGGATGCTCGGCCAACCACGGGCTCAGGCGCGACGGCTGCAGCGCCTCCCCGCCGAACACCACGACCTCCAGGGCCATCCGATTTTCTGGCTGGGCCGCATCCACCGCCTGCAACGCGTAAAACGCCGACGGCGTCTGGCTCAACACACTCACGTGCTCGGCGACGAGCAGGGAGTGGAATTCCTCGGGCGAGCGCGTCACCGATTCGGGCACCACCACCAACCGACCGCCGTGCAGCAGTGCGCCGAAAACCTCCCACACCGAGAAATCGAAGGCCAACGAATGACACTGCGTCCACACCTGACCCGCCGACAGGTCCACATCACGATCGATCGCATCCAGCAACCGCGCCACATTCCGATGCGGAATCGCCACACCCTTGGGCACACCAGTCGTCCCCGACGTGTAGATCAAATACGCGATGTCGTCAGGTGTCGGCCCTACGGACAGCGCCGTACCCGGCTGGCTGTAGACCGCCCGGTCATTGACATCGATCACCGTCAACCCACGCCCACCCAGCCGATCGGCCAGATCAGCGGTCGTCACCGCGACCGCCGGCTCGGAGTCGGCCAGCACGAAATCCAGCCGTGCGTCGGGTACCGAAGGATCGATCGGCACATACGCCGCACCGGTCTTGAGCACCGCCATGATCGCCACGACCGCCTCGACCGACCGCGGGAACAACAATGCCACCCGGTGCCCGGGCCCTACGCCCTGCTCGATCAGCAGGTGCGCCAACCGATTCGAAGCGGCATCCAACCCGCGGTAGGACATCGCACTGTCGCCGAAGCTGACCGCGACCGCCGCCGGATGACGAGCCACCTGCGCGTCGAACAGCATCGGGATCGACACCGACTCGGGCACTGCCCGACTCACAGCGGCCCGGTTACCCCACTCGTCGATTTCCTCGACAGCTGCGCGGACGGTGACCGCGGAAAGCGGCCGCCCCGGAGCGGCGGTCATCGACGTCAGAACCCGCTCGAAGCGGTCCGCCAAATCGCGGGCGTCGCAACCGACGAACAAATCACCCACACCCGTGGTGCTGAGAAGGAGCTCCTCGTCCTTCTGGAGGAAGACCAGACCGAACTGATCGACCAGACCGGTGTGCGTGACAGTTCCCGATGCCGGAGCGCCACCGAATGCATCCTCGGGAATGGTCGGAATGAAATTGATGGCAGGCCGGGCCGACGGCTGTCCGCTGCCCTGGAATCGTGACTTGTTCTCGATCGCGCGCAACGGGAATCGTTGATGGCGCAGCGCATCTCGGAATCGCTGGTCGACATGCTCACATAGGGCCGCCACCGTGGACTGCGGCGACATGTCCAGAATCAACGGCACAACCCCGGAAACCATCCCGGGCACCATCAGTGCCTCTGGGCGCACCCGCCGGCTGACCGGAAGATCGAGTACGACCTCGGTTCCCCCGATCTCGCCATGCACCAGCAGCGCATAGGCCGCGGTGATCACCGAGGCGCGACGCACCCCCAGGGCTTTCGCCAGTTCCCTGGCCCTGGCCACAGCGGAGGAGGCCAGCTGGATCGGCGCAGAAGGCTCATACCTGTTGGGCGGGTTTGCGACTCCGAGAGCCGGCGCAGAGCGGTGTTCACTCTCAGGCGGAACGTTCCTGGCCCAATAGGCCTGATCGTCGAGGTAATCCTCGGTAGCCTCGTAGTCGGACTCGCAATCGATCAGGCTCTTCAATGAGCCGAAGATCGCAGGTGGCATAGGTGCGGCATCAGCGATTGCTGTGTAGGCAGCGGCAATCTGGTGGCAGACCAGGGCCATCCCGATTCCGTCGATCGCGATGTGGTGGCAGCACACAAAAAAGTAGAACTCGTCGGCGCGCGTCTGCAGCAGCGCGAACTTGAACAACGGGCCGTCGAGCGGCATCGGCGTCTGCCGGATCGCTGACGATACCCGATAGGCGTCCTGTGCCGGATCAGATGCGTCCGTCAGGTCATGGTGGGCAAGCTCGACATCCGGACAGTCAACTACCGTCTGGAAAACCTGGCCATCGACTTCGCCGAAGGTGGCTCTGAGAGGTTCAGCTTCGCGCACGACGTGGCGAATCGCTCGTTCGAGCAGTTCGTGTTCGATGACCCCGTCAATCCGCGCCAGCATGCCCAGCTGCCACTTGACACCCGCGAGGCCAGTTTCCTCCGAAAGCCAAATGTCCAACTGGCCGCGCGTGAGCGGGAGTCTGTCGTGATCACATTCCATCGGTCGCAGCCCGCCGACTACTGATCAACAGTCCGACCCTGTGCCAACCTGTCTCGCAGACTCTTCGGCCGAATGTCGGCCCAATGTTGCTCGATGTACTCAAGGCAAGCGGCGCGGTTCGCCTCGCCGTAGACCACCCGCCATCCGGCTGGAACATCCGCGAAGGCCGGCCACAAGCTGTGTTGCTCCTCGTCGTTGATCAAGACGAAGAAGCTGCCGTTGTCGTCGTCGAATGGATTGATACTCACCAGTTCTCCAGACCATCTGGGCGAGTTAAATGGAACACGTTCTAAACCTAACCCAGACGGTCCTACTGGCAAGCGATTTTAGGGAAATCGTCAATATTTGCTGTCTCACTTCCGACGGGCGTCGGGCGCTGCTGCGCGTCGCGGCAGCACCACCGTTAACATGGCGAATTAGCCACCACGCGTTGGCCTGCGCCTGGTAGACCACCCACCGGCGCAGTCAACACCAGCTGTTTCATCGATGGTGTCATAGTGTGCCAAATTTGCTGAGCGATGCAGGTCTTGCTTCGGCGAAGAGTCGTGGATGTGCCGAGCCGCCTCCTACAACCCCTCATCGACACAAATTCATTCGATGTGAACATGCTGTGCATTCGCTCAGGGTTTTACGAGCAGACGGCCCGTCAGATGCCCATTCGGATCGATCCGGGCCGCAGTCATCGGAACAACCCGCACACCACTCACCCGAGGCCGCTGCGGCGGGCGGCGGTATCCGCCGAAAGAGCCCCGCACCCAACCCGACAACGTACGGTTGGGAGTTACCGTAGAACCCAGAGCTGCGACCGTGGATCGACCCGGAGCACATGCTCCCCCGCGACCGGCGATCAGCGTCGGTCACAGCCCGAGGTCGTCATGTCGGCATACGTACCGTCTAGTAGCTAGGGATCGCGTAGAAGTGAGCAATACCGCCAAAACCGCACTGCCGCCTGGACCTCCGCTTCCCATGGTGGTGCAGTCCGCATTGATGGCGGGCTACGGTCTGCGCTTCCTGAAGGGGTGCAAACGCCGCTACGGCAACATGTTCACGCTGCGGATTCCACTGTCGGGTACGGTCGTGTACCTCGCGGATCCCGCCGACATCAAGACCGTATATGCCGGTGACCCCAAGGTTTTTCATTCCGGCGAAGCACATTGGTTTTTTCGTGGACTTCTTGGCGACAGCTCGCTGTTCGTGCTCGACGAAGACGCACACCACAGCCTGCGTCGCCTGACCATGCCGGCGTTCCATCGCGATGCCGTCGCAAACCAGGCCGCCCAGATGACCGAGATCGCGGCCGCGAACATCGCCGGCTGGCAGGTCGGCAAGAGCTTTCCGGTGGCACCCAAGACGACGGATATCACGCTCGAGGTGATCCTGCGGACTGTCATCGGCGCCAGCGACCCGGCGCGGCTGGCCGCGTTGCGCAAGGTCGTGCCGAGACTGCTCTACATGAAATCGTGGGAAACACCGGCGATTACGAAGCCGAGCCTGCGGCGCCACCACCCGTGGCGGGGAGTGGGCCGACGGTTCGCGGAGGCCGACGCCCTGCTCTATGCGGAGATCGCCGACCGTCGCGCCGACCCCAACCTCGCGGAACGCACCGACGTGCTGGCCATGCTGGTCCGCGCCACCGACGACGACGGCCGCGTGATGTCCGACAGCGAGTTGCGGGACCAGCTGCTGACGGCGATCGCGGCCGGGCACGAGACCACCGCGACGGCCCTGTCCTGGGCGCTGGAGCGGCTGACCCGCCACCCGGTGGCATTGGCCAAGGCCGTGCAGGCCGCCGATGCCAGCGCGGCGGGCGATCCTGCCGGTGACGAGTACCTCGACGCGGTGATCAAGGAGACGCTGCGGATCCGTCCGGTGCTGTTCAGCTCGGGCCGCGTGCTGAAGGAGCCGGTCGAGGTGGGCGGCTATCGACTTCCCGCGGGGATCATGGTCGACCCCGCGATCGGGCTCGTGCACGCCAGCCCCACGGTGTACCCGGATCCGGACAGGTTCGACCCCGATCGCATGCTCGGTACCACCCTGAGCCCGACGACCTGGTTGCCGTTCGGGGGCGGAAACCGCCGCTGCCTCGGTGCCACCTTCGCCATGGTCGAGATACGGCTCGTACTACGCGAGATCCTCCGCAGGGTCGAGTTGAGCACCACCACCGCAGCCGACGAGAAGCAGCGGCCGAAACATGTCACGTTCGTGCCGCATCGCGGCGGGGTGATCCATGTTCGCGCGATCAGAGACGCCACACCGCCATCACAGGTGCCGATGGCCCCGACCCACTGCCCCGCCAGCGCTCACGGATCACACAACTCGCAGTAGTAACGCGCCGCGAAGCTGATTCGACGTCGATCATGGCCGGCCGGAGCCGGCGAGCTTCTCCACGAGGTCGGCGGTAGCCATCACGCTGTCGGCAGGCTTGGTCATCCGCGCGGCGACCTCGCGGGCGCGGTCGGCGCATTGCGGGTCGAGGATGGTGCGCAGGTCTGCGGCCAACGACTTTTCGGTGGTTCCCGAAAAGCGGCGGGCGGTACCCACTTTCAGCTCTTTCACCCGCCTGCCCCACAGCGTCTGATCGAGGTCTGTCGACAGGATCAGCGTGGGAACGCCGGCACGCAGCCCCGCAGCCGTGGTGCCCAGTCCCCCGTGGTGAACAACGGCGCGGCAGGCCGGGAAGGCGGCCGAGTAGTTCATCGCGCCGACGACCTTGACGTGATCGGACTGTGGGACGTCGCTCAGGTCGGTTCCGGCAGAACACACCAACGCCCGCTCGCCCAGCTCAGCGCAGACCGAGCTGATCATCGCGAGTGTCTTGGCGCCGGATTCCATCGGCAAGCTGCCGAAGCCGAAGAAAACCGGCGGTGTCCCCGCGGCAATCCACGAAGCGACCTCGTCATCGGAATCGCCGGGTAGATCCATCGTCAAGGCACCGACAAAGGGCCGTTGATCAGACCATTGAGCCCATTCGGCGGCAAGGCCGGGAAAGCAGACTTCGTCGTAGGCCTGGATCTCCAGACATCCGCGTTCGGTGAGCCGCCACGGTGAGGGTGATGTGGCCTTCGGCAGCGCCAGCTCACCGCGCTGAATGCCCTCGACTTTCTTCGCGTTGCGCCACGCGACCCACTCAGAGGCCTTCATCGCAGAACGGCCCAACGGTGCCGGTAGATACGGTACGAACTGGCCGTTGGCCCGTAGCGGGAACAGGTGCAGCGTGGCCAACGGGATGTCGTAATACTCGGCGACGTTGCCCGCGGCGTCCTCGAAGTTCACGCCGGTGAACAGCACGTCGGCACCGTCGGTCAGTGCCGTCAATGTGGCGATGATGTCCTTCCAGCACTGATGAAAGGGCTCGACGACCTCGCGCCGCAACCTGATCAATTCCCGGACCTTCCAGAAATTGCGGAAGAAATGGGTCCAGAAGTCGCGGTGTGAATCCAGGACAGCCTGCAGATCGGGCCCATACGGGATCGCCGTCGGCCCGGCGGCCTCGGCGAAGGAAACCAGATCAGGCGGGACAGCCATCTGCACATCGTGTCCGCGGCCGAGCAGCTCGCGGCCGACGGCAACCAAAGGCTCGATGTCACCGCGTGTGCCGTAGCTCGCGAGGACGAATTTCATCGTGGACTCTGGCCTCTCACTTACCTTGCGCGCCTGCGCAATGGCCGCGACAGCCGTGTCGGCACTACTTGCGCCACAGCACGGCGGTCCCGTCTATGTCGACGATCTCGGCGGTGATCCCGTGCTCCGCCCGGTAGTCGGTGACGGCTTCGCGGCACGGCTTGAGATCGTGGTAGTCGTCGATGACGCAGAAGCCCCCTGGGGACAGCCGCGGGTAGAGCGCCTCGAGCGCTTGGATCGTGGATTCATACAGGTCACCGTCGACCCGCAACACAGCGATGCGATCGATCGGCGCATCGTGCAGCGTGTCCTTGAACCAACCGGGAAGAAAGCGGACCTGGTCGTCCAGCAGTCCGTAGCGCTGGAAGTTTGCCTTGACCTCGGTTTCGGACACACCGAGGATCCCGGCAAGGCTCTGTGTCCTGAGACCTTTGTCCGCCTTGTAGTTCTCAGGATCTGCCGGTGGCAGGCCCTCGAACGAATCCGCCACCCAGACACTTCGCGTCTCATCACCATAGGCAGCCAGTACGGCCCGCATCAGGATGCAGGCCCCGCCGCGCCACACTCCGCATTCGATCAGGTCGCCCGGGATGTCCTCCGCCAGCACAGTCTCGACGCAATGCTGAAGACTGGTGAGCCGCTGCATTCCGATCATCGTCTCGGCCTCGGCCGGCCAGTCGATGCCCAGGTCACGCTTGTGCTGAACGAGCGTGCTGCGGTTCTCGTTCGGAGTGGCGCGGGCGAGTCGATACGCCCCGCCCCGAACCATCATGCGATTGAGGGTCTTGAAGTAAAGACGTCGCCGCAGTGTCCACTGCGCGGGCATTCGCTCGTGCATCCCGTACCTGGTGAGGTTGCCTCGGATCAGGTCGAGGTACAGAGATCGAACGTCGAGATCGGTCACGTGAAAAGGGCCCCCAGCTTGTATGTCCAGATGGTTTCGATGACTCTAGCTTCGAACGGGCATGGACTCGGCGCGGTTTGGGTGATTCGGATTCATTCGTTGACTCGGCGGGTTCCGCTCGGTCGATGCACCGAGACCAATTAAGGGTCACCTAACGCAGACAGCTAGATTCGATTGCGGCAGAGCGGATTTCCAGCTGTCCGGCGCCTCACATCGCTTGCAGCACAAACCCGGTTTGGTCGCCGCGCTGCTGCAGGTTGAGCGATAACGCGCGTTTCTCCCACTCCCACAGCTGCTTGGGTCCGAACATTCGGAGAATCTTGGGGTCGGTCACCGCAACGTCACGTCGATAGGCTTCGCTGCCGAGGAACTGGCCCAAATTCGAATCGTCGAACGTCCTGACCACTCGCAGTCCGGCCTTCTCCGCCGCCATCGCCATTCCCTGCCGCGACGGTATGACCATGTGCCGGGGTGCATCAGCCTGCACCCAGTCCGCTTGGTAGGTGGTCCAGGCTTCTGACGAGGTCGTGGGCACACGAGCCAGGCACATTCCGCCCACAGCGAGCTTCTCGTACGCAACTTTGAGTGTCGCGACCGGGTCGGGAACGTGCTCTAGGGAATGGTTGAACATCAGGAGATCGAATTTGCCGTCGACGGTGCTCAAGTCGCGTTTCATCAGTGGCACGCCTTCAGCGGACTCGCCATCGGCGGCGATGAACGGATCCGCACCGAGCAAATTGTTGAATCCAATTCGGCTCAACCGGTCGAGCAGTTCACCGGTACCGCAACCTACGTCCAGAATTCGAGCGTCACGCTCAACTTCAAGTTGAGCCAGCATCCTGACGACGTCTCCTCCGAGAAGCACGCGGAAGATTCCTTCGGATATCCGAGCCGAGATCAGGGCACCGAGCATCCGGTTTCCGCCGCCACGCAGCTTGTGCGCATCGTGTTGGGTGACCAGCCATCGGAACGCGCTGGGTTGAGCCGACGCATTGTGGGAGTAGTAGTTTGGCGGGTAGTGGCGCATGAGCTCTTCGCCCTCGAGCGCGTCGTGAATCTGCAACGTGTCGCACGTAGCGCAGCTGAAGTATTCGAACAGTTCCCGAGTGCCGAACATCATCTCGCGAACTTCAATTGCCTGATGGGGACCGGTCGATCCGCACAGCCGGCAATCTCTGGTAACCACTTTCACCCGTCCAACCTCAGAGAACTCGACGCCACCGGCGCAGCATAGCGTTTGCGGGGGCTGCCCGTGCCGGAACCGTGATGCCACCGGGGTCGGCGCGCGGGCGAAGTTAGCTCTGGCAAGCCGACTTTGGTGCGCCGTGATCGCTGCACACAACGATGGCTTCAAAAGAGCCGACAGCCCGGAGCAACCTAGTAGTGTTTCGGCGGTGTGGGGTTCGGTGCTGGCGCTAGGTGTTCTGGTTGGGCTCGATCCCATGCGGCTGGGCATCACCCTTCTCGTGATCTCGCGGCCGCGGCCCGTGCAGAACCTGCTGATGTTCGGCGCCGGCTGCGTGACAGCGACCATTCCCACGTTGGTGATTCCGCTGACGCTGCTGCACCTCACGCCGATGTTCAAGTCCACCGCGGAGTCCTGGGCCAAGAGCTCCACCGGCGGTTACATTCAAATCGGCATGGGGTCGGTCGCGCTGATTACTGCCACTGTGCTCACCGTGCACTTCTGGGTGCGCCAGCGGGCGACGGTGCCGGTCTCGGAGGGCGGCACGTCGACCCTGGTGTCGGACGCGAACACGTCGACACCGGTCTCGCGCCTCCTGGCCCGGGCCCAGGATGCCCCGGCGGAGGGCGGCTCGGTATTCCGCCGGTTGTTGCGGCGCGGCCACGACGCGTGGGAAGACGGATCGTTATGGGTCTCGTTCGTGATCGGCTTCTCATTTGCCGGCGCGCCACCCGACGTAGCCCTGTTCCTGCTTGCGATCGTCGTGGTCTCAGGAGCCGCGGTCGGAACGCAGATCACCGCCACCATCGCATTCGTCGTCGGGATGCTCGCCGTTGTCGAGGTCGTCCTCGTCAGCTATCTGGCCGCACCTGCGAAAACTGAAGCCATCGTGCAACGACTGCACGATTGGGCGTGGGCTCATCATCGAAAGATCCTGGTGGCCATGTGCGTACTGGCCGGCACGATGCTCATCGCCAAGGGTTTGAACAGCATCTGACCTGCAGGTGAGAGCCGATTCCCCTGGTTGTCACCGAGTCAGGAGCGACTGGCGACCGCCACCGTCGGGCCGAGTCCACGCCGAGTCCGGAACTCGACCGTGATGGACGGGTCGGCGTGACGGCCCAGCGCACGCAGAGCCGACGGGCTGTAGGCGCGGAGCGAGCTGATGAATCCGTCGTGTTGCAACGGAGAGATTCTGGTGAGCGGTAGCACCACCGCCAGCAAAGCGATGTGCACGGGTGCCGGCGGCCTGGGAAGGTCGACTATCAGGAGCTTCTTTGCTGCCCGGGTACCTGCCGCGAAAACTCGGGTGGCGAGCTCAGGGGGCAGGTGGTGCAAAGACAGAGCGAACACCGCCAGGTCGTAATAGCCTTCCGGCGCGTCGATTTCGGTGGCATCCATCTCCCGCACCGTGGCGCGTGGGTGACTGCCGAGGTCGCCTTCGGCCATACCCGCGACAAACGCGGGTTCGATGTCAGTGACCGTCACCTGAGCAGTGGGATGCCTGTCCAGTAGCTTGCGCGACAGCCCGCCGAGGCCTGCACCGAGTTCGAGGATCTTCGGAGACGGCACCTCGGCCACCTCGCGAAGGACCATTCGGGCGCACTTCTCGTGAATGCCGATCCCCCGCCGTCGTCCGGCGCGGTCGAGTGAATCCATGACCTTGCGCTTCAGATCGTCGACGTCGTCGCGATCCAGGTACTCCAGCCGATCGGTCTGCAATCGCCGGTCCAGCCAGGAAGCGTCTGGTCCGCCCCGGGGCATGTTCGCAATGTCGCGGGTTCTGCTATCCACGTAGACCATCATGGATCATCGCGGTCATGATCCGATCAGAAGTCGCAAAATGTGATGGGTGTAGCGGTCGCCTCGAGTCGCGGCCAACGCTCGATCACCCACAGATCCAAGAGCTTTGGGGGCAGAGGCTGCCACGTCGATGCCGCTGACTCGTACCGAGACGATCAGCCCACCCTCCTGAGGTGGGCGAACTTCTCCAGCAGGTCGGCGGTGGCGGCAACGCTCTCGGCGGGTTTGGTCATCTGGGTTGCGACTTCTCGGGCGCGAGTCGCATATTGCGGCTCGAGGATCGTACGCAGGTCTGCGACCAACGACTTTTGCGTCGTGGCCGAAAGTCGCCGGGCCGTACCCACTTTCAACCGCTTGATCCGGGCTCCCCACAGCGTCTGATCCAGGTCGGTCGACAGGACCAACGTGGGGACGCCGGCGCGTAGACCTGCGGCGGTGGTGCCCGCGCCGCCGTGGTGCACGACCGCGCGGCAGGAGGGAAAGGCGGCCGCGTAGTTCATGGTGTCCACCACTTTGACGTGGTCGGGATGCGGGACGTTGCTGAAGTCACTCGCGCCGGCGCACACCACCGCCCGCTCGCCCAACTCCGCACAAGCGGCGCCGATCATCGTCAGCGTGTCAGCGCCCGAATCGACCGGCATGCTGCCGAAACCGAAGCAGATCGGCGGTGTCCCCGCGGCGATCCAGGTGGCGATCTCGTCATCGGTATCGGTCGGCAACTCCATTGTCAGTGCACCGACAAAGGGCCTTTGGCCCTCCCATTTGGCCCATTCGGCGGCCAGCCCGGGAAAGTAGATCTCGTCGTAGGCCTGGATCTCCAGCGAACCGCGCTCGGCCACCCTCCACGCGGAAGGGCCGGTGGCCTTCGGTAGCCCCAGTTCCCTCCGCTGCGGATCTTCGAGACGCTTCATCATGGGCCAACTCAGCCACTCCGACGCCCTCATCATGGTGCGGGCGAACCGCGCCGGTAGAGCGGGAACAAGCTGGCCGTTGGGCCGCAGCGGGAACACATGCAGCATGGCGAACGGAATGTCGCATGCCTCCGCGACGTTGCCCGCGGCCTCCTCGCCGATCACACCGGTGAACAGCAGATCCGCCCCATCCGCCAACGACGTCAGCGTCTTGCTGACCTCCTGCCAGTACTGGTCGAAGAGATGCCATTCCTCGCGCAACAACCCGGCCAGGTCCCGAACCCTCCAGAAGTTCTTCCAGAACTTGCGCAAGAAGCGTGCCCAGAAGTCGCGGTTCAGGTCCTGCCATACACGCACATCGGGCCCGCACGCTATGGCTGTCGGACCAGCCGTCTCGACGAAGTCAACAAGATCGGGCGAGACCGCCATGCGTACGTCGTGTCCGCGACGCAACAACTCACGGCCTACCGCGACACCGGGCTCGACGTCACCTCGAGTCCCGTAGAAAGCCAGTACAAATTTCATCGCGGAGACCTCGAACCTTTCACTTGTCGCACCCGTGGGGTGCCAGAGACATCGGTCATTATCCCGATCGCTTGTCGGTTCGGGTCCAAAACTGAGCAGGTGCTCGAGACGAACCTGCGCAAGGGTTCGACCGAGATCAGATGGATCCATCAGCCGATGGGTATCGACACACTATTCCCGGGCCGGACGCCTGGCCGCTCCCGGACTGCCGAAGGGCGAGTCAGTTGCCGGCCCATCGGTCTCACCGTCGGACGCACCCGTCCGGCGATCAAACCGGCACCACGGCAAGTACTCTCGGCCCCCGCTGCAAGCGTCCGCCGCCCGTGCTCCGACCCTCACCTACGCTGGGCAAACAACAATCAAGATCGCCAGGGTCGCCAAAGCTACAAAATACAAACAAACAACAGGTAGTGTCCCGGGCCGTGTGGGGCTCACTGTTCGGTATGGCGATTGTGATGGCGTTCAATCCCGCCCTGCTGGCCCTCATCCTCCTTGTGATCTCCCGTCCGCGTCCTGTGCAGAACCTGCTGGTGTGCTGGATCGGCACCCTCACGACGAATATTCCGGCCCTGGTGATACCGGTGATGTTGCTGCACCGCGCGCCGATGTTCAGCCCTCAGGCCCCTGCTGCCAACGCCGCGACCCGGCACATACAACTCGGCATGGGTGTGCTCGTGCTGTCGGTCGCCGCGCTCATCGCAGTACGTTTCTGGGTCCGTCGGCGAGCGCAGGTGCCGGCACCGAGCGGCAACGCCTCCGGCCAACTGCTGGAGTCCGAGAAGCCGGCCCCGATCTCGTCGCCTTTTGCCGGTATGGAGGAGGCGACGGAGGGTAAGTCAGCAATCCGGCGGCTGTTCGGACGTCTTCAAAGAGCTTGGGACAGTGGCGCTTTGTGGGTCGCGCTGGTCTGCGGCATGGGATTCCTGCCCGGATTTCCGTTGGTCCTGTTCGTCACGACCACCGTCGTGTCCTCCGGGGCGTCGACGGCCACACAGATCATCGCCGTCATCCTGTTCGTTGTCGCGATGTTCGCGGTTTTCGAAGTCGCCGTTGTCAGCCATCTGATCGCACCGGTGCGCACCCAGGCGGTGCTGCAACCGGTACACGACTGGGCGCTGGCAAATCGCCGCCAGGTAATGATCGGCATCTTCGTCATGATCGGGTTACTGCAGGTGGTAAAGGGCTTGGGCATCGTCTGAGTTCAGCCCCGATGCTCACCCGGCCGCACAAGAGCTAGCCGACGTCGGTCAGGAAGCCTTGAATGGCGAAACGTTCCAGGAGATCTGCCGTGTTGACAACACTTTCGTCCGGTGTGGTCATCTGAGTCGCGACCCCACGGGCCCGCGCGACATACTCGGGATCGAGAATCGTGCGCAGGTCGGCGACAAGTGATTCGCTGGTGACGGCCGAGATACGCCGGCCTAGGCCAACTTTCAGCTGTTTGACACGAGAGGACCAGATCGCCTGATCGAGGGCCGTCCAGTACACCAGCATGGGGACTCCTGCACGCAGCCCCGCGGACATGGTGCCCATGCCACCGTGGTGCACGAGCGCGCGACAGGCTGGAAACACGGCCGCGAAGTTCATCGTGTCCACGACCTTGACTCGGTCGGAATCAGGGGCCTGGCTGAAGTCGCTCGAGCCGGCGCACACCAGTGCCCGCTCACCCAGTTCCACGCAAGCGTTCTCGATCATGGCGAGCGTGTCGGAGGGAGACTTGACCGGGGTACTGCCGAAGCTGAAGAAAATCGGCGGTGTTCCCGCGGCGATCCATGCGGCGACTTCGTCATCGCCGGCCGTCGTCAGCTGCATCGTCAGTGCCCCGACAAAGGGTCTTTGGCCATTCCACTTCGCCCATTCTGTGGCCAGTCCGGGAAAGCAAACCTGGTCGTAGGCTTGAATTTCCAGTGATCCGCGTTCGGTGATACGCCGCGGCGAGGAGACTGTCGCCTTGCGTAACCCCAGTTGACGGCGCTGTGCATCGTCGAACTTCTTCACCCCGCGCCAGTTCGCCCACTCGTACACCATCAGTGCGTAGCGTCCCAACGCCGGCGGCAGGAATCCGAGCATCCGGCCGTTTGGGCGCACCGGTGAGACGTGCACCGTAGCCAACGGAATACCGTAATACTCTGCGACATTCACGGCCGGCGGCTCGAAATTCAGGAACGTGATGAGCAGGTCGGCCCCGTCGGCCAGCGACTTCAGCGTGCCAGAGATTTCCTCCCAGAATTGGACGACGGACTCCCCGATCTCGCGCATCTCGCGCATCAGGTTGGCCAGTTCGCGGACCTTCCAGAAATTGCCGAAGAATCGGATCCAGAAGTCTCGATGCGCATCCGACCAGACCGCGGTGTCCGGCCCATATGGGACCGTCGGAAGGCCGGCCGCCTCAGCGAAGCCGACCAGGTCCGGTGAGACCGCCAAACGGACATCGTGGCCGCGGCGCCGCAACTCGCACCCGACCGCGACGCAAGGCTCCACATCGCCGCGAGTTCCATAGCTCGCCAGCACCAACTTCATAGCGCTTCTTTCGACATGAGACCTTCGGCCGACCTGTTGCGAACAACGCTGCAGCACCGGGTGTTCGGGGGCGAAATACAAAGGGTACCCACGGTTTAACGCCTACGTCAGTGAATTTCGCCAGTGAGGCCGAAATCAGTCAGTGTTTTCGCGGCCAGTTCACGTAAAGCGCACGTGGTGTTCTCCGCGCCGGGCTGATAAGCGCCGATGCTGATGAAGATCTTGCCGCTGATGCGTCCGGAGAGGATGACAGTGCGGCCCCCTGTTCGCTCGAGCAACTGCCGCGACTCATGTTGCCCAGTGGTGCGTGCGTTGGCGAAGGCAGCTACCGTGCCGTCGGCCTGACTGATCAAAGAGCTCAAATCGCCTAGGTGAGAAGCAAACACCGGTTGGTCGGGATCGGCCGGTGCCTTGGCCACCATCTGTTTCAGCATTCGCTTCGGCACAAATGACGGCAGCCACAGGAGTTGCTTCGACTCGTCCGGTGTCTCCTTCAACGTCCGCAGCGTCTGCTTGATGGCAGCCCGGATTTCACGCAGATCGGTCGCGGACTGTGTCGGGTCGACGGTGACGCGGGCGTATGAGAGTGCCATCGCGCGTGTGTCGTCCTCACCGGTGCGGTCGCTGATCGGAATCTGAAGTGTGACGGCACCATCCGTTGCGCGTACGCGCCCGATGCGTTCCCCGAACTTGGCAGCGAAGGCCGCGGCCAGGGTATGACTCGCTCCGCCGAGAGCCTCCGCTCGCGCATCCCAGTCATCCAGGTCGACGTAGATCGTGAGGGCGGGCACGAGGACAACCTCATCGGCGCCGACCGCCTTGGCCGGCACGGGCCGTGGTACCGAGGAACGGTGTTCCTCAGCCGCGGCGCGAGTCTGCTTTCGCGCCGATCTCACCGCACTGACCAGCGCCCGCGCCGCATTCGGCACGTCCCGAGCCGTCTGTCGGGCATCTTGCCCCAACGCACGCATTCGTGTTCGTGACAGTGGCGGGGGGTACCCGAGATCACGGGTCTTACCCACCGCCCCTTCGACTATGACGAGCGCGAGCCCGAGGCCGTCGATCAGGTTGTGCGAAAGTACCAGGCTGATCGCGGTCGAGCCGTCATCGAGGGGAAGGACACCGATGTGCCAGCCCGGACCCGATTCCGCGTTGACCGGAAGCTGCGAACGTTCATCGACCCAGTCACTGAATTCGGTGCGCGGGCGGGTGGACTCAGCGATGTCGACCTCTGACGGTCCGTCATCTGCGACCCACCGATGCCGGGCAACCGACAGCGCCGGGCGTTCGATGCGACGACCCAACAATCCCTGACCGAGAAAATGATGGAAACGACGTAACCCGTCGAGATCGACAGCACGGTCATAGAGCCACGTGACCTGAATGACCACGTTCATGCCGGCAGCGTGATGCTCTGCCAACAGCGCTTCGTCTGCCAATGCGAGCCGATTATCCGGTCGTACAGAGCGTTTGGAGTTTCGGAGCGGTCCCATCAGGCCCAAGTTCCCCGGCGCCGGTGAGCCATCGCAACGACCTCGTAGCGAAACTTCAGGATGGACGGCCGGATGTATCGGTTGAGCTTGTGAAGGCGCTCGGAGTTCTCGAACACCTTCCGGAAACCCTGTTCGCTCGCTCGATATTCGGCGTAGACGCGGTCCAGCGCAGACTGATCCAAGGGTTCGTCGCGCGCCGCCGCGTGCAACGCCTCGTAGACGGTAGAAATCCAGTCGGTGCCGAAGGTTTCGTTCACCGGGCCGGTGTGCCGCTGGCGGTGAAGGTCCGGTGTGAGGAACTCCTCGATGGCGGCCTCATCCCGCGTCTCCAGATCGATCCCCAATGCCAGCGAAATCCGTTTCACCTCCCGACGCCAGTCATCGAGGAGGTTGGCGTACTCGACGAACACGCGCGGTACGTCACGGGTGTCTCTCTCGGCCAACAAGTTGAATTTCAACCACAGCGCGCTCCCGAGCTCGGGCAACGTCAGGAAGTCGGCCGCACCGGATGCGATGACTTCCTGCGGGGGGCGCACCATGTTCACGACCGCGATGTCGAAACCGGCCTGCCGCGCGGCCTCGAACCACAAACCGGACAGCAGTGTTATCTGCAGATCCTTGATGAGTACGAGCGGTGCGGACGGCAGCGTAGAAAGAAACTGTCCGATCTTGTTGATGCAGGCGGCCTTCTGGTCTTCATCGAATCCGCCCTCCTCCTGCAAGCGGAATGACGCGTCGAACACGGCGCTGCCATGGCTGCGCAGAATCGTGTTGTTGAGATGAAGGGACGCCCGCGGCTCCCAGTAGCCACGCGGGTTGCGCGGGTCGGCGCCCGACAACCCGGTCGGGAGCGTGGCACCGCACAGGGACAGCACCCGTGTGACCGCCGACGTTCCGGATCGAGGCACGCCCAGTACGAACAAGGCGACCGGGCGGGCCCCAGACCCAACGCGTCCGGCGGGGTTCACGAGAACAACTCCGCGAGCGGCGCCGACAACAGCTCAGGAGCGCGATGTGCCGGCGCAACGTTCGACGATGATCCGGTGAGGACTGTGGCTGCGTCGAATTGGTGGCGCTTCGCGGCGCTGCGTCGGCTCTGACTCATGACGGCAGAATATTCGGAGATGCGGTGGCCCCGTAGCGAATTGCCATATGCCGCACAAACTCCTGGCTGCCCCAGGCTCTCATATGGCGAGACCCGAGTGCCAGACACGCACAGCGAACTGCTAGGCCCCGCGGGCCTACCCCAAACTGGAACCCGAGACGGTGGCGCCCATCTCAGGATCAGAAGTTGTTGCAGGTATTGAAAGCTTGCTCGATGGTGCCGAGATATGGCTGAAACATCGGAGCATTGGCCACATCCTGGGCCGTCCTCGCCCGCTTGTCCGGTGGGTCGGCGATGAATTGACGCAAGCCGCGCTGCAGAATCGGCGATTGGTCGAATGCCTGACGGACTTGGGGATCCTGCGCATCGAGTGCCGATACCAACTGCGGGTAACTGCATGTCGTGTTGATCGCGGAGTCCAAATTGGGCCCTGCCGATGCGACACCGGCTCCGGCGGTCACGGACAGTGCCAGCCCTCCGAGTCCGACGGCCAGTCTGGTCAACGACAGACGGAACATATTCAAACTTCCTCCCTACCATTGCTCCCGACCATTCCGACTGTAATCGGCTTGGGCCGATCTCACCCATACTTTGTTCCAGCTCGACCACAGCGCGAAATCAGGCTTCCTGCTTGACCAGTGGAGCAGCGGGCACCGTCACCGGGCCCAGAACCGCACTGGAGGGCCGCTGACGGACCCGCAGCGGCCACCAGAACCACCGCCCGAGCAGGGCGGCGATCGCCGGTGTCATGAATGCACGTACCACCAGGGTGTCGAACAACAAACCCAAACCGATGGTGGAACCCACCTGCCCGATGATGCGCAGATCACTGACCACCATCGACAACATCGTGAACGCGAACACCAGGCCTGCGGTCGTGACCACCTTGCCCGTGCCGCCCATGGCCCGGATGATGCCCGTGTTGATCCCGGCGCCGACCTCTTCCTTCATCCGCGACACCAACAGCAGGTTGTAATCAGAACCCACCGCCAACAGGACGATCACCGACATCGCCAAGACGAGCCAGTGCAATTCGATGCCCAGTATGTGCTGCCAGACCAGCACGGAGAGCCCGAACGCCGCTCCGAGCGAGAGCGCCACCGTACCGACGATGACCAGTGCGGCGACAAAACTCCGCGTCACCACCAACATGATCCCGAAGATCAGGCAGAGCGCCGCTACACCCGCGATCAAGAGGTCGAATTTTGAACCGTCTCGCAGATCCTTGTATGTCGCAGCGGTTCCGGCGAGGTGGATGGAAGCGTTCTGCAGCGGCGTCACCTTGATCGCTTCCTCGGCTGCCGTCCGCACAGCATCAACCCGTGAGATGCCCTCGGGAGTTCCGGGATCACCCCGGTGCGTGAGGATCAGCCGGACGGCCTTCCCGTCGGGCGAAAAGAACAGGCTCATCGCCCGTTGGAAGTCCTTGTTCTCGAACACTTCCGGGGGCAGATAGAAAGAGTCGTCGTTCTGGGCGCCGTCGTAGATCTTGCCCATCGCGCTGGCGTTCGACGTCGTCTCATCCATGATGGCGATCATTCCGGACATGGTGCTGTGCATTGTCAGCATCATGGCCCGCATTGACTTCATGATCTCGATCATCGGAGGCAATTGAGTGACAAGCTGCGCCTGTAACCCGTCGACTTTCACCAAGTTGTTGAGAAGTTTGTGCATCTGAAGGCTGAGCTGGTCGGTGCTGTCAAGCGCGTCGAACACTGATCGAATGGCGAAGCAAATGGGAATGTCGTAGCAGTGGCCTTCCCAGTACAAGTAATTGCGAATCGGCCGGAAGAAGTCGTCGAAATTTGAAACGGTGGCCATCAGATCATCAGTGAGTTCGGCTGTCTCCCCGGTCACTTCGACCGTGTTGTGGGTGATCGAGCCGATCAACTTCATCAGATTGTGAGTGCCCTCCATCTGGGTGATCATTCTCTGCATGTCATCCGCCTGCTTCAACATGCCGTTCATGCGGTCTTTCGCGAACGGCACGATCTGTCGGAGGCCGGCGCTCTGCAGGCTGATTTGAAACGGTATCGACGTGCGCTCGATCGGGCTGCCCTCAGGCCGGGTAATACTCTGCACCGTGGCGATTCCGGGAACCGCGAAGATATTCTTGGCCAGCTTGTGCAGGACCAGAAAATCTGTCGGATTGCGCATATCGTGGTCGGCTTCGAGCATCAGGATGTCGGGCGTCATCCGCGACTCGGGGAAGTGGCGCTCGGCGGCCGCGTACCCGACATTGGCCGGGATGTCCTGGGGTACATACAGCCGGTCGTCGTAGCTGGTCTGATATCCGGGCAGGGCCAACAGTCCGACGAAAGCAACCGCACACGCCCCGGCAAGAATCGGCACCGGCCATCGGACCACCGCCGTCCCGACCCCCCGCCACCGGCGGACCATGAGCTTCCGCTTCGGTTCGAACAGCCCGAACCGGCCGCCGACGGCGATGACGGCCGGAACCAGCGTGACGGCCACCGCGACGGCCACCGCCATGCCGATAGCGGAAGGAATCCCCATCGTCTCGAAGTACGGCAGCCGCGTGAAGCTCAGACAGTAGATGGCTCCGGCAATCGTCAAACCTGAGGCCACAACCACTTTGGCAACGCTGCGATAGGTGGTGTAGAACGCGGTTTCGCGGTCTTCGCCGGCCTGACGTGCCTCGTGATATCGCCCGATGAAGAAGATTCCGTAATCGGTACCGACCGCGATTCCGAGCGATACCAGCAGATTCACCGCAAATGTCGACAGGCCCAGAATCTGGTGATCGCCGAGGAATGCGACCACTCCCCGCGCCGCCTGTACCTGTATTCCGACCATGGCCAGCAGGAGAACGACGGTGATGACCGAGCGGTACACGAAAAGCAGCACCGTGCAGATCACCACCAGGGTCACCAGGGTGATCTTCATGATCGACGTATCACCGGCGTGGTTCATGTCGGTGATCAGCGGGGAGGGACCCGTGACGTAGGCCTTCACCCCGGGCGGCGGTGGTGTCCCCGCCACGATGCCCCGGACCGCTTCTACCGATTCGTTCGCGAGGGCCTGTCCCTGGTTGCCCGCGAGATTCAGCTGCACATAGACACTCAGATCATCGGCACTCTCAACACCCGATGCGGTGAGTGAGTCCCCCCAGTAATCCTGAACGTGCTGCACGTGTTTCGTATCGGCTCGCAGCTGACGAACCAGATCGTCGTAATAGCGGTGCGCGTCCTCGCCGAGGGGTTTGTCACCCTCCAGGACGATCATCGCCACGCTGTCGGAATCGGATTCGCCGAACACCTGCCCCATGCGCTGCATCGCCTGAAACGACGGCGCATCCTTGGGGACCAGCGATACAGAGCTTTCCCGCCCGACTTGTTCCAATGACGGAACAGCGAAGGTGACGACGGCGATGATCGCCAGCCAAGCCAGAATGATCGGCACCGACAGCCGATAGATCAGCCGAGCTATCAACGGCGAGAAATAGTCAAATCCTGTGGATCGAGGGTCGTCAGGCGACCTCGGACACTGGGGTGTCGGGCGATGGTTCCGGGGTGATGTCGACCGGACGTTCGAGGAGCTTGCCCTGGTGGAACACTGCGCCGGCCCGCACCAACGCCACCAGGTGTGGTGCGTTGACCGCCCGCCACCGCGACTGCGCTGCTTCGATCAGCTTGTAGGCCATCGCCATGCCCGCCGCCCGTGATCCCGGGCCCTTGGTCACCCTGGTCCGAAGCCGAACCGTCGCGAAGGTCGATTCGATCGGGTTCGTGGTGCGTAGATGCACCCAGTGCTCGGCGGGATACCGGAAGTACTCGAGCAGCACGTCGGCGTCATCGACGATTTTCTTCACCGCTTTCGGGTACTTCGCGCTGTAGTCACGTTCGAACGCTGCGATCGCCAACTGCGCCTTGTCGATGTCCTCGGCCCCGATGATCTCCTTCATCGCCGCCAACGCACCCGGATGCGCCGATTTCGGGAGTGCAGCAAGAACGTTGGCTTGTTTGTGGAACCAGCAGCGTTGTTCGCGGGTGGCGGGGAACACCTCCCGCAGTGCCCGCCAGAATCCCAAAGCTCCGTCCCCGACCGCGAGCGCCGGCGCGCGCATCCCGCGGCGGCGGCAATCCCGCAGCAGGTCCGCCCAGGACTCGGTGGACTCTCGGTAGCCGTCGGCCAGGGCGACGAGTTCCTTGCGGCCGTCCGCCCGCACCCCGAGCATCACCAACAGGCAGAGCTTTTCCTGCTCGAGCCGGACTTTCAGGTGGATGCCGTCGACCCACAGGTACACGTAGTCGACCTGCGAGAGGTCCCTGGTGCCGAAGGCCTTCGCCTCGTCCTGCCACTGGGCCGTGAGCCGGGTGATCGAGGATGCGGACAGTCCGGCGCCGGTGCCGAGGAACTGTTCGAGCGCCGGCCCGAAGTCACTGGTTGACAGGCCGTGCAGGTACAGCAGCGGCAGCACCTCCGATACCTGCTCGGACTTGCGAGCCCAGGCGGGCAGGATCGCCGAGGAGAACCGCTTGCGCTCGCCGGTATCGGGGTCGATCCGCTTGTCGTTCACGCGGGGCGCCTTCACCGCCACCGCACCCGCCGAGGTCACGACCTCACGTTCGGCGTGGTATCCGTTGCGGACCACCAGTCGGTGGCCGTGTTCGTCGACCTCACCGGCATACCGGGCTACATAGTCGGCGACCTCGGCCTGCAACGCCGCGGCCAGCATCTGCCGGGCACCGTCGCGGACGATCTGGTCGAGCAACGACCGGCCCGCACCGGCCGCATTGCGGGTCTCGTTGGAGTCGTCGTTGTTGTCTACTACCGTGAGCACGGGCGTGCCTTCCCGCCAGCGCGCCAACGCTGGTCTTGATCAGAATTCGGATTCCTTGCAGATCATCTTCCGGGAAGGCACGCCCGCCCGGGATCCACAGGTTCTGATCATTGCTCATCAACGGCGGCCGGTCGCTTGTGTGCCGACTGCTCATGCGGCCTTCACCGCACAGAAGGAAGACGCATTCATGACTGTCAGCGCTCTTCTCTCTGCAGGATCGACCGCACGAGCTGACCGCGGCCCGACGGGCGCCCCGTTGCACTTAGCGGCCGTGGATGGACCCGCTGCGGCCACCAGAACCACCGCCCCAGCAGCGCGGCGATCGCCGGTGTCATGAATGCGCGTACCACCAAGGTGTCGAACAACAGACCGACACCGATGGTGGCACCCAACTGTCCGATGGTGACCAGGTCACTGACGACCATCACCAACATCGTGAACGCGAACACCAGGCCGGCGGCCGTCACCACCTTGCCGCTGCCGCCCATGGCCCGGATGATGCCGGTGTTGATCCCGGCGCCGATCTCCTCTTTCATCCGGGACACCAGTAGCAGGTTGTAGTCGGAACCCACCGCCAACAGGACGATCACCGACATCGCCAGCACCACCCAGTTCAAGGGCATACCGAGGATGTGCTGCCAGATGAGCACGGAAAGCCCGAAGGCCGCGCCCAGTGAAAGCGCCACCGTACCGACGATGACCAGTGCGGCGACGAAGCTCCGCGTCACCACCAGCATGATGCCGAAAATGAGGCAGAGCGCGGCGACAGCCGCGATCAGAAGATCATATTTGGACGCTTCGACCAGGTCTTTCACCGACGCGGCGGTGCCCGTGAGATAGATCGAGGCATTTTGCAGCGGCGTGCCCTTGAGCGCTTCTTCGGCCGCGGTTTCGATCGGGTCGACGAGCGACATGCCCTCGGTCGTCGCCGGGTCGCCTCGCTGGGTGATGAGCATGCGGGCCGCTTTCCCGTCCGGTGACAGGAAGATGTCCATGACGCGCTGGAAGTCCTTGTTCTCGAAGACTTCCGGAGGCAGATAGAAGGAGTCGTCGTTCTGAGCGGCGTCGAATGCCTTGCCCATCGCGGTGGCGTTGTCGTTCGACGTCGCCATCTGATCCATGATCCCGGACATGGTGCTGTGCATCGTCAGCATCATGGTTCGGGTGGATTCCATGGTCGAGATCATGACCGGAAACTGTGCGGCCAATTGCGGCAGAATCGCGTCGAGTTGATCAAGGTTGTCAACCAGGCTGACCATCTTGACGGTGATTTGGTCAATACCGTCGAGCGTGTCGAAAACGCCTCTGATAGACGAACATATCGGAATCGTGTAGCAGTGCGGTTCCCAGTAGAAGTAGTTCCTGATCGGTCGGAAGAAATCGTCGAAGTTCGCAACGTGATCGCGCAGTTGATTGGTCACCGTTTGTAGCTCGTGGGTATCGGCGACCATTTGATGCGTGGTGCTGACCATCTCTTCCGTCAGTGCTTGCATGCGCTTGACGATGGCGATCGTTTTGGTCATGTCGTCGGCCTGCACCAGCAGGTCTTCCATCCGATCCTTCTGGAACGGCATCAAATGAGTCTGAGACGCGTTGCTCATGCTGAGCATGAACGGAATCGTCGAGTGTTTCAGCGGCTCGCCGGCGGGACGGGTCGGCGCCTGGACCATGGAGACTCCCGGTACAGATTGCACACCCTTGGCCAGCTTGTTCAGCACCAGGAAGTCGATCGGATTCCGCATGTCGTGGTCGGCCTCGATCAACAGAATATCGGGCGCCATCATCAAGGACTGGGGGAAATGTCGCGTCGCCGCCGCATAACCCACATTGGCTGGGATGTCCTGCGGGATGTAATTCTGGTCGTTGTAGCTCGGCTTGTACGCGGGAAGCGCCAGCAGGCCGATGAGCGAGACCGCGCACGTCGCAACGAGAATGGGCCCCGGCCAACGAACGACCGCCGTGCCCACCTTCCGCCACCGACGAGTGGTGAGCTTCCGCTTGGGTTCGAACAGCCCGAAGCGGCTACCCACTGAGATGACCGCGGGAACGAGTGTGACGGCCACCAAAACGGCGGCAGCCATGCCCACCGCAGTGGGAATGCCGAGAGTTTGATAGACCGGCAGACGGGTGAAGTGCAGACAGAGAATCGCGCCGGCGATCGTCATGCCGGAACCCACGACCACCTTCGCGACGCTGCTGAACGTCGTATAGAACGCCGCCTCTTTGTCCTCGCCGGCCTGGCGCGCCTCCTGGTAGCGCCCCGTGAAGAAGATGCCGTAGTCGGTGCCCGCCGCGATCGCGAGCGCCACCAACAGATTGACGACAAACGTCGTGATACCGATGACCCCGAGACTGCCGAGTAACGCCACAACCCCTCGGGCCACCGTCAATTCGACGCCGACAACGACCAGCATGAGAATCACGGAGATGATCGACCGATAGACGAGCAGCAGCATCACGAAGATGACCGTGAGGCTCAACGAGGTGACCAGCCCCACCGTCCTGTTGCCGGCCGGGCCCAGATCCGCGGCGAATGCCGCCGGTCCCGTGACATAGGTCTTGACTCCCGGCGGCGCCGGAATCCGGTCCACGATCGCACGCATCGCCTCAACGGATTTGACCGCCGAGATGTCCTGGTTGCTGGTGAGCGTCACCTGTACATAGGTGGCCTTGCCGTCGATGCTCTGCGCGGCGCCCTGGGTCATCGGGTCGCCCCAGAAATCCTGGACGTGCACCACGTGTGTGGTGTCGGCCTTCAGCTGACGAACGATCTCGTCGTAAAAGCCGTGCGCGGCATCGCCGAGGGGCTGCTCCCCCTCCAGGACGATCATCGCCACAGCACCCGACCCGGCTTCGCCGAACAGTTGCCCCATGCGCTGCATCGCCTCGAACGACGGTGCGGCGGTGGGATCCATCGCTACCGGATGCTCTTTCTCCACCTGCTCGAGCGAGGGCACAGCAACACTCAGGATGACGGTGACCGCCAACCATCCCAGGATGATCGGCACCGACAGCACGCGGACCATGCGTGCGAAGAACGGGCGGCGCCTGGCTATGGGCAGCGGCTCTGTGACCGGCTCACTGTCCGTACTCATGCGGCCTTCAGCTGACAGAAGGTGAAGGCACTCACGCCAGTCCGGACCTTCTCGTCCTTCACCTCGTCGCCGACGAGGATGCGGCATCCGATGGAGTCAGTATTGCCTTGAGCGGAGATGTTTCCCATCGCTGTCGCATCGGAGATCGGGAAGTCCATCGACCATGGCAGCGGTGCATCCCTGATGAGTTTCGGCTCGGCATCGGCATCGAAATAGCTGATGGTCGCCAGCGTCCCCGGAGGACCGAACACCTCGTAAACCAGGTGCTTGGGGTCATGGGGCCGCTTCTCCTCACGCTCGGCGCTGGTGTACGCGGGGCGGCTCTGGCTGCCGAAGACGCCGTGCAATCGCTGCACGGTAAATCCGCCTGCAACTCCCACCACCACCAGCACCAGCGGAATCCACAGCCGCTTCAGGATCCTGAAAATCGCGAGTTCCTCCGACTGTCTTCCGCGCCGGCACCCTGCGGGTGCTCAAACATGCATTTGCAGATCGGATGCGAACGATCGAGCCTCGAATGCGGTGGCATCCCAGGCCTGACCCTGCACGAAGCTCCCGCAAACGTGCGGCGCCCGTCGATGAGCGCAACCGATCCCGAAGAGTAAACCATGCCGGTGCGTCAATATGGCGCAAACGAGTCAAGTGACCGGAATCGGTTCAACGCCTTGATAATCGCCCTGACACCTCACCCGCTGGCACACCAACCGGCACCGGCGGTGTTACCACTGTTCGGGCACCTCCGAGGCCATTCGCGCTGCTCGGCCACTGGGAACCAGCTATGAATTTTCTATGAAAGGACCACGGAGTGCGCCATTGCCGCTCGCAGGTCTACGCATCCGGCCGCTCAGGCGATGAATACATCCGACGCTCGCGCCGGCACAATCCAGCCACCCCGGTCACCCGGGTTCAGGTGCTACCAGATTTCTGAATGCGCCTAGGGCAGGAATCGGGCGATCTGCGGCGACGGGAGTGTCTGCGCGGCCCGCGCCTGGCGGAAACCGACAACACCGCCGGCCGCCGTCATCAGCACCATGCCGCCCAGTCCGGGCAGCACCGCCAACAGGAGGTCGCTTGTGCTGGCCGTTCGCAGATAGTCGGCGTAACCGAGCCGGAACGACTCTGGCACAGCAGGTACCGAAAGTTGCTGCGCTGCCGGGGGTTCAACCCTGGGGGCGGGAACGATCGGCGCAATCGGAGCGGCGGGCGGCGCACCCACGGGCGGCGCCGACGGCACCGGCGCCGGTAGCACCGGAACCGGAGGGATGCCAACCGGCGCGGGAGCGACCGGCGCCGCAGGTGCCGCCGGGGCCGGGGCGGCAGGGGCTTTGGGTGGGGCTGACCTGATCACGATTGCCCGGCTGCTCGGCGCGGTGGGTACGGGCGCCAGATTCGGGGCCCTGCCGATGTTGCCGTTCGTCGGCACTCCTCCGCCGCCTCCCCCGCCGCCGGATACGACCGCCGAGGGCGCCTGCGCGATCCCACCGGTCACGGCCGCCGACGGAGACTGCCCGGTCCCACCGGTCACGGCCGCCGACGGAGACTGCCCGGTCCCACCGGTCACGGCCGCCGACGGAGACTGCCCGGTCCCACCGGTCACGGCCGCCGACGGAGACTGCCCGGTTGTGCCGACGCCCGTGGACTGCGGAGCATCGGCCGTCGAAGCGGAACGGGCGGCCGAAGGCGCCGACGCCCCGCTTGCGCCCACCTTGGCCTTCGGCCCTGCCGACGCATTCGGCCCGCCGAGGCTGCCACCAGATTTCTTGGACGCACCGGTTCGCTGGTTACCGACCTTGGCGCTGTGATCGGACTTCTTCTTCTTTTCCTTGTGATCGAAGATGTCCAGGACGTCGATGTCGATGCCGAACAGGTGAGCCGAGGCCACACCCGTACCGAGCACGCCGCCGGCCACCATGGCGCCACAAGCGATTGCACAGCCAGCTGCGGTGTACCGCATCCATGACCGGTCCACGAAGGAGTCCCCCCCAGAAGAGATCGGCGGCAGAAGTGCCGCGCTCACTGGAACAAGTTCCCATTGTGACATACCGCGATCAGGCTGTGTTTGCTGGACGGTGCCGTTGAGAGCAGCACGGCCAATGTCGACCGGCCGGGTGGCCGACGGCGATACGCTTTGTTCGTGGTGGTCAGCGAGTTCCGCCGCCCGGTGTGTATACCCGAGGTCGCGTTGAACAACCGCGTGTCGGCCCGCACTCGGCATTACGCCGAGTGCATATCGAGCCGTCTGCGCGTGTTGACCATCGCGACGTGGATCGCCGCCGCGGTGTCGGGAGGGTTCGGAATCTTCCAGCTGGCCCTGGGCGGGCCCATGTGGCGGCTGGCCTTCGTCAACCTACTTTCCGCAGCTCTGTTCCTGCTGGTGCCACTGCTGTACCGGTTCGGCGAGCTGATCGCGCCACTGGCGTTCTTCCTCTTCGCGTACGTGTCGGTGTCGGTGATGTGCTTCGCGATCGGCACCGGTTCCGGCTTGCAGTTCTACTTCCTAGTCGCGGCGTCGCTGGCGGTCCTGGTGTTCGGAATCGAGCGCATCGTGCTGGCGGGGACATTGGCGGCCCTGGGAGTGGCCGCCACGATCGTGCTGGAAGTCCTGGTTCCCGACGACCGGGGCGTCGGGCCGCCGTGGGCACTGACCGCCGGCTTCGTGAGTTCAGCTGTTTCCGCCGCGGTCATGGTGTTTGCCACGGTCTGGTTGTCGCTGCGCGAAATGTCCCGGGCCGAGCAGGCCATGGAAGCCGAGTATCAGCGGTCCGAGCAGCTGCTGGGCAACATCCTGCCGACCACGATCGCCCAGCGACTCAAAGAACCGTCACGCACGATCATCGCCGACAAGTACGACGACGCCTCGATCTTGTTCGCCGACATCGCCGGATACACCGAACGCGCCAGCGACATCACCCCGACAGACCTGGTGGGTTTTCTGGATCGGCTCTACACCGATCTCGATGCGCTGGTGGATCGTCACGGCCTGGAGAAGGTCAAGACCAGCGGTGACTCCTACATGGTGGTGGCCGGGGTGCCCAAGCCGCGCACCGATCACATCGAGGCCCTGGCCTGCCTGGCCCTCGACCTGGCCGACGCCGTCGCCGACCTCAAGGATCCGCGGGGCCGGGCTGTGCCGCTGCGAATCGGTCTGGCCGCCGGTCCCGTGGTGGCCGGAGTGGTCGGTGCCCGCAAGTTCTTCTACGACGTGTGGGGCGACGCGGTAAACGTCGCCTCACGCATGGAGACCACCGACGTGGCCGGGCGAATTCAGGTGCCGCACAACGTCTACGAGCGGATCAGCCACGCCTTCGTGCTCGAGGAACGCGGCGATGTCGAAATCAAGGGCAAAGGCCTGATGCACACCTGGTATCTGGTCGGGCGACGCGACGACGAGGCGGTCCGCAACCGGCTGGAGAATGCCAGTCCGATGCGTACCGCCTCGATCGTGCCGCCGGCCGGCGTTTAGACCTTGCGGTTCTCCGACTTGATCAGCCATGCCAGCTTCTCCAGTCCATCGATCAGCTGGTGCAGGATGTCGGCGGTTGTGGGGTCATGCGCGTCCACCGAATCGTGCACCCCGCGCAAGGTGCCCACGGTCGCGTAGATCCGCGTGGCGACGAGGTCGACCACCTCGTCGGTGCTGCGCTCGTAGGCGGGGAACTCCGGAAGCGTCGTGCCCGCCACGACGGTGTCCGACCGTCCGTCCGGAACGGCGTCCAACGCGCGCATCCGTTCGGCGATCGTGTCGCTGCCCTCCCTGGCGAAATCGACGACCTCGTCGAGTTGCAGGTGCAGATCGCGGAAGTTCGTGCCGACGACGTTCCAATGCGCTTGCTTGCCCTGGAGCCCGAGCTCGATCAGGTCTACGAGCACCTGCTGAAGATGACCGCCGAGCTCCGGTGCGGCCTGGTAACCCTGGATATCGGATTCGTTTCGACGTGTACTCATGCCATACACAACGAGACCTAATCTGGAATCAATCCAGATTAATGAATCTGTGGTGACGCTCACACCGACCGCCCGCCGGCCACCTGGTCCTGCTGATTGAGCAGGCGCGCATATCCGGCGCCCATGCCCAGCAGCACCAACCCGACGACGATGAACACCGCGACCCGGAACATCCCGTCGAGAGTGCCCAGGTCGAAAAGGAACAGTTTCGCCATGGCGGCGGCCACGAGTGCCATCCCGCAACCGATCGGCAGCGATCGCTGCGCCTTGGGCCGCCGCGCCGCATAGCCGAGCAACCCGGCCGCCACCGCGATCCAGCAGATGGTCGCAGCCATGTGGCCGCCGAAGAACCCGGCCCCGGTGCCGCCGACGGCAACGCCGGCGGTGACGGCGAACACCGTTACCGCATACCCGGCCGCGGCAGCCGCGGCCACCCACACCAGCCGGACAACCTCCTGATCCGCCTCACCGTCGACCGACCATGCCCAGGAGATGGCGGCGGCTGAAGCGATGGCCAGAACACTGCCAATCAGAACCGAACCTGTAAGTCCTGCAGACAGTTTCGTAGCCTCGACCAGGGTGTCGGGGCCGGCGGAGTCGAGATAGATGACGCCGCCCACCGCCGCCAGACCCACGGCTATCCACCGTGTCACGCCGTGCCGGCGGCCGGCCACGGCGACCACCGATGCCATCGCCAGCAGCAGCGGCCCGGCCACCGGCCCGTCGAAGGCCACCAGCACGCAGATCAGCGCGGCGACGGCCGCGAGCACCGACCACACCTGGCGGACCACGACGCTCACCCCGGGCACCCGGTCACCGACCGCCACGATGGCCACCAGGGCCGCCGCCAGCGCTGCCGCCATGAGGGCTGCGATGACACGGTCGACCGCAGCCGCCACACAGAGCACCGGCAGGACGCCGCCCGCCGTCAGCACCGCCGTCGCCGCCGGCCTGGTGGACCAACGCAACACGAGCACTCCACCCGCCAACGCCAGCGCAGCGGCGAGCCCGCAGGTCAGGGCGAGCACGAGGTCGTGCCGCCCGTCGATCGAGGTCGCCGCCAGCGCGATCAACAGCGGCAAGGTGGCCGCCGCGGTACGCGCGGCATACAACCAGACCCAGTCCCGACCGAACTGGACCGGCAGCGCGGCCGCCGACAGCGCCAGCATGAATCCGATCAACAACAAGGTCACGCCGTCGGTGATCGCCGGTGCCAGGCCGACAAGCGGCACCAGGACCAACAAGCCCAGCTGCTCGGAGTTCCACCGGCGCGCCAGCATCAGGCCGCCGCCACCGATTACCGCGGCCAACGCCAGACCGACCGGCGCCGACACCCAGTCATAGATCGTCGTCACGGCGATCACGTCCATGTACGCGGCGGCAACGCCCGTCGCGGCCAACGCGATCGCCCCGACCCGGCCACCCGGCCGGCGATAGAGCCACCACCCGACGCCGACGAGCCCTGCAGCCAGAACTGCGCCCGCGGCAACCCGGAACTCCGGTCGCAGAATCCCTGCCTGCGCCGCCAGCACCAGCAGCAGCACCACACCGGTGAGTGTCACCGTCACCCCGGCCACTGCTAGCGCCTTGCCGATCCAGCCTTCCGACCGTTCCGGACCGGTTGCGGGTACAGGCCGCGGCGCTACTGGGGCGGTGACCGCCGCCTGCGACATCGAGACCACCGGAGGCGCAGACAACGGAGGAGGCGCCGGCACCTGATCCAGCAGGCGGCCCAACTCACCGAGATCCGCCGACACCCGGTTCATATAGGCCGAAATCGCGGCAAGATCCGACGACATCCGGCCGATGACAACGCGATGAGGTTCGCTCATGCCGTCATCGTGGCAACAAAATCAGCTGCCGTGATGAGTAGGACTACTCGTCGAGGCCGTGTTCGATCGCGTAGCGCGCCAATTCGACCCGGTTGGCGACCTGCAACTTACGGAACGTCGCCTGGACATGGTTTTCCACCGTGCGGTGGCTCAGTGACAGGCGCGTCGCGATCTGCTTGGCCGTCAACCCTTTCGCCACGTGGCGCAGCACCTCGGTCTCCCTCTCGGTCAGGCTCGGAGTGGCCGGTCCGTCGTCAGGCCGCTGAGCGATCCGCCGGTACTCGCCGAGTACCAGCCCGGCCAGCCCAGGGGTGAACACCGCACGTCCCTCGGCAGTCGCGCGCACCGCCTCGGTCAGCTCGGCCTTGGACGCGCTCTTCACCAGATACCCGGTGGCCCCGGCCTTCACCGCTTCCAGGACGTCGTCGCGCTCGTCGGAGGCGGAGAGCACCAGCACCCGTGACGACGGCGACGCGGTGAGCACCTCCGCGGTGGCCGTGGCACCGCTGCCGTCGGACAGGCTCATGTCCATCACCACCACATCGGGCAGCACCACGCCGGCCCGCCTGCGCGCGGAAGCCACACCGTCGGCGGTGGCCACGACGTCGAAACCCTCGTCGGCAAGATCGCGAGCCACCGCATCGCGCCAGATCGGATGATCATCGACGACCATCACGGTCAGTGCAGTATCGGTCATGGCTGTCCCTTGCCACCCTTCTCGACGGCGGCGCGGCCCGGGCGGGGCAGCGTCAGCTCCCATTCCGTGCCGCATCCCGGCGCGGTGTGCAAATGCGCCCGACCACCCAACCAATCCATCCTTCCCACAATGGATTTCGCGATTCCCACATGGCCTTCACGGGCCGCCTCGTCCAGCCGTCCGTCACCGATGCCGACACCGTCGTCGCGGATGCTCACCGTCACCGAATCCCCCAGGTCTTCCAGCAGGACGAAAACCCGGGCGTCGGGCCCGGCGTGCGCGGCGGCGTTGTCCAGGGCGTTGCTCGCCGCGGCGAACAACTCATGGGCAGCCCCGTGTTCGAGCAGCACCGGTTCTGCCGGCAAGCTGACCGATACGCGATCCGAGGCGCGGGCCCGCAGCAACGCGCCGATGTCGGCGGCCCCGCCGGTGTGCACTTCCGGGTCGGGAGCACTGACCAGCCTGCGTAGGGCACGCTCCTGCTCCCCCGCGAGTTCGGCCAATTGCGCTGCCTCGCCGCCGATCTCGCGCCCACGCCGTGATACCAGGGCCAGCACCTGAATGGCCCCGTCGTGTACCCGGCGCGACAATCGCTCGCGTTCCTCCAGCGACGCGGCCAGCCGCACTGCGCGCTCCAATTCGGCGTGGGCACGGCGCGCGGTCTGGGCGGCCATCCCCACCGCCAACCCCACCGCCAGTTCGATGACGATGGTGGCGTTGCGGCCCAGATTGATGCTGACGTAGCCCTTCAGCGCGGCCGCCGCAGCCATCACCGTGAGCCCGGCCGCCATACCCCCGACCGGGCCGAATTGCAGTGCCGCCGAGATGGTGGCATTCGTCGCCCACAGTGTGGTCGGCCACGACTGGTTGTCGGCGATCCAGTGGTCGGAGGCCACCAACTCGGTGGACAGCATGAGGGCCAGTACCACTGCGACCTCGGCAATCACCCACGACGGACGGCGACCGAAACCCTGCAGGTAGGCGATCGCGCACGCGATGCTCCAGGCGATCAGGACCGCACAGAGCACACCGGCGAGCACCGGACGCGCCAGATCGTCGTTGATCGCTATCTGGAACCCCAGCGCGTACAGACAGCTGAGCAGCCGAAAGATCTGCGCGGCACGCCACAAAGGCGTGACCGGATCGGGGCGGCGCTGCATTGGCCCAGCATAAAGTTGCCGCCCGGCGCCTGCGCGCAGCGATTTCGCGCGTCGCGGCTACCGCTCACCCCGGGCCACGGGCCGGTCGGGGTCGGAGGCCCATTCCGACCACGACCCGGGATACAGCGCCGCGGCCACCCCGGCCGCGGCCAACCCGGCCACCGCCAGCGCCGCCGTCACCCCCGATCCGCAGTACGCACCGACTCCGGCATCGCCCGTCACGCCCCGGTCGGCCAGCAGCGCGCGAAGGGCGCTATCCGGGAGCAGCGTGCCGTCGGCGGAAAGCAGCTGGGTGCTGGGCAGATTGACGGCCCCGGGGATGTGGCCGGCCACCGGGTCGACCGGTTCGACGTCCCCGCGGAACCGTTCGGGCGCCCGTGCATCCAGCAGCACGTCCACGGCAGACTGTGTCGCTTCGGCGGTCAGGGTGGGAAGGGCTCCGTCGTAGAGGTCGTCGTGAACGACGTCGACGTCTCCGGGTGCCGGCGTGACCGGGCCGGTTTGCAGGGCCTCGCCGGCTGCAGACCAGGCCGACAGACCGCCGTCGAGGATGCGGACATCGTCGATCCCGGCCGCGGTCAGCACCCACCAGGCCCGGGCCGATCCAGCGCGGTTCCAGTCGTCGTAGACGACGGTGGGCACACCGCTGCGCACACCCCACCTGCGGGCCGCGGCCTGCAGGTCGGTTCCCGACGGCAGCGGATGACGCCCGCGACCGGTGACCCGGTGGTCGGTCAGGTCATCGTCGAGCGAGACGTAGACGGCGCCGGGCAGATGACCGCCGAGATAGGCCTGTTCACCGTCGGGCTCGGCCAGCGTCCACCGCACGTCGAGCACCGTCACCGGCGCCCCCGAGGCGATGTGCTCGCGAAGCTCACCGACCGTGACGAACACATCATTTCGTGTGGAAACCACGCAATCGACGCTACATCACCTTCGACAGAAACTCCTTTGTGCGTTCATGTTTCGGATTGGCCATCACCTCGCGGGGAGGGCCACTCTCCACGATGACGCCGCCGTCCATGAACACCAGCTTGTCGGCGACCTCGCGGGCGAAACCCATCTCGTGGGTGACGACCACCATCGTCATGCCCTCGCCCGCGAGTTTCTTGATCACCGCCAGCACCTCACCGACCAGCTCAGGATCCAGTGCCGAGGTCGGCTCGTCGAACAGCATCAGCTTCGGATTCATCGCCAGTGCGCGGGCGATCGCCACCCGCTGCTGTTGTCCGCCCGACAGCTGGGCGGGATACGCGTCGGCCTTGGCGGCCAACCCGACCTGATCGAGCAGGTCCTTGGCGCGGGCCACCGCGGCGTCTTTCTTCACCTTCTTGACGCGGATGGGTGCCTCGATGATGTTGTCCAGCGCAGTGCGGTGCGGGAACAGGTTGAAATGCTGGAACACCATGCCGATGTCACGGCGCTGCCGCGCGGCGTCCCTCGGGGCCATCTCATGCAGCTTGCCGCCGCGTTCGCGATAGCCGATCAGCTCCCCGTCGACATAGAGACGCCCCGCGTTGACCTGCTCGAGATGGTTGATGCACCGCAGGAACGTCGACTTGCCCGAGCCCGACGGGCCGACCATGCACAACACCTCGCCCCTGCCAACGTCCAACGTCACGCCCTTGAGGACGTGCAGGGCACCGAAGTTCTTGCACACACTCTCGGCGCGCACCATCGGTTCGGCGGCGGCGGCGGTCAACTCGTCACTCCCATCTGCGCTTTGGCCAAGGCCTCAAGTTGTTTCGAGGTGAGCTTGCGCGAAGCGCCCCGCGAGAAGTGCCGCTCCAGGTAGTACTGCCCGATCATCAGGACGCTGGTGATCGCCAGGTACCAGGTGGACGCCACCAGCAGCAGCGGAACCGGCTCGAACAGTGCGACCCCGATATCTTTTGAGCGACCGTACAACTCGAAGCTGTACGGAACGGCGGTGACCAGTGACGTGGTCTTCAGCATGCTGATGAACTCATTGCCGGTCGGCGGGATGATGACGCGCATCGCCTGGGGAAGAACGGTGCGGCGCATGGTCATTCCCCACGACATGCCGAGCGCGACCGACGCCTCCGTCTGGCCTTCGGGCACCGAGATCAGGCCGCCCCGGATGATCTCGGCCATGTAGGCGGCCTCGTTGAGACCCAGGCCGAGCACCGCCAGCCAGAACACGTTCGGATCGGAGAGGCTGAACTCGAAAAGTCTCGGGCCGAAGGGCACGCCGATCTGAATGTTCTTGTAGATCACCGGGACCAGGCCCCACAGCACCAACTGCACGTAGATCGGTGTGCCGCGGAAGATCCACAGATACGTCCAGGCCACGGCCTTGAGAACCGGGTTCGGCGACAGCCGCATCACGGCGAGCAGCACGCCGAGAACAAGCGCCAGGACCATCGAATAGATGGTCAGCTGCAGCGTGTTCCAGGCTGCTTGCGAGATGCGTTCGTCGAAGAGGTACTTGGCGTACGTCCCCCACCCATAGGCCTCGTTGGTGGCCGCGCCATAGATGAACAGCCCGAGCAGCACGAGGATGACGATCGCCGCCACCCACCGCCACGGATGCCTCAGCGGAACAGCGTCGATGGCGGGCGGCGGCGATGCATCGGTCATCGGCGGCTCAGTTGATCGCACCGTTGACGACCGGCTTCTCGATCATCCCGTTCTCGGCACCCCAGTTCGCGGCCACCTGCTTGTAGACGCCGTTGTCGATCAGGTGCTGCAGAGCCTGCTGCAGTGACGCCGCCAGTGGCGAGCCCTTCTGCACCGCCCAGCCGTACGGGGCGGAATCGAACACCTCCCCTGCCGCCTCAAGCTTTCCGTTGCTCTGCTTGATCGCGTACGCCGTCACCGGCGAATCGGCCGACATGGCGTCAGCCTGGCCGAGCATGACCGCACTGGTGGCGGCAGTCTGGTCGTCGAACTTCACGACCTGGATCGCAGGCTTGCCGTCCTTGACACACTTCTCGCTGCGCGCCGGCAGTTCGTCGGTGTCCTGCACCGTGGCCGTCTGCACCGCGATCTTCTTGCCGCACGCATCCTCTGGGTTGATCCCCGCACCGACCTTCTGCGCCCACGCCGAACCGGCACTGAAGTAGGTCACGAAGTCGACCTGCTCCTCGCGCTTCTTCGAGTCGGTGAACGAGGACATGCCGACGTTGTAGTTTCCGCCCTGTACCGACGGGATGATCTTGTCGAACAACGACGCCCGGTACTCCGGGGTGAGGCCCAGCGTGGCGGCGATCGCATTCATCAAATCGACGTCGAAGCCGATGATCTGCCCGGCGGGATCCTTGAACTCGTTGGGCGGGTAGGACGGGTCGGTACCGACGATGAGTTTGCCGCTCGACTTGATCGGCTCCGGCAAGGTGTTGGCGATCGCGTCCACCTTCTCAACCTTTGCCGCGGTCGTCGTCTTGGTTTCGGACCCACCGGATTCGGTATTGTTCGCGCAACCCGACATCACGAGCGCACCGCTCGCGGCAACCACCACCGCGAAACGCCACATCTTGCTTCGTCGGGGACGACATCCAACAGTCACGGTTGCCTCTTCTCTCTGTCTGCGGCTGGGCTCGGGCTATCCCAAAACGGAGACGTTAATGGCCTCCGGCCGGGGATGCAGCGCCGGTAACGGAACCTTAACGAGCATGCTTCAGCGCCACAGCCGTACCGTAAAATCCGTGTTCAGGGCCGCTGTGTGTGCCAGACTGCGACCATGGAAACCACCGCTGCCCCAAGCTTGTTGCCGCACCTGTGGAAGACGGCATTGGTCACCGGCATCCTTGCCATCCTCCTCGGAATCCTCGTTTTCATCCGTCCCGGTGCCGCAATCTTCGTCACCGCCATCTTCTTCGGCGCTTATCTGTTGATCACGGGTATCTCGCAGCTCGTGTTGGCGTTCAGCATCCGTTCGTCGGTCGGTGGCCGCGTGTTGCTGTTCATCGGCGGCGCCGCGGCACTCGTGCTGGCCGTCCTCTGCTTCATGAACCTGGACAATTCGATCCAACTGCTGGCGATCTGGATCGGTGTCGGATTCATCTTCCGCGGCGTAGCTACGGCGATGTCGGCCATCGGGGACCCCTCCCTGCCTGGGCGCATCTGGGAGATCATCCTCGGCATCGTCAGCGTCCTCGCCGGCATCATCATGTTCGTCGCCCCGCTGGAAGGCCTGGTCGCCCTGACTCAGGTCACCGGCATCATCCTGATCGTCGTCGGGGTATTCGAGGTCATCTCGGCCTTCGGAATCCGCAGCGATGCCAAGAAGCTCAAAGCCGCAATCTCACACCAGGCGCCTCCGGTGACGTAAGACACCGGTCAAGGTCGGCGCCTGGCCCCGAACCATCTACTACACTCCGTCGTAGATTGGTCTGAGACCTCGGAAGTAGGGCCAGATGGACGCTTTGGACGTATCACGGTGGCAGTTCGGAATCACCACCGTCTACCACTTCATATTCGTGCCGCTGACTATCGGGTTGGCACCGCTGATCGCGATCATGCAGACGGTGTGGGTGGTCACCGGAAACGACAACTGGTACCGGCTGACGCGGTTCTTCGGCAAGCTCTTCCTGATCAACTTCGCGATCGGCGTCGCCACCGGCATCGTGCAGGAGTTCCAGTTCGGAATGAACTGGAGCGAATACTCACGCTTCGTCGGCGACATCTTCGGTGCGCCGCTGGCCATGGAAGGCCTCGTCGCCTTCTTCTTCGAGTCCACCTTCATCGGTCTGTGGATCTTCGGCTGGACCCGACTGCCCCGGCTGGTCCACCTAGCCTGCATCTGGATTGTGGCGATCGCCGTCAACATGTCGGCGTTCTTCATCATCGCCGCCAACTCGTTCATGCAGCATCCGGTCGGCGCACACTTCAACCCCGACACCGGTCGCGCCGAGCTGACCAGCATCGTCGCGCTGTTCACCAACAACACCGCGATCGCGGCGTTCAGCCACGCCGTCGCCGGGGCCTTCCTGACCGCGGGCACCTTCGTGGCCTGTGTGTGCGCATGGTGGATGGTGCGCCTGCACCGCCGAGGTCCGGGCCCGGCCCAGGGTCACACCAACTCGGAAGCCTCGCACGCCACCCCCACAACCGGCGACGATGCCGCCGCGATGTACCGCCCCGCAACCATCCTTGGCTGCTGGGTGATGCTGATCTCCGCGGTCGCGCTGTTCTTCACCGGCGATGCTCAGGGCAAGCTGATGTTCCAGCAGCAGCCGATGAAGATGGCATCGGCAGAGTCGTTGTGCAACAGCGAGACCGATCCCAATTTCTCGGTGTTGACCGTCGGTACCCACAACAACTGCGACAGCGTCGTGCACCTCATCGAAGTGCCGTACGTCCTGCCGTTCCTGGCCGAGGGCAAGTTCACCGGCGTGCACCTCGAAGGGGTGACCGACCTGCAGGTGAGATTCGAGGAGAAGTTCGGCCCCGGCGACTACCGGCCCAATCTCTTTGTCACGTACTGGTCCTTCCGGGCGATGATCGGATTCCTGGCTGTGCCAGGGTTGTTCGCGCTGGCCGCTCTGTGGCTGACCCGCGGTGGCAGGATTCCCCAGCAGCGCTGGTTCAGCTGGTTCGCCCTGCTGACGATTCCCACCCCTTTCCTGGCCAACAGTGCCGGTTGGGTATTCACCGAGATGGGTCGCCAACCGTGGGTGGTGGTACCGAATCCGACCGGCGATCAAGACATCCGGCTCACCGTCGCCCAGGGGGTTTCCGGCCATTCGGCAGGCCTGGTGTGGCTGTCTCTCATTACCTTCACCCTGGTGTACGCCGTGCTGGCGGTCGTGTGGTTCTACCTGCTCCGGCGCTATGTCGTCGAGGGACCGCTGGAGCACGACTCCGAACCTGCCCCGCCGACGCCACCCGGCGATGACGAGGTCGCACCGTTGTCGTTCGCCTACTGAGGAGCGGATCGATGGGATTACAAGAACTCTGGTTCATCCTGCTGACCGTCTTGTTCCTGGGGTTCTTCATCCTCGAGGGATTCGACTTCGGCGTCGGCATGCTGATGACATTCTGCGGCCGGACGGCCGCTGCCCGGGGCGAGGACCCCGAGCTGTACCGCCGTGCCGCACTCAACACGATCGGCCCGGTGTGGGACGGCAACGAGGTCTGGCTCATCACTGCGGGCGGAGCGATGTTCGCCGCCTTCCCCGAGATGTACGCCACGGTGTTCTCCGGGCTGTACATACCCTTGCTGGCCATCCTCTTCGCGATGATCGTGCGCGTGGTGGCGATCGAATGGCGCGGCAAGATCGACGATCCCGGGTGGCGGCGGTGGGCCGACATCGCCATCGCGATCGGTTCCTGGGGGCCGGCGATCCTGTGGGGCGTCGCGTTCGCCGGACTGGTTCGCGGCCTTCCGGTGGACGCCAACGGGCAGATGCACCTGGCGTTCGGTGACATCATCAACGCCTACACGCTGCTCGGCGGGCTGGCCACCGGAGCGCTGTTCGCTTTCCACGGCGCGGTGTTCCTCGCCTTGAAGACCAGCGGCCAGATCCGTACGGATGCATTCCAGTTCGCCACGCGGTTGGCCATTCCGGCCACCGTCCTGGTCGCCGGATTCGGTATCTGGACCCAATTGGCCCACGGCAAGGGCTGGACCTGGTTCCTGCTGGCCGCCGCGGTTGTCGCACAGTTGGCGGCGGTCACGCTGGTCTACCGCCGCAGCGGCGAGGGCTGGGCCTTCTTCTGCACCACCGTTGTGGTTGCCGCAGTGGTGGTTCTGCTGTTCGGTGTGCTGTTCCCCAATCTCGTGCCCTCCAGCCTGAACCCGGACTGGAGCCTGACGATCCACAATGCTTCGTCCTCGCCGTACACGCTGAAGATCATGACGTGGGCGGGTCTGGTGTTCGCACCGCTGGTGGTGATCTACCAGGGTTGGACCTACTGGGTGTTCCGGAAGCGCATCTCCGCCGATCGGATCCCGGCACCGGTCGGGTTGTCACGGCGGTCGGCCTGAATCTCTGGCGCGCACTCGGCGTCCGCGGCGCCACCGGATCGACGGCGGCACTGCGGCGCCACCTCCTGGCGACAGTAGGGTGCGGCATAACCATCAGCGTCAGCACGATCGCCGCAGCCGTTGTGCTGGCACACATCGTCGCCGGAATCGTCACCGATCCGGGCTCGGCGGCCCGCCACGGTGCGGCCATTGTCACGCTGTCTGCGCTCTGGGTTCTGCGCGCAGCCGCGCACTGGCTCCAGGGCCGGCTGTCGCAGCGCGGCGCGACCGCGGTGATCGGTGAGTTGTCCAGTCAGGTACTGCGGTCGGTGACCTCCCTGCCGCCAAGGCGATTGGCGGCAGACCGTGATGCCGCTGCGGCAGTGGTGACCCGGGGCCTGGACGGCCTGCGCCCCTACTTCACCGGCTATCTGCCCGCGGTGGTGCAGGCCGCGGTCCTCACTCCGGTGGCGGTGGTGGTGATGGCCTGCTACGACCTGCAGGCCGCCGCGATCGTGGTGATCGCGCTGCCCCTGATCCCGATCTTCATGGTGCTGATCGGCCTGGTCACCGCCGAGCGCTCGGCCGCCTCCCTGGCAGCGATGACCACGCTGCAGGCCCGGCTGCTCGATCTGGTGGCAGGCATCCCGACACTGCGCGCCCTCGGCCGGGCCGCCGGATCGGTGCAGCGGATCACCGAACTGGCTGCTGCGCATCGCCGCTCGGCGATGGCAACGCTACGGATCGCGTTCCTGTCCTCATTGGTGCTGGAGCTGCTGGCCACCCTCGGCGTGGCCCTGGTGGCGGTGAGTGTCGGTCTGCGGCTGGTATACGGCGAGATGACCCTCGCGGCCGGGCTGACGGTCCTGCTGCTGTCCCCCGAGGTGTTCTGGCCGTTGCGCCGGGTGGGCGCGGCCTTTCACGCCGCGCAGGACGGCAAAACCGCCGCGGAACAAGCTTTTCGGCTGTGCGAGACGCACGCGCCGGCCCAAGGTGGCGTCCGGGTGCCGAACTCCGCACCGACAATCGAGTTGGACGGTCTGGGCCCGGCGATCGAACCCGGCCGGGTCACCGTGCTGACGGGACCCAACGGGGCCGGAAAATCCACTGCGCTACAAGCCATTCTCGGCTTGACGGCGCTGCCATCGGGACCGGTGCGGGTCGACGGCGTCGATGTCGCCGACCTGGATCTGACGACGTGGTGGCACAGTATCGCCTGGCTTCCCCACCGTCCGGTCCTCATCCCCGGAACCGTCCGCGAAAACCTGGAGCTGCTGGGACCACTGGCGGACCTGGACCGAGCCTGCCGCGACGCCGGATTCGACGACGTTCTCGACGATCTTCCCGACGGCCTCGACACCCAGATCGGTCGCACCGGCGTCGGTTTGTCCCTGGGCCAGCGACAGCGGCTGGGACTCGCCCGCACCCTCGGGTCGTCCGCGCGGTTGCTGCTGCTCGACGAGCCCACCGCCCACCTGGACGCCGCCCTGGAGCAGCGGGTGCTGCGGGCCGTCGTCGCACGGGCACAGGCCGGCGCGACGGTCGTGGTGGTCGGGCACCGGGACCCGATACTGGCCATCGGCGATCGGGTGATCACGATTGGTGCCGTTCATGTTTCGTCGTGATCCGTTGCTGCGGCTGACACTGGAGCTGCTCCGCCCCCGGCTGAGCCGGCTGATCCTGGCCGGCGTTCTCGGCGTGCTGTCGCTCGGTAGCGCCTTGGCCCTGGCGGGTGTCTCGGCATGGTTGATCACCCGCGCCTGGCAGATGCCCCCGATCTTGGACCTGTCCGTGGCCGTCGTTGCGGTACGCGCGCTGGGCATCTCACGCGGTGTCCTCGGCTACTGCCAGCGACTGGCCGCTCACGACACGGCACTGCGGGCGGCAGCCAACGCCCGCACCGGGCTCTACCGCAAGCTCGCCACGGGACCTGAGGACGACGCGATGCGGCTGCCCAGTGGTGAATTGGTGGCCCGGGTCGGGAGTTCCGTCGATGAACTGGCCGATGTGGTGGTGCGCTCGGTGTTGCCGATCGTGGTCGCCACGGTGCTCAGCTGCATCTCCGTCGGCGTCATCGCACTCATCTCACCGAGCGCCGCCGCCGTATTGGGACTGTGCCTGCTGATCGCCGGAGTGGTGGCCCCCGCTCTCTCGGCCCGCGCGGTGGCCGCCGCGGAATCCGTTGCGGTTCAACACCGTGGCGACCGCGATTCCGCGACGATGCTGGCCCTCGAGTACGCCCCCGAGTTGCGGGTGAGCGGACGGCTCGACGGGGTGATCGCCACGGCTGAGCGCCACCACCGCGACTGGGGGCGCGCCGCCGACCGCGCCGCGACCCCGGCAGCGCTGGCCGCTGCCATGCCCAGCATCGCCATCGGCGCCAGCGTGCTGGGCGCCGTCATCGCCGGCATCGCACTGGCTCCCACGACCGCGCCGACCACCCTCGCCATCCTGATGCTGTTGCCGTTGTCGGCCTTCGAGGCGACCACCACTCTCCCCGACGCCGCCGTCGGGCTCACCAGGGCCCGCATCGCCGCACGGCGTCTCCTCGAACTCACCGAAAGCGACCCCGCGGCCCGCCGGCGGCCACCGGCCTTCCCGGTCGATCTGCCCGCCGGGGGGCGGCTCGCCGTCGTCGGCCCCAGTGGCTCGGGCAAGACCACCCTGCTCATGGCACTGGCCGACAAGCTCAACGGAAGTTCCAGGTGTGCAGCCTTTTTCGCCGAAGACGCGCACATCTTCGAGACCACTGTCCGGGACAATCTGCTCGTGGTCCGCGGGGACGCCACCGATACGGAACTGCTCTCCGCGATGCAGCGTGTCGGCCTCGCCGACTGGCTGGCCGGCCTGCCCGAGGGGTTGTCGACCGTGCTCGAAGGCGGCCACACCGCCGTGTCGGCCGGACAGCGGCGAAGGCTGCTCCTGGCCAGGGTGCTGCTGTCAGATTTCTCCGTCGTCCTGCTCGATGAGCCGACCGAGAACCTCGACGCCGCCGACGGCCAACGAATCCTTGCCGAAATCCTCACTCCGGGTGGTTGGTTCGCCGGCGAGCGGGCCGTCGTCGTGGCCACTCACCATCTTCCCGACACGCTCGACTGTCCCGTCGTCCGTTGCCCACAACCCGGCGCAGCGATCAGCGAGTAACCTCACAGACATGACCGACGAGCGATCCAACCCGCCCGGGTCTGACGAGCCACAGCCGGCCGGACCTCCCCCGCCACCGGCGTACCCGTACGGGCCGCCGCCGGGCGCATATCCCGGGGCCTACCCGCCGGCCCCGCCGCCGTACGGCGGGTACCCGATGCAACCCATCCAACGCGGCCCCGCCAACGGCCTGGGCATCGCGGCGCTCGTGATCGCGATCTTCGCCCTGCTGTTGACGTGGTCGGTGATCGGCGGGCTGATCTTCGGCGTCACCGCCGTGATCCTCGGATTCCTCGGCCAAGGACGCAGCCGACGCGGCGAGGCCACCAATGGCGGCGTCGCCGTCTCCGGGATCGTGCTCGGCGCCATCGCCTGTGTGTTGTCGCTGGTGTTCATCGGCATCTGGGTGCACTTCGGTGAACGATGGTTCAACGACGTCGGCGGCCACGACTACGTGGAGTGCCTGCAGCGCGCGGGCGACGACACCGCGGCCCAGCAGCAGTGCGAGCAGGAATTCGAGCGACGGGTCGAGGATTCGTTCGGCGTGACGCCGACGCCTACCCGCTGAGCGGTCTCACGACCTGGCGGTATCGGGGAAGTACTTGACGATGCCTTCCTGCACCACCGTCGCCAGCAGGTGGCCCGAGGCGTCGAAGAAGTGTCCGGTGCCCAGCCCGCGGGATTCCGCCGCGACCGGCGACGTGGTGGAGTACAGCACCCACTCGTCGAACTTGATCGGCCGGTGGAACCACACCGAGTGGTTCATCGTCACCGCGAAGATCCGGTCGAACCCCCAGGACAGCCCGTGGGTGGTGATGATCGAATCGAGCACCGTGGTGTCCGAGGAATAGACCAGGGCCGCACCGTGCAGCACGGGATCGCTGGGCATCACGCCTTCGGTCTTGAGCCACACCCGGTTGTGATCGAGCTTGCCGCCCTTGTCACGCATCACCCAGGACGGATCGTTGGTGTACCGCCATTCGATCGGGCGCAACGCCTCGACGAACAACGGCACCGTCTTCTCATAGCCGCGCAGCAGTTCATCGATCTTGGGCAGCGTGTCCGGATGTGGAACCTCCGGTGCGGGCACGCTGTGCTCCAGCCCCCGGCCGGCGTTCATGTAGGACAGCATCACCGTGGTCAGCAGGTTGCCGTCCTGCATGACATCCACGCGGCGGTTGGCGAACCGGCGCTCGTCGCGCAGCCGCACGACGTGGAACTCCAGATCCTTCTCCGGATCGCCACCGGCGATGAAGTGCGCATTCAACGCACTCGGGGCGAGTTTGTGTTCCAGCGTGCGGCCGCCGGCGACGAAAGCCTGCGCGACCATCTGCCCACCGAAGGTGCGCACCGGGTTCTTGCTCGGATGCGAACCGATGAACAGATTGTCGTCGACGCGATTCAGATCGAGAACAGCCAGCAGCTCCTCGAAATCCGGGTGTGTCAAGGAATGCCTTTCGAAATCTTTGCGGGCGCTCTCCGGCTGAGGACCGCTAGACGTCGTCCTCCCCGATGCGGTGCACGTGGATCAGATTCGTGGAGCCTACTGTGCCCGGAGGGGCGCCCGCGACGATGACCACCAGCTCACCGCGCTTGTAGCGGCCCAGATCCAGGAGCGACTTGTCGACCTGCCGGATCATGTCGTCGGTGCTGGCCATCTGCGGCACGATGAACGTCTCGGTGCCCCAGGTGAGCGCCAGCTGGCTGCGCACCTCGGGAAGCGCCGTGAACGCCAGGACCGGAAGCGGGGTGTGCAGCCGGGCCAGGCGGCGGACGGTGTCCCCGGACTGGGTGAACGCCACCAGCGCCTTGGCATCGAGCCGCTCACCGATATCGCGGGCCGCGTAGGAGATGACGCCGCGCTTGGTGCGGGGGGTGTGGGTCAGTGGCGGCACCGTCACCGAGTTGTCCTCGACCGCCTTGATGATGCGGGCCATCGTCTTGACGGCCTCCAGCGGATACTTGCCGACCGAGGTCTCCCCGGAGAGCATCACCGCGTCAGCGCCGTCGAGGACGGCGTTGGCGACGTCGGAGGCCTCGGCCCGGGTGGGCCGGGAGCTTTCGATCATCGACTCCAGCATCTGGGTGGCGACGATGACGGGTTTCGCGTTCTCCCTTGCCATCTGGATGGCGCGCTTCTGGACCAGCGGCACTTCCTCCAGCGGCAGTTCGACGCCGAGGTCACCGCGGGCGACCATGATCGCGTCGAACGCCAGCACGATCGCCTCGAGGTTTTCGACGGCCTCCGGCTTCTCCAGCTTGGCGATCACCGGAACGCGCCGGCCGACCCGGTCCATCACCTCATGGACGAGTTCGATGTCGGCGGGCGAACGGACGAACGACAGTGCGATGAGATCAACGCCCAGGCGCAGCGCGAACTCGAGATCCTCGATGTCCTTCTCTGAGAGCGCCGGTGCCGTGACGTTCATCCCGGGCAGGGACATGCCCTTGTTGTTGCTGACCGGGCCGCCCTCGGTGACCGTGCAGACCACATCGGTGCCGTCGATCTCATCGACCTTCAGACCGACGTTGCCGTCGTCGACGAGGACCCGGTCCCCTGGCCGGGCATCCTGGGCCAACCGCTTGTAGGTGGTCGACACCCGGTCGTGGGTGCCCTCACAGTCGTCGACGGTGATCCGCACCGACTCGCCGGCCGCCCAGTAGGTGGGACCATCGGCGAAGCGTCCCAGCCGGATCTTGGGTCCTTGCAGATCAGCGAGCACACCCACGGCGCGGCCGGTGGCATCCGATGCCGCCCGCACCCGCTTGTAGGCGGCCTCGTGGTCGGTGTAGTCACCGTGGCTGAAGTTCAGCCGGGCGACATCCATACCGGCCTCCACCAGGGCCCGCACCGTCTCATCCGTGCTGGTAGCCGGGCCAAGCGTACAAACGATCTTTCCGCGTCTGCTCACGTCGTGCCAGTCTAGTTGATCGATTCAGACGACGCTTAGTGGGAGCGTCCCGGGCCGCACCGGGGCCGGCAGATCCGACTCGCCCATCAGGTATGCGTCGACCGCATGCGCCGCGCTGCGGCCCTCGGCGATGGCCCACACGACCAGCGAGGCACCCCGGTGCGCGTCGCCGCACACGAACACCCCCGGAGCGTCGGTCTGCCAGTCCGAACCACAGGACACGGTGCCGCGCCGGGTCAGTTTCAGGTCCAACCCGTCGAGCAACGCCATGTGCTCGACGCCCTCGAACCCGATCGCCAGCAGCGCCAGGTCGCAGGGAATCTGCAACGACTCGCCCACCGGGGTGATCTCACGGCGCCCCTGGGCGTCCCTGGACACCCGGACCTCGGCGATCTCGATGGCCCGCACATGGCCGTTGTCGTCGCCGATGAATCGCTGCACCGCCACCTCGAAGCGGCGGGCGCCGCCTTCGGCGTGTGCCGGGGAGGTCCGCAGCACCAATGGCCATGTGGGCCACGGCGAGAGGTCGTCGTCCCGGGTCTCGGGCGGCTCGGCGTTGTAGTCGAGCTGAGTCACCGTGGCCGCGCCCTGCCGGTGCGCGGTGCCCAGGCAGTCGGCGCCGGTGTCACCGCCACCGATGATCACCACGTGTTTGCCCGCCGCCGAGATGGGTGTGGACGAGTCGCCCTCACACTCCCGGTTGGCCGGCACCAGGTGTTCCATGGCCAGGTGCACACCATCGAGTTCCCGGCCTGGCACCTCGTTGTCGCGACCTCGTAGCGCACCGACCGCCAGCACCACCGCCTGATGGCGCTGGCGCAGCTGCTCGACTGTGAGATCGACGCCGACCTCGCATTCGGTGACGAATCGCGTGCCCTCGGCACGCATCTGGGCCAGTCGCTGATTGAGAACCGACTTCTCGAGCTTGTACTCGGGGATGCCGTAGCGCAGCAGCCCACCCACCCGGTCATCGCGCTCGTAGACCGTGACCTCGTGGCCCGCGCGGGTGAGTTGTTGTGCGGCAGCCAAACCCGCCGGGCCCGACCCGACGACGGCGACGCTCTTGCCGGTGGAGATCGCGGCCGGCTGAGGTTCGACCGTGCCGTTCATCCAGGCGTGATCGGCGATCGTCTGCTCGATCCGCTTGATCGTCACGCTGCCGCCGGTCTGCTCCTGGGCGATCGACAGCACGCACGCCGACTCACATGGCGCCGGGCACAGCCGCCCGGTGAACTCCGGGAAGTTGTTGGTGGCGTGCAGACGATCGCTGGCCGCGTCCCAGCGGCCCCGCCGCACCAAGTCATTCCATTCCGGGATCAGGTTGCCCAACGGGCAGCCGGCCTTGCCGGAGTGGCAGAACGGGATCCCGCAATCCATACAGCGACGCGCCTGCTGCGCCACCTCCCCGGCGCGCTCGTTGGGATCCTCACGCTCGTATACCTCGCGCCAGTCCCCCACACGTTCCTCGACGGGCCGCTTGGCGGCCTCGATCTTGGGTACCCGAAGAAATCCGGTCGGATCAGCCACGGCTGGCCTCCATGATCGCGCTGTCCACATCGCGTCCCTCGGCCTTGGCCATCCGGGTCGCTTGCAGCACACGCTGGTAGTCGGTGGGCATTACTTTGGTGAATTGCGCACTGCGCCTGGGCCAGTCGGCCAGGAGCGAGGCGGCCAGCGTGCTGCCGGTGTGGCGCGCATGGGCGGCGACCACGTCGTGCAGCCAGGTCAGGTCCTCGGCCTCCAACTGCTGCAGTTGCACCATCTCGGTGTTGACCCGGGCCGGGTCCAGGCCGAGCACGAAGGCGATGCCGCCGGACATGCCGGCCGCCAGGTTGCGTCCCGTCTTGCCCAGGATCACCACCCGGCCACCCGTCATGTACTCGCACGCGTGGTCGCCCACGCCCTCGACGACGGACAAGGCCCCGGAATTGCGGGCGCAGAACCGTTCGCCGACCCGGCCCCGCAGGAACACCTCACCCGAGGTGGCGCCGTAGAGCAGGGTGTTGCCGGCGATCACGTTGTCCTCGGGTAGGAACAACACGTCATCGGGCGGCCGTACGATCACCCGTCCACCCGATAGCCCCTTGCCCACGTAGTCGTTGGCGTCACCGATCAGTTCCAGCGTGACTCCCGGCGGCAGGAAGGCTCCGATCGACTGGCCGGCCGAGCCGGTCAACGTGATGTGAATGGTGTTGTCGGGCAATCCTGCCGCGCCGTAGCGACGGGTGACCTCCGACCCCAGCAGGGTGCCCACCGTGCGGTTGACGTTGCGCACGGGCAGCTCAAGCCGAACCGGATGGGCATCCTCCAGCGAACCCTCGGCGAGTTGGATGAGGGTCTGATCGAGTGCCTGGTCGAGCCCGTGGTCCTGATCGCGAACCCGCCGCCGCTGGGTGAGCACGGCCCCGTCGGAATCGGTCGGTAGCGCGAAGATCGGGCTCAGATCGAGGCCGCGACTCTTCCAGTGCGCCACACCGGGATCGGTGTCGAGCACCTCGGCGTGGCCGACCGCCTCGTCGATGCTGCGGAATCCCAGCTCGGCCAGATACCGGCGGATGTCCTCGGCGATGAAGGTGAAGAAGTTCTCCACGAACTCGGGCTTGCCGTTGAACCGAGCCCGCAATTCGGGGTTCTGTGTGGCCACACCGACCGGGCAGGTGTCCAGGTGACAGACCCGCATCATGATGCAGCCCGCCACCACCAGCGGTGCGGTGGCGAAACCGAACTCCTCGGCACCGAGCAGCGCGGCCACGATCACATCGCGTGCGCTGCGCATGCCGCCGTCGCACTGCACAGTGATCCGATCCCGCAAACCGTTGAGAACCAACGTCTGCTGGGTATCGGCCAGCCCGATCTCCCACGGCGCCCCGGCGTGCTTGAGCGAGGTCAATGGCGCCGCCCCGGTACCGCCGTCATACCCGGAGATCAGCACCACGTCGGCGTGCGCCTTGGACACCCCGGCCGCCACCGTGCCGACCCCGACACTGCTGACCAGCTTCACGTGGATCCGCGCGTCGGCATTGGCGTTCTTCAGATCGTGGATCAGCTGGGCGAGATCCTCGATCGAATAGATGTCGTGGTGCGGAGGCGGCGAGATGAGCCCCACCCCGGGCGTGGAGTGCCGGGTCTTGGCGATGTTGGGGTACACCTTGTATCCCGGAAGCTGGCCGCCCTCACCAGGTTTGGCGCCCTGGGCCATCTTGATCTGGATGTCGGTGGCGTTCACCAGATAGTCACTGGTGACGCCGAAGCGGCCGGAGGCGACCTGCTTGACGGCGCTGCGCCGGCGCGGATCGTAGAGCCGGTCCACATCCTCACCGCCCTCACCACTGTTGGACCGCCCACCGAGGCTGTTCATGGCGATCGCCATGGTCTCGTGAGCCTCCGCCGAGATGGACCCATAGCTCATGGCCCCGGTGTTGAACCGGGTCACGATCGCCTCGACCGGTTCGACCTCCTCCAACGGGACCGGGGGCCGCAGCCCCTTCTTGAAATCGAACAGGCCGCGCAACGTCCCGCCCTCCCGGGACAGCCGGTCGACCTCCTCGGAGTACTTGGCGAAAATGTCGCGGCGCCCGGTCCGGGTCGAATGCTGCAGCAGGAACACCACTTCCGGGGTGAACAGGTGCAGCTCGCCCTCCCGGCGGAATGCGTACTCACCGCCGACCTCGAGGCGACGGTGCACCCGCTCGGTCGGGTTCTCCGGGTAGGCACGCCGGTGACGCAGCTTGACCTCCTCGGCCAGCACGTCCAGCCCGACGCCGCCCAGCTGGCTGCTGGTGCCGGTGAAGTACTGGTCGACGACGTCGCGACTCAGCCCGATCGCCTCGAAAACCTGTGCCGCGGTGTAGGAAGCGACCGTGGAGATGCCCATCTTGCTCATCACCTTGACCACGCCCTTGCCCAGCGCCTTGACGTAATTGCGCACGGCGGTGGCGGTTTCGATGCCGGTCAGCTCACCCTCACGGATCAGGTCCTCGATCGACTCGAAGGCGAGATAGGGATTGACCGCGGCGGCGCCGTACCCTATGAGCATCGCGATGTGATGGACTTCGCGGGCATCGCCGCTTTCCACCACGAGCGCCACCTTGGTCCGCTCCTTGGTGCGCACCAGGTGGTGGTGCACCGCCGAGACCGCCAGCAGCGACGGGATCGGGGCCCTGGTGTGGTCGGAATCCCGATCGGAGATCACGAGTGTGCGAGCACCTTTGGCAATGGCCTCGGTGGCCCTCATCTGGAGGTCATCGAGCGCTTCGGCCAGCCCTTCGGCACCGCGCTCGACGTCGTAGAGGGCGCGCAGCACCGTGGTGCGCAGACCTGGATGCTCGCCGTCGTCGTTGATGTGGACGATCTTGCTCAGCTCGTCGTTGTCGAGCACCGGCCACCGCAGGACGATCTGGCGACACGAGGCTGCCGAGGGCTCCAACAGGTTTTCCTCGGGCCCCATGACACGGGCCATCGAGGTGACCACCTCTTCGCGGATGGCATCCAGCGGCGGGTTGGTCACCTGGGCGAACAGTTCGATGAAGTAGTCGTACAGCAGCCGTGAGCGTTTGGAGAGCACCGCGACGGGAGTATCGGTGCCCATCGAACCGAGCGGCTCACCGCCCGAGGCCGCCATCGGCGTCAGCAGGATGCGCAGTTCCTCTTCGGTGTAGCCGAAGGCGATCTGCCGGCGCACCACCGAATCGTGATTCGGCTGGATACGGGACCGTTCGGGCAAGGTGCTGAGATCCAGCAGTCCGGCGTGCAGCCACTCACCGTAGGGTTCGGCCGCGGCCAGCTGTTCCTTGATCTCGTCGTCGGGGACGATGCGCCCGGCGGCGGTGTCGACCAGAAACATCTTGCCGGGCTGCAGGCGGCCCTTGGCGACGACCTCGCCCGACGGTACGTCGAGCACACCGCTTTCACTGGCCAGGATCACCCGGTCGTCGACCGTGCGCCACCAGCGGCCCGGTCGTAAGCCGTTGCGGTCCAAAACGGCTCCCACCACGGTGCCATCGGTGAAGGTGACGCACGCAGGCCCGTCCCACGGCTCCATCAGCGAGGCGTGGAACTTCCAGAACGCACGCTCCGCCGCGTCCATGGTGGTGGCGTTCTGCCACGCCTCCGGGATCATCATCAGCACTGCGTGCGGCAGATCGCGCCCGCCCAGGTGCAGAAGCTCGAGTACCTCGTCGAACGACGCCGAGTCGGAGGCGTCCGCGGTACAGATGGGCGACAAACGGCTCAGGTCACCGGGAATCCGCGCGCTGGCGAGCAGCGCCTCGCGGGCGTGCATGCGGTTGCGGTTTCCCCGCACGGTGTTGATCTCACCGTTGTGCGCGACGAACCGAAACGGATGCGCCAGCGGCCAGGACGGGAAGGTGTTCGTGGAGAACCGGCTGTGCACGATCGCGATCGCGCTCATGCAGCGATCGTCGCGCAGATCCGGAAAGTATTGCGGCAGCTGCATTGTCGTCAGCATGCCCTTGTACACGATGGTTCGGCTGGACAGCGACGCGAAGTAGACCGCGTCGGCTCCCGTGCCCTGCTCGGCCCGCTTGCGCAGCGGATAAACCTTGCGGTCGAGCTCGATTCCGCCCGACCGGCCCCCGTCGGCATCCGGTGTCGTGACGAACAGCTGCTCCATGTGGGGCATACACCCCAGCGCAGTCGAACCGATTCCGGCGCCGTCCGGATCCACCGGCACCGCGCGCCAGCCCAGAACCTCAAGGCCTTCCTCCGCGGCCAAGGCCTCGACGCGGGCGCGAGCGGCACTGCGCGCGTCCTCGTCCTGCGGCAGGAAACAGATGCCCGCGGCGAAGGTGTTGCTGCCGTCCCCGGCCGGGCCCGGAAGGGCGAAGTTGACCACCTCGCGCAGCAGTTCGACCGGCAGTTGCAGCAGGATCCCGGCACCGTCACCGCTGTTGGGTTCGGCCCCGGCAGCGCCGCGGTGTTCGAGGTGTTCGAGCGCGGTCAGACCGTCACTGACGATGCTGTGGGAACGGCGGCCCTGGATATCGGTGATCATGGCCACGCCGCAGGAATCGGCCTCATTGGCGGGGTCATAGAGCCCCTGCGCATCTGGCAATGCCGAGAACAGCACTTGATCGCACCTCCGCAAGTCCGGAACATCCTGGTCCCGGGACTGCACCGGCCCGAATTTTCAGTGTATCAGCGCAGGTGGGCTACTACTGAGCAGTTAACGTCGGGACCAGCGGGAAGCCCGGCAGGTTCCGCACCACTGTCCAGACCACCAGTGTCACCACGACCGTCACCACCGCCGGCAGCGGGAACAGCGTCTTACCCAGCCGCCACCGCACCAGTAGCCACACCACCAGGACGGGAAGGCCGACCAGGACGAATACGTTGTCGACGACCGCTGCACCGACGTCACCGTGCAGCAGATCGTGGGTCATCCGCAGGCCGCCGCAGGCCGGGCAATCCCACCCGGTCAGGGCCTTGAACGGGCACCCCGGGAACAAGAAGCCCGGACGGTGCGGATCGGCCACACCGATGTAAGCGAGGGCGCCTGCCGCGAGCGCACCCCCGGCCAGCAGCGAATACCGCCCTGACGAGGTAGTGGTACGGCCGCTACGTTCCATCGCGCAACGGGCGCCCGTACGGGTCACGCACCTTGTCGGTGAGGATCTGCACGGCGTCGATGATCCCCCAGATGATGGCGCCGACGGTGCACGTCGCCAGACCCACGATCAACTGGATGACACCCAACTTGGTGTCGCCGATGTAGATACGGCCGATCCCGACCAGGCCGAAGAGGCCGAGCAACTGCAACAACCCGGCGATCACCTTGGACTTGTCGGAGAACGGCTCACCGGTGATCGGGTGGCGGCCGTACGGCGCGCCCGGATCCCCGTACGGAGAGGGATAGGGCGGGTAGCCCGGTGGTGGCGGATATCCCGCAGGCGGCGGAAAGCTGGCCGGCTGCGGTCCATCCAACGGGTCTGGGGACTGAGATGGATCAGTCATACAACCAGGATGCCAGAGCCCAGCCTGTTACCGGTTGCGCCGGAACCAGCGCCGCACCCGGCCGCCTTGCGGCTCCGACTCGGGCTGCTCGACCGCGGCCGGTGTTTCGGTCTCGGCCTCGTCTGCCGCATCGTCTTCGTCGGCTTCGTCCGACTCGTCGCTGTCCGAGTCTGCGTCATCCGCAGATTCCGCGACATCGTCCTCGCCGGTTGCGGCCTCGGTCTCCACCTCGGACACAGACTCGACCTCGGCCTCGTCGTCCTCGGGTTCGTCAGCCACATCGTCGGTTTCGGGCTCGACGTCGGCCTGCTCAGCCGGCTTGGCTTCCACTTCCGCGGCTACCGCTTCGCCGTCCTCGTCGCTCTCGCCGGCTTCGGCTTCGGCTTCGGCTTCGGCTTCGGCTTCGGCTTCGGCTTCGGAGGGATTCTCCTCTACCGCAGCCGCATCCGGCTCGGCCTCATCGGTGGACGACGACTCGACGGCAACCTCGTCGGCCGACTCCTCAGCGACATCGGGCTCACCTTCGTCGGTGTCCTCCGACTCGATGGGCTCGGCGGCATCGTCATCTGCCTCGGCATCGTCCTCGGCCGGGGCCTCGACTTCTTCTGCTTCTTCTGCGGCCTCTTCCGTGACGTCGGCCTCCGCTGCGACGGCTTCGGGTTCGTCGGAAGGTTCGTCAGCGGCGACCTCGTCGGCAGCTTCCTCGGAATCTGCCTCGGCCTCGGCTTCAGCGTCGGTGGACTCGTCGTCGGTATCCGCCTCGGGTTCCTCGACCACTGCGTCCTCGTCGGCCTCAACATCGGAGTCCTCGGCTACCGGTGCTTCAGCCTCGTCCTCATCTGCTTCATCGGCCTCGACCGATGAAGGAGATGACGAAACGGATTCCGCATCCTCGGCGTCGTTGTCGACCCCAGGCTCAACCTCGTCGACGGCCTCTTCCGTGACGTCGGCCTCGGTCTCCTCGACCACGTCTGATTCGGCTTCGTCGTCGGCATCCACCGGCTCGAGGGGCTCGGCCTCCTCGCCGTCTGCCGACTCATCCTCAGTCTCAGCGCCGATTTCTTCGGCCTCTTCTTCGGCTTCGGCGTTCTCAGATTCAGCGATGTCCTCGTCGGCAGCCTCATCCTCGGCGGCTTCTTCGGATTCGGCTTCCACCTCGTCGGCCTCGCCGGATTCGGCTTCGGCCTCGTCCGCTTCGTCCTCGGCTTCCTCGGACTCGTCGGGCTCTGCGGAGATCGCCTTCAGTTCGATCGCCGCGGCAGCTTCGGCTCCGTCGTCTTCGCTGGCGCCGACCTCGTCGGGATGCATGTGGTCGGCGTCGTCGTCATCGTCTTGTCCCGCCACGGCTGCGGCCGCAACGACACCGGTGGTCGCCGCTGCGGTGACAAGCTCCTTGCCGAACTCGTCGACCGTCGATTCGTCCTCATCGGGCTTGCCCGCCAAGGTCGCCGGGTCTTCCCGTCCCTTGGTCGCCAGCATGATGTAGATGACGGCGCCGATGAACACGAACGTCGAGGTGAAGGTGTTGACGCGGATACCGGCGAACTCGGTCGCCGGGTCGCTGCGCATCAATTCGACCATGAAACGGCCCGCGCAATAGCCGGCCACATAGAGCGCGAACAGCCGGCCGTGGCCGAGTTTGAACTTGCGGTCGGCCCAGATCAGCAGCGCGAAAATCAGGAGGTTCCACAGCAACTCGTACAGGAACGTCGGATGGACCACCTTCAGGACCTCGCCGGTGGACACCCCGTTGAGATCGTCGGGCACGCCGGCGGCATTCAGCCGCTTGTAGATCTCCAGGCCCCACGGCAGCGTGGTCTCACCGCCGTACAACTCCTGATTGAAGTAGTTTCCGAGCCGGCCGATCGCCTGGGCCAGGATGATTCCGGGCGCGATCGCGTCGCCGAAGGCCGGCAGCGGGATTCCGCGCGAGCGGCAACCGATCCAGGCTCCGACACCACCGAGTGCGACGGCGCCCCAAATGCCCAGGCCGCCTTGCCATACCTGGAAGGCGGCGCCAAGGCCCTTTCCGGAAGGCCCGAAATAGGTAGGCCAGTCCGTCATGACGTGGTACAGCCGACCACCGACAAGCCCGAAAGGCACTGCCCACAAGGCAATGTCATAGATGACGCCGGGCTGCCCGCCCCGCGCCTGCCAACGCCGGTCGCCGATCACCAGCGCGGCGATGATGCCCACGATGATGCAGAGCGCGTACGCGCGGATCGGCACCGGGCCCAGATGCCAGACGCCCTGTGACGGGCTGGGCAAATACGCGAGCACGGTAGTGGTCAAGCTGAAATCCTCTGCTTAACGCCGTTGGCCAGTTCTTCGGTGAGTCGACGCACTGAGTCCAACCCCTCCTGCAGGGCCGACACCAGTGCCGACCCGACGATGACGCCGTCGGCGTAGGCACCGATCTCGGCGGCCTGCGCTCCAGAGCGCACGCCGAGCCCCACCCCGACGGGAATGTCGGACACTTCCTTGACGCGGCGCACCAACTCCGGCGCCGCATTCGAGACCACATCGCGCGCCCCGGTCACGCCCATGGTCGATGCGGCGTAGACGAAACCTCTCGACGCGTTCACCGTGGCCGCGAGCCGCTCCGGCGTCGAGGACGGGGCGACCAGGAAGATCCGGTCCAGATTGTGCTCCTCGGACGCGGCGATCCAGTCGACGGCTTCCTCGGGGATCAGATCCGGGGTGATCAGACCGTATCCACCGGCGGAGGCCAGGTCGCGGGCGAACGTGTCAACGCCCTTGCGCAGCACCGGGTTCCAGTACGTCATCACCACGGCGCGGCCACCGGCGTTGCTGATCGCCTCGACCGCGGCCAGGGTGTCCCGTACCCGCACACCGCCGGCCAGTGCGGCCTCGGTGGCGGCGGCGATCGTCGGTCCGTCCATTCCCGGATCCGAGTAGGGCACACCAACTTCGACCAGATCGCAACCGGATTCGACCATCGCCGTCATCGCCGCGATGGATGTCTGCACATCGGGAAACCCGGTGGGCAGGTAGCCGATCAGCGCGGCACGACCCTCGGCACGGCAGCCGTCGAACAACTCCGCCAGCCGGCTCATCCCACGCTCCCCTCGTCGAGCAGCCCGAACCATTTGGCGGCAGTCTCGACGTCCTTGTCGCCGCGCCCGGACAAGTTCACCACGATGATCGATCCGCTGCCCAGTTCGGGACCGAGCTTGAGCGCACCGGCCACCGCGTGCGCCGACTCGATCGCGGGAATGATGCCCTCGCGGCGGCACAACAGCGCGAACGCGTCCATCGCCTCGGTATCGGTGACCGGGCGGTACTCGGCGCGGCCGATGTCTTTGAGGAAGGCATGCTCGGGCCCGACACCTGGATAATCCAAACCGGCCGAGATGGAATGGGATTCGATTGTCTGGCCGTCCTCGTCCTGCAACAGGTAGGAGAACGATCCCTGGAACGCGCCGGGCGAGCCACCAGTGAATGTCGCGGCGTGACGCCCCGTTTCGACTCCGTCACCTGCGGCCTCGAAACCGACCAACCGCACCGCCGGGTCGTCGATGAAGGCGTGGAACACGCCGATGGCGTTCGAGCCGCCGCCGACACACGCGGTGACCGCGTCGGGCAGCCGACCGGCCTGATCGAGGATCTGCGCCCTGGCCTCCATACCGATGATCCGCTGGAAATCACGCACCATCAGCGGGAACGGATGCGGGCCGGCCGCTGTCCCGAAGCAGTAATAGGTGTTGTCGGCGTTGGTGACCCAGTCCCGGAACGCCTCGTTGATCGCGTCCTTGAGGGTTTTGGAGCCGGCCTCGACCGAGACCACGGTGGCGCCGAGCAACCGCATCCGGGCGACGTTGAGCGCCTGACGGGCGGTATCCACCGCCCCCATGTAGACGATGCATTCCAGGCCGAGCAGCGCACACGCCGTGGCGGTGGCGACCCCGTGCTGGCCGGCGCCGGTCTCGGCGATGACGCGGGTCTTGCCCATCTGCCGTGCCAGCAGCGCCTGGCCCAGAACATTGTTGATCTTGTGAGAACCGGTGTGGTTCAGGTCTTCTCGCTTGAGGAAGATCCGTGCGCCACCGGCGTGTTCGGACAGCCGCGTCGCTTCGTACAGCGGCGACGGCCTGCCGCTGTAGTGCCGCTGCAACCGGTCGAGTTCATCGAGGAATGCCTGGTCACCGCGGGCCTTCTCATAGGCCGCGGTGACCTCTTCGATCACCGCCATCAGCGCCTCGGGAACCAACCGGCCCCCGTAGGAACCGAAATGGCCCAGTGCGTCGGGATCGTGAACGGTGGGTTCAGCAACGCCTGCGCTGGTACGGGGCAATTCAGGCCCCGCGAGATCCGCCATCAAAGTGCCTTTTCGTGCAAGCGGCTCATTGCCTGGTTCAGCGAGCCGGTTTCGGGCAGGACGGGTGCGTACCGGCGGTGACCAGGTCGGCGACCGCGCTGCGGGGATCCCCGCTGGTCACCAGGCCCTCACCGACCAGCACGGCATCGGCACCCGCGCCGGCGTAGGCCAGCAGGTCAGCGGTTCCACGCACTCCGGACTCCGCGACACGGATGACATTGCTGGGCAGTCCCGGAGCGATGCGCGCGAAGCAGTCGCGGTCGACTTCCAGCGTCTTGAGGTCGCGAGCGTTGACCCCGATCACCTTGGCCCCGGCCTGCAACGCGCGGTCGGCCTCCTCCTCGGTGTGCACCTCTACAAGTGCCGTCATCCCAAGGGATTCCGTGCGCTCCAACAGTGATTCCAGGACCGACTGCTCGAGCGCCGCCACGATCAGCAGCAACAGGTCGGCACCATGCGCCCGAGCCTCATGGATCTGGTATGGCTTGACGATAAAGTCCTTGCGCAGCACCGGAATCGACACCGCAGCCCGCACCGCGTCCAGGTCGTCGAGTGAGCCGTTGAACCGGCGCTGCTCGGTGAGCACGCTGATGATCCGCGCGCCGCCTGACTCGTACGCCCGCGCCAACTGAGCCGGGTCGGCGATATTGGCCAGTTCGCCCCGGGACGGGCTCGCCCGCTTCACCTCGGCGATCACGGCAATTCCCGGTTCCTTCAACGCAGCCATCACGTTGAGCGGCGGAGGTGCGTCCTGAGCCCGCGCCTTGATATCAGCCAAGCTGATAACGGCCTCGCGGGCGGCAACGTCGGCGCGGACTCCCTCGATAATGGAGTCGAGCACTGTGGCCGAACTCATCGCCCGTCGGTTCCTTTCTGGTGCCTCCGGGCCGGTCCCGGTTGCCCTCCCTGGAAGGGTAGCCGCCGCCACACCTTCACCATTCACCGGCCCTTATTGTCCGGATCGGCGCCGTCACCGGTCGGATCCTGTCCCTCGTCCAGCGCGTCCCAGAGCATTCGCTCCGACATCGGCTCCCCGCTGTCGTCCCCCTTGACGGCCTCCCGTCGGGCCGCCGGTGCCGCGTAGCGCCCCGCAATGCCGCGCTTGGCACTGTTGGCCGACCGCATCAACATCACCGCACCGGCCAGCGCACACACCGCGGCGATCAGGGTCAGCACCGCGCCGCCGTAGGAACGACTGGTCCCGGTCAGCTGCGCGAGGGGAATGACTGCCAGGTCAGCGGCCCGGACCGCGACATCTTTGATCACCCACAGGCTGATCGCCAGGTACCCCATACCCGCACTGGCCACCGCGATCAGCAGGGCCAGCAACCGCAGCGGCCAGCCGTGCACCGCCAGCGCCGCGACCGCAGCCGCCAGCACCAGCAACGCCAGCGGGATCAACGCCGTGGACCAGGAGGCACCCGTCAGCGTGGTGGTCTTGGGCTGGCCCAGCCCGTCGAACGAGCTCACCTTGACCCAGGTCATCCGCGACGCGACCCACAGCACCACGGCCGAGACGACGAACAGCGCCTGCGCCGCCCGCGTCACGGCTCGGCCAAGGTGTCGGCGGCGGCGATGGCGTTGAGCACGGCTTTGGCCTTGTTTGCCGATTCGTTGTACTCGTAGGGACCGTTGGAATCGGCCACGACTCCCCCGCCGGCCTGCACATAGGCGGTGCCGTCGCGCATCAGCGCGGTCCGGATGGCGATCGCGAAGTCGGCGTTGCCCGCGAAATCGAGGTAACCCAGCACCCCGCCGTAGAGGCCCCGCCTTGTCTTCTCGACCTCCTCGATCAGCTCCATGGCCCGCACCTTGGGCGCCCCCGACAGGGTGCCCGCCGGGAAACACGCGGTCACCGCGTCCAGCGCGGTCTTCCCCTCGGCCAGCTCGCCGGTCACCGTGGACACCAGGTGCATGACGTGGCTGTAGCGCTCGATATGGCTGTAGTCCTCGACCCGCACCGTGCCCGGACGGCACACCCGCCCCAGGTCGTTACGACCGAGATCGACCAGCATCAGGTGCTCGGCGCGTTCCTTCTCGTCGGCCAGCAGTTCTTTTTCCAGCAGCACGTCTTCTTCCTCGGTGCTGCCGCGCCACCGGGTTCCGGCGATCGGGTGGGTGGTTGCCCGGCCGTCTTTCACCGTGACCAGCGCCTCGGGACTGGAACCGACCACCGAGAAGTCCAGCCCGCCATCGGCATCGGGGACATTGAGCAGGTACATGTACGGGCTGGGGTTGGTCACCCGCAGCATCCGGTAGACATCGATCGGGTCGGCGGCGGTGTCCATCTCGAACCGCTGCGACGGCACCACCTGGAAGGCTTCGCCGGCCTCGATGTCACCGACCAGTTTCTCCACGATCGCCGTGTACTCCTCCACCGTGCGCTGCGCACGGTGGTTGGGCGCGGGCCGGCTGAACGTGGCGACCGTCGACGGCAGCGGCTGGCCGAGGGCGGCGGTCATCACATCCAGCCGCGCCACCGCATCGTCGTAGGCCTCGTCGACGCGCTCGTCGGTGCCGTTCCAGTTCACCGCGTTGGCGATCAGGGTGATGGTGCCCTCGTGGTGGTCGACGGCGGCGATGTCGGTGGCCAGCAGCAGCACCATGTCGGGCAGGCCGAGATCGTCGACTGCCAGCTCCGGGAGCCGTTCCAGCCGGCGCACCATGTCGTAGGCGAAGTACCCCACCAACCCCGAGGACAGCGGCGGCAGGTCCGGCACCGCCTCGGTCTGCAGCACTTCAAGGGTGGCCCGCAATGCGGCCAACGGCTCACCGCCGCTGGGGGCATCCTTGGGGGCCGTCCCCAGCCACACCGCTTCGTCGTCACGAACCGTCAGCGCCGACGGGGCGCCCGCACCGATGAACGACCAGCGCGACCACGAGCGACCGTTCTCGGCCGATTCCAGCAGGAACGTGCCCGGACGGTTGGCGGCGAGCTTGCGGTACGCCGACAACGGCGTCTCGCTGTCGGCCAGCACCTTGCGGGTCACCGGGACGACCCGATGCTCGGCGGCCAGCGCCCGGAAATCCTCCCGCGACGTGGTGACCGCAAGCGATGAGCCGGCGCCCGAGGATCCCGGAGCGTGGGTGGCTGTGGTTTGCACGGAAACAATTCTCCCAGATCGGCGCCACGGCCCTGCCATGCAGACGGCGTAGCGTAGCCAGCCATGACACAGATCAGCACGGGCGACACCGTTCCCGAGTTCGAACTGCCGGATCAGACCGGCACGATTCGCAGCCTGACGAGCTTGCTCGCCGACGGCCCGGTGGTGCTGTTCTTCTACCCGGCGGCGATGACCCCGGGATGCACCAAGGAGGCCTGTCACTTCCGGGATCTGGGGGCGGAGTTCGCCGCTGCCGGGGCGAGCCGGGTCGGTATCAGTACCGACCCGGTCGCCAAGCAGGCCAAGTTCGCCGATATCCAGAACTTCGACTACCCGCTGCTGTCGGACGCCGACGGCAAGGTGGCCACCCAGTTCGGGGTCAAACGTGGCCTGCTCGGCAAGCTCATGCCGGTCAAGCGGACCACGTTCGTCATCGACACCGATCGCACCGTGCTCGGGGTGATCTCCAGCGAGATCAGCATGGACACCCATGCCGACAAGGCGTTGGAGCTGCTCAGGGCGCGTTGACCGCCCGCAGCACCGCCGCCATCGACGCGGCGAGCACCGAATCGCTGCGGCCGCACGCCCAGCCGGTGCGACCGTCCGACCTGTACTCCAGGTAGCTGACGGCGGTGCTGCCGATCGATTGCTGGGTCAGGCTCAGCACCTCGATCGGACGGCCGATCTCGTCGAGCGCGGCCCGCAGCGCGTCCACCGGTCCGATGCCGCGATGGCTGCTGGATGCGGTACGCCCGTCGAACATCAGGGTGAGGTCGGTGACCGCGGCCGCACCGTCGCCGCCGGTGCGCCAGTCCTTGAGCTGCACCGGGCCGGACGGATCGAGGTAGGTCGCCTCGAACAGATCGAAGAGTTCGCCGGCGGTGACCTCGGCACCGCTTTCGTCGGTGCGCGCCTGGACGTGGCGGGCGAAGTCGATCTGCAACCGGCGCGGCAGTTCCAGCCCGTAGTCGGTGGCCAGCAGGTAGGCGATGCCGCCCTTGCCGGATTGAGAATTCACCCGGATCACCGCGTCGTATGTGCGGCCGATGTCGGCCGGGTCGATCGGCAGATACGGCACCCGCCAATCGATTTCGTTTTCAGGTCGGCCGGCGGCCGTGGCACGGAGACGATGTTCGGCGAAGCCCTTCTTGATCGCATCCTGGTGTGTCCCGGAGAACGCCGTGTGCACCATGTCCCCCACATAGGGATGGCGCTCGTGGATGGGCATGCGGGTGCAATGGCTGACCGTGCGCGCGATCTCGTCGATGTCGGAGAAGTCGATCATCGGATCCACGCCCTGGGCATGCAGATTCAGTGCCAGGGTGGCGATGTCGACGTTGCCGGTTCGTTCACCGTTGCCGAACACGCAGCCCTCCACCCGCTGCGCACCGGCGAGCACCGCCAGCTCGGCGCAGGCGATACCGGTGCCCCGGTCATTGTGTGGATGTACCGACAGGATGACGCTGTCGCGACGAGACACGTTGCGGTGCATGTATTCGATCTGGTCGGCATACACGTTCGGGGTGGCGATCTCGACGGTGGCCGGCAGGTTCAGGATGACCGGACGATCCGGGGCGGCCTGCCACAGCCCGGTCACCGCGTCGCAGAGCTCGAGCACGTAGTCGGGCTCGGTGAGGTTGAACACCTCCGGGGAGAATTCGAATCTGACATTCGGCATGCCTTCGGTGAATTCGAGAACGTCACGCGCACCCGCCAGGATCAGGTCCCGCAGTTCGGTGCGGTCCTTGCCCAACACGGTGTCGCGCCAGGTGGGCGCGGTGGCGGTGTACATGTGGATGACGACGTCGTTGCCGATGCCGCGGACCGAGTCCACGGTTCGCTCGATCAGGTCGCGGCGCGCCGGCACGAACACCACGATGGTGACGTCCGGCGGCGCGATGTCGGATTCGGCCAGCAGCCGGACGAAGTCGAAGTCCGTCTGGGAGGCCGAGGGATAACCGACCTCGATCTCCTTGTAGCCCATGGCAACCAGCAGTTCGAAGAAGCGGCGTTTGCGGGCCGGGTCCATCGGCTCGACCAGTGCCTGGTTGCCGTCGCGCAGATCCACCGGCACCCACAGCGGCGCGGCGTGAATCCGGGCCGTCGGCCAATCTCGCTGCACCAGAGGGACTTCTACGCGGTCATAGACGGATGCGTAGCGATGTGACGGCATCTGGGAGTGACGCTGCCGGTTCCAGGCCGGCGCGTTCGCCGGGATGTCTCCGGCGGGGGTGTCGATGCTGGGAAAAACAGAAGTGGTCATGGGGGCGCTTTCGGTCGGATGGGAGGTTCGACCGGCGCGACACAGCCCCACGGCAGGGGGCCGGTCGATTCAGGCCCCGCCGCGGCGGCTAAGGAGCAGGACGCGCGTCATGATGGGTAGACTATACACAACTCCTCAGACAAGTAGACAGGTTGTGATGACGTCCCAAGTTCAGCGTCACCCGCTGGCGGCCCAGACCGCCCAGCTTCTCCTGACGCGCATCCGCCAGGGTGAATGGCCGCTGGGCCATCGACTTCCGGGCGAGACCACGCTGGCCGCCCAGCTCGGTGTCGGCCGCTCCACCCTGCGCGAAGCGATCCGCGAACTGTCTGGCAAGGGCGTGCTGGAGAGCCGCCAGGGCGCCGGGGTCTTCGTGACCGCACTGGACGCCGCCGAGGACTGGGACACCGTGCTGCGCCGCGCCACCATCGTGTCGGTGATCGAGGCGCGAATCGCCATCGAAGCCGAGGCCGCCGCCCTGGCCGCTGCCCGGCGCACCCCCGCCGACCTGCGGGCGATCCGTCGCACCCTGGCTGCCCGCGGTGTGGTGGGACAGTCGGTACCCGATCACGTCGACGCGGACATGGCGTTTCACCGCACGGTGATCGCCGCGGCCCACAACGAGGTGCTGATCCAGTTGTTCGACGCATTCCTCCCCCGGCTGCGGCTGGCGATGATCGACATGCTCAAGATCCGGCCGATCGCCTCCGAACCCTGCGATCACGACCTGCACCAGCAGCTGGCCGACGCGATCGTCGCCCGCGACCCCGAGGCCGCCGCGGCCGCCAGCAGAACCCATTTGAGCTCATTGAAGGAGAATTTCGCATGACCCCGGTCCTCGACATCGCCGATGTGACCTTTCGCCGTGACGGCAAGCAGATCATCGACGGCATCTCCCTGACCGTGCAGTCCGGTGAGCACTGGGCGCTCTTGGGACCCAATGGTGCAGGCAAGAGCACGCTGCTCGGTTTCTGTGCGGCCGTGACGTTTCCGACGTCGGGGACCGTGCAGGTGCTCGGCGGTCAGATGGGCCGCACCGACCTGGCCGTGCTGCGCCGCTCCATCGGTCACGTCAATCCCCGGCATCGCCTGCAGTACCCGCTGACCGTGCGCGAGGTGGTGCTCACCGGCATCACCGCCACCATCGACATCGCGGCGCACTGGACCCCCACCGCCGAGCAGGTGCGCCGGGCCGACGAGCTGATCGACACCGTGGGGCTGTCGGCCCGTGCCGACGCGATCTGGCCGACGTTGTCTCAGGGCGAGCGTGGCCGCACCTTGATCGCGCGGGCACTGATCGCGGACCCGCGGCTGTTGCTGCTGGACGAACCGACCACCGGCCTGGACGTCGCGGCCCGCGAGCAGCTGCTGGAAACCCTTGACACATTGGATGACTCACATCCCGACATGGCATCGATCCTGGTCACCCACCACCTCGAGGAACTGCCCACCAGCACCACACACGCCCTACTGATCTCGCAGGGGCGCACCGTGGCCAGCGGCCCGGCCCACGACGTCGTCAACACCGAGCACGTCAGCGAGGCCTTCGACCATCCCGTGGTGGTCGGGTTCCAGGACGGCCGATGGAGTGCGCGGGCCAAGGCCAGCTCTCGGGTGCTCTAGCTTCCGCGAGTGCGACGCAGAGGTCGTTCGCCGCGCGAATCTGCGACCTCTGCGTTGATTTCGGCGATTCCGTCAGGCCTGGCGCTCAGGCTCGGACGGTGTGTTCCGCCGCCGGCGCGCCTCACGGTGCCGGGTCACCGGTGTGGTGTCGATGACGCGGTTGACCATGGTCGCCAGAAAACGCGAGGGCTGCAGCTCGGGCGGCACCGTGTCGTGCCGGATCGCGATGTCGGGTAGGGCCGCCAACGCCTCGTCCACGGCCGCCGTGGCGACATCGACGATCTCGAACAGCGCGTCCGGCTCGGCCTTTTCGATGCTGTCGACTTCCTCGTCCGCGGACTCGGCGACCTCGGAGTCGTAGTCGATCATCACCAGTGCCACCGCGTGATAGGCGTCATCCTCGGTGCCGAGCTTGCCCAGCAGGTCGATGAGCCACTCGGCCTTGTCCGGTTCGGTGCTCAGGATCGTCGAGCGCAAGCCGTAGACGAATCCGAGCGCCGACAACGGGTGGCGCAGCCGCAGATTCTTGGCGTCGCCGTAGCTTTCCTCGACGCGGTTGGCGGCGTTCTTGCCGAAGCTGGAGTCCATCCGTTTGGTGCTGATCAGCAATTCCGGACCGGTGTCCCAGTCCGACATCACCACGTCGACCTGTTTCATGTAGTGCTTGCCTAGCACGCTGGCGCTCGACGCGGCGACGCCTTTCATCGACCGCTTCAGCCGTTGCTCGATGAGGTGCCGTTCTTTTTGCGGCAGCGCCTCAAGCAGGCTGGCGATGGCGCTGGGCATGATCCGCGGATCTGTCGCCCTGGGCCACACCGCATCCGGATCGAAACCGGCACGCCGCAGCTCGTAGGCCAACCACACGTCGAGGGCCAGCGCCGGAACCCCGGTGGTCGACGGCGCATCCAGGAACAACGGCACGCCGAGCAGCTTGCGCAGCACCCGGAAATCCGGAACGAAGCTCACCTCGCCGGCCACCCGCACCCATGGGTTGGTGTGGACGCCTACCGGTGCCGCGTCGGCCACGATTCGGTCGAAGATCGCCCACGCGGTGGCCTTGGTCGACGGTTCAGCGGGCACGCCGAGACCTTACCGTCCGGCGCGTCGCCAATGAATCGCGCGCGGTCCGAACGGGTTCCAGGACGATTCTGGTCTCCAGCCCCAACGCTTCGTCGACGATGCGAGTCGCCTCGAGCAGTCCGCCCCGCTCAAGAAGCGATCCGACCCGCCGGCGGACCGCCCGCAGCTCGTCGGCGCGGGCGGCCACCAGGTCCGGTGACGGAACCAGCCACCGGTCGGCCTCGCGGGGTTCGATCTTCAGGATGCCGCCACCGTAGGAGCGGCCGACGATCTCGGCGTGCAGCACCGTCACCGAGTTCAGCGCGGCGAGCCCGAGCAGGTCACGGCCCAGCGTCCGCACCTCGTCGCGCAGGTACACGCCGTGCACCGAGTTGAGGTGATGCGCCTTGGCCCGGTTGGTGACCAACCGTGGGGTGTCGGCATTCATACAGGTCAGCAGCAGGTCAGCCGGATTCACCAGGGGCACCTGATACCAGGGCCGGCGCACCCGGCACTTGTACGCAAGATGCACCCCAGCGGCGTGACCGGCGTCGATATAGCGCTGCGCGGTGGCCGACGGCGTCCCGGCCGGACGGAACAGGTGGATCGACCGCCCGTCCTCCCCCAACCTGGCCAACTGCTCGGCGGACAGGGTCAGACCACGCAGGTGAGCGCTCCCGGGCGGCGACAACGGCAGCAGGTCGGTGCGCCGCAGCCCGAGTTCACGCACGCGGTCCGGGGACAGCGCGAAGAAGCTGTTGTTGCCGGTCACCATGCCCAGCGTGGTGTCACCCCAGGTCTCCAGCATGGAGAAGTGCCCGGCGTCATGCAGACCGTGGATCGCATCCACCGGCGCGTTGCCGATCAGGCCGCTGACCCACTTGTCGGCGGGATCGCGCGGTGCCCAACGCCGTTGTGCGAGTTCAGATGTCAGGGAAGCCGCATTGCGGGCCCGGTGGATGACGGCGTGACCGCACGGCCCACCGCCATAGCCGTCGGCGAGCAGCAGCACCACGTCCGCTTCGGCCTCGGGGAACACCTGCTCGTCGAACATCACCAGCTCGACGCTGGTGAACCGGTCGAACAGAAACTTCCGCACGGCACCCGCGTAGTTGACGCTCAGCAGCTCCGCGGGTAGCACCAGCGCCAGGCGCCCACCCGGCCGCAGGAACAACGCGGCGTGCACGGTGAACGCCGCCCAACTCGATGCCAGTCCCGACAGCGTGACCCCGGCCTTGAGCGCGGCCCGGCGCGACTGCGCCCGAGTGGCACCCCGGAACTCCTGGTAGCGGATGTAGGGCGGGTTGCCGATCACCGCGCTGTATTCGGCGCGCGGTTCGATGGCGAAGAAATCCGCGGTCCTGATTCGGGCCTTGCCGCCGGCAGCGGCGACGCGCTTGCGGGCGGTGGCGGCACTTGCCGCGTGAAGTTCCACCCCGTCGACCTTCGGCTGAGCAGTACCCAATTCCACCAGCCGGTTAACCGCCTCGACCACGAAGGCGGCCTCCCCGGCCGCGGGTTCGAAGACCTCATCGTCGCCGGACCGGATTGCCCACCGGGTCAGGTAACGCGTGATCTCGGGCGGTGTGAAGAACGCACCGCGCGCTTTGCGGGTCGCAGCGGTGTCGGTCACTCCGCAATTGTTGCCGATGACACCGACAAGTTCTGACACCGCAACGCGTGATGGTGCGTGATAAGACGGGTTCCACTCAGAACGGCGGTTTGGCCATGGTGCGGGCGGGGTTGCCAGGTCGTGGGGAGGTCTCAGGATCGGGCGGTTCGCTGATCCCGTTGGCGAAGGGCTGGAACTGAGGTCATCAACCTTGAATAGGAGGGTCAGGTTGGCGCCCGTCCGGTTGCCCTGCGCCGACAGCGCCGCATCTCACGGCAGCCGGCCTGTCACACGGGGCGCGCTTCGGCACTGACCGGACGCAACCTCGCGTTTTTCGCCTGGCGCTGTGCGACCCGTGCCGCCCGGGAGATGGCACTTGTGCGCGATGATGCTAGTCAGTGCCGCCAGCTGTCAGCGATGTGTCCGTCGCACCAGGACTGCGCCGATGGGTCTGTCCGTTCAGCGCAGTCCAGCGCACAGTTCCGTCCCGGCAGGTGTTGGTCAACCCACCCATCACGAAAGGTCGTCAGCCGATGATGACAACAGATGGCAGCAAGACGCTTCAGACAGTCGCCGTCAGCAAACACAGAACAGAGTACGGACTGCGCCTTAGTCAGACGTACAGCGGACTGAACCAACGCCGCCGATGCATGAATTTCGCTGGTAGTAACAGCACAGATGCGATCCACGAAAGCCGTAGCGGCCACCGCAGACGAACCCCAAGGGCGCCTGTTAGCAACCTCGAACCCACCTGGTAGCCTGCCGTTATAGGATTCGGTGGCAGTGGACAGCGATCTACTGCTACTGTCTGCCCGTTGTTGACAAACGGGGACGAGGGTGGAGTATGTCGAGGATTAGGGCGCAGAGGTCCATTTTGTCTGCCGAGTATTTCTGGCTCGGCGGACACCTTGGTGCACCCAAAGTCTACGACACCGGCACCAACTTCCACGCTTCGCCGACTCTCAGGGATTCCATGCCCGATGGCGATCGTGACTGCAATGCAGGAGCCGAAGGCTCGAAGCGCACATTCCGGTATTCATCGAACGAGTCAGGTTGGGAAGTCTCGTTCGATAAAGCCTGATGAAGCGCTTTCTTACCCTGTGGGTAATCACTGACTCCGAGTTCGGGTTAAGCATCACTGAGAGCGCTGTCGAAGGGCTGTCTAGGCACCGTGGCCGTACCAGCCCATTGGTGCCAGCCTCCCTGGGGGCTGCGCCTGCAGCGCTAGCAGAGGAAGGCGCGATTGCGCTCCTCGTCCCGAAGAAGTCATCAGAGCTGATGGCCGCACTTATGAACGATTTGGGCGAATCTATTGCCGGTCGTACGTACATCTCGCACGGGCACGCGTGCGCGGTTGTACTGCTCGATGACGCAGCCGAAGCGATTGAGTTGACGGGGAACAAGGAACTCGCGCTGAACCTCGCTGGATATGAGATCTGGCCGTACCGCAATGGGCTCTTGCTAACGGACGAGGTGGTGGTGGAAACCCCAACCGCCCCGCCTACATGGGTCGCCCCCGTACCGATACGTCATGAAGATCTCGGTTTCGAAGCAGCAGCGCAGATCCGGCAATTTAACGGAAACATGGCCGTGTTTTCCCAGTTTGCGTCACAGTATGCAAGTGACCTCCAACCATTAGTTGACTGGCTGTACAACTCAATTGAGGACATCGCAGTTGAACTAGAACAGATATATAATCACACCGAGTTGGATGAACCTCAGGTACGAAGGTCAATCGCGCTAGAAAGTGTACTGGTCGAAACCAACTCGATTTTGACACTCTACTGTTCGCAGCTCGGCTCGGGGGCGCTGCCAGTGTTTCGGGGAACGTACCCAGTAGGCGAATATTCGCTCCTAGGCATTGGCGGGATGTGTCGCGAAGCGTGGCGGATCTACTCACACCTGAATGAGACATTCGCCAAATTTGACCATGTAGGGCGGATTCAGCGATGTTATCAGGCTCGCCCTCCTTTTGATCCGTTCGAGCCGTCCACCAGGACAGATTTCGGTACCTGGTACGGATCGAATATAGCGATACGCGACCTTGATGACGGGGTATCCGAGGGTTTCCGCTACCACATGCCAGTATTTAGCTCGCGGTGGGGATTTCATGAGTCGCTGCATTCGATAAGCCTGAGTTGGCAATGCATCTACGCCGCCGCGACCAAAGAATGGAATCTGTTGACCTTGACGCATGAATTTCTTCATGCTCATGTTCGTGATATCTTGGCAACGATTCTTGAAATGCCCGACAGCGCATCAGTTGAGGACTTGCTGAAGCGCTACAACGCCCGAGACATCGGCGCTAATGCTTTGGAATCTATGCAAGTAGCTTTCATCGAAGCACTTATTGGCTTGAATGGAAGCTCGCGCCTAGCGCAAGCAATTCACGGAGAAATCAACGAGGCCGAGTCTGTATCGGTGCCCGATTATCTTACTGAACAGTCGCTGCGCTTGTTGATGCGCTCCCAAAGTGGGATGGTTCACGAAATTATAGTGCATGTCCTCGACTTCTTATATGTCTATGACGCGCGCGAGGACGACTACATCAACTCAATATGGAGTTCGTGGTCTCTGATCCCGAGTGTGAGTGAACGAATTGAGCATTACGTGTTGCGCACAATTTGTGCGTTGTCGGCATCAAGCAACGATATAGGCCCGTCTCAAGAAATATTCGACGAGTGCGTCACTCGGTTGAAGACAGTTCTGCAGCAGATTGAGAATCGCCCAAGACTACGGCCGGCTATGCGGAGGGCGATCGAAGTACTCGAAAATGAAACTGCGCTGAAGCGAATTGGCACAGAGTTTATGGGTGCTCGATACGTCGTGCATTTGGTAAAAGCTTTTCTTTACGATCCAGAGCTGAATGCTGCATTGATCCGGGATACCAACACGACCGTCCAAAACGGCAGACCGACTTACGCGCTCAATGTTGGCGACTACACTGGTGATGATATTCAGAGCCCGATCGCCTTTCTTCTCGACCGTTTCGGCGGATACTCCGACCAAGGCGGCGCGCCTGCGGTCGAGTATGAGACCCTCTGGCAGATGCTTCAGTTAAGTTAGGACTCGCAACATGGCGCTGGGCATTCATGAGCAACGTCGCTACACGTCTGTGCTGGTTTGCCACGATAACTTGCGCGACTTTCCTACTTTTAGGAAGCTACTCGCGGGTTCGGTCGGTTCACATCGCTCAGTACGCCTTCCAGAAACCGAGTGGGCCGTCCATAGATTTGAGTATCTCGCCAGCCGGAGTCTGTACCCCGGCCATATCGTCTCGGCCGACGACAGACGTAGGGGCGACCGATACGCCCACGACGTGTACTTCGCGACCCGGGAACCTCTGCGCTCCGTTAACACGCCGGTGATCCTCTTGGCCTCGCCATACGTACGACTTTTATCGTTAATCACTAGCGATCTACGAAGAAAGCTGGACCATCCCGCTCCGCGTTACGTATCCGTGGACATGGCATCGGTCTATCAAACGTTGTCGGATGGCTCAGTAGGTGAGCTGACGGCTACGAAGGTAACGATGCAAATGCTCTCCGAACCTACGCTGGAATTGGTGTCACTCGCCGGCGCAACCCACTTCATTCCGAGCTACACGCTGCTATTAAGAATGTTGCTGCTCCGTATTCCATTAGAACTGAAGTTTCGGGAGAGAATAGTAAGTGTCGGGTGAACATAGACAGACACGGCAACTTCTGGTGGTTTCAAGCTGAGGAGAAGCGATTCGCGCTCCCGCTAAACGTGATTGATCGATTAGATGAGACTGGGTCGCTTAAACTTACGCGAACGCGACCACTCGATCGTGCTGAAGATGAGGACGATGAATGATATCGCTGCGTGACTTCGAAACCCTCACCCTGACCGACCTTCAGAACCGGGACCTCGCCTGCCGGTTCTTGGCGATACTTCTTCGCAGAGGGGAACTTGCGCTGCTCCTCGGTGCTGGTGTGAGTCGAGGTGTGGGGCTTCCCAACTGGAATGATTTGGTAGCCGGATGCGAAGCAGCGGTTGGAATTAACTCAACCCCTGACCGATCCTCGCAAGATCTAATGAAGGCAATCGATACAGTACGGCGGACGCTAGAGAGAAATAAGGATCCACGAACTCTAGACCAGCTGGTCCGCGAAAACTTGTACCGCCCAGATGACCTCCGAGCGGGCGAATACCCTCAGAGCATTATGGGCAATCCGATGCTGACCGCTTTGGGCGCTATAGTGATGGCTTCGTCTCGCGGTTCCGTCGGGGATGTGTTTACGTTAAATTTCGATGATTTGTTGGAATGGTACCTTCATTTGCACGGATTCAGCACGCAGGTGGTTTCGGAGTTTCCCACCTACTTGAGGGGCGATGTGGACGTCACCGTGTTCCATCCACACGGGTTTATGCCACTCGTTGAGAAAAAGTACCCAAAGACCGAGTGGCTCGTTCTTTCGTATCAGGATCTTATTTCGAGATTGTCTGCAAACGCCGACGCTCCGTGGCCGACCTTGTTGGGCAGCAGGTTTCTTTCGAAAAGGTTTCTTGCCATTGGGACAAGCATGAACGACGTCGATATCGACGTGCATCTTGCGCGTGCACGCCGAGATATTGGTGGGCGAGGTTTGATTGGATTTGTGCTGACTTCGGGTCTCTCGAAAGAACGGGAAGATGAACTACTTGAAGTAGGCCTTGTACCCATCATCGTACCGAGTGTCGACGACATGCCCACGTTCATTCTTGATGTGTGCCGGACCGCCGCCACCCTTTAGTCATTCTGCGGCGGTGACGTCGATGCCATCCCCAACTGTCTGCCAGAAAAACGGCAGGAAATGAACAGCCTTCTAGCACCTACCCGCAGCTTCTGGGCATCCTCTCAGCCCCATGCTCAGCGGGACAGCGCCTAGCTTGTCAACAGGCCAATCGAGGCGTCAGCCGTCGGACAGCAGCACGTCCGCGTCGAAGCAGGTGTGAGCCCCGGTGTGGCAGGCGGCGCCGATCTGGTCGACCTCCAGCAACACGGTGTCGCCGTCGCAGTCCAGCCGGACCGAGTGCACGTACTGGGTGTGCCCCGAGGTCAGGCCCTTGACCCACTGCTCGCCGCGGGACCGCGAAAAGTACGTGGCCTCACGGGTTTCCAGAGTGCGGGCCAACGCGTCGTCGTCCATCCAGGCGACCATCAGCACCTGACCGGTGGACCGCTCCTGCGCCACCGCGCTGAACAGCCCGTCGGCGTTGCGCTTGAGGCGCTTGGCGATATTGGGATCGAGAGCCATTACCGCACCACAATCCCTTCCGCCGCCATCGCAGCCTTCACCTGGCCGATGGTCAGTTCCCGGAAATGGAACACACTGGCGGCCAGCACCGCGTCCGCGCCGGCCTGCACGGCAGGCGCGAAGTCGGCCACCGCACCGGCACCGCCGCTGGCGATCACCGGGACCCCGACCGCGGCACGGACCGCGCGCAGCATCGGCAGGTCGAAGCCGGCCTTGGTGCCGTCGCGATCCATCGAGTTGAGCAGGATCTCGCCGACCCCGAGTTCGGCGCCCCGCGCGGCCCACTCGATCGCGTCGATTCCGGTGCCGCGGCGCCCACCGTGGGTGGTGACCTCCCACCCCGACGGGGTGGGCTGATCGCCGGCAGGCACGGTGCGGGCGTCGACACTGAGCACGATGCACTGGGAACCGAACTGGCGCGCCATCTCGGCCAGCAGTTCGGGCCGGGCGATCGCGGCGGTGTTGACCGACACCTTGTCGGCACCGGCGCGCAGCAGCACGTCGACGTCTTCGACCGCGCGCACGCCGCCACCGACGGTCAGCGGGATGAACACCTGCTCGGCGGTGCGCTTGACCACCTCGAGCATGGTGGCCCGGCCCGACGAGGATGCGGTCACGTCGAGGAAGGTCAGCTCGTCGGCGCCTTCGGCGTCGTAGGCGGCGGCCAGTTCGACGGGATCGCCCGCATCCCGCAGGTTCTCGAAGTTGACCCCCTTGACCACCCGGCCGGCGTCGACGTCGAGGCACGGGATGACCCTGGTTGCCACGTCACTGATGGTGCTCACAGGTAGTCCTCCGGATTGCCAGCGGATTTCACGATTTCCAGCATGCGTTCGTGCACGCCGGGTGCGGCGGCCAGCGCCGACTTGGACTCGGCCGTCCACGGATCGCCGGCCAGGTCCGTCACGATGCCCCCGGCAGCCCGGACCAGCGCCACGCCGGCGGCATGGTCCCAGATGTGGTGCCCGAAACTGATGGCTCCGCCCAAGATCCCGGCGGCCACATAGGCCAGGTCCACCCCCGTGGCGCCGTGCATGCGAACGCGCGAGCACACGCGGCTCAGGTTGGACAGCACCTCGACTCGGTAGCGGCCCGGGAACCGGCCGCGGGAATCGATGTTGAAGGTCTGGATGCCGACGATCGAATCGGTCAGGGTCGGTGACCCCAGTGGCGGCAGCGCGGTGCCATTGTCCCGCACCGGACCTCCGGCCAGCGCCGAATACCGCTGTCCGGTGAACGGCAGCCAGGTCAGGCCGGCGACCGGCTCGCCCTCGGCCAGCAGTCCGAGCAGGATGGCCGCCATCGGCGAACCGGCCGCGTAGTTGAACGTGCCGTCGATCGGGTCGAGCACCCACACCAGCGGTGAGTCGATGGGCTCCCCGCCGAATTCCTCGCCGTGGACCCCGATCCCGGTCGCCTCGGTCAGCGCCCGCACCACCTGCCGTTCGATCGCGAGATCGACCTCGGTGGCGAAGTCGTTGCCCTGCTTGGTGACCGCGGAATCCGCGCGGTGCCCGGCGATGAACGGCACCGACGCCGCGTCGAGGATCTCGGTCGCCGCAGCTACCAGTGCGGCCAACTTCGACGGATCCAGGTCACCCACCTCGCTTATCCGCTGACCGCGGCCAGTGCCTGCGGCAGAGTGAATCGTTCGGCGTAGAGCGCCTTCCCGACGATCGCGCCCTCGACACCGTGGCCGGTCAGGGTGGCGATCGCCCGGAGGTCATCGAGGCTGGACACCCCGCCCGAGGCGATCACCGGGGCGTCGGTGCGGTCGGCGACCGCGGCGAGCAGTTCCAGGTTGGGACCGGTGAGGGTGCCGTCCTTGGTGACGTCGGTGACGACGTAGCGCGAACATCCCTCGCGGTCAAGGCGATCCAGCACCTCCCAGAGGTCGCCGCCGTCGGTTTCCCAGCCGCGGCCGCGCAGGCGCCAGCTGTCGTTCTCGAACTGCACGTCCAGCCCGACGGCCACCCGGTCGCCGTATTCGGCGATGGCGCGGCGGCACCACTCGGGGCTTTCCAGCGCCGCGGTGCCGATGTTCACCCGCGCACAACCGGTGTCCATGGCGGCCTTCAGCGAATCGTCATCGCGGATCCCGCCGGACAACTCGACTTTCACGTCGAGCTTGCCGACCAGGTCGGCCAGCAGTTCGCGGTTGCTGCCGCGCCCGAAGGCGGCGTCCAGGTCCACCAGGTGGATCCACTCGGCACCGTCACGCTGCCATGCCTGCGCGGCTTCCAGCGCCGAACCGTAGTCGGTCTCACTGCCTGCCTTGCCCTGGACAAGGCGCACCGCCTTGCCGTCCACCACATCGACAGCCGGCAACAGAATCAAACTCACAGTCCCTCAACCCAATTCGCGAGAAGCGTCGCACCGGCGTCGCCACTCTTCTCCGGATGAAATTGCGTGGCCGACAACGCGCCGTCTTCGACGGCAGCGATGAAGGGCACATGATGCGTCGCCCAGGTGACCAGTGCGTCCGGATTACCGGACCACTCCTGGGCGGCATACGAATGCACGAAATAGAAGCGTGTTGCGGCGTCGAGCCCCTTGAACAGGGTGCTGCCTGCGGCGGCGTCGACGACGTTCCACCCCATGTGTGGAATCACCGGGGCGTCCAGTCGGGTCACCGAGCCGGGCCACTGCGCGCAACCGGTGGACTCCGTCCCGAATTCCACCCCGCGGGCGAACAGGATCTGCATGCCGACGCACACCCCCAGCACCGGACGACCGTGCTGCAAGCGGTCGGCGATGATCTTCTCGCCACCGATCGCCCGGAGTCCGGTCATGCAGGCCTCGAAGGCACCGACACCGGGCACCACCAATCCGTCGGCTGCCGCGGCAGCGCCTGGATCGGCCGTCACTTCGACGTCGGCACCGACCCGCTCCAGCGCACGCTGAGCCGAGCGGAGATTGCCCGATCCGTAGTCGAGAACGATGACTTTCTTGGTCACAGAGTGCCTTTGGTCGACGGAACGCCGGTCACCCGGGCGTCGTACTCGACGGCCTGGCGCAACGCGCGGGCCACAGCCTTGTACTGCGCCTCGGTGATGTGGTGCGGGTCGCGACCGTAGAGCGTGCGCACGTGCAACGCGATGCGGGCGTTGAACGCCAGCGATTCGAACACGTGCCGGTTGATCACGGTGTGGTACGGCGCCTGCGATCCGGCGATGGTGAACTCCACCATGAAATCCGGTTCCCCGGTGTGCACGAAATATGGCCGGCCGGACACGTCGACCGCGGCGTGCGCGAGGGTCTCGTCCATCGGGATGAACGCGTCGCCGAACCGGCGGATGCCCTTCTTGTCACCGAGAGCCTGGCCGAGAGCCTGGCCCAGCACGATCGCGGTGTCCTCGATCGTGTGGTGCCCTTCGATCTCGATGTCGCCCTTGGCGTGCACCGTGAGATCGAAACTGGCGTGGGTGCCCAACGACGTCAGCATGTGGTCGAAGAACGGCACACCGGTGTCGATGTCGACGACGCCGGTGCCGTCGAGGTCGATCTCGACGACGATGTCGGATTCCCTGGTCTTACGTTCGACCTTCGCGCGACGGGTCACGATGCTCCTACCGGGCTGTTGGCTGGCTGAAGTTCGGTGGCGGACAGATCGGCGCTGGCGGCCAGGAACGCATCATTCTCCTCGGCCAGACCGATTGTGGTGCGCAGGAAGCCGGGGATGCCGACATCGCGGATGAGGATCCCCTTGTCCAGGTAGCGCTGCCACGTCGCGGGTGCATCGGCGAACTCGCCGAACAGCACGAAGTTGGCATCACTGGGGATCACGCGATAGCCGAGGCGATGCAGTTCCGCACTCACCCGGTCCCGTTCGGCGGCCAGCATCGCAACACTGCCCAGGGTGTCGTCGGCGTGACGCAACGCCGCGCACGCGGCGGCCTGGGTGAGCACGGACAGGTGATACGGCAGGCGCACCAGCAGCAGCGCGTCGATCACCGCGGGCGCGGCGGCCAGGTAGCCGAGCCGTCCACCGGCGAACGCGAACGCCTTGCTCATCGTGCGGGTGACGATCAGCTTGGCCGGGAACTCGTCGATCAAGGTGACCGCGCTGGGCTGCGACGAGAACTCGCCGTAGGCCTCGTCGACGATCAAGATCCCACCGGGCATCGCTTGCAGCAGCCGGCGCAGGTCCTCGATCGAGACACTCTGGCCCGACGGGTTGTTGGGGCTCGCCACGAACACCACGTCGGGTGTGCGCTCCTCGACCGCGGCGACGGCTGCGTCGACGTCCAGTCCGAAGTCTGCCGCGCGGGCCGCCTGCAGCCACTCGGTCTGGGTGCCGTCGGAGATGATCGGGTGCATCGAGTACGACGGCACGAACCCGATCGCCGTACGTCCCGGCCCGCCGAAGGCCTGCAGCAGCTGCTGCAGGATCTCGTTGGAACCATTTGCCGCCCAGAGGTTGTCGACGGTGAGCTGTACACCGGTGGCCGCGGTGAGATACGCCGCCAGATCAGTGCGCAACGCCACCGCGTCACGATCGGGATAGCGGTGCAGCTCGGCGGCGGCCCCGCGGACCGATGCGGCGACGTCGTCGATCAGGGCCTGCGTCGGCGGATGCGGGTTCTCATTGGTGTTGAGCCGTACCGGAACCACCAATTGCGGTGCCCCGTAAGGCGATTTCCCGCGCAGGTTCTCGCGGAGCGGCAGATCGGCCAGCGTCACATCCCGTGCGCTCATCAGTGCCTTCTGCTCTTCGCGCAAGCGCTCATCACCGTTCGAACCTCCGTCGTACCGCCTCGCCGTGCGAGGGCAGGTTTTCCGCCTTGGACAACGTGATCACATGTCCGGAAACGTCTTTGAGTGCGGCCTCGTCGTACTCGACGACGTGGATGCCGCGCAGGAAGGTCTGCACGGACAGGCCGCTGGAATGCCGGGCACAGCCCGCGGTCGGCAGCACGTGGTTGGAGCCTGCGCAGTAGTCACCCAGGCTGACCGGAGACCAGGCACCCACGAAAATGGCTCCCGCGGAACGAATCCGGCCGGCCACGCCGGGCGCGTCCTGGGTCTGGATCTCCAGGTGCTCGGCGGCGTAGGCGTTCACCACCCGCACCCCGGCCTCGATGTCGTCCACGAGCACGATCGCTGACTGCTTGCCCGAAAGGGCTACTCGGACACGGTCGACGTGCACCGTGGTGGCCAACTGGCGGGTGAGCTCGCGATCGGTGGCCGCGGCCAATGCCTCACTGTCGGTGACCAGCACGCTGGCCGCCATCTCGTCGTGCTCGGCCTGGCTGATCAGATCCGCGGCGACGTGCACCGGGTCGGCGGTGTCGTCGGCCAGGATCGCGATCTCCGTCGGGCCCGCCTCGGCGTCGATGCCGACCTGCGAGCGGCAGATCCGCTTGGCGGCGGTCACGTAGATGTTCCCGGGACCGGTGATCATGTCGACGGGGGCCAGTTCGGCACCGTCGGTATCCGTGCCGCCGTAGGCCAGCAGCGCCACCGCCTGCGCACCACCAACAGCCCACACCTCGTCGACGCCGAGCAGCGCGGCGGCGGCCAGGATGGTCGGGTGCGGCAGGCCCGCGAAATCAGCACTGTTCGAGGCCTGCGGCGGGCTGGCGATCACCAGCGAATCGACACCGGCGGTCTGGGCGGGCACCACGTTCATCACGACGCTCGACGGGTACACCGCGTTGCCGCCGGGCACGTACAGCCCGACGCGCTCCACCGGCACCCAGCGTTCGGTGACGGTGGCACCGGGGGCCAGCGTGGTGGTGGTGTCGGTGCGGCGTTGATCGGCGTGCACCGCGCGCGCCCGGTCGATGGCCACCTGCAGTGCGGCGCGAACGTCAGGGTCGAGGTCGGCCAGCGCGGCTGCCAGCCGGGCCGCGGGAACCCGCACGGTGTCGGGGCGGATGCCGTCGAAGGTATGGCCATAGTCCAGTGCGGCCGTCGCGCCGTGCTCGGCGACCGCCTCCACGATCGGGCGGACCTTGGGCACCACTGCGTCCACATCGACTCCGCCGCGGGGCAGCGCGGATCGCAACTGCGCGGCGTTCAGCACACGGTTACGCAGGTCGATACGGGACATCTCAAACTCGGCCATCGGTTCAATTGTCCCTGATCAGTCCAGTTGATAAAAATCCGTCGCCCACTGCCGCCGGCCCGACGCGCCGTAGGGTGGTTTCAGCCTGCCGAACGGAGCCCCAGATGTCCGCGAAAGACCACCCGAACAACGCCCCCGGCGTACCGATGCTCATACCGCCCGCGCTGGAGCGGTTCCAGATCAAGTACATCAACCCGCTGGTGAAACCATTTTCCAAGCGCTTGCCGGGGTTCACCGTGATCAAGCATCGGGGTCGCACCTCCGGTACGCCGTACGAGACGATCGTCACCAGCTACCGCAAGGGCAATGTTTTCGCGGTGACGCTCCTGCACGGCAAGACCAACTGGGTGAAGAACGTGATCGCGGCGGGAGGGGCCGACGTGCACCTGTTCCGCGGCGACATCAAGATCACCAATCCGCGCGTGCTGCCGGCGGGCACTGACGATCCGACACTCCCCCGGATCCCCCGGAATGCGGCCCGCCGGATGGGCGTCTTCGTCGCAGATATCGTTTGACATCGTCGCCAGACTGCATACATGACCTGGCAGATCTGGCTCGCGTTTCTCGGCGCTTCGATCGCCATCAGTCTGTCCCCCGGAGCCGGGGCGATCCAGTCGATGGCGACCGGCCTGACCCATGGCGTGCGCCGTGGGTCATGGAGTGTGCTCGGACTCCAGATCGGGCTGCTGGCGCAGCTGGTACTGGTCGCCGTCGGCCTCGGCGCCGTCGTAGCCAAGTCGATGCTGGCCTTCCACATCGTCAAGTGGATCGGTGTGGCGTATCTGATCTACCTGGCGATCCAACAGTGGCGTAGCGCCTCGCAGGATCTGCGCGCCCGGATGGGCGGTGCGGGCGAGCGGGGCCGGTTGGCCTTGGTGCTGCGCGGATTCCTGGTGAACACCACCAACCCGAAGGGTTTGGTGTTCCTGGTCGCGGTGCTACCGCAATTCGTGGTGCCGACCGCTCCGTTGCTGCCGCAGTATCTGGTGATCGGGGCGACGATGGTCACCGTCGACGTGGTCGTGATGAGCCTCTACACCGGACTGGCCGCGCGGTTGCTCAACTGGCTGCAGACACCGCGGCAGCAGACCATCCTCGGCCGGGTGTTCTCCGGGCTGTTCGCGACCGCCGCCGTGGTGCTCTCGCTGGTGCGTCGCGGCGCGACTGCCTAGCCTGCCTCCAACCACAACGCCGCGGTTTGCAGTCACTATCAGGCAGCAATCCGCGGCGTTGTTGATGGACGAATGGCTGCGGATCAGGTGTCCAGCCCGATGTCGAGCACCCGCACCGAATGGGTGAGGGCGCCGATCGCGAGGTAGTCGACCCCGGTGCCGGCGTAATCGGCGGCGCTGTCCAGCGTCAGGCCACCCGAGGATTCCAGCAGCGTCTTGGGCGAGCGCGTGTCCCGGCGCTGAACCGCGATCTGGGTCTGCCAGACCGGGAAGTTGTCCAGCAGCACCAGTTCCACGTCGGCCGAGAGCACATCGTCGAGTTGTTCGAGCGAATCGACCTCGACCTCGCACGGCAGGTCCGGCGCCTCGGCCCGGACCGCCTTGAGCGCGGCCAGCACCGACCCGGCCGCGGCGACGTGGTTGTCCTTGATCAGGGCGGCGTCGCCCAGGCCCATCCGGTGGTTGACGCCGCCACCGACACGCACCGCGTACTTCTGCAGCGCACGCATACCCGGCAGCGTCTTGCGGGTGTCCCGGATCTTGGCGTTGGTACCGGCCACCGCGTCGACCCAGGCAGCGGTCGCGGTGGCGATCCCCGACAGGTGGCACATCAGGTTGAGCAACGTGCGTTCGGCGGTGAGCAGCCCGCGGGTCGACGCCTCGACCGTCAGGATCGCCGAACGGGCGTCCAGCCGGGCACCGTCCTCGACACGGTTGATCACGCGGTAGCCATCGGCACCGAGCACCTCGTCGAGCACCATCAGCGCGATGTCGACACCCGCGGCCACGCCTGGCTCCCGATTGACCACCGAGGCGGTGGTCATGGCGTCGGCGCCCACGGTGGCGAGCGTCGTGATGTCCGGGCCGTAGCGCAGGTCCTCTTCGAGCGCGCGCGCGATCGTGGCACGCGCCTCGGCCAGCTCGATATCCGAAAGCGCCATCAGCACACCGCCGTTGCGGTGTCGAGGGCGGGACGGCCGGCTACGGCGCGAATCGTCACGGAATGCTCCTGAGCGGGGTCGGTTTCGGGGTAATCGCCGCGATGGTGGCAGCCACGGCTTTCGGTACGGGCCAGGGCGGCGACGGCAATTGCCTGCGCCGTCGCGGTGAGGGCCGCGTCCTCGAAGCTCTGACGGTTGGCGGGCTGCACCGATCGCGCGCCGGCCAGAACGGCATCGAGCCGGCGCAGGCCATCGGCGTCGCGGACCACTGAAGCATGCTCAGACATGGCGTGCTGCAGGACATCTCGGTCGACCGCGTCTTGACGGCGGTCCTGCGGCGCCTGTGCGCGCACCGGGCCCGCCGCAGCGGCGTGCTCGGCGGCCAGCCGACCGGCCCGGCCGCCGACGACCAGCCCTTCCAGAAGACTGTTGGAGGCCAACCGGTTCGCCCCGTGCATCCCCGTGCGGGCCACTTCGCCCGCGGCGAACAGCCCGGGCAGTTCGGTACGGCCCTGCACGTCGGTGACCACGCCGCCACAGCTGTAATGGGCGCCCGGAACCACGGGGATGGGTTGACGGGTCGGGTCCACACCGGCCGCCGCGCACGCCGCCGCCACCGTGGGAAACCGGTCGGCGAACCGGGTGATGCCCCGGGCGTCGAGGTACGCGCACGGATCGCCGGTGGCACTCAGCCGGGCGTTGATCGCTGCGGCGACCACGTCGCGTGGGGCCAGGTCCCCCATCGGGTGCACCCCGTCGGTTACCGAGTTACCTTGCGAGTCAACGAGTACGGCGCCTTCGCCGCGCAGCGCTTCGGTGATGAGAGGGCGTCGCCCGCCCCCGTTCTCGGCATACAGCATCGTCGGGTGGAACTGGACGAACTCGATGTCGCGGACCGGGACGCCGGCCCACAGCGCGAGGGCGATGCCGTCACCGGTCGAGCCGCTCGGGTTGGTGGTGGCCGCGTATACGTGGCCGAGGCCCCCCGTCGCCAGGATGACCGACGGCGCGTGGATGATGCCGACGCCGTCCTCATTGCGGACCAGCACCCCGGTCACCGTGGCCTCGTCGCGCAGGACCTCCAGCGCCACATGGTCACGGCGGATGTCGAGAGTGGCGGCCGCAGAGTCGAGAGCCCGTTGCACCTCGGCCCCGGTGGCATCGCCGCCTGCGTGAATGATCCGGCGCCGGGTGTGCCCACCCTCGCGGGTCAGCGCCCAACGCCCGGGAGCGGTTTCATCGAACTGTGCGCCGTCGGCCACCAGATCGGCGACCGCGTCATAGCCGGCCGCGACGATGGAGCGCACCGCGTCCGGGTCGCACAGGCCGCCGCCGGCGGCCACCGTGTCGGCGACGTGCGCCTCGACGGAATCGTCGGTGTCGGGTAGCACGACGGCGATCCCGCCCTGGGCGTAGAAGGTCGCGGTCTCGCGGGCCTTGCTCAGCACCACCACCCGGCGGCCGCGGCGGTGCGCGGCCAGGGCTGCCACCAGGCCCGCGACCCCGGTACCGACCACGACGACGTCAGCGCGTTGCTGCCACAGCGTTGAACTGCCGCAGGCGAAGCGGCTTGATCCCCGGGCACTGCCCGTCGGAGTCATTCGCCGCCGCCGGGCTGGCCAATCGCAATCATGCGCTGCACGCTGGCACGACCCAGGCGAGCGGTATCGGGATCGACGTGCACCTCATCGGCGCCTTCGATCAGGCAGCGCAGCAGCGCAGCCGGAGTGATCATCTTCATGTAGGTGCACGACGCGCGATCGTTGACGGCCAGGAAGTCGACTTCGGGTGCAGCCCTGCGCAACTGGTGCAGCATGCCGACCTCGGTCGCGACCAGCACCTGCCGCGCCCGGGTCTCGCGCGCCGCGTCGAGCATGCCGCCGGTGGACAGGATCTTCACGCGATCCTCGGGAACCGCGCCCTCGCCGGCCAGGTAGAGCGCCGAGGTGGCACATCCGCATTCGGGGTGCACGAAGAGTTCGGCGTCCGGGTGCGACCGGGCCTGGGCCGCCAGTTCGTCGCCGTTGATCCCGGCGTGCACGTGGCATTCGCCGGCCCATACGTGCAGGTTCTTGCGCCCGGTGACGCGCCGGACGTGCGCACCCAGGAACTGATCCGGGCAGAACAGCACCTCGCGGTCCTCGGGTATCGAGGCCACCACCTCGACGGCGTTCGACGAGGTGCAGCAGATGTCGGTCAGCGCCTTCACCGCGGCGGTGGTGTTGACGTAGGACACGACGACCGCGCCGGGGTGCTCGTCCTTCCAGGCCTGCAGTTCGTCGGCGGTGATCGAATCGGCCAGCGAGCAACCGGCCCGCTGATCCGGGATCAGCACCGTCTTGTCCGGGCTGAGGATCTTGGCCGTCTCGGCCATGAAGTGCACGCCGCAGAACACGATGGTGTCCTCGGGGGCCTCTGCGGCGATCCGCGAGAGCGCCAGAGAATCGCCGACGTGGTCGGCGACGTCCTGGATGGCCGGCAGCTGGTAGTTGTGTGCCAGCAGCGTCGCACCGCGCAGGTCGACCAGACGACGGATCTCAGCAGCCCATTTCTCGTCGCCTTCGACGCCGGAATAGCCACCGGGGCCATCGACGATCTGATCTGCCAAGCCCCCCGAGAGGGTGCCATTGAGAGCGGTCACGCCGACCTCCTCCACTACGTCAGGTTTTCGACTTATAATCGAAAACATGCCACATGGTAACACCGCGCACGAAGTGCTCGCCGTCGTGTTCCAGGTTCGCGGCCTCGACACCAGGCAGCCCAGCCTCAACGTGCTGCTATGGCAGCGTGCGCTCGATCCGGAGCGGGGCAAATGGTCCCTGCCGGGCGGACGACTGGACGACGACGAGGATCTGACCAGCTCAGTGCGGCGACAGCTCGCCGAGAAGGTTGACCTGCGTGAAATCGCCCACCTGGAGCAGCTGGCGGTGTTTTCCGACCCGGTTCGGGTGCCGGGCATCCGGACGATCGCATCCACGTTTCTGGGCCTGGTGCCCTCCCCGTCCACCCCGGCCCTGCCGCCAGACACCCGCTGGCACCCGGTCAGCGACCTGCCCCCGATGGCCTTCGACCACGCGCCGATGGTCGAACACGCACGCACCCGGCTGGTGGCCAAGATGTCCTACACCAACATCGGATTCGCCTTGGCGCCAAAAGAATTCGCGCTCTCGACGCTTCGGGACATCTACAGCGCCGCGCTCGACCACCAAGTCGACGCGACCAACCTGCAGCGGGTTCTGGAACGCCGCAAGGTCATCACCCGCACCGGAACCACCGCCCGCTCGGGCCGCAGCGGGGGGCGCCCTGCCGCCCTGTACCGATTCACCGACTCGCGGTACCGCGTCACCGACGAATTCGCTGCTCTACGCCCTCCCGGGTGAGTCGACTGGATTCTTAGACCCTTCTTAAGCAAGAATGCCCGGATGGACTTGGGCAGTGCGGCCAGCGTCTCCGGAGCCGAATGGATCGGTCGGGCACCTCACGAGGACCTCGACCCGGCCGCTCGACCCGTACTCCCCCACAAAGACGCGTTCTATGTGCCGCCTGCGGGGTTCCAGCACGCCGAACCGGGCACCGTCCTTCGCAGCCGCGACGTCGAACTGGCGTTTCTGGGCCTGATCCCGCAGCGCCTGCAGGCCACGCAGCTGCTGTACCGCTCCACCGACCGCAACGGCCTCGCAGAAGCCGCCGCCACCACCGTCATCGTCCCGGCCGACGCCGCGGCGGACTGTCCGATCGTGTCGTACCAGTGCGCGATCGACGCGATCTCGGCCCGATGCTTCCCGTCCTATGCCCTGCGCCACCACGCCAAGGCCACCGGCGCCCTGGCCCAGCTGGAGTTCCTGCTGATCTCGGCCGCCCTGGCCGAGGGCTGGGCCGTCTCGGTTCCCGACCACGAGGGCGTCAACGGCATGTGGGGCGCGCCCTACGAGCCGGGCTACCGGGTACTCGACGGCCTTCGCGCGGCGATCAACACCGAACACCTGGCGCTGTCGCCGACGACGCGCATCGGCCTGTGGGGATACTCGGGCGGCGGTCTGGCCAGTGCCTGGGCCGCCGAGATGGCCGGCAGCTACGCACCTGAGCTCAACATCGTCGGCGCCGTCCTCGGCTCGCCGGTCGGCAATCTCGGAAACACCTTCCGCCGGCTCAACGGCACGGTGTTCTCGGGCCTGCCCGCCCTCGTGGTGGCCGCGCTCGCCGACATCTACCCCAATCTCAACCAGGTCATCGCCGAGCACGCCACGACCGAGGGACGCAAAATCCTCGACCGGTTGCACCGCATGACCACCGTGGAAGCCGTCGTGCGGATGTTCCGGACCGACATGGCCGACCTGGTCGACATGCCGCTGGACGAGATCCTCGACGGGCCCGAGGTCAGTGAGGTGTTCGAAGACACCAAACTCGGTGTGGCCGTGCCGGTTCCGCCCGTGCTGATCGTGCAGGCCGTGCACGACGAGATCATCTCGGTCGGCGACATCGACGAACTCGCCGATACCTATCTGGCCGGCGGCGCCGACGTGACCTATCACCGCGACATGTTCAGCGAACACCTGCTGCTGCACCCGTTCTCGGCGCCGATGGCGCTGCGCTGGCTGACCGACCGGTTCGCCGATCGCCCGCTGACCGCCAACCTGGTGCGGTCCAAGTGGCCGACGCTGCTCAACCCGATCACCTACATGGGCATGGCGCGGCTGGCCGGAATCGCCACCAAGGTCGCCTTGGGGGGCACGGTCCGGCGACGCCCGCTCTGACCTACCGGGAGCCTGCGGGCATGCGGAGATGTCCCGTCAAGCCCCCGGGGAACTGACCACCGGCGGAATCACCGGATACGTCGGCGTCTGCACAGGGGGCCAGGCGCCCAGATCATCGCGAACCGTCGAGACCGCGATCAACGCGTAGACCATCGCGGCCATCGCGGCCGGGAACAGGATGGTGCCGGCAATCTGCAGCGGCGTGTGCCCGAAGAAGACCGACGCCGCTTCCACCACATAGTGGACACGGTTTTCCGGGGTGACCGGTGCACCCGCGATGTCGAGCGAACCGAACCGCCAATGAGCAAGTGCCGCACCGACACCCGCGGCCACCGCCGTGGCCACCGCACAACCGACGGACAACGCGGCGACCAGAACCGGCCCGCGGTGCGGGGTCCACTGCCACAGTGCCACCGCCGCCACGACGCCCAGGACGACGAGCAAGCCGACGAACATGAACGCCGAGGTGAAGAAGTGGTCGGATTCGCCGCCCAGGTAGGCGTGCACCCGGTCACCGCTGCGGGTCAACGCCACGACGCCGTGCACTCCCGGGGCCAGGAACGCCCACAGTGCACCGAGGACGGCACCCGCCACGGCAAGAGCCGCGATGACGATCAACACCGCCCGCTGACGCGAAACGCGCGGTGCGCCGGGGATATCGGCAGCGCCCGGTTGAACCGACAGCGTCTGCTCTTCGCCCGAGAGGCTCATCGGGGCCTTCTGCTCTTCGCCCGAGAGGCTCATCGGGGCCTTCTGCTCTTCGCCCGAGAGGCTCATCGCCGCGCATCCAGGTCCGTCGAATCCACCTGCCCATGCCGCGAACACTTGGCCCACCACCCGGTCGGCCGCACCTGGACGATCATCCGGCGGCCGCACTCGGCACAGAACCGGGGCGGTTCCAGGCCGAGCTGAGCCGCGGTGGGAAGCGCAGCTCCGTTCGCCGCGTCAGCCTGGACCCCGGTGTAGACGTTGTAGAGGCCGGCGCCGACGGGCGCGGGCAGAGCCGGCGTTTCAGCCATCTCGGAGATCATCACCACCCTGTTCTACAGGCTGGCGTTGAGGGCCTTGATCGGCATCTGCAGATCGTCGAGCAATTCCAGGTCCGACTCGGCCGGGCGCCCCAGCGTGGTCAGGTAGTTGCCGACGATGACGGCGTTGATGCCGCCCAGGATGCCCTGCTTGGCGCCGAGGTCACCGAGGGTGATCTCACGGCCACCGGCGAAGCGCAGCATGGTGCGCGGCAGCGCCAGCCGGAACGCGGCCACCGCCTTGAGCGCCTCCGACGCCGGCAGCACCTCGAGATCGCCGAACGGCGTGCCCGGGCGAGGGTTGAGGAAGTTCAGCGGCACCTCGTGCGGGTTCAGCTCGGCCAGGTTGGCGGCGAACTCGGCACGCTGCTCCAGCGTCTCCCCCATGCCCAGGATGCCGCCGCAGCAGACCTCCATACCGGCCTCACGCACCATCTCCAGCGTGCCCCAGCGCTCTTCCCACGAGTGGGTCGTGACGACATTGGGGAAGAACGACTGTGCCGTCTCCAGATTGTGGTTGTAGCGGTGCACGCCCATTTCCTTGAGGCGGTCCACCTGCTCCTGGGTCAGCATGCCCAGCGAGCACGCGATCTGGATGTCGACCTCGTTGCGGATCGCCTCGATACCGGCGGCCACCTGGGCCAGCAGCCGCTCGTCGGGGCCACGCACCGCAGCCACGATGCAGAACTCGGTGGCACCGGTCTTGGCGGTCTGCTTGGCGGCCTCGACCAGGCTCGGGATGTCGAGCCAGGCGCTGCGCACCGGGGAGGCGAACAGACCCGACTGCGAACAGAAGTGGCAGTCCTCCGGGCAGCCGCCGGTCTTGAGGCTGATGATGCCCTCGACCTCGACCTCGGGACCGCACCACTTCATCCGGACCTCGTGGGCCAGGGCCAGCAGCTCTTCGAGCTGGTCGTCGGGCAGCTGCAGCACCTGCAGCGTCTGATCCCGGTCGAGGCCGACGCCACGCTCCAGAACCTGCTCGCGAGCCATGCCCAGTACGTCTACGGCTGCCTGCGTCACCGAAAAGTCCTCCTGTGGATCGTCTGCCGGCCGAGCCGACAATTGAACACCGTTCAGGCTAGGGTAACGGTGTGCAACTCCACAAACCCGACGTGGTGGATGCGGCGACGGCCATCCTGGACAACTACGGCATCGCCGACCTGACGATGCGGCGCCTGGCCCGTGAGCTCAATGTCAGCCCGGGCGCGCTGTACTGGCACTTCGCCAACAAACAGGAACTGCTCGGCGCCGTCGCCGACCGCATCCTGCAGCCCGCCCGCACCGAGGGCGCCCCGACGGCCTGGCCGGGCCGAATCCACCAGACCTGTGTGGCATTGCGTGACGCACTGCTGTCGCACACCGACGGTGCCGAGCTGGTCTCGTCCAGTTTTGCCGCCGGGCAATCCCAGATCGTCGGCGAAATCGTGGCGCAGCTCGCCGATGCCGCGAAGCAGGCCGGCGTGACGTCGCCGGATGACGAATTGGCCGCCCGCACGGTGCTCTATTACGTCCTGGGCTTCACCGCCGACGAACAGTCCCGGCTGCAGTGGGATGCGGCGGGAGCACTGGCGGATGAGCAGTCGGTGCTCGACCGCGACACCTCGCGGCAATTCGCCTTCGGCCTGCAGTTGCTCGTCGACGGCTTGGCCGTGCGGGGCGCCAGCACGCTCAGCTCCGGACGCGACATCTCGCGACACAGCCAGGGCTGATCGCCGGCCGATCAACCGATCGGGTGCTCCACCCGCTTGTCGCCGTCCCAGTGCCGTAGCCCCGTCACCTGGCCGACGATCTCCGAGGGGCGTCCGGCGATCCGCACGGCGGTGGCCAACCTGGCCGGAGCCACCCGTCGGGCCAGCGTCACGTGCGGGGTCCAGTTCGCCGGTTCCGCGTGCGGCATCGGGGCCGGGTCCATGAACGGCAGGCACAGTCGGTACGTATCGGCCTGGACGGCGAGCAGCTCGTCGGTCGGCACCAGCAGCCGCGCCAGCACTCCGGCCGAACGCCCGAAGATCAGGGTCGCACCGAGCCGGCACGGCAGCGGGAATCGGTCCACGAGCTCGGTCAGCACGGCGTCGGCCTCGGGGTCGATGCGCTGGGCGACAGTGAGCGTCGCGTGCGGCCGGCCGGCCGGAGCCTGGCTGGGAATGTCTTTGTCGCGCAGTGCATCCCATATGCCACGGATCACGGCCTCGGTGTCCGGGTCGAAGACCAGCTCGACGGAGTGCACCATCTCAGATCAGGCCGATCAGCCAGTCCCGGTCGAAGGCATCGGCGCAGATCTTCTCGAACTCCGCGGCACTCGCGCCGCCCGCCCCCGCGGGCAGCACGGCCCGAAGTGGCGCCAGTTGCGCCAGGGCCTCTCGGTTACCCGACTCCGTGACGCCGGGGTTCTCCGGCCATGCACCGATCACCAGACCGGCACATGGAATCCCCTGCCCAGCAAGAGATTCCAATGTCAACGCGGTGTGATTCAGGGTCCCCAGCCCGGGAGCCACCACCACCAGGACGGCGGCGGCCAGGTCGGCGGCCAGATCACGCACCGTGACACCGTCGTCGCCCAATTCGACGAGGAGTCCACCGGCACCTTCGACCAGGGTCAGCCCGCCGGGAATCTCGGCGCCTCGCACCGCGGCCACCAGCTCCGCGCGGGTCGGCAGCGCACACCCGGCCCGGTGCGCGGCTGCGACCGGGGCCAGCGGCTCCGGATAACGCCATCCCCCATGCAGGTTGCCCACCCCGGACAACCGGTTCACCTCAGCGAGGTCGTTGTCGCCGTCGACGGTTCCGGTCTGCACCGGCTTGCACACCGCGACATCGAGGCCGGCCAACCGGGCCGCACACGCCAGCGCGGCGGTCGTCACCGTCTTCCCGACACCGGTGTCGGTACCCGTGACGACCAGCGTGCTCACAACAGGGCCTTCGACAGCACCTCGGTCAGCACCTGGCGGGCCAGGTCCATCTCGTCGGCGGTCAGCGAGGCCCGTGCGGTCAAGCGCAACCGCGAGGTGCCCTCCGGCACCGTCGGCGGACGGAAGCACCCCACCCGCACCCCACGGTCCAGGCACGCGGCGGCCGCGGCCACCGCCACCTCGGGCTCACCGAGGATCACCGAGACGACCGCGGAGTCCGGCACCGCGGTGTCCCCGGAAATCCGGGCGAGTTCCGCCGCATGGTCCAACACGGCCTGAGCTCGCTGAGGTTCGGCGATCAGCACTCGCAGGGCGGCCCACGCGGCGCCGACGGCCGCCGGCGCCAGGCCGGTGTCGAAGATGAACGGACGGGCCGCGTCGATGAGATGGGCGCGGATCGCCTCCGGGCCGAGCACCACGCCACCCTGGCTGCCCAGCGCCTTCGACAGCGTCGTCGTCATCACCACGTCCGGCGCCCCGGCCAGGCCGGTCTCGTACACCAGACCCTGGCCACCCGGGCCGCGCACGCCCAGCCCGTGCGCCTCATCGACGAGCAACAACGCCCCGTGGCGGCGGCAGACGGCATGCAGCTCACGCAACGGCGCCAGCGCGCCATCGGTGCTGAACACGGACTCGGTCAGGACCACCGCGCGTTCCTCGGTGCGCGCCGACAGCGCGGCATCCACCGCGTCGACGTCACGATGTGGAGTGACGGTCACCCGGGCTCGCGACAACCGGCAGGCGTCGACGAGCGACGCGTGCGTCAGCGCATCGGAAACCAGCAGCGAGCCGGGACCGGACAAGGCGACGACGGCGCCCAGGTTGGCGGTGTAGCCCGAGGAGAAGACCAACGCCGACTCGGCGCCGACGAACGTCGCCAGGGCGGTTTCGAACCCTTCGTGCAACTCGGTGTTACCGGTGACCAGGCGTGATCCACCGGCACCTGCGCCCCAGGTCCGCAACGCCTCGATGCCACCGTCGAGCACCTCCGGGTGCTGCGACAGCCCCAGGTAGTCGTTGGAGGCCAGGTCCAGCTCGGTGGCGACGGCAGGGCGGGTGCGCAGCTCGCGACGTAGGCCGGCCTTCCGGCGCTGCTGCTCGACGTCTGCGAGCCAGGCCAGCGGTGAAAGATCCGTGCGCGTCACGTGATGCTCCTCTGTGAACCTGTCGACCATTGAACACCGTTCAGGTTAGTGCACGAGCCACGCCGACCATGCCTGCGGTGATCTGTTCCACCTCCGCGGGCGTGCAGATGAAGGGCGGCATGGCATAGATCAACTTGCCGAACGGGCGCAGCCAGAGCCCATGCTGCAAGGCCGCCAAGGTGGCCACCCGCATGTCCACCGGCTCGCGCATCTCGATCACACCGATGGCGCCGAGCACCCGGACATCGGCGACGCCCGGCAGGGTGCGGGCCGGCTCGAGTCCTTCCCGCAGCCCGGCCTCGATCTCGGTCACCCGGGTCTGCCAGTCGCCGCCGATCAGCAGTTCCACCGCAGCGACACCGACGGCGCAGGCCAGCGCGTTGGCCATGAACGTCGGTCCGTGCATGAGAGCGCCGGGCTCCCCCGCGCTGATCGTCCGTGCGATCTCCCCGGTGCACAGCGTGGCGGCCAGGGTGATGTAGCCGCCGGTCAGCGCCTTGCCCACGCACATGATGTCCGGGCTGACCCCGGCGTGTTCGGCGGCGAACAGCTTTCCGGTGCGGCCGAATCCCGTGGCGATCTCGTCGAAGATCAGCAGTACATCGTGGCGATCACAGATCGTGCGCAGGTCGGCCAGGTACCGGGGATCGTGAAAACGCATGCCCCCGGCGCCCTGGACGACGGGTTCGACGATCACCGCGGCGAGCTCGTCGGCGTGTTCGGCCAGCTGTCGCTCGAATGCCGCGCTGTAGGCCGGTTGATAGTCGGCGGGCACGGGCGGTGCGAAGACTTGCTGCACCAGGACCGAGTTTTCCCCGGACCACAGCTCGTGCATGCCGCCGTCCGGATCGCACACGCTCATCGGGGTGAAGGTGTCGCCGTGGTAGCCGCCGCGCCAGGTCATCAGGCGGTGTTTGGAGCCTCTGCCCAGGCTGCGCCAGTACTGCAGCGCCATCTTGACGGCCACCTCGACGGACACCGACCCGGAATCGCTGAAGAACACGGTCTCCAGACCCTCGGGCGTGAGCTCGACCAACAGCTGCGCCAGCCGTGCGGCCGGTTCGTGGGTCAGGCCGCCGAACATGACGTGGTTCATGGTGGCGAGCTGGTCGTTGATCGCACGGTCCAGTACCGGGTGTCCGTGTCCGTGCACGGCGGTCCACCAGGACGCCATCGCATCGATCACCTCGATCGGTGCGCCGTCGGTAGGGTCGATCACAGTCAGCCACGCGCCTTTGGCACCGACCGCCACCACCGGCGGAAGCGCCGCCGAGCCCATGGCACTGTAGGGATGCCAGATGTGGGCGGCGTCGATGGCATTGATCTGCGCTGGTGTCAGCTCAGCCACAGTCGGGCAGCCTAGCGCTTTGCTCACAGACTGTGACGCACGCATCCGAAATGTGAGCGGCAGGCCGATGTTAGGTAAATTGGCCTCGACCATGAAAACCCTTGACGCCCCCCGGACGGAGCCCGGCACCGAATCCGGTTCCGTTCCACGCGCAGTCATGGGTACCCGTGCATCGGGTTTCTACCGCCACGATCTGGACGGACTGCGCGGCATCGCCATCGCCCTCGTGGCGATGTTCCACATTTGGTTCGGCCGGGTTTCCGGTGGTGTCGACGTTTTCCTGGCGCTGTCCGGATTCTTCTTCGGCGGCAAGATCCTGCGGATCGCACTCAACCCGGATGCACCGCTGTGGCCACTTCCCGAAGTGGTCCGGTTGATTCGACGGCTGCTTCCCGCACTGGTTGTGGTGCTTGCCGCAGCCGCCGTGCTGACGATCCTGGTGCAGCCCGAAACCCGCTGGGAAACGTTTGCTGACCAAAGCCTGGCAAGCCTGGGCTACTACCAGAACTGGGAACTGGCCAACACTGCCGCGGACTACCTTCGCGCCGGTGAGGCGGTCAGCCCGCTCCAGCACATCTGGTCGATGTCCGTCCAGGGACAGTTCTACCTGGCCTTCCTGTTACTGGTCTTCGGGTTCGCTTTCCTGGGCCGCCGGCTGTTCGGCCGCCATCTGCGCACCGCGTTCATCGTTTTACTGGGCGCGCTGACCATCGCTTCTTTCGTGTACGCGATCATCGCCCACAACAACGATCAGGCCACCGCCTACTACAACAGCTTTGCCCGCGGCTGGGAGCTGCTCGTCGGCGCGCTCGCCGGGGCGTTGGTACCGGCGGTGCGGTGGCCGATGTGGTTGCGCACGGTCCTGGCGACCGTCTCGCTCGCCGCGATCCTGACGTGTGGCTGGTGGATCGACGGCGTCAAGGAGTTTCCCGGGCCGTGGACGCTGGTCCCGGTCGGCGCCACCGTCATCTTCATCCTGACCGCTGCCAACCGGGTCGACGATCCGAGCGCGGGTCAACGGTTGCCCGCCCCCAACCGGATGCTGGCGACAAAGCCGTTCGTGTCGCTGGGCTCGATGGCCTACTCGCTCTACCTGTGGCACTGGCCGTTGCTGATCTTCTGGCTGTCCTACTCGGGCCATGCCCACGCCAACTTCCTCGAGGGCACGATCGTGCTGCTCGTGTCGGGCGTTCTGGCCTGGCTCACCACGCGCTACATCGAGGAGCCACTGCGCTCGCAGAAGACCAAGGCCGCCACCGCCACGGCACCTGCCGTTCCGCTACGGGTGCGTCTGCGCCGGCCCACCATCGTTGTCGGCTCGATCGTCGGTCTTCTCGGTGTCGCCCTGACCGCCACTTCGTTCACCTGGCGTGAGCATGTCACCGTGCAGCGCGCCAACGGCAAGGAACTGTCGGGGCTGTCGGCCCGCGACTATCCCGGAGCACGCGCCCTGATCGACCACGCGCGGGTACCCAAACTGCCCATGCGCCCCACAGTGCTCGAAGCGAAGGACGATCTGCCGGCGTCCACGACGGATGGCTGTATCAGCGATTTCGGCAACACCGACATCATCAACTGCACCTACGGCGACAAAGACTCCCCGCGCACCGTCGCGGTGGCCGGCGGATCGCATGCCGAGCACTGGATCACCGCCCTGGACCTGCTGGGCCGCCTGCACAACTTCAAGGTCGTCACCTACCTCAAGATGGGTTGTCCTCTGACCACGGAGGAAACGCCGCTGGTGATGGGCGACAACCGCCCGTATCCGAAATGCCATGAGTGGAACGAAAAGGTGATGGACCGGCTCATCACCGATCGGCCCGACTATGTGTTCACCACCTCCACCCGGCCATGGAACATCAAGCCAGGTGACGTGATGCCGGGCACCTATATCGGAATCTGGGAAACTCTCTCGCAGAACAACATTCCGGTTCTGGCGATGCGCGACACTCCGTGGCTGACCCGAAACGGCCAGCCGTACTTCCCTTACGACTGCCTGGCCAACGGCGGCGACTCCATCTCCTGCGGCATAGAGCGGTCCAAGGTACTCTCCGACCACAACCCCACGCTGGATTTCGTCGGAAGGTTTCCTCTGCTCAAGCCACTCGACATGAGCGATGCGGTGTGCCGTAAGGACTATTGCCGCGTGGTGGAGGGAAATGTCTTGCTGTATCACGATTCCCACCACATCTCCACGACGTACATGCGCACGATGACAGGTGAACTGGGCCGCCAGATGGCGGCGGCCACCGGTTGGTGGTGAACCCATGCCACCGTCTTCTCCAGTGCCGTCGTCTCCAGTACCCACGCCGATGCCGACCGTCTGGCCCGGCGAGGCCTACCCGCTCGGCGCGACCTATGACGGTGCGGGCACCAACTTCTCGCTGTTCTCGGAAGTCGCCGAACGCGTCGAGCTGTGTCTGATCGCCAAGGACGGGACCGAGCACCGGATCAATCTCGAAGAGGTCGACGGTTACGTCTGGCACGCCTATCTGCCGACTGTTACGCCCGGGCAGCGGTACGGGTACCGGGTGTACGGCCCGTGGGATCCCGGCGCCGGACATCGTTGTGACCCCAGCAAGCTGCTGCTGGACCCTTACGGCAAGTCGTTCCACGGCGACTTCGATTTCAGCCAGGCGCTGTTCTCCTACGACCTGACGGCCGAACCTCCCGGCACGGGAACCCCGCCGCAGGTCGACTCCCTGGGCCACACCATGACCAGCGTGGTGATCAACCCGTTCTTCCAATGGGGTTCGGACCGCTCACCCAAGACCCCGTATCACGACACGGTCATCTACGAGGCGCACGTCAAGGGAATGACCCAGACCCACCCGGGCATCCCCGAGGAACTCCGGGGCACCTATGCGGGGCTGAGCCACCCGGTGGTCATCGAGTATCTCCAGTCGCTGAACATCACCGCGATCGAGCTGATGCCGGTGCACCAGTTCATGCACGACCATCGCCTGCTGGACCTCGGGTTGCGAAACTACTGGGGCTACAACACGGTCGGTTTCTTCGCCCCGCACTTCCAATATGCGGCCACCAGGCACGCCGGCGGCGCCGTGGCCGAGTTCAAGACCATGGTCAAGGCGTTCCACGATGCCGGTATCGAGGTCATCCTCGACGTCGTCTACAACCACACCGCCGAAGGAAACCACCTCGGCCCCACCATCAACTTCCGCGGGATCGACAACGCCGCCTATTACCGGCTGCTCGACGGGCAGCTCGAGTACTACAAGGATTTCACCGGGACCGGCAACAGCCTCAATGCCCGGCACCCGCACACGCTGCAACTGATCATGGACTCTCTGCGGTACTGGGTCCTGGAGATGCACGTCGACGGGTTTCGGTTCGACCTGGCCTCCACGCTGGCCCGCGAGTTCTACGACGTGGACCGGCTTTCGGCGTTCTTCGACCTGGTCCAGCAGGACCCGGTGGTCAGCCAGGTGAAACTGATCGCCGAACCGTGGGACGTCGGCGAGGGCGGCTACCAGGTCGGCAACTTCCCCGGCTTGTGGACCGAGTGGAACGGCAAGTACCGCGACACCGTGCGTGACTACTGGCGCGGCGAACCCTCGACGCTCGGCGAGTTCGCGTCCCGGCTCACCGGCTCCTCGGACCTCTACGAGGCCACCGGCCGCCGGCCCGGCGCCAGCATCAACTTCGTCACCTGCCACGACGGGTTCACCCTCAACGACCTGGTGTCCTACAACGAGAAGCACAACGAGGCCAACGGTGAGGACAACCGCGACGGCGAGAGCCACAACCGCTCGTGGAACTGCGGCGTCGAGGGGCCGACCGACGACCCGGAGATCCTCGCCCTGCGCGCCAAGCAGATGCGCAACATCATGGGGACACTGATGCTGTCCCAGGGCACCCCGATGATCGCCCACGGCGACGAGATCGGTCGGACCCAGTTGGGCAACAACAACGTGTACTGCCAGGACTCCGAGCTGTCCTGGATGGACTGGTCACGGCTCGAGAGCAACGCCGACCACCTGGAGTTCACCCGTAAGGTGCTCGCATTCCGCAAGCGCCATCCCGCGTTTCGGCGCCGCCGGTTCTTCGAGGGTAAGCCGATCCGCAGCGGTGACCAGGTCCGCGACATCGCGTGGCTCACCCCGGCGGGGACCGAGATGACCCCCGAGGACTGGGGCACCGGGCTGGGTACCTGTGTCGCGGTGTTCCTCAACGGCGATTCCATCCCGGCCCCCAACGCGCGAGGTGAACGCGTCGTCGACGACACGTTCCTGTTGTGCTTCAACGCCAACGACCACGAGCAGGACTTCGTCACCCCCAACGGCGATTACGCCGCCGAATGGACCGGCGACCTCGATACCGCCAGCCCGACCGGCGATTCCGGGCTCGTGGTGGCCGCGGGCGAGAAGATCTCACTACAGGCCCGCTCACTACTCGTGCTCCGCAAGACGGCCTGATATGCCCGGCCCGGTCCTGTCCACGTATCGGCTCCAGATGCGCGGGGACTGCTGCACATTCGACGACGCGGTGAATCTCCTGGACTATCTCGACCGGCTGGGAATCTCGCATCTCTACCTGTCGCCGATCCTGACCGCCGCACACGGATCCACCCACGGCTACGACATCACCGATCCCACCACGGTATCGGCCGCCCTCGGCGGCAGGGAGGGACTGCGCCGATTGTCAGAGGCTGCCCGGTCCCGCGGCATGGGCCTGATCGTGGACATCGTGCCCAACCACGTCGGCGTCGCCCACCCCGAGCAGAACCCCTGGTGGTGGGATCTGCTGCGGCATGGCCGCGCCTCGGCCTACGCCGACTACTTCGACATCGATTGGGATCTCGACGGCGGGCGGATCGTGTTGCCGGTCCTGGGTTCCGACGACGACGTCGCCGACCTGGTGCTCGACGGCGACGTGCTGCGACTGGGCGACCTGGTCTTCCCGGTGGCGCCCGGTACCGGCTCGGGTACCGGCAGCGAGGTCCATGACCGCCAGCACTACCGGCTGACGGGTTGGCGCACCGGGATCTGCGGCTACCGTCGCTTCTTCTCCATCACGTCCCTGGCGGCGCTGCGCCAGGAGGACCGCACCGTCTTCGACGCGAGCCACGTGGAGGTGAAGCGCTGGTTCGAGGAGGGCCTGGTGGACGGCCTGCGGATCGACCATCCGGACGGACTGTCCGACCCCGCAGGCTATCTGGGGTGGTTACGCGAACTCACCGGTCCCGAAGCCTGGATCGTGGTCGAGAAGATCCTGGCCGCCGACGAGAGCCTCGATGCGTCACTGCCCGTCGACGGCACCACCGGCTACGACGCGCTGCGCGAGGTGGGTGGACTGTTCATCGCCCCGTCCGGCGAAAGCCCGCTCACCGCGGTGAGCGGGCGCCCGGATCCCGACGCCGAACGCACACTCAAGACCGCGGCGGTAACCGACACCCTGGCCAGCGAATTGGGCCGGCTGTGCCGGGCCATCACAGCGGTGACCGCGAGGCAGGACCGGCTGCTGCCGTCCGCCGTGGCCGCACTGATCAGCAGGGTCGGCGTGTACCGCAGCGACTATCCGGCGCTCGGCGCGATCCTTCCGGTAGCCGTACAGGAGACATCTTGGGCTGCACCGGAACTGACCGAAACGCTGTCCACCGTCGCGACGGCCCTGTCCACCAGTGACGAGGTGGTGTCCCGGTTCAACCAACTGTGTGGTGCGGCGACGGCCAAGGCGGTCGAGGACTGCCTGTTCTACCGCGACGCCCGACTGGTGTCGCTCAACGAGGTCGGCGGTGCGCCAGAGTTGTTCGGGGTGTCGGCAGCCGAGTTCCACCAGCGGACGACGACGCGGATGCGCGCCTGGCCGAAGGCGATGACCACATTGTCAACCCACGACACCAAGCGCGGCGAGGACGTCCGCACCCGGATCGGGCTGCTGTCCCAGGTCCCCGAGACGTGGGCCGATTCGGTCGAGCGGTGGTCAGCATCGTCTACTCCCCCGGACCGGGACACCGCACTGTTTTTGTGGCAGAACATTTTCGGCGTCTGGCCGGTGGACGGCGCCGTCACCGACGAGCTTCGTGCCCGGTTGCACGCCTACGCCGAGAAGGCGATCCGGGAAGCCGCCACCCGAACCTCATGGCATGACCCGTGCGTGGAATTCGAGAACGAGGTGCACGGTTGGCTGGACCGGGTCCTCGACGGGCCCGTCGCCGCCGAACTGACGACGCTGGTGGGTCGGCTCGACGCGCACGCCCGAAACGACAGCCTGGGCCAGAAACTCATCCAGCTGACCGCGCCCGGCATCCCCGACGTCTACCAGGGCACCGAAACGACCGAGGACAGCCTGGTCGATCCGGACAACCGGCGCCCCGTCGACCATGCGGCGCTGCGTGATGCGCTGGAGCGCGGGGACGACGACAAGCTGCGGGTGACCACGGCCGCGCTGACACTGCGCCGCGCGCGGCCGGCGACCTTCCGGGCCGGCGGCTACACGCCGCTGCCCGCCACCGGTACCGCCGCAGCACACCTGGTGTCGTTTCTGCGCGGTCAGGATGTCGTGGTGGCCGCGTGCCGGTGGACCGTGGCACTGGCCGAAACCGGTTGGTCCGACACGGCATTGCCATTGCCCGACGGCCGGTGGCTGGATCTGCTCAGTGGCCGGCGGTGGGCCGGGCGGGTGCCGTTGACCGACCTGCTCGCCGATTCGCCGGTGGCCTTGCTGGAGCGCACAGATGACTGAATTCACCGTGTGGGCACCGAAGCCCGACCGCGTACGGGTCGACGTGGACGGAGCGCAGCACGAGATGACGCGCACCGCCGACGGCTGGTGGCGGGCCGAGGTCGACTGCCGCGCCGACGCCCGGTACGGGTTTGTTCTCGACGAGGACGCCGCGGTACTGCCGGATCCTCGCTCAGCGCGCCAGCCCGACGGCGTGCATGAACGCTCACAGCTGTGGCAGCCCACACCGGACGCCTGGACCGACGCCGGGTGGGCGGGCCGGTCCATCTGCGGCGGGGTGATCTACGAACTTCACACCGGAACCTTCACTCCCGAAGGCACATTCGATGCCGCCATCGAGAAGCTCGACCACTTGGTGGGTCTCGGTGTCGATTTCGTGGAGTTGATGCCTGTCAACGCGTTCAACGGCACATACGGCTGGGGTTATGACGGGGTGCTGTGGTACGCGGTGCACGAACCCTACGGCGGACCGGACGGCCTCGTCCGGCTGATCGACGCCTGCCACGCACGTGGACTCGGCGTGCTGATCGACGCGGTGTTCAACCACCTCGGCCCGTCGGGCAACTACCTGCCGCGGTTCGGTCCGTATCTGTCGACCGGCAGCAATCCGTGGGGCAGTTCGATCAACCTGTCCGATGCCGACGCCGACGAGGTGCGCAGCTACATCATCGACTGTGCGCTGCGCTGGATGCGCGACTTCCACGCCGACGGTCTGCGTCTGGATGCGGTGCATGCGCTGGCGGACAACACCGCGATCCATCTGCTCGAGGAGCTGGCGGCCGAGACCGACGCCCTGGCAGAAGAACTCGGCCGTCCCCTCTCGTTGATCGCCGAAAGCGACCTGAACGACCCTCGGCTGATCACCCCGCGCGACCGTGGCGGCTTCGGCCTGACCGCACAGTGGGACGACGACGTCCACCATGCCATCCATACCGCGGTGTCGGGTGAACGGCAGGGCTACTACGCCGATTTCGGATCGCTGGCCACCCTGGCACAGACGCTCAAGCACGGATACTTCCACGCCGGCACATACTCGTCGTTCCGTCACCGCAGACACGGCCGCCCGTTGGACACCGCCACCATTCCGGGCACTCGGCTGCTGGCCTACACCCTTACCCACGACCAAGTCGGCAACCGCGCCGTCGGCGACCGGCCGTCGCAGCTCCTGACATTTGGCCAGCTGGCCGTCAAGGCCGCGCTTGCGCTCGGATCACCCTATACAGCAATGCTTTTCATGGGCGAAGAGTGGGGATCCTCCTCACCGTTCCAGTTCTTCAGCTCGCATCCCGAGCCGGAACTGGCCCGCGCCACCGCCGAGGGACGTAAGGCCGAATTCGCCGAGCACGGCTGGGATGCGGACGAGATCCCGGATCCGCAGGACCCGGAGACATTCCTGCGGTCAAAGCTGAACTGGAGCGAGCTCTCCGACGGCGATCACCATCGGCTGCACAGGACCTATCTGGAGCTGATCGCGTTGCGGCGCACCGAGCCCGACCTCGCGGATCCGTGGCTGGATCACATGTCGATCGACTTCGACGAGCAGCAGCGTTGGATCGTTCTGCACCGCGGCGCCCTGTCGATCGCCTGCAACCTCGGTTCCGACGCCGTGTCCGTGCCGGTGGCAGGGAAACTGGTCGCGGCCTGGGAAGACCCCGTCTTCGGTTCCGGCGCCACGATATTGGCCGGTCATTCGTTCGCCATCCTGCGCACCGACCGCGTTCAGTAGTCCTTCCGCACGGTCGTGCTGTCCGGATCCACCGGGGCACCGCGCGAATCCGTGGGGCGCAATTCCGCGAGCGCGACACCCCGTTCGTCGACGAGTGCCGAGCGAGCCTCGTCAGCCTCGAAGGCGTGCCGCTCTCCCCACTGGCGCAACGCCACCACGACGGTGAAGAGGTCGCGACCGGCCTGGGTGAGCGTGTACACCTGCCGCCGGCCTGATGCGGCCGCCTCCCGATCGAGGATGCCGCGCTCGACGAGACGGCGCAGCCGGTCGGTGAGGATGTTGCGCGCGATGCCGGTGCGCTGCTGAAAGTCGGTGAACGCCCGCGCGCCGTCCATGGCGTCGCGGACGATGAGCAGACTCCAGCGGTCCCCGACGAGATCGACAGTGCGCGCCACCGGGCAGGTGGGATCGGTCCAGGTCACGTCATCGCTGTGCGGCACCGGCTCGGCCATCACACCCCCCTGAAGAGTTGCTGAATGAAACCATTCTGCCGTAGCCTGCAATTAGTTGCAATCTGCAACCAATTAAGGAGTGTGCATGGAGCTGACCCTCGGCCTGCGGATGTTCTTCGCCACGGTGTGTGCGGTGGCCGTCGCGACGATCTACGCGGCGCAGCCCGTCCTCGCCGGCATCGGCCGCGATCTGGGCGTGCCGGAGGCCGACCTGGGATGGATCGTGACGGCCGGACAACTCGGTTACCTGGTCGGGTTGGTCGCCCTCGTCCCGTTCGGCGACATCCTCGACCGCCGTCGGCTCATCAGTGGGCACCTTCTCCTGGCCGCGTTCGGTGTGACACTGGCGGCGACGGCCGCCCAAACCTGGCTGCTGCTCGGCGGATTGGCGGTCGCAGGGTTGTTCGCGGTCGTCGTCCAGACCACTGTCGCCTACGCTGCGGCCCTGTCCACGCCCCAGGACCGCGGCCGGACCCTCGGCATGGTGACCTCCGGAGTCGTCGTCGGCATCCTTGGTTCACGCGTCGCGGCAGGCGCCCTCGCTGCCGTGTGGGGGTGGCGCAGCGTCTATGCCGGGCTGGCGGTGTTGCTGGTTGCCCTGGCAGCCCTGGTGCCGAGGCTGTTGCCGCCCGACCCACGGCGCGAACAAACGGATTACCTCGACGTGCTGATGTCGTTGGCCCGACTGTTCCGCGAGCGCCTTTTCGTCTCACGCGGGCTGATCGCGTTCTTCCTGTTCGCGTCCTTCGGGACGCTGTGGAGCGGCCTGGCACTGCCGCTCACCGCCGCTCCGTGGCATCTGAGCACGGCACAGATCGGCCTCTTCGGTATCGCAGGTCTTGCCGGTGCGCTCGGCGCGGCCCGGGCAGGACGCTGGGCCGACTCCGGCCTCGCGAGCGCCGTCACCGGCGGGGCGCTCGCACTCCTTACCGCGTCATGGCTGGCCATCGGACACGCATCATGGTCGCTGGTACTGATCGTCGTCGGCGTGATCGTGCTCGACTTCGCCGTGCAAGCCGTGCATGTGAGCAACCAGCACCTACTCACCACAGCCCACCCGCATCGGACCAGCAGCGTCATCGGCGGCTACATGTTCTTCTACTCACTCGGCTCGGCACTCGGGGCAACGGCCACGACCGCGGTCTACGCGTTCGCGGGGTGGACCGGTTCCAGCATCCTCGGCGCCGCGTTCGCGGCGTGCGCGCTCGTCGTCTGGTCGGTCAGCCGAGCGGCGCACCAAATGCCACGATGACGGCGACCACCGCGAGCACCGCAGCGAAGAGGCGAAGATGATCCACGCCCTTCGTCACCCACTTCTCCCCCACGACGACCCCGAACAGGACCACCATCAGCCAGAGCGCGTGCGGGGCCAGCGCCATCGGCAGCATCATCGGGCCGCATGCCCCGGTGCACTGCAATCCGTTCCGCAGCCCCTCCCCGACGCAGGCCCGGTCCGCTCGCCATCCGTCGGCCGGCAGCGCCCGGACCCGGTGGCACGCGCGGAGGAAGAACCGCTTCCTGCGGGTCAGTTCCCAGGCCGCCGCCGTCGCCAGGAGCGCCGAGACGGCAAGAGCTCCTCCGGCTTTCGGTCCGATCAACCAGGCGACCGTCAGCGCGAGCGCCCCGAACGCCGACCACACCGCGAGGTAGCCGACGGCGAACAACGCCTGGCCGCGGTGGCGGCGATTCCATCTGCCGTTCAGCGCTATCGACCGTGCGGCGGGCAGCGTCGTCGGCAGCATCATCGCGGCCGCCATCACCGCCCACAGCGCCATCGAATCGGGGAATTCCATTGCACCGGAGTGCACCCCGACACAACCGTCGGCGACAACGTCGACGCTCATCGTGCCGTGGTGGTGGCCCGCGCCGTGCGGCACCATCGAACAATGTTGGGCTCCGGCGTGAGACGGCATCGTCAGATGCAGGATCACGACCGCGAGCCAGGCGGCCACCGCGACCGTCAGCAGGGACAGCTCCGGATGTCTCCACCGCAACCGCCGCCAGGCCGATGGCCGCGCCGCCCGGCTCGGCACTGCGGTGAGTGTCATTGCAGGAAGACGCTCACTCGACCAACTCGCGCATTGCCGGACTCCTGCGGCGCCGAGGCCTGGGCACCGGGCAGCTGGATGGGATGGGCCGCCGGCTCCACATACTGCGGGACGAAGGTGACGCTGACCTGATCGCTCCAGCGGCCCTCGGCGCTGAACCGCCGGTACAGGCCCGTGATGTCGAAGGCGAGCCGCATCCCGCCGTGCTCATTGTCGGGGTTACTGGTCTCCTCGATCCCGAAAAAGGCCGCGACACCGACGAAATGGTCGTCATCGACGGTGGGTTCGCCACCGCCCACATTGAGATACACCTTGTAGGTGACGCCCACCGGTGCCGGTGACGTCACGTCCTCGATGCGGAGGAAGGCGCGCGACGCCGGTGTCGCCTCCTCAGCCAGCGGGCCGATCGGAGGAGCGATACCGAAGGTGACGTTGGCGGTCTCACCGGCGAGGGCGATCGCACTGTCCGACGCTCCGACGAGTTCCGGCGGGTTCTCGGGTGCGGGTTCGGTTGGCATGAGAGCCTCCAGTGCGACAGGGGCCGCGATGTCCTCATAGCGGTAGCTGAGCTGGGTCGTGGTGTCGAGCACCTCTTGCACCGTCTCGGTGAGCGTCGCCCGGTTCTCGTCGTGGAAGTGGAACGTCACACCGGTCAGCCAGGCGGCCTCTGTGGTGTTCGTCCGGTCGGGCATCGTCCGCCAGATCTCCCAGATCCGATCGATGTTGGCGTGGTGCAGCCAGAAGATCGGGTCCAGCGCGGCGGTGTTGAACGAACCCATCAGACCGCCCACACCGACGTGAACCGCACCGTGCGGCGTTCCTTCGAGCGGTCCCATCGCCGAGCCCGGATCTTCGCCGCCATGGCTGAATCCGGTGCGCCCACCGGCAAACCCGCCGATCCCGGCGAAATCCACCGGCGCCAGCGCACTGGTCAGGTCGACGTCGGAGACAGGCAGCGACGAACCGTCATTGAGGTTTCGCCCGGGCACCCACAGCGGGTTCGGCGTCACGCCGTCCGGCAGGGTGGTGTCGAGGAAGGCCTGCGGCAATCGCCTGTGAGCGGCATCGTCGCTGCTGTAATTCCAATAGGGCAACGCCCAGGTCGCCTTCGTCTGCTCGTCGACGTCGTCCAGGTCTGCGATGGCAGATCTGATGATCCGCTCGAACCACTGCAGGTACATCCGGTGCCAAGGCAGGAAGAACCAGCAGAAGTGCTGGCATTGGTTCCGGTAGTTGTCGGGATTCACTGTGGTGCCGTGGATGTCGGACTGATACTGCCAACCGATCGGGTCGAACTGATCCGCGTCCGCCCGGTCGATCAGCACCTGCACTGCGCGGGCGTAGGCGTAGATCGTCGGGTGCCAGTGATCGATCGCGTCGAGTGTCCAGATGTCGTGGCGGACCCGCGTGGACGCTTCCGTGACCGTGATGATCTGCCCCGTGAAGATCCGATTCACGTTGGCGATCTGGGGATTGGCGCTTTCGAGGTCGGCCAGGCTCACCCCGAATCTGGCTGCGATGTGGGTCAGGGTGTCGCCGGACTGCACGACGTATTCGGGTCCGGGCACCGGTGAACTGCCCGGCACGATGATGATCTGGCCCGGGAAGATCCGGTGTGGATCGGTGATGTGCGGGTTCGCCGACTCAAGGCCGGCCAGACCCACCCCGAGCCGAGTTGCGATGGCACCGAGGGTGTCACCGGATTTGATGAGGTATTTCGCCATGGCTGGCTCCCTTGACGGCAGATCTCCCGTGAGGCGGTAACCCCACGTCATGGACGGTAGGCATCTGCGGCCCGAGACGCGCGCGTAGATCACTACCTGCATTCGGTTCCGACGCGGTCCGCACGTCGCGCGACATCGGCACCGGTGCAGACCTGGCAGGTCCGGTCCGCGCATTTTTCGAGTAGGCGACTACGCACGAAATTCGCGGGTCCGCGACGCATGATCAGGCCATGCCGTGGCGCCGACACCCGGTCGGCCCTCGACGGGGCAGCCACCATCGGACCAGGAGATGTGAGAACTGATGAACGACAACGGGTTAGAGAGCTTTGCGCTGCACAGCGCTGACAAGTACCAGGGCCCGGCGGTGCGGGCCATCAACGAGGAGGCGGTCAGACCGGACACGGCCCGGGCGATCGACGTGGCAACACTCGATCCGGAATCGGCGGCGCGCCGCTATCTGAACCAGATGATCGCCAGTCCCGAGGTGCCGACCATCACCGACAGCAGCGCGGGCGCAGGAACCGAGTACCGGGCCCTTGGCACCGAATCCATCCCGCTCACGGATTCCACCGTCGTCAAGTTCGCCCAGTACCGTCAGCGCATTCCGATCTACGGCTCCCTCGTCACGATCGAGTTGGATGACGACAACAACATGCTGGCGGTCAATTCGGCGATCGGTAATCCCGACGGTGTCGACGCCGTGGCGGCGATATCGCCGGCCCAGGCTCAGGACGTGATCGTCAAGGACGCGGGCAAGGACGCGCTGCCCTTGCCCGAGCCGCCCCGGCTGTACTTCTACTTCGACAACAGCTCCCAGCCCGGGGTGTGGCGCCTGGTCTACATCGCGAAGAACGTGCAGCGACACCGCAAGCGCACCTCGGACGGCCACCCAGAGACGCTGCCGGAACTCTTCGACTACGTCGTCGACGCCCATTCCGGCGAATTGGTGACCAAACTTCCCCGTACGCAGACGATTTCGTGGACTCTGGAAGAACTGGACTCCACCGATGCACTCGGCCAGACCCGGCGTATCCGGGCCGAGCGCGACGAGAACGACAACACGCGGCTCGTGGACCCGACCCGGCGCATCGAGACCTACGATTTCGGGTTCCGCAGGATCGAATCGCAATTCCGCTCGCTACCGGGCGCCGCGCCGATCACCAACCCCCCGGCCCCGTGGAGCCCGGCGGCGATCAGCGCACACGCCAATGCCCAAGAGGTGGCCGATTACCTGCTGAACACATTGCAGCGCAACGGTCTGGACAACCAGGGAGGACCTTTCATCTCCTCCATCAACTGCACGTCGATCCAGGACCCGACCCCCCGTGAATGGCGCAACGCCGCCTGGATCGGGACGCAGATGGTGTACGGCCAGCGCAGTGTCAACGGCGAGCTTCGGTCCTATGCGGTGGCCGTGGATGTCGTCGCCCACGAGATGACGCACGGATTGACCGACAACACGGCCCGCCTGGAGTACAAGGACGAATCCGGCGCGCTCAACGAGTCCTATTCGGACATCATGGGCACGATCATCGCCAACTCCCAGAAACCGGACATCGACAGCTGGAACTGGGAGATGGGCGAGGAACTCGACGGAACCGGCGTGCCGCTGCGCGATCTGAGTGATCCGACGCGGCGCGGTCAGCCCGCCCACGTGCGCGACTACGTGAACACGACCCGCGACAACGGCGGCGTGCACACCAACAGCGGCATCCACAACAAGGCGGCGTACAACGTCATCAGCGCGAAGAACGGCCAGGGCTATCTCTTCACGCCGCAGGACGTCGCAACGCTGTTCTATCTGGCACTGACCCTGCACCTGTCGCGGACATCTGGGTTCAGCGACAGTCGACGCGCGGTCGAACTCGTGGCCAAGTCCCTGTTCCGCAAGGATCCGCAAGACGTTCTGGACGAAAAAGTCCGAGCCGTCAGCGCCGGGTTCGAGGCCACCGGTATCGGAGCCTGAGGCCTCGCCGGCTTCAGGAAGGGCGGCTCAGGTCAGGTACCGGTAGGTCGGCGACCCCGGTTCGAGCAACTCGACGTGGATATCGGAATCCTGCATCCGGGCCAGCAAGCCCTCCAGGTCCGTGGCCGCGCTCAACTCGACGCCGCACAACGCCTCACCGGTCTCCCGGTTGTTGCGCTTGACGTACTCGAACAGGGTGATGTCGTCGCCCGGCCCGAGCACCTCGTCGAGGAAACGGCGCAGCGCCCCGGGTTCCTGCGGGAAGTCCACGAGGAAGTAGTGCTTGAGTCCCAGGTGCACCAGTGACCGCTCGACCACCTCGTTGTAGCGGGACACGTCGTTGTTGCCGCCCGAGATCAGACACACAACGGTCGACCCGGGCTCGATGTCGGCCTCCAGCAGCGCGGTCACCGACAGCGCCCCGGCGGGCTCGGCGATGATTCCGTCGTTCTGGTACAGGTCGAGCATCGCAGTACAGACCGCGCCCTCGTCGACCGTGGTGAGGGCGACCATGTCACCGGCGGCGGCCAGCGCGGCGTAGGGCAACGCACCGGCCCGTGCCACTGCCGCACCGTCGACGAACTGATCGACGTGGTCGAGGGTCACGGGTTCGCCCGCGGCCAGCGCGGCGATCATCGACGCCGCACCCGCAGGCTCCACACCGAGCACCGATGTGCTCGAGGCGCGCTCGGCGAGATATGTGGTGATGCCCGCGATGCAGCCGCCGCCACCCACGGGGACGATCACCAGATCCGGCTCCTCGTCGAGTTGGTCGAGCACCTCGGCGGCGATGGTGCCCTGTCCGGCCATCGTGCGCAGGTCGTCGTACGGCGGCACCAGGGTGGCCCCGGTGCGTGCGACATCGTCGAGCGCGGCGGCGGCAGCCAGATCGTAGGTCGACCCGCCGGCGATGAGCTCGATGAACTCGCGGCCGTGGTACCGGATCCGGTCCCGCTTCTGCTTGGGGGTCTTGGCCGGTACATAGACGCGGCCATGGGTGCGCATCGACCGGCAGGCCATCGCGAAACCCTGGGCGTGGTTGCCTGCCGAGGAACACACGACGCCGGCCGCCAGTTCCTCGGGCGAGAGCTGCGCCATCAGGTTGAACGCGCCGCGCACCTTGTAGGAACGGACCGCTTGCAGGTCCTCGCGCTTGAGGTAGACGTTGGCCCCGGTCGCTTCCGACAGCCGCTCGTTGAACTGCAGCGGGCTGCGGGTGACCACCCCGGAAATTCGCTCGGCGGCCTCGTCGATGTCGGCGGCAGTCAGCGGCGCGGCCAGCGGGGACACTCGGGAGCCTTTGCTCAGATCGGCAGTCACCGTTCAATGGTGCCACTGGCCAGCGGTTTCACTACACGTGGGTGGGCGCACACGCCGAGATTCCGCGGTCCGCGTCACCAGACCACCGAAATTCGCAACATGCGGTTGAACAGACGCCGAACTGGGAAAATAACCAGCGTGAGGCACACTCAGCGGGGAGTGCGGTGGGCGGCAGCGCACATCGTGATGGCGGTCGCGCTCGCCGCGACCGCGTGTGCGGCGCCCGCCGGCAGCCCCGCCGATGCCAACACCGCGCGAGTCTTCATCGACGACCAGGAAATGCCGACGTCCTACAAGGTGCAGTGCACGCAAATCTCCTGGTTGTGGACCATCGAAACGGAGCCGCAAACACCTGGGTTCACCGCGATCATCCAGACCGGGGGCACCGTCGAGCCCAAGGTCATGCGGATCCGGGACCTGACCGGCTTCACCGGGGGCGCTCAGGCCGGCGCGCCGGACACCCAGGCAGGCATCGACGACACCAAATTCCACTTCAGCGGCACCGCACATGGCTCGTTCGCCGACCGCCCGACCAAACCGGCCGAGGTCCGGTACCGGGTGGAAGCCCGCTGTTGAACCAGATCAACCGGTAAAACGACACGCCTGATCCGAGGTTTCGGCTGGCCGAAATCAATGTTGCGAGCTATCGTCAACATATGACCACCGCCGGGAACTTTCGCAGCGTCACCTCCCGGGCCGATCACCAGGTCGACATCGCCGGGGTGCCCTGGCCGACCTACAAGCTGATCGCCCTGGCGATCGGTGCCCTGGTACTGGTGGTCGTCGGTGTGGCCACCATGAGTACGGCACCGGCCGTGCTCTCGGCCGCCGCGGTCACCATCGCAGTGTGGCTGGGCCTGGGCCGTTTCTCGCCCTCTGATCACTGACCTTCCAGCAGTCCCCGCAACGTCTCCAGATCGGCGGCCACGGCGGCGACATCTGCCTCGAACTGCTCATCGGTCATCCCAGGTCGCTGCCGGACGGTGAATACGACTTCGCACGACTTTTCCTCGACCCCCGCCGGGACGACCCGCATCGGGTTGTAGACGGCCTCACCCGAGGGCAGACGCACCACGTGATCGAGCACGCCGAGCGCATTCGTAGGGGTGAATTCGACGCTGACCTCACCCATCGGGGAATCCGCCACCCATCCTCGCGAAGTGAGGCGCAACCCGCCCTCCGCCAGTCCCGCCGCCCACGAGGCCAACTGCCGCGGATCCGACGCGTAGGCGTACACCGCGTCGGGCGCGACCTCGATCCAGACGCTCACATGCCTGCTACGCATGGTTCCACCGTAGGCTGCCGGACGCTCGCCGCGCACCCACGCACTGTGACGATTCACGAGTCAGGCCGTGATGGCAAGGGCGGTAAACGTTTTCGCCCAACTGTTCAGCCGTGGACCGGGTGTACGGTCGGGTTTGTGGGTATTCCGACAACGGGCCTCCTACCGGTGGAGGAAACCGCTTTCCTGACGCTGTACGCCCGGGCGCTCGACAGCCGGTGGGCCCGCCCGATCCTCGGCGACGCCATGGCGGATGAGGCAGTCGGACAACTCGATTACGACTTCGCCGGCCTGGGCGTGCAGACCAGCGTGGTGTGCCAGTCGGCGCTGCGGGCCAAGATGCTCGACGACCGGGTCCGTGCATTCGTGGCCGGCCATCCCGACGCCGTCGTCGTCGATCTCGGCGGCGGCCTCGACAGCGGTGTTCACCGTGTCTCGCCGCCGGTCACAGTCGACTGGTACAGCGTGGACCTGCCGGGGATCAGCCAACTACGGGACCGCATGCTGCCGCCACTCCCCCAGGCGCATACGGTTGCCGCGTCGTTGGCCGACCCGGACTGGACCGACCCGATTCCCTCCGATCGACCCACCATGCTGGTGGCCGACGGACTGTTCGCGTTCCTCGGCGAACCGGTCATCACCGGCATCTTCCGAAAGATCACCGAACACTTCGATTCCGGGGAACTCGCGTTCAACGACTACGGCCGGATCGGTTGGATGAGTAAGGCAGCCCTGAAGTTCTTTCCGGCCAAGATGTTCAAAGATGTCGGAAGCCAGTGGGGCTACCCAGGATTCAAGGACGCCCACCATCCCGAAACCTGGAATCCGAGACTGCGACTCGTCGAGGAGTCCAGCCTGGCCCACCAACCGGAGGTCGATCGCTTTCCCGGTGCACTGCGGATCGCGACCCGGGTCTCCGGCCTCAGCAAGGCGACGGCCCGCAAGGCGCGCATCCTGCGGTACCGGTTCTGACCGGCCGTCGCCATTACCCGTCAGGTAGTCGACCAAACCGGCATGCGGCGTCATCGTTGACGCATGTCGCTGTCCATCGGCATCATGCTGCCAAGCCGGGAAACCGCGATGACGGGCCGGCATGACGCACACGGGCTGATCGAATTCGCCCGAACCGCAGAGGAATCGGGATTCGACTCGGTATGGACCGGGGATTCCGTGCTGGCCCGCACCCGGGTTGATCCGCTGACGCTGCTCGCAGCGGTGAGTGCCCGCACCTCCCGCGTCACCCTCGGTACCGCAGCGCTGATCGGTCCGTTGCGCCCGCCGCTGCTGACCTCGGCGCAGGCCGCCACGGTCGACCAACTCTCGGGCGGCCGGCTGATCCTCGGACTGGGTTCCGGATCTCCCCTACCGGAAAGCCGGCGTGAATTCGACGCGCTGGCAATGCCGTTCAGCGATCGGGCGCGCCGCCTGGACGAGGCCGCCGAACTGTGGCGGCAGGCATGGGCCGGCGAGAGCCGATTCAGCGGCCGGTACTGGCAGATCGATGGCCTCGACAGTGCACTTCCGCCCGCGCGCCCGGGCGGCCCGCCCCTGTGGTTGGCCGGCGGCGACTCGGACCGGGTCATCGCCCGGGTCGCCGAAGGCTACGACGGATGGTTGCCCTACCTTCCCGATGCCGGCGCCTACGCGCGGGCCTGGGCGCGAATCAGCGAGCTGACGCCGCGCCCCATCACGCCCGCGCTGTACGCCACGGTATGTATCGACGACGACCGCAGGCGCGCCAAGGACACGCTCGACACCTACACCCGGGCCTACTATCGCCAGCCGCTGGATGTGCTGAGCTCGTTTCAGGCGATCTGTGGTGGATCGGCCCAGGAATGCGCGGCGTGGCTCGCCGGCTATGTCGACGCCGGGGCACGACACCTGGTTCTGCGGATCGGCTCGCTCGACCCGCACCCGCACATGCTTGCCGGCCGGCTACTGCCGCTCTTGCGTCAGGCCGGAAGCTCGTGATGAATCCCGCACGTGCACAACTCGATTGACGGACACGCGCACCGCATTCCCCACTCGATGACAGCTCGGGCCCGGGCCAGCGCCTCCGTTTGCGCATCGATCTCGGCGAGTTTGGTCTGCGCCAGTTCACGAGCCACCGGCCGGCCCGGAGTGTCATCCCTGAGCAGCAGCCCGATCTCGGTCAATGAGAAGCCGGCGGTCTTGCACAACCTGATCACTTCCAGCCTCATCAGGACCGACTCCTGGTAACGGCGCTGCCCGCCGACGCGCTCCGGCGCGGGCAGCAGCCCGACCTGCTCGTAGTAGCGCAGCGCGGTCTGAGCCACCCCGGTCCGCTGCGTGACATCTCCGATGGTCAGCGTCGCACCCATCCGACCTCCTCCCTCGAGCTTGACTTAGAGTCAACTCTAAGTCGTTGACTGGCTACATGCCGCACACCGACACCACACTCCAGGCTCTCAGCCGCTCCCACTACGCACTGCTGCGCAGCTTCCGCCGCGACGGCACGGCCGTCGACACCCCGATCTGGTTCGTGCTCGACGGCCCGACGGCACTGTTCCGCACCAAGATCGGCCCGAAGACCCGCAGGCTCACCGCCCGACCCGATATCGAACTGGTGGTCTGCGACTACAAGGGACGAGTCACCGGCAGCACCTGGCTGAGCGGCCGGGCCACCGTCCTGGGCGGCGAGGACGCCCAGCTGGCCAACCGCGCCCTGCACCGGCGATACGGATGGCAATGGAACATCGTGCCTCTGCTCAAGATCCCGGGCGTCACCAATGTGCACCGCGACCTTCCGTTGCGGGAGAAGCTACGGCGGGCGCGGGACCGCGGGCTGTGGCCCGACAGCGCGATCGTGAAGATCGACCTGGCCGCTACCCCAGACAACCCGGGCCGAGCAACGCCTTGAGATCACCCATCAACGCCGAGGAAGGGGTCACCCGCAGCGACTGATCCAGTTCCAGCGTGGTGATCCGCTCACCGCTGATCAGCCGCAGATGCACCTGGGAGGTGCCGGGATGATTGGCCAACACCTGTTTGAGCGCACTCACCTTGTCGATGGTGCACTGGCGGGTGGGCAGGCTAACCGCCAGCGGCCGGTCGGCCTGGGCGCTGCTGAAGTCGGGCACGACCAGTTCGTGGGCGATCAGCGAGATCCGGTCATCGCGCGCAGCGACTTTCGCCTTCACCAGTACCACTACGTCGTCCGCGATCTCGTGGCCGAACAATGAGTAGGTCTGGGGGAAGAACAGCACCTCGATGCCACCGGTGAGGTCTTCCAATTGGGCTGAGGCCCAGGGCAAGCCGTTCTTGTTCACGCGACGGTTGACCGAGGCCAGGATACCGCCGACCACCACCTGTGCGTCGTTGGGGATGTCGCCGTCGAGAATCGCCGGGATCTGCGTGTCGACCTGGTTGGCCAGCAGGTGGGCGATCCCGTTGAGCGGATGGCCGGACACGTACAGCCCCAGCATCTCGCGTTCGAGTGCGAGCTTGTGCTTGTCCTCCCACTCCTCCTCGGGCACCTTGATGGTGAACACCGCGTCCGTGCCGCCACCGTCGTCGGCGCCGCCGAACAGATCGAACTGCCCCATCGCCTCGGCCTTCTTGGTGCCGAGCACTGAATCGACGGCGTCGGTGTGCACCAGGAACAGCCCCTTGCGGGGGTGGCCGAGCGAGTCGAACGCGCCCGCCTTCACCAACGATTCGGTGACCTTCTTGTTGCAGGCCGCGATGTCGATCTTGTTGAGGTAATCGGAGAAGTCGGCGTACTTGCCCTTCTCGGTCCGGCTACTGATCAGCGACGCAACGACGTTCGCGCCGACGTTGCGGATCGCGCCCAGACCGAACCGGATGTCGTCGCCCACCGAGGCGAAGTTCTGCACCGACTCGTTGACGTCGGGGGGCAGGACGGTGATACCGAGCCGGCGGCAGTCGGCGAGGTAGACCGCCGCCTTGTCCTTGTCGTCACCGACCGAGGTGAGCAGACCGGCCATGTATTCGGCGGGATAGTTGGCCTTGAGGTAGGCCGTCCAGTAGGACACCAGGCCGTAGCCGGCCGCGTGGGACTTGTTGAACGCGTACCCGGCGAACGGAAGGATGGTGTCCCACAGGGCTTTCACGGCGGCCTCGGAGAATCCGTTGGCCGTCATGCCTTCCTTGAAGCCCTTGTACTCGGCCTCGAGCACCTCAAGCTTCTTCTTACCCATGGCCTTACGGAGCGCATCGGCCTTACCCATGGTGTAGGAGGCGACCTTCTGCGCGATGAACATGATCTGCTCTTGGTAGACGATCAGGCCGTAGGTCTCGGCGAGGATGTCTTTGAGCGGTTCCTCGAGCTCGGGGTGGATGGGCTTGATCGCCTGCCGGCCGTTCTTGCGATCGGCGTAATCGTTGTGGGCGTTCATGCCCATCGGACCGGGACGGTACAGCGCGAGCACCGCCACGATGTCGTTGAATCCGGTGGGCTGCATGCGCCGCAGCAGGTCGCGCATCGCGCTGCCGTCGAGCTGGAACACTCCCAGCGTGTCGCCGCGGCCGAGGAGCTCGTAAGCCGCCGGATCATCGAAGGGCAGCGTGTCCAGATCCAGGTCGATGCCCCGGTTGGCCTGGATGTTCTCCAGGCAGTCACCGATGATCGTCAGGTTCCGCAGGCCCAGGAAGTCCATCTTCAGCAGGCCGATGGCCTCACACGACGGATAGTCCCAGCCGGTGATGACCGCGCCGTCCTGGGGCCGTCTCCAGAGCGGGATCGCGTCGATGAGCGGCTCGGAGCTCATGATCACCGCACATGCATGCACACCCGCGTTGCGCACCAGACCTTCCAGGCCGCGCGCAGTCTCGAAGATGGTCCGCACATCCGGATCGGTGTCGATCAGGGCGCGGACCTCGGCGGCTTCCTTGTACCGCTCGTGGTTGGGATCGGTGATCCCCGACACCGGGATGTCCTTGGCCATGATGGGCGGCGGCAGCGCCTTGGTGATCCGGTCGGCGATCGCGAAACCCGGCTGACCGTAATGCACACGGGCCGAATCCTTCAGCGCCGCTTTGGTTTTGATGGTACCGAAGGTGATGACCTGGGCCACCCGGTCGCTGCCCCACTTGTTGGCCGCGTATCGCAGCATCTCACCGCGGCGGCGGTCGTCGAAGTCGATGTCGATATCGGGGGCCGACGGACGTTCCGGGTTGAGGAAGCGCTCGAACAGCAGACCGTGCGGGATGGGGTCGATGTTGGTGATACCCAGCGCGTAGGCCACCAGTGATCCGGCGGCCGATCCACGGCCCGGCCCCACCCGGATCCCGACCGAACGGGCGTAGTTGATCAGGTCGGCCACGATCAGGAAGTAGGACGGAAAGCCCTTGTCGCAGATGACCTTGATCTCGTAGGCCGCGCGATCGGTGTACTCGGGTGGGACAGGCGCGCCCCGAAACCTGCGCTCCTCCAGGCCGGCCTGGACCTCATGAGTCAGCCAGGAGCCCTGGTCGTGCCCGTCGGGAACCGGGAACACCGGCATGCGGTCGCTGGGGGTCCAGACGTCGGCGTAGGACTGCACCCGCTCGCCGATGAGGACCGTGGAATCGCACGCACCCGGCACCTGGGCGTCCCACAGTGCGCGCATCTCCTCGGCCGATTTGAGGAAGTAGCCGTCGCCGTCGAATTTGAACCGGTTCGGATCCGACAAGGTCTTGCCGGTCTGGATGCACAGCAGGGCCTCGTGGTTCTGAGAGGCCTCACGCGTCACGTAGTGGCAGTCGTTGGTGGCCAGCGGCGGGATGTTGAGCTTCTGCCCGATCTCCAGCAGGCCCTCCCGGACCCGGCGCTCGATGTCGAGGCCATGATCCATGAGCTCGAGGAAAAAGTTGTCGGGACCGAAGATCTCGCGCCATTTGGCGGCCGCCTCCAGCGCTTCCTGGCGGTGGCCGAGCCGCAGCCTGGTCTGCACCTCACCCGACGGGCAACCGGTGGTCGCGATGATGCCCTCGGCGTGTTCGGCGATGATCTCGGCGTCCATGCGCGCCCACTTGCCGAGCTGACCTTCGAAGGAAGCCAACGACGACAGCTTGAACAGGTTGCGCAGACCGGTCGCGGTCTCCGCGACCATCGTCATGTGCGTGTAGGCACCGCTGCCGGAGACGTCGTCGCTCTTCTGGCTCGGATCACCCCACTGGACGCGCTTGGTCTCGAACCGCGAGGCGGGTGCGATGTACGCCTCGATACCGATGATCGGCTTGATGCCGACCTTGGTCGCCGAGTTGTAGAACTCGCTGGCGCCGAACATGTTGCCGTGGTCGGTCATGCCGATCGCCGGCATGCCCAGACGCTGCGCCTCGGCCAGCATCGGGGTGATCTTCGCGGCGCCGTCCAGCATCGAGTACTCGGTGTGGTTGTGCAGGTGCACGAAGGACCCAGAAGATGAACCGCTCATAGGGGTGCCAGTCTATGGCGCCCCACCGACACCGCCGCGCGTGTCGCCTCGCGTGTCTTTGCCGGCGAGTCAGAGATCACGATCGGTGATGGGCAGCAACCCATTGACGATCACCGATTGCAGTTGCTTGGCTATCGATGGGACGTCGACGGGGCGACCCTGCCAGCCGGTGTAGGCGCCCACCCCCCACAACATCGCGTACAGCAGTTCGACCAAACTCGCCTGCTCGGTGTGCGCCGGCAACTCGCGCCGGGCAACCGCCTCGGTGACCAGCTCGCCGAGGAATCCCCGGGTCGCCGTGACGGTGGCCGCGGGCAGATCGGGATGGCGGTACGACTCGATCCTGGCATTGACCAGAAACCCCACCACCGCACCGTCCCGATGCCACACCTCCACCACGGCATCGATGTACGCATGCAACCGATCCAGCGTTCTTTCATGCTGTTTCGCGACGTGGATGCACGACATGACGACCTCGTGCGCCTGCTGCAGCAGTGCTCGGTAGAGGTCCTCGCGACTGGCGAAATAGTAGTTCAGCGTCGGGCGGCTCAGGCCACTGCGTGTCGCGATCTCCTGGAATGTCGCCGCCGCGTAACCGCGCTCGTTGATGACTTCGTAGGCCGCTTGCACGATGCGTACACGGGTTTGCGCAGCATCGGCACCGATCGGTCGGCCCGGCCCTCGACGGCTCGCCTTGGGCCTACCCCGGGGAGTCATCTAGCAAACACTAAGTCATTGCTGAATCAAGGTCAAAAGGTGGTGCCGCTAATGTCGCCGATCGGGCCGGTCGACGTCAGGCTCCGCACCCGCTCGTTCAGGTAGGCCCGCACTGAATCATCGGCGGTCAGCTCGATGGCCCGGCGGTATGCCGCCGCGGCCTCGTCAGCCCGCCCCGCCTCGCCGAGGAGATGGCCTCGAGTGACCCACGCGGGCTGAAACCCCTCGGCCGCGCGGTCCGTGATCGCGTCGAGGGCGTGCAATCCCGCGTCAGCCCCGTCGATTTCGCCGTCCAGCGCAGCCAGGGCCACGGCGGCGCCCAATGACGGACCCACCCGCATCAGTGCCCGATACAACTTGCGCAGTGCGTGATGCTCAACGCCGGCGGCGCAGTGCGCCGATTGAATCGCGGCCTCGTACTGGAACCGGCCCGGCCGCCCGAAGCCGTGGGCCCGGGCGAGCAGGCGTTCCCCTCGCGCGTACAGCCCGTCGTCCCACCGGCCACGGTCCTGGTCGTCCAACGCGACGAAGGTGCCGTCCCGATCGAGGCGGGCCGGGCGCCGCGCCTCACACAGGCACATCAACGCCGCCAGGCCGAGCACCTCCGGCTCCTCGGGCAGCAACTCGACGAGCACCATGGCCAGATGCAGGGCCTCCGACGACAGTGATTCGATGGCCGGCCGTTGCGGTACCGACAACCAGTCGATCGAATATGCGCCGTAGACCGCTTCGAGTACCTCGGGGAGTCGTGCGGCAAGGTCGGTGCGCTCGGGCAGGGTGAACGGGATTCCGGTGTCTCGGATGCGTTTCTTCGCCCGCACCAGCCGCTGCGCCATGGTGGCGGGAGCGACGACGAACGCCGCGGCGATGGCGGCCGCGTCCACGCCAAGCACCGTCTGCAACATCAACGGGGTACGGATGTCGGCGGAGATCGCCGGGTGCGCACACACGAGCATGAGCTCAAGCCGACGGTCGGGAATCGCGGCAGGCTCAGTCACCTCCTCGGCGACGTCGCGGTCTTCGGTCCAGGGCCCGCTCAACCGATGCGCAGGCGATTTCCACATGTCCCGCAGCCGATTTCGCGCCACGGTCAGCAACCACGCCTCGGGATTGCCCGGGACGCCGTCGAGCGGCCAGCGCTGCAGGGCGCGTTCCATCGCGTCGGCCAACGCGTCCTCGGCGGCGGTGATGTCGCGGCATTGCGCGGCCAGCAGTGCAAGCAGCCGGCCATAGGACCGGCCGACCACCTGCGTGAGCCGCTTCCCGGCGGACGTGTTCAGGGTGTGTACCAGCCCCGGCCCCGGCCGTAGGTCACTGCGACGGGCCTGATCTCGATCGAACCCCAGGCCGCGGCGGGGCACTTCGCGGCCCAGGCCAACGCCGCGTCGAGGTCGGCAACGTCGATGACGAACACCCCACCCAGCCGTTCCCTGGTGTCGGCGAACGGCCCGTCCTGGATCTCGGCGGTGCCGGTGCGTGCCGTGTAGGTCGTGGTGGCCGACGCCGATTGGAGCACCTGTGTGCCGACGAGCACGCCGGCCGCATCCAGGTCGTCTGCATAGCGGGCGAAAGCGGCCTGGGCCGGCTTCATGTCCTCCTCGCTCAGACCCGCCTCCGGTCCCTCCTGGTAGTGCATGAGTAGGCAGTACTGCACGGTGTCCTCCTGGTTGTCGATTCCAGCCTGTCACCGTGATGACGATTCCGGTTCCACCTGATCGACAATCTCGGCCGGCGAATCCGCCGGCTTTCTGCGCAGTGCACTGACCGTCATGATCACCAGCGCCACCCAGATCAGGGCGAAACCGACCCATCGGCCCGGCGGCATCGGCTCATGGCCGATGAACACGCCCCAGGCCATCTGCAGTCCCGGGTTGAGATAGAACAGCAGGCCCAACGTCACCATGGGAAGCCGCTGCGCGGCCGCCGCGAACAACAGCAACGGCACCGCGGTGACGGGTCCGGCGAGCATCAGCAGCACCGCGTGCCAGGGGCCGTGGTTGAGGAAGTTCCCCTGGCCCAGCACCTCCAGGGTGATCACGTAGCCGGCGGCGAGCGGGAGGGCCAGCAACGTTTCTACCGCGACGCTCACCCGCGGGTCGGCCTGCACCACTTTCTTGACCAGGCCGTACACCCCGAAGGACAGCGCGAGGATCACCGCGATGTAGGGCGGTGCGCCCAGTTCGGCGGTCAGGATCGCCACCGCGACGAGCGCGAGCACCAAGGCTGTCGCCTGCCAGCGGTTGATCCGTTCGCGGAACACCAGCACGCCCAGCAGCACGCTCACCAACGGGTTGATGAAATAGCCCAGCGCTGCGTCCACGACGTGACCGGTGGTGACGGCGTAGATGTACGTCCCCCAGTTGACCGCGATGAGGACGGAGGCCGCCAGCAGTTGAAGCCAGGTCCGCAGCGTCAACCGGCGTAGATCACCGAGTCGCCGCGCCACCGCCAGCACCAGCAGCAGGAACAGCGCGCTCCACACGATGCGGTGGGCCAGCACCTCCGGCGCCCCCGCGGGCAGCAACAACAGGAAGAAGCCCGGGCACAGTCCCCACCAGATGTAGGCACCCGCACCGAACAGCACCCCCGAGCGACCTGCGGCGGCTTGTTGCGGCGGGGCCTGACCACCCACGGCTAGTGGCGGCGCAGGACGTCGAGGGCGGCTTGCAGGTCGGCCGGGTAAGGGCTGGTGATCTCGATGCGCCGGCCGTCAGCCGGATGGGCGAAGGCCAGGGACCGGGCATGCAACCACTGACGTTCCAGCCCAAGCTTTTTCGCCAACGTGGGATCCGCACCGTAGGTCATGTCGCCGCAGCACGGGTGATGCAGCGCGGCGAAGTGCACGCGGATCTGGTGGGTCCGGCCGGTCTCCAGGTGGATGTCGAGCAGGCTGGCGGCCTGGAACGCCTCGACGGTGTCGTAATGGGTGACGCTGTGCCGGCCACCCTCGACGACCGCGAACTTCCAGTCGTGACCCCGGTGCCGCCCGATCGGGGCATCGATGGTCCCGCTCGACGGATCCGGGTGCCCCTGCACCAGCGCGTGATAGCGCTTTTCCACGGTGCGCTGCTTGAACGCCCGCTTGAGCACCGTGTAGGCCCGCTCGGACAGCGCCACCACCATGACGCCGGAAGTGCCGACATCGAGTCGGTGCACGATGCCCTGGCGTTCGTGGATGCCCGAGGTGCTGATCCGGAATCCGGCGGCGGCGAGTCCTCCCAACACGGTTGGACCGTGCCAGCCGACCGTGGCGTGTGCGGCCACGCCGGGCGGCTTGTCCACCGCCACGATGTCGTCGTCGGCGTAGAGGATGTCCATGCCCTCGATGTCGACCGGGGTGTTCTCGACGGGAGCGGGCGCCTCGGGCAGCCGGACCTCCAGCCAGGACCCGGCGACCAGTTTGTCGGACTTCGCGGCCGGGGCGCCGTCGATGTCGACGCCGCCGTCCTCGGCCATGGCCGCCACGGCCGTTCGCGACAGCCCGAGCAGTCGGGCCAGCCCGGCGTCCACTCGCATTCCTGCCAGGCCTTCGGGCACCGGCATCGACCGGGTCGTCACTATGACGTCTCGGCCTGGCGACCGACCGTGCTCGACTCGTCGGCCGGGGCGGCGTCACCGGCCTCCTCAGCCTCGGTCTCGGCGTCCGTGACCTGAGCATCTGCGGCGACAGCCGGTTCCGGCTCCACCTTTTCCGGCTCGGGATCGTCCAGGCGCCCCACCCCAGCAGTCTCGTCGCCCGGCTGGCGCCGGCCGACGGTGTCGAAGTCGAAGCCGAACAGCGACAACGCCACCAACAGGATGGCGCCGCCCACGACCGCCGGATCGGCCACGTTGAACACCGGCCACCAGCCGACCGAGAAGAAGTCCACCACGTGGCCGCGCAGCGGTCCGGGGGCGCGGAAGAAGCGGTCGATCAGGTTTCCGGTCGCACCGCCCAGGATCATGCCCAGACCGAGGGCCCACCACGGAGAGACCAGCCGGCGGCCCATCCAGACGATGCCGATCACCACGCCGGTGGCGATGAGGGTCAGCACCCAGGTGTAGCCGGTTGCCATCGAGAACGCCGCGCCGGAGTTGCGCACCAGCGTCCAGGTGACGGTGTCACCGATGATCGACACGGGTTGGCCGGGTGTCAGCAGGCGCACCGCAAGCACCTTGGTCACCACGTCGACGAACAGCACCACGGCAGCAACGGTGAGCAGCAGACGCAGCCGCCGCCGAGGCGGAGCAGCGGTTACGGAGGACGATTTCGTGTCCCCGGTTGCGTCGGTCACCGGCTCCGCCGGGCCTGACGTTTCATCAGTCACTCTCCCATCATCCCAAACAGTCGATGCGGGACAATCTGCACCGTGATGGAGCCCGCAACGCTGTCCGCGCACCCGCCCCGGCGCATCGTCGTCATCACCACCGGTGGCACCATCTCGACCAGCACCGACGGGGATGGAATCAGACGTCCGACGCGCACCGGCGCTGAGCTGACGGCGGGTATGGCCGTTGCGGCGCAGATCGACATCGTCGACGCGATGGCGACCGACAGCGCACTGCTGACACCCGCCGACTGGGACCGGATCGCAAGCGCGGTCGGCGCCGCGGCGGCCGATGCCGACGGAGTCGTCATCACCCATGGAACCGACACCATGGAAGAGACCGCGCTTTGGCTCGAGCTCACCTGCGGCGGAACGGTCCCCGTGGTTCTCACCGGGTCGCAACGCAGCGCAGACGATCCCGACAGTGACGGACCGGGCAACCTGCGGGACGCGATCACCGTCGCGGCCGGCTTGCAGGCCCGGGACCTCGGCGTGGCGGTCAGCTTCGCCGGCACGGTGTGGCAACCGCTGGGCCTGCACAAGCGTCATACCCGCGATCTGGACGCCTTCACCGGCACCGCGCTCGGAACGGTCACCGACGCCGGGTGTGAGATCACCACAGCGAAAGCGCGCGCCTTTCTCGGTGCGTTCGCGGCGGCCTCAGCGCCCCGGGTCGACATCGTGGCCGCCTACCCGGGAGCGGACGCCGCTGCCCTGGACGCCTGTGTCGCCGCCGGAGCGCGGGGGATCGTGGTCGAAGCGGTCGGCTCGGGCAATGCTGGGGCCGCATTGATCGACGGGGTCCGCAGACACTGCCGCGACGGCGTGGTGGTCGCGATATCGACGCGGGTTCCCGGCGGCCCGGTGGCCGCGCAGTACGGCCCCGGACAGCAACTCGTCGATGCCGGCGCGGTGGTGTTGCCCCGGCTGCGCCCACCGCAGGCCCGAGTCCTGCTGATGGCCGCATTGGCCGGCGTTCGGCCGGTTGTCGAGGTCATCGAAGCCTGGGGTTGACGCCCTGTGTTCAATAGAGAACGTGCGTTTCCACATTTCGGCGGCAGCTGCCGCCGGCCTACTGGTGCTCAGCCCACTTCCGACCGCGCTGGCGCTGCCCTCACCACCCGGCGTCGAGGAGATCGACGGCTACCCCATCGCGGAGGGCAACTACAGCTCACCCACCGATTTCTACGGGATGTTCTTCCGAACGCCGGACGGCCGATTCTGCGCAATCCGGCCCAACCGGGGACCGGTCGGCTGCGACGCGGTGCCCGGGGACGCACCGGCAGGAACCAACCAGACCTTCGCCGAGAGCGGCGCACCCGCTTCGTACCGATATTCCGGAACCGCGTCCTTCACCCGCGATGATGTCGACGTGCTGCCCGTGGGACACCGCCTGGAGAACTGGGGAGCCAGCTGCGGTATCGGCGAGCAGGGCGCGGTGATCTGCAAAACCTCGGGCCGACATGGCTTTTCGCTGGACACCGCGTCCGGCGTGCTCTGGTAGCCGGGTGTAGCTCACGTCGCCGGCCGCGGGGGTTGACGACGTCGGTTGAATGGAACCTATGCGCCACATCATGGCAACTGCCGCGGTCGGCCTGTTGACACTGGGCCCCGCACCCACTGCTGCGGCCGAGCCACCGCCGGGCGCCGACCAGATCGACAGCTACCCCATCGCCGAGGGGCACTACAGCTCGCCCACCGATTTCTACGGTGTGTTCTTCCGGACGCCGGACGGTCGTCATTGCGGAATCGGTCCCAACGGCGGCCCGGTGGGTTGTGACGCCGTGCCGATCGATGCCCCGGCGGGCAGCAACCAGATCTTCGTCAACAGTGGCGGGCCCGCCTCCTACCGGCACTCCGACACCGCCTCGTTCACCCGCGACGTCGACGTGCTGCCCGAGGGTCACCGCCTGGAGAACTGGGGCGCCAGTTGCGGAGTCGGCTATCAGGGCACGGTCACATGCAAGACGTACGGCGAGCACGGCTTCATTCTGAGCAGCACCTACGGCGTGCTCTGGTAGTCGGCCAATCCGCTGAGATAGTCGCCCCAGTCCAGGCTGGCAACCGGGTCGGCCCGGCGGAATCCGGGTGTGTCGTCGGGGAAGGTCCTGGCCAGTCCCGGCCCGCTGGCCCGGGTCTCGAACCGTACGGTCATCACCCCGTGTCCGGCGCCCTGGACCCAGCCATGGCCGTGCTCGGGGTGCGCCACGTCGTCGCCGATGCGCCAGCCGGTTTGGGTTACCTGGGCTGTCTCGGCGCTGTGGTGGTGGGAGTCGGAGATGTCGTCGAGCTGTTCCAGGTCCGGGAACAACGATTCCTGCCTGCTGTCGGACAGTCCTGAAAAACCCACGCCCACAAGACGAATCGGGCCGATCTCGACCGGGTCGAGCAAGAGCCGCCGGGCGGTGCCGATCAGGGTGGCGGCCTCGGTGGTGGCGTAGGCCAGTGTGGCAGAACGGGTCAGCGTGCTCATATCGGACTTCTTCAGCTTGACGGTCACGGTCCGGGCGCCGCGGCCGTCCTTCTCCAGGCGCCGGTGCGCGTGTTCGCCGATCGGGCCGATCGCATCCTGAAGCTGACGCAGCGTGGTGAGGTCCTCGGGAAATGTCGACTCGGCGCTGATCTGCTTGGCCTCGGCCCGCTCGGCCACCGGGCGATCGTCGATTCCGCGGGCCAGCCGATGCAACGCGGCACCGACCGCCGTGCCCAGCACGCTGCCGGCCTCGGCATCCGACAGCGCGGCCAACGCACCCACCGTCTCGATGCCGAGCCGGTGCAACTTCTCCTCGGCCACCGGTCCGATCCCCCACAACTTGCGCACCGGTAGGCCGTCGAGCAGCCGCGCCTCTTCGTCGCGGCGGACGACCCGGATCCCATCGGGTTTGGCCAACCCGGAGGCGATCTTGGCGATCTGCTTTCCGGATCCGGCCCCGACGGAGGCCACCAGCCCGGTCTGTTCGCGCACCTTGGCCCGCAACTGCTGGCAGAACTCCTCGACATCGGCCGCGGTGGCGCCGGCCAGTTCAACAGGTTCTCCGAACGCCTCGTCGAAGGACAGCTGCTCGAGCACCGGCACGACGCTGCGCACGGTGTCCAACGCCCGCCTGCTGGCCACGCCGTACACGGCACCGCGGGGCGGCAGCACGACCGCAGGCGCACCGACCAGCCGGCGGGCCTGATGCATCGGCATCGCCGAGCGCGCACCGTAGCGGCGCGCCTCGTAGCTGGCCCCGGCCACCACACCGCGACCACCCATACCGCCGACGAGCACGGGTCTGCCGCGCAGGGTGGGACGGGTCAGCTGCTCGACGGAGGCGAAGAACGCATCCATGTCGAGGTGCAGAACCCAGCGTCCGCCCGCGCCCGTGACCTCGGCGCCGTTCATAGTTGCTGATGCTATGGCGCTAGCCTGACTTTCATGACGCCGGATGACGTACCGATCAGGGACGAGTCGATTCGCCTGGGACAGTTCCTCAAGCTGGCTTCCCTGATCGACAGCGGCGCCGACGCCAAGGCCGTCATCGCAGATGGCCTTGTCAGCGTCAACGGCGAGGTCGAAGTCCGGCGCGGCCGCCAGCTCCACCCCGGCGACACCGTTTCACTCGGTGACCGCACGGCCCGGGTTGCCGGCGCCTGACCGGGCCGCCTCACGCCTTGGCGATCGCGACCCGCACCCCGTCCCCGATCTCTGTGCCCTCCGGCAGCGCCACCCCGTCGACGAACTCGAAACCAGTGGCAAGGATTTCACCGGCGATGAGGTCTCGATGGGTACGGGCCCACGGCTCGTACTGGGCCGGAACCGAGATCTGCACCGCGATCCGGTCGGACACCTCAAGGCCGGTCGACTTGCGCAGTTCCTGCAGTTCGCGGATGCGGTCCTTGGCCCAACCCTCGGCCTCCAGTTCCTCGGTGACCGTTCCGTCGAGCACCACGAGGCCCCCGCCGTCGGGCAGGGCCGCGGTCCACTCCGGATCGGCGGCAACCAGTTTGGCGGTGTACTCCTCGGGTTGCAGCACCACCGGCCCGGCGGTCAGCGTGCCGTCGGGATTGACCACGCCCTCCCCCGCCTTGACGGCCTTGATCGCGGCCTGCACGTCCTTGCCGATCCGGGGACCGGCGACGCGGGCGTTGACGGCGAGGTCGAACTTGCCATAGGCGTCGATGTCGTCGGTCAACTCGACGTCCTTGACATTGAGTTCGTCGGCGATCAGATCCGCGAACGGCGCGAGCGAAGACGGGTTTTCCACTGCCACAGTCAGTTTCGGCAACGGTAGGCGCACCCGCAGCTTCTTGGCCTTGCGCAGCGAGGAACCCACCGAACACACCTCGCGCACCTGGTCCATCGCGGCCACCAGATCGGCGTCCTTGGGCAGCACATCGGCTTCGGGCCAGTCGGTCAGGTGCACCGAACGCTCACCGGTCAGGCCCCGCCACATCACCTCGGTCGCCAACGGCAACAGGGGCGCAGCCAGCCTGCACGTCACCTCGAGGACGGTGTGCAGGGTGTCGATGGCATCGGCATCCTCCTCCCAGAAGCGCGAACGTGACCGGCGCACATACCAGTTCGTCAACGCCTCGGTGAACTGCCGCAGTTCGTCGCATGCCCCGGAGATGTCGCACGTGTCCAGCGAGATGGTCAGATCGTCACGCAGCTGAGCCAACTTGGCCAGGATGTAGCGGTCCAGCACGTTGTCCGAATCGGTCCGCCAGGTGCCCTTCTTCGGCGCGTACAACGCCAGGAAGCTGTAGGCGTTCCAGAACGGCAGCAGCACCTGCCGGACGCCTTCGCGGATACCCTGCTCGGTGACGATCAGATTGCCGCCACGCAGGATGGGCGAAGCCATCAGGAACCAGCGCATGGCGTCGGACCCGTCCCGGTCGAAGACCTCGCTGACATCCGGGTAGTTGCGCAACGACTTGCTCATCTTCTGGCCGTCGTTGCCCAGGACGATCCCATGCGCCACACAGGTTTTGAAGGCGGGCTTGTCGAACAGCGCGGTGGCCAGCACGTGCATGGTGTAGAACCAGCCGCGGGTCTGGCCGATGTACTCGACGATGAAGTCGCCGGGGAAATGCGCATCGGTTCCGTTGGCCGGACTGTCGGCACCGCCGGCGCCGACTCCGTCGAACCACTCCCGGTTCTCGAACGGGTAATGCACCTGCGCGTACGGCATCGACCCGGAGTCGAACCACACGTCGAACACGTCCTCGATACGGCGCATCGTGGACTTGCCGGTCGGGTCGTCCGGGTTCGGCCGCGTCAGCTCGTCGATGAACGGCCGGTGCAGATCGGTCGGCCGCACACCGAAATCGCGCTCGAGCTCGTCGAGGCTGCCATAGACGTCGATCCGCGGGTAGGCAGGGTCATCGGACTTCCATACCGGAATCGGGCTGCCCCAGTACCGATTTCGCGACACCGACCAGTCGCGGGCATTGGAGAGCCACTTACCGAACTGTCCGTCCTTGACGTGCTCGGGATACCAGGTGATCTGCTGGTTGAGCTCCACCATCCGGTCCCGGAAGTCGGTGACCTTGATGAACCACGACGACACCGCGCGGTAGATCAGCGGATTCCGGCACCGCCAGCAGTGCGGGTAGGAATGCTCATAGGTCTCGTGGCGCAACAGCACCGCGCCGTTGGCCGCCGCAGGCCCGTCGCCGTTCTTGAGGTCGCGGATGATCTGCGAATTCGCCTCGAAGACATGCTGTCCCGCGTAATCGGGCACCGACGCGTCGAATCGGCCCTTCGAGTCGACCGGGGTGACCGCGACGATGTCGGCGGTGTCCGCGGTGGCCTTGTCGTCCTCGCCGTAGGCGGGGGCCATGTGCACGATGCCGGTGCCGTCCTCGGTGCTGACGAAATCAGCTGCGAGCACCTGGAACGAGTTGGGCGCGTCCATGAAATAGGTGAACGGCGGCAGGTACCGCGTGCCGAGCAGATCCCGCCCGGTGTAGCTGCCGAGAACCTCGGGTTCCTCCCCGAGCTCACGGGCGTACGCGGCGAGCCGAGCCTGGGCCAGGACGTAGCGCCGCCCGTCGGGACCCTGAACCAGCACGTAGTCGATGTCGGGGTTGACGGCGACGGCCTGGTTGGACGGCAACGTCCACGGCGTCGTCGTCCAGATCAACAGGTGCGCACCCTTGAGTGGGCCGTCGGTCACGGTGAAGCCCACGGTGACCGCCGGATCCTGGCGGCTCTGGTAGACGTCGTCGTCCATCCGCAGCTCGTGGTTGGACAACGGGGTCTCGTCGTTCCAGCAGTACGGGAGCACCCGGTTGCCCTCGTAGGCCAGGCCTTTGTCCCACAGCTGTTTGAACGCCCAGATCACCGACTCCATGAAGGTCGGATCCAGGGTCTTGTAGTCGTTGTCGAAGTCCACCCACCGGGCCTGGCGGGTCACATAGGCACGCCATTCGTCGGTGTACTTCAGAACCGAGGCGCGGCACGCCTCGTTGAACTTCTCGATGCCCATCTCTTCGATCTGGGCCTTGTCGGCGATGCCGAGCTGGCGCTGCACCTCGAGTTCGGCGGGCAGCCCGTGGGTGTCCCAGCCGAACCGGCGCTCCACCTTGTAACCGCGCATGGTTCGGTAGCGCGGCACGATGTCCTTGACGTAACCGGTCAGCAGGTGGCCGTAGTGCGGGAGCCCGTTGGCGAACGGTGGCCCGTCGTAGAAGACGTATTCCTCGGCATCGGCACGGCGCGCGATGCTGGCCCGGAAGGTGTCGTCGGCAGCCCAGTAGTCGAGCACCTCAAGTTCCCGCTCGGGGAAGTTGGGTGCGGCCGGCTTGGGATACCCAGCCGACGTTGAAGACTCCGATGGGGCAGTCACTGACGCGTCTCCTGTGCCTATGACGCGGCCGGGCCGCGTCGGGGCTCCCCACCCGGGGAGCCTGTGTGTCCAGGCACGGGGACGACGTCGCACGGGTGCGCAAGCGCCGCGGTACCACCCCGCTTGCGCGCTGCACGCAGCGCGCCGCTCAACTCCGGGCGATCACGGGCCCACCCGTTCGGTTCTACTGGGCTACGCCGAACCCGAATACTCGAATGCCGTAGCTGTTCTTCCGAAGGCTCCCCGGTGATGTCCGGATCAGCGCCGATCAGCCCAGTCTAATGAGCGCCGCAAACAATTCGGAAATCAGACCTAACCGGAGGTGATCTCGATCAGGGCCAGCGGAAACTGCTCGGCCAACTCATCGACCGTGCACCGGTCGAACCTGCGGGCGTCGAACCGCCAGAGCAGGCGCATGGTGGTCTCGCTGTCCGGATGGACGTGCAGGGCCAGCGGATGCTCGGAATGCCCCGTCCGCGGCCCGTCCCCGTACGCGAAGCGCATGTCCGCCGATGGGTGGTCGCCGTTGTCGACACCTGGTCGTGCGGCTGCGAGCAGTTCAGGCCCCGACATGCCACGATGCGACACACAGGACACTCCGACGCGACGGTATCCGGCCCGCTCGGGACCGCTCACGACATCGACGGTCAGCACGCCGTCACCGATCGCCCGGGCGACCGTCCGGCCCACGGCCGCAAGTAACAAGTCCTCGGCCGTGCAGCCCAGCGCGATCTGGGCGCCGTGCAACTCTGCGGACAACACGTCGTCCAGCGCACTGGACACCATTGCCATATCCGAGGCGGCCGGCGGTCCGACGGTGCCGTAGTCGGCGATCCACGAACCGTTGCCATATGCGTCGGGCAGGACGGAAACAGACATAGATGTAACGGTAGCCAGAGATTCCCAAATATGGGAGAGCTGTGCCAAAAGTCTGACAGCGTTGTCAATAACACCACTGCTGGCTTTGCTGCGGTTCGCTGAGACCAACTGCGGGCTCGGGGTCTATGGTGTTCTGATGCCGCGAACCGACGAGAACGGCAGGCAGCTCAAGGCCCTGCTCGACTATCTGCTGGACGGCGAGGTCGACGCCAAGGCCGTGTACAGCGCGCTGGGAGTATCCAGCAGCACGTACTACCGGCGCGTCAAGGAAGCCGACTATCCCAACGCCGAAGAATTGCGCCAGGTGGCCGACCGCTTCCACCTGAGCTATCCGGACCTGCAGATCCGGTTCGGCCTGATGAGCCGCCAGGAAGTCTGGCACTACATGGAGTCGTCGCCGGTGACCGTGGCTCCTGTGGACACCGCCACCCGGGTCCGGCCTGCCGTGCACCGGCCCAAGAAACTGTCCCAACTGACCCCACGACACGACGCGCCCCCGCTTTAGCAGCGGCGCGTCCGTTCCGGCACCATCTCCCGAGGCAAATGCTATGTCCGTCGCCACTCTCATCGCCATCACACTGGGCTGCATCGCATGGAGTCTGTGGATCAGAAGGGTCACCTGGTCCTGCCGGTGGGAAGTGGCCGCCACCCTGAACATCGCCTTGCAGGGCGTGGCGGTGCTGCTGATGTCGCCGTGGGCCTCGGAAACCATCGGGCACGTTCTGTATGAGCTGACCGGTAAGTGGAACGTCGAGGACTACCTCGGCCACGATGCGTACATCGTGGCCGCGTCGGCCATCGTCTACAACTCCCTGGGCCGCCTTCAGGACGACAGCGCCATGCAGCGCTCCTTCAAGCAGTACGTCGAGCGTCCTGCCACCATCTGTATCCCTGTGCTGCTGGCGACCTTCTCGATGGGCAACGGCGCCACGGTGTACCGGGCCGACTTCTTCCAGGTGCCGACGGATTTCTGGCTGAGCGCCTACTGGATCCTGCTCTGCGGCACGCTGCTCTACCTGTTGGGTTACGGCGCTCGAGCCATGCTGGTGCTGCGCCGGGACCCGAAGTCCCGCCGGATCGCCAACATCTACCTGTTCGCATCGGTCAGCGGGATGCTGGCCTGCACGACCCGGATCATCACGTCCCTGGTACCGGCGCTGCAGCCGATCGAGAACGGTCGCCTGGTGTGGGTTTTCGCCTGCGCCTGCGGCGCCATCTTCGCGCTCGCCTCGGCGCACTCCTGGCGGATCAAGACCCGCTGGCTGGCCCCGAGCAATCGGTGACCACAGCGGGCGCACAGGCAGAGCGAGCCCACCCGGCCGGTCCGGGACACCACATACACTGGGCGCACTGAAAGCGTCGCCCGTCCCATCGAGCGCCGGGACGACCCGTCGGATGCGCTCGATGGCGAAGTAGGTAAGGACATGCAGGATCAGTAGGGCAGCACAGTTGTTGCAACGCCTGCACGGCAGCGCGGACAACCCCGAGAGCGGCACGTTCCACAAGCTGGGCGGTGTCGTCGTTCGGTGGCCCTGGCTGGTGATCGCGTTCTGGGTGGTACTCGCCGCCGCGCTGCCCCCGATGTTCCCGTCGCTGACCGAACTCTCCCAGAAGACCCCGCCGGCCATGTTGCCGGCCGACGCACCTGGGTCCGTTGCCGCCCAACAGATGTCGAAGGCCTTTCACGAGTCCGGGTCGGACAACATCCTGCTGGTCGTCCTGAGCGACGAGAACGGCCTCGACGGCGCCGACGAGACCGTCTACCGCAGCCTCGTCGACAAGTTGCGCGCCGACACCGCGAGCGTCGTGACGATGCAGGATTTCATCACCACACCGCCCCTGCGCCAGGTGATGAGCAGTCAGGACGGCAAGGCATGGCTACTGCCGGTCAGCCTGACCGGCGAACTGGGCTCGCCGCAGTCCTACACCGCGACGTCGAACGTCGTCCGGATCGTCAAAGACACCGTGGGCGGCGGCGGATCCGGCATCACCGCACATGTGACGGGCCCGGCGGCCACGCTTGCCGACCTCGCCGAGGTGGGCGAACGCGATCGCGTGCACATCGAAATCGCCACGGTGGGCATGCTCCTGGCGATCTTGATCATCATCTACCGCAATCCGCTGACGATGATCCTGCCGCTGCTGACCATCGGGGTGTCGCTGGCGACCGCACAGGGCGTCGTGGCCGCATTGGGCAGTCTCGGCCTTGCCATCTCCGGCCAGACCATCGTCTTTCTCACCGCGATGCTGGCCGGCACAGGAACCGATTACGCCGTCTTCCTGATCAGCCGATATCACGACTTTCTCCGGCTCGGCGAAGATTCCGACAAGGCCGTCAAGAGCGCCCTGCACTCGATCGGCCCGGTGATCGTCGCGTCGGCGGCCACGGTGGCCGTCACCTTCATCGGGATGATCTTCACCAAGCTGACGATCTTCTCGTCGGTCGGAGTGGCGCTTGCCGTCGCCATCGCCATCGGTTGCCTGGCCGCCATGACCTTCCTCCCCGCGGTGCTCACCCTCGCGGGCCGTCGTGGTTGGGTCTCGCCGCGCAAGAGCCTCACCAACACGCTGTGGCGGCGGTCGGGTGTGCGGATCGTGCGAAATCCGCGGCGCAACCTGATCGCCAGCCTGATGCTGTTGGTGGTGCTCGCCAGTTGTGCGGGCCTGGCGAGATACAACTACGACGACCGCAAGGCGCTCCCCGGTACCGTCGAGAGCCTCCAGGGATATGACGCGATCGCCGCACATTTCCCGGTGAATTCCAGCCTGCCCCAGTATCTCCTGATCGAATCACCACACGATCTGCGCGGCCCGAAGGAGCTCGCCGACCTCGAACAGATGGCCCACCGCATCAGTCAGCTCCCCAACATCGAGGCGGTTCGCGGGATCACCCGCCCCACGGGAGAGTCGTTGGAGCAGGCCAGGCTGTCGTTCCAGGCCGGCGAGGTCGGCTCCAAACTCAACGACGCCTCCTCGGTGGTCTCCGAGCGGGGCGGCGACATGGACAAGCTGGCCAGCGGCGCCACCCAGATCGCCGATGTACTGGGCGGGGTGAAGGGGCAGCTGGGCCAGGCAGCGGTCACGGTGGGCGGTCTGATCGACGCGTTGAGCTCCATGCAGAAACAGTTCGGTGGCGACAAGGCGCTCAACCAGTTCGACAGTGCCGCCAAGCTGGTCCTCGCGATGCGATCGCTCGGCGATTCCATCGGCGTGACCCTCGACGATGCGGCCGACTCCGTCCAGCAGGCCCGGCCGGTCCTGACCGCGCTGAACGCCAGCCCGATCTGCGATGTGGATCCCTCCTGCCGCAACTCCCGTGGGCAGCTGCAACGCATGGTCGACGCTGGCGACAACGGCACCCTGGCCGGCATCGCCCAGTTGGCCAGGCAGCTGAAGGCGACCGAGGGCAACCAGACCCTCGGTGCGACGACCGACAATCTCCGGGGTGCGTTCGATACCGCCACCAAGGCACTGAGCTCGGCCGGGCTGGACAACCCGTCGAGCATGCGGCAGCAGATGGCGACGCTGCAGCAGCACGCGGACACGCTTGCCGAGGCCAGCCGGCAGGTGGCAGACGGTGTCGGCCTGCTGGTGAACGAGACCAAGAAGATGGGCGGCGGACTCGGCGACGCGTCGGCCTTCCTGCTGGCGATGAAGAACGAGGCTAGGACACCGTCCATGTCGGGGTTCTACGTGCCCCCGCAGTTCCTGGCCACCGATGATTTCAAAAAGGCTGCGGCGCTGTTCTTCTCCCCCGACGGCCACACCGTGCGGTACATGATCCAGACCAAGCTCAACCCGTTCAGTACCGATGCGATGGATCAGATCAACGCGATTCTCGACGTCGCTCGCGATGCGCAACCGAACACGACGCTCGCCGATGCCAAGGTGTCGATGACCGGATACTCGGTGTCGCTCCGCGATACCCGTGAGTACTACAACGAGGACATCCGATTCATCATCCTGGTGACGGTCGCCGTGGTGTTCCTCATCCTCGTGGTCCTACTGCGCGCCCTGGTGGCGCCGCTCTATCTGATTGCCTCAGTGGTGATTTCATACCTGTCGGCACTCGGCATCGGAGTACTGCTGTTCCAAGAGCTCTTGGGTCAGGAATTGCACTGGAGCGTGCCCGGACTGACATTCATCATCCTGGTCGCGGTCGGTGCCGACTACAACCTGTTGCTGATCTCTCGAATACGGGAAGAATCGCCGCACGGCTTGCGAACCGCGGTGATCCGAACGGTGGGCGCAACGGGAGGCGTGATCACGGCGGCAGGCCTGATCTTCACCGCCTCGATGTTCGGAATGCTGTTCGCCAGCATCAGCACACTGGTGCAGGCCGGTTTCATCATCGGTGTGGGAATCCTGCTCGACACGTTCCTGGTGCGTACCACGACCGTGCCGGCAATCGCCGTACTGGTGGGACGATTCAATTGGTGGCCGTCCCGCTGGCAACCGGAAGTGAAAGCGCCTCCGAAGAAGGCCCAGAGCACGGAGCCCGAGCAGGAACTGGCCGCCGTCACGGACTGACCCGGACCTCAGTCGATGGTCGCGGGCAGCTCGAATTCGGAAAGCGTGCGCCGCACCGCCTCGGAAAGCTCTGCGCGCGTGTTGATCCCGCCGATCGTCCAGGCGGACACGGTGAGGAATATCCGTCCGTGGCCGCGGCCCGAGGCAAGGTAGAGCAGTCCCCCGAGACTTTCCAGCACCCCGGGCGTGATCCCGGGCTCGACCAGGCGGAACGACACGTAGTCGGCTTCGGCGCCGTCCGGCCGGTTCGCCGCCGCGGGCAACTCACCCAGGTTTGAGCAGCCGATCGGGCTTCCGACCTTCAACACCATGCGTTCCAGCCTGCGCACCATGACCTTCGGCACGTACGGGGTCAGCGGCAGCGGGGCCAGGTTGGCGTCGGGCGAAGTGCCCAACTCGGTGAGCACGCGCTTGAGCTCGCCGCGGATCTCAGTCAGGTCGATACTGGCCTTGGCCGGGTCCACGATCGCGGTGACGGTATTGAGGGCATTGGCACGGGTATCGCCATCGGTGCGATCACTGACCGGGTACGACAGCATGGCCCGCCCGTCTGCATCTACCCGGCCGAGCAGTTGCCCGAGCCGGGCAGCGAAGCCGGCGAAGAGTGAATTGCTCGTTCCGCCAAGGCTTTCGGCTCGGTCGTCCCAGGCTTCCAAATCGACGTAGGCCGTGACCGTCGGCGGAATGACCGGGTCGGAGGACCCCGGCCCGCTCACCGGCGCGGCCGACTTGGCCGACGCCGCCAGATCCTCACTCTGCTCTCGGGCAACCCGCGCCGTGGCGAGGACCGCTCGTCCCACCTCGGGAAGATCCCGGGCCGCACGCCGGACGTCCCGCAACAGAGCCTGCCTGCGGGGGGCCGATCCCGGCGCCGGATAACCCAATTCATGCCGGATTCCCTCGGAAGCGTCGGCGATCGCGAGTGTCAGACCCAAGGCGTCGGCGACCGAGTGCGACACCACCAGGGTGACCGCGTCGCCGCCATCGGCCAGCGGAAGGACACCCAGGTGCCATGCGGGTCCACGCTCGGGATCGATGGGAACAACGATGCGTTCGTCGGCCCACGCGGCGACCTCCGCCCGTGGGCGCTCCGCCGCGGCGACGGACATATCGGCGGGACCTGCCGACCGCACCCAGCGATGCCTGCCGAACGGCAGCGGCGACCGCTCGATGCGGCGCCCCAGTAACCCGTGCCCGAGATTGACGTGGAATCGCCGCAACCCGGCGATGTCAACCCCATCGCGATAGATCCAGGTGAACTGCATGATCGGCGCGCGCCCCAGCGCCCGCAGTCCCAGGAATGACCCCTGATCCATGTACGTGAGGGTGTTGTCCACGTCGGCATGGTAGATCGTGGCCGACCTTCGGGGCCGGGCCACCGTGCCATCGATTCGAGTAAGGTCCGTTGATGTGTGGATCACCGTGCTTGGCCTTGCCATCGCGGTGAACTTCGAGCCGATCCGCCTCGGTCTGATCACCCTGGCGCTCGGCAGACCGAGGCCCGCGCTGCAACTGATGGCATTCCTGTCCGGCAGCTTCCTCATGAGCGTCACGGCGGGCCTGATCGTGTTGTTCGTGGTGCGTCCCGCGATGCTGGGGGCGCCGCAGTTCAGCACCGCGAAGGTGCAGATCGCGTTCGGCGTGCTCGCGGTGCTCGCGGCGGCCGTGTTGGCGAGCAAGGTGTCGCTCGGCCAGTTCTCCCGCACTCCCGATTCCGCAGGCGAGCCGCGGCTTCCGGGCCAGACCCGGACTGTCGCGTTCGTGACCTCCAGGGTCAAGAGCCTGGTGGGTGGAAGCTCACCCTGGTTCTCGGGAGCGATGGGTTTGGCGATCGCCTTGCCCTCCATCGACTATCTGGCCCTGCTGGTCCTGATCGCCACGTCCGGAGCCACACCGTCGCTCCAGCTGGGCTTGCTCGTCACCTTCGTCGCGGTCGCCAATACCGTCGTGGCCATTCCCATCGCCAGTTTCCTGGTGGCGCCCGCCGCGACCCGTGCCCGGTTGGAGGCCATGCGAGCCTGGGTCCACACCCGCACCCGGCGGGACGTCGCGTTGATCCTGACGCTGGCCGGAACGGCGCTTGTCGCCCTTGGTGCGGCGGGGCTGTGAACATCCGAAACCACTATGATCGAGAGACATTCCAATCGAGGGAGCACTCGGTGAATTTCCCGCACAGGCTGCTGAGAGCGGCCGGGGTCGCCACGGTCGGCGCTGCCATGTACGCACTCGGGTGCGGCGTCGCACACGCCGACCCCGTCGATCCGCAGGCGATCGAGAACGCCGCGAACGGCGACGCCCAGAACGACGCACCGATGCTGCAGTGCCCGACGTGTACCCCGGAAGTGCAGCAGGTGCTGGCACAGGTCGGTCCGATTCCGGAACCGGGTCCGTGGCCGTCCGACCTGCCGGCTCCGGTCCAGGTGAGCGTGCCGGTGTCGGTCGGCCCGCCGGGGCTTCCCCTGCCTGCGCTGCCCGGGTTGGGCCTGCCGGGGCCTCAACTGCCGTCTCCGCAGGACCTACCGCCACCTCCGCCGCCGCCCGGATTGCCGCCTCCCCCGCCCCCGCCGGGATTGCCACCGCCGCCGTGGCCGTTCGGGTAGCCGGTACGAACGGCTACCTCACAACGACTACCTCGTGGAGCCACCGCCGGGAGCCAGGCCCAGCGGAATCAGCATGAATCCGAGGGCCACGAAGGGAAACAGCCGGACTGCGCGTTTCGGCGGCGTCTCGTCGATCTCAGGTCGCCCGTTCGCATACAGGACGTAGACCACCACCACGTCGAACGCGACGACGAGAAGCCAGCGGGTCCAGTCGACACCGGTGATGAACAACGGCACCGTCAACAACGCACCGGCGGCAGGCAGGGCGTACCTACCGTTCAGCTCGCCGACGAAGCTGCGCAGGGATACCCCGGAGAAGTAACTCACTGCCCGCAACGTCAGGGCGACGCCCACGACGCCCAACACGAACGATCCGACCAGCGCGGGCAGTCCGACCGCGGCCACCTCTCTGATCCCGTCGGTGACGGTGTGATCGAAGGTGGACAGGTACCAGCCGCACACCCAGTCGTGGTAATCCGCGTCGCTGTGCACGGCACCGGTGAAGTAGGCGATCAAGTCCGGGAAGGACTTGATCGACGCGAACGGCGTCTCGATCATCCGGTGCGGGACCGTGCTGCACACCTTGCCGCTGACATCGTGGTTCGCGAAGGCCGCCACGATCAGTGCGACGATCAGACCCGGTCCGATCGCCAGGGCGGCGCCGAGGCGTTGCGCTGACGCGGCCAGTCCGCGGCCGAGGACCAGGATCGCCAGGATCGCGCCCAACCCGAACTCCAGCGCCATGCCCTCGTGCATCAGGGCGAGCACCGCGATGGCAGCCCCGAACAGCCCACAGCACAACACCATTGACCGTGCCCTGGAGACCGCCGTGAGCGCCAGGCACAGGATGATGAGGGCTACCGCCCCGAAGAGATCAGGGCGGGCCGAGTACACCGCGTACGGGATTCCGAACGGCAGCACGGCCAGCAGCAACGCCACCATGATGCGGCGTTCGGAACGGCGCTTCCCGAGCAGCTTGTACGCGAGCGCGGCGAGGCCGAGCACGTACACCGCCGTCGAGATCCACCGCATGAGGTAGGCGTTGGTGAAAAACCCGGCGTCAGAAACATTTCCGACGATCTCCCCGGCGAGACCGCGCCGGGTGAAGCCGAAGCGGTAGTCGACGACGTAGTACGAGATCAGGTAGTGGTCGATCGGAACGACCGACACCGCGATGTAGACGATGGCCAGCGTCCAGGCAGCTATCAGCAGCGCGACGCCGGCGTAGACGGCAACCCGGCCGCGACCCAGGCCCGACGGCGAGAGCAGTGGACGTCGAACCCGTCGCTCAGATACCGACCCGACCACTAGCTGACGGGCACCTTCGCATCGACGCGGCTGAAGCTGCCTTCCCGGTACTTCTGCACACACGCCGAGCGCCTGGTCTTGCCGCTCGTGGTGATGGGAATCGAGCCCGGGGAAACCAGCACCACATCGGCGACTGCCACCCCGTGTGCCGTGGACACCACCGAGGCGACTTCGCCTTTCACGGTCCGGTGGTGCTCGGCGACGGCATCGGCGTCATCGCCCTTGTTCTTGACCTCTGCGACCACCACCAGCGTTTCCGTCGCATCGTCGGGCACGGCGACAGCAGCCACCCGCCCACGGGTGATCACCTGCACCGACGCTTCGATGTCGTCGGGGTAGAGGTTGCGTCCACGGATGATCAGCAGATCCTTCATGCGGCCGATGATGAACAGCTCACCCTCGGACACGAACCCCAGATCTCCTGTGCGCAACCATTTTTCGGTCGGCACATCGGCAGGCGCATCGACGAGGCTGCCGCCGAAGGTCTGCTCGGTCTCGTCCGGCTTGTTCCAGTATCCGGCGGAGACGTTCTCGCCGTGCACCCAGATCTCGCCGATCGCGCCCGCCGGGCAGTCGGTGCGCAGCTCGGGCTCCACGATCCGCACCAGCGGCGAATCCGGCGTGCCGTAACTGATCAAAGCCGTTCCGTTGGCACACCGTTCGGCGTGTCCGGCCGATAGTTTCTCCGGCTCGAACTGCGCCACCAGCGGAGGCTGCCCCGGCGATCTCGTCGCCACGTACAGCGTCGCCTCGGCGAGACCGTAGGAGGGGCGGATCACCGCCGCGCGGAGGTTGAAGCGCGCGAAGCGATCCGCGAAGCGGCGCACCGTCACGTCGTGCACACGCTCGGCACCGCTCATGATGCTCAGGACATTGCCGAAATCGCACCCGGCCAGGTCCTCATCGCTGGTGCGGGCAGCTGCCAGGTCGAAGGCGAAATTGGGAGCCGCGGTGAGCGCGTGCGGGCGGGTACCCACCTGCTGCAGCCACCGTGCGGGCCGCGCCAGGAACGACAGCGGGCTCATCACGACGGTCCGCCAGCCACCGAGGATCGGTGCGCACACCCCCAGCAGCAACCCCATGTCGTGATAGAAGGGCAGCCACGACACCACGGTGCTGTCGGCGGGCGGTACGCGGTCGTAGTCCGAGTAGAAGCCGCCCATCATCTGTTCGAAATTGGCCGTCAGATTGCGGTTCGACACCATGACGCCCGCAGGGGTCCGGGTGGAGCCCGACGTGTACTGGAGATAGGCGGTTTCGGGCAGGGTCTCGCGTTTGAGGCGCCCGCCGCTGCGCGCATCCAGGTCGAGGGCGTCCACCTCGACCACGGTGGGAGCGACACCACCGGAGTCGGACTGCGCGTAAGGCGCGACATCGCCGGCCACCGCGGACGTGGTGAGCAGCACGGTCGGCGCTGCATCGCGCAGCACCGCGCTCACCCGTTCGTCGTGCGCCCCGGCCATCGGCGTCGACAGCGGGACCGCGATCAGACCCGCCTCCATCGCCCCGAGGAAGGCCACGATGTACTCCAGGCTCTGCGGAGCCAGGATCAGGGCGCGGTCCCCCACCGACGCATGCTCGCGGAGCACCACGGCGAGGTTCTTCACCCGGCGGTACATCTGCGCCCAGGTCAGCGTCTCCTCGACGCCGTCCCAGCTGTGGTCGTAGTCGATGTAGGTAAACGCAGGTTCGTTCGGCTGCACACTTGCGCGCTCCCGCAGCACGGCAGTCAGAGAAGATGCGATCACGTGAAATACCTTTCGTGCTCGACGGACTGCGTTCGCAGACCTGTCGATGTGGTGATATCCAGACCGCGACGGCACGTCACGGGGATTGGTCCGGCGGCCATCAGATGACCGTCCCGGTGAGGTCGAATTCCCCCAGAACCTGTGTGGCAACGGCGCGGAGCCAGGCCTTCGTGTTTTCGGCACCGGGCTGGTAGCCGACGACGGAGATCGAGATCTTCGTACCGAGCCGGCCGGACACCAGGACCAGATGTCCTCCGGCGCGGTTGATGTCGCGTTCAATGACACCCTGGTCGACACCGCGCATCACCACGTATTCCGCGTCGGTGCCGTCGACCCTGCTGAATGCCGGGTCCAACTCCCCCATGTTCGAGCAGGACACCGGCAGGCCGGCCGCGCCGACGAAGGCATCCGACAACCGGGTCATCGCCCGTTTCGGGACGAACGGAATCAACGGCAGGAACGTCGCGGTCTCGTCCGGCGTGTCGCGCCGATCGGCGATCGCGGCCCTGATCGATGACCGCGCGGATGACAGATCGGAGGTCACCACGCTGGGATCCACACCGACGTTGCCTATCGTCATCGCGTTGGCACGGGTGTCGTCGAGGCCACGGTCACTCAACGCGAGCAGCAGATTGACCGCGCCGTCCTCACCGCCCCGCCGTTCCATGTGCGCACCGAGCCTTGCGGCGAAACCGGCCAGCATCGAGTACGTGTTTCCGCCAAGTGATTTCGCGCGTGCGTCCCACTGCTCGACATCGATGAACAGCGATATCGCCGGTACGGTCACCACCCGTTCGCTTCCGGCCGCACCGATGCTCTCGGCGGTGGAAGCCGGCGACGCCAGCTCATCCCGGCGCCGGATGATCAACCTCGCAGCGGCCCCGACGGTGCGGAACACTTCTGGCAGGTCGCGTGCGGTCGCTGCGACATCCCGGCGGGCGGCGCGCAGCCAGGCTCGAGCGGTCTTCGAACGGGCCTGCGGATAGCCGAAGTTCAGGGATTCCCCCTTGGCCGCGAATATCACCGAGACGATGCCCGCGACACCGTCGGCCATGCAATGCGACGCCACGAGGCTGATCGCCGTCGAACCGTCCGTCATCGGCAGGACGGCGAGTCGCCACCCGGGCCCTCGCTCGGGGTCGATCGGCCGGGCGGCCTGCTCGTCGGTCCAATCGCTCAGCCCGGCCCGGGGTCTCGGCTCGGATTCGACGTCCATGGCGAGTTCTGTGCCGGGTGCGGAGATCCACCGGTGCCGGCCGAAGGGCAGCGGCGACCGCTCCACCAACCGACCGGCGAAGGTCCCGCCCAGATGGTGGTGGAACTGTCGCAGGGCGTCGAGGTCCACCGGGTGTTCGTAGATCCACAGACACTGCATGAGTTGCGCACGGTTGCCCGCCCGCATGGCATCGAACATCGCCTGGTCCAGATAGACCAGCCGATTGTCTTTTCCCGTACCGGTATTCGCTTTGCGCATCGGTCAGCCCTCAGCCTGGCGAATGCCGGTCAATCCGAACTCACCCAACACGTGTGTGACATGCTCACGCAGGCTCTGCTTGGTGTTCACCGCGCCCGGCTCGTAACCAACGACCGTGATGGAAATCTGGCCACCGATGCGGCCCGACGCCACAGTCAGCAGCCCACGCCGCTGTTCGAGCAATTTTCGTGGGATCCTTCCGTTGACACCTCGCAGCAACAGATACGCGCAATCGTTGCCGTCAGCGCGGCCCAGAGCCGGGTCGAGATCGCCGAGATTCGTGCAGGACACCGGTAGGTCGGCAAAGCCGAACAACACGTCGGCGCCGCGTTTCACGGCGACCTTGGGCACGAACGGGATCAGCGGGAGCAGTTCCAGCGACTCGTCGGGTTCGTCCCGGCGCTTCTTGAAGCCCGCCCTGATCGCTGCACGTGCACCGGACAGGTCGGTCGTCACCGGCGCCGGATTCACCGCGATGCTGTCCAGGGAGACCGCGTTGGCACGCGTGTCGTCCTCGGCGCGGTCCGCGATGGGAATCAGCAGACTGACGGCACCGTCGTCGGCGCGCTGTCGCCCCAGACGCGCGCCGAGCCTCGCCGCGAACCCGGCCAGCAGCGAATGCGAATTCCCCTGCAATTCCTCCGCGCGGCGATCCCATTCGTCGAGATCGACGAACACCGATATGGCCGGCACCTGTACCTCGGCGTCGGGATCACCTACGTAGGACAACTGTGGTGGCGGGGCCGACCGGCTGATGTCGTTGCGACGTTGGTACGCCAGCCGAACCGTCTTCGCCACCGTCCGGGCGACCTCTGGCAGGCTCCGAAATGTCTCGCGGGCATCGGATTTCAGCGCACGCGACCTCGTGCGGGATTGCGGCACCGGATATCCGAGCTCCCGCCGGATGCCCTTCATGGCGTCCGTGATCGTGAGCACGGCACCCATGCCGTCGGTGAGGCAATGGGATATCTCGAGGCTGATCGCGGTGGATCCGTCGGTCATCGGCAGCAACCCGAGGCGCCAGCCGGGACCGGTCTCCGGGTCGATCGGCAGACCCGCCCGCTCGTCGGCCCAGTCCGTGAGTTCGGTTCGCGGCCGGGCGGACTGTTCGATGTCCAACGGTGCCGCCGGGCCGGTGGCGGCGACCCAACGATGCCGCCCGAACGGCAGCGGCGAGGTCTCGATGCGCCGTCCGAACAGCCCGAACCCGAGATTCTCGTGCAGCTTTCGCACCGCTTCGAGATCTACAGGGCGCTCGTACACCCACACCAGCTGCGCCATGGATTCTTCGCCCGTCGCGCGCAGCGCCAAGAACATGGCCTGGTCGGTGTAGTCGAGTCGGTTGTCCGGGTGCATCGCCGAATCAGGCGATGAGGGGTCGATGTTCGCACCTCGCGAGCCGTGCAGCACTGCCACTGATCGAACCTCCTGCCCCACCGATCAACTCACCGTCGAGCTCAACGCTGCGAGTGCAGGCAGCGGGGCGCTCGAGACGGTGCCCACACGTCCGGCCACGACGTCGAGGTATTCGGCCTTCATCGCCTCGACGTACCGCAGTGCCGATTCACGAGCGACGGCATTGTTGGGGTAGGCGACCGTAACAGTGGTTCCCTTGCCCAGCCGGTTCACCCACATCCCGACCTGGTGCGCGTCACCGGCATCGGCGAAGACACGACCGTTGAGCTGATTCCACTCCGCGATGATCGCGGGCGACAGCGGCGGGAGCCCGGCATCGAGGTACGACAGCATCGGAACGCCGGAGGTGGGTTTCCGCACGCCGGCATCGGCGCCGAGTTCCAGCACGCGCTCGAACGGCACATTCGCCAGATCGATACGGGAGTCGAACGATTCCTGCGCCGCCCGGGCAATGGCACCGAACGACGATCCCGCCACCGGCACGCTGATCGGGACCAGTCCGGTGAACCATCCGGTGGTCATGTACTCGGCCGGCGTTCTGCGGGTGGTCGTGGGGGTGATCACGTGGTACGTCCCCGCACCGGTGATCTTGTGGTCGGCCATTGCGGCGCAGGCGAAGACGCCACCGCTGAACCGGGTTCCCTCTGCAGCGCACACGGTTTCGAAACGCTCGGTCTGATCGTCGTCGAGCAGTTGCACTGTCAGCAGCGCTCCACCACAGGCCTCCGCATTCTCGCCGAGGGGCAGCGGGAACTTCGGCAAGGTGCCGGAATTCTGCCCGGCGAAATCGATCCACCCCCGCACCTCGGGCGAATCCACCGTGAGTCCGGTGGTGTACTCATGCTGACGGATGCAGTAATCGTGATAGCTGCCCGCCTCCGGCAGCTGCAGTGGTGCGCCGCCGCCGACCAGAGCCGCGTACATCATGTGGATCTCGACGAACAGGGCACCCATGAACATCGCGTCCGCGTGGACGTGATCGACGCTCAGGTAGAACGTGAAGTGGTCCGACCGCTGGATGATCCCGAAGCGAAAGCAGTCCCACTGCAGCGGATCCGGCGTGGCGAGCAGATGCGCGCGCCAATCCTCCGCGGCCATCTCTGCGAGATTCTTCGGAGCGAACCGGATATCTCGGGCGTTGGCCAGCGTGCGGCGGACGAAACCGCCGGCACCGTCATCCTCGAACCGGCTGTGGAACGTGTCGTGGCGCCTCAAGTAGGCGTTGATGACATGTGACATCGCGCGGATGTCGCACTGCCCCGCGATGTTCCACGACGGAATGTTCAACCGCGCCATGTTGCGGCCCTTGGCGGCGTGATCGCGGTATGCGTGCAGATGCTGCGCCTGCTGATAGCTGACCGGGACACTGCTGATCGGGGCCTCGGCGACTTTGGCGAGCGTCGCAGCCGAGGGCTCCCACGAGACAACCGTGCCCGGCGCGTCGACCCAGTCGTGGATTGCTTCGAAGGCGACCATGTGTCTCCCAGCCCTACTTCCGGATCATCGTGACGGTGTCGAAGCAGTTGCTTCGTCGGCCAACGTTTCGGTCAGGCTCTCGGCGAGGGCCCGAATGGTGGTGATGCCCATCGGGCTGATCCGGATACCTGTCTCGGTTTCGATCCGGGTACGCAGCTCGAGGTTGCCGAGGGAATCCAGCCCGTACTCCGACAACGGCCGGTCGGGATCGACCGATCGCCGCAGAATCAGGCTGATCGCATCCGAGATCAGCCTGCGCAGCCGTGCCGCCCATTCTTCTGTTGGGATCGACCGCAATTCGGCGAGGAACTGGCTACCGCCCGCGCGCCCCTTGTCGAGGTTGCGGAACGCTTCGGCGAAAGGCCGGGTCTGCGCGAACGACGCCAACCACGGCGCGCCCGCCACCGGCGCATACCCGGTGTGAGTGCGGTCGTGCCGGAGCAGGGAGTCGAACGCGTAGGCACCGTCTTCGGGCTGGATCGCCATGGCCTCGTCCTGCGCCAGGTTCTGCCCCTGACCGATCTCGGACCAGGCTCCCCACGCGATCGCAGTCGCAGGCAGCCCCTGGGCTTTGCGCCAGTGGGCGAAAGCGTCCAGCCAGCTGTTGGCCGACGCGTAGGCCCCCTGGCCGGGCGAGCCGACCAGGGCCGCCGCCGAGGAGAACGAGCAGAACCAGTCCAGCGGCTGATCCGTCGTCGACTCGTGAAGGTTCCAGGCGCCCCGGACCTTCGGCGCCCAGTCACGCTCGATGAGCTCATCGGTGATCGAGCTCAGTGTCGCGTCCTCGACCACGGCGGCCGCGTGCAGAACACCGCGCAGCGGAAGGCCGGATGCCGTCGCCGCTGCCACCAGCCGCCGGGCAGTGGCCGGGTCGGCGATATCACCGCGCTCCACCTCGACCTCGACGCCGTGCGACCGAATCCGCCGCAGCGCCGACTGTGCCGCCGGCCCGGGTGCCGATCGCCCGTTGAGAACGATGCGGCCGCAACCTGCTTCGGCCATCTTCTCGGCAAGGAACAGCCCGAGGCCGCTCAGACCGCCGGTGACGATGTAGGAACCGTCGGCGCGGAAGGTCTTGACTTCCGACGGAGGAACGACCGCGGGGTCCTGACCACTGCGCGGCACATCCAGCACCAGCTTTCCGGTGTGCTCGGCGGCACCCATCACGCGGATTGCCGTTGCGCCGTCGGTCAGCGGGTAGTGCGTGGTTTCGGGTGCAGGCAGGACACCGTCAGCGATGCGCTGGTAGATCGTCGTCAGCAGGTCGCGCACGGTGTTGGGATCGGTGAGCGTCAACAACGCCAGGTCCACTGCGTAGAAGGCCAGGTTGCGCCGGAACGGGAACAGCCCCAACCGGGTGTCTCCGTAGATGTCACGCTTGCCGATCTCGACGAAGCGCCCGCCGAACGACAGCAGTTCCAGTCCGGCCCGCTGCGCGGCACCCGGCAGTGAGTTGAGCACGATGTCAACGCCGTAGCCATCGGTGTCGCGGCGGATCTGGTCCGCGAAATCGATGCTGCGCGAGTCATACACATGAGTGATGCCCATGCCGCGCAACAACTCTCGCCGATGCGGGCTTCCTGCGGTGGCGAAGATCTCGGCACCCGCCGCACGCGCGAGCGCGATCGCGGCCTGACCCACTCCACCGGTGGCGGAGTGGATCAGAACCTTGTCACGCGAGGACATTCTGGCCAGGTTGTGCAGGCCGTACCACGCCGTGGCGTGCGCACTGGGCACCGCGGCGGCCTGGCCGGCGGTCAAGGACGGCGGCAGGGCGACAGCGAGGTTGGCGTCGCAGGTGATGTAGGTGGCCCATGCTCCGTTGGTGGAGATTCCGGCCACGAGGTCACCCACCTCATGCTCGGTCACGCCAGGTCCGACCGCCACGACCTCACCGGCGTAATCGGCACCGAGCTGCGGCATGCGCCCCTCGAAACTGGGGTACCGGCCCAGTGCCACGAGGACATCGGCGAAGTTGAGGTTCGATGCGCGCACCGCGACCTCGATCTGCCCGGGTCCCGGCTCCACCCGATCGACGGCGGCCAGTTCCAGCGACTGCAGGTCGCCGGGGGTACGGATCTGCAGTCGGACCCCGTCGCGCTGGTGGTCCACCACGGTCGACCGGAAATCGTCCGAACCCAACGGGCTGAGATTGAGGCGCCCCGCGTAGAAAACCCCGTCACGCCAAGCTGTCTCGTCCTCTTCGGATCCCGCCAGAACCTGGGCGGCCACGTGCTCGGCATCCGTGTGGCCGTCGAGGTCGATCATCGTCGGATGCAGATGCGGGTGCTCGACCCCGATCACCCTGATCAGGCCGCGCAACCCGGCCTGGGCGAGGTTCGCCACATCACCCTCGGCCACTGACTGTGCGTTCCGGGTCAGCAGATAGAGCCGGGGCGCACCAGACGCTTCGGGCAACAGGCGGGCGATGTGCACCAGCCGACGAACCTCGTCGGCGCCCTGCGACACCACGGCCGAGTCGGACGCGGCGGCCGGCTCGCCACCGGCGAATACCACGACGGCCCCGATGTTTTCGTTTTCCAGGTGCGCTTCCAGCGCGGCTCGGGCAGCGGCATCGTCGATGCCGCTCGGCCAGGCCATCTGAATGGCGGTGACGCCGTGCGATGTCAGCGCCGCCACGAGGCCGTCGGACTGCGGGTCGCCCGGCTCGGTCGTCCCGATCACCAACACCGATCGGCTGCCGAAGTCGCCGGCCTTCGGCAGGCTCGGCTGGATCCAGTCCACCGTGAGCAGCCGGTTGTTGAGCGTGTGATCGCGTTGGGAGGCTCCCGCGTGCGAGCCGAGTCGCAGGCCGTCGATCGTGACGAGTACGGCTCCGTGCTCGTCGAGGATCTCCAGATCCGCCTCCACCAGCGCCTCGCCGACCTTCCTGACCTGCGCAACGCAGTAGTGCGCCTGGCGGGTGGCGGCGTGCACGCGAATCCTGCGTACGCCCAGCGGCAGCAGCAACGCCCCGGTCGAGTCGTCACCGATCGTCGGATGCACAGCAACCGACTGGAAGCATGCGTCGAGAAGCGCGGGGTGCACGGAGTATGCGGACTGCTGCGAGCGAAGTGCCGGAGGCAGTGCGACTTCGGCGAGGACAGAACCTCCGGGTCCGGTTCCCGCCGAGACCAGGCCTGCGAATGCCGGCCCGTACTGGATGCCGTGCACCGCAAACGATTCCCGCAGTTCGGCACCGTCCGTGCGGTCGGCGTGGGTAGCCAGCAGCACAGTGATGTCGCGACTCTGCGGCACGGACCCGTCGCCGGCCTGCAGTCGCGCGGATGCCCGGCGGACCCGTTCACCGTCGCGCGTGGTCTCGATCCCGAATTCGGCAACACCGTCGGTGAGCACGGCCGCCACGGTCGACACGACGGTCTGGTCGTCGAGCAGGAGCAGGTCATGGAACGCGAGGTCGGTCACCTCGGCGCCCGCACCGAGAACGCCCGCGGCGGCGGTCAACGCCATCTCGCAGTACGCCGCGCCGGGCAGGGCCGCCACGTCGTGCACCCGGTGGTCGTCGAGCCAGGGCTGTCCCGCGGTGCCGACGTCCGCCTGCCAGACATGGCGTTCCTGGTCCTCGGGCAGCAGGATGTGCGCGCCGAGCAGCGGATGCACCGCGACGCTGTGGCCACCGTGGCCCAGCTGGTCCTGCCCTCCCCGGGCCAGCATCAGGGTGCGGTGGGTCCAGGCCGGCAACGGCGCCTCGACCAGGCGGCCGTCGGGATACAGCGCCGAGAAATCGACTGCCGCACCAGAATCGTGAAGGTTACCCACGAAACCGCGCAGCCCCGAAGGCATCTCCTGTTCGCGCCGCATGCTCGCCAGGACCGCGGTCGACATGTCCAGGCTGCGGGCCGTCTGCTCGACGGCAAGGGTCAGCAGCGGGTGCGGCGACAGTTCACCGAACACCCGGTAGCCGTCTTCGAGCGCGGCCTGCACCGCCGCGGCGAACCGCACGGTGTATCGCAGGTTGTCGGCCCAGTAATCCGCGTCCCACATGGGTTCTTCGCGCGGGTCATACAGGGTGGACGAGTAGTACGGAACCGTCGGCTCCATGGGGGAAAGATCAGCCAACTCGTCGGCCAGCTCATCGAGGATCGGGTCGACCTGGGGCGAATGCGAGGCGACCTCGACGGCCACCTCGCGGGCCAGCAGGCCCCGCTTCTCCCAGCCTGCCACCAGGTTTCGGATCGACTCGGTTGCGCCGCCGACCACCGTCGACTGCGGCGAGGCCACCACCGACAGCACGACGTCGCCGACACCCTGAGCCGCGAGTTCGGAAAGCACCTGCGCCGCAGGAAGTTCCACCGAAGCCATCGCACCGGATCCGGCAATGCGCGCCATCAACCGCGACCGGCGGCAGATCAGCTTCACGCCGTCCTCGACCGACAGTGCACCCGCAACGACAGCCGCGGCGGCCTCCCCCATCGAATGGCCGATCACCGCGCCCGGGTTCACCCCGTAGGCCTTCATCGTGGCTGCCAGCGCGACCTGCATCGCGAAGACCGTCGGCTGTACCCGGTCCATCCCGGTCACGACCTCGGAAGCCGACATCGCCTCGGTCACCGAGAACCCGGACTCACGGGCGATGAGCGGCTCGAGTTCGGCCACGGTCGCTGCGAAGACGGGTTCGGCGGCCAACAGGGAGGCGCCCATCCCGGCCCATTGCGATCCATGCCCCGAGAACACCCAGACCGGTCCACGGCCACCGGCTGCAACCGCGGGCTGGTACGGCGCATCGCCGTCGGCCACCTCGCGAAGGGCCTTGACGAGTTCTTCCGAGCTGCCTGCCAGCACGGAGGTCCGGACGTCGCGGTGTCCGCGGCGACGGGCGAGCGTATAGCCGAGATCGGTGAGTTCGCCGGCACCCGCCTGAGCGGCTACCCAGTCGGCCAGGCCTCCCGCGGTCTGCCTGAGCGCCTCGGCCGAGCTCGAGGAGATGGTGAACAGCTTGGGGCCGTCGGCCGGCGCCGGTTCCGCGTCCCCGCCCTCGACGGTGACGGCGGGCGAGTACGCCGGCGCCTGTTCGACGACCGCGTGGACGTTGGTTCCGGAAAGGCCGTACGACGACACGGCCGCTCGGCGCGGATGCCCCGCGAGCGCCGGCCACGGCACATTCGCCTGGGGCACGAACAGGTTGGTGTCGATCGCAGCCATCTGGTCGGGCAGCCGATTGAAATGCAGGCTCTGCGGAACGACCGCCTCCTGCAGGGCCAGCACGGCCTTGATCAGGCTGACGGTGCCCGAGGCCGACTGGGTGTGGCCGAAGTTGGTTTTCGCCGAGCCGAGCGCGCACGGGCCGTCGGTGCCGTAGACGTGGGCCAGTCCGGCGTACTCGATCGGATCGCCGACCGGCGTACCGGTCCCGTGTGCTTCAACCATCCCGATCGTGGCGGGATCAGTGGCCGCCGCGGCCAGCGCCGCCTGGTACACGGCCACCTGCGCATCGCGCGACGGCGTGGCGATGTTGACGGTGCGCCCGTCCTGGTTGGCTGCGGTACCACGGATCACCGCGAGAACCCGATCACCGTCCCGCACCGCATCCGGGAGTCGCTTCAGCAGCACCATGCCGACGGCTTCGCCCGAGACGAAGCCGTCCGCGTCCGCATCGAATGCGTGGCAGCGACCTGTCGGGGACAGCATTCCCTGCGCGGAACCTGATGACATCTTGCGTGGCTCCAGGACGACGTTGACTCCGCCGGCCAGCGCGAGGTCACTCTCACCGTCGTGGAGGCTGCGGCACGCGTTGTGCACGGCGAGCAGCCCCGACGAGCATGCGGAATCCACGGTGTAGGCGGGCCCGGTCGCGCCGAGCGCGTACGCGATACGTCCGGACGCCATGCTGAAATTGCTTCCGGTGAAGCCGTACGGCCCGTCCAGGGCCTGGGCGTCGGCGGCCACCAATTGGTAGTCGGCGCCGGTCATGCCGACGAAGACGCCGGTCAGCGATCCTGCGAGAGAAGCCGGGTCGATACCGCCGTGCTCAAGGGCCTCCCAGGAGGTCTCGAGCAACAGACGCTGCTGGGGATCCAGCGCAATCGCCTCGCGCTCGCCGATCCCGAAGAAGTCGGCGTCGAAACCACCGATGTCGTCGAGGAATCCACCCCACTTCGACACCGACCGGCCGGCGACCCCGGCTTCGGGGTCGTAGAACTCCTCGGCGTCCCAGCGGTCGAGCGGAACTTCGGTGACCAGGTCGTCGCCCCGTAACAATGCATCCCACAACTTGGCAGGCGAGTCGATCCCGTTGGGTAGCCGGCATGCCATGCCGATTACGGCAATCGGGGTCACTGGAGTCTCGGCCAAGTGGGCTCAACCTCTCTCGGTTCGATCGATGAGCAAAGCTCCGATCAACGTACTTAGGACGTGGAAAAGAAAGTGCGCTACGTCGCCATCGACGCACGGTACCGAATCCCCGTATCCGGTTCGAGTCGTTGCCAACGCGGGTCCGTAGCCTAGCGCGTGGCCCAACCTAGATGTTGGAAACATCCGATCGCAAAAACGATCGCATGTTCGCTGGACGAACCTCATATTCAAAACTGGCAGTGGCAGTCGTTTTCCTCAGCGAGACCCCGGGAAGCCCAACCACTTAGCCAGAAAACACCCGAATACACTTGTGGCCCAACACACTTCATCGAATCCCGCGATATCTCCGACGGGCCACAGAAATTATTCCGCTAACTAGCGTCGCGCTAATACCGCGCACTGAAACACCTTTTCGCGGGTTGTCCACGAATCGATACACGTGTTCAAATGACCGCTCCCAGTTAATTCATAGGAAGCCTTCAATTAGTTAGCTGGCAACCGGCACGCAAACTACCGAAACCGTAGTTGAACCGAATTCACGTTCCGCTTACACGGGCTCTGATAATGGTACGATTATGTACCCGATAAGCCCATCAGCTAATGGGTTTAATTGACACCGCAACTGTCGCTTGCCAGGGTGATGGGACCACCTGATTGCCAGGGGGATGGGACCACCGTGGCGCGTTATCGAGGATGCTCGTCGGGCCCTTCTGGGTCAAGCTGGCCGGGTCGAGTGCGTTGGCGGTAGGACGGTCCTTCGATGACCAGGGTGTGGGCTGCAGCGGTCAGTCTGTCGATGGCTGATTGGGCGAGCAGGGTGTCGGCGGTCATGGTCAACCATTCGGCGGGTTCGCGGTTGGACGTCACGATGGTGGTCTTGGTTTGGTGGCGTTCGACGACGATTTCGTAGAAGTCGCTGGTTTCGGTGGCGTCGAGGGGCCGCAGCGCGAAGTCGTCGATGATCAGGACGTCCACGGCTGCCAGCCGTCGGATCTCGGCGTCGACGGTGTGGTCGAGTCGAGCGGCACGCAGCCGGGTGAACAGTTTGTCGGATCGGGCGAACAGGACACTATGGCGGCGGCGAATAGCCAAGTGCCCCAGCGCTGTTGCCAGATGCGTCTTGCCTACTCCGACGGGTCCGAGGATGATCGCGGACTGGCCGGCGTCGAGGAATCGCAACGCGGTCAGGTCGCCGAGCAGGGTGCGGTCATAGCGCAGGTCCTGTTGTGCGGTCCAGGAGTCGAAACGCATCGTGGGGTCGAGGCCGGCTTTGGCCGCCCGCAGGGCAGCTGAACGGGATTCGCGCCGGGAGACCTCGTCGGCGAGCAGTGTTTCCAGGAATCCAATGTGGCTGAGCTTGTGCTGGCGGGCCAGTGCGGCCCGTTCGGGCAGGGTGTCGGCCAGGGCGCCGAGTTTGAGCGCTTTGAGCAGTCGGAGCAGGTCTGCGCCGACCGGGTCTGCGGCCACGCGGTTTGTGGTGGTCATGTCAGCAGGTCCCCTCGGAGTCGGCACTAGCAACGACACTCAATGATGTTGAGGTGGTGTTGAATTCAGAGGGATCTCGGGAGAACCGGGTAGCGGTGTGGCCGACGGCCAGCGGCAGCGCCGGAATCGTGTTCTCGGTGGCGCGTTCGAGCATCGAGGCGATCTTGTTGACCGAGACGACATCGAGGTCCAGCGCCATCGAACAGGCCTGCTCGACGCGTTGCGCGCCGTATCGGCGCACCAGGCCCTGGAGTCGGTAGACGGTGCGCATCCGCGTCCATGGCAGCGGATCGTCGAGGATGCGTTCGGCGTAGATCCCGACGTTGGGGCCGTGCGCGGCGCAGGTGGCGATCAGTGTCGTCAAGTCCCGCATCGCGTAAACGGCCTTGTGTTCGGGCAGATCGGCGCGGTCGGTGCTGCGGCCACCTGCAGACTGGCGGGGATGGACTTTGACCAGCACACCGCGGTGATAGAACTTCACCAGCTCACTATCGGCGCGCACGTCCAACGCGGTGCCGATCCACTGCTCGGGCAGCGAGTAGAGGGCTTTGGCGACTTCGGCGTGGAAGTCGCGGTGCACCTTTACGGTCTTGAACATCGGCACGTCGTAAGCGCCCGGCACCGGAAGCAGTAGGGCCTGTTCTTCGGTGGTGAACACCTCCACTGGCCGTGCACACGTGCTGCCGTGGATACGGGTCCCGGCAGTACGAAGACACCACGCGGTGACAGCCTGCTGTGCCTGCTCAATACTGGTGAATGTTTCACCGTCCCAGAAGTTTCGGCGCACGTACTGCACCGCACGTTCCACCCGCGGTTTGTCTTTCGGGGAACGCACCCGGGCCGGGTCGGTAAGGAACCCGACATGGCCGGCGTAGTCGAGCCAGCCCGCGGTGAATCGGGGGTTGACCGCATCAGCAGCGGCGATCACCGGCTTGAGGTTGTCTGGGATCAGCACCGTGAACACCCCGCCAAAGAACTCCCACGCCGCCTGGCAGCCGGCGATCACCGCCGCCAGGGTCTGTGAGTAGGACAGCCACACGAACATGTGCCGGGAGTAGACGGCAGTGAAGATCAACGCGTGCACCTTGCGACGCCGCCCATCGGTGGCGTCGGTCAGCATCCCCAGGTAGCCGAAATCGATCTGGCATTCCACCCCGGGATCCCCGTCAGCGACCCGCACCGTGGTGTCCTTGCGGCCGAAACCGCAACGCTCACCGGCGAATCGGTTCAACGTTCGATACGGCACCACGCACCCCTGACGGGCCAGCAACGTCTGGATCTTGGTGATCGTCAACGGCCGCGCCTGACCATCGCCGGCCACCCACGCGGTGATCTGGTCCTCAAACCCCAGCAGCTGTTCCCACGCTGCGCCGTGGCCATCGGGGCGTACTGGGCGCACCGCGTCGGCGACAGCCCCGATCAACCCGTCATCGACAGCCTCGACGCCGTCGCTACGGCGCAGACCAGCCGCTTGCGCGGCCTCGACGTAGCGGCGCACCGTTTTGCGGTCCACGCCGCAATGCGCGGCGATCGTGCGGTACCCCGGTGCCGGTAGCCCCGCGACCCCCAGCCACACCCGCAGCACTTCCCTGATCTCGTTCACACTGACCTCCCGAAAAGCCATGCCCGCCGCCTCCGTGACTTGGACCATCACGGCGATCAAACGAACAGATGAAGAGACCACCGACGCGACGCGCCGGTGGTCCCATAACTGGCAATCCAGGTGGTCCCATCACCCTGGCAAAATCAGCTCACACTGGTCCCATCCTCCTGGCAGACGACAGCAACGTATCCACCAGCGCAGATCGTCCAGATCGGCCATTCGCTCGCTACCCCACCGGGCGCCGATGCGCCCATCGGGGCCCCGGACCGCGGTGCGCTGAGACTCAGCGCACGCCACCCGCGAATGCGTGAGCAAGCCCACTGCATGGATTGAAAGCAAACCAACCAGGGTTAACGGCGGAGAAGCGCTGCATGTCCGGTAGTGGTGTCCCACAACTGGGACATTATGTGATGTATATCACTGCAGCTAGGAGCGGTGCGACCGCGTTCGTGGGCCCGCTGCGACCCACCGCAACGAATAAAACCGACCTGACGGCATTCGTCAGATCGGCTTTATGTCGGGTGAGCGACCAACTACCCCGCGGCGGGCCTGGGTACCCCGTGCGGCGACGCACCGAGATCCGGTACGGCCACGTATCCCCGCTCGCGGGCGCGGGCGGCGTCCTTCCGGATCAGAGCGTTCAGACCGACGAAGGCGGCCATGTCGAGCACCATCGGCGTCAACAGCCGGTTGTGGACGAAGCCGATCGCCAGCCCGCTGGCCGGGTCCGCCCAGCCGACCGACCCACCGAGCCCCACGTGCCCGAATCCGGGCATCACCCCGAACGGGACCGAGTGATATCCGAGGTGGAAGCCGAGTGGCACCCCCAGATTGTGGTCCGGACGCAATCCGGGCGGACCGGTCAGCCCGGCCACGGTGCGCTCGGACAGGTATTCGGCGCCGTTGAAGCGGCCCCGGTTGGCGATCGCGCCGTACATCCTGGCCAGGCCTCGGGCAGTTGCCACGCCGTTGACCGCAGGCGCCTCGGAGTCCAGGAACGGAGTCTCGCCCTGAACCAGCGACATCACGCCGGGGAAGTACATCGAGCCGAAGGCCCGGGAGAAGTTCAGCGCAGCGACCCTCGGCGCAACGAAGTCAAAGATCTGGTTGGGCCAATGCCGTTGCGGCAGAAGGATTTGCGCGGCCCGGGTGGGAGACCCAACCGGTGGGCGCCCCAGGTGAAGGCCGTCCGTCCCCAGCGGTTCGGCCAACTCGGCACGGAACAGCTCACGCATGCTCCGCCCGGTCACCGCACGAGCCAGACCTGACAACAACCAGCCGTAGGTCAGGGCGTGGTAAGCCGGCTTGCCGAACAGAATCGAGTTGACCGGCGCGGCGGCAACCCGGCCCTCCATCACCAGGTGATCCAGCAGATCGGCTTTGCTGACGCCATTGAGCTGAGACAGCCCGGCCTCGTGCGCCATCACCTGCCGCACCGTGATCGCGGATTTGCCGCTGGCCGCGAATTCAGGCCAGTACGCGCTCACCGGGCTGTCGTATTCGATCAGACCGCGGTCGACGAGGCGATGGATGACGGTCGAGGCCATCCCCTTTGTCGCGGAGAACACCATGGCGCCGGTATCGGCCGTCCAATGTTGTGTACCTTCACGATCCGAGTAGCCGGTCCAGACATCGACGACCGGCACCCCGTCCTGCAGAATCACCAGCGCCCCGCCGCCGTACTTCCGGCCTGGGAACAATTTCGAGAACCCGCGGACCGTACAGGAGAAGTTCCTGTCCGCCGCGCCTTGGACGCCGTGTGGGAGCGCCTCGTCGCGCACCCCGTTGTGATCGGTCACACACTCGAATTTACCTGGACCCCCGGCAAATTCCACAAGCGTTACCTACCTGTTAGCCGGAGATCGGCCCCCAGATCACTGGCTCGGCTTGTCGTCCACCTTGAAGTCGATGTTGACGTTGTCGGACTCGACGGTTTTGACCGTAGCCGTAACGCCGTACTTGGTGCCGTCCTTGGCTGTCAGCACACAACGCTGGGTCGCCCCCACCTTGCCGGCGATGCCGTCTTCGCAGGTCACAGACTTGGCCTTGCGCTTGGCCGCGGCTTCCAGCTTCTCCTTTGCCAGAGCCTGCAGCTTGGTCTTGGCCACGGTGGGTTGTGCCCCGGTCGACCCGCCGCCCCCACACCCGGTCAACACCACACCGCCGACCAACGCAGCGCCCACGAGCACACGCAGTTTCGCCTTCACGTCCCTCATCTCCGGCTCAGCCCAGCCTTTCGCTTCCGTGTCGCTTGCAACAGCGTAAGTGCGGCAGACGTCCCGTCAGTCGGCAGCGTCGAGAATCTCCTGGGCCGCCAGCGCCGGGGTCAGTTCGCCCTCGCGCACCCGGCGTTCCACCTCGTCGCGGATCTCGCGCACCCCAGGATGCGACATCACCCGGTCCAGCACCGTGTCGCGCACCATCGACCAGGTCCAGTCCACCTGCTGCGCCCGGCGCCTGGCTTCGAACTCGCCCGCCTCGGTGAGCACCTCGCGGTGCTTGATCACTGTCTCCCACAGCTCGGCAAGCCCGTGACCTTCGATCGCGCTCATCGTGAGAACCGGTGGCCGCCACAGTGTTTCGCGGGGATAGATCAGACGGATGGCTCCGGTCAGTTCGCGGGCGGCCGCCTTGGCCTCGATCGCGTGCTCACCGTCGGCCTTGTTGACGACGATGACATCGGCCAACTCCAGGACACCCTTCTTGATGCCCTGCAACTGGTCGCCCGTGCGGGCCAGGGTGAGAAAGACGAATGTGTCGACCATGTTCGACACCGTGACCTCGGACTGCCCCACCCCGACGGTCTCAACCAGGATGACGTCGTAGCCCGCCGCCTCCAGCAGCACGATGGTCTCCCGGGTGGCCTTCGCCACCCCGCCGAGCGTCCCTGAGGTCGGCGACGGCCGGATGTAGGCATCCGGATGGACCGCCAGGCGGGCCATCCGGGTCTTGTCGCCCAGGATCGAGCCGCCGGTCCGGGTCGACGACGGGTCGACAGCCAGGACCGCGACCCGGTGACCTGCCTCGATCAGGTACATGCCGAGGGCTTCGATCGTCGTCGACTTGCCGACCCCCGGCACCCCGGTGATACCGACATGTTGGGCTTTGCCGGCGTCCGGCATGAGCTCTAGCAGCAACTGCTGGGCCTGGTCACGATGATCGGCCCGGGTGGACTCGACCATCGTGATGGCCCGTGCCAGCGCGGCGCGGTCGCCGTTGCGGACGGCCGCCGCCAGTTCGCGAACTGAGTTCATATCCCGGGTCGCTCCGCTCCTGCCCTCCGAACGGAAGCCACTACTCGCCCAGCTGGTACCCGAGCCGGTCTGCCAGCTTCTGCAGCAGGCCGATGGCGGCGTCGGCGATCACGGTGCCCGGCGGGAAGATCGCGGTCGCCCCGGCCTCGTACAGCTCGTCGAAATCCCCGGGCGGGATGACCCCGCCGACGACGATCATGATGTCCGGGCGACCCACCTCGGCCAGCGCGTCACGCAGCGCCGGCACCAAGGTGAGATGCCCCGCCGCCAGCGAGGACACCCCGACCACATGCACGTCGTTGTCGGCGGCCTGCCGGGCCACCTCCTCCGGGGTGGAGAACAGCGAGCCCACGTCGACGTCGAAGCCGATGTCGGCGAATGCCGTCGCGATCACCTTCTGGCCACGGTCGTGACCGTCCTGGCCCATCTTGGCCACCAGGATGCGGGGCCGACGGCCGTCGGCCTCGGCGAACTTGTTCACCAGCTCCGTCGCGGTAGCGATGTTGCTGCCCTTTCCAACCTCGTCGCGGTAGACGCCCGAAATCGTACGGATCTCGGCCTGGTGGCGCCCGTACACCTTCTCCAGCGCGTCGGAGATCTCGCCGAGGGTGGCCTTGGCCCGGGCCGCATTGATGGCCAGGGCCAGCAGGTTGTTGCCCAGACCGTCTTCGCCGGCGGACCCGATGGCCTCGGCCGCACGGGTCAGCTCTGCCAGAGCGGCCTGCGTCGCCGACTCGTCCCGGTCGGCTCGAAGCTGCTGCAGCTTGGCCAGCTGCTCGGCCCGCACCCGGCTGTTCTCGACCTTGAGGACCTCGATCTCCTGGTCCTCTTCCACCTGGTACTTGTTGACGCCGATCAGCGGCTGGGCGCCGGAGTCGATACGCGCCTGGGTGCGGGCGGCCGCCTCCTCGATACGCAGCTTCGGAATCCCGTCGCTGATCGCCTGCGCCATGCCGCCGTGCTCGTTCACCTCGTGGATGTGGGCACGTGCCTTCTCGGCCAGCTGATGCGTCAGCCACTCGACGTAGTAGGAACCGCCCCACGGGTCGATCGGCCGGGTGGTTCCCGACTCCTGCTGCAGCAGGAGCTGGGTGTTGCGGGCGATCCGGGCGGAGAAATCGGTAGGCAGCGCCAGGGCCTCGTCCAGGGCGTTGGTGTGCAGCGACTGGGTGTGCCCCTGCGTGGCCGCCATCGCCTCGATACAGGTTCTGGCGACGTTGTTGAACACGTCCTGTGCGGTCAGCGACCAGCCCGAGGTCTGTGAGTGGGTGCGCAGTGACAACGACTTGTCACTCTTGGGATCGAACTGGGCCACCAACTCGCTCCACAGCAGGCGGCCGGCCCGAAGCTTGGCCACCTCCATGAAGAAGTTCATGCCGATGCCCCAGAAGAAGCTCAGCCGCGGTGCGAACTTGTCGATGTCCAGTCCGGCATCCAGGCCGGCCTTGATGTACTCGACACCGTCGGCGAGCGTGTAGGCGAGCTCCAGATCCGCTGTGGCACCGGCCTCTTGGATGTGGTAACCCGAGATCGAGATCGAGTTGAACTTCGGCATCTTGGCGCTGGTGTAGGCGAAGATGTCCGAGATGATCCGCATCGACGGCTTGGGCGGATAGATGTAGGTGTTGCGGACCATGAACTCTTTGAGGATGTCGTTCTGGATGGTCCCGGCCAGCTTCTCCGGCGGCACCCCCTGCTCCTCGGCGGCGACGACGTAGAGCGCCAGGATCGGCAGCACCGCGCCGTTCATCGTCATCGAGACCGACACGGTCGACAGGTCGATGCCGTCGAACAACTGGCGCATGTCGAGGATGGAATCGATGGCCACACCGGCCATTCCGACGTCACCCTGCACGCGCGGATGGTCCGAGTCGTACCCGCGGTGGGTGGCCAGGTCGAAGGCCACCGACAGACCCTTCTGGCCGGCGGCCAGGTTGCGGCGGTAGAACGCGTTGGACTCGGCGGCCGTCGAGAACCCGGCGTACTGCCGGATGGTCCACGGCTGGTTCACGTACATCGTCGGGTACGGCCCGCGCACGAAAGGCGGTGCGCCCGGGAAACTGTCGAGCGGATAGCCGGCCTCGGCCGCCTCGTCGCGGTCGGCAGCGATGTACACCGGCTTGACGTCGATGCCCTCCGGCGTCGCCCAGGTCAACTGCTCGGGCGCGTAGCCGTGCGCGGCGGCGGCGGCCGCGACATGCTCCTGCACCGCGTCGGGGGTGACGGACCGAGCCGGCTCGTCACCGCGCAGTGGTACGTCGGCGAAACTACGGATCTCTGATCCAGTTGTGGCAGTCATCTCAGGCCCCCAGTCCGGTGAGGAGGTTCGACAAGGCTTCGACCGCATCGATCTTCGCGGTCAGATATCCGTCGGGCTTCGAGTCAGCTTCGGCGACAGCCTTTTCCGGGCCGGCGAGCAACACCTGCCGGACACCGGCAGCGCGTGCGGCCGCCACCGCTCCGGACGCCTCTGCGCCGTAACGGGCATCGGTTCCACACAGCACCGCCACCGTCGGGGCACCGGCCTCTGCCACTGCCCCGGCAACCGCGGCCGCGTCCAGGACCCCGGGGTTGATCGCCTCGATACCGCCGGAAGCCAACAGGTTCGACGCGAACGTGGTGCGGATGTTGTGCTCGGACAGCGGCCCCAGCGGCAGCAACAGAACCTTGGGACGGGCACCGGTCGTTGCCAGGAACGCATCCGAGCGGTCGCGCAGCGCCTCGAATCCGGCCGCGTACCGAGCGATCGAGGACACCGAACCACTTTGTGGGAGCGGCTTTTCGTCGAGGTTGGGGAATTCGTTGACACCGGTGATCGAAGTGCGGCGGTGCGCGATGTCGGCACTGCGCCGGGCGGCGACGTCGGCGATCTGGGCGGCGATGTAGTCGCGGGCCGCGACGAATCCGCCGCGCGCCTCGATGTCCTGGAAATGCGCCCAGGCCTGCTCGGCGAGTTGCGCGGTCAGGTCTTCGACAAACCACGAGCCACCGGCCGGGTCGAGCACCTGACCGATGTGCGACTCCTCGAGCAGCAGCAGCTGGGTGTTGCGGGCGATGCGGCGGGTGAAACTCGTCGACGTCCCGTCCAGGCCGTCGGGAATCGCCGCGTCGAACGGGTGCACCTGCACGGTGTCGGCTCCCCCGACGCCCGCGGCGAAGGCGGCCAGAGTGGTGCGCAGCATGTTCACCCAGGGATCCCGCTGCGTCATCATCGGCAGCGAGGTCACGGCATGAATGCGCGCTGCTCCGGCGTCATCTGCAGTGTCGGCACCGACCACCTCGGCGACCCGGGCCCAGAGCTGCCGCGCGACCCGCAACTTGGCGATCGTCATGAACTGATCGTCATCGGCGGCGTACCGGAAACTGATCTGCCTCAGCGCATCCGGTGCCGCAACTCCGCCGTCGTTGAGGATCCGCAGATAGGCGACGGCCGCGGCAACCGAGCCGGCGAGCTCCCACGCCGCACTGGCGCCCAGGTTGTGGAACGCCGGGCCGTCGACCGTGATCGCCCGCACTCCGCCGGCGTAGCCGGTCAGCTTGGCGACGGTGGCGAGTAAGTCCGAGTCATCGGCGGTGGCTGAATTGTCGGCCCCACCGACGGCGGGCTGCCCGGAGAGCGGCGCGGTCAGCGGGTCGACACCCAGGTCGATCGACAAACGCGACCGCTGGTCGTCGTCAAGGTTTTCGAGAAGCGGCAACACCGCGTCGGCGACGGCGGCCAGGTCCGCCGCGGAGTTCGCAACGCCTTCGAAGATCACCGGCACCAGATCCAGGAACACACCGTCCAGCAGGCGGTCCAGCTCGCCCAGAGCGATACCGTCCTCGCCGACCCGCACGGCCAGCGCACTGGCACCCTCGGTCAGCGCCACCAGCACCGCACCGTTGACCGTGCCCACGGCGCTGCCCGCGACAGCGGGGAAGCTCTCGACGACCTTCCAGCCGGACTTCACATCCCGAAGGGCATCACCGCCGCGCACGAACGGCCACTGCCCCGGCAGGGTGGTCTCCGGAAGCGCGTCCAGGCTGGTGTACAGCGGCCGGATGGCGAAACCCTCATAGGTCTTCGAATCCAGTAGGCGCTCCGGCTCGGCCGGCAGATCGGCGACGTCCCGCCGACTGCTCTTGGCCAGCACGCCGGCGACCGCCGTCCGCCACTGCTGACGGTCCGACTCGACCGCACTAGTCCCCTGTAACGACACCCGCATCTCCTGTTATCGCAGCGTGTGACCTACCCACTCGCCCCTCAGGCTAAATGATCGCCGTCACGGCGCTGACCGCTGGTCGGTCGACTCACGGCGGCGCCCACCGGTGTTCCGCGCCGGCGGCCCGTACTGTTGTATGACGTGAAACCCGTCGTCAGAACCCTGCGCGTCGTGCGCGCCGCGGTGATCGCGACGGCTTCCCAGCTGCCACCTCGGCGGATCGTGGGCCTATTGACCGGCATTGTGATTCTCGTCGCAGTTGCCGTGCTGATTCCATTGCCCACGGCGATGCAGATGCGGGACTGGGCCACCTCGGTGGGGCCCTGGTTCCCGCTGGCCTTCCTCGGCGCCCACATCGTGGTGACGGTCTTCCCGTTCCCCCGCACCGCCTTCACCCTGGCCGCAGGTCTGCTGTTCGGCCCCGTACTGGGCGTGGCGATCGCGGTGGCGGCCAGCGCGGTGAGTGCGGTGCTGGCCCTGTTCCTGATCCGCGCGGCCGGCTGGCAGCTCAACCGGCTGCTGCCCCACCCCCGGATCGACTCACTGGACACCCGGCTGCGGCGGCGTGGCTGGCCGGTGGTGCTGTCCATGCGGCTGATTCCGGCGGTGCCGTTCTCGGTGCTGAACTACGCCGCCGGCGCGTCCGCCGTACGGGTGGTGCCCTACACCTTGGCGACGCTGGTGGGGCTGTTCCCCGGCACCGCGGCGGTCGTCATCCTGGGCGACGCGTTGACCGGAAACATCAGCCCGGCGTTGATCCTGGTGTCGCTGGGCACCGCCGCACTCGGTGTGACCGGACTGGTCTACGAGATGCGCCTCCACCACCGCGAGCGTGCGCATCTGCAGGCCGACACACCGGAACCGGTGGACATTCCACGCACCTTCACGGAGCCGTGAACGGGGCGAGAGGAGACGACGTATGAGCGCACTGCCCGATTTCGGTGCACGCCTCCTACGCAACCGCAGGCTCGTGCGGGCCCCGATCTGGCTCTACCGGATCCGGGCCGGAGCGCTGCTCGGCACGAGAATGATGATGCTCGAGCACATCGGCCGCACCTCCGGCGAACGCCGACACGTCGTGCTCGAAGTCGTGGACCGACCGAGTCCCGACACCGTCGTCGTCGCCTCCGGCTTCGGTACAAAAGCGCAGTGGTTCCGCAACATCGCCGTCAATCCGGAGGTCAGGGTGTGGCTGGGCAGTCACCGGCCGGTGTGCGGCGATGCCCATGTCCTCGACCAGCGCCGCGCCGATCAGGTGCTGACCGATTACCGGGAGCGCCACCCGGCGACGTGGCAGCAGTTCAAACTCGTCCTCGAAGAGACCCTCGGCCAGCCGATCACCGAGACGGACACACCGCTGCCGATGGTCGAGATCCGGCTACGGCCGAAGCGCTGACGCACCGGCGCTACTGCGCCCCGTGCGCGCCACCCTCCAGTTCGTTGGGCAGGGTCCCCGGCGGCGGGGTCTCCGGCGGGGTCTCCAACGACGATTGCGGCGGCCTGGCACTCAGCGGCGGAGTGGTGGCCCGAGCCTCGGCCTCGGCCTTGGCAACCGCCCGGGCGATCTCCGGATCGGTCTCCGTGTTGAACCATTCGGCGACCTCGTCGCTGTCGTCCTCGGGCTTCGGCAGGTCCTCGTCCACGGGCGACGGGGTGTACCGGAAGACGCCGTCCTCGCCGGGCGCCCCCAGCATCTTGGTGAAACCCTGTAACGCCGAACCGAAATCGCTGGGGACCAGCCAGACCTTGTTCGCTTCGCCCTTGGCCATCTGCGGCAGCGTCTGCAGGTACTGATACGCCAGCATTTCCGGGGTGGGTCGGCCCGCCTTGATCGCGGCGAACGTCTTCTCGATGGCCTTGGCCTGCCCCTGGGCCTGCAGGTACTGAGCGGCCCGCTCACCCTGGGCCCGCAGCATCCGGGACTGCCGGTCGGCCTCGGCGGCCAGGATCGCGGCCTGCTTGGCGCCCTCGGCCGCCAGGATCTGCGACTGCTTCTGGCCCTCGGCCTGCTTGATCGAGGATTCCCGCACACCCTCGGCGGTGAGGATCATGGCCCGCTTGTCACGATCGGCCTTCATCTGCTTTTCCATCGACTCCTGGATGGACGGCGGCGGGTCGATGCTGCGCAGCTCCACCCGGGCGACGCGAAGCCCCCACCGGCCGGTCGCCTCGTCGAGCACACCGCGCAACTGGGCGTTGATCGAGTCGCGCGAGGTCAGGGTCTGCTCCAGCGTCATGCCACCGACGACGTTGCGAAGCGTGGTGGTGGTCAGCTGTTCCACACCGACGATGTAGTTGCTGATCTGGTACACCGCTGCCTGCGGGTTGGTGACCTGGAAATAGACCACGGTGTCGATGTTGAGGGTCAGGTTGTCCTCGGTGATCACCGGTTGCGGCGGGAACGACACCACCCGTTCGCGGAGATCCACGCGCGCCCGGATCCGATCGATGAACGGCACCAACAACGTCAGCTGTCCGCTGACGGTGCGGCTGTAGCGGCCGAGGCGCTCGATCACCGCGGCCTCCGCCTGGGGAATGAGCGCGACCGATTTGGCCACGACGATGATCGCGAACACCACCAGCACAAGCAACAAGACCAGCCCGGCCACGGCACCTTCCATGGTGAATCCCTCCCTGGAGCTACGTCGTTTCGAAGTCGTTTTGAAGAGGCACTACATCGTCTTGAAGACCACCGCGGTGGCACCGTCGATCCTGACCACGGTCACATGCTCACCTGGTTCGTACACATCGTGGTCGTTGAGAGGCCGGGCCGTCCAGACTTCTCCATCTAGCTTGACCTGCCCTTCGTGCTGGGCCACCCGATCCAACACCAGCGCGGTCTTGCCTTCGAGCGCCTTGACGGGCTCGGGAAGGCCTCGTCCGGCCTCGAAACGGCGCCGCAACGCGGGCCGGACCAGCACCAGCAACAGCACCGACACCACGAGGAACACCGCGCCGTCGGCCCAGAGCGGGAAGTCGAACAGCCAACTCGATCCGCTCGCGGCCAATGCACCGCCGGCCAGCATGAGCAGGAACATGTCGCCGGTCAGCGCTTCTGCCCCGGCGAGTCCCAGCGCCAGGATGAGCCAGATCAGCGGTAGGGGCATGCGCCCACCCTAGCGAATCAGGCCTGATCGGCGACCGACAATTACACTGCCAGGATCATGTGGTGTCCAAGTGCAACTCTTTCGATGTGGGCCAACGCCTGGCTTGCCGGCGCGGCCGCGCCTGACGACGTCCTCGACGCGTTATCCCAGTGGGCACCAATGCATTCTGTGACGGCTTATGACTCGCAGGCGGCGGTCCGAACCAGCCTGCCCTGGCCGGAGTTGGAGGACTCCGGTTCGGTGTCGTTGCTGCAGACCCTGCGCACCGCTGTCGGCAGATCCGGAACCAGGCCCTCGATCAGGGTGGCCCTGCCGGTTCCCGGCGACGTCCGCGGTCTGCCTGCGGGTTCGCAGTTCCAGCGGGATGCGCTGGCGGTCGGAGAAGCGGTGCTCGTGACCCATGACGAGCTGGACGGCGTCGGGCTGGTGCCGGAGTTCGAGTATTTCGAATTCGATGACGTGGAAACCGAATCCACGTTGGCGCCCGAACCGCGGGCACTGTCGTGGACGGTGTACTCACTGCCTGTTCTGCCGCCGCCGCAGCACTACGACCTCGGCGAGGCCGAGTACGAGTTGAAGTCGGCGGTCCGCTCGGCCGCCGACACCCTGGTCGCGTTGCGGGCCGGTGTCGGTATCGACATCGACGACCCGCGCGGCATGGTGGAGGACATCCTCGAGGCCGGCCGGATGCACCCGATCCCGGACCATGCCCCGACCCGGGCCGTTCGGGTGCTGGAGAACGCCGCCCACGTGGAAGCGATCATCACGGTGAGCTCTGGGCTGATGCCGATCGGCCTGCAGAGTTCGTCGGAGGTCCAGATTGCCGGCGATGCCATGAGGCCCTTGGACCGGGTGGTGCGCTCAGCACGGCTGGCCGCACTCGAGGCGATCCTGCAATCGGCTTGGCGGGACTGACTTTTCCGGGCCCCAGGTGGTTCGTGTTCTAGGACGGCGTGCCACAGCAGAGCGGTGAGCACGGCGCACCGTTGACGCTGAATCCGTAGCCGGGCACCGGCTCAGGGCCGGCCACCCGCAGCGGCTCCGCACCGGTGCGGAGCTCATCGATCAACCCGGCGGCCAACCGGGCGAAACGCCTGTCGGCGTTCGGGGTGCTGGCCCGCGCGAAGGCGATACCGGCTTGCTCGGCCTGCAGCCTCAGCTCGTAGTCCAGATCCCACACCACCTCGATGTGGTCGGCGACGAACCCGATCGGGCACACGATGACCGCCCGGGTTCCCTTCTGGCCCAATGCGGTCAGGTGATCGGCGACGTCGGGTTCGAGCCACGGGATCCGGGGCGGACCCGACCGCGACTGCCACACCTGGTCGAAGTCCTGGTAGCCCGCGGCGGCGGCCACCAGCCGCGTCGCGTAGCCGACCTGGCGACTGTAGAGCCGCGGTCCGTGCCGCTCATCGGCCGCGATGGGTACCGAGTGCGCGGTGAACACCAACCGGGCCTCGTCGCGCAGCTCGGCAGGCAATGTGGCTGCCGCTGCCGCGATCGCGTCGGCGAACATCTCCACCAGCAGCGGATGGTCGAAGTACTGGCGCAGTTTGACGAGCTCGGGGGCGTTCTCGCCCACCGCAGTCCGGGCTCGGGCGATGTCCTCGACGTACTGGGTGCAGCTGGAATACCCACCCCAGGCCGACGTGGTGAACACTGCCGCCCGCCTAATTCCGTCGTCACGCATCGCCGCAACGGTGTCTTCGACGTAGGGATCCCAGTTCCGGTTACCGAAATAGACCGGCATACCGGGCAATTCGGCCCGCAACTGCTCGATCAGTGCCCGGTTGATCCCGTTGATCGGCGATATCCCACCGAAATGCAGGTAGTGCTCGGCGACGTCGGCCAGCCGCTCGGCGGGGATGCCGCGCCCCCGGGTCACGTTCTCCAGGAACGGCATCACCTGGTCCGGCGCCTCCGGTCCCCCGAAGGACAGCAGCAGAACGGCGTCAAAGCTTGATGATCGTCGCGCAAGCGGCTCATCAATCTCCATCAGGGTGCCTCTCCTTTGAACCGCGAAACCGCACTCCGGCAGGGATTGTGCGACTGGCACACCTGCCGGAATGCGGTTTCGGCGAAAAACAAGTCAGAGCCGTCGACTCCGCGCGCAAGCGCTCATCACAGCAGCTGGGTGCTGGCGCCGCCGTCGGCGTAGACGATGGTGCCGGTGGTGGCGGGCAGCCAGTCCGACAGCAGCGCACACACGGTCTTGGCGACCGGCTCCGGGTCCTTCATGTTCCAGCCGACCGGCGCACGCTGATCCCAGCCCTCTTCGAGCAGCCGCATCTGATCCCCGGCTTCGGCACCCAGTGCGCCGCCGACGATGGCGCTCATGGCCAGGGTCCGGATCGGTCCTGCCGCAACAAGGTTGGAGCGAACACCGAACGGGCCGGCCTCACGGGCGACGAACCGGTTGACCGACTCGAGTGCGCTCTTGGCCACCGTCATCCAGTTGTAGGCCGGCATCGCGCGGGTCGGATCGAAGTCCATGCCGACGATGCTGCCGCCTTCGTTCATGATCGGCAGCGTGGCCTTGGCCAGCGAGGCGTAGGAGTACGCCGAGATGTGGATGCCCTTGGCGACGTCCTCGTAGGGGGCGTCGAAGAAGGGGTTGACGCCCATGCCGGTCTGCGGCATGAAGCCGATCGAGTGCACCACACCGTCGAGCTTGTTGCCCTCACCGATGACCTCGCCGATGCGTCCGGCCAGGCTTGCCAGGTGCTCCTCGTTCTGCACGTCGAGCTCGAGCAGCGGCGCCGGCTTGGGCAGCCGGTCGGCGATGCGCTGGATCAGCTTCATCCGGTCGAATCCGGTCAGCACCAGCTCGGCGCCGGCCTCCTGGGCCACCTTGGCGATGTGGAACGCGATCGAGCTGTCCGTGATGATCCCCGTGACGAGGATGCGCTTGCCTTCGAGCAAACCTGCCATTGTCCTGACTCCTACTTCGGTGAAGAGTTATGCGAAAGTTCGTGTTGTCCAGAGCTTTTGGGTCAGTGCCCCATACCCATGCCGCCGTCGACCGGGATCACCGCACCGGCGATGTAGCCGGCATCCTCGGACGCCAGGAAGCTGACCGCACCGGCGACCTCGTCTGCGGTGCCGACCCGCTTGGCCGGGATGAATTCCAGTGCGCCCGCCTGAATCCGCTCGTCGAGGGAACGGGTCATCTCGGTGTCGATGTAGCCGGGGGCCACGACGTTGGCGGTGACACCGGCCTTGGACAATTCCCGGGAGATCGAGCGGGCCATGCCGATCAGGCCGGCCTTGGCGGCCGCGTAGTTGGCCTGGTTGCCGATCCCCCACATGCCCGAAACCGAGCCGATGAAGATGATCCGGCCGAACCGCTTGCGCTGCATGCTGCGCGAGGCCCGCTGCGCCACCCGGAATGCCCCGGTGAGGTTCGCGTTGATGACGTTCTCGAACCGCTCCTCGGTCATCCGCATCAGGAACGCGTCCTGGGAGATCCCCGCGTTGGACACCACAATCTCGACCGGACCCTGGTGCTCTTCGACCTCTTTGAACGCGCGGTCGACGGCCTCGTTGTCGGTGACGTCGCAGACGACGCCGAACAGCCCGTCGGGCGCTCCGGATCCGCGGTGGGTGACGGCCACCTTGTGCCCGTCGGCGGCCAGCCGCTGTGCGATCGCCAGGCCGATCCCCCGGTTTCCACCGGTGACCAGCACGGAGCGGGAGACGAATGCCGGTCGGCCGCCGGATTCTGCGGTGGGGCTTTCGGTGGCATTCTCGGTGGCGACGCTGTCACTCATGCCCGCCAACTTATCTCCTCACCAGCATGGTCTGAAAATCGCATCACCCGTGTCGATCGGCGACCACGCGGGCCGGATCGCGTCCTAGCCGGGCAGTCTGCGGTTGATCAACAGGGCCGCCACACCGGCCAGCGCCAGCACCAATGCCCCCAGCCGCAGCCAGCCGAGGCTGGCGTCGCCCTTGATCGTCTCGTAGCCGATCTGCTGCTGCAGCGAGGTGAACACCTGCTTCAGCTGCTCCAGGCTGGACGCGGTGAAGGCGTCGCCGCCGGACAGTTTGGCGATCTTGCCGAGCATCTCGTCGTCGACCGGCACCGGCTGGCGCTGATCGTTGATCTCGACGTAGCCGTAGGGCGTACCGAAGGACACCGTGGAGATCGGCACCCCCTGGTCCTTGGCGGTGCGCGCCGCGGTGTAGGCGCCCTTGGGGTTGTCCGGGTTGGACGGCACGGTCTCCTTGCCGTCGGACATCAGCACGATGCGCGCGGGCGGCTTCTCGTCACCGCCGCCGATCACCGCACCCACGGTGGCGATCGCCTGGAGCGCCGTGAAGATGCCTTCACCCGTGGCGGTCCGGTCGGCCAGCTGCAGCTTGTCCAGGCCGTTCTTGGTGGCCTCGCGGTTGGTGGTCGGCTGTACCAGCACCGTGGCCGTGCCTGCGTAGGCGATCAGGCCCAGGTTGATCCCCGGGGTCAGCTGATCGGCGAACTGCTTGGCGGCTTCCTGGGCGGCGGCCAGCCGGCTGGGCGCGACGTCGGTGGCACGCATCGACTGCGACACGTCGATCACCAGCATCACCACCGCACGGTTGCGGGGAATCCGCACATCATGGGTGGGACCGGCCATCGCCACGGTCAGCAGCACGAGCGAGACCGCCAACAGCGCGGCAGGCAGATGCCGCCACCGGGTCGGCTGCTTGGGCGCCACACTTTCGAGCAGCTCCATGTTGGCGAACCGCAGGATCCGCTGCTTCCGCGCGCGCTGCACGATGACGTAGTACGCCAGCAGGCCCAGTACCACGAACAGGAACAGGAACCACCACGCGTGCGCGAAGCCCGTCAGGCTCATCGGACCGAGAATCGGTAAAGTCATGTGCTAGAAGTCATTTCGGTTGATTGCTGATCAAGCTTTCAGTCATCTGTGCGGGTTTCCTCTTCGCGCAAGCGCTCATCGGCCGGCCAGGGCGCCGCGCCGCCTGTTCGCCACGAACCGGACCACGTCGGCGATCCAGTCCCGGTCGGTGCGCAGGCTCAGCAGCGGCGCATCACAACGCCGCAGCGTGCGGGCCACTTCCTCGCGATGGGCCGCGGCGGCCCGCTCGAAATCGCTGCGCAACTGCTCGTCGATGGTGAACTCGCGGGTGACACCGGTCTCGGTGTCCTGCAGCACCACATCGCCGACAGCGGGCAACTCGACATCACGCGGGTCGAGGATCTCGATCCCCAGCACCTCGTGGCGGCCGGCGATCGCGCGCAGCGGGCGCATCCAGTTGATCGGGCCGAGGAAGTCACTGATGATCACCGCCATGCCGCGCCGGCGCTCGGGGCGACGGAGCGCATCGATGGCGGCGGCCAGGTCGCCCCGCACCCCGGTCGGAGCCTTGGGTGTGGTGGCGATCGCCCGCAGCAACTCCTGCTCGTGCAGCCGCCCGCTCAATGCCGGGACCCGGCGCACGGTGTCCCCGTTGGCGATGATCGCGCCGATCCGGTTGCCGCCACCGCTGTTGAGGAACGCGATCGCAGCCGCGGCCGCCACCGCCAGATCACGCTTCTCGCAACCGGCGGTACCGAAGTCCAGGCTGGCCGACATGTCGACGACCAGCCAGGTCTCCAGCTCGCGGTCGGCGATCATCTGCCGCACGTGGGGCGTCTGTGTCCGCGCCGTCACCGACCAGTCCATCCGGCGCACGTCGTCGCCGGGCTGGTAGATCCGCGAGTCCCCCGGCTCTGATCCCGGACCTGGGATCAGACCGAGGTGGTCGCCGTGCAGAACTCCGTCGAGCTTGCGCCGCACCGTCAGCTCAAGCTTGCGCAACGCCGCCGTGAGAGCGGGGTCCCGAATCTCCCCGCGCTTCAGCGACGGCAGGTCGACGGTGCGTCGGGAACTGGTCACCGACCACCCGCCGCGCCGGCCGCGGCAGGTACGGCGGGCGGAACCGAATGCCCTTGCTGCGGAAGCGCATTCACCTGCGGCAGGGCAACGGTCTGCAGGATCCGGTTGACCACGGTCTCAGCCGAGACCTCATCGGCCAGCGCGTCGTAGGTCAGCACGAGGCGGTGGCGCAGCACATCGGGGATCACCTCTACGACATCCTGCGGGATGACGTAGTCACGGCCGCGCACCAAAGCCAGCGCGCGGGCCGCCGAGATGATGCCGAGCGAGGCACGCGGCGAGGCACCGTAGGCGATCCACGCCTTCGCATCGGGCATGCCGAACTTCTCGGGCTCGCGCGTCGCGGTGACGATCCGCACCACGTAGTCCACCAGCGCGTGGTGCACGAAGGTGTTGGCCGCGAGTTCCTGCAGCCGCAGCAGGTCGCCGGTGTTCAGGATCTGCTTGGGCTCCGGGGGCTTGACGCCCATTCGGTAGATGATCTCGCGCTCTTCCTCCGGCGTCGGGTAGTCGACGTTGAGCTTGAACAGGAAGCGGTCACGCTGGGCTTCCGGCAGCGCGTAGACGCCTTCCTGCTCGATCGGGTTCTGGGTCGCCATCACCAGGAACGGGCTGGGCAGCGGGAAGGTCTTGCCGCCGATCGAGATCTTGCGCTCGGCCATCACCTCGAGGAGCGCGGACTGCACCTTGGCCGGCGCACGGTTGATCTCGTCGGCGAGCAGGAAGTTCACCACCACCGGGCCGAGCTCGATGTCGAAGTCTTCTTTGCCCTGCCGGTAGATGCGGGTACCGATGATGTCGGTGGGCACCAGGTCAGGGGTGAACTGGATGCGCGCGAAGGTGCCGCCGACGACCTTGGCGAACGTCTCTACCGCCAGGGTCTTGGCCACACCGGGCACGCCTTCGAGCAGGACGTGACCCTTCGCAAGCAACCCTACGAGCATCCGCTCGACGAGCTGGTCCTGGCCGACGATGATCCGCTTGACCTCGAAGATGGCACGTTCCAGGGTGTGTACCTCGGCCTGCAGGCTGCCGTTGGTCGCGGCCTGCGGGGCAGCCGGCCCGGCGTGGGAGCCGGTCGACCCGGGCGGAAAGCCCGGCGCCGGGCTCGAACCGGGATAACCTCCGGCGCCCTGCGGCGGTCCACTCGGTGACGTCATCAACTTCCTCCCACGGTGTTCGACTACAAAACGCTGGTCTTGCAAACTTGTTCTATCGGGCAATCGGGTGCCCGTCGTCAACTATTCCAGGCACTTCGAGATCCGTCGACGCTGCCCGGAAGACTTCAGGTTCCCCTCAGGATTCGATGATGCGGGCCGCATACGGCTGGATGCCCGAGGTGCGGACCGGGCTCACGGTGACTTTCTCCGCGCTGCCCGACGCCTCCAGCATCTTCCCGCCGCCGAGGTACATCGCCACGTGCTGGCTACCGCCGGGGCCCCAGAACAGGAGATCACCGCGCTTTGCCTGGGCCACCGGCACCTTGCGGCCGGTGTTGTACTGGTCACCGGAATACTTCGGAATCTGCACACCCACGCCGGCGAAGGCGTAGCGGGTCAGGCCGGAACAGTCGAAGCCCATCTTTCCGGCGTCGTAGTCCACACCGGGGCCGGGACCGGTGAGTGTGCCACCGCCCCACGAGTAGGGCACGCCCATCTGGGTGCCCCCGCGCCGGATCGCGTATTCGATGGCCTGGGGGCCGCGGACCCGGCCGCCGGGGAATGTCGAGGCCGCCTGCTTCGGGGCCAGGCCGATGGTCTGCAGGAACTGCTGGCCGAGGTTCTGCGTGGTCTGCAGTGCGAGCTGGCTGACCTGGAACGACGCGTTGGCGATGGCGACCGGGTCGCCGGGCGCCCCGGAGCTGACCAGCTTCGGAAGAGTGGGATCCCACTGTCCGTCGTCAGGCGCGGCACCGGCCGGCGCCACCATACTGATCGCTGCGAACGCGGTTGCGGCGATCAGTATCAGGCAACGTAAGACGAAGGAGCGCAAGGTATTCCCATCAGTATTCGATGTAGCGAACGACGTACGGGGTCATCCCGCTGGTCCGGACCGGCGAGATCTTGACGTGCGAACCCGTGTAGGGCGCTTCGAGCATCTGGCCGTTGCCGAGGTAGAGCGTCACGTGCTGGCTGCCACCGGGGCCGTAGAAGATCACGTCGCCGCGCCGCATCTGTGAGGACGGGATCTTGCGACCGGCGTTGTACTGCGAGCCCGAGTAGTGCGGCAGCTTGATGCCGACACCGGCGAATGCGTAGAGGATCAGACCCGAACAGTCGAACCCGACCGTGTTGGCACCCGAATCGATGCCACGGCTGGCACCGGCCGCGTTCCCACCGCCCCAGGAGTACGGAACCCCCATCTGGGAGCCGGCCCGCTGGATGACGTATTCAGATGCCTGCCTTCCGTATACCCGCGGGATGGCCCCGTTGGTATAGCCGGTCGGAGTGGGCAGGATGCCGAGCTTCTGCAGGAAGCTTCGGCCCATGTTCTGGGTGACCTGAGCCGAGGTCGACGAGATCCCCAGAACGGTGTTGATGATCGCGATCGGGTCACCGCTGACGAACGCGCTGGGAATCGCGGGCAGCGTGGGATCCCATTCGCCGTCCCACTTCTGGCCCGCTTGAGCCGGTGCACCGGGAGCCCGATCCCAGTCCCCCGCCGCGACCTGCGGTGCCGCGCCCTGCGCCGGCCCGGCGGCGATCGGCGCCGACGCCTTGTGCACCTGAGCGAGTTGGGCTGCCGCCGTTGCCCGTTCGGCGGTCAACCGCTGTAGTTCACCCTGCTGGGAACTGAACGTCTGCTGCGCCTGCTGCAGTGCTGCGACCGCGGAGTCCTGACTGGTCTGGGCGTTGACCGTGGCCTGGTCGGCGTTCTGCTTGGCCAGCCGGGCGGCCGACTCGCGGTTCACCTGCTCGGTGCGGGCACGCTGCAGATCGGTGATCACCTTGTCCGTGCTGGTCGCCAGGGTCTGGCCGGTCGCCGCGGTGCGCGCGATGTCGGTGGGGTCCGACGCGGTCAGATACGAGCTCGACGGGCCGTTGACGTAGGTGGCCGCGGCGAAGGTGTCGAACCTCTTCTGAGCCTCGGCGATGGCGGCATTGGCGTCGGCGATTCCCTGCTGGCTGGCGTCGACCTCCTGCTGTGCCGTGGCTGCCGCGTCGCGGGCGTCCTGCACGTCGACGATGGCCTTGTTGACGGCTTCCTGCTGGGTCTGGATGGCAGCGCCCAACTCCTGCAGCTTCTGATCGGCGTTGGCCACCGCGGCGACGAGCGTTGCGACCTGATCGGGCGCCCCGGGATCAGCCGCGGCCGGGACACCGCCCGACATCGCCGTGGCCAACAGCATCGCAACGGTCACCGGCACAGCCCAGAAACGGCCGACCAGCCGGGGTGCAGATGCCCCAACTGTTCCTCGCGTGCGCGGGACGCCGACGGTGCGTCTCATTCGACTCAAGTCTCCTATGGCTCAACGCCGGCGTACGGCGTTTGCTCGGGGCCTTTGCACAGAAGTCACACGAAGCACAACTGCAACAATGGGTACCGATTGCACCGTACGTCACATCTGAAGCCAAAGAAACTTTAGTCACAAATTACAGGAATGTAATTGCGAATAGTGTGACCTATTAGTGATATTGGGAGATATTCCGAACTAATGTTCGACGGGTTTTCAGACCTCTGCCGAAGGGGCGCTCGAGGCCCCTGACCCGGCCAATCGTTTGCTGCGCACCTGCAGAGTGCGAGTCAGTGCAGCCGCCGCGGCAACTCCGAGCGTCAGCACGATCGTGAGTGCGGTCCAGGGAAAGTCGGGGGTCGAAATCTCCCCGACGAAATTCTTCGCCGACAACACCGGATTACCGGTTTTGGCCACATCCTGTCCGGCTTCCAAAGTCACCCGGTCGACAGTCGGGCTGTACGTACCGGCGAAAGACGGACTCAGCGCGAGCACGGTCGCACCCGGATTGGCCTCCCCGACCTCCGAGGCGATGTCACGCAGCGGCGTATCGATGCCGGGATTCTGCGGCAGCACCACGATCTTGAGGTCGACCCCGCCCTGACGGGCGTCGCTGACCACCTGGCGCAGCGCCTCGACATCGGCAGCCGGTGCACTGACCCCGTCGTCGCGAACGTCCGCCTGCACGGCCGCCATGCACTTGGCCACCCCTTCGGGTTGCGCCGGATCCATCCCGACGGTGTCACACACCTCGACCGGGATGTAGGCCGGCAGGAACGGGATGACATGGGGTCCGGTCACAGACGCACGGTATCCCGAGCCCATCCGCCCCTGCGAAGCGACACGGAAATCGTCACCGCATCGACCACCTATCGTCACGCCGGGGTGACGCTCGAGCGGGCGTTGGGCGGGCGCCGGCCCACGGATCACACGGATCGCCCGGACGGGGTGGCAACGAACACGCGACCAGTGAAGACTGGACCCCGGCCCGCCGGCCATTGCAGGACAAGCGTACTGTTAGGATCAGCACGCCGCCGACACAGCCCGTCGCGGCGAGATCTAACCGGGAGTTGATGTGAGCAGCGAGAATACGGAAAATTCGTCCCTTAACTCATTTGGTGCCCGCGACACTCTGACTGTCGGGGACAAGAGCTACGAGATCTATCGCCTCGACGCGGTACCCGGTACCGAAAAACTGCCGTACAGCCTCAAGGTGCTCGCGGAGAACCTCCTGCGCACCGAGGACGGCGCCAACATCACCAAAGACCACATCCAGGCCATCGCCAACTGGGATCCCTCGGCCGAGCCGAGCGTCGAGATCCAGTTCACGCCGGCGCGGGTATTGATGCAGGACTTCACCGGCGTGCCGTGCATCGTCGACCTGGCGACAATGCGCGAGGCGGTCGCGGCCCTGGGTGGGGACCCGGACAAGGTGAACCCGCTCTCGCCGGCGGAGATGGTCATCGACCACTCGGTGATCCTCGACGTGTTCGGCAATGCCGGCGCGTTCGAGCGCAACGTCGAACTCGAATACGAACGCAACTCCGAGCGCTACCAGTTCCTGCGCTGGGGGCAGGGCGCCTTCGACGACTTCAAGGTCGTCCCCCCGGGCACCGGCATCGTGCATCAGGTCAACATCGAATATCTGGCCCGAGTGGTGTTCGAGCGCGACGGGGTGGCCTACCCGGACACCTGTGTGGGCACCGACAGCCACACCACCATGGAGAACGGTCTCGGTGTGCTGGGCTGGGGCGTCGGCGGTATCGAAGCCGAGGCCGCCATGCTGGGCCAGCCCGTCTCGATGCTCATCCCCCGCGTCGTCGGCTTCAAGCTGACCGGTGAGATCAAGCCCGGCGTGACCGCCACCGACGTGGTGCTCACCGTCACCGACATGCTGCGCAAGCACGGCGTGGTCGGCAAGTTCGTCGAGTTCTACGGCAAGGGCGTCGCCGAGGTGCCGCTGGCCAACCGCGCCACCCTGGGCAACATGAGCCCCGAATTCGGTTCCACCGCAGCGATCTTCCCGATCGACGAAGAGACCATCAACTACCTGCGGCTGACCGGCCGTACCGAGGAGCAGCTGGCACTGGTCGAGGCGTACGCCAAGACGCAGGGCATGTGGCACAACGCCGACCACGAGCCGGCCTTCTCCGAGTACCTCGAGCTCGACCTGTCGACCGTGGTGCCCTCGATCTCCGGCCCGAAGCGCCCGCAGGACCGCATCGAGCTGTCGGACGCCAAGAACGCGTTCCGCAAGGACATCCACAACTACGTCGAGGAGAACCTCCCGACTCCCGAGACCAAGCTCGACGAGGCCGTCGACGAGTCCTTCCCGGCCAGCGATTCCGTCGCGCTGTCCTTCGCCGACGACGGTGCGGTCGACGTCCGCCCGTCGGCGGCCAACGGTTCCGAAGGCCGGCCATCCAAGCCGGTCACCGTGCGCTCCGAGGAGCGCGGCGACTTCGTGCTCGACCACGGCGCGGTCGTCGTCGCGGGCATCACCTCGTGCACCAACACCTCCAACCCGTCGGTCATGCTCGGCGCGGCCCTGCTGGCCAAGAAAGCCGTCGAGAAGGGCCTGACCAGCAAGCCGTGGGTCAAGACCAACATGGCACCGGGCAGCCAGGTCGTCACCGACTACTACAACAAGGCCAACCTGTGGCCCTACCTGGAGAAGCTGGGCTACTACCTGGGCGGCTACGGCTGCACCACGTGCATCGGCAACACCGGTCCACTGCCCGACGAGATCTCCAAGGCCATCAACGACAACGACCTTTCGGTGACCGCGGTGCTCTCGGGTAACCGCAACTTCGAGGGCCGCATCTCTCCCGACGTCAAGATGAACTACCTGGCCTCGCCGCCGCTGGTCATCGCCTACGGCATCGCAGGCACCATGGACTTCGACTTCGAGTCCGACCCGCTCGGGCAGGACCAGGACGGCAATGACGTCTTCTTGAAGGACATCTGGCCGTCGGCAGCCGAGATCGAAGAGACCATCGCGTCCTCGATCAACCGGGAGATGTTCACCGACTCCTACGCCGACGTGTTCAAGGGCGATGACCGCTGGCGTTCGCTCTCCACCCCCGAAGGCAACATCTTCGAGTGGGACGACGCCTCGACCTACGTCCGCAAGGCCCCGTACTTCGACGGCATGCCCGCCGAGCCGGAGCCGGTCGGTGACATCAAGGGCGCCAGAGTCCTTGCCCTGCTGGGCGATTCGGTGACCACCGATCACATCAGCCCGGCCGGTTCGATCAAGCCGGGCACCCCGGCCGCGCAATACCTCGACGCCAACGGCGTTGAGCGCAAGGACTACAACTCGCTGGGGTCGCGACGCGGCAACCACGAGGTGATGATCCGTGGCACCTTCGCCAACATCCGGCTCAAGAACCAGCTGCTCGACGACGTCTCCGGTGGCTACACGCGCGACTTCACCCAGCCCGATGGCCCGCAGGCGTTCATCTACGACGCCTCGGTCAACTACAAGGAAGCCGGCATCCCGCTGGTCGTCCTGGGCGGCAAGGAATACGGGTCGGGCTCCTCGCGTGACTGGGCGGCCAAGGGCACCGTGCTGCTCGGCGTGAAGGCCGTCATCACCGAGTCCTTCGAGCGCATCCACCGGTCGAACCTGATCGGCATGGGCGTCATCCCGCTGCAGTTCCCGGCGGGTGAGTCGGCGGCGAGCCTCAAGCTGGACGGCACCGAGACCTACGACATCACCGGCATCGAGGAGCTCAACAAGGGCAAGACCCCGAAGACGGTCAAGGTCACCGCCACCAAGCAGGATGGCTCCAAGGTGGAGTTCGACGCGGTGGTCCGCATCGACACCCCCGGTGAGGCCGACTACTACCGCAACGGCGGCATCCTGCAGTACGTGCTGCGCAACATGCTGAAGTCGAAGTAATCCTGAATCCGACAACCGAAGCAGCACAGGCGCGGCGCCGAGCCGCGCTTGGGCGAGGAGTTCTCCAGTGCCCAGGGTGACGGACGATCATCTTGCCGCCCGGCGTCGTCAGATTCTCGACGGCGCCCGGCGCTGCTTCGGTCAGTACGGATATGAGAGTGCGACCGTGCGGCGGCTCGAAGAAACCATCGGGCTGTCGCGCGGCGCAATCTTTCACCACTTCAAGGACAAGGACACCTTGTTCTTCGAGCTGGCCCGGGAGGACGCCGAGCGGATGGCCGAAGTGGCCGCCCGCGAAGGCCTGATCCAGGTGATGCGGAACATGCTTGCCGCGCCCGAGCAGTTCGACTGGCTGGCCACCCGGCTGGAAATCGCCCGAAAATTGCGCAACGATCCGGCCTTTCACCAAGGCTGGGCGGAACGGTCCGCCGAGCTGGACGCCGCGATCACCGAGCGCCTGCGCCGCCAGAAGCAGGCCGGGCGCCTACGTGACGACGTGCCGAGTGCGGTGCTGCACATCTACCTGGATCTGGTGCTCGACGGCCTGGTTGCCCGGATCGCCTCCGGAGAGGACCCGAAGAACCTCACCGCGGTGCTCGACCTGGTCGAGGACAGCGTGCGGCAGCAGACGCCGGCGGACAGCTGAATCCGGCTACCGCACAGCCGTTGTGCTTGTCACACCCTCGCCCGAGTGCGGTGGTTGGGCCCACCGCGGCTGCGCATCGTCGTTCCCGACTCGCGCAGCAAGCTATGGATCGAGCCATAGGAACGTCCGGTGGTAGCCACCAGCGTGCGGATGCTGGCGCCCCCTTCGTATGCCCTGCGAAGCTCTGTCAGCAGTTCGCCGCGATTCTTGTTCATTTCCCTCATCGACATCTCCCAGCTTGTGATGTCCCGACGGGTACCCACACTAGAAACCAGAAACACACCGGTGGGCCGATTTGTCCAACGTCTTATATTGACGTTCTCGAAGATGCGGTGGTTCTTGAGAATTCGCCGTCAGGCGAGCTCGATGAGGTCCCGGTATTCGGTGGACCAGAAGTCCTCGGTGCCATCCGGCAACAGCACCACCCGCTGCGGATCCAGGGCCTCGGCCGCACCCGGATCGTGGGTCACCAACACGACTGCACCCTGGTAGCTGCGCAGCGCGTCCAGAACCTGCTCGCGTGACGCGGGGTCGAGGTTGTTGGTCGGCTCGTCCAGCAACAACACGTTGGCCGTCGAGGCGACCAGGCCGGCCAGCGCCAACCGCGTCTTCTCACCGCCGGACAGCGTGCCCGCAGGCTGCTCCAACTGCGGGCCGGTGAACATGAAGGCGCCCAACAGACCTCGAAGATCCTGCTCGCCGGTGTCCGGCGCGGCGTGACGGATGTTCTCCCAGACGGTCGACTCGTTGTCGAGGGTGTCGTGTTCCTGGGCGAAGTATCCGATCTTGCACCCGTGCCCGGGTTCCAGGACTCCGGCGTCGGCGGTCTCGGCGCCGGCGAGCAGCCGCAGCAATGTCGTCTTGCCCGCACCGTTGAGTCCGAGCACCACCACCCGGGATCCGCGGTCGATCGCCAGATCGACACCGGTGAAGATCTCCAGCGACCCGTAGGTCTTGGTCAGCCCCTTGGCCACCAGCGGGGTCTTACCGCACGGCGCCGGCGTGGGGAACTTGATGCGGGCCACCTTGTCGGCCACCCGCTCGGCGTCGAGTTCGGCGATCATCCGTTCAGCGCGACGCAACATGTTCTGTGCGGCAACGGCTTTGGTGGCCTTTGCGCCCATCTTGGCGGCCTGGGCCCGCAAGGCGCCCGCTTTCTTCTCGGCGTTGGCACGTTCTCGGCGACGGCGCTGTTCGTCGGTCGCGCGCGCGTCGAGGTACTTCTTCCAGCCCATGTTGTAAACATCGGCCTCACCGCGTACCGCGTCGAGGAACCACACCCGGTTGACGACCTCGTCGAGCAGCTCGACATCGTGGCTGATGACCACCAGTCCACCGGTGTGGTTGTGAAGGAAGTCGCGGAGCCAGCCGATCGAGTCGGCGTCGAGGTGGTTGGTGGGCTCATCGAGTAAGAGAGTTGTGGCAGATCCCGAACCGGTGTCGCTGGCCGCGAACAGGATGCGGGCCAGCTCGACACGCCGGCGCTGGCCACCGGAGAGCGTGCGCAGCGGCTGCGTCAGCACCCGATCGGGCAGGCCCAGGCTGGCGCAGATCCGGCCGGCCTCGCTCTCGGCGGCGTAACCACCCAGCGCCGAGAACCGCTCCTCCAACTGCCCGTAGCGGCGCACCGCTTTGTCGCGGGCCGCATCGTCGGCCACCTCGGCCATCAAGACCTGCTGCTTCTCCAGGTCTGCCAGCAGCGTGTCGAGACCGCGCGCCGAGAGCACCCGGTCGCGGGCCAGGACGTCGAGGTCGCCTTCTTTGGGGTCCTGGGGTAGGTAACCGACCTCGCCCGTACGCGAGATGCTGCCGGCGTACGGCTCGCCTTCCCCTGCCAGGATGCGCATGGTGGTGGTCTTGCCCGCGCCGTTGCGCCCGACCAGTCCGATCCGGTCGCCGGGCTGCACGCGCAGCGCGGAGCCCTCGAAGGACAGCAGCGTGCGCGCGCCGGCGCGGACCTCCAGGTCCGTTGCGGTGATCACGCTGCGTCCTCCTCGGTGTCTGTGTTACTTCTCGTCGGTAAATACGGCTGGGCGCTTCTCCGCGCGCGCGGCAACCGCTTCCTCAAAGTTTGCGGTGAGCAGGCGCACGAAAAGTTGTCCCAGGCCCTCGGCCTGCATGTGCCCCTCCAGGCTAGCGGCGTCCAGTCCACTCCAAAGTGTGCGCTTGGTCAACTCGATACCCGGCCGGGAGAACGCCGCCATGCGGTCCGCCATCGAGTAACAGGCGTCCAGGAGCGCCTCCTCGGCCACCACGCTGGAGACCAGACCGATGCGCTCTGCCTCCTGCGCGTCGACGTCACGGCCGGTCAACATGATCTCGAACGCCCGTGACGACCCGATGGCCCGCGGCAGCAGGTAGGACAAGCCCAGCTCACTGGCGGTAAGCCCGTTGTTGATCCCCGCGGCGCGGAAGTAGGCGCTCTCGGCGGCGACCCGGACGTCACATGCCAGCGCCAGGCAGAGACCGCCCCCGATGGCCGCGCCGTTGACGGCGGCGATCACCGGCTGGTGCAGACGGCGTAGGGCGAGAATCACATCGTCGAGGATCTCCATCGACCGCAGGGCGTACGTCGGCCTGGTCAGACCTGCGACGTGCGGAACGGAGCCGGCCGACTTGTGATCGGCCCCGGACGAGAAGCCCCGGCCGGCCCCGGTGAGCACCACGACGCGCACGCTGTTGTCATAGCGGAGCTCTTCGAGGACGCCCTTGAGCGGCACCATGACGTCGAACGCCATCGAGTTCATCCGCTCAGGCCGGTTGAGGGTCACCAGGGCCACGTCCGGTCGCGGACGGTCAACCAGTACGAATTCGTTCTGCGCAGTCACGGACAGCACGCTATCGCGTGCCGTTCATCACACCTGTTCGGCGTCGCCCTCAGCGGCCTGCTCTTTCATGGCCGCGTCGATGTCGAATTCCTTGATCTTCTGAACCAGATCCTCCAGCGCCGCCGGTGGCAGCGCTCCGGCCTGGTTGAAGACCAGCTTGCCCTTCTTGAACGCCATCAAGGTCGGGATCGACCGGATGTCGGCGGCCGCGGCGAGACCCTGCTCAGCCTCGGTGTCCACCTTCGCGAACACGACATCGGGGTGCTGCTCCGAGGCGGCCTTGAACGTCGGTGCGAAGGCACGACACGGTCCGCACCACGACGCCCAGAAATCCACCAGCACGATGTCGTTGCCGTTGACGATGTCATTGAACTGATCTGCGGTGATGTCCTGCGTACTCACACTTTTCCTAACGTCGGGGCGTAGCGGCCTGTTCCCACCATATGGGCAACATGAACTGGCAGCAGGCTTTCGGCGGGCGCGGGCCGCCGAAAGCGACCCGCGCCCGCCGACCGTCAGGCCGGCACTTCCCGTTGGTACGGGCGTCCCGACTCGAATCGCCAGATCGCGTGGTGAAGGGCAGCGTTCTCCCAGCCCGCGGATTCCGACACCGCGCGCAGCAGCGTGGCAGCGGGCGCGGCCGCACCCGCCTCGCGGGCGACGTAGCCCTCCACCGCCCGGTCCACCGTGACGCCGGGGACCTGCGCGAGCGTCACCAGGTAGCCCCATGTGAAACCTGACTGCTGCCCCGGCACCGCGCACCACGCGGCCTTGGCCGCGGCGCGGCGATCGTCGTCCTGGGCGGCCGTACGGAGGTCCTCGGCCGTCCGGATGCCCAGTTCGACAAGGGCTTGGGCGGCTGCGAGGAGTGCGACCGACCGCAGCGGCGCACCTTTGGCGGTGGAGGTCGGGCGACGGTTGCCGACCTGGGACGCCCACTGCCGCGGTCCGCCGAGGCCGTGGATGCTCGCCAGCAATTCCCGGGCGCCGTCGGAGTCGGCGTCGCCTCCTTGCCCGGCCCGGTGACCGCGATACCGCTCCACGATCCGCTCGACGGTCAGATGACGCGCTCCCGTGACATAGATCGCGTCAATGATGCACAGCGCCAACGCATTTGGATAAGCGGTGGGGTCCGGCCAGCCCGCCGGGCCGCCGAGATCGCGTTCGCAGGCCGCGTGCAGTCGTTCAGCTTCGGTGCTCATCGTGGTGCCTTCCGGTTACGTGGGAACGCCATCCGTCCCCATTGCGCCGAAAGCTAAAGACGCAGGCCGAGAAACCCAGCCCGGGATCGGCTCAGAATCGGGAGTTATCCACAGGGTTGGTTCTTGCTCTAGCGGCATGCTCGGTCGACGTTGGCCAGCAGTTGCGCCTGCCGCCTCGGCCACCAAAAGAGTTCGACCGCCAGTGCCGCCAAGTAGATGACCGACACCACGGCATTGCCGACCGATCCGAATACGGCGTCCCACAACGCGCTTGCCAAGGCGACGACGAGCACCAACGGCAGCAGCCAGCGAAACGGGCGAGCCGTCTCTGCCGCCTCGTGCACTCCGCGGCCGTAGTCGCGAGCGGGGTCAGCCAGTCGTGGATCCTCGATGCGCCGACCGGCGCGGGCAGCGCGCACGACCGCAACGCGGTCGGCTCCGGTCAACTGCTGCGACATGGGCCAGTACCGGGCCATCCGGCGCGCCATCCAGATGCCGTAGAACGTGCCGACGATGACAAGGACCAGCACGGCCGAGACCCAGAACCCGGAGTCCAGCCAGGCGAGCGCACCCAGCACGAAACCCACACCGGCGCCGACGATCAGCGCCCGACCCGCGAAGCCGCTACGCCAGACGAACGCTGGGACCGTGATCACACGGTCATTGTGCGGTGTCTGTCGGGATCTAGACCGTGAAACCGAGAGCGCGCAACTGCTCGCGCCCATCGTCGGTGATCTTGTCCGGGCCCCACGGCGGGTTCCAGACCCAGTTGATCTTGATCTCGTTGACCAGCCCCGCACCCACCAACGCGGTACGCGACTGGTCCTCGATCACGTCGGTCAGCGGACAGGCCGCCGAGGTGAGTGTCATGTCGATCAGCGCGACCGCGCCCTCGTCGCCCTGCTCGACGTTGAGTCCGTAGACCAGCCCGAGGTCGACGACGTTGATGCCCAGCTCGGGATCCACCACGTCACGCATGGCCTCCTCGACGTCGGCCAGCAGTTCCTCTGAGGCCCCGGCAACTTCCCCGCTCGCTGCGCTCGTATCGGCCGGTACGTCACTCATCGTTTGTCCTCCACGTCGTCGCTGGCCTGCACCAGCGCATCCTTAAAAGCCATCCAACCCAGCAGCGCACACTTCACCCGCGCCGGATATTTGGCGACACCGGCGAACGCGATGCCGTCACCGAGTACATCTTCGTCCCCCTCGACGTTGCCGCGTGAGGAAATCATCTCGGTGAACGCCTCGACCGTCTTGAGTGCGTCGCCGACGCTCAGGCCGATGACCTGATCGGTGAGCACAGAAGTGGCGGCCTGACTGATCGAGCAGCCCTGGCCGTCATACGAGATGTCGGCGACCGTTTCCGCATCGTCGGAGAGTGCGACCCGCAACGTCACCTCGTCCCCGCAGGTCGGGTTGACGTGATGCACCTCGGCAGCGAAGGGCTCCCGCAGTCCGCGGTGATGCGGATGCTTGTAGTGGTCCAGGATCACTTCCTGGTACATCTGTTCCATTTTCACGAGAAGAACTCCACGGCACGCTTGATGCCGGCCACCAGTCGATCCACCTCGTCGAGTGTGTTGTACACCGCGAACGACGCACGAGCCGTCGCGGCGATGCCGAAGTGGCGGTGCAGCGGCCAGGCGCAGTGGTGCCCGACGCGTACCGCGACGCCCTCGTCGTCGAGCACCTGCCCGACATCGTGGGCGTGGATCCCGTCGACCACGAAACTGACCGGCGATCCGCGGTGCTCTGTCGTCGTCGGTCCGATGATGCGGACTTGTGGCAGGCCTGCCAGACCGGCCAGGGCGGCCGCCACCAATTCCGCCTCGTGCGCCTCGACCGCGTCCATCTCGATGTCGCTCAAATACCGTGCGGCAGCGGCCAATCCGACCACCTGCGAGGTCATCGGGGTGCCTGCCTCGAAACGCTGCGGGGCCGGCGCATACGTGGTCTGTTCCATCGTGACGGTCTCGATCATCGAACCGCCCGTGATGAACGGCGGCATCGAGTTCAGCAGTTGCTGCCGGCCGTAGAGCACGCCGATACCCGTGGGCCCGAGCATCTTGTGACCCGAGAAAGCCGCGAAATCGACATCGAGGGCATGGAAGTCGACCGGCTGGTGCGGTACCGACTGGCACGCGTCCAGCACGGTCAGTGCACCGACCGCCTTGGCCCGCGACACCAACTCGCCCACCGGGGCCACCGCGCCAGTGACGTTCGAATGATGGCTGAACGCCACCACTTTCACCCGCTCGTCGAGTTCCAGCGAATCGAGATCGATACGGCCGTCGTCGGTGACGCCGTACCAGCGAAGCGTCGCACCGGTGCGCTGGGCCAGTTCCTGCCAAGGGATCAGGTTCGCGTGGTGTTCCAGCTCGGTGGTGACGATGACGTCGCCGGGGCCGACCGCATGCTCGAACCGCTTGTCCCCCAGCACATACGACACCAGGTTGATCGACTCGGTGGCGTTCTTGGTGAACACCAGTTCATCGGGCTCGGCACCGACGAACGCCGCGATGTCCGCACGGCCCTGCTCGTAGGCGTCGGTGGCCTCTTCCATCAGCTGGTGCGCGCCGCGGTGCACCGCACCGTTGGAGGTGGTGAGGAACTCCCGTTCGGCGTCGAGGACCTGTAGCGGCTTCTGCGACGTCGCACCGGAATCCAGGTACGCCAGCTGTTTTCCGCCGCGCATCACCCGGCTCAGAATCGGGAAATCAGCTCTGATCCTGGCCAGCCCGGCTTGGTCCAATGTCGTCGCCGAGGTGGTCATGTCAGGCCCCGACAGCTTGGGTGAAGCGCACGTATCCGTTCTCTTCGAGCTCGTCGGCGAGTTCCGGCCCGCCCGATTCCACGATGCGACCGCCGACGAACACGTGCACGAACTGCGGACGGATGTAGCGCAGGATCCGGGTGTAGTGGGTGATCAGCAGGATGCCGCCGTGCTCGGCCTCGGCGTAGCGGTTGACGCCCTCGCTCACGATGCGCAGCGCGTCGACGTCCAGGCCAGAGTCGGTCTCGTCGAGGATCGCGATCTTCGGCTTGAGCAGATCCAGCTGCAGGATCTCGTGGCGCTTCTTCTCGCCACCGGAGAAGCCCTCGTTGACGCTGCGCTCACCGAACGCGGGGTCGATCTCCAGCTGGTCCATCGCGGCCTTGACTTCCTTGACCCAGTGGCGCAGCTTCGGCGCTTCGCCTCGGACCGCGGTGGCCGCGGTCCGCAGGAAGTTCGACATCGACACCCCGGGCACCTCGACCGGGTACTGCATGGCCAGGAACAGACCCGCCCGGGCCCGTTCGTCGATGCTCATCTCGAGGACGTCCTGTCCGTCGAGCGTGATCGAACCGGAGGTGACGGTGTACTTCGGGTGTCCGGCGATGGCGTACGACAGCGTCGACTTGCCCGAGCCGTTGGGGCCCATCACCGCGTGGGTCTCCCCCGACTTCACGGTGAGGTCGACACCCTTGAGGATCGGGATCTCGGTGTTCTCGGCGCCTTCGGCGGCGTTGACCGAGACGTGCAGGTCCTTGATTTCCAGAGTGGTCATGACTACGAAGTTCTCGATTCAGTGATGGCTAGTTCTTTTTCAATGGCTGCGGTCAGGCGCTCACGTACCTCGGGTACGGCGATCTTGGCGATGATCTCGTTGAAGAATCCGCGCACGACCAGACGTCGGGCCTGATCCTCGGGGATGCCGCGGGCGCGCAGGTAGAACAACTGCTCATCGTCGAAACGCCCGGTGGCACTGGCGTGCCCGGCACCGACGATCTCGCCGGTCTCGATTTCGAGGTTGGGTACCGAATCGGCGCGGGCACCGTCGGTGAGCACCAGGTTGCGGTTCACCTCGAAGGTGTCGGTACCGGTGGCCTCGGCCCGGATCAGCACGTCGCCGATCCACACCGTGTGCGCGTCGGGCTTGCTGGAATCCGGATCACCCTGCAACGCGCCCTTGTAGAGGACGTCGGACTTACAGTGCGGCTGAGCGTGGTCGACCAGCAGCCGCGACTCGAAGAACTGACCGTCGTCGGCGAAGTAGGTGCCGAGCATCTTGGCGTCACCGCCGGGTCCGGTGAACCGCACGGTGGCCGCGGTACGCACCACGTCGCCACCGAGGGTGACGTTGACGTGTCCGAGCACCGCGTCCTTGCCGAGCTTGGCGTGGTGGGCGCTGACATGCACCATGTCGTCGGCCCAGTCGGCGATCCAGATCAATCCGAGGCCGGCCGAATCGCCGACGATGATCTCGACGTTGTCGGCGTAGGTTCCGCTGCCGCGCAGGTCGACAACCACAATGGCACGCGAGAGCTCTTCCACCCGGATCTGCAGGTGTCCGTAGCCCACGGTGTCCACACCGGGTCCGTCCACGACGATCTCGATGGGCTCGGCCACCTCGGTATCGCGCTTGACCGTCACCACGGTCGCCGTCTCGAACGACGAGTAGGCTTGGGCCGCAACACGATCGGTGGGCACACCACCCTCGCCGAGACGCTTGTCGTCCCGGCCGACGGTCTCCACGGTCACGCCGGTCCGCTCGGTCACGGTGATGCCGGCACTGCCGTTCGCGACAGCAGAGCCGTCGTGCAGGCCGCGAAGCCGCTTGAGCGGGGTGAACCGCCACAGCTCGTCGCGACCGCCGGGCACCTCGAAGGCGTTGACGTCGAACGATGCGAACAACTCGCCCTTGTTGGCGGCGACCCCTTCGACCGCTTCAGTCAGATTCTGTGTCACTTAACCGACCGCGCCTTCCATTTGCAGCTCGATCAGCCGGTTGAGCTCGAGCGCGTATTCCATGGGCAGTTCCTTGGCGATGGGCTCGACGAAGCCGCGCACCACCATCGCCATCGCCTCGTCCTCGGTCAGGCCGCGGCTCATCAGGTAGAACAGCTGATCCTCGCTGACCTTGGACACGGTGGCCTCGTGACCCATCGTGACGTCGTCCTCGCGGATGTCCACGTACGGGTAGGTGTCCGAGCGGCTGATCGTATCGACCAGCAGCGCATCGCATTTCACGCTCGACTTGCTGCCGTGCGCACCCTTGTTGACCTGCACCAGGCCACGGTAGGACGCGCGGCCACCGCCACGGGCCACCGACTTGGACACGATGTTGGACGACGTGTGCGGAGCCAGGTGCAGCATCTTGGCACCGGTGTCCTGGTGCTGACCCTCACCGGCGAACGCCACCGAGAGCACCTCGCCCTTGGCGTGCTCGCCGGTCATCCAGACGGCCGGGTACTTCATCGTGACCTTGGAACCGATGTTGCCGTCGATCCACTCCATGGTGGCGCCGGCCTCGGCCCGGGCCCGCTTGGTGACCAGGTTGTAGACGTTGTTCGACCAGTTCTGGATCGTGGTGTAACGCACCCGGGCACCGGGCTTGACGACGATCTCGACGACTGCGGAGTGCAGCGAATCCGACTTGTAGATCGGAGCGGTACAACCCTCGACGTAGTGCACGTAGGAGCCCTCGTCGGCGATGATCAGCGTCCGCTCGAACTGGCCCATGTTCTCGGTGTTGATCCGGAAGTACGCCTGCAGCGGGATGTCGACGTGCACACCCGGCGGCACGTAGATGAACGAGCCACCCGACCACACCGCGGTGTTCAGGGCCGAGAACTTGTTGTCGCCGGCCGGGATCACGGTGCCGAAGTACTTCTTGAACAGTTCGGGATGTTCCTTCAGACCGGTGTCGGTGTCCAGGAAGATGACGCCCTGGGCCTCGAGGTCCTCGCGGATCGAGTGGTAGACCACCTCCGACTCGTACTGCGCGGCGACGCCGGCCACCAGGCGCTGCTTCTCGGCCTCCGGGATGCCGAGGCGGTCATAGGTGTTCTTGATGTCCTCGGGCAGTTCCTCCCAGGACGCGGCCTGCTTCTCACTGGACCGCACGAAGTACTTGATGTTGTCGAAGTCGATGCCCTCGAGGTTGGAACCCCAGTGCGGCATGGGCTTCTTGTCGAAGGTGCGCAACGCCTTCAGCCGGACGTCGAGCATCCATTCCGGCTCGTTCTTCTTGGCCGAGATGTCACGCACGACGGCTTCGGACAGGCCGCGCTGCGCACTCGCGCCTGCGACATCCGAGTCCGACCAGCCGTAGCCGTAGTTGCCCAGTGACGCGATGGTCTCTTCCTGGGTCAATGGCGTTTCGGGCGTGATGGTCATGTCGCCGCTCCTTGCTTGCTCGCTGTTTGGCTTGTCACTGCGGTCGTCCGGGCGCGGGCTGTGCCCCGAACCTTGGTCGCACTGTCTGTACTTGCTTCGGTCTCGACGCTGTCCGCGTCGAGTGGAACGTGAGTGGTGCAGGCGCAGTCACCGTTGACGATGGTGGCCAGGCGCTGTACGTGGGTGCCCAGAATCTCGGCGAACGCCTCGCTCTCCGTCTCGCACAACTCCGGGAACTCCTCGGCGACATGCGATACCGGACAGTGATGCTGGCAGATCTGCACCCCGTGGATCGGGCCGTCCACCGGTGTCGTGGTGGTGGCGTACCCGGCCCGGGTGAGCGCGTCGGCGACACGCTGGGCGGTCTCGGCGACTCCGCCGGACCCCTCGGTGACCCCGGCCAGGATGGTGTCCACCCGGCGCCGCGCGAAAGTCCGCACGGCATCCTTGCCACCGATCTCACGCAGTTGCCGAATCGCGGCGACCGCGAGGTCGTCGTAGGTGTGGCCGAGTTTGGCGCGCCCCGCAGCGGTCAGCCGGTAGCGTTTGGCCGGGCGACCCCGGCCGTTGTGCTCCCACGCGGCGGCGGCACTGGCCTGCGCATCGCCGGCCTCGATCAGGGCATCGAGGTGACGACGGACGCCGGCAGCCGAGATTCCGAGCCGCTCACCGATCTGCCCGGCCGTGATGGGGCCTTCGAGCAACAGGTGGATGATCGCCCTCCGGGTATGCCCGTCGGAGGCCGGCACCACGTCGTTGACCGGCTTCGGCACACTGACCGAAGCTGGGCTCGAAGCAGAGCCCGCAGCCGTACGACGCATTTTCACAACACCATTGTGACGGAATTCCACGCAGGGTTCTAGCAAGGGCACCCTTACGTGACCTGGGCCACCGTTGCCTGGCGAGGACCGCCTCCGTCGACGGTTACGCTGCCCTGATGGCAAGCCGCCTGTCGACCTTCAGCTCATCGATCGCCCGGTGGCACGGCGACGAACGGACCGTCGGGTCCCCACTCAACGCCTCCGAGGTCATCGCGCAGCGCCGTACCCGGCTGTTCGGGGCCACCGGAACCGTCCTGATGGCGATCGGCGCCCTCGGTGCGGGAGCCCGCCCCGTCGTGCAGGACCCCACCTTCGGGGTGCGGCTGCTCAACCTGCCCTCCCGCATCCAGACCGTGTCGCTGACGATGACCACCACCGGTGCGGTGATGATGGCGCTGGCCTGGCTCATGCTGGGACGCTTCGCCCTCGGCCCCCGGCGGATGTCGCGCAGCCAGCTCGACCGCACGCTGTTGCTGTGGGCCATCCCCCTGCTGATCGCGCCGCCGATGTACAGCAAGGACGTCTACTCGTACCTGGCCCAGAGCGAGATCGGGTACATCGGTCTCAACCCCTACAAAGTCGGCCCGGCGACCGGCCTCGGCCTCGATCACGTGTTCACGTTGTCGGTGCCCAGTCTGTGGCGCGAGACCCCGGCCCCGTACGGGCCGCTCTTCCTGTGGATCGGCGAGAGCATCTCTGCGCTGACCGGAGAGAACATCGTCGCCGCCGTGCTGTGCCACCGCGTCGTGGTGCTGCTCGGTGTCGGGCTGATCGTGTGGGCGACGCCGCGGCTGGCCCGGCGCTGCGGCGTCGCCGAGGTCAGCGCGCTGTGGCTGGGCGCCTGTAATCCCCTGCTGTTCATGCACCTGGTGGCGGGGATCCACAACGAGGCGCTGATGCTCGGGCTGATGCTGGCCGGCACGGAGTTCGCGCTGCGCGGCATCGACGCGGCCGCGCCCCTGATCCCGCGGCCGCTGACCTGGCCACATACCCGCGAAGACTGGGAGCACTGGTATCCCGCGGCGATGCTGCTGCTCGGGACTGTGCTGATCACCCTGTCCTCCCAGGTCAAGCTGCCGTCGCTACTGGCACTGGGATTCGTCGCGATGGCCCTGGCCTGGCGTCTGGGCGGCACGATCAAGGCGTTCTTCGTGGCGAGTGTCCCGCTCGGCACGGTGTCCCTGGCCGTGATGGCCCTGATCGGCTGGGCCAGCGGGCTGGGGTTCGGCTGGCTGGGCACCCTGGGCACGGCCAACGTCGTGCGCAGCTGGATGTCACCACCGACATTGCTGGCCCTGGGCACCGGCCAGGTCGGCATCCTGTTGGGTCTCGGTGACCACACCACCGCGGTGCTGGCCCTGACCCGCGCCATCGGCGTCTTCTTGATCGCGATCCTGGTCAGCTGGCTGCTGCTGGCGGTGATGCGCGGCCGCCTGCATGCCGTGGGCGGCCTGGGCGTCGCCCTCGGCGGCACGATCCTGCTGTTCCCCGTGGTGCAACCGTGGTATCTGCTGTGGGCGGTGATCCCGTTGGCCGCGTGGGCAACCCGGCCAGGGTTCCGCGGATCCACGATCGCCATCACCCTGGTCGTCGGCATCTTCGGTCCGACGGCCAACGGCGACCGGTTCACGTTGTTCCAGATCGTGATGGCGACGCTGGCCAGCGCGCTGATCGTGCTGATCCTGATCGGGCTGACGTGGCGCCGGCTACCGTGGCGCGCGTCACGTCAGACGGACACAAGCCCACCGCCGGCACGCACGCAGTCCCCCGACGCCTACGCTGAATCCCCGTGACCTCGCGTTCTGAACATCCGGTGCTGCTCCGCGGCGTCATCAAGCGCTACGGATCGACAACAGCGGTCGCCAACCTCGACCTCGACGTGCAACGCGCCGAGGTGCTCGCCCTGCTCGGCCCCAACGGCGCGGGCAAGACCACCACCGTCGAGATGTGCGAGGGGTTCATCCGCCCCGACGGCGGCCGGGTCGAGATCCTCGGCCTGGATCCCGTTGCCGACAACGCCCAGCTGCGTGAGCGGATCGGTGTGATGCTGCAGGGCGGCGGCGGGTACCCCGCGGCGAAGGCCGGCGAGATGCTCAATTTGGTCGCCTCCTACGCCGCCGATCCCCTCGACCCGGCCTGGTTGATGGACACCCTCGGCCTGACCGAATCCGCCCGCACCACCTACCGGCGTTTGTCGGGCGGCCAGCAACAACGTCTGGCACTGGCCTGCGCCGTGGTGGGTCGCCCCGAGTTGGTGTTCCTCGACGAGCCCACCGCCGGGATGGACGCCCACGCCCGAATTGTGGTGTGGGAGTTGATCGATGCGCTGCGCCGTGACGGTGTCACCGTAGTGCTGACCACCCACCATCTCACCGAGGCCGAAGAACTCGCCGACCGGATCGTCATCATCGATCACGGCGTTGCGGTCGCCACCGGCACACCGGCCGAGCTGACCCGCAGCGGCGCCGAGAACCAGCTGCGATTCAGCGCGCCGCGCAAGCTCGACCTGTCCCTGCTGACCGCGGCCCTGCCGGAGAACTACAAGGCCACCGAGACCGCTCCCGGCGAGTACCTGGTCGAGGGTCACATCGATCCGCAGGTGCTGGCCACCGTGACGGCGTGGTGCGCCCGGCTCGACGTGCTCGCCACGGATATGCGGGTGGAGCAGCGCAGCCTCGAAGATGTATTCCTCGACCTGACAGGACGGGAGCTGCGGTCATGACGAGTGCTCCGAACAGATTCGCCCCGGGCACCTTCTCCCCGGACCCCGCCGGCCAAGGTGCCGGCCATGCTGGCCGCCCAGTTCGGGCTGGAACTGAAGTTGTTGCTGCGCAACGGCGAACAGCTGCTGCTGACGATGTTCATCCCGATCACACTGCTGGTCGGGATGACACTGCTGCCGCTGGGCTCGTTCGGTGACAATCGGGCGGCGACCTTCACCCCGGCCATCATGGCGCTGGCCCTGATCTCCACGGCGTTCACCGGGCAGGCCATCGCGGTGGCCTTCGACCGCCGGTACGGCGCCCTGAAACGGCTCGGCGCCACCGCACTGCCGGTGTGGGGCATCATCGCCGGCAAGTCGCTGGCCGTGGTGACCGTCGTGTTCTTGCAGGCAATCCTGTTGGGCGCCATAGGTTTTGCACTGGGCTGGCGGCCTTCACCGGCAGGTCTGGCGCTGGGCGCGGTGATCATCGCGCTGGGCACCGCCACGTTCGCGGCGTTGGGGCTGCTGCTCGGCGGCACCCTGAAGGCCGAGATCGTGCTGGCGCTGGCGAACCTGCTGTGGTTCGTGTTCGCCGGCCTCGGCGCACTGACGCTGGAAGGCGGCCCGGTTCCGTCCGCGCTGCGCTGGGCTGCCCGGTTGACGCCATCGGGCGCCCTCACCGAATCCCTCACCCAGGCGATGACGGTGTCGATGGACTGGTTCGGCGTGGCCGTACTGGTGGTGTGGGGTGCCGTCGCGGCGATCTGCGCGCTGCGCTGGTTCCGGTTCACCTGACCCCAAACCAGCCCTACTACGGGCTGTAGTTCCTGATCAACTACGATCAGGCCGTGCCCGGCGGAACAGCTTTCCAGCGACTGGTCGATCTGCTGCCCATGCCGAGTCTGCGGGTTCAGCGCCTGGTCGCGTTCCTGGTGATCCTCACCCAGGGCGGTATCTCGGTCACCGGGGCGATCGTCCGGGTCACCGCGTCCGGCCTTGGCTGCCCCACCTGGCCCCAGTGCTTCCCGGGCAGCTTCACGCCCGTACCGCACGCCGAAGTCGCCGTCGTGCACCAGGTGGTCGAGTTCGGCAACCGGATGATCACCTTCCTGGTGGTGTTGACGGCCATCGCCGCGGTCCTGGCCGTGACCCGCGCCCGTCGCCGCCGCGAGGTGTTGATCTACGCCTGGCTGATGCCGGCCTCCACCGTGGTCCAGGCCATCATCGGCGGCATCACGGTGCGGACGGGCCTGCTGTGGTGGACCGTGGCCATTCACCTGCTGGCGTCCATGGCGATGGTGTGGCTCGCGGTTCTGCTGTTCGTCAAGATCGGGCAGCCCGACACCGGTGCGCCGACGGAAACCGTGCCGAAACCGTTGCGGCAGCTGGCCGTCCTGAGCGCTGTCCTCCTGGCCGCAGTCCTGGTGACGGGAACTCTGGTGACCGGGGCCGGCCCTCATGCCGGCGACAAGAGCCTCGATCGCGTGGTGCCGCGCCTGCAGGTCGAGATCACCACGCTGGTGCACATGCATTCGTCGCTGTTGGTCGCCTACCTGTCGCTGATCGTCGCGCTGGGATTCGGTCTCGCCGCGGTGCGCGCCCCACGCCCGGTCATGGTCCGGCTCGCAGTTCTGGTGGTGCTGGTGTGCACCCAGGGACTCGTCGGCATCGTGCAGTTCTACACCGGTGTTCCCGCGGTCCTGGTCGCCGTCCACGTCGCCGGTGCGGCCACCTGCACCGCGGCCACCGCGGCGTTGTGGGCCTCGATGCGTGAGCGGGTCGAGGCCGGCGACTAGTCCGGCGGCATCCTCGTCAGTGGTTCCACCCGGCGGCGGTCTGCGCGTCGAACGTCGCGTCGATGCGGTCGAATCTTCGGCGGATAGAAGTTCGTGACGCTTCGTGCGACAGCACGTACAGCCGGTCGGCAAGCACCGCCTCGGCGGTGAGCCGGGCCACCTCGTCGACGTCGAGAACGTCGGTGCCGGCGATCAGTTGATCCTCGACCGCTTCCCCGCGCGCTCGCGCCGACGTGGCAAGAAGGTTGGTGCCCACCATCATCGGGCACAAGACCGAAACCCCGATGCCATTGCTGTCGACCTCGCGGGCCAGCACCTCGGCCAGCGCGACCACACCGTACTTGGCCACGCAATACGCGCCGAGGCCGACGTTGGGGACCAGACCGGCGAAGGACGCGGTGAACAAGAGATGCCCGCCCTGGCCCTGTTCGATCAGTCGGGGCAGAAATGCCTCGACACCGTGAACCGGCCCCCACAGGTCGACGTCGAGGACGAAATGCCAGTCGTCGTGGGTCATCTGTGCGATCGGCCCGTCGACAGCCACACCGGCGTTGTTGAACACCACGTGGACGGCGCCCAGCAGCCGGAAGGCCTCGTCGGCGAGATGAGTCACCTGGTCGAGTTCGCGGACATCGCACGGCACGCCATGAGCGTCGTGCCCTTCGGACCGCAGTTGCGCGACGGCTCGACCGAGCGCCGTTTCGTCGTGGTCGGCGAGCACAATCCGGGCTCCCCGCGCGGCGAATTGGCGCGCCGTCGCCAAGCCGATACCGCTGGCCCCGCCGGTGACCACGGCGCCGCGCCCCTCAAAGGTATGCACCGGCCGACTCTAGAGCGGCTCGGTCAACCGGTTCGCCGAAATCGCTGACCTACTGCTACTCAGAATCCCCGGTGTGACAGCGGGCCCAGCCCGAACCGCTCCAGGGCGCCCTCCACGCCGACCGCGAACCGGCGCTCGGCACGCTCGCGCGCGGTCTGATCTAGCTGCCGGAATCCCAGTCCCGGCTCGACCAGTTCCAGCTCCAGTAGCCGGGGATCCTCCGGACCGCCGATCACGTCGACCCGGGCGTACACCAGGTCCTCGGGCTCAAGGTCGAACCGCCGGATCACCGCGTCAACCGTCAGGCGGCCGACCTCCCAGACCTCGTCATCGGGATCCGCCGGCGACAGCGACTCCTGGGCATAGGTGCCGGTCTCCTCGAATTCGGGTGACTGCCCGGCCGGCGGCAGGATCGGTCCCTTGGTGAACGCGTGGGATTCCTGACCACCCAGGAACACCAGAGCGGTCTCGCCGTCGGCGATCCGCGGATCGTAGGGCTGCACCAACACGGCACGGCCGTCGGCGTGCAGCGCTGCCGCGTGGGCCAGGGCCTCCGAGGCATCGACGAACCGCTGTGCCCCGGTCGAGCCGGCCCCCACCGCGGGCTTCACCACGACTTCGCCGTCGGGCACGCTGACCTTGTCGCCGACCGCGAAATATCCGGTCGGCACCACCGGCACCCCCATGCGGTGCAGATCGTCGAGGTAACGCTTGTCGGTGTTCCACTCGACGATCTGCGCCGAGTTGATCAGGTGGGGCACCGACCGCGTCCAGGTGAGGAACTCGTCGAGACGCTCGGTGTAGTCCCAGGTGGCCCGCAGGATCACCAGATCGGCATCGAGGGTGGCCGGGTCGTCCCAGGGCAGCCAGCGCGCGTGCAGCCCGCGGTTGCGCAGCGCCATGAGCAGGCCGGCGTCGTCGCCGTCGCCCTCGGGCAATGCGGCGCAACCGGCCAGCACGATGCGGGGATGGAACACATCCGGACGGGCGAGCTTCACCCTCGCGATGATAGGTGTGGATGATGGATGGCGTGTATGCCATCGAAGTTGCCGAGACCGGCGGACCCGAAGTCCTGAGCTACGTCGAGCGGCCCGAGCCCTCCCCGGGTCCCGGCGAGGTACTGATCAAGGCCGAGGCGGTCGGCGTCAACTTCATCGACACCTACTTCCGATCCGGGCTGTATCCGCGGGAGGTCCCGTTCATCGTCGGGTCCGAGGTGTGCGGCACCGTCGCAGCGGTCGGCGACGATGTGGCGGCGCTGGCCGTCGGTGACCGCGTGGTGACCGCGAATGCCACCGGCGCCTACGCCGACTTCTGTGTCGCCCCAGCTGATTTCGTCGCGTATGTGCCCGACGGCGTGGCACCCGACGCCATCGCGTCGGCGCTGCTGAAAGGCATGACCGCGCACTACCTGATCAAATCCACCTATGCCGTGCAGCCGAGCGACACCGTGCTGGTGCATGCGGGCGCCGGCGGCGTCGGCCTGATCCTCACCCAGTGGGCCACCAGCATGGGCACCCGGGTGATCACGACGGCCTCGACGCCGGAGAAGGCCGAACTGTCCCGGCACGCCGGCGCGATCGAGGTACTCGAGTATCCGGAGGATCCGGCCGAGTTCGGCGACAAGATCCGCGATCTCACCGGCGGGGCGGGAGTGGCCGCCGTCTATGACGGGGTCGGTGCGTCGACGTTCGACGCCAGCCTGGCCAGCCTCGCGGTGCGCGGCACGCTGGCTCTGTTCGGTGCGGCCAGCGGGCCGGTGCCGCCGGTGGATCCGCAGCGCCTCAACGCGGCCGGCTCGGTGTTCCTGACCCGTCCGACGCTGGCCCACCACACCCGCACGCCCGATGAATTCTCCTGGCGTGCGGGAGAACTGATCAATGCCATCGCAGACGGATCCATCACCATCACCGTCGGTGGCCGTTACCCGCTGGCCGATGCGGCCCAGGCCCACACCGACCTGCAGGGCCGCAAGACCGTCGGCTCGATCGTGCTGGTGCCCTAGCCCGGCCGGCTCTGAGCCCGCGAGATCATCACTATGGTCGTTTCCGGACCAAATTTTCGACCATATTGATGATCTCGGGTGAGTCGCGCCCCTAGACGGGCTGCGCGTCGGGGAACGTCCACGACCCGTCGAGGATCTCGGGCCTCGGCCGGTACAGCCGCACGATGTAGTTCCAGCCCTCGGTGATCGGCAGCACGTTGGTCGCGCCGCTGCCACCGAACTGCACGGTGGTGGAGCCGTCGTCGTCCTTGACCGCGGTGATGTTGTTCAGCGAGTAGGCGTTCTGCGGGTTCGCGGTGAAATAGCCGTCCTTGTTGTAGACGGTCACCGACCAGAACCCGTCCACCGGGACGTCTTTCACGGTCAGGCGGTGCACGGTGGAGCCGTCGTTCCCGGCCGGCACCACTGTGAGATAGAGCGCGTCGCGCGCGGGGTTGCCGCCCCAGGCGAACGCCGAGCCGATCAGATGCCGGACCGGCTCCACTTCGTACTTGGGGCCGAACATCCGGTTGGTGTCCTTGAGTGTGGTTGACAACGTGATGAGCGCATCGCGAACCGTCTTCTGGCTGACCGGATCCCACTGCGGGACCTCGAAGAATCCCGGCACGGCCTGCGCGACGGTGATCGCGTCCTGCAGGGCGTGCACCGCGGCCAGGTCAGCGGTATCGCCCGGATCGACAAGGGTGCGCACCGCCACGATCGCAAAACGGGTGTCGACGGAGTCGCGGCTGAACGTCACCTCGGCCGGCGAATAGGCGATGTTGGTGGTGTAGTGGTCCTCGCTGATGACCTGCAGCGACATGAACCGGTCCCCGCTCTCGGGCAGCGTGATGGTCACGGGACCGCCGTCGAGATCGAACACCGCCGCGGAGTACAGCGTGTCCCGGTTCTGCCGGATGACGATCTGGTGGTCGATCGGGGTCAGTTCGCGGTTGTGGAAGAACTTACCGAAACCGCCGTCCTTGACCGCACTTGCGAAGTACAGGTCGGATTCGGCGCGCGCGAAGTTGTCGGGGCTCACCAGTTCGGTCATGCCCACAACGCTGCCACACCAACGGTGCCGGAGGCGGCTGGACCGGCTAAGCGATGGCGCCTAGTGACCGAAGAGTGTCGGCAGCGCGAGCGCCGAGTCGATGGCCAGGGCGCAGAACACCACGGCGAGGTAGTTGTTCGACTGCAGGAACAACCGCAGCGGCTTCACCGGCTCGCCACGCTTGACCCCGGAGTAGAGCTGGTGGGCCATCACCAGGAACCAGGCGCCCGCAAGCAGCGCGACGGCGCCGTAGAGCCATCCGGTGGCCAGCGCGAGCACCAGCGTGGTGATGACCGTGAGCCAGGTGTAGATCAGGATCTGGCGGGTGACCTGGCGCTCGGTGGCCACGGCGGGCAGCATCGGCACCCCGGCCGCCTTGTAATCGTCCTTGTAGCGCATCGCCAGCGCCCAGGTGTGCGGCGGAGTCCAAAAGAAGATGATCAGGAACATCACCAATGCCGGCCACTGGATGGTGCCGGTCACCGCGGACCAGCCGATCATCACCGGCATGCAACCGGCCGCCCCGCCCCACACCACGTTCTGCGAGGTGCGGCGCTTGAGCAGCAACGTGTAGACGAAAACGTAGAACGCGATGGTGGCCACTGCCAGCACACCCGACAGCAGATTCGACGTCCAGGTCAGCCAGCAGAACGAGGTGACCGAGAGCACCAGACCGAAGAGCAGTGCGTGCCGCGTCGGGACCGAGGCCTGGGCCAGCGGGCGGCGAGCGGTGCGCTTCATCACCTTGTCGATGTCGGCGTCGGCCACACAGTTGAGGGTGTTGGCTCCGGCCGCGGCCAGCATGCCGCCCACCAACGTGTTCAGGATCAGCAGCGGGTCAACAGTGCCCCGGTCTGCCAGCAACATCGCCGGGATGGTGGTGACCAGCAACAACTCGATCACACGCGGCTTGGTCAACGCCAAATACGACAGGATGGTGGATCGTATTCGGCTCGGCGCCCCATTGATGAGCCGGCGCTCGCGAATGCTCACGCAAATAACTCCTCGGGTGGCGTCACGCGGCTTCTACTACAGACGATGGTAGACCGCCGCCCGAACAGCTCGGCACCGCAGGGTCTGTTCCGGGCGACAACGGGGTAAACGACGGGGTATCGGTGTGAGAACCAGTCTGCATCGGATGAGTCGGCCCCACTAGGGTGTTTGAGGTAGCAGCATGGCAACTGCGCGCGCACGTGCCGGCAGATAGAAGACGAGGAAGTGAGCTTAGTGACCACCGCCGAAGAGATCACCGCTCTCACCCAGCCCAACCACCCAGATGACTGGACCGAAGTCGACAGCGTTGCGGTCGACACCGTCCGGGTGCTCGCGGCTGACGCGGTGCAGAAGGTCGGCAACGGCCACCCGGGAACAGCGATGAGCCTGGCTCCCCTCGCCTACACGCTGTTCCAGCGGCAGCTGCGCCACGATCCCAGCGACACCGAGTGGATCGGCCGGGACCGTTTCGTACTGTCCTGCGGGCATTCCAGCCTGACCCTTTACCTGCAGCTCTACCTCGGCGGGTTCGGCCTGGAGCTGGCCGACATCGAGGCGCTGCGCACCTGGGGTTCGCTGACCCCGGGCCATCCCGAGTACCACCACACCAAGGGTGTGGAGATCACCACCGGTCCGCTCGGCCAGGGGCTGGCGTCGGCGGTCGGAATGGCGATGGCCGCTCGTTACGAGCGTGGCCTGTTCGATCCCGACACCGCACCGGGCGAGAGCCCGTTCGACCACTACATCTATGTGGTGGCCTCGGACGGCGACATGGAGGAGGGCGTCACCAGCGAGGCGTCGTCGCTCGCGGGCACCCAGCAGCTCGGCAATCTCATCGTGTTCTGGGATGACAACAAGATCTCCATCGAGCACAACACCGACATCGCGCTGAGCGAGGATGTGCCCGCGCGCTACCGCGCCTACGGCTGGCACGTCCAGGAGGTCGAGGGCGGCGAGAACGTCGTGGGGATCGAACAGGCGATCGCCGAGGCCAAGAAGGTCACCGACAAGCCCTCGTTCATCGCGCTGCGGACCATCATCGGCTACCCCGCCCCCACCAAGATGAACACCGGTGGCGTGCACGGGTCGGCCCTGGGCGCCGACGAGGTGGCAGCGACCAAGAAGATCCTCGGCTTCGACCCCGACAAGAGCTTCGACGTGCGCGACGACGTCATCGCCCACACCCGTGAGCTGGTGAACCGCGGCAAGAAGGCGCACGCCGACTGGCAGGTGACCTTCGATGCCTGGGCCGAGCGCGAGCCCGAGCGCAAGGAGCTGCTGGACCGGCTGCAGGCACAGAAGCTCCCCGAGGGCTGGGACGCCGACCTGCCGCACTGGGAGCTCGATTCCAAGCCGGTGGCCACCCGTGCCGCCTCGGGTGCCGTGCTGGCCGCCGTCGGCCAGACGCTGCCCGAGCTGTGGGGCGGTTCGGCCGACCTGGCCGGCAGCAACAACACCACCATCAAGGGCGCGAATTCGTTTGGGCCTCCGTCGATCTCGACCGAGGACTGGAATGCGACCTGGTACGGCCGCACCCTGCACTTCGGTATCCGCGAGCATGCGATGGGCGCCATCCTGTCCGGCATCGTGCTGCATGGCCCGACCCGCCCGTACGGCGGAACGTTCCTCCAGTTCTCGGATTACATGCGGCCCGCCGTGCGTTTGGCCTCATTGATGAACATCGATCCGGTCTACGTCTGGACGCATGATTCGATCGGCCTCGGCGAGGACGGCCCGACGCACCAGCCGATCGAGCACCTGGCGGCGCTGCGCGCGATCCCGAACCTGTCGGTGGTCCGTCCGGGTGATCCGAACGAGACCGCCTACGCCTGGAAGACCGTGCTGGAGCGCACCGCCAGCACCGGACCGGTCGGCTTGATCCTGACCCGTCAGGGGGTCCCGGTGATCGAGGGCACCAGCGCCGAAGGCGTGGCCCGCGGTGGCTATGTGCTCGGCGGCGCCCCCGACGAGAACCCCGACGTGGTGATCATCGCCACGGGTTCCGAGCTCCAGCTCGCCGTCGCAGCGCAGAAGCTGTTGGCGGACAAGGAGATCACCGCCAGCGTGGTGTCGATGCCGTGTGTCGAATGGTTCGAATCGCAGCCCAAGGAGTACCGCGATTCGGTGCTGCCGCCTGCGGTTTCGGCCCGGGTGGCGGTCGAGGCCGGAGTGGCGCAGAGTTGGTACAAGCTGGTCGGCGACACCGGCGAGATCGTCTCGATCGAGCACTACGGCGCCTCGGCCGACGACAAGACGCTGTTCCGTGAGTTCGGTTTCACCCCCGAGGCCGTGGCGGCCGCGGCGGAACGATCCCTAGACAACTGACAGACGACTGGCAGGAGAAGGCGAATATGACTCAGAACCCGAATCTCGCGGCGCTGAGTGCCGCGGGTGTGTCCGTCTGGCTCGACGATCTGTCGCGCGAGCGGTTGCAATCAGGAAACCTGACGGAGCTCATCAATACCCGCAGCGTCGTGGGTGTGACCACCAACCCGTCGATCTTCCAGGCTGCGCTGTCGAAGGGCACCGCCTACGACGCTCAGGTCAAGGAACTCGCCGAGCGGGGCGCCGACGTCGACGCCACCATCCGCACCGTCACCACCGACGACGTCCGCAACGCCTGCGACGTCCTGGCCAAGCAGTACGAGGCCTCCGAGGGTGTCGACGGCCGGGTGTCGATCGAGGTCGACCCGCGGCTGGCCCACGACACCGACAAGACGATCCTGCAGGCGATCGAGCTGTGGAAGATCGTCGACCGGCCCAACCTGTTGATCAAGATTCCCGCGACGCTTGCCGGGTTGCCCGCGATCACCGCGGTGATCGCAGAGGGCATCTCGGTCAACGTCACGCTGATCTTCTCGGTCGAGCGGCACCGCGCGGTGATGGATGCCTACCTGGACGGACTGGAGAAGGCCCGCGAAGCCGGCCACGATCTGTCCAAGATCCACTCGGTCGCCTCGTTCTTCGTGTCCCGCGTGGACACCGAGATCGACAACCGGCTAGAGAAGATCGGTTCCGAAGACGCGTTGGCACTGCGCGGCAAGGCCGGTGTGGCCAACTCGCGCCTGGCCTACGCGGCCTACGAGGAAGTCTTCGGCGGCGAGCGCTTCGCGGCGCTCAAGGGTGACGGCGCCCGCGTGCAGCGCGTGCTGTGGGCGTCCACCGGCGTCAAGAACCCGGACTACTCGGACACGCTCTACGTCACCGAGTTGGTCGCACCGCACACGGTGAACACCCTGCCGGAGAAGACGCTGGAAGCGGTCGCCGACCACGGCAAGATCACCGGTGACACCATCACCGGGACTGCGGCGGCATCGCAGGAAGTCTTCGACAGTCTCAGCGCCGTCGGCATCGACCTGGTCGATGTCTTCAAGGTGCTCGAGGACGAGGGTGTGGACAAGTTCGAGAAGTCGTGGCAGGAACTGCTCGACGCAACACAGGGCCAACTCGACGCCGCCACGCGATGAGCGCCTGCGCGAAGAGCCGAGGACGACGATGAGCCCGGCCGGCGCCGACACGACCGCCTGGCGTAACCCGTTGCGGGACAAGCGCGACAAGCGCATGCCCCGCATCGCGGGGCCCTGTGCGGTGGTGATCTTCGGCGTCACGGGTGACCTGGCCCGCAAGAAGCTGATGCCGGCCATCTACGACCTGGCCAATCGCGGCTTGCTGCCACCCAGCTTCGCGCTGGTGGGCTTCGCTCGCCGCGATTGGGCGGATGAGGATTTCGGCAAGATCGTCTTCGACGCGGTCAAACAGCACGCCCGCACGCCCTTCCGCCAGGAGGTCTGGGATCGCCTGGCGGAGGGGTTCCGGTTCGTACAGGGCACTTTCGACGATGACGCCTCGTTCGAACGCCTCAAGGAGACCCTGCACAAACTCGACGTCGAACGCGGCACCAGCGGCAATCATGCTTTCTACCTGTCGATCCCGCCGAAGGCATTCCCTCAGGTCTGCGAGCAACTGTCGAAATCCGGGCTGGCCGACAAGCCGGAGGGCAGCTGGAGCCGGGTGGTCATCGAGAAGCCGTTCGGTCACGACCTCAAGAGCGCCGAGGAACTCAACGCTGTGGTCAACAGCGTGTTCCCGGAGTCGTCGGTGTTCCGCATCGACCACTACCTGGGCAAGGAGACCGTTCAGAACCTCCTGGCGCTGCGCTTCGCCAACGAGATGTTCGAGCCGGTGTTGAACTCGCACTATGTCGACAGTGTGCAGATCACGATGGCCGAGGACATCGGGCTCGGTGGGCGCGGCGGCTACTACGACGGTGTCGGTGCCGCCCGGGACGTCATCCAGAACCACCTGCTGCAGCTGCTGGCGCTGACGGCGATGGAGGAGCCGGTGAGCTTCTCCCCCGCCGAGCTGCAAGCCGAGAAGATCAAGGTCCTTTCGGCGACCCGGCTCGCCGAGCCGCTGGACGAGACCAGTTCCCGCGGGCAGTACGCCGCCGGCTGGCAGGGCGGCGAGAAGGTCGTCGGGCTGCTGGACGAGGAAGGCTTCTCGAAGACATCGACCACTGAGACGTTCGCAGCCATCACCCTGGATGTGGACACCCGGCGCTGGGCCGGTGTGCCGTTCTATCTGCGCACCGGAAAACGCTTGGGCCGCAGAGTCACCGAGATCGCACTGTTGTTCAAGCGCGCGCCACACCTGCCCTTCGATGCCACGATGACCGACGAGCTCGGCCAGAACGCACTCGTGATCCGGGTACAACCCGACGAAGGAATCACCCTGCGGTTCGGGTCCAAGGTTCCCGGCCACATCATGGAAGTCCGCGATGTCAGCATGGACTTCTCCTACGGCTCGGCCTTCGCCGAGGAGTCACCGGAAGCATACGAACGCCTGATCCTCGATGTACTGCTGGGCGAGCCATCGCTGTTCCCGGTCAATGCCGAGGTCGAATTGTGCTGGAAGATCCTGGATCCCGCACTGGAGTACTGGGCGACGCACGGTAAGCCCGATTCGTACGAGTCCGGAACGTGGGGCCCCGATTCGGCGTTCGAGATGCTGCGCCGGTCGGGCCGGGAATGGAGGCGACCCTAATGATCGTCGATCTGCCCGAGACCAATACCGGGGCGATCAACAAGAAGATCGTCGCTCTGCGCGAGGAGGGCGGTGCGATCACCCTCGGTCGGGTGCTGACCCTGGTCATCGCCCCCGACACCGAATCGGTGCTCGAGGAGTCGATCGAGGCGGCCAACTGGGCCAGCCGTGAGCATCCGTGCCGCGTGATCGTGGTCATTCCCGGGGACCGACTGACCACCGAGGCCCGGCTGGATGCCCAGCTGCGGGTGGGCCGCGACGCCGGCGCGAACGAGGTGGTGGTGTTGCGTCTGTCCGGTCCGCTGGCCAACCACGCCAGCAGTGTGGTGACGCCGTTCCTGCTGCCCGACACCCCCGTGGTGACCTGGTGGCCCGACCTCGCGCCTGCCGTCCCCGCAAAGGATCCGTTGGGCAAGTTGGCGATTCGCCGGATCACCGACGCCACCAACGGCACCGATCCATTGGCCTGCATCAAGAGCAGGCTCAACGGCTATACGGCCGGTGACACCGATCTGGCCTGGAGCCGCGTCACCTATTGGCGCGCATTGCTGGCCGCGGCGATCGACCAGCCGCCGCACGAACCCATCACGTCCGCACTGGTGTCCGGGCTCAAGGACGAACCGGCACTTGACATCCTGGCCGGCTGGTTGGCCAACCGAATCGACGGGCCAGTGACCCGGACGACGGGCGAATTGAAGGTCGAGCTGACCAGACCCAGTGAAACCGTGACCCTGGCACGTCCGCAGACCGGCGTCACCGCCGTACTGAGCCGTACCGGCAAGCCGGATGCGTTGGTGCCGCTGGCCCGCCGCGAGGCCAAGGAGTGCCTGGCCGAGGATCTACGCCGCCTCGACGCCGACGAAATCTACTACGACGCCCTCACGGGCATCGACAAGGTGAGCTATGTCTGAACGCATCATCGAGACCTACACCGACGCAGGCGAATTGGCGAAGGCGGCAGGTGCGAGGCTGGTCGGTGCGATCACTTCGGCCATCGCCACCCGCGGCACGGCGAACATCGTGCTGACCGGCGGCACGGTCGGCATCGCACTGCTGCGACATGTCGCCGGCGCCGAGATCGAATGGTCGAACGTGCAGCTGTACTGGGGTGACGATCGCTACGTGCCCCAGGGCGACGCCGAGCGTAATGACCAGCAAGCACATGACGCGCTGTTGGAGAGCATCAACATTCCGCCGGCGAATGTGCACCGGATGGCCACCAGCGACGGCTTGTTCGGCGACGCCATCGACGATGCCGCCGCCGCATACGAAAAGGAGCTGCCGGCACAGTTCGACGTGCATCTGCTGGGCATGGGTGGCGAAGGACACATCAACTCGTTGTTCCCGGACACCCCGGCGGTGCGGGAGACCACCCGACTGGTGGTCGCGGTGACCGACTCCCCCAAGCCACCGCCGCGCCGGATCACCCTGACCCTGCCCGCGATTCAACGGTCCCGCGAGGTCTGGCTGGTGGTGTCCGGGGAGGCGAAGGCCGAAGCGGTCGCCGCCGCGGTCGGCGGTGCGGATCCGGTCGACATTCCCGCTGCCGGCGCCATCGGTCAGGAGAAGACCATCTGGCTGCTCGACGAGGCCGCCGCCGGCAAGCTCTGAGTCGACCGTCTAGTCATCCGCGGCACCACCGCGCCGCTCGCTCGTCGAATCCGCCAAAGCCTCGGCGTAGCCGGCCAGGTATTCGGCCACTTGATGGTTGCGTGTGACCCGATCGGCCGCCACGGCCGATCGGGCTCGGTGTTCGCAGAATTGCCGCACAGCCATTCAGACGCAGTTCGTCCATGTTTGGTTCCTTTCCGGCCATACTGTCGGCATGGCAGACAAAGGCGACGGCCGCACCCGCCCGAATTCCGGGCGGCAGAGAATTCGGACACTGACGCAGGCCGCGCTCAACGCCGACATGACCGTGGAGCAGGTCGACACCCTGCTCACCGATCTCAGCACCACTCTGGTCGACCTCAACAAGTCGACCGGCGGCCTGGATGCGACCCTGGACCGGTTCAACGACACCATCACCCGAATCGACGAGCTCGCGCCGCGCCTCATCGGCGTGGTCGAACGCCTCGAGTCGATCGTGGACCGCGTCGAAGTCATCGTCGGGATCGGCGAAGCGGTGATGTCACCGCTGGCAGCCACCGAAACCGCCGTGCGCGGCATCGTCAAGGCAATCCGCGATCGATCCTTTCTCTAGAACCGGCCCACTCGACGCCCTCGGTTACAGTGGTCGTCATGGGTGCCGGATTCGATCGCGCAGAAGCACGTCACGTGCACGCTGCCGCAGCGTTCGCACCTAGTTTGCTGGCGTCGATCTGGAACCGGGCCCGCCTGGCACCGCTGAAGAGGATCGCGGGTTAGCTCTCGCTGCCCATTTGATCCTGCTATCAGCTTCGAGGCGTCATGAAGCCGTCCCTATACGCCGTTGCGGCGTCGCTCTACCTGACCGAATACACCCTCTACTCCAACTCGTCGTCGGCTGTGCTGCTGAACTCAGCGATCGCCGGCCACTTCGGTATCCCGTTCTCCCAGGCCGCCTACATCGGTGTGGCATTCCTGGCCGGATTCTGCCTGGCATTACTGCCCGCGGGCCTGCTGTCGCACCGGTGCCGGCCCGCCGCCGTGTTCTTCGCCGGTTCGGCGGCGCTGGCCGTGCTAGGTGTCGCCGCCGGCCTCAGTCCCGAGTTCTGGGTCCTCATCGCATTGCGGTTCCTGCAGGGCATCGCCTCGGCTGTGCTCGCACCCCAGATCTTCCGGATCATCCGGGCTCAGTTCTATCCGGACCATCACTCGACCGTCCTCGGCGCGTGGGGCCTGGTGGTGTCGGCATCCGCACTGTGTTCCCCGTTGATCACCGCTCTGCTCAACGATCTGTGGGGCTGGCGCTCGTTCCCGTACGAGACGGTGGTGACCACGGTCGTGGCGATGGTGCTGTTGGCCCTGGCACCGGGGACCTCGGCTACCACCGACGAACACACCACGCCCCACCGGGAGGCGATCCCGCTCGTGGGCCTCGCCGCGGTGCAGTTGGCGATCTTCCTGGCGATCGGCTGGTCCGGCACGCTGCACAGCAAGGTGGCCCTGCTCGCGGTCGCGATCCTGCTCGGGATTGCCGTGATCGTCCTGCGCGGCCGGTCACAGGCACGTGTCCTGTCGAGAAGCCTGCTGGTGGTGTTCGTGGCCGGCATCGCGACGAACGTGTTCACGCTGTCGGTGGTGTACGTCCTGCAACAGGTGCGAGGGCTGAATTCCTATGGCTCGGCGCTGTTCCTGGTGCCGATGGCGTTCTTCGCCGGGCTGATCCCCATGCTGAGGTTCGGCAGGCCCGGGGACAATCCGAAGAGCACTCGGCTCGTGTGTGCCGGCTCGGCATTCCTGATCGTGACCGGTCTGAGCCTGCCTGCCCAGCAACTACTGATCAGTGCGGTGCTGATGGGCGCCGCGATGGGATTCCTGTGGAGTTCGCTGGCCAGTAACGTACTGACCAATTCGACGCACATCCCGTTCGATTCCAGCCTGTACCACTACCTTCGGGCGCTGGGCGCCGCGATCGGGGTGGCAACGGGAGCGACGATGATCGACGGCCTGGGCACCGCACTGTTCGGCGGGGCGGCCGTGGTGGTGACGGTGACCGGATTGATCGCGACGCTGGCTGCCTGTTCGGCATGGCAGGCAACACAATCGGTGCGGGTGCGATGATGCGCGACCTCACCTTCGGCTGGCCGACGCATCAGCTCACCGACGATCCGCGCCTGGCATACAACAGCATCTCGAAAACGCACTGCCGGCTGATCTACGAGAGCCTGCTCGACATCGACCCGGACACCGGGAACCTGCTGCCGTGGCTGGCCACCGCATGGCACTACCGTGACCCGCTCACCCTGGACCTGACCATCCGGCCCGACAGGCGCTTCTCCGATGGCACGCCGCTCACGCCCGAGGCGGTTGTGCGGAGCTTCTCCGGCATCATTGCCCTCGAACAGGTTTCACCGCTGCCGGCCGCGGTCACGATGCTCACCGGACTCGGCCGCATCGAGGCCGGGGCCGACAAGGTGACGTTTCACTTCGTGCGACACAACGCGGCATTCCTCCGGTCGCTGGCCAGTGTGAACCTCGCGATCAGGAGCCCAGCGGGACTGGGCACCGGCCGGTGGGTGCAGACCGAGGAAGGCGTCGCCGACGGAACACGTCGGCTGGCGTTCCGCAAGGCCGGCACCGGCGATGTGTACGCCGGGCCGATCGACGGATACGTTGTCGCCGAACTCCACAACCCTGGCATCAGTTACGGGTTGTGCCCCAACGCATCCCGCGGCCCGCTGACCGATCCCAGAATCCGGCGTGCGCTGTCTCTGCTGATCGATCGGCAAGCGTTGCGGCCAATCCTGGATGTCGATGGGTACGGTGTCGCGTCGTCGGTACTCACGCCGACGACCGACGGCTACCGGGACTGCTCGGCCGACCTCGGCCACGATCCGGCGACCGCTCACCGGCTTCTCACTGCCGCAGACGCTCGACGACTTTCGTTCGAGGTGGTGTTCAACAGCACGTTCTCCCCCGTCGACGCCGCAATCCTCACCGCCGTCGCGGCACAGTGGCAGCACCACGGCATCGAGCTCATCCTCGCAGATGTCGACTTCCCCGAACTCCGAAGCCGCCAGCAATCCGGCGACTACGACTTCCGATTCTTCTATTTCACCGGTAGCGACCCCGATCTGTTGCGGTACCAGTTCGCCGTCGGCCAGCGGAACATGAACCGCCGCAACGGACCCGACGATCTCGACACACTGCTCGACGCCCAGCTCACCTGCGCAGACCTCGACGCTCGCGGCGCGCTGGTGCACGACATCCAGCGGCGGATCCTCGACAGCGGCCTGTGGCTGCCGCTCTGCAATGTCCGCACCGTCACCAGCTATCGGCCCGGCGCGTTGTCCGGTGTCTACCTCGACGCCGAGGCCCTGGCCCGCATCCCCTGAACCTGAGAGGCACATCATGGAAATCGCCATCATCGGTGCCGGCCTCGGCGGACTGGCCGCCGCTGTCGCGCTGCAGCACCACGGCCATCGTCCCGTCGTGTACGACAAGACCCGCGAACTAGGCGAGGTCGGCGGCCCGCTTGGGATCTCACCGCAGACCCTGAGACTGCTCGACCAGTGGAACATCGTCGATGCCTTCAACGAGATTTCTTCGGCCACAAAATACTTCGAGAACCTCGATCAGAAGGGGCGGCTGGAGAGGATCACCGACTACGCCGCCACCCCGGAAGCCGGATCCGAACACGGCCGGTTCGGCTACGCCGACGCCGAGGTGTCGCCACGCACCGTGCACCGCGCGGATCTGCACAGCCTGTTGGTGTCGACCGTGGGTTCCGGGCAGGTGCGGCTGCGCCATGAGCTCGCCGGCATCACCGAGCGCGACGATCACGTCGAGCTCAGCTTCACCAACGGTGAGGTACTGCGGGCCGGTTTGGTGATCGCAGCCGACGGCCTGCGTTCGAGAGTGCGAAAGATGTTCAGCAGCGATGACATTCACTACTGCGGCTCGGTGATCTTCCGGGCCGTGAGCCCCGCCGAATGTCTTGAGGCCTCCAACGACCGACTCCGGTCGTGGCATTCCGCGGACTACGCCAAACACGTCATCTCGATGCCGGTGCGGGCCGGCAGACAGGTGGCCGTCGACGCCACCCTCGGGGTGGACGAACCGCCGCTGCACCTGTGGTCGGCCCAAGCCGATCTGCAGGCGTTGGCCCGCCAGTTCGACGAGTTCGATCCCGCGGTCGGGCGGATGCTGCGGGCCGCGACGAGCCCGGTCTACATGCATCCGGTGTACGACCGGGATCCGATCGACCGGTGGACGAGTGCACGGGTTGCTCTACTCGGGGACGCGGCCCACCCGATGACACCGTTCGGCGGCCAGGGCGCCAACCAGGCCATCCAGGACGCCGCGGAGCTGGCAACCCAGATCTCCACCACGCGCGACGGCGACCTCACCCAGGCGCTGCGGCGTTACCAACGCATCAGAACGGAGCAGACGGCCGAGATCCAGCGTGCCGCACGGGGTTATGCCGACCGCCGGGCCACGGTGTCGCTCCGGCTGGCTGACATTCTGGTGGGCTAGCCACCGTCGCGACAGCGACAATTCAGCCACTGTTGCGCAGGGCGGTCGCCAGTCCGCTCATGGTGAGCAGGATTCCGCGCTGCACCAGTTCGTCGGTGTCCCCCGCACGGTACCGGCGCAGCAGCTCGACCTGAAGGTGGTTGAGCGGTTCGAGGTACGGGAACCGGTTGAACACCGAGCGGGCCAACGCCGGGTTGTCCGCCAGCAGGTCGTCCTGGCCGGTGATCAGTTTGTACATGGCGATGGTGCGGTCGTGTTCGGCAACGATCTTGTCGAATACCCGGGCCCGCAGCTCGGCGTCGTCGACCAGCTCGGAATACCGTGCCGCCAGGCCCAGATCCGACTTGGACAGCACCTGCGCCATGTTCGACAGCACGGTGCGGAAGAACGGCCAACGCTCGTAGAGGTCCTGCAGCACGGCCACTCGGGACTCGTCGTCGCCGATCCATTGTTCGAACGCGGTGCCGGTGCCGTACCAGCCGGGCAGCATCACCCGGGACTGGCTCCAGGCCAGGACCCACGGGATGGCTCGCAGGTCGGATATCGACGTGGTCGGTTTGCGTGAGCTGGGGCGACTGCCGATGTTGAGCGCACCGATCTCGCTGACCGGTGTCGACGCCTTGAAGTACTCGACGAATCCCGTTGTCTCGTGGACCAATTCGGCGTAGGACCGCTGCGCCAGGGCGGCCAGTTCATCCAGCACCTGATAGGCCGGCTCGGCTTCGTCGCCCAACCCCTCGACGTCGAGCAGGGTGGATTCCAGCGTCGCCGCCAACAGTGTCTCCAAGTTGCGGTGCGCGATCCGCGGCTCCGCGTACTTCGCCGCGATCACCTCGCCCTGTTCGGTGATCCGCAACGACCCCTTCACCGCGCCGGGCGGCTGCGCCAGGATCGCGTCGTAGCTGGGTCCGCCACCGCGGCCCACGGTGCCGCCCCGACCGTGGAACAGGCGCAACCGAATTCCGGTCTTGCGAGCGGCTTCGACGAGGTCCAGTTCGGCGCGGTACAGCGCCCAGTTCGCGGCCAGGTATCCGCCGTCCTTGTTGGAGTCCGAATATCCCAGCATCACTTCCTGATGCTGCCCGCGTGCGGAGACGATGCTGCGGTAGACCGGTAGCGCGAGCGCCTCCTGCAGGATCGAGGACCCCCGCTGTAGATCGTCGATGGTTTCGAACAGCGGCACGATCCCGACCGGTGCGTACACCTCGTCTCCGTGACCCGCGCCGGAAACATCCAGCAGGCCGGCCTCTTTGAGCAGGATCGCTGCTTCGAGCAGATCGGACACCGACTGGCACATCGAGATGATGTAGTTGGGGACGGCCTGGGGGCCGAATACGCTGACCGCCCGCGCTCCGGCACCGACGATGTCGAGTTCCTTGCGAGCCAACTCCGACAGCTCGGCACCCTCACCGATCAGCGGACGACGTGTCGAGATCTCGCGGGCGAGCAGTTCCACCCGTTGCGATTCGGGGAGCGATGCGTAGTCGGGATGCACGCCGGCCCAGGCCAGCAGCTCGGCGACCACCTGCTCGTGCACCTCGGAGTTCTGCCTCATGTCCAGGCCGCACAGATGGAAACCGAAGACCCGCACCGCTTCTCGGAGGCGGGCCAGCCGATCGTCGGCCAGCACCGCACTGCCGTTGACCCGCAACGAGGCGTCCACCGTGTCGAGATCGGCCAGGAACTCCCCCGGCGCGCGATAGGGTTCGAGCCCCAGATCGAGTTCGTGTTCGGGTTGCTCGTCGAGGATCTCGTGTCCGGTGGCCGTGAGGCGGGCGTGGATCACCCGCAGTGCCCGCCGGTAGGGTTCGTCGGCGCGCGCCGGCTCGTTGCAGGCGCCGGCCAGCGCGGTGAGCCCGTCGCTGACCTTGACCAGCCGCGCAGACATCGACAGCTCTTCTTCCAGCGCGGTCATCTCGGTGAAGTAGTGCGCGAAGGCGACATTGGCGGCTCGCCCGGTGGCCTGCCGCACCACGCCTGCGTCGACGTTGGGGTTCCCGTCGCGGTCCCCGCCGATCCAGCTGCCCGGCCGCAGGATCGGCTGCTCCAACAGGTTCGCCCCGGGCCAACGGGCCTGCAACGCGGTCCGCACTTCGGCGTTGACCTGCGGAATGACCTCGAAGAATGCGGCCGGGTAGTACCGCAGGCCGGTTTCGATCTCGTCGGAGATCTTCAGCCGGGACAACCGCACGAGGGCGGTCTGCCACAGCGTGAGGATGTGGCGGCGCAACTCGGTCTCGATGTCGCGGCCATCGGCGGTGCGGGTCTGCCCATGCAGGCGCAGCCGCATCAACTCGGTCACCCGATGCTGGGTGTCGAAGACGGTGCGGCGCCGGGTCTCGGTGGGATGAGCGGTGATGACGGGTGACACCAGAGCGCCGGACAATGCGTCGGCGACGCCCGCGCCGTCCAGACCGGCCGCGTCCAACTTGAGATACGTCGCGGCCAGGCTGCTGTCCTGCGGCGGCTCGCCGGCCGCCTCGTGCACCTCCCGGCGCCGCTCGCGGTGGATGTCCTCGGCGACATTGGCCAGCAATGCGAAATGGGTGAAGGCGCGGATGACAGGGATGGCCTGGTGAACGTCGATGCCGGTGAACAACGCGGCCAGCTCGGCCCGGTCGATCTCCGAACGGCGTACCCGGAACGATTCCACCCGCGCCCGCTCGACCAGGTCGAAGACCTCCTCGCCGTTCTGCTCGCGCACGGTGTCGCCGAGTATCGCGCCGAGCAGCCGGATGTCCTCGCGCATCGGCTCCGTGGCCTCGCGGCCCACCGGAGTGCGCTGGACCGCGCCGATGGGATCGAGTGCTGTGTCGGCCTGTCCGCTCTCCACCATGTGTTCAAGTATCGGCGGCGCGGTTTGGTCGCGCATGACGAGCCTGCCGGCGTGATCACCCGGCGCCCAACCTGTGTCCCCGGCACACCGGCGTTTACCATGAGCCGGTGCTGGTCAGCCTCATCTCGTTCATAGGGGCTGCCGTGGTCGTGGTGCTCTTGCCCGGGCCCGACACCCTGGTGGTGGTGCGCAGTCTGGTGCGCGGCGGCACCCGCAGCGGGATTCTGACGTCACTGGGCGTGTTGTGCGGCCTGGTGGTGTGGGTGGCCGCGGCAGCCGTCGGGCTGGCCGCGTTGTTGCGGGCCAGCGAGATCGGCTACGAGGTGCTCAAGGTCGCCGGTGCCTGCTACCTGGTGTGGATGGGTGTGCAGTCGCTGCGGTCATTGCGACAGACCGCGGCCGAGATGGCAGCGCCGGGTACCGAACGGGCCGGGCTGTTGCAGCACGGTTTCACGGCCGGGTTCCTCACCGACATCCTCAATCCCAAGGTCGGCGTGTTCTTCCTGAGCTTCCTGCCGGGATTCGTACCGCACGGTTACCCGGTGGGCTGGGCCACGCTGACGCTGGGCGCGATCTTCATCGTGTTGACCGCGCTCTACTGCGCCGGCCTGGTGGTGGCTTCAGGAACCATCTCGGGCTGGATGCAGACACCGCGGATACGCAGGCGGCTGGACACCCTCACCGGGCTGGTACTCGTGGGATTCGGAGTGCGGCTCGCGACGGAGGCGTGATCCGCGCGGCGGGACCGGCTAGCTGTACTTGATCAGCAGCGCGACGCCCACGATCGAGACCAGCCAGATGCCGGTCACGAACAGGGTCAGCCGGTCGAGGTTCTTCTCGACCACGGTGGAGCCGGACAGGCTGGACTGGACACCGCCACCGAACAGGGTGGACAGACCGCCACCTTTGGCACGATGCAGCAGCACCAAGAGCACGACCAGCACGCTGGTCACGACCAGAGTGATCTGCAGAGCCAATTCCATGGCTGTAAGACTACCGGGTGCGGTGTCCGGCCCAGGCCCCCGGGGTTACGGCAGCGGTCCGCCCGCGGCGATGGCAGACAGCGTGGCGAACTGCTCGCCGTCCAGCGAAGCACCGCCGACCAGTGCACCGTCCACGTCGCCCTGCGCCACGATCTCGCCGACGTTCTTGGCGTTCACCGACCCGCCGTAGAGCACCCGTACACCGGCCGCGAGCTGCGGCGAGGACAGGTTGCCCAACTCACCGCGGATGGCCTTGCAGACCTCCTGCGCGTCGGCCGCGCTGGCCACCCGCCCGGTGCCGATCGCCCACACGGGCTCGTAGGCGATGACCGCCTGGCCGATCTGCTCCTTGCTCAGACCGGCCAGCGAACCGCGCAGCGAGTTCACGTTGTACTCGACGTGGTTGCCGGCCTCGCGCACCTCGAGCTGCTCGCCGATGCAGATGATCGGGGTGATGCCGTGCTTGAACGCCGCGGCGGCCTTGGCGGCCACCAACGCGTCGTCCTCGTGGTGGTACGTACGCCGCTCGGAGTGCCCGACGACCACGAAGCTGCAGCCAAGCTTCGCCAGGAACGCCCCGCTGATGTCACCGGTGTAGGCGCCCGAGTCGTGTTGCGACAGATCTTGTGCCCCGTAGGTCAGGCGCAGCTTGTCTCCGTCGACCAGGGTCTGCACGCTGCGCAGATCGGTGAACGGCGGGATGACGGTGACATCCACCTTGTCGAAGTACTTGTCCGGCAAGGCGAATGCGATCTTCTGCACCAGCGCGATGGCCTCGAAATGATTGAGGTTCATCTTCCAGTTGCCGGCGATGAGCGGCTTACGGGCCATGTTCTACGACTCCAGTACTTCGATGCCGGGCAGGGTTTTGCCCTCAAGGTATTCCAGCGACGCGCCGCCGCCGGTCGAGATGTGAGAGAAGCCGTCCTCGGGCAGGCCGAGCTGGCGCACGGCGGCCGCCGAGTCGCCGCCGCCGACCACGCTGAACGCGCCCTTCTCCGTGGCACCGATGATCGCCTCGGCCACACCCTTGGTGCCCGCCGCGAAGGCCGGGAACTCGAACACGCCCATCGGGCCGTTCCAGAACACGGTCTTGGCGTTGGACAGCAGCGCGGTGAAGCGCTTGACCGACTCCGGACCGATGTCCAGGCCCATCTTGCCCTCCGGGATGCGATCGGAGGCCACGGTCTCCGGCTCGGCGTCGGCGGCGAACTTGTCGGCCACGACGATGTCCACCGGAAGGTGGATCACGTCGGCGTAGGTGTCCAGCAGCCGCTTGCAGGTGTCGATCATCTCTTCCTGCAACAGCGAGGTTCCGACCGAAACCCCTTGGGCGGCAAGGAAGGTGAAGCACATACCGCCGCCGATGACGATGCTGTCGGCCTTGGTGGCCAGGTTCTCGATCACCGCGAGTTTGTCGGAGACCTTGGACCCGCCGAGCACCACGGCGTAGGGCCGCTCGGTCGAGTTGGTCAGCTGCTCGAGCACCTTGACCTCGGTGGCCACCAGCGTGCCCGCGTAATGCGGCAGCAGGGTGGCGACGTCGTACACCGAGGCTTGCTTGCGGTGCACCACGCCGAAGCCGTCGGAGACGAAGGCACCCGGCGAGCCGTCGGCACCCTCGACCAGGGCGGCCAGCGCCTTGGCCAGCGCCAGCCGCTCGGCGTCGTCCTTGCTGGTCTCCCGGGGATCGAAACGGATGTTCTCCAGCAGCAGGACGTCACCGTCGGTGAGTCCCTCGGCGCGAGCCAGTGCGTCGGTGCCGACCACGTCGCCGGCCAGCTGGACGTGGCGTCCCAGCTTCTCCCCCAGCGCCGCGGCGACCGGGGCCAGCGACAGCTTCGGGTCCGGGGTTCCCTTGGGGCGGCCCAGGTGCGCGGTGACGACGACCTTGGCGCCGGCTTCGGCCAGCGCGGACAGGGTCGGGACCGAGGCGATGATGCGGCCCAGGTCGGTGATGTTGCCCTCGTCATCGAGGGGGACGTTCAGGTCGGAGCGCACGAGAACGCCCCGACCTTCCACGCCCTCGGCCAGCAGGTCGGCGAGTGTCTTGACAGTCATCGGTACTAGAGGGACTTTCCGACGAGCGCGACCAGATCGGCGAGACGGTTGGAGTAGCCCCACTCGTTGTCGTACCAGGAGACGACCTTGGCCTGGTTGTCGATCACCTTGGTCAGGCCCGAGTCGAAGATCGAGCTGTGCGGGTCGGTGACGATGTCACTGGACACGATCGGCGCGTCGTAGTACTTGAGGATGCCTTTCATCGGCCCCTCGGCGGCGGCCTTCATGGCCGCGTTGATCTCGTCGGCGCTGGCCGACTTCTTGAGCTCGGCGGTCAGGTCCGTGACCGAACCCGTGGGGATCGGCACCCGAAGGGCGTAGCCGTCCAGCTTGCCTTTCAGTTCGGGTAAGACGAGGCCAATCGCTTTTGCGGCGCCGGTCGAGGTCGGCACGATGTTCAGCGCGGCAGCGCGGGCGCGGCGCAGATCCTTGTGCGGGCCGTCCTGCAGGTTCTGATCCTGGGTGTAGGCGTGGATGGTGGTCATGAGGCCATTGACGATGCCGAACTCGTCGTTGAGGACCTTGGCCAGCGGGCCGAGGCAGTTCGTGGTGCACGAGGCGTTGGAGATGATGTTCTGGCTGCCGTCGTACTTGTCGTCGTTGACGCCCAGCACGATGGTGATGTCCTCATCGCTGGCCGGCGCGGAGATGATGACCTTCTTGGCGCCGGCATCGAGGTGCCCCTGCGCCTTGGCGCGGGCGGTGAAGATACCGGTGGACTCGACGACGACATCGACGCCCAGGTCACCCCAGGGCAGCGCCGCCGGGCCTTCCTTGACCTCCAGCGCCTTGATCTTCTTGTCGCCGATGACGATGGTGTCTTCGCCCTCCAGGCTGACGTCCTGCGGCAGCCGGCCCAGAATCGAGTCGAATTTCAGCAGGTGAGCCAGGGTGGCGTTGTCAGTGAGGTCGTTCACCGCCACGATCTCGATGTCAGTGTTCTGACCCTCGGCCTGCTGCGTCGCCAGGGCCCGGTAGAAGTTGCGCCCGATTCGGCCGAAGCCGTTAACGCCTACCCGGATGGTCACGTGATTCTCCCTCAGTTGCCGGTAACTGCCCGCCGCCAGCCTAGTAGTGATGCGTCCTGTACGTGCGGCCCGGTCAGTGCATCAGATATCGGGGTCGTGTAGGGCGAGTTGGTCGAGTTCGTGCGGGTCCTGACCGACGAGATCGGCGATCAACCCCTCGTCCGACAGGTCCATCGGCTCGGAGTGTTTCCAGTCGTGATGCGCCACCTCGTTCAGGCGTTTGATGATGTGGTGATCGGTCACCTCGATGGCCAGCTCGCGCCGATGGTCGAAGCTTCCCGGGGAGAAGTTGATCGAGCCGACGATGGCCCGCTCGTGGTCGGCCAGAATCATTTTCGCGTGCAGCTTCATGTGCTTGAGCCGGTGGATCTTGATGCCGACGTCGTCGAGGATGCGCATCCCGCTGACGCCTTCGAGAAGCTTGCCCGACTTGAGGTGGTGGGCCGCGCGGGCCATGACGTGAACCTTCACCCCGCGATGCGCCGCTCGGACCAGGCGCTCGATGATCACCGGATCCTGATAGCGCTCGTTCTGGACGAACAGGGTGTGCTTGGCACTGTCGATGAACTCGGCGATGCGATGCCGACCGTTGCTCGGGCACCAGATCAGGTGTGCCCCGCCGCCTGGGTCGAACGCCTCCCGAGCCCAGTCGGCTTCGAAGCAGTCGACGATCTCGGCGACTTCGTAGGCGCTGGGCGTGACGACGGCGTAGTCGCGCGTCACCGTGAAGTTCTCCTCGGTCCAGTTCAACGACTCGACGAACGCATGGTCGTCATCGACCACCATGGACTTCTCGTGCGTCAGATCGAAGGCCGGGTTGCTGGCCCGGACCTCGATGCCGAACCGCTGCAACGTCTCCCGCGCGACATCGTTGTCGGTTTCCCCGTCGCGACGTTCGGGGTTGAGCATGACCTTGACATCCACGCCGCGCCGGTGGGCGGCCACGACCGCCTCCAGCAGCGGCAGGTGGTTGAAGGCGAACATCTTGATCCGCACCGACCGGGTGGACGCGGCGATCGCGTCGAGCACCGGCTTCGCCGAGTCGTCGGGCAGGATGATCAGCGAACGCGTCACGTTGTCTCGTCCTCGTATTGGATGCGGTGCAACTCGGCATATCTGCCGCCTGCGGTCAGCAGTTCGGTGTGCGATCCTTCTTCGACCACTCGACCCTCCTCGAGCACGACGATCTTGTCCGCATCGCGAATGGTGCTGAGGCGGTGGGCGATCGTGATGACCGTGCGTCCGCTCATCAGGCGCTGCAGCGCTGACATCACCAGGTGCTCGGACTCGGCGTCCAGGGCGGCGGTCGGCTCGTCGAGGATGAGGATCGGGCTGTCCCGGATGAGGGCGCGGGCGATACCGATGCGCTGACGCTGACCGCCGGAGAGGGTGAGCCCGCGCTCCCCGACCGGGCTGTCATAGCCCTGCGGCATCTCGGAGATGAACTCGTGCGCGTTGGCCAGCTTGGCCATCTCGACGATCTCGTCGTGGTCGGCCTCGGGCCGGCCGAAGGCGATGTTGTCCCGGATTGTGCCCCGGAACAGGACGGTGTCCTGCAGCACGTAGGCGATCTGACGCCGGAGTTCGTGAAGTTTGTAGTCGCGCAGGTCGACGCCGTCGATGCGGACGGTGCCCATACTCGGGTCGTAGAACCGGGGAATCAGGCTGACCAGACTGGATTTCCCGCTTCCCGTGTGCCCCACGACGCCTACGAGCTGTCCGGGTTTCACTTCGAAGGTGACATCGCGCAGCACGGGAGTTTCGCTGTCGTAACTGAAGGCCACCCGCTCGAAGCTGATCTCACCCTTGATCTTCTCCGGTTCGATCGCCTCGGGCTTCTCCTCGACCGACGTCTCGGCGGTCAGCAGGGCGTTGACGCGGTCCACCCCGACCGAGGCCATCGCGATGGTGTTGGTGAGCTTGGCCAGATCCTGCACGGGTTTGAAGAACGACGCCAGGTAGGAGATGAACACGGTCAGCGTGCCCGCCGTCATCGCACCGGCGAGGATGAGTGCCGAACCCCGCCACAGCACCACCGCGGTGCAGGCGGCCACCACGACGGTGACGATCGGCGACACCACCGACTTCACCCGCCTGGCGTTGAGCGCGGCATCCACCGCCTGCTGACCGGCCATCGCCAGCTGGCGCTCCTGCAGTTCCTCGCGGTCGAACGCCTTGACCACGCGGATCGACTGCAGACCTTCCTCTGCGACCGCGACGATGTCCGATTCCCGCTTGCGCACTTCGTGTGTCGCCGCCTTGACGGCCTTACGAATCCGCGAGACGAACAGCAGCAGCAGCGGCGCCACCGCAAGCGCGATGAGCGTGAAATCCCATTGCAGCCACAGCATCATGGCCAACATGCCGACGATGGTCAGCAGGTCGGTCGCGATGCCCAGCGTGGAGGCCGACGCGAACCCCTGGATGGTGTCGACGTCATCGGTGAGCGTGCTGAGGATCGGCCCGACCCGATGGGTGTCGAAGTAGTTCAGAGACAGCTGCTGAAGGTGGTGGTAGGCGCGGGTGCGCAGGTCGTTGCCGATGCGCTGACCGACCGTTTCGGTCAGGTAGTTCGCGACGTACGACGCGATCGCGGCGATCACCGCGATGACGAACACCATGATCGCGGCCAGACCGGCGATGTGCATCTTGCCTTCGCCACCGAGCAGTGGCTGCAGCAGACCGTGTAGCCATCCCGGCAGCGGGTGGTGGCCGACCACACTGTCCAGCACGACCTTCAACGGCCAGGGCGCGGCCAGGCCAGTCGCGATCTGTATCAGCAGGACCGCGAAGATTCCGGCGACCAGCAACCGGTAAGGGCGAATCAGCTCAAGAATCAGTCTCATCGCGAGCGCTGCCTCAATCGGGGGGTTGACGTGGAGGTTTGTCGCCACACACTACAACGCCGCAATGACGTCGGGGTGACGCGAGCACGACAACCCGGCAAGTGTCGGCAATGACGGCGACCGACGCACCTAGGTCATGGCGCTCTGGACCGAGGGCTTCTGCTCACTGCGCTCGACAGTCGTTGCGAGGTCGGTGTTTTCACTCCACCCGCTCGGGCCGAACAGGCAGCCGAGCCCGCCGCCCCAGGCCTGCGCCCGCCAGACGTCTCCGACCATGGCGGCGACTTCGTGGCAGTTTCACCTTGATCGGGTCGTGGGTGGCGGTGTCTGGTCAGGCCGTACCCGGACTGGCGCACCCTCGGCGAAGAAGTGCGCGGCGACAGTGACGGTGGTACGCACCCCGGGGACAGACTGCATCCCCGGCTCGTGGGTACACCACGAGAACTTCTGCGGCGTTTGACATCCCACTGACCGCGGCGGCACTGGCACCACAATCGCTTGCAGTGCTGGCGATTTCGCCCGGCTCAGGCGTCGTCGAGCAGGTCCGGGGTCACCGCCGACTCGGTGTCGGGCAGCCCTTCCTGCTTGGCCTTGCGGTCGGCCATCGACAGCAGGCGCCGGATACGGCCGGCCACAGCATCTTTCGTCATCGGCGGATCGGCGAGCCGGCCCAACTCCTCCAGCGACGCCTGCCGGTGCTCGACCCGCAGCTTGCCCGCCGCAGCGAGGTGATCGGGCACCCCGTCACCGAGGATTTCCAACGCACGCTCCACCCGGGCGGCCGCGGCCACCGCGGCACGCGCCGACCTGCGCAGGTTGGCGTCGTCGAAATTGGCCAGGCGATTGGCGGTGGCGCGGACCTCGCGGCGCATGCGCCGTTCCTCCCACGTCAACCTGGTGTCCTGGGCTCCCATCCGGGTCAACAGGGCGCCGATCGCCTCACCGTCACGCACCACGACCCGGTCACTGCCACGCACCTCGCGGGCCTTGGCGCTGACACCGAGCCGCCTCGCCGCGCCGACCAGGGCCAGGGCCGCTTCCGGGCCGGGGCAGCTGACCTCCAGCGCCGACGACCGTCCCGGCTCGGTCAACGATCCGTGCGCGAGGAACGCACCGCGCCACGCGGCCTCCGCGTCACCGACGCTCCCGCCGACCACCTGCGCGGGCAGGCCTCGCACCGGGCGCCCACGAAGATCGAGCAGCCCCGTCTGCCGGGCCAGGGCTTCCCCGTCGGCAGCCACCCGCACGACATACCGGGTGTTCTTCCGGATTCCACTGGCCGACAGGACGTGCACCACGGCGTTGTACCCGTACAGGTCGTAGATGTCCTTGCGCAGACGGCGCGCGATGATCCCGAGATCCACCTCGGCTTCCACCACCACCCGGCCTGCCACGATGTGCAGGCCGCCGGCAAAGCGCAACAAGGACGCCACCTCCGCACGGCGAGCACTCACCGAGTTGACTACGAGGCGGCTCAGCTCGTCTTTCACCTCGGCTGTCATCGCCACGGATCGTCCCCTCTCGGTGTATTCGGCGCCGGCTCCTGCTGCGCCACGTCGACCGACCTCGCAGCGGGCGTGGGAACGGTGGACTCCTGTACAGCCCTGGGCGCCATCGCGCGCAATCGGACCCCCTCCAGCACCGCGGCCAACTTCGCCGGGTCATGTAAAGGTGTACCAGGTCGAGACACGTCAGCAAACTCAACGCGGGCATTGAGGATGTTGGCGGTGCGGATGAGTTGCTCCCGTTCACGGTCGCTCGGCACCCGGCTGGCATCGACGATGATGTCATGCACGCTGAAGTCCGGAGCATGCTGGGCCAGAACGTGGATGTGACGCTCGGCCGAGAACCCCGCCGTTTCACCCGGCTCCGCCGCCAGATTCAAGACCAGTGCGCGCCGGGCCGTCGTCGACCGCAATGCCGCCGCCAACTGAGGCACCAATACGTGCGGGATCACACTGGTGAACCACGAGCCCGGCCCGAGCACCACGAGATCGGCACTCATGATGGCCTCGACGGCCTGCCGGGTGGCCGGTGGATCCCCGGGCAGCAACCGTACCCGGCGCACCTTGCCCACCGTGCTGGCGATCGCCACCTGGCCGCGGATCACCCGGCTCATCCGGGGATCGGACTCCAGGCCTGCGACGTCGGCCTCGATCTGCAGGGCGATCGGGCACATCGGCAGCACCCGGCCCTTCACTCCCAGGATTCGCCCGAGTTCGTCGAGCGCCGCGACCGGATCGGCCAGCACCTCGCTGAGGCCCGCCAAGATCAGATTGCCGATCGGGTGACCTGCCAGTGCACCGCTGCCACCGAAGCGGTGCTGGATGATCGTCGCCCAGAGCCGGCCGTGCGGACTGTCAGAGGCCAAGGCCGCCAACGCCATTCGCAGGTCACCGGGCGGCACCACATCGAGTTCGCTGCGCAGCCGCCCGGACGACCCACCGTCGTCGGCAACCGTCACCACCGCCGTCACGTGCGGGCTGAGCCGCCGAGCCGCCGACAAGGTGGCGTACAACCCATGCCCTCCACCGAGGGCCACGATGCGCGGGGTCATTCGCGACCCAGATCCCGGTGCAGCACGTGCACAGTGAGCCCGTCACCGCCTTGCAACCGCTCCGCCAGCGCCTCGGCAATCGCCACGCTTCGGTGCTTGCCGCCAGTACAGCCGATGGCGACGGTCATATAACGCTTCCCCTCCCGGCGGTATCCGGCGATCACCACGTCCAACAGACGATGGTATGTGTCGAGAAATTCTCTGGCTCCCGGTTGTCCCAGCACGTAGTCACGGACATCCGGATGTTGACCGCTGTGCGGCCGCAATTCGTCGACCCAATGCGGGTTGGGCAGGAACCGCACGTCCATCACCGTGTCCGCATCCATCGGCAGGCCGTACTTGTAGCCGAACGACTCCACGGTGACATTCGTGTAGGCGACGGTCTCACCGCCGAACGCACGCTCGATGCTCTCACGCAACGCAGGCACCGGGAGCGCAGACGTGTCGATCACCAGATCGGCCGCCGCGCGCACCGGGGCCAGCAACGCCCGTTCGGCCGCAATCCCCTCGGCCAGGGTCTGCGTGCCCTGTAGCGGGTGGCTGCGACGGTTCTGCTCGTAGCGGCGCACCAGGATGTCATCGGAGGCCTCGAGAAACAAGACCCGCGGGGTGATGCTGCGTGCCGCCAATTCGTTGCGCACCCAATCGAGATCACCGGTGAAGCCGCGCGACCGCACATCCATCACCACAGCCAGCTGGGTGATCCGCGATCCGGCGGCCAGCCCCAACTCGACCATGCGGGCGATCAGCTCCGGCGGCAGGTTGTCGGCGACATACCAGCCGAGGTCTTCCAACACCTTGGCCGCGGTGCCACGCCCCGCCCCGGACAAGCCGGTGACCAGCACCACGTCGATTCCCGAATCCGCGTCCGCACCACCCACGATGCCGCCCTCGCGCAGATGTTCATTCATGCGCGATCCGCCTGGCTACTCATGTCCCCGTTACCCGTCATCCCGACACCCTGCGTCGATCATCCTCGATAACCGTTGCGGGCGCCCCTGAATCGCCCAGTCCGGCGCTGTTCTCACTTCGCGGGCCATCGCTCTGGGCCGATGGCGACGCGCTTGTTGGCTCCATCGGCGGCTCGCCGCCGGACCCGATTGGCGGCTCGCCGCCAGGCTCGTTTGGCGGCTCGCCGCCAGGCTCGTTTGGCGGCTCGCCGCCGAGCGCAGCCAGGACGGCCTTCGCCGTCGCCACACCGATCCCGGGCACCGCGGTGATCTCCTCCACCGTGGCGTCCTTGAGCCGCGCGACCGAGCCGAAATGCGTCACCAACGCCTTGCGGCGCTGTTCGCCCAGACCACGCACCGAGTCCAGTGCCGAGGCAGTCATCCGCTTGGACCGCTTGCTGCGGTGATAGCTGATCGCGAACCGGTGTGCCTCGTCGCGCACGCGTTGCAACAGATACAGCCCTTCACTGTTGCGCGGGAAGATCACCGGATCAGGCTCGGCAGGCACCCACACCTCTTCGAGTCGCTTGGCCAGCCCGATCACCGCGACGTCGGTCACGCCTAGCTCGTCGAGCACCGCGGCTGCCGCGTTGACCTGCGGGGCACCGCCGTCCACGACAAACAGGTTGGGCGGATAGGCGAACCGGCGCGGACGCTGCTCCGCGCCAGGCTCGGGCTGCGCATCGCTCACGTGCCGCAGAAAACGGCGTCGCGTCACCTCGGCGATCGAGGCAACGTCATCCGAACGCCCTTCGCCGGCAGCCTCACGGATCGCATAGTGCCGGTAGTCCGACTTCCGTGGCAGACCGTCCTCGAACACCACGAGCGAGGCGACCACGTCGGTGCCCTGCACGTGGCTGATGTCCACGCATTCGATCCGCAACGGCGCATCGGCCAGGCCCAGGGAATCCTGAATGCTCTGCAGCGCTTCCGATCTCGCGTTGAAATCGCCGGCGCGCTTGAGCTTGTGCTGGGCCAGCGCCTCGTGCGCATTGCGCGCGACGGTTTCGGCCAGCGTGCGTTTGTCACCGCGGACCGGCACCCGCAGGCTCACCCGCGAACCACGAAGCCCCGACAACCACGCCGCCAGCTGTTCGGCATTCGGCGGCAGCACCGGCACCAGAACCTCCCGCGGCACCGGGTTGGTCGCCTCGTCGGCCGCTCCGCCGAGTTCGGCCTGCTCGCCGTAGAACTGGGTGAGGAACTGCTCGACCAGATGCTCCTGCCCGGATTGTTCTGGGTCACCGGACTTCTCGACGATCCAGCCTCGTTGACCCCGCACGCGGCCACCACGGACGTGGAAGACCTGCACAGCCGCCTCGAGATCGTCATCGGCGAACGCCACCACGTCAGCGTCGGTGCCGTCACCGAGCACCACGGCCTGTTTCTCCAGCGCACGTTTGAGCGCGGCGATGTCATCACGCAACCGGGCGGCCCGTTCGAAGTCCAGCTCCTCGGCGGCGGCGATCATCTGCTGCTCCATGTCGCGGGCCAACCGGTCGGTCTTGCCCGACAGGAAATCGCAGAAGTCGAGCACGATGCGCCGGTGTTCCTCGGCACTGACCCGGCCGATGCACGGCGCCGAGCACTTGTCGATGTAGCCGAGAAGGCACGGACGGTCGATCTGCCTGTGCCGCTTGAACACTCCCGCAGAACAGGTCCTGGCCGGAAACACCCGGGTCAGCAGGTCGAGTGTCTCTCGGATCGCCCACGCATGCGAATAGGGGCCGAAGTACCGCACCCCCTTGCGCCGCGGCCCGCGATACACCATCAGCCGCGGGTACTCCTCGTTGAGCGTGACCGCCAGCACCGGGTACGTCTTGTCGTCGCGGTAGCGGATGTTGAAGCGTGGATCGAATTCCTTGATCCAGTTGTACTCCAGCTGGAGTGCCTCGACCTCGGTGGTGACCACGGTCCACTCGACACTGCCCGCCGTCATCACCATCTGCCGGGTGCGCGGCGCCAGGCTCGCGATATCGGAGAAGTACGACGTCAGCCGGCTGCGCAGGCTCTTGGCTTTACCCACATAGATGACCCGGCCGTGCGGGTCCCGGAACCGGTACACGCCCGGCTCCACTGGTATCGATCCGGGCGCCGGCCGGTACGTCGCTGGATCGGGCACGGTTTCCAGGTTACTGCCGCGATCCGACGGAACTCCGCTACCGTCGAACTGTGCGGTTGCTGGCGTCCACCCGTTCGGTCATCGCGCTGCTCAGTGTCGTCGCAGTGATCCTTGCCGGATGCTCCGACGGCAGTCGGCGCCCGGCGAGGACCGATGCCGGCCCGTGCCAGATCGTTTCCAACGGGACCCCGTCGCCCAAACCTCCGCAAGCACCACCGCCGACCCCTGCCCAACCGTCGGCACCGCCGACCCCTGCCCAACCGTCGGCACCGCCGACCCCTGCCCAACCGCCGGCACCGCCGCCCCCTGCCCAACCGTCGGCACCGCCGACGACCCGCGACCTCGCGGCCAACCCCGAGATCGGCACCGGCTACCGCAGCGACATGACAGCCGTCCGCACCGCCACCTACGCGGTGGCCACCGCCAATCCACTGGCCACCGAAGCCGCCTGCAAGGTGCTGCGCGACGGCGGCACGGCTGCCGACGCACTGGTGACCGCACAGGCCGTGCTCGGTCTCGTCGAGCCCCAGTCCTCCGGGATCGGCGGCGGCGGCTTCCTGCTCTACTACGACGCGGCAGGCAACGCGGTGCGCGCCTATGACGGACGTGAGACCGCACCCGCCGCGGCGACGGAGAACTACCTGCGCTGGGTGTCGGAGACCGACCGCACCATCCCCAAACCCGACGCCCGGGCATCGGGCCGCTCGATCGGGGTGCCGGGGATCGTGCGGCTGCTCGACGACGTGCACCACCAGTTCGGCAAGAAGGCCTGGCGCGATCTCTTCGACCCGGCCGTGTCGCTGGCCGACAAGGGGTTCGACGTCAGCCCGCGCCTGGCTGCGGCCATCGACGACGCCGACGCCCAGCTTCGGCTGGATCCCACCGCCGCCGGCTACTTCCTCAACCCCGACGGCAGCCCCAAGCCGGTGGGCACCCGCATGACCAACCCCGCCTACGCGAAAACCTTGGGCGCCATCGCATCCGAGGGGGCTAAGGCCTTCTACAGCGGCGACATCGCCCGAGCTGTCGTGGCGGCCGCCGCCGATACCAGCGGCGGCCGCACGCCGAGCGTCATGACCGAACAGGATCTCGCCGGCTACACCGTCAAACACCGCGACCCTGTGTGCACCACCTACCGCGGTCGCGAGGTGTGCGGTATGCCACCGCCGTCGTCGGGCGGCATCGCCGTGGCCGCAACCCTCGGCATGCTCGAGCACTTCCCCATGAGCGACTACAAGCCGGTCCGCGTCGACCTCAACGGCGGACACCCATCGGTGACCGGGGTGCACCTGATCTCGGAGGCCGAACGCCTCGCCTACGCCGACCGCGATCGCTACGTCGCCGACACCGATTTCGTCCCACTGCCCGGCGGATCGCCCGAGTCGCTGCTCGGCGGCGCCTATCTCACCGGCCGCGCCGCCCTGATCTCGCGCAACCATACGATGGGCGCCGCCGCGCCCGGGGACTTCGCCCCGCCGATGACCATCCCGCCGCCGCCCGAGCACGGCACCAGCCAGATCAGCGTGATCGACAGCCACGGCAATGCGGCGTCACTGACCACCACGATCGAGTCCGCCTTCGGTTCGTTCCACATGGTCGACGGCTTCCTGCTCAACAACCAGCTCACCGACTTCTCCGCCGAGCCGACCAGCGCCGAGGGCCAGCCCGTACCCAACCGGGTTCAGCCGGGCAAGCGGCCACGCAGCACCATGGCGCCGACGCTGGTGTTCGACAAGACGGGGCCGCAACGGGGCCCCCTGTACGCGGTCGTCGGCTCCCCCGGCGGCTCGGTGATCATCCAGTTCGTCGTGAAAACCCTTGTCGGCATTATGGATTGGAACCTGGATCCACAGCAGGCGGTGTCGATGATCGACTTCGGCGCGGCCAACACCCCCGTGACCAACGTCGGAGGTGAGCACCCGTTGGTCGACACGGTCGCCAACGGAGACCGTGATCAGCTGGTCGAGGGCCTGCGGGCACTCGGGCATCAGGTGTCGCTGGCGGATCAGTCCAGTGGGCTGTCAGCCCTGGTGCGGACTCCGTCGGGCTGGATCGGCGGCGCCGATCCGCGCCGGGAAGGCCTGGTGTTGGGCGATGCCGGCTGATCCCGCGGTGTCAGACGAGATTTGAGCGGTAGCGGTCGATCAGGTCCCGGACCTCGTCCATCGCCTTGACTGCACGGTCCTTGTCGATCGCCTGGATCGCCATCAGCGGGATGTACTCGTCGTCGGGCAGGTTCAACCGCGCCCAGCGGGCTCCGACCGGGAACGACACGCTGAGGGCCTCGGACCAGGGAATCACCTTGAAACTGATCAGATTCCGGACGGCCACGCCCGACGGGCCGACGCGCAGCCGCGGCCGCGCGAACAACAGCACGACGCAGCCGATGATGGCTCCCAGCAAGGCGATCGCCACCTGATCGGACGTCTGGAAGACCACGCCGGTGGACCCGACCTTCAGCAGCACGCCGACCGCAACGTGCGCCAGGAAGATGATCAACGCCGCGCCGTAGGCGAAATACGGTGTCCGGTAAGGCCGGATGTCTATATCCCAGGTTTCTGCAGTCATCTCTCGGTCACGCCTTGGCGCGCAGTTCCCGCAGGGTCAGCGCGGTGGTCAGGGCCGCTGCGGCCGCCTGGGCGCCCTTGTCCTCGGTGGAATCCGGGAGACCGGCACGATCCAGTGCCTGGTCCTCGTTGTCCGTGGTGAGCACACCGTTGGCGACCGGAGTGGATGCATCGAGCGACACCCGGGTCAAGCCCTGCGTCACCGCGTCACACACGTAGTCGAAATGCGGGGTCTGGCCTCGGATCACCACACCCAACGCCACCACTGCGTCATGAGTGGCCGCCAATGCCTGTGCCACCACGGGGATTTCGATGGCCCCGAGCACGCGCACCACCGTCGGCTCGGCTATGCCGGCGTCGGCGGCGACCTTGCGCGCGCCGTCCAGCAGCGCATCGCAGATCTGGGTGTGCCAGGTGCTGGCCACGATCGCCAGCTTCACATTCGACGCGTCCACCTGGGGCAGATCAGGGACTCCGTGGCCGCTCACAGGGTGGAACCCGAATCGGTGGCACTGGGCGGCCGGCGGTCACCGAGCAGGTACACCGCCTCGTCGTAGTCGTCCATGCTCACCGCTTCGTCATAGTCTTCGAGGCCGACGAGGTCGTGGCCCATCCGGTCCCGCTTGGTCATCAGGTAGCGGATGTTCTCCGAGTTCGCCCGCACCGGCAGCGGTACCCGCTCGATGATGTGCAGCCCGTAGCCGTCCAGGCCCACCCGCTTGGCCGGGTTGTTGGTCAGCAGCCGCATCGATCGGATACCCAGGTCGACGAGGATCTGCGCGCCGATGCCGTAATCGCGAGCGTCGGCGGGCAGACCGAGTTTCAGATTCGCGTCGACGGTGTCCTCGCCCGCGTCCTGCAACTGATACGCCTGCAGCTTGTGCATCAGACCGATGCCGCGGCCCTCATGCCCGCGCATGTAGAGCACCACGCCGCGGCCCTCACGGGCCACCATGGCCATCGCGGCGTCCAGCTGCGGGCCGCAGTCACAACGCCGGGACCCGAACACGTCACCGGTCAGGCATTCGGAGTGGACCCGGACCAGGACGTCATGACCGTCGCTGGCCGGACCGGAGATGTCGCCGCGAACCAGCGCGACATGCTCGACGTCCTCGTAGATGCTCTTGTAACCGACTGCCACGAACTCGCCGTGCCGGGTCGGGATCCGCGCCTCGGCGATGCGCTCGATGTGCTTCTCGTGCTTGCGGCGCCACTCGATCAGGTCGGCGATCGAGATCAGCGCCAGGTCGTGATCGTCGGCGAAGACGCGCAGCTCGTCGGTGCGCGCCATGTCACCTTCGTCCTTCTGGCTGACGATCTCGCAGATCGCGCCGGCGGGTTGCAGCCCGGCCAGGCGGGCCAGGTCCACGGCGGCCTCGGTGTGTCCGGGACGGCGCAGCACGCCACCGTCCTTGGCCCGCAGCGGAACCACGTGGCCGGGCTTGGTGAAGTCGTCGGCGACGGCGGACGGATCGGCGAGCGTACGCATGGTGGTCGCCCGGTCGGAAGCCGAAATACCGGTTCCCACATCCTTTTTCGCGTCCACCGTGACGGTGTAGGCAGTGCCGTGCTTGTCCTGGTTGACCGCGTACATCGGCAGCAGGCCCAGCCGGTCGCAGATCTCGCCGTCCAGCGGCACACACAGGTAGCCGGAGGTGTAGCGCACCATGAACGCCACGAGTTCGGGGGTGGCCTTCTCGGCAGCGAAGATGAGATCGCCCTCGTTCTCGCGATCCTCGTCGTCGATCACCACCACGGCTTTGCCCGCCGCGATATCGGCTATCGCCCTCTCGACGGAATCGAGCCTGGTCATCTGCGCCACCTTGCCTGTTCTAATGACAGGTCCCCAATGCGGGACCAATCGCCGACTCCAGTATGAACCACCGAAATCCAGCGGTTATTGCCAGCTCTTACTCACCGGGACCGGCCATCAGCCGTTCCACGTATTTGGCGATGATGTCCACCTCCAGATTGACCGTTGTCCCGACGTCCGCCTGACCCAGCGTGGTGAGCTCACGCGTGGTGGGAATCAGCGATACCTCGAACCAGTCGTCACCCACTGCGGACACCGTCAACGACACCCCGTCGACGGTGATCGAGCCCTTCTCCACGACATAGCGCGACAGCGCGGCGGGCAGGCCGATGCGGACCACTTCCCAGTGATCGAAAGGCGTGCGGGAGATCACAGTGCCGGTGCCGTCCACGTGGCCCTGCACGATGTGGCCGCCGAGGCGACTGTTGACCGCGGCGGCCCGCTCCAGGTTGACCTGGCTGCCCACCCCGACCCCACCCAGGCTCGACCGGTTCAGCGTCTCCCCCATGACGTCGGCGGTGAACGCTCCGTCGGGCAGCACGTCCACCACGGTCAGACAGACCCCGTTCACGGCGATCGAGTCGCCGTGGCCGGCGTCGGCGGTGACCACGGGGCCGCGGATGGTGAATCGGGCGGCATCCGTCAGCTCCGCCTTGTCGACCAGGACACCCAGCTCTTCAACGATTCCGGTGAACACGCCGACCAGACTATTCGGCCCGAGTACGAGTTGGAGAAAACGCCCGACTGCCGCGAGCCTCTACGATGCAGTAATGCAGACGCGCCCACGGTTCGCAGTCCAGTCCTTACTCGCAATTCTCTTCGCAGCGGCCGCCCTCGTGGCCGGCTGCTCGTCGTCTTCGTCCTCGGAGAAGTCGAACGCCCCGCTGCCCGACGCGGCCCAGCTACTGCAGGAGTCCTCGGCCAGCACCAAGGCGCAGCAGAGCGTGCATCTGCTGCTCACCGTGCAGGGCACCATCAAGGGTCTTCCCGTGGAGAAGCTCGACGGCGACCTGACCAACACCCCCGAGGTGGCTGCCGAGGGCACCGCCGACCTGCTGTTCGCGGGCCAGAAGCTGGCCGACGCGAAGTTCGTGGTGGCCGGCGGCGATCTGTACGCGGCGCTCACCCCGGGCGATCCGCTGTCCAACTACGGGCCCGCCACGAACATCTACGACATCTCGGCGATCCTGAACCCCGACAACGGCCTGGCCAACGTGCTGGCGAACTTCAGTGACCCCAAGGCCGACGGCCGCGAGTCCATCGGCGGCACGGAAGCGGTCCGGGTGACCGGCACCGTCAGCGCCGACGCGGTCAACAAGATCGCCCCGCAGCTCAAGGCCGAAGGCCCGGTCCCGGGAACCGCCTGGATCACCGAGGACGGGAATCACACCCTGCTGCAGGCCAAGCTCGAACCCACGCCCGGAAACAGCGTCACCATGACCCTGTCTGACTGGGGCAAGCAGGTCACCGTCACCAAGCCCGCTTCCTGATGTCGACCGCGGAGTCGGTGAGGTCCGGCCGCAACCGCCACATCGCGATCAGCGCGGGCAGTCTTGCCGTGCTGCTCGGTGCCCTCGACACCTATGTCGTGGTCACGATCATGACCGACATCATGTCCGACGTCGGTATCGCGATCAACAAGATCCAGCAGGTCACGCCGATCATCACGGGTTACCTGCTGGGCTACATCGCGGCGATGCCGCTGCTGGGGCGGGCCTCGGACCGGTTCGGGCGCAAGATGCTGATCCAGGTCGGCCTGGCCGGCTTCGCCATCGGCTCGGTGATCACCGCGCTGTCGAGCGACCTGACCATGCTGGTCATCGGCCGCGTGGTGCAGGGCACCGCGAGCGGTGCACTACTGCCCGTGACGCTCGCACTGGCCGCCGATCTGTGGGCCGCGCGTAACCGGGCCGCGGTGCTCGGCGGCGTCGGAGCCGCCCAGGAGTTCGGCAGCGTGCTTGGCCCGCTGTACGGCATCGGCGCCGTGGCGGTGTTCCATCACTGGCAATCGGTGTTCTGGATCAATGTGCCGCTGGCGCTCATCGCCATGGTGATGATCCATTTCAGCCTGCCGGGCAAGGAGCCGAGCGACCACCCCGAGAAGGTCGATGTCGTCGGCGGCATCTTGCTGGCGATCGCGTTGGGCCTGGCCGTCGTCGGCCTCTACAACCCGGAACCCGACGGCAAGCAGGTTCTGCCCAACTGGGGCCTACCGGTTCTGATCGGTGCACTGGTGGCAGCCGTGGCGTTCTTCGTGTGGGAACGGATGGCGCGTACCCGGCTGATCGAACCCGCGGGTGTGAAGTTCCGGCCGTTCCTGGCCGCGCTCGCCGCCTCGTTGTGCACCGGCGCCGCACTGATGGTCACGCTGGTCAACGTCGAACTGTTCGGTCAGGGCGTGCTCGGCAAGGACAAGTACGAGACCGCCTTCCTGCTGCTGTGGTTCCTGGGTGCGCTGCCGATCGGTGCGCTGATCGGTGGCTGGATCGCCACCCGGGTCGGGGATCGCATCATCACGTTCGTCGGCCTGATGATCGCGGCCGGCGGATTCTGGCTGATCACCCAGTGGTCGATCGATGTGCTCGACGCCGTCCACGACCTGGTTCTGTTCAAGGTGCCGGTCCTGGACTCCGATCTGGCGATCGTCGGCCTGGGACTCGGACTGGTGATCGCTCCGCTCACCTCGGCCACCCTGCGGGTGGTGCCTGCCGCACAGCACGGCATCGCCTCGGCCTTCGTGGTGGTCGCCCGGATGATCGGCATGCTGATCGGCATGGCGGGCCTGTCGGCCTGGGGTCTGTACCGGTTCAACCAGCACCTGTCATCCTTGTCGGCCGCCGCGAACACCGGCCAGATGTCGCTGCAGGAGCGGCTGGCATCGCAAGCGGTGCGCTATCGCGAGGCCTACGTGTCGATGTACGGCGACATCTTCGGGATCACCGCGATCGTCTGTGTGGTGGGTGCGGTGCTCGGCCTGCTGATCGCCGCGCGGCACGTCCACGTCGACGAACCTGCGGGTCCTCCCGAGGAGCTGCGCACCGGTGGGAGCGATGACACGTCGACGGGGCAGCTGTACCTGCCGACGGAGGTGCTGCCGGTCCAGTCAGCCGACCAGCCAGTCCAGGGCACCGACCAACCGCCGGGACGCCATCGATCGAGCTGATCGGCTCAGCAGCGTTCGACTCCGGGGCTCAGCAAACGTGGCGCCCGGTCGGCCTCCTCGGGCCGGCCGGGCAGCACGAGGCGTAGCGGAGCGCGCACCAGTGCGCGGATCGTGCGGGGAGTCCATGGCGTCATGGGGAGCCAGTCCTGCAGTGCAGTCATTGCTCGCGTCCTTTGCTCGTGTTCACCCGGCGCACATTCGGCAGCGAACGCGCTTTGGTACGAGTGTACCGATCATGACCGACGATGCCCGGCATTTCACGAGCGTAACTTAGGTCACCCTAACTAAAGCTGGCTACCGACTGCGAGCCCACTATCAGTTGGGTACCAGACTCAGGCGAACATCCGGCCCGATGGCAGTGATGCCGTCGAACCCCCACCGCTGCGCGTGGGTGATGCTCGGCACCCCGATGTCATCGACCGCAGTTATCGGGCCGCCCAGCAATATCGGCGCCACATAGGCCAGGATCCGGTTGACCACTCCTGCCCGCAGGAACGCTCCGGCCAGGGTCGGTCCGCCCTCCAGAAGCACGTCGGTCCGGTCGCCGAGCGACCGCATCACCTCGTGCGGATCATGCGTACGGATCAGCATCGTGTGCGAATCGTCGTTGAGCACCTTGGCGTCCGGCGACACCTCGCGCATACCCACCACGACCCGCAGGGGCTGATGACCGGTCAGCGAACCGTCGGCCCGACGCGCCGTCAACGTCGGATCGTCGACGAACACGGTCCCGGTACCGACCACGATCGCGTCGGCCGCGGCCCGCTTGCGATGGACGTCCGCGCGGGCGGCCTCACTCGTGATCCACTGGCTGGAACCGTCGGCGGCGGCGCTGCGGCCGTCCACACTCGTCGCGAATTTCCATGTGACATGCGGCAATCCGGTGCGCTGCTTGTGCAGCCACTCGCGCAGCGGTCCCTTTTCGACCTCGTCCGCCAGCACCCCGGCGCTGACCGTGACGCCGGCCTCGGCGAGCCGGTGCGCCCCGCCTTCCGCCGCCGGGTTGGGATCGGACACCGCGAAGGTGACCGACGAAATCCCTGCTGCCAGAAGCGCATCCACGCACGGCGGGGTGCGACCGTGGTGATTGCACGGTTCCAGGGTGACCACGGCGGTGCCACCCTTGGCACGGTCCCCGGCCGCCCGCAATGCCATCACCTCGGCGTGCGGGCCTCCGACGGGTTGCGTCCCGCCGACACCGGCGATCTGCCCGTCGCTGTCCAGGATCACCGCGCCGACCGGCGGGTTCGGGTAGGTCGAGCCCTTGACCTGTTCGGCTTGCTCGATGGCCAGCCGCATTGCGGCCTCGGGCGTCATAGCGTCAGATGTCTCGAGGCGCTCGCCGCCTGCCGACGCAGGGACTTCACCGCGGCGGCCGGATCGGCCGCGCTGTACACCGCCGAGCCGGCGACGAAGCAGTCCACGCCGGCCTCGGCCGCCTGCTCGATGGTGTCGGCATTGATGCCACCGTCGATCTCGACGACGATGGTCAGCTCACCCGAATCCACCAGCCGGCGCACGGTGCTCACCTTGGAGAGCACCTCCGGGATGAACTTCTGCCCACCGAAGCCGGGCTCCACCGACATCACCAGGAGGGTGTCGAACTCCGTGAGGATCTCCAGATACGGCTCCAACGGGGTGCCGGGCTTCACCGACAGGCCCGCCTTGGCGCCGGCGGCGCGGATATCGCGCGCCACCCCGATCGGGTTGTCGGTGGCCTCGGCGTGGAACGTGACGTTGTAGGCGCCCGCCTCGGCGTACGGCGGTGCCCAGCGTTCGGGTTGGTCGATCATCAGATGGCAGTCCATCGGGATGTCGGTCGCCTTGAGCAGGGACTCGACCACGGGCAGACCCAGCGTCAGGTTGGGCACGAAATGGTTGTCCATCACATCGACGTGCAGCCAGTCGGCCCCGGCCACCGCGGCGACCTCATCGGACAGCCGCGCAAAGTCAGCGGACAGGATGGACGGGGCGATCAGGGGTTCTGCCATGGCGATCACCCTACTTTCAGCGCCGCGGCGAACATCGCATCGGTCCCGTGCCGGTGCGGCCACAGCTGGACGTGCGGTCCGTCCCCGAGGTCGTCGGCCGGGGCAAACAACTCGCGGGCGTCCAGCTGGGTCACCGGATGCCGGCGCACCGCGTCGGCCACCACCCCGACCGTCTCGGCCAGGTGCGGCGAGCAGGTCGCGTAGAGGACCACGCCGCCGGGGCGGGTCAGCGAAATGGCCGCGGCAAGCAGTTCACGCTGCAGTTTCGCCAGCCCGGGGACGTCACCGGGCTGCCGACGCCAACGGGCCTCCGGGCGCCGGCGCAGCGCTCCCAACCCGGTGCAGGGTGCATCGACCAGGACCCGGTCGAAGCCGGGCTCCAGGCCGGATTCCCGGCCGTCCACACGACGCACGTCGACGTAGAGACCGCGCGTGTTCTCCTCCACCAGATCGGCACGCCGCGGCGTGGGCTCGACCGCGGTGACCCGGGCCCCCGAGGCCGCACCGATGGCGGCCAGCAGTGCGGTCTTACCACCCGGGCCCGCACACAGGTCCAGCCAGCGACCGTTGTCCGGGCCGTCGAGTTCGGCCAGGGTCAGGGCGCGGGCGACCAGCTGGCTGCCCTCGTCCTGCACCTGGGCCGCACCGTCGCGCACGGCCGCCAACTGTCCGGGGTCGCCACCGGGCAGATACACCGCGTAGGGCGAGTAGCGGCCCACTGTGCCGTCGGACTGTGCGGCCAGCTCGGCCGCGGTCAGTGCGGTGGGCCGCGCCGCCAGGTGGACCACCGGACGTTCGTCGTCACTGGTGAGCAGGGCGTCGAGTTCACCGGCCCGAGCCCCCAGCGCATCGGTGAAGGCCTGGGCGATCCACCGCGGGTGGGCATGCAGGAACGCGGCGTGCCCGACCGGATCGGTGGCCGCCGGCGGTGCCAGCTGTTCCATCCATTCCTGCTCGGTGCTCCGGGAGATCGTCCGCAACACGCCGTTGACGAAACCGGCTCGGGCCGAGTCGAATTCGATCCCGGCCTGCTCGACGGTGGTGGACACCGCGGCGTGTGGTTCGACCCGCGTGCGCAGCAGCTGGTAGGCGCCCAACCGCAACAGGTCGAGCAGCACCGGATCGATCCGGTCTGTCGGGCGCCCGGCCGCCGCGGCGATGACCGCGTCGAGCAGCCCCTTCGTCCGGCAGGCGCCGTAGGTCAGCTCGGTGGCGAAGGCCGCGTCGCGTCCCTCGATCCCCCGTTCGCGCAGCAGTGCGGGCAAGGCCAGGTTGGCATAGGAGTCCCGCTCCGATACGGCGCGCAGCACGTCGAACGCCGCGCGGCGGGCGGGATCCAGCGGTGTGCGCCTGGTCGGGCGCTTGCCTTGCGTCGCACGGTTGGGCCGGTTCGGCGTATTGCTCATGATGCGCGCACCGATTCCTCCAACCGCGCGCCGCGGGCCCAGTCGGCAGCGTTCATGAGTTTTTTGCCGGGCGGCTGGATCTGCCCCAGCCGTACCGGTCGTGAGCCGGTACCGACCAACACCGCATTGCGTTCGACACGGATTTCGCCGGGCGCCAACGAATCTTCCGACTGTTCCACCGTGACCGGACCGACCTTGACCCGCAGGTCCCCGATCATCGTCCAGGCCCCGGGATTCGGGGTGACCGCACGGATCTGCCGGTCGATGACGTGGGCCGGCAGGTCCCAACGCACCCGGGCCGACTCCACGGTGATCTTGGGCGCCAGGCTCACCCCGTCGGCCGGCTGGGGCACTGCGGTCAGCGCTCCCTCGGCGACGCCGTCCAGCGTGGACTCCAGCAGCGCCGCACCCGAATCAGCAAGCCGCCCAAGCAGTTCGCCCGCCGTGTCGGTGTCACGCACCCGCTCGGTGACCACCCCGTAGACCGGACCGGAGTCGAGTGCCGGTTCGATCAGGAAGGTCGTGGCCCCGGTCACCTCGTCACCGGCGGCCAGGGAGGCCTGCACCGGCGCCGCTCCGCGCCAGGCAGGCAGCAACGAGAAGTGCAGGTTGATCCAGCCGTGCTTGGGCACCGCGAGCAGCCGTTCACTCAGCAGGGCGCCGTAGGCGACCACGGCACAGCAATCCGGTGCCAGCTCGGACAGCTCGGCGATGAACTCGTCGGAATTGGGCTTGGCCGGCCGTAGGACCGGTATCGCGTGCTCGAGTGCCAGCTTCGCGACCGGCGACGGTTCGGGCTTGCCGCGTCGTCCGGCGGCGGCGTCGGGCCGGGTCAGGACCGCGACCACGTCGTGACGGGGCGAGTCGATCAGCCGCTGCAACGACGGGAGGGCGGGCTCTGGGGTTCCGGCAAAGACGAGGCGCACCGAATCAGTCTAGGTATCCGGTCCGCTGCTTCCCTAATGCGGCGATTGGTAGTACTCCCGCTCGGACACTCCGGCCAGCGGGGCGAGATACACCCAGGGAATGGTGCCGACGAGCCGGTTGAGAGTGGCCACAGCATCGTTGTAGTACTGCCGGGCGAACGCCAGCTTGTTCTCGGTGTCGGCCAGGTTTTCCTGCAAGTTCAGGAAGTTGTTCGACGAATTGAGTTGCGGGTAGGACGATCCCAGCGCCAGCACCCCGGTCAGCGCGGAGTCGAGATCACGTTCGGCAGCGCTGCGCTGTACCACTGAGGCTCCGCCGGTCGCCGAGGTCAGCGCCGCCTGGGCACTGCTGACCCGGCCGAGGACCGCCGTCTCGTGTGTGGCGAACGTCGCCACGGTCTGCACCAACGCCGGGATCAGCGCCGCCCGGCGGGTCAGCTCGACGTCGATGCCGCTCAACGCCTCGGCGACGTGCACCTCGGCCGCCCTCAGCTTGTTGTAGCCGATGACGAAGCCCACCAAGACCGCCACCGCGAGTACCAGCACCACGACCAGCAGCAGGCTCACCACGATCCGCCTCCCCCTCCTCCGCCGCCGCCGCCACCTCCGCCGGACGACGACGATCCGCCGCCCGACGAAGAGGAGGACGACGACTGGGAGGCGGTGTACGCCCCGATCGACGACGATAGTGCCGATTCGAAACTGTCGAAGTCCGCACCGCCGGATCCGCCGGCGAACCCGTGGCCGCTGTCCGACGAGGACGACGACGAGTTGTACCAATCCGGTTGGGGCGCAGCGGCGCCCATGGTGTCCTGGTATTTCTTGGCCCACAGCGCGGCGGCACCGCCGGCCACCGCGAACGGGATGTAAGCCAGGTAGAGGTCCTTGCGGGCGGCGAAGTCGAACCTGGTCTCGGCGGAGTCGGTGGACAGCAGGCGGTGAAACCCTTCTGCCCGCGACCACAATTCCCGGCCTGCGGGAGTACGGCGGGTCCCTACCCCGCCCGACCAGCCACGCAATGAGCACAGGAAGAACGCCGCGAAGGGCAGCCCCCACACCGTCATCGGGATTCCGAACCAGAGCCAGAAGCCCGCAAGTGCGGCGAAGAACGCCGCGACGTTGGCGACGCGGATCCACAGCTCCTTGCGGCGCTTGACCATGAAGCCGCCGTCGAAGGCCCATTTGCGTACGGCCACAGCCATGTCGGCTTTGGCCTTGCTCAGCTTCTTGCCCGATGTCGCGGTGTTCTTGGCGGAGAACTCGGCACCCACCGACATCACCTTCAGCGCGGCACCCACGTCGATGCCGACCGGATCGACGCCGGTCCACTCCGCCGGCTTCGCGAGACCCTTGACCTTCCAATGTTTGTCACTGACCTGCCGCAGTTCCACCAGACCGCGCTCGGCGAGGTGGAACAGCGTCGCACTGAGACCGTTCGCGGGGACGGTCTCGGTGCGGATGAACTCGGTCTGCACCGGCCCGAGCCCTTCCGGCGGGGCGTACTGCACCGGAAATCCCGGCGACGGCTCGACGGTGCTCCGCGACCAGAAGTAGGCGAGCAGTCCCATCCCGGCGGTGAGCAGGGCGATCCAGGCCAGTGCGGTCATCGACCGGCCGAGGATCCGGTCCCAGGTGAACGGCCACGGCAGGGTGGTCTGCGGCGGTGTGGCCACGTCGACCCCGGCGCGCAACGTCACCGGGGTGTGGGGCTCCAGGCCGGTCGCCACCAGGCGCACGGTGTTGCCATCGGTGCGCAGGTCCGTGCAGGCGCTGCCGACACCGAACCCGACACTGCAACCGGCTCCGGTGATCTCGGCGGGCAGGGTGACGGAGATGTCGGCACGCTCGATGGTGTTGTTCCAGGCCGGTGCGACGACGTTCCAGTAGAAGGCCGATCGCGCATCGGGGCTACCGGTGTTCGCGGCGAACTGACGGTTGACACCGACGGTGCCCGGATCGAGCACGCCGTCGATGATGTAGCGGAGCTCGAAGACGTGGCTGCCCCAGTCCAGGGTGGTGGCGGGGTCGCCGATCTTGGCCACCCGGAACCGTTTGCCGCTCTCCCACAGCAGTTGGTAGGGCACCGGAGCCCCGTCGAGGGTGATCGACGTGATCTCAGGTACCTGCCGGACGCGGGCATTGTTCTGATTCGCCACATCCCAGTAGCGGAAGATGCCGTGCCGGCCGCTGGGAAAATCGCCGGTGATCGTCTCGACCGCGGTCATCCGTCCATCGGCGTCGACGGTGAAATCGGCCCGGTAGTCGGTGATCACCACCGGATCGGCGGGCCCCACGGCGGGACCCGACGCTGACCCACCGGTGAACACCAGTGGCCATAGCAGACCAAAGGCGATGAGTCCCAACGTAAACAGCCACGAGAACACCCGGCGCATGGCAGCCTCCTGGTTCGGCACTCACCGATACCGGGTGAGGTGTTCGCCCTACCCTATGTGCAACGGGTCGATTTGGATACGACATGGTTGCTGATCCTTGCGCGCGCTGAGCACCGCGGTGGCCTTGCGAAGCGCGGCCGCCAACTCCAGGCCCCCACCCCTGGGCACCCGGACCAGCATCCGGCTCACCTCGGCGTCGGCGTCCAGGCCCGGTGGCCGGCGCGCTCCGACCGGGAGTTCCACCGGCCCGAGAGTTTCCGCGGCGTCGGGCAACTGCGCGGTCAGCAACAACGCCGACACTGCCGCGGTCGTCCCGTCGATGGCGGCCATGTGCACCGCAGGTGGCAGTCCCACCTCACCGCGGCCGTCGAGCTCGGCGTCGGCATGCCCCACCGGATCCCACCGGATCAGCGCCTGCACGGTGGCGATCGCCGACTCCGCCACCACGGCCACCACCCCGCCGTCGGTGCGCGGCCGGACCAGGGCCGCGGCGGCCATCCATCGACGCAGCGTGTCCTCGGCGGCACGCAGATCCTGCCGGCCCAACAGCGCCCACGCGTCGAGCAGCAGGGCCGCGCCGTAGCCGCCTTCGGCGATCGGCTCCGCACCCGGAGTGCTGACCACCAGGGCCGGTCCGGCTCCCACCGCACCGAGTACCGCGTCGCCGCCCGAGGTGATCACCGAGGTGCCCGGGAACGCCCGGCCCAACTCCTCCGCGGTGCGGCGCGCCCCCACCACGACCGCCCGCACCGCATCCGAACCGCAACGCGCACAACGTAATGCGGGTTCGGCCCGGCCGCACCACCGGCATTCGGCGGCTGCGCTCCCGCGGTCCGGCAAGGCCAACGGGCCGGTGCAGTGCCTGCAGCGGGTCACGGCGCGACACCGCGCACAGGCCAGCGCAGGCACGTAGCCGCGGCGCGGAACCTGGATGAGCACCGGATGTTCGGCCTGCAGCGCCGAACGGGCCGCCTGCAGCGCCATGGACGGCAGCCGGGCGGTGTGGGCGGCGGGGTCACGTTCCTGCGCGTACCCGCTGTCTTCCAGCGCGACCACCCGTGGTGCGGCGGCGCGAACCACCGGCCGGGCCGCCACCACGTCGTGCGCCCAGCGGGTCCGCACCAGGGCTTGCGCCTCGGCGGTCCGCGCGTAGCCGCCGATGATCGCGGCACAGCGCAGCTGATGCGCTCGCAGCATGGCGACCTCGCGGGCATGGGGGTACGGCGCGCGCGGCTCGGCGAGGTTGTCGTCGCCGTCGTCCCACACCAGCACCAACCCGAGGTTGGTCACCGGGGCGAACACCGCACTGCGGGTGCCGATCACCACCTGGGCCTGTCCGCGCAGCGCAGCCAGCCAGCGGCGGTACCGGGCCGACGGGCCGAGCCCGGCCGACAACGCCACCACCCGCGACGCGGGCACCTGTTCGGTCGCCGCGGCATGCAGCGCATCCACGTCGCGCTGATCCGGCACCACGGCCACCACGCCCAGACCCGCGTTGACCGCGACGGCGGCCGCCTCGGCCAGCCGGTGTGCCCAGTTCTCGCCGGGCAGCGCCTGCCACACGGCCCGCGCCGCGCGGCCTTCACCGATTGCGGTCAGGAACTGTTCGCCACGGCCGTAACGCCCCCACGCGCTGGTGTCGACCGGAACGGCCGCGACCGGCTCCGGCTCGGCGGAAGTCTGCTTCTCGGCCCTGGCGTGGCGCGGTGGCACCGCCAGGCGCAGCACGTCCGCGCGTGTTCCGGCGTAGCGCGCCGCGACAGCGTCGACGAGCCGCCGGATCTCCGCGGTGAGTACCGGCTCGGGCGAGACCACCCGATCGAGCCAGCCCAGCTTGCCGGTGTGGTCGGTGTCGGACCGCCGCTCCAGCAGATAGGCGTCGACCAGCCTGCCGTTGAAACGCACCCGGACCCGCACGCCGGGCTGGGCGTCGTCGGATTGCTCCTCCGACACCAGATAGTCGAACTCCCGGTCCAGGTGCGGAACGGTGAGTAGGGGAAGCACCCGCGCGATGGGCTCATGCTCGGCGGCGCGGCGGGTGATGGTCACTGTGCAGGTTTAGCAGGAGCTTGTGTCGCGCGCCGGAAGAAGAGGCCGGCGGTGATCAGTACCAGTGACGCCGCGTAGCCCCACCAGATCGGGACAGCGAGCAACTGGTCGCCGCGCACGAACTGGCTGATACCGATCATCGCGTCCGACACCGCGAAACACACCCCGCCGAGCGCGGTCCACAGGGTGGGCAGCCGGGCCAGCAACGCGGCGGACACCATGGCGCCGAGCACGGCGATGTAGGCGACGACCGGGACGGCCATCCCCTGTTCGACGAGACGGGGCCAGAACCAGGTCAGCAGTGCCAGGCAGGCCAGGACGGTGAGTGCGACGGCGATCAGTCGCGGGGTCGAACGCCGCGCCAGCGGCACCAGGACGCCGAGAAAGCACAGGTGCGCGACCAGGAATGCGCCCAGACCGAGCACGAAGGACGGCTCCCACCACGGGATGGCGAGCAGGAAGTCGCCGAGCGCGGAGAACAGCAGCGCACCGACGAGCCAGCGACGTTCCCGCACAATCGGATGTGACCACGCCGCCGCGGCCAGCAGGACCGCCGCCAGCGCCTTCACCGCAGGTTGGAGGGTGAATTGACCGGTCAGATCGGCACCTCTCGGCAACTGCGTCGCAGTGACGATCAGGAATACGCCATAGCCCGCGGCGACGACCACGGCCGCCACCCACAACCACACCGTGACGCGGGTTGCGTACGGTTGCGGGATGTCCGTTGCTGACGAAAAACCGGCTGTCGATGCCATCCTGCAGAAGGTACTGGAGGCAGTGCCGTTCCAACTATCTACTGACATTGGCGTCGAGGAAGCCCGGCGCCAATTCAGCGAGATTCCGCGGATGCCGGTCCACCCCGATGTGAAGACCGAGGACCGCGAGATCCCCGCGCCGGCCGGCCCGGTCCCGGTCCGCGTGTACCGGCCGCCGACCGCCGACGGTGCGTCGCTGCCGGTCATCGTGTTCATCCACGGTGGCGGCTGGGCACTGGGTGACCTGGACAGCTACGACGGCACGGCCCGCCAGCATGCCGTGGGCGCCAACGCGGTGGTGGTGTCGGTGGACTACCGGCTGGCTCCCGAGCACCCGTACCCCGCCGCGGTCGAAGACGTCTGGGCCGTGACGCAGTGGGTGGCCGCCAACGCCGCAGAGCTGGGCGTCGACGCCGACCGGATGGCCGTCGCCGGCGATTCTGCGGGCGGCAACCTCAGCGCGGTGGTGGCGCTGCTGGCGCGTGACGCCGGGGTCCCGTTGCGTTTGCAGCTGCTCTGGTACCCCGCGACCACATGGGACACCAGCCTGCCGTCGTTCACCGAGAACGCCAAGGCACCGATCCTCGGGCTCGACGCCGTCACAGGGTTCTCCCGTTGGTACGCCGGTCACGTCGATCTTTCGGACCCACCGGCCACGCTGGTGCCGGCCCGTGCGGCCGACCTGTCCGGACTCGCGCCGGCCTACGTCGCGGTGGCCGGCCATGACCCGTTGCGCGACGACGGCATCCGCTACGCCGAATTGCTGGCTGCCGCAGGCGTTCCGGTGCAGCTCGACAATGCCGAGACCCTGGTGCACGGCTACCTCGGCTACGTCGGCGTGGTGCCCGCCTCCACCGAATCGTTCGAGAAGGCCATCGCCGCGCTGCGGGATGCGCTGCACGGCTGACGGTCTCTGTCCCCTACTCGTCAAGATGGTTTCTGCCGGGCCACAACGACATTCGACGGATGATCCCGTCACGTAGCACCAGCCCGTGGAACAGCACCGCACAGATGTGTGCGGTGAACGTCGCGAACAACAGGTAGGCGGCCACGGTGTGTGCCGTGCGCAGTGCCGCGTAGAGGGTGATGTTGTGCGGGGCGATCGCCGGAAGGTGAAGCGCCCCGAACAACACGATCGGCGATTGCGCGGCCGACAGCATGGCCCATCCGATCAGGGGCTGCACCAAAAGAAGCGCGTACAGCAGGTATTCGGAGTAGCTGGCGACCCGTCGTTCCACGGGCCCCATGGTCTTCAGAAATGGCGGCAGTCGGCGGGTGAGCCGGTTCACGAGCCGCACGATCGCGAACACCAGGATCGCGATACCCAACGGCCGGTGAATGGCGAGCAGCAACGGGTAGTAACTGAGCGCCGCGATCATCGTGACACCGATGAAGAATTGCGCGATCACCATGACCGCCATCGACCAGTGCAGCAGCCTGGCCGCCAGGTTGAACTTCGTGATCGGCGGCTTCGTCGCGGTGGTCATCACGCACCCCCGGGGACGACGACTGCGCTGGGCGACTTGGGTTCTCGGGCCCTTCGGTTGAAGGACCGGGCATAGACCGCGGATCGGGCGCTCGGCAGTGGATCGTCAGAGGCGGCGAGCCCGTCGGGCAGCACGAGTGGGTCGAAGTTGACATCGCGGGCGTTGCCGGGTGCCTCGGTCTGTACGGCATCGATGGTGATGGTGCCCGCATCGATGGTGGCGCGGTTCTGCGGCCACGGCAGGGTGGCGTCGTGGGTGGGATCGGTGGGGTCGGCCAGGGTGAGGATGAGCTTCCAGCTGACCGGGCCACGGGCAACAGTGTCGATGAGCGCGTCGAAGAGGACGTCCCTGTCGTTGCCGAGGGGCTGCCCGGCGGGCAGCTCCCCTGTCATCGGCACGGCCGCCCACCGGATCGCCGTCGTCTCGCCCTGGGCGTTGGTAGCTCGGAACGCGTTGAGGCCGCGGTACGTACTGTCTGCGAACCCTGCACTCGGCGAAGACTGCTTGATGATCTTCATCGCCGCGGCGGTTTCCGGGTGGTCGGCCAGGAACGCCGTCATCGCCTGCGGATCCGGCTTGCCGGTCTCTGGAACGGGACGCGAGGCCAGCATCCGGTCATAGAAACCCCGCGGGGTGCTGTCGGGGAACACCGGAAGATTCACCATCGCGACGCGCCACTGCTCGCCGTCGGGCAACCGGAACATCAGACCCAGTCCCCTGACCGTGTCGGGTTTGTCGGGTTGATCGGGCAGCCCACCGGACAGCGAGAACCGTCCGATGACTGGCACAGTCCCGGGTTTGAACACCGCCGCCCTGCTCACCTGAGCGCCCGCGCCCGTGCTGGTGAACGTTCCCGTCGCGGCCAGTCCCTTGGCGTGGTTGCGGCGGAATCCCTCGTGACGGCCGGAGACCTGTTCGAAGCGGTCGGCGAAATCCGCCGGAGTCAGCGCACCGGGCCGCAGCCAGCCCGCCGCCTCGGCGAGACCGCCGACACCGACCGCCGCGACACCGCCGACCGCGGCCAGACCGAGCAGCGCGCCCCTGCGACTGAGCACCGGTCGAACACCCGGGGATCGAGCCTGCGATTCGTTCTCCCCCGCATCGTCTGCCAACGAGGAGTCGTCATCGGATTCCATCGTGGTCGTTCCCCTTTCCCGCGCCGCCCTCGGCCTAGTGTGAAACGAACTGCCGGGCGCCGCGGTTCATTCCCTCAGCGTGTCTGTGAGAACGTGCTCGGCGGCACCCCGTGCCAGCGTTTGAACGCGTGGCAGAACGTCGAGGTCTCGGTGTAGCCGAGGCGCCGCGATACCTCGTCGACGGTCAGCCCGACATTGCACAGCAAATCGCGCGCGAGCGCCGAGCGTGCCTCGTTCACCAACGCGCGGAATGACGTGCCCTCGTCGGCGAGCCGGCGCCGCAATGTGCGCGGATGCATGTCGAGCTCGGCTGCCACGTCGGGCAGGGCCGGAAACCGGCCGGTATCGCGAAAAAGCTTGCTGCGCACCACAGCCGTGATACCGCGACGTTGCTCGTAGCGCTGCATCAGCGCATCGCACTGGGCGATGCACAGATCGAGCGTGTACGGATCAGCTTGCGGCAGCGGCTCGTCGAGCATGGCGCGGGGAAAGTGCAATCGGGAGTGCGCACGGCCGAACGCCACGTTCGGCAGCGGCATCAACGTCAGCAGCGGCTGCAGCACTTCTTCGTCGATCGACACCTCCGCAGATATCCGGTCGGAGTACTGCGCCACCACCGGATACGCGAAACTTGTTGTAGTGGCGATCATTCCGGCGATATCCCGTTCGACGAAGAAGCGCTGGACGTCGCGGGGCAGATGGCCGGCGTTGAGTTCGAGTACACAGTCCTCGGCACCCTCGAACAGTTGCAGATCGATCTGCAGGGTCGTCAGGGCGAAATACCGCATCCCGATACTGAACAGTTCGCGCAGGGTGGCACAGGACATGACGGCGAACCCGAACAGTCCCATGTGCGTCAGGGCCGACCGGCCACCGACATCGATGCCCAGTCCGGGTTCATCGGGAAGGCGGGCCTGCAGGTGGCGGACCGCCAGGATCTCGTCGTGGGCACTGATCACACCATCGGGGTCATCGAGATCCGCTGGCGTCACACCGGTTCCGGCCAGCACCTGCGCCGCACTGACGCCGCGCTCCACGGCCACCTCGCACAGCACCCGGGTGGCATGGATCGGATGGCACACGTCGGCCGACCATGTTGATCGCGAGATCGAACCCGACCTGGCCATGGTCCGCCTCCAGCCGCTGTCCCAAAATCCCAACTCTGTGTCCGATAGTCCCATTCCTCGTCGGTCTTGTCACTCATACGCTGGATTCATGGCGGCGCCGGCGGCACGACTGAGCACGTGGACCATGACCCGCGAGGCCATCACGGTCGGATTCAGCACAGACGGAGGCTTCCTGGCCCGGACCCAAGGCCGGGACATCACCCGGTTCCGCTGTGCAGGACGGCGTTTCGTATCGATCACGCATCCTGATTACGTCGACCATGTGCTGCACCAGGCGCGCCTTCGGTACGTCAAATCCAACGAGTACGAACCGATTCGGGCGGCGGCGGGGATCAACCTGCTGACCGACGAGGGCGACTCCTGGGCCGGTCACCGCACGGCACTGAATCCGACGTTCGCGCGCCGTCACCTCAATACGATCGTCGACCTGATGATCGACCCGATCGAACGGGCCACGGACGAGCTCACCGAACAGGGCGACGGCGTGCAGTTCGACATGCACGCGGCAATGGTGGAAACGACCCTACGGGTGGTCTCCAACGCGCTGTTCAGCCAGGATTTCGGCCCGATCGTTCACAGCATGCGAGACCTCACGACCCGTGGACTCCGACGCACCGAACTGCTGGCCAGACTCGGGCTCCTGGGCCTGCTCCCCCGCCCGGTCTACGACGCCATCGCCACCAGCACGTTCTCCGGGATCCCGCTGCCCCCACCGCTTCGCGAAGGCCAGCGGATCGCCCTTGCTCTCGACACCGCGGTGAACACCGTGCTCGACGAGCGTCTCGCCCATCCCACGGAATCGGCCGACCTGCTCAACGTGTTGTTCGGCGCCGACGACGGAACCTGGCCCCGCCGGCGCGTCAGGGACGAGGCGCTGACGTTCATGCTCGCGGGGCACGAGACGACCGCCAACGCGATGGCGTGGTTCTGGTTCCTGATGGCGCGCCATCCCGAAGCCCGGGACCGGATGCTGGCCGAGGTCGATGACGTGATCGGGGCGCGTCGTCCCACAGCCGCCGACCTGACCCGGCTGCCGTGGACGACCGCGTGCCTTCAGGAGTCGCAGCGGTACTACTCCGCGGTGTGGATCGTCGCGCGCGAGGCCGTCGAACCCGACGCCATCGACGGCCATCGCATCCGTCCGGGCACCACGGTGGTCATCCCGATTCACCAGATCCACCACGACAGCCGATGGTGGCCCGATCCGGAAACCTTCGACCCCCGCCGTTTTCTCGGCGATGCGCCCAAGAACCGCCCCCGCTCGGCCTATCTCCCCTTCGGGGGCGGGCGCCGCATCTGTACCGGACAGAGTTTCGCGCTGATGGAGATGGCGCTGATCGCCGCGATCATGAGCCGGCGGTTCGTATTCGACCTCAATCCTGATCACTCGGTGGAGTTGGAGGCTACGTTGACGTTGCGACCCAAACACGGCGTTCATATGACCGGACGCAGCCGGGAGGTGGCCTGATGCCCGACTTTCACACCCTCATCGTCGGCGCCGGATTCTCCGGCATCGGCGCCGCCATCGCGTTGGACAAGGCGGGGCTGCACGACTATCTGATCGTGGAGGCCGGACACGGAGCCGGTGGAACCTGGTTCTGGAACACCTACCCCGGTGTGGCCGTGGATATCCCGTCGTTCTCCTACCAGTTCTCGTTCGAGCAGTCGCGGGTGTGGTCACGCACCTACGCCCCCGGCAATGAGTTGCGCGCCTACGCCGACAACTGCGTCGACAAGTACGGCCTGCGGCCCCGGATCCGGTTCAACACCACCGTCGCCCGCGCGGTCTTCGATGACGGGGAGAACCTGTGGCGGCTGGATCTCGGCTCGGGCGAGACACTGACGGCCCGGTTCCTGGTCAATGCCAGCGGGGTGCTGACCGTCCCGAAGCTGCCCGAGATCGACGGCGTGGACTCCTTCGCCGGAACCACCGTGCACACCGCCCGCTGGGATCACACCCTGGATTTGACGGGTAAGCGGGTGGCGATCATCGGTACCGGCGCGTCAGCGGTCCAGGTGATCCCCGAAATCGCCCCGAAGGTCAAACAGCTCACGGTGTTTCAGCGCACCCCGATCTGGTGCTTCCCGAAGTTCGACGTGCCGATCCCGCCGGTCGCACGCTGGGCGCTGCGGCTGCCCGGCGGCCGGACGCTGCACCGCCTGATCAGCCAGGCGTACGTGGAGTTCACGTTCCCGCTCGCCGCGCAGTACTTCACGATCAACCCGTTCGCCAAGCGGGCCGGTGGAGCCGGCCGGGCGTACCTACGCCAACAGGTGCGTGATCCGGAGGTGCGCGACAAGCTCACACCTCGGTACGCGGTGGGATGTAAGCGACCCGGCTTCCACAACAGCTATCTGGCCACATTCAACCGGGACAACGTCCGGTTGGTCACCGAACCGATCGACAAGATCACCGGCTCCGGTGTCGCGACCAGCGACGGTGAGAGCCATGACGTCGACGTGCTGATCCTGGCCACCGGCTTCAAGGTGATGGACGTCGACGCGCTGACGTTCGACATCGTGGGGTCGGGCGGGCAGTCGCTGAGCGAGTTCTGGAAGCAGCACCGGATGCAGGCCTACGAAGGCGTCAGCGTTCCCGGTTTCGCGAACTTCTTCTCCGTGATGGGCCCGTACGGCTACGTCGGGTCGTCCTACTTCGCGATGATCGAGGCCCAGACCCGTCATCTGGTGCGGTGCATCGAGCAGGCCGACCGCCGGACGGCCCGCCGCGTCGAGGTCCGCCAGGAGGCCAACGACCGGTACTTCGCCGAGATGATGCGCAAGCGTCACCGCCAGATCTTCTGGCAGGACAGCTGCAGCCTGGCCAACAGCTACTACTTCGACCGCAACGGGGACGTGCCGCTGCGGCCCGCCACCACGTTCGAGGCGTACTGGCGCAGCCGCAGCTTCGACCTCGACGACTACGCGTTCACCTCGTAGCCGCCCCCGGCGTCAGTGATGACCGGGCTGCTGGTTCTGCCCGCCGTACGGGTTCTGCCCGCCGTACTGGTTCTGCCCGCCGTACTGGTTCTGCCCGCCCGGCCGCTGCTGCACGGTCTGCGTGGACGTCTGCGTCTGGGTCTCGGTTTGCGTCGCAGTGGCGGTAGCGGTGTCGGTCTGCGTGACGGTATCGGTCACCGGCGCCTGCTGCTGGCCGCCCTCGTGGTGGTGGCCGCCGCCACCGCCGCCGCCGGCGCTGCCGCCGCCCGAGGATCCGCTGTTGTCGTTCGCGGCGGTGGTCGCGGTCGTTGTCGGCGTCGTGGTGGTGGTCGTGGTGGTCTTCTCCGGGCCGGAGCCGTGCGAGCCGCACGCCACCGCGAACGAGGCCGCCAGCGCAGCCGTCCCGAGAGCGAGCGCGGCCCGTCGGCGCCGTGCCGCTGCCGGCGGAGAGTCGATCGTCATCGCAGAGGGTTCCTTCCGGTTGGGTCAAAAGAGCAACCGGAACATCCTGATCAACATCGATGGGAAAGCACTTGGCTGCATCTGTGTTGATGCTGTGTGGTCCTAGGATCTGAACATGGGTGCAGGATTCAACGACGAGACGGCGGCCAGGAAGAAAAAATCCCCGCGTGGCAGCCGGCCGAAACTGTCGAGCAAGGTGTATGAGGCCGAGTTGTTCCGGCTGCAAACCGAATTCGTGAAACTGCAGGAGTGGGTCAAACACACCGGCGCTCGTGTCGTAGTGGTATTCGAGGGTCGCGACGCCGCGGGCAAGGGCGGCACCATCAAACGGATCACCGAATATCTCAGCCCGCGTGTCGCCCGGGTGGCCGCGCTGCCTGCGCCCACCGAACGCGAGCGGGGCGAGTGGTACTTCCAGCGATACATCGCGCACCTGCCCGCCAAGGGCGAGATCGTGTTGTTCGACCGGTCTTGGTACAACCGCGCCGGTGTCGAACAGGTGATGGGATTCTGCACGCCACAAGAGCACCAGCTCTTCCTGCGACAGACGCCGATCTTCGAGCAGATGCTGGTCGAGGACGGGATCCTGTTGCGGAAGTACTGGTTCTCGGTCTCCGAGGACGAACAACTACGTCGGTTCAGGTCGAGGCTGAGCGACCCGGTCCGGCAGTGGAAGCTCTCGCCGATGGATCTGGAGTCGGTGTACCGCTGGGAGGACTACTCGCGGGCGAAGGACCAGATGATGGTTCATACCGATACTCCGCAAAGCCCTTGGTACATCGTCGAATCCGATGTCAAGAAGCACGCGCGGCTCAACATGATGGCGCATCTGCTGTCCACGATCGACCACCATGACGTAGAGCGGCCCCAGGTGACGTTGCCGGAACGGCCGGTGCCAGGAGCTGATTACCGACGCCCGTCGCGCGATCTGGCCCGATACGTCGACGATCATGTTGCGACACTGACCGGCGACCGCGAGTAGACCCCGGTATACACAACAGCCCCCGATCAGCGATCGGGGGCTGTTGGCAGGAAAAGCTAGACCGAGGCCTTCAGGTCGTCGACCTTGTTCAGCTGCTCCCAGGGCAGCTCGATATCGGTACGCCCGAAGTGGCCGTAGGCCGCCGTCTGGGCGTAGATCGGCCGCAGCAGGTCCAGGTCGCGGATGATCGCGCCGGGGCGCAGATCGAACACGCTGCTGATGGCCTTCTCGATGCGGGCCGGGTCGACGGTCTCGGTGCCGAAGGTCTCGACGAACAGGCCGACCGGGGCGGCCTTGCCGATCGCGTAGGCCACCTGCACCTCGACTCGTTCCGCCAGCCCGGCGGCGACCACGTTCTTGGCCACCCAGCGCATCGCGTACGCGGCCGAACGGTCCACCTTTGACGGATCCTTGCCCGAGAAGGCGCCGCCGCCGTGGCGGGCCCAGCCGCCGTAGGTGTCGACGATGATCTTGCGGCCGGTCAGACCGGCGTCACCCATCGGCCCGCCGAGCACGAACTTGCCGGTCGGGTTGACCAGGAGGCGGAAATCGGAGGTGTCCAGCGTCTCGTGGTTGAGGTCGGCCAGCACGGTGTTGACGACCTTCTCCCGGATGTCCGGGGTCAGGGTGCCGTCGAGGTCGATGCCGTCGGCATGCTGGGTGGACAGCACCACGGTGTCCAACCGGACCGGCGTCTTGCCGTCGTACTGGATGGTGACCTGGGTCTTGCCGTCCGGGCGCAGGTAATCGAGCACGCCGTTCTTGCGGACCTCGGTCAGCCGGCGCGACAGCCGGTGGGCCAGTGCGATGGGCAGCGGCATCAGCTCGGGGGTGTCACCGATGGCGTAACCGAACATCAGGCCCTGGTCGCCGGCGCCCTGGGAGTCCAGCGGATCGCCGGCTCCTTCGACACGCGCCTCGTGGGCGGTGTCCACGCCCTGGGCGATGTCGGGCGACTGTGCGCCGATGGCGATGTTCACACCACAGGACGCGCCGTCGAAACCCTTGGTCGACGAGTCGTAGCCGATCTCCAGGATGCGGTCACGGACGATCTTCGGAATGTCGGCGTAGGCGGACGTGGTGACCTCACCTGCGACGTGCACCTGACCGGTGGTGACGAGCGTCTCCACCGCAACCCGCGACTTGGGATCCTGCTCCAGCAGCGCGTCGAGCACCGAGTCGCTGATCGCATCACAGATCTTGTCGGGGTGTCCTTCGGTTACCGACTCACTGGTAAACAGGCGACCTTGGCTCACGGTCTGCTTCCTTCCTTGGCGATCTGAAAAAGTTCTCAGTCTCAAAACTACTTAGTTAGGCGAATAATATCCATGCTCTGTTGCACCCAAGCGCGTGGGGCGCGAATGCGCAACCCTTATCCGCACCTTGATGCGTACGTCGGATCACCCGTCGTTCTTGCCCAGAAACGCCGCGATCGCGTCCACGATACGGGTGGCCATCAGCGTCTTCGAACCGTGCTCGAGTGCGACCTCGGCGCCGTCGGCGCTCAGCAACCAACCATCGTTGTTGTCGACCTCGAACGCCCGGTTCTCCCCCACCGCGTTGACCACCAGCAGGTCGCATCCCTTGCGCTGGAGCTTGGCCCTGGCATGGAACAACACATCGCCGTTGGCGTCGCCGGTCTCGGCGGCGAAACCGACGATGGCCTGCATATTTGGCAACTGCCCCTCGGTGCGGGACCGCACCGCCCCGGCGAGCACGTCGTCATTGCGGACGAGGTCGATGGAGCTGGGTTCGGAGGCACCGCCCTTTTTGATCTTGCTGGTGGCCACCTGCGCGGGCCGGAAGTCGGCGACGGCCGCGGCCATCACCAGGATGTTGGATTCCGGGGCGTACTTGGACACCGCATCGCGCAACTGCGCGGCCGAGCCGATGTGGACGACGTTGACGCCGGCCGGATCGACCAGACCTGCGGTATTGCCCGCGACCAATGTCACGTCCGCGCCGCGCTGGGCCAGGACTCTGGCCACGGCATATCCCTGCTTGCCGGAACTGCGGTTGCCGATGAACCGCACCGGATCGAGGGGTTCACGGGTGCCGCCGGCGGTCACCAGTGCCTTGACCCCGGCCAGGTCGTAGGGCAGGGCGTCGCCCCGCTCCAGCAGGAGCTGTGCGAACGTGGCGATCTCTTCGGCCTCAGGTAGCCGTCCCGCGCCGCTGTCGGCTCCCGTGAGCCGCCCAGACGCGGGCTCAAGTACCACCGCACCCCGACGGCGCAGCGTGGCCACGTTGTCGACGGTGGCCGGGTGGAACCACATCTCGGTATGCATCGCCGGGGCGAACAACACGGGACATCGCGCCGTGAGCAGCGTGGCGGTAAGCAGGTCGTCCGCCCGGCCGGCGACCGCGCGGGCCAGCAGATCCGCGGTGGCGGGTGCGACGACGACGAGATCGGCTTCCTGGCCGATCCGCACGTGCGGCACCTCGTGCACGTCGGTGAAGACACCGGTGTGCACGGGATTGCCCGACAGGGCCTCGAACGTGGCGGCTCCGACGAAGCGCAGGGCCGACTCGGTGGGCAGCACGCGCACCGAGTGGCCGGCCTCGGTGAGTTGACGGACCAGGGTGCACGCCTTGTAGGCGGCAATGCCGCCGGCCACGCCGACGACGATTCGCTTACCCGCGTTCACGTGCCCGGCCCTGGCCTGGCTACTCGCCGCCCTCGGTGTGCTCGAGCAGGTCCTCGTGGATCTCCCGCATCGCGATCGACAGCGGCTTCTCCTGCAGACCCGGCTCGACCAGCGGGCCGACGTACTCAAGGATGCCGTCACCCAGCTGGTTGTAGTAATCGTTGATCTGACGCGCGCGCTTGGCGGCGTAGATCACCAGCGCGTACTTGCTCGACGCGCGGTCCAGCAACTCGTCGATGGGCGGGTTGGTGATGCCCAGCGGAGTGTCGTAGGCGCTGGCGGCGGACGAATCGATGTCGTCCGCAGCGGCCAGCTGCGCATCGGCGTGCGGGGTGCTCACTAAAAAGTCTCCTGGCGGTTATGGCGAAAATGCATTTTGCGAACAGCGTGCTGGTGGCTCGCGGATCCGATCGCGTCGGTCCCGCCACGATGAGTCATCGACTGTCCACCAGCAAGGATACCAATTCAGCACATGCAGTTTCCAACTGGCGGTTCACCACGACCTGGTCAAAGTCGGATTTGGCGGCCATTTCGGCCCGCGCCGTCTCCAATCGCCTGGCCATCACCTCGGGCGACTCGGTTCCCCGGCCGGACAATCGGCTGACGAGTTCGTCCCAGCTCGGCGGTGCCAGGAACACCGACACCACCTCGGGCATGGCCTGCTTGACGGCTCGCGCGCCGGCCAGATCAACCTCGATCAGCACCGGGCGCCCGGCCCGGGTGGCGTCCCGCACAGGCTGGGCCGGCGTTCCCGAGCGGTGCAATCCGCCGTGAATATCGGCCCATTCGAGCAGCTCACCGTCATCGATCAGCTGCTGGAACCGGTCAGCGGACACGAATGTGTAATCGACTCCGTCAACCTCACCGGGACGGGGAGCCCTGGTCGTGACGGAGACAGAGAAATACAGGTCGGGAAGCCGCTCCCGCAGACAGCGGATCACGGTGGACTTCCCGACGGCGGAGGGACCGGCCAACACCACGACCGGAGCCGTTGCTGTGTGTTGTCCGGCCCCTCTACCAGCGCTCAATGCGGAAGCCTCTACTGGTCGAACTTCTCCAGGAGGGCCTTGCGCTGACGATCACCGAGACCGCGCAGACGGCGGGTCGGGGCGATCTCCAGCTCGGTCATGATTTCCTGCGCCTTGACCTTGCCGACCTTGGGCAGGGCCTCCAGCAGCGCGGAGACCTTCATCTTGCCCAAGACCTCATCGGTCTCGGCGTCGGTGAGCACCTGCTTGAGGTTGGTGCCGCCGCGCTTGAGTCGATCCTTGAGCTCGGCTCGCGCTCGACGTGCGGCAGCAGCCTTCTCCAACGCTGCCGCGCGCTGTTCGTCGGTCAACTGGGGAAGGGCCACGGGTTCCTCCGTCTCCTGGCGATTCTTCTTCGGCCATCTCTTGTTTTTTACGGCTGGAGTGCAAACCAGCCAGCGACGACGAACCTACCCACGCTGGCTGACGAAAGCGAACGCCACCCCCTGGTTACGGCGTTAAAAGCCCAGCGTGTAGTGCGCGCGGGCGACACCCGGTTTCCCCCCGAAAACACCGTCCGGCATCGTCCCGGACACACCATCGGGCCGGATATTCCTGCAAGTCAATGGTTTTCGAGCGACCGATAGCTAACTACTCAGGTGTCGCGCACCGGTTCCGACGCCACCGGACCTGGTTACCGCGGGGTATGGGAAAAACTTTTCGCTGGTCACGGCGTGTCGGGCGTGTCGGAACGGGTTACGCGCACGTCAAGCGGATGCGTTTCACGATGCCCAGCACCCACCTAATTGCCGCATAGCGATTACACAGCTTGGCTAAATAGCCTTCACAGGTCGGGAATCCATGACCCCCCGAAGGGAAGCTGGACATGAACATCAAGCGCTTGACCTGCGCTTCTGCCCTCGCGATAGCGCTCGGAACCGCCACTTTGGCGGCCGGAGCCGGCGTGGCGGCCGCCCAACCCGGACCGCCGTGCGGCTTCGGCAACTGCCAGGGACCCGGAGGACCTGGCGGTCCTGGCGGCCCCGGAGGGCCAGGTGGCCCCGGCGGTCCCGATCGCCCGGGCGGCCCAGGAGGCCCAGGAGGGCCCGAACACCCCGGCGGGCCGGGAGGACCTGGCGGACCGGGCGGACCCGACCGTCCGGGCGGCCCAGGGGGGCCTGATGGCCACGGCTGGCCCGGTGGACCAGGAGGGCCAGGCGGTCCCGGATGGCCGGGCGACCGAGGACCCGGTGGCCCGGGTGGACCGGACGACCATGGCCGGCATTGGGGCCCGCCACCCCCGGACCTGTCCTGGCGCGGCATGGACCAGGGCCGGTTCGACCACCAGCCGTTCAACTACAACGGCAGCTGGGTGACACCCATTTTCGATCCGGGCTACAACGCGTGGGGTTTCTGGTTCTTCGGCATCTGGATCCCGCTGTGATGGCCTGCGCCGCAACAGGTCTGACAGGCAACCAGTCAATCTGATTGTGCTCGACCGCTTCTCGTATCGGTCATTGTTTTCCACGCCTGGGTCGTGACACCGCGGCGATCACGGCCCAGGTGTGGAAAACGGCGTGGGGCACAAGCAAACCGGCCCACGCGACGGGGTGCGCCGTCAGGCGAGATAGGCGACTTCGTCGCGCAGGCGCTCGGCTGCCGCACGCAGATCGGCCACCGCCGGGCCCGCCCGCAGCACCTCGCGCGACACCGTGGGTAGCACCAATCGCGCCCCACCGAATCCGTCCAGCGCATCGGCGCGCCCGCCCTGGGCTCCCACCCCGGGAACCAGCACCGGTCCGCCCAGCGCGCTCAGATCGGGCAGTTCGGTCACGGTCGCGCCGACCACCACGCCGACCGAGCCGGTGGGCCCACCGGCGGCTCGATTCACGGCGGCCACATCGTCGACGACGGACTGCGCAACGGTGCGTGACCCCGTCATGGCGCGCTGCACACTCGCCCCCTCCGGGTTGGAGGTCGCGGCCAGCACGAACACGCCCCGGCCATGGGCCGCGGCGGTGTCCAGCAGCGGCTGCAGCGACCCGAAGCCGAGATACGGCGATGCGGTCACCGCGTCCGCCGACAGCGGCGAGTCACCGGCCCACGCCGCGGCATAGGCGGCCATGGTCGAGCCGATGTCTCCACGCTTGGCATCGGCCAGCACCAGCACGCCGGCCTCTCGCAAGGCGGCCATCGTGCGCTCCAGCACCGCGAAACCCGCTGAGCCGTAGGCCTCGAAAAACGCCACCTGCGGCTTGACCATCGCGAAGCCGGCGAACGCCGTCACGCAGATGTCGCTGAACGCGGCCAGACCGTCGGCATCGGCGGACAGGCCCCAAGCCTGAAGCAGCTCGGGATGGGGGTCGATGCCGGGACACAGCGGCCCCCGCTCCGACACCGCGTCGGCCAGCCGTTGCCCGAAAGCCTCCATCGTCAGCGCGATTCCAGCTCGCTGTGCAGTTCCTGCAGTGACATCACGCCGATATCGCCACGGATCCCCGCCTCGATGCCCTGCACCGCGGCCGAGGCTCCCTGGACCGTCGTCACGCACGGAATGTTCATCGACACTGCGGCCGAACGAATCTCGTACCCGTCGACACGCGGCCCGGAATTTCCGTACGGCGTGTTGATCACCATGTCGACCTCGCCGGCCTTGATGACGTCGACCGCGGACGGACGGTCGCTGCCTCCACTGGGTTGCTCGGAGTGCTTGCGCACCTCATCGCAGGGAATGCCGTTGCGGCGCAGCATCTCCGCGGTGCCCTCGGTGGCCAGCACCCGGAATCCGAGATCGGCCAGGCGCTTCACCGGGAACACCAGCGAACGCTTGTCGCGGTTGGCGACCGAGACGAAGACCGTGCCCTCGGCCGGCAGCGACCCGTAGGCCGCGGTCTGGCTCTTGGCGAAGGCGGTGCCGAAGTCGTGGTCGATGCCCATCACCTCGCCGGTCGACTTCATCTCCGGTCCCAGCAGTGAATCGACCTGGGCACCATCGGCACGGCGGAACCGGTGGAACGGCAGCACGGCTTCCTTGACCGCGACCGGGGCGTTGCGGGCGATGTTGGCCCCGTCGCCGTTCTTGTTCAGCAGGCCTTCCGCACGCAACTCGGCGATGGTGGCACCCAGCATCACCCGGGCACAGGCCTTGGCCAGCGGCACCGCGGTGGCCTTGGACACGAACGGCACCGTACGGCTGGCGCGCGGGTTGGCCTCCAGCACGTAGAGCACATCATCCTTGAGCGCGTACTGGACGTTGAGCAGTCCGACCACGCCGATGCCATGCGCGATGGCCTCGGTCGCGCGGCGCACGGCTTCGATGTCACTGCGGCCCAAGGTGACCGGGGGCAGCGCACACGCCGAGTCACCGGAGTGGATACCGGCCTCCTCGATGTGCTCCATGATGCCGCCGATGTAGATCTCGTTGCCGTCGCACAGCGCGTCGACGTCGATCTCGATCGCGTCCTCCAGGAACCGGTCGACCAGCACCGGGTGTTCCGGGGACAGCTGCGTGGCGCGGGCGATGTAGCCCTCCAGCGTCGCCTCGTCGTAGACGATCTCCATGCCACGCCCGCCCAGGACGTAGGAGGGACGGACCAGCACGGGATACCCGATGTCGGAGGCGATCCGCCGGGCCTGCTCGAAGCTGGTGGCGGTCCCGAACCGCGGGGCAGGCAGGCCCGCGTTGACCAGAACCTCGCCGAAAAGCCCACGGTCCTCGGCCAGGTCGATGGCGTCGGGCCCGGTGCCCACAATCGGCACCCCGGCCTCTTCGAGGCGCTTGGCCAGGCCCAGAGGTGTCTGACCGCCGAGCTGGACGATCACACCGACGACACCGGCGCCGGTTCCGTCCTCACCCTTGCCCGAGATGTCCTCGGCGTAATAGACCTCCAGCACGTCCTCGAAAGTGAGGGGCTCGAAGTACAGCCGGTCGGCGGTGTCGTAGTCGGTGGACACCGTCTCTGGGTTGCAGTTGACCATCACGGTTTCGAACCCGACTCCACTCAGCGTGGTCGCGGCATGCACACAGCTGTAGTCGAATTCGATGCCCTGGCCGATGCGGTTAGGGCCGGATCCCAGGATCAGCACCTTGGGCTTCTCGGTCTGCGGGGCGACCTCGGTCTCCGCGGCGGGATCGAGCTCGTAGCTGCTGTAGTGGTACGGCGTCTTGGCGTCGAACTCGGCCGCGCAGGTGTCGACGGTCTTGTACACCGGATGGATGCCGAGCCTGCGGCGCAGCGCGCGCACCCCGGATTCGCCGGCCAGTTCCGGTCGCAGCGCTGCGATCTGGCGGTCTGACAGGCCGCTGTGCTTGGCCCGCCGCAGCAGTTCGGCGTCGAGCACCGGCGCTTCCAGCAGTTCGACGCGCAGTGCGACCAGTCCGGCGATCTGCTCGATGAACCACGGGTCGACGCCGGAGGCCTCGGCCACCTGCTCGACGCTGGCGCCCAGGCGCAGTGCGTGCTCGATGTCGTAGAGCCGGCCGTCCACGGCGGTGCGCAGGCCGGTCAGCAGCTGCTCGACCGTCAGATCGGGGTCCGGCCCGGTCCAGAACCCGGCCCGGCTGGTCTCCAGCGACCGCATCACCTTGCCGAGGGCCTCGATGAAGTTGCGGCCCAACGACATCGCCTCACCGACCGACTTCATCGTGGTGGTCAGCGTGGCGTCGGCCCCTGGGAATTTCTCGAACGCGAACCGCGGCGCCTTGACCACGACGTAGTCCAGCGTGGGCTCGAAGCAGGCCGGAGTTTCCTTTGTGATGTCGTTGACGATCTCGTCGAGCGTGTAGCCGATGGCCAGTTTGGCCGCGATCTTGGCGATCGGGAACCCGGTGGCCTTCGAGGCCAACGCCGAGGACCGCGAGACGCGCGGGTTCATCTCGATGACGATGAGCCGTCCGTCTGCCGGGTTGATCGCGAACTGGATGTTGCAGCCGCCGGTGTCGACTCCGACCTCACGCAGGATGTCGATGCCCACGTCGCGCATCTTCTGGTACTCGCGGTCGGTCAGCGTCATCGCCGGGGCGACGGTCACCGAGTCCCCGGTGTGCACGCCCATCGGATCGAAGTTCTCGATCGAGCACACCACCACGACGTTGTCGCGGTGGTCGCGCATCAGCTCGAGTTCGAATTCCTTCCAGCCGTAGATGGATTCCTCGATCAGCACGTTCGCCGTCGGTGAGGCGGACAGACCGTCACCGGCCATCCGCTCGACGTCCTCGGCCGAGTACGCCATGCCGGATCCGAGGCCACCCATGGTGAAGCTGGGCCGGACCACGACGGGCAGTCCCAGCTCGGCGACGGTATCGCGGACCTCGTCCATCGTGAAACAGACACGGCTGCGCGCGGACTCACCGCCCACCTTGGCGACGATGTCCTTGAACTTCTGCCGGTCCTCACCGCGCTGGATGGCCTCGAAATCGGCGCCGATCATCTCGACGCCGTACTTCTCCAGCACACCGTTGTCGTGCAGCGCCACCGCGGTGTTCAGCGCGGTCTGCCCACCCAGGGTGGCCAGGACGGCGTCGATCTTGTTGCCGCGCTCGGCCTGCTGGATGATGACCTTCTCGACGAACTCCCAGGTGATCGGCTCGACGTAGGTGTTGTCGGCGTACTCGGGGTCGGTCATGATCGTCGCCGGGTTCGAGTTGACCAGGCTGACCTGGATGCCCTCGGAGCGCAGCACCCGGCAGGCCTGGGTACCCGAATAGTCGAATTCACAGGCCTGGCCGATGACGATCGGGCCGGACCCGATCACCAGCACGTGGTTGAGGTCAGAGCGACGTGGCATTTACTTCTCTCCTGCCATCAGGTCTACGAACTGGTCGAACAGGTACTCGGCGTCGTGCGGGCCGGCCGCGGCCTCCGGGTGGTACTGCACCGAGAACGCCCGGCCGTTTGCCAGCCGGATGCCTTCGACCACACCGTCGTTGGCGCAGGTGTGGCTGACCTCGGCGGTGCCGAAGGGAGTGTCGAACTTCTCCCCCGCCTCGCCCTCAAGAGCGAACCCGTGGTTCTGAGCGGTGATCGCGACCCGCCCGGTGACGTGGTCGATGACCGGGATGTTGATGCCGCGGTGGCCGAACACCATCTTGTAGGTGGACCTGCCCAGCGCACGGCCCAGGATCTGGTTACCGAAGCAGATGCCGAACAGCGGGATTCCGGCGCCGAGCACCTCGCGGGTGACCGCGACGATGTGGTCGGCGGTGGCCGGATCACCGGGGCCGTTGGACAGGAACACCCCGTCGGGTTTGAGGTCGGCGATCTGGTCGAACGTCGCCGACGACGGCAGCACGTGGCTGCGGATCCCGCGCCGGGCGAAGTTGCGCGGGGTGTTGGTCTTGATTCCCAGGTCAATCGCCGCGACCGTAAACCGGTGACCACCTTCGGGTTCCACGATGTACGTGCTGTCGGTGCTGACCTGACCGGCCAGATCCGCGCCAAGCATCGAGGGCTGGTCGAGAACGCGGGCCACCAGCTCGTCCGTCCCCGCCAACGCGGCGCCGGAGAACACCCCCGCCTTCATCGACCCACGTGTGCGCAGGTGGCGCACCACCGCCCGGGTGTCGATGCCGGCGATGCCCACGATGCCCTGCCGGACCAACTCGTCGTCCAGGGTTCCGCTGGCACGCCAGTTCGACGCGCGCGGCGATGGGTCGCGCACGGCGTAACCGGCCACCCAGATCTTGTCGTCGCGGCTTTCGCCGTCCTCGGCGTTCCAGCCCGTGTTGCCGATCTGCGGCGCGGTGGCGACCACGATCTGGCCGTGGTAGCTGGGGTCCGTGAGCGTCTCCTGATAGCCCGACATGCCGGTGGAGAACACCGCCTCGCCGAGGGTCTGCCCGACCGCCCCGAACGTCGTACCGGTGAAGACGCGCCCATCCTCGAGTACCAGGACCGCCTTGTCGTTGCTCTTGTTGCTCGTCATGCCTCTTCCTCCAGCCAGCGGTCGTACTCTGCGCGATTGTCGGCGCGGAACCCGGTGTCGATCTCGGTGCCCGAGGGCAGCCGCCACCTGATGGCCAAGATTCCGTCGTAAGTCAGTGCCTTGCCTGCGATTCCGCGTTCGGTCCTGATCGCGGTGACCGACTCGGCGGGGATCCAGATCGGCCCGGCACCGCTGCGCTGCATCATGATTCCCTCGGGGTAGCGGGTCAGCACCGCCTTGGTGCGAAACCCCAGATCCCCCGCGGCGACCTTGTCGTTCCAGTGCGGTACCAGCGTGCTGCCGACGTACATCCCCTTGGTGGCCGCGATCGTCGCCGCACCGACGGTGTCGGGCAGCTGCGGCAGGGTGCCGATCAGCTCGGCCTGGCGCTGTGCGCGGTGCAGCCAGCCGCGCATCATCTGGCGGATCAGGAACGCGATCAGCACGGCCAGCAGTGCGGCCAGCACCAGCGACGCGATCAGCGTGGGTGTATTCACTCGCTTGATCCCCGGGTCGCTGCGCCCCTGCCCGCCGAAGGACACTTCCCGTCCAGGGCGGTGATCTTGCCGCGCAGCAGCGTGGCGGTCACGGTCGCGGGCAGCGTCATCGATTCGAAAGGCGTGTTGTCGGAGCGGCTGGCCAGCTCGTCGCCTTCCACCGTCCAGGTCGCGTCGGGATCGATCACCGTGAGGTTGGCGGGCTCCCCCACCTCAAGCGGCCGGCCCTGATCGGGCAGACCGACGATGGCGGCGGGCGCCTCGCTCATCACCTTGGCGACGCCGCGCCAGGTCAGCAGGCCGGGACGCACCATGGTTTCGGCCACCACCGACAGCGCGGTCTGCAGGCCGAGCATGCCCGGGCGGGCCACCGAGAACTCGCAGCACTTCTCGTGCTCGGCGTGCGGGGCGTGGTCGGTGGCCACACAGTCGATGACGCCATCGGCCAGGGCCTGACGCAACGCCACGGCGTCATCGGCTTCCCGCAGCGGCGGGTTGACCCGGTTGCGTCCGTCATAGCTGGCCAACCGGCCGTCATCGAGCAGCAGATGATGCGGCGTGACCTCTGCGGTGATGGAAATACCTTGCGCCTTGGCCCATTTCAGCAACTCCACGGTGCCCGCCGTGGATGCGTGGCAGATGTGCACCCGGGCGCCGGCGTCACGGGCCAGGATCGCATCCCGGGCGACGATCGACTCCTCTGCCGACCGCGGCCAACCGGCCAGCCCGAGCTTGGCCGCGTTCGGCCCCTCATGGGCGACGGCGCCGACGGTCAGCCGCGGCTCCTCGGCGTGCTGGGCGATGAGCACCCCGAGGCCGGTGGCGTATTCGAGTGCCCGCCGCATCACCAGCGGATCGTCCACGCACAGACCGTCGTCGGAGAACATCCGCACCTGACCCACACCGTCGGCCATCAGGCCCATCTCGGTGAGTTGCTTGCCCTTGAGGCCGACGGTGACCGCACCCACCGGGTGCACGTCGACCAGGCCCACCTGCTGGCCGCGGTTCCACACGTGGTCGGTGACCACCGCGGAATCGGCGACAGGATCGGTGTTGGCCATCGCGAACACCGCGGTGTAGCCACCGAGAGCCGCTGCGGCCGAACCGGTTTCGATGTCCTCGGCGTACTCGCGGCCTGGCTCACGCAGATGGGTGTGCAGGTCGACGAAGCCCGGCAGCAACACCTGGCCGACAGCCTCGATCACCTCGGCGCCCTTGGGAGCCTTGAGTCCAGAACCGATCTCGGCGATCTGGCCGTCGGCGATCAGTACGTCGAGCTGGTCGCCCTCGCCGTAGAGCCGGACCCCGCGAATGAGTACCTGCTGCGTCATACGCTGATCGCCTCCCGATCCGCACCCACCAGCAGATGGAACAGCACCGCCATCCGCACGTGGACACCATTTGAAACCTGTTGCAGAACAGCCGATTGCGAGGAATCGGCGACCGGGAACGCGATCTCCATGCCGCGCAGCATCGGTCCCGGGTGCAGCACCACGGCGTTACCGGGCAGCATCGCCTGGCGCTTCTCGGACAACCCGTAGCGCACCGAGTACTCACGGGCCGAAGGGAAGAACGCACCGTTCATCCGCTCGGCCTGCACGCGCAGCATCAACACCGCGTCGGCGGCGGGCAATTCGGCATCCAGGTCGTGCGACACCGCGACCGGCCACTCGGACACGCCGACGGGCAGCAGCGTCGGCGGCGCCACCAGCACCACCTCGGCGCCCAGGGTCGCCAGCAGCGACACGTTCGACCGGGCCACCCGGCTGTGCAGCACGTCGCCGACGATCACCACACGCCTGCCCTCGATCGAGCCGAGCCGTTGGCGGATGGTCAAGGCGTCGAGCAGCGCCTGGGTGGGATGTTCATGCGTCCCGTCACCGGCATTGATGACGCTGGGCCCGCCGCCGCCCTCCTCGGCCGTCCACTCGGCGAGCTGCTGGGCCGCACCCGAGGCGGGGTGGCGGATGATCAGTGCGTCGGCCCCGGCGGCGCGCAGGGTCAGCGCCGTGTCGCGTAGCGACTCCCCTTTGGCCACCGAGGATCCCGACGAGCTGACGTTGATCACGTCGGCGCTCATCCACTTGCCCGCGACCTCGAACGACACCCGGGTCCGGGTGGAGTTCTCGTAGAACATGGTGATGACGGTGCGGCCGCGCAGTGTGGGCAGCTTCTTGATCTCGCGGCCCAGCAGTGCCTCACGGAACCGGTCGGCGTCATCGAGGATCGCCGTCGCGTCATCGCGGCTGAGGTCCGTAGCCGACAGAAGATGACGTGTCGTCATTTCGAAATCACCACCCCATCACGGTCGTCATCCTCAGACAGCAGCACATGGACACTCTCGGTGCGCGAGGTCGGCACGTTCTTGCCGACGTAATCGGCGCGGACCGGCAGTTCCCGGTGACCGCGGTCGACGAGTACCGCCAGCTGCACCACCCGGGGGCGGCCGATGTCACGCAACGCATCCAGCGCCGAGCGCACCGAGCGCCCGGAGTACAGGACGTCGTCTACGAGGATCACGACTGCGTCGTCGATGCCGCCGGGCGGGATCGAAGTGGCCGCCAGTGGTCGCGGCGGCTTGAAGTTGAGATCGTCGCGGTAGAGCGTGATGTCAAGCGCACCGACGGGCAACTCCACATCGGCGAACTCGTTGATCTTGGCGGCCAGGCGGGTGGCCAGCGTCACACCGCGCGTGGGGATGCCGAGGAGCACGACCCGCTCGCGTTCGGCGGGATCGTCGAGAGCGGTCTTTTCGATGATCTGATGGGCGATCCGGGAAATGGTGCGGCCGACGTCCGCCGCAGACAACAATTCCCGGTCGGCACTTGAAGAGCCCATAAGGTGACCCTGACCTCCTTCTCCGCCTCTCGGGACGGATCGTTAAAGGACGTCGAACTGCGGGGTAGCTTAGCAGGCCGCAAACGTCCGGCCCGCCACGGTCACCTCGCGGAGTCACTCAATACGGCGTCCAGTTCTGTTCCCTTTGTCTCGGGCAGCAGCACGGTCGAGACGATGCTGACGACGACGAAAGCCGCCATCATCGCCCCAACAGCCCAGCTACCCAGCGTGGCCACCAAAACTCCGGCGACCAACGGTGGAATGGCCCCGCCCACGATGCCTGCCAGGTTGAACGAGAGACCGGCGCCGGTATAGCGGTAGCGGGTGGCGAAGATCTCAGGCAGGAAGGACCCGATCGGCCCGTAGGACAGGCCGAAGATGCAGAAGATGCCGGCGATCGCCACCGCGAAGGCCACTGGTGAACCGGAGTCGATCAGCGGCATCACCACGAACGCCCACGGCAGGGCCAGCCCGAAGCCGGCGAGGATGACGCGCCTCCGGCCGTACCGGTCGCACAGCACCGCCGAAATCGCCGAGAAGGCCATGAGCGCGACGCCGGCCAGCACCCCGACACCGAGGATCAGGCTGCGCGGGTGTCCGATGCGGGTGCTGGCGTAGCTCATCAGATAGGTGCCACCCAGGAAACTCATGGTGAAGATGCCGACCATGCAGCCCGCCGCGAGCGCCACCTGCCGGGTCTGGGTCCGGAACAGTTCGCTCAGCGGCGCCTTGGGCACACCACCGGTCACCTGCTCCCTGGCGAAGACGGGCGTCTCCTCGATGCTCAACCGCACATACAGCGCCACGATCAGCAGCACCGCGCTGAACAGGAACGGCAGCCGCCAGCCCCAGTCCAGGAACACGGCGCTCTTCTCGCCGACGGTCAGGCTGACGATGAAGACCACAAGGTTGCTCACCGCAAGTCCGGCACCCGCACCGAGCTGGGTGAACATCCCGTACATTCCGCGCTTGCCGACGGGCGCGTACTCGGCGCTCAGCAGCGCCGACCCCGCCCATTCCCCACCGACAGCGAAGCCCTGCAGCAGCCGCAGGATCAGCAGGATGATCGGCGCGGCGACGCCGATGGTCGCCGCACTCGGCACCAACCCCACACACACGGTCGACAACCCCATGATCAGCAGCGTCGCGATGAGAGTCTTCTTGCGGCCCAGCCGGTCTCCGAAATGGCCGAAGACGGCGGCGCCGATCGGACGGGACAGGAATGCGACCGCGAACGTGCCGAGTGAGGAGATGGTGGCCATCGTGGGCCCCATGTTCGGGAAGAACACGTGGGGAAAGATCAGTGCCGCAGCGGTGCCGTAGATGTAGAAGTCGTAGAACTCGATGGCCGTGCCGATGAAGCTCGCGAACGCCACCCGCCTCATGGGGTTGGGCTGGGGGGTGGACACGCCGTCGATCTGGTCCTGCTGGGTCATCTGCCTCTTCTCACGCCGCGATCTTCGCCAGAGCAGTATCACCCAGACTCGGCTCAGGACATCTCGAACCCGTGATAGTCCGCCACGGCCACCCCGTCACCGATCTGTTTGTAGACGCCCACCCCGGCGACGAAGGGCAGGAACACCCGCCGTTTGCCGGGCACGTTGGCCCCCATGTACCACGATGCCGCTTGCGGCAACAGCGTGAGATCGGCCGTGTCATTGGTGATGTTGACCCAGTTGTCCTCGGCCGCGGGGTCGGCTTCCATACGGCTCAGCCCGTGTTCACGCAGGTGCACCAGGGCCGCGCTGATCCACTCGACGTGGTATTCGATCGAGGTCAGCATGTTGGACAACACGGAGGGGCTCTGCGGCCCGGTCACGGTGAACAGGTTCGGGAACCCCGCCGACATCAGTCCCAGATATGTCCGTGGTCCGTCGGCCCACTTCTCCCGGAGCGTGCGGATGACACCGTCGTGGTCGGCGGCGCGAATGTCGATCGCATTCAGCGCCCCTGTCATGGCGTCGAATCCGGTCGCGAGAACTATCGCGTCGAACTCGTGCTCGGTGTCACCGGCCAGGATTCCGCGGGCGGTGATGCGGCGCAGCGGCTCTTCGTTGAGGTCGACCAGCGTCACGTTGTCCTGGTTGTAGACCTCGTAGTACCCGGTGTCGACGCACAGTCGCTTCGCCGCGATCGGGTAGCTCCGCGGCGTCAACTTCTCGGCGAGCTGCGGATCGGTGACCTTCTGCCGGATCCGGTCGCGTACGTACTGGGCGGCCGCCTCGTTGGCCTCGGCGTCGAGCAGCAGATCGTAGAACGACTGCTGGAAACACAATCCGCCGTCGTCCCAGCGCCTGCCGAGCTCGGCACGCGTGGCGTCGCTGTCGAGATCGCCGAAAAAGGGGGGCAATGTCAGGCCTTCACCGCACTGCGCCCCGCCACGCGAAAGCCGGCTGATGTCCCGGAACTGCGGATAGTGCTGTTTGACCTCGGCGAGTTCCTCGGCGATCGGGCGGTTCTGGGCCGGGACGGCATACGGTGGCGTGCGTTGGAACACCGTCAGAGCCCCGACGACCGGCGCGATCGCCGTGATCGTCTGCACGCCAGAGGAACCCGTGCCCACGACAGCAACCCGCTTGCCGGCCAGATCCGCTCCGTCAGCGGGCCAGTTCCAGGTCCAGAAGATGTCGCCGGTGAAATCGGCCTGCCCGTCGAACGAGAGCTCCAGCGGTTTGGACAGGCAACCGGTTGCCGCGATCACGAAGGTTGCGCTGGTGCGGGTGCCCGAATCGGTGGTGAGTGTCCACTCGGTTGTGGCGTCATCGAAATCCAGTGCGACAAGCTTGGTTTCGAAGCTGATGTCGGGGCGCAGGTGGTAGCGGTCGGCGACATACCTGGCGTAGGCCAGCAATTCCGGCTGGGCGGCGTAACGCTCGGTCCAGTTCCACGACTGCTGCAACTCCGGATCGAATGAATAGGAGTACTCGATCGATTCGATGTCGCAGCGGGCGCCGGGATAGCGGTTCCAGTACCAGGTGCCGCCGACCTCCGGACCGGCCTCGAAGATGTGCGCGTCGAATCCGAGCTCGCGCAACTTGTAGAGCTGGTAGAGGCCGGCGAATCCGGCGCCGATGATGATCACGTCATGGTCGGCCACCGCTCACACCGCCTTACGGCCGGACCGGTGGGCATCGATGAAGGAACCGATGTGCTTGGCCACCAACGACATTCCGGTGTCATATCCGGGCAGGATGTTTGCCATCTGGAAGTACCCGTGCATCTGCGCCTCGGCCTCTTCCAATGTCACGCTCACCCCGGCGTCGGCCAGCGCGGTGGCGTAGGCGACGCCTTCATCGCGAAGCGGGTCACATTCGGCGACATAGACGAGCGCAGGTGGGAGACCGGCGAGGCTGGCCGCCCGAAGCGGCGAGGCGTCCGGGTTCGTGCGCGCGGCCTGATCGGGAAGATAGTGCGCCCAAAACCAGATCATGGTGTCTCTGCTGAGCATCAGCTGGTTCTCGGGCGCCACGTAGGACGGCCGGCCGAAGTCGCAGTCGGTGACCGGATAGATCAGGGCCTGGTAGTCGATCCGCGGCCCCTGCCGGTCTCTGGCCCACCGTGTCATCACCGCGGCGATGTTGCCCCCGGCACTGTCCCCGGCCACGATCAGCGGGACATCAGCAGGCACGAATTCCGCTGAATGCTCTGCGGCCCAGCGCAAACCGATCCAGCTGTCTTCGAGCGCAGTCGGGAACCGATGCTCCGGCGCCTTGCGGTAGTTGACCAGGACCACTGTCGAGCCGGTGAGGTTCGCCAGGTGTCGGCCGAGGTGGTCGTACTGCAGGTCGATGTCGCCGATCACCCAACCACCGCCGTGGAAGTACACGATCATCGAACGGGATTCGCCTTCGGGGACGAGGAGGCGAACCCGGAACGATCCCCCGTCCTCACCCGCGAGCTTCAGGTTGTGCACGGCGGCCACCTCGGGTCCACGTCCGCTCATGCCCGCGAAGATGGGTCCGGCCATCCGCGCCATCGCCGGCGTACCTTCGTGCATCGGTGGATCGCGTGTCTCGGCAAGTTGCGCCAGTAGTGCCTGGCTCACCGGCTCCAGCGGCATGACTTTTCTCCTTCGCTCCCCCGGTCAGCGCTGAATGGACTTGATCTCGAGGAATTCCTCGAGCCCGTACACACCGGCCTCGCGGCCGTTGCCCGATTGCTTGTATCCGCCGAAGGGAGCGTTGGCGTTGAAGGCTCCCGCGTTGATCTGTACCTGGCCGGCCCGGATCCGGCGCGCGATGTTCTCGGCGCGCTCGGGTGAGGCGGACCAGACCGCACCGGCCAGCCCGTAGTCCGTGGCATTGGCGATCCGTACCGCATCGTCCTCCGAGTCGTAGGCCTCGATCGCGAGAACCGGGCCGAAGACCTCTTCGCGGTGGATCGTCATGTCCTCGGTGACGTCGGAGAAGACCGTCGGCCGCACGAAGGCACCGGGAGCGCCGGTTTCGGTGTCCCCGCCGGCGACCAGACGGGCCCCTTCGGCCACCGCGGTGCGGATATGGCCGAGCACCCGCTCTTGTTGCGCCCGGGACGACAGCGGGCCCAGTGCGGTTCCTTCGTCGATGGGATCTCCCACCGGAAGCGCGTCGGCAGTCGCCTTCGCGAGTGCCTCCACTTCGGCCAGCCTGTCGCGCGGGACGATCATTCGGGTCAGCGCCGAGCAGGTCTGACCCGAGTTGAGCATCATGGTCTTGACCGATGCGGGCACAACGGATTCCAGGTCGGCGTCGTCGAGAATGATGTTGGGGCTCTTGCCGCCGAGCTCCAGCGAGACTCGCTTGACGGTGCGGGCAGCGACTTCCTGTACGCGCCGGCCCGCCCGCGTGGATCCGGTGAAGCTGACGATGTCGACGTCGTCATGGCCGGCGATCGCTTCGCCGACATCCGCACCGGTGCCGAACACCAGGTTGAACACTCCTGGGGGAAGCCCGATCTCATCGATGATTTCGGTCAACCCGAGCGCACACAGCGGTGTCACCTCGCTGGGTTTGACCACCACGGTGTTTCCGGCCGCCAGACCGTAGGCGACCTTCAGTGCGATCTGGTGCAGCGGGTAGTTCCAGGGTGTGATCGCGCCCAGCACGCCGAACGGCTCCCGCACGATCGTCGATCCCCGGTACTCACTTTCGAACTCGTACTCGCGCACGATATTGGCGGCCTCGGCGAAGCTGTTGAGCGGCAGTCCCAGCTGGATCGCGCGGGAAATCGAGATGGGACAACCCATCTCGGAGGAGATCGTTCGGGCCAGATCCTCGGCCCGCTCGGCCAGCTTGGCTGCGATCGCGGTGAGGTAGTCCGCCCGTTCTCCGGCCGGCGTCGCCGCCCAGGCCGGGAATGCCGCACGGGCGGCCGCTACGGCGGCGTCGACATCGGCGGCGGTACCCGCCACCACCTCGGCGATCACTTCGTCGTTCGCCGGGTTGACGACGGGTATGCGCGTGGTTCCACTCGAAACCGCCCACTTGCCGTCTATGTAGTTGCTGTCGTGGTTCTGCATTGATGCCCCCTTGTTCGGTTCAGTGGTCGGCGTCTGAGTAGACGACGAGTCCGCGAAGGTTCTTGCCGTCGAACATGTCCCGGTAGCCCTGATTGATGTCCTCCAGCCGATAGCGGGTGGTGACGAGCTCGTCGAGCTTGAGATTGCCGGAACGGTAGAGATCGAGCAGCTTGGGTATCTGGTTGCGGGGTCCGACGCCGCCGAATACCGCACCTTGGACCCTCTTCTGAAGCAGGGTCAGCTCGAACAGGTTGAGATCGACGGTCGCCTGGGTGAAATCGCCCATGCCGGTGACGATTACCTGCCCGCCCTTGCCGGTCAGGCTCAGCGCCTGCTGGACGTGTTCGCCTTTGATCTCACCGACCGTGATGATCGAGACCTGGGCCATCTTCCCCCACGTCAGGTCGGGGAGTTCGGCCGCGGCGTCCGCCACGGAGGCGAACGTGTGGGTGGCGCCGAATTCGAGTGCCTGCTTCCGCTTGAATTCGACCGGGTCGATCGCGACGACGAACCGGGCGCCGGCGAACCGTGCACCCTGCACGGCGTTGATGCCGACGCCACCGATCCCCATCACCACGACCGTGTCGCCCGGGCGGGTGTCGCCGATCTCGGTCGCCGAACCCCAACCGGTGGAGACGCCACAGCCCAGCAGTGCGGCGACCTCCAGCGGCACGTCTTTCTCGATCTTGACGACCGACGCCTCGCTCACCGTGACGTATGGAGCGAAGGTGCCGAGCAGGCACATCTGGATCACCGGTTGGCCGTCGCGGGTCACCCGGTATGTCTTGTCGGCGACGGCCATCCCGGTCAACAGGCCGGCGCCCTCGTCGCACAGGTTCTGCAGACCGGTGGCGCACGACGGACAGGTGCCGCACGCCGGGACGAAGGCGAGCACCACGTGATCGCCCTCTTGCAGGCCGGTCACACCAGGACCGACCTTGGTGATCACGCCGGCACCCTCGTGTCCACCGAGAACCGGCATGAACGGCACGGGACTGCTGCCCGCGACGACATGAGCGTCGGAATGGCACAGACCCGACGCGGCCAGCCGCACCTGAACCTCACCCGCCACCGGGTCACCGAGCTCGACCTCACAGATGGTCCAGGGCGCGCCGATCTCCTCGACGACCGCAGCCTTTACTTTCACCGGAGCCCCTCTTCTCGTGGCATCAGACACACTTCCACCAAAACTGAGATGTGAGTCACTCACCGCACCGTAAGGCCGTGGCCCGATCTTCGACAGGACAGTCCCGGCCACAACGCAACATTTCCGGCCACTGCGCAGGCGTTGACCATGCACCGCGGGTCGGCAAAACTGGCCGCCATGACCTTGGGAGCCGCTGAATCCGCAGATCAGCAACCGTTGCCCGGGTCCAATGTGCTCCAGTCGACAAACCGGGTCATAGCGGCCATGACCGACCCTTGGGACCACCCACGCACAGCGGTCTCGGTCACGATCATGTGCGAATGGGCGGCGCAGCGCGGGATCCCCGCCGATTCGTTGCTGGCGGGTTCGCACCTCGACGTCGCCTCGTTGGCCGACATCGACACCGTCGTCGAAGCCAGTCAGGAGCTGGCGGTGATCCGCAAACTGGCCGCGGCGGCCAGGGACCGACCCGGCCTGGGAGTGGAGCTGGGCAGCCAATACCACCTGACCGCATACGGGTATCTGGGTTATCTCCTGGCGGCGTCGGCCAACGTGCGGGACACGGTGCACCGAGGCCTCTATTACGCGATGCTGACCTTCGCCTTCTCGACGATGACGGCCCGCATCGACGACGAACGCTACGTCCTGGCCTTCGAGGCCGACGACATGCCCGAGGGCACGCGGCGGTTCGTCATCGAACGCGACCTCACCGCGGTAATGCAGATCCAACGAGACACCTTTCCCGACTTCGACGCGGTGCCACTGCGCGAGGTCAGGTTTGCCTTCCCGCCGCCAGAGGCGGGCTCCGCCGACGTCTATCGGGACTACTTCCGGGTTCCGGTGTCATTCGGGTGCGATCGGAACGAGATCGTCTACGACGCAGGCTATCTCGACCTGGTGCCGCCGATGGCGAACAACCACACGACCCAGCTGATGGTCGCCCAATGCGACCGTATCCGCACCGAACGGCTCCACCACACCGGTGTGGCGGCCCAGGTGCGCGCCCATCTGCTCGACCAGTCGTCGCTCGACCTCACCTTGGAAGATGTGGCGCTGCACCTCCATTACGCCCCGCGGACACTGCGCCGTCACCTCGAGCACGAGGGCACCAGCTTCCGGACGGTTCTCGACGAGGTGCGCCGCAGTGTCGCCGACAATCTCCTGCGCGACCGCACGATTCCGCATTACGAGATCGCCCACCGGCTCGGCTATCAGGACTGGTCGAGTGTGGCCCGGGCGCGCCGGCGCTGGCGCCGGAGGTAGCGCCGAGGCTGCCGACTCCGCTGGATAGGCTGATCCCGATGAACCTCGACGGCAATCAGACGTCCATCCATGAGGCGATCGACGCCGGGCTGTTGGCCGGTGCGGTCACGCTGGTATGGCAGGCAGGCACAGTGCTCCAGGTCAACGCACTGGGCCACCGCGACGTCGATGCCCGACTGCCCATGCAACGGGACACCATCTTCCGGATCGCCTCCATGACCAAGCCGGTCACCGTGGCCGCGGCGCTGGCGCTGGCCGAGGAGGGCAAGTTCAGGCTGAACGAGCCGGTGACGAAATGGCTGCCGGAATTGGCCGACATGCGGGTATTGCGCGAGGCGCGCGGTCCGCTCGACCGCACGGAGCCCGCGCGACGGCCCATCACCTTCGACGACCTGATGACCCACCGCAGCGGTCTGGCCTACGTGTTCTCGGTGCTGGGCCCGCTGGCGTCGGCCTACGGCAAGTTGTCGCTGCGCCAGGACCAGGACCGCTGGCTGGCCGAGGTGGCCGCACTGCCGCTGGCCCATCAGCCCGGCGAGCGCCTCACCTACAGCCACTCCACCGATGTGCTGGGGATCGCGCTGTCCCGTATCGAGGGCAAGCCGCTGTCCCAGGTGCTGGCCGAGCGGATCTTCGCGCCGCTGGGCATGTCCGACACGGGGTTCTCGGTCGACGCGGCGGGCCGGCGGCGCACGGCGACGATGTATCAGCTGACCGCCGACAACAAGCTGACCCACGATGTGATGGGTCCGGCGCCGATCACCGATCCCCCGTTCTGCACCGGCGGGGCCGGGTTGTTCTCCACGGCCGACGACTATTTGACGTTCGCCCGAATGTTGTTGGGCGGCGGCACGGTCGACGGCGTGCGGGTGCTTTCCGAGGAGTCGGTGCGGGTGATGCTCACCGACCGGCTCACCCCCGAACAGAAGCAGTACCCGTTCCTCGGTGCGCCGTTCTGGGTCGGCCGGGGCTTCGGGCTGAACCTTTCGGTGGTGACCGATGAGGCGAAGTCACGACCGCTGTTCGGCCCGGGCGGACTGGGCGCCTTCAGTTGGCCCGGCGCGTACGGCACCTGGTGGCAGGCCGACCCCTCGGCAGACCTGATCCTGATCTACCTGATCCAGAATCATCCGAACCTGGGCGTGGACGCCGCAGCCATCAGCGGCAACACCTCGACGGCGAAACTCCAGACCGCACAACCCCGATTCGTCCGCCGCACGTATCAGGCACTCGATCTCTAGCTCACAGGCACTCTGCGGCAGCCAGTTTGGCCTCGGCGATCCGGTAGAGGCCGTCGAGTGCGGACTCCTCGATACTGAGGTACTCACAGACGACGTCGCGGGCAACCCCGGCGTCGCGCAGCCGCAGTGCCAGCGAGTACGGCAACGGCAGCTGACGTAGCGCCTGTTCGCGTGTCTCGCCCTCGTCGGCCATGCGATCCAGGATGCGACGGATCAGCCGAACCGAAGCGAGTAACCCCATACTCGAATCAGCGGTGCCTCCGGGGTAGCAGCGCGATCAGTTCGGCCCGGGTGGACACCCCGGTTTTCGCCATCGCACGGTAGATGTGCCCCTCGACGGTGCGAACCGACAGCCGTAGCCGGTCGGCGATCGCCCGGCTGGACAGCCCCGCACCGATCAGCATGGCGATCTCCCGCTCCCTGTCGGTCAGGGGCAGACGCTCGGCAGCGGCGAGCAACGCCGGAGTCGCCACACCGCCGCACGTGCCGGCCAGAGCCCTGGCCCGCGTCGCCGACGCCATCGCCGAGCCACGCATGTCCCTGTGCCGGTAGGCCACCGCCGCGAGGCCGGCGGCGTCAGCCGCGGCCACCAGGTCACCCAGTTCCTCGAATTCGATTGAGACCTTTGCCAACCCGTCGCCGTCGTCGTGGGCGAGGGCGCGGCACATGGCGGCGGCGGCACCGACTCGCGGCCCCTCGACCAGCCCGGTCAACTCGTCGAGCCGGTCCGCGCGGGAATGGTCGCCGAACTGCGTCGCGGTCTGCAGGCACAACACCTCGGCCGCCAGTTGTCCGTGTGCCCCGGCGGTATCGGCGGCATCGAGCGCGATGGCAATGGCTTCCGATACCGCACCCTGGGTGGCAGCCACCCAGGCCCGCACCAGGGTGTGTTCATAGGCGAGGTAGCGCCAGCTGGCATGACGACGTTCGTCGAGTTCGGCCAGGGTGCCGTCGTCGGCCAGACCCCGGATGGCCAGTGCCGTGACCCGAGGCAGGTGAAATCGGTAGCTGAACCCGTTGGTCTCCCCCGCGGCCCGCATCATCTCGACCACCGGATCCAGCAGTTCGGCCGCGAGGCCCAGCTGACCGGCTCCCGAGGCGACACGACCGGTCAGCGCGACGCCGAACAACTGTGCCGCTCCGGGCAGGTTCGCGGCGTGTCGGTTCAACTGCTCGGCCTCCTCGCGCGCCTCACGGATCCTCCCGGCCAGCAGCAGCGCCCCGATGTGTGCGTCGGCGATGACGAACCGCGTGTGCGCGGCATCGAAGGAACTGTCCGTGATGCGGTAACCGGCGTGGGCGGCAGTGACGGCCTCGTCGGCGCGGCCGGCATCGCCGCACGACGCGGCCGCGGCCCACGCGGTCACCGCACCCACGATGGCCGGCAGAGCGTCCAGATCCAGGCCGCTGAACGCGGCCCTGGCCTGCCCCGGATCGCCCATCGCGGCCCAGTACACCGCGTAGAACGCGTCGATACAGGCGCGCGCAGCGGCAGGGATGTGCGCCGCCGCATCGTCGACATGCCGCTTGGCGCCGGCCGGATCGGCGAGCGACCACAACATGTTGGACGCCCGCAGGAAGGCCAGCCGGGCCCGTCCGTCGTCGGTGAGGTCGCCGAGCTCGATGGCGTCGAGCACCGCATCCGATTCCTCACCTCGGCTGAGCCACGACAAGGCGTGCGCGCGAATGAATTTCGCCTCCGCGTCGGCGCCGGCCTCGATCGCCCCGTAGGCCAACCGGTCGGCCAGCGCCAGATCGGAGAGCCACACCGCGCCCTGTGCCGCCCGGGTCAACAACTCGGGATCGAACGGCAGGTCCGAATCGAGCATCAGCGCGGCCCGCCGTACCACCACCCGCATGGCGTCGCGGTCTTCCCGGTCCCCCAGCGCAGTCGCCACCAGCCCCCGCAGCCGGCGCAAGCGAGAACCCGGCACCCGGTTGCGCCGCACCTCGGCGTAGAGCGGATGGGCTACGCGGACCTCGCGGTCGGTGGCATCGATCGTGATCAACCCACGTGTCTCGGCATCGGCCACCGAATCGGCATCGGTGATCGCGGTGAGCCGGTCCAGCTGGATCGGCTCGGCCACCGCCAGGACATCGACGACCTCGCTCACCGCAGGCGGTAGGGCGCCGATCCTCGCCTCGATCAGTTCGACCAACCCTGGCGGCATCACCGGATCCCCGGTCCACCGCCACACGCCCTCCTGGCAGGCGAGCCGCCCCTGGGCGACTTCCTGTTCCACGATGTTGCGCAGATACAGCACGTTGCCGCGGGTCAGCCGCCATAACCGCTGCGCTGCTGCGGGATCGAGCGGCCCGCCGAGCGCGGCGGTCAGCAACTGGGTCGACTCGTCCCGGGACAACGGCTGGAGATCTAGCCGCTCGAACCTGCCACGGTCGCACGCCGTCAGCACCTCGACAGGTACCGGTGAACCGGTACGCACGGTCAGCAGGAGCTTGGCGGCACCGCGCTGCACGATCTGCTGCAACACAAAACCCGACAACCCGTCGAGCAGGTGCGCGTCATCGACACACACCATTACCGGGCGGCCGTTGGACACCGTGGTCAGCCCGTCGATCACCCGGCCGACCAGCGCCACACTGTCGGCGTCGGAGGTACCCACCCATCGGGCGAACGTCCCCAGCGGCAGTGCGCGGGCAGCTGATGTGCCCACCGCCCAGCGGGTTTCGTGACCGTTGCCACCCGCTGTGGAGAGCGCTTCACGGGCGATACGGCTTTTGCCCACCCCGGCAGTTCCATAGATCACGATTCCGGACAGTTCGGCGGAGGCCAGCGCGGCGTCGATCAGCCGGGTCTCCTCCAACCGCCCCGTCAGCGGCCAGGCGAGTCGCACGCATCGAGATTAGGCCGAGGCCCGGTCGTTAGCAGCGTTAACGACGAACTTCGATGCTGCCGGAAACCTGGGTCGAGCCGAACGTGGTCACCGACCGGTCGTGCCGTCGATCAGTTCACGCAGAATGTCGGCGTGACCTGCGTGGCGGCCGGTCTCTTCGATCATGTGGGTGAGGGACCAGCGGACGCTGGCCGCGGGCCGCCCCGGCCGCGACCGGGGTAGCGGTTCCGCGAGATCCGAGCAGTCGTCGAGCACCTCGTTGGCGCGCTCGACGGCACTCCGGTAGCCGGCCACCACATCGGCAATGGTGTCCGACGGTTCGACAGTGAAGGTCGCCTGCCAGTCGGAGACGTCGTCCCCGAGAAAGATCCACCTCTCGACGTAGGTCAGGTGATTCAGCAGGCCGAGCAGCGTGGTGCCCGACGGCACCGAGGACGTGCGCGCCATCGGTTCGGGCGCGCCCTCGACCTTCGCGGCGATCGACGTCCGGAGGTAATCGAGAAATCCCCGCAAGACCTCGGCTTCGCTGTTCGCGGTCCGCGGTGGCGGTGTGTCCTGCCTGCCCTGCTGGCTTGTGTGCACCCTGTCCAGTATCAGCGCGCCGGCGCGCTGGGGCACGGATCTTGCTGTCCGGGCAAGGTGCGGCTCAGCCGGCGAGCGCCTGACGGGCATACGCGCGCACGTCGGCGTCGGTGTCGTCCAGCGCCACGGTGAGGGCCTGCCGGGCGATCGACTCCGAGCTCGCCCATCGGCTCAGGCTCAGCACTGCGGCCTTGCGGACATCGAGATGCTGGTCGTCCAGCGCCCGCGACAGGGTGGGAACCGCCACCTCCGGCACGGCTCCGGCCAACGCCCGGGCCGCGCCCTGGCGGATCTGCCAGGCCGACTCGGTGAACGCCTTCTCGACGCTCACCACGTCGTCGTCGGTGCAGCCGACCGCGCCGAGTGAGGCCAGGGCCGCCGCCCGGACGAGCGGATCTGGGTCGTCCAGCGCCACGCGCACCGCATCGGCACCGGCACGCAGGGTCGCGAGTCCGCCCACCGCGGCGATCCGCACCTCCCGGTTCTCGTCGGTCGTGGCGGCCGCCACCCCGGTGTGGTCGTCGACCGACACCAGCGCCCGCACCGCCTCGATCCGTACCCGGTGATCGGCATCGGTCGATGCGACCCGGTAGGCCTGGGCATTGCCTACGCGGCGGGAACTCAGCAGATACACCGTTACCGCACGGACCACCGGGTCCGCGGACTCCAGTCGGTCGGCGAAGGCTCCCGGGTCCGGCAGCACCTCGACGAGTTCCCGTACCGAATCGGCGGTTTCGCGCCGTACTTCGGCGTCGTCATCGGCCAGCGCGGCCACCAGCGCGGGCTGGTACCCATCGGGCAGATGCTCGACGAGGGTGGCGACCGCGGTGCGGCGCACGCCGGCGTCCGGATCGGTCAGGTAGGTGTTCAGATCCTCCAGCGAGGGCTCCTCCAACGCCAGCACCGCGGCGATACGCGGGGACGGCGGTTGCACGGATCCGGTGGGACGGACCCTGGAGCGTTCGGCTGCGGGAGCCCGGCCGGCGTGCAGATCGGGCTGCTCGACGGTGGTCACCGGATCGTGGGAAGTCAGATGGTCCAGCTCGGGCACGGCGACGAAGTACGGTGCCACCGGCCGCTTCACGAATTTCATGGCGCCGTCGGCGTCCTTGTAGAGGTTGAGGTGGTAGCGCCACTGTGCGTCGTCGCGCTCCGGCAGGTCGGCCCGCTCGTGGTACAGACCCCAGCGCGATTCGGTGCGGGTCAGCGAGGATCGGGCCGCCATCTCCGCGCAGTCGCGAATGAACGACACCTCCGCGGCGCGCATCAGTTCGTGCGGGGTGCGCGCGCCGATACCCTCCACCTCGGTAGTCATGCGCTCGAAGGTCTGCACCGCGATCGACAACTTGGTGGCGGTCTTCGGCGGCGCCACATAGTCGTTGACGAACCGCCGCAGCTTGAACTCGACCTGAGGCTGCGGCGGACCGTCCGGGTGCCGCAGCGGGCGGTAGATGAGCTCGTGGGCCGCTGCCACCTGTTCGGCCGGAAGCCCAACCGGTGCAGCCACTTCCGACAGGGTCGAGGCCGCGTGCTCGCCGGCGAGATCGCCGTACACGAAGGCGCCGATCATGTAGTTGTGCGGTACACACGCCAGGTCCCCGGCCGCATACAGCCCGGGCACGGTGGTGCGGGCGTGTTCGTCCACCCACACGCCGGAAGCGGAATGCCCTGAGCACAAACCGATCTCGGAGATGTGCATCTCGATGTCGTGGGTGCGGTAGTCGTGCCCCCGATTGGCGTGGAACGTCCCGCGGGTGGGTCGCTCCGTGGTGTGCAGGATGTTCTCAAGCGTGGTCAGCGTTTCATCGGGCAGATGGCTGACCTTGAGGTAGATCGGCCCGCGGGCCGATTCGATCTCCTCTTTGACCTCCGCCATCATCTGCCCCGACCAGTAGTCGGAGTCGACGAACCGCTCCCCCAGCGCATTGACCTGATAGCCGCCGAAGGGGTTGGCCACGTAGGCGCATGCTGGGCCGTTGTAGTCCTTGATCAGCGGATTGACCTGGAAGCACTCGATTCCCGACAGTTCGGCGCCCGCGTGGTAGGCCATGGCGTACCCGTCACCCGCGTTGGTGGGGTTCTCGTAGGTGCCGTACAGATAGCCCGAGGCGGGCAGTCCGAGGCGGCCGCACGCCCCGGTCGACAGGATCACGGCCTTGGCCGCCACCGTCACGAATTCTCCTGTGCGGGTGTTGAATGCGGCGGCACCGACAGCTCGTCCGCCCTGCGTCAGCACCCGTACCGGCATGAGCCGGTTCTCGATGCGGATCTTCTCGCGCATCGAGCGCTGGCGCAGCACCCGGTACAGCGCCTTCTTGACGTCCTTGCCCTCGGGCATCGGCAGCACATAGGAGCCGGATCGGTGCACGCGCCGCACGGCGTACTCACCGTGTTCGTCCTTCTCGAATTTGACCCCGTAGCGTTCCAGCCGCTGCACCATGGCGAATCCACGGGTCGCGGTCTGATACACGGTGCGCTGGTTGACGATTCCGTCGTTGGCCCGGGTGATCTCGGCGACGTAGTCCTCGGGTTCGGCCTTGCCGGGGATGACGGCGTTGTTGACGCCGTCCATGCCCATGGCCAGCGCCCCGGAGTGGCGCACGTGGGCCTTCTCCAGCAGCAGCACCTGGGCGCCGTTCTCGGCGGCGGTCAGCGCCGCCATGGTGCCCGCGGTGCCACCGCCGATCACCAGCACGTCGCAGTCGATGCGAATCGCGTCATCGACATCGGGAATCTCGGTCAATTCGGTCACGGTTGCTCCAGTGCGGCAATGATCTCGGCGCGCAGCGCGGATCGTTCGGGATGGTCGGTGCGGGGCTGGGCCACCTCGATCAGGGCGCGCAACGGCTGCCCGGCACGACCGAGCACCGCGACACGGTCACCGAGCGTGAGCGCCTCGTCGACGTCGTGGGTGACGAACACGATCGTCGTCGGATGGGCCTGCCAGGTGTCGATCAGCAACCGCTGCATGGCCGCCCGGGTCTGGGTGTCCAGGGCCGCGAACGGCTCGTCCATCATGACCGCGCGCGGTGCGCCGGCCAGACCGCGCGCGAGCTGAACCCGCTGCCGCATACCGCCGGACAGGTTCTTCGGCAGGAAGTCGGCGAACCCGGTCAGGCCGACCTCGGCGATCCATCGATCGGCCCGCTCCTTGCGCCCGGCCTTGGACTCCCCACTGCGTCCATTGCGCGGCTCGCCGCGGAGCTGCAGGGCCAGTTCGATGTTGGACCGCACCGTGCGCCACGGCAGCAGCGCACTGTCCTGGAACACCATGCCGCGGTCCCGTGAGGTGGTGGTGACCGGATCGCCGTCGGCCAGCACCCGGCCGCCGTCGGGCCGCAGCAGTCCGGTCAGCGCGCGCAACACCGTGGACTTACCGCATCCCGACGGGCCGGTGAGCACCAGGATCTCACCGGGCTCGACGGTCAGGCTCAGGTCGTCGATCACCGGGGCGCCGGTGTAGGACAACCGGATTCGATCGAGTTCCAGCCTCATTCCGGTGGCCGTCCGGGTGACGGTGTCAGTGGGGCTAATCGACATGCTCTTCGCGCGAGCGCTCATCGCCGCGTCTCCTCCTCACCACGCGGCAGCCAGCGGGTGGCCCGGCGGCCGATCAACTCAACCGCCGCGGCGGTCACGAAACCGAGTACGCCGATCGTGATGATGCCGACGAACACGTCGGGATAGTTCAGCACCGTGTACGCCTGCCAGGTGCGGTAACCCACACCGAGGCGGCCCGAGATCATCTCGGCCGAGATCACACAGATCCAGGCCACTCCCATGCCGACCGAGAGCCCGCCGAACAGTCCGGGCAGGATGCCCGGCAGCACCACCTGGCGCAGCACGTCGACGCGACCGCCACCGAGGGTGCGCACCGAGTCCTCCCAGATGGTCGGCAGGGCGCGCACCGCATGCCGCACGCTGACCATGATCGGGAAGTAGGCGGCCAGGAACGTGATGAACACGATTCCCGCCTCGTCGCTGGGGAACAGCAGGATGGCCACGGGCACCATGGCGATCGCCGGTATCGGCCGGGCCAGCTCGGTGAGCGGACCGAAGATGTCGGCGAACCAGGCCGTGCGCCCGAGCAGGATTCCGGTGATCACGCCGACCACCGCGGCGATCCCGAACCCGGTGAGGATCCGGATCAGCGACTGCCCGAGATCCAGCCAGTACTCGGGCGTGCCCAGCCGGTTCACCAGGGCCGCAGTGATTTCGGTGACGGTCGGCAGGGTGTCGAACCGCAGACCGAGGCGCACGTCGTTGGCGGTCAGCAGTTGCCAGAGGACGACCGCGCCAACCACCGACGCCAGCCGCACCAGGCGATGCGGCCAGGCCGAGGGCGTGTGCCGGGAATGCTGCGTTTCCGACGGTGCCGGAGGGTCGCTGACCGCGACGGGCGGGGTATCGGTGGTGGTCACACCGCACCTGCCAGGGCTTGCCGATAGTCGACGATCACCGCACCGGGATGCGCGGCGGTATAGCGCTCGGCACCGGCCTGGGTTCCGAACGGTAGGTACCCCTCGGCTCCCGGTGCGGGCAGGCGCACCCACACGGCCTTGTCGGCGAACCACCGGGTACCCAGCTCGGCGTCGGAGACGTAGGCGGCGCGGACCTTCTTGCCCTCACCTTCTGCCTGCCGAATCGCCTTGAGCAGGCAGACCGGCGTCGCGGCCGCGGTGGTGGTGTCCGATCCGTCGAGCCACAGCTCGCCGGCAGTGGCGGGATTGTCGACGGCGGTGCGGCACACCGGGTCGGTGCCGCTCAGGGCCGACGGATTGGCGCTCGAGTTCAGTGCCTTGTCGTAGTCCTGACCGCGCGCGGAGTATGCCGCCCGCAGCGGTCCGTCCTGTACGAAACCGGCCACGTCGAGGTCTGCGAAGTTGTCGATCGACTTCAGGTAGGGCACATCGCCTTTGAGCGCATCGATCAGTGACGGCTTGAGGGTGGTGTCGAACGAGGTGCCGCCCGGCCCGTTGTAGAGGTACACGACCTCCTGTGGCAGCCCGCTGCCCTCGGCCACCAGGCGGGCCGCCTCCAGCGGCTTGGTGTTGAGGAAGTCGGTGGCGTCGAGTTGCGCCTGCAGGAACGCGTCGAGCACCTCCGGGTGATCGGCCGCATACGCCCGGCGAACCACGACACCGTGCAGGGTCGGGTAGTTCAGTTCGGCACCGTCGTAGAGCAGCTTGGCCTTGCCCTGGTGAACCAACAGACCCGGCCAGGCGACGAACTGCGAAAGCGCCTGGACCTGACCGGATTCCAGCGACGATGCACCGACCTGCGGCTGCTGGTTGAGCACCTCCACACCGGTCTTGGCGTCGATCCCGGCCTTGCCGAGGGCTTGCACCAGCATGCCGTGACCGGCCGATCCGACACTGGCCGAGACCTTCTTACCGGCCAGGTCGGTCAACGACTTGGCCGGCGAATCCGGTGCCACCACAACCATGTTCAGCGCACCCTTCGGGTTGTACCCGGTGACCGAGACGATCTCGGTCTTGGCGCGTTCGTTGGCCTGGGTCTTGGACCCGTTGATGAGCATCGGATAGTCACCCATCGAGCCGATGTCGATCTTCTCGGCCACCATCTGCGCGGTGATCGGGGCGCCGGTGTCGTAGTCCTGCCACGTCACGTTGTACTTGGTGCCGGTGCGGGTGGTGATGTCGGCCAACCGGCGTTCCAGGTAACCCTGGGCGCGCAGCAGGGTTCCGGCAGTGACGGTGTTGATGGTCTTGGACTGGTAGCCGACGACGACGTCGACCGTATCGGCCGATTTCGTCGCCGAGTCCAGGGAGCAGCCGGCGGTCGCGAGCGTGAGACCGGCGGTGAGGGCGATCAGGGCTGTTTTCACTTCGGGTCCTCTAACGGATGAGATAGGGCATGTTGACGGTGACGGCGCCGGTGGGACAGCGGGCCGCGCACGGCCCGCAGTACCAGCACTCGTCGACGTGCATGAAGGCCTTGCCGTTTTCGGGATTGATGGCCAGCGAATCGAGCGGACACACGTCGACGCACAACGTGCAGCCCTCGATACACAGGGACTCGTCGATGGTCACGGGGACATCGGCGCGTTGGTTGACCAGCGTCATATGCTGTTCCTAATCATGTGTCTCGGATGAGGTTGCCGCGCATGGTGATTCGATCACCACGCATCCTGATGTACTCCAGGTCGACGGGCGTTCCGTCGTCCAGACTCGTGAGCCGCTCGGCCATCAGCAGCGCCGATCCGGCCGGCACCTGCAGCGTCGCGGCGGTGTGCGGGTCAGCCGAAACCGCCTCCAGCGCAAGGCTCGCCCCGCCCAGGCGGTGTCCGCTGACCCGTTCGATGAGCGCGAAGATATCGTTGTCCTCCAGTGCGTGTCCGATCACCTGCTCGCCGATCTCGGGAGCCAGGTAGGTCAGATCCAGCGACAGCGGCAGATCGGCGAGGTAGCGCAGGCGCTCGATGAAGACCACCTGGGCGCCGGGCTCCAACGCCAGCTTGCGGGCCACCGCGGGCGGGGCCGAGAGTCGCTGCACGGCACGGACTTCGTTGCGGACGTCGCCGTAGTCCTTGAAGGTCTCCTTCAGCCCCACCAACGCATCGAGGCCGTGGTCGTACTTGCGGCCCGCCACATGCGTGCCCACCTTGGTGCCGCGGTCGATCAGGCCCTCGGACTTGAGGACGGCCAGGGCTTCACGGATGGTGTTGCGGGAGACGAAGAATTCGGCGGCCAGTTCGGCCTCGGCCGGCAGCGCCCCGGCATAGGTGCCCTCGTAGATCTGATGGCGCAGCACGTCGGCCACCTGGCGGGCCTGGTCGGCGCGCGCACGGCGGTTGGGTAGAGATACGGGATGAGCTTCGGGCTGGGAAGACACGCACTCAAGGTAAGGGCCTGTTGGAGGCACCTGCAGTGCGACGAATCAGCCCTCGGCGCAGGTTAACCGATTGCGCCGCCGGCCAAGGATCCGTACCTGGCGAAACCGCCTTGCCGACCGGCATTGCGCCACCTCGATCCCGGCAAGAATTTACAAATCGCGATGATCGAAACGTCGCCGCGCCGGCCCGAAAAAACTTTGGCCACTTTTGTCTCGCCAGTCCCATTCCACGGGTTCTTGTCGGCGCATCGAACTAGTGTTCGAATTGTGGTAGTGGAGTTGGCGCAGAACCGGGGTGGGGTGCAGACCGCACTGGCCGGCCACCGCGCTGCGATCGCGTCGCTCGTCGATGTCGACTTCACCGGACTCGACACCGCGGAGCTGCTGGCGCTCCAATCCGAACGCGAGCAACACGCCCGCATCGAGGCGATGATCGATCACCGAATCCAAGCCGCCCTGATGGCTCAGGCCGCCCCGCACGAGATCGGCGGCAAGTCCTGGAAGGATGTGCTGGCCACCCGGATGCGGATCAGCGGCAAGGAAGCCTCACGCCGCGTCGCCGCAGCCGCCGAGCTGGGGCCCCGGTATGCGATCGGCGGTGAGGTGTTGGAGCCGCTACTGCCCGCCTGCGCCGAGGCGCTGCTGTCAGGGACCATCAACACCGAACACATCGCGATCATCCGCGACACTCTGGTGGAGGCGAGAAAGTACGTCAGCACGGCTGAACTCGTCCAGATCGAATCGGACCTGGTAGCCGCGGCGAACTGCGACACTCCTGAAACGCTCAAGGCCGCAGCGGACAAACTGCTCTATCTGCTCAACCAGGACGGCGACTCACCCGATGTCGCGGCCCACCTGCGTGGGCTGCGGATCGGCACACAGGACGCCGACGGACTGGTGCACGTCCAGGGCTGGCTGGACCCCGAGACAGCGGCGTACCTGACCACCGTCACCGGCGTGTGGGGTGCACCGGGCATCAACAACCCCGATGATCCCGAACCGATCCACAACCCCTCGCCCAATCCGCTCGATGACGCTGAGGCCGCACTCGACACCTCCGAGGAACAGGACGCTCAAGACCAGCAGGCGGCCGCCAACCGGGACACCCGCACCGTGGCGCAGCGCAATCACGACGCCCTCAAAGTGGCGCTGCGCGAAGTGCTGATGTCCAAACGGCTCGGCCGGCACGGCGGCCTTCCGGTCACAGTGGTCATGTCCACCACCCTGGCCGAGCTGGAAGCCGGCGCCGGGATCGCTGTCACCGGCGCGGGCATCCGGATGCCGATGAACGACCTGATCCGGTTGGCATCACACAGCTTTCACTACCTCACCGTGTACAAGCACCACACCGCCGAACCGCTGTACCTGGCCCGCACCAAACGGTTGGCTACCAAAGCACAACGACTGCTGCTCTACAACCGCGACCGCGGCTGTACCCGCCCCGGATGCACCGCACCGGCCGACTATTGCGAGGTGCACCACGCCAAGGCCGACTGGCGGCACGGCGGGCAGACCGACGCCCCCGACCTCGCGCTGGGCTGCGGACCCGACAACCGCCTCGTCGGACTCGGCTGGACCACCAGCATCGATCCAGACACCGGCCGGGTCCACTGGCATCCACCACCTCTGATGAACACCGGACAAGACACCCTCAACCACCACTTCCACCCCGAGGAACTACTGGTTCCCCCGGAAGAACCAGGCGGTTGACGGGACCACTAGATCGTCGTCGCGCTGACCGTGACCGGAATGCCGTTGAGCGCTCCGTTTCCCGACGGCTCGTCGAGGAAATCGGGCAGCGACAGGATGTTGGTGTTCACCCCGGGCGACGCGTTCGCGACGCCGAGTCGCGTACCGGGCTGACCGTGGCCCCAGCCGTGCGGCATCGAGACCACTCCGGGCTTGATCGCATCGGTCACCTCGACCGGGACCACGATCTTGCCGCCGGCCGACGCCACTTCCGCGTTGTCGCCATCGGCGATCCTCCGTGCCGCCGCATCCTGACTGTGCATCAGCAGGGTGCACCGGTCGCGTCCCTTCATCAAGGAACCGACGTTGTGCAGCCAGGAGTTGTTGGACCGCAGATGGCGTCGGCTCACCAGCACCAGTTCGTCGGGGGCTCGATCGAGCCGCTCGGCCAGCCGCGGCAGGTCGTCGAGCAGATACTGCGGCGCCAGCCGGATCTTCTGGTCGGCGGTGCCGAGTACCTCGGGCACCTGGGGCACCATGGGGCCGTAGTTGATTCCGTCCGGGTGGGCCTTGAGCTTGTCCAGGTTCAGACCGTCGGGGTTGTCGCCGTAGCGGTCGCCGAACGCGGCGGTCCGCAGCGTCAGATCGAGCATCCGCTCGGGGCCGCCGTGGTCGTACTTCTTACGGATCTCGGCGCCGTCGAGCCCCTGGGTGAAACACAGGTAGTCGAACCAGCCGTCATCGAGCGCGGCGATGTCGACATCCTCGGCCGGGGTGCCGGTGCACAGCCCGGTGAGCCGGATCAGGATCTCCCACTCCTCCGGCGCATCGGGATCCTCGCGGTGGAACACCGGCGGTGAGTACCGGGCGAAGCTGTTGATCGCCGCACCCAGCAGCAGGTCCGCCGAGTGCGGCTGCTCGAGCGCCGAGGCACCGGGCAGGATCACGTCGGCGTGCCGGGTGGTCTCGTTGAGCCACAGGTCCACCGAGATCATCGCGTCCAGCTGCGGCAGCGCCTCGTCGAGTTTGTCGCCGCCCGGGGTGGACAGCACCGGGTTGCCCGCGACGGTGATCAGGGCCTTGAGCTGTCCCTCACCGGGCGTGGTGATCTCTTCGAGCATGCATGACACCGGCACCTGCCCGAGCACCTCCTTGGCCCCGCGCACCCGGGTGCGGTAGCGGCCGAAATTCGGCGCCCCGTCCTCCAACCCCGGGATCGGCTGGCTCGTGACCGTCCAGGCCGTCGGCCTGGCGAACATCGCGCCGCCGGGGGTGTCGAAGTGACCGGTGACGATGTTGACCACATCCACCAGCCAGCTGGCCAGGCTGCCGAACTCCTGATTGCACGTGCCGATCCGGCCGTAGACCACCGCGCGCGGCGTGCCGGCCAGCTCGCGGGCCAGTCCACGAATACGCTCGGCGTCGATACCTGTTGTAGCAGAGACCCTTTCGGGCGACCAGTCGGCCACCGCCTGCTGCAGGGTGGACACTCCGTCGAGGTGGCGTTCCAACTCGCCGAGGTTGACCAGCCCTTCGTCGAACACGGTGTGGACGATCCCGAGCAGCAGTGCCGCGTCAGTCCCGGGCGTGATCGGCAACCACTCGTCGGCCTTGACGGCGGTGGCGGTGCGCACCGGGTCGATGACGATCACCTTGCCGCGCTTACGGATACCGGCGATGATGCCCATCACGTCGGGGGCGGCCAGCAGCGAACCCTGCGAGGCCGCGGGGTTGGCCCCCATCACCACCAGCAGGTCGGTGCGCTGGATGTCCGGCGTCGGGAAGGCCCACCAGCTGCCGTACATCAGGTGCGACGACAGGTTCTTCGGCCACTGGTCGATGGTGCCCGGCGAGTAGGTGATCGGCATGCCGGACAGGCCGAGCAGGATCGCCGAGTAGCGGGACAGCGAGAACGAGTGCGCCAGCGGATTTCCGGTGTACGCCGCGACCGCGCCGATGCCGTACTTCTCGATGACGGGAGCGAGCAGTTCGGTGCAGCGACGGAAGGCGGTGTCCCAGTCGACCTCGTGCCACTCGCCGTCCACCTTGATCATCGGCCGGCGGATCCGGTCGGGGTCGTCGTGCAACCCGGCCAGCGACGCACCCTTGGGGCAGATGTGACCCGCGCTCCACTGGTCGGACTTGTTCGGCCGAACGGTCGCAACCTTGCCGTCGGAGACCTGAATCTCCAAGCCGCACATTGCCTCACACAGCGGGCAGGCGTGCAGGTGCAGGCCGTCCTCGCCGATCCCCGCGATACTTCTCGACTCGTGTCCCATCAGCGGCCTCCGAATGTCGGTACGTGTAGTCACACACGTAACAACATCGTGGCACCGAACGGCACCGACGATCCCGATCTCCGGGATATGAACCTACTGCTCGGGCCGGTCCTGAACGGCGCCCTGCACGGCTGCGGCTGCGGCCCGGATCTGCGGGGTCACCAGCATCACCTGGCCCAGCACCCCGTTGACGAATCCGGGCGACTCATCGGTGGACAGCTCTTTGGCCAGCTCGACGGCCTCGTCCACGGCGACGGGTTCGGGGACGTCCTCGGCGTGCAGCAGCTCCCAGACCGCCACCCGGAGGATGGCGCGGTCCACGGCAGGCAGCCGCTCCAACGTCCATCCCTGCAGGTGAGCCGAGATGAGGTCGTCGATGTGGGCGGCATGTTCGGTGACACCGCGCGCCACCGACACCGTGTACGGATTGAGCGGGGTGACGTCGGGCTGATCCTCGGCCAGCGCGGTGCGGCCGTCGGCCACCGCCTCCGGCGTCAGACCGCGTGCCTCGGCCTCGAACAGCAGATCCACGGCGCGCTTGCGGGCCTGGTGACGGCCCCGGTCGCCACGGCGGTCAGGCATGGTCAGCCATTCACGCGGCCGAGGTAGCTGCCGTCGCGGGTGTCGACCTTGAGCTTGTCACCGGTGTTGATGAACAGCGGCACCTGGATCTCGGCGCCGGTCTCCATGGTGGCGGGCTTGGTGCCGGCGCTGGAGCGGTCACCCTGCAGACCGGGCTCGGTGTGGGACACCTCGAGCTCGACGGACACCGGAAGTTCCAGGTACAGCGGCGCGGACTCGTGGAAGGCGATCTGCACCGGCAGGCTCTCCAGCAGGAAGTCGGCCAAGCGGCCGACGAGCGCCTCGGACAACGGGTGCTGATTGAAGTCTTCGGAATCCATGAAGACGAAGTCGTTGCCGTCGCGGTACAGGTAGGTGGCGTCGCGGCGGTCCACGGTGGCGGTCTCCACCTTCACGCCGGCGTTGTAGGTCTTGTCGACGACCTTGCCGGACACCACGTTCTTCAGCTTCGTCCGCACGAAGGCCGGGCCCTTGCCCGGCTTGACGTGCTGGAATTCGACGATCTGCCACAGCTGTCCGTCGATCTGCAGGACGAGCCCGTTCTTGAAGTCGGCAGTCGATGCCATGAGGGTGTAGCTCCTAAGCTTTTGTCACAAAATGGCCAGTTCCTTGGGGAACCGGGTAAGCAGGTCGGGTGCCGCCTCTCCGACGACCAGGGTGTCCTCGATCCGGACACCGCCGCGATCGGGCAAGTAGACACCTGGCTCAACGGTGACCGCAGAGCCAGCAAGCAGTGTACCGGCGGCGGCGGCGTTGATTCCCGGCGCTTCGTGGATCTGCAGTCCGACACCGTGGCCGAGGCCGTGACCGAAGTTGTCGCCGTAGCCGGCATCGGCGATGACCTGGCGCGATGCCGCGTCCACCGCGCTCAGCGAAACCCCGGGCGCCAGCGCGTCGCACCCGGCCTGCTGTGCGGTGGCCACCAGGTCATAGATGTCGAGCTGCCACTGGGCCGCCGGGCCCAGCACGAACGTGCGCGTCATGTCGGAGTGATAGCCCTCCACCAGGGCACCGAAATCGATCTTGACGAAGTCTCCCGCGGCCAGCACCGCCTCCGTGGGCCGGTGGTGCGGGATTGCCGAGTTCGAGCCGGTCGCCACGATCGTCTCGAAGGACGGCCCGTCGGCGCCGTGGTCGAGCATCAGGGCTTCCAGCTCGTTGCGCACCTCGCGCTCGGTCCGGCCCGGACGCAGGCCGCCACGCTCCAGCAGATCCATGAGTGCCGAGTCGGCGGCCTCGCAGGCCAGTCGCAGCATCGCGATCTCGCCGGCGTCCTTGATCTCGCGCAGCGCCTCCACGGTGCCCGCCGCGCGCACCCACTCGACCGTGTCGCCGGCCGCCTTCTTCAGGGCCGCATAGGCATCGACGGTCACCACATGGCTCTCGAAACCCAACCGCAGGGCGCCGGTACGGGCGGCGCGCCCGGCCAGGTGTGACCCGCAGGCCCGCTCGATGACCACCTCGGCGTCCGGGGACTGCTGCGCGGCCTGCGTGCGATAGCGCCCATCGGTGGCCAGCACCGGAGTGGTGTCCTCGGCGAGGATCAACAGGGCCGCGTTGGAACCCGTGAATCCGGACAGATAACGCACGTTGACCAGGTCAGTTACCAACATCGCGTCCAGGCCCAAGTCGGCCAGCCGACGCCGCAGTCGGTCCCTGCGCTGGGAAATAGTCACGGTCTGTGACGCTACTCGCTACAGTGTGCCCCCATGAGCAAGTGGTTACTGCGCGGAGTGGTGTTCGCAACAGCGATGGTCATCGTGCGCTTACTGCAAGGAGCACTGATCAACGCCTCGCCGGGTAACGCCACCTGGTTCAGCTTGGGGCTGGTCACGTTGTTCGGAATCGGCGTACTGATCTGGGGCCTGTTCGACGGCCAGTCCGACGCACGGGCCAATCCGGATCCGGACCGTCGTGCCGACATGGCGATGACCTGGCTGATCGCCGGCCTGTTCGCCGGCGTCGTCAGCGGCGCGGTGGCGTGGTTCATCGGGCTGTTCTACAAGAGCCTCTACACCGATGCGCTGCTCAACGAGGTCACCACATTCGCGGCGTTCACCGCGCTGCTGGTGTTCCTGCTCGGCGTTGGTGGCGTAACCGTGGGCCGCTGGCTGGTGGACCGCAAGGCCCCGCCGATGCCGCGTCAGCGCCACCACGGCCTGGCAGCCGACGAGCGCGCCGACACCGATGTGTTCGCCGCAGTGAGCGCCAACGGCGCGTCGGAAAATGCCGACGCCGAGGCCCCGGTCGAATACCCCGAGCAACCCAAGCAGTAACCGGCACGCCCACCAGGGCGAAGCAGAACTCAGGCGCACGTGGCGCGGGCAGTCAGGCCCGCGCCACTTCTGCGTATGCGGCCGCCAGCAGCGACGGGTCAGGGCCCTCAAGGCGGCCCGGCTTGGCCAGCCCGTCGAGCACGACGAACCGCAGCACTCCCGAGCGGTTCTTCTTGTCGCCTGCCATGTAGTCCATCAGCTGGGGCAGCGCGTCGCCGTCGTAGCTGACCGGCAGCCCCAGCGCGGTCAGCACCGAACGGTGCCGGTCGGCGGTCTCGTCGTCGAGCCGTCCGGCCAGCCGGCCCAATTCGGCCGCGAACACCAATCCCACGGACACCGCGGCGCCGTGGCGCCACTTGTAGCGCTCGCGCCGCTCGATGGCGTGCGCGAGAGTGTGGCCGTAGTTGAGGATCTCGCGCAACTGCGACTCGCGCTCGTCGGCAGCAACCACCTCGGCCTTGACCGCGATCGCGCGGCGGATGAGTTCGGGCAGGACGGTTCCGGTGGGGTCAAGCGCGGCCTCCGGATCGGCCTCGATCAGATCGAGGATGACCGGGTCGGCGATGAAGCCGGCCTTCACGATCTCGGCCATCCCGGCGACGATCTCGTTGCGCGGCAACGTTTCCAGTGTCGCAAGATCGACCAGTACCGCGGCCGGCTGATGGAACGCACCGACGAGATTCTTGCCGGCATCGGTGTTGATCCCGGTCTTGCCGCCGACCGCCGCGTCGACCATGCCCAGCAGGGTGGTCGGCACGTGGACGATGTCGACACCGCGAAGCCAGGTGGCCGCAGCAAAGCCCGCAACGTCCGTCGCCGCTCCCCCGCCCAGGCTGACCACCGCGTCTTTGCGACCAATACCGATGCGCCCCAGCACTTCCCAGATGAAGCCGACGACGGGCAGCTCCTTGCCCGCCTCGGCATCCGGGATCTCGATACGGTGAGCTTCAATTCCCTTGTCGGCCAAGTGTTGCCGAATAGCTTCGGCGGTCTGGGTCAACACCGGCTGATTCAATATCGCCACCTTGTGGCGGCCTTCGAGCGTGTTACCCAACTCCGCGAGCAGGCCGGTTCCGATGATGACCGGGTAGGGCCGGTCCACCATTACCTCGACGATTACCGGGTCAGTCATCATGTCGCTCCGCGTTGCGAGCGGCCAGGGCCGCGGGGGTGGGTATGGCTGCAGATTCTGTATTGGAGGAGGTAGCCGCAGTGTTGCCGCCCTTGGCCTCGGAACCGGACGAGGATCCGGATGCGGCACCACGCCGCCACGGCGGACGACGCCGGCGCCGCTTGGCCGTCCGCGGCTGTTGCGCCGGTTTCTGCGGCTGTTTCTGGACCGGGGGGTTTTCCAGTCGCGTGACGATGGTGCGCACCACCGCGCCAGGATTGCGCCGGTTGGTGTTGATCCGCATGGTCGCGACGCGGCGGTAGAGCGGCACCCGTTCGGACATCAGGGCACGGAACTTCTCGGCCCGGTCGGGACCGGCCAGCAGTGGCCGGACCGTGGAACCACCCGTGCGGCGCACCCCCTCGGCCGCGCTGATCTCCAGGTACACGACGGTGTGGCCGGCCAGTGCGGAACGCACTCCAGCGGTGGTGACCGCGCCGCCACCCAAGGACAGCACCCCGTCGTGGGTGGCCAGCGCCGAACGGATGACCTCTTCCTCGATGCGGCGGAACTCCGCCTCGCCGTCGGTGGCGAAGATGTCGGCGATCGTGCGGCCGGTGGTCTCCTCGATCGCGGCGTCGGTGTCGAGCATCGTGAGGTTCAGCGCCTTGGCCAGCCGGCGGCCGATGGTCGACTTGCCCGAACCCGGCAGGCCGATCAGTACCGCCTTGGGGGCCATCAGCCCAGGGCCTGCGCCGCGGGCTCGCGCTCGGCGACAGCCCGCAGGTAGGCGTCGATGTTGGCGCGGGTCTCGGCCAGCGAGTCCCCACCGAACTTCTCCAGCACGGCCCGGGCCACCACCAGGGCGACCATGGTCTCCACCACCACACCGGCGGCCGGAACCGCGCACACGTCGGAACGCTGGTGAATGGCGACGGCTTCTTCGCCGGTCGCCATGTCGACGGTGGCCAACGCGCGCGGCACGGTCGAGATCGGCTTCATCGCGGCCCGGACCCGCAGCGCCTGGCCGTTGGTCATGCCGCCTTCCAGGCCACCGGCCCGGTTGGTCGAGCGCAGGACCCCGTCGGGGCCCGGGTACATCTCGTCGTGGGCGACACTGCCGCGACGGCGCGCGGTCTCGAAGCCGTCGCCGATCTCCACACCCTTGATCGCCTGGATGCCCATCACCGCGGCGGCGAGCTGACTGTCGAGGCGGTTGTCGCCACTGGTGAACGAGCCCAACCCGATCGGCAGACCGTCGACCACGACCTCGACGACACCGCCGAGGGTGTCGCCGTCCTTCTTGGCGTCCTCGATCTCGGCGATCATCGACGACTCAGCGGCTTCGTCAAACGCCCGAACGGGACTCGCGTCGATCGCCTCCAGGTCGGAGAACTGCGGCGGCGGACCGTCATAGGGCTTGGACGCGCCGATGGAGATGACGTGCGAGACGACCTCAACACCGAGCGCTGCACGCAGGAAGGCGCGGGCCACGGTGCCGGCCGCCACCCGCGCAGCGGTCTCGCGTGCACTGGCACGTTCGAGTACCGGGCGGGCGTCTTCGAAGCCGTACTTGAGCATGCCGGCGTAGTCGGCATGGCCCGGGCGGGGGCGGGTCAGCGGGGCGTTACGGGCTACGTCGAGTTCGGCCGGGTCCACGGGGTCCGGAGACATCACGGTCTCCCACTTGGGCCATTCGGTGTTGCCGATCTCGATGGCGATCGGCCCGCCCAGGGTGGTGCCGTGACGCACCCCGGCCAGCATGGTGACCTGGTCCTGTTCGAACTTCATCCGGGCACCCCGGCCGTAGCCGAGACGACGACGCTTGAGCTGTGCCCCGATCTCCTCTGAGGTGATGGGCACGCCGGCAACCATCCCTTCGAGCATGGCCACCAGGGCGCGGCCATGGGATTCACCAGCTGTGGTCCAACGCAACACGGGTGTCATTCTCCCACGTCGGGGTTTGCCTCCTGAAATCCGCCGGCTACACCAGCGCCAGGGCGACCGCGACGGCAGTGGCCGTACACATCGATGGCCCGTGCGGCACGGTGCGGATACCGCGGACCGCGGCGCCGGATGCGAGGCCCGCGGTGAGCAAGGGTGCTGCCAGCGCGGCCAGCAGCCACACATCGATGCCGAACGCACCGGTCATCGCCCCCAGCCCGATGGCGAGTTTGACGTCTCCCCCGCCCATGGCGCGCGGCGAGAGCAGATGCACCGCCAGGTACAGACCCGACAGGGCCGCGGCCCCGGCCAGTGCGGCGAGGCCGCGGGCCGCCACTGCCGCCACCACCAGAACCAGCAGTGCGCCAGGAAGCGTCAGCCAGTTCGGCAGCCTGCGCTCGGCGATGTCGTAGCCGCTGAGCACCAGCAGCCAGACGCACGCGATGACGGTTACCCCCACCCCCATCAATCGAGGTTAAGGCGCAGATGGGGCGGCCCTCATCGCCTCTTGGCGGGCTACAGCCGCAGAGCAGTCGCCACTTCGCCAACGGTGCGGGTGAATCCGTCCATGTCGACCGACGGCTCGATCGGTTGGAACACCAACGTCTGGGCCGAATACGCGGACGCCGCCGCGACGATCTCCGCTACGGTGCCGCTGACGCCGTAACCGCCGGAGTCCAGCCCACGCTCCACCGCCACGTCATCGAGGAGCTGCCGGCCGTCCGCACCGGGTGCGCACGCCAGGTACTGCACCGTTGCGAAAGGTGGAGAGCTGACCCGCTGAGCCTGCTCGGCGGCGACATGTCCGAGCGCCGCCCGGGCCGACGCAGGGGTGTTGACGCTGTCGATGATCACACCGTCGGCGATCTCGCCGGCGAGCCGCAGGGTCTTCGGTCCGGTACCGCCGATGAGCAACGGAACAGGTTGAGGCGGAACCCATTCCAGTTGCACACCGTCGAGACGCACGAACCGGCCGTCGGTGCTGACCGATCTGCCGGAGAGCAACAGCCTGAGCGCGGCGTGATATTCGCGCAGCAGCGTGAGCGGGGACGGCACCGCGGCCCCGGCCTGGCGCATCCAGGCCTGAACACCATGACCGATCCCGACCCGGACCCGGCCCGGATAGATGGTGGCCAGGGTGGCGATCTCCATCGCCGTGGACACCACGTTGCGCAACGGCACCGGGAGCACCCCGATGCCCACGGTCAGCGTCTCGCTGCCGGCGAGTGCGACGGCCGCCTGCGCGATGCCGCCCTGCAGGAAACAGTCTTCCCACAACCAGAGTTCGTCGATGCCGGCTCGTTGCGCGGCAGCTGCGGTGCTGGGCAGGGTCTCGGGTGAGCGGTCGGGACGAAACACCACCCCGACCCGCGGCCGGTGGCCGGACTGGGTCATGGTCGCCACCCTACGGGCGCCCGGATGCTGCCCGGAAAATCGCTTGCGGCGGTATGACACGGTCGAGTCGTGCGAACACTGGTCACCGGTAGTTCCGGCCATCTTGGTGAGGCGATCGTCCGCACCCTCCGTGCCCGCGGTGAAGACGTGGCGGGTATGGACATCCGGCCCTCGCCGTGGACCGACAGGGTCGGCTCTATCACCGATCCCGTAGCTGTCCGGGCCGCGATGGCGGGCGCCGACGTGGTGCTGCACACCGCCACGCTGCACAAGCCGCAGTTGGCGTTCGTGCCCGGGCAGGCTTTCGTCGACACGAATGTCAGCGGGACGCTGTCACTACTGGAGGGGGCCACGGAGGCCGGTGCCCAGGCCTTCGTCATGTCCTCTTCCACAACAGTTTTCGGAGACGCGCTGGTGCCCGATGCCGAGCGACCGGCGGCGTGGATCGACGAGTCGGTGACGCCGGTGCCCAAGAACATGTACGGCGTCACCAAGGCCGCGGCCGAGGATTTGTGTCAGCTGGCGCACCGAAACCACGGGTTGCCCTGCGTGGTGCTGCGGGTGGCCCGGTTCTTCCCGGAAACCGACGACAGGCCCGACGCCCACGACGGCCGGACCGACGCCAACGTCAAGGCCGATGAATACGCGACACGCCGAGTCTCACTGGACGACGCCGTCGACGCGCATCTGCTGGCTGCATCCGCCGCCCCCCGGATCGGTTTCGGCCGCTACATCGTCTCCGCGACCACGCCGTTCCTGCCGGCGGACCTTGCGCAGTTGCGGACCGATGCCGCCGGTGTGTTCGCTCGGCGGGCGCCCCAGGCGGCCGAGGTGTGGGCACGGCGCGGTTGGCGCTTTCCCACCCGCGTCGACCGGGTCTACGACAACGCCCGCGCGCGTACCGATCTGGGCTGGTGCCCGAGATACGACCTGGCCTCGATCGCGCAAATGGTGGACACCGAGAACACGGTCCAGTCCCCGCTGGCGCGTCTGGTCGGGTCCAAGGAATACCTCTACAGCTCCTACCACCGGGGCACGTTCGCCCCGTGAAGGCTCAGCCCAGTGCGGCGCGCATCGCCTCTTTGGGAGCGGGCATCCCGGTGAACTGCTCCACCTGGGCGAAGGCCTGGTTCAGCAGCATCTGCAGTCCGTTGATCGCCTCACCGCCCGCCGCCTCGACGGCCTGGGCCAGCGGCGTGGGCCACGGGTCGTAGATGGCGTCGAGCACGCGCGGCACGCCTGCCAGCGTGCCCGCGTAGGCGGCGGCCGCGTCGGCCGGGATCGTGCTGACGGCCGCATCGGCGGTGGCCACCGCGCCGGTCAGCGCCGTGCCGCCGATGTCGCACCAGCTGCCCTGCGCGCCACACCGGCCGGCCAACTCCACCAGCCGCGATGCCTTGCCCTCATCGCGCGCCACGATGGTGATCCGCTGTACGCCGAGTTCGGCCAGGGCCACCACGGCGGCCGGGGCGGTGCCGCCGGATCCGATCACCAGTGCCGAGTCACCGGCCGCACCGAGCGCTCCGACCACCCCGTCGACATCGGTGTTGTCGGCACGCCAGCCACCCGTGGGCAGCCGCAGCAGGGTGTTGGCCGAGCCGACCAGCTCGGCGCGTTCGGTGCGCTGATCGGCGAACTCCAGTGCGGCGAACTTGCCCGGCATGGTGACCGACAGTCCGACCCATTCCGGGCCCAGCGAGCCGACGAGGCCGGGCAGCTGTTCGGCCGTGCACTCGATGCGGTCGTAGGTCCACGACGGCAGCCCGAGCGCCCGGTAGGCGGCCAGGTGCAGCTGCGGCGAACGCGAATGCGTGATCGGCGAGCCCAGAACGGCGGCCTTGCGGCCGGTGTCCGGTCTATCTGGCACGGCGGCGAGCCGCCTATCTGGCACTGTCGAGGACACCGTTGTGCTGGGCCAGTTCGATGTTGGCCAGGTGCTGGTCGTAGTCGCGCGTGAACAGCGTGGTGCCCTGCAGGTCGATGGTCACGAAGTACAGCCAGTCCCCCTCGGCCGGACGCTCGGCCGCGGCCAGCGCATCCGTGCCGGGCGAGCAGATCGGCGTCTGCGGAAGCCCTTGGCTCATATAGGTATTCCACGGGGTGACCTTGGCGCGGTCATCGTCCGTGGTCGCCACTTCCTGGCGGTCCAGCGGATAGTTCACGGTCGAGTCGAACTCCAGCTTGCGGTGTTCGGCGAGCCGGTTGTAGATCACCCGCGCCACCTTGGAGAAGTCCTGGGGCTTGGCTTCGCGTTGCACGAGGGATCCGACCGTGAGGATCTGATAGGGCGACATCTGCATCGCCGCCGCGGTGTCGAGCAGACCGCTCTGGGTGTAGAGGGTGGCGCTGCCGGCGACCAGGGTGGACAGGATGTCCTGCGCCGTTCCCGCCGGGTCCACATTCCAGGTGCCGGGCGCAATCAGCCCTTCCAGCCGGCGGTGATCGTTGGGCATCGCCGCGACCGGAGCCGCGGCCCAGTCGGGTACCGCCAACGCGGCAGCGGGTGCGGTCTGTGCAGCCGTACGTAGCTCATCGACCGGTACGCAACGCTTCTCGCCGTCCAGTTCGACGCACGAGGCCTGGGAGATCAGCGTGAAGATGCCTTCGGTGACGGCCTTGGTCTTGACGTCGGCGGTGTCGTCGAGCTGGCGCCCCTCCGGGATTGTCAGCTTGCCCACCCGACTGTCCGGATCTGCCAGTCGCTCAACGGCGTTGGCTGCCGGGATCTCGGTGCGCACCTTGTAGAAGCCGGGCTGGATCGCCGAGATCGCCTCGTTCTTGTGGGCCGCGTCGACGAAGGCCTTGACCGTCGCGACCACTTTCTTGTCCTGCAGCGTCTTGGCGATGGCCGTCGTGGAATCGCCGTCGTGGACCTGGATGACGACATCGGCGACACCGTCACCCGCGTAGTCGCCGGAGGAGCCCGACATGCCGTGCCACAGCCTGGAACCGAGGAACACCGCTCCGATCAACACCACGATGAGAGCTGCGATGGAGAAGCCCCTGGTGACACGGCGCTTCCGGTCGTTGCGGGCCTTGCGGGCCCGCTCGGCCTTGCTCAGCCCGCGCCGCGGTGGTCCGACCACCTCGGGCTTCGCTTTGTGGGCGCCCCACTTCTCAGCCATCCATGCCCTCTCCGCGCGCAGCCAGAGCCGCACGCCGCTGATCCAGCCAGCTCTGCAGAATGCCAACCGCAGCGGCCTGGTCGATCATCGCCTTCTGTCCCTTTGCCCGGACTCCCGCTTCACGCAACGACCGCTGAGCCGAAACAGTAGTGAGCCGCTCGTCGGCCAGTCGCACCGGTATCGGGGCGATTCGGCGAGCCAGCAGATCGGCCAGTTCGATGGCGTCGACGGCTGAGCTGCCGGCGCGATCGGCGAGCGTGCGCGGCAGGCCGACGACGACCTCCACGGCCTCGTACTCGCCGATCAGCGTCACCAGTCTGCGCAGATGTCTGCCCGACCGGTCACGCTTGTCCCGCTGAACGGTCTCGACCGGAGTGGCCAATATCCCGTCGGGATCGCAACTGGCCACGCCTATCCGCACGGTTCCGACGTCGATGCCGATGCGCCGCCCACGTCCGGGGTCGTCATCCCCTGGGCGGTCCGGTAGCCGGTCGTCGACCGTGTCGGACACGAAGCTAGCCCCGGCCGATCTCGGCGCGCAGCGCGGCCAATGCCGCGTCGATACCCGCCGCCCCCTTACCGGAACCTTGTGCCATGTCCACTTTGCCGCCGCCGCGGCCGTTGACTGCCGCGCTGAACGGCTTCACCAGCTCATTGGCGCGCAGCCCCAGATCCTGAGCGGCCGGGTTGACCGCGACCACGAAGGGCACCGCGTCGTCCTCGCCCTCGGCGATCAGCGCGATCACCGCCGGGTCGCTGCCGAGCTTGCCCTTGATGTCGCCGACCAGGGTGCGCAGATCGCCGCCCGACATGCCGCCGGCCATCCGCTGGGCGACGACCCGGACCTTGCCGATGGTCTCGGCGCCGGCGGCCGCGTTGGCTGCCGCGGCCCGGGCGTTGGCCAGGCGGGCCTTGTCCAGTTCCTTCTCGGCGGCCTTGAGACGCTCGACCAGGTTGGCCACCCGGGCGGGCACCTCTTCGGAGGGCACCTTGAGCGACGAGGCCAGGCCTGCCATCAGGGCGCGTTCCTTGGCCAGGTGGCGGAAGGATTCGAGACCGACGTAGGCCTCGACACGGCGGATACCGGATCCGACCGACGACTCGCCGAGGATGGTCACCGGGCCGATCTGGGCCGAGTTGCGCACGTGGGTGCCACCGCAGAGTTCCAGCGAGAACGGCCCGCCGATGTCGACCACGCGAACCTGGTCGGGATAGTTCTCGCCGAACATCGCCATCGCGCCCATCGCCTTGGCCTTGTCCAGTGCGGTGAGGAAGGTGTTCACCTGGTAGTCGGCCTCGACGGCCTCGTTGGTGACTTCTTCTATCTGCGAGCGCTGATCGTCGGTGAGCGCGCCCTGCCAGTTGAAATCGAACCGCAGGTAGCCCGGGCGGTTCAGCGAACCGGCCTGAACGGCGGTGGGGCCCAGCACCTGTCGCAGCGCGGCGTGCACCATGTGGGTGCCGGAGTGCCCCTGGGTGGCGCCGTGGCGCCACTTGGGATCCACTGCGGCGGTGACGGTGTCGCCCTCGACGAACTCGCCGGACTCGACGTTGATCCGGTGCGCCCACAGGGTTTTGGCGATCTTCTGGACATCGGTGACGGCGGCCTTGGCGGCGACCGAGGCACCCGTGCCGGAAATCGTTCCTTCGTCGGCGATCTGGCCACCGGACTCGGCGTAGAACGGGGTGCGGTCCAGGATCAGCTCCACGCGATCGGCCTCCAGGCCTTCGTGGGTCACCACGGGCACCCGCTTGCCGTCCACGAAGATGCCGAGAATCCTTGCTTCAGTGGACAATTCGTCGAAGCCGGTGAACTCGGTGGGCCCGGCGTCGACCAGCTCGCGGTATGCGGACAGATCGGTGTGGGCCTGCTTGCGCGCTGCGGCATCGGCCTTGGCGCGCTGTCGCTGCTCGGCCATCAGCGTCCGGAAGCCCTGCTCGTCGACCGCGAGGCCGGCCTCGGCCGCCATCTCCAGCGTGAGGTCGATCGGGAAGCCGTAGGTGTCGTGCAGGGTGAACGCGTCGTCACCGGACAGCTTGGAGGCTCCCGCGCGCTTCGTCTTGGCTGCGGCGTCGTCGAACAGCTTCGAGCCGGCGACGAGGGTCCGGTTGAACGCGGTCTCCTCGGCGACGGCGATCCGGTTGATGCGCTCGAAGTCGGTGACCAGTTCCGGGTACGACGGGCCCATCTCGTCGCGCACCGTGGACATCAGCCGGCCCATGATGGGCTCCTCGACGCCGAGCAGTTTGGCCGCGCGGATGATGCGGCGCAGCAGGCGGCGCAGCACGTAACCGCGGCCCTCGTTGCCGGGGCTGACCCCGTCGCCGATGATGATGGCCGCGGTGCGGCTGTGGTCGCCGATGATGCGATAGCGGACGTCGTCCTCGTGGTTGCCTGCGCCGTATCCGCGCGGGGCGATCCCGGCGACCAGATCGATCACCGGACGCACCAGGTCGGTCTCGTAGACGTTGTCCACGTCCTGCAACAGGCAGGCGATGCGTTCGACGCCCATACCGGTGTCGATGTTCTTGCGCGGCAGCGGGCCGAGGATCTCGAAGTCGTCCTTCGAGGTGCCCTCACCGCGCTCGTTCTGCATGAACACGAGATTCCAGATCTCGATGTAGCGGTCCTCGTTGGCCTCCGGGCCGCCCTCGATCCCGTATTCGGGGCCGCGGTCGTAGTAGATCTCCGAACATGGGCCGCACGGCCCGGGGATGCCCATCGACCAGTAGTTGTCGGCCATGCCGCGGCGCTGGATGCGCGACAGCGGCAACCCGGCGACTTCCTGCCACAGCGCGATGGCCTCGTCGTCGTCCAGATAGACCGTTGCCCACAGCCTTTCCGGGTCGAATCCGTAGCCGCCCTCGCTGACCGGGTTGGTCAGCAGGGTCCAGGCCAGCTCGATGGCGCCCTTCTTGAAGTAGTCGCCGAACGAGAAGTTGCCGGCCATCTGGAAGAAGGTGTTGTGCCGGGTGGTGATGCCCACCTCGTCGATGTCAGGTGTGCGGATGCACTTCTGCACGCTGGTGGCGCGGTCCCACGGCGGCGTACGGGCACCGAGGAAGTAGGGCACGAACTGCACCATGCCGGCGTTGACGAACAACAGGTTGGGGTCGTCGAGGATCACCGAGGCGCTGGGCACCTCGGTGTGGCCCGCCTTCACGAAATGATCGAGGAAGCGCTTCCTGATCTCGTGTGTCTGCACGTTGCTCGTGTCCTCGTGTTCGTGGGTGGCTGGGGTTGCGCAGGCAACCATCAGTTCGACCGCTTTACATTACCGTTCTGCGCGTTCACCCCGAAAAGGGCGACAAGCGTCACGCCCCCAGAAAGCTCAGCCGCACCGAACGCTGCGGGTTGTCGCGGTTGAGATCGACCAGGACCACACTCTGCCAGGTGCCCAGCAACGGTCGGCCCGCCTGGACCGGCAAGGTGACCGACGGCGACACCAGGGCCGGCAGCACGTGATCTGCGCCATGGCCGAACGATCCGTGGCTGTGCCGGTAGCGGTCGTCGCGCGGCAACAACCGTTCCAGGGTATCGAGCAGGTCGTCGTCGGAGCCGGCGCCGGTCTCGATGATGGCCACACCCGCCGTCGCGTGCGGGACGAACACGTTGCACAGGCCGTCGCGGTGCGCGCCGCAGAACCTGCGTACCGAGTCGGTGAGATCGACGATGCGGCGCCGTGAGGTGTCCACGTCGATCACGTCGGTGTCCATCGGCCCAGCCTACGAGCCTCGCGCCACACCATTGCCACCTGCGACGCAGCGGAGGATGGTTGGGGGTGGAACCGGTGGCGCCACCGGGGCGCCGCCCTGGCAGGAAGGGGTGGACCGTGTTCGCACGTTCAACCACGATTGCGGCGCGCACCCGGGCCGTTAACGCCGGTATCGCCCATGTCCGCGACGAGGTCATGCCCGCCATCGACACCATCGATGGTTGCGTGGGCCTGTCCCTGATGGTGAACCGGGAATCTGGCGAGTGTGTCCTCACCACGGCCTGGCGGTCCGAAGAGGCAATGCGTGCCAGCGCCGACGCGGTAGCGCCGATGCGCCATCGCGTGGTGGAGGCATTCGAAGGCACCGCCACTGTCGACGAATGGGAGATCGCGGTGGTTCACCGCGAGCAGTACTCCGGACCCGGCGCCTGCGTACGGGCGACGTGGCTGCGAACCCGCCCCGAGCTGTTCGACCGGGCCGTGGAGTTCTACCGCACCTCGGTGTTGCCCGCGATGGAAGACCTCGAAGGGTTCTGCAGCGCGAGCCTCATGCTCGACCGCGGGTCCGGCCGCGCGGTGTCCTCGGCCACCTTCGACAGCGCAGAGGCGATGGACAGCAACCGCGATCAGGCCCGGGCATTGCGCACCGCCCGGCTACGCGACCTGAGTGCCGACCAGATCGATGTCGGAGAGTTCGAACTCGTGCTGGCCCACCTGCGAGTGCCTGAGATGGCCTGACCCGCCGACGAACCGAGACAAAAACGAATTGACGGCACCGTTTACGTCGCGACGGTGCGGGGTACTTGATGGTCAGCCCAATCCAGCCTCGGCCTCGGAGGAGACCATGACCATCACCGGCATCATCAGCGCGATTCTGATCGGCATTGCCATCGGCGTGATCGGCCGCTTGATCGTTCCCGGCAGACAACCCATCGGCATCTTGGTGACGATCCTCGTCGGTATCGTCTCCGCGTTCATCGGTACCGCACTCGCCCGCGCAATGGGCATCCCGACGGCGACCAGCGGCGTCGACTGGCTCGAGCTCCTCGTCCAGGTCATCGTGGCCGCGCTCGGGGTGGCCCTGATATCCGCCCTGATGGGGCGCAGAAGGACCGGCATCCTCGGAACCCGACGGTCCGGCCTGCTGCGCTGACCACCTACCCCCGCGCCACGGTCTCGGTTGAATATTCAACCGGGACCGTGGTTTTCGGTTGCCCCAGCGGTATCAGCGTCTGCGGCGGATGATGGCCCGCAGCTTGTCCAGCCGGGTGACCAGCTCGCGTTCGAAACCGCGGCCGGTCGGCTGGTAGTAGTCCACCCCCACCAGATCGTCCGGTGGATACTGTTGCGGCACAACACCGTCAGGATGGTCGTGGGCGTACTTGTATCCCACGGCGTTGCCGAGTTTCTGCGCTCCCGAATAGTGGCCGTCCCGCAGGTGCGGGGGAACCAACCCGGCCTTTCCGGCCCGGATGTCGTTCATCGCCGCACCCAGCGCCGTGGTCACCGCGTTGGACTTGGGCGCGGTGGCCAGATGCACCGTGGCATGCGCCAGCGTCAGCTGCGCCTCGGGCATCCCGATCAGCTGCACGGTCTGGGCCGCGGCGACGGCGGTCTGCAAGGCGGTGGGATCGGCCATCCCGATGTCCTCGCTCGCCAGGATCATCAGCCGGCGCGCCACGAAGCGCGGGTCCTCCCCCGCCACCAGCATCCGGGCCAGGTAGTGCAAGGCCGCGTCGACATCGGAGCCCCGGACCGATTTGATGAAGGCGCTGACCACGTCGTAGTGCTGATCGCCGTCACGGTCGTACCGCACCGCGGCCTTGTCCAACGACTGCTCGATGGTCTCGACCGTGACCCGTTCACGGGGCTCGGCTGCCACCTCCAGCGCGGTCAGTGCCCGCCGCGCATCACCGGCGGAGAGCTGCACCATGAGGTCGACGGCCTCGTCGGTGACCTCGACCGCACCACCGAGCCCGCGCGGGTCGGTGATCGCGCGACGCAGCACGATCTCGACGTCCTGCGGGGTCAGCGGCTGCAGCTGCAGGATCAACGAGCGCGACAACAGTGGCGCCACCACCGAGAACGACGGGTTTTCCGTGGTGGCCGCCACCAACAGCACGACCCGGTTCTCCACGGCCGCCAGCAGCGCGTCCTGCTGAGTCTTGGAGAAGCGGTGCACCTCGTCGATGAACAGCACCGTCTGTTCGCCGTGGACGGCCGCGCGCCGGGCAACATCGATCACGGCACGGACCTCTTTGACGCCGGCGCTCAGCGCCGAGAGCGCCTCGAACCGGCGGCCGGTGGCCTGCGAGATGAGCGAGGCCAGGGTGGTCTTGCCGGTGCCGGGCGGGCCGTAGAGGATGACCGACGCCGCGCCCGACCCCTCCACGAGGCGGCGCAACGGCGAACCGGCCTGCAACAGATGGGTCTGGCCGACGACCTCGTCGAGGCCGGCCGGGCGCATCCGCACCGCCAGCGGCGCCGAGGCCGGGACCGGCGCACCAGGGCCCGCGGAGGCGGGCTCCCCGGGGACGTCGAACAGGCTGTCGGACACACCTCAGGGATACCACGCCGACACGACGGACTACGCGGGCGCGGTGACGAAGTCGATCAGTTCCTCGACCCGGCCGATCAGCGCGGGCTCCAGGTCGTTCCAGTCCCGGACCCGGCCGCGGATCCGCTGCCACGCCCGCGCGATGTCGGCCTGGTCGTGGTGCGGCCAGCCCAGCGCCGCACAGATGCCGTGTTTCCACTCGACGCTGCGCGGGATGGTCGGCCAGGCTTTCATGCCGAGCCTGGCCGGTTTGACGGACTGCCAGATGTCGACGAACGGGTGACCGACCACCAGGGTGTGCTCACCGCCGGGGCCACGGCGCACCGCCTCGGCGATGCGTGCCTCCTTGGAACCGGTCACCAGGTGATCGACCAGAACACCCAGCCGGCGGCCCGGTCCCGGCGCGAACTCGGCCACGATGTCGGTCAGGTCGTCGACGCCACCGAGGTATTCGACGACGACGCCTTCGATACGTAGATCGGCGCCCCAGACCTGCTCGACTAGCTCGGCGTCGTGGCGGCCTTCCACATAGATCCGGCTGGCCAGCGCGACCCGGGCCTTGGCATTCGGCACCGCGACCGATCCCGACGCCGTGCGGGCCGGCGCGGCGGTCCGCTTGGGCACCACGAGACTCACCGGCTTACCGTCGATCAGGAAACCCGGCCCCATCGGGAAGGTCCGCACCTTGCCCCTGCGGTCTTCGAGTTCGACCCGGCCGCCCTCGATCCGCACCACCGCGCCCACGTAACCGCTCTGGGCATCCTCGACGACCAGGCCCTTCTCCGCGGGCTGCTCCGTCGATCGAGTCAGCTTCGGGGTGTGCGGATTTCGGGCCAGGATGTCGGAACCGTAGCGATCAGTCACGCGGCGATCCTAGGAACGCCTGCGGCGAAAGCAGGGTTGCGACATACGATCGTGATCGTGCTGTTAGATCGGCCGACCGCCGATGGCATTGCCGACGGGACCATCTCGCTGGTGCTGCGTCGCTGGGACAAGCCCCGGGCCAAGCCCGGCGGAACCCAACGCACCCAGGCCGGCACGATCCGAATCGGTTCGGTCACCGAACACCCGGGCGATTACCGAGTCAGTGCCGCGCAGGCCCGCGCCGCCGGATATCCGGATGCCGCGACGGCGCAGGCCCAGCTCGACCGGAGGCCCGCCGCGCACACCTACCTCATCGCGGTCTCGTACCTGGCTCCCGACGAGCGGCCCGACCTGGCTGCCGACGACACGCTCTCCGACGCCGATATCCGGCTGATCGATGAACGGCTGGACCGCTGGGACGCGGCCACCGAACCGTGGACGCGTCGGTACCTGGCGCTGATCGCGACCAACGAGGCCGTCCGCGCACCGGATCTGGCGGCGCGCGTCGGCCTCGAAGTGCCGCGATTCAAGCGACGGGTGCGCCAGCTCAAGGGATTGGGCCTGACCATCAGCCTCGATGTCGGCTACCGACTCGCCCCGCGGGGGCGCGCCTACCTGGCGGCCACCGGGGTCAATCCGGATTCGTGAACCGGGCCAGCGCGATGCCTCCCACGATCATCGACAGGGCCAGGGCCCGACCGACGCTCAACGGGTCACGGTGGATGAGCACGCCGAGCGCGATGGCACCTACCGCGCCGATGCCGGTGAAGACCGCGTACGCGGTGCCGACGGGCAGACCGCGCATGGCCAACGACAGCAGGTACACCGACAACGCCCCGACCGCGACGCACACCACCGTGGGCAGCGGACGGGTGAATCCTTCGGTCGGCTTGATGCTCTGCGACCAGGCGATCTCCACCAGACCGGCCAAACCCAGTACCAGCCAGCTCATTTCGCGTACTCGACGCCGAGAGTGCGAGCCGCCGCAAGGGCCTGCGCGGTCGAATCGTCGTGCATGGACCGAAACCGCGCCAACGCGGGATCCACCCGCGCGTTGGCCATCTCGGCGTTGATGAACGCGGTGTCGGCCACACCGTAGTGTCCGGCGACGAAATCCCGCAGGAACCGTTCCTGGTAGTCGAACTGCGCCTTCGGCGAGCCGGGTGAGTACGCGCCGCCTCGAGCCGTGGCCACGACAAACCGTCTCGGCGCCAGGGACATTCGCGGAAATGTCACCTGGTCCAGCCAGGCCTTGAGCGAGGCCGGGATGGAGTAGTTGTACATCGGCGTGGCGATCAGCACGATGTCGGCCGAGCGCAGTTCACCCAGCAGCGGTTCCACGATGGCCCAGGCCGCGGCCTGCTCGGGCGTGCGCGCCAACTCCTCGAGCCGGTCCAGATCGGTACTGCCTGCGGCCAGCACCGCGTCACAGAGTTCCGTCCAGCCCTCCCCGATGAACGGCACCGGATCGGCTGCGACATCGCGGTAGAGGTACCGGCCATCCGGACGGGCAGCCCGCCAGGACCGGGCGAACTCCGCGCCGATCCGGCGACTCACGGAGCGATTGCGGGCACTGGCGTCGATGTGAAGAAGTGTGGTCATGACAGCCTCCAGGTAAGTGGACATTACGTCCGTTTCAGCGTTTCAGATAACCGGACATTATGTCCAATTATTTCCCGGATCGGCTACAGTGCAGTGATGGACATCGGCGCAGACCTCTTGGCGGCCGACTACGCCGGCACCGGACGGGTCGGCGCGGAGCGGGCGGACGCCGCCCGCAACCGCGCGAAAATCCTTGCGGCAGCCGCCACGGTGTTCGCCGGTCGCGACCCGCGAACAGTCACGATGGACCACATCGCCACGGCGGCCCACGTCGGGCGCGGCACGCTCTATCGCCGCTACCCCAGCACCGCCGCCATTGCCGAGGCGCTGCTCGACGAACACGAACGCGCGCTGCAGCAGCAGTTGTTGTCCGGCGAACCACCGCTGGGCCCGGGCGCGCCACCGGCCGAGCGACTCTCCGCGTTCTACGCGGCGATGGCCGAACTCCTGGATACGCATGCCGACCTGGCACTGGGCGCCGAGACCGGGGGCGCCCGGTTCGCCACCGGCGCCTACGGTTTCTGGGCCGCGCATGTGCGCGCCCTGTTGACGGAAGCCGTTGTGGCCGAACCGGATCCGCTGGTGGATGTGCTACTGGCTCCCTTGGCGGCGGAGAGCTTCACCCACCAGCGGGCGCGTGGACTGAGCGTCGAGCAGATCAAGGGGGCGCTCACCCGCCTCGCCCACGGGATACTCGATCCCCGCTAGCCCGGCCGGGACCTAGGCGGTGACCTCGTCGATGACGGTGTGAACGAACCGCATCTTCTCCAGCACCGCCGGGGGCAATACGAACGGGTACAGATCAACGTGGCCCATCGACCGGTTCACCATGTTCAGCGACCACGCCAGTGGCAGCCACATCTCAATGATGGTGTCGAAACCACTGGGCCCCAGTATTTTCCGCTCGAACGTCGCCCCGGCTGCGGCGAACCCGAAGGCCGCCGCGGTGTCCAACGTGTCCCGGATGTGCAGGTAGTGCGCAAAGGTCTCGGCCCAGTCCTCCGCCGCGTGCATCGTGGCGTACGACGAGACGAATTCGTCTTCCCAGCCCGCAGGCGGGCCTTCCTGGTAGTGCCGATCCAGCGCGGCCTGATAGTCGGCGTCCGGATCCCCGAACAACTCCCGGAACCGCGCCGAGTATCCCTCCGACGGGGCAACCAACCGATAGAAGTAGTAGTGGCCGATCTCGTGGCGGAAGTGGCCCAGCAAGGTGCGGTACGGCTCGTCCATCGCGATCCGCAGCTGCTCGCGGTGCACATCGTCGCCTTCGGCGAGGTCCAGCGTGATGACCCCGTTGTGGTGGCCGGTGAACACCTTGTCCGTTGCACTGGAGAGCAGGTCGAACGCCAGCCCGAACTCAGGATCCTGATCCCGGCCGACGATCGGCAGCTTCAGTTCGTGCAGTTCGGCGATCAACCGACGCTTGGCCTGCTCCGCCTCGGCGAACGACGCCATCGCCGCGGTATCGGTGTCGGCCGGCCGGGTGCGGGTGAGCGCGCACGAGGCGCACAGCTGGTCGCCCTGCCCGATCCGGACGAGCCAATTGCACTCGGCCAGATGCAGATTGGCGCACAGCTGAAACTGGTCCTCGTCGACCGCACCGGCGTGGCCGTTCTGGTCGGTGTCGGTGATCACCAGCAGCGCCATGTCATCGACCGAGAACCCCAGCGCACTGCCGCACGAAAGGCACAGGGAGTTCTCGAACGCCAGGTGCTGGCCGCAGTTGGGGCAGTTGAAATCACGCATGAAGCAACCCTCCTCGATCCGGCGGGTACGGCGCCACATCGACCGATACCTCGATCACACTACTGTCCGAATCCGTGTAGATGATGCCGCGCAACGGGGGCACGTCGGCGTAATCGCGGCCGAATCCGGCCGCGATGTAGCGCTCATCCACCATCTGGTCGTTGGTGGGATCCATTCCCAGCCAAACGTTCTGCGGCGTCCACACCGACGCCCAGGCATGGGTGGCGTCCACCCCGATCATGCGTTCCTTGCCGGGCGGCGGATCGGTGGCCAGATAACCCGAGACGTAACTGGCCGCCAGGCCGTTGGCGCGCAGGCAGGCGATGGCCAGCCGGGCGAAGTCCTGGCACACCCCCTCGCGCGCCGCCAGCACCTCGGCCACCTGGGTGGACACCGTCGTCGAACCGGACTTGTAGGTGAAGTCGGAGTAGATCCTCGACGTCAGTTCGCGCAGCACCTCGATCAGCGGCCTTCCGGGCACAAAACTCGGCGCGGCGTACTCGCGCACGGCATCGGTGATCTCGGGCGGCGACAGGTCCAGGGTGAACTCGGCGGCCAGCGCGCCGTCCCCGCCGACCGGGCGGGCCAGCTCCCACGGCGCACGCGCCGATGCCCCTGAATAGCGTTCGGGTTCAGGCGGATCCACCTCCACCACGGAGTGGCTGGTGATCCGCAACGTGCGGTGACGTTCGGTGATGTGAAAGTACGAGCTGATGTTGCCGTACGCGTCGCGGCCGGTGGAACGATCGGCCGCCTCGGGTTCGATCACCAGCTCGTGGGACAGGCAACGCTGCCAGTCCAGGTCGCGGGGCGTGAGAAAGCCGCGACCGTAGGAGCTGGTGACATCGTCGGAGTAGCGGTAGACGGTGCGATGGGTGATCTCGTAGCAGCGCGTGCCGGGTTCGGTCACGGCACCACCCGCCGTTCGTCAGGTCCCCACAGCGGTTGCATGCCGCCGGGCAGAGACAGGTGAGCCGCGGTGATCACGCCGGACAGGTCCCGCAGGCCGACATGCATGCCGTCGAGCAGGGCAGCCAACTCGGCGCGGGTCCCCTCGCCGGTGACCTCCTCAAGATCGGCCGGGTCGAGCCGGCGCAACCGGGTGGCCAGTTCGTCGACCAGACGTTCCGAACGCGACGAGCCCGACGATCCGGGCAGGGTCTTGAGACCGGTCCGAATCCGCTCCAGTTGGTAGATCAACGATCTGGGGTTCTCCGCATCGAACAACACCAGCTCGGCGATCGCCGCGATCTTGATCTGGCCGGGATTGCGCCGCCGGTAGATCACCGACGACTCGCAGGCCACCAGGGCCGACTCGGTCACCGCGCGCTCGGCGTCGGCGCCGCGCATCGTCGTCAGGGTGGCGCGCAGCAGCGCGGTCAGCGCCAGGCCCCGCTCGATGCGCTTGCCGAGATCCATCATGGTCCAGCCGATGTCCTGCACCATCGACTCCGCGGCCACCCCGGACAGCGCCAGCATTCCGGCCAAAGTCTGGCTGTGCGCGTTGGCGAGGTAGAGGTCCGCGGCGGTGGGCGACTCCGGCGGAGCGGCCGACGGCCGCAGCACCGCGCGTTCAACTCCGGCCAACACCATCCAGGTGTCGTTGGACATCTGGTCGCGCACCGACCGTGCGGCCAGCGCGAGGCGCTCGACCGATTGGGCGAGCGAGCCCGGCCGGTGCCGGTCCGCGGTGGCCGACCACAGGGTGGCCGGGGCGATCGCGATCATCTCGTGGTCGTCGTCGGTGTCGCCGGTATCGGTGCCCGTGATCGAGCCGAGTGCCGCCAGCAGCACCGGAACACACTGGCTCTCTTCGAGATCCGGGCGATAGCGGAACTCGTGGTAGCGCTCCCGGGTGACGGTGAGCAACCGGGCCGTGCCCTCGGCGCGTTCGGCGTAGCGTCCCATCCAGAACAGGTCCGAGAGCACACGGGGCGAGCTGACCGCCCGAGTCGAGCTGGGGATCGTGCCGGGAGCCACCAGCTCGACCGACACCACCGGGGCGCGCTCGGCGGTGACCCGCTGCGGTGTACGCACCCAGACATCCTTGGCGGCAAGGGTGTTCATCCGGTATGCGGCGTGTCCCGGGGCGACCACGTAGCCGAGCCCGCCGATCATCGGGGCGTACCCACCGCGTTGGGCCACCGTGAACAATCGCATGCCGACGTTACCGGCGGACAACCCCCTGGACCGGTAATCGGTTGGTGCGGTGGAGAACTGAGGGAGTTCCTGCCCGATCCACTCACCCGGTTCTGCCTCGATACGGGCCGCCAGGTTCTCGCGGGCTGCCGCCGACAGCGTCGGCCCGACGATGGTCTCACCGCCGCTCACCGGTCTGATCAACAGCGAGGACAGCTTGGTGAGCAGATGGGAGCGCTCGATGTCGATGCCGCCCCAGTACATCGGAGCGGTCGTCAGTTGTGGCGTCTCGTCGAGCAGCAGCTCGGCCAATTGCGGCAGAAACCGTGCCAGGCCCGGACTTTCCAGGACTCCGCTGCCGAGCGTGTTGACCACCGTCACCGCACCGCGGCGCAACACCTCGACCAGGCCGACCACGCCGAGCCGGGAGTCGGGGCGCAGATCGAGCGGGTCCATGTAATCGGCGTCGACGCGGCGCAACACCACATCGACGCGTTTGAGGGTGCCCAGCGACCGCATCCACAGCGTGCCGTCGCGGACCACGAGATCGGCACTCTCCACGAGTGGGAAGCCGAGCACTCCGGCCAGGTACGCCTGGTCGAAGGCCGTCTCGGAATGGATACCGGGGCTGAGCACCACCACCACGGGCTCCTCGGCGGCCTCGGGGGCCGCGTCGAGCAGCGCCAGGCGCAGCGCCTGCGCCCAGGGCGAGGCCGGCCGCGGCCCGATCCGCTCGTAGAGGTCAGGTGCCGCATGGGCGATGACGCGTCGGTCGGCCAGCGCGTAGCCGGCGCCCGAGGGCGCCTGCGTCCAGTCCGCGTTGACGACGAAGGCACCCTCGTCGTCGCGGCTGATGTCACAGCCGTGCAGGAACAGTTGATGACGCCCGGGCACAACGATGCCGCGGGCGGCGCGCACGTATCCGGGATGGGCGAACAGCAGTTGGGCGGGCAGCACCCCGCTGGTGATCGAGCGACGGGCCCCATACAGATCGGCGAGAACCGCGTCCAGCAGCCGGGAACGCTGCACCAGACCCGATTCCAGGCCGTCCCAGTCCTCGGCCGAGACAACCAGCGGTAGGGCGTCGAGACGCCAGGGACCCGGCACCGCGGTCCCGTCGCCGTCGGTGACCACCTCCCCGTGGCGGTCCACCTGGATGTAGGTGATGCCGTCGTTGTCGACGAGGCCGCGCACCACGGCACGCAGCCGGTCCAGTCCGTCGCGGCCGCGCTCACCGACCCCCTCGGCCAGCTCCCGCCAGGCCGGCCGGACATCGCCCGAGCCGTCGACCAACTCGTCGTAACCGGCACCGCCACCGTCATCGCGCACATCGAACAACGCCTGCTGCGCCCGGGAGCTGCGATAGGCGGCCAGCACGCCGTCGACATCCACACCGGTGTCCGCGGCTACACCGGTGGCTTGGGCGGACTCCGGTGAGCCATTCGCACGTAGAACCATCAGTGAAGAACGGTACGCACCCGGCGAAGATCCAGAATTCCGGGCGCGCCGACATCGGTGGATTGGCGGGCCTGCTTCTCCCTCAGATCCGACAGGTCGATGGTGCCCGGGGTGAATCCGGTCGCTTCGAATCGACGGCCACGCCGCGACTCGGCCTCGACCGCATTGACGGGCGGGGTGTCGTAGGACCGCCCACCCGGGTGAGCGACGTGGTAGGTGCAGCCACCGCGGGAGGTGCCCGTCGCGGTGTCGACGAGTTCGAACCGCAGCGGGGAGTCCACGGTGATGGTCGGGTGAAGCGCGCTGGGCGGCTGCCAGGCACGGAACCGCACGCCGCCCACCTGGATGTCGGGATTGTCGGTGGCCAGCAACGGGATCGGGTAGCCGTTGGCGGTCACGATGTAGCGGTGCCGGTCCGCCCCGACCAGCCGCACCTGGACCCGCTCCACCGACGAGTCCACGTAACGGGAGGTGCCCCCGGCAGTCGACTCCTCCCCCAACACATTCCACGGTTCGATCGCGCCGCGCAGCTCGATCTCCACGCCGTCGCAGACCGTGGTCCCCACCCGCGGGAACCGGAACTCGGTGAAGGGATCCAGCCAACTGGTGTCGAAGTCGACGCCGTGCGCCCGCAGATCGGCCGCGACCTCGGCGATGTCCTGAATCAGGAAGTGCGGCAACAGGTATCGGCCGTGAAGATTGGCACCGTGCCGGATCAGCGGGGCCCGCAACGGCTCGTCCCAGAACCTGGCGACCAGTGCGCGCACCAACAGTGACTGCACCATCGCCATCTGGAAGTGGGGCGGCATCTCGAAACCGCGCAACTCCAACAACCCGAGACGACCCCGCGCGCTGTCGGGGCTGTAGAGCTTGTCGATGCAGAATTCGGCGCGGTGGGTGTTGCCGGTGATATCGGTGAGTAGATGGCGGAGTGCCCTGTCGGTGACCCATGCCTGTGCAGACCCCCCGCCCTCGGAAAGGCGCGCGATCTCGGCGAAGGCGATCTCCAGCTCGTAGAGCGATTCGGAGCGGCCCTCGTCCACCCGCGGCGCCTGTGAGGTGGTACCGATGAACCGGCCGGCGAACAGGTAGGACAACGAGGGGTGCCGCTGCCAATAGGTGAGCAGCGACACCAGCAGATCGGGCCGGCGCAACAGTGGCGAGTCGGCCGGAGTCATGCCGCCGAGGGTGATGTGGTTGCCGCCGCCGGTACCGCCGTGAGTTCCGTCCACGTCGAACGATTCGGTCGACAGCCGGGCCTGCCGGGCCTGCTCGTAGAGGGTCTCCAGCTGGGCCTGCTGTTCGGCGAAGCCGGCGGTCGGCGCGACGTTGACCTCGATGACGCCGGGATCCGGAGTGATCGACATGGACGCGATGCGGGGGTCCGGCGGCGGCCCGTACCCCTCGATCACCACAGGCGTGTCCAGCTTGGCGGCCGCGGATTCGACGCGGGCCACCAGGTCGACGAAATCGTCGAGCTCCTCGGTCGGCGGCAGGTAGACGTAGAGGAACCCGGAACGGATCTCGGCGACCAGCGCCGTGGTGGGTGCGTCGTCGGCGGGCTCGAGCGTGGCCTCGTCGGGTTCGGTGCGCACGCCGGTGCGCCCCGACAGCGGGTCGGCGTCGTAGGCAGGGCGCGGCGGACGCCAGCTGATCGCACTCAGCGGCAGCCGCAGCCCGGCCGGCGAATCGCCATCCGTGAGCACGATCCGCCCGCGCCGCAGCTGCCAGTCCGCGCTGGCCCAGCCGGAGCCGTCGGCGCGGCGGTGCAGGGGCAGGACGTAGGCGGCGGGCTGATCGACCGGGGTATCGAGCCGGGCCAGCAGCTCGGCCCGGGCGTCGGGGGTGTCATCGCCCAGATCGTCGGCGGCGGCCACCGGGTCGCCGGCCGGCTGACGTGCAGCGGCCGCCAAGCGGCTCAGCGCGTCCTCATATGCCGGGCGTACCTGACCGGCGGGCAGCCCGAAATCGGCGGCGACCGCGGCGAGGATGCGCTGACCTGCGTCGTCGGCCAGGGCGGGCACGGCACCACCCCACGGATCGGCCAGCAGCGCCGCGTCGTTCCACAGTGGCTGGTCGTCGGTGCGCCAGAACAGGCCGATCTGCCAGCGCGGCAGGGGTTCTCCCGGATACCACTTGCCCTGGCTGCGCTGGATCAGCCCGGCCGGGGCCCACACCGCCTTGAGGCGCGCCGCGAGCACCGAGGCCCGTTCGCGCTTGTGCTCGCCGTCGGCATCGGTGGTCCATTCCGGATCGACCTGGTTGTCGATCGAGACGAAGGTCGGCTCGCCGCCGACGGTGAGCCGCACGTCACCGTCGGCCAGGCGCTGATCCACCTCCGCACCCAGTTTCGTGATCGCCGTCCAGGCGGCGTCGGTGTACGGAAGCGTCACCCGCGGGTCCTCGTGGATCCGGGTGACCACGTTGGAGAACTCCAGCGTGGATTCGCACGGTCCGGTGGCGCCGGTGATCGGGGCCGCCGATTCCGGGTGCGGGGTTGCCGAGAGCGGGATGTGGCCCTCCCCGGCGAACAGTCCCGAAGTCGGGTCGAGGCCGATCCAGCCCGCCCCCGGAATGTAGGCCTCGGCCCAGGCGTGGAGGTCGGTGAAATCCGCGGCGGGGCCGGACGGCCCGTCGAGGGCCTGAACATCCGAGGTCAGCTGGACCAGGTAACCCGAGACGAAGCGGGCCGCCAGCCCCAGCTGCCGCAGGATCGACACCAACAGCCACGCCGAGTCGCGGCACGAGCCGATTCCGGTGCGCAGCGTGACGTCAGGGGTCTGCACACCCGGTTCCATCCGGACGGAGTAACCGACATCGGCGTTGACGGCCCGGTTGAGCGCCACCAGGTAATCGATCGTGCGGGTGCCCGGCGGCACGGTGAAATTGCTCACCCACGCCTTCACGAGTTCGCCCGGACCGGATCCCTCATCCTCCTCGTCGACCGGGCGCAGGTAGGGCTTCAGATCCTCGAGCAGGGCCTTGGGGTACTCGAAGCCGAAGGTCTCCGCGTAGTCCTCGATGAAGAAGTCGAACGGGTTGATCACCTTGAGATCGGCGATGAGCCCGACAGTGATGGTCAGCGTGCGCGCCCGGTCCGGGAACACCAGGCGGGCCAGGAAGTTCCCGAACGCGTCCTGCTGCCAGTTGATGAAATGGCCGGCCGGCTCGACGGTCAGCGAGTACGCCTCGATGGGGGTGCGCGAGTGCGGCGCCGGACGCAACCGGATGACGTGTGGATGCAGCTCCACCAACCGGTCGAAGGTGTAGCTGGTGCGGTGCTCCAGCGCCACTTTGATCCCCATCTGCAAATCCCACCACAAGGTTCACTCCCCCGCACTGTGTGCGACAGGCGGCCCGCGCCGACACGCCGGATTCGGCCGGATTCGGTCGGCGCTGGTTGAATTCAGCGGTGGAGTGACTGAGGTGAAGGGATGTGGCCGCCCGCGATGTGGAGCACCGTGCTGGTGATGGCCGCCGTGGCGGCAATCGACCCGCTGAGAATCGGGGTCGTTGCCTTCATGCTGTCGCGGTCGCGGCCGGTGCGGTTGCTGCTCCCGTTCTTCCTCTTCGCCTTCACCGCCAACGTCGCAGTGGGTGCAGCGGTGGTGTTCGTGTTCAAGAACGCCACGGGCGGCGGAAGCACGATGCCACCGGGACTGGAGCTCGGCATCGGCGCCGTGGCGCTGGTGATCGCTGTCCTCTCGGCGACAGGACAGCTCGAACGCCTGGTCAACCGAGTGCGCGCGCGCCGGGCCGTACCGGCCGCGGTGGGCGACGGCACCGATGCGCAGCCCACCGAGGACGCGGTGCCGGGACTGTCGAAGCTGCCGGCAGGGATGCAGGCCGCGCTGCGTGGAGAGGCACCGTGGGCGGCCGCCCTGCTGGGCCTCATCAACGGTTTCCCCACGCCCTACTACCTGGCGGCGATGGCAGCGGCCCTCACCTCGGGCGCGGCAGTGGCCGAGCAGATGGCCGCAATGGTCGTGTTCAACCTGGTCGGTTTCCTGGCGGCGCTGATCCCGATCATCAGCTTCTGGGTCGCCCCGGAAGCCACCCGCTCAGGTGTCGAGCGGCTGTATGCCTGGATGGGGCGGCACCATCGACTGGTGGTGGCCGTGATCGCCGGCGCAGTCGGAGTGTTCTTCCTCGCCTCGGGTATCAGCCACTTGTGACGGCCCGGCCGACCTTCGCGCGGCGGTAGACCGCGAGCGTCAGGACGCCGGCCAGCGTGATCCCCACCAGGTTCACCAGCAGTTGCAGCACGGATTCAGCAGCGACGCCCCAATCGCCCACGGTGGCCGCCACCACGGCGAAACCGGCGGCGGGCACCGTCGTCACCGAGATGAAGACCCCCACCAGCGCCTCGGATTTCGACGACACCAGCGACAGCATTCCGGCGGCGCCGGCCAGAAGTGCGACGACGAACGAGAAGGGCCCCACCTGGAAGATGAAGTCGACTTCGGTGAGCTGACTGAATGTGGTCAGTCGCACCCATCCCAGCGCCTCGAATCCCAGCGTCGCGACGCCGGTGACGATCATGGCCAGCGGGAAGCCCACCAGCAGTGCCGCGCCGGCCCGCCGCGCCAGCGACATCCGGCGCTGGACGAGCGCCACCGCGAGTGCCGCGAGCGGGCCGAACTCCGGCCCCACGACCATCGCCCCGACCACGGTGATCGCCGAATCGGTCACCACACCGATGGCGGCGAGCAGGCACGCGATGCACAGGAACATCAGGAACGTCACGCTGAGGCTCGACTCCTCGCGGGTGCGCGACACCAGCTCATCCCAGATCACCGCATCGGCTCCGTCACCGCCGGCAACGTCCTCCGCGTGATGGGCCGCGCTCGACAGCACGGTGTCGAGCGGCTCGAGGGTTATGGCGCCGAAGTGCTGCACATCAAGGGATTTCAACCGCTGGACGATCTCATCGGCCGCTTCACGGGCGACGTCGGCGGTGATCTGGTCACCGGCGGGATCTACCGCGGCACCGGCCAACAACACGATGTGGGCGACGCCGGGCTGCTCGCGCAGGACACGGAGAATCGGCTCCCGCAGGTCGGCCGGCGCTATGACGCGTAAGTGCAGCACGCGCCGAGACTAACGGTTTCAGTCCCACCAACCGGCCAGCGTTGACTTGGAACTGGCGCCGCATTTGTGTGAGTAGCGGTGTGCGCAGATTCAAAGTCGACGCTCGACGCGTACGACGAGTTCGTCGGGCGGCACGTGGTGTCCTTCCTCACAACGGATCTCGACTCCAGCCAGCGCACCACACCCGTCGTGCGCGAGCCGCAGGCCGGTGTCGTTGAGGTGCTTGCGGCCCCACTCGAACATGGCCCACACCACCGGCATGAAGTCGGTTCCGGATTCGGTGAGCACGTACTCGTCGCGCTCCCGCTGACCGGGCTCGCGATAGGGCCGCTTTGCCAGGAGTCCGGCCGCCACCAGGTCGGACAACCGCGCCGAGGTTGCCGCCTTGGTGATCCCGACCCGGCGGGCGAAGTCGTCGAAGCGGGTTGTGCCGTAGAAGGCCTCGCGCATGATCAGCATCGCCGACTTGGTGCCGGCGAACGCCATGGTCCTCTCGATCGGGCAATGACCCACCGCCGACCAACTGTCCCGGTCGGCGAGCTTGCCCTGCAGCATTCCCACGGAATCAAACCCCATCCCTGAGTTGTTCTTACTATACCCAGGTGCTATATCTGGGTAGCCATAACAATACTCAGCGTCGAGCATCAGGAGGCACGGAATGACCGGATATGCAGACCGGGACGCAGTCATCGTCGGAGCGGTCCGGACCCCGATCGGCAAAGGCAAGGCCAACGGCGCACTGCACGGCGTGCTGCCCGCGGATCTTTTGGCCCACAGCCTGCGGGAGCTGATCAGCCGGACCGGTGTCGACCCGGTGCTCGTCGACGACGTCATCGCCGGCGCCGTGACCCAGGTCGGCGATCAAGCCGTCAACATCGCTCGCAACGCCCTGCTGGGCGCCGGGTTCCCCGAATCGGTACCGGGCACCACCGTCGACCGCCAGTGCGGCAGCAGCCAGCAGGCGATCAGCTTCGCCGCCCAAGGCGTGCTGGCCGGCGCCTACGACATCGTGATCGCCGCGGGTGTGGAGTCCATGTCGCGAGTGCCGATGGGCAGCTCGGTGCTGCCGGGCAGCGACCCGTTCGGCCTGTCCTTTGCCGAACGCTACTCCGAAGGCCTTGTCCCACAAGGGATCAGCGCTGAGTTGATCGCAGCGAAATGGGGCTTCTCCCGTGCCCAGCTCGACGAATTCTCGGCGGGCAGCCACGAGAAGGCCGCCCGGGCCACCAAGGACGGATCGTTCGAGGCCGAACTCGCGCCGATCGCCGGTCTGAGCACCGACGAGATCATCCGGCCGGGCACCACGGTCGACACCCTGTCCGGGCTGAAGCCGGCGTTCTACAACGAGGCATATGCCGCCCGGTTCCCGCAGATCAACTGGGAGATCACCCCCGGCAACTCGTCACCTCTGTCCGACGGTAGCGCGGCGGTGATGATCACCAGCGGTGCGACGGCCAGGAAGCTCGGGCTCAAGCCGCTGGCCCGTATTCACACCACCACCGTGGTGGGGTCCGATCCGCTCTACATGTTGACCGGCGTCATCCCGGCCACCGAAAAGGTCCTGGCACGTGCGGGTCTGACACTGGCGGACATCGACCTGTTCGAAGTCAACGAGGCGTTCGCACCCGTGGTGCTGGCCTGGGCGCACGACACCGGTGCCGATCTGGGCAAGACGAATGTCAACGGCGGGGCGATCGCGATCGGGCACCCGCTGGGTGCCAGCGGGGCGCGCATCATGACCACCCTGGTCAATGCGCTCGAGCAGCGCGGTGGGCGCTACGGCCTGCAGACCATGTGTGAGGGCGGCGGCATGGCCAACGCCACCATCATCGAGCGGCTGTAACCCCGATCCCCGCGAGACGGTATTCCGGCAGCCGAGCTGCCGGAACACCGTCTCGACTCACGGGTTAAGCGCGGACCAACTCGAACAGCGGGATGGCCCGGGTGGTCTTGGACTGATACTCGGCGAACACAGGGGCGCGCTCGATTATCTTCGGGTACGCCGCGTCGCGCTCGTCGGCGGGCAGCTCCCGGGCCGTCGCGTCGTAGGCCTCGGTGCCCACCTCGACGCGCACCTTCGGGTTGGCCCGCAGATTGTGCACCCACGCCGGGTCTTTCGGCGCACCGGCGTAGGAGCCCACGATCAGCATCCGGTCGTCGACATCCAGGTAGGCCAGCGGCGATAGCCGGGGCTGCCCGGATTTGGCCCCGGTGGTGTGCAACAGCAGCAGCGTGCCGCCCTCGAACGGTCCGCCCACCTTGCCGCCATTGGCGCGGAATTCCTCGACCACGTTGCGGTTGAAGTCATCGAGAGCCGCCGCGTCGGCGACCAATTCGCTCTTGTCGAAGTCAGGGTCGATATCGCTCATGACTTCTTGAGCTCCTCGGGCTTGGCGTCTATTCCCGATTCCTTGCGCTGCTGCGGGGTGATCGGCGCGGGCGCATCGGTCAGCGGGTCGACGCCACCACCCGACTTGGGGAACGCGATGACCTCGCGGATCGAGTCCACCCCGGCCAGCAGCGCGGTGATGCGGTCCCAGCCGAACGCGATGCCGCCGTGCGGCGGCGCCCCGAAGGCGAAGGCGTCCAACAGGAATCCGAACTTGTCCTGGGCCTCATCGTGGTCGATGCCCATCATGGCGAACACCCGCTCCTGGATGTCGCGCCGATGGATACGGATCGAGCCGCCGCCGATCTCGTTGCCGTTGCACACGATGTCGTAGGCGTCGGACAACGCACTGCCTGGATCGGTGTCGAAGGTGCCCTCCGATTCGGCCTTCGGCGCGGTGAAGGCGTGGTGCACGGCCGTCCAGGCCCCCGAACCCACGGCCACGTCGCCCGAGGCCGTCGCCACGTCGGCGGGTTCGAACATCGGGAAGTCCACCACCCAGGTGAACGCCCACGCGGCCGGGTCGATCAGGTTGAGGCGCTTGGCGATCTCGATGCGGGTGGCGCCCAGCAGCGCTCGCGCCGACCTGGCCGGGCCCGCCGCGAAGAACACGCAGTCACCGGGCTCGGCGCCGACGTGGGCGGCCAGGCCGTCGCGCTCGGCGTCGGTGAGGTTCTTGGCCACCGGGCCGCCCAGCGTGCCGTCCTCGGCCACCAGCACGTAGGCCAGTCCCTTGTGGCCGCGCTGCTTGGCGAATTCCTGCCAGCCGTCGAGGGTGCGACGCGGCTGCGAGGCCCCGCCCTTCATGACGACGGCACCCACATAGGGGGCCTGGAACACCCGGAACGGGGTGTCCTTGAAGTACTCGGTGCACTCGATCAGTTCGACGCCGAAGCGCAGGTCGGGCTTGTCCGAACCGAAGCGACGCATCGCGTCGGCGTAGCTGATCCGCGGCAGGGGCAGCGGCAGGTCGTAGCCGACAAGCGCCCACAACGCCTTCAGGATCTGCTCGGAGATCGCGATGACGTCGTCGGCGTCGACGAAGCTGAGCTCCATGTCCAGCTGGGTGAACTCCGGCTGGCGGTCGGCGCGGAAATCCTCGTCGCGGTAGCAGCGCGCAATCTGGTAGTAGCGCTCCATGCCCGCGACCATGAGCAGCTGCTTGAACAGCTGCGGGCTCTGCGGCAGCGCGTAGAACGAGCCGGGCTGTAGGCGCGCGGGCACCAGGAAGTCGCGGGCGCCCTCCGGGGTCGAACGGGTCAACGTCGGAGTTTCGATCTCGACGAAGTCGTGCTCGGACAGCACACTGCGGGCGGCCGCATTGACCTTGGACCGCAACCGGATTGCGTGGCCCGGGCCTTCACGGCGCAGATCCAGGTAGCGGTACTTGAGCCGGGCTTCCTCGCCGGCGGTCTCATCGAGCTGGAACGGCAGCGGGGCGCTTTCGGACAGCACGGTCAGCGAGGTGGCGTTCACCTCGATCTTGCCGGTGGGGATGTCGGGGTTCTCGTTGCCCTCGGGACGGACCTCGACCACTCCGGTGACGGCGATGCAGAACTCGGCGCGCAGCCGGTGCGCGGCGGCGAGCACATCGCCTTCGCGGAACACCACCTGAGACACCCCCGAAGCGTCGCGCAAGTCGATGAAGATGACCCCGCCGTGGTCACGGCGACGCGCCACCCATCCCGCCAAGGTGACCGTTTGACCGGCATCCGCGGCCCGCAATGAACCGGCGCCATGACTGCGCAGCACGAAAACTCCTGAATGTTGAGTCGAGAGAGACTGGTGGTGACGATTGACCAGTCTAGAGAGTCGGTCTGCGGCGGTAACTTGGCGATGTGGATGAGCGCTCGCGCGAAGACCCGAGAACACCGAACTCCCCCATCGCCGTCATCGGCCCGGGCGCCATCGGGTCCACCGTCGCCGCCCTCCTGTATGCCGCCGGTCGACCGGTCCTGCTGTGCGGACGGACCCCGCGCGACGGTGTCGAGGTCCGGCCCGACGACGCGGAGCCCATTCGGGTGCCGGGCCCGGTGCACACCGATCCGGCCACGGTCGACGGCCCGCTCGACGTGGTGTTTCTCGCCGTCAAGGACACCCAGAACGGCCAGGCCGCCGTGTGGCTGGACAGGCTGTGCGACGAGAACACCGTGGTGTGCGCGCTGCAGAACGGCGTCGAGCAGGTCGAGCGGGTCAGTGCGATGAGCCGGCACACCGACGAGGCGCACGTCGTGCCCGCGGCGGTGTGGATCTCGTCGGAGATGCAGCCCGGGGGCTGGGTGCGCCTGCGCAGTGAGGCCCGGCTGGTGCTGCCCGAGTCCCCGGCGGCGACGACAGTGGCCGGCGCGGTGCGCGGCACCGCCATCACCGTCGAACACGACCCCGATTTCCGCAGCGCGGCCTGGCGCAAGTTGCTGGTCAACGCCGTGGTCGGGTTCATGGTGCTGGCAGACCGGCGCGCGGGCATGTTCCGCCGCGACGACGTGGCCGCGCTGGCGCGGCGCTATCTGACCGAGTGCCTGGCCGTGGCCCGGGCCGACGGCGCCGATCTGGCCGATGCGGTGGTCGACGAGATCGTCACCATGCTGGCCGCCGCACCCGAGGACCTCACCACCTCGATGCTGACCGACCATCGGGTCGGCCGGCCGCTGGAGTGGGACATCCGCAACGGCGTCATCGCCCGCAAGGCAGCCGCGCATGGCCTGCCCACCCCCATCAGCGACGTGGTGGTCCCACTGCTGGCGGCGGCCGGCGACGGGCCGGGCTGACCCGCCACTAGACACTCTCCCCTAGGGTGTCTACCCATGGCCCGGACCTACCAGTGCGAACGTGTCGAGTTGGACTTCATCGACCGTGCGCCGTTCCGCTTCGTCAGCACCGTCGATCTCGCCATCACCCCCGAGCAGTTGTTCGAGGTGCTCAGCGATGAGACCTCCTGGCCGCACTGGGCCACCGTCATCACAAATGTGGAGTGGACCAGCCCCGAACCCCGCGGTGTCGGCACCACCCGCACGGTCACGATGCGCGGGCACATCGTCGGCGATGAGGAATTCCTGGCCTGGGAACCTTTCTCCCACATGGCTTTCCGTTTCAACACCAGCACCTCGAACGCGATCTCGGCCTTCGCCGAGGACTACCGCGTGGTGGAGACAGCCGACGGCTGCCACCTGACCTGGGTGATGGCCATGAAGCCCAGCGGGCTGGCCGGGCGACTCGGGATGACCATGGGCCAGCCGGTGATGGCGTGGCTGTTCCAGCGGTTCCTACACAACTTGCGCCGCTACAGCGACGAGCGTTACGGCAAGTAGGGCGTCAGTCCAGCCCTTCCCACGCCACGCGGCGCGCCGCGTCGGGATCGGCGACGGTTTCGTCGCGCGTGGAACGGATCACCCGGGTCAGCCGCCGCTCGATGTCGTACTCCGGCCAGTCGGCGACCTCGGCCCGGGCGAAATCCAGCCAGGTACGTTGCATCCGCCGGCCGACCGACGGCTGCACCCGCCTGCCCAGCGGGTGCAACTTCCGCCCGAGATACGACCCGTAGCTGTGCTGGATGTGCACGATCTCGCTGCCGTGGGTGGCGCCAAGGCCCAACACCTTCAACGTCCATGTGGTGTGGTCGAACCGGTACACGTGAGTCGGCGCGTGCCCGCTGTAGGCATCGGCGAACGCCCAGGTCGGCGCCCCGAACATGACGTCGGACCCGAAAGCGATCAACGCCCGGCGGCGCGGGAGATCGGGATAGGCGCTCAACACCCGATCGCGGTCCTGCGGAGCGCGACGGCGCAGATAGTCCTCGACGCCGGCCGGCGTGGTCGGCAGCATCGGTGGCTTACCCCACGCGAACATCGACGCCTCGTGGCTGTTGGTGCCGATGATCAACGGCACCGCGGACACCGCACCCGCGCGTGCGGCTTCGGTCGGGTGCAGCGGCAGCAGGTCGACGCCGTGGGTCAGCCCGTAGGCCAACGTCGGTGTCTGCTGCACACTCTCGAGCTGCAGCTGACCTGCGGCCCGGCGCAACTGGCGCTGCGGTAGCACTTTGAGCTGCTCGGCGCCGACCCCGAGCAGTTGCATGAAGCGCCGCGACTGGCGGGCCCGGTCTTCACGGTCGGCGATCAGCGGCAGCGCCGGGCTCTGGGCGATGGCCCTGGCGAACAGACCGTCGGCCGCCGGGCTGGCCAACAGTGCCAACACCGATGTGGCACCGGCCGATTCACCGAACACCGTCACCTGTTCGGGATCGCCGCCGAATGCGGCGATGTTGTCGCGCACCCAATGCAGCGCGGCGATCTGGTCGCGCAGGCACAGGTTGTCGTCGAACCCCTCGCCCAGGTCACCGAGTTCGAATCCGCCGAACACGCCGAGCCGGTACGTGACATTGACGACGACCACGTTGCCGTTGGCGGCCAGCCGCGAACCGTTGTACAGCTGCAACTGACCGGCGCCGTAGACGAAGGCCCCGCCGGGGATCCACACCATCACCGGCAGCGATCCACCCGTGTCGGGCGACCACACCGTGACGGTCAGGCAAGCCTCGTCGCGGATCTTGGGGTCGTCGCGGCCTCCCCCGACGAACGAGCGGCCTTGGGGTGGCAACGGGCCGTGCTCGACGGCGTCGCGCACCCCGGTCCAGGGCACCACAGGCCGCGGCGCAACAAAACGCAATGCGCCGATGGGCTGCTGGGCGTACTCGACACCCCGCCATACGCTGACCCCGCCTTCGCGGGTGCCGCGTAGCCGCCCGAGCGAGGTGTGGGCGATGGTCGTATGTTCCGCAACGACGGACACGTGTGAATCCTAATGTGGCAAGCTGAACGGGCTGTTGAGCACGCACCTACCGGCGAATGCGATGGAGTGACGCGATGACCTTCAACGAGGGTATGCAGATCGACACGAGCACCACCTCCAGTACCGGCGGTGGCCGTGGCCCCGGCCGTGGCATCGCGATCGGCGGCGGGATGGGCGGTCTGTTGATCGTGGTGCTCGCGTTGTTCCTCGGTGTGGACCCCGGCACCGTGCTCCCCCAGCAGCAGGAGATCTCCACCAACGGTGTCGAGGCCGAGGGATTCGATCTGAGCCAGTGCAAGACCGGCGCCGACGCCAACTCCAAGGTCGAATGCCGGGTGGTCGCCACCGGGAACTCCGTGGACGGTGTGTGGCAGCAACTGCTCAAGGGCTATACCCGTCCGCACGTGCGGCTGTTCAAGGGCCAGGTTCAGACCGGCTGCGGTCCGGCCACCAGTGATGTCGGGCCGTTCTACTGCCCGGTGGACAAGACGGCCTACTTCGACACCGACTTCTTCCAGGTGCTCGTCGACCAGTTCGGTTCCAGCGGAGGCCCGCTCGCGCAGGAGTACGTGGTGGCCCACGAGTTCGGTCACCACGTGCAGGACCTGCTCGGAGTTCTCGGCCGGGCCCAGCGTGACCCCGAGGGCGCCACCGGCGCGGGCGTGCGCACCGAGCTTCAGGCCGACTGCTATGCCGGGGTGTGGGCGCACTACGCGTCGATCACCCGGCAGGAGGGCACTGACGTGCCTTTCCTGGAACCGTTGAGCGACAAGGACATCACCGACGCGCTGTCGGCGGCCTCCTCGGTGGGCGACGACCGGATCCAGAAGCAGGCCACCGGCCGGATCAACCCCGAGGCCTGGACCCACGGCTCCTCCGAACAGCGCCAGAAGTGGTTCACCATCGGTTACCAGACCGGTGATCCGAACAAGTGCGACACCTTCGCCGCGAACAACCTTGGCTAGGGCCGCCACCGCCGTCGACTCGGTGGCCGAGCGCTACCTGGACACCTATGCGCGCCTCGACCCGTGCGCCGCAACAGAAATGGGTATCACCGGTCACGACGACGACGTCACCGACTACTCCCCGCAGGGGGTGACCGCACGCGCCGAAGCGGCCCGTGCCACCTTGGCCGAGCTCGACGGGGCCGAGCCCGTGGATGACATCGACGTGGTCACCGTGGCCGCCCTGCGCGAGCGCCTCGGCGCGATCGTCGACGTGCATGATGCCGGGCTGGACCTGGGCGAGCTCAACGTCATCGCGTCGCCGCTGCAGACCATGCGCGACGTGTTCGACCTGATGCCCACCGAAACCGAGGATGATTGGGCGCTGATCGCCGCGAGGTTGGCGAAAGTACCCGAGCGGGTCGCAGGTTACGCGGACGCGTTGCGCGAAGCGTCGGGCACCGGCCACGCCCCCGCGCTGCGCCAGGTCACCCGAGGGGTCGCCCAGTCCCGCCAGATCGCCGAGTTGTTCGCCGAGATGTGCGCCGGCGCGGCACCGGAACACCCGCGACTTCAGGCGGAGTTGCGGCAGCACGGCGAGGCCGCGGCCGACGCCTACCGGCACCTGGGCGAGGTGCTGCGTGAGGAAATCGCCCCGCGTGCCCGTCAAACCGATGCCTGCGGGCGCGACGCCTACAGACTCATGTCACGGCTGTTCCTGGGCACCTCCGTCGATCTCGACGAGGCCTACGAGTGGGGCCTGGGCCTGCTCGATGCCGTTGTCGCCGAGCAGGAATCGATCGCCCAAGAGCTCTATCCCGGTGCCACGGTCGCCGAGACGCTGCGCCGGCTCGACGAGGAGCCGCGATACGTCATCAGCGGGACGGACGCCCTGCAGGCGTGGATGCAGCAGCTCTCCGATCGCGCGGTGGATTCCCTGGCCGGCACCCACTTCGACATCGAGGGGCCGCTTCGCACCCTCGAATGCCGGATCGCACCGACCCAGACCGGCGGCATCTACTACACCGGGCCGTCCGAGGACTGGTCGCGCCCCGGACGCATGTGGTGGTCGGTGCCGCCCGGGGTCGAGCAGTTCCACACCTGGCAGGAAACCACCACGGTCTTCCACGAAGGTGTCCCCGGCCATCACCTGCAGATCGGTCGCGCCGTTGCCCTGGCCGACCAGCTCAACCGGTGGCGCCGGCTGGGCTGCTGGGTGTCGGGCCACGGTGAGGGCTGGGCCCTGTACGCCGAGCGGTTGATGGCTGAGCTCGGCTGGCTCGACGATGCCGGTGACCGGATGGGAATGCTTGACGCGCAACGATTCCGCGCCGCCCGCGTGGTGATCGACATCGGCGTGCACTGCGGCCTGACCGCCCCCGACGGTGAGGTGTGGGATGCCGAGCGGGCATGGAACTTCCTGACCTCGCATTCGGCAATGGCCGAGGAGAACCTGCGCTTCGAGCTGGATCGCTACCTGGGCTGGCCGGGACAGGCACCGTCGTACGCCATCGGCCAGCGGATCTGGCACGAACTGCGCGACGAGACCCTGCGCCGGGGATCGTCGTTGCGAGAATTCCACAGCCGCGCACTGGATCTGGGTGGGCTGCCACTCGATGTGCTCAGATCGGCGTTGTCGTCCGGCTGACCGGTGACGGACACTGGTGCCATGGACCCCGCACTGGAACCCGACGACAAGGACTGGACCTGGGTACTGTCCCGCACCTGCCTTGAGTGCGGGTTCGACCCGACGGCGGTGCAGCGGAGCGAGGTGGCCGGCCTGATCCGCGACGATGCCGCGCAATGGGTACCCCGCCTGCACCGCCCCGGGGTAGGCGCCCGGACGCGTGCGGACCGCTGGTCGATCCTGGAATACGGCTGCCACATCCGTGACGTGCACCGGATCTTCGAGCACCGGGTGCGGTTGATGCTGACCGAGGACGATCCGCGGTTCCCCAACTGGGATCAGGATGCCACCGCGATCGCCGACGACTACGGATCGCAGGATCCGGTCACCGTCGCCACCGAACTGTTCGGGGCGGCGAGCGTCGTCGCCCACACCTACGATCACGTCCCGGCCGGCGCCTGGTCACGTCGCGGGCTGCGCAGCAACGGCAGCGAGTTCACCGTCGCGACGATCGCGATCTATCACCTGCACGACATCGTCCACCACGCGCACGACGTCTCCGCCATGTGACGCGGTTCACAGCCGAAGGCTGTCACGGTTCGGCCGTCGAGCGGTGTCTGAGAGTGTGACGACCACAGGCATAGGGGACTCATCTGAACGCGACCGAGGTATTCGCCGGGCACCGCCCGCTGCTCTTCACGCTGGCGTACGAGATTCTGGGTAGCGCCGCCGACGCCGAAGATGTGGTGCAGGAAAGCTACCTGCGCTGGATCACCGCCGGCGAGGTCACCCATCCGCACGCGTATCTCGTGCAGATCGTCACGCGCCAGGCCCTGAATGCACTACGCACGAGCCGGCGCCGGCGCGAAGACTACGTCGGCAATTGGCTGCCCGAACCGATCCAGACCACGGCGGACGTGAGCGAGGACGCCGTCCTCGCCGAGTCCGTGTCCATCGCGATGCTGCTGATCCTGGAGACCCTCAGCCCCGACGAACGCGTGGTGTTCGTCCTCAACGAGGTGTTCGGCTACAGCCATCCCGAGATAGCGCTCGTGGTCGGCAAGTCGGATACGACGGTGCGCCAGATCGCCCATCGCGCACGCGAACACGTGCAAGCCCGACGCCGCCGTTTCAGGCCGGACAGGCAACTGGCGCGTGCCACCGTCACGAAGTTCCTGCGCGCCGCGCGCACCGGGGACATCGACGGCCTCGTCGCGGTGATGGCGCCCGAGATCGTGGCGTTGTCCGACGGCGGCGGGCAGGTATCGGCGGCGCGTCGCCCGGTCGTCGGACCACAACGGGTCGCGCAGTTCATGGCAGGACTCGCCCAGGGCGGCATGGCCGGGTTCGACATCTCGTTCGGCAGCTACAACTCGATGCCGGCCGTCTTGTTCCGCCAGGACGGAACGCTGGACTCGGTCCTGCTCATCGAGGTGACCGACGGCCTCATCACCGCGCTCTACGCGATCCGCAACCCCGACAAACTGCGCGACGCCGCCGCGGCGCGCACCCTGACCAGGCAGCAGGAGGACTGATGCAGACCATCACCGTCGAACGGACCATCGCAGCACCGCAGGACGAGGTGTTCGACTTCATGAGCAACGCAGCCAATTTCACGCGCTCTCCACTGGTGCTTCGGCAGCGACTGGCCGAACCCGGCCTGCAGGCCCCCTACGGACAGGGAGCGGTACGCATCCTGCTCTGGACCATCGGGTGGTTCCGGGAACGCATCACCGCCTACGACGCGCCACATTCCTTCGACTACTCCGTCGAACGCAGTTTCCCGCCCTCCGAACACCGGCACGGTCGAGTCGGCTTCGCGGCGGTGGACGGCGGCACCCGTGTCACATGGAGCACGACGTTCCGGGTGAAGTTCCCACTCATCGGCGGGGCCCTGACCCGATGGGTGGGCCGACCGATGCTGACCAGGGTCTTCAACGACGTGTTGGACGCGGCGGCGGCAGATCTGCCAAAACGCTGACCACATTGAACAGATTTCGTTAATCTGTTCAAATGCGCGATGCGGACCGAGCGGTGTCACCCACGCTGCTCGCTGCCACTGCCGCGACGCTGCGGCTTTTGGGCCCAAGGCAATTCAGCCTCACCGCAGTCGCAGAAAACGCGGGAGTATCCCGCGGTACCGTCCACAACGCTCTGGGCAGCCGCGACAACGCCATCAGGGTCGGGCTCGACCACCTGGCCGCCGCGTTCATCGAGACCATTGCGGCAGAGGTGGGCCGGCACGACACCCTGGCCGATCAGGTCGCCGCGGCGGCGGTCGTCATCTGCGCGCACCGCCGGCAGTCGGATTCCGTGGCACCGCGCGGCATCAACGAGAGCATCCTGGTACTGCTGCTGCGCAATACGGGTGACGACCTGATGCGGCGGTCGATCGAACTGTGGAAGCCGTTCGTGCGGGCGGCCCAGGAGCGCGGGGAGGTCGGGCCTGGTGTTGCGCCGGCGCGGGCCAGCGAGTGGATCGTGCGCCTGCTGCTGAGCTTCGAACTTCTCCCACCGATCGGCGTGAACCTCGACAGTCCACGTGCGGTGAAACGATTCGTGTCCGACCACATCGTCGTCGGCCTTACCGGAAGGCAGTAATGACCGAACCCGACTACGAGGTGGCGATCATCGGCGCCGGACCCGGTGGCATCGCCACCGCACACATGTTGCGCCAGAAGGGTATCCGCGATTTCGTCATCATCGAACGCGGCAACGACTTCGGCGGCACCTGGCGCGACAACCACTACCCCGGCCTGGCCGTCGACATCCCCACCCTGTGGTACCAGCTGTCGTTCGCCCCCAACCCGAACTGGAGCAGATTCTTCGCACCCGGGCCGGAGATCCACCGCTACCTGCAGGACACGGCCACCCATCTCGGACTCTACGAACACCTGCGTCCCGACTCCGAGGTGATCCGCCAGCAGTGGGACGACGAACGCGGCCTGTGGCGACTGGAGATCCGCGACCGAGCGCCGGTGACCGCACGTTTCCTGGTCAGTTCCGTCGGCGGCTACATCAACGCCAAGAACACCGTCGACATCGAGGGTGTCGAGGACTTCACCGGAACCATCCTGCGCCCCAACGCCTGGGACGACAGCTACGACACCGACGGCAAGCGCATCGCCGTGATCGGGACCGGATCGTCGGGCGTCCAGATCACCGCGGCCCTGTCCGCAAAAGCGGCCAATCTCGATGTCTACCAACGCACCCCGGCGTGGGTGCTACCGAAGATCGACTTCGACATCTCGCCGGGGATGCGCCGGCTGTTCCGGCTGCCGGGGGTCGTCCCGGCCGTCAACGCGGCGGGCCGGCTGGCGATGGACATCTTCATGGTGGCGCCCATCGTCCACGTGTTCTCCCGGCTGCCGGACAAATGGCTGCGCCGCCTGATGCCGCTCTACGACGGCTGGTCCCGGCTGCTGTACCGGCTGCTGCTGCGCGCGGTCGTCGACGACCCTTCGACCCGGCGAAAGCTGGTGCCGCGCTATGGCATCCTGGCCAAGCGGCCGGTGATCTCCAGCGCGTTCCTGCCTGCGCTGAACAATCCGAACACCAACCTGATCACCACGCCGATCGAGCGGATCACCGCCACCGGGATCCGCACCACCGACGGCGTCGAGCACCCGGCCGAACTGCTGGTACTGGCCACAGGCTACGAACTGTGGATCGACCCGGAGACCTACCGCCCGGACACCATCCTCGGCCCCAACGGTTTCGACCTCGCCCAGTATTACCGGGCGCACGGCCTGCACAGCTACGCGGGCACCGCCCACCCCCGCCTGCCCAACCGCTGGGAGATCGTCGGGCCACTCGGCTTCGTCGGCTTCGCCTGGCTGGACTATGTCGAAACCGTGGCCGCACACGCCGTGCGGATCATCGATGAGACGCGCCACCGCGGCGCCCAGGTAGCCACCGTCAGCCAGGACGCTTTCAACCTCTGGAATGAACGGATGCGCCGCGATGGCCGCGTCGCGCATCTGTACTACACCGCGGCATCGGGCCTGAACTCCTATTTCGTCAACTCCCAGTACGAAACCCCGTACTACCGGCCGCAGACCATCACCGGATCCCGGCAGTTCGCCCGCCGCTCCCCACTGTCCGATTACGAGTTCACCGATGTCCGTGTCACCGCGCTACCCGAGGAGCAACCCGCATGAGCCCCACCGACGAGCGCTTGCGCAAGGAGCCGACAGCCGACACCCCACTGGCCGGGCGGGTCGCCTACGTCACCGGAGCCGCGCGCGGGCAGGGCCGCTCGCACTGCGTGCGACTGGCCCGCGCCGGAGCCGACATCATCGCGCTCGACGCCTGCGCCCCCGTCGCCGAGCACAACGGGTATGCCGCCGCCACCCCGGAGGATCTCGCCGAGACCGTGGCACTGGTCGAGGGCGAGGGCCGCAAGATCCTGGCCCGCGAGGTCGATGTGCGCGATGCAGAAGGTCAACGCCGCCTGGTGGCCGACGCGGTCGAACAGTTCGGCCGCCTCGATATCGTCGTCGCCAATGCCGCTGTGCTCAACTGGGGCCGGCTGTGGGAGATTCCGGCACAGCAGTGGCAGGACATCATCGACGTCAATCTCACCGGACTCTTCCACACGGTGCAGGCGGTGGTGCCCCCGATGATCGAGGCGGGCAACGGCGGTTCGATCATCACCATCAGCTCGGCCGCGGGCATCAAGGCCGTGCCGGGTTGTGCGCATTACTGCGCCAGCAAGTTCGGCGTCGTCGGGCTCACCAACTCACTCGCGGTCGAGCTGGGCGAGTTCGGCATCCGGGTCAATTCGATCCACCCCTACGGCACCGACACCCCGATGGGCAACGACCTGTCTATGTACCAGGTGCTGCAGGACCATCCGAACTACATCCACAGCTTCTCCCCCGGCGCGCTGCCGACGGATTCACTCATCGCGCCGGACAACATCTCCGACATCGTGGTCTGGCTGGCCGGCGATGCGTCGTCATTGGTCACCGCCGCTCAGATCCCGGCAGACAAGGGGTATCTGAAGATCTGAGCGGCGGCGCCGGCCTACAGCCGCGAGTGGGCCGAGATGTTGGTATCGGTGGTGCGCAGCGGACGGATCAGCGCATCCTGGCTGAACGACGCGAGGAGTTCACCCTCTTCTGTGTGCACGGCGCCGCGCACATACGACATCCCCGAGCCGACCTGGGTGCTCTCGTGGCTGTAGAGCAGCCAGCCGTCCCAGCGGACCGGCTCGTGGAAGCTCACGGTGACGGTCATCGGCGCCGTCGAGACGGTCAGATGAGCCTGGGCGGTGCCGATGCCCTCGTGGGCCCGCATGGTGGTCGAGATACCCAGGTGCCCGGTGAAGTACGCGATCAGCGCCTTGGCCAGGTCGTCGCGGGCCGGGACGGGTTCGTAGTGCAGCCACGCGTACAGCTCGGGCGGACCGACCTCGTCGGGGCTGTTGACGTCCACGACGTCGACGAGCCGGAGCTCGCGACCGATCATCGGCATGTGCGAGACATTCGAGTCGGCCGGGCCCGCGACCTCGGGCCGTGGCAGGTGATGACGGATCACGTCACCGGACGGCACGTCGGTGAACACCGTGATGGTGATGCAACGCTTGCCGTTCTGCGATGCGGCGACCACCGCGGTGGCCGTGGACCGGCCCTCACTGATCACGTCGATGTCGAGCTCGACCGGGGGTCCGACCATGACCGCGCGGGCGAACACCGCGTGCACCGAGCGGATCGACTTGTCCGGAAAGCGTTTGGCCGCTGCGACGATGGCGGCGCCCACGATCTGGGTTCCCTCCACCACCTGACGCTCGTCGACACCGGCGAGGCCGGTCTGCACGGTGAAGCGGTTCTCCCCCGCGGGTTCCGCGTCGAACAGATCCAGCAGCATCTGCAGCGTCCACTGCGCAGGCTCGGCCCCGGCCTCGGCGGGTGCCTCGTTGGTTCCAGCGGTCATGTCGTTCCTCTCTGTCACGTGTTGATGACTGTCTCGGCGAATTCGGAAATCGTCTGGGGTGCCGCGAAATCGGCGAACCACACGTAGAAGCGTTCGACGCCCTGGGCCGACAGTCCGGCGAAATGCGCGGTGAGTTCGGCAGCGTCGCCGCACACCAGCCCGCCGCCGAGGTGCCCGAACAACCGGGTGCTGCGTTCGGTCACCGCCGAGCGATCGGCACCGCGCCCCACGAAGCCGACCATCTGTTGCAGGGAGACCCGTGCCGAACCCACGGTGGGCAGCAATGCGGGTAACCGATCCAGCTGATGCGACGGAATGTTCCACCAGTCGGCGTGGGCGCGAACCAGTTCCATCATGCGCTTGCCGGTTCCGCCCAGTACCAACGGAATTGGATGGTCAGGACGCGGGGTCTGCGCCCGGTCGTCGTCGCCGTCCCAATACCGCTGCAGCAGCTCCAGATTCTCACCGAGCCGGTGTACGCGGGCCGCGGCGTCACCGGTCTCGACACCGAACCGCTCGAACTCCTGCGGCCACGAGCCCGAGCCCAGCCCGAGCTCGAACCGGCCGCCGCTGGCCGCCGACAACGTGACGGCCTGCTTGGCCAGCACCGCCGGATGCCGGAAGGCGTCACACAGCACCAGGTGACCGATCCGCAGCCGCTCGGTGCGGGCCGCCACCCAGGTGGCGACAGTCATTGCCTCCCAGATGCTTTGATGCGTGGCACCAGGGGCCTCCAGATGGTCGATGAACGCGATGCCGTCGAATCCGCTGCCCTCGGCCACCCGCGCACGCTCGACGATGTCGTCGACGCCCAATCGCACCTGGGGTAGGAACAGAAACCACTCGCTCAATCGTTGCCTGCCTATTGCTTCTACAAAAACGGTAACGTCATTCTCGCAAGTGCAGCATGACGGAGGTGATGGCGCAATGGTTAGGCCGGCCGAACGACCGTCCGACGGCGCACGCGCCGAAGCGCACGCCGACCGGGCCCGCCGCTTCATGAAATCGGCGCTGGCCATCCTGGGCGAGACAGGACGCACCGACTTCACCGTGCTGGAGGTGGTGGAGCGCTCCAAGACCTCACTGAGGTCGTTCTACCAGCACTTTTCCACCAAGGACGAGCTGCTGCTCGCCCTCATCGACAAGATCATGGCCGAGTCCACGCAGCGCTGGCGCTCCGATACCGACGGGCTCGCGGGCCCCGAGGCCCTGCGGTCGCTCATCGAGCGCATCACCACGCCGGCATCGTCGAGCACCCAGGACAGCATCAACCGTGGCCTGACCTTCTACAACGACCATCTCGCCGAGTCGCTGCCCCGTGAATACGCCCGGGTGCTGACGCCATTGCACGATCTCATCGGCGACATCCTGCGGCGCGGAATGGACTCGGGAGCCTTCCGGCCCGACATCGATGTCCAGAGCACCGCGGCCCTCATCATGCAGTCGGTGCTGGGTGCGATGCGCCTGCGTTCACTGGGCGTGGAACTCAACGGAACGCCGATCGAAGGCGAGCACATCTACCAGTTCTGCGCACGTGGCCTTCTGATGCCCGAATCCCCCGCCTGAACAGCGCTTTTCCGAGGTTTTGAGCGATCGCCCGAATGTGTTCGTCCGGGCTGGTCATCACGTGGTAACGTCATTACCAGTTTCGAAAATCAGACTCTTCCAGGAGGCGAACATGCCCTCACGCGAGCTTCCCTACCCGGTGTTCGACGCCGACAACCACTTCTATGAGCCCAAGGAAGCGCTCACCAAATTCCTGCCCGACCACCGCAAGGGCGTCATCGACTACATCGACGTGCACGGCCGCACGAAGATCGTGGTGCGCAACCACATCAGCGACTACATCCCGAACCCCACGTTCGAGGTCGTCGCGCGACCCGGTGCCCAGGAGGAGTACTTCCGTCACGGCAGCGGTGGCAAGAGCTACCGCGAGGTGATGGGCAAGCCCATGAAGGCCATCCCCGCCTTCCGCAATCCCGAAGCGCGCCTTGAGGTTCTGGACAGCCTCGGCCTGGATTACACGATCATGTTCCCGACGTTGGCCAGCCTGGTCGAGGAGCGCCTCAAGGACGACCCGGACCTGATCCTCGACATCATTCACGCGCTCAACGAGTGGATGTACGAGACCTGGCAGTTCAACTACTCCGACCGCATATTCTCCACCCCGGTCATCAATCTGGGCGTCGTCGACCGCGCCCTCGAAGAACTTCAGTGGTGCCTGGAACGCGGGGCGAAGACCGTGCTGGTCCGCCCGGCGCCGGTGCCCGGCTACCGCGGCAGCCGTTCGCTGGGTCTGCCCGAATTCGATCCGTTCTGGGACGCCTGCGTCAGAGCCGGTATCCCGGTGTGCATGCACGCCTCGGACAGCGGCTATTCCCAGTACCTCAACGACTGGGAGCCGGCCGAGGAGTTCACACCGTTCAAGCCGACCTCGTTCCGGATGGTCGCGATGGGCAAGCGGCCCATCGAAGACACCATGGCCGCGCTGGTCTGCCACGGTGCGCTGACCCGCAACCCCGATCTGCGCATCCTGTCGGTGGAGAACGGCGCGTCCTGGGTGCCGTACCTGTTCTACCAATTCAAGGACGTCTACTCGAAGATGCCGCAGGAGTTCCCCGAGGACCCGATCGAGGCGTTCAAACGCGCCATCTACGTCGCGCCGTTCTGGGAGGACGATTTCAAGAAGATGGCCGACCTGTGCGGCATCGACCGCATCATCTTCGGGTCCGACTGGCCGCACCCCGAGGGGCTGGCCGATCCGATCAACCTGGTCGACGACCTGCAGGCACACGGCCTCGACGAAGAGGGTGTCCGAAAGGTCATGGGCGGCAACCTGGTCGACCTGTTCAAGGTCGAGAACAAGAAGGTGTACCGGCCCGATGTCCCGGCGCTCGTCCTGACCTGATCTAGTCCTCCTCACACCTAAGAAGCTGGGCCGACTCCATGACCGATGTGGCAAATCCCGAACAGATGCTGTTCACGTCCACCGCGCAGGCATTCCTGGAAAAGGAGGTGCCGCTGACCCGAGTGCGCCAGCTGCACGCCGAGGGGGTCTCGTTCGACTCCCAATGGTGGGGACGCGCAGCGGAATTGGGTTGGGCCAGCTTGCTGGTGCCCGAGGAGCTGGGCGGCGGCAGCCCGTCCGGGGACGGCGTCACCGACCTGGCCCTGCTCGCCGAGCAGGGCGGCCGCACGGTGGCGCCTGGCCCGTTGCACCCGGTCAGCGTCGTGCTGGCCGGCCTGGTCGAAGCATCCAGCGGGCATGAGGAACTGATCGAGGCCCTGGTGTCCGGCGAGACCGTGGCGTCCTGGGCGGCCTATGAGCCCAACCGGCCGTTCGGGGCCCTGCAGTCCGCCACCGGCATCGGCACCACGGCCACCCGCACCGCATCGGGGTACCGGATCGACGGTGTCAAGGACCGCGTCGAAGCGGGCGATCAGAGCGCCACGGTACTTGTGGTGGCCGTGTGTGACGGCCAGGTCCGGCAGTTCGCAGTGCCCACCGACGCGGCCGGGGTCACGGTCAGCGTTCAGAAGTCGGTGGACCTGGTCAAGCATTACGCCCGAGTGCGATTCGAGGGTGTCGAGGTGGGCGAGTCCGCCGTGGTGGGGTCCGCCGAGCAGACGCCGGCCATCATCGAACGCCAGCGCCAGGTGGCCCTGCTGCTGCAGTGCGCCGAGATCGTCGGAATCCTCGACGCGGTGCTCACGATGACCAATCAGTGGCTCGGAGACCGGCACAGCTTCGGTCGTCCGTTGGCCTCCTACCAGGCCCTCAAGCATCGCGCGGCCGACATGAAGATGTGGTTCGAGGCCGCGCGCGCCACCACGGCGGGCGCGGTGGCCGCGGTGGCCGAACGTTCCCCGGAAGCGCCGAAGCTCGTCAGTGTCGCGAAAGCCTATGTGGCCGAACGTGCTCCCGTGATGCTGCAGGACTGCGTGCAGTTGCACGGCGGCATCGGTGTGACCTGGGAACACGACCTGCATCTGTACCTGCGCAGGGTCGCCCTGTACCGGGCCATGTACGGCTCACCCGAAGATCACCATCGCGCGGTGTACGCCCTGAGCCGCAAGACCCGCGCAGCCGAGGAGGTTGGGGCATGACCGACACCGTGAGCACCCCCACGACCACAGAGTCCGTGGAAGAGTTCGCCCTGCGTGCCCGGACCTGGCTGGCCGAGAACATGCCGCCCATCGATCCGGAGGACCCGCCGTTCGCGGTACGTGCCGAAACCGAATCCTGGGAGCGCGCAAAGGAACTGCAGAAGCGCCTCTACGAAGGTGGATTTGCGGGCATCTGCTTCCCGCGCGAGTACGGCGGCCTGGGTTTGGATTACGCGTACCAGAAGGCATTCAACGATGAGTGCACGGCCTACGAGATGCCGTTGATCCTCAACACCCCCTCGTTCACCATCTGCGGCGCGACGATTCTCGACATGGGCAGTGAAAAGCAGAAGCGCGAGCGCATCTCAGCCGCGATCCGCGGCGACGAGGTGCTCTGCCAGTTGTTGTCCGAGCCCAGCGGCGGGTCGGACCTGGCCGGTGTGATCACCCGCGCGGAGCTCAAGGGCGACACGTGGATCATCAACGGCGCCAAGACCTGGAGCACCAGTGCGTTTGCCGCCGACTACGGGTTGATGCTGGCCCGCACCGATTGGACCGTGCCCAAACACGAGGGCCTGAGCATGTTCCTGGTGCCGCTGAACGCACCGGGTATCACGATGCGCCGGATCACCGAGGTGAACGGCAACGAGGAGTTCTGCGAGGAGTTCTTCGACAACCTGGAACTTCCCGCGGATGCCGTGGTGGGCGAGGTCAACGACGGCTGGACCGTCGCCTCGCGCCAGCTGCACCACGAACGTCGCGCTGTCGGCGGTGGTTCGGAGTTCGCCAGCGGAACCGGGGCCGAGAACGCCAACGAGATGCCGCCCGACCACATCGGGATCGCCGAGGCCACCGGGCAGGGTGACGACGCCCGGATCCAGGATCTGGCGGGCCGCGCCCTGGTGCGGCGCATCGTCAAGCACCAGCTCATCGACCACGTCGGCAAGTCCATCGGCAACGGATCGCTGCCGCCGAACGCGGGCACCTTGATCCGGCTCTTCCACGCCGAGACCACCGAACTCGAGGTGGACACCGCGTTGGCCATCGCCGGCACGGCCGGTGTGATCGACGAAGGCACCGACGATGCCCCCGGCCTTCTCGACATCGGGGTCCGCTATCTGTCCCGCCAGACCGGATCACTGGGCGGCGGCAGCTCGGAGATGGCGCGCAATGTGATCGGCGAGCGGATCCTGGGCTTCCCGCGCGAACAAGCGGCCGACCGCGGCGTGCCTTTCAATCAGGTCAAGCGCAACAAGAGCTGATCTACACGAGCCTCCCCGGAGGCCTTCACATGATGGCCGTCATGCGATTAGCATGATGGCCATCATGCGAAATGCACCGACGAAACGTGCGGACAGCAAGCAGGAGTCTCAGGACCGGATCCTCGATGCCGCCGCGCGCAGGCTCCGCGAAGAGGGACTGACCGGCGCGGGCATCGCCGCGGTGATGCGCGATGCCGGGCTCACCCACGGCGCCTTCTACTCCCACTTCGACACCAAGGACGAGCTGGCGGGGGCGGCCTTCGCCCACGCCATCGGCACCGGTCGCCCCCGCTGGATCAAGCCGTCGCGCGGCGAGTCCTGGCGGGCCCGCCTGACCAGCCTGGCCAAGCGCTATCTCACCCCGGCACATCGCGACGACCTGGCGACCAGCTGCGCCTTCGCCACCCTGGGCTCCGAGGCGGCCCGTGGATCCGACGAGTTCCGTGCCGCGTACGAGCGTGAGCTGCGCACGTCGCTGTCCGCGATCTGCGGCGACGAGACCGATGACCAACGGCTCGATGAGGCCATCGCACTGATGGCGCTCTGCGTCGGCGGCATGACGCTGTCCCGGGCAGTGGCCGACCCCGAATTCTCCGCGCGCATCCTGCACTGCGCCCGGACCGCCGCCGCCAAAGTTGCCGACGACCAACCACATCGAGGAGAACGTCATGGTCAGCGCTGAACCGTACGGAAAGCTTCAGTACAAGGAAATCGACGGCAAGCAGATGGCCTACATCGACCAGGGTGACGCCGCGGCCGCTTCGGCAATCGTGTTCCAGCACGGCAATCCCACCTCGTCTTACCTGTGGCGCAACGTGATGCCGCACCTGGAAGGCCTCGGCCGGCTGGTGGCGTGCGATCTGATCGGCATGGGTGGCTCCGACAAGTTCGACGATTCCGGACCGGGCCGCTACCACTATGCGGAGCAGCGCGACTACCTGTTCAAGCTCTGGGACTCACTGGATCTGGGAGACCGCGTGGTGCTCGTCCTGCACGACTGGGGATCGGCACTGGGCTTCGACTGGGCCAATCAGCATCGCGACCGGGTGGCCGGGATCGCCTATATGGAGGCCATCGCGTCGCCGATGACGTGGGCGGATTGGCCCGACCCGGTGCGGGAGGTCTTTCAGGGCTTCCGTTCCCCCAACGGCGAGTCAATGGTGCTGGAACAGAACATGTTCGTCGAAGGCGTTCTGCCGGGGGCGATCCGGCGCACACTGACCGACGAGGAGATGGACCACTACCGCGCGCCGTTCCGCGAACCGGGTGAAGGCCGCCGGCCCACGCTCTCGTGGCCGCGGAACATCCCGGTCGACGGCGAGCCGGCCGACGTCGTCGCGATCGTCGAGGACTACGGCGACTGGCTCAAGACCAGCGATATCCCCAAACTCTTCGTCAACGCCGAACCCGGTGCGATCATGCGCGGGCGCATCCGTGAATTCGTCCGGACCTGGCCGAACCAGACCGAGGTGACGGTTGCCGGTTCGCATTTCATTCAGGAGGACAGCCCCGACGAGATCGGTGCGGCCATTGCGGACTTCGTTCGCGGGCTCGCCGGCTAGTCCGCGGAGCTACCCACGGCCTCGGGAACGAGTGACTCGACTTCGCAGTCATCCCAGTCGCTTTCATCACCGGGAAGATGACCCCGGGTCAACACGAACAACGCTGTCGCGGCCAGCGCGGCGCAGCTGAACATCACCGTCCCCATCGGCACCGCGCTGTGCTCACCGGCCAGACCGACCAACGGCGACGCCACGGCGCCGAGGCCGTATTGCACGAATCCGATGATCGCCGAGCCGGTTCCGGCCGCGTACCGGACCTCCCCGATCGCCAGAGTGGTCGCGTTGGCGAAGGTGAAGCCGACGGTGGCCATGAAGCCGGCCATCAGTGCCACCGTCGCCCATGGCAACACCCCACCGACAGTGACATCGAGCAGCATCAGCAGCGTGACGATGACCATCGCCGAGACACCGCACAACAGAAGCTTGCGTGGCGAGGTGGTGCGAACCAGCCGGGCCGACACCACACCCGACACGGCTACCGCCAGGGCGCAGGCACCGAAGGTCAGCGAGTACGCGCGTGGCGACATACCGATGATGTTCTGGAGCACAAACGGCGAGGCCGAGATGTAGGAGAACATCGCCGCCGCGGCGAAGCCGAGCGTCAGCGTGTAGCCCATGAACCGGCGGTTGCCGAGCACCGAAACAGCGCTTCGGGCAAAGGCGTTGATTCCGGCGGGACGGCGATTATCGACGGGCAGCGATTCTCCCGCCAGGAAGAATGCACCGATCAGCATCAGCAGGTTCAAACCCGCGAGTGCGAAGAACACCGCCCGCCAGCCCAGGCCGGCGACCACTTGACCGCCCAGCACGGGCGCCAGGATCGGTGCCAGCACGCCGATGACCATCATCACCGAATACAGCTGCGCTGCCTGGGAACCGCGGGTGCGGTCGGTGATGATGGCCCGGGCGATCACCACCCCCGCGGCGCCGGCGAATCCCTGCACGAACCGTAATGCGATCAGAACCTCGACCGACGGGCTGAACGCGCACAACACACTCGCCGTCAGGCAGGCGACAACCCCGATCAGAAGCGGACTCCGCCGCCCCAGCCGATCCGAGAGTTGGCCGATGAACAACTGCCCGACCGCCAGGCCCACCAAAAACGTGGTGAGGGTCAGCTGAACCATCGACGCCGACGTCCCGAACTCATCGGCCATGCCGGGAAACGCCGACATGTACATGTCGACCGAGAACGGTGTCACGGCGGTGAGTAGGGCCAGCACGATGATCAGCGCAACTGAAGGTGGTGTGGTAGCCGGAGTTGCCGAACGAAAGGCCATGAGCCCCTTACTTCATTTATGAGCGTTAAGATTACTTATATCAATATACTTATTAGCCCATAAGTATTGAAGGGTGATATGGACGACACTTCGCCTCCCGCCGACGGCGGCCGACTCCGCGAACTCGCACTCGTGCTGCACGACCTGTCTTGGCGTATCGCACGGTTGGGGCCGGCCCAGGTCGGGGTGGATCCACTTCCGGCATCTGAACTCGCAGTGCTGCGCTCGATCATGGAGCAACCGGACCGCAGCGTGTCCGAGGTCGCCGACTCCCTGTCGATGCAGACCAGCAACGTGAGCACTGCGATTCGTGCATTGACCGAACGAGGACTGGTCGGCAAACGGGTCGCCGACAACGACCGGCGCGTTTACCTGCTCTCCCCCACACCCCGGGCCCTTCGTGAGCGCGACCAGATCGAAAACGCGATTGCGGCGACAGTCTCGGCAGCCCTCGACGCCATCCCGAGAAGTCAGCTCAGCGCGCTACAGAAAGCCGCACCCGCCCTGGAGGCACTGACCCACCAAGTCGGGCCCCACACGTGGTGACCGCTGACGAATGCCCGCTCAGAACAGTGTGGGCTGCTCGGGTGGCGCGGCAGCCGTGGCCGCACCGGCGCCGACGAACCGGGGTGCGCCCGCCAACCCATGCCTGGCGACCAAAGGCCGCACCCGGGACCGGAGCATGTCGCGGTAATCCGCGGGCAGGTATGCCCCGCGCCGATAGAGCCGCTGATACTCGGCGACCAGGCCAGGACGCGAACGTCCCAGCCAATCCATGAACCAGCCCCGCGTGGAACCCCGCAGATGCAGACCGAAAACGGTGACCCCGCTCGCGCCGGCCGCCGCGATCCGGCCGAGCAACGCGTCGAGATGCTCCACGGAATCGGTGAGGTACGGCAACACCGGGGCGACCATGACGTGACATTCCAGGCCCGCTCCACGGATCGCCGAGATCAGGCCGAGGCGCGCTTGCGGTGAAGGCGTACCCGGTTCGATATCGCGGTGCAGATCGTCGTCGCCGATCGCCAGCGACACCGCCACGCTGACCGGCACCCGGTCGGATGCCTCAGCGATCAGACCCAGGTCCCGGCGCAGCAGTGTGCCCTTGGTGAGGATGGAAAACGGAGTGCCGGATTCCGCCAGCGCCTCGATGATTCCGGGCATCAGCGCATACCGGCCTTCTGCGCGCTGATACGGGTCGGTGTTGGTGCCCAGCGCAACCGTCTCCCGGCTCCAGGACGGGCGGCGAAGTTCACGGCGCAACACCTCGGCGACATTGGTCTTGACCACCACCTGCGTGTCGAAATCCGAGCCGCAATCGAGATCGAGGTACTCGTGGGTGGGACGGGCGAAGCAGTAGCGGCAGGCGTGACTACAGCCGCGGTAGCCGTTGACGGTGAAGCAGAACGGCAGCGCGGATGCGGCAGGCACCTTGTTCAGGGCCGATTTGCACAGCACCTCGTGGAAGGTCATCCCCTCGAACTGCGGCGAGCGCACGCTCCGGACGAAACCGACCCGCTGCAGGCCGGGCAACGCACCGTCGTCGACTCCAATCGCCTGCCCATCCCAGCGCACCCCATCATCGAACATCCGTTCGATATCGATGTCAAGGTAATTCCACCCGTGTCGAGGTTCCGATCCGTATGGGGAACACCGTCCGCCCCAGGCGGGTTCGTAGCAGTGGGCCCGCGAACGGCCCGGCCACCCCACGCATCCCCGACACGTCACGATTGGACCTGCGCCAGAATGACATTCACGCAACCGCAGCCCGACACGGCCGAGTATCACCGCGCCGGCACGACGCTGAGCCATCAGGTCCGCCCCGGCACCGGTACTCCCGTGGTGCTCGTCCCGGGAGTCATGGCCGACGCGGCGACGTGGCACCCGGTGGCCGACGCCATCGAGCTCCCCAATCCGGTGATCACCCTCAATCGCCGTGGCCGAGCCCCCAGTGGCGCCCTGGGCGCCGACTATTCGGTGGACGTCGAGATCGCCGACCTACGGCACGTCCTCGAAGAGCTCGGCCATGCCCACCTGTTCGGGTGGAGCTACGGCGCGCTCATCGCACTGGAGGCCGCGCTGGACACCACCCACCTCCGGTCGGTGACCGCCTACGAACCGGTCGGCCGCCCCTTCGGCCCGGACGTCGTCCCCCGGCTTCGCCGCGCCATCGCCGACGGGGACCTCGACCGGGCTGTCACCCTGATCAATATCGAGGTCTCCGGGTTCTCGGCCGAGTACGTCGCCGACCTACGCCGCGGTCCGGCGTGGCCGGTCCTCCGCACGCTCGCCGCCCCGTTGGCGGCCGAGCTCGCCGCGATCAATTCACACCAACCGGCCCTGGACCGCTATCGGCACCTGGACATCCCGGTGACGCTCGTCCTCGGCGCACTGAACGAAAACCGCGCGCCGTACGGCACCGCCTTTGCCCCGTTCGCGGCCGCGTTACCTCAGGCGGATCTCGTTCGACTGCCAGGGCAGGGCCACCTGGCACATGTCGAAGCTCCGACCGACCTGGCGCGTGCCATCACGGCTGCCGTACGCGGAGCCGAAGCCGGCAGATGAGACTGGGTGCGCCGATGCCGCGGTTTCGGGTACGGCATCGGCGCGCGCCGTGGGCGCTTGCCCAGTCAATCGCGCATCGGATCGGAAGCGGAACCGCCCGACGCGCACATGACTATCGAACAACAGTTCGAGTGCGCCGTCAAGGCGGATCTCAGTTCGTGGGAATCTCGGGGCCGACTACCACTGGCCGAGCTGGCAGCGCGGGCTGTACGGGTGATCGTTCTGGACGGCGATCTGACCGTCGACCGCGATCTCGCAGTGCGCGTTGGGCTCGGCGCGGCCTCCGTGCGTGGTGCTCGCGACGGTGAAGATGGCCCACTGCGGATCGGCGAGCGTGGTCTCGAACACCCACGGCGCGTCGGGTCCGACGTTGACCGTCGCCTTCTGCAGGTACTTGTACGCGTCCGCGTTGTAGGCGTCTTTACTCGCAGGCTGCGTCGTCAGGTAGTAGAGGTCGAATTCGTAGGGTGCGCCGGAGGTCAGCGTGTACTTGACCTTGTGGCCCTGGGCGTCCGGTTCCGCATACGACGTTGCGTTGGAGACCGCCATACCCGCAGCCGCTAGAACCAGCGCCGCACCGACCGTGGTTGTCGCTTTTCGCATGTTCCTCATATCGACGCAGGCTACCGCCTTGTTACAGGTGCGACTAACGGGTCTCGTGACACCGCGCCAACGGCAAACCAACTGGGCCTAGCTTGAGGTTAATTTGTTTGTCACACACAGACATTTCCCAGTAACAGCGGCGCTCTAACGTCCCGATTCGACACCCGCACAGGGTGTTTAACCTCTTGCACGCCGCCGACCCTGATCGGCCGAGAAGCGCTGCAATCAAAGGGAAAGGTCGCCCATGCGAGATCCAGGACGTGCCCCGTTGCGCCGGTCGACGCTAGCCGCAGGGAGTTTGATCGCAGTCGCCGGCTTGCTACTGGCGGGCTGCGGCAGCCGGGCGAGCGACACCGACACAGCAAACGCGGCATCCTGTGTGGACACATCCGGCCCGAAGATCAAGGTCGGATCGTTGAACTCTCTGTCGGGCACGATGGCCATTTCCGAGGTGACGGTCCGCGACTCGATCAAGCTCGCGGTCGAGGAGATCAACGCCAAGGGCGGCGTTCTGGGCAAACAGATCGAGCTCATCGGTGAGGACGGGGCCTCCGAACCCACGGTGTTCGCCGAGAAGGCCGAGAAGCTGATCAGCAGCGACTGTGTCGCGGCGGTGTTCGGCGGCTGGACCTCGTCGAGCCGCAAGGCCATGCTCCCCGTCTTCGAGAGCGCCAACGCCCTGCTCTACTACCCCGTGCAATACGAGGGCCTGGAGTCGAGCAAGAACATCTTCTACACCGGCGCCACCACCAACCAGCAGATCGTCCCGGCGCTGGACTACCTCAAGGAAAAGGGCGTCAAGTCGCTCTACCTCGTGGGAAGTGACTATGTGTTCCCGCAGACCGCCAACCGGATCATCAAGGCCTACGCCAAGGAGAACGGTATCGAGATCAAGGGCGAGGACTACACCCCGCTGGGCTCGACAGACTTCTCCACCATCGTCAACAAGGTCCGCAGTGCCGACGCCGATGCCGTGTTCAACACCCTCAACGGCGACTCGAACGTGGCGTTCTTCCGCGAGTACAAGAACGTCGGCCTGACCCCGCAGGAGATGCCCGTGGTCTCGGTCTCGATCGCCGAGGAAGAGGTCGGTGGCATCGGTGTGCAGAACGTCACCGGCCAGCTGACGGCATGGAACTACTACCAGACGATCGACACCCCGGTGAACAACGCCTTCGTGAAGGCCTACAAGGACTTCGTCAAGGATCCCAAGAAGCCCACCTCGGATCCCATGGAGGCCGCCTACGTCTCGGTCTATCTGTGGAAGAACACCGTCGAGAAGGCCAAGTCGTTCGACGTCGCCGCGATTCAGGAGAACGCCGACGGCGTCAGCTTCGACGCCCCAGAAGGCAAGGTCACGATCGACGGCGAGAACCACCACATCACCAAGACCGCCCGGATCGGTGAGATCCGGCCCGACGGCCTGATTTACACGATCTGGGAGTCCAAGGGTCCGATCGACCCCGACCCGTACCTGAAGTCCTACCCGTGGGCGGCCGGGCTGTCCGGCTGAGACGAGCGAAGCGACGGGGAATCAAACACAGCATGGACATCCTCATCGGCCAGCTGGCAACAGGATTGAGCCTCGGCTCAATCCTGTTGCTGGCCGCACTCGGCCTGTCCCTGACCTTCGGCCAGATGGGCGTCATCAACATGGCGCACGGCGAATTCATCATGGCCGGCTGCTACACCGCCTACGTGGTGCAGCAGGTCATCACCAATGCCGGTGCCTCACTGTTGATCTCGCTACTGGTCGGATTCCTCGTCGGCGGCGCCATGGGCGCGCTGCTGGAGGTGACGCTGATCCGGCGGATGTACCACCGTCCGCTGGACACGCTGCTCGTCACCTTCGGCGTCGGCCTGATCCTGCAACAGGTGGCCCGCGACATCTTCGGTGCGCCGGCGGTCAACGTCGTTGCCCCGGATTGGCTCTCGGGTGGTGTCGAGATCCTCGGCGCTGTGGTGCCCAAGACCCGCATATTCATCCTGGTGCTGGCCGTCGTGTGCGTCGCGGTGCTCGCGACCGTGCTCAAGACCAGCCCGATGGGGCGGCGGATCCGGGCGGTGGTCCAGAATCGCGATCTGGCCGAGACCAGCGGTATCTCATCCCGCAGAACCGATATCACCACCTTCTTCATCGGATCCGGGCTGGCCGCCGTGGCCGGTGTGGCCCTGACGCTCATCGGCTCCACGAGTCCGACCATCGGTCAGAGCTTCCTGATCGATGCGTTCCTGGTGGTGGTGGTCGGCGGCCTCGGCCAGATCAAGGGCACCGTGATCGCCGCGCTGGCGTTGGGCTTCCTGAACTCGTTCATCGAATACAGCACGACAGCGTCGCTCGCCAAGGTGATCGTCTTCGCCATCATCGTGATCTTCCTGCAGGTGCGCCCCCAGGGATTGTTCACGGTTCGGACCAGGAGTCTCGTATGACCATTCTCGGCCGCTGGCAGACGTGGGCCGGCTTCGGCGCCGCCGCGGTGGTGCTGTTCGGCGTGGCACCCGCGGTTCTGTCGGACTTCCGGCTCAGTCTGCTGGGCAAGTTCCTGTGCTTCGCCATCGTCGCGGTCGGCATCGGATTGGCCTGGGGCCGTGGCGGAATGCTGGTGTTGGGTCAGGGCGTGTTCTTCGGCCTCGGCGGCTACATGATGGGCATGCACCTCAAGATCGCCGACGCCGAGATCCGCGGGCACGATGTGCCGGACTTCATGCAGATCGCCGGGGTACGCCACCTGCCCGGTTACTGGGAACCGTTCGCCTCCCCCGCGTTCGCGTTGCTGGCAATCCTGCTACTGCCGACGGGAATCGCGGCCCTGCTCGGCTTCGGCGTGTTCAAGCGCCGGGTAAAGGGCGCCTATTTCGCGATTCTGTCGCAGGCGCTGGCCGCGGCGCTGGCGATCCTGCTCGTCGGCCAGACCAGCCTCGGCGGCAGCAACGGGTTGACCAATTTCCGAACCTTCTTCGGGTTCAACCTCAACGACCCGGCCAACAAACGGATGGTCTATTTCATCGCGGCAGCCACTCTGCTGGTCGTGGTCGCCGTGGTGCGCCAACTGATGTACAGCCGCTATGGCGAGTTGTTGGTCGCCGTGCGCGACGGTGAGGAACGCGTACGGTTCCTCGGCTACGACCCGGCCAACATCAAGGTCGTGGCCTACACCCTGGCCGCCTTGTTCGCCAGCATCGCCGGTGCGTTGTTCGTGCCGATCGTCGGATTCATCGCGCCATCACAGGTCGGCATCGTGCCGTCCATCGCCTTCCTGATCGGGGTCGCGATCGGCGGGCGCACCACGCTGCTCGGCCCGGTCCTCGGCGCCATCGGCGTGGCCTGGGCGCAAACCCTGTTCTCCGAACGGTTTCCGTCAGGGTGGATCTACGCCCAGGGTCTGTTGTTCATCGTCGTGGTCGGGTTCTTCCCCGCCGGCCTGGCCGGCCTCGGTGTGCTGTTCTCCCGGTGGCGGCGCTCCCGGTCTGCCGCATCGGATGCCGAGCAGTCCCGGCCCGAGACCGCGTCAGACGCCGATCCTGATACCGAGAAAGTAGGTGCCGCATCGTGACCGGAACCGAGCAGGCCACCGAGGCGCCCGAGCCGGTGGCCGGCGGCAACGCCGGCATGGGTGCCGAGTATCTGGAAGTCCGCGGTCTCACAGTCGATTTCGACGGCTTCAAGGCCGTCAGCGAAGTCGATCTCACCCTGTTCCAGGGAGATCTGCGCTTCCTGATCGGACCCAACGGGGCGGGAAAGACGACGGTGATCGACGCCATCACCGGCCTGGTGGGGGCCACCGGCTCGGTGAACAAGTCGGGTGTGGAACTGCTCGGTAAGAAGGTGCACCAGATCGCGCGCCTCGGCGTGGGACGCACCTTTCAGACCGCGAGCGTGTTCGAACAACTGACGGTGGTACAGAACCTCGACATCGCCGCGGGCGCGAGCCGTTCGCCCTGGACCCTGCTGCGCCGGCGGCGCGGCATCCTGCCGGCCATCGAGGAAGCCCTGGAAACCACCGGGCTGTCCGATCTGGCCGAGCAGCCGGCGGGCGTGCTGGCCCACGGCCAGAAGCAATGGCTGGAGATCGGCATGCTGCTGGTGCAGAACGCCGATGTCCTGTTGCTCGACGAACCGGTGGCCGGGATGAGCCACGAAGAACGTGAAGAGACCGGAAACCTGTTGCGCCGCATCGGCGGAACCCGCACCGTGGTGGTCGTCGAGCACGACATGGATTTCATGCGGGCGTTCGCCACCTCGGTGACGGTGCTGGCCCGCGGCCAGGTGATCGCCGAGGGTTCGGTGGCCGAGGTGCAGGCCAATCCGAAGGTCCAAGAGGTCTACCTCGGCACTGCCGCGGCCGGCGTGGAAGGAATCTCCTGATGCTCGAACTGCTCGATGTCCGAACCGGTTACGGCCGGTCCGAAGTGGTCCATGGCGCGAGCATCGCGGTGCCGTCCGACGGAGTCGCCGCGGTGATGGGTCACAACGGCGCCGGCAAGACGACCCTGTTGAGAGCGGCCGTCGGCCTGCTCAAATGCACTGCGGGCAAAGTACTTTTCGACGGTGAGGACATCACCAAACTGCGCCCGAGCGCGAGGGTGGCCCGCGGCCTGGCATATGTGCCCCAGGGGCAGCAGTCCTTCGGCCAGCTGACCACCGCGGAGAATCTTCAGGTGGTCGCCGACGGCCGCCGGAACGGCAAGGCCCTCATCGACGAGCAGCTGGACCTGTTCCCCGCCTTGAAGGAGCTGCTCAACCGGCGGGCCGGCCTGCTGTCGGGCGGGCAGCGGCAACAGCTCGCGATTGCCAGGGCATTGATCACCAGCCCCAGGTGCCTGATCCTCGACGAGCCGACCGAGGGCATCCAGCCGTCCGTGGTGGCCGAGATCGAGGCCGCGATCACCTCGTTGACCGCACGCGGCGATCTGGGTGTGCTGCTGGTGGAACAACACATCGGGTTCGCGCTGGAATCCGCTCAGCGCTACTACATCCTGGAGGCCGGCCGCATCACCTCAAGCGGCACCGGCGGCTCGACCTCGGAGGCCGACGTCCGCGCCGCCATGGCCATCTGATCTCGCCGGACGTCGGCGTTTCCCGCACGCTCGCGCCGTGGCACAGGCACACTTCGACCATGACCCCACCCGCGCAGCACCGGGTCCTGGCCGATATCGGCGGAACGGTGGTGGCCGAGCAGGGCCCGCTGGTGGTCGTCGTCGACCGGGGTACGGGACCGCTCGCGACAGCGGCCTTCGTCCTCGGCGTGCTCGCCGTCGTGTTCGGCGGGTTCGGCGCCGTGACGCTGGCGATCGCTGGCCAGGGGGCCGGCGTTCCCCCGGCGGTGAGCGCGGCGTTCCTCGCCGTCGGGCTGGCTTTCGGCGTCGCAACGGCCGCCACGGTGCGCCGGATCAAGGCCAACAACCGGCGACCCCTGGCCGACTACCGGCCCGTGGCCGTACTCGACAGGGCGCGCGGAGTGCTCGCCGACGCCGACGGCACAGTGCTGGCCCCGCTGTCGCAGGTGCAGTTCCACAACCGCATGCAGCTGGGCTCCAGCTCACCCAAGCTCGTCGCGAGTACGCCGAACGGCGATCGAATTCTGAAGCGCGGCAACCCGTTCACCGGCGGCATCGGCAACCTCGACGAAGTGCTCACCGTCGTGGTGCACGGCCGCTGAACGGTGCGCTACCCGCTACCGGGCCAGGCGGGAAAGCACCTCGGCGACAACGGAATCGGCGGCGACATCCACCTGCTCGCCGGTCGAGAGGTCCTTGAGCCCGACGGTGCCGGCCTCGATGTCACGGTCGCCCGCCACCAGCGCGTACTTGGCGCCCGAACGGTCGGCCGCTTTCATCGCGCCCTTGAGCCCGCGATCGCCGTAGGCCAGGTCAACCCGCACCCCGCCGGCCCGCAGCCGCGCGGCCAGCTTGGCCAACTCCAGCTTGGCGGCGTCGCCCAGCGGCACGCCGAACACCTCGACGCCGCCGGCACCGGTCACCGTCTTGCCCTCGGCCTGCAGGGCGAGCAGGGTCCGGTCGACACCGAGGCCGAATCCGATCCCCGACATGTCCTGCCCGCCGAGCTGGCTCATCAGGCCGTCGTAGCGGCCACCGCCGCCGATGCCGGACTGTGCGCCCAGACCGTCGTGCACGAACTCGAACGTGGTCTTGGTGTAGTAGTCCAGCCCGCGCACCATCCGCGGGTTGATCACGTACGGCACGCCGAGCGCGTCGAGGTGCGCCTGCACGACCTCGAAGTGGGCCTTGGCGCTGTCCGAGAGGTGGTCGAGCATCAGCGGCGCGTCCGCGGTCATCTCCCGCACGTGGGGCCGCTTGTCGTCGAGGACCCGAAGCGGGTTGATCTCGGCGCGTCGCCGGGTGTCCTCGTCGAGGTCGAGCTTGAACAGGAAATCCTGCAGCAGCTCCCGGTACGCCGGCCGGCAGGTGTCATCGCCCAGCGAGGTGAGCTCGAGGCGGAACCCGTCCAGGCCCAGGGACCGGAAGCCGGCATCGGCCACCGCGATCACCTCGGCGTCCAGCGCCGGGTCGTCGATCCCGATGGCCTCGACCCCGACCTGCTGCAGCTGCCGGTAGCGCCCGGCCTGCGGGCGTTCGTAACGGAAGAACGGTCCCGAATAGCACAGCTTGACCGGCAGTGCCCCGCGGTCGAGGCGGTGCTGGATCACCGCGCGGATCACCCCGGCGGTGCCTTCCGGGCGCAGCGTCACCGAGCGGTCACCGCGGTCGGCGAACGTGTACATCTCCTTGGACACCACATCGGTGGACTCGCCCACGCCGCGGGCGAACAGCGCGGTGTCCTCGAAGATCGGCAGCTCGATGTCGCCGTAGCCGGCGCGGCGCGCGGCAGCCAGCAGTCCGTCCCGGACCGCAACGAACTGCGCCGACTCCGGCGGGAGGTAATCGGGCACGCCCTTGGGCGCCTGGAATGCAGATGTCACAGAGTCAAACCTTCGAGAAACGGGTTGGTGCGGCGTTCGAGCCCGATGGTCGTGCGCGGGCCGTGTCCTGGTAATACCACGGTGTCGTCGTCGAGTACCAACAGCTTTGTCACGATCGACTCGAGCAGGTCGCGTCCGCTGCCACCGGGCAGGTCGGTGCGGCCCACCGAGGACCGGAACAGCGTATCGCCCGTGAACACAGTCCCTGTGCTCACTCCCCGGTCGCTCCGCTCCTGCCCGCCGTAGACCCGGAACACCACCGATCCCCTGGTGTGTCCCGGCGTGTGGTCGACGGTGACCGAGACGTCGCCGAAATCGAGTATCTGGCCGTCTTTGTCCAGCTCGACCAGTTGTTTGGGCTCGGAGAACAGCATCCCGAGGGCAAGTTGGGCAAGCCGCGGGCCGAACCCCTTGATCGGATCGGTCAGCATGAACCGGTCCTCGGGGTGGATGTAGACGGGGCAGCCATAGGTGTCGGCCACCTTCTGGGCCGACCAGATGTGATCGATGTGACCGTGCGTCAGCAGGACCGCTGCCGGGGTGAGGCGGTTCTCGTCGAGAATCCGGCGCAGCCGGTCCATGGCCCGCTGGCCGGGGTCGACGACGATCGCGTCGGCCCCTGGCCGCTCGGCCAGGACATAGCAGTTGCACGCCAGCATCCCGGCCGGAAATCCGGTAATGAACACGGCCCCAGTTTCCCACGGCCACGCCGCCACCTGCGGTTCCCGCGGGTCGCAGGCCCGGTACCCAGGTCCGCCTGGCAGACTCGTCACCAATCCCGACCGCCCACAAGGAGGACTGCTGCGGTGCCGACCAACAAAGAACGGCGTGAGACCGCCAAGCGCAAGCTGGAGGAACAGCTGGAGCGCCGCGCCGCCCAGGAACGCAAACGACGCATCGTGACCATCGCGGGCTCGGTCGCCGCGGCCATCGTGGTCATCGGGGCCGTCGTGGCCACGTTCGTGTTCACCAGCAAGGACTCGGGCAGCACCACCGCCTCGGCAGACACCACGACGGCAACCTCCGGAGCGCCGGCCCAGCCCGCCGCCAACGGTCAGCTGCCGGCCTTCGTCGCGGCCGCCGACCTCGGCGCCAACTGCCAGTACCCGGCCGCAGGCGCGGCCAGCAAGCCGACCACCCCGCCACACACCGGCAAGGTTCCGACCGATCCGGCCACGGTCAGCGTCAGCATGGTCACCACCCAGGGCAACATCGGGCTGCAGCTCGACAACGCCAAGGCACCGTGCACGGTCAACAGCTTCGCCAGCCTGGCAGGGCAGAACTACTTCAACGACACCCCGTGCCACCGGCTGACCTCGGGCGGCCTGTCGGTGCTGCAGTGCGGTGACCCGACCGGCCAGGGCACCGGTGGCCCCGGCTACCAGTTCGCCAACGAGTACCCGACCAACCAGTACCAGCCGGACAACCCGGCGCTGCAGCAGCCGGTGCTCTACCCGCGCGGCACCGTGGCCATGGCCAACGCCGGGCCGAACACCAACGGCAGCCAGTTCTTCCTGGTGTACCAGGACTCGCAGCTGCCCCCGGGCTACACCGTGTTCGGCAAGATCGACGACACCGGCCTGGCCACCCTCGACAAGATCGCCGCTGCCGGTGTCGCCGGCGGCGGACCGGACGGCAAGCCGGCCCTCGACGTCGAGCTGAAGTCTGTGGCCCTGGACTAGGTACGGGAGCAATTTGACTGCCCCGCCCCCTTACGGCGGTTACCAGCCGGTGGGATATCCGGCCGGCTATCCCCCACCTGCCCACACCAACGGCATGGCGGTCGCGTCACTGGTGTGCGCGGTCCTGTTCGCGCCGCTGGGCATCGTCTTCGGACACATCTCGCTGTCCCAGCTCAAACGCACCGGCGAGCAGGGCCGTGGTATCGCGATCGCGGGCCTGATCATCGGCTATGTGATGACGGCGCTGGCGATCGTCGCGACGGTGCTTGCCGTCGTGTTCGCCTTTATCGTCGTCAAGGCTGCCGAGGACATGCCCCGCCGGGACCGCTACACGGCCTCGCCGGGTTCGGAGCAACAACTGCCCGCGTTCGCGGCGCCGGCCAACCTCGGCACCAACTGCCAGTACCCGGCGACCACCGAACCGGCGACCAAACCGGCCAGGCCACCGCGCACCGGCACGGTGCCGACCGAGCCGGCCACGGTGGAAGCCGGGATCGTCACCGATCGCGGAAGCATCGGGCTCAAGCTGGCCAACGGCAAAGCGCCCTGCACGGTGAACAACTTCGCGTCCCTGGCCTCGCAGGGATTCTTCGACGGCACCCAGTGCCACCGGCTGACCACCGGAGACCTCGCGGCACTGCAGTGCGGTGACCCGTCGGGCAGCGGAACCGGTGGGCCCGGTTACCGATTCCCCAACGAGTACCCGACCAACCAGTACCGGCTCTCCGACCCCGCGCTGCGGCAGCCGGTCGTCTATCCGCGCGGCACCGTGGCGATGGCGAACTCCGGGTCCGGTACCAACGGCAGCCAGTTCTTCCTGGTGTACGAGGATTCCCTGCTGCCACCGACCTACACCGTCTTCGGCACCGTCGACAAGACCGGACTGGCCACCCTGGACGCGATTGCCGACGGCGGAGTCGCCGACGGCAGCGACGACGGCGAACCCGCCACACCGGTGACGATCAAATCGGCGAGCATGGGCTGAGCCCAGACATAGGGTTGGCCCATCGCAGCACAGTGCCTGCGGCGGTGAGGAGATGCCGGTGTCGTTCGCACAGCCCGCGCCCGCTGTCCCGCCCTACGCCCCGCCGCGCGGTGGCCTGACACCCCTGGCCAAGTTCCTGGTGCTGCTGATACTGGCGGTGTTGATCGCCGGCTATGCGCTGGCGGTGTTCCTCACCAGAGGGGTCTGGGCCGACCGGGACGGTATCCGCCTGACGCTCAGTGTCCAGGCGAAGGACGGATGGGCGCTGTCCGCCGACACCATCGAACAGGCGATCGCCGCCACCGAGGCCCGGTTGGACGACTACGGGGTCGCCGACGCCGAGATCGGGTCCGACGGCAACGACGTGGTCGCCACCTTTCCCCGGCACGGGCTCGACGCCGAGGCGCTGAAGGAGATGTTCGGAACCGGCGAGACGAAGACGTTGTACGTCCGACCGGTGATCCATGCGATACCGGCCAAGGCGTCGCCGCCGTCCGGCATCAATCCGACGCCCGCGGTTCAACCGGCGCAACGCATCGCCGACGAGAAGGAACTGCGCCAAGGCACCAATCCGTCGATCCAGATCCTGGCGCTCCAGTACCAGGCCACCCGGTGCCGCGACGACGACGTGCTCGCCGGGCACGACGATCCGAACCTGCCGCTGGTCACCTGCTCCGCCGACGGGGAGACGGTGTACCTACTCGCCAAGTCGATTCTCGGCGGCGATCAGATCGAGAGCGCCGAACCCGGCACCGACTCGGCGGGCCGGCACGTCATCGATCTGCAGTTCGACAACGATGCCGCGCAGGCATGGTCGGACTTCACCGCGGCCAACATCGGCACCCAGGCGGCGTTCACCATCGACACCCGCGTCCTGAGCGCACCCGTGATCCGGGAGCGGATTCCCAACGGCGGCACCCAGATCAGTGGCGACTTCGATGAGAGTTCAGCGCGCGATCTGGCCGGTGGGATCAATCGCGGCGCCTCGCCGGTGGCCCTGACGTACTCAGCATCCAGTGACGAAAAGCTTCCGGCGACAATGCTTTCCATGCTGATCCGCGGCGCCGTGATCGTCTCGGGCCTGGGCGTGACGGTCGTGGTGATCGGTGCCCTGGTGTATCTCCTGCGTACTCGGCGCAGCCGCCCGGTGTGAGGCAGGAAGCGGTGCGCACCGGAAAGGATGGCGGCAGTCGGGACTCGGGGATCTCCCTGGCCGAGCTGCTGGCCGCTTTCTCGTTCGCGATGGATCTCGGGCTGGGCCAGCCGATGGAGCACGTATTGCGGTCCTGGCGGCTCGCCGCGCGCCTGGGTGAGCGCGTCGGCCTGGTGGCCGAGCAGCGGGCCGATCTCTACTACACGGCGGTGCTGGCCTGGGTGGGCTGCATCGCCGACGCACCCGAGGTGTCGGCCTGGTTCGGCGACGACATCGCGTTTCGCGCCGACAGCTACCGCGTCGATCTCCGCGGGCTGGGCGGCGCGACTTTCATGCTGTCACATGCCGGTTCGGCCGGTCCCCTGCTGAACCGGGTGCGCAAGACCGCCACGCTCATCGCGACCGGTGGCCGCGATATCGAGCAAGGGCTGATGTCGCATTGCCTGAACACCTCGACGATGGCCGAGCGGCTCGGTCTCGACGCGGCCGTCGGTGACGCACTGCGCCAGTTCTTCGCGCGGTGGGACGGCAACGGAGTTCCCGCAGGCATCGGCGGGGAGGCGATTGCCTTGCCGATGAGACTCTTTCACCTCGCCGACGTGGCCGAGGTGGTGCACCGTGACGCCGGGGTGGCCGCCGCGGTCCACGTCGCGACGTCGCGGCGCGGCACCCAGTTCGACCCGGCCGTGGTCGACGCGTTCTGCGCGGCGGCGGGCGATCTGCTGTCCGACGACGATGACGAGTCGGATTGCCACGCACTGATCGCCGCCGAACCTGCGCTGCAGCGGCGTCTCACCGAGGACCAACTCGACTCGGCACTGGAGGTATTCGCCGATTTCACCGACCTGCGGTCGCCGCACCGCGCCGGGCATTCCCGTGGCGTTGCCGAACTCGCGGCGCGGGCCGCGAAGATCGCCGGGCTGACCGAGGGCGACGCCGCCCTGGTGCGTCGCGCGGCCTTGTTGCACGACATCGGCCTGCACGGCGTACCCGCCACCATCATGGACAAGCCCGGGAAGCTCAGTGCCTCCGATCATGAGCGATTGCGGCTGAGTTCGTACTACACCGAACGGGTTCTGGCCCAGGCCCGGTGGCGCGCATCGGTGCGGTGGCGGCGCTGGCCTATGAACGCATGGACGGCTCGGGGGCGCACCGCGGCCTGTCGGGACCGTCGATCCCGGTGACCGGACGCATCCTGGCCGCCGCGGACTGCCATCGCGCCATGACCGAGCCACGGCCGTACCGACCGGCGTTGTCCGCCAAGGCCGCCGCCGCCGAACTGCGGGCCGAGGTCCGCCGCGGACGGCTGGATGCCGCCGCGGTCGACGCTGTCCTCGAAGCGGCGGGCGGCCCCCGGCATCGACGCCGCGTGGGCCCGGACGGGCTGACGCCGCGGGAAATCGAAGTGCTGGGGCTGATCGCCCGTGGCGCATCCACCAGGCAGGTGGCGAGCACCCTGGGAATCAGCCCGAAGACGGCCGGCACCCACATCGAGCGCATCTACACCAAGACCGGTTCGTCGACCCGCAGCACCGCAACGCTGTACGCCATCACGCACGGCCTGCTCGACACCCTGACCGAAGCCGAAATGTAGGGCGAATGCCCGACGACACCGGGCTCGCGCGCTCCTAGCGTTCACCTCACAACCTGAACGAAAACGCGAAGTGAGGATCCGTGATGTCGAAAGCCGTGATCAGCCTGTCCACAGGCCTGGAAGACCCCGAGAAGGTAACCGTCGCCTACCTGGTCGCCGTCGGCGCGGCCGAGACCGGCCGCGAAACCCTGATGTTCCTGTCCAAGGAAGCCGTGCGAATCGCGCTCGACGGAACCGCTGTCGCGGTGGCCTGCAACGGCTGCCCGCCCTTGGCGGAACTGCTCAAACGCTACGAGGCGGCCGGTGGCCGGTACTTCGTCTGCCCGATCTGCTTCAACGCCAAGCAACTCGACAGCGATGCCCTCATCGCCGGGGCCGAACTGCAGGGCACCATCCCGATGTGGCAGTGGATCGGTGACGAGCCCGCCACCACGTTCAGCTACTGACGATCATGCTGAATCTCGCTTCTGCCCTGTCGAATCTGCCGGAACGGTGCGGGCAGGCGCCGTGGCCCGGCCACGAATACGTCAAAGGCTGGGGAGTTTTCGGCCTGCCTTTCGACAGCGGACACGTGCTGGCCTTGAGGGTGTTCCCGGAGAACGACTTCGGGCCGTACCGCACGGTGTGGCACCGTGACCCGTCCGGCCGGTGGTCGATCCTCGTGCACGGCGACCACCTCGACACGGCATGCCCCCGCTACTACGGACCGGCGTGTGCGTACACCGGGTTCGCCGAGATCACCCTGGATTGGACCGGGCCCGCATCGCTGCGCGTCAGGGTCGACGGCCCGGGACTGGACTGGACGCTGACCGCCACCGCGGGTCCGGTGCTGCGCACCATGAACGCGATCAGCCGGCGTCTGCCGCTGAGCACCTGGCGGCCGCGCCCACTGGTGCGGGCGCGCGAGATGCTGGCCGCCGGACTGGGGATGGGCCAGGTGCGGATGACGGGCGTCATGCCCAGCGGCCACGTGGGAACCCTTATGCCACAACAGATGTACCTCATCGAGGAGGCGTCTGCCACCCTCGGCGGGGTTGATCTGGGTCGGCCGGCACAGCTGGCCACCAACCCCGTGATCGGTGACGTGACACTGCCCGCACGCGGTGTGCTGGCCATCGGCCAGGCGATGTGGCAGATCCCGGTATCTGACCGGTTGGGCGTCAGGCCGCCGACGTGACGCGGTAGACGTCGTACACGCCCTCCACGTTGCGCACGACGCTCAGCAGGTGGCCAAGATGTTTGGGATCGCCCATCTCGAAGGTGAACCGGCTGATCGCCACCCGGTCGTTGGAGGTGGTGACCGACGCCGAGAGGATGTTCACCTTCTCGTCGGCCAGTACCCGTGTGACATCGGAGAGCAGACGGTGCCGGTCCAGAGCCTCGACCTGGATGGCCACCAGGAACACCGACGACGGCGAGGGCGCCCAGTTCACCTCGATGATGCGTTCCGACTGTTGTTGCAGAGAAGCCGCATTCGTGCAGTCGGTGCGGTGCACGCTGACCCCACCACCGCGGGTCACGAAGCCCATGATGGTGTCGCCGGGCACCGGGGTGCAGCACTTGGCCAGCTTGGTCAGGGTTCCGGGCGCACCCGGCACCGCGACGCCGGTGTCGTCGGTGCTGCGCTGCCGCACCGGCATGGTCAGCGGGGTGGAGCGCTCGGCGAGTTCGTCCTCGGCCGCATCGTCGCCGCCGAACTGGGCGAGCAGACGCTGCACGACATGGCGTGCCGAGACGTGGCCCTCACCGACCGCGGTGTAGAGCGCCGAGACGTCGGCGTAACGCAGTTCCCGCGCCAGTGCGCCCATCGAGTCGGCATTGATCAAGCGCTGCAACGGAAGTCCGCCTCGGCGGACTTCCCGGGCGATGGCGTCTTTCCCGGACTCCAGGGCCTCTTCGCGGCGCTCCTTTGCGAACCACTGCCGGATCTTGGCCTTCGCCCGCGGCGACACCACGAAGGTCTGCCAGTCGCGCGACGGGCCGGCGTTGGGGGCCTTCGAGGTGAACACCTCGACGACCTCGCCGTTCTCGAGCTTGCGTTCCAAGGCGACGAGCCGGCCGTTGACCCGGGCCCCGATACAGCGGTGTCCCACCTCGGTGTGCACCGCGTAGGCGAAGTCGACCGGGGTCGAGCCGGTCGGCAGGTTGATCACGTCACCCTTGGGGGTGAAGACGAAGATCTCTTGTACCGCAAGGTCGTAACGCAACGACTCGAGGAACTCGCCGGGGTCGGCGGCCTCCCGCTGCCAGTCCAGCAGCTGGCGCATCCAGGCCATGTCGTCGATCTCGGTGGCGGCGTGACTGTGCGGAACCCCGTTGCGGCCCTTGGCTTCTTTGTAGCGCCAGTGCGCCGCGATGCCGTACTCGGCGGTGCGGTGCATGTCCCGGGTGCGGATCTGCACCTCCAGCGGCTTGCCCTCGGGGCCGACGACCGTGGTGTGCAGCGACTGGTACACGCCGTAGCGCGGCTGGGCGATGTAGTCCTTGAACCGCCCCGCCATCGGTTGCCAGAGCGAGTGCACGACGCCGACGGCCGCATAGCAGTCACGGATCTCGTCGCACAGGATCCGAACGCCGACCAGATCGTGGATGTCGTCGAAGTCGCGGCCCTTGACGATCATCTTCTGGTAGATCGACCAGTAATGCTTGGGCCGGCCCTCGACGACCGCGTTGATCTTCATGGCGCTCAGCGCCACGCCGATCTCGGCGCGCACCTTGGCCAGGTAGGTGTCGCGTGACGGCGCCCGGTCGGCGACCAGCCGCACGATCTCCTCGTACTTCTTCGGGTGCAGGATCGCGAACGACAGATCCTCCAGCTCCCACTTGACCGTCGCCATGCCGAGCCGATGCGCCAGCGGCGCAATCACTTCCAGCGTCTCGCGGGCCTTGCGGGCCTGCTTCTCCGGCGGCAGGAACCGCATGGTGCGCATGTTGTGCAACCGGTCCGCCACCTTGATGACCAGCACCCGCGGGTCGCGGGCCATCGCGATGATCATCTTGCGGATCGTCTCGCCCTCGGCGGCCGAGCCGAGGACGACCTTGTCCAGCTTGGTCACCCCGTCGACGAGGTGGCCCACCTCGGCCCCGAACTCGGCGGTCAACGCCTCCAGCGTGTACCCGGTGTCCTCCACCGTGTCGTGCAGCAGCGCGGCCACCAGCGTGGTGGTGTCCATACCGAGCTCGGCCAGGATGTTGGCCACCGCCAGCGGATGGGTGATGTACGGATCACCGGATTTGCGGAGCTGGTCGGCGTGCCGCTGCTCGGCGACATCGTAGGCGCGCTGCAGCAACTGCAGGTCGGCCTTCGGGTAGATCTCCCGGTGTACCGCGACCAGAGGCTCCAGAACCGGGTTGACGGCACTGCGCTGCGCGGTCATCCGGCGGGCCAACCGGGCCCGTACCCGGCGTGAGGCGCTGGTCTTCGTGGCGTCGGGTCCCGCGGCGCCCGGCAATACCGGAGGCGACTGCACCGCCTGGCCCGCCGTCGCGTCCGTACCCGTATCGCCGGCCATCGTCACCTCCCGGAGTTAACGCTTCAGAATCCGAGGATATCCCTCACACCGTGTGCAGGCTGCTGACCCTCAGCGGTGCCACCACATCCCGGCCGCCCAGCGCCGTCAATTCCAGCACCACGGCAGCGCTCAGCACATTGGCACCGCCGGCCTGCAGCAGCTGAGTCGCCGCGGCCAGCGTCCCGCCGGTGGCAAGGACATCGTCGATGATCACAACGTTGCGCCCGGCGATATCAATCCCGTCGGCCGGGATCTCCAGCGTCGCGCTGCCGTACTCGAGCTGATAGGTGACGCTGTGCACCGGAGGCGGCAGTTTCCCGCCCTTGCGCACGGCCAGCACACCGGTGCCGAGCCGGGTCGCCACCGCGGCGCCCAGCAGGAATCCCCGCGCGTCCAGGCCTGCGACCAGATCGGCGTCGGCCGCGGTGGCGGCCAGCGCATCGGTCACCGCCCCCAGCCCCTCGGCGTCGGCCAGCAACGGGGTCAGGTCCTTGAACTGCACTCCGGGCTCGGGAAAATCGGGAACTTCCCGGATCAGTTTCCTGACCAGCTCCGAGATCCCGGCGATGTCGCCGCTCACGTGGACAGCTTCCAACGGTCCATGTTCCAGCCTGCGCCCCATCGGGTCGGATTGCTGCTCACGGCGTACATCTTGGTCGATGTCAGCACGGTGCGCTGCTGGCGGTACAGCGGCAGGGTCGGCATGTCGTTCCACAGGATCGGTGCGCCCTCCCCTGCCAGCCGGGCCAGTTCCTTCGGATCTGTCGTGACGGCCTGCGCGTCGATGATTCCGTCGACGCGCTCGTTGTCGTAGCCGGGCAGGTTGTTGCCGTTGCCGGAGTGGAATGCGTAGGCGTCGATGGCCGACGAGCCCGAGGAGCCGCTGCCCGCGGCCCCGCCGGTGCCGGCCAGCAGCCCGTCGAACTCGTTGTTCCGCAGTGCCACCGGACCGGCCGTGGCCGATCCGGCGTCCTGAACGGTGATGCCCGCCGCGGCGCACGATTTCGCGATGGCGCCCACGGTCGCCGCCAGCCGGGCGTTGGGCGTCTGATACCCGATGCGCACGGTCAGCGGCTTGTTGTTGAGGGCGGCCCGGGCGGCGTCGGGGTTGGCCACCCCGAACTGGGCGGCCTCACCGACGTTCTCGGCCGCGCTGAACGCGTCGTCGGCGACCGGGCTGAGCCGGGAATTGATGATCGGCGTCGCGGCGTTGCGGGCGATCACGTCCCGCGGGGTGCACAGTGCGACGGCCCGCCGCGCCGGCGTGGCGGCCAGCGGACCACCGGGCGCGAAGATCAACTGTTCGATCCCGGCCGACGGGGTCTCCGTGCTGACGTAGTCGTCGGGCAGGTTCAGCAGGCCCGAGGACCCGGACTCGATGTCGACGACATCGAACGACCCTTCGTTGACCCGTTCCTGGATGTCGGCCCCGCGCGGCCACACCTCGATCCGGTTCGTGATCGCCGGCGTGCCCCACCACTTGTCGTTGGCGACCAGGGTCACCACCCCGTCCTTGGACACCGAGTCGATCCGGTACGGACCCGATGACGGGAACTTCTTGAGGTCGAGGTCGGGCTTGAGATCCCAGACGGTGTTCCACGCCTTGGCGATTCGGTCGATGGTCGGCTGGTCGCCGTCCTGCAGCGCCAGCGCCACGCCCCCGTCGTCGAGGCCGAGTTCGTCGGCGATGACGTGCGCGGGCATCAGCGAGGTCGCCGCGAACAGGTGCCCGTAGTCGAGGAATCCGCGATCCTGGGCGAACGACACCCGGGCCCGCTTCTGGCCCGGTGCGCAGTCCACCGAGCCGATGTCGCGGTAGCCCGCGCGGCTGGCGGCGTCGAACCCGGGAAACCGGCCGGATTGTGCGCCCCAGGCCAGGACCAGGTCGTCACAGGTGATCGGCTTGCCGTCGGAGTAGACCGCCTTGTCGCTGATCACGTAGTCGAGCACCAGCGGGGCCCGGCCCACGACCGACACCGAACCGAAGTCGTTGTCGGCGACCACCTGGCCTTCGGGGCCGTGATAGGCGAATCCGGTCAACGCCCGGGCGAACGCCTGCGGCCCGGCCGAGGCGGCCCCGGCCACCGTGTTGGTGTTGTAGGTGGTCAGCGTGCCGTCGACGGCGTAGGCGATCTCGTCGGCCGAACTGTTCGAACACGCCGCCAGACCCATCGCGGTGACCACGGACAGCGTGGCCGCTGTCACCGCTGTTCGTGCGCGGGCGATGGTCCGCCACTGAACCATGCGGTTTACCGCCGGGTGTTTCGCTTGCCCGACGGACGTCCGGTCCGTGGGCCGGGACGTGCACCCGGTGCCGGTTTGGCCGGAGCAGGCTCGGTGGCCACCGACGCCGATACCGTCTGGGCACCGGACTCGGTGACCTCGGCGTCGGAGGTGCCTGCCGTCTCCTTGGTGGCCGTCGACGCCTTGGCGCCCTTCTCGCGCCGGTTGAGCACCCGCTTGGTGTGCTTGCGCACCAGTTCCGTGCGCTCACGCAGCGTCACGAGCAGCGGCGTCGCGAAGTAGATCGACGAGTAGGTGCCGACGATGACGCCGACCAGCTGAACCAGGGCCAGATCCATCAGGGTCCCGACGCCCAGCAGCCACACCGCGATCACCATCAGCGCCAGGATCGGCAACACCGAGATGAGGCTGGTGTTGATCGAGCGCATGAAGGTCTGGTTCACCGCGAGGTTGGCCTGCTCGGCGAATGTTCGGCGAGTGGTGTGCTCGAACCCGTGGGTGTTCTCCTCGACCTTGTCGAACACGATCACCGTGTCGTACAGCGAGAAGCCCAGAATCGTCAGCAGACCGATGACGGTGGCCGGGGTGACCTCGAACCCGACCAGCGAATAGACGCCGGCCGTCACGACGAGGTCGAAGACCAGGGTGGCCATCGCGGCCATCGCCATGTAGCGCTCATAGCGCCAGGCGATGTAGATCGAGGCCAGCACGACAAAGACCACCAGCGCGATCAACGCCTTCTGGGTGATCTGACCGCCCCAGGTCTCGGACACCGCCGAGTCGCTGATCACCTGCTTGCTGGGCTGGCCGTCGCTGCCCTTGGGGTGGAACGCGTCGAACAGTGCGGTGCGCAGCTTTTCGGTCTCGTCGTTGGACAGCGTCTCCGAACGGATCTGCACCGTCGCCGAGGCACCGCTGCCGACCAGCACGACGGCCTCGGGCGCCTTGTTCAGGGTCTTGTTGAAGACATCCTCGACCTGCTGGACGGTGACGATCCCCTCGGAACCGGCCGACGGCATCGACACCTTCGTGCCGCCCTCGAAGTCGATCCCGAAGGTGAACCCGCGAAGCACCATGCTGGCGATGCAGATCGCGACGATGATGCCGCTGACCGAATACCAGAGCTTGCGGCGGCCGATCACCTCGAAGGCGCCGGTACCGGTGTAGAGGCGGACGAAGAATCCGTGCTTGGGCAGTGCCGCAGAGGAGGATTCGATGTTCGGCGCCTCCACTGCGGTGTCCTTGACGTCCTCGGCGGCCGTGTCGTCGGTGGTCTTGCTCTTTGCAGCCATGTGCTTATCCCCGTCCCGCGGTCGCATGCGAAGCCTCCCGGCGTTCCCGCGCGATCTGTTGCACCGCGCCGAGACCGTTGAGGGCAGGTTTTGCCATCGTCGGGGACTTGGACGCCAGGTACACCAGCGGCCAGGTCACCAGGAACACGACCACGATGTCGAGGATCGTGGTCAGACCCAGCGTGAACGCGAAGCCCTTGACCTGGCCGATCGCCAGGAAGTACAGCACCGCGGCGGCCAGGAAGGTCACGGCGTTGCCCGACACGATCGTCTTGCGGGCGCGCGCCCAGCCTCGTGGCACAGCCGACCGGAAGGACCGGCCTTCGCGGATCTCGTCCTTTATTCGCTCGAAGAACACCACGAACGAGTCCGCGGTGGTGCCTATACCGATGATCAGACCGGCGATACCGGCCAGGTCCAGCGTGTAGCCGATGTATCTGCCGAGCAGCACGAGGATGGCGAAAACCATTGCGCCGGCAGCCACCAGGGACAGCGCCACCAGCAGGCCGAGCACGCGGTAGTACAGCAGCGAGTACAACAGCACCGCGGCCAGGCCGACCGCGCCCGCGATCAGGCCGGCCCGCATCGAGGACAGGCCCAGCGTCGCCGAAACGGTCTCGGCTTCAGAGGATTCGAACGACAGCGGCAGTGAGCCGTACTTCAGCACATTGGCCAGTTCCTTGGCCGAGTCCGAAGTGAACTGGCCGGTGATCTGGGTGTTGCCGCCGGGGATGGGTTCCCGGATCTCGGGCGCGCTGACCACCTGTGAGTCGAGGGTGAACGCCGTCTGCGTGCCCACGTTCGCGGCGGTGAAGTCGGCCCAGGTCTTGGCGCCCCCACTCTTGAACGTCACGTCGACGACGTACTGGCCCTGCTGCTGGTTCAGCCCGGAGGTGGCGTCGGCGATCTCCTCGCCGCTCATGATCGACTTGCTCAGCAGGTAGACCGTCTGGCCGTCCTGGGAGCAGGTGATCAGCGGCAGGTTCGGATCGTCGTTGCCTGCGAGCACGTCTTCCTCGCCGCACCGGGTGGCCTGGTACTGCAGCGCCAGGATCTGGATCGACGGGTTGGTGCTCTGCCGCAGTTCCTTCTCATCGGAGATGCGCTGGGCCAGGGCGGCCTTGGCGTCACCCGGCTTGGGCGGTGCCGGAGCCGGCGCGGGGGCCGGGGCAGGCGCCGGGCCGGGCTCACCCGGGGCCGGGGCTGGGGCCGGAGTCGGTTCGCCGGGAGTCGGCGCGGGGTCCAGCGGGTAGGGCCGCGGCTGGGGCGCCGGGACCGGCTCACCCGCGGGCGGCGCCACCGGGGCCTCGCCCGGTGCACCCGGTGCCAGGCCCGGAATCGCACCCGGCATGCCCGGTACTGCGCCGGGCGCACCCGGTACAACGCCAGGTGCCGCGGGGGCACCCGGTGCCGCGGGGGCCCCAGGAGCGCCCGGAGCGCCGGGCTGCTGCCCCTGCTGGGCCGGCGGCTTGGCAGGCATCGCATGCACGACGGGCCGGATGTACAGACGCGCGGTCTGGCCCAGGTTGCGGGCCTCGCTGCCGTCGTTACCGGGAACGGTGATCACCAGGTTGTCGCCGTCGATGACGACCTCCGAGCCCGAGACTCCGAGACCGTCGACGCGGGCACTGATGATTTGTTGGGCCTGGTTGAGAGCCTCTCTGGTCGGCGTCGAGCCGTCCGGGGTGCGCGCTGTCAGCGTCACCCGGGTACCGCCCTGCAGGTCAATGCCGAGTTTTGGCTTGGCCTGCTTGTCGCCGGTGAGGAACACCAGCAGATATACGCCGATCAGAAGGACCAGGAAAAGTGTCAGGTAGCGCGCAGGATGCACCGGCGCCGAAGACGATGCCACGTTTCTAGGGTCTCCTCGAGATCAGTTCGTCAGCACCGCAAAGGGTACGTGCTTGTCCTGGGTGCTCTGCGGTCAGTCTTTCTTGAGGCCGTCGGTGTCGGTGACACCGGTGCTCTCGGTCAGTTCGGTCGCCGCCGCCGGGACGTCGGTGCCGGCCTCGTCGTCGGTGTCCTCCTCGATGCGGTCGCGCACGGCGAGCTTCATCCAGGTGGTGACGACGCCGGGGGCGATCTCCAGGTCGACGTTGTCGTCGGTGATACCGGTGATCGTGGCCTGCAGGCCCGAGGTGGTGTGTACCCGATCACCGATCTGCAGCGAGTTGTGCAGGTCGATGGTCGCCTGCATGGCCTTGCGCTGACGACGCGACGCGAAGAACATAAACGCGCCCATGACGATCAGCAGGGGCAGGAAAATGACGAGATCCATGTCAGTTATGTCTTTCGTGTTGTGTCAGATGTCAGGGCGACCGAGGCCACGATACCGCCGCCGACCCGGACCACCCCATTCGCCGCCGACTGGCGGTCCGCGCGACTAGGCTCGATACGCGTTCTTTCCGGCGCCGCCCTTCCCTGTCGAGGAGGCAGTGTTGAGTCATCCCGAGCAGAGTCGCCATCTGGCCACCACCATCCCCGGCCCCAAATCTGAGGCGTTGATCGGCCGAAAAACGGCGGCGGTGGCGCGGGGCGTGGGTAACACCATGCCCGTGTATGCCGCCCGCGCCGGGGGCGGCATCGTCGAGGACGTCGACGGCAACCGGCTCATCGACCTGGGCTCGGGCATTGCTGTCACCACCATCGGCAATTCGTCGCCGCGCGTGGTCGAGGCGGTGGCCGCACAGGCCGCCGAGTTCACCCATACGTGCTTCATGGTGACGCCGTATGAGCAGTACGTGGCGGTCTGCGAGCACCTCAACCGGCTGACGCCGGTCCGCGGCGAGAAGCGTTCGGCCTTGTTCAACTCCGGTTCGGAGGCTGTGGAGAACGCGGTCAAGATCGCCCGGTCCTATACCCACAAGTCTGCCGTCGTCGCCTTCGACCACGCGTATCACGGACGCACCAACCTCACGATGGCGCTGACCGCGAAGTCGATGCCCTACAAGCACGGCTTCGGCCCGTTCGCGCCCGAGATCTACCGGGCGCCGCTGTCCTACCCGTTCCGCGATGCCGAGTTCGGCAAGGAGCTGGCCACCGACGGCGCGCTCGCGGCCAAGCGGGCCATCGACGTGATGGAGAAGCAGATCGGGGCCGACAACCTGGCCGCGGTCATCATCGAACCCATCCAGGGCGAGGGCGGGTTCATCGTCCCGGCCGACGGGTTCCTGCCCGCGCTGCTGGGGTGGTGCCGCGACAACAACGTGGTGTTCATCGCCGACGAGGTGCAGACCGGGTTCGCCCGGACCGGCGCGATGTTCGCGTGTGAGCACGAGGGCATCGATCCCGACCTCATCGTCACCGCCAAGGGCATCGCCGACGGTCTGCCGCTGTCCGGGGTGACCGGACGCGCCGAGATCATGGACTCGCCGCACGTGTCCGGGCTGGGCGGCACCTACGGCGGCAACCCGATCGCGTGCGCGGCGGCGCTGGCCACCATCGAGACCATCGAGGCCGACGGTCTGGTAGCCCGCGCCCAGCACATCGAACTGCTGATGAAGGACCGGCTGGGCCGGTTGCAGGCCGAGGACGACCGGATCGGCGACGTGCGCGGCCGTGGCGCGATGATCGCCGTCGAACTGGTCAAGGCAGGCACGACCACACCCGACCCGGATCTCACCAAGGCGCTGTGCGCCGGTGCCCATGCGGCCGGGGTGATCGTGCTGTCCTGCGGTACCTACGGCAACGTGCTGCGCTTCCTGCCGCCTTTGACGATCAGCGACGAACTGCTCGTCGAGGGACTCGACGTGCTCGAGCTGATCCTGCGGGACCTCTGACGCGCTAGTGCGCGTGGGTGTGACGTCCACCGAACAGTCCGCCCCAGCTCCGGCGTTTGGGCGCGGCCGTGACTTCGGCGGGCGGCGCGTCGGCGACCGCGACGGGCTCTGCGGGGACGACGGGGCGTTGCGCGTACTCGACATCACGCACACTGCGGACCGACAACCGGCCGACCGCCATCGCGCCGAGGAACACGATCAGCGCTCCCAGCCCGGAGAAGTAGGCCAGCTCCAGTGACACGCGCTTGGCGTCGGTCACCGCGATCGGCATCCCGGCATCACCGATGCCCAGCGGCCCTGCGAGCGCCCGGCCCACCACGAACCAGGCCCCGCCCAGCACTGCCAGCCATCCGCCGAGGTGGGCCGTGGCCCGGTTACCCGAAACGAGAAGGAGCAGACCGCCCAGCGCCGTGACTGCGCCAGGAAGCACCTCCAGCCAGCCGCGCGCCGACGTCCACACCCAGGCTTGGTCCGGGGTGAAGGCGAAGTCGAAGTACGGCCCGATGAACGGGATCAGTGCACCCCAGATTCCGAGCAGGACCAGCAGGAACCCGCTGGCGGCTCCGCGACTGCGCTCCATGCGCAGACGACTGCCGCGGGTATCGAATTCGGTCATGATGCCTCCTTTGACACCCCGGTGGGTACCCCAAACTCCGTGGCAGTAACGCCCCTACCCTGAGGGGATGCGTCTCGTTGGGAACGCCCTGCGCGATGAGTTGGCCGCCGCCTGGGAACGATGGGGCAACCGGTGCGCCGGCCTCACCGCAACGCAGTGGCGCAACACCACCCGCTGCGAGGCCTGGGACGTCCAGTCCCTGGTCGCCCATGTGTGCCCGGAGGCCACGACGTTCGACGAACTGGCCGGGGCCAGGGCGGACGGGCCGCCCGCGGTGACCGACGCCGCCGAGATGCTGCGCGTCTTCAACCGGCCCGACGGTGTCGCCACCACCACGGCGGACCGGATCGCCGCTCAGGCCGTGAACGAGGCCTCGACGCTGAGTCCCGCGGCAGCGACGGCCCGTTTCTTCGCGGCAGCCGTCCAACTGCGCCGCCTGCCCGAGATGGCGCGTGCCGACGAGACGGTGATCCGCTACCCCGTCGTCGGCAGCACCACGCTCGGCGTGGTTGCCGAGGTCGCGCTGCTGGAGGCCACCGTGCACCTACTCGATCTGGCCGATGCCGTCGGCGGCGTCACCCCATCGGATCGCGCCCTGGCCGCCACTCGCGACCTACTGATCGCGGTCCCCGATCCCGCTGCCGCGGTGGAGGCGCTCGCCGGGCGGATACCCGCGCGGGTGGCCGTTCCAGCAATCCGATGACCGGCTATCAGGCGCTCCCCGGCTCGCACGCGGGAACGGCCAGACTCACAGCACATTGACAGCTCAGAAGCTGGTTTTCCGGAAATAAGTTTAGTTTCACTAACGTAGTAGTTGGTGAGCGCAACGTCGCGCCGGTGATTATTTCAGCTATCTGTAAAGAGGGTTTTTTGATGTCGTTTGATACTCGTGATGAGCAACTGGCGAGCCGTATCGCCGATCTGACTGCCACCGATCCACAGTTCGCCGCCGCGATTCCCAGCGACACCGTCACCGCCGCCGTCGACGTCCCCGGCCTGCTCCTGCCCGAAATCGTCCAGACCGTCCTGCAGGGCTACGCCGAGCGGCCCGCGCTCGGAGAACGCGCCCTCGAATTCGTCGCCGACCCGGCCACCGGACGGACCACCGCGCACCTTCTCCCCCGGTTCGACACCATCAGCTACGGCGAGCTCTGGGACCGGCTCCGCGCCCTCGCGGCCGCCTTGCACGCGTCCGGCGTCGCAGCCGGCGACCGGATCGCCATCCTGGGATTCACCAGCGCCGACTACACCGTGATCGACACCGCACTGAGCCAGATCGGCGCGGTGTCGGTCCCCCTGCAGACCAGCTCCTCGCCCGAGTCGCTGGCACCGATCGTGACCGAGACCGAGCCCCGAGTGATCGCCGCGAGTGTCGACCACCTCGCCGATGCCGTCGAGCTGGCGCTCACCGCCCACGCTCCGGCCCAGGTGCTCGTCTTCGACTACCACCCCGAGGTCGACGACCATCGCGACGCGGTGGCATCGGCCACCGAGCGACTGACCGCAGCCGACCGCGCCATCGCGGTCGACACCCTGGCCGACCTGGTGGCCCGCGGCAGCGAGTTGCCGACACCCCCGGCACCCGAGACCGACGGCACCGACCCGCTCGCGTTGCTGATCTACACCTCCGGCAGCACCGGCGCCCCCAAGGGCGCGATGTACCTGCAGAGCTCGGTCGGCAAGTTCTGGCGGCGCAACAGCAAGGCGTGGCTCGGACCGGTCAGCTCGGCAATCAATCTGAGCTTCATGCCGATGAGCCATGTGATGGGCCGCGGCATTCTCTACGCCTCTCTCGCCGCAGGCGGCACCTGCTACTTCGCGGCCCGCAGCGACCTTTCGACACTCCTGGAGGACCTCGCTCTGACGCGGCCCACCGAGCTGAATTTCGTTCCGCGCGTGTGGGAGATGATCCACAGCGAGTTCCAGAGCCGGGTCGATCACCGCCTGGCCGATGCCGGTCAGGACCGGGATGCGGTCGAGGCCGAGGTGCTGGCCGAGGTGCGGGACAAGGTCCTCGGTGGACGGTTCGTCGCGGCGATGACCGGCTCGGCGCCCATCTCCGCCGAACTCAAGGCCTGGACCCAGGACATGCTCGGTATCCACCTGCTGGAGGGCTACGGCTCGACCGAGGCCGGGATGGCGCTCTTCGACGGTGTCGCCCAGCGTCCGCCGGTGCTCGACTACAAGCTGGTCGACGTCCCGGACCTGGGGTACTTCGCCACCGATCAGCCGTACCCGCGCGGCGAGTTGCTGATCAAGACCGAGAATCTGTTCCCCGGCTACTACAAGCGCCCCGAAGTCACCGCGTCGGTGTTCGACGAGGACGGCTTCTACCGCACCGGCGACGTCGTCGCGGAGATCGGCCCGGACCAGCTGCGCTACGTCGACCGGCGCAACAACGTGCTCAAGCTCGCCCAGGGCGAGTTCGTCACGCTGGCCAAGCTGGAGGCAGTGTTCGGCAACAGCCCTCTGGTGCAACAGATCTACGTCTACGGAAACAGCGCGCAGCCCTATCTGCTGGCCGTGGTGGTGCCCACCGACGCCGGCGTTTCGAAAGAGGCGATCAGCGAATCCCTGCAAGACGTCGCCAGGGAAGCCGACCTGCAGTCCTATGAGATCCCGCGCGATTTCATCGTCGAGACAACACCTTTCACGCTGGAGAACGGTCTGCTGACCGGTATCCGCAAGCTGGCCTGGCCGAAGCTGAAGGCGCACTACGGCGAGCGGCTGGAGCAGCTGTACACCGAGCTGGCCGAGACGCAGGCCGGTGAGCTTCGAGCATTGCGGTCCCTGAGCGCCGACGCCCCGGTGCTGGAGACCGTGAGCCGGGCTGCCGGCGCCCTGCTGGGCGCTGCCGCGTCGGATCTGGGACCCGATGCCCACTTCACCGACCTCGGTGGAGATTCATTGTCGGCGTTGACCTTCGGCAATCTCCTGCGCGAGATCTTCGATGTGGACGTGCCCGTGGGCGTGATCGTCAGCCCGGCCAACGATCTGGCCGGTATCGCCGGCTACATCGAAACGCAGCGCAGCGGATCCAAGCGCCCGACCTTCGCCTCGGTGCACGGACGGCACGCCGCCGAAGTCAGTGCCGCCGATCTGACGCTGGACAAGTTCCTCGACGCGGACACCCTGGCCGCGGCGCCGAACCTGCCCAAGGCGAGCAGCGAGGTGCGCACCGTGCTGCTGACCGGCGCCACCGGCTTCCTCGGCCGTTACCTCGCCCTGGAATGGCTGGAGCGCATGGACCTGGTCGACGGCAAGGTCATCGCCCTGGTGCGGGCCAAGTCCGACGAGGAGGCCCGAGCCCGGCTCGACGCCACCTTCGACAGCGGCGATGCGAAACTCCTTGCGCACTATCAAGATCTGGCCGCCGACCACCTCGAGGTGATCGCCGGCGACAAGGGCGAGGAGAACCTCGGCCTGGATCAGCAGACCTGGCAGCGACTGGCCGATGACGTCGACCTGATCGTCGATCCGGCCGCACTGGTCAACCACGTGCTGCCGTACAGCGAGCTGTTCGGGCCCAACGCCCTCGGCACCGCCGAGCTGATCAAGATCGCGCTCACCACGAAGATCAAGCCGTACACCTACGTGTCGACCATCGGCGTGGGCGATCAGATCGAGCCGGGCAAGTTCGTCGAGAACGTCGACGTCCGCCAGATGAGCGCGGTCCGCAAGATCAACGACGGTTACGCCAACGGCTACGGCAACAGCAAGTGGGCCGGTGAGGTCCTGCTGCGCGAGGCCAACGACCTGTGCGGGCTGCCGGTGGCGGTGTTCCGTTGCGACATGATCCTGGCCGACACGACGTACTCGGGCCAGCTGAACCTGCCGGACATGTTCACCCGGATGATGTTCAGCCTCGTCGCCAGCGGTATCGCGCCGGGCTCGTTCTACGAGCTCGATGCTGACGGCAAGCGGCAGCGCTCGCACTACGACGGCTGCCGGTGGAGTTCATCGCCGAGTCGATCTCGACGCTGGGTGGGCAATCCGTGGAGAGCTTCGAGACCTACCACGTGATGAACCCCTACGACGACGGCCTCGGCATGGACGAGTTCACCGACTGGCTGATCGAGGCCGGCTACGCGATCGAGCGCATCGCCGAGTACTCGCAGTGGATCCAGCGCTTCGAGAGCACCCTGCGCGCGCTGCCGGACAAGCAGCGCCAGGCCTCACTGCTGCCGCTGCTGCACAACTACCAGCAGCCCGAGCGGCCGATGTTGGGCGCCCTGGCCCCGACGGACCACTTCCGGGCCGCAGTGCAGGAAGCCAAGATCGGGCCCGACAAGGACATTCCCCATGTCAGCCCGGCAGTGATCGTCAAGTACATCACCGACCTGCAGCAGCTGGGCCTCCTGTAAGAACCCGTGCGCTCGTCCCACACCGGCGTGGGGCGAGCGCACGTCGTTCGGGGTGACGCATCTCGCACCACCGGAGCTGGCATCTCGAAATATAATTAGTTTTACTAACGTAGTAATCAGTAGGCACGGAAAACGTGCCGACGATAGTTATTTTGATTTGCTCAGGGGACCGATATGACCACCGAAACACGCGAGGACCGGCTCCAACGCCGGATCGCCACGCTGTACGAAACCGATTCACAGTTCGCCGATGCCCGCCCCAGCGACGCCGTCAACGCCGCCGTCGCCCAGCCTGAACTACGGCTACCGGCCATCGTCAAAGGCGTGCTCGCCGGTTACGCCGACCGCCCCGCGCTCGGACAGCGCGCCGTGGAACTCGTCACCGATGCCGACGGCCGCACGACCGCGGAGCTTCAGCCCCGTTTTGACACCATCACCTACCGCCAGCTGGGCGACCGCATCCAGGCCGTCACCAACGCATGGCACAACCACCCGGTGAAGCCCGGCGACCGCGTCGCCATCCTCGGGTTCACCAGCGTCGACTACACCACCATCGACACCGCACTCATCGAACTCGGCGCCGTGTCGGTGCCGATGCAGACCAGCGCCCCGGTCGCCACGCTGCGGCCCATCGTCGCCGAGACCGAACCGACCGTGATCGCGGCGAGCATCGACTTCCTCGACGACGCAGTCGAATTGGTCCGCTCCGGACCCGCACCCCGCCGCCTGGTGGTCTTCGACTACCGCCCCCAGGTCGACGCGCAACGTGAGACCTTCCAGGCCGCCAAGGCCGCGCTCGCCGATACCGACGTGGTCGTCGAGCCGCTGTCCGACGTCCTCGATCGCGGCCGCTCACTGGCCGACGCACCGCTCTACACCCCGGGTCAGGCCGACCCGCTGACCATGCTGATCTACACCTCGGGCAGCACCGGCACCCCCAAGGGCGCGATGTACCCGGAGAGCAAGGTCGCCAACATGTGGCAGCTCGCGTCGAAGGCCACCTGGGACGAAAACCAGGCCGTGCTGCCCGCCATCACCCTCAACTTCATGCCGATGAGCCACGTCATGGGCCGCGGCATCCTGATCGGCACGCTGAGCTCGGGCGGCACCGCGTACTTCGCCGCACGCAGCGACCTGTCGACCTTCCTGGACGATCTGGCCCTGGTCCGGCCCACGCAGCTCAGCTTCGTGCCGCGGATCTGGGACATGCTGTTCCAGGAGTACCAGAGCCGCCTGGACCGCTCCGGTGGCAGCGAGGACGAGGTGCTCGCCGAAGTCCGCGAGGGCCTGCTGGGTGGGCGGTTCGTCTCCGCCATGACCGGCTCCGCGCCGATCTCCGCCGAGATGCACAGCTGGGTGGAGCGCCTGCTGGATATGCACCTGCTGGAGGGGTACGGCTCGACCGAGGCCGGTTCGGTCTTCGTCGACGGCCACATCCAGCGTCCGCCGGTGATCGACTACAAGCTGGTCGACGTCCCGGACCTGGGCTACTTCCGCACCGACCAGCCCCACCCGCGTGGTGAGCTGCTGGTGAAGTCCGAGCAGATGTTCCCCGGGTACTACAAGCGTCCGGAGATCACCGCCGAGATGTTCGACGAGGACGGCTACTACCGCACCGGCGACATCGTCGCCGAGCTCGGTCCCGATCACGTCGAGTACCTGGACCGCCGCAACAACGTGCTCAAGCTTTCGCAGGGCGAGTTCGTCGCCGTCTCCAAGCTGGAAGCCGTCTTCGGCGACAGCCCGCTGGTGCGACAGATCTTCGTCTACGGCAACAGCGCGCGTTCCTACCTGCTGGCCGTGGTCGTGCCCACCGATCCTTCTGTGTCCAAGCAGGCGATCAACGATTCGCTTCAGGACGCGGCCCGTGCCGCCGGATTGCAGTCCTACGAGGTGCCCCGCGATTTTATCGTGGAGACAACACCGTTCAGCCTGGAGAACGGCCTACTGACCGGCATCCGCAAGCTGGCCCGGCCCAATCTGAAGACCCACTACGGCGAGCGGTTGGAGCAGCTCTACACCGAACTGGCCGAGGGACAGGCCAACGAGCTGAGTGAACTGCGCCGCAGCGGTGGCGACGCACCCGTTCTCGACACCGTGAGCCGTGCCGCCGGGGCCCTGCTGGGCGCCGCGGCATCCGACCTCGCACCCGACGCCCACTTCACCGATCTGGGCGGAGACTCGTTGTCGGCGTTGACATTCTCCAACTTGTTGCACGAGATCTTCGACGTGGACGTGCCGGTCGGCGTGATCGTCAGTCCGGCCACCGATCTGGCCGGCATCGCCGGCTACATCGAGGCGCAGCGCCACGGATCCAAGCGCCCGACGTATGCGTCGGTGCACGGACGTGACGCCACCGAGGTGCACGCAAGTGACCTGACGCTGGACAAGTTCCTCGACGCGGACACCCTGGCCGCGGCACCGACGCTGCCCAAGGCCCCGACCGAGGTCCGCACGGTGCTGCTCACCGGCGCCACCGGCTTCCTCGGCCGCTATCTGGCCCTGGAATGGCTGGAGCGCATGGACCTGGTCGACGGCAAGGTCATCGCCCTGGTCCGCGCCAAGAGCGACGCCGAGGCCCGTGCCCGGCTCGACGCCACCTTCGACGTGGGTGACCCGAAACTGCTTGCGCACTACCAGGATCTGGCCGCCGAGCACCTCGAAGTGATCGCCGGCGACAAGGGCGAGGCCGACCTTGGTCTCGACCGCGACACCTGGCAGCGACTCGCCGATGACGTCGACCTGATCGTCGACCCGGCCGCTCTGGTCAACCACGTGCTGCCGTACAGCCAGATGTTCGACGCGAACGCCCTGGGCACCGCCGAGCTCATCCGCATCGCGCTCACCACGAAGATCAAGCCGTTCGTCTACGTTTCGACGATCGGCGTGGCCGGGGGCATCAAGCCCGGCGAGTTCGTCGAGGATGCCGATATCCGGGTGATCAGCCCGACCCGGCAGGTCGACGATTCCTACGCCAACGGCTACGGCAACAGCAAGTGGGCCGGCGAGGTCCTGCTGCGTGAGGCCCACGATCTCTGCGGTCTGCCGGTCTCGGTGTTCCGTTGCGACATGATCCTGGCCGACACCACCTACTCGGGCCAGCTCAACCTGCCCGACATGTTCACCCGGTTGATGCTGAGCCTGGTGGCCACCGGCATCGCACCCGGATCGTTCTACGAGCTCGACGCGGACGGCAACCGCCAGCGGGCTCACTACGACGGGCTTCCGGTCGAGTTCATCGCCGAGGCGATCTCGACGCTGGGCGTGCACGTGACCGAAGGGTTCGAGACGTATCACGTGATGAACCCGTACGACGACGGCCTCGGTCTCGACGAGTTCACCGACTGGCTGATCGAAGCTGGTTACCCCGTGCACCGCATCGACGACTACGGCCAGTGGTTGCAGCGCTTCGACACTGCGTTGCGCACGCTGCCGGACAGGCAGCGCCAAGCCTCACTGCTGCCGCTGCTGCACAACTACCAGCAGCCGTCGTATCCGCTGCTGGGCGCGGCCGCGCCGACCGACCGGTTCCGGGCGGCGGTGCAGGAAGCCAAGATCGGGCCCGACAAGGACATCCCCCATGTCAGCCCGGCCGTGATCGTCAAGTACATCACCAACCTGCAGATGCTCGGGTTGCTGTAAAAGACTTCCCCACAAGGGAAGAATCCCCTGAGCGGCCGCGGTCCCTACAAAGGACCGCGGCCAATCAGTATGTAGCGTGGCGAGATGACCAGCACCCGGGTCTCCGGCCACGTCAACGCACCCCGCGTCGCGGTCTATCGGGCGCTCGTCGACACCGACGCGATCGCGGCGTGGCGGGTTCCGGCCGGAATGCGCAGCGAGGTACACGAATTCGACGCGCGCGAGGGCGGGACATTTCGCATCTCACTGCACTACGACTCGCCCGACGCCGTCGGGAAGTCCAGCGCCCACACCGACACGTATCACGGTCATTTCGTCGAGCTGGTGCCGGACGAGCGGGTCGTCGAGGCGATCGAGTTCGAGAGCGACGATCCCGCCGTGGCCGGCGTGATGACGATGACGACGACGTTGCGCGAGTCCGGAGACGGCACCGACGTCCTCATCGAGCACCACGGGATTCCCGACGCGGTGAACCCGGCCGACAACGAGACCGGCACGCGAATGGCGCTGGCCGCGCTCGCCGACTGGGTGGAAAGCCGCAGCTAGGCGAACTTGTCGGACCCTCGGCCTAGTATCGAACACGTGTTCGAACAATTTTCGCGGATCGATCCCGGTGCCGGTGAGGCGGCGCTGCGGGATCGCATCGCCGAGCTCGAACGGCTCAAGTCCGCCGCCGCCGCCGGGCAGGCCCGCGCCACCGCCGCCCTGGAGGCCGCCCGCCGTGCCGCGGAAGCCGCCGCCGGGATACCCGCCGCGCGGCGCGGCCGCGGACTGGGTTCGGAAATCGGATTGGCCCGCATGGATTCGCCCACCCGCGGCAGCCATCACCTCGCCGATGCCCGCATCCTCGTGCGCGACATGCCGTGCACGCTGGCCGCCCTGGAATCCGGGGTGCTCACCGAGTCCCGCGCCCGGTTGATCGTGCGGGAGGCCGCCTGCCTATCCCCCGTTGACCGCCGTCGCCTCGACGAACAACTCTGCGCGGACCACACCACGCTGATCGCTCTGGGCGATGCGCGGCTGACTGCGGACGCCAAAACCATCGCCTACCAACTCGATCCGGTAGCCGTCATCGAACGGGCCACCCGCGCCCCCGAGGATCGCAACGTCACCTTCCGGCCCGCCCCTGACGCCATGGCCATCGTCACGGCCCTGCTGCCCGCGACCGACGCGGCATCCGTGCGCTCGGCACTCACCGACGTGGCCGACCGCTGCGCCGACGGCCGCAACCGCGGTCAGGTCATGGCCGACACCCTGACCGCCCGCATCACCGGCCGCGATGTCACCAAACCCATCCCTGTCGCGGTCAACCTGGTGCTCTCCGACGACACCCTGTTCGCGGGCAGCACGCAGCCCGCATACCTCCAGGGCCATGGGCCCATTCCCGCAGCGGCGGCCCGACGCATGATCGGAACCGCCCTCGCGGACGACAACTCCTGGGCCACCCTGCGACGCCTCTACGCGGCCCCCGATACCGGAGCACTGGTCGCAATGGAATCCCGGTCCCGGCGATTCCCGAAGGGCCTCGCCCGCTTCATCGCCACCCGAGATCAAACCTGCCGCACGCCCTATTGCGATGCCCCGATCCGGCACATCGACCACGTGACGCCACATCACCGGAACGGGCCAACGTCCGCGGCCAACGGTCAGGGGCAGTGCGAGCGCTGCAATTACGTCAAAGAGAGCCCCGGCTGGCAAGTGGTGGCCGGTGTCGACGAATCAGGCCGGCACACGACAGAATTCATCACCCCCACCGGTGCCACCTATCGGTCGACCGCGCCACCGTTGGCCGGTGGCCTGCGGGTGCTGACCCGAGAAATCCACCTCGTGATCAACAAGCGCGCGGCCTAGACCAGCAATGCCACGACCAGAAGAACGACCGCGATCAGAGGGAAGGCACCCTGGGTGATCGCGGCGCGCGCCTTGTCCGGCGAGCTGGTCAGCAGGACCGCGGCGGCGGCCAGCATCGACCCGACCCCCGCGAACACCAGAGCGAACCCAACCCCGTTGTGCCCCACACCGACCGCGACAATGCCGATGACCGTGACGATCGCGAGGAACAGGTTGTAGAAGCCCTGGTTGAACGCGAGCTCCTTGGTGGCCTGCGCCTCCTCCTCGCTGATGCCGAAGGTGGCGCGGGTACGCGGTGAAGTCCAGGTCAGCGACTCCATCACGAAGATGTAGATATGCAGGACCGCGGCGAGCGCGGCAAACACCAAACCGGCGATGACCATGCCGTCTATTCAAACAGGCCGGGCTGCCCCAGTCCGGTAACCGGCGGTTGCATGCCCAGGTGCGTCCACGCCAGCGGCGTGGCCACCCGGCCCCGCGGGGTGCGGGCCACCATGCCGGCACGCACCAGGAAGGGCTCGCAAACCTCCTCGACCGTGGTGGATTCTTCGCCCACCGCCACCGCCAGGGTCGACACCCCGACCGGGCCGCCGCCGAAGCTGCGGGTGAGCGCCGAGAGCACGGCGCGGTCCAGGCGGTCGAGGCCGAGTTCGTCGACGTCGTAGACCTCCAACGCGGCCTTGGCGATATCGCTGGTGATCACGCCGTCGGCGCGGACCTCGGCGTAGTCCCGGACCCGGCGCAACAGCCGGTTGGCGATGCGGGGCGTGCCACGGGAGCGCCGGGCGATCTCCGTGCCCGCCTCGACGCCCAACTCGATGCCGAGGATGCCTGCCGAGCGGGCCAGCACCCGCTCGAGTTCGACCGGCTCGTAGAAGTCCATGTGCGCGGTGAACCCGAACCGGTCCCGCAGCGGACCGGTCAGCGCCCCGGACCGGGTGGTCGCCCCCACCAACGTGAAAGGCGCGACCTCAAGTGGGATCGATGTGGCGCCAGGGCCTTTGCCGACCACCACGTCGACACGGAAGTCCTCCATCGCCAGATACAGCATTTCCTCGGCGGGCCGGGCGATGCGGTGAATCTCGTCGATGAACAGCACATCGTGCTCGACGAGGTTGGACAGCATCGCCGCCAGGTCACCGGCCCGCTCCAGCGCGGGACCCGAGGTGAGCCGCAGCGAGGAACCCAACTCGGCAGCGATGATCATCGCCAGCGAGGTCTTGCCCAACCCGGGAGGGCCGGACAGCAGGATGTGATCCGGTGTGCCACCGCGGTTCTTGGCGCCCTCGATGACCAGCTGCAGTTGCTCGCGCACCCGGGGCTGACCGATGAACTCGCCCAGTGAGCGCGGTCGCAGGCTGGCGTCGACATCGCCTTCACCGACCGTCAGGGCCGGAGAGACGTCCCGCTCGTCGGGTTCGTCGTCATCGTCGAAACGGCCCACTACTTCTTACCCAACATGGAAAGCGCCGACCGCAGCGCGGAAGCCGTCGTCGCCTCGGGGTCGTTGGCCAGGACCTTGTCGGTGGCCTCTTCGGCCTGCTTGGCCGCAAAGCCAAGTCCGATAAGGGCTTCCACCACCGGGGCGCGCACCGCATGACCCATGGCCCCGCCGATCGCCCCCGGGGTGACCGGACCGATCTTGTCGCGCAGTTCGAGCACCATCCGCTCTGCGCCACGCTTACCGATGCCGGGAACTCGGGTCAGGGCTGTCACGTCCCCGTCGGCCAGTGCCTGCCGCAGGGCCTGCGGGTCGTAGACCGCCAGCGTCGCCAGCGCGATCTTCGGCCCGACTCCCGACACTCCCAGCAGCGTCAGGAAAAGGTCGCGGGCATCGCCATCGGCGAACCCGTAGAGCGTCATCGAGTCCTCGCGCACGATCATCGCGGTGATCAGCCGCGACTCGGCACCCCGGCGCAGGTTGGCCAGCGTCGAAGGCGTCGCCATCACCTTGTAGCCGACGCCGGCGGCCTCGATCACGGCATGGTCGAGGGCGATGTCGATGACCTCACCACGCACCGAGGCGATCATGTCCGGGCCGCCTTCGCGGTGGATTTCAGGCGGGCCTGATACTTGCGGCGTTGTTCGGCGGCCATCGCCTCGGCGGCTGCCATCCGCGCGATCATCGGGGCGCGCCAGCAGTGGCAGATGGCCAGCGCCAGCGCGTCGGCGGCGTCAGCCGGGGTCGGCTTGGCTTGCAGGGCAAGAATTCTGGTGATCATCTCGGTCACCTGGGCCTTGTCGGCGCGGCCGTTTCCGGTGACGGCCGCCTTCACCTCCGACGGGGTGTGAAAATGAACCTCGATGTCGCGGCGGGCCGCGGCCAGTGCGATCACACCGCCGGCCTGGGCCGTGCCCATCACCGTCGACACGTTCTGCTGGGCGAATACCCGCTCGATCGCGATCACGTCGGGCCGGTGGGTGTCCATCCAGTGCTCGGCCACATCGCTGATCTCCAGCAGCCGCTTCTGGAGCGGTGCATCAGCCGGGGTGCGGACCACGTCCACATCCAGCGCGGTGACCTGCCGACCCTTGCCGCTCTCGACCACAGACAGGCCGCAGCGCGTCAACCCGGGATCCACTCCCATCACCCGCACACGAACCCCTTCGTCAGAACATCTGTTCGATAGCGTAGCGGGCCGCACCGACGGGTTGCCGCAGGGACACGCCAATCAGCGGTACCAGTAGTCCGATGAGTTTTGCCGATCCGCCTGACGCGACGTCGGGTATGACGGGTTTTGCTGCGGGACACCGGCGGTGAGGATGTTCCGGCGGATCTCATCCATTCGCCGCTCCGATGCTCGCCACCCCCTGACGCGTTCGGTACCGACTTCCCTGCCATCCCGCTCGATGACGATCGTCCAGGGCACCCCGAGGAATTTCGCCACGAACCAGAACGGCCAGGCCAGGAAGACCAGCAGCACGACGGCGGTGAAAATCCCCCCGACCACTCCGTCGGAATCCCCCGCCATGTCCGGTGCGTACATCCACTTGCGCCGCACCGTCCAGCCGACGGTCACCGCCTCTTGCCCGATCTCCATGAGCCCCCGACCCCCTTCAGCGGCGCACACCGCCCGGTCAGTTTGCCGCATCGGTGAGCACTCTCGCCCCGAGGGCGACTCCGCGGTATTGCGGAGCCAATGCCCGGCCGGCAGCCAGCAGCGGTTCGACGTCACGCAACGTGCGCGCCAGGATGAACGCGCCCTCGAGGGCGGCGACCATTGCCACCGTCACCTCGCGGGCCTTCGCGGGTTCCACACCGCGCTGGGCGAAGTAGGCCGCACCGCCGTCGAGCCACGCGGTGAACACCCCTGCCGCCGCGACTCGCAACTCCTCGACGGTGTCGGAGGTTTCGGCCGCCACGGTGCCGACCGGGCACATGTTCGCGAACCCACTCGCCGACATGTCCTCCGCGGCCTGGCTGAACACGCCTTCGACCGCCTGCCCCAGGTCGTCGTACTCGTCGACGATGGTCGGAATGAGCAGCCCGTAGGCGGCCCCCGCGTCGATCAGCGCCTCACGGGCGATCTGCAGCTTCCCGCCGCGGAAGTGGTGGTAGAGCGATCCGATGGGGGCCCCGGAGGCCGCAACGATGTCCTTCATGCCGACCGCCGCATAGCCCTTGTGCCGCATCAACTCGGCCGTCGCGGTCAGGATCGTCTCCCTCGTGGACCTTGCCATCCGAACCTCCTACCGACACACTAGAGCATAAATTCTAGAATCAACGTTCTAATGCTGGGAAGGTCACCATGAAAACAGTCGAACTGCCCGCGGGAACCATCGAATACCGAGAAGAAGGCGACCCGTCCGGCCCGCCGGTGGTGCTGCTGCACGGGTTGCTGATGAACGACACGCAGTGGAGTACGACGCTGCCCCTGCTGCCCGCCGGCTTCCGCTATCTGCTGCCCGTACTTCCAATGGGCGGACACCGCATACCGATGCGGGAGGATGCCGACCTGAAGATGGACGGGATGCTCGGCATCATCGCCGACTTCCTCGACGCCCTGGATCTGGCCGACGTCACCTTGATCGTGAGCGACTGGGGCGGCCCGCTGTTCCTGACCGACACCGGCCGCGACAAACGGATCGCGCGATTGGTGATCTGCCCGTCCGAGGCCTTCGACAACTTCCCGCCCGCCCCCTACGCCAAGGTGCTGTGGCTCGCCAGCCGCACCACCGCCACCGTCTCCTTCGCGCTGCGCCAGATGCGGATCAGCTGGCTGCGCAGGCAGCCGATGCTGTGGGGCGAGATGTCGAAAAAGTCGATTCCACAAGACATTTTCGAGGGCTGGACCGAAGCCGCACTGGCCGATCGGCGCGTCCGCCGCGACCTCATCGGCTACTGCCGCAGCCGGTTCGACAAGGCCGAGCTGATCCGGGCCACCAACGCCCTCGCCGATTTCACCGGCCCGGCGCTGGTGTTGTGGAGCGACAATACGGTGATGCCGCCCGCGCACGGGCAACGCCTGGCCGACCTGCTGCCGAACGGGCAGCTGCGCCAGATCGAGGACGCCCGGGTGCTGATCATGCTCGATCAACCCGAACGGACCGCCGAGGAGATCGGCCGCTTCCTGACCCAGTGAGCGGCCCGGCGATAACGTGGTCGCGGGAGGTACGGATATGCGCGTGGTTATTGCCGGCGGACACGGAAAGATCGCCCTGATCCTCGAACGGTTGTTGTCGGCGCGAGGCGACGAGGCGGTCGGTCTCATCCGCAACCCCGCCCAGGCGGCGGACCTGGAGGCGGCCGGCGCGACCGCGGTCGTACTGGACCTGGAGAACGCATCGGTCGCCGAGGTCGCCGACGCCGTGCGCGGCGCCGACGCCGTGGTGTTCGCGGCCGGCGCGGGGCCGGGCAGCGGAGCGGCCCGCAAGCAGACCGTGGATCGCGATGCGGCGATTCTGCTGGCCGACGCGGCCGAGGCCGCGGGCGTGGGCCGCTATGTGATGGTCTCGGCGCTCTCCGCAGACGACCGCTCGCTCGACGAGAACTACGACGAGGTGTTCCTGGCCTACATGCACGCCAAGTCCGAAGCGGACGCCGACGTGCGGGCCCGCTCCGGATTGCGGACCACCATCGTGCGTCCGGGTGGGCTCACCGATCAGCCCGGCACCGGAAACGTGACCGTCGCCGAATCCACCGGCCGTGGGAGCATTCCCCGCGAGGATGTCGCCGGCGTGCTGCTTGCCGTGCTGCACGAGCCGGAGACCGTGGGCCGGACCTTCGAGGTGATCGCCGGCGAGACGCCCATCGACGCCGCGCTGCACTGATCGTTCTCCACCTCAGGGGGTCAGCGGTCCACCCGCCGCACGCCAGTGGATCAGGCCACCGCTCATGTTGACCGCCTCGAAACCGTTCTCCACCAATAGATTTGCCGCCCCGGCGGACCGGATGCCGCCGGTACAGAAGGTGATGAGCAGACGGTCGTCGGGAAGCTCCAGGCAGCGCTTGGGCAGTTCCTCGAGCGGCATGTGCACCGCGACGGGAATGTGAACCCGGTTCCACTCGAACGCGCGACGGACGTCGATCACCAACGCGCCCTCGTCGACGAGGCGGACCGCCTCGGCGGCGCTGACGGCCGGCGGCCGACGGAGGTAGTGCCGGAAACTCATAACCTTCAGGCTAACTGAAGGCTAGGGGGAACCCGACATGACCCGCGTCATACATGCGCGCAGCGCTTCGGTCAGTTCGGGGTACTGCAGGGCGAACCTCGCATCCAGCTCGGTCACCACGCCGGCGGCCCGATCCAGTAGCGCCTCACCCGCGGCCGTGACCTGCAATGTCGACGCGGCGCCGGCGTGCGCCGTCGCGTCCTCGACCAGGCCTGCCTCCACGAACGAGGCGACCGCCGCATGCGCACTCTGCACGGTGATGCGCGAGCGCCGAGCCAGCTCACTGAACGAGATGCCCGGATTTCCGCGGACGTGCCCCAGCAATCCGAATTTGCGCGTGGTCAGCCCGAGCGGTTTGAGGGCGTCGACGAACGCGGATTCCCAGACCCGGCTGATCGTGAGCAGCGCGATGGTCGGGCTGAATGGTGGCGGCTCGGGCAGCGGCTACTCCTCGTCGAGCTGCGCGGCGACATCGTCGGGGATGTCGATGTTGGTGTAGACCTCTTGCACGTCGTCGCTGTCCTCCAGCGCGTCGACGAGCTTGAGCACCTTGCGGGCGCCTTCCAGGTCGACCGGCACGCTCACCGACGGCTGGAAGCTGGCCTCGGCCGAGTCGTAGTCGATACCGGCGTCCTGCAGCGCCGTGCGAACCGCGACCAGGTCGGTCGGCTCGGAGATGATCTCGAAGGAGTCGCCGAGGTCGTTGACCTCCTCGGCACCGGCCTCCAGGACGGCCATCAGCACGTCGTCCTCGGACAGGCCGTTCTTCTCCAGCGTCACCACACCCTTGCGGGAGAACAGGTAGGCCACCGAACCCGGGTCGGCCATGTTGCCGCCGTTGCGGGTCATCGCGACGCGGACTTCACCGGCGGCGCGGTTGCGGTTGTCGGTCAGGCATTCGATGAGCACCGCGACACCGTTGGGGCCATAGCCCTCGTAGGTGATGTTCTGCCAGTCGGCGCCACCGGCCTCTTCACCGCCACCACGCTTGCGGGCCCGCTCGATGTTGTCGTTGGGAACCGAGCTCTTCTTGGCCTTCTGGATGGCGTCGTAGAGGGTGGGGTTACCGGCCGGGTCGCCCCCGCCGACACGTGCCGCGACCTCGATGTTCTTGATCAACTTGGCGAACATCTTGCCGCGCTTGGCGTCGATGACGGCCTTCTTGTGCTTGGTGGTGGCCCACTTGGAATGGCCGCTCATGCAGGTACGCCCCTTTTCCGGTTAAAACTCCGGCTCTCCAGTCTACGTGGGCCGTTACCCGGCACCTATCGGCAGCGCCGCATTGGCGTCGGCGGTGAGGATGTCGTCGTCACCCATCCAGTGCACGAACCGGGCCAACGGGTACATGGCGTCGTGCGGGCCGCCTGCGACGTGACCGTTGGCGGTGCCCACCCGGCACACCCGCTGGGCGCCCGCACCGGCCAGTGCATCGCGCAGCCGGACCTTGCGCGCATACGGGTAGACGCCGATGGTCTGGGTCGCGACGTTGACGTGGCGCACCGCGTCATCGAGCGACGCCACCATGACCACGTTGGAGATCTTGTTCGACGGATGAAAGTCCACCGGCTCGTCGGACAGCACCACCATGCCGCGGCCGTCGAAGCGGCCGAACACCTCGAGTTCGTCGCCCATTGCGCCCATCACCTCGATCTCGTCGCGGATGTCGCTGGGCGGGAGCGGCGCCACCGCCGAACCGAACAGCCGGTCTGCACCCAGTCGCGGCAACAGCGCCGCACAGAACCGCCGGGCCTCGGCCCGGTCGGCGGTCTCCAGGAACACGAATCGGCTCGCCAGGCACGCCTCCTGGTTGAAGACGCAGGTGTCGGCCGCCACTCGCTCGGCCACCTCGGCGAGGACCTCGCCGGAGTCGAACACCTCACGCCCGATCATCGAAATCGACGACTTGGGGTCGAAGGACACCAGCTGTATGCCCGGGCCCAGGTATTTGATGACGTTGTTGATCGCCGGTCCGCCGCCCCAGGCCACGATCTTGTCGAAGTACTGCGGACGGTACAGCGCCCGTTCGATCGCCTCATCGCCACCGGCCCAGTACACCGCCGACATCGACTGCACGACTGGGTGATCCGGATCGATCTCGGCCATCGTCCGCAGCACCGCCACGGTGGTGAACGGGTCCGAGGACGGCATCTTGAACAGGCTGATGGCCTTGACCAGGGCACCCTGGGCGATCGAGGCGATGCAGCCGGCCGGGGCGTTACCGGCGAGCATGTGGACCATGCGCGGCGGGAAAGCACGGATGGCCCCGGTGTTGCCTGCGCCGTCGGTACGGCTGACCCAGCCGTCGAGCACGGACGGATCGGCGAAGTTGGATTCCACCTGGGCCCAGAGACTGTCGCGGGTCAGCAGGGCCGGTGCGCTGCGGTAGAGATTCTCCACCACCCTGCGCGGCAACGGATTCGTCTCGGCGACCAGATCCAGGCAACGCCGCAGGTGCGGGTTGACATCGAGCGCCAGGCGTTCGCCGGTCTCGACGAGGAAGTCGATGATTTCGGCCAGCGGTACCTCAAGCAGTGGCGATAGTTCCGGGCGCGGGGTGACGAGGGCATCGAGATCGACTACCGGCGTGGCGAAGTCGGCACCGAGATCGCGGGACCTGTGCGTCACGGCACCGCTTTCCGGCGGATCCACCAGCACACCGCGAATCATGAACGGGGCGCGCAGCGTGGTCATGCCTCACCCCGCACGTAGGCATCGATGGTGCCCGAACAGGTGATCTTGTCCCCACCCAGATCGGCGTAGCGGGTGATGTCCGGGCCGACCGTCGGCCCCTGGTGTCCGCAGTGGCATTCCCCGAAATCGGCGTCGATGCGGTCACCGGAGATTACGCCGCCCCAGCGGCCCTCCAGAGACAGATCGAAGAACGCGCCGCGCGCTTGCACCGGGCCCGAGGAGGTATCGACCAGCTTCTCGCCGGGTTCGTCCAGCGGCAGCAACAACACCCACGGCGGCACGTGGTAGCGCCGGCCCGGCATTTGGGGAACGGGGTGTTCAACTCCTGCATGGTGTAGAAGTGGTACACCCGCTCATCGGCGATGTTGAACGTGTCGAAGATGAACTCCCGGTAATCCGGCGGCAGTGCGGCGCCCTTGAGACCGCCGGCCACCAGCAACGCGGTGTCATCGCGAAAATCGTTACCGGAGAACCCTTTCTCCCGCACTCCCTGGGCCACCTGGTACAGCGAGGCGAACATTCCGGTCAGGAGCAGTTGGCGGTCGCGGCTAGCGACGAGCTCATCGACAGCTCCGGCGCTCGCGGCGTCCATCGCGTCCTGCCGCCCGGCACTGATGGTTTCGAACGCCGAGATCTCCGAGGGGCCGGCCGTACCGTCGGCGATACGGCGACGGAGTTCGATCATCTGCATGATCGAGCCGACAGAGATGGGGTCGACGGGCAACTGATAGCTGTCGGACTCGCTGGAGAACGCCTCCACGAGGGCGACGCGGGTGCGTTCGTTGCGCTCGACCTTGGTGCGCGGACCCAGACCGAACAGCTTGCGCCTGCCGTCGGCCGGTATGCCGGTGGCCCAGGTCAATCCAGTGACGTTGGCCCGCGAGGCGACATCCAGGTCGGATTCCGAGCAGGCGATCATGGCGGGCTTTCCGGTGGTACCGCTGGAGCAGGTCAGGTAGCACCCGACCGACTCCATCCGGCTGACGAATTCGTCGAGTCCGTCGATACCGTCGACGTCCGCGCCCGTCGGATCACACGTGGAAACCGTGCCCACCCACTTGGCCATCCGGTCCCACCGGCCATCGGCCAGCCAGTTCTGCGCGTAGCTTTTGTAGGCGCCGTGTGCGAACAGCAGCGGCACCAGGTCGTCCCGCTCGCAGACCTTGGTGATCTCCGCGAACTGAGAGCGATTGCGCAGCAACGGAATCTGATCGAGGTGCGCGCCGAACCGCTCATTGACGGCGGCAATCTGCAGCCGCTCGACCTCGGCGGGCGCGATGTCGTAGCGATCCGGCGCGGTCTGCAGGGCGAGCAGTTGGTCGACTGCGGTCATGGATGACTCCTGACATGAATGGGAGATCTCGCGATTAATAGCACCTAGCGCGTTTCATTACTGCTAATATGCGCTCATGCCCCAGAGTTCGTCAAGGCCGCGCGCCGGCCGGCCAACCCGGGAGCAAGCCGAGCAACGGCACCGGGAACTGCTCGACTGCGCCCTGGAAGTGTTCCTGGAGAACGGATTCGAACGTTCCACCGTCGAGGGCATCGCGGCGGCCGCCGGTATGGCCAAGCGCACCATCTACGGCCTCTACCCCGACAAGGCGGCGCTGTTCGAAGCTTCGGTGCAACGTGCCGTGGACCGGTGGCTGGCCCCGATCGAGACGTTGCGCGCGGCCGAGACCGACGATCTGGAGGAGACCCTGCTGGCCATCGCCCAGATCCGGTTGGCCGGCATCACGAGCCCCGCCGGTATCGCGCTGCAGCGCATCCTCAACGCCGAGGGCAACCGCTTTCCCCAGCTGTTCCGGCTCGTCTACGAACAGGGCACCCTGCCCGCGCTGACGTTCATCAGCGAGGTTCTCACCCGCCACGCCGAGGCCGGGATCATCGAGATCGACGATCCTACCCTGGTCGGGAGCGCGTTCCTGAGCATGGCCGTCGGCGGCCCCGCCACCGGCGCACTCTGGGGCGTCAACTGGGACCCCGACGACCTAGACAAACGCATGCGCGCCTACGTAAGACTGTTCCTCGACGGGGTACGCCCGCGATGACCGAATCGTTCATCGACGGTGTGTCGGTGCCGTCTCCCCAGCAGTACGACAACGTCGATCCCGCCACGGGCCGGTCCATCGGCGCGGTGGCACGCGGTGGCGCCGACGAGATCGACCGGGCAGTCACCGCCGCACGGCAGGCATTCCCGGGATGGCGCAAAACGGCTCCCGCTCAGCGATCCGACGCACTCACCGCGATCGCCGAAGCGATCGACGGTCATCGGGAAAGACTGGCGCTGCTGGAGTGTGAGGACACCGGCAAGCCGTTGAGCCAGGCCCGCGCCGACATCATCGTGGCCGCACGGTATTTCCGGTTCTACGCCCACGCCATCGACTGCTATTACGGCCAGAGCATTCCGCTGAGCGAGGACTTGCACGTCTACACCCGGCGGGAGCCGCTGGGCGTCACGGGGCACATCATCGCGTGGAACTATCCCATGCAGCTGCTCTCCCGGGCGGTGGCGCCGGCGATCGCCGCGGGCAACACCGTGACACTCAAACCCGCCGACGAAACCCCCCGCACCGCAGTGGAATTCGCCCGGCTGGCGGTCGACGCGGGATTGCCGGCCGGGGTCGTCAACGTGGTGACCGGTATCGGCGCCGAGGCCGGCGCCGCGCTGGCCGCGCATCCGGGGGTGGACGCCATCGGGTTCGTGGGATCCACCCGGATCGGCTCGGAGATCGCCCACGCGGCCGCCGACCGCGTGGTTCCGGTCGTGCTGGAGTTGGGCGGCAAATCCCCGCAGATCGTCTTCGCCGACGCCGACCTGCCCCGCGCGGCCGACTTCATCACCAAGGCGATCCTGCAGAATGCCGGCCAGACCTGCTCGGCCGGATCACGATTGCTCGTCGACGCAGCCGTCCACGACGAACTACTGGATCTGGTGCTCGACCGGTTCCGCCAGGTCAGCATCGGACCCGGGATCGCCGACCGCGATCTGGGCCCGCTGATCTCCCGCAAGCAGCAGCAACGGGTGACCGATCTGGTGTCGGGCAACACCACCGGTGAGATCCTGTGCGGTGGAAGTACACCCGACAATGACGAACTCGGCGACGGCACGTACTTCGCCCCCACTCTGATCGATGCCGTCGACCCGGCCTCAGCGATCGCCCAGCAGGAGATCTTCGGTCCGGTACTGACCGTCAACAGCTTTCACGACGAGCAGGAAGCGGTCGCGCTGGCCAACGGGACGGACTATGCCCTGCTGGCGGCCCTTTGGACACGGGACCTGTCCCGGGCGCACCGCCTGGCCGCCGACGTGATCGCCGGTCAGGTCTACGTCAACACCTACGGCGCCGGTGGCGGCGTCGAGCTGCCGTTCGGCGGATTCAAGAAGTCCGGGTACGGCCGCGAGAAGGGTTATGAGGCACTTGATGCCGTGACGGCAACCAAGACCGTCGTGGTGGCCCTGTGAGCCATCCGAATCGTTCGATCCGCAGGAACTACTGAAAGAGGCGCCATGGATCAAGACACGTACGACAAGGGAATGGCGATCCGGACAGCGGTCCTCGGTGAGGAGTACGTCCGCAAGGCGGCCGGGAACGTCGACGCGTTCTCCAAGCCGCTGCAGGACCTGGTGACCGAATACTGCTGGGGCGCGGTGTGGGGTCGTGAAGGCCTGGAACTGAAGACCCGCAGCATGCTGAACCTGGCGATGATCGCGGTGCTGAACCGGCCGAACGAGCTGAGCACCCACATCCGCGGCGCCCTGACCAACGGCGTCACCCGCGAAGAGATCTGCGAGATCTTCCTTCAGGTGGGCATCTACGCGGGCATCCCGGCCGCGGTCGACAGCTTCCGGCTGGCCCGCGCCGTGTTCGCCGACCTCGACGAGGAGCGTTCGTGAACTCCCAGATCGGTTTCGTCGGCCTGGGCAACATGGGGTGGCCGATGATGGATCGGCTGCTGACGGCGGGATTTCCGATGGTGGCCTTCGATGTCCGCGAGGATGTCCTGGCCAAGGCGGCTGCGCTGGGCGCCATGCGGGCCGACTCGGTGCGCGATGTGGCCGACCGCACCGAGACGATACTGGCCAGTCTGCCCACCCCGCAGATCTGCGAGTCCGTGGTGGTCGACGTCGCGGCCGGTTCCCGGGTCCGGCGTTTCGTCGACCTGTCGACAGTGGGAGGTCAAGCAGCACAACGCAACCACGCGGCTCTCGACGCGCAGGGTATCGCCGCGCTGGACAGCCCGGTCAGCGGTGGAATGCACGGCGCCCAGGCCGGCACCCTGGCCATCATGGTGTCCGGACCGCGCTCTGAATTCGATTCGCTCGCCCCGATTTTCGAGGTGCTCGGCCGGGCGATCTTCGTCTCCGAACAACCCGGCGCGGCGCAGACCATGAAGCTGATCAACAACTTGATGGCCGCCACCACCCTGGCCGCGACCGCCGAGGTGATGGTCATGGGCGTCAAGGCCGGGCTCAGCGCAGACGTGATGATCGACGTGCTCAATGCCGGATCCGGCGGCACTCACGCCAGCCGGGACAAGTTCCCGCGTGCGGTACTCCCCCGCACGTTCGACTACGGGTTCGCGACCGGCCTGATGGCCAAGGACGTCCGGCTCTACCTGCAGGAAGCCACGACCCTGGGCCTGCCGGTGGAGGTGGCCGAGACGGTACAACGAATCTGGGAGCAGACGCTGCGCGCCGAAGGCCCCGAATCCGACTTCACCTCCGTCATCAAGCCGATGGAGAGAACCGCGGGCGTGATCGTCGAGGGCGGACACCGATGAGCATGCGCGGCAAGACGTGTGTGATCACCGGAGCCTCATCGGGACTGGGCCGGGAGTCCGCCCGGGCCCTGGCGGCGGCGGGTGCGCACGTGGTCCTGGCGGCGCGCAACTCCGGCGCGGTCGGGCAGGCCCGCGACGCGATTCAGGCGGATCAGCCCGGAGCGCGGCTGTCCACCGTCGTGGTCGACCTCGCCTCGCTGGCGAGCGTTCGGGCCGCGGCAGCGCAGATCGCCGATGCCGCCCCGGTCATCGATGTGCTGATGAACAACGCCGGGGTGATGTTCACCCCGTTCGGCCGCACTCAGGACGGATTCGAAACACAGTTCGGGACAAACCATCTGGGCCATTTTACGCTGACCATCCTGCTGCGGAGACAGTTCATCGCGGGCACCCGCATCGTCAACCTGTCCTCGGAGGGGCACCGTCTCGGTGACATCGATCTGGACGATCCCAACTGGCAGCACCGCGCCTATGACAAGTTCGCCGCATACGGCGCGGCCAAGACCGCCAACATCCTGCACACCGTCGCACTCGACCGGCGGTTGCGCGACCGGGGCATCCGCGCGTTCGCCGTACATCCGGGCATGGTGGCCACCAATCTGGCCCGGCACATGTCCCGCGAGGATGTGGCGACCGTCAGCGGTCGGGCGCGCTCCCGAGCCATCGAGGTGTTGACCCCCGAGCAGGGTGCGGCCACCCAGGTGTGGGCGGCGGTCAGCACCGACCTCGACGGCAAGGGCGGACTGTACCTGGCGGACTGCGCGGTGTGCACCGACGCCGAGCCCTATGCGACGAATCCGGACCGGGCCGAGAAGCTCTGGGAGATTTCGGAATCGCTGTGCGCCGCGGCTATTTCCTGAGCGGCGCGCGCAGGTCGTAGACCGTGTCCGAACCCGCCTTGGTCGAGGCGAAGTTCGCCTTCACCCAGTCGGAGATGTCGGTGTGGGAGTTGTTGCCGAAGAAGCCGCCGTGGTCGTTCTTGGAATCGGGCAGGATGTAGTAGGTGATCTTCCGGTCGGCGACGTAGGTCTGGAATTGCTCCAGCGTCGGGGCCGGATCGCTTCCGGTGAAGCCGCCGATCGCCATTACCGCTGTGTCGGTGGATAATTCGAGACCGGACGCGGCGCCGGACCGGTTGATGGCCGCTGACCATTCGGTGTCGGTTCCCCGCAGCATCGCGTTCACCTCGGGATTGTCGGAGTTCCATCCGTGCCCGTGATCGTCGTCGGGATCGGCGGGTCCCACGCTCGGACCGCCCCCGGTGTGCGACTGGCCCAGGGTGGCCACGGTGTAGGCGGTGGATCCGGCCAGTCCGCCGATGATCGCCACCGCCAGTGCGGCGGCCGCCATTCCGCGGGTGCCCGACCGCAACGCCCAGAGCAGCGCGACGGTGGCCGCGACCGTCACCGCCAGGATCGACCACCGCAGCGGCGGCAGCCACGCCGCATTACGGGCCAGGATCCAGAAACTCCACGCCGCGGTACCCAGAAGCATTGTTGCCAAGCCGATCTGACCCAGACGGTCGTCGCGTCGGCGCCACATCTCGTGGAGGCCGATGGCGAACATCGCCGCCACGGCCGGTGCCAGCGACATGCAGTAGTACGGATGCACGTTGGTCTTCATGAAACTCAGCACCAGACCGTCGATCACCAGCCAGGTGCCGAACAGGATGGTCCCGGCCCGCACGATGTCGGTGCGCGGTGCCCGGCCACGCGAGATCAGTACCAGGACCACCGCCAGCAGTGCCGAGGGCACCAGCCAACCGATCTCGAAACCGAACTCGCCGGTGAACAGCCGCGGCAGGCCCTGGACCTGATCGCCCCAGCCGCCGTGGTGCGGTGTTGCAGGGGCCACCGGATCGACGTCGACGTGCGTGCCGTAGTGGTTGTGGCCGAGAACCCGACCGAATCCGTTGTAGCCGAGCACCAGGTTCATGAAGTTGTTGTCGGTTGACCCGGCGAGGTACGGCCGCGACGAGGCGGGCCACACCAGGGTGAGCACCACGAACCATCCGGCCGAGACGAGAAACGCCCCGAGCGAGCCGGCCAGGTGCAGCAGGCGCCGGCGCACCGGGACCGGCGCGGCGATCAGGTAGACCAGCCCGATGGCCGGCATCACCATCAGTCCCTCGAGCATCTTGGCCAGGAAGGCGAACCCGAGCGCGACGCCGGCCAGAGCCATCCAACGGGCGCCATTGCGCTCCAGGGCGCGCACCGCGCAGTAGGCGGCGGCCGTCATCAGCAACACCATGACCGCGTCGGGATTGTTGAACCGGAACATCAGCGCGGCCACCGGCATGAGGGCCAGCGCGGCGCCGGCCAGCAGCGCGGCACGGGGCCCGCTGATGCGGCGGACCGCACCGTAGAGCAGCGCGACCGAACCGACGGCCATCAACGCTTCGGGGATGAGCATGCTGGCGCTGCTGAACCCGAACAGCTGACCGGACAGGCCCATCACCCACTGCGACACCGGCGGCTTGTCCACGGTGATGAAGTTGGCCGGGTCCAGCGATCCGAACAGCAGCGCCTCCCAGTTGAGCGAACCGGCCCAGGCCGAGGCCGCGTAGAACTGGTTGCCCATGCCGTTCACGGTGATGTTCCACAGGTAGACCAGGGCGGTGACTGTCAGCAGGGCGGGCAGCGCCAGGCGTTCGGCCCGGGAGAAATCCCATCGCACCGGCTGGGCGGCCTCCATCGGTGCCAGATCCGGGTCCGCCGCCGACGGTTGGTCAAGAGTCGATGTCACCACACAATTAAGGCGTGCCCAGATTTGACCGAGCTGAGTGCCAGCCGGGTAGTTCCTGCGTACGGGGGCGTTCGAGAACTACTGACCCGGGTCGGGCGCCGTCGGGGTGCCGCCGACCAGGTCGTCCCAATGCCGCCGCACCGGTGCCCACCGCTCGTCGAACTCGGCGGCCCGCCGGCGGGCGTGCTCCAGCCGCTTCGGGCCGTACCGCCGGCGCGCCCACGGCGAGGTCGGCCTGGCCAGCCGCACCGCGGCCACCCAGGCCACGGGCGACACGAACAGGCCGATCAACGCGGTCGGGTACTTGCCCTTGAGCGCGACCACCGCGACCACCAGGAAGTGCAGCAGCAGAGCCACCACGGCCGTGTAGCGCAGGGCCGCCACCCCGGCGGGAAGATCGTCGGTGTGGATGGGAGACACCCCGGCGGCGGCCAGGCCGACGCAAGCCCCGGCCAGCGTGACGATGTTGACCGACAGTTGGCCCTCCTGGCTCCAGTACACGTCCTGCAGCCGGAAGATCATCGCGAACTCGTCGAGCACCAGTGAGGCTCCGACACCCACGAGGAGCGCTGCCAGATAGGCCCAGCCCGACAACGGCGGGCAACCCACGGCGGTGAAGGCACCCCCGATCAGCAGGATGATGCCGGGTGTCGAGTGGTGCATGTGCACACCGCCCGCACTGACGTTGTGGAACGGCCCTCTGCCGTCACGGATCAGCCGCGTGATCGTTCGGGTGGTCAGGAACGTCACCACAAAAGCCACGAAACTCAGCAGCAGCGGCCCTTTGTAGCCGTCGACCACGTCGTGTTGCCACCAGGCGCCCAGCCAGTTCACCGCCGGATCCTATCGACTCAGAGCGAGTCGACGAACAGCTTGTGAATACGCCGGTCCCCGGTCATCTCGGGGTGAAACGACGTGGCCAGCATGGAACCCTGACGCACCGCGACGATATGGTCGGCCGCGCGTGCCAGCACCTTGACGTCGGCACCGACCCGCTCGACCCACGGTGCCCGGATGAAGACCGCATGTACCGGGGTGTCGAGCCCCTCGAAGTCGATGTCCCCTTCGAAGGAATCGACCTGACGACCAAAGGCGTTGCGCCGCACTGTCATATCGATGCCCTTCAACGGCACCGCGGCCCGCGGCACGCCGGCGTCCTTGATCTCGGTGGCCAGCAGGATCATGCCGGCGCACGAGCCGTAACAGGGCAAACCCGCGGCGATGCGCGCCCGCAGCGGTTCGAGCAGTTCGAATTCGCGCAGCAGGTGGCTCATCGCGGTGGATTCCCCACCGGGGATCACCAGGGCGTCGACCGCGTCGAGCTCGGAAAGCCGCCGCACCGTGCCCGCCTCGGCGCCTGCCTCACGCAGCGCAGCCAGGTGCTCGCGAGTGTCGCCCTGCAGCGCGAGCACCCCGACGCGGGGGCTCACGTGCCCTCTCGCGGTGCGAGGTCGCGCTTGAAGCGGGTCAGTCCCTCTTGCATCACCGCGGCCACCATCTCGCCGTAGCGGTTGAAGATCTTGCCCTGGGTCAGCGACCGCCCGCCGCACGCCGATGGCGAGGACTGGTCGTAGAGCAGCCACTCGTCGGCCCGGAATGGCCGCATGAACCACATGGCGTGGTCCAGCGACGCCACCATCAGTTGCTTGCGCACATCGAGATGGTTGACCTGGGCCGAGCCCAGCAGGGTCAGATCGCTCATGTAGGCCAGCGCGCAGATGTGCAGCACGTGATCGTCGGGCAGCGGGTCGCGGTGGCGGAACCACACCTGCTGCTGAGAGGCCTTGCCGGGAATCCGCGCCACCAGGTCCCGAGGCACGATCCGGACGTCCCACTCGGCGAACTGGGCGAACCCGGCATCGTCGAAGGCTCCCCCGGACCGGAACCCGGGCAGGTCGTCGGGCCCGGGGGCCTCGGGCATCACGTCCTGATGTTCGATGCCGGTCTGGTCGGTCTGGAATGACGCCGACATCGTGAAGATCGTCTCGCCGTGCTGGATCGCGCTCACCCGGCGGGTGCAGAACGAGCCACCGTCGCGGATGCGCTCGACGATGTACACCGACGGTGCCCGGGCATCGCCCGGACGGAGGAAGTAGCCGTGCAGGGAGTGCACCTGGAAGGTCGGCTCCACCGTCCGAACCGCCGACACGAGGGACTGACCGGCGACGTGGCCGCCGAAGGTCCGCTGCAGGAAACCCGACTCCGGGCTGAACACCCCACCGCGATAGATGTTGACCTCGAGCTGCTCCAGATCGAGGATCTCTTCAATCGCCATAGGAGGTGTTTACCAGCCGCGCTCGGCGAGCCGGTGCGGCTGGGCGATCTCCTCGACGTTGATACCGACCATGGCCTCACCCAGACCGCGCGACACCTTGGCCAACACGTCGGGATCGTCGTAGAACGTGGTGGCCTTCACGATCGCCGCGGCGCGCTCCGCCGGGTTGCCCGACTTGAAGATGCCCGAACCCACGAACACGCCCTCGGCGCCGAGCTGCATCATCATCGCCGCATCCGCCGGGGTGGCGATGCCGCCCGCGGTGAACAGCGTGACGGGCAGCTTGCCGGCCCGGGCCACCTCGGCCACCAGGTCGTAGGGCGCCTGCAGCTCCTTGGCCGCCACGTACAGCTCGTCCTCGCTCAGCGAGGTGAGCCGACGGATCTCGCCGCCGATCTTGCGCATGTGGGTGGTGGCGTTGGAGACGTCGCCGGTGCCGGCCTCACCCTTGGAGCGGATCATCGCCGCGCCTTCGGTGATCCGGCGCAGGGCCTCGCCGAGGTTGGTGGCACCGCACACGAACGGCACGGTGAAGCGCCACTTGTCGATGTGGTTGGTGTAGTCGGCCGGGGTGAGCACCTCGGACTCGTCGATGTAATCCACACCCAGGCTCTGCAGGATCTGTGCCTCGACGAAATGCCCGATGCGCGCCTTGGCCATGACCGGGATGGTGACCGCGGAGATGATGCCCTCGATCATGTCGGGATCACTCATGCGCGACACCCCGCCCTGGGCGCGGATGTCTGCGGGGACCCGCTCCAGTGCCATGACAGCAACGGCACCCGCGGCCTCGGCGATCTTCGCCTGTTCCGGGGTGACGACATCCATGATCACGCCGCCCTTGAGCATCTCAGCCATCCCGCGCTTCACGCGCGCGGTGCCGGTCTGGTTGCTAGAGCCGTTCTGCGCCGCGGTATCCACTGCAATCTCCTCCAAAGTCCTACTGATTCAGTCTAGTGGAGCCGCCAAATCCATTAAATCCGCATCACCGGATGGCTTGAAGCTCGCGATTCGCAGATCCCTGCGTATTCGCCAGCGTCGCTGCAGGCTGTTCGGCCAGTTCGTTGGCCTGAGCCAGCAGCTCACCCAGTTGAAGCGGATACACGGCCTCCCCGCCGGCAACCAACTCGGCGATCATTCTCGCATCGCACCATCGGTGCCCGTGAATGTAGTGCCGTTCCAGGGTCGTGCGACCCGTCGCCGACGGCTCGAACCGGGCGGTGCGGTGGATGAAGAAGTACTCCTCGCTGCGGATCACCGAGGCGTTGAAGTCGATGACGGCATCGCGCCGCCACACCGGCCCGACGAGGTCGGCGGGTGCCGCCCGCAACCCGGTCTCCTCGACGAGCTCGCGCGCCGCTGCGGTCGCCAGATCCTCACCGGGCTGGACCGCGCCCCCGACGGTGAACCACCACCGTGGCGCGGGCCGCTCCGGGTCGTCGATCGCGGGGTCGGAGCCGCGCAGCAGCAACACCGCGCCGGTCTCGTCGAGCAGCACCACACGTGCCGAGGTCCGGCGGCTCACCGGGTTGACCTCGGCTTGCGAATCCGGCCGTTCGACGATCTCGAAATAGGTTGGCAGTGCCGCGGTTCCGCCCAGTCGCAGCAGCCGCACAAAGCGACGTTCCCGCAGGGCCAGGGTGTCGCGGACGGCGTCGTTGTGGAAGCGCCGGGCCAGCAGCACCCGGGCTTCGGCATCGGCGAGTTCGGCGACCAGCGGCACCGGCAGCCCGGCCGGGTCGACGATCGCCAGTGCGCCCGACAGGTCGTTTTCGGCGGCTTCACGCGCCGGACGGGGAGCTCGCTCGGCGACGTCGGCCAGCGCCGCCAGGCGTTTGCCCTGCGGAGCACCCGCGTAGGCGTCGACCGCGACGGCACGGGCGACGACGGCCCGGCGGGCCAGTGCACCGTCAAGCGCCTGCCAGGACAGGTCGTAGCGCACGTGGAGCCGGTCGAGCCGGTTGGCGGTCTGGTAGGCCCATCCGCCGATGAGCAGGAGGACCACCAGGAGGGCCAGTGCGGTGATCACCAACCAGGTAGGCACGTCTAGTCACCCACCTGAACTTTGATCCCGGCGCCGGCCACGGTCTCGTACACCCGCATGATCTGGCCGGCCACCACCGACCAGTCGTAGCGGGCGACCCGCTCGGTGGCCGCCTCGATATACCGCTCGCGCAGCGCGTCGTCATCGAGCACCTCGATCAGCGCGTCAGCCAAGGCGTCGGCATCGCCGACCGGAACCAGCCGGCCGGCCTGCCCCTGATCGAGAACGCGGCTGAACGCGTCCAATTCACTGGCCACCACGGCCGTTCGGGCCGCCATCGCCTCGACCAGCACGATGCCGAAGCTCTCGCCGCCGAGGTTGGGTGCGCAGTAGACATCGGCGCTGCGCATGGCCGCGGCCTTGGCGTCGTCGTCGACCTGGCCCAGGAAACGGAGATGCCCGGCGAGCTCGCCGGCCTCCTCCCGCAGCGCGTCCTCGTCCCCGCGACCCACGATCAGGATCTCGATGTCACCGAACCGCCGTGCCAGCTTCGGGAGCGCACCCAGCAGTACCGCCATACCCTTTCGGGGTTCATCGAACCGCCCCAGGAACAGCACGGTGCGGCCAGGCCGCGGATACCCTTCCAGCCGAGGCGCATTCGCGAACGACGGTACGTCGACACCGTTGGGGATCTCGACGGCATCCGAGCCGAGCGCCTCCATCTGCCAGCGCCGGGCCAGGTCCGACACCGCGATGCGGCCGACGATCTTCTCGTGGAACGGGCGCAGGATCCCCTGGAACACGCTGAGCGTCAACGACTTTGTCGTCGAGGTGTGAAACGTCGCCACGATCGGCCCCTCGGCGGCCTGCAGCGCCAGCATGGACAGGCTGGGCGCATTGGGCTCGTGGAGGTGCAGCACATCGAAGTCGCCCTCGGCGATCCACTTCTTCACCTTGCGGTGGGTGGCCGGGCCGAACCGCAGGCGGGCCACCGAGCCGTTGTACGGAATCGGGACGGCCTTGCCGCCCGACACCACATAGTCCGGCAGCTTCACATGCGGCGACGACGGTGCCAGGACGCTGACATGGTGCCCGGCCGCGCGCATCACCTCGGCCAGTTGCAGCACATGGGATTGCACACCGCCCGGCACATCGAACGAGTACGGGCAGACCATCCCGATACGCATGGCTAGCTCCGTCGCCTCTTCGCGCAAGCGCTCATCAGGTGGTACCTAACCGGGCGCGACGTTCGGCGGACAGGTCGGCCAGCCACTGCGGCTGCAGCATGTGCCAGTCAGCCGGGTGGGCGGCGATGTTCGCGGCGAACCGGTCGGCCAATTGCTGGATCACCACGGACACGTCGCCCGACGAGGTGTCGAGCGCGTCGAAGATCTCGACCACGCAATCCTCCCCGTCATAGTGGACGTGCGTCGGATGCAGCGGGGCCCCGGTTTCGATCGCCAGCTTGGCCGGGCCGGCGGGCATCCGGGTGGGTTCGCCGAAGAAGTCGACCTCCACACCGTTGCGGGTGAGGTCCCGATCGGCCATCAGGCAGACGAACTTGTTGTCCCGCAACCGTTCCGAGAGCACCTCGAACGGAGGACGTTCTCCGCCGGACAGCGGGAACACCTCGAATCCCAGGCTCTCCCGGTAGTCGATGAAGCGCCGGTACAGCGATTCGGGTTTGAGCCGTTCGGCGACGGTGGCGAAGGTGCCGAACTGCTGGGCCAGCCACACCCCGGCCATGTCCCAGTTGCCGCTGTGCGGCAGCGCCAGCACCGCGCCGCGGCCCGCCTCGCGAGCGGCCCGCAGTTTGTCCGCGCCGACGAACACCTCGTCGAGACGCTTGGCCACAGCAGTCAGATCCATCGACGGCAACCGGAACGCCTCCCGCCAGTACCGGGCGTACGAGGCCAGTGAAGCACGCATCAGGTCGTCCGGCACCTCGGCCGGCGGCACCCCGATCACCCGGGCCAGGTTCTTGCGCAACTGCTCTGGCCCACCGCCGCGGGAGGCATAGAAGGCACCCGCATCGAACAGGTTGCGCGCCACCAGCTCCGGCATCGCCCGGACCAGCTGCCAGCCTGCCGCGTAACCCAGATCGGTCACCTGTCCCGACAGCGGAATGTTCACGAGGCTCCCGGGGGTTGCAGCAGGTCCATGGCGCCCGGCGAGGTGCGCACCGCGTGTATCCGCTGTGCCACGGTGATGACGCTGGCCACCGCCAGCAGCCATGCCGCGACGTGCAGCAGCCACGGGACGTGCAGGAACGGCACACCCGAGAGCCCCGCGCCGACCAGCACGATCACCAGGCGCTCGGGGCGCTCGATGATGCCGCCGTCGCCGCGTAACCCGCTGGCCTCGGCACGGGCCTTGATGTACGAGATGACCTGGGAGGTGACCAGGCAGATGAGGAGCGCCACCACCAGCGTCGGGTTGTCCAGGCCGAACGCCGCCCACCACAGCAGGCCGGCGAAGATGGCGCCGTCGGCGATGCGGTCACACGCCGCGTCCAGCACGGCACCGAACCGGGTACCGCCGCCACGTTCCCGGGCCATCGCCCCGTCGAGCATGTCGGCGAGCACGAAGACGAACACGGCGAACGCGCCCCACCACAGCTGACCCATCGGGAAGAGGGTCAACGCGGCGGTGACGGTCCCGGCGGTGCCGACGATGGTGACGATGTCGGGAGTCAGGCCCGCGCGCAACGCCGCCTTGGCCACCGGCCGCGACAGCTTGGCGTAGGCCGCCCTGCTCATCAGGAAGAGGTTGCTCACGGCTGGCGGGCCCATTCCGTGGCCAGCAGCTCCCGGGTCTCGCTCAGCAGCTGCGGAATGACCTTGGCGCCGCCGATGATCGTGATGAAGTTCGCGTCGCCACCCCAGCGCGGCACCACGTGCATGTGCAGGTGCTCGGCCAGCGATCCGCCGGCCGAGGTGCCGAGGTTCAGGCCGACGTTGAACCCGTGCGGGCGCGAGACGGCCTTGATGACGCGGATCGCCTTCTGTGTGAACGCCATCAGCTCAGCGCTCTCGGCTTCGGTCAGGTCCTCCAGCTCGGACACCCGGCGGTAGGGCACGACCATGAGATGGCCCGGGTTGTACGGGTAGAGGTTGAGCACGGCGTACACGAGTTCGCCGCGGGCCACCATGAGCCCGTCCTCGTCGGACATCTCGGGGATGTCGGTGAACGGCTGCGACGAACCGGCCGAGCCGATCTTGTTGTCGCTCTTGACCGCATCGACGATGTAGCTCATCCGGTGCGGCGTCCACAACCGCTGCAGATGGTCCGGCTCGCCCACGCCACGGTCGATGATGGCGTCTCCGCCGCCGTGGTCGATGATGGCGTCTCCGCCGCCGTGGTCGATGATGGACCGCTCATCCCCCGTCATTCGCCGGTGCCCACCTTGACCAGATCCGCCGTCGGCACCGCGTTGTTGCGCTCGGCGATCCACTTCACGATCGCCTCGACGGCCTCGTCGACGGGCACGCCGTTGATCTGGGTGCGGTCACCGAACCGGAAGGAAATGGCACCGGCCTCGATGTCCTTGTCCCCCGCCAGCAGCATGAACGGCACCTTCAGGTTGGTGTGGTTGACGATCTTCTTCGCCATCCGGTCGTCGCTGCCGTCGACCTCGACCCGCACGCCGCGGGACTTCAGTTGCGCGGCAACGTCGTACAGGTAGTCCAGGTGGGCGTCGGCGACCGGGATACCGACCACCTGGACCGGTGCCAGCCAGGCCGGGAACGCGCCCGCGTAGTGCTCGGTGAGCACTCCGAAGAACCGTTCGATCGAGCCGAACAGGGCGCGGTGGATCAAAACGGGCCGTCGACGCGATCCATCCTGGGAGGTGTACTCCAGCTCGAAGCGGTCGGGCATGTTGAAGTCGAGCTGGATCGTCGACATCTGCCAGTTGCGGCCCAGCGCGTCCTTGACCTGGACGGAGATCTTGGGTCCGTAGAACGCCGCGCCGCCCGGGTCCGGCACCAGGTCCAGGCCCGAGGCTTCGGCGACCGACCGCAGGGTCTCGGTGGCCTCGTCCCACATCTCGTCGGAGCCCACGTACTTGTCGGGATCCTTGGTGGACAGCTCCAGGTAGTAGTCGTCCAGGCCGTAATCGGAGAGCAGGTCGAGCACGAACTGCAGCAGCGAGGTCAGCTCGTCGCGCATCTGCTCACGCGTGGTGTAGATGTGCGCGTCGTCCTGGGTCATGCCGCGCACGCGGGTCAGCCCGTGCACCACGCCGGACTTCTCGTAGCGGTACACCGAGCCGAATTCGAAGAGCCGCAACGGGAGTTCGCGGTAGGAGCGGCCCCGCGCCCGGTAGATCAGGTGGTGCATGGGGCAGTTCATCGGCTTGAGGTAGTAGTCCTGCCCGGGCTTGCGCACCGTGCCGTCCTCGTTGTACTCGGCGTCGATGTGCATCGGCGGGTACATGCCGTCGGCGTACCACTCCAGGTGGCCCGAGGTGATGTAGAGGTGTTCCTTGGTGATGTGCGGGGTGTTGACGAACTCGTAGCCGGCCTCGGAATGCTTGCGCCGCGAGTAGTCCTCGAGTTCCTTGCGGATGACGCCGCCCTTGGGGTGGAACACCGGCAGGCCCGAGCCGAGCTCGTCCGGGAAGCTGAAGAGGTCCAGCTCGACGCCGAGCTTGCGGTGGTCGCGACGCTGCGCCTCTTCGATGAGCTCGAGGTGCTTGTCGAGGGCCTCTTGCGATTCCCAGGCCGTGCCGTAGACGCGCTGCAGGCTGGCGTTGTTCTGGTCACCGCGCCAGTAGGCGGCGCTGCTGCGGGTCAGCTTGAACGCCGGGATGTACTTGGTGGTCGGGATGTGCGGGCCGCGGCACAGGTCACCCCAGACCCGCTCCTTGGTGCGGGCGTTGAGGTTGTCGTAGGCGGTGAGCTCGTCGCCACCGACCTCCATCACGTCCGGATCGCCGGACTTGTCGTCGACCAGCTCGAGCTTGTAGGGCTCACCGGCCAGTTCCTCGCGCGCCTGATCCTTGGATTCGTAGACGCGCCGGGAGAACAGCTGACCGTCCTTGACGATCTTCTGCATCCGCTTTTCGAGCTTTTGCAGGTCCTCCGGGGTGAACGGCTCGGCAACGTCGAAGTCGTAGTAGAAGCCGTCGGTGATCGGTGGCCCGATACCCAGCTTGGCCTGCGGGAACATGTCCTGCACGGCCTGTGCCAGCACGTGGGCGCACGAGTGCCGGATCACGCTGCGGCCGTCGTCGGTGTTGGCGGCCACCGGCGTCACCTCGACATCGGTGTCCGGGGTCCAGGACAGATCGCGAAGACGCCCGTCGGCGTCGCGCACCACGACGATCGCGTCGGGGGTTCCGCGACTGGGCAGATCCGCCTCGCGCACCGCCGCGCCGGCGGTAGTCCCGGCCGCGACCCGGATCGGGGCAGCGGGGGCTGGGCTGGGGGCGGCGCTCATCGGGGAGTCTCCTACCATGCGAGGACTAATGCGAACGCTGTCATGCTATCGGTGGGCCTGATCAGGACCCCAGCCCGATAGGGCTCTTGAGCCACTGTTGCTCCAGCCCGACCAGTCCGGCGCTCCACCCGATCACTCCGAACAGCCACAGCGTGCCGACCACCACCAGTCCGGTGAACGCCGCACTGACCCCTTTGACCGCGATGTGCTGGCGGTCGAACCAGGCCATCACGGCGTCATAGCGGGCCCGGACGTAGCGCAGCGCCCGCTTGGCGAAGTCGAATTCGCTGGCCAGGATCGCCAGCCCGAGGAAGACGATCGCCCAGCCGGGACCGGGGTACGGGATGGCCACGATGCCGACCGCCAGCACGATCGTGCCGACGACGCCGACGACGATCCGGTAGGTGAAATCGGCGGCCCGGCGCGAGCGAAGGCGTTCCCGCCAACTGGTCCAGCGCTGCTTCACCTCGGCAAGGTTGGTCGCCAGACTCATGGCTGCCCCGGCTTGAGCCGGACGAACAACGCCTCGGCGTCGGCGAGCACGTCGTCGCCGTCGAGCAGGCGTCCCTCGACGAAGATCTTGCGTCCCTCGATGCGGTCGATGCCTGCCTGCACCTGTAAGTCCTTGTCGATCGGGGCGATCTTGCGGTAGTTGACATGAAGGTACGCGGTGCGCTGATACATGCTGCCGGTCAGTTTGGCCGCTGTGTAGCCGAGCAGCGAATCGAACAGAAGCGCCAGCGAGCCGCCGTGTACCGCGCCGTTGCGACCGAGGTGAAACCGCCGGAAGTGGGCGGTCCCGGCGATCCGGTCGTCGGCGGTCCGTTCCAGATGCACCGGCACGTTGTTGACGTTGCCACGGTTGGGCAGGTCCATTCGCCGGCCGGACGGTGAATTCCACTCGTCGGCCTCGTACGGTGCCAGCAGCGCCGACACCTTTTCGATCAGATCCGCGGCCTCGGTGATGACCTCGTCAGGGGCGTCGGCACCGCGCGCGTGGTCCTGCAGGGTGCGCACCGCTTCGATGAAACGGCCGTAATCGGGCCCGCCGCGATCGGTGGGTTCGGGCGGATTGAACCCACCGCCGGGGTGCGCGCTGGCGGTGTCGATTTCTGGGGCCACACCGCCACCGTATTAGTGCCATGGTGGTGAGGTGAAACTGCACGACCTGGAGCAGCGCTCCTTCACCTATTCCGAGGTGGGCGCCACGGCCGGCGAGTTGCCCGCCGGGTACCACCACACCCGGGCCTCGGCGGTGATCGGCACCGGCCGCGACCGCTTCGAACAGGCGGGAGCCGACGTGCTGCGGTGGGGCATGCAGCGGGGCGCCGGTCTGCGGGTGCAGGCCACCACCGAGGCCGCCACGGCGGGCACCGAGCTGATGGTGTGGCTCGGACCCATTCCGGCACCGTGCCGCGTGGTCTATGTGCTCGACGAAGCCGACCGCCGCGGCTTCGCCTACGGCACCCTGGCCGGGCATCCCGAATCGGGCGAGGAGTTGTTCTCGGTGCGCTACGACCCGGCGACGGATGAGGTACACGCCGAGGTGGTCGCGTTCTCCCGGCCCGCCACCTGGTGGAGCCGGTTGGGCGGGCCGGTGACGCGGCTGCTGCAGAGAGTGGTCACGCGCCGGTATCTCACCGGCATCTGAAGCGCCCGGGGTCTGTCCGCGCTTCATTTGCCGGACGCCCGAAACAGGGTCGGTGTGCACCTGGCAATGCGAGATTGCAGCGATGACCGACGTCGCGTTGAGCTCGTCCACTGATGAACACAGCCGCACCGGGTTGTCGGCCGACGCGCTGCGCCGCGCCATCACCGATCACCTGAGGTATTCGATCGGCCGCCCGGCGACAGTACTGACCCCCGAGCACTACTACCGCGCGCTGTCGCTGGCCGTCCGCGACCGGATGCAACAGCGGTGGATCGCCAGCACGCAGACCTTTCTCGACTTGTCGCGCAAGGTGACCTGCTACCTGTCGGCCGAGTTCCTGATGGGCCCGCAGCTCGGGAACAACCTGCTCAACCTGCAGATCGAGTCCGCCGCCCGCGAAGCGCTGGCCGCGCTCGGTCAGGACCTCGACGAGGTCCTGACCTGCGAACAGGAGCCCGGGCTGGGCAACGGCGGCCTGGGCCGCCTGGCGGCCTGCTATCTCGACTCGCTGGCCACCCTGGAGCGGCCCGCGATCGGGTACGGCATCCGCTACGAGTTCGGGATCTTCGACCAGGAGATCCGCGACGGCTGGCAGGTCGAGAAGACCGACAACTGGTTGGCGAACGGGAACCCTTGGGAGATCGCAAAACCCGACGTGAACTACCGGGTGAACTGGGGCGGGCACACCGAGCCGTACCGGGACGCGGCGGGTGTCTACCGCGTGCGGTGGGTGCCACAACGCACGATCAAGGGCGTCTCCTACGACACCCCGATCCAGGGCTACGGCGTCAACACCTGCAACACGCTGACGCTGTGGAGCGCGCGAGCCGTCGAATCCTTCGCCCTGGACGCGTTCAACACCGGGGACTACTACCGCGCGGTCGAGGACGAGGTCACCTCCGAGACGGTGACCAAGGTGCTCTACCCCAACGACGAACCCGAAGCCGGCAAACGGCTGCGACTGCTGCAGCAGTACTTCTTCGTGTCCTGCTCGCTGCAGGACATCCTGCACATCCTGGAGGACCTCGCCTGCCTGCCCGTCACGGCCCTGGCCGAGCAATTCGCGTTGCAGCTCAACGACACTCACCCCTCGATCGGCGTTGCCGAATTGATGCGCCTGCTCATCGACGAGCGCCAGCTCGGCTGGGACGAGGCCTGGGCGATCACGGTGGCGGCCTTCGGCTACACCAACCACACCCTGCTGCCGGAGGCGCTGGAGACCTGGCCGCTGGCGTTGTTCGCCGAATCCCTGCCCCGGCATCTGGAGATCATCTACGAGATCAACCGGCGCTTCCTCGACGAGGTCCGGGCAGAGTTCCCCGGCGACGAGGACCGGGCCCGGCGGATGTCGCTGATCGGCGAGGAAGGCGGCAAGACCGTGCGGATGGCGCACCTGGCGACCGTGGGCAGCCACGCCGTCAACGGGGTCGCGGCGCTGCACTCCGAGCTGCTCAAATCCAGTGTGCTCAAGGACTTCTACGAGCTGTGGCCGCAGCGGTTCTCCAACAAGACCAACGGGGTGACCCCGCGCCGGTTCGTGGCGCTGTCCAACCCGGGGCTGCGAGGCCTGCTCGACGAGACCGTGGGTGAGGGCTGGCTGACCGACCTCAACCGGTTGCGCGACCTGGAGCCGTTCGCCGACGACGCGGTGTTCCGAGGCCGCTGGCGGGCGGTCAAGCGCGCCAACAAGGTGCGGCTGGCCGGTTTCGTGCGCGCCACCACGGGCGTCGAACTAGATCCGGACTGGATGTTCGATGTCCAGGTCAAGCGCATTCACGAGTACAAGCGTCAGCACCTCAACGTCCTGCACATCATCGCGCTCTATCACCGGCTCAAGAGTGACCCGGGGCTGACCATTCCCCCGCGCGCGTTCATCTTCGGCGGCAAGGCGGCGCCCGGCGATTTCATGGCCAAGCGAATCATCAAGCTGATCAACGCCGTCGGCGAGACCGTCAACGCCGATCCCGACGTCAACCGGTTCCTCAAGGTGGCGTTCGTGCCGGACTTCAACGTGCAGAACGCGGAGTTCATCTATCCGGCGGCGGACCTGTCGGAACAGGTCTCCACGGCGGGCAAGGAGGCTTCCGGCACCGGGAACATGAAGTTCATGCTCAACGGTGCCTTGACCATCGGCACCCTCGACGGAGCCAACGTCGAGATGCGCGACGAGGTGGGACCCGAGAACTTCTTCCTGTTCGGCCTGACCGAGTCGGAGGTCGAGGCGGTCAAGGCCGGCGGGTACCGGCCGGCCGACTACATCGCAGCCGACTCCGAACTGTCCGCTGTGCTCGACCTGATCTCGGCCGGCCGGTTCTCCCGGGGCGACACCGAGGTGTTCCGGCCCATCGTCGACACCCTGCGCTATACCGATCCGTTCCTGGTGCTTGCCGACTACGCGTCGTATATGCAATGCCAGCAAAGGGTTTCGGAGGCGTGGCAGAACCCCGAAGGGTGGACGCGGATGTCGATCCTCAACACCGCCCGCAGCGGCAAGTTCTCGTCGGACCGCGCGATCACCGAGTACTGCGACGACATCTGGAATGTGGGCCCGGTCAACGTCCAGGTTGACTAGCCTCGGCGGAATGCCATATCGGGTGATTCAGTGGGGTACCGGAGCGGTCGGGGTCGAGACACTGGCGGCGGCCCTGGACGACCGTCCCGACCTTGAGCTGGTTGGGGTGCGGGTGTACTCCGACGCCAAGGACGGGGCCGACGTCGGTGAACTACTGGGCCGGGCGCCGATCGGCGTACGGGCCACCACCGACGTGCAGACCATCCTGGATCTCGACGCGGAATGCGTCGTCTACACGCCGCGGATCACGAATCTGGATGACGTGTGCGCGCTTCTGGCCTCCGGCAAGAACGTGGTGACGACGGCGTTCCTGTTCCACCCGCGCCGGCTGCCCGAGGCCGACCGCGAGCGGCTGCTGGCGGCGTGCGCCGCGGGCGGGACCACGGTGCACGGCAGCGGTCTGAACCCCGGAAACCTGTCGGGCGCCCTGCCGTTGGTGCTGTCCGGGATGAGCCGGCGGATCGACAAGATCACCCTGCAGGAGCGCGCCGACTGGTCGGACTACGACAGCACGCACATCACCTTCGACAACATGTCGTTCGGCCGACCCACCGACGAGATCCGTGTCGACGCGTCCGAGTTTCTGGCGTTCAACAACGAAATATTCACCGAACAGGTGTGGCTGCTGGCCGATGCGCTGGGCGCTGACATCGACGAGGTGACCTCGACCGTGGAGGCGGTCGCCGCCCGCCACGACCATCAGATCTTCGACCACCTGCTGGCTGCGGGAACCACTGCCGGGCAGCGGTGGAACTGGGTGGGGGTGCGCGACGGCGAACCGCTCATCGAGATCGAGACCCTGTGGACGGTGGGCAACGAGTACCCCGATCACTGGCCGAGGCCCAAGCACGGCTGGACGCTGACCATCGAGGGTGATCCGTCCATGCAGACCCACTTCTTCAGCCTGGCCAGCTTCACCCGCGAGGCCACGATGGCCGAGCACGTGCGGGCGGCCAACGTCGCCACGGCGATGCAGATCCTCAACGCGGTGCCCGAGGTGTGTGAGGCCGAACCCGGGTTCGCCACGCTCGCGACGCTGCCACTGATCCGCAGCCACACCGGTTTTCGCCGGGCGTGACCGCGGCTACCTGACGATGGCCGAGCTGGGTTCCCGCGGTGAACCCAGCATGCCGCGGTGCGACGGCGGCACCCGTCCGCCTTCGTCGGTGATGCCGTAGCGGGTCGCCAGTTCGGCACCGATCACGGTGTGGCCGGACAGCAGCGCCAGCTCCGGATCCCGGTACAGCGCGTCGATCAGATACCCGGTGAACTCCGGGGTCTCGGCATGCTCGGCGGTCTTGGCGAGGGCGTCGGGATGCCCGGCGAACGCGGCCTTGAATTTCTCGGTCAGCAGGATGCCCATCCAGATGGACACCGTCGACACCCCGGTATCGGCGAAGTCGACAGCCATGTCCGCGGCCAATTTGTCCACCCCCGCCTTCTGCGCGCCGTAGGCCGGACCGTGCATGTAGCAGACCGATCCGGGCGAAGAGGTGAACGCGATCAGGCCACGTTCACCGGCGAGCAGCAGCGGCGCGGCATGCCAGGATGCCACGTAGGCCGAGCGCAACCCCACGTCCAGGACATCGGCCAGCTCGATCGGTTTCTGCCAGAAGGGTTTCGGGTTGACCAGGTCGTCGTGGACCGCCGCGGCATTGTTGACCAGAAGGTCCAGCCGGCCCTCCTGCTCGCCGATGCGGTCGAACAGCGCGGCCACGGCAGCGTCGTCGGAGTGGTCGAGCGGGACGGCGATGCCGCCCTCCCCCGGATCGGTCACCGTCCGTCCGGTGACATAAACCCGCCAACCCGAGGCGAGCAGGGCCGCGGCGATGCCACGGCCCGCGCCGCGGCTCGCTCCGGTGACGACGGCGATCGGGGTGTCCACGGGTATCAACCTTAGGCGAGCCGGGCCCTCACCAGGGTGGGGACACCACCGGAATGAGCACGGCCGGTGAATCTCTCGCGCAACGTCGACTCGGCGTAGTTGGTACGGAACAGGCCGCGCTCCTGCAGCAGCGGCACCACCTCGTCGACGAAGATCTCCAGACCGTCGGGGAACACATCGGGCATCAGGTTGAATCCGTCGGCCGCGCCGGCCAGGAACCACCGCTCGATGGTGTCGGCGACATCGACCGGTGACCCGACGACGACGCGGTGGCCGGCCCCGCTGAATTCCCGCACGGCCTGCCGCAGCGTCAGTTCACGGCTCTCGATCAATCGCACGACCGATTCCCGGAATCCCAGGGATGCACCGAATTTGGCCGGATCGGCGACCTCTCCCAGGAGGTGCGCGGGTACCGGTTCGTCCAGCGGATAGTCGGCCAAGTCCTCGCCGAGCACCTGCGACAGCCGCTCCAGGTCGTGACCGGGCGGCAGCAGGGCATTCTGGTCGGAGAACCGCCGCTCGGCCTCGGCCCTGGTGTTGCCGATCGTGGTGATCAGGCCGGGCAGGATCTTGACGTCATGCCGCCGGCGCCCATAGGCCACCGCGACGTCCTTCACATACCGGTAGTGGTCGATCCCGGCACCCAGGTCGAGTTCGGCGCTGAAAACCGCATCACCGACGCGACCGGCGAGCTCGCGCCCCTGAGGTGATCCACCGGCCTGCACCAGCAGCGGATAGCCCTGTGGCGACGGCCCCTGCGGAAGTCCCCCCACCACGGTGAAGAACTCGCCGTGGTGATCGATTCCGCGACCGCTGGGGTCTGCCGCATCGCGCCACAGCGCACGGACCACGTCGACGAATTCGGCGGCCCGCCGGTACCTGACATGCCGGTCCGGATAGTCGGCGAGGCCGAAGTTCGCGCCGGCCGGAACCGAGTACGTAGTGACGATGTTCCAGGCCAGGCGGCCCCCGGAGAGCCGGTCGAGGGTGAGCAGACGATGTGCCAGCTCGACCGGATCGTTGAAGGTGGAGGACAACGTCCCGATCAGGCCCAGGTGCTCGGTCTCGGCGGCCACCGATGCCAGGATGACGCTCGGCTCCAGGGCCTGTGACGGACGCAGTGCGGGATGCTCACGCAATGCCGGTCCGTCGGCCAGGAACAGTGCGTCCAGTTTTCCCCGCTCGGCGAGCTTTGCCATCCGCACGTAGTAACCGGGGTCGGCGAACGCGGTCGGCGGCTCGCTGGTGCGCCGCCATGCGCCGGTGTGGATACCGAGGTTGAGCACGTTCACGTTCAGGATCAGCTGAACTGCACGGGTCACAGTCGTCCTCCCGGGTTGGGCACGGTCTCGAACACCGTCGGATTGCGGGTCAGGTCGGGCGCCACGGGTACCGGCACACCGAGTCGCTCACGCAATGTCCCGGTCCCCCGATCGCTCAGGAGGCCCCGCTTGCGGGCGGCCGGCAGAATCTCGTGCAGTACGTGGTCCAACTCGGACGGGTCCAGCCTCAGCAGCACCCCGGATACCTCGGGGCGGCCGGCGACCCGCTCGAGCGCGGCGCCGATCGAGCCGGCCGACCTCAGCCGCACCACCACCTTGCCGGTCACCGGGATCGGGTCACCGTCCTCCACGATGAGGTGGTCGGCAGCACCTGCGACACTGTCGCGAGCGGATCCGGCCTGCCGCCACACCGGGAGATCGCCCTGCACCGATCCGGGCACGTTGAGCGGACCGGCTATGTCGTATGCGTTGTGCACGTCGGCCCGTCGGATTCTCGACACGTCGGAGAACACCCCGGTGTCCAGATCCCCCACCACCGAATCCAGCGGCCAGGTCCGCCACAGCGCCCGCACCGCGACGACGGCGTCGTCGGTGTGCGCCGCGTCGAGGTCGGCACCGGTCCAGGTGTCGGCGGTGGCGTTGAGCGCGATGCTGTGGTCGAAGTCCAGCGCCAGCCAGCCGACCCGGCCGTGCGCGGCGTGATCCACCGAAACCAGCCTCCGGGCCAGGTTGTACGGGTGGTCCCGGTGCGCGGCGGCCGCGACCACCAACCCGAGATGGCTGGTGTGCCGCGCCGCGATCGTGGCCAGCAGGGACGGGTCGAGACCCTCTACCGTGACGTCGTTGGCCTCACCGCGGTCGGCACCGATCACCCAGTACGACACCCCGGCCGTCTCCAGCCGCCCGGCCAGTCCGGCGATACCGGCAACCCCGACATCGAGCCGGCCGAGACCGTCGCCGGCCACCTCAACCCCAACTGTGAGTGATGCCCCCATGAGCACCACGGTGATCCAACGACGCGCGCGGCACAACGGTTGGGATCACGGATACTCCAATTGCCCACGGAGGCAACAGTTAAGTCGAACTGAACAGTCGGCTTAAAGTTCTTAAAGGTGCGAATGATTGCTGGACCCGCAGCGCCACCTTAGCGTTCGACCGGTGTTGAACTTCACCCTGCGGCGAATCGGCCAGTCGATCATCGTGATCGTATTGGCCTACACTGCAGTGTTTTTCGTGCTCAATGTGCTACCGGGAGATCCGATCGAGACGCAGATCTCCAATCCCGAGAACCCCATCTCCGATCATGACGCGCAGGTCCTTCGGGACTACTACCGGCTCAGCGAACCGGCGATCGTGCAGTTCGGCGTATCGGTGGAGCGGTTGTTCACCGGGGATCTCGGATACTCGCTCAACAGCGGACAATCCGTGGCGCGGCTGATGGCGCACGCTCTGCCCTCGACGCTGGCTCTGGCCGGTGTGGCGTTCGTGCTGGCCGCACTGATGGGCTTCGTCATCGCCTTGGCCGCGGTGTTCGCGCCATGGTCACCGGTGCGCGAGTTCGCGCGGATTCTGCCACCGGCATTCCTGTCCATTCCGGTGTTCGTCACCGGGCTCGTGGCTCTTCAATGGCTGTCGTTCAGCCTCGGATGGGTATCGGCCGTCCGCGATGAGGGAGTGCGGTCGACGGTCCTGGCCGCCCTGCCACTGGCGCTCCCGGTCGCCGCGCCGATCGCCCAGGTGCTGATCCAAGGCCTGAGCAACGCCGCGGCCCAGCCATATGTGGAAGTGCTGCGCGCCAAAGGGCTCGACGACGGGCGCATCATCTTCGGCCATCTGGTCAAGAACGGCTCGATCCCCACCGTGACGATCGTGGCCATCACGGTCGGTGAGCTGCTGGCCGGATCGGTCATCACCGAAACGATCTTCAACCGCACCGGGATCGGCTATCTCACCGAAACCGCGGTCCGCAACCAGGACACACCGATCATCCAGGCGGTGGTCATCACGGTGTCGGTCACGTTCGTCCTGGTCAATCTCGTGGTGGATGTCGTCTACCCGCTGATCGACCCACGTATCGACAGATCGACCACCACGAGAGGGGCGCTGGTACCCGCATGATCCTGACCGACGCACTGTCCGCGGTGCCCCTTCCCAGGCTGCCCCGCCGGGTCAGCGTCAATCCGTGGGACATCCCACCAGTCTTGCTACTGCTGCTGATCGCCGCGATGATCGTCGCGCCCACGGCGATCGCTCCCTACGATCCGCTCCAGGAGAATCCGGATCTGCCCCTGGCCGGTCCGAGTTTCTCGCACCCGTTCGGTACCGACTACATCGGCCGCGATCTGCTCAGCCGGGTGATCGCCGGCACCGGCGCCACCATCGCCGGGTCGTTCATCGCCGTGGTGATCGGACTGCTCGTGGGAACGGTTCTCGGGTTGCTGGCAGCCTACTTCGGCCGCATCACCGACAGCATCATCGGCCGGATCATCGATGTGCTGCTGTCGATCCCGACGCTGCTGCTGTCGATAACCATCATCGTGGCCCTCGGCTTCGGCACGGTGAATGCCGCCATCGCCGTGGGCATCTCGTCCATCGCGGTATTCGCGCGACTGGCGCGATCCGAGGTGCTGGCGGTGCGAAACCTGCCTTTCGTTGAAGCCAGCGCGCACCTGGGCGCAGGCCATCTCACCCTGTTGTTCCGGCACATCCTGCCCAATTCCTACTCCTCCGTGCTGGCCCTGGCAGCCCTGCAGTTCGGCGCGGCGATCCTGGCGATCGCGTCACTGAGCTTCCTGGGCTACGGCGCGCAGCCGCCCGAACCCGAATGGGGACTGCTCATCTCGGAGGGACGCAACTACATCAACTCCGCGCCGGGCCTCGTGTTCTTCCCGGCCGTGGCCATCGTGTTGACCGTGATGAGCCTGTCGCGGCTCGCCCATATCATCCGAGAGAAGGTCGGCTGAACATGAACTCCCCTGCCCTGCTGTCGCTTTCCGGCCTGACCATCGAATATGCGAGCCGTGGCGAGGTCGTCCGCGATGTCTCGTTCGACGTCGGAGCGGGCGAGGTGGTGGCCCTGGTCGGCCAGTCCGGGTCCGGCAAGTCCACCATCGCGCGCGCGGTGCAGGGCCTGCTGCCCGCCAACGGCCGGATCACCGCCGGGGACATCGCCGTCGAGGGGCGCGTGGTCACGTCACTGTCGCAACGCCGGTGGCGCGAGCTTCGCGGCAGCACCATCGGTTTCGTGCCGCAGGACCCACTGGGTTCACTGGATCCCCTCAAACCGGTCGGCGACCAGATCTCCGAAGTCCTGCGGGTGCACCGGATCGCCGATCGATCCGGTGCCCGCCGGCGGGCCGTCGAGCTGCTCGAGCACGTCGGGATCGCCGACGCGGGCCGCCGGGCCGGCCACTACCCTCACCAACTCTCCGGCGGGCAGTTGCAGCGCGTGCTCATCGCGATCGCCATTGCCGGCGAACCCCGGCTTCTGATCGCCGACGAGCCCACGTCCGCACTCGATGTCACCGTGCAGCGGCGCATCCTGCAGCTGCTCGACGAGTTGCGCGTCGAGCACGGTCTCGGTGTCCTGTTCATCACCCACGACCTCGCGCTGGCCGAGCAGCACAGTGACACCGTGGTGGTGTTGCACGACGGCGACGTGCGTGAGACCGGCCCCACCGCAAGCGTGCTCACCGCGCCACAGGACGACTACACCCGGCAGCTGATCGCCGCGGCTCCCGCACTGTCGCCGGACAAGTACGCACACCGGCCGACAGCGGCCGCGGCCGCCGAGCCGATCCTGCGGGTGGACCGGCTGGTGAAACGCTATGGCGAGACGCGTGCGCTGGACGCCGTATCGTTCGAGGTCCGGACGGGGTCGATCCATGCCCTGGTGGGTGAATCCGGCTCGGGCAAGACCACCGCTGCCCGGGTACTGGCCGGACTCACCGACTTCGACGCGGGCGAGGTCCGGGTGAACGGATCCCTCCGAGCCGCACAAACACCGCTGCGTGCCGCGCAGCAGCGCGCGCAGGCCCGGATACTGCAGTTGGTACACCAGAATCCGCTCGCCGCCCTCGATCCCCGGTTCACCATCGGCGAGGCGATCGCCGAGCCGTTGCGGATCAACCGCATCGGATCCCCCGCTCAGCGCCACCTCGAGGTCACCGAGGCACTGGACCGCGTCGGGTTGCCAGCAGACCTGGCCGACCGCAGGCCGCGCGAGATCTCCGGTGGCCAGCGCCAGCGGGTGGGTTTGGCCCGTGCCCTGGTACTGCACCCGGCGATCCTGGTGCTCGACGAACCGACCTCCGCGCTGGACGTCCACGTGCAGGCACAAGTGGTGGACCTGCTGATCGATCTGCAACAGGAACTGGCACTGACCTACCTGTTCATCTCCCATGACCTCAGCCTGGTCCGCCAGATCGCCGACCACGTGAGCGTGCTCGAACACGGCAGGCTGGTCGAAACAGGTTCCACGGTAGATGTTTTCACCGCTCCCTCGGCGGCATATACCCGCCGCCTGCTCGACGCGGTCCCCGGCGTTCCGGCGCGTGCGGCGTGATGATCCGACGTGCGGTGGCCGCGATCCTGATCGTCGCCGGCTCGGTCAGCGCCTGCTCCGAGAACCCGTCCCCCACCGGGGCGGCCGGTGCCCGGGGTGGCGACCTGACCTACCTGGACGCGGAGGCGCCCGCCTCCCTGCAGATCCAGGTCAGCTATTGGCAGAACAGCCTGCTCAAGGACCAGATGTTGGATCGCCTGGTTTACCAGGATCCCAAGACATTCGACTTCGTGCCGTGGATCGCACAGAAGTGGACCGTCGACCCGTCCAAGCGCATCTACGAATTCACCATCCGCGACGGAGCCAGCTACAGCAACGGCCAACCGGTCGACGCCGAGTCGGTACGCCGCAACCTGGAATGGGAAGCCAACGGAGACAAGGACAAAGGAATCACGCGCAACACCTATTTCCCGGAGGTGGACTCGATCACGGCAGACCCCGCACGCCGCGCCGTCCGCGTCACGCTGCGCAAGCCGTACGCGCCGTTCATCGCGGTGCTGTCGTTGAACACCTCAGGCCTGGTCGCCGACGCCACGATCGACGCCACCAAGGAACAGCAGTCCGTCGTCACCAACCTGATCGGGTCCGGGCCGTTCGTCGCCACCTCGGAGATCCCGGACAAGCAGATCGTGCTGTCCAAGCGCCGGGGCTACAACTGGGCGCCGGCGTCCGCTCCGCACCAGGGTGAGGCGTATCTGGACACCGTCACCGTCATCCCCGTCACCGAGGACAGTGTCCGGGTGGGGGCGCTACGGGCCGGGCAGGCCGACGCCGTCCGCTACTCCCAGCCCCCGGATGAGCGCCTGCTGGCCCGTGAGGGCTTCGACGTGCGCGGACTGCGCACTCCTGGTCTGGCCAACACGCTCGATGTCCGGCAGACCGCTCCTTTCATGCGGGACATCAACGTGCGCAAGGCGATCGGCTTCGGAATCGACCGCGACGAGATCCTGCACACCCTCTACACCGACAACTGGAAACCCGCCCAGAACATCGTCACGAAGAACTTCCCCGGCTATACCGATCGCAGTGACGCGGTCCGCTTCGACCCGAACGAGGCCATCCGGCGGCTGGAAGCCTCCGGATGGACCCACGTCAACGCCGACGGCTACCGGGTCAAGGACGGCCACGAGTTGGCGGTGAAGATCTATGTGGATGTGTACGACCACACCGCCAAGCCGATGTACGAACTGATCCAGCGACAACTGCGGCGCATCGGCATCCGGTTGGTCATCCGCCAGACCGACTTCGCCAACTACCCCACCGCCAGCATCGAGGACTCGGTGGGCCTGCGGCGCAACGGCTGGCCCACCGCCGACCCGGTGCGGTTGTGGCAGAACTACGACAGCAAGGGCGGCGATCTGTACGCCCTCGACGGCGCGGACCCGGCGATCGACCGCATGCTGCATGCCCAGATCGAAGCCACCGATCCGGCCCAGCGGCTGAAAGTGCTTGAGGAGTACAACAACTACGTCATCGACAACGCGTACTCCGTTCCGCTGCTCGAAGACACCCAGATTTTCGCCGTCGCCCCACGGGTGCGGGGATTCGCAAACGCGGCCAACTCGGTGCCCTGGTTCTACAACGCCTGGATCGACGACACCTCGGCCGCAACCACCGGAAAGGATTGACACCGATGACCACCGACTCGGTACTGACGGCGCGTGCCGTTCCGCGGGGACGACAGCTGCAGGAGGTGCTCGACGCGATCGCCACCGACTACCGCCGGCGCCTGGACGAAGGCGGGCACGAACCACCCGGGCACGGGCTGAGCCTGGTGCGTGAGCATCGACTGGGCGCGGCACGTCTGGCGGGCGAACTCGGCGGCGGTGACTTCACCGTCCCCGAGTTCTTCCAACTGGTGATCGGCCTGGCCGAGGCCGACCCCGACCTGACCCACATCCTGCGGGTGCACTACGCGACAGTCGAGGAACTGCAGCGTGTCCCGGGCAGCCCGGCCAAGGATCGGTGGCTGTCCGTGGTGGCCGAAGGTCATCTGATCGGAGGAGTGAGTTCTGAGCTGACCACTGCCCGAGTGGGCGGCCAGGCCTACGACACGAAGCTCGTGCGCACCGCGGACGGCCTGCGCCTGACCGGCCGCAAGTTCTACAGCACAGGCGCCCAGTTCTCCGACTACGTGCGCGCCACCGCCGAGAACGAGGACGGTGCGCCGGTCGCCGCGGTGATTCCGGCCGACCGGACCGGCGTCGTCCACGCGGACGACTGGGATGGCATCGGCCAACGCCACACCGGCAGCGGGACAACTCTATTCGAGAACGTCGCGGTGCACGACGACGAAGTGTTGGCGATCGGCACGAATGTCGGAGTGGACCGGGCGCGCGGCGCGTTGGTGCAGCTGTACCTGCACGCGATCGCGGCCGGAATCCTGAAGACGCTGACCGCCGACGCCGCGACGCTGGTCCGTGATCGCCACCGCACCTACACCTTTGCCACCACCGACACCCCCTCGGCCGACCCACAACTGCTGGAGATCGTCGGCGAGATCGATGCGGTGGCCTACACCGCCGAAGCGTTGGTGCTGCGGGCGGCGACCGAGTTGGCTCCGGCCCTCGACACCGCCCGGGTCAGCGGGATCGATGCCCGCCTGGAGGATCATGGCGCAGTAGCCGCCGCCCGGGTCAAGGTGGCGATCGAACAGCCCGCACTACGGGCCGCCTCGCGCATCTTCGATGCCGGTGGCGCATCGTCGGTGCGGTCGGCGTCGCACCTGGACCGGCACTGGCGCAATCTTCGAACCCTCTTCTCCCACAACCCGACCGTCTACAAGGCACGGGTACTCGGCGATGTCGCGGTCAACGGGGCGGGGCTGCCCGACACCGGCTTCTTCTGATCACGAGGCCAACGCGGAACGGGCCGCTGAGCATTTCTGCTCAGCGGCCCGTTTCGTGTCGCCCGGTCAGCGCGATGGCAGGCCCAGGCGTTCCAGTTGCTCACGCAGCCGGTGTCGCCCGGACAGCGAATGCGGGCCGGCCAGCCGGCTCAGCACCCGCTCACTCCAGCTGCCCGACAGACCATAGCGGTTGTTGTAGACCGCAAGCCGTTCGTCATAGGCGGGCAGGTGCGAATCGGCGGTCTGGGCGTCATACCGCTCCCGGTGCAGCACCGCATGCTGGGGCAACCGCGGCTTGATTCCCGCGTTCTCCGTGGGGTCCGGGGTGCCGACCGCCAGGCCGAACGTCGCCACGGCGTGTGGCGGCAGTCCCAGCTCGGCTGCCACCTCTTCGGGGTGGTTGCGGATCGCCCCGACGAAAACCGTACCCAGCCCCAATGATTCGGCGGCCACGACCGCGTTCTGCGCGGCCAGTGCGGTATCGACGAAACCGATGATCGTGGTCTCCAGGTAGTCCGCACCATCCAGCGCGGCCCCCGACCGCTGCGCCAGCCGGCGGGCCCGCCCCAGATCGGCTACCCAGACCAGAAACAGCGGTGCCTCGTTGATGAACTGCTGGTTGTTGGCCAGCGTCGCCAGCCGGGCCTTGCGCTGCGGATCGCGGATGGCGATCACGCTCCACGGTTGCAGATTCGAGCTGGTCGCCGCCGACTGGGCGGCGGCGACCAGCGCCGAAAGTTGCTCATCGGTCACCGGTTCCGCGGTGAACTTGCGCACCGACCGATGCGCGAGCTGCAGTGCCAGCGTCTCGCTGTGCACCCCGAGCACCGCGTCGATGTCGCCGTAACGGGCGATGACGGTCACGAGGCCGCCGCCAGTGGAGCCTCGACACCGAGGTGCTCCGGACGGATCGACCGATGGCCACCAACCTGATCGGCGATGGCTTCCAGTTCGCCGAGGTGCTCAGCGCCGAGATCCACGGCCAATGCACCGAGGTTCTCCCGCAGGTACTCCGGATGGCGAGTTCCCGGGATCGGCACCACATCCCGACCACGCGAGAGCACCCAGGCCAGCGCGACCTGGCTGGGCCGGACCCCGATCTGAGCCGCGATCTCGGTCACGGTGTCGGCCAGCGCCCGGTTGTGGTCGAACACGTCGGCACCGAAACGCGGATGACGGCTCTGCACCCCCTTGACGTCCTCGGCGGTACGCACGCTGCCGGTCAGCCAGCCGCGTCCCAACGGCGAGTAGGGCACGATGCCGATGCCGAGTTCGCGGGCGACCGGCACCGTATCGACTTCGATGTCCCTGGTGAACAGCGACCATTCGTTCTGGATCGCGGCGATCGGATGGACCGCGTGGGCGCGGCGCAGGGTCTGCGGACCGGGTTCGGACAGGCCGATGTGGCGGACCTTGCCCGCGGCAACCAGTTCCGCCAATGCCCCGACGGTGTCTTCGATGGGCACCTCCGGATCGACGCGGTGCTGGTAATACAGATCGACATGGTCCACCCCGAGGCGGCGCAGCGAACCCTCGATCGCAGTGCGGACATATTCGGGCCGACCGTCCAGGGCACGCGCGTCGGGGTTGGTGTCGCGATCCAGCGCATTGCCGAACTTCGTGGCGATGGTCAGCGCATCACGGCGGCCCCGGATCGCCTTGCCCAGAAGGATCTCGCTGAACTCGGGGCCGTACACGTCGGCGGTATCGAACAACGTGACACCCAGATCGATCGCCTCGGCGACCAGCTCGGTCGCCTGCTTTTCGTCGTCGGCGCCGGCTGAGGTCCGAAAGCTCATGAACCCCAGTCCGATTGCCGATACTTCCGGCCCGCCGGTGCCCAGCCGGCGATGCTCGATCGGTGTTGGTTCCTCTGTCATAAGTTGTCTTCTTCCTTCAGGATCCGAGAAATGGTTCACCGGAAACGGACTCGGAGACTCGTCCGTCGACGCCTGTGGGGACATCTCCCTCAAGGGTGACGCGGTAGAGCACCCGGTCGTAGTCGAGGTGGCCGGCGTCGGCGATCGCCAGGTGCGCGGTGGCCCGGTTGTCCCAGAACGCGATGCTGCCCGGAGCCCAACGGAACCGGACGGTGTACTCGGTGCGGGTCGCCTCGTCCCACAGCAGCTTGAGGATGGCCTCGCTCTGTGTCGGCGAGTAACCCCGGATCTCGCGGGCGCCACGGGTGAAACCGGGACTGACGAACAGGGCGCGCTCCCCCGTGACCGGATGCACCCGGACGGCGGGGTGATAGGTCACCAGGTTCGCCTCCCGCACCTTGCGGTCCCGCTGACTGCCTGCCACCGCACGGGCGTTGAACTGATGCTTGATGTCGAGCTTGTCGGCGAAGTCACGCAGCTCCTTGGGCAGGTTCTCGTACGCCGCAACGAGATTGGTCCACGCCGTGTCACCGCCATAGGGCGGCAGGATGTGTGCGCGCAGGATCGACGCCGCGGGCGGGTTCACCAATGCCGTGACATCGGTGTGCCAGCTGTTGTCGTACGAGGTGCGCTTGCGGCCCAGATGACGCTCATAGCGGCGGCTGTCGATCGGCAGGATCTCGGGGAACCCCTCCGGCGGCTCCTCCTCGTGCGGATGGGCTGGCGTCACCTTGCCGAAGTTCCGGGCGAACGCGATCTGTTCGGCATGGCCGATCTCCTGATCGCGGAAGAAGATCACCTTGTAGGTGTGCAGCGCGTTGCGGATCTCGTCCACGACGCCGGACTCCAGCTCGCCGCGCAGGTCGACACCGTGGATCTCGGCGCCGATGTACCCGGCGACCGGCACGATATCCAGACCGGCGTCGGTGAGAGGGCCGCTTTCCCTGACTTTTTCGGTGAGGTCGGTCATGTGCTGACTCCCTTGTCTTGACTCGGCGTTGGGCTGGCGAGCCGGCGGGCCGGATCTCGCACTCGCTAGCGTCAGCGTCCGGGTTGGCTCGAACAACAATCTTTGGCTACCGGAACCTTTCAGAGCCGCTTAATGTCTGGCACGACCGGACAGATCTGATTAACGGATCGCGTAGCGTGCGGCCCTTGATGAGGTCCTCGGGGCCGATCACCATCGCTTACGACCACAACGCATGGGAGGCATACACACGTGAGTGATCTGGAACGGCGCCGGCTCGGGGACAGCGGACCGCAGGTGACCGTCCTCGGTTTCGGAGCGATGGAACTACGAGGAGAACCCCACCGCAACCCGAGACCGCTGGATGAGTCGGTGGCCGCAGAGGTGCTCAACACCGTGCTCGACGAAGGCATCAACTTCATCGATACCTCGGTGGACTACGCCCTCAGCGAGGAGCGCATCGGCCGGCATATCGGTGCCCGGCGCGATGAGTACTTCCTGGCTTCCAAAGCGGGATGCCCGCTGGACTTCCACCCTGATGCCCCGCCTGGACCGCTTCCACACGATTACTCGCCGGCCAACATCCGCGCCGGCGTCGAGCAGAGTCTGCGACGGCTTCGCACCGACCGCCTCGACCTGGTGCAACTGCACATCAGCCCGTCTCTGCAGGTGCTACGGCGTGACGGTGCGGTCGAGACCCTGACCGAGCTGCGTGCGGAAGGCAAGATCCTGGCATTCGGAGTGTCCTCCACGCTCCCCGAGATCGACGATCACCTGCAGATCGAAGAGTTCTCGGCGTTTCAGGTGCCGTTCTCCGCCCTCGAACGCGATCTGGAGACGCGTATCCAGATCGCCGGTGAACGCGGCTTCGGCATCATCGTGCGAGGCGGTGTGGCCCAGGCGGGCAAGCGCGAGAAGACCACTGTCGACGGACGTCCGGTCACCTGGGCCGACACCGGCCTCGACGAGCTTCGCGACCAGGACAGCCAGCAGGGATTCCTGCTGCGGTATGCGATCACCACTCCGGGCGTCACGACAATCATCGCCGGAACGGCCGATCCGGACCACGTGCGGCAGAACGCGGTTGCCGCGCGCCGTGGTCCGCTGCCCGCCGACGTGTATGCCGAGGCCCAACGTCGCCTTGATGACGCGGGAATTACAACCGCGGTGATTCCTGCCGGCAGCCCTGTGTAAAGCCCTGCTCAGGGCCATTGCCTGGACCCGTGGTGGGCGCGACACCAATGCGCCCACCCGGGTCCTTCTGCCATCATCGATTCTGTGAATTCGACGGACTTCACCACTTCGCTACACGTCGATCTCATGCGCGACTGTAGCGCGATCTGTTGTCGCTGAAGCTGCTTCGGGCCGCTGCCCGTCGCGCTGTTCTGCACGACCATCGACAAACACCGATCGACGCCGCTGCCGTCCGTGGGGTGTCAGCCGCATATTCACACCGAGCTGATGAGGTCCACCATGTCTCTCCTGTCTACCACCGCCCATCGCAGCACCGGGGGTGTCTGATGCTGGACCTCCGCCGGATGATGCTCTTGTCCGATCTGGCCGACCTGGGATCGGTGACCGCTGTGGCCGAGCGGCGCAGCATCACCAGTTCGGCGGTATCCCAACAACTTCGTGTGCTCGAAGAAGAAGCAGGCGCCGTCCTGTTCAGACGGGATGGCCGAACTCTCGGTTTGACCCGCAGCGGCCAGGTCCTCGCCGAGCACGTGCGCCGCGTTCTCGTCGCCGTCGACGAGGCCATGAGCGCGGTGGCCGAAACCCGGGACCGGGTGTCCGGCCAGGTCGCCATCGCCACATTCAACATGGGCATTCCGACCCTGGCCGTGCCCTTGATGCAGCGCCTCAGCACAGAGGAGCCGAACCTGCGTGTGCAGGTCCAGCAGGACACGAGCGCAGCAGCGCTGCGGTTGCTTCGCCAGGGCGAGGTCGATGTCGCCATCACCTGCCAGTACGACTTCCTCGGCGCGGAATCGACCGGCGGACTGACCACCGTCCCACTGCTGTTCGAGCCGCTCGTGCTGTTGGCCCCGACGCATTCTCATCTGAGAATCCGCAAGCAGGGCCTGTCAGCGCTCGCCGACGGGTTCTGGGTTACCGGTCCGCAGAATTCAGGGCTGGGTATCGCCGCCATACATGCCTGCGAGAGCGCCGGTTTCACGCCACAGGTCAAGCACCGGCTGATCGGGGCACAGAACATCTGCGAGCTGGCCGCAACCGAGATCGCGTCGGCCATCGTGCCCCGGCTGTCGGTCCCTGCCAACCTGGAGAGTCTCCTCGTCGGAGGGATCGAGCTCGGCGGCCGGGCCATCAGCGCCGTCGTCCGCGCCGGGCGCCAGCGCGACCCGAACATCGCGCTGATCCTGCGGATATTGCGGGCGATCGCAGACGAGGCCCTACCCGGGCAGCCCTCCGAATCGCTCGGTGTCGCATCGTGACGCCCGGACGTCGCAGTTCGGCTTCAGCATTCCCGTAGCGGGGGTTTGCAGATTAATCCGGGCGGTGCGGATACGTTGCGACCTGATACATCAACAGGTTTCGCACACACCCAGGAGGCCAGGTAGGTGAGCGCTCGTCAACTGCACCTGAACGCGTTCCTCATGAGCACGGGGCACCATGAGGCGTCGTGGCGCCTGCCCGAAAGCAATCCGTTCGCGGCGACGGACGTCAACCATTACGCCGAACTCGCCAGGATCGCCGAGCGCGGCACCTTCGACTCACTGTTCCTGGCCGACAGCCCGCAGCTCAACGGCGACGTGGGCCGCCGTCCGCTCGGGGTGCTCGAGCCGTTGACGTTGTTGACGGCGCTGGTCGCGGTCACCGAACGCATCGGACTCATCGCCACCGCGTCAACCTCGTACAACTCGCCCTACAACCTGGCCCGACGCTTCGCGTCGCTGGATCACGTCAGCGGCGGGCGCGCCGGCTGGAACATCGTCACCACCGCCACCGTCGACGCGGCCCGCAATTTCGGCCTCGACGAGCTACCCGACCACACGTCACGCTATGCGCGCGCCGACGAGTTCGTCGAGGTCGCCCAGAAGCTCTGGGACAGTTGGCAAGACGACGCAGTGATCGCGGACAAGGCCGCCGGAGTGTGGGGTGATCGATCAAAGATCCACCCACCCGCTCACCGCGGTGAGCACTTCTCCGTGGAGGGCCCGCTGAACATCCCACGGTCCCCGCAGGGCTATCCCCTGCTGGTTCAGGCCGGCTCGTCCGAGGACGGCAAGGCACTGGCAGCCCGCTACGCCGAGGCGGTGTTCACCGCGCAACAGACCTTCGAGGAGGCGCGAGCGTTCTACACCGAGCTCAAGGCTCGCACCATCGCCGGCGGCCGCGACCCGGACACGATCAAGATCCTGCCGGGCATCGTCCCGGTCATCGGCAGCACCGAAGCCGAGGCCGCCGCCAAAGACCGTGAACTCGACGAGGCCATCGTCCCGGAGTACGCGCACCGACAGCTCGCCTCAACCCTGCGGATACCGCTGGAACAACTGAATCTGGATCGCGAGTTGCCCGACGATCTGCTGCCCGAAGACGCCATCGAAGGCGCCAAGAGCCGCTACACGCTCATCGTCGAACTGGCCCGGCGCGAACGTCTCACCGTGCGCCAGTTGATCGGCCGCCTCGGCGGGGGCCGCGGGCACCGGACGTTCACCGGTACCCCGGAGCAGGTCGCCGACACCATCGAGGCGTGGTTCCGCGGTGGCGTCGCCGACGGTTTCAACATCATGCCGCCGACACTGCCGTCCAGCCTTGAGCTGTTCGTCGACCATGTGGTGCCGATCCTGCGGGCCCGCGGGCTGTTCCGTACCGAATACACCGCATCCACGCTGCGCGGCCACTACGGGTTGGCCAGGCCGGCCAACTCTCACCTGCTCACGGAGGCAACACTTCGATGACCACTCAGGACCTCGACATCAACACGGCCGATCTCGCCGCCCGGGAGTCTCTTCGTCTGCTCGGGCTCGACGGCAACAACTGGATCGCGCCGCGCGACGACGTGGATCACGATGTGGCGATCATCGGTGCCGGCCAGAGCGGTATCACCACCGCGCATGCGCTGTTGCGGGCGGGAGTGGCCAATGTGACGGTGATCGATTCCGGTCAGCAGGATGCCGATCTGGCCTGGCAGTCCCGGGCCAGGATGCGCACCCTGCGGACCGCCAAATCGATCTCGGGACCCGAGCTCGGCAATCCTGCGCTCAGCTTCCGTGCCTGGTACGAAAGCAACCACGGCGCAAATGCTTTCGATGACATCGATCGGATCCCGACATCGGATTGGGCCGACTACCTGAGCTGGTTTCGGGAGCAGACCGGGATAGCGGTACGCCGGGGAATCCGGGTCACCGACATCGCACCCGGCACCGCCGGCCTTCGGCTGACCCTGGAGCAGGACGGACGCCAGTGGACCGAGCACACCCGCAAGCTGGTTCTGGCCGGTGGCGTCTCGGGCACCGGAGGGCCGCACATCCCCGCCGAGCTACGGGGACTCTCGAATCGGCTGTGGGCGCACACCGCGGACCTGATCGACTTCGGCGCCCTGCACGGGAAGACCGTTGCCGTCCTCGGAGCGGCGGCGTCGGCCTACGATGCGGCCGCCACCGCCCTGGAGGCCGGCGCGACCGAGGTGCATGTCTACACGCGCCGACCTGCCGTCGTGGTCGCCAATCTCGCCAACCGCCCCAATCCACTGGTTCAGGACGTGTTTCACCTGCTCAGCGATGCCGAACGGTGGGAGCAACGGGTCAGGGCGGCCCGGCAGGGGGCCAACGTGCCCGACGACTCTGTTGCCCGCGCCGCCGCTTTTCCCAACTACCACTTGCATGTTTCGGCGCCCTGGTCGTCGGCGTCCGAACGGGACGGCAGGGTCCTGGTCCAGGCAGGCGACGGGGCGCGGACGTTCGACTTCGTCATCGCAGGCACCGGCTACCAGCAAGATCCGGCCACCCGTCCCGAACTGGCCACCATCGCGCCCTACATCGCGCGCTGGCAGGACGTATACCCCGCCCCGGCCGGACTGGGGAACGAGATCCTCGGCGTGGCACCCTATCTGGGCCCGGGCTACCAACTCGCCGAGAAGGAGCCGGGATCGGCACCGTGGTTGGCCGACATCCACGTGTTCAGCATTGGCGCCAACGTCAGTTTCGGTCGACCGGTCGGCGACATCCCGAGCCTGCGGATCGGGGTTCCGCGCCTAGCCGAGGCGATCACCCGCGATCTGGTGCTGGCCGACCTTCGTGCCGCCGGGGATCCCCGATGACACTCCCCGCGGAACCACTCAGTGCGACCGATCGCGAATTCCTCTGGTACATACCGAACACCGTCGACCCCGGCCACCGCGGAGACGACACCGTCGAGGGCTGGGGCACCCTGGACTATTCCGTGGATCTGGCCCTGCGGGCCGAACGACACGGTTGGGGCGGTGCACTCATCGGCACCGGGTGGGGCCGACCGGACACGTTCACCGTGGCGACCGCAGTCGCCGCGCGGACCACGGCATTCACCCCACTGGTCGCGGTTCGACCCGGCTATTGGCACCCCGCCCACTTCGCCAGTGCGGCAGCCACCCTCGACCAGCTCAGTGGAGGCCGTCTGTTCATCAACATCGTCAGCGGCACCGACAATCTTGCGGCTTACGGGGACGGCGAGTTCGACAAGTCCCGGCGCTACGACCGAACCCGGGAATTCCTACAGGTGGTGCGCCGGCTCTGGCGCGACGAAGACGTCACCTATTCCGGTGAACACTTCCATGTCGAGCATTCGACCGTGGCTCCGCGAACATTCGGCGCCGAGCGTGGACGCCACCCCAGGCTGTACTTCGGCGGAGCTTCTGCGGCGGCCGAGGAGGTCGCCGCGGCCGAAGCCGACGTGCAACTGTTCTGGGGTGAACCCCTGGACGGGATCGCAGAGCGGATCGACCGGCTCACAACGTTATCCGACAAGCTCGGCCGGGCACATCCCCCGCTGGAATTCGGATTGCGGGTGACCACCCTGATCCGGGACAGCTCCGCAGAGGCATGGCGCGCCGCCGAGGCCAAGATCGCTTCCATCGCAGGCAAACCGGACCTGCACGGGTACGGGCAGGGCCCCGCGGTCGGGCAACAGCGCCTGCTCGACCTCACGAGTCGTGGTGAAGTGCTCGACTCATGTCTGTACACCGCCCCCGGCCGCTACGGCGGTGGTGGCGCGGGCACGACGTGGCTGGTCGGTTCGGCCGCCGAGGTCGCCGCCGCCCTCGCGCGCTATGCCGACCTCGGTATCCGGCATTTCGTCCTGTCCGACACTCCCTACCAGTCCGAGGTCGCCCGGGTCGGCGATCAACTGCTGCCGTTGTTGCGCAATCCGGCGCCATTGGCCTACTGAGCAACCCAGAATCGAGGCTCCCCAATGGCGACAACTCTGACCCGCCCGGTGGTGGTGTACGGCGTGGGGGCCATCGGCGGGGTGATCGCCGCGCGGCTACGGCTGGCCGGATTCGAGGTGACCGCAGTGGCCCGCGGTGCGCACCTCGAAGCGATCCGCGCCGGCGGTCTCACGCTGGTCACGCAGGCCGGCGCCGATACCGTGAACCTGCCGGTCGCCCCCCACGCCGGCCAGGTCGACTGGTCCGACGACCCGGTGGTGATTCTGGCTGTCAAGAGCCACCAGACGGCCGCGGCCCTGGATGATCTCAGCGCCCACGCGCCCGCGGCGACGCGGGTGTTCGTCGCCCAGAACGGAGTGGCCAACGAGGCTGCGGCGCTGCGGAGGTTCGCTCACGTGTACGGCATCACCGTGATGCTCCCTGCCGCCCATCTGGAACCGGGAGTCGTTGTGCAACAAAGCTATCCGGTGGCGGGAATTCTCGACCTGGGCGCCTACCCGAGCGGGCACGACCAGCAGGCGGACCTCGTTGCGGCGACCCTGCGTGCCGCCGGCTTCCATTCCCAGGTCCGCGACGATGTGATGGCGTGGAAGCACCGCAAGCTGATCGCGAATCTCGGCAACGGTGTGGCTGCCGTGTACTGTCCCGGCCTCCAGGCCGACGAACTGGTCGCGCGCGCACGTACCGAAGCCGAACAGGTCCTCACAGCGGCCCGGATCCCTTTCGTGACCGCCGAACAGGACGCGCAACGTCGTGGCGATCTGCTTCAGGGCCGGGTGCATGACGACTACTTCAGCTCCACCTGGCAGAGCGTGGCCCGCGGGCACAGCCAGGTCGAAACGGACTGGTTCAACGGCGAAATCGTCTTGCAGGCCCGCCTTCACGGTCAGCAGGCACCTGTCAACGAGCTGATCCAACGCGTCACCGCCGAACACGCCAGGGTCGGCCGCCCAGTGCGTTCATTGGACGCCGCGGCGGCACTCGCCAAGCTCGGGGCCGATTCCGGCACTCCCGCGGCCGCATCGGTCTGACCGAACAGGCTTGCGCGCGGCCCCGCCGCGTCCCATCCCCGATGTAGCTGAGCTTAACCGTTCTGGTAGCCGATATTCCTTGTCGCGCAGCGTTATCCGCTTGACCATGAACCAACGCAATCCGTCAGCCCAGGGAAGGTACCTCATGCTCGATTCGCGGAGCAAGATACCCAGTCGATTCCGCCGCGGTGCCGTCACCCTCATCGCGGTGGCCTTCGCGGCGACCACGTTCGCCGGGTGTTCATCGGGCGGTTCCTCCGACCTGGCGCAAGATGACAAGGTTGTTCCCGCCGACCCGAACAATCCGGTCCACTTCAAGTGGTCCGAAGATCCCAAGGCGCCGTCGCTGGTGAAGATCGCCGACGAATTCGGCCTGTGGGACAAAGCCAGCATCCGTCCCGAGTATGTGGGTGCGGTCGATTCCGGCCAGCTGCCCGCCCTGCTCGGGACGGGTGACATCACGTTCGCGTCGTTCATGTTCAACCGCTCGTTGTCGGCCGTGGCGGCCGGGGTCGACCTGAAGGTCATCGCCTCGCGCACCTACACGACCAAGGACGAGCCGCACATGGAGTACTTCGTACGCAAGGACTCCGATCTCGACGAGACCAACCTCAAGCAGTTGGAAGGAAAGACGGTCGGGCTGGCCTCGCTCAAGGGCTGCGCAGAGTTCATCCTCAAGGACTACCTCGTCAAGAACGGTGTCGACATCGGCAAGGTCAAATTTCTGACCCAGTCCGAAAGTCTTCTGCCGCAATCACTTCAGCAGGGCGGCGTGGATCTGGCGGTGATCCATCCGCCGCTCAACGGCGTGCTGCGCACCGATCCCGACGTCAAGGTCGCGTTCTCCGACTTCAACAATTCCGGAAACGACGGTGGGCTCGCTCCGATCAGTGCCAGCGGCAAGTTCATCCGGAAATATCCCGAGCAGACCCGGGAGTTCATCGGGATTCTCGCCAAGGTCGCCAACTGGGGCAACGCCCATCCCGAGGAGTACCGCGACATCGTCGCCAAGCTCACCGGTCTGCCCAAGGAGCAGATCACCAAGTACTACTACGCGAACAATCTGATCCTCGACAAGGAACAGACCGGTTTCTGGTGGGGCCTGGCCGAACGCGTCGGAACCCTCACACCCGAAGAATCCAAGCTCAAGCCGGAAGACATCGCCACCAACGAATTCAACCCGTACGCAAAATCTCCCGCCCTGATCGATTCCCAGGCCGACAACACCGAGATCTTGACCGACGGGGAAATCTGACATGACCCAGGCAAGCATCGCCGAATCTCCCGCCGATACCGCCGGCGTCAAGATCCGCGCCCGAGGCCTGCACAAGGAGTTCCCCCATATCGGCAAAGGCGTCAAAGGCGCGCCCACCGTGACCGAGGTACTGCGAACCTTCGACCTCGACATCCGTGAGGGTGAATTCCTGGCATTGCTCGGCCCCAGCGGGTGTGGCAAGTCCACTTTTCTCAACATCCTGGCGGGTCTGGAGCGCTACGACGGCGGTGAGCTACTGCTGGACGGCTCACCCGTACGCGGGGTGAGCAAGAACGTCGGGGTGGTCTTTCAGAGTTACGCCCTGTTCCCGTGGTTGTCAGTACGGAAGAACGTCGAAGTCGGGCTGAAGGTCCGGTCCATCCCGTCGGACGAACGCCACGAGATATCGCAGCGGATCCTCAAAACCGTTGGCCTGGAGAACTTCGCACATCAACTTCCCCATCGTCTCTCCGGTGGTATGCGGCAGCGGGTCGCGATCGCGCGATCGTTGGCCTACGACCCCGAGGTCCTGGTCCTCGACGAACCGTTTGCCGCGTTGGACGCCCAGACCAGGGAGTTCCTTCAGAACGAACTGTTGCGGATCTGGGAGTCGGGTGCGCGCAAGAAGACGATCTTGTTCGTGACCCACTCCATCGATGAGGCGATCTTTCTGTCGGACCGGATCGCGGTGATGACAAAACGGCCGGGTTCGGTCAAAGACCTCATCGACGTGAGCCTGCCGAGACCACGCGACGACGACTCGCGCGCCAGCGCGGAATTCGGCCGCATCCGTGGTCAGGTGGCGCAGATCCTCAAGGAGGAGGTCGAAGTTGGTAACAACTGAAGCGACTACTGGAACAACCGCGCAGCCGAGACCGACCGTCGAGCCGACCACCGTTGCGACGTCGCGAACTCCCCTGTGGCGGGCGCGGCTGGCCAAGTACGACAAGTATCTCTACGGGGCTGTCGGCGTCACCCTGGTGGTGTTTGCATGGTGGTCGGCGACGGCCACCGGGGTGCTCGACCCGAAGTTCCTGACGCCGCCACAGACCGTGCTGGGCAAGCTCGCCGACGGACTGGCCGCCGGGGGTGATCTGCGTCAACAGGTATGGCCCAGCTTGCGCCGCGGCCTGTCGGGCTTCCTGGTCGGGACAGGCCTCGGTGTGGTTCTCGGCATCCTGGTGGGCTCGGTCCGAGTACTGGAGAAAGCATTCGACCCGGTGCTGCTGTTCTTTCGCAGCCTGTCGATCCTCGCGTTGTTCCCGGTGTTCCTGTTGTTCTTCGGACTCGGTGAACAGTCCAAGGTGGCAATCGTCACGTGGGCGGCGTTCTGGCCGGTCTTCGTCAGCACCGTGAATGCGGTCAAGGGAGTCGAGAAGATTCTGCTCAATGCGGCGCGCACGCTCGGGGCCGGACGCGCCTACATCTTCACCAGGGTGGTACTGCCGGCCTCCGTCCCGAACATCTTTCCGGGGGTGCGGCTCGCGGCGTCCTACGCCTTCACAGCCTTGGTGGCAGCCGAATACCTCGGTGCCACAGAGGGAATCGGCATCTACATCCGGTCCAGCCAGGAGAGCTACCAGATCCCGGCGATGTATTCGGGCATCGTGGTGCTCGGCATCATCGGTGTCACCCTCAACCTCCTGCTCGCTGGGGTCGAAAAGCGCCTGACTGCCTGGCAACTCGGCCTGACCAACAAGTAGACGGGGCGGCACATGACACAACTATCGGTACTCGATCAGGTGCCCGTCCCCAGGGGGACGAGCAGTGGCACCGCGATCCGCAGCAGCGTCGAACTCGCCCGCGAGGTCGAGGATCTCGGATACGCCTCGTACTGGTTCGCTGAACATCATCTGGACCACGGCCGAGCCTCGTCGGCACCGGCGATCCTGATCGCCCTCGCCATCGCGGCCACCAACCGGATCAAGCTGGGTTCTGCTGCGACAGTCCTGCCTTTTCACACCAGTTTGGAAGTCGCCGAGGAATTCGGTTCGCTGGCAGCGGTGGCACCGGGCCGTGTCGTGCTCGGACTCGGCCGTTCCAAGCAGGGCTACGGCAAGTCGGCGCCCTACCGGGAGATCAGCGAGATCCTGGCGGCGGTCACGGCGCACCCGGGGAGCCAGGACGGTGATATCGCCCTGGCGGCCAACGGCAGTGACTTCCTGTTCGAGTTGCTCGGGTATCTGTCCAATGCTCCACTCACGGTGCCTGACGATGAGTCGCGCATCCGCGAGATCCTCAACTACCTCGAGCGTCCGGTCGCAGTCGTCGGTGGCGAAGAGTACCGGGTGTCCCCCGGCTATCAGGAGGATCTCGGGCTGGCCGTGTTCGGTGGTGAATCAGGCTGGAGTGCGACGATTGCCGCGAAGTACGGTCTTCCGCTCTACGTCAATGCGCACAGCGTCAAGAACGACATCGTCGGCACGGTGCAGCGCTACCGGGAAGATTTCCAGCCGTCCAAGCGGCTGGACTCTCCCTATGTCGGTGTATCCGCACACGCCATCGCGGCTGAAACCGATGAGTTGGGAAGGCGTTTGGAAGAAACGTATCTGCGAACACTGGCCAGTCTGCGGGCCCGCGGGACTTATCTGCCGTCCGAACCGGTCACCGGCGGCAGATTCATCGAGCCCGACAGCCAGAAGTTCGCCGACTCCCGCGCGTTGAGTTTCGCCGGTTCGCCGGGATTCGTGGTCGACAAGCTGCGCGCCCTGACCGACAGCGTGTCGGCCGACGAGATTCTGGTCAGCACCGTCGTCTACGCCCTTGAGGACCGCCGCGCTTCCTATCGCCTGATCGCCGAGAACTGGGACTAGATCGCATGACCACAACCTCGAAATCCCTTCGCATACTCGGTGTTCCCACCGTGGTGGTAGCGGGCATCATCGTCACGGCGGCAGCACCAGCGGCCGCCCACGTCCGGGTGGATGCAGGACAGCAACCGCCGCGGGGCGGCTATGGGATCGTGCGGCTCATCGTGCCGACCGAATCCGAGCAGGCGTCCACGGTCGGCGTGACCGTGACCCTGCCCGACAACGTCGAGCTGACCTCGGCCCGCACCCTGCCGATTCCCGGGTGGACGGCGAGTGTGGAGATCGAGCCAACCTCCGACGGACAACGGGTGTCCCGGATCATCTGGCGCGCGATCGACAAGGCCGGCGGGCTCAAACCCACGGAATACGGCGAGTTCGCCTTCTCCGCGGGGCCTTGGCCCGAGAACACCGAAACCGTATCGCTCCCGTCCGATCAGTCCTACAGCGACGGTTCGGTGGTGTCGTGGAACGAGATCGCGGTCGACAAAGACAGCGAATCCGAGCATCCGGCACCGGTCGTGACCTTGGGATCGGCGGAAGCGCACCATACGCATGCCGGCCACGGCGCGCCCCCGCTGGTAGCAGCCGAATCGCCGGGTGACGAGTCGTGGCTCTGGCGTGCGACCTCGGTTGTCGCGCTGGTGTTCGCGCTCGGCAGTTCCGCAGCCCTGGCAGTCACGCTGCGGCGCAGGTCCTAGAGGTGTGGCTCGGACACGTGCCGTGCTGTGGGGGCTCATGATGATCGCCGCCGCAGCCGCAGGTCTGCTGTGGACAGCGGCCCCGGCCGCCGCCCACGCCACCGTCGTGTCCACCGCGCCGGTCGACGGCACACGCCTGGAGGCCTCCCCCACCCAGGTGGCCTTCGACCTCAACGAGCCCGTCACACTGGTCGACGGGTCGGCTCAGTTGATCGACGTCGACGGCACCCGGTACCCGCTGACGGGTCAACACCTGGAGGCCGGACGACAACGGATCGTGTTGCCGCTGACCGAGAAGCTGCCCGACGGTGCTTATCTGGCGACCGCTCGGGTGGTCTCCGCAGACACCCATGTCGTGTCCCTCTCGACACGTTTCACGGTCGGCTCGGTCACCGAGCAGGGGCACTGGTCGCAGGCCGACAGTGCGTCGGTAGTGGACCGGGCAGTGCTTCTTCCGGTGAAGATCGTGGTGTACCTGGGCACGATCGGATCGGCAGGCCTGTTGCTGGCTGCCCGCTGGGCGTGGCCGGACACCCAGGGAACACACCGGTTCCGGATCATCTACCGGATCGGGGCGGTTCTGCTGAGTCTGGGCCTGCTCGGCAGGCTCCTCGTGCTGGCGGTCGAGCAGTCCGGGTCCGTCGCCGACATCTCGTGGGAGGCGGCGACAACGATCGCCGGCACGCCGTTCGGGATCGCCCTGCTGGTCACCGTGGTCCTCAGCCTGGTCGCGTTGCTCCGTCCGGCGGTCCTCGGGCTCGTGCAGGCCGCAGCCGCAATTGCCGCGGTCACGCTGGGCGGGCACGGCGGCTCATCCGTCTGGTCGTTCGTGGCCACCTTCGTCCACATCTACGCGGTTGCCGTGTGGTTGGGCGGGGTGACCCTGATCGCCTTGGTGCACAGGTCCGTTCCGCAGCGCTGGCACAGGGTTGCTGTCGCGCATGTGGGGTTGGCGGCTGCTGCGGGCGTGCTCCTGGCGGTACTGCAGATCCGCCCGCTCGCCGCATTGACCACCACGCCATATGGCGTCACGCTCCTGGCGAAGATCAGCCTGGTGGCGGCCGCGGCCGTCGCCGGGTACGTCGGCTACCGCGCTGCGCGAACGCATATTCCGGGCCTGGCCGTCCTCGTCGAGACCGTGCTGGCCCTGTCGATCGTCGGGGTGACATCGTCGCTGTCTTCACTGACGCCGGCTCGCGCCAGTTACACCACGAACGTGGCGATTCGACTGGATTTCGGCGGCCCCGACGTGCTCGACGTCGATATCGACACGGTCCGCCGCGGCAGCCAGGTCGTCACGGTCCGCGACCCTGACGGCTCGCCCGGTGCCGAGGTGGGTCTCGAATTGTCCTCAGCCCAGGCCAACGTCGCACGGCTGCCGGTGGAGCTTTCGCGGGACCGGATCACCGACGACGCAGTGACGTGGCGGAGCACCGGACTCATCGTGCCCGCGCCGGGGCGATGGAAGGCGACCATCCGGTTCGACAACGGCAGCGGACCGAGGTTGGCGTCGTTCTTCTACCAGGTGCTGTAGGAGGTTCAATGACATTGGTACGCATCATTTCAACCATGGTCGCCGCGGTATCGGTCGCCGCGGCGATGGCAGGTTGCACCGATGATGTGCCGGTCACGTACTCCGAGAAGGCTTCAAGCGATGTCCTGCGAATCCAGGTGGGCGGCGAAGGCTACCGCGATGTGTTGGAGCACGTGCTGAAGAACCATCTGGCCGGCGACCTGAAACTGGAATTGGTGGATGCCGCCGCTGATGCCAATTCCCAGGTGGCAGAAGGTAAGTCCGACCTAGCCTTCTATCAGACCCAACCCGCGTTCCTCGGCAATCAGCAGGCCGACGACCACAGCACCTTGAGCATCGTCTCCAAGGTCGACGTGGCTCCATACGCCTTGTACTCGTCGAAGTGGAGGGATCTCAAGCCCACCGAGGACTGGGTCAACTCGGGCCTGGTTGCGGACAAGATCACCGGCACGAGTCTGCCGCACGGTGCCGAGGTGGCCGTACCGGAGACCAAGGCCGGCTTCGCGCGCAGCCTGTACCTGTTGCAGACCGTCGACCTGGTGAAACTCGACCGTGCGTTCGGCGGCCTGACGGTGGCCGATCTTTCGGTATCAGACGCCAATGTGCTGGAATCGCAACGACATCTGGCCATCCGCGGGATCGACTTCACCGAATACGCCGGGGACATCTATCACAATTACGACGCGGTGGTCCTGGACCCGACCACCGCGTCGTCCATCGGACTCGTCCCCGCCAATGACGCGTTGGCCATCGAGCCCGGACCTGGCAATCCGTACTCCCGCGTCCTGGTGGCGCCGGCGAGGCTGGCGGGTGATGCGCGGGTGTCCGCACTCGCACACGCCCTGGAAGGCAAGGAGATAGCGCAGTACCTCACCACCACTTACCGCGGGAAGTTCATCTCGGCGCAGGTGCCATTCGAACCGTGATACCGACCCGACCCGACCGAGGAGACCACGCATGACGATTACCGCACCCGCCAATGACGAGCCCGTGACCATCGGCTCCACCGACCTCGACGCGCTGCTCGCCTACATCGACGCCGGCGTCGTCGATCGTGACGACGCCGACCGCCACCCGTTCGAGGAGTTCGATGTGATCCGGTCCGCCCGCCTCGGCGCACTGCGGATTCCTGTCGCCGACGGTGGCGGCGGCGCGACCCTGACCGAGCTGTTCCGGACGGTCATCGCCCTGGGCGAGGTCGATCCCAACATCGCACACAGCCTCCGCAATCATTTCAACTTCACCGAAAGCCTTTTGCGCCAACGTGACAACGCCGACCGCCGGTGGCTCGACGAGGTCAAGGCAGGCAAGCTGTTCGGGACATCGACGACCGAGTTGAGCGGTAAGCAGGCGGGCAGACGTAACAGAGAGTTCGAGACCACAATCACGGACGGTTCCGACGGCCTGCGTTTGACGGGGACCAAGTTCTACAGCACCGGCAACCTGTACGCCGACTACCTCGTCGTGAGCGCGACCGGTCCCGACGGCGATCCGGTCCGGGTCGTGGTGCCGGCCGACCGCCCGGGCGTGCACGTCGCGCGGGACTGGGACGGAATCGGTCAGCGTTTCACCGGGAGTGGGACAACCAGCTACGACAATGCCGCTGTCGAACGCGAGAGCTTCCTGAGCCGCGGAACCCTCTACGGCGAGCTGCCCTACTCGGCGACCTTCCCGCAGCTGTACCTCACCGCGGTCATCGCGGGGATCCTGCGCCGGGTGACCCGGGACGCGGCGGCGCTCGTGCAGGGCAAGCAACGCACGTTCTATCACGCCGCCTCCGAGCGCCCGGTCGACGATCCGATCCTGCAACAAACGGTGGGACTGCTGTCCAGCCAGGCTTTCGCGGCGGAAGCGTTGGTGACGTCGGCCGCCGACGCGCTCTCGAATGCCTATGCGGCTCACGGCACCTCAGATGAACCCGACCTGTCACTGCGGGCGGCGCTGGGTGCCGCCAAGGCGAAGGTCGTCGTCGACGAACTCGCCTTACGCGCCGCGGGTGACCTGTTCGATGTCGGCGGTGGCACCGCGGCACGGCGCAGCTCACACCTGGACCGGCATTGGCGCAACATCCGCACGTTGGCCGCGCACAACCCGAGGACCTACAAGGCCCGGGCCATCGGCGCGCACGAACTGACCGGGGCGCCACTTCCGAACGGAGCGTTCTTCTGAGTACCCGCGAACTGCACCTCGGGCTCAACGCTCCGGGCCTGGGCACCTACAAGTCGGCCTGGCGACGCGACGGCATCGACCCCGAGTCGACCGCGACCGGCGAGTTCTACGTCCGCCTGGCGCAATTGGCCGAGCAAGGGCTGTTCGACGCGTTCTTTCTCGCCGATCAGCCCGCGCTGGACGGTGGCTGGGATCGCAATGCATCGGCGGCCAGGCTTGATCCGGTCATTGCCCTGACGACGGCCGCGGCCCACACCGAGTACGTCGGGCTCGTCGCCACGGTATCCAGCACCTGGCATCACCCCTACAACCTGGCCCGGTCGATCCAGAGCCTCGACCGGGTGTCACACGGGCGGGCCGGCTGGAACGTCGTCACGAGCTACAACCCGCGTATCGCGCGGAGCTACGGTCTGGACTCGCCACCGCCCAAGGCCGAACGCTACGCACGGGCTCGCGAATTCACCGGAATCGTCGAATCACTTTGGCGCACCTGGTCACCGGACGCGATCGTGGCTGACAAGGAGTCTGGAGTCTTCACACGACCGGATGCGGTCAACCCGATCACCCATACCGGTGAGTTCTTCTCGGTCGACGGCGGATCCACGGTGCCGCCGTCAGAGCAGGGCCTGCCGGTGATCTTTCAGGCCGGTGGTTCAGACGCCGGGCTCGACCTGGCGAGTCGCTACGCCGACGCGGTTTTCGCCTCGGCGATGACATTGGATGTGGCACTGGACTTTCGGCGCAGACTTGACGCCGCCGCATCCGTGCGCGCCCCGACCCGGGCTCCGGTACTGGTACTGCCCGGGGCCGCGTTGACCCTCGCCTCGACCGACGATGAGGCCGCACGGCGCCGGACGGAGCTCGACGGAATCGACGGGTCACTCTCGGGACGCCAGTACCTGGCAGGCCGGCTCGGTCTGTCCCCCGACGAGCTCGATCTCGACGCACCACTTCCCCTGCACAAGGTGGACCTCGAGGAGCGCAAGGAGGTCAATTCCGAAGGCTTCCTGCGGTCGATCATCGGGCTCGCCGAATCCGGCAAGCCGTTGCGTGAGCTGCTGCGCGACGGGACCGGCCACCTCACCGTCGTCGGGTCTCCCGGCACAGTCGCCGACACCTTCGAAACATGGTTCGCCACTTCGGCAGTCGACGGTTTCAACCTGATGTTCGACGTCATCGAGGAAAGCCTGCCGCTGTTCGTCGACGAGGTGGTTCCGCTACTTCAGGATCGCGGACTGTTCCGGCGCAAGTACGAGGGCACGACACTGCGTGACCACCTGGGCCTGCCCCGGCCCCGGTGGTGAAACACCCACACCCCAACAACACGAGGAGAATGGACGTGGATCTACAACTGACGGGCAAGCGCTCGATCATCACCGGTGGCAGCAAGGGCATCGGGCTGGCGATCGCACACGCGCTGGCCGCCGAAGGCGTCGACGTGGTGCTCGCCGCACGCACCCGGGCCACGCTGGAAAAGGCCGCCGCCGAGGTCGCCGAACGCAGCGGCCGGCGGGCGATTCCGGTGGTCACCGACACCGGCGATGACGAATCGGTCAAGGCGCTGGTGGCTCGCGCCGTCGAGGAACTCGGCGGCGTCGACATCCTGGTCAACAACGCATCGAATCAGGCTGTGGGGTCCGGCTTTCCCGGCCTGGCCGGCACCAGTGACGAAGATTTCTGGGCCGATGTCAACATCAAGGTGGTCGGCTACCTGCGCACCACACGGGCCGTCGCACCGCATCTGGTCACACAGGGCTGGGGCCGGATCATCAACATCAGCGGCCTTGGCTACCGTCAGACGCATTCGATCGTGCGCAGTATCCGCAACGTCAGTGTGGCCGCGTTGACGAAGAATCTCGCCGACGAGCTCGGACCTCACGGGATCAATGTCACGGTGGTGCACCCCGGCCAGACCCGCACAGAGACCAAGACACCCCAATATCAGGCCGCCGCCGACGCCGCGGGACTCGACGTCGCCGAGTACGAGAAACAGATCGCCAACAACGCGATCGGCCGGGTCGTCGAGGCCAGCGAGGTGGCGGACGTGGTGGCATTCCTGGCCTCACCGCGCAGCGTCAGCATCACCGGCGACGCCGTCGCTGCCGGTGGCGGACTGCTGGGCACGGTCAACTACTAGTTGACCGCCCTCACCGCGTTTCGTCGAGCAACGCAGTCTCGGGAATTGCCTCAAGGAGTGCGAGATACTCCGGGTCTCGTTGGGCTCTGCGTTGATGCAACGCGACGATCTTGCTCCGCAACTCGGGATCGTCGTCGTCGGATACTCCAGTTCCGACGGCCTTCTGAAGCAGTGGCAGCAGTGCCCGGTCGGCTGCGGCGTGAAGCGGATCGTCGAAATAGCGTTCGAGCGCGTCGAGATCGGCCAGCCCGATGCTGAACCCATGGGTGAAACCGTCGGCAGGATCACCCAGATCCTGACCGACGAACGCGAACGCGACCGGTTCCGCCCCCGTCAATGCGGCTACCGCCGCGATCGCCCGGGACTTGTCTGCTTCGCCGACACCGGGTTTGAAGCTGAATCGCTGTGCAGTGATGATCATGCGGACCCTTTCCACTCGTCACATCAAATACACCGTCACGACCGGACAGTCCGGCACAACTCTGCTCACGCTGAATTAATCGGTGGCCGGCAATTGGCGGGAAGTTTAGCGTCGCAATTGAATCGGCCGAAGGCTCGATCCGTGGAGAAGGTGGAAAAGGTGACCTCCAGCCGTGTGCGACATTTCCGGAAATCGTCGATTGCGCTCGGGTTGGCTGCCCTGGTCACGCCGGTGTTGCTGGCGGGCTGTAGCGGCAAGAACGACGATGGCGTTGTCACGTTCCGATTCGCCAATTCGCCGACAGCGCTGTCGCTGGTGCGCATCGCTGACGAGTTGGGGTACTGGGACAACGCCGGAGTCCGCCCCGAATACGTCGGGCCCGCCACCGCCGTGCCCGCGGTGCAGTTGCTCGATCAAGGCGCCATCGATATCGCGACGGGCATGTTCAACAACGACATCGACGGAAAGGTCAAGGGTTTCAAGTTCACGGCCATCGCGTCGAGCATGCTCGACCTCCCCAACGAACCCCATATGGCCTATTTCACCAAGGCCGGTTCCGATATCACCAAGGCCAATCTGAAAGCCGTCGAGGGTAAGACGATTGGTCTTTCGGACTTCAACAGTTGCACCGATCTGGTGATCAAGCGCTACCTGAAGAAGAACGGCGTGGACCTGAACCGGGTCAATTTCCTGCAACTCAAGCCCGAGCTCATAGCGCCCGCAATCGAACGCGGCGAAGTCGATCTCGGCGTGTTCCACCCACCACTCGTGGGTGTGCTGCTGAGCCAGCACGACAAGTTCACCCAGGCCTTCACGTCCTATGACGAATGGGGCCCGCTCGGTGGCCAGGCGCCGTTTGTCGCGAGCAATGCCTGGCTTCAGAAGCATCCGAAGGCCGCACGGGAGTTCGTCGGCATCATCGCCAAGACCGCGAATTGGGCGAACGCGCACCCCCGGGAATCCGCCGAGATCGCAGGCAAAACCACGGGCTATCCGGTCGAGCAGACCACCAACTGGCACTACGCACCAAATGCACTGCTGGACAAGGCAAGTCTGCGGCTGTGGTGGGATCTGGTCAAGGACGTGGGCAATCCGCTACCCGGTTCTGATGACCTCAAGCCCGAAGACATCGCCACCAACGCGTTCAATCCGTTTGCGAAGTCCGCCGATCTGCTGGAGTCCCAGGATCGCAACACCACGATCCTCGACCGAGAGCAGAACAACGGCATCTTCAAAACGCATCTGGTCGACATCTCCGGGCTCGAAGACCAGAAGTGATCCGTCCGCATGAAAGTCAACTGACATGACCCAACACGTGCTCACCGAGCCGGAAAGCCACGCGGGCGCTCCGCAAGTTGCCGACCCGGCCTGGAAGATCGAAGCAAGTCGAATCACCAAGCGCTACCCCAAACCTCGGTCCCGATCAGCCCAGGGCGCGACCACGGTGCTGTCGGGATTCGATCTCAAGATCAGGGCCGGCGAGTTCGTTTCGCTGCTCGGCCCGAGCGGTTGTGGAAAGTCCACGTTCCTCAATATCCTTGCGGGCCTGGACACCTACGACAGGGGAACCGTCTCGATTGACGGCGAGCCCGTCGACGGCGTCAGTAAGAACGTCGGGGTCGTGTTCCAAGGTTACGGACTGTTCCCGTGGCTGACCGCGCAGAAGAACGTCGAGGCCGGCCTCAAGATCCGCGGGGTACCCAAAGCACAGCGACGCGAGCGCGCTGCCGCCGTTCTGCGGACAGTGGGGCTCGAGGATGCTGCGAACCGGCTCCCCCATCAACTCTCCGGTGGCATGCGGCAACGGGTCGCGATCGCACGTGTACTCGCCTACGAGCCCGAGATCCTCGTGTTCGACGAGCCGTTCGCGGCCTTGGACGCCCAAACCCGTGAGTTTCTGCAGGGCGAACTGCTCCGGATCTGGGAGGCCGGCGAGACGAAGAAGACGATCCTGTTCGTCACCCACTCGATCGATGAGGCCATCTTCCTGTCCGACCGCATCGCCGTCATGACCCAGGCGCCCGGCACGGTCAAGGCGCTCGTCGATGTCGATCTGCCGCGCCCCCGGGACAGCGACGTCCGAAGCTCGGAGGACTTCGTCCATATCCGGGCACACGTGGCGCGAGTTCTTCAAGAGGAGGTCCGAATTGGCCATCACGCTCGATGACCACACGGAAGCGGAGGACCGCGACGACGCCCTCGACACACCCGGTCCGTGGCTCGCCAAGTACGGCAGGTTCCTCGGCGGAGCGATCGGGCTGGCAGGCTTCCTGGCCATCTGGTGGCTGGTCGTGGCGACCGGCTACGTCAGCGACATGTACCTGGCGACACCACAGGACACCTTCACGGCGTTTGTCGACGGACTGCTGGACGGCACGTTGAGCTCGCAGATCTGGCCCAGCGTACAGCGCGCGCTGATCGGCTTTCTGATCGCACTCGCAGCCGGGATCTCGCTCGGAATCGTGGTGGGATCGTTCACGGTCTTTCAGACCCTCGCCGAACCGGTCCTGGTGTTCTTCCGGAACCTCTCGCTGCTGGCGCTGCTACCGGTGTTCGTCGTGTTCCTGGGCATCGGTGAGGAGTCCAAGATCGCGATCGTCGTCTGGGCGTGCTTCTGGCCGATCTTCGTCAACGCGGTCGGCGCGGTCGGCGGCGTGGAGCGCCAACTGTTGAACTCGGCCCGCGCGCTGGGCGCTGGGCGCTGGTACACCTTCGTTCATGTCATCCTGCCTGCCGCGATCCCGGCGATCTTTCCGGGTATCCGGCTGGCCTCGGCCAACGCGTTCACCGCACTCGTTGCCGCTGAACTGGTCGGCGGCGCGCAGGGTATCGGCATCTACATCAACAACGCCGCCCTGCGGTACCAGACCCCGCAGATGTATGCCGGAATTCTCGCCCTCGGCCTGATCGGAGTGCTCGTCAACGCGGTGATGACCGGCATCGAATGGCGCGTCACCGGCTGGCAACGCGGGCTGACCAACAAATGACAGACGCAGCATCTGCGGTTTTCGTCAGCCCGATTCGAACGGCCAACGCTTCGACCCGCCGGCATTACCGCTGGTGACGTCGCTGGTTGTGACGATCTATCGGCACGCAGGTCGATCGTTGCGAATTAAGACGGTGCCGACGAGCGTTGAACCACGCATGTGCGTGCGATTCGCCGACGCGGAGTGGCTTCGCAGTGCCGTGATTCGTGGAGGCCGACTGTGAAGTTCCTACTGCTGACCCTCATCGCGCATCATCCCGATCCCGTGACGGGCGAGAAGAGCAGTCCGGCCGACCGGCTACGCGAAGTCGTCGACGCTGCCCAACTCGCCGACCAGCTGGGCTTTGACGGATTCGCGGTCGGCGAGCGTCACGAGGACCCGTTCATCTCGTCCTCCCCACCCGTGGTGCTGAGCAACATCGCGGCGCGCACCTCGCGGATCGGGCTGTTCACCGCCGTGACCACGTTGAGCCTGCTCGACCCGGTACGCGCATTCGAGGACTACTCGACGTTGGACAACCTGTCCGGCGGGCGGCTCGAGTTGATCATCGGAAAGGGCAACGGTGCGGCGCAGGCCGAGCTGTTCCAGGTCACGACCGCCGATCAGTGGGACCGCAACCGGGAGGGCTACGAGTTGTTCCGCGCGCTGTGGGACCACGACCACGTGACGTGGTCCGGTCGGTTCCGGCCGTCCCTCGTCGACGCCAAGGCGCTCCCCAGACCTCTGCAGAAGCGGATTCGTATCTGGCATGGCAGTGCAACCAGTAAGGATTCGGTCGACCTCGCGGCACGCCACGGAGATCCCATCTTCTCCGCCAACGTGACGTATCCGATCGAACCCTATGCCGACCTCGTGCGGCACTACCGGCAGCGGTGGGAGTTCTACGGCCACCGGCCCGAAGACGCGTTGGTGGGGGCCGGGACTGCCGGTTTCCACATTGCGCCGACGTCGCAGCAGGCGATCGAGGAGTACCGGTTGTCGTTCGAAACCCGCCTCGGCTTTGCCCGGCGGGTCGGTCTTCCGGTGGTGTTCGAGTCGATCGAGGATTTCGTCGACCGCAGCTCGGCATTGGTGGGCAGCCCCCAGCAGGTGATCGACAAGGTGGGCCGTTACCACCAGGAACTCGGCCACGAGGTGATTCATCTCAGCGCCGACACCGACGGTGTGACGGCCGGCCAGAAACGCCGCAGTCTTGAGCTGTTTCAGTCCGATGTCGCGCCCGTTCTGCGCGAGGAGTTTCCGAGTCGGCCGCTGGCCGCACAAAGTCAGTTGGAAGGAGTAGTCGGACCGTGACCACGATCGAAGACACCGCGGCATTCGGCCGAGCCTGGAACGAATGGCACGCGGGGCGCGAACACTATTACGGAGACCCACTGGGCTGGGTGAGCCTGACCGGCTTGTATTGGCTGACGGACGAGTTCGAGGCCATCGCCGACCTACCCGGACGCTGGCGCGCGGACGCCGACGCGGCGTATCTCGAAGTGTCAGGAACGGCCGAACGCCTGGAACCGGTGGAGGGCGCGCCTGGACTCCTCGTCGAGGATGGGGATCGGCGCATCGAGGTCATTCGGCGCACCGGGTCCGTGGCCCTGCGGGTGCATGACCCCAAGTCACCACACCTTCAGGCGTACAAGGGGATTCCGGCCTACCCGGCCAGCGAACGCTGGCGCGTCACAGGCACGTTCACACCCTACGAGCGGCCACAGACGGTCACGACGGGCGCGGTCGTGGAGGGCCTCGAGCACCACCACGATGCCGTCGGCACCATCGCCTTCGAACTTGATGGCGCCGCACTGCAACTCGTTGCCTTCGGTCGTCCTGATGGCGAATTGCAAGTGTTGTTCACCGACGCCACCAGCGGAGTGACGACCTATCCTGCCGCCAGGTCCTTGTCGATCGCCGCTCCCGGTCTCGCAGGAACGGTGACACTCGACTTCAACCGGGCGTCGAATCTGCCGTGCTCGTTCACCGACTACGCAACATGCCCGGTGGCACCGGCCGAGAACAGGTTGCCCGTCCCCGTCGAGGCCGGCGAGAAGAATCCGCGATGAGCCGGTGAAAGTCCTTGTCCCAGACGACCTCGGCGTCAAGACGCTGGAGACCTCCACGAACCTGGAGGCGATCCGCTACGAGCCCGGCCAACCTTGGCCGGCCGGTCATCGGGACGCCACCGTGGTGGTGGTCGGCTACGAATCCGCGGCGGCCGTGGGCGCACAGTTTGTCGACTTACCGGATCTGCGCCTCGTGCAGACCCTCAACGCCGGATACGAACAGTGGCTGCCGTATCTACCTGACGGGGTCATCCTTTCCAACGCGCGAGGAGCACATGGTGGCTCGTCCGCGGAATGGGTGGTGGCCGTACTCCTCGCCGTCTACCGAAACCTGAAACTGTTCGACGAACAGCAATCCAGGGGTGTGTGGCTGGCCGGAAACACCGAGACCTTGATCGGTAAGCGGGTCGTCGTCCTGGGCGCCGGTGATCTGGCGGTCAACCTAGCTTCGCGGCTCGCACCGTTCGAGGCCGAGGTGATACTCGTCGGCAGGCGACCCCGGCCGGGCGTCCACGGGTTCGACGACATCGACCGGCTGCTGCCCGGTGCGGACGTGGTGGTCGCGATGCTGCCCGCGGACGAATCCACGCGCCACATCATCGATTCCACGTTCCTGGCCAACCTGCGCGATGGGGCGTTGATCGTCAACGTGGGCCGGGGCAGCGCCGTCGACACCGATGCCCTACTGGTGGAACTGACCTCCGGCCGCCTCCGCGCGGCACTCGATGTCACCGAACCCGAGCCGCTACCGCAGGGTCATCCACTGTGGTCTGCACCTGGTGTGTTGCTGACCCCGCACGTCGCCGGGAGCACAACCGGCGCCTGGGAGAGGGCGTGGGAGATCGCGCACCACCAGATCGACGTCTACGCCGGCGGCGACCTGCCCCCCAACCTGGTGCCAGGCACCGGCCCGCGGTGACACTGCGCGCCCTAACTCGTCCGACTGGCTGTCAAGTGGTATTGCTCCAGACCGAGATTCTCCCGCAACGTCTGGGCCTCATACTCCTGACGGACGAGTCCTCTGCCGCGTAGCAGCGGGATGACCTGGTCGGTGAGCCGGTCGAACGAGTTGCCCCCGTGCAGCGTGAATCCGTCGCTGGCACGCACGGTGAACCATTCGGCGAACACGTCGGCCACCTGTTCTGGTGTGCCGATGACATCCAGATGCCCACTGCCCCGGATCCGTTGGAGGAACTGACGCAGCGTGATGTTCTCCACCTCGGTCACCAGATCGCGCAACAGCAGCCCACGGCTGACCCGGCGTTGGCTGGTGGCGAACGTCTCCCGGGGCGGAATCCGTTCGCCCGGAATGACATCGTCGAGATCCAGATCCGCGAAATCGAAGAACGGCGCCTCACGTGCGAGGAACTTGAGCCGGTCGGCGTAGAAATTGGGCTCGGCGAACACCTGCCGGTACTCGTCGCGCGCTGCCTTCTCGGTGTCGGCGATGTAGGTACGGATCCCGGGCAGCACGCGGAGTGCGTCGGGGTGGCGGCCACCTGCCTCCACCAAGCCCTTGATGGTGTCGTAGTAGGACCGGGCGTGAGCCAGGTCCGGGGTGGCGACGAACACGGCTTCACCGAATCGCGCCGCGAATCGGATGCCGTCCTCCGAGGCTCCGGCCTGGAATACGACAGGCAAGTCCTCGACGAGACGAGACACGTCGAGCGCCTGTTCGACCGAGTAGTACGGTCCCACGTGGTCGATGTCGCGAATTCTGGCGGCATCCACGGTCGGTGCGCGACCATCGGTGAACGACAGCGCATCGGGAGCCCAACTGTCCCACAGCTTCACGACCACTTCGATGAACTCGGCTGCCCGTTCGTAGCGTTCGGCAGGTGGAAGCAACGTCGTCGGCCCGAAGTTCACTTCACCATTGAACGAGGTGACGGCATTCCACCCGGCCCGTCCCCCGCTGACGTTGTGCAGCGTGGCAATCTGGCGGGCCACGTTGTACGGCTCGAAGAACGAGGTCGAGGCCGTGACCACCAGCCCGATCCGTTCGGTCACCGAAGCCAGTGCCGCTGTCACCGCCAGCGGTTCGCCGAGCAGGCTCGGGTCGTTGATGATGTTGTCCTTGTCGAACCCCAGAAAATCCGCCTTGAAGAACGCATCGATCTTGGCGTGCTCGGCCTGCTGCGCGAAGTCGACGATCCGTCTGAAAGCCGAACCTGGCGACGAGCCGTGGGCCTGCTGCTTGTCCGACCAGCCGCTCGGGCGGTCGAACAGGACCAGGTTCAGGTATTCCCGCCGCGGCGCCATCAGAAGAATCCGCCGCGCGGGAGCGGCTCACCGGTGATCTCGTGGGCTCCAATGGCTTTCGCCTTGTATGTCTTGGGATTGTGCGCGGCAAGGGTCCGGATGTTGCGCCAGTGGCGATCCAGGTGGGCGCTGCGCCGGACGGTGGATCCGCCGCCGACGTCGAACAACTCCGAGGCCGCCCGGTTCGCCAGTTCGTCGATCACCACTTTCGCCTTGGCCGCCCGCAGGGTCGCCTCCAGCGACAACGCCTCTTCCTCCTCCCGCCGACCGTGTGCCTCAGTGGCCGCCCCGAGCGACTCCGCCGCCGACAGGACGAGCGCTTCGGCAGCGAACGCCTGACTGGAGAGCACGCCGACGCTCTGCTGCAGGATGGGATCCTCGACCGGATTTTCGGCCGCCGCGTGATAGAAGGTCCGCCGCTTGGCGCGCACCAGCTCGGTGGCATCACGAACGACGCGGCGCAGGATTCCGGCGATGACGGCCGTGAGATACAGCTGCGGGAAAGTGCCCTTGTATGGCACGTCGCCCCCGAACCCGCCGGGCGCGAAGAAGTCGTCATCCGACACCGCGACATCTACGAAACGCGTTGTCCCGCTGCCGGTGAACCGCTGACCGATGCCGTCCCAGTCATCCTCGATGACGACGCCGGGCCGGTCGGCCGGGACGATGAGCCGGACGGTCTCGCCGTGCTGGTCGGTCGCCACGACCACGAGCCAGTCCACATAGAGGTTGCCGGTGCTGTAGAACTTCTCCCCTGACAACCGCAAACCGTCCGGTGTCTCGGTGATCGCGGTGGTGTACCGGTAATCGGGACTTCCAGCATGGGCAGTGCCCAATTCGGTCGCCGATATTCCGAACAGGTCGCCGTTGCGGATGCGGTCGAACCAACGCGCATCCTCGGTGCGTGGGCGCCGGATGAGATTCTCGACAGTGCCCAGGTGGTTGCGCACGCTGTGTGCCACATTCGGATCGGCCGCGCCCAGGGAGATGATCACCTCGAACAACTCTCGCAGGGTGGCACCGCCACCCCCGGAGGCGACCGGAAGGCGCAGTGCACCGAGCCGGGCCCGGCGAATCAGGTCGAACTTGGCGAAGGGCGGCTCGCCACGGTCATCGCGGTCGATGACGCCGTCACCGATCTGGGCGATCAGGTCAGCCAGTTCCGGTGAGCCGAAAGCAACCGGTGCGGAATCAATCCGGGTATCGATGGTCATTCGCTGCACCCGCCCTAGTCGTATTTCTTGAACGGCACGGTGTCGTCCTGCGCCAGTTCTGCCACGAGCCCCAACTCCCATGCCAGGTAGCGACGGAAACCGGCCTTGCGCCGCTCCGGATCTGTTTCGCGCCAGCCCGACGGCACCACGTCGTCGGGCTCGTGCAGCCAGTGTTCGATCCCGGTTTCCAACACGTGACCGGAGTCTGTCCAGGACTTCGTGCCGCCGTCGAGAACCTGGACCGGGCGGTCCGTGGCGCCGGCCAGCTCAACTGCGGCGAACCGGGCCAGCACCGAATCCTCGGACGTCAGCACGATCGGTCCGGTGCCGGGGATGTCCGTTGCAGCCAGGCGGGACCGGATGGCAAACCGTGCACCGGGAATGTGGCCGGCGCGGTAAGCAGGACTGGCCGCCAGGTCGAGCACCACGGCGTCATCGATGGCGGACTTCAGGTCGTCGGCGCCGATCACGTGGTACCCGTTGTCCGGGACGTCGAAAAGCACTGGCGCGGCACCGGTTTTGAGTTCCTCACCATCGAACGCACCGTCCAGCACGAACACCTCGCCCCAGCCGATCTGTGTGATCCACGACGCGGCGACAGTCGCGCGGACGGTGTCGTTGTCGACCAGCACGATGCGGGCGTTGTGGGTGCCGACATGCCGGAATGTCCACGGCGCAACGTCCCAGCTGGGAGCTGAGCGCGAACCCGCCAGATGCCCTGTCTCGTACTCCTGCGGCGTACGCACGTCCAGCACGTACAACGACCTGACATCCGTCTCGTCGCGGAACCGCCGCAGGGTGGCCTTGTCGATGTGGGCGATAGCGAAGCGGTCGGCGAACCGGGCCGCCGCCGCTTTCGCCGAGGCGACGGCGTCGTCGGCGGGCAGTGGAACCGCGACGGCCTTTCCGTGGTCGAGGTCATGGCCCTCAAGCACCCAGGATTGAGTACCCCCTTCGAGCGAGACCACCCGGTTGGGCAACCCGGCGTTGATCAGCACCTGGGCACCGAGAATGCTGCGGGTGCGCCCCGCGCAGTTCACCACCACCAGGGAATCGGGAGACTTGACCGCCTCGGCGGCCCGGTAGACGAGTTCGGCGCCGGGGATGGAGGTGCCGCCCGGCAGGCTGTGATTCTCGAACTCGCCGATCGGTCTGCTGTCGAGCAGAACGATGTCCTCCCCGGCCGCAACCCGGTCGCGGAACTCACTGACCGTGATGTGCGGGGTTTCGTAGACCTCCTCGATCCACTCCCCGAAAGCTTGTCCGATGACATGGTCACCGCCGGACTGCACCTTGTATCCGGCATCCGCCCATGCACGCAAACCACCGCCGAGGACGCGAACGTCGTTGTACCCCAGTGCCACCAGCCGCCCGGCCGCCCGCTCGGCGAGCTGCCCCTCGCCGCCGTCGTAGACGACCACCGGCGTGGACACCCGAGGAATTCTCGTCTGTACCCGCAGCTCCAGCACACTGAGGGGAATCGAGACCGCAAGCAGGATCGAACCCTGTGCGGCGGTCACACCGGCCTCACGCACATCGATGAGCGCGTATTCAGCTCCGGCGGTGAGCAATTCGTGGAGCTGCTCGGCGGTGATCGTGGCGGTCGCGACTGTCGTCATCCGCCGAGTATCGACCCGGTCCGGGCCGTGAACAAGCAGCTTTGGCTACCGGAATGCGGCGTCCTGACTTAACTGTTCAGCATGCGGATGGAGGTAGCTTGCTCGTGTGCCACCTGCTCTCGAAGTCCGAAACCTGCGCAAGACATACCGTTCGGGGTTCACCGCCTTGCATGCCCTGGATCTGGAAATCCCCGACGGCGCGTTCTTCGGATTGTTGGGGCCCAACGGCGCAGGCAAATCCACTCTCATCTCGGCGACCTGCAACCTGCTGCGCCCGACATCGGGTGAGATCCGGATCTTCGGGCACCCGAACAACTCTCGCACCGCGCGCGCACTGGTGGGCCTGGCCGAGCAGGAGGTGAACCTGGATCGCTTCCTGACCAACATCGAGGTGCTCATCTATCACGCCGGCTATTACGGTCTCGGTCGGCGCGAAGCCACCCGGCGCGCACACGAGCTGCTCGAGCTGCTCGGTCTCGCAGACAAGGCGCACGGGCGTCCGCTCTCGTTGTCCGGGGGTATGCAGCGCCGGCTGCTGGTGGCGCGAGCACTGATCCACCGCCCGCGCCTGCTGATTCTCGACGAGCCGACCGCGGGCGTCGACGTCGAACTGCGATCGGACCTGTGGAGTTATATGCGCGATCTGCATCGGATCGGGCACACGATCCTGCTCACCACCCACTACCTGGAGGAAGCCGAGGCGCTGTGCGACGAAGTGGCACTGATCAGAGCGGGCCGCCTGATATCGCGCGACACCGCCGCGGGTTTGCGTGCCGAGTTCGGTGCCACCGACCTGACCGAGGTGTACAACCGGGCGATGGCGGCACCACTGGCGGAGGTGCTCGGTGAGTGAAAGCTGGCTGTCCTCAGCACCACTGACGCCCTACGACCGTCCTTATCTGCCCCAGCGACCGGCGTTCACGTGGCTGCTGCAGCGCGAGATCGTCCGCTACCTGAAAGTCTGGTATTACACCGTCGCCGGTCAGGTCCTTGCGGCGCTGCTCTTCGTCTTCGTCTTCGGGCTGGCGTTGGGCAGTCGCGTCTCGCCGGTGCGCGGGGCGCCCTACGACCAGTTCATCCTTCCGGGACTCGTGGTACTCGCGGTGGTCACGGCCGGCTACATCCAAGGGTCCGCGTCCCTGTTCGAGGCCCGCAAGGACCGCTTCATCAATGCCGTCCTCGCCAGTCCACTGCGCTGGTGGGAAATCAACCTCGCCCTGGTCCTCGGGTCTATCGTGCGCGGGATTCTGATCTCGTCGGCGATCCTGCTCATCGCCATGCCGTTGACCGGTTCGCACATCGCCAGGCCGGGATACACGATCATCGCCTTCGCCGCGGTGCTGATCTTCGTCGCGCAGGCCGGGATGGTCGCCGGGATGTACAACCAGACCCAGGAACATGTCGCGGCCATCCAGGTGCTGATCGTGCAACCGCTGTGCTTCCTGGGTGGTGTGTTCTACTCCGTTCACGATCTGGCACCGACCTGGCGGGCGCTGAGCTACCTCAATCCGGTTTTCTACGCGGTGCAGGCGATGCGCCACGGCATGCTGGGTACCGCAGACATCCCGGCGGGGCCGGCTCTGCTCGCGGTCATCGTCGCCGCCATCGCCGTCGGCGTGTTCCTCGCATCCAAGTTCCGGACCGGGTCCCGCCTCAAGCCGTAGTGCGTTACGCGAACGCCGCCCGTGACCCTGCGCCGGCGTATTCGCGTTTGTAGATCCCCTTGGCCTGCAACAGCGGGATCACCTGGTCGATGAAGTCGGTGAGACCGGTCGGCGTGATCGCGGGGTTGATGTTGAACCCATCGACCGCACCTGCGGTGAACCATTGTTCGATCTCGTCGGCAACGCGCTCGGCCGAACCGACGAAGCGCAGGTGACCGTTGCCCGAGTCGGTGATCCGCAGGATGCCCCGCAGGGTTGCTCCGGCGCCGGCGTGGCTACGCACGATCTCGTGGAAGCTACGCTCACCGGCCAGGCTCTGCACCGGTGGAAGCCGCGTCACCGGGAACGGCTCGTCGAGTTCGATGCCGGTCAGATCGACCTTCAACCGCTCTTCGAGGATTCCGACGGAACGCTCCGGCGGATTCAATGCGCTGATCTCGTCATGCAGTGCGTGCGCCTCGGCGTCGGTGCCGGCCACGATGGGGATGAGCCCGGGCAGCACCTTCACCAGCGGTCCGCTGCGGCCCAACCGCTTCTGAGCGCGATGAAGATCGTCGCGGAACGCTCTGGACTCCGGGATCGTTCGTTGTGCGGTGTAGACAGCATCGGCGTAGGCCGCTGCCAGGCGCCGCCCCGGTGCCGAGGAACCGGACTGGAACACCAGGGGCCGGTCCTGCAGGGGCCTGGGAACATCCAACGCGCCGTGAACCGCGAAGTACCTGCCCCGATGTCCGATCGGGCGGACACTGCCAGGTTTCGACTGCACCCCTGCGTCCTTGTCGACGATCAACGCATCAGCATCCCAGCTGTCCCACAGCTGGTGAAGGACATCGAGGAACTCGTGAGCCCGCTCGTATCGCTCATCGTGTTCCGGTAGCTCGTCGTAGCCGAAGTTGCGCGCCGCATCCAATGATCCGGAGGTGACGATGTTGACGCCGGCGCGCCCACCGCTGAGGTGGTCCAGGGTCGCGATCTGCCGAGCCACGTTGTAGGGGTGGTTGAACGTCGACGAGAGGGTCGCGATCAAACCGATATGGTTCGTTGTCGGCGCCAGCGCCGACAACAGCGCGACGGGTTCCAGCGGCGAGAACAACGTCGTCCAGTCATTACTCCTGGCGGCCGGGGTGTTCGCGACGAACAGACCGTCGAACAGGCCCCGCTCCGAGGTCCGGGCGTACTCCTGGTAATAGCTCAGGTCCAGTGCCCGTTGTGGCGTCGCGTCGGGATGGCGCCATCCCCCCTGCGTGAATCCGATCGCGCGAATCACCGAGTTCAGCACCAGTTCCGCCATCCGTCATGTCCCTCCGTCGACCAGGTCGCCCAATCAGGCTGTCCGCCCGTCTGCCGCGGAACAACACCGGACGACTACGGGAACGCTTCAGTGCTCCTTAACCAATCACGTAGTCCCAATGCGTTGGTTACCCGACGACCGGCCGCGAAACTGTCCAACGTGACGAGTCGATGTTGTGATGCCTGCGTCCGGTGACCCGCCCGGAAGCGTCCGTCCGTCGTCGTCACACCCAGAAAGCCCGTACATGACCAACTTCCTCGATCGCCGCGCATTCCTGGGGTTCGGCGCCGTAATGCTCGGATCCGGTCTGCTTGCCGCGTGCAGTCCCGGAGCACAACCGAATCGAGCAGCGTTCGGACCCACAGGACCGGCCGGAGATCCGGTTCGCGGTGGAACACTGACGTTTTCGGACACCGAATCGGTGACCAGCTGGCAGGCGCAGAAGCTCGGTACCTACAGCGCGGGGAACCTGACGTTCCACACCAACGTGTTCCTGCTCTATTTCGACCCGTACCAGAAGAAGCTGCAGCCATGGGTCGCGGAATCGTGGACCAAGAATGACGAGAACACCCGGTTCAGCTTCAAGATCCGCAAGGGCATCACGTTCAGCGACGGCACCCAGCTGACCCCGCAGATCGTCGCCCAGAACTACGAGCTCTTCGGCCGCGGCAACGAGAAACTGCGGATCCCGGTGCACCCGCAGATCTCCCGCGGCTACGACCACGTCGAAGTCGACGGCGACACCGTGACGGTGGTGCTGTCCAAACCCAACCAGCAATTCCTCGTCGACACCACGCGGCTGAACTCCCCCATTCTCGGTGCGAAGACCATCGGATTGGAGCTCGAAGAGGCCGGCCGGCCCGAAAACCATGTTGGTGCCGGCCCGTTCGTGTTTAAGTCGCAGGTACCCAACCAGTCCGCCGTCCTGAAGCGTCGGACCGGCTATAGGTGGGCACCCGCCAGTTCGCCGAATCAGGGCGAAGCCTATCTCGACGAGATCGTCTGGAAGGTTCTGCCCGAAAGCGGTTTGCGTACCGGTGCTTTGACCTCCAACCAGGTGGACGTGGCCCGTGGAATCCAGCCGTCCGACGAGGCGACGATCCAGGCCGCGGGGTATCAGCTGCTGCTCTACCGTCCACCGCTGGGCACATCGAACTACGCGGGCCTTCGGGTCGACAACGAGTTCACCAGCGATCCCCTGGTGCGCCGAGCACTGGTGCTGGGCATCGACCGGGAGGGCCTGACCCGCGACGCGCTCACGCCGAGCTATCCCCCACCGATCTCGATACTGAATGTCAACAACGCCAACGTGATCGATGTGGCCGGAGAGTTCTCCTATGACCCGGACAAGGCCCGCGATCTGTTGGAGCAGGCAGGCTGGCAGCAGAGTTCCGACGGAATCCGCGAAAAGGGCGGCAAGCAGCTTCATCTGACGGTTCCGCAAAGTGCCCAGCAGGTGGCGCTGGGCCCCGCCTGGGAGTACATCGCGCAGCAGTGGCGCAAGGAACTCGGCATCGTGCTGGACGTGCGCAACGATCCGTCGTTCGCCGCCGCGGCGAACAATGACGTGAATGTCCCGATCATGGTCAGCCGAACTTCGATCATCTCGCTAGGACAGAGCTTCGGCGGTGAGGGCAACGTCGCATTGCTCGGATCTGCGCCGGAGCTCACCGCGCTCTACACCCGTGAGCTCGAGGCCCGCGACGATGCCGAGTTCAAAGCTGTTCAGGCCGAACAACAGAAGGCTCTGGTCAAAGGGTCCTATGTCATCGCTTACTTCGAAGAGGCGCAGACGTTCGGGGCCTCGCCCAAGGTGCACGTGACGTTCCAGACACAGACATATCCGGACTTCTACAACGCCTGGAAAGCCGGATGACGGCGATTCCGGACGTTCGGACGGCATTCGGCCGCGGCCGGGGCACGCTTGCCGGCTGGGGTACTCCCGGGTCGCGCCGGGTCGTCCAGTACCTCGCCGGTCGCGTCACGCAGGCCGTGGTGGTGCTGTGGTTGGCCTACACCCTGACATTCATCGCGATCACCCTGTTGCCGTCCAACCCGATCGAGATGTTCGCCGCGGACGACACCGGGGTGATCGACCCGCAGACCGTGGCGCAGATGAAGCTGTACTACGGCTACGACCACGGTGTCCTGCAGCGGTACTTCATCGAGTTGAGCCAGGTAGCGCGCGGAGGCCTCGGCTACTCGATGAGCACCGGCCAGACAGTGACACAGGCGATCGGCGACGCCGCACTGCCCACGTTGCGACTGGCGTTCACCGCGTTCGTCGTCGCCGTACTCATCGCCGGGACGATCGTGTCGACCGCGGCGCTGGCGAACCGGCGCTGGTTGCGCTCATCGGTCGTGGTTCTGCCTCCGCTGTTCGCCGCGGCCCCGGTGTTCTGGGTGGGCATCGTGGTGCTGAACGTCCTGTCGTTCCGGCTCGGCTGGATCTCGGCATTCCCCGACGGCACGTTCTGGTCGATTCTGGTGCCCTCACTGGTACTGGGGCTGCCGCTGTCGGCCGCGATGGCACAGGTGTTGCTCAAAAGCGTGGACACCGTGCTGGAAAGCGACTTCATCGACGTGGTGCGCGCGAAAGGCGCAGGCAAGCACTGGGTGTTCTGGCGACATGTGGTCCGTAACGCCGCGGGTCCCGGGTTGACGGTGGCGGGCACGGTGCTGGGCACCCTGGTGGGCGGCACCGTGGTCACCGAAACCGTGTTCGCCAGGGCAGGAATCGGGCGCGTACTGCAGACCGCGGTGTCCCAGCAGGATGTTTCGCTGGTGCAGGGCTTCATTCTGATCATCGCAGGGGTCTACGTCGTGGTGAACCTGCTGATCGACCTGCTCTACCCCGCGCTGGACCGGCGGATTCTGCTGAGCACCGGTGAGGCACGATCATGACGACAACGCTCACCCCATCGGTACCGCGACCGGCGAACCCCGACCGGATTCGGTTCAACCCCAGTGGTATTGCCACTACCCTGGCCGTGTTGGTGCTCGTGTCCGTCGCGCTCTGGACGCTCTTCCCGTCGTGGTTCACCAGCCACGACCCACTCATCGGTGAGGGCGCCCGGAGGTTCCTGCCGCCGAGCCTCGACCACTGGTTCGGTACCGACCGAGCCGGTAGGGACACGTTCACCCGCGTGGTGCACGGCACCCGCAACACGGTGTACGGCGCCGTGATCGGGACCTCGATCGGGCTCGTCGTCGGCACGCTCCTCGGCGTGACCGCAGGCGTGCTCCGTGGAGCCGTCGACGCGGTCATCATGCGACTGGTCGACGTCCTGCTGGCACTGCCGGGATTCCTGCTGGCGCTGTGCATCGTCGCGGCATTCGGTCCCGGGACCACCCATGTCGCCATCGGTGTCGGCATCGCCGCCGTGGCCCCTTTCGCACGGGTGGCCCGCGGGGAGGCACTACGCGTGGTCCAGCTCGAATATATCGACGCCGCACGGGTTTCCGGGGCAGGGCCGACAGCGGTGCTGTTCCGTCATGTCCTGCCGAACTCGGCGGGACCCATCGTGGCCCTGATTCCCACCGAACTCGGGGCGACGATTCTCAACATCGCGGGCCTGGGATTCCTCGGTTATGGCGCACCACCACCCACACCGGAGTGGGGCACCCTGCTCTCGGAGGGCCGGGACTACCTCGCCAACGCCTGGTGGCTGACGACCCTGCCCGGGATCGTCGTGTTGATCGCGGTGCTGGCGGTGTCCCGCGCCGGCCGGCTGCTACAGCGCCGCTTCAGGATCTGACGAGGAGTATTCGATGACCACCACCCTGCCGGCCGCCGCCGAGGACACCGCCCAGTCCGCCACCCCTCCGGTGCTCGAGATCCAGAACCTGACCGTCTCGTACCGCGGAGGTGCCCAGGCCGCGGTGCGCGGAGTCAACCTCACCATCCGGCCCGGCGAAGTCGTCGCTGTGATCGGTGAATCCGGTTCGGGCAAATCGACTTTGAGCAAGGCCGCCATCGGCCTGCTGCCCAGCAGTGCACGGATCGACAGCGGATCCATCCGGGTGGCAGGCCATGAGCTCACCAGGATGAGCGAACGGGAGGTGGTCAAGCTCCGGGGCAAGGTGGTCGCGCTGGTCCCCCAGGATCCGGCGACATCGCTGGATCCCGTGCAGCCGATCGGCCGCCAGCTCATGGAGGTCTTCCGGCTGCATCCCGGTGGAAAGCGGTTGTCGCGGGATGAATTACGGGCCAAGGCTGTCGAGCTGCTCGATGTGGTCGGCATCGATCACCCCGAGCAGCGCCTGCGCCAGTACCCCCATGAACTGTCGGGGGGCATGAAGCAACGGGTACTCATCGCCGTCGCATTCGGGCTGCACCCCACACTCCTGATCGCCGACGAACCCACGTCGGCTCTCGACGTCACCGTGCAGAAGCAGGTGCTCGAGGTCTTCGACCGGCTCACCGGGCAGACGGGAGTGGCCGTCCTGTTCGTGACACACAACCTCGCGGTGGCCTCTGATCACGCCACCAGGGCGATCGTGATGCGCAACGGCGAGGTACTCGACAACGGACCGATCGACGACCTGGTGTTGCGGCCGGAACACGGCTACACCCGCCAACTCATCAGCAGCGCTTTCGGTCTCGGCGATCGCGGTGCACGGGTTTCCCGCGCTGCCGCCGCGCCTGCGGATCCCGTCGTCGAGGTGAAGGGTCTGGCGAAGGTCTTCACCCACGGCCCCAACGGGCATTTCAAGGCCGTCGACGACGTCACCTTCAACCTCACCCGCAACAGCACCTTCGCGCTGGTCGGCGAGTCCGGATCGGGAAAATCCACCACGGCCCGCCTGATCCTCGGGCTCACCCGCCCGGACTCTGGTCAGGTAAGCATCGAGGGCACGAACACCACCGGCCTGCGGCGACAGGCCAGACGCGACGTATGGCGAAAAATCCAGCTGGTGCAACAGAACCCACAGGTTGCGTTGGATCCACGGCTCACCGTCGAACAGATCATCGACGAGCCGCTGCGGTCGTTCGGACTGGGTGATCGCACTGACCGCCGGCGACGGGTCGCCGAACTGCTAGATCAGGTGGGTCTGGCGGGCTCCTTTGCGACCCGTAAACCCCGTGAGCTGTCCGGCGGCCAGCAGCAACGGGTGGCGATCGCCCGGGCGCTGGCACCTCGATCTCCCATCGTGGTGCTCGACGAAGCGCTGTCCGCGCTCGATGTCGTAACCCAGCGCCGCATTCTCGACCTGCTGCACGACGTCCAGCGAGAGCTCCAACTGACGTACCTGTTCATCTCCCACGACCTCGATCTGGTGCGCTCGATCTCCGATCACGTCGCGGTGATGCGACGCGGCAGGGTCGTCGAAACAGGGCCCACTGAAAGGATCTTCGACGAGCCTGGTTCTGAGTACACTCGCGCGCTGCTCGACGCCGCCCCCGGGCACCGGCTGCGTAACCAGCTCGCGCAGCTGACGTCGTAGGTAGGGTCGCGTTGGTTTGGCTCAGGGGCGCTGCAACTCGATGACCGGGATCAGGCGTTTCGTCTTGCGTTGATAATCACCGAACTGGGGCTGCACCACAGTCTGCCTGGCATAGACATCGTCGCGCTCTGCCCCGGCGAGCACCCGGGCGGTTACGGGGAAGCTCTCGGTCCCGAGCTCGACGACGGTATCGGGATGGGCCACCAGATTGTGGTACCAGTCCGGGTTCGTGTCGGCACCGCCCTTGCTGGCGAAAATGAAGATCCGGTCACCATCCAGCAACGGCACGAGAGGCGCGATCCGTTCAGTTCCGGACTTGGCGCCGGTGTGGTGGACCAGCACCAGAGGCTTGCCCTCGAACACGCCGCCTGCCTTGCCGCCTGACTCGTGGAACTCACGGATCACGGTGCGGTTCATCTCGTCGAAGTCGATAGCGTCTGCCATGTCAACAGTTCCTTGCTTGTCTTGATGAGTCCCTTGCTACCAACCAACCGATGACGCCATAGATTCCGTGAAAAGCCGGCGCCTCACGCACTCTTAAGTTGTTGTCAACGGTTCACGTAGCCCCACCACGTTGTTCGATGTCGGGCAGGCCGAGACACTCGGATCGTGACCACGTCCGAGCACCGGCGATTGTTCTTGAGCGTCGCCGTCAACAGCACCGGATCCGCCGCCCGGTCCTGGACCTGGCCCGGGACGAGGTGGAATCGGTTCAGCGATTGGGATCACTACCTGCGCTCGGCCCAATTGGCGCACGACGGTGTCTTCGACATCGTCTTCGTCTCCGACCATCCCGCGCTACAGCGGGACAATTCCGCGCGTCCGCTGCACAGCTTCGACCCGACGGTGTTGTTCTCGGCGATCGCCGCGACGGTACCCGATATCGGGTTCCTGCTCACTGCCTCCTCGTCCTACAACTCCCCCTACAACCTCGCACGCCGCCTCGCGACCCTGGACCACATCTCCGGCGGACGGGTGATCTGGAATGTGGTGTCCAGTTTCAACCCGGACATCGCGGCGAACTTCTCTGCAGCCCCGCTGCCGGCGCGGAACGAGCGATACCGCCGGGCCGACGAATTCCTTGAAGTGGTCAAAGAGCTTTGGCTCAGTTGGGATACTCCGCAGGGCCCGGCACCGTCCGATTTGGTGTGGAATGAGACGACCGCCCGCCGCATCGATCATCACGGCGAGTTCTTCGACGTGGCGGGCCCGTTGAACGTGCCGATCGGGCCCCAGGGCCACCCGGTGATCTCCCAAGCCGGTGCATCACAGGCTGGAGTCGATCTCGCCGCCAAACACGCCGACATCGTCTACGCCTCGCTGCTGCACAAACAAGCGGCTTTCGATTACCGGGCTCAGCTGCGCGCCCGGGCCACCCACCACGGTCGGGGTCACGACGAGATCCGCCTGATGCCCGGGCTGACCGTGATCGTCGGCGACACCCGCGAGGAGGCCTACCGCAAGCACGAAGCCCTTCACGGATTCAACGGCGAGGACGGCCTGATCGCGGACTTCTTCAAGCGCGCAGCGCTGTTCGACATCCCAGACCGCCTCGACCCGGACCGACCGCTCGATCCGAATCTGTTCTCCTACAACGAAGATCAGACCCGGCCCGTGGGCTTCGTACGGTCGTTCGCAGAGCTGACCGCCGCCGAGGAAGTCACCCCACGACAATTGGTGCGGCGCGTCGAGGGCGGGCACCGGCTGGCGATCGGCACTCCCGAAGAGGTGGCGGCAACCATTCTGGAGTGGTGGAGCGAGGGCGCTGTCGACGGCTTCAACATCCATATCCCGGTGCTGCCGGAGGGCATCGCAGAGTTCAACCGCGACGTGATTCCGCTCTTGCAGGCATCAGGCGCCTTTCCCACCGCCTACGACGGCTCCACGATCCGCGAACGACTCGGTTTGCGCGATCCCCGGCCCGCAACCGGCGCATCCGTCGTCGCCTGACCCGGCACCGGCAGACCACCGAAAGGCACACGTGTCCGCAGCATTTCAGTCCAGCTTGGCCCAGTTCCGCCGGATCTTCGATCAATTGGCGGGCAAGGCCGGCGAGCGGCATCAAACCCATGAATCGGTCCACGAGGAGATTCAGGCGCTCGCCGCGGCCGGTTTCGGGCGGTTGCGTGTTCCGGTCGAGCACGGCGGGTTCGGCGTCGACCTACCGACGCTGTTCGAGCTGCTCGCCGAGGCGGGCCGGGCCGATTCCAACGTGCCACAGATTCTGCGCGGCCATTTCACCACGGTCGAGATTCTCCGGCAATCCCCGTCGGCCGAACTCCGGACGCGCTGGTTACGCCGAATTGCCAACGGCGCGATCTTCGGCAATGCACAATCCGAACCGGCGGCCGAGAGCCCAGACTTCCTGCCCACGACCCGGCTGCACCGGGTCGGCGGCCGCCCGGTGATCTCTGGAGTGAAGTACTACTCGACCGGAGCCCTCTACGCCGACTACATCCGCGTAGCGGCAACCGTGGACGACCCCGGTGACACCGCCAATGACGGCAAGGTCACCTTCGCGATCGTGGCAGCCCGCGACGCGGGCGTCACCCACGACGACGACTGGGACGGAATCGGGCAGCGCCTTACCGGAAGCGGTACAACGCATTTCGATACAGTTCCGGTTCAGGACAACGGCGATCTGGGCCGTTCCAAAGAGCATCTGCGCTCGATTCAGGCATTCGTGCAACTCGTGCACCTGGCCAACCTCGCCGGCATCGCACGCAATGTCGTCGACGACGCGGCCGCGTTGATCAGGTCACGTGTCCGCACCAACCTGCATGCACTGTCAGAACGCCCCACCGACGATCCCGAGGTGCTTGCCGTCCTCGGCCACCTCTACCGCCACGCGCAGACCGCCGATTCGCTGCTGGTCTCGGTCGCCGCGAGCCTGGAACGCGCGAACCAGGTGGCCGCGGCCGGGTTGGATGCCGAGGAGGACTATGCGCGGAACTTCATCGACGTGTCGGCGGCGCAGGTCACGATCATCGAGGCGGTGCTCGACGCCGGTGCCCGGATCTTCAACGCCGGCGGAGCATCGACGATCCGTGAGGGCACAAGTCTGGACCGGCACTGGCGGAATGCGCGAACCCTGGCCTCCCACAACCCGGTCGTCTACAAACCGAGGATCATCGGGGACTTCATTCTGAACGGAACCACCCCGAAGTCCAACTATGACCGTGAGCGCGCTGCGACGACCACGAACATCTCCGGATGAGCAGCCGATACCCGGTCCCGGTGTTCACTGATGCGAATTTCGCTTCCCCTCAATACAACCGATCGTCACCGCGATCCACACAGCGAAGGATGGCCATGCGCCGAGGGTACAAACTGATGGCCGGTGCCGTGCTGGTGGCCCTGCTGCTGGCCGGCTGCTCCTCAAAACAGCAACACGCGGCAAGTTCCGGCCCCACCGGCGGGCCGACTCCTGGTGGAACGCTGACCTTCTCCGACGTCCAGTTCGTCACCGATGCATTGAGCACCAATTACACGACCGCCAACCTGCTGTTCCAGGTGGTCGACCGACTCGTCTATCTCGATCCCAAGACCGGCGAGGTGCAGGGCTGGCTGGCGGGTGAGTTCTCCCGCAACGAGGACGCCACGCAATACACCTTCGCAATCCGCGACGGCGTCACGTTCAGTGACGGGACACCGCTGACTGCCGATGTGGTGAAGGCGAATTTCGACCAACTCGGCAAGGGAGATCCGAGCAAGAAGATCCCACCGTTCAGCGATTTCGTCGGTTACGACCACAGCGCGGTGAACGGCAACACCATCACGGTTTTCCTCAGCGAGCCCAACAGCAATTTCTACCGGGTCGCGGCCAACGGTCGGGCCGCGATCCGCGGATTGAAGACGTTGGCACTCGACTACGACGGCCAGGCCAAGATCGAGAACGTCGTCGGCTCAGGGCCTTTCATCTACGAATCGCAGACACCCGACCAGGAAGTGGTCCTCAAGAAGCGCCCGGACTACGCCTGGCCACCGACGTCCTCACCCAACCAGGGCGCGGCCTACCTCGACAAACTCGTCGTACGGGTCATCGGCGAGCCCGGCCTGCGGGCCGGCGCCGTGCAGTCCAAACAGGTCGACCTGGCCCGCGGAATCCAGCCGACCGACGAACCGGTGCTGCATCAGGGCGGCCTCCAGGTGATCCCCGTCGCAGCACCGGTGCTGACCGCCAACATCGTCGGCTTCAGGATCAACAACGATCTGGTGAGTGACCAGCGGGTGCGCCGCGCCCTGCAACTTGGCATCGACCGCCAAGCCGTGGTCGACACCGTGCTGTCACCCAGCTATCACGCCGCCGATTCCGTTCTCGGACACGATGACCCGCTGTTCTCCGACGAAAGCGCCGGCCTCGACTACGACCCTGAGAAGGCGGCGAGCCTGCTCGATGAGGCCGGCTGGAAGGTCGGTAACGACGGCATCCGCGAGAAAGACGGCAAGAAGCTCAACCTCACCCTCGCCGCATCCAACCAGAGTGTGGTGTTCCGGCCGGCGTTCGAGTTCATCGAATCGGGTTGGCGGAAACTCGGCGTCGCACTACAAAACCGGGCCGGTGACACCACGTTGTTCAACGCCGCCAACGCCGACGGATCGACTCCCTTGCTGGGCACCCGCACCGGATACAACAACGGCCTGGGCCTGTTGTTCGGACGCGATAACGGCAACTTGACGTTCGCCAAGGACGATGAGCTCATCTCCCTGTCCAAAGAGGAGCTGCGGGCGACCGATGCGGCCCAGGTCAAGGACGCCGTCGGGCGGATCCAGAAGAAGGTCATCGAGGACCAGCTGGCATTGATCCTCTGGGATGAGGTGCAGGTGCACGCCGCCGCGCCGAACGTGCACGTCGAGTTCACCAACTACACCGAGCCGCTGTTCCAGAGCGCCTGGAAGAACTGACCGCACAGGGATACCCAGCCGTGATCAAATACGCCGCCGCCCGAATCGGCCAGTCAGTCCTGGTACTACTGCTGGCTTTCACCGTGATCTTCTGGGGTGTCAGCATCCTGCCTACCGACCCGGTGTCGATATTCGTCGCGAAAGGCGACGGTTACTTCAACCCGGACATCGTCGCGCAGGTCAAGGAGTTCTATGGCTATGACCGGCCGGTCTACGTGCAGTACTTCTCACAACTCGATCAGCTGCTGCACGGCCAGTTCGGGTTCTCACTGTCCAGTGGGCAGTCGGTCACCGACCGGATCGGCAGCGTGATCGGCGAGACGCTCAAGCTGGCCGCGACAGCCACCGTACTGGCGCTCGTGTTCGCGCTGGGGATTCTGCTGGTGTCCTCGACCACCCGGTTCGGCTGGCTGCGGACCTTCATCCGCAGCATTCCCCCACTGTTCAGTGCCGTTCCGACATTCTGGCTGGGGCTGGTCATCCTGCAGATCTTCTCGGTTCAGCTCGGCTTGTTCTCGTTGTTCCCGGATGGATCCCTTGCCTCGCTCCTGGTTCCCGCGGTGGTCCTCGCCGTGCCGATCTCAGCACCGATCGCGCAGGTGCTGCTGAAGAATGCCGAAGCGACGCTTGCCCTTCCGCACATCAACACCGCACGCGCCAAGGGCGGCAGCCCGGCCTGGGTGGTACGCAAACACGTGCTGAAGAACGCAGCCGGTCCCGCACTGACGGTCACGGCGACCACCATCGGCGCACTACTCGGCGGTTCGGTGGTCACCGAGACCGTGTTCTCGCGGTCCGGCTTGGGCACCGTGCTGTTGCAGGCGGTGTCCAACCAGGACATTTCCCTGATTCAGGGCCTGGTGCTGCTCACGACCTTCGTCATCGTCGGGGTCAACCTCCTGGTGGACCTGATCTACCCGATCCTCGACCCCCGCGTCACCAAATTGCAGCGACAGGGCTTCAACACCCGGTTGGGAAGGTTCGCGTGACTGCCGATGTCTCGTCTCCCCCACATACACTTCAACCGAAAGCCGTATGGACCAAGTCCCTCTCGGTGATCACAGCGGCGCCGTGGTCGGCGCGCCTATCCGGCGCGATACTGATCCTCGTCGCCGTATGGGCCATTGCTCCTGGACTGTTCACCAACCAGGACCCGCTCAACGGCAATCGCCTGGAGAAGTTCCAGCCGCCAAGCTGGGCACACTGGTTCGGCACCGATCATCTCGGCCGGGACGTGCTGACCCGCGTCATCTATGGCACCTCGCACACGATCCTCACCGCGGGCCTGGCGGTGGCCGTCGGTCTGGTCGTCGGCAGCATTGTCGGCATCATCGCGGGCGTTGCGGGACCGTTCGCCGACGCCGTCGGAATGCGGTTCAGCGACGTGCTGTTGTCGCTGCCCGGGTTCCTGGTGTCGGTGTGGATCGTCACGGCCTACGGCGCCGGCCCACTGTCGGTAGGCATCGGTGTCGGCATCGGATCGATCGCCATATTCGCCAGGGTGTTTCGCGCCGAGGTGATGCGGGTGCGAGCACTCGACTATGTGGAAGCGGCGTTCCTGTCGGGCGAGAGCCGATGGTCGGTGATCCGGCGTCACATCGTCCCCAACGCCGTCGGTGCGGTGGTGGCTCTGGCCGTCATCGACCTGAGTGCCGCGATTCTCGCGATCTCGGCGCTGGGCTACCTCGGGTACAGCGCCCCGCCGCCCACACCGGAGTGGGGCCTGCTGGTCGCCGAGGGACGCAGCTATCTCGCCACCGCCTGGTGGCTGACCTCCCTGCCCGGCGCGGTCATCCTCGTGGTCATCGTCGCTCTCGGCGTGGTCAGCAGACGCGTCCTGAAGTCCAACAACATCTGACCAGGAGTATCCGACATGTCTGAACCCCTGCTCGAATTGTCCGACCTCACTGTGACGTATCCGGGCGATAGCGCTGTCGCCGAGCCCAAGGTCGCTCTCGACCACATCGACCTGAGCCTGTCCGCGGGTGAGTTCGTCGCCGTCGTCGGCGAATCAGGTTCAGGAAAAACGACACTGGCCAACACCGTGATCGGATTGCTGCCCGCCACGGCGACGGTGAGCGCCACAAGGCTCACCCTCCGCGGCAGCAGCACCCTCGGCCTGACCGAGCGTGAGTGGAGTCGTATCAGAGGCACGACCGTCGGATTGGTTCCCCAAGACCCTGGTGCGTCACTGAATCCGGTGCGCACCATCGGATCCCAGATCGGCGAGATCTTCGACCTCAAGGGAGAGAAGCCCAGCCGACGTGAGCGCAGGCAGCGCTGCATCGACTTGCTCGAACAGGTGGAGATCGACCATCCCGAGCGCCGCCTGAACCAGTACCCCGGGGAACTCTCGGGCGGCATGCGCCAACGGGTGCTCATCGCGATCGCGTTCGGGCTGAACCCCGCACTGCTCGTGGCCGACGAGCCGACGTCGGCCCTCGACGTGACGGTGCAGAGTCAGATCCTGCGGGTGTTCGACCGCCTGGTGGCCGAACACGGCACCACTGTCCTGTTCGTCACCCACGACATCGGTGTCGCCACCGACCACGCATCGCGAGTGGTGGTGATGCGCAACGGCACAATCGTCGAGGACGCCCCGGTCGATGACATCATCGACCGGCCCAAGTCGGATTACACAGCCACCCTGATGCGCCGTATCTCGACCGTGTCGCGCCCGTCCGCGGCACCCGAGCGGTCGGAGGCCGAGGAGGTCATCCGCGTCACCGACGTGTCCAAGGATTTCCGGATCAGCCGCCGCAACCGGCACACCGCGGTCGACGACGTGAGCCTGGTGGTCCGGCGCGGCGAGACAGTGGCGCTGGTCGGCGAATCGGGATCGGGCAAGTCGACGACCGCCAAGTTGATCATCGGCCTGACCAAGCCCACGCGCGGGTCGGTCGAGGTGCTCGGTCGCGACGTCACCAAACTCGATCACCGGGCACGCCGTTCACACTGGAAGAACATCCAATTCGTGTACCAGAACCCCGATTCCGCGTTGGATCCGCGCTGGACGGTGAGCGAGATCCTCGAAAGCCCCCTGCACTCCTACCATCTGGGAGACCGCGCCGGTCGCGCACAGCGGGTCGCCGCGGTGCTCGACAACGTCCACCTCACCCGCGAGAAACTCGCACGGCGCACCGGCGAACTCTCAGGTGGCGAACGTCAACGGGTTGCGATCGCCAGGGCGCTTGTGGTGCAACCAGAGATCATCCTGCTCGACGAACCGCTGTCAGCACTCGATGTCGTGACGCAGGAGCAGATCCTGCGTCTGCTGCTCGAACTACAGGACAGCCTCGGGCTGACGTATCTGTTCATCTCACATGACCTGTCGGTGGTGCAGCAGGTGTCGCACCGCGTCGTCGTACTGAAGTCAGGACAGGTGGTGGAAACCGGCGATACCGCGACCGTGTTCTCCTCGCCCACGTCGCCCTACACCCGAACCCTCATCGACGCGGTGCCCGGCCGCCGTCTCGCCCAGTTGGCCCTGGCCTCATGAAACGGCACGGCCGTGTTGTCACAGACCGCTCCGCCCGATGACCGAACCCGGTCATCTCCACCTCAACCTGAACCTGCTGGCCACCGGTCGCCACGATCACGCCTGGCGTTCACAGGCCGATGTCGTCGACCCCGTCGACATCTCGCACTATCGCGAGATCGCCGGCATCGCCGAACGTGGTCTGTTCGACTCGCTGTTCCTCGCCGACAGTCTGGCGTTGGAGGGCGAGGCGTACCGCCGGCCGTGGCGCGCATTCGACCCGATCGTCTTGTTCACCGCGCTGTCACAGGCAACCGAGCGAATCGGGTTGATCGCCACGGTGAACGCGCTGTTCACCGAACCGTTCACCATCGCGCGACAAGTGTCGAGCCTGGACCACATCAGTGGCGGACGTGCAGGCTGGAACATCGTCACCAGCCTGAATCCCGCAGCGCAGGCGAACTATTCGCAGGTGGCCGCGATCGGCCACGACGACCGCTACCGCAAGGCGCACGAAGCGGTACAGGTGGTGCACGCCTTGTGGGAGAGCTTCGAACCCGGCGCCATGCGTCGAGACCCGCTGGCAGGCATCTACCTGGATGCCGACAAGGTCCATCCGATCGACCACACCGGAGAGTTCTTCTCGGTGACCGGCCCGTTCGTGCTTCCGCCGACGCCCCAGGGGCGTCCGGTCATCGTGCAGGCCGGCGACTCCGAACAGTTGCGCGCCATGGCCGGTCAATGGGCGGATGCGATCTTCACAGTCCAGCAAGACATCCGGTCAGCAAGTCAGTTCGCCCGAGACGCCAAACGGCGCGCGCGCAAGAAGGGCCGCTCCCCCGACGACCTGAAGATTCTGCCCGGCTTGTACGTGGTGACGGCCGGCACGGAGACCGAAGCACTGGCCCGTAAGGCCGAGATCGACGCCCACGTCGATGTGGTCTCCGAACGTGAGCTGCTGGCTCAACGTATCGGCGCAGACCCCGAGATGCTGATCCTCGACAAACCGGTTCCCGCCGCTGTCCTCGACGCCCCGCGCGCCGCCAGATCGGTGAGCCCCGCGTTCGCCAGAGCTCTTGTCGCACAATCGCAAAATGAGAACCTGACGGTACGCGACCTGTTGACCCGCAATCCGGGCGGGCATCGCTATCTGGTGGGCTCACCCGAATCCATCGCAGACAATCTGGAGTTGTGGTTCCGTGAACGCGCCGCCGACGGATTCAACCTGAACATCGATCGGCTACCGGACGGGCTGACAGCGTTCGTGGACCATGTAGTGCCGATCCTGCAGCGGCGCGGCATTTTTCGCCGCGAGTACACCGGGTCGACGTTGCGCGATCACCTCGCCGGCTGAGCTCAAAGACACCACATCACCGTGTGGTTTCACGCTGAGTGAGGTAAACGGTTGTTCCCGTCAACGGCTGTTTCTAGGGTCGGCACCATGACCCGCCCGCGGCTGATCCTCAACGCGTTCACCATGAACACCGCCACTCACGTCTCCTACGGGTCGTGGCGAAACCCACAGACCCGCAGCCTCGAATTCGATCAGCTCGATGTCTGGGTCGATCTGGTCAAGTTGCTCGAACGGGGCAAGTTCGACTCGGTGTTCTTCGCCGACGTCGTCGGCCTCTACGACGACTACCGCGGCGGGTGGGATACCTATCTGCGCGAAGGCCTGCAGATCCCCAATCACGATCCGTCCGCGATCGTCTCGGCCCTCGCCCTGTCCACCGAACACCTCGGCCTGGTGATCACGAGTTCGGTGCTGCAGGACCATCCGTTCTCGTTCGCCCGCAAGATCTCCACCCTCGATCACGCATCGAAGGGACGCATCGGCTGGAACGTCGTCACCAGCGCGCTGCAGAACTCGGCGCGCAATTTCGGGCTGACCGAACGCGAGGAACACGACGAGCGCTACCAGTGGGCCGAGGAGTACACCGAGGTCGTCTACAAGCTGTGGGAAGGATCGTGGGAGGACGGAGCGCTGGTGCGGGACCGGCGGAGCGGCATCCACGCCGACCCGGACAAGGTGCACAAGATTCATCACGCAGGCAAGCGCTACCGGGTGGAGGGACCCCATCTGAGTTTCCCGTCGCCGCAACGCACACCGGTGATCTTCCAGGCCGGCACCTCCACCGCCGGACGGACATTCGCCGCGCGCCACGCCGAGGGCGTGTTCATCAACGCGGCCTCGCCCAAGGGCGCCGCCGTTGTCATCGACGACACCCGTGACCGTGCCGTGGCGGCCGGGCGCCGGCGCGAGGACATCAAGTTCTTCCAGGGCCTGTCGTTCGTGGTCGGATCCACCGAGGCCGAGGCGCGGACGCGGGCGACCGAACTCGACGAATACCTGAGCGTCGACGGTCTGATCGCGCACCGCAGTGGCGGCATCGGCGTGGATCTGGGCGGGCTTGACCACCACACCCCCATCGGTGATCTGGCCCCGACCATTCAGGGCACCCGCAGCACCATCGAGGCGCTCATCGCCGCGGCGCCCCCGGGCACCAATCCGACCATCGCCGACCTGGTCCGACAGCAGCAGGAGTCCACCCGGATCGTCGGCACTCCCGAGCAGATCGCCGATGCGCTCGAAGAGTGGCAGGACGCCGGGGTCGACGGGGTGAACATCCGCTACATCACCACACCGGGCACCTTCGAGGATTTCATCGACCACGTGGTGCCCGAACTGCAGGCCCGCGGCCTGGCCCAGACCGAATACACACCAGGAACCTTGCGGGACAAGCTCTTCGGCGAGGGCCCGGCCCTGCCCGAGCGGCATCCGGCCCGGCATTGGCGGGGCAAGTTCGGCTCGGCGCAGGCGGGACGCTCGTCAAACGCGGTCAGCGCGTAGCCGCGGTCCACGCAACCGGCAGATGTTTGACACCGTGCACGAACGCCGAACGCAGGATTGCCGGTTCACCGATCGCCACGATGTCGGGAACCTGGCGACGCAGTTCGTCGAAGGCCACCCGGATCTCCCGGCGAGCGAGGTTGGCTCCCAGGCAGAAGTGCACTCCGCCGCCCCCGTATCCGACATGCGGATTGGGGTCTCGCAACACGTCGAACCGCCATGGGTCGGCGAAGGTCTGCTCGTCCCGATTGGCCGAGTTGTACCACATCGAGACCTTGTCGCCCGCTTTCATCTGAACGCCGCTGCGCTCCACGTCCTCGGTGAGCGTGCGCCGCATGAAGATGATCGGTGACGCCCACCGCACGATCTCCTCGACGGCAGTCGGCGTCACCCGGTCGAAGTCGTCCCACCACGTGGCACGTTCGTCGGGATAGCGGCTCAGCGCCACCATCCCGTGGCTGATCGCATTGCGGGTCGTGTCGTTGCCCGCTGCCGTCAGCAGGATGAAGAACGACGCGATCTCATTGGACGACAGTCGTTCTCCGTCGACTTCGGCCTCGATCAGGCTGGTTGTCAGGTCGTTGGCGGGATGCTCGCGGCGCTGTTCGGCCAGGGCGACGCCATAACCGGCGAGTTCGGTGGCCACCTGCAGATACTCGCCGTACTCGGCAGTGGACACCTCGTCGTCGCCGGCCCCCATCAGCACCGAGGTCCAGTGGAAGAGCTTGGCCCGGTCTTCTTCGGGAACGCCCATCATGTCGCAGATGATCTGTAGTGGCAGTGGCGAAGCCACCTCGTCGACGAAGTCCGCGGTGCCATCCGGATGTGCGTCGACCATCTCCGCCACCAGGCGATGCGCACGGTCCCGCACGCTCTGCTCGATCCGCGCGATCACCTTGGGCGTGAACGCCCGGTTGACGATGCACCGCAGCCGGGTGTGGCGAGGGTCGTCCAGCGTGATCATCGACCCGAAGAACTCGGCGATATCGGCGGGGACCTCGTTGAGCGATGTGCTGGTCGGACTTGAGCTGAACAGCTCGGGGTGCCGGCTGGCGAAGTGCACGTCCTCGTAGCGGGTCAGTGCCCAGTGCCCGGCGCCGGCGGGGAATCCGGCGAAGTCCGCCACTCCGAAAAATGAGACGGGCGCATCGTGACGAAGTGTGGCGAAAGCCCCGTCACGCGCGTCGTCGTCACGCCCCCAGAAGTCGAGCGTTCCCAGGTCGATGTCGGCAAGTGGCACCGACGGTGGCGCTGCGCCATTGCTGCGGTGGGCGATGCCGGTGATTGCTGTCATCGTGGTCCTCCCCGACGTCCTACCCGCAGTGTGACACCCATCACAGCAACGGTCCAGCATTGTGAGCCCAATAGTGCTGCAGCTATTGGCGTTCGCAATCAGTTCGCCGGGCCGCCGCGATCTCGTCGCTGGTCGTCAACCACGCATCAGGTTGCGCGGCAAGATACTCCAGAACCTGCTCGAGGTACTTGTGCCGGAACGGTTGCCCGATCACGAACGGGTGCAACGCCAACGCCATCACCCGGCCGCTCTCGGCCGAATCCGCACGCAGCTGCTCGTACTGGTCGATCACCATCTGCACGAACTCGCTTCCGGTGAAGCCCTTTCCGAAGATCAGGAGGTCGTTGAGTTCCACCGAGTACGGCACACTGAGCATGCCGGGAACGGTCAGCGGGTAGGGCTGGTCATCGTTGGTCCAGTCGAGGACATAGTGAAAACCGATCTCGGCCAACAGTTCCGGAGTGTGCGCCGTTTCGGTCAGGCCGGGGCCCATCCACCCGCGTGGGCGCCGGCCCGTCGCGCCGGCGATGTCGTCGGCGATCTCGGCGAGAATCCGGCGCTCCTCGTCGACCTCGAACCCGGTGTGCAGGATCGAGTTGGTCTGCCCGTGCGCCAGCCACGTCCAGTTCCGTTCCACACCGGCGGCCACGATCTGCGGATGGTGCCTGATGACAGCCGAATTGAGCAGCACACTGGGACGGATGCCGTGCCGGTCGAGAGCCTCGATCGTGCGCCAGATCCCCACTCGGGCGCCGTAATCCCGCCAGCCGTAGTTGAGCGCATCGGGAGTCAGCTCCGCGGTACCCGGCCAGATGCTCGTCGAGGGTCGATCGGGGAGGAAGTGCTCGACGTTGAGCCCGATGTACACCGCGACTCGCGCGCCGCCGGGCCAATGGATCGGCGCGCGTTCGGTGATCGGGCTGTAAGTGAACGGTGGCTGCAACGTGGTCATGACGAACGGTAGGAGGTGACATCAATGTCAGGGTCAAGCCGCGTGGGTATAACTGGCATATGCGTATAGGCGAACTCGCACGCCGCACCGGGGTCAGCCAGCGGTCGCTGCGCTACTACGAACAGCAGGGCCTGCTGGTGTCCGACCGCACACCCGGTGGGCAACGCGAATATGCGGAGAAGGCCGTCGACCGGGTGATCCGCATCCAGGAGCTCTACGCGGCCGGCTTGCACAGCCGCACCATCTCGACGCTGCTTCCCTGTATGCGCGACGCCGACGGCGGACCCGCACCTCAGGCCACGCCCCGCCTGCTCACCGAGCTTTCGGCCGAACGCGACCGGCTCGAACAGGCCATCCGCGACCTGTCGACCTCACGCGAGATCCTCGACGGCGTGATCGACGCGGCGTCGAGCTGACGCAGCTACTACAGACTGTCGAGCGCTGCCTGCAGGCGCCGGCCGACCTCGGCTGCGATATCGACCAGCGCGGGTTCGTCGGTCACCTCGGCCATCAGGTTGGGGTTCATCGCCTCGACGACGACCACCGCGCCATCGCCGCGACCGGTGCGCAACACCACGTTGCACGGCAGCAGCACGCCGATCGGCGGGAACGCGTTGAGCGCCTGCTGGGCGAACTGAGGGTTGCACGCACCCAGGATCAGGTAGTCGCCGACCTCGTCACCGGCACCACCGCCGAGTTTGGCGTTGAGCGTCGCCCGGATGTCGATCTCGGTCAACACACCGAACCCCTGATCGGCCAGCGCATCTCGCGTGCGAGCGACCGCCTCGTCGAACGGACCCCTTGTGGTGGCCACCAACGCGATGTCCATCTCTCATTCCTTTCGTCCCGTCGTCGCAACCACGATTGACCTCACGCTACGCGCCGAGGCGTCGCACGGTAGGGAACAATCGTGGGCGCCATGACTGACGACGACGATCCGCCCGCCACCAACCGGCGACCGCACATCCTGCGGCTCGTCGCCTTCGCGGCGTTTCTGTTCGGCCTGTTCTATCTGGTGGCCGTCGCGCGGGTCATCAATGTCGACGAGATCCGCAGCCTGGTCACCTCGACGGGTCCCGCCGCACCGCTGGCGTATGTCGTGGTGTCGGCCTGCCTCGGCGCGCTGTTCGTGCCGGGTCCGATCCTGGCCGCGGGCAGCGGGGTGTTGTTCGGGCCGGTGTTGGGCACCTTCGTGACTTTGGGCGCGACGGTGGGCACCGCGGTGGTGGCCAGCCTGATCGGCCGGCGCGCGGGCCGCGACAGTGCCCGGGCCCTGCTCGGGGCACAGCGGGCCGACCGGCTGGACCACCAGATCCAGCGGGGCGGCCTGTGGGCGGTGGTCGGGCAGCGTTTCGTGCCCGGCCTGTCCGACGCCCTGGCGTCCTATGCCTTCGGAGCGTTCGGGGTGCCGTTGTGGCAGATGGCGGCCGGTGCGTTCATCGGCTCCGTGCCGCGCGCGTTCGTCTACACCGCGCTGGGTGCGTCGATCGGCGATCTGTCGGCCCCGCTGGCCTACACGGCGATCGGGGTGTGGTGCGTCACCGCCGTCATCGGCGCGTTCGCCGCCCACCGCGGCTACCGGTCCTGGCGCCGCCACCACTCCGAGGCCGGTCAGGCCCCGGAGCAGTCCTCCTGACCGCTACTTTCCGAAACCCGCGTTGCGCAGCGCCTCGGCCATCGAGCCCATGGGCTGGTTGGACTCCCGGCGACCGGAGTTGTTGCCGCGGTTCTGGTTTCGCCGGTCCCCGCCACGACCCTGGTTGCCGCCGCCGTCACGACGGTTCTGGCCACCCTGACCGCCCCGGTCCGGCCGCTTGCCCTGCTCACGCTGGGGGGTGTCGTTGAGCCGCAGGGTCAGTCCGATCCGCTGCCGTTCCACATCGACGTCGACGACCTTGACTTTGACGACCTGGCCGGACTTCACCACCTCGTGCGGGTCGGAGATGAACCGGTCAGCCATCGCCGAGACGTGCACGAGACCGTCCTGGTGCACGCCCACGTCGACGAAGGCACCGAAGGCGGCCACATTGGTCACCACGCCCTCCAACACCATGCCCACCTTCAGGTCGGCGACCTTCTCGACGCCGGCGGCGAAGGTGGCGGTGGAGAACGCCGGGCGCGGGTCGCGGCCCGGCTTCTCCAGTTCGCCCAGGATGTCGGTCACCGTCGGGACGCCGAACCGTTCGTCGGCGAAGTCGGCGGGCTTGAGCCCCCGCAGGGTGCGCTCGTCACCGATCAGCTCGGCCAGCGTCACGCCGGAGCGGTCCAGGATGCGCCGCACCACCGGGTAGGACTCGGGGTGCACCCCGGAAGCGTCCAGCGGGTCCTCCCCGTCCCGGATCCGCAGGAAGCCCGCGCACTGTTCGAAGGCCTTGGGACCCAGGCGCGGAACGTCCAGCAGCGCCTTTCGGCTCCGGAACGCGCCCGCGCTCTCGCGGTGCGCCACGATGGCTTCGGCCAGTGATTCGGTAACCCCGGACACCCGGGCCAGCAGTGGCACCGAGGCGGTGTTGAGGTCCACACCGACCGCGTTCACCGCGTCTTCGACCACCGCGTCGAGGCTGCGCGCCAGCGAGCCCGGCGTCACGTCGTGCTGGTACTGCCCGACGCCGATCGACTTGGGATCGATCTTGACCAGCTCGGCCAGCGGATCCTGCAGCCGGCGCGCGATCGAGACCGCGCCGCGCAGCGTCACGTCGAGGTTCGGCATCTCCCGGGCCGCGTACTCGGAGGCCGAGTACACCGAGGCACCGGCCTCGCTGACCATGGCCGTCACCGGCGCCTTGGCCCCGGCCGACCGGATGTCGGCGATCAGCTCGCTGGCCAGGGCATCGGTCTCACGCGAGGCGGTGCCGTTGCCCACGGCGATCAGCTCGACGTTGTGCCGGGCGATCAGGGCCGCCAGGACGGCTTTCGACTGGTCCCACTGCTTCTGCGGCTGGTGCGGGAAGATCGCGCAGGTATCGACGACCTTGCCGGTGGCGTCGACGACGGCGACCTTGACCCCGGTGCGGAAGCCCGGGTCCAGGCCGAGGGTGGCGCGGGTGCCGGCCGGGGCGGCCAGGAGCAGGTCCTTGAGATTGCGGGCGAACACCGCGACCGCCTCGTCCTCGGCACGCTGACGCAGCCGGATTCGCGCGTCGACGGCGGCCGAGATCATCAGCTTGGCGCGCCAGGCCAGCCGCACGGTGGTGGCCAACCAGGGGGTGGCCGGCGCCTTGACGGACATGTCGATGCCGAGTGACTGGGCGATCATCGCCTGGTACAGCTCATCCTCGCCGCCGTCGAAGTTCAGTGACAGCGCCTGTTCCTTCTCGCCGCGCAGCACCGCGAGCACCCGGTGCGATGGCATGTTCTCCAACGGCTCGCTGAACTCGAAGTAATCGCGGAACTTCTGAGCGGCAGGGCTTTTCGCGGCTTCCTCCGACCACGGGCCGGTGCGCAGCGAACCGTCGGACCAGAACTTCTCTCGGGTCGCGCCGACCAGCTCGGCGTCCTCGGAGGCCCGCTCGATGATGATGTGGCGAGCACCTTCGAGCGCGGCGGCGGCATCGGCGACATCGTCGTTGAGGAATTCACCGGCGACCTCGTCGGGCACCAGCGTCGGATCGGCCAGCAGCCGGACCGCGAGCGGTTCCAGACCGGCCTCCTTGGCGATCTGGGCCTTGGTGCGCCGCTTGGGCTTGTAGGGCAGGTAGATGTCCTCGACCCGGGCCTTGGTCTCGGCGGCCATCAGGGCTGCCCGCAGCTCGTCGGTGAGCTTGCCCTGCTCCTCGATGGAGGCCAGCACGGCCTCACGACGCTGGTCGAGCTCACGCAGGTAGCCCAGGCGCTCCTCCAGCGTGCGCAGCTGGCCGTCGTCGAGGCTGCCGGTGACCTCCTTGCGGTACCGGGCGATGAACGGGACCGTCGAGCCCTCGTCCAGCAGCTGGACGGTTGCGGTTACCTGCCTCTCGGCCACGCCGAGTTCCTCGGCCAGACGGGCGGTTACGGATTTGATGGTTCCGACGGTCACGCTCTGAGTCACGTCGGAGGACCCTACCGAATCGGACTGGCAACACCCGGTCACGGTGAAGTGTGTGTCCCGCCACGAAAAAACGGCCCCGGATATCTCCGAAGCCGTTGGTGGTGATGGTGGTCCCGGCTGGGTTCGAACCAGCGACCTTCCGCGTGTGAGGCGGACGCTCTCCCACTGAGCTACGAGACCGTGGGAACGACGTCGAACACTAGCACGCATACCCGGCCAGACCCGAATCGGTATCCGCCGGATCGACTTGTTTGATTTGCCAAATATGCACGCCGACGTGGGCGTATGGTCACCCGTCATGGTTCACCTGCGGGTCCGCTGGCCAGGGGTCGGCGGCGCGGTTTTTGCTGCTAGCGCGCTATTTTCCGGCTGCCACAGCACCCCGGCCCCGATGACAGATCGAGCCCCTGCCGTAACGCCCAGCATCCGCAGCATCTCCGATGTGGTGAACCGGCAGGTCAAGGAGCCGACGGCGTTCACCTCCCCCTCGGGAAACGTGCGGTGTTACCTCGACACCACGACAGCGCGCTGCGACATCTCCGAACGTAGCTGGGCCCCGCCGCTGCGACCGGCCAGTTGCGCGTTCGATTACGGCCACGGGATCACCCTGCGCCAGGGCCGGCCCGCCGAGTTCATCTGCGCCGGCGGCGACACCCCTCGCGCGAGCACCCAACTGGGAGACCGCGACTCGATCACCGCCGGGGCGCTGCGCTGCGAAAGCGCTGCGACGGGGATCACATGCCGCGACACGAAGACCCGGCACGGATTCGTCCTCTCCCGTGAGGCCTATCACCTGTTCTGAAACACGGTTTTCAGCTGCACTTTGCCCCCGCGTAATGGGGATTTGTGTCCGCGCACGTCGGTGGACTAATGTTCTGCATCGCGACGGGCGACGATCTCGCTCGTGGCGCGCGGATGTAGCGCAGTTGGTAGCGCATCACCTTGCCAAGGTGAGGGTCGCGGGTTCGAATCCCGTCATCCGCTCGAAGGTGCGATTTGTGGCATCAACCCCAGTGGTGGAGTGGCCGAGTGGTGAGGCAACGGCCTGCAAAGCCGTGCACACGGGTTCGATTCCCGTCTCCACCTCCAAGAAAGAGTTTCGACCCGCGCGATTAGCTCAGCGGGAGAGCGCTTCCCTGACACGGAAGAGGTCACTGGTTCAATCCCAGTATCGCGCACCACGTAAAGAACAGCTCAGGCCCGGTTTTCGAACCGGGCCTTTTCTGTTGTTCGAGGACTGACGCGACGCCTTACTCGGCTACGCCGAACCCGCCGCAGCGGGCTCGGCATACGTAAGTGGCTGCCGGGTGGCACTTTTCGGTGACGCCGCTCGAATCGTCAATTGATACCAGGAGGCGGCACGGGCGCCGGTGGCGGTGGCGGTGGCGGTGCCAGTGGAGCGGCTGGCGGGACGGGGTTTGGCACGACCGTGCCGATCGACGGCGGCGGGGGCACCAGCGGAGCCGGCGGCGGCGGCGGAGGTGCGGGAGGCCCGAGCGGCGGCGGGGGCAGCACAGGAGCGGGCGGCAGCGGGTCCGCGACCGTGGCAGGGTCGACGACCGGGCTCCCCGGCGGCACGTCTTCGAGCCGGGTGGCGAGAACGGGCACGGTGATCACCGCACCTTGCAGCCCGCACTCGTTGGATTGGATGGTGGTGGTCTGAGCGCCGGCCAGTCCGCCGTCCGGCTGCGGCGTCAACGCCAACGCCGTGTCCATCGCCTGCGCCTGCCCGACGATCGGCGCCTCGCAGGGCAGTGAACCTCTCCCCGGCTCGCCCTGCCAAGAATTGTTGATGAACCGGAACACGGCTGTCATGCCGCCGCCCTCCAGGGAGGGCACGGCATGGTTGGTGGCGTCCATGCGCGTCGACGTCGCCGCACATCCCGTGGGTTTGCAGTTCGATCGGAATGCCCACCAATAGCTGGCGATTTGGTTGCCCGCCGCCGGCCAGGGGTTGCCGTTGAGGGTTGCGTGGGGGTTGTCGTAGTCGAGGCGGTAGAGACCGTCAAAGACCGGCCCGCTGGGCGCTGGAGTGACCGCCGCGTTCGTGACGCTCGCAGTGACGGCGCTCGGCGGTTGGCTCGGCTGCTCGCTCGCCGCGGCGTCAGCGGATGGCCACAGCTGCCACAGACCGACACTGGCGACCAGGCCAACCGCGGCGATCGCCGCTACGGGTAACCGGTACCCGGCGGTCGGTTGAGCGGATTCCGGTGCGGCCGGCGGCGGCGCCAAAGTCAATGCGGGCATCGGGGTTTCATCGGCCAGGGCGTGCGCGAAGGCGCCGCAGCTGACGAACCGGTCAGCCGGGTTCTTGGCGAGGGCCTTGGCCAGCACCGGGTCGAGGCCGGCCAACTCGGGCCGTGTGTCAGCCAACAGCGGCGGCTTCGAATTGACGTGGCGGCTCACCACGACAGCGGGATTGGAGTGCTCGAACAGCTGCACCCCGGTCAGCAGGTGGTACGCGGTGCAGGCCAGGGCGTACTGGTCCGCGCGGCCGTCGACGTCCTCCCCCACCAGTTGTTCCGGCGCCGCATAGCCGGGCCTGTCCACGGCCTCGTCATTGCGAGCGATACCGAGGTCGGTGAGAACTGCGCGCGGCACCGCATCACCATCGCCGTCGGCGACGATGATGTTGGCCGGTCTGACGTCGCGATGCAGCACGCCATGTTTGTGTGCGTAGTCGAGCGCACCGGCAACCGCGACGATGATTGTGAAAACCTGTTCGCGCGGCAGGCCGTTGGGGTATCGCTGATCGAGGAGACCCGCTAGATCCGTGCCGTCGACGAAGTCCGTCGATATCCAGAGCTGACCGTCGCTTTCCCCGCGGTCACGGACCCTGGCGATGCTGGGATGCCACAACCTCGCGGCCACATCCGCCTCCCGGGCGAACCGCTCCCGGTACCCGGGTTCGGCGGACCAGTCCTCGCGCAGCACCGTCAGCGCGTCACGGCCGGGACGCCGGGGATGCTGAGCGAGGTAGATCTCGCCCGTCCCGCCTGAGCCCAGCAGTCGGGCGATCCGGAACACGTTGAACGTCTCACCGACGTTGAGCGGCATCCACGAATCCTACGAACTACCCGGTGACGCCGATAGCCGGTATCCGCCAGTTCGCCGGCGCAGATTGTTTACGTTGCCCCACAATGCAAGTCAGAACGAGCGATTTGTGTCTGCACGCATCGGTCGGCTAGTGTTCGCCTTCGCGACGGGCGACGATCTCGCTCGTGGCGCGCGGATGTAGCGCAGTTGGTAGCGCATCACCTTGCCAAGGTGAGGGTCGCGGGTTCGAATCCCGTCATCCGCTCAAGGTCACACCGACACGACCGTGCCTCCCGCATCGATGTGCACGTAGTCGAAGGCATCCTCGATCGCCGCGATCTCGTCCTCACTGAAGCCTTGGTCATGGGCTGTGGCCACGATCGCGGCGCGCCCGTCGGAGAATTTCGCGCCGTCGTCGAGCATCGTCATCGAGACGTAGTAGAGCTCGGCCCACTGCTGATCGGTGACATCCGCGGTCCGTTCGTCGGTCATCATCCGGTACGCGGCGTGGCTGAAGATCGTGCTGTTGTAGTGTTCGCCGCCCTCGTCGGCGTCGCCCGTGTAGAGATCGTCGTAGTCCGAGAGGTACCCGGGCGTCGACTCCGGGTCAGCCAGGCTGCGGATCGCACCGGCGCTGGAATCCTCGCCGATCAGCCAGCGCCCCTCGTCGTCGCGGGCCTTGCCCTCGATCAGCACGCCCATGATGTCGGCGTAGGCCTCGTTGAGGGCGCCGGATTCGCCGTAATCGAGCGTGCCGCCCTGATGCTCCATCACCGCGTGGGTGTACTCGTGGCCGACAACGTCCACCGCGGCCTCGAAGTCGCCGGAGTCGCCGAACGCGAACTGCTGACCGGACGAATCCCAGAACGCGTTCTCGTATCCGTCGGTGTAGTCGGCCAGAGTCTCGTGCGGGTTGTATTCCGTGCTCACCACGATCGCGGCGCCGTCGTCGTCGAAGGACGTCACGCCTAGCTGGGTCGCGTAGTAGTCGTAGACCGTGGCCATGTTGGCGTGGGCCGACACCGCCGATGTGTCCCACCCGAGGAGGCCGCGGAACACCGGGATGCCCGGAGTCAGTGGCGGGCCGACGAACACCAGCAGGTACGCCGTCTCGTAGGTCGAGATGTCGCGTTCGACGTCGTTGAGGCTGTCCAGATCGAAGATCACCAGTGAGAGCCGGGTGATCCCGATGTCGCGGATGTTGCCGAGCACATCGTCGGCGGTGGTACTGGTCGGCGAACCGATGGCCAGCGGCTGGGCGTTCGACGTGGTGCGGGTGACGGTGCCGGCTTCGGCGCCGCCCGCCGAGATGTAGTACGTCGAACCGGGATCCACCGTTGGAGCTCCGGTGAGATCGGTGTCGGGCGGGTCGATCGAGACCTTCCACACCAGTTGCGGTCCAGCGGTGTCGTCGGTGGCGTCGATGACCAACTCGGGGTTCACCACCCCGGCGGCGACCAGAGGAGCCGCGGCCAGCAGGTACAGCGGCGAATTCGGCGTTCCGGCGTATGCGGCGAGTGCTGCTGCCGCGGCTTCGGTCTCGGTGTCGACGCGGCGGTCCGGGGTGGTGACCATGGCGTCGGCGCGGGCGTCGTAGTAGTTGAACAGCCCGGTCACTTTGCCATCGGAATCTGTCACCAGGACGACGTCGCTGCCGGCCACCTGGATGCCGTCGACGCTGTGATGAACCCGATAGATGGTCCGGGAGTAGCCGCTCGCGGTATCGACCTGCTGCACAGTGATGTTGCCGGGATCAGCGAATCCCGCTGGGGCGCCGATCAATCCGGACATATCGTTGAGCACCTGGGCAGCGCCGTCGGCATCGTTTACCTTGGTATCGGTGAATGTCCCGCTGATGACGCGGACGGCGCCGTCGTCGCCGACACTGGCGGTGACGCCCGGGCGCCCTGTCACGTCGTCGAGGGAGGGCGTCGCACCGCTGGGCGGCGCAGCGGAAACCACCTGATTCGTGTCGGTCCGGGCGGTTCGCTGGCCGCCGGCCTCCCGCACGGCCACCCAGATCGACGCGACGAGGTCGCTGACCGGAACCGCGGGGCTCGGCGTACGGGTCCCGGCGAAGCCCAGTCGCGACCACACAGGGCTGATGACGCTGCGCGTCAGCGTCTGCGGGGCAGGGAGATCGGCCACCGGGCGCACCGGCGGCAGCGCCGCCACCAGGGCGTGAACGACCGGCGCGGGTGCTTGGGCGGTCGATGGCGATTCGAGGACTGTCCTGGCCTGCTGAGCAGACCGGGTGACGGTAGCCGCTGTCCCGGCGGGCGGAGTCAGCCGGCGCTTTGGCGCGGCGATGAGGACCGCCCGCGTCTTGGCACGCGTGCGGGCATCCCGCGCGCTCGCGTTCGGAGGATCGAACGGGGTGCTTAGCGCGGCAACGGCCTCGTCGAGGGTTCGGCGAACGCGGATCTCCCGGTTGTTCACCCGCGAGGCGATGTCGCTGAGTGCGGCTCGGACGTCACGATGGCGCTGTCGCGGACCTGGGCGAGATGCCAAGCCGTCGGATGCCGCGCGGCTGCTGTCGGCGTGCGCCCCGGCGTCGGTCGTCTCCGAGGGAGCGGCCGACGCGATCGCCGAGCCGGTGCCCAGTGCCGCGCTCACGCCAGCGGCCACCGCGCCGACGCGCAGCCAGTGCACCCATGGATCGGTGCGGTGACGACGATGCCGAGCCATCTGGACCCCCTGGTCATACCCGTTGGCCAGGGCTCAGTTGTCCCGCGCCTCGCGGCGTGCCAGCAGCAAATTATCAGCTGCGTCAACAATCCGCCTCACGATTGACGAGCGGCGACGGGCTGGAGTGATGGATGTGGCCGCCCGCTCGCCTAGACCGCAAACAAGGCCGGGATGCTGACCGCGCCGCGAATCGCCGGGGTGTCACGCCAAAGAGGTGCACCGACCAACATCGGCCGGCGGGCAAGGATCTTGGGCAGTGCGGTGGCGATCTCGAGTCTGGCCAGGCTGGCACCCAGGCAGTGATGTGCGCCGTACCCAAAAGTGAGGGGTGCGGGTCCGGTGCGGCCGAGCTGAAACGTACCGGGGTTCTTGAACACCGACGGGTCACGGTTGGCTGCTGCCACCACCACGAGCGCCGTCGCGCCCTCGGCGATATCCACCTCGCCCACCCTGGCGTCGCGTGTCGCGGTCCGCAGCGCCGCCTGCACCGGGCTGTCCAGCCTCAGCAGTTCGGTCATCACTGCAGGGTCGGCGGGGTCGATCTCGTCGGCCAGGCGGGTACCGTCGGCACGCTCGTCCAGAAGACGAACAAGGCCGGCGCCCAATAGATTGGCGGTGGTTTCGTGTCCGGCCACCGCGATGAGGATCGCGGTGATGACCACATCTTCGAGCTCAAGGTCCGGGTCGCCGGCGATGAAGCTGAGCAGATCGTCTCCGGGATGCTGCCTGCGATCAGCCGCCAGCGGAAGGAACTCCCCCATCAATTCGGCCGCCGCCGCAGTGCCCGCGCGGGTCTCCTCGTTGTCTGCCAGAGTGCCCAGCATCCGAATGATCGTCGGAGACAAGGTAGCCAGCAGGTCCGCGGTTCCAGGTGCCAAATGTAGCCACTCCGCGATCACTCCCATCGGGAGCGGCAGCGCGATCTCTGACATGAAGTCGAACTCGGTGTTCGCAGGTGGCCCGCCGATCACGGCGTCGGCAATCGCCTCCACCCCTTCGGCCAGCCGACCGATAAAAGAGCGGGTGAACACATCCCGCACCGACCCGCGCAGCCTTCGGTGGTTCGGACCATCGGTAACCAACATGGACTGCCCGGAGAATTGCAGGTTGATCGGATCCATCCCGGCGCGCGCGGCTGGGTTGGCCATCGGGTCGCTCGTCCACTCGGCACCGCCGAGCACCTGTCGGGCCGCCTCGTAGCCGAGAACCAGCCACGCCTGGGCGATGTCGTCCCACACGACGTCACCGCCGCGTCGGCGGTCTTCGTAGAACGGATACGGATCGGCCGCACCCCACGGCAGGCGCGGTGCCGAAACCTCACTGCGGGTCATGTCGATCCATCCCGAACGGCAACCCCCGTTCGCGCACCCAGGCGATGTGCTGCTTGCCCAGGTCCGAGACCGGTTCGGCCCGACCGTCCATATCCTCCAAGGACGCACGGGCCTGGAACGTCGCCCCCAACGCGGTGAAGATCGCGTTCATCGACAGGTTGAGCCGGGAGAAGAAGACGAAGTCAGGTGGAACCGACATGCGGCGAATCGGGTGGTTGTTGGAGCGCACATCGATCAGGGACCGGACCGTGCGCTCGGAGGCTTCCTGCGTGTAGTTCGCGGGCTGGGGCCCCAGCAACTCGTACATCAGTGTCGACCACCAACCGTAGGCCTCGTCGGCGGTCAGCGTGGAATCCTTTGTGAGAAAGCCGGATTCGGCCATCACTTCACGGAGCTCATCCTTGCGCCCTTCGAGGACCGCCCGGGCCATTCGCACGATCTCCCAACGGCGCGGTTCGGACAGCACCTTGACGCACCCGAAGTCGACGAATCCCACGGTGCCGTCCGGCCCGAATCGGTAGTTGCCGGGATGCGGATCGGCGTGAAACAGGTTCGCGTGCCGGTAGGAGCCGGTCAGCATCCGTGAGATCACCTCGGCCCAGGTGTTTTTCAGATCCTGGTCGGCATCCAGCGCCTCGGCCCAGTCCATACCCTCGACATAAGTCATGGTCAGCACCCGGTCGGCCGAGGCTTCGGCGACCACCTCGGGGACGCGGATGAATGGGTGATCCCCGTAGAGCTCGCTGAACGCCGCGATGTTGGCGGCCTCGTGCCGGTAGTCGAGTTCCTCGGAGATCCGCTCGGTGAGTTCCTGGCTGGCCCGGCGCAGATCCGGTATCGAGCCCGGCACGGTCGAGTTCATGAAGCGAACGAAGGTGGTAAGCAGTTCGGTATTCGCCAGATCGTCACGGATCGCCTGCGCCACACCGGGGTACTGAACCTTGACGGCGACCCGGCGCCCGTCGGGCATCGTGGCCCGATGCACCTGGCCGATCGAGGCGGCAGCCATCGGCTCATCTGAGAACTCGGTGAACACCTCTGTTACCGGACGTCCCAGTTCGGCGTGCACCACCTCGTGCGCCAGTCGCGGCCCCATCGGCGGGGCATCCCCCTGCAACCGGACCAGAGCCCGCTGATAGGGCGACAATTCGCCGAAACCGACAGCACTGGGGTCGACCATCGACACCATCTGCCCGGCTTTCATCAGGACACCCTTGGAGTGCCCGAGCAGATCGGCGTAGCGCTCAGCCGTGCGCTCATGGAAACGGTCGACTGCTGCGGCGTCGCCGGCCTGCTTGCGCAATGCCGCCACGACCCGCCCCCCGGCGGCCCGCGCGGTGAACCCGGCCAGCGGCATCGTGCGACGAACCCGACCCCGCGGGACAGCTCGATCCGAATCGGCCATCGCCCCCTCCTCACCCTGATAAAGTGTTCACTTGGCAATACTAAGTGAACACTTTGGGACGGTCAATGACGGAGACGACGACACGCGACCGCCTGGTCACCGAGGCGATGCGACTGTTCAGCGAGCAGGGCTACCGAGCGACCAGCGTCGCGCAGATCGAGGCGGCCGCGGGCCTCGCGGCCGGCTCGGGTGCGCTCTACCACCACTTCAAATCCAAGGAATCCCTCCTGGAAGCGGGCATCGACCGCCAGCTGGACCGCCGCCGCGCCATGCGCGACATAAGGTCGCTCTTCGCCGGCCTCGGTGACCTCCGCACCGAGCTGACCCTGCTCAGCCGCTATCTGCTCAACGTCATCGACGAGGAGAGCCAGCTCCTGCAAATCGCCGCCCGCACACCGTCGGACCACTCGTCACGACTCAACGACGCCTACGCCGCCCTCATCGACGGGCTCTACACCGAACTGGACGACTGGATCCAAGGCTGGGTGCCCGCACTCGATCCGGGCGAAAGCCGCGCCATCGCCACCTTGGGCATCAACGCGCTGCTGGGTCGGCGCGCGACCGAAATGTTCTTCCGGGCCGAGACCCAAACCGGATCCACCGCGCCGCCCGATGACCACTACCTGACCGAGTGGACCACGACTCTGGCCGCGCGGATCACCTCTACCCGCTGACGGCACCGCCGAGCAGCTCAGCCCGCGGCAATCGCATCCTGGATCCGTTGGGCCAGTGCGGGATCCCAACCGTGCGGAGCCAGGATGTCGACCCACAGGTCAGCGGCATCCGGGCCGAAGGCGTGGCCGTACCCGTAGGGCACGTCCGCGGAGAAGATCATGTCCAGCGTCACCTGCCAGAACGTCACGAACGGCAGCCATCGCATCCCCGGGTCCACGTCGGGACCCAGCGGTTCCCGCAACCAGTCCGGGCGGTGCAACAGCAGGTCGAACGACCACCACGTGATCGGGTCGCTGGCGTGCTGCCAGAACACCACGCGCGGAAACTCCCACGGGCCGGTCAGATTCACATCGGAGGTCCGGGAGGCGAAGCGGATGTGGCGCCCCTCGCCGACCACCGGCAGGCGTTCCAGCGAGCCAGGGTCCCGGTTGGCGGTGATCCTCCCCCATGGCTGCGCGAAGTTGGGTGTACCGACCAGCAGCGCACCGTCGGTGCGGGCGACGATGTCCGCACCGGAGGCGAACGCGGACTGCCCACCGAAGGAACCCAGGCTCTCCCCGAACACCACGAGTTTCGGCCGCTTGGTTTCGGGCAGGGCGGCCCAAACCCGGTGTACCGCTTCGAACAACGCCTGTCCGGCCAACGGCGGGGTCTCGCGGTCGGCGATGAAGGACAGCGCGCTGGGCAGGAACGAATACTGCATCGACGCGATCGCGGTGTCCCCGTCGTTGACGTATTCGAGGGCGGACGCGACATTCGGGTTCACCCAACCGCGGCCAGTGGTGGTCACGACGGCCAGCACCTTGCGCTCGAAGGCGTGGGTGCGGCGCAGTTCGGCGACCACCTGCTCGGCGATGCCTTCGACACTGTCGGCCGAGGTGCGGCCGGCATACACCCGGATCGGGGTGAGTGCCGGGACTCCCATCACCTTCGAGATCTGTTGGGCGCTCGGACCGCCGGCCACAAACGTGCGGCCCTCCCGCCCGAGGGTGTCCCACGCCTGCGCGGAGGCCGGCGAACCGGAACGCTCCGGTGCTCCCGGTTGCGTCACGCCCTCGGCGGTGCTCTTGTCGGCCACCTTCGCCGAACGTTCGGCCATGCTCAGCAGTCCACGATGCAGCGCGCCGTCCAGCCCCATCACCACCAGGGCCACGACGATGACCACCGCGGCCAGCCGGGCCACCGGGCCGGGCACGACCCGCCCGCCGAGATCAGTCAAACGATTGGTGGCCCAACGCAATCCACGCCCGATGGCGACCAAAGCCACGGCGATGGCCACCGCGATCAACAACACCAGGATGTAGAAGGACCGCTCGGTCCGCGGCATCCCGATCAGGTCGCGCAGGATCTGCTGCCACCATGACCCCAGCACCAGAAACATCGGGACGACCACGACAGCGGCACCGGACAGGGTCCACCACCCGATCCTGCGGGTCCGCGACGACCACTGCGGGCGGATCCCGCAGCGGCACACCACCCACGCGACGGCGCACCCCAGCCCATATCCGATCCCGATGCTGATACCCGTCGCGACCCCTTGCAGGTACCAGGCGCGCGGCAGCAGTGACGGGCTCATCGACCAGGCGAAGAACAGCAGCGCCACCGACAAACCGACCGGATGCAGGGTCCGCGCCACAGTGGCGAAACGCGAAGGGATGGGTGAGCCCCGCCAGGCACGCAGCACGAAGTACCACCGTTCATTCAGTTGGGTATCGAGACTGTAGTGGACCGCGCGATCACCGGCCGATCGCTAAGGCTGTACTAACAGCTTCGGATTTCGCGGCGGGCGTTAGAGTCGAGCGTGCCCAGGATCAGCGCCTCATCGGTCGAAGAACACCGCGAGCTGGTCCAACAGCGCATCTTCGAGGCTTTCGCCGCACTCATGGCCGAGCACAGCTTCGACGCGATCACGATGGCCAAGCTCGCGGCCGAGGCCGGGATCGGCCGGACCGCGATCTATCACCACTTCCCGGACAAGGAATCCGTGGTGATCGCCTTCGCCTCACACGAGACGACCCGCTACCTCGACGGGTTGCGGGCCGCCCTGTCCGAGGTCGACGATCCGGTCAGACGCCTGGGTGTCTATATCCGGCATCAGCTGGAGGCCGGGCAGGAATTCCACATGGGCATGGGCATGCAGCTCTACGGCGCACTGTCGACCGAAACCATGCTGGCCATCCGCGACCACGTGGTGGCCGTCGAAGACGTGCTTCGCGAGATCCTGGCCCAGGGTGTGGCCACCGGGCAGTTCGTCGTGGACGACGAGCCCGCCACGATGTCGTTGATCCACGCGTGCCTCGCGCCTCGCCACCTTCCGGTGGAGGCGATCGAACGATTCGTCCTGCGCGCACTCGGCGCCACGCTCTAGCTCCAGCTCTAGCCGCGACGCGGCCTCCCGAACACCCGTAGCTCCCCCAACCGGTCGGCGCCGTGCTAGGTTTCCGACAGGTTGTCAGCATCATGCTGACAAGCTGTCAAAGTTGAGCCCTACCAAGTGGAGCCGAGAATGCCGCCAAGCGCCGTCGTAACCGAGTCCGTCCGTTCGCTGTCCGCGGCGATGCGTCAGGACTCGACCGACCAGCACGACGCCGCCGAGCAGTCGCCGTTTGTCACCGAACTCCTGAGCGGCCGGGTCAACGAGCAGGGCTACGTGGACTATCTGCTGCGGTTGCGGGCGATCTACGACGCGCTGGAGACCGCCGTCCGGGAGCACCGCGACAACCCCCTCGTCGGCGCCGTGTACGACCCCGCACTCGAGCGGCTGGAAGCCATCGATGCCGACCTTGCCCACTGGGCGCCCGGCGCGGATCGCGTCGTCGACTCACCCGCGGTACGCGCCTACTGCGCCCGGTTCGCCGATGTCCCCTGGGGCGGGGCGCTGGTGGCGCATCACTACACCCGCTACCTCGGCGATCTTTCCGGCGGCCAGGCCATCGGTCGCATCCTGGGGCGCTCGTTCGACCTCGACGGCGAAGGGCTGGCGTTCTACGACTTCCCGATGCGGCCCAAGCCGTACAAGGACGCCTACCGCGACCGCCTCGACGGACTGGGCCTCGACGGGGATGAGATCGATCGCGTGGTCGACGAGGTGAAGCTGGCGTTCAGCCTGAACCAGCGCGTCTTCGACGAACTGGCCGAGAACCTGCCTGCCTACCGCCGCTAGTTCAGCCCCAACCCAAATTGACGATTCCGGCAAAACATAGGAAGTTCATACCCCAAATCGACTGAAGTTAGCTTATGCTAACCATACTTGTCTGATGGGGGAGCAAACGATCGAAAGGAGACGCCGGGCCGCCTGCACGCACTGCACCCCGGACAACGCCGATGAGCATCTGCACCCCCATCCCCAAAACAGCAAATAGCGACGCCACCCCGTCCCCCACCCTGCCCGGCGGTCTGCGATGACCGCGCCGGTCTGGATGGCCGTCCCGCCCGAAGTGCACTCGGCCCTGCTCAGCAGCGGCCCCGGCGCCGGACCGCTGTTGGCAGCCGCCGGAGCCTGGAGCGCCCTGAGCACCGAATACTCCTCGGCGGCAAGCGAATTGACCGCCCTGATGGGCACCGTGCAGGCCGGAGCCTGGGAGGGTCCGAGCGCCGAGCGATACACGGCGGCACATGTTCCCTACCTGGCGTGGCTGAGCGAGACGAGCGCGAGCACCGCCGGGGTGGCCACCCAGATCGAGACCGCGGCGGCGTCCTACACCGCCGCCCTGGCGGCCATGCCGTCGCTGGCCGAGCTGGCGGCCAACCGGGCAACCCTCGGCGTGTTGGTGGCCACCAACTTCTTCGGGATCAACACCATCCCCATCGCGGTCAACGAGGCCGACTACGTCCGCATGTGGATTCAGGCGGCGACCACGATGACCGTCTATCAGGCGGCTTCCGAGGTGGCGATGACGGCCGCACCGCCGTCCACCGCAGCGCCGATACTGCTGGCCCCGGGTGTCGGGGAAGCGGGCGCCGCGTCGGCCACCATGGCGCAATCGGCGGCCGTGGCCAGGGCCGGCGAATCGGGCTCGTCCCTGAGCTTGAGCGACTTGATCAGCTCGTACGAGGAGTTCGTCGCGTGGATCGAGGCCAACGATCCGATCGGGAATTGGATCAAAGGGCAGTCCGACCACTTCTACGGGATGTACGACCAGCTCCGGGAATTCATTCTCGAGCCCTGGAAGATTCCGCAGATCCTCGGTGAGATCATCGCCGACCCGTCGTTGCTGTTCAGCACCTATATCAATGTGTTCTTCCTCGGTGCCTACGCGGCGACCTTCGCGGTGCTGGGCACCCCGTTGTACGCCGCGGCGGTCGCTGCGGCCTCCCCGGCCATGCTCGGACTGCTCGGGATCGTCGGGATGGCGAATGCCTACGACATTCCGATCGAGGCGCCGGCCGAGGAGATCGCCCCGCGCGCCGAGCAGCCCGCGGTCGCCGCGCTGCCCGGCTCCCCGGCGCCGGCATCGGTGACCGCGGGCGCCGCACCCACGACGGCACCCACCTCCGCGCCCGCCGCCCCCGCACCGTCGACTCCCGCTCCGATGCCGGCGGGGGCCGAGAACGCCCTCTATGCGGTACCGGGCGGAGGTTCAGGATTCGGTTTCGGCTCGACATCGAAATACAGCGCCACAGCCAAGGCTTCGGACTCCGTCGGCGCATCTGCCGCGGCCGCAGCGACGGCGGCAGCAATCAACAAGCGACGGGCCCAGGCCCGTAAGCGTCGCGGCGGGACGGCCAAGGACCGCGGTTACCGCTACGAGTTCCTGACGGCCGACGGCGACGCCGCCGCCGCGCCCACGCCCGAGCAACCCGCGAGCACCAGTGCATCCGGCAGCGGTGCCGGAGATCTCGGATTCACCGGCACCTCGGTGAAATCCACCACTGCCGGTCCGGCCGGGCTGACCATGCTGGACGATGACACGTTCGGCAGCGGCACGACCACCCCGATGATGCCGGGCAGCTGGCAGCCCGGGGCAGACGAGCGGCCCGAAAACGAGGCCGGCGCCTAACCGATCTGTGTTGAGGCCGTGAACAATTGGTGAGAACCGGAGCTATCGGCGGTCCGTGACGCCCGGTGCCCGGCAACTCGTGGCAATACTGGTGACTCCGAGCTAAGGGGGCACCGCATGACCGGCGACACCGCGCAGCAGCCCGGCAGCTGGGAAAGTACGCTCCCCCAGTTCTCGACCGTGGAGAAGCACGGCGGCATCACCGTGCCGATCTGCCGGCCGTCGGAAACGCTGTGGTACTTCGCCGGGCTCAGCTTCGTGCTGTGGGCGGTGGTCGCGGTCGGAGCGGGTTTCTGGTTTCGCAGCATGCAGACCCACGACCCGTCGCCCTGGTTGGGTGTCGCAACGATCGTGGGTTCGTTCCTGCCCGCCATCCTCGCGACCATCGTTGCCGACGAGGCCCGCGACACGTTCGGGCAACGCAGGACAGGCAATTGGATCGCAGTGATACCCGCATTTTCCGGTGTCGCAGTCGGGTTGCTCGGCGCCGCCGTCTGGTTCAGAGATTTCAGCAGCGGAGTCATCGCGCTGGGCAGCGTGGTGTGCTCGGCCGGCGCGGTACTCGCCACAGTCACGGCATGGCGGGGAGCGAGGTACATCCGGCAGCGCCGGCAACGGCTGACGGCGTTGCGGGGCCACGGCGTTCGTTCTGTGGGGCAGCTGCGCGACGTGAAATTCCTGAAACGCTGGACCGCGAACGACCCGCAGTTCACCGTCACGGTCGCATTCGAGGGTCCGACCGGACACCGGGTGGTGACGGCGAACATGGTCGCCGATCACGCCCGGGTTCCGCTGGCGGGGTCACCCGTCGTCGTCTTCACCGCGCCTCACGACACGGGCGACGACGTCCTGATCGAACTCGACCCCGCCAATCCGCCCCAGTTCGACCGTGATCCCGGCGGCCGGTACCGCAAGCCGAGCGGGAATTAGCCGTTGCGGGTTGCGAGCTCCCGCAGCACCAGATCGGTTGCGTCCCAATCCATGCACTTGTCGGTGACCGACTGTCCGTAGGTGAGCGGACGCGCCTCGGGCGCCTGCGCACCGGCGACCAGGAAGCTCTCCAGCATCACACCGCTGATCGGCAGCCCGTTCCGAACCAACTGGGCCACCTCCGCGGCCACCGATGCCTGGCGGACATGGTCCTTGCCGGAATTGGCGTGGCTGCAATCGATCACGACACGAGCGGGCAGCCCGGCCCCGGTCAGCTTGGCTGCGGCGTCGGCCACCGCGTCGGCGCCGTAGTTCGGTCCGTCGGTCCCGCCGCGCAGGATCACATGGCAGTCCTCATTGCCTGCGGTGCTCACCACCGCGCCGCGGCCCATATCGTCCATACCGAAGAAGACATGCTCGGCGGCAGCGGCTTTCACGCCGTCGACCGCCACCTGGATGTTGCCGTCGGTGCCGTTCTTGAACCCGACCGGCATCGACAGTCCCGACGCCAGCTGGCGGTGCACCTGCGACTCGGTGGTCCTGGCGCCGATCGCGCCCCACGCCACGGCATCGGCGATGTACTGCGGGCTGGTCGGTTCCAGGAACTCACACCCGACGGGCAGGCCGATGTCGATGATGTCGAGCAGCAGCTGACGGGCCACCCGGAGGCCGCGCGCGACATCGTAGGTGCCGTCCATGCCCGGGTCGTTGATCAAACCTTTCCAACCGGTGGTGGTGCGCGGCTTCTCGAAGTACACCCGCATCACGATCTTGAGCTGGTCCTTGAGCTCGTCGGCCACCTTGACCAACCGGCTGGCGTATTCCAGCGCGGCCGCGGGATCGTGCACCGAACACGGACCGACGACCACGAGCAGCCGGTCGTCGCGACCGGCGAGGATGTCGGCGATTTCGTCGCGGTCGCGGGCCACCCGCTCGGCGCGGCGCTCCCCCAGCGGGAACTCGGTCAGCACATCGTGCGGGCTGGGAATCGCGCTGAAACTACGGACCCGTCGGTCCGATGTGGTGGGGGCGTTGGCGATCTGCGCCAAGTTCATTTTCAGGTGCCTTCCTGGTGGTGGGCACCTGGCAAAGGATCCGGCGCCCTGTAACGACGAAAGGCAGCGACCGATGGTCACTGCCTGGGCTCCGGGTGGATGCGTGCTTAGTGCTGCGCTTTATCGGCTCCGCCCGGAGCCTCGATAAAGCGCCAATAGCTGGCACACACACCGATAGTCACGTCGGCCAGGCTACACCACCGCCCGAGCAGGGCCACAACCGGTGCGTTCACAACCGTGATTTGTGACTACGACCTACGATCCTGAGCATGCCGCTCAGCGCCCGGATGCCCGAGCTGGCAGCGTTCGAAGTGCTGCTGGCGATCGCGCGCACCGGCAGCCTCGGAGCCGCCGGGCGTGAACTGGGTCTCACCCAGCAGGCGGTATCCGCCCGCCTGGCCTCCATCGAGGGCCAGACCGGGGTGAGGTTGGTGCAGCGCAGCCCCCGTGGATCGCGGCTGACCGCGGCCGGCGCGGTGGTCGCCGAGTGGGCCGACCAGTTGCTCGACGTCGCCGGGCGCGTGGACGCCGGGTTGGCCGCGATGCGCAGCGAAAGCCACAGCCGGATCACCGTCGCGGCCAGCCTGACCATCGCCGAGCAACTCATGCCGCGCTGGTTGGTGTCGCTACAGGCCGATGCCGCGCGCCGCAACGCGGCGGCACCGCAGGTCATCCTCACCGCGGCCAACAGCGACCAGGTGATCGCCGCGGTGCACGACGGTTCGGCCGACCTCGGCTTCATCGAATCCCCGGGCACACCGGCCGGTTTGCGCAGCCGGGTGATCGCCCATGACGAGCTGGTCGCCGTGGTACCGCCGGATCACAAGTGGGCCCGCCGATCAGCCCCGGTCAGGCCGACCGAACTCAACGACACGGCGCTGGTGTCCCGGGAAACCGGTTCGGGCACGAGGGAAGCGCTCAGTTCCGCGCTGCGCTCGGCGTTGGGCCCGTCGAGCCGGCAGGCCGATCCCGCGATCGAATTGTCCTCGGCGGCGGCGATGCGCGCCGCGGTGCTGGCCGGTGCCGGTCCGGCGGTGATGAGCCGGTTGGCCGTCGATGACGATCTCACGCTCGGCCGACTGCGCGAGGTGTCCATCGCCGGCCTGGATCTACGTCGCGAGTTGCGCGCCATCTGGTCGGGAGGCCGCACCCCGCCGGCCGGGGCGGTGCGCGATCTGCTCAGTCACATCGCTTCACATCAACACCGCCGCGAGTGACGCAACCGCCCAACGTCAGCCGCGCAGCAGTCGCCCGGTTCGCACCCCGCGCACCGTGTTGGTGGCAACGGTCGCCCACGCGCCGAGCAGCAGCACGTACAGCGCGACGGCAAGCCAGGAGATGGCGACCGCACCGGTGGCGGCGCCCAGTGCGGTCGCGCCCGTCACGCAGGTGCCCACCGGGAAGGTGAAGCTCCACCAGGTCAGGCTGAAGGACAACCCGCGCCGTGCGGCGTGCACCGTGAGCGCGGTCGCCAGGCAGAACACGAACGCTCCGAATCCACCCATCACCAGGCCGTACACGATGCCGAAGGCATGCAGCGCCGAGACCGTGGCCGCGTCGGTGAGCACCGATCCGGCATGGGCGGCCAGCAGGTTGGCCGCGGTGATCGACTGGCCGACAACACCGAGCACGATCCACACCGTGGGAATTGCCTGCACCTGGCTGAAGCCGCCGTGCATGAGCCGCGAATACACCATGGTCGTGGTGATGAGACCGGCCAGCAGGCTCAAGCCGAACATGGCATAGCAGGCCACCAGAAGGGTCATACCGGCCTGTCCCGGGCCGAGGTGGGACAGCAGCAAGGCGCCGGTGGAGGCCGACACCATGGGCGAAACCACCGGCATCATCCAGGCCGGGACCGCCTCCACGTCGGTGTGGTCCTCCCGGGTGATCATCGTGAACGGAAGCCACAGAGCAACAACCAATCCCAATGCTGTGCCGGCGGTCCACAGCACCACGTCCAGGGCCAGCGCCGCGGACCGCCCGATGATCGCCGGGCCCAGCAGCAGCGCCCCCGCCCCGACGGTGAGCAGCGCCATGGCCGGTGCACCGTAGAACTGGCCGACCACGTGATGCGCGGCATAGGCTTTCGCCTGCTCGCGGTGCCGGATCCAGTGCGTGGCGAAGGCCGCGGTCAGCACCACCAGTATGGTGCCGGCGAGAATCCATACCGCAGTGGCGAATTCGTGCAGACCCGGCACGTGCAGCGGCAGGGTGGCCGCGGCTGTCGCGACGATTCCGGTGCCCATCACCGAGGCGAACCAGTTCGGCGTGATGTGCCGGAACGCCGAACCCGCACTGTCCAATTCAGCCAGCAGAGCGGTATGGAACGGCCTCTCGGCTGTATAGGCGGCTGCGTAGGTGGTCACGTCAACAATGTTGGCGGCGACGATCGATCACCGGTAGGCGCCACAATGTTGTGGCGTCACAAACCGGGCTTGTGGCTCAGACGTAGCGGTTACGGCCGGCGAGTGCACCCGCCACCATCTGCACCAGGTAGACCGCCAGCACCATGACGAACGGCGCGGTCCAGCCCGCGGTCATGTCGTGGAGCAGTCCGAACGTGAACGGCCCCACGCCGGCCAGCAGATAGCCGAAGCCCTGCGCCATCCCGGAGAGCCGCGCGGTGTCCTCGGCATTGCGGGCACGCAGCGCAATCACGGTGAGCGCCAACGAGAACACGCTCATCCCGATGCCCACGAAGAAGCTCCACAGCAGCGGCGCCGCGCCGGGATCGACGAGCAGGCCGATCATGCCGATCATGCCGATCACGCCGAGCCCCACGATCCAGCCGCTCTGGTTCTTCTGCTTGGCCGCCAGCGGCGGAACGATCAGGCTGATCGGTACCGCGAGGATCGACACCAGGCCGAGCAGGAGCCCGGCATCTGACTTGCTGACCCCGTTGTCGATGAACACCTCGGGCAGCCAGCCCATCATGATGTAGGCCAGGAACGACTGGCAGCCGAAGAACAACGTGATGGTCCAGGCCAGTGGGCTGCGCAGCAGGGACCGCGTGGAACCACCCGGGGCAGCTTTCTCGGTGCGGGCCTGGCTGATGCCGCGGGCACCGACGAGCCAGAACAGCAGCGCGACGACAGCCACGAGGGCCCAGGAGCCCAGCGCCCCACGCCAGCCGCCCAGCAGGGGCTCCAGCGGCGGGGTGACCGCAGATCCCAGCGCCCCGCCGCCCTGCAGGGCCGCGGTGTAGATACCGGTCATCAGGCCGATCTGGGCGGGGAACGATCCCTTGATCACGACGGGGATGAGCACGTTGACCAGCGCGATACCTCCGGTGGCCACCAGCGTTCCGCCGATCACCACGTACGGGCCGTCCAGCACGCGGACGACCAGGCCGATGCTGAGGATCACCAGGGCGACCGAGATCGCCCGCCCCAGCCCGATCCGGCGGGCCAACCACGGTGCGGTCAGTCCGGCTGCCGCGAAGCACAGGCCCGGCAGGGTGGTCAGCACGCCGGCCCAAACCGCCGAGGCACCGAGCGATTCCCGCATCTCCCCGAGAACCGGTCCGATGCTGGTGATGGCGGGGCGCAGGTTCAGCGCGGTCAAGATCACCGCCACGACGAGCAGGACTCCGCCCGCTGCCATCGTCCCGGGGCGGACCTCTACGGCACCGTCCAGCTCGAGCTCCAGATCGTGCTCGTAACCGTTACGGGATTCGTTGCGCAGGGTCCTACTCACCCGGTTATGATGCCATACATCCCATGATTGGATGAAAGGACTTTCCAGTGCCGCTCGCCACAACGCGACGCACGGGCCTGGTCGACCAGGTCATCGAGCAACTGCGCACCCTGGTCACCTCCGGCGAATGGCCGGTCGACAGCCGGATTCCCACCGAGCCCGAACTGGTCGAGGCGCTCGGCGTCGGGCGCAACACCGTGCGCGAGGCGATCCGGGCCCTGGCGCACAACGGCATCTTCGAAGTACGACAGGGCGACGGCACCTACGTGCGCGCCACGAGCGAGGTATCGGCAGCCCTGCGTCGGCTGTGCGGATCCGAACTGCGCGATGTCCTTCAGGTCCGGCGCTGCCTCGAGGTGGAGGGCGCCCGCCTGGCCGCCGTCGCGCGCACCGACGACGACCTGGTGGAGCTACGCGCCCACCTGGCCCACACCGATACCACCGACCACGCGGAGTTCACGCGAACCGACACCGAGTTCCACCTGGCCGTGGTGCGTGCGTCGCACAATCCGGTACTCGTCGAGCTCTACCGCGGGCTGCTGGAGGCCATCACCGCCAGCGTCGCGACGACCAGCGCAGGTCCCGGCGGAATGTTTCCGCACGACGGGTTGGTGGAGGCCATCGCGGCAGGCGACGTGGAGCGCGCCGGACGGGAGGCCGCGGGCTTCCTCGACGAACTCCTGGAGCGGTCCCCGACTCAGAGCTGCTGAGGCTTCCCGGCTTTCCAGGACTCCGACCAGTCCCACAATCCCGACAGCGCCGCCCCCAGTCCCGCACCGGCGACCGTCAGTTCCCATGCCCCGGTTTCGTTCTTGACGACCAGTCCGGCGGCAACGAGTTGTTGCAGCCGCTCCGAGAGCATGCTCGACGAGCAATTGCCCATGTGACGGCGTAGTTCAAGGAAGCCCAGAGACCCCGGTTCGAGCTCCCAGATCACCCGCAACACCCAACGCTGACCCAGCAGCTCCATGGCCGCCAGCATCGGCGCATTCGCCGGGTCTTCACCACGGCGAACAAACTCGGGCCCACTTGCGCTTCTCATTTAGAACTATCATATTGGTTCTAAATCAGAAGCACGGAGGCAAGTCATGAAAGTCGCGCTCGTCACCGGCGCATCACGTGGGATCGGCGCCGAAGTGGCCCACCAACTCGGCGCGGCCGGCGTGCACGTGATCGTCAACTACCGAGAGAAGGCCAAGCGGGCCAACGCGATCGTGGATGCCATCACCGCAGCGGGCGGCCGGGGCTCCGTCGCGGGCGCCGACCTCTGCGATCCCGATGCGACCGCCGACCTGATCACCCACATCGGGCAGACGTTCGGCCGCATTGACCTGTTGGTGCTCAACGCTTCCGGCGGGCTCGAGCGCGGCGCGGACGCCGGCTACCCGATGCGGATCAACCGCGATGCCCAGGTCCGCCTGGCCGAGCTGACACTGCCACTGCTCAGCCCGGGCGGCCGCATCGTGTTCGTCACCAGCCACCAGGCACACTTCCACGGACAACAGCCGGTTCCCGCCGACTACCTGCCCATCGCCGCGAGCAAGCGCGCCGGCGAGGACGCACTGCGCGCGATGCAACCCCGTTTCGACGACGCCGGGGTGCCGTTCGTCGTGGTGTCCGGCGACATGATCGACGGCACGATCATCGTGCGGTTACTGGCCCGTCGCGACCCTGATGCCGTGTCGGCCAGGAAGATTCACGGCACCTTGCCCACGATCGAGGAGTTCGCCGCGGCGATCGTGGGCGCCGGACTCGAGCCGGCACCCTCGGGCAGCACGGTCTATGTCGGCGGTGCCGACTACGTCGCCGCCGCCCACAACTGAGCAATAGGTGCGCAAATGCGCACATATTGACATACTGACGGGGTGGCGAGCAACCCCTTGCGCATTCCGCTGTTCCGGCGCCTGTACGCGGCACAGGTCGTGGCACTACTGGGCACCGGCCTGCTGACCGTCGCCCTTGGGTTGCTGGCCTTCGACGTCGCCGCCGACAACGCCGGAGCCGTGCTGGGAACCGCGCTGGCGATCAAGATGACCGCCTACGTCTTCGTCGCTCCCCTGACGGCCGCCGCCACCGCGCGACTACGTCCACGGTCAGTTCTCATCGCGACCGATGTACTGCGAGCTGCGGTCGCACTCTGCCTACCGTTCGTCGAATCCGTCTGGCAGATATACCTTCTGGTATTTCTGCTACAGGCGGCATCGGCCACGTTCACGCCGGCGTATCAGGCGGTGATCGCATCAGCCCTGGCGGAAGAACACACCTACACGAGGGCACTGTCGTTGTCCCGTCTCGCCTACGACCTGGAATCTCTGGCTAGTCCGGTCCTCGCGGCGATCTTGCTGACCGTGGTCGACTACCCGACCCTGTTCCTTGGCACGGTCGCCGGATTCCTGTCGTCGGCCACCGCAGTCTCGTTGGCTCGAGTCCCCGACAATCCACACGCCCCGCGCCCGGCTGATTTTCGGGACCGCCTGCTGAGCGGTACGCACATCATGCGGTCATCTCCAGAGCTGCGCGCCCTGCTGGCGCTCAACATCGTCGTCGCAGCGGCCACCGGGCTGGTGGTGGTCAACACCGTGATCTACGTGCGAACCCTGCTCGACGGTCAGGACAGCGGCCTCGCGGTCGCACTGGCGTGTTTCGGCGGTGGTTCGATGCTCGTCGCATTGACCGTGCCGCGCCTGCTCAATCTGATCTCCGACCGCACGACCATGCTCGTCGGGGCCGCGGTTTGTGCCGGAGCGCTGAGCGCGACAACCCTATTCATCCTCGCCGGACCGTCCGGAGCCGCGGGGTGGATCGCCCTGTGCACGCTGTGGGCGATCACTGGCGCAGGCACCTCGATGGTCAACACACCGTCAGCCCGCCTGCTGCGCCGCAACTCGACCGTCCAGAACCGCACCGAGGTCTTCACCGCGCAGTTCTCGCTGTCGCACGCCGGTTTCCTGCTCACCTACCCGGTAGCCGGCTGGGTCGGCGCCACGCTCAACCAGGCTGTTGCCGCCCTGCTACTGGCCGTACTGGCTACACTCGCGACACTGGCATCGGCCGTGATCTGGCCGCGTCGCGGGAGGGAGTTCCATGGCAGCGCAGCCCAGGAATCCGTCGTCTCGGCCGCAGGACAGCCTGGTCCATGAGGGCGCGCCCAACGACGAACGCCTCGACGTAGCCAGCGAAACGTTCCGAATGCTGGCGGACCGAACCCGGTTGCACCTGTTGTGGCTTCTGACCCAGGGCGAGGCCGACGTGACCGCACTTGCCGAGGCCACCGGGGCCTCTCGCACCTCGATCAGTCAACACCTGGCAAAACTCCGTTTCGCCCGCATGGTCGAAACCCGCAAGGACGGGCGGCGGGTCTTCTACCGGCTGCGCGACGGACACTTGAGCCGCCTGGTCCAGGAAGGGCTCAACCACGCCGATCACCGCGTCACCGGAGAACCCGCGCACCCCTGAACCTAGAACGGGGCGTCCTCCATGCGCGCCCGGGTCAGCGGCAGCCGTAGCAGCAGCCGCGCACCGCCCAGCGGGCTCTCCAGCAAAGCCGCTGTGCCGCCGTGCAATTCGGCCTGCTGGGCGACCAGGGCCAGGCCAAGGCCGGATCCCGACCGCGACGCGGTGGTGCCGCGGGCGAACCGCTCGAACACCTCGGCCCGTTCCGCCTCCGGCACCCCGGAGCCGTTGTCGTCGACCACGATCTGCACGTCGTCGGCCGAACTGACTGCACTGAGCCGGATCTCGGTGGCGCCACCGTGTTTGACGGCGTTGGCGATGGCGTTGTCGATCACCAGACGGAGACCCGCGGGCATGCCCAGCATCAACACCGTCGGCGAGGGCATCAGGGTGGCCCGCAGGCCCGGGTACGTGCGCAGCGCGTCGTGTGCGGCGCGATCGAGCAACTCGGTGACATCCATCGGCACGAAATCCTCGACCGTGGTCAACTCCCCCTGAGCCAACCGTTCCAGGGCGGTCAGGGTGCCCTCGATGCGGCTCTGCGTGCGCAGTACGTCCCCGATCACCTCCTGGCGCTGCTCGGCGGTCATGTCCAGGGTGGACAGCACTTCCAGGTTGGTACGCATCGCCGTCAGCGGGGTGCGCAGTTCGTGGGAGGCCACCGCGGCGAAATCGCGGGCCGACTCCAGCGCGGCCTTGGTGCGCTCCTGCTCGTTACCGATGCGCGCGAGCATGCCCTCGACCGCCTCGGCGATCTGCACGGCCTCGCGCACACCGCGCACCTGCACCTCGTCGGGCTTGGACTGGGCGTTGATCGCGCGGGCCTGCTGGGCCAGCAGGCGGAACGGGGTGATCATCACCAGAGAGATCACCCAGCCCACCACGACGGTGCTGCCGATGACTCCGCCGCAGATCAGCAGGACCCGCAGGTGCAGCTCGTCGATCCGGCGCTGCGTCTCCGCCAAGGGCGCCCCGAGCGCGATGCTGGCCGGACCCGCGGTGAACGTCCGCACGCGGTACTCGACGCCGTCGATCGTGGTGTTGGCGTAGCCGTTCTCCAGGCGCGGCAGGACGATGTCACTGGGCACCGAGACGCTGACGCCCCCGATGTGGGCGGTGCGGACCAGCCCACCGTCGTCGGGCATGGGCTTGTCGGCCGAACCCTGCTTCGTGGCTGTGAGCAGCGTGCTCACGTCACCAAGGCTGCTCAACGAATCCAGCCGCCGGTCCAGCTGGCTGTACTGGTCGTTGGTGACGCCGATCCACACCCAGGTCCCGAGCGTGATGACCGTGACGACCACCGACAGCGCACCGACGATGACGATGGTGCGCAGCGACAGCACCCGCATCACCGGCCGCAGCACGGGCCGCAACAGGTTCAGCACGCGCTCTTCGAGATTCACCGGCGTTATCTTGCCCGATCGATCGCCGTCAACTTGCGGTTGACGACATCAGATCGTCAACCTAGAGTTGACGCATGAGCCAACCCGTCACCATCACCAACCCCGTCCGTCTCGACGACCTCATCGGCGCGATCAAGAAGGCTCACACCGAACCTCTTGAACAGTTGATCGACGCCGTGATCGCCGCGGACGCCCTCGGCGAGATCGCCGACCACCTCATCGGACACTTCGTGGACCAGGCCCGGCGCTCGGGCGCTTCCTGGACCGACATCGGCACGGCCATGGGAGTCACCAAACAGGCCGCCCAGAAGCGCTTTGTGCCGAAAGTTCCCGCATTCGACCCGGCCGCGCTCGATCCCAACGCCGGATTCGGCCGCTTCACCCCGCGGGCCCGCAACGTCGTCGTCGTCTCGCAGAACACCGCGCACGCGGCCGGCAACGCCGAGATCACCCCTGAACACCTGTTGCTGGCACTGTTCGCCGAACCCGACGGAATCGCAGCCAAACTCCTTGCGAGTCAAGGCATCACCGCCGAGACCGCCCGGGCCGCCATCACCCTGCCGCCGCCCAGCGAGCAGGTCCCGGCACTGATCCCGTTCAACGGGGGCGCCAAGAAGGCGCTGGAACTGACCTTCCGCCAAGCACTTCGGCTCGGCCACAACTACATCGGCACCGAGCACATCCTGCTCGCCCTGGCCGAGGCCGAAGGCGAGGACGGACCGCTGCACCGGCTCGGCGCCGACCCGCAGCGTTTCGAGACCGAACTGGCCGCCGCCCTGGCCCCGTTCACCGCCAAAGGCCAGGACACCGAAGAGGAATGAACCGGGAATGAAAGCGCCGGCGCAACCGTAGAACCTGATGTGTTACTCAATGACGCCGCACGCGAGTTGATCGGCGCGGGCGCCGACGCCACGCTCGTCACGCTGAATCCTGACGGTAGTCCACAGGTCACCCTGGTCTGGGTGGCATTGCAGTCCACCCCCGACGGTGACGAACTCGTCACCGCCCATCTGTCCGAGCACAAGAAGGTCCGGAACGTCCGCCGCGACCCCCGGGTCGCGGTGACGATCGTCGATCCGGGGCGGGTCGGCGAGGTGATGCGGCCGTACCTGGCGATCACCGGCACCGCGCGCATCGTCGAGGGCGGCGCACCAGAACTCCTCAAGGAGCTGGCGCAGACGCTGGCCGCTCCCGACGCTCCGTTTCCGCCGAAGGATGCGCCGCCCGGGTGGTTGACCCGCATCCGGATCGACAAGGTGGGTGGCGTCGGGCCCTGGGTGTCCTGACCCATCCGGCTGTAACACGTTTCACTCTGTGCGATCATGCCTGGCATGCCTCGCTGGTTTGCGTTCATGTTCACGGCCATGGTGGTGGCGGTTACCGCCCTGGTCGCCCCGCCGGCGGCCTCGGCCGAAAGCGCCCCGATCGGCAACATCGGTGACACGCTGCGCGTCCAGACCGACAACGGCATCGTCGCCGATGTCACCGTGCACGACGTGCTCGCCAGCGACGTTCCGCCCGGCTGGGGCTGGAACGGCTCGCCCCGATGGCGCGCCCAGGGCGGGCCGTGGCGGGTCCCGATCACGGTGACCGCCATCCAGGCACCCAGCCCGTACGCGATGGCGCTGGCCTTCACCTTCAACGGCGTCACCCCGTACGCCGACGCGTACGCACCCAAGCACACCGATGCGCCCAACCGGCTCGAGGCTGCGCTGCGAAACGCGCCCCCGGGAGCCACCGTCAACGGCGATGTCTACTGGGACGTCTACCGCGCACTGGTCACCAACGTGGTGTTGACCGACACCAAGTCGGGCAAGCACCTGGCGCAGTGGAATCTGTGGCAGCCGGGCGCGCCCCTGCCTTGATCCGCCTCGCCACGGAGGCTGATCTTCCGGAACTTGCGGCGGTCGCGGCGGCCACCTTTCCCCTGGCCTGTCCCCCGTCGGTAACACCGGACAACATCGCCGCCTTCATCGCCGAGACCCTTTCCGAGGAGCGCTTCGGCGAGTACCTCACCGATCCGAACCGGATCGTGCTGGTGGCGCGGGAGGACTCGATAACGGGTTACGCCATGCTGATTCACGGAGTCCCCGACAACAGTGACGTCCAGCGGGCGGTGCCGCAGCGGCCCGCACTGGAGCTGTCGAAGATCTATGTGCTGCCCGGCCGGCACGGGGGCGGCGTGGCCCAGGCGCTGATGTCCGCTGCCCTGGGCAGCGCGGCCGAATCCGGTGTCGGCTGCGTGTGGCTGGGGGTCAACCAGCAGAACCGGCGCGCCCAGCGCTTCTACGCCAAGAACGGTTTCACCGTCAGCGGCACCAAGACCTTCCGGCTCGGGACCCGCATCGAGAACGACTACGTGATGGTCCGCCCGGTCTAGACGGTCTTCTGCTGCGCGGCGGCGGTCAGGGCCAGCAGGCGCGACGTGGCCCGCAGGTACTTCTTCCGGAACCCACCGGCCATCATCTCCGGGCTGAAGATGGTGTCCAGCTTGGTCCCCGATGCCAGCACCGGGACACCCGCGTCGTAGAGCCGGTCGGTGAGCGCCACCAGCCGCAGCGCCACGCTCTGATCCTCGATCGGGTGCACCCCGGTGATGAATACCTCGGTGACGCCTTCGATCAACGCGTGATAGCGCGACGGGTGCATGGTGGCCAGATGCGCACACAGCGCGTCGAAGTCGTCGAGGGTCGCGCCGGGGACTCCCTCGGCGCGCTGCGCCACCTCGTCATCGGACAGCGGCTCGGGGGCGGGCGGCAGGTCACGATGCCGGTAGTCGGGCCCCTCGATGCGCACCGTGGTGAAGATCTGCGCCAGCGTGTTGATCTCACGCAGGAAGTCCTGGGCGGCGAACCGGCCCTCACCCAACTGTTCGGGCAGGGTGTTCGAGGTGGCCGCGATCGACACCCCGCGCTCCACCAGAGCCGAGAGCAGCCGGGAGATCAGGGTCGTGTTGCCCGGGTCGTCGAGTTCGAACTCGTCGATGCACACCACGACATACTCCGAGAGCAGGTCGATGCACTCGTTGTAGCCGAACACGCCGGCGAGCTGGGTCAGCTCACCGAACGTGGCGAACGCCGTCGGCGCCTCGCCCTGAGACAGCGTGTAATAGGTCGAGGCCAGCAGGTGGGTCTTGCCGACGCCGAACCCGCCGTCCAGGTACAGCCCGACCCCGGGCAGGACCTCACGCTTGCCGAACAACTTCTTCTTGCCGGCCCGTCGAAGCGCGGCCTGTTCGCAGAAACTGCGGCAGGACTGCACCGCCGCGGCCTGGGATGGTTCGGCGGGGTCCGGGCGGTAGCTGTCGTAGCTGACGTCGGCGAACGTCGGCGGCGGAACCAGCTGTGCGACCAGCCGCTCCGGCGTGACGGTGGGATGACGATCGGCGAGGTGAGCGACGCCGCTGGACCCGTGCATGGAGGCAGCGTAGCGACGTGCTCCAATTCAGTTCATGTCCGATGACACCGCCGGGACCGACCTGACCGTGCTGGGAAACGTCGACAAGATCGCCGACGGCCAGCTGGCCGACTACTATGCCTACCCCGATGACCTGCAGCGATGTTGGGTGCGGGGCAACATGATCAGCAGCCTGGACGGAGGCGCCACCGAGGACGGCAAGTCCGGCGGCCTGGCCGGTCCGGGTGACCGGGCTGTGTTCAATCTCATGCGCCAGACGGCCGACGTCATCCTGATGGGCGCGGCGACAGTGCGGATCGAGAACTACTCGGGCGTGCAGCTGTCGGTCGCCCAGCGGCAGGAGCGCCAGCGCCGTGGCCAGGCCGAGGTGCCGCCGATCGCCGTCATCACCGCATCGGCCGAGTTCGACCACAACTCCAAGTTCTTCACCCGCACCGAGGTCGCACCGCTGATCCTCACCGCCACCGACACCGTCGCCGACGCACGGCACCGGCTGGGCGCTCTCGCCGAGGTACTCGACGCCTCCGGTGCGGACCCCACCCGCGTCGACCCGGCGGTGGCGCTGCGAATCCTCGCCGAACGCAAGCTCTTCCGGGTGCTCACCGAGGGCGGCCCGTCGTTGCTGAGCACACTCATCGAGAACGACCTGCTCGACGAGTTGTGCCTGACCGTGGCACCGATCCTGGTCGGCGGCGTGGCCCGGCGCATCGCCACCGGTCCGGGCCAGGCCCACACCCGGATGCGGCCCTCGCACCTGCTCACCGACGACGAGGGCTACCTGTACACGCGCTACGTCCGCGGGTAGTGGGAAAGCTGTCGCTACTGTGGTCAGCATGCGTCATCAGCTGGTGAAAGCCCTGCGAAGGTCGGCGGTCGCCGTGCCCGTCCTGTCACTGGGGCTCACTGCCTGCGCACCGCTGTTCGCCGCAGATCCGCGCTATGCCACCGATTCCGGCGCCCACCCGCAGGGACAGCCCGTGACCACCTCGGCGGGCCCACCCAGTGCCCCCGGCATCGACGCGCCCAAGAATGACCTGTCCTGGCGGGACTGCACCCCGCGCGTGTTCAGCGACGCCGGCGTCCAGCCGACTCCCGACGTGACGCTGGACTGTGCCACCTACGACGCCGATCTCGACTCGATCAACGGGGCCACCGGAACCGTGAGCATCGGCGTGGTGCGGGCCCGGTCATCGCAGACCCCGGCCGACGCCGGCCCCCTGGTGATGACCACCGGATCCGACATCCCCACCTCGATACAGCTGCCGACGTGGTTGGCGCGCTCGGGAACCGACATTCTCAAGACCCACCCGATCGTCGCGGTGGACCGGCGTGGAATCGGTATGTCCGGCGCGCTGGATTGCCGCGACGTCTACGACCGCCAGGAGATGCAGGACCAGACGCAGTTCCAGGCCGGTGACGATCCGGTGGCCAACCTCGGTGCGGTCACCATGACCGCGACCACCAGTTGCACCGACACGATCGCCCCGGGCGACTCGTCCTACGACAACGCGCACGCCGCCGAAGATCTGGAACGGCTGCGCAGCACCTGGGATGTGCCCTCCCTGGCTCTGCTCGGCGTCGGCAACGGGGCCCAGGTGGCGCTCGCCTACGCAGGCTCACACCCCAACAAGGTGTCGCGGCTGATCCTGGACTCCCCGCTGCCGCTGGCGGTCGGTGCCGAGGCCGCGGCCGAACAGCGGGTCAAGGGCCAGCAGGCCGCCCTGGACGCATTCGCCGCGCAGTGCGTGGCCACCAACTGCCCGCTGGCCCCCGATCCGAAGGGCGCCGTCGACGCCCTGCTGGCCGACGCCCGCGCCGGCCGCGGACCCGGCGGAGCCTCGGTCGCCACGCTGGCCGACGCGATCGCCACCGGGTTGGGCTTCCCCCAAGGCGACCGGGTGGCCGCCACCAACAACCTGGCCGGCGCCCTGGCCGCGGCCCGCGCAGGCGATGCCGGACCGATCTCGGGTTTGATCACCCAGGCCGACAACCTGCGCCAGACCGACGGACAGTTCGTCAACTCCTGCAGCGACGCACTCAACCGGCCCACCCCGGACCGCGTCCGGGAACTGGTGGTCGCCTGGGGCAAGCTCTACCCGCAGTTCGGCGCCGTCGGCGCGCTGAACCTCGTCAAATGCCTCAACTGGCCCAGCGGCACCGCACCCAAAGATCCGCAGAACCTCAAGATTCCGGTGCTGCTCCTCGGTGTGCACAACGACCCGATCGTCGGCAACGAGGGCGTCGCCGCCGTCGCCGCGACCATCATCAACGCCGGCGCCAACAACCGCCGGGTGATGTGGCAGGGCATCGGCCACGGCGCCAGCATCTACACCCCGTGTGCGCTGCCCCCGCTGACGGGCTACCTCAACAGCGGCAAACTGCCTGAGACCGACACGTACTGTCCCGCCTGACGCGGAGCCCGATCGGCGTCGGTATAAGGTTCGCTGGTGGCGGCAGCAGATTCCATCATCTCCGGTTTCGTGAACGCATTCCGTCCCCGCACCTCCGCGCCGAGCACCGCCACGGTGCTGCGCTCGGTGCTGTGGCCGCTGGCGATCCTGTCGATCATCCATCGCAGCTACGTGCTGGCCACCAACGGCTACATCACCGACGACTTCGGTCCGGTGTATCGCGCGGTGTCGAACTTCCGGCGGCACTGGGCCATCTACAACGAGCACTTCAGCTATGTCGACCCGCACTACCTGTACCCACCCGGTGGCACGCTGCTCCTGGCGCCGTTCGGCTTCCTGCCGGAGTTCGCGTCCCGGTTCTGGTTCGTGGCGATCAATTCCGTGGCGATCATCATCGCCGCCGCTCTTCTGGTACGGCTGTTCAAGTTCTCGCTGACCTCGGTGGCCCTGCCTGCCCTGCTGCTGGCCATGTTCTGCACCGAATCAGTCACCAACACCCTCGTTTTCACCAATATCAACGGCTGTGTGCTGCTGGCCGAGGTGCTGTTCTTCACCTGGCTGCTGTCGGGCAAGGTGGGGCACCAGTGGTGGGCCGGCGCGGCCATCGGGTTGACCCTGACGGTCAAACCCGTGCTGGCCGTGCTGCTGCTGTTGCCGCTGCTGAACCGGCAGTGGCGGGCATTGGTGACGGCCTTTGCCGTCCCGCTGGTGTTCAACGCTGTGGCCTGGCCCATGTCGGCCGACCCGATGGGCTTCGTGCGCAACACGGTGCCCTACATGTTCGAAACGCGCGACTACTTCAACAGCTCGATCATCGGCAACGGCGTGTACTACGGGTTGCCGGAGTGGCTGATCCTGTTGTTGCGCATCGGATTCGTGATCCTGGCCGTGGTCAGCCTGTGGCTGCTGTACCGCTATTACCACGAGCGCGACCAACTGTTCTGGATGCTCACCTCGTCGGGCGTGCTGCTGATCACCTCGTGGCTGGTGCTGTCGCTGGCCCAGGGCTACTACTCGATGATGCTGTTCCCGTTCCTGATGACCGTGGTGCTGCCCAACTCCGTCCTGCGCAACTGGCCGGCCTGGCTGGCCGTATACGGATTCATGACGATGGACCGTTGGCTGATGTGGCGCTGGCCCACCACCGGGCGATACCTCGAATACATGAAGATCACCTACGGCTGGTCGCTCATGCTGATCGTGGTGTTCTGTGTGCTGCTCTTCCGGTATCTCGACGCCAAGCAGGACGGCAGGCTCGACGGCGGCATCGACCCGCCGTGGCTGAGCCGTACCCGGGAAGCCGAATCAGTCTGAGGTGAACTGCATGACCTGACCCGCCAGCCGGGTCTGGGTCCGCATCTGCAGGCCGTACCGCCCGCAGACCTCGTCGAGTTCGCCGGGATTGACCAACCGGAACGGTGACCGGTCGAGCCGGTGGATCGCCGTCGCCATCGGAGTGCGGGTCAGGTCGTAGCCGGTGAACACACCGCCGGGCCGCAGCACCCGGGCGATCTCGGCGACGGCCTTCTCCCACTCCACGATGTGGTGCAGCATCAGGCAGCTCAGCACCGAATCGAACGAGTCGTCGGCGAAGGGCAGATCGGTGGCGTCCGCCCCGCGCACGGTCACATCGCCGAACGCCTGCAACCGCCTGGCCGCCGAGCGCACCATGGCGGGATCGAAGTCGGTGGCGGTGATGGCCAGCTCCGGGTTGGACTGGCGTAGCCGGGCCGCGATATCGCCACTGCCCGAGCCGATTTCGAGCACATCGTGGCCGAGCCGATCGACCGGGATGCTGCCGAGGACAGCCTCCCCGGTTCCTCCGCGCCACAGCGCCGTCTTGCAGAATGCGCGCTCGATCCGTGACATTGCCGGCATGTGAGCTCCCTTTCTCGATGTGATGATCCTTCATCGAGCATCGCGCTCGGGGTGCTTCGGCGCTTGTACCGATCCGTCCGGTTTCGGGTCAGCTCAATGCCCGCGCGACATCACTGGGTGCGATACCGGTCAGTTCGCGGCACACCCTGGTGGCGTGCGCGCCGTCGGCGAATCCTGCCATGTGCGCCGCATCGGTGATCGACGTGCCCGCGCTCAGGTGCTCCAACGCGGCCAGCAGTCGTGTCCACCGCGCCGTCGCCGCGAACGAGGTACCGGTCTGCTTACGGAAGAGCCGGCCCAGGTAGTCCGCCGACATCGCCACCTCACCGGCAACCGAACCGAGATCGGCACGACTCGGTATCCGGGCGGTGACGAGTTCGATCGCCTGACGCACCTGCGGGTGCACCGCCGCCCCGGCAGGGACATCGTCCCTGCCGAGCAGGGCGTCGACCACCATGTCCGCCGCACCGGAGAGATCCCCGGCCCGCGCTGCGGCCGCCACCGCCGTGGCCAGCGGCTCGGCACCGTCCACCGCCCACAGGCCGGGATGGCGGGCGTGCGCCTGGATCGTGGCGTTGAGCGTTGTGGCCGAGTCTGTTTCAGGCCCGAGATAGATCGACAGCGCCGCGCGCGCGCCGTCGGGCCGCATCGCATGCCGGGTCCCGCCGGCAACCGCGGCGATGGAGCAGCGCTGCTCGGTGCCGTCTCCGGCCACCAATGCCAGCGCGCCATCGATGCCGACCGCGAGCTGCACCGCCGGATGGTGGTGCAACTCGATGTCACCGAACGAACCCATCACCGCCATCATGCCGGGTCCGGTGGTCCAGCTGCCGCGCATACCGCAGGTTACCGCGGCCGCAGCGGCGCAACCATGTCCACGTGTTCCTCGATCACATCGGCGATCACCATCGCCCCGTGTGGATTCTGATGCACGTGATCGGTGGTGAGGATCAGGCCCCGCGACGCCGCGATCCGCTGATAGGAGTCGCCGAGCAGAAAATGTCGCATCGCCGACCGGTACACAAGACCCATTCCGGAGTCGAATTCGACTGCCGCATCGGATTTTCGGCCCACCAGATATCCCGTCTGCCGCTCGTTCAGCGGCAGGTACGCGACGCGGTGCGCAGCGGCTGTCGTCCGGATGACCTCGCTGTACTCGGCTGCGGCCCGCGCCGGCGCGGCCCGCAGATCCTGGCCCAGCACCGGCAGCGAGGCCAGGGCGATGTCGGCTCGGGACTCCGCACGCAGGCGGGTCACGATCATGTCGAGGTCATCGCGGTAGGTGTCGATGCTCGGATACACCGGTAGGTTCTTGCGGCGCACCGCCCGGCGGGCCGCCTCCGCGGAGATCCCGGCCCGCGCGTCGTTGGTCCCGATCAGGACCGTCACGACATCCGGGGCAGCCGCGATCACCGCATCCAGCCGCTGCAACAGGTTGTGCGCGAGATCCCCGTCGATCCCGGCCCGGACGAACTCCGCCCGCTCACCGACCGGCCGTTGCCGCAGCATCGCGATGTAGTCGGCACTCAGCCGTCCCCGGGTGATGCTGTCGCCCGCGCACACGACGCGAATCCGGTTGGTCATCTTCCGCCCCTCACCTCGATGGCTGCCTGATAGCAGCCTGGCCCGGGCGAGCCGCGGTGGCTTGTACGGATCCGTCGTACCTGCCGCGGTCCGGCACACCTAACACTGGCGATACCACATGTAACAACGGGGTCTTTCTGCTCGAACCCCGCACCAACGTGCCCCGTTCAGCGGCCGCCGGCAATGGATCGTAGCCGGTCGCCACTTCACGCGACGCATCGATAATGCTGTTGGCCAATGGATTAACCATCCCGTCAGCGGCGAGCGTGGCAATCCTGCGCATCGGTCCGACGGCAGCACGAGCCCGGGTGACGCAACAGAGAATTCCGGCCCCAACATCACCGGATCGGCATATCGTTTTACATTCGTCACTTAGTTTGTAACATAGGCAGAATTGCTGCCGAAAGGGAGACCACATGGGCTTCGACCCCGACGTCGTGCATGCGAAGTACCTGGCGGAGCGCGACAAGCGCCTCGTTCCCGGCCGCACCGCCATCCGCGATCTGGCCGGAGATGAGCACGCGGCCGGCTACCGGGCCGATCCCTTCACCCCCTACATCGAGCGTGAGCCGATCATCGACGACCCCGACGTGGTCATCGTCGGCGGTGGTATCGCCGGAATTCTCGCGGGTGCGCATCTGCGCAAGGCGGGCGTCGAGCGCATCAGGATCGTCGACCAGGCCGGGGGCGTCGGGGGCACGTGGTATTGGAATCGGTATCCGGGGGTGATGTGCGACGTCGAGTCGTATCAATACCTGCCCATGCTCGAGGAACTCGACTACATCCCCAGCCGGCGCTACGCCTTCGGCGAGGAAATTCGCCTGCATCTGCAGGCGATCGCAGACCGTTTCGACTTGGTCCCCGACGCCCTGTTCCACACCGGCGTCACAGAAACCGAGTGGGACGACGATGCCGGCCGCTGGAACGTCCACACCAATCGGGGCGACGAGCTATCTTGCCGCTTCTACGTACTGGCCGTCGGAATCCTCAATCTCATGAAACTGCCGGCCATCCCGGGGATGGACGACTTCGCCGGGCGCGCGTTCCACACAGCGCGGTGGGACTACGGCTTCACCGGGGGCCGGCCCGGCGAAGCGCTCACCGATCTCGGCGACAAGGTCATCGCCCTGATCGGGACGGGGGCAAGCGGACTGCAGTGCCTGCCGCCGCTCGCCGAGGCGGCCAAGCACGTCTACGTGTTCCAGCGCACCCCGTCGGCGATCGGGGTACGCGGCAACCGCCCCACCGACCCTTCGTTCGCGGCGGATCTGAAGCCGGGCTGGCAGAAAGCCCGGATGGACAATTTCCAGTCGATCATGCTCGGCCGGCCAGTCGAGGCCGACCTCACCGACGACGGATGGACCCATCACTACGCCGCCGTCCAGAATCCGCCACGACGCAAGGGAATGAGCGCCGAAGAGTTCATGCGGACCGCAGAACAGCTCGACTTCGCGATCATGGAGGAGCACCGTCGACGGATCGACGGGCTCGTCAAGAAGCCTGAAGTTGCGGCCGCGCTCAAGCCGTACTACCGCTACCTCTGCAAGCGACCCTGCTTCCACGACGAGTACTTCGACGCGTACAACCGCGACAACGTGACCCTGATCGACTGTCCTGCCGGCATCGAGCGGATCACCCGGCGCGGCCCGGTCGTCGGAGGACACCAGTATGAAGTCGACGGCATCATCTACGGCACGGGATTCGAGGCCGAGGTCACGCCGCTCCCCCGGCGTATCGGCCACGACATCGTCGGCCGGGGCGGCATCTCGCTCGCCGAGAAGTGGGCCGACGGTGCCGCGAGCCTGTACGGAATGATGAGCCGCGGTTTCCCGAACATGTTCGTCATGCCGGCACCGGGCCAGCAGTCCGTGGTCACGGTCAACTACACCCAGCTCGCCGTGTTCGGGGCCGAGTTCGTCGCCGGCACCGTGGAATTGCTCGGTAAGCAGGGCGTCGAGGTGTTCGACGTGAGCGCAGACGCCGAGGCGGACTGGATACGGCAGATCGTGGATACGTACGTCGATCCCAGCGGCGTCATGTCGGCGTGTACGCCGTCGCGGCTCAACAACGAGGGCGACCCCGGCGCCATCAGGCCGCGCGACACCAATTTCGGCCGAGGATTCGGCGACTTCTTCGCCTACCGCGAACTTCTCGAAACATGGCTTGCGGTCGGCGAATTCGATGGTCTGGAGCTGGCGTGACCGGGCGGCAGCGGGTGGCCGTCGTGACCGGGGGTGGCGGTGGAATCGGCGCCGCCATCGCTGAATCAATATCTCGTACCGGCGCTTTTGTCGTCACCGTGGACCCCCTGGTGTCCGTCGACGGCTCCGAGCAACTCCCCCGGCCCGAGAAAGACACACTGACCACGGCCGGTCGCATCGTCTCCGCGGGCGGAGCCGCACGTGCGTCGGGTGTGTCGGTCACCGATGAATCGGGTTTACGTCAGTTGTTCGGCGAGCTGGCCGATGAGTTCGGCGGCCTGGACGCCGTGGTCAATGTGGCCGGCATCAGCCGTCCTACCGGATTCGCCACCGGCAGTGACGACGACTGGTTCGGCGTGCTCTCGGTACACCTCGACGGCTATCGCAACGTGCTGCGCGCCGCCCTGCCGCTGATGGCGGCGGCCGGCCGAGGTCACATCCTCGGTGTCACTTCCGGATCGGGCTGGCGGTCGGCCGATGCGGGTGCCTACGGCTGCGCCAAGCGCGCCGTAGCCGCGCTGACCTGGCAGCTGGGCCGGCAGGCTCCAGATGGTGTTGTGGTCAACGCCATCTCGCCGATCGCCGCCACCCGCATGGTGGCCGCAGCGCTGGGCCGCACGCAAACCACAGGTGGGCTGTCACTGAGCTCGATGCCTCAGCCCGAACACCTCGGGCCGCTCGGTGCCCACCTCGTGAGCGACGGGTTTGCCGCGTGCCGGGGTCAGGTCATCTTCACCGCCGGATCCGAGGTGGCGGTGATCGACGAGCCCCGGCTGATCGAGGTGGTGCGCAACGACATTCGACTGCTGGAGGCCGCGACCACCGTGGCACTGGCGCCGGCCGAGGCCAACCAGGCGAGCGGGGGCGGCAGCAACGCCCGCTTCGGCGCGGTGTTCGACAAGCCCGACGGCGGCGATCCCTTGACCACCGAGACACGTTGCTGCGCAATCGCCGCAGATCGGCCCGAGATGTCGCTGGCCCTGGCCGAGGCTCTCAAGCCGTGGGGCGTGGTGTGCCATCCCGTCGACGACCCCGCGTCGCTGGCCGGCCTCGACGCGGTCGACGCGGTAGTGGTCGCCGTGACCGGCACACCCGCCGCGACCGGTGCGACCACCGCCTGGGAACGCGTACTCGACGAGCACGACGGACTCGTCGGGCAGATCCAGGCCGACGCCCGGTGGCCCCGTGCCGTGGCTGACGTGGCAACAGCAGCGGGTCGCCCCATCCGGCTGGTGACCCTCACCGACGCCACCACGGCCGGCGGTCGCAGTCGCGCTCAGGCCTCCGCACAACTGGCGCGAGCCGGCCGGACGGCCACCGGCGAACTGGTCCTGCCCTTCGCCGTCAGCGTGGAGGCCGGTGGCGCAGACGATGCCGCCGGACTCGGCGCCCACCTGGCGTGCAGCGCGGTCGCCGCCGGGCTGGCCGGTGCCGAATTGGTGTCGGGTGCGGGCTGGTTCGGCCTCCGAAGCCACCCGCGGCCCATCAGTGCCATCAGCTTCGGCGGCCCCGAGGTGCCTCCCTGGTTCGACGACACGCTCCGAGAGGTAGTGCAGCCACGATGACCACGTCGCCGATAGAAAAGCCGGCCCGGATCGTCGACGCCCACGTGCACCTGTGGGACCCGGCCCGCACCGATTGGTACCCCTATCTTTCGGGACGACAGGAGCTGGACATGGGTGACGTGTCGAGGATGTCGCGTCGCTTCGATGCCCCCACCTACTTCACCGAGGCCGCCGGGTGGAACGTGGAGAAGTTCGTCAACGTCGCCGCCGCCACCGGGTGGAACTCGATCGACGAGGCACTCGAGCTCGACCGGCGAGCAGACATCGACGGCCACCCCGCCGCCATCATCGGCGGCTTGCCGCCTACCGACTCGGTGGCCGCGACCGTGGCCGCACTCGACCGGCAGCTGGCGGCACGCCGGTTTCGCGGGGTCCGCCCGATGGGCGCGAGCGAGGGACCGCTTCCCGGTGACGAGGTGCTGGACGCATTGCAAGAGCGAGATCTCTTGGTGGAGGCGATGATCCATCCTGATCAGCTGTTGGCCACGGCCCGCAGGATGGAGAACGACGACTCCCTGGTTGTGGTCATCGAGCACACCGGGTGGCCGCGCAACGGATCCGACGAAGAGCGAGCCCTCTGGGCCGAGGGGATCAATGCCCTCGGCGGCCTGGGCGACAACGTGCTGTGCAAGCTCTCCGGCCTGGCCGGTCCCATGGGTTCGATGGCGGCCGATGCGCTGGCCCCGTGGCTCGAGCACACCATCGACGCCTTCGGCGTCGACCGATGCATGTTCGCCAGCAACTTCCCGGTCGACGGGATCCACGGGACGCTCGATGAGTTGTTTTCCTCGTACTCGAGCGTTGTCGCGGGCGTCGATCCGGACGCCCGCGACAAACTCTTCGCCGCCAACGCCGAACGCGTCTATCGCTGTTAGCGGTCGGGCAGCCTCCCCGCGCTGACCACCGACTGCAGCTCGGTGTACTCGGCCAGGCCTTCCCCGGCGAACTCGCGTCCGATACCGGACTGCTTGAACCCGCCGAAGGGGGCCGAGATGTCGAGCATGTACATGTTGATGCCGTAGGTGCCGGTACGGACCTGGCCCGAAACTTCCAAGCCGTGCGCGACGTCCTTGGTCCACACTGAACCGGCCAAGCCGTAGTCGCTGTCATTGGCGATCCGGATGGCGTCGCGTTCGTCGGTGTACTTGATCACCGTCAGCACCGGACCGAAGATCTCCTCACGCGCGATCGTCATGTCGTTGGCGGCGTCGGCGAACAGCGTCGGCCGTACATACCAACCACGATCCATGGGCGAATCATCGCCACCGAGCACCATTTTGGCTCCCTCGGCGACACCGGAACGGATGTAGTCCTGCACCCGGTGCTGCTGGCGTCGGGAAGCCAACGGTCCGATATCAGTGTCCGGGTCAGCCGGATCTCCGACGACCAGACCCGTCATCATCTCGGCGAGCGCATCGACGAATTCGTCGTGCCTCCGCGCGCTGACCAGGATGCGGGTCTGGGCCACACACGCTTGGCCGTTGTTCATCAGACCGGCCATCTTCAGGCCGGCAACTGTCTTGCCGATGTGTGCGTCGTCGAGCACGATCGCGGCGGACTTGCCGCCGAGTTCCAGGCTGTAGCGCTTGAGCTGCTCACCACACAGGGAAGCGATGTGGCGCCCGGTCGCAGAGCTGCCGGTGAACGCGATCTTGTCGACGCCGGGATGACGTACCAGTTCCTCGCCCACCTCGCGGCCACCGGGCACGACCGACACCACTCCCTCGGGCAGGCCGATCTGCTCGATCATCTCTGCCACCCACAGTGAGTCCAGTGGTGTCTCCGGTGCGGGCTTGACCACCACCGTGCATCCGGCGATGAGCGCGGGAATGAGCTTGGGCATCAACAAGTTCTGCGGCACGTTCCAGGGAATGATGATGCCCACCGTGCCGACTGGCTGCCGGCGCAGATGCACCTCGCCGAAAACCCCGTTGCGACGCTCTTCCCACGGGAACGCGTTCGCCGCCTGAACCGCGAGGTGCATCATCGAAGCCGCACCGGCGGCCTGACCCAGACGGCTGAAACTGGCGGGCGAACCCATCTCGGCGGTGATCAGGTCGGCCATGTCATCGACGTGCGCGGCGTACACGGCGGCGAACCTCTCCACGGCCGCGATCCGCTCGGCGTGGCTCAGGTGCGGCCATGGCCCCTGGTCGAATGCCAGGCGTGCGGCCCGGACCGCCGCGTCGACATCTTCGGCCGACCCGGCAGCGGCGTGCGCGATGACTTCTTCGGTATGCGGGGACACGACATCGATGCGGCCGGCGCCCGTCGGGTCCTGCCAGCGCCCACCGATGAACAGCTGCTCGTATGACCGAACTTTCATGAATCGCCTTTCAACCATTCGGCCCGACCACGTACCACGCGGTGCTCTCCGCCGGCTCGCCGTAGGACAGTTCCGCCCAGTGCCGGAACTCGGTGATCGCGGACTCGCCCCGGGCGAGGGCGGGTCTGTTCCGATAGATCTTGGCTTCCCAGATCGGGATGTCCTGCTCGATCTGTTTGCAGAAATCGCGCGCGAAACCCAGCCCCATCCGGGTCTTTTCGCCGGTCTCCGGATCGAGTGCGACGAAGAACGTGTACCGCGCCTCGACGTATTCGCCGTCGATCGGCGTCACCGTCAGCAGCGTGCAGGACCTACCCAGGCCGCGGTGCCGCACCACGTCGATGCCCATGCCGTGCAACTCCGAGTCCACCGCCCCGGACACCGGGCCCCGCGGTGTCTCGAAATTGATCTCGGCCACCGCACGGAACTGATGGCCGTTGCGCTCGACATCGAGCGCACCGAACGCCGAAACGCCATGCACGGTCGCGAAATGCGCTATGTCGACCGTATTTTCGAAGACTTCCTGAGGGTGGGACCGGAACGTCCAGCGCGCCGCCTCTGGCGCGTGGAACGCAAACGCGGCATCCTCGGCTTCCGGAATCTCGGGCAATTCCCACTCCGGCGCGGTGCCATCAGGCGCGTACCAGACGAATACGATGCCGGCCCGCTCGACCGTGGGCCAGGACCGTAACTTCGCGACCCGGTTTGGCGCCCGGGTATAAGGGATCTCGACGTTCGCGCCCTGCCCGTTGAACTTCCAGCCGTGGAACGGACACACCACGCAGTCCTCGTGCACCGTCCCTCCGACAGCGATGTCCGCACCGAGGTGGGGGCAGTACGCGTCGAGCACATGGACGGCGCCGGATTCGCCCCGGTAGCAGATCAACCGACTACCGAAGTAGTGGAGCGAAGCGACATCGCCCACGGCGATGTCGCGGCTGTATGCGACCTGAAACCAGCCCTTGGGATAGTCCGCGAACGGGAAGCGTTGCGCCACCGCCGGCATCGCACCACCTCTCAATCCCGAGACCAAGATGGCAATGATGCTAACATAGCAATGAAAGACAAATCAGACCGATTTTGTAACGCAGTTCCCGGACGGCCATTAGGTGGACATCCCATGACAACCCTTGGTGTAGGCCGAGAGAACCGTCGCCGACTGACATCTCCCCGTATCGCCGAGACCGTCGCCGACGAACTTCGCCGCCAGATCGTGGACGGCGAATTGGCAGACGGCGATCTCCTTCCCCCGCAAGCCGTCCTCGTGGAGCGGTTCAATGTCAGCCTCGTGTCCCTGCGAGAAGCGATGCGAATCCTGGAGACCGAGGGCCTGGTATCGGTGCGGCGGGGCAACCAGGGCGGCGCCATCGTGCACGCCCCCACCAAGGCCAGCGCGGCCTACATGCTCGGTCTGGTGCTACAGAGCGAACATGTGCTGCTCGATGATCTCGGGTCGGCCTTGCGGGATCTGGAGCCCACGTGCGCCGCACTGGCCGCACAGCGGTCCGACCGGGCAGAGACGATCGTGCCCGAATTACGGCGACTTACCACCGCCATGTCGGAAAATCTGGGCGAGGGAACGGCTTTCACCGATCTGGGACGGCAGTTTCACGACGCGATCGTGCGTGGTTGCGGCAACTCGACAGTGAAGGCCGTCGTCGGCAGCCTGGAGGCGCTCTGGGGCAGCCATGAGCGGCGATGGGCCAAGCGGAGCGCGGCGTCGGGCGAGTACCCGAGAACCGCCGAACGCAAGGCCGTGTTGAAGACCCACGTGGCGTTGACCGACGCGATCGAAGCCGGCGATCCGGAACGTGCACGACGCACTGCCGCGCGCCACCTCGCTGACGCCCAGACCTACGTGTTGTCTGGAGACGCCGCCGAACGGATCGTCGCCACCTCGACACACGATTCGGTGCGCGCCCGCGACTGGCGCCCCTAGCAAGGCAGGGATGGGTACATGGCCTCACCTGGGCACGATGCCCGAATTGCCGTAGTCACCGGCGGCAGCGGTGGAATCGGAAAGACCTGCGGTCGAGCACTTGCCGACCGCGGCTATGACGTTGTCCTCACGGCACGCCGCGAAGCCCCGCTACGCGCGGCCGCTGAAGACATCGGAGCCAGATGGATAGCCGCTGACGCATCGGATCCGGCCGGATTCGCCGGCGCAGTGGCCACTCTGGACCGGGTGGACCTCCTCGTGCACGCCGCCGGGGTGCTCGGCGGCACCTACGCCCGCAAACAGTCCTTCGAACAATGGCGAACAACCATGTCCGCCAATCTGGACTCGTGCTTCGTGGTGACCCAGGCGGTGTTGCCCAAGATGGGCCCGGGCTCCCGATTCGTGTTCGTCTCGTCTTCGGCCGCACACGAACCGATGCCGGGTCGCACCGCATACTCTGCGTCAAAGGCCGGTATGAACGCCTTTGCCAGGGCGCTGGCCCTCGAAGTCGACCGCGATGGCATCAATGTCAACATCGTCACCCCCGGACCGGTGGAAACCGAGATGCTGCAGGATGTTCCGTTCGAAATGCATGCCATCACAGCGCACGATGTAGCCCAGGCCGTCGCTTGGGTGGACACCGTCCCCGGATCGGTCGACCTGCCCGAGATCCGGCTCAACGCGATCACTCGCGGACCGTCGGCACGGCCACCTGTCGTTCCGTTGGAAGTCCAGCGACGAGCCCTCAACACCTGAGTATTGGACAACCTGTTGATGCCTGAAGCCCAGCAGTCCCCCACTGCCGCCGTCGCCGACGAGGCCGTGCCGTACGGCCGCCAGCTCACTGTGCGAGCGGAGGCGGATCCGGACGGAGTCGCGCTCGTCGTCATCGCGAAAGGCGGCTCCGAGACGGCCATGACCTGGGCCGGCCTGGAAAGCACGGCCAATCGGTGGGCGCGCGCACTGCAATCGTCCGGGGCCGTCCCGGGTGCGATGGTCGCGTTGTCGATCCCCAACTCGGTCGAACTCGTCGTCGCCGCCCTGGCCACCTGGAAGCTCGGCGCCATTCCCATACCGATGCGCTGGGACCTGCCGGACTGGGAGCACCAACGACTGCTGGACGTCATCGACCCGGCCCTGGCGCTCAGTGAGGACAACCTGCACGGGTTGTCCGAGATCGCACACGGCGAGGCCGATACCCCGCTGCCAGAGTGCATTGCGCCGGCTCTCAACGGCATCTGCAGTTCCGGGTCGACCGGTTTGCCGAAGATCATCCTGAACACCGCACCGGCCGTGTGGACTCCAGAGACCAGTATTCCCTTCATGATGCAGTGGGCACCGGTCAGCCGGCCCCAGACCATCCTCGTGCCCGGGCCCATGTATCACACCAACGGGTTCAACACCCTGAACTACCTGCTCGGCGGCGACCGCCTGGTGGTCCTGGAAAAGTTCGACGCCGCATTGGTTCTCGACGTCGTCGAGCGTCATCGCATCACGAATTTCACGGCTACTCCGACGATGCTGGCGCGCATCGCCGATCTGCCCGGCGTCGAGGACCGCGACCTTTCCAGCATCGCATGGATCCTCCAGGGTGCCGCCGTGATGCCACCCAGCCTGTTGCGCCGGTGGTTCGAGTTGCTCAGCCCCGAACAGGTCGTGATGGCCTACGGGATGACGGAGAACCTCGGACTGACCGCACTTCGCGGCGACGAGTGGCTGAATCACGCCGGCAGTGTCGGACGGGGCTTCCGCGACACCGACATCCGCGTGGTCGACGAGCAGGGAAACATCGCGGCACCCGGTGTGCTCGGCGAGATATACCTGCGTGCGCCGATGAACGATCAGTACCGCTACATCGGTGGGGCGCCGCCGCTCCCGACTACGGCGGACGGCTTCACATCGGCCGGGGACATCGGCCATCTGGACGACGACGGCTATCTGTACATCGCCGACCGCCGCACCGACATGATCGTCACCGGGGGCGCCAATGTCTTTCCCGCCGAGGTGGAGTCGGCCCTCATCGATCATCCCGAGATCGCCGATGTCGTGGTGATCGGCATCTCGGATCCGCAGTGGGGCCGGCGGGTACATGCGGTGATCCAGCCGCTCGATCCGACGCGCCCACCCGCTGTCGAGGAGGTGATCCGTTTTGCGAAGGACCGGCTGGCCGGCTACAAGGTGCCCAAGACAGTCGAATTCATCGATGAGATGCCGCGGACGGCTGCTACGAAGGTCAACCGTTCGGCCATGGTGCAGGCGCGCGAACGCTGAGCGCCGGGCTATTTCATGACTGAAAGCTCGCCGAGTGAGAGCAGTTCCACCATCACGCCATCCGGGTCGGTCACGGTGGCAGCGATTCCGCCGCCCGGTGTGGTCATCGTGCGTGGCGTGCCGCCGAGTCCGCTCGCCTCGAGTCGGGACAGCGTCGCCGGTACGTCGACCTGGAAGGACAGCAAGAACACTCCGCGGGTGGGAAGGCCCGGCTGGGGCTCGGCCTCGTCGATTGTCCGTAGGCCGAGGTCGAGTAGTTCGACGATCCCGGAGTCCGGGTGTTCGGTGTCGCCGAGGAACACCGTTCGCACTGTCTCGGTCGCGGCCCCTAGGAGTGATTCGAGGTCGGCATGGAGCACCTTGTCCGCGAGCACGGCGAGCCCGACGCAGTCACGGTAGAACCGCAGCGACTCCTCCATGTTCCGGACGCACAGGCCGGCGTGATGCACGGTGGTCACAGGAATGAGTTCTCCGCCGTCAACCCCATCTCCGGGAACGCCCCGAGGGCGAAGGACTCAAGATCCCCCAGTCCGACACCACCGCCTACCGGATCTTCGACGCGCACAAGAAGATCGCGCAACTGATGAACTTGGCGCGCAATCTCCGGCTTGTCGCAGTCGGTGATGTGATTACCTTCGACGCGGAGCTCGCCGACCCACTCGCCGTACACCCAGTCGTTCCATCCGTAGTAGCCGGCCGGACCGAGGTGGTAACCGGTCGGACCCGCCGCCGTCACGGTGATCGGGCGCTTTGTACCGTCGCTGTCGATCAAGGTGATGGTGCCGTGGGTGAAGCGTCGGTTGCCGTCCTCGAAGTTCAGCTGTTGCTCCACCGATGCGAACCGACTCGACGAACCATCGTCATTCTGTTGTTCTGCCTGACAACGGGTTTGACTGAATCCGTCGCCTCGCTCCTCCTGGTAGAAGACGAACAGGGAGTATTTCGAGCCGTCCGGACGGGTCAGCATCATCGGAAACCATGTCATGAACATCTGGTTGATCCGGTGGCGTCCGCGTCGGGGCAATCCGGGGATCGGTTTGCCGACGCCGGGACGCAGGCCCCAGGAATGATCCCGTATCGAGATCCACTCATCCCGGCCGAAGTCGGTACGCTCACCCGCGACGTCGACCCAGCCCGATGCAACACCGATCTGGTGGTAGCGCAGCACATTATGGGTGACTCGATAGCCGTCTGGGCTGCGATCCGGCCAGGGATCCTCGAGTCCAGGTGTGAATTCACCCTCCATCAGTACGTCGAATGAGATCGGCGCATGCTCGTTCGGCTCGAGGCTCACCCGAATCGACTTCAGCGGTTCGATTACCTCGTACCGCACGGGGCCCACGACGGTGTTGGACGGGTCGGATGCCAATCGCCGCCCGGCTCGCACGGTCCACTGCTCCGTACCACGGCATACCCCGGCGGCGCCGTCGAAAACTCCCCGGTTGGTGTACTTCCCCACTCCGAGCACGATCTGGAGCGAGTTGTCCCGTGCGTGCGCCATGGTCCAGATCTTCTCTGTCCAGGACGGATCGGACTGGTTCACCGTCGCGAACGTGTCCACGATCTGATGGGTCAGCATCTCGTCCTCGGGGAGCAGGTCCCCGTAGTTCGTCGACAACACGTACCGATTTGTCCTCTCAGCGTTGGTTTCCGGCGTCAGGAGGGGCTCCGAAGAACGCCGTCATGTCGGTGCCTCGTTCGTACTCGCGCATCCAGGTGTCGGCCCAGTCCGGAAGCGGTTGATCGGCCGGGTCGTGATTCGGCGTCTGTGAAAGCGCCAGGCGCCACGCCATTCTCGCCAAGTGGCCGGTCGGAACGGCATTGAAGAGGGTGGGTGCTCCGGCCTGTCGGGAACGTCGGCGGGCCCCGCCCGGACCGCGGAACTTGAACTCGTCGACCAGCAATGCCGGGGACATCAACTCACGAGCCGACGCGCCCCGCTCCTCGAACGGGATCTGCTCGTCGAACGCGGCGGCGATGTTGGCTGCGACTTCACTGGTGTGCCGGAACGTTTCCCGGAAGTGCTTGACGCGGTACCACCGGCTGGGCACCAGGTGGCGGTACAGGATCAGCCCCGAGCTGCGGTGTTCGATCTCTTCCACGAAATGCCACATCATCAGCGAGGCGACCCGCTGGTCGCCGCCGCCGAACAGCGCCTCTCGATTGTCGAGGATGACCTTGAACAGCGGGGTGAAAGTCGCTTCGAGGTTGGCGATGTAGGCGGCATGAAATTCGACAGGCCGACTCTTGATCAGGTCGTCATAGGACTTGACGGTGTCCCGGTAGCACTGCTCCAACCCCGGATACCGCTCGATGAGGGCCAGCATGTGCTTGCGGTGCGCCGCGGCGTGTTGGGCTTCCTGGCGCAGGAACGCTTCGGCTTCGGCCGCGACGTCCGGGTCTTGGTCGAGCCTGTCCTGTGCCTGCCTCAATGAACTGATGATGTACTTCTCGAACGGGACAGCGATGAATGTGAAGGCGTTGCAGAAGATCCCGAAGTTCGGGTTCTCCGGCTGCCACCTGAACGGAACGCTTCCGTCGAACCCCCACGCGATCTTGCGGACGACCAAGTCCGTCATCGATCGTCTCCTTCGTGCATCACACGAGTAACATTCCCCTGCCTGCCAAACATCTGACAGGCCCGCCCCAGTGTGACACTATGGGCATTTGATGTAAAGGGAATGGACGGTGGTACAGATGGCTCCGGACACCGAACCGTCGATGCGGAGGCGCATCCTCGACGCGGTCCATGTCGTGCTGTCCCGAAGCGGTCACGAGAAACTGCAACTGTCGGAAGTCGCCGCCGAGGCCGGCGTGTCACGGCCCACCCTGTACCGCTACTTCGGATCGCGGGAAGGTTTGCTGGAGGCATTCAGTCTCTACGAACAGGACAACTTCGACGCCGGTATCGCCGCGGCGATGGCCGGCCTCAGCGGGGAAGACCGGTTGGACGCCGCCCTGCAGTTCATCGTCGAGTTTCAGAACTCGTTCTCGGCACGAGCCGTCGTCGACATCGAACCCGGGCATGTGCTCGCGGAGATGCGCCGGCTGCTGCCGGCCATGCATTCCCGGCTGCGCCACGTCATCCCCGGCGACCGGGCCGATATCGCCGCGGCGGCGGTCGTCCGAATCGCCGTGTGCCACTACCTGGTCCAGGGGGGCTCGCCGGACCAGTTCCTGGCCGAGCTGCGCCACGCCGCGGGGCTGGAGCCCCGTCGCCGACGCCTGCCCAGAGCTGCTGCCGGTTAGTCGGCCAGCCAGCCGCCGATCCGCCGCCACACCTCGTCCGGCGTCTCCAGGTGCAGGAAATGCCCGACCCCGTCGAGCAGCTCGAAGGCCGACCCGTCCGCCGGAAGACAGCCGGCGACGTCGGTGAGGAGCTCCGCTCCGATCGCGCCGTCGGTTGATCCATGGAGGTAGAGCGTGGGGATCGGCGGAAGGCACATCGACGCGGCCGCCTCTGCCTCCGTGTCGGGCTCGGCAACCTCAGCATTGAAGGAAGCCCGGTACGGGTTGACGACGCCGGCGATCGTCTCGGCTCCGACCCAGCGGCGAAACTCGGCGATATCGGCTGCCGCGTCATACCCGGGCGACCAGTCCGCCCAGAGCCCCTCCCAGAACCCGTCCTCGAGCAGGACGGGCTCTGCCAAACCGGCCTGCTGGATGAACCAGACGTAGAAAGACCGCTTGAGTTGCGGGTAGCTGAACAGTCCCGCACCCAAGGCGGCGGTCGGCGGAATGGCCAGGGACACGAACTTCGAAAATGCCGACGGCGCAAAGCTGATCGCCCCATAGCCCGCGTTCGCACCCCAGTCATGCCCGATCAGGACCGCGCGCTCGTCACCTCGATGGGCGGCGCGAACCTCGAGAATGTGACGGACATAGGTACCGACGGACACCGGATGCGAGGCCGGTGCCGCGTACCCCGGCAGCCACGGAGCCACCACCCGGTAGCCGTGCTCGGCCATTTGCGGGCCGAGGTGCCGCCACGTGTGCGGCGTGTCCGGAAAGCCGTGCACCAGCACCGCCAGCGGCAAGGATTCGTCGTCGATCGCCCCGAAGGTGAGCCCAGCAGGTCCGGACGACATCGGCAGCCCCCTCGTACGGCGTTTCGTCGGGTCCAACCGATATTACAAGAAGCGTCCGGCGCGTAAATCAAGAATGCTTTACATCAAAGTGGTCCTGTGTAACAGTATCGGAATGGCCGGCCTGACCCTCGCACCGCGAGACCTCGCCGAAACCCGGGAGCAGCTGTGCGGCTGGGTCGAACGCCGATTCGGCTCGGGTGCCACCGTCTCCGAGTTGACTGCGGCCAATCGCGCTGCCGGATGGTCCAGTGAAACCTTGGCCTTCTCGGTCCACGCGGGCGAAAACGGCGCGGAGTCTCGCGATTACGTCATCCGGATCCCGCCGACGGGTGGCGGAATGTTCGCGGACTACGACTTCGCCGGGCAGACCCGCACACAGGAGCTGATGCGACGCCACGGAGTCACGACCCCGACACCCGTCTACTACGAACCGGACGAGAGCTGGATCGGTTCGCGCTTCATGGTGATGCCGCGCATCGTCGGGCACACACCGTCGGACACGTCGTACGCGACACGTGGGTGGCTGCACGACGCCGGCTCCGATGTGCAACGGCGACTCCATGATTCGTTTCTGGACACGTTGATCGCCGTGCAACGAGTTCCCGTCGACGAGGCGCCATGGCTGCGGCGGCCCACCGGTTTCGGCGTCGGACCCGAAATCGCCTGGTGGAACGACTATCTCCACTGGGCCACCGACAACGACGTCCCCGAACTCATGGTCCAAGCCTTCTCGTGGCTGGAACGTCACCAACCGACCGAAGATCTCCCGGCCGCGATCAGCTGGGGTGACGCCCGTCTGTCGAACACCATCAGCGACGACACCGGCATGATCATCGCCGCGATCGACTGGGAACAGGCCTGCATCTGCCCAGCCGAGGCTGATCTCTGCTGGTGGCTGGCCACCCGCCGGCAAACCCTGGAAGTGCAGAGAGTTCGAGCCGACCCCGAGTTGCCCGGCTTCGACAGCCGTGAGCAGGTGGTCGACCGCTATCAGGACATGCTCGGCAGAGAGCTGCAGCACCTGGACTGGTTCGAGATGTTCTCGATGGCCAGGATGGCCTGCTGCATCCTGCGTACCCATGTGTTGTTGCGCAGCCTCGGCCTGACCGACCACGGCTTCTTGCGCGCACCTGTCATGCCCTCCTGGGCAGTGGAGACGATCCGCGGATGACCAGGAACTGGAAGCGCTTCGCCGCAGCCGTCGCGGCGGTCTTGCGCACCCGACGCCGTCCCGCTGCGCCTCCCGCCCCCAAAACCGAAACACTGCAGATCAACATCGAACTATGTTATGGACCAAGGACTCTCACGAATGGTCGGCCGACGCAGCAGCTGACACCGGAAGACTGCATAACCATGCTCCGTCGGGAAGTGGACGAGCTCACCCCACTGGCTGATCATCTTTACGGAATGACGGAACTGGCCGCACACGAGCAGGAGGCCGCCGAGGAGACCTTTGTCCGCCTCGACGATTTGCGCTGGCTTCTGGGCAATTACGTGATCAAGGGTGGGCGCATCCGGCGTCTCATCCAGTTGCCCGACCTCCTCACCTCCATGGAGCTTCTGGATCCGCCGGGGGCAAGACAGCCTCAGCCTGCCCTCGAACCGTTCCGGACGAGCGCTGCCGAGTTGCTGCAGCGGATCCGCGAAACCAACGTTGCGACGGTTGACTGGCTCATGACACATCGGGTCGCGATTCCGGATCCGGAGTACCTGGACACCAACGCACTGCTGGGCCGGTTCGACCGACTGGATGCCGAGCCGATGTCGATATCTGCCGATCCCCTGTATCTGCTGACCTGTCACGTCCACGACTTCCTGGACACCGTCGAATATTCCGGCGACATCGAACATCCGGTACTGGATGTTCTCGAGGCACAGCTGGGCAGAATCCTCTCGACGATCGAGAGCGAGATCGTCGCCGCGCAGGCGTTCAATGCCGCGCTCATCGCGCTCGCACGCGGGATGCGCCCGGCTGATGCCGCGTAGCGGGCCGGTCCCCTACCAGCGCGCTTCGTTGCACTTGCCGTCGGTGGTCACCGTCACCACCTGCCCGACGAGCTCACGCGATTCGGCGTCGGCAAGTAGACCGGGCTCGTGTACACGAGCCAGTGCGCGCCCCGCCTCGGTATCCAACACCACCAATCCGCGCTCGGCAGCACCGTCCCGACCATGGGCCACGGTGTAGGCGCATACCGTCGCGGGACCTGCCCAGGTCGTGAGCAGCTCGCGCCGCGGTTGCCGCGCATCGACCTCGGCCTGCACACTCACCGGATCCGGGGATGCACCCGTAGGCTCCGGCCTCGACGACCAAATGCCTGCCACATGCTTGGCCAGATGCATGCCGACACCCGTGATCAGCGCGCGACCGGGGCCTTGGCACAGGCGATCGTAGGCACTGGCGATGGCGTGCATCTGGTAGCCGCTTGCCGGTCCGCCGGCGTATGGGAGCCCTCCGGTGACAGTGAGTCCACGCGAGTCGTCGAGGGCGAGACCCAGAGCGTCACAGGCCAACCGGAGCGAAGACGGGAAGCACGAGTACAGATCGAACAGGTCGATCTCGTCCAATCCGATGCCCGCGTGGTTCAAGGCATGCCTGCCTGCGACCGACATCGCGACAGACCTCGACATGTCGTCGCGCTCGGCGATACTCGCCGGATCTTCGGCGTATGCCCAGCCACTCAGGTAGAGCCTCCGATCTTCACCGACTCCCAAGGCATCAGCCTTCTCGCGAGTCGCCAGCAGCACCGCGGCGGACATATCGACGTCCATCACCGCCACCTCGTGCTTGGTGTACGGCCAACCGACATAGCGGTTGTCCGCGGTGGCGGTGCCGACTGCTGCAGCATCGAGTGCCGTGGGCCGCCACGCGTGTGGATTACCGGCGGCGACAACGCTCATCGCAGCCATCATGGCCGCGGCCTCCGCGGCGTCGTCTGCCAGGGAAACGCCACTCTTGGCCCGGCGTGCGGTGTCCCAGAGCGGAAACGTCTCCCATGCCTGCATCACCTCGTGGGCCAGTTCGGATGGGTGCGGTGGTTCCCAGGGGAATGGTGAAGATCTGCGATGGCTCCACGGCAGCCGCTCACCGGCCTTCTTCGCCCTCCTCACGGTGGCGAGCGCCTCCGCACTGCAGATCAGCGCGATGTCCAGCTCGCCTCGCCGCATCGAATCCGCCGTGCGATTGATCAGGTCCTGCGGTGTCGTGCCACCGATACCCGAATAGAGACGATGCCGCGGCGAGGCGCCAAGCGCGGTCGCCAGACGACCCACGGGGTCGTCGTAGGGCCAACTCTGGCAGTACACGATCTGGAGGGAATCGATCTGCGGCAGCACGGATTCGAGCCCGACCGCCGCCTCGCGCGCTCGCGCCTCCCAGCTCAGCAGCGGTTCTGGCGCGTGTCCGTCCCGGACGGTGTGCTGGGCTGCGCCGATGACGCACAGCCTGCGGTCGTCGCGATGTGCCGCCATCACGACCCGGACCACCGCGGCGGACGTTTCTCGGCGAAGGCCCGCGGGCCCTCTTTGGCGTCTTCGGTGGCGAAGACCTCCCGAGATATCCGGGCCTCGTTGCGGTAGGCCTCGCGCATGTCGAGCTTCAGTCCCTCCAGCACGCTGCGCTTGGTCGCCTGTATCGCCAGCGGCGCATTCTTCGTGATGCGAGCGGCATATTCAAATGCCCTGTCCAGCAATGTCTCCTCGGAAACCACCGCGTTGAGCAAGCCCATCTGAAGTGCCCGCTGCGCGTCGATCTGATCGGCACACAACAGGAACTCCATGGCCTGGGCGAAGGGGATCTGCCTCGGCAGCCGTACCGTCGTGCCGCCGCCCGCGAACAGACCCCGCGCGGGTTCCAGGACCCCGAAAGTGGCGTGTTCGGCCGCGATCCGGATGTCGACGCCGCCGAGCATCTCCATGCCGCCGGCCACGCACGGACCATTGATCGCAGCGATGATCGGCTTGTAGATCTTGGTACCACGCAGCACCGCATCGGTGCCGTCGGACAACGCATACCCGTTCACCGACGTTGCCGTGCCGTCCTGGAGTTCCTTTGCCAGGGCGGTGATCTCCGGAACGTACGTCTTCAGGTCGGCGCCCGACATGAAGGAGCGGCCGACCCCGGTGAAGATCGCCACCCAGGCCTCCCCATCGGACTCAAAACGCTTCCACGCCTGGGCCAACTGGTGAAAGTGCTCGAGGTCGCAGGCATTCTTGGCCTCCGGTCGATCGAGAGTGATGAGCACGACGTGCTCCAGGTCGGGGCGCGCCCCGAGTTCATAGTGAACCGGCACGGGTCCTCCCTTCTGCTGATTTCCTTTGCTGTCAATGCCTTTCAGATACGAAGGGCGCGGAGTCCGGATACGCGTCCATCCTCCCGTGGGCGAGGAACTCCTCGCGCAACGTCTCGCGGTCGTTATCCGTCATGAGCGTGTAGGCGGTGCCCCTGGGCGGCCTCCACCAGACCGGGTCCCGGCACAGCCAGGCCTCGGACCGCAGCGGCTTCTTGTCGATCTTGCTCTGACCGATCACCGGAAGCTCGGGTGTGATGCGGACGAAGCGGGGCGCCCATTTGGTCCCGAGATCGGGCTGGGCATCCAGAAAGGAGGCAAACGACTTCGGATCGAACGACCGGCCCGCCCTCAGCTCGATCGCCACCAGAATCTGGTCCCCGGCAAGCGGATCGGGCACGCCGACGACGGCAACCGCGGCCGCTTCGGTGAATCGTCCGATGATCCGCTCCACCGGGCTGGCCGCGAAGTTCTCCGAATCGATCCGGAGCCAGTCGCCCACCCGTCCGGCGAACCAGAACACACCGTCGGCGTCGCGATAAGCCAGGTCGCCAGACCAGAACCAGCCGCCGCGCAGCCGATCCGACTGGGCTTCCGGGTTGTTCCAATAGCCCTCGAATCCTCCGGCGGTATCGCGGCGCACCAACTCACCGATCGCCGCAGCGGCATTGGACATCTTGCCGTCGGGATCGAAGCGGGCCGTCTCGCATTCCACGCGGGCCTCGGTGACGACTGCGATGTCGGCGCCGGGCGGAGCGGTTCCGAGCGATCCGGGCTTGCCCGACGGCATGAGCGCGATGCCGCCCTCGCTGGAGCCGTAGCCGCTGAGCACAGTGACCCCGAAGCGCTCTTTGAACTCCGCGGTATCCCGCGGAGAAGCCTCCGGCGCAAGTACCGCCCGCAACCGGTGGTCCCGGTCGTTCGGGGTCGCCGGGGTGGCCAGGATGTAACCGAGCGCCCGACCGACCGTGCTGGTGAAGGTCACGCCGTGGGACCGGACATCGTCGAGCCATGCACCGGCCGAGAAACGATCGCGCAGCACCAGCCGGCACCCGCTCGCCAGCGCGGGAAACAGCGTGGCGTTCAACGCGTTCCCGTGCGCGAGCGTCAGCGGGCAGTACAGGACCGCGTCGGGCCGGAATCCCATTCCGGCCGCCGTCCGCGCCAGTCGGGCCTGACTGCATTTCGTGGCCTTGGGTGCCGATGTCGAACCGGAGGTGAACAACAGGAACAGCAGTGAGGATGGCGCTGGATCTCGCTCCGGCAGGCCGGCATCCGCGTAGCCGGCCCATGGCGCGTCTTCGACCCGCACCGGATTATCGACGAGATCGGCGAAGGCGTGATCGGCAAGTACGAGCTGGCATGCCGTGTGGTCGATGTCGCGGGCCAGTTCCGCGCCGCGGCGGGTCGAGTTCACCCCGACGACGCAGGCCCCGGCCAATGCCGCACCGAAAATCTGGAACACGTACTCGGGCACTGTCGGTAGTAGGACGCCCACGTGCGGCGGACGATCGGGATCCAGCGTTGCGCGCATCCAGGCCGCCCGCACCGCGGACTCGGCGACCACCTCACGCCATGTCCAGGACCGCTCGCCATGGACCAGACCGACGTTGTCGTCGTCGGCACGGGCCCGGACCAGCGCCGCAACCGTCTCGGCACGCCCGCCGGCTAATGCCGTCACGCGGGTACGGTCCGAATCTGCATTGTCACACCCACTCGACGATTCTGATCGACGGCCGTGGCGCACACGGTGAAACTCTCAACTTCCCTCCACGACAATTGCGGTAATCCTTATCGTTGTAATTACCGTACCTGTTGCGAGATGCAGGCGCAGCCCTGATGGACACATCGCCGGTAGGTTTACGGTAACGATAACCGTACGCGGTGAGCAAAGCGTACAGTTACCTTATGTCGCAGCACGTCTCGTGCCTGTGTACGCGACCGGAACCCAGGAGGGTCGATGGCAGATTCCAACGCGGCCATGAAGCCGAGTACGGCCAGGGCGCGCAGCGCCAGGCCCAAACGGCGTCCCCGGGGATCGCTTGATATCGAGGAGATCATCTCCGGCGCATTCGAATTGGCCGAAGAGGTTTCGATCGCCGGCCTGAGCATGCCGGAGTTGGCCAAACACCTGGACGTTCCGATCACCAGCATCTACTGGCACTTCCGCAAGAAGGAGCAGTTGCTCGATGCCATGACGGCCAGGGCCATCCAGCAGTACCACTTCAGTAACCCGTTCGTGGACGGTGGCACCTGGCAAGAAGGACTGCGCAACCACTTCCGCAAGATGCACGTGGTTTTCCGCGAGAACCCTGTGCTGTGCGAACTCATCCTGATGCGCACGGGCGAACTCAGCGCGCAGGCGACTCAAGTCTCGGTCGACAACCTGGAGACGGTCATCCGCACCATGGTCGACGCCGGGTTCAACCCGGACGAAGCGCTGACGGTCTACATGGCGTTGTCCGCGCACAGCCGGGGTACGTCGATGATCGAGCATCTCAACACCGCTCAGGCACAGAACGGTGGCCCCCGTGCCACCGGGGTGACGGCCGAGCATCCGTTACTGAACGAGCTCGAGTACAAGGGGCACAAGATCGACGCCCTCGAATTCGATTTCACGCTGGAAGCGATCATCAACCGCGCCGAAGCACTCCTGGCGAACCCCAGGGGCACGAAGTCCACGAAACCGAAGAGGACCGCCAGACGCTGACTCTCGGACTTCGAACGTCACGGCACGACCCGCACCGGAACGTTATGCCAGCCCACCACATTGGTCATCGCCACCCGCTTGAGTCCGCCGCGATCGACCTCGAATCGCGGCATGAAGTCCAGCAGCTTGTCGATCGCGATCACGCTCTCCATGCGGGCGAGTGCGGCGCCGAGACAGCTGTGCACGCCGTAGCCGAGCCCGACGTTCTGCGCCTCGCTGCGATCCCGATCGATGTCGAAGGTGTCCGCGTCGGTGAAGGCACGCTCGTCGCGGTTGGCCGAACCGACGCACAGCAGAACGGGATTGCCGGCCGGGATGGTGCTGCCGTGCAGCTCGATGTCCCGCATGCTGTAGCGCACCAGGTACTGGGCCGGAGCTTCCCAGCGCAGCAACTCCTCTACCGCGGCCGGGATCTTGCTGCGGTCCGCGCGCAACGTCTCCCACTGCTCGGGGTGCTCGGCGAAGGTCACCACGGCGTTGCCGACCAGCTTGGTCACGGTCTCGGCACCCGCTCCCCCGAGCATCGAGGCGAAGCCGGCGATCTCGACGTCGTCGAGTTTGGACATCTCGCCGTCACGATCGAGTTCGACGGCGATCAGATCGCTGATCATGTCGTCCCGGGGGTCGGCCCGACGCTGCTGAATGATCTCGTAGTACATGAGGCCGGTCTCGATACCGGCCGCGATACCTTCCTCGGGCATCTCGACCTTGCCGTATTCGCGTTCCAGTTGTTTGTCGAGCAGCAGACGGACCTTCTGGCGCAACTCGATCGGGACCCCGAGCATGTGGGTGATGACCTCGACCGGGAACAACGCCGAGAAGTCCTGCACAACATCGAATTCCGTCGGGTTCGCGGCGTTCAGGAACCTGTCGATCTGATCGGACACCGTCTGGCGCTGCTGCTCGATGGCGCGCGGTGTGAACACCTTGTTGACCAGGCTTCGCATCCGGCGGTGGTCGGGTGGATCCATCATGATGATCAGCGGCGGCACGGGGTCATCGGACTGCACCATCTGCAAGTCGACACCGCGGGACGACGAGTAGGTTTCGAAGTCCTTCAAGGCGACCGACACATCGGCATGGCGGGTCAACGCATAGAAGTCGTATTTCTCGTTGTAGTAGACCGGGGCCTCGTCGCGCAGACGGCGGTAGGTGTCGAATGGCGCGTTGAAGAAGTCGTCGGAAAACGGGTCGAACACCACTTTCGATTGGGTCACTGCTTCCTCCTGTACCTCGCGCGACGGGACCGATCCCGAACTCGGGCGCGAACCTCCGACGACCGTCGGAGCACCGTTGACACAACGTTACCGTAGGACATACCGTAATCTTCACAAAATACGTTTCACGATCGCCGCAGGATCAACTGCGCACGGACCGTAACCCGCGTCGCCGGTAGCCGACCAGGCGAACTCCACCAGCCGAATTGTCAACTGGGAGCGTGTATGACAACAACATCCTCCACAGCTTCGGTGCAGCTGGAACCCAGCGGATCCGCCGCGCTCAACGCGCGCGTCGCAGCCCGGGCCGAAAGCCGCCTGCTGATCGACGGCGAACTGCGCGAAGCGCGATCCGGCAGGCGGTTCGACAACATCAGCCCGGCGACCGGCAAGGTGATCGGCAGCGCCACCGCCGCCGGCGCCGAGGACATGGATGCCGCGATCGGCGCGGCCCGCCGCGCGTTCGACGAGACCGACTGGAGCGTCAACCGGGAACTGCGCAAACGCTGCCTGCTCCAGCTGCAGGCGGCACTGGAGGCCGAGCGCGAAGAACTGCGCGAGGAGGTCATCGCCGAGGCCGGCGCTCCCTGGATGACCACCGTCATGGCGCAGGTCGATTGGCCCCTCGACGACGCGCTGCCCTACCCGACCGAATTGATCGACTCCTTCACCTGGGAACGCGAGCTCGGTGTGGGCAAGGCCGGTGACGGTCAGCGCCGCGTGGTCAAGGAGCCCGTCGGTGTCGTCGCCGCGATAGCCCCGTGGAACTATCCGTTCGAGATCGTGGCCAACAAGCTCGGGCAGGCCTTGGCGACCGGCAATACCGTTGTGCTCAAACCGGACCCGAATACACCGTGGACGTCCACCCGGATAGGCCGGCTGATCGCCGAGCACACCGATATCCCGGCCGGGGTGGTGAATGTGGTGGCCACGCCGGACAACGCGGTGGCCGAGTTGCTCGTCACCGACCCTCGGGTGGACCTGGTGTCATTCACCGGGTCGACGCATGTCGGAAGGCTGATCGCCCGCAAGGGAGCCGACACGCTCAAGCGGGTGTTCCTCGAACTCGGCGGCAAGTCGGCGATGGTGATCCTCGACGACGCCGACGTGGATGCGGCGCTGCCGAACACCGCCCAGGTGTGTTTCCACGCGGGTCAGGGCTGCGCGGTCAACACCCGGCTGCTGGTTCCGGCCACGATGTACGACACCATCGTCAACAAGGTCGTCGAGCTGTTCTCGATGCTGCCGCCCGGTGACCCGGCCCGTCAGGACACCGTGCTGGGACCTGTGATCAGCGCCAGGCAACAGGACCGGATCCTCGGCTTCGTGGAACGCGCCGAAGCCTCCGGCGCCGAGGTCCTGACCGGCGGCGACAAGCCCGCGGGGCTGCACCCCGAGCTCGCCGGTGGTTACTACCTGAAGCCGACACTTGTTGCAGGCGTGGATAACTCATTCGAGATCGCACGCGAGGAGGTGTTCGGTCCGGTGATGGTGGTGATGCCGTACTCCGATGATACCGAGGCACTCGCGATGGCCAATGACAGCGAATACGGCCTGTCCGGGTCGGTGTTCTCCGGTTCTCCCGAGCGCGCGATGGGCTTCGCGAACCGGGTCCGCGCCGGCTCGTTCAGCGTCAACGGCGGACTGTTCTACGGTGCCGACGCACCCTACGGCGGATACCGGGCCAGTGGTGTCGGACGGCAGAACGGCATCGAGGGATTCGAGCAGTATCTGGAGACCAAGACCATCGGCTATCTGTGAGCCGGCAGCCGAATTCACCGGCGACAACGCGACAAGGGAGTCAGGCAGTGGGCAGAGTTGAGGGCAAGGTGGCCGTCATCAGTGGAGCGGCGCGCGGGCAGGGGCGGTCTCATGCCAGATTGCTGGCCGCCGAGGGCGCCGACATCATCGCGATCGATCTGTGCCAGGACATCGCGACGAACGACTACCCGTTGGCCCGGCCTGAAGACCTCGACGAGACCGCCCGATTGATCGAGAAGGAAGGCCGCAAGGCCTACACCGTCATCGCGGACGTCCGCGATCGCACCGCCCTGTCGGCCGCTGTGGACGCCGGGGTGGCCGAGTTCGGGAAACTCGACATCGTGTTGGCCAATGCCGGTATCGCGCCGCTCACCAAAGGCGGTCCGCAACAGGCCTTCGTCGACGCGGTGGACGTCGACCTGGTCGGCGTGCTCAATCTGGTGCACTCCAGCCTGAAGCATCTCAAGGCCGGCGCCTCGATCATCGCGACCGGTTCACTGGCCGCGTCACTGTCGTCAGGGAACACCAGCGGTATGGACGCGGGCCCGGGCGGCGCCGGCTACGGTTTCGCCAAACAGGTGGTGTCGCACTACGTCAACAATCTCGCCCTGCAACTGGCCCCTGAGTTCATCAGGGTCAATGCTGTCCACCCGACCAACGTCAACACGGACATGCTCCACAGCTCGCCGATGTACCGGGCGTTCCGGCCGGATCTGGAAAACCCGACGCGCGAGGACGCCGAGTTGACGTTCCCCTTGATGAACGCCATGCCAGTCCCCTATGTCGAACCCGAGGACGTCAGCGAAGCGGTGCTCTACCTCGCCTCCGACGCTGCCCGTTACGTGACCGGCCAGCAATTGCGTATCGATGCGGGTGGCGCGGTCAAGGCCATACCGTGGTCAGGATAGTCAGCGGCCAGTGACGTGAAGCCGGGCATCCGGACGAGCCAGAGGAACCAGCGATGAGCGAACGCGGCGCGATTCTCCGCACCATCGGCAAACCGCTCGAAGTCGACGAGATCACGCTCGCACCCCTTGCCCCCGACCAGGTCCGAGTGCGCATAGTTGCCAGCGGTGTGTGCCATTCCGACCTGTCGCAGGCCACCGGAGCACTGCCGGCCGGCACACCGTGCGTCCTGGGGCATGAGGGCGCCGGCGTCATCGAGTCGGTGGGCTCCGAGGTGCACCATGTGAAGCCCGGCGATCACGTGGTGATCGCCTGGGTGGCCGCCTGCGGTCATTGTTGGTTCTGCCTGCGCGGAGAAGTCCATCTGTGCCGCAACGCGATCCGCGACACTTATTCGATGCCGTATGCCACCGACGCCGGAGGCAGCGCCCTGTTCACCTCGATGGGGGTATCCAGCTTCGCGACCGCCACCAACTGCCTGGCGCGCGCTGTGGTCCCGATCGACACGGACATCCCGTTGGACATCGCGTCACTGATCGGCTGTGGTGTCGCCACCGGCGCGGGGGCTGCACTCAACACCGCGCCGGTCGAGCACGGCAGCGCCGTCGCGGTCATCGGGCTCGGCGGCGTCGGCCTCGCGTCGCTGATGGCCGCGAAAGTCCGTGGCGCCGCGGAGATCATCGCGATCGACCCGGTGGCGTCACGCCGCGAGACCGCGATCTCGCTGGGCGCCACCCACGCCGTGAACCCGGCCGATGGTGATGTCGTCAAGCAGGTCCGGTCGATCACCGGACGGCGCGGCGCGGACTACGTATTCGAAGCGGTCGGGCGCCGAGCCACCATCGAGTCGGCGATCGAGGCGACCCGGCGCGGCGGCACCACGTGCATCGTCGGCGCCGCACCGCTGGACGAACGCGTCTCCCTTTCGGCCTATGACCTCTACATGCATGCCAAGACCCTGGTCGGGTGCCAGTACGGGTCAGTGGTACCCGGGCGAGATTTCCCGATGTTGTTGAACCTGTGGCGAACTGGGCGGCTTCCGCTGGAACGCTTGATCACCGGCCGGGTCACGCTCGACGAGGTGAACGGCGCGTTCGACGATCTGCGCAGTGGTACCGGCATCAGATCCGTCATAGTCAATGAGCAGGAGGAGGGCGGGCCACCATGAGCACGACCGATGCATCGACACAGTCCGATTGGCGGCGGTACCCGTTTCACCTGGTGCCCGGCGATCCCCAGCTCGATTTCCCCGCCGCCGAGGGCACCCATCCTGAGTACCAGTCCGACACCTGGTACCTCGCAGGCTATCTCACGGGCCAGGAATCCGGTCGGCGGTTCGCCTTCATCACCATCTACAACAGGAACCGCCCCGGCGGTGAAGTGGTCGCCGACTTCCACACCTTTGCGCTGTTCGATCTCGATCACGGCAGTTACGGCACCTTCACCGACTACGACATGCCGCCGCGCAACATGGAGCCCGGCACCGTGCACAAACTCGACAGCGCCGAGGGATACCTGGATCTGCGCTTCGACAGCAGCGCAGGCACATCCACCTGGGCGGCGTGCCGTGACGGCAGCGGAGCACCCATCCCGTACACCTATGACTTCGCCGCATTCGGCCGTGACATCGACGACGCCGCAATGGAATTGCGGCTGCACCTGACGCCCACCCGACCGCCGGTGCCGGTCGGAGCGTCGGTCTACAACGGCAAGATCGTCGCGAGCCTGCAGGACGACACCTACTCGTACTTCCAGACCGGTGTGCGAATGACCGGGACACTGCGCTGGGGCGCATTCACCGAGGAGGTCGCGGGCCCGTCCGGCCACATCGACCGGCAGTGGTTCCCGAGCTACGCCGGCGGCGGTGCCACCGCAGGCGACATCCGCGGCCAGGGCCACCAATGGCACACCATCAGCCTGGACAACGGTGTCGACCTCAGTGTGTGGCGACAGTTCGACCGGCGTCTCGGCAACGCGCTGGTGCCGTTCACCGGAATCACGGCCACCTACGACGACGGCACGGCACCGGAGTGTGTCGAGGACCTCGACGTGACCACAACCAGTTTTGTGCGCTGGCCCAACAGGATTCGCAGCCTCGTGCGACCACCGTCGCCGCACCGGTATATGCCCGGGCGGCACACCATCAGATCGGCGAAGCTCGATCTGGAGTTGACGGGTGAGCCACTGGTGCAGGCTCCCGCGCACGCGTTGCCGGTCGAGTACCTCGAAGGCCCGTACCGCTACCAAGGGACGATGGCGGGCACGCCCGTCACCGGGTTCGCGCTCTTCGAGTCCTCCGATGCGATGTATCGGGACTGGGAACTCGTCGATGTCCTGGCGTCCCAGATCTCTTCTGCCGGTATCGAATCCGCCGATTTGACGGGTGCCATCGGCGAGGTGCGTTCACGTCTCGCGCAGCGCGACAAGCCGGCCACGTTGGAGTGCCTGGACAGCCGGTTGCGCCCCCTGCTCACCGCGCTGCCGGATGACGTGTCCGGCGACCCGATCGAGGTCCTCGACGCGCTCGCCGAGGCCGTGGAAAACGACGTGCGATAGCCGATGTCAATCGGCCTGCAGCAGCATGGGCAGTTTGGTCGTTTCCCGTAGGAGTGTCGACGCACCCATCTGCACGCCATCGAGCACCTGGTAGTCCGGCCAGCGCCGCAACACCTCGGTGAACACGATCTTGGCCTCCAGCCGGGCCAGCTGGGCGCCGAGGCAGAAGTGCTCGCCTATTCCGAATGCCAGATGCGGGTTGGGTGACCGGGTCACGTCGAATTCTGCTGCATCCGCACCGAACACACCTTCATCCCGGTTCGCGGCGGCGTACAGCATCACCAGATACTCGTCGCTGCCGACATCGACGCCACCCAATGTCACCGGGCATGTCGTGGTCCGCGCCATCGCCACAATCGGTGTGACCCAACGCAACATCTCCTCGACCGCGGTCGGGATCCGGGAGTCGTCCGCGGCGAGTGTGGCCCGCTGCTCGGGATGGTGGGCCAGGGCGACCAGTCCCCCACTGATGAGGTGTCGGGTCGTCTCGTTGCCCGCGACCAGCAGGCTCATGCAGAACCCGAGTTGCTCGGCCCTGTCGAGTTCGGCGTCCACGGTGATCGCCGTGAGCAGGTCCTCCGGCGGATCCACCTCTGTCGCACGCTCATCGAGCTTGGTGTTGAAGTAGACGAAGAAGTCGACCGCCGCCATCGCCCGCGGATCGGTCGGGTCCGTCGCGGCAATCGCGATCGCATCCGACCACGTGCGGAATGTGGGGAGGTCCTCGGCCGGGACCCCCAGCAGGTGAGCGATCACCAGGATCGGCACCGGTGCGCTGATCGCGTCCACGGCATCGATCGGCACCATCGGATCGATCGCATCGAGCACCTCGGACGTGATGCGCTCGACGATCGGTGCGAGTTCGGCAACTCTGCGGACGGTGAAGCCCTTGTTGACGATGCGCCGCATCGCGACGTGCCGTGGCGGATCGACGTAGAGAATGGACTCCGTACCGGTCACGGTGCGCTTGAGATCGCCGATCAGGACGCCCTTGGACGAACTGTAGGTCGCAGGATTCTTGCTGATCGCGACGATCTGTTCATGTCCGGCGACTGTCCAGAAGCCGGCCTCCGGGTGCCGCGCGACGGGGCAACCCCGGCGCAGCTCCGCGAGTTCGCGGTCGGGTCCGTACTGCCAGAACTCCGGGTCATGGACATTCGGAACCAACGTGCAGCCCCTTCCTGGACGCCACTGTCAGGCTCAACGGTATACCTTACGGTAAGCATTGTGTACTGCTTTGACGAGACCCAGGAGACGGCATGACTCTCGATGCTTCGAGCATTCTTCTGACGGACCGCGTCGCGGTCGTCACCGGAGGCGGCGCAGGTATCGGTCGCGGCATCGCGGCGGGACTGAAAGCCTTCGGGGCCAAGGTGGCGATCTGGGAACGGGCTCCCGAATCCTGTGCGGCGGCCGCCGACGATATCGGCGCGCTCGGCATCCCCACCGATGTCCGGGACAGCTCCGCCGTCGATGCTGCGCTGGCGCAGACCGTTGCCGAACTGGGCCCGGTCACCATCCTCGTCAACAACGCCGGGGGCGTCTTCCGGTCGGGCATCCTCGACACCACCGAAAACGGCTGGGACACGCTGTACAGATCCAACCTGCGCCATGTCTACCTGTGCACTCAACGGGTGGCGGCCGAACTCGTCGAGCTGGAACTGCCGGGCAGCATCATCAACGTCACGTCCATCGAGGGCGTCCGCGCCGCACCGGGTTATGCCGCCTACGCCGCCGCCAAGGCCGGCGTCATCAACTACACCAAGACCGCGGCACTGGAACTCGCACTGCATGGCATCCGCGTCAACGCCCTGGCCCCCGACCTGACCATGACCGAAGGCATCAGATCGATCTCACCGCCCGGCACCGAAGAGCGGGCCAGGTTGATGATTCCGATGGGGCGGCCCGGACATGTCGAGGAGATGGCCGCCGCCGCAGTGTTTCTCGCCTCTGACATGTCGAGTTACATCACGGGTCAGACGATCCACGTGGACGGCGGCACCCAAGCCTCCAGCGGCTGGTACCACCATCCCGACACCGGCGAGTACATTCTCGGCGCGACCAAGATCTGACGGCGGCCTCCGCCTCCCGGCCTCAGATGAAGTCCGAACCGCCATCCACATTGATGGTGGCCCCGGTGACGTAGCCGTTGCGTTGCGATGCCAGGTAGGTGGTGATCGACGCGATCTCCTCCGGCAGCCCGGCGCGGCCGAGGTCGCACGGCTGGTGAAAGTTGTCGTCGATCCACGTCATCACATCGACCGGGTCGGTCGCGTCCAGGCCGTCGGCGGCCAGGATGTCTTTGAGGTTCTCGGTGAAGCTGGCGGTGACGATCGTCCCCGGGCATACGCAGTTCACCAGAATTCCATCCTTGGCAAGGCTTTTCGAGAGGTTCTTGGTGACGCTGCTCAGAGCGGCCTTCGAGGCGGTGTAGGCGACGATCCGTGGGTTCTGCCGTTGGATGGAATGAGCGGACAGCGTGACGATGCGGGCCCAGTCTGCGGTTCGCAGCATCGGCAGCGCGGCCCGGATCGAACGCACCCCGGACATGGTGCCGAGCGCGAACGCGGCGTCCCACTCGGCGTCGTCCATCTCCTCGAAATAGCCGTCCCCGGGCCCGATGGTGTGCACCAAGCTGTTCAGCACACCCCACCGTTTGCGCACAGTCGCGAAGCCGGCCGCGATCGAATCAGCGTCGGTCATATCGACGCTGATACCGACGGCGTCCGGCGCACCGGCCGCCAGACAGGATTCCGCGGCCGCGTCGAGAGCTTCGCGACCACGCGCCATCACCGCCACCCGGGCCCCTTCGGCCGCCAAGGCCTCGGCGATGGCCAATCCCATGCCTTTGCTGCCGCCGGTGACAACGGCAGCCGAACCAGCCAGACCCAGATCCATGTTCTCCCTATCTCGATCGTGTGCGCACGCGGCTCTTGGACACGTTGCGCTTCAACGGTTTGCGCTCAGACCGTGGTTCGTTCACGACTGCTTGGATGATCTCGGGCGCAACTCCGAGCCCGCGAAGGCAGAAGCGCAGTACATGCGCCCGGATTTCCTGGAGGTCGCAACCCGGCGTTGCCCATTGACGCTCGACGTTCGACCACACGACGCCCTGAATCGAGAGGACCTCGACCTCGGGGTCTATGTCGTCGAACAGTCCCGTGTGCCGGCCGTTTTCGAGCTGGTCGACGAGTGGGCGGAGCATCTCGCGATAGGCCGGACCGACCAATTCGGGCGCGGCGAACATCTGGGATTGGGCCTCCAGCGACATCTGACGCAGGTCTGAACGGATGCCTGCGTCGAACGCGAGGTCCAGTCGACCATCGATCCAGGCGGCCACGGCACGAATCGCGTCGGGGGCGGCCGCCATGTGCCGCTCGAGCCGTTGCACCTCGGCGCGCGCCATCTCAAGGAACAGCGCCGATACGAGCTGGTCCTTCGAATCGAAATGCCGATAGAACGCCCGGGTGCCCAGTTTCGACCGATTCAGCACCTCCGCGATACTGAGGGCACTGACGCCGTCCTCGCGGACGATCTCGGCGGCGGCGGTCAGAATTGCGCTGCGAATCCGTGGATCTGGCTCGAGCTTCTTCCTGCCGCCCGCGGTAGCGGTTTCCATCAGGCTGTCGCGTCGTAGGTCGCGAGGTATTCGCCGAATGCTTCCCGGACTTGTTCTTCAGTGAGTCCGTAGTCCGCCAGCTCGTAGTTGTGCATTCCTCGCTGGCCGGGCTGGTGCCCGTCCGCCCATTCCTGGACCTTGGCGCGCGCGGCGTCGGTGAAGGTGAGGCCCAGTTTGGCGTAGCTGTCGGCCACCGTCCTCACCGAGTCGGTCTGCAGGTCGGCGAACGACACATCGACAAAGCGGTCATCGCCGAATTTCCTACGGAAGTCCATGGCTCGGCCCATGCCCTCGACCCACCATGCCAACTGCTCCGCACCGAGCTCCGCCGGGTCGGTGTAGTCGCTGCTCCAGCTGCGGATATAGGCGATCAGACTGCATACCGAACCCAGAACTTTCGCCGGATCACGGTGGCTCCAAAGGAATTTCGCGTCGGGATACGTCTCGACGAAAGCGTCGAGGGCGAACATGTGCACGGGTGTCCGCAGGTGCCACAAGCTCGGCTTACAGTGCCATTGCAAGAGCTTGAGCACCTGCTTGTGGTATTCGTACGTTTCGCGCATATCCGTCCGCAGCAGCCACTCCACGTATCCCGGCACTCGAACGACACCGTCGAAGTGGTAGGTACGGAAACTCATGCCCATCAGATCCTGGCATTCGGTCGCCGCTTCGGGCTCACTGCTCATCATCGCCTTGAAGTCGGGGAACATCTGATTGATCATCGCGATGCCCTCGGCAGCCTGGGCGATCCTCGGATCGGTGTGCTGCGTCGCCGCTTCCGGCGGCGGCGTCGGTGCCTGCGATTCCCAGGTCCGCAATGACCGGAATTGCGGGTCGTTCGCCACCAGTTGTCCCAAAGCTGTTGTGCCGGTGCGCGGCAGTCCGAGAATGACGACGGGACCCTCGATCACCTCGTCGTCGATCTCGGGATGCCGCTTGTACGTGTCGATGATCTTGAGCCGTTGGATCAGGGCGTTGCTGATGGTCGCGTGCTGCATCACCCGGCCCAGGTCGTTGAGCTGAGCCTCGTTGTTCAGCGCGTCCACCGTCCGCTCGAGGCCCTCTCGGTAGTAGGACGTACCGAAGTCCTCCAGACCGGTGGCGGCGCACGCACCCTCCTCCAGTTCGTCGGCACACAATGTCATCTGACGAACCTCTCGTGTACCGCGCGGCGACGCGCGTCGATGACCCGGGCACGTACTTCAGGGGTCGTCATGCTGGTGCCGGCAGGCAACGCCGATGTCACCCGGTCGAGGTTGACGACACGCGTCTCGGGCACCGGCGCGCTTTCGGTTCGCACACAACGCAAGAGCATTGCGCCATTGCTGTGTCCGGCAGTGTCCAGCCAGTTGGTCACGCCTGGATCCCGTGCCGACAGCACGAAACGGACCTTCCCGTCGGCATCCTCGACCGCCTGGTGACCGTTGAGGCTGGACTGGTGCCGCCCGTAGTTGATCGTCTCCAGCCATGGGTTGCCGAGCGAGATACTCCAGTACACACCTTCGGGCGGCGTGAACTCGAGGATCAGCGCCTGATCAGGATCCAACTCGAATCGCCCGATGACGGGCCGATTTTCGGCGGCCGCCCCCATCGAACTCATGTCCATCGGCGGGACGAACCCATTGGCCTCGGCCATGGCACCGAAGTCCAGGAAGAATTTCAGGTTGTCGTAGACGAACTCGCCCAGCGCGAACAGCTGACGTGCCACCGAGACATCCAGGTCGACGGACCGATCTGTTGGTTCGACTTCATCGCCGATGCGCTCGATCTGCAACCTCGCCAGAGTCTCGGAGTCCCAGTCGTAGAGGAAGTTCCGCACCGTCAGCGTGGGATGGTCCCCGGCGAGTTGCAGCCAGTTCCCCTCGTGTTCGTCGGCCGAAAGGATCGCCTCGAAGTTCCCGTCAGGGTCCACCTCGAGTTCGTCGACAAGCCGGTTGGCGGTCGCTGCCATCCCGTCCATGGTCTGCAACCCCACGTAGCGGGCAGTGCCCCGGTTGCCGAACAGCCGATAGGTCTCGCCGGCACGGAGGTTGGCATTCATGTACACGCAGTCCGGGCACTCCAGTCCCCAGGTGACCACGTCATCCATCCTGGCGCGGGTGACCGCCAGGATCGGATCGGGGTCCACCCGCAGCGCCATGTCGATCCCGACTGCCAACAGAATCATCAGGTGGCGCATGCCCGCGGCGTAGTCCAGCCGGTTCTTGTTGACCGGCGTAGACACCACGAGTTGCTCTGCCGCAGACAGGCGCTCCTGAAGGTGAGCCCACGCCGCGGCCATCTCGACATCGTCACCGCCGGTCCCCGACAGGGCGGCCTCGGCGATCGAGTGGGGCAGCCATGCCATCGGGTTCTTCCACGCCGTCGGCGCCGCCTCGTCAGCCACGCTACCTCCGATTCCATCGCGCGACGCGCAGTTTTGAAAACATCGTTTTCGATTGATGCCCTGGACTATTACACCGGACCCCATTGATGTCAACAGACGACCAGGACATGCTGATTCTCCGGTGGCATGGCCACAACTCCGCGAATCGACCGGCGACAAAGAATATCCAGGCAAGGCGGCTCCACAGCTCGTGCACTACCGGCCCGGGAAACCCTCACCTTGACTCGATCGGACACTTCTTCTTCGTAACGCGACTAGCTCGATATGTAATGCATAAAACTTCGCAGCAGTCGGCGCCCGCGCACAGCTCCCGCGACCTATCCCCATCACTCGTCGCGATGCCCCCGCGGCATCCCCCGAGCGTGAAACCAGCCGATGCCGCCAATACTCCTGTACATCAACACTTTCAATATGGGCACTCTCCGAATGCGGCAACCGCCGGTGCGCACTCGCGCATCGACATCGGGGCCGAACCTGGCACCGCAGGTGGCCGCCTCTTGTTTACATATCATGCCGCTGGTGTCACACTGCGATGTATCCGAAGCAGGCCGGCCGGCGCCCGAGCATTCGTCGGTCGGTCACCGCCCGAACGCATATCGCCATGAAGTGGGGTTGATTCGAATGAACGACCGAGACTCCGGCCATTTCCGTGACGGGAGGCCTACCGAACACCAGCGCTCGGGTCTGGTGCGCAGCGGCGAGTCGCTGAGCCGATACACAATGACGCTCGTCACCGACGACGTCGGCGAGGCGGTGTGCGCAGCGGGAGGATGGATGATCGACCGCGTCCGGGCCGGGTGGCGCATCGAGGCGGTCATCCCTCCCGACTGCGACGCGAAACCGCTGGCGATACTCGGTGTCAGTGCCACGCATGCCGACACCGAATCGGACCCGTCGTGGTTCACCTCCAGACCCGCCGCGCTGGCAGTCGGGATCGGCGTGCTGTCGCCCGCCAACCCGATCCGCACGCAGGTACACGCGCTGATGCGAGATCCGGGTATCGAGATCACCATCTGGGGCGACGGCGGATTCACATCCGGTAGGAACTTCGAGGCAGTGCAATATCAATTGAGTCGGGCGGCGCAGGCGTTCAAGGCGCACGCGATGCGTGCGGCGTCACTTTCCGCGAGGCCGGTCGCAACCGAGTTTCTTCGCAGTTGCACGTCCTGGTATCCGCTCGACCGTGGCGTCGACCTCGATCGCGTAAGCCCCGGTGGCGGATCGCCGTGAACGCGACGCCCCGGCTCATACAGATCTGTCGTACCTGGCGCGCACCCCTGGGCACCACGTAATTTGGGGGTATGACGACCGACGGTCCCAAGCTGCAACTGACCGATGACGAGTGGCGCGAGAAACTGACTCCAGAGGAGTTCGCGGTGCTGCGCCGGGCGGGCACCGAGCGGCCCTTCACCGGCGAGTACACCGACACCAAGACCGAAGGCGTGTACGAGTGCCGGGCGTGCGGCGCAGAGCTGTTCCGCAGCACCGAGAAGTTCGAATCCCACTGCGGTTGGCCGTCGTTCTTCGATCCGGCGGATTCCGCCGCGGTGATCCTGCGGTCGGACACCTCGTTGGGCATGCGCCGCGTCGAGGTGCTGTGCGCCAACTGCCACAGCCACCTGGGGCACGTGTTCGAGGGCGAGGGTTACCCCACTCCAACCGATCAGCGGTACTGCATCAACTCGATCTCGCTGAAGCTGGTGCCCAAGCCGGAGTGACGGGCGGCCGTAGTCACCGAGCCAGGATTCCGTTCAGCACGGTTGCCATCGCGAACTCAGCTATTTCCCGCAGTCGTTGCGGTTCAACCACTTTGCGGTCCGCGCGCCACCCGAGGTCGAGGATGCCGTCCATCATTCCCCACAGCGCGACCGCGGCGGCGTCGGGCTGAACTGACAGCGCGAAACTTCCGTCGGCCACACCGGCGGCCAGAACAGCGGCGAGCTTTCCCATCTGCTCGTCGATCTTGTCGGCGATGCGCTCGAGGGTCTGCGGCTCCTCGGGCGGATTGCTGAGCACCTGAAACTGGTGGGGCCGATGCCAGGCGAAATCCAGATACGCCCGCGCCGCGGCAATCAGCCGTTCGGTGGGGGTGCCTTCGGCCGCGAAGGCGGCGTCCATGTAGCGGCGATTCTCGTCGACGGCACGTTCGGCGATGGCCACCAGGACTTCCGGCCGGCGCCCCACCCGGTTGTAGACGGTCTGGATCGCGACGTCGGCGCGCTCGGCCACGGCTTCCACGGTGACGGCATTCATGCCGCCCTCCGTGAGCAGTTCCTCCGCGGCGTCGATGATCGCCTGGCGATTGGCCTCCGCTCGCCGGGCGGTCCGAGTGACGTTGCGCTCATCCACTCCCGGAACTGTACTCGAATCCATATTTGGAGTAGATTCCAATTATGGAACAGATTCCACATGGAGAGTTCTACCGTGATCAGCAGGCCTGGCGTCGCCTACAGAACTACCTTCCCGATCGGTTGCGACTGACCGACCAGACGGCTCCCGCCGAAGAGTTCTGGGACTGGAACGGACACCGAGTACACCTGGACCGCTACGCGAGCCCCGACGCCCGGGCGAAGATCGTGCTGCATCACGGCGTCGGCACCAACGGCAGGCAGATGAGCCTGATCGTCGGGGCCCCCTTGGCGCAGCGCGGCTTCGAAACCGTCGCACTCGACAACCTCGGGTACGGCCTGACCCAGGTCCGCCCCGGCGCCCCGGTGTCCTACGACGACTGGGTCGATCTCGTGGTGGACTTCCTGGCCTACGAACAATCGAGGGACGACAGACCGATCGTGCTCTACGGCCTGAGCGCCGGAGGCATGCTCACCTATCACGTCGCCGCCAAAGCGCCGAAAGGCACGTTGCGCGGAATCGTCGGCATGACCTTCTTGGATCAGCGCAACCGGAAGGTCCGCAACGACACCGCCCACGACAAACTGACCGCGCGGTTCGGTGTCCCCGCGATGGATCTACTGGCCCGCACTCCCGCGGCGCGCGTGCGCATCCCGATGACCCTGGCCTCGAAGATGTCCGCCCTGGTCAACGACCGTGCCGCCCTGAAGATCATGACCGCCGACCGCACGTCCGGCGGAAACTGGGTGCCCATCCGCTTCCTCAGCAGCTATTTGAACTACACCCCGGCCGTCGAACCGGCCGAATTCGACGCCTGCCCGATTCTGCTGACCCAGCCCGCCGAAGACCGCTGGACCCCAATCGAATTGAGCCAGCCCGTGCTGTCGCGCATCACCCGCGTGCCAGTGCAGACGGTGATGCTGGCCAATGCGGGCCACTACCCGCTCGAAGAACCCGGCCTGACTCAAATGCAGGACGCCATTACCGAATTCGTCACCGTCAACACGCGGTGATCAGTCGACGCGGGTGGCGTGCACCTCCCAGAACGGCATGTGCACCCGGCCGTCGACCAGCCACGGTTCGATCACCCGCAACCGTTCCAGCAGCGGGGTCATCCCGTCGGCCATGTCAGGGTTGCGAGCAGCCATCATCTCGAAGACCTCGACGCTGACATTGCCCTGATAGGTCGTGGTTCCGAGATAGGTGATCTCCCAGCCGGCGTCCGGGAGGACGTCACGGAAATCGTCTACAGACATCGAACGCGGCATCCTGAAGCCGTTGACGTTGTGCTCACCGAACTCGTACATGTACAGCCGCGCACCGGGTTTCGTGGCCCGGTGCAGCGCCCGCACGTACGAATTCTGCAGTTCTGGCTCATCGGTGAAAACGTGGTAGAAGGCGGTGTCGACGACGGTGTCGAACCTCCCCTCCAGCCCCTCCAGCTTCGTCGCGTCGGCCACCTGGAAGTCCACCGTCACACCCGCCTTCCGGGCGTTCTGCCGAGCCCGCTCGATTGCGGCCGGTGACGCGTCAACACCCGTGGCCGACAGCCCTTTTGACGCATAGTGGATGGCGTGGTGACCGGGCCCGGTACCAGGATCGAGCACCTCGCCCCGAACGGCGCCCAGCGCGACGAGCTGCTGCACGACCGGCTGCGGCCCACCGATGTCCCATGGCGTCGCGGCGGGCAGTCCGTGCGCAGTCCGCTCGTCGCGGTACATCTCTTCGAAGCGATCGGATTCTTGCGGAGCAGTCATGTCCGCGAGGGTAGACCCGCTAACTAAAAACCCAGGTCAGGGCAGCTTCGCGACCAGGTCCTCGACGCTGACCCGTGGGCCGGTGAAGAACGGCGTCTCCTCGCGGGTGTGGCGACGGGCGTCGGTGGCGCGCAGGTCGCGCATCAGGTCGACGATGCGGTGCAACTCGGGCGCCTCGAAGGCCAGGATCCACTCGTAGTCGCCGAGGGCGAACGCGGGCACTGTGTTGGCCCGCACATCCTTGTAGCCGCGGGCGGCCATGCCGTGCTCGGAGAGCATGCGGCGACGCTCCTCGTCGGGCAGCAGGTACCACTCGTAGGAACGCACGAACGGGTACACGCAGATGTAGTTGCCCGGGTCCTCACCGGCGATGAAGGCCGGGACGTGGCTCTTGTTGAACTCGGCCGGGCGGTGCAGCGCCACGCTGCTCCACACCGGGTCGCTGACCCGGCCCAGCGCGGTGGTACGCCGGAAGTCCGAGTAGGTCGCCTGCAGCGCCTCGATGTTGTCGGCGTGGGTCCAGACCATGAAGTCCGCGTCGGCCCGCAGGCCGGCCACGTCGTACAGGCCGCGCACCACCACGCCACGCTCTTCCTGGGTCTTGAAGAAGGCCGTCGCCTCGTCGATCACCGGGGTCCGTTCGTCGCCCAGCTCCCCGGGGCTCACCGCGAACACCGAGAACATCAGGTAGCGGATGGTGGAGTTCAGTTCGTCGTAGTCGAGCTTGGCCATACGCCTATCGTGCCACGCCGCTGTACACCAGTTCCGCGGCCGCCCGGGTGGCGGTGCCCACACACGCAGGCACCCCGATCCCGTCCAGATAACCGCCGGCCACCGCGAGCGTCGGGGGCAGTCCCGCACGCAGTTCAGCGACCAGATCACCGTGGCCGGGGCCGTACTGCGGCATCGCGTCGATCCAGCGGTGCACATGGCTGTCCACCGGGTCCACGGTGACCCCGAACAGCGTGTTCAGATCGCGCGCCGACCAGGCCAGCAGATCGTCGTCGCCCGTGTTTGCGGCCATGTCGTCGCCGTAGCGCCCGAACGACAACCGCACCATTTCGACGTTCCCGCGCCGGCCCCACTTGCGCGACGACATGGTGACCGCCTTGGCGTTGAGATGCTCGCCCGCGGCCACCAGCACACCCGATTGCTGCGGCAGCGGTGTTCCGCCCGGCAGCGCCAGGGCCACGACTGCCGCCGAGGCCACCCGGATACGTCTGGCCGCGGCCGCCGTACGCGGGGCGATGTGTTCGATCAGCGACGGCAGGTGCGGCGCCGGAACCGCCAGCAGCACCGCGTCGGCGTGCCAACTGGCACCCTCGTCGTCGAGCACCGACCAACCCTGTCCGCGACGATCCACCCGCACCCCGGCAACCTGGACCCAGCGCACATCGGCCCGGCGACGCAGCTCCTCCAGCAGCACCGTGTAACCGCCGTCGACCGCACCGAACACCGGCGCGTCCGAGGGGGGCGGCAGCGCCTCACGCACCGCCTCGGTGAGGCTGTGCGCCCCGCGGTCCAGCGCGGCCGCCAGCGACGGCACCGCCGAGCGCAATCCGATCGTCGCCGAGGACCCCGCGTACACGCCGGTGAGCAACGGGTCGACGGACCGGGTCACCACCTGCGAGCCGAACCGGTCACCGACCAGTTCGGCGACAGACGGATCGGCGCCCCGGCTCCACCGCAGGGGCCGAGCGCGCTCGTCGTGGATGCGCGCCACGGTCTCGTCGTCGACAAGCCCGAGCAACGACGACGCCTGCGCCGGAATGCCCTGCAACGTGCCTTGCGGCAGCTGGTGCAGCCGCGCCCCGCTGTAGATCAGCGGCCGGGTACCCGTGGGGCTGACCCGGCGGCCGGCCAGGCCGAGCTCGGCCAGAAGGTCCAGCATCTCGGGTCTGCGCACGATGAATGCCTCGGCGCCGACATCGAACGGTTGCCCGCCGACCCGTTCGGTGCGAAGCACACCGCCGAGCCGGTCAGCCGGATCGAGCAGGGTGATCTGGGCCCGCGGTCCGGCCGCGAGCCGCAAGCGATACGCCGCGACGAGTCCTGAAATACCGCCGCCGACAACGCAATAGGACGCACTCACAGCGAGTGCACCAGCGTCACCGCCTCGGTGATGATGCCGGGGTCGGTCGCCGGCAGCACACCGTGGCCAAGGTTGAAGACGTGACCCGCCGCTCCGGCCGCCACCGCGGCACGCCCGTCGTCGACCACGCGCCGCACGGCCACCTCGGCCACCGGCCAGCCCGCCAGCAACACCACCGGATCGAGGTTGCCCTGCAGCGCGCAGCCCGGCTTGACCCGGGCCGCGGCGTCGACCAGCGAGGTGCGCCAGTCCACCCCGACCATGGTGGCCGGCGCCGAGCCCAAGGCCTCGGACATCGCCCCGAGCAGCTCCGCGGTGCCGACACCGAAATGGGTCATCGGCACGCCCGCTGCGGCCATGGTGGCGAACACCCGCGTGGTGTGCGGAAGCACGTAGGTGCGGTAGTCGGCCAGTGACAACGTCCCGGCCCAGGAGTCGAACACCTGCAGGGCGTCGACCCCCGCGTCGACCTGGGCCTGCAGGAAGGTGATGGTCAGATCGGTCAATGCCGTCATCAGCGCGTGCCAGGTCGCCGGCTCACCGAGCATCATCGCCTTGGTGCGTTCGTGGTGACGACTGGGGCCGCCCTCGACGAGGTAGGAGGCAAGGGTGAAGGGCGCGCCCGCGAAGCCGATCAGCGGCACCTCGCCCAGCTCGCCCACCAGCATCGAGACGGCTTCGGTCACCGGCGAAACCTGTGCCTGATCAAGCGGTTTCATGCCTTCGACATCGGCCACCGACCGGATCGGGTGTTCGATCACCGGTCCCACGTCCGGGACTATGTCCAGACCGATCCCGGCAGCCTTCAGCGGCACCACGATGTCGGAGAACAGGATCGCGGCGTCGACGCCGTGCCTGCGCACCGGCTGCAGGGTGATCTCGCAGACCAGTTCGGGGTCGAAGCAGGCCTCCAGCATGCGGTGCTGGGCACGCAGCGCGCGGTACTCCGGCAACGAGCGGCCGGCCTGCCGCATGAACCACACCGGCACACGGTGCGGGGTGCGGCCGCTCACGGCGGCAAGATAGGGGGAATCGGGCAGCTCCCGGCGGGTATTCATCGGCTCCTATGGTGCCACGTGCCCGTGGGCACGCACCGTTGCCGGTTCGTGACGCCGCGACTTCGGCGCGCCTGCGTCCCGTCCTGCCCGTATCCGCTAGCGTCAAACGCCGTGACCTCTGCCGAACCGGCCCAGTTCCGGACGGCGGTGGCGGCGATGAACGCCACCACCGTACGGCCGGAAATCGAACTGGGTCCGATACGCCCGCCACAGCGGCTGGCGCCTTACAGCTACGCGCTGGGCGCCGAGGTCCGACATCCCGACACCGCGGTCATCCCGGAGCGATCCGAGGGTGACGCGTTCGGACGGCTGATCTTGCTGCACGACCCCGAGGGGGCCGAGGCCTGGGACGGCACCATGCGGCTCGTCGCGTATATCCAGGCCGACCTGGATTCCAGCGAAGCCGTCGACCCGCTGCTGCCCGAGGTGGCCTGGAGCTGGCTGGTGGACGCCCTGGAATCAAGGGCCGAACACGTCACCGCGTTGGGCGGCACTGTCACCGCCACCACCTCGGTGCGCTACGGTGACATCTCTGGCCCGCCGCGGGCACACCAGCTCGAACTGCGGGCCTCCTGGACCGCCACCAACCTGGAGTTGGGGCCGCATGTGGAGGCATTCTGTGAGGTGCTTGAGCACGCTGCAGGGTTGCCCCCGGCAGGTGTGACCGACTTGAGTTCCCGTACCCGCGCGTGAGATGACTGACGAAGACCCAGAACCAGCCGAGCCCGAAGAGGCCGACTCGACCCCGCTGCTGTCGCCCGCCGAAGGGGTTCCCGAGGTCTGCGTCACCGCCGGTGAAATATCCTCTGCCGCAACATCTCTCGCCAAAGGCAGCGGTCCCTTCGCCATCGATGCGGAACGGGCGTCCGGCTTCCGCTACTCCAACCGCGCATACCTGGTGCAGATCCGGCGCGCCGGCTCGGGTACGGCGCTGATCGACCCGGTCAACGGCGGCGGCTCCCCCATCGACGCGATGGCGCCGGTCGCCGATGCGCTGTCCCAGGACGAATGGGTGCTGCATGCCGCTGACCAGGACCTGCCGTGCCTGTCCGAGATCGGGCTGCGCCCGGCCAGGCTGTACGACACCGAGCTGGCCGGCCGGCTGGCGGGTTTCGAGCGGGTCAACCTGGCCGCGATGGTGCAACGGCTGCTCGGCCTGCAGTTGATGAAGGGGCACGGCGCCGCCGACTGGTCCAAGCGCCCGCTGCCGCAGGAATGGCTCAACTACGCCGCGCTGGACGTCGAGGTGCTGCTGGAACTGCGTAACGCGATCGCCGCGGTCCTCGAAGAGCAGGGCAAAACCGACTGGGCGGCACAGGAATTCGAGTACCTGCGCACCTACGTGGCCCAGCCCACCCGGCGTGACCGCTGGCGGCGCACCTCCGGCATCCACAAGGTGCGCAACCCACAGGCGCTGTCGGCCGTCCGCGAGCTGTGGACCACCCGCGACAGCATCGCCCGCGGCCGCGACATCGCGCCCGGACGGATCCTGCCCGACTCGGCGATCATCAACGCGGCCACGGCCGATCCCAAGACGGTCGACGAGCTCATCGCACTGCCGGTCTTCGGTGGCTCCAAGCAGCGGAAGAGCGCCAAGGTCTGGCTGGACGCACTGAACCGGGCCAGGGAGAGCACCGACCCGCCAGAGGCCAACGACACCCAGAGCGGCCCGCCGCCGGCGGCCCGTTGGGCCAGGCGCAAACCGGAAGCGGCGGCACGGCTCGAAGCCGCCCGCGCCGGCCTGGCCGAACTGTCCGAGCGCGTATCGGTGCCTTCCGAGAACCTCATCACCCCCGAGGTGGTGCGCCGGTTGTGCTGGGACTGGCGTCCGGCCGGCGACGTGGCCACCGCGGTGTCGGAATTCCTGGTCGAGGCCAACGTCCGCCCCTGGCAGCGGGAGCTGACGGCGCCGGTGCTGGCCGCCGCACTCAGCGCCGACTGACTCTTCGGCTCACCCGCCGATGCGGTCGATGTGAGCCAGGAAATGGGACAGCACGCCCTGCGGATCCTCGATCTGTGGCCAGTGCGCGATGTCGTCGGCGAGCATCACCACGTCGGGATCGGGAATCACCTCGAGATAGCGCTGCGCCATGTGCCTACCTGAATTCGGGTCCGACGGCCCATCGATCAGCCGCATCGACACCTCGGTCTCCCGCATGGCCCGCACCCACCGGTTCCGGTAGGTGTAGCGGTCGTTGACGAACCGGCCGACCTTGTGGATGACCCGCTTGCCGTCGTTGTACTCAAGGATCTGGTGGAACTTCTCCATCAGCTGGGCCGACGGTTTGGTGTTCACCCCGAACATCTCGTTGATGGTGGGCTCCACGATCCGGCGCGAGAACCGGCTGCCCTGCAGCGGACTCATGATGTCGCCCAACGGGGTTCGCGACATCGCCTTCTGCAGCAGCCGCGGGGTGTAGGCCTCGTTGAACAACCCGCCGTTGAGCCAGGTGATCGATTCGATGCCCAGTGCCCCGTAGGACCGTCCACCGGACTCGTGGCGGGCCAGTAGTTCCTGGCCGACCGACACTCCCAGGTCATGGGCCAGAATGTGGGCGCTGTCGACCCCGAGGTGATCCAGCAGCGCCTCGTGCATGTCGGCGTGGTCGGGCACCGAGTAGCCGTAGGCGACGGGCTTGTCGGAGAAACCCATCCCGATCATGTCCGGCGCGATGACGGTGAACCGCTCGGTCAGCGTGGGCCAGATCAGCGACCAGTCCCACGAGTTGAACGGATAGCCGTGGATGAGAAGAAGATTCGGTCCGGTTCCCTCGACCCGGTAGAAGATGTCGAAACCCAGGTAGTCGAAGAACTGCCCGGCGTCCTTCCAGCTCTGCAATTCGGCGTCCATGTCTGCAACCTAGTTGACCGCGCGTCCCGGCGTTCGCGACCCGATTTCGCCCATGACCTCGCCGCGACTGGAATATCGTCGGTGCGGTGGCGCAGCGGGAAGAAACGGACGACGAGCAGGAGCGGGAGCGCTTCGCGGACCGTGCGCTGAGGATCGTCGAGGATGGCGTCTACTGGTCGATCGCGGCGCTCCTGCTGACCGGGTCGGTCGTGCTGATCATCGCTCAGGTCAGAATTCTGCTGCACCTGGGCGACTCCCCGACCACTCAGGTCATGCTGGAAATGCTCGACGGCCTGCTGCTGGTCTTCATCTTCGTGGAGCTGCTGTACGCCGTGCGGACCTCGTTGCGATCCCGCGAGCTCGTCGCCGAGCCGTTCTTGATAGTCGGCATCCTGGCCTGCATCAAGGAAATCGTCGTGGTGTCGGTCGACGCGGCCAACCTGTTCGACAAGGGACCTGAGTTCGCCCGCGCCATCGTGCAGGTCGGCGTGCTGGGCGCTCTGGTGCTCGTCCTGGCGATCGCCATCTTCGTGCTGCGACTACACCGGGCCGGCGCCGACCACATTCGCGACAGGCCCGACGATTCCTAGTCGACCCGGTGGCTGACTTCCTGCTCGCCCTCCGGCGCGCCGATCGCGGCGATCCACCCGGTGATCTGACGGGCGATGTGCTGGTCGGTCAGACCGATCTCGGCAAGCACCTCTCCTCGCGAAGCATGGTCCTGGAAGACTTGCGGGACACCGAGATCGCGGCACGGCACATCGATCTCGGAGTGGCGCAGCGCTGCGGACACCGACGAGCCGATGCCGCCGTGCACACCGTTGTCCTCGACCGTGACCACCAGTTTGTGATCGCGGGCCAGCTCACCGAGGGCCTCCGGAACGGGCAGCACCCAACGCGGATCCACCACCGTGACACCGATGCCCTGGTTGCGCAGCCGCTCGGCGACCGCCAGGGCCATCGTCGCGAACGAGCCCACCGCGACCAGCAGCACGTCGTCGGTCAGACCGGTTGCCGGGACGGCGAGCACGTCGATGCCACCGCGCCGCTCGACTGCCGGAATATCTTCGCTCACATCCCCTCTGGGGAACCGAAGGGCGGTCGGGCCGTCATTGACCGCCAGGGCCTCGCCCAGTTCTTCTCGTAGCCGCGCCCCGTCGCGGGGGGCGGCGACCCGGATGCCCGGGACGACACCCAGGATCGACAGGTCCCAGACCCCGTTGTGGCTGGCCCCGTCCGGTCCGGTGACGCCGGCCCGGTCCAGCACGACGGTGACGGGCAGCTTGTGCAGCGCGACGTCCATCATCAGCTGGTCGAACGCGCGGTTGAGGAACGTGGAGTAGATCGCCACCACCGGATGCAGGCCACCCATGGCCAGCCCGGCCGCCGAGGTCATGGCGTGCTGCTCGGCGATGCCGACGTCAAAGAACCTGTCGGGGAACCGATCCCGGAACGCACTCAGCCCCGTGGAGCCGGGCATGGCCGCGGTGATCGCCACGATGTCACGGCGCTTGGTGCCGATCTTGATCAGTTCGTCGGAGAACACCGAGGTCCAACCAGGACCCGAGGCCTTCGTCGGCAGCCCCGTCTCCGGGTCGATGACACCGCATTGATGCATCAGCTCGGCTTCGTCGTTCTCGGCATGCGCGTAGCCCATGCCCTTGCGGGTCACGACGTGAACGATCACCGGGGCATTGAAGCCGCGGGCGTTGCGCAGCGCGTTCTCCACCGCGTGCTCATCGTGACCGTCGATCGGCCCGACGTACTTGATGCCCAGATCGGTGAACATCACCTGCGGGGCGACCGCATCCTTGATGCCCGCCTTGATGCTGTGCATGCACTGGTAGCAGAACTCCCCGACCACGGGCAGCCCGCGCACGGCCTTGCGGCCCTCTTCCAGGATGCGCTCGTAGGCCGGCTGCAGGCGCAGGCCCGCGAGGTGATCGGCGAATCCGCCGATGGTGGGCGCGTAGCTGCGGCCGTTGTCGTTGACGACGATGACCACCGGGCGGCCACCCGTCGCGATGTTGTTCAGCGCCTCCCAGCACATGCCACCGGTCAGGGCGCCGTCACCGACGACCGCCACCACATGGCGATTGCGGTGCCCGGTCAGCTCGAAGGCCTTGGCCAGACCGTCGGCGTAGGACAGGGCGGTGCTGGCGTGGCTGGACTCCACCCAGTCGTGCTCGCTCTCGCCGCGCGACGGGTATCCGGACAGGCCGTCCTTCATCCGCAGCGTGTCGAAATCCGGTGCGCGCCCGGTCAGCATCTTGTGCACGTAGGCCTGATGGCCGGTGTCGAAGATGATCGGATCGTGTGGCGAATCGAACACACGATGCAACGCCAAGGTGAGTTCGACGACACCCAGATTGGGGCCTAGATGTCCACCGGTTGCAGCGACCTTGTGGATCAGGAACTGACGGATTTCCTGTGCCAAATCAGTCAGCTCGGACTGTGACAGGTGCTGCAGATCAGCGGGACCGCGGACCTGTTCAAGCATCCAGCCAGTGTACGCACGCATCCCGAAGTCAGTCCTGCCGAGGCTGATAGATGTCGGGCACACCGTCGTGGTCGGCATCGACGGTTTCCAGCTCGTGAATCCGGCGATATGCGGCATTACGCGACACCAGAACCACCGCGGCGAGCAGGCCTGCCACCACCGATCCGGTGACCACCGCGATCTTCACGTCGTCGTCGGCGATGGTGGCGTGCCCGAACGCCAGTTCCCCGATGAGCAGCGAGACCGTGAAACCGATCCCGGCCAACATCGCGACTCCGAGCACGTCCCGCCAGGCGAGATCCTCGTCCAGGCTCGCGTGGGTGAAGCGGGCCAGCAAATACGTGGTTCCCAGCACGCCGATGGGTTTGCCGAGCACCAGCCCGGCGATCACCCCGATGGTCACCGGATGCGACAACGCGGTCGCGAAGCCCGACCAGCCACCGACCGTCACGCCCGCGGCGAAGAACGCGAACACCGGCACCGCGAACCCCGCGGACAGTGGCCGTACGAGATGTTCGAAGTGCTCCGCCGAGGAGTGGCGGCCCAGCACCGGAACGGTGAAACCGAGCAACACCCCGGCCACCGTGGCGTGGACGCCACTGGCATGCACGAGCGCCCAGGCCAGGATCGCCGGCGGCAGCAGGATCCACCACTGACGCATCCCCCGCTGCACCGCGACCGCATACAGCCCGATCGGGATCAGCGCTGCCACCAGGGGCCCGAGCGCCACGTGGTCGGTGAAGAAAAGGGCGATCACCGTGATGGCCAGCAGATCGTCGACGACCGCCAGCGTCAGCAGGAAGATCCGCAGCGCCGTGGGCAGGTGGGTGGACACCACGGCCAGCACCGCGAGGGCGAAGGCGATGTCGGTGGCGATCGGCACGGCCCACCCGCCGAGGTTCTCCGGATGGCCCGAGAACAGATTGATCCCGACGAAGATCGCCGCGGGCACCACCATGCCGCCCACAGCAGCCGCGATCGGCAGTGCGGCACGGGCCGGATCCCGCAGATCGCCCGCGACGAACTCGCGCTTGAGCTCCACGCCCACGACGAAGAAGAAGATCGCCAGCAGGCCGTCGGCCGCCCAGGCCGACAGACTCAGGTCAAGATGCAGGGACTGCGGACCGACGGTGAACTCCGAGAGCCGGTGATAGCCGGATGACCACGGCGAATTGGCCCATACCAGCGCCGCGCCGGCGGCAGCCAGCAGCAACGCCCCGCCGACCGTCTCGGTGCGCAGCAGTTCGGAGACCCGCTGCCACTCCGGCCAGGACCCGCGCGCCAGCAGACGGCGGCTGCTGTGTTCACGGCGATTGCTCATGGGGCTCCTGTGGTCAGCATGCATCGAACGCCGACCAGACTTCCCGGCACACCTGCGGTAAACGCTAACAGGTGAGGTGGTCGAGCAAATACCGGCGAAGTCCGTGGCAGCGCCTCAAACCGGCGACAAAACCGCGGCTCTCATGATTACGTAAGGTGAAGGCGAAGTCGATTACTCCGGGGTGCGGGTTGAGTCCATTCGATAACTACTACGCGCGTACCGCGCTGCTCGCTGCGCAGGGCAAGCGCATCCAGATGCAGCGCCTCGTCGGGGTCACCATCGTCGGTTTGAGCCTGGTTCCGCTTTTGTTGCTGGTCAGCCCGAAGGGCCCGCACGGCGGCCTGCAATACGTGGCTGTGGCCGTGGCCGTCGGCGGCCTGACCCTGGCGCAATGGTGGTGGCGGCGGCAATGGCCCAGCCGCACCCAGTCGTGGACCGTCGTGTCCATCGGCACGGCCTGTATCGCGGCGACCTGCATCCTGCTGGTGGACCCGGTCGTCGGGCTGATGGGGTCCAGTTCCCTGAGCCTGATCACCGCCTATACGGCCTTCCTGCACAGTCGCCGGGTCCTGTACCTGACCTGGGTGACCTCCAGCGCGGTGGTGGCCTTCCTGGGCGTGCGGGTGGGGCTGACCGATGTCTGGCTGGGGGCCGTGGGCACGCTGGTCGCAGTCCTGGTGATCCTGAGTACCTCGGCGTTGTGCCGGATGGCAGTCGAGTTGATCGAACCCGACAAGGTTCAGCACCCGGCCGAGATCGACCCGCTGACCGGTCTGCTCAACCGCGAGGCGTTCGACATGCACACCGCCACGATGCTGGGCTCCCACAGCCGCCACGACGATCAGTACCTGGTGGTCGTGGCGGTCGGCATCGACGACATGGCGCTACTCAGCGACATGGACGGCAGCCACAGCACGTTCCACGCCCGGGTCGCCGTCGCGCAGGCCATCCGTGAGACGGTGCGCCACAAGGTCCCGCTGGCCCACGTGTCCGACAGCGAATTCCTGATCGCCGACGTGTTCAAGACCAACGACCCCTCGCCACTGGTCAACCGGATCCGGATGGCCATCACCACCACGCCCATGCGCCTGACGGCCAGCATCGGCACGGCCTGCAGCCAGTTGCGCCCGCTGACCGAACTGCCCACCCCGCAGGTCGTCGACGCCCTCGTGGGGCTGGCCGACACCGCGATGAACCAGTCGAGGGCCCAGGGCGGCAACCGGGCCACCTATGCGCACTTCCCCACCCCGACGATGGGGCCCGACGCCCACGAGTGAGCCGCGCGGGGCCACCCGAGTCAGCGGGTCAGCACCGCGACACACTCCACATGGTGGGTGAGCGGGAAGGAATCGAACACCCGCAGCTCCTCCACGGCGTAACCGTGCCGCAGGTACAGCCCGATGTCCCGGGCGAATGACGCTGCCTCACAACCGATGTGGATAACCCTCGGCACCTCGGTGGCGGCGAGCGCATCGATCACCTCCCGGCCGGCGCCGGTGCGCGGCGGGTCGAGCACCGCGACGTCGGGACGTCCCGACTCGGCCGACAGCGCGCGACGCACCGATTCGGTGACCACCGAGACCCAGGGCAGGTCGGCCAGCGCGCTGCGTGCCGCACGCGATGCCCCGCGTGAGGTGTCGACAGTCAGCACGCGTCCGTCCGGCCCGACCAGGTCGGCCAGCGCCGCGGCGAACACCCCGGCACCGCCGTACAGGTCCCACGCCGTCATGCCCGGCTGCAGCCCTGACCAATCGGCCACCAACCCGCTGTAGAGGGCCGCCGCATCACGGTGGGCCTGCCAGAACGCCGTCGCCGGCAGCATCCACTGCCGCCCGCCGACGCGCTGCACCGCCTCGTAATCGCCTTCGACGACCCGTGTCGTATTTTTCGGACCACCCGCGCGGCTGCCTTTACGGCCGGTCGCCTTGGGGCCTGATTGCACGATGTGCCTGCGGCCGTCGGAGTCCAGGACCACGTGCACGTGCGCACCCGGCGTCCAACGCATCTCGGCCAGGCCGTCGGTCAGCTCCGCGGGCAGCTGTCCACAATCGAGGTCGGTGACCAGCTCGGCGCTGTGGTACCGGTGGAATCCGGCCCGGCCGTCGGCGGTGGTGTCCAGCCGCACGCGGGTCCGCCAGCCGCGGACTTCCCCGGCACCGACCGGTTCGGCGACTGCCGTCTGTTCGTCGCGCCAGGTGAATCCGCCCAGCCGGGCCAATTGGTTGGCCACCACCGAACCCTTGAGCCGCCGCGCCGCCTCCGGCTCGGCGAACGCCAGATCGCAGCACCCGGCGCCGTCGACCCCGGCGATCGGGCACAGCGGATCGACGCGGTCGACGGAAGGCTCCACGACCTCGACGACCTCGGCGTGCCAATACGACCCACGTTCGTCGAGCACCTTGACCCGCACGGTCTCGCCGGGCAGGGCGTAACGGACGAACACCACCCGGCCGTCGTGGCGGGCCACGCAACTGCCGCCGTTGGCCGCCGGTCCCGTGGTCAGCGTGAGTTCCGTCATTCGAGGAATCCCCTGCGAGCGTCGCCCGGGGTGGCGCGCGGCTGTAGCGCCTTCAACCGCTCGGACGAACTCAATTGCCACGGAACCGATGTCACCATCACGTTGGGCATGAACAGCAGCCGGCCCTTGAGCCGCAACGCGCTCTGGTTGTGCAGTACCTGTTCCCACCAGTGCCCCACGACGTATTCGGGGATGAACACCGTCACCACGGTCCGCGGCGATTCCTTGGTGACCCGTTTGACGTAATCGAGTACCGGCCGGGTGATTTCACGATAGGGAGAGGCGATCACCTTCAGCGGCACGCTGATATCGCTGTCCTCCCACTGGTGCACCAGCGCACGGGTCTCGGCGTCGTCGACGCTGACCGTGATCGCCTCCAGCACGTCCGGTCGGGTGGCCCGGGCGTAGGCCAGCGCCCGTTTGGTCGGCAGATGCAGCTTCGACACCAGGACCACCGCGTGGTTGCGGCTCGGCAGCACGATGTCGCCCGCTTCCTCGTCCTCCTTCTCGAGCTCGCGGGCCACGGTTTCGTAGTGCTTGTGGATGAGCTTCATGATGACGAACAGCGCACCCATCGCCAGGATGGCGATCCAGGCACCGGCGAGGAACTTGGTCACCACCACGACCACCAGCACCGTCCCGGTGGCCGTCAGACCCACCGCGTTGATGATCCGTGACCGCATCATGTGCCGCCGCACCGCCGGATCGGTTTCGGTGCGCAACAACCGGGTCCAGTGCCGGACCATGCCGATCTGGCTGAGGGTGAACGACACGAACACGCCGACGATGTAGAGCTGGATCAGCGCGGTCACCTCGGCGCGGAACGCCACCACGAAGGCGATCGCGGCGAAGGCCAGGAACAGGATGCCGTTGGAGAATGCCAGCCGGTCCCCGCGGGTGTGCAGCTGCCGCGGCAGGAACCGGTCCTGGGCCAGGATCGACCCCAGCACCGGAAACCCGTTGAACGCGGTGTTGGCCGCCAACACCAGGATCAACGCGGTAACGCCCGCGATCAGGTACAGACCCACCGGGAAGTTGTGGAACACCGCGTCGGCGAGCTGCGCGATCAGCGTCTTCTGGTGGTAATCGGGAGGCGCGCCGATCAACTGCTCCTGGGGCCGTTCGGCGATCTGCACCCCGGTCGCCTTGGACAGCAGGATGATCCCCATGAACAGGGTGACCGAGATCACCCCGAGCAGCAGCAGGGTGGTCGCAGCGTTGCGAGACTTAGGCTTACGGAAAGCGGGCACCCCGTTGCTGATCGCCTCGACACCGGTCAGCGCTGCCGAACCCGAGGAGAACGCCCGGGCCACCAGGAACACGAGTGCGAAGCCGAGCACCTCGCCGTGTTCGGGACGCATCTCGAAACCGGCGGATTCCGCGCGCAGTGGATGATCCAGAACGTAGATCTGGAACAGCCCCCAGCCCAGCATGATGTACATGCCGATCATGAAGGCGTAGGTGGGAATCGCGAACGCGGTGCCCGATTCCCGCAGCCCGCGCAGGTTCATCGAGGCCAGCAGAAGGATCGCCACCACCGCGAACAGCACCTTGTGCTGCGCGACGAACGGCACCGCCGACCCGATGTTCGACATCGCCGACGACATCGACACCGCAACGGTCAGCACGTAATCCACCATCAGCGCGCTGGCGACCGTGAGCCCGGCGGTGTGTCCGAGGTTCGTGGTGACGACCTCGTAATCCCCGCCACCGGACGGATATGCGTGCACGTTCTGCCGGTAACTCGCGATCACGATCAGCATGACGCCCGCGACCGCCAGGCCGATCCACGGCGTCAGGGAGTAGGCCGTCAGCCCCGCCACCGACAGCACCAGGAAGATTTCCTCCGGCGCGTAGGCCACCGACGACAAGGCGTCGGAGGCGAACACCGGCAGGGCGATCCGTTTGGGCAGAAGGGTGTGAGAGAGCTTGTCGCTGCGGAACGGCCGCCCCAGTACCAACCGGCGCGTCGCCGTCGAAAGCTTGGACACGAGAGCCAAGACTAAGCCCGAACGGGAAAAGTCGTCACAAAGCTGTAGCGTTCGATGGCACGGACAGCGCAACAACGCGTTTCTGCCACCGGAAAGGACCGTCGGGTGCGTGTAGTCGTCATGGGGTGCGGCCGGGTGGGCGCCTCCCTCGCAGACAGCCTGGCCCGTATCGGCCACGAGGTCGCGGTCATCGACCGCGACAGCACCGCGTTCCACCGGCTCTCGCCGGAGTTCACCGGCGAGCGGGTGCTCGGGATGGGCTTCGATCGCGACGTGCTGCTGCGCGCCGGAATCGAGGAGGCCGGAGCCTTCGCCGCGGTCTCCTCGGGCGACAACTCCAACATCATCTCGGCCCGCGTGGCCCGCGAGACGTTCGGTGTCGAGCGCGTGGTGGCGCGCATCTACGACGCCAAGCGTGCCGCGGTCTATGAGCGGCTGGGCATCCCCACCGTGGCCACGGTGCCGTGGACCACCGATCGTCTGCTCAACGTGCTGACCAGGGAGACCGAGACCACCAAGTGGCGCGATCCCTCGGGCAACGTGGGCGTGGCCGAACTTCCGCTGCACCAGGATTGGGCCGGGCACCTGGTCACCGATCTGGAGGCCGCCACGGGCGGCCGCGTGGCCTTCATGATCCGGTTCGGCAACGGCTACCTGCCCGAACCGAAGTCCGTGATCCAGGCCGGCGACCAGGTGTACGTGGCAGCCGTGTCCGGCCACATCGCCGAGGCGCTGGCCATCGCGGCGCTGCCGCCCAGCGACGACTTGGAGTCTCACTGATGAAAGTTGCCATCGCCGGGGCCGGGGCCGTGGGGCGCTCCATCGCTCGCGAGCTGCTCGACAGCGATCACGACGTGACGCTGCTGGAGCGCAATCCCGACCATATCGACGTCGACGCCATCCCGGCCGCGCACTGGCGGCTCGGTGACGCCTGCGAGCTCAGCGTGATGGAGTCGGTCAAGCTCGAGGAATTCGACGTGGTGATCGCGGCGACCGGTGACGACAAGGTCAACGTCGTGGTCAGCCTGCTGGCCAAAACCGAGTTCGCGGTTCCCCGGGTGGTGGCCCGCGTCAACGACCCCCGCAACGAGTGGCTGTTCGACGAGAACTGGGGTGTGGACGTGGCGGTGTCGACACCGCGCATGCTCGCCTCACTCGTCGAGGAGGCCGTCGCAGTCGGCGATCTGGTGCGCCTGATGGAGTTCCGCAAGGGGCAGGCCAACCTGGTCGAGATCACACTGCCCGACGACACCCCATGGGGCGGGCGCCCCGTCAAACGCCTCGATCTGCCCCGTGACACCGCTCTCGTGACGATCCTGCGTGGCGCCAGGGTGATCGTGCCCGAGTCCGACGAGCCGCTGGAGGGTGGCGACGAGCTGTTGTTCGTGGCCGTCACGGAGTCCGAGGACGAACTGCGCGAACTGCTGCTGCGTCCGGCGCCGCGCTAGCCGGCGGTGTCGCGCTCGACCGGCGCTGCGGCGTCCTGGGCGTGTACGGCACGCTGCGCGGCCCGGATGGCCAGGTAGGTCACCAACGCGGCGACGGCGGTCAGCGGCCAGCCCATCGCGATGCGCGCGAAGCCCAGCCAGCCGGTCTGGTCGGAGTCATAGAGGTACTGCTGAACCAGGAATCGCGACGCGAACACCGCGACCCACGTGAGCGTGGCGACGTCGAAGGCCAGCACGGCCCTACGGACATCGCGCCAGGCCCGGTCGTGTGAATTCACCCAGCCCCAGATGTAGCCGACCACCGGGCGCCGGATCACCACCGACACCCCGAACACCACGGCATAGATCAGCGAACTCCAGATGCCAAGCAGGAAATAGCCTTTCGACTCCCCCACCAGATAGGCGATGAGCGCGCTGACGCCGACGGCGAAGAATCCCGACACCGCGGGCTGAATGGAATCGCGGCGGATCAACCGCCAGATCAGGATCAGGGTCGCCACGCCGAGTGCGGCGGCGATCGCGGGCAACAGCCCGAACGCCGTTGACACCGGGACGAAAACCACCACCGGCAGCGACGAATAGATCAGGCCGCTGATGCCGCCCATCTGGTCGAGCACGGCCCGTCCGCCACCATGGGCAGGGGTCGGCGCCGGCTCACTCTCGGATTGCGGGGGCGCGTTGTTGTCGGGCTGACTCACTTCTGGATTTCGTAGCGGGGGTTGTAGATCGCCTTGGCGCCGTTCTCCAGCTTGCCGACCCGGCCGTGCACCCGCAGGGTGCGGCCGGACTCGATACCCGGGATGCGGCGCTGCCCCAGCCACACCAACAACACCGTGTCGGTACCGTCGAACAGTTCGGCTTTGATGCCGCCGGAACACCCCTTGCCGTTACATTCGACGCTGCGCAGGGTGCCGACCATCGTCACTTCCTGGCCGCGCTGAGCATCGATCGCCCTGAGCGCGCCGGTATTGGCGGCTTCGTCGCTGAGCTCTTCGACATCAAGCTGTTCGGGGTCTTCCGTCAGGCGTCGCGTAAGCCGGCGCAGATACCCTTCGGCCGTAGCCATGGCCTCTCCTGACCTTCTGCAGATCCACTGTGAATCTGCCCAACCAAGGCCACGGTAGACCTCTTGCGGGGGGAATGCCACGTGGGGTGTGGGTCGGCACGCCGACGATTTGACGGGGCAGGCACGATCGTGTGATGAGCGTCATTCTGCGCGGTGTCCCAACCGTTCTGCTGCCCGGTACCGGGTCCGACGACAACTACGTCTACCGGGCCTTTTCGGGTGCGCTGCACGCCGCCGAAGCTCTGGTGGTGACGCCGCCACCGACTCCGGACCGGCTTGTCGAGGGTTACCTGCACGCGCTGGACGACGCGGCCCGTTCGGGCCCGATCGCCGTCGGCGGAGTGTCCATCGGGGCCGTCGTGGCGCTCCGGTGGGCGTTGGACCATCCCGGCCACACGGTGGCGGTGCTGGCCGCCCTGCCGCCATGGACGGGCTCCTCCCAGCATGCCCCTGCCGCGCTGTTGGCCCGGCAGTCGGCGGAGCTGTTGCGCCGGGATGGGCTGGCGGCCACGGTCGCGCAGATGCGCGCCTCCAGCCCGCCGTGGCTGGCCGACGAACTCGCCCGTTCCTGGGTGGGCCAGTGGCCGACGTTGCCCGATGCGATGGAGGAAGCCTCGGGTTACCGCGCACCCGGCAGTGCCGAACTCGAACAGCTCCGGGTACCCATGGGCGTCGCGGTGGCGACCGACGATCCGGTGCATCCGGCCGAGGTCGGCTACGAATGGGTGGCCGCGGCACCGCAGGCGGCGTTGCGGTCTGTCACCCTCGAACAGATGGGACTCGACACCGGCGTGCTGGGTGCCGCCTGCGTGGCGGCGCTGCAGGAGGCCGCCAGCGACACCGTCGCAGGCTGATGCGCGGGTGTACTACCCGCCGGTGATGGTGCGCAGCTGCTGCATCGCCGAGCCCTGCTCACTGCGGCGCGCCACCGGCTCGGCCGGAGGCTGATCCTGCGGCAACGCCTGAGTGGCAGCGGCGAGCTGCTGGGCGGCCTGCTGCACCGCGGCCTGCTGTGCTGCGGCGCGCAGTTGGGCGGCCATCGGCTCGGGCAGCTCCACCTGCAGCGGCGTGCGCACCGGCAGCGGCGTTTCACCGCGGCGAATCACGGTGTCGGCCAATGATGCCCGCGCCTCGGCGGCCAGCCCGTCGATGGTCTCGGGGGCACCGTTGACCACACAGCGCACCATCCAGCGGTAGCCGTCGACGCCGATGAAGCGCACCACACCGCCATTGCCCGCGCCGACCACCTCGCGGCCCCACGGGCCGTCCTGGATGTTCACCGAGCTGGCATCCTTGCGCAGCGACTCGGCGAGCTCGCCTGCCACCTCACGCCACAGGCCCGCGCTCTTGGGGGCGGCGTACGCCGCGATGGTGAACCGCCCGTTCGGGGTCACCACCCACACCGCGCTGGGCGCCCCGGCCTCGTTCAGCTCGACCTGGACCTGCCCGCCGTCGGGCATGGGGATCAGCACCGAGCCGAGGTCGAGCCTGCCCTGCACCGCGACCGCGGGATCGTCGAAGTCCTCGATGTCGAACGGGCCCTGGTCGGACCCCTCGTCGACATCATCGGCCTCGACCGCTGAGGACGGCTGGTCGACGACCAGCTCGTCATCGTTCTGACCGGCCGAATCGTCAGCCGAATCCTTGCTCTTGCGTTTTCCGAATGCCATCACAAACTCGCATGTCCGCCGGAGGAACCGTGGCCGCCTTCGCCACGGGAGGTGTCAGCCAGGCCCGCCTCGTCGAACGAGGTCACCTCGACCAACTCGGGCAGTTCTACCCGCTGTACCAACAGCTGGGCAATCCGGTCACCGCGGTTGATCACGATCGGCGTGTCGGGATCGAGGTTGATCAGCGAGACCTTGATCTCGCCGCGATAACCGGCGTCTACGGTGCCCGGACTGTTGACGATCGAAAGGCCCACGCGTGCAGCCAAACCCGACCGCGGATGGATCAATCCCACCATTCCGTGCGGAATGGCCACGGCGACTCCGGTGGGCACGAGCTCCCGTTGCCCGGGGGCCAGCTCGACATCACGCGCGCTGTAGAGGTCTACGCCCGCGTCCCCATCGTGCGCCCGGCTGGGCATCGGTAGTTCGCGGTCCAATCGGACGACCGCCAGAGAGGTGGACACGACGTCACAGATTACTCTGAGCCCCGTGTCAGACACGCGCGCAACCGCCCAAAGCGTTCACTACCGCGAACGTTTGTGGGTGCCGTGGTGGTGGTCGCTGCCCGCTGCGGTGCTGGCAGGGGTCATCGCATTCGAGATCGGCCTGGCCGCCCCGGCCATTCCGGCGTGGTTGCCGTACGTGCTGCTCTTCGGCGTGGCGGGGGCTGTGCTGATGTGGTTCAGCAAGACCGAATTGAAGGTGGTGCGCCACGGCGGAGGCGACACCGAGTTGTGGGTCGGTGACGCACACCTGCCGATGAGCGTCATCTCCCGGACCGCAGAGGTGCCGCGGTCCGCCAAGTCGGCAGCACTGGGTCGCCAACTCGATCCCGCCGCCTACGTCGTCCACCGGGCCTGGGTGGGCCCGATGGTGCTGGTCGTGCTCGACGATCCGGATGATCCCACCCCGTACTGGCTCGTCAGTTCTCGCCATCCGGATCGCGTCCTGGGTGCGCTCCGCGGCTGAGCCGCGAATCTGGCTGCAGCGGCTGAGCCGCCGTCAGGCGGCGCAGTCCGTGCAGATCATCACGCCGTTCTTCTCGCTTGCCAGCCGGCTGCGGTGATGCACCAGAAAACAGCTTGAGCACGTGAACTCGTCGGCCTGCTTCGGGACCACCCGTACCGACAATTCCTCGCCGGACAGGTCTGCGCCCGGCAGCTCGAACGACTCCGCTGTTTCTGATTCGTCGACATCCACCACCGCGGACTGCGCCTCGTTGCGACGCGCCTTGAGCTCCTCCAGCGAATCCTCAGAAACCTCGTCTGCTTCGGAACGCCGTGGAGCGTCGTAGTCGGTAGCCATCGTCTGTGTCCCCTCCCTTACCTTGCAGCAGAGCTTTGTACCAGCGTCGAACGCATTCCCCAAATGATTCGTGCCCGTATTGCCACACGTTTCAGTGTGATTTACATCACACTACCGTCTGAGCTCTACTGCGTCAGCGAACACCATTGCCCTTAGAGTGCAGGTGTGGTCGCGCAAATCACCGATGGCACAGCCTTCGACCGTCACGGTCGGCCCTTCCGTCGGCGCAGTTTCGTACCGGGCATTGTGCTCTTCGTCGCACTCGCCGTGGTGACGATGATCGTCTGGATCATCGCGCTCAATCAGCCCGCCGATGTGCACGAGGCCACGGTCTGCAACAACCCGCCGGCCACCGATCCGGCCGCCCCCAAGCTGGGCGAGCAGGTGGCCAGTTCGGCGATGACCGAAGTCACCCCGGCACCGCTGGCCGAGACCAGGATCCGGGTGCTCAACGCCAGCGGCCAGGGCGGCCAGGCCGGCGAGGTGGCCGGGGCCCTGCGCGATCTCGGCTTCGCCCAGCCCGAGGCGGCGAACGACCCGATCTACGCCAACACGCGGCTGGAATGCCAGGGCCAGATCCGATTCGGCCCGTCCGGCCGCACAGCGGCCGCGGCGGTGTGGCTGGTGGCCCCCTGCACCGAGCTGTTCCAGGACGAAAGGCCAGACGCCACAGTCGATCTGGCGCTCGGCACCGAGTTCAGCGAACTCACCAGCAACGACGACATCAAGGCCGTGCTGGCCAGCCTGCGGCCCGACGCCACCGCACCGTCGGATTCCGCACTGCTGTCAAAGATCCATACCGGCACCTGCTAGCGCGTCGTGCAGGGCGTCGGCGATGCCCGGCGCCGAAGCAGCCGCGTACTCGGCACCGGCAACGGTCGGCAGCCACACCGTCGCCCCGGCCTCGGCAGCGATCAGCGCCGCGGCGGCCCAGTCCCAGACCTGCACACCGTCTTCGTAGTAGGCGTCCAGCCGACCCGCTGCCACCATGCACAGATCGAGCGCGCACGAGCCGATGCGGCGCACGTCGCGCACCGAGGGCAGCACCTGGGCCAGCACCGCGGCCTGCCGCGCCCGCTGAGGTGGGTCGTAGCCGAACCCGGTCCCCAGCAGCGCCATGGACAGGTCCTCGACGCGGGAGCACCGCAGCTGCGTGCGCAGCCCGTCCCGCACCACTTCAGCACCGTGACCCAGGGCTGCCGAGTAGACCTCGCCGGCAGGAACATTGGCCACGGCACCGGCCACCGACCGTCCGTCGTACTGCGCGGCCACCGATACCGCGTAGGCCGGGATCCCGTAGACGAAGTTGACCGTGCCGTCGATCGGGTCGAGCACCCAGCTCAGTCCCGGGCGGTCATCCTGCTGACCGCCCTCCTCCTCCCCCAGGATGGCCTCGGCGGGCCGCAACACCGCCAGTCGCTCACGCAGCCACCGTTCGGTTTCGGTGTCGACGATCGTGACGGGATCGGTCGGGGTGCTCTTGGATCTGACAGCCCGCACGTCGTCACGTACCGCCGCACCGCCGGCGCCGAACACCTCGGCGCGCCGGCGCGAGACGAACTCGGCGGCTTCGGTGGCCAGTTGCTCGGCCACGGCTCGCAAGGCGGGAGCATCGAAACTGTTGTCGGTCACGGCCCTATCGCAACATCTTCTGACCGAAAAGTCGCTTCGCGGTGGATGGCGGACCAGCCGCGGGTGCGATGTTCACCGACTAGGGTGGGGACGCGCCTTGGTTTGTCCCTCATCCTGTCCGACAGCCTCACCGCCTGTCCCACAAAGGAGCACCCATGACCGCACCCGACGCATCCGCGGCAGATCCGGTTTCCCCCGCCGACGCGCAACACCGCGGATTCGGCGTCGACGTCGGCGGCAGCGGGATCAAGGGCGGCATCGTCGACCTGGACACCGGGCAGCTCATCGGCGAGCGGTTCAAGCTCGACACGCCGCAGCCGTCGACGCCCGACTCGGTGGCGAAAACGGTGGCTGCGGTGGTGGCCGAGTTCGGCTGGACCGGCAGCGTGGGCGTCACCTACCCGGGCGTCGTCACCGACGGCATCGTGCGCACCGCCGCCAATGTCGACAAGGGCTGGATCGGGGTGAACGCCGCCGAGGTGATCAGCGCCGCGATCGGCGGGCAGCCGGTGCGCGTGCTCAACGACGCCGACGCGGCAGGCCTGGCCGAGGAGCGTTACGGGGCGGGCAAGGCCAACAGCGGTGTCGTGGTCCTGCTGACCTTCGGCACCGGCATCGGCTCCGCGGTGATCCACAACGGTGTGTTGTTGCCCAACACCGAATTTGGTCACCTGCAGGTAGAGGGCAAGGAAGCCGAACACCGCGCCGCGTCCTCGGTCAAGGAACGCAAAGAGTGGAGTTACGCGCGGTGGAGCGAAGAGGTGAACAAGGTTCTGGTGACGATCGAGAACGCGATCTGGCCGGACCTGTTCATCGCGGGCGGCGGCATCAGCCGGAAGTCCGACAAGTGGCTTCCCCTGCTCAAGATCCGCACCCCGATCGTCCCGGCGGCGTTGCTCAACACGGCAGGCATCGTGGGTGCGGCCATGGCCAGTCAGGACCCTGGGCCCACCGGCACGCAACCTACCGCCGGGTAACTTTGCCGCTTTCGGTCGGTCACGTGGCGAAATTTGCCGCTCGGCACGGTGAACACCCACACTGTCGTTACAATGGTCCTCGGCGGCCGCCTACCGAATAGCGGTGAATATCCCAGCCGATAAGAACGCCAACATTCGATAGCAGACGCTTTCGGTGGAGTATGCCCATGCCCACCGAGAATTTCGCGAGACCGAAAGGGTGTACGTGGCAGCGACAAAGGCAAGCCCGGCGACCGACGAGCCGGTGAAGCGCACCGCTACCAAGACTCCCGCCAAGAAGGCCCCGGCCAAGCGGGCAGCCAAGAGCACCGCGGCCAAGGCCGAGGGCGGTACCGCCACCAAGCGCGCCCCCGCCAAGAAGGCGCCCGCCAAGAAGGCCACGAAGGCCGCGGCGGGTAAGCCCGAGGACGTCAACGACGATCTGGAGACCGCCGAAGACCTCGAGTCAGGTCCGGGTGAGGATCTCGACGTCGACGACGCCGACCTCGAACTCGACGAGGATCTCGACACCGACGACGAGGTCGAAGAGTCCGGCGACGACGAGGACGAGGACGACGCCGAGGAAGGCGAGAGCAAGGACGCCAAGGCCGCCGCGCCGGCGAAGCCGGCCAAGGCCGACGAGGAACACCCCGAGCCGTCCGAGAAGGACAAGGCCTCCGGCGACTTCGTGTGGGACGAGGAAGAGTCCGAGGCGCTGCGGCAGGCGCGCAAGGACGCCGAGCTGACGGCTTCGGCCGACTCGGTCCGCGCCTACCTCAAGCAGATCGGCAAGGTCGCCCTGCTCAACGCCGAGGAAGAGGTCGAGCTCGCCAAGCGCATCGAGGCCGGGCTGTTCGCCACCCAGAGGATGGCCGAGTTCGCCGAGAAGGGCGAGAAGCTCACCACCCAGGTGCGACGCGACTACCAGTGGATCTGCCGCGACGGCGATCGCGCGAAAAACCATCTGCTGGAAGCCAACCTGCGTCTGGTGGTGTCGCTGGCCAAGCGCTACACCGGCCGCGGCATGGCGTTCCTGGACCTGATCCAGGAAGGCAACCTGGGCCTGATCCGCGCGGTCGAGAAGTTCGACTACACCAAGGGCTACAAGTTCTCCACGTACGCCACCTGGTGGATCCGCCAGGCCATCACCCGCGCCATGGCCGACCAGGCCCGCACCATCCGTATCCCGGTGCACATGGTCGAGGTGATCAACAAGCTCGGCCGCATCCAGCGTGAGCTGCTGCAGGACCTGGGTCGCGAACCCACGCCCGAAGAGCTGGCCAAGGAAATGGACATCACGCCGGAGAAGGTGCTGGAGATCCAGCAGTACGCGCGTGAGCCCATCTCGCTGGACCAGACCATCGGCGACGAGGGCGACAGCCAGCTCGGTGACTTCATCGAGGATTCCGAGGCCGTGGTGGCCGTCGACGCCGTGTCCTTCACCCTGCTGCAGGATCAGCTGCAGTCGGTGCTGGAGACGCTGTCCGAGCGCGAGGCCGGCGTGGTACGGCTGCGGTTCGGTCTGACCGACGGGCAGCCCCGCACGCTCGACGAGATCGGCCAGGTCTACGGCGTCACCCGTGAGCGCATCCGCCAGATCGAGTCCAAGACCATGAGCAAGCTGCGGCACCCCAGCCGCTCGCAGGTTCTGCGCGACTACCTCGACTAGGTTCTCCTCGCGCAACCGGCAGACAACGAGAATCGGCCCCCTCCGCCTGACGGAGGGGGCCGATTCCTTACTTGCTTACTTGCTGCCCGAATCGGCGGAAACCTTCTCGGAGCCGGCGCTGTCACGCGAAGCGCTTGGCGCGCCCGGACTCTCGGACACCTTCTTGGCGGCACCGGTGATGCTGCCGAGCGAGGACTTCACCGTCGACCTGAGCTGATCGGCGGTGTCGGACAGCGCGGTACGAACCTGTTCGCCGGCGCGCCTGGCGTCGGCGAAGGTCTTGCCGGGCCTGACCATGTTGCCGGCGGTCAGATCGGTCGCACCGTGGACCCGCACCGAGGAGGTGACCTTCTGGGTCCCGTCGCGGCCGGAACCGGCCGATTCCGGCGCGTCCTTCGGATCCGCCACCACAGTGTTCAGTGGCTTCAGCATGTCCGTGGCCGAACCCGTGTCCGGGACAACGCTCTTGACCGTGTCGGACACCTGGTCGGTGAGCTCAGACACGGGACCGGGATCCGGATTGCGCGCCTGATCGATGGCCTTGCCGACCCGCTTGATGACCTCGGCATTGATCGCACGGTTGAACTTGGCCACCGAGAAGGAGGCATCGGCCACGCTGCGGTTGATCGCCGTCGCAACCTTGATCACGTCACCGGTGGCGAACGAGTCCGTCACCTGCTTCATGGCCGCTTCGAGCTGGCGGGTCAGTGTCCGCATCTGCAGCCCCACCTCATGCCCGAACGTCGGCTCGGGGCTGAACCGCTGGCCGTTCCAGTCCACCAATGTCCAGCCGTCCTCGGGGTTTCCCTCGATGACGACGTAGTCGGTGTTGCCCAGTGCGTGCTGGCTCAGCAGCATGCCCTTCTCCGCCAGGGTGAGGTTCTTGGCGTTCATCATGGTCCAGAACATGATGGTGCCGCCGTGGGAGAACACGACCGCGTTGCGGTCGCCCTTGTCGTACATGGTCTTCAACGCGCCGTCGACCCGCGCGTCGAACTCGTTGCCGTCGATCGAACCAGGGATGCGTGCGCCGAGCTGACCGGCGAACGCCCAGGCGATCGGAGACTGGAGGTAACCACCCAGTGCACCGCTCTCGGGCGTGCCCTCGTAGTCACCCGCCTCGATCTCCTGCAGGCCGGGCAGCACCTGGATCGGCAGACCCAGATAGGCCGACATCGGTTCTGCGGTCTGCTGGGTACGGATCATCTGCGACGCATAGATGGCGTCATAGTTGTTGTCCCCCAGCTTGTCGGCCACCGCCTTGGCCTGCTCTCGCCCCAGCGGGGTGAGCGACGGACCCGGCGTCGAGGTATCGATGTTCCCCGATGTGTTGCCCGCGGACTGACCGTGGCGCACGAAAGTGACCCGCATGTTCTCGGCGGCCCATGCGGGCAGCACGGACATCACGAAGAAGCCGAAGGCGGTCAGCACGATGCCGAGGGCTCTCCATGTCGTTCTCGAACGACGACGCACAGCGGGTACGGCGCCGTTGTCGAACTTGCTATGTCGGTCCATTTCCTCTCCATCTATTAGGTTGTCGAGCGCGCCGCAGTGGCGGCTCAGGTTGCCCGGTCGAATGCGACTCCCCGACTATGGATTTCGCCGAGCGCCGTCTCCGGTGTGTCGACCGCCTCACTGGGCCAGGCCATGTGATGGTCCGCACTCGCGGTGCGACAGGGGCGGGCAGTCTCGCTCAGCGGTACAAAACCAGCCTCAATCGTGCTGGCCGAGAACCGGATCCCGTGAGTCCCGCTGCGCGGAACACACGGACCAGGGCCGGCGCCGGTGTGGTTCGGTGAGCCAAAGGACCCGTTGCCGTGCGCGGACAACTCGACGAACAGGCGGAGATGAAAGTCGATCCGGAGATCGCAGAACTGCTGCCCATACTGAATACCGGTTTCCCTGCGGTCGAGACGATGAGCGGCGCCGAGGCCAGGGCCGCCGTGCGGTCCCGGTACCGGGCACCAGACCGTCCGCAACCGATCGGCGCGGTCGAGGAGCGGACGATACCGGGGCCCGAGGGCGATGTTCCCGTCCGGATCTACTGGCCGGAAACGTCTTCCGGCGGCCCGGCGCCCGTGGTGCTGTTCGCGCACGGCGGTGGATTCGTGTTCTGCGACCTCGACACCCACGACGACCTGTGCCGGGACCTGTGCCACGGCATCGGTGCGGTGGTGGTTTCCGTCGATTACCGGCTGGCACCCGAAGCACGTTGGCCTGCCGCGGCCGACGACGTGTACGCCGCATTGTGCTGGGTCGCTCGTGAGGCCGGTGAACTCGGCGCCGACGCGTCTCAGATCGTCGTCGCGGGCGACAGCGCAGGCGGAAATCTCGCCGCCGTCACCGCGATCCTCGCCCGCGATCGCGGTGGTCCGGACATCGCGTGCCAGGCACTGTTGTATCCGGTGATCGCCGCGGATTTCGACACCGAGTCCTACCGCCGGTTCGCGGCGGGGTACTACAACACCCGCGCCGCCATGGCGTGGTACTGGGACCAGTACGTTCCGGATACGGGTGACCGCAGCCACCCCCACGCGTCGCCGCTGCGGGCGGATCTGTCACGGCTGCCCGCCGCGGTGGTGATCACCGCGGGTTTCGACCCGCTGCACTCCGAAGGCGAAGACTACGCCGAAGCGCTTGCAGCCCAGGGTGTTCCGGTGGTGCACCGGAGTTACCCCGGCGCTATCCACGGGTTCATGACCATGTCGGCGCTGACCCTGGCCGGTACCGCCAGGCGGCAGGTGTGCGCCGACATCCGAGCGGCGCTCGACCGCTAGGCGGTCAGATCCTGGTGGATGTCGAAGCCCTTGTAGCCGGCTGCCGCGACTTCGGAGATGATCTCGCCGTACACGCCGAAGCCGCCGACGAACGGCATGAACACCCGCGGCTTGCCCGGGATGTTCGCCCCGAGATACCACGAATTGGCCTGCGGCATGAGCGTTCCGGCAGCACGTCGGGTGCATTCGGCCATCCACTCGGCTGCGGCGTCCGCGCGCGCCTCGATCGCCGGGGCGCTCTGGGCGTCGAGGAAGGCGATCGCATCGGCGACCCAGTTGAGGTGCAACTCCGAGTGCAGCACCATGTTGGCCAGCACCGAGGGGGCGCCGGGACCGGCGATGTTGAAAAGGTTCGGGAAGCCCGGGACACCGAGGCCGAGGTAGGTCGCGGGCCCTTCCGCCCACGCCTCGTTCAGCGTCCGGCCACCCCGGCCTACCACGTTGAGCTTCTGCACCGATCCGGTCATCGCGTCGAATCCGGTGGCCAGCACGAGAGCGTCGAGATCGTAGTGCGCCTCGGTGGTGTCGAGGCCGGATGCGTCGATCCGCTCGATCGGGGTGGCCCGCAGATTCACCAGCGAGACGTTGTCCCGGTTGAAGGTCTGGAAGTAGTTGTCGTCGGTACAGATTCGCTTGGCACCGATCGGATGATCCTTCGGGATCAACACGTCGGCGACCGCGGGATCGTCGATCACGGCCCGCACCTTCTGCTCCCAGAACAGCCGTGCGGTGTCGTTGGCCTCGATGGTGACCAACTGATCCGGGAATGCCTTGGAGAACAACACACCGCCCAGTTCCCAGCGCCGCTCGTAGGTCTGCCGCAGTTCCTCGGCGGAAACCTCCAGGGCGGACTCGGGGTGAGGCTGATGCGGTGAGCCGCCCCCGCTGAGCATCGAGAGCCTGCGCCGCTCGGCATACCCGGCTTTCTGGGCGGCGCGCGTTTCATCATCGAGCGGAATGTTGCCGGCCGGCACGCTGTAGTTGGGGGTGCGCTGGAAGACGTAGAGTTGCGCGGCTTCCTTCGCGATGTATGGGATCGCCTGGATACCGGAGGATCCCGTGCCGATCACGCCGACCCGCTTGCCGGTGAAGTCAACGCCTTCGTGCGGCCAGTGCGCGGTGTGGTAGACCTCGCTCGCGAACGAATCGAGGCCATCGATCGCCGGGATGTTCGCATTCGACAGCGGCCCGACGGCCAGGATGCAGAACCGCGCGGACACGATGTCACCGCGGTCGGTGCGAACCTCCCAGCGCAGCGTCTTCTCGTCGAGCACCATGTCGGTCACACGGGTCTCGAAGGAGATGTCGCGCCGCAGGTCGAACCGGTCGGCGACGTGGTTGAGGTAGGCCAGGATCTCGGGCTGGGTGGCGTACTTCTCGGTCCAGTTCCACTCCTGCTCAAGGGCGGAGTCGAACGAGTAGGAGTAGTCGACGCTCTCCACGTCGCAGCGCGCACCCGGATAGCGGTTCCAATACCAGACTCCGCCCACCCCGGCGGCGGCCTCGAACACCCGCACCGAGAGGCCCTGCCCGCGAAGGCGATGCAGTGCGTACAGCCCGGCGAAACCGGCTCCCACCACGACCACATCCACCGTGGCGGACTTGTCGGCGGTACCTGACGGAGCTGGCTGGGCTGTCACATCGTTGCCTTTCGATTCATGATTCGGCTCGTCACGTTACGAACCAGCGAGCGCAGCGGACAGCCGTTGTCTCACTCACCGGTACCAGGCGCCCCCGGGGCACGTCGAGCGGCATCGTCGCAGCGCTCCACCACTCATTCCCGCTGAATGAGACTTTCGGCCACCCCATCGCCGTGACGAATATCGTTGCGTTCATCCACCGCGGCGCTGCGGCCAGGATCGATCCTGACTGCGGCCCAGGTTTAGCCTGAAAGGAAATTGTTGGGATGCAAGCAGATTCGGACAGCTTGTCGGATGTCGTAGCGATCGTCACCGGCGGCGCACGTGGCCTCGGCGCTTCGTTCGCCCGGCACATCGTCGCGCGTGGCGGCAAGGTGGTGATCTCCGATGTGCTCGACGAGGACGGCGACGCGCTGGCCGCCGAACTGGGTGCCGACGCCCGCTACGTCCACCTCGACGTGACCGATGCGGCGCAGTGGCAATCCGCGGTCGAGCTCACCCTGGCAGAGTTCGGCACCCTGAACGGCCTGGTGAACAACGCGGGCATCTCGACCGGCCAGTTCATCGAGCACGAGCCGCTGGACCACTTCCGCACCGTGCTCGAGATCAACCTGGTCGGTGTCTTCAACGGCCTTCAGGCGGTCATCGCGCCGATGCGCGCCGCGGGCGGGGGTTCCATCGTGAACATCTCCTCGGCCGCCGGCCTGATGGGCCTGGCGCTGACCGCCGGGTACGGCGCATCCAAGTGGGGCGTGCGCGGCCTCAGCAAGATCGCCGCCGTGGAACTGGCACCCGACCGGATCCGGGTGAACTCGGTGCATCCCGGCATGACCTACACGCCGATGACCGCACAGATCGGCATCGCACAGGGTGAGGGCAACTACCCCAACACCCCCATGGGCCGCGTCGGCGAGGCCGACGAGATCGCCGGCGCGGTCGGCTACCTGCTCTCCGGCGCCTCCACCTACGTCACCGGCGCGGAGATCGCCGTCGACGGCGGCTGGACCGCCGGTCCGACCGTGAAATACGTGATGGGACAGTGATGGTCATGAATCGACTTGAGGGCCGCCGGATCCTGGTGACCGGCGCAGGATCCGGGATCGGACAAGCCACCGCACTGCGGCTGCTCGACGAGGGTGCCGCGGTCGTCGGCGCCGACATCTCCGCCGAGGGCCTGGACACCACCCGGCAGGACGCACAGGAGGCCGGTACCGCAGACCGCCTCACCGCGCTGACGATGGACATCGGCGATGAGGCGTCGGTGGTCGACGGCGCGCGTAGCGTGGTCGAGACACTGGGCGGGCTCGACGCAGTGGTGAACGCCGCGGGCATGCTGCGCGCGGTGCACACCCACGAGATGAGCCTGCAGGCGTGGAACCAGATCATCACCGTCAATCTCACGGGGACGTTCCTGGTGATCCGTGAGACTCTGCCGGCACTGCTGGAGAATCCGCAGAGTGCGATCGTGAACTTCAGTTCGACGTCGGCGGCGTTCGCCCATCCGTACATGGCAGCCTATGCGGCCAGCAAGGGCGGCATCCAGGCGATGACCCATGCGCTCGCCCTGGAGTACGGCAAGCAGGGCCTGCGGGCGGTCAGCGTGGCGCCGGGCAGCATCAAGTCCGGAATCACCGATGCCACACCGGGACTCGTTCCCGCCGACAGCGACTGGTCGCTGTTCGCCAAGTTGTCGCCGATCATGCCGACCAACCTGGCCTCCGGCGGTGCCGGGATGGGTGCCCCGTCCGCGGTCGCGGGCGTCATCGCGATGCTGGTATCCGACGACGGTGCGTTCATCAGCGGCACCGAGATCCGGATCGACGGCGGAACGCACGCCTGATCAAGGCGACGAGAACGGTGGGCGGCGAGCTACGGGGCCACGGCCTTCGACTCGCCGACCACCGTCGCGAGACCGACGTGGGCATCGCGCCACAACCGCTGCACCGGGCTGGTGCGGCGCAGGGCCTCAACGCTTGAGTGGCAGGCGATCTCATCGATCGCACGCACCGCCCGGCGGGCCGCGGCGATCTGATCGCGGCGTGCACGTGCCCGCATACCCGGGTCGATCGGCCCGTCCAACACCCGGTTGAACGACGCCGTGAGGGTGTCGAGCAGCGCCAGCCGCGACGCCCGGATCTCGGCGGCGGCATGCTCGGAGACCAGACCATCTGAGCCCACCGTGTCGACGTGGTGGGCCAGCGCACCCTCGGCCATGCCGATCACCGCGGCCGTGATCCCCAGCGGCGCAATGGTACTGAGCGGAATGTGGTAGATGGGATTGCGCAGGCCCGCGCGTCCCGCCGCGGTGCCGTCGACGATGCTGTCGTGGTTCAGCAACCGATGGCCCGGGATGAACGCGTCGTCGATCGCGATGCTCTTGCTTCCGGTACCGATCAACCCGATCGCATCCCAGGATTCCTCGACGATGCTCAGATCCGACCGCGGCACAAGCGAATACCCCAGTCCGTCGGTATCCCCGGTACCGACCACACGGGCACCGACGACCACCCACTCGCAGTGATCGATTGCCGCGACCGACCGCCAGTCGCCGGAAAGGCGATAGCCGCCGTCGACAGGCAGGAGCACCCCGGCCGGGGTGTGCGCCGAGGCGATCCAGACGTCGGGATCCGCCTCCCACACCTCGTCGCGCAGACGACGGTCGGCCGAGGCCAATGCCCATGGCGGCACGCCGACCGAACCGGCGACCCAGCCCGCCGAGCCGTCCAGCCGGGCGATCTCAAGCACCGCCTCGGCGAAGTCGCCGGGATGGGTCTCGATCCCGCCGAACTCCTCGGGCTGCAGCATGTGCATCACCCCGCACTCGCGCAGCGCGTCGACCGTCCGGTTGTCGAGCCGGCCCAGCTTCTCGTTGACGGGCCCGAGTGCCTGTATCCGATCGGCATTGTCATTGATGCCGTCGAGAACGTCCCTGGTCATTTCAACACCACGCATCCAAAACTCCCTTGTCGCGCATCGCGTGCTGACCCCCATGGTCGGGTACTTGCGTCAGGTGCTTGCGGCGCGATCCCGCTGAGTGAGATGGTGGGTGACCCATTGCTCGACGTCCGAGGGGGCGCAGGTGCCGGCATCGGCCAGTGACGCGACATCACGACCACGCGCCGAACAGCGTGACACCGCCGTGTCGATGGTGGACCGTGTCGCCCTGATCCTCAACGTCTTCGACGAACCGGGCAAGCACCTGCGGCTGGACCAGATCGCCGGGCGAACGGGACTGCCCCGGTCCTCTGTGCACCGGATTCTCAAACAGTTGCACAGTGCCGGGCTCCTGCAGCACCGTCCCGACGGCTACGCGCTGGCCGCCTCCCCGCTGCCGGTGACCCGGATGGTCGACCACTCACAGCTGCGCAGCGTGGCATCCTCCACCCTGTCCCGCCTGCATGCCGACACCGGACTGGTGGTGCACCTCGGGGTGCTGTTCGGCGGCGACGTCGTCTACCTCGACAAGGTGGCCGGTCGCAACAGCGCGGTGGTGCCCACCCGCGTCGCCGGGCACACCCCTGCGCACGCCAGCGCCCTGGGAAAGACCATGCTGGCCCAGCTGCCCGCCGAGGAGGTGGACGCGGTCCTGGGGCCACGGCTGACCCGGTCCACCCGGTCCACCATCGGCGATCTGCAGACCCTGCACCGGGAACTGGCCCGGATCCGCTCGCGGCACGGACTGGCCTACGACAACGAGGAACTGGCGATCGGGCTGACCAGCGTGGCGGCCCCGCTGCGCTCTGCCGACGGCGAAGTGGCGGGCTTGTCTCTGACCGGTGCGGTCCCGTTGCACCGCCTGCAGCGGACCGCCCCGTTTGTGATCCGCGCGGCCCGGCACATCTCGCAGCAACTCGGCGCCGGCCGGGATGCCACGTCGGCGGCTCCGTCCCAGGCGCAGGCCACCGACAACCTCTTGTCCCGCGTGCTGCGGACCCTCACCTCCGACGCGTGGGTCTGACGCCACGACTACCAGACGATCTCGTCGACCTCCATGCCGAACGAGTGGCGACCGACGAGCGCCAGCACCTGCTCCACATTGCTGGCGACGTGGGTCTGCGCGGTCTGGACGTCGCGCCACACCCGCTCCACCAGCGGGTCCTCGGTATCGCGGCCGCCCGAATGCGCGATGAACGTCCGGATCGCCTCGACGGCGCGTTCGGAGGCCAGCACCTGGTCCCGGCGCGATCGCAGTACCAGGTCGCTGTCCGGAGCACGGTCGGCACGTGCGGAGTCGATCAGGTCGCCGAGGTTGCGTTCGATCTGGGCGACCGACAACTCGAGGTCGCTGCACGCCATGGCCACCGGATCGACCGATGAGCCGGCCCGTGGCCGCAACGCCGAGAGGATGTTCTCGGCCGCACCGAGCAGCGGAACCGTGCCGGTGTGGGTGTACATGGTCGGTTGCGGCAGCCGGTACAGCGGAGCCAATCTGCCGAGCTGCTCGCCGCTGACCCAGCCGAACGTCCGGTATCGCGGCACGACCGCGCCCGAGACGACGACATCGTGAGCGCCGATACCGCGCAATCCCACGCTGTTCCAACTCGATTCCACGACGAAGTCGGCTCGCGGCACCAGGGCCACCAGGAAATCCTGGGCCGCACCGTCCTCACCGACCAGCACCGCAGCAGCCATGAGCCAGGACGCGTGCAGGATCCCGGTGCACCGGCTCCACCGGCCGGACAACCGGAATTCGTCGCCGACGCGTTCGAGCCGGCCCGTCGGGGCGTACGACTCGCAGAGCAGGGTCCGCGGATCGCGCCCCCAAACATCGCGCTGGGCACGCTCGTCGAACAACGAAAGATGCCAGGTGTTGACCCCCAACCACCCGGCCAGCCAGCCGGTGGAGGTACACGCCGCGGACAGGTCGCGGGTGACCGCCAGGTACTCGGCCGGGTCGGCTTCCATCCCCCCGAACGCCTTTGGCCGCAGCATCGCAAAGAAACCCGCATCGTGCAGATCGCTGATCACCGACGGGTCGACGGCCCCGGTGCGGTCGACATCGGCAGCCGCGTCGGCGATCGCCGGCAGTGCCTGACCCACCGCAGCGCGCACATTCTGCGTCATCAGTGCCGCCCTGTCCTTCCCGTCCGGTATGTCACCATCGTGGATACCATTCGTCGCCCCTCCCAGGAGGTCATATGGCCGAGCCGCCCGGTGCACCCGGCGCCGATCCCGGCGCCTCGGCTGCCGAATCGGTTGCCGTCCTGCGCGAGCCATCGTCGCGGTTGCTGCAGCCGGTCCGCTACGGCGGGCACGCAGTGTCCCGATCCTCCTCGGAGGCAGTCGATTTCGTCGCCGCGGTGGCCGACCTCGCCGAGCGTGACGGGTCGGTCGGGTGGTTGGCCGCGGCCGTCAACACCTCGGCCTATGGGGTTGCCGGCCTGGGCGATGCTGCCGCCGAACGGGTGTGGGGCGCCGACACCGGCGCCCTCGTCGCCGCCTGCGAGGAACCGACGGGACGGTTGACCGCCGAGGCCGGACAGTTTCGGTTGACGGGCCGCTGGGAGTCGGTGACCGGTGCGCTGTCCGCGGACTGGCTGCTGCTGAGCGCCATGGACGGGGTCTCGGTCCGGTGCGTCCTTCTCCCGCGTGATGCGGTGCGGGTAGACCGCCAGGCCGGCCTGCGCGGCCTGGATGCCGCCGGAATCGGCGACGTCGCGGTGTCCGACGCGATCGTCGACGCACAGACCGTGTTCGCGAGCCTGGACGACAGTCCTTGTACCACAGGAGAACTCGATGACGTCGCACCCTCCTACGGGATCCTCGCCGGAGCCGCGCGGGCTGCCGCCGTCATCGGGGCCGCCTCCGGCGTGTGGCAGGCGCACGTCGGCCAGGTCCGCCGGCGATTGGCCACCTCGTACGGCAGCGAGGACACGACCGAACTGACGGCTTCGGCGGTACTGGTGGCCAAGGCGGAGTCGGACATCGACGCCGCGCGGCTGCAACTCGTCACGGCGCTGAGCGCCGATGCTGCCGGCGCCGCGACGGCGCTGCGTCAGGCGGTCACCCGCGCACGCAACGCCGCCGACCAACTGCTGAGCAGCGGCAGCCGGCACGCGCTGGACGCGACGGACCCGGTGGCCCGCCTGTGGCTCGACGTCCTAGCCGGATACCGCCTGACGATCCGACGGATCGGCGGGGATCCCAGCGCCGGCTGAGTTCGCCCGCGCTGACAACTCGGCCAGCGCCCGCGGCACCCGGTCGGCGATCCCGTACGGGTCCGGCACCTGATCACCACAGGTCAGCACGCAGATCGCCATCTCGTCGCGGTAGCTCCATCCGGTGAAGTTCAATCCCATCGGGAACACGATCGGCCCCGAGGATATGAGCTGTTCGATCGGCGCACCGCCCCAGTACAGCGTGTTCTGCGGGCCGCGCATGTTGGACGCGATCAGGCTGAACATCGGGCGCCGCTTCATCTTGGCCCCGAGGATCGGCAACACCCGCGAGTACAACCAGAACAGCGGCCAGTACTCCATCCAGTCGTGCTGCAGCCAGGCGTCGCGCTCGGCCTGCACCTCACGCGCGGTGCGGGTCGCCGAGGCGACGGCCGCCAATCGCTCGACGGGATCGGCGATGTGGGTGGCGAGGTCGACGTTCCAGCGCGCCACCTTGTTGCCCCACTCGGCTTCGGTTTCGTCCGGGCGCATCGAGACGGGCACCACAGCGGTCATGCTCTCGTCGGTGAGCTGTCCGTTCTCGGCCAGGTAGTCCCGCAGCGCCCCACCGCAGATGGTGAGGAACACGTCGTTGATGGTGACGCCGAAGGCCTTCGACACCCGCTTGATCTCTGTCACGTCGCAGCGCCGGTAGGCGAATCGGCGGCTGGCCGAGAACGGTTCGTTGAAGGGCATGGCCGGTGCGGCGAAAGCTTCTGCGTAACCGGGCTTTCCGGCCTTCTGCCGACGGCGGATCACCCCGGTGACCGCCGCGGTGCGGGCGATGACGCTCGGGAAACGTGCCAATGCCGCGATCTGGTGGCGCAGCACGAGCGACCACCAGAGCCACGGGGCCGGGCGGCGCTCGTTCGGCAACGGCGTCGACCGCGGCTGCGGCAACGGCGTCTGCGGATCCGCGCTGTAGAGGGTTTCCAGTAGCCGCAGTGAGGCGGTTCCGTCGGCGACGGCGTGGTGAATCTTGAGCACCAGGGCGACGCGCCCGTCGGCCAGGCCCTCGACGTACCACAGCTGCCAGGCCGGCCGATCACGATCGAGCGCCACCTCGAAGATCTCGCCGATGGTCGCGGCGAGTTCCTCGTCTCCGCCGGGTGCGGGAGCGGTGGTCCGCTGCACATGGTGCTCGATGTCGATCTGCGGCCGCGAAACCCACCACGGCCGGCCGAACCCCACTCGCGGGGACAGCAACTGCCACTGCATGGGCTCGATCTGATCGACCCAGCCCTGCACGGCGGTCTTGAGCCGGTCGAACGTGAGCGGTTCGGCCATCTGGCCCGGGTCGAGCACGACGGCCTTCATCGTGTGCTGCGGTTGGACAGAGCTCTCCCACGCCAGGAAGCTGTTGTCCTCACCCTTCAAACGCCGCATTCTCAACCTCGCTTGTCCTCACCGCCGTTGCGGCTCTTTCTGTGGCTGCGATCACTCTTATCCAAACGTGTGTCCCAGTAGACAAGCTGTCCCGCCCAGCGAGACTGCGTGGCTCGCGGCCAGGTCCGTGCGCCGTACGGTCTGCGCCATGAAGCGAGCTATTCCGCGCCCTGCCGGCCTCGTCGCCAGGGTCAATCGGCTCCGGGTGGTCGCCCGCAGCGTTGCCGTGCTCCGCGAGTCGGGCCTGTCCGGTGGAGCCGCCGACGGCATCCGGCAGGCCAAGCTGGTCCGCCAGTTCGGGGGCTTCGCCGCCGTGATCGAGAGCGCCGCAATTCGCGATCCCAATGCCGTCGCCATCACCGACGAATGGGGCGACGTGACGTTCGCCGAACTCAACGACCGGGTGAATGCACTTGCCCGGGCCTGGAACTCACGCGGTATCGGCGCGGGCTCGGTGATCGCGGCGCTGTGCCGGGATCACCGAGGCCTGGTCACCATCCTGGCCGCCTCGGGCAAGGTCGGGGCCCAGCTGCTGCTGATGAACACCGGCTTCGCCAAGCCGCAGCTCGCCGATGTCGCGGCCCGCGAGAAGGTCGGCGTACTGATCCACGACGAGGAGTTCACCGACCTGGTCAGCGCCATCGATCCGGAGGTTCGGCGCTTCCTGGCATGGACCGATGAACGCTCGACAGCCGATGTCGAGGGTTCGCTGGAGGGCCTGATCGCCGCCACCTCGCCCGCCCCGGTGGCCGCACCCGCCAAGCCGGGCGGGATGACGCTGCTGACCAGCGGCACCACCGGCACGCCCAAGGGCGCCCCGCGCGGCAAGACCTCTCCCCTGTTCTCGGCGCAGCTGTTGGACCGGGTGCCGCGCCGGCGCGGCCAGACCTGCATGTTGGCCGCACCGATGTTCCACGGCACCGGGCTCGGCCAGGCGGTACTGTCGCTGGCGCTGGGCAACCGCCTGGTCCTGCGGCGCAAGTTCAGCCCCGAGGAAACGCTGCGCGCGGTCCAGAACCACGGCTGCGACGTGCTGGTCGTGGTGCCCACGATGCTGCAGCGAATCCTGGCTCTGCCCAAGAATGTTCGCGATCGCTACGACACGTCGTCGCTCAAGATCATCTTCGTTTCGGGCTCGGCCATGCCACCCGACCTGGTCGAGCGCACCCTCGCCGAATTCGGTCCGGTGCTCTACAACCTGTACGGCTCGACCGAACTCGCGGTCATGACCGTCGCGATGCCCGAGGACCTGCTGCACGATCCGCGCACCGCGGGCCGGGCGCTGGTCGGATGCGCGGTGCGTCTGTACGACTCGAAGAGTGAAGAGATCACCGAGCCCGGAGTGATCGGCCGGGTTTTCGCCGGCAGTGACGTGAGCTTCGCCGGCTACACCGACGGCCGCACCAAGGAGTCGATCGACGGGCTGCAGAGCAGCGGCGACGTCGGCCACTTCGACGACACCGGCCGGCTCTACATCGACGGCCGCGACGACGACATGGTGATCTGCGGTGGCGAGAACGTCTATCCGCTGGAGGTCGAAAACCTGATCACCAGCCACCCCGAGGTCGACGAGGTGGCGGTGATCGGGGTCAGCGACGACGATTTCGGCCAACGGCTCAACGCCTATGTGGTGCTGATCGACGGAGCCACCATGGCCCCCGACGACATCAGGGACTACGTGCGGGCGAACCTGGCCCGGTACAAGATCCCCCGGGACGTCGAGTTCCTCAGCAGGCTGCCCCGCAATGCCACCGGCAAGGTGCTGCGCGGCCAGCTGACCGGGGGTTCCAGGTGAGCGGCTCACCCACTTCCGACGAGACCATGAAGCGCGAGGTCGCCGGACGGATGGGCGACGCTTTCGCGCCGATCCTCTCCGGGGGCAGCGACCCCATCGCCGCCGCGGCCGAGGTGAGGGCCCGGCTCAAGGCCAGCCGCCGACCGGCCAGGCCCATGCAGGTGAGCAGCGTCGAAAACAAGACCGTTCCCGGGCCTGCCTGCGACATCCCGGTGCGGATCTACCATCCGCTGGACCCCGCCGACTCCTGCGTCGACACTGGCGCCGGGCTGCCCGTACTGGTTTATTTCCACGGCGGCGGATTCGTCCTCTGCGACCTCGACTCGCACGACTCGTGCTGCCGCAGGCTCGCCAACGGCATCAGCGCGATCGTGATCTCGGTCGATTACCGGCTGGCGCCCGAGCATCCCTATCCTGCCGCGGTCGAAGATGCCTGGGCCGCAACCGAATGGGCGGCCGCGCACGCCTCCGAGCTCGGCGGTGACCCGGCCCGGCTGGTGGTCGCGGGCGACAGCGCGGGCGGCAACCTGGCGGCGGTGGTGGCGATGACGGCCCGGGACCGCGGCGGGCCGCCCATCGCGTTCCAGGTGCTGATCTACCCGGTGGTCGACCAGCGCCGCAAGTCGTCGCTGTCCAGCCCGCATACCAAGAGCGGGGTGCTGACCGCCGAGCACATGCAGTGGTTCACCGCGCAGTACCTCGGTGCCAGCGGCGCCCAGGCCGAGGTGTCGGCGTCGCCGATTCTCGGTGACATGACCGGGCTTCCGGATGGGCACGTGCTGACCGGGGCCCTGGATCCGCTGTGCGAGGAGGGCGAGGAATACGCCCGCATGCTCACCGCCGGCGGCGCGGAAGTCAGCGTCCGGCGCTACGAGCGCGGCTTCCACGGATTCTTCAACCTCGCCGATCACCTCCCCGCCGCGGCCGAGGCCACCGAAGACGTGTGCGCCGTCGTCCGCGAGGCCCTGTGCTCCCCGAACCGAACACCGAAGACCATTCCTGAAAACCATTGAAAGGCAACCCATGAAGCTTGCGAACACCCGCGCTCTGGTCACCGGCGCGAGCCGCGGACTGGGCAAGAGCATCGCCGAGGTGCTGGCCGCACGCGGTGTCGACGTCGCCGTGGTGGCGCGTGATGCCGAGTCGCTCAACCTGCTGGCCAAGGAGATCGGCGGCAAGGCCTACCCCACCGACCTCACCGATCCCGCCGCCGTCGAGGCACTGCTGGATCAGGTCGAGGCCGACGGTCCGGTCGACATCCTGGTCAACAACGCCGGAATCGACCGGGTGGGCCTGTTCCCCGATGCCAGCGCCTCCGATGTGCAGAACCTCCTGCAGGTCAACCTCGCCGCACCCCTGGAGCTGTGCCGCCAGGCCATGCCGAGGATGGTGCGCCGGGGCCGCGGTCACATCGTGAACGTGTCGTCCTACGGCGCGATCGCGCAGGGTCCCGGCGTCACGTTGTACGGCACCTCCAAGGCCGGCCTGAGCCATTTCACCGCGGGGATCCGCGCCGAACTGCGGGGCAAGCCAGTGGGCACCACACTCGTCCAGCTCGGCGAGGTGCGGACCGACATGATCGACCACATCCGGGAATTCACACCCGCCCGCAAGACCATCGAGCGGTTCGAGCGCCTGCGCATGCTGCCGTCGTCCGCGCTGGAGCCCGAGGTGGTGGCCACCGCCATCGTCGACGCCGTCGAACGCAACAAGCGCCATGTCGTCATGCCGCGTCAGATCGTGGCCATGGCCAAGGTCACCGAGTTCCCCCGCCGGATGTCGGAGATCCTGCTGACCGGCATCGACCAGAACGAGAAGTAGCGATGACAGATGCAAAGCTGATGGACCTGTCCGGCAAGGTCGCGATCGTCACCGGCGCCGCACGCGGACAGGGTGAGGCCGAAGCGCGGTTGTTCGCCGCCCTCGGCGCCCGGGTGGTACTGACCGACGTCCTCTCCGAGGACGGCGAGCGGGTCGCCGAGTCGATCGGCGCCGCCGCCCGTTTCGTCCGCCACGATGTCGGCAGCGAAACCGATTGGCGCGTGGCGGTCGACACCGCGGTCACAGAGTTCGGCCGGGTCGACGTACTGGTCAACAACGCCGCCATCTGCAAGGTGGTGCCGCTGGCCGAGCAGGACACCGCCGGATTCGAGCAGATGCTGCGGGTCAACCTCATCGGCGCCTTTCTCGGTATCCAGGCCGTCACGGAACCGATGAAGGCCGCCGGCGGCGGATCGATCGTCAACATCTCGTCGCAGGCCGGAGTTCAGGGACTCGCGGGCTACACCGCATACGGCGCATCCAAGTGGGGCCTGCGCGGCATGTCGAAGGTCGCGGCAATCGAGCTGGGCCCCTTGGGTATTCGCGTCAACACCGTCTACCCCGGGATGATCGACACACCGATGATCGCCCACCTTGAGGTGGAACGCGGCCTCGGCGGCCATCCCGGTGCACCGCTCACGCGCGTCGGCACTCCCGAAGAGGTTGCCGACGTCGTCGCATTCCTCGCCTCGGATGCGTCGTCGTACATCACCGGCGCGGATCTGACCGTCGACGGCGGCGCCAGCGCGGGCCGGATTCCGGTGACGCCGGTCCACACCAACTGAGCTGGCGCGAGATCACCGGCGCCGGCCCACCACGACCTCACGCCCCGGGCAGCACCAGGATCTTGACGTGCGCCTCGGGATCCCGCAACGCCTCGAACGCATCGCCCAATCCGTCCAGTCCCACGCGACCCGTGATGATCGCCTCGGCGTCGATCTCGCCGTCGGCCAGCCGCCTCAGCACGGTGTCGTAGGCCTCGTGGTAGGGGCCGTGTCCGAAGTTGATCGCGATCTGCCGAAACTGGGCCACCACCGGGATGATCGTCTCGTCACCGAAAGGTGAAGCGACGACCTGGATCCGGGATCCGAACGGCAGGGTGTGGGTCAGCGTGTTGAGGGTGCCGACGCGGCCGCTGCACTCGTAGGCGATCAGGATGCCGGAACCGCCCCTACCCTGAGCCAGCAGCGAGTTCCAGAGCTCGATCGGATCCTGTTCATCGGGGTCGACCACGATGTCGGCACCCATCTTGAGGGCGAGTTCGCGGCGTTTGGGCGACGGCTCGGCGGCGATGACGGTGTGCGCACCATGCGCCTTGGCCGCCAGGATCGTGCCGAGACCGATGGAGCCGCAACCGATCACCAGGGCGGCGTCGGTCTGGGTGAGGCCCGATTGCTGCACGTGCATCTCGCCCACGTGCAGCGGTTCGGCCAGGGTGGCGTGTTCGAGTGACAGACCGTCGGGCACCTTGCGCACCCAGAAGCCGTCGACGACGATGAATTCGCCGAATGCCCCGTGGTATTCGTTGGAATAGCCGATGATCGTCGGGATTCCGGTGCCGGCCTCGGTGGCCACGCCGATGCCCGCGACCCGGTCGCCCACCTCGAAATCGGTGACACCCGGGCCGCATTCGACGACCGTGCCGGCGTACTCATGCCCGAGCACGATGGGCTTGCTGTGGTCGAACACGGCGAGCGGGAACCCTCCGGCGGCCGCGACCGAGACGAACCGGCACGGATCCTTGGACATGCTCAGATCGCTACCGCAGATGCCGCAGGCCGCGACCTTGATGCGCAGTTGCCCGGGCCCGGTGGCGGGTGGTTCGGTGACGTCGGTGACGGTGAACCGACCGTCGAAGTACTCCGCCGCGCGCATCACGCCCCCTGCCCGGCGAGCTGCTCGGCAGCCTGGCCGTAGTAGTCGGTGTGCGCCTTGGTGATTGCGCCGATCAGGCCGCCGAGGAGGTACTCGCTGTTGTCCTCGGCGAATTGCAGGCTGGCCTGCCTGCCGGCGTTGCGCTGCTTGAAATGCGGTACCACCTCGGAGGCGAACAGTTCGTAGCTGCGCTTGGTGTCCTCCCAACTGGCCATGTCCACATGCAGGATCAGCAGCGTGCCGAATCCGCCGGTCTTCTCGATGAGTCGCTTGATCTGTGCGATCGCATCTTCGGGGGTGCCGATGATCACCTGACCGAACTCGCCCAGGTTGTCGGTACGCCACTGGTTGACGATGCCCTCGGGTGTCTGTGCCCAGTCGGGGTGGATGCCCTGCTGCCGGTTGACGTACTCGGCGATGGCATGGATCCGGCGGCTGACGGCCCGTTCGGCCTCGGCCCGGGTCTCGGCGATGAACATCGGATTGACCAGGCGCCAGGTGGAGCGGTCCGCCCGATACCCGTTCTCGGCGGAAACCTGTTCGTACACACCCCAGTTGCGGTCGAGCACCTCGAATCCGCTCGGCGAGCTGGCGGCCAGTGACAGCAGGGACAACCCGTGCGTGCCTGCGAGCACCGACCCGTTCGGCGAGATGGTCGACGCGGTCGCCACCTCGATGCCGGCCGGATCGTAGGTGGGCAGCTGGGCCCGTGCATCGCGCAGGGTGAACCAGTCGGTCTCCATGTTGACGACCTCGCCGCGCAGCAGGCGCAGCACCGCCTCCAGCGCCTCCCCCTGCATCCGGCGCTGGTCGATCGGGTTGATCCCCATCATGTGCGCGTCCAGCGGGATCTTGCCCGGGCCGGTGCCGACGATCAGCCTGCCCCGCGTCTGCAGATCGAGTTGGGTGATGCGGTCCGCGGTGATCAGCGGGTGGTGGTACGGCAGCGACATCACGCCGGTGCCGAACCGGATGCGTTCGGTGCGTTCGGCCGCCGCGGCGATGAACACGTCTGGCGCAGGAACGATTTCGGATCCGGTGGAGTGGTGCTCACCCATCCAGGCCTCGTCGAATCCGAGATGGTCGAGATGTTCCATCAGATCGATGTCGCGCCGCAGCTGCAGTGCCGGGTCGGCGTTGAGGGGGTGATAGGGCGCCAGGAACGCCCCGAACTTGATCGAGCTCGAATTCCACATGCCCCGGACGTTATCTGGATCAAATGATTGGATCAAGTGATCCAGAAATTTTGCCGCGAAAGCTCCCGCTGGGTAGGACCGATCAGTCAGGAGCCGAGGAGACGATCGACTCCGCCGACGACGAAACACACGAGGTCTTCGTAGAAGTCCCGCAGTTCGTCCTCATCCAGCCGGCTACCGTTGCGGCGCCATTCGTCGGCCCGGCTCAGCGCTTGGATGAAGTTCATGACGGAGATTGCCCACCGCAGTTCCAGGCGGGCCGGATCCGAATCGGGAAACGCCCGCTGGACCTGTGCGAACAATTCGTCGGGCAGATGCTGCTCGGTATCGCGCAGCACCGGATTGTCCTCCTGCGAGATCTGCGCGATGATCTTGATCCACCGCATGCCCCGGACCCGGTGGCGGAGCAGCAGTTTCAGATACGGTCCGGTGACCGCCCGGACCAGAGCATCGGGACTGGGCGCATCCGGATCGGCTGCGAGCATCGCCACATTGGCCGCAATCTCGTCACGCACCGGCGCACCGACATCGGTGAGCACCGCGCGCAGCAGGTCATCTTTGGATCCGAAGTGGTAGTGCACCGACGCCGCACCGAGGCCCGCGGCCGCGTTGACTGCCCGCACGGATACCGCATCCACCCCTTGGGCGGCGAACAGTCGTTCGGCAGCCTTCACCAGGCGCAGCCGGGTGGCCGCGCCCTGCCGATTCTGGGCTGCGCCGGACACGTGACGAGCATGTCACGTGCCGCACCGGCCGCTGAGCTGCGCTCTACCCCGACGGCGTGTCGGCCAGCGGCGCGAACCGCCCCTGATCGTCGGGCTGGTAGACCGTGGTGGTCATCACAGCGTCCACCGGCAGCGGACCGTACAGATGCGGGAACAGCATCGCCTCGGGATCCGTCGGCACCCCCGGCTCCCAGCGCACCGGATCGGTGAGCTTCGCCGGATCGATGTGCAGCAGCACCAGGTCGCCGCGTCCGGAGTAGAGCCGGTTCGCCGGCAGATGCACCTGCTCAGGGGCCGAGAGGTGGACGAAGCCCTGGGCGCCGAGCGAGTCCGGACGGTGCTCCCCGCTACCCTGAGCCGTCAGCCAGTCCTCGACGCTGCACAAGTGAAGCAGGACACGCGGGGATGGATGCATACCGTCAGCTTGCCTGTCCAGCAACACGGCGGCCAAGTGAGACACGACACACCGGTGAACCCCTGGGGAACAAGGCCGGAATCCAAAACGTCTGACAGAGTAGACATACGCAATCACGGCGCCTTTGCCGAGATGCGCAGAGCAGAAGACGGAGGAGCCATGAACGCAACTCTGACAAGCCCGGAGCTAACCAGAGCCGATCGCTGCGATCGTTGCGGTGCTGCGGCGCGCGTGCGCGCGAAGTTGCCTTCGGGGGCCGAGCTGCTCTTCTGCCAGCACCATGCCAACGAGCACGAAGCCAAGCTGGTCGAGCTGGCCGCGGTGCTGGAAAACAGCACCGCAGACGCCTGACGGCCATCAGCCGTCGCCTCGGACACCACCCGCCTGGGCAGGAGCACGTTTCGTCAGTAATGCTTGACTGGTCATGACTGGCCAGCCGCTTCCAGTACCACCATCACGCCACCACATCTGGCACATCACTCGACGCACGTTGTCGAAGAGCTGGGACGATTCCATCTTCTCGGAATCGGCGCAGGCGGCGTTCTGGTGCGCGTTGTCATTGCCTCCCCTCCTGCTGGGGATGCTCGGCAGCCTGGCCTACATCGCACCGTTGTTCGGGCCGGACACCCTGCCGACGATCCAGGATCAACTGATCAACGCGGCGAACAGCTTCTTCTCCCCCAACGTCGTCAACGAGATCATCGAACCGACGATCCGCGACATCGTGAAGGGCGCCCGGGGCGAGGTGGTGTCGGTGGGTTTTGTGATCTCGTTGTGGGCCGGGTCGTCGGCGGTGTCGGCTTTCGTGGACTCCATCGTGGAGGCACACGATCAGACGCCGCTGCGACATCCGGTGCGGCAGCGCTTCTACGCGCTCGGCCTGTACGTGATCATGCTGGTCTCAGCGATCGGGTTGGCGCCGCTGCTGGCGCTCGGACCCCGGGCGATTTCCGAACACATCCCGGACAGCTGGGACAACGTGCTGCGGTACGGCTACTACCCAGCGTTGTTCCTGGCGGTCTTCGTCGGGGTGACCATCCTGTACCGGGTCTCGTTGCCCGCACCGATCCCGACGCATCGCCTCATGCTCGGCGCGGTACTGGCCACCGTGGTGTTCCTGGTCGCCACGTTCGGGTTACGGATCTACCTGACCTGGATCACCAGCACCGGCTACACCTACGGCGCGCTGGCCACGCCGATCGCGTTCCTGCTGTTCGCGTTCTTCCTGGGTTTTGCCATCATGCTCGGCGCCGAACTCAATGCCGCCATTCAAGAGGAGTGGCCCGCGCCGGACACCCACGCCAGGAGACTGCGGGAATGGCTGGAGGACAAAGCCCTCAACGGCGGCACCCAGGCACCCGTCGAATCCCGGATGCCCGAGCCCCTGTCACCGCCCCGGCCGCCGCCCGCTTCGTGAGTTACTTCTTGAGCGATTCGTAGATCTTCTTGCAATCCGGGCACACCGGAGAGCCCGGCTTGGCCGATTTCGTCACGGGGAACACCTCGCCGCACAGCGCGACCACATGTGTGCCCATGACGGCACTTTCGGCGATCTTGTTCTTCTTGACGTAATGGAAGAACTTGGGGGTGTCGTCGTCGGTCCCGTCGTCGACGCGTTCGTCGGTGTCCGGGCGCTCGATGGTCTGGGTCTGCATAGTTTTATTGTGCTCCTCACGTCCGCGGGTTTTATTGTGCCTGGCTGCAGGGCATAGGGAAATCCGCCTGCCACCACGCGGTCCAGGTGTGGAACAGTAGAGGCATGAAACAAAGCCACGAGCTGAGTTTCGACGACGATTTCGGCGACGATTTCGGCAAGGAAGCCCGCCCGGTTCTCATCACCAAAGCCGCACCCTCCTACGAAGTGCAGCATCGCCAGCGCGTCCGCAAGTATCTGACGCTGATGGCCTTCCGTATCCCCGCGCTCATCCTGGCCGCCGTCGCCTACAACATCTGGCAGAACGGGCTCATCTCGCTCGCAATCATCGTGGCGTCGATACCGCTGCCCTGGATGGCGGTGCTGATCGCCAACGATCGTCCCCCGCGCAGCGCCGAGGAGCCACGGCGTTACGCCGGTCGCGGCGAGCGGATCCCACTGTTCCCCACCGCGGAGCGGCCGGCGTTACAGAAGGAACCGTTTGTGCCACCGCAACCGGACGCGGCGCGGTCCGGCGACGATGACCCCAGCTGAGCGGCTTCTTTAGCTATTCTCAGGACATTCTCAGGTCGGGTCGGAAAAACCGCAGCTCAACGGGTATGAATCCGGAGATCCGTGGGAACTCTCATGGCGTCTACGACGTTGTAGATCATGACAGTTCGAGCTGATCAGGAGGCCGTCATGGCAAATGCCACCACAAGCCGCGTCGACAGTGATCTGGACGCCCAGAGCCCTGCCGCCGACCTCGTGCGCGTGTATCTGAACGGCATTGGCAAAACGGCGTTGCTCAACGCCGCCGATGAGGTAGAGCTCGCAAAGCGCATCGAGGCAGGCTTGTACGCCCAGCACGTGCTGAGCACGAAGAAGCGCCTGGGCGAGAACCGCAAGCGCGATCTGGCCACCGTGGTCCGCGATGGCGAGGCGGCGCGCCGGCACTTGCTGGAAGCCAACCTCCGCCTGGTGGTGTCACTGGCGAAGCGCTACACGGGTCGCGGAATGCCGCTGCTGGACCTGATCCAGGAAGGCAACCTGGGCCTGATCCGCGCGATGGAGAAGTTCGATTACAGCAAGGGCTTCAAGTTCTCCACGTATGCCACCTGGTGGATTCGGCAGGCCATCACCCGTGGGATGGCGGATCAGAGCCGCACCATCCGGCTCCCCGTCCACCTGGTCGAGCAGGTCAACAAGCTGGCCCGGATCAAGCGTGAGATGCACCAGAACCTCGGCCGCGAGGCCACCGACGAGGAGCTGGCCGAAGAGTCCGGCATCCCGGTCGAGAAGATCAACGACCTGCTGGAGCACAGCCGCGACCCGGTAAGCCTGGACATGCCCGTCGGCACCGACGAGGAAGCCCCGCTGGGCGACTTCATCGAAGACGAGAATGCGATGTCGGCCGAGAACGCGGTCATCTCCGAGCTGCTGCACACCGACATCCGCCACGTCCTGGCCACGCTCGACGAGCGTGAGCAGCAGGTGATCCGGTTGCGGTTCGGCCTCGACGACGGTCAGCCCCGCACCCTGGACCAGATCGGCAAGCTGTTCGGCCTGTCCCGCGAGCGGGTCCGCCAGATCGAGCGTGAAGTGATGTCCAAGCTCCGCAATGGCGAGCGCGCCGATCGGCTCCGCTCCTACGCCAGCTAGTCCCTCCTGACGATGTGCCCCGCCGGTTTTCCGGCGGGGCACATCGCGTATCCAGGCGTTTCCGGTCGTTTTTGCCCGTATGTCCTGGGGTTTTCCGCGACGATGTGACCTGCCCGACGCCCCGATGTTGCGCCGCAGTTCAGACGCCGGGAACGGTAGACTGTGCGGTGACGTTTGGGCTGGGAAGGCGCGCATGAACGATCTGGTCGACACCACCGAGATGTACCTACGAACGATCTACGACCTCGAGGAAGAGGGCGTGGTGCCGCTGCGTGCCCGTATCGCCGAACGGCTCGACCAGAGCGGTCCGACGGTCAGCCAGACGGTGTCGCGCATGGAGCGCGACGGCCTGCTGCACGTGGCCGGCGACCGCCACCTCGAACTGACGGACAAGGGCCGCGCCCTCGCGGTCGCCGTGATGCGCAAGCACCGGCTGGCCGAGCGGTTGCTCGTCGACGTGATCGGGTTGCCGTGGGAGGACGTCCACGCCGAGGCGTGCCGCTGGGAACACGTGATGAGCGAGGATGTCGAGCGGCGCCTGGTCCAGGTGCTCGACAACCCCACCACCTCACCGTTCGGCAACCCCATCCCGGGTCTGTCGGATCTCGGGGTCGGCGCGGCCGGCTATGACGATGTCAGCCTGGTCCGGCTCACCGAACTCCCCGTCGGGCTGCCGGTGGCGGTGGTGGTGCGCCAGCTCACCGAGCACGTGCAGGGCGACACCGAGCTCATCGGCCGACTCAAGGATGCCGGCGTTGTTCCGAACGCCAGGGTCACCGTGGAGGCCAACGACCACGGCGGCGTGATGATCGTGATCCCCGGGCACGAACAGGTCGAGCTTCCCCATCACATGGCGCACGCGGTCCGCGTCGAGAAGGTCTAGCCACTCAACCGGCCTTGCGCCGCCACGTCCTGCGTGGCGGTAACCGCAAGCCCAGCTGCTCGGCCAGCCGATATCCGGTGACCGCCAGCTCCCGGATCCGCTCCGGGCGCATCCCCGATTGCAGTGCGGTGTCGAGCATGCCGGCCATCCGGTGTGTCGGCCGCGCCCGCAACGCCGCATCCAGCGAAACGCCGGCCAGCGGGCCGTCACCACGCGCGTACGCCGAAAAAGCCAGCAGGACAAGGGCTTCCACTCGCCACGGGTCGGGAAGATTGCGCGCCAGCAGGGCCCACAAGGCTTCGGCCTGATCGGCGCACTCCCCGACCGCCAGCGCGTAGAGCGTGTCGCGGACCCGCGGATCGGCCAGCCCCACGGCCAGCTGCGCCAATTCGGCCACACCGGGTGCACCGCCTTCCGCCACGTGCAGGGCCGCTGTCATCGCGGCCTCGACATCCCGGCGCACCTCGGCATCGGGGCGCGCCTCCGGGCACCCGGGCCGCTGTGTCACGAGCGCCAGCGGGCGCCTCATCGCGTCATTGGCGACCGGGTCCGGCTGGATCACCTGCAGCAGTTCGTCACGGCTGGCGTAGAGCCGGCGGCCGTCCAGCACCGCGGCCGCCGCCAGCGGCGACGCACCCGGGTCGTCCACCCTCCCGTGTTCACCGCAGCCGTCGGCACAGCGCCAGGAACCACCGGCGGCCACCTTGTCCACGACGTGCGCGGCGTAGAGCTCGATGCCGTCGGCGGCCAGCGCCTGGTCCAGCATCGACGCCAGGTCGCGATAGCGGTCGTCGCATGCCCGGCAGTCCGGGCTGTCCCCGTCCACGACTACCGCGATGACCGCGTCCACGCCGGCCGCTGCCGCGAGGCCGACCAGATGCTGGACGCGTTCGGTCATGTCGTCCGCCAGGTCGGCGCGCATGACGCAGCCCAACTCGCCCCGGTCGACGGTGACCAGGACGAGGCTGCGGTGCGGCACGAATCCGAGCACTGCGGGTAGCGCGGCGATCAGCGCACCGGGACGCGTGAGGTGGAAGTCGAACTCCGGCGAGGATGGCGATGGCGTTGTCATGGCCCGACCGTGCCAACCGGGGCCGTCACGGGCCCTCACCCGAACCCGCCGGTTGCGGCCGGCTGGGGATGGATTCTGCGCTGGGGATAACCCGAGGCATTTGTTCATCCGGTATTCGGTCTCGCCGACATGCGAGAAGGGCCCAACCGGCGTAAACAGTTTTCCCATGGGTTCGATGCAGGAGTATGACCTCGTCGTCATCGGTTCGGGTCCCGGCGGTCAACGCGCCGCCATCGCCGCAGCCAAGCTCGGCAAGTCCGTTGCGGTGATCGAGCGGGGCATGATGCTGGGCGGGGTGTGCGTCAACACCGGCACCATCCCGTCCAAGACGCTGCGGGAGGCGGTCGTCTACCTGACCGGCATGAGCCAGCGCGAGCTCTACGGCGCCAGTTACCGCGTCAAGGACAAGATCACCCCGGCCGATCTGCTGTCGCGCACCCAGCACGTCATCGGCAAGGAGATCGACGTCGTGCGGTCCCAGCTGATGCGCAACCGCATCGAGCTCTACACCGGCCACGGCCGGTTCTCCGACGACCACACGATCGTCGTCGAGGATCCTGGCCGCGCCGAACTCGTCACTGTCCGTGGACGTTTCATCGTCATCGCCACCGGGACCAAACCGGCCCGGCCGGCGGGGGTGACATTCGACGAGGCGCGGGTGCTCGATTCCGACGGCATCCTCAATCTCGCGACCCTGCCGACCTCGATGGTGGTGGTCGGGGCAGGGGTCATCGGCATCGAATACGCGTCGATGTTCGCGGCGCTGGGCACCAAGGTCACCGTCGTCGAGAAACGCGACGACATGCTGGAGTTCTGCGATCCCGAGATCATCGAATCCCTGCGCTTCCACCTCCGCGACCTGGCGGTGACGTTCCGGTTCGGCGAAGAGGTGACCGCTGTCGACATCGGCACCTCGGGCACGGTGACCACCCTGGCCAGCGGCAAGAAGATCCCCGCCGAGACCGTGATGTACTCGGCCGGACGCCAGGGGCAGACCGATCACCTCGATCTGGCCAACGCAGGCCTGGAAGCCGACAACCGCGGCCGCATCTATGTCGACGACAACTTCACCACCAAGGTGGACCACATCTACGCGGTCGGCGATGTCATCGGCTTCCCGGCGCTGGCCGCGACATCGATGGAGCAGGGCCGGTTGGCCGCCTACCATGCCTTCGGCGAGCCCACCAAGGCCATGATGAGCCTGCAACCGATCGGCATCTACTCGATCCCGGAGGTGTCCTTCGTCGGGGCCACCGAGGTCGAACTGACCAAGGATTCGATCCCTTATGAGGTGGGTGTGTCCCGGTACCGCGAACTGGCCCGCGGCCAGATCGCCGGGGACTCCTACGGGATGCTCAAGCTGCTGGTGTCCACCGAGGACCTGCGGGTGCTGGGCGTGCACATCTTCGGCACGAACGCCACCGAGATGGTGCACATCGGGCAGGCGGTGATGGGCTGCGGCGGCACCGTCGAATACCTCGTCGATGCGGTGTTCAACTATCCGACGTTCTCAGAGGCCTACAAGGTCGCGGCGCTCGACGTGATGAACAAGCTGCGCGCGCTCAACCAGTTCCGGTTCTAGCAGTCGGATTCGAGTGCGGCGGGCGCCGCGTCGCCGGGTCCGCCTGCCTCGGCCCGGACCAGCAACCGGGCGATCCGGTCGTCGAAGTGCGGCGAATAGGACACGTCGTCGTCGCATCCTCCCCCGTCGAGTCCGCCGACCAGACCGGTCACCGTCGACCCGGAAACCCACGGGGAACCACTGAAACCGTCGGTCAGGCCCGCACAGGCCAGAGACGGGTACCCCTGGGGTGACCATTCGGTCGCGCCGCGGCACGCCAGTGGGCTGCCGCCCTCGCCCATCGGATAGCCGGTCACCGTCACCGGAACACCGGGCGCGGGTGCCGAACCCAGTGTCAGCCCGCCGCCGGCCGCCGCGAGCAGACTCGCACCGGAGCCGCCGGTGACCCGCACGATGGCGTAGTCGGCTTGCGGATCCTGCTCGGCGAGCCACCGCGGGTCCAGATACACCGTGCTGACGTGCCAGGTATCACCACCGCTGGTGTCGAACCCGGGGACGAATGTGGTGTCGACGCCGTCGAGTAGACAGTGCGCGGCCGTCAGGATCAGATTGCCGGACGCGCTGGCCAGCACCGATCCGCTACAGGTGTGCGTCGTGGTGTCGCCCAGGAACAACGCACCGACCCGCCGGTCCGGTGTCACCGACTCGGCCCCGGCCTGCGACAACGGGCTGGCTGCCACCGGTGGACTGCTCGCCGGGGCCGGGGCGGGGGCCGCGGTCCCGCCGCCCGCGGTCACGGCGCCGGGCCCGGTGCATGCCGCCACCCCGGCGGTCATCGCTGCCGCCGCGACTGTGAGCTTCACCATCCGGGTCACCTGCATCATCACGATTTTGCCTGATCGTGGGGATATCCGCCGGAATGCCGAACCCGTCCCGGCGCGTTCGCACGCACTAGCGGGCCGGAACGACCCGCGGCCCGGGTATGCGGGACACTAGATGACATGGCGGTAGGCCGTCACAGCGTCCTGCCGCAGCGAGGAGACGAAGCGAGATGACTGACAGCACCGACACCCCCGACCAGCACTACCAGCCCGATCAGAGCGGTATGTACGAGCTTGAGTTCCCGGCGCCGCAGCTGTCCTCCTCGGATGGCAGTGGCCCGGTGCTGATCCATGCCCTGGAGGGGTTCTCGGACGCCGGTCACGCCATCCGGCTCGCCGCCGAGCACCTCAAGGACACCCTCGACACCGAGCTGGTGGCCTCCTTCGCCATCGACGAGCTGCTCGACTACCGGTCCCGCAGGCCGTTGATGACGTTCAAGACCGACCACTTCACCAGCTACGAGGAACCCGAGCTGAACCTGTACGCGCTGCACGACGACATCGGCACGCCGTTTCTGCTGCTGGCCGGCCTGGAACCGGACCTGAGGTGGGAGCGGTTCATCACCGCGGTGCGACTGCTCTCCGAGCAGCTCGCGGTGCGGCGCGTGATCGGCCTCGGCACCATCCCGATGGCAGTGCCGCATACCCGCCCCGTCATGCTCACCGCGCACGCCAACAACAAGGAACTGATCGCCGACCACACCCCCTGGGTCGGTGAAGTCCAGGTTCCGGCGAGCGTCTCCAACCTGCTCGAGTTCCGGATGGCCCAGCACGGCCACGAGGTGGTGGGTTACACCGTGCACGTCCCGCACTACCTGGCCCAGACGGCCTATCCGCCGGCGGCCGAGGCCCTGCTGGCCGAGGTGGCCCGGACCGGTTCGCTACAACTGCCGCTGGAGAAACTTTCCGAGGCCGGTGCCGAGGTGTACAGCAAGATCAATGAGCAGGTAGAGGCCAGCGCAGAGGTCGCCCAAGTGGTGACCGGGTTGGAGCGCCAGTACGATGCGTTCGTTGCCGCACAGGAGAATCGGTCTCTGCTCGCGCGTGACGAGGAACTGCCCAGCGGTGACGAGCTGGGAGCCGAGTTCGAACGGTTCCTCGCCCAGCAGACCGGTGACAAGTACAAAGACGACAAGTACAAAGACGGACGAGACGGCTTCGGGGACGGATTCCCGAACGGCGACAACCACTCATAGGAGCCCGATGGCGGGCCGAGAGCGAGGTTGACCAGCATGACCGAGCGCAAACCCCATCTGCGGACCGTTCGCGAGCTCACCCCGACGCTCGAGTACCGCACGATCCACGGTTACCGGCGGGCCTTCCGGGTCGCCGGGTCCGGTCCGGCGATCCTGCTGATCCACGGCATCGGCGACAACTCCACCACCTGGCACACCGTGCAGTCGGCGCTGGCGCAGCGGTTCACCGTGATCGCCCCGGATCTGCTCGGTCACGGCAGCTCCGACAAGCCGCGTGCGGACTACTCGGTGGCGGCCTACTCCAACGGCATGCGGGACCTGCTCAGCGTGCTCGACATCGACCGGGTGACCGTGGTCGGCCATTCCCTGGGCGGCGGCGTGGCCATGCAATTCGCCTACCAGTTCCCGCAGTTGGTCGACCGCCTCATCCTGGTCGGCGCCGGCGGGGTCACCAAGGACGTCAACATGGCGTTGCGGGTCGCCTCCCTACCGATGGGCAGTGAGGCCCTGGCGCTGCTGCGGCTCCCCCTGGTACTGCCGGCGTTGCAGCTGGCCGGCCGCGCCGCGGGCGCGGTGCTGGGATCGACCGGCCTCGGGCACGACATTCCGGACATGCTGCGCATCCTGGCCGATCTGCCGGAGCCGACGGCATCGTCGGCATTCGCCCGGACCCTGCGTGCGGTGGTGGACTGGCGTGGCCAGGTCGTCACCATGCTGGACCGCTGTTATTTGACCGAATCCGTTCCCGTGCAACTGATCTGGGGCGACTCCGACTCGGTGATCCCGGTCAGCCACGCTCGGATGGCCCACGCCGCGATGCCCGGTTCCCAGCTGGAGATCTTCAAGGGATCCGGGCATTTTCCGTTCCATGACGATCCCGAGCGCTTCGTCGAGGTGGTCGAGCGCTTCATCGACACGACAGAACCGTCGGTCTACGACCAGGATCGGCTTCGCGACCTTCTGCGCAGCGGGCGGACCGAATCGACGATGTCCGGGCCGTTCGACACCCAGATCGCGGTGCTCGACGCGATGGACGCCGACGAACGCAGCGCGACCTGACCTTCTCACCCGTATGGGTCTCCGGGCGGTCCACCCGGAGACGGTCGGCTGCGACGTAGCATCGGATCATGGCCATCGACGTCACCGTGTTACGCGTGTTCACCGACTCCGACGGCAAGTACGGCAATCCGCTCGGCGTCGTCGACAACAGCACCGTCGCCCCCGACGACCGGCAACGGATCGCGACCGAATTGGGTTACAGCGAAACCGTATTCATCGATCTGCCGCAGCCCGGCGGCAACTCGGCCAGTGCCCACATCTTCACCCCGGTCGCCGAGTTGCCGTTCGCCGGGCACCCGACCGTCGGTGCGTCGTGGTGGCTGCGCGAAACAGGGCTGCCGGTCCATACCCTGCTGGTGCCCGCAGGAATCCTCCAGGTGGAGTACGACGACGATCGCGCCATCGTCAACGCGCGTTCGGAGTGGGCACCGGAGTTCGCCATCCACGACCTGGCCTCGGTCGACGATTTGCTTGCCGCCGACCCCGACGATTTCACCGATGCGGAGGAGAACTACCTGTGGGCCTGGATCGACGAGGCGAACGGCACCTTGCGATCGAGGTCGTTCGCCCCGCACCTGGGAATCCCCGAGGATGAGGCCACCGGCGCGGCGGCGGTACGGATGACCGACTATCTCAGCCGCGATCTGACGATCATCCAGGGCAAGGGCTCGGTGATCGAGACCCGCTGGAGTCCGGAGGGCTGGGTGCGCCTGGCCGGCCGCGTCGTCAACGACGGCACCTCCCGCCTGGACTGAACCGGGGACCGAACCCGGGCCGGATTACGCCTCGGCGCGGTGGGCGCGAAGCGCCTCGATCTCGCGCTCGAAGTCTTCGGCTGACGAAAATGACCGGTACACCGAGGCGAATCTCAAGTAGGCGACCTCGTCCAGTTCGCGAAGCGGTCCGAGGATCGCCAAGCCGACCTCGTGACTGGGGATCTCGGGTGTGCCGAGGCCGCGGACGGCGTCCTCGACCTTCTGCGCCAGCACGTTGAGGGCGTCGTCGTCGACCTGCCTGCCCTGACAGGACCGACGCACCCCGCGGATGACCTTCTCGCGACTGAACGGCTCGGTCACCCCGCTGCGCTTCACCACGGCCAGCACGGCCGTCTCAACGGTGGTGAACCGGCGGCCGCATTCCGGGCAGGACCGCCGGCGCCGGATGGCCTGCCCCTCGTCGGTCTCGCGGGAATCAACCACACGCGAATCAGGGTGACGGCAGAACGGACAATGCATTACCGCTCCTTCGTCATGCCGCCGGACAACTAGCTCGAGCGCCCTTGAGCGTACCCGCGTTGCCCGCGGGAGACTCACCGCCGGGTCCAGTGGGGTGTAGGTGCTCAAGCCGACGCCGGCCAGTGTGGCTGGCAGCCAGGACGATTCAGCGGACATCGCACTGCTCAGCCAACCGGGGCGAGCAGCGTCTGCCCTGCGTCGACCGCCACTGAGTCGAGCTGGTTGAGATCGCGGATCTGCTCGACGACCCGGGCCACCGGGGCATCAGGGGCGACCCGTCGGGCCACCTGCTGCAGAGTCTCCCCCGACTTCACCTGGACCACAGCCAGTTCGGTCGGCGTCGGCGTCTCGGCGCCCACGACCCCGCCGAGTTGGGCCACCAACCCGAGCCACACGGTGATGCCTGCGGCGACGAGCGCCAACAGGACCGTGGTCAACGGCGTGATGGGCCGGCTGCGATGGGACGCCCGCGACATCAGCACGCCGGTTCCGCGGTATCGGACCCCACCGGTGTCGGGACGGGAGGGTGCAGGCCGCTGGACCCGGCGCACCGGCCGGGGTGCGGCGGCGCCGAACTGGGCGCGGGCGCGGGGCGGCTGTGACTTCTGCGTGGCCCGAACAGCGCTGGAACGGCTATCGGCGGGGATATCGATGATCGCCATCTGACTGCCTTTCGGTGGGTCGTATTCGCTCTTGTGTTCGAACATAGTCGCTCAAGTGTTCGATGGATAGAACATGTGATCGAACTGTTGCCAAACGATAGAACGGACCACCGACAAGTTCGGGCCGCGAAGCCGCACACCACCCGCTCCAGGCCCCCCGTGAGCCCCTCGCGCACCCCACCAGCGGACACGCGCGCAACACGCGTCGAACACATGTTTGATTAATGTTCGACCAGCGACTACATTCGGCCTCATGAGCGACGACCGCAGCAGGGACGGCAGCATCGACAGCCCGGCCGGATCGGACAGCGCGGGCCCACGCCGGGCCGAGGGCGGCCTCACCGACCGGCAACGGACCATCCTCGACGTGATCCGAGCGTCGGTGACCAGTCGCGGCTACCCGCCCAGTATCCGCGAGATCGGCGACGCGGTCGGCTTGACCTCGACCTCATCGGTCGCCCACCAGTTGCGCACCCTCGAACGCAAGGGCTACTTGCGGCGCGACCCCAACCGGCCGCGTGCCGTCGACGTGCGCGGCGCCGACGATCCGGCGGCCGCAGTGGTGTCCACCGATGTGGCCGGCTCCGACGCGTTACCCGAACCGACCTTCGTACCGGTGCTCGGGCGTATCGCCGCGGGCGGTCCCATCCTGGCCGAGCAGGCCGTCGAGGACGTCTTCCCGCTGCCCCGCGAACTGGTCGGCGAGGGCTCGCTGTTCCTGCTCAAGGTCGTCGGAGACTCGATGGTCGACGCCGCGATCTGCGACGGCGACTGGGTGGTGGTGCGCCAGCAGAGCGTGGCCGACAACGGCGACATCGTGGCGGCCATGATCGACGGCGAAGCTACCGTCAAGACCTTCAAGCGGACGCGCGGTCAGGTCTGGCTCATGCCGCACAACCCGGCGTACGACCCGATCCCGGGCAACGACGCCGCGGTGCTCGGCAAGGTCGTCACGGTGATCCGCAAGATCTGACCGACCGAGATCGGGCCCGGCCGCACCTCGATGTGGCCGGGCCTTCAAATTCAGTCGGCTCGCACAAATCCGTTCGTGCGAGCGAATTCCTCACTGGCGAACCAGATCTCGGCTGTCGCGTCGTCGTACTCGCTGCTGTCGGGTGCCCAGTACCGGCCGGACTTCGTGTCGGCCTTGATCGGGTAACCCTCCGGTGCGCGGTTCGGGTCGTCCAGCGGTAGGTGAATGGCCGTGGCGCTGGGGATCTCATCGAGTTCGATGGCCGCATGGCGCCCACTGTGAGCCTCGCTGCTGTAGGCCTCGCTGCTGCTGTAGGCCTCGGCCTCGGTGATGACCCGCGTCGGAGCGGTGTCGACGTTGTCCTGATCGCTCGGCACGGCCAAGCCCGCCGCCGCGAAACCTACCGCTTCGCGCACTCCGCCGGCCGGGCTCGCGAGCGCCCGGGTATCTGTCAGGTCCTCGTCCACGAGATCCGCTTCGATCTCGCCTTCGGCGTCATCGCCTTCGGCGACTTCCTCGAATTCGGCATCTATTGGCGCGTCGAGATCCTCGTCCTCGTCGAAATCGTCGTCCTCGAAGTCATCTTCTTCGAAGTCGTCGTCGTCATCGAAGTCGTCGTCCTGGTAGCCGCCGTCGTCGTAGCTGTCGTAGCGCTGTTGGGGCTCCGGACCGGCCAGCTGCGAGGAATCCTCGGGTGGCTCCTCCTCCTCGCCCGGCGCTCCATAGCCGCCTGGCGATCCGTGCGGAGCGGCCCATTGACTGACGGGCATCGCGATGTCGGTAGGGCCGTCGTACGGGGACGCCGCCGCGCCGCCCGCCGATTCCTCGCCCGGGCCGGCGAATCGCGCCGTCGTGGCCTCACCGGCACCGTAGGCGGAAGTCGGCGCGTAACCCGCCTCCCGTGCCCCGCGCTCGTCACCCAACTCGTCGTCGTACCCACGCGATTCGTAGCGCGTGTCGTCGTACCCGCCCTCGTCATAGTGCGGTTCGCCGTGGTCGCCGTCGTAGTCATCGTCGAACGGATCGTGGTCGAAGTCGTCATCGTCACCGGCCCGGCGGCGGTGCCAGAGCGCTGCCCCCACGATCAGGCCGGCGAGCAGCAGAACCGGGACCACCGCGATCAGCCACCACCAGCTCCAATGCCAGGAGAACGGCTTCTTGGCGTCCGGGCCGGAAGGCTGCGGACCGGTGGCGTGCGGCTGTCCCACACCCGGAACCTCCAGCCCGCTCAGCTCGGAGGCGAGTTTGGAGGGCTCGGTGGTGAACTTGTTGGCGTCGCGGTCCCAGGAGATCGCTCCCCCGCTGAATCGCTGACTGATGACGGTGCCGTCTTCGGTCTGGTCGGCCATCGGGGCACCCAGTGCGCCCTTCGCCCCGCCGAGCTTGTCCCAGGCCGCCTTCATCGCGCCGCGGACGATCACCGCGCCGTAGTCGGGAGTCCAGAAGATGACGGGGTTGTCGGCCGCGGCGAAGGTGCTGATCCGGCTGTTCGGGCCCAGCCCGCCCTCGGACTCGCTGGCGGTCGGGAAGCCCAGATCGCCCTCGGGACCGCCGACGCTCTCGTACTTCTCCAGCAGCTGGCCGGTGATGGCGTTGGCCCCGGTGGCCGGGGTGTAGAAGATCTTGCCGCCGGCGTAGTTCTGGCCGAACCCGCCGTCACCGATCGGATACTGATCGCCGTCCTTGGCTCCCAGCGGACCCATCGCCCCGCCCGCCGCACGCCGCGCCGCCGCGATCGCCGCGGCGGGATCCGACGGTATGTCCAGGTCGGCGAGCTGGTCGGCCAGCTCCGGCGGCACTGTCGTGAACGCCTTGGTCTTGCGGTTCCAGGAGATCTCGCCGCCGGTGAACTTCTGAGAGCTCACGTCGCCGTCGAACGACTCGTCTTCGGCCGGGACACCCAGTACACCGGCAGAACCGCCGAGCTTGTCCCATGCGGCGTTGATGGCGCCCCGGACCACCCGGGCACCGGTCGCCGGGGTCCAGAAGATGACGGGATTGTCAGGCGCGCTCAACGTCGAGTTGCGGCTGTCGGGAGCACGCCCGGCGCCTTCGTCGATGGTGGGGAATCCCAGGTCGCCTTCGGCCGGGCCACCCAACGACTCGTATTTCTCCAGAATTGCACCCTGCATGAAATGAGCGCCGGTCGCCGGGGTGAAGAACATCTTGCCGCCGGCGAAGTTCTGCGCGAAGCCCGAACCCGCTGCGTACACGCCGCCCTGACGCGGTCCCAATGGGCCACCGTCGCCGCCGCTGGCATCCCAGGCCGCGGTTACCGCGGCGTCGGCGTCCGACTCCGGGGTGGCCGAAGCCACCGCAGGCACCATCAAACCAGCGACCACGAGTGCGAGCAGGCCGACCGCCAACCGCCACACGGCCGCGCTCAGCCTCGCTCCAGGCCTAGTCATGCGCTCTCCCCGCTCGTTCGGCAAAGTTTTCTCAGAAATGTCCCGCCCCGACAACTTTGCTTCAGCAGGTGACGATAACCAACTAACGCGGCCGATCATGACCAAAAAAGCCCCAATATCTGGGTCCGACGACCCAGATTTGGGCTTCTCGGGGCGTCACGCTGGGTGATTCCGGTGCGTCAGACACCCAGACTGCGGCCGATGATCTCCTTCATGATCTCGGTGGTGCCGCCGTAGATGGTCTGCACCCGGGCATCCAGGTACGCCCGCGCGACCGGGTACTCCCGCATGTAGCCGTAGCCGCCGTGCAGCTGCAGGCAGCGGTCGATGAGTTCGACCTGCTTCTCGGTGGAGTACCACTTGGCCATCGCGGCCTGCTCCACGGTGAGCTTCTCGTCGAGGTGCAGCCGGATGAACTCGTCGACCATCATCCGCACCACGGTGGCCTCGGTGGCCAGTTCGGCAAGCAGGAACCGGCTGTTCTGGAAACTGCCGATGGGCTTGCCGAATGCCTTGCGTTCCTTGGTGTACTGCACCGTCTGCTCCAGCACCGCCTCCATCGCCGCGGCGGCCATGATGGCGATCGAGATGCGTTCCTGCGGCAGGTTCTGCATCAGGTAGACGAATCCCTGACCTTCCTCCCCGAGCAGGTTCTCGACCGGCACCTTGACGTCGGTGAACGACAGTTCGGCGGTGTCCTGGGCGTCCAGGCCGATCTTGTCCAGGTGCCTGCCGCGCTCGAAGCCCTCCATTCCGCGCTCCACCACCAGCAGCGAGAAGCCCAAGGCGCCCTTCTCCGCGTCGGTCTGGGCCACGACGATCACCAGATCGGAGTTGATGCCGTTGGTGATGAAGGTCTTGGACCCGTTGAGGACGTAGTGGTCGCCGTCGCGGACCGCCCGGGTCTTGATGCCCTGCAGATCGCTGCCGGTACCGGGTTCGGTCATTGCGATCGCCGTGATCAATTCGCCCGTGCAGAACTTGGGCAGCCAGCGCTGCTTCTGCTCCTCGTTGGCCAACCTCAGCAGGTAGGGCGCACAGACGTCGTTGTGCAGGCTGAAGCCGATGCCGCTGTAGCGGCCGGCGACGGTCTCCTCGCACACGATCGTGTTGTACCGGAAGTCGTCGTTGCCGCCGCCCCCGTACTCCTCGGGCACCGCCATCCCGAGAAAGCCCTGCTTCCCCGCCTCGAGCCAGACGCCGCGGTCGACGATCTTGTCCTTTTCCCACTGGTCGTGGAACGGCGCCACGTGCTTGTCCAGAAACGCCCGGTAGGACTCGCGGAACAAGTCGTGCTCGGGCTCGAACAACGTGCGGTCGTACTTCACAACACTGCTCATGGTGTGACCTCCGGTACTGGGTTACGGATTTGGGGCCAACCTATACCAACCGGGTGGTTGGTCAGCCCGGGGTGGGTGCCTGCCGCCCGTAAACTCGGGACATGCCCCAGTCCCCCGCGAGCCTCGCGCACTGGGGTGCCTTCACCGCCGACCTCGCCGACGGCGACATCAGCGCCGTGACCCCGCTGGCCGGCGACGCCGACCCCTCGCCCTTGCTGGGCAATCTGGCCGGCTCGATCCGGCACCGCTCCCGGGTCGCCGGACCCGCGGTGCGCCGCGGCTGGCTGCGCGACGGCCCCGGCCCCAGCGCGGAGCGGGGCGCCGACGAGTACGTCGCGGTGTCCTGGGACGAGCTCACCGAATTGTTGGCCGGCGAGCTGCGCCGGGTCGTCGACACCTACGGCAACGAGGCGATCTACGGCGGCTCCTACGGCTGGGCCAGCGCCGGACGCTTCCACCACGCCCAGAGTCAGGTGCACCGCTTTCTGAAAATGCTTGGCGGATATACTTTTTCCCGCCATTCCTACAGCCTGGGCGCGACCGGGGTGATCATGCCACGGGTGGTCGGGACCCACGACGACCTGTTCAAACGCTCCACCGACTGGGACGTCATCGCCGAGAACACCGACCTGCTGGTGTGCTTCGGCGGTGTCGCACTGAAGAACACCGGCATCAATCACGGTGGCACCACGGCACATCCGGCGCGCGACGCGCTGCGCCGGTTGCGTGACCGCGGCGGGCAGATCGTGTCGTTGAGCCCGTTGCGCGACGACGTGGACGGCGACTGCCACTGGCTGGCCCCGGTTCCCGGCACCGACGTGGCGGTGATGCTCGCGCTGGCCCACGTTCTGGCCACCGAAGGCCTGGCCGATCTCGATTTCCTCGACACGCACTGCACCGGGTACCAGCGGTTCGAGCGGTACCTGCTGGGCCGCGACGACGGCGTCGCCAAGAGCCCGCAGTGGGCGTCGGCGATCAGCGGGCTGCCCGCCGAGGAACTGACCACACTGGCCCGGCGGATGGCCGCCTCGCGCACCCTGGTCACCGTCAGCTGGTCGCTGCAGCGGGTCCGGCACGGCGAACAGGCTCCGTGGATGGGAATGACCCTGGCCGCGATGCTCGGCCAGATCGGGCTCCCCGGAGGAGGTTTCGGGCACGGCTATGGCTCGATGAACGAGCCGGGGCTGCCACCGCTGCGCTGCGGCCTGCCCGCCCTGCCGCAGGGGCCCAACCCGGTGCAGACGTTCATCCCGGTCGCGGCGATCACCGACATGCTGCTGCGCCCAGGCCGGCCGTTCGACTACAACGGCCTGCAGCTGACCTATCCCGACATCAAGTGCGTGTACTGGGCCGGCGGCAATCCGTTCCACCATCACCAGAACATCCCGAGACTGCGCCGCGGCCTGTCCCGCGTCGACACCATCGTGGTACACGACCCGTACTGGACCGCGATGGCCAAGCATGCCGACATCGTGGTGCCCTCGACCACCGCCTACGAGCGGGAGGACTACTCGGGTTCGCGTAACGACCCGCTGCTCGTGGCCATGCCCGCGCTGGCGCAACCGTATGCCGACTCCCGCGACGACTACACCACGTTCACCGCCCTGGCCGAGCGGCTCGGCTTCGGCCAGCGGTTCACCGAGGGCCGTACAGCGCGCGAGTGGCTGGTCCACATGTACGAAAAGTGGTCTGCCGGGCTGGATTTCGAGGTGCCCGAATTCGACGAGTTCTGGGCCGCCGGACAGGTGCGGCTTCCCACCGAACCGGGGCTGACGCTGCTCGCCGATTTCCGCGGCGACCCGGTCGGGCGCCGGCTGGCCACACCGAGCGGCCGCATCGAGATCTTCTCGGCCGAGATCGACGGGTTCGGCTACGACGACTGCACGGGCCACCCCCGCTGGTACGAGCCGACGGAGTGGCTCGGCGGGCGGCGCGCCCAGGCATATCCGTTGCACCTGCTGGCCAATCAGCCCGCGACCCGTCTGCACAGCCAGCTCGACGGCGGCGCCACCAGTCAGTCATCGAAAGTTCAAGGGCGCGAACCGATCCGGATCCACCCCGATGACGCGGCGGACCGCGGGCTCGCCGATGGCGACGTGGTACGAGTGTTCAACGACCGCGGGGCGTGCCTGGCCGGGGTGGTGATCGACGACCGGCTGCGCCCGGCCGTGGTGCAACTGTCGACCGGGGCCTGGTTCGACCCGGCGGACCCGGCCGACCCCGATTCGATGTGCGTCCACGGCAATCCCAACGTGCTCACCGAGGACGTCGGGACCTCTTCCCTGGCCCGTGGCTGCACCGGCGCGCACGTCCTGGTGCAGGTCGAGAAGTTCACCCGCGCGCTACCCCCGGTACGGGCACACGAGCCACCGGTGATCCGCACACGCTGAAACCGTTGGGCGGCCGCCACTTCGGCCGTTTCTACGGTAGCGGTTGTGTGCCGGTGCAAAGATCCCCTTCAGCGCTGACCGCGGCGTCAGCAGAAGGAGATCCTGGCCGATGCGATTCTCACCCCGTTCTGCCGCCAGATCGCTGCTGGTCGGCGCCGTGGCCCTGTCCGGTTCCGCCGCGATAGCGGTCACCACGACCTTCACCGCCGACGTTGTGCTCAGCGCCACGGTGCTGGTGGTTCCGGGTACCGGCACACCGAACCCGGCGTTGTCGCAGAACTACGAGGATCACGCGGTCCAGTACTACGTGGCACCGGGCAGCACCTGCACCGACGTGACGTGCGTCGGTGTTCCCTACATCGCCCAGTTCTGGCCGTTCCCGTTCGCGGGGTGGGGCGGGCTGGAGGGCGCCAAGTGGAACGTCTCGGTGCAGAGCGGCGTCTCGAGTCTGGCCACCGCCTACGGTGCGCAGCTGACCCCGCCGGCTCCCGGCCAGGAGCAGAATTACAACCCGGACCACGAGGTCGTGATCTTCGGATATTCGCAGGGCGCCACCGTCGCCGGCATCTACAAGCGCGACCTCGCATATCTCAACAACCCCACCGACCCGACGTTGCCCACCAACGTCTCGTTCGTCCTGATCGGCAACCCGAACCGGCCCAACGGCGGCTTGTTCGAGCGTCTCGCGGCGCTGGGCACCGTGCCCGTCCTGGACGCGACGTTCGGCAATCCGACGCCCACCGACACCGCGCCCGACGGGGTGATCAACACCGATGACATCGCGCTGCAGTACGACGGCGTCGCCGACGCACCATCCTGGGTGCTGAACCCGTTGTCCCTGGTCAATGCGCTCGCCGGGTTCGAATACGTGCACGGCACCTACCTGGCCCCGAAAGGCAATGACGAGGCCGGCGCGACGCCTTACGGCTACACACCGGAGCAAGTGCAGGCCGCGGTCGCGAATGCCCAGGCCAACTGCTCGGAGGCCACCCACTGCCAGGTGCACGGCGACACCCGCTACATCACGCTGCCTGCGAAGTATCTGCCGATCATGCAGCCGCTGATCGACCTCGGTGCGGCGACCGGAACATCCGCGGTGGTGATCCCGCTCGTCGATCTGGTCTCACCGGCGATGCAGACGCTGATCGAAACCGGCTATGACCGTGGCGATTACGGGAGCCCGACGCCGTTCCAGCTGGTGCCGAGGGTCAACCCGGTGAAGCTCGTCACCGACCTCATCAACGACATTCCCGAGGGAATCCAGGCAGCGCGCAACCCCGGCCTCGACCCACTGCCGGGCTGGTCCGACCCGACCCAATCCGCCGATACCGCCAACGCGCCAGAGGCCGTGAAGGTTTCGGACACCACCGCCATCGCACCCGAGTCGCCCAAGCTCCCCGCACCACCCAAACTCAATGTGCTCAAGGTGAACCCGCTGGCCGAGACGACCACCGACGGCGAAGACACGCCGGCCCCCGAGATCAAGCGGCCCAAGCTGCGGGCCGGCGATATTCACCCGGCGCGTGACCTGGCGAAGTCGATCCGCAGCACCGTGCGCAAGGCCCTGGGTGGCCAGAACAGCACAGAGGGCGCCAAGGGCACGGCCAAGGTCAAGGCGGCCAACACCACCGAGAAGAAGCCCGCGGCCTGAGACCCGCCGCACGGCCGACGAGCCGGATCAGAAGGTGGCGAACTCGCTCAGGCTCGCCGCGAGTGCCATGGGTACCCGCGCCTTGATCCGGGTGCCCTCGGTGGTGTGCTCGGTGGCGTCCACCCGGCCCTCGGCGTGCACCCGCGCAACCAGGTCCCCACGGTCGTAGGGAATCGTCACGTCCACCGTGGCGTCGGTGGGCGGGATCATCTCCGCCATCCGGGCCCGCAGCCGGTCCAGCCCGTCACCGGTGTGCGCCGAGACGAACACGGCGTCGGGCAGGGCGCGCCGCAGCGCGGCCAGTCCCAGGCCGGTGGCAGCGTCGATCTTGTTGACCACCAACAACTCCGGCGGTGGGGCGATGTCGTACTCGGCGACCACATCATTGATCACCTGACGGACGGCGTTGATCTGTGCCAGCGGATGCTCGTCGGAGCCGTCCACCACGTGCACCAGCAGGTCCGCGTCCACCACCTCTTCGAGGGTGGACCGGAACGCCTCGACCAGCTGGGTGGGCAGGTGCCGGACGAAGCCGACGGTATCGGTCAGCACGAATGGCCGCCCGTCGTCGAATTCTCCACGCCGCGTGGTGGGTTCGAGCGTTGCGAACAGGGCGTTCTCCACCAGCACACCAGCCCCGGTCAAAGCGTTGAGCAGGCTGGACTTGCCGGCGTTGGTGTAGCCGACGATGGCCACCGAAGCGGAATCCGAGGACAGCCGCCGGCTGCGCTGAGTGTCGCGGATCTTCTTCATATCGCGAATCTCGCGGCGTAGCTTGGCCATCCGTTCACGGATGCGGCGGCGGTCGGTTTCGATCTTGGTCTCACCGGGACCGCGGGTTCCCACGCCGCCACCGGCGCCGCCGGCGCGACCGCCGGCCTGGCGCGACATCGATTCACCCCAGCCGCGCAGCCGGGGCAGCATGTACTCCATCTGGGCCAGCGACACCTGTGCCTTGCCCTCCCGGCTCGTGGCGTGCTGGGCGAAGATGTCGAGGATCAGCGCGGTGCGATCGATGACCTTGACCTTGACCACCTTCTCCAGCGAGTTGAGCTGCGCGGGTGACAGCTCGCCGTCGCAGATGACGGTGTCGGCCCCGGTCGCGAGCACCACCTCGCGCAGCTCGACGGCCTTGCCCGAGCCGATGTACGTGGCCGGGTCGGGCTTGTCGCGGCGCTGGATGAGCCCCTCGAGCACTTCCGAGCCGGCGGTTTCGGCCAGCGCCGCCAACTCGGCCAGGCTGGCATCGGCATCGGCTGCGCTGCCCTCGGTCCACACGCCGACCAGGACCACGCGCTCCAGCCTCAGCTGGCGGTATTCGACCTCGGTGACGTCGGTGAGTTCGGTGGACAGCCCGGCGACGCGGCGCAGCGAGGCGCGGTCTTCGAGGGCCAGCTCACCGGTGCTGGGAGTGACGGGATGTTCTGGATGAGTCATATGTACTTACAGGTTGTCACGTGGATCGGGCCGCGCGCACCCCAATTAGGCGTGCGCAGCGTTCCACCAGTCGTCGCTCAGCTCGCCGCGGGCCACCAGCACCGAGGGGCCACGCAGATAGCTCGTGGACTCGGTGATGGTCACGGTGACCTCACCGCCGGGGATCCGCACCCGCAACGTCCCGGTGTCCGCGCCCTCGTGCGCCAGGGCCGCGAGCGTGGCCGCGACGGTGCCGGTGCCGCAGGAACGGGTCTCGCCGACGCCGCGCTCGTGCACGCGCATCGACACCGCGCCGTCGACCGGAACGGTGAGGACCTCGACGTTGACGCCCTCGGGGAACAGCTGCTCGTCGAAGGACACCGGCGCACCCACATCGAGGGCCGCCAACTCGCCCTCGGTCAGCCCGACACAGGCCAGATGCGGATTGCCCACGTCAACGGCCACACCGCTGACGCTGCGGCCACCGACCACTGCGGTTCCCGAGCCGAACCGGTTGGCCTTACCCATCTCGACGGTGACGTCGGCGGTGGTGTCGTCGACGTCGTGCAGCACCACCGGACGTGGCCCGGCCAGCGAGCCGACCACGAACTCGTCGGCGGATTCCAGCCCGGAGGCGCGCAGGTAATGAGCGAAAACCCGCACCCCGTTGCCGCACATCTGGGCGATCGAGCCGTCGGCGTTGCGGTAGTCCATGTACCAGTCGGAGGCGGCGACCCCGTCGGGAAGTCGCTCGAAAACGCCTACGGCCTGCGCCGCGCCGGCGGTCGTCACCCGAAGCACGCCGTCGGCACCGAGGCCGCGGCGGCGGTCGCACAGCGCGGCCACGGCGGCCGGCGTCAGCGACAGCGCGGCGTCGAGGTCGGGCAGCACCACGAAATCGTTCTGCGTGCCGTGCCCTTTAGCGAAGATCACCTGTTCAGGATACGTGCCGCCACACCCGCAACGCGTCGTGCACCAGCCCGTCGGCCGCCCCGTCCAGCCACACCACCCGATGATCGCGCCGGAACCAGGAGCGCTGGCGGCGTACATAGCGGCGGGTGCCGACGAACGTCGGTTCCCGTGCCGCGGCGCCGTCTCCCCCGTCGTCGAGGTCGGCCAGGACCTGCGCGTAACCGAGGGCACGTGCGGCGGTGACCCCGTCACGCAGCCCGCGGCCGATCAGTGTCCGCACCTCGTCCACCAGGCCGCCGGTGAACATGAGGTCGGTGCGCCGCTCCAGACGCTCATCGAGAATGGTTGTCTCCCAATCCAATCCGATGATCGCCGTATCCCAGCGGGGGGTACCGATACTCGGCGCCGAGGCGGCGAACGGCCGGCCGGTGAGCTCGACGACCTCCAGGGCCCGCACGATCCGCCGACCGTCGGTGGGCAGGATCGATGACCCTGCGGCAGGGTCCACCCGGGTCAGCTCGACATGCAAGGCGGCCACCCCCACCTCGGCCAGCCGGCTTCCCACCTGGCCCGCACAGCTGGATCGGTCGCCGGAAATGTCCATTCGTCCAGCAGCGACTGGATGTAGAGCATCGAGCCGCCGACGATCACCGGGACGGCGCCGCGGGCCGCGATCGCCTCGACGTCGGCGGAGGCGTCCTGCTGGTAGCGGGCCACCGTGGCGGTCTCGGTGACCTCCAGGACATCGAGCTGGTGGTGCGGGATGCCGCGCCGCTCGGCGACGGGCAGCTTGGCAGTGCCGATGTCCATGCCGCGGTAGAACTGCATCGCGTCGGCGTTCACGATTTCGCCGCCCAGTTGCTCGGCAACCGCCAATGCCAGGTCCGATTTCCCGGTGCCGGTGGGCCCGATGATCGCGATCGGCCGCGTCATGGCAGCCATTCGCCGACGAAGTAGCCGACCCCGTAGGGCGCACCGCGGTACATCTCACGTGCCGAGCCGGGAGCGGATCCGGTCAGGCCCGCCAGCACCTGATAGGCCACCCTGCCGAGTACCGGTTCGGGCAGCTCGACCAGCGCGGCGAGGTCACCGGTGGCCAGCGCATCATCGAGATCCTGCTGCGTGGCAGGAGAATCGGGCAGGTAACCGCCGGGGGCCGAGGGCGTGAGGGTGTGCAACCCGTCGGCCACGATCAGGACGCCGACCTGTTCCGGAGATTCGTCGATCCGGGCCCGCAGCGCGCGTCCCCGGGCCAGCGCCTCACCCACCGGGTGCGACGCGGCGTAGGCGTGGACCTCGATCCCGGCACCGGGGGCAGCCCGGCCCCGGATCCACCCGGCCACCAGCACACACAGCGGCAGTTCGGCCGGCTCGCCCACCGGGCCGGGCCCGAGCGCCACCGGGACGTCGACGCCGTAGCCGGCGAAGGTCCCGGCACAGTCGGGCCCGTAAACCTCGTCGCGGGGGCCGACGCCGACAGCCAGCCAGCGCGCGGGTAGCGAACCCGCCGCGGCGATCACCGCGTCGCGCAACCCGGTCACCTCGGCCGCGGCCGAACCCACGAGTTCGGGCACGAGAACCGGCGTGGCGGGGACGATCGCGATGGCGCTCAGCACGTCACCAAACTAATGCGCCGCCCCCGCTGTGCTGCGAGGAGTGCTGGTGAATGGCACCGGCGGCACCGCCGGATCCGGTCGATCCGTCGCCGCCGGGCGGAGTTTGTCAGGGCATTGAGCCGAAAGCCATGGGCATGGCCCAGGACGACCTGCTTGAATAACGGACAAGCGACAGCATCAGGCGCCGCGTCGCGCGGCAGATGCGCGGGCAACCGCGCGGAGTACGAGGAGCGGATATGACAACCAGTGAGCCAGGCGGAACCACCCCCCCGACCACCTCCGGGCCCACGCCGAAGCCCACGCCCTCGCCTATCCCAAGGCCGGGCCCACCCCGCCCCGTCCCCCGCCCCAGCCGGGTTGCCCCGGTGGTCGCGGTGGCGCCGACCGGCGATCCACACCGGTTCGGACGGGTGGACGACGACGGCACGGTGTGGTTGATCAGCGGATCCGGTGAGCGCGTCATCGGCTCATGGCAGGCCGGCGACACCGAATCGGCGTTCGCCCACTTCGGCCGGCGCTTCGATGATCTGCACACCGAGGTGGCCCTGCTGGAACGTCGGCTCACCTCCGGCACCGGCGATGCCCGCAAGATCAAGTCGGCGGCTGCCGCACTGGCCGAAAGTCTGCCCACTGCAGCGGTTCTCGGCGACGTCGATTCCCTGAGCACGCGACTGACGGCGATCCTGGAACACGCCGACGCCGCCGCTGCGACCGAGCGGGCCCAGCGTGACGAGCACCGCGCCGCGCAGACCTCACGCAAAGAGGCCCTGGCCGCCGAGGCCGAGGATCTGGCCGCGAACTCCACCCAGTGGAAGTCCGCCGGTGACCGCCTGCGCGAGATCCTCGACGAGTGGCGCACCATCACCGGGCTGGACCGCAAACTCGACGACGCCCTGTGGAAGCGGTACTCGACCGCGCGGGAGACGTTCAACCGCCGTCGCGGCTCGCACTTCGCCGAGCTCGACCGCGGCCGGGTCGGCGCCCGCCAGGTCAAGGAGGGGCTCTGCGATCGGGCCGAGCAGCTGTCCGGGTCGACCGACTGGGGCGCCACCGCCGCGGCCTTCCGCGACCTGCTGTCCGAGTGGAAGACCGCGGGACGGGCCGCCAAGGACGTCGACGACGCGCTGTGGCACCGGTTCAAGGCCGCCCAGGACACGTTCTTCGGGGCCCGCAACGCCGCAAACGCCGAACGCGACGCCGAGTTCAAGGCCAATGCCACCGCCAAGGAGGCGCTGCTGGCCGAGGCCGAGAAGATCGACACGACCGATCTGGATGCGGCCCGCGCCGCATTGCGGACCATCGGCGACAAATGGGACGCGATCGGCAAGGTTCCCCGCGAACGCTCCGCTGACCTGGAACGACGACTGCGCGCCGTGGAGAAGAAGGTCCGCGACGCTCCGGCCGGCGGCGTCGACCCCGAGGCCCAGGCTCGTGCCGACCAGTTCCGCTCACGTGCCGAGCAGTTCGAGAAGCAGGCCGAGAAGGCGGAGGCCGCCGGGCGGGCCAAGGATGCGGCCGAGGCCAGGGCGAGCGCCGAACAGTGGCGTCAGTGGGCCGATGCGGCGGCAGAGGCGCTGGGCAAGCGCAGTTAGGCCTGGTCCGGCCGGTCCGGCTTCTTGCCTGCGGTGTCGGACGTGGTGACGTCGGTCTCGGGCGCGTCAGTGCCCGAGACCTGGGTCTTGGTGGAGTCGGTCTTGGTGACGTCGAGCACGCCGCCCTGCTGCTGCTCCGCGGCCTGGCGGCGACGATCCTCCTCGGCCGCCAACTGCAGCGCGGTGCGCGACCACACCACCCGCGCCCAGTGGAAGGTCAGCACGATCACCGCCAGCCAGCCGAGGATCAGCCCGATCCCCGGGCCGGGATGGCCGGCAGCGGTCTGACGCGACCACACCGCGAGCATCCCGAGCGCGCTGGCGACCGCCGAACCGGCCAGGGCAACCCAGGCCAGCGCCCAGCGTCGGGTGATCAGAGCCAAGGTGGAGAACCCGACCGAGAACACCAGCGCCAACCAGGTGAATACCCGGGACGGCAGCGAGATGCCGTCGGCCACGGCCGTGGCGTCACCGACCAGAACGTCGAAGCCCTTGCTGGAGCCGGTGTGCGGCAGCACGAACGACAGCAGCACCACGAACACCAGGATCGCCACCACCATCGCCCGCGGACCCGAGTCGAACTCCCGGGTGACCTTGCGTTCGACGGCGGCGAGGTCGTCCTTGAACCGCTCGAAGTCGCCTTCGTTACTCAACAGCCACATCCTCCTGATGACGGCGGGGTCTGCGGCGCACCGATCCGCGGCAGCCCCAGTCCGACGCCGGTACGGGGGCGCTGCCCGGCCGCGTGGGCGTCGCCGGCGCGGGTGCGCCGATGGCTCGCCAGCGGGGCGTCGGCGATCAGATGATGCGGCGCGGCGCCGGTCACAGTCGTGGTCACGATGTCGCCGGGCCGAATCCGCTCTACTTCGGAGCCTGGGCTGAAGTGCACCAGGCGGCCGTCGCGCGCCCGGCCCGACATGCGAGCCGTGGCGGCGTCCTTGCGTCCCTCGCCCGTCGCGACCAACAGCTCGACCGTCCGGCCGATCTGAGCCTGGTTCTCCTCCAGGGAGATTCGCTCCTGCAGGTCGATCAGGCGCTGATAGCGTTCGGTGACAACAGCTTTCGGCAGCTGGTCAGGCATCTCGGCGGCCGGGGTACCAGGCCGGATGGAGTACTGGAAGGTGAAGGCGGCGGCGAACCGGGACCGCTCGACGACGTCGAGGGTGGCCTGGAAATCCTCCTCGGTCTCACCGGGGAAACCGACGATGAGGTCGGTGGTGATCGCAGCGTCCGGGATCGCCGCCCGGACCTTGTCGATGATGCCCAGGTAGCGGTCGGCCCGGTACGAACGGCGCATCGCCTTCAGGATGCGGTCCGAACCGGACTGCAGCGGCATGTGCAGCGTGGGGCACACGTTGGGGGTCTGCGCCATCGCCTCGATCACGTCGTCGGTGAACTCGGCCGGGTGCGGCGAGGTGAACCGGACCCGCTCCAGCCCCTCCACGTCGCCGCAGGCGCGCAACAGCTTGGCGAACGCACTGCGGTCCCGAGGTACATCCGGGTCGGCGAACGACACTCCGTAGGCATTGACGTTCTGTCCCAACAGGGTGACCTCGAGCACGCCCTGGTCGGCCAGGGTCTGCACCTCTGCCAGGATGTCGCCGGGCCGACGGTCCACCTCTTTGCCGCGCAACGACGGCACGATACAGAACGTGCAGGTGTTGTTGCAGCCCACCGAGATCGACACCCACGCCGCATACGCGGACTCGCGCGTCGCGGGCAGGGTCGACGGAAACTCCTGCAGCGCCTCGACGATCTCGACCTGGGCGGCGCGGTTGTGGCGGGCCCGCTCCAGCAGCGTGGGCAGCGAACCGATGTTGTGGGTGCCGAAGACCACGTCGACCCACGGGGCCTTCTTCAGAACGGCGTCGCGGTCCTTCTGGGCCAGGCAACCGCCCACCGCGATCTGCATGTTCGGGTCGGAGTTCTTACGCGGAGCGAGGTGGCTGAGGTTGCCGTAGAGCTTGTTGTCGGCGTTTTCCCGCACCGCACAGGTGTTGAACACCACGATGTCGGCGTCGGAGCCGTCCTCGGCCCGCCGGTACCCGGCATCCTCCAGCAGGCCCGACAGGCGCTCGGAGTCATGCACGTTCATCTGGCAGCCGTAGGTACGGACCTGATAGGTGCGTTCGGAGCCGCGCTGTGCCGTCGACTCCTCGCGCGAGCGCTCGTCGCGCGTCGCGTCCCGGTTCACCATCGTCGTCACGGCCTCAATGGTACGGAGGCGCCCAAAACGTTAACGCGGCGGATTCACGAGATCCGGGCAGGCTGGACGTTCCCTGGGTAAGGTCACCTGCCATGGGAAGCCCCGGCGAGCAGCCGCAGGTCGACAATGCAGCACTACTAGATGTGCCGATGATCTCACTGTCGGGAGTCAACAAACACTTCGGACCGCTGCACGTACTGAACGACATCAACCTCGAAGTGGGCCGCGGCCAGGTCGTCGTGGTGCTCGGCCCGTCGGGTTCGGGCAAGTCCACGTTGTGCCGCACGATCAACCGGCTGGAGACCATCGACTCCGGCAGCATCGCGATCGACGGTCAGGCGCTGCCGGCCGAGGGCCGCAAATTGGCCCAGCTGCGCTCCGATGTCGGCATGGTGTTCCAGTCCTTCAACCTGTTCGCGCACAAGACGATCCTGGAGAACGTCACGCTGGCGCCGGTGAAGGTGCGCCGGAAGTCCAAGGCCGAAGCACGCGAGAAGGCGATGGCCCTGCTGGATCGCGTCGGGGTGGCCAATCAGGCCGACAAGTACCCGGCCCAGCTGTCGGGTGGTCAGCAGCAACGCGTGGCCATCGCGCGCTCACTGGCCATGAACCCGAAGGTCATGCTGTTCGACGAGCCCACCAGCGCCCTGGACCCCGAGATGATCAACGAGGTTCTGGCCGTGATGACCTCGCTGGCCGGCGAGGGCATGACGATGGTGGTGATCACCCACGAGATGGGCTTCGCCCGCCGGGCATCCGACCGGGTGGTGTTCATGGCCGACGGCGCCATCGTCGAAGACGCACCACCGGCCGAGTTCTTCGACAACCCGAAATCCGATCGCGCCAAAGATTTTCTCGGCAAGATTCTCCATCACTGACGCTCCGCACTGACGCTGCACCCGAAAGGAACCCGAACATGCCATTCGTGCCGTTCAAGTTGGTCGGTACCCTCGCGCTCGCGATCGCCCTCCCCTTCGCCGCGACGGCCTGCGGCGGCGGCGGCGGTGACTCCAGCAAGATTGTCATCGGCACCAAGTACGACCAGCCCGGGCTCGGCTTGAAGAAGCCCGACGGCACGATGTCCGGCTTCGACGTCGACGTGGCCAAGTACGTGGCCAATGAACTCGGCTACCCCGAGGACAAGATCGAGTGGAAAGAAGCCCCCTCGCCGCAGCGCGAGACGCTGATCCAGAACGGTCAGGTCGAGTACATCGTGGGGACCTACTCCATCACGGACGCACGCAAGGAGAAGGTCGACTTCGCCGGCCCGTACCTGCTCACCGGGCAGAGCCTGCTGGTCCGCGCGGACAACACGGACATCACCGGGGCAGCTTCGCTGGAGAACAACAAGAAGCTGTGCTCGGTGTCGGGTTCGACCCCGGCCCAGCGGATCAAGGACGAGTACCCGAAGGTGCAGTTGCAGCAGTACGACACGTACACGCTGTGCCTGGATGCGCTCAAGAGCGGTGCCGTCGACGCGTTGACCACCGATGAGGTGATCCTGGCCGGGTACGCCGCGCAGAGCCCGGGCACCTTCAAGATCGCCGGTGACACCTTCTCCGAGGAGCGCTACGGCATCGGCCTGAAGAAGGGCGACACCGAGTTGCGCAACAAGATCAATACCGCGCTCGAGAAGATGGAGTCCAGCGGCGCCTGGAAGGAAGCGTTCGAGCGCAACCTCGGCCCCGCCGGTATCCCCACCCCGGCACCGCCCGCCGTCGACCGCAACTGATCCGGAGACAGCGCACCGACTGTGGAGATATTCGACGCATACCGCGATCAGATATTCGCGGCGTTCTGGACCACCATCCAGCTCACGGTGTACTCCGCGATCGGTGCGCTGATCCTGGGCACGGCGCTGGCCGCCATGCGCCTGGCGCCGGTGCCGGTGCTCAACTGGCTCGGCGCCGCGTACGTGAACGTCATCCGCAACACTCCCCTGACCCTGATCATCGTGTTCTGTGCACTCGGGGTCGGGCAGACACTGCGGATCACCCTGGTCGACCCGCATTCACCGACATCGATCGCCGACAGCAACTTTCGCCTGGCGGTGCTCGGATTGACGGTCTATACCGCGTCTTTCGTTTGCGAGACGGTGCGCTCCGGGGTCAACACGGTGCCGATGGGTCAGGCCGAGGCGGCCCGGTCGCTGGGTTTGTCCTTCGGGCAGAACCTGCGATTGATCCTGCTGCCGCAGGCATTTCGCGCTGTGATCATCCCGCTCGGATCGGTATTGATCGCGTTGACGAAGAACACCACAATCGCGTCGGCGATCGGCGTGGCGGAAGCCGCATTGTTGATGAAGGAGATGATCGAGTCGACCGCCGCCGTGCTCACCGTCGGTGCCATCATGGCCGCCGGTTTCATCCTGCTGACATTGCCCCTGGGGCTGCTGTTCGGGTGGTTGGGTAAGCGACTGGCGGTGGCGCGGTGATGAGCGCTTGCGCGAAGAACGGACGAGCACGATGAACGCATCGGTCCTGTTCGACGCCCCGGGGCCGCGGGCCCGGGCACGCAACTTCGTCCTGGCTGTGCTGGCCGCGTTCGGCGCAATCGCACTGATCGTGTTCGTGCTGTACCGGCTCTGGGAAAGAGATCAACTCCAGCCCGAGAAGTGGAAACCGTTCCTCACCTCGGATCTGTGGATCACCTACGTCCTGCCCGGTGTGCAGGGAACGCTGACCGCGGCGGCGGTGTCGATCGTTTTTGCCCTGATACTGGGCATGGTGCTCGGCGTCGGCCGGCTGTCCCCTGTTCCTCCGATCCGATGGGTCAGCAGTGTCATCGTGGAGTTCTTCCGCGCGGTGCCGGTGCTGATCATGATGCTGTTCGCGTTCTTCCTCTTCGGCATGTACGACGTGTTCCCGTCCAAGTACATCGCGCTGGCCGGAGTGGTCACCGGACTGACGCTCTACAACGGGGCGGTGATCGCCGAAATCGTTCGAGCCGGCGTCCACTCCCTTCCCCGTGGGCAGCAGGAGGCCGCGTGGTCGCTGGGAATGACGTGGACGCAGACCATGCGCCTGATCCTGTTGCCACAGGCGATCACCGCGATGCTGCCGGTACTGGTTTCGCAACTGGTCGTGGTGCTCAAGGACACCGCCATCGGTTACCAGATCACCTTCGTGGAGATGGTGCGTCAGGGTACGAACATCGGATCGGCCTACGGCAACATCCTGCCCGCTCTGATCGTCATCGCGATCCTGATGATCAGCGTCAACATGGCGTTGTCGTCGTTGGCCACCAGGATCGAGCGGCGCCTGCGTCGTTCCAGCCGCGGACCCGCACCGCTGGAGGCCGAGGCCGTCGAGCAGGAAGGCGCACCGGGCGCACAGGTGTTGCACACCCAACGCGACTGATCACACCCGGCGGCGCTCGCGTTCGCCGGCCAGCTCGACGCTGACGACGTCGAAGGCCATCGACTGGTTGTAGCCGCGGCGAGCCAGCATGCCGACCAGCCTGCGGGTCACCTTCACGTCGCCGTCATCGTCGTCGAGCCGCTCGCGGCGTAGTTTGTCACGGACCAACTGCTCGGCCCGTTGCCGTTCGGCAGCCGGGTCCAGGTCGGCCAGCGCCGCGTCGATGACGTCGTTGTCCACGCCCTTCTTGCGAAGCTCAACAGCCAAGGCGCGCTTACCTTTTCCCGCGTTGGCGTGCCGGGACCGCACCCACTGCTCGGCGAAGTCCTCGTCATCGATCAGGCCGACCTGGGTGAGCCGGTCGAGCACCTTGGCACTGAGGTCCTCTTCGTAACCCCGTTTGGTGAGCTGTTCGGTCAACTCGGCGCGGGTGCGGGCCCGTACGGTGAGCAGGCGCAGGCAGACATTCTTGGCCTGCTCCTCACGTTTGCGAGGATCTTGCGCCTGCTCCCCCTCGGGCGGACCCGACGGCTCAGAAATCAACCGGGGCGGGAAGGACTTCATCTGCCTTCGCCTCGGCCGTCACGACAGCACCGATGCCGAGCTTTTCCTTGATCTTCTTCTCGATCTCATTGGCGACATCGATGTTCTCCAGCAGGAACTTGCGGGCGTTCTCCTTGCCCTGGCCCAGCTGCTCACCCTCATAGGTGAACCAGGACCCGGACTTGCGGATGAAGCCGTGCTCGACGCCCATGTCGATGAGCGAGCCTTCACGGCTGATGCCGTGGCCGTACAGGATGTCGAACTCGGCCTGCTTGAACGGCGGCGAGACCTTGTTCTTGACGACCTTGACGCGGGTCCGGTTACCGACCGCGTCGGTGCCGTCCTTGAGCGTCTCGATGCGCCGGACGTCCAGACGGACCGAGGCGTAGAACTTCAAAGCCTTACCACCCGTGGTGGTTTCGGGCGAACCGAACATCACGCCGATCTTCTCGCGGAGCTGGTTGATGAAGATCGCGGTGGTGCCCGAGTTGTTCAGCGCACCGGTCATCTTGCGCAGCGCCTGGCTCATCAGGCGGGCCTGCAGACCCACGTGGCTGTCACCCATCTCACCCTCGATCTCGGCGCGGGGCACCAGGGCTGCCACCGAGTCGATCACCAGGATGTCCAGCGCGCCCGAGCGCACCAGCATGTCGGCGATCTCCAGCGCCTGCTCGCCGGTGTCGGGCTGGCTAACCAGCAGTGAATCGGTGTCCACCCCGAGCTTCTTGGCGTACTCGGGATCCAGGGCATGCTCGGCGTCGATGAACGCCGCGATGCCGCCGGCGGCCTGGGCGTTGGCCACCGCGTGCAGCGCCACAGTGGTCTTACCCGAGGATTCCGGGCCGTAGATCTCGACCACGCGGCCGCGCGGCAGGCCGCCGATGCCGAGTGCCACATCCAGGGAAATCGAACCGGTGGGGATCACCGAGATCGGCTGGCGCACCTCCTCGCCGAGGCGCATCACCGAGCCTTTACCGAAGTTCTTGTCGATCTGGGCCATCGCCAGTTCGAGCGCTTTTTCGCGATCCGGGGCCTGGGGCGCCATGAGGGTCTCCGTCCTAGTGATGTTCGGTGATCGGTTTCGATCAGTTGGCCGTGACGCTAGAGGCAGCCACTGACAAGTCGGCTTGACCAGCATCTCGCCATCGCATGTCGACCACAGTAGACGAACACGTGTTCGATTCAAGTAGACACGCCGTACGTGCACTCAAACCGGCCTATCGTGGGAGCATCCGGCCCGGAGACGGGGCAGCGATGCACGAGATGGCGATCACCCAGAGTGTTGTCGACGCGGTGTGTGAGCACGCCGCAGGTCGCCGTGTGCACAGCGTGAAGCTCGAGGTGGGCGCGTTGTGCGCGGTCGTCCCGGACTCCATGCTCTTCTGCTTCGACCTGGTCACCCAGGGCACGGTGGCCGATGGCGCCCGCCTCGACCTCGACATCCACCCGGGAGCGGCACACTGCCGCAGCTGCGGAGCGCAGTTCGACCTGCCCGATCTGATCCTGTTGTGCCCGTGCGGAAGCGCCGACGTCGAGGTGACCGCCGGCCGGGAACTGCGGATTCTCTCGATGGAAGTGAGCTGACATGTGCGCAACCTGCGGCTGCGGTCAGGACGGAGCCGTCATCACCCTGGCCGGTCATGACCATCCCCACGATCACGAGCATCCCCACGACCATTCCCACGGCGACCACGACCACGGCAACCACGACCACGGCGACCACCAGCACACCGAGACCATCTCGCTGGAACAGAAGGTGCTGGCCAAGAACGACCTCATCGCCGAGCAGAACCGGCAGTGGCTGGCCGAACGCGGCATCCTGGCGCTCAACGTCACCAGCTCGCCGGGAGCGGGCAAGACGACGCTGCTCGAACGGACCATCCGTGAGCTCGGCGCGACCCGCACGGTGACGGTGATCGAAGGAGACCAGGAGACGCTGCTCGATGCCGACCGGATCCGGGCCGCGGGAGCACGCGCGGTTCAGGTCAACACCGGCGCGGGGTGCCACCTGGACGCGGCGATGACCCGCCGGGCGCTCGAAAGCCTCGACCCCACCCCGGGGTCGGTGCTGTTCATCGAGAACGTCGGCAACCTGGTCTGCCCGGCATTGTTCGATCTCGGCGAACACAGCAAGGTCGTAGTCGTATCGGCCACCGAAGGCACCGACAAACCCTTGAAGTATCCGCACATGTTCGCCGCGGCGGGCCTGGTGATCATCAACAAGATCGACCTGCTCCCCTACATCGACTTCGACGTCGAAATCTGTTGCCGCCATGCACGATCCGTCAATCCCGACGTCACGATCCTGCCGACGTCGGCGACCCGCGGCGACGGCCTCGACGCCTGGTATGCCTGGGTTGACGCACAGGTAAACACTGCCGCACCGGGCTAACCCGTTGACAAGACAACCACCCAGGAAACTATCCCGGAGTTTGAGGTCTCAAGCAGGCTGCGCGCGGCTAAGCTCGAGCCATTGGGGCCGTCAGCCCTGGCCCCGGAAAGCTGTGACCTATGCCAACCGAGGCAGCAGTCAAAGCAGAAGAGGCACTGATCCACGTGCTGTGGATCAACGCCGGTCTGAGTTGTGATGGCGATTCGGTGGCGTTGACTGCCGCCACCCAGCCGAGCATCGAGGAGATCGCCCTCGGGGCGCTTCCCGGTCTGCCCAAGATCGCCGTCCATTGGCCCCTGATCGACTTCGAGTGCGGACCGAGCGGGGGCGCCGACGATTTCCTGTCGTGGTTCTTCAAGGCCGAACGAGATGAACTGGAGCCCTTCGTCCTGGTCGTCGAGGGATCGATCCCCAACGAGCAGGTCAAAGAAGAGGGTTATTGGTGCGGGTTCGGCAACAATCCCGCGACCAACCAGCCGATGACCACCAGCGAATGGCTGGACCGGCTCACACCCAAGGCCACGGCCGTCGTCGCGGTCGGTACCTGCGCCACCTACGGCGGCATCCACGCGATGGCCGGTAACCCGACCGGCGCGATGGGCGTGCCCGACTATCTCGGTTGGGACTGGAAGAGCAAGGCGGGCATTCCGATCGTCTGTGTTCCCGGCTGCCCGATCCAGCCGGACAATCTGGCCGAGACGCTGACCTACCTGCTGTACATGGCCACCGACCAGGCCCCGATGATCCCGTTGGACGAAGAGCTACGCCCTACGTGGCTGTTCGGCAAGACAGTCCACGAGGGATGCGACCGGGCCGGCTATTACGAGCAGGGCGACTTCGCGACCGAATACGGATCGCCGAAATGCATTGTGAAACTGGGCTGCTGGGGACCTGTGGTCAAATGCAACGTCCCAAAGCGCGGCTGGATCAACGGCATCGGCGGTTGCCCGAATGTCGGTGGCATCTGCATCGGGTGCACGATGCCGGGATTCCCGGACAAGTTCATGCCGTTCATGGACGAGCCGCCGGGCGGCAAGGTGTCGACCGCGGCGTCGGGCCTCTACGGCTCGGTCATCCGCAGCCTGCGGCACGTCACGGGCCACACCGTCGACAAAGAGCCCAAGTGGCGGCATCGCGGTACGAAGCTCGAAACCGGAGCCACCCGCACCTGGTAGACCGGGCGGACCGCCGGTTCGTCAGCACCCGACCGCGACGCCATCGCGTACGTCGGAGCCCGTTGTCTTACAGACGTTTACACGAAAGTGAAGTTCGATGACCGGAACAATAATTCCCGAGCCGTCCCAAGTGAAGCGCGAGCCCGGTCAACTGGTGGAGATGGCCTGGGATCCGATCACGCGCATCGTCGGCAGCCTCGGCATCTACACCAAGATCGACTTCGAGAACCGCGAGGTGGTCGAGTGCCACAGCACCTCGTCGATCTTCCGCGGTTATTCGATCTTCATGAAGGGCAAGGACCCTCGCGACGCGCACTTCATCACCAGCCGCATCTGCGGTATCTGCGGGGACAATCACGCGACCTGTTCGTGCTACTGCCAGAACATGGCCTACGGGGTCAAACCCCCGCATCTGGGCGAATGGCTGGTCAACCTCGGCGAGGCCGCGGAATACATGTTCGACCACAACATCTTCCAGGAGAACCTGGTCGGCGTGGACTACTGCGAGAAGATGGTGTCCGAGACCAACCCGAGCGTGCTGGCCAAGGCGGAGAACACCGCGGCACCACATGCCGACGCGCACGGCCACCGCACGATCGCCGACATCATGCGCGCGCTCAACCCGTTCACCGGTGAGTTCTACCGAGAGGCACTGCAGGTCAGCCGGTGGACCCGGGAGATGTTCTGCCTGATGGAAGGCCGCCACGTGCACCCGTCGACGCTCTACCCGGGCGGCATCGGGACGACCGCGACGATTCAGCTGATGACCGACTACATGACGCGGCTGATGCGCTATGTCGAGTTCATGAAGAAGGTCGTGCCGATGCACGACGATCTCTTCGACTTCTTCTACGAAGCCCTGCCCGGCTACGACAAGGTCGGCCTCCGGCGCACCCTGCTGGGATGCTGGGGATCCTTCCAGGATCCCGAGGTCTGCAACTTCGCCTACAAGGACATGGAGCGCTGGGGCGACGCCATGTTCGTCACCCCCGGTGTGGTGGTGGATGGCAAGTTGCTGACGCATTCGCTGGTCGACATCAACCTCGGGATACGAATTCTGTTGGGCCACAGCTACTACGATGACTGGACCGACCAGGAGATGTTCGTCAAGACCGATCCGCTCGGCAATCCGATCGACCGGCGCCACCCGTGGAACCAGCACACCAATCCCAAGCCGCAGAAGCGCGACTTCGACGAGAACTACAGCTGGGTCATGTCGCCACGGTGGTTCGACGGCAAGGACCATCTCGCCCTCGACACCGGCGGCGGCCCACTCGCGCGGCTGTGGTCCACCGCGCTGGCGGGCATCGTCGACATCGACTACGTCAAGGCCACGGGCAGCAGTGTCCAGATCAACCTGCCCAAGACCGCGCTCAAGGGCCCGGTCGAGCTGGAGTGGAAGATCCCCGCCAAGGGCAGCAACACAATCGAACGCAATCGGGCCCGCACGTACTTCCAGGCGTACGCCGCCGCCTGCGCGCTGCACTTCTGCGAGAAGGCGCTCGTCGAGATCCGTGCCGGCCGCACCAAGACCTGGGAGCCCTTCGAGGTTCCCGACGAGGCCATCGGGTGCGGCTTCACCGAAGCGGTGCGCGGGGTGCTGAGCCATCACATGGTCATCCGCGACGGCAAGATCGCGAACTACCACCCGTATCCGCCGACACCGTGGAACGCCAATCCGCGCGACAGCTACGGCACCCCCGGCCCGTACGAGGACGCGGTGCAGGGCCAGCCGATTTTCGAGGAGAACGATCGGGAGCATTTCAAGGGCATCGACGTCATGCGGACGGTGCGCAGTTTCGATCCGTGTCTGCCCTGTGGGGTGCACATGTACCTGGGCAACGGAAAGTCGTTGGAGCTGATGCACTCCCCCACTCAATCCGCCACCGGGGAATGACATATGACGCCCGCCGCCGATCCAGTCCCGGACCTCCCCGAGCAAGACGCACGATGGCGCACGGCGGGCGATCGCATCGAGAACCTGCTGCAGGCCTGCGCCGCAGGCGGTTCGGTGGCCCTGGATCGCGCCGAACAACTTGTCCGGGAGGTGACCGATCTCTACGGCGCCGCCCTGGCCCGGATGCTGCAGATCGCCGCATCCACCGATCCCGCAGTGGCCGATGCCGTCGCCGCTGATGATCTGGTGGCCAGTCTGCTGCTGGTGCACGGTCTGCATCCGCATCCGGTCGAGCGGCGCATCGCCGATGCGCTCGACGGCGTACGCCCGTATCTCGGATCGCACGGGGGCGATGTCCATCTCCTGGAAGTCGCACCGCCGGTCGTCCGGCTGCGGTTCGCCGGAAGCTGTAAGAGCTGCCCTTCCTCGGCGATCACCCTCGAATTGACCATCGAGGACGCGATCATGGCGGCCGCGCCCGAGATCTCGACGATCGACGTCGTCACCGATGATCCGGCGACGCATGTGATCCCCGCCGAGTCGTTGTTGGCCCGGCTGCACGACGACAGCCGTCGGCACGCCACCTGGCAACCCGTTCCCACCCTTGCCGAGCTCGCGCCCGGGGAGGTCGGGGGTTTCTCTGTCGCCGGTGCCGCGGTGCTGGCCTGCCGGGTCGGCGACGAGATCCTCGCCTACCGGGACGGCTGCCCGGATTGCACCCGCGAGTTCGCCGGCGCCACACTGACCGGCACCGTGTTGCATTGTCCGCATTGCGGTTCGGGTTTCGACGTGGTGCACGCGGGTATGGCGGTCGGCGACGCGACCGGCCCTCACCTGGAACCGGTTCCCGTGCTGCTCCGTGACGGCGTGCCGGCGATGGCGGTTGCGGAGGAGGTCGCATCGTGACCGGCCCGCTGGACGTGCTGGCCCGCATCCGGGCGAACCGGGATGCGCCGCAGCCGATCGGCGAGCAGTGTGAGATGTGTTCGGAACCGATCGCCGACGAACACCAGCACGTGGTCAATGTCGAAGACCGCCAGTTGCTGTGCGTGTGCCGCGGCTGCTATCTCCTGTTCACCGACACTCAGGCCGAGTTGCGCTACCGCGCGGTCCCCGATCGCTACCTGAGGTTTCCCGACTTCGCAGTGGGACGACGGGAATGGGAGTCGCTGCAGATCCCGGTCGGGCTGGCATTCTTCTTCCGGAACTCGGCACTGGGCCGCGTGGTCGCGTTCTACCCGGGTCCGGCGGGAGCCACCGAATCCGAACTCGACCTCGACACCTGGAATTCCGTCCGCGACACCGACCCCAGGGTCGATCTGCTGGCCGAGGACACCGAGGCGTTGATGGTCCGGGTCCCGGACGACCGAAACTGGTCGCTGTCGTGTCATCTGGTGCCGGTCGACGCCTGCTACGAGTTCGTCGGCCGGCTGCGAACACTGTGGCGCGGTTTCGACGGCGGACAGGATGTGCGCAGCTATGTCGACGAGTTCTTCGGCATTCTCGACGGCCGCGGCAAGCTGGTGCCACGATGACCGGGCCCGCGACGACGGCGGTGACGTTCGCCGTTCTGGACATCGCGCCGGAACCGTATGCGGTGACGCCGATCTTGACGGCGAGGGTGGGTGTGGCCGCGGTGGGCGAGGATCCGGTGCACGCCATCGCGCTGCGCTGCCAGGTGCGCATCGAACCGCTGCGACGCAGCTACACCGAAGCGGAGGCGGCCGGCGTACTGGACCTGTTCGGCCCCCGCGAACGCTGGGGCACCACGCAGCGCAACTTCCTCTGGCAGCACAGCACCGCCATGATTCCCGGGTTCACCGGCAGCACCCAGGTCGAGCTGCCGCTGGAATGCACCTACGACCTGGAGGTGGTGGGCGCCAAGTACCTGCACGCACTCGATGACGGCATGGTTCCGCTGCAGTTCCTGTTCAGCGGAACCGTTTTCACCCGCGGTACGCGCGGCTTCGCGGTGCAGCAGGTGCCGTGGGACCGCGAAGACCATTTCGACATGCCTGTTGCGGTGTGGCAACAGCTGATGGCGCAGCATTTTCCCGACACCGGCTGGCTACGGCTTCGCCACGACACGCTCACCGAGCTGGCCAATTACAAGGCACGCTGGGGCATGTTGTCGTTCGAGGAAGCGATCGACAATCTGCTGACACGGCAGGAAATCCGATGAGCGGCAATCTGGATCAGGTCCTCGCGGTCGCCGATGCCGTGCTGTACGAGGGCTACCTGCTCTATCCGTACCGTGCCGACTCGCGTAAGAACCAGTCCCGCTGGCAGTTCGGCGTACTCGGCCCGACCGACGCCGAACGCACCGGTATCGGAGAAGACAGCTCGCTGTCCGCCCAGCTTCTGGTGCGCGGCCACGGGCGCCCGACGGTCTCGGTCATGGTCCGGTTCCTGCAGCTGCAACGCCGAACCGCCGAACGCCTCCGTGACGACGGCAGCTTCGAGCCGGTCGGTCAACTCACCACCGCAGACCAGTCCTGGCTCAGCTGGGACGAGGCGGTAGAACACCAGATCACCTTCGGACCCTTCGATGTCGCCGATCTGGAGGCGCCGCGGACGCTTCCCATGGTGGTGCGACCGGGTACCGATGTCGAGAACGTCGACGGTGGCCGGATTGTCCGCCGCCGTCGCGAGTTGCACGGTGAGTTCGCCATCGCCGCCGAAGCCGACGCGGGCTTGGCCCTGGCTCACGATGACGGTACGCAACTGTGCCGCAGCGGCGCTGGACAAGGACGATGCGATCGCGGTCTCGCTGATCGGCACGCACCTGATCGCAGAGGTGACCGATGGTGACTTCGTCTCATTGCTGGAGCCCGATGAGTCGGCCGTCGCTCCGGTCTCGCGATGCAGGCGGCACCGCTGCTTCCCGGTACTCGCCGGGCCGCCTGGCACGCGCGACACGATGCTGGTTTCGCCGATCATCCTTTACGACCACCCCGAGATCGCCGAACAGAGCCAGGGCGATCTCTTCGACTCGTGCGAGATCGACGAGATCCTGACGCTGAGGGTGATGACGATGACCGACGAGGAGAAAGCCAGCGCCCGCGCCACCGATCCCCGGGCGGCCGCGATCATCGACCGCTGTGACTCGATGTCCCCCGAGGCGATGCTCGACCTGCACGGTGTCCTACGCGATCCGCACGCCGCCACTGAGGGCCTGATTCCGCAGATTCCCGACGGTATCGACTGGTGGGACCCCCGGGCCGACAACGCCGTCGATCCCACCGTGGATGCGGTCCTGATCAACGGGGTGCGCGTCTGCCGCGGCAGCCGGGTGCGGTTGCACCCGTCGCGGCGCGCCGACGCTCAGGACATCTTCTTCGCCGGCCGCATCGCACAGGTGGCCTCGGTCCACGAGGACGTCGAGGGCGAGCGGCACATCGGCGTCGTGCTCGACGACGACCCGGCCGCGGATCTGCACGCGTGGTACGGCCGCTATCTGTACTTCGCCGCCGACGAAGTAGAGCCATTGGCGCAGTGAGAGGAGTTCGAGATGGAAGTTGTGGGTTGGATCGCTGTCATCGCCGTCGGGGCCGTCGTGGCCGCAGGGGTACTGGTCGGAGTCCGGTCGATCCCCGACGCCCGGCGTTACCTGAAGATGCGGCGGATGTGACGGGCGAGGTGCGATCACGTCTTCAGTTCTGGTAGCCGGCATCGGCAATATCTTTCTCGGTGACGACGGATTCGGTCCCGAGGTGATGCGGCATGTGCCGCCTGGCCTCGCAGGTCCGGGTATTCGGCTGTGCGACTACGGGATTCGAGGCGTGCACCTGGCCTACGATCTGCTCGACGGCTGGGATGCCCTCGTACTGGTCGACGCGTTGCCGTGCCGGGGCCGCCCGGGCACGCTGCACGTGTTCGAGGCTGATCGTGAAAGCTTCTCGGGCGCTCCGGGTCTGGACGCACACGCGATGGACCCAGCGGCGGTGTTCGCCAGCATGCGGGCGCTCGGCGGCAGCCCGCCGTACACCGTCGTGGTCGGTTGCGAGGTGGCCACCGTAGCTGACGGTATCGGGCTCTCGCAGCCCGTCGCGGACGCGGTTCCCGGTGCCGTGACGGCGGTGGAAGCCGCCGTGGCACGGTTGTCGGCCCCGGTCAGGGAGGGTTGAGTCATGTGCCTCGGAATCCCCGGCCAGGTGGTCCGGATGCTCCCGGGATACGGCGACCAACTCGCCCTCGTCGACGTCGCGGGCGAGCACCGCAAGGTCAACATCGGCATGCTGCCCGACGAGACCTTCTCCCCCGGCGACTGGGTGATCATCCACATGGGTTTCGCGGTCGAGAAGACCGACCACGCCGGCGCCGAGGCAGCGATGCAGGGCCTGGAGCTGCTGGGGCGCGGCCGCACCACCGAGGTACCACCGTGACCGCGCGGCGCCGGCTGCGGATCGGCGTACACGGAGTCGTGCAGGGCGTGGGCTTCCGGCCGTTCGTCTACACCACGGCGGCCGCGCTCGGGCTGACCGGGTGCGTCCGCAACGACAGTTCCGGCGCCGTCATCGAGATCGAAGGTGCCCCCGGCGATCTCGAGGCGTTCCTGCACCGGCTGCGCCACGACCCGCCCGTCCTGGCGGTGATCGAGTCGACAGAGACCCGGCCGATACCCGTCCGCGGCGGCACCGGATTCACGATCGCCGATACCTTCAGGGCCGGCGGCGGTCGCACCCTGGCCTCCCCAGACGTGGCAATGTGCCCGGAATGTACTGACGAGCAACGTGATCCGTCCAATCGCCGGTACCGCCACGCCTTCATCAACTGCACCAACTGCGGGCCCAGGTTCACTATCATCGCCTCACTGCCGTATGACCGCGGTGCCACCACGATGGCGCGCTTCGCCATGTGTGCCGAATGTGCCCGTGAGTATGCCGATCCGGCCGACCGCCGCTTCCACGCGCAGCCGGTGTGCTGCCCGAACTGCGGCCCGACGTTGCAGTGGGACGACGAATCCGGTGCGCTCACCGGCGAAGCCGCGCTGCGGCGGGCCAGGCGCCTGCTGACCGACGGAGCGATCCTCGCGGTCAAGGGCATCGGCGGCTACCACCTCGCCTGCGACGCCGCGAACGCCGCCACGGTCATTGAACTTCGCCGGCGTAAACGCCGGGGCGACAAGCCGTTCGCGGTGATGGTTCCCGACCTGCCCACCGCCCGCCAGATCGCCGAGGTCGACGACACCGCGGCCCGGGTGCTGCGCGGACCGCAGCGGCCGATCGTTCTGCTGCCCCGCGCGACCGGTGCACCGGTCGCCGAATCGGTGGCGCCCCGCAACCCCGACCTGGGCATCCTGCTCGCCTACACGCCACTGCACACCCTGCTGTTCGGGCTCCCCGGCGATCCGCCCGGCCCGAGGGTTCTGGTGATGACGTCGGCCAATCTCAGTGGCGAACCGATCTGTTTCTCCGATGACGACGCGCGGCGCCGGCTGTCACACATCGCTGACGGCCGGCTGATGCACGACCGCGAGATCCTGGTGCCCTGCGACGATTCGGTGGTCCGGGTCGCCGACGGCGACGAGCTGGCCATCCGCAGATCCCGGGGGTACGCGCCGCTGCCGGTCGCCCTGCCGGTCGCGGTGCCGCCGACCCTGGCGGTCGGCGCCGACCTCAAGAACACCGTCGCGGTGGCCGACCACCGGTACGCCTGGCTGAGCGCCTACATCGGCGACATGGACAGTCTGGCCACGTTGTCGGCGTTCGAGCGCGCAGTCCACCACCTGGAGGCACTGGCCGGCGTCGAACCCGAAACCCTGGTCTGCGACGCGCATCCGGGATACCGGTCCAGCAACTGGGCGCATCGCAACGCCGGGTCCCACCCGGTGCGGACGGTCCAGCATCACCACGCCCATATCGCCTCGGTGATGGCCGAACACGGCCTGGACGGCACGCGGCAGGTGCTCGGATTCGCCTTCGACGGAACGGGATACGGTCCCGACGGCACAGTGTGGGGTGGCGAGGTGCTGGTCGCCGACTACAAGGGCTTTCGGCGGGTTGCCCATCTCACGCAGGTCCCGATGGCCGGCGGTGACATCAGCGTGCTGCGCCCCTACCGGATGGCACTGTCCCACCTGTGGGCCGCCGGGCTGCCGTGGGATCCCGACCTGCCGCCGGTCCGCGCATGTCCCGACGACGAACTCCGGACCCTGACGCATCAACTGGCGACCGGTTCCGGCTGCGTCGCGACGTCGAGCATGGGCCGGTTGTTCGACGCGGTGTCGGCGTTGATCGGGGTGCGACAGACGGTTGCCTACGAGGCTCAGGCCGCCATCGAGCTGGAAGGCATCTCGCGTGGCGCAGCGGCGGGCGCTCGCCGGTATGCGTTCGAGGTGGACTCCGGCGCATCACCCGTCGGCATCGACCCGGCGCCCGTGCTGGCGGCGATCATCGCCGACCTGGGCGCCGGCGTGACACCGGCGGTGATCGGTGCCCGATTCCACCACGCTGTCGCCGGCCTCATCGTCGACCTGGCGCTCGCACTGGTGGATGCGAACGGCTGCGCGGGGCAGCCCGTGGCATTGTCCGGCGGGGTTTTCCAGAACCTCCTGCTGCTGCGCCTGACCTTGGCAGGACTGCGTCGACATGGCCTGGAAGTGATCACCCATCACCGGGTGCCCCCGAACGACGGCGGCATCGCCCTGGGCCAGCTGCTGGTCGGGAATGCGGGGTGAAGCCATGACCGCACTGCCGACACAGCAACTGCCCGCCGGATACCGGCTGTTCGCCCGATACGCCTTCCCGCCCAACGAACTCGGGTACTGCGGTCCCGCGGGTCCGGAAGCGCAGCCCGGGGACAACCCGGCCGAGTTTTCCTCACATGCAAGGGAATTCGACGGCGCATGGCCCTATCTGCACGCCATCGCCGAGGCGATCGGGGCCGACCCGCTGGACGCCGAGGTGGTTCGGGGCTATTGGGTCGGCGGAGCGCTCCTGGACCGGGTGGATCCGGGCATCCTGCTGACCCAGTTGCACGCGGCGTTCCAGGGTCAGGTGACCGGAGGGCTCGACAGCGTGTCCGCTGACGGGACGACTGCCGGCGCGGTACTGGCCCACCACAGCTTCCACGTGTTCGTGGTGTACCCGTGGATCCGGTTCCTGGACCGGGATCCGGGCACCGCGTTGAAGGTTCTCCAGAACTGCCGGATTCGTTGGGGCACAGTCGCAGCGATCGAGAATGAGCATGTCGTCGTCGAGTCCTGCCCGTTGGTGCTGGACGACGGTCGCCTCACGATCGGTGCGCCCGTCACCGAACGGGTCCGGTGGAGCCGGGACGGAAAATCCCTGACGAACATGCCCGCACCGGGTGACACCGTGTCCGCGCACTGGGATTGGGTGTGCGACACGCTGACGCCCGGCGAGGCCACGGCGCTGGCCGACGCCACCCGGGCCACCCTCGACCTGGTCAACACAGGAGGTCGACCATGAGTACCACGACACCGGCCGTCAGCACACCGACCGTCACCGGGCCTCCGGGTGCGCCCTTCGTGGACGCGGACCTGGCCGCCGATCTGGCCGCGGCAGCACTGGATGTGGCCCGAAAGTTCCACGACGGCGCCACGCTCTGGGTCATTGCGCCCCAATGGGAACCCCACGCCCATCACGTGGCCGTCGAGTTCGTCCACCCGGTCATCGTCGGCAAGCGCGCGCTGCCCTCGGTCGCGCTGGTCGAACCCGATCCGGTGGCCCAGGCCAGGGTCGCCGGCCAGCCCGGAGATCTGCTCCTGGCGGTGGCCTCGGCCGACCAGCCGGCGGCGGTCGATGCCATGCGGCGGGCCGCCGCATGGGGTGTCACGACAGTGTGGATCGGCTGCGGCCCACGCCCTCCCGCCGGTGCCGCCCACCACGTCCTGTGGGTCGATTCCGACGACCCGATGGTCCCGGCCACCGGCCGGTTCGTCCTGATCTACCACCTGTTGTGGGAGCTCACCCATGTGTGCTTCGAACATCCCGGCCTGTTGACGCCCGCGCCCGAGGATACCGGTCCGGCCTGCGTCACCTGCGGTGACGAAGGCCGTCTGGCCGAAGTCGTGATCGCCCCTGCCGAAGCCGGCGGGCGGGCACTGGTCCGTAGTGCTGCCGGCGAGGAATGGGTGGACAGCGCCATGCTCGAACAGGTCACCGTCAACGACCTGATCCTGATACACGCGGGGACAGCGATCGCCCTGCCACCGGAAGGCAGGTGAAGTCATGACCGACACCGAGAGCACCGGCTTCCTCTATCCGTTCATCGAATCCGAAGAGACCGACGTCCGAGCGCTGCTCGACGACCTGGCAACCTCGGCACGCGGCAAGGCCACCGAAAGCGCACGGCTGCAACAGGAATCACTACAGGAGTACACCGAAGGCCTGAACGCGGCCGGGGCCGCCATGGCCGACCGCTTCCTGCGCGGGGGCCGCCTGTACACCCTGGGAAACGGTGGCAGCTCCACCGACGCGGCCACCCTGGCCTCCCTGTTCAGCCGGCCAGCAAGGGGAAGACCGGTGGCGGCCTGGTCACTCGCCGCCGACGAGGCGGTGGTCACCGCGCTGGGCAACGACGTGGGTTTCGACCTGATCTTCAAACGCCAGATCATCGCTCACGCCCGCGATCGCGACATCGCCATCGCACTCTCGACGTCGGGTAACTCCGAAGACCTCATGACGGCCATCGACGAGGCCAAGTTGCGCGGCGTGCTGACCATCGGATTCTCGGGGCACGACGGCGGACGGATGGCGATCGTGGCCGGGGAGTCCGGGGATCTGGACTTCTGTTTCACCGTGCACAGCCAGAGCATTCACCGTATCCAGGAGAGCCACGCGATGCTCGGTTATCGGCTGTGGACAGTGGTGCAGGACCACATGGCACGGGCGTACGCATCATGAGCACCGTCGCCGCCTCGACCGCAGCCCAACGCGAGGACCGCGTGCTGGACCGAATCGAGAAGTTCCGGCAGCGGCGCCCGCGCCTGATCGACGAGGTCGTGACCCTGGCGCACGGCGCCGGCGGGAAATCGTCGGCAGCACTGGTCGATGCGGTCTTCGTCGAGGCGTTCCGCAACCCCGAGCTCGAACAGCTCGGGGACGCCGCCCTGCTGCGCACCCCGTCCGGTGACACGCTGGCGTTCTCCACCGATTCGTATGTGGTTGCGCCCCATCGCTTCCCGGGCGGTTCGATCGGGCACGTCGCCGTACACGGAACCATCAACGACCTGGCGGTCTCCGGCGCCCGCCCGCAATGGCTCTCGGCAGGCTTCGTCATCGAGGAGGGCTTCGCCATCGCGGAGTTGCGTGAGATCGTCGCCGACATGAGCGAGGCCGCCGCGCGGGCCGGAGTCCAGATCGTCGCGGGGGACACGAAAGTCGTCGGTAAGGGCGCCGCCGATGGCATGTACATCTGCACCGCCGGAGTCGGAATCGTGCCGGCGGGCAGACGGTTGTCGCGGGATCACGTCCGCACCGGGGACCGGGTCCTGCTCTCGGGCACGATCGGCGACCACGGAATGGCGGTCATGCTCGCCCGCGGTGACCTGGCCATCGACGCCGACATCGCCTCTGACACCGCACCTCTGCACGAACTCGTCGAGATCCTGCTGGCCGCCGCGCCATCCACCCGCTGGATGCGCGACGCCACGCGCGGAGGTGTCGGCACGGTGTGCAACGAGCTGGCCAAGGACTCACCGTTCGCGGTGATCCTCGACGAGGACCGCATTCCCATCGAGCCGCAGGTCGCGGGTGCCTGTGACCTACTGGGCATCGACCCCCTCTACGTCGCGAACGAAGGAAAATTCCTCGCGATCGTCCCGGCCGACGAGGCTGACGCCGCGGTCACCGCGCTGCGCGCGCATCCACAGGGCGCCCGGGCCACGGTGGTCGGCGAGATCGTCGCCGAGCCGCCCGGGATCGTCGCGCTGCGTACCGCTTTCGGCGGCAGCCGGATCGTCGACATGCTCGTGGGCGATCCGCTCCCCCGGATCTGCTAGGTGAAAGGAGCAGTCCCATGTGTCTGGGCATTCCCGGCCAGGTCGTCGACATCGTCGACGCCGAGGCCCACCTCGCCAAGGTCGATGTCAACGGGGTACGCCGGGTCATCAGCGTGCGTCTGCTCGCCGACGACAACCTGCGGGTCGGTGACTGGGTACTGGTGCACGTCGGGTTCGCGATGGCCAAGATCGACGAGCGCGAAGCGACGCTGACGCTCGATCAGGTCCAGAAAATGGGCGCCGACTACACGACGGAGATCGACGCCTTCAATTCCTCCGAAATCGCCTGACGCAAAGAGGTGTCCGCATGAAGTTCGTCGACGAATTCCGGGACCCGGCGGCCGCCCGTGCCCTGGTGAAAGCGATCACCGAACTCGCCGACGGCGACGAGTTCAAGTTCATGGAGGTCTGCGGCGGCCACACCCACACCATCTACCGGCACGGCATCGAGCATCTGCTCCCGGAATCGATCGAACTGGTCCACGGGCCCGGATGCCCGGTGTGCGTGATCCCCATGGGCCGGGTGGACGACGCGATGTGGCTGGCCGAACGGCCCGGCGTCATCTTCACCACGTTCGGCGACATGATGCGGGTGCCCGGGTCCAACGGCAACCTCATCGAGGCCAAGGCCCGCGGCGCCGACATCCGGTTCGTCTACTCACCGCTCGACGCGCTCAAGATCGCCCGTGACAACCCCGAACGCCATGTGGTGTTCTTCGCGGTCGGGTTCGAGACGACGGCGCCGTCCACCGCCGTCACGCTGGTGCGCGCCCGTGCACTCGGCGTCGACAACTTCAGCGTGTTCTGCAACCACGTCACGATCGTCCCGCCGATCAAGGCCATCCTGGAGTCACCCGACCTGCGGCTTTCAGGCTTCCTGGGGCCAGGTCACGTCTCGACCGTGGTGGGTTTGCGCCCCTACCGCTTCGTCCCAGCCGTCTACCACAAGCCGATCGTGGTGGCGGGCTTCGAACCGCTCGACATCCTGGCCTCGGTACACATGCTGCTGCGCCAGATCCGCGACGGCCGCTGCGAGGTGGAAAACCAGTACACCCGTGTGGTCCGGCCGGAAGGCAACACGGCGGCACTGAAACTGATGGCCGAGACCTTCGAACTACGGCCGCACTTCGAATGGCGCGGGCTCGGCTTCATCTCGCAGAGCGCGCTCAAGATCCATCCCGACTACGCCGGCTACGACGCCGAGCTGATCTTCGAGATGCCCGGGGTGCGGGTGGCCGATCCCAAGGCCTGCCAGTGCGGTGAGGTGCTCAAGGGCGTCATCAAACCGTGGGAGTGCAAGGTGTTCGGGACGGCCTGCACGCCGGAAACCCCGATCGGTACCTGCATGGTGTCCCCCGAGGGCGCCTGCGCGGCCTACTACAACTTCGGCAGATTGCATCGCGAAACCGCGCAGCTGTTGCTGCGGCATTAGCGATACGGGATCAACGACGCCAGTTCGGAAAGTTGTCGAGATCCCGCAGCGTCAACACGAACCCGAATGCGCCGACGGCGACGGCCAGGAAATATCCCAGCGCCGCCTGCCATCCGGCCAAGGTCGACGCCACCAGCCAACACAGCAGCACCGCTGCGATCACCAGCAGAACGCCGTAGAGCGGCGTCCGCATCGGATGATCACCGAGACCCATAAGTCCGGTATACGCCGAAAGTACGGGCGGGAAAAGCCCCGGCCGGCCGGTGAGGCTCAGCGCATCGTCACCCGTGACCGTTCACCACTGATCGCGCGGGACGTCGAAGTCCGCGCACAGCGCCCGCCACACACTGCGCGGCTCCACCCCATCCTCGATGGCCTGTGCGGCCGTACGGCCGTCGAGAGCACTGAGCACGTGGTCGACGAGCAGCGAACGACCCCGCATCGCGCCGAACTGGCCTTCGACGAGCTCATTGAATTCGGTCAACCGCACGGGCCCAACCTACCGAGTGCCGGCAAGTGCGTCATGGCACACCCGTACCGGATCTGCCACCTCGGCCAGCGAGGAGCCGGCGCGCTGCGCGGCCGCACGGTAGGACGAAGACCCGAGCACGGTGCCGACCGCAGCGGTCAGCGCCTCTCCGGATAACGGCCGCACCAGTTGCGCACTACCCTGGCGCACAACACGATTGGCGATCTCCCACTGATCTCCGCCGCCCGGCACCACCACCATCGGCACGCCGGCCAGCAGCGCCTTGGACACCAAGCCGTGTCCACCGCCACAGATCACCAGATCGGAGTGCGACAACAGCTCGTCCTGGCGGCCGAGGCCCACCGCCGCCCACGGTGGTACCTCTACATCGGCTCCGCCCAGTCGCGATACCACCACACGGGCACCCTCGGGCAACGTCTCGCCCGGGCGCAGCGACTCCAGGGCGAGTTCGGCCATCCCCTGCGTCCCGGTGGTCGCGGTGGACGGCGCCACCATCACCACCGGCCCCGAACCCGGTGGCACGGCGAGCACCGCGTCGGTGGGCTCGAAATGCAGCGGACCCACCACCACCGCCTCGGCAGGCCAATCCGGGCGGGGCACCTCCAACGCCGGCAGGGTGGCGATCAACCGCCGCAACGGGCCGGGGTCCTGCGCCGACAGGCCGATGTCCACCCGTACGGCGGCCCGCTCGGCGGCGCCGGACCGCACAGACCTCGCGGTCAGCGCCCGCATGACGGTGTCGCGCAGCCGTCCGCGCAGGCCGACACCGGGGGCCAGCCCGCTGCCCAACGGCGGCAACCCCTTCGACGGCAGATACAGCGGATGCGGACTGAGCTCGACCCACGGCAACCCCAGCAGCTCGGCAGCCAGCCCGCCACAGGCCGTGATCACGTCGGAGACCACGAGATCCGGCCGCAATTCACTCAGGACGGGCACGTTGAGCTGCGCCATCCGCCCGGCACGCTGGTGGATCTTGGCCCCGGCATCGGCGTCGTCGTCGACATCGGTCGGATCGAGGCCGACGAGTTCGACGGCGTCGACGCCGGCCGCCCGCGCGGTGTCGAGCCACTGCACCCCGGTCAGCAGCGTCGGGACATCACCCGCGGCCAGGAACTTCAGGCACAACGCCAGGGCCGGGAAGGCATGTCCGGGATCGGGTCCGGCGACCACAGCTACGCGCACCGGCCTACCCTGCCACAGCGCTGCACCATTAGGCTGCGGGCATGGCTGACCAATCCACGACCGCTGCCGCGACCCAGACCGGCACGGTCGAGACCTTCCTCAACGCGTTGCAGGAGCAGGACTACGACACAGCCGAGAACGCGCTGGCGCAGAACCTCGTCTATCAGAACGTCGGTTTTCCGACCATCTATGGGCGCAACCGTGCGATCAAACTCTTCCGCTCGATGCCGAGCCGGATGGGCTTCGAGGTGAAGATCCACCGGATCGCCGCCGACGGTGCCTCGGTGATCACCGAGCGCACGGATGCCCTGACGTTCGGGCCGCTGCGCGTGCAGTTCTGGGTGTGCGGGGTGTTCGAGGTCTATGAGGGCCGAATCACCCTGTGGCGGGACTATTTCGACTTGTTCGACTTCACCAAGGCGACAGTGCGTGGCCTGGTCGGCGTGGTCGTGCCGTCGCTGCGCACGTCGCTGTAACCGCGATTCAGGCGCGGCGCAGCTGGCCGAGTTCGTCGAACGCCTGCGCCCAGCCCACCAGGCGATCGGTGGCACCGGTCAGCTCGCTGCGGTAGCGCTGCTGGGACAACGGCGATGCCGCACCCTGGCCGCTGTTCACCGTCGATACCAGTTGTGCTGCGGCAGTGACCATCTCGTTGTACTGCCGCACGCCCTGACCGAGCTGAGCGGTGAACGCGTTGATGGTCGGCACGAGATACTGGCGCGACTGCGGGGCGTTGCTGATCGCCCGCTCCATCGAGACCACCTCGGTCGCGGTGGCCGCCATGGTCCGCGCCGTGTGGTTGGCCACCGCGGCCAGCTCGCGCAGTTCGTCGGCCGGAAGCATCCGCCCGCGCTCCAACACACCGAGCAACGAGAACATGCCACGCTCGGAGGCCACCAGAGCCGCCATGGGTTGACGGGCAGCCGACCCCCACGGCGGTAACCGGCGCCCGGAGACCGGTCGCTGCGCCGGAAGCGGTTCCGCGCGCAGCCACCGGTACCGCAGCCAGAACAACGTCGCGGGGAAAGCCGCGCCGGCTGCGATCGCCCCGCTGATGATCAGGCCCCAGACCGGTGTGCTCCACGACGCCAACAGCGCCGTGACCAAAACCCAGAACACGCTGGACAGGGTGAAGAACACCCCGAAGCGCACCGCCCACCGCCGCTTGCGCAACAGCTTGGCGCGCGGATCGGCAGCCGCACTGAGCTTTTCGGTCAGAGCACCGGACAGATCGGCCGCGGTGTCGATAACCCGCTGCGCCAGCGATCTCCAGGCGTCCAGTCGACCGGTCTTGGTAGCCATGATCTACAACACTCGAATCACTATTGGCCGAGCGGGTTTTCGGGAGTGGCCGGGGTTTGGTTGGTCGCCGGGGCGGCTGGCGTCGCCGGAGCGGCGTCACCGCTGGGCAGGGCGTCGCCGCGCATCGAGGCGCGGATCTGTTCCAGCCGGGAGTGGCCGGCCATCTGGACGCTGGCCTGCTGCACCTCCATCATGCGGCCCTGCACAGAGTTCTGGGCCAGCTCGGCCTGGCCGATCGCGTTGGCGTAGCGGCGCTCGATCTTGTCCCGGACCTCGTCGAGACTCGGGGTGTTCCCCGGCGCGGCGACCTCGCTCATCGACCGGAGCGAGGCACTGACCTGCTCCTGCATCTTGGCCTGCTCCAGCTGCGACAGCAGCTTGGTGCGCTCGGCGATCTTCTGCTGCAGCATCATGGCGTTCTGCTCGACTGCCTTCTTGGCTTGCGCGGCCGCCCCGAGGGCCTGGTCGTGCAGCCCCTTGAGGTCCTCGACGCTCTGCTCGGCGGTGACGAGTTGCGCCGCGAACGCCTCGGCGGCGTTGTTGTACTCGGTGGCCTTGGCCGCGTCACCGGCGGCGGTGGCCTGGTCAGCCAGCGTCAGTGCCTGACGGACGTTGACCTGCAGCTTCTCGATGTCGGCGAGCTGGCGGCTCAGCCGCATCTCCAGCTGGCGCTGGTTGCCGATGACCTGGGCGGCCTGCTGCGTGAGTGCCTGGTGCTGGCGCTGCGCGTCCTCGATGGCCTGCTGGATCTGCACCTTCGGATCGGCGTATTCGTCGACCTTGGAGCTGAACAGCGCCATCAGGTACTTCCACGCCTTGACGAACGGATTGGCCATGAGTTCGTTCCGCCTTATCTGTCGGGCTTGTCAGGCCCTTGATGGGGCCTTGTCGTTCAGGTTGCCGCAATTTCCTCTGATGCCAACTTATCGGTTCCGGACATGCAGCCACAGCCCCGCAGGCTGTTCGTATGGGTGTTTTGCGAAAATTCGCGCGCCAGGCACGACCAGCGCAATCAGGCAGGCGTCGGAACCGTGCACATGTCAGGCGACGGCCATCGACACGACCTGTGGAATGACCACCTTGGTCGACACGTCGATGCGGGCGACATTGGCGTGCGCCGGCACCGCGGCCGCAGCGCTGGCGTGTTCACGCTCGGCCATGTTCTCCCCGGCATCGGTGAGTACCCGCGACAGCGGGACGTCCAGGGCGTCGCAGATGGCGCTGAGCAGTTCGCTGGAAGCCTCCTTGCGGCCCCGCTCCACCTCCGAGAGGTATCCGAGGCTCACCCGCGCCGCGTCGGACACTTCGCGCAACGTGCGCCCCTGCTCGGTGCGGGCGTTACGCAGCACGTCGCCGATCACCTCACGCAGCAATGTCGTCATCGCGCTCTCCTTCGCCTCGCCTGTCACAGGTTCGCTAAAAAGACCAACGCCGCGGATGACCGCAAGGTTCCCGAGGGAAACCGTCGACCAGATTTCGGTTACTGGTTCTCGACCAGGAAGCGCAATCGGGCGATCGCCTCGTCGACGGCGGCGCGGCGGATGTCCCAGCGTGAGCCGGACAGCGACAACTCGATGACGTCGGTGTCGACCGGCCCGGCCAGACCGATGAACACGGTGCCCACCGGGTGCCCACCGTGCGGTTCCGGCCCGGCCACACCGGTCAGGCCAACACCCCAGGTAGCTGCGCAACGCTGCCGGGCGCCGACCGCGAGCGCCCGTGCGGTGGGAGCCGCGACCGGGCCGACCGCGTCGAGCACCTGCGGAGCCACTCCGGCCAGCCAGATCTTGGTGTCTTCGTTGTAGGTGACCAGGCCGCCCTGTAGGACGGCGCTGGCCCCGGACACCCCGGCCAGCGTCGCCGCGAGCAGGCCGCCGGTGAGCGACTCGGCGGTGGCCACGCTCTGTGAGCGCACCGTCAGGTCGGCGACCAGGGCCCTGGCGTCGTCAGTGAGCAGCGGATCGTCCACGCGAATCCCTGATCGCAGATATGACGTAGTCGGCACCGGTGAGCACGGTCAGGACCACGGCGGCCCACATGATCACCCAGGCGACATTGAGCCAGATGGGCGGCCACGCATGCAGCGGCAGCACGAACAGCCCGATGGCCACGGCCTGCACCAGTGTCTTGAGCTTGCCGCCACGGCTGGCCGGGATCACACCGTGGCGCAGCACCGCGAACCGCAACACCGTGATCCCGATCTCACGCACCAGCACCACCACGGTGATCCACCACGGCAGATCGCCGAGCATCGACAGGCCGATCAGAGCGGCTCCGATCAGCGCCTTGTCGGCGATCGGATCGGCCAGAGTGCCGAACTCGGTGATCATCCCGTAGCTGCGGGCCAAGGCCCCGTCGAAGTGGTCGGTGATCACCGCGACCGCGAACACCGTGAAAGCGGCGATCCGCCAGCCGGTTTCATGGCCGTCGCCGGCGAACAGGAAGACAAGGAAGACCGGAACAAGCACCATCCGCACACCCGTGAGCACGTTGGCGAGGTTGGCCACGCGCGCACGCGGGACCACCGGATCGGTAGAAGGTTGGCCCGGCACCGCAACAGAATATCGGTTGCCGTAACCGATACTCTTGCGCCTGTGAACCCAGGCAGTGTCGAGTCGCGCAAACACCCTGTGGTGCGGCGCGCCCGCACGTCCGATGTCCCGGCGATCAAGAGCCTGGTCGACGTCTATGCGGGCAAGATCCTGCTGGAGAAAAACCTGGTGACGCTGTACGAGGCAGTCCAGGAATTCTGGGTGGTCGAACTCGACGGCGAACTGGTCGGTTGTGGCGCGCTCCACGTGCTGTGGGCCGATCTCGGTGAGGTACGCACGGTGGCCGTGCATCCGAAGGTCCGCGGGACCGGCGTCGGTCATGTGTTGGTCGAGCAATTGCTCGATGTCGCCAGGGATCTGCACCTACGGCGGATCTTCGTGCTGACCTTCGAGATCGACTTCTTCGGCAAGCACGGTTTCGAGGAGATCGAGGGCACCCCGGTGACCGCCGAGGTCTACGAGGAGATGTGCCGCTCGTACGACACCGGTGTGGCGGAGTTCCTCGACCTGTCCTACGTCAAGCCCAACACCTTGGGCAACACCCGGATGTTGTTGACGCTCTGAGTGATTTGTGGAGTCACACCCGTGCCGGTCACGGGTGGGACTCCACCAATCGCGGGTTCAGAACTCGTCGGGACCATCGGGGGCGTCGGCACCGTTGGCGTCCGAGCCGCCCTGGATCAGCATCAGCGTGCCGGCCAGCTCATCGGGCTTGACGAGTACCTCGCGGGCCTTGGAGCCCTCGGACGGCCCGACGATGCCCCGGGTCTCCATCAGGTCCATCAGGCGGCCGGCCTTGGCGAAACCGACTCGCAGCTTGCGCTGCAGCATCGAGGTCGACCCGAACTGGCTCGACACGACCAGTTCCACGGCCTGCAGGAAGACGTCCATGTCGTCGCCGATGTCGCTGTCGATGTCGCGCTTCTCGACGGTCTTGACCGTGACGCCGTCGATGAACTCGGGCTGGGCCTGCTCCTTGGTGTAGGCGACGACGGCTTGGATTTCCTCGTCGCTGACGAAGGCACCCTGCACGCGGATGGGCTTGGGCGCCTCGGACGGCTGGAACAGCCCGTCACCCTTACCGGTGAGTTTTTCGGCGCCGATCTGGTCGAGGATGACGCGCGAGTTGGTGGCGTTGGTGACGCCGAACGCCATGCGGGACGGCACGTTGGCCTTGATCAGGCCGGTGACCACCGACACCACCGGCTGCTGGGTGGCCAGCACCAGGTGGATACCCGCGGCGCGGGCCTTCTGGGTGATCCGGACGATCGCGTCTTCGACGTCGCGCGGGGCCTGCATCATCAGGTCCGCCAGCTCGTCGACGACGCACAGGATGTACGGGTAGGTCTTGTACACCCGCTCGCTGCCCAGCGGCGCGGTAATCTCGCCCGAGCGCACCTTCTTGTTGAAGTCGTCGATGTGCCGGACACCGCTGGCGCTCATATCCTGGTAGCGCTGCTCCATCTCCTCGACCAGCCAGGCCAGCGCGGCGGCGGCCTTCTTCGGGTCGATGATCACGGGCGTGATCAGGTGCGGAATGCCTTGGTAGGGCGGGAACTCCACCATCTTCGGGTCGACCAGGATCATCCGGACCTCGTCCGGCGTGGCCCGCTGCAGCAGCGACACAAGCATCGAGTTGATGAAGCTCGACTTACCCGAACCGGTGGAGCCGGCCACCAGCAGGTGCGGCATCTTGGCCAGGTTGTAGCTGATGAAGTGGCCTTCGACGTCCTTGCCGATGCCGAACACCATCGGATGGTGGTCCTTGCGGGTGGTCGGTGCGCTCAGCACGTCCTTGAGCCGGACCATCTCGCGGTCGCTGTTCGGCACCTCGACACCGACGGCGGACTTGCCCGGGATCGGTGCCAGCAGGCGGATGTGCTCGTTGGCCACCGCGTAGGCCAGGTTGCGCTGCAACTGGGTGAATCGCTCGACGCGGACGCCGGGCCCAAGCTCAATCTCGTACCGGGTGACGGTCGGGCCGCGCTGGAAACCGGTGACCGTGGCGTCGACCTTGAACTGCTCCATCACCTCGGTGATGGCGTGCACGATGCGGTCGTTGTCCCGGCCGACCCGTTTCGGTGGGTCACCGTCGGCCAGCAAGTCCAGCGGCGGCAGGGTGTAATCACCCTCGATCACCCGGTCGATCACCAGGGTGTCGTCGGTCTCCTTGGCCGGCTTCGACCCGGATTTGGCTTCGCCCTTCTTGCGGCGCGGCTTGACCGCGGGTTCGGGGACGGTCGGTGCGTCGGCGTCGTCGGCGGACAGCGGGTAGTTCTCCATCGGGGTGCCGGTCGGCGCCTTGGGAGCCTCGATCGCGGCTGTCGGCCAGGTCTGGGCCTTCGTGTCACCGCGTGACGTGTCGTCGTCGTAATAGCCGTCGGACAGGTCGTCGTAGTCGTCGTCGACATCGGACCCGTCGTACTCGCCGTCGTAGTCGTACTCGTCGTCATATTCATCGTCGTGGAATGCCCGCGTACTGAACATGTGCTGCAGGGTCGAGGGCACCTCGCGGATCGTCGTGCCGGTGACCAGCAACAGACCGAACAGCACGCCCATGAACAGCAGCGGCGCGGCGATCCACTCGGTCAGGCCGTCCGACAGGGGTCCGCCGATGGCGAAGCCGACGAATCCGGCGGAATGCTGCCGGGCGATCGGATCCTGCGGCGAGCCCGACCACAGGTGCCACAGGCCGAGCATCGGCAACGCGATCATGGCGGATCCCAGGATCAGCCGGGGGCGCGCTTCCGGATCGGGTTCGGTGCGCATCAATACGACGGCGACGGCCCCCAGGACGACGGGCACCAGGACCACCGGGCCTCCGATGAGGGTGCGGACCGCGGTGTCGATCCACTGCCCCACCGGGCCGGCAGCATGGAACCAGGAACTGGCGGCCACGACGACGGCGATGCCCAGGAGGGCGAGTGCCAGTCCGTCACGACGATGGCCGGGTTCGATGTCGCGGGCCCGGCCCACCGAGCGGGCGGTCGAGCCGGCCCCCTTGGCGAGCATCAGCCAGCCGGCGCGGGCCCCCTGGCCGAGCTTCTGGCCGGCAGCGGAGACGGGCGAGGCCTGAGGCCGGCGCGCGGGCTTGCGCCGTGGCGCGGCCGGGCGTCCCTTGCGGGCCGGCGCCTGGCGCCGCGAACCGCCCCGCGAGCTGGCATTCGACCTGCTCGAACGCGCTCCGGATCGGCCGGCGGTCTTGTTAGCCATGTCCGCAAGCCTAGTCGCATTTGCCCCATATTCACCATCTGCCACACGGGTCACAAAGCGGTATCAAATGACACTTAGCCATACGAACCAAATTCAGCGGCTTATCGCCTAGGGTGGACGCTCGTCCAGTTTCGGCACTCATCGAGGAGTTCTGCACCTATGCCTGTTGTCGTCGTCGCCACCATGAAGGCCAAGCCCGAATCCGTCGATGCCGTGCGAGAGGCCTGCACCAACGCGGTCGCAGCCGTCCACGAGGAGCCAGGCTGCCAGCTGTATTCGCTGCATGAGGCCGACGGCACCTTCGTCTTCGTCGAGCAGTGGGCCGACGCCGACGCGCTCAAGGCCCACAGCACCGCCCCGGCGATCGGCACCCTGTTCGGCTCGATCGGCGAACTGCTCGACGGCGCCCCCGATATCAAAATGTTGCAGCCCGTTGTCGCGGGTGACCCCGCCAAGGGACAGCTGCGGGCCGGCTGATGAGCGCTTGCGCGAAGAAAATATCCTGATGGCGGCCGAAGCTCCCCTGGCCGGGAAGGTCGCCTTCATCACCGGCGCCGCTCGCGGCCAGGGTCGGGCCGAGGCCCTGCGACTGGCCACCGACGGGGCCGACATCATCGCGATCGATCTGTGCGACCAGATCGAGTCGGTGCCCTATCCCCTGGCCACTCCCGATGATCTGGCCGCGACGGTCAAGCTGGTCGAGGAGACCGGGGCGCGCATCGTCGCCACGCAGGCCGACGTCCGCGACGAGGAAGCCCTGCGCGCGGCGCTGCAGGCCGGGGTGGACCAGCTCGGCCGGCTCGACATCGTCGTCGCCAATGCCGGGATCGCCCCGATGCAGTCGGGCCCCGACGGCTGGCGCGATGTCATCGACGTCAACCTTTCCGGCGTGCACCACACCGTCGAGGCGGCGATCCCGATCATGGTCGCCCAGGGCGACGGCGGATCGATCGTGCTGATCAGCTCGGCGGCCGGCCTGATGGGCGTCGGCGGCGGCGACCGCGGCTCACTCGGCTACACCGCCGCCAAGCACGGAGTGGTCGGCCTGATGCGGGCCTACGCCAACTTCCTTGCCCCGCACAGCATTCGGGTCAACTCGATCCACCCCACCGGAGTGGACACCCCGATGATCAACAACGAGTTCACCCGGGATTGGCTGCGCCACATCTCCGAGGAACTCAAGGCGCCAACCGATTTCTCCAACGCGCTGCCGGTGCAGGTGGTGCAGGCCGAGGACATCGCCAACGCGGTGGCCTGGCTGGTGTCGGACCAGGCGCGTTACGTCACCGGCGTGACACTTCCCGTGGACGCCGGCATCGTCAACAAGCGATGAGCGACCCCGTCGCCGCGACCGCGGTCGGCCCGATGGTGCTGGCCGCCGTCGAGCAGTACGAGCCGGTGCGGCGACGGCTCGTCGACGACGATCTGGCGGGCACGTTCCTGCCGCCCGCGCTGCGCGCATTCACCCGGACCACCCGATGGTCCGTTGCCCGCGGACTTCTGATCCGGGCCACGGAGCGCTCGGGTCCCGGGCTGTGGGCGAACCTGACCTGCCGCAAGCACTACATCGGCGACAAGCTCACGCAGGCGTTGGCGGATATCGACGCCGTGGTGATTCTCGGCGCCGGCCTGGACACCAAGGGCTACCGGCTGGCCCGGCACAGCGCCATCCCGGTGTTCGAGGTTGATCTGCCGGTCAACATCGAGCGCAAACGCTCGGTGGTGCGCCGCGCGCTGGGAGCCGTGCCGGACTCGGTGCACCTGGTGCCGGTGGATTTCGAACGCGACGACCTGGCCGCCGAACTCGCCAGGCACGGCCACCTCGGCACACACCGCACCTTCTTCGTATGGGAGGGCGTGACGCAGTATCTGAGCGCCGACGGCGTGGGGTCGACGTTCGAGTTCCTCCGCTCGGCGGCGCCGGGGAGCCGGCTGGCGTTCACGTACGTCCGCAGCGATTTCATCGACGGCACCAACCGGTACGGGGCCGAATCGTTGTATCGGCGGTTCCGGGTTCGCAGCAGGCTGTGGCAATTCGGGCTCGACCCGGAGCGCGTGGCGGCCTTCGTCGAGCCCTACGGCTGGCAGTTGACCGAGCAGGCCGGGCCCGATTACCTCATCGAGCACTACATCTCACCGTCGGGCCGGGATCTGACCGCCTCGCAGGTGGAATGGACGGCCTTCGCCGAAAAGCGTTAGCAGGCAACCAGGGCGTCGAGCTCGGCGGCATCGACGCCGGCCAGTCGCCGGTGCATGGCCTTGGCGATGCGCCCCGCCTGGAGCTTGGCCCGCTCGGCGTGCGGACCCTCGAAGAGTTCGTCGACGGTGTCGGTCCACAACACCAGCCAACGCACGAAATGCTCGGCCGACAACGGATGACGGGCGTGCAGTTCACGGTGCACGATCAGCGCGCTCCGCTGGTAGAGCCCGGCACGGAACAGCACGGTCTCCCAGAAGTCACACATGACGGGCAGATGGGATCGCAGGCCTTTTGCGCGCAATTCGGCGAACGGCTCGGCGAGCATCGGATCGGAAAGCGCCTTGCCGTAGAACCGCCACAGCAGCAGCTCGACATCGTCGCGGCCGGTCAGGTCTTCAGCCATCGGACAGATCCCTTTCCGGGTCGGTAGCGCCTCGCTCTAGTTTCTACAACTTCTATTTGTGTAAACTCTATCCATGATCGCCGCGATCGGGAAGCGCCGAGTCGACGTGCTCAGCACGTTGAAGACCTCGGCCACGCCGATGACCATCGCGCAGATCGCGACAGAACTCGCAGTTCACGCCAACACCGTGCGGTTCCACCTGGAACACCTCGAGGCCGGAGGACAGGTGGAACGTGTGCAACCTCACCACCGCAGCCCCGGGCGCCCCCCGCAGCTGTACCGGGCGGTGCGCCGGATGGATCCGACCGGCCCGACCCACTACCGGATGCTGGCCGAGATCCTCGCCAACGGACTGGCCGCCGACGTCAACCCGGCCGCCAGGGCCCGGGAGATGGGCCGAGCCTGGGGACGCACGATCCCGCGCCCGGCTACCGACTCCCCCGTTGACGCCCTCGTGCAGACACTCGGCGACATCGGGTTCGCGCCGGAGCCACCCGAGGATGGCCAGCTCCGATTGCGCCACTGCCCATTTCTCGAACTCGCCCAGACCCGTGCCGCGGTCGTGTGCCCGATCCACCTCGGGTTGATGCAGGGGGCGTTGGAAAGCTGGCAGGCGCCCGTCGCGGTCGAGCGGCTCGACGCATTCGTCGAACCGGATCTGTGCGTGGCCCGGTTGGGCCCGAAAGGAGATTCATGATGAATGCCGGTCTGGCTGTCGCGGTCGCCGTGACGTTCTGCTGGCTGGGCATGGTGCTGGCGATCTCGTTCATCGAGGCGCCACTGAAGTTCCGGGCGCCGGGTGTGACGCTGCAGATCGGACTCGGCATCGGTCGCATGGTTTTTCGCGCACTCAACACGGTGGAGACCGCGTTCGCCGTGGCCATCATCGTGATCCTCGCCGTGCACCGCCCGTCCGCGGCAGCCATCACGGCCTTCGCGATTGCCGTCGCGGCGCTGGCCGTGCAACTGATCGCCGTGCGGCCCAAGCTGACTCAGCGGTCGAACGCTGTGCTGGCCGTCGCGCCGGGCGAGGAAGCAGCGGGGCGGTCACAGGCGCACTACGTCTACGTCGCGTTCGAGCTCATCAAGGTCGCCGCCCTGCTGACCGGTGGGATCCTGCTACTTGCCGGCTGATTCCAGGCTGGGCGTGTCGACCCGAACCACAAGACCGTTCGCGTACGGGCGGTGCGGGTCCCGCGGATTCTCCTCGGGAAGAATCAGACGCCAACCCTGGTACGGATTCTTGTCCGCGGCCACGAGAAATCCGCCCCTGGCGCCTGGGCCGGCGAGTTCGTCGGCACTGCGAATCCGACTGCCGCCGAACAGGTCTCCGGCTTGGGTACGGGCCGCCGGATCCGAAGCCAACCGTCCGAGCCAGGAGACGATCGCATCGTGCACGTAGGCCGCCTGCGCGTCGGGTAGCCGTGCGTCGATCAGAATCGCGGTCTCGGCATCAGGAAATCCGGCCGGGTACACATCGCACAGGACCCCGCCATGCATCACCCGGGCATAGAAGCGACTCATCAAACTCGGGAGCAACAACTTGGTGGCACCGAACAAGAACGCGAACCACACCGCCACGAGCACGGCATACACAACCATGTTCTGGTGGTCACGGGTCACGATGGCGTAGGCCGCCACGCCCAACAGGTAGACGGCCCCGACAGCCATCGTCGCCACGAAAGCACGGATCGTGTTCGGGTACACCACCGCGTGCTTGACTTCGTCCGCCGAGTTGAGCGGAGGAATCGGACGGCGTCGCTCGAATGGCACCTGTGGTGCGGGACGGCTCACCACCCCAATCTAGTGTCTTGAGTCATTAATTCGAGTGCAGTAGTTCCCGATGCTGGCTAGGATTTGGTCGGCGGTCTTCGTCCAGACGTAGGGGCGCGGATTGTCGTTCCAGGTGTCGATCCATGCTCGGATGTCGGCGTTGAGTTGGCGCACTGAGGTGTGGGTGCCGCGGCGCAGTTTCTTGGTGGTCAGCTCGGCGAACCACCGTTCGACCAGGTTGAGCCATGATGAGCTGGTCGGGGTGAAGTGCAGCACAAAGCGGGGATGGCTTGTCAGCCAACGTTTTACGGCGGGGGTCTTATGGGTGGAGGCGTTGTCGAGCACGACGTGACAATCCAGATCGGCGGGGACTTCGGCGTCGATTTTCTTCAAGAAGGCGAGAAATTCAGTGGAGCGGTGGCGCGCGTGCAGTGAGCCGATCACCGTTCCTGTGGTCAGGTTCAAGGCCGCATACAGGCTCGAGGTGCCGTGGCGGATGTAGTCGTGACTGGCCCGCGCTGGGGTACCGGGCAGCATCGGGAACACGGGCTGGGTGCGGTTCAGAGCCTGGATCTGCGTCTTTTCGTCAACGCAGAGCACCACCGCCCGCTCCGGCGGGTCCAGGTACAGACCGACCACGTCGCGGACCTTTTCCACGAACAGCGGATCCTTGGACAGTTTCCATGAATCCTGTTTGTGTGGAGCTAATCCGAATGCGCGCCAGACCCGCGAGACCATCGACTGACTCAAGCCCAGGTGATCGGCCATCGACCGCGTCGACCAATGCGTGGCATCCGGTGGAGTCGTTTCCAACGTTGCAGTGATCAGATCCTTGATCTGCTCATCACCCACGACACGCGGCCGGCCCGGGCGCGGCTCGTCGAGCAATCCGTCGCAGCGGTCCACGACGAACCGATTACGCCACCGACGCACCGTGGTGATCGACAGATCCAGCCGCCGCGCCAGTTCGGTATTGGACCCACCATCGGCGGCTGCCAACACAATTCGCGACCGCATCGCCAAGCCTGCAGCACTAGTCCGACGCCTGGCCCAACCCTCAAGCTCAGCCCGCTCATCAGCGGTCAACACAATCTTGGCAGCACGCGGAGTCGGCACGACCCAGTCTAACAGCTAGATCGTAATTAATGACTCAGGACACTAGCGGCACCGCCAAGCCGGTCAGCGCACCAATTCGGCTAGATCTCGATGACGGTCGGAACGATCATCGGCTGGCGCCGGTAGGTCTCGCCCACCCATTTGCCGACCGTGCGCCGGACCGCCTGGGCGATCCGCGTCGGGTCCGTGATGTTTTCGGCGGCAAGGCTTTCCAGTTCCCGCTCGACATTGCGTGCCACCGGCTCCAGCGCCTTGGGATCTTCGGAGAACCCGCGGGAGTACAGGTGGGCGGGAGCGGCGGGTTTCCCGGTCTCGCGGTGCACGACCACCGTCACCGCCACGAAACCCGACGAAAGGATCAGGCGTTCGCCGAGGGTGGCGTCGCCGACATCCCCGGTGATCAGACCGTCGACGAACATCTTGCCGACGGTCACCGCACCGGAGATCGAGGCCTTACCGGCAACCAGGTCCACACTCACGCCGTTCTCGGCCAGCACGATGTTCTCCGGCGGCACCCCGGTGCTGGCGGCCAGCGCCGCATTGGCCCGCATGTGTCGCCAGGTGCCGTGTACCGGCATCACATTGCGCGGACGCACCCCGTTGTAGAGGAACAGCAGCTCACCCGCATAGGCGTGGCCTGAAACATGCACGCGCGCTTGGGCATTGGTGACCACCCGGGCGCCGATCTTGGCCAGCGCGTCGATGACTCCGTAGACCGCTTCCTCGTTGCCCGGGATCAGTGACGAGGACAGGATGATCAGATCGCCCGCGGTCAGAGTGATGCTGCGGTGCTCGCCGCGCGACATCCGCGACAGTGCCGCCATCGGCTCACCCTGGGTACCGGTGGTGATCAGGACGACCTTCTCGGCCGGCATCATCTCGGCCGCGCCGATGTCGAGGACGTCGGCGTCGTCGACCTTCAGGTAGCCCAGCTCGCGGGCGATGCCCATGTTGCGCACCATCGAGCGTCCGACGTACGAAACCTTCCGGCCGAGTGCCACCGCGGCATCCGTGATCTGTTGCACGCGGTCGACGTTCGACGCGAAGCAGGCGACGATCACGCGGCCCTCGGCGCCGCGGATCAACCGGTGCAGCGTCGGGCCGACTTCGGTCTCCGACGGGCTGACGCCCGGGTGTTCGGAGTTGGTCGAGTCGCACAGGAACAGGTCGACCCCGGCATCACCGAGCCGCGACATGCCCGGCAGATCGGTCGGGCGGCCGTCGAGCGGCTGCTGGTCGAGCTTGATGTCACCGGTGTGCAGCACCGTGCCTGCACCGGTGTGGATGGCGACCGCCAGGCATCCCGGGATCGAGTGGTTGACCGCGAAGTACTCACACTCGAAGACCCCGTGCTGGCTGCTCTGCCGCTCGGCGACCTCGATGAACTCGGGTTTGATGCGGTGCTCGCGGCACTTCTCGCGGATCAGTGCGATGGTGAACTTCGAGCCCACCACCGGGATGTCGGGACGGAGCTTGAGCAGGAACGGAATCGCGCCGATGTGGTCCTCGTGGGCGTGGGTGACGACGAGCGCTTCGACATCGTCGAGCCGGTCCTCGACGTGACGCAGGTCCGGCAGGATCAGGTCGACCCCGGGTTCGTCGTGTCCCGGGAAGAGCACACCGCAATCCACGATGAGCAATTTGCCCAGATGCTCGAAGACCGTCATGTTGCGGCCGATTTCGCTGATTCCACCCAGCGCGGTAACTCGCAGACCGCCGGGGGCCAGGGGCTTGGGGGGCGCGAGTTCGGTGCTCACTAGCGCAACACCGCTGCCGCACGCATGTCGGCGGCCAGCGCCTCGATCTCAGCAGGGCTGGCAGGGATCTGCGGCAGCCGTGGCAGACCGGCATCGAATCCCTGCAACCGCAGGCCCTCCTTGGACATGGTCACCCCGCCGAGGTGGGCCTGGGCACGGGCCAGCGGGGCCAGCGACACGTTGATCTTGCGGGCCGTGGCGATATCGCCGGAATTGAACGCGGTCAACATATCTCGCAACTGACCTGCGGCCAGATGTCCCCAGACGCTGACGAATCCGACGGCACCCATGGCCAACCAGGGCAGGTTCAGCGTGTCGTCGCCCGAGTAGTACGCCAGCCCGGTCTCGGCGAGGATCTGGCCGCCACCGTGCAGGTCACCCTTGGCGTCCTTGACGCCCACGATGTTCGGATGCCCCGCCAGGACGCGGATGGTCTCCCAGGCGATCGGAATGGAAGACCGCGGCGGAATGTCGTAGAGCAGGTTCGGCAGGGCGGTGGCGTCGGCGACGGCGGAGAAGTGCGCGATCAGACCGGCCTGCGGGGGCCGCGAGTAGTACGGCGTCACCACGAGCAGGCCGTGTGCACCCTCGGCGGCGCTGGCCTTGGCCAGATGCACGCTGTGGGCGGTGTCGTAGCTGCCCGCGCCGGCGATGATGCGGGCCCGGTCCCCCACCGCCTCCAGCACCGCGCGCAACAGCGCGAGCTTCTCGGTATCGGTGGTGGTCGGCGATTCGCCGGTGGTACCCGAAAGCACCAGGCCATCGCAGCCGGCGTCGACCAGGTGATTGGCCAGCCGGGCTGCGGCATCGAGGTCAACCGAGCCGTCGGGCTTGAACGGCGTCACCATTGCGGTCAACACCGTGCCCAACTGCGCCGTTACATCGATTCCGCTCGTACTCACGCGCCAAGATTACCCGGTGGTCTCAAGCCTCCGTCGCCAGCGGGGAGGTTGCCACCTCACTACCATCTGCCAGCGTCGAAATCTCGAAATCGGAGAACACCGCCGGAGCTGCTTCTACGAGCTCACGCAGACAGGCGATCGCCAGCCTGCGAATCTCCACATCCGCGTGTTCGCTGGCCCGCATCGCGATGAAATGGCGCCAGGCGCGGTAGTTGCCCGTGACCACGATGCGGGTCTCGGTGGCGTTGGGCAGCACGGCCCGGGCGGCCTGTCTGGCCTGCTTGCGGCGCAAGACAGCGTTGGGCTGGTCGGCGAACTTGGCTTCGAGGCGAGCCAGCAGTTCGGCGTAGGTGGCGCGGCTGGCGTCGACGGCGGCGGCGAAGATCTCCACCAGCTCCGGGTCGTCCTCGAACCCGGGCGGCACCACCACCTCGGCGTCGTTCTCGGGTACATAGCGCTGCGAGAGCTGGGAGTAGGAGAAATGCCGGTGCCGGATCAGCTCGTGGGTGGCCGACCGGGAGATCCCGCTGATGTAGAAGGACACCGAAGCGTGTTCCAGCACCGAGAAATGCCCGACGTCGATGATGTGACGGATGTAGCTCGCGTTGGTCGCCGTCCTCGGATTGGGCTTCGACCAACTCTGGTAACAGGCCCGGCCGGCGAACTCGGTGAGCGCGGGCCCGCCATCGGCATCAGTGCTCCACGGCACGTCAGGCGGCGCCTGGAATTCCGTCTTGGCGATCAGCTGCACGCGCAGCGGCGCGATCTCGGCCACTCGCCCACCCTACTGTCGCGCGTTCGACGGGCTGAACCACCTGACTCAAACTCGGCCCACATTCGATGAGGTGAGCAGGATGGATCACGTGAAACCCGCCGAATACGACATAGTCCGGCTCCGACGGCCGCTGCCCGACCACGATCTCGCGGCCGGGGCACAAGGGACGGTCGTCATGGACCACACCAAGTACGCCGGGCCTGATCTCCCGCCGGCATATGAAGTGGAGTTCACTGATGGCGAGGGCAGGACCCAAGCGGTCGTCACCGTGCCCGAGGACTACCTGGAAGTCGTCCAACGACCGCAGCCTTGACAGACCGCCGGACGGTGGATCACCTCAATTCACCACCCTGGGCTGGGATTACGCCGCATACAATCGCGTGATGTCCCGCGCCGTCCCGTTCGCACGGGCACACCAAGACGGTTCACAGTGCTGATCGGCGTGGCCGCCGCGCTGCTCGCGTGCATCGGTTACGGCACAGCCTCGGTTCTGCAGTCGTATGCCGCACGGCATTCCGTCGGGGCAGCAGAGACCGCGCAGGCCGGCCCCACCCTGCGGTCGACCATCGCCGCCATGCTCGCGCCGATCTTCATCGTGGGAATGGCGCTCGACCTCGTCGGTTTCGCGGGCAGCCTGGTATCGGCCCGGTTGATCCCACTGTTCCTGTCGCAGACGATCATCAGCGCCAACCTCGTGGTCACCGCGGTGTTGAGCATCTTCGTGCTCCACGTCCGGCTACACCGGCGCGACTGGACCGCGATCGCCATAGTTCTTGTCGCGCTGTGCATCCTGGGGGCCACCGCGGGGCGCCTCGGCGACCGCGACCCCGGCGCGATCATGCATTGGGGTGTGCTCGTGGTCTCGGCGGTCATCCTGGGCCTGGGCGCCACGCTGGTCCGGCTGCTCGGGCGGAATGCCGCCGTGCCCGCGGGCCTGATCGCCGGGGTGCTCTACGGGGCGATGGCGGTTGCGGTGCGCGTTGTGGATGGTCTCGAGCCCCTCGACGTGGGTGTGTTGATCGCCGACCCGGCGTTGTGGGCCATCCTGGTCGCCGGTCTCGGCGGGTTCTATCTGTTCACCGTCGCACTGCAGGTCGGGTCGGTGAACGGGGTCGCGGCGGCATTGGTGGTCGGCGAAACCGTGGTCCCCGGCATCGTCGGGGTGGTTCTGCTCGGCGACGTTTCACGGCCGGGATACGGCTGGCTGGTGACCATCGCCTTCATCGCCGCCGTGACCGGCGCCGTGGCGCTCGCCTTCTCCAGTGCAGCCGAGTACGACCGCGCCCAGAGTTCCTGACGCAGTCGTTATCCGCACGTGTCGGATGTCGATGCTACGCGGAATTGTCGGCACGAAACGGCGAAACCCTCTGGCCCTGTATGCACTTGGCGCAGTGGTCACTCCGGAGAAATGGTCGCTGATCGAGGGGCAGCGACCATTTCGTCCCCGTTGTCCCCCGATCGGCGGATCCCGGGTTGGCCCTGACGCAGGGCCGATCAGCGGACAGACGCCGAACGCCGGTTGCACCACACTGGGAGGGCCGACAGGCCGGCACCCCCTGTGAACAACCCGCCGAAACCACTGCGGCACAACCTATCTCCACGATACCGATCGACAGCGAACACGAGAGGAGCGACCGTGCACTACGAGATGCTGGATCTGGTCCGAGAACGCGCCAATGAGAAAGACTGGGACCTGATCTTCGACAGCGGACCCAACGCGGAGTACCGCACCATGGTGTGGGAGCACCCTCTGCTCAGCGCGACAGGGGTGGCGACCGAACTGGAGATCGGGTTCAGCCCCGATGGCCGCATCATCTTCTCCGAGCGGCGCCTCGGCGGGGTCGCCCACAAGCGCATCAAGCCCACCAATGCCTTCGCCTCGACCGATCTCTACCTCGCAGCACTGCAGATGATCTGATCCGCACCTTGCGGCGGGTTACGCCGAAATCGACCCTTGACTCAATTACGTGACAGGTCGTAACTTAATGGTGTGTCCTCCCTCACAGGTCCCGGACGACCGCGCGATCCACAAACCCAGCGCGACATCATGGGCGCCACCCGCCGCCTGCTCGCAGGTGACGGCTATGACCAGCTGTCGATCGAGGCCATCGCGCGCGAGGCGGGCGTCAGCCGGCCCACCATCTACCGGCGTTGGCCGTCGAAGGCCCACCTGGTCTTCGACGCCGCATTCGGCCAGCCGCCCGGCGGCGAACTCATTTCAGTCTCAGGTGATTTCGAGACCGACCTGCGCGCCTTCGCCCGCGCGGTCCTCACCTTCTGGCGCGACCCGGTCGTCGAGGCCGCCGCGCTCGGCATCCTCACCGAACGCCGCCGCGACCCCGAACTTCACATCCGGACCCAGCAACTGCTCGACGCGCGGACCAAGGACGCCTTTCGGTCTCTGGTCTCCTCCGGAGTGGAACAGGGCCGGGTCCACCCCGATGTCGACGTCGACATGGTCTATCAGGCAGTACTCGGTACCGCGTTCTACACCGCCCACATGGAACCGGATGTCGACGTCGATACCACCGCAGATCGACTGTGCTCCTTGCTGATCGAAGGAGCCGGACGTACCCACCCCCGAAGGAAGGACCAAGCATGACCGACAAGGCCGAGCTGTCAGAGGCGTTCAACGCGCTGCTCGACGAGCTTCGCGGTATCGAGCAGAAACTGCTGACCGCAGAACCCGCGCTGAGCGAACCCGACCTGCTCGACGGGTACCGCCTGACGTTCAGCCTGCTGCGGGTGAGCGTCGACGCCTATGTCTGGGGTGACCGCGACAAACCGATCCTGGTCGACGTCATCAGCCCGTACCTCAAGTGGGGCGGCGACAATTCGGATGCCTTCTATCAGCTCGCACCACTGAACCCGGCCCGCACCTATCGCGTCACCGGCAACCGCGGCGATGCGGTGTACCTGTCGATGACGGTCTACGGCGGGCCTGGTGAAGGCCGCTACAGCGACCGCATCGTCGGCACCATCAACAATCGCGACCTCGAATTCGATGAGGACGGCAATTTCGAGTTCATCATGAGCCCCGATTCCCATCCGGGCGCCTGGCTCAAACTGGACGCCGACACCGAATTCGCTTTGACCCGTGATTATCTCAACGATCCCACCACTGACCGCCGACCGACGTGGCGGATCGAGACGCTCGACCCGCCCGCCCGGCGTTCGGACAGCGCCGCCGAGCTGGCCCGGCGCTTCCGTTACGCCAAGGCCTGGCTGCACGAGCAGGTGTCCTTCCTGCCCACCAGGGTTGAGCCCGCCAATCAGCTGCACCCACCGTTCCCGGTCCCTCAGAACGCCTACGGGTGGTCGGCCGCCGACGCGGCGTACGCCATGGGCGCCTACGACCTGGAACCCGATCAGGCGCTGATCATCGAGGGCACCTCACCGGAGTGCGTGTTCTGGAACCTCTGCCTGTGGAATCCGTTCCTGCACACCTTCGACTACACCCACGATCGCGTCACGATCAACGGCGCCCACGTGACCTACGAACCGGACGGGTCGTGGCGGATCGTCATCAGCGACAAGGATCCTGGCCACCCGAACTGGGTCTCGACAGCCGGCCGACCCAAGGGCTTGATCTGGCTGCGCTGGTTCCTGCCCGACGAGACTCCCGCGCACCCGCAGTGCCGGGTGGTCGACGTGGCAGAGGTAGCGGCCCTGTGACCACCAGCATGCAACGTCCGGCGCCGATCCGGTTCGATGACCTGGCAGAGCCGGTGTATCCCCCGGCCGCCCAACCGATCCGGGAAGGGCTGGCCGCCTACGGCGCGAATCTGGAGCTGGACCCTGCAGCGCTGCTGACAGCCGCAACCGAGCGCACCGGGCTGGACGACTTCGGCGACCCGGCGTTCCGGGAACGTCTCGACGTGCTGTGTACCGCATTGCGCGACGAGGCGGGCCTGTCCGATACGGGACTCGCGATCGCGTTCGAGCAGTTGGTGGGCAACCTGGTCAACCGGTTGCGCCTGGAGGCACTGATCGCTGATCATCCCGAGATCGAGGACATCGCGATCGAACGACCGATGATCATCTGCGGTCTCCCCCGTACCGGCACCACCCATCTGCACAACCTTCTCGCCGCCGATCCCGCCCTGCGCTATCTGCCCTATTGGGAGAGCCTGGAACCGCTACCCGGCCCGGGTGAGGACACCCCCGAACCGCGCCGGGATCGCTGTGCGGCCGGCCTGGAGCTGGTGAATACCACGCTGCCGGAATTTCGCCGGATGCACGACATGACCGTCGAGCACGCCCACGAGGAGATCCAGCTCCTGGCCAACGACATCTCCGGCATGCTTTTCGAAACCACCTATTACGTACCGAGTTTCACCGCTCACTACAAGGCACACGACCAGGCGCCGTCCTATGCCTACGTCAAGCGCAGCCTGCAGGCGATGCAATGGCTGCGCGGCGGGAGCCGCTGGGTACTCAAATCACCCCAGCATCTCGAACAGTTCCCGACGCTGGTCGCCACCTTCCCGGATGCGACTTTCGTTGTCACCCATCGCGATCCGGTCGACGTCACGCTGTCGATGATGACCATGATCTGCTATGCGACACGCATGGCCGTGACACGACCCGACGTGACGAAGCTGACCGGTCACTGGCTGAACCGCATCGACGATCTGCTAGCCGGCTGCATCCGCGACCGCGATGTGCTGCCCGCCGGGCAATCCATCGACGTCCGATTCGACGATTTCATGGCCGACGAACGGCGCACGCTGTCCGACATCTACCGACTCGCCGACCAGCCGTTCGGCGACGATGTACGGGCGGCGATGACCGACTTCCTCACCGAACACCCGCGCGGACGCTACGGCGGGGTCATCTACGACGCGGCGAACCTGAACCTCGATCCGGCCGCCCTTGCCGAGCGATTCCGCGACTACCGCGAACGGTTCCTCGGCTAGGACAACCCTGGCCGACCATCAGTCGGCCAGGCCTCCGGCGCGCCGCATCGCGGCGGTGATGTGTTCGAAGTCGATCGCCAGGTGTGCGCGCGCCAGCGCTTCTGCGTCGTCCCCGCGACGCCCGGCGATCGCATCGATCAGCAGTTCGTGCTCCCGCAAGGCCCGTAGCTCCATCTGGCGCATCGTCGCCGATTCACCCCACAGGTGGGCCGGTGCGGCGATGCTCACGGAGGCTTCCAACTCGAGCAGCATCTGTTTGAGCACGGTATTGCCGGCCGCGTCCATGATCGCCAGGTGCAACGCGCTGTCCGCCTGCTGGGCGGCCAGACCGCTCTCCGCGCAACGGTAGGCCTCAAGCCGTTCCCGCAGCATGGACAGATCGTGATCGGTGCGCGACTCCGCGGCCGCACGGCACACCGCACCGTGGATGCGGCAGATGGCGTCGCAGCGGTCCCGCAGTTCGTCGAGCCGCATGGTCAGGGTGCGCCCGACGGCGGGGGTCGATGATTCCGGCCATTGCTGCAGCACATAGGTGCCGCCGCCGCGGCCGCTGCGCCGAGTCTCCACCAAGCCCAGCTCGACCAGCCTGGACAGGGCCGCTCGTACCGTCATCCGCCCGACCCGCAGGGACGCGGCGAGTTCACGCTCGGCAGGCAGGCGGGACCCGGGCAGGTATTCGCCGATCGCCAATGCGGTGACGAGACGGTCGGTGATCTCGTCCACCCGCGAGGAGGATTCGAGTTCGCGCTCGAGCAACCCGGGCGGGGTGCCCACGGGCTCTGTCGTCTGCGGCTCGGGATTCCCCATGGGCACACAATATCGGCGGCTGAAATTAAATTCTGATTAATGGTCTTGTTGCGAGACCATTATTGGTCCATGCTGTCCGCCATGCCTTGTTCCACCCGCACGGTGGCCTTCCGCGGCCACGAGACCTGGGTCCAGATCACCACCCCGGAATCCGCGCACCCCGGCGCCCTCCCCCTGTTCGTCCTGCACGGTGGCCCCGGCATGGCCCACAACTATGTCGCCAACATCGCCGCCCTGGCCGACGAGACCGGCCGCACCGTCATCCACTACGACCAGTTGGGTTGCGGTAACAGCACACACCTGCCCGAGGCCCCTGCCGGTTTCTGGACCCCCCAGCTCTTCGTCGACGAGTTCCACACCGTCCGCGAGGCCCTCGGGATCGACCGCTACCACGTGCTCGGACAATCATGGGGCGGCATGCTCGGCGCCGAGATCGCCGTCCGTGTCCCGGAGGGACTGGCTTCGCTGTCAATCTGCAACTCGCCTGCCTCGATGCAGTTGTGGGTCGAGGGCGCGGCCGAACTTCGCGCCCAGCTGCCTGCCGATGCCCGGGCCGCGCTGGAACGACACGAGGCCGACGGCACGGTCACCGATCCCGCATACCTGGCCGCCACGGAGGAGTTCTACCGCCGCCACGTCTGCCGGGTCGAGCCGATGCCCAAGGACTTCGCCGACACCGTGGCCCAGATGGAGGCCGAGCCGACGGTGTACTACACGATGAACGGCCCCAATGAGTTTCACGTCATCGGGACTCTGCGTGACTGGACCATCATCGACCGGCTGGCGTCGGTCACCGCCCCGGCACTCGTCATCGCCGGCGAGTTCGACGAGGCCACCCCGGCGACCTGGCAGCCTTATGCCGAGCTCATTCCCGACGCCCGCAGTCACGTGTTCCCCGACACCAGCCACTGCACTCATCTGGAGAAACCCGAGGAGTTCCGCTCGGTGATCGCCGAGTTCCTGCATCAGCACGATCTGGCCGCTGCCGCCCGGGTCTGACGTACATCCCTCTCGACTCCGACCCCTCGACTCCGACAGGAACGCCATGGCAACCGAAGCGGCCGCCGCCCGTCTCACCACCGGTGAAGGGCAACGCGATCTCGAATCATTCGGCTACAAGCAGGAACTCAGCCGCTCCGTCTCCACGGCCGACCTCATCGTCTACGGCCTGGTGTTCATGGTGCCCATCGCACCGTGGACCATCTTCGGGACGGTCTACAACAGCGCGTCGGGCATGGTGCCGCTGGTCTACCTGATCGGGCTGATCGCGATGGTGTTCACCGCACTGGCCTACTCCCAGATGGCGAAGTCGTTCCCGTTGGCGGGATCGGTGTACGCCTATGTGGGCCGCGGGATCCACCCCGGCCTGGGCTTCTTCGCCGGCTGGGCCATCCTGCTCGATTACCTGTTGATCCCCACCCTGCTCTACGTCTTCGCCGCCGAATCGATGGTCGGACTGTTCCCGGACACTCCGCGCTGGGTGTGGGCGATCGTCTTCGTGGTGGTCAACACGATCATCAACCTGCTCGGCGTGGGTTCGCTGAAGCTCGTCAACCGCGTATTCCTCGCCGTGGAACTGGTTTTCGTCGTGCTGTTCGTGATCATCGCGGTCCGCGCCATCAATGGACAGTCGCTACCCGACGTCGGGTGGAGCGCACTGCCGATCTGGAACTCCGAAGTGGTCACCGCACCGTTGATCGCGACCGCGCTGTCGATCGCGGTGCTGAGCTTCCTTGGCTTCGACGGCATCTCGACACTGGCCGAGGAATCGACCGGCAAGAAGAACCCGGCCGGCCGGGCGATGATCGTCGCCCTGTTCGTGGTGGCATTCCTGTTCATCACCCAGACCTGGCTGGCCAGCCTGCTGGCCGGAGGCCGCGAATCGTTCAGCGACGACGAGGTCGGCAACGCGTTCTTCCTGCTGGTGCAGGCCGCGTCCAGCACCGGCTGGATGAACGCGTTCTTCGTGGTCAACGTGCTGGCCGTCGGTTTCGCCAACGCGATGGCCGCCCAGGCCGCCACCAGCCGGTTGTTGTTCTCGATGAGCCGCGACCGCCAGCTGCCCGCATTCCTGTCCACGATCAGCTCCCGCAAGGTGCCGATCGCCGCCATCCTGGTGGTCAGCGCCCTGAGCCTGGTGCTGGTGCTGTTCTTCGTCGGTCAGATCGGATTGATCTCGTCGCTGGTGAATTTCGGTGCACTGTTCGGCTTCTGCCTGCTGCACGCCTCGGTCATCTGGTACTACCTGGTGCGCCAGAAGTCGAAGAACTACCTGCTGCACCTCGTGGTGCCGACCATCGGTTTCCTGATCATCGGCTACGTGTTGATCAACGCCGACGCGCTGGCCAAGATCGGCGGCATCGTCTGGCTCGTGATCGGCGCGATCATCTTCGTCACCAACATGATCCGAGGACGCGGGGTCCCCGAGCTAGCTGAGGAACCGGCGACGTAACGGCTCGGCGAGGTCGCCACGGCCCCCCACCTCGACCCCGCCCACCCCCAGCCACGACGCCATCGTCCTCAGCTCGACGGCCAGGGCCTCCGCCACCCGCGCGGGGTCCTGGCCGTCCTCCATGAACGCGCCCGGCACGTGCAGCGCCGCGTCGGTGCGTTTCAGGTCCACTCGCGCCACCAGTTCACCGTCCAGCAGGAACGGCCATACGTAGTAACCGAATTGGCGTTTGGGCGCGGGCGTGTAGATCTCGATCCGGTAGTGGAAACCGAACAGCCGCTCCATCCGCGGGCGGAAGAAGATCAACGGGTCGAACGGGCACAGCAGCGCTGTCCCGCGGTCACGGCGCGGCACGGCCTGGCCCGCGCGCAGATACGCCGGGGCACCATCGATATCGACGGGCTCCAGCTCGCCGTCGGCCACCAGTTTGGCGATGGCCGGCTTGACCTGTCTGGCCGCCAGCCGGAAGTAGTCACGGATGTCGGCCTCGGTGCCGACGCCCAGCGCGGTGGCGGCCCGCAGCGCGAGCTCGCGAACCGCCTCCTCGTCGCCGACCTTCCGGGCCAGTACCTCCGGTGGCAGCACCCGTTCGGTGAGGTCGTAGTGCCGGGCGAACCCCACGCGCGTCGCCGTCGTCAAGACCCCCGACGACCACAGTGCCTCGGCCACCCACTTGGTCTCGCTGCGGTCCCACCACGGTCCTTTGCGGCCGCGCGGCTCCGATTCCAGGTGGGCCTCGATCTGTCCGGCGGTCGAAGGGCCGAGTTCGGCGACGGCAGCGACGATGTTCTCGGCCAGCTTGGGGTTCTTCCGGACGATCTCGGTGCCCCACCGGCCGTGGGTGTACTCGCGCATGCGCCACCGCAGCAGCGGCCAATCCTCGACTGCCATCAGTGCGGCCTCGTGTGCCCAGTACTCCACCAGCAGCCGGGGTGAACGCGCGCTGTGCGACCACGCGGCCCGGTCCAATGTGTCGCGGTCGTACGGTCCCAGCCGGCTGAACACGGGGGCGTAGTGCGCCCGCACCGCCACCGACACCGAATCCAGCTGCAGCACCTGAATCCGGGAGATCAGCTTGCGCAGATGCGCACGGGTGACCGGGCCGCGGGGTTTGGATTCGTGAAAACCCTGCGCGGCGATGGCGATGCGGCGGGCCTGCGCCGTAGTCAGTGTGGCCACCCTGCCATCGTTCCCTAGGGGACCGACAAGTAGCGGAGCGGATTGGAGCGACGGGACCGACAAGTAGCGGAGCGGATTGGAGCGACGGGACCGACAAGTAGCGGAGCGGATTGGAGCGATGGGCCCGACAAGTCGGCGAAGCGCGTTGGCGATACTGGTCCGCGTGGTGTTCGACTGGGATGCGTTCGAGACGGATTTGAGCCTGGCCGCCGCGACGGCGGTTCGCGAGATGGTCGAGGCGGCCGACGCCGAGACGCCGTACGCAGCGGCGTTCAGCGAGTTCTACGCCGAGACCACCGGGGTGATCGACCTGCCCAACCTGGCACTGGCCACCGAGGAGTCGGTCGATGACCCGGACTGCCGGTTCAGCCCACCCGACTGGGAATACCAGAACTACGAGTGGGCCGAAACCGATTCGCGGTGGGGTGAGCGGCTCAGCGCAGCCGTCACCGGGCTGTCCCGCGCGCAGTGGGAACAGGAATGGGACCGGTTCGCAGAGGCGATGCTCACCATCGCCGCCCGAACCCGCACGACGCTGATCGCCGACGGAACCCTGCCCGACGACGCGGTGGTCTACCTCGACGACGAGGACGCGGACCTTCTCGTTCGTTCGTTGACCGCCGATGAACTGCGGCGGCACTTTCCCGAGTACGTCGCCGCAGCCGAAACCGAACGAAACGTGCTGGCCATGCCGGTCGAGCAGCGGGTGGACGCACTGGCGGCAGCAGCCGGTCTGACCCCCGGGCCGCCCACCGACCTCGGCCGGGAACGCGCGACCGAGCTCCTGCTCGACACCGGTACCGCCGCGGTACCGGTCGGGATTGCGGCACTCGGTCACCCCGAGACCGCCTGGGTGGGCGCCAAACTCCTCGCGGACCTGAACATCGCGACGCCCGAGGTGTTGGACGCACTGTGGGCAGCACTACCGCTGCGCGGCAACGCCCACGACTGGGTGGCGACCGCCCTGGGCCGCCTCGGCGCCGGCCTGGAGGTGTTGGCCCGCACCGAGCTGCGGGCCGACAGCAGGTCGGCCGCGGTCGCCGCACCGTACCGTTCGTTCCGCGATCACGGGCGTGGGCACCCGCCGCTGGATTACGCCCTGCTGGCCGCCGGCCTCGCCGATCCGGCAGTCGCGGCGATCGTGGCAGAGGACCTGAAGCCGGGGCGCGGATATTGCACGCTCGACGCCGCCGACCTCCCCGGGGTCCGGCCCGGGCTCGAGCACACCGAGCCGGTGATCCGTCGCCACGCGGTCATCGTCATCTCTGATCTGATCGGCCCTATGGGCCCCGGCAACCTCGACAGCGATGAGGTGAAGGCCCTGGAGAAACGGATCGACGAGCTGGCCGCGGATGACCCCGACAGCGAAGTGCGCAGGCTCGCCGGCTACCGAGTCCGCACGTAGCTGCAGAACCGGTACCGCAGTCCGGCACTGCTGGTCAGCCAGTCGCCGGTGATCTTGGTCCAGGAATCGTCCAGCTCCGGTGCCATCGCGTCGCCCTCGGCGGGTGGTAGGTCGATGTCGATCTCGGTGACCTCGCAGCGGTCCGCGAACGGCAGCGCTTGTGCATAGATCTGCGCCCCACCGATCACCCAACCCCGGAAGACGTCGTCGAGTCCGGCCAGTACCTCGGCACCCTCGGCCACGTATCCGGGATCGCGGGTGATGACGACGTTGCGCCGCCCCGGCAACGGACGGACCTTGGCCGGCAGCGACTCCCAGGTCAGCCGGCCCATCACCACGGTTTGCCCGAGCGTGAGTTGCTTGAACCGGGCCTGATCCTCAGGTAGCTGCCACGGGATGCCGTTGGCCCGGCCGATGACGCCGGAGGTGGACTGCGCCCAGATCATCGCCAGGCGTCGAAGATCGCCTGCCACATGCTTGCCGGTCATACAGCGACAGGAGCCTTGATCGCCGGGTGCGGATCGTAGTTCACGATCGCGATGTCTTCATAGGTGTAATCGAATAACGAATCCCGCTGTGCCAGAACGAGTTCCGGATACGGCCGGGGCTCGCGGCCGAGCTGCAGGGCCACCTGCTCGACGTGGTTGTCGTAGATGTGGCAGTCACCGCCCGTCCAGACGAACTCGCCGACGCCCAGCCCGGCCTGCGCGGCCATCATGTGCGTCAGCAGGGCGTAGCTGGCGATGTTGAACGGCACCCCCAGGAAGAGGTCAGCGCTGCGCTGATACAGCTGGCAGGACAACTTCTCGTCAGCCACATAGAACTGGAAGAAGGCGTGGCACGGCGGCAGCGCCATCTGCGGGATCTCACCGACATTCCATGCCGAGACGATGTTGCGCCGCGAATCGGGATCACGCTTGAGCAGATCGAGGGCGTTGGAGATCTGGTCGATGTGTTCACCTGACGGAGTCGGCCACGAACGCCACTGCACTCCATAAACCGGACCGAGATCGCCTGTCTCACTGGCCCATTCATCCCAGATGGTGACACCGTGGTCCTGCAGCCACCGCACGTTGGAATCTCCGCGCAGGAACCACAGCAGCTCGTAGATCACCGATTTGGTGTGCACCTTCTTGGTGGTGATCAACGGAAAGCCGGCGGCCAGGTCGTAACGCATCTGGTGCCCGAACAGACTGCGGGTGCCGGTACCGGTGCGATCGGATTTCACCACCCCCTGCTCGGTCACCTTCCGCAACAGGTCCTCGTAGGGGGTCTGGATCGGCACACACTCAGCTTACGTGCCGTCACGGGGAGTAGAACGGTAGCCATGCCGACCACCACAGACACGATCACCACCGCTGACGGCACCTGCCGCGTCACCGTCGCCACGCCGGAGGGAGACGGCCCCTGGCCTGGGGTCGTTTTGTTCCCGGACGCCGGCGGCCTGCGACCCACCATGGAAGAGATGGCGGCCGAGCTGGCCGGATTCGGTTACGTCGTGCTGGTACCCGACGTCTACTACCGCACCCCGGGCTGGGGACCCTTCGACCTCAACACCGTGTTCACCGACCAAGAGCAGCGCAAGCAGCTCTTCGAGCTGATGGGCAGTCTCACCCCCGAGGTCTTCGCCGCCGACGCCGAGGCGTTCTTCGACTACCTCGCGGCGCGGTCCGACGTCACCGGCGAGAAGTTCGGCACCACCGGTTACTGCATGGGTGGGCGGGCCTCCCTGATCGTCGCCACCCGGGTGCCGGAGCGGGTCGCGGCCGCGCTGTCCTTCCACGGCGGCCGGCTGGCAGTCGCCGACGATCCGGACAGCCCCCACCTGCTGGCCGACAAGATCCAGGCCGTGGTCTACGTTGCCGCAGCCGAGAACGACGCCTCCTTCACCGAGGACGACGCCAAGAGGCTGGAAGACGCGCTGTCCGGCGCCGCCGTCGACCACACCATCGAGTTCTATCCCGCAGCGCACGGCTTCGCGGTGCCCGATCATGCGGCGGTGTACGACGAGGCCGCCGCAAAGCGGCACTGGGAGAACACCGAGCGGGTGTTCGGGGCCGCTTTCGCCCCGGCATAGGCCGTAGGCGACGATTGACGGCGTGTATGACCAGCCCTTCTCCGATGAGTCCCATCCCACCGAGCCCGGATTTCGCATCGACCCGGTACTGGCCCGGAGCTGGTTGCTGGTAAACGGTGCACAGTACGAGCGGTTCGCTCCTGCGGCCCGGTCCCGCGCCGACATCGTCGTCCTCGACATCGAGGATGCGGTGGCCCCCAAGGACAAGGTGGCCGCGCGCGAGAAGGTGACGCGGTGGCTGGCCGACGACAACAGCGACTGGGTCCGGATCAACGGCTTCGGCACCCCGTGGTGGGCTGATGACCTGGAGATGCTGGCCGGCACATCGGTCGGCGGTGTGATGCTGGCCATGGTCGAGTCGGTGGACCATGTCACCGAGACCGCCCGCCGCCTGCCCGATGTGCCGATCGTCGCCTTGGTCGAGACCGCGCGCGGCCTCGAACGGATCACCGAGATCGCATCTGCCAAGGGGGCATTCCGGCTCGCGTTCGGCATCGGCGACTTCCGGCGCGATACCGGTTTCGGCGACAACCCGGCCACTCTGGCGTATGCGCGGTCACGGTTCACCATCGCCGCCAAGGCCGCCGGGCTTCCCGGCGCCATCGACGGCCCCACCGTGGGGTCCAGTGCGCTGCGGCTGTCGGAGGCCACCGCGGTGTCGGCCGAGTTCGGCATGACCGGCAAGATCTGCCTGACGCCCGACCAGTGCCCGACGGTCAACGAGGGCCTGGCGCCGTCTCAGGACGAAATCAGCTGGGCCAAGGAGTTTTTCGCCGAGTTCCAGCGTGACGGCGGGGAGATTCGCAACGGGTCGGACCTGCCCCGTATCGCCCGGGCCAACAAGATCCTCGATCTGGCCAGGGCGTACGGCATCCACGAACCCGAGTACAGCGACGATCCGGATCACGTGCCGGCCCCGTCCGACACGTACCACTACTGAGGTTCGCTCAGGCCTGCGGTTTGGCGTCGTTGCGGTGCACGAAGGTATTGATCGCGCGAGCCACACCGCGGCCCGCGTAGATGCCCGCGGCGACGGACACGATGATCATCGCGATGAACATCACCAGCCAGTTGGACCGGCTGTGACTGACGTTCCACCAGATGAACGTGAACAGCAGCGCGCAGACGAAAACGACAATGTCCCGCCAATTTCCGCGGTAGGACATCGCGGCTTCGCGGATTTCACGACTGCGGTCACTTGCATCGATCAAGCCGTCGATTCGCTCGTCGATGCTGGCCTTGAGCCGCGCTTTCCGTTCGACGTCTTCGGCGGGCAGCCGATCCAAAAGATCGAGATCCTTGGTGATCATCCCGCGGATGTCCGGCGGTTTCAGGTTGCCTGCGATCACCCCGAGCATCGCGCCACCGGCGATGGGCGCGGCTCCGAGTGCAAGTTCGGCGATCCCCGGCATTGCTGTCCTCTCGTCAGTCCATCAGCGTGGCAGCCAACGTGCCGCCCAACTCGTAGGCCCGTTCCCGGACGGCTGCGTCGACCACTCCCGTGACTTCGAACACGTCAGCCGCTTTGACCAACGCCAGCCCGGTCACAATCTTGTCGACCGCACTCGCCGCACCGACGGTGTCGTTGTTGCCGTGCACCCACAGCCCGTACGGACGCCCGGCCACGTGATCGAGGCTCGGGTAGTACACGGTATCGAAGAAGTGTTTCAGTGCACCGCTCATATAGCCGAAATTCGCTGTGGTGCCGAACAAATAGCCGTCGGCGGACAACATGTCCGTGACGGTCGCTGCTAACGCGGGCTTCGATTCGACCGTGACGCCCGAGATGTCCGGATCGTGCGTTCCGGCCAGCACTGCTTCCAGGAGCTCTCGCGTCGCCGGAGACGGCGTGTGATGCACCACCAGCAGTGTCTTGGTCATGCCGACCGCTGCTCCTGCAACCGCACCGCCGTGCGCATGGTCTCGCGCGCGCGGCCACGATCACCGGCGAAGTCATACGCGCGGGCCAGCCGGTACCAGCGAACCCAATTGTCCGGGTCGGCTTCCAGCTCGGCCTTGACGGTCATGAACAGTTCGTCGGCCGCATCGCGTTCGATGCGCCCCGATGGCCGCGTCGGCAACTCACTGACATCCAGTTCCATGCCCTGCTCACGCGCGAGCCGAGCCAACCGTTGGTGCGCCAGGCCGGCACGCAGCGTGGTGACCAGCACCCAGATACCGATCAGCGGGAATGCCAACAGCGCCACGCCCAGGCCGATCGCGGCCGGCTCCCCCGAGCCGATGAAGACGAACGCGGCGCGCCCCAGCATCAGGAAGTAGACGATCAGCGCCAGGCACATGAAGCCGATCACCAGTTGGATGCGCAGCGACCGCGCGCCGTCACTCACGACAGATCGAGCAGCGGTTCAATGCCGATGGTCAAACCCGGCCGCTCGCCGATCTTGCGCACAGCCAGCAGCACACCCGGCACGAACGAGGACCGGTCCAGGCTGTCGTGCCGGATGGTCAGGGTCTCGCCCTGGGTTCCGAACAGCACCTCCTGGTGAGCGACCAGCCCCGCCAGCCGCACCGAGTGCACCGGCACGCCGTCCACGTCGGCGCCGCGGGCGCCGTCGAGGCCGGTGCTGGTGGCGTCCGGGTTGGGCGGCATCCCTTTTCGCGCCTCGGCGATGAGCTTCGCGGTGCGTGCGGCCGTCCCGGACGGCGCGTCGGCCTTGTGCGGGTGATGCAGTTCGATGATCTCGACCGATTCGAAGTAGCGGGCCGCCTGCTGGGCGAAGTGCATCGAGAGGACGGCACCGATGGCGAAGTTCGGTGCGATGAGCACCGCCGCCCCGGGCTTTTCTTTGAGCCAGGCCTCGACCTGTTCGATGCGCTCCCAGGTGAATCCGGTGGTGCCGACGACGGCGTGAATACCGTTGCCGATGAGGAACTTCAGGTTGTCCATCACCACATCGGGATGGGTGAAGTCGATGACCACGTCGGTCTTGGTGTCGGTGAGCAACGTCAACGGATCACCCACATCGACCCCGGTCGAAAATGTCAGATCCTCCGCGGATTCGACCGCGTGCACCATGGTCGCGCCGACTTTGCCCTTAGCCCCGAGAACGCCAACTCGCATGGTTGGGAGCCTACTGCCCGGCGCTGTCGGTGATGTTCGGGCCGGTCCGGGAAACCTGTGACCTCTCTTGTCACTGCAGCCTCGGTCCGGCCAGATCTGCCACGGAATCGAACTGAGTTTCGAATCGTGGAAGGGGTGGCGGCCGTTCGGCCCGTCCAGACGTCTAAGGGTTGATGGTGTTCTCGCCGATCTGGCGGCCCCACACGTATTCGGACACGAGCGGTTGACCCATCTCGAGGTGGTTGTACGGGGCGATCGAGGCACCGGTGTCCATCACCAAATAGGGCGCCGGCCAAAGGTCCTTGGTGACCGGCTGCCAGCAGCCGGGCCGGCCCTCGGGCCCGCCCTTGGCGTTGACCCGCGGCAGGTTGTCGGGATAGACGTACGGGTTGCCCACGCCCATCAGGAAGTCCTGCAGCTCAAGCGCGTAGCCGTTGCGGGTCTGGGCGGCGAACTTCGGCGCGGCCTCCGCGTAGTTGCGGACAGAACACGCCAGCGCCGGACTGTTGCGGTCGAGCATCTCGCTGACCGGCATCAGGTCCTGGGCGCCGCGGACCAGATACGGCCCGCCGCGCTCGAAGATGTCGCCCCCGGTGTTGCCGAAACCGACCGCGGCCACCAGAGCCTGATCCAGATTGCCGCGCTGATCGTTGAGCGTGCGCGCGGTGGTGACCGCATTGGTCAGACCATCGAACAGATCCGGGCCGGCATTGGCGTACACCTCACCCAGATCGGCCAGACCCGCGATGTCGCGGCGGATCTGAGGCATCCGCGGGTTCAGATCGCCCAAGATGTCGTTGCCATTGACGATCGACTGGCCGAACTTGTCACCCAGACCGTCGAGGGCTTGGGCGGTGGCCGTCAACGTCTGGTTCAACTTGATCGGGTCGATCTGCTCGGAGATCGCGGTGATCGTCTCGAACAACGTGTTGAACTCCGTCGTCACACCCTGCGCCCGGATCGGCGTGGACGGCGACAACCGCGCCGCCGACGGGTTGGCCGGCGACAAGAACGAGATGTACTTGTTGCCGAACACCGTCGTGGCCCGCAACTCGGCGGTCACGTTCTCCGGGATCAGCTTCAGGTACTGAGGCTTGACATCCAGGGTCAGCTTGGCCTCGGGATTGTCATCCACGGTCACGACATCCACGGAGGCCAGGCGACCGATCGGCACACCGTTGAAGGTGACCTTCGAACCCGGATCCATCGACAGACCGGCCCGTCCGGACAACACGGTCAGCTGCGTCTTCTTCTCGAAGGATCCGCGGAACTGCATCCACGTCAACGTCAGCACCGCGACCAGCAGGAGGATCATCCCCGCTGACGCCGTCTTGTAGGGCGGGTCGTATCGCCAGTGCTTGAACCGTCGTTGGGGCTGGGCCCGCGATGTCGCGGTGGATGAGGCCACGCGCAAACCTCCAACCTGTTGACGCGGCCAACCAGTTGGTCAGCAGAGTGAGCGAGCAGAACTCTCGCAAACGATCAGAGACGACTGCAACTGCACGGGGCCGAGTGCGGCAAACATCAAATTGCGACCGCCACAAGGCGTGCGTCACATCTTGTGGATAGAAGTAACCGAAGTAACGTCCCGCGAGCGCATCACTGGACCGACGCCGTCGCGGATATCGACGCGAGTGAGAACGGCGGCGAAATTGACTGTCAGGCAACCTGATTGCGAGTACCCGCAGCACATGTGCATCTGCCCTCTACGGTGGACCCATGCGTCTGATCCCGCTGGTGCCGTTCGCCGTCGTCGCCCTTCTGTTCATGGGGTGTTCCGACAACGCGGCCGCCGACGCCGACGATCTCAACGGCCGCACCTTTGTCTCGGTCCAGGTCGAGGGCGACCAGATCCCCGGCGGTGGGCCGCTGACCGTCGGTTTCGACGGGAAGCAGATCAGCACCTTCGCCGGCTGTAACCACGGCTCGGGCAGCGCCGACCTGGCCGACGGGCGGATCACGACGCAGCTGGCCATGACGATGATGGCCTGCGCGCCACCGGTCGGCGATTCCGACGCCTGGGTCTCGAAGTTCTTCGACGCCAAGCCCACCTGGTCTCTGTCCGGCGATGCCCTCACGTTGCGCACGGACGCCGCGACCGTGACGTTGCGGGACAAGAAGGTGGTCGACCCCGATCGACCGCTCACCGGTACCACCTGGCAGGTCACCAGCCTGGTGTCCGCTCAGGCGGTCACCACCTCGGTCGCGCTCGAGCAGTCCAAGCCCACGCTGACGATCGGGGACGACGGCGCCGTGAGTGGCTCGACCGGATGCAACCGGATCACCGGCCACGCAACGGTTTCCGGGTCGCCGGCAGTCATCGAGTTCGGCCCGCTGGCCACCACCAGGATGGCCTGCGCACCGGAGGTCGGCGAGGTTGAGCAGGCCGTGCTCCAGGTTCTCAAGGGCACGGTCCAGACCGCAATCGACGCCGACGAACTGAAGCTCTCCGGCACCGACGGCAACGGGCTGGTACTGCGGGCGCAGTGACATCAGGGGGTCACCTCAGAGCGGTGACGCTCCCCGCAGATGCTCGAAGATCAGCGACGTCTGCGTGCCCGCGACATCGGCGTCGGCGTTGAGGTGCTCCACCACGAACGCCCGCAGATCATCGGTGTCCCGAGCGGCCACATGCAGGATGAAGTCGTCTCCCCCGGCCAGGAAGTACACGTCCATCACCTGCGGCAGCTTGCGGATGTGGGCGATGAAATTGCGGATCTTGCCCCGCGCATTCGACTGCAGGCTCACCGAGATCATCGCCTGAAGGCTCAGCCCCACGGCAGCCGGATCGATGTCGGTGTAGAAGCCCCGGATCACTCCGATCTCCTGGAGCCTGCGCACCCGACCGTGACAGGTCGACGCGGCGACACCAACCGCATCGGCCAGCGCGCTGTTGGAAATGCGGGCATCGGCATGCAGCGCCAGCAGGATGCGCCGGTCCACTTCATCGAGCTCGTGCCGAACATCCTTCGGCGAACGGGCCGCACGTCCGGGCAATATTGATGATTCTTCCACCACTAGACGACTATAACGAATCTTTATCGGAGATATTGCTCAATAACCGAAGGTTCTTCACAATTATTTCAGCATCCCAAACTGTGAAGGAGCGATCATGCTCGTCGGTGTCCCGACCGAGATCAAGAACAACGAGTACCGAGTGGCGATCACCCCGGCGGGCGTGGCGGAGCTGACGCGACGCGGGCACGACGTGATCATCCAGGCCGGCGCGGGCGAAGGCTCGGCCATCACCGACAACGACTTCAAGGCCGCAGGGGCTCAGATCGTCACCACGGCCGACCAGGTCTGGGCCGACGCCGAACTGCTCCTCAAGGTCAAGGAGCCCATCGCTGCCGAGTACTCGCGCATGCGCAAGGGCCAGACGCTGTTCACCTATCTGCACCTGGCGGCATCCAAGGAATGCACCGACGCGCTGCTGGCATCGGGCACCACCTCGATCGCCTACGAGACGGTGCAGACCGCTGACGGGGCGCTGCCACTGCTGGCCCCGATGAGCGAGGTCGCCGGCCGGCTGTCCGCACAGGTCGGCTCGTACCACCTCATGCGCACGCAGGGCGGCCGCGGCGTGCTGATGGGCGGCGTCCCCGGCGTCGCACCGGCCGAGGTCGTCGTCATCGGCGGCGGCGTCGCCGGCTACAACGCCGCCCGCATCGCCAAGGGCATGGGCGCCCACGTCACGGTGTTCGACCTGAACATCAACACGCTGCGCAAGATCGACAACGAGACCAACGCCGGCATCGAGACCCGTTACTCGTCGTCGCTGGAGCTGGAAGAGGCCGTCAAGAAGGCCGACCTGGTGATCGGCGCGGTGTTGATCCCGGGCGCCAAGGCCCCCAAGTTGGTCACCAATTCGACCGTGGCCCACATGAAGCCGGGCGCGGTGCTGGTCGACATCGCCATCGACCAGGGTGGCTGCTTCGAGGATTCGCGGCCCACCACCCACGACGATCCGACGTTCGCCGTGCACGACACGGTGTTCTACTGCGTGGCCAACATGCCCGGCTCGGTGCCGCGCACGTCGACCTTCGGGCTGACCAACGCCACCATGCCGTACGTGCTCAAACTGGCCGACAAGGGCTGGAAGGCCGCCTGCGCGGCGGATGCGGCACTGGCCAAGGGGCTCTCGACGCACGAGGGCGCGCTGCTGTCCGAGCAGGTCGCCTCCGACCTCGACATGCCGTTCACCGATCCGGCCACGGTCCTGGCCTGATCTCACGCACCGTCGCCCGGCTGGAGTTCACTCCGGCCGGGCGATGTGCATTTCAGCCCGTAGCCATTCTTGACACGTGTCAAGTATGGTGGCGTCCATGCTGCAGCAGTTGTTTCCCACCGTTCCGATGACCACGAGCGAGGCGCTGGGCGCCTTCGACGCGGCCGAGGCCGTCGAGCCGGAGTTCATGCTCGGCACCTGGCACGGTGCCGAATTGCCCACCGGACATCCGATGGACGGCCTGCTGGCGGCCAGTGGCTGGTGGGGCAAACAGTTCGTCGACGGCGAGACCGTTCACCCGCTGTTGTTCCCCGCCGGTGACGGCGCATCGCTGTGGGCCCTCAACCCGGCGCCGGCCTTCGCGGGCCTTGCGGTGTCGACCAGGATCCCCCTGCTTCGGAACCGGTCGATGTCGGCGCCGATCGCAGCGTTGCGGCCCGTACTACAAACCCGCGCACCCAAGGCCAGGTTGCGGACCACCCGCTACCGCGGCGTCGACACCGCGACGATGGTCTATGACCAGCTGCCCATCAATGACGTGTTCCGGCGCCTGTCCGACGACGCCGTGATCGGGGCGATGGACCTGCGGAACTCCCGCAAGCCCTATTTCTTCGTCCTGGAGCGCGACGACTCCCTGCGGGTGACCTAGCAGCCGCCCGTACGCACGCTGTTCACCACACATTCGGCCGGTGGCTCCACGTCGGTGCTTGGATCGAAAGGGCAAGCGTTACAAGGCCTTTTCCTCCGATCGACGTTCCAGGACTGAGGAGTCACCCATGGTCAACCTGCCCGTCGCGCACCAGCCCCGCCCGCTGCTGCCCGAGCTCTCGGAGTTCTTCGCCGGGATCACCCCGTTCGCCAGCCTGCGGCCGATCTTCGAACGCAACCTCATGCGCATCGAGGACGAGGTCACCGAGGACCACTACGAACTGCGTGCCGAGATCCCCGGTATCGATCCGGCCAACGACGTTCAGATCACCGTGGCCGACGGCCAGCTGACGGTGAAGGCCGAGCGTTCGGAGCGAGCCGACACCACCGCGCGGTCGGAGTTCTCCTACGGCTCATTCCTGCGCACCGTGACACTGCCCGCCGAAGCCGACGAGGACAACATCACCGCCGGCTACGAGCGCGGCATCCTGACCGTGCGGGTGCCGTTGTCGGAGAACCCCGCCGGTGCCCGCCAGATCGAGATCCAGAACACCGAGAACGGCTCGACGGCAATCGAATCCGCCGGGCACTCAGAGTAGCGACGGCAGCACCAGCGCCGTCAACTCACCGATGAGCGGGCGCAGGTTGTCGGCCTTCGGGTCGTCGGCCTGCGACCGTGTCATCACCGCCAACAACAACCGTTGCCCGTTCGGCCCATAGGCGATCCCGACGTCGTTGGTGCTGCCGTAATCCCCGCTCCCGGTCTTGTCGGCTGTGGTCCAGCCCTCCGGAAGCCCGGCACGCACGCTCGAAGTCTGGTTGGCCCGCATCCAGTCCTCCAGCTGGCGGCGCTGCGGCGGGCTCAACGCGTCACCGGCCAGCACCGCGCGGTACCCGACCGCCAATGCCGACGGGGTGGAGGTATCCCGGGGGTCACCGGGTATCGCCGAGTTCAGCTCAACCTCCCAGCGGTCCAACCGGGTGCGCTCGTCTCCGACACTGCGGGCGAAAGCGGTGATACCCGCCGGCCCGTCAATCGTTTTCAGCAGCAGGTTGCCCGCGGTGTTGTCACTGCGCTGCAACGCTGCCTGACACAGCTCCGCCAACGTCATCTCGGCACCGGCATGGGTCTCGGTGACCGGGGAGTTCGGCACGATCGCCTCCGGGTCCACGAAGACCCGGTTGTCCAGCGAAATCTGACGGCGCCCGACCATCTGCAGCACCCGCGCGGCGGCATAGCCCTTGAACGTCGAGCACATCGCGAACATCTCGTCGGCCCGGTTCGTGAGAATCCGCCCGGAATCCAGATTGGCCGCGTACAAGCCGATCAGGGCGTTGTCACGACGTTCCAGTTCCGCGATCTGGTCATCGACCGGCGCCGCGAGAGCCGGTGCGGTGTCACCCACACCGGCACCGACGGCAGCCGCCGCCACGAGCGAACCGATCAGAACATTGCGTCGCGAGAGTCCCGTCATCGGACTCAGCGTAGCGGGTCAGCCGGCGATAGTTTGAAGCCGTTGCGGCAGAGTCTTTTTCGAACGATATGGACCGAGAACCGCGGCACCGTAGTCACGAGACAGCAACTGGTGAGCCACCGCGTTGACCTCTTCGAGAGTAACCGCCTCGATCTGGGACAACGTGTGATCGATGGTCCGGTGTTCACCGTAATTGAGCTCGCTACGCCCGATCCGGTGCATGCGCGAACCGGAATCCTCCAGCCCGAGCACCAGCCCACCACGCAACGAGCCCTTGGCGATGCGGCATTCGTCGGCGGTGATCCCGTCTCTGGCAACGCCTTCCAGAACATCGGTGGTAACCCGGACCACTTCTTCGAACCGTTCCGGCTGACATCCCGCATACACCGAGAGCGCCCCGCTGTCGGCGAAGGTGTCGACCGTCGAGTACACCGAGTAGGCCAGGCCGCGGGACTCCCGGATCTGTTGGAAAAGACGCGAACTCAGGCCACCGCCGAGCGCGGTGTTGAGCACCGACAGCGCCCACCGGTGTTCCCAGTGCCGGCCCGGCGTGCGAACGCCGAGCGACACGTGGCTCTGCTCCCCGTCGCGATCGACCACGAGCAACGACGGTTTGCCGCCGACCCGTCCCGCGCCCTTGCGCGGAGCCACTGCGGTGCGCCCGGCTTCCAGCCGCGGACCGAAATGCTGTCGCACCAAGGACAACACGACGTCGTGGTCGATGTTGCCCGCCACCGCCACGATCATCCGCTCGGGCGTGTAACGACGGACGTGGAACGAGTGCAGCTGCGCGCGCGTCATCGTCTCGATCGACTCGACGCTGCCGATCACCGGACGTCCCACCGGGTGATCGCCGAACATCGCCGAGAGGAAGACGTCGCCGAGGCTGTCCTCGGGGTCGTCATCGCGCATGGCGATCTCTTCGAGAACGACGTCGCGTTCCACCTCGACATCCTCGGTGGCACAACGACCCCGCAGCACGACGTCGGCCACCAGGTCGACCGCGAGTTCCAGGTCGGAGTCGAGCACGTGTGCGTAGTAGCAGGTGTGCTCGCGGGTGGTGAACGCGTTCAGCTCACCGCCGACGGCATCGACAGCCTGAGCTATCTCGACTGCGCTACGCGTCGGGGTGGCCTTGAACAGCAGGTGTTCCAGGAAGTGGGCGGCACCCGCGACGCTTCGTCCTTCGTCGCGGGAGCCGACACCCACCCAGACCCCGACGGATGCGGAACGCACCGACGGGATGTACTCAGTGACCACCCGGAGTCCGCCGGGAAGATCGGTCCGGCGGACATGTGTGGTGTTCAGTGCAGACGCCTTGTGTCGAGCTGAGGTGATCAGGACTCGGCAGCGGCTGCGGCGTCGGCCGTGGCCGGGGCGCCGTCGGCAGCCTTGTCGCCACCGTCGGCCTGCTCTGCTGACTCCTCATCGACGAGCACCAGCGAGATCTTGCCGCGGTTGTCGATATCGGCGATCTCGACGCGCAGCTTGTCGCCGACCTTCACCACATCCTCGACCTTGGCGATGCGCTTGCCACGCCCCAGCTTGGAGATGTGGACCAGGCCGTCACGACCCGGCAGCAGCGACACGAACGCGCCGAAGTCGGTGGTCTTGACCACGGTTCCGAGGAACCGCTCACCGATCTTGGGCAGCTGCGGGTTGGCGATGGCGTTGATCTTGTCGATCGCGGCCTGGGCCGCCTCGCCATTGCTGGCGCCGACGAACACGGTGCCGTCGTCCTCGATGGAGATCGACGCGCCGGTCTCCTCGGTGATCGAGTTGATCATCTTGCCCTTGGGCCCGATGACCTCGCCGATCTTGTCGACCGGCACCTTGATCGTGGTGATCCGCGGTGCGTACGGGCTCATCTCGTCGGGCGCGTCGATCGCCTCGGCCATCACGTCGAGGATGGTCAGACGCGCGTCCTTGGCCTGCGCCAGCGCACCGGCCAGCACCTTGGACGGGATGCCGTCCAGCTTGGTGTCGAGCTGCAGGGCAGTGACGAAGTCCTTGGTGCCTGCGCACTTGAAGTCCATGTCGCCGAAGGCATCCTCGGCGCCGAGGATGTCGGTCAGCGTCACGTAGCGGGTCTCACCGTCAACCTGGTCGGAGACGAGGCCCATGGCGATGCCGGCCACCGGCGCCTTGAGCGGCACACCGGCGTTCAGCAACGACAGAGTCGAGGCACACACCGAGCCCATCGAGGTGGAGCCGTTGGAGCCAAGGGCCTCCGAGACCTGACGGATGGCGTACGGGAACTCCTCGACGCTGGGCAGCACGGGAACCAGGGCCCGCTCGGCCAGCGCACCGTGGCCGATCTCGCGGCGCTTGGGCGAACCCACGCGACCGGTCTCACCGGTCGAGAACGGCGGGAAGTTGTAGTGGTGCATGTAGCGCTTGCTGGTCTCGGGCCCGAGCGAGTCGATCTGCTGGGCCATCTTGACCATGTCCAGCGTGGTGACACCCATGATCTGGGTCTCGCCGCGCTCGAACAACGCGCTGCCGTGCGCCCGCGGGATGATGGCCACCTCGGCCGACAGCGCACGGATGTCGGTCACACCACGGCCGTCGATACGGAAGTGGTCAGTCAGGATGCGCTGGCGCACAAGCTTTTTGGTCAGCGAGCGGTAGGCCGCGCCGATCTCCTTCTCGCGGCCGGCGTAGGTCTCGCCCAGACGCTCGAGCACCTCGACCTTGATCTCGTTGGTGCGGTCGTCGCGCTCGTGCTTGCCCGCGATGGTCAGTGCCTCCGACAGCGCGTCGGTGGCAACCGCGGCCACGGCGTCGTAGACGTCCTCGGCGTAGTCCGGGAACAGCGGGTATTCGGCGATCTCCTTGGCGGCCTTCTCGGCCAGCGCGGCCTGGGCGTCGCACAGCGTCGCGATGAACGGCTTGGCAGCCTCCAGGCCCTCGGCGACGACGGCCTCGGTGGGAGCCTGCGCGCCGCCGGCGACCAGCTCGATCACGTTCTCGGTGGCTTCGGCCTCGACCATCATGATCGCGACGTCGTCGCCCACCTTGCGGCCCGCGACGACCATGTCGAAGACAGCCTTCTCCAGCTGCTCGACGGTCGGGAAGGCGACCCACTGGCCATCGATCAGGGCGACGCGCACGCCGCCGACCGGACCCGAGAACGGCAGGCCGGAGATCTGGGTCGACGCCGAGGCGGCGTTGATGGCCAGCACGTCGTACAGATCCTTGGGATCCAGGCTCAGCACGGTGACCACGACCTGGATCTCGTTGCGCAGACCACTGACGAACGACGGGCGCAGCGGCCGGTCGATCAGGCGACAGGTCAAGATCGCATCGGTGGAGGGACGGCCCTCACGCCGGAAGAACGAGCCGGGGATCCGGCCCGCGGCGTACATCCGCTCCTCGACGTCGATGGTCAAGGGGAAGAAGTCGAAGTGATCCTTCGGCGTCTTGCTGGCGGTGGTGGCGCTCAGCAGCATGGTCTCGTCGTCGAGGTAGGCGACGACGGAGCCGGCGGCCTGCTGGGCGAGCCGCCCGGTCTCGAAACGGATGGTGCGGGTGCCGAAGCTCCCGTTGTCGAGGGTTGCGGTGGATTCGAACACACCGTCTTCAAGTTCAACTACAGACATAGAGTCCGTTGGCCTCTTTCGAATTCATTCAACTGTTTTCGCGGCGTCACGGTGGCGATACGCCACGGGCCCTGGTTACGGCTACGGCCGTCGATCGAAGCGGCCGGATGGACCCCGGCAACGGGGTTCCGGCAGCCACTACCGAAGACCGCCCGACCAGGCGGGCCCGATATGACTCGCAGGAACAACGCCCACGGTTCGCGGGTGCCGCACCTGTGTTCAGCGCAGATTTCTGCCGCTGAACGACCTCATGTTACACGGCAGCAACAGCATGACCGCCATCGCAGACCTGCTTAGGAGACGTCCTCCACACATACGGTGAACTGGCGTTCCGAGTAGGCGTAGCCCACTCCGCTGGCGCACTGATCGACGTTCGACACCCCGCGGAGGACCTCGGTGGCCCGTTGCCGGTGCGGCGCAGACGAATCCGCGCAATCCACCCGGTACGGGTCCTTGTCGTTCTCCGGATCGATGCTCATGCAGGTGCCGGTGATCCAGTCGATGTCCAGACACAGCGTCTGTGTCTCGTCGTCGAATGCGCTGCGCACCGAGTAGTAGGTGTCGACGTCGCCGGGGCACTGATCGCTGTCGGTGACCGTGGAGATCACCTTGTAGTTCGATGCGTCGCTGCCGCACTCGGCCCGACTGGCGTCCGGGCGTTCGTACGTGCCGCTCATCTTGAGGCAGTCCCCTGCCTTCATGTCCGCGGCCGCCGCGGACGAGCATGCCGTCAAACCGGCGATGAAAAGTATCGCGGCTGCCCCGATAGGGGCAGCCGCGGAAAGTGGTGGCATCGACGCCGCGTCAGCGACGCAGCCCGAGGCGCTCGATCAGCGAGCGGTAGCGCGCCACGTCAACCTGGGCGACGTACTTCAGCAGCCGGCGACGACGGCCGACGAGCAGCAGCAGGCCGCGACGCGAGTGGTGGTCGTGCTTGTGCTGCTTGAGGTGCTCGGTCAGGTCCGAGATCCGCTTGGTCAGCAGGGCGACCTGGGCCTCCGGCGAACCGGTGTCGGTCTCGTGCAGGCCGTAGCTGGTCAGGATTTCTTTTTTCTGCTCGGCAGTAAGCGCCACGAAAGTAACTCCATCATTTCAGTCCCGCGAACATATTCTCGGCACAGCCACCGCGGACTGCAGCATGCACCGGATCGGCCGAAAGTCTAGCAGTTTCTGCTGCGCAGCCAGAATCGCGTGCTATTGCGCAGCCAGAATCGCGCGGGCCCGGTCGGTGTCGGCCTCCATGGCCACGACCAGATCCTTCACCGATTCGAACTTCTCCTGACCCCGGATCCGGGCCACGAAATCGACCGCGACGTGCTGCCCGTACAGGTCGGCGTTGGTGTCCAGCACGAACGCCTCGACCGTGCGAGTCCGCCCCGAGAACGTCGGGTTGGTGCCGACCGAGACGGCGGCCTCGTACCGCTCGCCGGGGATGACGGTGCCCATCACGGGGCCGTGCCCCAGCACCGTGAACCAGGCGGCATACACGCCGTCGGCCGGAATCGCCGAGAACATCGGCGGCGCCACGTTGGCCGTCGGGAAGCCCAGTACCCGGCCGCGCCCGTCGCCGCGCACCACGACGCCCTCGACGCGATGGGGACGGCCCAGGGCTTCGGTGGCGGCCACCACGTCGCCGGCGTCCACGCAGGACCGGATGTAGGTCGACGAGAAGGTGACCCGCTCATCGCGATGCTCGGCATCGAGCGTTTCGGTCACCAGCGACATGCTCTCGACCGCGAACCCGAAGCGTTCCCCGGCCGCGCGCAGCATCGCGACGTTGCCCGCCGCCTTCTTGCCGAAGGTGAAGTTCTCCCCCACGACGACCTCCACCACATGCAGGTCTTCGACGAGCAGTTCGTGGATGTAGCGCTCAGGGGTGAGCTTCATGAAATCCGAGGTGAACGGCATGACCAGAAATACGTCGACGCCGAGTTCCTCGACCAGCTCGGCCCGCCGGGTCAGCGTCGTCAACTGCGCCGGATGACTCCCCGGAAACACCACCTCCATCGGATGTGGGTCGAAGGTCATGAGAACCACCGGTACTCCGCGTGATCGGCCCGCTTTCACCGCATGGCTGATCAACTCCGCGTGTCCACGGTGAACCCCGTCGAACACCCCGATGGTGACTACACACCTGCCCCAGTCCGTGGGGATCTCGTCCTGCCCACGCCAGCGCTGCACGCAATCAGCCTACGACCCGAAGGCGGCACGGTCGCCTCTAGATCCCCCGATCAGGTGATGATTGCCTAAACTTTCCTACTGTGAGTCCCGACGGTAACCATCAAGACCTCTCCACGGTTGCCCAGGACTATTTGAAAGTCATCTGGACAGCCCAGGAGTGGTCTCGCGAAAAGGTCAGCACGAAACTGCTGGCCGAGCGGATCGGCGTGTCCGCATCCACGGCCTCGGAATCGATCCGCAAACTCGCCGACCAGGGCCTGGTCCACCACGAGAAGTACGGCGCGGTGACCCTGACCGATGCGGGCCGGCGCGCGGCGCTGGCGATGGTGCGTCGGCACCGGCTGATGGAGACCTTCCTGGTGCAGGAGTTGGGCTACGGCTGGGACGAGGTGCACGACGAGGCCGAAATCCTCGAGCACGCGGTGTCCGATCGGATGCTCGACCGCATCGACGCCAAGCTGGGCCACCCCACCCGCGATCCGCACGGCGACCCGATCCCGGCGGCCGACGGCCAGGTGCCGACCCCGCCCGCCCGCCAGCTCTCGGCGTGCCAGGACGGCGACGCGGGCACGGTGGCCCGCATCTCCGACGCCGATCCGGAGATGCTGCGCTACTTCGACAGCGTCGGCATCAGCCTCGATTCCCGGGTGCGGGTACTGGCGCGACGTGATTTCGCCGGCGTGATCTCGGTGGCCGTACAAAGCCCGGGTACGCCCGGCGACGCGGCCACCGGCGGAGACGACGCCAGCGTCCAGGTCGAGCTGGGCAATCCGGCGGCCGAGGCGATCTGGGTCGTCGCGAGCTGACGACACGCCGAAGCCGATCACGGCGATTTTTACCCGTGCGCTCTGGCCGATCCGGCACCAAGATGACCTGTTCGTGACTGTCTCTCTGCACTGGTTCCTTCCCACCTACGGCGACAGCCGACTGATCGTCGGCGGCGGCCACGGCACGCCCGCGGGCGCCGCCGGTGGCGACCGTGAAGCCTCGATCGACTACCTGGCCTCGATCGTCCGCTCGGCGGAGCGGTTCGGTTTCACCGGCGCACTCATCCCGACCGGTGCCTGGTGCGAGGACGCGTTCATCACCGCGGCGCTGCTGGCCCGCGAGACCACCTCGCTGGCATTCCTGGTGGCGTTCCGCCCGGGCCTGGTCAGCCCGACCCTGTCGGCACAGATGGCCGCCACGTTCGCCCGGCACGCACCGGGACGGATCCTGCTGAACGTCGTCGTCGGAGGCGAAGCGCACGAACAGCGGGCGTTCGGCGACCACCTGGACAAGGACGCACGGTATGCGCGCTGCGACGAGTTCCTCGACGTCGTGCGGCGGTTGTGGGCCGGCGAGACGGTGACCCACAAGGGCGAGTACATCGACGTCGAGGAAGCCTCGCTGGCCCTGCCACCCACCCCGGTTCCACCGCTGTACTTCGGCGGCAGCTCGCAGGCAGCCGGCCCGGTGGCGGCCCGGCACTCCGACGTCTATCTGACCTGGGGCGAGCCGCCGGCCGCCGTACGGAAGAAAATCGAATGGATCCGGGCACTCGGCGAGGAGCAGGGCCGCAAGCTGCGTTTCGGCATCCGCCTGCACACCATTTCCCGGGACACCTCCGAGGAGGCGTGGGCCCAGGCCGACCGGCTGGTCGCCGCCCTGGACGAGGAGACCGTCGCAGCGGCACAGGCCGGGCTGGCCCGCAGCCAGTCCGAGGGCCAGAAGCGCATGCTGGCCCTGCACGAGGCCAACCGCACCAACGGCACCTGGAGTGACGCCCGCAGCCTGGAGATCGCCCCGAACCTGTGGTCGGGCGTCGGATTGGTGCGCGGCGGTGCCGGAACCGCTCTGGTGGGCAGCCATACCGAGGTGGCCGACCGGATCGCCGAGTACGCCGAGATCGGCATCGACGAGTTCATCTTCTCCGGCTATCCGCATCTGGAGGAGCTGTTCTGGTTCGGCGAGGGGGTGGTGCCGATCCTGCGCGAGCGCGGTCTGTTCGGCGGAGGCGACCAGGCCGCCGCCCCGACCTCGATCCCGTTCGTCGGCGCACCGCGATGACCGATCTGGCCGGTGCCACCCGCATCTCGTCGACGGAAGCCGCACTGGCCGCCGCGACGCAGCTGTCCAGATCGTTCGCCGAGGGGGCCGGTGCCCGCGACGCGCACCGGATCCTGCCGCACGAGCAGGTGCAAACGCTCAAGGAATCCGGCCTGCTGGCACTGACCGTGCCCGCCGAGCACGGCGGGCCCGACGTACCCGTCGCCGTACTCGCCGAGGTGTTCCGCCTGCTGGCACACGGTGATCCGTCCATCGGTCAGATCCCGCACTCACATTTCACGTTCCTGGAGGCGCTGCGACTGCAGGGCACGCCGGCACAGCAGGCGTACTTCTACGGGCTGGTGCTGGACGGGGCGTTGTTCGCCAATGCCCAATCCGAACGGGGTCCGCACCCCATCGACGTGGACACCACGACGCTCACGCTGGCCGACACCGGGTATGTCCTGAGCGGCCGCAAGTTCTACTCCACCGGCGCGTTGTTCGCCGACTGGCTGATCGTGCGGGCCTCGCTGGCCGATGGTTCGGGACAGGTGCCGACGGCGACCACACCCAAGGCGATCGCGTTCGTTCCGCGCGATGCCCGCGGGGTGGAGGTCGTCGACGACTGGGACGGCATGGGCCAGCGGACCACCGCCTCGGGCACCGTCACCCTCGACGCCGTCGAGGTGCCGGCGGCACATGTGGTCGAGTTCAGCCCGATCTTCACGCGCCCCACGGTGTACGGGGCCCGAGCCCAGGTGCTGCACGCGGCTCTCGACGTGGGTATCGCCACGGGCGCGCTGGAGGAGGCGGTGCGTCAGGCCGCCAAGGCCCGGCCACATTTCGAGGCCGCGGTGTCCAGCGCCGTCGAAGACCCGACCCTGGTGCAGGTGGCCGGTGAGCTGACGGTGACGGTGCGCGGTGCGGAAGCGCTTCTCGTCGAGGCGGCCCGCCAGGTCGATGCGGCCCGAGCCGATCTCACCGAGGACAGCGCCGCGGCCGCCTCGATCGCGGTGGCGATCGCCAAGGTGTCCGCCGCGCGGGCCGCGGTGCAGGCCGGCAGCGCACTGTTCGAGTTCGGCGGGACCCGCAGCGCCTCGGCGTCCGGCAACCTGTCGCGGTACTGGCGTGACGCCCGCACCCACACGTTGCACGACGCCACCCGGTGGAAGGTCCGTCACATCGGCAACTACACCCTCTCAGGCACGAAACCGCCTCGCCACGGCCAGCTTTGAGAGCTCAGGACCGGAGCCGCCGGTGATAGGCCTCTCGTGCGCCGGGGTCGACGTGGGTGAACGCGGTGTCGAAATGCGCGGCGTGGGAGAGTCTGTGCCGCACTCTGTCGGGTAGACCGGACGCGATCTTCATCACCACTCCGAGAGTTCGCGGTACCGCAACCCTGGTCCGGTGACTCCCCACCGCGGCCACGATCGCGGCCGCGACATCGTCGGGCTCCACCTCCGAGATCGGCCGAATCCATTTCGGAGTGCTGTGTCCGGCAGAGAGTTCGGTGTGCACGACACCCGGCAGCACCGCGGTGACTCCGATGCCGTCCGCCGCAAGCTCGAGGTGAAGTGTCTCGGAGAACCCGACGACGGCGTGCTTGGTCGCGCAGTAGGTGGCCAGGCCCGGAAACGCGCTCACACCGGCCAATGACGCGACGTTGACGATGTGACCGCCTCGTCCGGCCATCCGCTTCGCGGCGATCTTCGATCCGTGAAGGACACCGCAGAGGTTGATCGCGACCATGCGGTCGGTCATGTCGTCGGTCTCGTCGGCGAACTTGCCCGTGGGCATGATGCCGGCGTTGTTGACCAACACGTCCAATGGACCGAACCGATCTTCGGCGGCATCGAGGAACGACGCGAACGATGTCCGGTCGGTGACGTCGAGCGGCAGCCCGCAGACCACACCCCCGGTCGCCTCGGCGAGTTCGACCGCGGTCGTCGCGACCAGGTCTGCATCGACGTCGCCGAGTGCGACCCGCGCACCCGCCCGTAGGAACTCGGCTGCAGACGCCCTGCCGATTCCCCTGGCTCCCCCGGTGATCGCTACCACACGGCCACCTTGGTATGCGGTCGTCTTCATCGAAACTCCTCCCGCAATACGCCTTTGAGGACTTTCCCCGTCTCGTTGCGCGGCAGGGCATCGACGAAGATCACGTCCCGGGGCACTTTGTGCCGGGCCAGCCCCGCACGTACATACGTCCTGACGCCATCGGCATCCAGATCAACATCCGGATTGCGAACCACGAATGCGCGCAACCGTTTTCCGAAGTCATCGTCGTCCACGCCCAGGACACACGACTCGACCACCGCGGGGTGATCGGCGAGCAGGTTCTCAACCTCGAGCGGGAAGACGTTCTCTCCTCCGGAGACGATCATGTCGTCGTCACGACCGTCGACGAACCACAGCCCGTCAGCCGTGAAATGGCCGGTGTCCCCCGATGACAACAGACCGTCGACGATCTCCTTGTGGCCACCGTCGGTGTATCCCGAGAAGCTGAGCCCACTCGAAACGAAAAGCGTTCCGGTCCGCCCGGGTTCGGTGATCCGGCGGCGTCGGTCGTCGTAGGCGGCCAGGGTGCATCCGACCGGCGGGCGTCCCACGGTGCCGGGTGCGACGCGCAACTCCCTCGGGGTGGCGACAGCGGCCACGGCGACCTCGGTGGACCCGTAGAGGTTGTAGAGCACGTCGCCGAAAACCTCCGCGGTGCGCCGGCACAGGTCTGGGGACAGCGCCGATCCGGCCGCGAAAATCACTTTCAGGGAAGAGGTGTCGTAGCGGGCCAGCACGTCGGGTCCGAGGTCGAGGATGCGTTGCAGCATCGTCGGCACGACGATGAGCGCGCTCACCCGGTGACTTTCGATCGACGCAAGCGTTTCCTCTGGGTCGAACCGGCGCATCAGCACGACACGGTTGCCCAGGACAAGCCCGAGCGAACACGTGGCCAGGCCGGTGGCATGGAACATCGGCGCCGTCACGCAGTAGGCGCCGCCCGCAGGCCACGGGATCCGGTCGAGCAGTTGAGCGGATTGCAGCGGGCTCACCTTGTTTCGCGGCGCCCCTTTGGGCGTTCCGGTGGTGCCGCTGGTCAGCAACACCATCCCGCCGGTGCTGGCCGGGGCGGGCAACGGATCAGTCCACTCGTCCCCTGCGATGGTGTCCAGAGTCGTAAGCGTCGTCGCGCCATCGGCCCATCCGACGATGCGCTCGATGTCGTCCGGCAACACGTCGAGCAGTGCGGAGAACTCCTGATCGGCCACGACCGCGGAAACATGCTCCCGGGCACAGACATCGGCCAGCTGCGGCGCGGCGAATCCGGTGTTGAGCAGGACCACCCTGGCGCCGGCCTTGCCCGCCGCTGCCAACGCAAGCATCAGCCCGCGATGATTGCGCTCGAGGACTCCGACTACCTTACCGGCACCGATGCCTTTGCGGGAAAGCCCACGAGCCAATGCATTCGACGTTCGTTCGAGATCGCGGAAGCTCAGCGTTCCGGCTTCGTCCACAAGCGCGGTCGCGTCACCGTAGCGCGAGGCGGTGTGGGTGATCAGACCGCCGAATGACCCGTACTTGCGGATGGCGTGAGAAGCGCGGACGGCTTCGACGGGATTGCCCAGATCGACCAGACCGCGCCGTCGCAGAACCAGAGCCGCCGCAATGACATCGCGTAGCTGACACAGTGGACCCATCATCCGGGCGCTCCGATACCTGTGATGAGCCGAACCACCGAATCGGGATCGTCGAGTTGGGGGCAATGACCGGATCTGGACAGCACGACGAGCTCACTTCCTGGAATCTGTTGGTGCAGTGCCTGACTGGCATGAACCGGGATTATTCGATCGCGTGCGCCATGTACGACCACGGTTGGACAACCGACGCGGACGTCACGGTGGGTACCCAGGGCTTCATGGGCATACCGGAAGGCGTCCCGACCCAACGTCGCCACATCGGACGCCCCCGACACCAGGCCGGACCAATATGCCACGACCTCGGGATCCGCGGCTATCCCAGGGCCGTAGAGCACCCTCGGCACAGTTTTCATCGTGAGCCGGCGCAGCGTGCGCGCCGGAACCGGGATGCGGGCGACGCATGACCAGAATCCGTCTGGGACAACCCGATTTCGGGCCAGTTTGGCAATCCAGTGGCGTGCGTTGAGTGGATCATCCAGGGCAACCAATGCGGCCACCAGGTCGGGATTGCGGGTCGCCGCGCGGACCGCAGTCGCCGCGCCGAGCGAATTGCCGACCAGAATCGCAGGTCCGCGATCGGCAAGGAGTGCGTCGGCGAACGCATCGAACTGCGGAAGCAGTGGACCGGGGCGGCGGAGATCTGCCCGACCGAAGCCGGGCAGATCGACCGCAAACGCCTGGCGTCCCAATGCTTCCAGTCGCGTGAGCACCGCGCGCCAGGTGTCGGCGCTGTCGGCATAGCCGTGTAGCAGAACCACCGGGGTTCCGTCGCCCGGCACCGACAACACCCTGGTGCCGACCCCGTCGATCGTGGCCCGGCTTTCGGCGATCATCCCGCGAGCAGCCCCTTCGCGATATGCGTCACCTGCACCTCGTTACTGCCCGCGTAGATCATCAGCGACTTGGCGTCCCGCGCAAGCTGCTCGACGCGGTATTCGGCCATGTAGCCGTTGCCGCCGAACAGCTGGACGGCTTCCATTGCCACCTCGGTCGCGGCCTCAGAGGAATACAGCTTGATCGCCGACGCCTCGGAAAGTGTTGGGAGCGAGCCGTCTTTCAGCCGTTCCAGAGTTTGGAACACCATGTTCTGCACGTTGATCCGGGCGATCTCCATCTTGGCCAGCTTCAGCTGGATCAGCTGGAATGACGAGATGGACTTGCCCCACAACATGCGCGTCTTGGCATAGTCGAGAGACAACCGGTGACACTCGTTGATGATGCCGAGCGACATCAGCGCCACACCAACCCGCTCAGCCGCGAAGTTGGCCCGCGCACTGTCACGTCCATCGCCGCCGGAGTGGGATTCGGTCTCCCCCAACAACCGATCGGGGCTGATCCGCACGTTGTCGAAGAACAACTCACCCGTGGGTGAGGACATCATGCCCATCTTCTTGAACGGTTTGCCCTGGGTCAGGCCCGGCATCCCGGATTCCAGGACGAAGGTGAGCACGGGGCGGTCCCGCCGGTCAACCGATGGATCACCCTCGTCCAGCTTGGCGTAGACGATCAGCACATCGGCGAAGGGACCGTTGGTGATAAAGGTCTTCTGCCCGGTGAGCAGATAGTCGCCTGTGCCATCTGGGGCACGTCTGACATACGTCTTCATCCCGCCGAACGCATCCGACCCCGCATCCGGCTCCGTGATCGCCCAGGCGGCGACCTTGTCGAGTGTCATCAGCTCGGGCAGCCACCGCTCCTTCTGCGCCAGCGTGCCGCGGCTCATGATGGTCGCCGCCCCTAGCCCCAGGCTGACACCGACGGTGCTGAGCAGCCCGATACTCACCCCGGCCAGCTCGGAGACCATGACCGCGGCCATTGACACCTGCTCGCCGAGACCACCGATGCCGCCGGATTTCTGCCGGTTCTCGCCGGATCCGCGCTCGCGCTCCTTGTCGAGCATGGTCTTGACGGCTTCGGCTGCCATGACGTCGAGACCGAACTCGCTGAACAGTTTGCGGGCAAACGGGTATGGCGACAGCTCACCGCTCTCCAGCCCGTCGAGGTGCGGCCGGATCTCCTTGTCGATGAACTCGCGCACCGTGTCGCGCATGATGATGTCGGTGTCGGACCACTCGATCATGACGGCAACCGCCCGGCGATATCGTCGATCTGCCACACTCCGTCGGTCTCGATGGTCTCGACGTCGTGCCAACCCGCCAACTGCGAGATTGCCCCGCCCTGAACGGCATACACCCGACCGGTGACCGGGCACTTCTCCGTCGCGAGGTAGGCGACGAGCGGTGAGATGTTGGCCGGGCTGAACAGGTCTGCCTCTCCCTCATCCTCGGGTTCGGCCATCAGCGCACCCATCCCGGGGGTGGCCAGGGTGAGCCGGGTCCGAGCGATCGGCGCGATCGCATTCACCCGGACGCCGTAGCGTTCCAACTCATCGGCGGCTACCAGGGTCATCGCGGCGATCGCCGCCTTGGCCGATCCGTAGTTCACCTGGCCGGCATTGGGGATCGTCGTGCCAGAACCCGATGCCGTGTTGATCACCGAGGCGATCGGCTGATCGCCCGCCTTCGACTGTGCCTTCCAATACTCGGCCGCATGTCGCAGCACCGAGAAATGCCCCTTGAGATGCACCGCGATCACCGCGTCCCAATCGGACTCGGCCATCGTCGGGATGAACCCGTCCCGCAGGATTCCGGCGTTGTTGACGACGACGTCGAGTCGACCGAACTCGTCGATCGCCTGTTGAACCAGGGATTTCGCGCCATCCCAGGTCGCCACGTTCGCGGTGTTGGCCACTGCGTTGCCGCCGGCGGCCTCGATCTCGGCCACCACCTCGTGGGCCGGCCCGGCGTCTGCGCCCTCACCGGCATTGCTGCCGCCCAGATCGTTGACGACGACGCTGGCGCCTTCCGATGCGAACAGCCGTGCGTGTTCACGGCCGATGCCGCGGCCCGCGCCGGTGATCACCGCGACGCGTCCTTCCAGTGCACCCATGGTTATGTCTCCTCTGCTATTTCGGCCAGGCCGTCGGTGATGACGAGATCGGATCCTCGTGCGGTTTCGAACGCGTAGGACGTGATGCCGTCGGCCGACCCTTTCTGCCAGATACGGGTTTCAAGGTCATCGCCGGGAAGCACCATCTTCGAGAACCGCACGGCAAACCTCTTGAGCCGGTTGACATCCGCCCCGGTAACCTCGGTGAGCACGGCCCATGACGTGAACGCCATGGTGCACAGACCGTGCGCGATGATTCCGGGCAGACCGGCGTCGCGCGCCACCTCCTCGTCGAGGTGGATCGGCATGGGGTCACCCGAGGCGGGGCTGTACCGAAACGTCTGATCGTCGTCGACATGCTGGACGACGGTGGCAACCGGGGCCCCGGCACGCAATGTCTCATCGAACCGGTGACTCGGGCTCAACTCCCCCATCGTCTTGCCGGCATCGAAGCCCCGCACGAACGTGGTGACGTACTGTTCGTTGACCAGTTCGCCGTCTTCTGTGCGGCATTCGAGATATATCGCTGCCCGGGTGCCGTTGTCCAGGCCTTCGTAGCCGATCATTTTTCCGCGTGACACCAACTTGTCGCCGGGCCGGATCGGCCGGTGGAAGTGGAAGTCCTGTTCGCCGTGCACGACCCGCGGGATGAGTTCGACCGGCAGCACGTCGACTGCGGGCACCAGCAAGGCCTCGAACACCGGAACGATCGCGAACACCGGAGGGGCCACATCGCCGGAGCGGTGCGCCGGGATCGGATCATTGGTGGCTGCGGCGTATTCGGCCAGTCGCTCACGAGTGACCTCGAACCGTTCCTCATCGGTCCAGGTGTTCAGCCCGCTGTCGTCGAAGACCAGTTCTTCGTCTGTGGCCTTGTTCGCGGCGGTCATGCCGACGCCGATGCCAGCGCGTCGAGTGCATCGAGGCTCTTGTCGAGCTGTTTGACACCGTCCTTCTCCACGGCCTTCGCGAGCGCGCCCTTGACGAGCGCTCCTTCGAAGTCACCACTGACGGTGAACCGAGATCCGGTGTCGATCGGGTCGATGGTGAACGCGAACTTCGCCTTCACCCCGGCCATGCCGGTGCCGGAAAGCACGAGGCTGTTGGGCGCGTCGACAGATTCGATGGTCCAGTCGATCTTGTTCGCCATGCCCAGCATCACGATCTTGGCGCTGAGCTTCGCCCCGGCGGTCAACGTGGCGGGCGGCTCCTCGAGCCACTTGTCGTGGACGGTAAACCACTTGTCCCAGGTCTGCGGATCCGACACGGTCGCCCACAGCGCGTCCGGTCCGGCCGCCAGTTCACGGGTTGCTTCGATGTGTCCCATTATCGTAACTCCTTGTGTTGTCGGGTTTTCCGGTCAGCGCTCGGCGCGCTGGTAGGCGGTCACGACTGCGGCTCCGCCGAGTCCGATGTTGTGTTGCAGTGCGGCGGTGACGCCGTCGACCTGACGTTTGTCGGCGGTGCCCCGCAGCTGCCAGGTCAATTCGGCGCACTGGGCCAGGCCGGTCGCGCCGAGAGGATGCCCCTTGGAGATCAGCCCGCCGGACGGGTTGACCACCCACCGCCCGCCGTAGGTGGTGTCACCGTTGTCGATCAGCTTCGGTGCCTCGCCCTCGCCACACAGGCCCAGCGCCTCATACAGGAGGAGTTCGTTGGCTGAGAAGCAGTCGTGCAGCTCGATCACCTGAAAATCTTCGGGCCCCAACCCGGATTCGTCGTAAACCTGCCGAGCGGCAGCGACATTCATGTGATGCCCGATCAACGCCTTGCAGGTGCCGTCGAAGCTGTTCTCGAAATCGGTGGTCATCGCCTGGCCGACGATCTCCACGGCCCGGTCTGCCAGGCCGTGCTTGTCGACGAAGTCCTCACTGGCCAGGATTGCCGCTCCGGACCCATCAGAGGTCGGTGAGCACTGCAGCTTGGTCAGCGGGTCGTAGATCATCCGCGCACCGAGGATGTCCTCGAGGCTGTACTCGTCCTGGAACTGTGCGTACGGGTTGTTGACCGAATGCTTATGGTTCTTGTACCCGATCTTCGCGAAATGCTCTGCCGTGGAGCCGTATTGATTCATGTGTTCGCGGCCTGCCGCGCCGAACATCCACGGCGCGGGTGGAAACAGTACCTCGGAGATCTCCGCGAGGGCCAGGAAATGCTTGGCCATCGGCTGCTCGCGATCGTCGTAGGTCGACCCGAGGGAACCGGGCTGCATCTTCTCGAACCCCAGCGCCAGGGCACAGTCGGCCAGGCCGCTACGCACCGCGCGTGCCGCGAGGTACAACGCGGTGGAACCGGTCGAACAGTTGTTGTTCACGTTGACGACCGGTAGACCCGTCATCCCGAGCTCGTAGACCGCCCGCTGACCCGACGTCGACTCTCCGTAGACATAGCCAACATAGGCTTCCTGAACCTCGCGGTATTCAATCCCCGCGTCCGCCAATGCTTTCGAGCCAGATTCGCGCGCCATGTCGGGGTAGTCCCACGCCGACCCGTCGTCGTTGGTCCGGTGGCCGGGTTTCTCGAACTTCGTCATCCCGACACCGATCACATACACCTTGTTGGGCATCAACACCCTCTCTTTCTGTGCGATGAAAAAAACATACCAACCTGTTGGTATCTTAACAAGAGGGCCGACGGACCCCTTCAGAGTCGTGAATGAACTATCGAGAACAGGCCGCAGTGCGGCCGGGGCTACGACGAGATTTCAGCACTCAGGGAGTCGGAGATCATGCGGCGCAAATGCACACACACGCGGTCCCAGCGTTTCCTGGCCCGCTTGGGGTCGCGATCGGCGAAACTCGACAACAGGATCCCCCGCAGCGCATCCATGGCCGTATAGGCCAGGTCGCGCAGTTCCTTCTGTGCGACCCGGTCCGGGACCAGCTGCGCAAGCGCGCCGACCAAGGCGCCGGTCACGATCGGTTCGACGCGCTCGATCTGCGCGGCTAACACTTCATCGGTGCGCGCTGCCACCCAGAGTTCAAGTGTTGCAACGAAAACGGGTCCCTGATGCGATTCCCACAGATAGTCGAGCACCATCGAGGCAGCGTCGGGGCTCGCCGTCACCCGACCGAGATCGCGGACCGCAGCCTGCGCACGCTGCTCCGCAAGATGCTCGATCGCCGCCACCACCAGGTCTTCCTTGGACCGGAAGTGGTGAACCTGAGCACCGCGAGTCACACCGGCGACCTCGGCGACCCGCTGCGTGGTGGTACCCGCGTAACCGTAGGTGACCAGGCATTCCACGGTGGCGTCCAGCAGCCGGCTGCGCATCGCGGCGCTGCGTTCGGCCTGCGTGCGCCGCCTGGCTTGCCCGTCCCCGCGCGCGGTCACCGTTGCATCTTACGTCGTTGAATTGCCGGAACGGCTCAAGTAACCAGCAAATCGGCATTTAAATTGCATGCTGATGGCCGCGAACGACACTTCCACCGAACAGCATGGGTCGCGTCGAGCAGCGCCTCACACGCCAGAATCGTCGGACCGGTAGCGACATTCGCCGCGATGGCCACCGATGCGTTTGAACAAGCGGTCACCGGGCATGGGGCTCACCGAGACCGGCTCGGCGCCGACGGTACTCGGTGGGGGCGACGCCGAACCAGCGTGAGAACGCGTGGTTGAACGCAGCGGTCTCGGCGTAACCGAGTCGGCGGGCGGCCTCCTCGACGGTCAATCCGACCTGTGACAAGAGTTCGGTCGCCAATGACGCCCGCACCTCGTTGGTGAGGGCACGAAATGTCGTGCTTTCTGCGGTAAGCCGGCGACGCAGGGTGCGCGGGTGCAGATGCAGGGCGGATGCAACCTCATCCAGGCCCGGCATGGCGCCGGGCGAGGACAGCAATTGCGAGCGCACGAGCGCCGAGAACCCGTGTCGGAGATTGCGTCGTGCCACAATCTGCTCGCATTGGGCGACACATTCGGCGAGCGTGTGCTCATCAGCCTGCGGCAACGGCTCATCGAGCAATGCGCTGGGAAAGCCCGTGACGGTGCGCCGGCATCCGTAACTGACGTTGCGGATTCCCACCGCCTCGAACAACGGGCGCAGGTATTCCTCGTCGGCGGCGACTTCGACGTGCATCTCACCGACATAGCGGGCAAGTACCGGGTAAACGAAGGTTGGCACCGTCGCGACGATGGCCGCGACGTCGCGTTCGACGAAGAACCGCCGCACATCCTCCGGAAGGTGGTCGGCATCCAGGGCAACGTCGCACCGGATGGGTTGTTCCATCAACGTCATCGACACGTGCAACGTCGTCAGCGAGAAGAAACGCAGTCCTACCGAGATCAACTCGCGCAGAGTCCCCGATGCCATTGCGGCAAATCCGAACATGCCGAGGTTGGTCAGATTGATCCGAGTTCCGACCGCGACACCCAGGCCCGGTGGATCAGAAGCGATTCGAATCAGATTGCGCGCCATGGTGATCTCGTCTTCGCCGCAGACTTCGAACTCGGGATCTCTCAGGTCGGCGGGTGCGACTGACGTACCGACGAGCACACCGTCAACATCGAGGCCCATCTCGGCGGCCACCGCGCAGATGTGACGCGCAGCCACCGCGGGGCGCCGAACCTGAGCGCTGTGACCGGTCATCGCGCTGAAGGTATCAACCGTGGCCGCCGGTGTCCGGAATTATCAAGCTTCTGTCCCAATGCCTCATTCCGCCTGTGCCCGACGCTTCCTACTTTGGGGATATGACGATGCGAAGCGATATCCGGTTGGCCGGCAGATACGGGCCGCTGATCGCCAGGACACTCGCCGGCAACTTGACCCGAGAGGCTGTGACGCGAGTCAGGAACAGGTCCATCCCGACCGGGGTGGATCTCACCGATTTCGATCCGTTCGACCCGGCCACGGCCGCCGATCCCTACCCACGCTACCGAGAGTTGCTCGCCGGAGCACCAGTTCATTACAACCCGAGACGCGATATCTACGTACTGACCCGGTACGCCGACGTTCGGGCCGGCGCACGCGCCGACAATGTGCTGTCCAGCGCGGAGGGAGTCACCTACGGCCGGATCCGGCTGCCGGTGCTGCTGATGACGGACGCACCGGAACATACCCGGATGCGCAAGCAGGCATTGCCGGGCTTCACCCGTGGCTCCCTCGAGTCATGGCAGCCGATGATCGACCGCCTCGCCCGAGACCTGGTCTCACAGATGTCCACCCGAGGTACCTCAGAGGTCGTGTCAACACTGGCCGTGCCGATGCCGATGGCAATGATCTCGCACATCCTGGGCATCGCCGAGGAAGACCAGTCTGCGTTCCGCGACTGGTCCAACGAGGCGATCCGCATTGCGGACGTGAACTTCACCTGGTCGGGACTGGCCGAAATTGTGCCGACTCTCAATGGTTTCCGTCATCTGTATGACTTCTTCACCGACCGGCTCGGCCGGGGCGAGCTACTCGACGAGAACACCGTGCTTGGTCGATTGACCCGGCGCACCGACAACGGCCGGCCGGCCGGGCAACTCAGCGACGAGGAGTTGTTCTTTGTCGCGGTGCTGCTGCTACTGGCCGGCAATGAGACCACTACCAACCTGCTTTCCACCTTGTTCCTCACCCTGGCCCAGCACCCCGACCAGCTGGATGTCCTGCGCCGGCATCCCGACCTGATCCCGTCCGCCATCGAAGAGCAGTTACGGTTTCTCTCCCCTATCCAAAGCTTCTACCGCACAGCACGTGTCGACTACCAGGTGGGCGATGTCACGATCCCGGCGGGTTCGCGGGTGCTGCTGGCGTGGGGTGCGGCCAACCGCGACCCGCGCCAGTTCGAGGATCCGGACGTGTTCCGGGCCGACCGAAATCCCACCGGGCACGTGGCCTTCGGCTCGGGCGTGCACCTGTGCCTCGGAGCTCAGTTGGCCCGCCTGGAGGGCCAGGCAGTGCTGCGCGAAATCGTCGACCAGGTCGACCGGGTCGAAGTGGCCGGAACACCCATCTGGACCACCAACCCCAACCTGCGCGGACTCTCCCGACTCGACGTCACGCTCACCAGAGGGGCAGCGGCGGCCTGACCGGTGGGTGATAGATAATCCGTGAACCGAGGATGCCGTCCAGGCTGTCTTCGTCCTAGACGGTGGGTCACTGATCTCAGGATCTGACAGGCAGCCTCAGCGCACCCAGCGCGTCCTGCGGAACGACTGGATGTTTCGGCGTGACTGGCATGACCCTTTGGTAGGGCTCACCGAGGCCGGGGCGTGGATCAGGCTCACCCTTGTTGGGCCAGAATGCCATTGCCCGCTCGGCCTGCGCTGTGATGGTAAGCGACGGGTTGACGCCGAGATTGGCGGTGATCGCCGATCCGTCGGCGATATGCAATCCGGGGTGGCCGAACACGCGCTGGTACGGATCGACCACACCCTCGTCGGCCGACGTGCCGATGACGCATCCGCCGATGTAGTGAGCGGTGGTCGGGATGTTGACGACGTCGTTGACGCCGCCTTCCGGGTCGCCCTCGATCTTGTCCGCGAAACGACGGGCGATGTCGTGGGCCAACGGAATCCACTCCGGGTTGGGGTCGCCGCCGCCCTGCCTGGTGGTCAGCCGTCCTCGACGAAGGTATGACGTCAGCGAGTTGTCCAGCGACTGCATCACGAGCAGGACCACCGCCTTCTCGGATGCCCTGCGTGCGTTCTGGGTGCGCAGGAACACCAGCGGCCGTCGTGCCGCAGCAAGCAGGAAACGCAGCAGACGGTATGGGCCACCATCGATGAGCGGAACCGTCAGAACGGTGATCGCATTCTGGCCCTTGCCATACCGGCATACCTCGACGTGAGTGTTGGGTTCGGGGTGGATCGACGAAGTGATGGCCACCCCGCTGGCGAAGTCCGTGCGGGTGCGGCTCCGTGCGCCGAGCACGGCCTCGGAGTTACTGCGGCTGAGCTCACCGAGACGAGGAGACAAATGCGGCAGGATCCCGTTGTCGCGCATCGTGTGCAGCAGTTTCTGGGTGCCCAGCGCGGCAGCGGCGAGCACCACCTGGCGGGCGGTCAAAGTCCGCTTGCCCCGTCCGGTCACGCCGGTCGAGCGGCGCGTATCGACCGCATAGCCGCCTTCCGGAAGTGGCCGGACAGCCGTCGCGGTTGTCAACGGGATGACCTGTGCCCCGGCTTGTTCGGCCAAGTAGAGGTAATTGCGGGTAGTCGTGTTCTTCGCGTTGTGCGGGCAGCCGGTGAAGCACCGCGCGCAGTGGGTACAGCCCGCCCGCTGCGGACCCACACCACCAAAGTAGGGATCATCGACCGGCTCCCCTTCACGGCCCTCGTTGAAGAACACGCCGACGTTCGTCGCATGGAACGTGTCGGCCACCCCCAGGTCTGTTGCGACGTCCAGCAGGATTTCATCGGCTGAGGTAGTTCGAGGGTTCGCCGCAACGCCGAGCATTCGTTTGGCCTGGCAGTAGTACGGCGCAAGTTCCGCGCGCCAGTCGGCGATGTGCCCCCACGCCACGTCGGTGTAGAAGTCCGGCAACGGCTCGTACAAGGTGTTGCCGTAGACGATCGATCCCCCACCGACGGCTGCGCCGCTGGCCACCATGCACTTACCCAACAGCGTGATCCGCTGCGGTCCCGTCCAGCCGAGGCGCGGTGCCCAAATCGATTTCCGGACATTCCAATTGGTCCTCGGCAGATCCTCCGGATCCCACCGCCGTCCGGCTTCGATCACACCCACGCGGTAGTCCTTCTCGGTCAAACGCAGGGCCGCAACACTGCCTCCGAAGCCAGAACCGATGACCAGGACGTCGTAATCGAACTCATCCATATGCATCACATCGCGGATTGGAGACTTGATGCGGCGAGCTTCCCGGCGCCGGCATCCTCGAGGAGCGCAGACACTGTTTCGTCGGCACAGGTGCGGTTGGTGCCGATCACACCGGTGGGGCCGCGCTTGATCCATCCGACGGTGTAGACGCCGGGCATCGGCTGCCCGGTGGCGGTGTCCAGGACACGTCCTTGCTGGTGCGGAACCGTGTGTCGGTGATCATCGAAGGGGACGCCCGGTATCGCCCTCCCCTGAAAACCAATGGAGTGCAGGATAAGGCCGGCTTCGATCTCATGGAGCGCGCCGGCCGCCGTCTGCAGTTGCAGTCCGCTGACGCGCTGACCGCCCCGGATCGCAGTCGGTGTGGAGTTGAACTGGAAGACGATGCGGGTCCGGGCCCCACTGGCCGGCGTGTGCGCGATCTCGTTCAACAGCTGCATCCCTGGGCTCGACGCGGGACCGCGCGACAGATCAGCGGGATCGACAATGACATCGATGTCCGGCATATGCGTCAGAGCCAGCAGCTCGGGAACTGTGAAGGCAGCGTCCTGCGGATCGTGCCGGCCGATGACGACAACCTCGCGAATCATGCTGTCGCGCAGAGCACTCAGTGCATGCTGGGAAATCGCCGTGTTGCGCAGGGTTTCGGGATCGGCGCCGAGGATCCGGGCCATGTCGAGGGCGACGTTGCCGTTCCCCACGATGACCGCCCGGTCACCGGACAGGTCGGGCCCGAGGTCACGATGATCGGGGTGATCGTTGTACCAGCCCACGAAGGCCGCGGCGGGTACAGAGCCGGCAGCTGGGCACCAGGGATGTCCAGGAGCCGCGGATGAAACGCCCCGGTGGCGTAGATGACTGCCGAATACCGCTGTTGCAGTTCGGTGTGCGAGATGTCGGTGCCGATCTCGATTCCCAGGTGCAGGCCGAAGCGTTGCGACTTCTCCGGGGAGAAATCGAACTGGTCGACGACCGCTTTGGTGGCCGGGTGATCGGGCGCCACTCCATAGCGAGCCAGGCCATGCGGAAATGGGAGTCGATCGAACATGTCCACTCGCACACCTGGGTGATGCAGCAAGGCTTCCGCGCTGTAGAGGCCGGCTGGGCCCGATCCCACAATGGCCACACGCAATGGCTGGGTGACCAGTGGGCGCGGGATAGCGGCTCGTTTGAACGTTGCCGGCGACGGGTGCCGCCGATAGTAATCAGCGTTGATCTGCCGATAGCGCTCGTGTTCGACGCTGAGCTCTTTGCCTGGACGGATTGCTTCAACCGGGCACGCATCGGCGCACGCACCGCAGTCGATGCACGTGCCGGGATCGATGTACAGCATCTCAGCGGCGGCGAAGCCTGGCTCGTCCGGCGACGGGTGAATGCACCCGACCGGGCAGGCCGCCACGCACGACGCGTCGTTGCAACAGTTTTGGGTGATGACGTATGCCACGAGAATCCTTGAGAGATTTGAGAAACCGAATCACGCGCGGAGCAAGCGTGCTGCGGATTCAACTAAAAGGCCGTACTGAGCACCGAACACGCGTGGAAGCACTGCGATGGCGTGGGCGTCGGGCCCGACGAGAATGCGCGCCTGGCTCCGGCGCAGGCCATTGACGATGATGCGGGCTGCCTTGTCAGGCGAGGTCATCGCCACCCGATCGAAGAGCTTCTGCACGCTATCGGGGTGATCACCGATGACCCGGGCCGACCGCGCGATGCCGGTCTTGATTCCGCCCGGCAACACGCAGCTCACCGCTACCGGCGCACCGCTCAGGCGTAGTTCTTGGCGCAGGGACTCGGTGAACCCCCGTACGGCGAACTTCGAGGCGTTGTAGGCCGCGTCCTTTGGTGCGGCGACGAGTCCGAAAACACTTGACACGTTCGCCAATTGCCCATCGCCAGAGGCGATCAGGTGTGGCAGAAACGCCCTACTGCCGTGTACGACACCCCAGAAGTTGATCCGCATGATCCATTCCAGGTCGTCGTCAGCGGTATCGATCACGGGTCCGTGCACGGCCACCCCGGCGTTGTTCACCACCACGTGAATATCACCGAACTTCGCCGCAACGTGACCGGCGTAATCGTAGATCGCGTCACGATCGGCCACATCGAGCACCTCACCGGCAACCGTCGCGCCGCGCGCCGCGCATCGCCGCACCGTCTCGTCGAGGCTGGCGCCGTCGATATCCGACAAGGCAAGGTGGGCTCCACGAGAGGTGAATTCGTCGGCCATCGCTGCGCCGATCCCGCCGCCGGCGCCGGTGATGACAACCGTCTTTCCGCGGTACTCACGCATGGACCGCCGCCTCGATATCTGCGGCGTCGTACATCGGGTACGGCGACGCTCCTTCGCCGACGATCTGACTGCCACCCCACGGGTCGTTGTCGGTCAGCATCGCCGGCACTGCGTCCTCGCCGGGGATACGGAGGTGCACGGGTTGATTCAGGCTCTGGTGCAGACGAATCAGGCCGGACGACTGTTCCAGCCGCCCTGACCAGTGCACCGTGTTGTCCAGGGGTTCGAAGTGGGCGATGATGTGCGCCCGGACCGTGTATTCGTCACCGTTCTCGTCGATCAGGTGCGCGGGGCCATGATAGGCGTCGTCGTTCTCGCGGTCCTCGCGGCGGGTGTATTCGAAGTCGCCGAGGTTGATCGCGCGGGTGGTCCGCCAGTACGAAAGCGTAGAGCCGGGCCAGACCGCCCGGTTCACCCCTTCGCCGTCGAGGTACCAGCTGCGGCATCCTCCGGACGTCCACACCGTCCCTTGTGACGCCCGTTGCAGGATGCGGTTGAACTGTTGCTGCACATGTGACTTCACCTCGACACGCGTCGCCTCGTACGCACGCATCGCCCGCAGGACCGCCGCGATATAGCGTGCCTGGGCCTCGATCATGAACACGATCGACTGATTGCCGACCCCGGTGTTCGGACCCATCAGCATGAAGTAGTTCGGCAGGCCGTGCGTAGCCATACCCAGATAGGCCTGCGGCCCATTGCGCCACAGCTGCTGGACGGTCGTCCCGCCGACACCCACCAGGGTCTGGTCGAGGTACTTGTCGGCGACCTTGAATCCGGTGCCGTAGACGATGACGTCGAGTGCATGGTCGACACCGTCTGCCGTGCGGATCCCCGACGATGTCACCGCCTCGATCGGCTGGGTCACCAAGGATACGTTGGCGCGTTGCAGGGCCGGATAGAACTGGTTGTCCATGACCATTCGCTTGCAGCCGATTTCGTAGTCCGGCGTCAGCTGCGCCCGCAGTCGCGAGTCGCGAACCTGCCGGCGCAGATGCGCTTTGGCCAATGACCTGACGGCCGGCATGTACTTCGGTTGCAGGAAGACCCCGATGAGCGCCTCGTGGCTGAAGTAGATTCCGGCGCGCATCAGTCTGCGCAGCCCGGGAATGGCGCGGTAGGCACCTCGCTCAAGACGCGTTATCGGCCGGTCGAGCTTGGGCAGAACCCAGCTGGGAGTGCGTTGGAACACATCCACGTGTGCCGCCTGCTCGGCCACGCGCGGAATGAACTGCACTGCCGACGCTCCCGTCCCGATGACGGCGATGCGTTTTCCGGCCAGGTCCAGCGAGTGGTCCCATCGTGCGGAGTGAAACGTCTGAGGTGTGTCAAGGATGTGAGACAGTCGGGTAGTTTCTTTTCGGTCAGGCAGCAGCGGGAAGCGGCTGGTTTCTGGTTGTGAAGTTGGCCATTGCTGTCGCGGGCGGCAGACCCTCGTTGTTGGTGTGAGGGCGCCAGCGGTTGTAGAACACTTCGATGTAGCGCATGGTCGCCCGTCTGGCGTCCTGGCGGGTGGTGAAGCTGTGGTGATGGTAGAACTCGTTTTTCAGGGATGAGAACAGCGATTCTGCGACTGCATTGTCCCAGCACACCCCGGTGGCGCCCATGGATTGGCGGATCTTGTTTCCTGCGCACCAGGCGCCCATTTCCCGGGAGGTGTACTGCGTTCCGTGGTCGCTGTGAAAAATGGCGTTGGGGCTCAGGTGGCCGCTGTCCCTGGCCATCGTCAGGGCTCCGGTAACCAACGAGGCGCGCATGTGCTCAGCCATGGCCCAGCCGACGACCATGCGGGTGCACAGGTCAATGACAGTGGCCAAATACAGCCACCCTTCGCCGGTGCGCAGGTAGGTAATATCGCCCACCAGACGCGTTCCAGGGGCTTCTGCAGTGAAGTCCCGGCCGATGAGGTCCTCGAAGACTTTATCCGGATCCGAGGCGATCGTGGTGCGCTTGAACGCTCTCATCCGCTTTGCCGCCCACCCGTTTTCGGCCATGATCCCCGCGACAGTGCCCACCGAAACCTCGATGCCGGCGGCGGCAAGTTTCGCATGGACCATGCGGTGCCCGAAGATCCCGTCGGAGGAATCGAAGACGGTCTTCACCTGATCCGTCAGTTCCCGGCGGCGCAGCGCAGTCGGGGTGTCGCCGGCGTCCAGCCGCCGGTAATACGTCGCCCGTGGGAGACCAAGCTGGCGGCACATCCAGGCCACCGGGAAGTCGGCGTTCTTCTCCTGAACAACTCGGTACAAGTCCTCTACCGTTGTTCTTTGGCGAAGAACGCCGAAACTTTTTTCAGGAAATCGTTCTCCCTCTCCAGCTCACGCATCCGTGCTTCCAACGCCTTGTATTTCGCAGGATCCACCGGATCATCCGGTTTCCCCCCACCGCCTGGTTGCCCCTCACGGGACACCCGCACCCAGCGTTTCAACGCGGTGACGGAAATGCCGAGCTCCGGAGCGACAGAAGCCGGCGAACGGCCAGATGAAACCACGAGCTCAACGGCATCAGCCTTGAACTCATCGGAATAGGTAGGTCGAGCAGACATGAGCACAATCCTTTCAAACTGTGTCTCACATCAGTAGTACACCTCAGTCGAACCCTCGAACTCATCAGTGCCCGGAAGATCCGGGATGTTCGGGATGTGCAACGGTCCCGTGCCGGCAACAACAACACCGGCGGTGAACGACTCTCCACTGGCGGTGGTGACGGTCCACTGATCGGTGTCGTCGTCGAAGACCTCCGAAACGACCTCGGTGCCAAAACGGATGCTGCGCCGCAGATCATGGGACTCGGTCACGTCGCGCAGGTAGTCCAGAATCTCGGGCTGACGCGCATACCCACGCGTCCAATCCGTTTTCGGGGCGAACGAGAACGAGTACATGTGCGACATCACATCGCAGGCAGCGCCGGGGTAGGTGTTCTCCCGCCAGGTGCCACCGACGTCGTCGCCCTTCTCAAGCACCACAAAGTTGTCGATACCGTTCTGCCGCAGCGTGATCGCGGTACACAGGCCGGCGAATCCCGCGCCGATCACGACGACGTCGTAGGTGGGTTCAATCGCCATCACAGGAACCCGAACCGTCTCCACAGATACCGCGACACCGGGTTGATCAGGCCGTTGTCGTTCATGAAGCGGTAGTAGCTCTCGAAGCCCTCACGCTTACGGGCGTTGACCGCCTCGTTGGCCCGGGCCTGACGCATGGCCTCTTTGACGTCCAGGCCGCAGCGTTCGTAGACCCGCTTGTCATAGGTGAGGCGTCGCAGGATGAATCCCGCTGCACCATTCACGGTGGCGGCGAACTGGCGCTCCCACCACGCCGCGCGCTGAATCCGCCGGCGCACTCCTTCGCGCGCATAACGGATGTGCCGGGCCTCTTCGGTGACGTGGATCCGCATCACCTGCGCGATGATCGGCTGCAAATCGGGATGCCGGCAGTACTTGCGCTGGATGTCGTCGATGAACTCCTCACCGGACAACGCAGCCACCCACAGCATCAGCCCGCGGTAGAAGAAGGGGAACAGCTGCACGGTCATCGCCTCGATCGTTGACAACCGGTAAGGCAGCGCGCCGATCGCAGACACCGTCTTGCTGAACATGATCATGTGCCGGGTCTCGTCGCCGATCTCGGTGAGTGAGTAGTGCACGTGCCGCGAGGTCGGGTCCTGATGCAGCATCGCGCGGAGCAGGCCCTGGTTCAGCGTGTTCTCGAACCACACGGCACGGGACAGGGTGTTCGCAACTTCCTGCCGCGACAGCTCCACGCGCTCACGATGAGACATATTGTCCCACAAGGGAGTTCCGTATAGCGAGATCGTCTCCGGCGGCATGTAGAACAGGTCGGGATCCTGGGGCGCATCCCAGTCCACGTCCAGCAGCGAGTTGTACGAACGCCGCAGAGAACCACCGATCAGGCGTTCTGCCACGTCCTCGCGCTGCGCCGCATTGGCGGCTCGATCAATCATGGGTTCCGCGGTCATCGTCATCCTCCTGAGGGATTGCCGGCGACGGCCGAGCTGCCCCTCGTCGCGGAGCGGTCGGCCACGTGGCGGTAAAAGTAGATGGTTTTTGTCTTTTTGTCTACTTTTTGGAACGTTCGACTACGCTTTCATCACATGAGGTCCACGTCGGGTGTCGTTGCCGCCGTGGCAGGTCGTGCCAAAAAGCCGAGCGCCCGTACTCGCATCCTCGAATCGGTGATCTCCTGGGCCGCCGAAACCGGCCTCCGGAAGCTGTCCATGGACGAGGTCGCTCGGCGCGCACACGTCGGACGAGCCACGCTGTACAAGCACTTTCCGCGCCGCGACGCCCTGATCGACGCAGTCGTCAAGACCGAACTGGAGAACTTCTTCGCCGAGGTTCAAACGACCGTCGAAAAGTACGAGGACCCCGAGGAACGCCTCATACACGGCTTCGCGCAGGCCTACCGATTGCTGAGCGGTCACCCCGCCGTATCACCGATCCTGACGTTGAATCCGGAGCTGTTCGTTCCGTATGTCATCGCCAAAGACAGCTACGCGCTGAACCTGGGACGGACCTTCGTGATGTCCTTCACCCCCAGCGACGAGCTTCCCCCCGAGCAGCGTGAGCGTTTCGCCGAGCATGTGGCGCGCGCCTTTCACACCTTGATCCTGATCCCGTCGAGCGTGCTGGGCCTCGACGATCCAGACGGGCCGGAGAACTACGCCCGCGACTTCCTGATTCCGGTCCGGAATCACCTGCGCGACAGCGGAAAGTAAACCGGTCGCCGTTCGGGCAGGCGCTACAACGTCGCCGGACGCAGGACCACGACACTCTTGGTGCGCGACGAGCCGTCCTGCAGCAGTGCGATGACCCGGCCGTCGGGTGCGGTGGCGGCATAGATCCCGTCGATGCCGGCCGGGGTCAGCGCCCGCCCGTGCCGAGTGTCCTCGGTTTCCTCCGCGCTCAGGTCGCGCCGCGGAAAACCGACCAGGCAGGCCTCGTCGAGTGAATAGCTCAGCCGCGCCTGCTCGGAAAGGTCGTCCAGGGTACGCGCCTCGTCCAGCCCATAGCGGCCAACCTTGGTGCGGCGCAAGGCCGTCAGATGTCCACCGACGCCCAGTGCCACACCCACATCGCGGGCCAGGGCGCGGATGTAGGTGCCCGAGGAGCAGTCCACATCGACGTCCACATCGACGAATTCGTCCACCCGCCGGACCGCGAGGACCTCGAACCGGCCGATGCGCACGGGCCGGGCCGCCAGCTCGACCGTCTGCCCTTCGCGGGCCAGCTTGTAGGCCCGTTGTCCGTCGACCTTGATGGCGCTCACCGCCGACGGCACCTGTTCGATGTCGCCGCGCAGTGCCGCGACCGCGTCCTCGATCTGATCGTCGGTGACATGGGCGGCAGAAACCGTCTGCAGCACTTCACCTTCGGCGTCCTCGGTGGACGTGGTCTGGCCGAGCCGGATTGTCGCGGCATAGGACTTGTCGGTGGCGGTCAGAAGGCCGAGGATCTTGGTGGCGCGCTCGATCCCGATCACCAGCACGCCGGTCGCCATCGGGTCGAGGGTGCCGGCGTGGCCGACCTTGCGGGTGCCGAACAGCCGACGGCACCGCCCGACCACGTCATGGCTGGTCATCCCGGCCGGCTTGTCGACGATCACCAGGCCGGGCTCTGGAACCGGTCGGCTCACAACACGATCGCCGTCAACGTCACGCCGTCGCGCACCGACCAGCGGCCGTCCAGGGCGGTCAGCGGCGGCCCGTGTTCGGCGGCCGGGTCGATGAGGATCTGGGACCGGAACGTTCCGGCCGCGCCGGTCCCGTCGACCCCGAACGTGATGTGGGCATCCTCGAACCCCAGCCAGCGGTGCGTCAGCGGGTACCAGGCCTTGTAGGTGGCCTCCTTGGCGCAGAACAGGATTCGGTCCCAGTGCAGGCCATCCGGCAGCCCGCCGAGCTCGGAACGCTCCAACGGCAGCGAGATGGCGCCCAGAACTCCGTCGGGCAGCACGTCGTGCGGTTCGGCGTCGATGCCGACCGACCTCACCCCTCCGACGCGGCCGACCACGGCACCCCGAAAGCCCTGACAGTGCGTCAGGCTACCGACGATGCCATCGGGCCAGCACGGTTCGCCCTTGTCCCCCTTGAGTATCGGCACCGGGCCCACGCCGAGCTCGCCCAGCGCCTGGCGGGCGCAGTAGCGCACCGTGGTGAACTCGTTGCGCCGCTTGGCCACCGCGCGGGCCACCAGCGCCGCCTCCTCTGGCAGCGCCGTCAGGCCCGGCGGGTCGTCGTACATCTCGGCCGCGGCGAGCTTGTCCGGCATGTCGGGCAGCACCTGCCCCAGCAGCGTGTCGCTCATGAGCGCCTCGCCTTGATCCGCTCCTGCATCTGCTGGGCATGGGCGCGCATCTCGGCCGTGATCTGGAAGTGTCCGCCGAACTCGTTGAGATAGCCGGGTGTGTAGTTGGGGTCCGGCAGGATTTGGCGCAGCCACCGGAAGGGCTTTCGGCGGCGCCACTCCCGCGGATAACCGACCGACACTTCTTCGAAGCGCACATCGTCGTACCAGGTGGTGCGTGGAATGTGCAGGTGGCCGTATACCGAGCAGATCGCGTTGTACCGGGTGTGCCAGTCCTTGGTGGCGGTCGTGCCGCACCACAGCGAGAACTCGGGATAGAACATCGCGTCACAGGGTTCACGGACAAGCGGGAAATGATTGACCAGAACCGTCGGGTCCATCCAGTCCATGGCTTCGAGTCGCTTGCGGGTGGCCGCCACGCGGTCACGGCACCATGCGTCACGCGTCGCGTAGGGCTCGCTGGACAACAGGAACTCGTCGGTGCCGACGACGTTGCGGTCCCGGGCGATGGCCAGCCCCTCGGCCTTGTTCGAGGCTCCCTCGGGCAGGAACGTGTAGTCGTAGAGCAGGAACATCGGCACGATCGTCGCCGGGCCACCTTGTTCGGTCCAGACCGGGAACGGGTGCTCGGGGGTGATGACACCCATCTGGTCGCACATGTCGACCAGGTAGTCGTAACGGGCCCGGCCGAAGATCTGCATCGGGTCCTTGTTGGTGGTCCACAGCTCATGGTTGCCCGGAACCCAGATGACTTTCGCGAACCGCTTGCGCAGCAGGTCCAAGGCCCACCGGATCTCGTCGGTGCGCTCCCCGACGTCACCGGCGACGATCAGCCAATCGTCCGGCGAGGCCGGGTACAGGGACTCGGTGACCGGCTTGTTCCCGGTGTGTCCGGTATGTAGATCGCTGATCGCCCACAGAATCGGCTGCCGGTCCCTCGACTCGTGATCAATCACAGTTGCACCACCACAACGGACCAGCCTAACCGGGCGGCGGCGCCGCAGGCCGTTGACAACTAGAACAGGTTCTCGTTTATGGTCGAGTCCATTGCAACCGACCGCTACACTCCCCGCAAGCCGGGGAACGTTTTGCCACCAAACTACGAGGGGGTGTGATGGCCGCCAAGTGGCGTCTGCTGTCGGCATCGACAGGCATGGTTGCGGCGCTGGTATCGGCGGTGATCGTGGGGTGGCAGTCCGGCCCCACCGAGGTCGCGGGTGCCGGCCCGCTGCACCTCGATGCCACAGACCTCCCGATGACCAACGTGTCGACGACGATCAAGTGGCCGGTCATCGAGACCACGGACCCGTCGCCGTTCGATCCGTGCAACGACATCCCGTTCGACGTGGTCCAGCGGATCGGCCTGGCCTTCACCCCGCCGGAGCCCGAGGACAGCCTGCGGTGCCACTACGACGCCGGTGACTACCAGATGGCGGTCGAGGCATTCGTCTGGCGCACCTACGAGCAGACCATCCCAGCCGACGCGGTCGAACTGGACATCGACGGGCACCGGGCCGCGCAGTACTGGATCATGAAGCCCACCGACTGGAACGACCGGTGGTGGATCACCTGCATGGTGGCGTTCAAGACTAGCTACGGCGTCATCCAGCAGTCGCTGTTCTACTCGCCCGTCCACTCCCCGGACCGGCCGGACTGCCTGCAGATCAACCTGCAGCGAGCCCACGAACTGGCGCCGTACTACAAGTTCTGAGAGTTGCCGCGACCGATCCGTAGCCTGGCTGGGTGAGCACATTGGGCCGGTACGCCGGCAAGGCCGTCAGCAGGATCCTGGGGCTACCGCCGCACGAGACCGACTTCACCGTGCAGCACGGGCTGAGGGTGCCGATGCGCGACGGAGTCGAACTGGTCGCCGACCACTACGCGCCCGTCACCGACCGTCCCGCGGGCACGCTGCTGGTGCGCGGACCGTACGGCCGCCGCTTCCCGTTCTCGCCGGTGTTCGCGCAGGTGTATGCGGCCCGCGGTTATCACGTGGTGTTGCAGAGTGTCCGCGGCACCTTCGGCTCTGGCGGTCAGTTCACCCCGATGGTGCACGAAATGGCCGATGGCGCCGACACCGTGACCTGGTTGCGGAACCAGCCCTGGTTCACCGGATCGTTCGCCACGGTGGGGCTGTCCTACCTCGGTTTCACCCAGTGGGCGCTGCTGGTCGATCCGCCGCCGGAGATGAAGGCGGCCGTCATCACCGTGGGCCCGCATGATTTCAGCGAATCAGCCTGGGGCACCGGCGCGTTCACTCTGAACGACTTTCTGGGCTGGAGCGCGATGGTGGCCCGCCAGGAGGAGCCCGGCCTGGTGCAGGCTCTGAACCGGCAACTGCGGGGTCCCGCGGAACTGGCCAAGGCGACCGCCGGCCTGCCGATGGGCGCGGCAGGCCGCCGGCTACTCGGCGACGGCGCCCCGTGGTACGAATCCTGGCTGGAACACCCCGAACGCGACGATCCGTTCTGGGACCGGCTGCGATTCCACGAGGCCCTGCAGCACGTAGAGCTGCCCATCTTGCTGCTGAGCGGGTGGCAGGACCTGTTCCTGAACCAGACGCTGGAGCAGTACGAGCAGCTGCATCGACGCGGCGTCCCGGTGGCGCTGACGGTCGGGCCGTGGACGCATACGCAGCTGATGACCAAGGGACTCACCACCGTGGTCGGCGAATCGCTGGACTGGCTCGGTGCGCACCTGGCCGGCGACGGCGAGACCAACCGCAGCACCATACGGATCCACGTCAACGGCCACGGCTGGGTGGAGCTGGCCGACTGGCCCCCGGTCATGCCCGAACACGAGTTGTTCCTGCAGCCGGCGGGGCGCCTCGGCGAGACGCCGCCGCCGGAATCCGCGCCGCCGTCTGAATTCACCTACCACCCCGCCGACCCCACCCCCACGGTCGGCGGACGACTGCTGGCCGCGACGGGCGGTTACCGCGACGACACCCGGCTGGCGCGGCGCAGCGATGTGCTGACGTTCACCGGCGACCCGCTTGCGGCCGATCTGTACGTGGCCGGCAACCCGGTCGTCGAGCTGGCGCACAGCTGCGACAACCCACATCACGACATCTTCGTCCGGATCAGCGAGGTGGACGCAAAGGGCAGGTCCCGCAACGTATCCGACGCTTTCCGTCGATTGAACGGCCACACCGGGCCGGTTCGCCTCGAGCTCGATGCCGTCGCACACCACTTCCGGGCAGGGTCGCGGATCCGACTGCTGATCGCCGGTGGTTCGCATCCGCGGTTCGCCCGCAATCTGGGCACCGCCGAGCCGCCGATCTCCGGTTCCAAGCTGGTCCGGGCGACCCATACCGTGCATCACGGCCAGGGTGGGATGTCGCGGCTGGTGCTGCCCGCCGGCCCGGTGCCGCCGTCAGCCGACTGAGGTTCGCACCCGCTCGGCGACGTCGCGCAGCATCGCGTCGTCGTGCACCGGTGGCCCCCAGTCCGCCTGGACCGGCAGGTCTACCCAGCTCTTGCACCCGGCGAATTCGGGTGTGCGGGCCAGCCGGATCGGCGTGCGCAGCGGGCTGACCTGGACGACCAGGACGGTCAATCGGTGCTTGGGGCGGAAATCGAGCCGGTCGGCCTGCACCGATTCGGCGGTCCAGATGTGCAGATCGGCGAGTTCATCGATGGACTCCGGGCGGTTGACCTCCACTGCAGCGACAACTTTCGCCCCGGCCCGAATGACCACAGCGTCCTCGGTGCTGTCTTGGGCGGCGGCGTCGAGCAGGTCTGCGTGTTGTGGCCGCACCCGTTCGGCATGGCTGTGCGCGATGGTCGGGAACAGGATGAACTCGGGTGCGGCCACCGAGAACCGCTTCTCGTGGATACCGCCCTTGCGCAGCAGCACGGTCTGGCGGCCGTCGAGCAACGCGTGCACGGCCGCGCTCCACTCCTTGAGGGAGGGTTGGGTCACTGTGCGGCCAGCCGGGCCCGGACCTCTGGACGGCGCAGCGGCGGAACGGTCTTGGGCGGCTGCCTGCGGGGGGCCAGGCCATCGAGTAGTCGCGTCGTCGTCGCGGTGACCTCGGCGACCGCGGCCTCGAACGCCTCGACATTGGCGCCGGTGGGCCGGGTGATACCACTGACCTTGCGAACGTACTGGCGAGCTGCGGCCTCGATCTCTTCGTCGCTGGCGGCGGGTTCCAGCCCGCGCAGCTCGGTGATGTTGCGGCACATGACACCACGATAGGCCGCCGATCACGGCACGATAGATTGATCCAATGAGTGATGACGTACTGCTGATCGACACCACCGACCGCGTCCGGACCCTGACCCTGAACCGGCCTCAATCCCGCAACGCCCTGTCGTCGCGGCTGCGCACCGAGTTCTACCGGGCGTTGCGTGACGCTCAGACCGACGACAGCGTCGACGTCGTCATCCTCACCGGCGCCGATCCGGTGTTCTGCGCCGGCCTGGATCTCAAAGAACTGGGCGACACCACCGAACTTCCCGACATCTCGCCCAAGTGGCCGGCCATGTCCAAACCGGTGATCGGCGCCATCAACGGCGCCGCGGTCACCGGGGGCCTGGAACTGGCGCTGTACTGCGACATCCTGATCGCCTCGGAGCAGGCCAAGTTCGCCGACACCCACGCCCGGGTGGGCCTGCTGCCGACCTGGGGCCTGAGCGTACGACTGCCGCAGAAGGTCGGGGTGGGCCTGGCGCGGCGGATGAGCCTCACCGGCGACTACCTCTCGGCCGCCGAGGCCCTGCGCGCCGGCCTGGTCACCGAGGTGGTCCCCCACGACGAGCTGCTGCCCGCCGCCCGCCGGGTGGCCGCCTCGATCGTCGCCAACAATCAGGCCGCGGTCCGAGCCCTGCTCGCGTCCTATCACCGCATCGACGCGTCCCAGACCGACCAGGGTCTCTGGATCGAAGCGGCCTCGGCGCGCGAATGGATGGCGACGGCCACCGGCGACGACATCGCGGCCAGCCGCAGCTCCGTCATCGAGCGGGGACGCGCGCAGGTGCGCTGACGCTGCTGCCCCCTCACACCGCGAGCGACCGTGTCTGTACGGCAAGGCCCGGCGTGTCGCGTACCTCTGCGGCCGCTCGCGCGGCAGGGGAGGCAGAGGAGGCGCAGGATCAGTCGACGAGCCACCCCGTTCCCGCCTTGCCGGTGGCGAGTTCCTCGACACTCATCCCGTCGACCAGCCGGTCGAGCGCGCCGATCATCGTGTCGCATTCGCGCGCGGGATGCTCTTTCGGGCAACGCAACGCATGCGTCAAAAACTGTTGCGCCCCTTGGGCTTGCGCGATCACCCGATCCAGCGCGGCGATCTGCTCGCGCACTGTCGCGCGCCACTGCTCACTCGGCGCATCGAGCACCGCGGCCGCGGTGTCGAGCGGAAGACCCAACCGGTTCACAATCTTGAGCAATGCGAGCCGGCGAAGCTCCTCGGGCCCGTACATGCGCTTGCCGGCCTGCCTTAGCCGTGGGGACACCAGCCCACGTTCGTCGTAGTACCGCAACGCCGACGGGCTCATCTGCAGCCTCGCAGCGGCCTCGCCGATCGGGATCACGTCCATGCCGCCATTTGACTTCAACCCACCTTGAACCGGCAAGGTCTACCCATGGACGCCGCGCGTGCGATCAATCACCATGCCGACCACCCCGGCTTCTCGGGCGTCACCGGGGTGTTGTGCGGGCTGGTCTTTCTCTTGGTGGGCCGGAAGAAGGCCCGGTTGGCCGCCGATACCGCGCGGGTCTCCCCCGCGGACCACGTCGTCGATGTTGGTTGCGGGCCGGGTACCGCTGCCCGGGTGGCCGCCCGCCGCGGTGCGCGAGTGACGGGCGTCGACCCAGCGTCGACCATGCTGCGCATCGCGCGCCTGGTCACGCCGAAACGCGCACCCATCACCTGGAGCGTGGGCACCGCCGAAGTCCTGCCGGTGTCTGACGGATCGGCGACGGTGGTGTGGGCACTGGCCACGGTCCACCATTGGCAGGACGTCGACAAAGCGGTCGCCGAGGCACGCCGGGTGCTGGCGCCCGGCGGACGGTTGATCGCGATCGAGCGTCAATCACCGCCCGACGCCACGGGATTGGCCAGCCACGGCTGGACGCGGCCGCAGGCCGAATCGTTTGCGACGCTGTGCCGCGACACCGGATTCGACGACGTATCGGTGGCCGAGCGTGGCAGCGGCAAGGGGTCCGTCTGGGTGGTCAGCGGTACGCGAAGGTGAACGACGGCCCCGTGAGCGACCGCGTTTGTACAGAGAACAGCGGGTGCAACTAGGCGGTCCCCGGCACCAGCCAGCGACCGGAGAACGCGCGCCAGCCGACGAAGATCAGCCGCAGCACCATGAACGTGCTCAGGCCGGACCAGATGCCGAACAGGCCCCAGCCGTAGAGCAACGACAACCAGATCAGCGGCAGGAAGCCGACCAGCGCACTCGTCAGGGTGGCGTTGCGCATGAACTTCGCGTCACCCGCACCCAGCAGCACGCCGTCGAGCGCGAAGACGATGCCCGCCACGGGCAATTGGGCCACCATGAACCACCACGGCACTCCGATGGCGGCCAACACCGATCGGTCGTCGGTGAACACCGACGGCATCACCGACGAACCGGCGGCGAACACGACGGCCAGCACCACCCCGGCCAAGGTGGAGAACAGTGTCACCCGCCAGGCCACGCTCTTGGCATGCGCGAGCTGACCCGCACCCAGCGCCGCACCCACCAGTGACTGTGCGGCAATGGCGAGTGAATCCAGCACCAGGGCAAGGAAACTCCACACCTGTAGGACGACCTGATGCGCCGCGACGGAGGCGGCACCGAATCGCGCTGCCACCGCCCCCGCGGACAGGAAACAGGCTTGGAACGCCATCGATCGCAGCAGCAGGTCGCGGCCCATGGTCAGCTGTGCCCGGAGCACCGCGGGCCGCACACCCAGCGCAACCTTCTCGATCACCAGGGCACGCAGAAACAGCAGCGCCGCCACCCACTGCCCCACGACGTTCGCCACCGCCGAACCGTCCAGCTCCAACCGGGGCAGGCCCAGCCAGCCGTACACGAGCAACGGGCACAGCACCGCCGACACCGCAAACCCGAACACCACGTAGTGCAGGGGGCGCGCGGTGTCCTGCACGCCGCGCATCCAGCCGTTGCCGGCCAGCGAGACCAGGATCGCCGGGGCGGCCAGGATCGCGATGCGCAGCCACGGCAACGCGGCGCCCGCGATATCGGAATGTCCGGCGATCGCCCCGAGCAGCGGCACCGCCGCTGCCTGCACGACCGCGATGATGAGCAGCCCCAGCCCCAGCGCCAGCCAGGTGGCCTGCACGCCCTCGCCTACCGCGGCCTTCCGGTCACCGGCCCCGAACAGCCGGGCCGAGCGCGAGGTGGTGCCGTAGGACAAGAACGTCCCCTGCGAATTGACCAGGCCGAGGATCAGGCCGCCTATGGCCAGCCCGGCCAGGCTGAGCGCACCGAGGCGTCCGACGATCGCGATGTCGAACAGCAGGTAGATGGGCTCGGCCGCCAGGACGCCCAGGGCCGGGATCGCCAGACCGGCGATGCGGCGAGTGGTGGCGGGAGTGACCGGAATGTCGCCTTCCGGCTCAACCATGGCTAGGCAAGAGCCTGAGCAAGCGCCTGAACGACATCATCGGCGGGGCCCGCCGCGGAGTACCCGGCCGCGTGTGGATGACCGCCGCCCCCGAACGAGCTGGCGACCGTCGCCAGATTGAGCGACTTTGCCCGCATGGAAACCGACCAGTGTTCGGGTTCGATCTCTTTGAACACCGCGGCGACCTCTGCCTGCTGGGTGGTGCGCACGATGTCGACGATGCTCTCCACTTCCTCGGGCCGGGCGTTGGACCATTCGTCATGCGGCACAACGGCATACACGAGCCCACGGCCACCGACAGCCTCCGGCAGCAGCCGGGCCGAAGCCAGCACACGTGACAGCATCGGCAGCCACGCAAACGGGTGGGTGTCGAGCAGCGCGCGGCTGATCGAGGCGTTGTCCACCCCGAGTTCGACCAACCGGGCCGCCAACCGGTGTGCCCGGGCAGTGGCCCAGCGGAACGAACCGGTGTCGGTGGTCAACCCGGCGTACAGGCAGTGCGCCACCCGCTTGTCGATGGGCTTGTCCCAGGCGTCGAGGAGTTCGGCCACCAGCATCGTGGTGGAGTCCGCCGTCGGATCGACGTAGTTGGCGGTGCCGAACAGTTGATTGGACGCATGGTGGTCGATGACCAGCACCTCGCGACCGTTCTCGGCCAGTTCACTCAGTGCGCCGAGCCGGTTGACGCTCGGAATGTCCACTGTGACAACCAGATCCGCGTCATCCCGGATCGCGCTGGGCGCGACCATCAGATGTCCGCCCGGCAGGGTCTGCAACGACTCGGGCAGCTGGTCGGGAGTCGCGAAGGCTACCTCGACCTGCTTGCCCGCGTCGTCGAGCACCTGCGCGAGCGCCAGCCCGGCGCCGATGGTGTCGGCATCGGGATAGACGTGGCACACGACGCTGATGCTCGCCGCTTCCGACAGGAGGTCGGCTGCCGCACGCGCGTCGACACGCAGACCGGAAGGGCGCCCGTTGGGAGCCCCCGAATGAGCAGTATCAGTCATCCGTTCGATCGCGGTCACCGGCATCCTCTGTGTCTGCCCCGTCGGCAAGCCCGTCCATGTCCTCCGCCCCGCTCACACGGTACGGGTCTTCGTCGCCGGCGTGCTTGGCACCCTGCCGAACTTTCGCCAAATCCTCGTCGGCAGCCCGCGCCCGGGCCAGCAGCTCCTCCATCCGGTGCGCCGCATCGGGCACGGTGTCGCGGACGAACGCCAGGGTCGGGGTGAATCGCACCCCGGTCCCGGCGCCCACCTTGGTCCGCAATACGCCCTTGGCGCTCTCCAGCGCCGCCGCCACACCGGCATAATCCGGTTCCTCATCGAGACTGGTCCCGATGACCGTGTAGTACAGCGTGGCGTCGTGCAGGTCACCGGTCATCTTGGCGTCGGTGATCGTCACGCCGTTCAGACGCGGGTCCTTGATCTCGTACTCGATCGCCGAGGCGACGATGGTGGAGATCCGTTTGGCGAGCCGCTTGGCCCGTGCGGGATCAGCCATGTCGTTTTCTCTTCGCGCAAGCGCTCATCGGCGGCTACGTCCGAGCCTTCTCGACGAGTTCGTACGTCTCGATGACGTCGCCTTCCTTGATGTCGTTGTAGGTCAGAGTCAGACCGCACTCGTAACCTTCGCGGACCTCGGTGGCATCGTCCTTCTCCCGCTTGAGCGAGGACACCGTGAGGTTCTGCGCGACAACCAGGTTGTCACGCAGCAACCGGGCCTTGGCGTTGCGGCGCATGATGCCCGAGGTGACAAGGCAACCGGCGATGTTGCCGACCTTGGACGACCGGAAGATCGCCCGGATCTCGGCGCGGCCGAGCTCCTTCTCCTCGTACACCGGCTTGAGCATGCCCTTGAGGGCCTTCTCGATCTCGTCGATCGCCTGGTAGATCACCGAGTAGTACCGGATCTCCACACCCTCGCGGTTAGCCAGCTCGGTGGCCTTGCCCTCGGCACGGACGTTGAACCCGATGATGATCGCGTCCGAGGCCGAAGCCAGGTTGACGTTGGTCTCGGTGACGCCACCGACACCGCGGTCGATGACCCGCAGCTCCACTTCGTCGTCGATCTCGATACCCATCAAGGCTTCCTCGAGGGCTTCGACCGTACCGGCGTTGTCGCCCTTGAGGATCAGGTTCAGCTGGCTGGTTTCCTTCAGCGCCGAATCCAGGTCTTCCAGACTGATCCGCTTGCGGCTGCGTGCGGCCAGCGCGTTGCGCTTGCGCGCGCTGCGCCGGTCGGCGATCTGGCGGGCGATGCGATCCTCGTCGACAACCAGGAAGTTGTCACCGGCACCGGGCACCGACGTGAAGCCGATGACCTGGACCGGTCGCGAGGGCAGTGCCTCTTCGACGTCGTCACCGTGCTCGTCGACCATGCGGCGGACGCGACCATAGGCATCGCCGGCCACCACTGAGTCGCCGACACGCAGGGTGCCGCGCTGGATGAGCACCGTGGCCACCGGGCCGCGACCGCGGTCCAGGTGCGCCTCGATCGCCACACCCTGGGCCTCCATGTCGGGGTTGGCCCGCAGGTCCAGGGATGCGTCGGCGGTCAGGACGACCGCTTCCAGCAGCGCCTCGATGTTGGTGCCCTGCTTGGCGGAGATGTCGACGAACATGGTCTCGCCGCCGTACTCCTCGGCCACCAGGTTGTATTCGGTGAGCTGAGCCCGGATCTTGGCCGGGTCGGCACCTTCCTTGTCGATCTTGTTGACCGCCACCACGATCGGCACGTCAGCGGCCTGCGCGTGGTTGATGGCCTCCACCGTCTGCGGCATGACGCCGTCGTCGGCCGCGACCACCAGGATCGCGATGTCGGTGGCCTTGGCGCCACGGGCACGCATGGCGGTGAACGCCTCGTGACCCGGGGTGTCGATGAAGGTGATCGGCCGGACGTTGCCGTCCAGATCGACCTCGACCTGGTAGGCGCCGATGTGCTGGGTGATGCCACCGGCCTCGCCCTCGCGGACGCTGGCGTTCCGGATGGTGTCCAGCAGTCGGGTCTTGCCGTGGTCGACGTGACCCATGACGGTGACCACCGGCGGCCGGACCTCGAGGTCCTCCTCGCCGCCCTCGTCCTCGCCGTAGGTGAGGTCGAAGGACTCCAGCAGCTCGCGGTCCTCGTCCTCGGGCGAGACGACCTGCACCTTGAAGTTCATCTCGCTGCCGAGCAGCTCCAGGGTGTCGTCACCGACCGACTGGGTCGCGGTGACCATCTCACCCAGGTTGAACAGCGCCTGGACCAGTGCGGCCGGGTTGGCGTCGATCTTCTCGGCGAAGTCGCTCAGCGATGCGCCACGGGCCAACCGGATGGTCTCGCCGTTGCCCTTCGGCAACCGCACGCCACCGACAACCGGTGCCTGCATGTTCTCGTATTCGGCGCGTTTCGCCCGCTTCGACTTACGGCCGCGCTTGGGCGCACCGCCGGGACGACCGAACGCACCGGCAGCGCCACCGCGCTGGCCGGGACGGCCACCGCCGCCACCGCCGCCGGGACGACCGCGGAAACCTCCAGCTGCCGCTCCGCCTGCAGCACCGCCACCACCGCCGGCGCCACCGCCGCGGTAGTTACCGCCGCCACCACCGCCGGGACGAGCACCCTGACCGGCACCGCCGGGGCGGGGGCCGCCACCGGGACGCGGGCCTGGGCGTGGGCCACCACGTCCGGGAGCACCGGCGCCGGCCGGACGCGGCGGCATGTTGCCGGGCGACGGACGCGGGCCACCGCCGGGACGCGGGGCCCCGGGCCGCGGCTGCGGCCGCGGGATGGGCCGCTCGACCGGCTGCTGCGAAGAGAACGGGTTGTTGCCGACACGCGGAGCGCGCGGGGCCGGCTTCGGGGCACCCGACGCCGGGCCCGGACGCGGGCCGGGCGTGGCACCGGGTGTAGGCCGCGGACCGGGCGTAGCACCCGGAGTCGGCGCTGCCGGAGCGCTGGGCGCAGCAGCAGCCGGCGCACTCGGTGCGGCCGGGGGCTGCGGAGCGGCGGGCTTGGGTGCTGCGGGCCGGGCCGAGGTGACCGGGACGGCCTCAGCGGCCGGAGCCTGGGGTTCGACCGCCGGAGCCGCGGGCGCGGCGGGCTTCGCCGGAGCCGGTTTGGCCGCCGTCGCGGGGCTGGGAGCCCCGGGCTTGGGTGCCGCGGGCGCGGCTCCACCCTGCGGACGGGGCTTGTCTTCCGGCTTCTTACCGCCGGCCTTTGTGCCGAACGATTCGCGCAGCCGACGCGCGACCGGCGCCTCCACAGTGGAGGACGCCGACTTGACGAACTCGCCTTGCTCTTTGAGCTTGGCTAAGAGGTCCTTGCTGGTGACACCGAGTTCCTTTGCCAACTCGTGCACACGGGCCTTACCTGCTGCCACTACATCTCCTCGTCTGGAGGCAACAGCGGTGGTAGGCGCCGCGCCTCGGGTTTAGCTATGACGCATGGTCATCGGGACTTCACGGTGTGCTCATGTTCTTCGCTACCTGTTCTGTTGCCGGGGAACCGGGCCCGCCAGAGTGCCGGTGAAGTTCACAGACGCTCTCGACGTACTCGATCACCGCGGATGTATCCGGTGAACCGGTGAGTCGCAACGCTCGGACGAAGGCTCGTCGCCGCACTGCCATCTGCGCGCACTGCTGGTCGGGGTGCAGCCACGCACCACGCCCTGGCAGGCTTGCCTCGGTATCAACGGTTACGGAACTCGTCCCGTTCCCGTCGGTTACCGCGACCACTCGGAGCAACTCGGCGGCCAACTCTCGCTTCCGGCAGCCGATGCAAGTCCGCACTGGTCCGACAGAGGTGTCGGAGGTGCTTCGATGCGTCAGAGCCGGAGTCTCGCGCTGGATCACGGCTGAGTCTACCGCCCCGAGGGCTGTGGTCCGAAACGCCGGTCACTACTGTCAATCGTGTACCGCCCCGGGCCGCACATCCTGGTCGGGCTGCGGCGCCGCGTCGCTGCGGATATCGATCCTCCAACCGGTGAGCCGGGCCGCCAACCTGGCATTTTGCCCTTCCTTACCGATCGCGAGCGAAAGCTGGAAGTCTGGCACGATCACCCGGGCCGCCCGGGCGGCCTCATCGATCACCGACACGGACACCACCTTGGCAGGCGACAGGGCGTTGGCGACGAAACGGGCGGGGTCCTCGTCGTAGTCGATGATGTCGATCTTCTCGCCGGACAATTCGCTCATCACATTGCGCACCCGCTGACCCATCGGGCCGATGCAGGCCCCCTTGGCGTTCAGCCCGGGCACCCGCGAGGCCACCGCGATCTTCGACCGGTGCCCCGCCTCCCGGGCCACCGCCACGATCTCCACGGACCCGTCGGCGATCTCTGGCACCTCGAGGGAAAACAGCTTACGGACCAGGTTCGGGTGGGTGCGAGACAGCGTGATCAACGGCTCGCGGGCCCCGCGGGTGACGCCGACGACGTAGCAGCGCAGCCGGTCGCCGTGTTCGTAGCGCTCCCCCGGCACCTGCTCGGCGCTGGGGATCACCCCTTCAGACCCCTTGGTCTCGCTGCCGATCCGCACGACGACCAGCCCGCGGGCGTTGGCCCGGGCATCGCGCTGGATCACGCCTGCGACGATGTCGCCCTCGTGCGCCGCGAACTCCCCGTAGGTCTTCTCGTTCTCGGCGTCGCGCAACCGCTGCAGGATCACCTGCCGGGCCGTGGTCGCCGCGATCCTGCCGAATCCCTCTGGCGTGTCATCCCATTCATGCAGGACGTTGCCGTCGGCGTCGGTCTGGCGGGCGATCACCTTGACCACACCGGTCTTGCGATCGATGTCGATGCGCGCGTCGGGCTCATGCCCTTCGGTGTGCCGATACGCGGTGAGCAATGCCGATTTGATGGTCTCCACGACCACGTCGACGGTGATGCCCTTGTCCGCCTCGATGGCGTGCAGTGCCGCCATGTCGATGTTCATTCCCCGGCCCCCTTCCCGGTTTCTCCCGACAGTTCCAATTCACGTCGGTTCGGAGGTGAAAACTCCACTTGCACAACAGCTTTGGCGATATCAGCAAGCGCAACCTCACGGATGGCCAGGTCCCGCCCTTCTGGCACCACGACTTTCAGCACCGTGCCGTCGGTTTCCCCGAGCCTGCCCGTGAACACCGAACCGTCGGCCAGCGTCAGCTCGGCCTTGCGCCCGCGGGCGCGGCGAAAATGCTTGGGCTGGGTCAGCGGGCGGTCCACCCCCGGCGACGTGACATCGAGCACATACGGCGTGTCGCCCTGCGCCAGCTGATCGAGTAACTCCGCTGCCGTCCGCGACAGCGCTGCCAGGGTGTCGAGATCGAGACCCTCGTCGCCGTCGGCGATCACGGTGATACGGGCTGGGCGAACCGAAGCGTCGACCACGACATCGTCGATTTCGTAACCGGCGCGCGCGAACTCGCCGTCAAGTAGCTCGATCACCTGCGTCTGCGACGGCAAATCCGCAGACCGCAACTTTGGATCCGGTGCCACGGCGAGCTCCTCATCTTGAATTGTCTCCGACACAAATGCCAGGGCCAGCCACCTGGATCGGCCCCGGAATCGCCTATTCACGATACGCCAGGCCCGCGGCAGCAACTGTCAATCGCAATCTGGTGCGTGGCGAATGTCGCCGCCCCGGCGGCGGCCGGCCGGTCAGCGCCGCGTCAGCCGGACGCAACAGCAATGGCAGGATGTTCACGTGCCGAGCGCCCATGCAGACATCAGCCGGCGGCGCGTACTGGTCTCGGCCGCGGCCCTTGCCCTGCTGGGCGCCACCGCCGCCGCGTGCAGTACGACGACGCCTCAACCCGAAGTGGACGACCTGACCGCGCAGTGGGACCGGGCGCGTGCCGACAGTGCGCTGGCCGCCGAGGCGGCGGCCGCCCAGCCCCCGCAGGCAGCGGCGACCCGGGCACTGAACGCGGTGGCGAGCGATCGCAGCGCACATGCCAAAGCCCTGGCCGACGAGTTGACCCGGATGACGGGTTCGGCCCCGGCGGACACCGCCACCAGCACCACCAGAAGCACGCCCAAGACCACGCCGAGTGCGCGTGCAGACGAGTCCGCACCCGGCGTCGGCGACGTGGTCAACGCGCTCAAGGAGTCCGCGGACCGGGCCACCGGTCTGGCCCGCAGACTCTCCGGCTATCGCGCCGGCCTCCTCGGATCCATCGCCGCCTCGTGCACGGCCGCCTACACCGTCGCGCTGGGAGGTGCACAGTGACCTCGCCTGGACCACGATCGACCACCTCGCCCACCCGTCCGACGACAGCCGCCGATGCAGCCCTGTTCGACGCCGTCGCCGTCGAGCACGGGGCGATCTACGGCTACGGGCTGGTATCGGCCCATTCGACGGCCGAGGACAACGCCCTGGTGGCCACGGCGATGGCCGAACACCGCGCACGCCGCGAGGCCGCCATGGCCCTGCTCGAGGCGCGGTCGGTCACGCCGCCGCTGCCCGCGGCCGGCTATCAGCTACCCGCACCGGTGACCGATCCAAACGATGCCGCCAACCTCGCGATACGCATGGAGGAGGACACCTCGGTGGCCTGGCGTGCGGTGCTCGAACAAGCCACCAGCGCCGACGACCGCGCGTTCGCGATCACCGCGCTGTCGGAAACGGCCGTCACCGCGGCCAGATGGCGCGCGATCCTGAACACCTGGCCGGTGACCGTCGCCTTCCCCGGCGGGGCCGAGTAGCGCCGCGGCTCGCGATCTCCGGATCCCTTTGATTGCACCCGGTAATTGATGCCGCGGTGGCCATTGCAACGTCCGCTCGCCGAGCGAAAGGTAGGGGTCGGACCGGTGGCGCCACCGGGGCGCCGCCCCGAACAAAGGGGGTGGATCGTGTACGCACGCTCTACCACTGTCCAGGCGCAACCCGACGCGATCGACGCCGGTATCGCGCATGTTCGCGACGAGGTCATGCCCGCTGTGCAGGCGATGGACGGCTGTGTCGGTATCTCGTTGTTGGTCGATCGCGAATCCGGCCGGTGCATCGCCACCACCGCCTGGGAGACCGAAGAAGCGATGCACGCGAGCGCCGAGCGGGCAGCGCCGCTGCGGGCGCAGGCGGTGGAAGCATTCGGGGGCACCGCAACCATCGAAGAGTGGGAGATCGCCGTCCTACACCGCGACCATCGCACCCACGAGGGCGCGTGTGTCCGGGCGACATGGGCACAGCTGGAGCCGGGCCAGATCGACGGAGGCATCGAGCACTACAAGGCTTCCGTGCTGCCCGCGATGGAAGACCTCGACGGATTCTGCAGCGCCAGCCTGATGGTCGACCGCGCGTCCGGGCGGGGCGTGTCGTCGGCGTCGTTCGACAGCCGCGAAGCGATGGAACGGAGCAAGGAGCGGGCCAGCGCGCTGAAGACTTCGTCGATCCGTGAAGTCGGCGCCGAGGAACTGAACGAATGCGAGTTCGAGTTGGCCCTCGCCCACCTGCGGGTGCCCGAGTTGGCCTGAGCCCGGGCGTTCCGGTGCGCTGACCAGTTGTCAGCGCACCGGCATCGTCAGCGGACGTCGCTGAGCGCCGCCGAGATCTCCGTCGCGGCATCGTCGACCGCGATCTCGCGGTTCTCGCCGGTGAACCGGTTGCGCAGCTCCACCACACCATCGGAGAAGCCGCGGCCGACCACCACGATCCAGGGCATGCCCAACAGCTCGGCGTCCTTGAACTTCACGCCCGGTGAGGCCTTGCGATCGTCGAACAGCACCTCGTGGCCCAGCCGGTCCAGGGCGGCGACCAGTTCGGTCGCTCCGGCCCGCGCGGCGTCGTCCTTGTTCGCCACGACCACGTGCACGTCGAACGGCGCGACGGCCGACGGCCACCGCAGGCCCAGGTCGTCGTGCTGCTGCTCGGCGATCACCGCGACCATGCGGGACACCCCGATGCCGTAGGACCCCATCGTCAGCCGCACCGGCTTGCCGTCCTCGCCGAGAACGTCAGCGGTGAACGCATCGGCGTACTTGCGGCCCAGCTGGAAGATGTGGCCGATCTCGATGCCCCGTGCCGAGGTCAGCACGCCGGCACCGTCCGGTGACTGGTCACCGTCGCGCACGTCGGCGGCCTCGATGGTTCCGTCAGCGGTGAAGTCGCGGCCGGCGACCAGGCCGACCACGTGCTTGTTGGGGGCGTCGGCACCGGTGATCCACGCCGTGCCGTCCACCACCCGCGGATCGACGAGGTAGCGAACCTCGTTGTCCAGCAGCGCCTTCGGTCCGACGTAGCCCTTGACCAGGAACGGGTTCTTGGCGAAGTCGGCTTCGTCGAGCAGCGCGAACTCGGCCGGCTCCAGCGCGGCGCCCAGGCGCTTCTCGTCGACCTCACGGTCACCGGGCACGCCGATGGCCAGCAGCTCCCAGTCACCGCCCGGCTCACGGGTCTTGAGCAGAACGTTCTTCAGGGTGTCGGCGGCGGTCACCTCACGGCCCGAGAACTGTGCCAGGTCAGCCGAATTGGCCCAGTCGACCAGTGTCGCGATGGTCGGGGTGTCCGGGGTGTCGTGCACCTGCGCCTCGGGCTGCCCCTCGATCGGCAGCGGCGCCGGTGCCCGGGTGATCACCGCTTCGACGTTGGCGGCGTACCCGGAATCCAGGCAGCGCACGAACGTGTCCTCACCGACCTCGCTCTCGGCCAGGAACTCCTCCGAGGCACTGCCGCCCATCGCGCCCGAGACCGCCGACACGATCACGTAGCGCACACCCAGGCGGCCGAAGATCTTCTGGTACGCCTCACGGTGGGCGTGGTAGGCGTTCTTGAGGCCGTCGTCGTCCACGTCGAAGGAGTACGAGTCCTTCATCACGAACTCGCGGCCACGCAGGATGCCCGCGCGCGGCCGCGCCTCGTCGCGGTACTTGGTCTGGACCTGGTACAGGATCGCCGGGAAATCCTTGTATGAGGAGTACTCCCCCTTGACCGTCAGCGTGAAGATCTCCTCGTGCGTCGGCCCGAGCAGATAGTCGTTGCCTCGCCGGTCCTTCAGCCGGAACAGGGTGTCGCCGTACTCGGTCCACCGGCTGGTGGTCTCGTACGGGCCACGCGGCAGCAGTGCGGGCAGCAGGATCTCCTGGCCGCCGATCGCGTTCATCTCTTCCCGCACGATCTTCTCGATCCGGCGCAGCACCCGCAGGCCCAGCGGCAGCCAGCTGTAGATACCGGGGCCGACCGGACGGACATAGCCGGCCCGGATCAGCAGCTTGTGGCTGGGCACTTCGGCATCAGCGGGGTCGTCGCGCAGGGTTCGCAGGAACAGCTCGGACATGCGGGTGATCACAGGCGACAACCTTAAAGCGTGTCCTCAGTCGCGGCCCTGCCAGGTACAGATGCAGGCCTCGTTGCCCTCCGCGTCGGCCAGCACCCAGAAGGCCGGTGCCCTGCGGTCACTGAGCAACCTGCCGCCGGCCGCCAGCGCCGCGTCGACCCGTCCCTGCGCCGCCTCGTGGGTGACGTCGATGTCGAGGTGGATCCGATTGCGTTGGGCGCGCGGTGAGTCCATCTGCTGAAACCAGATGGCCGGGCCGCGGCCGAACGGATCGACGAGTCCGGCATTGAGATCCGATGAGCCCGGTTCTGCCGATGGCTCGTCGATGTAGCCCGTGACGGCTTTCCAGAACGGCCGAACCGCACCGATGTCGAGGGCGTCGATCGCGATCTCCAACGCCTGGATCGCGCCGTGCCCGGCGCTCAGCTCGAAACCGTGCTCGGCGAGGGTCTGGGACACCTCACGGGCCAGTTCCAGGTCCCGCCCGGTGACCGCACCCGCGTCGCGCGTGCGCAGGCGCAGCACTGCGCGATCGGATCGGATGTCGATCGAAAGGTGTCGTGGCGCATCGGCGCCGGCCGCACGCACCGCGTGAGCGGCCGCCGCGGCGGCATCAGCCATCGACGGGACCAGGACCTCGGTGTAGACCGCTCCCAGCACCAGGCGCCAGCCCAGCGGGCCGATGGCCTCGGAGATCTCCAGGCGGTTCATCGGCGTCAGCCTAACGCGGGGTCAGGACGAGGTCAGTCGACCTCGATCTCCCCGGCGTCGATGGCCTCCTTGACGTCCTGGGCGTGGGCCACCTGTTCGGAGGTGTAGCCGATGAACAACGCCGCGACACCCACCAGGACCGCGACCGCCGCCACCCACAACAACCCGTAGGTGTATCCCGCGTCGAGTGCGGCCAGCTGCGGACCGTTCATGTCCTTGACCGGGCCGGTGATACCACCCAGATAGAGGGTGCGCGAGGTGATGACGGCCTGGATGATGGCCAGCACCAGCGGACCGCCCAGGTTCTGCAACATCAGCGCGATGGCCGAGGCCGGTCCGATCCGGTCGAAGCCGACACCGGCGATCGCCGAGAGCGTCAGCGGCACCACGATCATGCCGATACCGATGCCGCCGACGGTGATGGGCAGCACCAGGTTCGGGAAGTAAGGGATCCCGGCGTGCAGCGTCGAGCCGTACAGCATCGCACCGAGCACCAGGATGCCGCCCACGATGACCACGATGCGCGGCTGGAAGAACCGCACGATCTGCGACGAGGCTCCGAGACCGATGCCCATACCGATCACGAACGGGATGAAGCCGACACCGGCGTGCAGGGCGCTGTAGCCGAGGATGTCCTGGACGTAGAGCCCGATCAGCACGGTCAGGGTGAACAGCACGCCGCCGGCCAGGAAGATCGCCGCGAACGTGGCGACCCGGTTGCGCTCATGGAACAGGTCGAACGGAACCACCGGGTTCTCGGCGCTGCGCTCGGCGATCAGGAAGGCGATGCCGCAGACCGCCGCGACGGCGCCGGAGCCCAGCGTCACCGGGGCCAGCCAGCCGCTCTCGGGGCCCTGGGTGAAGGCGAACACCGCGGCGGTGCAGGCCAGGGTGGCCAGCAGGGCGCCCGCGGCGTCGAGCTTCATCCGCTCCCGGTTGGTCTCGCGCAGCGCGGTACGGGCCAGGTAGAGCATCACCAGACCGATCGGCACGTTGACCAGGAACGCGAACCGCCAGGAGAACTCGGTGAGGGCCCCACCGACCACCAGACCCATCACTGAGCCGATGGCGGTCATGGCGCCGAACACCGCGGTGGCCGCGTTGCGGGCCGGACCTTTCGGGAAGGTGGTCGCGACCAGCGCGAGCCCCGTCGGCGAGGCGATCGCCGCACCGACACCCTGCAGCAGCCGCGCGATCACCAGGGTCGCTTCGTTCCAGGCGATGCCGCACAGGATCGAGGCGATGATGAACAACGCGACGCCGACGATGAAGGTGCGCTTGCGGCCGATGGTGTCGCCGAGCCGTCCGCCCAGCAGCATCAGGCCGCCGAAGGTGAGGACATAGGCGGTGATGACCCAGCTACGTCCGGCGTCGGAAAGGCCGAGCTCGTCCTGGATCCTGGGCAGGGCCACGATCGCGACCGTGCTGTCCATGGTGGCCAGCAGCTGCATGCCGCCGATCGCGATGACTGCGGAAAGGAAGCCCCAGGACGGGAACCAGGACGGGAGGCGGGCAGCGAGGCCCTGGCGCTCGGCGTCGTTGAGAGCCGTCATAGCGGGTTACCTTACCGGAATCTTAAGAATCCTTTAACCGGCGAAGGCCGCCACGGGTCCGATCACGATGATCGCCGGAGGTCGAATGCCGTCCGCACGAATCCGCTCGGGCGCGTCGCCGAGCGTGGCCCGCAGGGTGCGCTGCGCGACAGTCGTGCCGTGCTGCACCACCAGAACCGGCGTATCCGCAGGTCGGCCGCCATCCAGCAGTGCCTTGGTGAACAGCTCGATGCGTTCGACGGCCATCAGCAGCACGATCGTGCCGGTCAGCGCGGCCAGCGCATTCCAATTCACTAACGATTCGGGATGGCCAGGCGCAACATGGCCGCTGACCACCACGAACTCATGCGTCATGCCGCGGTGGGTGACCGGAACACCGGCCAATGCGGGTACCGATATGGCACTTGTCACACCGGGGACGACGGTGACCGGGATACCGGCCTCGGTGCATGCCAGGACCTCTTCATAACCGCGCGCGAAGACGAACGGATCGCCACCTTTGAGGCGGACGACAAACTTCCCGGCACGGGCCCGGTCGACCAACACCTGGTTGATCGCGTCCTGCGCCATCGCCCGCCCGTACGGGATCTTGGCCGCGTCGATCACCTCGACATGGGGTCCGAGTTCAGCCAGCAACTCCTGGGGAGCCAGCCGGTCGGCGACCACGACATCGGCGCGGGCCAGCAGGCGTCGTCCGCGCACCGTGATCAGCTCGGGATCGCCGGGACCGCCACCGACCAGGGCCACCCCCGTGGGCGCCTCCCCCGGCTCCGCACCGGAGTCGGTGGTGAGCAGACCTTGCTGTAGCGCTTCGTGGATGGCGGTACGGATGGCCGCCGAGCGGCGGTGCTCGCCGCCGGCGAGAACGCCCACCGAGAGGCCGTCGGAATCGAAGGTCGCCGGGGTGACCGCGGATCCTTCGCGAGCCACATCGGCTCGAACGCAGAAGATGCGCCGCTCGTCGGCTTCGGCGGCGATGGCGGCATTGACCGCGGAGTCGTCGGTCGCCGCGAGCACGTACCAGGCGCCGTCGAGATCCCCGGCGCGGAAGTCGCGCAGCTGCAGGGTGATCCCCGGTTCGTCGTGTGACAGTGCCTCCACCGCGGGGCTGGCCGCCCGCGCGATCACGTGTATGTCGGCGCCGTGGGCGATCAGCAGGGGCAGCCGACGTTGCGCGACGGTTCCCCCGCCGACAACGACGACCTTCTTGCCCGACAGGCGCAGGCCGACGAGGTAGGCATTCTCCGAAGTCACCCGCCGAGCTTAGTGGTTGCTGCTGCCGTCACGAAGCGGGTGATGGCCCCGGGGTGCGCCGCGGGGTGGGTGTGCAGGTACCCGGCGTGCACACCGCGCTGCACGGCGCCGTCGCGCCGGGCCGTCTGCCCGGGACCGGCGAACGCCCAGGCGCCTGACTGTTCTTCGGCGAATTCCACTGCGGTTCGATGGAATTCGTGACCGGTGACCCGGTAACCGGCCGCGTGCATGCAGGAGTCGACCACCGCGACCGCGTCGCGGTAACCCAGCGTGAGGCGCTCGGTGAACCGCGCCGAGCCGGCCAGGACGCCGCACATCGGCACTCCGTCGAGATCGTCGACCAGATAGGTCAGGCCCGCACACTCGGCGTGCACCGGAGCGCCGCGGGTGGCCAGATCCCTGATCTGCTGGCGGACAAGATCGTTGGCCGACAGTTCGGCCGTGAACTGTTCGGGGAACCCGCCGGGCAGCACCAGCGCATCGGCACCGGCGGGCAGGGGTTCGGACAGCGGGTCGAACTCGGCGACCTGCGCGCCGGCCCCGCGCAACAGCTCCGCGTGCTCGGCATAGCTGAAGCTGAAGGCCTTACCCGCGGCCAGGGCCACCGTGACATTGGTCACCGACTCGGCGACCGGGCTCCACGGCTCGGCCGTGACGTGGGCCGCGGATGCGGCGACGACGGCCGCCAGATCCACGTGCCGTGCCACCAGGGCGGTCATCGCAGCCACCGCGTCGCGCGCCTGCCGGCCGTGCTCGACGGCGGTTATGAGCCCGAGGTGCCTTGACGGGACGGACAATTCGTCGGCCCGCGGAATCGCACCCAGCACCGTCACACCGGCGTGCTCACAAGCCTGACGCAGCACCGCCTCGTGCCGTTCGGAGCCCACCCGGTTGAGGATCACCCCGGCGATCCGCACCGCCGGGTCGAAGGTGACGAAGCCGTGCAGCAGCGCGGCGATGCTGTGGCTCTGCCCGCGGGCATCGACCACCAGCACCACCGGGGCCCCCAGCAGACCCGCGACCTGGGCAGCCGAACCCCGAGGGATACCTGTCATCTGCCCCTCGATACGCCCGTCGAACAGGCCCATGACGCCCTCGACGACCGCGATGTCGGCACCCGAGCACCCGTGCCGGTAGAGCGGGCCGATCAGATCTTCACCGACGAGCACCGGGTCCAGGTTGCGGCCCGGACGGTCCGCGGCCAGGGCGTGGTAGCCGGGGTCGATGAAGTCCGGCCCGACCTTGAACGGCGCCACCGTGTGACCGGCCTGGCGCAGCGCACCGACCAAACCCGTTGCCACCGTGGTCTTCCCGCTACCCGATGCCGGTGCGGCGATCACCACCGCCGGGGCGGTCACCTCAGCACCGCGAGCGACCGGGTCTGTACATCGACACGCCGCATTTCGTGTACCGGAACGGTCGCTCGCCGCAGATGAGCTCGGCACCGGCGAGCACGCCTACCATTCGATGCCCTTCTGGCCCTTGCGACCGGCATCCATCGGATGCTTGATCTTGGTCATCTCGGTCACCAGATCCGCGGCGTCGATCAGGGCCTGCGGAGCGTCGCGTCCCGTGATCACCACATGCTGAGTGCCCGGACGGCCGGCCAGCACCTCGACCACCTCGTCCACCGAGACCCAGCCCCACTTGAGCGGATAGGTGAACTCGTCGAGCACGTAGAAGTCGTGGCGCTCTTCGGCCAGCCGGCGTTTGATCTCGGCCCAGCCGTCCGCGGCGGCCGCCGCGTGGTCGACGTCACTGCCGTGCTTGCGGGTCCAGGACCAGCCCGAGCCCATCTTGTGCCATTCGACCGGCCCGCCTGCGCCGTGTTCGTCGTGCAGCCGGCCGAGCTGACCGAACACGGCCTCCTCCCCGACCTTCCACTTCGCGCTCTTGACGAACTGGAACACCGCCACCGAGAAGCCCTGGTTCCACGCCCGCAACGCCATCCCGAAGGCCGCGGTCGACTTACCCTTTCCCGGCCCGGTGTGCACGGCGAGCAGCGGCGCGTTGCGGCGGGCCTTGGTGGTCAAGCCGTCCTCGGGAACGGTCAGCGGCTGTCCCTGTGGCATGGGCGGTCCTTCCTGCGCAGAGTCGTGAGCCGCGCTAGGCGGCGGTCTGGTGCTGGACGAGCCGCGTCAGTTCGGCCGCGCGCAACTGCTCGAGCCGTACCGCCGGCGCCCCTAGCTGCTCGGCCAGCTGCCCGGCCAATCCCAGTCGCACGAAAGATGTTTCGCAATCGACGACCACGGCGGCCGCCCCCTCGGCCACCAACGCGGTGGCGGCCTGCCTGGTGCGGCCCAACGGATCGGGTCCCCCGGTGGCGCGGCCGTCGGTCAGCACCACCACCAGGCTGCGCCGGGCGCGGTCGCGGGCCTTCTCGCGGATGACGAGATCGCGGGCGGCCAGCAGGCCCTGCGCCAGCGGGGTTTTGCCCCCGGTGTCGAAGCGGGCCAGCCGGCGGCCGGCGATGTGCACAGAGGTGGTGGGCGGCAGCAGCACACGGGCGTCCTGCTGGCGGAACGTGATCACCGCGACCTTGTCCCGACGCTGGTAGGCATCACGCAGCAGCGACAGCGTCGCGCCGGTGACGGCTGACATGCGGTCACGGGCGGCCATCGACCCGGAGGCATCGACGACGAAGATCACCAGATTGCCCTCGCGGCCTTCGCGCACCGCGCGCCGGACGTCCTCGGGACGGGGTCGCGGCACGCCCGCACCCTGTTGGCGGCCCGCGGTGGCGAGCAGGGTGGCAAAGATGTGCAGCCCGTACCCGCTGCCGGGTTCCGCGGTGGCCGCGATCGGGGTGCCCGTGCGGTTGCGGGCCCGCGAACGGCGGCCCGGCGCACCCTCACCGACCCCGGGCACCACCAGTGCCCTGGTCCGGAACACCGCGGACGGCGGGGCGCTCTGTCGTGTGGACGACTGTTTCGAATTGCCCTGCGGCACGCCACTTTCGGAACCGGCATCGGCTCCGCCCCCGGGCGGGTCGAAGTCGGGATCGAAGTCCGGATCTGACGGCCCGGCATCCTGCCCCGACTGCTCGGCGGACTCCCCCGCCTGCTGCATGGCCTCCTCAAGACGCTCCGGATCCAGACCAGGATCGTCGAAGGGATCGCGACGGCGCCGGTGTGGCAGTGCCAGTTCGGCAGCCACCCGGATGTCCTCCTCGGCGACCGTGGTGGCACCGCGCCAGGCCGCATGGGCGACGGCGGTGCGCGCGACCACCAGGTCGGCGCGCATCCCGTCGACGTCGAATGCCGCGCACAGCGCGGCGATACGGCGCAGTTCGGAGTCAGGCAGTACCACCGAGCCGATCGCGGCTCGGGCCGCGGTAATACGCTCGGCCAGCTCGGCGTCGGCGGCAGCGTGGCGATCGACGAAAGCCCGCGGGTCGGCCTCGAACGCCATCCTGGCGCGGATCACCTCGACGCGTACGTCGACGTCGCGCGAGGCGGCCACGTCCACGGTCAACCCGAAACGGTCCAGCAGCTGCGGACGCAACTCACCTTCCTCGGGATTCATGGTGCCGATCAGGACGAAGCGGGACTCGTGGGAGTGCGAAATCCCTTCGCGCTCAACATGTACCCGCCCCATGGCGGCGGCATCGAGCAGCACGTCGACCAGATGGTCGTGCAGCAGGTTGACCTCGTCGACGTAGAGCACGCCGCCGTGGGCGCGGGCCAGCAGGCCCGGCGAGAAGGCGTGCTCGCCGTCCCGGAGCACCTTCTGCAGATCCAGCGAACCGACCACCCGGTCCTCGGTCGCACCGATCGGCAGTTCGACCAGCCGGGCGTCGTCGTCGACGGCGGACAGCACCGCGGCCAGGCCGCGTACCGCCGTGGATTTCGCCGTCCCCTTCTCGCCGCGGATCAGCACGCCGCCGATCTCCGGGTGAACCGCGCACAGCAGCAGAGCCAGCCGCAGCCGGTCCTGCCCAACAAGTGCGCTGAAGGGGTAGGTGTGGGTTTCCACCGTCATCGGACCGCCGTCATCAGCTGGGCTCGCTCTCACGTCCGGCACGCACCATCGGTACATGCGGGATTCCGTCGTCAAGGAATTCGTCTCCGTCACGGACGAATCCGTGCCGGCCGTACATGTCGACCAGGTAGGTCTGGGCGTTGATGTGACACGGGTAGTCGCCGACCTCGGCCAGTGCCGCCTGCATGAGCCTGGCGGTGTGCCCGCGGCCCCGATCGGTGCGTTTGGTACACACCCGGCCGATCCGGAACGCCTTCTCGCCGCCGGGGTGCTCCTCCATCAGACGCAGTGTCGAAATGACTTCTCCGTCAGGGCTTTCCAGCCAGAAGTGGCGGGTCTCGGCGAGCAGGTCCCGGCCGTCGAGCTCCGGGTAGGGCGTGGCCTGCTCCACCACGAACACCTCGACGCGGAGCTTGAGCAGCTCGTAAAGCGTTGGTACGTCGAGATCTTTGGCCCAGCTGCGGCGTAGTGCGACCGTCATCCGCCCGCCCCGCTCACACGGTCACAGGGTCGTCCAGCTTGAGCGTCTTGGTCCCCCACGCCCAGACTTCCTCGAACAGGCCAGGCTCGTTGGACAACTTGGTGCCCAGCGACGGCACCATCTCCTTGAGCTTGGGCAGCCAACTCTGGTAGCGATCGGTGAAGCAGCGCTCCAGCACGTCGAGCATGGCCGGCACCGCGGTGGACGCGCCGGGCGAGGCACCCAGCAGACCGGCGATGCTGCCGTCGGCCGCCGTGAGGACGGTGGTGCCGAATTCCAGCACACCACCCGCGCCCTTGCGCCTGATCACCTGCACACGCTGGCCCGCGATGTCCAGCTCCCAATCGGAATCGACTGCGCTGGGCGCGAATTCCCGCAAGGTATCGACCCGTGCGGCCTCACTGAGCAACAGTTGGCCGACCAGGTAGTTGACCAGGCCCATCTCCGTGAGTCCGACACCCAGCATCGACATGATGTTGTTGGGCTTGACCGACAGCGGCAGGTCGGTGAACTTGCCCTGCTTGAGGAACTTCGGCGTCCAGCCGGCGAACGGGCCGAACAGCAGCCACGACTTGCCGTTGATCACGCGGGTGTCCAGGTGCGGCACCGACATCGGCGGTGCGCCCAGCGGCGGCAGCCCGTACACCTTGGCCTGGTGACCTGCAGTCAGCGCCTGGTTGTTGGTCCGCAGGAACGCGCCGCCGACCGGGAATCCGCCGAACCCCTTGGCCTCCGGGATGCCCGACTTCTGCAGCAACGGCAGCGCACCGCCGCCGGCGCCGACGAACACGAACTTGGCGTTGAACTTGCGCTTGAGGCCGGTGCGCCGGTTGGTCACCTTGAGCGTCCAGCTGCCGTCCGATTCCTTGCGCAGGTTGCGCACCTCGTGGCCGAACAGGGTGTCCATCCCGCGCTGCGCGGTGAAGCCGATCAGCTGGCGCGAGAGCGCGCCGAAGTCGACGTCGGTGCCGTGCTGCGACCAGTTCAGCCCGACCGGATCGGAGAAATCCCGCTTGGCGGCCATGAACGGCAGCCGGCGGGCGAATTCGTCCTTGTCGTCGATGAATTCCATCGAGGCGAACAGCGGGTTGCCGACCAGCGCCTCGTGACGGCGCTTGAGGTAGTCGACGTTGGCGGAGCCGTGCACGAAACTCACGTGCGGGATCGGGTTGAGGAAGCCGCGGACGTCAGGCAGTACGCCGTTCTCGGCGGCGTAGGCCCAGAACTGCCGCGACACCTGGAACTGCTCGTTGACGTTGATGGCCTTGGTGGTGTCGATGGAACCATCGGACAGCTCGGGGGTGTAGTTCAGCTCACACAGTGCCGAGTGCCCGGTGCCCGCGTTGTTCCACGGATCGCTGCTCTCCGCGGCGGCACCGTCGAGCCGCTCGATCATGGTGATGGACCAGTCCGGCTCCAGCAGCCGGATCAGAGCGCCAAGGGTCGCACTCATGATGCCGGCCCCAACCAGCACGACGTCTGTCTTCACGGTCGTACCCACGTTTGCCTCAGACACCCTGATCGCTCGTCCTTTGTATTGCGCGGCCCGTCGACGCCGACGGCTTTCTGTTATCCCAAGGTTATCGCGCGACGAATCCCAGTTGGCCAGGCATGGTAGTGCTATCCGTCACCTGCAGCCCGTCGACGAGCAGCCGGACCAGCCGGATGCGCTGGTTCTCGTCCCGATCGGCAAGCTGTCCGACCCAGGCGATCCCGGCGGCCAGGTCCAGGACGTCGTCGACGCCGACATCGGACCGGATCGCTCCGCAGGCCACCGCTCGGGCGATCAACCGCGCCCCGGCCTGACGCGCGGCCCGGCAACCCTGCACCTCTCCACCGTCGGGTGCGACATCGACGAGGGTGCGGGCCAGCCCGTCGTAGACGTTGCCCTGCCCGATGTAGGCATCGAGCCACTCCGTCAGGGCGGCAACGGGATCAGCGGCTTCCAGAAGTGACTCCCCGTGGTCGCGCAGGGCCCACAATCCGTCGTCGATGACCGCGCGAACCAACTGATCGCGGGTCGGGAAATGCCGGTACAGCGTGCCCGGCCCGACCCCTGCCGCCCTGGCCACGTCGTCGAGCGACGCCGAGACACCGTGCCGGGCGAATGCGTCGGCGGCGGCAGTCAGCAGCGCCTGCCGGTTGCGGGCGGCATCGGCACGCAACGGGCGCGGGCTGGGGTTCGGGCCCGTCATGATCACTGCTCCTCTCGACTCGCCTCGACAAACGGAGAGCGTCTCCATATATTTACCGGAGAGAGTCTCCGTATCTTATCCGCGGGAGCAGCGCATGCGTCTTTCTGTCATGTCCGTCCCTGATCCGGGCCCCGCTGCGGGCGCCACGCGCGACCTCGACGCGGCCATCGAACCCGTGATCGCCGCAGATCGATCCGGCTTTCACCGGGCATGGATGCCGCAGCTGCCGCCGATGGCCGGGATGGCGTCGTGGGACGTGCTCACCGCACTGGCCGTCGCGGCCGGTCGCACCAGCCGCATCGGGCTGGGCACCGGAGTCGTCGTCGCCTACACGCAGCATCCGCTGGCACTGGCCCGTCAGGCACTGACCACGAACGCCGCCGCAGGCGGCCGCTTGACCCTCGGCATCGGCGTCAGCCACCCGTTCATGGTCGAGGCGTTGGGTTACTCCTACGACCGGCCCGCGGCATTCCTGCGCGAGTACCTGGAGGTACTCATCCCGGCGCTGGCCGGCGGGCCCGTCGAGCACCACGGACCCCGGATCACCACCACCGGGCAGGTGACCATTCCGGGCGCGCCGGCACCGCCGGTCGTCACCGCAGCGCTCGGGCCGCAGATGCTCGACCTGGCGGGTGAACTCACCGATGGCACGATCACCAGCTGGGCCGGACCGAAAGCCTTGGAGCAGCACATCATTCCGCGGCTGAGCCGGGCCGCGGCCCGTGCCGGCCGGCCCACACCCCAGGTGATCGCCGGACTGCCCGTGGTGCTCACCGACGACCCCCGCCCCGCTCGCGATGCGCTGGCGGCCGCCTTCGAGATCGCCGGGCAGGCACCGGCCTATCGCGCAGTGCTGGACAAGGAAGGCGCGGCAGGCATCGGTGAGGTCTGCGTCGTGGGCGACGAGGCCGCGGTGGAAAAACAGCTGCGCAGGTTCGCCGACATCGGGGTCACCGAGTTCGTCGCCTCGCCCAAGGAGGTTCCGTCGTCCGACGGCGCCGCGACCGTGGCGAAGACCACCGAGTTCCTGGCCTCGTTGCGGCTCTGACTTTCGGCGCGCGGTTAGGGTGGAACCGTGACGTCACGGGAGCCCGCCTGGGAGCCGGATGTATTGCCGGGGTTCTGGCAGCAGACCATCGATGCAGGACCCGATCCCGACGGCGAAGGCGACCTGGTCGCCACCCTCGTGCGCCGGGGTCCGGGCGGGACGGCACCGGACAGGCAGGGCGGATCGGGCCACGCCGTGCTGGCATTGCACGGCTACACCGACTACTTCTTCCACACCGAACTCGCCGATCGATTCGCCGAGCGCGGGTTCTCGTTCTACGCGCTGGACCTGCCCAAGTGCGGACGCTCCCGGCACGGCGGCCAGACCCCGCACTTCACCACCGATCTGGCGCGCTACGACACCGAACTCGAGCGGGCCCTTGCGGCCATCGCCGCCGACACCGGCAACGCCACGGTGTGCCTGTACGGGCATTCGGCGGGCGGGCTGATCCTGACCTTGTTCGCCGACCGGCTGCGCCGAAGCGGTCGGCTGGCCGCCCATCACGTCGGCGGACTGGTGCTCAACAGTCCGTTCTTCGATCTGCACGGACCGGCGATCCTGCGCACCGCCCCCACATCGGCCGCCCTGATCGCCCTGGCCCGGCTGCGCAAGCTGTCGGTGATCCGTAAGCCCACGGAGGGCGGATACGGCACCACGCTGCACCGCGACTACGGCGGCGAGTTCGAGTACAACCTGGAGTGGAAACCGTTGGGAGGCTTCCCTGTCACGCTCGGGTGGATCAACGCCATCCGGCGCGGGCAGGCCCGCCTACACCGCGGCCTGGATGTCGGCGTGCCGAATCTGATCCTCCGATCAGACCGCAGTGTCACCGAATCCGCCGATCCCGCGGCGATGCAGCGCGGCGATGCCGTGCTCGATGTCGGTCAGATCGCGCGGTGGTCCGGCTGCGTGGGCAACCACACCACGGTGGCTCCGATCACGGACGCCAAGCACGACGTTTTTCTGTCCGTGGCCGACGCCCGGGCAGCGGCCTACCGCGAGCTCGACCGCTGGCTGGACTACTACCTGAGCCTGCAAACTCGGCCGAGCACAACACCTTCCGGATAGGGAGCGCACATGGAGCATTACGACCTGACGATCATCGGCACCGGCTCGGGCAACAGCATTCTCGACGAGCGCTACGCCGGCAAGAGAGTCGCGATCTGCGAGCAGGGCACGTTCGGCGGCACCTGCCTGAACGTCGGCTGCATCCCGACCAAGATGTTCGTCTACGCCGCGGATGTGGCCGACACGATCCATGCCAGCGCCAAATACGGCATCGATTCCCACATCGACAAGGTGCGCTGGCCCGACATCGTCGCGCGGGTGTTCGGCCGTATCGACCCGATCGCCGCCGGCGGCGAGGACTACCGCCGCAACGACCCCCACATCACGGTGTACGCCAGCCACACCCGGTTCGGGCCCAAGACCGCCGATGGCCGCTACACGCTGCGCACCGAGGCCGGTGACGAGTTCAGCAGCGATCAGGTGGTGATCGCGGCCGGGTCCCGCGCCTACGTCCCGCCCGCCATCCTGGACTGCGGCGTCACCTACTACACCAGCGACGACATCATGCGTATCCCCGAACTGCCCGAACACCTGGTGATCGTCGGTGGCGGGTTCGTCTCCGCGGAGTTCGCCCATGTGTTCTCGGCGTTGGGCGTGCGGGTCACCATCGTGGTGCGTGGTGACTGTGTTCTCAGCCATTGCGACGAGACGATCTGCCACGAGTTCAGCGCGCTGGCCGCCGAGAAGTGGGACCTGCGGACCCACGAGAACGTGGTCGGCTCCCACCACGAGGGTGACCGGATCGTTCTGGACCTCGACGACGGCAAGACGCTGCCTGCCGACATGCTGCTGGTGGCCACCGGCCGCATCCCCAACGGGGATCTGCTCGACGCCGAGCTGGCCGGGGTGGAGGTCGACGAGGACGGTCTGGTCATCGTCGACGAATACCAACGCACCACGGCGCGTGGCGTATTCGCACTCGGCGACGTCTCCTCGGAGTACCAGCTCAAGCACGTGGCCAATCACGAGTCCCGCGTGGTCAAGGAGAACCTGCTGCGCGACTGGGATGACACCGACGCGATGGTGCGCAGCGATCACCGGTTCGTCCCGTCGGCGGTGTTCACCGAACCGCAGATCGCCACGGTCGGGTTGACCGAGGAGCAGGCCCGCGACGAGGGCTACGACTTCGTCACCAAGATTCAGGCCTACGGCGACACCGCGTACGGCTGGGCGATGGAAGACACCACCGGCATCGCCAAGCTGATCGGCGATCGCGCCACCGGCAAGATCCTGGGCGCCCACATCATGGGCTACCAGGCATCCGCGATCATCCAGCCGTTGATCCAGGCGATGAGCTTCGGGCAGACCGCCGCGGAGGTTGCCCGGGGCCAGTACTGGATTCACCCGGCGCTGCCCGAGGTGATCGAGAATGCGCTGCTGGGCCTGACCGACTAGTGTCCTGAGTCATTAATTACGATCTAGCTGTTAGACTGGGTCGTGCCGACTCCGCGTGCTGCCAAGATTGTGTTGACCGCTGATGAGCGGGCTGAGCTTGAGGGTTGGGCCAGGCGTCGGACTAGTGCTGCAGGCTTGGCGATGCGGTCGCGAATTGTGTTGGCAGCCGCCGATGGTGGGTCCAATACCGAACTGGCGCGGCGGCTGGATCTGTCGATCACCACGGTGCGTCGGTGGCGTAATCGGTTCGTCGTGGACCGCTGCGACGGATTGCTCGACGAGCCGCGCCCGGGCCGGCCGCGTGTCGTGGGTGATGAGCAGATCAAGGATCTGATCACTGCAACGTTGGAAACGACTCCACCGGATGCCACGCATTGGTCGACGCGGTCGATGGCCGATCACCTGGGCTTGAGTCAGTCGATGGTCTCGCGGGTCTGGCGCGCATTCGGATTAGCTCCACACAAACAGGATTCATGGAAACTGTCCAAGGATCCGCTGTTCGTGGAAAAGGTCCGCGACGTGGTCGGTCTGTACCTGGACCCGCCGGAGCGGGCGGTGGTGCTCTGCGTTGACGAAAAGACGCAGATCCAGGCTCTGAACCGCACCCAGCCCGTGTTCCCGATGCTGCCCGGTACCCCAGCGCGGGCCAGTCACGACTACATCCGCCACGGCACCTCGAGCCTGTATGCGGCCTTGAACCTGACCACAGGAACGGTGATCGGCTCACTGCACGCGCGCCACCGCTCCACTGAATTTCTCGCCTTCTTGAAGAAAATCGACGCCGAAGTCCCCGCCGATCTGGATTGTCACGTCGTGCTCGACAACGCCTCCACCCATAAGACCCCCGCCGTAAAACGTTGGCTGACAAGCCATCCCCGCTTTGTGCTGCACTTCACCCCGACCAGCTCATCATGGCTCAACCTGGTCGAACGGTGGTTCGCCGAGCTGACCACCAAGAAACTGCGCCGCGGCACCCACACCTCAGTGCGCCAACTCAACGCCGACATCCGAGCATGGATCGACACCTGGAACGACAATCCGCGCCCCTACGTCTGGACGAAGACCGCCGACCAAATCCTAGCCAGCATCGGGAACTACTGCACTCGAATTAATGACTCAAGACACTAGGCCTGCGCGGCCCAGCGCTCCTCGATCCGGCCGAACCGCCAGATCCCCAGGGCCACAACCCAGCTCAATACGAAGAGCCCGACGATCGCGAATCCGACGAACTCCAGGTCGGCCGAACCGATGAATGCCAGCGGACCTGTGGTGATGCCCAGGCGCTCGACCAGCAGACCGGCCAGGACGATGACGCCGATCACCAGCGCCACGATGACCGACAGCACGGTGACCGTCAGGTTGTAATAGACCTTGCGGACCGGCTGCAGGAACGCCCAGCCGTAGGCCCGTGACATGAAGATTCCGTCCACGCTGTCGAACAGGCTCATCCCTGCCGCGAAGAGCACCGGCAGCACCAGGATCGCGTACCAGGGCAGGGTGAACGCTGCCGCACCCGCCGCCAGCACCAGCAGTGCCACCTGGGTCGCGGTGTCGAAGCCCAGGCCCATCAGAAAGCCGACCGGGTACAGGTGCCACGGCTTGCTCACCCGTCGCATGAACCGGCCGAGCAGACGGGCCAGGAAGCCGCGCTGTTGAAGCTGACGTTCGAGCTCGGCCTCGTCGAACTGTCCACCGCGCATGGCACGGAAGATCTTGGCGATGCCGACGACGGCGAGCAGATTCGTCAGGCCGATCAGGATGAGGAACGTCCCGGCCACCACCGACCCGATCAGTCCGAGGGTCTGCAACATCGGCGAATCTTCGCTCTGCACCGGGCCGGCCAGCGCATGAACGCCGAACGCCAGCAGCAGGGCCAGCCCGAACACCACGCTGGAATGTCCCAGCGAGAACCAGAATCCCGCCGAGAGCGATCGCGTGCCCTCACCGACGAGTTTCCGGGTGGTGTTGTCGATGACGGCGATGTGGTCGGCGTCGAAGGCATGCCGCACACCCAACAGGTAGGCGGTGACACCGAGTCCGACCCCGAACACCCCGGCCGAACCCAGCGTGATGTGCTGCGGTGCGACACCGAAAATCAGTACGCCCCAACCGAATACATGCAACACCAACACCACCGCGGCGACCATCGCGATCGACGTCCAATCAGCGCGGTCGAATGGCTGCGGCTTCGTCGTGGTCACCTCGGGAACCGCGCCAGTGGTCATTTATCGAGCCTAAGACGGCGCCAGATATCTGTCCAGATGAACAGATGAACACGGTTTCAGCCGTGCCGCGCCCCGATCCAATGCAGCAGGTCGTGCACCGTCTCATCGTCGAGGCGGTAACTCACGGTGCGGCCGATCCGGGTGGAGGTGACCCAGCCCTGGTCCCGAAGTACCCGCAACGCCTGGGACACCGCGTTCTCCGACCGGCCCAGGGCCGTGGCCAGATCGCTGACACAGATACCCGGCGCCCGGTGCAGGCCGAGCAGGATCTCCAGCCGGTGCGGGTCGGACAGCAGATCGAAGCGCTGCGCCCACCCTGAGGTGTCGACATCGGCGAGGGCCGACGACGCGCGCTCGACCTGGACCTCTTTACCGTGCTGGGCCACGATACGAATCTAATCCAGAAAGCCGTGCAGCAAGGCCGACGATCCCCCGACGTGGGCCAGCATGGCCGCCGCGGCCCGCTCGCTGTCACCGGCCAGGATCGCCATGACGATCTCCTCGTGCTGTTCGTCGGAGTGGGCGATGTTGCGCGGCAGCAACGGGATCTGATCCAGCAGGGCATTGAGCCGCATCCGGTTCTCGGCGACCAGCGGTACCAGTGACGGGGACCCCGCCGCCTCCGCGATGGCCAGATGCAGTCGCGAATCCAGCCGGCGGTAATCGTCGGGTTCGGCAGCGCGGACGTCGGCCAGGCGTGACCAGAGCCCGTCGCGTTCGGCCGCGCTCAGGGTGCGTCCGGCCGCCATCCGCGCGGCACCGACTTCCAGGATCTCCCGCAGCCGCAATGCGTCGTCGATCTCCTCGCGCGTCGGCCGATGACTGGACGCGGGCAGCACAGGTAACTCCGCGGCCAGGAACGTACCGCCGTACCGCCCCCGTTTGGACACCAGGTAGCCGGCGTCGGCCAGCGATTTGATCGCCTCCCGGACCGTGTCACGGCTGACTCCCAGGCGGGCGGCCAGCTCACGCTCGGGCGGCAGCGACTCCCCGGGGCCCAGCACCCCCAGCCGGATCGTCTCCAGCAGCCGGCCGACCGTGTCCTCGAAGGCGTTGCCCAGCCGGACCGGCCGCAGCAGCGCTCCGGCCGCCGCAGCGGGCTGCGAATCGGGCCCTGCTACGGCGGGCTGCGGATCCGGTTCGGCTGTCATGGTGAACTACCAGGGTGTCACAGCGGCGTGACGTAGGCCGAGCTGATACCGCCGTCGACCAGGAACGTCGAACCGGTGATGAAGGACGAGTCGTCACTGGCCAGGAACGCCACCGCGGCGGCCAGCTCCTCGGGCTCGGCGAAACGGCCCACCGGAATGTGGACCAGCCGGCGCGCGGCACGCTCGGGATCCTTGGCGAACAACTCCTGCAGCAGCGGGGTGTTCACCGGGCCGGGGCACAGGGCGTTGACGCGGATTCCCTGCCGCGCGTACTGCACCCCGAGCTCGCGGGACATCGCCAGCACTCCGCCCTTGGATGCGGTGTAGGAGATCTGGGAGGTGGCCGAACCCATCACCGCCACGAACGACGCGGTGTTGATGATCGAGCCCTTGCCCGCGGGCACCATGTGGCGCAGCGCGGCCCGGCAGGACAGGTACACCGATTTCAGGTTGACGTCCTGCACCCGCTCCCAGGCAGGCAGCTCGGTGGTCTCGATCAGGTCATCCTCGGGCGGCGAGATCCCTGCGTTGTTGAACGCGATGTCGACCGATCCGAACGTCGCTGCCGCGGTGTCGAAGAGATTGTCGACGGCCGCCTGTTCGGACACGTCGACCGCGACGAACAACCCGTCGAGTTCCTCGGCGGCGGCCTCACCCGTGGCGGGGTCGATATCGCCCACCACGATCGTGGCACCCTCGGCGCGCAGCCGCCGTCCGGTGGCCAGACCGATACCGCTGGCGGCGCCGGTGATGACGGCAACCTTGCCGGCCAGGCGTTGGGTCAGATCCATCAAAAGGACTCCTCTGCTCGATCTTCTATGGCGAAGAAGACGTTCTTGGTTTCGGTGAAAGACAGTGGCGCGTCAGGTCCCAACTCACGCCCCAGCCCGGACTGCTTGAACCCGCCGAACGGCGTGTTGTAACGCACCGACGAGTGCGAATTGACGCTGAGATTGCCCGATTCCACCGCCCGCGACACCCGAAGTGCGCGCGAGAGATTGTCGGTCCAGATCGAGCCCGACAAGCCATAGGGGGTGTCGTTGGCCAGCGCGATCGCGTCGGCCTCGTCCTCGAACGGCAGCACCGTCACCACCGGGCCGAAAATCTCGTCGGTCACGGTGCGGTCGGTGCGCTGTGGCGTCAACACCGTTGGCGGGAACCAGAACCCGGGACCGTCCGGAGCGGAGCCCCGGAATGCCACCGGGGCATCGTCGGGCACGTAGGACGACACCGACTCCCAGTGCGGACGCGATACCAGCGGCCCCATCTCGGTGCCGCGGACCGTGGGGTCCCCCACCGCGACGCCCTTGACCGCCGGTTCCAGCAGCTCCATGAAGCGGTCGTAGACACTGCGCTGCACCAGGATCCGGCTACGCGCGCAGCAGTCCTGCCCGGCGTTGTCGAACACCCCGTATGGTGCGGTGGCCGCGGCCTTCTCCAGATCGCAGTCGTCGAACACGATGTTCGCGCTCTTGCCACCCAACTCCAGGGTCACCCGCTTGACCTGAGCCGCCGCCCCCGCCATCACCCGCATCCCCACCTCGGTGGATCCGGTGAACACCACCTTGCGCACGCCGGGGTGGGTGACGAACCGCTCCCCCACCACCGAACCCCTGCCCGGCAGCACCTGGAAGAGCCCTGCCGGCAAACCCGATTCGACGGCGAGCTCACCGAGCCGGATCGTGGTCAGCGGGGTCCACTCTGCGGGCTTGAGCACCACCGCGTTGCCGGCCGCCAGCGCCGGGGCGAAGCCCCACGCGGCGATGGTCATCGGGAAGTTCCACGGCGTGATGATCCCGACGACACCGAGGGGCTCGTTGAACGTGACATCCAGGCCACCGGCCACCGGGATCTGCTTGCCGCTCAATCGTTCCGGAGTGGCCGAGTAGAACTGCAGGACGTCCCGGACGTGCCCGGCCTCCCATTCGGCCTGCCCGATCGGATGCCCGGAGTTGGCCACCTCAAGGGCGGCCAGGTCACCGATGTGGGCGTCGACGACGGCTGCGAATGCACGTAGCGCGGCCGCCCGCTCGGCCGGGGCCAGCCGGGCCCATGCCCGTTGCGCCACGGCGGCACGCGCCACCGCGTCGTCGACGGCCTCCACGTCCAGGAGGTCGACGGTGGTCAACACCTCCTCGGTAGCCGGGTTGACGACCTGGCTGGATGTCATGAGACCCTCTCTGTCGCATAGGTTCTGGCCGCGTTCACCACAGCGGCGAACAGGCGTAGGTCATCGAGGCTTTCCTCGGGGTGCCATTGCACGCCCAGCACGAATGCGTCGCCGGGCAGTGCTGGGTCACGTTCGACGGCCTCGATCACGCCGTCGGTGTCGCGGGCACTGACCACCAGGCCCTCACCGAGCCGGTCGATGGCCTGGTGGTGATAGCACTGCGCGTCGGACGTCTCGCCGATCAGATCGGCCAGTCGGGTGTCGGGCAGGGTGCGCACGGCCGAGGTGCCGAAGACCGCATTGCCCTTCTGATGATGGGTGTGCCCGATCACGTCGGGCAGGTGCTGGTGCAGGGTGCCGCCCAGCGCCGTGTTGAGCACCTGCGCGCCGCGGCACACGCCGAGCACCGGGATACCGCGCCGCAGTGCGGCTTCCAACAGGGCGAACTCCCAGGCATCGCGCTCGGTGGCCGGCTCGTTGGTGGCCGGATGCGAGTGCTGTCCGTAGCGCTCCGGATCCACGTCCGGACCGCCGGTGATGACCAGTCCGTCGACGCGGTCGAGCACCCGGTCGGCGATCTCACGGTCCACCGGCTGCGGCGGCAACAGGAGCGCGATGCCGCCGGCACGGGTGACACCCTCGAAGTAGACCTGCGGCAAGAAGCTGGCCCGGACATCCCAGACCCCGGTCTGCGCCTGCTGCAGATACGTCGTCATGCCGATGATCGGACGCGCCCCAGATTCAGAGCCGCTCAAAACCGCGCACCCTTTCCCAGTCGGTCACCGCGGAATTGAAGGCAGCCAACTCGATCCGCGCATTGTTCAGGTAGTGCTCGACGACGTCGTCCCCGAACGCCGTGCGCGCCACCTCGGACTTCGCGAACAGCTCGGCCGCCTCGGCCAAGGTGGTCGGCAACCGTTGCGCCCCACTGGCATAGGCGTTTCCCGGCAGTGCGTCGGGCAATTCCAGCCCGTGATCGATGCCGTACAGACCACCGGCGATCAGCGCCGACACGGCCAGGTACTGGTTGACGTCACCGCCAGGCACCGGCATTCCACCCGCATTCCTGACCCGTGACCAACCACACGCAGCGCGCACGTGCGGTTGTCCATGCCCCAGGCGATGGCCGTGGGCGCGAAGCTGCCGTCGGCAAACCGCTTGTAGGAGTTGATGTTCGGCGCGTAGAACAAAGTCAGCTCGCGCAGCGTGGCCAATTGGCCGGCGATGAAGCTGCGAAACATCGGCGACATACCCTGCGGGCCGGACTCGTCGGCGAAGACCGGTGACCCGTCCTCGCCACGTAGCGAGATATGGATGTGACAGCTGTTGCCCTCGCGTTCATCGAATTTCGCCATGAACGTCAGGCTCTTGCCGTGCTGGTCTGCGATCTCCTTGGCACCGTTCTTGTAGATGGTGTGGTTGTCACAGGTGCTGCGGGCATGGTCGTAGCGGAACGCGATCTCCTGCTGACCCAGGTTGCACTCGCCCTTGACGCCCTCGCAGTACAGCCCGGCGCCCTCCATGCCGAGACGGATGTCGCGGAGCAACGGCTCCATTCGGGTGGACGCCATCATGGCGTAGTCGACGTTGTAGTCGGTGGCCGGTGTCAGGTTTCGGTACCCCGCGGCCCAGGCCTCGCGGAATGTGTTGTCGAACACCATGAATTCGAGCTCGGTACCGACGTAGGGCACCAGCTTCCGCTCGGTCAGCCGGTCGATCTGGCGATTGAGGATGCTGCGCGGAGCCTGCTCGACGGGGCGACCGTCCAGCCACGACAGATCCGCCATCACCAGCGCGGTGCCGGGCAGCCACGGGATCAACCGCAAGGTGCTGAAGTCGGCGGTCATCACCATGTCGCCGTAGCCGGTGTCCCAACTCGACATCGAGTAGCCACCGACGGTGTTCATGTCGACGTCGACCGCGAGCAGGTAGTTACAACACTCCGCACCGTGGGCGGCGACCTCTTCGACGAACAACCGGCCCGAAACCCGCTTACCGGTCAGCCGGCCCTGCATATCGCAGAAGGCGACGATGACGGTGTCGATCTCACCCGCCGCCACCATTTGCTCCAGGTCGGCTCGTGCCAGCATGCCGGGGTTCTGGCTCATTGCGCACCCTCCTGCCCGTGTGGGACTCGGTGGCCAACCTGACGTCCAGCCGACCATTGACTCGCCGATGACGTCATGATCGTGCCCCGAATTAGCATGATTGTCACGTCTAAAAGGTAGGACAGCAGACCAATAAGGCTCTATTGTCCGTGTGCAGACCGCCCACGTCCTGCACACGAGGAGCCGCCATGCCCGAGGGGCACGAAGAACTCACCGAACACCTCACCGACGACGAACAACATCTCGCCAAACTCGGTTACGTCCAGGAACTGCAGCGGTCCTGGTCGGGATTCTCCAACTTCGCGATCTCGTTCTCGATCATCTCGATCCTGGCCGGCTGCTTCACCTCATTCGGGCTGGGCTGGAACAACGGCGGTCCGGCCGCCATCGCCTGGGGCTGGCCGATCGTCTCGGTCTTCATCCTGATCATCGGATTCTGTCTGGCCGAACTCGTCTCCGCATATCCCACCTCGGGCGGAATCTATTGGTGGGCTTCGAAACTCGGTGGCCCCAAGGCCGGGTTCTACACCGGCTGGCTCAATCTCATCGGCTTGATCGCGATCCTGGCGTCAGTGTCCTACGGCAGCGCGACATTCCTGGACCTCACCCTTGGGACGTTCAGTGAATCCTGGCTCGCCGGCTACAGCCTGACCCGGGTGTTCATCATGTTCCTGATCATCCTGGCGGTCTCGGCCGTGATCAACATCTTCTCGTCACACCTGCTGGCCGTCATCAACAACGTCTCGGTGTGGTGGCACGTCGCGGGCGCCACCGCGGTGATCGCCATCCTGTGGTTGCTCCCAGACCAACACGCAAGCGTCTCCGACGTTTTCGCCAAGACCATCAACAACTCCGGGATCTTCTCGGGCTCTACGTCCGGTTGGGGCTTCCTGCTGTTCGTGCTGCCGATCTCGGCAATCCTGACGCAGTACACGATCACCGGATATGACGCGTCGGCGCATCTGTCCGAGGAGACCAAGAGCGCGGCCAACGCCGCCGCGAAGGGTATCTGGCAGTCGATCTTCTACTCGGCGATCGGCGGCTGGATCCTGCTGCTGTCATTCCTGTTCGCCGTCCAGAACTCTGACGAGGTGTCGGCCAACGGTGGAGCGGTGGCGACCATCTTCACCCAGGCACTCGGATCGAAGTGGGCGGGTGTCGTGCTGCTGATCGCCACCGCGGGTCAGCTGTTCTGCACCACCGCCTGCCAGACCAGCGCCTCACGCATGCTGTTTGCGTTCAGCCGGGACCGCGCGGTCCCCGGACACCAGCTGTGGTCGAAGGTCAGCGCCAGCCGCGTGCCCGCCAACGCCGTCATCGTCACCGCGGTGATCGCGGCGATCATCACGCTGCCCGCCATAGTGCCGGTGAAGATTCCGGTCAACGGCGTGGACGTACCCTCACCGGTGGCGTTCTACGCCGTCGTCTCCATCGGCGTGGTCGGGCTGTACCTGTGCTTCGCGGTCCCGATCTACTTCCGGTGGAAAGCCGGCGACTCCTTCGAACAGGGCCGGTGGAATGTCGGCAACAAGTACAAGTGGATGGCGCCGGTGGCGATCGTCGAGATCATCGTCACCTCGATCATCGCGATGTTCCCGACCTCGCTGGGCGGCATGCCGTGGGATCCGAGTTTCCAGTGGAAGTTCGTGAACTACACGCCGCTACTGGTCGGCGGCGTGCTGGTGCTGCTGTTCATCTACTGGCACGTGTCGGTGAAACACTGGTTCACCGGTCCGATCAAGCAGGTGGACGCCGCCCCGGCCGCCGAACTGCCGGGCTGATCACCCGGGTCATCCGAGCAGTTCGCGGATGTCGGAAGCGGAGATGGTCGAGCCGAACAGATCCCCGTCATCGACCACCGCGGCGAACAGCGCCCGCTTGCGGTCCTGCAATGCGACCACCTTCTCCTCGATGGTGTTCTCCGCGACCAGCCGATAGACGCTGACCGGCCGGGTCTGCCCGATGCGGTGGGCCCGGTCGACGGCCTGAGCCTCGGCGGCCAGGGCTCCACCACGGGTCGCACAGGAAGCAGTAGTCGGCGGTGGTGAGGTTGAGCCCGAATCCGCCCGCCTTCAGGCTGATCAGGAACACCTGCTTTGCCCCGGCACCGAATTCCTCGATGGCCCTGGCCCTTCCGTCGGAGTCGACCGAACCGTCGAGGTAGCTGTAGGCGATACCCGCGGAATCCAGGTGCGCCCGCACGATGCCGAGGAATCCGGTGAACTGGCTGAACACCAGCGCACTGTGCCCCTCGGCGACGAGCTGGTCGAGTTGTTCGACGAGGAAGTCGATCTTGGCCGATCCCACCGGGCGTGCCGAGTCGTCGACCAGACCCGGATGCAGGCTGAGCTGTCGCAGCAGGGTCAGCGACCGGAAGATCTGGAAGCGGTTCTTCTCCCAGTCCCCCAGCAGCCCCAGGACCTTCTGGCGCTCCCGGGCCAGCCGGGTGTCGTAGATCTTGCGATGCTTGGCGCTCAGGCCGATGGTGAGCACCTGTTCGCTCTTGGGTGGCAGCTCGCTGAGCACCTGGCTTTTCGTGCGCCGCAGCAGCACCGGCTTGATTCTCCTGCGTAAAACCGGCAGCAGATCGTCGGCCTGACCCGATTCGATCGGCTTACGGAAGTAGGTCTCGAACACCTTCGGCGACGGGAACAGCCCGGGCACCGTGATCGACAGCAGCGACCACAATTCCATCAGGTTGTTCTCCATCGGGGTGCCCGTGATCGCCAGCTTGAACGGCACATCCAGCAGCCGTGCGGCCTGATGGGTCTTGCTGTGGTGGTTCTTCACGAACTGCGCTTCGTCGAGAACCATGCCGGCCCAGTGGATTTGCGAGTACGCCTCGACATCCATGCGCAGCAGCGTGTAGGACGTGACGACGATGTCCGCCTCGGCCACCTGTGCGGCCAGGCCGACAGCTGCCCGCGCATCGGTCGAGGTCACCACCACCGCGTTCAGTCCCGGGGTGAACTTGCGGCACTCGGCCACCCAGTTGCGCGCCACGCTGGTCGGCGCCACCACCAGGAACTTACCCGCGCCGCCCGCCACGGCACGGGCGATGAGCGCCAACGTCTGCACGGTCTTTCCCAGGCCCATGTCGTCGGCGAGCACCCCGCCGATCCCGTTGTCCCACAAGAAAGAAAGCCAGTCCAGTCCATCGCGCTGATAGTCGCGCAACTCGGCATCGAGCCCCGCGGGCGGGTCGACGGGGACCGGAGGACGGGCAGCGGCCAGACGCGCCAGGTTGGCCCGCCACCGGGCGAGCTGCGCGTCGACGACACCCAGAGCGAGTAGTTCGTCCCACAGCGTGATGTTCATCGACGCGGCGTTGACCCGGTCCCCGTCGATCTCACCGAGCGCCCGCGCCTCGTCCAGCAGGGCTCTCAACCGGACCAGCTCGGGCGTGTCCAGCCGGAAGTACATCCCCGACGGCAGGAGCATGTGCGTTGCGCCGGTGCTCAATTCGCGGATGAGATCGGGCAGGGCCACCGTCTCGCCGTCCACGCTCACCGTGACGTTCAAGCTGAACCAATCCCCCGGCACCGAGGTGTCACCGGAGAACGACAAAACCGGATCGGCGCCGGCGGCCCGGTACCGCTCATCGGCGTCGATCGTCAGGTCCGCGAAACAGTCCAGCTGCGGCAAGGTCTGATCACACAGCACCGCAGCCTCCACCAGGGTGAGGTTCACCCCGCCCAGCAGCGTGCGCTGCGACGCCACCGAGACCGCGTCCAGGCCGCTCGAGGCATTGACGATGGCCCGCAACTCATGGACGGCATCGGTGTCCAGCGTCGCGGTGATCCGGCGGTTGACATGTTGCGCCGCTTGACGTTTCCAGTCCTGCGCGGCCGCTGCGACCGCCTGCAACGCGGGCAGCACCCGCAGCCAGAGCGCCTGTTCCGCGTCAGCGTCGCGGTACCCGATCAGCCCGGGCGAAGACGTCGGGTCGAAGTCGTGACGCTGATCGTTGACCTGGTAGCGCGTACTCCAGAACACCCGCGCGCCGCCGTCGGTCACCTTGACCGTCAGCGCGGGCATCGGGCCGGTGATGGTCGGCGGGACGAACAGGCCGTCGGCGACCTCCATGTCCACACTGCCGGCCAGGCGCGGCAGGATGTCGACCGCCAGTTCACGAGCCATGTCGGCCGGAATGTGCACCTGCTCGCGGTGGCCCAGCATCTCGGCCATGGTGCGTCCCGGCACCGGGTCGAAGGCGCCCAGTCGCAGCACCGAATCGGCGACCTGGAACATCCCGTGCGGAGCCGGCATCCCGATCAGCGCGACGCCGTCGGGGTCGCTGTCCTGTCCGTCGACGATGAGAGCCACCGACATCACGGCACCGCCGCCCTCGGCCGCGAAGTCCAACCGGAGGTGGACGTTCTTGACCAACTCGACCGCGCGGATGCCAGTCGCGGTGTCGGCCAAGACGGTCACCCCCGCGTCCAGCACGTCGTCGAGCCGGGGCCACAGCGTGGCGGGCATTCCGTTGAGCACCATCCCGTCGCCGCCGTGCGGCTGGGAGTACCGCACGACCTCCGACAGCAGGGCCCGCACGGCCCGGTACTGGTCGCGGTCGAACTCGCCGGGGTCCGGATAGTCCACGAGGCGCCGCCACGTCAGCGCGCGGGTGATCCAGGTGCCCCGTTTGCCCAGCGACAGCGGGCGCAGCATCAGCATGGTGCCCGGGCGGTAGCGGGTCGGGGCAGCGACCGAGAATTCCAGCGCGATCGGTTTGCCGCCGCCTTCGGGAACGGCGACCTCGTCGAGCACCTTGTCGAGCACGTAACGCCAACGGTCCACCGGTGAGTGGGCCGGATCCGACGGTGCGGCCGCCAGCACCAGGGCGGCCGCATGTTTGCAGAACGACCCCACGGGGCATGAACACAACGCCCACTCGACGACCGCCCGACTACCCGGCGACAGTCCGACCTCAAGGACGTACAACTGACCATGCGAACCCACACAGCGCCCGCGCAGCAGGCGCTCGCCGTCATCGAACTCGATGTCACGGATCCGGCCCTCGGCCGCGTAGCGCTCACCCCGCACGGTCGACTGCGCGCCGAAATCACGAATCAGCTCGTCACGGGCTATGCCGAAGCCGAATCCAGGCCTCATGGGAGGAGAATAGGGCCACTCTCCGACATGTCATGGTCACACCCCCGACACACCGCGGGTGGCGCGCCGACGACAGATCCTGTGTAGGGTCGAACTGATGTGTGGAGCCGCCGGGGAGGTGCGTCTCGATGGCCGGACACCGGATGTTTCAGCGGTGTCGGCCATGGCAGACGCGATGGCACCCAGGGGTCCGGATGCGGCCGGTGTGTGGTCGCAAGGCCGGGTCGCGCTGGGTCACCGCCGCCTGAAAATCATTGACCTGACCGAAGCGGGCGCCCAGCCCATGGTTGATCCCGAACTCGGATTGACCGTTTGCTGGAACGGCTGCATCTACAACTACCAAGAGCTGCGCCGGGAACTGTCCGGGCATGGCTACCGCTTCTTCTCGCACAGCGACACCGAGGTGTTGCTCAAGGCCTATCACCACTGGGGTGACCGGTTCGTCGAGCACCTGATGGGGATGTTCGCGTTCGCGATCGTCGAGCGTGACACCGGCCGGGTGCTGTTGGGCCGCGATCGGCTGGGCATCAAGCCGCTCTACATCACCGAGGACGCCCACCGGATCCGGTTCGCGTCGTCGCTGCCCGCCCTGCTGGCCGCCGGTGGCGTCGACACCCGGATCGACCCGATCGCGCTGCACCACTACCTCACCTTCCATTCGGTGGTGCCGCCCCCGCTGACCATCCTGCAGGGCATCAAGAAGGTGCCGCCCGCATCGGTGGTCGCGATCGAACCCGACGGCAGCCGGCACACCACGGTCTACTGGTCGCCGGACTTCACCCGGAACGCCGACCGGGCCGACTGGTCGGAAAAAGACTGGGAAGACGCGGTACTGGAGTCACTGCGGCGGGCGGTCGAGCGCCGACTGGTGGCAGATGTGCCCGTCGGATGCCTACTGTCCGGCGGCGTCGATTCCAGCCTGATCGTCGGACTGCTCGCCGAGGCCGGTCAGCACGGCCTGTCCACCTTCTCGATCGGTTTCGAGTCGGTGGGCGGGGTGGCCGGCGACGAGTTCAAGTACTCGGACATCATCGCCGAGCGCTTCGAAACCGACCATCACCAGATCCGCATCGGCACCGACCGCATGCTGCCCGCGCTCGACGGAGCGATCGGCGCGATGAGCGAACCGATGGTCAGCCATGACTGTGTGGCCTTCTACCTGCTCAGCCAGGAAGTGGCCCGGCACGTCAAGGTGGTGCAGTCCGGTCAGGGAGCCGACGAGGTTTTCGCCGGTTACCACTGGTATCCGCCGATGGCCGAACCGGGTGCGGCCGGCCTTGACGGCTCCGTGGCCAGCTACCGGGGAGCGTTCTTCGACCGGGACAGCTCCGGGGTGGGCGCGCTGATCAGCGAGAGCTACCGGGCCGACGGGGATCCCAGCGGCGTTTTCGTGACCGATCACTTCGCAGCCTCGGGCGCGCAGACCGGAGTGGACCGGGCGTTGCGCCTCGATACCACCGTGATGCTGGTCGACGATCCGGTCAAGCGGGTCGACAACATGACCATGGCGTGGGGGCTGGAAGGCCGGGTGCCGTTCCTCGATCACGAACTCGTCGAGTTGGCCGCCACCTGCCCGCCGGGCCTGAAGACCGCGCACGGGGGCAAAGGTGTGCTCAAACAGGCTGCGCGCCGGGTGATCCCGGCAGCGGTGATCGATCGCCCGAAGGGATACTTCCCGGTCCCGGCGCTGACGCACCTCGAGGGGCCGTACCTGGATATGGTCCGCGATGCACTGTATGCGCCGGAAGCCAAGGAGCGCGGCCTGTTTCGCCCTGAGGCCGTCGACCGGCTGCTGGCCGACCCGAACGGCAGGCTTACCCCGCTGCGGGGCAACGAGTTGTGGCAGATCGCGCTGCTCGAGCTGTGGTTGCAGCGCCACGGGGTGACGGGGTCCGCGGCGTGACCGCCACGGACCATGACGCGTCGGAAGCCTCGTTGGGTTCCGACCACACCGAGGCGATCACGCTCGGCCTGCACGATGCCTCACCGCAGCATCTCGTCGATGCCATGGCCGACGACGTGGTGCTCGAATTGGGCTGGGGCCGGCTGATTTTCGGGCAGACCTTCGCCGATCCCGAGCAGCTTGCCGAGGTGCTGCAGCAGGAAGGGCCGGGCCGGCGGGACATCTGTATCTACGCCCGCGAGTCACACGTACTGATCGCCCGGTCCCCCGCCGAGCTGTTCATCGACCCCAGTCACACCTACCGGCTGCGGTTCACCGACGAGTTCACCTCTGCCGAGCCCGTCGGGTTCACCGTGCGCACCCTGCAGACGCCGAGCGATGCCGACGCGATGAACCGCGTGTACGTGCGGTGCGGGATGGTGCCCGCCCCCGTCGACGTCATCTGGCACAACCACACGCTGACCCCGGCGGTGGTCTACCTGGTCGCGGTGCGCGATGACGACGGCAGTGTCGTGGGCACGGTCACCGGTGTCGACCACAAGCGGTTGTTCGCCGACCCCGAAGACGGGTCGAGCCTGTGGAGCCTGGCCGTGGACCCGGCCGCCGGACTACCCGGTGTCGGGGACGCCCTGACCCGGACCCTGGCCGGCATCTTCCGCGAGCGGGGCCGCGCCTACCTCGATCTGTCGGTGGCCCATGACAATTCCGCCGCGATCGCGCTGTACGAGAAGTTGGGTTTCCAGCGCGTCCCGGTGCTGGCCGTCAAACGCAAGAACGCGATCAACGAGCCGCTGTTCACCCATCCTCCCGAGACTGTCGACGATCTGAACCCGTACGCGCGCATCATCGCCGACGAGGCGATGCGCCGCGGGATCCGCGTCGAGGTGCTCGACGCGGGTGCCGGCGAAATGAAGCTGTCGCACGGCGGGCGCAGCGTCATCACCCGAGAGTCGCTCTCGGAGTTCACGTCGGCGGTGGCCATGGCCCGCTGCGACGACAAGCGCCAGACCAGGCGCATCGTCTCGGATGCCGGTATCACGGTGCCCAAGGGTCGCCTGGCCACGTTCGACGGCGAGGACCACGATTTTCTGGCCGAGGTCGGCGATGTGGTGGTCAAGCCCACCCGCGGTGAGCAGGGCAAGGGCATCACCGTCGGGGTCGACGGTGGCGAGGAACTGGACGCGGCGCTGCACCGGGCCCGCGAGCAGTACCCGGAGGTGCTGATCGAGCAGCGGGCCGCCGGCGACGATCTTCGCCTGGTGGTCATCGACGGCAAGGTGGTGGCCTCGGCGATCCGCAGGCCCGCCGAGGTCGTCGGCACCGGAAAGCACACCGTGGGCGAGTTGATCGAGACGCAATCACGCCGCCGGGCGGCCGCCACCGGCGGCGAGTCGCGCATCCCGATCGACGACGTCACCGTGGGAACCGTCGCCGAAGCCGGCTGGTCATTCGACGATGTGTTGCCCGAGGGGGTCCGCCTCCGGGTACGGCGGACGGCGAATCTGCATCAGGGCGGGACGATTCACGACGTGACCGCGGAGGTGAACCCCGAGCTGTGCCGGGTCGCCGTGGCCGCAGCCGAGGCGATCGGCATTCCGGTGACAGGGATCGACCTGCTGGTTCCCGACGTGACGGGCCGGGAGTACGTCTTCATCGAGGCCAACGAACGTCCCGGGCTGGCCAATCACGAGCCGCAGCCCACGGCCGCCGCGTTCGTGGATTTCCTGTTCCCGCAGCAGCCTGGGTTGCCGCAAGCCTGGACGCCTTCGGAGGCGGCTGACTGAGCGCTCGCGCGAAGGCAGGCCGCCGACCCGACAACACCGCGGCGGCTGACCGAGCGCCCGCGCGAAGGCAGGCCGCCGACCCGACAACACCGCGGCGGCTGACCGAGCGCCCGCGCGAAGGCAGGCCGCCGACCCGACAACACCGCGGCGGCTGACTGAGCGCTCGCGCGAAGGCAGGCCGCCGACCCGACAACACCGCGGCGGCTGATTGAGCGCCCGCGCGAAGGCAGACCGCTCGGCCGGTCACCAACTACTGGTACGCAGCACGATCTCGGCCGCGAGCTGTGCGGTCGAGTCTCCGGCGTTGCGGCGTCCCGGCATCTCCACGAGCCGGAAGTCGCCGTAGACATAGCGCTGGCTGGCCTTGGCGACCGCACGTGCCGCGGGGGTGCTGACGAGCACGGTGGTGTTCATCTCCACCGGAGGGCATTCGTCGTCGCGGACCACGCCCGTGGCGTCGGCGACGCGAGGGTGGCCGCGATCCACCACCACCAGCCCGATGAATTTGTCCAACCGGGTCGCCGCCAGCTCCCAAGCCAGCTCACCCCCGAGCCGGTCGCCGACCAACAAAGCCCATTTGATGTCGAGTGAATCGAGAATGCCGACGATCGCCTTGGCGGTCAGCCGCGGATCCGGGCCGATGATGACCGTGCGCAGTGAAGCCGTGTGCAACCGCCGGCAGATCGGCTCGTAGGCGGCAGGGCCGTGATGTCCGGCGCTCAGCACCACCACTGTGGACCCCTTGTCGGGCCCCGAGACGTCGACGGGTGTGGTGTATCCGTCGATCGTCGCGACGGTGGTAAGCATTCGGACAAACTACCGTCCAGTAGCCTCGGGCGGGCCGGAATCAACATTGTCCTGACGTCCGCGTCAGTGACCGCCCAGACGCTCGGCTTGCATACCGAAAACATCCAGAAACGTCTGCGGCAATGCACCTTTGGCGAGAATCGATGGATCCTGTGTAGGGAAGGCGATGCCGAAAACCGCCCAGTTGCCGACATTTTCGAAGGCGAAGAAGATGCTCTGCTCGCTGGCGCCCAGCCGCATGGTCTGCTGGTAGGCCAACGCCGACGTGCGGGGCGCGGCCAGCTTGGTGGTGGTCATCGGGATGCCGCTGTCCGACGGATCGAAGTAGGTGGAGAACTGTGCACACCGCTCCGCCGTGGCCGCCAGCCGGTCCAACGGCAGCGGCGAGGTCAGCACGGTCAACACCATGCGCGCTCCGTCGTAGGCCACGATGATCTGCGCGGCGCTGCCCGGGCCCCGCTCGGCGGATTCGGCGATCACCCTGGTCAGCCCGTCACTGCATCCGGCCGGGGTGGACAACATCGGCGGCGGGCCGCTCGATCCGCCCGGGCTCGCGCCGTCATCGGTGACCCGATCGAACTGCACACCGGGCGGGAGGTCGGCGGCTGTCAGCAAAACCTTCTGCAGGGTGGCGCCGGGCCAGGTGGGCGATCCGGTGATCACGGGCGCGCAGCCGGTCACCGCCACCAGGGCGACCAGCCCGAACAAAGCTGCCACCGACCGGTGGCGTCGAATCATATGCCCAGGTTACCGAGGTGGACCGAGGAGCGCAGTGCTCATGGTGGGCCGGGGCGGCGCCCCGTGCTGTACAAGGTCCATCACAGCCCCGATGTCGAGGTGTGCGGCCAGCAGGTCGGCCATCAGATCCAGTTGAGCATCGCGCCGGCCCCGCACATCGACGTCATCGGCAACCACGAATCCGTCACGACCGGCGTCGCCGGCAATCTCGGTGAGCCAGGCCCGGCGCAGATGGTCGTTGTCGAGCAGACCGTGCCAGTGGGTGCCATAGACCGCGCCGTGGCGCAGCCCGACACCGAGCCAGTCGTCGGCCGCCGCCCGGGTCACCTGCCCATGGTGAATCTCGTAGCCCCACAAGGGTTCTTCCCAGTGCCGCAGGGTCTTCTCGACGGCGAACTCGATGTCCGCGTCGAGCAGACCCAGGCCTTCGACGCGCACCGCCGCGGCTGCTCCCCCCTCGACGGCGTCATCGATGCGACGGCACAGCATCTGGAACCCGCCACACACGCCGAGCACCGGTCGGCCCTGCGCGGCGTGCGTGAGAATGGCATCGGCGAGACCGCGTTGGCGTAACCAGGCCAGATCGCTCACCGTGGCCTTGCTTCCGGGGATCACCACGAGGTCGGCACCGGTGAGGTCGGCGGCATCGGCCACCCACCTCACCGCGACCCCCGGTTCACAGGCCAGTGCCTCGATGTCGGTGGAGTTGGAGATGCGCGGCAGCCTGATGGCGGCGACGGTGAGCGTCTGCTCGCCGCGTGGCGGTTGCGGTGTGCCCACCATGCCGCCTGGCCGGACCGATACTGAATCCTCTGTGTCGAGCCAGATTCCGTCGTCGAACGGGATCACCCCGTAGGTGGGGCGACCGGTCAGCTCCCGCAGCTGGGCCAATCCGGGTTCCAGCAGGGCGGGGTCGCCGCGGAACTTGTTGACGATGAATCCCGCGATGAGCGCCTGATCCTCGGGAGCCAGGACGGCCACAGTGCCGTGCAGGTGGGCCAGCAGGCCGCCGCGGTCGATGTCACCCACCACGACGACCGGCAGGTCCGCGGCCCGAGCCAGCCCCATGTTGGCCAGGTCGGTCGCACGCAGGTTGATCTCCGCCGGTGAGCCCGCGCCCTCACAGATCACCACGTCGAATTCGGATCTCAGCGAGGCCAATTCGTCGGCGACGACGCCGGCGAGCCGGTCGCGGTGGGTGAAGTAGTCGCCGGCGGCCACGGTTCCGGCCACCTGGCCCCGGATCACCAACTGTGACGTGCGGTCCCCGCCGGGCTTGAGCAGGATCGGGTTGAACCGGGTGCTGGGTGCCAGCCCGGCAGCGTGGGCCTGCATCGCCTGGGCCCGGCCGATCTCGCCGCCGTCGACGGTGACCGCCGAATTGTTCGACATGTTCTGCGCCTTGAACGGCGCCACGGACAGACCCTTGCGGGCCAGCAACCGGCAGAGACCGGCCACGACCATCGACTTGCCGGCGTCAGAGGTGGTCCCGGCGACCAGCAGTGCCCCGCTCACGGTGCGTTGTTCACGGCAACGTGAGGATCTCGGCGCCGTCCTCGGTGACCACGAGCGTGTGCTCGAACTGAGCGGTCCACTTGCGGTCCTTGGTCACCACGGTCCAGTCGTCGTCCCAGATCTCGTAGTCCAGCGACCCGAGATTGATCATGGGTTCGATGGTGAAGGTCATGCCCGGTTCCAGCACGGTCTCGACCGCGGGCTGGTCGTAGTGCAGCACTACCAGCCCGTTGTGGAACGTGGTGCCGATACCGTGGCCGGTGAAGTCACGGACCACGTTGTAGCCGAACCGGTTCGCGTAAGCCTCGATCACCCGGCCGACGATCGACAGCGCGCGCCCGGGCTTGACCGCCTTGATGGCCCGCATGGTCGCCTCGTGAGTGCGCTCGACGAGCAGCCGGTGTTCCTCCGAGACGTCTCCGGCCAGGAAGGTGGCGTTGGTGTCGCCGTGGACTCCGTCGATGTAGGCGGTGACGTCGATGTTGACGATGTCGCCGTCCTCAACCACGGTCGAGTCCGGGATGCCGTGGCAGATCACCTCATTCAGCGAGGTGCAGCAGGATTTGGGAAACCCCTTGTAGCCCAGAGTCGATGGATAGGCGCCGTGATCGATCATGTACTCGTGGGCGATGCGGTCCAGCTCGTCGGTGGTGACGCCGGGCGCCACGGCCTTGCCGGCCTCGGCCAGGGCTGCTGCCGCGATCTGGCCGGCGACGCGCATCTTCTCGATCACCTCAGGGGTTTGCACCCAGGGTTCGCTGCCCTCCTGCACGGTGGGTTGCCAGGCGTACTCCGGCCGTGGGATCGACTTGGGAACCATCAGGGTCGGTGAGAGCACGCCGGGGCGCAGGGCGGTACGAACTGGCATGTGGACAGCTTAATCGTCAGCCCACCGACAACGCCTCCAGCGCCGTGCGCACCCGCTGTGGCAGCGATCCGCCGTGTTGCAGCCAATCGTCCAATGCGATGCGCACCGACGCCATCGCCAATGCGCCGATGAGACGGGGCCGGGGGTCACCTGGGGCCAGGTCGGCGAATCGGGGAGCCACCAGCTCGGCGATGGCCGTCTCGTAACCGACGTAGATGTTCAGCGTCCAGGCGTTGAGCGCCTCGGATGACCTGGTCAGTACGGCCAGCTCGCGCACCTGATCACTGATGGTGTCGAAGCCGTCGCCGAGGTCCCGGAACGCGGCCACCACGGCGTCGCGCGCCGACAATCCACTGGGCTGGACAGCCAGTTGCGCGGTGATCACGTCCAGCCAGTGCCTGGTCATCCCGTCGGCGACGGCGTCCTCCTTGGAGGAGAAGTACCGGAAGAAGGTGGCCCGTCCGACCTCGGCCTCGGCGGCGATCCGCTCCACGGTGGTCGCGGCCAGCCCGTCGGCGGCCACGAGCGTCGCGGCGCTCGCGGCGATCCGGTCCCGGGTGGCCTGACGCTTGCGGATGTTGAGAGGAATCGGTTCAGTCATTTCCCGTATGAGACTACGTCTCATTTGAGATTGTGTCTCACATGAGCGAAGAACGCGCCCCCAAAACCGCCGAGGCCTGGCAGTTCGTGCAGAAGATGCTCGGCGATATCACCGAGATCGTGAAAGCCGACGCCCGCGATGAACGTGAACTGCTCGACGGGCTGCGGGTGGTGTCCCGGGTGACGGCGCTGTGCTCGGAGCTGTCCGTGGAGGCCGACCCGGAACTGCCGTGGTTCTTCGACATGTGCTCCCCCACCAGGATGGTCGGCGGCCCAAATCCCGACGGCCGCTACCTGCTCGCGATGATCCGCGGCGACCGCACCTACCGGATCACCGGAACCCGGGGCTCCAGCGCCTATCTGGGTTTCCAGGTGCTCGCCGGCACCGGCATGACCCCGCGACGGATGGCCGGCTACCTCAGCGATACCGAGCTGAAGCTCGACGACGGCACCTTCACGATCATCGTGTCGGCCGAGCGCCCGGCCGGACTCGACGGCGCGCAATGGCTGCAGATCCCCACCGACGCCGCCTCGATCGTGGTGCGCGAGTACATCGGTGACGCGGCCGCCGAGTCGCCGGCGGCCCTGCAGATCGAGACCCTCGACGCCGGTCCCCCACAGGCGCTGACCGATGCCGAGGTGGCCGAGCAGTTCACCGCGATGGCCTGGACGCTGATGAAGCTGACGACTCTGCACCGCACCATCAAGCCGGAGCTGCTCACCCGGCCCAACGAGCTCGTCACCGCCGAAGCCGCCGCCCTGGGGTCCGCCGACACCACACCCGACAACCTCTACATGATCGGCACGTTCGACCTTGCCGACGACGAGACACTGCACCTGGAGTTCACCCCGCCGGACACTCGCTACTGGAACGTGACGCTGGAGAACATCTGGCACGAATGCATCGAACCGCGGCGTAGACACAGCTCGGTGACCGACAAGGGGGTTTCTCCCGGCGCTGACGGAAGAGTCCGAATTGCCATCGGCGGCAAGGACTCCGGCAACGGCCACTGGCTGGATACCGGTGGCCGCCGCCGAGGGTTTGTGGTGTTGCGTTGGCTGGACAACCCCGCGGCGCCCGACGTGAAGGTGACGGTGCGATGACCAACCGATTCGACCCCGACACCCTGATCGCACAAGCTTGCGAAATCGCGGGCACCGACGATTTCGGCGAACCCGCCGGCTGGCGCGAGCACCTCGCACTGCTGGCCGACGGACTGGCAGCCGAGGCCCAGCTGAACGACCTGGGCGTTGAGATCGCCGTGATGGACATCGTCGGGCCGCTGGTCAACCGGCTCCGAATCATGCAGTGGCGTAGCGAAAATCCCGCCGTCGCCACCACTCCGGTCACCCGCCCGATCTTCATCGTCGGCCAGCCCCGCACCGGCACCACGATCCTGTTCGATCTGCTCGCGCAGGATCCCGCGTTGCGGCCCCCGCTCACCTGGGAGGTCGATGCTCCGTGGCCGTTGCCGCAGCCCGATACCTACACCACAGATCCGCGAATCGCCCAGATCCAGGCCAACATCGAGATGTCCGAGCAGCTGGTGCCCGGATTACTCGCGCATCACCCGATGGGTGCGCTGGTCGGGCAGGAGTGCGTGCGCATGTCAGCCGGGCAGTTCTGCAGCATGATCTTCTCGGTGCAGTACCGGCTGCCCACCTACTACCGCTGGCTGCTGCATGACGCCGACCATCGCGACGCCTACCGTTACCACCGGATGTTCCTGCAGCACTTGCAGTCCGGCGTGCCGGGAATCGGTGCACCCACCCAATGGCTGCTCAAGTCGCCCGCACACCTGTGGCAGCTGGAAGCGTTGGTCGCCGAGTACCCGGACGCGCTGATCGTGCAGACCCACCGTGATCCGCTCAACGTCATCTCCTCGATCGCGGCCCTCACCACGCACCTGCGTCGACTGGCCTCCGATCACAGCGACATCACCGAGTGCGCCCAGCAATCGCGCGAGGAGATCATCGTCGGACTGGAGCACTCGATGAAGGCCCGCGACTCCGGGGTACTGGCCCCCGGCCAGATCGTCGACGTCCAGTTCGCCGACTTCATCCGCGATCCGTTCGCCACCATCGGCGGGATCTACGAAGCACTGGACCGCGAGTTCACCCCCGTGGCCGAGCAGCGCATGCGGGACTTCCTGGCCGCCCACCCCGGGGACAACGGCGGTGCGCGATATTCCTGGCGCAACACCGGTCTGGATGCCGGGGAGGTCCGTGCCCAGGTCACCGGCTATCAGGAACGGTTCGGCGTCCCCACCGAGGCACTGCGATGACGCCGTAGGAGAGCGCCCCTCTCAACAAGCGGTAATGGTGTTACCGTACGGAGATGACTGAGGCACGGCGATGACCGAAACCGTTCATGTGCTGCACCTGCTGGACTACCGCGAGGTGGAGTCCACAGCTGACCGGCTGGTGCTGGAGATGGACAACCGGCCCGACCTCGCCAACGTTCGCGGTGCCCTGCAGGGCGGGCTGGTCGCCACCCTGATCGACATCGCGGCGGGCATGCTGGCCGGCAACGCCAGCGGTGTCGGCTATGACGTGACGACCGCTGACCTCAACATCCACTTCCTGGCACCGATCATGGGCACAGCCCGCGCGGAGGCGAAGATCGTGCGGGCCGGTAAACGCCTCATCGTGACGTCGGTCGATGTCACCGATGTCACGCGTGATCGGCTGGCCGCCCGCGCGACGCTGACGTTCGCGGTGCTTGAGCCACGCTGACATCAGGTCCGGCGCAGCGTCAGCTTCCAGTTCCGGCGCGGCCCACGGATATCCACCGACCCGCACACCACCTTGCCGGTCAGGATGATGTGCGGGGTGCCGTCGGCAGGCGCATCGCGGCGGTGATCGTCGGCGCTGCCCACGATCACCTCGACGTCATCGATCGACGCACTGGCCCCTTCGGGCAGCCGGATCTCCACAGACCCGAATTTCATGTCCAGCTCGATGACCACCATCGGCCCGGCGAACCGGGCCCGGGTCAGGTCCAGCTCCACCGAACCCATGCGGCGCACCAATGCCAGCCGGGTCGGAACGGTCCATTCACCCTGGCGCTTCAGCGAACCGAGCACCCCGCGCAACTCGACCCGGTCGGTGGCGGTGGTGACGATCGCTCCCGGTCCGGGCAGGTCCCCCACCAAGGCGTCCAGGTCCGAATGCAGCCGAGCGTGCGACACCAACGCCGAGCGCTCCTCGAACTCGGCGATGTCGATCAGCCCGAGTGCCACGGCATTGTGCAGCCGCCGCAGCGTGCCGTTGCGGTCCGCATCGGAGACGCGCAGGTCCACCGATTGTTCATTGATCCCTGTCATGGCAGGTTCAACGGTACCGCCGTTCAGGCCAGGTAGTCCGTGGGCAGGCTGTCGAACATGGTCTTGCACATCCGCACCGCGTACTCCGAACTGCCGCCGCCGACGATGAGCGCCGCGAATGCCATGTCCCCGCGGTATCCGGCGAACCAGGAGTGCGAGCCACCCATGAACTCGGCCTCGCCGGTCTTCCCACGCACATCGCCGAGGCCGTTGAGGTCCTTGGCCGTGCCGTTGGTCACCACCAGCCGCATCATCGGCCGCAGTCCGTCGATCATCTTCGGGCTGATCGGGGCGCCCGCGCGGTCGACCATGGTCTGGCGTCCCTCGATGAGTTGGGGCACCGGAGTCTTGCCTGCCGCCACGGTCGCAGCCGCCAGTGCCATACCGAACGGGCTGACCAGCACCTTGCCCTGGCCGAAGCCATCCTCGGTGCGCTCGGCCAGGTCTACCGTCGGCGGCACCGAACCGGTCAGCGTGGGGATGCCGTCCACCTGGTAGTCGGTGCCGATCCCGTAGCGCGCGGCGGCCTGGGTGAGGCCACGTGGGGGCATCCGGCTGGCGAGTTCCCCGAAGGTGGTGTTGCACGAATTGGCGAAAGCCCGCGACATCGGCACCGTGCCGAGATCGAACGCGTCGTAGTTGGTGACGGTCCGGTGGCCGATGTCGAGCGTGCCGGGGCACCCCAAAAGCGTGTTGGGCGTTGCCATGTCGCGCTCGATGGCGGCCCCTGCGGTGATCATCTTGAAGGTCGAACCGGGCGGGAACTGACCCATGGTTGCCAGCGGTCCGGCGACATCGGCGGAAGCGTTCTGCGCGACCGCGAGGATCTCTCCGGTGGACGGTTTGATCGCGACGATCATCGCCTGCTTGCCGGTGCTGTTGACCGCGTTCTGCGCGGCGTTCTGCACGGCGCGGTCCAGGCTGATGGTGATCGACGGCGCCGGATCGCCCGCCACCTCGTTGAGCACATCGACGTCGACGCCGTTCTGGTTGACCGTGACCACGCGCCAGCCCGGCTGGCCGTTGAGTTGGTCGGTCACCGATTTCTTGACCTCGTTGACGATCGCCGGAGCGAAAGTCTCGTCGGTGGGCAACATTTCGGGCTGCGGGGTGACGACGACGCCAGGGAGTCGGCCGATGGCCGGAGCGATCCGGTCATTGTCGGATTGACGCAGCGTGATCAGGCTCATCGGCTGTGCGGACGCGCTGGCCTGTTCGGCAAGCCGCTGGGGGTCGCCCAGGGCGGGGTCGAACGGGCGCAGCGCATCGGCCACCGCCCGGGCCGTCGGCATCAGCGAGGCTCCGGCCGCCCTGGCATCCAGCGCGAAGTGATAGATGTAGCCGGGCACCAGCACATCGGTGCCGCCCCGCTCGTTGACCGAGGCCCGTCGCGGAGCATCGGCCCGCAGCGCGAAGGTTTGGTGCTCACCCAGTCTCGGGTGCAGTCCGGTGGCATTCCAGCGCACCTCCCACCGGCCCTCGTCACGGATCATGTTGAGCTGACCGTCATAGGTCCAGGTGCGGTTCTTGGGCAGGTGCCAGGTGTAGCGGTAGGTGACGCTGCCGGTGTCCTCGGCGTACTTCGAGCCCAGGATCTGCGCGTCGAGTCGGGTGGCCTGCAAGCCGTTCCAGGCTTCGCCGAGGGCGGTCTTGGCATCCTCGGGCCGATCGGCCAGCGCGGCGGCGGCCGCGGTGTCACCAGTGGCCAGTGCCGCGAAGAACTGCTCGGCAGCGGGCTCGGGCCCGTCAGGGCGTGGGGTGCAGGCACTCAGCGCCGTTGCCCCGAGGACCGCGATGACCGTCAACAGGCCGGCGGTCCGTGTGACTGATGTTGTTTGAGTTGCCATTGAGGCTGATGTTAGAAACGCGGACGCCGGTTTCGTCGGAGGCGCACCGATACCGAACCGAGACTGTCGTGAGACCGACAAGTTGCCCCGCCCGCTTCACAGGTCCAGAGCACGCAACAGGATCTCGAGATCGCGCCGGTGACGCCCGCTCCCGCAGGGCTCAGTCCAGCAACACCGTCGCGAACGTACCGACCTGCTCGAATCCGATGCGGGCGTATGTCGCCCTGGCGACAGTGTTGTAGCTGTTGACGTACAAGCTCGCGATGCGACCCGACCCCACAACGGCGGTCGCCAGCGCTGCTGTCCCCGTGGTTCCCAGCCCGTGGCCGCGCCACTCGGGATGCACCCACACCCCCTGGATCTGGCCGACCGACGGAGACTGCGATCCGACCTCGGCCTTGAACACCACCTCGCCGCGCTCGAACCGGGCCCACGCCCGTCCCGCAGCGATCAGCCCGGCAATCCGGCGGCGGTAACCACGGCCGCCGTCGCCCAGCCGCGGGTCGACACCGACCTCGCCGATGAACATGTCGACGGCCGCGACAAGGTAGGCGTCGAGTTCCTCCATGCGCACCGGGCGGACCGCCGGGTCGATCGCGCACTGCGGCATCGAGTTCAGCGCCATCAACGGTTGTTGCTCGCGGACGTCACGGGCGGTACCCCACACCGATTCCAGCCGCCGCCACATCGGCATCACCAATTCGGCCCGGCCGACCAGGGAGGAGCACCGACGCGCGGTACTCATCGCCTTGTCCGAGAACGCCTTGAGGTCCTCGGCATCGCCGCGCAACGGGATCAGGTTGGGGCCGGCGTAACACAGTGACTCGGTAACGCCGCGCCTGGTCCACAGCTCCCCGCCGATCGCGCCATGTTCGACGCCGAACTCGGCGACCCGTGCGGCGACCATGCAGGACCCCACCGGGTCCTCCTCGAACACCTGCATGCAGGGGGTGGCGTCACGCACCACGGAAACCCGTCGCTCGTCGACGAGTCGGAACAGCGGCGGTGCCGACATTGGCGATTCCCTCTGCTCAAGCCAAGGTTGGGTGACCCCGCCCACAGGGTCGCTATCAGCTTACGGTCACCACTGGCGAACCGGTGGCATCATCTGAATCCGCCGCCTCCGCCAGGCGCATGGCCTCTTCGATGAGTGTCTCGACGATCTGCGCCTCGGGCACGGTCTTGATGACCTCACCCTTGACGAAGATCTGGCCCTTGCCGTTGCCGGAGGCGACCCCGAGATCGGCCTCGCGGGCCTCGCCCGGACCGTTGACCACGCAGCCCATCACCGCCACCCGCAGCGGGACATCGAGACCGTCCAGGCCCGCGCTCACCGCGTTGGCCAAGGTGTACACGTCGACCTGTGCCCGACCGCAGGACGGGCAGGACACGATCTCCAGACCACGCGGCCGCAGGTTCAGCGACTCCAGGATCTGATTGCCGACCTTGACCTCTTCGGCCGGCGGGGCCGACAGCGACACCCGGATGGTGTCGCCGATGCCCTGCGACAGCAGCGCGCCGAACGCCACCGCGGACTTGATGGTGCCCTGGAACGCCGGTCCGGCTTCGGTGACACCGAGGTGCAGCGGGTAGTCGCACTGGGCGGCCAATTGCCGGTAGGCCTCGACCATGATCACCGGGTCGTTGTGCTTGACGCTGATCTTGATGTCGCCGTAGCCGTGCTCCTCGAACAGCGACGCCTCCCACAGCGCGGATTCGACCAGCGCCTCTGGAGTCGCCTTGCCGTACTTCTGCATCAACCGCGGATCCAGCGAGCCGGCGTTGACGCCGATGCGGATCGGGATGCCCGCGGCGCCTGCGGCCTTGGCCACCTCCTTGACCCGGCCGTCGAACTCCTTGATGTTGCCGGGGTTGACGCGCACGGCCGCACAGCCGGCGTCGATCGCGGCGAAGATGTACTTGGGCTGGAAGTGGATGTCCGCGATGACCGGGATCTGGCTGTGCCGGGCGATCTCGGCGAGCGCGTCGGCGTCCTCCTGCCGGGGGCAGGCCACCCGGACGATGTCGCAGCCCGAGGCGGTCAGCTCGGCGATCTGCTGCAGCGTCGAGTTCACGTCGTGAGTCTTGGTGGTGCACATGGACTGCACCGCGATCGGGTGCTCACTTCCGATGCCCACACCGCCGACATCGAGCTGACGGGTCTTGCGCCGCGGCGCCAGAGTTGGCGCGGGCGGCGCCGGCATGCCCAGACCGATGGACGTCACAAGGTTCTCCTACTGGAAGATGCTGAGGGGGTTGACCAGGTCTGCCGTGACGGTCAGCAACGTATAGCCGAGCACGACCACCAACACCACATAGGTGGCCGGCATGAGCTTGAGGTAGTTGACCGGGCCTGCGGCGACTTTGCCGCGGGCCGCACGGATCATGTTGCGGATCTTCTCGTATGTCGCCACCGCGATGTGGCCGCCGTCGAACGGAAGCAGCGGCACCAGGTTGATCGCGCCGAGCACGAAGTTCAACTGCGCCAGGAAGAACCAGAACGCCACCCACAACCCAGCCTCGACGGTCTCGCCGCCGATGATGCTGGCGCCGACCACGCTGATCGGCGTTTCCTTGTCCCGCTCACCGCCGCCGATGGCCTGCACGAGGGCGCCGATCTTGGTGGGGATCTTGGCCAGCGATTTGCCGAGCTCGACGGCCATGTCGCCGGTGAACGAGATCGTGGCCGGCACAGCGGCGATCGGGTTGTACGGGGTGGGCGGGGCAACCTTGACCGCGCTGACGCCGATCGCGCCGACGGTGGCGGGCGTCTTGGCGTCCGCGCTGGTGAATCGCTGGGTCTGGGTGACGTCGACGACGGTCGTGATGGTCTGGCCGTCGCGCTTGAGCTCGATGGTCACCGGGCCGTCGAGCTTGCGCACCGCGGCGGCCATCTGGCTGAAATCGGAGACCTTGGTGTCGCCGACCTTGACGATCTCGTCGCCGGATCGGATGCCGGCTTGCGCCGCAGGTCCCGGCCCCGTGCACTCGTCCATCTTGTCGAGACTCAGTTGCGCTGCGACACAACCGGTTTCGCCGACGATGGCGGTGGTGGGCTGAGTGATGTTGGGCAGACCCCACATGATCGCGATGGCGTACAGGAGCACCAGGCCGATGATGAAGTTCATTGCGGGCCCGGCGAACAGCACCGCGACGCGCTTCCACACCTTCTGCTTGTACATGGCGTACGGCCGGTCTTCTGGCGCGATCTCATCGACCGAAGTCATGCCCGCGATATCGCAGAACCCGCCCAGCGGGATGGCCTTGATGCCGTACTCGGTCTCTCCCAGCTCGTTGGGACGCCGCGTCGACCACAGCGTGGGACCGAAGCCGACGAAGTAGCGGCGCACCTTCATCCCGGTGGCGCGCGCCACCCACATGTGCCCGCATTCGTGCAGTGCCACCGATACCAGGATGGCCAGCGCGAAGAGCGCGATGCCGATAACGAACATCATTTGGTGACGAGCCCTTTTCTCATGGATTTCTCCTCAAAGCGCGTGCCGATGCCCTCTCGTGCCTTTTCTCTGGCCCACCGCTGCGCGTCGAGTACTTCTTCCACGGTAGCGGGTTCGACCGCCCACTGGTCGGCAGCGTGCAACACGTCACCGACGGTTTGCACGATGGTGGGAAAGTTGATCCTGCCCTGAAGGAAGGCCTCCGCCGCTTCTTCGTTGGCCGCGTTGTACACCGCGGTCAGGCAGCCGCCGCGGGTTCCGGCCTGCCGGGCCAGATTCACCGCGGGGAACACCTCGTTGTCCAGGGGCAGGAATTCCCAGGTGGAAGCGGTGGTGAAGTCGCAGGCCAACGCTGCTCCCGGGACCCGCGCCGGCCAGCCCAGCGCCAGCGCGATCGGCAGTTTCATGTCCGGCGGGCTGGCCTGGGCCAGGGTCGAACCGTCGGTGAAGGTGGCCATCGAGTGCACGATCGACTGCGGATGCACCACGACCTCGATGTGGTCGTAGTCGATGCCGAACAGCAGATGGGTCTCGATCAGCTCCAGACCCTTGTTGACCAGGGTCGCCGAGTTCAGCGTGTTCATCGGGCCCATCGACCAGGTCGGGTGCTTGCCGGCCTGCTCCGGGGTGACCGATTCCAGGTCGGCGGCCGACCATCCCAGGAACGGGCCGCCCGAGGCGGTGAGGACGATCTTGGCGACCTCGTCGGCGGTGCCCCCGCGCAGGCACTGGGCCATCGCGGAATGCTCGGAGTCGACGGGAACGATCTGACCCGGTGCGGCAGCCTTGAGCACCAGCGGCCCACCTGCGACCAGCGACTCCTTGTTGGCCAGGGCCAGGCGCGCGCCGGTGGCCAGGGCAGCCAGCGTCGGCGCCAGCCCCAACGCGCCGACCAGTGCGTTGAGCACCACATCGGCCTCGGTGTTCTCGACCAGCCGGGTGACCGCGTCGGGCCCGGCGTAGGTCACGTCGCCGACCTTGTCGGCGGCCCGCTGGTCGGCGACCGCGATGTTGCCGACGCCGGTCGCGGCGCGCTGGGCGGCGAGCAGGTCGGGGTTACCGCCGCCGGCAGCCAGACCGACGACCTCGAACCGGTCGGGGTTGGCCGCGATGACCTCGAGCGCCTGGGTGCCGATCGATCCGGTGCTTCCGAGTATCAGCACACGCATTCTGTCGCTCACCGGTCCATTGTGCCGCGTGCCGGGCCCGGTGGCGCCGACGGTCACCGCATCCGGGCCGACGGGTCGGCGGTGGCCTCGATCTTGAGCACCAGGCCGTCGCGGATGGTCAGGGTGACGACCGCGAACAGCCGGCGGCGGTCGTATGCCAGGAGCACCGGAGCCCCGGCCGCCCCGCACACCAGGGTCGCGCCCGGTCCCAGGTAGCGCAGCAGGTTCGTCGCGACGGCGTCGGGGCCGTGGTTGATCTGTGGAGGCGGCGCCGGATAGGCCAAGACCGTACCGACGCCCCACACGGTCGGGTCGAGCACCGAGGTCAGCGCCTGCACATCGCCGGTGGCGCATGCGGAGATGAACTTCTCCATCACCTGGCGGTGTTCGACGACGGCGACATCGACGGGCCGGTGCGCGGCGGTGGTGAACTTCGTCCTGGCCCGGCGCGCCAGCTGCCGGCAGGTTCCCACCGGCCTGCCGACCGTCTCGGCGATCTCGTCGAACGGCACCGCGAAGACATCGTGCAGTACGAATGCCACCCGCTCCCCGGGGCTGAGGCGGTTCAGCACCTCGAACAAGGCGGCGCGGACCTCGTCGTCGAGCGTGACCCGGTCGGCCGGGTCCGCGTCCGCCGACGCCGTCGATTCCAGGACGACGCCCGGATCGGGACGCTCGAGCCGGGAACGGGCGGATCGAACGTGATCGAGGCAGAGCCGTCCGGTCACCACCGTGAGCCAGGCGCGTACGTCGTCGAGGTGCTCGCGGTCGGTACGGGCCAGCCGCAGGAATGCCTCCTGGGCGACATCTTCGGCATCGCCGATGTCGCCCACCATCTGATAGGCGAGATTGACCAGGTACGGGTGGTGTTCCCGCCAGGCCGCCTCGAGACCCGCTGATCCGTTCATGTGCTTACGACGAATCAGGGGCCCGGAAAGTTACCGGTGGCGGTTGTAACTTTTCCGGCGACCGCCCCGTCCTTGATGGCATGAACACAATTCTCGTCACGGGCGCAACCGGCAATGTCGGCCGCCCGCTTGTCACCGAACTCGTCCGTGCCGGTGCCCACGTGCGCGCCCTCACCCGCAGCCCCGAAACCGCCGGGTTTCCGCCCGGTGTCGAACTGGTCCGATCCGCCGCCGAGGGCGTGGCGGGCGCCTCCGCGGTACTTCTCAACTCCCGTGCGCTCGAGCAGGAATTGGCCCCGACGGTCGAACTGGCCCGGGCCGCGGGTGTGCAGCGTCTGGTCGCGTTGTCGGCGATCAACGCCGATGACGACGACTCTAGGCAACCGTCGCGCGTGCGCGGGGACCGCAACCGCGAAGTCGAGCAGCTGGCCGTGGCCTCCGGCCTGGAATGGGTCAGCCTGCGCCCCACCGTGTTCGCGTCCAATTTCGCGGGCATGTGGTCGGCGCAGATCCGGGCCGGCGATGTGGTGAGCGGCCCGTACGCCGACGCATCCACCGCGGTGATCGTCGATGCCGACATCTCCGCCGTGGCCGCCGTGGCGCTACTGACCGACGACCTTGTGGGACAACGCATCCCGCTGACCGGACCGCAGGCACTGACCAACACCGAGCTGGTGGACACGATCGGACGGGTGCTGGAGCGGCCGCTGCACTACCGCGAGGTGCCCACTGACGTGGTGCGCCGGCGGTTCGTCGACCTGGGCTTTCCGGCGCCGTTCGCCGATGCGTACATGGGTCTGCTGGCCGACACCGTAGAACGGCCGGCGCTGGTGACCCATGAGGTCGACAAGATTCTCGGACGCCCCGCGACGACGTTCGCCGACTGGGTCGACGCACATCGTGGGTTGTTCACCAATAGTTGAGGAGGACAAGACATGTCACAGAATATGACCGAGCCGCAACCACCACGCTGGCTCAAACCCATGAACAAGGTGATGATGGCGGTGCAGCGCCTCGGACTTCCGACCGGGCCGGCCATGGTGCTCACCGTCCCGGGACGCAAGACGGGCAAGCTCCGCAGCACTCCGATGACGCCGTTCGATCACAAAGGTGGCCTGTACACGGTGGCGGGCTATCCCGGCTCGGACTGGGCGGCCAATGCACGTGCGGCCGGCACCGGCACCCTCACCAGGGGCCGGCGATCCCGACAGGTCCGCATCGTCGAACTGACGCCCGACCAGTCGCGTCCGGTGCTGCGCGCGTTCGCGGTCAAGGTTCCGGTCGGAGTCGGCTTCGCCAAGCGCAGCGGTCTCGTGATCGACGGCACGCCCGATGAATTCGAGAAGCTGGCCGGGCGGCTGACCGTGTTTCGGTTCGATCCCGCCTAGCGATTCGAGGCTTTCGCGCGATAACGCCGAGGATTGCGGTCAGTATGTGACTGCAATCCTCGCCACGGACACAACCTAAGCGGACGGACCGGATGCCGCCGACGCGACCGAACGGCGGATCGAGATGTCTCCCGAGCCGGTGCGGGCGTGCACCATGAACGTCTCGTCGCCGTCAACCGGCCCGTCGGAGGCGTCCAAGCCGTTGTCGACGGTGCCGGAGTGGGTCTTGAGCTCGAGCCGCGCCGCGGTGCCCTCGGGAATGCCGACTTCGACTTCACCGCTGCCGGTTTGCGCGCTCAGGGCACCGCTGACCCCGACACCGACCGTGACGGAACCCGATGCGGTCTGGTGCTTGACGTGCCCACGCAGTGTCCCGACGGCCAGGCTGCCGCTGGCCGCCTGGAACTTGACGTCTCCGTCGATGCGGTCGATCGATGCATCACCGGACGCCGTGGCGATGCGTGCGTTGCCCGCGACATCGCCGATCGAGACATCGCCGGATGCGCTGTCCGCCTTGATGTTCCCGGTGACGGTCGCCACCCGGATCGCACCGCTGGCAGAGGCACAGCGGCAGTCCGAGTAGACGCCGTCCGCGTCGATGTCGGCCGATGCGGAAGACAGGTTCAGCCGGGACCCTGTCGGCAGGGCGATGTCCACGCGAACCGCTCCCCCGCGCCCCAACGACAAGACCTTTCTGCCCGCGGTCACCACCAGGGTGCCGTTGTGAAAATCGACGCGGGCCTGTTCGGCCGCGCGCACATCGGAGGACCGTTCGGGATCCCGCGGCGCGATGTCGACCACGGTGTCGTCACGGTCGGTGGCTGCCAGGTGCACCGCACCGGCAACGACCTCGACGACGGCCGTGATGGGTTCGGAGGTGTGGAACGTGGGCATCGGATTCTCCTTCGGTCAGGTTCAGCGGACCCAGCCGCTGAAGGTCTTGTCGCCGCCACGGCTCTGCCGACCGGCCCCACCGAGGGCCGCCGCGGCGGAACGCACGAGCCAGGTGTTCACCGACACGCCGTCACGACGGGCGGCGCCCTCCACCCCGGCGCGCAGGCTCTCCGGGAGTCGCAGGGACACCCGCCAGGTGCCGCCGCCGTCATCGTCGGGGACATCCACCGACGGCGCTGCCGCTGGAACATCGGCCTCCGCGGGCTCGACGGTGAACTCGGGGTCACGGCCGTTGAGCCGGACATGTACCGATCCGGGCGCGAGTTCACGCGTGATCTGCTCGGCCGCTTCGGACAGCGCTTCCAGCAGTGCGAGCCGCAACGCCGATTCCAGCGGCGCGGTCAGCCGCTGGGCCAACGCCTCAGCCTCGGCGCCTCCCGCGGCCGCGGCGACGGCGAGCTCGTGCCGGACGGTCTCGACATACGGCTGCAGATCCATGATGTCATGATGACATCATTCTGATGTCATCGCAAGCGTCATTCTGACGCGCGGCGCTAGCCCACCTTGGCGATGAAGGTCTCCGCGAACCGCTCGATGGGGCCGCGGAACCGGTCGGCGCCGGTGGCACCGTTGGGCGCTGTCAGCCAGGGCGCGCACATCACCGCGGTGATGCCGAGATCCTCGGCCCGCTTGTACAGATCCGGCGAGGGCGGATCGAGCAGGGCCAGGATGATGTCGAACGGCTCGTGTTGCCGCCCGTATTCCCGGCGCAGTTCGGCCAGCCTGTTGGCGTACGGGGTCGCCTGTTCCAGGGTGTAGGCGTAGCCGATCCAACCGTCACAGGAGCGGGCCGCGCGCCGCAGCGCCGCCTCGGATTCACCACCACACAGGATCGGCACCGGCCCGGGCGGGTGAGGCTCGATCATCAGCTCGGGGACCGAGTAGTAGCGCCCCTCGTACGACACCCAACCGCCGCGCCAGATCTCGCGCAGCGCCGGGATCATCTCGTCGAGCCGCTTGCCGCGGGTGTCGAAATCCTGGCCCATGAGCTCGAACTCCTCCCGCATCCACCCGACCCCGACGCCGAGGGACACCCGCCCACCCGAGATCACCGCGGCCGTTGCGACCTGCTTGGCAACCTCGAGCAGCGGACGCGCGGGTGCCACGTACACGGCGTTGGAGAATCGCAGCCGACGCGTGAGCGCCGCCATCGCCCCGATCAGTACCCAGGAGTCCGGCCAGCTGGTCTCGGGCGCCCACGGGGGCTTACCGGTCGGCGAATCCGGGTAGGGCGACGACAGTTCGCGCGGGTAGATCATGTGGTCCGAGCACACCATGCCGTGGTAGCCGGCTTCGTCGAGCAACGGCGCCACCGTCAGCGCGTCGGCGACATCCATGAATGCCGTACCGCTCCAGAACTGCATCTACCAAACCCCTCCGTGTTTTCCGGTGTGTTCACAGGCAGCATGGACCACATGCCCACGCTGCTCTGGTTTCGGCGCGACCTGCGTTGCTTCGACCATCCCGCCCTGCTGGAGGCAGCACAACGGGACGGCGAGGTACTCGCCTGCTATGTGCTCGATCCGCGATTGGAAGCATCCGCGGGTGCGCGTCGCCTGCAATATCTGTATCGGGCGTTGCACGAACTGTCCGACAACCTCGACGGAAATCTGCTGGTGACCCGCGGCCGACCCGAGCAGCGGATTCCGGCGCTGGCGCGGGCCGTCAGCGCCACCTCGGTGCACATCTCGCAGGACCACGCGCCGTTCGGGCGCCGTCGCGACGACACGGTCGCGGCGGCACTCGGCGAGACCGCCCTGTGCGCAACGGGATCGGGCTACCTGGTGTCGCCCGGCCGGATAACCAAACCGGACGGCGCGCCGTACCGGGTGTTCACGCCGTTCTTCCGCGCCTGGCGCCGGCACGGCTGGCGTGTTCCAGCGGACAGCGGACCCGAATCGGCGCGCTGGATGGACCCCGCGGACGTACCGGCGGGCAGCTGCGATCGCATCGAAATTCCTTCTGTGACAGAGGCTCTGACGTTCGATGTGGGTGAGCGCGCGGCGAGGGCGCAGTGGCGGGAATTCGTGGAGCAGGGATTGCCCGACTACCCGGCCCATCGCGACCGCCCTGACCTCGACTCCACCAGTCGGATGTCGGCACACCTCAAGTTCGGCACCATCCACCCTCGGACCATGGCAGCTGACCTCGACTCCGGCGATGACGCCTATCTGCGGGAGATGGCCTTCCGAGATTTCTACGCGGCGGTGCTGCACCACTGGCCCGACAGTGCGTGGCAGAACTGGAACCGCGATTTCGACGCGATCGAAACCGATGACGACGATGCGGCCGTGCGGGCGTTCGAGGCCTGGAAGGACGGCCGGACCGGATTCCCGATCGTCGATGCCGGGATGCGACAACTGGCCGCCACCGGGTTCATGCACAACCGGGTGCGCATGATCGTGGCTTCGTTCCTGGTCAAGGACCTGCATCTGCCCTGGCAATGGGGTGCGCGCTGGTTTCTCGAGCAGTTGGTCGACGGCGATGTGGCCAACAACCAGCACGGGTGGCAGTGGGCAGCCGGTTGCGGCACCGACGCCGCGCCGTACTTCCGTGTTTTCAATCCTGGCCTGCAGGGAGCGAAGTTCGACCCGGACGGCGATTACATCCGACGCTGGGTCCCGGAGTTGGCCGATGTCGTCGACGTGCACAAACTGGGTACCGACCGGCCGGTGTCGTACCCGGAACCGATCGCCGACCACGCCGAGGAGCGACTGGAGGCGCTGCGGAGGTACCGACACCTGGGTTGACCCCCCACGGCCGGCATACGACACAGCGTCGTATGCCAGAATGTCCGCAAGCCAAGCCAGAAGCCAGTTCGATCCGGAGGAGCAAAAGTGGTCAGCACCGAGGTGGAGCGCAGCAACGGCGTCGACGTCGAGGACGTGCCCTCGGCAGCGTGGGGCTGGTCGGATCTGAACATCAAGGTGATCCACATCGGCGGCATTCTGTCCGCGATCTTCCTGCTGGTCATGATGCACGGCAACCACATCGGGCACGTTGAGAACTGGTTCCTCATCACGTTCGCGGCGCTCATCTTCCTGGCCGTGGCCCGGAACATCTGGATGCGTCGCCGCGGCTGGATTCGCTAGCCGCACATCGCGCACGCCGGCCCTACAACCGGGCCGGCACATCGATCGAGGTATCCACCGGCCGCATCGGCCGGATCAGCCCTTCCTGGGCGAATGACGCCAGCAGTTCACCGTCCTCGGTGTGCACCTGACCGCGCACATAAGACATTCCCTGTCCGGCCGCGGTGCTCTCATGGCTGTAGAGCAGCCAGCCGTCCCACTCCACGGCCTCGTGGAAACTCACCGATGTCGACATCAACGCCGTCGACACCGTGGCGTGCGCCTGCGCTGTGCCCACCCCGCGATGCGGTCGCATGGTGGTCGAGATGCCGAGTTGCCCGGTGAAATACGCCAACAACGCCTTGGCGAGGTCGTCGCGTTCGGGAATCGGGTCGTAGCGCAGCCACGCATAGAGTTCGGGCGGTCCCACCTCGTCGGGACTGTTGACATCGACCACGTCGACCAGCCGCAACTCGTGGCCGAGCATGGCCCGCCCGGCCGGATGGGCGTCGTCCGGTGTCTCGACGTCGGGTCGCAATGCATGGTGGCTGACCACATCGTCGGTGGGCACATCGGCCAGCACAGTCACGGTCGCGCACAGCCGTGAATCCTGACCCACGGCGACCACCGCGGTCGCCGTCGAGCGCCCCTCGTGCACCACGCTGACGGCCAGCTCAACCGTGGAGTCGATCTCGACCGGCCGGGTGAAGACCGCGTGTGCGGACCGAATCGTCTTGTCCGGGAATCGCTTTGCCGTCGCAACGATGGCCTGGCCCAGCGCCTGCGCACCCTTGGCCACCCGCCTGCCGTCGGTTCCGGCCGGTCCGGTCACGCCGACGAATCGATCTGGACCGGCAGGTGTCACGTCGAACACCTCGAGCAGGCCCGCGACCGATGCCTGCACCGGCATCAACACACCGGAACCAGGTCCGCATCGAGCAGGCCCGCGGACCGCCCGCACCGGAACAGGGTCTCCACCGTGTCTGCCGACGCCGGGTCCATCCCGGCCACCGCCAACGCGTGAGCCTTGAACGCCAGCGCGGCCGCGCTCGGCCGGTACCGCGCCCGCTGGATCTGCAGGCCGAGACCGTCTGGTCCCCGCGATCCGAAAAACACCACATCGCCACCCGGATTGCGCAAGGTGAGCCCGTGGTCACCGGGCTCGAAGCGGGAGGTGCCGATGGCCGTCATCACCACCGCGTCCGCCTCCGCCGATCGCCACAGCCCGCTCGGGCCAACGGCTTTCAGCCCGAGGATGCCCAGCGCACGCTCATCTCCGACCTCGTCGGCGGCGACGCTGACCCGCCAGCCCGCCATCGCCCGGTCGAACAGCCATCCGCCGATGCCCGACACCACATCGGCGACATCGTCCGCCACCACGTTCAGCTCGTACTGCAGAGCCTTCTCGGGACGGATCCGAGGCCGGGCGAACGGGACCGCGAGCGCATCGCCGCCGCCGCGCACCTCGGACAACTGTGCGGACATTCCTGACTGTGGGGACATAGGGCATCCAATCCGGGTCCAAGGGGCTGATCGGCCGGCACTCTCGACGGGGGTGTTGCGGTGTGGCCCGCCTCACCCAACAGCGTGACATTTCCAAGAGAATCTGTAAAGCTTCTATCTTGACGCAGCGGTCGGCCGGACGATCGGCACCGATGCGTCCCACAGACGCGCCCGGGTCCCGGCCCATCAGCCAAATTGGAGGTGTTGCAATGAGTCTCGTCGCAGGGCGGGGTCCGTTGAGTACACAACCGGCCGGTTGGTTCACGCCCCCGCTGGCAGATGGCACGGTCTACATCGAGCCCCACCCGCGCCGCATCCAGGCCTTCCGCGGCGATGCCGCGCTGCTCGACACCGAGCACGCCCTGATGGTGCACCGCGCCGGTCACCCGCTCAGCTATGCGTTCCGCAGCGATGAGGTCGGCGACCTTCCGCGCGAGCCGGTGGTCGAGGCACCGGGCTATGTCGCGGTGCCCTGGGATGCCGTCGACGCGTGGTTCGAAGAGGGACGCAAGCTGGTGCACTACCCGCCCAACCCCTACCACCGGGTCGACTGCCGTCCGACCCGCCGCGGCCTGCGGGTGACCGCCGGCGACGCGGTCCTGGTCGACACCGACGACACCGTCATCGTGTTCGAGACGGCCCTGGAACCGCGGCTCTATGTGGATCCCGCCCGGGTCCGCACCGATCTGCTGCGGCCCAGCCCGACCACGTCGTACTGCAACTACAAGGGCACGGCCGCCTACTGGTCGGCGGTCGCCGGCGACACCGTGATCGCCGATGTGGCCTGGAGCTACCCCGACACGCCACCGGAATCCCTGCCCATCCAGGGGTTCCTCAGCTTCGACGCTACGCGCGTCGACGTGCTCGCCGAACTCCCCTCGTCCGGGACGTCGGCAACGTGCGGCTGCGAACTCTGACCTGCAAACCGACGACCACCCGCACCACCGAGGAAGGCAACCGACATTGGGCATCGTGACCACCAGCTCCGAGACGGCTTTCACCCAATCCGCCGAGGAGGTCTACGACTTCGTCACCAACCCGGCGAACTGGGTGAAGACGTACCCGGGCAGCGCGCACATCGGCGGACTACCGGAGCGGCTGCCGCTGCAGGTCGGTGACACCTGGACCGAGGCCGGACCGGACGGCGCACAGATCTACACCTGGCACCTGGCGATCGCCATGCGTCCGCGCATGTGGGTGTTCAACTCGGTGGGCCGGCTCGGCCACGACAGCGACGGGAACGGCGGTATGGAAGGCCGGATCACCGTGCAGTACCAGTTCACCCGACCGGGCAATGACATCACACTGTTCAGCCGCACGATGACCATCGAGGCCTACAAGGATTCCCCACTGCCGGACGCGCTGTTCCGAGTGGTCAATCCGGCAAACATCGACAAGTATCACGCCGCGGTGGGTCGGGAGCTGGCCCTGCGCTGAGCCGCGAATCAAGCCAGCGCGGCTGAGCCGCGAATCAAACCAGCGCGGCGCCGCCCTCGAAATCGTCGGACAGCGCCGCCGCCAACTCCAGCGTGCGGCGCCGGAACGCCGGTCGCAACAGATCGAAATGGATCTCGGTGCCCGCGGCGATGTGCTTGTCCCACGGCAACACGAACACCCGGCCCGGGGCCACATGCTTCTGGAACTGGTGCACCAGGTCGCCGGTGTTCACATTGGGTTTGCGCGGGCCGACGTGGTTGACCACGACGCAGGAGCGGTTCAGCAGATCCTGGTAGCCGTTGTGCCGCAGCCAGTCCATGGTCACCGCGGCCTGCCGGGCACCGTCGATCGAGGCACTCGCCACGATCACCGCACCGGAAACCGTCGCCAGCACGCCGCGGCCCGCGGAGGCGAACATGTCCGCCGCGCAATCGGCCAGGACCAGGTTGTAGTGCTTGGAGACCGTGGCGGTCGCGGCATTCCAGTCGGCATCGTTGAAGGCTCGGCTGGCACCGCTGTACTCATCGCTCGACAGCACCTCGAGCTTGGACTCGTTCATGCTGGTGAAGGCCCGGACATCGTTGTACCGCGACAGGTCCTTGGCGGCCAGGAGGTCGCTCACCGTCGCCGCGGACTGCCGTCCCACCCGGTCGGCCAGATTGCCGCCGGCCGGGTCGGCGTCGACGGCGAGGATCCGGTCGCCGCGCACCGCGCTCAGCACCGATCCGAGCGCCACCGTGACGGCGGTCTTGCCGACGCCGCCCTTCAGGCCGAACACCCCGATCTGGTGGGACTCGCGGGCCGTGCGGCGCACCCGGGCATACAGGTCCAGTTCGTAGAGTTCGTCGCGGGACAACCCGAGGTTGAGGCGGGTGGTGACGTAGACCGCCCGCCGCCAGCCGCGTCGTGGCTGCATCTTGACCGAGGAACGCACGCCGACGCGGGAGAGGTTGTCGATGGCGCGCGGTTCGCCGGGGGCGGCCGCCGGGATCGGTTGTTCCAGGATCCAGCTGCCCGCCGAGGACGACCCGCTGATCGGGCGGCCCGGGACCACGGGGAGCTTGGTGGTGATCTCCGCTTCCCGGGGAGCGGCGAAATTCGAGGTCAGAACGATCGGTGGCGTCGATACCCTGGCGTCGCCGTGCCGGGACCGCCCGGTCGGCAGCGCCGCGACGGGGCCGCCCAAGAGGGCGTCAAGCCCGCCGTACGCCAGCGGGTCCCTGGCGTGTTTGGCATCTCCGGAGTACATAAGCCGGTCGTCGTCGGCCGACATAAATACCTCTCAATCGCTCACTCGCTCCCGACGCGACCAGGTTGCCCTCGGGTGCGCCGCCGCACCGCCGAGGCCATCGTCGCACCGGCCGTACCGATTGTCCGCGCGAGTTCCACTTGCAACAGACCTGCATTATTGCCCACAACGTCGATCACAACCACCGCCGAGCGACCGCCCGGATGCCCCAGCTACCAGCTCAACCATGCAGTGCACGGCGCAGCGCGGCGCCCTGAAGCGCGAAAAGTTGTTGGCTGACCTCACACTCCGGAAGCAGCGAATCGAAGCCGTGGCACGTCCCGGGAAAGAGATGCAGTTCCGTGGCAACGCCCTCGGCCAACAGCCGACGCGCATAGTCGAGCGCTTCGTCGCGCAGCGGATCGAGCTCCGAGCAGGTGATCAGGGCCGGCGCCACACCGGCCAGCGAGACGGCCCGGGCGGGCACAGCCGACTCCGGCACGTCCCGGCCGCCCACATAGTGCCGCCACATCGCGACGGTCGCCGGACCGTCGAAGCCCGGGGTGTCGGCGAACTCCTCCTTCGACCGGGTGGGCCGGTCGTCGAGCACCGGCTGGTGCAGCGCCTGGAACACGATGGGGGGCGCGGAGCCGGCCGCGGCATGCTGCGCCAGCAGCGCGGCCAGCGAGCCGCCCGCGCTGTTGCCGGCCACCGCGATGCGGCCCGCGTCGATGTCGAGCTCGCCGGCCAGCGTGGCCGCCCAGTTGAGCACCACCATCGCGTCATCGAAGGCGGCCGGGTAGGGATTCTCGGGCGCGAGCCGGTAGTCCATCGCGATCACCGTGCACCGCGCCCGCCGGGCCAACTCCACACACTGGATCTGGTCGGTGTCGAGGTTGCCCAGCACGAAGGCACCGGAATGGCAGTACACCACCGCGGGCGACGGCGAGGGTCCACCGCGGTAGATCCGCACCGGGATGGTGCGTCGCCCGAGCGCGACGCGGGCGCCGACGATCTCCACGCCGGGCGTGTCCAGGACCTGCGCAGCGTCCCGGCGCCGCTGATCCAGTGAGGTCCGCACGACGCCCAACTGCTCCGTGGACAGGTCGGTGCGCGCCTCGGCAAATCCGTGCAACGCGGGGTCGAGGCGCTCCAGCCAGGGCATGGCTCAGCCGTCCGTCCGATCGGCGGCCACGGAGACCGGGGCCGGGTAGTTGGTGGGCGGTTCGAAAGTGTAGTCGGCGGACCGGAACCGGCGGGTCATCGACCAGAATGCGCGGGCACTGCGTGGCCATTGGGTGACCACCCGGCCGCTGGGTGCCCGGAAATAGCTGCTGCACCGGGTCAGCCACACTGTGCCCTGCATCCACCGGTCGATGTCGGCGAGGAACGCGGCCATGGCGCTGGGACGCACCGCCAGATAGGACTTGCGTTTGCGCCGAAGGTGTTTCAGTGCCCGAACCACGTATCGGGCCTGCGCCTCCAGGATGAAGATGACGCTGTTGGAGCCGACATTGGTGTTGGGTCCGTAGAGCATGAAGAAGTTGGGGAAGCCGGGCACCGCCATCCCCAGGTAGGCGAATGCCCCGTCATTCCAGGTGTCGTGCAGCGACACCCCGTTTTCGCCGGTCACCTCGATCTGCCCGAGATAGTCGGCGGCCGCATACCCGGTGGCGCACACCACCACGTCGACGTCGAGTTCTCGACCGTCCTCGGTGACCAGGGACCGGGCCCGCAACGCGCGGGCCGGGCTGGACACCACCTCGACGTTGGGCCGGGTCAGGGTGGCGATGAAATCCGGCGAGAACACCAGCCGCTTGCAACCCAGCGGATGGTCCGGGGTGAGCCGTGCCCGCAGTTCCTCGTCGGCCACGGTTGATTCGAGGAGGTTGAGCGCGAGCGCCTTGAACTCCTGGGTCTTGTCGCTGCCGTTCTCGATGACGGCGATGTTGGACTCGCTGCGCAGCCAGAGCCGGGTCCGGTAGATCTTCTTCGCGAACGGCACGTGGGCGAACAGCCAGCGTTCCCGCTCGGTGTACGGCCGGTCGGGTTTCGGCAGCACCCAGGTCGCCGAGCGCTGGACCGAATACACCTTCTCTGCGACCTTCGCCATCTCCGGAACCACCTGGGAGGCAGTCGATCCGGTACCGAGTACGGCCACCCGGGCCCCATCGAGGGCGACGCCGTGGTCCCACTCGGCGGTGTGCATGAGGGTGCCGGTGAACGGCTCCTCCTGTACCAGATCCGGCTGCAGCGGTTGGGTGAACAGGCCGATCGCCGAGACCACGATGTCGAAGCGGTGCTGCACACCGGACCCGGTGGTCAACACCCAGTTGTTGGCTCCGGAATTCCACTGCGCCGCAACGATCTCTGTGTTCAGCCGCAGATGCGAACCCAGCCGGTAGCGCTCGGCGCACTGCTCGAAGTACTCCAGGATCTCCGGTTGCCCGGCCCACAGCCGGCTCCAGCCGGCGTTGAGATCGAAGGAGTAGGAGTACAGGTGGGACTTCACGTCGCAGGCCAGGCCCGGATAGGTGTTGATCCGCCACGTTCCACCGACCCCGTCTTCGCGGTCGAAGATGGTGAAATCGTCGAAACCCGCCTTTTTCAGGAAGATTCCGAGCGCCAGCCCACCCGGGCCGGCACCGATGATCCCCACTGAGGGTGAGCTGGACATGCGCACTATCCGATCTGCAGACATTGGCCGCCGTCGACGAGGAGTTCCGAGCCGGTGATGAAGGTCGCTTGGCCCGACAGCAGAAACGCCACGGCGTCGGCGATTTCGTTCGGCTTGCCCAACCGGCCCAGGGTGGCCCGGTCGGCCAGGCGCGCCTGGGTCGACTCATCGAGCATCGGTGTCTCGACGGGGCCCGGGAACACGGCGTTGACCCGGATACCGTCGCGGCCCAGTTCGGCGGCCGCCAGTTGGGTGAGCCCGCGCAGTGCCCACTTCGACGACCCGTAGGCCGCATGGTTCGGAAACGGCCGGACGGCGCCGGTGCTACAGGTGTTCACCACGGCAGCACCTTCGGCCTGCCGGAGCGACTCGAGAGCCGCCTGCAATCCGAGGAACGGCCCCAGGCAGTTGACGCGCCAGGAACCTTCGAATCCAGCCGCCGTTTCCTCGGCGATCGGGGCCCGATGCAGCACACCGGCGTTGTTGACCAGCGCGTTGAGGCCACCGAACCGCTCGACGGTGGCCCGGACCGCGGCCTGCCACTGCTCGGCCGAGGTCACGTCCAGCTGGACGGCCAGCACCCGGTCACCGAATTCGGCTGTGCTGGCAGTCAGTTCGTCGATCAGCAGATCAGCTGCTGTCACCCGGTAGCCGTCGGCCACCAGTCGGCGCACGATGGCCGCGCCCTGGCCGCGTGCGGCGCCGGTCACCAGCACGACCCGGTCGCCGCTCGGCACTGCTCCTGCGTTCAGTTGTAGCCTCCTCGTTCGGTGCCGGTCTCAGCCTGCCCGGATGCGGGCGGACCGCCGGCCCTTCCTGTTGCCTCATCGAGGTGCTCGGCGGCACCACGGCGCAGCGCCTGAGATTCCGAGGCCAGGGTGATCATCTGGAAACCCAAGTCGGCCATGGACTTTCCGAGCCTTCCTGCCCCGGCATGGATTCCGGAGACCAGCCCGGCGGCACGGGCAGCAGTCTGAACCGCGACCATCGCCGCCCGCACCTCGGGGTGCGTCCAGGCATCGGAGAGTTGGTATCCCATCGAGATGGCCAGGTCCGCCGGGCCGACGTAAATCCCGGTGAGGCCGGGTACCGCACAGATCTCCTCGGCAGCGGCCAGACCCCGCGCGGTCTCGATCATCGCGAACACACTCGCCCGGGCCTCCAGCTCGGCGGTGTCGTGTCCGAGGCTCGCCCGTAGCGGCCCGAAGCTGCGCACCCCGGCCGGGGCGTAACGGGTGGCCGCGACCGCAGCAGCGGCCTGTTCGGCGGATTCCACCATGGCGACGATCACCGCGTCGGCGCCCGCGTCGAGCACCCGGCCGATCGGCGCGGGGTCGGCCGAGGGCAGCCGCACCGCGGTGGCGATCGGCACATGCTCGAGCCGTCGCAGCAGCAGCGCCACATCCGCATCATCGAGATAGCCATGCTGGACGTCGAATCCGACGTAGTGGTAACCCGCCGCCGCGAACTCCTCGGGGCCGAGGATCGTCGGCCCGACCACCCAGCCGCCCCAGACCTGGGCGTTGGCGGCCAACGCGTCCTGCAGTCTGCTCGGGCTCACCGGGTGATCGCGATCTTGACGCGCTCTGGCACCGGACGGCAGGCCAGTTCGAACGCCGCCTGCACATCGTCCGAGCCGAACGTGTGAGTCACGTACCTGGGTAACAGGTCGGGATGCTCCCGGGCGAACTCGTCGGCCCGGCGCAACACGCGCTGACGGTCCAGTGTGACACCGGATTTGAGGGTCAGGTTGTTCCGCAACATGGTGCGCATGCTGATCGGATAGCTGTCGTCGTCGGGCACCCCGAAGTAGAACACCGTGCCCCCGAACGCGGAGGCTTCCAACGCGTGGTTGAGCGTGGCGACCTGGTGTCCGACGGCTTCGATGACGACATCAGGTTTGCCGGCCGGTCCCAGGTGCCGGACCCAACGGTCGCTCGTGGCCCGGACCACGTCGTCGACCCCGAAGTGCGCGCTCACCGAAGAACGGTCCACCGGGTCCACTCCGGTGACCCGCGCGGCACCGAAAGCCTTTGCCACATAGGAGAACAGCAAGCCGATCGAGCCCTGTCCGATTACGGCGACGTGGCGGCCTCGCAGATCCGGCAGTTGCTCGACGGCGTACAGGACGCATGCCAGTGGCTGCAGGCCGACGGCCAGTTCCGGGGTCAGTGCCGGGTCGTAGGAGACGAGCCCGGCTCCGTCGGCGATCACGCGGCCCATCAGGCCATCGAAGCCCGACGCCCAACCCACCACGCGCTCCCCCGGTCGGTGATCGGGATGTCGGCTGGCCAGTACCTCTCCGACGATCTCGTGGATCGGGAAGCCGGTCATCTCCGCCGCACAGCATCCGGTGTCCCCCGGCAGCTTGCCTTGGGTGCCACGGAATCCGGGCAGGTCGCTGCCGCAGATCCCGGCGGCCAGGAAATCCAGCAGTACCTGGCCGTCGGTCAACGATTCCGGCGATGGTTCTGAAATATCTGTCCGCTCAAACACATACGGAGCGACGAGCCGATACGACCACACGTCACACCTCCACAGGGATGTTGTTCCAGCCCCACTGGAAACTCGACGGCGGCCGGGATGCCGCGGCCTCGTCGATGTGATAGTCGGGCACGCGTTTGAGGAACTCCTGGAGCATGATCGTGATCTCGAGCCGGGCCACGTGTACACCGAGGCAGAAATGCTGCCCGTGGCCGAACGACAACAGCCGGTCGATGGGCCGGTTCCACACGAAATCGTCCGGATTGTCGTATTCCCGTTCGTCGCGGGCCGCCGAGGCCAAGAGCGTGATGACACGTTGGCCGGGATTGATGGTGGTGCCGTGAACCGTGTAGGGCCGCCGCACCGTTCGGGCGAACCACTGCGCCGGGGCGCTGTGCCGGATGATCTCCTCACGGGCGACCGGCACATTGCCGTCGAGATCGGAACGCACTGCGGCCAACTGGTCGGGGTGCCGAAGCAGCTGCCACAGCCCGGTCGCGGTGATCTTCGGGACCGTCTCGGTACCACCGATGAACACGCCGAGCATCTGCACCGCGGCTTCCATGTCCCCGAAGGCCGACCCGTCGGGCAGCCGGAAGTCGATCAGGGCATCGGCGATCGGCACGCTGCCGTCATGGCCTGCCGCACGCCGCCGCTCGATGATCGGGGTGAGATAGGACAGGTAGCCGGCGGCGTTGCCGACCTCGACCCCCTCCCCAGGTTGCGCGAGGCTGCCCGCGTTGACCGTGGCCAGCACCTCAGGCGCGAGATCAGCAGGTAATCCGACGAATTCGCAGACCATCGCGGCGGCGACGATGCCACCGTAGTCCTGCGTCAGGTCGAACGTGCCGCGGGGCAGCAGTTCATCCAGACGCTCGTTGGCCAACGTCCGGATCCTCTCGGCCAGTTTGGCCGCCGATCGCGGCCGGAACTGCGCCGACGTACACCTCCGCACGTTCTCGTAGAGCGGAGAATCGAAATTGGCATGGAAGGGCATGGGATGCTGCGGCGGATCGGGCACCGGGCCGTCGTTGCGATGTGCCAGCACGTTCGCGGCCGGCAGGGTCCCCTCGGAGGCGACGAAGGTGCCGTCGTTGACGCCGAGCATGTTCCAGATGTCGTCGAATCGGGACAGCGCGTAGGTGTCCCATTTGTCGATGTAGTAGACCGGGTGCTCGTCACGCAGGATCCGGTAGTACGGCAGCGGGTCGGCCATCACGTTCGGATCGAATGGGTCGTAGGTGAACTCCTGCAGCACAGGCTGATTCATGTCAGGCCTACTTCAGCGGTGAGGGCGGCAGGGCCGAGAGGATGGAATCCTCCCAGCCGTCGCGAAGCGCGGGGGCCACGCTCATCCAGGTGACGATCTCCGCGGGCGGGCTGCCCTTCCACGACGGGTAGTGGTTCTCGAAGCAGTCCCAGTCGTCGTCGAGCGCCCAGTAGTGGATCACCTCGTTGAACCGGAAGGTGGTGATGAACGAGCCCAGCCAGCGCTTCCCGGTGCTCTCCGACCACGGCACATACAGCCGCTCGAGTTCCCGGATGTAGTCGTCCTGGCGCCCGGGCTTGGTCTCCATGATCTCCTGAATCACCAGGCCCGCACCGAAGTTCGCCTCTTGGAGCTGCGCGAGGGTCCTGTTGTACTTGCCGGCGTACATGATCCGGCCTTCACCGCGGGCGCCGAGCTCGGACAAGTATGCCGCCCACTGGAGTGCGGGCTTCTCATGACTGCCGCCGACCGACTGCGCCTTGCCGATACGGGCGTAGTCGGCGAAGGCGTCGATCTCCCAGATGATCGTCACCTGCGGCCAGTGCCCGTTGTAGGGCGTGGTTTCCCAGATCGCGAACAGCCGGGCGCCGAGGTCCTCCATCATCGGCCGGTAGACCTCACCGAAGGTCTCCGTGAACTGGTCGGTCCGACCTGATCCCAGGTCGATGGTCTCGTGCAAATACAGCAGCGTGTGGCCGTAGAACTTCTTCATCACACCGCTCCGATAGTTGACAGTGGCACCATGCGAGCGTGACACTTGAGCCGTGTTTTGTAAAGGCGCGAGGACATGACTGCGGGAACCGAACAAACCGGGACAACCGAACTGGCGCACGGTTTCTGTTTCGGCGAGGGGCCGCGCTGGTTCGAGGGCATGCTGTGGTTTTCCGACATGCTGGGCGAAGCCGTGCACACGGTCACGCTGTCGGGCTCCATGACCACCCTGCCCGTACCCGGACATTCGCCGTCCGGGCTGGGTTTCCGGCCCGACGGCACCCTGCTGATCGTGTCCACCGAGCGCCGCCAGGTGCTGCGTTACGACGGCGACACCGTCGAACTGCTGGCCGATCTCAGCGACCTGGTCCCCGCAGCCCTAGGTGACATGGTGGTCGACGAGCACGGCCGGGCCTATGTCGGATCCCAGGCCCGCACCGACGGGGTAATCGTGCGTATCGACCCCGACGATCAGGTGACGGTTGTCGCCGAACAGCTGGACTTCCCCAACGGCATGGTGATCACCCCGGATGGCACCACCCTGATCGTCGCGGAGTCCACCGCGCGACGACTGAGCTCCTTCGCCATCGATGCCGACGGCGGCCTCGCCGACCGGCGGGTGTTCGCCGAGGGTCTCGATGGCCCGCCGGACGGCCTCGCGATCGACGTCGAGGGCGGGGTGTGGGCGGCATTGACCCTGGCACAGGAGTTCCAGCGGTTCGCGGCCGACGGACAGGGCGAGGCCACGGTCACGCACCGGGTCGACACCGACGGCCGCACCGCGATCGCGTGTGCCCTGGGCGGCGCCGAGGGGCGCACCCTGTTTCTGGTCACCACCACCGACGCCTATCCGGAACGCCTGATCGGCACCAAACTGTCGCGGGTCGACGCGCTGATGGTCGAAACCCCCGCACCGGGCGATCACGACTCACATCACCACCACTGACGACAGGTAGATATGTCTGACTCTTACTACGAGCTGATCGATGAGAACGATCCGATCGGCGAGAAGTTTCGCGCCACCGACATGGCGCGCGGCACCTGGTCGGCGGCCATCCAGCACGGTGCGCCGGTGTCAGCGTTGCTGGTGCGTGCGCTGGAGCGCTGTGAGTACCGCGCCGACACCCGGTTGAGCCGGGTAGCCATCGATCTGATGGGCGGGGTGCCTTCGGAAGGCGACCTGTGGGTGCGCGCACAGCTGGAACGACCGGGCAAGCAGATCGAACTGGTCAGCGCCGAGATGCTGGCGCCCGGCCCCGACGGTGCTCCCCGGGTGGTGGCGCGGGCCGGCGGTTGGCGGATGTTGCAACTGGACACCGCCGCCATCGCGCACGCCTCTGCCGAACCGCTGCCGCCGCTGGAGCAGGCCCGTAGCCACGACATGGCCAAGAACTGGGAGCCCAACTACGTGCACAGCGTGGATTGGCGCTGGCTGACCGTGCCGCAGGCGCCCGGCCCGGGTGAATCCTGGCTCAAGCCGACCGTCGACCTGCTCAAGGGCGAGTCGATGACGCCGCTCCAGCGCCTGTTCGCCGTCGCTGACGACGCCAACGGCATCGGCTCCAAGATCGACATCCGCAAGTGGACGTTCCTCAACACGGACCTGGTGGTGCACATCCACCGTGTGCCCGACGGCGAGTGGATCGGCATCCGCGCCGACACCAACTACGGTCCCGACGGCATCGGCGCCACGGTGGGGACGCTGTTCGACCAGACCGGCGCGGTGGGCGCGATCCAGCAGTCGGTGCTGGTGCGGCCCCGCCCACCCAAGCCGCCCCGCGGCTAGCGGGCGACCAGCGAGTCCCGGTTCAGGTCAGCCACACTCGCCACACCCATCAACGTCAGCGTCGAGCGCATCTCGGCGGCCAGGATGTCGAGCACCGCGCCGACCCCAGCGCCGCCGGCCACGGCCAGCCCGTAGATGTAGGGCCGACCGATCATCACGGCATCGGCTCCGAGGGCCAGAGCCGTCACGATGTCACTACCGGATCGCACACCGCTGTCCAGCAGCACCGTGGCGCGTCCGCCGACGGCGTCGGCGATGTCAGGTAACGCGTCGACCGAGGCGATCACGCCATTGAGCTGGCGCCCACCGTGATTGGACACCACCACCCCGGTGGCACCGACGTCGTCGACCGCACGCACCGCGTCGTCTGGCTCCAACACGCCCTTGACCACGAACGGCCCGTCCCAGCGCTCGCGGAGCGTTGCCACGTCACGCCAACTCAGGTCGGGCCGGATCCGGCGGTTCTGGATGCTCACGGATTCCACCGCACCCTTGGCGCCCGCGGTGTGGGTGAGGCTGCGCATCGTCATCCGCTGGTGCCGCAGCAGTCCGTACCACCAGCGCGGCCGGATCGCGGCGTCGGCGATGCGGCGCGGGGTGAGGATCGGCGGGTGCCCCATGCCGGTGCGCCGCTCCCCGGTGCGGTTGCCCTGCACCGGAACGTCGACGGTCACCACCAGGGTGCGATAACCGGCGTCACGGGCCCGGCTGAGCATGGAATCCGAGAACGGGCCATCGCCCCAGGGATACAGCTGGAACCAGTGGTCGGCCGAGGTGCCTGCGGCCACCTCCTCGATGGAGTACGACGACGCCGTCGACAGTGTCAATCGGGTGCCTGCCCGTTCGGCGGCCTGCGCGGCGGCCAGCTCACCCGACCAGTGCGCCAGCCCGGTGAGCCCGGTGGGAGCCAGCAGCACCGGCAGTTCGAGTCGCTGCCCGTCGATCGTCACCCCCAGCTCAACACCAGGATGCCCGGCCAGGACCCGTTGGCGCAGTGACCAATTCGCGAAGGCCCCGCGATTGGCGCGCAATGTGCGCTCGTCCTCGGCCCCGCCGTCGAGATAGGCCCAGACCATCGCGGGCAGAGCCCGGCGCGCCGCGCGCCGGTAGTCCTCGACGCTGACCAACGGGGCGGGGGTACGCAGCCGGTACTGGAAGGCCGGGCTCATTTGATCGCGATGGGCGTGACCGGCGAACCCACGGCATTGCTGATGTGCAGCGGCGGCGCCACGAACAGGAAACTCCACACCCCGTCGCCGGCACAGTCGGCGCTCAGCGCGTCGAGGTCGAGGATCTCGGCCAGCGGCATGCCCATGTCGCGGATCAGGATGCAGTGCAGCGGCAGCGTCTCCCCCGTCTCGCTGGGGATCACCTCGATGGCCCAGTTGTCACTGCCCACCGCCGCGACACCGCGGTCGCGCAACCAGCGTGCGCAGTCGATGCCCAGGCCCGGTTCGGTGGACATCCAGTCGTCGCGGCCGTGGGCCAGCAGTCTGCCCCGCCAGCCGGTCCGCACCAGCAGGAAGTCGGCCTCTCCGACGGTCACACCCTGTGCCTGTTCGGCGGCCTCGAGGTCGGCCGGGGTGATCGCGGTACCGCCTTCGAGCCAGTCCACGCCGTGCAACCGGGCGATGTCGAGCAGTACACCGCGCCCGGCGATCCGGTCGGTGAAGGCGTCGACAGCCAGCTGACGGGCTCCGGCACGGGTGCGGACCTGGTCTGTGGGGTAGCCGTTGTACAGCTTGTCGTCGTAGGCGACGTGCGACAACGCGTCCCATTGGGTGCCGGACTGCAACGGCATGATGATCCAGTCGTCGGCGACCTGCAGCCCGTGCGGTTCCCAGTCGTCGGGTTGCATCGACATCAGGTGGACCGGGTTGAGCCGGCCGCCGATGCCGCTCTGCGGGCCGTCCTTGCCCACCGGGATGCTCAGCTGAAACACCTTGCCCGAACGGACTTCACCCGCTGCGGCCTGCACGTGGCGCGGCTCGACGAGGTTGAGGGTGCCGATCTGGTCGTCGGGCCCCCACCGACCCCAGTTGGACAGTTCACGGCCCAGATCCTTGAAACTCACGCTTTACAGAATTGCATAAAATTGTCAACATGGCAGCTATGGTCGCCGCCCATTTTCCGCTGCTGTCGTTCGACACCACCGACCCGGCGTTCGTCGCCGCCCCGTGGGCGCGCTACCGCGAGATCCGGGAGCTGGGCGGAGTGGTCTTCAACGAGCGGATCAACCGGTGGATGGTCGGCGAGTTCGACCTGGTCAAGCAGATCCTCAGTGCACCTTCACGGTTCGGCTCCGAACGTGGACAGGTGGAGCACGCAGCGGTGTTCGGCGGACCCACGATGGAGTTCTACGACGGCCCACACCACGACCAGATCAGGTCGATCTGGTCCGGCGATTTCCGGCCGAGGACCCTGGCGCAGCTGCGCCCGGTGATCACCGACATCGTGCGCGCCAGGCTGGAGCCGGTGGCAGCCAGACTCCGCGACGGGGAAACCGTCGAGGTGGTCTCGGAGCTCACCCGTGGCATCCCGACCGAGGTGATCGCGCACTTGCTCGGCGTGGAACCGGAGATGGTCGGCCAGTTCACCGCGTGGAGCGACGCGATGGGCGCTTCCGCCGAGGGGTACAGCATGCCCGACGGGCACGGTGCCGAGTTGATCGCCGCCGGTAAACACGCTACGGCCCAACTGAATTCCTACATCCGCGAGCAACTACCCCGCCGGGGCCGCCCCGCCGACGGCAGTTGGGATCTGATCGGCACGATGGTCGGCCACGACTATGCGTGCGAGCACATGACCGAACAGGAGATCGTCGCCAGCAATACCCAATTGGTGTTCGCCGGCAACGAGACCACCGCCAAGCTGCTCGCCCAGATCGTGGCCACCCTGGCCGTCCATCCGGACCAGCGCCGAATCCTGCAGTCGGATCGCGCCTTGGCCCTCGATGCGGCGGAAGAGGTGCACCGTCTGGAAACGGTGTCGCACTCCATCTTCCGCGATGTGGTCGGTGACGGCGTGGCTGTCGGTGACGTCGCCGTCGCCGATGGCGAACGGATCACCCTGCTGCTGGGCGCGGCCAACCGCGATCCGCGACGCTGGGAGCGCCCCGACGAGTTCGACATCACCCGGCGCAAGCTGTCCCACCTGGGATTCGCCTTCGGCCTACACAGTTGCCTCGGCATGAACCTCGCCCGCCTGGAGGCCCAGATCTTCGTCGAGGAGCTGATCGACACCGTGGACGATTGGCAGCTGGCCGGTCCCCTGGACTACGGCACCAACTACACGGTGCGCGGGCCGGGCCGGGTGCTGATCGCAGCCGCCTGAAAGTCAGCCCTGCATCCGCAGGGCGGTCGCCGGGCATTGAGTCACGGCCTGCTGCAACCGTTCCCGGTCGCTCTCCGGGTGATCATCGCCATGGATGTGCACCCAGCCCTCGTCGGAAACCTCGAACACGTCCTCGGCGATCGATTCGCAGATGCCATGCCCGGTGCACTTGCCCAGATCGACTTCGACGCGCATCGGGCGCCGGCCTACGCGACGTGCGCGGGCACGCGCTTGATGCCGTGCACGAAGCTGCTGTACAGCAGTTCGGGCTCACCAAATTCGACGGTCTTCAGCCGGGTCAGCAGCTCGCGGAACAGGTGCCGCAACTCGGTCTTGGCCAGTTGGTTACCCAGACAGAAGTGCGGGCCGCCACCGCCGAACCCGACCTGCGGATTGGGAGAACGGCTGAGGTCGAAACGCCGAGGGTCGGTGAACACCGACTCGTCCCGGTTGCCCGAGCAGTAGAACAGGCCTACCTTCTCGCCTGCCCTGATCTGCTGGCCGGCCAGCTCGACGTCCTCGGTGGCGTGCCGCGCGAACTGGATCACCGGGGTGGCCCACCGCACGAATTCCTCTGTGGCCAGACCGATCCGGTTGTCGAAATCCTCCAACAGCCAATCCTTCTGGTCCGGATTGGCAGCCAGCGCCAGCATCGCATGGGTGGTGGTCTGCTTGGTGGTGTCATTGCCCGCCGAGGCCAGCAGGATCAGGAACGCCCCGATCTCCTCATCGGTCAGCCGGTGCCCGTCGACCTCGGCGTTGACGATGCTGGTCATCAGGTCGTCACCGGGATTGGACCGCCGGAACTTGGCCAGCTCCACACCCGTGTTCGAAATCAGCATGATCTCGTTGATGGTGGCCATGGCCCGCTCTTCGAGCGACGAGTACTCGTCATCGCTCATGCTGAACAGCTTCTCGGCCGCCTTGGCCAGCGCGGGCTGATCGGCAGCGGGTACACCGAGCATGTCGGAGATCGTCCGCATCGGCAGCTGCGCCGAGCATGCCTCGACGAAGTCGACGTCCCCGGCACCGATCAGGTCGTCGACGACGGCAACAGCGTTGCGGTGAATCTGCTCCTCGATCTTGCGCACATTGCGTGGGGTGAACGCCGAGCTGATCAAGCGTCGGTACGTCGTGTGCTCGGGGGGGTCCATCATCAGGAAGAAGGTGGCGAACTTCTGCACGTCGGCCGGCATCGGATCCAGCGCAACGCCCTGGGTCGAGGTGAACAACTCGGGGTGCTGGCTCACGAACTGGATGTCGGCGCGGCGGGTGATGGCCCAGAAACCGGGCTCCTCGACGTCGAACAGCGTCGGCAGCGGCTGATGCCAGCTGAGGCCCTCACCGGCGCGCAACTGCGCGAATGTCTCGTCACGCTCGGCGAAGGGCCGGCTCCAGAAATCGTGCGACGTGATGTCGAATGGGCTGTATTCGCGTGCCTGCGGTGAGCTGGCAACTGTCACGGTGTTCCCTCCTGCACGGGCGTCCGACAACGGTGTCGCGCCACGAATTAGCGTGACAGTTCGTCGATAGTTTGTAAAGCTGTGGGCATGGCGGAAATATCGTCCATCGACGACGACAGCAGCACCCGCGGACGGATCCTGGCCGCGACCGCCGAGGTGCTCGGCGCCAACGGCATGACCAAGCTCAGCCTGTCCGAGGTCGCCCAGCAGGCCGGGGTTTCCCGGCCCACGCTCTACCGCTGGTTCGCCTCCAAACAGGAACTGCTCGACGCATTCGTGGTGTGGGAGCGCAAGTACTACGAACAGGCCGTGGCCCAGGCCTCCGCCGACCTGCCCGACAACGAACACCTGGACGCCGCACTGCGCACGGTCGTCGAGTATCAGCAGTCCTATCCGGGACTACGCATGGTCGACATCGAACCGGAACATGTCATCAAGCGCCTCACCCAGGTGATCCCGCTCATGCGGGAACGCCTGCAGCGACTGACAACCGGGCCGGATGCCGACATCGCCGCGGCCACCGCGGTGCGGGTGGCGGTCTGCCACTACCTGGTGCGCAGCGACGACGCCGACGATTTTCTGGCGCAGCTACGCCACGCCGCCCGGGTAAAACATCAGCATTGACCAGGTCTTTTCACTTCCGGCACTACCCTGGTCTCGGTGACGGACTCAGCTGATCCCATCGTCGGGCTCGACCTGGCCGAGCAGGCCGCGCTGGGCAGCGGCGCCAGCTTCTGGACCACCAAGGCGATCGGCGCGGTGCCCGCGATCGTGCTGACCGACGGCCCGCACGGGGTGCGCAGGCAATCCGGCAGCGCCGCAGATCATCTGGGCCTGTCCGATAGCGAGCCGGCGACCTGCTTTCCGCCCGCGGTCGGACTCAGCCAGACCTGGGATCCCGAATTGGTGGAGCGAGTCGGCCGGGCACTCGGCGACGAAAGCCGCGCACTCGGCGTGCACGTGCTGCTCGGGCCGGGAGTCAACATCAAGCGTGACCCACGGTGCGGGCGCAACTTCGAGTACTACTCGGAGGATCCGTTGCTGTCGGGGACGCTGGGCACGGCGTGGGTGCGCGGTGTCCAGAGCCGCGGTGTCGGTGCATCGCTCAAGCACTTCGCGGTGAACAACGCCGAGCACGACCGGATGCGGGCCAGCTCGGACGTCGACGTCCGGACGCTGCGGGAGATCTATCTGCGGACTTTCGAGATCGTGGTGCGCCAGGCCAGGCCCTGGACCGTGATGTGTTCCTACAACCGGATCAACGGGGTCTACGCGTCCGAGAACCTCTGGCTGCTGACCACGGTGCTGCGCGACGAGTGGGGTTTCGACGGCGTGGTGGTCAGCGACTGGGGCGCGGTGGCGGACCGGGTGGCGGCCGTGGCCGCGGGCCTGGACCTGGAGATGCCCACGACCGGCGGCCTCTCCGACAGCGAGGTGGTGAACGCGGTGCATGCCGGATCCCTGGACGCCGACGTCGTCGCCCGCGCCGCGGGGCGCGTCGCTCAACTGATCCAGCGGGTCACCGAAACCGGCACCGCCGCAGCTTCATTCAGTGCTGTCGATATCGAAGCGCACCACGAGCTGGCCCGCGAGGCGGCACAGCGGGCCATCGTGCTGCTGAAGAACGACGGCGATCTGCTGCCGCTGGCGCCGTCGCCGCTGGCGGTCATCGGCGAGTTCGCCCAACAGCCGAGGTATCAGGGGGGCGGGAGTTCCCATGTGAACCCGACCCGCCTCGACATCCCGCTGGACGAGATCCGCAGGCTCGCAGGCGATCAGCCGGTGAGCCACTGTTCGGGAAGTGACATCGCGGCCGCGGTCGGTGCCGCTGAATCCGCCGACACCGCAATCGTCTTCCTCGGGCTCACCGCCGAAGAGGAGTCCGAGGGCTACGACCGCGAGCACATCGATCTGCCCGCCGCCCAGCTGGATCTGCTCCGGGCCGTGGTCGAGGTCCAGCCCCGCACCGTGGTGGTCCTGTCCCATGGCGGCGTGGTGCGCCTCGACACCGTCGCGGCCCTGGCCCCGGCCGTCGTGGACGGGGCCCTGCTCGGGCAGGCCGGGGGCGGCGCGCTGGCCGATGCACTGTTCGGCGTCGTCAACCCGTCGGGCCGGCTGGCCGAGACCGTGCCACTGCGGCTGCAGGATTCACCCGCCTACCTCAACTTTCCGTCCGAATCCGGCCATACCGTCTACGGCGAACGGATATTCGTCGGCTATCGCTGGTATGACAGCAGGGACATGCCGGTGGCGTTCCCGTTCGGCCACGGCCTGTCCTACACCCGGTTCGATTACTCCGGTCTCGAAGTCGACGCCGTCGGCGAGGGACTGTCCGTGCGGCTCACGGTGACCAACACCGGCGCCCGGTCTGGCCGTGAGGTGGTGCAGGCCTACGTCGGGCTGCCCGGATCCACCGTCGGCAGGCCAGTGAGGTGGCTGGCCGGTTTCGCCGCGGTGACGATCGAACCGGGCGAGCAATGCGCCGTCGAAATCCCGGTCAGTCGAAGCGAACTCGCGTACTGGAGCACGACGGCCGGGCGCTGGGTCGTCGAATCCGGCGAGTATGCCGTGTCGGTCGGCGCATCGAGCCGGGACCTGCGGCTGGCCGCGACCGTGGCATTGGCCGGCGATGAACCGACCCAGCCGTTCACCCGCGATTCGACGCTGGCCGAGCTGCTTGCCGACCCGGCGGCGGCGCGGACGATTCTCGCGATACTGGGCAGCTCGTCCCCGTTCGGCACAGCCGATTCCGCTTTCGGCAGCAATCTGCTGCGAATGCTGGAATCGGTGCCGATCGGGCGGATGGCCGCATTCTCGGCAGGCAAGATCACCCGCGAGCAGCTCGATGAACTGCTCGCGGGCATCAACGCTCAGCGATCCTGACCACCGCGCAGCTCGGCCAGGATCTCGTCCGTGTGGGCGCCGAGCGCCGGGGCGACCATGCGCGGCTGCCACGGGGTGGCCGAGAAGTCGGCCGGGCTGGCCACCATCGGCACCGTCGAAAGTCCGTCGGGGACTTCGACAATCCCGCCGGCGGCGTGGAACTGCTCGTCGGCGATCACGTCGTCGAGACTGTTGATCGGTGACCAGAAGAAGTCGGGTTCCTCGTCGAACAGTGTTGCCCAGTGCTCCATCGGATGCTCGGCGAAGATGGCGTCCAGATCGGTGATCAGCTCGCGGGCGTTGACGTATCGATCACGCGCCGTGGCGAAACGTGCGTCGGTCAGCCAGTCTTCGCGGGCCACCACGCGACACAGTGCGGGCCAGTGCCGGTCCCCCTGGAGCCCGACGATCCAGAACCGCCTCCCGTCACCGGTGGTGTAGTTGTTCATGCACGGGTTGGCCATCGCCTCACGCTGACCGATCGCGATCTGCTCACCGCTCATCAGCACGGTGTTGAGGTCGAAACTGACGGTGTAGGCGCCCTGCCGGTAGAGCGAGGTGCTGACCAATTGGCCGGTCCCGGTGCGATTTCGGGCCAGCAGTGCGGCACACACCGCAGCCGCCAGCGTCATCCCCGCGGAGTGGTCGCCCATCCCGCCACGCTGGAACGGCGGGGTGTCCCCGGGCCGGGTGAGCAGGTCGGCAAGCCCGGCGCGGGCCCAGAACGCGGCGACGTCGTAGGCCGCGCGGTCCGCCTCGGGTCCGGTCAGTCCGTATCCGGTGATCAGCCCGTACACCAGGCGCGGATTGCGTGCCGCGACGGTCTCGAAGTCGAGGTCCAGCCGGCGCAACGCGGCCGGCCGCACGTTGGTCAGGAAAACGTCTGCGGTGGAGAGCAATTCGCCTGCGGTCTCCCGCCCCTCGGCGGTACCGAGGTCGAGCACGATGCTGCGCTTGGACCTGTTGTCCATCTCGAAGGGCGGGTTGGCCGCCACACCCAGGTCCGGATCCAGGCCGAGCATGCGGCCGAAGGTTCTCGCCGGGTCGCCCGAGGGTGGTTCGATCTTGATGACATCGGCGCCCCAGTCGGCAAGGAGCGCGCCGGCCGCCGGTGCGGCAACCCAGACACCCAACTCGACGACCCGAAAACCCTCCATCGGACCCGCCATGCCGCTCCTTCCCGAAACCGCTTTACAATTTCGATCGCAATTGTAAACTTGCCGGATGCTCACATCGGCCCGCCGCCTCGTCCCCGCTGCCGGCCTGGCCGCACATATCGGCCACGGCGTGCAACGTATCGCAACCGACGCGGTCATCGGGCGCATGCGGTCACTGCCCCGCCGGATCGCCGACCTCGACGCGGCCTACCTGTCCGAACTGACCGGGTGCCGCGTCGAATCGGTGTCGGTGGTCGGCGGCGATGCGGGCACGTCGTCACGTGCCCGGCTGGCACTGTCGGGCACCGGCGTGCCGGAATCGGTCTTCGTCAAGATGCCCGCCGAGACAGGCGCCACCCGGATGATGGGCGAGCTGGGCCGGCTGGGACATACCGAGGTTCGGTTCTACCAGCAGCTGGCCGACGGCCTGCCCGGCGTTCCCCGCCCCTACGGCGCGGCCTTCGACGCCCTCACCGGGCGTTACGTGCTCGTCCTGGAAGACCTGGCACTGAGTCCCTGCGAGTTCCCGGACACCCTGCACCCGCTGGACAAGGACCGGGCCGCCATGACGGTTGAGCTGCTGGCCCGCGTGCACGCGTCGTTCTGGGGCCGCCTGCCGCAACAGAGCGGAACCGGGCCGCTGGGCTGGCTGTACTCGGCATCGGGCGACCACACCTCGTTGATGACCGGCTCCCTGTTGAAGATGTCGACCAAACGACTGGCCGAGAACACCGACATCCCGGTGGCCGACGGCCGATTCATCGACGAGAACTACCGTGCGGCGGCACAGCTGCTGGACCGCCCGCCGCACACCGTGATGCACGGTGACGCACATCCGGGCAACCTGTTCTTCCGCAACGGCGAAGCGGGCCTACTCGACTGGCAGGCGGTGCGCCGCGGCCATCCGGGCCGCGAGCTGGCATACACCCTGGTCACCTGCATGACCACGGCCGATCGGCAGGCCGCCGAGCGGGACCTGCTCGACGAGTACCGGCGGGCACTCGCCGCGGCGGGCGGCCCGACCCTGGAGCACGACGAGTTGTGGGAGCGTTATCGCCTCGGGGCGATCTATGCGTACACCGCACCCGTCATCACCGCCGGACTCGGCGGTATGCAGGACGAAGGCATCGCGCTGGAGGGTGCGAGACGGGGTGTGGCAGCTTTGGCAGACCTGGAGACTGTGGCAATACTCAAGAAGTTGCTGTGATGGTCCTACCATTTGGTGAACCACGATCAACCAAGGCCTGGACGTGAATGAACCTGTACCCGCGCAGCGGGACCTATCGCTAGACGACACCTCGACGCGTAACCGAATCCTGGTCGCGACTGCCGAGGTACTGGCTCGCAGCGGCCAGACCAAACTGAGCCTCTCCGAGGTGGCGCTGCAGGCCGGCGTTTCCCGGCCCACGCTCTACCGGTGGTTCGCCGACAAACAGGAGCTCCTCGCCGCGTTCGGCACCTACGAGCGCGAGATGTTCGACCACGGCATGAGCCGTGCCACCGTCGGCCTGAGGGGCACCGAGAAGCTCGACGCCGCACTGCGTTTCATCGTGCAGTACCAACAGTCGTATTCCGGGGTACGGCTGGTCGACATCGAGCCCGAAGTCGTGATCGCCCAACTGGCCAACGTCATCCCGCTGATGCGGGCGCGGCTGCTCAAACTCCTGTCGGGCGCCAACGCGCCGGTCAAGGCCGCCACCGCGATCCGGGTGGCGATCTCGCACTACATCGTGCGCAGCGACGACGGCGATCAATTCCTCGCACAACTGCGCCACGCCGTCGGCATCAAACAGCCCGACACGAACTGATCCGTCTCTACCGTTCGCCCATCGGTACCTCCTGCCCCCGCGTCAACGGCACTCTACGATCGCAGAGTCTTGCCGATCGGTCAATCCTTCTCCCAAAGGGGTGACACGACACGCAATTTTTGTAAAGCTGTCTCCTATGACTCAGGTGCAGAGTGACACCGGCGTGCTCGCCGGTGACGAGCGGATGCTCATCGACGGTGAACTCCAATACAGCGGCAGCGGTGCGAAATTCGACGTCATCCACCCCGCCAGCGAGCAGGTGGCCGGCCAGGCGACCGACGGCACGGTGGCCGACATCGAGCGCGCCGTGGGCGCCGCGCGAAGGGCATTCGACGAAACCGACTGGAGCCGCGACGTCGAGTTCCGCTACCACTGCCTGATGCAGCTGCACGACGCGCTGGAATCCGAGAAGGAGCGGCTGCGCCGGGTGCTGGTCACCGAGGTCGGCTGTCCGGTGACCGTCACGGGCTCACAGATCGAGGACCCGATCGGCGAGGTCAAGCACTGGGCCGAGCACGGGAGGAGCTTCGACTACGTCGTCGACAACGGCGTGCACCAGACCCAGCTGGGGCCGGCGCGACGCAAGATCGCCTACGAGCCGGTCGGCGTGGTCGGCGCGATCACCCCGTGGAACGTGCCGTTCTACCTCAACATCGCCGAGACGGTGCCGGCGTTGATGGCCGGCAACACCGTGGTGCTCAAGCCCGCGCAGCTCACCCCGTGGTCGGGTACCGAGTTGGGCCGCATCGTCGCCGAACACACCGACATCCCGGCCGGCGTGTTCAACGTCGTGGTGTCCAATGCCAACGAGGTCGGTGCCGCGCTGTCGGCGGACCCGCGGGTGGACATGATCACCTTCACCGGTTCCACCGCGACCGGGCGCGCCATCCTGGCCGCCGGTGCCTCCACGGTCAAGAAGACCATGCTCGAGCTGGGCGGCAAGTCGGCCCACATCGTGCTCGACGACGCCGACTTCAACTCGGCGCTCCCGATCGCCGCGATGATGGCCTGCGTCATGAGCGGGCAGTCCTGCATCCTGCCCAGCCGAATCCTGCTCCCCCGCAGCCGCTACGACGAAGGCCTCGAGCTCCTCAAGGGCGCGATGGAGAACTTCCCCGTCGGAGACCCGTGGACACCGGGCATCATGCAGGGTCCACAGATCAGCGCGACCCAGCGTGACAAGGTGCTGGGGCTCATCAAATCCGGCATCGATTCCGGAGCCCGCCTGGTCACCGGCGGAGGCATTCCGGAGAACCTGCCCACGGGCTACTACACCCAGCCCACCCTGCTCGCCGACGTCGACCCCGATTCGCAGGTCGCGCAGGAGGAGATCTTCGGTCCCGTGCTGACGGTCACCCCGTATGACTCCGACGACGAGGCGGTCGCCATCGCCAACAACTCCATCTACGGCCTGTCCGGGGAGGTTTCGTCCGGGGACGTGGACCGGGCCTTCGGCATCGCGCGCCGCATCCGCACCGGCAACGTCACGATCAACAGCCGCAGCCACTTCGGCATCAACAGCCCGTTCGGCGGCTCCAAGCAGAGCGGCCTGGGCCGGCGTAACGGCGAGGAAGGCTTCAAGGAGTACTTCGAGTCGAAGACCATCGGGATGCCGGAGTAGCCGTGCCGAAGGTGCACACAGATCGCGATCCGGCCCCAGAACACGATCTGTGTGCACGCTCGCGGGAGGAGAACGATGGACGAATTACAGATCAGCAATCTGCTCACGCGTTACGCGCGGGCAGTCGACTCCAAAGACTGGGAGCTGTACCGGTCGGTGTTCACCGAGGACGCCCACATCGACTACTCGTCAGCGGGCGCCATGGTGGGAACACGTGACGAGGTGGTCGACTGGTTCGCTGCCAACTTCGGGGTGATCCCGTGGAGCATGCACTACATCACCAACATCGAGATCCTCGAAACCGACGGGGACACCGCGAGCGTGCGAGCGATGTTCTACAACCCCATGCAGCTGCCGGGGATGGCGGAGATCAGTGCGTGCGGCGGGTACTACCACCACGAACTGGTGCGCACGGCCGACGGCTGGCGCAGCCGCAGCCTGCGCGAGGAGAATCTCTGGTTCACCAACCCGCCGGGTCAAGCCTGACGATACGTTGACATTGAATCCACGCAGACGCCTTCTCGGCCTTTTGCGACCTCAGTTCAAAGTCAACGCTGCGTCAACGCCTCGACTCAGCCCTCGGCGGCCAGCTGGCCACAGGCCGCGGCGATCTCACGCCCCCGGGTATCGCGCACGGTGCACGAGACCCCCTTGGCCTGAACGCGTTTGACGAACTCCCGCTCGACCGGTTTGGGACTGGCGTCCCATTCACTGCCCGGTGTCGGGTTGAGCGGAATGAGGTTGACGTGCACCAGCTGCCCCAGCTTGGCGTGCAGCTTCTTGCCGAGAAGGTCTGCGCGCCACGGCTGATCGTTGACATCACGGATCAGCGCGTACTCGATGGACACCCGGCGTCCGGTGACATCGGCGTAGTACCGCGCGGCATCGAGGACTTCGTCGACCTTCCACCGGTTGTTCACCGGCACCAGTGTGTCGCGTAGTTCGTCGTCGGGAGTGTGCAGGGAAACGGCCAGGGTGACGCCGAGGCGCTCGTCGGCGAGTTTGCGAATGGCCGGGGCCAGCCCCACCGTCGACACCGTCACCGAGCGGGCGCTGATCCCGAAACCGTTCGGCGGCGGGGCGATGATGCGCTTGACGGCCGCCAGCACCCGGTTGTAGTTGGCCAACGGCTCACCCATGCCCATGAAGACGATGTTGGACAGCCGCCCGTCATGCTCCAGCCGCATGGCCGACGACGCCGACCGCACCTGTTCGAGGATCTCGCCGGTGGACAGGTTGCGCATCAGACCGCCCTGGCCGGTGGCGCAGAACGGGCAGGCCATGCCGCAGCCTGCCTGCGACGAGATGCACACCGTATTGCGCTGCGGATAGCGCATCAGCACCGATTCGAATGTCGTGCCGTCGACCGCGCGCCACAGCGTCTTGCGGGTCTCACCCGCGTCGCACTGGATCTGTTTCACCGGATCGATCAGCGCCGGGAACAGTGCCTCGGCCACCTGATCCCGCACGGCGGCGGGCAGGTCGGTCATCTGCTTCGGATCGGCGATCAGGCGACCGTAGTACTGATTGGCCAGCTGCTTGGCACGAAATTTCGGCAGACCCAGCTCGGTGACGGCAGCAGCACGGCCGTCCTCGTCGAGGTCGGCAAGGTGCCGCGGCGGCATGCGGCGTCGCGGGGCTTCGAAGACCAATTCCTGCTTCATGTCTTTTCCAGTATCAGGCTTGTCCGGCGAGAACGTCATGAACGGTCCGCTCAACAGTGTCCAGGACTCCGGTGTCCACCCCGGCGCGGCCGCGGACGAACACCGATGCGCGGCTGGCCGGAGGCAGCCCCTCGGCCAGGCACAGCCCGTCGGGCAGTCGGCCGATCATCGGCAGCAGTGCCACGCCCAGGCCGGAACGCACCGCTGCGAACAGGCCGGACAGGTTCGCGGATTCGGCGGCGATGCGGTAGTCGGTCCCGCATCGGTCGAGCGTGGCGAACGTGGGTTCGCGCAAGGTGCACGGTTCGGAGAACATCACCACCGGCAACGGCTGGTTTGCACCCACGCCGAAGCCGCGGCCCGAAACCCACTTCAGCGCAAGCGTTCCGGAGGCATGAGCGGGATCCATTCCGGAACCGTCGAGCATCACGGCCAGATCGACCAGACCGTGTTCGAGGGCGTCGGCGAGCATGACGTTGCGGTCGAGGCGAAACCGCAGCCGCCAGTTGGGCAACCGCTCGCCCAGCGCCGCGGTGAGGGCGGGCAACATGACGTCGGCGCCGTGCTCGGTGGCGCCGATCAGCAGCACTTGTTCTTCGGCCGCACCGAGATCGGCCAGCGCCGCGTCGTGCGCGGCAAGGATGCCCCGGGCGTGACCGAGAACGCGATGCCCCAGTTCGGTGAAGGCGACACCGCGCCCAGACCGTTCGACGACGGGACCGCCGACGACGGCCTCGATCCGCCGTACGTGCTGACTGACGGCGGACTGCGTCATGTGCAACACCGCGGCGGCGCGGTGAAACCCGCCACAGTCCGCCACCGCCACCAGGCTGCGCAGCGGTGCGATATCCAGCACCTGACCCATGCGGCCAACGTACTCCGATCAGTGCTTACGATCAAAAACCAGGCGTTTCCTTCTATTCACCGAGTTATTCCGCTTGATTGATTAGCATCAACGATCAATCGCGATTGCCGATAATCGTTGGACCGCACGTGGGGAGCTCACCCACCATTGGCGTCATGGCGCCCACTGCACTGCGCACGCACGGAGCAATCCAGCCGATGCCGATGCGCACGGCGACGACCGTGACGTTCTTCTACGCCCTGGGTTATCCGATCGGCAACCTCGCGGTGCACGCGCTCTCACCGATGGCGGTGTTGGCCTTCCGGTTCGGGCTCGCGGGCATGTTCCTCGGGACGTGGGCGGCACTGGCCCGGGTCGGCTTTCCCACCGGCCGCAAGCTGCTCCACGTCGCGGTGGCGGGTCTACTCATGCAGGCCGTGCAGTTCTGTGCCCTGTACATCGCGATTCAGCATGGCGCCCCGGCGGTGCTGTGCGCGGTCGTCATCGCGATGAACCCGGTCGCGACCGCACTGCTGGCGGCAATATTCCTGCGCGATCGGTTGACGCCGCGCCGGGTGCTCGCCTTGGTGCTCGGCGTTGCCGCCGTGCTGGCGGCCTGCGCGACGAGGCTGGTGCAGTCGGGCGGAATCGACCCCGCGGTCGGATTGCTGTTGGCCGCGCTGCTCGGCCTGGCCGCCGGCGGGGTGTATCAACAGCGATTCTGCTCCGATGTCGACTTCCGGGCCTCGACGTCCGTGCAGAACGCCGTCGCCTTCATCCCCGCCTTGGCGCTTGCGCTCACCACACCGGTCGAGGTGCATGACGCCACCAAGGCCGTGCTGGCGGTGGCCGGCGTGGTGCTGCTCAACGCCATGCTCGGGGTGTCGCTGTACGTGCGGGCCATCAATCTGCACGGCGCCTCGGCGGTCGCGATGCTGTTCTGCGTCATTCCCGCCGTCGCAGGGGTGTTGTCCTGGTTCATGCTCGGCGAGCGGGTGAACCTCGGTATCGCCGCGGGACTGGTCTTGGGTGCGGTCGCCTGCTGGCTGAACGCCTCAGGTGCACGCAGCGGACGCAACCTAGGCGAGCAGCGTCAGCACAATCCAGCCGACGACAGCGGACGGCAGCATCGCGTCGATGCGGTCCATGATCCCACCGTGGCCCGGTAGCAGCGTGCCCATGTCCTTGATCCCGAGGTCACGCTTGATCTGCGATTCGACCAGGTCACCGAGCACGCCGGTGATGACCAGCAGCAAGCCCAGCGGCACACCCACCCACGCGGGCTTGTCCAGCAGGAACGTCACAGAGAGAACGGCAGCGGCGGTACCGAACAGCAGTGAACCGCCGAGGCCCTCCCAGGACTTCTTGGGGCTGATCGCCCGCGCCAGCAGGTGTTTGCCGAACAGGACGCCCGCGACATAACCGCCGATGTCTGCGAAGACGACCGTGACGATGATCGTGAACACCCGGGCTCCGCCGTGGTCGGCGAAGATCAGCAGCGCGGTGAAGGCCGCGAACAACGGCACCCAGGTGGCGAGCAGGATCGTGGCGGCGACATCGCGCAGGTAATTGACCGGTTGCTGGTCCAGCCCCTGCCCGACCAGACGCCACACCATGCAGACGACGATGGTGCCCCCAAAGGCACCCAGCAGACCGGCTGCCCCGAACGGCCAGGTCAACCAGATCATCGCCTGGCCACCGAGTAGCAGCGGGACGGCGGGCAACACGTAACCGTGTTCGCGCAGCCGCCGGATCACCTCGTGGGTGGCGATGGCGATGGCCACCGCGAGCAACGGCAGCCACCAGATCGGCGCGAACAAGAGGGTCCCGATCGCCAGGGCGCCGAGGACGACGCCGACGGCGATGGCGGCCGGGAGATCACGGCCGGCCCGGGATTGTTTTTTCTGCGGTTCTCCGACCGGTGTGTTTGTCACGAAAGGTATTTGCTGATCGGCCACTAGACCTCCAGCAGTTCGCCTTCCTTGTGCTTGACCAGGTCGTCGATCTGGCTGGTGTAGGTGTGGGTGGTCTTGTCGAGGTCCTTCTCGGCCCGTCCGACCTCGTCCTCGCCGGCCTCGCCGTCCTTCTTGATCCGGCTGAGCTCTTCCATGGCCTTGCGGCGGATGTTGCGCACCGACACCTTGGCGTCCTCACCCTTGGACTTGGCCTGCTTGACCAGGTCGCGGCGACGCTCCTCGGTGAGCTGCGGGATGGAGATCCGGATGATGCTGCCGTCGTTGGTCGGATTGACCCCGAGGTCGGAATGGCGGATCGCGTCCTCGATCGGCTTGAGCTGCGACGCCTCGTAAGGCTTGATGACGACCATGCGCGCCTCGGGAACGTTGATGCTCGCCATCTGCGTGATCGGCGTCATCGCCCCGTAGTAGTCGATGTTGATACGGGAGAACATGCCGGGATTGGCCCGGCCGGTCCGAATGGTGGACAGGTCGTCACGGGCCACACTCACGGCCTTTTCCATCTTCTCTTCAGCGTCGAAGAGAGTTTCGTCGATCACGTCGGCTTCTCCCGTTTAGGTGGTGACCAGTGTTCCGATCTTCTCACCCGCCACCGCGCGGGCGATATTGCCTTCGGTGAGCAGGTTGAACACCAGCATCGGCATCCGGTTGTCCATGCACAAACTGAAGGCGGTGGCATCGGCGACCCGCAGGCCGCGATCGATGACCTCGCGATGGCTGACCTCGGTGAGCAGCTCGGCGTCCGGATCCTCACGCGGGTCGGCGGTGTAGACGCCGTCGACGGCCTTGGCCATCAGCACCACGTCGGCCCCGATTTCCAGGGCGCGCTGCGCAGCGGTCGTGTCGGTGGAGAAGTACGGAAGGCCCATGCCGGCACCGAAGATGACGACGCGACCCTTTTCCAGGTGCCGCACGGCCCGCAACGGGATGTACGGCTCGGCGACCTGACCCATGGTGATGGCGGTCTGCACGCGGGTGTCGATGCCTTCCTTCTGCAGGAAGTCCTGCAGCGCAAGGCTGTTCATCACGGTCCCGAGCATGCCCATGTAGTCGCTACGGGTGCGTTCCATCCCGCGCTGCTGCAGCTGGGCGCCGCGGAAGAAGTTGCCGCCGCCGATCACGACCGCGACCTGGACCCCGCTGCGCACGACGGCGGCGATCTGGCGGGCTACCTGATGCACGACGTCGGGGTCGAGACCGACCTCGCCGCCGCCGAACATCTCTCCGCCAAGCTTCAGCAGAACCCTCGTGTAGAAGGGACGAATGGGTGCTGCGCCCTCGCCGGCGACATTCGGATCCGCCATCGGTCTCCTCGGCACTCCTCGCATGTAGAGAGCCACCCGGGTTACCCCTGGACGGCCTCTCTATCCTGCCCTATGGCGGGCAGCACACCTAGCGGGGGGAGCCCTCGCAGACCGAGTGTCGCCGGCGGGACCAGGTCAGCCCGGCAGCTACCCGAGGTGCGCCTGAAGCAGCCAGGCGGCGATCGATTTGCGGTTGTTGCCCTCGTCGCGGAGGTCCATTCCGGCGAAATCGGCGAAGTTGGCGAATTCCGCCGGCACGTGGGAGTGGATGCGGGCCGGCCGGACATCGTCGATCACCCAGTACTTGCCGACGACCTCGCGCAATTCGTCCTCGCTGACCGGATTGGCGGGTCCGGTGTCGCCCATCGTCGCCTTGTCGAACACCAGCACGAAGTAGGACGCGCCCGGTGCGGCAGCCCGCACGATCGACTGCTGGTAACCGTCGCGAAGTTCCACCGGCATGGAGTGGAACAGCGTGCTGTCGACGATGGTGCCGAATCGACCGTCGTAGCCGGTGAACGCGCTGATGTCGGCAACCTCGAAGCTGGCGTTGGTCAGGCCCCGCTTGGCCGCCTCCGCCCGCGCCATTTCGATGGCCGTGGCCGACTGATCCAGCCCGACGGTGGTGAATCCCCGTTCCGCCAGGTCCAGGGCCGTGGCCGCCTCACCGCAACCGGCGTCCAGCACCTCCCCGTGGAACTTGCCCTCGGCGATCAGGGCCGCGATCTCGGGCTGTGGTTCGCCGATGCTCCACGGCGGGCGTGCCCCGGCGAACTCGGGAGCCTCACCGCGGTAAGCCGATTCGAACATTGCGTCAGACATTTCGCTTGGTGTGGTCATATGTCCGGTATATCAACCTGGTTGATATGTGTCAATATGCTTGATATGAACTCCGACATGGGTGGCATCCTCGAGGAACAGCCCCTCGGATACCTGATGTATCGCGTCGTCGCGGTGCTGCAGCCCAAGGTCGCCGCACAACTGCAACCGCTCGGGCTCACACTGCCGGAGTTCGTCTGCCTGCGACTGCTGTCCATGGCCCCCGGTCAGTCCAACGCGGAACTCGCGCGCCACACCAACGTCTCACCGCAGGCCATGAACAACGTGCTGCGCGGACTGCAGGATCGCGGCGCGGTACGCAGACCGGCCACCGTGGACTCCGGACGGGCGCTGCCGGCCGAACTGACGGCCGAGGGAACTGACTTGCTGAAACGGGCCGAAGCCGCGGTGCTGGCCGCCGAGGACGAGGTGCTCGAGGGGCTGGACGCCGAGCAGCGACGCGAACTCAAGCGGCTCCTGGCCCATGCCGTGACGTGAACTCCCCTGGCCGGCCCGAGGCGGTCCGCTACGGCGCGCCGGGCGGCGCCACAGTGGGTAATGTCGCCAGCCAATGAAGATCGTGCTGGCCCCGGACTCCTTCAAGGAGTCGATGACCGCGTCGCAAGCGGTGGCGGCGCTGCGCGAAGGCGTCCGGTCGGCACTTCCCGACGCCGAGTGCATCGGGGTACCGATGGCCGACGGCGGTGAAGGCACCGTGGACGCCGTCGTCGACGCACTCGGCGGGGATCGCGTCACGGTCGAGGTCAGCGATCCGCTCGGACGCCCGGCGCGCGCCACCTACGGCTACGTCGCCGAACACCGCCTGGCCGTGATCGAGATGGCCAGCGCCTCCGGCCTGGAGCTGGTGGCGCCGGCGGACCGGGACATCCTGCGCGCCAGCACATTCGGAGTCGGACAACTCATCGTCTCGGCGCTGGATCAGGGCGCGACCGAGCTGTTGATCGGGATCGGCGGTTCGGCGACCAACGACGGTGGAGCCGGCATGCTCACCGCCCTGGGCGTGTCCTTCACCGACGCCGACGGCGCCGCACTGCCGCCCGGTGGTGCGGCACTGGTCCGGCTGGAGCACATCGACGTCTCGGGTATAGATCCCCGATTGGCCGATGTCCGGGTCCGGATCGCGTCCGACGTCACCGCGCCGCTGCTCGGAACCGGTGGTGCCAGTGCGATTTTCGGCCCGCAGAAGGGGGCCACTCCCGACGATGTCGAGGTGCTCGAAGCCGCGCTGGCCCGGTTGGTGGAGGTGACCGGCACCGCACTCGGCCACGCCCGGCCCGACCGCCCGGGGTCCGGTGCCGCGGGCGGCCTGGGCTTCGGCCTGCTGGAGTTCCTCGCCGCCGACTGCGCTCCCGGTGTCGAAGTGATCGCCCAGACCGTCGGACTGGAGCAATCGCTGACCGGGGCGGACTGGGTCTTCACCGGCGAGGGCAGCGTCGACGCCCAGACCATGTTGGGAAAGACGCCGTTCGGCGTCGCCCAGGTGGCTGCGCGCACCGGCGCCCGGGTGGTGATCTTCGCCGGCCGGGTGGCCCCCGACGCCGACGTACTGCTGGCCAACGGCGTCGACAAGCTGGTGGCGATCACCGCGCCGGGGACCCCGCTCGATCAGGCCTTGCGTGACGGCCCGGCGGCATTGACCCGGGCGGCCGCCGAAGTCTGCCGGACCCTGTAGCGCGAGCAGACAGTTAGGTACCCGAAATCCACTGTCTGCTCGCGGGGAAAGGCTAGAGAATCGCCGCCGCGATGATCAGGCCGAAGGCCACATAGGAAGCCGTCACGACCAGGACCTGTGGGGTGAACCTTTCGGAGGCCAGGACGCCGCCGATGTCGATCCCCTTGATCGCGCCGACCAGCCGGACCGAGAACGCCTGGGCCGCAATGCCCAACAGGCCGAACACCAGCGTGGTGATCAGGCCCTGGATAAGGTCACCCGACGAACTGTAGATGGCCAGCACGATGATGAATGCCATCGATACCACGCCGGAGGCCGCCACCGCAGCGGCGTTGGGACGCCCGGCCTGCACCAGGGTCCGCAACGGGCCCGGGGTGGTCCAGTCGATCACGTAGAAACCCAGGACCATCAGCGCCACACCGACAATCGAGTACAGCACGATCGCCGACACCCCGTGACCGAGGACCGACCAGTAATCAGAGCCGAGCGCAACCAGAGTGGTTGTCATAGGGGTATTCCTTCCAAGTCACTGCGGGATGCGATGTGGCACAAAGGCAGCGCCGTTGTCGGTGACGAGACCGGAGGTCTCGCGGATCCCGAGTCCGGCGGATTCGTCGCCGACGATCCACGCGCCCAACGCGGGGCGCATGTCGTCGAATTGCGGTAGCGGATCGAGCAACTGGTACACGTAGCCCTCTTCGCCGTACACGCCGCCGGTCTCGGTCTCGTACCCGGGACCGACGATGGTGATGTTGGCACCCTCACGCCCCAGCTTGGGCTTGCGCACGTACTCGGTCAGCTCGTGTGGGTCATCGACGTAGGCGGGCAACAGGTTCGGGTGCCCGGGGTACATCTCCCACAGCACCGCCAGGATCGCCTTGTTGCTCAACAGCGTCTTCCACAGCGGTTCCACCCACATCGTGGCGGGCATCTGCTCGACCGCCCTGCGACCGAAATCGTCGTCGAGCATCCATTCCCAGGGATAGAGCTTGAAGATCGAGTCCATGGGCGCTTCCGCGAGGTCGACGAACCGGCCGAGGTCAGCGTCGAACCCGATGTCCTCGATCGCCAGGCCCACGGTGTTCAGACCGGCCTCCGCCGCGCATTCCTGCAGGTAGGCGACCGTCACATGATCCTCGCCGCTGAGCTCGGCGCCCGACCAGGTGAAGTACGTCTCGGCCCCCGGCAGGCGGTCGCGGATCTCGCCCCAACGGGCAACCAGCTTCTCGTGCAACGAGTTCCACTGATCGTCCTCCGGATACACGTCCGTCTTCCAGTGCCACTGCAGGATCGCCGCCTCCAGCAATGTGGTCGGGGTGTCGGCGTTGTACTCCAGCAGCACCGGCGGCCGGCGGCCGTCGTAGCGAAGATCGAAGCGGCCGTACAGATGCGGATCACTGCGCCGCCAGGACTTCTCGATGTGCTCCCAGCTCCATTCGGGAAGCCCGAAGTCGCGGTAACGCCCGGTCAGTACGACGTTCTCGACGGCCTCCAGGCACATCGAGTGCAGCACCTCGACGGAGGCCTCGATCGACAGCACCTCGTCCATGTCGAAGACGTAGTGCACCGACTCGTCCCAGTATGGGCGGTCGGCACCGGTCGCGTCACGCGCCGGGGTCCCGTAGCACATCCCCTGGTCAGCGACGATCTGTTCCCAGCCGGCTCGCGGGGAACTACGTTGACGGCGCATTCAGCTCCCCGAGCTCTTGCCGTAGCTCGACGACGAACCGAAGCCGCCGCGCGAGATCGACGTCCCCGACTTGGTCTTGGCCGTGGTGCCCTTGGGCTGTTCGATGGTCCCGCCCCGGGCAATGGTGCCCACCCCGCCGCTGTTGCCGCCGTAGTAGTACCGGTACGGCGAGCCCAGGTAGATGAACGTGCCCCCCGAACCGCTGTGGCCACTGGAGCAGTACGAATCGGGCACCACCTCGTTGGTGCCCTCCTTGACGCACGACGCCGCGATTTCCTCTTTGTGCAGCAGGTGGTAGCCGAGTGCGATCACCCCGACGACACCGACCACGGCCACCGAGCCCATCAGGACCTTCTTGCCGGTGGCGGCGCGACGTTCGCGCTGCTCCTCCTGCTGTCTGGCCCACTCCTCGGCGGCCTCGCGCGCCTTCTGCGCCTTGTCTCGCTGGCGCGCCTCGGCCACCGTAGGCGGCCGGGGCGTGGTCGTAGCCGGATCCTGCCAACGTATCGATCCCCGAACGTCCTCGCTCGGCTGCTCGTCTGGCCCAGACGTCATTCACACCCCCGCAAACTGTGACACCTGCCGGTCATCATAAGAGCAAGCTGGCACTCGCCGCCCCGGCAGTTGACGAAATGTCCGCGCGAGCAGGCGCGGGCGCCCCCGATTCACTGGTGTCCGGGGGCGTCCGCGCCTGTCAGTGGCCGTGACTCAGTGGTGGTGGCACGCTGCCGGCGGTGAGGGCGGAACATCCAGCGCCGGGTTTCCGTCGAAGAATCCCACCGGTTTGAGCTTGAAGCCGGTGTAGTGGCACGGCATCACCGGCCAGTCCTCCGGGCACACCACATGGTGGGCACCCACGGTGTACCAGAGCACGATGTCGGTGTCCGTCAGCGGCGCGTCGTCGGCGACATATTCCGGCAGGCCCTGGGCATCCGCGGATTGATACATGTAGTCCCCCGCGGCGTAGAGCTCCCTGGGGTCGTAGCGGGTGACCCACAGGTTGTGCTGGACGAACCTGGCCCGGTCGTAGATCACCGACCCCTCCTGCACCATCACCGGGACGATGTCCTTGGGCATCAACTTGTAGCCGACCGGCGCGCCGAACTCGTTGAGCTTGGCGGGGTTGACCACCTTCCAGTACCGGCCGGTCGAGTACTCCCAGTCCCGGGCACCCTCGGACTCCGAGGCCACCAGGGTGTCCCGGGTGATCCAGGCGTTGTGATGGGGGTTCAGCTCCGGGTCCGGCTCGGGGATCGAATCCACCTCGTACACACTGTTTCCCGGGCCGTCGATGCTCATATCCATGCGGAAGTTGAAGAAGTGCTGATGGTTCGGGCCGTACATCCCGGGCGCCACCATCTTGCCCCAGCGCGGGGTCTCGCCGTCGGGAACCGCACCGGTGGTCAGCACCCCGGTGAGTTTGACCTCCATCTCGATGGACGCATCGTTGTAGAAGTACCAGAAGAAGCCGTACTCGTAGTTGCCGACGGTGCAGATCATCGAGATCACCAACCGCCGGGACCGCCGAACCTCGACCTCCCCGGTGCGGAAATCGGTGTGCTTCCAGGAGATCCCGTAGTCCTCCTCGTGCATGCAGATGGCGTTGGGGATGGTGACGGCGTTCCCGCTGGAGTCGTTGACCGTACCGTCGAAGTAGAAGATCTCACCGAGACAGTCACAGCCAAGGGTCAACGGGTTGGCCGAGAAGCCCATCCCCACCTCACCCATGTCGAAGACGTTCTTGTTCCAGTGCGTCGGCGACGAATCACCGTATGGCACCACCATTTCCGACAGTGCGGCGCGGTACATGATGGGCCGGACCTCGCCACGGTCGGTGTAGGTCACCTCATGCAGCACCAGCCCCTCGCGGGGGTTGAAGCCGACCCGCATCGACCATTTCTGCCAGGTGACGTTCCATCCGTCGACGGTGAAACCGGGCCCGTGAGGTTGGGTGATGTCGATGGTCTTGACGTCGTCACGGAACTGCGTGAACGCGGGCCGGTTGTCGGGCGCGAACATGAACTGCCCCGAGTAGTTGCCGCCCTTGGACGGTAACGGGACCGTGCCGTGGTCCTCGATGTCCATGACCTCCATGTTGTCCAGGTCGAACGTGACGATCAGGCCTTCGACGGGCCGCGCGTAGCCGTTCTCCGACGGTGCCGCGCGCATGAAGGTCAGCGGTCGGCAGATCAGCGGCGAGTTCTCGTAGTGGTCCTGCGCACCGTAGTAACCGGCCGGCCACGGGTCGATCATCGCCAGGCTGAAATCGGTGACACCCCGTTTGCGCATGGCCTCCTGCCATCGCGGGTCCTCCCGCACCTTCTCCTCCACCCCCGTCATGTGTTCGACGAGATAGGACGGGAACCGGCCGGGAATCGGGGTCCACGAATCGATCACCCTCGCGTCGAGGTCGACGACAGCCTCATAGATCAGCTTGGCGGCACCGTCGTACATCGTCACAAAGGCCTGACGCGGCACCTCGGTCATGTCCGCGAAGGACAGCGCGGCAGTCTTGGCCGGCTCGGCCAGCTGGATCATGACAAATTTCAATGTCGTTGTGGCGTAGTCCGATCCGGTGATGACGGCCGCGGCCGCCTCGACCTCGGCACCGGTCAGCGGATCGAGCGGATAGCGGCTGGTGGCGTCGGTCGACTCGGCCGGCACCAGGGTGCTGTCCATGGTCATCTGGGAAGTTCCTCCTTGGTTGCGGTCGAGTCGTCAGCGGTGAGGTCGAACACCGCGAGATGGGCCAGGGCATCCTCCTGCGAGACCTTGTGCGCCGAGCGGCGGCCGAAGATGTAGACCACCAGCCCGAGTGCGAACATGCCGACACTGATGCTGCCGACCCACTTCATCCACTCGGCATCCCCGACCCCGGCACTGGTGAGCCAAGATTTCGCGAACGAGTAGTAGACGCCGCCGATGGTGCCGAGGGTGCCCACGATCACGGTGATCCAGACACCGACCATGCCGCCGGGGATGCGCCAGAACGTCTCGTTCTGATAGCGATCCGCGTACTTCTTGCGGGCGATGACGACCGGGATCAGGAAGAAGAAGCCGGAGAGCAGCCAGACGGTCGACAGGCCGCCCTGGAGGAAGATCGTCGTGTTGACCAGGCTGCTCTGCGAGTACAGGCCGACCAGGATCAGCGACGAGATCACCCCCTGGATCAGGATGGCGGACACCGGATTACGGGTGCGCGGGTTGAGGTGGGTGAAGATACGCGGCAGGTGCCGCTCCAGCCCGGAGACGAAGATCAATCGTGAGTAGGCCACCTGATACGTCATCAACGCGACGACGATGATCAAGGCGAGCACGACTGCGCAGATCTCCATCAGCCCCGGGAACCCCGCCACGTCCAGCATGCCGATGACACCCGTCACGGCGTCGATCTCCGCGGTGGGCAACGCCATCATCGTGCCCAGCGTCGTCAGCAGGTAGATGGCGACCAGCGCCGTCGAACCCCACAGGATCATTCGCGGGCCGCTCTTGCGTACCGACAGGAACTCCGCGCCCATGTTGTACGGCGTCTCCACACCGAGCAGATAGAGCAACACAGTGCCGTACAGGAAGCCCGATACCGCGAAGTTGGGAATCGTCGCCTCGGACCAGCTGAACGGCGTTGCCGAACCATGCTTCACCGCGAAGAGCACGCCCGAGAAGAAGATCGTCAGCGCGAGGATGCCGAACACCACGAAGACGACGTTCATTATCCGTTGGTTGGCGGAGAGTCTCGCCAGTGCCAAGCCGACAACCGTCCACAGGATCACCAGTTGCAGGATGACGCTCGTCATCACGCCGAGTTCGGTGTGGAAGGCCAGCAACAGGAATGAGAGGACCACCGCGGGCGATGACGCGGCATTGAGGATCACCGGCACCCACGACAGGTACCCGCCGATGAATCCCCAGGTCTCCCCCATCGTCCGGGTGGCCCAGATGTAGACACCGCCCTGCCCGGGCCACAGGTTGCCCAGTTCCACCACGGCCATGCCGGCAGGGACCAGGAAGGTGAGGATGCCCAGCACCCACATCGGGATGGCCGTCCATCCACCTGTCGCCATCACCGAAGAGCCGGTGATCCAACAGATGATGAAGACATAGGCCGCGGTCAGGCCGAAGGTGCTCATCACCTTGGGCAGGATCTGTTCGGGGACCAGCTCGGTCGTCATCAGCTTGTCACGCTCTGACGGCGCCGCGGTCTCCAGTTCTTGAGTCATCGAGTCGTCTCCCAATAACGTTGATTCAGTTGACGATTTGTCCGTCTCGCATCCGGACTACACGGCTCGCTTCGTCGGCCACCGTGGGATCGTGGGTGCTTGCGACGACCGTGACGCCCAATGTCGAGCACAGGTCACGCAGCATGCGCACCACCGTCTCCCCCGTGCGGTGGTCGAGGTTGGCCGTCGGCTCGTCGGCCAATACCAAGGTCGGGTTGCTGATCAACGACCGTGCGATCGCGGTGCGCTGCTGTTCACCACCCGACATTTTCGTGGGCTGGTGGTGCACCCGGTGCCCGAGGCCCACCAGCTCGAGCAGTTCGGTCGCGCGCTTGCGCAACGACTTCCGGTCGTACGGCTCGAACATCAGTGGCAGCTCGACGTTCTCGACCGCGGAGAGGAACGGGATCAGGTTGTAGCTCTGGAAGATGAAGCCGATGGTGTCGTGCCGAAGCGCCGCGAACTGGCTCTCTGTCAACTGTGCGGTGTCCTGTCCGCTGATCGTGACGGTGCCCTTGGTCGGACGGTCCAGTCCACCGATGATGTTGAGCAGCGTGGACTTTCCGCTGCCACTCGGCCCCATCAGACAGACGAACTCCCCCGGCATCACCTGGAGTTCGGCAGCGACGAGGGCCTTGACCACCTCGTCGCCGAGCTTGTGCAGTTTCCATACGTTGCTGACCTCGATGACGGGCCTCTGGACGGGGCCGGCGTCTTCCGGTGCGGCAGCGGCGGTGTCGTGAAGTGCGGTCATGTTCGGGCTAACCTCCCGAGGTCAGTGATCGAATGGGTGGGCGTGATGCGGCGTTGAAGGTGGGCACGAAACTCGTTGCGACCGCGGCCGCGACGCTGACCCCGATGGCGATCGCCGCGCCGACGGCCAACCCGGAGTAGGACACTCCGGTGGGCGCCAGGCCCACCAGCGAGACCACGATGCCGGTGACACCTGCGCAGACCGCACCGAGCAGCGAGCCCAGGACAGCGGCCACCACCGGTTCGACGAGGAGAGCGGCGATCACGGGGGCGCGAGGTATGCCGTTGGCTCCGAGCACCCCGAGTTCACGGGTACGGTGCGCCACGGTCCGGGTGGTGGCCACCGCGACTTCGACCACCCCGACGAGCAGCACGGTGACCGCGATCAGGATCACCGCCCGGTTGATCTCCTCGGCGTGCCCCAATGCCGCCGACTGCGCGCGGATCCCCGACGACATGCCGAACACCAGCACCACCAGGAAGGCTCCGGTGGCAGTGGTCACCACGGGCAGCACCATCTCGCGAATCCGCCGCCGGGCGGACAGCCAACCGTAGGCCAGGCCCTTGCTGTTCACCTTGCCCCCAGGAGGTCGACCGGACGTTGTTGGAGGAGCCGGTGCACGGGCACCAGGGCGCCGACGATGGCCATCGCGGGCAGGAACGCAGCCACCATTCCGGCCGCCTGCGCCCAGGCGGCCAGGGTGGCGATCTCCGGAATCACCAGTGCCACAGCGACTCCCGCAACGACCACACCGACCACGTAGGCCGTCACGAACACGATCCCCGACTCGACCAGGAAGAAGTACAGCACCTCGTCGGCCAGTCCGATGCTGCTCATGATCCCGAATTCGCGTTTGCGTTCGGCGACCGCGGCAAGGAAGGACGAGACCGCGATGACGAATCCCAGGGCGAGCCCGATGGTGGAGATCAGGCCCAGGGTCGAGCCGGTGACCTGCCCCGAGAACAGCGCCGAGAACTTCTGCTCGAAGCTCAGGGGACCCGACCCGCCGACCGTGTCGTAGATCAGGCCATGGCCACCGGGGTCCGGCTGAACAGACGGATCGGCCGTGAACGGCAGCCCGACGGCGGCTCCGAAGGTCTGCGCCAGGTCGTGGCGGCGTTCTTCGCCCGGCGGCGCGTTGATCGTCCACCAGCCGTTGTCGCCGACCAGCAACCGCGCCAACGCGGGTGCCACGGTCATCGACTCCCCCGGCCCGAACACCTTCGCGGTGAGCGGCAGAGCCCCCACGTCGATCACGTCTCCGGACGCGACCCCCAGCCGGCCGGCCAGACCGGATCCCAAAACTGCCTGACCAGAAGGTATTTCGTCACCACCGCGTAGCGAAACCGCAGCGCCGCCGATCACCGTCACCCCGGAGATGGTCATCCGGCCGTGCCAGCCGTCGGGCAGGTCGAACGCCGGCGGCGGCCCGTCGGCAACCAGGGCGCGGGCCTCGTTGTCGTAGTGCACCCCGGCGGCCGGCACCACCCACAGCTGGGCATCACCCAGTACATCGGTGACCGAATCAGCCCCGGTGATCGCAAAACTCGCCGAGATGGTGCGCACCACTGTGACGCAGGCGATCGCCAGCGCGATCCCGAGCACCGACAACACGAACCGTTCGGGCCGGCGACGAATGTTGGCCAGTGCGAATCGAATCAGGCACCCGAGGGTGCCCCCGGTCCGCACCGCAGTAGTCGCGATCTCCGGCGATCGACGGGCTGTGGATGCTTGAGACGGTGGTATCGAAGCTACGGTCTCCACAGTGGGGAATGCTGCGAGCCGCGTGTTTCACCCGGAGCAGATCGCGGTGTCGCGCGGGTTAACACCCGATGGTTGGCGTTACGTCATGATGTCGCCGACACAACGGATTTCGTCGCCAGCCCTCGCCGACGAAGTCAAAAACAGCTTATTTCACTGCTTTTCGCGCGCGTTTGCGTGGGGCGGCCGGGGCCTGATCCTGAATGCGCGCCCAGGGCCTGGCCTCCTCGAGCTCGTAGGCAAGTTCCAGCAACAGAGCTTCGCGGCCGCGGGTCGCCGACAGCATCATGCCCACCGGGAGGCCGCCATCCGTCTGGGCCAGCGGCAGTGAGATCGCCGGATCCCCCGTCGCGTTCTGCAGCGGCGTGAACGCCACCCAGCCCAGCAGCCGGTCGATGATCTGCTCGTAGTCGGCGGTCGGGTCCAAACGGCCGATCTCCAGGGTGGGCTCGGCCAGGGTGGGCATGAGCACCGCGTCATAGCTGCTGGACAGCCGCTCGGTGACCCGTCGCGACCGGGCCAACCGCGCAATCGCGGTTGGGAGCCGATGCAGATTGCGCGATGCGTGCCGTTCGAGACCCAGCGTGAGATTGTCCAGCTTGTCCCGATCGAAGCTCGGGCCGAACGACCGCTTCCCGCCGCGTACCAATGCGTACGCCAGGAACGCCCAGTACAGCAGGAAGTCATCCTTGAACCGCGCTTGGACCGGGTTGCCGATCACGGTGATCTGGTGGCCGAGTTCCTCGAGCAGCGCGGCGGTCTTGTGTGTCAGCTCCGTCATCTCCGGGCCGGCGTCGTGCACAACGGATTGCGTGCACACCGCGATGCGCAGCCGCTGCTTTCCCGGACGGCTGACGTCGCCGATCGGTGGGAGTTTGGGACTGCGGTAGACCTTCTCCATCTCGCGGTAGAGCGCGGCGGTGTCACGCACCGAGCGGGTGAGCACACCGTCGGACACGATTCTCAGTGGCATCATCCGCATGTTCTTGTCCTGCGGCAGCCGGCCCCGGGTCGGCTTGAGGCCCACCAGCCCGTTGCAGGCGGCGGGGATGCGGATCGAGCCGCCCCCGTCGTTGGCGTGCGCGATGGGTACGACGCCCGCCGCGACGAAGGCACCCGAACCCGACGACGACGCACCGGCCGTGTAGACGGGGTTCCACGGGTTGCGCACCGGGCCCAGCCGAGGATGCTCGCACGACGCGCTGAAACCGAACTCCGAGAGCCGGGTCTTGCCCAATGGCACCAGACCGGTGGCGAGATACGCGCGGGCGAAGTCGCCGTTGGCCGGTTCGGGCCGAGGTTCCCAGGCATCCGTGCCGCTCATGGTCGGCATGCCCTCGACGGCGGTGTTGTCCTTGACGAAGGTCGGGACACCGTCGAAAAACCCGCCGTAGGGGCTGGGCGCGGCACCGCGGGCATGGGCCCGGTCGAAGGCCTCGAACGCCAGCCCGTTGAGGGTGGGATTGACCGCTTCCACCCGCGCGACAGCGGCCTCGATCAGGTCGGCGGCGGATACCCGACCGGTTCGCAGTTCCGCGACGAGGCCGACGGCGTCGTGCTCGCCGAGGGCGTCGTCACCAAAGGCGGAGATTCGGGTCATGCACCGACGGTACCAACTGGTACCGGCGGCGACGCGGACTCTGCCGTCGCCGTCATACCGCCGAACCGCGCCAAAAAGGTAGCCACCAATTTCTGACAGATTGTCAATATCCTCTGTCCCGGTTAGCCACTGTCCTGGGCCGATCGGGTCGTCGCCCTTGTCGAGAACACGTTTGGAGTACTGCCGAAATCATGGGCGCAACCGACGATGCCGCCATGCGCGGCCGCCTCAACCTGACTGCCTACCAGCGGGATATCTGGCTGGTCACACAGTTGTTTCCGGGCGTTCCGAGCTACGTCGTCGGGCTTCAGGCCCGGCTGGTCGGCGATGTCGACGTCGACGTCCTGACCGATTGCTATGCCCGCGTGTGGCAGCGCCACGATGGCATACGTCTGCGGTTCGGGGTCACCGACGGTGTGCCGTATCAGGAGTTCGTCGACGACATGCCACCGATCGAGCATGTCGACCTCACCGGACATCAGGATTCGGCAGCGGCCGCGGACCGGATCGTGCAGGAAGCGGTCAACACGGCGATCGATCCCACCGAGCGCGTGCCGCTGCGGGTCACCCTGTTACGCGAGGCCGAACAGGTCTACCGGGTCCTGGTGTTCTCCCATCACGTGGCGATCGACGCCACGGGGGTGTTCAATCTGGCCGCGCACGTGCTGGCCGACTACAGCGCCGTGATGGCCACCGGCAGGCCCGTGCCGTTACCGGCCACGTCGTTCTGCGAAGCGGCCGCCCGAGCCGACGAGTACCAACAGTCCGAGCAGTGGACCGCGGACCGCGACTACCTCGCCGAACAGATCCGCGAGGCCACCCCGGCCCTGTTCGACAGGTCGCATGCGGCGACCGGCCCGGCCCCGCTCAAGCGGCACCGCGCTCACCTGCCGAGGTCGTTCGTCGACCGGCTCCGCGAGCTCGACGTCCCGTTCTTCCCGTACCTGGCGACGATGGTCGGCACGTATGTGAGCCGCGTGCTGCGCACCGATGACGTAATGGTCGGAATTCCGCTGTCCAACCGCAACACTCCGGCCGAGATGATGACCGTGGGCGGCCATTTCGCCAATACCCTGCCGTTGCGGATCGACCGGCGGGCCGGCACGGGGCTGGCCGAACTGGTCGGCGATGTCCGCCACCGGGTGCGTGAGATCAAGGCACGACAGCGGTTTCCCTTCGGTGACCTGATGAACGAGTTGCGCCGCACAGGCCGCGACAGCGGTCCCCTGTTCGACGTCACCGTCACCTACGTTCGGCTGCCCGAGGTGCGGACGTTGTCCGACATCGTCGAGAGCGTCGAAGGGCTGCCGCAGGGTTTCGACACCCTCACATTGGCCGTGCACGTCCATGAACTCGACAACGACGGGCCGCTGGAGCTCATCTTCGACTACGCGACCGACGTGTTCGACGTGGACTATCCGATCGAATCGGTCGAGCGTCACCTCAAGGCGCTACTCGAAGCGGGCCTGGAATCACTCGAGGCGGATCCGGCCACGCTGCCGATGCTGTCGGCCGCCGAGCTCGCCGCGCTGGCCGAGCAGGCCTGCGGCCCCGTGGTCCCCTACGACGCCGGCTCGACCGTGATCGATCGGATCCTGGCCCAGGCCCGCGCCACGCCGGAAGCCACCGCAGTGCTGGCCGCCGGCGCACCCCCGATGACCTATTCCCATCTGGACCAACGCATCTCGGCAACCGCAGCCGAGCTGCAGGCCTGCGGGGTGCGCCGCGGCGATCGCGTCGCGGTACTGCTGGAGCGGGGCCCCGAGATGCTCGTCGCGGTCATGGCGGCCATGCACGCCGGTGCCGCCTATGTTCCCGTCGACCCGCACCACCCGGCCGACCGGGTGGCCCGTGTGCTGGCCGATGCCGACGTCACCGCGGTGCTCACCGACGCTTCCGCGCGGCCGGAAATCAGTGCCCTTCCGGTGATCCGGGTGAGTGCTGCGCCTTCGGCGGCCACGCCGGCGACGCTCTCGCCGGCGCCGTCCGGACGAGACCTGGCATACGTCATCTACACGTCGGGCTCCACCGGGACTCCCAAAGGAGTCGCCGTTGAGCACCACTCGGTGATCAACCGGCTGGACTGGATGCAGCGCGGCTATCCGATCGGTCCCGGTGACGTGATCCTGCAGAAGACTCCGGTCACGTTCGACGTCTCGGTGTGGGAACTGTTCTGGTGGGCCATGCAGGGTGCCACCGTGGCGCTGCTGCCCCCGGACGGGCAGAAGGATCCCCGCGAAATCCTCCGGGCGATCGGCGAATCCCGGGTCACCGTGCTGCATTTCGTGCCATCGATGCTGACACCGTTCCTGGACCTTCTCGAACAGTCACCGGACGCGGTCGAACAGGCCGGCTCGCTTCGGCTCGTGTTCTGCAGCGGAGAGGCGTTGCGACCACATCAGGTGAACCGGTTCAACCGGCTGTTCGCCCACCTGGGTACGCAGGCTCCGGCATTGGTGAACCTCTACGGCCCGACCGAGGCGTGCGTCGACGTGTCGTTCTACGACTGCCCGACAGATCCGGAGCAGCCGGTTTCCCGCGTTCCCATCGGGCGGCCAATCGACAACACGCGGCTCTACGTGCTGGGCAGGTCGGACGAACCGCAGCCGGTCGGTCTACCCGGTGAACTGTGCATCGCCGGCGCCGGACTGGCCCGCGGTTACCTCAACCGGCCGCAACTGCAGGAAGAGCGGTTCGTCGCCGACCCGTTCCACCCCGGGGAACGGATGTACCGCACAGGCGATCTGGCGCGGTGGTGCTCAGACGGTCAGATCGAGTATCTGGGCCGGGTCGACCGCCAGGTCAAGATCCGCGGCAACCGCGTGGAGCCCGGTGAGGTCGAGAATGCCCTCACCGGCATTCCCGGAATCCTCGAAGCGATCGTCGTCGCCGATGAATCCGAGAGCCGGGGCACGTATCTGATCGCCTTCTACATTTCCACCGACGAGTTCGACCGGAGCATGTTGCGGGCCCGGCTCGCGCAGCGGGTGCCGGATTACCTTCTCCCGGCACAATTCTGTCGTGTCGAGACCATCCCACTGACCTCCAGCGGGAAGGCCGACCGCACGGCACTGCTGGCCACCGCACGGCAGCAACCGTCGGTCGACCATGTCGAACCGCGGACCGATATCGAGGCCACGTTGGCCGAGGTATGGCAGCAGGTCCTCGACATCCCGGTGGTGTCGATTCACGACAATTTCTTCGACCTCGGCGGGGATTCGATCCTGTCGCTGCGGGTGCGCGCACTGGCCGAGGCCAGGGGCCTACTCCTGGATGCCCGCGACATCGCGCATCATCCGACGGTCTCCGAGCTCGCCCGCCAGGTGGTCGCCGGTGCGGATGCGACACCTCCGATCACGCCGTTCGAGCTCGTGTCGGCGGTCGACCGCGCCCTGGTCGGCGATGCCGAAGACGCCTACCCGCTGACCAGGATGCAGCTCGGGATGTTGTTCCACAGCACCGAGCAACACGATTCGCAGGCCTACCATGACGTGTTCCGCTACCAGCTGCGGATGCCGTGGCAGGAAACCGCCTGGCGGACCGCGCTGGAGCGGTTGGTGGCACGACATTCCGCACTACGGACGTCGTTTCACCTGGCCGGTTTCACCGAGCCGCTGCAGCTCGTACATCGACGTGCGGTCCCCGATTGCGACATCGTCGACCTGCGCGACCTCGAGACCCCGTACGCGCACGCCGCGATCGAGACACACCTCGCCGACCGGCGGGCCTGGCACTACGAGCTGGGCCGGCCCGGGCTCTACCACTTCGGTGTGTTCCTGCTGCCCGACCGGATCGACGTGGTCTTCTCGTTCCACCATGCGATCCTCGACGGCTGGAGCGTGTCGGCGATCCTCGCCGAGCTCCTGCAGGACTACCGGCATGCCGGTGGCGCAGCCGTCGAACCGGTGGCCACCGTGCCGCTCCCGCCCTTCGCGGAATACGTTCGTGCAGAACAGATCGCACGTGACAACCCGGAACACCGGGAGTACTGGACCCGGCAGCTCACGGGCGCCCCGGCGATCAGGATCCCCGGTGACCGCCATCATGTCGAAGCCGGGGAGGCAGACGGGATCATCTCGGCGGCCGCGACCCGACTGCGGCACACCGTGGACATCGGAGAATCGCTGTGCGCACAGGTGATCGCCGCCGCACGCGATGAACATGTGCCGGCCAAAGCCGTGTACCTGGCCGCGCATCTGTTCACCGTCGCCCGGTTCGCCGCGCAGCATGACGTGACATCAGGTGTGGTGACACACGGTCGGCCACAACGCGCCAACGCCGAACGCACCGCGGGGCTATTCCTCAATACCGTGCCTGTCCGGGTCGACACCGCCGCGGCCAGTTGGCGGGCTCTGGTTCGCGAGGTGTTCGATCAGGATCGCGCGAATGCCGCGCACGCGCACTATCCGCTCGCCGACATCCAGCGGCACGCCGACCTGGCGCTGGACGTCGCGTTCAACTACGTGAACTTCCACCAGGCCGGCGAACTGCTCGCAGCCCTCGACGTCGAGCTGTTGAGCGTCGACGCCGACGAGGCCACCAACTTCGCGTTGCTGGTCAACGTGCTTCGCGATCCGCGCGACGGCACGGTCACGGTGCGAATCGACGGCGATCCGGCCATGTACACGTTCGAGCAGCTCGAAGTGCTCGGCCGAAGTTTCGCGCAGACGCTGCAGCTCATCTGCACCGATCCCGACGGAGCCGTCGGGATCGCCGCCGATGCCCAGATCCCGGATGCAACAGCAACCGGCGGTACCACCGGCACGGTGGTCGACCGGTTCGCCGCGAGCGCATCTCGGTTCCGCGACGACATCGCACTCGAATTCGGTTCGCACACTGTCACATACGGCGAGCTCGACACCATGTCGGCACGCTTGGCCGCTGGGTTGGTGCTTCGCGGTGTGCGTTCGGGCGACCGGGTCGCGCTGTGTGCGCAGCGCGGGCCCGGGCTGATCGCCGCGGTGCTGGGGATCGCGCGCGCCGGCGGGGCGTGTGTACCGATCGATCCCGCCTACCCGGCCGCGCGACGGGAAGCGATGCTGACGGTGGCAGCGCCCACGACGGTACTCACCGACGCACTGATCGCTGAATTGCTCAGCGGCACAACCACCGCGCTGCCGACCGTGCACCCCGACCAACCTGCCTACGTGCTGTTCACCTCGGGATCAACCGGTGTGCCCAAGGGCGTCGTGATGGGACACCGGGCGCTCGCCAACCTGATCGACTGGCAGCTGTCGGCCCCGAGCGGCCGGTCCGCCGGCACCAGCCGTGCGCCGGCGACGCTGCAGTTCGCCCCGCTGTCCTTCGATGTGTCTTTTCAGGAGATCTATTCGACCCTCTGCGGTGGTGGCCGGCTGCTGCTGATCTCCGATGCCGACCGGCGCGACCTGCCCACCTTGGTTCGCACTCTCGACGACACCGCGACGGAACGGATCATCCTGCCGTACGTGGCACTGCAGCCGCTGGCCGAGGCCGCGATGGCGCGCGGTACGGCGCCCCGGGCACTGCGCATCATCGTGTCCTCCGGTGAGCAACTGCGCGTGACCGACGAGATCCGCGCGCTGTGCTCTGCACTGGCCGGCAGTTCCGCCGGCGTCATTCTCGAAAATCAGTACGGTCCCACCGAAACCCATGTGGTGACCTGTCACCGCATGACGGGCAACCCGCATCGGTTCCCGGCGCTTCCGCCCGTGGGGACGCCGATCGACAATGTCGCGATCGCCGTGCTCGACGCCCAGGGCCGCCCCGTTCCCGACGGTGTGCCCGGCGAGATCTGGGTGGCAGGCGCCGCACTCGCCGACGGCTATCACGGCCGTCCCGACCTCACCGACGAGGTGTTCACCGAGGTCCAATCGCTCGGTGGACTTCGGATGTACCGGACGGGCGACCTGGGGCGCCTGCTGCCCGGTGGCCGTCTGGTCGTCGACGGTCGTCGCGGCACGCAGGTCAAGGTGCGCGGGCACCGCATCGAGCCGCTGGATGTGGAGCTGGCTCTGGGTCAGGTGGCGGCCCGCCACGGCATCGCCGAGGTTGCCGTGGTGGCCCGTCCCGGCGGGGAATCCAGCGCGAGAACACAACTGGTGGCATTCCTGGTCGGTCCGGTCGACGATGACCTGGCGGCCGGAATCGCGGCAGACCTTCGTGATGCGGTACCCGAATACATGGTCCCGTCGCGGTTCGAATGGCTCGACGAACTGCCGCACACCCCCAGCGGCAAACGCGCCGACACCGTGCTGGCCACCATGGTTCTCGCCACCCCCGCCGGTGACCATGTCGAACCTCGAGACCAGCACGAACGAGTGATCGCCGAGCTGATGGCCGACGCACTCGGGGTGGACCGGATCGGCGCATTCGACGAGTTCTTCTCCCTCGGAGGCGATTCCATATCGGCGGTCCGGCTCATCGTCGGCATCGAACGGCGGTTCGGGACCACCGTGCCGATGTCGGTGTTCGGGGCCAGGCCCACCGTCGCCGAACTCGCCGCCCGCGTGCGCGATCGGCACGTCGTCGACTTCGATCCGATCGTCGCACTCAAGCCGACCGGCGATCGCCCGCCCTTGTTCCTGGTCCACCCGATCGGCGGCTCGGTGCTGTGCTACGCCGAGCTGGCCGCACACCTGCCCGAAGACCAACCGCTGTACGGGTTGCAGGCTGCGGGTCTGGAGCCGGGCACCGCAGCCGTCGACAACCTACAGCGGTTGGCCGCCGACTACGTTCAGGCCATCCGGCGCATCCAGCCCAACGGCCCGTACCACATCGGCGGCTGGTCGCTGGGCGGCCTGATCGCGTTCGAGATGGCCCACCAACTGACCGAAGGCGGGGCTGAAATCGGCTCCCTCGTGCTGCTGGACACCATGGCGCTGGACACCGAAACCGCCACTGAACTCACGCCGAAACAGCTCTACTCCTACTTCCTCTGGGAACTGTTGTGGGGCGCACTCGGAACCGGCACGCCCACCGAGCCGGTTCCGGACGTCGAGTCCGACGACGCAGCACTTGACTACATCCTCGACATCGCGACAAGCCACGGCGTGCTGCCGCGGACCGGTTCGCGAGAGCTGGTGCGCCGATTGCTCACCGTCTTCCAGTCCTGCTGGCAAGCCGGCGCGCAGTACCGGCCCACGGTATGGCGCGGCCCGATGACACTGCTGCGAGCCGGCGAGGCGCTGCCCGAGGTTCTGGCCAAGGCCCATGACGCGGCCGGGTCCTGCTACCGCCACGCGGACAACGGCTGGGGCAGGTGGGTGGCCGGCGAGCTCGCTGTGATCGACGTCGCCGGCGATCACCTCACCATGGTCACCGAGCCACACGTGGCAACCCTGGCCACCAGGTTGGCCGATCACCTTTCCGCTCAACATGACTACCTCGGAGCCAGCCAATGACCTTGCGTCCCAACACCACATCGGCGATCGTCGTGGGAGCCGGGGTCGGCGGGCTGACCGCGGCTGCGGCGCTACGCCGCGCCGGAACCGACGTCACACTCTGCGAACGCGCCCCGCACCTGCGCGCTGCCGGTTTCGGATTGGCGGTGCAGAGCAATGCGATGCTCGCATTGCGCACGCTCGATCTGGGGATCGAAGAAGACCTGTTGCGGATCGGCGGGCGGGTCAGCACCTTCAGCTTCCGCGACACCGCGGGCAGGGTATTGCGGCGCGTCGACGTGACCCCGCTGGATTCGGCGCTCGGCGCACCCTCGGTGGTGTTGGCCCGCAAGGATCTCCACGATGTCCTGCTCACTGCTGCGGGCACCGGTCTGCGCGTCGAGACCAGCGCGGCAGCAGAGTGTTTCGACGACGGCGAAGCCGGCGTCGCACTGCAGTTGGCCGACGGCCGGCGACTGGAAGCCGACGTCCTTGTGGGTGCCGACGGCATCAACTCGACCATCCGCACGCAACTGCACGGCGCACAGCAGCCCCGTCCGGGCGGATTCGTGTGCTGGCTCGCGCTGGCCCCGTTCTATCCGTCCTGGCTGCGCGAAGGTGAGTCGGTGCACTATTGGGGCAGCGGCCGCCGCTTCGGACTGCACGACTGCGGACAGGGCACCATCTACTGGTGGGCGACCGAGTCGATGGATCCCGAACTGGCCGCCGGCTGGCCCCACGGCAAGGACGATCTACTTCAGCGGTTTGCCGGTTGGACACCGCAGATCACCGACATCATCTCGGCCACAGCCGAATCCGACATCATCACGGTGCCCGCGCTGGACCGTCCGCCGCTGACCCGCTGGGGTACCGGCCGGGTGACGTTGCTAGGCGACGCGGCTCATCCGATGCTGCCGAGCCTGGGCCAGGGCGCCAACTCCGCGATCGAGGACGCCATCGTGCTGGCACATGCGTTGTCCGTGGCCGACGATCCTCGTGCCGGTCTTCGGGACTACGAGCGCCGGCGTCTGCCCCGCACCACCGAACTGGTCACCGGTTCGCAGTCGCTGGGGCGGATCGAGCAGAGCGGGAATCCCGCCGTCGTCGCCGCCCGCGCCCAGTTCATCCGGCATGCCGGCAACCGGCGGGTTCTGGACATGATCTCGAAACCGATGACGTGGCCGGGATTCGGCGATCTGGGTCCGGGGGCCGCGTTGCCACGCCGGCTGTCGACGCTGGAACGCTGGCACTGGACGGCCGACCGGGTTTCGCCGCTGCACATCTGTGCCCGCGTTCGCCTCGAGGGACCCGTGGACGCCGCCGTTCTGCAGGACGCGCTCGACGCGGTCGCGCGCCGTCATCCGATCGTGCAGACGACGGTGCGCGAGGTGCGGGGTGCTCCGTCCTTTGTGCCCGCGCCGCGGCGCCCGATCCCACTGCGGTTGGCCGACAACGGATCCTGGGTCACGGAGATGGACCGCGAACTGGCCGAACCGTTCGGCGACGACGGACCGCTGTTGCGGGCCACCTTGGTGACCGTCGAACCCGGTGTCACCGACCTGATCCTCACCTCGACCTACACCGTGTGTGATGGAATCTCGATCACGGCGTTGTGCCGGCAGGTGCTGGCCGCTGCCGGGACCTCGGCAGCCGAGGAGGCGGGCGACACAGCGGATTGGCATCCCGAGATTCCCGCGCCGCCCGCCCCGGAAGAGTTGATGCCCAACGGTTTCCGCGGGGTGCGCGGCAAACTTCGGGCGCTGGGCCGGCTGGTGGCCGACGGGATACCGGAGCGCGGCGCACCGCCGCTCGAACGGCTGCCCGCTCAGCGGCGCGTTCCGGCCGGCGGGCGGCGGACCCGATTCGCGCACCGCGCCATCACCGGCACCGCGGCGCGGGATCTGCTCGCCGCGTGCGCCGAACACGGCGTGTCCCCGCAAGCCGCTGTCGCGGCCGCCCTGGCCGGCGCGGCGGGCATCGAAACCGGAGGCTCGCCGGCACGGTTCGCGGTCAGCGTGTCGGTGCCCTTCCGTGGACACCTGACCGTGCAACCCGACGCCGATGCCACCGGCAGCTATCAGGCGATGGTGGCGGCCCCGGTGGACTGGGCCCCGGACCGATCGCTGTGGCAGGCCGCCGCCGGCTTCGATGTCCGGATGCGGACCGCGGTGGAGAAGCGTCATCACCTGGCCAACCTGGGTTCGCTGGGAGTGATGTCGGCGGGCGCGGCACGGTTCGCAGACCGGGTGGCGGCCGTGCTCGACGAACGTGGCCCGGGCAACCTGTGTGTGAGCCTGATCGACACCACGGATTTCCCCGAGCATCTCGGCGGGTGGACGCTGTCCGGCATTCAGGTGGTGTCCGGGATGTCGATCAGCGGGTATCTGATGTTGTACGTGACGGTCGGTCGCGACGAACTGGCGCTCAACCTGGGCCATGTCGACGGCATCGTTTCACCCGAGCGCGCCGAGGCACTGCTGGCGAACACCGCCGCCGCGCTGTGCGGCGCCGTTCCCACCCTGGTCTAGACGCCGGCGCGTCCGCTCACTGTGTCCGGGCCACGCTCTGCAGTGCGGCCAGATGCTCGTCGACTGTGCGCAGCCCGGCACCCATGGTGTTGACCGTGACGTGGGTGGCCCCGGCCTCGGCCCACGCGGCGATGTCGGCCGCGGCCTTGTCCGGATCGCCCACCCAGCCCACGCGGCCCTCCATACCGATGGTGGACGGATCGCGCTCGGCGGCCACGGCCGCGCGCTCAACCCGCGCACGGGCGTCCTCGAGCTCCGGACCGGGCCCCACCATCGGGAACCAGCCGTCGCCCAGCCGGCCGGCGCGCTCCAGCGCCCGCGCGGAGGCCGCTCCGAACCACACCGGGATCGGGCGCTGCACCGGCAGCGGTGCCAGGCCGGCACCGGTCACCCGGTGGTAGCGGCCGTCGAACGTCACCGACGATTCGGTCCACAGCCGCCGCATCAGCTCGACCTGCTCCTCCGACCGCTTGCCGCGGTTCCCGAAGTCTTCGCCGAGCGCCTCGTACTCGACCGCATTCCAGCCCAGTCCGACGCCCAGGCGCAGCCGCCCGCCGGTGAGCAGGTCGACCTCGGCCGCCTGTTTGGCCACCAACACAGCCTGACGCTGCGGCAGGATGATCACCCCGGTCACCAGCTCCAGCGACGTCACCGCGGCCAGATAACCGAACATGACCATGGGCTCGTGGAACGTGGTGTACAGGTCGTAGGGCCCCGCCCAGTCCCGGTGGACGGCCGGATCCGCGCCCACGACGTGGTCGTAGGCCAGGATGTGGGTGAAGCCCAGCTCTTCGACACGCTGGCCGTAGGCGCGCACGGCTCCCGGATCTCCGCCGAGTTCCGTCTGCGGAAACACCACACCTACGCGCATGTCACCTCCCACACCATTGGTACCTGCCACACTCCCACATCGGCAAAGCCCCTTGCCCCTGCGTAAGCAACTACCCGGCACCGACCATGTCACGAATGAACAAAACCCCGCACTTTCCGGGATCGCCGGAATGAGCGCGGGGTTTTGCGGCGGGCGGCGACGGCTGAGCCGTCAAACCGGGTGTGGGTGTACCGCCCGAGTCTTCTGGTGCTTAGGCCTGACCGACCTCGAACCGCACGAAGCGGGTCACGGTGACGCCGGCCTCGTCCAGCAGCGCCTTGACGGTCTTCTTGTTGTCAGACACCGACGGCTGGTCCAGCAGCACGACGTCCTTGTAGTAGCCCGTGACGCGACCTTCGACGATCTTGGGCAGCGCCTGCTCGGGCTTGCCCTCTTCCTTCGCGGTCTGCTCGGCGATACGACGCTCGTTGGCGACGATGTCCTCGGGCACGTCCTCGCGGGTGAGGTACTTGGCCTTGAGCGCGGCGATCTGCAGGGCGACCGCGTGGGCGGCCTCCTTGCCCTTCTCCGCGTCGCCGGCCTGGTACTCGACCAGCACACCGACGGCCGGCGGCAGGTCCGCGGCACGCTTGTGCAGGTAGGTCTCGACCGTGCCGTCGAAGTAGGCGGCCCGACGCAGCTCGAGCTTCTCACCGATCTTGGCGCTGAGGTCCGCGATGGACTGCTCCACCGTGGTGTCCCCGACCTTGGCGGCCTTGAGGGCGTCCACGTCGCCGGCCTTCGCAGCGGCAGCGGCCGCCACGACCTGGTCGGCGAGCTCCTGGAACTCGGCGTTCTTGGCGACGAAGTCGGTCTCGGAGTTCAGCTCGATCAGTGCGCCGTCCTTGGCCGCGACCAGACCCTCGGCAGTGGCGCGCTCAGCGCGCTTGCCGACGTCCTTGGCGCCCTTGATACGAAGCAGCTCGACAGCCTTGTCGAAGTCGCCGCCGGCCTCGACCAGCGCGTTCTTCGAGTCGAGCATGCCGGCGCCGGTCAGCTCCCGCAGGCGCTTGACGTCGGCAGCGGTGTAGTTAGCCATTTAAGCAGTCCTCCTTGGACTGAAGAATCAAGAAGCGTCAGTGGATGTTTCGGGTGCAGCAGCGGCCTCGCCCTCGGCGGTTCCTGCGGTCGCACCGGCGAGCAGCTCCTGCTCCCACTCGGCGAGCGGCTCAGCGCCCTCGGTGTCCTGCTTCTCACCGGCACCCTGGCCGGCGCGAGCCTGCAGGCCCTCGGCCACCGCGGAGGCGACGACCTTGGTCAGCAGGGCAGCCGAACGGATGGCGTCGTCATTACCCGGGATCGGGTAGTTGACCTGATCGGGGTCGCAGTTGGTGTCCAGGATCGCGATGACCGGGATACCCAGCTTGATGGCCTCGTTGACCGCCAGGTGCTCCTTGTTGGTGTCGACGACCCAGATGGCCGAGGGCACCTTCTGCATGTCCCGGATACCACCGAGGCTGCGCTCAAGCTTGTTCTTCTCACGCGTGAGCATGAGGATTTCCTTCTTGGTGCGACCCTCGAAGCCACCGGTCTGCTCCATGGCCTCGAGCTCCTTGAGGCGCTGCAGGCGCTTGTGCACGGTGGAGAAGTTGGTGAGCATGCCGCCCAGCCAGCGCTGGTTCACGTAGGGCATGCCGACGCGGGTGGCCTCTTCGGCGATGGACTCCTGCGCCTGCTTCTTGGTGCCGACGAACAGGACGGTGCCGCCGTGGGCCACCGTCTCCTTGACGAACTCGTAGGCCTTGTCGATGTAGGTCAGCGTCTGCTGCAGATCGATGATGTAGATGCCATTGCGGTCGGTGAAGATGAACCGCTTCATCTTGGGGTTCCAGCGACGGGTCTGATGCCCGAAGTGAGCGCCGCTGTCAAGCAGCTGCTTCATGGTTACAACAGCCATGATTAGGTGGTTCCTTTGTATGTCGGTTGTCGCCCGGCGTCGGGTGATGCCAGGCCCTGGTGCCTGCCGGCTGCCGAACCCGATCTGGGAAATCCCAGGTCAGGACCGTCGGCATCCGTGTACGACCCCGTTGAGGCGATCGATATGCGCAGACACGCGAAGTCAGCCCGCTAGCGAGCTGCGGGTAGAAGTTTACACGCTGAACAGGCGTGCTTTTACCACGCGGCAAAGCGGGGTGCATTCATCCACAGCTCCGGGTTTCGGGGCTTCCGCGCAGCCCGCGGTGGCGTTGAACTGAGGTGGTGAGGTTTGCCGCGCCGTTGTTGATGCTGGGTATGGCGTTGGCGTGGCCGACCTCCGGCCACGCCGAGGGCTCACGACTGCAGTGGCCGGTATCACCGCGACCGGTGGTGACCAGGGGTTTCGACGCCCCCTCCCCCAATTGGAACCGCGGCCACCGGGGCGTCGACCTGGCGGCCATACCCCGGCACCCCGTCTACGCGGCGGGCCCGGGCACCGTCGTCTTCGCCGGCGTGCTCGCGGGGCGTCCGGTGGTCTCGCTGGCCCACCCGGGTGGGCTGCGCACCAGCTACGAACCGGTACAGGCAGCCGTGCGGCCCGGTCAGACCGTGGGTGAAGGCCAGCTGCTCGGCACCCTGCTGGCCGGCCATCCCGGTTGTGGGGCGGCAGCGTGCCTGCACTGGGGTGCGATGTGGGGTGCGGCGGCCCGGGCCGACTACGTCGACCCGCTCGGGCTGCTGGCCGAGACCCCGATCCGACTCAAGCCACTGGGCCCCTGACAGTGTGCTCAAGCTGCTGCGCTGATGTCGCGCAGGAATCCGCTGATCGCCTCGAGCACGACGTCCGGTTGATCACGCTGAACCCAGTGCCCGGCACCGGCATCGATTTTCAGACGCGCATCCGGGATCCGCTCGGCTGCGGCGCGAGCCCGCGCGACGGGAACGCCGGGGTCACGGTCGCCGTGGATGATCAGCGCCGGACACCTCACCTCGACCAGTCGGGGCGTGTAGTCGGTGCGCAGCCGGTTCCATAGGACCTGGTCGTGTTGCCATTGTTCGAACGCATCGAATCCGCCGGGTTGTGCTGCCGCAGCCATGATCTCGTCCATCAACGCGTCGGTCAGCTGCCGCGGATCCCTGATCAGCGCGTGCATGCTGCGTGTCATCGCGGCCCGGTTGGTGCCGACCCAACGCGTCACCGCGCCGAGCAGACCCGTGCGCAGCATCGCCCAGGTCACCAGTTGACGGGCGCCTGACAGCGCTCCGTCCGACAGCCGGGGCATGATGCCGTAGCTGCCCAGCAGCATCGCGCCGGCCACCCGGTCCGGGCGGTCCAGCACGTGGCCGATCGTCATGCCGCCACCGAGCGACAACCCGCCGATCACATAGCGGTCCAGCTCCATCCCGTCGACGAACTCCGAGACATAGGCGACCAGCCGATCCTGGGTCACCCGCTGTCGCGCCGGCGGACTCTGGCCGTAGCCGGGGTGGTCTGGGGCGATGACGCGGTAACCCGCGTCGGCCAGTCGGGGGCCGATGTCACCCCATGACAACGACGCGTTGTCCACGCCGCCGCCGTGCAGCAACACCACGGTCGATCTGGGGTGGTGCGGCGTCCAGGTGAGATACGAGACGGGTCCGGACGGCAGGTCCACGATGGATCGGATTGCGCTGTCTCCTGAGTCTTCGCGTTCGGGGATATCAGGCCCGCGGGTGGGCCTGGTCGTGCACTGCTCGCAGCCGTTCGACGGTGACGTGGGTGTAGAGCTGCGTGGTGGCCAACGAGGTGTGGCCCAGCAACTCCTGTACGACGCGCAGGTCGGCGCCGCCTTCGAGCAGGTGGGTGGCAGCGCTGTGCCGCAGCCCGTGCGGGCCGATGTCGGGGGCACCGTCGACGGCAGAGACTGTCTGGTGCACGACGGTGCGCGCCTGACGCGGATCGAGCCGTTTCCCGCGGGCGCCGAGCAACAGTGCCGGACCGGAATCGGCAGTGGCCAGGGCGGGGCGGCCCTCGGTGAGCCAGGCCGTCAACGCGATGTGTGCGGGCTGCCCGAACGGGACCGTGCGCTGTTTGTTGCCCTTGCCCAGCACCTGCAGTACCCGGCGTGAGGTGTCGATGTCGTCGATGTCCAGCCCGCACAACTCGCTCACCCGGATCCCGGTGGCATAGAGCATCTCCACGATCAGCCGGTCTCGTAGAGCCAGCGGATCACCCTCGCGCGCCGCGGAATTCATCGCCTCCATGGCGTCGACGGCCTGATCGCGACGAAGCACCGCGGGTAGGGTGCGGTGCGCTTTGGGGACCTGCAACCGGGCCGCGGCGTCGTCCGACAGCAATCCCCGCCGACTCGCCCAGGTACAGAAGGTCTTGACCGTGGAGGTGCGCCGCGCCAGCGTGGTCCGCGCAACTCCGGCCGCGGCCTGACTCGCCAGCCAGGACCGCAGCCTCGGCAGGGTCACGGTGTCCAGATCACCGCCGGTGAAGTCGAACAACGCCAACAGGTCACCGCGATACGCCGGCGGGTGTGCTCAGACCTGCCGCACTGCAACGCCAGGTATTCGTCGAACTCGGCGAGCACATCCTGAACTACGGGCACCGTGCCACCGTGGCAGAACTACGCCCACGCTGCACCCGACGCGCCGAGCCGCTACCGTCGCGTGACCATCACGGGTTCATCTCGTAGCGGCCGGCCAGTCCGCGCACACCTGCCACCACGCGATCGCGGCGGGCGCCGTCCGCCACTGGCTGCTTGACGATGTCGAGGGCGCGCTGCTGTTGCACCGCAGTGGCATCCGGATGGCAATGCAGCTTGGTCGCGTGCGTGGACATGTCGGTGACGAGCACCTCGAACAGCTGGTCGATCAGATCGGTGTCGATCGCTTCGATCTCCGCCTGCTCCAGGATCAGCTGGGCGTAAGGGATCAGGGTGAACATCTCACCGATCGCGAACAGGAAGTCGACGTTGCGTTGCTGGTCGGCGTTGGGTGTCGCCACCGCCAGCAGGGTCTGCAACGCCTGGGCCTGATCGAGGAAGACCGCGACATTCGGCGTCGACGAAAAGCGGTGCAGCACCGACTGCCAGTCCCCGAACCTGATCTTCGCCAACCCACTGCTCGGCCCCTGGCGGAACAAGAAGTCGTCGTTGGTGGCATCCCTGCGCGTCGGAATCTGCGGCACCTCGGCCAGCAGCGACTTGAGTTGCGGAATACGTTGCGCCACAGGCGAACCAGCGATAGCGCCGCCGGCCGCACGCAAACCACCGGCGAGCGCGCTCACCAGCGGCGCCGGAGCCCGGCCGACCGGTAGCACGTTCAGCGCCGCCAGCGCTGCATCCGCTGCCCCGAACATGTAGTTCTGCATGAACTTCAGCGACAGCGCCATGTTGACGTGCACCGTGCCCTCCAGTCGGGGCAAGCCGGTGAGCCCCAGCAGGGCCATGGTGAAGTACATGTCGGATTCGAACGCCCGGGCCGCGATGGTGTCGGCCAGCAACGTCACGATCTTCTCGCCCTCGCGGGTGACGTTCATCTTCTCGATTGCATTGAACAACAGGTAGCGCCGGTCGTCCGGGCTTGCGCTGCGCATGTAGTCGATGGCGCGCTCGCTGTAGAGCTTCATCCCGATCAAGCGGGCGTAGCCGTCGGCGAGCATGCGGCGGATCTGCGGGAACTCAGTGACCCGCTGGCCGAACAGCACGCGGTTCTCGGCGTGGGTGACGGCCTCGTACATGGCGTGCTCACAGGCCCCGATCGCCCCGAACCCGAGGTTGAACTTGCCGATGTTGACGGTGTTGATCGCGGCGTTGAAAGCCGCCTTGCCCTCATGCAGGATGTCGTCGGCACTGACCGGATAGTTCTCCAGGTCGAACGCCGCGACGTACATCTGGCCGTCGACGACGTTCTTGCGCAGGTGGTAGTTCGAATGCTGGCTGTCGGCGGCGAAGAACAGGTACCCCTCGAAGTCCTGCGCGGGCCGGCGCCGGTCGAGATCGGAACTGTCGATGATGGGTTTGTCGGAGCGGCGGCCGAACACCGACACCATGCCGGCCAGGTTGCCGTTGCCGATGTAGTACTTGCCGCCGTTCGCCGCGTACGCCCCGTCCGCGTTCGGTGTCAGCACCATGTCGGTCGAGTAGACGTCGGCGCCGTGGTCCTGCTCGGACAGCCCGAAGGCGAAGATCTCCCCCGAATCCAGCAGGACGGCAGCCTTCTTGCGCGCCACCGTGTTCTCCGACTGCCAGATCGGACCGAGGCCGAGGATGGTGACCTGCCAGACGTACCAGTACTGCATGCCGTAGAACCCGAGGATCTGGCTGTACATGGCATTGCGCGCGGTGTCCCAGCGCTTGTCGGGATCGCCGGCGGCCTCCGACGCCGGGGTCAGAAACGTCGCGAAGATGCCCTCCCGCTTGACCAGGTCGAGAAAATCGCTGTACCAGACCCGATCCCGGTCCTGCTGCTTGAGCCACCGCTTGCCGTGGGACTCGAAGAAGTCGATGGTGGCCCGGAAGATCTCCCTGGTTCTGCTGTCGAACTGGTCGAAGGCGGTCCGGTTCGGGTCGAACAGGACATCAGATCGTGCGGTCACGCCAAACTCCCTAGGTAGGACTGAGATTCGATGAGGCCTTCATCGCTGGGCAGTTGTCCCCGTCCGAACACCCGCTCGTGCTGGCGGGTCCGCAACTCCATGTGTGCCTCGGCGGGCTTGACGTAGCCGTAGCGCTTGCGTCCTTCTTCGGGGCTGAGCACCTCGCTCGACCGGGGCGGTATACCCATGATGTAGGGGCCTGCGATCGGCACCACGGACGGCGAAATGATCTTGGCCACCAACAGCTTCAGCCGCGGAATCCGGTCGACGATGCCGAACCCGAGCTTGAGCACCGGCCGCACAGCCAGGTCGACCGCGCGCGGCTGATCGAATCCGCTGAGCCGGCGCATCCACCGCGGCATGGTGGCGATGGTGCCCGCACGGAGGAACCAGTTGAGAATCTCGACGGCCGGCTTCGCGATCCGCGGTGCGGGCGGCAGCACCACCTTGGCGTTGAGCAGGTGGTCCATCATCGCGCGGGCGGCCTCGCTGACGGCGAGGTGTGGCCGCATCTGCTCGAAGTACTCGTTGATGCCTTCGCGGGTCCGGGGGACGTCGGCCGGATCGCAGGTCTGGAACTCTGCGGCGCGGGCGCAGTCCTGCCAGTAGCGGGCCTCCTCCTCGGCCGTCAGCTTGCCGCCGCCGTACAACTCATAGGCCTTGAGCACCGAGTGCCAGCCGGTGAGCAGGATCCACAGCTGCGACTGGGGGTCGTTGGCGTCGTACTTGTTGCCACTCAGGGGTTCGGTACCAATGGCTTTCGAGTGGACTTTCACCAGGACATCGGCGGTCTTGAGCACCGATTCGGTGTCGGCGAAAGCGACCATGGCGAAGTAACGCACGGTCCGGTCGTAACGGGTCCGGGGCCGGTCGTAATTGGCGCCGGTGGTGTCGACCGCGGCGATCAGCGCGGGGTCGAGTTCCTCGACCACAACGGCGCGCTGCAGTCCGATGATCGGCGTGGTCGCATGGCCCCACACCTTCCAGGTCACCGAATCCGGCCCGAAGAACCCGTAGTCAGCCATCGGCTGGAGATCAGACATGCGACAACTCCTCTGTTCTGGATCAGGCGGTACGAAACGCCCGGTAGGTGGCCGATCCGATGAATTCACCCAATGTGGTTGGGGTCCAGTCTCTTCCGTCGTCATGCAACAGCGTCCGCACCGCGCCTTCACAGGTGGACACGAACTGCTCGACCAGCACCGGCAGCTTCTTGTCGGCGTCGGTGGTCCCCCAACGTTCGAGGGTGGGCGCGAGCCGCCGGGATACCTTGCCGACCATCACCACGCGACCGTTGCGGAAGTGTTTGGCCACGGCCGGATCCGGGTCGGCACTCATCACGAGCCGCCAGGAATCAGGCCGGCCGGCGACCGTCTCAAGCAGCGCCTGGAAGCCCTCGACGAAGACGGTCTCGTCGGCGTCCGCGCGGCCATACGGCAGCGCATCGATCGCCCCCTGGACCAGCAGGGCCAGCTCCCGCTCGAGCAAGGCCCTCAGCAATTCGACCCGGTCGGGAAAGCATGAGTACACCACCGGGCGGGTGACCTTGAGTCGCTGAGCCACCGCGCCGATCGTGACTGCGGCGATCCCCTCGTTCACCGCAATCGCCAGGGCCGCATCCAGCACCTGCGGACGCCGCCGCTCGGGGCCCAGGTGGGCGGCCCGCTCGCGGACGGTTTCTACACTCATGAAGGAAAATGCTACACCGATGAATAATCATTGGCCAGACACGATGAACTGCGTCTTTGTCTGCATCTCTATCCGCGGACCGTCCCGTTGGGGTGGCGGTCGAGCCCGAGCGCCACCCCAACGGGGCAAAGAAGATGCGTTACGGAGATCAGTCGACCCGCCGCAGCGCCTCGGGCGTGAGATCGGCGAGCGTCGGGTATCCGTCGACACCCATGATGAGGTCGGCCTCGGCGAGCAGCGACCGCAGCACGTGCACGATGCCGTCGGCGCCGCCCAGCGACAGCCCGTACGCATAGGGGCGCCCCACTCCGACCGCGGTGGCGCCCAGTGCGAGCGCCTTGACGATGTCGGCACCGTTGCGGATGCCCGAGTCGAACAACACCGGCAGCCCGTCGGCGGCCTCGACCACCCCGGGCAGGCAGTCGATCGCGGGGATACCGCCATTGGCTTGGCGCCCACCATGATTGGAGCAGTAGATGCCGTCGACGCCACCGTCCTTGGCTCGCCGGACGTCATCGGGGTGGCAGATGCCCTTGAGGATCAGCGGCAGATTGGTCAGTGACCGCAGCCACGGCAGGTCGTCCCAGGTGAGCGGGTTGCCGAACAGGCTGACCCATCGCAGGACGGTGGCTTGCGGGTTCTCTTCGGGCGGTTGCTGCAGACCGGCGCGGAACACCGGATCGCTGGTGTAGTTGGCCAGGCACTTGCCGCGCAGCTGCGGGAAGTTCGAGGTGGCCAGGTCCCGCGGCCGCCAGCCGGGCACCCACGTGTCGAGCGTGACGACAATGCCTTTGAATCCGGCTTTCTCGGCGCGCTGCACCAGGCTGGCGGCCAGATCTTTGTCGGTCGGCGTGTACAGCTGGAAAAAGCCTGGGGTGTCGCCGAATTCGGCGGCGACGTCTTCGAGCGGGTCCTCGGTGAGCGTGGACAGCACCATCGGCACCCCGGTGCGCGCGGCGGCACGGGCCCCGGCCAGGTCCCCGTGACCGTCCTGCCCACAGATCCCCAGCACGCCGATGGGAGCCATGAACAACGGCGTGGGCAGCGTGAGCCCGAACAGGTCGACGGACAGATCGCGTTCCCGGTGGGCGTTGAGCATGCGCGGCATCAGACCCCACCGGTCGAACGCGGTGCGGTTGACCTGCTGGGTGCGCTCGTCACCGGCCCCGCCGGCCACGTAGGACCAGATCGAGGCCGGCATGGCCGCCTGGGCCTTGGCCTCCAGCGCCGCGTAGTCCATCGGCATGGCCGGCAGCACGCCGGACAGCCCCTGCAGGTAGATCTCGAGTTGATAGTCGCCATAGGCCATGACGGCTACCTTGCCACCTGGCCTCAGCCCGCGGTGTCGGCCTCCGCTTTCGCCAGCTCGGCCTTCCACTGCCGGAAAGTCTCCTCGGTACGCCCGCGGCGCCAGTACCCCGAGATCGACCCGGCCCATTTCGCCGGGACGCCGCGCTCCTTGCGGATGTAGGGACGCAGGTTGTGCATGACGGCCTGAGCCTCGCCGTGGATGAACACCTGGACCTGACCCGGTAGCCAGGCCGCATCCTTGACTGCCGCGATCAGCGGTGCGTTGTCTCCGGCCTTGTCCTCGCCGACCAGGTCGGCGCGCCCACCGCGATGAATCCAGTTGACCTCGACCCCGGCCGGAGCGGCGAGCTCGATCTCGTCCTCATCGCCGGCGACCTCGATGAAGACCTTGCCGGTCGCATCCGCGGGCAAGGCCTCCAGGGCCGCACCGATGGCCGGCAGAGCGGCTTCGTCACCGGCCAGCAGGTGCCAGTCGGCGGCCGGGTCCGGGGTATAGGCCCCACTGGGCCCCATCAGGTAGGCGGGCTGGCCCGGCACCGCTGCCGCAGCCCAGGGCGCCGCGACGCCCTGCTCGCCGTGCACGACGAAGTCGATCGTGATCTCGCCACGTTCCTTGTCGAACTTGCGCACGGTGTAGGTCCGGACCGTCGGGCGCAGTTCGGTGGGCAACTCCTCAAAGCTGTCCAGCGTCAAGGGTTTCGGCAGCGCCGACACATCGACGACAGCAGGGACGATGACGACTTTGACGTAGGCATCGCTGAAGTCGTTGGGCGAGAACGTGTCGAAGCCCGTCCCGTCACCCGATCCACCCAGTACCAACCTGACCATGTGGGGAGTCAGCTGCTCGCGATGCACAACCTGGAATGTGTGCATGGGTCGTCCTGCCATACCGCCTCCAAAGATCATCTGCCGCTCGTTTATTAGCCGACCTCATCGACTATACGGAGACGGGCTGCAAGACGGGCCCCTACCGCATCGGCAGGCATTGGGATCCATGCGGCGATTGAACAGCTGATGTCGCTGAAGACGAGACGACTTTAGTCCCTACCGGCGGCCGGTACGAGGTGCCACGATCGTGCCATGGTCAACGTTCTATCAGCGGGTTTGATCTCCGTCGCGGATCTCGTCGGTGACGCAGTGGTTCGGGTGCCCTCCGAGGCGACGGTCGCCATGGTGGCGGAGGCCATCGCCGAGGCCGGGATCGGCGCGGTGGTGGTCGGCGACGAGGACCGGCCGGCAGCACTGGTGAGTGAACGTGACGTCGTACGTGTCGTCGCCGCCCATCAGGATCCGGCGTCGGTGCCCGCGGTCGACGTGGCGAGCACGAATCTGGTCTGGTGCGAGGCTTCCGACACCGTCGAACAAGTGGCCGTTCGGATGACCGACCGCCACATCCGGCACATCCTGGTGGAGCGCTCAGGTGTCTTGGTGGGCATCGTCTCCGCCCGTGACCTGCTCGGCGTCTATGCCGCTGAGGCCGACCCCGAGGCGTGAGCTCGTCGGGCGATTGTCGCGCCGGCTCGAGTCGTTGGATTTGGAACTGCCGCAATGCCGTTCGATGACGGTCAGGCGGTTGGCAGCGCTACCAGCGCCTGGCTGAACAGGTGGTTGGCCGGAGCGGGGTCGATGTCACGGAGCGGACCTGGGCGGATCTGGCCGGTGTAGGCCACGGTGACCGTGTGCGAGTCGTCGAGCAGTGCCCGGTACACGTACCGGACGGTTGCGATGTTGCCACCGGTGCCGTCAGTGATGGTGGAGCTGACCCGCACCGCCTGGCTCGATTTCACCGTTACCCCCTCCGGGATCGGGGGTAGCGCAACCGGGCCGGTGAAGCCCTGGATGCGGCTGACCGGCGATTGGCCGGCTTCTCCCACGAGAACGAGCGATGACAAAAGTCCCTACCCGCGTTTCAACGCGACGCATTAAATGAAACCGCAAGTAACAGGTACGTGGTCAGGAGTGATTTTGCCGAAGGACTCGAACGATCTGCGGTTGCTGCATGAGTTGGAACCGGTGGCAGAGCGCCTGCTCAACAGGCACGTGTCGATGATGAAGGAATGGAATCCCCACGACTACATCCCGTGGTCGGACGGCAAGAACTACTACGCCCTGGGCGGCCAGGACTGGCACCCCGAGCAGTCTCAGTTGTCCGAGATTGCCCGGGTTGCCATGGTGGTCAACCTGCTCACCGAGGACAACCTGCCGTCCTATCACCGCGAGATCGCGATGAATATGAGCATGGACGGTGCGTGGGGCCAGTGGGTCAACCGCTGGACCGCCGAAGAGAACCGGCACAGCGTAGCCCTGCGCGACTACCTCGTGGTTACCCGTGCCAGCGATCCCATCGAACTCGAAGAACTGCGCGTCGAGCAGGTCACCCGCGGCTTCTCCCCCGGCCAGAATCAGCAGGGCGACCTGTTCGCCAACAGCCTCTTCGATTCCGTCCTGTACGTGAGCTTCCAGGAACTGGCCACCCGAGTGTCACACCGCAACACCGGCAAGGCCTGCAACGATCCGATTGCCGACCAACTCCTGCAACGAGTTTCGGCCGACGAGAACCTGCACATGCTCTTCTACCGGGACATCTCGGCGGCGGGCTTCGAACTTGCGCCGAATCAGGCCATCGCATCGGTGTACCGGATTCTCAACAACTTCACGATGCCCGGCTACACCATTCCAGCGTTTCGCCGCAAGGCGGTCACCATCGCCGTCGGCGGCATCTACGATCCCCGCGTCCACCTGGAGGAGGTCGTGATGCCGCAGCTGAGGAAATGGCGCATCTTCGAACGCGAGGATTTCACGGGCGACGGAGCACGCGCACGGGACGATCTGGGTGTCCTGATCGAGAAACTCGAAGAATCCTGCGCAAAGTTCGACGCCGCCAAGGAGCGCAGGCTCAGTCGCGCCGCTCGCAATGCCGAGAGACTTGCCTGAGATCCAGCGAGTTGTCCCCGTGAAGTCCTTCGCCTCCGATGCGGCTCAGCATCTTTCGCGTCATGACCTGCCTTGGAATCCAGAATGATGCCTGCTGCACGAATGACTCTGCAGGACAGGATAGTTCGGCAGCTGCGGGACGGAACTGGCTGCACACCAGTGGAACAGACCGACAGGGGCGGCTCCGGTCGAGGCCACCGCGAGAGGTCACAAAACTAGGGACCTTCGTCCCTATTGTACCGCCGCAACCTGCACTTAGCGTAGCGATCTAGCAGTTTCAGGAACGTGTTCTAGTTAGCCGTTGTGTGGCTGGAGGTGACGGATTTGACCAACGATTCGGCTGGTGTCGCGGTGCGGGAGATCGACGTCGGAGCGACGCCGACGCGGTTTGCCCGGGGCTGGCACTGCCTCGGCATGCTGTCGGAATTTCAGGACGGCAAGCCGCATTCGATCAGCGCATTCGGGACAAAGCTGGTCGTCTTCGCCGACAGTCAGGGCGAGGTACACGTGCTCGATGCGTACTGCAGGCATCTCGGCGGCGATCTTTCCCAAGGTGACGTCAAAGGCGATGCCGTTGCGTGTCCCTTCCACGACTGGAGGTGGGCAGGCAATGGCCGCTGCACACAGGTGCCATATGCAAAGCGCGCTCCCCGACTTGCTCGTACACGTGTGTGGAATTCGAGTGTCCGTGCGGGTCTCCTTTTCGTCTGGCATGACCCGGAGGGGGGTACCCCGTCACCGAATCTGGACATTCCAGACATTCCGGAGTTTCGGGACGAAGGCTGGACGGAATGGTCCTGGCGCACCGAACTCATCGGCTCGAACTGCCGTGAGATCGTCGACAACATCGTCGATATGGCGCACTTCTACTACATCCATTTCGGGTTTCCGACCTATTTCAAGAATGTGTTCGAAGGTCAGGTAGCGTCCCAGTACCTTCGGACGATCGGGCGGCCCGACGTCAACCTGGGTGGCTCCCACTACGCGGGTGAGCAGGTCCTGGACTCCGAGGCGTCCTACTTCGGACCGTCGTTCATGATCAACCGGCTGCACAACAGCTACGGCGGCTACCAAGTGGAAGCGATCCTGGTCAACTGCCACTATCCCGTCACAGCGGATTCCTTTGTGCTGCAATGGGGCATCATGGTGCGCCGACCGCAAGGTCTGAGTGCCGAGGCGACCGAGATGCTGTTGCGGGCGTTCACCGACGGTGTCAGCAGCGGCTTCCTGCAAGACGTGGAGATCTGGAAGAACAAGACCCGCATCGACAATCCACTTCTGGTCGAGGAGGACGGGCCGGTCTATCAGCTGCGACGGTGGTACGAGCAGTTCTACGTCGACGTCGCGGAGGTCACCGCGGACATGACCGATCGCTTCGAGTACGAAGTCGATACCGCTGCCGCCAACGAGTACTGGCGCAACGAAGTCGCGGAGAACCTCCGACAACGAGACACCCCGACCACGGTCTCAACAGGCCTTGGCCTCAATCAGCCCAGCGTTGGGAAGGCAGTTCAGTGACTTCTGTCCAGCAAGGTATTACCCAGGCCGTTCGGGACACCCGAACAGTTCTGTCAGGCGTCGACGAGTTGTTGCCGCTGCTGCGTGAGCGCGCTCAGGAGACCGAGGATCTGCGCAAGCTGCCCGATGCGAACGTGAAGGCGCTGGAAGACGTTGGTTTCTTCAAGCTGCTGCAGCCCGAACAGTGGGGTGGCCTGCAGTGCGACCCGACGGTCTACTGCGAGGCGGTCCGGCGGCTGGCCAGCGCTTGTGGTTCCACCGGCTGGGTGGCCGGCGTACTGGCCGTGCACAACTGGCACCTGGCGCTGTTCGATCAGCAGGCTCAGGAAGATGTCTGGGGCGACGACCCGGCCGCACGGGTGTCATCGTCCTACGCCCCGATGGGTACGGCACAAGCCGTCGACGGGGGGTATCTGGTTTCCGGCTCGTGGCAATGGTCGTCCGGGAGCGCGCACGCCACCTGGGCCTTCGTCGGTGGCCCGGTCATCAAGGACGGCCGGCCGGTCGACTTCGGCAGCTTCCTGATCCCGATCAGCGACTACAAGATCGACGACGTCTGGAACGTGGTCGGCCTGCGCGGCACCGGCAGCAACACCCTTGTGGTCAAGGACGCTTTCGTGCCCAAGCACCGCTTCCTGTCCTACAAGGCGATGAACGACGGCACCGCCGGCGGCTACGAGACCAACACCGCTCCCGTGTACAAGATGCCGTGGGGCACAATCCATCCCACCACCATCTCGACCCCGATCGTGGGCATGGCCTACGGCGCCTACGACGCGCACGTCGAGCACCAGGGCAAGCGTGTCCGTGCGGCCTTCGCCGGCGAGAAGGCCAAGGACGATCCGTTCGCCAAGATCCGGATCGCCGAGGCCGCCAGCGACATCGACGCCGCCTGGCGTCAGCTGTCCGGCAACGTCGCCGAAGAGTACGCGCTACTGGTCGCCGGCGAGGAGATCCCGTTCGAGCTGCGGGCCCGCGCCCGTCGCGATCAGGTACGAGCCACCGGCCGCGCGATCGCCTCGATCGACCGCCTCTTCGAGGCCTCGGGGGCCACCGCGCTGTCCAATGACGCTCCGGTGCAGCGGTTCTGGCGTGACGCGCACGCCGGCCGCGTGCACGCCGCCAACGATCCCGAGCGTGCCTACCTGATCTTCGGCAACAACGAGTTCGGCCTGCCCCCGGCCGACACGATGGTCTGACACATGACCGCCGCACGGAAAACCCCGGCGACAGGTATCACCTCGCTCGGGTATCTGCGCATCGAGGCCACCGACATGACGGCCTGGCGTGAGTATGGGCTGAAAGTGCTCGGAATGGTGGAGGGCAACGGATTCACCGAGGGCGCACTGTATCTCCGCATGGACGAGTTCCCGGCCAGGCTGGTCATCGTTCCGGGTGAACGCGACAGGCTGCTGGCATCCGGGTGGGAGACCTCGAATGCCGAAGCGCTGCAGGATGTCCGCGCCAGTCTGGACCGTGCGGGCGTGCGCTACCGTGAGGCGGGCGGGTCAGAGCTCGCCGACCGTCGGGTCGATCAGCTGATCCAGCTACAGGATCCATCGGGCAATACCCTGGAGATCTTCCACGGTGCGGCCCTCGAGCATCGCCGGGTGGTGAGCCCCTACGGCCACCGGTTTGTCACCGCCGAGCAGGGCCTGGGACACGTAGTGTTGACCGCCCGCGAGGACGCCGAGTCACTGCACTTCTACCGCGATGTGCTCGGCTTCCAGCTACGCGACTCGATGCGGCTACCACCGCAGGTGGTGGGCCGGCCCGTCGACGGCCCAGCAGCCTGGCTGCGGTTCCTGGGGGTCAACCCCCGCCACCACAGCCTGGCTGTGCTGCCGGCTCAGACCGCCAGCGGGATTGTGCATCTGATGATCGAGGTGGAAAACAGCGACGACCTGGGCCTGTGCCTGGACCGCGCGCTTCGCCGCAAGGTCCCGATTTCAGCGACGCTGGGTCGGCACGTCAACGACGAGATGCTGTCCTTCTACATGAAGACTCCCGGCGGCTTCGACCTCGAATTCGGCTGCGAAGGACTGTACGTCGACGACGACGGCTGGATCGCCCGCGAATCCACCGCAGTCAGCCTGTGGGGCCACGACTTCGGCATCAGGTCCCAGAATCCGTGACGGGAGCAGCGGACGTCAAGAGCAGGAAATCAGCAGGCGACTTGAACTGGCCCAGTCCCGCTACGTCGCAGGGCTCGCCCCGTCATTGCTTCTGGGAGACGTCTCCGACAGCACATCGCTACGTTCATCAGCTGTCAGCCCTCCCCAGACTCCGTGCGGTTCAGAGAATCTGAGCGATTGCCTGAGGCAGGCGCGTCTGACGGGACACGATTGGCAGATCGCCTTGGCCCTGGCCACACGTTGTCTCCGAGCCGCGGCCCTCTCGCGATCCGGACCGTAGAATACGGTCGGGTCGACGTCGCGGCAGCTACTACGTGAACGCCAGTCCGGGAAGGCCGACTCAGGCGTCGGCGGACGGCAGGTATTCATCGGACTGACAAGTATTTCCGCATCCGTGAGGGCGCGCGACGAAGGTGCGGGAAGGCAACTCACGAATGCTCCTTTCGGGGCTGCCGGTCAGCCAGATCAATTCGACCACCACACCGCTCGCTGTCGCTAGGGACTGAAGTCCCCAACTCCTGAGGGCCTTTGCCTGCGGCCAAGCCAGAGTTTCCCGGGCGACCATGTTGGCTGCGGACCGCCGTGTGACGCCCAAGAACGCTCACCCGCTTTCTCGGTCCTGGTCAGGACGCGATCTGCATCCCAGACAAGATGAGTTCCGAATCCGCTCGGAATGTGGGGTTCAGCGGTGTCACGCTCTGTGCAGCGACGATCACGACGGACATAGCGCCTTTGACGGGAACAGCAACAGCGACCACGGAGGCACTCACGCTTTCGGCTGTGTAGGTGACTCTGCGGGCGGAGTATCCGCACACCGCGATTGCCCGCTGCGTGATGTTCTGAGCACCAACGTTTTCGAACCCTTCGATGCTGTCGTCCAACGCGTCACTGGCAGATTTGTCGGGCCCGATGACCTCACCGGTGGCAACAGTGATCGCCGGAACCCCTAGGCTGTCGGCGAGGGTGTTGTTGCGCAGCACCAGCTTCATCGGCGGCTTGATGAAGTCGGATTCTGATTCCCAGTTCGGTGGCTGCGGGAGCCGCATCGCCGGTTCCCCGGCGACTGTGGGGACATCGATCCACCGGTTGACCTCGACCTGAGCACAGTTCCGCTCTGCTGCTGCAGACGTGCCAGTCGGTGCGTCTGTGACCCGTTGCGCGGCTGCCGCGGTCGCCTGTCTGTTGTCCCCTTCACTGCCGCACGTCGCCAGCAGCACGGCGGCCGCCGCAGCCGCGCACGCCTGGCCGATGCGTCTCTGCCGCGCACTCTCCTGCATGGCTGCTGTCCACCGTGCCAAGTCCGAAAACCCTTTCATCGAGCCATTTCAGGCTCATTGTCGACGGGACTGCCAGCGTCGGACCGCTCGCCGACGGCGCTCGAGTGAGGTCAACCTGCCGAATGCGGTAGAGGCTGGGCTGTCTCCGAACCTGTCATCGCCGCAGCCGTCTCGAATTTCAGATTCGGGTCGACCACCGGGCCGTTGCGCAGCAGCTCAGCGTCGTAGGTGTAGTTCATCGACATCACCCACGGCTTGTCGACGCCCCGGCGAGGCATGTCGGCCAGTGCGCGCTGCACGTAGCCGGCCGAGAAGTCCAGCAACGGCAACGTTCCCACATCCGGGTCGGCGATCGGCCGCACCGTGTCGTAGCCGTGCTGGTCCATGTGGGTCAGCATCCGGCAGAAGTGTTCACACAGCAGGTCGATCTTGAGCGTCCACGACGAGTTGGTGTAGCCGAACGCGAACACGAAGTTGGGTACCCCTGACAGCATCATGCCCTTGTACGCGACGGTCTGCGGCAGGTCCACCGACTGCCCATCCACGCTCAGCGTCATGCCGCCGAGCAACTGGATGTTCAATCCGGTTGCGGTGACGATGATGTCGGCCTCCAGCTCACGACCGGACTCCAGCAGGATTCCCTTCTCGGTAAACGTCGAGATCCGGTCGGTCACCACCGACGCGCTGCCATCGCCGAGCACACCGAACAGATCACCATCGGGCACCGCACACAACCGCTGATCCCACGGGTCATACCGTGGACTGAAATGCTCATCCACCGGATAGCCAGCCGGCAGCTCGCGGGCGTTGAACCACCGGATCACCGCCCGCGCTGCCCGCGGATACTTCTGACAAAACGTATAAACACCACGCTGTTTGAGAATGTTCTTGCGCCGTGTCAACGCATATCCACGCTCCGGCCCCAATAACCGCTTGGCGATATTGGCGAACGCATCCTTGGCCGGCACCGGCATCACATACGTCGGCGACCGCTGCAACATGGTCACATGGGCAGCCGTACCCGCCATCGCCGGCACCAAGGTGACCGCGGTTGCCCCACTACCGATGACCACCACCTTCTTGCCCGCATAATCCAGATCCTGCGGCCAGTGCTGCGGATGCACGATCTGCCCGCCGAACCGGTCCGCGCCCTCGAACTGCGGGGTGTAGCCCTGGTCATAGCGGTAATACCCACCGCCACAGAACAGCCAGCTCGCCGAGACCTGAACCAATTCTGGATCCGCCCCCTCACTGTCGCTCCGCTCGACATCCACCGTCCATCGCGCCGTCGCCGAATCCCACGCCGCACCCAGCACCTTGTGGTGGAGCCGGATATGGCCGTCGATGCCGTTCTCCGAGACCGTCTCACGCAGATAGGCCAGAATCTTGTCCGCAGTCGCGATCGCGTACTCATCACGCCAGGGCTTGAACTCATAACCGAAGGTATGCAGATCCGAATCCGACCGGATCCCGGGATAGCGGAACAAATCCCACGTACCACCGAGCGCATCGCGAGCCTCCAGGATCGCGTAGCTACGTCCCGGATGCTCCCGTTGCAGGTAGTAAGCGGCGCCGATGCCCGAGATCCCAGCACCGACGATCAACACGTCGAAATGTTCTTTGTCGGACATCTCAGGCGACCGGGATCAGGTGTTGGCGTTGCGGTTCGCTGCGGTAACGGCTCGGCGGCCCGTCGATCTTGCAGACCTTCCACATCAGCTTGGCTGCCGGGTTCATCAGGCCCGTGTCGTGACACAGCATGCGGACATCGCCGAACATGTCGCGCAATATCTTGCGGGACTCGGGTGCACGGAAAAACAGGTCCTTGCGCACCGAGCGCGGGATGTCGAATTCCTTCCAGAACGCGCGCGGCGGCACGATGATCGCCGAGCACAGGATGCGCATGGTCAGGGGCACGAACAGCGACAGCAGCAGGCGCTGGTGCCAGGGCAGATTTGGCACCCGCTTGTGCAGGTACTGGTGCGCGAAGGACATGTGTCGGGCTTCCTCGGCGACGTGGATCGCCATGACCCGTTCCATGATCGGGTGCAGGGCCTTGCCTTCACGCAGGACGTTCTTCTGGGTGTGGTCGATGGGCTCCTCGCCGGCAAGGATGCCGAAGAAGAACGGGATGGGCAGCGGGCCTGCGGTCAACGGGATGAGCGGCTGCAGCCACTTGAGCAGTCGCGGCATCCCGGGCACGTCCATGCCGATCCGGTTCACCATCTCCTGGAACATCAGATTGTGATTGCATTCTTCGATCGACTCGTGCAGGCAGTACCGGTACTCCGGTGAGCCATTGGGAACCCAGAACGAGTACTCCATCAGGCCACGGATCAGGATGTTCTCGAACTGCTCCCCGACCTTGGCGACATTGGCCTGACGCCACATCCCGATTTCGATCTGCCGGTCGGCCGGCTGGTTCTGGTACCAGGGATGAGCGCCGATCGGGTCGGATCCGGGCAAGATCCAGCGTGGGTCGTCCGCTTTGACCGCGAATGCCGCTGTGTCCCACTCGATGTCCTTGTATGGATTGAAGTTGCGGCGCACCGACCCCTCGGACAGTGTCGCGAGCATGTCGGTGTACTGAATGTCGTCGCTGACGTCCATGTTCTTGCGCCAGCGCCTGACCACCTTGGTCCGAGCCATATTCTCGACCTCCCTGCTCACCGACGGTTTACATATCGCCGCCTAATGTCCACAAACGGTACCGGCGGTCCCCCTGTCGGCGGGTAGGGCCGAAAGACCCTATTGACTTGACGCTCGCGCCTGCGGCCCCGGTGGAAGCCGGCCGCGGTAGCCCGGCAGCGAGCGGTTCGCGAGAGCCGGTCGAGAGGCGTCGATCTTGAGGACCAAGGACCCTTCACCCGGCCCTCCCGGGTGCCCCAATCTAGATATGGCGATCTGATCGGAAAGGAGTCGCACCCTGACCTGCTCCGTGAAACGTACCCGCCGTGCACAATCGTTCAGTTTCTCTGAACAGCAGTGGATTTGGGGTGTACCGACCGCCGGTGAACGCAGCGACATGCCGCCCTTGGGGTGACCGCGATGTCACACAGCCGAGACGAGATCGAGGGAATTCTATTGCTCAGAATGGCAAATGAGATTGGCAGCACCGCCCATGTACTTGTCGGCGTCGACGGATCGATGTCCGCGCTCGAGGCAGCCGCATGGGCGGCACGAGAGGCGCAACGACGACGCGTCGCGTTGCGACTGGTGCACGTCGTGGACGCCAGCGAGGCAGAGACCGAGTTAGGCCCGTGGTCGCAGCACAGAATGTTGAAGTACCTGGAGTCCAGGGCCGTCGACTTGCTGGCCGAAGCCCAGCAGAAGGTGGCTGGGCTGTGCCCGGAGGTGGCAGTCGAGACATCGTGGATCGTGGGCAGACCGCTTCCGGCGCTGATTGCCTTGTCGCGAGAGGCACTGCTGGCGGTTGTGGGATCGAGCCGTGCTGAAGCGCAGGGCGCCGTCCATGCCGGATCGGTAGCGGTATCCGTGAGCGCGCATGGATACGTCCCGGTGGTCGTTGTGCGTGGGGCAGAGCGCGTTTCCCGAGAAGACCAGCAACAGACTGTTGTCGTAGGTGTCGATAGCTCTGAGGCAGCGGACAATGCCACTGAGTGGGCGTTCGAGGAAGCGGCGCTGCGTGCTGCTGATCTGACCGCCGTTTTCAGTTGTGGCGAATTGCCCGGCAGCCTCACGGATTCGCCGTCCGAACCGGACTGGTGGCTGGCTTATCAAGCGCAGCAGGAACAATCGCTGGTTGAGCGCATAACACGATGGAACGAACGCCATCCCGAGGTTGTCACCCATTGCGCGGTCACCACAGGCCGGCCGGCGTGGGCATTGATGCACCGGGCTCACGATGCGCAGCTGATCGTCGTCGGCAGTCGCGGCCGCAGTGAATTTGTGGGTTCCGTCCTGGGTTCGACCAGCCATACCCTCATTCATCATGCACCGTGCCCGGTGATGATCGTTCCGTCCCGCGCTGCCTCGAACCGCAGTGGCCAGCCGTAGCCGTCCCGGCGCGTTACCGACGATGCGACCTCATTCGAGCACCTCTCCCCCTGTAGCAGCTAGGCATAGCGGGTATCACTGACGACGCGGTCGACGATCTCGCGGGCGGCAGTCAGGTGTTTGTAGGCCTGATCGAGGTCGGTATCGAACTCGGCCCGATAGCTGATCATGGCACCGGCAATGGTGGACAGACAGATGTGCGCAGCGTTATGTGCATCGTCGGTCGCGGCCTTCAGTTCGGTGGTCAGCCTCGCGTCGGGCGTCGGCATGCGGACAGCGAGGTCAACGGCGGCCACATCATGCATCTTCTGGCACGACGCCTTCAACACGCCAACGTCGGCCTGCTGCAACGCTTCCTGCGAATCGTCCAGTGCGATCCGCAATGCGATGAAATCGGTGCGACTGTCGGCCCACCACTCGCGGATCGCCGAAGCCGTTGTCGCAGCGGGGGCCGACTGCTGCTCGTCATGTTGCCTCTCGACCACCAGTACCGTCGTCACCACCGCGGCAGCAAGCACACTCACCAGACCGAGGGCCTTAACCATTGGGCCGGAGAAGCGTCGCCGCTGAGCGGCTTCAGAGGCCTTTTGCTCCTGCGTTGATGTCCCACACTGCTTGCACAGACCGAACTGCGCCGGGCTCGCCTGCCCGTTCGGGATGATCACCATCGAGATCCCCTTACGACATCTGTCGTCAAATCGGTTGGGGGAAAAAGTATTCGGAATACAGCGTGGATCGATACGGGCACTGCGGTCCGGGCTCGATCGCGCAACCGGTACTGTGCTGTCATCAACCTGGGTGGTCACAACCGTGCCAGTGACGACCGCGCGTTTGATGTCGTCCACTGTCCACGCCCCTTCACACCGCGTGCGTCCCGAATACTTGCTCCGCGTGACTGAGTGCCATTGCAAGTGTCAGCAGATAGGCAGCCTCACGAAAGGGCCTTTCGACCCAGATCGCGAGGACCTTCGGCAGGAATAGAGGACTTTTGGCCATAGTTGCAGCCGCCGGTCACAGGTAGATTCGGTCCGAGTTGCATACGCGGGCTTCAGAAGGGCTGGTATGCCTTCAAGGCCGATCAGCACAAGTGAACACGGCCATTCCGTGACCGGCGAACTGAATGAGGTTGGGGCTCTGTACAACCACGTTTTCGATGTCCTCCTACCGATCTGTAGGACTGACCGATGAGCTGCGCCGATCAAACCGCCGCGTCCGAGCTAGACGAGTCGGGGACCGAGAAGGCCCCGGGAGTGGCCGTCGGCAAGGCCGGGGCGGTCTGGATCCTGATTGCCGGTGTCCTCGGTCTGGCCGCCGCGTTGGCGCTGACGGTCGAGAAGATCGAGCTGCTGATCGATCCAAGTTATGTGCCGACCTGCAGCATCAACCCGGTGATCTCCTGCGGGTCGGTGATGACGACCTGGCAGGCATCGGCCTTCGGATTCCCCAACTCGCTGATCGGGGTGGTCGCCTTCACCCTCACCCTGGTCACCGGTGTGCTGGCCGTGGCCGGTGTTCGGCTGCCCCGGTGGTACTGGTCGGGGTTTGCCGCCGGCGCCCTGCTCGGTGCCGTCATGGTGCACTGGCTGATCTTCCAGAGTCTCTACCGCATCGGCGCCCTGTGCCCGTACTGCATGGTGGTGTGGTCGGTGACCATCCCGCTGCTGGTGGTGACGAGCTCCATCGCGCTGCGGCCGCTGCACACCAACGCGGTTGCCCGGGCGATCTATCAGTGGCGGTGGTCGCTGGTGGCGCTTTGGTTCACCTCACTTGTGCTGTTGGTCTTGGTGCGTTTCTGGGAATACTGGTCAACGCTGCTGTAACACTTCAAGATTGATTTGGCATGCTGCTCGCCGCGGGCCGTCCGACGAACTGGTGACGCGTTTGGACGGCTCTCCGTCTCAACAGCATTGCTCGTCCAGATCAGCCTTTGACGGCGCCCCGTCGGCGCCGACGCGTGATCCGCCAGCATCCGTCGACGCTTTCGACCAGCCCGGCCAGCTCCAACATCGTCAACGGCCCCAGCACCTGGTGCGGAGGCAGCGCGGCGAGCATCGCGATCTCGTCCACGGTGTGGGCACCGCGGGCCGGCAATGCGTCATAGACCTGTTTCTCGGCCGGAGCGAGTCCATCGAGAGGCGTTGCCGGATGTTGCGGTTCGGGTGCCAGTTCGCCCATGCGACCGACGAGTTCGACGATCTGCTCGGCCCGGTCCACCAGGACAGCATCATTGCGCAGCAGCGCATGGCAGCCCGCCGATGCAGCCGAGGTCACCGGACCCGGGACGGCACACACCGAGCGGCCCAGCGCCTTGGCCCACGACGCGGTGTTGGCGGCGCCGCTGCGCAACCCGGCCTCCACCACCACCGTCGCCCCGGAAAGGGCGGCCACCAACCGGTTCCGGGTGAGGAACCGCAACCGACCCGGCGCCATCCCGGGCGGGTACTCGCTGACCAACAGGCAGTCCTGGCGGATCCGGTGGAACAGCGCGCTGTGCCCGGCCGGGTACGGGTTGTCGATGCCACCGGCCACGATCGCGACCGTCACCCCCTCACACCCCAACGCTGCGCGGTGGGCTGCCCCATCGACGCCATAGGCCCCGCCGGACACCACCGTGACATCCCGTTCGGCCAGACCGGCGGCCAACTCGGCGGTGACGTGCTCGCCGTAGGCGGTGGCCGCACGGGTACCGACGATCGCCGCGGCCCGCTCGGCCGCCTCGTCGAGGCGTGCGGGCCCGACCGCCCACAGCACCAACGGAGGGTGACCATTCCGACGCTTCTGCACCTCATCCCCGCGAAAGGCCGCGAAGCGCAGCAGCGGCCACTCGTCGTCATCAGGTGTGATCAAACGCCCGCCCATTCTGTCGAGGGCATCCAGGTCATTTGCCGCACAATCGAATTCCCGACGTGCCTCGACTCGGCACAACACCTCGGCCTCGACCTGACCAGCCTTGACCCGGCCGGCCGCCTCGATCGGGCCGACTTGCGTGACCAAGGCCGTCAACTGCGGGCACGGCGGTTCGGCCACCCGCGACAGATACGCCCATGCGCGCCGCATTTCGTCGGTCATGACACTCCCCCGGCCTGCCGGAAGCTCAATGCGGCGGCAACGTCTTCATGGGCGGGGATGGTCCGTCCGCCCAGATCCGCCAAGGTCCATGCGACTCTCAAACACCGGTCGGCACCGCGCATGCTGATCACGCCACGGTCGAGTACCGACCGCAACGGCTCCATCGCGGCTTTGGGCAACCGGAACTCGCGCCGCAGCAGCGGGCCGCTGACCTCGGCGTTGGTGCCGATCCCATACGGTTTCCACCGTTCCTGGGCGGCGAGGCGCGCTGCGGCGACCCGCTCGCGGACCTCTGCGCTGGACTCGCCCGTCTGCGGCATGAACGCCCCCGCGCTGACCGGGTACAGCTCCACCCGCAAGTCGACACGATCCACCAGCGGCCCCGACAACTTCCCCCGGTACCGGAGCTTGGCTTGGGCCGAACAGACGCAGTCGGCCGAATTCGGCGGCGCGCACGGGCAGGGATTGGCCGCCAGGACCAATTGGAACCGGGCCGGATAGCACGCCACACCGTCGCGGCGAGCCAACCGGATCTCGCCGTCCTCCAATGGAGTTCGCAGCGCTTCGAGGGCACTTGATCCCATTTCGGGAAATTCGTCGAGAAACAACACACCCCGATGTGCCCGGCTGACCGCGCCGGGGCGCGCGAATCCGCTTCCGCCACCGACCAGTGCGGCCACGCTCGAGGTGTGGTGCGGGGCCACAAACGGCGGTCGGGTGATCAACGGTGTATCCCCCGCCAACAATCCCGCCACGGAATGGACCGCCGTCACCTCAAGCGACTCAGCCGGCGACAACGGCGGCAACAGCCCCGGAAGCCGTTGCGCCAACATCGTTTTCCCTATACCTGGCGGGCCAGTGAGCATCAGGTGATGCGCACCCGCGGCGGCCACCTCGACGGCATACCGAGCCTGAGCCTGTCCGACCACGTCAGCCAGGTCTGCCATCGGCTCCGGTGCCCGCCCCGTCGCGGCGACCCGGGCCTGCAGATCCCCCTTGCCGTCGAGCCAGGCCTGCAGCTGCCGCAGGGTCCCCGCACCGCACACCTCGATCCCGTCGATCAGGCTGGCCTCGGCCAGGTTGTCCACCGGCACCACCACCGTGGGCCAGCCCTCCTGCTTGGCGGCCAGCACCGCCGGCAACACACCGTGAATCGGCCGGACCCGGCCGTCGAGGGCGAGCTCGCCCAGCAGTACGGACTTCTCCAGCCGCGCCCACGCCGTCTTGGTGTGCGCCGAGAGCACCGCCGCCGCCAGCGCCAGGTCATACACCGAACCGACCTTGCGCAACGTGGCCGGGGACAACGCCAGCGTCAGGCGCGACATCGGCCACTCATTGCCGCAATTGGTGATGGCCGCGCGCACCCGATCCCGCGACTCCTGCAGGGCGGTGTCGGGCAGCCCCACCAGGTTGACGCTGGGCAGCCCCGAGGTGATGTCCGCCTCGATCTCCACGATGACGCCGTCCACGCCGCGCACGGCCACCGAATAGGCTCTACCCAAACCCATTTCAGCCCACCCCCTTGAGGTGCGTCAGCTCGGGTTCTCGGCGACGGCCGAGGCGCACCCTGACCACGTCGATGCGCAGCGCGGCGAAGCGAACCTCCTGTTCGGCCAGCCACAGCGCCGCCAACCGCCGGATGCGGCGCACCTTCTGCGCCGTCACCGCCTCGGCCAGCCCACCGAAGCCGTCGCCGGTACGGGTCTTCACCTCGACGAAGACCGCCGTGTTCGTGGCGACAACTGGCGGAATGTACGTATTAGGAAAGTGCGCTATTCGAAGGTCACCCGCTCCACTCCCTCCACGGGGGTAGATGCGGCGACGTAATCGGCCCAGCTCGACTGGGCGTACTGGGCCCAGCCGTACGCCGTGGTTGGATGGATGCCAAATAGGTCACACATTATCGTTGGGGGCAGTTCGAAGGCGGCTTCAAATAGGGCCGTGTTGCGCGCGGCGATGTTGGGCAAGCCGTATTTCTTTAACGTCCGACTAAACGCGCCGCAGTTCATTGGACGGCTCGGAGGCCTGCCCGGGAACAAGTAACGGGGCTCTCGATCCGGGAGTTGATGGATCGACACTGAGCGAGATCCGATCTGTTCGTCTATGAGGTGCGCAAGGCGCGGAGGCAGAAGAACCGGATGCTCGTTGAATTTTATGTATGCGCCCGTGTCGCCACGGTCGAACTTGTCAACCGTCAATTCGAGGATCCGCACTAACTGAACCCCATAGAGGCGGGTCAACGCTCCTACGATCCGAACTGCTAACGGTAACGAATCGTCGTTTAGACATCTCCGGAGTTGACTGCTGTGCTCATCTTCGTCGAGTAGCTGCGAGGGACGCCCACTGCCTGGTTTCGTAATATCAAGGGGCACAGTGAGTTTTCGCTTACTAGTCCATCGGAGAAATGCGCCTAGCTGTTCTTCACGGGTAGGTTGTGAACGCGTAGGCGCTCGATTGGTGTCATTCCGCCGATGCCGGTGTGGGGTCGGTGGTGATTGTAGTGATGCAGCCAGTGCTGGTAGGTTCCGGCGCGTTCGGCCTCAGAGCGGTAGGTCTGCGCATAGGCCCATTCGGTGGTCAGGGTGCGGTTGAATCGCTCGACTTTGCCGTTGGTCTGTGGCCGGTAGGGCCGGGTCCTCTTGTGGGTGATGTCGGGGCCGAGCGCTTCAGCGAAATTCTTTGACCGGTAACAGGATCCATTGTCGGTCAACACTCGTTTGACGGTGATGCCGTGGTCGGCGAAGAACGCGTTGGCGCGTTTCCAGAATCCCGCGGCGGTTTCTTTGCGTTCGTCGGTGAGGTCCTCGGAGTAGGCCAGCCGGGAGTGGTCATCAACGGCGTGGTGCAAGAACGTGTATCCCATGCCGCAGCGGTTGCGCCGGCCGGCTTGGCGACCCAGCTTGCGATGGCCGCCCCCGTCGGGGATGCGGCCCAGTTTCTTGACGTCGACATGGACCAAGTCGCCGGGAGCCGGGTGCTCATAGCGGCGGGGTTTGGGCCGGCGTACCGGTAACCCGGTGTTTTGGTCCAGGTGCCGCAGCAATGGCATCCGGTAGCGGCGCAGCACCGCCTCAACGGTCGAGCGTGGCAGGTGCAGGTAAGCGGCGATGCGATGTGGGCCCCAGCGCCGGGTGAAGCGCAGGTTGACGATGCGCCGCTCACGTCGTTTCGGCAACCGCAACGGACTGCGATGCGGCCGGCTGGGCCGGTCTACCATCGCTGCTTCGCCACCGTCGCGATAACGGTCGGCCCATTTCTTGGCTGTGGCCACCGAACATTGGAACCGCTCAGCCGCGCGCCGCAAACTCCAGCCCTGATCAACAACCGCCTGCGCAAGCCGCAACCGCCCACGAGGAGTCAACGAAGCATTAGCGTGGACCATGAGGACCTCTCGGTAATCGGATGTGCGTATTTGGTAACCACACCGATACCGGAGGTCCTCACCTACTTCCGCTCACCACGCCGTTCACAACCTGTCTGGGAGTTACACCTAGCGCCCATCGACTCGACGGTCTGATGTCAAGCCACATATCTAGGTGTATCTGCGACACCTCCAACAGGGTGATGTTCTCGTAGTCGAGCCAGTTGAGGAATCGGATGGCGGCTCGGATCTGAGCGCGGTCGAGCGCGGCCGCCCCCGGGGTATATCGGCCGCGCTCCGCGCGGCTGCGGGCATCACGAATGACGGACCATTCGGCAAACGGTCGGATGATGTTTTGGCGGGGTTGTGGCAGCTCGCCGATCATGGCGTCGGCCCATAGCTGCAGCTGCATAACCGTCTCTCTGCGCTCAGGCAAAACAGTGGCTGTTACCAAGATCTCGCGGAGCCCTCGAAGACCGAGATGCTGCGGAAAGCGGTCCAGAACATCGTGGGTGATGGGCAGCTTCTGCCTGACCAGGATGCGAAGGATCTCGGCGGACACGCTCTTGGACAGCCATTGCATAACCCCCCAAGGGGACGCTGCCACAAGCATATCGGCGAGTGGCTGCAACTGCGCCGGAATCTCTGCAGTAGTGGTGTCAGTGAGCAGATCGTTGACGCGTTCGCGGGCCACGCAGCCCCGGCACACGTCGTTGGCGTAATTGTCGCCAGGCTGTCCGCATCGTCGGCAAAGATAATCGGTGGCCAGACCCGAGCATGGGCCACATAATCCCAGGCCTTCAGCGCTGCGTCCGACGAGAACCCGCCTAGCATCGCAACCGGAGCATCGCTCGGGATGGTTCGTACGGTAGTCGTAGCAAGAGTTGCAGACTGGGCCGAGCGGCCAATTGGCATGGACCTCCTTGTCGTTGTCGCAGATCGCGCATTGTGCAACTGTGCGGGGCCAGCAGCTGGCGCAAAGAAAGGGTCCGCCGCGGAACTTTCCGCCGTTAGCTGTGCGGCCACACTGGGTGCATTCCCCGATGTTGCGGTAGCAGGACTTGCAGGTATCAGGACGCGTACCGTTGGCCCGAGCCTTGATTGGCCGAACTTCTCCACAGACTCCGCACAGCGCCGGTGGTGTTGTGTAACAGCTGCGGCAAATCGGTCCATCGGGGGTGTGCTTCACCGCCGGCGCTTGCGCTCCACAGGATGAACAGGTGTGGAGAGGCTTGGGTGCACAGCGCTGGCACAGCGGGCGTCCATCCTTCGTTCGCCCATGGACCAGGTGCGTGCGGCCGCACTCCGCGCATGCTTGTTGACTGGCCGGGTCGTCGCGATAGCACTGTCGGCAAATCGATCCCTCTTGGCGACGCACAACGAGATTCGCGACGGTCCCGCACCGAGCACAGGGCCGCCGGTCGAACTCGCTAACGCACCTGCCACACACCCGGCCTTGGTCTGTGTTCCGGTCGAGCCGATCAGCGGTGCGGCCACAAATAGCGCAGCCGAGGATAGAGACTGACGAGTCATAGCCGGCCTCGACTAGCACGCGGGTCAGCCGGAGCAGGGCTACAGGGCAGTGGCTCGACGGGTTGCGCAGGGCATCTGGGTGTGCGTAGAGATGGACGGCGAGCTTGCGGAGCGGCGCCGGGGTGAGCACATTGGCATTCTTCAGAATCTCGGTCGCGGCCTCGTTGGTAAGCTGTGCATCGACCTCGCGACGGAGAAAGGCCACCAACTCTGCCGTAATCGCCTCCCGTTCGGCCTTTTTACTAGGAGTCATGGGTTGGGCCTTTGGATCACTGAGCGGCGTGGCTTGATCGGAGACTGCTTGATCCCCTTCTCGCCGACCGCCTTCGGGACCTGTTTGTTGACAACCTGGGGCTTGATCAAGTCGTTGGGTGTGCAGTCGAGGATGTCACACAGCGCGACGAGGGTATCCATGCTCAGCCGCTGCGGCGGCTGGGTGACCAAGCGGAATACCTGCTCTCGTGAGAGAGCGATTCCGCGTTCCGCCAAGTGTGGCAACAGATCTGTGGTGTGAAACATCTGGCGATCGGCCATCAGGTCGCGAAGCCGCCAGCTGAAGCCCATTTTTTTTCTCATTGTTCGACATCCCAGTCGTCTCCGAGGCGGCCTCGCAGCGCGGCTCCAAGGATCTTATTGCGGAATTCATTGGAAACCCCGGTGTAGATCTCCGTTGTCGCGCTGAAACTGTGGCCAACTTGCTCTTGGACAAACCTTGCCGGGTAACCGAACTCGATGAGGTGTGTGACATAGGAATGTCGGAGGCAGTGCGGATCCAGATGCACGTCGAGGCCAGCGGCCTCGCGCGCCTCAACGAAGGCTTCATTGATCGAGCGCGGTGAGAGCCGTCCACGACGTTCGGTAACCCACAATGCCGGGTGATTGGCCGGGGCGAACTGGGGCCGCAACTCAGTCACCCAGTCATGGAGGGTGTCCACCACCCAGTCCATCTGCGGGACCAGCAGCACTGATCGCCGCTTCGGCACTCCCCCCTTCGGCGATTTGCCATAACGCACAGTGAGTAGGCCATAGTTTCTGTACTCCTTAGCCTTTCGATTTGAGCGCAGGTCAGTTAGATCAAGCATGGACGTCTCCGTCCGCCGAAGACCAAAGGCATAGACGGTCTTTATGACAGCGGCGTCACGCGCCGCTTCCAGACTGCCTTTGACTCCGCGCGAGGCAATCTCGGCGGGGCGTGCATCTGCCGCGTCGAACAAGGCCTGGACTTCGTCATAGCTCAGTGGCCGCCGTTTCGGATTCCCTTCATACTCCTGTTTGTGCGCGACACTGTTGCCTTCGTGAAACACCACCTGGGGAACTTCACCGAAACGCTTCTCGCAAATAGCTATCCAGCCGTAGCGCGAATCCCGCAGGTAGTCGATGAAGAGTTCGATCTCGACTTCGTATGCCCGAGCAGTCGATAGGGCACGCACTGTGGTCGACCGCAGGTAGTCAATAAACGCCTCGCCGTCAGCTGGAGTCCACTGCCATGGATACAGGCCGGCGTACTCCTCGAAACGCCGGATCAATCGCAACCTAGGAGCAATGGTCGACGACTGGATCCACCGAGCCGACTGCTGCCGACGCCAGCCTTCCAACATCGCCTCGAACACCGCCGCAGTCGGATCCAAAGGAACGACGTTGCCTGCGAGCACCAGGTGCGCCGAACCCGGCGCATCTCTGCTCAATCGGTCACATCCTTTGCCACACGTTAGTTGTACCAGATGCAACATTGATGCATTGGGTTTTCAGCTGCCATCACTACTCGGTAGCCATGATGGCGATTTCTCGGCGCTCTGGTTGACGGCCAATCCGCCTGCCCGTCCGCGAAGCTGCCCACGTTGGGACGGCACAGAATTTGATCCGCTCGCCGCGCCGATGCTTCGCGATAGCCTGGCGTGAGGATCGTGGGCTTGTCGTCGCGCCAGATGATTGACTGCGGATAGTCCGGGCTCGGTTTGTCGATGATCGGGGTTGGGTCGTAGTTCGTATGTCCCTAACCACCCGGGGCCAGTGTCCACGCACACCTGGCATCCAACGGAGATTTCGACTGCCCCACCGGGTACGTTCCGTCCGGCCGCTTCATCCCTACGAGGAGTAGCCGTGGTCGTGGACGGCAGCGCCGATGCCACTTTTCGCGCCATCAACGCCAGCTCTTTGCGCCCGGATCTGCTCGACGTTGTGCATGTGCTCGGGGCCGCCGTTGATGCTCTAGGCGACATCCGTGTCTTGATGATCTCGCCACGCGGAGATAGATCGCACACAGACACGTAACCTGGTTCTCCACTGCCGCCATTGGCGACGACACCGTGGACGTCGCAGTCGCGGCGCGGTCGTCCTCTCCGCGACTGCGCGATCGCGGACGCAAGCGGCAGTCTCGTCGAATGTTCGGGTTCGGGGCGCGTCAGCGTGGGCGACTTATCATGCTGTGCCAGTGAGATACTCGGACGGTTTCGCAGTCGCCGAAGATCCTGCCATGACATCATCTCCATGTGACAGGTCAACCTATTACTCCCCGGAGACCAGTCGACGTCACCACTCTTGTCCCCGAACTGGTCGACCTTGGTCGTACAACCTCCCGCCTTCACCCGCGGCGCGCGACTCCCCTCGCCAATCAGAGTTCGATTGGCGGCCCATTTCTGTGGCCGCAGGATGAGCCGTGGCCGACGTGTGAGATTCCTTGGTACTTTTGGGATCTGTCGGATGGAGGGTCGATGCCAGATGACCAGTGCCGGCATGTGACGCCCAACCCACTCGTGCCTGTGTTGCAGCTCTTCTCTGCCGATGCGCCGGCAGTCAGTTTTCCTGCGGGGACAGACTTATTGCAAGTGCTTTGGTGCCCGGTGGTCCACAAGGACCTTCCGGGGCAGAATGACGCGTACGCACCCGCCGTGAGGTTGTTCTGGCGGAACTCAGTCGACTTGTCGGGCGCGGCTTCGCCTCGTAATCCGCTTGTCTTCCAGACGGAACTAGTTCCCACACCGTGCGTCCTGCACCCTGAGGAGGTGCGTGAGTATCGGCAAGATCTCCCGCCGCAGCTGCGGGACCGCATCAGCGAGTTCGATACTCTCGGTTGGAATGGCGCCGGCCTGTCGTATCAGTTCGATCTGTCAGTCGCCCCGGGCACCAAGGCCGGTGGATGGCCCAACTGGCACGCCATGGATCCGTTTGCGATGCGTTGCGACGATTGCGACGACCAGCTTGAGCTTCTTGTTTGCTTCGACACCACCGAACGGGACGACGGAATCGGCCAGTGGAACGCTGCCCGTCCCGGGCTCGAAAAGGCAGAAGACCTCGGCAACGTGACAGGACTTGTTCCAGGACGGGGTGGCGACCTGCAAATCTTCTGCTGCCCAACTGATCCCACACATCAACCCTTCATTCTAGTCCAAGGGTGAGGCACACAGATCTGCCGATGAATCCAACGAAACGCGCGTTCATGCTGAGGACTTACTTCGTTGCTTGAGAGCTGCAAAGAGATCCACGGTTGATATCCGGCGAGCCTGTGCGTTCCTATGGGCAACGCCACAGCACAAGCACTCACCACGCCAACCTCAGCGCATGTCACCGAAGGCGCCAGGGAACCCACCGCATGAATCGGCATTCGTCCAAAAAGACTGGCTCAAACTGAGGGTTTAGACCCGATTCGAACGTCGTCGGGATAGCCCGGGTAGAACGGAACGTAGCCTTCCTCACTGCCCGCCAACACGTACAGCGGATCGTCGGAACACTGGCGATAACTATCCGAGCGTAGTTCGCCCTTGCGACTCTTGAATGTTGAGGTGTACTCCAGCGAGTCGACTACACGAACGAACAACGGAAGTGCATAGCCGGGCAACTTGTCGTACACGATGCGGGCCAATGCTCTTCCATCGAGTTGCGAGCCGTCACACAGTTGCACTGCCACCATTCCTGCGCGCCCGCTGGTGCCGGGAACTTCCACTCCGAAGGCGGTGCATGCCTGGATCGACTTGTCAGCGGACACGGCGGCCTCCACCTCGGTAGTGGCCACGTTCTCGCCTTTCCAGCGGAATGTATCGCCAAGTCGGTCCGTGAATGCAGCGTGTCCCAGACCTTGGGGGCGCATAACGTCACCAGTGTTGAACCAAATATCACCTTGACGGAAGGCGTTGCGCACCAGCTTCTTTTCGTTGGCTGCAGGGTCGGTATAGCCGTCGAAGGGTCGCGTGACGCTGACTTCGCTCAACAGGAGGCCGGGTTCTCCGCGGCGCACTTTGCGCAGTCTGCCATCTGGCGCTCTCACCGGTTCGCCAGTGTCGGTGTCGTAGCGCACGAATGCGACCGGAGTGGGGCAGACGCCAGTAGTCTTGTCCACATTGAACAAATTGAGGAACACGGTGTTTCCTTCGCTGGCAGCGTAAAACTCACAGACCCGTGAGATGCCGAATCGTTGGGTGAATTCGTCCCAGATGGCCGGCCTAAGGCCGTTGCCCGCGATCACTCGGACTCTATGTGACCGGTCGGTTGGCTTGGGTGGTTGGCTGAGCAGATACCCGCAGATGTCGCCGATGTAGACGAATGCCGTTGCGTCGGTGGTGATGACCTCATCCCAGAACCGCGACGCTGAGAATGACCTGCCCAGTGCGAGTGTGGCGCCCCCTGCCAGAACTGAGGACATTGCCACAGTCAGCGCATTGTTGTGATACAGCGGAAGACAACTGTATAGCGTGTCTCGGTGGGTCAATCGCAGTCCGAGTCCCCCGAAGCTGGACAGCGCCCGCAACCACCGATAGTGCGTCATGATGCTGGCTTTCGGCATCCCGGTGGTGCCGGAAGTGAAGACGTAAATTGCGCTGTCTTTGGCACGTACCCCGACAACAGACTCCGGATTGCTCGTCGAAGCTTGGGCCGCTTGGGCCTCCAAGTCTTCGATACTGATGAGGTCTTGGACCGGAGCGCCACTGCCTTCGATGGCAGCGATCAGGTCAGATTCGGCGATGGTGGCCTTCGCGTGAAGCAACCCCATACTGTGCGCGAGCACGCCACCGCGCTGGTTATGATTGAGCATTCCCGCCACGGCTCCGCATTTGACGACACCGAGCATCACCAGAATCGCGTTCGGTGAGTTTCTCAGCATGAGTCCCACGACGTCGCCGTGTCCCACGCCGCGGGCCAGCAATGCCTCGGCGTATCTGTTCGCCCACTCGTTTGCTTGTCGATAGGTGATCTCGGTACCTTCAAATTTGAGAAACACACGGTCGGCGTGGCGAGCGGCGCGCTCTTGAAAGACCTGGCCGATCGATGTTTTCGCAGAAGGCTGCGCCTTACGCCCAGCAAGCGCGCCCTTCACGATGCTCGGCGTGTCACGGAGCAACGCCGGTGCAGCGGCCACGATGTCGCACAACCCAACGCTCTCGCGGGTGCCAGATGAATTGTTGCTCATGTGTGCCAGACCTCTTCCGAGTGTGCTGAATGTTCTTGTTTTCGCACTGCTACATCAGTACGTCGGTTCCAGCCGAGTCGGGGGACATTCAAAGAATGATCGGGGGGATGACTGCGTCGATCAGGAGCGGTCCCGGTTGCGCAAGAGCAAAATCGAGGGCGTCGTTGAACTCCTCGGCGGTCGTGACTTGCCTTGCGGGCACACCCATTCCAGTGGCGATCTTGGCGAAATTCAGCGCGGGGTTGTCAATGTCAAGCAGTGCACGCGCCTTGGGACTCGCAGCCTTGTCGGGTAATTGAGCACCTACGCGAGCCAGTTCCATGCGCAAGATGTCATAGGCGCGGTTGTTGTATATGACGGTCGTGATGTTGAGGTTTTCTCGCGCGTGTGTCCATAGCGCACTGATGGTGTACATCGCCGACCCGTCGGCTTCCAAACACAAGATGGGACGCCCCGGCGCGGCGATTGCCGCACCCGTCGCAGCCGGCAGCCCGTAGCCGATTGCACCGCCAGTCAGTGCCAGCACGTCATGCGGCGGTGAACCCGCTGTGGCGGCGGGCAATTCGATGCCCGAGGTGTTCGCCTCGTCAACGATCACCGCCTGCCGTGGGAGCAGCGCACCAAGCGTCTGCGAGATCCCGCTAGCCGTGAGAGGCCCTGCGGCGACCTGCGGGCGATTCGCTGCGGTCAGTGGAGCTGCAGCGTCCGAGCCGCACACGAGATCCTCAAGAGCTATCAAGGATTCAGCGACACTCGTCGTGGGGAGCGTGTGCACTTGGCAGCCAGCAGGGACGAAACTACTCGGGCGTCCGGGATAGGCGAAGAACGCCACCGGTTCGCGCGCGCCAGCCAGAATAAGGTGCTTGGCGTCCGCGAGTTGTGCGGTGGCGGCCTCCACAAGGTAGGACAGTTTTTCCACTCGCGCGACTCCCGCTCCACGTTCGAGTCGAGCGGGGAAGGTTTCGCTAAGCAGTACGGTATCGGTTGCCTCAGCGATGCGCCCCGCAGCCAGCAGTGCCGGTCCCGCCGTCGCGTCGCCACCGATTAGCAGGACGGTGCGCTCGGGTGACTGCAATGCCGTGGCCACAGATGAAATTTGCTCATTCTGAACAGGTTCGACGTCGAGAGGGCTCGCTACCGCCAAGTCGCGCCGGGAAAGCGATGCACCTTCACTCCACGACACGTCTGCGGGAAGAACCAGCGTGGCGATCTGGGCCGGCGGGCCAACCGCAGCCCTGATGGCCTCTACCGCGTCGTCGGCAAGAGTCTCAGGGTGGGTGGTGCGTCTGACCCAACCGGAGACGGTCCTGGCGACCGATTCGATGTCGGATTCGAGGGGAGCGTCGAACCGCTTGTGGTAGGTCGCATGATCACCCACCACAACGACCATCGGGGTCCCGGCCCGGCGGGCGTTGTGAAGATTGGCCAGCCCATTCCCCAGGCCCGGTCCTAGATGTAGAAGTACGGCGGCCGGTCGTCCCGACAGACGCGCATAACCATCTGCAGCTCCTGTCGCCACGCCTTCGAACAGGGTCAGTACTGCCCGCATCTCGGGTACTGCGTCCAGGGCTGCGACAAAGTGCATTTCCGATGTGCCGGGATTGGCGAACACAACATCCACGCCATGACTGACGAGGGTGTCGATCAACGCACGAGCGCCGTTCATCAGAGCTGGCAGCCGTTGCAGGCCAGAGTCCACCGTGACGCCCGGGTGGGAGGGGTGCGCCACGGTGGACTCACGATGACATGACCCTCGCCGAGGAGGAAGAGCGGATACTCGGCCAGCCTGGGGGAAGGTGCGCCGAGTCCTCCGACGACGAGGTCCATTGTCATAAAAATTACTTTATCGAGCATTCAATAACATTGCAATAGCGGTTGCACTCCCGGTCAGTGCGCCTGGTGTCGGCATCCCGAACATGCACCCGCCCAGCGCGATCCAGACCGAAAGCGCGTGGAGCCCAATGCCAGCACCGGGTAGGGCTCGACGTGTAGGGGTGAGCCTTTAACAGCTCTCGCCTTTCGTAAGGCCCGCCACCAGGACTTCCACCGCGATCGAAGTGTGCCGGGTGTTGTCGCTGCAGGCCTGTCGACTACCACCACCGACAGCGCCGTGAATCATCGGAGAAAGGGCCCGACCCGGCATCATGCGCGTTTTCCTCGCAGCCACGATGGCAAGGGACGTGGACGCACAGCAGTTTGAGGTCGAGCGCGCACTGGTTGCAGATTTGCTGCTCATCGCTGCGTGGTGCAGACCCGAGCCAAGGTGCGCACTGCGCACTCCCCCGCAGTCCGAGACCCGCCAGACCACAACACTCCGGCCATGAAATGACGGGGCTAGGAGCACCGTCCGCAGCTTGAGAACTAGGACCTAGTCGAAGAGTTCACGGGCGACGGTCATATGCCGCAGATAGGCAGCCCGTACTTCGGCTGTCGAATCGCCCAACTCGTCGAGGACTCGTCCGTCAGCTTCGAGGACGGCCGCGAGCGCTCGGCCTTTCATCGCCTCCATGTGGAAACGCCGGGCTTCGTACTCTGCGTCGAGAGCGCGAACCTCTGCCGCAGCCAGCCTGTCTCGGTAAACGAGCGCGCCGGCAAAGGCGCCGATCGCGACGAGGACAAGCGCCAACACCGCCCCCTCAGCAAGCCACACGACGGGCCCGACTTGCCAACCGGCCCTGTCAGTAGCCCAGGCGAATCCCAGCACGAGTACTAGCGCCCAAAATGCCGCCGCTGCAACCCAAAGCGGGGAACGGTCTTTGGACCGCGATTCGCCGGACATTTTCCCGGCGCCTGTCATCGCAACTTCTTCAGAATAAGCAGACATCATCATCTCCTTCGAGAAAGCAAATAGAACAGGACGGGTCCGTACCGCTGTGTACCGGATGCGCGATATGAAATACCGCAGCAGCCAGCGCAACCGAGCCACCCTCGGGGCCTGCCCCAGATCTGGGCTCATCAACTGACTCGTGGCGATCGACAAGCTCAGGGAACGGCCGTCAGCACGCATCAGCGCTGTCGTCCAGCGGTTGCTGAGTGCCTGGACAGCGTCATCGAGCTTCGGCTGAACATGGAGTGGCTGGCCCCCGACTGCATGAGCGTCGTATGCCGGAGCGAGATTAGGCGGCATCATCGCTTCGTGGGAAGAATGGGCGACGTTCGTTTGGGCGCGAGCCTCGTGGCGATCGGAGACGGCCGGTCGGCCCAGTTCAAGGGATAGGGAGGTGGCGCGGTCAAGGGCTAACTCGCCACCCAAGGTGATGGTGGGCGGCGGTAGGTCTGCGGCAGACGCGAGGAGTTCCCTTGTCAGAGTGGGTTCTTCGCGCTGCCATGCGGCTTCGGCCGCGAGCACTAAACCGTCAGAACCTAGCTCCGTGGCAGCGGCGGTACGCCTGCACCACGAGGTCAGCCGGGCACAGTCACGGCCGAGTGCGTAGGCGTATCCGATCAACAGTTGAGTGTAGGAAGGCGCCACCCACGTCATCGGGTCTGCGTCACCCCGCACGCGTTCCAGCGTGCGGGCTGCTGCGGCCGCCAGCGCGTACTGGCCATTCAACAGGTAGCCCATCAGTAGCTGTCCGCCACCGTCGGTGGGCTCAATTCGCGGTCGCGGCACCAGTTCCCCAGGTCGATACCACAACAGTCGATAGTGGTCGCCGGCGGGCATGGGAGGAACAACGAGCAGGCGGCGCGGTGTGCGAGGCCCGATAAGCTCCACACTCCACGAGGCGCTGCTGCCGCCGCGGGCCGCGAGCTTGATCTCGTCACGGCCTCCCCTCACCACCATTCCATGCGATCGCGGGGGCGGGAAAACGGGTTGGATCCACGGTTCCGCGTTAATCGACAACCCGCGGGGAGGTTCGTCATCCTGATCTGGTTCGCTGCAGCGCTGGAGCGCGTCGGGGCTGAGTTGAATGTGTCGTTCGCCGGTTTCTGCAACAGTCACGGCGACGATGTGAGGGACATAACCAGGCACGTCGATCCGGAGGATGCAAGGCCCCGCAGGCAGTCGGACCCTGTCTCCAGGGGCGGCGACGACGCTGACGTTCTCGGCGCCGACATGCGCTGGAACACACTGGACTACTGGGTCTTTCGTTCTCCACGCAAAGGTGAGCACCGATTCCACTGTCACAGTTCACCGCCATTCCAGGCGTCGATACTCATATCGCTGTCGACGGTGACGCCGTAACTGTTGCCATCCCCCGCGCAGGGCTTCGCCGAGAATTGGTAATGTCCGGCGCTCAGCTCGACCAACGTCTGTACCTCCGGTTGGTCTGCCGTCCAAACGAGTTTGTAGGTGGGGAAAGTCTCATCTCGGCCCCTGGTGACTTTAATTGAGAGTGCCTCGCTTGCGGGCTGCCCGTTCCACGACAGCGTCACTTTGAACAAGGGTGGCGGATCGGGTCGGTTTAGCCCGACATCGGCGGAACGGGAATCAACGATGTGCTCCATGTAGCTCGGGTGGCCCCTCACTTTGGAATCCACTGCGGCCGGCAGGAGTTTCTCCACCTGCTTCGGGGTAACGGCGATATTGCTGTGCTTGTCTACAGCCACTGCGGTGCACATCAGCCGGGTCCTGAAGTCTTCGGCACTGAATCCGACGAGCGCGGAGGTGAGCACTGTGCCCTTCTCGGCGTTGAGCGCGTAGGTTTCAGTACCCAGGCGGGACATGATGGCGACCTGATCGACCGAGCCTGGATGTTCCGGCTCGTGTGTCACGGGGGGAATGGATATGCCGCCGGTGCCATCGTAATCGGGTTTGCCATCCGAATCGGCGCAAATGTCCCAGATGAACAGCTGCGTGCGGGCCCGTCTTGGTTCCATCCGCTGTTTGAGGGCTGTCACGTTGATTCCGAAGGAGTAGATGTTTCCAGCGGCGCCAGCTTCAGGCAGGAAAGCCCAGCGGGCCTGTGACGATGTCGCCAGGCCATGTCCCGTGACGAATAGGACGGCAATGTTGCCTGGGTGTGCGTCGCAATCCGCGGCCCATGCCGCCAGGGCGCGCTCCACGGCCTGGTAGCTCGCCGGCTGATAGGGTCGCCCGTCGGTCAGGAGGTATTCCGCCTGGTCAGCTTCGGTCATGTTGGCAGGTGGGGCCAGGTGCAGCCTCACCGTCTGAAGGGGGACTTCTTCTGGATGATGAAAGTCGTGCAAGAGGAAGCGCGCGAAGTGGGTCGCCGCCGGCGCGGCGCCTCGCAACAATTTGAACCGGTCCCCCTCATACTCGCTGACTCCAATCACCAGTGCGTGCACACCCGGCTGCGGTACCGCAGGATCGGTCGGACAACAGCAATAGAACACGTCGGAGCGTTCTCGGTGTTCGGCCACAGGGCATTCGGGAAGCACTATGGCTTACCGCATTTCGCAACTACGGCGATCTTGGCCAACGCGTCGGGTTTCACCACTTCGAGTGAACCGTCGGCGCGACGAATCCGCAACGCGCCGTTGTCGGTATTGCTCAGCAGTTCACCGCAGATCTGAGAGTCATCGACTCGGGTCACTTCAACCAACGCCGCGCGCGAGTGGAAACCTGACGAGAACACCGCTCCGGCACCGACACTGAGCGCCAGCAGCGACACCAACACCAAGTAGACACCCGCCCGCAGGTTGGCCGCCGCCGACGCAGCAGCCATGCGGCGCTTAAGGTTCCATTTCGACAGACTAAGGCCTGTCGAAATATCCACCGAGCGCGGCCAACCGTACGCGGCCTTGTAGATTAACAGCACCGACAGGGCCGATAGCAACACCGCTAACGCTAGTGCGACAGCGAGAACTACCCGAGCGCAGGGACCCAGGCCCGTGAAAACGTCTTTCCCAAAGGCGATTCCGCTGAGACCGAAGAGGCCGAGAAGGGCAGTCACGGCGCCGACCCACTTCTCAGCTGCGGCACGCACTTTCCCTTCCTGCACTAGTGGGGTGTTGCTTGCGACCTGGTTGGCCAGATGCATCCGTGTCGGATCGGTCTCCGGGACGATTGGCGGCTCGTTGCCTTCTGCCAATACACGCACCGCCCAGTAACGGCCGCATCCGACCTTGCCTTCAGGGGTGGCGCGATGCTGGGTCGCACAGGCACACGTCATTTCCACCGATACCCCGTCCGGAGCATCCTCGCTGCTGCCCATGGATACCGCCGACGTCTCGACCTGCCAGGTCATTTCATGATGGCAGTACAGACATTCCCCAGCGGCTAGGTCGTTGTTGCGGTTGTAACCCCAGCCAGCCAGCGCCTCCGGGGTTGGTTCCACCCGGTCGCGGCGATACTCCACAGTGCGATGACTCACCGCCGAATTATCGCGCCGTGTGATCCCACCGAACAGGCAACGCGCAACGAAACCCACGAAAATTTCCCGACGCAACCAATGCCTCAATTCCCTTGGCTGCGCGCGTTGCGCGTCGGCATCAGCGAAAATCAGGTTTCATGCCGGTGCCGCCGACGCATATCGATGACGACTGCGTGGCGCACACCAAGTGTGACTCGCCGCCTCGGAGCGCTGCAGGCCTGCGGAGCAGCACGAGACAAGAACTAGTTGTCCTGGCTCTTGTCCGGGAACAAGTCCGCCGCAAACAGCGACCGCATTGCCTCGGCGATCAGTTCGAAAAGGCGCCTGAAACGATCGGGACTGACATCGACCTGTTGTGCAATAAAGATCCCATCCAGAAATGCCATCAGAAGGTGACTGAAGTCTTCGAGCCTTTGATCTTGACGCTCTGACAAATCTGCTGGTAGATGGCGTGCAATCGCGGACCGGATCATGGCGCGCCCCCGCTCGCGCACCTCGACTGCGGTCTGCAATAGCGCGGGGTCGCCATGTTCACGTTCGAGTACCAGAATCAGCAGCAGCCGAAGGAATAGCGGGCGGCTCTCAAGTGCATCGGCGAGTCTGCTGATGGCCGCCGACGGACTCAGCTGGTCGCCCATTGCTTCGAGGTAGCCGTAAAACTCGTCGCTGGCATGCTGCACAACTGCGGCCAGCAATCCTTCCTTGCTACCGAAGGCGTGATACAGAGACGCAGCATGCAGGCCGGCGGCTTGCGCGATGCTGGAAATGCTGGTGGCTGAATATCCTTGGGATGCAAAGAGCTCTGCGGCGACCTCTAACGCTTTCGCCCGCGTAGTAAAGCCGCGCAGACGGCGTCCATCCTGTTCGGCGGCCTTCGAGTCCACGCGGCCAGCTTTCCCCTCGATCGAATGACCGTCAAATCCCATCCGAATCCGCCAGGGCACTGGACTCATTTCTCACCTTTCCGCAGTCCGCTGACAACCACCGGCGAGTGTGCCGCCCCTCAAATATAGTTTGTTGAATGCTCTATATAATAGTAGCATCGTTGGGGTCGAGGCAGCGATCAGCCGAAGGATTGACCGATGAACAGCAGTCCAGTGATGTACCAACGCACGCTGTTTGACCCCGAGCACGAACTTTTCCGCGACGCCTTCCGCTCCTTCCTGGACCGCGACGTGGCGCCGTTTCACAGCCAATGGGAGCGCGACAAGATCGTCGACCGGCGCGTCTGGCTTGAGGCAGGCAGACAGGGGTTTCTCGGCACAGCGGTGCCAGAACAGTACGGCGGTGGGGGTTGTCCCGACTTTCGCTACAACGCGATCATCTCCGAGGAGATCGCCGCCGGCGGCTACAACGGACTGGGCTTTAGCCTTCACAACGATGTCGTTGCTCCCTACCTGTTACGGCTGGGCACCGACGAGCAGAAGCACCGTTGGCTTCCCGGCTTCTGCTCTGGGCAGCTGATCACCGCGATCGCAATGACCGAGCCGAACACCGGCAGCGATCTTCAGGGAATCAAGACGCGTGCGGTACAAGTTGGGGACGAGTGGGTCCTCAACGGTACAAAAACGTTCATCACCAACGGAATTCACGCTGATCTGGTGATCGTTGTCGCACAGACCGATCCAGAGATGGGCACACAAGGCTTCTCCTTGCTGGTGGTTGAACGAGGGATGGATGGTTTCGAGCGGGGCCGCAAGCTCGACAAGGTCGGCATGGTGGCCCAAGACACCGCCGAGCTGTCGTTCACCAATGTCCGCGTGCCCTCGACGAACCTGCTGGGGGAACCGGGCCAGGGATTCATCTACCTGATGCAGAACTTGCCGCAGGAGAGATTAGCGCTGGCGTTATCGTCGGCGGCCGTGATGGAGTCCGCTCTGCAGTCCACGCTGGAATATGCCAGAGAGCGCAAGGCGTTCGGCAAGTCGATCGGCAGTTTCCAGGCCAACCGGTTCCTTTTGGCCAGCTTGGCCGCCGAAGCGACGACCGTTCGCATCATGGTCGACGAGTTCATCAGGCTTCACATCGACGATCGCCTAACTGCCGAACAGGCTGCCATGGCGAAATGGCTCGCCACCGAAGCTCATGTGCGACTTGTGGATCGATGCCTGCAGCTGCATGGAGGTTACGGCTACATGAGGGAGTACGGAATCGCCAAAGCGTATCTGGATTCGCGAGTACAGACCATCTACGGAGGTACCACGGAGATCATGAAAGAGATCGTGGGCCGCAGCCTGGGCGTGTGACTTCCGAATCAGATGACACACGCACGCATATCAACCGGCGACGCCATCGCTGGTCGCGCGACCCGTTGTTGCGCTGCCCAACTCATAGGCCTATGACTTCCAGCGGTCCACGATATCGACGTCCTGGCGAGTGATCTCGGCGGTGCATTCTGCACAGCGCAAGACTGCCTGCACCTCGCCGCCACAGGCATGAGTGAGAGTGGGCTCGTTAGGGTTCGGCGGCAGCCAACGACGACCCCACATGGCCACCGCCAACGGGATCGGATAGTAGTCCAGTCCTTTCTCGCTAAGTCGGTACTCGTAACGCGCAGGCCATGATTGGTACTCGACCCGGTCGACGACGCCCAAGCTCACGAGATTCCGTAGCCGCGTGGACAGGATGTTCGGGCCTACTCCCAGGTGACGCTGCAGGTCGTCGAAACGATGTACGCCGAAGAAAAGTTCCCGAATGATCAGGAAGCTCCACCAGTCCCCAGTAACGGTCAGTGTGTGGGCGATAGAGCAGGGACGCACTCGCTCTAGCAGTTCAAGATCGGGCGTGCGGCGACGCGTCGCTACGACACGGTTGGAGAATGCTCCAGAGCCGCGATGGGCGATCACCTCACCAGCCCGCAACTCTTGCCCACAAGCTGTGCAGCACAGAATCGCTGACACGGCATGTCGCGCTCCCGCTGTTCCCTCATGGGTGACGGGCAGCGCTGCTTGGACATTCGGGCGCCATCTATCACCCCAGCGTTGAGCTACCAACAGGCAACCGAAAAAGTCCTCGCCGGCCGGACTGAGTGCATACCTGCGGGCCTGCGGGTCATGAATGAGTATTCCGCTGCGGTCGAGTTGGTTGAGCCTTGCAGTCAGGGTGGAACGCGCTATGCCGAGGCGATCTTGAAACTCGCCAAATCGATCAACCCTGTGCAATACCGCTTCCCGCAGGATCAGCCACGACCAAGCATCGCCGATCGCGTCGACCGCATCCAGGATCGAGTCTCGAGCAGGCGCGATGCCGCTGGCCTCTGACATCGACACAGTGTAACCCAACTCTTTTTTTAGTAGTTACTTCCATAACGAGACTATGAGTGTTACCGTCGGAGTGCACCATCACTTCACCCAGGGAGTCACAATGGCTGAAATACCTTCTGCATCAGGAAAGTTGATCGTCAACCGCGAAGGTCCGATCACCACCATCACGCTCAATCGCCCGGCCGTGCACAACGCGCTGGACCGCGAAGTGTCGGCTGAGCTCAACGCGGTGGTCAAAGAGATCAATGTGGACAGGGACTGTCGCATCGTGATCCTGCGTGGCGCCGGCGATACCTTCTGCGCCGGCGACGACATCAAGGAGTTCAACACCTGGGCATTGGAGGACGTCCCATGGCAGGTCCGTCAGTACCAGGAAACGGTGAACATCATCTCCAACCTGGCCCCGATCACCATCGCCGCAGTCGATGGGATCTGCACCGGCGGCGGTTTGGAGCTGACGCTGGTCTGCGATTTTGTAGTTGCCACCAATCGGTCCCGATGGGGAATGCCGGAGATCAACTGGGCTATCACGCCAGGTTGGGGAGGCACCGGCCGTCTATCCAAGTTCGCCGGGCGGCGCAAAGCCAAGGAGTGGAACCTGCTCGGTGCCCTGTTCTCGGCTGAGACCGCAGAACGGCACGACCTTGTGAACCGACTGGTCGAGCCCGGTGAGCTCGACGGCGCGGTGAAGGAGTTGGTCGACGTTCTGCTCGATAAGAGTCCGCAGTCTCTGGGCTGCACCAAGTACTTCGTCGATCACGGTGCCGATCTCGACATGTGGCAGAGCTTGTGGTTCGAGGGTGCGCCGCAGCGCGAGCCGTTCGGTCAAGGCATCAAGGACTTCGTTACCACTGACGGCCGCAATGCGCGACGCGCTCTGGTCAAGGACTTCTGGCAGGACTGAGGTCGACGTGATTACCATCCAGAACCCGACACACGAGACCGCCGACGTCCAGCAGGATGGCCGACGCATCTTCATCACGCTGTGTCGTCCCGAGATCCACAACGCCCAGAGCAGTGCGTTCATGCGCGATCTGCTCGCGATCACCGAAAGCCTGAAGAACCGCGACGATTTCGACGCAGTGGTGATCAGGTCTTCCAGCGATCACTGGTGCACCGGCCTGGACATGAAAGAGGCGGCCGAACGCGGCGGGCCAGATCCCAACTCTGCCGAGATTTGGGACACCATGCTGACCAATCTCCGATCACTCGACCAAATCGTTGTCGGGCTGATCGACGGATACTGTCTGGGCGGCGGCATTCAACTGGCAGTCGGATGCGACATCAGGGTCGCCACCGACCGCGCCATCTTCGCCATTCCCGCGGCACGCGAGGTCGGCATCTTGGGTGGTCTGACGACGTGGTATCTGCCGCGACTACTCGGAGTCGGTCGCGCGAAGGCCATCTTGCTCGGTGGCGCAGTTCTGAACGCAGAGCAGGCCGCGCAATGGGGCCTCATTGATCAGGTGGTGCCAGTCGACGACTTGGCCTCGGCGTGGGAAAAGATCGTCGCACCGTTATCCGCCGATTCTTGGGCCAGCGTCGCAGCATGCAAGCACACCATCGAGACCGCACACGATCTCGACGTGCACACCGCGTTCGCCGAGTATCTGCGCACCCAAGAGCGACTGACGGCTCTTCCCGCCGCGGCCAATATGGCACAGGCAGTCATCGATCAACTCGCCGCAGGCAAACGCCCTTACCTTGAGGTCGGGTGGTTTCCCTTCGGCGAACCCGAATAGCGCCGCCGCGGCTAGTTACTGCCCCTGACCAACACGGGCAAGACCAGATCACGACGCAGGAACCGGCGGCCAACCCATCAATCCCGGCCGCCGGTTCCTGACACTCTCACCGTCCATAACTTCACCAAATACACTGGCCCCAAATATATTTCGATGACAGGTTTGGCCGGGGCCCCACGCTGAACCTCTCGCGTGACAAGCACATCACGCCCCGCCCACCAACAGGGGCAACTTCCAGACACATCAACCTTGCATCTGAGCACCGACGGGAGCATTCAGCAATGGATTTCGAACCCTCACCCCTTGCTGCCTCGCTGTGCGAGCAGGTTTGGGATTTTATGGTCGACGAGATCATACCCGTCGAGGCGAACTACCACCGCGATATCGCGCAGCGACGCCAGTACGGCGTTGATCCTTGGCAGCCGCTGCCGCTGCTCGACAACCTGCGCTTTAAAGCCAAGAACGCCGGGTTGTGGAATCTGTTCCTGCCCCCACCTCGGCTCGACTCCGAAGCGCACGCGCTGGGCCAGCTGGGTGGGCCCGGCCTGAGCAACGCCGAGTATGCCACCGTCGCGGAACTAACTGGACGGTCGATGCTCGCACCATACGTATTCAATTGCAATGCACCAGATTCGGGAAACATGGAGGTGTTGCTGAAGTACGGCACCACAACGCAACAGGCCCGGTGGCTCTACCCCTTGTTGAGCGGATCCATCCACTCCGCCTTCGCCATGAGCGAACCCGGGGTGTCTTCGTCCGATGCGACCAACATGGCCGCGACCGCGGTGCTTGATGGTGACCAAGTCGTGCTCGACGGCCGTAAGTGGTGGACCACGGGCATCGGTCATCCTGACTGCGAGCTGTTGATCTTCATGGGATTGACCGATCCCGAAGCACCGCGGCGATCCCGGCACACCATGGTGCTGGTACCGCGCGACACCCCCGGCGTGAAGGTGGAGCGGATGCTGCCCGCTATGGGCCGCTATGACGAACCGTTCGGCCACGGCGAGGTGTCTTTCACCGACGTCCGTGTGCCTGCGTCCAATATCCTGTTGGGGCCGGGCAGAGCGTTCGAAATCGCCCAGGGTCGACTGGGGCCTGGGCGCATCCATCACTGCATGCGCCTGATCGGCTTGGCCGAGTACGCGCTTGAGACTGCCTGCCGTCGCAGCCTCAATCGAACAGCATTCGGAAAGCGCCTCGCCGATCTCGGCGGCAACCGGGAGCGCATTGCCGATGCCCGCACCGCAATCGACGCCGCCCGCCTACTGGTGTTGCACGCTGCCTGGAAGCTGGACGTGGCCGGCCCGATGGGAGCCATCAAGGAGGTCAGCCAGATCAAGGCACACGTACCGAAGATGACCCAAGCCGTCATCGATGTGGCCATGCAACTGCACGGCGGCGCAGGGCTTTCCGACGATCTCCCCCTGGCGGCCGCGTGGTCGGCCGCCCGAGCGATTCGCATCGCCGATGGCCCCGACGAAGTTCACTTGGAGACGGTGGCACGCCTCGAACTGGCCAGCTACCACACGGTGAAGCAATGAGCACGGGAACCGTACTGATCACCGGCGCCAGCTCTGGACTCGGCGAGCAGATGGCGCGCCAATTCGCCGACCTCGGCTACGACCTCGCGTTATGCGCGCGCCGGCACCCACGCCTGATGGCCTTGAAGACCGAGATTGAATCTGACCATCCCACGTGCAAAGTGCAGATCGCATCTTTCGACGTGACAGACGACCAAGCGGTTGCGACGGTGTTCGACGAGTTTCACCGCACCTGCGGGACCATCGACCGCGTCATCGTCAACGCCGGTGTCGGATCAGGAGCCGCGCTGGGGACCGGCCGTCACGCTGCCAATCGCGCCACCGCCATGACCAACTTCGTCGGTGCCCTAACCACGGCCGAATATGCAATGCAGATATTCCGAACCCAACAGCACGGCCACCTCGTGTTTATCTCTTCAATCTCGGCTCTGCGCGGCATGCGCAAATCGATGACCACCTACGCGGCCACCAAGGCAGGTATTGCGGCAATCGCCGAAGGCCTACGTGCCGAACATATTCCGGGCATCGAAGTTTCCGTCATCTATCCGGGGTATATCCGCTCAGAAATGAACGCCGCGGTCGCCGACCAGACCAGATTCATGGTCGACACCGAAACCGGGGTCCGCGCAATTGTCGAGGCGATCGAGAAGCGACGCGACCGCGCATACGTCCCGCGATGGCCATGGGCACCCATCGGCGTCGCCGTCAAGCATCTGCCGGACCGACTTGCCAGGAGACTGATGTGACCACTCATCGCGAGAGCAACACACACGACGTACGTGCCGAGGACGCTATCGACATCACCCAACTGTCACGCTGGCTGATCGAGCAGGATCCCACCCTGCACGGCGCGCCCGAACTGCACCAGTTCTCCGGCGGTGCATCCAACTTGACGTACCTGCTTCGGTTCCCAGACCGTGACCTGGTCTTGCGAAGACCTCCCCACGGCTACCAGGCCGCCGGCTCGCACAACATCGGCCGAGAACACCGGATTCAAACCGCATTGCAGCCCATCTTCCGATACGTCCCACGCACTGTCGGTCTCTGCGAGGACGACACGGTCATTGGGGCTCCGTTCTACGTGATGGAGCGGATAGACGGGCATATCCCCCGTCGCCGATTTCCAGTGGAAATGGCGTTGTCCGTCCCGCAGACCCGTCAGCTCTGCATCCGAACCCTCGACGTCCTCATCCAATTGCACCAACTAGACATCTCAACCGGCGAATTGGCGTGGCTGACACGAGGAGACGGGTACGTACACCGACAGGTGCAGGGCTGGTCGGCCCGCTACCGACGGACCAAGACCTGGAACGTTGGCTCCTTCGAATCCGTGATCTCCTGGCTGAACGAACATCAACCCGGCGATCGTGGGACATGCCTGATCCACAATGACTTCCGCATCGACAACATGGTCTACAGTCGCGCAGAACCCACCCAACCCATCGGACTGCTGGACTGGGAGCTCGCCACAGTCGGCGATCCGCTCATGGACCTCGGCGCAGCCCTTGCCTACTGGACACAGAGAACTGATCCGCGGCACTTCAAAGCATTCGGCACACAGCCCACCGATCAGCCCGGGATGCTGACACGCCGCGAGGTCGTCCACCACTACTGCACGAGCACCGGTATCGGCCTCAGCGACGACGAATGGTGTTTCTACGAGGTGTTCGGCCTCTTCCGGCTGGCGGTCATCTGCCAACAGATCTACTACCGCTATCACCACAAGCAGACCACCAACCGAGACTTTCGCACCCTCTTCGTGGCCGTCAACCTTCTCGAAAGACGCTGCCGTATATTGATCCGGCGACACCGCTAGATGCCTTAGGACTAGGCGTTCGACAGCCCGACCCGCTCGGGATAATTCAAGTCAGCTCGCTTGTTGAGTCGTTTTGAAAAGGTCGCCAGAGGCACGGCCACGTCACAGCCGGTGCGTCTACAGTGGCGGTGATCTCCGCGCCGGGAACATTTTTGGGCACCGTCCGCCCCCAGGGACCGTCTAACCCATTGTGGATAGTCAAGAGCGCCGAGAACTGCAGGCAGAAGGCCTCGACCCTGACGACCCCCACGTGGTCGCGGCCATCGACCTGGTCCGCTGGGAACTTTCGATGGTCATTGGCTGCTGGGAAAGACGGTAGCTGCCCTGTTGGACGCGCTCATACCGCCAATTTTCCATACCGTTCTGCCGTACGCATGATGGCACGACAGGGGTTCCGAGGCCACCGGCGACTCCGAGCAGCCGTAGAGGGCGAATCCTCACCGCGTCCCTCATTCCGCTGGCACGGAGTCGTGAGCATTTCCGATCCGCAGCGATCGCCGGCCACCGCGGTACCGAGCCGAACGTCAGTCCTGCAGGACATACGGCCACGCCGGGCAGGGCTTCATTCCAGCACTGTCGGATACCGGTCAACTTCCTCATACCGAACCAGCAGTGACGTTGAGATTGAGTGCTCACGCGCCGAGGTCACACGGGTGCCGAATCCGAAGCAGACGCCGCGAGAAAAGTCTTGACCCGCTGTCTGGCGGGACCGCGGTCGTAACCAGCGACGAGGGCCCCTGCCATGCGCACTGGATCCCCGAAGAAGAAGTACTCATACAGCGCCTGGCGCCCCGAGAAGCTCGAAATCGACGCATCAAAGGCCAACTTGAACAACTGAACGCGCTGCGGGCCGGCAATAGCGTTGCCTTGCAGGTACGTTTCGATATCGGCGAGCGCGTCGGACTCAACATCGGCCTGGCTAGGAAGAGCCATGAGTCCCGAGGCACTGAACTTCCTGATGATCTGCGGAAACCGCTGTGCCACTTTGGGATACCAGTTTCGCGCGGCGTTAAGCGTCTCCCACCTCGGCAGATACACCCCCCATTCGTTGGGTGCTGCGTCGACCTCAGCTGCCCGAAGGAGCGCCTTGCCGATCTCGAGGTCGACGATCATTTCAGCCAGGTCCTCCTGGATGTGCTGAAATGATTCGATCCCGATGGCCGCCGCGATCTCGGAGGCCAAGCCCAGGAAAAACTCAGATTTGGCGATCGTGCGAATGAGCACTTGATGGGTCATCAGGGCGCTGGCGCCAGTTTGTGAATAGAAGCCGTTGCACATCTCGGGATGCCCTAGAAGGAAGACCCGATGGTTGGGAACGAACACATCATCGAAGACGACTACCGCGTCCATTTCCTCATATCTTGCCGCCAGAGGCTCATCGAAGGCTCCACCCCCGTGGTGCAGCGACGACCGGCACAAGTAGCGCAGCCCCGGCGCATCGTTCTCGATAGCGAATGCATAGCTGTAGGCGGCGTCGGCGGCGGTGCCTCGCAGCACCGTTGAGGGAAAGACCAACAGTTCGTCTGCAATGGGTGCGACGGTGGCCAGCATCCGTGCCCCGCGAACAACAATGCCGTCTACGCGTTCTTCGACCACGCGCGCAGAGACCTCGCCCCCGGCCTGCTCGGACCCGGTCACACTTCGATTGACCTGCGGTGGAATCAACGTGTGAGTCGCCAGCAGATCGTTCTCCCGCATGTACTGGTAATACGAACGAATTCGAGCCCCGTACTTGGGATCGGCTTGTGCGAACCATGCTTCAGCCGACGCCAACGCGGTCAACGAGCTGTTCATGTAATCGCCAGTGCGGCCAAGGAACCCGTTCACCGCGTCAGCCCACACCGACATTGCCTCCCGACGCTTCACGATGTCGTCCAGCGACTTCGGGATCAGGAACGACGAGTTCACGCGCGCACCGGTACTCGGCGAGACAAAGGTCAACCGATCGCGCAGTTGTGAGTCGTGCTGCATGTCGTACAGCTGCGCATAGCTGTTGGCAACGTGGCGAAACGCCGGGTGCTCAGCAATGTTGTGCGACACCACTTCCCCGCCGATGACCACATGTGGTCTCATTCCATTGATCTTGTCGAGAAACTCGCGACCAGTACGTACACCCATGTGATTGCTCCATTCGTGTCACGCGCCCGCCAAGGCGTCGGCGGCTAGATGAGTGATTCGTGCCCGCGTACCAACTCGGGGATGGCAATGAACTGGCCGTCGAGGAAGCCGAGCGCATCCCCGGAACGGCAGTCGAAGTCCTGCACCTGCCCGAGGAAAAGACTGTGGTCACCTGCTTCGAATTCGGCCCACGGCACGCATTCGAAATAGCTCAGGGCTCCACAGAGCCTCGGAGCATACGGCCCCTCAATCCAGGTCGGCGTCATCGAAGGCTTTCCCGCGAAGTGCCATGCGACCTGTTCCTGTTCGGCCCCAAGAACATTGATCACAAATGGGCGATCTCGCATCATGGGGTACGCGCGCGTCGAATGCTGAATCGACACCAACACCAACGGCGGCTCCAATGAGACTGCGGCGAAAGAGTTCACCGTCACGCCGTGTCGATTCTCGGCCGCATCAAACGTCACCACCGCCACCCCTGTGGCAAATCTGCCCATTGAGCCGCGCAGATGATGCCGATCCGGCCGATACAGCGGCGAGCCTGGGCTAAAGACGGGCTGACGGTTGGTCACGATAGCAATTCCTGTTCTATAATAGAACATCGTATTCGTAATACGAGTAAACGTTACGTCAACGACCAGGGCCGCACAAGGCCTTACTCACCGCCAGGCAGGATGAATAGACATGAGCGACAGGACGACTCGTGGGGTGCCACCCGCAGCAACCACATCGCAGACGTTGTCTCGCGGTTTGACCGCCTTGGAGATCCTGGCCGATGCAGGCGTTCCCTTGACGATCGCCGAGCTGTCACAACGGCTGGGATTACATCGATCCATCACCTACCGGATCGTGCGCACACTCGAAGAACATCGGCTAGTGGCCCGTGATGCCGCCGGCGCGTTGCGGCTAGCTCCTCGCCTAGCGGTGCTTGCGCGGTCGGTCTCCTATAACCTGCAGACCGTCGCCCTGCCTGCACTGGCCGAGCTGGCGAACAAGGCGGAAATGACGGCATTTGTCGCAGTGCTCGACGGCGACGACGTGATCACCCTGGTCAGCGTGGAGCCACGGCACACCTACGCCAGCGTTGCGCCGCGACCCGGCGCGCGGCATTCGGTCTTGACCGGAGCGCCAGGTGCGGCGATCCGGTCAATGTTGACCGACGCCGAACGCCAGGAATTGGATATCCCGCTCTCCTATGACCTCGACGGTCCAGTCGGGTATGCGACAAGCCGCGGCGAGGTGATACCCGGCGTCTCATCAATCGCTGTCCCGCTGCGAATCAGTGGCCATCCGCCGGCAGCAGTCGCGGTGGTGTATGTGAACGAGGACGTCGATCCCGAAGCCGTAGCAGTCGACCTGCTCACGACCGCACAATCCATCCGGGCCTCGCTCGGATAGCCCCGAGCAAGGCGGAAAACATTGGTAGCCGAATCGTCGAAACCTTTCCAGCAGTGTCGATTCGAAAACTTTCACTGGCCGAAACACCCCGGACAACGACTACGCGACAAGACCATGTGCGGTGTAACTTGCTGGGGGGTCGAACCTCGAGGCGTCAGATTGGTGCGCCGGGTTCGCAAAGCCTTCTTTGGGCAGTGGCAATCCATCAAAGAACGGGACGGTTCAGTGGAACATCGGAACTATTGCCGCACACTGACATCCGGCGGATGCGTGAACCGAGAGCGCAATCTGTGCCACCCGGTCGTGGACCAACAATCGGTCGTAACACTCGACCCCATACTCGCCTCATGACGGCGACGCCGCGGCGAATCGCCCCCAATGTGCAGGCACTTCATGATCGTGATGCGGTCGCCCAGCAACTCGGCATACAGCTCGTCGCGGCGAAGGACGGTTACGCTGCACTCCATTTGCAAGTCACTCCGCTCATGGCCAACGGACACGGAATCTGCCACGGCGGAGTGATCTTCCTGTTGGCCGACACCGCTTTCGCCTACGCTGCCAGCGCAGATGAGTCGTCGGCTGGGTCGGTTACCGCCAGCGCGAATGTGACCTTCTGCGAGGCGGCGCGGGTGGGCGACATACTGAAAGTCGCCTGTCACCGCAGGCACGCTGCGGGGCGCACGAGCTTCTATTTGAGCGAGGTAACCACCGATGCAGGTCGAACGGTGGCCCTGGTTGATGCCCGGATGGCACGGCGCCGCGACTGAGCACCTCAGCATTTCCGGGACTATCCCTGCCGGGCCGAAGGGGTGGTTATCGATGCGAGCGTCAGGAGCGTGGGCGCAGTCCTTGCCCCAGATGGGTGATCGCATCAGCAAGCAGCTCTTCAGTCGCGCCCGCGTCGATCATGCCGGACCCAATGAATACGACTAGCCCTTGAAATGTTGCTAGCGCCGTCATGCCGATCCGCATCGGATCCCCGGCCACGACGTCACCCCGAGCCTGACCATCCACGATCAGAGCGATTGGTGTGGCAAAAGCCTCAGCCGCCGCCTGTGCCACTGCAGAACCAGGCGCTTCATCGTGCTTTCGAGAAAACATCAAGGCCAACAGTGCAGGGTTGGCGATCGCGAAGTGAACGTATGCATGCGCAACGGCGCGGAGACGCTCATCAAACGAGCCAGATGACGCGCGCCGATTTATAGACCTGCCGAGTCGTTCAAATCCAGAGACGGCGAGCGCATCCAGCAGCGCCTGCTTGTCACGGAAGTGCCGGCTGGGAGCAGCATGGCTGACACCGATATCGCGAGCAAGCCGCCGCAGGGACAGACCGTCAACGCCTGAACGACTCAGCGTCAGCTCCGCTTGCTGAAGCACTGCAGCCCGCAGGTCACCGTGGTGGTAGCGCGAACGGGATGCGGTCATGGTCAAGCCAGCGTAACCGACCGGCGATAAATGTAGGCGTTGACTACATTGTAGTCAACGCCTACATTGATTCTATGTCGCAGGCCCGATGGAACGTAGCCAATCTCCCCAGTTCCGATGGTCGAACCGTTGTGATCACCGGCGCGAACAGCGGGCTGGGATTCGCCGCTGCTCGCCAGTTGGCCAGAGTCGGCGCGAAAGTCGTCCTTGCCGTGCGCGACGTCGTTGCCGGCGAAGATGCGGCCGATCGCATTGGCGGTGACACCGACGTGCGCCACCTCGATCTTGCTGACCTCGGCTCAGTCAAGCAGTTCGCTGCGGATTGGCGTGGCGATATCGACGTACTCGTAAACAACGCCGGTTTGATGATGGTGCCCAAGAGACACACCCGTGATGGCTTTGAGAGTCAGATCGGAGTGAATCACTTCGGCCATTTTGCACTCACGAACCTGCTGTTACCGCACATCACCGACCGGGTGATTACCGTGTCCTCACAGGCGCACCGGCGTGGAGCTGTTGTCCTCGACGATCTGAACTGGGAACGGCGTTCTTATAGTCCGGCAGGTGCTTACGCTCAATCGAAACTCGCCAACCTCCTGTTCGTGCTCAACCTTCAGAACCGTTTGACCTCCGTGGGACACGTTCTCTCTTTAGCTGCGCATCCCGGCTGGGCCGCAACAAATCTGCAGAGCCACACCGGTAATCGACTTCAGCATGCCGCGATGCAACTGGGCAACAGGATCGTCGCTCAGGACGCTGATGCCGGTGCGCTCCCAATCTTGTACGCCGCCAGCCAACCGCTGCCACCGGCAAGCTATGTGGGCCCCGACGGATTCGGGGAATACCGTGGGGAACCTACGTTGGTCGGCCGCACAGCAGATGCAAGTAATCCGGTTCTAGCAGAGCAGCTTTGGGACATATCCGAACAGGTGACCGGTGTGAGGTTCGCACGGGCCAAATAGGCGCCGCCGAGCCGGTGCTCTCAGGCCTTTAGTCCCCCGGCGCAGGAGCAGGCTCGCCATGAGGCGCGGCCCGCGTCCTACTGCGCGGCTCTTTCGCGCAGCCCGGTGGGATCGCTCATGCAGCACCTGCCGATTCGACGTCCGACGCGTACCAGGGTAGGTGTTGACCGCCCACAGCCCATCGCCAGCTGGCGGCTGCCCGTGCGTTGCGGGAGCTCGTCGCACTGCGTTCTCTTCTGCGTTGTCCTGTCTGGCGCCGCGGAGGGGTTTCCGGCAGTGGAGTTCTAGCGTGAAAATCTGTGCTATGAAGCGTGCTGTCACACCTGCTCACCGAGCTTGAATCCCGACAGGGCATCCGCAGTTCGGGTATAGGAGAATCCATCAGCTCCGATCGTGACGTCGGCTTCCCTGGCATCGGAGCGCTCAATGAGAGGTTGTGGCACGCGCTGAAGATCAAGCACCAGGGATGCCTCGCTATACCACGACGGAACGACGGGGTTGCCCCACCAGTCGCGGCGTTGGTTGTCGTGGACGTCCCAGGTAATTACCGGATTGTCCGGGTCCCCGGTGTAGTAGTCGTGAGTGTAGATCTCGACACGATGTCCGTCGGGGTCCCTTAGGTATAGATAGAAGGCATTGGAGACACCGTGTCTTCCCGGGCCGCGTTCGATCCGATCGGTCTCCCTCAACGCGCCTAGGCGATCACACAGGTGCAACAGTTGATGCGACTGCTGAGTCGCGAATGCAACATGGTGTAGCCGGGGCCCGTCTCCGCCGGTGAGGGCGACGTCGTGGACTGTCGGCTTGCGGTACATCCACGCTGCGTACACGGTGTGGTCGGCATCCTGAATTTCCTCGGAGACTTTGAATCCCAGCTGCTCGTAGTATGTGCGTGCTACCGGCACAGAGGGTACGACCAGATTGAAATGATCGAGGCGCGCGATTGCGCCGGCGCCATGTAGATCGAATCGTTGGGTGAACCGTTCCACATGCGTTGCCTCGTAGAAGAATTCCGCTGGAAAACCCAAAGGATCCTGCACTCGCACCGCTTGCCCGATTCCCAACTCAGCGCCCGCTGGCACGCGCAGCGTGGGTACGGACTGTTGGTGGAAGAACTCCTCTGCCACATCGAGCTCTTTCGGCGAGCGCAGGCGGTAGGCCAAGCGTCCCAACGCCGGGACTGAGCCTTTCCTCAACACCAGGCAGTGGTGGAGGAATTCTTCGAATGCCCGCAGGTGGATAGCGGCATCGTCCTCGTGGGTCACAACCAGGCCTAGAACATCGACGTAGAAATGCCGCGAGGCAGCCAAATCGGTCACAACGAGCTCGACGTAGGCTGCCCTGACAACGTCTGGCGGCAGGACCTGGGGCTCCTTCTGTGCAGCCATGTTCAGGCTCCTTCACCCGCGGCCGGGTTATGCGTACCGAAGCGCGGCACGTGCACATCGCCCAGGGTGATGTGGATGGCCTGTTGGTGGGTGTAAAAGTCCAGACTGCGATATCCCCCCTCATGGCCGAGGCCACTGGCTTTCACTCCCCCGAACGGGGTCCGCAGGTCGCGCACATTGTGCGAGTTCAGCCAGACCATGCCGACCTCCAGCGATTGTGCGAATCGGTGTGCCCGCCGCAGATCGCTAGTCCAAACATACGCTGCAAGTCCGTATTTCACGGAATTGGCCAGCTTTAGAGCGTCGTCCTCTGTGTCGAACGCCGTGATGGCGACGACAGGTCCGAAGATCTCCTCCTGGAAAATCTGTGCTTCCTGCTCGACATCTGCGAACACCGTTGGGGTGATGTAGTTTCCCTCACGAAGGTGCGGTGGCGTCGTTCCACCCGCCAGTAATCGCCCCTCCGCCTGACCGAGCTCTATGTACCGGGAGACCTTCGCATGGTGACTGGGATGCACAAGTGCCCCGACCTCAGTTGCTGGATCACCGGGGTGGCCGACGACGATCCGCTCAGCTCGTTGAGCAAATCGCGCACAGAACTCATCATAGATACTGCGCTGGACCAGGATTCGTGATCCAGCGGTGCAACGCTCACCATTGAGGGAGAACACGCTGAACAGCGTGGCGTCGAGAGCTTCATCAAAGGGTGCGTCTTCGAACACAATCGCCGGCGACTTTCCTCCTAGCTCCATGGACAGGCCCTTGAGTTGAGCTGCGGCGTTGCGAAAGATCGTCTCACCCGTGGAGGATTCCCCGGTGAATGAAATCAGCGGAACGTCAGGATGTTTCACCAGTGCGTCGCCCGCTTCCTCACCGGGACCATGCACAATGTTGAACACCCCGTCAGGCACCCCTGCGGTGTGGAAGATCTCGGGCCACAGTGTCGCCGACAGCGGCGTGAACTCAGCCGGCTTAAGGACCACGGTGCATCCGGCCGCCAGTGCCGGAGCCAACTTCCAACTCTCGAGCATGAACGGTGTGTTCCACGGTGTGATAAGCCCGGCCACACCTATCGGCTTCCGGTGGACGTAGTTGAGCTGGAAATCTGGGACCTGGTAGACGTCGTCGGCTTGAGCGACTGCCAGATCGGCGAAGAATCGGAAGTTCTCGGATGCACGTTGTGCCTGTCCGCGCGCTTGAGTGATGGGCAGGCCACTGTCGAAAGACTCCCATTCCGCGACCCGGATGTCGCATGCAGCAACGGCATCAGCTATGCGGTGGAGAATTTTCGCGCGGTCGCGGGACTTGAGGTGGGGCCAGTCTCCCGTTGTGAAAGCTCGCCGGGCCGCGCTGACTGCGCAGTCGATGTCAGCACACCCGCCGGATGCCGCGTCGATGTAAGTCTGGTTCGTTGCGGGATCCAGAACGGTGAAGGTCCGGCCGTCAATGCTGTCCACAAACTGGCCGTCGATGAAATGTTGGATCCGCGGCGGTAAGCCCAAGGGCGCAGGTGTCCGCCGCTTCGCGAGTGCCGGTGTGCTCACAGCACCGCCCCCGGGGTTGCAGCAGTCGGCAGGGCAGGCGCTGCGGTGAGGTACGCAGCGCCTTGGCCCGCCAGTGCGCTGACTCGCGCGCGGCCCACCTCACTCAATGGGGATAGCGGCGGCCGGACATCAGGGCTGCTGAGGAGTCCACGCTGGTGCATGAGCCACTTGACCGGCGCGGGGTTGGTCTCGATGAACAACAGGTCGACCAACGGGTGCAGGCCGTAATGTATTTGTCGCGCCGCGCGGAGGTCGCCGGCTTCGTAGTTCTCGTACATCTGAGCGACCGCCGTTGGCGCGATATTGGAAACTGCGGAAATGAACCCGACAGCACCAAGGGTCAGAGCAGGCAGGCATAGTCGTTCGATTCCCGACCACACCAGAAGCTCAGGACCCGCAGCATGCAGGGTGCGTGAGAAATGCTCGAAGTCAGTCGTGGTTTCTTTCACACCAACGAAGTTGTCGAATTCCCGGAACAGTCTGGCGATGGTCTCAGGGGCGAGGCCGACGGCCGTGCGTGAGGGCACGTTGTATGCGACGATCGGAAGATACGGAAACTCCTGCGCGACAGTGGAATACCATTGATACAACCCGTCCTGGGTAGGTCTGGCGTAGTACGGCGTGATGATCAAGACTGCGTCGGCACCTACGTCGGCCGCGTGCGCGGTCAGCGTAAGCGTGTCCTCCAGGTTCGCCGAACCGGTTCCCGGCATGAACGGCACGCGATCGGCTACCTCTTTTGCCACCGTGCGAATCGCCGACGCGCGTTCTTCGATAGTTTGAGACGACGGCTCCCCGGTTGATCCACCTAACGAGATACCGTGGCTTCCAGCGCACAGTTGCCAGTCAACTAGTGCACGCAACCTGTCGTGGTCGATAGCACCGTCGGCGAGAATTGGTGTGATCAGGGGCGCGATCGAGCCGGTGATGCGTTGTGGATGCTGTCGGAATCTCATGAGATGCCTTCTCCTGCAGTAAGCGACGGAAATAGTCCGCCCTTCGGCGGGTTGGACAGGACCGCGTTCAGTGTGCTTTCTCGATGCTCGCGCGCAGCCCTCTCGATATCCGTTCGCGACGCTCCCGCCTCGATCAGATCGAGGAGGTGTTCATGCTCATTGACTGACGCTTCGGCCCTTCCGGGAACAAAGCCGAAGGTCGATGTCCGCAGGACGGCCATGCGTGCCCAGCCGACGTCGACGAGATCATTGAGGTGAGTGTTGGGACACGCAGAACATAGAGTGCGATGAAACTGCTCATTGAGTTCGGTGAAGTCACTTGGGTCGAAATTCAACAATGTTTCACGCATGCGGGCATTGATCGCACGTGCGGAGTCGCATGCACGTTTGGACAGCAGAGGTGCCGAGTAGCCAGTTGCCGCAGCTTCAACAACAGCAAGGGTTTGCATCGCCCACGTGTACTCATCGACGTCGAGGAAGGAGACAGTCGCGCCTAGGTTTCTCTCGAATGTCACGAGGCCTTCGGCCTCCAGCCGTCGCAATGCCTCCCGTACTGGAACAACGGAAATACCCAAACTCTCAGCGATCCTGGTGAGCACCAATCGGTGGCCGGCCGACCACTTGCCAGTAGCGATCTCCGTACGGATCGCCTGGTACGCGCGTTCAGACTTGGACAACGACGGTTCGACCCTCTTCGAGCCTGGTCTACTAGCAGTCATTGCGATGCGCTCCCTGCGTCGTCACAGCGGGGGCCGAGGGCGTCGTAGCGGGATTTCCATAGCGGGCCAAGTGGATACAGCCCATCAATGCTGGCCCCCTGGGCCACCTCGGCAGCGATGAACTGCTCTTGACGTTCCTGATCTTCTGCGGCGGTCACTACATCGGCGAGCAGGTCACTGGGAATGACCACGACGCCATCTTCGTCACCTACGACGATGTCGCCGGTCACGACAGTTGCCCCGCCGCATACGATCGCGACGTCGGTCTCCCACGGAACGTGGCGCCGACCCAACACCGCGGGGTGGCGGCCAGCGCTAAATACCGGCATCTCGAGTTCGGCAATTGCCGAGGCATCGCGCACCGCTCCGTCTGTAACGACTGCAGCCGCGCCACGGCTTTGTGCACGCAGGGCCAAGATATCGCCGATGGTTCCGGCAGTCAGGTCACCGCGAGCCTCAATCATCAACACTTCGCCACGGCCGATGTGCTCGACCGCACGCTTCTGGGGGTTGAATCCCGTTCCGTGTGTGCGGAACAGGTCTGGCCGGAACGCAACGTAGCGCAATGTGCGCGCTGGTCCAGCGAACTTGCTGCTGGCCCCCACCGGTCGGACGCCCTCAACATGGGTAGATTCCAGCCCACGTCTACGCAGCTGAGCCGACAACGTGGCAACGCCAACCGATAGCACGCGTGAGCGCATCGAGTCACTTAGCGACTTTCCTTGGTTTCCCACTGCTGTCCCCAATGCGGCCGCGCGCACATCGTCATCGATACGGGGCAGCGATCCCCACGTGCCGAGCGCGGGCGTCTCGACAACCGCAGTTCGCAATCGACCAGTCGTGAGCGCGGGATCTGTCAGGGAATCAACTTCGACTTCAACGACTTGTCCCGGATGCACGACCGAGGCACCCGCTGGCGTTCCGGTGAGAATGATGTCGCCGACCTCAAGTGTCATAAAGCGAGACAGATCTGCGACGAAGAATCCCAAGGGGAAGTACACGTCGCCGGTGGTGTCCTCTTGGACCGGCACGTCGTCAACCCAAGTCCGCACCCGAAGTTGTTCGGGTGCAATAGCGGACGCGTCAAGCAGCGTCGGTCCTAGTGGCGTGTAGCCATCTGCGCCTTTAGACCGCGCGTTGGAGCCACGATCTGCGGCTCTCATGTCGTACAAGCCAAGGTCGTTGGCGGCCGTCACCCAACCGACGTGAGCCCACCCGCGTTCAGGCACCACGTTACGCGCTGCAATCCCGATCACTAGAGCGATCTCACCTTCGAACCCGAGCAGCTGCGTGCCCTCCGGACGCCCTACCGTTCCGCCGGCGGCCAACGACGATGACGGCTTGAAAAAGTAGGACGGGTTGGCCGGTCGCGTGCCCCGCTGCGCAGCGCGGCTGGGGTAATTGGCATGTACTGCAATTACTTTCCCCGGTCGTACACCTCTCAAGCGTGTGACTGCATCGACGCCAACCATGCGCTGATCGTATACGATCAAAGATACGATCTCTAGCCCGATTGGGGCCCGCATTCTCTCGGCTATCCCAACCCGCCGGCCCTAACGTTCGCCGGCTAATGGCGCTTGCTTAACCTTCGGCGCTTCTGGCTATGACATTGTTGACGCGTCACCCGATCTTCGGACACGGAGCTTTCGCCCCACTTGGGACACGGCGCAGCCCGTTTCAACCGGTTCATTCACTTTGCCGGGGCGCGACGCTGTTTCGCCTTCGGGCGAGTGAGACCACTGGCCCGTCTGCATGTTGTAAGGCGGCGCACGTTGCTCGCTTCCACCGAATCTTGCTGCCGTGCAACTGCACGAGTCGGATGCAACAGAGTCAGGCGGACGGCACGCCCGTCAATCTCACGGTGACACTGCGAAGAGGCCATGAATAAGGGCGTCTATTTGGGTTGACACCCAATCAGCCGCCGCCTAGATTCAACTGACTGATAATCAGTCACTAGAGATTAGGGCGGTCTCAATGAGTGGATTCGACGTTTCGGATGCTCGTGTAGTAGTTACCGGCGCCTCTGCAGGCTTGGGGCGTGCGTTGAGTGTGCAGTTGGCCGAGCGGGGAGCACGGGTAGCTCTCGTGGCCCGTGGCGAGGATGCGCTGCGTCGGCTGGCAACTGAACTCGAAGGCCGCGCACAACACCCGCCATTGGTCGTGGCAGCAGATCTCAGCGAGCCTGGCACGCCCGCGGCCGTCGCAGCCCACGTACTTGAAGAATTCGGCTGTGTCGACCTCCTGGTCAACAACGCAGGGTCACACTTCGTCGAATCGCTTGCCCGTGTGGGCGATGGCCCCTCGGGACGGGAGCTCTTCGAGCTCCACCTGTGGGCGCCATTAGCGTTGACCTCCGAAGTATTGCCGACGATGCTGGCCAACGGTCGGGGCGCCATCCTGAATGTGACGGCCACAATGGAAAACCTGCCGATTCCATTCGCGGGTTACTACACCGCCTCCAAATCTGCGATCGCTCAGGCGACACGTGTACTGAGGCACGAACTTCGGCACACTCCGATCCGGGTGATCGAGTTCTCTCCCGGCCCGAATGACACCGCAGCGCGAAAGCTGGGCACGGCAGCTGTTCCATGGAAAACGGGGCCTCCCCCGATGTTTCCGTCCTCCCCGGAGTCGTCGGCCGCAGCGGTACTCCGAGCCTTGGAACGAGGCGCTGAGCGCATCACCCATCCAGCATTCGCGAGGATCCAAGCAGAAGTCCCAGTGCTCGGTCGGTTCATCGCAGCGATCGCTGCGCGCCAGATCGACACCAGCCGTCCTGTCGCGCGCCCAACATCGTAGGGGCATTGTGCCCTACCGCGGCGCGGTCGCAGACCCGATTTCTGTCATACCCAGCCGGCCTTAGCTCGATTCGCACGATGCGCACACCCAGCGACGCCGATCTCAACTATCTCGACATCTCCGACCAGCGCTATGAAACCGAAAGGGACTCAACTGATGGCACTGACACGACCGAAACTGACGGAATCCCAAATACGTCTCGGAGCGAAAGCGGGCATCGTACATGTGGTCGCCGCTCTAATCCTGCACTTCGTCGTGCCTGAGTCGCTGGAAGACCGGCTGGGCCTGGGATCCGACCCATGGTTCCGGCGCGAAACCGGCACTGTCAATGCAGGTTTCGCCTACGGTCTCATCCGTCTACTACAGGGTCATCGTGATGTGACATTTCTGCGGGTGGCGGCCGTCAGCGCACTGCTGATGGCCACCGTGCGCACGGCCGCCACGTTTCGGGGTCAACGCCGTGGTCCGTTGAGCGCGATGGTCATCGCCAGCGATGTGTTGCTCGGCGTGGGTGGCATTCACTTGGCCAACCAATTCAACCGGGAAACAACAAATACACGCAGCTAGGCCGCTGACGTAACCCGTGTGTGTCAAGCCCGATCCTCTCTGAGACTAGGGCTTCTCGCGATGACGTCTTAGGTGCAGGCCCGGTTCACTGCGTCGGATTGGGTCGCCTTCATACCGTCTGGCAGCGAGGGCACCTGAAAGGACCCTCGTCAAAAGCTGCTGGGTCCTGTGCCACTTGGTCAGGATCGCTGCAAGCTCATCGTCGCTGGTATTGCCGTCGGGTGCCGCATTCGCAGTTCACCGTCAATAGCAGTTGCTGCAAAGTCTGTGACTCGTCGTTCACCGGTGAACTCAGAATCCGGGCTCTGATGCACGACTTCATGCAGTAATTCCGGATCATCTTCGGCGGTCAGGATCGCAACAATATGGCCATCGGGACGCACGAGCACAGCGTCAGGTTCCCCTGCAAGTTCGGTCCACCATTCGTCGGGAAAGCCCGCACCAAGCCGCACCGAGCGGACTCCTAGAGACCCAACCGTGGGCGACAACCGACTGTGTCCAGCACGCGACAGGAACACGGTGAGTTGATCGGTGGCAACAACGTCCAGTGTTGAGGTCCGCGTCGCTGATTGGTCGATCCAGGCATGCGGGAATCGCCCTCCCACAACCAGTTTAGGCAGGTAGAACTCTCCAGCGCCAATTTCTGCACGTGTCTGACGATCGCTCGAATCCGAGCTGACCGAGTACACGACCCCTAGATCCTTACCCCAACTGCGATAGTGCGGGCCCTGTCGACCAATCGCCACACTCGCGCGCTTGCGCATGGTGCGGCCGATCACCCCTTGCCATGCGGCGAGCCGTAGTGGCTGCATTCCAAGGTTTACCGTCAGTGCTATCAGCCGACGCACCCAACTGTGTGGAATCCAATCTGGTACGGCGGTAACCACTTGGGTCAGCGAACGCGCCGCTGCGGATGGAACCCCCACAGCGGCCAGCACTTCGAACACGCCATCGAAGTTGGCGACCGAATCCGTGCAGGCGACTAGCCCCTCCGGGCGGCGGTCCAGTTCATAAGTGTCAAGCAGTGCGTTGTCGGCACGATTAGCCAGTACCCAGGCCAGCTTCCATGCCAGATTGTGCACATCGGCGATTCCGGTGTTGAGACCACGGCCTCCGGTTGGCGGGAATCGGTGCGCTGCATCGCCGGCCAGGAAAATCCGTCCCTTGCGATACGCGGTAGCCACCTGCGCAGTCATTGCCCACGGCAATATCGACTTGATGTCGACCAGAGCTGAGTCTTCACCGATCGCAGCACGAATGTGGCCCCGGCATACCTCCGCCGGAAAGTCCGCAATGGACTGGTATGGAGGGAAATACGGAATCTGAAATACCAAATCTCCCGGTGCGCGGTGAACGATCAATGCCCCCACTCCAGCCGCTGTGTGAGTCCACACGACCGGACCAGGACGGTGCCGGCGGAAGCGATCGAGGTCGGCGGCGAAATGGACACTGATCACGTGCTGCAGGATCGGTCCGTCCATAGTGATGTTTGAGCGCCTGCGCACGGCGCTGCCGGCACCGTCGGCAGCGATGACATACTGCGACTGCACCATGCGCTTGGGATCTACACCGCTGGTGCGCAGCAGCACTTCGATCCCGTCGCTGCCCTCCTTGTGCTCGACATACTCACATCCAGTATGAAAGTGAATTCGGGGGCTACGTCTCACCTGTTCCCACAACAGCGGCTCAAGGACATTCTGCGGGATGTGGCCCGCATGCGTCGGACTCAGCGCCGTAATCGCCTCGATTTGCCCGTCGGGCAGATCCGCCAGCTGTACTCTTCCCAGTTCCAAGCCGGTCATAGTCGTGCAGTAGACGATCGACTTCAGATCCTCGATAGGTGCTCCCTGCGAGGAAATTTCCTCGTCGAGTCCGAGCGCACGCCACACTTCCATCGACCTGGTGGACATCACGTGGGCCGCAGGATGTCTCGACGGCGCTTCCCGCCGCTCCACCAGTGTGCACTCCAGGCCATGTGCCGCCAGCAGGAGCGCCGCCGAAGCCCCGACCGGCCCAGCCCCGATAACGGTGACATCTGATTTTTCGATCACGTCCAGTCCCTGATTATCACGAACGGTTCTGCGCTGCTGCGTGTTTCGACCTCTGACCCGGTTCCAGCCTCAAAGTGGTTTTTAGAACGCGGCCTCGTCGAGTTCCATCACCTCGTTGTCGAGGGTCTCGATGACCTGACGGGTGCTGGTCAGCAGCGGCAGCATGTTCTTGGCGAAGAACGATGCGGCAGCGATCTTGCCCTGGTAGTAAGCGGCGTCCTCGGCCCCCCGCGACTGACCGGCGCCGGCGTCGAGCTTCTCGATCGCCACCGCGGCCTGGCGGGCCAGCAGCCAGCCGAGCAGCAGGTCGCCGACCGACATCAGGAAGCGGACCGAACCCAGACCCACCTTGTAGATGCTTGCGGCATCCTCCTGGGCGGCCATCAGGTACCCGGTGAGGGTGGCGGCCATGCCCTGCACGTCCTCCAGCGCGGTGGCCAGCAGCTCACGCTCGGTCTTGAGGCGGCCATTGCCGATCTCGTTCTTGATGAACTGCTCGATCTCACCGGCCACGAACGCCAGCGCCTGGCCCTTGTCGCGGACGATCTTGCGGAAGAAGAAGTCCTGCGCCTGGATGGCGGTGGTGCCCTCGTAGAGCGAGTCGATCTTCGAGTCGCGGACGTACTGCTCGAGCGGGTAGTCCTGCAGGAAGCCGGAACCACCGAAGGTCTGCAGCGACTCCTGGCCCAGCAGGACGAAGGCCCGTTCGGAGCCGCAGCCCTTGACGATCGGCAGCAGCAGGTCGTTGACCTTGTGCGCCAACTCGCCCTCGACACCGTGCAGCGCCTTGGCAACCTCGACATCCTGGAACGTCGCCGTGTAGATGTACAGCGCGCGCATGCCCTCGGCGTAGGACTTCTGGGTCATCAGGCTGCGACGGACATCGGGGTGATGGGTGATGGTGACGCGCGGGGCGGTCTTGTCCATCATCTGGGTCAGGTCGGCACCCTGGACGCGCTCCTTGGCGTACTCGAGGGCGTTCAGGTAACCGGTCGACAGGGTTGCGATGGCCTTGGTGCCCACCATCATTCGGGCCTGCTCGATGACGTCGAACATCTGCGCGATGCCGTTGTGCACCTCGCCGACCAGCCAGCCCTTGGCGGGAACGCCGTGCTGACCGAAGGTCAGCTCACAGGTGGTGGAGACCTTCAGGCCCATCTTGTGCTCGACGTTGGTGACGAAGGCGCCGTTGCGCTCGCCCAGTTCACCGGTCTCGTGGTCGAAGAGGAACTTGGGTACGAAGAACAGCGACAGGCCCTTGGTGCCCGGGCCGGCGCCCTCGGGGCGGGCCAGCACCAGGTGGAAGATGTTCTCGAACAGATCGTCGGAGTCGGCGGAGGTGATGAAGCGCTTCACGCCGTCGATGTGCCAGGAGCCATCCTCCTGCTGGACGGCCTTGGTGCGGCCGGCGCCGACATCGGAACCGGCGTCAGGCTCGGTGAGCACCATGGTGGCGCCCCAGCCGCGCTCGGAGGCCAGCACAGCCCACTTCTTCTGCTCTTCAGTGGCCTGCTTATAGACGATGCTGGCGAAACCTGGTCCGCCGGCGTACATCCACACGGCGGGGTTGGCGCCGAGGATGTGCTCATGCAGCGCCCACAGCAGCGCCTTGGGGGCAGGCACGCCGCCTAACGCCCCGTCGAAGCCAACTTTGTCCCAGCCGCCGTCAATGACCGCGCGCACCGACTTCTTGAACGACTCGGGCAGCGTGACGCTGTGAGTCTTGGGATCGAACACCGGCGGGTTGCGGTCACCGTCGGCGAACGACTCAGCCACGCGATCTTCACACAGCCGGGCGATCTCGTTCAGCATCTGCACTGCCGTTGCTGCGTCCAGATCGCTAAATCGTCCCTCCCCCAACACTTTTTGCAAGCCAAGGAACTCGAACAGAATGAACTTCTGGTCGCGCACATTGGACCGGTAATGACTCATGACCACTTCTCTTTCAGGCGATTAGGGACTTCGGAGGGACAAAAATTGGATTGGCTCTGACATAGCGCTTTTCATCGCGCTTCGAGCTGCTGACAGCCTCGGATGACGCTCAGAAACGACGCCCTATCGATACCGTCGCGCAGGTCGTGGCGCAGCTGGATCGCGGCAACGTTTACATCGGTGCCAGCACAGCCTCGATTAGGTGCGGGCCGGGCTCACTGGTGGCGGCCCGGAATTTCTCCGCGAGCTCTTCGACGGTGCTCGCGCGCGAAGCGGGGACACCCATCCCTAGAGCAGTTGCAACGAAGTCGATGCTTGGACAGTCTAATTCGAGCAGACGACGCGACTTCGAGCCCGACTGAGTGGCGCCCACCCTGTGCATTTCCAGCTGCAGGATCGCGTAGGCGCGGTTATTGAGGATGATCGTGGTGATGTTGAGTTGCTCCCGAGCCATCGTCCACAGTGCGGTGATCGTATAGAGCGCACTGCCGTCGGATTCGAGCGCGATCACCGGTCGGTCTGGCGCTGCCACCGCCGCGCCGATGGCGACAGGGAGCCCTTGCCCTATTGCACCGCCGGTGAGGGTCAGCACGTCATGCCGCGGCGATCGTGCCGTTTCCATGGGCAGGACCAACCCGCTGGTATTCGACTCGTCGGAGATTATTGCTGCAGTCGGTAGCAGACGTGCGATCACGGCTGCCCAGTTCAGTGCTGTCAAGGGACCGGGATCGATCGGATCCGCGGGCAATTGCGGTGGCGCAACCACAACGTCTGCACTGTCGAGTGTTTTCGCGAGTTCCTGCAATGCCCATACCGACTCAGGACCCTCGGGCTGCGACAGAGTCAGCACCTTCGCCGTAGCCGGCACCAGATCGTTCGGCTGGCCCGGGTAGGCGAAGAATGTGACGGGCCTTCGAGCGCCGACGAGCACTAGATGAGTCATGCCGGAAAATTGGTGACGAACCTGCTCAGGCAGATATCCCAGTCGCTCGAAATACGGCGCCCCGAGCCCATGTTCGGCACGGGCCGGGAACGTCTCCACCAATACGCGGGTACCGAATGCCTCTGCAATGCGCTGTGCCGCCGCAAGCCCCTTAAGGGTAGTCGCGCTACCGCCGAGCAGAAGGGTCGCGCACTCTGCGTGCGTCTTCAATTCCCGGAGGACTGTCTCGAGTTCCTCGGGCTCGGGTCGGCACTCAACGTCCTGGTTGTCCAACCTGGCTGCCGGTGTTGGTGATGCCGGCGGGGTATATGCGGCACTCCAGGAAACATCGGCGGGGAGGAGCACCGTGGCCACGCGTCCGCGGCCGGCGTCAGCGATGGCACCGGCGACTGCTGCTCCGATTTGGTGCGGGGATTGCGGATGGTGCAGTGGACTGTGCAGCCACTCAGCGAGCAGCTCGATGTCAGATTCCAGCGGGGCGTCGCAGTCGTGATGATAGGTCGCATGATCGCCGACGATGTTGACGATGGGACTGTGTGCGCGACGCGCGTTGTGCAGATTGGCTAGTCCGTTGGCCAGTCCTGGCCCGAGGTGCAGCAGCGTGGACGCGGGCTTGCCGGCAATCCGCGCGTAGCCATCTGCCGCTCCTGTTGCGACACCTTCGAACAAACAGAGAATCGCTCTCATCTGGGGTGCCTCGTCAAGTGCGGCAACGAAATGCATCTCTGATGTTCCCGGGTTGGCGAAACACACGTCAACTCCACCATTGAGCAGCGCGTCAATGACGGCTTGGGCACCCGTCCTCATCGCTGGCGCCGGCCGCATTGCAGTAGAGCCAGTGCGCCGATCCCCAGGACTGCATCCTCAACGACAGTGGCCTTGTTCCAGAACCCCCGCCGCGAGCCACGCCAGATAGCCGCAGCTCGGGTAATCGCCAACAACAGCGCTGCAATCCCCCACGAACCGAGAAACGCTTCGTCAGTCCTGCCCCGAGCGTAGGCCAGCACCCCAAAGCCGAGCCCTGCGTTGAACGCCCCGATCTCGCGCTGGTACCAGCGGTCCCGATTCCACCCGTAGTGATCAGCGACGCGATCTGGGACCAGCAGGTGTCCGAAGAACGCGCCGGCTGCCATCGCGAGTGCGCCGGCCCCTAGCGCTACCTGCGCCCGGCTGTTCTGTCGCTGTGGCGACATGTCGGCAGTCATTCAAGTCCTCCTATTGACTGATTATCAATCAACTGGAACGATAGAGCCATGAACGATGCACGTCAATCACAACCGCCAACCGACATGCGCCACCGGGGATCCGTCAACAGCCTTGTTCAACAAGGCATCTCCAGATGAGGCGCCAACGGATCAAACTCGCGGGCGCCCGGGTCCTGCTGACCGGAGCCTCCACCGGGATAGGCCGTGAGTTGGCCCTACAACTGGCAAGCGAAGGCGCTGAACTGGTCATCGCCGCGCGACGCGCCGATCTGCTTCACATCCTTAGCGAAGAAATCGCCGCAGCTGGCCACCCCCGACCGTTCGCCGTGCCTACCGACCTCAGCGTCCCCGGCGCAGCCACAGCACTGGCAGCCAAGGCCCTAGAGCACTTCGGCTACGAAATCGATCTGGTGATCAACAACGCCGGAGCCAGCCTGACCGGAGCCCAGTCGCGCATCGGCGATACCGACACCGCCCGCACGGTATACGAAGTCAACCTGTGGAGCCCACTAGCACTGAGCGCAGCTCTGGTGCCGACGATGCTGGCGCTCAGCAAGGGCACCATCGTCAACGTCACCTCGACGATCCAGTCGGTACCACTTCCCCTGCTTGGCTACTACGGATCCTCGAAATCCGCCCTCGCCCAGGCCACTCGGTCACTGCGACTAGAACTGGCCGAAACGCCGCTACGAGTAGTCGAAGTCGTGCCGGGAGCCACCGATACCGCCCTGCGCGACATTGACGAGTTGCCCTGGAAAACCACCCCGCCCAGGACACTGCCGCCGGTCAGCCCAAAGTCCAGCGCAGAGGCGATTGTGCGCGGCCTCAAGCGGGGCAAGAACAGGATCGTCTACCCGCGATATTCGCTTGTACCGCTCGAACTTCCAGCGTTCGGTCGGCTGGTGGCCCACATCGGTGGGCGACGAGTGAATACCCGCGGAGCACTCGAATTGCGCCACTTCGACGACAGGAAAACAAACTGATGGCATCAACCATCCAACTCAGCGACAAGCAAATCCGGATCGGCGCCTGGTTGGGCATCACCCACGTGGTAGGTGCCCTCATCGCACACTGGGCTGTACCAACGTCGCTTGAAAAGCCCCTCGGGCTGCGCGCCGACCCGTGGTTCCGACGCGAGACCGGCACGGTCAACGCGGGATTCGCCTTCGGCATGATCAGGATCCTGCAGGGCCACCGCGACGCGACCTTCCTTAAAACCACCGCACTCAGCGGTACCCTCATGGCCGGCACGCGGACCCTGGCAACACTGCGCGGCAAACGCAGCGGCCCATTGAGCTTCCTCGTGATTCTCAGTGACCTCCTATTGGCGATCGGTGGCTTCGCCCTGGCTCATCAGTTCGAGCGAGAATCACTCCCCGGCCCGAACCAGTCGAAGGCTTCTGCGCCGTGAACCCGACCCATCGCCAATCCGCGATCCGAATCGGGCCCGATGAACTCGAACAGGGTCGTCGTCCAGGTGCGCCGGCCAAACTAGCGCACGTCGTATTCAAGACACCCCGGTTAGACGAAATGGCCGACTGGTACACGCTGCTGCTCGACGGGGTTGTCGTGTTCAAAGACAAGCGAATCTGCTTCGTCACCTACGACGAAGAGCACCATCGTGTTGCCTTGATCAAGGTCCCACGCCCGCTCCGGATCCCCGGCGCCGTCTGGAAAATCCACCGAAAATTCTGGGGCTTTGACCATGTCGCCTTCACCTTTGACCGCTTCGACACTCTGGTTGCCACCTATCGGCGTCTCGCCGATGCCGAGATCTTTCCTGTGTGGTGCATCAACCACGGTCCCACCACTTCCATGTATTACGAAGACCCCGATGGCAACCGGGTCGAGCTACAGGTCGACAACTTTGAGTCCAATCGGGACTTGATGAACTGGGTAGCCGGCGGCGAATTCGAGAAGAACCCAATAGGAGTCGAATTCGATCCCAATACCCTCGAACGCCTCGTCATCGCAGGCACACCGAAGGCACAACTCACACCGCGCGGATCAGCCCCGCCAGACGGACGCAACCCCCGAGCCGGCCTACGCACCTTGCGCTGGAAAACCCTCTAGCTGAAAGCGACGAAAACATGCGTTTAGCAACATTCTCTACAGCAACGTCACGTCGACATGTCGGCCTGGTCGACGGTGAAGACATCGTCGATCTGACTGCCGCCGAAGGAGGTCCTGCCTCGGTTCTCGACCTGCTTCGCAGCCCGGAGTGGTCGACTGAAATCGCGCCGCTGTGTGATCGCGCTCCGCGACTCGCTCTGGCAGACGCAACGCTGCACGCACCCATACCAGCTCCCCCCAAATACCTTGCTATAGGTATGAACTCACGTGATCACCGCAAGGACGTCAACGCACGCTGGCTGCTTCGAGAACCCAAACTGGTCCGCATCGGGGCGGGCTATCTGCTAGCCCACCCGCGGCCCAAACATCCGTTCTTCTTCGCCAAGGCAACCTCATCAATCGTCGGCCCAACCGATGCCATCGTGCTGCCCCTGCGGGGCGAGCAGGTCGATTGGGAAGGCGAACTCGCTGTGGTCATCGGGGACACGATTCATGACGTATCGCCGGCGGTGGCCAGTCGATCTATCGCCGGCTACATGATCGCCAACGACGTTTCGGTGCGCGACTGGCAAACAGACAACCCGACGGCTTCTGCGCTGGCCAAGAGCTATCCCACACACGGCCCGCTGGGCCCCTGGCTGACCACACCCGATCAGTTCGACACCGCCTCTGCGGAATTGCGCACCTACATCAACGGCCGCTTGACTCAACGAGGACGTATCGGTGACCTGATCCTCTCGCCCGCCGAGATCATCAGCCACCTCAGCCAATTCTGCGTGCTACAGGCCGGCGATATCGTTGCATGCGGCACTTTCGGTGGCACAGGGTGGCCGAAAGGACGGTTCCTCCGCCCCGGCGATGTGGTGCACATCGAGATCGACGGTCTGGGACACTTGGCAAACCCGGTCGTCGCGTACAGCGCCCGCTCGTTAGCGCGTCTTTCGGCAATCCCGACACAGGTTGGATAACCTAACCGAATGTGCGCCAGACGTGCCCGGAAGATCGCTGACCGGCGACAACAGCTGATCGACACCGCGAGAACATTGTTTGCTCAGCGCCCCTACGAGCAGGTCACAACTACCGAGATTGCGAAGACCGCCGGGGTGGCGTACGGCTTGATTGCGCATCACTTCGAAAACAAGCGAGGCTTGTATCTCGCCGTGATGAACGACATCGCCAACGAGATTGCCGCAGTCCAGCTCACTCCGGCTCCTGAAGGCTCCTCACTGGCTGACCAGTTGCGCCACGCCCTGCGCAGCCACATCTCGTTTATCGACAGCTATTCAGAGAGCTTCGTCGCATTAGCGCGCGGCCAGCTGGGATCCGATCCGGACCAACGCAACAGTATCGACGAACTGCGCTGGCTGGGTGCCCAACGGATACTGCTTGCCGTCGGCATCACCGAGCCGATCACCGCCGTCCTGAGAACCGCAATGCGCGGATGGGTCGGCTACCTCGACGAGATGATGATCGACCGGATCATTGCCGGCGACCTCGACCGCGAGGTTGTCGTCGAGCTTGCTGCCGCCGGCCTGGTCTCGACGCTGCAGGCCGCCCAAGCTCTTGATGCGTCGATCGACCTTGATCCGTCAATCATCGAGGCGCTCAACGCATTCCACGTCCGCGACAACATCACTAGCAAGACACGACACATCTAACAGGTCTACGCCGATCTGGTTGGGCTGGAAACTACACGCTCAACCAGATCGCAAAAAAACGACCAACGGTGGGGACTCGCCGCCAGAACACGAGCGCATATCCGATCGTCTAGAACCATCCGCGGGCAACCAATTCGATTGCCAATGCGATCACGATTAGGGTGACCGCGAGACCTTGAATCGTCAACGCGATCGTGGCAATTACTGCTTTGATCTGAGTGCCTTGACGAAGCGATTCGATCGATTCGATATCCAGATCGGCGCATATTCTGGCCGCCGTCCGATAATCGCCGTTCCATACCGGGTTTTGCCGCACAAGATGACGAAGCGTCTCGTTCGTTGCAGCACTGTATCGCCATGCTGAGTTCTGAACAAAAATTCCGAGAGCAGCTGCGATGACGAACGCGCCCAAAGATGCTACTAGCGCGACGGATGCACTGGCGTTCGTGAACTTCTCCGCATCATTGCCTTTCCCCGTAATGACCACCGTCAAAATAAAGATCAGCGTGAGTAATCCGGAACTCGTCGTGACGATCGCAGAACCACGATCCTCGACGCGCTTCCGTGATTCAAATTCCGTTTTCTTACGATCCGCGATGTAGGCAGAGATCGCCTCGTACCCAGCATGCGCCTTTGGGTCGTCACTCACCGCCCGCGTCGCGACTCCCCACTCGGCCGCTGATTGAAGGTGCCATCGCTTTGCACCCACGCGGGTCGTTCCCAGGTCCCCTCCATGGACGGTTCGGATTGCGTCGCCGTCTGTGGTGACGGATCACTTGATCCCTCTGCAGTCTGCGGATCGGCCATTCGCACCCCTTCACGTTCGGTAGCCGAATCATAGCTACTCGGAACGAGATTAGCGGTTCGTACGGCCAATCGGTTGCGAGTATTCACAAGTGACACAACGCGACCGGATTGCTGCTCATCCTGCTCCTGTCTGCCTGCCCTTCTGTGTGGTCGCCCATATCTCTAAGCCATGGTGACGCCCGGTTGAGCACCAGCAGCACGCCCCGCGTGTTGGTCCGCGATCGCCGTCCGGGAGCTTCGCCGACCCGTAGCCATGGATAATCTCCACGCCATTCGGTCGCCCATCACTGGAGGTGGTGCCGGCGATTCGGCGGACCACGAGGTTGGTACTACGCACCAAATATATTGGGGCAACGTCGAACGCGGATTTGAGTATCGATTTGCTGCAGACCCAACGGAGGGGTAACAACTTCAATGACCCGCCACGATAGAGTGCCTGTCCGGACTGCATGCGCGTCGGCGCCCCGGGCCTGCCTCACGATCGCGGCTACTTTCTGCGCACATCCGTGGTGTGTGTAGTTGCTCGCGATACCGCCGGCACCGAGTCATACAGATGCCTGAAGAGGGCGACGAGCAATGCAGTGGAGATTTAACATCTGCCAGTAGCAATGTCCAAGTCACGCGAGCGTTCACAGCACTTTAGGGAGGCCGTTCATGAAGAGTGCGCGCGTGTGGCTACTTCTGGTCCCAGCGGTCATCGGCATTCTCGGTGGCCTGGCACTCGGTTACCGATCCGGTGCAACCATCGGCACATTCACGAGCGACGGTCCGTGCCCATCGGCTCAGCACGTCACATCGCAAATACATGTCGACGTCGCTGAGAGAGACAAGAAGCTCGACATTCACCCGACACTGCGGGTGCAGATGACCGGTGTGAATCCTCCCGAGCCGAACTGGGACCGGCTCGATCTCATGGGCGGTGCATTCCACTTCAGCGAATGCTTCCTGCCCCGGTTTGCCACTCTGACCTACATAGAATGGTCGAAGGGGCAGCTGACGGCGCGATTTGACCTCAGCGATCACATCACCGTCGACCGGTCACCTTCACGGTATGCCGATGAGCCACCAGTCACTGCCGCGCTGGGGATGAGCACGTCGAGGATACGAATCGATCTGTGCCGACCGCCCAAGGAAGAACTCGAAAGCCGTGGTCTGGTCTGCCGTGACGACGCCGACACAACCATCAATATCCGCATCAACAACCCAAAATCACTCAAGACGCAACCGATAGCGGCACCGTTCCCACAACGAACCGACCAATCCGGTGGGCACGCCGACTATTCATGGATATTTTCAGGTCCCGCTCCGCCAGTCAGCGTCTCGATGGACACACCACTGACGGCGGCTGCCACCACCTACCTGCAGTCGAATGCGGCCAGTCGATTCGAGGTCACCAGTAGTGACCGCTACACGTTCGGACTCAACCTCAACTACCTCGCCTTCGGCGCTTCAGCCGTCACTGCGCTAATCATGGGCGCCTGCGCGGTGCGCGACCCCAAAACCATCCTGAAGCTCATCGCGATCGCTGTGGGAACGGTCACGCTCGGTGGTCTATGGCTGCGTCTCGATCAGTCACCCTCTACCTACCTCATCGACTACGCGCCGTTCGTCTTGCTCGGGTGGTTTTTCATTACGGTCGGCATCGCCCGGATCCGGACTCAGCTACTCGCGACGTTCCTTTTGCTCACAGGTCTCGCTGCGGCACTCGTCTTGTGGATAGTCCCCGACGGTCCTCAAAGCGCGACACCAACCTTTGTCGTGCTGGCCGTCGCGCTGCTCGCCCTCACCGTCACCGCGGTGACACAAATATTCGGACAGGTGATGCACGTCTTCGACGTCCGCGACGACAACCGCACCACCGACTACCAGTTCCGCAACACACTAACCGCCGCGGCCGTACTAGCGGCATGCGCGGTATTGACGTTTCCGGTCGGATCCGCACTCGGCGACAAGAACGACACCACGCCGCTCCCGGCCGATATCGCACACGAGCTGTCGACCTCAGGCCAAGCTGCCGCGCACGCCTTCATTCAGCTCGTGCCGCTAATTGTGGTTTCCGTCCTCGCCGTCTATCTGCTGCCTGCGCGCCGTTTCACACCGGCTAAATGGTCTCTGCCTATCGGCGCCTGCGCCTTGATGTTAAGTCTCGCCGCGCCGTGGTCGGACGCGGGATTACTCGTCGTGGTAATCGCGATACCGTTGTGGCTTCTTCAGTGGCTGGTGTTGTGGCTCGGGCAGCGTCGGTTCGCGACGCGCACAGCCTCCCCCGTCACCGAGAGTCGTCAAGCGCTGCTGGCGGCCGTGCGTGCCGAGGCGGCCGAGCACGAAAGGATCCGCCGAAATCGCAAGGCAAACACTGACGCACCGCGCGTCGACGAGGACGCCGTGTCACCGACGATCGACGCCGGACGCCAGCTCGTTGCACTGGGACCCTGCGACGGCCAATTAGCTACCGCATCGTTCGCCGCGACTCGCGCGGGCTACATCGCAGTGGTCCCCGTCGCCTATTTCTTATGGAACGCGCTCGGTGCGCTCGGCGCTAATCTGACCTTCGGCTGGGGCGCTCTGATCATCTTGACCGGGCTGCTCACTGAGGCGGCGCGCTGGATCGTCGCCGGCTTTGTGTTCGGCTACTTCTATCCGAAGCTACTTGGCCGCATCGGCCCATTCAAAGCCTTGGAGTTCGCCGGGCTGTGGGTGCTCAGCGCTGCGGTGCCGTTCGCGGTCGCGCATGCATTCGGCATCGACATGCTCAACGAATTCATCTACCGCAGTGCACAGTTCGCACTATTCATCATCGTGCTGGCGATCGTCATGGACTACGCGACCATAACGAAAGCCCGAGGAGGCTGGCGCGATCTGCAGAAGGTGTATGCCCTGCACACCTACGGCGAAACAGTCGCTGCGGTGGTGCCCGCGGCGCTGCTTGTCATCACGTTGGGTCAGCAGATTCTGGCCGGTTCGGCCTTCGATGTCGCAGCATCTTTCCTCAGCGGCATCACTGATGTCATCAAATGACGTCTCGGAAGCCTATGAGCGCTCAGCATCCGCGACTGCGCTACATCCGTCAGCCAAGCATTGGATCCCCGTGGGATATCCATAGCGAATATCCGCCGCCGCACTGGTGCGGTCACAGGCTGGACTTTGGACGCTGCGGAGGAGATACCGATTCGTCCGAAATTCGCATTACGTCGCGTCTGCAGGAGCGAGGCGAGACTGCTGGTCGAGCGACGAAGCAATGACCGGCAGCCAACCAACAGGCAGCCTATTGGCTTCCACCGCTCGAGAACGCCTACACGGGACGTTCAATCGTGACGAGCAGCCCCCGATGATTTTGGGCATCGTTCAATACTCCGTGATTACACCTGTTCTGCACAACGACGGTTGCGAATTCGTTCCCTTGAGTCGTCGGTATCCCACTTCGTTCCTGTGGTGATGGCGACGTCGATCGATGACGTGAACCGCGGATGTTGCTGCCTATGCGCGGGAGTCAACCGTCGGCTACAGGCAGCGGAAAGGGGCAGGCAACACTGCGACGCGCACCGAGCCGCACCCTGCAGCGACGATCAATTAGACCGTCACGACACTCCGAAATCTGGTGAACGCAACGGCGCCAAGTGCGCCACCGAATGATCGGGCGAGGTGACCGCGACGGTCGCAGATCGTTTGCGGTAGACGACAGCCAGACCGCCGTGTCCTGGTGCCACGGCAACGCCGCGCGATTGTTTACGTTCGTCCGGTGCCGATGTGGGAACGAGTGTGAATTCTCGAAACAACGTCCGAAGCACTACGTTCATCTCCATATTCGCGAACGCCGCACCAACACAACGCCGGACGCCGCCTCCGAAGGGGATCCAAGCGTGCGTGTTGGGACGTTCGTGAAGGAATCGTGTTGGGTCGAATGAGTTGGCCCAAGCGAAGTTGTTCTCCGATGTATGCGCCATGCCGATGGCCACAGCGATTGCGCTGCCTTCTGGTATGACCCACTCCCCTAGCTGAAGTCGTGTTTTGACGCTGCGGACTGCGGCTTGGATGACCGGTCGCGTGCGTTGCACTTCCCAGATGGTGGCTTGGCACATCTCGGAGTTTCCTGCATCGAGGTCATCGGCCAGCTGGTCCAGCAGCGTCGGGTGTCGACGCAAACGCTCGATCGCCCAAGCCAAGGTGGTTGCGGTCGTTTCGTGGCCTGCGGTGAGCAATGTGAGTAGTTCATCGGCCAGGTGCTCGTCGCTGATCCTCGTGCCGTCTTCGTAGCGAGCACGCAACAGCAGTGCGAGGATGTCGGCTCGGGTATCCAGCGCGGGATCGGCAAGAGCATTGCGGATGAGGCGTTGCACCGCCGCGTCGTAACGGCATCTGTAGTCGGCAAGCCGCCCACCCAAGCTCCAGGGACCGTAGTCGCGGCGGATCGCTGCGGGCAACGTCGTCATTCGGGAGCCGAAGAGTACGGCAGCAGGCAGAAGCTGCCGTAACTCGTCGAAGTCCTCGCCTTCGGCGCCGAATACTGCCCGTAGGATCGCGTTGAGGGTGATCCGCATCATGGACGGCAACGTGGCGAACTCGGTTCCGTCAGGCCAGTCGGCGCATTCGCGTAGAACTTCTTCTTCGACGATTCGTTCGTAGGCGCGGATTCGGCGACCGTGAAACGGTGGCACCAGAAGTTTGCGTCGCTGAAGATGGGCGTCGCCGTCAAGGCTGAACGTCGACCCCGGTCCCAGCACTTGGCCGAGGTTGGCCCCTTCGCCCAGAAGATCGCCACCACTAACGAACACCTCTTTGACCAGCGCTGGGTCGCTCACCACGACCAAGTTGTCGAAGCCGGGCAGTCTCACGGTCACCGATGTTCCGTAGCGGCGCTGGACGGCGGCGATCGCACGATCGCGCGCTGCCAGGAACACTGCCAGCTGAACGAGTTTGGGGAGACGCGGACCTGGTGGAAGTCGTACCGCACTGGTCGTCGCTGTGGCCATCTTTACTCCTTCGTGTTCAGAAGTTGCGCTGGGTGTACCAGATGTTTTCTAGTCGGGCAGATGGATCGTCAGAGGAAGGAGGTTGAGACTTTTGCGGGCGGCCACTAGGTCGTCGGTGTTCACTCCTTTCACGCGGACCACGAGTTGGCCGTCATCGCTGTAATCGGATTCGATATCGAGATGGCCACTGTCGCAGCCCGCCTCAGCCAAATTCTCGGCAACTGCGCAGCGGGCGGCGTCTGCGCGCAGAGCAGGCTTAAAAGGCTTTCCTATCTGCGTAAGAGGTATGGCATCGACGATGTACACCGCTTTGACCACCGCAGCGGGTTCGGTGATGGCCTGCTGCGCCCACCGCAGTAGTTCGGCCTCGCTGACCGGTTCGTTGGCCACCACATAGGCGACCGGCACCTCGCCGGCGTATGTGTCGGGTCGGCCAACAGCTGCGACATCGGCGACAGCGGGGTGCTCACGCAGTGCGTCCTCGATCACCGTTGGATCGATGTTGTGGCCCCCCCGGATGATCACGTCTTTGGCTCGGCCGATAAGGAACACATAGCCGTCTGGATCGACGTAGCCGAGGTCACCGGTCAGCAACCCACCTTCGTGCAGTGCATCGCCACCGGTCAACTCTCCACCGTCGCTGACATAACCGGGAAACACGTTGGGGCCATATATCTTCAGTTGCCCACTCCTGCCGGCAGGCAGTTCAATCCAATTCCCTTGACCGTCACGCTCTACTGCGACGATGTGCTGGTAGGGAAGGCGCAAGCCGACTGAGCCGCGCCGGGCGATCTCGAACTGTGAAGCGGCACTGACACATGTGCCTTCTGTAAGGCCGTAGCCCTCGCTGAGTTCGATTCCCGTGCGGGCCCGAAAGCTGGCGCGCACCGCTTCGGGCAACGGCGCGGCGCCGACGGCCGCGATCAACATTGAGCTGATGTCGGCGTTCAGTGGGATCTCGGCGAGCACCGCGTATACCGTTGGTACCGCTGACATCGCGGCCACCTGGTATCGCTCAACGATCTTCCAGAAGTGTTGATACACGGTGAGATCACGAAAGCCTGCGGGTCCAATCCAAACCACAGGGTAGCCGCGCAGCAACGGCGACAGGCCTGTCACCAAAACGGCGTTGACGTGGAACAGTGGCAGGCCGGCGAGCACCGTTGACGATTCGGGCAGTGTCGACAGTAGTGCCAGCGACCACGCCATTGCTACTTCGTTGTGGTGTGTATGTGCCGCCAGCTTCGGTGTCCCAGTAGTACCGCCAGTGTGAAAGTAGCTGGCGATGTCGTCGGCGGCAGGTTCCGAGCACTCGAGAGCATCCTCGGGCTGCCCCGCTAGCGCAGTGTCGAGGTAATCGACGGTCGTTCCGGTTAACGGCTGCAGGTCAGGGCCGCTGCCGAGAGCACCCTCGGGCCGGACCGCGTACAGGGCCTTGATACCAACAGAGGAGGCCACGTGTCGCGCCTTGGCCCAGGTGTCCGGATCAAGCTCGGGCCCCGCCGCCACGATCACACGGGAGTCCGCTAGACGTGCTAGTGCCACCAGACGCTCGGCAGCGAGGGACGGGTTGACCGGGGCAGCGATCCCCGCCGCTTGGGCACCGAATGTCGCCGCGAGCACCAGACCGGTATTGGCCGACATCAGAGTGACCGCCGAAGTGCGGGACACGCCTTGCGCGTGAAACAAATTCGCACATCCACGCACAGCTTGCGCCAACCGGGCGTACGTCCACGAGTCCGCCTTGTCCCATTGTGTACCCGAACCCAAGAGGTGCATGGCGATTCGCTCCGGCCACCGCGCCTCCGCAGCAGCCACAACAGCGTAGGTGGACTCCGGTAACGCACGCGCAGCGAGAGGAACTTCCTCAATGCGAGCTAGATCGTGATGGCTACCGCAAATCGGCCACTCATACTGCACGGTCACATCGAATCTCCACTCTCGGTCATGGCCGGACGTTTCCGACCGTTCCACCCTTCCATATTGATTGATAATCAGTCAATAGCTGTTTCATCGCGTGCAGTGCTGCGGGAAGCCCGCAAAGACGTTGGGGCTGAGCGGTTCCGAGAATCGATTCTGTGCCGTACCGATACCGCCGACCCAGACGAGTCGATGAGCGCGAAGCAACTCCGACTGCAGGCGAAGCTATCGTCGGGCGACGAGGGCACGATCGATCGACGTCCGGCCTATTGGGCCACCCGACAATCGCTGCGCGGTGATTCACGCCTGATTGTCGGAGATCGCCGCGACCCTCAGCGCCAGTCGCATTGGGGGATATCACTTTTGACCACTTCGCCATGACTTAGGTGCCGAACGCATGGCGCTGGCTATTGAAGGGACCAACTCTGCAGAGTTTCGACGCCATTGACAGCCGCAAGCAGTCAGCTCCATCCCCCTGCGCGCCCACTGTGCACATTTCAGCCGTGCGCAGAGAATCGCGGATCTGTGACCGCATCTACCGGACTTGTTGTGGTGTCACGGGTTGATGGTGTTCTCGCCGACCTGGCGCCCCCAGACGTATTCGGCCAGAAACGGGTGCCCGAACTCAAGATGGTTGTAGGGCGCGATAGACGCGCCCGTATCCATGACCAAGTACGGCATGGGCCACATGTCGCGATTGATCTCCTGCCAGCAACCGGGTCGCCCTTCGGGGCCACCTTTGGCATTAACCCTCGGCAGGTTGTCGGGATACACGTAGGGGTTGGCGAGCCCCGTGACCTCGGTGAGGGTTTCTGTCGAGTATCCGTTGCCCCCCACCATCTCAGCGACCGCGGGGGCCGCATCGTGATACTTGCGGATTGCGCAATACAAGGCCGGGCTGTGTACATCCAGCAGCTGGGACGTGGCGATGAGATCACTACTTCCTTGGACCAGAAAAGGGCCCCCCTCCTCCAGGATTGGACTGCCCGTATCTCCGAACCCGAGGGCTGCGATCAATGCTTGGTCGACTGCACTTTGATGCTCGTTCAAAGTCCGGGTCGTGATCACTGCAGCGTCGAGTCCCGAGAGCGCGTGCGGCGCTGCACCGGCGTACACATCACTCGCATCGGCCCAGCCCCTCATTGCCCGGCGAATCTGAGGCATCCTCGAGTTCACGTCGGCGAGTATGTCGACTCCGTCGAGGAACGACTGGCCAAATTCGTCGCCGGTGCCGTCGAGTGCTTGAGCGGCGGCACTGAGCGTCTGGTTCAGCTTGATCGGGTCCACCTGCTCATGGATCGCCGTCAATGTCTCGAACAGCGAATTGAATTCTGTGGTCACCGCCGTAGCGTCGACCACGTCATGACTAGTCAGCCGGCTTGCAACCGGAGCCGTCGGCAATGTGAAAGCAACCGTCTTGTCTCCGAATACAGTTGAGGCGTTGATGTTGACTGCTACATTGCGGGGAAGGTACCCGAGATACTTCGGATCAACCTCCAACGTCAATCTGGCTTTGGCACTGCCTTCACCGTCTACTTCTTCAATCATGTCGACCCGACCGATTTGCACGCCGTTGAGGGTCACCTTCGCTCCCGGATTCACCGACAGACCCGAGCGGGCCGTCATGACCGTTAAAGGCACCCGAGCGAGCAAGTCACCACGAAACTGAGCCCAGATGAACGCCAGCGCCGTGGTGGCACACACGAGCATCACAGCACCGGCCACTTTGTACGGCGGCTCAATCTCCCACCGTTCGATCCTGCCGAGGCCGTTCGCAATGACGATTTGCCCGCGACCACCCGCGCGGCGCCAGGGTCTACTACCCAAGCATGTTCGCTGTCGGGTTCCGCCCGCGTTGGAGCGACTCGAAACGTGAGTGCCATCGGCCGAGGCCGGGTTCATTCTCGGCATCATCGCCTCCTTGACTGATTATCAATCAATGAACCTAGAGGTGGGCGCCTCCGGCGTCAATACCCGCGCGACGGTGCCGAGGCGCCGGATGCGGACGTCGAAATCGGCGCCCGCTAATGCGAATTGCGACAACGGTCCGGCGTGCGGTGGCGGGACGCGAAGGTCGACTCAACGCACAGCTCCACAACCAGCAACGGCAGAGTCCCGGCTGACTTGACATCCCGCTCCGCAGTCGAGGTCGCCGGCGGTATGCCTTGACGCCCTTTGAGGCGCCCGATATGCTCACCGATTGATTGATAATCAGTCAATATATCCGGAGGTTTTGAGCATGCCGTTGCACGAGAAGGTCGTCGTCGTTACTGGCGCCTCCCAAGGACTCGGGCAGCACCTTGCCCTGCAACTCGCCGCTGAAGGCGCCAGTGTCATGCTGACAGCGCGCAACGACGAACGTCTCGCCGCTATAAAGGCGAGCATCGTGGCGGCAGGAGGTTCAGCAAAGACCTTCCCAACTGACCTCACCAATGAAGACAACTGCCGCGATCTGATCACCGAAACTCTCGACAAGTTTGGCCGAATCGACAGCTTGGTCTTGAACGCCGGGTTTGCCACCTACGGGTCGCTCAGCGAACTGCGCACATTGGAACCACTGCGAAACGCATTGGAAATCAACCTCTTCGGCGCGGTCGCACCAACTTTCTACGCTCTGCCAGAATTGATCGAGCGCAAAGGTCTGATCGCCTACGTCACCTCAGGCGCGGGGCACTTGCCCATGGCCGGCTATCTGGGTTACACCACAAGCAAGCACGCCATGAACGGCTTCTTCGAGGCCTTGAGGCTAGAGCTTGCAGCACACGCCGTCGACGTTCTCACCATCAATCCCGGCGACATGTACAGCGACGACGGAGCCGGGCGGACAGTGTTCGGCCCCGATGGGCAGGAATACAAGGTCGATCTATCGGTGCACCGCCACAACGACATTGCTCGACGACCGGCCAGTGAAGTCGCAATGCGATGCGTCGAGGCCATCGTTGAACGAAGACGCGAGATTGATCTCTCGCCGCCGTTACAGAAAATCGGGTCGAGAGTGAGAATGTTCGCACCACGAACTGTGGACGCACGCATTCTGCAGAAGGCAACCACAATGCGCAGCGCCTTCGACGCCATCGCCGACCAACAACACCGGCTGCAGCACCCAGAGTTTCACGCGGGCTGCCCATGGTGCCAAAGCGGCAGGCCGACGTATAAACCGGTGGGGCATGAAAGATAGTCCGCTGACGTCAACAGCAGTGATGTAGGTTCTCATTTCGCGCGGCACTCAGGAACTCCCCGGACCGGCGGTAACACGAGTTATCTCAAGTCGTGCCATCCAGGTTTCGTCTCATGTTCGTGTCATCTTCTCGGGAGGACCCGATGACAGCACCAGTCAGCCCGATCGATTTTCCGCGAGGCGCCACGGGCTCAACCGTGCTGGCGCGTCACGTGATGGGGCTGGATCAGTCGCGCAAGTCGCAACGTTTCGCTCAGAGGCGTTCTTCCACAAAGAAATCCGGTCGTAGTCGTCCCTACTCACCCTCCGAGGAGTCATCGCCCGCACCCGTGGCGTCCAGTTCTGGCCCGGCGTCTTCGTCGACGGGTGGATCGCCGACGGGGTCGGCGGTTTCCCACCACTGTTCGACGATCTCGCGGATCCGATCAGCGGGCTCCCCATTGACCGGCACCAACGTAGTCGGTTTACGTCCAACGCCATTGAGCGAACATCCGAGCTGATAGACGCGGTTCTCGCCGACGATATAGCGATCATGCAGTAGTCGGGGATCAGCGAATCTGATACTGATTTCCACTGTGGGCAGCGTCTGGTAAACCTGCCACGCTACTTTTTCGCTCGGTTTCTTCGGTTGCCTCAGGATCACACGTGTCGCGCCGGTGAAGCTCGCTACGTCCAGGAACTGCTCGGGCTTGAGGTAGGGGTCAACAATCAGGCAGGGCCCGACGTCGGCAATGGTCCCGACCAGGCTGCCCCACGCCAGCGGGTCATCACCGTCGAGCACCGTTACTTCTGCGTCGGTGGCTTGATCTGTGTCCTGACGCAGGAGAGCTCGGCCCAATCCTGTCAGGACCAAGCCCGCTCCAGTCGCTGACGCTTCAATCCAGTGCAGTCGCTTCAATTGCTCAATCGCCGCCTCGTCGGGTGCCCGCTCCTCAACTACCCGTTCGCTTTCCCAGATTCCCGACAGAGCCGCGAGATGAGGCATTACCGGTTTGAAAGACTGCGTCATCTGACGGTTGAAGACATCCATCGACTTCGCGAGATCCCGGTTGATCTTGTCGAAGTAGGCGCCCGCCGCCAAGGCTGAACCAAGGTCGGGCATCCTGACCCCCGGCGTCTTCACAACGCGTCGCGTCACCTTCCCCGGGAGGGGGTCCGGCCGCTCCACCCACTCGATTACTTCCTCGGGCGTCGGTGAATAGCCCCCATGATTCGCGGCCTGGATGAACGTCAGGATCCGCCGCTGAGTTTCGTTGAGAATCGACATCGGCTCTCCCTCGCTTGTCCTGATACGAGCGTATCGCCGCGGGGTGACGGGAACCCGCGTCGGACGGAAGCCGTCAGGCTGCCGGTCAGCCGGACCCGATGAATCGACGGTCGGACATCGAAGAGTCCAGGTGCGTTCGCCCCGACACCTGGGTCGCTGGGCTCGTATGTGGGTCGCGACCGCGGTATCGCCCGTGACCATCGAAGCACTCCGAGGCTCTGCCCCTCTTCAAGTCTGGGACACGCTACGGCCAGCGCTGCTGGAAGCAATCCGCGGCGCCCAATCGTCCTGAACCAATTGCGATTCAGCAGCGGAAAGGAATTCCGGGGTCGGTGACGTAATCCAGCACTTTTCCATAAGCGTCACCACCGTAGGCTCGCATCTTGGCGCACATCTGGCCTTGAGTAGTTCCGCCTGGCACGAACACCGCGTATATCGGGTTTCCTTCTTCTGTCTCGGCACGCAATGACGGACAGGTTTGGTCGGTGCGCAGGTAGAAAGCGCCCGGGTGGGCGTCCAAAAGTTTCTGCACTCCGGCCTCATACAGTCCTGGAGTTGTAACCGAGCCCAAAACGACGATGTATTGGCCGTTGCAGGCCGGACGGCTTATCGGTTGGCGCAGCCCCAGATCGCCCGAGGGCGTGGTTGACCGAGGAGGGGCGGCCTGTGGCGGCGGCGGCGCCGCGTTCGACTGAGTCGGGGGATCTCGCGGCGCTGTCGAGGTGGTAGTCGGCGGCCGGACCGGAGTGCCGATGGATTCCGGCCACGGTGAGGCCGTCGGTTGAGGTTGTGCGGCGGGCGGAGATGGCTGGCCCAGTCGGGCACCGAGGAAGGCGACCAGGCCGACGGCCAGCAATCCGGCAGCGACGGCTGCCACAATCAGCGGCCATCGCCGCGATGAACGCTCCTGACGCACAACTGGTTCGGGAGCCGCAGAAGCCGCGAACGCATACATAGTAGGAGCGGCCGATGCCGGGACACCGAGCTGGGTGGCATCGCCAGAGCCAGCGACACGGGCCCCTCGCTGGGTGAGCGCAGCGGCGAAAGCCCGGCAGGTATCGAACCGTTGGTGTGGTTCTTTCGCCATCGCTTTGCCGAGCACGTCGTCGATATCACCGAGGTCGGCACGAATGGAGGCCAACCGCGGAGGTGGTGAGGACAGATGATTGCCGATCACCACTGCAGGGTTCGAGTTGGAGAACGGCGGGGTGCCGGTCAGAAGGTGAAACGCTGTCGCAGCCAAGGCGTATTGGTCTGCGTGGCCGTCCAGCGGCTGACCGGTGAGTTGTTCGGGGGCAGCGTAGGCGACCGAGCCCACCGTCACATTCGTGGCGGTCAATCCGCCACTATCGAAGGTGTCACGGGCAATGCCGAAGTCGGCCAACAGGATTCGTCGATCTTCTTGGCGCTTGTCGGTGAGCAGAATGTTGGCGGGTTTGACGTCGCGATGCAGCAGGTACCGTTCGTGGGCGTAGTCGAGCGCCTCGGCGATCGCTGACACGATTTCGAACACCTGGATGGGTGGCATGCCGTGCGGGTAGCGGTTCCGCAGAAGCTGGGCGGCGTCTTCACCGTCGACGTAGTCCATCGTGATCCACAGTTGGCCGTCGTCCTCACCGCGGTCGTGGACGGCCACGATGTGCGGATGCCATAACGTCGCGGCGATATCGGCCTCGCGAGCGAACCGAGCACGAAACTGCGGGTCCGCGCTGACTGCCGAAGGCAGAATTTTCAGCGCCTCCTGACGGGGCAGCCGTGGGTGTTGCACGAGATAGACTTCGCCCATTCCCCCGGTTCCCAGCAATCGCAGAATGCGGTAGCCGGCGAACACCTGCCCTTCGGCAATCGACATGGGCGCATATTACCCAACCGCACCGAGTTGATCAGGCCTTTTACGGCCCATCATCGTGCGTGATTCCCTCAGTGCCGGATGCCGGCCGCTTTTGCCAACCGCCCCCTGGCGTGCTGAGTTGCTGCGTATCGTGACGACGATGGAGATGCAGCCCAGTCGGGGATACGGGCCGCGACTTGACGCTCTGAGTCGGCGGCGGATGCTCCAGCTCAGTGGCAGCCTCGGGTTGGCCGCAACACTCGGTGCTTGCGCCGGCAACACCGAATCGACTTCGACGCCCGCAGCATCGCCGACACACACGACGCCGGCCCTACCTCCGGAACCGATCGCGGTCAGTCCGCTACCACTGGAACCTGGCCCACCCACCGCCACTATGGCCAGCAGAAAGCCGATGGTGGAGATCTGCCGTCAAGCCTGGGGCGCGGCACCGGCCAAGACCGGTGGCCGTCCGCACACCATTACGCGAATGACGCTGCACCACACCGCCGTTGTCCTCGGCGACAATCGCAATGCCCCCAGCCGACTACGTCAGCACCAACGCTTCCACCAGAACGACCGCGGATGGATCGACATCGCCTACCACGTCGGCGTTGACCGCAACGGCAACATCTACGAATTGCGCAGCCCGGAACTCGCTGGCGATACCGCAACCAACTACGACCCAGCTGGGCATTTCCTGGTTCTCTGCGAGGGTGACTTCGACCAGGAATCCGTCTCTGAAGCTCAACTTAACGGTGCTGCAACAGCATTCGCGTGGGCTGCGCAACAGTTCCACCTGGCCAGCGGCACCCTCGGCGGGCATCGAGACTTCGCCGACACCGCCTGCCCCGGCGCCAACCTCTACGCTCATCTCGTATCCGGGGATCTGCATACACGTATCGACGCTCTGCTTACCGCAGGACCTGTCGACCTGCAACGCCTCTGCGGAGAAGACGCAGCAGTAAAAGTGGCAGCTATCGAGGCCGGTCAGTGACAGAGCGTGCAATGAGTTCCCCGACCCACTTGGTGAGCAGCATGCGCACTCCGACGATAGTGGGGCCGCTACTTGTATTTGCTTGGCAGTCTGCACCCGGTGTTGCCGGTGATCAGTGCTGCGGCTTGGGATCCAAAGCGCAGCGTTGTCCCGGTGTCGCTGGTGAATTGTAGGTCGTGATTGTTGGGATGGTCTTTGAATACGGTGAGCTCGGTTGCGCCCAACGAAGAGGCGGCTTGTTGCGCCAGGTCGACGGCCTGCTTCCAGTTCCGTTCGGGAATTGGGTTGTCGGATACGTAGTTTCGTAGCAGTATCAGTTGGCCGTCGGATTGCTCGTAGGGTGGATTGCAGCCGCCTTTGCTGTCTGTGCGTCGCCATTCCCATGTCACAGACGGAGCGATGGCGGTGATCTGCTGGCCCAGCTTTACGATCGCAGACTCCACTTGCGTTTGTGTGTCTTCAAGCGATGGCAGAGTTTTCAGCGCGTCTGCTGCGTGGCTGGCTTGGCTGGCATCGGTGGGCTTGTATGGATTGCTCACGTGACATCCTGTCCCTAGTAGCGCGATCGAGGCGAGGCAGGTTATCGCGCTGATTTGGTGGCGGACGGTGCGGTTCAAGGTCATAGGCGCTGTGCTCACTTGTCCGGGATCGGTGTTGTGCCTGCCACGACGGCGGCGATGTTGTAGCCGCTGATGCGGGGCTGGCCGTTATCGCCCAGTTGAGGGTACTGGCTGTGCGCGTGCGGACCGCTAACGCCTTCTAGCGTGCGGCCGTCGGGTATGGGCAACGTGGTGGGGGCGGTCGCGAGCTGGGTGAAGTTGGGATTGGTGGCGGGGTTCGGGCCGAAGTCGCCGAATTCGTTGTTCAGGTAAGAACCGATAATCGGGATTCCTTGAATCACGGCTCTGGTGTCGTACACACCCTGAATGGGATCGTCAGGGGCCTCCATCGCGTAGACGTGGCCGGGTTGCATTTGCAGATCTTGCGGTGTGGACGCTTCGATACCGGGTGAACCGTAGAACAGGACGTTGTCGACACCGTGGTTGCCGGGTTCCTGCAGGGCCAGACCAGTGGTGAGCGAACCGTAGGAGTGCCCGATCGCGGTGAGGTCCAACGGGCCCTGGTGTGCTGCGTTGATGCCGTCGTAGAACCCGGCCAGGTCGTGCGCGCCGGCACGAGCCAGGTCGTCATGCATGACGTCCCACACACCGTCCGCCGACGTGCCAAATTGATCCCAGCCGGGAACCTGCGGGATGTCATAACCGATCCACGCAATGGCAGCGACGGTCTCGTCGCCACGCTCGGCCAAATCGAGTTGGTCAAGCGCTTCCTTCCGGACGTTCATCGCCTCGTTGGCCATGCCCTCAATGGAACCGTGCACGGTGGTGTTCAGGCCAGGAGCCGTCACCGAGACGTGATCGGCGGTGTCAGGGTCTCCCACAGCGATTGCGGCGTGGACCTGCTCGCCGGATTTGGTGTCCAGCAGCATCAGTTTGCGTTCGGGATTGTCGCGTACAGCCCTGTCGATGGCCTGCAGGTCCGGCAGGTACTTGGCGCCGTTCTGGGCGTCGCTCAGTTCCCGCTGCCACGCCTCATACTTGGGCCGGTCAGCGAAGATGGCGCCGGGCTCATTAGGGGGCGGGATGTTCTTGCCGTCAGCCCAGTCCGGGTGCTGCGCCTTGAGTGCATCGACGCGGTCCTGGGCAGCCTGTGCCTGGGGCAGTTCGCGGTCCAACGTCTGGCGGTTGTAGTAATCCTGGTCGACGCCAGGCATACCGTTGTGGTTGGCGATGGTGGGATCGCGCTGATAGAGCGCGTCACGTTCTTCGGGAGTCAGACCTTCCCAGAAATCACGGAACTGGTTTGGATCATCGGGAACCGGCTTCGCAAGGGCGCCACGCACATCAGGCGGATCGGTGCCAGCCGAATGCCCACCCGCATCCGTGATGGCCTTCGCCAAGCCGTCGTCGGCTTCATCTGCTGCGACGAGCAGATCCTTGATCCGCACTTCAAGGTCCGCCTGTTGCAGCGCATACAGCGGATCGCCGACCTTCGACTGGTCGGTAGCGGTTACTTCCCCGGAGACGGGGTCGATGCTGAATCCTTCGTTGCGAGCGTCCTCGTAGATGCGGTGCAGTGCTGATTTGACGCCTTCGATCTCGTCAGCGCTGGACCTCGTCGCCGACGAGACCCTGGCCATTTCCTCGCCATGGGAGGCGAGGTAGGCGCTCAGTGTGTCCAATGAGGCACGGGCCGCGTCTCCCCCACCGCCCTGCCAACTTTCGATGAGCGGGAGTTTCGTCAGACCGGAACGGACGTCGTTGGCGCTGGCACCACGCTTGCCGAGCGCAGCAGCGACCTCCCGAAGTGTCGAGGCGTCCCAACGCTCGATGTCAGCAAGGGTAAGGCCCATCAGGGTTGTTTTTCGATGGCTTCTGAGCTCTTTTGGATGGTTTGTGAACTTTCGGTATCCACAGTCGTGTAACCATGAGCTGCCGCGCGGAAAGCTGTGCCGTGGGCAGCGACGTCGGCCTGCATCTCCTGCGATGCGGCCTGCCACTCGGCAAACTTCGCACGTAACGCCACGGCCGATGCCCCCACCCACCCCGACTGTGCGGCCTCGATATCAGCATCTGCGGCCGCGTGAGCAGCGGACAAGTCAGCATGGTGCATGTCCATGTGATCCGATGACATGTGCAGGTCGACCGGATCGACTCCTAGATGGTCTCCCATCATCTACCCCCTCCCGCATAACGATTGCGCACTCAACAGCAATCGGCTGAATGCGCCTTTTCACGATACAACCCCTTCAACAGCAACGAACGCACCAACTTTCTTGCCGCCGACCCAGAACTCCAACCATGTCTGACTTTGACGGCCGATTCAGGAGTCGTTTGATCACGAATTCGGGCGTCGGTGTCGCAGCGAAATCGCTGACTGCGATTCGAGAGGCGCTGGGGCTGTATCCCCGTCGGGGTTGGGGTATTGGTGGGTGCGACCGAGGGGTACGAGTGGTGGTCGGTCTCACGGTGGATGACACCGACTCGATTCGGGTGACGACTACATGACATGGGCGCGGAGAAAATGACACGCAGCGTGAGAACAGACAGGTGACATCGCGGGCAGCCAGTGGGCGTTGCCCACATACGCCACCGTGCTGGAAGTATCTCTGGTGGCAGTCAGGCTCGCCGGCGCTGTTCGCAATAGCCAACTTCGCAGCGTTTCGTGCCTGATTGTGCCAGAAAACCCGTGACACTGAGAAACCCTGCAGAACAAGCTTATTCGAGGAGCCGATCGGTTCGGCGGACCGCCGGTCGCCGTGAACACCACGGTGCCGACAGTGTGGCGGCCCGCTGCAGAACCCGTCACAGCGACGAACCATATCTGCGCCCGCGCCGACCGCACTGCCGCGTGGCGAGCCCCATCAGCGCATCCATGAGGACGCCAAGATACTTGCATCTCATGCGTCGCGCGCTACAGCGCGTACCGACTCCTCACCAAACGAGTTCGAACGTCGACGCGACGACCGCCGTACAGCAGCGCAGATCTCAACCCTCGGGACGCCCAAATCGCAAACTCCAAACAACACTCACCACGCTCCAAGACGAAACATGCAACGACAAACGAACGCAGACGCGAGAACTTTCGAACATAGGCGTCATTGCCGATAGACGCCCGGCACGGATCCGCCCGATCCATGAGACGGCCCGATTAGCGTCAGCACCCTGGCAATCCAGAGGCGACAATGGATCCCGTGATGGAGCAGACCCAGCCCGCCATTGAATCGCAGCCCCGGCACTCGATGGCCTTCGTCGCCCACTCGCACGCCGGCTGCTACCCCGACGCTATGACACTGCCACTGACGCACGCTGTTCGGGCCGATCCCGGGGGCGTTCAGATGCGCGACGCGCTCATCGCCGTACGGCTCGCCGGCCGGCACGCGGGCTGTTGGGACGATTCGCATGTGTTCACCGCTGTCGAATCAAATATCGATGGCGGAAGCACCGAATCGTTGCATGGTGATCTCCGAAGCAGCCCCGGCAGGACACCGCGGGCGGTGAGCCCAAAGATCAGACGGCCCGCCAGGAGTCGAAAGGACAGTGCCTGCATTGATGACCAACACGTCAAGTGATGCTGGACAGCCGATACGCAGAGTGGGTCTACAACGCACCCTGTCGGTCCTCGGCTCCGCAGCGATCGCCTGTTACGCCGTGCCACCGGCACTGTATGCATGGTTGGCCCAACGACCAGTCAAGTGGGACACATTCTGGGAACAGGCCGCGCAGCCCTACGCCACACTCGCGGCCGGCATCGGCGCCATCACCGCCGGTGTGCTCGCCTACTACAACGGCCACTACACCCGAGAAGCGGAGAAAGCCCGCCACGACACCGAACAGAACCGCCACCGTGACGAACGAATTCATGAGATCCGCCGGGATCTTCACGCCCGGTTCACTACCGCCACCGCCCAGCTAGACAGCAAAACCTTGATGACCCGGCAAGCGGGTGTCCATGCGATCGTCGCCCTCGCAGACGACTGGCACGCGCTGGATCCTGAAAGCCGCCACATCCAAACATGTCTCGACGTGCTGTGCTCCTACCTTCGAAAGCCATGGGCACCCGACAATGACATCGGCACCGATGGGGGCGCCGCTTACGACGCGACCGACAAACAGACGACACACCTCGCCGAGGAACGTGCGGTACGCGAAACCATCTACGCCACACTGCGCCAACACCTCCATCCAGATGCATCGCCCAGCTGGTCGGACGCCACCCTCAACCTTTCGGGTGCCCACCTTTACGATGCCGACCTGTCCTGGGCCCTCATCCACGCCGCAGATTTTTCTGGCACCGTGTTTAAAGGAAAGGCGTTGTTCGACGACGCTCAATTCAGAGGAAAAAAGCCTGGCGCCATCAAGTTCAACCGAGCTACGTTTATTGCGGACGGCAACTCGGCTACTATCAGCTTCCAAGGAACAACATTTCATGGGAAGGTAGGCGCTGCAGTCAGCTTCAACGAGACGCTATTCTGCGCAGACCGTGGTGGAATCATCGACTTCAACGAAACAGCTTTTTTCGCAGACTATGAGCGAGGAATATCGTTTCACGGAACGGAATTCACGGCATCAAATCAAGGTCGCGTGACCTTCGACCGGGCGCTCTTCAGCTCCGATCGGAGCCGCGACCGCCACCTCCACACCAAGCGCCCGGAAAGCATTCTGTTCCAGACCACTACGTTCGCCGCTGAAAGTGGCGGCACCATAACCTTTTTCGGCACGCACTTCGAAGCTCGTACCGGGCATATCTCATTCCCAGACACCAAATTTGTCGCCGCTTCCCGCGACAGCCGTATTGCTTTTGATGGAGTGGACTTTGAGGCGATGCCAGACGGCCGCATCGATTTCGAGACGGCCACCTTCGCCGGCGACGGCACAGTGTCGTTCAACGACCCTGAGCGTTGGAACGTCCACTTCGCTTGGGACGGTGACCCGTTGGCAATGCCCGCCGTCGTAATCCCCCAGGATTGGCCACCCCACATTGCCTCCGATCAAGGTCGGCAGAGGCCATGATGCACAAGTTGCGTACCACGAAGTCCTTGCGGACTTTAGTTGACTTGGGCACCCACGGGTCGTGTAGCCGCATCGATACATCGGCCCGGGCCTCCCAGCACACCGCGACTGAGGTGAGTCCGATTCTTCCGCCAGAGGTGAAGATCGATCTGCATCCTCATCACTCGACGGCTTCCATCAGCAGCTCGAAGTCTGTCCGTCCGATCCCCAACAACGTCGACGGCCCAGAGGTGACGAGTCAAACCCTCGCAGATTCCGGTCGATGCTCCATTCGGCCAGGGGTGGGGCTCGCCCAGAACTCGCCCGCTCCTACTTGCCAGTCGATGGAGCTGGCCAAGGTCTCAGAGGTATTGAGACGCCCCCGGATTACGCTATATCTATCCAAGACCCTTCAGGTGAAGGTACGAGGACATGACCGAAATTAACGAGCCCACTTCCGACACCCCCGCCACCGTGACCGGCATTGACGATGGCACAGTTCGTGAGTACTGCTTGTCCATCGCACGACTAATTGACGATACCGCACACTATGCGCCCCACGAACCGGGCGGTGAAATTAAGGAAATTGATGAGGCGTTTTCCTCGGCCATTTTTTCCGCGCCGCTCTCATACACGCATCAATTGATCGGATATTATCTTAATGGCGTGCGAGACGGGCTGTTTGCGCTTTCGCAGATGTTCAGCCAGCATGCACACTCGCATATTCCTGCCGCGGTGCTAACTCGCCAGATTGTCGAGTACAGCGCGAGTGCCTACTATCTGTGCGATCCGCACGACTCGCGGGAGATGCGGATAGCCAAGATGCTGAGCATGTACAAAAAGGGCCTTTTGCAGAAACACCTGCCGGCACCGGGCGTCCATGAGCTGTACGTCGCCGTGAACCGAGTCCTCAACGATTGGCACAGTGGCGCATCGCTACCCACACCATCCCCTCCGTTCGGCAGTATCACCAAGGCGGTGGCTAGCTTGCTCACCGATTTCACCCACGAGGCCGTAGCTGAAGGTTCATACCGCAGACTGTCTGGTCTCGCACACGCGTCACCACGCGATCTGACGTCGTTGTATGAGCTCATGTGGCGCGACTCAAAACAGATGCAGGCAGTGCATTACGCCGCAACTGTCGGCGATATCGCGGTGGCGTTGCGAAGTTCGTTCGCGGCTATGACACGGGCATACTCAGTGCGCTCCGTTCCTTCCGAACTCGACCAGCGCCTCTTACAAATCAAGCTGCAGCACTTTGGACTGATGATCGACGAACTCACCGCTCGTCTCGGGAAATTCTGGAAGGTCGATGCTCCGCGGCTCACCACCGATGCGTACGCCTCACGAGGAATGCAACCGCCAGACCTTTCAGACCTTGCTGCACAGCCCTCCATGCCCTGAGACCTGGAGAACGGGTCGCCCGGCGTGGCCGTCGCTGCGTGAGCAATCATCGACCCTTCCACCGAGGTGGCCCGAAAGACGCCGCCGGTGTACAGCGAACGCGCTTGCCTCTTCCTTTGGACACCGTCTCACGGACAGACATCGCCTCGCCGTGAGTCAACAGATGCTCGGCTATCGGGCGGGTGCCGGGGTCGGTCCACTGACCCCACCGGTCATCGAACATTCCGATTTCGGTTACCCAACAGTGCAACCAACCAAGCAGCAGCAGCAGCAGCAGCACAAACAATGCCCTCGACCGGATCGAAAGATGGCGAGAGTTTTCATCGACGGCGACGGCGCGCCACAACTATGGAAGATCCACGTGCACCCATGTCCGAGCCGAGCGAGCCGAGACAGAGCCACACTCGTTCCCGGGCGGCACGTCTCGCGCGACCACTCCGCGCGACTCGCTCGCATAACATGTGGCAACTCACTCCGAATGCCCTACTAGTAGGGCAGACTTGTTGGCATATTTACCAGCTACTTGTCGGGTGCCCACCCGACCCAGCCAGACCGATCCGGAACGTGCAGCCGTGTGGGCGAACCGACGTGAGACGGTGGGGTCACGCATCCGGCAGTTGCGCCTGGAGCGTGGCCTCACCCAGGAGGCCTTGGCGATTCGGTCCGGAGTCACACGCAACGTGCTGATCAACGTCGAACTCGGGCGGCGAAGCTTGCTCTTCGAACGCCTCTACGATCTTGCCGACGCGCTGGAGGTGCCCGTGACCGAATTGCTAGTCGACACATCACCGACGCGGCATTCGGAGGCCTGACGACGGTTTATCCGTGGGTCCCCTGCCGTGGCGATTACCCGGGGACGAAGCCAGAATTGCCGCTTTCCCAAGATCCAGAGGCCAGGAGGTCCGCTCAGCCTTCTGACGCGGACAGATCTTGGAGGGGAGCCATGGACTCAGGTAGCAGCACGCGAGCAAAATGGAGCTGGTGCCCGAGTGCGTAGGGCTGCCTACACTGGGTTCTGGAAGCGCAATGAATCAATGAGGGGCGCAAACAAATGGCCACCGCTCACACGCGGGCGCAACTACGGTTGGCGGCGTTGGTTCGTGTCCAAGAACGGGAACTTCTGCGCGCCATCTATCAAGCCGCCACCGCCGGAGGGCTTTCCGACCGGCAAATCAACGAGATTACTGGCGTTTCCTTGCGGCCGTCGGCACAACGTAGCCTGCGTCGAATCCTGGAATTAGGTCCGTCGCAGTTTGAGCAGGCACCCGCCGAGATCATCGACCGCCGCACGGCCGGCCTGATCGACAGCGACGAGATGATGAACCAACTCATGCACAAGTCATACTCATTCGGCGGCGTCATCCGCCTTAACGATGCGCCCACCGACGCGTACGAACGTGGCGACTGGGACGACGTCGAGATGGCGTTCCACCAAGGGCTGCTCGACGACGAAGAGTTCCGCCAACTCGCTGAGCGTCATCTCCCCGCATCTAGGAGCTGACCGCACCCGGCGTCGAGCGCCACTCGTCGTCAACGACCATTCGTGCAGCCTGGCGTCGCTTTCCAGAACAGCGCTGCAAATGAAATTCAACCAACCTGCAGGTTTATTGCGATCCATTTGTTTCTGCTATTCAAAATTGCCATTCTAGGCCACCGACGCATCGACGCATCTGCACCCGCGCAACAGACAGTACAAGCCGAGGCGAGAGTCCCCGGAGGGCAATCGAGGGCGACTTGTATGCAGATTCCTGCAACCTGCGCGGCCGGCTTGCCACCTCGTCTGTCCCGGCACTTCAGTACTAGCCACTCCGGAGACCCCCGCACACCAAGCGTAGCACTACTAGTAGTACTTACCCGAGCGGTTCTCCGCTGACGCCGCAAAAACTCCCACCGTCCATGCGTGCGGTGGCCGAACCCGGCCTAGAGGCGCGAAGCGCTACGAAATACGGCTCCATCTCCTTTCGTATCCACGATTGGATGGTCCGGTGGCCAGACCGACGTGCCAGGATCGACAACGCCTCCCGTTCGGCAGGCAGGAGACGAAGGGTCAATTGCTCTGTGCGTTGCCGAGTTTCGGAGCCACTCCTATGCTTTCGCACCTGGCCCTCCTTCAGTGTCGGGCGAAGCGAGCCGATCGCGAGTGTACTACTAGTAGGTCTACTGTCAGTGTGTTTACACTCCACGAGCAAGCATGTCGCCGGACCTCGGCGGAGAGCGGTCGTACAGTGACCTAGACCTGAAAGAAACGGCGGGCCCGGCAACCGCGACTGACCGTATCGTGTCTATTCGTTCTTTGTGTTGACGTGATGAGGTGGGAATTGCGATCCGACCAAGAGCAACAAACGTGCCAGCGCGGGCGGGCGTCTGGCCTGCCCTGCGCCGCGGCAGTGCCTGATGGCGGTGTTCGATGATCGTTGCTGATGGGCGGACCGACGCGGAGAAATTGCAGCAGCTGCTCGTTGCGCCTGAAGAAACACACCTGGATTTCAAGTCCAGTGTTGATTTCTCGAACACCAAGGACCGGATCGAGTTCGTGAAAGATGCGGTGTCCATGGCTAACCGTCCGCCAGGCGGATACATCCTCATCGGCGTAACCGATGACGGCAAGCCAGCCATCCCCGCAGGAACATTGGTGAACCCGCGCCAGTTCGACGGTGCAAATCTTAATCAGCAGGTCAGAAAATTCATCGAAGCCGAGATTCACATAGTGTCCCAGCTACACACCATTGATGAGCATGACTTCGTCCTCGTGTGGGTCCCGCACCATCGCGATGGGCTGCCGGTGCCGATGAGCGCAACAGGCCAGTACAAAGACCATAAGAACAGGGACAAAGTGGTATTCCGCGAGGGCGATGTACTCGTACGCGAGGGTCCAGCGAATGTTCTTTTACGGCATGTGCATTGGAAGGACATCCTCAAGGAACATGATGCACAGGTCCGCGCCGAAGCGGAGAAAGTCGCTCAAGGGATGCTGCGGACGTTCTTGGAGGAAAGGGCCAACGCGCGGTCGCCGAAGGCTCCAGCTCCGCTGTTGATGGATATGGACAACAACACCTTCGCCGCCGCTGTAATCGAGCATCTGGAGTCTGGCAATGGCTGACAAGGACGTCGCACTGCGGCAGTTCCTCCGGTCGCTGCAGCATCACCTCCGCGCACACAACACGCTCGCTGAAACTGAGCAAGCACTCGACAAATGGACGATCGTGACGTGCCAGGCGCTCAACTTCGAACGCCACGACATCGTCGAATCCGCTCTGGTACTGCTGCACGAGGTGTACGAGGGCTATCTGGCCGATCACGACCCGGGACAAGAGCTCGCGAAAAAGCGTCTGGCCATTGTGATTCGACTGTACATCCTGGGAAGCCTCGCGGTGCGATTGGACGATTGGTCAACCATGCGTTCTATTGTGTTGAAGCCAGCGAAGATTCACCAAGCCGATACTGCTTACATCCATTCTTCGTGGATTCGACACGGTCACGTCGAAGCTGCCCGTGCCGGCTTAACCAGGACCGACGATGGCGACGGAGGGTATCTGATCGCCGCGAGCCGGGAACTACAGACAACCGAGCCCACTATGCATCCGGACATCCCCGAGAGCATGCTGGCGCGCTCTGGAGCGCCCGAAGATGTTTTGCTAAATAGCCTGTGTCAGTTCGATATTCTGTACTGTCTGCTGGTGGTGGTCGACGGCCCCACTTCGGTGAAGAGTATGTACCCGTCCAGCGCCGCGTTCGACGAGGCGAGGGCAGATCCAGCCCTGGTGAGAATATCTGGAGACAAAGCGGTGCGATCAGCAGTATTCCCCAACGCCGACGACCCGACGATCGCCGCCGCGATTCACGATGTGGTGCGCCGGACAATGCAGGAATCCTTTTCTTTCGGCGGAAGGTGGTGGGGGCCTCCGCCCAGCGTGCAAGCGTTTCTGGCTGCCAACGGCCAGCCGGAAGTGTAGGAACCCGCACCATCACTCTCGGCTCGCACCACGCGGACGCAGAATTCGAATAGAGTGCTGAACGGTGATCCGTAGGTTCCTGTCAGGTGTGCTCGACTGTCGCCGACGATGGTCAACGTTTCGGTTTCGGATCGCGCACGACAGCACAACTCTGTAGACATGCGCTCGGTGATGTCACGATCCGAAATCCATCTGGGCGAGCGAGTTCCCAAAGTAGTAATGCAGAGCCCAGACTTATCGTCACACCGATCGTCGGCATCCGCTTCCGTACGGGCAAAGGCCGGTGAACCACTTCCAGCGATGGTCAGCAAGGTGTGCAGGACTGCGAGTTTGTGGGTGAAGGGACGTTTGATGTGGAGGTCGAGACAATGACGGACCTGTGGCCGCAGCCGACCAGTGAGCCGATCAGCGGTGAAGCCGTACTTCATCGCCAACTGCGGCTGGCGTGCTGCGCACCGATGGTTGATCGCAACGACTTTGATACCGCCACACCAGCCGTGATCGATCTGTGCGATTAGCCGGCCTGCTGGTTGCGTCGCCAGCGATAGATTTCTGCCACTGCTTCGGTCTTGCTAATGCGTTTGTCCCGGTATCGGCTAAAGATGTTGTCACACAGTGGATCTAGCCGACCATAGCGGAGCCGCAGCGCTGCTTCTTGCGCTGTGATGCCAGAAAGTGCGAGGTTGGTCGCTAGGTAGGGACGTTGCCCGTCACCAGTGAGACGGATCCATTCGATGATGGTCTCGCTGCTGCCGTCAAGACCGAGGAGTTGTTGGCGAGCCCATTCTTTGTGGAGCGCTTTAGCTTTCCCCATCTCCCAGGGGTAGTAAGCCCTACCGTCTGTGGGAGCACCGAGATCTTCTCGTCGGTTGGGCACGATGATTTCGTCCAGCAGTGCTCGCAATACGGCTGGTAGCCATTTGCCCCCCGCGGCGGGTAGCAAGCCCGCCGGCGACGAGGTAGATCGGACTCGTGCGAGGTCGGCTGCGAACGATGACCCCGTCTCTTTGGCTTCAGTGATGGCCGCTGAACGACCGAACTGCAATGAGTCAAGGGCCGTGTCGGCCTCTGTTGCGTTACACATGTGGGATTGCGCCGCGAAGTCGCGGAGTATTGATCGGACGATGGGTGCCTCCACTTTGTTCATCGGCGAGTTGACGTACTCGCCGCGATCGTTGAGTACCTGCATCAACTGCTTGGGGCTCCAGCCGAGCTGCCGAGCCAATTCGTAAACGCGCATCATGTGCGTGTCTTCCGCGGCGACTTCGAGCGACTTGGGTTGGTGCCGGAGCGACGTTTGTCAGCGCGTTGTCGCGCCTTCGCGAGAATCTCGACGGCCGCCTCGAGGATGTCGGGTTCAGCCATAGCGGTGTGCAGATCAGACTGGCGAAGAAACCCGACGTCGTTGCAGACCAGGCCGCCCACGATGTAGAGGATGCGGGCATCCTCGGTCAGGTCGGCGTCGAGGAGGCCCTCCCCTTCGATCAGCCGCATGATGTGGCGGCGGCGTTCGCGGCTCAGGTTGGGACGAAACTCAGGTCCATCGTCGTCGACTTCGTCAGATTTGCTGGGTTTGGACAGTCGTGGCCCAGGTGCGGCGCCGCGTCGTCCCGGTTTTGTCGGGGCCAGGTAGCCGCGACGCCGTGCGATAGAGATCCAGTCGCGAATTGTGGCTTCGGGCCGGTTGAAGATGTCGGCCATGCGGTTAATCGCACCACGACCGCGCCCTGCCTCCTGGATGTATGCCTCGGCGACATCGACGAGCAGCTCGTCGCTGAGCTCGGGTCTGCCGCGGCGGCGCAGCATGCTGTTAGAGGAGTTCTCCAGGGCGCGGCGTTGTTGGTCTGTGAGGTCGTCGGGTCGAAGGTCCGGCCCTGGCAAGGTGCGGATTCCTTCGGTGCGCCAGGAGGCGTCTGCGAGCCACCGCTGGGTACGGGCAACGATGTCACCCAGCGGAATCCGACGCAGGATGTCGCTGGTGATGAGCGTCGGCGGATCGTGGCCGTCCGGTAGATCGTCGCTCTCCGGCATTGCGTAGTTGTCCGATCCGTCGAAGTAGCCCCAAGTGCGGCGGAACAGTTCGAGTTCAGCCACTTCTAAGCCATGTCCGCGGTTAACGAGAACGCCATAGACGGTGACCGGGAGCCGCTCGGAGTGATAGACGACGTCGCACACGTATCCAGGTCCGCGCGGATGCTCTTTCACGTAAACCTCGAGACGGTCGCTTGGCCAATCGTCGTCGTTGTCGAGCCGATCTGCGGTGACGTCGTCATCATCCCGCGGACCGAAGCCCATATCGAAGAACGACCCTTTGGTTAGGTCAAGGAGTTGGCCGACACGGCTGCGGGTGTACGACAGGTCCCGAACGTCCAAGTCGGGGTGATTGAGGAAGTCCACCTCTTTGCTATCGGTCACCCTGCAAGAGTAATCCCGCCGGTGCGCTGAGCAGCGGTAAAAACCGTCCGACTTAGCTAGCGGGATAAGCCAGCGTTATCGAGGTTGCCCAAAGCTGTGACCGGCGCAGGGAATAGCCGCGACCGCGGGCGTGGACACATTCTCAAAGCAGAATGGATAGCGGACCCGGTGAACTAACATCCATTGCCCGAGCGCATTGGGAAGTAACACAAATTGCGGTTAGCGAAGGACGCCGCTGCCGCCCCGCCAACACAACTTGGTCATTGTGATCCTTCGACTCTCCGCGGCCGTCAACGCAGAGGTGGGGATGCCCAATGGCAGCTGTGGTGAGTGGTCACGCGAACAGGTCACAACGATTTTCGAGCAAATCGATCAGATCGCCGACACCGTACTCGACACGATGCAGACCCAACTGCGCCAACACCGCTCGCACAAACCGGTCCTTACCGACAGGAGTCGGAATGCCCACCAAAGCGATACTGCGCCACGTCCGCGTTGAGACGCCCCGAACCAACCACGAACGGCTGCGCGCAGCCCATCGCCGGGGAAGCAAGGCACACCTACTGCTGGCTCGGGACACACATCTGGTTATCGTCGAAAACGACAATGCCACCAGGTATTGCCTGTCGGCCACCGCTGGCATCCTCAACCTCGCATACGAAGATCTCAACGGCGTGCGCCGGCAACTGGGCGTCTAGTATTCCCCGCCGCCTGCCAGGGAAACCGCAGCTGTCGATGAGCCAACCCGGGCTGGGCTAGCAACCAACACTTCGCTGCGAGGGCGTTCCGCGTGGGCCCATGTTCGTGGACAGAGGACATCTACCACTTATTGCCGCGCCAACGCGTTGATGAAATACGGTGCGCCCCAAGGACATACCGGCAGACCGTATGGTCGCGGCGCGATCACCCGAGCTCCACAAGAATATGGCAACAGTCGGAGGTCGGTTGTCGCGGATCTTAGTCCACCTCATCGCCCGCTGTACGCTCCGGCTGTGCTGGACAGCACACCGCAAGGAGGGCTGCACGTCTGCTTTTACGCTGCCGCACATTGGATTCTGGGTCGGAAGGGACGAGCAATGCCCTAAACCGCGTGTCGGCCATTCGTACCGACCGCAACCCCAATAGGCTGTCCGCACCTACAACGGGACGAATGTTGTATCCGATGCAATTCCTCCTATTTGTCCACGGCGATTACGTCGAGCTCGCCGTAACGACACCGCCAGTTGCGCGTCAGCGTGCGCAACCCCTGTGCCGCCAGATGCTCGACCGCCAGCTGTTCACCCAGTGCGCCGATCTCGGCCCGTGTCAGAGAACTCATGCCCACACCGTGCGGACGCGGTCCGACAGAACCGGCTCAGTCAGGCCGAGTTATCCCCAGCGTGGATTTCATCCACAGGTCCCACCGGTCCGACGTCGGTCGGCGTGAACGAGAACTCGGGCGCCTTCGGTTAGCCCGACTATTCGAGAGTGTCCGCCGCTCGGCGATTCCCGCTGTCTCCGGCTTCGCGCCCGTCCACCCCGGTAGTGTCCTTAGGTGATGCTCAGCTAATACCGAGAGGATTCACTTGATGCCCACACGTTGGAGCCGCCGGGTTGCTGTTGTCCTGTCTGCCGTCGCGGTCGCGGCCGGCATGGTCGGGTGCTCCAGTTCAGGGTCTGACGAGCTGCTGATCTACAACGCCCAGCACGAGTCCCTCACCAAGGAGTGGATCGACGCGTTCACCAAGGAGACCGGGATCAAGGTCACCTACCGGCAGGGTGGCGACACCGAGCTCGGCAACCAGCTGGTGGCCGAGGGTAACGCTTCACCCGCCGACGTGTTCCTCACCGAGAACTCCCCGGCGATGGCCGCTGTCGAGAAGGCCGGGCTGTTCTCCGACGTCGAGCAGCAGACCCTCGATCAGGTCCCGGCCCAGTTCCGGCCGTCGTCGGGCAAGTGGACCGGCGTGGCGGCGCGCTCGACGGTCTTCGTCTACAACAAGGCCAAGCTCCCGGCCGACCAGTTGCCGCGCTCGATCATGGATCTGCAGCAGCCGCAGTGGAAGGGCCGATGGGGCGCACCGCCGGCCAAGGCGGATTTCCAGGCGATCGTCGCGGCCATACTCGAACTGAAGGGCGAGCCGGCCACCGCGCAATGGCTGGCCGGTTTGAAGACCAATGCCGTTGTGCTCCAAGACAATATCGCGACGCTGCGCGCCGTCAACGACGGCCAGGTCGACGGCGGGATCATCTACCACTACTACTGGTTCCGCGATCAGTCCAAGACCAAGGAGATCAGCGGCAACACCGCACTGCACTACTTCAAGAACCAAGATCCCGGAGCCTTCGTCAGCCTGTCCGGCGGCGGGGTGCTGAAATCCAGCAAGAAGCAGGACCAGGCCCAGCAGTTCCTTCGGTTCGTCACGGGCAAGGCCGGTCAAGAGGTTCTGCAGAAGGGCACCTCGTTCGAATATCCGGTCGCCAGTGGCGTCGCGGCCAACCCGGCGCTGCCGCCGTTGGACACATTGCAGGCTCCCGCGGTCAACCCGTCCACACTCGATGCCGCCAAGGTCACCGACCTGATGACAAAGGCTGGCTTGCTGTAATTGGTCGCGACCGAGCCCCCGTCAACGCAGCAGGCACCGCCGCAGCGCTCCGCAGGTGCCCGGCCGGGGCCAGGGCTGAGCACCGCCGTGGTGCTGTTGCTGGCGGCCACGTTCATCCCGCTGGGCTACGTCGCCTGGTCGGTGATCACCACCGGTCCGCACCGGGTGATCGAGCTGGTGGTGCGGCCCCGGGTCGGAGAACTCCTGCTCAACACCGTGGGCCTGGTCGTGATCACCGTGCCGGTGTGCGTGGTGCTCGGGGTGGGTGCGGCCTGGCTGGTTGAGCGCACCGATCTGCCGGGACGCACGTGGTGGCGGCCGGTGTTCGTCGCGCCCCTGGCCGTTCCGGCGTTCGTCAACAGCTACGCGTGGGTCAGCGTGCTGCCGACGCTGCACGGAATGCCTGCAGGCATTCTGATCGCGACGCTGTCGTACTTCCCGTTCGTCTACGTGCCCGCCGCGGCCACCCTGCGTCGCATCGACCCGGCGCTGGAGGAATCGGCCCGGGCGCTGGGATCCGGATCGTCCGGGGTGTTCTTCCGGGTGGTGCTGCCGCAGCTGCGTCTGGCCATCCTGGGTGGCGGCCTGCTGATCGGTGTCCACCTGCTGTCCGAGTACGGCGCGTTCGCGATGATCCGCTTCTCGACCTTCACCACCGCGATCTTCGAACAGTTTCAGGCCACCTTCGACGGCGCCGCCGGCGCAACCCTGGCCGCCGTCCTCGTGCTGTTGTGCCTACTGCTTCTGGTCACCGAGGCCGCCGCCCGCGGCAACTCCCGGTTCGCGCGGATCGGTTCCGGCGCCCAGCGTGCCGGCGTGCCGATGCGCCTGGGCCGCACCATGTTGCCGGCCACCGCCGGGCTGGTGGTACTGGCCGCGCTGGCGTTGGGGGTGCCGTTGTGGACGCTCACGCGATGGCTCTGGATCGGCGGCGCACAGGTGTGGGAGCTCGACCAGATCGGCACCGCGCTGGCCCAGACAGCGGCACTCGCCGCTGCTGCCGCGGTCCTGACCACCGTGCTGGCCTTCCCGTTCGCCTGGGTCGCCGTCCGTTACCGCGGCCTGCTGGCCCGCTCGATCGAAGGCGCCAACTTCATCACCAGCTCGATGCCCGGTATCGTCACCGCGCTGGCCCTGGTCACCGTCGCGATCCGGTACGCGCCGCCGCTCTATCAGACTGCGACGCTGGTGATCTGCGCCTACGTGCTGCTGTTCTTGCCCCGCGCGCTGGTCAGCCTGCGCTCGGGCCTGGCGCAGGTGCCGCCGTCTGTGGAAGAGGCCTCCCGTTCGCTCGGCGCTTCGTCTGCGCGCACGTTCGTGCGTATCACCCTCCGGCTGACCGCCCCGGCCGCCGCCGCCGGCGCCTCGCTGGTATTCGTCGCGGTGGCAACGGAATTGACGGCGACGCTGCTGCTGGCACCCACGGGCACCCGCACCCTGGCGATGCGGTTCTGGTCGCTGAGTAGTGAACTGGACTACGCCGCGGCGGCACCCTACGCCCTGATGCTGATCGCCCTGTCGATCCCCGTGACTCTGATCCTGTTGCGCCAGTCGACGAAGGTGGCCGCCCTGTGACCGACGACGTTCTACAGGTACGTGGACTTCGCAAGTCCTTCAACGGCACTGCGGTGCTCGACGGTATCGACCTGACCCTGACGCCGGGGACCATCACGGCGGTGGTCGGATCGTCCGGCTGCGGCAAGACCACGCTGCTGCGGGTGATCGCCGGCTTCGAATCCCCCGACGGGGGCACCGTGACCATCGCCGGCCGCCAGATGGCAAGCCCCACAAACACTGTCGCCCCGCACCGTCGCGACGTCGGCTATGTGGCGCAGGACGGCGCGTTGTTTCCGCACCTGACGGTGGCACAGAACGTCGCGTACGGCCTGCGCGAACGCGGCGCCGCGGCCCGGGCCAGGGTCAGCGAGCTGCTGGATACCGTGTCCCTGGATTCCTCGTTCGCGCAACGCCGGCCGCACCAACTGTCCGGCGGACAGCAGCAGCGCGTCGCACTGGCCCGGGCCCTGGCCCGCCGGCCGGTGATCATGCTGCTCGACGAGCCGTTCAGCGCCCTGGACACCGGGCTGCGGGCGGCCACCCGCAAGTCCGTGGCAAGGGCGCTGTCCGACACCGGGGTCACCACCCTGATCGTGACGCACGACCAGGAGGAGGCGCTCTCGATCTCCGATCAGGTCGCGGTGATGCGCGAGGGCAGATTCACCCAGGTCGGAACACCCGAGCAGGTGTACCGCCAACCGGCCGACCGGTTCACCGCCGAGTTCCTCGGAGATTGCATCACGGTGCCCGGAACCGTCACGTCCGGATGGGCCGACAGCTCGCTGGGCCGCATACCGGTCCAGTCCGGCGCCGCCGACGGTCCGTGCACACTCGTGTTGCGGCCTGAACAGCTTGTCGCGACCGCGATTTCGGACAGTGCGGATGATGCCGAAGCGGCGGCCACCGTGGGGACCGTGGTCGCGACCGAGTTCCTCGGCCACGACGTGCTGCTCACCATCGAACCGCCGGCGGCCGGTGAGCCCATCGTCGTGCGCCAGCACAGCCTGAATCCGCCGGCATGCGACACCGAGGTCCGAATCGACGTGCGTGGCATCGGGACGGCATTGCCTTGAACCACATCGTCGAAGCGTTGCGGGCTCACGGTGACCGGATCGCGGTGGTGACCGAGACCCAACAGGTCAGCTACTCGACTCTTGCCGATCTAGTGTCGCGGGCCTCGGCGGCGCTGGGCCCCGAACGTCGGCTCGTGCTCCTCGAAGCACGTAACGACCTGCCCACCCTGGTGCACTACCTGGGCGCACTCGCCGGCGGCCACGTCTCCCTGCCGGTACCCGCGGGCGGCGATCACCGCGAGATCCTGCGGATCTACTCCCCCGATACCGTGATCGACGCCGCGGGCATCCACCATCGGCGCATCCACAGCACGCACCGACTGCACGACGACCTTGCCCTGCTGATGTCGACCTCGGGCAGCACCGGGTCACCGAAGCTGGTCCGGTTATCCCACACCAACCTGGCAAGCAACGCGGCCGCCATCGCCGAGTACCTCGATATCAGTGAGACTGACCGGGCCGCAACCACATTGCCGCTGTCGTACTGCTACGGCCTTTCGGTGGTCAACAGCCACCTGCTGCGCGGCGCCGCCCTGATCCTCACGGACCGCTCGGTGGTCGACGACGAGTTCTGGGACCTGTTCACCCGCCACCGTGCCACCACCTTCGCCGGGGTACCCCACACGTTCGAGCTGCTCGACCGCATCGGCTTCGAGTCCATGGACCTGCCCCACCTGCGCTACATCACCCAGGCCGGCGGGCAGATGGCACCCGATCGGGTGAGCCACTTCGCAGCACTGGGACGACGCCGCGGCTGGCAGCTGTTCGTGATGTACGGGGCCACCGAGGCGACCGCCCGGATCGCCTATCTGCCACCGGAATTGGCCCTATCGCACCCAAAGGCCATCGGACGTCCGATCCCAGGCGGCAACCTGTCCATCCGACCCGGCGCGGCGTGGCCCGACGGCACCGGCGAACTGATCTACCGCGGGGCCAACGTGATGCTCGGGTACGCACAACAGCCCGAGGATCTGACCCGGGGCGCCACCGTCGAGGAGCTGTGCACCGGCGACATCGCCCGGCGCGACCCTGACGGCCTGTACGAGATCATCGGCCGCAGCAGCCGGTTCGTGAAACTGTTCGGACTGCGCATCGACCTGGACCGTGTACAAGCCGCCCTGGCCGAACAGGGGGTGACCATGTTGTGCACGGACGACGGTGGCACCCTCACCGTCGCAGCCGTCGACACCGGCGGAGCCACCGTCTCCCAGGTGCAACAGCTGACCGCCACCGCGGCGGGCGTGCCCGCCGGCGCGGTGCGCGCCGTGCTCGTCGCCGAACTGCCCCGGCTGGTCTCCGGCAAGCCCGATTACACCGCGGTGCGCACGTTGGCCGCCGAGCCGCCCGTTGCCGATGCTTCCGACCTCCGTGAGATGTTCGCCGAGGTCCTTCATCTCCCCGCCGAATCCATCGACCGCGACGCCAGCTTCGTCGACCTCGGAGGCAACTCCCTGTCCTATGTGGCCATGTCGGTCCGGCTGGAACGCGCCCTGGGCCGGCTGCCGAAAGATTGGCACCGGATGGCACTGCGGGAGCTGGAGTACAGCTGCACACCCCGACCACGCCGATGGGCGACCGTGGAAACCAGTGTCGCCCTGCGCACTGCGGCCATCGTTCTCATCGTCGGCTCACACGCCGAATTGTTCGCCCTGTGGGGCGGTGCCCACGTCCTGCTCGGAGTGGCCGGCTACAACTTCGGCCGGTTCTGCCTGACACCGGTGCCGCGGCTCACGCGGTTGTGTCACCTGCGCAACACCATGGCCTGGATCGCAGTCCCTTCGATCGTGTGGGTCGCCGTCGTGCTGATCATCACCGACGACTACCACGCGTCGAACCTGTTGCTGGCCAACAAGTTCCTCGGGCCGCACGACAGCATGACCGCTGGACGGTTGTGGTTCGTCGAAGTGCTGTTCTGGATCCTGGTGGCGCTGACCGCGTTGTGCGCGCTGCCGAGCGCCGATCGATGGGAACGGCACCGCCCGTTCGCCTTCGCCGCCGCGTTCCTGGCGTTGGGGCTGGTATTGCGTTACGACCTACCCGGCTTCGGCTTGGGCCGTGAAGCCTGGTTCACGGTGCTGGCGTTCTGGTTCTTCGCTGCCGGATGGGCGGCGGCCAAGGCCACGACCACCTGGCAGCGCCTGATCGTCACGGTGGCGCTGATGATCGGCGTGCACGGCTACTTCAACAACAGCGGTCGAGAGACCCTGGTGCTGGCGGGGTTCGTACTGCTGATCTGGCTGCCCGCGCTGCGCTGCCCCGCCGTGGTGGCGGCGGGCTGCGGGGTACTCGCCGAGGCGTCGCTGTACACGTACTTGACGCACTACCAGGTCTATCCGTTGTTCGGTGACCACCGCGTGCTCGGTGTGCTGGCCGCGCTGATCGTGGGCGTGGCACTCACCTATGCGGTCAACGTGGCACGCAGGCGACTGACGGGCACAAGGGCGGCGGTGCTGCGCAGCCGTCCCCGGGCGACCGTACCGGACCAGGTCCACGCCTGGTCAGACCGTTCCGGTGGCATCCGGCCGGACATGCACGATCCGGCCTGCCGATCCGACAACGCAGCCCCGGGGGACTCGATCATCAGCGAACGTCGTCCGCCTTACGCAGCGGGTTGGGAACCGACGACTGTGGAACGCCGCTGAGCTTGCGAAGCGTAGCGACGCATGCATGGAGTTCTTCGAGGCCCACGCCGGTCGCTTTGTCACGGAAGAACTCGTGTAGTCGGCGCAGTGATTCCTGTTGGGCTGCTGCGCCTCTCGGAGTGACCTCGATGCGGGTGACTCGTCGGTCGTCATCAGATGGCGCCCGCCTGAGCAGATTCGTGGCGACGAGTTTGTCGATGTCCGAGGTGATCGTGCTCGGCAATACGTTGAGGTAGTCGATCAGCAGGCCGGGACGGTCGAGCCCGGCATGAACCAGAAAAATGATGCCCAGGGCACGTTCCGAGATTCCGTACTCGCGTGCGACGGGCATGGTGAGGACCGAAATCATGCGTCGGATGTCCGTTGCAGCGCCCAAGAAGTCGACGATGTCGGCGTCGTCGGCAGCGCCAATCGTGTCGGTCACGACGCCACACCATACCTGGCCACGCCTCCCTTCCGTGGCCACAGGAAACTAGTTCATTATCTGAAATATATGCGTTACGCTCCACCGAGGCGAGGTTCGCCTCACCCGTCACCACGATCGCGGGGAGCTACACGGAGTGCCATGAAGCCATCAATTCCTGCCGGAAGGCCCGTCGCCGACCGCACCACATCGACACCGACCGCCTCGCACTGGAAGGTCCTGCTCGGTTGGGCGATCGTCGCTGTGTTGGCGATCTTCATTCTGGTGACTGCGGAGAAGCATGGAGCGGCATCGCCCGAGAATCAGAATCCAGACGGCGTGGGCAAACCGCCGCCGGTGGAGCCGCTGTGGCCCAGCATCGACTTTGTGTTCTGGGGCCAGGTGTTGGGCGCTGCGCTCCTGGTCATCACCATCGCCGCCTCAATTCTGGTCTGGCGGCGCCATCCCGGGCATCCGGTCATTCTCATGATCCTGGCCTCGAGCACGCTGTTCTGGTGGGACCCCATCAACAACTGGGCAATCGGCCTGGTGTACAACCCGAATCTCTGGCACTTTCCTCGGGATTGGCCGTGGCTCAACATTTCTCCGGTTATCGAACCGTTGACCTCGGTCATTTACGCGCCCTACGTCCTGCTCCCGTACTTCCTGGCCATGCCGGTCCTGCGGGCAATTCAACGACGCCGCGCCCCGGAAACTTTCGTCTGGCGCCACCCGCTGATCTCGATTGGCGTGCTGACGTTCGTGATCGGCGTCATCTGGGACGCTGCCCAAGAGATTCTCCTGACCCGCACCCAGTTCCTCACCTACAGCCATGTCGTCGAACTCGGCTCGATCGACGTCGGCAAGAACAGTCAGTTCCCCCTGTTGATGGCCAGCGTGCTCATCACAGTCATCATGATCCCGGCGTCGATCTTGCTTTATCGCGATGACACCGGAAAATCCCAGGCAGGCAAGATTGCCCAGCGGCTGCGCCTACATGCGCGTCACCCGAAGTTGGCTACCTTCCTGGTGATGGCAGTCGTGGTGAATGTCGCGATGATGAGCTTCAGCTCAGCGTTCTGGCTGGCACGCACGACCGGCGCGGCATCCACTGTGGCCTGCCCATGGCCATACCCCCAGGCCAAGACCTGGGATCCGCGAGGCTATTACCAATCCCAGAGCGCCCCAGGACCATTCACTGCCGGCAAGGCAAGCTCGTGGCAGATCGCTCAACCCGAGGGCCGACCGACGGACATCGCCGTCACGTCTGACCGCTGCAACAATCCGCAGTGACCTTGGCAGCGGACGGCACCGAGAACTCTGGCCGACTGACGGAGCGTCCGTTCTATCGGGCTGTCGGCAACGAGGAACGGGTGTTCGCAGCCGCTTTCCGGCAACAACTCCCAGTGCTACTCAAGGGGCCGACGGGGTGCGGAAAGACACGATTCGTCGAGGCAATGGCTCACGAGGTGGGGCGGCCGCTGATCACCGTGGCGTGTCATGACGATCTCACCACCGCCGACCTCGTCGGCCGGTTCTTGCTGCGCGGTGGGGATACCGAATGGGTCGACGGCCCGCTGACGCGCGCAGTTCGTGAAGGTGCGATCTGCTACCTGGACGAGGTGGTTGAGGCCCGTCAGGACACCACGGTGGTACTACATCCCCTCGCCGATCATCGGCGAACGCTGCCGATCGAGCGCCTCGGTCAAACGCTCACGGCCGCACCTGGATTCTGCCTGGTCGTTTCCTACAACCCGGGTTACCAGAGCATTCTCAAAGACTTGAAGGACTCCACGCGGCAACGCATGGTTGCGATCGAATTCGACTATCCGGACGCAGATGTGGAGATCGACATCGTGCGATGCGAGAGCGGCACCACCGAACAGGTCGCTGACGATCTGGTCCGCCTCGCGCAGGCAATCCGGCGCATCGACCGTGCGGGTCTTCGGGAGGTTTCCTCGACCCGCGTACTCATCGCGGCCGCCCGCCTGACCGAGGCAGGCCTGTCGCTGCGGGAGGCGGCGGAGGCTGCCATCGTCGCTCCATTGACCGACGACCGCGCGGTCGGGGCGAGCCTGCGGCAGTTGCTCGATGTCTATCTGGCAGGCGGGCCGCACAACTGATCGGTTTCAAGCGCCGATGATCAGTTCGGCGGCTCGCTCTCCGATCATCATCGCCGCGGCATTCGTGTTGCCGCCGACGATGCTCGGCATGATCGATGCATCGGCCACGCGCAATCCCGCCACACCCCGGACCCGCAGCGTGGGATCGACAACGGAACGTTCGTCGGTGCCCATCCGGCACGTCCCGACCGGGTGATACACGCCAGAGGCGTTTCGCCGCACGAACTCCGCGAGGTCGGCGCCGGACCGATCGGAGCCGGGTAGCACCTCGCGACCGACCTCACCTGCGATTGCCGGGTGTACCAAGGTTTCGCGGACGAGTTCCATGCCTGCCACCAAGGTTTCCAAATCTTGAGGCTCAGCCAGGTAGTTCGGATCGATCAGAGGAGCGGTGAATGGATCAGTCGACGCCAAGCGCACGCTTCCCCGGCTCTCGGGGTAGATCAGCGTCGGCATGAGCGTCAACGACGATGACGACTCAGCGGCCAGGTGCAGCCCAGGTGCGTCCTGGTTCTCTGGATAACTCATTGGAAGGATGAACATCTGCAGGTCGGGCACGTCCACGCCCGTCCGCACTCCGCTGTCGACGAAAGCCACCCCCTCAAACAGGGTGTGCGCCAGATACGTCGACCGCGGACGCACACATTCACGGGCCGCCGCTCCGGCGAAACTCAACGGCGACGCGCTGCGCCCTCCGCGAGCCCGGTAGGACATCGGCACAAAGAGATGATCGTGCAGATTGTCACCAACCGGAAGATCGGCGATCACCTCGATCCCATGGTCACGCAAGTGCGCAGCATGGCCAATGCCGGACAGCATCAGAAGCCGCGGCGAACCGAGGGAACCGGCGCTGATGATCACCTCACGGCCGGCACGTACAGGGCCGATCGGCCGCCGGCTACGGCCCGCGACCAACTCCACACCCACGGCACGACCGCCCTGCACCATCACCCGAGTCACGGTGGCGCCGGTGAGCACCCGCAGATTCGGCGGCGCGTCCCACAGATAGCCACGATCGGTGCCCACTCTCCGGCCGGCGCCGACGCTCTGCTGTAGTGGCGCTACTCCGGCTTGCTGGGCTCCGTTGTAGTCGTCGTTCATGCCGACGGCTGCGGTCGCTGCCTGCGCGGCCATGTAGCGTTCGGTGATGTTGGCCAGGCCTGTGGCCCGTTCCACCGCAATCGGGCCATCCCCACCCCGCAGATCGCTGGGGCCGTCCTCGAAACTCTCCAGCCGCCGGAAGCACGGCAACACCTCGGAGAACCCCCAGCCTTTCGCCCCATCGGCCGCCCAGTCGTCGTAGTTCCGCCGATTCCCGCGTACGAACGCCATCCCGTTGATCACGCTGCCCCCGCCAAGAATCCGACCATGCGACTGGGGAAGCGTGCGGCCCTTCATATGTCGTTGCGGAACGCTATAAGCGGGCCAAGTGACCAACCGCTGCAGAGCCGTAGCCGCATGAATGGCCCCACACATACCGGGCACCGTCACCAAGGGGCCACGCCGCTGCCGTCCCGACTCGATAAGGATGACCTCGGCACCTGTGTCAGCCAGACGCCGGGCCACGATCGCCCCCGCACTCCCCGACCCCACGACAACGTAGTCCGCAGACTCCAACCCAGCCGAACCCTTGGTCACCGGCGCTCGCTTCATCCCAAGACCTTTCGTTGACCCACATCTATTTTCATACTCTGAATTGCCTACGGACACTGACGCATTCGGCTCACGGAGCCTCGTCGATCATGGAATCCGGGTGAGTTGGAATGGCATCTCGATGACCAGCGGCCTGTTGATTCCGCAGCCCCCGCTTGTCCCGACGGTGCGGTCCCAGCCGGAGAACGTCGTCACCTCGTCGAAGCTCGGCGATCCAGAAAGATCGGGTGAGAAGTACATCAACTGCTCGGCCGTTGCGGCGGTGCCGTCTTGACACGGTTCCCACCGGTCAAGGTGTCGTCTCACTGACCACAGCCCGGCTGAGTCGCACCGGATGGGTGCGTTCCATCCTTGGCTGCTCCGCACGTGGCCTGCACAGTCATAAGTTTCGGCGCTGCACGTCGTACTGACTGTCCAGGTACTGGTCACAGTGGCTTCGTCGTGGAAGATCTCGTTGGTTTTCGCCCACGTCCCGTCTGACACCGCACGATAAGCGCCGTTGAGAGTGGGATCACAGAATGCTGCGGCGGCGTTCGGGGCGCTGGTCAGGGCCGCGGCAGCTGCCGAAGCGACCAGTACGACTGTTGGCAGTGCGGCGATCGTCGGCTTCTGCTTCAGGGCCCGTGCCGATGTCATGGGTGATCCTCCATTACGAGGTCTTTCCAAGTCGCTGCCCGCTTGGAGGCAACGAGGTTGGCCTGCTGATGGGTCTGGCCGTCGGCTGTGACATAGCGCCCCGAATTGGGGTCGTATTGTGCGAATACGACTGAGGGTTGTGGATGAGTGGTGTTTCCGCCGAAGGCACTTGGTGCCGCCGGGACCGCGCCGTCGGGGTCGGGGCCGGGCGCCGGTGGTGGTGCAGGTGGCGGCGTTTGACTGGGCCCGGCAATCGCAGGGTCGGGCGTAGCTGACGGCGGCATTGGCGTGCCATTGACCGGACCGAAAATGTGGTCGTTGTTGGTGACTCGAGCGTCGGGCGGTACGCCCTGCGCGATCAAGTTGGGATCCAGCGGGTAAGGGCCGGTCAGGTGTTCGCGCATCGCCAGGGGCACATACGGTTTGTCGCTGTCGCAGATCTCGGCCGTGGGCGCCCGCTTTCCCGGCTTGTTCATGCAGGGATAGTTCCGGGCCCCACGCACCGCCAGCGGCGAGTCCTGGGGCAGTTTGCAGTACAGACCGTCTGGCGTATCTACTTCGGAAGTGTCTTCAGGAGACCGCCACTGGCTGGGCGGCAGGAAACCAACAGTGCATGACGGTGGATCCCCGAATGAGAGAGTGAAATCGCCTTGTCCCAGCCCGGTCGGGTTGTGGTCAGGTGCCGCCGACACGATGTTGGCGACGAAGGGGGGCAGCAACACCAAGATTTGTTCGAGGCCGGGCCGGTAGGTGACGAGAATCTGTCCGATCGACGTCAGGTTGGCCAGCAACACCGGCAGTGTCGGCTTGACCTGTTCCAAGAGCCGAGTTGCCTGATTGACAGACGCAGGACCATCTTTGAGCACCGTCCGGATCTGTTGATCGTCGTCAACCAGTGTGCCGGTGATATTGGCCAGGCTATGTGCCCAGGTCCGCAGATCGTCGGTACCGGCGGCCTGGGAATCGAGTAAGGGCACTGAGTCCTCGACGAGGGCTCTTGTGGAGTCGCGCACATCGCTGAGGCCATCCGAGACTCTCGCCGATGAGTCCATCAGCGAACCGAGGTCGTAGCCGGCACCGTTGGTCGCCTTGAAGCTCTCGTCAAGAAGCAATTCGAGTTTGTCCTTGGGGATGCTCTTGATCAGTGCGCTGGTCTGGTCGAGCAGTGGACCGACTTGCTGCGGAACAGTGGTGTCCGCCATGGCGATAGTCGAACCGTCGTGCAGGTACGGAGGTGCGTCCGAAACAGGTTTCAGGTCGAGGTACTGCTCGCCGATTGCCGACACGCTGCGCACATCGGCTTTCAACTTAGCCGGTATCTTCGGTGAATCATCGAGCGACAGAATCGCTTTCGCGCCGCGCGGAATGAGCGAGATCGCCGTCACCTTGCCCACCTGCACGCCGCGGTAGGTCACGTTGGAAAAGCGGTACAGCCCACCGGTTCCCGGCAGCTCCACAGTCACGGTGATACGCCCCACACCCAGCAACGCGGGCGCTTGCAGATAGACCACAACCATGGTGACCAGCCCCACGATCGAGCCGATCGCGAACATGACCAACTGAATCCGGACCAACCGTGTCAGCATCTAGCCACCTCCCTGGTCGATCGGCGGCGATCCCGCCGGTGCACTCGATGGCGGCGCGGCCGCGGGTGGGACGGGCCCACCCGGAAGGATCACCGGCGGACCTGCCGGCGGCGCCGGCGGGGGAAACTCAGTACCCTCCGGCGGTACCGCCAGCGGAGCGCCCAGTGGATTGTTGGTGTAGTGCCAGTCATAGCCGGGATCTCCGGGGGCCGGCACCAACGGTGCTCCGTCGACGCCCCAGCGGGTTCCGAGGAACAGGCCGCGTTTCAGGCGGGGAACGGTCAGGTCAGCAACGGCGAACAGATTCAGATAGTCACCTTTGAGTCCGCGGTCAATCACGTTCTGGCCGTATGGAAATACCGTGGCATACATCAGGCCGTCGATGAGACCCGGCCCGGCATCGGCCAATGCTCGAATCGTGGGCTGTAGGTTCTGCAGGTTCTTCACCAGGTCGGCCTGCGTGTCATTGACGAGTGCGGTAGCGGTGTCGCTGAAGGCCCGCAACTTGTCCAACGCGACGACGATGCGCGGCTTCTCGGCCAGGAGCACGTCGAGCGCGGGGGGAAGTTTGCGCAGCGTCTCGGTGATCACGTCGTGCTGTCCGGCCAGCGTGCCGGTCAGCCGGTTGAGGGCATCGATCGAGGCGGTCAGATCACCGCGTTGGCGATTCAGCACACCGACGAACCTGTCGAGGCGGGTGATCAGGTCGCGGATGGCGTCCTGGCGCCCGGACAACGCCGCATTGAAGTTGTGAACGATGTCGCCGACCTGGCCCAGGCCGCCGCCGTTGACCAACGCAGACAATGACGACAACGTCTGTTCGGTCGACGGATAGGTGGATGATCGGTTCAAGGCAATGGTGGATTCCGGTGCGATCTGCCCTACTGGCGACTGCCCGGGCGGCGGGTCCAGCGCCAGGTGCTGCGAGCCCAGCAAGCTGGTCTGCCCGACGGTGGCGAGGACGTTGGCCGGGACCTTGGCCCCGCTTTGAAGCCTGACTTCGACGTCGGCGTGCTGACCGCGCAGCGTCATCGTACCGACGCTTCCGACCACGACATCGTTCATCATGACCGGCGAATTTGATTCGAGTGTACCAACATTGGCGATCTCAACGTGGTAGACGGTGGCCCCAGAGCCCTGCCCGACAGTGCCGGGCAGGGGCAGAGAGTTCACCCCGTTGAAGGCACATCCCGTCATCGCGAGCACCGTGGCGGCACTGACGGCCACGCCCTTTCCCAGTGAATGCCGGCCGATCATGACGGGGGTGTCCCTTCTGAGGGAGCCACGGGTGCGGGTTCCTCGGCCGGTGCGGCCGGCTGCGGCGCCGGGGCCGGCAGCAACAAGTTTTCGACGCCCGGCGGCGCGGGTGGTTGGTTCCAGCCCGGCGGCGGGGAACATCGCCTGCCCCGGTGTAGGCCGAAACAGAAGGAGGTTGTTCGGCCGGTGCGGGTGCGCCTCCGGTCCCGCCGGGCGCCAGCGCGGGGTCGGTGTAGATGACGTTGCGCGGCGAGGGCGCCAGCGCGGGGTTGATGGGGAAAGGCAGGTTGTTGAAGTTGAGTTGATCCAGCGCCGGACCGAGGTACTGCGCGCAGAGTTTCGCGGTTTCGGATGCGGTGGTGTTCTTGACGGCTCCAATGGCGGCACAGATGAACTGCACCGGGTTGGAGAAGTTCGTGAACGAAATCGAGCCGAGAATGGTGCCGGTGTCGGGGTTGTAGTCGGCGTAGCCATTGGCCAGTGCGGTAGGTGTCACGTGCAGGAGTTGCTCAAGGTCTTTGCGATGCTCGACGAGGTTTGAGGTGACATTGGCCAGGCGTTGGACCTGCTCGCTGGTCTTGTCGCGGGTGCCGGCGATGAAGCGTTGGACTTCACCGAGCGCCGAGGACAGATTGTTCAGGGCGGCGTCGAGGTCGGTGCGGTTGTCGTCGAGGACGCTGGTCAACGTGGCGAATCGGCCTTGGAATTCCACGATTTGGGGGTTGGTGTCACGCAGCGCGGTAACCAGCGTCTGCAGGTTTCTCACGGTGTCGGCGATGTTGCCGCTGCCGTCGGCAAGGATGCGCCCAACGCCGGAGAGTTGGCTCAGCGTTTCGCGGAGTTTGTCGCCGTTGCCGCTGAGTGCGTTGGCGGTGCTGTCGATGAATCGTGCGATCGCGGGAGTCGATACCTGACTGTTCGGACCCAATTCGGTTGCCAGGCGCATCAGTTGGGATTTGACTTCGTCCCATTCGACCGGGACGGCGGTGCGATCGATCGGGATCACGGCGTGGTCGGCCATGACGGGGCCGTTGGCGTGGGGATCACTGGACCGATAGGCCGGCGTGAGTTCGACGTAGCGGGCAGCGAGCAGATTGGCAGCGACGATAACAGCTTTGGCATCCGCGGGAATGGGCACGCGACCGTCGATATCCAACGACATCCTCACCTGGCCGCCTTCGGGGGCGATAGCGGCGATGGTGCCGACCTTGATTCCGGCTACTCGGACATCATCGCCCGGATAGATGGCGGTGGCAGAGGTGAAGTAGACGGTGACCGTTTTCGCGCCGAAGAACGAGGCGTGCACCAGCACGGCACCGGCGGCGAGGATCAGCGCGATCAGCGCACCTGCGAGCGCGGTCTGTCGGCGAGCGATCATGGCGGTCCCCACCGTTCTTGTGGTTGCGGGATCCCGTTGCGCGGGAATGGGAATTCTGCACGCGGTCCCGCATTGTCGGGTGGCTGCCCGGCATCGGCTCCGCGGCGGAATCCGAAGGCATAGTCCAAGAAGGGCTGCAACAGTTGAGGCATGCTCAGGTTGGCGATCTGGGCTTGGTAGTACGGGCCGCTGGATACCAGCTCGCCGGTGCTGAGTTCGTACTGGGCCAATCCGGGCAGCGCCTTGGCAATGTTGTCACGGTTCTTCTCAAGGACAGCGGTGACAGCGTTGAGCTTGTCGAGCGTGGGCGCCAGTTCTGCCTCGTTGTCGTGTACCAGGCCGGTGAGCTGGTTGGCCACTGCGGAAGTGTTGGCGAGCAGTTCAACGATGGCTTGGCGCACTTCCACGAGAACGTCGAGCAATGCGTTGCCGTCGAGGATGAGGGTATTGACCTGTTGGCTGCGCTCGGCGAGGACCGCACTGACATCGCTGATGTGTTTGAACAGTTCGCCCAGGGTTTGGTTACGAGCATTGAGCGCCCGCGACAGACGGGTGAGGCCGTCGAAAGTCGATCCCAGATCTGGAGAGATCGCCTCGACGGTGGCGGAGAGGGCGTCGAGGGACTGGTTGAGAGTGTTCGTGTCGGTGCCGGCGATGTCGGTGGTGAGGTCACCCACGGCTTCGGTCAGCGAGTAGGGCGAGGAGGTACGCGTCGCTGGGATGACCTCAAGGGCTCGCATCCGTCCGGGCCCGGCGGCGTTCACGGTCAGCACCCGCTGTCCCAGCAGCGAGCCGGTGCGGATGTGGGCGGTGGTTTTCAGCCCCAGCGATGTTCCGCTGCTGAGAGAAAAGGTGACGAGAGCCTGCCCGTCATCGAGCTCCACCCCCGATACCGTGCCGACTTTCGTGCCCGACATCGTGACGTTGTTGCCTACGGTCAACCCGCCGGCTTGATCGAAAAGGGCTTGGTATCGGATCTCGGTCGCATAGGACACCAACTGTTGGGTCCGCAGCCCGACGGCGATCACCAGAAGAATGACAACGAAGCCGATGAAGCCACGTCGGACCAATTGGGGCCCACGATATTTCAGCATCAGTTGTCCGAGCACCTTCCCGTTTCTTGCTTCATCCAGGGAAAGACCGCCGTGCGTCCTTGCAGATCAGTGACCCGGACTGTCACGCCACAGAGGTAGTAGTTGAAGAAGCTGCCGTAGGCGCCCAGCCGCGCCAGCTTGCGGTAGTTGTGCGGCATCCGTTGCAGCCCGGCGTCGAGGTGATCTTTCTGCGTGTCCAGGTTGGGGGCCAGGCGATTGAGTTCGTCGACGGCACCGGCCAGCGGTGTGCGCGCGTGGGTGAGCAGATCGGCCAACGACGCGGTTCCGTTGTCCAGGGCGGTGATCGCACTTCCGATCGGATCGCGATCTGCGGCGAGTTGACTGGCGAACTGTTGTAGGCGGTCGATCGTGCCGGAGAACTTCTCCCCGTCATTGGCTAGCGTGCCCACCGCCGTGTTGAGGTTGTCGATGAGTTGCTGAACGAGTTGATCGTTGTCGGCCAGGTGATTGGTGAACGAAGACGTCTCTGACAGCAGTGATTGGAGGGCGCCCCCCTGCCCCTGCAGGACTTGCAGCAGCGATTGGGTGAGCGCGTTGACGTCGTCGGGATTCAGCCCCTGGGTTACCGGCCGCAGGCCGCCCAGGAGCAAGTCGAGGTCGAGGGCTGGTGCAGTCCGTTCGACGGGGATCTGGGCGCCGGCGGGCAAGATGACGGTGGGTCCTGGGGCAGCGGCGAGTTCGAGGTAGCGGTCCCCGGTCAGGTTGAGATAGCGCACTACTGCCCTGGTTCCAGTGGTGAGCACCGCAGTGCGATCGGCATCGAAGGTGACCACAACCATGGTGTCCGGCCGGAGTCTGACGCTGTTGACCGTGCCGACACGGATGCCGGCGACCCGCACCGAGTCCCCCTTTTTCAAACTGGAAACGTCGGCAAAGACTGCTGAGTAGTCCTGCGACGATCCGGTCCGGTACTGGCCGAAGACAACGAACAAGCAGGTGGTCAGTACTGCCATCACGACGCCGAAGACACCGAACTTGACTGCCGTGACCGTTGTCGAGCGCATCATCCGGGTTGCCCGATTTGCGCGGAGTTGCGAGGCGGCCCGTCGATCGGCCCGAACAGCCGTTGCTTGAGCGCATCGGTATTCAGCAGGATGCCTTCGTTGCCGTATCGAGCTGGGTTGGTGCCGACGTCGGCGATGACGAACGGCGGACGAGACAGATAGCGCACGTTCGGCAAGCCCGCGACGCATTGTGGACCACCGGTCGCAGCGACCTTGGGCAGATCGGTCGGGTACCGGTAGCGCTCCTTGCCCAGGACGAACCCCGCGTTGACCATGGCTCCGGGCACTTGTGGTTGCTTGATGTAGGCGGCTTGGATCAAGCCTCCCATCAGGCAGTACAACGCTTGGTTGTACTGGCTCGTCAAGTCGGTGGTCGGTGCCAGCAGATGCACGGCATCAGCCAGCGGAACACGGTTGGCCGTCAAGACCTCGTTGCCCACATCGGCCAGCCCGATCATGCTGACCAGAAACGCATCGAGGTTGTGTTGCTCGTCAACGATGCTCTGACTGATCCGGCTCGCGTTGCCGGCGGCGGTGAGCAGATCGGGTGCCGCATCGGCATATGCGTTGAACACTGTTGGCGCAGTGGTCAAGTCGTGGCTCAACGCCGGCAGTCCAGGATCCAGGGTGGCGAGGTAGGTGTCCAGGTCCACCAGCATCTGACCGATCGACTGTCCACGCCCATCGATGGCCGAGGCGATCGCGCCCAGTGTCTGGTTGAGTTTGGCCGGATCGATCGTCGACAGCACCGCGGTGAGTTGCTCGAAAACCGTGTTCACTTCGACAGTCACCCGCGAGGCATCGAGCACTTGACCGGGAACCATCGTCTGCGGTGACGGATCGACAGGGTCGGTGAGCCGAACATACTTCGCACCGAACACCGTGGTCGATGCGATATCGACCCCGACATTCGCCGGAATCTGCTGCAGCTGTGCTGGATCCATCGCCAGGTGCAGCACCGCACGCCCGTCCGGCAGCGTCTCCAACGACTTGACCGCCCCGACTTGAACCCCCCGCAATTTGACCTTGGCGTCGGGATTCATCACCAGCCCCGCTCGTGACGACAGCACAGTCACCTGGACCGTCGAGCTCAGATCACCACGAAACAGCACCGCCACCAGAGTGATGGTCAGCCCAATGCTCAGCACCGTTGTCAATCCGGCCACTGGGCGCAACCAAGCACGTCCGGCGCCGACGTTCGCAACCGGGGTGGGTTCTGTGGCGCGCCGGTCCGCTCTTGGGCGACCGAGCGTTTCGGTGGTGACGGAGTCACTCCTACGTCGACTCACCATCCCTCACCCCCATTACGTAGGCCCGCGTACCCAAACCGCAGCAGCGGCAACGCTTTCGCGATACCGATACATGTTGCGGCGGTCCACAGCCCTCCACCCCTGACCACAGCGAGCTGATTCGCACCTGTTCCGCTGAACGGCAATCCAAGTGCCGAACGACCGATACCTCTAAAGGTATAACGCAGTACGTGTCCGGTTGTCTACCCCTTTCGAGCAAGACTCGATGCGTGCAAACCGACTGATCCGCCGCGCTACTCCGCAATGAATGCACAGTTCAAAGGATCTGTGAGCGACCTCGGAGCTGACGATGGCTGACACACCAGGCCACCGTGTGCGACACGTTCAACGGACCACCACCTCATAGCGATTGGTAGCCGGCATGGATATATGTAGATATAACGCCAACTATCGCGCTATGGTCGGACCGCTCACGTGGCCCTCGATCGTGGCGTGCAGCACTGAGGCGCTGCCGTCGGGGAGCACTCTTCGCGCGACCAGAAATTCACTGCCGACCCAGCCGTGCCGGATGAACTTTCCGAACCTCAGCCGCGTTCCGGGGGCACCGGTCGCCGCGGGCAGCATCTTGACGCGCTCCAACGCATCTTTGACACCCGGGCCCGTCAACGGCCTAGCACCAGCAACCGCGGTCATCATGAGCCGGCCAACGTCGTAGCAGTACAAAGGAAAGAAATATGCCGGGCGCCGCCCGTAGGCCCGCTCGAACCGATCCAGGAATACTTGCCCGGTCTGATTGCGCTCATCGTACTGATCAAGCCCAACCCAGCCTGCGAGTTGCTCACGCCACCACGGCCCGGTAGCGGCGAACTCGAACGCGGTCGTCGTGTACCGCGGCGGCATCCAACCGATACCTTCAAGCGCAGCATTCATGCCGATGATGCCCAGGCCGAAACCGACATGCATGATCGCGTCGGGCTTGCCTTGGGCCAGCGCGGACATCGCGGCTTGCTTGTCGCGTTCAACCTGGGGAATAGCCACCTCGGCCGTGATCTTCAATCCTGCGTCCAGACAGGCCGCTCGGGTGGATCGCAGGTATTCGCCGCCGATGAGACTGTCCTCGAAGGCAAGCCCGACAGTGTCACACCCATCGAGAGCCGCGACAGTGGCCAAGATGATCGGTTCTTCTTCCATGGACCCTGCCGGAAGCCCGAAAACCCACTCCCCCAACATGCTTTCCGAGGCAGCCATCGTGATGATCGGGACTTCGGCGAGGTCCTCGACGTAGCGGCGCAATGCGACGCCGTTCTCCGACACCCACGGCCCGAAGATGACCAACGCATCCGCTTCGACCAGCTCATGGAAAGCGTCGCGCACCGCACGAAACGTCCCGTTCGGCAGTCCCTGAACCGCACGTACGACGAATTCGATCGGTCGTTCGGATATTCCGCGCTCCAGGAACTCGTCAGCGACGAGTTGCAGTGTTGGAAGGATGTTCTCGTCGTAATTGCCGTCTTCGTCCAGGTAATCGATGAGCAATCCGATGCGCGCCGGGGTCACGTCGGCCATAGAGCTACTCTCCAGCATGTCGAGCGCCGGCAGAGCGCCGGCGAAACATCTGACAATTCGGGTCCGTCAAAGCTAACCCACCATCAGAGCTGGAGTCCAGAGAAACCTTTATATGTTTTTTCGGCCGAGTTCGTAACCGGCGTCAGAGATGACTGTTCACCTCGACCGTCGAACTGCCACGTTTCCCTAGCAGGGTCCGGCGCAGGCGGGCCATATGCGCAGCGCAGTGGGCCTGTGCGGCTTCGCCGTCGCCCGCGGTGATCAAGTCGACAAGCTGTTCGAACTCGCGAATCGTGCGGCGCCGCGACGCGATCGGCTCCTGTTGACTCCGCGTGAGCACATCTGCCACCGCCGCACGGGTGATCACCTCATTGATCATCTCGCAGATCACGATGAGCGTTTGATTGCCAGCCAACTCCACCATGTCACTGTGGAATCCGACCATGGCGGTGGTACATGCCACAGGATCGTCGACAGTGCGCTTCATCTCGATCACCAGTTCGCGCAATCGCTGAGCGGCACGCTCGCGGCCACGTGACATGGCGACCATTCGCGCCAGTGCGGGTTCGATAACGGCGGCGGCCTCGAACACATCGGTCAACGAAACGCTGCGTGTCTGCAGCACCAGCGCCGCGGCCCGGGCAGTCATCCGTTGATCGGGGCGGTGTACGACCACTCCGCCGAGCGCGCCTCGCACCACCGAGATCAGGCCTTCGGCCTCCAAGATCCGCAACGACTCACGAAGCGACGGCCGGGACACCTCGAAGCGTTTCAACAAATCCGCCTCGGTACCGAGCAGGTCCCCCTCATCGAGCCCGCCGGAGATGATCAAACCGCGCAGCTCGTCGGCGATCTGTTTGGGCTTTCCGGATGCAGAACTGCCCGACACCCCACCCTTACCTGCCGTCGGCTTGGCCACTTCTCTCCCTACCGTCCAATCGATGTGGGCAACCACGTGAGGCGGAGATCAAACTATCCGATCGGCCGCAGCACGCAGGCGTCCCCGCGCGAGCACATCCCTTTACAACGATACCTCTAGAGATTTAAATGTGGACCATGACGCCGGCGTGATCGACTTCAGTTTGGGGGCATGACAGTGAGCGACTTCGAGTTCACCGTGGCGACGCATCCACCCACCCTCGACCACTATCGGCGAGCCTGGACTCCGGGGCCGGATGTCGGGCTGGCCGGTATGTGGATCGGCGCGGTGGTCAACGACGATGCGGGGCAGACCTATTGGGGACTGCGCGGGGCCGATGACTTCCTCACCGGAATGACGCATGTGGTGTCACCGATCACCGGGTTCAAGAAGCTCCGGCCGACATTCGACCCTGAACAACCGCATCTGTTCGCGGAGTACGCGACGATCGACTGGTTCGAACCGATGGCCTACGTCGACACCGGTGACAAGGTGACGCTGAGCTATCCCAGCGGACGCATCGAACGCGAAGCCGAAGGGTTCCACTGGCACGACGCGAGCGGGCGCTGGGAGATGCACGGCACCAACGTCACCGACATATTCACCGTTCACGTTCCGGTGCAGAACGGCGTCGCCGAGCAGGTGTATTACCGGCACGAGTTGATGGCCGCCACCGGAACCATCGAGGGCGTACCCGTCTCGGGCTACCTGCATCAGGACTATGCCTACGGCCCGGCAGGACGGGTGTACCCGGAGCTCCCCATCGCCCGGCACCTGCAGGGGATGTGGGTGTCGTGGATGCACGAATACCCGGACGGACAGTGGGGCGGCGGGTGCTTCTGGCAGGGGCGCGACGGCGTCGCCTTCGGTCCTGGCTATCAGGTCGTCGACGGAGTGACCACCGCATACGACGACATCACCGCAACGCCGACGTTTGACGACGCCGGCAAGTTGACCAGGCTGGACACCAATATCGGAGCGGACACGTACACCTTCAGGTTCGACTCGTCCGGCAGCTACATCCACTACTTCGGCCGTCTCACCTCCTGTTCGTCGGGCAGGCCACCCTCCCGCAGTTGGTGCTGGGTCGAATACGCCGGCGCGCTGCTCACCCCCGAAATCCTCGACATGGTGATGACACCCTTCGACCTCGCCCGCGGGCGGTGACCCAGGACGAACCGCCGAAGTTCCTTCTCCTGGCGGCGAATCCCGGCAAGCGGCGTACCGAGATCATCTATCTGGTGTGGTTTCTCCTCACGGTTCCGCTGCAAGGGCTGGTGGTGATGAACCTCAGCTACGACCGTCCCAATGATCCCGCACTGGTCGGTCAGGCGATCGTGATGGCACTCGGCACACTCATCTGGCCGCTCGTATTCCGGGTACCCGACGACCGTGGACGTCCGCTGTCCGAGCTGTACGGCTTCAGGATGGGCGTCTTCCTGACCATCTGGGCCGTGCTGGGCGGATTCGTCGGCACCGACCCGTGGTACGAGGTCCTACACGGCCATTTCGCCTTCAACACCGCCTGGAATCCCAATGGTGTACCGCTGTTCATGTTGCCCATGACCATCAGCGTGTTCGGCTTCTACACCGTCATCTTGGGCACGCTCTACCGGGTGCTCAGCCAACTGCTGGACCGCACCGGCGGGGTCCTGGCCCGCGACTCACTGACCCGTCACGCCATTCTGTGCCTGCTCCTGGCCGGCATCATGCCCCTCGGCGAGACCTTCGCCTACTCGGGCTCCAACTACTGCTTCGACAACGGCGTCGGCATGTGGGGGCTGAACGTATTGATCTACGGTTCATGGCATTTCGCGGCGATGCTGTTCTACACCCGTTGGGATCGCCGACCGGGCGACCGCACCCCGCTGAGCACCACCGTCGTGTCCGGGTTCGCCACCATCGGCATCCTGATGGTGTTGATGACGATCACGAAGACCTTCATCGCACCGCATTACGTCGACGTGCTCCACGGCGTACGCCACCTCAACGACTGGAGTGCGGACAACTGTCTGGGACCGAAGCCGTAGCGATCAGTCCGCCAAGCGCTCGGCGACCAGACCCTCCTGCACCAGGGTGGCGGCGATCGCACCGTCGGCGCGCAGCAGGCTTGACGTGATCAGCCCGCGGCCCCGCGCCGCGGCCGGTGAGCGCGACTCCAGCAGATTCCACTCCCCGGCGCGCACCGGACGGTGAAACCAGATCGACGAATCGGTCGTGCCACTGCGGTGACTGCGTGAACGCATGCTGTGCCCGTGCACGGCCAGCGCCGGATCGATCCCGTACAGATCGGTGATGTACACCGCGATCAGCGTGTGCACCAACGGATCCTCGGGCAGGTCGGTGGTGACCCGCCACCACATCCGGCGCACGAATTCCTCGCCCGAACCGTCGTCGGCGATGCGGATGTCGAACTCGTCGAGGGGCAGGGAAGGCGCCGGCGGCGGGCCGGTGCACGGCAGCACCTCAGGATCGTGCGGCATCGCACTCAACCCGTGCTCGGGCCCGGCGAGCGCCGTCGCGAACGACACCGTCGCCGTCGTCAGCATGCGGCCGTGCTCATACGATTCGACGCGCCGGGCCGAGGCCGTGCGCCCGTCGTACACGTGCTGCACGCGATACTCGGCGGCTTCCCCGGCGTCCCCGCCACGCAGGAACTGCAGGTGCATGTTGGTCGGCGCCCGGTCATCGCCCACCGTCCGGCAGGCGGCCGCCAGGCTCTGCGCGGCCATCAGACCGCCGTAAGCCCGCTTGCCGGCCGGACCGCTGGCGCGCCCCGTGAACACCTCCCCGCCGGCGGCAGCATCTGCCAGGACGTCCAACAGCGTCAGCAGGGCGCTCACCGCTCGCCGGCACCCGTTGCGACGGTGCCGGATTCGGTCAGTGCCACGATCGCGTCGGCACCGAGACCGAGGTGTTCGGCCAGCACGGCGGTCGTGTCATCCCCGAGTGCGGGCGCGGGAACAGCGGGCGGATACATCCCGCCGATCGACACCGGTAGGCCCGGCGCCAGGTAGGTCCCGATGCGGGGCTGCTCCAGCGGGGTGAACAGCGGGTTGGCGACCACCCGCTCGTTGACGGCGACCTCGGCGAAGCTGCGGTACCGCTCCCAGAGCACCGACGTGGCCGAGAGCGCTGCGCTAATCTCTTCGGCGGTGTGCTCACTGAACCACAGGGTGAACAGTCCGGTCAGCGCGTCGCGGTGGGTGTAGCGCTGACCTTCGTCGCTGAAGTCGGCACCGAATGCCTCGGCAAGGGCGGCAACGGCTTTGGTGGTCCCGGTGACTTCGGTGAGATCGCGGAAATGCCGGCCGGTCAGCGCCACGAGCATGAAGCCGACGCCGTCGCTGCTGGTGAAGTTCTGCCCGTAGGTGCCGTACAGGGTGTTGCCGAGCCGCTCGCGGCCCGTGCCGTTGATCATCACCTCGGTCAGGAATCCGAGATTGCCCGCCGTGGCGAGTGCAACGTTCTCCAGCGGGATGCTGATCCGTGCGCCCTCACCGGTGGAATCACGATGGCGCAGCGCGGCACTGACCGCCAGCGCCACATACAGCCCGCAGCTGACATCCCAGGCCGGCAGCACATGGTTGACCGGGGTGGACAACTGCGCAGGCCCGGTGACCATCGGGAAGCCCAGCCCGGCGTTGACCGTGTAGTCCACCCCGGTGCCACCGTCGGCGCGCCCCGACACCTCGACATGGATCAGGTCGGGACACAGCGCGGACAGCACGTCGTACGAATGCCATTGCCGCCCGGCAACATTCGTGATGAGAACGCCGGCCTCGGCGATCAGCCGTTGTACCAGCTGCTGCCCCTCGGGTGAGCGCATGTCGGCGGCCAGCGAGCGCTTGCCCTTGTTCAGCCCGGCCCAGTAGATGCTGTCGCCGCCGTCGGTGAGCGGCCAGCGGTGATAGTCGGCAGCACCGCCGATGGGATCGACGCGCACCACCTCGGCACCCAGCTGGGCCAGGGTCATGCCGGCCAGCGGCACGGCCACGAAGCTGGAGATCTCGATGATCCGCACTCCGGCCAGCGGGCGGGTCGGGTCCGGCGTTACGGATTCGGCCATGAGAGTCAAGCTATCAAGCCCGCTCGCCGACCAGCTTCACCGCGGCAGCCTCGATGGTGTCCTCGGACAGCAGCACCTCCAGTGCGGCATCGCCCAGCGGGATGAAACTGTCGGCGCTGGCCACCCGCTGCACCCGGCCGGTGAAGCCGTGGTCGGCGAGTTCGGCCAGCACACCTTCCCCCACACCCCCGGTGCGGCGGGTCTCGTCGACGATGAGTACCCGCCCGGTCGCGTCCGCCTCACGCAGCATGTCCTCGACGGGCAGCGGCGAGAGCCACCGCAGGTCGACCACCCGCGCGGCGATCCCGGCCTGCTCCAGGCGACGTGCCACCCGCAGGCTCATCCACAGCCCGTTGGCGAACGTCAGGATGGTCAGGTCGGCGCCCTCGCCGTAGGTACGGGCCGCACCGATGCGCACCGGCTCGTCTGGATAAGGCGCCAGCCACCGCTGGTCACCGTCCGCGTAGAGGTCCTTGGTGTGATACAAGGCGATCGGCTCCAGGTAAATGCACACCGCACCAGCGGTTTTCGCGGCGATAACGCAGGTGTGCAACATGGCCGCGGCATCGTCGGGCCGGGCCGGTGAGGCAATCACCACCCCAGGGATATCGCGGATTGCGGCGATCGAGTCGTCGTTATGGAAGTGACCGCCGAATCCCTTCTGGTAGCCGTAGCCGGCGATCCGCACCACCATCGGGTTGCGGTACTGACGGTTGGAGAAGAACTGCAGCGTGGCCCCCTCACCGCGGATCTGGTCGGCGGCGTTGTGCAGATAGGCCAGGTACTGGATCTCGGGGATCGGCACCAGGCCCGAGACGCCGGCGCCCAGGGCCAGCCCCAGGATGGTCTGTTCATCGAGCAGGGTGTCGAATACCCGCGCGGGCCCGGCGGCGGCCTGCAGGCCGCGGGTCACGCCGTACACCCCACCTTTGCGGGCGATGTCCTCGCCGAACACGATCGTCTCCGGGTGCACCCGCAAGACTTCCTGCAGCGACCGGTTGATGGCCAGAGCCAGCGTCAGCGGCGGGCCACCAGGCTCACCCGGCGCGTCGACGGACACCGCCCTGGCATCGTCCAGTGTGTCGCGCAGCGGTTGCATCACCGCCGTCGCGCTGTCCAACTGCGGACAACCGCTGACCTCCCGGGCCAGGCTCATCACCTCGGCACGTTTGCCCTCGTACCGTTCCAGCACCTGTTCCGGTGTCAGGATGCCATGGGCCACAAGTGTTCTCGCGGTGTTGAGCACCGGGTCACGGTCATAGTCGGCAACGATGTCGGCGGACCGCCGGTAGGCCTGCTCGTAATCGGTGCCGGCATGTCCCATCAGCCGCACGGTGCGCAGATGCAGGAACCCCGGCTTGCGTTCGCGGCGAACCCAATCGGCAGCGGCGCGTGCGGTGTCGAACGCGTCGACGACATCGCAACCGTCGGCCGCGAAATACCTCAGCCCCTGCCTGTCCCCGTAGGCGCGCGCGATCCAGCCGCGCGGTGTCGGCGTGCTGATCCCGATGCCGTTGTCCTCGCAGACGAACAGCAGCGGCATCGGCAGGCCCTGGTAGGCAGCGTGCAGGGCCGCGTTGACGGCGCCCACGGTCGTCGAGTGATTGGCCGAGGCGTCGCCGAAACTGCACACCGTCACCGCATCCTCCGGCCACGGGCAGGCCACACCGAGCTTGCGGGCACGGGCGATCGAGAAGGCCACCCCGACCGACCGTGGCAGATGCGAGGCGATGGTGGAGGTCTGCGGAATGATGCTCAGGTCGTGACGGCCGAACACCTTGTGCCGTCCGCCGGAGATCGGTTCGGCCGTCGCCGCCACCAGCCCGAGCAGCACGTCGCGCAGCGGATCGGACCCGTCGACCTGCGCGGCGCGGGCCAGGTAGAAGCCGCCCGACCGGTAGTGCAGCAGCGCCGGATCGCTGGGGCGCAGGGCCGCGGCGACGGCGGCATTGCCCTCGTGTCCGGACGATCCGATGGTGTAGAAACCCCGCCCCTGCGAGCGCAGCCAGCGCGCGGCGAGATCGAGGTGCCGGCTGCCGATTTGGGCGTCGAACAGGTCCAGCGCCTGGCGCTCAGTGAGCGTCCAGTCGCCGGCCGGCCCGACCCCGGTCAGCGTCGAGACGGTGGTGGTGAAGTTTTCATCGATGGGTTCGGTCACCGGGCCCCCTGAATCAGCGCCAGCGCTGCCGTGGCGAATTCGACGACCTGACCGGCGCCCGCCAGTGACAGATCCTGGTCGGGGTCGTAGATCGCCATGCTGCACCCGATGCACTGCATGGCGGTATCGCGCAGGCTCAGGACGAGCTCGGTGAGCTGGCTCCAGGTCAGGCCCCCCGGCTCGTCGGGCACGTCGGGCAGTCCCTGGGCCGGGAACTCGGCCGGGTCCAGCACGTCGAAGTCGATGTGCAGCCACCAACGCTCCGCACTACGCCTCAGGTGCCCCAAGGCCCGGCGACCGACGGCGGCCGGGTCGCGCGCCACCTCGGCCAGCGGCGCCAGCCACACGCCGCAGTCGGCGAGGGTGCCGACGTTGAACTGCCGCCGCCAGTTGTCGTCGCGGGGGCCCAGCACCACGAGCAATTCGCGCTGCAACGCGGGCAGCTGTCTCGCCAGCGGCCCGGTGAGCGTCCGTCCCGTCAGACCGAGGAGCAACCCGATCTCGGTGTTCGCCGCCTCCCCGTCCTCGGATACGTCCAGCGGCATGGTGTCCTCGTGGCCGTCGATGAAGACCAAGCCAACGTTCTCGACGTGGTCACGCAGCCCGGTGGCGATGCCCAGCAGAGTGGAACAGTCACCTCCGTACACGACCGGGAATCGGTCGGCCGCCAATGCATTGCGAACTCTGTCATGGAGCGACGACGTCATCTCGAGTAGTGCGGGCTCGTTGATCAAGCCGGTCGACGGTCCACGCCGAGGATCGGGGGCAGGCAGGTCGAGATCGTCGGCTCGGACCACGCGGTCGTCACCAAAAGCGTTGAGCAATCCGGCATCCCGCAGTGCGTGCGCGGCCCGCGCCTGGTTGCCGCGGCGGCCATAACCATCGAACGGCACCCCGATCAGCTCGACGGAGGTCATCAGATCAGCTCGATCGCCTCGGCGATCGATGGCAGCACCCGGCTGGGCCGGAAGGGATAACGCTCGATGTCCTCCACCGATGTCGATCCGGTGAGCACCAGGATGGTCTCCAGGCCCGCCTCGATCCCGGCCACCACATCGGTGTCCATCCGGTCCCCCACCATCACGGTGTTCTCCGAGTGCGCCTCGATCCGATTGAGCGCGCTACGGAACATCATCGGGTTGGGCTTGCCGACGAAGTAAGGGTCACGCCCGGTGGCCTTGGTGATCATCGCGGCCACCGATCCGGTCGCGGGCAGCGGCCCCTCCGCCGACGGGCCGCTCACGTCAGGGTTGGTGGCGATGAACCGGGCACCGCCGAGGATCAGCCGGACGGCCTTGGTGATCGCCTCGAACGAGTACGTGCGGGTCTCCCCCAGCACCACGTAGTCCGGCGCGATGTCGGTCAGGGTGTAACCGGCCTCGTGCAACGCGGTGGTCAGCCCCGCCTCGCCGATCACATAGGCCGAGCCGCCCGGCAGCTGATCGTCGAGAAACGCCGCGGTCGCCAGCGCCGACGTCCAGATCGCCGCCTCGGGGACGATCAGGCCCGAGCGCGCCAGCCGGGCGGCCAGGTCGCGCGGCGTGAAGATCGAGTTGTTGGTCAGCACCAGGAATGGCCGTTCCTTGTCGGCCAATGTCTGCAGGAATTCGGCGGCACCCGGGAGCGCATGTTCTTCGCGCACCAGGACGCCGTCCATGTCGGTTAGCCAGCACTGGGCAGGTGAACGCACGAGTCCAGTGTCCCAACTTGCGCCGCGGATCAGGGGCCAACGAAGTTATCCACAGAGTGCGGACGTCATGGCCGACGCATTCGCGCGCACTTACGATGTGGCGATGGCCGCGTTGGAAGACCTCGAAGCTCCTACGTTCGGTCCATGAGCACGCCGCCGAGATCAAAGACCTGATCGTCGGCCTCAACAGCGGGCGAAAGCCCCGCAGCGGAAACCGAAACTGCACCCAGGGACAGAAATCTCGCGATTCTCGTCCCTGAGTGCAGTCTCAGTGAAGGACAGCCTGGAGATCAGTTCGTGTGCTGATCGGCGACGTCGAGCGCCTTGTCCAGGATCGCCAGACCTTCGCGCGCCTCTTCCGCGGTGACGTTGCACGGCGGCACCACGTGGACGCGGTTGAAGTTGGCGAACGGCAGCAGGCCGTTGGCCTTGCACGCACCGACCACGGCGTTCATCGCCGGGCTGGAGCCACCGTAGGGCGCCAACGGCTCCCGGGTCTCCTGGTCGGCGACCAGTTCGACGGCCCAGAACACGCCGGCACCGCGCACCTCACCGACGCTGCGGTGCTTGGCGGCCAGCTCGGCCAGGCCCGGCGCCAGAACCTCGGCGCCAATCTTGGCCGCGTTCTCGACCATGCCCTCGTCGGCCATCGCGTTGATGGTCGCGACGGCGGCCGCGGTGGCCAGCGGGTGCCCCGAGTAGGTCAGCCCACCCGGGTAGGCCCGATGCGCGAACGTCTCGTAGATGGCCGGGCTGATCGCCACCCCACCGAGCGGCACATAACCCGAGTTGACGCCCTTGGCGAAGGTGAGCAGGTCCGGCACCACGTCGAAGTGGTCGATCGAGAACCACTTTCCGCTGCGGCCGAATCCCGCCATCACCTCGTCGGCGATGAACACGATGCCGTAGCGGTCGCAGATCTCCCGCACCCCGGCCATGTATCCGGGCGGGGGCACCATGATGCCGGCGGTACCCGGGATCGACTCCAGGATGATCGCGGCGATGGTGGCCGGGCCCTCCATCTGGATCAGCTTGTCGAGGTACTCCAGCGCGCGCTGCGATTCCTGTTCCTCGGTCTCGGCGTAGAACGACGAGCGATACAGGAACGGTCCGTTGAAGTGCACGGTGCCGGTGTTGCCACGGTCGTTGGGCCAGCGCCGCGGGTCACCGGTCAGGTTGATCGCCGTGTCGGTGCCACCGTGGTACGCGCGGTACCGCGACAGGACCTTGTAGCGGCCGGTGTGCAGACGGGCCATGCGGACCGCATGCTCGACCGCGTCGGCACCGCCGTTGGTGAAGAACACCTTGTTCAGCTCACCGGGGGTGCGCTCGGCGATCAGCCGGGCCGCCTCCGAGCGGGCCGCATTGGCGTACTGCGGGGCCACCGTGCACAGCTTGGCGGCCTGCTCGGCAATGGCGGCAACAACTTTCGGGTGCTGGTGGCCGATGTTGGTGTTGACCAACTGGCAGGAGAAGTCCAGCAATCGGTTGCCGTCGCCGTCCCACACGTACGAACCCTGCGCGGCGGTGATCGTCATCGGCGAGATCTCCTCCTGCGCCGACCAGGAGTGGAACACGTGTGCGCGGTCGAGTTCATAGGCCCGCGCGGCCTCGGCCTTCGCCGCCTCGACGGTCAACCCGTTGGGCAGCGCGGCGGACTCTTGAATCACAGTCATGGGTGAAATTCTCTCACTTGTTCTCGGGGAAGCCGAGGTTGATGCCCCCGTGGCTGGGGTCCAGCCAGCGGGTGGTGATGGCCTTGGTCCGGGTGAAGAAGTGCACGCCTTCGGCGCCGTGGGCGTGGCTGTCGCCGAACAGCGATGCCTTCCAGCCGCCAAAGCTGAAGTAGGCCATGGGAACCGGGATCGGTACGTTGATGCCGACCATGCCGACCTCGACCTCGTTCTGGAAACGCCGCGCGGCGCCACCGTCGTTGGTGAAGATCGCCGTGCCGTTGCCGTAGGGGTTGTTGTTGATCAGCTCAAGAGCCTCGTCGTAGGACTCGACGCGCAGCACCGACAGCACCGGGCCGAAGATCTCGTCGGTGTAGACGCTCATCTCGGGGGTGACGTTGTCGAGCAGGGTCGGGCCCAGCCAGAACCCGTCGGCTCCGCCGTTGGCGATGACGGTGCGGCCGTCGAGCACGACCTTGGCCCCGTCGGCCTCGCCGGCATCGATGTAGGAGGCCACCTTGTCGCGGTGGACCTTGGTGACCAGCGGGCCCATGTCCGAATCCTTGGTTCCGTCACCGGTTTTGATGGTGGCGGCGCGCTCGGCGATCTTGGCCACCAGGTCGTCGGCGATGGGACCGACGGCGACCGCGGCGGAGATGGCCATGCAGCGCTCACCGGCGGAGCCGAAACCGGCGTTGACCATGGCGTCGGCGGCCAGGTCCAGATCGGCGTCGGGCAGGATCACGGCGTGGTTCTTGGCCCCGCCCAGTGCCTGCACGCGCTTGCCGGCCGCGGTGGCGGTGGCGTAGACGTACTGCGCGATCGGGGTGGAGCCGACGAAGGAGATCGCCTTGATCTTGGGGTTGGTCAGCAACTCGTCGACCGCGGTCTTGTCGCCCTGCAGCACGTTGAACACGCCCTCGGGCAGGCCGGCCTCGGCCCACAGGCGGGCCATCCACAGCGCGGCGCTGGGGTCCTTCTCCGACGGCTTGAGCACCACGGTGTTGCCCGCGGCGATGGCGATCGGGAAGAACCACATCGGCACCATGGCCGGGAAGTTGAACGGCGAGATGATGCCGACCGGTCCCAGCGGCTGCAGCACGGAGTGCACGTCCACGTTGGTCGAGGCGTTCTCGCTGAATCCGCCCTTGAGCAGACTCGGGATGCCGCACGCGAATTCGACGACCTCGAGGCCCCGGCTGACCTCGCCGAGGGCATCGGAGAGCACCTTGCCGTGCTCGGCGGTGATGAGCGCGGCCACCTCCTCCTTGCGGGCGTTGAGCAACTCGCGGAACGCGAACAGCACCGAAGTGCGCTTGGCGAGCGACGTGTCGCGCCAGGCCGGGAAGGCCGCCACGGCGGCATCGATCACCGCGCGCGCGTCATCCACGCTGGCCAGTGCGACCTCACCGGTCACCGCGCCCGTGGCCGGGTTGGTTACCGGAGCGGTGGCGGTCGAAGTCCCGGCAAAGATCTTGCCGTCGCGCCAGTGCTGGATGACATTGCTCATGGGTCCGAACCTTCCTGCGGCATTGGGGTACGGCTATCACTCTGGGCCACCATCCACACTGTCGGGGAGATCAATTTGTAAGTCTCATCCGTTTGTTCATTACACTTTGTCAATGATCCCGACCGTGCGCGACATCATCGGGCTCCCGGTGGTCCAGGCCGGCCAGCCCGATGTACTCAGCGCGCAACAACTCGACCGCCCGGTGCGGTGGGTCCACGTCAGCGATATGCCCGACCTCGCGGGGCTGCTGCAAGGCGGCGAACTGGTGCTCACCACCGGCGCCGCGCTGCGCGACGCGCCCCGTGACTACCTGCGAGGGATGCAGCGTGCCGGCGCGGTCGGCGTGGTGGTCGAACTGGGCACCCGCATCGAATCGCTTCCCGACAGCGTCGGCCAGACAGCCCAAACCCTCGGCCTCGCGCTTGTCGTGCTGCACCAGGAGACGAAGTTCGTCGAGGTCACCGAGGCGGTGCACCGGCTCATCGTCGCCGACCAGTACGAGGAACTCGAATTCGCCCACCGCACCCACAAGACCTTCACCGAGTTGAGCATGAAGCGCCCGACGATGGCGGACATCGTGCGGGCAGCGGCCGAGATGATCGACGAATCGGTGGTGCTCGAGGATCTGTCGCACCAGGTGCTGGCGATCTCACCACGCAACGAGCCGGCCACCGGCGTCCTGTCCGACTGGCAACGCCGGTCCCGGGCGATGACCGAACCGTGGGCCACCACCGCCGTGGGCCCTCGCTCCGAGGAGTGGGGCCGGCTGATCGTGCCGCGCGCCCCATCCGCGCCGGCCAAGACCAAGATGGTCCTCGAACGCGCCGCCCAGGCGCTGGCCCTGCACCGGATGGCCGAACGTGGCCGGTCCGGTCTCGAGCATCAGGCCCAGAGCGGGTTGATCGACGACGTCTTGGGCGGACGGATCGACGACGACCGCGAAGCGGACGCGCGGGCCCTGGCCCTCGGTCTACGGTCCGGGGGCCCGTACCTCCCGGCCACGGTCCGGGTCGGTGCGCCACCGGACCGGCTCGACCCGGTCGGCACGCAACGCCGGAACATCCGCATCCTCGACGCGGTCGCCCACAGTGTGAAAGCCCAAGGGCACAGCGCGATCTGCTCGATCCGGCGGGACGGCGAGATCGGCCTGGTGCTGGCACTGAACCACCGGCGCGGGTCCAGCGCCGATGCCACGCTGAGCCGCCTGGCCGAGGGTTGGCGGGAGGCCATCGCGCGCGGTGGCGACACCGACAAGGTCGTCATCGCCGTCGGCGGTGACGCCGGTGCGTTCGCCGACGCCGTCCACGGCTTGCGCGAGGCCGCTCACGTGGCCGAGGTCGCGGCGTCGATGTCGGATCTGACGCGCCCGTTCGTGCGCGCCTCCGATGTCCGGCTGCGCGGGCTGATCACGCTGCTGCTCGACGATCCGCGAGTCCAGATGTTCGCCGAAACCGAACTCAGGACGCTGCTGATCCACGACGCCGAACAGGGCAGCGACGACGTGGCAGTGCTGCGCGGTTACCTGGAACTGGCGGGCAACAAATCCGCGCTCGCCAAACGCCTGCACATGAGCCGTCCGGCCCTCTACAGCCGGCTGGCCGCGATCGAACGCCGTCTCGGCGTCAACCTCGACGACGGCGAATCGATGACCTCTCTGCACGTGGCGCTGCTCATCCTCGACGCCCAGCGCAGCGCCAGCCCGCAGACGGCACCCTGATCCGCTCAATCGGTGAGCAGCTTCTTCTGCACCTTGCCCATCGCGTTTCTCGGCAGCTCGCCGACGAACACGACTTCACGCGGCCGCTTGTGCTGCGACAGCGTCTGGGACACGAACTCGATGAGACCGTCGGCGAGCTGAGGACGGTTCCCGTCATCGGCCACCACGTATGCCACGACCCGCTGTCCCAAGTCGGCATCGGCGCGCCCGACAACAGCTGCCTCACGCACCGACGGATGAGCCAGCAGCGCGGTTTCCACCTCGCCCGCGCCGATCCGGTATCCGCCCGATTTGATCAGGTCCACTGATTCCCGCCCGACGATTCGGTGGAATCCGTCCGCGTCGCGGGTAGCGACATCTCCGGTCATGAACCAGCCGTCGTCGGTCCAAGCGTCCGCCGTGGCCTCGGGTCGATTGAGGTAGCCGTCGAACAGCATGGGCCCGCGAACCTGAAGCCGTCCGATGCTGGCGCCGTCGTCGGGAACGGGCTGGCCGTCCTCCGTGCGCAGCCGGGTGTCGACGCCGAGGACGGGTTGACCGACCGAACCGGGCCGGCGCTCGCCGTCGGCGCGCGTGGACAGGGTGATCATCGTTTCGCTCATGCCGTACCGCTCGATCGGTGCGCAACCGGTGAGCTCGGCGATGCGGTGGAAAACCGGCGTGACCAACGGCGCGCTACCGGATACCAACAGCCGGGCACCACGCAGCGCCCGCGCCGATCCTTCGTCGGCGGCGATGCGCGACCACACCGTGGGCACGCCGAAGTACATGGTCCCGGCCGCGGCGGCATAGCGTTCCGGCCGCGGTTTGACGGTATGGACCACCCGGGAGCCGATGCGCAACGAGGCGAGCACGCCGAGCATCAGTCCGTGCAGGTGGAACAACGGCAGACCGTGCACCACCGTGTCGTCGCGGGTCCACTGCCAGGCGTCGACCACGGCGTCGATACCGGCCGCGAGCGCCCGATGGCTGAGATTGACACCCTTGGGGGCACCGGTGGTCCCCGACGTGTACAGAATCATCGCGACTGCTTCGGGTGACGGCGCATTCGGCAATTCGGCACTGGAGCGCCTAACCGTTGCGGGTATCGCGGGGAGTTCCGAGTCCCGATGCGGCGGTCCCGCCCAACATGTGACACGTGCATCGGTGAGCATGTGCCGCAGTTCGGCAGAGCCGGAGTCGGGTGGAATGGGCACCACCGGAACGCCGGCCAACAGGCAGCCGACCACAGCGACGACCGTCTCCAGCGTCGGTTGGGCACACACGGCAACCGGTCCCCCGTCGGGCAATGCGCCGGCAAGCGCGCAGGCAGCCTCGAACAGCTGCGCCCGCGACACGCTCCGTGCACCTACAGAGAGTGCGGCGGCAGTGTCGACCGAGTCGCCGCAAGCAGGGTCCAGAGACGTCAAAAGCATCGGCGGACAAGTCCTTTCATTGCTGGTATCGGGCACTTACAACACCGTGCCCGGCAGGACGAGGGCTCCGACCAGCAGCACCGGGCCGATCACCACCATCGACAGCCCCCAGCGCATCAGCAGTCTGGTCATGCGGGGCCGTTGCGCCTCGTCGACGGTCGTTGCCACCAGCGTCGCGCCCACCGTGGAGAACGGCGACACGTCGACGATCGACGCGCACACGCCGAGTGCACACATCAACGCCCAGCCGGGGATGCCTCCCGCGGCCACCAGGGGCAGAGCGAGCGGAACGAGTGCCGCCAGCATGCCCGTGGTCGAGGCGAACGCCGAGACAAGCCCTGCCACAAGGCATATGAACAGCGCCGAGACGAGCGGGACGCCGATGTGGCCGGCGAATTCACCGAGCAGATCAACCGATCCCAGCTTGTCGAGCACGCCGACGAACGTGATGATTCCGCCCACCAGCAGAACTGTCGACCAGTCGATCCGGGGAATCGCCTTGTTGCCCGACCGTGGATCCACGAGGGTGAGCACCGCGCCGAGCGCGAACGCCAATACGCCGATGTCGGGATCCATGCCTGCCAGCGACATCCCGATGACCGCGCCGATCAGGCCGACCATGGCAGCAACGGTGACAATCTGGTTGGGCGTGAAGGGGTTTCGTTGCGGTCCGGATGGCAGCTCCGGGCTCGATGCACCGCCACGGGGCATGCCCCGCCCACCGCCGCCACCGCCGACCGTGACCAGTCGATCCTCGGCGGGCAGCGCCGCGGAAGGCTCGGTGACCGTGCTGCGTTGCAGCAGTTTCAGCCCTCCGAACAGGACGTATGCCGCCGCCAGCAAGACCAGGTTGACCATCAATGCCACGACGAACAGCACGAACGGGTTGAGGTCGATGCCGGCCTGGTGCGCGGTGCCGTACGTGACGATGCCGAACAGGCTGGTGGGCGCGAACGCCCCAGCGCTCAGGCCGGTGCCGATCGACAGAGCCATCAGCATCGGATCGATCGCGCGCTTGTCGGCCACCATCATGCCGATCGGAGCCATCACCAACCCGCCCAGCGGGGAGCCCATCGCCGAGATCGCCGCGGTCAGCAGGAAGAACACCAGGGGCAACAGCACTGTCCGGTGCCCGACCTTGGCCAGGGTGACCTCGATGATCCGGTCGATGGTGCCGTTGGCGTGGGCGATCCCGAAGAAATAGGTCACCCCGACCAGCAGCACCAGGATGTCGATCGGGAAGCCGTCGATGATGTCGTCGATCGGCATGCCCGCCATTCCGAGCCCCACCCCGCACGCCGCGGCGAACATCAACACGCCCAGGTGGGCATTACGCCATGCCGAAACCGCGAAGACACCGACAAAGATCGCCAGCGCCAGCAGCTGAATTGTCATTCCATCGCCTTTCGAAACGTTGGACCCGCTTCCCCAACTGGTCCACTGTGTGGCACAGTGGTCTACTGTATGAACCGGTGCGGGTAAGCTAGCTCACATCCGTGCCGCGGGTCAATGTGGATCGCCGAGGAGGGCGCGTGTCGACGAACAGCGTGGTGTCCGCGTTTCAGGTGCTGGAAACGGTCGCAAGAATGCAGCCCGTGGGCCTGTCCGAGCTCACGCGCGCAGTCGGCCTGCCCAAGAGCACAGTGCAGAGGTGTTTGCTCACGCTGCACGAGATCGGCTGGCTACGACCGACTTCCGCGCAACCCACCCGATGGAACCTGACATACCGAGCGTTCTCCGTCGGCAGCCGGGCCGGCGATCATCAGCTGATGCGCGAAACCGCGCTCCCCTTCCTCAACCAGTTGCAGCTCGATACCACCGAGACCATTCACCTCGCCGCACCGGACGGCCCGGAGTTGGTACTCATCGAACGCCTGGACACCCCGCATCCGCTGCGTGCATTCATGCCGCTGGGATCGCGAATTCCGTTGCACGCCTCCGCAACCGGAATCGCCTTTCTCGCTGCCAGCACCCACGAGTATGTCGCGCAATACCTTTCACAGCAGCTCGCGCCGCAGACCGAACACACGATCACCGATCCGGACCGGTTGAGCGAGACCATCGACTTGGTGCGGACGCGGGGGTACTCGGTCAACGAGCAGGGCCTGAACGCCGGCATCACCGCCCTCGGCGCCAGTATCGTCAACGCACAACGCGAGCCGATCGGCTCGGTCTCGATATCGGGACCGAGCAGCAGGATTACTGCCGACAAGTTCGCTAGGTTCGGATGTGCGGTGCGCGAGACCGCGCAACGAATCTCCGCGGCATTGTGAACCCGCGCAGAACTCTGGAGAGGCGATACCGAGATGGCTGATCGCAACGTGCTGGGTGGCAAGCTCGAAGAGTGTGGCACCGACCCGCTCACCGGCTTCTACCGCGACGGCTGCTGCTCGACCGGCGACGCCGACGCGGGCCGGCACACCATCTGCGCCGTGGTGACCGCCGAATTCCTCGAACATCAGCAGTCCATCGGCAACGACCTGTCGACACCGGCACCGCAGTACCGGTTTCCCGGCCTGACACCCGGGGACCGCTGGTGCGTCACCGCGGTCAACTGGCTGCGCGCACACGATGACGGCAAGGCGGCCCCGGTGGTGCTGGCCGCCACCCATGAGCGCACCCTCGACCTGGTGCCTCTCGACGTGCTCCAGCAGTACGCCGTCGATGTGCCCGACGACCTGGGCAGCCTCTGAGGCTCCGTAGGCTCAAGCTGTGAGCGTCGCACCTGATCCGACCGTCATCCTGGACAACCGCTTCGCCCGCGCGCTTCCCGAGATGGCCGTCGCGTGGCAGGCCGAGGCGGCTCCGGCGCTGCGGCTGCTCGTGCTCAACGAGCAGCTCGCCGATGAGCTCGGCCTCGATACCTCCTGGCTGCGCAGCCCCGACGGGCTCGGGCTGCTGTCGGGCACCGTGGTCCCCGACGGCGCCACCCCCGTCGCACAGGCCTACGCCGGTCATCAGTTCGGCGGTTATGTCCCACGACTGGGCGATGGCCGTGCGCTGCTGCTCGGCGAATTCGTCGGTCCTGGTGACCGTCCCCGCGACCTGCATCTCAAAGGATCGGGACGCACCCCGTTCGCCCGGGGCGGCGACGGCCTGGCCGTGGTCGGGCCCATGCTGCGCGAGTACATCGTGAGCGAGGCCATGCACGCCATGGGCATTCCCACGACCCGGGCACTGGCCGTCGTCGCCACCGGACGCGACGTCCGGCGCGAAACCCTGCTGCCCGGCGCGGTGCTGGCCAGGATCGCCGGCAGCCATCTGCGCGTCGGCAGTTTCCAGTACGCCATCGCACACGCCCAGGCCGCCGGAGACATCGGGTTGCTGCGCCGGCTGGCCGACCACGCCATCGCCCGCCACCATCCCGGCGCGGCCGACGCCGCCAATCCATACCTGGCCCTGTACGAGGCGGTCATCTCCGCGCAGGCCTCGCTTCTCGCGCAGTGGATGCTGGTCGGGTTCGTACACGGCGTGATGAACACCGACAACATGACCATCTCAGGCGAGACCATCGACTATGGGCCTTGCGCATTCATGGAAACCTTCGATCCCGCAACGGTATTCAGTTCGATCGACCATGGCGGCCGGTACGCCTACGGCAACCAGCCGACCGTGGCCGCGTGGAACCTGGCCCGCTTCGCCGAAACCCTGCTCCCCCTGCTCGCCGATGACGGTGAGCAGGCCGTCGAGCTGGCCACCCGAGCGCTGCACGGGTTCGGGCCGCAGTTCGACGCGGCCTGGTCGGCGGGTATGCGCGCCAAGCTCGGCCTGCCCGCCGATGTCACCGACGAAGCGGCACGCACTCTGATCGATGACCTGCTTGCGCTGCTGCAGCAGAACCGAACTGACTACACGTCGTTCTTCCGTGACCTCGGCCGTACCGTGGGCGGAGAGAGCAGGGTCGCCGCCGGATTCGACGAGTGGCTGGCGCGGTGGCGTGCCCTCGACCCCGACACCGCCGCGATGGACCGGGTGAATCCGGTCTACATCCCCCGCAATCACCTCGTCGAGGAAGCATTGAACGCCGCCACGAACGGCGACCTGGAACCCGTCGAGCATCTGATGGACGCCCTCACGGCGCCGTATGACGAGCGCCCCGGGCTCGAACGATATGCCGCAGCCGCCCCCGCCGACTTCGGTGCCTATCGCACGTTCTGCGGAACCTGAGGACCAGCCGCTACCGTAGGTCGGGTGACGACGATCACGATGGACACTCCGGACGGCCCGATCGACGCTCTCCTCAGCCTCCCCAGCGGCGAAGGACCGTGGCCCGGGGTGGTGATCATTCATGACGCGATCGGCCACGGACCCGACAATGAGGCGATCTCGGAACGCGTCGCGGCGGCCGGCTACGTCGCGCTCACGCCGAACCTCTACTCACGCGGCGGCAGGGCCCGGTGTATCACCCGGGTGTTCCGCGAGCTGCTGACCCAGCGCGGCCGGGCGCTCGACGACATCCTGGCCGCTCGCGATCATCTGCGCGCGCACCCGCAGTGCACCGGGACCATCGGCATCGCCGGGTTCTGCATGGGCGGCCAGTTCGCACTGATCTTGGGCCCCAAAGGATTCGGCGCCTCAGCGCCGTTCTACGGCACCCCGCTGCCGCGGCGGCTCGACCAGGCATTGGACGCCTCGTGCCCGGTGGTGGCCAGCTTCGGCCGCCGCGATCCGATGGGCATCGGTGCACCCGCCCGGTTGCAGCGCGTCGTGGACGACAAGAGCATCCCGGCTGATATCAAGGTCTACCCCGACGCCGGGCACAGCTTCGCCAATCAGCTGCCGGGACAGGCCTTTCTACGGATCGCCGGTTTCGGCTACAACGAGGCCGCCACCGCCGACGCCTGGTCGCGGGTGTTCGCGTTCTTCGGCGAGCACCTGGCGGCTAAAGCCAACTGAGCCCGGCCACCACCAGCGCCTCGGTACCGGTGTCCAACGTCGGCTGAAGCACCGGGGCGAACCGCGGTGAATGGTTCACCGGAATGTCCACGCGAGCGCGATCCGCGGCCACCGCCGCACGAAAGGCCTCCTCGTCGATGCCGCCGAAGCCCCAATAGGTGTAGGGCGCCCCCAGTGCAGCCGGGATGTCGCTGAAGTCTTCACTGGCCGACCCGGCCGGCATGGTCTGCGCCCGGTCGCCGAAGTACTTGCTGAACGCGGCCTCGACACGAGCCGTCACCGCATCGTCGTTGACGGTCAGCGGAAAGTTGGCGTACAACTCGAATTCCGGGTCGCGCGGCGAGTCGGACGCCTGGCACTCGGCGATCACCACGCGCCGGATCGCGGCGAGCACCGCGGTCCGCACCGACTCGTCGAAGGTGCGCAGGTTGAGTTCGAGTACCGCATGATCGCCGATGACGTTGCTCTTGGTCCCCGCCTGAATGCTGCCGACGGTCAGGACGACCGTCTGGCTTGGATCGACCTCGCGCGACACGATCGTCTGCAAGCGGATGACGATCATCGACGCCAGCACCACCGGATCCACCGTGGCCTGCGGCATCGAACCGTGCCCACCACGACCGTAGACCGTGATTCTCATGCTGTCGGCCGCCGACAATACCGGTCCGCTGCGGGTACGCAGCTGCCCGGCTGGCGCCGGAAAAACATGCTGGGCCAACGCCACATCGATCGGGCCGACCAGATCGGCCAGGCCGTCATCGGCCATCCCGCGGGCCCCGTCGCCCACCTCTTCGGCGGGCTGGAAAACCGCGATCACGGTGCCACGCCAGTGATCCGTCGCCCGGGCGAACAATTCCGCCGCACCCAGCAGACAGGTCACGTGCGTGTCGTGGCCACAGGCATGCATCACGCCTGGCTCGCTACTCGCATACGGCAGCCCCGACGCTTCGGTCACCGGAAGCGCGTCCATGTCCGCACGCATCAGCACCCGGGGACCGTCGCCGTTGCTCAGCACGCCGACCACCCCGGTCCCCCCGACACCTTCATGGACCGTCAGGCCGGACTCCCGCAGGCGCGCGGCAACCACACCGGCAGTGCGCCGTTCCTGATGTGAGAGCTCGGGATGCTGATGCAGGTCGCGATAGAGCGGCTCCTGCCATGCGCGCACCTCGGGCAGGCACGCCAGCACAGCCTCGGCGCGGCGGCGCACATCGTCGGGTCCGGTACTGACAGTCGCCGTCACGTCGCCCCCGTCCGCCTCTACTCCGGCAACCGCAGCTCGGGCTTTTCGACCTCTTCGATGTTCACGTCCTTGAACGTGATGACGCGTACCTGCTTGACGAACCGCGCCGGGCGGTACATGTCCCACACCCAGGCATCGGCGAGCCTCAGCTCGAAATAGACTTCGCCCTCGGAATTGCGCGGAATCAGTTCCACGCTGTTGGCCAGGTAGAACCGGCGCTCGGTCTCAACGACGTAGCTGAACTGCCCGACGATGTCCTTGTATTCGCGGTAAAGCGAGAGCTCCATCTCGGTTTCATACTTCTCGAGATCCTCGGCGCTCATCTGGTGTGCTGTCCTTCTGGTTGTGCTGATGCCCTGTCGATCATCTTTGCGTACCCCACTTCAGCATGCCGTATCGGTGCCACATCCGGTCGTACGTCTGTCATCTCTGCGGCCCGCCGCACGCCGGTGCTCTCTGCGGCCCGCCGCACGCCGGTGCTCTCCGCGGCCCGCCGCACGTTCACATACGAGTAGCGGTGCTCCACACACGGCCCCAACTCGGCCAACGCCTCGGAATGCGCCGCCGTGCTGTACCCCTTGTGCTCCGCGAACCCGTAGCCGGGATGGTGCTGCTCCATCTCGACCATCAACCGGTCCCGGCTGACCTTGGCCAGCACGCTGGCCGCCGCGATGCAGGCCGCCGCGGCGTCTCCCCCGATCACCGGCAAGGACGGCACCGCCAGGCCCGGCACCCGGAACCCGTCGGACAGCACATACCCGGGCCGCAGGGACAACCCCGCCACCGCACGCCGCATGCCCTCGATATTGGCCACGTGAACACCGAGCCGGTCCACTTCATCGGAAGGGATGAACACCACGTGATAGGCCAGCGCATACCGGCGAATCAGTGGAAACAGCCGCTCCCGCTCCCGCTCTCCGAGCTTCTTGGAATCATCGAGAGACGCCAGGCTGTCCATCCGGTTGGGGCCCAGTACACAGGCCGCCACCACCAGCGGTCCCGCACAGGCCCCGCGGCCCACCTCGTCCACCCCGGCGACCGGGCCGAGACCGTTGCGATACAGCGCGGATTCCAGGGTGCGCAGGCCGGATGACCTCCGGATGACCGTTCGCGGCGGCCACGACGTCTTCACCACTGGAGGCACAGGGCAGCTCCTAGGAGTCGGTCTGCGGGTTCACGCCGTTGATACCGCCCCAACGGGACGGTGGCCAGGCGATGAACCGTGCCTTTCCGATTACATTCTCCACCGGAACAGTGCCGGCCATCGGATCGCCGGTGCACTGAAGTCCATTCCGCGCGTCGGCGGGCAGGTTGCTGCAGTGCACGCGTGAGTCGGCCGAGTGCGTCCGGTTGTCACCCATCACCCACAGGCGGTCGGACGGGACCGTGACAGGCCCGAACTCAGGACCCAGGCACGGGTAGATGCCCGGGTCGGCCATCATCGTGGCCGGGTCCAGGTACGGCTCGTTGAGGCGTTTTCCGTCGACCGTCAGACCGGTGTCAGCACGGCACTGCACGGTCTGACCGCCGACCGCAATCACCCGCTTGACCAGGTCGTTCTCGTCCGGCGGCACAAACCCGACAAACGAAAGGGCGTTCTGCACCCAGCGGATGGCGGTGTTGTCCGAACGGATCGACTTGTAGCCGATGTTCCACGACGGCGGGCCCTTGAAGACCACCACATCGCCAGGCTCTGGCTTGGAGAACCGGTAGGTGACCTTGTCGACCATGATCCGGTCACCCACGCAGCCGGCACAGCCGTGCAGCGTCGGCTCCATGGACTCCGACGGAATCAGATAGGGCCGCGCGATGAACGTGAGCGTCACGTAGTAGAGCACCAGGGCGATGGTGGCCAGAATGGCGATCTCGCGCGCAGTGGAATGCTTGCGCTTTGGTGACTCATCCGGCGCTTCGCCGGTGGCGGACTCCGCCGAATCCGAGGCGGAATCTTGCTCTGAGTCCGATTCGACGCTGCCCTCCGAGCGCGCGTCGGCGGAATCGGTGGGTCCGGTCACAGGCACCACAGTAGCGAGCGTTGTGACCGGTCCCGCGACGAGAGCTTCGTCAGACGGAGCAGCGCGCTCAGCGCTTTTCCTTGATCTTCGCCTTCTTGCCACGCAGTTCGCGCAGGTAGTAGAGCTTGGCGCGACGCACGTCACCGCGGGTCACGACATCGAGGTGATCGATGTTGGGCGAATGCACCGGGAAGGTCCGCTCGACGCCGACGCCGTAGCTCTCCTTCCGCACGGTGAAGGTCTCGCGGATGCCGCCGCCCTGGCGACGGATCACGACGCCCTTGAAGACCTGGATGCGCTCCTTCGAGCCCTCGATCACCTTCACGTGCACGTTGACGGTGTCGCCGGGGCTGAAGGTCGGGATGTCGTCGCGCAGCGACGCCTGATCGACGAAGTCCAGCGTGTTCATCGGTGACACTTCCTTGTTGTTCGCGGCTCCGGACGAGCACGCACGTGGCGCGCAGCCGAAGCTATTTTCGGGTGTATCGGGGTGTATCTCGCAGCGGAACGCGGACAAGCCGGCCCAGTCCTGCGCAGACAACTGCTCAATTGTGCCAGACGGGTCCCCATACCGTGAAATCCGGCGAGTCTCCAGACCCATCTGCACCGACTCGGGCAGCATACTTCGAGCACGACTAAGCACGCGAGCCACAAGCCGAACAGTTAGGCTGCACACACCGATGCGCCGGTCCTGCAGAGCCCATCGGATTTTCTTGACGGTGCAAGGAGGACCATGCGACGGCGGCCGTCGAAGCTGAGGATTGCGAACGCAGCCGGCCTGACGGCAGTGGTCGCGATGGCCGTCGTAACGGTTGGTTGCGAAGCTCGGGTCTACGGAACGCCCCCAGCCCCGGCGGGTGCACCGCAGCTGACCGTCGTCGTCCCCCAGGGCAGCCTGGCTCCGCTGCCCGAGGCGCCGCCCGGCGAACCCGCCGCCGCCTTCATGGGGCTCGGGGACCGAGCCCAGCTGGCCACCGAAAACGCCGCCGACGCCGGCGCCGAGATCACCCTGCTGGTCCTCGACCGCAACACCGGCCAGCTGGTTTCCAACGGAAACGGAACGACCATCGCCATCGCGTCGGTGGTGAAGTTGTTCATCGCCGATGACCTCCTGCTGCAGGAGGCCAAGGGACAAACGGTGATCACCCCCGACGACCGCGAACAGCTCGATGTGATGCTGCGGTCCTCCGACGACAGCGCCGCCGAGGTGTTCTGGAACCGCAGCGGCGGCAGCGCGATCGTGAACCGGGTGGCGGCCCGCTACGGCCTGGGTTCCACCCGGCAGCCGAACGACGGGCGATGGTGGAACACCATCAGCACCGCGGCCGACCTGGTGCGCTACTACGACATGCTGATGAACGGCAGCGGCGGCCTTCCCGCCGAACAGGCCAACGTGATCCTGGCCAACCTGGCCCAGTCCACCCCGAACGCCATCGACGGCACGCAACCGGGCGGCATCTACCCCCAGCGATTCGGCATTCCCGAAGGTCTCTACGCCGAACCGGTCGCGGTCAAGCAGGGCTGGATGTGCTGTATCGGTTCGGACTGGATGCACCTGTCGACCGGCGTGATCGGCCCCGACCGTCGCTTCATCATGGTGATCGGTTCACTGCAGCCCACGGACGCCGCCACCGCGCGCGACACCATCACCGATGCCGTCAAGACGATGTTCCCCGGCGGCCGGATCTAGGACTCGTCGAGCAGATCCGGCCTGCGTTCGCGGGTCCGTTGCAGGGATCGCTCATGGCGCCACGCCGCCACCTTGGCGTGATCCCCGGACAGCAGAACATCGGGCACTTCGAGCCCGCGCCAGCTCTGGGGCCGGGTGTAGCTCGGCCCCTCGAGCAGGCCGTCGGAATGCGAATCCTGTTGGTGCGATGCGGGATTGCCCAACACGTCGGGCATCAACCGGACCACAGCCTCGATCATGACCAGCGCCGCGGACTCGCCGCCGTTGAGGACGTAGTCGCCGATGGAAACCTCTTCGACCCGCATCCGGCGGGCCGCGTCGTCGGCCACCCGCTGGTCGATCCCCTCGTAGCGTCCGCAGGCGAACACCAGGTGAGACTCCGCGCTCCAGCGTTCGGCGACGGCTTGGGTGAACGGCCGTCCCGCGGGAGTCGGTACGACCAGAAGTGTTTCCTCGGAACAGATTTCGTCGAGCGCCTCACCCCACACCGGCGCTTTCATGACCATTCCGGGTCCCCCGCCATACGGTGAGTCATCCACCGAACGGTGCACATCGTGGGTCCAGTTCCGCAGGTCATGCACGGCCACGGTGAGGATTCCGGCGTCGATGGCCTTGCCCGGCAGCGACTGCCGAATGGGATCGAGGTAGGCCGGGAAGATCGTGACGACGTCAATGTGCACAGTTGCGCACCTTCTAGACCAGGTCCAGGTTCAGCAGACCGTCCGGAGGATCGATGACGACGGTTCCGGTTTCCCGGGACACCGAGGTGACGATGGCGCTGACGAACGGGATCAGTACTTCGCGGCCATCCGCGTCGGCCTTGACCGACAGCAGTTCGCCCGCGGCGGTGTGCAGTACCTCGCGGACCGCCCCCACCGCGGTGCCGTCAACCGTGACGACCCGCAGTCCTTCGAGTTCGTGGTCATAGAACTCGTCGGGATCATCGATCGCGGGCAGGTCGGCGGTGTCGACGATGAACACCGTGCCGCGCAGTTCGTCGGCCGCATTGCGGTCGCCGACACCGGCCAGCCGGATCAGTAGCCGACCCGCGTGATCACGCACGGACTCGACTGAGAAAGTGCGCTCGGTACCCCCCTTGGCGCGGCCCCGAAGGGTCACGCCAGGGGTGAACCGAGCGTCAGGGTCGTCGGTACGGACCTCGACGACAACCTCACCGGAAATGCCGTGAGCTTTGACAACCCGCCCGACAACCAGGTCCATGGATCCGACGCTACTGGTCGGTGTCCACCACGTCGACGCGGATGCCGCGCCCACCGATGCCTGCGACCAGGGTCCGCAGCGCAGTGGCGGTACGGCCTCCGCGCCCGATGACCTTGCCCAGGTCATCGGGGTGCACGTGCACCTCGACGGTGCGCCCGCGGCGGCTGGTGACCATGTCGACGCGTACGTCGTCGGGATTGTCCACGATGCCGCGGACCAGGTGCTCGACGGCGTCGACCACGACAGAACTCACTGCGATGCTCAGCTCTCGCTTGCGGCTTCGTCGGCAGCGGCCTCAGCAGCCGGCGCCTCGGCCTCGGCGGTCTCGGCAGCAGCCTCGTCCTTCTTGGGAGCCTTCTTCTTCTTGGGCGTGACGGCCGCGGCACCGGTGCCGCTCTCAGCCTCGGCCAGCGCCGCGTTGAACAGCTCCAGCTTGGACGGCTTGGGCTCCTTGACCTTCAGCGTGCCCTCGGCGCCCGGCAGGCCCTTGAACTTCTGCCAGTCACCGGTGATCTTCAGCAGGGCCAGCACCGGCTCGGTGGGCTGGGCGCCAACACCCAGCCAGTACTGCGCGCGCTCCGAATCGATCTCGATCAGGCTCGGCTCTTCCTTGGGGTGGTAGCGGCCGATGACCTCGATGGCGCGGCCTTCGCGGCGGGTGCGCGCGTCGGCGACGGCGATGCGGTACTGGGGGTTGCGGATCTTGCCAAGCCGGGTGAGCTTGATCTTGACAGCCATGGTTAAGACTTCTCCTTGAGTGTCACGCTGCAATTCAGCGATGCGGGCGGAGTTGCCCGATCCGGTTTTGCCTTACGTGTGTGACCGCCGCGCAGCGCATTGAACGAGTCGCACGGCAGACAGCCGCCAATTGTGCCAGAGCAGGCAGTACCGGCCAAAATCGCGCGGAGTCGGCGGAGACGAACAGGCGCTCGCTCACCGCTGCGAATGATCGCCTGCTCAGGCGACTGCGGCGTCCCACATTTTGGTGCGTGGCGGTGGTCGGTCGCACCGTTAGGGTTCTGACAGCCCTGCAGCAAGAGGAGTCTTCGTGACGTTTCCGCCGGGACCGCCAGACCCGTGGTCATCAGCGCCCCCGCAGCAATTCGGGGTGCCGCAGCAGCCAGGAACCCCGAATCCGTTCGGGGTTCCTGGACAGCCCTACGGAGGCCCGCCGCCGTATCAGGCATCCTCGCCCTACGGCTACGGCACACCCGCGCCTTACGGCTACGGCATGCCCCCGCCGGGTCGGAACAACAGCAAGCGCACCGCCTTGATCCTCGGCGGCATCGGCGGGGCGGTCATCCTGCTCGTCGTCATCGTCATGGCGATCGTGATAGGCACCGGGTCGTCCAGCGACGAGCGCGCCATCAAGCAGGTCTTCGAAGACATCGGCGCGACCGGATCAGCCTCAGAGTCGATGAAGTACTTCTGCGCAGAAGATCAGCAGATGCTGAAGAAGTACGAATCGAGCATGCCCGAAAGCTTCGACGCCGACCTCCCCGAAGGCACGGGGCGACCGGGCTCGACCGAGATCACCGACGTGAAGGTCGACGGTGACCGGGCCACAGCCACTGTCACAACAGACGGGGAACCCGACGGCTCCGCCTACTTCCGCAAGGAAGATGGCGACTGGAAACTCTGCATGGCCGAAGATCCGAAGCTGGCCCCACGGTCCTGATACAGCCTCACCGGCACCAGCGGAGCACCGCCTAAACGACCTTGTCGAAACACTTTGTCTCGACGCGGCGGCTCATCCGCCAGCCGTCGGCAGTCCGGACGAACTCGTCCTCGTACCAGAGCCCGCAGAACAGCACCTGTTGCTCCAGCCCCGGCAGCACCATGGGGTTGAAGCAGATCGTGCGGGAGGATGCCTTGTCACCCTCGATCTTGACATCGAAGTTGCCGAGCATGTGCGCGTAGGCCGGGAAGTTCGGCAGCACCTCGGCCAACCACGCCTTGACCTCCGGAAACTGGCCGTCGATACCGCCCATCGCCCGGTAGTCGATGTAGGCGTCAGAAGTGAACACCGCATCGAGGTCATCAAACAGTCGGCGGTCGATCGCCGTGGAGTAGTCGATCAACAACTGCTGGATCTCCAGACGATCCGAAATCTCGGCCAGGCTCAACATGTCTCGATTCAACACGATTAGGGTGGCCAGCCATGGGGAGGTTCGTCAGGTTCTCTGTTGCAGCGACGGCGGCGGTTGCCGTCGCGCTGATCCCGCTCTCATCGGTGCCCGGGGCACTGCCCGTGGCCAGAGCCGATCTCGAAGTGCAGCAGGTCGGACCCGCACCCATCCCGGACGGTCCCGCGCAGGGCTGGGTGGTCGCCGACCTCGACACCGGCCAGGTGCTGGCCGCCCGTAACGAGAACACCCGCTACGCACCGGCGAGCACGATCAAGACCCTGCTGGCCCAGGTGGTGCTCGACGAGGTGCCGCTGGACACCACGATCGTGGCCGACGACGCCGATACCAAGGTCGAGTGCAACTGCGCCGGCGTCGCACCCGGGCAGACCTACACCGCGCGGCAACTGCTGGAGGCGGCGCTCCTGGCTTCCGGCAATGACGCCGCCAACACCCTGGCCCGAATGGTCGGCGGCCCCGAAGCGGCCGTGGCCAAGATGAACGCCAAGGCGGTCGCGCTCGGGGCGAACAGCACCAACGTCGCGACACCGTCCGGGTTGGACGGTCCCGGCATGCCGTTCTGGTCCACACCGCACGATATGGCGACGATCTTCCGCGGAGCGATGGCCAACCCGGTCTTCGCGCAGATCACCGCGATGCCCTCGACCACATTCCCCGGCAAGACCGGCAATCGGGTCCTGGTCAATCAGGACGAGCTGTTGCATCGCTACCCCGGTGCCATCGGCGGCAAGACGGGCTTCACCGACATCGCTCGCAAGACATTCGTCGGCGCCGCACAGCGTGACGGCCGCCGGTTGATGGTGACGATGATGTACGGGCTGATCAAGGAGGGTGGCCCGACCTACTGGGACCAGGCCGCCACACTTCTGGACTGGGGTTTCGCCCAGGATCGGTCCGCCAGCATCGGGTCGCTCTAGGCTGCGCGGTTCAGTCGATATCCGAAGGAAACCTGACCGCGCGCTGATCGAGTCCGAAGCTCCGTAGCGTCGGCGCTCGTGCGAAGACTGTTCGGGGCGCTCGCGCTCGCCCTCGGCACGGCAATGACCGCCGCGGCCATCGGGTCCCCGCCGGTCGCAGCGCAGCCCGGTGTTCAGCCGGCTGGCGCCCAGATTCCCGACGGACCGGCCAAGGCCTGGCTGGTCGCCGACATGGACACCGGCCAGGTGCTGGCGTCCAAGGATCCCAACGGCTCGTACGCCCCGGCCAGCACCATCAAGCCGCTGCTGGCGATGGTCGTGCTCGACCACCTTCGGCCCGACAATTTCGCCCGGGCCAACGAGTCGCACACCAAGGTCGAATGCTCGTGCGTGGGGCTCAAGCCAGGGCAGCCGTACACCACCCGCCAGCTGCTCGAAGCACTGCTGATGGTGTCGGGCAACGATGCGGCGAACATGCTCGCCGACATGCTCGGCGGGCGGCCAGCCACCGTGGCCGCGATGACGCGCAAGGCGGCCAGCGTCGGCGCCCGCAGCACCCGGGCCGGCTCACCATCGGGCCTCGACGGCCCGGGCTGGGAAACCGTCACCACCCCGCACGACCTCGCGGTGATCCTGCGGGCGGCGTTGAAATACCCGCTGATCGCCCAGATCATGGGGCAACCGTCGGCCCAGTTCCCGGGCAAGACCCTGACAAACCAGAACGAGTTGCTGCAGCGCTACCCCGGTGACATCGCAGGCAAGACCGGATACACCGATCTCGCCCGCAAGACGTACGTGGGTGCTGCCCAACGCGGTAACCGCCGTCTCGTCGTGGTGCAGATGTACGGCACCGGCGATCTGTACGGTCAGGCGATCGACTTGTTCGACTACGGCTTCTCGCACTGACGGTGAACGCCGAGGGGTAAGAGGTAGGGCCCCACCGGGACTCACAACAAACTAAGGTCACCCTAAATTCGCGTGGTGTGCCCGCGCGCGATGAGGGGAGCCGATTTGTCCGACCGTGAATTCTCGTTGGTGGTCGCCTATGGCACCGACATGGGCAACGCCGAAGACGCCGCCATGTCGTTCGCCGAAGCCGCCACCGCCGCCGGAATTCCCGCCGAGGCCGTCGAACTCAACCAGGTGGAACTCGATCATCTCACCACCACAACGCATTTCATCGTGGTGACGTCAACCTTCGGCGACGGCGAGTTCCCTGACACCGCCACGTTGTTCTGGGAGGCGATCAGTGCCTCGACCGAGCGGCTGGAGCACATGAGTTTCGCAGTGCTCGCCCTCGGAGACACGTCCTACGAATTGTTCTGCAACGCAGGAATACTCCTCGACGCGCGGTTGGAGGAGCTCGGCGCAACCCGGCTGACCGACCGGGTCGACGTCGACGGGTACTACGAACAACCCGCCGCCGCCTGGACCACCGACCTCGTCAAGCAGCTCACCGCCACCCAGAGCGGACCCTCGACCGGTGCTGCCACCGTCGTCGAAAGCCCCCCGGCCGATCCCCCACAACGCAGCCAGGAACGCAACCACCCCTTCGAAGCACCCCTGACGGTCAATCGACTGCTCACCTCGGCGGAATCCGACAAGGAGGTTCGCCACTACGAGCTCGACCTCGCCGGTTCCGGGATCGCCTACCAGGCAGGCGATTCGCTGGCGGTCCACCCGCTCAACGATCCTGACCTGGTCGCGGCGATCCTGGCTGAACTCAAGGTGGGCCCCGAGCACCGCGTCGCCGAATCCGACCAGACCCTGGGCACCCTGCTCGCCGAGCAGCTCGAGATCCGCACACCGTCGCGGGCACTGCAGGAATTGGCGGGCCCCGCCGCCTACGGCGAGGACGTCCTCGACCTCATCAAGCGTGCCGACCTCACCGTCGACGAGGTCGTCGATACGTTGCGCCCGTTGCAGTTCCGCGACTACTCGATCGCCTCAAGCCCCCTGGTGCACCCCGATCACGTGCACCTGACCGTGGCCACGGTGCGCTACCCCGCCGCCGACCGTCGACACGGCGGCGTGGCCTCGACCTACCTGGCGGAGCGCACCCAGACCGTTCGGATTCACCTGCGCCCCAACCATCATTTCCGGTTGCCAGCCGCCGATGTACCGATCATCATGATCGGGCCGGGCACCGGTATCGCACCGTTCCGCGCCTTCCTGCAGGAACGACAGGCCGCCGGCGCGTCCGGCCGGTCCTGGTTGTTCTTCGGGGACCGGCGCCGGGCCACCGACTTCCTCTACGGCGAGGAGCTCACGGGATTCGTCGAGTCCGGCGCGCTGACCCGGCTCGATGTGGCGTTCTCCCGTGACCAGGACACCAAAGTGTATGTGCAGCAACGTATGCGGGAGAATTCGGCCGAGCTGTTCGCCTGGCTGCAAGACGGTGCCCACCTCTACGTGTGCGGCGACGCCGACCGCATGGCCAAGGACGTCGACGCCGCCCTGCACGAGATCGTCGCCGACAGCGGCGGCATGGACTCCGGGGCCGCACACGCCTACGTCAACGACCTGATCAAGACCCACCGCTACCTGCGCGACGTCTACTGAGCCCACGCCGCGAAAGATCAGTACACCCGGCCGCGCAGGATCACCAGATCGGGATGGCTGACCCCGCCGTGCCGCGGATCCTCGGTGTAGCAGACCAGGTCCGCCGACGCCCCGTGCTCCAGCGCGGGCCGGCCGAGCCAGGCCCGGGCGTCCCAGCTGGCCGCCCCCAACGCGGCGGTGGGGCTCATCCCGATGCCTTTGAGTGCCTCGATCTCGTCGGCGATGCGGCCGTGGGCGATCATCCCGCCGGCATCGGTGCCCGCGAAGATCGGCACGCCCGCCTCGTGGGCCGCGCCGACCCGGCTGCGGCAGGACGCGTAGAGATCGCGCATGTGCTTGGCGTACGCCGGGTACTTGGCCGCCGCATCGGCGATGCCCGGGAAGTTGTCGATGTTGATCAGGGTGGGCACCAGCGCCGTGCCGTGTTCGAGCATCAACTCGATGGTGTCGTCGGTGATCCCCGTGCCGTGCTCGATGCAGTCGATTCCGGCGTTGATGAGCCCGGGCAGCGCATCCTCGCCGAACACGTGCGCGGTGACCCGGGCCCCCTCGGCGTGGGCGGCGTCGATCGCCGCCTTGAGTATCTCGTCGGACCACAGCGGCGCCAGGTCCCCGACGCCCCGGTCGATCCAGTCGCCGACCAGCTTCACCCAGCCGTCGCCCCAGCGGGCCTGCCGGGCCACCTCATCGGGCAGCTGCGACTCGTCCTCGATGTCGATCGGCAGCCCGGGTGAATACCGCTTGGGCCGCGCCAGGTGCCGGCCCGCCCGGATGATCCGTGGCAGGTCGTCGCGCTCGTCGAAGCTCCGCGTATCCACCGGTGAACCGGCATCCCGCAACAACAATGCGCCGGCATCGCGTTCGGTTTCGGCCTGTGCCACCGACTCGTCCAGTGACACCGCGCCACCGGGCCCCAGCCCCACATGACAGTGCGCGTCGACCAGGCCGGGGATGATCCAGCCGCCGTCGAACACTGTGTCGGCATTGGCAATCGGCTCCGCCGACAGCACGCCCCGGTGCACCCACCACTCGACGGGTTCGCCGTCGGGTAGGCCGCGTCCCCGGACGTGGAGCACAGCGCTACTTCTGGCCGGGGAACTTCAGCTTCGACAGGTCGAAATCGGCCAGACCGGGTGGCAATTCGTCCAGGCCCTTCGGCATGTTCGACAGGTCCGGGAAACCGGCGGGCATCCCGGCGCCGAACGGGTTCTTCGGCGGGGTCGGACCGCGGCCCTTCTTCTTGCCGGCCTGCTTGTTCTTGCCCTTGGCGGCCTTGCGCGGAGAGTTCTTGCGCCCGAACGGCATGCCCATCTGGCCGGCCATCGACGACATCATCTTGCGGGCGTCGAAGAACCGGTCGACGAGCTGGTTGACCTCGGACACCTCGACCCCGGAGCCGTTGGCGATACGGAGCCGGCGCGAGGCGTTGATGATCTTGGGGTCGGCCCGCTCGGCCGGGGTCATGCCGCGGATGATGGCCTGCACGCGGTCCAGCTGCTTGTCGTCGACCGCGGCCAGCGCGTCCTTCATCTGGCCCGCCCCGGGCAGCATGCCCAGCAGATTGCCGATCGGGCCCATCTTGCGGATCGCCAGCATCTGCTCGAGGAAGTCCTCCAGCGTCAGCTCGCCGGAGCCGATCTTGGCAGCGGCCTCCTCGGCCTTCTGCTGATCGAAGACCTGCTCGGCCTGCTCGATGAGGGTGAGCACATCGCCCATGCCCAGGATGCGGCTGGCCATCCGGTCGGGGTGGAAGACGTCGAAGTCTTCGAGCTTCTCCCCCGCGGAGGCGAACAGGATCGGCACACCCGTGATCTCGCGGACCGACAGGGCCGCGCCACCACGGGCGTCGCCGTCGAGCTTGGTCAGCACGACACCGGTGAAGCCGACTCCCTCACGGAACGCCTCGGCGGTGGCGACCGCGTCCTGTCCGATCATCGCGTCGAGGACGAAGAGCGTCTCGTCGGGTTTCACGGCATCGCGGATGGCCGCGGCCTGACCCATCAGCTCGTCGTCGATACCCAGCCGGCCGGCGGTGTCGACGATGACGACGTCGTAGTGCTTGGCCCGGGCCTCGGCCATACCGGCCGACGCGACCGCCACGGGATCGCCGTGACCGCCGATCTCCAGGCCGTCGGGCGAGGTGCCCGGGTGCGGGGCGAAGACACCCACACCGGCGCGCTCACCGACGATCTGCAGCTGGTTGACCGCGCCGGGCCGCTGCAGGTCACACGCCACGAGCAACGGGGTATGGCCCAGTCCCTTAAGCCATTTCGCCAGCTTGCCGGCCAGGGTGGTCTTACCGGCACCTTGCAGACCGGCCAGCATGATCACCGTCGGCGGGTTCTTGGCGAACGCCAGCTGACGGGTCTCGCCACCGAGGATGCCGATCAGCTCCTCGTTGACGATCTTGACCACCTGCTGCGCTGGGTTCAGCGCGGCCGAGACCTCGGCGCCCTTGGCACGATCCTTGATGCGCGTGACAAAGGAACGCACCACCGGCAGCGAGACGTCGGCCTCCAGCAGGGCCAACCGGATCTCGCGCGCCGTGGCGTCGATATCGGCGTCGGTCAACCGCCCCTTGCCGCGTAGGCCCTGCAGGGCTCCGGTCAACCGGTCAGACAAGCTCTCAAACACGTGGTAAGCCTAGCGGCCGGGCGCGGGCGGGGTGGTGAGCCCACCAGCCAACCCGCTCAAAGGTCAGCTGGCGTGCTCGGCCGGTTTGGCCGGTTTGGCCGGCGGCGGCGCGGGAAGGATCGCGAACATGTCGCGCTCCAGTTCCTCGCGGAACGCGGCCCGCCGCTCCTCGTCGGCAGCCAGTGCCGGCGCGGTGATGCAGAACACGTCGACCACCGAAGAGCCCAGCGTGGTCACCTTCGCCCACGAGACGTCCACGCCGTCCCGCTCGAACACCGCGGTCAGGCGGGCCAACAGACCGGACCGGTCGATCGTGCGGATCTGGACGATCAGGTCTTCGGGCACGGTTCCCGCCGACCACAGGATGCGCGGCGGGGCGGGCACGTGATTGGCCGGTACCGAGGCCAGGATCTCGCCGGCCCGGGTCGTCGGATGCTGGGCACCCTCCAGATCGCGCCGTTCCAGCGCACCGATCACGTCCAGTTCGCCGTCGAGCGCCAGGATGAACTGCTGACGCAGCAGCTCGGCAGGTGGCGGGGCACCGAAATGCGGGGACACCGCGAAGGTGTTGATCGCCGAGCCCTCGTGACTGTTGACCGAGGCCGAGTGGACCCGCAGGGTGTTCAACGCCAGCACGCCGGCCGCCTTGGACAGCAGACCGCGCCGATCCGCGGCGATCATCGTCACGTTGTAGATGTGCGGGCTGTCACCCTCGGTGAGCTCGACGTGGACACCCGCTTCAGCGGCCAGCGCCATGAACCGCGGCTCGATGGGATCGGGTTTCGGTAGCGATTCACCGGCCATCACCAGCCGGCATCGGCGGACGAGGTCACCGATCAGCGATGCCTTCCAGTCCCCCCACACCCCCGGTCCGGTGGCCAGCGAATCGGCCTCGGCGAGTACGTGGAGCAGCTCCAACAGCACCATATCGCCGCCGAGTGCATCGGCTACGCCGTCAATGGTCTTGGGATCCTGCAGATCTCGCCGTGTCGCGGTGTCGGGCAGCAGCAGGTGGTACCGGACGATCTTCGACAGCACGTCGATGTCGGATGGCCACAGCCCCAGTCGGGTGCCGATCTGGGTGGCCAATTCTGCACCGATCACGCTGTGGTCGCCGCCACGCCCCTTGCCGATGTCGTGGCACAGCGCACCCAGCAGCAACAGGTCCGGACGTGACACCCGGGTGGTGAAAGCACCTGCTCGCGAGACAGTTTCGACCAGGTGTCGGTCAACTGTCCAGGTGTGCACGACATCCCGCGGGGGTAGGTCTCGCACTGCGCCCCACTCCGGGAACAGCCGGCCCCACAGACCGGTACGGTCCAGTGCCTCGATGGTGGCGACCGCTGCGGGGCCGGACGCGAGCAGCACCAGCAGGTCCTTCAGCGCCTGGCGAGGCCAGGGCGTGCGCAGTTCGGGTGCGGTTTCGGCCAGTCGGCTCAACGTGGACACCGCCATCGGCAACCCTGTACTGGCCGACGCGGCCGCCACCCGCAGAATCAGGCCGGGATCGCGTTCCGGCCGGGCGTCGCGGGCCAGGATCACCTCGCCCGCGTACTCGATCACCCCTTCGTCGAGAGGACGGCGCACCGGGCGGCGCAGAGCGGCGAAGCCACGCCGCGGTAAGGCGTTGGCGGCTGTGCGAATCCCGGAATCGACGTAGTAACTGACGGTGCGCGCGGCATCCGAGAGGGTGCGGGCCAGATCGAATCGGTCCCCGATCCGCAAAGCCGCGCCGATCTCGTCGGCATGCTGAGCCAGCAACAACTCCCGGCCCCGGCCGGAAGCCCGGTGCAGTTCGGTCCGAACATTGAGCAGCGCCAGGTGGGCATCACCCAGCGTTCCGGTCGGCGAGGCCAGAGCCCGGCTCGGATACACGTCGGCCAGTTGCGCTATCGCGAGCGCGTTGAGCAGCTGGACGTCCCGCAGACCGCCCCGGCCCGATTTCAGGTCCGGTTCGGCTCGGTGCGCGATCTGGCCGCTGCGCTCCCACCGCGCCTGCGCATGCTCGACGAGTTCGTCGAACCGCGAAGCGATTCCGATTCGCCACTGCCGGCGCGAGCCGCCGACCAGCAGTGCCGACAGATCGGCATCACCGGCGATATGACGCGCGTCGAGCATCGCCAGACCCACCGAGATGTCCTCACCTGCGACTTTGAGCGCCTCGGGCACGGTGCGCACGCTGTGATCGATACGAATGTTGGCGTCCCACAAGGGGTACCAGAGTTTCTCGGCCACTTCGGAGACGAGTTCGACAGGCATGTTGTCATGCAGCAACGTGAGGTCGAGGTCGGAGTAGGGCAGCATCTCGCCGCGGCCCAAACCACCCGTGGCCACGATCGAGAACCCGCTGGTGGCGGTGATCCCGATCTCGGCAGCCTTTGTGGTGAGCCAGAATTCGTGCAGATCGAGTAACGCGTTGCGCAGCGCGGCCGCATCCAGCTGGCGCGATCCCCCGCTGAGCAACTGCTTGGTGGCCGCCGTCAGATCGTTGGCCGGCCGGGACGAAACCGCCGGAGCCCCTTGGGGAGAGACTCCGGCGGATTCTGCGTTGTTCTCTGTCATTTCGACTCCTCCCCGGCCGATCACCGGGTTGTGCTCACGCGATTGCTGGCCGGGGAGAAGGCGTCTCGACGGACGCTCCGACTACAGCGCGTCAGCTCCTCGCTCACCGGTACGCACCCGAACCACGGTGTCGACCGGGCTGACCCAGACCTTGCCGTCACCGATCTTTCCGGTACGTGCGGCCTGCACGATGACATCCACGACCTTGTCGACCGCGGAGTCGTCGACAACGACCTCCACCCGGACCTTCGGCACGAAATCGACCGAGTACTCAGCACCGCGGTAGACCTCGGTGTGGCCCTTCTGACGGCCGTAGCCCTGCACCTCACTGACGGTCATTCCCAGAATGCCCGTCTGTTCAAGGCCGGTCTTGACATCCTCCAGCGTGAACGGTTTGACGATCGCAGTGATCAGCTTCATATTTCCTTATTCCTCCCCGCCGTGACGACCAAGAACAGAACCGGTTCCGACAGCGACGAAGTCGTAAGCGCTCTCCGCGTGCTCGGACTCGTCGATACCGGAAGCCTCCTCTTCTTTGTCCAGGCGCAGGCCCACGGTGTATTTCACAATCAACGCCAAGATAGCCGTACCCACCGCCGAATAGAGCAGAACAGCACCCGCCCCGACGGCCTGTCGCCACAACTGATCGAACCCGCCACCGTAGAACAGACCGGCAACAGCGGCAGGCGCCTCCTTGGTGGCCACCAGGCCGACCAGCAACGTGCCCACGATGCCACCGACCAGGTGGACACCCACGACGTCGAGCGAATCATCGAAACCGAACTTGAACTTCAGGCCCACCGCCAGCGCACACAGCACACCTGCGGAAACACCAATCACCAGTGCGCCCACCACATTCACCGACGAGCAGGACGGCGTGATCGCCACCAGGCCCGCAACGATGCCAGAAGCCGCGCCCAGAGATGTGGCGTGGCCGTCACGGATGCGCTCGGTGAGCAGCCATGCCAGCATGGCCGCCGCGGTCGCCACAGTGGTCGTGACGAAGGTCGAACCGGCAACTCCGTTGGCCGACACCGCAGAACCGGCGTTGAATCCGTACCAACCGAACCACAGCAGGCCGGCGCCGAGCATCACGAACGGGAGGTTGTGCGGGCGCATCGGCGTACCGGGCCACCCGAGCCGCTTGCCGAGGATGATGGCCAGGACCAGGCCGGCCGTACCTGCGTTGATGTGCACCGCGGTACCACCCGCGAAGTCAATTGCCTTGAGCTGGTTGGCGATCCATCCGCCGTGGTGAATCACGGTCTCACCGTCGGCGCCCTTGACGTCGAAGTCGAAGACCCAGTGCGCAACCGGGAAGTAGACAACGGTCGCCCACAGCGCGGCGAACAGCAGCCAGCCACCGAACTTGATGCGGTCGGCGACGGCACCGGAGATCAGTGCGACCGTGATGATGGCGAACATCAGCTGGAAGCCCACGAACACGGAGGCCGGGATGGTCCCGGCCAGCGCGATGGGCGCATCGGCCGAACCGTTCCCGCCGATCAGGCCCTTGAGACCGAAGAACTGTGCCGGGTTGCCGATCACGCCGGCGGTGTTGTCACCGAATGCGACCGAATAGCCGTACAGCGACCATAGGACGGTCACGACACCCATGGCGCTGACGCTCATCATGATCATGTTGAGCACGCCCTTGGCACGGACCATGCCGCCGTAGAAGAAGGCCAGGCCCGGTGTCATCAGCAGCACAAGTGCGGCGCTGGCCAGCATCCATGCTGTGTCACCGGTGTCCGGCGCACCCAATATCGGGAATTGCTCCACTCGCAGTTTCCTCCTTCACCACGCCACGGCCGCAAGGATTTACGACCATTGACCTGGTCCAAGACAATGCTGAGTGGATGTTTCAGCCACGGCGCCGTTGCGTTTCGCTCGTGTGAACGGATAGCCAGGCTGCGTTTCGCCGGTGTTACACCGTGCGTTTCCCGGGGGTTTTCAGCGGGTTTTTCAGCCCAGAAGGGCGTCGACGAAGGCCGCCGGCTCGAACGGGGCGAGGTCGTCGGGGCCCTCACCGAGTCCGACGAGTTTGACCGGGACACCGAGTTCCTGCTGGACCCGGAACACGATCCCGCCCTTGGCGGTGCCGTCGAGTTTGGTCAGCACCACCCCGGTGATGTCGACGACCTCGGCGAACACCTTGGCCTGCGGCAGGCTGTTCTGCCCGATGGTGGCATCGAGCACCAACAGCACCTCATCGACGGCGGCCCGCTTCTCCACCACTCGCTTGACCTTGCCGAGTTCGTCCATCAGGCCGGTCTTGGTGTGCAGACGGCCCGCAGTGTCGATCACCACGACATCAGCCCCGGCCTTGACGCCCTCGTCGACGGCGTCGAACGCCACCGATGCGGGATCGGCCCCCTCGGCACCCCGCACCACCTCTGCGCCGACGCGCGCGGCCCAGGTCTGCAGCTGGTCGGCGGCCGCGGCACGGAACGTGTCGGCGGCGCCGAGCACGACGCGGCGGCCGTCGGCCACCAGCACCCGCGCCAGCTTGCCCACGGTGGTGGTCTTACCGGTGCCGTTCACGCCGACCACCAACAGCACGGACGGCTTCTCGGCATGCGGCAGCGCCTTGATCGAACGATCCATCTCGGGTCGCAGCTCCGCCATCAGCACCTCGCGCAGCACCGCACGCGCATCGGCTTCGCTGCGCACGCTCTTGCTGGCCATCCGCTCACGCAATGCCGCGACGACGGATTCGGTGACCACCGGGCCTAGATCGGCGATCAACAGGGTGTCCTCGACAGCCTCCCAGGAGTCTTCGTCGAGATCGCCGCCGCCGAGCAACCCGAGCATGCTGCGGCCCAACGCGTTCTGTGACTTGGCGAGGCGTCCGCGCAGCCGGTCCATCCGGCCCTCGGCCGGGGCGATGTCCTCGACGGCAGCCGCGACCGGATCGGCGGTTTCGGCCGGCTCGACGGCCGGTTCCGGTTCGACGGCTGGTTCCGGTTCGGCCGGTTCGATCGGTGTCTGCGGTGCGACCGCCTCGACCGGCGGCTCCGGCAGCTGCACATCGGAGATGGTGCGTTTGGGAGCGTCGCGCGGAATGGTCGCGTCATCGCCGACGGCGGGCAGCCCACTGGTGTCGATGCGCTCGGCGGTCGCGGTGCCCGACTGGCTGAACGTGATGCCCGACGAAGCCGTGTAGCCGCCAGAGCGGTCGATCGGTTTCGCGGCGTCACGCTCGGACAGGCTGATCCGCCGCCGGCGGTATCGCACCAGCCCCACGGTGAGAGCGACGACAACGAGAACGGCGACGACCGCGATAGCGATCCACAGACCCAACAACGCACCTTCTGACACGCCGCCATTGTCTCAGGACGGCAGTGCGGGAACGACCGGCCCCGTTGCCCGCCTACCTGCCGCCGATTGTCGTGCCCACCGATCCCGGCGAAACCTCGTCCCAACGGATTACTCAAAACCGTGGTACACACACGTACCGACGCGGTATCTTTCATTCACCACGCCGCCGGATGAACGCGCTCACTCCAGCCGTAGATATCCTCTACGGCTTAGCTGACGTGATGGCAACAACCATTCTTAAATCGCCTACTAACTGCACCTTTTCTATTTCAAGCGCATTTCTTTCAATTCGCTGACAGCAGGCCGGAATGTGGTTCACGATCCACATGGGTCGGGAATGGCTTCAGCGTTTGGTCGGCATGTGGTCCTTCCCTTGGGATTTTCGCGAAAGGGAGGAACAGGATGCACATTCGTGCGCTTCGGGGGCTGGCACTGACGCTGGTCGCCCTGGTGGGCACCGTCGGGCTCGTCGTGACGGCGAGCATGACGACGTTGGTTCAACTGGCGGCCACAGCGCTCATCATGGGCGGGACCGGAATGAAGGCGCTGGGAGATCCGCATCAGTGGGGTGCCGGCACTTATCTGGACCAGGTGAACAACACCTATCTGTCCGATCGGCACCTCGACGAGGACGACTTGAAATGGGTGCAGACACCCGAGCAGTTCTGGCCCGCGACCAGCCTGACCGACATCAGCTTCGACACCTCGGTCGCCCGCGGCGTCCTCAGCCTCAACAACTCTGTACTGAGCACACCGGGCGAAAAAGTCGTCGTCGGCTACTCACAGAGCGCCAACATCGCCACCCGGGAGAAGCGGAACCTGGCCGAGTTGCGAGCCCAGGGCGCCACGGTGCCCTCACCGGACGAGCTGTCGTTCGTGTTCGTGGCCAACCCCAACCGGCCCAACGGCGGAATCCTGGCCCGGTTCGAGGGCCTCTACATCCCGATCCTCGGGGTCAGCTTCGACGGCGCCACCCCGGATGACGAATACAAGACGATCGACGTCGCGCGCCAGTACGACCTGATCGCCGACTTTCCCAAATATCCACTCAATCTGCTGGCCGATCTCAACGCCCTGATGGGCTACGTCTACCTGCATCCGAACTACGGGTCATCGGTGGTCGACCTGGACGATCCGAGCACATACGACTCCTACACCTCCGGCAACACCACCTACTACCTGGTGCACACCGAGCACCTTCCGTTGCTGCAGCCGTTCCGCGACATAGGAATCCCGGCGCCGGTGATCGACCTGGTCGAGCCCACCCTGCGGGTGTTGATCGAGCTCGCCTATGACCGCACGCCTGCCAACATGGGTGTCCCGACCCGCGCCGGGCTGATACCCCACATCAATCTCGACAAGTTGGCGTCGGATCTGAGAGCCGCAGCCGAGGAAGGCGTGCGCAACGCCCTCGCCGGCCTGGGGATCGACACCGCCGACACCGCCGATCGCCACCCAGAAACCGTTGCCGCACCGGATGAGTCGGCGCCACAGAAGGTGACGCCCGGCGTTTCGGCACCGGAGAAGCCTCAGCCCGGACCGACCCGGCTGCACGTGCCCCGTCTGCATCCCAAAACGGACACCGACGTCCTCGCCGTAGCCGACGCCGACACCCCGAAGTCCGATCTCGAGACAAAGGATCCCGAGGCCGACACCGCAGTCGACACCGCCGTCGACACCGCCGTCAAGACCGAGGGCGACATCAAGACCGAGGTCAAGACCAAGACGCCACCGAAGCCGAGATCGGCGGCCGAGCGAATCAGGCAGTCAGTGCGGCAGGCACTCTCGCCCAAGGCATCCGACGGCGTCAAGGCCGACGAATCGGGCTCCGACTCGCGTTCGACCCGCAGGGTTCATCGCGCCGACGAAAGCGGTTCGGCCCAGCCCACATCCGGAACTGCGGAGGCAAAAGACAGCGGTACACACGAGAAGCCGCGCCGAAACCACCGCACCGCACACTCTGACGCGGCATAGGGGCACATCCGTCGAGCGTGCGGGGTGAGATCCGGATCCGCGGGGGAATCCGGATCTCACCCCCACGCTCGGCACCCGATCAGCTCGGGTTGGCCGCCAGTTCCTGTCCCCGCATCCGCTGCGAGATCACGGTGGTGATGCCGTCACCGCGCATCGTCACACCGTAGAGCGCGTCGGCGACCTCCATGGTGGGCTTCTGGTGGGTGATCACGATCAGCTGCGACTTTTCCCGCAGCTGTTCGAACAGGCTGATCAGCCGGCGCAGGTTCACGTCGTCGAGCGCGGCCTCGACCTCGTCCATCACGTAGAACGGGGACGGGCGGGCCCGGAAGATGGCCACCAGCATGGCCACCGCCGTCAGGGACTTCTCGCCGCCGGACAGCAGGGAGAGTCGCTTGATCTTCTTGCCCGGCGGCCTGGCCTCGACCTCGATGCCAGTGGTCAGCATGTCACTGGGGTTGGTCAGCAGCAGCCGGCCCTCGCCGCCGGGGAACAGCGTGGAAAACACCTGCTCGAACTCGCGCTCGACATCGACATATGCCTCGGTGAACACCTGCAGGATGCGCGTGTCGACATCGGCGATCACGTCGAGCAGATCGGTGCGGGCGGCCTTGACGTCCTCAAGTTGCGTGGACAGGAAGTTGTAACGCTCCTCCAGGGCCGCAAACTCTTCCAGTGCAAGAGGATTGACCCGGCCCAACTCCGAGAGCTCGCGTTCGGCCTTCTTGGCCCGACGTTCCTGGGTCGGCCGGTCGAACGGCATCGGCGCGGGCGCCATGACCTGTTCGCCCCGCTCGCGTGCCTGCTCGTACTCCGCCATCTCCAGCTCGGTGGGCGGCAGCGCCACCTGGGGGCCGTACTCGGCGATCAGATCGGCAGCCGGCATCCCGAACTGCTCGAGCACCTGAGCCTCGAGCTGCTCGATACGAAGGGACGCTTGCGCTTTGGCCATCTCATCACGATGCAGCGCATCGGTCAGCGTCGTGATCCTCGCGTTGAGTTCGGTGACCGTCTCGCGCACCTGGGACAGCGCGGTGGCCCGAATCTGGCGCTCGGTGGCCAGCTCGTCACGCATCCGCGAAGCCACCGAAACCACAGCGCTCAACCGCCCCGCCACAATGCGTCCCGCTTCGGACACCGCCGCGGCCACCCGCGCCGCATGTTCGCGCGCCTCCCGGGCCCGTTGCGCCCGCGCCCGGGCCTCACGCTCGGCGGCAGCGGCGCGGCGTAGTGAATCAGCCCGTCCGCGAACCGCATTCGCGCGTTCCTCGGCTGTGCGCACCGACAGCCGGGCCTCCACCTCGACCGAGCGCGCCGCCTCGGCAGCGGCCATCGAGGCCTGGCGGTCCACGGGCTCGGCCTCGAACGTCGGAAGCTGTTCGGCGTTGTGCAGCCGCGACTCGAGTTCGGTGAGTTCCTCGACTGTCTTGGTACGCCCGGCCTCGAGTTCGTCGCGCTGGCGGATCAGCCGCTGCCACTCGTCACCGGCGCCACGGGCATCCTGCCCCAGTCGGCCCAGTTGTTCGTAGATGGCCGAGATCGCGGCGTCGGATTCGTTGAGCGCGGCCATCGCCTCTTCGGCCGACTCCTGTCGGGCCGCCTGCTCGGTCAGCGCACCTGACAAGGCGGCCGCCAGCTCACCGGTCTGCCGCTCGACGATCTCCAGTTCGTGTTTCGCCTTGTCGATCTCGGAACTGATCTCAAGGGTGGAGGGCTTGCGGTCGGACCCGCCACTGATCCAGCCGGCACCGACCAGATCACCGTCCGCAGTCACCGCGCGGAGGTCCGGGCGAGCCGACACCAGTTGCACCCCGGCGGGCAGATCGGTCACCACCGCCACCCCGGCCAGCATCGCGGTGATCGCCCCGCGCAACCGATCCGGGACGGTGACCACATCGTTGGCCCAGATCGCACCGTCGGGAAGCGTGCCCGATGCTGCCGAGCCGTTGACCTTCCAGTCCCCCAGCAGCAGTGCAGCCCGCCCGCCGTCGGATTCCTTGAGCGCGGCCACGGCGGCGGCGGCAACACCGAAATCCTCGGCGGCCAACGCGTCGGCGGCGGCCCCCAGAACGGTGGCCACCGCCACCTCATGCCCCGGCTGCACTTTCAGGTATTCCCCGATGGTGCCGAAAAGCCCTGAGCCGCTGTGGTTCTTCTGCAACCAGGCGGCACCGTCGCGTCGGTCCAGGCTGACGGAGAGCGCCTCGATGCGGGCCCGCAGCGAGGCGACCTGCCGCTCGGCGGCACGCTCGGCCGACTGAAGTTCGGCCACCCGTTCATCGGCGATCCGCAGGGCTGCCACCGAGCGGTCGTGCTGCTCGTCCAGACCCACTTCCCCGGCATCGAGTTCACTGACCCGGCTCTGTACGGTCTCGAATTCGGCCCGTGTCAGTTGGGCTTTGGCGCCGGCTTCCTCGATGTTGACCGACATCCGCATGACCCCGTCGTCGATCGACTCGACCCGGGTGCGCATCGTGTCGACCTGCCCGGCCAACCGGGCCAGCCCCTCGCGACGGTCCGCCTCGGCCCGGGCCGCGGCCAGATGCGCCCGCTCGGCCTCCGCGGCGATCTGTTCACGTTCGGCCAGCTCGGCGCGGGCGCTCTCCAGGACGATGCGCGACTCTTCGAGCTCGCCCAGCAGCTCCATCTCGAGCTCGGCGACCTCGTCGGCCTCGGCTTCCAGCGCCTCGGGGTCCTGCCCGGTGGAAACCTCGGCCTCCGCCTCGAACGACTGAGCCCGGTCGGTCGCGATGCGCACGGTGGCGCTCACCCGTTCGGCCAGGGCCGAGGCCCGGAACCAGGTCTGTTGGGCGGCCTCGGCGCGCCGGGTCAGTTCGGCCACCGCGGCCTCGTGCGCCTGCAGTTCGACCGTCGACGTCTCCAGCCGGACTGTCGCCTCGTCATGCTCGCGGCGCAGCGTGGTCTCGGCCTGGTTGGTGTTGTGGAACTCGACCTGCCTTCTCACCAGATCGTCGGCGGCGAGGCGCAGGCGGGCGTCACGCAGATCGGCCTGGATCGTCGCCGCGCGCCGCGCCATCTCGGCCTGGCGGCCCAGCGGTTTGAGCTGGCGGCGCAACTCGGTCGTCAGATCGGTCAGACGGGCCAGGTTCGCCGCCATCGAGTCGAGCTTGCGGACCGCCTTTTCCTTGCGTTTGCGGTGTTTGAGAACCCCGGCGGCCTCTTCGATGAAGGCGCGGCGATCCTCGGGACGCGACTCCAGGATCTCGGCGAGCTTGCCCTGGCCGACGATGACGTGCATCTCACGGCCGATGCCTGAATCACTCAGCAGCTCTTGAACGTCCATCAGCCGGCAGCTGCTGCCGTTGATCTCGTATTCGCCTGCGCCGTCACGGAACACGCGGCGGGTGATCGACACCTCGGAATACTCGATGGGCAGCGCGTTGTCGGAGTTGTCGATGGTCAGCGTCACCTCGGCGCGGCCCAGCGGCGCTCGCGAGGACGTACCGGCGAAGATGACGTCCTCCATCTTGCCGCCGCGCAACGTCTTGGCGCCCTGCTCGCCCATCACCCAGGTGAGGGCGTCGACCACGTTCGATTTGCCCGACCCGTTGGGGCCGACGACGCAGGTGATGCCGGGTTCGAACCGCAGAGTCGTCGGCGAGGCGAAGGACTTGAAGCCCTTCAGCGTCAGACTCTTGAGGTGCACGGAGTCAAACCCTACCGCCGACTCGGCTACCGTTCGCTGAACCCCGCCATCGGGGCGTCGGCATCCGCCCAATCTGCGACGACGTTATCCACCGACCCTGGGGTTTCACCGCTCTGCAGCAGCTCAAGCAATCGCTGACATTTCGCGCGCGGCCCCTGCGCCACGACGTGCACCCGGCCGTCGGGCCGATTCGAAGCAAACCCGGTCAGACCGAGCTCCAGCGCCCGTGCCCGGGTCCACCACCGGAACCCCACGCCCTGCACATGACCGTGCACCCAGGCGCTCAGACGCACTTCGGCGTCGGGCCCGGCCGCGGGGAGTTCCGGGCCGGTCATCGAGTGGCGACCTCGAACTTCACCTCGGTGCCGGACTTGAGGGTGCGGCCCACCGTGCAGACCTGGTCGATGGCGCGCTCGACCACGGTCAACAGCCTGGCCACCTCCGACTCCGAAAGACCCGACAGATCGATTTCGAGTTTCTCCTCCAGCAACGGGTAGCGCTCCTGCTCCCGGTCCGCCGGCCCGGACACCCTGATGGTCGCCGGATAGTCGTCGCCCAGACGCCGGCGCAGTGGCTGATCGCTGGACATCCCGCTGCACGCCGCGAGGGCGATCTTCATCAGCTCGCCCGGGGTGAACACGCCCTCGACGTCCTCACTGCCGACGAGTACCTCTGCACCGCGTGAACTGCGCCCGACATACCGGCGCACGCCGGTGCGGTCAACCCAAAGTTCGGTCATGCGGTATTTCTACACGTCGCGACACACGGTTATTCCAGCGGCGATGGCCGCGCACCCTGCTCGGGGGCCCAGTTCACCACAGCGGTGAACCATGCAGCGACGATAGACTCGGCAGACCGACATCGCCGAGGAGCACCGTGACGTACCCGCCGAGCAATCCGCCCACCCCGCCATCAGGCTCCCCCGAGCCCTGGCAGCAGCCGTATCAGCCGGGCGGGCCTCAGGGATATCCGAACACCGGCGCCAACCCCGAGCAGCCCTACGGCTCGCCCTATGGAGCACCCCAGCAGCCCGAGCCGCCCTACGGTTCCCCTTACGGAGCACCCCAGCAGCCCGAGCAGCCCTACGGCTCGCCCTACGGTGCACCTCAGCAGCCCTACGGCACACCTCAGCAGCCCCAGCCTCCGTACGGAGCTCCGTACGGCGCGCCCCAACAGCCCTACGGCTCGCCCTATGGAGCCCAACAGCCATACGGCGCGCCGCAGCAGCCGTACGGCTATCCCGCTCCCCAGCCACCCAAGAGCGGCAACGGTAAGTGGCTGGCGATCGCCGGCGCCGTACTGGCCGTGGTGATCCTGGTCGGCGGCGTCGCCATCTTCGCGTTGAGCGGCGATTCGAAGGACGGCCGCACCAATGCGGGGTCGTCACAGTCATCCAGCGAGAGCGCGGCCGAGCAGGAGGTCCGGGATTTCCTCGATGAGGTGATGTCGAGTAGCAGCGACCTCAACGAAGCCCTGCCCTATTTCTGCCAGGCCGATCAGGACCTGTTCGACAAGATCGGCGGTCTGGATGCCATCGACATTCCGAAGACCACTGATTCCAGCGGGACGGCGGAGATCACCAAGATCACGGTGAACGGGAGCAAGGCCGTCGTCGACATCTCCAGCAGCGCGGGCCCCGGCAAGCTGTACCTGCGCAAGGAAAGCGGATCGTGGAAGATCTGCATGTCCGATATGCCGGGCATGCCCAGCATGCCGTGATCCGTTCGGGTCAGCCCCGGGGCCGGGGCTGACACTTCGGGCAGTAGAACGACGATCGGTTCATGAACTTCTCGCGACGCATCACCGCGCCACACCGCCGGCACGGCTCCCCTTCGCGGCCGTAGGCGTCCAAAGACCGTTCGAAGTAACCGGATTCGCCGTTGACGTTCACATAGAGCGAATCGAATGACGTCCCGCCCTGGCTGAGCGCATCGGTCATCACCGCGGCGGCGGCATCGAGCACCTCGGCCAGCCGGCGGCGCGGCAGCAGCGCGGCGGTTCTGGCGCCGTTGACCTTGGTCCGCCACAGCGCCTCGTCGGCGTAGATGTTGCCGATACCGGACACCACGGTCTGGTCGAGCAGCTGACGTTTGATCTCAGAGTGCTTGCGCCGCAACACGGTAACCACGCTGTCTCGATCGAACTGCGGGTCGAGCGGATCACGCGCGATGTGAGCGACAGGCTGAGGCAACGCGGCGCCGTCGACCGTCACCAGATCGGCCAGCTGCCAGCCCCCGAACGTCCGTTGATCGACGAAGCTCAGGGCCGTGCCGTCGTCGAGGAGCGCGGCGATCCGCAGATGCCGGTCGTCGCGCAACGCCCCCAACAGCATCTGGCCACTCATCCCCAGATGCACCACCAGCGCATCAGTCGCGTCGTCGCTGCCAGCCTCCCCCAGCGTCAGCCAGAGGTACTTGCCCCGGCGTCCGGTTCCGGTGATGCGGGCGCCCAGCAGTCGCGCGGTCAGATCGGCGGGACCGGCCTCATGACGGCGTACGGCACGGGGATGATGCACACGTACCGCTGAAATCGTCTTGCCCGCGACATGTTCCTGCAACCCGCGGCGGACGACCTCTACCTCGGGCAGTTCGGGCATCGGTGCTCACGCATTGTCGAGTGCGTTCCAGGCCGCGGCCGCCGCCTTGAGCTCGGCCTCTTTCTTGTTGCGCCCCACGCCCCTGCCGTATTCCACATCGGCCACCACCACCGACGCCGAGAATTCCTTGTCGTGGTCGGGCCCGGTGGACGTCACCACGTAGGTGGGTGCACCGAGGCCGCGGGAGGCGGTCAGCTCCTGCAGGCTGCTCTTCCAGTCCAGACCGGCTCCCAGCGTCGGGGCGGTGTCGAGCAGTTCGCCGAACAACCGCAGGATCACCTCGCGCGAAGTGGTCAGTCCGTGCTGCAGATAGATTGCGCCGAGCAGGGATTCGACGCCGTCGGCGAGAATGCTCGACTTGTCGGCGCCGCCGGAGTTCTCCTCCCCCTTGCCCAGCAGCAGGTGACTGCCGAGACCGCCGTCGGTGAGCCCACGGCCGACATCGGCGAGAGCCTGGGTGTTGACGATGCTGGCCCGGAGCTTGGCCAGGTCACCCTCCGACCGTTCGGGGTGGCGGTGATAGAGCTCCTCGGTGATCGTCAACCCCAGTACCGCGTCGCCGAGAAACTCCAGCCGCTCGTTGGTCGGCAGGCCGCCGTTCTCGTAGGAGTAGCTGCGATGCGTCAACGCGATGGTGAGCAATTCGGCGGGCAAGTCGACGCCGAGTACTGCCAGCAGCGCCGCATGCGAGTCGGTCGCGTCGGTCACTCGTCGCCCCCGGGGCGCTCGTCGTCGGGCATCATCGCCGCCAGCTTGGCCCAGCGGGGATCGATCTTGTCGTGGTGGTGCCCCGGCTCTGTGGTGGCCAGTGGGACACCGCAATCGGGGCACAGTCCCGGGCAGTCCGGACGGCACAGCGGCGAGAACGGCAACGCCAATCCGACAGCGTCGATGATCGGCTGTTCCAGGTTCACCGTGTCGGCATGACCGGAGGCGCCCACCCGGCCCATCTCGTCGGCCTCGGTCGTCTCGTCGGTGGTGCTGTCGGGGTACGCGTAGAGCTCGGTGAGGTCGATCTCGACGTCACCGGTGAGTTCGGTCAGGCAGCGCGCACATTCGCCGACCGTGGGAGCCGATACGGTCCCGCTGACCAGCACGCCCTCCGACACCGACTGCAATTGCAGGTCGAGGTCGAGCGGTGCGCCCTTCTCGATGGCGACCAGCTCGGCGCCGATCCGCACGGGACTCGGCACCGTCTCCTGGTAGGCCAGGAACGAGCCCGGGCGCCGGCCCAGTCGGGAGACATCGATCACCAGCGGCGATCGGGAATCAAAGCGCCTCTCAGGCCCTCCCCGTCCAGCTGATTTCGCATGCGTCGCCATGCATCGATCCTACGGCGGCGTCAGATCACGCCACGACGCAGTGCGCACCGACAACTGCGCAAGGTCGTCAGCGGGTGGCGTAGTCGTGCGTGCCGGCGGTCGTGCGTAGCTGGTGACGTCCGCGGCCGACGGAGCGCAGCGTGCCGTTGAGGAAGTCCTCGAACTCGGCCAGTTTGCTGTCGACATAGATGTCGCACTCGCCGCGAAGCCGGTCGGCCTCGGCGTGCGCCGCGTCGATAAGCCGGGTGGCCTCGGCGGTGGCGGTCGAGACGATCTCGGTCTGCGACACCAGACGCTGCTGCTCCTTGATGCCTTCCTGCACGGCCTTCTCGTAGGAGATGTTGCCGTTTTCGGTCAGACGATCGGCTTCGGCCTTGGCGCGGCCCGTGGTCGCGTCATACTCGCGCTTCGCCGCGGTCGCGACCCGCGCCGCCTCTTCACGCGCCTCCCCGACCATGCGCTCACTGTGCTGACGGGCCTCGGCGACCATCCGGTCGGCCTGCGCCTTGGCGTCGGCGAGCAGGCGATCGGCCTCACCCCTGGCGTGATTGATCATGCCGTCGGCGTCGGCATTGACCTTGGACATCACCGACTCGGAGTGTTCCTTGGCCTCGCGCAGCAGCGAATCACGCGCGTCGAGCACGTCCTGGGCATCGTCGAGCTCACCGGGGATCGCGTCCTTGATGTCATCGATCAGTTCGAGCACATCACCGCGCGGGACCACGCAACCGGCGGTCATCGGCACACCACGCGCCTCTTCGACGATCGCGCCGAGCTCGTCGAGCGCTTCAAAAACTCGGTACACGGCAAAACCCTCCAGGTCGTCGTTGTTAGTAACCAGTGTGCCTGGTGTTACGCCTGTGACTTGGGAGCACAATCGGTGTGTCGCCGCCGGACCATGCCCGGCAACTGGGGTCAGCCGTTCAGTTTGGCCTGCAACCTGCGGTTAACCGGCTCGGGAAGCAGCGCAGAAACGTCGCCGCCCAGGGAGGCGACCTCCTTGGCCAACGACGACGACACGAACGAGTACTGCGGGGTGGTCGCGACGAAGAACGTGTCGACTCCAGCCACGTGCTTGTTCATTTGCGCCATCTGCAGCTCGTACTCGAAGTCGGTGCCGGTGCGGAGCCCCTTGACGATCGCCGTCAGACCGCGCGCCTTGACGAAATCGACCACCAGGCCCTGGCCGGATTCGACCCGCAGATTCGGCAGGTGTGTGGTCGATTCGACGATCATCGCGATTCGCTCGTCGAGGTCGAACATCCCCTTCTTGTTGGGGTTCACGAGAATCGCCACCACGACCTCGTCGAACTGCGCCGCCGCACGTTCGAAGATGTCGACATGGCCAAGGGTTACCGGGTCGAAGGAGCCGGGGCATACCGCGCCACTCATGGGTGACGACGGTACAGGCCGCCGTATCAACGAATCCGCTAGCCCACTTCGGCGAGTTCGACGCGGGTATCGCCGTATCGACGGGTACTCAGCTCATCCCAGCCCGCGGGCCAGCTCGCCGGCCGGCTCGACGCGCGCCGCTCCACCAGGACGACGCTGCCGGCGGTCACCCATCCTGCGTCGGCCAACACCGTGAGCATCGCATCGACCGAACCGTCGTCGAGGTCGTAGGGCGGGTCGGCGAAAACCAGATCGACCGGCCGCGTGGTGCCCCCGGCCAACACCGTGTCCACATTGCCGCGACGCACGGTGGCGCCGCGAACCCCCAGAGAGGCGATGTTCCCGGTGATGACGCCGGCCGCGCGCGCGTCGGCCTCGACAAAGGTCGCCGAGGTCGCGCCACGCGAAAGCGCTTCCAGGCCAAGCGCTCCCGAACCTGCGTACAGGTCCAGCACGGACAATCCCGCGAAATCCAGCCGCGCCGTCAACGCGTTGAACACCGCCTCCCTGACCCGATCGGAGGTGGGCCGGGTACCGCTGCGCGGCACCGCAATCCGGCGGCCGCCGAGTGCACCGGCGATGATGCGGGTCAGTTCACTACCACCAGCAGGTCGCCACCCTCGACCTGCGCCGTGGCAGCCACCGCGACGCGTTCGACGGTGCCGGCCTTGGGGGCGGTGATCGCGGCTTCCATTTTCATCGCCTCGATGGTGGCGATGGTCGCGCCCGCCTCCACGGTGTCGCCCGCGGCGACACCGACGGTGACCACACCCGCGAACGGGGCCGCGACATGATTCGGGTTGTTGCGATCAGCCTTCTCCGCCGTCGGGACCTCACTGGCGATGCTGCGGTCACGCACCGTGATCGGACGCAGCTGCCCGTTGAGAATGCACATCACCGTGCGCATCCCGCGCTCGTCGGCGTCGGAGATCGCCTCAAGACCGATCAGCAACTGCACACCGCGCTCGAGCTCGACGCGATGCTCCTCGCCGTAGCGCAGCCCGTAGAAGAACTGATTGGCACTCAGGCTCGAGGTGTCGCCGTAGGTTTCGCGGTGCGCCTCGAACTCCTTGGTCGGCGCCGGGAACAACAACCGGTTCAACGCCGCCTGACGCTTGGGCCCGGGTGCGGCCAGCAGCGCCTCGTCCTCGACCGAGAGCTCCTGAATCGGCTTGGCCGGTTCCCTGCCCTCAAGTGCCTTGGTGCGCAACGGTTCCGGCCATCCGCCAGGAGGATCACCGAGTTCGCCACGCAGGAACCCGATCACGCTGTCGGGGATGTCGTAGCGGGCCGGATCGGCGGCGAACTCCTGCGCGCTGACCCCGGCACCCACCAGCGCCAGCGCCAGATCCCCGACCACCTTGCTCGACGGGGTCACCTTCACCAGCCGGCCCAGAACCCGATCGGCCGCGGCGTAGTTGGTCTCGATCTCCTCGAACCGGTCCCCCAGCCCCAGGGCGATGGCCTGCTGGCGCAGGTTGCTCAACTGTCCGCCGGGGATCTCGTGCGTGTACACCCGCCCGGTCGGCGCGGGCAGTCCCGATTCGAACGGCGCGTAGACCTTGCGCAACGCCTCCCAGTAGGGCTCGAGATCGCAGACCGCGTCCAGCGACAGCCCGGTGTCGTACTCGGTGTGCGCGGCGGCGGCCACGATCGAGGACAACGCCGGCTGGCTGGTGGTGCCGGCCAACGGGGCCGCGGCACCGTCCACCGCCGACGCCCCCGCCTGCCAGGCCGCCAGGTACGTCGCCAGCTGCCCACCCGGAGTGTCATGGGTGTGCACATGCACCGGCAGGTCGAACCGCGACCGCAACGCCGAGACCAGCGTGTGCGCCGAGTGCGGACGCAACAACCCGGCCATGTCCTTGATCGCGAGCACGTGCGCGCCCGCATCGACGATCTGCTCGGCCAGCTTCAGGTAGTAGTCCAGCGTGTACAGGTTCTCGCTGGGGTTACTGAGATCCCCGGTGTAGGACATCGCCACTTCGGCGATCGCCGTGCCCGTCTCGCGGACCGCATCGATCGCCGGACGCATCGACTCGACGTTGTTGAGCGCGTCGAAGATCCGGAAGATGTCGATCCCGGTGCGGGTCGCCTCGTCCACGAAGGCCGAGGTCACCAACTCCGGATACGGCGTGTACCCCACGGTGTTCCGGCCCCGCAGCAACATCTGCAGACAGATGTTGGGGACCGCCTCCCGCAGGGCGGCCAGCCGCTCCCACGGATCTTCCTTCAGGAACCGAAGCGCCACATCGTAAGTCGCGCCACCCCAGCACTCGATGGACAGCAACTGCGGCATCGTCCGGGCCACATACGGCGCCACCTTGAGCAGACCGGTGGACCGCAACCGGGTGGCCAACAGTGACTGGTGCGCGTCACGGAACGTCGTGTCGGTGACCCCGACCGCCTTGCTGTCACGCATCCACCGCGCGAAGCCTTCGGGCCCCAGCTCGACCAGGCGTTGCTTGGAGCCCGGCGCCGGTACCGACGACAGATCCAGCGCAGGCAGTTTGTCCTGCGGATACACCCCCGTCGGCCGTTCCCCGTTCGGCTTGTTCACGGTGATATCGGCCAGGTAGTTCAAGATCTTGGTGCCGCGATCGGCAGGGGTGTGCGCGGTCAGCAACTGCGGGCGATCGTCGATGAACGAGGTGGTGACCCGTCCGGCCCGGAAATCCGGGTCCTCGATCACGGCCTGCAGGAACGGGATGTTCGTCGACACACCGCGGATGCGGAACTCGGCCAGCGCGCGACGGGCCCGTGAGACGGCCGTGGAGAAGTCCCGTCCGCGACAGGTCAGCTTGACCAGCATCGAGTCGAAATGTGCGGAGATCTCCGCACCCAGGTTGGATCCACCGTCCAGGCGGATACCGGCGCCACCCGGCGATCGGTAGGCGGTGATCCGCCCGGTGTCCGGACGGAATCCGTTGGCCGGGTCCTCGGTCGTGATCCGGCACTGCATCGCCGCCCCGCGGATGACCAGCGAGTCCTGGCTCAAACCCAGATCCGCCAGGCTCTCCCCGGCCGCGATCCGCAACTGTGAGCCCACCAGGTCCACATCGGTGATCTCCTCGGTCACCGTGTGCTCCACCTGGATCCGTGGATTGCACTCTATGAACACGTGATGACCGCGCTCGTCGAGCAGGAATTCGATGGTGCCCGCGCAGCTGTAGCCGATCTGGCGGGCCAGGGCTACCGCATCAGCGCAAATCTGTTCGCGCAGAGCAGGATCCAGATTCGGCGCGGGCGCCAGCTCGATCACCTTCTGGTGCCGCCGCTGCACGCTGCAATCCCGCTCGAACAGGTGCATCACGTTGCCCTGCGTATCGGCAAGGATCTGCACCTCGATGTGGCGCGGGTTGATGACGGCCTGTTCCAGGTACACCTCGGGATCGCCGAACGCCGACTCCGCCTCACGCGAAGCAGCCTCCACCGCCTCGGGCAGCGCCTCGGGGTCGGTGACGCGGCGCATTCCGCGCCCACCACCACCGGACACCGCCTTGACGAACAGCGGGAACGTCATATCCCCTGCGGCAGCGACCAATTCGTCCACCGACGACGACGGCGCCGAGGATGCCAGCACCGGCAGTCCCGCTTCCTTCGCCGCCGCGATCGCCCGCGCCTTGTTGCCGGTCAGTTCCAGAACGTGCGCCGAGGGCCCCACAAAGGTGATTCCGGCCTCCGCACAGGCCGAGGCCAGTTCCGGATTTTCCGACAAGAAGCCGTAACCCGGATACACCGCATCCGCGCCGGAATGCCTGGCGACCCTGATGATCTCGTCCACCGATAGGTACGCCCGTACCGGATGGCCGATCTCGCCGATCTGATACGACTCATCGGCCTTCAGGCGGTGCAGCGAATTGCGGTCCTCGTACGGATACACCGCCACCGTTGCGATGCCCATCTCATAGGCAGCACGAAATGCACGGATCGCGATCTCGCCACGATTGGCGACTAACAGCTTGGAAATCACGGGTAGACCTAACCGACAAGTTATTTCGGAAGTGTTACAGCAGCGTTGACCAGTATTCCCAGAAACGCACCAAGATCAACAGCACAAGTGAGGTGAACCAGAGCGCCACCAGCGACCACCGCCACTGATAGATCGCCCGGGCAACCGCGTTGGTGTGCAGCGGCCGAAGCGCGATGGAGCTCGTCACCACGAGCAGCGGGATGGTCACCGACCACACCACCATGCAGTACGGGCACAGGGCGCCGATGCGGTAGAGACTCTGGAAGATCAGCCAGTGCACCATGACGGCACCGAGCAGGGTGCCGGCGGCAAACCCCGACCAGTACCACCGGGGCAGCCGAACACCGGCCACGGCCAGCACACCGGTGACCAGGGTGAGGGTGAAGGCGACCACCCCGATCAGCGAGTTGGGGAATCCGAAGGCCGATGCCTGCCAGGTCGTCATCACCGACCCGCAGGAGATCACCGGGTTGATGCTGCACGACGGCACATAACTTGGATCGATCAGCAGCTCGATCTTCTCGACCGTCAGCGCCAACGCGGCGGCCAGACCGAGGACACCGGCAATCAGGATCCAGACCGCCCCGGCCTTGCCGACGGCCACTCCCGGAGCCTTCTCGGTCCCCGACTCGTCTAGCTCGGACGCGGCGGTGTCGGTCATGGCTGTGCCGGTGCCGGTGCCGGCGCTGCGGGAGCGGGCGCGGCCGGTGCGGCAGGAGCAGGCGCGGCGGGTGCTCCGGGGCCGGGGCCGGGCCCTTCAGGGCGGGCAGGTCTCCGACGATCTCCTTGACCTTCGCGATCAGGGCATCGGGAGTGGTCGGGTTGTACTCTTCGCCGTTGAACCGAACGGTCGGTGTCGAGTTGATCCCGGTGGCTGCGGCCATGCCCTGGACCATCTCCACGTAGCGGCCCTTGGTGATGCAGTCGGGCACCTCACCGGCGGCACCGGCCTGGCGCGCGAGCTCGATGATCCGGGCGTTGTCGGGGTAGACCCCGCTGCCCTCCTCCGGCTGGATTCCGGGTGTGTAGAGCGCGGAGTGGAAGCGGCGGAAGGCATCGATGGACTCGTCGGCGACGCAGTAGGCGGCACCTCCGGCCCGCGACGAGTAGCCGTTGCCCGCCTTGTCCAGGATCGCCACCATGTGGTAGTCGACGGCTACCGCACCGGCGTCGATGAGCTTGTTGATGGTGGGGCCGAACTGCTGTTCCAGATGACCGCACGCGGGGCACAGGAAGTCCTCGAAGAGGCTCAGCGTCACCTTGGGCTCAGTCGTGCCCTCTTTGGTGATCACGTTGGGCGCCGCCACATGCACGGCCCGGGCCTCGCCGGAGGCCGGGCGCTTGTGGCCGGTCGTCACGATGTAGAGCACCAGGCCGACGGCGAACAGCACCACAACGGCTGTCAGCCCGATCTGAACCCACAGGTTGCGCTTGCGGTCAGCCGCCTTGAGGTCGTACTTCGCGGTCTTCTTCGGTTTGGCCACGTCGACAAGCGTACCGGCGCTGCCAGGTCAGCTTTCGGCGTGGCTGAGATGTGCGCGCAGGGCAGAGATCATCGCGCTCGTCGCGGTGGCGCTACCGCCTCCCAGCGGGAAGAAGTTGGCGAACGCATGGATCATCGAGCGCTCCTCGCGGAGGTCCACCACCACCCCGGCGTCCTGCAGTGCCCTCGCGTAGCGGTTGCCCTCGTCACGCAGCGGATCGAACCCAGCGGTGACCACCAGCGCGGGCGGCAAGCCGGTGAGATCCTCGTTCAGCAGCGGTGAGATCACCGGATCATCGGCGGTCGCGTCGGCACCGTCGAGATAGTGCCCGGTGAACCAGTCCATGTCGCGCTTGCTCAGGAAGTAGCCGTCGGCGAACAGTGTCTTGGATCGCGTGTCACTCGACATATCGGTGACCGGATAGAGCAACAGCTGCAGCGCAGGCAGCGGCAGCTCGGAATCACGGGCCTGCTGCGCCACCACGGCGGCCAGGTTGCCGCCCGCGCTGTCTCCCCCGACCACGATGCGCGTGGCGCCCAGACCGGCTGCGTGGTCGAGCGCCCAGCGGTAGGCGGCATACGCGTCGTCGACGGCGGCCGGCGCCTTGTGCTCGGGCGCGAGCCGGTAGTCGACGGAGATCACCTGAATTCCGCCGTCCCGGCAGATCAGCCGGCACAGGCTGTCATGAGTGTCGAGGTCACCGATCACGAAGCCGCCGCCGTGGAAGTACAGCAACAGCGCGGATATCGCCGGGGAGCCCGTGCCGTCGGGGACATATCGTCGCGCCGGGATGGGCCCGGCCGGTCCCGGAATCGAAATCTCGCTCACGTCCGCATGGATGCGGACCTTCATCATGGCTGCGGTGGCCCGCAGCGCGGCTCGCGAGACGGCGACGCCCGACTCCGGGCTGTGATCGGCGACCAGGCCTCCCACCCCGGCCGCATGTTCGGCGGCCAGCGTGAATTGCAGCGTGGTGTCCAGGGTGTTGCCGTCTACGGTCACCGAACGCCCGCCCAGCAACAGGCGCTTGATCCGGTCGGAGATCCGCGGGATCGCGGCCAGCGTGACCTTGGTCGCCTGCACGAGCAACTGCTGTTTGACGGTGTCCCCGGGGCGACCGTCAGATCCCCCTCGGGCCTGCCCTGCTGGCAGACTTTCAGTCATGGCTGATCCCTCTGTGAGTCCTCGTGTCACGCTCAACGACGGTAATTCGATACCGCAAGTCGGGTTGGGGGTTTGGCAGACCCCTGCCGAAGAGACCGAACGCGCAGTGGCCGCGGCGCTGCAGGCAGGCTACCGGCACATCGACACCGCCGCCGCGTACCGCAACGAGCCCGAGACGGGCCGCGGCCTGGTCGAATCCGGGGTCCCCCGCGAGGACGTGTTCCTGGTGACCAAGCTGTGGAACAGCGACCAGGGGTACGACTCGACGCTGGCGGCGTTCGACGCCAGCCTGGATCGGCTCGGTGTGGACTACCTCGACCTGTATCTCATCCACTGGCCCGTGCCGGCCAACAACGCCTACGTCGACACGTTCAAGGCCTTCGCGCACCTACGCGATCAGGGCCGGGTCCGGTCCATCGGGGTGAGCAACTTCGCGCCCGAACACCTCACCGTCCTCATCGACTCCACCGGCATCGTGCCCGTGGTCAATCAGATCGAATTGCACCCGCTGCTACCGCAACACGAGCTTCGGGAGGTGCACGCCGAATTGGGCATCGCCACCGAGGCATGGAGCCCCCTCGGACAGGGGTCGTTACTCGCCGATCCGGTGATCACCGGCATCGCCGACCGGCACGGTAAAACCCCCGCACAGGTACTGATTAGGTGGCATATACATCTGGGTAATATCGTCATCCCCAAGTCGGTGAACCCCGAGCGGATTGTCAGTAATTTCGACGTGTTCGATTTCGACCTGGACGAAACGGACATGGCGGCCATCGCCTCGTTGGAGACGGACACCCGCCTGGGCCCCGATCCGCGAACCTTCAACTTCACAGGATAGGTGCCATGACCTCCTCGGACGGGGCTGCGATTCCCACCGTCACGCTCAACGACGACCGTACGATCCCCGTCGTCGGTCTGGGCGTCGGCGGACTCTCGGATTCCGAGGCAGAGCGCGTGGTGTCGGCGGCCCTGGAGGCCGGCCACCGGTTGATCGACACGGCCGCCGCCTACGGCAACGAGGCCGGCGTCGGGCGGGCCATTGCGGCATCGGGCATTCCGCGCGAAGAGATCTCGGTCACCACCAAGCTGGCGATCACCGATCAGGGTTTCACGTCTTCCCAGGATGCCGGGCGGGCCAGCCTGGAGCGGCTCGGCCTGGACTACGTGGACCTCTACCTGATCCACTGGCCCGGCAACGACATCGGCAAGTACGTCGACAGCTGGGGTGGGCTGATGGCGCTCAAGCAGGCGGGACTGGCCCGCTCCACCGGGGTGTCCAACTTCAGCCCCGAGAATCTGTCGACGATCGTCGACCTGACGTTCGTCGCTCCCGCGGTCAACCAGATCGAACTGCACCCGCTGCTCAACCAGAGTGCCTGGCGGGCGGCCAACGCCCAGTACAACGTCGTCACGGAGGCCTACAGCCCGCTCGGCGTCGGCAATCTGCTCGACAACCCGGCCGTCACGGCCATCGCCGCCGCGCACGGCAGGACCCCGGCGCAGGTGCTGATCCGCTGGAGCATCCAGCTGGGCAACATCGTGATCTCGCGGTCGACCAACGCGGAGCGGATCGCGTCCAACCTCGACGTGTTCGGCTTCGAGCTGACCGACGAGCAGATGGACAGCCTCAACGGCCTCGATGACGGCACCCGGTTCCGGCCGGACCCGGCGACTTTCACGGGCTAGGTTTTCTGCGCAAGCAGACGCCAAAGCACCCCGAATCCGCTGATTTCGGGTACCGCAGCTGGGGCCCCTCCCGCTTGCGGGGCACTGCCCGCCGGGGTGAATCAGCCCCTCGGGCAGGTGCCCGCGGCTTCACGCAGAACTCCGGCCGACGCGACGTCGACCGGGAGCGTGTAACCGCGCAGCACCTCGGCGAACTGCACCGCGTACTGACACCAGAACGCCCGGTTGGGCGGCATCCAGCGGGCGGGCTCCTGATCGCCCTTGTCCTGATTGGGTTTACCCGCGACCGCCAGCAGATTGGCCGGGTCGTTGGCGAACCGCAGCCGCAGATCGTCGGGCCAGTCACGGGCGCCCAGATCCCAGGCCAACGCCAGCGGCACGATGTGGTCGATCTGCACCGAGGCACCCGTCTGATTGCCGCGTACGAACGACACCACCGCATTGGTGTAGGGATCGTGCAGCGTGCCGGTCGCCACGGCGGACGGACAGCGCTTGATCGCGACGAACGTCTTGTCGACGAGGTCACGGTTGAGGATGTCGTTGCGGGTGTCGCAGCCGTTGTGACCACCGGGCGCACTGTTGTCGTCGTCCCACGCCTCACCGAACGCCGCGCGGCGATAGTCGTTGCCGCGCACGCGCACCGGCAACTCTGACACCCCGGCCAGCGGATCGACCCCGGGTGCCATGCTGGGCGGTTGCGCCTGGGCGGCGAACCGGACGGAGTGCGGTGTCGACGTGGTCACCTGGATGGCGACCACCACCGCGAGTGCGACGGCCGCGGCCAGCCCCCACACCCGGCGGCGGGTCATGCCTTGTCCAGGTATTCGACGCGGTCGGTGTTCACGAATTGCGCTGCCAGCAGATCCATTCCGGGATCGTGCGGACTCTGCTCGTAACGCTGCTCGCAGAACGCCCGGGCCTCCTGGATCACCTCGAGGTGGTCCCGCAGGGACAGGAATCGCAGGTTGATGGTGCGCCCGGATTGGTTGAGGCCCAGCACATCTCCCTCACGACGCTCATCGAGGTCGAGATCGGCCAGGGCGAAGCCGTCGAGTGTCCCGGCGACGGCGGTGATCCGCTCACCGGCCTTGGAGGTCTCGGGCAGCCGGGTGGCCAGCAGGCACAGGCTGGGATGCTGACCACGACCGATCCGGCCGCGCAGCTGATGTAGTTGGCTGATGCCGAACCGGTCGGCGTCCATCACCACCATCATGGTCGCGTTCGGCACGTCGACACCGACCTCGATGACGGTGGTACACACCAGGACATCGATCTCGCCGGCCCGGAACGCGCCCATCACGACGTCCTTCTCGTCGCCGGACAACCTGCCGTGCATGAGCCCGAGCCGCAACCCGGACAACGGGCCCGCGCTCAACCGGTCGAACAGTTCGACCACCGTGACGGGCGGCGGGCCGCCGCGCCCGTCGTTCGCGCCTCCGGGTTTGTCCGACTCATCGATACGTGAGGCGACCACGTAGGCCTGTCGCCCCGTGCCCACCTCCTCGCGGATGCGCGCCCAGGCCCGGTCCAGCCAGGTGGGCTTCTGCGAGATGAAAATGGTGTTGGTGGTGATGGGTTGACGGCCACGGGGCAGCTCGCGCAGCGTCGAGGTCTCCAGATCGCCGTACACCGTGAGTGCCACCGTGCGCGGGATCGGCGTGGCCGTCATCACCAGGAGATGAGGTGTCAGCCCATCACGGGCCTTGGCACGCAACGCATCCCGCTGCTCGACACCGAATCGGTGCTGCTCGTCGACGACCACCATGCCGAGGTTGTGAAACTCCACCGCATCCTGCAGCAGGGCGTGCGTGCCGACGACGATGCCGACCTGCCCGGAGGCCACCTCGCCACGCACGGCACGCTTCTGCGGAGCTGTCATCGATCCGGTCAACAGCGCGACACCGGTCGACGCCTCGGCGCCGCCGAGTTGCCCGGCCATCGCCAGCGGCCCCAGCACGTCACGGATGGAGCGCGCATGCTGGGCAGCAAGCACTTCCGTGGGCGCGAGCAAGGCGCACTGGTAGCCCGCGTCGACCATCTGAAGCATCGCCAGCACCGACACGATGGTCTTGCCCGAACCCACCTCGCCCTGCAGCATCCGGTTCATCGGCCGCGTGGAGGCCAGTTCGCCCGAGATCACTTCCAGCACTTCAGATTGGCCTGCGGTCAGCTCGAACGGCATCCGACTGCGCATCGCAGCGGCCAGTCCGTGATCGACAGGCGGTGCGGCAGGGCCGGATTCGCTCAGCTCGCTGTAGCGACGGCCCACCAGACCCCACTGAAGACCGATCGCCTCGTCGAAGGTCAGCCGCTCACTGGCCCGCTCACGTTCAACGGCGTTCTCGGCGAGGTGAATGGCTCGAAGTGCAGCATCCTCGGACATCAGATTGTGTTCGCGGACAAAGGATTCCGGCAGAGGATCCGGGATCGGGTCGAGCATGTCGATGGTTTGCCGGACACACGCGTAGATCTCCCAGGTCTGTACCTTGGCCGACGCCGGGTAGATCGGGAAGAAATCCCGCTCGAACTCCGCGAGCATCTCTTCTCCGGTGGCGCCCGATGCGGTGGCAATGGTCTTGAGCGACTTGGTCCCGATCTGCTTGCCGGGCGGTGGATTCAAGACCAGGAAGGCCGGGTGGTCCAGCTGAAGCGCATTGCGGAAGTACTTGACCTCACCGGAGAGCATGAGCCGGGTGCCGGTTTCCAGCTTGTCGACCATCCACCCGGCGTTGAAGAACGTCGCCGTCACCGAGGGCCGGTGCTCACCCAGGGTGACCCGCAACCACTTTCGGCTCTGCGGCCGACCCGTCTTCTTGCTGAAGGTCGGCTTCATGTCGCCCACCTTGGTTTCGGTGACAACCTCGATGAAGGTGACGTGCTCACCCTCCTCCAGGTCGAGAGCCTCGCCCTCGCCGCGCACCGACATGCCGTCGCTGTACTTACGCGGGTAGTGCCGCAGCAGATCGTTGACCGTACGCAGGCCGAAATTCGCGTTCAGCTTGTCCGCGTTCTTCTTTCCGATCACGAACTCGAGGCGGTCGCCGAGATTGACCACTACTCCACCCCGATCAGCAGGGCGTCGCCGCGGTGGCCGGTGTGATAGGTCACCAACTCGACGCCGAGGTGCGCCCGGTGCACATGAGCCTTCAGCGCCTGCCCCACGGCGACGTCCACCCCGTCGCCGGTCAGCACCGTGATCAGTTCCCCGCCCGCCACCATCAACAGGTCGATCAACCCGGCGGCAGCCGTGGTGATGTCGGGTCCCACGATCAGCACCTCATCGCCGGCAATGCCAAGCCCGTCGCCTGGCTTACAGGAACCTGCCCAGGTCAACGCCTCTTCGGTGGCAATCCGCACCGCGCCGTGCCGCGCACCCGCGGCCGCTCGCGCCATGGTGTACCCGTCGTCGACCGCTTGCCTGCTCGCGTCGTGAACGGCCAGCGCGGCCAGCCCCTGCACCATCGATCCGGCCGGCACCGGCACGACATCGATGCCCCGCCCGATCGCCGCCGTGCAGCCCGCCACCAGTTCCTCGGCGGCGACGTACCCGTTTGGCAGCACCATGATCTGGGCAGCACCCACGTCGACCAGGGCGCGCAACAACTGCTGGGCGTTGACGGGCTCGCCCTCGTCGGGCCGCAACACGTGCGCGCCCTCACCCGCGAACAGCTCGACGCCACCGTCCCCGTCCACGACGGCCAGCACGGCGCGCTCACGGGCCCAGCCCCCGGCAGACCTGAGGCCAGGGGCCACGGTCAACGCGGTGATCTGGATGCGGTTCAAGGACCCGACCGCGAGCCCGGCCTCGACCGCCGCCCCGGCGTCATCCACGTGGACGTGAACCGAGTACTGATCACCGCCGGAAGCGGCGATCGCCACCGACTCACCCATCTGCTCCAGTGCGGCCCGTAACCCCTCGACGGCGGGGGCGCCGCATCCGGTCAGCAGGTACATGACCTCGAACTGAGGCGGGGCCTGTGTGGCGGCCAGTTCCGTGGCGGCAAGCGCGGCCTGCGGCGAGGCCGGGGTGTAGACCGGCCGGCGGGGCGATTGCCCGGCCAGTGTGGCAGTCATCGCGTCCAGCAGGACCAACAGGCCGCGGCCGCCGGAATCGACCACGCCGGCCTTGGCCAGTACGTCGAGTTGTTGCGGTGTGCGATCCAGGGCGGCTGACGCGGCCTCGCCTGCGGCCGCGGCCGCGTCAGCGACGTCACCGCCCTCGGCCGCGCAGCGTGCGGCGGCCTCGGCCGCGGCCTGCAGCACCGACACGATGGTCCCCGGCACGGGCTCACCCATCGAGGTGACGGCCAAGGCGGCGGCGTGGCGCAGCGCGGCTCCGAACAGCGCGGCATCCACGGCCGACAGGTCGCCGTCACGCTGGGCCGCCGCGGTGGTGATGACCTCGGCCAGGCCGAGCAGGATCTGCGACAGGATCACCCCGGAGTTCCCCCGGGCCCCCTGCAACGCCCCGGCCGCCAACGCACTGGCCACTGCGGGGATGTCCCCGTCGGCAGGCTCGGCGTCGACATGCGCCCATGCCGAACGCATCGTGAACAGCATGTTTGTCCCGGTGTCCGCATCGGCCACCGGGAAGACATTGAGCCGGTTGATCTCGTCGGTATGGGTGATCAGGTCGTCGACGGCGGCGTGGGCCCATGCCCGCAGAGCGGGGGCATCCAGCCGCCGAGCCGACATCGGACCTCCCAATCCCCATCAGATCCCACAGAAATCCGCGGCCATCCCCCGCGGTCACCGCCGTGGGCGCCAGCCTATCGACTGACAGCGACAAACTTGATCAGAGCACCGCCTGCTGTGGACAACCTGGGGTCGTGTTCACGGGCCGTTTTGGCGATCCTCTGGCCTCCCGGTATTCTGATCAGGTTGTCGGGTTGAGCCCCGCCGTTTTGCGGCGAGCGGGCCCAGACCCCCCAAGGACTGATTTCGAGGAGTTGTTGATATGGCTGCCGTGTGCGATATCTGCGGAAAGGCCCCGGGCTTCGGCAAGTCGGTGTCGCACTCGCATCGGCGGACCAGCCGGCGCTGGGATCCGAACATCCAGTCGGTGCGTGCCGTGGCACGTCCGGGTGGCAACAAGCAGCGTGTGAACGCCTGCACCTCCTGCATCAAGGCCGGCAAGGTCTCGCGCGGCTGACGTTGCGCGCGTCGCGCGCCTGACCGGCGCGCAACCGGCTCGTTTATTCAAGGGCACGGCAGGGTACGTGCTGCCGTCATGGCCCTATGTCGTGCATCACATGCACCGCTCTGTACATTCGCTGCCGCCATCGCGGTCGGCTCGATGCTGACCGCGTGTGGGGGCACGTCCACCGATGGCAACACCATCTCGGAGACGTCTTCGACGACCGAGGCACCGGTGACCTCTGAAGGCTCTCCAGGTGACGTCACCATCGAGATCCCCTCACCGGGTGTTCCGGCTCCGCCGTCCATTCCGCAGCGGCCGGGCCCGATGCCCTGATCCGCTCAGGGCAACCGCCAGTCGATCGGGTCGGCGCCCTTCTGCTGCAGCAGTTCGTTGGCACGACTGAACGGGCGTGACCCGAAGAATCCTCGCGACGCCGACAACGGCGACGGATGCGGCGATTCGATCGTCGCGCAGTCACCTTCGGCCAGTAGCGGTTTCAGCGTCGAGGCATCACGGCCCCACAGCACCGCCACCATTGGCTGCTCGCGCGCCACCAGCGCGCGGATCGCGCATTCCGTCACCGCTTCCCAGCCCTTGCCCCGGTGCGAGGCCGGCGTCCCCGGGGACACCGTGAGCACCCTGTTGAGCAGCATCACGCCTTGCTGCGCCCACGGGGTGAGGTCACCGTTGGCCGGCTGCGGATGGCCGAGATCCTGGGCGTATTCGGTGAAGATGTTCGACAGACTGCGGGGCAGCGGGCGCACGTCGGCACCCACCGAGAAACTGAGGCCGACGGCATGCCCCGGTGTCGGATACGGGTCCTGACCGACGATCAGCACCCGCACCTTGTCGAAAGGAAAGGTGAAGGCGCGCAGAACATTCTGACCGGCGGGCAGATAGCGCCTGCCGGCGGCGAGTTCAGCGCGCAGGAACTCCCCCATCTGCGCGACGTCCGCCCCCACCGGCTCGAGCGCGCGGGCCCAGCCGTCCTCGACAAGTTCATTGAGGGGGCGTGCACCTGTTGAATCGCTCGTCGCATCCGCAGCAGTCACGGAAAGCCAACTTAGCGTGAGCCCTCAGTCAAACGATTGCCATCCCGCATTTCCGGCCCACGCGCCGCCGTCGACAAGGACTTCCGGCGGGCCGTCGAGCACTCGTCCGATGGCCCGCCAGCCCGGAGGTGGCGCGCCGGGGAACGTCGCGGCCAGCGCGTGGTCCTCACCGCCGCCGAGCACCCATTCCCAGGGGTCCGCACCCACTGCCACGGCGGCCTCGGCGACCGCCTGCCGATCGCCGTCGAGAAGGCGCCTGTCCACGTCGATGCCGACCCCCGAGGCCGTCGCGATGTGGCCCAGGTCGGCGAGCAGACCGTCGGACACATCGGTCATCGCGGTGGCGCCGGCGTCGGCGGCGCGTGCGCCCTGCCCATAGGGCGGCTGCGGGGTCAGGTGCCGCTGCCGTAGTTCGGAGAACCCGGCCTGCCCTGCCATGCCGCGGTGCAGCAGCGCGTATCCGGCTGCCGAACGACCAAGTTCACCGGCCACCGCCACGGTGTCGCCGGCCCGGGCACCGCTGCGGCGCACCGGTTCCCGGCCGCCGAGGTCGCCGAGCACCGTGACCGATATCACCCACAGGGGGGCACTGACCAGATCGCCGCCGGCGATGCTGGCGCCCAGCTGACGCGCCTCGTCCCACAGTCCGTCCGTCACGCTCGCCGCGACAGAGACAGAGGTGTCCGACGGGGCGCCGAACGCCACCACGAATGCCGTGGGCCGCGCACCCATCGCTTCGATGTCGGCGGCGTTCTGGGCGATGGCCTTGCGGCCGATGTCGTGCGGCGTCGACCAATCCAGCCGGAAATGGCGGTCCTGCACCAGCATGTCGGTGGAGACCACCGTGCGGCCATCGGCGGCCGTCACGACGGCCGCGTCGTCACCGGGGCCCAGGGTCACCGCGTCGGCTTGCGTGCGTCCGGCGACCAATCGGTCGATGACCGCGAATTCCCCGGCTCCTGCCAAGGTGTCGTCGTTGTCGTCAGCGGAATCGCTGCCGATGGTGTCGCCGGTCATGTGGCCTCCTGCCGGTCGGCTGCCGCGTCCTGAACCCGAACCCGACCTGCGGTACGTTTGGTGCCTGCGGCCAGCAGTTTATGCAGCGAGACGGAGGAGATAGCCGGTGGTGGAGGCTTACGTGCTGATCCAGACCGAGGTGGGCCGCGCCGAAGTCGTCGCCAAACAACTCTCCGCCCTGCCGGGCGTGGTGTCCGCGGAATACGTGACCGGGCCCTATGACGTGGTCCTGCGCATCACTGCCGACACCTTGGCGCTGCTGCAGTCCGACGTGGTCCCCGCCGTGCAGCAGGTACCCGGGATCACCCGGACCCTGACCTGCCCGATCGCCAACGCCGGCCAGCCATAGAGTTGGTGGTGTGACCGACTCGCACACCACCGATGGACCGCCCCGCGCCCTGTTGATCGCGGCGGTCGTCGTCGCGGTCTCGGTGCTGATCACCGTCCTCGGAATCGCGGCGTCCCGGCAACGCTCACCCGAGCAGCAACCCGTCGCCATCCCGGCGATCCCGGCACCGCAGGCCGACAGCCAGCAGTGCCACGACCTGCTGAACGCACTCCCCCAGCAGCTTGGAGATTTCCGCCGCGCCCCGACCGTCGACCCCACGCCTCCTGGCACCGCGGCCTGGCGTGCCGAGCCCGACACCGAGCCCGTCGTCTTGCGGTGCGGGCTGGAACGCCCCACCGATTTCGTCGTGGGGACCCCGCTGCAGGTGGTCGACGAGATCCAGTGGTTCAGAGTGGGAGAAGCCGGCCCGGCCGCCGATGACCAGGGCCGCAGCACCTGGTATGCCGTGGACCGCCCGGTGTACGTCGCGCTGACCCTGCCCGCCGGCTCGGGGCCGACACCCATTCAGCAGATCTCCGGTCAGATCGCCCGCACCATGACCGCCCAGGAACCCGCACCGGCCCCGGTGCGCTGAATTTCAGCGCAGGCCGGTGCCCCGGGCCAGCGCGGTCTCGACCATCGCGGTCAGCAACGTCGGGTAGTCGACGCCGCTGGCCGCCCACATACGCGGGAACATCGAGATGGTGGTGAACCCGGGCATGGTGTTGATCTCGTTGATCACGGGTCCGTCGTCGGTCAGGAAGAAGTCGACGCGGGCCAGCCCCTGGCAGTCGATCGCGGTGAACGCGCGCACGGCCAGCCGGCGGACCTCCTCGGACACGTCGTCGTCGACCTTGGCGGGCACGTCCAATTCGGCCGCGTCGACAAGGTATTTCGTGGCGAAGTCGTAGAAGCCGTCCTCGCGTCCGCGCACTCCGGCCACTCGGATCTCGCCCAATGTGCTGGCTTCGACGCTGCCATCGGGGAATTCGAGGACACCGCATTCCAGTTCGCGGCCCGGCACCGCGGCCTCGACGATGACCTTCGGATCGTGGCGGCGCGCGAGCTCGATCGCCGCGGGCAGTTCATCCCACGCCGCGACCCGGCTGACGCCGATCGAGGAGCCGCCCCGGGCGGGCTTGACGAACACCGGCAGGCCGAGACGTTCCCGCTGCTCAAGACTGAGCGTGGGTACCGAGTCGTCGCGGTTGGGACGCAGCACGACGAAGTCGCCGATGGGCAGGCCCTCGGCGACGAGGAGCTTCTTGGTGAACTCCTTGTCCATCCCGGCAGCGCTGGACAGCACACCCGACCCCACGTACGGAATCCCGGCCAACTCCAGCAGGCCCTGAATGGTGCCGTCCTCGCCGTAGGGGCCGTGCAGCACAGGGAAGACCACGTCGACGGCTGCCAGCAGCTCACCGGGACCGTTGCTCAGCGCCAGCAGCTGGCCTCTGCGGTTGGGGGCGGCGGGCAGCGCGAGTTCGGTACCAGACGTCTCGGTGACCTCGGGCAGCTGACCGTCGGTGATCGCGAGGGTCTCGGGACGTCCGTCGGTCAACACCCACGAACCGTCGGGCGTGATCCCGACCGCGATCACCTCGAATCGCTCGGGGTCGAGATTGCGCAGGATGCTGCCTGCCGATACGCAGGAGATCGCGTGCTCCGAGCTACGCCCGCCGTAGACGACGGCGACGCGCGTGCGGGATCCGGTCTGATTACGCCCTGTCACAACCTAGAGAGGCTACCGTCCCGGTCGGTCCCTGCATTTCGGCGGATCCTGACCTGGGCTTTCATGTCCGAAGCGCCTGCTCGACGTCGGTCAGCAGGTCTTCGGTGTCCTCGATCCCGGCCGAGATGCGGGCGAACCCGGCAGGCACCGGGTCACCCCACCGGGCCCGGCGGTCGACCGAGGTGTGAATCCCGCCGAAGCTGGTCGAGGCGATGAGCAGGGCGCTGCGGTCCACCAGAGCATGGACAGCCGCGGCATCGGCCAGCTCGATCGACACCAATCCGCCGAACCGCTTCATCTGGGTGGCCGCCAGCTCGTGCGCCGGGTCTTCGGGCAACCCGGGATAGCGCACCGAGCGCACGGCCGGATGGCTGCGCAGCATCAGCGCCAGGGCGGCGGCGTTCTGGCATTGCCGTTCGAAACGCAGCCCGGCGCTGCCGAGGCTGCGCAACACGAGCCACGCCTCGAACGCGCCCAGGATCGGCCCGGCCAGCAGCCGGTCCCGCTCCACCGCGGCCATCAGCTCGGGCTGGCTGCCCGCCACGTAGCCGGCCACCAGATCGCTGTGACCCGAAAGTGATTTGGTGGCGCTGGCCACCACCAGGTCAGCGCCCAGCGAAAGCGGTTGTTGGCCCAGCGGTGTGGCGGTGGTGTTGTCGACTACGAGCGTGGCACCGCGACCGCGGCAGGTCATCGCCAGCCGGTGCAGATCCACGACGTCGAGCCCGGGGTTGGCCGGCGTCTCGGCGAGCACCACGTCGGCGTGGGCGGCCGCATCACAGATATCGGCGACATTCGCCTCGATCACCGTGATGCCTTGCGGTGCAAGGTATTCGACCGCATACCGGCGGACCTGGTAGTAGCCGTCGGCCGGGACCACCAGCGTGGTTCCGGGTTTGGCGAGCACCCGCAGCGTCGAGGTGATCGCGGCCATGCCGGACCCGAACGTGAGCGCGGTGCCGGCCCCTTCCAGCTCGGCGAGCGCTGATTCCAGTTGTCGCCACGACGGGTTCGAGCTGCGCCCGTAGCTGTCCAGCGGCTCGGTCTCGTCGGGCGAGAGATGGTACGTCGACGCCGGCACCGGGATCGGGGCCACGGGTTGTCCCGGAATCGATTCCAGACCAACGGCTTTGACGCTCCTGGTGGAATCGCCGTACATGCCGTCCATACCTGATACCTCCTCACGTCCGGAGGCCGTCACTCCGGTTTGGTACTGCGCCCCAACAATCCTGCGACTGCCTCGTGAACCGACAATCCCTTGTGGCACACCCTATGAACGGCGTCGGTCAACGGCATCTCGACGCCATAGCTGGATGCCAGCGCCAACACCGATTCGCACGAGGCCACGCCCTCGGCCACATGTCCGCCTGCCGCGGTCAAGGCCGATTCCATGGTGCCGCCCTTGCCCAGCCGCTCACCAAAGGTGCGGTTACGGGAATGGCTGGAGGTGCACGTGGCCACGAGATCCCCGACGCCGGCCAACCCGGCCAGCGTCGCGGGGGTGGCGCCGAGCGCGATACCCAACCGCATCACCTCGGCCAGGCCGCGCGTGATGATGGCGGCAACGGTGTTCTCCCCCAGCCCCACACCGACGGCCATTCCGCAGGCCAGCGCGATGACGTTCTTGCAGGCCCCGCCCACCTCGGCACCGATCACATCGGCGTTGGTGTAGGGCCGGAAGTATCCGGTGGCCAGGGCGCGTTGCAGTGTTACCGCGCGGCCGGAGTCGCTGCACGCGACGACGGTGGCCGCGGGCTGCTCGTCGGCGATCTCGCTGGCCAGGTTCGGCCCGGTCACCACCGCCACCCGGGACGGATCGGCGCCGGTCACCTGGACGATGACCTGGCTCATCCGCATGAGTGAGCCGAGTTCGATTCCCTTGGCCAGGCTCACCAGCGTCACGTCGTCACCGATCAGATGCTTCCAGCCCTCCAGGTTCGCCCGCAGCTGCTGCGCGGGAACCCCGAGCAACACCGTGCAGGCGCCGGCCAGCGCCTCGGCCGGATCGCTGGTGGCCCTGATCGTCGAGGGGAGCACGACGTCGCCGAGGTAGCGACTGTTGCGATGTTCGGTGTTGATCTCGTCGGCAACCTCGGGGCGCCGGGCCCACATCGTCACCGGGTTACCCGCGTCCGCCAGCACCTTGGCCAGCGCCGTCCCCCACGCACCGGCACCCATCACCGCAGCCTCTACCACCCGCTCACCCTATCCCGGCGGCTGCGCCACTCGCCGACGCCGGCCGGGCTGGCAGGATGAACCCATGAGCGGCTCCCGAAGCGACAACGCCGCAGCAGCAACGCAGGCCGCTGACGTCACGCTGGTGATTGCGGTGAAACGGCTGTCGGCCGCCAAAACCCGGCTGGCGCCCATCTTCTCCGCGGCCACCCGCGAGGCCGTGGTGCTGGCGATGCTCGTCGACACCATCACTGCCGCGTCGTCCATCGCCCCGGTGACAGTCGTCACCCCCGACGACACCGCGGCCGACGCCGCCAGGCAACTCGGCGCCGGGGTGCTGATGGACCCGACACCACCCGGTCATAGTGACCCACTCAACAACGCCATCGCCGCGGCCGAGGCCGAACTCCGCTCCACCGCACCGAATATCGTTGTTCTCCAAGGCGATCTGCCTGCCCTGCAGCCCCAGGAGCTGGCCGAGGCCCTGACCCTGGCCCGCGGCTACCAACGCAGCTTCGTCGGAGATCGGCACGGCACGGGCACCTCTGCGCTGTTCGCATTCGGCATTTCGCTGGCTCCGCACTTCGGATCCGATTCGGCTGCGCGCCATCGGCACTCCGGTGCGATCGAACTCACCGGCGCGTGGCCCGGTCTGCGCTGCGACATCGACACACCCGACGATCTCCAGGTGGCTCGACGCCTCGGTGTCGGAGCCGCAACCGCGCGCACCCTCGGCAGGCACGCCAGTAGGTAGCCCCGCACCCCTGGCATAGGGAATGATCGGACAGATGAGCGAAGCCACCGAAGCCGAGCCAACGACCCGGTCCGACAACTCTGAACGGGACACCACCTCAACCGCATCGGGGCAGCCCATCGAGTCTGCGACACCTGAAGCTCCACCGGCGGCCACCTGGCCGGCCGTTGACAACGCGCTGCCCGAGGACCGCTACCTCAACCGCGAGCTGAGCTGGCTGGACTTCAACGCGCGTGTGCTGGCACTGGCCGCAGACCCGTCACTGCCACTGCTCGAGCGGGCAAAGTTCCTGGCGATCTTCGCGTCCAATCTGGACGAGTTCTACATGGTCCGGGTGGCCGGCCTCAAACGCCGCGACGAGATGGGGCTTTCGGTGCGCTCGGCCGACGGTCTGTCGCCGCGCGAGCAGCTGCGCCGCATCAACGAACGCACCCAGCAGATCGCCAGCCGTCATGCCAATGTGTTCCTCAGCTCGGTCCGCCCGGCGCTGGCCGAAGAGGGCATCGTCATCGTCAACTGGGCCGAGCTCGACGAGGCCGAGCGCGCAAAGCTCTCCACCTACTTCCACGAACAGGTCTTTCCGGTCCTGACCCCGCTGGCGGTGGACCCGGCGCACCCGTTCCCGTTCGTCAGCGGGCTGAGCCTGAATCTGGCCATCACCGTCAAACATCCCGAAGACGGCGGGCAGCACTTCGCCAGGATCAAGGTCCCCGACAACGTCGGGCGCTTCGTGGAGCTGAGCGCACCGACCGACGGATCGACCGTGGTGCGGTTCCTGCCGATGGAGGAACTCATCGCCGCGTTCCTGCCGGTGTTGTTCCCCGGCCTGGAGATCGTCGAGCACCACGCGTTCCGGATCACCCGCAACGCCGACTTCGAGGTCGAAGAGGACCGCGACGAGGATCTGCTGCAAGCGCTCGAACGGGAACTCGCCCGGAGGCGGTTCGGCTCGCCGGTCCGGTTGGAAGTGTCGGACGACATGACCGAGAGCATGCTCGAATTGCTGCTGCGGGAACTGGATGTGGCCCCGAGTGACGTGATCGAGGTGCCCGGGCTGCTGGATCTGTCCGCGCTCTGGCAGATCTACGCCGTGGACCGGCCCGCCCTCAAGGATCGGCCGTTCGTGCCCGCCACCCCACCGGCTTTCGGCGAGCGTGAGACCCCCAAGAGCATCTTCTCGACGCTGCGCGACGGGGACGTGCTGGTGCACCACCCGTATGACTCGTTCTCCACCACGGTGCAACGCTTCATCGAGCAGGCCGCGGCCGACCCCAACGTGCTGGCGATCAAACAGACTCTCTACCGCACCTCCGGCGATTCACCGATCGTCAACGCGCTGATCGACGCGGCCGAGGCCGGCAAGCAGGTGGTCGCGCTCGTCGAGATCAAAGCCCGCTTCGACGAACAGGCCAACATCAAGTGGGCCAGGGCTCTCGAACAAGCCGGGGTACACGTGGTCTACGGATTGATCGGCCTGAAAACCCACTGCAAGACCTGCCTTGTGGTGCGGCGTGAAGGGTCGACGATCCGGCGCTACTGCCACATCGGCACCGGAAACTACAACCCGAAAACCGCGCGGCTGTATGAAGACGTCGGCTTGCTCACCGCCGATCCCGACATCGGCGCTGACCTGACCGACCTGTTCAATTCCCTGACCGGCTACTCGCGCAAGGACTCCTACCGCAATCTGCTGGTGGCACCGCGGGGTGTGCGCAAGGGCATCATCGAGCGCATCGATCGCGAGATCGCCGCGCATCACGAGGGGGCCACGACCGGAATCCGGTTGAAGGCCAATGCCCTGGTGGACGAGCAGGTGATCGATGCGCTCTATCGGGCGTCGCAGGCCGGCATCCCGGTCGAGATCGTGGTCCGGGGCATCTGCGCCCTACGCCCGGGCGTTCCCGGATACTCCGACAACATCAGGGTGCGCTCGATCCTGGGGCGCTTCCTCGAGCACTCGCGGATTATTCACTTCCGCGCCACCAACGAGTTCTGGATCGGCAGTGCCGACATGATGCATCGTAATCTCGACCGCCGTGTCGAAGTGATGGCTCAGGTCAAGGATCCGAGGCTGACCGCGCAACTCAACGAGGTGTTCGAGTCCGCGATGGATCCGGCCACCCGGTGCTGGGAGTTGCGACACGATGGTCACTGGACAGCGCTGCCCCAGGAGGGGCAGACAGTCCGCGACCACCAGGTGTCGCTGATGGAACGTCACCGGCACCCCTGATCCCCACCGGGCCGACTGCCCTGGCCGGTGAATGACCTGCAGGAGTTGAGGTGTCCGACGACAGCACGAAGGCGGCCAAGCCGGGCACCAAGCTGGTGCCCGCGGCGGGCGCCGTGTTGTGGCGCGGCGGCGAGGACGCCGCGGGCGTAGCCGTGACCGAGGTGGCCGTCATCCACCGCCCGCGGTACGACGATTGGTCCCTGCCGAAGGGCAAGGTCGAGCTCGACGAAACCGATCCGGTGGCCGCCGTGCGCGAGGTCCACGAGGAGACGGGCTACACCGCGCAGCTCGGTCGACGGCTCGGCTCGATCTCGTACGACATCCCACAGGGGACCAAAAGGGTCTGGTACTGGGCTGCCCGCGCGACGGGAGGTGACTTCACCCCCAACGACGAGGTGGACAAGCTCATCTGGCTGCCGGTGCATGCGGCAGCGGATCAACTGGTTTACCCGCACGATCGAAAAGTGTTGCGGCGCTTCGCAAAACAGCCACCCGATACCAAGACGGTGCTGATCGTCCGGCACGGTACGGCCGGACGGCGATCACGTTTCAAGGGCGATGACCGCAAGCGTCCGCTGGACAAGAAGGGCCGGGCACAGGCCGAGGCCCTGGTCGCCCAACTATCGGCATTCGGTGCCACAACGCTTTACGCGGCCGATCGATTGCGCTGCCATCAGACCCTGGAACCCCTGGCCCAGGAACTCGGCGTGGACATCCACAATGAGCCGGCGCTGACCGAGGAGGCCTACAACTCCGACCACAAGGCCGGTCGCAACCGCGTGCTCGAACTCGCGACCCGGGCGGGGACGCCCGTGATCTGCACCCAGGGCAAGGTGATTCCCGATCTCATCTCGTGGTGGTGCTCGCGCTCACAGGTTCGCCCGCAGACGACCGGAAATCGCAAGGGCAGCACCTGGGTGCTGTCGATGGCGGACGGCCGGCTGATCGCTGCGGATCACCTCGGCAGTCCGCTGCCTCCCGGCAGCTAGACCAACACGAGGAAAGGCACGTCGTGAGCTGACCTACGGCTCACGACGTGCCTTTACCGTAATTACTTGCGGCCCTTCTTGGCCGGCGCCTTCTTGGCAGCCACCTTCTTGGCGGGAGCCTTGGTCGCGGCCTTCTTGGCCGGTGCCTTGGTCGCGGCCTTCTTGGCGGGAGCCTTGGTCGCGGCCTTCTTGGCGGGAGCCTTGGTCGCGGCCTTCTTGGCGGGAGCCTTGGTCGCGGCCTTCTTGGCGGGAGCCTTGGTCGCGGCCTTCTTGGCGGGAGCCTTGGTCGCGGCCTTCTTGGCCGGTGCCTTGGTCGCGGCCTTCTTGGCCGGTGCCTTGGTCGCGGCCTTCTTGGCCGGCGCCTTCTTGGCGACGGTCTTCTTGGCAGCGGCGCGCTTGGCCGGGCCCGCGGTCACGCCGCGCTTGACGGCGGGACCGTCAGACGGGAGACGCTGCGCGCCAGAGACAACCGCCTTGAACTGTGCACCCGGACGGAAAGCCGGCACCGAGGTGGGCTTGACCTTCACCGTCTCGCCGGTACGCGGGTTGCGCGCCACACGGGCAGCGCGGCGGCGCTGCTCGAACACACCGAAGCCGGTGATCGTGACACTGTCACCCTTGTGCACCGCGCGGACGATGGTGTCCACAACGTTCTCCACCGCGGCGGTAGCCTGCCGACGATCGGTGCCCAGTTTGGTTGTGAGTACGTCGATGAGCTCCGCTTTGTTCATTCAAAACCTCCGAAACCAGTGGTCCTCCTTGGACCGACTAGAGGACACGGTAAACCCTGTGACCACTGATTTCCAAGAGCCACGCGCAATTTCAGGCGTAGCTAGCGAACAATCTGGCAATCCGCTTGCCCCACTTGGACTCCGCCAGGCCGGGTCCAGAACCGGTTCGGCAGGCGGCGAATTCGGGCGCAGAAGCACCCGTACAAGGCCCCGGATCAGGCCGGCAGAGTGCGCGGCTTCCAGCTCGGCCTGTGCTTCTCGTACTCCTCGATCGACGAGAGTTTCCGCAGCGTAAGGCCTATATCGTCGAGTCCCTCGAGCAGGCGCCAAGCCGTGTAGTCGTCAATTCTGAACGGCACCACAACCGTTCCGGCGACGATATTTCGATCTTGAAGATTCACAGTGATTTCCAGCCCAGGATTCTGCTCGATCAGCTTCCATAAGAGCTCGACATCATCTTGAGCGACTTCAGCCGCCAATAGCCCGGCCTTGCCGGCGTTGCCGCGGAAAATATCGGCGAAACGAGATGAGATAACCACCCGGAAGCCATAGTCCATGAGCGCCCAGACGGCATGTTCGCGTGATGATCCGGTGCCGAAATCGGGTCCGGCGACCAACACCGAGCCTTTGTCGAATGGCGGGAGATTCAGAATGAACGACGGATCCGTGCGCCACGCGGCGAACAATCCGTCCTCGAAACCCGTTCGGGTGACCCGCTTCAAATAGACGGCGGGGATGATCTGGTCGGTGTCGACATTGGACCGCCGCAGCGGGACGCCGATGCCGGTGTGAGTGTTGAACGCTTCCATTCTTGGGTTCCTCTCAGCGGGACGCGGCAGGCAGATCGGCAGGGGACGCCAGCTTTCCGCGTACTGCGGTGGCTGCCGCGACGGCCGGCGAGACGAGGTGGGTGCGGCCCCCCTTACCCTGCCGGCCTTCGAAATTCCGGTTGGAAGTCGAGGCGCAGCGCTGCCCCGGGGACAGCTGATCGGGGTTCATGCCCAGGCACATCGAGCAGCCGGCCTGACGCCATTCGGCGCCCGCGGCGGTGAATATCCGGTCGAGACCTTCCGATTCGGCCTGGGCCCGGACCCTCATCGAGCCCGGCACGACCAGCATCCGAACCCCGTCGGCGACCTTGCGATCGCGCAGCACGTCAGCGACAACCCGCAGGTCCTCGATCCGGCCGTTGGTGCAGGACCCGACGAACACGGTGTCCACGGCGATGTCGCGCATCGCCATCCCGGGCCGAAGGTCCATGTAGGCCAAAGCCTTCTCCGCCGACTGACGCTCTCCGTCGTCGCCCATCAACTCCGGATCCGGGACCGACGCCGACAGCGGGATTCCCTGCCCCGGGTTCGTGCCCCACGTCACGAACGGGCTCAACGTGGCGGCGTCCAGGTAGACCTCAGTGTCGAATTCGGCGCCCTCATCGGTACGCAACTGGCTCCACGCCGCGATGGCGGCGTCCCAGTCGGCCCCCTCGGGAGCGTTCGGACGGCCCTTGAGGAACTCGAAGGTGGTCTCGTCCGGAGCGACCATTCCGGCCCGCGCCCCGGCCTCGATGCTCATGTTGCAGATCGTCATCCGGCCTTCCATGGACAGCGCCTCGATGGCACTGCCCCGGTATTCGATGACGTGGCCCTGGCCGCCGCCGGTGCCGATCTTGGCGATCACGGCCAGGATGATGTCCTTGGCGCTCACGCCGGGCGGCAGCACGCCGTCGACATTGACCGCCATGGTCTTGAACGGCTTGAGCGGCAGTGTCTGCGTGGCCATCACGTGTTCGACCTCGGATGTGCCGATGCCCATGGCGATGGCGCCGAACGCACCATGGGTCGAGGTGTGACTGTCCCCGCACACGACCGTCATGCCCGGCTGCGTCAACCCCAGCTGCGGGCCGATGATGTGCACGATGCCCTGTTCCGCATCGCCCATCGGGTGCAGCCGGATGCCGAATTCCTCGCAGTTGCGCCGCAATGTCTCGACCTGGGTGCGAGAAACCGGATCCGCGATCGGCTTGTCGATGTCGACCGTGGGCACGTTGTGGTCCTCGGTGGCGATCGTCAGGTCAGGCCGTCGCACCGGCCGGCCCGCCAATCGCAGGCCGTCGAACGCCTGCGGGCTGGTGACCTCGTGCACGAGATGCAGATCGATGTAGATCAGATCGGGCTCTCTGGCTGCGCCCTCTCCCTCACCGCGCGCCACGACGTGGTCTTCCCAAACCTTCTCGGCCAGGGTGCGCGGCTTCACGGATGTCTGTGTCGATTGGTCCATCGCTACTTCTCGATTCGATTAACGGCAATGCGGGCTTGCATCAAGAGTCCGCCAGGGCTGGGAGTTACTGTCGCCATCTCATCTGCCATCTCACAATGCGAGACGCTAGTATCTCTCTGTGAGAAATGATAGCGGCATCGGCGTTCTCGACAAAGCCGTGGGTGTGCTGCACACCGTGGCCGAGTCACCTTGCGGGCTGGCCGAACTCTGCGAGCGGACCGGGCTGCCGCGGGCGACCGCACACCGGTTGGCCGCCGGGCTCGAAACCCACCGCCTGTTGGCCCGCGACGGCGACGGACGCTGGCGGCTCGGCCCGGCATTGACCGAATTGGCCTCCCACGTCAACGATCCGCTCCTGGCGGCCGGGGCCGCGGTCCTGCCCCGCCTGCGCGAGATCACCGGCGAGAGCGTGCAGCTGTACCGGCGCGAAGGGCAGTCCCGGGTCTGCGTGGTGGCGCTGGAGCCTCCGGCCGGGTTGCGCGACACCGTGCCGGTGGGCACCCACCTCCCGATGACGGCCGGTTCGGGCGCCAAAGTGCTACTGGCCTATGCCGACCCGGCGACCCAGCAGGCGGTGCTGCCGGCCGCCAAGTTCACCGACCGCACGCTGGCCGAGGTCCGCAAGCGCGGCTGGGCGCAGAGCGCCGCCGAGCGTGAGCCCGGTGTGGCCAGCGTCTCGGCACCGGTGCGCGACGGCCGGGGCGCCGTGATCGCCGCGGTGTCGGTGTCCGGACCGATCGACCGCATGGGCCGGCGACCCGGAGCCCGCTGGGCCGCCGATCTGCTCGCCGCCGCCGACGCGCTCACCCGCCGACTGTGAGGCGAATCTCAGCACACGGTTGAGCGCCCGGCGTGGCGGGCCCGCGTCGCGTCGAAATCCGACGGCCGGCACGCCGGCGTGACGTTCGACACCCAGAGCCACTCTGCCGTGGTGAAGGGAGTGGCGGGAGGGCGCTGTGTCCAGGTAACGCAAAAGCGCCCAGTTCATGAGAACTGAGCGCTTTTACTTCTGTACCCCCGATGGGATTCGAACCCACGCTACCGCCGTGAGAGGGCGGCGTCCTAGGCCGCTAGACGACGGGGGCTAGAACTTCCGGATGGTCAGCATAGCCTAGGCGGTCCTGCTCACCTAATCCGTCTGATGCCGTCCGGATGGCTGGGGTACCAGGACTCGAACCTAGAATGGCGGTACCAGAAACCGCTGTGTTGCCAATTACACCATACCCCAATAATTGCCCATCACCGCAGGTCACAGGCAATTTCGATCCGATCGGCTCAGCGGGGGCTTCCCCGTTTTGCTTTTCGGGCCGACGAGCAGACTACCAAAGATTTTCGGCTCTCTTTACCAAGCCCCGTCACGCCCGGGCGTTCACAGCGCGGCCCGGGCGGCCCGCAACCTCGTCAGGCTGCGGTCGGCGCCCAGCAGTTCCATGGACTCGAACAGCGGCGGGCTGATCGTCGCGCCCGTGACGGCGACGCGGATGGGTCCGAACGCCTTACGGGGCTTGAGCTCAAGACCGTCCAGAAGCGCCGTCTTGAGCGCTGCCTCGATGTTGGCGGTGTTCCACTCCCCGACCCCCTCCAGTGCGCTCAGAGCGGCATCCAGGACCGGCGCGGCCTCCTCACGCAGCTCCTTGGCGGCGGCCTTCTCGTCGATCTCGTAGGAGTCGTCGTCGAAGAACTTCAGCAGTCCCCACGCATCGCCGAGCACGACGATGCGGGTCTGGGTCAGCGCGGCGGCTTCGGCGAATGCCGCGTCGTCCAAGCCGGTGTCGTGACCGTGGGCATCGAGATAGGCGCGCAGCCGAGCCGTGAAATCCTCCGGCGTGAGCAGCCGGATGTGCTCCGCGTTGATCGCGTCGGCCTTCTTCTGGTCGAAGCGGGCCGGGTTGGAGTTGACGTTGGCCACGTCGAACGCGGCCACCATCTCGTCGAGGCTGAACACGTCGTGATCGTCGGCGATGCCCCAGCCCAGCAGCGCCAAGTAGTTCAGCAGCCCCTCCGGCAGAAAGCCGCGGTCGCGGTGCAGGAACAGATTCGACTGCGGATCACGCTTGGACAGCTTCTTGTTGCCCTCGCCGAGAACACTTGGCAAATGAGCGAATTCGGGCACCCGCTCGGCCACACCGATCCGCATCAGCGCCCGGTACAGCGCGATCTGACGCGGTGTCGAGGGCATGATGTCCTCGCCGCGCAGCACGTGGGTGATCTTCATCAGCGCGTCGTCGACCGGATTGACCAAGGTGTACAACGGATCTCCGTTGGCTCGCGTGATCGCGAAATCCGGTACCGAGCCCGCAGGGAAGCTCACCGGACCGCGCACCAGATCGGTCCAGCCGAGGTCCTCGTCGGGCATACGCAAGCGCAGCACGGGTTTACGACCCTCGTCGGCAAATGCCTTGCGCTGCTCGTCGGTGAGGTCGCGGTCGTAATTGTCGTACCCGAGTTTGGGATTCCGCCCGGCCGCCACATGGCGCGCCTCGACCTCTTCCGGTGTCGAATAGGCCTCGTAGACCTCGCCGGCCTCGAGCAGACGTGCGATCACGTCGCGGTAGATCTCGCTGCGCTGCGACTGCCGGTACGGCTCGTACGGGCCACCGACCTCGGGGCCCTCGTCCCAGTCCAGACCCAGCCATCGCAGGGCGTCGAGGATCGCGGCGTAGCTCTCGTCGCTGTCCCGCGCGGCGTCGGTGTCCTCGATCCGGAAGACGAATGCCCCGCCGGTGTGCCGGGCGTAGGCCCAGTTGAACAGCGCGGTGCGCACCAACCCGACGTGCGGGGTTCCGGTCGGCGACGGGCAGAACCGCACCCTGACATGACCAGAGGGAGATGTCATCACTTACCTCTACTTCTGCTTGCGTACAACGGGGTTGGTAAGAGTGCCGATGCCCTCGACGGTGACGCTCACGGTGTCCCCGTCCTCGATGGGGCCGACGCCCTCGGGGGTGCCGGTGAGGATCAGATCACCCGGCAGCAGGGTCATCACCGCCGAGACCCATTCGACGATGGCACCGATGTCATGGATCATCAGCGAGGTCCGGCTGAGCTGCCGCACTTCGCCATTCACCTCGGTGCGGATCTCCAGGTCCGACGGGTCGAGGTCGTTGACGATCCATGGGCCCACCGGGCAGAAGGTGTCATGGCCCTTGGCCCGCATCCATTGACCGTCCTTGGCTTGCTGATCACGCGCCGAGATGTCGTTGGCGATGGTGTAGCCCAGGATGTTCTCGGCGGCGCGTGCGGCGGGCACGTCCTTGCAGGGACGCCCGATGACGATGGCCAGCTCGCCCTCGTGGTGAACCGGATGGGCGTCGGCCGGCAGCTGGATCGGCACGTTGGGGCCGATGATCGCGGTGTTGGGCTTGAGGAAGATCACCGGATCCTCGGGAGCTACCCCACCCATCTCCGCAGCGTGGGCCTCGTAGTTCTTGCCCATGCAGATCACCTTGCTGGCCAGGATGGGTGCCAGCAGGCGGACGTCGGCCAGCGGCCAGCTCCGTCCGGTGAAGTTGGGATTGCCGAACGGATGCTCGGCGATTTCTTTGCAGACGGCATCGGCACCGTCGCCTTCGACACTGACGAAAGCGACGCCGTCGGGACTGGCGATTCGACCTAAGCGCATTTTGACCAGGGTAGTGCGCAGCGTCTTACCGCCAGTGCTGACGCCTCCTGTCAGTTTCCGTCAGCCGGCGAACGCCGCGGCGAGAAACGGCGTGGAGTCCGGAACCGAAGCCAGCACGGTGCCCGAGTGATCTTCGTCGGGATAGACCTTCAGGGTGACGTTCTGTCCGTTTGCCCGCAGCTGATCGTCGAGCTGCAGCGACATGTTCGGCGGGACATCCCGGTCCAGGAGTCCGACGCCGAGGAAGATCGGCCGGTCGTAACCGCTGGTCGGCGTGCCCAGGTAGGCGTCGAGAGCTTCCGCGGCACCGGGCAGGGTGGCCAGCGGCGCACGGAAGTAACCGGTCGGAGTCATGCCGGCGAGCGCCTGGTCGAGCTGCGGCTTGCACAGCACCTCGGCCTTGTTGACCGCATCCAGCCCGGCAGGGGTGAGCACGCTGTCGATGTCCAGGTCGGGCCGCGCCTCCCGCAGGCCGGCCAGGATGTACCCGGTGTAGCTGTTGGCCGCAGGACCGAGATTCGGCGGCAGCGCCATGTCGGGGCCGGCCTGTTTGACGATGCTCTCGACGTTGAACGGCGTGCCGGTGGCGACCACGCCGCGATAGTCCAGACCGGTCCCGCGGCTGAATTCGGTGGCCCAGCGCGCGCTGTTGACCGCGGCCCCGCCACCCTGAGACTGACCGACGATGGCCCATTTCGGCGACAACGGCAGGTCCATCCGGTGCATCGCGATCACCGAGTCGACAACGCTGTGGGCGGTGGCCACGCTGTTGAGGTAGCTCATCAGTCCCGGGGTACCCAGTCCGGCGTAATCGGAGCCGACGACGGCGTAGCCCTGTTCGAGCCAGTGCGTCAGATACTCGACATCCCTTGCGCTGCGCGGCTGCGCCGACGGTGCGCAATCGTCACCGAGTCCGACCGTGCCGTGAGCCCACGCGATCGTGGGCCAGCCACCCTCGGGTGCCTGGCCCGGCGGGATCAACACCACGGCGGTACTGAGCGCAGGCGAATCATGTTGGTCAACAGTCGAGTACAGGATGCGGTAGGCGCTCGCCGCGCCCGGCACCGACAGTGCGGCATCCAACGGGACCGTCTCGATCAACGTGCCGGCCACTGGAATAGGCGCGTCGTAGCGACGAGCATCCAGGCCGGACCAGTTCGGCGCGGCCGCCGCCGCAGTCGGTGCCGTCAGGAGTCCACACATCAGCAAAACGGTTGCTGTCAGCCACAACTTCACCGCCACAGCTTATGGCAGCTTTTGTACGTCTCATATATTGAGATCACAGTTCAATATTCTGAGATATCCGTGAAACGATGCACCCATGCCCGTTTCGTCGATCAGCACGTTCCGCCGTTGGTCGATGTTGGCGATCGCGCTCACCGCGACCACATGCGCCAACGTGTTCATCAACGGCGCGGCGTTCCTCATCCCCACCCTGCACGCCGAGCTCGGCCTGGATCTGGCCAAGGCCGGTCTGCTGTCGTCGATGCCGAGCTTCGGACTGGTGGTCACCCTGATCGCCTGGGGATACGTCGTCGACCGGGTGGGCGAACGGATCGTGCTGACGGTGGGCTCGGCGCTGACCGCCGCGGCGGCGTTCGGGGCCGCCGCGGCGCACTCCCTGGTGACCGTCGGACTGTTCCTGCTCCTGGGTGGAATGGCTGCGGCCAGCAGCAATTCGGCCAGCGGGCGGGTCGTGGTCGGTTGGTTCCCACCCGAACAGCGCGGGCTGGCGATGGGAATCCGGCAGACGGCAACGCCTTTGGGTGTCGGCCTGGGCGCGTTGGTGATTCCGCGCCTGGCCGAGAGTCACGGCACCGCGACAGCGCTGCTGTTCCCCGCCGTGGTGTGTGTGCTGTCGGCGGTGATCTGCGCTGTGGGAGTGCTCGATCCGCCACGTCCGCCCCGCCATGAGGCGCCGGCCGAACATCTGGCCAACCCGTACCGCGGCTCAAACGTGTTGTGGCGCATCCACGCGGTGTCGGTGCTGTTGGTGGTGCCCCAGGGCATGGTGTGGACGTTCACTCTGGTGTGGCTGATGAGCGATCGTGGTTGGTCGGCTGCGTCGGCGGGCACATTGGTGACCGTCGCTCAATTACTCGGCGCGGCAGGGCGGATCGCCGCCGGTCGCTGGTCCGACGTGGTCGGCCAGCGGCTGCGGCCCATCCGGACCATCGCGCTGGCGGCCGCAGCGACGATGGGGCTGCTGGCACTCACCGATTGGCTGGGTTCACCGATCAGCGTCGCGTTGATCGTGATTGCCTCGGTGATCACGGTGTCCGACAACGGTTTGGCGTTCACGGCGATCGCCGAGATCGCCGGCCCGTTCTGGAGCGGACGCGCCCTGGGCACGCAAAACACCAGCCAGCATCTGGCGACCGCCAGCTCGGCACCGTTGTTCGGTGCGCTGATCGGTGTGGCGGGCTACCCTGCGGCTTTCGCGGTGTGCGCCTTGTTGCCGTTGTTGGCGGTCCCCCTGGTGCCTGACGATCCGGTGGTCGAGGCACCCTGAACCGGGATCGGCGATTGGCTTCGGTGTGAGACATACGCTGCTCTGATGAGATCGGGCATTTCCACTCGACTTGAGGCTTCACGGTGGCCCGCCAGAACGGGCCGTCTCGTCGGCGCCCTCGTGGCACTCGCGCTGGCAACCAGCGCATGTCAGGTGCGCGACCGGCCGTCGAGCCCGCCCGTCCCAACCGCTGCGCCGGAGACTCACGGCCCGCTGATCGCCTACACGGTCCCCAGAACCACCCCGTGGTTCGACTCCGGGGAGGTGGGTTTCGTACTGGCACAGGGACCGAACCCCGTTGCCACCTGGACCGGACAAGTCGGCGCATCCAGGTTCGTGGGGTTGAGCGCACCGGGCTTCACCACCGATGGAAAGTACGCCTTTGCGCTGCACTCCGATGAGCAGGCTGGTCGATATCCGTATGACGGCGGCGATATTCACGCCAGATTGGTATGGATCGACGTGGCAAGCCGTCAAACACACGAGGCGGACATCCCGGCCGAATCACGAACGGATTCTCAACGGCCGGGTCGGCCCGGCGCCCCATATGCGTTGCAGGGCAGCACAGTCATCTGGCAGGCCCCGTCTTCAGCGGACGCTCCCGACGGGCAGGTGACCCTGATGCAGCTGGACGTCGGCCGGCCGAATGCGACGCCGAGCGTGTGGCACACCGTCCAGTTGCCGCCGCGAACACCCGAGCAACAAGCAGTCCCAACCGAGGCCCAAGACTTCACCGGGAATGTGATCGGTGCAGGTCATGGACGCGTGGCCATCGTCAGAAAGTACGGCTCCGACAGATTCGCCCAGGCCGACCGCCTGTTTGTCGTCGACCCCGACGGCGCGGTCCGCGATGTCGCGCACCAACCGACCAGGCAGTGGATATCAGCGGACTTCAGCCCCGACGGAACCCGATTCGCGTACGAGACCGGCAGCAACGCCGAGAACGGCGCCTGCGACCGACACCAGGTCACGGTGTTCGACTCGGCCACCGGTCAGCAGGCTGCCGGATTTCCACAGGGCCCCTTCGACGCGACGCCCAGGCCCTACTTCTACGGCAACCAGAACGGCGCGGTGTGGTGGACGCCCGACGGGAAGCTGCGGGCCACCGCCGGCGTCGAGCAGTGTCCGACGAATCGGTCCGAGCCCACGCCGGACGGTGGCGCCTGGGAACTGAATGGCATGCGGTGGACACAGGTCGCCCCGGACGGTACCTACCGCGACTACCCGCTACCCAACGGCGACGCGGTCGTGATCGCCCGCGTGCCCCGGCCGCCGGATGCACAGCAGCCCACCCAACCGTCCACCGTCACAAGCTTGTTCCTGCACCAGGGCGATCAGCGCGTCCACATCGCGGATGTGGACGCCACCGCCGTCGCGGTCGGGCCGACCCAGCCCTGACCGGACCCGACCACGCTCACTGATCGCGCTCGTTCATGTCCCCCGTGCCCGGCGTGCCGTCGGCGAGGCCGTAGCGCAGGTACACGATGCCGCTGGGGCTGGCCACCGGCGGTTGCAGCAGCGAGACATTGGAAGGCACCGCGCCACCGTCGAACACCTTCTTCCCCGCGCCGAGCAGGATCGGATGCAGCCAGAGGTCGAGACGGTCGAAGAGCTTCTCGCGCAGGAGCGTCTGAACCAGGTTCAGGCTTCCGACGACCTTCACATGTTCATGCTTGTCCCGGATCTCGCGCACCGCGGCGCCCAGATCGGAGCCGAGTTGCGTGGAGCCGGACCACGAGAGATCAGGCTTGCCGCGGGAGGCGACGTACTTCGGGATGCTGTTGAACAGCTTGCCGAATTCGTCGGTCTGGTGCGGCCAGTGGGCGGCGAAGATGTCGTACGTCCGGCGTCCGAGCAGGAGCGCATCGGTGCCCTCGTAGGCGGAGCCGACCTGTTCGCCCGAGACCTCGTCGATCAGCGGCGCCTGCCAGCCGCCGAACGAGAACCCCTCGGGGTCTTCGTCCGGGCCGCCGGGCGCCTGCGCGACGAGGTCCAGGGTTGCGAACATTTCGATCTCGATGAGGCCCATGGCGTTACTCCCGATGAGTTGGTTGCTCTTTCGAAAGGTAGACCGGTGGGCACCGGCAGACTCATCGCCGAGGCGACTGGGTATCGGCTCACCCCGAGCCGAGGACCGACTCGACTCAGGGCGACGCCAAGGTTGACGGCTAGCTCTGCCGGAAGTTCTTCACCACGGTCATCAGTTTCTCCACCCGCTCGGCATCCGATCGGTTCTCGAAGACCCCGTCCTTCTTGAACGCGGTTCCGACCACCGCGCCGTCGGCGATGCTCAACTGCGCCTCGGCGGTCTCCACGCGCATGCCGGTGTTGACGAATACCGGGACGTCACCGGCGTTGTTCTTGACCGTCGACAGTGCCGAGGTGTCCGTCGGTGCACCGGCGGTCAGCCCCGAGACGACAAGTGCGTCGGGCTTGGCATTGAACACCGTGGATCGGGTGATGTCAGCGAGATCCCGCTCGCCCAGATACGCCGTGGCCTCCGGGACCACATTGAACAACAAGCGGACACCGCCGGCGTCGACGCGGCGGCGGTGCCGGGCCGCCTGGCCCACGTCGGTGTTCCACAACCCGAAATCACTGCCGTAGACGCCGGTGAAGATCTCCCGCACGAACCTCGCGCCGGTCGCGGCGGCGAGATCGATCGATGCCACACCGTCCCACAGCACGTTGACGCCGAACGGCACCCGGACTTCGTCCAGAAGCTCTCCGACCACGCGGGCCATGGCGATCGCGGTGATCGGCTCGGTCTTCGTCAGGTACGGCAAGCTGAACTCATTGGAGAACATCACCGCGTCAACCCCGCCGGACTGCAGCGCATCGAGGTCGCGACGCGCGTTGTCCACCACCGCTCGCATCCCGGCCGCCGTGTCGAAAGACGGATCGCCCGGCAGCGCATCCAGGTGCAGCATCGCAATCACCGGTTTGTGCACCCCGAACACATCTTCAAGCCATTGCATGGTTTACCTATCTCCTCTTGTTCTTCTTGTCTCTCAGGACAAGCGCTGGATCGTTACGGTCTGGGTGTCGAGGTGGACGCGTCCTTCCTCGATGTCGCGTGCGAGGTCATGGTCGAAAATGTGGTACAGGCTCAGCTGTTCGGGTGTGACCCCCAGCGACGCCACCTTCATCGCCTGCCGCGCGGCTTTCTCGATGACGGTGGCCGTGAAGAGTGCGTCAGCCAGGTCGGGGCCGAGCGCCACGGCGCCGTGCCGGGCCATCAGGGCCGCCTTGCTGCCGTCGGCAAGCACCGCGACCATGTTGTCGCCCAGTTCTTTCGATGCGACGACCCCGAACTTCCCGCACCGGATCGGGCCGAACCCGACACGCGTGTACGAGTCGATGGTCGCGGTGGGAATGTCCTTCTCGGCGGCCGCGAACACCTGCGAATCCTCGGCATGGGTGTGCACGATGGCGTTGACATCGGGTCGGGCCGCATAGATCGCAAGATGCATCGGCAGCTCCACCGTCGGCTCGGTGAGCGACTCCGGCAGGGTGTTGCCGTCAGCGTCGACGACCGCGACATCTTCCGGGCGAACATCTTTCCAGCTCCGGATCGGCAGCCGGTCCGATGGCGCAGGCAGCGCATAGACGACGTCGTTCTCCCGGTCGAACAGTGTGATGTCGCCGGAATCCAGACCGGTGGTCAGGCCGAGATCGACCATGCGCCAGCCGCCGTCGGCCACGGCAACCTTGTAGTCGTGACGGATCTTCACTGCGCCCTCCTCGTCAGTCCGTGCGAAATGGGCGCCAGTGCATCACCGGCCTGCCGCCAGAGCTGATACGCGTCTTCATAGATCGCCGACCGCTCACGGTCGGGCACCACCGGTGCGTCGAATTGCAGGAATCGCGCGGCATCGTCGAGACCGAGCGCACCGGTCCCCACACCCGCCAAGATGGCGGCTCCGAGCGAAGCTCCCGGATGGTCACGCACCGGCGACAATTCGGTGCCGAGCACATCGGCATGGATCTGTTTCCACAGCGTGGACTTGCTGCCACCGTTTGTCACCCTGGCCCGGGACAACGTGATTCCCGCCGATCTCATGACCTCGGCGTTGTGCCGGAACCCGAAAGCGATCGCCTCCAGCACCGAGCGGTACATGTCCGCACCGGTGTGGGCCAGCTCGAGGCCGATGAACGCGCCGCGCAACTGCGGATCGTGGATCGGCGATTTCTCACCGAGAAAGTACGGCAGGCACAACACCGCCGCGGGTCGGCGTACGGCGGCCTCGGTGTCGAGATCCGTCAACGGCGTTCCGCCGATGAGGGTCTGGAACCAGCGGATGAGACTGCCACTGGTGGCCATGCAACCGTTCGGCAGCCAGGTGCCCTGCCGGGGGTGTGCGTCCAGATACAGGCGCGCATCGACGACGGGATCGGCGCAGGCGGTGAGGATGTCACCGGCACCGCCCAGCTTGATCAACCAGTCACCGGCGGTGTCGACCCCGGCGGCGTAGGCCGACAGCACATGGTCGGCGCCGCCCACCACCAACGCGACATCGGCCGGCAGGCCGGTGCTTTCGGCCATCGACGGGCTGATCGTGCCGACCCTGGTACCTGGCCGGTACACCTCGCACAGCGACGAAACCGGTAGGTCGACTGCCTCGAGCGCCGGATCGAAGTGCTTCCCGTCGAGGGTGTACAGGCCGGACTCCAGCGCCCAGTTCTGCTCGACGTGGGGTTCCGCCCCCAACGCAATCAGTACATAGTCATAGGACCCGACCAGATAGCGCGTCGCCGACCAGCATTCGGGTTCGTTGCGCTGCAACCACCGCACGGTGGGTGCCACCGACTGCTGGGTCAGCGCGGATCCTGTGCGGGACAACATCTCCGCGCCGTCGATCACCGCCGACAGCTCGTCGATCTCACGGGTGGCCCTGGCATCGTTCTGCAGGATCGGTCGGCGCACCGGTTTCAGGTCGGCATCGAGGCAGACCACCGCGGGAACCATGCCGGTCGCCGCGACCGCGGCCACCATCCCCGGGTCGATCTGAGATTCGGCCAGTACCTGCCGAATTCCCTCTACCGCGTTGGTGACCCAGGCCGCGGCGTCGGCCTCTGCGTAGGCCGGCCCGTCCGAGAAGATCGGCGAGCTCAACGTCGCCTGCGCCACGATGCCGGCCGTTTCGTGCAGCAGAACCGTTTTGGTTCCGGTGGTGCCGATATCGACACCGATCAGATAGGTGCCCCGCAAAGAACTTCTCCTGTCCAGAGTTCACGATGCCAGCGCAACGTGTCGCTGACACTAGCCGAGAGTGTGAAGAACTATCAACCTTCTGTTAACAATTCACGAATGATGGGGCTCTGAGACGGTGACCCGAAGCTCTTCGGCCACCGTTGCCGGTCGCCGCACCGCCAAGCCCGCCTCTTCGGCCACCAAGGCCGCCGCCGCCCAGTCGTACTCACCGAGGTGGCTCTCGACGTAACCATCCAGCGCACCTTCGGCTACAGCACAGATCGCCAGTGCCGCCGAGCCGAGGGCCCGGGCATCGGTGTAACCGGCCATCATCTCGGCAGTCATGCCGCACTGCGCCCGGCGCACCTCTGCCGAGTAGGCATAACCCATTCCCAACAGCCGCGCGGCGCCGTCACCCCCCGCAGTCGGCCCGGTCAACCGGTACACGCCCGCCCCCTCGGCCAGCCATGCTCCGCCTCCCCTGTAGGCGTAGTACGTCTTGCCGAGCACTGGCGCGTCGACCGCACCCGCGAGCCACTGTCCAGTGCGAATACAGACGGCGCCCACCGAGGTGGCGTAGTACGGAATTCCCCTGGTGAAGTTGGTCGTACCGTCCAGCGGATCGATCGACCACCGCACCCGCGCGCCGGCCGGGGCCGTCCCGGGGAGCTCTTCGCCGGTGACGTGGTCATTCGGCCTGCGACTGCTCAACACCGCGCGCACCGCGCGCTCGGCGGCGACATCGACATCGGTCACCAGGTCGCCCTGCTCACCCTTGACCGTCACGCTGGCGCTCGCCCGCGGTCGCGAACGGAGTACCGCCGCACCCGCACGCGCCGCCTCCAGCGCCACGTCGGCCAGTTCGGCTGCCAGCCCCGATGCACTGCCGCGCTGCTCAGAATCCACCTTTGTTACCTCTTCCCATCTCACACCTGACTATGTTAAACATTAACGACATTCGTCCGTGAGTTGAAAGATCACAGTGGAAACTGTCAATCATTCACAGATAGTCACAGGGGTGCCGATGTCAGTCGAAGAGCGAAGAGCCCTCATCGAAGAGCGGCTGCGGTCTGACGGCGAAGTGGACTTCGCCTCGCTGGCCGCGATGTTCGAGGTCTCGGAGATGACGATTCGGCGTGATATCGACGTCTTGGAGTCCCAAGGCGCGGTACGCCGGGTGCGCGGCGGTGCGATCGCCTATTCGCACAAGGCCGAAGAGCCCGCGTTCGGCACCCGGGTCGAGTCGGCCACCGCCGAGAAGGCTCACATCGCAACCGCCGCGGTCGAGCTCCTGGAGCCACACGAGACCGTCATCATCGACAGCGGCAGCACCGCACTGGCCGTGGCGCATCAGATCCGCGGCCGCGGACTGGGTTTGACCGTGATCACCCCGAGTGTGCTTGCCGCGCTTGAACTCGTCGACGAGCCCAACACCACGGTGTTCCTCACCGGCGGACGGCTGCGGCCCGGGGAACTCAGCCTCATCGGCTCCGATGCGCAGGCGACCTACCGGCGGTACAACTGCGACACCTACATCATGGGCGTCGCCGGAGTCGATGCCAAACGTGGACTCACCGACTATCACAGCGAGGAAAGCGATGTGAAGCGCGCGGCCATGGAGTCCGCCGACCGCGTCATTCTCGCCGTCGACTCCAGCAAGCTCGGGCGTGTCCAGCTGATCAACATCGCGCCGCTGAGCGCGGTGAACACCATCGTGACAGATGGCCCACAGGACGACCCGGTACTGGACGCGGCCCGACAGCAAGGCATCGATGTGCGGGTCGCGCGCGAGTGATCTCGGCAGTCCGCACCCACCGATCACAGCAAGAGAAGGAAGAACATTGACGAAGACAGTCGTAGTCACGGGCGCGGGATCCGGCATCGGCAAGGCCATGGTGACCGAGTTGGCCCGTCGGGGCTGGCAGGTCGTGGTGACCGACGTCGACGAGCAGGCTGCCAAGAACTGCTCGCAGCAACTCGACACCGCAGCCGGTCAGCAACACGAGTATCTACAGCTCGATGTGACCGACCCGGCCGGTGCCGCTCGCGTCGCCGACGATGTCGCCGATCGCCTCGGACTGGACGCCTGGGTGAGCAATGCCGGCATCTCGTTCATGGAGCGCTTCTTGGACATGCCGCTGGACCGGGTCGAGAAGACCTTCGACATCAACCTCAAGGGCGTGTTCATCTGCGGTCAGGCGGCAGCCCGGGCAATGGTCCGCACCAACAGCAAGGGCACCATCGTCAACACCGCGTCGATGGGTGGCAAGCAGGGCCGGGTTCCGTTCCTCAGCGATTACATCGCCTCCAAATTCGGTGTCATCGGACTGACCCAGTCGATGGCCTACGAACTGGCCGAGCACGGCATCACCGTGAACAGCATCTGTCCCGGCTATGTCGCCACCCCGATGCAAGAGCGCGAACTCGAGTGGGAGGCCTCGTTGCGGGGTACGACCGCCGAAGCAGTGAAACAGATGTGGATCGATGACACCCCGCTCGGACGGGTCGAGCAGCCAGAAGACATCGCCAAGGCGCTGACCTTCCTGCTTTCCGAGGACGCCCGGTTCATCACCGGCGAGGCACTTGCCGTCAACGGCGGCGCCTTCATGGATTGATCACCCACCGAATCGACAGGATTGGAAGGGATATGGCAGCAACAAGAAAGTGGTTGTCCTCGGTCGCCGCGCTGTTAGGGGCGACCACATTGGCGCTGGCCGGCTGTTCGAGTTCCGGCCCGGCAAGCGAAAGCGGAAGCGGCGCAGGTGATATTCCCGCCGACCACGCCGGCACCGTGAAGATCCTCATGGAGGACGAACACGACACCGAAGCCGTCGAGTCCCTGCTCGACGGCTTCAAGAAGGCGTACCCGAACATCAACGTCGAGATCGAGAAGCTCGCCTACGACTCGATGCGCGACAAGCTGGTGGCGTCGTTTCAGGCCCCGCAGGGCACCTATGACCTGATCATGATCGACAACCCGTGGACCGACGATTTCGTCAACGCCGGATTCCTGGCGCCGCTGGACAGCCGGATCGGGTCGGCCAGCAAGCTCGACTACGACGACTTCTACCCGTCACTGCGCGGGGTCAACGAGATCGACGGATCCACCTATGGCATCCCGATGTACAACTACGCCCAGGGCTACATCTACCGCGACGATCTGCTGCAACAGGCGGGGCTGCCGGTACCGACGACCCTCGACGAACTCGTGACGACGGTCAACAAGCTGACGACACCGCAGCACGCCGGTATCGCGCACAGCCCGCAACGCGGCTACAAGATCCTCGAGGAGTGGTCGAGCTGGTATGCGGCCGCGGGCGGCTCGATGTTCGACAAGGACGGCAAGCCGACGATCGACACCCCCGAAGCCCACAAGGCGCTGCAGATCTACATCGACACGCTCAAGACCGCGGCCCCACCCAACAGTGTGAACTGGGCACAGGACGAGACCATCCGGTCGCTGTCCTCCGGCGGGTCGGCCTCGATCGTGGGTTACAACTGGCTGACCTCCAGCCTCAACGCACCCGAGTCCGGGGAACTGGCCGGGAAGTTCAAGCTGGCACCGATGCCCGGTGGCCGGGGCGCACTGGGCACCTGGTCATGGGCGATCCCGGCCAACTCCAAGAACCCGGACGGTGCGTGGGCGTTCATCTCCTGGATCACCGACAAGGACACCGACAAGCAACGGGTCATGCGCGGCGGAGCGCCCACCCGGATCTCGACGGTGGCCGACCCTGAGGTCCGCAAGTCCGGCAACGGTGAGAGCTACTTCGCCGCGGTCGACGAGATCCTGAAGAACAACGTCCCGTTCGCGCAGGGGCTCAACGCCGAACAGATGGTGCAGGAGGTCGGTACACAACTCAATGAAGCGGTGATCGGTGCCAAGACCATCGATCAGGCGCTGGCCGACGCGCAGACCGCGGCCAACCAGATCACCGGCCGCTGACCCGGTTTCCGCGGAGCGCTCCCCCTCCAGCGCTCCGCGGAAATCGCCTGGAGAGAGCACAATGACAAAGTTCCGCTACGGCATGATGGCACCGTTCGCAACGGTATTCGCCGTTGCCATCGGTTTCCCGTTGGTGTACGCCGTGTACCTCAGCTTCGTCGACAAGAAGCTGACCTCACAGCGACCGGCGCAGTTCACCGGGATCGACAACTACACCAAGGCTTTTCACGGGAAGTTCATCGGCTCACTGGGCGTCACCGCTACCTATGTGGTGATCGCGGTGGTCGCCGAGCTCGTCCTCGCGCTGCTGATCGCGCTGGCACTGCAGCGGCAGCGCTGGATGAAAGATCTCACCCGATCGGTCCTGCTGATCCCGATGTTCATCACCCCGATCGCCGTGGCGCTGGTGTTCCGCTTCCTGCTCAACAGCCAACTCGGGGTGATACCCAACGCATTGCACAAGATCGGCATCGACCACGACTTCTTCGGTTCCGGCTCGGCGCTTTTCACCCTGATCGCCATCGATGTCTGGCAGTGGACACCATTTCTCGTTCTGCTCTTGGTCGCCGGGCTTGAGTCGCTGCCCAAACAGCCGCTCGAAGCCGCCAGGGTCGACGGAGCCAGCGGGCTGTACACCCTGTTCAGGGTCACCCTGCCGCTGTTGTCTCCGGTGCTGACCGTCGCGGTCATGCTGCGCGCGCTCGATGCGCTGAAGGTCTTCGAGTACGTCTACGCAACGACGCGAGGCGGCCCGGGCACCGAGACGGAGACCATCCAGTACCTGATGTACCAGACCGGGATTCAGTTCTTCCGGCTCGGTGAGGCGAGCGCCATGGCGTGCCTCGTACTGGCTTTCGTGCTGGCCGTCATCGTCGTCGTGTACCGCCGAATGGAGAAGTCCGCAGCATGAGTGACCTAAGGCGCAAGTCCTTCAGCGCACTTCGCATCGGGTTCCTCCTCGCCGGTGTCGCGATCGTCGTATTGCCACTGGCCTGGATCGCGCTCGCCAGCTTCAAGACGCCTGGACAACTCAATGATCCGTGGCTCATCGCGTTCTCACCGTCGATGGACAACTGGAAACATGTGCTCGACAGCACGATCGTCAGCGCCGTCTTCCGCAGCGCCATCGTCGCATTCGTGACGGTGGGCATCAGCATCACCGTGGGCAGCATGGCGGCCTACTCCATCAGCCGCTACAAGACCGGTGGTTCGGCAACCAGATTCGGCATGCTCGCCGCCCAGGTGCTGCCGCCTGCGGTTCTGGTGTTCCCCTTCCTCACCGCGGGCTACGCGATGAATCTGAGCGGAACGCTGATCCCGGTCATCTTCGCCCACATCAGTTTCGTGCTGCCGTTCGTCACGTGGTTTCTGATCGGGCTCTGGGAAGCCGTTCCCCGGTCCCTGGAGGAACAGGCCCTCGTCGACGGACTTACCCGGTTCGCCGCGTTCCGCAAGGTGATGATCCCGCAGGTCTATCCGGGCATCGGCGCCTCGGCGATCTTCGGCTTCATCCTGTCCTGGAACGACATGTTCTACGGACTCATCTTGGCGCCGAACAACAATCAGCTTCTGCCGGTGGCCATCTCATCGTTCAATACGTTCCGCGGCGTCGATCTCGGCTCGATGAGCGCCGCCATCATCATCTCGATCGTTCCCGTCATCATCGCGGCATTCTTCGTGCAGCGACGCCTGATCCAAGGCATGGGCGGCGGAGCCGTCAAGTTCTAGCCGCCTCGGCAATTTTTGGAGATCACATGGCAACTATCACCTTCCGCGATGTGTGCAAGGACTACGGTCAGCACCGCATCGTCGACAATCTCAGCCTCGACCTGCCCGACGGTTCGATGACGGTCCTGGTGGGGCCCTCCGGGTGCGGGAAGTCCACGTCCCTGCGCATGCTGGCCGGCCTGGAACCCATCACGTCCGGCGACATCTTCATCGGCGAGCGAAACGTCACACACGTCGACACCAGGGACCGTGACATCGCGATGGTGTTCCAGAACTACGCGCTGTACCCGCATCTGAACGTGCTGAACAACATCGCGTTCCCGTTGCGGGCCAAGAAGGTCAAGAAGGCCGAGGCACACCGGAGGGCCACCGAGGTCGCCGAGTCGATCGGGCTCGGCAGCCTGCTCAACCGGCGGCCCAAGGATCTCAGCGGCGGTCAGCAGCAGCGTGTCGCGATCGCCCGTGCGATCGTCAGGGAACCCTCGGTGTTCCTGTTCGACGAACCGCTGAGCAACCTGGACGCGAAACTGCGGGTGGAAACCCGCACCGAGCTGCTGCACATCCAGCGCCGGCTCGGCATCACCTCCTTCTACGTCACCCACGACCAGGAGGAGGCCATGACACTGTCGGACCGCATGGTGGTGATGCGGGAAGGCAGTGTGGCCCAAGCCGGGACGCCGCTGGAGGTCTACTCGAAACCGGCGGACACCTTTGTCGCCACCTTCGTCGGCTCCCCGAAGATGAACCTGATCCCGGGCGCGAACGAAACCGGGAGATTCCGAACCGAATCCGGATTGCATCTCGATCTCACCGCGCCGGACGACGGCCCGGTCGTACTCGGCGTGCGGCCCGATGATCTGCTGCTCACCCCGGCGGCGGAGGCCACCGCCACCGTGACCCTCGTCGAATTGCTGGGGCCGCGTGCCATCGTCACGGTCGCGACCGGCGAGGCGGAGCTCACGGCGGTGGCGGAGGTCGGTCGGCTCAGCGGGGTCACCCCCGGCGCGCCGGTCAGCCTGCACGTCAGACCGGACACCGCCCACTTCTTCGATCATTCGACCGGAAAGCGAATCAACTGAGATGACAACCACTTCGACCGACGGACCCAACCTCGTCCTCGGGATCAACACCTGCTTCGCGGTCAAGCGCTGGCCCCAACCGCAGGACTGGGCCCGCATCGTCGCCGAAGAACTCGGGTTGTCCAGCGTCCAGCTCAGCCTGGACCTGGTGCCTTTCGGGCTGAGTAAGGACGCCATCCGGCGCTACGCCGAACGAGTCCGCGCCGCGGTCGACGAGTTCGGCATCACCATTCACAGCGTCTTCACCGGGCTGGCCGCCTACTCCTCCCCGCTGCTGCTCTCCGAGGACCCATCCGACCGCGCCGCGGCATTCGAGTGGTACCAGGAGATGATCACCTTCACCGCGGCCGTCGGAGCCACCGGACTCGGCGGGCACATCGGCGCACTGTCGGTGCCCGCTGCCGCCGACCCCACGCTGGCGAAGACGCTCATCGCAACCGAACTGGACCTGATGCGCGAACTTGCCGAGACCGCCGCCGACGCCGGGCTAGATCATCTGCAGTTCGAAAATCTGGCAGTCACAAGGGAATACGGGCACAGCATCGATGAGGCTCACACCATCGAGGCCGAGCTGGCCGCTACCGCCGTGCCCTGGCGACTCTGTCTGGATCTCGGGCATCCGGCATCACTGACGCCGGGTACCCCCAGCTCCGACCCTCTGGCCTGGCTGGCCGAGAAGTGGCTGAACACCCCGGTGGTGCAGCTGCAGCAGTCACCGGCTGGGGCGGACCACCATGGCCCGTTCACCGCGGCAGCCAATGCCACCGGCACCGTCGACCGAGATGCGGTGCTGGCCAAGTTGTCCGGCTGGAACGGTGATGTCCATCTGTTCTTCGAGATCATCCATTCGAACGAGTATCCCGACTCGGCCGTCCTCGACGAGCTACACGAGAGCGTGCAGTTCTGGCGCGACGGACTCGACCACTCGACCACACTCTGAGAGGCGTACACATGGATATCGGCCTGCGCGACTCCGTCGCATTCGTCACCGGCGGCGGTACGGGAATCGGCCGCTGTACCGCTCTGGCCCTGGCGGCCGAAGGTGCGGCCGTCGCGGTGGCCGACATCCACATCGAGTCGGCCCGCGCCACCGTCGCCGAACTCACCGCCCACGGCGCCGAAGCCATTGCCGTACAGGCAGATGTGAGCGACGAGGAGTCGGTCGCCGACGCCATCGCGACGACTGCCCACGAACTCGGCAGTCTCGATTCACTGGTGCTGTGCGCCGGGATCTCCGGCCTCTACGGCCGCTCGATCGACGAGATCAGCACCGGTGAGTGGGACCGGATGTTCGACATCAACGTGAAGGGGCAATGGCTGCCGGTCAAGCATGCGCTGCCGTTCCTGCGGCTCAGCTCGAAGGCCTCGGTCACCATCGTCGCCTCCGACTCCGCGCTGGTCGCGTCGCCGCTGCATGTGCCCTACTGCGCTTCGAAGGGTGCGCTGATCATGATGGTCAACGCGATGGCCGTCGATCTTCGTGCCGACGGCATCCGGGTCAACTGCGTGTGTCCGAGCGTGGTCAACACCCGAATGCCCAAGAACGACATCGGTTTGTCCGACGACGCCGACCTCGGCGACGGCTACCCGATCCACGAGCCCGACGACATCGCGCGCTACCTGACGTTCCTGGCCTCCCCCGCTGCGGCGACCATCAGCGGCCACGCCCTCGTCGCGGACTTCGGATTCGTCGGGCAGTCGTCATTCCCGATGTGACGCCGCGGTGCGCCGGTCCGACGCCCGGGTGAACCACCTCGACCGGCGCGGATGAATCAGCAAGGCAGCCGCCAGAAAACACAGCGCACCGACGAACGTGCCGAAGTTGGCGAGCCGCTCATCGACGGTCACCCCGGTCTTGCGAACGAACGCCGCCAGCGCGGAGACACCGAACGCCACACAACCGGCCAGGTTTATCCACGCTGCCTGCCAGTCAACGGATTTCGGTGACCACATGCCGACCGCCAGCACCGCAAGCACACCGCTGATAAGAAAGGCCAGCGATCCGGTCGCATCGGGTGCCCAGACGAACCGGCGCTCAGCCAGAACCGCGTGGGCCCACACCGACACTCCGGTGCTGAGGTTGAACAGCAACGTCCCGGCGAATTGAGTGGCCGCCGACCACCACCCGAGGCCGCGCCCGGCCAGCACGAGCTGCATGGCGGCGGCCGTGGTGAAGAACCACGAGCCGACGAAGCACAGCGTATTCGTCGTCCCCGCACCCGCCAGCGCCGGAAAACCCGGCACCGTGGCGAGCGCGAAGAACGATGATCCGATGGCGAACAGCGAGCATTGCCGCTCCAGCGTGGCGAACCGGGCGGTCATCGCCGACTCAGTGCAGCGCCAACGCCTACAGCAGCGACAGGATCCGCTCGCCGACCTCACTGGTCGAGAGCTTCGCGTCACCGCGGGTGGCCAGGTGCTCACTGACAGCCTTGTCGACCCGGGCCGCCGCGTCGGTTTCGCCGAGGTGGGTCAGCAGGAGCGACACGCTCATCACGGCGGCGGTCGGGTCGGCAAGACCCTGCCCCGCGATGTCGGGTGCACTACCGTGCACGGGCTCGAACATCGACGGGTTGGTGCCCGTCGCATCGATATTGCCCGATGCGGCCAGGCCGATACCGCCGGACACCGCAGCCGCCAGGTCGGTGATGATGTCGCCGAACAGGTTGTCGGTGACGATCACGTCGAACCGGCCAGGATCGGTGACCATGTGGATGGTCGCGGCATCGATGTGCTGATAGGCAGTCTCGACGTCCGGGTATTCCGAACCGATCTCGTCGACGGTGCGCTTCCACAACGAGCCGGCAAACGCCAGCACGTTGTTCTTGTGCACGAGAGTGAGGTGTTTGCGCCGCGCGCGGGCTTTCTCGAACGCGTAACGCACCACCCGCTCCACACCGAACCGGGTGTTGGTCGACACCTCGGTGGCAACCTCGTGCGGGGTGCCCACCCGGATCGCGCCGCCGGTTCCGGTGTAGGGACCTTCGGTGCCCTCGCGCACCACCACGAAGTCGATCTCCGGGTTGCCTGCCAGCGGGCTGGAGACCCCGGCGAACAGCCTCGACGGCCTCAGGTTCACGTGGTGGTCCAACGCGAACCGCATGTTCAGCAGCAGTCCACGCTCGAGCACGCCGCTGGGTACGGACGGATCGCCGATGGCGCCCAACAGGATCGCGTCGTAGCCCTTGAGCTCCTCGACGAAGCCATCGGGCAGGGTCTCCCCCGTCGCGTGGTAGCGACGCGCACCCAGGTCGTACTCGGTCCGGTCCACCCCGGGCAGCACCGCATCGAGCACCTTCAGTGCCTCGGCGATGACCTCCGGACCGATGCCGTCACCGGCGATTACAGCGAGTTTCATGACAGGTCGACCACTTCCAGCGTCGTGGCGTCAACCGCGGTGGCGAGCGCGGAACGCACATCCTCGGGCACATCGGTATCCAGCCGCAGCATGACGATGGCGCTGTCGCCGTCGACGTCCTGGCTCAGCTGCGCGGCCAGGATGTTGACGTCGGCCCCGCCCAACAGGGTGCCGATCTTGCCCAGCGCGCCCGGCTGATCGTTGTAATGGACGATGAGGTTGTAGCCCTCGGCCCGCAGGTCGAAGTTGCGCCCGTTGATCTGGACGATCTTCTCGACCAGCTGCGGCCCCGACAAGGTGCCTGCCACGTTCACCGCGCTGCCGTCGGCGTGCACGACGCGCACATCCACCACGCTGCGGTGGTTCAGACTCTCGGTGGCAGTGCTGATCTCGGACGCCACACCACGGTCGGCGGCCAGCGTCGGTGCGTTGACGAACGTCACCTGCTCGTCGACCACCGCGGAGAACAGGCCCCGCAACGCCGACAACCGCAGGATCTCGACATCTTCGGACGCCAGCTCGCCACGCGCCTGTACCGACAGCGACACCGGCGCCGCATCGGACAGGGCACCGGCCAGCAGACCGAGCTTGCGCACCAGGTCCAGCCAGGGCGCCACCTCTTCGCCGACGGCTCCGCCGCCGACGTTGACGGCGTCCGGCACGAACTCGCCGGCCAGCGCCAGCTTCACGCTGGCGGCCACGTCGGTGCCGGCCCGGTCCTGCGCCTCAGCGGTGGAGGCACCCAGGTGCGGGGTCACGACGACCTGGGGCAGCTCGAACAGCGGGCTGTCGGTGCACGGTTCGGTCGAGAAGACGTCCAGGCCGGCGGCACGCACATGGCCGCTGGTGATGGCGTCGGCCAGGGCCTGCTCGTCGATCAGACCGCCGCGGGCGGCGTTGACGATGATGACGCCCGGCTTGGTCTTGGCCAGGTTCTCCTTGCCGAGCAGACCGGCGGTCTCCTTGGTCTTGGGAAGGTGCACCGAGATGAAGTCGGCGCGGCCGAGCAGCTCGTCCAGCGGCAGCAACTCGATACCGAGCTGGGCAGCGCGAGCCTGCGAGACATAGGGGTCGTACGCCACGATGTGCGCGCCGAAGGCGGCCAGGCGCTGGGCGACCAGCTGCCCGATGCGGCCCAGACCGACGACGCCGACGGTCTTGTCGAAGATCTCGACACCCGAGAACGACGACCGCTTCCACGTGTGATCGCGCAGGGTCGCGTCAGCGGCGGGGATCTGCCTGGCCGTGGACAGCAGCAGGGCCAGGGCGTGCTCGGCGGCGCTGTGGATGTTGGAGGTCGGCGCGTTGACCACGAGCACCCCGCGGGCGGTCGCGGCGTCGACGTCGACGTTGTCCAGACCGACACCGGCGCGGGCGACGATCTTGAGTTTGGGGGCCGCGGCGATGACCTCGGCGTCCACCGTGGTGGCGGAGCGCACCAGAAGCGCGTCGGCTTCCGGCACGGCAGCGAGCAGCTTCTCGCGGTCCGGACCGTCGACCCACCTGACCTCTACCTGGTCGCCGAGGGCGGCGACGGTCGATTCCGCGAGCTTGTCGGCAATCAAAACAACGGGAAGACTCACGCGGACAGCCTAGTGTGTGGGCCCTACCACAGCCGAACCGCGTGCGGTGTACTGATGGGCGTGGACGTCACAATCGTCGGCAGCGGTCCCAACGGCCTGTCCGCCGCGGTCATATGCGCCCGAGCCGGATTGTCGGTACGCGTGATCGAAGCGCAGCCGACCCCGGGCGGCGGCGCCCGCACGCTGCCCGATCCGGAATTTCCCGGCGTCGGCCACGACATCTGTTCGGCGGTACACCCGCTGGCCCTGGCGTCGCCGTTCTTCGCCGCCTACGACCTGCAGGCCCGCGGGGTGCGCCTGGCCGTCCCCGAGATCTCCTATGCCAGCCCGCTGACCGGCCGGCCCGCCGCGGTCGGCTACCGCGACATCGAGCGCACCTGCGCCGAATTGGACTCCGGCGATTCCTGGCGACGGCTGCTCGGGCCGCTGGCCGCCGATTGCGACGGCGTGGTGGGCCTCATTCTCGGCGACAAGCGGTCGATTCCCCCGTCGCTGGGCGCGGCGGCGCGCGTCGCACCCCGGCTTCTGGCCCAGGGCACGCCGTTGTGGCGGTCACTCAAAGGCGAGGACGCCAGGGCATTGTTCAGCGGTGTTGCCGCACACACGATTTCAACCATGCCGTCTCTGGTTTCGGGCGGCGCCGGGTTGATGCTGGCGACGCTGGGGCACGCGGTGGGCTGGCCCATCCCGATCGGCGGATCCCAGGCCATCCCCGATGCGCTGATCGCGGATCTCACCGCACACGGCGGCGAACTGGTCCTCGGGCACGAGGTCACCGAGCCGCCGTCGGGTGTGGTGCTGTACGACACCGCACCGACCGCGCTGCTGGCGATCTACGGCAAGACCCTGCCGCCTCGCTATGCCCGGGCATTGAGCCGCTACGCCTACGGGCCGGGGGTCGCGAAGGTCGACTTCGTACTGAGCGGCGAGATTCCCTGGAGCGACCCACGTCTGGCGCAGGCGCCGACGCTGCACCTGGGCGGCAGCCGCGCGCAGATGGCATTGGCCGAGTCCGAGATCGCGGCGGGCCGCCACGCCGAGTGGCCCATGGTGCTTGCCGCACTCCCCCATATCGCCGACCCGTCGCGAGTCGACGACGCCGGCCGCCGCCCGCTGTGGACCTACGTCCACGTACCCAACAACTCCACGCTGGATCTGGCCGAGACGGTGACCGGGATCTTCGAACGGTTCGCGCCCGGCTTTCGCGATCTGGTGGTCGCCGTGCGCAGCGTGCCCGCGTCGCGGATGGACGAACACAACGCCAACCTCGTCGGCGGCGACATCGGTGTCGGCGGCAACAACATGGCCAGCGCGCTGCTGGGGCCCACCCCGCGGTTCGATCCCTGGACCACACCGATCCCCAAGGCGTACCTGTGTTCATCGGCGACTCCGCCGGGTGGCGGCGTGCACGGGATGGCCGGCTTCTACGCGGCTCGCACGGTCCTGAAACGCGAGTTCGGCATCACGGATCTGCCTAAGCTGGCGCCATGACCAACTCCGCGCCCAAGGTCGCCGTCATCTACTACTCCGCAACCGGCCACGGCACCACGATGGCTCAGCGGGTCACCGCCACCGCGGAATCCGCGGGTGCCGAGGTGCGCCTACGCCATGTCGCCGAGACCCAGGATCCGCAATCGTTCGCCCACAATCCCGCCTGGACCGCCAATTACGAAGCCACCAAAGATCTTCCGACGGCCACCGGTGAGGACATCGTGTGGGCGGATGCGGTGATCTTCGGCTCCCCCACCCGATTCGGTTCCGTCGCTTCGCAATTGCGCGCATTTCTGGACTCGCTCGGCGGCCTGTGGTCACAGGGCAAGCTCGCCGACAAGGTGTACGCGGGGTTCACCTCGACCAACACCGCACATGGCGGTCAGGAGACCACGCTGCTGACGCTGTACGTCACGCTGATGCACTGGGGCGGGATCATCGTGCCGCCCGGCTACACCGACCCGCTCAAGTTCGTCGACGGCAACCCGTACGGCGCGAGCCTCATCGCCAACCACGACAACATCAGCGAATTCGACGATGCCACCTACGACGCGCTCGATCACCTGGCCCGCCGCGTGGTCAGTGTGGCCGCGCGACTGGGTTCATGACCGCCCACGCGCCTGCTCAATTCGGATAACGGGGCCCGGGGCCGGCCGGACAATGGTCAGTGTGACGTACATCACGTAAACTCTGCCCCAGGCGCTCATGTGCGAGCCCGGCAGATCCGACGGCGACGCGCAGGGCCACGACCGGGGGTGTCGATGATGGAACACACGACAATGCGACTGAGGGTGGTCCTGGGTGGAGCCGCCGCAGCCGCTTCGCTGGCATTGGCAGGGCTGTTCGTTCCGGCGGGAACCGCACACGCCGCCCCGGGCGATCCCGGCGGTGGCGGCTACGTCAACGACCACGCCGGCGGCGCATTCTCGCGCGGTGATGCCGGCGGCGGATACGCGACCGGTGATGCCGGCGGTGGATACGCGCGCGGCGCGGCCGGCGGCGGCTATGCGACCGGCAATGCCGGCGGCGCCTGGTTCAAGGAAGCGTGTGCGAACGCCCAAGAAAACGGCGGCCCTACGCCCATCGGCTGCGCCAGCTGATCTGACGAAAACTGCTGCGCTGCACCCGCCCCAGCGGCGCTTAGATTTGAGCGGTGAACACTGGCATCGCTCGGTTGGTGGGTTCCGTGCCACACACGGATCCGGTCATGAAGATCATTGCGGTGGGCGACATGAAGCTCTATCACGTCAGCCCGCCGCTGTGTGGCTACAACGTCGTCGCGGCCGCACAGACGATGTGGGCCATGCGGGCGCAGTGCATCTACCCGGACGGTCGGATCGAACCGGCCGAGCCCGACGACCCGGTGTCCACCGAGCTCTACGGCGTCGTCGGTGAAGCTCTACAGATCGACGGCGCCGGAAAGCTTCCGGGCAGCGCCGAAGGCAGGGACGTGGCCCGCACGCTGGCCGCGATCGGCTACACGATCATCTAGAAGAGCCGAAAGGCCAGTTACTGCACGCATTTTTCTAAATCGCGTGCAATAACTGGCCAGTGAACGCAGCAGTTATGCCGTTTCGGTGATCGGCCGGTCGACCCAGCTCATCAGGTCGCGCAGCTGCTTGCCGGTGACCTCGATCGGGTGCTCGGCGTTGGCCTTGCGCAGCGCCTCGAGCTCCTTGTTGCCGCCCTCGACGTTGGCGACCAGGCGCTTGACGAAGGTGCCGTCCTGGATGTCGGTGAGGATGTCGCGCATGCGCTGTTTGGTGTCGGCGTCGATGACCCGCGGGCCCGACAGGTAGCCGCCGAACTCCGCGGTGTCGCTGACCGAGTAGTTCATGCGGGCGATGCCGCCCTCGTACATCAGGTCGACGATGAGCTTGAGCTCGTGCAGCACCTCGAAGTAGGCCATCTCCGGGGCGTAGCCCGCCTCGACCATGACCTCGAAGCCGGCCTTGACCAGCTCTTCGGTGCCGCCGCAGAGCACGGCCTGCTCACCGAACAGGTCGGTCTCGGTCTCTTCCTTGAACGTGGTCTTGATGACGCCGGCGCGGGCGCCGCCGATGGCGGCGGCGTAGGACAGCGCCAGGGCCTGGCCCTCGCCCTTGGGGTCCTGGTCGACGGCGATCAGGCAGGGCACGCCCTTGCCGTCGACGAACTGGCGACGCACCAGGTGGCCGGGGCCCTTGGGGGCGACCATGCCGACGGTGACGTTGGCCGGGGCCTTGATCAGGCCGAAGTGGATGTTGAGGCCGTGGCCGAAGAACAGCGCGTTGCCGTCCTCCAGGTTGGGCTCGATGTCGTTCTTGAAGATCTCGGCCTGCGCGGTGTCGGGCGCGAGCACCATGATCACGTCGGCCCACTTGGCCACCTCGGCCGGGGTGTCGACCTCAAGGCCCTGCTCCTCGACCTTGACGCGGGACTTCGAGCCCTCTTTCAGGCCGACCTTGACCTGCACGCCCGAATCGCGCAGCGACAGCGAATGCGCGTGTCCCTGGCTGCCGTAGCCGATGACGGCGACCTTACGACCCTGGATGATCGACAGGTCCGCGTCGGCGTCGTAAAACATCTCAACTGCCATGCGAAATTATCCTTCTCTTTCTAGCTCTACAGCCGATTAACGCTACTTGACGTGCTTACTTCACTGCGCTGATACCACGTGGTCCACGCGAGACCGACACCATGCCCGACTGTGCGATCTCGCGGATACCGTAGGGCTCAAGGACCCGCAGCAGGGCCTCCAGCTTCTCCGCCGTACCGGTCGCCTCGACCGTCAGGGACTCGGTCGAAACGTCAACGACCTTGGCGCGGAACAGGTTCACCGCTTCGATGACCTGACCACGGTTCGACGCGTCAGCGCGCACCTTGATCAGCGCGAGCTCGCGGGAGACGGAATTGTCCTCCTCCTGCTCGACGATCTTGATCACGTTGACCAGCTTGTTGAGCTGCTTGGTGATCTGCTCCAGCGGCGATTCCTCGACGCTGACCACGATCGTCATCCGCGACAGGTGCTTCTGCTCGGTGGCACCAACCGCCAGGGACTGGATGTTGTAGCCGCGACGGGAGAACAGCGTGGCCACCCGAGCGAGCACGCCGGGCTTGTCCTCGACCAGCACCGAGAGGGTGTGGGTAGGGGTGGAGTTGCTCATCAGGCGTGCCCCTCTGCGTCGTTCTCGTCGAACAGCGGCCGGATGTCGCGGGCCGCCATGATCTCGTCGTTGCTGGTACCGGCGGCGACCATGGGCCACACCTGCGCGTCGGCACCAACGATGAAGTCGATGACCACCGGGCGGTCGTTGATGGCCCGGGCCTGGTTGATCACGTCCTCGACGTCCTCAGGCCGCTCGCAGCGCAGCCCGACGCAACCCAAGGCCTCGGCCAGCTTGACGAAGTCCGGAATCCGGCGTGAGTGCGTGGCCAGATCGGTCTGGCTGTAGCGCTGGTCGTAGAACAGCGTCTGCCACTGCCGCACCATGCCCAGGTTGCCGTTGTTGATCAACGCCACCTTGATCGGCGCGCCCTCGATGGCGCAGGTGGCCAGCTCCTGGTTGGTCATCTGGAAGCAGCCGTCGCCGTCGATGGCCCACACCTCGGCCTCGGGGCGGGCGAACTTGGCGCCCATGGCTGCCGGGACGGCGAAGCCCATGGTGCCCAGACCGCCCGAGTTCAGCCACGTCTTGGGGTTCTCGTACTTGACGAACTGCGCGGCCCACATCTGGTGCTGGCCCACCCCGGCCACGTAAACCGCTTCGGGTCCGGCGATCTGGCCCAGCTTCTCGATCACGTACTCGGGGCTCAGGCTGCCGTCGCTCTGCGGGCCGTAGCTCAGCGGGTAGGTCGACTTCAGGCCGGACAGGTACTCCCACCAGCCGTCCAATTTCAGTGCGGCGCTGGTCGTTCCGTCGCGGCGCAGCACCTCGATCAGATCGGTGATGACCGCCTTCACGTCACCCACGATCGGCACGTCGGCGTGCCGGTTCTTGCCGATCTCGGCGGGGTCGATGTCGGCGTGGATCACCTTGGCATCGGGGGCGAACGTGGACAGCTGGCCGGTGACCCGGTCGTCGAACCGAGTGCCCAGGGCGATCAGCAGGTCGCTCTTCTGCAGGGCGCCCACCGCGGCCACGGTGCCGTGCATGCCCGGCATACCCAGGTGCTGCGGGTGGCTGTCCGGGAACGCGCCGCGGGCCATGAGCGTGGTGACGACCGGGATGCCGGTCAGCTCGGCCAGCTCGAGCAGTTCGGCACTGGCCTCACCACGGATGACACCGCCGCCGACGTAGAGCACCGGCTTGCGCGCGGCGGCGATCAGCTTGGCGGCCTCGCGCACCTGACGGCTGTGCGGCTTGGTGTTCGGCTTGTAGCCGGGCAGGTCCAGCTGCGGCGGCCAGGAGAAGGTGCACTGGCCCTGCAGGATGTCCTTGGGGACGTCCACGAGCACCGCGCCCGGGCGGCCCGAGCTGGCGATGTGGAAGGCCTCGGCCATCACCTGGGCGATGTCGTCACCGTTGCGCACCAGGAAGTTGTGCTTGGTGATCGGCATGGTCATGCCGGTGATGTCGGCTTCCTGGAAAGCGTCGGTGCCGATCAGGCTGCGACCCACCTGCCCGGTGATGGCCACGACCGGGATGGAGTCCATCTGGGCGTCGGCCAGCGGGGTGATCAGGTTGGTCGCGCCAGGACCCGATGTCGCCATCATCACGCCGACCTTGCCGGTGGCGTGGGCATAACCGCTGGCCGCGTGACCGGCGCCCTGCTCGTGGCGCACCAGCACGTGGCGCACCTTCTGCGAGTCGAACAGCGGGTCGTAGACCGGCAGCACGGCGCCGCCGGGGATCCCGAAGACGATGTCGACGCCGAGCTCTTCCAGCGACCGGACGACCGCCTGGGCGCCGGTGAGCTGCTGCGGTGCAACCCGCTTGGGCTGTCCCGAATCTGATTGGGTCTTGGCTGCGCCATTGGCAGGCGCGGCTCCTGACCGGGCCGGCGGTCGCGTTGTCGGTGCGCTCACGATGTCCTCTTCACGGTTTGCGTCACGTTCCTGTTCAGGAATTTCAATTTTTCAATGATTTCGGCGCGCTTGTTGGGCAAACAAAAAACCCCCGTCAGCCGGTAGCTGTACGAGGGTGGCGCGTCGATGCTGTTGGCTATGCCCGGCAGAGGGCCAGCGCGGCATCAACGCGCCAACCAATTACTACGAGCAATCCGGGGGTCTGCATAGCACCCGACGGTAGCTGCCGTACAGGTTAAAGGTCAAATTGCTTCACCCCGCGGCCGCTACCGGGTGATGGCGGGCGGGCCTGCCCTTCAGGTGATGCAAGGATGAACCTGTGAGCGCACGATCGGCAACCGCCCCTGTCGTCATCCGGATATCGCCCATGGCGCACCTGGCAGTCGGCTTCCTGACGCTCGGCCTGCTGACCCTGGTGCTGAGCAATCCGACCTTGTTCTCGGTGCTGCTGGTGATCCCGGTTGCGTTGTCGGCGGCCATCATCCGGTACCGCACCACCGCCGATGCCGACGCCGTCACCGCGCGGTCACTCACGCGCAGCCGCACGGTGGCATGGGGCGATATCAAGGGGCTGCGGTTCGACCGGTCGTCCTGGGCGATCGCCGATCTGAACGACGGAACCGACCTGCGCCTGCCCGCCGTGACCTTCGCAACACTGCCGTTGCTGACCGAGGTGAGCGGTGGCCGCGTACCGAATCCGTACGCCTGAGCAGTTCCGCGCGATCAGCCGAGCGGGTTACCGCCGTTGAGGAACACCCAGATGGCGATGCCGCCGGCCACACCGAGCAGCAGTGCCACGAATGATCCGACGAAGGGCCGCCGGGCCCAGCCACGACCGGCGTCGAACCCGTAGCGACCCGGGCCGGTCAGGATGATCGCGGCCGCGGCCACGACGACGATCATCCGGTACTCGGTGCCGTCGGTGATGACTTCCGAGAGCCGGGCCTGCTCGTGGGCGGCCATCGCCGTGGCGAGCACCCCGTTGATCAGGTAAGCCAGTGCGCCTGCCGCCGCGATCGGCGTGAACAGCCCCAGAACCAGCAGGACACCCGCCGCGATCTGACCACCGGTGGCGGCATAGGTCAGGATGTCGGCGTTCTTGAAGCCCATCTCACCCAGTGAGGTGTTGAACCCGTCCAATCCCGGGCCGCCCCACCAACCGAACGCCTTCTGCAGGCCGTGGATGATCATCAGCCCGCCGAGAGCCACGCGCAGGATCAGTAGTCCGAGGTCCTGGGTGCCGCGCCGCCCGGCAGCCTTGATGCGGTCGTCTACGAACTCGTCGCGCTCGATCTCGGCCGGCTCGGCCGCGAAGGGGCCCATCGGGGCGGGCCCGCCGGATTGCACATATGGCAGTGGTTCAGGGTCGGAGACCAGGCTGAATGCCGACTGGTCGCCCGATTTGGCGTCGTAGCGCGGAATCGCGGTGGTTTCGAAGTCCCCGCCGTACGTCGCCGACGGCAGGTCGTCTTCCGGGTCGACCAGGCTGGCTCCGGCCGGCCTGGCGGAATCGTCCGAGTAACCCGGTCGTTGCCAGGCTTGCGGGTCCTGCGAGTGACTGGTCACAGCTGCCAGGGTAAGTGCAAGTCCGGTTCGATCCGGGTATTTACCCCGGCGCTTCTGCCTGGTATCGGGCTGCTATGGGCAGGACGTGCGGTCCCGACGTGGCGCGCACTGCCGAGGCATCCGTAATCTTGCGGGCATGAAATCGCGCCGGCGGATGACGGGGGTGGCCGCCGTTCTGTGCGCCGCGATGCTGGTCGGTTCGGGCTGTGCCCGATTCGACGCGGCCCAGTCCGAGCCTTTCACCACTGCACCGAAGATGGAGCCGGGGCCGACTACGACCCCGCCGCCACCGCCACCACTGCCTGCCAAGCCGTTTCCCAAGGAATGCAAGGCAACGGGCGTGATGCAGGGCTGCCTGGACAGCACCAGCGGTTTGATCATGCTCCCCGACAGCCAGTCCGCGCTGGTCGGCGAGCGGCTCACCGGCGCGGTCAAGCAGGTGTCGGTGAAAGCCGAGCCGAAGGTCAAGGTGATGATCCCCGTCGATCCGTCCGGCGACGGCGGCCTGATGGACATCGTGTTGTCGCCGACCTACGGCCAGGACCGGCTGATGTACGCCTACGTCAGCACGCCGACCGACAACCGGGTGATCCGCATCGCCGACGGCGACGTGCCGAAGCCGATTCTCACCGGCATCCCCAAGGGCGCCAGCGGCAATATGGGGTCGCTGACCTTCACCAGCAAGACCACTCTGTTGGTGCAGACCGGCGATGCGGGCGATCCGGCCCTGGCCGCCGATCCCGCATCACTGGCCGGCAAGGTGCTGCGCATCGAGCAGCCCACCACGGTCAACCAGGCCCCGGTCACCACGGCGCTCAGCGGCCTGGGCGCCGCCGGCGCCATGTGTGTCGATGCGTCGGACGGCTCGCTCTACGTCACCGACCGCACTCCGAGCGCAGATCGGCTGCAGCGGATCACCAAGGATTCCAAGGTGTCCACGGTGTGGACGTGGCCGGACCGACCCGGCGTCGCCGGGTGCGCTGCGCTGGAGGGCACGGTGTTGGTCAACCTGGTCAACTCCAAGAAGACGGTCGCCGTACGGCTGGCACCCGACACCGGCGCGGTCACCGGCGACCCTGAGGTGGTCCGGGAGAACGTGCGCGGTCACGCGTGGGCGTTGCAGCTCTCCCCCGACGGCAACGTGTGGGGCGCGACCGTGAACCGGACGGCCGGAGATGCGGAGAGCTTCGACGACGTCGTCTTCCCGCTCTTCCCGCAGGGCGGTGGCTTCCCGCGCAGCAATGCCGACAACACCTGAGCCACAAGACATTTCGCCCTAGATCGTCCCTCCGGCCCTGATGCGACGCAGCCGGGGCGACGGGGCGATATGAATCCAACGCGCACAATGCGCCCTTAGAAATGGTTCGACTATCACGTACCATTGTCCGGGTGCCTGACCGCCAGCGCCGCAGATATGCACCGCGGCTACCGCGTGAAGAACGGCGCGAGCAACTGCTGGACGCGGCGATGACCGTGCTCCACGACTGCCCCTTGCACGACCTGAGGATGGAGGCGGTCGCCGAGGCCGGCGGGGTCGGCAAACCTGTCCTCTACACCGCGTTCCGGACGCGCACCGAGCTGGTGACCGCCCTGCTCATCCGCGAACACCAGAACGGGCTGAGCCAGGTACTGAGCGCCCTGCCCAAGAAGCTGTCCGTCGCGGGCCCGACGGACGCCTACACCGCGACCGTCACCGGATTCCTGCGTTGCGTGTTGGAGAACCCGACGCGCTGGCGGCTCATCCTCACCGTGCCCGACAGCGCTCCGCGGGACTACCGCGCGGCGGTCCGCAACGCCCGAAACCAGATCCTCACTCAGGTCGAGCAAATGGCGAAAGCCGGCATCGCGGTGGACCCACGGCTGTCCGCGCTGGACCCCGAGCTGCTCGGCCACACCCTGCTCTCGTTCGCCGAGATGCTGGGCCGCCTGGCCGTACACGATCCGGACAACTACCCGCGCGAGCGGCTCGAGCAATATGCCGCGGCGGCGATGACGATGTTCGCCGGTCCGGTGAGCTGACGGGCGGTTACCCGCTCTGGCCGCACGCGGCCAGGACCAACTCACGAACCCGGGCGGCGTCGGCCGAGCCCTTGGTCGCCTTCATCACCGCACCGACGATCGCGCCGGCGGCCTGGACCTTGCCGCCGCGGACCTTCTCCGCGACGTCAGGGTTGGCGGCCAGCGCCTCGTCCACAGCGGCCTGGATCACCGAGTCATCGCGCACGAGCGCCAACCCGCGGTCGGTCATCACCTGCTCGGGTTCTCCCTCACCGGCCAGCACGCCCTCGATCACCTGGCGGGCCAGTTTGTTGGACAGCTTGCCCTCGTCGACGAGCTTGACGACGGCGGCCACCTGGGCTGGGCTGATGGGCAATGCCTCGAGCTCGACCTCGGACTCGTTGGCCTTCTGCACCAGGAAGTTGCCCCACCAGGCGCGGGCGGCCTCGCTGGAGGCGCCGTGCCCGACGGTGGCCGCCACCAACTCGACCGCACCGGCGTTGACCAGATCGCGCATCACCTCGTCGGAGATACCCCAGTCCTCCTGAATCCGCTTGCGCGCCAACCACGGCAGCTCAGGGATGGTCTGGCGCAACCGCTCGACCAGCTCGGCGCTGGGAGCGACCGGTTCCAGGTCGGGCTCGGGGAAGTAGCGGTAATCCTCCGCGGTCTCCTTGCTGCGCCCCGGCGAGGTGTAGCCGTCCTCGTGGAAATGCCTGGTCTCCTGGGTGATGGTGCCACCGGCATTGAGAACTGCTGCCTGACGGCGCATTTCGTACCGGACCGCAACCTCGACGCTCTTGAGCGAGTTCACGTTCTTGGTTTCGGTGCGGGTGCCGAACTCGGTGGCGCCGATCGGCTTGAGAGACAGGTTCGAGTCACACCGCATCGATCCCTGGTCCATCCGCACATCGGATACGTCCAAGCCGCGCAGCAGATCTCGCAGGGCAGTGACGTAGGCGCGGGCGATTTCCGGCGCACGCGCCCCGGTCCCCTCGATGGGCCTGCTGACGATCTCGATCAGCGGAACGCCGGCGCGGTTGAAGTCGGCCAACGAGGTCGTCGCACCCGCGATGCGGCCGGTGTCGCTGCCCAGGTGGGTCAGCTTGCCGGTGTCCTCCTCCATGTGCGCACGCTCGATCTCGACGCGGAAGGTGGTGCCGTCATCGAGCGGCACGTCGAGGTATCCGTTGATCGCGATCGGCTCGTCGTATTGCGAGATCTGGTAGTTCTTCGGCTGGTCCGGATAGAAGTAGTTCTTCCGGGCGAACCGGCCCCACGGGGCGATATCGCAGTTGAGCGCCAGGCCGATGCGGATCGCCGCCTCCACGGCCGCCTCGTTGAGCACCGGCAGAGAACCCGGCAGCCCGAGGCAGACCGGGCAGACCAGCGTGTTGGGCTCCGCACCGAACCGGTTGGCGCAGCCGCAGAACATCTTGGTGGCCGTGGACAGCTCGACGTGCACCTCCATGCCCATCACGGGCTCGTAGGCGGCGATGACGTCGTCGTAGTCGACGAGTTCAGCGGTAGCGACAGACATGGTGTCGATCCTAGTTGGGCGCCTTTTCAGGACAGTCCGGGGTGGACGCCGGGGATCAGACCCGCCGCGGCAGACAACCGCCGCAGCGTGTGCCTCAGCACGGCGCGTTCCTCATCGGACAGCGACGCCGTCACCTCGTCCTCGAGCGCACGACCCGCCTCGTCGAGCGCCGGGATCAGCTCACGCGCCCGCTCGGTCAGCGACACCGCGAATGCGCGCCGGTCCTCGGGGTGCGGCCGACGTTCGACGAGCCCTTCGGATTCCAGCGTGTCGATCAGCGTGACCATGACGTTGCGATGAAGACCGAGTCGCCCGTACAGCTCGCGCTGTGACTGCCCGTCGACCGCGGCCAGCGCCAGCAGGACCGCAGTGGCCCGCGGATGCAGACCCAGCGGCTCGAGCCTGGCCTTGAAACCCTCGGCGACATACGCACCGAGCTGGGACAGCAGAAAGGGAATGCGCTGGTCGAGCGCGGACACCCCGATCGGTTCATCGGCCACGAACCGACACTAGCACTAACAGTGATTGTCATATAGCGTGATTGTCACTATTAGTGACTAATTGGGAGGCTCTCATGCGAATCGTCATCTTCGGTGCCAACGGTGCGACGGGACGTCTGCTCACCCGCCGCGCGCTCGACGCCGGCCACACCGTCGTGGCGGTCACCCGCCACCCCGGGCAATTCCCGATCGCCGATGCCGCGCTCACGGTGGCCGAAGCCGACGTGCGCGACGCAGCAGCGGTCACCTCCGTGATCGACGGCGCCGACGCGGTGCTGTCCGCCCTGGGCGTCACCTTCACCATGGATCCGGTCGACACGTATTCGGTCGGCGTGGGCAACATCGTCACCGCGATGCGCGCCACCGGAGTCGATCGGTTGGCCGTCGTGAGCTCCACCGCGATCGCCGACTACCCCGGCCGCACCGATACGCCGTTCGCGCTGCGCGTGGTCCAGCCGGTGATCAGCCGCATCTTCGGCAGAACCCTCTACGCCGACATGCGCCGAATGGAGGACATCGTCGCCGGCAGTGGACTGGACTGGACCATCGTGCGACCGTCCGGCCTGTTCGACCTGCCCGACGTCACCCAGTACGTCGCCGGCCGGCGCGACCCGGTGGGCGCGTTCACCTCGCGCACCGATCTCGCCGACTACCTGCTGCAGCTGGCCGAGTCACCGGAAACCGGTGCGACCGTGACCATTTCCACGACGGTCGACACCCCGTCCATGTGGCAGCTGCTACGCCGCGAAGCGCTCAAGAGCGCGTGATTTCCCCGCGAGCAGACGTGATCAGCCAAAGAACTCGGCGGCGTCGTCGTAACGGGACTGCGGTACCAGTTTGAGGTGGCGGGTCGCATCGGCCAACGACACCCGGCCGATGTCCTGCCCCTGCAACGACACCATCATCCCGAACTCGCCGGCATGGGCGGCGTCGGCCGCGTTCACGCCGAACCGGGTGGCCAGCACGCGGTCATAGGCCGTCGGGGTACCGCCGCGCTGGACGTGGCCGAGGACCGTGACGCGCACATCTTTTTTGATCCGCTTCTCCACCTCGAGCGCCAATTGCTGTGCCACGCCGGTGAATTTCTCGTGCCCGAACTCGTCCATGCCGCCCTGGCGCAGCTGCATGGTGCCCTCTGCCGGTTTCGCGCCCTCGGCCACCACGCAGATGAAGTGTGACGACCCGTGCTGGAAGCGCTTCTTGACCAGCCGGCACACTTCCTCGACGTCGAAAGGCTGCTCGGGGATCAGCGTCATGTGCGCGCCCGAGGCCAGACCGGCATTCAGCGCGATCCAGCCGGCATGCCGGCCCATCACCTCGACCAGCATGACGCGCTGGTGCGATTCAGCGGTGCTGTGCAGCCGGTCGATGGCCTCGGTCGCCACTTGCAGCGCCGTGTCGTGGCCGAAAGTGACGTCGGTGCAGTCGATGTCGTTGTCGATGGTCTTGGGCACCCCGACCACCGGGACATTCTCCTCGGACAACCAGTGCGCGGCGGTCAGAGTGCCTTCACCGCCGATCGGGATCAACACGTCGATCCCGTTGTCTTCGAGTGTCTGCTTGATCTGATCCAGACCCGCCCGCAGCTTGTCCGGGTTGACCCGCGCGGTACCCAACATGGTTCCGCCCTTGGCCAGCAGCCGATCGTTGCGGTCGTCGTTGGCCAGTTGGATACGGCGGTCCTCCAACAAGCCCCGCCAACCGTCGAGAAATCCGACCACCGACGAGCCGTAACGCTGGTCGCAGGTACGCACCACCGCCCGGATCACCGCGTTCAGGCCAGGACAGTCACCGCCGCCGGTGAGAACTCCGATGCGCATGGGCACCATCTTGCCCCCCGCCGACCGTTTCAGTGGTCCGAGCAGACGCAGAATCGCACGAGACACACGATTTTCATGTGACTCTGCGTCTGCTCGCGAGGAATTACAGCGCGCTGGGCAGCGGGCCGCGGGCAGCCTCGTAGGCCGCGCCGACGCGGTACAACCGGTCATCGGCCAGGGCCGGCGCCATGATCTGCAGTCCGACCGGCAGGCCGTCGTCGGGCGAGAGACCCGACGGCACCGACATGCCGCAGTGCCCGGCCAGGTTCAGCGGCAGCGTGCACAGGTCGAACAGGTACATGGCCAGCGGATCGTCGACCTTCTCCCCCAACCGGAACGCAGTCGTGGGCGTCGCCGGGGACACCAGCACGTCCACGCTCTGGTAGGCCCGCTCCAGGTCGCGGGCGATCAGCGTCCGCACCTTCTGCGCCTGGTTGTAGTAGGCGTCGTAGTAGCCCGCAGACAACGCGTAGGTGCCGATCATGATCCGGCGCTTGACCTCCGGCCCGAATCCGGCGGCCCGGGTCAACGCCATGACCTCCTCGGCGCTGTGCGTGCCGTCGTCGCCGACGCGCAGCCCGAACCGCATCGCGTCGAACCGTGCCAGGTTGCTCGACACCTCCGACGGCAGGATCAGGTAGTAGGCATCCATCGCGTGGTCGAAGTGCGGGCAGTCCACCTCGGTGACCTCAGCGCCGAGCGCGGTCAGCTGGGCGACAGCGGCGTTGAACGACTCCAGCACTCCGGGCTGGTATCCCTCGCCGCGCAGCTGCTTGACGACGCCGACGCGCACACCCTTGAGATCGCCTGCCGCACCGGCCCGCGCAGCACCGACCACATCGGGCACCGGGGCATCGACGGAGGTCGAGTCGCGCGGGTCGTGGCCGGCGATCACCTGGTGCAGCAGTGCGGTGTCGAGCACCGTGCGGGCACACGGACCGCCCTGATCCAGTGAGGACGCACAGGCGATCAGGCCGTAGCGCGAGACCGTGCCGTAGGTCGGCTTCACGCCGACGGTCGCGGTGAGCGCGGCAGGCTGACGGATCGACCCGCCGGTGTCGGTGCCGATGGCCAGCGGGGCCTGATAAGCGGCCAGCGCCGCAGCGCTACCGCCCCCCGATCCGCCGGGCACCCGCTCGGTGTTCCACGGGTTGCGGGTCGGGCCGTAGGCCGAATTCTCGGTCGACGATCCCATGGCGAACTCGTCCATGTTCGTCTTGCCCAGGATCGGGATACCCGCGGCGCGCAGCTTGGCGGTGACGGTCGCGTCGTACGGCGCACGCCATCCCTCAAGGATTTTCGAGCCCGCAGTGGTGGGCATGTCGGTGGCGGTGAAGACGTCCTTGAGTGCCAGCGGCACCCCGGCCAGCGGCGAGGGCAGCGTCTCACCGGCGGCCACGGCAGCGTCGATCCGCGCCGCGGTCTCCAGCGCGGATTCCGCTGCCACGTGCAGGAAGGCGTTGAAGCGTTCGTCGGTCTCCGCGATCTGGTCCAGGTGGGCCTGGGTCACCTCGGTCGAGGAGACCTCCTTGGCCGCGATCTGGGCACCCAGGGTCGCCGCATCGCTGCGGATCAGCTCACTCATGCTCGTCATTCACCCTCTCCGAGAATCCGCGGCACGGCGAAGCGCCCGTCTTCGGCACGCGGCGCGGCGGCCAGCGCTTCCTCCTGCGTCAGGCACGGCTCGACAACGTCGGGCCGGCTGACGTTGACGTCCTTGAGCGGGTTGTCCGTCGCTTCCACGCCGGTGACGTCGACGGACTGGATCTGGCTGACGTGGCCGAGGATGGCATCCAGCTGGCCGGCGTAACTGTCCAGTTCGTCGTCGGTCAGCGCCAGGCGCGCCAGACGCGCCAGATGGGCTACCTCGTCTCGGGAGATCTTCGACACGACAAAGCAGCCTAGTCAAGCCACCAAATCGGGTTTCGGCGGGCACGAGCGCAGCGACTTGGGGATCGGTCCAGCCTCGGCAGTGCTTCGGGCGGGTCACCGGCATGCCCCGCTGCGCCCGCTGTGCAAAGGTGATGCGCGTGCCTTCGTATCTGCTGCGGGTCCAGCTAGAGGACCGACCAGGCAGCCTCGGCTCGCTCGCCGTGGCGCTCGGCTCGGTCGGTGCCGACATCCTGTCGCTCGACGTCGTCGAGCGCGGGACCGGCTACGCGATCGACGATCTGGTCGTCGATCTGCCGCAGGGCTCCATGCCGGACACCTTGATCACCGCCGCCGAGAACCTGTCGGGCGTCTTCGTCGACAGCATCCGTCCCCACACCGGGCTGCTGGAGGCACACCGCGAGCTCGAGTTGATCGACCATGTCGCCGCAGCGCATTCGAAGGCCGCCCGGCTGAAGGTGCTGGCCGAAGAGGCACCCCGGGTGCTGCGCGTCAGCTGGTGTGTCGTGGTGCGGTCCACCGCAACCGGCGTCGAGCGCATCGCCGGCAGTCACGGCGCTCCCGAGACGCAGGCCCAGTCGGCGCCGTGGTTGCCGTTGCAGCAGGCCAGCGCTCTCGACGGCACCCAGGATTGGGTGCCACAGGTGTGGCGCGACATGGACACCACACTGGCCGCCGCACCCCTGGGTGACCCGAACACCGCGGTGGTGCTGGGCCGCCCCGGCGGTCCGGGGTTCCGGCCCTCCGAGGTGGCCCGCCTGGGTTATCTGGCCGGGATCGTCGCCACGATCCTGCGCTGAAATGCCCTGCGGCTAGCTCTCTTCGGGCTCCGCGGCGTCCGGCCCCGCTTGCGGGCCTTCGGCGAGCAGCGTGCGGAAGCCGTCCTCGTCGAGGATCGGGACACCGAGTTCCACGGCCTTGTCGTACTTGGATCCGGGCGCGTCACCGGCCACCACATAGGCGGTCTTCTTGGAGACCGAGCTGGCGGCCTTGCCGCCGCGGCTGATGATGGCCTCCTTGGCCTCATCGCGGGAGAACCCGGGCAGGGACCCGGTCACCACGATCGACAGACCCTCCAGCGTGCGCTCGATGCTCGCGTCGCGCTCGTCGGCCATCCGGACCCCGGCGGCGCGCCACTTGTCCACGATCGCGCGGTGCCAATCGACGCTGAACCAGTCGATCACGGCGGCGGCGATCGTCGAGCCGACCCCTTCCACCGCGGCGAGCTGCTCCTCGCTCGCCGCGACGATGGCGTCCAGGCTGGCGAATTCGGTGGCCAGCGCCCGCGCCGCGGTGGGCCCCACGTGGCGGATCGACAACGCCACCAGCACCCGCCACAGCGGCTGGGCCTTGGCCTTGTCCAGATTGGCCAGCAGGCGCTTGCCGTTGGCCGACAGCTCGCCGGCCTTCGTCGTGAACAGCTCGGTGCGCAGCAACTGGTCGGCGGTCAGGGTGAACAGATCGCCCTCGTCGGCGATCACCCCGGCCTGCAGCAGCGCGGTCGCCGCCTCATAGCCGAGCCCCTCGATGTCGAACGCGCCGCGCCCTGCGACATGAAACACCCTCTCCCGCAACTGCGCCGGGCAACTGCGGGTATTCGGGCAGCGGATGTCGGCGTCGCCCTCCTTGGCAGGCGCCAGCACGGTGCCGCATTCGGGGCAGTTGGTCGGCATGACGAACGCATGCTCGGACCCGTCGCGCAGGTCGACCACCGGGCCGAGGACCTCGGGGATGACGTCGCCGGCCTTGCGGATCACCACGGTGTCGCCGATCAGCACCCCCTTGCGCTGAACTTCGGTCGCGTTGTGCAGCGTGGCCAGGCCGACGGTCGAACCGGCCACCTTGACCGGCTCCATATAGGCGAACGGGGTGACCCGGCCGGTCCGCCCCACGCTCACCCGGATGTCGAGCAGCTTCGTGGTGGCCTCTTCCGGCGGGTATTTGTAGGCCACCGCCCATCGAGGTGCGCGCGAGGTGGCGCCGAGCCGGCGCTGCAGCGCCACCTCGTCGACCTTGACGACCAGACCGTCGATCTCGTGGTCGACGTCATGGCGGTGCTCACCCCAGTAGGCGATCCGCTCGGCGACCGCGGCGACACCGGACACCCTGGCGGTGTGCTCGGAGACCGGCAGACCCCACGCACCCAGCGCCCGATAGGCGTCATGCAGGGATTTGAACGGAAACCCTCCAGCGCTTTCTATATCTATATGCCCGAGCCCATGGCAGATCATCCGTAACCGGCGCCGCGCGGTGACCGCCGGATTCTTCTGACGCAGCGAGCCCGCCGCACTGTTGCGCGGGTTGGCGAAAGGGGGCTTGCCCTCGGCGACCAACCCGGCGTTGAGCTCCTCGAAGTCGGCGACCCGGAAGAACACCTCGCCGCGCACCTCCAGCACGGCTGGCACCGGAAACTCGTCGGAGGCCGTCAATTTCTCCGGGATGTCGGTGATGGTGCGGGCGTTGAGGGTGACGTCCTCACCGCTGCGCCCGTCACCGCGGGTAGCAGCCCGCACCAGCCTGCCGTCGCGGTACACGAGCGCCAGCGCGACGCCGTCGATCTTCAGCTCGCACAAATAGTGCGCGGCGTCGCCGGTCTCCCCGCTGATCCGGGCCGCCCAGGCCGAGAGCTCATCGGAATCGAACACGTTGTCCAGGGACAACATCCGTTCCAGATGCTCGGCGGGCGCGAACTCGGTGGCAAAACCGGCCCCGCCGACCAGCTGGGTCGGGGAATCCGGGGTGAGTAACTCCGGGTGATCGGCCTCCAGGGCCTGCAGTTCGCGCAGCAGGGCGTCGAATTGAGCGTCCGAGACGATGGGCGCGTCTTTGACGTAGTACCGGAACTGGTGTTCACGTACCTCGTCGGCAAGCTCCTGCCAGCGCCGCCGCACGTCGGCATCGGCCTGTTCGGGCAGTGCGGCGCCGGCGTCCACGGTTGGCTTCTCGCTCACCCTGGCAGGCTAGCGGAGCCCTCCGACAGCTCAAGGCAGCGGCAAGCGCCGAAACCTGACGACGTCGTGCCAGCGGTTCCCGGTGGCATCGCAGAACTCGAAACCGTCGGCTTCCACCAGCTCACGCAGATCGTCTACGCTGAGGCGGTCCGGGTCCGGGAATCCTTCCCGAAACACCAGTAGCGCACCGGGTTTGAGAATCCGATGCAAGGAGCGGATGCAGCCCCGCTTATCCGATATCTCGCCGAATGCCGAAGCCAGGAACGCCACGTCGAAACTGTCGTCATAGAACGGCAGCTCTTCCTCGGCATCGCCGGTGTGGAAACTGACGTTGTAGCACTCGGCACGGTCGAGTGCGCTGCGCGATTTGTCCAGCATCTCCAGCTGAATGTCGAGCAGGTCCAGTCGCCCCCGGTGCAGGTTGCGGGCGATCGCGACGCTGAAGTATCCAGGGCCCGGACCGATTTCGAGTACCCGCTCGAATCCGGTCAGGTCCAGCCGCTTGACGGCCCGCTCGTCATCTCCGCTGAGTCGGCGCAACGGATTGTTGAGGAAATAGGCGGCCTGATGGGGATAGGGATAACCACCCGTCCGGCGGGTTTGCCGGGTGAGGGAATCCAACCAAGTCGTGGGCATGTCAACCTTCCTGCGATTAAGCAAGGTAAGGCTAGCCTAATTATCAACGGACGGGGCGGTCCCCTACCGCTAACCTGTCGACATGCCGCACCCGATCATGTTCAGCGATGACGACCTGGGCCTGGCCGAACTCCGCACGGTAGCCCTTGGATTCCCCGAGGCCTTCGAGAAGGTCTCGTGGGGCCGGCCGGTGTTCTGCGCGCCGAAGATGTTCGCCATGTACGGCGGCAACGTCAAACCCGAGGTTCGGGGCGAGATGGTGCCGTATCCCCACTCGCTGCTGATCAAGGTCGACGAGAGCGACCGCCGGGCACTCGAACAGGACAGCCGCTTCTTCTTTCCGGCCTACATGGGCCCTTTCGGCTGGCTCGGTCTGGACTTCACTGCGGCGAAGGTAGATTGGGCCGAGGTCCGCGAACTCATCGACGCCTCGTTCCGGTTGGTCGCCTCGCGCCGACTCATCAAACAACTCGACGAGAACTGATCGGAAGCCCCATGAGTTTCGCCAGTCCCTTCCCCGACGTCGCCCTGCCGGCCGTCAGCGTCTACGACTATCTCTTCGCCGACATGTCGGCGGCCGACGCCGGCCGGACCGCCCTGGTGGACGCCAAGTCCGGTACCGAGACCAGCTACGGCGACCTGGTGAGCCGGATCGACGCGTTCGCCGGCGGGCTGGCGGCCCGCGGGATCGGAGTCGGCGACGTCGTCGCACTGCTGTCCCCCAACAGTTCGGGTTTCGCGATCGCGTTCCACGGGATCCTGCGCGCGGGCGCCACCGCCACCACCGTCAACGCACTGTTCACCGCGCGTGACATCACCAAGCAGCTCAAGGATTCGAAGGCGCGCCTGATGGTCACGGTGAGCGCGCTGCTGCCGCAGGCCCTCGAGGGCGCACTGGCGGCGGGCCTCACCGAGGACCAGGTGGTGGTGCTCGACGGCGACGGCCTCGGCGCCGAGGGCCCGGCTCCCGACGTGAGCTTCGATCCGGCCACGCACCTGGCCGCGCTCCCCTACAGCTCGGGCACCACGGCCAACCCCAAGGGCGTCATGCTCACCCACGCCAACCTGACGGCGAACGTGGCCCAGATCCGCCCGCTGCAGGGCCTGACCTCCGATGACCGGCTGTTGGCCGTGCTGCCGTTCTTCCACATCTACGGCATGACGGTGCTGCTCAACGCCGCCCTGCACGCCCGCGCACAACTGGTCATCATGCCGTCCTTCGACCTCGCTGAATTCCTGGAGAACATCGCGACGCACCGGTGCACGTTCGTCTACATCGCCCCGCCGGTGGCCGTCGCCCTGGCCAAGCACCCGCTGGTGGAGTCCTATGACCTGTCCTCACTGCGGGCCGTCTTGTCCGGCGCCGCCTCGCTCGATGCCGATCTGGGCCGGGCCGTGGCAGATCGATTGAGCTGCACGGTGTCTCAGGGCTACGGCATGAGCGAGCTCAGCCCGGTCAGCCACATCACCCCGCACGACGGCGGACTGGCGTCGGTCGGCACGGTCGCACCGCTGGACTCGTGCGGCTGGACCGTCCCCAACAGCGTGAGCAAGCTGGTCGACCCCGACACCGGCAAGGAAATCGACATCCCGGCCGAGGGTTTGAGCGAAACCGGCGAGCTGTGGTTCAAGGGGCCCAACGTGATGGCCGGCTACCTGAACAACGAAACGGCCACGCGGGAGACCATCGACGCAGACGGGTTCCTGCACACCGGAGATCTGGCCCAGGTCGATTCCTACGGATGCGTCTACGTCGTCGACCGGCTGAAGGAACTCATCAAGTACAAGGGCTACCAGGTCCCGCCGGCCGAACTGGAGGCTGTGCTGCTGGGCCATCCCAGCATCGCCGATGCCGCGGTGATCGGGGTGCAGGACAAGGAATCCGGCGAGGAAGTGCCGAAAGCCTTTGTGGTCAAACAGCCTTCGTCCGAGTTGAGCGCCGATGAGGTGATGGCGTTCGTGGCCGGCCTGGTGGCGCCCTACAAGAAGGTGCGCCAGGTCGAGTTCATCGACGCGATCCCCAAGTCGTCAGCAGGCAAGATCCTGCGCCGGGAGCTGCGCGGCAGCTAGTCCTCGACGTAGGCCCGCAGGCGGTCGACGCGACGGTTGCTTTTTTAAATGGCGTCTGGATCTTCGGCGAACGCGTCGGCGGCCTTCTGCGTGAGTTCCACCGCGGTGCGCGCCCATTGCGACGTCGCCCCGGCCAGCCCACAGCACGGCGTGATGCCGATGCGGTCCCGCAACACGGACCGGGCGAACCCGAGTCGATCGGTGAGCGCCACCGCCGCCTTGGCGATTTCTTCGGCCGACGGCCTGCCCTCGGGCGCGATCGCAGGCACCACACCGAGCAGCACGGTACGTCCGGAGTCGACGAACTCCCCGACACCGTCCAGATCCGCCGGCGTCAGGGTCGAGACGTCGACCGAAACAGCGTGAAGAGTGCTGCGCAACAAGGCCTTCCACGGCAGCTCGGGTGCGCAACTGTGCAATGCGACGTCGGACCCGGCCGCTGCGACGCAGGCGTCGATCAGGTTCATCGCCAACGGCTCGTCCACGGCATGTACCGGGGTGAATCTGGTGACCCCCGGCAGCCGGCCCGCCAACGCGGCAGGCAGCGACGGTTCATCCAGCTGGACCACCACCGGGGTCTCCAACCGCCGGGCCACCTCGGCCCGGTGGATCGCCAGCCCCTCGGCCAGGGACGCCGAAAGATCCCGCAGCGCACCGTGGTCGGTGATCGCCCGATGCCCGTTGGGCAGTTCCAGCTGAGCGGCCAGCGTGATCGGACCGGGCGCCTGCACCTTGACGGCGCGCCCACTGCCCCGCAACCCCGCACGCTCCCACGCTTCTTCCAGCGCGTCGATGTCCTCGCCGAGCAGGCTCACGGCGCGCCGCAGCGCGGCGCTGCGGCCACCGGCGATGCGGTAACCGCGCGGCACGGTGTCGATGCCGATGTCGACCAGCAGGGCCCCGGCCCGACCGATCAGGTCGGCGCCGATCCCCCTCGCCGGCAGTTCCACGAGGTGCGAGAGGGTGTGCAGTTCACCGACGACAACTTCAGCGGCAGCCCGCGGCTGGTCGCCCGGCCACGAACCGATACCGGTTGCCGCTGCGAAGACGCTCATCCGTCGATGCTCACGCGCGCGCGATGGTCGCGCTGGCGATGACCTCGTCGCCGTCGGCGTCGGGCCGGTACAGCACCATGGTCTGGCCCGGGGCCACCCCGCGCAGCGGTGCCCGCAGGGAAACCGCCAGCCGGCCGTCGCGCAGCTCGGCCACCGCGTCGGTGATCCCGCCGTGCGCCCGCACCTGAATCTGGCATTCGACCGGCCCGTGCAGCGGAGCCCCGCTGGTGAACACGGGCTTGTCGCCGACCAGTTCCCAGATCTCGAGGTCCTCGGCCGGTCCGACCCGCACCGTGCCCGTCTCGGCGTCGATCGCGGTGACGTAGCGCGGCCGGCCGTCGGCACCCGGCCCCGCGATACCCAGACCCTTTCGCTGTCCGATGGTGAAGCCGTGCACGCCTTGATGTTCGGCGAGCACCGCACCTTCGTTGTCGATCACCGAGCCGCGACGGACCCCGATCCGGGCGCCCAGGAAGGCTTGGGTGTCCCCGGAGGGGATGAAGCAGATGTCATGGCTGTCAGGCTTTTTCGCGACGGCCAGGCCACGCTCGGCGGCTTCGGCCCGGATCTGCGACTTGGGCGTGTCACCGATCGGGAAGAGCGCATGTGACAGCTGTTCGGCGGTCAGCACACCCAGCACATAGGACTGGTCCTTGTCGGCGTCGACCGCGCGGCGCAGCTGGCCATCGGCCAGCCGTGCGTAGTGACCGGTGGCCACCGCGTCGAAACCGAGCGCCAGCGCCCGCGCCGCCAGCGCAGAGAACTTGATCCGCTCATTGCACCGCACACAGGGGTTCGGGGTCTCGCCGCGGGCGTACGACTCGACGAAGTCGTCGATCACGTCGTCCTTGAACCGGTCGGCGAAATCCCAGACGTAGAAGGGGATGTCGAGAATGTCGGCCACCCGGCGGGCATCGCCCGCATCCTCCTTGGAGCAGCACCCCCGGGATCCGGTGCGCAACGTCCCCGGTGCCGACGACAGCGCCATGTGCACTCCGACGACGTCGTGGCCGGCATCGACCATCCGGGCGGCGGCCACCGAGGAATCCACGCCGCCGCTCATCGCGACCAGGACTCTCATGAGAAGGTCCTCCCGGCGCTGGCCAGCGCCGCCTGCCGGGCCCGCTCGACCGCCGCCGGCAGCACCTCCAGCACCGCATCGACGTCGGCGTCGGTGCTGGTGTGCCCCAACGAGAATCGCAGTGAACCCCGCGCGGTGGCGGGGTCGGCGCCCATGGCGATCAGGACGTGCGACGGCTGCGCCACGCCCGCGGTGCACGCCGACCCGGTGGAGCATTCGACGCCCTTGGCGTCGAGCAGCATCAGCAGCGAGTCGCCTTCGCAGCCGCGGAAGGTGAAGTGGGTGTTGGCGGGAAGCCGGCCGGCTCCCTGCGGCCCGTTGAGATAGGTGTCCTCGATCATGGACAACACACCGTCGATCAGCCGGTCCCGCAACGCCTGCACGCGGGCGCTGTGCTCGGCGAGCCCGCCGATGGCCACCTCGGCGGCCGCGGCCATCGCCACCGCACCGGCCACGTCGGGCGTCCCGGAGCGGACGTCGCGCTCCTGACCGCCGCCGTGCAGCAGCGGCACACAGGCGGTGTCACGACGCAGCACCAGGGCACCGATGCCCATCGGGCCGCCGAACTTGTGCGCGGCCACGCTCATCGCCGCCAGCCCGGTGGCGGTGAAGTCGACCGGGATCTGGCCGACGGCCTGGATGGCGTCGCTGTGCATCGGGACCTCGAACTCGGTCGCGACGGCGGCCAGCTCGGCGATCGGCATGATCGTGCCGACCTCGTTGTTGGCCCACATGATGCTGATCAGGGCTACGTCAGCGGGTCCGTCGCCGGCCTCAAGCGCGGCACGCAGCGACTCGGGTGCGACGGCGCCCCCGGCGTCGACCGGCAGCCAGGTCACCTCGGCACCCTCGTGGTCGACCAGCCACTGCACGGCGTCCAGGACGGCGTGATGCTCGACGGCAGTGGTGATGATCCGGCGGCGCGCCGGGTCGGCATCGCGGCGGGCCCAGTAGATGCCCTTGACGGCCAGGTTGTCGCTCTCTGTCCCACCGGCGGTGAAGATCACCTCCGAGGGGCGACAGCCCAGCAGCTGGGCCAGCGTCTCGCGGGCCTCCTCCATCCGGCGGCGCGCCATCCGGCCGGAACCGTGCAGCGACGACGCGTTGCCGACGGTGGCCAGCGCAGCGGTCATCGCCTCGATGGCAGCGGTGTGCATCGGGGTGGTGGCGGCGTGATCGAGATAGACCGGCCCGCCTGAGGAGGAGGTCAGGATGGAGGCCATAACCCTCCTAGGATAGCCGCTGGCAGGCGACCCTCCCTCCAGCCGCCTCAGGCCGCCAGCACGTGCGCGGGAGCTCCAGGCAGCTCCTGGTGGCCGCGCACCACCGCCTCGCAGCGTCCGGCCAGTACCCGTCGGTCGTCTCCCGGCAGCTGTAACGACCCCACATGGACGTGGCACACCGTGCGACGTGCGGTGATGACCCGCCGCACCGACCGGAGCAGGGTGTCCTCCCCGACAAAGGCCGGAATCGTCGACGGCCGGCCGTCGCGGTGGCGGTAGACCAGGCGTAACGGCTGCACTGGCCGGGCCGCGTCGATCGCGGCCTGGAACATCGCCGGCCGGAACGGTCCGTAGGCCAGGCCGCACCAGGTGGTGCCCTCGGGGAAGGCCACCACGGTGTGTCCGGCGCGCAGGCGCTCGGCCACGGTGTGAACCACCGCGGGCAGCCGGCGCAGGCTGCCCCGGTCGATCGGGATCACCTTCATCACCCGGGCCAGCCGGCCCAGCGCGGGCCACTCCACCAGGTCGGCACGGGCCACGAACGAACCGGGCAGCACCGCACCGATCGTGAAGATGTCGAGCCACGACACGTGGCCACTGACCACGAGCACGCCCTGCAGATTGCGAATGGGCCCGCCCGACAAGGTGACCCGGACGCCGAAGCAGCGCAGCATCAACCGGCAGTAGAACCGCTGCACGTGCGAGCGGCCCGGCATCGGCACCGCCAGCAGCACCGCGCAGGGGAACAGGACGACGGCCATCACCACCCGGATGGTGGTGCGGATCCAGACCACAAGCCGACGGCCGGCGTCGGCGCCGCCGGCATATACGCAACTGCCGTCGCACGAGGCCTTGGGCAGCCACGATTGGTCACATGTGGTCATGACGCGCCCCCGGCCGTCCCGTCGGCCATGTCGGCCGCGGCCGACACCGAGCGCAGGCGCTTGAGGTAGCGGACGTCGGCGCGGCGCTTGTCCAGCAGGGCCGGGAAGTCCCCCACCCCGAAGTCGGGGTCGTGGGCCGGTTCCCCGCACACCTGCGCGCCCAGCCGCAGGTAGCCCCGCATCAGCGGCGGCACCGTGGTCCGCGAGGGCGGGTCGATGTCGTCGAGCCCTCTGCCGTCCAGCACCACCGGCCGGTAGGGGTACACGGTGTGTTCGGCAGGAGCGGCGTGGCGACGCCGCACGAAGTCGCGGACCCCGCGGATCTGGGTCCCCGGTGGGCCGTCGGCGTTCCCGGCGACCGGCACCGAAACGCAGCCCGTCACGTAGTCGTACCCGGAACGGTCGAGGTAGGCCAGGATGCCCGCCCACATGAGCAGGACGACGGCACCGTTGCGGTGGTCGGTCCGCACCACCGCACGGCCCATTTCGACCAGGGACGGCCGCAGTGCGTCGAGGCCGCGCACGTCGAACTCGGTTGCGGTGTACAGCCCGCCCGCGGCGATGGCGCCAGGCGGCGGCAGCATCCGGTAGCAACCCACCAACTCGCCGGTGCGGTCCTCACGTACCAGCAGGTGGTCGCAATGCTCGTCGAACCGGTCGGCGTCACGTCCGTCGGCAGCCGCGGTGAGGGCGAATCCGGGTTCGGAGGTGAACACGTCGTGGCGGAGCCGCTGGGCGGCTTCGATGAGCTCGGGATCGGCGGACAACAACAGGGTGTAGCGCGGCGCATCGGGCGCCGCGCTGTCGGTGTGATCAGCGGCGATGAGTACAGATGCAGTGCTCATAACCAGCACGGTCGCCCAGCCGGGTCTCCATACGGCATCGCCCGTGTGACATGTCTGTGAGCGCCAGGTGACTTTTTGGGCTCCCGGTCAGTCCTGCAGGAACACCACGTTCTCGCTGATCGGGTTGCGCGGTGTGTCCAGGTGATTCGCCGCAAATTGGGGGTCGGCATAGCCGACCGACAGCCCACTCAGGATGGTCAGATCGTCGGGAATGTCCAGTTGTTCGCGCAGGACGTCCGGATAGAACGAGATGGACACCTGCACGCAACTGCCGAGACCCCGTTCGTTCAACGCCAACAGCAGGGTCTGCAGGAACATCCCGACCCCCATCGCGTCGACGTTGGTGAAATCCCGGTGCATGCAGACCACCCCGGCGACGGGCGCGTGGAAGAACTCCCAGTTCCGCTTCTGGGCGGCCCAGCGTCCCTCGGCGTCGTCGCGGGCGATCCCCATCGCACCGTAGACCAGGGCACCGCTCTCGCGGCGCAGGTGAGCGAACCGCGGCGGAAGGCCCGCGGAGCCCACCGCCGGCGGCGCCGCCTCGACCGCGGCGAGCAGCGCGTCCACCAATCGGACGCGCCGCTCGCCGGTGGCGAAGAAGACGTGCCAGGGCTGTGTGTTCGAGTTCGACGGCGCCCGCACTGCCAACGCGAGCGCCTCATCCAGGAGCTCACGTGGAACAGGCTTGTCCGGCAGGAACATTCGTGACGAACGACGCGACCGGACGACGTCTCCGAACTCGGCCATCAGCGAACTCGCCGGTCCTTGCGGGCCTCGAGCTCCTCGTCTTCGACGATGACGAGCATGGGTTCGCCTGGCACACACAGCATGTTGACGAGGAACTTCAGCGGTATGTCGTCACGGTTGTTGGCATCCGAGTAGTGGATGACGTCACCGCCGGGTTCCCAGAAGGCCTCCCCCGCCTTGACCACCCGCGGCGCCTCGCCCTCCAGTTCGAACAGCATCTCGCCCTCCAGCACATAGCCGAACGCGGGTCCGGCGGGATGCCGGTGTGGCGGCGCCCCAGGGGATCCCGCGGGCCACTCGATGATGGTCGTCATCACCTCGGCATTCGGCGGAATGAACGGCGGTGTCGCGGTGGCGATCACAGTCATCGCATCGTGGAGGGCTTTTTCCTGCTCCGCTGTGACAGGCATGTCAGTGCGCCCCGGTCCATGCGACCCAACGAGTTTCACCAAGGATCCCGTCGTCGCCGGTCACCAGGCTGTCGTCATCGACGGCGGTGCCGAAATATGTTGCCCGCGGATCGATCACGACCGGCTTGTCGTCACCTTGCTCGGCGAGCACCGCGCGTGCCATGTCGGCGAACGAGATCTTGTCGGGCCCGCCGATGTTGACGATGCCGCCCAGCGGTGCGGCCTGGGCGACCTTGGCCACCTCGGCTGCGACGTCGTCGACGGAGATCAGCTGGATCCGGGCATCGGGGACGCGTACCTCGTCGCCCACCACCAGCGTCGCGGTGATCGCCTCGGCGAATTCCTGGAACTGCGTGGCGCGCACGATCGTGTACGGCAGCCCGGACTCGGTGATGACCTTCTCCTGGGACACCTTGGCCCGCATGTAGCCGCTGTCCGGCAGGCCGTCGGTGCCCACGATCGACAGCGCGACGTAGTGCCCGACACCGGTCTCCTTCGCGGCGGCCGCCAGGTTGCGTGCGGACGTGGTGAAGAAGTCCATCACGGCGCCGTCCTCGAACGAGGGCGAGTTGACCACGTCGACCAACACCTCTGCGCCGTTGAGCGCGTCGACCAGGCCCTCGCCGGTCAGGACGTTGGCACCCGACGACAGGGAAGCGGCCACCACGTCGTGCCCGGCTTCGGTGAGCAACCGCACGACCCGCGAGCCGATCTGGCCACTGGCACCTATGACTGTGATTTTCATTGTGCGAATCCCTTTCTCAACGTGCTGACAGAACCAACACTGGCACCGCATGCCGAGATTCAAACCCTGGAAAGTCCGTAGTCCAGACGGCCGGCCACACCGCCGCCGCACCGCCGCGCCGCCCTGTCACGCGAGAGTGGTTCTCGGGCTCGAAGCGCCACTCCAGCGTGACACCCGGTGCACGGTGTGTGCGCCCGTTTGCCCCACACAGTTGCCCCCAGACAGCACAGAACCCCGGCGCACCGAGGTGCACCGGGGTTCTGCGTTGACGCCTTGGGGGAATTATCCCTTGCGGGCCTTGACGGCCTCGGTCAGCTGCGGGCTGACCTTGAACAGGTCACCGACGATGCCGAGGTCGGCGATCTCGAAGATCGGCGCTTCCTCGTCCTTGTTCACCGCGATGATCGTCTTCGACGTCTGCATGCCGGCGCGGTGCTGGATCGCGCCGGAGATACCGAGGGCGATGTACAGCTGCGGCGACACGGTCTTACCGGTCTGGCCGACCTGGAACTGGCCCGGGTAGTAACCCGAGTCGACCGCGGCGCGGGAGGCACCGACGGCACCGCCCAGCGAGTCGGCCAGCTCCTCGACGACCGAGAAGCTCTCGGCGCTGCCGACACCACGACCACCGGCGACCACGACGCTGGCCTCGGTGAGCTCGGGGCGGTCACCGGCAACGGCGGGCTCGCGCTTGGTGATCTTGGTCGCGTTCTCGGCCTGGGCCGGGACCTCGACGTTGACGACCTCGCCGGCACCGTCGGCCGGGGCGGCCTCGATGGCACCCGGACGGACCGTGATCACCGGGGTGTCACTGGTGACCTGGGCCTCGACGGTGAAGGCGCCACCGAAGATGGAGTGGACGCCCACTGCACCCTCGCGGACCTCGACCACGTCGACCAGCAGGCCCGAGCCGATACGCGCGGCCAGGCGGGCGGCGATTTCCTTGCCGTCAGCTGTGGCGGCGACGATCACGCCGGCGGGGGCGGCCGACTCGGCCAGTCCGGCCAGCACGTCGACGACGGGGGTGACCAGGTAGCTCTCAGCGTCGTCGGACTCGGCGACGTAGATCTTGGCCGCACCGGCGGCCTTGAGGCCGTCGACCAGCGGGGCCGCGGTGCCCGGCTTGCCCACCACAACGGCGGCAGGCTCGCCCAGCACGCGGGCAGCGGTAATGAGCTCGGCGCTGACCTTCTTCAATGCGCCTTCGGAGTGCTCAACGAGCACAAGTACTTCAGCCATGAGTTCTCGTTACGTCTTTCGGAAGTGGGTGGGCTAGATCAGCTTTTGGGCAACCAGGTACTCGGCGATCTTCGTGCCGCCGTCACCTTCGTCGGTCACCTTCTCACCGGCGGTCTTCGGAGGCTTCGGGGTCGAAGACAGCACCTTGGAACCGGCATTGGCAACGCCGACCTCATCGGCTTCCACGCCGATCTCGGCGAGGGTGAGCACGGTGACTTCCTTCTTCTTGGCGGCCATGATGCCCTTGAAGGAGGGGAAGCGGGGCTCGTTGATCTTCTCGTTGACGCTGACCACGGCCGGCAGCGAGGCCTCGAGGCTGAACACGCCCTCGTCGGTCTCACGCTCGGCGGTGACCTTGCCGCCCTCGACGGTCAGCTTCCGCACGTGGGTGAGCTGCGGCAGGCCCAGGTACTCGGCGATCACGGCGGGGACTGCGCCGCCGACACCGTCGGTGGCCTCGTTACCGGCGATGACCAGCTCGGTGCCCTCGATGGTGCCCAGCGCGCGGGCCAGTGCCCACCCGGTCTGGATCACGTCGGAGCCGTGCAGGCCGTCGTCCTTGAGGTGCACGGCCTTGTCGGCACCCATGGACAGCGCCTTGCGGATCGCCTCGGTGGCGCGCTCCGGGCCGGCGGTCAGCACGGTGACAGTGCTGTCGCCGCCCTCACGCTCCTTGATCAACAGCGCCTCTTCCACGGCGCGCTCGTTGATCTCGTCGAGCACGGCGTCGGCAGCCTCGCGGTCGAGGGTGAAATCGCCGTCGGACAGCTTGCGCTCCGACCAAGTGTCTGGGACCTGTTTGATCAGGACCACGATGTTCGTCATGACTCTGGTTCGTCCTCCTCGATGAGACCGGTGACCCGGGCTCATATCACGTTCTAGGCAACTAGCATCATGTTACCGGTCGGTAACTTTTGATGGTTCGCAGGATCACCATAGCTGGTCGGAGTTTGTATTCCGGCCTCCCCTACCACACCCCTGAGGTAGGGGAACCGTTCGCGGATAGTCCACCAGTGCTTCGCCTGGGTTAGCCTGCCTTCCAATGAGCGCAAACGCGGAGGGCCCGGACAGTGTCCTCACCCACGTCGAATCCCGGGCCCTACCCCTGACCGGCGAGCGGACCATCCCCGGCCTGGCCGAGGAGAACTACTGGTTTCGCCGTCATGAGGTGGTGTATCAGCGATTGGCCGGCCGTTGCGTCGATCGTGAGGTCCTGGAGGCCGGCTGCGGTGAAGGCTACGGCGCCGATCTGATCGCCGACGTCGCCCGCCGCGTCGTCGCGCTGGACTACGACGAGGCCACGGTCGCCCACGTGCGGGCCCGCTACCCGAGGGTGGAGATCCAGCACGGCAACCTCGCCGAGCTGCCCCTGGCCGACCAGTCCGTCGACGTGGTGGTGAACTTCCAGGTCATCGAACACCTGTGGGATCAGGGCCAATTCGTCTCCGAATGCTTCCGGGTACTGCGGCCGGGCGGAGTGTTCCTGGTCTCCACCCCCAACCGGATCACCTTCTCCCCCGGTCGCGACACCCCGCTCAACCCGTTCCACACCCGTGAACTCAACGGCGCGGAGCTGACCGAACTGCTGCACGACGCCGGTTTCACCGTCGAGTCGATGCTCGGGGTCTTTCACGGCGCCGGGCTGGCAGAGCTCGACGCCCGGCACGGCGGCTCGATCATCGAAGCGCAGGTGCAGCGCGCCGTGGCCGACGCTCCGTGGCCCGAGCAGCTGCTCGCCGATGTCGCCGCAGTCGGCATCGACGACTTCGATCTCACGTCTGCCGACGAACGCAACATTGATGACAGCCTCGACCTGGTCGCGATCGCGGTGCGGCCGTGACGCATCCCACTCCGGAGCCTGAACCCGAACCGGTACCCCGGCCCAATGTCGCCGGCGATCCGGCTCCGGGGTTGTTCACGCTCGTCCTGCACACCCATCTGCCCTGGCTGGCCCACCACGGACGCTGGCCGGTCGGCGAGGAATGGCTCTACCAGTCCTGGGCAGCGGCCTACCTGCCGTTGATGCGGGTGCTGCGCGGGCTGGCCGCCGAGGACCGCAGCCACCTGATCACTCTCGGCATGACGCCGGTGGTCACCGCGCAGCTCGATGACCCCTACTGCCTGACGGGAATGCACCACTGGCTGGCCAACTGGCAGCTGCGCGCCCAGGAGGCGACGACGCTGCGCGAGGAACCAGCCTTACAGCAGTTCGGGATTCGTGAGTACGCCGAGGCCGGCGCGGCCATCGAGGAATTCACCACCCACTGGCGGCACGGCGCCAGCGGGCTGCTGCGCCAGCTGATCGACGCCGAGACCATCGAACTGCTCGGCGGCCCGCTGTCGCACCCGTTCCAGCCCCTGCTGAACCCCCGACTGCGCGAGTTCGCGCTACGCGAAGGCCTGGCCGATGCCCAGCAGCGGTTCGCGCACACCCCGGTCGGCATCTGGGCACCCGAATGCGCATACGCACCGGGTATGGAGACCGGTTACGCCGCGGCCGGTGTCGGGCATTTCATGGTGGACGGCCCGTCGTTGCACGGCGACACCACCCTCGGCCGGCCGGTCGGTGACTCCGACGTGGTGGCCTTCGGACGCGACCTGCAGGTCAGCTACCGCGTGTGGTCACCCAAGTCCGGTTACCCCGGTCATGCCGCGTACCGGGATTTCCACACCTACGACCACACCACGGGCCTCAAGCCGGCCCGGGTCACCGGCCGCAACGTCCCGTCCGAGGAGAAGGCGCCCTACGATCCGCAGCGCGCCGACCGCGCGATCGACGAGCACGTCGCCGACTTCGTCGAGGTGGTCCGCCGCCGGCTGGTCAGCGAGAGCCGGCGGATCGGCCGCCCGGCGCATGTCGTGGCCGCGTTCGACACCGAGCTGTTCGGGCACTGGTGGTACGAGGGCCCGGAATGGTTGGGCCGGGTGCTGCGTGCACTGCCCGCGGCCGGCGTGCGGGTGGGCACCCTCGCGGATGCCAAAGCCGGCGGATATGTCGGTGCCCCGGTCGAATTGCCGCCCAGCTCATGGGGTTCGGGCAAGAACTGGCAGGTCTGGAACGGCGAGAAGGTGGCCGATCTGGTGCAGCTCAACAGCGAGGTGGTCGACGGCGCACTGAGCACCGTGGACAAGGCGCTCACCCAGCACGCCGCGGTCGGTGCACCGACCCCGCGCGACCGCGTGGCCGATCAGATCCTGCGGGAGACGTTGCTGACTGTCTCGAGCGACTGGCCGTTCATGGTCAGCAAGGATTCGGCCGCCGACTATGCGCGCTACCGCGCGCATCTGCACGCCCACGCCACCCGCGAGATCTCCGACGCACTGGCCTCGGGCCGTCGCGACCACGCCGAACGGCTCGCCGACGGCTGGAACAAAGCCGACGGACTGTTCGGCGCCCTCGACGCCCGGCGTCTGCCAAAATGACCACCAGCGCGAGCGTGCGGTTCTGCCGCTCGACACCCCGGCAATCCCCAGCATTGTGCGCACACTCGCACCGGCACGAAGGCACGCAGTCATGAAGATCCTGATGGTGTCATGGGAGTACCCACCCGTCGTCGTCGGCGGTCTGGGCCGACACGTGCACCACCTGGCCACCGCGCTGGCCGAAGCCGGACACGAGATCGTGGTGCTCAGTCGCAGACCCACCGACACCGATCCCAGCACGCACCCGTCCACCGACGAGGTCAGCGAGGGTGTACGGGTGGTGGCCGCCGCCCAGGATCCGCATGAGTTCGTGTTCGGCACGGACATGATGGCCTGGACCCTGGCGATGGGCCACGCCATGGTGCGCACCGGCCTTGCCGTCAAGGACAATTCGGGTGACCGATGGGTGCCCGACCTGGTCCACGCCCACGACTGGCTGGTGGCCCATCCCGCCATCGCGCTGGCCGAATTCTTCGATGTACCACTGGTTTCCACCATCCACGCCACCGAGGCGGGCCGGCACTCCGGCTGGGTCTCCGGCCCGATCAGCCGCCAGGTGCACGCCGTGGAATCCTGGCTGGTGCGCGAATCAGATTCGCTGATCACGTGTTCGGCGTCGATGAGCGATGAGATCACCGAACTGTTCGGACCCGAACTGTCCGAGATCAGGGTGATTCGCAACGGGATCGACGCCGATCTCTGGCCGTTCGCGCCGCGACGCCCCCGCCAGGGCCCGCCTGAGTTGCTCTACCTCGGCCGCCTGGAATACGAGAAGGGCGTGCACGACGCGATCGCCGCCCTGCCCCGGATCCGGCGCGCACATCCCGGCACCACGCTGACCATCGCCGGCGACGGAACCCAGCAGCAATGGCTCGTCGAGCAGGCCCGGAAGCACAAGGTGCTCAAGGCGACCCGGTTCGTCGGACGGCTCGGGCACGAGGAACTGCTGCAGGCCCTGCAGTCCGCCGACGCCGCGGTGCTGCCCAGCCACTACGAGCCGTTCGGCATCGTGGCGCTGGAGGCCGCGGCCACCGGGACCCCGTTGGTGACCTCGAATGTGGGCGGCCTGGGCGAAGCGGTGATCGACGGCCAGACCGGAATGTCGTTCGCACCACGGGATGTGGTGGGGCTGGCCGCGGCGGTCCGCGCCGTGCTCGACGACCCCGAGGCGGCGCAGCGCCGGGCGATCGCCGCCCGCGAGCGGCTCAGCGCCGACTTCGACTGGCACACCGTGGCCGCCGAGACCAGCCAGGTTTATCTGGCCGCCAAACGTGCCGAACGCGAACCACATCCGCGCCGGCCGATCGTCGAGCACGCCCTGCCTGACCGCTGATTCGACCGGCATCGAATCAATCCGCACCTAGCGTGCGGATATGGCACCACGACGTTCGCCCGTCCTCACGCTGATCGCCGCCTACCTCGGACTGTTCGTCGGGCTGGTCGACGCGAACGCCGTCAACCTGGCCCTACCCGCAATCGGCAGTGATCTCGGCGGCGGGGTGACCGGTGCGCAATGGACCATCGACGCCTACAACGTGACGTTCGCGGCGTTTCTGCTGACCGCAGGATCACTCGGCGACCGGTTCAGCCGGCGCCGGATGCTGCGGATCGGGTTGGCGACCTTCGTCGCGGCGTCCATCGCCTGCGGGCTGGCCCCGTCACTGACGCTGTTGCTGGTGGCACGGGCGGTTCAGGGGCTCGGTGCGGCGATGATGTTGCCGCAGGGTCTGGCCATCGCCGCGGCGGTCTTTCCGGATCCGCGCGGGCGGGCCCGTGCCACCGCGGCGTGGGCGATGGCCGCGGCGAGCAGCACCGCACTCGGGCCCCTGCTGGGTGGTGTCCTGGCCGAAACCACCGGGTGGCGCTGGATCTTCTGGGTCAATGTGCCGATCGGCATCCTGGCGTTGATCATGAGCGTCTCGCATCTGCCCGATTCGCGCGATCCGGACGCGGCGCGTATCGACCTGCCGGGTCAGTGCCTGGCCGTCCTGACGCTCGGCGCCGCCACGCTCGTGCTGGTCGAGGGTCACGACTGGCGTTGGCAACAGACCGTGGCGATCGGCGCGGTGGCCCTGGCCGCGTTCGCAGCATTCCTGGCCGCCCAGCGTCGCAGCCGGCACCCCATGCTGCCGCTGGACCTGTTCGGAAGCCGCCGGCTGGTCGGCGCTCTGCTGGCCACCTTCGCGATGACGTTCGGTGTCTACGGGCTCTTGCTGGTGAACAGCTTTGCCTTCCAACAGCTCCGGGGCTCCAGTGCGTTGACGACAGCCGTGTGGTTCCTGCCGATGGCGATCGTGTACCTGCTGTTGATCCCCGTGGCCACCTCGTGGGCCCGCCGCACCGGTCCGCGCCCGGCGATGGCGGCGGGACTGGTGCTGATGGCGGCCGGCTCGCTGCTGTACGCCGCGGCGGGGCCACTGGGCACGATCGGTTGGCTGGAGCTGTCATTCGTGCTCGCGGGTGCCGGACTGGCCCTCAACACCGGCCCGGCGGTGACGCTGGCGATGGACGCGATCCCGGTGGAGCGGGCGGGTCTGGCCGCGGGGGTGGTGAATCTGGCCCGGCTGCTGGGTATCACTGTCGGGGTCGCGGTGTTGGGTAGTGCCATGACGGTCGTCGGCGGCGCGGCAGGAGTTCGGATCGCACTGCTGATCGGTGCCACCTGCCAACTGATCGGCGCGGTGCTGGCGCTGCGGCTGACGCGGCGCACCCGGGCCCCGGCTGAACGACGCGACCAACCCGTCGGGAAGGAGTCCTGCCATGCGTGAGGCGCAGGAACTGGCCTCGGCGACCGAGGTGGACATCGCGGCGGTGGCCGCACTGCTGGCCGACCCGGCGCGCTGCAAGGTGCTGCTGGCACTCGACGACGGCCGTGCGCTGCCGGCCGGTGTCCTGGCCGAGGAAGCGGGCATCAGCCGCCCGACGGCCAGCAGCCACCTGGCCAAACTGACCGATGCCGGCCTGCTCACCGTCCGCACCCAGGGCCGGCACCGCTACTACCGGCTGGCCGGGCCCGAGGTCGGCGCGCTCATCGAGCAACTCGGCCGGCTGGCGCCCGCTCGGCCCGTCACCTCGCTGCGGGAGGGCACCCGCGCGGCGCGGCTACGCTCCGCCCGCACCTGCTATGACCACATCGCCGGCCGGCTCGGCGTCCAGCTCATGGGCAGCCTGCTCGATCGCGGTGTACTCACCGGCGGGGACGGATGGTTTCATCCCGGCGGCACCGACCGGCTGAGCAGTCCGGGCCATGACGTGCCCTATCAGCTCACCGACGGCGGCCGCGGCCTACTGCATCAGATGGGTATCGAATTACCCACCGGCCCAAGGCCCCTGGTGCGTTACTGCGTCGACTGGACCGAGCAGCGGCACCACCTCGCGGGCGGATTGGGCCGGGCGATTCTGGACCATTTCCTGGCCGCGGACTGGCTGCGCCGCGCCCCGCGCCACCGCGCCCTGACGGTGACCGATTCGGGCCGCGCTGCCCTGAGCGCCCGCTTCGGCATCGACTGGACGGGTTGACGCGCGCGTTCGAGAATCGCCGATCCGCTGTCGACGCGGCACTGACCGAGCAGAATCGAGGCGTGGTCCAGATCCGCAGACATCTACGTACGGCCTGCGCCGCATTCGTCGGCGCGACGCTCACACTCGGCCTGGCCGCACCGGCGACCGCCGAGCCCAATGGCACCGCACCGTCACTGCCCGCGTTCGTGCCCCAGCCCTCGGACTGGTCCCCGAACTACACGGTGTTCCCCTACAACCTGTGGCAGGTGCGCGTCACTCCCGAGCAGATCGACGCCCAGCGCGAGTCCTGTCAGTGGTTCAACGCCCAGTACGGCACGTTGATGACTCAGATCGTGGGCTTCCAGAATTTCCTGGGCGGGCAGCACGACTACTGGACCGCGCCCGGTGTGCAGGCCGCAGGCAACGCCGTCAGAGCCAACGTGGACCAGTCGGCGGCGTTCCTGGATCCCCGCGCTCACACCCTGTACATCACCAATTACCCGGACCAGAGCCAGTATTCACCGCTGTACAACGGTGATTCGATCTATCACCTGTGGTACCAGCTGACCCAGATCAGCGACAAGATCGCCAACCAGCAGCCGGCCGGGGTCATCAACGCCAACATCGCCACCGCGAATGTCTACGGGAACGTGATCCGCGACTCCGGGGTGTGCAACGGGGCCTGAGCGGCACCGTCAGTTGCTGTTGGCCGCCTTCTTGCGTTCGATGTCGGCCAGGGCGGCGGCGAGTTCGGCGCGCTCGGCGGCCGAAGTCTCCCAATCCAGCTTGCGGTTCTTGACCACCCTGGCCGGCGCGCCGACGGCAATCGAGTAATCGGGGATCTCACCCTTGACCACGGCGTGGGCACCCAGCACGCAGCCGCGGCCGATCGAGGTGTTGCGCAGGATGGTGACCTTGGCGGCGATCCAGGTGTCCGGGCCGATGCGCACCGGGCCCTTGATGATGCCCTGGTCCTTGATGGGCATGTCGATGTTGTCCATCTTGTGGTCGAAGTCGCACACGTAGCACCAGTCGGCCATCAGCGCGGAGTCGCCGAGCTCGATGTCGAGGTAGGTGTTGATCACGTTGTCGCGACCCAGCACCACCTTGTCGCCGATGCGCAGCGAGCCCTCGTGGCAGCGGATGGTGTTCTTGTCGCCGATGTGAACCCAGCGACCGATCTCCATCTGCGCCAGCTCCGGCGTGCACTGGATCTCCACACCCTTGCCGAGGAAGACCATGCCGCGGGTGATGATGTGCGGGTTGGCCAGCTTGAACTTCAGCAGCCGCCAGTACCGCACCAGGTACCACGGGGTGTAGGCGCGGTTGTCGATGACCCATTTCAGCGACGCTCTCGTCAGGAAATCGGCCTGGCGAGGATCACGCAGCCGGGAGCCCCGCCAGCGCTTGTGAATCGGGGCGCCCCACATCGTCGTCATGGCCGGACAGCCTACGCGAGGGCATTCGAGGGTATCCCGGTCGCTCCGCCCAGGTACTGCCCCACTCGTCGCGGGTCACTGCGCTCCGGGCCCCACGGCGGAACGGTTACCCTCACGTGGGTCACAAATACGAGCGCCCTGCGTGTTCGGCGACGAAAGGACATCGTGTTCCGGCGATACCTTGCACTGGCTGTCGCGGTGCTGTTCACGGGCCTGCTCGCCGGTTGCGAGAACACCGATTCCTGGGTGGACGCCCACGCCGCACAGGGCTGGTCAGCGCAGTACGGCGATGCCGCCAACAGCAGCTACACCCGATCCCGTGGTCCCGAGGCGCTCCGGCTGGAGTGGAGCCGGTCGGTCAAGGGTGAGCTGGGTGCCCAGGTGGCGTTGAGCGCGGACAACCGCCTGGCGGTCAACGCGCAGACGGCGGGCGGCTGTTCGTTGATGGTGTGGGAGGCCGACAACAACGCCCGGCAGCGCTGGTGCACGCGATTGGTGCTGGGCGGCGGCTGGTCCAGTCCCCTGTTCGACGGATTCGACAACGTCTATGTCGGCCAGCCCGGCACCATCCTGTCCTTCCCGCCGACACAGTGGATCCGCTGGCGCCAGCCGGTGATCGGCATGCCGACCACGCCCAGGCTCCTCGACGACGGCCAACTGCTGGTGGTCACCCATCTGGGACAGGTGCTGGTGTTCGACGCCCACCGGGGCACGGTGGTGGGCACACCGCTGGATCTGGTCTCCGGTGTGGACCCGACCGATTCGCAGCGCGGTCTCGGCGACTGCCAGCCGGCCCGGTCGCGGTGCCCGGTGGCGGCCGCACCCGCGTTCTCCCGTCAGGCCGGCATCGTGGTGCTCAGCGTGTGGCAGCCCGGGGCGGAGGCGCCGGTACTGATCGGATTGCGCTACCACCCCGGTGAGCAGACACTGCTGACGCAGGAATGGACCAGCACCGCCGTCGGCCGCGGGCCGCTGGCCAGTCCGGTGTTGTCCGCCGACGGTTCGACGGTGTACGTCAACGGCCGCGACCAGAAGCTGTGGGCACTCAACTCCGCCGACGGTTCGCCGAAATGGTCGGTGCCACTGAACTATCTGGCCCAGACCCCGCCGTCGGTGTCACCCGACGGGCTGATCGTGGCCGGCGGCGGGCCGGAGGCCAAGCTGACCGCGGTGCGCGATACCGGGGACCAGGGCGAGGTGGCCTGGACCCGTGACGATGTCGTGCCGCTGACCACGTCGAGCCGCGCCGACGGTGTCGGCTACACGGTCGCCCGCGAGGGCGGGCACGGCCAGACGCTGTTGGTGTTCGACACCGCCGACGGGCACACCCTCAATGCCTATCCCGTGCCGGAGGCCACCGGCTGGCCCGTCGGGGTGTCGATCGGTAACGACCATCGGATCGTCACCGCGACCAGTGACGGTCAGGTCTACGGGTTCGCTCCGGCCTGACCGCGCGTCAGGCCAGCAGAGCCGCCACGGCGGACCGCGGGACACTGGCCTGGCTGGCTCCGGCGGCTTCGGGCAGCAGTTCACCCTGCCCGAAGAAGAAGATCACCGAGTCGTCGGTGATCGCGAAGTTCTGATAATGCACGGGGTCCAGGCCGACCGCCGGTGGGATGGCCTGTTCGACCCCGGACTGTTTCTGCAATTCGCGCTGCACGACCGGGAAAATCACGTCCAGCGGCCGGGAGCCCGGCTTGAACAGATTGTCGAAGGTGATCGGTGCCCGGGTCGCCACGTTGTAGTTGAACGTCTTGTACCAGGTCTGCGGGTGAGCGCCGCCGACGTTCTGATACACCTCGAACACCAGGCTCTGGGTGTGCGCCGGCGTCCCGGAGCTGTAGGCGGTGCCCTTGGCGTCCAGGACGTAGGGCTGATCGCGCGAGCCAGGCATGTCCGAGACATTGACGAAGCCGTCGCGGGTCTGGATCAGGTAGGCAGCGACTGCCTGTTGATCCGGATAGGCGACGGGGAACGTGTAATCCAGTGTGTAGGTGGCATTGGCGGTGTGCACCTGACAGATCTGGTCACCGTCGACGTTGCCGCCCAGGTCGGCGCAGGCCGACTGCGCGGCCGCCACGGGCACGCCGAGCCAGCCGAGCAGCGCACCGGCCGCCAGCAGCGCTGTCACAGGGGGAATTCGCATCGTCAGTCGTCCTCGCAGGCGATCAACTCACACCGGTGGATCCACCGGCGTGTTTGGGACCAGATTACTTGGCGGTCATCGCGACGGGCGACAAATGAATGCCGTTGCCCGGCTGGCCGCCCCGGAACCGAGCCTGGCGATCACCACAGCCAGGTGCTCGGTGCCGCGCAGCCGCATCCGGGCCCGCAGCGCGTCGGGATCCACGTCCAGGCCACGAACCAGGATCTCCAGTGCTCCCACCGATCGGGCCGCCAGCGCGGCCCGCAGTCGCCGCTCCTGGAAATGCAGCTGTTCGAGGACCTCGAAACCGCGCACCCCGGCGGGCAACTCGTCACCGGACAGATAGGCGATGTCGGGGTCGAGCTGCCACAGTCCGTACCGCGCCGCGTAGTGGCGCACCAGTCCGGCACGCACCACCGCACCGTCGGGGTCGACGATCCAGCGCCCGGCCGGGGCGACGGGGCAGTCGTCGGGTTCGGCGTCGCTGATCTCCTCCCCTGTTTCGAGCATGCTGGCCCGTCGGCGGACACCGGGTTCGGTCAGCCCGGGTGACCACAGGCAGGCTTCGCGCACGCTGCCGCCGACCGAGGTCACCTCGATCTCCCCGCCGAACCCCATCTCGGTGAGAGCGTCGAAATCGATTCCCGGAGCGCACTTCACCACGAGGTCCCGGCCGCGGTAGACGTCCAGGACGGCGTCGAGCGCCGGGGTGTAGGCCCGCGGATCGAAGCGGCGCCGTCCACCGGAGCGGCGAGCCGGATCGATGATGACCACGGTGTCGCGGGTGACCGGTGCCAGCGCGTCTGCGCGGCACAGTGGGACAGCCGGGCCGCCGTCCTCCAGATTGTGGGCAGCCATCGCCAGCCGTACCGGATCGAGATCGCTGCCGACCAGCTGTGCGGCACAATCACGCAGTGCCACAAGCTCACTGCCGATAGAGCAGGTGGCATCGTGGACCCGCGCCCCGGTCAGCCTGCGCGCCCGGTGGGCGGCCACCGGCGCGGCCGTGGCCTGTTGCAGCGCCTCGTCGGTGAACAGCCACTGCCCCGGGTCGTCGAACTTGGCCGCGGCCCGGCGCCTCAGCTGTACGGTTTCCACCAGGATTCCGGCACGGTCACCGAATTGTGTTCGGACAGCGGCGATGTCGCTGACCAGGCTGGCCCCGGTGAGACGGCGTCCGGCCACCTCACCCAGGGCCTGCGCTCCCGCCTCCGAGCGCAGGTACGCGACAGCTCCTGCGTCAAACAGCGTCGGGACCTAATCTCCTGACGGCTTAACCCCGGTGACCATCACGTTGTAGAACCAGCCCTTGGGCACCACGCGGCGCCAGACGTTGGAGTCGACCCAGCTCAGCGTGGTCCAGCTGTTGAACGCGAACTTGGCCCAGCCCCAGCCCAGGCGACCCGGCGGCACCGCGGCCTCGAAGGTGCGCACCGGCCAGCCGAGCATCGCCGCCGTGAATTCCTCGCTGGCGGTACGCACTTCGACCGCACCGGCGTTGGTGGCCATCCGCTCCAGATCGGCCGGATCGAAGGTGTGCAGGTCGACGACGGCTTCCAGCGCCGCGGCACGGGAGGACTCGTCGAGTTCGGCCTGCGGCCGGCGCCAGTTGCTCAGCCAGGGCAGCTTGGTCAGGTTGGTGGTGGCGTGCCAGGTCAGCGTGGACAGCTCGCGAGCGTACTTGTTGCCGACCGTGGTGGGCTCGCCGGCGAAGACGAAACGGCCGCCGGGCTTGAGCACCCGGACCACCTCACGCAGCGAGAGCTCGACGTCAGGGATGTGGTGCAGCACGGCGTGCCCGACCACCAGGTCGAAGGTGTTGTCCTCATACGGGATGCCCTCGGCGTCGGCAACCCGTCCGTCGATGTCCAGGCCGAGTGACTGACCGTTGCGGGTGGCGACCTTGACCATGCCCGGGGACAGGTCGGTGACCGAACCGCGCCGCGCCACACCGGACTGGACCAGGTTGAGCAGGAAGAATCCGGTGCCGCAGCCGAGCTCGAGGGCCCGGTCGTACGGCAGCTCACGCTGCTCGGATTCGGGGACGATGGCGTCGAACCTTCCCCGGGCGTAGTCGATACACCGCTGGTCGTAGGAGATCGACCACTTCTCGTCGTAGGTTTCGGCTTCCCAGTCGTGGTACAGCACCTGCGCGAGCTTGCTGTCATGCATCGCGGCTTCGACCTGCTCGGCCGTGGCGTGCGGGTTAGGAGTCGGCATGCCGGCGATATCGGCGTCGGTACCGGAATCCTTGATGTCAGTCATGCAGGGCAGCCTAACGGCCCGGGCGGGGTGGCTGTCAGGGCCGGTCCACCTGTCCGTCGACGGCGGCCTTCGCCGCGGCCAAAACGTCCACCGGATGGTCGACGAATCGCCGCGCCCAGGCCAGTGCCTCGTCGTACACGTGGTCGGGTGCCACCATCTGGTCGATCAGCCCGAGTTCCAGCGCCTCCTCGGCGCCGACGAACCGGCCGCTGAACACCAGTTCCTTGGCCTTGCTGGCGCCGATGACCTCGGCCAGCCGCGCACCGCCACCGGCACGGGGAGCCAGGCCGGCCAGGATCTCGGTCGCTCCGAACTTCACGTTGTCGCCGCTGACCCGCCAGTCGGCGGCCATCGCCAGGGTCAGCCCGCTGCCCAACGCGTAGCCGGTGATCGCGGCCACCGTGGGCTTCGGGATGGCGGCGACGGCCTCGATGCACTGGCGCAACGCCGCGTCCGCGGCGGCGGCCTCGCCCGTGTTCAGCGTGCGTAGCTCCGGAACGTCGTCGCCGGCGCAGAAGATCTCATGACCGCCGAACAAGATCACTGTCGAGATGTCGGTGCGTGCGCCGAGCTCGTGGGCGCCGGCGATGATCTCGCGGTACATCTGCCGGGTCAGGGCGTTGGTCGGGGGCCGCGACAACATCAGGGTGCCGACGCCGTCCTGCTCGGGCACCCCCGTGATCACACTGACGAACTCGTTCATTGATTCGATTCCCCACCCCGACCCAACGGGGCCCGGTGGTTCCTGGCGGCGTTGTAGCGGCCGCTGTCGAAGAACTCGATCTGCCAGCTCCCTTCCCCGAGGGAGAGGTTGGGCTCGGTGGCGACGATCTTGCGTTCGGTTGCCAGCACGTCGGCGACGGAACGGCCGGCCAGCGAGTTGAGCTGGGTCCAGGTCGGCGGCAGCAGGAACGAATTGCCCTGCTCGAAGTCGTCGAGACCGGCCTGCGGGGTGCTCCAGAACGCCCGATCGGTCTCGGTGTTCTCGCCGTCGGCCCGCTGGCCCTCGGGCAGTGCACCGACGAAGAAGAAGGTGTCGTAGCGGCGCGTGCGTTCCTCTTTGGGGGTGATCCAGTTGTCCCACGGCCGGAGCAGGTCGGCGCGCAGGACGAGTTTCTCGTCGCGCAGGAAATCGGCGAAGGACAGCGAGTGGTTGGCCAGGGCGGCACGGGCATCGCCGTACACCGAGGCATCGGAGACGATGCCCGGGTCGCCAGAACCGCTGTGAGGCCCGGCGAACAGCACGCCTGATTCTTCGAAGGTCTCCCGGGCCGCAGCGCACACCAGCGCCTCGGCCAACCCGGTTTCCACACCGAGTCGCTCCGCCCACCAGTTCGGTTCGGGTCCGAACCAGGCGATGTCGGCATTGCGGTCGCGGTCGTCGACTCCCCCGCCCGGGAACACCATCACCCCGGCCACGAACTCCATCGCCGCATGCCGGCGCATCATGAAGACTTCGATGTCCGCGGCACTACCGCGGTGCACATCGCGGACCAGCATCACGGTCGCCGCCGGCCGGGCCACCAGCGGATCGTCGCTGCTCGTCATTCACGCCTCCTGTGCGCCGCTCGGGTCCTGGTTCGCCGGGCGAAGTAGCGCCCGTCGATCGTGTCCAGGGCGATCGACTGGCCGAACGCCTTGGAGAGGTTCTCAGCAGTCAACACCTCGGTCAGCAGACCCGAAGCAACCGCCTTGCCTTCCGAGAGGATCAGCGCGTGGCTGAATCCGACCGGAATCTCCTCGACATGATGGGTGACCAGGACCATGGCCGGTGCATCGGGGTCGGCAGCCAGGTCGGTCAACCGGGCCACCAGCTCTTCGCGGCCGCCCAGATCGAGGCCGGCCGCGGGCTCGTCGAGCAGCAGGAGTTCGGGGTCGGTCATCAACGACCGGGCGATCAGGACCCGTTTGCGTTCGCCTTCCGACAGCGTCCCGTAGGTCCGCTCGGCCAGGTGTTCGGCGCCGACGCTCTCCAGCATGTCGACGGCTTGGGCGTAGTCGACGTCCTCGTAATCCTCGCGCCAGCGGCCCAGCACGGCGTAGCCGGCCGACACGACCAGATCGCGCACCACCTCGTCGTCGGGAATCCGTTGCGACAGCGCCGAGCTACTGAGTCCGACGCGGGCGCGCAGCTCGGACATGTCGGTGCGGCCCAGCCGTTCACCGAGCACGTAGGCGGTGCCCGACGAGGGATATTCGGTGGCGGCGGCGATCCGCAACAGCGAGGTCTTGCCTGCCCCGTTGGGGCCGATCACCACCCAGCGTTCGTCGAGTTCGACGGCCCAGGTGATGGGTCCGACGAGGGTGTTGCCGCCGCGCCGCAGGGTGACCCGGGCGAAGTCGATCAACAGGTCGGGGTCGGTTCCGTCTCCGTCATCGGTGATTGTCGAGTCGGTGCGTTCCCCTGAGGCCACTCGCTCATCGTAGTGACCGGTTCCCGATCCGCTCGGGCACGCCCGCCGCTGAAATCGTGGAACAACAATGATCGTGGCATCAGCCGCAGGAACAGCTGCACGAGCGGCCCGATCCCGACCGCGTAGACGACGGTGCCGATCCCGACGGTGCCGCCCATCAGCCAGCCCACGGCCAGTACGGTCGCCTCAATTCCGGTGCGCACCAATCGCACCGACAACCCGGTGCGGGCGACGAGTCCGGTCATCAGGCCGTCGCGGGGTCCGGGACCCAGGCCGGCACCGATGTAGAGCACCGTGCTGATCGCGTTGAGCACGACGGCGCCGATCATCATCGCGATGCGTACCGGCAGTGCCGAGGGCGCGGGCAGGACGGCCAACGTCGCGTCCACCGTGACGGCGATGACGATGACGTTGGCGACGGTCCCGATCCCGGGCCGGTTACGCAACGGGATCCAGGCCAGCAGGACGACGACGCCGACGACGGCCGAGGCCATCCCGAGAGACAGCGGGGTGTGCCGGGTCAGACCCTGGTGGAAGACGTCCCACGGATCGAGGCCGAGCCCGGCGCGCACCATCATCGCCATCGACGCGCCGTAGCCGCAGAGGCCGATCAGGAGCAGGGCACCGCGTTTGACTGCCGTCCTCATGCGTGGTCGGGGAATCGGACGCGGATCGCGTCGAGCTCGCTGCGCACCCGGCGGGCGTCAACGTCGCACTCTCGGGCGTAGTTGCCGGCGTCGTACACACGGCGGAGATTCTCCGCCAATCGGGATATCCAGTTCCGAGCCATTCATCCATGATCACGGCGATGTGGCTTGCCTATCAATATCCAGTTGGCACATACTGGCCTCATTATGTCGACAGATATGGCGGCTCGCACCCTCGATGTGGACCTGTTGGCCCGTGAGCTGGGAAACTGGCGCACCTCCAGCCAAAGTGGACCTGCCTACCTCGGTCTGGCCGACGCCATCCGGCTGCTGATCGTGGACGGCCGGGTTCCGGTCGGATCGCGCATTCCCAGCGAACGGGCGCTGGCGGAGTCGCTGCGGGTGTCGCGCACCACGGTCACCGCGGCCTTCGCCCAGCTTCGCGACGACGGCTACCTGCACGCCCGTCGCGGCGCCCGCAGCATCACCGCCCTGCCGGCCGCCGGCCACATCGAGCCCGACGCCACCACACCGACCGTGAGCCTGGCCGCCGCCGCCCTGTCCGCACCCGGCACCGCCGTACTGGAGGCCTTCGCCGAAGCCGCTCGCGATATCGCGCCGTATCTGCGCGAGCCCGGTCACGAACTGATGGGCGTCGGCCCACTCCGCGCGGCGATCGCCGAAAGATATTGCGCCAGAGGATTGCCCACCGATCCGAGCCAGATCATGGTGACCAGCGGTGCCCAGCACGCCATCGGACTGATCCTGGCCAGCCACACCCAGCCCGGCGACCGGGTACTGGTCGAGCAGCCCACCTATCACGGTGCGCTGTCGGCGATCTCGACGGCGGGAGCGCGGGCGGTCCCGGTCGCGCTCACCGAGGATGGCTGGGAGCTCGACGCCGTGCAGGCCGCTCTTCGGCAGCTCGCCCCGAGCCTGGCCTATCTGGTTCCCGACAGCCACAACCCGACCGGGTTCACTCTGCCGGCCGCCGAGCGAAAGCGGTTGGGGCAGATCATTTCCGATACCCGCACCCGCACCATCGTCGATGAATCGATCGTCGACATGTGGATCGACGAGGCGCCGCCCGAGCCGCTGGCGGCCTCGGTGCCCCGCACCGATCTGGTGTTGACCATCGGTTCGATGTCGAAGTCGTTCTGGGGCGGCCTACGGGTCGGCTGGATCCGCGCCGAGCGCGGCACGCTGGCCACCATCGCCGCGATCCGGCCGTCGGTGGATCTGGGTACCCCGATCCTGGAACAGCTGGCGGCAGCGCGGTTGCTCGCGATGCGCGCCGAGGTACTGCCGGAACGGCGCGAGATCATCCGGGCCCGGCGGGAGTTCCTGGTGGCACTGCTGGCCCGGGAGCTTCCGGACTGGCAGCCGGGGCACGGCCGCGGCGGGATGTCGCTGTGGGTGAAGCTCCCCGCGCCGATGAGCACGGCATTGTCGGCCGCGGCGATGCGGCTGGGTCTGGACGTGCCCGCCGGGCCGCGGTTCGGGGTGGACGGCACGCTGGAGCGGTTCATCCGGCTGCCCTATGCGCTGCCCGAACCCGAACTCGAAGAGGCCGTGAATCTACTGGTGCGCGCCTGGCACAGCATCACCGGCACGCTGAGTGCGCAACCACAGACGCTGGTGGTCTAGTCGGCGATCAGGGCTGCTGCGACATCGCGTAGCAGGTGCTGTAGTGCTCGATGGTGCACGGAATCCCGTTCACCGTCGGCAGCTGGCCCGGCTGGTTCGTGATGTTGGTTCCCCCGGCGCTGGGTGCCATCACAGGCGGTGCCACCGCACCCATCCCGCCGCCGGACGAACCGGCCACACACACGCCGTCGAACTTTGTCTGCACGGTTCCCGACGGGCATCGCTTGGCCTCGGCCGGGGCCGCGACCGCCAACTGTCCCAGGACTGCCGCAACGGCGAACGCGCCAACCAAGATCGTGTGCTTCAGGTTCGCCATGCCCACACCCTACTTCAGGGTGGCTGCCGGTTCACCCTTCGCGATGTCAGTCCTCGGGGATCTCGACGCGGCGCAGCACGCCGTCCTGGGCGTCGGCGGCCTCGATCTCACCGCGGGTGACACCGAGGATGAACAGCACCGTGTCCAGGTAGGGATGGCTCAGCGACGCGTCGGCGACCTCACGCAACGCGGGTTTGGCGTTGAACGCGACACCCAGGCCGGCTGCCGCCAGCATGTCGATGTCGTTGGCCCCGTCGCCCACGGCCACGGTCTGCTCCATGGGCACGCCGACCTGCTGGGCGAAATCGCGCAGCGCCTTGGCTTTTCCGGGTCGGTCGACGACCTGGCCGATGACCCGCCCGGTCAGCTTGCCGTCGACGACTTCCAGTTCGTTGGCGGCCACGTAATCGAGCATGAGTTCGTGCGCGAGTGGCTCGATGACCTGACGGAAGCCGCCTGACACCACGCCGCAGTGAAAGCCGAGCCGGCGCAGGGTCCGGATGGTGGTCCGGGCACCGGGCGTCAGCTCTACCTGTTCGGCGACGTCGTCGAGCACGGAGGCGGGCAGACCTGCCAGGGTCGCCACCCGGCGGTGCAGGGATTCGGCGAAATCCAGTTCACCGCGCATCGCCGCTTCGGTGACAGCGGCCACCTGGGCTTCCATACCGGCCCGGGCGGCCAGCATCTCGATGACCTCACCCTGGATCAGGGTCGAGTCGACGTCGAAGACGATGAGCCGCTTGGCCCGCCGGGCCAGGCTGTAGTCCTCGAGTGCGATGTCGACGCCTTCGTCGACGGCCACCTGCGCCAACGCCGACTGCAGTTGGCTGTACGCGGCTCCGGCCGGCACCGAGACCCGGAGTTCCAGGCCGGTCACCGGGTAGTCGGACACCCCGCGGATCGTGTCGATGTTGACGCCAAGACCCGCGACCGCACGGGCCACCACACTGAACGCCTCGGCGGTGATCGGCCGGCCCAGCACCACGATGGTGTGGGTCGAAGGTTCGCGCATGACGGGCATGTCGTCACTGCGCTCGATCGTCACGTCCAGGCCGAGCCGGTGGATCGCCGTCTCGACGTCGCTGCGCAGCGCATCGCCGTCGACCGTCTCGGCCGGCGCCGCGACCAGCACACCCAGGGTGAGCCGGCCGCGGACCACGACCTGTTCGACGTTGCGTAGTTCGACCTGATGGCGGGCGAGCACCTCGAACAGCGCCGATGTGACACCGGGCTGATCGACTCCGGTGACGGTGATCAGTACCGACGAGCGCTCTCGCGGAGCACCGATCATCGAAACATCCTCGACGTGCTCACCCCCGGATGCTGCCACCCGTCAGCTGGAGCTGTCCGCAGACTCGAGCTCTGGGTGATGCGTGCGGCCCACGTGGGCCTCGGCGCGCATCCGCTCGACCATGTGCGGGTAGTGCAGCTCGAACGCCGGGCGCTCCGAACGGATCCGGGGCAGCTCGGTGAAGTTGTGCCGCGGCGGCGGGCAGGAGGTCGCCCACTCCAGCGAGTTGCCGTAACCCCAGGGGTCATCGACCGTCACGGGCTCGCCGTAGCGCCAGCTCTTGAACACGTTCCACACGAACGGCAGCGTCGAGATGCCCAGGATGAAGGCACCGATCGTGGAGATCACGTTGAGCGTGGTGAAGCCGTCGGTCGGCAGGTAGTCCGCGTAACGGCGCGGCATGCCCTCGTCACCGACCCAGTGCTGCACCAGGAACGTGGTGTGGAAGCCGATGAAGGTCAGCCAGAAGTGCAGCTTGCCCAGGCGCTCGTCGAGCAGACGTCCCACCATCTTCGGGAACCAGAAGTAGATGCCCGCGTAGGTTGCGAACACGATGGTGCCGAAGAGCACGTAGTGGAAGTGCGCGATGACGAAGTAGCTGTCGGTGACGTGGAAGTCGATCGGCGGGCTGGCCAGCAGCACGCCCGACAGGCCACCCAGCAGGAAGGTGATCAGGAAGCCGACCGAGAACAGCATCGGTGTCTCGAATGTCAGCTGGCCCTTCCACATCGTGCCGATCCAGTTGAAGAACTTGATGCCGGTCGGGACCGCGATCAGGAACGTCATGAAGGAGAAGAACGGCAGCAGGACCGCGCCGGTGGCGTACATGTGGTGCGCCCACACCGCGACCGACAGGGCCGCGATGCTGATGGTGGCGTAGATCAGCGTGGTGTAACCGAAGATCGGCTTGCGGCTGAACACCGGGAAGATCTCGGACACGATGCCGAAGAACGGCAGCGCGATGATGTACACCTCGGGGTGGCCGAAGAACCAGAACAGGTGCTGCCACAACAGGACACCGCCGTTGGCCGGGTCGTAGATGTGTGCGCCGAGGTGGCGGTCGGCCGCCAGGCCGAACAGCGCGGCGGTCAGGATCGGGAACGCGATCAGCACCAGGATCGAGGTCACCAGGATGTTCCAGGTGAAGATCGGCATCCGGAACATCGTCATACCGGGCGCACGCATGCAGACGATGGTGGTGATCATGTTGACGCCACCGAGGATCGTGCCCAGACCACCGACGGCCAGACCCAGGATCCACAGGTCACCGCCGGCGCCCGGCGAGTGGATGGCGTCGGTCAGCGGCGAGTAGGCCGTCCAACCGAAGTCCGCGGCACCGCCCGGCGTGATGAACCCGCCGAGGGCGATCAGCGCGCCGAACAGGAACAGCCAGAACGACAGGGCGTTCAGCCGCGGGAACGCCACGTCGGGCGCGCCGATCTGCAGCGGGAGCACCAGGTTGGCGAACCCGAACACGATCGGGGTGGCGTAGAACAGCAGCATCACCGTGCCGTGCATGGTGAACAGCTGGTTGAACTGCTCATTGCTCAGGAACTGCAGGCCAGGCATCGCCAGTTCGGTACGCATGAACAGCGCCATCAGCCCGCCGATGAAGAAGAAGGCGAAGCAGGCGACGCAGTACATGATGCCGATCAGCTTGTGATCGGTCGTGGTGATGAGCTTGTAGATCAGGTTGCCCTTGGGGCCCATCCGTTCCGGAAAAGGACGACGTGCCTCGAGTTCTCCGATTGGGGGCGCTTCGGCTACCAAGAGATCCTCCAAAGATTCGTCGGGAAATCCCGCTTATCGAACTGAATCCTAACGCTCCCGGCGGCCTCGGCGTCCCTGGGTCCTACAAACTGTCGTACTGCGTGGCGCCGCAACGTCGCTTCTTTCAGCTGCGAGGTCCTGACCAGCGAGAAAGCGGTGAATGTTACGGTCGCCCGGTGCTGACCAACCGACCCCGCGCCGCAGTCGCGGTGATCGCCGCGGCCGCGACCCTCGCCAGTGGGTGCGGCTCTGCCGAACAGACGCAGCAGGCGCAGACGTCGATGACGACCAGTGTCACCAAGATCGCCGATTCCGGCGTGCTGGGCAATCAGCGCCGCCCCGACGAATCCTGCGCGGCCGAGCCGGCCGCCGCCGATCAGTCGGCGCGCGACGTCCGCAATGCCCGAGGAAACGGAGCAGACGGCTCGAACATCCCGGAGTCCACCGAGGTGCGCGGCGACCCGCAGCGCATCGTCGCGCTGTCCGGGGACCAGCTCGACGCGTTGTGCGCGCTGGGTCTGCAGTCCCGCATCGTCGCGGCGGCGCTTCCGGACGGTTCATCCGAGCAGCCCTCTTATCTGGGAGCCGTCGTGCACGGGGTCGCCCCGGCCGGTTCCCGGAACGCGCCGGACCTCGACGCCATCAAGTCGGCCAACCCTGAACTGATCCTCGGCTCCGCGAGCCTCACTCCTGCGTCGTTCGGCGCGCTTTCGGCGATCGCCCCGACCGTGTTCACCGGGGCACCCGGGGCCGCTTGGCGCGACACACTGCGCGCGGTGGGCGAGGCGACGGGTCGCAGGGACGCCGCAGGCGACCTGATCGCGAAATTCGACGATGCCGCCCGCGACACCGGAGCGCAGAATGACGCCGGGCACTTCCAGGCCTCGGTGGTGCAGCTGACCGAGAACACCGTCCGCGTGTACGGCGCTGATACCTTCGCCGGCAGCGTGCTGGCCACGGTCGGATTGGATCGCCCTGCCGCGCAACGGTTTACCGACAAACCCTACGAAGAGCTCGGCACCACCGACGCCGACTACCGCATCGCCGACGCCGACATCGTCTACGTCTCGTTCGCATCCGCGGCGGCCAAGGACAACGCACCCAAGATCCTGCAGAGCCCAGCCTGGCGGGCCCTGTCCGCCGCCAAGGACAACCGGGTGTTCGTGGTGAACAACGAGGTCTGGCAGACCGGTCAGAACATCGTGGCCGCCCGCGGCATCCTCGATGACCTGCGCTGGGTGAACGCGCCCATCAACTGATCCGGCCGTCGACTCCGTACACGGCCTGCTGGCCGAACTGGCCGAGGGCCAGCGACCCGTCGGGTAGCACCAGTTCCCCGGCCTGCATGCGGCGGCGCAGATACGCGAAGGTCTGCGCGGTCTGGGCGAACAGATGCTCACCGGCTCGCAGCGTCGCGCGCTGGGGCCCGTCGGCCGTGACGAACCGGGGCAGTGGTTTCACCTCGGTGTGATAGTCGACGTTGAAGAACAGCGGGAACGAGTAGCGCTCCTGCGCCACTCGGCGCACCCGGTGACTGGTCGCCACGAATGTTCCGTTGGTCCACAGTTCGAGCAGATCCCCGATGTTGACGACGAACGTCCCGTCCACCGGCGGCACGTCGATCCACTCGCCGGCACCGTTGAGCACCTCCAGGCCGGGCGCGGTGGGCTTGAGCAGCGTGAAGCACTCGTAGTCGGTGTGCGCGCCGATACCCTGTCCGTCCTGCGCGTCGGCGTTGTACGGGTAGTGCATCAACCGGAGTTGGCTGGGTGTCTTCGTGGCGTGCCGGGAGAACACCTCGGGGTCCTCCCCCAGCGCCACCGCGAACGCCCACAACAGTTGCCGGCCGACGTCGATCACAGCCTGGTAGTAGGGCGTCACCGCTTCGGCGAATCCGGGGAGATCCGGCCAGGTGTTCGGGCCGAGCATCGGGTTGCCCGCCAGATGGTCGGGGTCGTCGGCCGGCAGGTCGAGCGCGGTGTCGAAGGCTTCCTTGAGGTCGGGAGGGCTGTCGGATTCGAGGCCCTCCTCCCCTACCGGCACGTAACCGCGGTGACACTGCGACAGCCCGATGTAGCTGCGCATCTTCTCGTCCAGCGGCAGTGCGAAGAAATGCTTGGTGGCGGCGAGCATCCGCTCGAACACCGCTTCCTCGATGCCGGATCCGCTGATGTAGAAGAAGCCGACCTCGCGGGCCGCCGCGCCGATCTCGGCCGCGACCCGTTCCCGCTCGTCGCGCCGGGGCGAACGCAGCCCGCTGATGTCGATGATCGGCACGGAGTTGAATGCCGCCAACGATGTTGTGCCACTCACAGATTCACTGTCCCTTCAGTTCGTTCCACGACCCAGAGCACGCCGTTGGCCTGAATCTGCTTACCTTCAAACTCGATGGCGAGTGCGGCCCATCGCGGTCCGCCCACCGTGTCGATCACCGCCTCACCGGCGCCCAGCCACCCGAAGATCGGCCCGACCCGCACCAGGAGGGCCTGGTCTCCGTCGGGTGCGCGCAGGAAAAACCCGCCGTGAGGCGTCGTCGGACACCGATCGCGCACCCAATGCTCGACGTAGTCCTCATGCACGCCGGTCTCGATCAGCGTGTCACCGTCCCAACGCATCTCACCCTCGTCGGGAGCCGGGCCCGACGGCGTCAGCTCGACATCACGTCGCCAGGAGAACACGGTGCCACGCTGAACCAGCTCACCGCCGAAGCCGCGGGAGTCGACGTAAGCGCTACCGGCCTGGAGCCACAAGACGTCCGTCCCGGTGTCACGCGATCCGTCGGCCTCGATCAGCAAGGTGCGCCGCCACAATCCCGCGCAGTCCGATGCGAGAACATCGCTCACGAGCACTCCGTCCACTGCTCTCGAAGCTGTTGCAGCCCTTGGGCGGTCGGCGTGCCCGATGCGCGCACCCTGGCAATCCCGCCGTCGGGATACGCCTGCACCCGCAATGCGGTGACGCCACGGGCGTCGACCACGAACACCTGCCTGGCGTCGGCGGCCAGCCGGACGCGGCTGAGCACCGGAATGTCGAATGACACGGCCGCCCAGCCTTGTTCGTCGTCCAGATCCACCGCGGTGCCGAGAACGGCCACCTCCAGCGACGCGTTGAACACGAAGTAGGACGTGTCGATCTCGATGCGCTTCAGATCGGTCGGTACGGCGAAGGAGATCACCACCGCATCGTGATCCTCCGGGCCGACGTCCCGGCGGCGGCGTGTTTCCCAGCCATCACCCATGTTGCGCGGCCGGTTGGGGGCCACCAGCGAACCGGCATCGGAATAGAACGCGTCGCTGCACCATTCGACGCGGCCGCCCTGCTCCAGGCCCGACACCTCGATGGTGACGTCGGACCACAACGCCGGGTCGGGTATCACCTCGCCATAGGCGCGCAACCGAGCCACACCACCGTCAGTCGCCAGAGACAGCCGTACGTGCGTCCAGCGACGGCGGTCGGTCACCGTCATCAGGTTGTTCGAATCGGGTTTCAACGCGGTGGATTCCACGATGGTGGTCCATTGCACGTCGGGATCCGTCGCGTCGGCGCTCGGTGCGAGCACGGCCGCGTCCAGGCGGCAGGCTTGCGGATGGTTGCCCGAGAAGAAGCGGGTGTCGACATCGACAGCCCGCAGCCGCCCCGGCGCGCCCAGACGCACGATCGCCCAATCGCCGCCGGGCCCGGCATGGCGACGGGTCTCCCAGCCGTCGACGACCTCCCCGCGCAGATCGAAGGTGCCCGGCACGAACGCCGGTTCGGCCGGATCGACCAGCCGCTCCTTGAAGCCGAACGATTCGTCGCTGGCGGCCACCACGCTGCCGCCGAGGACCCGTGAGGCGAGGTCCACGCTCGGCACTGCCGGGATCATCCGTCCACTCCGAGGGCGTGCGAGATCGGCCAGTGGCTGCGCGGGTTGTCCGGACCCGCTGCGTAGACCCCGGCCTTGCTGGTCGACAACCCCAGTCCGACCACGGCCTGGGCGAGACCGACGGCCGCGGCAACCCCGTCGACGACGGGCACGCCCAGCTTGGCGGTGACCGCGTCGACGACCCCGGCCATCCCCGCACACCCCAGGCAGATCACGTCGGCCCCGTCTTCGCTGACCGCTCGCGCCGCCTCATCCAAGATGGCCTGGATCGCGCCTTCCGGATCGGCATCGACTGTGGCGGTGTCGAGTCCGCAGGCCCGCACCGACGCACAGTGTGCGTCGAGCCCGGCCAGCAGCAGCCGGTCCTCGATGGGCGCGATCGATCGGGCGAGCGTGGTCACGACGGAGAACCTCCGGCCGATCAGATGCGCGACGTGAGCCGAACATTCGGCGATGTCGAACACCGGCACGGTCAGCATTTCGGCGAGTGCATCCCTGCCGTGCTCACCGAATCCGGCGACGACGACGGCGTCGAAATCGAACTCGCCGGCTTCGGTCAGCCTGGCGACCTGGTCCATCATGCCGACGGCGGCCAGATAGCTCTCGGCGGCCGAGTCGATCGCCACGCTGCCGAACCGCGGTGCCAGACAGATGATCTCGGTGTCGGCATGAGCCACTTCGTTGGCAGCAGCGGCGATCTCGGCGGTCATCGACCCTGAGGTGTTGGGATTGAGTACCAGGATCCTCATGCAGCCACCGTCTCCAGCACCGGCACGCCGGCCACCCAGGTTTGCAACGCCGCGCCCCGGACCGTCACGCCGTCGTACGGGCTCACGCGGTGGCGGTGGCGCAGTTCATCGGTGCGCACGGGCGTTTCCGCATCGGGATCGAAGGCGCACAGGTCGGCCCGCAGACCGGGTGCGATGCTCCCCCGGTCGGCAAACCCGGCGAGCGCGGCGGGCTGCTGCGCCATCCAGCGGCTCAGATCGGGCAGTCCGAACCCGCGTTGCGCCGCATGTGCCCACACCGCGCTCGGCCCGACCTGCAATGAGCTGACACCGCCGAAGGCCCGCCCGAAATCCCCGTCTGCCTTGAGCTTCGGGGAGCACGGTGAGTGATCCGACACCACCATGTCCAGGGTCCCGTCCAGCAGGCCGTCCCACAGCCGGTCACGGTTGGCGGCGTCTCGGACAGGTGGGCAGGCGGCGAACTCCGTGCCGCCGTCGGGAATCGCCTCGGCTGTGAACGTCAAATAGTGCGGACAGGTCTCGGCTGTCACCGGGATACCCGCGCGTTTGGCTTCGGCAAGCATCGGCAGCACGTTCGCACTGGACACGTGCACGATGTGGGCACGTGCGCCACTCGCGGCCGCCGTATCGATCACGAGCCCCACCGCATCCTCTTCGGCGGCATCGGGACGGGATCGCAGAAACGACGAGTAGTGCCGCCCGTGCGGCGGCGCACTGCCGGCGATCACCCGATGGCTTTCGGCGTGTACCAACAGCACCGAACCGAGTTCGGCGATCCGGCTCATCGCGGTACGGAACTGCGCGGGAGTCAGATGCCCGAAGTCGGGGTTCCCGGAGTCGGCGAGGAAGCATTTGAACCCGCGGACGCCTGCGGATGCCAACGCCCCCAGCTCACCCGGATTCTCGGGCACGACGCCCGCCCAGAACCCGACGTCGACACGGCAGTTACCCTCGGCCACTGCCTGTTTGGACTGCAATGCCGCCACGGTGGTCGTCACGGGACGGCAATCCAGCGGCATGTCCACGATGGTGGTGATCCCGGCGACGGCCGCCGCGGCGGTCGCGGTTACGAAACCCTCCCAGTCCGTGCCCGGTTCGTTGACGTGGACATGGGTGTCGACGAAACCGGGCAGCAGAACCGCGTGAGCCGGGACATCGATCTGGATCGGTGCCCGCGCGTCGGCGTCCACGTCCCCGACGTCCGTGATGACTCCGCCGGTGACCACCACGGACGCCGGCCGGAGCTCCCCGTCGAGCAGCACCCGCTGCGCCCGGAGCACGAGATCAGCCATGATGGGCTTCCGAGGTGACGGGCCCGAAGCGCCCGTGGAAGTGCTCGGTCAGACCGGGCCACACCTCTGGGTCATGGCCGGGAATCAACTGGTATCCCTTGTCGCGCGCCAACTTCTTGAGCCTGCGGATCGGTTCGACCGTTTCCTCGGGCTCGACGTCGATGTACCCGCCGATCGGGAGTTCATGCTCGATGTTCTCCGTCAGATCCGCGGCATCGAAGGCGAACACGAACCCTCCTCCGCCGACGGACTCGTCGAGCTCCACCGCGAAACTCTGATGCCCTGGCGTGTGTCCGTACGTCGGGATCGCGGTGATGCCGGGAGCGATCGTGGCCTCGCCGTCGGCCAGCCGCCAGTCGATGTTCGGATCGTCGAAGTCCACCCGGACGATCGCATTGCGTTCCGGCTCAGGGTGGTTCGACAGACCGTATTCGAGCTCGCGGCGCTGGGCATGCACCGGGACCTTGCCTGCGAACAGCTTGAGTCCACCGGCATGGTCGTGGTGCAGATGGCTCACCGCGACGGTGTGGATGTCGTCGAAGTCCACCCCGACCTCGGCGAGCCGCTGCTCGATCGGCTCGCCGGGCCCCGGTAGCACCGGTCGGTATTCCACAGTCGGGAAGAACCGCCGGTACAACGCGGGGTCCCGCACGAGCGCGGTGTTGAATCCCGTATCGAGGAGCACCCAGCCCCCGTCGGTCTGGAGCAACACGCCCGGAACGGGTTCGCGCACGCGCTCCTCGGCCGGCGCCCCGTACACCGACACCGATTTCGGCAGTTCCTCCCAACCCAGGGTGAGCAGGATGATGTGGCGGACTCCGCTCTTGCGGACCAGCGTCGCCATCAGCCCACCGACAGTGCGGCGAGCCGCAGAGAGTTGGGATTGGTCACCACGTGGGACTGTTCGACGCCCTTGAGCCAGGGCTGGGCCACCATGAAGTCGTTGACGTCGGCGATGTTCAGCCAGCAGCCGGTCTTCACCGCTTCCAGCCCGGCCCGCGAGAACACCGCGGCATCGCCGGTGGGCAAGCCACTGGCCAAGGCGTCGGTGACCGGCGGTGCCGAACAGCCCAGGTAGTTCAGCCCGCCGTCGGGATCCCACGAGATGTGCCCCCAGGTGTACGGCGACGGCGCGTCCGGCCAGGCCAGGGCGGTGAAGATCTCCGGAGCCGACTGACCGTCGGTACCGACCCAGCCGTAGATTTCTGACGTCGGGTATGCCTGAACCTTGGCGGTCAGTCCCGCAGCGGCAAGCTGTGTCTGAAGAAGATTGCTGACCAGCTGATTGTCGGGATTACTCGAGTCATAGCCGATCGTGATGGCTTTCTGGTCGGCGGGCAGTCCCCCTGCGATGCCGCTGAGCACCGACGGATCGTGAGCCACGCCCTGATTGGCGAAGTCCGATGCCATCATGTTCGGCGGATAGATCTGTCCGGCCACATCGCCGCGCCCGAAGTACGTCTGCTTGACCAGCTCGTCGACGTTGATCGCCTGCAGCACCGCGGTGCGGTTCTTGGCATCGGTCATCATGCCCTTGTGCGGGTTCACGTACAGGTAGTTGGACATCATGGTCGGCAGTGAGTAGTTCGCGAATGCCTTGTTGTCCAAATAGGACTGGACCGCTGACGAGGGCAGGTCATGCAGGATCGCGGCAAGCTGCCCGTTGTTGAACTGGAGCTGTTGCGCCGAAACGTCGGTGATCACCGGCATCTCGACCTTCTCGAAATACGGCTTGGCGCCCCAGTACTCGGGGAATGACGCCAGCGCGTAGCGCGATCCGACCTCGGCCGCGGTGAGCGTGTACGGGCCGGTCCCCAGATCGTGGTTGGTCAGGTAGCTCTGTGCGTGATCGGAGCCCGCGTTCTGTTGTAGGCCCGCAGGACTCATCATCCTGGGCCCGTATGCGCACGCGAGATAGTCGAGAAAGGCCGCGTTGGGCGCCTTCAGGGTGATGGTGACGTCGTAATCGCCCTTCGCGGTAACCGATTCCACGTCCTTGACCATGTAGGCCGGACCCTGGTTGACCGCCAGTCTGCGATCGAAGGACGCCTTGACGGCATCCGCTGTGAACGGGGTGCCGTCATGGAACTTGACGCCTTCACGCAGTTTGAAATCGAAGACCCTGTTGTCCGGCGACACCTTCCACTCGGTGGCGAGCAGGGGTTCCAGCACGGGCTTGTCGGTCCCCGCCTTGTACTGCAGCAGGCCCTCGTAGATGTTGGTGGTCAGCAGCAGGCCCTGGCCGGCGTAGTAGATGTCAGGGTCGGGCGGCTGGCCCGGGTCCTGCAGGAACGACAGGTGCAGCACCTTGTCGGTCGGCGCCGCGCTGGGTGTGCCGCTCCCGGAATCCGCACCGCCACAGGCGCTGAGCATCAATGCCGCCGCCGCGCTCACGGCGGCCATGGTCTTCCATCGTTTGATCATCGGGCGGCTCCTTCGAGAACGGGTTGGGACGTGGCGAGTTCGGAGAAGGCGGCGAGGATCTCGTCGGAGGTTCGTAGTGCACCGGTCTGCAGGTACTCCATGGCGTCGAGTGCGGCATCGTGCCGGTACTGCGACGACCCGCCGACGCAGTCGGTGACGACGCGGACGTAGAAGTCACGCTGGTGGGCGTCGGCGAAGGTGTAGTGCACACACACGTCCGTGAGTCCGCCGATGAGGATGAGCGTCGAGGCTTTGAGGCCTGACAGCACGATCTCGAAATCCGTTCCGATGAAACCGGAGTAACGCCGCTTCACGATGTGGAACTCGTCGGGCAGCGGCCGCAGGGTGGGTTCCAGGTCGGTGCCGGGCCGCCCCTCGACGCAGTGGACGCCCTCGGTGCCGTCGAGCTCTCGGCCGAAGTCGATGCCGCTGGGCCGGTGCACCTCCTGGAAGAACACCACCGGAACATCCGCCGCACGAGCCGCGGCGAGCAGCTTCTCGGCGACGGCGACGCGCTCGGCGTGACCGGGCATCACCGGAATCCCGGCATCCTGGGCCGACATTCCACCGCCTTCCTGTATGTCGACCACGACAAGAACTGGATTACCCACGATGAGTGGCTGTTTGGGCACCTAACCTCCTATTACTGCGATACGGGGATCGGCTGCCGCCTGGAGCAGGTCCACGGCGGTGTTGATGACTACATAGAGCGCACCCAACATCAAGGTGACGCCCGCGATGGCCGGGAAGTCGGCGACCGGGATGCTCTGCGCGATGTACTGGCCGATGCCCGGCCACCCGAACACCTGCTCGACAACGAGCACACCCGAGAACATCAGGCCCACTTGAAGACCGGTCATCGACAGCGCAGACCCGACGGAGTTGCGCAGCACGTGCTGCGTCATGATCCGGCCCTCGGACAGCCCCTTGGCCCGGGCAGTCCGCGCGTAGTCGCTGTCGATGTCGGTCATCAGGCTGCTGCGCAGCACCCGCCCGATCGCCACGGCAGGGCCGATCGCGATCACGAGGGCCGGCAGCATCAGGTGCTGCACGGCGTCGACCACCACGTCGAGCCGGCCGTGCACAAGTCCGTCGAAGGTGAGCAGGCCTGTCGGCCCGGTGGGTGGATTCGCCACCGCGATACGCCCGTTGGCCGGAACCCACCCCAGGTTCTGGTAGAACACGATCAGCCCGAGGATGCCGAGCAGGAACATCGGCGCCGCCGCACCGGTGAACAACACCGCCCGAAGTGCCTGCGCACCAGGCCACTTCAACGTTGTACTGAATGCCAGCAGGGCCGCCAGCACCAGTGCGATGGCGATCCCGAACAACGCGAGTTCCAAGGTGGCCGGCAGGAAGCTGCCGAGGTCCGACAAAACCGGGTGACGGGTGCGGTAGGAGGTTCCGAGATCACCGGTCACCGCATTGGTCAGGTAGTGCCAGAACTGCACGAGCACCGGCTGGTTCAAACCGAGTTCCTCGCGCCGGGCGGCGACCGCTTGCGCCGAAGCCTGTGCGCCCAATTGCGCCTTCACGGGGTCCAGCGGCGAGACGTGCTGGAGCACGAACATCACTCCGGTAAGGGCGATCAGGATGGCCACCATCGCGCTCAGCCGGGAGGCAACGAAAGTCTTCACTCAGGTTCTCCTCTCTTCGCGCAAGCGCTCATCGGCGGCACTCCTCTCTTCGCGCAAGCGCTCATCGGCGGCACTCCTCTCTTCGCGCAAGCGCTCATCGGCGGTTCTCCTCTCACTCAGCGGTTCTTCATCAGGTTGCGCAGGCAGTCCCCGGCGATGTTGCCGACGAGCGCCAGAACCAGGACACCGAGACCCGGCATCACCGGGATCCACCACTGCTGCAGGAAATAGCTGAGGTTTCGGGCCGAGTCGGCACCCAGTTCGGGCGCCGGCGCGGCCTGCCCGAGCCCGAGGAACGACAGTGCGGCCACGGTGAGGATCAGGGTGCCCAGATCCAGGCTGGCGGCGACGAGGGCGTTCGGCACCGCACCCGGGAGCAGGTGGCGCGTCGCGAGCCGGAATCGGCTCACCCCAGCTAGTTTGGCGGCCTCGACGTGTGGCCGGGCGGCCATGCGCGCAACCTCGCCGCGTACCAGCCTGGCGTAGAACGGCCACCAGACGATCGACACCGCGATCAGGGTGTGCACGAAACTCGGTCCGAGCGCGGCGACTACGGCGATCGCGAGCACCGGGGCGGGCAGGGACAGGAACGCGTCGGTGATGCGCATCAGCAGGGAGTCGATCCAGCCTCCCGACGCGCCGGCGATCAGGCCGACCAGTCCGCCGATCGCCAGGCCGACGGCGACCACGACCAGCGCGGCGAACCAGCTGGACCGGGCGCCGTAGAGAACGCGGGACAGGATGTCGCGGCCGACGCTGTCGGTGCCGAGCAAGAACCCGTTCTTGCCCGGCGCCTGCAGCGGCATACCCACCGGTGTGAGCGGGTCGTGCGGGGCGATCAGCGGCACCGCGATGACGAGCATCGTCAGCACGATCACCATCGAGAATCCGGCCCAGTTGAGCACCGTGGACCGTGGCCATGACCACGACAACCGCGGCCGGGTCCGCCCGCCGGCCAGCGTGGGGAACGCAACGGCAATCGCCATCAGACCGCCCGCCTTTCGATACATGCAACGTGATGGGGGTTGCCCGGGGTGCCCTCCAACCGGACGTCGAGTTCGCTACCGCCGCATGCCGGTACCGAGATCGGACATCGGGGATGGAATGCGCAGCCATCCGGCGGGGACAATGGGCTGGCCGGCTCGCCGGGCAGCACGTGTGATTCGCGGCCCAGGTCGGGGATCGCGTCAACGAGTGCCCGGGTGTACGGATGGGCTGGATCGCCGATCACCCGATCCGCCGGTCCGATCTCGACGATGCGACCCAGGTACATCACGGCGATCCGGTCAGCCACCACCCGGGCGACCGACAGATCGTGGGTCACGAAGACGACGGACATGTCCAGGCTGCGGCGCAGATCCCCGATCAGGTTGAGGACGGATGCCGCCAGTGACACGTCGAGCGCGCTGGTCGGCTCGTCGCACAGCAGCACCGACGGTGGCACGACGGTGGCCCGCGCCAGCGAAACTCGTTGGCGCTGACCGCCGGACAGCTCCCCTGAGCGCGCTTTCGCCACCTCGGCCGGAAGACCGACCCGTTCGAGTACCGCTGCCACGGCGGTGCGGCGCTGAGCCGCCGACATCTTTGTGGCCCGCAACCGCTCGGCGATCAACTCACCGACGGACAGCCACGGTGTCAGCGAGGCACCCGCGTCCTGGAAGACCATCTGCGGGCGTTGACCGCCGGCCACCTGGACAGATCCCGAGGTCGGAGTCTCCAGCCCGGCGATGATCCGCAACAGTGTCGACTTGCCCGAACCGCTCTCGCCGACCAGTGCCACGGATTCGCCCTGGCGCACACGCATGGTCACGCCGCGCAGCGCGTGCAGCTTTCCGTGATTGTCGGCCGAACGGTCCAGCCACCGCCGAGACACCGCGAACGTCTTGGTGACATTGGCCAGCGCCACAGCCGGTGGTTGGTCGACGCTGTCAGGCTCCTTGACCGGGAACAACTCGCCGACGTCCGACGATGCCAGCATGCCGCCGATGTCCGCTATCGGCCGGATACAAGCGCTGACCCGTTGGGGTGCAACGAAAACGGGTTCCGGCAATGACGCCGAACATTCTCCGGTGGCCGCGGTGCACCGCGGCTCGAAGGCACATCCGGGCAGCGGTGACGCCGGGCTGGGCACTGAACCGGGCAGCGCCGCGAGCTTCCGGTCCCGTGCGGTATCCAGGGTGAGCCGGCTGCCGAGGAGTCCTTTGGTGTAGGGGTGGGCGGGGCGGGCCAGCACCTCGGCGGCGGGGCCGATCTCGGCGATACGCCCCGCGTAGAGCACCGCGATGCGGTCCGAGATCTGCGCAGCGACACCCAGGTCGTGGGTGATCAGCACAATGCTGCAACCGATCTCGTCCCGCAACCGCTGCAGCAGCCGCAATACCTGGGCTTGAACGGTGACATCGAGTGCGGTGGTCGGTTCGTCGGCGATGACGAGTTCGGGGTCACCCGCGACCGCCATCGCAATCATCACGCGCTGACGCAACCCGCCGGAGAGTTCGTGCGGATAGGCCCGCATCCGACGCTTGGGTTCGGGGATGCCGACCGCGGTGAGCAGTCGCAGCGCCTCTTGCTCGCTGCCTGCCGCCTCCGCCACCTGCTTGCCGATACGCATCGTCGGGTTGAGCGAGGTCATCGGGTCCTGGAACACCGCTCCGAGGTCGAGGCGGCGCACCTTCCGCAACGCCTTGGTTCCGCCGTTCACCATGTCGGAGTCCGCCACGCGGACCGACCCGCCGATCTTGGCGCTCTCGGGCAGCAGACCGAGCATCGTGAAGCCCAGAACGGTTTTGCCCGAACCGGATTCACCGACCAGGCCGACTATCTCCCCCGGGGCGATGGAAAGGGAGACTCCGCGCAACGCGTGGACGTCGCGGCCGTTGCGGCGAAAGGTGACGCGCAGGTCGTCGATGGCGGCAACCGGTTGCGGCGGTGAGAGTGACGCCGTCTGGGCGCGTGCAGCCGATTCCTCAGTCGCGGGGTCATCTGCGCCGAGATCCGCGGGGAAGGTCATGTCGATCGTGACCTCAGCCATCGTGGGCCTCCCAGAAGCGATTTGGCAATTCCGCGCCACCACCGTGTGCCGCAGCCTGTCGAGCGACAGTTTTCACCGGGGGCCGCGTCGCTGGGTGTCACACGCGTTAATGAGGTGTAAAGGAATTGACGGGCCCGGTAACCGTCACGTGTCGCGCGTTTCTATCGAGTGACCGATACCGCGTGCGCTGGCCCTTCGCGGCCGAAGAGCCAACCATGGCCCTATGGCAGGAAGACCACGGGTACACGCCCAGCGCCGGCAAGGGCACACCGCTCGTGACGAAATCCTCGACGCCGCAGGGGAATTGTTCACCGCGACCGGCTACGCGGGAACATCGACGCGCGCGATCGCCGAAGCGGTCGGCGTTCGCCAGGCATCCCTCTATCACTACTTCAAGACCAAGGACGACATACTGTGCGCGCTGCTCGAGCAGACCGTTGCGCCGACCCTCGAGTTCATCCCGAGCCTGCTGGGCACCGAACCCGCTTTGACCGCCGATGAACATCTGCACGCCTTGGCGGCGTTCGACGGCGCCCAACTGATGTCGGGCCGGTGGAATCTCGGTGCGCTCTATCTGCTGCCCGAACTGCGTGAAGCCAAGCTCGAACCGTTCTGGTCGGACCGGGAGCGGCTACGGCTGCACTACCTGTCCGTCAGTCGCGCGCTGAGCCGGCGGACCGGCGTTCACGAAGCCGCCGCCGACCTCCCGTTCCGGCTCGTCGAATCGTTGGTCAACGTGTGGTCGATGCCGCCCGGTCCGGAACGTTCCGAAATGCCGTTCCACGTGGCGGATGCTTGTATGCGCGTCCTGGGCATCACCGACGATGCGGCCGCGGCCCTGCGTTCGCGTAGTCACCGCGAAATCGACAGGCATAACGAGAACAGCTCATCCGACCCGTAGTCTGCATGGCATGTTCCACGTCCTCACCACGACTTACGTGCAACCCATCGACGTCGTCGACCAGACCCGCCCCGCCCACATCGCGTGGCTCGAGGAGGAAGTGGCCGCGGGCCGCATCGTGTTGGCCGGACGTCTGGAATCGGCCACCGGCGCGGTGCTCGTCACCGGGGACCTCAGCGACGAGGAGGTCGAGGATGTCATCGCCCGCGATCCCTACACCCTGGCCGGGCTGATCCGCTGCGAGCGCACCTCCTTCAACGGGGCGTTCCGCGCGCCCGGGTTGTGACCGCGCCGGCCTTGGGTCGGGAGATATGTCACACCTGGTAGCGGGATTACTGTCGCCGCCTGCGTCGTTGCACGCTACGCACTGCCTTGTCAGGCAGTAGTCAGTTAACCGGACTAACCTTTCCGGGATACGCACACAGACGACGAACAAAGAGGGCTTTGATGAGCACTGTTTATGCCTACGCCGCCAACTCGGCGACCGAGCCGCTGGCCAAGACCACCATCACCCGCCGTGAAGTAGGCCCGCATGACGTGGCCTTCGACATCCATTTCGCCGGCATCTGCCACTCCGACATCCACACCGTCAAGGGCGAGTGGGGCACCCCCAACTACCCCGTGGTGGCCGGTCATGAGATCGCCGGTGTCGTCACCGAGGTGGGCTCGGAGGTGACCAAGTACAAGGTCGGCGACCACGTCGGGGTCGGCTGTTTCATCGACTCCTGTCGGGAGTGCGACAACTGCAAGGCCGGTCTGCAGCAGTACTGCACCGGCGATTACGGCATGCACGGCACCTACAACTCCACCGAACGCGACGGCTCCCCCACCTACGGTGGCTACAGCGGCGCGATCGTCGTCGACGAGAACTACGTCCTGCGCATCCCCGACAGCATCCCGCTGGACGCGGCCGCTCCCCTGCTGTGCGCGGGCATCACACTGTTTTCTCCGCTGCGCCACTGGGGCGCGGGGCCGGACAAGAAGGTCGCCGTCATCGGGCTGGGCGGCCTGGGTCACATGGGCGTCAAGCTCGCCCATGCCATGGGCGCACACGTCACCGTGCTCTCGCAGTCGCTGAAGAAGATGGAAGACGGCCTCCGGCTGGGCGCCGACGAGTACTACGCGACGAGCGACCCGGACACCTTCCGCAAGCTGCGCGGCAAGTTCGACCTGATTCTGAACACCGTGTCGGCCAATCTCGACCTGGGCGCCTACCTGGGCCTGCTGGCCGTCGACGGCACGCTGGTAGAGCTGGGCATGCCCGAGCATGCGATGGAGGTTCCGCCGTTCCCGTTGGCAGGTATGCGCCGCAGCCTGTCCGGTTCGATGATCGGCGGTATCCCGGAGACACAGGAGATGCTCGACTTCTGCGCCGAGCACAACGTGACCCCGGAGATCGAGGTCATCCAGCCCGATTACATCAACGAGGCCTACGAGCGTGTGCTGGCCAGTGATGTGCGGTACCGCTTCGTGATCGACACCGCCTCGCTGCGCGGCTAGCAGTCCGTCTCTACAATCCGTCAACGCCGAGGATTGCGGTCAACTGGTGACCGCAATCCTCGGCGTAACGCGCTATTGGCCGTCTGAGCCGGAGGCAGGATCGGGCACCAGATCGACGCCGGCCAACGGCCAACCGGCGGCGGCCAGTTTGGCCGCCACCCGCGCAATGTTCTCCGGACCCGCATCGTGGTCGGTGACTTCGGCGATGAACTCCGCGATCTCGTCGCGTTCGATGGGATCGTCAACGTCGGCGGGCGCTGAGGCTTCAGCGATGTTGCGCACCACCTCGGCCACCTGCTCCTCGGTGAGTGGGGTGGCCCGCAACAGCGCGAGCAGGGGCACCCGATCGGTCCCCGGCACTCCTTCCGGATAGCCGGCGCGCAACCAGTTCAGGACCGAGATCAGTAGCGACTTTGTTGACACGCGGTAAGTTTCGCGGCTAGCCGGCAAACCCACCACTGGAGGAGCCGACAGTTGGTGGGCCATTCATTCGTGGTTCATTGCCAAAAACAATCCCGCTGAGCGCAACCGCTGACCTTTTGCCCGCATCCCGGCATGCTCGGCACAGTGACTCGTGTGATCCGCTTCAACGCCTTCGACATGAACTGCGTCGCCCATCAGTCGCCGGGCCTGTGGCGCCACCCAGAGGACCAGTCCTGGCGCTACAAGGACATCACCTACTGGACCGAACTCGCGAAGTTGTTGGAACGCGGCCGTTTTGACGGCTTGTTCATCGCCGATGTGCTGGGCACCTACGACGTGTACGGGGCCAGTGACGAGGCGGCGATCCGCCAGGCCGCGCAGATCCCGGTGGGCGACCCGATGCTGCTGGTGTCGGCGATGGCACTGGTGACCGAGAACCTGGGGTTCGGGATCACCACCGGAACCGGATTCGAGCATCCTTATCCGTTCGCCCGACGCATGTCGACCCTCGATCATCTGACCAACGGCCGGGTGGGCTGGAACGTCGTCACCGGGTATCTGCCTGCCGCTGCACGCAACATGGGCCAGACGGACCAGCCGGCACACGACGCACGCTACGACCATGCCGACGAGTACCTCGAGGTGCTCTACAAGCTGTGGGAAGGCTCCTGGGAAGACGACGCGGTGGTACGCGACGCCGAGCGCGGAGTCTTCACCGACCCGGCCAAGGTGCACCACATCGGCCATTCCGGTGCGCATTTCAGCGTCCCGGGCGTGCATCTGGCCGAGCCGTCGCCGCAACGCACCCCGGTCATCTACCAGGCCGGTTCCTCACCACGCGGGGTGCGATTCGCCGCCGAGAACGCCGAAGCGATCTTCACCGCGGCGCCCACCAAAGCTCTTCTACGCGAGACGGTTTCCACGATCCGGGCAGAACTGGAGTTGGCGGGCCGGGACCCGTACGCGGCCAAGATCTTCAACCTCACCACCATCATCACCGGCGAAACCGACGAAGAAGCCCACGCCAGGCATGCCGAGTACCTGGCCTACGGCGATCCCGAGGGCGCACTGGTGTTCATGTCCGGCTGGATGGGCGTGGACCTGGCCCGCTACGGCCTCGACGAGCCGATCGGCAATGTCGATTCCAACGCGATCCTGTCCGCGGTCAAGGCCTTTCAGTCGGCCTCGGACAAGGGCGGCGAGTGGAACGTCCGCGATATCGCCGAGTGGGGTGAGATCGGCGGCATGGGACCGCGCATCGTCGGTTCGGGCGTGCACGTCGCCGACACCCTGCAGGAGTGGGTCGAGGAGACCGACGTCGACGGCTTCAACCTGGCCTATGCGATCACGCCCGGATCCTTCGCGGAGTTCATCGACCACGTCGTTCCGGTCCTCACCGAACGCGGTGCCTACCAGTCGGCGTACGCACCGGGCAGCCTGCGCAACAAGCTGCTGGGGCACGGCGACCGTCTCGCCGACGAGCACCGCGGCGCCGGTTACCGGGTGGGCGGGCCCAATTCGACGATCATCGAGCGTCCGTCGACGCTGCCGTCCTCGTCTGCGTCCACGGCTGCTCAGCCGGCGCGGGGCCGCTAGCTCGCCGAGCAGACGTGAAAGTACCCAAAATCCAGCCTTCTCGGGTACTTATGCGTCTGCTCGCCCGGTCAATCTAGCGAGGCGCGGCCTGGACGTTGGTGGGTTGCTGCCCCACCGTCGACGGCGGCAGGTCGGTCTCCTCCACCCCGGGCGTATTGAGCTGACCGGCCAGCCACGGTAGTGCGGCGCCAAAGGCGTTGGCCGCGAATGCCCAGTCATGCCGGCCAGGCGCCGTTTGCACCGAGCAAGCGATCGCATCGGTACGGGCCGCGTTGCACAACGTGGTGGCGGCGACATCCTGCGACTCGGGATTCGCCGCGGGATCGTGAGTGGTTCCGCCACGCCGGGAAACAGGCACCTCGAACCACGCCGTCACATCGGAGTACGGACCGTGGCGACGCAGGATGGTGACCGGATCGTAGGCCGCCCACGCGTCGGTGTCCCCACCGAAGAGCCGGTTGATCGTCTGCGTCTTGTCTCCCGTGTTCGGTCGCAGGTCGCCGGCGATGTCGATGAACGACCGGAACATATCCGGGTGCATCAGGGTCAGGTCCACCGCGCAGGTGCCGCCCATCGACCAGCCCGCTATCCCCCACCCGTCACGGTCGGCGCGCACCCCGTAGTTCGAGATCAGATACGGAACAACGTCTTTGGTGAGGTGGTCGGCGGCGTTGCCCCGGGTCCCGTTGACGCACTCGGTGTCGTTGGTGAACGAACCGGTTGCGTCGACGAACACGAACACCGGCGCATTGCCGCCATGGGTGGCCGCGAATCCGTCAATGATGCCCAGCACGTTGCCCGCCCGCAGCCAGTCGGCCGGGGTGTTCAGTTGTGAGCCGATCATCATCACCGCGGGAAGCCGCGGCGGCGGGTTGCTGGCGAACCACGCCGGTGGAAGGTAGACGAGTTCACCGCGGTGCGCGAAGCCGGACGCAGCCGAATCGATGGTCACCGGGACCAGGACCCCGCTCGGCGGCCGGAAGTGGGCCAGCTGCATCTTGGTCACGGTCAACCGATCGGTCTGCCCCGGCAGCGGGCTCGACGTGAGCTGCTTCCACATGGCGTCCACGGTCGGGAAATATCCGACCCACATGTTGAGTGTCAGCACGCAAGCCAGCCCGCAGACCCCGATCGCCGCCACCGACGCGGTGCGCCGCCACCACCGGGCACTCAGCCATCCCAGCAGCGCCACACCGACGGCCAGCGCGGTCAGCGCGATCCATACCCACAACTCCGGTGGGCCGGCGTTGCCGGCCACCCCGATCGAATCGATGTACCAATAGGTCACGCCCGCCAGCACTGCCGCCGCGGCTACCAGCGCCGGCAACATCCGGAAGCGCCAGCGTGGCGAACGCCAGCCCACGGCGGTTCCCAGCAGCAACGCGGCGATCAGTTGCACGACGACGGGGAACCAGCCGTGGATCAGCGAGATCGGCGCAATGAGCTGGTACATCAGCTCATTTCATATCAACGCCAGCTGGCAGCTCACTGGACGGACGCTGAGCGAGCGACCGAAGAACGGCGGTCACCGCGGCAGCACAGTGCGCTTGGGCACGACTGCCGGCGCGTGACGCTCTACAGTGACGTGATGAGAAGGATGTTGCTGGCAGCCCTGGTGAGCGCGGCGGTCGGCGCGGGCCCTGGTGCCCCCGGCGTGGCTGCAGCGGACCCGCCGCCGCCTCCGCCCCCACCGCCACTCAATCTCAACGCGCTGACGCCGGTGAAGCCGTCGGACTTCGCGATGCAGAACGGCGAATACTACGCATTTGCGGTGCCCGGCGACATCGCATGCGCCATCAGTCGCGGGTCGGGCAATTACGGTTGCAGCGGCCCGCTGCCCGCAGCACCCGACGGAGCCAACGCGGTCACCGGCGGACAGCGGGGGTTGCCCACGTTCGTCAGCGACAACCGGCCGCTGTTCGTGTTCGACAAGCTGCCGAACCGGCTGCTGCCCGGATCACGCATCAGCTTCCGCGATGTGACGTGCGGGACCGACGGCACGGTGACGATGTGCGCCAACTCCTATGACGGTGCAGGGTTCGTCCTCAACCCGGGCGGCAGCCATACCCTCGATGTGAACAATCCACTGCTGCTCAACACCGGCGAGGGACGCAACCCGTACGCCAACTGATCGCGAGATCGGCTGCAAAGACTAGAAGTCCCAGTCCTCGTCTTCGGTGACGACGGCCTTGCCGATCACGTAGCTCGACCCCGAGCCCGAGAAGAAGTCGTGGTTCTCGTCGGCATTCGGCGAGAGCGCGGACAGGATCGCCGGGTTCACATCGGTCTCGTCCTTGGGGAACAGAGCTTCGTAGCCGAGGTTCATCAGCGCCTTGTTGGCGTTGTAGCGCAGGAACTTCTTGACGTCCTCGGTCAGTCCGACCTCGTCGTAGAGGTCCTGGGTGTACTCGACCTCGTTGTCGTAGAGCTCGAAGAGCAGCTCGTAGGTGTAATCCTTGAGCTCCGTACGCTTTTCCTCGTCGAGCAGGGCCAGCCCGCGCTGGTACTTGTAGCCGATGTAGTAGCCGTGCACAGCTTCGTCGCGGATGATCAGCCGGATCATGTCGGCGGTGTTGGTCAGCTTGGCCCGGCTGCTCCAGTACATCGGCAGGTAGAAGCCGGAGTAGAACAGGAAGCTCTCCAGCAGCGTGGAGGCCACCTTGCGCTTGAGCGGCTCGTCACCCTTGTAGTACTGCATGACGATCTCTGCCTTGCGCTGCAGGTTCGGGTTCTCCTCCGACCAGCGGAACGCGTCGTCGATCTCAGCCGTCGAGCACAGCGTCGAGAAGATGTTGGAGTAGCTGCGGGCGTGCACCGACTCCATGAAGGCGATGTTGGTGTAGACGGCTTCCTCGTGCGGGGTGAGCGCATCGGGAATCAGGCTGACCGCACCGACGGTGCCCTGGATCGTGTCCAGCAGCGTCAGACCGGTGAACACCCGCATGGTGAGCTGCTTCTCGTGCGCGGTCAGCGTGCCCCACGACGGGATGTCGTTGGACACCGGCACCTTCTCCGGCAACCAGAAATTGCCGGTGAGCCGATCCCAGACCTCGGCATCCTTCTCATCCTGGAGCCGGTTCCAGTTGATCGCTGAGACACGGTCGATCAGCTTCATGCCTTCGCTCACCAGGACCCCATTCCACCAGGTTGTTTTGTTTGCCGGACAGTACTTACGACACTACCCCTGGGGTCAGCTACCCGCGGTGACCGCAACACCTTGTGTTTTCGTGTCGCGCGCCTCATGGATGAAATCGAACTCGGCGGGGTCCAGCCTGCGCGTTGCCAGCCAGTACTGCCAGGTCATGCCGCTCCACAGGGTGCGGTTGATGCCGTGAGCGTCCATGTACCAGCTCCGGCAACCTCCGGTGTTGAAGACCGTGTGCGCCAGATCGTGCTGCAACTCGGCGTTGAACTCCGCCTGGGCGGTGGGGCTGGGTGAGAGCGCCTCGGCCCCGGCCTTGTCGACGGCGCCGATCGCCTGCCCCACGTAGCGGATCTGCTGCTCGATCATGAACACCACCGAGTTGTGCCCCAGTGCGGTGTTGGGCCCGAGCAGGAAGAACAGATTGGGCATCCCCGCGACTGCGACGCCACGGTGGGCGGACATTCCCTCGCGGTTCCAGCGGTCCACCAGGTCCTCGCCGCCGGCACCCTTGATGTCGACGTAGGTATAGGAGTCGGTGACGTGGAAACCGGTGGCGAACACCACGACGTCGGTCGGGTGCTCGACGCCGTCGGCGGTGACGATGCCGGTGGGGGTCATCCGGGCGATGGACTCGGTGATCACCTGCGTCTTGGGATTGGCGATCCCGCGGTAGTAGGTGTCGGAGTTGAGGATTCGCTTGCACCCGGCGCGGTAGCGCGGCGTGAGTTTGCGGCGCAGCTCGGGGTCTTCGATGCTGCGGTTGATGTTGTAGCGGCCCATCGCCTCGCCGATCTTGAGCAGCCGCGGCTGCTGTGTCATGGCGAAGCCGACGCCCTCGTGGATCCAGTAGATGGCCGCGCGCATCGCCGCCCGGGTGCCGGGCACATAGCTGAACGTGCGCCGAATCCATTGCGGGAACTTGTTGTTCACCCGCGGCATGACCCACGCCGGGGTGCGCTGGTAGAGATGCAGCTCGGCGACGTCCCGGACGATCTCGGGCACGATCTGGATCGCACTGGCACCGGTGCCGATCACCGCGACCCGCTTGCCGGTGAGGTCGACGCTGTGGTCCCACTCCGCGGAATGGAAAGCTGCGCCTCCAGCGGCCGAGTATTCCTCGGCGCCTGGAATGTCAGGAATCTGCGGGATGTGCAGGCCGCCGGCGCCCGAGACCAGGAACTGGGCGATGAATTCCTGGCCGGTGTCGCTGAACACGTGCCAGCGCAGCTCCTGGTCGTCCCAGTGCGCGCGGTCCACATGGGTACCGAACCGGGTGTACCGGCGTAGCCCGTACTTGGCGGCCACGCCCAGCAGGTAGTCCTGGATCTCGGGCTGGAATGACCACATGTGACTCCAGTCGGCCTTCGGTTCGAAGGAGAACGAGTACATGTGCGACGGGATGTCGCAGGCACACCCGGGGTAGGTGTTGTCGCGCCATGTCCCGCCGAACTCGTCGGCCTTCTCCAGGATGAGGAAATCGACGCCACGGCGTTGCAGCTCGATCGCCATCCCCATCCCCGAGAACCCGCTGCCGATGATCAGGGCGCGGGTGTGGATTGGTTGCTGACCCTGCGGAGAGGGTTGGGCAGCCGTCATAGCTCAGGTCCTTTTCTGGGAACGGCGGTACCGGATATTTCCCAGTCTCCGGACCCGGGACCCGACTGTCAACGAGATGATCAGCTGGCGTGCTGGCGACGCTGGACACCCTCGTGAAGCGGCAGATCCGGGTCGATCCAGATGCCGAGCAATTCACAGGTCCCGTTGATGGAACCGACCATGATCGTCGTCAGGTGGTTGACGAACTCCTCGGCCGGCATCCGGCGCGGGCTGTCCTCTTCGGTGCCCAGCCACCAGTCCGTGGCCGACGCGCACGCACCGAAGGTGGCGAACGCCGCCAGTTCGATCGCGGCCCCGTCCAGCTCCATCTCGCGCAGTTCGTTGGAGAACATGTCGGCCATCGCCAGGGTGATGCCGCGGCCCTCGTTGAGTGCGCGCATGGTCGATTCGCTCTGTTCGGCGAACCGGCCCTGAATCAGGAACCGCAGCACGTTGGGGTGTTCGTCGACCAACAGCACGTACTGCTCGACGCTGCGGCGGATGACTTCCCGGGCCGGATCGGCTCCGAGGTTGATCACCGGGAAGATCGCCGACCACAGCATGTCGCGCAGCCGCTCGCCGATCGCCTGGAACAGGTCGGACTTGTCGGCGAAGTGACGGTAGATCTTCGGCTTGGCCGTACCGGCCTCTTCGGCGATCTCCCGCAGGCTGACCTCGGGGCCCAACCGGTCGATCGCCCGGAACGAGGCGTCGACGATTTCCGACCGCACCTTCTTTCGGTGCTCACGCCAGCGCTCGCTGCGGGCGTCAACCTTGACGCCCGGGCTATCGCTGGAATGTGATCTCGACGTTCGCCGCACGCGATCACTGTACCCGCCCTGATAGCGCTGACCTGCCCAGACCGCCTCACAACACGCGGTTGTACCGTTTGACCCGGGCGTTCGCCTGTCAAGCCACCGACACCTCGCTTGGGTACTATCGCAGCCACAGTCAACCGATGAGACGAGGCTCATGACGCAGCGATACGACCTGGTCATAGCAGGTGGCGGCCCGTCGGGGTCAGCCGCGGCGTGGCAGGCCGCTCAGACCGGCGCCAAGGTGTTGGTCCTGGACAAGGCAGAGTTCCCCCGCGACAAACCCTGTGGTGACGGGCTGACCGCCCGCGCGGTGAGCTACCTGCAGAAGATGGGCCTGTCCGACGAGGTCTCGAAGTTCCATCGGGTCAACAAGGTGACCGTGTACAGCCCCAGCGAGTGGGATCTGTCCTTCCCTCGGCGTCCCGGTATGCCCGACCACGGTCACACCGTGAGCCGGACCGAACTGGACACACTGCTGCTCAAGCACTCCGAGTCGGCCGGCGCCGAGGTGCGCCAGGGCGCCGAGGTCGCCGGACCCGAGTTCGACGCCAAGGGCCGCGTGGTCGGCGTCGTGCTCAAGAGCGGTGAGAAGGTCTACGGCGACGCGGTCATCGCGGCCGACGGCGCCTACTCCCCCATCAAGCGCGCGCTCAAGATCGACTCGGAGTACAACGGCTACTCGGCCATCGCCATCCGGTCCGAGATGCACGCCAACCGCCCCGACAGCGATGCCTTCGAGATCTACCTCAAGCTGATGTTCCAGGGTGATCAGCTGCCCGGGTACGGCTGGATCTTCCCGATGGGCGGGGGCCGGTTCAACATCGGCCTGGGCTACGTGAACAGCTACAAGAACTGGCAGTCGATCAACGCCACCCAATTCCTCGGCGACTTCATGCGGACCCTGCCGGCCGAATGGGAACTGCCGCCGATCGAGGAACTCAAGAAGAACAAGAGCGTTCGGGCCTGGCGATTGCCGATGGGCTTCACAGCGTGGCCGCCGTGGCGTCCGGGCGTGCTGTTCGCCGGTGACTCGCTGGGTGCGGGCAAGCCGGTGTCCGGTGCGGGTATCTCCAAGGCGCTCGAATCCGGTTTGACCGCGGGCGAATGCGCGATTGCCGCGCTCACCAACGGCGGCCCCGACGACTTCACCAACTACGAGCAGCGCATGCGCGCGGCGTGGGGTCGTGAATACCGCCGCGGCCGCTTTTTCAACAAGCTCGCCGGGTATCCCGCGGTCGCCGGCGCGGGCCTGAAGGCGTTGGACAACCACACCTTCCGTGACCTGCTGCTCAAGTCTCTGTACAAGAAGGCGCAGAGCCCACAGCACACGTAGCCGTTCGGAGCACCAAAGAGTGAAGCCTCTGCGATGTTGTCGCAGAGGCTTCACTTTTTGCACCGGCCGCTAGAGGCCGATGTAGACCGACTTGGTGTTGAAGTAGGCCTCCAGCCCCTTCTTGCCGCGTTCGCCGCCCCAACCCGACTGCTTGTGACCGCAGATCGGCATCGACGGGTCGGCTGCCAACGCCGAGTTCACCCAGATCTGGCCGCCGCGAAGCGCATTCGCCACCCGATGGGCGCGGCCGAGGTTCTCGGTCCAGATGGCCCCGGCCAACCCGTACTCGGTGTCGTTGGCCGCCGCGATCGCCTCTTCTTCGTCATCGAAGGGAATCACCGAACCGACCGGTCCGAAGATCTCCTCGGTGATGAGCCGCATGTCCGGGGTGGTGTTGGTGACGATCGTCGCCTCATAGAAATAGCCCTTGCGGTCCATCGGCTTGCCGCCGGTGATCACCTCCGCACCGCCGGCCACGCCGTCGCTGACGATGCCCTCGACCCGCGTGCGTTGCTTCTCACTGATCAGCGGCCCCAACACCGAGGTGGGATCCTCGTATCCACCCATCGGCAACATCTGGGCGAACCCCGCCAAGCCCTCCACGACCTGGTCATAGATCTTGCGCTGCACATAGATCCGCGAAGTACACGAACAGTTCTGCCCGGAACCGGCGAGCAGGCCCATGCCGGCACCCATGATCGCCTTGTCCAGGTTGGCGTCGTCGAACATGATCAGCGGCGACTTCCCGCCGAGCTCCAGTGTCAGGCGCTTGAGGTTGCCCGCAGCGGCCTGCACGATCAGCCGCCCGACCTCCGTCGACCCGGTAAACGCGATCTTGTCCACATCGGGGTGCGCCGTCAGCGCCGCACCCGTGGTCTCGCCATAGCCGGTGATGACGTTGAGGACACCATCGGGCAGCCCCGCCTCGCGGAAGATCTCTTCGAGCTTCAGCGCCGAGAGCGGAGTTTCCTCGGCCGGCTTGAGCACCGCACTGCATCCGGCCGCCAGAGCCGGAGCGACCTTGAGCATCGCGACGAAAAACGGTCCGTTCCAAGGGATGATGAGGCCGACGACGCCGACCGGCTCGAGCTGCGTGAAGGTGTGGTACTCCTCGAAATGGCCGAGCAGCCCGTCGGAGATGAGATTGGCCGATTCGCCATGGATCTTGCCGACCCAGCCCGCGTAGTAGATGAGCATCTCGTTGGCCACCTTGATGATCTGCTGCGCAGCCATCGCGTTCATGCCATTGTCGCGCGCCTCGATCTCAGCGAGTTCCTCCGTGCGCGCCTTGATGATCTCGGCCGCCCGGAAGAGCACCTCCGCTCGGTGCGCGGCGGGCAACTTGCGCCACACCCCCGACTCGAACGTGTCACGCGCCCGGGCCACCGCCGCGTCGACGGCAGCCTGATCTGAATCAGGGACCTCCGCGATCTGCTCCTCGTTCGACGGGTTGAAGACCGCAATGGTGCTACTCAATGTCCTTCATCCTTTCGTCGCGCTGCACCAAATCACCGCGAGCTTATGCGCGTAAGTTGCCAGCGTCTAGAGGCCTCTTCCGCGACTACGGAGAAACGCGACCATCAGGCCCGCATACACGGACGACCAGGCGAGCGCCGGTGAGCGTCAGACTTCGCGCAACGAGTACCGCACGTCCTCGGCGACGGCCTCGAACCCGATGCGCCGGTAGACCCGGTTGGACACCGGATTGTCGGTGTCGGCGAACAACACCACCTCGCGCGCGCCTTCGCTGCGCGCGTATTGCGCGGCTGCGGCGGTGACCGCGGCCGCATACCCGTGGCCACGGTGTCCGGGCGGGGTATAGACCGGGCCGATACGTGAGGCACCGACGACGGCGGCGCGCACCCGAGCCATGGTGACCGGTTCGCCGTCCACCGCCCACAGCAGGACGCGGTCACCGGCATCGACGATCGAGGTGAGCATCTCCCGACTCGCCTCGACGTTCGACGGCTCGCCGAATGCCTCGATGAAGAACTCGTTCAGCCACTGCACGACAGTCTCGGCGTCCCCGGTTCTGGCGGTTCGCCATTCACCGGCCACACCATTCGGAACTGCCAGCTCACCCAGCCGGTAGAGCACGTCGCGTGATGACTCACTCGCCTGCACACCTGTCACCGCATGCCACGCCTGAGCGAAAGCCGTTGCCGTCGACGGTGTTCCGCGCACCCCCGACAGGTTCGCCCCCGTGACAGCCAGCGCCTGGGCTGCAGCCGGCGCAGTCGCGGGTGGCAGGCCGTTCACCAACAGCACCGAGTCGCGCGTCTGCACCGCCGCGCCTGCGACACCGTTTCCGTTGGTGACCGACAACAAGATCCGCTCGGCGGGCCAGGGCATCGTGTGCAGCGTGGTCAGCTCCAAGGTGAACAGCACCGGGTCCGGGCGGTACACGGACCGCTCCGCCGATTCGAAGTCGGCCGGCGACTGATACAGGTGGGCCTCCACTCGTACCAGCGTGGCTGCTCGATCTCACGATCGCCACTGGTTTTCGAGCGGCACTCACGGCTGCGCCACCACCATCCACATCGGCTGATCACCCCTGCGCTCGCGCAGGGCGCGGACCGCTTCGGGTGTATCGCGTAACGGGTACCGATGAGTGATCAGCGTGTCGGCACTCACTGCTCCGCTGCCGAGCAAGGCGAGGATGTAGTCGGAATCGTTGCGGGTGGCACCGCGGATTCCGACGATGGTCCAGCAGTTCATCATGACCGTGCTCAACGGCCACGGAGGTGGGTCGGCGTTCGATCCCAGATGCACCAGGCACCCGCCGGTGGACAGGGCTGCAGCACATTGCGCCACCGTCGGACCGCTGGGCGTGTAGTCGATGACGGCATCCGCCCCATGGGGCAGCAGGGCTTTCAGCGCGCTCGACAGGGCACCGTCGGCGGCCCACCCCGACGGCAGTTCGTCCGTTGCGATGAGGTCGGTTGCGATGCCGCCGCCAAGGGCGCTGACCGCTGCGAGACGCTGCCGATTTCGGCCGACAAGGACCAGGCGGGCAATTCCGAAGACCTTGGCCAGCAGCACCGTCGCCGCGCCGATACTGCCGGTGGCGGCCGTGAGGATCGCCGTAGCGCCGGGTGCGATGCGGGCACAGGCGAGAGCGCGTGCGGCGGTCGCCAGATGGTTGACCTTCGCGCCGACCTCGAAGCTGACCCGGTCGGGCAGCGGGTCGACGAGCCAGTACGGGACGCGGATGTACTCAGCCAAGGCCCCGTCGTGATAGCGGGCATATAGCGGCAGCGGACCGTCGCCGAACGCCCCGTGCCCCATGATCGCCAGCCGCGGACACATCATGTCCCGGTCGCTTCGACAGTGGACACAGTTGCGGCAGTTGAGGTTCGGATGGATGCGCACCCGATCACCCTCATTCACGGTGTCGACCATGCTGCCGACGGCGACGACGGTGCCGGCACCGTCCGGGCCCAGCGTGGACGGCAGGTGCGAGAAGCGGCCCATTTCCAAGACCCGCAGCATTCCTGGTGAGATTCCCGCCGCGACCACCTTGATCAACACCTCGTCGGGCCCGAGAACAGGGACGTCGATCTCGTCGAGATGTACTGCCAGGGAACCGGAGTGCGCCCTCGCCGCGAGCATCGTCAGCACCTGAACCTACTCATGGCGACGAGCGCTGGCCACCACCCGGTAGAGCGCAGGGGTGGCGGTCACGGTGAAATCGAATGCCCGGCGAGCGGCATCACGCAGGGCGTTGAACTCGGGATTGCTCAGCGCTGCCTCAAACGCTTCCCGGCTTTCCCAGTGCGCCACGTTGACGAGCTGGAATCGAGCGTCCTGGTCCACCGCGCGGTGCAGCGTGTAATCGATGAACCCGGGCAGGGTGCTCATCAAGGTGGCACGCTGTTGCCAGTCGGCCAGAAACTCATCGACACGGTCGGCGGGGACGTCCACGGTGTTGATCAGGGTCAGCGTCTGATCTCCGATGTCAGAGTTGTTGTCCGGATGGGTCATTGGGTTACCTTCTCTCTTCCGCTGTGAGATCCGGCCCAGCTGCGGTGAAGTGCGGCGGGCAGGTTGGGTTTGATCCCTTCGCGCCAGATCGTCTGCGCAACGCTCTGGTGCCGGTTGGTGGTGGCAACGGCGACCGCCTTGCGGTGATAGTCGGTTCGGGTGAGCTGGTCGACGATTGCCGCCGCCAGATCGCGGCGTGCCGTCTGGCGTCCGGCGACGTGGTCTTCGGCAATGCAGTAGGTGGTGGGCGGGTCGAGGTTGGCCAGCCCGAGCGGACGCATGATCGTCCAGTCCGCGCCGGAGGCGGCAACGATGGATTCCATCCGGGCCATGTCCGCATACAGCGTGCGGCCCAGGCGTCCCAGGATTTGCCGGGCCACGGTCCGCTCGGCCCATCCCCACTCCGGATCTGTCCAGTCGCTCAGGACCGCAGAACTGGTGACGATCAGCCGTCCGGTGCCGACCCGCGCCATGGCGGCACAAATCGCCTGTGCCGATGCGGAATACAGATGGATGGGGTGACGGCTGAAGCTGGCACCGAGTACGGACACGACGGCATCAGATCCGGCGATCGCTGCCGAAACATCCTCCGGCGATGTGGCGTCGCCGCCAACGACGCGCAACCTGTCGGCCGTGACCGGGAACATGGTCGGACGTCGTGCCATGGCGACCACGTCGTGGCCGTCGGCCAAAACCCGCGCGGTCAACAACTTGCCGGTTGGGCCGCTGGCCCCGAACACGGTGACTTTCACGGTCGTGCCGCCTTCGTCGCGGCGCGTGCCTGCGGTGAATCATCCAGTGCCCGGGTGGCTTCCGTGACCAGGGCGCATGCATCGTTGAGGTAGGCCAGTACGGTGGTTACCTGCGAAGGGGTCATGCTCGCTTGAAGGGCGTCTAGTCGGCTGCTGCCGTCGCGGTAGATGTCGGACAAGCGCGCGAATCCCACGGATTCGATCTCGACGCTGCGACGATCGTGGTCCTGGTGTCGGCGAACGACCCACTGGGCGTCCTCCAATCGTCGCAGGACGCCGGTCATGGTGGCTGGTTGCATTGACAGTCTGCGGGCCAACGCGGTCGGTGATTGCGGTCCCCCGCGCGTGAGGACGTCCAGCACCTCCAGATCCGAATCCTTCAAACCCGCAATCGCGGCCACCTTTCGCGTGCTCAATGCCAGCGCGATGCGTAGGTCCTGCAATGCCGTACGCAGGGTTGCGTCGTTGCCGACTTCAACGCCAGGTGGTTGCTCAGCCATCATTGCCCTTTCAGATCGACGGGTCGCACGAAGATCGGCAGTGAGGTGAGGTGCTGTTGAGCGAGTAACCGCCGCACGAACCGGTAGAAGCTCGGACGCAACAGTTGTCGCGCCATGAACGCAGGTACGGCACCGGGAATGCGGGCATAGTTGACCAACACGTAGGGCGCAGACCGGTCGGGAACCAGGAGCGTGGAATTGTCGATCCCGGTTTTCGCGCCGAACCAGGCCGCTAGCGCCCGCCAGGTATCGATCGCAGATTCTTCTTCAGCCGGGCCGGTGAAATGGTTGAGCAGAATGTTCGGAGTCGGTGAATCGTCCTCGGTGGCACCGAACCGCGCCCGGTTTTTTGCCGTGAATGCCGTCAGCGGGCTGGTGTGCGTCAGGGCCGCATCGTTGAGCACCGCTGCCGCGGTCGGCACGTCGCGAGCACGTATCAGCATGACCACGTCGTGCAACGGCGCTCCGGCGATGGGCACGATGACGCTCGTCTGAAACAGACGCACGTCCAACACATCTGCACGTTCGGACAAGTCGCGGGCAACGGCCCCCAACCTGACAAGTTCGTGGCGGCGCGCAGCGCTGGGCCGCAAGAACGGCCCGAATCGCACCGGGTCGACGCTCCATCCCACGTACACGAACGGATCGGGAATGACGGCACCGAATGGTGGGGGCGGGTATCTCTCAGCCATGGGCTGACTCCTCCGAGCATTTATTACGAGATTCGTATTATCTGCGATTCGTACTATATGCACGATCCAGAGCTGGTCGCAACACCTGCGAGCGGATCCGCAGTTAACGTGGCCATGTGCATGGGCTACGCCGATTCAGCAAGAGCTGCGCATCAGCTGCGACCCTCGGGGCGTTGGCGTGCGTCACCGCCTGTTCGCAAGTCGTGACCGGGCAACCAGTCGCCGGGGTGCACGATGCAGCGACTCAGGGCTCGCCCACCGTGACGTGGCGTGAACACGTCCTGCCCTCGGACTGTCTACTCAGCGGTAGACAGATGTCGGACCTCGCGGGCGTCGAACTGGACGACGGCCTGGATACCGACATCAAGAAGGCCGACGGGACCGTCGGACACAACTGCAGCTATTACACCGCCGCCGGCGGCGTCCTGTCGTTCACGGCAACCATCAAAGTCCAGGCACCGTCCACCGGTGTCATCACCGAGGCGCTCCTGGCAGACATCGGAAAACCGGGTGCCACCGACGTTCCCGGTATCGGACGACGCATGATCATCGAACCGCTGACGCGCCCAGAGGATTTCCCGGCGATGCGAGTGGCCAATGACAACTACCTGGCGAACGTGGTACTCGTGGTCGGCAACATCCCCGCGCCACCCGACGTCGCAGCGTGGACGCGGGCGGCATCCGAAATCCTCAAGGCGCTTCCTGCCTGATTCACCGCCAGGCTCGAAACACTGTGCATGGCAACGGCACCGGATCATCCCGGAGTGATCGACGCGGCCTCACGGTCAGCGGGCTTGTCCGGGCTTCTTCGCGGCCTGCTCCGTTCGCGCGTGCCGAGTTTTCAGGGAGGGACTCTTGCCGCCCTTGGTAGCAGCCGGTGCGCCTGAATTCGTCGACGCATCTTCAGGTTTCGACAGGTCCTTTCGATGCTTCGCGCCCAGTTCCGAACGTTTCTCGCCCGGCAAGAGCGAACGGACCCGGGCACGCACCGTGGACGAGTGCGGTTCTGCGGAGGAGCCTGCCGCGGCATCGACGGTCTTGGCACTCGACAACCGCGGCGAATCCGTACCCCCTGATGCACCCTGATCGACAGTGTCGAGCGCACCTGGTTCCGGCGATGCCACAGATGACGGTTCATCGAGATCGGTAGCCACACCGGCGGTTTTCAGTACGTTGGCGTCATGCAGACGGCTCAACGTGATCCGTGTGCCGCGAAGCGCCCCGGCCAACGTCAGTCCGGTGTCACGCAGATTCTTCTGCAGTGTCAGTTGAGAGTTGTGCAGGTCTTCGGCGATCGTATCGCCGAGCTTCTGCGCAGCATTCTTGACGGTGATTTCTGTGTTGCGCAGGTTCGGTCCAGCATCGACCAGAAGGCCGATGGCGGCCTGCGCAATGGGAGCGATGATCGTCACTACATGTGCCACACCGGCTGAGACCGCATCGGCGACGACGGTGAACGCCCGTCGAACAGGAACCGGCAGGGCACTCAGTACGGCCGCGACGAGCGCGTTGGGGATGACCAGCGCCTGATTGACGAGACCGAAGCCGAGGGAGGCGAGCTGCAGGTACAGCTCCCGCGACAGAGGCATTGTCGGCGCGGTGTAGTCGGTCAAACTGCCCGTGCTGTCGAGCTCGGAGATGAGGGCAGCCAAGATCAGCGCGGCCTGTTTGGGTCTGCCGTCGGAGGTGAACAGACCAAAGTTCGCCTCGGCATTCAGATCACCGGTCTTGATGTCCTGCGCGGTGTAGATGAACGCCGGCCCGGCGAAGGAGAGCCTGGACCAGGCGGTGAGGAAGTCCCGCATGAGCTGGGCTTGCTCGGCCTGCGTATTACCTATGCCCGGCGTGGTGGCGGTGCCGTACTCGGTGGCCCATATCTTCAGGTCGCCGTCACCGTTCGCGGCCATGATCGCGTACAACGCTCGAACCTGCTCCGGAGGGGAGTCCGTTACGCCCTCACCCGCCGAGAACGGCAACGTGTAGTGGTAGGGATGGTAGGACAGGGCGTCGAAATACCCCCCGGCGCCCGCCGCGTACATCTGGGCGAGGAATTGTTGTGGGCTGACACTGATCCCGTTGATGGTCTTGGTCGCGCCGAGCGCGCCCGCGAGGACGGTGGCGTCCGGGTTTGCCGCCTTGATCGCGGTGTAGGCGGCCTTGAGCACGGCAGTGTATGAAGCAGCGCTGACCGGAGCGTAGAAGACGATCCCGTTGGGCTCGTTCCAGATTTCGTAGGTGGAGATCTGATTGCCATAGCGGGTGGCGACCGCGGACGCGAAGTTCGCGTAGGCGGAGGGGTCGGGCGCCCCCGCCAGGACCAAGCCGTCCCACGCCGGGTTGCCCGTGATGTCAGCGGTGACGGAGAAGCCCATGGACGTCGCCGTGTTGACGACGTTGTCCATCTTGGTCCAGTCGTAGGACGTGGAACTGGTCGGCTGGATGTACACCCAGGGCACGCCGATACGCAGGTCGGTGACCCCCAAGCCCTTCATGGCGTTGAGCCGCTCGACCAACTGCGCTTGATCGAGGTTGTACAGGTTGGAATCTGCTACCCCAAAAGTTGTTGGGGTGTCGGTGATTCCGGTGAGCAGCTGCACATCGATCTGGACCACGTGGCGCGGCTGAGCTGCGACAGTCATGCCCGGCGGTTGCGCAACAGCGGTTCCGGCCAGAACGGCGACCGCCAGAGCGCCGGCCGCGATCCGGGCACGCAGAAGAGAAGTAGGTGTGATTGTCAACGTGGGTCCCCCAACCCGAGAGTGATATTGACGGGGACGCTACCAAATCAGCAAATGAATATTCACCAATTGCAAAGTGAACACACCGACAGCGGATCACGGTTCGTAGATGGAAAATTGGTGCGGCAGAGCACGCCTCGCAGGGCTTAGCCTCGACCCATGACGTATGACGACGCCGGCTGGCACTACGACACGGCGATCGAAAACGGTCTGCAGCCGGCAGCTGCCGGCACGCACATCGGGATGTTCATGGCATGGCTCGCGCTGCACGGAATGGCGCAGCCCGACTATGCCCCGTCAGAGTTACACGAGCGGACGATCACGCCGGGTGAATACCTACGGCGGCACTGTGTCGCCCAGATCGATCCGTTCATGCTGACCGACACCGGCAATGCGTTCACCTCGGCCGCCTACCGCCCCTACCTTCGACAGTATCGGGATGTACCTGCCGTCGCCCGCCATGACTCGACATACGAAACACCCGACACGTGGGATACCTACGACGAGGTCGCGGTACTGATCGATGCCCTGTATGCCGAATGGCGTTCTGCTATAGCGAAATAACGGTCAAACGACAGGCTGGTAACCCCCAGCATGGAAAGCGCGCGGGAGCTTCGGTCATCTGACCTACGGCGCCGCGGTCGCGCCCCGGCTCGCCCGCCCTAACCCTCCGGATAGAAAAGGAACAGCACGCAACCCTCCGCGGATTGCGGAACGTGCCACGACCCGGCCGGTGCGTGCAGGAATGTGCCTGCGGCGTAGTCGTTGACTCCGTCGTTGAAGACCCCGGAGACGACATAGACCTCTTCGGGGCCCGGGTCATGGAGGTCTTCGCCGTCCCAGACAGCGCCTGGCGCGATCGTCGTGACCGCCGCCTTGGCGCCGTTGGCTCCCCGCCAGAGCGGTTGAACGGTGATTCCGGGAAAGACTTCGATCGGTTCGACGTCCGTAGTCGATTTCCATACGTATCCGGGCGCGTTAGGACCGAACGACGCAACATCAACGTTTGTTGTCATATGTGGACGAACCGTGCACACCGGCTTGCGATTCCCGTACTCCCGAGTCCCACCTCACGAGTACAACCCGCTATGCCGACGATTCCAGCGGCGGAAGCAGGCCGAACCGCTCCAGTTCGGTGACGTACTTGGTGATGATGGGCGGTGAGATGCGTGGAATATCGGGATTCTCGGTGTCAGGACCGATTCCGGCTTCCCGCACCGCGGCCCGGAATCGATCGGTCGGGCCATAGGATCCGTGGGTGGGCTCCGGGGCTTTCAAATCCCTTGTGAACTGAGACGCCAGGATCTGTAGCACCGAATGCCTGCGCTGCCGCTCGGGCAACGCCCGTAAGGCAATCTCGAAGCGCTGCAACCATTCTCCGAAATCGGCGATGCGCTCGATCCGGTAGCCGGCCTCGATCAGCCAGTCGACGTATTCGTCGATGCCGATTCCGTCGTCGTGCGGGTTCATCACGTGATACGTCTCGAAGTCGGCCGAGCCTGCACGGGCCATCCGCCAGCCCAGCGTGGTAATCGCCTCAGCGACGAACCCGACGGGCAATGCGTCGTAGTGGGCTCGTTGACGGTTGCCATCGGGGTCGAGTTGATAGAACGACGCCGGCGCGAGTCCGGTGGCCACGACGCTCAGCACCATCCGGGTGAAATTGTCCGGCACGTTGAGCTGGCCGGCGTAGCTGGTGTCGGCCAAGATCATGTCGCAGCGGAAGACAGCGACCGGAAGACCGCACAAGTCGTGGGCCTCGCGCAGCAGCACTTCCCCAGCCCACTTGCTGTTGCCGTAACCGTTGGCGAAGCTTCCGTCGAGCGCGCGAACCGGGCTGATACCCCGGATGTCGGCGTGCTCGGTGAACGCCGAGGGCTCGATCTGATGGCGTACGTCGGCGGTCGACACGAACGTGTACGGTTTCAGCTTCGTGGTGATCGCGAACCGGATCAGCTCGGCGGTGCCCACCACATTGGGTTGGAAAAACTCACTGTAGGGAAGGATTCCGTTGACGAACGCCGCGGAATCGACGATCACATCGACAGTTTCGGCCAACTGACGCCAGGTGGGTTCGTCCAACCCGAGATTGGGTTCGCCCTTGTCCCCGGCGATCACCTTGAGCCGTCCGTCGGTCAGTTCGCGGAAATGGCGGTACAGGACCGGGTCGGTGTCGAATGTCGTCTCCAGCCTGCGTCGCGCGTCGGCGTCGGAGGCGGCGCGCACCAGACAGACAACAGCGTCGTCGGCACGGCGCAGGCGCCTGAGCCAGTCCAGCAGCAGATAGCGGCCGAGGAAGCCGGTGGCCCCGGTCAGCAGCACGGTTTGTGGCCTACGGTCGGGGCGCGGCAGGGTTGGGGCGGTACGCAGCGTGGGCCCGTCGACGAACTTCTCCAGCATCAGGTCACTGGCCCGCAGTTCGTTGCTTCCAACGCCGTGCACGGATTCGAAGTCGCCTCCGCCGACACCCGGCTGGACATGCGATTCGGCCTCGCGTTCCAGCTGCCGGCACAAGCCGCTCACCGAGGGCGTTTCGAACAATGTGCGTACAGCGAGGTCTGCATCCAGTGCGGTGTTGACCGCAGCGACAACCCGCATCGCTGAGATCGAGTCACCGCCCAGCTCGAAAAAGGAATCGTCGACCCCGACCCGCTCGACTCCGAGAACCTGGGCATAGATGCCGGCCACCGTCGCCTCGGCCTCGGTGGCCGGTGCCCGGTACGGATCGGCGCTCTGGAATTCCGGCGCGGGTAGTGCACGTTTGTCGAGCTTGCCGTTGACCGTGAGCGGCAGCGCATCGACGACCACGATCGCAGCCGGCACCATGTACGCCGGGAGCCTATCGGTCAGCGCACGTCGCATCTCAGCGGAATCGACTCTGCCGGACGATGTTTCGGTGACGTAGCCGACCAAACGCTTGTCGCCTGGACGGTCCTCACGGGCAACCACCGCGGCCTGAACCACGCCGTCGAGTTCTGACAGGGCGGACTGGATCTCACCCAGCTCGATACGGTAACCGCGGATCTTGACCTGCTCGTCGGATCGCCCCAGATACTGCAGTTGCCCGTCTTCGCCCCACCGGACCAGATCCCCGGTTCGATACATGCGCGCTCCAGACCCGCCGAACGGGCACGCCACGAATCGCGATGCGGTCAGCTCGCGCCTGCCGATGTATCCGACAGCCACACCGAGTCCGGCCACGTACAGTTCGCCCACCACGCCGGCCGGCACCGGCCGCAGCCAGTCGTCCAGAACGAACAACGCCGCCCCGGCCACCGGCGAGCCGACCGGGACGACGGCCGTGCCGGTCGTCAAAGGAGCACTGATCGCGGCATAGATGGTGGTCTCGGTCGGACCGTAGCCATTGACCATCACTCGACCAGAAGCCCACCGGCCCACCAATTCAGACGGGCACTCCTCGCCGGCCACCATCAGCGCCGTGGATTCCAGACCCGCTTGTTCGAGCGCCGCCAATGCGGCGGGCGTCTGACTCAGAACGGTGACCCCTTCGGTGATCACCAATTCATGCAGATCCCGCGGCGACGCGGCTACCGAGTCGGCGACCACCACCAGCCGCGCTCCGTGTAGCAGAGCTCCCCAGATTTCCCACACCGAGTAGTCGAAACCATAGGAATGGCACTGCGTCCACACCTGCCCCGGCGCCGACGCGAGGCCGACATCTAGTGAATCGAACAGTCGGGTGACGTTGTGATGCGTGACGGCAACGCCTTTGGGAGTTCCGGTGGTACCCGAGGTGTAGATCGCGTAGGCGACGTCTCCGGGCACGGGCGCATGCAGTTCGGCGGCGTGGCCGACGCCATCGGCCGCAGAGTCGGCTTCGATGACCGATACGTCCAAGCCGTCCAACCGCGGACGCAGTTCACTCGTGGTGACCGCGACGATCGGCGCGGCATCGGCGATCATGAAACTCAACCGGGCGAGTGGCACCGCGGGATCGATCGGCAGATATGCCGCCCCGGTTTTCAGCACCGCGAGCATCGCCACGATCGCGTCGGCACAGCGGGGAACCATCAGAGCCACGAATTCACCAGGTCCCGCACCCCGCACCGCCAACTGGTTCGCCAGCCGGTCAGCCGACTCGTCGAGCTCGCGATAGCTCATGGAGCGGTCCTCGAACGTCACTGCGGGTGCCTGCGGGGTCCGCGCCACCTGTTCGGCGAACAACTGCGGAATGGAGGTGGGTGTGCCCAAGGGCCCGGACAACGCCTCTTGGTGTGCCCACTGGTCGAGCTGCTCGCGCTCGACCGCATCGAGCACGCTGATGGCGCACAGCGGCCGGCCAGGCTCCGCGATCATCGCGGCCAGCAGCCGCCGGAACCGCTCGATCAGCAAGTCGATGCTCGCCACGTCGAATACCGCCGTATCGAACTCCACCCGAATGCCGAGCTCATGGCCGGGAATCACGATCACCGACAGCGGGTAATGGTTGAACTCGCGGGTGCTGAAGCCGGTGAACGCCAGTTCCTGGGCGCCGGTGAAGGCGCTGAGGTCCAGCGGGTAGTTCTCGTACAGGAACAGCGTGTCGAACAGCCGGTCGTGACCGGTGAGCTCATGGATCTCGCTCAGCGCAAGATGTTCGTGCTCGACGGTGTCGTTGTGGGCACTTTGCAACTGGCGCAACAGATCGACGACGGTGTGATCCGCCGTGGCGTGGGCCCGGACCGGCACGGTGTTGATCAGCAGACCCACGATCGTGTCGGACCCGGCCAACTCCGCCGGGCGGCCCGAGACCGCCGTGCCGAACACCACGTCACGCCGGCCGGTCAGCGTCATCAACAGCTGCGCCCACGCTGCCTGCAGCACTGTGTTGACGGTGGTGTGACACGAGCGTGCCAGTTCCCCAACGGCTTTCGTGACATCGGCTGAAACGCGATAGGACTCGACGCCGCGTGGCCCGGGATCTGCCGGTGCGGCGACCAGGGTGGGATGCTCGAATCCGTCCAGCGCGTGGCGCCAGGCCGCCCGCGCGGCGTCGTCGTCCCGTCCGGCCAGCCAGCTCACGAAGTCCCGGTACGCGCCGGTCACCGCTAACCGCTGTCCGAAATAGCTGGCGCAGATCTCCTGCATCAGGATCGGCAGCGACCAGCCGTCGATGACGATGTGGTGGAAGGTCAGCACTATTCGGTGCTCATTGCCTCCGGTCCGGATCAGCGCCGCCCGAAATGCCGGCCGGCTGCGCAGGTCGCAGACCGCGGCCCGTTCGGCCGCGCACAGCCGGTCGACCTCGGCGTCGGGCTTGCGGTCGTCTGCCCGCAGATCGAGGTACCGCCAGGCGAGCACCGGATCGCTGGGAATGACCTGCATCGGCTCACCCATCTGCACGCAGAACCTGGCCGCCAGGTTGGGGTGCCGGCCCACCACCGTGTGCAGCGCGTCGCGCAACCGATCGTGATCCAGTACCCCGGTGGCGGTGAGATCCAGCTGCACCGTGTACACATCAGCCGCTGCTGCGTCATCGGACCCATGCCCGATGCCGGTGTGGAAGAGCAGTCCTTTCTGTACCGGGGTCAGCGGGAGTACGTCGGCGATGCGGTACTGCTGCTCCAGTTCGTCGATCTCCTGCTGGCTCAGCCGGGCGGGCGCGATGTCCGACGGAGTCAGGCCGCCACCTCCGGCGGACACATGCATACAGATCCCGGTCAGCGCCTCAAACCACAACTGGCTCAGTCGAAACACTTGTGCCTCGTCCACGAGCGCCGGCGCCCAGGTCCACGTGGCGCGGAGGCTCGGGCCGTCAGCGCTGTCCTGGGTACCCGCGTTGAGTTCCACCGTGTGCATCAACGGCATGGACACCGTCGATGCCGCGTCAGCGACAGCCAGCGCTTCCTGGTCGATGCGCCACAAGCTGTCCGAGTCCACTGCCCCACCGGCACCGACGCGCCCCAGATAGTTGAACCCGATGGTCGGCTCCGAACCATCCAGATCCACCTCTGGGTTCAGATGTCGCAGCAGTCCGTAGGTGAGTCCGTCCGGCACGGCACGCAACTGCTCCTTGGCAGCCTTGACGATCGGGCCGACAGCGTCCGCGCCGGCGGCGACCTGCTCCCAACTCGGACTACCGGTCGACAACGAGACCGGATACCTGTTGGTGAACCAGCCCACGGTACGCGACAGGTCGATATCGGATGCCAGCTCTTCGTTCCGGCCGTGTCCTTCCACATTGATACCGACAGGTGCCGCGCCGGCTCCCAGGAATTCGTTCCATGCCAATCCGAATGCGATCAACAAGATGTCCTGTACCCCAGCACGAAACGCAGCAGGCACCGCACCGAGCAACTGGCCGGTGGTCTTGGGATCCAGTGACACCGACAGGTGCCCGGCGTTGGCGTAGGTGTCACGGGCGGGGTCGATTCCGGGCAGGGCGGGCGGGTTCGAGATCACCTGCCGCCAGGTGTCTGCCAGCTCGACCACCTCGGCGCTACTGGCGTAGTCGTGCAGTACCGCTGACCACCGGGCGAACGAAGTTCCACCGGGCGGCAAGTGCACCGGCTCGCCACGCTCCAGTTGAGACCAGGCGATATTGAAGTCTTCCAAGAGGATTCTCCATGACACCCCATCGACCGCAAGATGATGGATGAGCAGCGCCAGCTGCCCGGTAGCCGGCAGCCACAATGCCGAGAGCATTCGGCCTGCAGACAGGTCAAGGCGGTCCCGTGCCGCCGCCAACGCCTCGTCCGACAGCGCCTCGACGGTTCGCAGACAGGCACTGGCATCCACCGAACCCGTATCCGGCACGCTCAGCGACCAGCCGCTTTCTTCCACCCGAACCCCTAGCCGCAACGTTGCATGGCGGTCCAGCAGGGCTTGGAGCACAGCGATCAGACCGGCTTCGGTCGCCTCCCCGGGCGCCTGCAACACCACTGCCTGATTGAACTGTCCGACAGGGCCTTTGACGGTTTGCAACCACCGCATGATCGGTGTCGGAGCCACCGGGCCGAGACCTTCGTCGACGACGTCATCGGCACCAACCGCACGGCACACCGCCGCCAGCCGAGCCACCGTCTGCTCGACGAACACATCACGCGGCCGGAACTGCACGCCGTGCACCCGGGCCAGCGCCACCACCTGCATCGACAGGATGCTGTCCCCACCCAGGGCGAAGAACGAGTCGTCGACGCCGATCCGCCCCTGGCCCAGCACCTGGGCGTAGATCTCGGCCAGAATCGTCTCGAGCTCGGTGCTCGGAGCCCGGAATTCATCTGCACCGCTGCGGTATTCCGGAGCCGGCAAGGCGCGCCGGTCGAGCTTTCCGTTGACTGTCAGGGGCAACGATTCCAGCGCCACCACAGCGGCCGGGACCATGTATCCCGGCAATCGGTTGGCCAGTTCGGTGCGAATCCCGGCCGGATCGGCAGGACCGGTGATGTAACCCACCAGCCGCTTGTCGCCGGGACGGTCTTCCCGGGCGATCACCACGGCCTGGTGCACACCGTCCGACTCCGCCAGCATGGCCTGGATCTCGCCCAGTTCGATGCGGTAACCACGAATCTTGACCTGCTCGTCGGAACGCCCCAGATACTCCAACTGCCCGTTGGCGCCCCATCGCGCCAGGTCCCCGGTGCGATACATCCGCTGCCCCGGCGCACCGAACGGGCAGGCCACGAACCGCGATGCGGTCATGCCGCTCCGCCGCATGTATCCGACCGCCACCCCCGCCCCGGCCACATAGAGCTCGCCCGTCGCGCCATCGGGCGTGTTCCGCAAGAATTCGTCGAGCACAAACGCCGCACCGCGCGGCACCGGATGACCTATCGGCACCACGCTCGTGTGTCCCGAAAGCGGTGCGCTGACAGCCGCGTAGATCGTGGTCTCCGTCGGCCCGTAGGCGTTGATCATCACGCGCCCGGGCGCCCAGCGCCTGACCAGATCAGCAGGGCAGGCCTCACCGGCCACCACCAGCGTCGTCGAGTCCAAACCTTCCGGGGACAACATGCCTGCCGCGGAAGGGGTTTGACACAACACCGTGACCTTCTGGGTGACCAGCAGATCGTGCAGATCCACCGGTGAACTTGCCACTGACTCGGGTACCACCACCAGTCGACCGCCGTGCAACAGAGCACCCCAGATCTCCCACACCGACACGTCGAAAACCAGCGAATGCCATTGTGACCAGACCTGTTCCGGCATCGACAGCAAGACGGCGGGTAACGACTGGAGCAGTTGGGTGACATTGTGATGCGTCACGGCAACAGCTTTGGGCACACCCGTCGTTCCCGACGTGTAGATCAGGTACGCCAGATCCTCGGGGGCCGGATCGGACAATCGGCTGCCGGACGGCGCGTCGGGAGCAGGGCCGTCGACTTCGATTACCGGGACACCGAACTCGGCCGACCGCGGGCTCAGATCAGTTGTCGTGAGTGTGGCGACCGGTGCGCCATCGGCGATCATGAAGGCTATCCGCGCGTCAGGATGCGCCGGATCGATCGGCAGATAAGCCGCCCCGGATTTGAGTACGGCCAGAATCGCGATGATCGCTTCGGCGGAACGGGTGAACAGCAGCGCGACAGTCGCGCCCGGGCCCGCTCCGTGGCGGGCCAGTTGGTGCGCCAGCAGGTTGGCGGCCCGGTCCAGCTCGTGGTAGGTCCACGACCGCTCGCCGCATACCAATGCCGCCGCAGCGGGGGTCCGGGTCACCTGAGCCGAGAACAACTCCGGAATTGATGCGGGCGCGGCCGCCGGCCGAGTCAGGGCAGCGCGGTTGCCCCAGACATCCAAGCTGTCGTGCTCGTCGTCATCGAGCAAGTCGATCGACAGTAATCGCAGTGACGGGTCTCCACTCATGATTCCTCCCCCGAGAATCGACGGCTACGGTCCCCAAACCCGTCACACCTGGCCCGCCAATCTCCCGTACCGGAGAAGAATAATGTGGAGGTTAGTGCCCTATCCATCGTTCGCGAAAAATTGCGTTGGGCAATTCATACACAATAATGACGATGACGACAGTCGAATTGCTCCGTCCTTGACGGCAAACATTCAATTCGCACCAAAGAACATTGAGCGGCACTGCCGGAACAGGTTGTTGGCCGACCACTCGCGATACCGGCCACTCGGCTAACCCCCGGACAGATAATGGCAATAACCAGGGTTTTGAACGAATCGACCCCATCGTCACTGTGAAAAACTACGTATCGAAACTCTCGAACCCATACCTGCGTCCGTTATTCAAACAGGCTCAACAATCACCAGACAAACCAGCAATTGCATAATTGGCAAACCTCAAGAATCTTGCCGCCGGCAGAATGCCCACTGGTGTCCCCCGCGGACACAACGGCTTTGCCAACCTTTCACCGGTCCGCTCACGCCGCTTTGCCGGTACCGTCAGCGTCGCCCGCGCTTGGTCGGGCCCGGCTTGCGGGCGACTTTTCCGGCCGCGGCGCGGGCCGCCTGCTTCGCGAGAGTCTTCTCCCGCGCGGTACGTTTCGGAGCAGGCTGGGCCTGCCCCCGCGACGAACCGGCTTTACGGCCCCGCACAATTCCGATGAACTCCTCGACCAGTTCCGGCTGCGGCCCCTCGGGGAAAGCGAGCGCCACGGGGCAGGTGGGTGCATCGGTGATCGGACGGTACGTGAGGTCCTTGCGGTGATACAGCCGCGCCAGCGATTGGGGAACGATGAGGGCGCCCATCCCCGCCGCCACGAGTTCTATTGCGTCGCCGGTGGTCTCGGGTCGGTGATCGACGACAACGCCGGGAGCATTCGCCCAGTCGACGACGTGATCGAGCGGCACCAGGACAGATTCGCCGTCGAGGTCGGCGGCGGTGATCTCGTCGACGGCGGTGAGCAGGTGATCGGCCGGGACCACCGCGACCGTCGTCTCCTCGTAAAGGGGGATGATGGCCAGCCCAGACGTGTCGGCGGACGGCCGGAGCAACGCCATGTCGACGGTGCCGTCGCGCACAGCGTCGGCGGCATCTGCCGCGGCGACGGCATGCAACAGCAGCGGCACGCTGGGGTGGCGCTCCGCCCAGATCCGAGCCCACTTCGCGGGCGTCCCGCCGGGGACATACCCGAGGGTGAGGGACTGCGGGGTCACCGCATCAGGTTACCGATACGCTGAATCCATGAGCAGGCCAAACGCGCAGTCCATGAAACCCGCCACAGCGGCGAAGAAGCTGGACGTGTACTTGCCCGCGACGCCTGTGGAATTCCAGGAGAACGCGATCACCCGCGCTGATCTCGCCGCCCTGCAGGCGGACCCGCCGCAGTGGCTCAAGGATCTCCGCAAGGACGGGCCGCACCCGAAGAACCTTGTGGCGGCCAAGCTGGGCATCTCGATCGCCGGCCTCGCACGCGGCGGCGTCGGGGATGCCCTTACCACCGAGCAGATCGATCAGCTGCTCGAGGAGAAGCCGGAGTGGTTGGTCGCCGAACGCGAGAGCTACCAGAACGTGCTGACCGAACAGCGACGCTTGAAGGCGCTGCGTGCGGAACAGGCTCGCGAGAGCTGATTCTGAACCGCACCGCTACCGGTCGAAGAGGTCGCTGACGCGATCGAAGAAGCGATCGATGCGTTGCTCCAGTCGCGTGCCTTTGCCCCACTTCTCCCACACATAAATCACGCCGAACATCGCGACGACGATCCCGAAAACCAGAGCGGTGACAAGGATTGCCTCAACGGTTGTCGACATCGGAACATCTTCTCCCCCTCCGAGCTGCGTCCCAGAGGTCTACCCTGCTGCCGCTCGGCCGAGTAGTCGGACGTCAGCTCTTCCGGCGGAAGAGCGGCACGCCCTCGTACGGGTTCCAACTGGTACTGCCGCGGGTGACGTGGAGGAAGTAGGCCCAGTTCGCGGTGCTGGAGTAGAGCGCGCCGATCGCGGCGCCGTAGGCGGCCGGCGGGAAGGTGAAGTTCAGGGCGAATTCGATGAGCGCGATGATGAAGCCCACGACGAACGAGATGCCGAACAGGCTGAGGCCCTTGCGCCAAGGCCCCTTGATCGCAAAGTAGATGGGACCGAAGAAGAATGCCGGACCGTTCGCCCCGAGCCGCATCCGCTGTCCGAACGAGAGCTGCTTGAACGCGGCCGTCGCCTCGGGCGAGGATGCGGGCTGGCCGTAGCGCGAGAAGAAGTCGAACCGGCTGCGCCACTTCTCGGGCACCTCGAAGGCCGCCGGGCCCGGTGCGGGCGCCCCGTAGGGGTTCGGTGCCGCGTAGGGGTTGGGCGCCCCGTACGGGTTCTGCGCCGCGTACGGGTTCTGCGGGTCATGCGAATACTGAGGAGGAACGCCGTTATCGGTCACCGCGCGATAATAGCTGCCGAGCGAAACTCCGTGTTTGCCAGCGGCACTGCCGTTCCAGTGCCTCCCGCATCGTGGCCGTCCCTACGTGCTGTGTTCGCCGCGGAGAATCGGGTCACCACTCGCCATCGTCGCCATCGTCGCCATCGTCGTCGTCCTCAAGCGGCTGGCGCGGTTCACGCATCACGAACACCGCCCAGATCACACCGCCGATCAGCGCCGCGACCATCGCGAAGAAGAGCAGCTGTCCTGCCAGTGCGGCCATCGTCAATCCCCCTCAGAGCCACTCAATGCCTTCCACACACAGTCTGCCGAATGTCGAATAGCCAGTTACCACACGCTTTTTCGCAATCTGCGTGTAGTAACTGGCTATTGAACGTGCGTGCTTACAGCGTCACAACATGCAGCTGACGCAGTTTTCGACCTCAGTGCCTTGCAGGGCCATCTGCCGCAATCGGATGTAGTACAGCGTCTTGATTCCCTTGCGCCACGCGTAGATCTGCGCCTTGTTGACCTCGCGGGTGTCGGCGGTGTCCTTGAAGAACAGCGTCAGTGAAAGCCCCTGATCCACGTGCTGGGTGGCTGCGGCGTAGGTGTCGATGATCTTCTCGTACCCGATCTCGTACGCGTCCTGGTAGTACTCCAGGTTGTCGTTGGTCAGGTACGGCGCCGGGTAGTAAGCCCGGCCGATCTTGCCTTCCTTGCGGATCTCGATCTTCGACGCCACCGGGTGGATCGAGGACGTCGAGTGGTTGATGTAGGAGATCGACCCGGTCGGCGGGACTGCCTGCAGGTTCTGGTTGTAGATGCCGTGCTTCTGCACCGACTCCTTCAACTGCTTCCAGTCGTCCTGCGTCGGGATGTGGATCTCCGCGTCGGCGAAGATCTGCCGGACCTTGTCGGTGGCCGGCTCCCACACCTGCTCGGTGTACTTGTCGAAGAACTCACCGGAGGCGTACTTCGAGTCCTCGAACCCGCCGAAGCTCGTACCACGTTCGATCGCAATGAGATTCGAGGCCCGCAATGCGTGGAACAGCACAGTGTAGAAGTAGATGTTGGTGAAGTCGACACCTTCTTCGGAGCCGTAGTGGATCCGTTCGCGGGCCAGGTAGCCGTGCAGGTTCATCTGCCCCAGGCCGATCGCGTGCGAGCTGTTGTTGCCCTGTTCGATCGACGGCACCGACCAGATGTGGGTCTGATCGCTCACCGCGGTCAGCGCCCGGATGGCCACCTCGATCGACTGGGCGAAGTCGGGTGAGTCCATCGTCTTCGCGATGTTCATCGACCCCAGGTTGCACGAGATGTCCTTGCCCACCTTGGAGTAGGACAGATCGTCGTTGAACTCCGAGGCGGTGGAGACCTGCAGGATCTCCGAGCACAGGTTGGAGTGGGTGATCTTGCCGGCGATCGGGTTGGCCCGGTTCACCGTGTCCTCGTACATGATGTATGGGTAACCCGACTCGAACTGCAGCTCGGCCAGCGTCTGGAAGAACTCGCGCGCCTTGATCTTGGTCTTGCGGATCCGGCCGTCGTTGACCATCTCGTGGTACTTCTCGGTCACCGAGATGTCGGCAAACGGTACGCCGTAAACCTTCTCGACGTCGTACGGCGAGAAGAGGTACATGTCCTCGTTCTTCTTCGCCAGCTCGAAGGTGATGTCCGGGATCACCACGCCCAACGACAGCGTCTTGATCCGGATCTTCTCGTCGGCGTTCTCGCGCTTGGTGTCGAGGAACCGGTAGATGTCGGGGTGATGCGCGTGCAGGTACACCGCGCCGGCACCCTGACGGGCACCGAGCTGGTTGGCGTAGGAGAACGAATCCTCCAACAGCTTCATGATCGGGATGACGCCCGAGCTCTGGTTCTCGATGTTCTTGATCGGCGCGCCGTGCTCACGAATATTGGTCAGCAGCAAGGCAACTCCGCCGCCGCGCTTGGACAGCTGCAGGGCCGAGTTGATCGAGCGCCCGATGGACTCCATGTTGTCCTCGATGCGCAGCAGGAAGCAGGACACCGGCTCGCCGCGCTGCTTCTTGCCCGAGTTGAGGAACGTGGGAGTAGCCGGCTGGAAGCGGCCGTCGATGATCTCGTCGACGAGCTTCTCGGCCAGCACGGTGTCACCGGCGGCCAGGGTCAACGCCACCATCACGACGCGATCCTCGAAACGCTCCAGGTAACGCTTCCCGTCGAAGGTCTTGAGTGTGTAGGACGTGTAGTACTTGAACGCACCCAGGAACGTCGGGAACCGGAACTTCTTTGCGAAGGCGCGGTCCAGCAGCTGCTTGACGAAGTTGCGGCTGTACTGATCGAGCACCTCGCGCTCGTAGTACTCCTTCTCGATCAGGTAATCGAGCTTCTCGTCCTGGCTGTGGAAGAACACCGTGTTCTGGTTGACGTGCTGCAGGAAGTACTCCCGCGCGGCGAGCACATCCTTGTCGAACTGAATCTTGCCGTCGGCGTCGTACAGATTCAGCATCGCGTTGAGAGCGTGGTAATCCGTCTCGCCGGGAAGCGCGTGCGCGGCGGTGGTTACAGGCTCTGCAGCTGTGACGGTTGGTGGCACGTCTGGTCCTTCCAAAAGTCTTTCAACCCCGTGCGAACGGCTTCTACGTCGTCCGGAGTTCCCATCAGTTCGAAGCGGTACAGGTACGGCACGCCGCATTTGCGCGAAATTACGTCGCCCGCGTAGGCGAATTCCGCACCGAAGTTGTTGTTGCCCGCGGCAATGACGCCGCGGATCAACGACCGATTGTGTTCATTGTTCAGAAACGCGATGACCTGCTTGGGCACATAGCCACCGTCGTTGATGTTGGGGGTCGAACGGCCGCCGCCGTAGGTCGGGAGGATCAGAACATAGGGCTCGTTCACCTCGATGCGGCCGTGCAGCGGGATCCGGGTGACTCGGCCTTCGGGCCACTCCAGCTTCTCGACGAAGCGATGGGTGTTCTCCGAGACACTGGAGAAGTAGACGAGATGACTCATCGTGTTCTCCGTCCTCCCCCGTTGATGACCTTCCGTTACGCGCTGGCCGCGACCGTGCTGAGTGCCTTGATCCGATCCGGCCGGAAGCCCGACCAGTGGTCATTGCCGGCCACCACAACCGGGGCCTGCAGGTAGCCGAGCGCCATGACGTAGTCACGGGCCTCGCTGTCGAGGGTGATGTCGACCTTCTCGAACTCGATGCCCTGCTTTTCCAACGCCTTGTAGGTGGCGTTGCACTGCACGCATGCGGGCTTGGTGTACACGGTGACGGTCATCTTCGGTACGGCTCCTCTTGCGGAAAGTGAAAAAACTAGACAGGTGACTGGCAACTGATCGGGTCTTACGTTTCGCTTAAGTTCAGCGACCTTCGGGCCGCCAAAATTCCTGCCGGTCGAAGCCGCTCTCCGGCTGGTCTTGAAACCGACTCGGCCGGATTCGCTACGCTCCGGCCGGCTCCCGAACTGTGGTGGCCTGTCGGTCTCACAGACACTACACCTAGTGGCCGACAGTTCGAAGCCATACAACATGTTCTGAATAACATTTCTGAAATTCCCTGGTCGTAAGCTTGCCAGCAACCACACCGACGGCGTGTCGTGCCCGACTTGACAGACCGTGTCGCGCCGCACCCCTAGATGTACCACCAGCCACCGACAAGCCAGGCCGCCGCAAAGCGCAAGACCCCCCAATAGCAAAGCCGCCGGCCGGGTCGCAGTGACCCAGCCGGCGGCAAGATTTTGCCGCAAAGCGGCGCGAACGGCAAAACGCGAAGACGAACCCTCAGTCGACCTCAACTGTGAGCTTGCCCACAATGTCGCGCAGCGCCTCGGCCACCTCCGCGTTCTCCCTCGGATGCTTGTCGTCGAGAGTCTTGGACGGCACGGAGAGCTTGAGATCCTCGACCACGCGCGGCCCGGCGATGGCAAATGACTTGCGGGTCTCGTCGTGCGCCCACACGCCGCCGTACTGCCCCAGCGCGGCACCCACGACCGCCAGCGGCTTGTCCTTGAGCGCGCCGTTGCCCCATGGCCGCGACAGCCAGTCGATCGCGTTCTTCAACACACCCGGGATGCTGCCGTTGTATTCAGGAGTGACCACCAACGCGGCGTCAGCCTCGGCGGCCGCCGCGCGCAGCGCGACCACAGGCTCGGCCACGTCGTCGGTGTCGATGTCCTCGTTATAGAACGGCAGCTCCCCCAGCCGGTCGAAGATCCGCAGTTCCACCCCATCGGGCGCCTGCTCCACCGCCAGTTCGGCGAGCTGCCGGTTGATCGACGCCGCACGCAGGCTTCCTACCAACACCAGGACCTTCACATCGGCCATGTTCACCACTCCCTTGTTCGTCTGACCCGATTCTCGCAACGATCAACCGGACTGTGGTCCGATTAATTCCACCTGAGTTAAAGTGCAGTTGTGGCAGCCTCCGACCGCCCGACCCAGCTTGCGGGCTTCGACCCGGCGCCACAGGAACGCGGCGATGCCGCGCGAAACCGTGCCCTTATTCTCGATGCCGCGCGCCGGCTCATCGCCGAACGCGGACCCGACGCGGTCAGCACCGACGATATCGCGGTAGAGGCAGGCGTCGGGAAGGGCACGGTGTTCCGAAGGTTCGGCAGCCGTGCGGGGCTGATGATGGTGCTGCTCGACCAGGACGAGACCGCCGAACAGGACGCCTTCATGTTCGGCCCGCCCCCCTTGGGACCAGGCGCGCCCCCGCTGGAACGGCTACTGGCCTACGGCGCCGATCGCCTCCGCTTCGTGCACTGCCACCAAGCGTTGCTGTCCGACGCCATCCGCGATCCCGCCCTGCGCTACGCCGGCCCGTTCACCCTGCACCGCACCCACGTCCGGATGCTGCTCGAAACCGCGGGCACCACAGGTGATCTCGATGCCCAGGCCGACGCCCTGATCGCACTGCTGAACCCCGACTACCTGGCACACCAACTCGCCCACGGCCGGAACCTCGACGAGCTCACGGCGGCGTGGCAGGACACCGCCCGCAAGTTGTGTGGCCACTAGCACCATGACCGCCTGGGTGCTGCATGTCGACCTGGACCAGTTCCTGGCGTCGGTGGAGCTGCGCCGTCACCCTGAACTCGAGGGCCTGCCCGTCATCGTCGGCGGCAACGGCGATCCGACCGAACCCCGCAAGGTGGTCACCTGCGCGTCGTATCAGGCACGTGAGTTCGGTGTGCACGCCGGCATGCCGCTGCGCACGGCGGCCCGCAAATGCCCCGACGCCACCTTTCTGCCATCGGACCCGGAGGCTTACGACGCGGCGTCCGAACAGGTGATGGGTCTGCTACGCGATCTCGGCCACCCGTTGGAGGTCTGGGGATGGGACGAGGCCTACCTCGGCGCCGAGGTCAGCGACCCGGTCGAGCTGGCCGAGCGCATCCGCACCGTCATCGCCGCCGAGACCGGACTGTCCTGCTCGGTGGGCATCAGTGACAACAAGCAACGGGCCAAGGTCGCGACGGGGCTCGCCAAGCCGCTGCGCACGCAAGGAGCAATACAACAGGAGAGCACGCAAGGAGCAATTCAACAGGAGAGCACGCGAGGAGCAGATCAGGCCCCGGGCGTCTACATGCTCACCGAAGCCAACTGGATGTCGGTGATGGGTGACCGTCCGCCCGATGCGCTGTGGGGCGTCGGCCCAAAGACCACGAAAAAGCTTGCCACGCTGGGTATCACCACGGTTGCCGATCTGGCCGCCACCGATGCGACCGTGCTCACCTCGGTGTTCGGGCCCAGCACCGGGCTGTGGATCCTGTTGCTGGCCAAAGGCGGCGGCGATACCGAGGTGAGCTCCGAACCCTGGATCCCGCGTTCCCGCAGTCACGTCATCACCTTCGCCGCCGATCTCACCGAGCGCGGCGAGATGGACGACGCGATCCGCGAGCTGACCCGGCGGACCCTCGACGAGGTGGTCGAGCAGGGCCGCATCGTCACGCGGGTGGCGGTCACGGTGCGCACCAGCACCTTCTACACCCGCACCAAGATCCGCAAGCTGGCCACACCGAGCACCGACGCCGGCGTCATCACCGAGACCGCACTGGCGGTTTTCGACCAGTTCGAGCTGGACCGACCGATCCGGCTGCTGGGTGTTCGGCTGGAACTGTCCATGGACGGGATTCCCACCGGCCAAGTTGTCACAGTCGACCAATAGCCTCGAACCCATGCTGCAGACCATCGCGATCCGGGGCTACCGCTCGCTGCGGGAGGTGATCCTGCCGCTGACCGACCTCACGGTGGTCACCGGCGCGAACGGCACCGGCAAGTCATCGATCTATCGCGCGCTGCGGCTACTGGCGGACTGCGGCCGGGGCCAGGTGATCGGCTCACTGGCCCGCGAGGGTGGCCTGCAGTCAGTCTTGTGGGCGGGTCCCGAGCAGCCGAACGAGCAGACCCAGGGCACCGTCCGGACTCGCCCGGTGTCGCTCGAACTCGGCTTCTCCGCAGACGATTTCGGATACCTGGTGGACCTGGGCCTGCCGCAGATGGCCGGATCGGGTGGCGAGCCGTCGGCATTCGCCCAGGATCCCGAGATCAAACGCGAAGTGGTGTTCGCCGGGCCGGTGCTGCGTCCGGCTTCGACGCTGGTGAGCCGCACCCGCGAGTACGCCGAGGTCGCCGCGCAATCGGGCCGGGGTTTCGACGAGCTGACCCGCTCGCTGCCTTCCTACCGCAGCGTGCTCGCCGAATACGCACACCCGGACGCGCTTCCGGAGCTGTCGGCCGTGTCGGATCGGCTGCGCGACTGGCGGTTCTACGACGGATTCCGGGTCGACGCGGGAGCGCCTGCCCGCCAACCGCAGGTCGGGACCCGCACCCCGGTGCTCTCCGACGACGGCTCCGATCTGGCCGCGGCTGTTCAGACGATCGTCGAAACGACCTTCGACGATCTGGCCCGCGCGGTGGCCGACGCGTTCGACGGGGCCACCGTCTCGGTTGCGGTCAACGACGGGCTGTTCGACCTGCAACTACGCCAGCGCGGCATGCTGCGTCCGTTGCGCGCGGCCGAATTATCCGACGGCACACTGCGTTTCCTACTGTGGGCGACAGCCCTGGCCAGCCCACGGCCACCGTCGCTGATGGTGCTCAACGAGCCCGAGACCTCGCTGCATCCCGATCTGGTCCGGCCGCTGGCCGCCCTCATCAAGACCGCCGCCAAACAGTCCCAGGTGGTCGTGGTGACGCACTCACGCGCGCTGCTGGATTTCCTGGACACCACGCCGGCCGCCGACGAGCAGCGGAGCACGGCGATCGAGGTGGAGCTCTACAAGCAGTGGGGTGAGACGAAGGTGGAAGGGTTCGGCATGCTCAACACGCCGTCCTGGCATTGGGGAAAACGCTAGGGCTGCACGGATTTCGGCCGTAACGCCCGGCTGAACAACACGTTGACCTGTCGCATGGCCACGCTGTAGGGCCACCACGCGGCGCGTTTGAAGGCGTACAGGGCGCGGATGTCGACCGAGGTGTAGATCAGGAACCGGTTGCGCGCCATCCCGGCCAGAATCTTGTCGGCCGCCTTCTCCGCCGAGATGGCGTGGCCGGCGAACCGGTCCACCCACTTCTGCACGTTCGGATCCTCCCGGTCCACACCGGCGATCTGAACGGTCTGCACCAGACCGGTTTTCACCGCACCCGGCACCACGACCGACACCCCGATGCGGTGCCGGGCCAGATCGAAGCGCAGCACTTCACTCAGCCCGCGCAACCCGTACTTGCTGGCGCTGTAGGCGCTGTGCCAGGGCAGTGCGACGATGCCGGCGGCCGAGGACACATTCACCAGGTGTCCACCTCGGCGGGCCTCCACCATCGGCGGCAGGAACGTCTCGATCACGTGGATCGGGCCCATCAGGTTGACGTCGATCATCGAGCGCCAATGTTGATGGGTGAGTTGGTCGACGGTCCCCCATGCCGACACCCCGGCGATGTTCATCACCACGTCCATCGACGAATGCGCCGCATGGATGTCGGCACCGAACGCCGCCACCTGGTCGTAGTCGGAGATGTCCAGGGCCCGGTGGGCGGGGACCTGGGCGCCCAGCGCACGGGAATCGGCAACGGTCTGGGCCAGACCGACCTCGTCCCGGTCGGTCAGGTACAACTCGGCGCCCCTGGCTGCCAGGGCCAAGGCTGTGGCGCGGCCGATTCCGCTGGCCGCGCCGGTGATCAAGCACTTCTTGCCCCGAAAGTCCGCCCGGGCGTTACCCGCGGTATCACTCCCCATAGCGGTGACCTTACCTGTGACGCTAGCCCTCCTGGCCACCCCACAGTGCGTTGAGCCACAGTCGCTCGACCACGTCGAGCGCACGGTCCGGGTCGGTGCCCCGTCCCACGAAGGCAGAGTCGTGCGACAGCGTCATCGCCGTGGTCGCCACCAGGGTCCGTACCAGCGCCGGGAGGTCGTCCGAGATCGGGCGGGCACCTGCGTCTTGCTCGACGAGGCCCACGATCTGGTCGATCACGGCGTCCTCGTAGTCGTTCATCAACTCCCGGATCTGCGCGTCGGTGTTCTGCGCGACGGTGCAGGCCGACATGATCGGGTCGTTGGTGGCGAAGACGGTTGCGGCACTGCCGACCATCCGCTTGGCAAAGGCGGCCGGTGTCTCACCGGCGTCCCGGGGCGCGTAGTTGTGCGTCAACGCCGCGAGTTGTTCCATCGCGTCGGACACGATCACGGCCAGCACCGCGTACTTCGAATCGAAATAGAAGTAGAAGCCCGACCGGGCCACCCCAGCGCGTTCGCTGATGGTGCTCACCGACAGATCGGCGAACGACTGCTCTTCGAGCAGGTCCCGCACGGCCGCCACGATGGCCTCGCGCTGCCGGTCGCCTCGGCTGCGACGGGCCTGCGGACGCCCGGTGGAGCCATTGCTGCTCCCCGGTATCGATTCGGCGGTCATGGCATTAGACCTTTGCATCCACGACGCGCCAGTTCAAAACTTGACATGCGTCAAGTCTGACAGTCAGGATGGCCTCAAGTGGTGACATCGACCACACTTCGTCGGACTTTGTTGGTCAGGAGCGGCCCATGGCAACCATCAGCACCCCGAATTACCTGCTCGATCAGGCCAAGCGCCGGTTCACCCCGACGCCCAACACCTTGCCGGGCATGGGTGCACTGGAAAAGCGCCTCAAGGCCAAGGACTGGGATCAGTTCGTCTTCGCCGAGCCCCCTGCCGGCAGCGGCCTCAAGCCGATCTTCGGCGACTCCGGTTTGCCGATCATCGGCCACATGATCGAGATCTTCCGCGGTGGCCCCGACTACATCCTGGAGCAGTACCGCAAGAACGGTCCGCTCTACTACGCGCAGTCCCCCGCCCTGTCCTCGGTGATGGCGCTGGGCCCAGACGCCACCCAGGCGGTCTTCTCCAACCGCAACAAGGATTTCTCGCAGCGCGCCTGGGACCCGGTGATCGGCCCGTTCTTCGAAGGCGGCCTGATGCTGCTCGACTTCGACGAGCACATGTTCCACCGCCGGATCATGCAGGAGGCGTTCACCCGCAGCAGGCTGAGCGGCTACATCTCTCACATTGATTCGGTGGCCTCGAGAGTGCTGGCCGACGACTGGGTGGCCAATGACCCGCGGTTCCTGGTGCACCCGGCGATGAAGGAGCTCACCCTCGACATCGCCTCGGAAGTGTTCATGGGCGTTCCGGCGGGAACCGACCGCGCCCTGGTCACCACGATCAACAACGCGTTCACCACCACGACGCGGGCCGGCAACGCCATCGTGCGGACGTCGGTGCCCCCGCTGAAGTGGTGGCGGGGCATCCAGGCCCGCAAGACCCTGGAGGACTACTTCGCCAGCCGCATCGGCGAGAAGCGACGGTCAGAGAGCACCGACATGTTCAGCGTGCTGTGTCATTCCGCGGACGAGGATGGGCAGACCTTCACCGACGACCAGATCATCAGCCACATGATCTTCCTGATGATGGCCGCCCACGACACATCGACCTCGACGATGACGACGATGGCCTACCACCTCGCGGCCAATCCGGAGTGGCAGGAACGCATGCGCGACGATTCGGCGCGGATCGGCGACGGGCCAGTGGACTTCGAGGCGCTGGACAAGCTGGAAACCTACGACCTGGTGATCAACGAGTCGCTGCGGATGCAGACACCGCTGCCGTTCAACTTCCGCGAGGCCGTGCGTGACACCGAGCTGCTGGGTTACTTCATCCCCGCCGGGACCAGCGTGGTCACCTGGCCGTCGATCAACCACCGGCTGCCCGAGCTGTGGACCGATCCGGACAAGTTCGACCCGGAGCGGTTCGCCGAGCCGCGCAGCGAACACAAGAGCCACCGTTACGCGTTCGCCCCGTTCGGCGGTGGCGCGCACAAGTGCATCGGCATGGTGTTCGGCCAGCTGGAGATCAAGACCGTGATGCACCGGCTCCTGCGTCGCTACAAGCTCGAGCTGGCCAGCCCGGATTACCGGCCGCACTACGACTACGGCGGCATGCCGGTGCCGATCGACGGCATGCCGATCGTGCTGCGCCCGCTGCACTGACACAGCCCACCGCTTGGCCGGTTGTCGCACGGACTACGAATCACCGTGCGATAACCGGCCATTCGGCGTCTTTGGCGTCTACGGTCGCGACATGACCGCCGACGCCCCCAGGGAGGCCTCCACCCCTCGGGCCACCGACCGCCCCGGCGACGCTTCGCCGTTCGCTCTCGGATTGCTGCTGAGGCGCGCCCATTGGCATGCGGCGGAGGTCATGTCGGAGGCGCTTCACCCGCTCGGAATCGAGATGCGCCATTTCGCGGTCCTCCTCGAGCTCGTCAATCACGGCCCGACCGAACAACGGGATCTGGTGGAGGCAACGGGCTCCGACAAGTCCGCCATCATGCGCGTCATCGACGATCTGGAACACAAGGGCCTGGCGGTGCGTAAGCCGGTTCCGGGTGATCGTCGGGTGCGGGCGGTTGAGATCACCCGCGAGGGCCTCGAACTTTTCGATGCCGCGCACGCTGCCGCGCGGCCACTGGCCGAGCGACTGGTGTCGACGTTGCGCCCCGGCGAGGCCGATCAACTGAAGGAGATCCTCACCCGGTTCAGCCCCCAACCGGAGTCCTGAGGCCCTGCCCGCTCCGGGAATAATCTCGTCCGCGATCGTCTTGAATAAGATAGTCGCAAACGCGACGATTAAGTTTCCGGGAGGCACCCGATGATGGACGTCTATGACGCGGTCACCAGCCGACGGGCGGTGCGCGGATTCACTGATCAACCCGTTCCGGCAGAAGTGCTGCAGCGCGTGCTGACGGCCGCCGCCTGGTCGCCGTCCGGTTCGAACATCCAGCCGTGGACCATCTACGTGGTCACCGGAGCGCCGCTGGCCGAACTCAAGAAGCGGGCCACCGAACGCGTCGCCACCGGCATGCCATGGGACGAGCGGGAGTACGAGATGTACCCGGCCGACATGCAGGCGCCGTATCGCGACCGCCGCGCCGCCTTCGGCAAGGAGCGCTACAGCGCCCTCGGTATCGCCCGCGACGACTGGGAAGCCCGTCAACGCGCCGCGATCGCCAACTGGGATTGCTTCGGCGCGCCCGCGGCGCTGTTCTGCTACATCGACCGCAACCTGGGCCCGGCCCAGTGGTCCGACGCCGGGATGTACCTGCAGACCGTGATGCTGCTGCTGCGCGCCGAAGGCCTGCACAGCTGCCCTCAGATGGCGTGGTCCCAGGTCCGCAGTTCGGTCGCCGACGTGCTGTCGCCGCCGCCCGAACTCACCTTGTTCTGCGGCATGTCGATCGGCTACGAAGACCCGGCTGTCAGCTACATCCGTACCGGCCGCGCGCCGTTGAGCGAAACCGTCACCTTCGTCGACGGGTAGCCGCTCACGCCGCGGTCATCAGCCGATTGGCGCAGGCGATCACGGCGTACAGCGCCGACTGCTCCGGATCATCGGCGAGCCCCATGGCCCACTCGCTGTGCAGGCCGTCGCAGCCTTCGATGAACGTCGCGGTCCGACCGCCGGTGGGCAGCTGATGAAACGACCTGGTCTCGACCGTGATCCCCCGCGCGTAGAGCATCTCGGTCAGAGCTGCGACGGGCCCGCTCGCCGCCGCGGTCAAGGTACTGATGGTGTCGCCCAGGGCCAGCGTGGCCTGGTAGTGGCGAGCCTGCGGCCCCAGCCTGCTGGCTGAACGCTCCATATCGGTGCAGGCCCACTGGCCCAGTTTCAACGCTCCGGGGCCGGCGGCGTATTCGTCCAGGAACTGGTCCCAGGAGGCGGCCTGGCCGGCTTCGCGCAGGCCACGCGGCAGCGGGCCGGTGAAATGGGCGGCGAACGACGGCGCCGGGTCGGATTGCGGTGCCGATGAAGTGATATGCATGTGCCGGTCTTCTCTGGTTAGAGGAAGTGACCGACGAAGTAGCGAACGACCCACAGCGAGGGGTCGGTCTGATCAGACCCCGCTGCGGGTTGCTACTACAAGTCGCCTTGGCACGTTGGCGATGCTAGACGCAGCCCGCCCGGTCACGCAAACACTTTGACTCCGTAGTCTCGGCGGAGTGGGAACGGCATGAGCGTCGGTGAGGTCGTCCTGCTCGTCGTCGCCGGTATCGGCGGCGGACTCACCGGCAGTATCGCCGGTCTGGCCTCGGTGGCCACCTATCCCGCACTGCTGCTCATCGGCTTGCCGCCGGTCACCGCGAATGTGACCAACACCGTGGCGTTGGTGTTCAACGGCGTCGGTTCGGTGTGGGGGTCACGGCCCGAGCTTGCCGGGCAGACAGCCTGGATCAAACGGATCATTCCGGTCGCGGTGGCCGGTGGGGCACTCGGCGCGGCCCTGTTGCTGTGCACGCCGGCCGAGGGCTTCGAGAAGATCGTCCCGTTCCTGCTGGCGTTCGCTTCGGTGGCGATTCTGCTGCCGCGCGGCCGCCAGAGGGAGACACGGGTGGCCGACCATCGTGAACATCGAATCAAGGTCGCCATGGAAGCCGGGGCCATCTTCCTCATCACCATCTATGGCGGTTACTTCGGGGCCGCCGCCGGGGTGCTGCTGCTGGCGCTGCTGCTGCGGACCGGCGGCGCGACGCTGGCGCACGCGAACGCCGCCAAGAACGTCATCCTCGGTGTCGCCAATTCGGTTGCCGCGGTTGCGTTCATCGTGGTGGCCCCGGTGTACTGGCCGGCCGTCATCCCGTTGGGTGCCGGTTGCCTGATCGGCTCACGCCTGGGCCCGGTGATCGTGCGTCACGCGCCGGCCACCCCGCTGCGCTTCCTGATCGGCGCGGCCGGCGTGGCCCTTGCCGTCAAGCTCGCGCTCGACACGTATTGATGTCCCTCGCGCGCGAGAGAGTCAGCTGAACGGGTTGTCCCCCTTGGCGACCCGCGTCCCCAGCGCGAGGAGGTTCTCGGCCGAGGCATGCAGTTGCTCGCCTGCGTCGCGGCTGGCCAGGCCGGCCAGGTACCGCGACCAGGTGCCCTCGATGACGATGCCGAGTTTGAAACAGGCCAGCGCCACATACCAATCGAGCTGATCGGTCTGGCGGCCTCCCGCGGCGCGGTAGGCCTCGATGAGTTCACTGCGGTGTGCCAGACCACCGAGGGCGGCCAGTGCCGACCCCGCATTGATCGGGTTGGGGTCGTCGGGCCAGCACACCAGCATCCATCCGAGATCGAGGAGCGGATCGCCGATCGTGCACATCTCCCAGTCGATGAACGCGGCCAGTTCGGGAGTGTCCCTGCGCAACAGGACGTTGTTGAGGTGCGCGTCACCGTGCATGATGCCCGGCTCGGCGTCGGCCGGCCGGTTGTCCTCCAGCCATTGCGCCAGCTCCCCCACGCCCGTCAACGAGTCGGGAGAATACTGCTCGTGGCGGTAGCTCTCGAGCAGCCCCAGGAATTGCGGAACCTGCCGGGCCAGAAAGGATCCTGGCCGGCGGATGGCGGCGAGTTCACTGTTCTCCCAGGCGACGTTGCCCAGTTCGGCCAGGCTCCCCGCGTACGAGAGCCCGACGCGGTAGCGCAGTTCGGCATCGTCGCGGTAGGCCTGACTCACCTCGGTGCCCGGGTTGAACCCGTCGACCTCCTCCATCAGGTAGAACACCACGCCGATCACGTCGAGATCGGTGCAGGCGGCGACGAAACCCGGATGCGGTACGGCCGAGCCCGCCAGGGTGCGCAGCACCGCGATCTCCCGAAGCATGGTCTTGTCACTGGTCGGCCGGGGGTGTAAAGGCGGGCGCCGCAGCACCATTCGGCGACCGTCGACGCTCATGCCCACCACGATGTTCTGGGTCCCGCCGGTCAGCGGGGCCACATCGGTCAGGGTCGTTCCGATCCGCTCATCCTGCAACCACCGCTGAATGGCGTCCTGATCGGTAGCACTGAGAGTCGGCAATTCCTGCACATCGTCGGGCATGCAGCCATGGTGCCAGCTGCCCTTCCCGCTCAGTGCACGTTCGCCAGTGTCAGTAGGTATTCCCACCGCATCGTGGAGCCGGCGAGGAACCGGTCGCCGAGGGCGGCGATGTCGGCGTCCAGTGCCGCAACCCGATCGGCATCGGCGGCGATGGCCCGGTAGGCAGAGATGGTCGGGCCGTAGTTGGCCTTGAAGTGGTCACGGAACGCCGCGCCGTCGGGGAACAACGCGACGTCGAGTTCTTTTCGCTCACAGGTCAACTCGCCGACCCGGTCGCCCAGTAGGCCCCGCACGTAGTCCTCGTCTCCCCACTTCGGCGGCGGGGACACCCCGGGCGGCGGCGCGGGCACATATGGCTTCATGGTGGCGAACAGCTGTCCGATGAACCCCTGTGGTGTCCAGGAGATCAGACCGATCCGCCCACCCGGGCGGGTGACCCGCACGAGTTCGTCGGCCGCCTGCTGATGGTGCGGCGCGAACATCACCCCGATGCAGGACAGCACGGCGTCGAAGGAATCATCGGCGTAGGGCAGCGCCTCGGCGTTGCCCTCGGCCCAGTCGATGGTCACGCCGGCGTCCGCTCCCAGCCGCCGTCCCTCTTCGACCAGTTCCGGGCACAGGTCGCTGGCGGTGACCCGCGCACCGGTCGCGGCGGCGGGGATGGCGGCGTTGCCGGTTCCGGCCGCGACGTCGAGAACTCGGTCACCGGGACCGATGCCGCTGGCTTCGACCAGTACCGGTCCCAGTGGCCGCACGATGTTGGCGGCGATCGCCGCGTAGTCACCCAGCGCCCACAACGCCCGGTGTTTGGCCTCAAGCTCGCTGTCAGTGGTCATGGTGTTCATCGTGATCTCACTCGGTGCGGCAAATCCAGTACCAGATCTGTAGCGGCACCGGTTCTGGATCTGTACTGGCTTCCGGACCCTGACAGCGGTGTACTTATGGCACTGCGCACTCTCCGTGGAGGTGGACCGCCGATGTCGACATACGGCCAGTTCTGTCCCGTGGCCAAGGCCATGGAGCTGCTCGACGAACGCTGGACCCTGCTCGTGGTCCGGGAACTGTTGCGGGGCAGCGCCCACTTCAACGACCTGCGCCGCGGGGTCCCGAAGATGTCGCCGGCACTGCTGTCGAAGCGACTGAAGTCGCTGACCCGCGCCGGGGTCGTCGAACGCTCGGAAATCGACGGACGGACAAGCTATTCCCTCACCGAGTCCGGGCAGGAACTGGCCGGCGTGGTCGATGCGCTCGGATCGTGGGGTGTGCGGTGGATCGGCGATCTCGGCGAGGAGGATCTCGATCCGCACCTGCTGATGTGGGACATGCGCCGCACCGTTCCCATCGCCGACTGGCCCCGGTCGCGCACCACGATCGCGTTCGTCTTCGACGGCGTCGCGCCCAAGGCGTCGAGGTGGTGGCTGACGGTGAGCGACGGGCAGGCCGATGTCTGCGATTTCGATCCCGGCTACGACGTCGCCGGGACGGTGCAGACCAACCTGCGCACGCTGATCGAGATCTGGCGCGGCGATACCGGCTGGGCCCGGGCGGTGCTCGACGGCAGTGTCGCCCTGTCCGGATCTGCCGACGTCCGCCGGGCCATCCCGAAATGGCTGGGCCAGAGCACGGCGGCCGCGATCCCCCGGCCGGCCTGAGCGATCAGTCCAGGATCCGGCGGGCGACGTTGGTGGTGACGAGGTCCAGGAGTTCGTCGGCGCGACCGGCCAGGATGGTCCGGATCGCATAGAGCGAGAAGCCCTTTGCCTGCTCGACGGTGATCGCCGGCGGTATCGACAGTTCCTGGCGCGCGGTGTGCACGTCGACCACGGCGGGACCGTCGTGGGCGAAGGCATCGGCGATGGCGCGTTCGAGGTCCGCCGGTTCGGTGACCCGCCGGCCGAACATGCCCATGGCCTGGGCCACCGCGGCGAAATCCGGGTTGACCAGGTCGGTGCCGAAGGTGACGATGCCCGCGGCCTTCATCTCGAGCTCGACGAAGTTCAGCGACGAGTTGTTGAAGACGATGAGCTTGACCGGCAGCCGGTTCTGGATCAGCGTCACCAGCTCACCGAAGAGCATGGTCAGGCCGCCGTCACCGGCCAGGGCGACCACCTGCCGGCCGGGGAACGCGGTCTGTGCGCCGATCGCGTGCGGCAGCGCGTTGGCCATGGTGCCGTGGTTGAACGACCCGATCAGCCTGCGCCGCCCGTTCATGGTCAGGTAGCGGGCCGCCCACACCACCGGGGACCCGACGTCGCAGGTGAACACCGCATCGTCGGAGGCGATCCGGTTGGCAAGCGCGGCAACATATTCCGGCCGGATCGGGGTCTTGTCACGATCGTTGACGGCCAGCGAGTCGAGCGCGGCACGGGTCTTGCGGTAGTGCTTCAGGGATCGATCGAGGTGTTCGCGGTCGGTTTTGGGCCGCAGCAGGGGCTGCAATGCGGCCAGGGTGTCGGCGACGCTGCCGCGCAGGCCGAGGTCGATCGGGGTGCGGCGGCCGAGGTTGCGCCCGCGGATGTCGACCTGGATGACGGTGGCGCCCTCGGGATAGAACTGCTGGTACGGGAAGTCGGTGCCCAGCATCAGCAGGGTGTCGGCTTCCTTGATGGCCTTGTAGCCCGAGGCGAAGCCGAGCAGCCCGGTCATGCCGACGTCGAAAGGGTTGTCGTACTCGATGAATTCCTTGCCCCGCAAGCCATGGACGATCGGGGCCTGCAGCGTGGACGCCAGTTCGATCAGGGCGTCGTGCGCACCGGCCACCCCGGCGCCGCCGAGAATGGTGACGCGCTCACCGGCATTGAGAATGTCGGCGGCCCGGCGCACCGACTCGTCGTCCGGCCGCACGATGGACCGGGTGGGACGCACCGGGCGTGTGGTCCAGCCGGTCTCCCCCGCGCGTTGCAGGAAGATCTCACCGGGGATGACGACGACGGCGACCCCGTTCTCCTCGACGGCCGCTCGCATCGCCATCTCGAGGATGCGCGGCGCCATCTCGGGGGTGCTGACCAGTTCGCAGTACACACTGCACTCGCGAAACAGGTCCTGGGGATGGGTCTCCTGGAAGTACTCCGAACCGATCTCGGTGCGCGGAATGTGTGCGGCGATCGCCAGCACCGGGACGCGGCTGCGCTGCGCGTCGAACAACCCGTTGATCAGGTGCAGATTGCCCGGCCCGCAGCTGCCCGCACACACGGCCAGCTGGCCGGTCAGTGCGGCGTCGGCGGCCGCGGCGAACGCGGCGGTCTCCTCGTGGCGGACGTGCTGCCAGCTGATCTCGCCGCCACGCCGGATGGCGTCGGTGAATCCGTTGAGGCTGTCGCCGGGGAGGCCGTAGACCCGCCGTACCCCGCTCAACGTCAGCGCGGAGATGACTTGGTCTGCAATCGTCGCCATGACGCCTCCCGGTACGCGATTCCGGCGTGATCGGTGACGCTGGACGCGCCCTCGATCACGCCGGAATTCACTCTACTTGGGGGCGAAGCGCTGTCCGGCGTCCAAACGCAGGCACTGGCCGTTGAGCATCGGGTTCTCGGCGATCGCGACGGCGAGCTTGGCGTACTCCTCGGGCTTACCCAGACGCTTGGGGAACGCGGCGTCCTTGGTCAGCACCGCGGCGAACTCGTCGGGGATGCCTTCGGTCAGGCCAGTGGCGAACAGGCTCGGCGCGATGGCCAGAACGCGGATCCCCAGGCTGCCCAGGTCGCGCGCCATGGTGAGGCACATCCCGGCGATGGCGGCCTTGGACGCGGTGTAGGCGACCTGACCGATCTGACCCTCGAACGCCGCGATCGAGGCCGTGTTGATGATGACGCCGCGCTCCTCGGCCTCGGCATCGACCGGCTCGTTCTTGCTCATGTGCCAGGCCGCCAGCCGGCTGATGTTGAACGTGCCGATCAGGTTGAGGTCGATGGTGGAGCGGAACGAGTCCAGGCTGTGCGGACCGTCCTTCTTGATGGTGCGCTCGCCGATGCCGCCACCTGCCGTGGTCACGATGATGTGCAGGCCGCCCAGGGCGGTCACGGCCTCCTCCAGCACCTTTTCGGTGCCGTCGAAGTCGGTGACGTCGACGGGGTAGAACGAGCCGCCGAACGCGTCGGCCACTTCCTGTCCTTTGGACTGCGGCCGGTCGAGCACGGCCACGCTGGCGCCACGCTTGGCCAATGCCTCAGCGGTGGCCCGGCCGAAGCCCGACGCGCCGCCGACGACGATCGCCTTCTTGCCTTCGATCTCCATCTAGCTTCCTTTCCAAAAATGACCGAAATCGTAAAGCAACCTATCCCATGAACCCTTCCCGTAAGCCTTTCGGGTTCCCCTTGCGGTTACCTCCTGCTCCCTCCTGCACCCTTCAGCACCTCCCTTCTGCACCGCGAGCGACCGTGTCTGTACGCCGGCACGCCGCATTTTGCGTACCTTGGCGGTCGCTCGCGGTGCAGAGAGCGTGCGTAAATCCCTCGACGCCACCCCACAACCCCGTTAAGTTCGCCTGCCATGACACCTGCCCAGCACTGGCGTGACCACCTGCGCGAGTCCCTGCTGTCGGCGCGCAAGTCCCGCGATACCGCCGGCGTCACCGCCCTCCGGTCGGCACTGAGCGCCATCGACAACGCGGAGACGCCGCAGGCCGACCAGACCGATACCCGTATCGGTGGAGCGATCGCGGGTGCGGTGACCGGGGTGGGCTCGACCGAGGTCGCCCGCCGGACGCTCAGTGACGGTGAGATTCGCGGCCTCATTCAGGCCGAGGTCGATGAACGACTCACGGCGGCAGACCAATACATCGCGAACGGGCACCACGAACGGGCGGCTGACCTGCAATCGCAGGCCGCCATCCTGACGCGGGTGCTCGGCCAAACGCCGGAGGTTGTCTGAGCCCCGTGGCACGCTGAGGGCGTGTTGCTCGCCGACGTCGCCGCCGCCTCTGCCGACATCGCGGGGACGTCGGCGCGGCTGGCCAAGATCGACCGCATCGCCGCCCTGCTGTCGGCGGCCGCCGCCGACGGCGATGCCCGGACGGTGGCGGTCACGGTGTCCTGGCTGTCCGGGGAACTCCCCCAACGCCAGATCGGTGTCGGGTGGGCGGCGCTGCGTTCACTGCCCGCACCGGCAGAGGGCCCAGAGCTGACGGTTGACGGGGTCGACGCGCGGTTCACCCGCATCGGCACGGTCTCCGGCAAGGGCTCTCAGGCGCTGCGTGCCGAGTTGGTGCGTGACCTCTTCGCCACAGCCACCGACGCAGAACAGACCTTCCTGCGCCGGCTCCTGGGCGGCGAACTGCGCCAGGGCGCCCTGACCGGGGTGATGGCCGACGCCGTGGCCCGGGCCTCCGGCATACCGGCGGCCGAAGTCCGGCGCGCGGCGATGCTCGCCGGTGATCTGCCCGCCGTGGCCGCCGTAGCGCTGACCGGTGGCCGTACCGCCTTGTCCGAGTTCCGGTTACAGGTCGGGCGCCCGGTCGGGCCGATGCTCGCGCAGACCGCGACCGGGGTCGCCGACGCACTCGAACGGCTCGGCGGTACAGCGATTCTGGAGGCCAAGGTGGACGGCGCCCGCGTGCAGATCCACCGCAAGGGATCGGAGGTGTCGGTGTTCACGCGCAGCCTCGACGACGTCACCCACCGACTACCCGAGGTGGTCGAGGCGACACTGGCACTGGCCGCCACCGATCTGATCGCCGACGCCGAGGCCATCGCTCTGCGGCCGGACGAACGCCCGCACCCCTTTCAGGTCACCGCCGCCCGGTTCGGCCGCAAGACCCCCAGGGATCTCGAACCGTTGTCGGTGTTCTTCTTCGATCTGCTGCACGTCGACGGTCAGGACCTGCTCGATCTGCCCACCGAACAGCGGCTGGCCTCCCTCGACGCACTGGTACCGCAAGACCGGCGCGTCGATCGCGTCGTCACCGCCGACCCTGCCGTCGCGCAACTGTTCCTCGACCGGACACTGGCCGCCGGGCACGAGGGGGTGATGGCCAAGGCGCCGACGGCACCGTACGAGGCCGGCCGCCGCGGGGCCGGTTGGCTCAAGGTCAAGCCCGTGCACACGCTGGATCTGGTGGTGCTGGCCGTCGAGCGAGGTTCGGGGCGGCGCACCGGCAAGCTGTCCAACATCCATCTGGGCGCGCGAGATCCGGAGACCGGCGGATTCGTGATGCTGGGCAAGACGTTCAAGGGCATGACCGACGCGATGCTGGCATGGCAGACCGAGCGGTTTCACGAATTGCAGGTGGACGACGACGGCTGGGTGGTCACGGTCCGGCCCGAGCAGATTGTCGAGATCGCCTTCGACGGTGTCCAGCGGTCGAGCCGGTATCCGGGTGGCGTCGCGCTGCGCTTCGCCAGGGTGCTGCGCTACCGGGACGACAAAGCCCCGGACCAGGCAGACACGATCGACACGGTGCGCGCATTCCTCACCTGACCTGCCCACCGTTTCCCGGCTACGGTTCGGAAACCGGGATTCGATGCCGCGCGGTTTGGCTCGATGAAAAGATCACACACGACGCGTACGACACTGGGCGAGCGAGGAGAGACCGTGGCAACACCGGATGCCCCACCGGCGGATCGCATCGAGGAGCACGACGGCGACGTCACCTATATCCGCGCCGACAAAGACCTCCCGCCGGTGGCGATCATCGACCGGTCACCGATCACCGCCAAGCACAAGGCGATCTTCGCGGCCATCGCGGTGCTGGGTGCCGTCGCCTGGGCGGTGATCGCCTTCTTCCGCGGTGAGACCGTCAATGCGGTCTGGTTCGTGATCGCCGCGATCTGCACCTACATCATCGGCTTCCGGTTCTACGCCCGGTTGATCGAGATGAAGATCGTCCGGCCCCGCGACGACAACGCCACTCCGGCCGAGCTTTTCGAGAACGGCACGGATTACATGCCGACGGACCGGCGCGTGCTGTTCGGTCATCACTTCGCCGCGATCGCCGGCGCCGGGCCGCTGGTCGGCCCGGTACTGGCGATGCAGATGGGCTATCTGCCCGGCACCATCTGGATCATCGTCGGCGCCGTCGTGGCCGGCTGCGTCCAGGACTACCTCGTGCTGTCCATCTCGGTGCGCCGGCGCGGCCGCTCGCTGGGCCAGATGGCGCGCGACGAACTCGGTGTGGTCGGTGGCGTTGCGGCGATCGTCGGCGTGCTGGTGATCATGGTGATCCTGCTGGCGGTGCTGGCCCTGGTGGTGGTCAACGCACTGGCCGAAAGCCCCTGGGGCGTCTTCTCGATCGCGATGACGATCCCGATCGCCATCTTCATGGGTTTGTATCTGCGCTTCTTCCGCCCCGGCCGGGTGTCGGAGGTTTCCCTCATCGGCGTGGCGCTGCTGCTGCTCGCGGTGATCTCCGGCGGTTGGGTGGCCGAAACCTCCTGGGGTGTCGACTGGTTCACGCTCTCGAAGGTCACCCTGTCGTGGTGCATCATCGTCTACGGCCTGGCGGCCTCGGTGTTGCCGGTGTGGTTCCTACTGGCCCCGCGTGACTACCTGTCGACATTCATGAAGGTCGGCACCATCGCCCTGCTGGCCGTCGGCATCCTGATCGCGCGGCCGGTGATGCAGGCTCCCGCCATCTCGCAGTTCGCCACCAGCGGCACCGGCCCGGTGTTCGCCGGCTCGCTGTTCCCGTTCCTGTTCATCACCATTGCCTGCGGCGCACTGTCGGGCTTTCACTCGCTGATCTCGTCGGGCACCACGCCCAAGCTGCTGGAGAAGGAAAGCCAGATGCGGCTGATCGGCTACGGCGGCATGCTCACCGAATCGTTCGTCGCGATCATGGCCCTGATCACCGCCGCGATCCTCAACCAGCACCTGTATTTCGCGATCAACGCGCCGACGGCGGCGACCGGGACCACCGCGCAGACCGCGGCCGAGTACGTCAACGGCCTTGGCCTGTCCGGCCAGCCGATCACCGCCCAGGAGATCACCGCGGCCGCCGAGGGCGTCGGTGAGCATTCGATCGTGTCGCGCACCGGCGGTGCGCCCACCCTGGCGTTCGGTATGTCCGAGGTACTGCACCAGGTGTTCGGCGGGGAGAGCCTCAAGGCGTTCTGGTACCACTTCGCGATCATGTTCGAGGCGTTGTTCATCCTCACCACGGTCGACGCCGGCACCCGGGTGGCCCGATTCATGCTCTCCGACGGTCTGGGCAATCTCGGCGGGCCGTTGAAGAAACTGCGCAACCCCAGCTGGCGGGTGGGCGCCTGGGCGTGCTCGATCATCGTCGTCGCCGCGTGGGGCTCGATCCTGCTGATGGGCGTGACCGACCCGCTGGGCGGCATCAACACGTTGTTCCCGCTGTTCGGCATCGCCAATCAGCTGCTGGCCGCCATCGCACTGACCGTGGTCACCGTCGTGGTGATCAAGCGCGGACTGGTGAAGTGGGCCTGGATCCCCGGACTTCCGCTGCTGTGGGATCTGACGGTGACGATGACGGCATCGTGGCAGAAGATCTTCTCCGCCGATCCCAAAGTCGGTTACTGGAAGCAACATTCGCAGTACGTCGCGGCCCAGGAGGCCGGCAAGTCGACGTTCGGCGCAGCGAAGAACCCCGACCAGATCGACGCGGTCATCCGCAACACCTTCATCCAGGGCACCCTGTCGGTGGTCTTCGCGGTGCTGGTGCTGATCGTGTTCGTGGCCGGCGTGGTGATGGCACTGCAGGCGCTACGCGGAACCGGTCGGCCGCTGGCGGTCGACGAGGAGGTGCCCTCGCGCATCTTCGCACCGTCCGGACTGATCGCCACGCCGGTCGAGAAGGAGGTGCAGAAGCAGTGGGACGCCTTGCCCGGAGCACACGCCAGGCCGCACGCCACGTCGGGTGGTACTGGTCAACATTGATGGGCGACAACCACTATCGGCGCTACGTCGCACACCGGGAGCTGACTCACCCGGGTGAGCCGGTGCTGTCCGAGCGGGATTACTGGAAGATGCGGCACCGCAACACCGAGGCCAACCCGGGAGCGCGCTGCTGCTGAGCCGGTGGTCCTGAATGCGCATACTGTAACCTATTCAGTATGTCGCTCTCCGGGAAGACGCTGTTCATCTCCGGCGCCAGCCGTGGTGTCGGGTTGGCCATCGCCAAGCGCGCCGCCGCCGACGGCGCCAGCGTCGCGCTGATCGCGAAAACCGCGGAACCGCACCCCAAACTTCCGGGCACCATCTACACCGCCGCCAAAGAGATCGAGGAAGCCGGCGGGCACGCCCTGCCGATCGTCGGCGACATCCGTGACGGGAACACCGTTACCGAGGCCGTGGCCAAGGCGGTCGCACAGTTCGGCGGCATCGACATCTGCGTCAACAACGCCTCGGCCATCAACACGGGCTCGGTCGAGGAGGTGCCGCTCAAGCGCTTCGATCTGATGAACGGCATCCAGGTCCGTGGCACCTACGCGGTGTCGCAGGCCTGCATCCCGCACATGAAAGGCCGCGAGAATCCGCACATCCTGACGCTCTCGCCGCCGATCCGGCTCGAGCCGAAGTGGCTGACACCGACGGCCTACATGATGGCGAAGTTCGGGATGTCGCTGTGCGCGTTGGCACTCGCCGAGGAACTCCGACCGTACGGGATCGCATCGAACACATTGTGGCCACGCACCTCGGTGGCGACCGCGGCGATCCTGAATCTGCGTGGCGGCGAAGAGTCGATGAAGCGCTCCCGCCGTCCTGAGGTTTACTCCGATGCCGCCTACGCGGTGCTCAACCGGCCCGCACGCGACTACACCGGTCGCGCCCTGTTGTGCGAGGACGTGCTGCTCGAATCGGGCGTCACCGACCTCTCGGTCTATGACTGCGTACCCGGCGCGGATCTTCGTGTCGACCTGTGGGTCGACTCGGCCGATCCGCCCGGATATGTGGGCCCAACTCCGGTCCAACAAGCCGGCACCGAAGCTAAACTGTGAGCCATACCGTAAGGCAGTCGTGAATGGAGCGCGTCCGTGAATAAAGACGACATGATCCTGATCAGCGTGGACGATCACATCGTCGAACCACCTGACATGTTCAAGAATCACCTGGCGAAGAAGTACGCCGACGAGGCACCGCGCCTGGTGCACAACCCCGACGGCAGCGACACCTGGCAGTTCCGCGACATCGTGATCCCCAACGTCGCGCTGAATGCGGTCGCTGGGCGGCCCAAGGAGGAGTACGGCCTGGAACCACAGGGCCTCGACGAGATCCGCAAGGGTTGCTACAACGTCGACGAGCGCGTCAAGGACATGAACGCAGGCGGCATCCTCGGCTCGATCTGCTTCCCGTCCTTCCCCGGCTTCGCCGGCCGCCTGTTCGCCACCGAGGATCCCGAGTTCTCCCTGGCCCTGGTCCAGGCCTACAACGACTGGCACATCGACGAATGGTGCGGCGCCTATCCCGCCCGCTTCATCCCGATGGCGATTCCGGTGATCTGGGACGCCGAGTTGTGCGCCGCCGAGGTGCGGCGCGTGTCCAAGAAGGGCGTGCATGCGCTCACGTTCACCGAGAACCCGGCAGCCATGGGTTACCCAAGCTTCCACGACGACTACTGGACGCCACTGTGGAAGGCGTTGTGCGACACCAACACCGTGCTCAACGTGCACATCGGGTCGTCCGGCAAGCTCGCCATCACCGCCCCGGACGCACCACTGGACGTGATGATCACCCTGCAGCCGATGAACATCGTGCAGGCCGCGGCGGATCTGTTGTGGTCGAAGCCGATCAAGGATTACCCGGATCTCAAGGTCGGGCTGTCCGAGGGCGGTACCGGGTGGATTCCCTATTTCCTCGAGCGCGTCGACCGCACCTACGAGATGCACTCGACGTGGACGCACCAGAACTTCGGCGGCAAGCTGCCCAGCGAGGTGTTCCGCGAGCACTTCCTGACCTGCTTCATCTCCGACCCCGTGGGGGTGGCCCTGCGCGACAAGATCGGGGTCGACAACATCTGCTGGGAGGCCGACTACCCGCACAGCGATTCGATGTGGCCGGGCGCGCCCGAGGAGCTGTGGGATGTGCTGACCGAGAACAACGTTCCCGACGACGAGATCAACAAGATGACCCACGAGAACGCCATGCGATGGTACTCGTTCGACCCCTTCAGCCATATCCCGCGCGAGCAGGCCACCGTCGGTGCGCTGCGCAAAGCTGCTGAGGGCCACGATGTTTCGATCCAGGCGCTGAGCCACCACGAGCAGGGCACCCGCGGCGACGCATTGCACGCCGCGGCCCGAGGCAACTCGGGTTCCAGTTAGTCCTTCATCGCCCAGATCAACGAAATGGCTGTTATCCGACCGGGATAACAGCCATTTCGTTGTTTTCGCGTGTCAGCGCAGCGAATAGCGCACCGGCAGGTGCTTGAGACCGCCGACGAACGTGGTGGCCATGTGTTGCGGTTCGCCGGCGAGCTCTGCGGAGCGCAGCCTCGGCAGCAGCTCGGAGAAGAAGCTGTTGATCTCCAGCCGGGCAAGTGCGGCACCGAGGCAGAAATGCACACCGTAGCCGAACGCGATGTGTTTGTTGGGATCCCGTCCGACGTCGAAGCGGAACGGATCGACGAAGACGTCCTCGTCGCGGTTCCCCGAGACATAGGACAGCAGTACCGACTCGCCCTTCGCGATGCGTACACCGCGAATCTCGTAGTCCTGTTGCGCGGTACGCATGAACTCCTTGACCGGTGTCGTCCACCGGACCATCTCCTCGACCGCCAGCGGCATCAGACTCATGTCGTTCTGCAGCCGGGCCAGCTGGTCGGGATTCTGCAGCAGCGCGTGCATCCCGCCGGAAATGCTGGCACTGCTGGTGTCGTGGCCGGCAGCGGCGATGATCGCGTAGTAGGAAACCGTGTCGATATCGGACAGCGGCTCCCCGTCCAGCGTGGCGTTGGCGATCGTCGAGGCCAAGTCGTCGGTCGGATTCGCCCGACGCGAGGCGGTCAGCTCGGTGAAGTACTGGAACATCTCGAGCAGCGCCATGCCCTGCTCTTCCATGCTGGTGCCGCGCTTGAACTCGTCGTCGTCACTGCCGAACAGCTCCTGGGTGAGCTTGAGCATGAACGCGAAGTCGGACTCGGGCACACCGAGCAGTGTCATGATCATGTACAGCGGATAGTTCACGGCGACCTGCTGCACGAAATCGCATTCCGGCCCCTCGTCGACCATTCTGTCGACGAACCGCTTGGCCAGTTCATCGGCGCGATCCTTCAACGCGCGCATGGCCTTCGGCCGAAACCAGTTGGCTCCGATCGCCCGCAGGTCGCGGTGCACCGGGTCGTCCGTGTGGATCAACGTCCGGATGCCGATCGCGGCCTGCTGCTCGTCGCCCTCGCGGGTGACCAGTACCGGGCGCGGCGAGTTGGTGAAGATGTCGTTGGCACGCTCGATCTCCATGATGTCCGCGTGCTTGGTGATCGCCCAGAACGGCGCGTAGTCGGGCACCTCGACCCAGGACACCGGGGCGTTGGCCCGCAGGTGGGTCAGGTCCGCGTGAAGTGTGACCTCGTCGGTGTACGCCGCCGGGCTGGCGAACATCCTGGCGACATCGTCAATGGTGCGGACGGTCATACGTTGCTCCTCACTGGCGGGCATTCACGAAACTCCTGCAGCACCGCGTTCACGGTTTCTGGGGACACAGCGGCGGGAAAACCGGGCAGCACGCGGTCGATGACGCCGTCGCAGCGGCGCCGCAACGCCGCGGCCAATTCGGGGATCGGCGCGACGACGGCGAAGGTGCCGAGCACTTCGTCGTCGATGAGCTCCCCCATCGCATCCCACTGTCCGTCCAGCGACAGCCGGTGCAGATCGGTGTGCAGATCCCCCCAGCCGTGTAGCTCCAGGACTTTGCGGTAGGCCGGTGTCGAGCCGTAGAACGCGAGTTGTTTGCGGGTCGCGACCGAGGCCGCGGCCATCTCCTGTTCGTCGGCGCCGGTGACCACGAAGACGGGGCAGGACAACTCGAAGTCGGCCCGATCACGCCCGCTGCGGTCCATTCCGCGCTGCACCGCGACCGTGGTCACCTCGTCCAGATAGCGGCGGGTGGTGAACGCGTGGGCCAGCAGCCCATCGGCCACCTCGCCGCATACTTCGGTCATCAGTTCACCCACCGCGGCCAGGAACACCTTGGGCAACGGCAGCGCCGACGGTTCTGGGGTGAACATCGGCGTCATGATCTTGTGGGTGTAGAACTCGCCTTCGAACCTCAGCTTGGTGCCGTCGCGCCAGCAGCCCCAAATCGCATGCAGCGCTTCGATGTACTCGCGCATGCGGCGTGCCGGGTGACTCCACGGCATGCTGAAACGCTTCTCGATGTGCGGCTGGATCTGGGTGCCCAATCCGAGGATGAAACGTCCACCCGAGTAGGTCTGCAGATCCCAACCCAGCTGGGCCGTGGTCATCGGGCTGCGCGCGAAGGCCACCGCGATGCTGGTGCCGATCTGAATCCGCTCGGTGTGCTCGGCCGCGATCGCCAGGGGCAGGAACGGGTCGTGGTTGATCTCGCCGGTCCAGCACCCGTCGTAGCCGTGCGCCTCCAGCTCACGGGCCATGTCCGGGACTTCGGCAAGCCTGCTGGGGATGCCGCGGTCGATCTTGACGGCACGGGGAACCGGGTCACTCATCGGCGGCTCGCGCCTTTGCCAGCTTCTTCGATCATGCACAAACACCCCACCTGATCGACGCTACAGTAAGCAATTCAGTATGGTCAACGGCGGTAGGCTGAGCCCCCAGGGCACTGCGCGACGAGTGAGGACAGCGGGATGACGAACGATCCGGAGTGGAAGGAAACACTCGAGGACCTTGCTCGCCGACGTGAGCACACCCATGGCATGGGTGGGCCGGAGCGGTTGGCCAAGCACCACGGCAAGGGCAAGCTCGACGCCCGCGCGCGGATCGCACGGCTGCTGGATCCCGACACCTTCCAGGAGTTCGGAACGCTGGTGGGCGGCGACATCGCCGCCGACGGCCTCATCGCGGGCGCGGGCCGCATCGACGGCACCCCGGTGATGGTGGGCGCCGAGGATTTCACGACACTGGCAGGCAGCATCGGCCCGGGCGGCAACGCCAAACGGTATCGGCTCGCCGAGTTGGCGTTGCGCAACAAGATCCCACTGGTGATGTTGTTGGAAGGCGCGGGTTTTCGCCCCAGCGGTGAGCACTATGGCCGCACGCCGACCGATCTGATCGCCCAGGCCCGATGCTCGGGCAAGGTTCCCACCATATCGGCGATCCTGGGCCCGTCCGCGGGCCACGGCGCCCTGGTGGCCCCGGTCTGCGACTTCAGCATCATGAGCCGCCAAGGGGCGATCTTCACGGCTGGGCCTCCGGTGGTGAAAGAGTCCACCGGAGAGGATATTTCCAAGGAGGATCTCGGCGGTCCGAACGTCGCACTGGCCAGCGGCGTGATTCACAACTACGCCGAGGACGACGAGACCGTCATCGACGACATCCGGCGCTACCTGTCGTACTTCCCGTCGAGCGCTTGGTCATATCCCCCGACCCGCCTGGCCGACGACACCGCGGACCCGAGACCCACCCCGGAAATCCTCGACATCGTGTCCCGCGACAACCGGCAGATCTATGACATGCGCGCGGTGCTCGACGAGATCTTCGACCGTCCCGACTGGTTCGAGGTCCAACCGAAGTTCGGCCGCGCGATCATCTGTGCGCTGGCCCATCTCGGCGGTTATCCGGTCGCGGTGGTGGCCAACCAGCCACAGGTGACGGCCGGTTCGATCGACGCCGACGCTGCAGACAAGGCCGCCCATTTCATCACCGTGGCCGACTCGTTCCACCTCCCGATCATCTTCCTGGCCGACAACCCCGGCATGCTGCCGGGCAGTCAGTCCGAGCGCAGCGGCGTGTTGCGCAGCGGGGCACGCATGTTCGCCGCCCAGACCGCCGCGACGACGCTCAAGCTGCACGTGACGTTGCGCAAGGCCTTCGGATTCGGGTCGATGGTGATGTCGCTGCTGGGCTTTGACGATCAGGTCGCCACGTTTGCCTACCCGGGAGCGACCATGGGTGCGATGGGCGCGGCTGCGCTGAGTGCCGCCACCCACGCCGGCGAGGATTACACCGAGGTGCTCAAGCGCATGGAACTCGAGGCTTCCTTCCGATCGGCGGGCCACCTCGGGTTCGATGAGCTCATCTCGCCCGAGGAGACCCGCAACGCCCTGCTGGTCACCCTGCAGCACGGCATCTTCAGCCGTCAGGCGGTCGCCGAACCGGTGTACCGCACCGTGATCACGCCCTGACCCGAGCACCGCGAGCGACCGTGTCTGTACACGACACACCGGCGAAAACCGGCATTTTACGGTCGCTCGCAGTGCCGGCCATTACGGCTGGGTCGGGTTGCACCGCCCGACGATGAGCGGATCGACCGGGGTGAACGGAAAATCGGGCAGATCGTCGATGTGCGTGTTGAAGGTGGCGGCCAGCACCTCCCGCGAATAGGCGCTCACCGAGTTGCGGTACCCGATGTCGCCCGGCGTGGGCTGATCGAAGAAGATCAGGAAGTGCAGGTCGGGCGCATCGACCACCTCGATGTGGTGCGGATAGGCCCGCGGCACGAAATACACGTCGCCCGTACTGAGCTCCCAGGTATCCAGTGCGCCATCGGGATCCATCACGGTCATCCGAGCGGAGCCGCTCTGCACGTAGCCCATCTCGGCCGTGATCGGATGCCAATGCGGTTCCCGCATACCGTCTTCCCGGATCCGTAGCGAGTACATCGACAGGTCCTTCAGCGCGGGCCAGTACTGGACCCGGGCGGTGCGGGCGGATCCGACCGCTGAGCTGACCGGCGGTGTCATCGCTTCGACCGCGAACTTGTGCGGATCGGTGAACCCAGCGGTGTCGGGTATCACCGCCCCACCCCGACGCAGCGCGAGTTTGCGGTCGGCAGTGTCGCGGCGCAGTGTGGAGAACTCAGCCGCGTCCAGGTCGTACGTGTTACCCAGCACGGCGTCGGTCATCGCGCCGAACGCGGCACCCAATCCGAAGTCTTCGGGCCGCTCGTTCCCGAACGTCACGATGAACTCCGCCGGGTCGGCGCCGATGTTCTCGATGTGGTGCAGCGAACCCGAATCGGCATGGAACATCTCGCCGGCCGACACGGTGAACGTCGAGAAGCGGTTACCGGTATCGAGGATGGACACCAGGGCAGTTCCTGCGACGCAGTACGTCAACTCGTTGGCGTTGGCGTGCCAGTGCGGCGTCCGCATCGCCCCCGGGTTGATCACCAGCCGTTTGATCGACATGCCCCGCAGAATCGGGAAGTTGTCGGCGTTCACCCGGCGGATGGAACCGAAGTCGTTCTCCTCGACGATCTCGCCGGCGAGCAGCGAGATGGCGTGCGCGCTGCGGTGAGGTGATGTCGGTGGATTCAGTGTGGTGGTCATGAGGTGCTCTCCTCTGTCCAGGCTCAACCGTTGTACGGCTAGAACCTTCGCTCACCGGACCCCACGCCGTCGTCGGTGCTGGCCACCATCTACCCCCCAGGCTGGCTGGACATCCGCACCCCTGCCAGCCCCCATTGACACCGCCGGGGAGCGGATGACGCGCCCCCGCTCTTCTATTCTCCGGAGCCCGACGACTCCTGGGTGGCCCGGTATTCGGTGACAATCGGCTCGAGCTCGTCGGGGGTGGCCCCGTGCATGATCACCGCGTCGGCGCCGTAGTCGAACTCCTTGCGGATGCGGTCCACACACTGGCGTGCCGAGCCGGTGGCCGACGGTTCCAGCCATTCGTCGGGGATGAGCGTGGCGATGTGCTCGATCTGCTCGGCGCTGGCCTTGTGGTCGATGCCGCCCGGAATCGAGGTGACGACGGAGTCTTCCCGGAATCGTTGCAGCACAGCGGGATCCCAGTTATTGGTGCTGACCAGCAGGTCTCCGTAGCCCTGCAGGTAGGTGGCGAGCCGGGCCACGGTCTTCTTGAGCCGTAGTTCTTCGGGCAGGTGATCGCCCACGGTGGCGAAGCAGGACCAGACCCGCACGCTGTCCGGATCACGGCCGGCCTGCTCGGCGGATTCCTTGACCGTCTTCACCGCGCGTTGCAGCGTCTCCGGCGTGAAGTAGGTGTGCAGGATGACGTCGTCGAACTCCCGTCCGCCGAGGGCCAGTGTCTGCGGCCCGAACGCCACGATCGCCAGGCGGATGTCCTCGTTGAAATCGGGATCGAGGAACAGCACCTGGTACTTGCCGATCGGACCGTCGTGATTGAAGACCACCTCGCCGTGCCACAGCTTGCGCATGACCTGCGCGAAGTCCTCCATCTGCGCGGTGGTCACCGCAGGCACCCCGAACGCGTTGTACATCGCGGCGACGCCTCTGCCGATGCCGAGGGTGAACCTGCCCCCTGACAGCCGGTGCATCGTGGTGGCCCACGATCCGGTGATCAGCGGGTGGCGGGTGTTGTGATTGGTCGCAGCCGTCGCGATCTGCATCCGATCGGTCACCGCACAGGCGGCGCCGACGAGCGAGGACGCTTCCTTGACATTCCACCGCTCGGAGATGAACGCGGTGCCGAAGCCGAGTTCCTCGCCACGGCGCGCCTCGTCCATCAGCGTGGCCGGGCCCTCACCGCCCGCACCGGCCAACAGGTAGTAGCCAAGTTCGTCGAGAACCGGTTCTGACATTCGAAACCCCTTTGTTCACAATCTTTTCAGTCGCCGCACCACGGTGTTGAACGGCAACAACGTAGCAAGGCCGGTGCGTAGCGAGGGGCCCATCGGGCCGAAGTTCACCACCACGAGGTGACGCACACCGTGATCCCGCCACACCGCGGCCTGCTCCAGCACATCGGCCGGAGTGCCGTTCAAGATCATGTTCCTGACCACATCGCGCGGAACCTGCGCCGCCTTCTCGGTGATCGTCGCCTCGTCCATCGTGAACGCCACATGGTCCTGCATCCCGGCGTATCCCGCGCCCATCGGGTGCTCGGCGCCGTGATGGGTATAGAAGTCGGCCGGGGCGTTGAGAGACCAGGCCCGCACCGCCAGCGAGTCGAGCGCCTCGTCGACGGCCTCCCGACTCGACGCCGTGACGACCGGGATCCACACCGCGGGCGTGATGGCCAGCGGGTCGCGGCCGGCGTCCGAGGCTGCCGACCGCACGATCTCCAATCGCGCGGCGTAATCCTCGGGCCGGTGCGCGAAGCCCGGAAACCAGGCATCGCCGTAGCGACCGGTGGCGCGCAACATCCGCGGACCGTGGGCAGCAACCCAGATCTCCGGCCATTCTCCGCGATAGGGCGGCAAGTCGAAGATCGCGTCGCGCATTGGGAAGTAGGGTGAATCACGGTTCACCAGTTCGCCTTTGGAATCCCAGAGTGCCCGGATCGTGGCGAGGGCCTCCTCGAATCGGGCCACCGGCCTGGTCCAGTCGACGCCGTAGGGTTCGTTGCCGACGCGTTCGCCGGGGCCGATGCCGAGAATGGCGCGGCCTCTGGTGAGCAGGTTGAGGGTGGCCGCGGCCTGAGCGGTGACAGCGGGGTGTCGTTTCCCGGTATCGGTGACGCCTACGCCGAGTCGCATATTCCTGAACCGACGCCGCACGGCGAGGCTGCCCAGTAGCGTCCACGCTTCCATCGCGGCATCGGGTGACTGCAGCATCCTGGCCGCCACCGTGTACTTCTTGTCCCACAACGGTTTCGGAGTCTGGCCGTTGATGTGATCGGGAACCCAGTAGGAGTCCACCCGGCTGGCCACCGCGCCGAGGTAGTTCGCCCTACTGACGGCATCGGCAGTCGGGCGGGCGGCCATCACGGGGTCCATCAGCCCCACCCGGAAGCGCCTGGCGCCGCGACGGCTCACGCCCAGACGCCCTGCTTGTAACCGCAGTTCCACACTTCGGTGATCCGGCCGTCGACCACCCGGAAGATCTCCATACTGCTGACCGTCATGGCGTTGCCGTCAGGAAATGTCATCGGAGATTCGTAGACGATCGCGACGTGCTCACCGTCGTCACCCGCGACAATCAGGTTCAGGTCGAACCGGATCGTCTCGAACATCGCCCAGTGGTCGACCACCCGGTTGACCGCCTCTTCATGGGTGAGCACCTTCACCTCGCCTACATCGTGGCGGATGACGTTGTCCCCCAGCAGTTCATCGGCGAGGGCGAAGTCCTTCTCGTTCCACACCACCCAGTTGTACTGCTCTACCACTTCACGGGCGCTCCTCATGAAACACCTCCAGGGCGTCGATGTCTTCGATGGCTGCGACAGCCCGGTCGATGAGCGTCAGACACAGCTGACGGGACCGTTCGGGGGCGACGTCCCACGTGAGCAGGGCGACCACCGGCATGTACAGCAGCAGGGCGGTCGCGAAACGGTAGTGCCGCCAGGCCTCGTCGAACAGGTACCCGTCGACCTGGCTGACGTACTCGCGCAGCAGCTCCGCATCACGGCCGTGGCGCACCTCGGTGGGCAGACCCTGACTTACCAGATAGGCAATATCGGCCGCACCCGCGCCGCGGACCGTCAGCTGGAAGTCCACCACCTTGAGCGCATCGTCGCGGAAGAACATGTTGTCGGCCCGGATATCTCCGTGCAGCAGCATGTTCCGGTCCGACAGCGCACCGAGCGCGGCGGGTGCGAGCTCCGCGAACCGTTCGGCGAAGGCGGCGACCGCCGGAGGCACCGGCTGACGGGTGTGCTCTCGGTAGAGCTGCCACCCGGGCGTGAACGCGGGCAGGAACAGGTCCCGCGTCATCGGGCTGTCGATGCTCGGGAATTCCTGCAGCACCGCACCATCGACGCCTGCCGACCAAGTGTGCAAGCCGGCCAACTGTTCGATGCAGAGCCGGGCACGCGGTAGGGACAGGCCTGCCAGATGGTCGGCGTTCTCCCAATCCTGCAGGTCTTCGAGCACGAGCACGAAGTCGGGACCGGACATCCGGGCGACATAGCAGCGCGGTGTGGCCATAGGCGCATCCGGCGCGACATGTCGGTAGAAGTACAGCTCGCGCCGGTAGCCCCCGAGCATCTCCATCCCGCCACGCGCCAGCGAGTCGGCAGGCAGTTTGACGATCAAAGTCTTTGGCACATAATCGGATCCGCTCAGGTGGATCCGATACAACGCCGCGGAGAAGCCGGTGTCCAAGGCAATCCGCTCAGCCCGAACCGCCGTCACCTGTGCGCCGAGCGCCTCCGTCAACCAGGGCGCGGTGACCTCATCGATGCCCCTCGGCACCGGTTCGGAAACAGGCACTGCGACCGATGTCATCTTTGACCTCCGCACAGAAATTTGACGCTGAACAACTAAGTTAGTTGTCGACCGTCTAATATGCAAGGGTGCCTTCCCCAGCCCAGGGTCTTTCCCAGCCGGAGCGCGTCGAGCAGTCCTCGCGCCGGCTGCTGCAGGCTGCAGCCGAGTTGATCGTCGAAAAGGGCTGGGAAGCAACGACTGCCGCCGAGATCGGCAGGCGGGCCGGATACAGCCGAGCAATGGTGCACGCCCGCTACGGCAGCAAGGACGCCATCCTCGAAGCCTTCCAGGATGTGTACGTGGCACGCCTGAACCCCGACCCCGAACCGGGCGCCACCGGATTGCAGCAGGTGCTGGCACATTTCGACCGCGTGCAGGAGATTCACGCCGAGGATGCCGCGGTCACCCGGGCCATGTTCGTATCGGCATTCGAGGCAGTGAAGACCACTTCGCCTCTGCGCGCCGGCGTGCGCACCCAGTTGGCCGGCGCGGCCGTAAAGGTCGAAGCCGGCCTGCGCGCGGGTGTCGTCGACGGTTCGCTGCGGCCTGACATCGACGTCGACATGGCCCTACGCGATATCACCGGATCGATCTTCGGGATCGCTTTCCAGTGGGTCGTCCTGCCCGAAGATCACGATCTCGACCACGAGATCAACTGTGTGCGGGCCAGGATCACGTCAACCTACGGTGGCTAGGAACCGCTCGGTCACATCCTGCACCGCACCGGAGAACAGGTGCCCGACATGGCTGCCGTCGTGCCAGTAGACATCGCCGCCCCACTGTTCGTGCATGGCCAGCGCCGAACTGCGCATGGCCATCTGGTCATGCCAGGCACCGACGATGAGGCGCCGCGCGGCGTGCGGCCGGGTGCGCAGTGGATCGATCACCGAGGTCATCGCCGCCACTGTGGCCGACTGCAACTCCCGGGCCGATTGCTGCCCAGCCGTTCCCCAACGGCCCACATGCATCCCGATCATGGTGTTGAGGCCCAGGATCGGCGTATACAGCGCCACCGCGTCGACCCGGCAATCCAGATGTGACACCAGTGCTGCCACCGCGCTGCCCAGCGACAAACCGGCCACCGCTATCGACGAGGCCTGCGGTTCCAGCCAGCCGATCAGCGCCCGCACCTCCGACACCGCCCGCATCGTGCCGGCGACATTGGCCAGCGGATCGCGGGCGGGATACTCCGGCCACGACTGCCGCCGTGCACCGTGCCCCGGCTGCACGGGCAGGGCCACGTTGAACCCCAGATCCCGCAGCCGTCGAACCCGCGCGACCAGTAGATCCATCGGATCACCCTGACCGGCCCCGTGCACCCAGATCAGCCAGGGCCGCCCATCGTCGCCACAGCGGTACAACCGCACTCTGGCCGTGGCGGCTCCGCCGTGACCGTCGGCCAGCACGGAGGCCGGCAACGCGGGCTCGTGGTCGAAGACCAGCTCCTCGAACGTCAGCGCGCCGAACCGGCGAGGCCTGATGTGTTTGACCTGCAGAGCATCCGGCGGCGCGTGCGCCGCGTCGATTTCGAGTGCACCCAGTTCGTCGGCGGCCCACTGGTATTCACCCAGTGGTCGCGGCAGCTGCGGCGGCGGGCCGGTCAGCGTCATACCGGTCACCACGAGCTCGTCGAGGGTGACCTCGCCGAGTTGCCGCAGGCCGGTTACCGACAGCGGATTCCAACCCCCCGCGTCTGCCAGTGCGCCCACCGAGCGCGGCACCACGCCACCGAGCCCCCACGCTATGCGGGTAGCCCTAAGCAATGGTGAATCCCGGGTAGCCGTCAGCTGCGATCTCGTCACAGCGGCGACGGTACTCGGGGATGCCCGCGGTGTATCCCAGGTACATCCGCTTCTTACCCGGTACGTTGCCGCCGTTGTACCAGGAGTTACAGGTCGGGTGCACCAGCACCGTGGGCGCCACCAGGGCAGTGGTGTGTTCAACCCATTCGGCCTGCGCCTGGGGTGTCGCCTCGATAGTCAAGTACCCGCCGCGCCTCAGATAGGCGATGCAGTCCGCGATCCATTCCACGTGCTGCTCCAGGGCCGCGACGAAATTCGTCGCCGCCGAAGGACTTCCCGGCCCCTGGATGGTGAACAGGTTCGGGAACCCGGCCACGGCCAAGCCCAGATAGGACAGCGCGCCCTCTTTGGACCAGTACTCCCCCAGCACGACCCCGTCGCGTCCCCGCACGTCGATCCGGCTCAGCGCACCGGTCATCGCATCGAACCCGGTGGCGTACACGATCACGTCGAGGTCGAAATCGCCTTGCTCGGTGGAAATCCCGGTAGCCGTCACCTCGCGGATAGCGCCCTTGCGCAGGTCGACGAGAGTCACGTTGTCCCGGTTGTAGGTCTCGTAGTAGCCCTGGTCGATGATCGGCCGCTTGCACGCGAATGGATGGCTGGGTGTCAGCGACGCCGCCGTGTCGGGATCAGTGACGATGCGAGCCACCGCCTGGCCGTACAGCTCGGTGGCCATCCGGTTGGCGTCGATGTCGAAGAAGACGTCACCCCAGTTGAGCGCACCCATGACGCCGTAGTCCTCTACCGCGCGCCGTTTCTCCTCGGGCGAGGCCGATTTCACCGGCGGCCGCACGAGCATGTCGAGCAGCACCGAGAACGCACTGAGCCGAGCCGCACCGACCGGATGCTCACGCTGCGCAGCCCGGATCGACGCATACTCGGTCTTGAGCGCGTCGAGTTCGCCCGGTTCGAACGGGCGCACCTCCCACGGCAGCGTGAATGCAGGCGAGCGTTGGAACACCGTCAGCTGCGCGGCCTGCGCGGCCACCACGGGGATCAGCTGGACACCGGTGGAGCCGGTACCGATCACCCCGACGCTCTTGCCTGCGAGGTTGATGCCCTCGCGCGGCCAGCGGCTCGTGAACAGCGACGTGCCGGTAAAACGGCTCATCCCGGGAATATCCGGTTCCACGGGCACCGACAGAATCCCGGTGGCCGCCACCACGAACGGTGTGCGCAAGGTCTGACCGTCGGCGGTGGCGACCGCCCACTGCGACGTACGTTCATCGAACGTCATGGCGACGACCTCGGTACCAAACGCAATGTCGCGGCGCAGGTCGAGCCGGTCGGCGACGAAGTTCAGATACGCCTCGATCTCCGGCTGGGCCGGCATCGTCTCCGTCCAGACCCACTCCTGCTGGATGGCATCACTGAAGCTGTAGGAGTACTCGATGCTCTCGATGTCGCAGCGGGCACCCGGGTACCGGTTGACCAGCCAGGTGCCGCCGACGGCATCTGCCTTCTCCAGAACCCGGACCCGCAGACCCTGTTCCCTCAGCCGGTGCAACGCGTACAAGCCGGAGAACCCGGCGCCGACGACGATCGCGTCGAAATCAACGGTGCTCACAAGTCGATGACCTTCTCGTCGCGGTTCTTGCGGTCGACGTAGAACTGAGCGGCCCGGCCGATCGATTCGGCGGTGGGTGCCGGTTTCCACCCCAGCTCACGCGTCGCCTTGCCGTGATCCGCAGGCGAGGTCAGCCACATCAGTCGCGCGGCGGTGAGGTTCATCGGAAAGTCGGTGCCGAACAATCGGTTCGACACGCCGGCGAACCATCCGAAGGCATACAGCGGGGCCATGGGGATACCGAATCGCGGTGGCCGCGCACCCACGGCCTCCGCGGCCGTGGTGAACATCTCCCGCTGAGACATATAGCCTTCGGACACGATGTAGCGTTCACCGATCCGGCCGTGCTCGGCGGCCCGGATGAGCGCATCGGCTGCATCGTCTATCCCGACCACCTCCGAGCCGACGCCGCGTACGTACACGGGCAACTTGCCGAACGCGGCCATCGCGACGAGCGCGCCCTGTCTCGGTTGCCAGTCGGGCGGTCCGTACGGGTTGGACACACACATCGCCACAGCGGGCAGTCCGTGTTCCCTGGCGTAGGACAGCACCAGATCTTCGGCCTGACGCCGCGATTCGATGTATGGCCCTCCTTTGCCGGCCCAGTTGAACGGCGTGTCCTCGTCGACGGTGGCGCCGTCGTCGCCGACGGCGATGGTTCCGATGGTGCTGAGAAAGACGAAGCGGTGCAGGTCGGCATCCATCGCGACGTCCAGGACGTTGCGCAGGCCCTCGACGTTGGTGGAGAACAGCGGCGCCGGGTCAGCCAGATGGGCGCGGGTGTCGACGACGCAGTAGAACACCACGTCCCGGTCGGCCATCGCCGCCGCCACCGCATCGGTGTCAAAGATGTCCCCGTAAAACCGTTCGACGTCGAGACCGTCGATGCCCTTGGTCGAACTACTCCGCCGCAGCAGCACCCGCACGTCGTCGCCGCGCGCGACGAGTTGTCGGGTGACACAGGCGCCCACGTTTCCGCTTGCGCCCATCACGAGTACCTTTCGCCGGCGATCCATCGCTACTCCATCCCAGTTGACGACCAGCGATCGATGCTACGGTAATGCTTACAGTATCGGACCGGATTGGGGAGATCCTTGAAATACACCTTGGAATACCCCAGCGAGCTGCCCACCGCACCTGACGATTTCCTGCAGTCCGACGTCATCAGCGGAGTCGCCACCCAGGCCGAGGCTGCGGGCTTCTCGGCCGTCGCGCTCAGCGAGCATCCAGCTCCGTCGGTCAAGTGGCGGAACAACGGCGGCCACAACACCCTGGACCCGATCGCCGCGCTGAGTTTCATGGCGGCGGTCACGTCGCGGATTCGCCTGATGACCAACCTGTACGTGCTCCCGTTCCGAAATCCGTACCTGGCGGCCAAGGCGCTGGGAAGCCTCGACCTGGTATCAAGCGGCCGGCTCATCGCGGGCGTCGGAGCGGGCTACCTGCGATCGGAGTTCTCGGCGGTGGGCGTAGACATCGACCGCCGCGCCGAGCTGCTCGACGAGGCCCTGACGGCACTGCGTTCTATTTGGACCGAACCGGAAACACCTTTTACCGGTGTTGATTTCGAGGCCGTCGGCGTGGTCCATCTGCAACATCCGATCCAGCGGCCCCATCCGCCGATCTGGATCGGCGGGAACGGCGCCGCAGCCATTCGGCGAGTCGTCGAACACGGTGACGGATGGATGCCGATCATCGCCGCGGCGGGGATGGCGTCGACGATGCGCACCGCGGCCATCGAGAATGCCGAGCAGTTCGGGGCCGCCGCAGCGCGACTGCGCAATCGGCTCGCCGACGCCGGCCGGGACCCGTCGACGGTCGACATCCAGGTGGTGTGTCCGTTCGTCGATCTCGATGACGACGCGTCGGTGACGCATACCCGCGACGTGCTCTCCGAGCTCGCTGAGTACGGCGCGACCTGGGCCGTCGTTCATGTCGATGGCAGCAGCCCACAGGACGCGCTCGACTACATCAAGGCGTTCGGCGCGGAGATGATCGGTTAGCCCGCGCGATCTCGTCAAACTTTTTGACGCTCCCGGGTCCGCCCCTACACCCGCTTCGGGATCCCGGTCGCCTTGGAGAAGATGGCATCGGCCATCGGCGACGGCAGGATGCGGGTGTAGGCGTGTGCCCGCGAGCCTTTGCCGACGAGATAGCGCGCGCGTGGGCGCTTGTCGGTGAGCGCACGTTCGATCGCCACGGTGATCTCCTCCGGCGAGGAGATCACGCCGTCCATCAGGTCGATCGCCTTGTGCATTCCCTCGGAGTGCTTGGCGTACAACTTCTGATGCCCAGGACTCATCTTGGCGATGTTCTCCTCATGTTGCTCGTGAGAGCCCTTGCTCATATCGGTGTCGATCTGACCCGGCTCGATCAGGCTGACTGTGATCCCCCAGGGCCGCAGTTCATTTCGCAGCGAGTCGCCAATGGCTTCCAATGCGAATTTGGAGGCCCCGTAGGCGCCCAGCGAGGGGGTGGCCACCCGACCGCTGGTCGAGGAGATGAACACGATGCGTCCGTGTGCTTTGCGAATCAACGGGAGCACGGCCTGGGTGACCCCGACAGCACCGATCACGTTGACGTCCAACTGCCAGCGCAGGTCGTCGAGGGTCAAGGTCTCAATCGGCCCGCCGACCGCGACCCCGGCATTGCTCACCAACGCGTCGAGCCGTTCGGGTAGTTGCGAGGGCAGCTTCGCCAGATGCTCTTCGTTTGTGACGTCGACGATAACCGATGTGACATTTGTTTTTTCGGCCATCCGCTGGGCGTCGGCAGCGTTGCGCACGCCGGCGTAGACCTGCCAGCCCGAAGCCGCGAGCCTGACTGCGGCGACATGGCCCAGCCCGCGCCCTGCTCCGGTCACCAACACGGTGGGACTGCCCTGCACGACGGTTGAACGATTACGTGACATGCCGAGAATCGTGGCCTATCCGTTAACACCATGTCAATGGTAATGTGCGCTTTCATGGCAGAAGGTGCACGGGCCCCGTCCCAACGCTGGCTGGATCTGGCCGAACAACAACGCATTTCAGTTGTCCGAGCCGCGGTGGATCTTGTCGCGGAGGGAAACATCCCACTCAAAGTGGGCGACCTGGCCGACCGTGCGGGCATCACCCGCCCGACTTTCTACAAGTACTTCCCCACACTGGGCACTGCCGTCCTGCACACCGCTCGGACCCTCATCGCCGAACTGGAGGCGTATCTCGAACCCCGGTTACCGAAGAAGGCCAATGCACGCGAACTCTTGTTGGCACGGTTCGACCTCAGCTTCGAGTACGCCAGGGCGCACCCCGAGATGACCCGTTTCTTCAGTTTCTACGACTTCTCCTTCCGCGAGCAAGGGTTGTCCGGCGAGGAAGACGCCGAGCGGGCCACGATCTCCCACGTTGCCGGCGATCCGTTCTTCGAGCTGTTCAAGGCCGGCCAGCAGGACGGGTCGATCGACCCTGCCCTGCAGCCCGATGTCACCTACCTGGCTCTCGTGACGTCGATGACCGGCACCGGTCAGCGCCTGCTCATCGAAAACACCTGGACCACAGGATCAGACCGGCGCGCCAAGGGAGTCCACACATCCCTGATCGCCATGTGGCGGCAGGCCCTCACCCCAAAGGACGCCTGATGAGCGACGCGACGACCCGCCCCCACCATCCTGAACTCGGCTTCTATGCGCTGGGCGGCCAGCCCACCACCGCTCGGACCGGCTTGACCGAGGTCCGTGAGGCCGAGCAGATGGGCCTGGGCACCGCGTTCATCTCAGAGCGCTTCAACCTCAAGGAGATCGGCGCACTGTGTGGCGCCACCGGCGCAGTCACCGACCGGATCCTCATCCACTGCGCCGCCACCAACCACAACACGCGCCACCCGATGATCACCGCGGGAATGGCCCGCACCGTCCAGAGCCTGACCGACGGTCGTTTTGTGCTCGGCCTGGCCCGCGGGGTGAAGCTCATGCAGGACGTCTTCGGCATCCCGCACATCACCACAGCTCAACTGGAGGATTTCGTCGGCATCATGCGTCGGCTTTTCCGTGGCGAGACGATCCTCGGTCATGACGGGCCGTGCGGCTCGTGGCCGGTCCTGCAACTCGACAGCTCGCTGGATGGCTACCTGCCGATGAGCCTGGTCGCCCTCGGTCCGAACTCGCTCAAGCTGGGCGGGCGCTGCTTCGACGAGGTCATCCTGCACACCTACTTCACCGACGAGGCCACCCAGCGCAGCGTGCAGACGGCGAAACAGGCAGCCGAACGGGCCGGACGCGATCCCGACCGGGTCAAGGTCTGGTCGTGTTTCGCCACCATCGGCGATCACATCCCGGAGTCGTTGCGGCTCAAGAAGTCTGTCGGGCGGCTGGCCACCTATCTCCAGGGCTACGGGGAACTCATGATCACGATCAACGACTGGGACCCCGCCGTGCTGCAACGGTTCCGCCAAGACGACGTGGTGCAGAGCATCCCTGGTTCGATCGACGGTCTGGCCACCACCGAGCAACTCGAACACATCGCGACACTGTTCCCCGACGAGTGGCTGGCGCCGTCGGCATCAGGAAGTCCCGAACAATGCGCCACAGCCATCCGCAACCAGCTCGCCATAGGCTGCGACGGCGTCATCATGCACGGCGCGACGCCGCAAGAGCTGGCCCCGATCGTGAAGGCATACCAGCTGTGAGCGCCGCAACCGGCGAGCTGGACATCCAGCGGCTCACGTCCTGGCTCAGAACCACCCTCGAGCCGTCATTGGTCGGTATCGAGGCCGACCGGATAGGTGGCGGAAACTCCAGCGGTGCTTGGCGACTCGATCTGCTCACCGCCGCGGGAAAACGGGCCGTCGTGCTGAAGGCCGCGAACGACGGCGGCCTGGTCTACGACTGCGATGCCGCCCGCGAGGGGCGGATCCTGGCAGCCGCCCGGCAGGCCGGCGCGCCCGTCCCCGAGGTCCTCGCCATCGACACCGCCGGCGAGACGCTAGGGGTGCCATGCTTCGTCATGGAGCTTGTCGACGGCCATGGCGTGCCCGAGGACACGCCGGCGAGCTTTCACGGGGACGGCTGGTTCCGCGATACCGACACCCAGACTCAACGCGCCACCTGGTGGTCGTTCCTCGATACGCTCGGCGGCCTGCACGCGATCGATGCGGGCTCCGTGCCGGCCAAGTACGGGGCCAACGGCGTGGTCGACGTGCTCGCCTACTGGCGACGATCACTCACCGACGCCGCGCCGGCGCACCTGGTACCGCGGCAACTGGCCATCATCGACTGGCTCGCCGACCACATTCCCGCTGAGGCCGACAACGATCCCGCGCTGTGCATGGGAGATGCCCGCCTGGGCAACGCCTTGCTGCGCGGAATCAGCGTCCACACTCTCGTCGACTTCGAAGTGGCCTACATCGGAAACCCGGCAGCCGACATCGGCTACTGCGTGATGCAGGAGGCCTTCACCCGCCTGCTCACCGACCGGCCGGCCACCGGCATACCGACCGCAGACGAGACATGGGCGTACTGGGAGGCCAAAACGGGTCGCACCGTGGGCAATCGGGACTATTGGACCGCATTCGGCGCGACGATCCTGTGCGTCACCGGTACGCGCGCAATGCTCAAGTGGGGCATGCCCGTCGAGACCATCGACAACGACAACATCGTCGTCGGCGAATGGGAACGGATCATCGAACAGGCTGCACAGCGATGATCAACCGCCGCCACCTGTCACTCACCACCGAGGCCACCGCCGGCTCGTCATGGCCCGAATGGCACCTGTCTGGCTGGCTGACCGTCCCCGACGACCTTCGTCGCGACGAGCTGCACATCTTGGTCCACGGCGCCGGTGCCGATCACCGGTATTGGGACTGGCCGATGGAACCGAAGCGGTACTCGTATGTCGCATGGGCCGCCGAACGTGGCATCGCAACCCTCAACCTCGACCGGATCGGCTGCGGCCACAGTTCCCGACCTCCGGGCCGGGAGGTCACGGTCAGTGCGCAGGGTGACGGCATCGCGCAGGTGATCGGTGCGATACGAAACGGCGCGATCACCGGGGTTCCGGAGTTTTCCCGGATCGTGCTGGTCGGCCACTCGATAGGTTCGGTGATCAGCGGGACGAGCGTCGCCGATCACGGCGGCCCGGACGCCCTGGTACTGACCGGATACCTGCCAGTCGACGGCACGGCCGAGATGGGTGACGAGCTGTTCGACTTTGCCTTCGTCCCCGCCGTCGAAGGCAAACCCGAACTGGCCGGCCTTGTCGACGGCGACTACCTCGTTCCCCGCGAAGGCCTCGGTGTCGACGAACTCCGGTTCTGGGGTCCCGCCACGGATCCCGCGGTCATGGCCTTTGACGGTGCCATCAAGGGTGCGGCGACCAAGGCCGAACTGCGCGACGCCGCGCTTGCCGGGCCCCTCATCCGCAGCGTGACCATACCGACCTTGGCGGTGGTCGGCGAACACGATGCCCTGCTCATCGACAATAACCTCGGCGAAACAACGACTTTCGACACGATCACGCGGGTGCACGATTCCGTGACAGACAACTTCGACTTCGAGGTGGTGCCGGCGCCGGGCACATGCAATGCCTGCAGCGCAACGCCCAGGACAGCTATGCGGCAATCGAGCGTTGGCTGGACGCGGGCTTGCCAACTCAGCTCCCCGTGGGTTAAAACAACAGTGGTTTTCTAGCGCGCCGGAACCAGGCGCGGGCGAGAGGATGGTCACTCGTGCGAATTCAGCTGCAGGTCGATGGCGCGCCAGACAGAGCAAGCAAGAGCGCGCGGCAGATCGCTGAGCTCGGCGCCGACGGCGCGTTCTCGTTCGAGGGACAACACGACGTCTTCTTCCCACTCCTGGTTGCCGCGGCCGAGACCGAGTTGGAGCTGATGACCAACGTGGCGATCGCGGGCCCGCGCAGCCCGCTGCATCTGGCGCACGCCGCCTACGATCTGCAGTGCTACAGCTCCGGCCGGTTTCGCCTCGGCCTGGGTTCACAGATCCGGGTGCACATCGAGAAGCGCTACGGCAGCGAGTGGGGCAAGCCCGCTGCCCGCATGGCCGAGTCCGTCGCCGCCGTGAAGGCCATCTTCGATGCCTGGGAAGGAAAGGCACCGTTGAAGTTTCGCGGCGAGTACTTCACTCACACCCTGATGCCCCCGAACTTCGACCCCGGAGCCAATCCGTTCGGGCCCCCGCCGGTGTTGATGGGGGCACTGGGGCCGTTGATGACCCGCAAGGCCGCCGAGGTGGCCGATGGGCTGCTGGTTATGCCGTTCAACAGTGCCCGTCACTTCTCCGAGCGGACCGTCCCGGCAATCGATGAGGGACTTCAGCGCTCCGGCCGCACTTTGTCCCACCTGCAGATCATCGCCCAAGCCATGGTGGCGGTCGGACGCTCGGAGGAACAAATCGCGCACGCGGTCTCTCGAGTCGCGAACCTGATCGCCTTCTACGCGTCGACACCCAATTACCGCCCGGTCCTGGAAGCCGAGGGGCTGGAGCACCTCCAACCTCGCCTCAACGAATTGTCGAAGGCCGGGGACTATCCGGGCATGGCCACACTCATCGACGAGGACACCGTACGGACCTACGGCGTGGTCGGCACCCCCGAGGAATGCGCCATGCAGATCCATCAACGCTATGGCGCCTATGCGTCCGACGTCTGCTGCTACTTCCCCGGCTATACGCCGGATCCGGACAACGTGGCCGATCTGGTCAGCGCCGTTCAACGACTGGGCTGATCGGGCCCGGAGGTGCCCAGGCCGTTGATCGCCGCCGACGCGATCTACGAGCGCGCACTGACACTTCTCGACACCGAAGGGGTCGAGAGCCTGACCACGCGCCGACTGGCTGCCGAGTTGAAGATCTCGACCCGCACGCTGTACCAGCAGATCGGCAGTCGGGACGAACTGATCCGCGCGCTGGTGGCGCGCCACCTGTCACGGGTGCGCGTGGAGTTTCACCGCCAGGGCACGTGGGAGGCGACGGCCGAGCAGTGGTGTCACCGCCTGCGCGAGGCGCTACTCGCCCATCCGCACCTCACCGAGCTCATGACCAACGCCGATGCCGCGCCGATCATGGACTACCTCGGCGATCTGATCGATGTGTCTGTGCGCGAGGGCATTCCACCGCGCATCGCACTCGACTGTTCTCGCGCCTTGGTCAATCTGACCATCAACCACACCGTGATGGAAGTCCGCGCATCACGCGAACCCAAGCTGTCCCGGGAATCCTCTGACGCAGACCTGGAGTCCGAGACCAATTTCGGCACGTCCGTCGGCTGGATCCTGGCCGGCGTACTCGCCGAGACGAGAACCACGAACGCTCTTGTATCCGGCGCCACACGGGGTTACGGTTAAAAAACCGTTGTTACCTTAAATTCCTGCACCCTGCCACGGCGTGCGCCCGGTAGCCAAAGGACCCCGTCAGTTCAATCGGAGGCGAGAAGTGACATCCCACGACGTCGAGACATTCATGAACCATCCACTCACCTACTGCGGTGAGTCGGTGACCACGATGCACAGCATCCCCCGCGGCGACCTCGAGGAACTCCAGCGCGAAGCGATGACGCTCCGCTTCGCCCAGCACCGCGACACCATCGAGATGGTCCGCAAGCTCACCGACCGCCTCGGTGTCGCCTCAGTGGAGCAGTTCGACGACATCGTGCCGCTGATGTTCTCTCACACCGCCTACAAGTCCTACCCGGCCGCGCTGCTCGACAACAAGCGCTGGGACCTGCTGACCCGCTGGCTCGACAAGCTGACCTGCTATGACCTCTCTCAGGTGGACGTCAGCGGTGCCGAGAGCATCGACGAATGGCTCGACTGTCTGGAAAGCCAGACGCCCGTGCAACTCGTCACCTCGTCGGGCACCACCGGCACGTTCTCGATCATCCCCAAGGACGACGACACCACCGTCGAGGGGATGCAGATCTGGAAGATGATGGTGTTCCAGACTTTCGGCAACGAACCCACCGAGGACGAACTCCGGCCAGCCGTGGATGTGATCTGGCCGAACTACAGCGAGGGCCGGTTCGGCATGACCCGGATGGTCCCGTGGCTCAAGCGCGAGTTCACCGGTGGTGACGAAAGTCGTTTCCACGCACTGTATTCCGGGGCGATGGACACCGATTTGATGTTCCTGGCCAACAAGATGCGCGCCGCGGCGGCGAAGGGCGAGTTGGACCGGCTCGAGCTCGACCCCAAGCTGGCCGCCCGCAAGGACGAATTCATCGCCATGCAGACCCGTCAGGCCACCGAGGTCCCTGAATTCCTCACCCGCCTGACCAACCAATTGGCCGGCAAACGGGTCTTCATGCTCAACACCTATCCGCTGATGTACGCCCTGGCCTCTGCCGGACTGGCCGAGGGCGTGCGTGCCGACTTCGCCCCCGATTCAGCGATCCTCACCGGCGGCGGCGCCAAAGGCCAAGTGCTGCCCGAGAACTACATGGACGTGATCAGGCAGTTCTACGGCGTACCGCGGATCCAGGAGGGCTATTCGTTCTCCGAGCACAACGGCGTGCACTTCGCCTGCGAACAGGGTCGCTACCACATCCAGCCATGGGTGATCCCATTCGTCCTCGACCCGGTCACCAACGAGCCCTCCCCTCGCTCCGGAAGGCAGACCGGGCGTTTCGCGGTGTACGACGTATACAACCAAAGCCATTGGGGTGCGGTCATGACAGGCGACGAGGTCACACTGGACTTCTCTGAGCCGTGCCCGTGCGGACGCACCACCGTGGCGCTGGAGCACGACATCGTGCGCTTCTCGGAGAAGAAAGACGCCGAGGAGGACAAGATCTCCTGCGCCGCCACGCACGAGGTGCAGAACGAAGCCATCGACTTCCTCAAGGAGTTCCAGGGATGAGCGAGTTCACCGTTCCTCTGTTCATTCGTGGCGAGCTCATCACCGACGACCTGATCCCGTTCGCCGGCCGGCTCGACCACACCTTCGCCGCGCCGGATCCGGCCAAGTACGTCGAACGGCTGCCGTTGCGAAGCCCCGCCGAATTGGCCGACCTCTACGACGTCACGTTCGACGAGATCCTCGACGTTCTCACCGAACTGGGCACCGCTTTGGCCTTCGACACCAATGTCCACATCCAGGAGGCTTTCGAGGCGTGCCTGGTGTCGAACCCGATGTCCGAGTCGATCCTTCGCACGGGGTACGTCGCGCTGCCCGCGATGTTCAACCGCGAGCAGATGCGCGAACTTGCCGACATCCAGGTCGGCATCGACTACCTGGAGGGCTGGGTACCGCAGACTCTCATCGACGGCCGGGAGATCAAGGTCCGGGCATTCGGCGCGCGAACCCTGCACATCCCGGCCGGCAACGGCGGCCTGGTCGCCGGAATCACCGTGCTGAGAACCGCATTGACCCGCAGCGACGCGATCATCAAGGCGCCGTCCAACGATCCCTTGACGGCAGTGGCAATCGCCCGGACGTTGTACGACATCGCGCCCGACCACCCGATCACACGCCACCTGGCCGTCGGGTATTGGAAGGGTGGCGACGAGCCGGTCGAGGAACAGCTCTATCGTCCCGAGCACATCGAAAAGATCGTAGCCTGGGGTGGTTTGGCTTCGGTGAAACATGTGACCCGCTACATCCAGCCCGGTCTCGAGTTGATCGCGCTCGATCCCAAGCGCAGCGCCACCATCATCGGCCCGGAGGCCTTCGACAGCGAGGAAACCGTGCATGAGGTCGCCCAGCGCGCTGCCTGCGATATCGGCGCGGGCAACCAGGAGGGCTGCGTGAACGCGCGGGTCATCTACGTCTTGTCCGGAACCGACGAGACGGGGCTCGAAAGAGCCAACCGACTGGGCGAACTCGTCTACGAAGCCATGGTCAACCTGCCCGATTTCATCAGCACCACACCGAAAGTCGTCAACAAGACGCTCCTGGAGAACATCGAAGGGTCGCGGTTGACCGAGGACTGGTACCGGGTCTTCGGCGGCGAGAACGCCGAAGGGGCGATCGTGGTGTCCCAACTCGACGAACCGGTGCACTACTCGACGATGCTGTCCGGCCGGGTCGCCAACATCGTGCCGGTCGACTCGATCGACAAGGTCACCGACGCCGTCAACGCGTATACCCAGACGATCGGCATCTATCCGGAATCCCTGAAGACCCGACTGAGAGACCGACTGGCATTGTTCGGGGCGCAGCGATTCGTCTCGCTGGGTTACGCGGCCAGCGTGAACTTCGAAATTCCGCAGGACGCCATCGAGCCGGTACGCCGTATGTGCAAGTGGATCGTCGACGAGCACTGCGAACCCGATCGAGTCTTTCCGTTGTGGCGGGCCCCCGAACTGCTCGGTGGCAGTGCATGACGAGCTTCCCGATAAGAACGGACGTACTGGCCGAAGGACTGGGATTCACCGAGGGGCCGGCGTGTCTGCCCGACGGGCGGATCGCGGTGACCTCGATCAGTCACGGCTGCGTCTATCTGATCGAGCCCGGCGGTGCCGTCGAGAGCATCGTCACCGGCGGCGGCCCCAACGGTCTGGCTGTCGGGCCGGACGGTACCTTCTACGTCGCGCAAAACGGTGGCATCTTCGGCGGTAGCGGCGCGGCCGAGCCCGGCGTCCAGGTGATCCGCGACGGTGCGGTCGACCACCTGGCCACCGGGATGGGTGCGCCCAATGACCTGGCCTTCGGGCCCGACGGCCGATTGTGGGTCACCGACACCCGCGACGAAGTCGACTTCTTTCACCCCGACCCGAACCTGGCGGGCTGGATCTGGGCAGTCGATACCGATACGGGCGCCTCCGAATTGATCCTCGACGACGGCCCGCTGTTCCTCAACGGTCTCGGCTTCAGCCCCGACAACAGCCGCCTGATGGTCACCTCGACGAGCGAGGCAGCCCTGTATTCCTATGACATCGGCCGCTGGGAGGCACGAGAAACGCTGTGCCAGTTCGCCGGCGGATGGCCTGACGGCATGGCAGTCGGCGTTGATGGGAGCGCCTGGGTCGCACTGACCGGAGGGGATCGGCTCGATCGGGTCAGCGCCTCCGGAGAGACCATGGGACGAGCCGAACTGGGGTCGGGTGCGTTGCCGACAAATGTCTGCTTCGGAGCCACCGAGGACGAGCTGTACGTGACGGCCGCACATCGCGGGGCCCTGCTGCGAATCACCTCACCGCATGGCGCATCCGACAATGGGAACAGACGATGACTTTGCCGTACTTAGAGATTCGTGACGACGACGGAGTTCGTATCCTCACGATCGACCGTCCCGAATCGAAGAACGCGCTCAACGGACCGGTGCGGTCCGCGCTGCGTGACACCCTCGCCGCCGCGGACCGCGATGACGGTATCCGTGCCGTGGTTCTCACCGGCGCGGGCCCGGTGTTCTCGGCGGGCGTCGATTTCAAACAGCTCGAACGAGGTCCCGGGGAGAACGGTGGTCCGCTCGACATCACACCGGCAGTCGCTCTACGTGCCATGCGCACGCCGACGATCTGTGCGGTCAACGGCGCGTGCGTATCGGGTGCCCTGGAAATGGCGCTGAGCTGTTCGTTCATCATCGCGTCGGAGAAGGCCCGCTTCGCCGACACCCACGCACTGCTCGGTGTCGTCCCCACCTGGGGTCTCACGGCACTGCTCCCCCGCGCCGTCGGGATCCGAAAGGCGCGGCAGATGTCGATTACCGGGGAATTCGTCGACGCGCACGAGGCCCTGCGCCTCGGACTGGTGAATCAGGTAGTGCCCCAAGACGATCTGATGGACACCGTCATGGCGATCGCGCACCGCATTCCCGGCAATACCGCCGTCGGCGAGATGCTAGGCCTCTACGCGCGGGGAGAGGACCTGTCCCTGGCCGGTGCCCTGGCCGCCGAAACCGCCCTCAGCGTCGGCCGAACCTATGACCTTGAGGCGTTCGGCGCGGCCGGCAGGGCTACCGTCGCGCGCCAACGCACCCCCGAATCCGATCACTGAGAGGCACTGATGCGTTACCGACAGCTGGGTACATCCGATCTACAGGCCTCCGAGATCTCATTGGGGTCATGGCTGACCTTCTCCGGCGGGATCGAGTTCGACCAGACCAGGGCCTGCACCGCCGCCGCGTTGGACGCCGGGATCAACTTCTTCGACACCGCCAATGCCTACGGCCAGGGCAGCGCCGAGTCAGCGTGGGGTGAGATCCTCTCGGCACATCCGCGCGCCACGTATGTGTTGGCCACCAAGCTGTTCGCACCGATGTCGGAGGACCCGGCCGACTTCGGTCTGTCCGCCGCGCAGATCCACAAGCAACTCGATGCGTCACTGCAACGGCTGCGAACCGACTACATCGACCTGTATCAGGCCCACCGCTTCGACATCAATGTGCCGTTGGAGGAGACGGTTGAAGCGTTCCAGGACGTGGTCCGGTCCGGCAAGGCGCGCTACATCGGTTTCAGCGAATGGACCCCGAAGCAGATCCGGGCTGCCGTCGAGATCGGCGGAGAGGGATTGTTCGTATCCTCCCAGCCCCAGTATTCGATGCTGTGGCGCGGCCCCGAGGCCGAGGTGTTCGAGCTGTGCGCGTCACGCGGGGTCTCCCAGATCGTCTGGTCGCCGCTGGCCCAGGGGGTGTTGACGGGTAAATACAAACCAGGACAGGAGGTTCCGGCGGACAGCCGGTTCGCCAGCCCGACCATGGGCATTGCCCGGGGCCGGTACAACGACGACGTCCTCGATGCCGTTCAACAGTTGGTCCCGATCGCAGCAGATGCCGGGTTGAACCTGGCTACGATGGCGCTTGCGTGGGTGTTGCGGCGTCCGGAGGTGGCGTCGGCGATCACCGGAGCATCGCGCCCTGAGCAGGTGTATGCCAACGCCGCGGCATCTGGTGTGTCACTCGACGAGGGGATCCTCGCGCGTATCGACAGCGTTCTGGGCGCGGTGGCGGTGACCCAACCCAAACTCGCAGTGGGTGCCGTCGAGGGTGTTCTGCGCCGGTAACGCCGGCCTGATTACTTCTCGGCGGTCGCCCGCGTGCGTGAACGCTCGGCCTGTGCGTGAGCGTCGGCGCGCACTCCGACCAGGATCCATCGAATCGTCGTCAGGAAGTTCTTTTCGATACGACGGTGCTCAGCTGCCGAGCCTTCCGACAGTTTGGGCTCGTGCAGTGCGCGCACCTCCATCACTGTGTGGTTGATGGTGAGATTCACCAGGGCTCGTGAACAATCGACCGCGAGACTCTTCGGAATCCCCTCATTCAAAGTCGATTTCATCAACTCGTCTACATAGTCCATCACAGCGGCACGGTCATCGATCGTCATCAGTTCAGTGAGATACGGATGTGCTCGCAAGGCGTCATGCAGCCCTTTGCACCACTGCAGGACGGTGGTCTCCCAGTCCCTGTGCTCACGAAACTCCAGCCGGAGCGCCGAGAAGTGCCGGGAAACCAACGCGCGGATGAGTTCGTCGCGATTGCCGACCTGCTGGTAGAGCGTGCGCGTCGAGATCTTCAGCTCGGCCGCGAGCCGTCGTGTCGTCAGCGCATCGGCGCCCTCGGCGTCCAGGATCGCCAAAGAGCGCTCAAGTATCGCCTCGACGGGGATGAGCGGCTTGGCCATTCATGGATCGTACAAGCCCGATCACGTGGAGTTTGCCGCTTGTGCGACAGCTGGCGAACCGGCTATGGGGTCTTGAACTTCAGCAGGGTCCGGGTCAGGTGCAGACTCGTGATCTGCCATGTGCCGTCACGCTTTTCGTAGGTCTCGTGGTAATGGCCCGCCCCGTGCAGTTCGCCGCCATCGGGGAAGAACAACATGTCCTCCATGGCCCAGATGCCGGTCGCGGTGGTATCGGAGGTCAGCATGATCTCGGGGGTGTGGCAGTGGTGCACCGTGGCCGCGTTCTCGACACCACCCCACACCACCGGGAAGAACTCGTCGAAGCTGTTCAACGGTGGGGCCGTCTGCGGGTCGGCACCTCCGGTGGAGACGGCCATGTCGAGCTTCACCACCACGTCGTCGACGAACAGTGCCCGCCACGCGTCGATGTCCTTGGTATCCAGGAACCGGCAATAGCGGGCTTTGAGCTGCTTGATCGCCTCGATGTCGTCGGACAACGGATCACCTCCTGGTCGGCTGCGGCGAACTATACGGTAAGAGCTTCAGTTGAGCGTCGACCGATTCCAACTGTGCGCCCTTTCGATGCAGAAAGAGCTACTGTAATGTCTTCCGTACGTATTGCGAGAGCAGTGAAACGGGAGGGCAGCGGACATGAAAGTGCCGTTCACCTGGAAGGTCACCGGCTGGTTCATGATCGGCTGGTCGGCCGAGTACGAGGTCGGCGATGTGAAGGCGCTGAAGTACTTCGGTGAAGACCTCGCCGCCTACCGGGACGAGTCCGGCGAGCTGCATGTGCTGGAAGCCCATTGCAAGCATCTGGGCGCTCACATCGGTCACGGCGGCAAGGTCGTCGGCGATTGCGTGGAGTGCCCGTTCCACGGCTGGCGGTGGGGTCCCGAAGGCAACAACACCTACATCCCGTATCAGCCCGACAAGCCCAACCGTGGTCTGCGGCTGCGCTCCTACCCGGTCAAGGAGCAGTACGGCTGCATCTTCATGTGGTACCAGCCCGATGGCAAGGAGCCACAGTGGGAACTGCCCGACATCTTCCACAAGTTCCCGCAGTTCGAAACCGACCCAGACGCGTATTACCGCCCCTACCCGGAGTTCTCCAGCCGGGCTGACGCGATACCGGTGCACCCGCAGATCGTGGCCGAGAACGGTCCGGACAGTTCACATTTCCGCTACGTCCACGGCGCGACCGTGACCCCGGTGTGCCTGCACTGGGAGCATGTCGACGAGGAATGGCGGTTCCTGACGGGCTGGCCCGATGCTCGCAGTGACGATCCGGACAAGATGGCGCTGCGGATTCACAGTCACTTCTCCGGGCTCGGCTTCGCCATGAGCGCGTTCGAGGGCTCGTCCAACCACCGGTTGATCTTCGCCTGCACACCGGTCGATGACGAGGTGTCGGACATGTTCTATTCGATCTGGTGGCCCAAACTCCCGGGTGAGACCTCCGACATCCCGCCCGAGCAGGTACGCAAACAAGTCGAAAAACAGTTCCTCAAGACCGTGTGGGAGGACTGCGACATCTGGCGCTACCAGAAGTACGTCGAGCATCCGCCGCTGGCCAAGATCGACGCGAAACCGTATATGGCCATGCGCAAGTGGGCGACCCAGTTCTACGAAGTCCCTCCCGTCTACGACAACCGGGCCGCAGCACACGTATGAAGATCGACCTGACCGAACTGGTTGCCCCCGAGCACACCGCGATCATCACCCAGGAATGCCAAGGCGCCGTGGTCGGTCCCGACGCCGGGCTGGCCGCACTGGCCGACGAGGCCCGCCGGGAGGCACTACCCAACATCGCCCGGCTGCTGCCGGCAGCGCGGGCCGCCTCGGCCCGGGTGGTGCACTGCCTGGTGCAGCGACGCCCGGATGGGCTGGGTTCCAACCACAACGCCAAGATCTTCGCCATCGGCCTCAACGACGTGGGCATTCTGCCAGGCACCCCGGGCGCCACGTTGCTTCCCGAGTTCGGCCCGGAACCGGACGACCTCGTGCTGTCCCGTTGGCACGGCCTGGGCCCGATGGGCGGCACCGACCTGGACGCGATCCTGCGCAACCTCGGGGTCCGCACGATCGTGGCCGTGGGGGTCTCGGTGAACATCGCGATCATCAATCTGGTGATGGACGCGGTCAACGCCGGGTACCGGGTGGTGCTGCCCCGTGACGCGGTCGCCGGGATTCCGACGGCCTACGCCGACGCGGTCATCGACAACACGCTGTCCCTGCTGGCCACCGTCACCACAACCGAGGACCTGCTGCACGCCTGGCAGCACTGACCCACGACCCTCCCCCGCACCTAGGAGAAACCCGTGCAGTTCACCGTTCCGGCCGTCGCCGAGGCCGTCGCAACCGCCATCGGCGACCGCCCACTGATCGTCCAGGGTGACCGGCGTTATACCTACCGCCAGATCGTGGACCGCTCGAATCGTCTGGCGGCGTACCTGCATTCGCGTGGGCTGGGCGCACAGACCGAACGCGGTGAACTGGCCGGCCACGAGGTAGGCCAGGACCTGCTGGGCATCTACGCCTACAACGGTCCCGAATTCGTCGAATCCTTGCTCGGCGCCTTCCGGGCCCGCGTCGCGCCGTTCAATGTCAACTACCGCTACGTCAAGAATGAATTGCAGTATCTGCTGGCCGATTCCGGCGCGTCCGCGCTCGTGTACCACGCCGCGTTCGCACCGCGCGTGGCCGAGATACTCCCCGATCTGCCTGCGCTGCGGGTGCTGATCCAGATCGCCGACGGCTCCGGCAACGAACTGCTCGACGGCGCAGTGGATTACGAGTCGATCGTCGGCGCGTCGACGGAGGCCACCGTGCCTGTCGAGCCCAGTCCCGACGACCTCTACGTGCTCTACACCGGCGGCACCACCGGCATGCCCAAGGGCGTGTTGTGGCGGCAGCACGACATCTTCATGACCGCCTTCGGCGGACGCAACATGGTCACCGGCGAGAAAGCGCAGTCCGTCGAAGAGATCGTCGGGCGTGCGGTCGACAATCCGGGCACCAGGCTGCTGATCCTGCCGCCACTGATCCATGGCGCCGCCCAGTGGGGGGCGATGACGGCCGTGACCACGGGCCAGACCATCGTATTTCCCAGTGTGGTCGACCGTTTCGATGCCGAAGACGTGGTACGCACCATCGAACGCGAACAGGTGCTGGTGGCGACGGTGGTGGGTGACGCCATGGCGCGCCCACTCCTGGATGCCATCAAGACCGGCCTTCGCGACGGCACTGCGGATGTCTCCTCCCTGTCCGTAGTGGCCAACGGAGGGGCGCAGCTGACCCCTTACGTCAAGCAACAACTCATCGACGCCAAGGCGAACCTCATCGTCATCGACGGGGTGGGGTCATCCGAGACCGGCGCCCAGATGAGCCACATGTCGGCCCCCGGTGCCGTGTCGACCGGAACGTTCAACGCCGGACCCGATACCTGTGTGGTGGCCGAGGATTTCACCGCGGTCCTCTCCGCCGGTCACGAGGGACTGGGCTGGCTGGCTCAGCGCGGGTTCGTGCCGCTGGGCTACAAGGGTGACGCCGCCAAGACCGTTGCCACGTTCCCGGTCATCGACGGCGTCCGATATGCGACACCGGGTGACCGGGCGCGCCATCTGGACAGCGGGGCGATCGAGTTGCTCGGCCGCGACTCGGTGACCATCAACTCCGGCGGCGAGAAGATCTTCGCCGAGGAGGTCGAATCCGCGATCGCCTCACATCCGGCAGTGCGGGACGTCGTGGTGGCCGGCCGGCCCAGTGAACGCTGGGGGCAGGAAGTAGTGGCTATCGTTGCGTTGAGCGAGGACGCGCTCGCCGACAACACTATTGGGGCCGACGAGCTCATCCGGCACGCCGAATCCTCGATCGCCCGCTACAAGCTGCCCAAGGCCGTGGTGTTCCGCCCGGTCATCGAACGCAGCCCGGCAGGCAAGGCCGACTACCGCTGGGCCCGCGAGCAGGCGGTCAGCGAAACTTCTTGAGCCGAGCTGCGGTTCGGCTGCGGGCACGTCGCAGGCTGAGTTCGGCACTGACTCGCATGGAAGCGCTGAACGGCCGGGCGGCCTGGCCCGTGACGCTGAACGGCAGGTCCGTGCCGACCACCGTGCGGTAGTGGCTGAACGCATCGAATCCGGCTTTGCCGTGGTAGGCGCCGCTCCCACTGCGTCCGACGCCACCGAACGGGGCCTCGGACGGGATCATGTGCGCGGCAAAGTCATTGCGGGCTACTCCGCCACTGCGGGTATGGCTGACGAAGTGGCGGAAATCGGCATCGTCGGGCCCGAACCAGTAGGCCACCAACGGCGACGGGTTGGCGTTGATGTGGTCGACAGCCTCGGTGATCCTGGAGTAACCGCGCACCGCCAGCACCGGTCCGAATACCTCCTCGCCCGCGATCCGCATCCGGTCATCGACGTCACGCACGATGGTCGGGGCGATCTTGCGCGTCCGCGGATCGGGCAGCACCTCCCCCGCCGGAACGACGGAGTCGATCCGGGCCCCGTGGGCACGGGCATCGGCGATCAGGCCGACCACCCGGTCGAAGTTGGCCTGGTTCACCGAGGAGCAATAGTCGGCGTTGCCGATGATGGTGGGAAACAGACTGCTCAGGGTTCTCCGCGCGATCTCGACGAACCGGTCCACCTGCGCCTCCGGCACGAAGACATAGTCCGGGCACACGCACACCTGGCCACCATTAACCATGCGCGCCTGGGCTATTCGGCTGGCCGCCCGTTCGATGTCAGCACCCGGAGACACCACCACCGGGTTCTTACCGCCCAGTTCCAGTGTCACCGGAACCAGATTGTCCGAGGCCGCGCGCGCCACCAGCGCACCGATCGAGGGTGAACCGGTGAAGAACAGGTGGTCGAACGGGAGGCCGGCGAACTCCGCGGCGACATCGGGCCCGCCGGTCACGACCTGCAACTCGGTCGGATCGAAATACTTCGGCGCGGTCGCCGCCATCAGTTCGGCGGTGCGCGGGGTGACCTCCGACATCTTGATCATCACCCGGTTGCCCGCGGCGAAGGCCGCGGCCGCAGGCAGCACTGTCAACTGGATCGGGAAGTTCCACGGCCCGATGATCCCGATGACACCGAGTGGGCTCGGCACCACCTCGGCACGCAGCCCGGCGAACCGGGCGGCCCGCATCAACTTCGTCGCGCGCATCCACAGCGGCACATGCGCCCTGGTGTGCTCGATGACCGAGAGCATGCCCAGGATCTCGGCGAAGAACGCCGCCGAGCGCGACCGCGACCCGTAGTCGGCCGCGGTGGCGGCGACGAAATCCTCGGAGTTGTCCAACACCATCGCGAGCAGCCGGTCAATGCGGTTGCGGCGCAGCGCGACATCGGGCGGTCCATCGGCGATGAACGACCTGCGCTGGGCCGCCAGCAGCTCATCCAGACCGTCGCGCTGCGGCTGCACTGCCGCACGCTCCTCGATCGCGCTCATCGAATCCGTCTCCTCGCCAGGCACGCGTCGCCCACATTCCGGAGCTGCCTCCGGTAAGGCTAACGGTAGCACCCACCGAGCAGGCCGAAGTCGATTGTCCGAGTGGCCCGAATTGTTTACAGTCATCCTTACTGTCGTTACTTCAGTGGAAGGTCGTCGCATGTCGGAAAGCGCACGCAGAATCGTCGTCGTCGGAGCCGGATCCGGAATCGGGGCGGCCACCGCGGCGCACTTCTTCGACCGGGGCGACCATGTGCTCGCTGTCGACGTGCGCCCCAATGACACCCCGGCGTCGGAGCACGCCACGTGCGACCTGCGGGACGCGGCCGACATCGCGCGCCTGATGAGCGAGATCGGCGACGGCTGGGACATGCTGGCGCATGTCGCGGGGGTGCCGGGCACCGCGCCGGCCGCCGACGTCCTCAAGGTCAACTATCTCGGCATGCGACTGATGGCCGAAGGCATGCTGCCGCTGCTGCGCCACGGCGGCTCGATCGTCACGGTGGCGTCGACCGCAGCCCTGGGCTGGCAACAGCGCATCGACATCCTCGACGGGTTGCTCGAACTCACCGACGGGGATGCGGTGGCACGGTGGCAGACCGGGCAGGATCCGGACTTCCCGGTCTACACCACCTCCAAGCAGGCCGCGATCCTGTTCGTCAAGCGGATCTCGGGGCCGGCCTGGAGCAAGTACGGGGTGCGGGTCAACACGGTGAGCCCGGGCCCGGTCCAGACGCCCATCCTGTCCGATTTCGAGCAGACCATGGGCAAGGAGGTGCTCGATATGGTCCGCGCGACAGTGGGCCGGCACGCCACCGTCGAGGACATCGTTCCCCTGATCGCCTTCCTGGCCTCCCCCGAGGCGCGCTGGATCAACGGCCAGGACATCCAGGTCGACGGCGGCTTCATCGCCGCGATGAGCAACGGCGCCCCGATCGCGCTCTGATCGGCCCGAACCAGCCCAGATCGTATTACTGTAAGATTTACAGTAATATGATCTGGGAGATGAGTTCGTCGCGAGCGGTGAGGTGAGCTGTGGGTAGTGAAGTGCAGGACCTGACCGTCGACGAGCCGGTCGACGACACCGCCAGCCTGCTGCGTGACCCTTACCCGATCTTCGCGCGGCACCGTGCCAGGCACGGCGTGTTCCGCGGCTCGGTGATGGACTGGTCGAAGACACCGGAATCGCTTCTGCCGGAACATCAATTCGCCGCCGTGTCCTTCGAGGCGGTCAACACGGTCTTCCGGGACGGGAAGTCGTTCAACTCGAAGATCTATGACAACACCATCGGGTTGTTCATCGGCCCGTCGATCCTGGCGATGGAGGGCAAGACCCACCGCGACCACCGCAACCTGGTCTCGTCCGCGTTCAAGTCACGCTCGTTGCAGCGCTGGGAGCCCGAGGTCGTCCGCCCGATCTGCGAGGCGCTCGTCGATGAGTTCATCGAATCCGGCAGCGCTGATCTGGTGCGCGACTTCACCTTCGAGTTCCCCACCCGGGTGATCTCCAAGCTGCTCGGTCTACCTGAGGAAGACCTGTCATGGTTCCGGCAGCGCGCCGTCGAGCTGATCAGCTACACGGTGAAGTACAAGCGCGCCTTCGAAGCATCTGCGGCCTTGAAAGACTATTTCCTCGGCCAGATCGACCTGCGCCGCTCCCATCCCACCGACGACATCATCGGCGATCTGGTCACCGCGGAGATCGACGGAGAGAAGCTCACCGACGAGGCCATCTACTCGTTCCTGCGGTTGCTTCTGCCTGCCGGTCTGGAGACCACCTACCGGTCCTCGGGCAACCTGATCTATCTGCTGCTCACCCACCCCGAGCAGTTCGCCGCGGTGCAAGCCGACCACGAGCTGATCGGGCAGGCCATCGAGGAGGGGCTGCGCTACGAAACCCCGCTCACCACGGTGCAACGCTCGACCACCCAGGACACCGAACTCGACGGCGTGGCACTGCCCGCCGGTGCGGTGATCGATGTGTGCATGGGATCGGCCAACCGCGACAAGAACCGCTGGGAACGGCCGGAGGAGTTCGACATCTTCCGAAAGCGGGTTCCGCACATCACCTTTGCGGCCGGCGAGCACACCTGCATGGGGTTGCACCTGGCCCGGATGGAAACCCGGGTGGCAATGGAGAGCCTTCTGAGCCGGGTACGCAACCTCAAGCTGGTCACCGACGACGATCCGCACATCTTCGGTCAGCCGTTCCGGTCTCCCACCGCCATACCCGTCACCTTCGAGCCGATCCGCTAGTGTCGCGCGTCTGAATTTGTTTTACGGGCGTGGGGCAGGATTTCGTCGGCGGTCTTGGTCCACACGAATGGGTGGCAACGTTGGTTCCAACCGTCGATGAATGCGCCGATGGCTGCGATGAGTTCTTTGACGCTGTCGAACGATCCCCGGCGGATCGCTTGGCGGGTGATGATCGAGAAGAACACTTCGACCATGTTCAGCCAGGAACCTGATGTCGGGGTGAAATGCAGTGTCACACGCGGATTCTTGGCTAGCCACGCGTTGATGTCCGCATGCTTGTGGGTGTGGTAGTTGTCGCACACCACATGTAGCCGGCGCCTCGGATACGCCCGGGCCACGGTCTTGAGGAAGTCGAGGAACTCGGCTTTGCCGTGACGTTCATAGCAGCGGTCGGTCACTTTCCCGGTCGCGATCTCCAGTGCCGCGAACAGGGTCGCGGTGCCGTTGCGCTGGTAGTCGTGTGTGGCCTTCTCTGGCAGACCCGGGCGCATCGGCAGGATCGGTTGGGTCCGGTTCAGTGCCTGAATCTGCGATTTTTCGTCTACGCACAAAACGATCGCTTTCTCGGGCGGGTTCAGATACAGCCCGACGACGTCACGAACTTTGGCTTCCAGTTCGGGGTCGGTGGAAAACTTGAACGTCTGGCGGCGCCACGGTTTGACCCCGTAGCGTCGCCACGCCCGGGCCACGGTGGCATCCCCGACGCCGAGGTACTTACCCAGCAGACGACTCGACCAGTGCGTCACCGCCAACGAATCCGGCGGCGGATCGAGTGTGGCCGCCAGGATCGCCGCGTCATCGACAGTCTTAGGTCGACCACTACGGGGTTCATCGTCCAGACCGTCAATGCCTAACGCGGCGAACCGATCCCGCCACTTGATCACCGTCGGCCGCGACACCCCCACCAGTCGGGCCGCTCCCGACGTGCCCGCACCATCGCCCACGGCCAACACGATCCGGGCCCGCTCAACATGGCCGGCAGGCATCGTCGAGGACCGTGTCCACGACTGCAATGTCGCACGATCCTCATCACTGATCACCAACGCAGATGACGGCATACACCATCATCGCACACTGTAAACTAATTAATGACGCGCGACACTAGCCGGGCGCTGCAATGGCCACGCCCGCAAGCACCAACGGACGACGTCGCCGCGAACGCGGGTCGATCAGCGTCGACGAAATCCTGCGCGGCGCTTTCGAAGTGGCCGACGAGGTATCGATCGACAACCTCAGCATGCCGCAGCTTGCCCGTCATCTCGATGTCGGGGTGACCAGCATCTACTGGTACTTCCGCCGCAAGGACGAGCTGCTCGACGCGATGACCGAGCGTGTCCTGCTCGACTACGACTTCAGCGTGCTGTCCATCGAGGCCGGCAATTGGCGCGAATCTCTACGCGCCCATGCCCACCGCATGCGGAAGACGTTCACCAACAATCCGATCGTGTGCGATCTCATCCTGATCCGCGGCACCCGCGGCATACCGGCGGCCCGGCCCGCGCTCGAGAAGATCGAACAGCCGGTGGCCGCACTGGTGGCCGCCGGCCTCACCGCCAGGCAGGCACTCGACACGTACACGGCCATTTCCGTGCTGGTGCGTAGCTCGGCCGTACTGCAGCGCCTGCAGAGCAGAACAGCCGATGACCAGTTCCCGCGGGAGTACTGGGAGCAGGTACTCGACGCCGAGGCCATGCCGCTGATTGCCTCGATCCCCGGGCGGGGCTACCGGATCGGCATGGCCGACGACATCAACTTCGACCACATTCTCGACAGCATCCTCGATCGCGCCGCATCATTCTGCCGAGCAGACGCGTAGGTACCGTAAAACCCGCAATGTCGGGTGCTTTCGTGTCTGCTCGCGCGTGGAACGTCACCGCCGGGGCAGGCGCCAGCCGATGGTCTTGGTCTCGGTGTACTGCGTGAAACCTTCGATCCCGCACTGCCGTCCGACACCGCTGTTCTTGAACCCGCCGAATGGCGCGTCGGCACCGTAATACATGCCGCCGTTTACACCGATGGCCCCGGTGCGGATGCGTCGTGCGATTCCCATCGCGCGCTCGGACGACGCCGACACCACCGCGCCGGCCAAGCCGAACGCACTGTCGTTGGCGATCCGCACGGCCTCGTCGTCATCGTCGAACGGGATCATCACCAGCACCGGACCGAAGACCTCGTCCTGCGCGATCGACGAGCTCGGGTCGGCCCCGACGATGACGGTGGGTGCGACGAAGTGCCCGCCGGTCAGATACTCGGGCAATCCGTCCGGTACGCCGCCACCGACCGCGATGTCGGCTCCGTCGCGACGGGCACCGTCGATGGCATCGAGAACGCGCTGCTTCTGCGCCGCGCTGATCAGCGGGCCCACCAGTGTGGTCGGCAACGCGGGATCGCCCACCGGCACCGCACCGAATGCCATGGTCACATTGGCGACCGCTTCGTCGAACAGGCTGCGATGCACCAGCATCCGGGTGTTGGCCGCACACGCCTGCCCCGCGTGCACACACGCCCCGATCGCTCCGGGGATGATGTGGCCGGGCTTGGCATCGTCGAGCACGATCATCGCCGACTTGCCGCCGAGTTCGAGGAAGGTGCGCTTCATGGTGTCCGCACCGACCCGCATCAAATGCCTGCCGACGGCAGTGGATCCGGTGAACGAGACCATGTCGACCCGCGGATCGGTGCCCAGAAGTCCCGCAACCTCGTTCGACGGCGTCGAGACGACGTTGACCACGCCGGGCGGCATGTCGGTGCGCTCGGCGATCAACCGGCCCAGCCGGGTGGCGTTCCACGGCGTGTTCGGATCGGGTTTGAGCACCACGGTGTTGCCTGCCGCCAGGGCCGGCCCGAGCTTGTTGAGGATCACCTCGACCGGGAAGTTCGACGGGGTGATCGCGGCGACCACACCGACCGCCTCCTTGACCACCGTGCGGGCGTTGCGGTCACCGAACAGCCCGCCGCCGTCGAGCGTGCGCTCCCATTCGAACTCGTCGATCAGCCGGGCCGGGTATCGCAGCGCATCGGCCAGCGGCCAGTCCAGCTGGGCATTCTCCGTAGTCATCGCCGGGCAGCCGACTTCGGCGATCAATTCCTCACGCAGGTCGGCTTTTTCGGATTCGATGGCCTCTTGCAGCTGGGCCAGTACGCGCTGACGCAATCCGCGATCGGCGCTCCAGTCGGATTCGTCGAACGCGCGCCGGGCCGCTCCGATCGCTCGATCCATGTCCTCGGCGCCGGCGGCCGCGGTGGTCCCCAGAACCAGGCCCGTGGCTGGGCTGAGATTGTCGAACTCCGCACCGGACGCCGCCGATACCAGCGCACCGTCGATCAGCATGCGCTTCTCGGCCCGCCCGGCGGCCCGCCGTCCGATGTCCACACTGGTGACGGCCTCGTCCACGACTTCGCTCACGCGCTCAACTGTAACACTTACAGTATAGAAATCAGCAGGCTTCCACCTGCACCGGCACCCCGGTCAGCCAGGACATGCCGGCGAGCGCCTCGACATCGGCCGGATCACTCGACATCAACTGGTTGACGTTGGCCCCGCCGGCCTGGTTGGCGATCCGCCAGCCACCGCTCCCCCGGTGGCCCCAGCCGTGCGGTATCGCGATGGTGCCGCGCACGATGTCGTCGGTGAGCGACAGCGCGATGTCGATCTGGCCATAGGGCGACCGCACCCGCACCGCGTCACCGTCCGCCAGGCGACGCGCCGCGGCATCATCGGTGTGCATGAGCGCACGGTGAATCCTCTTGCCGCGCATGAGCAGCGGCGAATTGTGCAACCAGGAGTTCTCCGAGCGAGGTTCGCGCATGCCGATCATGCGCAGAGGGTAGCCATCGGGCTTGGCTCGTCGCGACATGGCAGTGATCTCCGAGGCGATGTCCTCATGTGCCAGCCGGATCCGCCCCTTCGGGTACACCACGACCTCGCCGAGCACGCCGGTACGGATTTCTGGTGCCACCACCACGCCGTGCGGATGCTGTTCGGCCAGGCGGCGGAACGTCAGGCCGCCGCGGCGCAGCCCGAAACGGTCACCGCCGTCGGCCATCCGGATCATCATGTCGATCACCGGCCGCGGGCTGAGCCGCTTGCCGCGTCGCGCCGCCCGCTTGGCTGCCAGCCGAAGTGCGACGAAAACCGGTGTGCGGACCTTCATCCGGCTGATCAGGTCGACGACGATGTCCCATTCGGTGCGGGCCTGGCCGCGCGGTGTCACCACCGCGTCGGTGGCCTGACGGAACGGCGTGGCCTGGAACATCTGGAACGTGACCGCGAAGTCGTCCCGCTCATACATCGTCGTCACGGGCAACACGTAATCGCAGTGTGCGGTGGTCTCGTTGACGTAGAGGTCCAGACCGACCGAAAGGTTGGTCGCCTCCAGCGCTTGCTCCAACTCCAGGCCGTTCGGTACCGACAGCACGGGGTTGCCGGCACCGATGAACATCGCCTTCACCTGACCACGGCCGGGTGTCGTGATCTCCTTGGCCATGAACGCCGCGGGCTCGGCCCCGATGACCGATCGGAACCCGCCGACCCGCGTCCGCTTGTTCTGGTAGCTGCGGCGCAGCGAGGCGCCCATCGCCATCGATCCCCACTTCTGACCGGGGATGCCCAGCGTGCTGAACACGCTGCCGCCCGGGGTGTCCAAATTGCCGGCGACGAGGTTGACGGCGTCGAGCAGGTAGGTGGTCAGCGTGCCGTTCCGGCCGACGCAGGTGCCCAGCCGGCCGTAGACCGCGGCCCGTTCGGTGCCGGCGAGATCGCGGGCCAACGCGCGCACCGTCTCCGGGTCGATCCCGGTGTGTTGCTGTGTCCGTTCCGGAGTGAACGGTGCGCACTGCTCCCGCAGCCAGTCCAGGCCCTCGGCCTGCGTCCTGGCCCGCGCGCTGACGAGCCCCTCGGTGAACAGCACCTGCAGGATCGACAACAGCAGATACGAATCGGAATCCGGGATGATCCCGAGCCAATCGAACTGCGCGGCGGTCTCGCTGCGCCGGGGATCGACCACCACGACCCGTCCGCCGCGCTTCACGATGTCGTGCATGCGGTCCTTGATGCGCGGCGCGGTGAGGAAACTGCCGTGCGACACCACCGGATTGGCGCCGAGCATGACCAGCAGGTCGGTACGCATCAGGTCCGGGATGGGCACGGGGAACGGCGCCCCGTAGAGGAACTGGTTGGCCAGCAGCCGGCTGCTGGTGTCCTGGGTCGAGGAGCTGAAGAAATGGCTGTCACCACCGATCCCCTTGGCGAACGCCATCGCGGCGAACAGGTGCGAGTAGCTGAAGGCCGCGGGGTTTCCCATGTACCACGCGAACGCACCCGAACCGTGGCTCCGGTGGATCTCGGTGAGCCTGGCCGCGATGTCGTCGAGCGCGGCATCCCAGCTCACGGGTTCGAAGCCGTCCCCGGTCCGCTTCAGAGGTCTGGTGACCCGGTCGGGGTCGTTGACCACCTCGGTGAACGCGATGCCCTTCTGACAGGCAAATCCCGCCGACAGCGGGTGGTCCTTGTCCGGCCGCAGGGCAGTCAGACGGCCATCTTCGATTGTGGCGATCATGCCGCACAGCGGCTCGCAGATCCGGCAGAACGTGGGCTTGGTGTCAGCCATGGACTCAGCCTTGCGCTCGGTCACTTGGACTACGTTACTGTAAGAGTTACAGTTGCTAGACATTTTTGGCCGAACACGGAGGATCGGACGTATGCAGAAGGCCCTCGCGCCGGAGATCTCGACCTGGCCGGACGCCGAACCCCAGCTGATCGGCAGCCGCTGCACCGACTGCACGGCCACCACGTTCCCCGCCCAGGCTCGCTGCCCCAAATGCTCCGGCGGCGACACCGAACAGGCCCTGCTGCCCCGACGCGGCACCGTCATCGCCTGGACCACCCAGGGCTTCCCACCCGGCGCCCCCTACAAAGGACCCACCGGGAAAGCCTTCGTCCCCTTCGGCGTCGGCCTGGTCGAACTCGCCGACGACACCGGCCCCGTCCTGCGCGTCGAAGGCCGCCTCACCGAAAACGACCCGGCCAAACTGCAATTCGGCATGGACGTCGAACTCACCATGATCCCGTTCACCACCGACGAAGAGGGCAACGAAATTGTCACCTTCGCCTTCCAGCCCGTCTAGAGAGGCCGCGCACATGACCAATGACGTAGCGATCATCGGCGTCGGCCTGCACCCGTTCGGCCGATTCGAGGGCAAGTCCGCGATGCAGATGGGCGTCGACGCGATCTTCGCCGCAGTCGCCGACGCCGGAGTCGACTGGAAAGACATCGGTGCCGCCACCGGGGGCAGCTGGACGGTGGCCAACCCGGACGCCATCGTCGGGATGGTCGGGCTGACCGGCATCCCGTTCACCAACGTGTTCAACGCGTGCGCCACCGCGGCCAGTGCCACCAAGGCCTGCGCCGATGGGATCCGGCTCGGCGACTACGACATCGGCATCGCCGTCGGCCTGGACAAGCATCCTCGCGGTGCGTTCACCGAGGATCCCGCCCTGGTCGGGATGCCCAGCTGGTACGCGGAGAACGGCCAGTACCTGACCACCCAGTTCTTCGGCATGAAGGCCAACCGATACCTGCACGAGCACAACATCTCGCAGCGCACGCTGGCCAAGGTGGCCAACAAGAACTTCCGCAACGGTGCCCTGAACCCGAACGCGTTCCGGCGCAAGCCGATCAGCGAGGACGACATCCTCGACTCGACGATGCTCAACTATCCGCTGACCCAGTACATGTTCTGCGCGCCCGACGAGGGTGCGGCTGCGGTGGTGATGTGCCGCGCCGACATAGCCCACCGCTACACGGACAAGCCGGTGTATCTCAAGGCCGTCGAGGTTCGCACCCGGCGCTACGGCGCCTACGAGGTCAACACCACCTGCGCACCGGTCGAAGAGGACGTGGCGCCGACGGTGTACGCCGCGCGTGCCGCGTTCGAGAAGGCCGGGGTGGCACCAGAAGACGTCGATGTCGTGCAGTTGCAGGACACCGACGCCGGCGCCGAGATCATCCATATGGCCGAATGTGGATTCTGCGCCGACGGCGACCAGGAGAAACTGCTGGCCGACGGCGCCACCGAGATCGGCGGATCACTGCCGGTCAACACCGACGGCGGCCTGATCGCCAACGGCGAGCCCATCGGCGCCTCGGGCCTTCGCCAGATCCACGAACTGGTACGCCAACTACGCGGAGAGGCCGGTGACCGGCAGGTGCCCGGCAACCCGCGTGTCGGCTTCGCCCAGCTCTACGGCGCACCCGGCACCGCCGGCGCGACCGTACTGACGCTCTGAGGAAAGATCATGACTGAACAGTTCAGGGAAGCACCGATTTTCGACGCCGACCAGCACATGTACGAGACCGGCGACGCGCTGACCAAGTTCCTTCCCGAAAAGTACTCGCGCGCTGTGCAGTACGCCCAGATCGGCCGCCAGACCCGGGTGGTGATCAACAGCCGGGTCACCGACTTCATCCCCAACCCGACCTTCGAGCGCGTCGCGGCACCCGGGGCGCACGAGAAGTTCTTCGCCGGGGAGAACACCGAAGGTCTGACCCTGCGCGAGATGCAGGGCAAGGCCATCGACGCGCCCGAAGCCACCCGCAACCCGGAGGACCGGGTCAAGGAACTGGATCGCCAGGGTGTGGTCGAGGCGCTGAACTACCCGACCCTGGGCAGCCTGGTCGAGCACTCCAGTGCCGATGACCCGCAGCTGACGCTGGCGATCGTTCACGCACTCAACCAGTGGATCCTCGAACACTGGAGCTTCGCCTACGCCGACCGGGTCTTCTCCACACCGATCATCAATCTGTCCGAAGTCGATGCGGCGCAACGTGAACTGGAATGGATCCTCGACCACGGCGCGAAAGTCGCCCTGATCAAACCCGGCCCGGTCAACGGCCTGCACGGCTGGCGCTCGCCTGCCCTGCCGGAATTCGACCCGTTCTGGCGGGACGTCGAGGCCGCCGGCCTGCCGATCGTCCTGCACGCCAGTTATCCCCCGCTCGACGACTACGTCAACAAGTGGGAACCGCCCTACACCCAGAACTTCATGGCGCAGAGCGCATTCCGCTGGATGGTGCTGGGCCACCGCGAGATCGCCGACATGCTGACCGCACTGATCTGCCACGGCACTCTGACCCGGTTCCCGAAGCTGCGCATCGCCAGTGTGGAGAACGGCAGCAGCTGGATCTTCCCGCTGTTCCACGATTTCGCCGACCTGTACAAGAAGATGCCGCAGAACTTCCCCGAACATCCGCACGACGTGTTCCGCCGCAACATCTGGGTCAGCCCGTTCTGGGAGGGCTGTGTGTCCGATGTGGTGGAGACGGTCGGGTGGGACAAGGTGCTGTTCGGTTCGGATTATCCGCATCCCGAAGGGCTGGCCGAGCCCAAGGGCTTCTGGAAGTACGCCGAGGGCATGGACATCCGTCGCACCTATGACTTCATGGGTGACAACGCGCGGCGGTTCATGGGCCTGCCGATCGCCAATCCCGATCCCGAAGCCGCCAAACCGCCCTCGCTCGCCGAAGTCTGACGCTCAGCCGTCCGTCTTCACGGGCAGTTGCAGATACGAGGCGCGGGATGCCCCGGTGTGGATGAGGTGGTGACCGCTGTTCTGCGGCACGTATTCCCGGAGTCCGGGCATCCACGACCCGAACAGATTCTTCGCACTGATCACCAGCCGCAACTGCTCGCCGGGGTAGAACACCAAACCGATCGGAGACAGGTCGATCTCGACGTCGACCACCTCTCCGGACGCCAACTTCTCGACGCGATCGAAACTGTGGACAGGGATTTCGTCGGTCGACGCCGACTCGTCCAAGTGCCGCATCGAGACCCGCAGACGACCGCTGGAGCCCTTGTACCGCAGGATCGACGCTCCGTGTTCGGTGAGGTCGTGGATCGTCGCCGAGTGGTTGGGCACGGTGAACTCCTGCAGCGGTGCGCCCTGGGCATTGAGCTTCTGGACGAACACGAACAGGTCCATGTCGTCTGCGCCCTCGGCCTCGACCCACAGTCGCACCTTGGGGTAGCCGACCATCGTGGTCTCATGGTCGAACCGGACGATGAACGAAGCCAGGCCAGGATTGGTTTCCACGTCGTAGCCCGCCGTCGCCTCCGCCGTGGGTGCCTCCGTAGACAAAGTGCCGCAGCGGCCGTCCAAGTAGTACTTGGCATAGACGACACCGGACGGCGGGAACCGGTCCGCCGGCAGTTCGACCTGTCCGCCGCCTTCCAGGTCGAGAACGGCGTAGCGCACGCGCGGGGTCTGCTCCCAGTCGTTGTCCTCGCCCTTGAGGAAGTGGTCGAAGAAACGGCGCAGATCCTCGCGGTTCGTCTCGTCGTAGTAGTCGGGCCACTCCTGAGTGTTGTGAATACGCAGCCACTTCCGCTCTGAGGCCAAACCCCGCCAGGCCCGGAACGTACCCACCGTGTGCAGCGAGTTGGAATAGCTGGCCACCACGTAGGCCGGGACGTCGATCCGGTCGACACGAGGAATCTTGTTCTCCCACAAGCCGTTCATCAAGGGGTACCGCTCCGCCTCGGCAAGGATGTCCTCCTTGCGACCATTGCCCCAGAAGCTGTGGTCTCGCAACTGCCTGGCGAATCCGGTGTCGGGCATCCCACCGCGCATCACCAGATCGCGGTAGACGTCGCTGACCCCCTCCCACGGATTGATCGCCGCCAGATGCGGAGGTTGTTCGGCCGCGGCAAACCATTGCGCAACAGCGAGATAGGAAGTGCCGCTCATCGCCACCTTGCCGGTACACCACTCCTGGACAGCCAGCCACTCGATCAGATCGTGGCAGTCTTCACCCTCTTGCCGATCCCATAGAACGCTGTCTCCCTCCGAATCCGAGACGCCCCGCACGTCGGGGTTGCAGATCGCATAACCCTGGGCACACCAATATGCCGGGTCGGGCCCCTCGAACTTGTGCAGTCCCGACACGATTCCGTTGTCCAGGCCGACCAGACCGAACACACCCATCGCCGCCGGAGCACTGCCCTCACTTTTGCCGTACGGGCTCCACGCCACGATCACCGGCACCTTCTCGTCCCCCACCGGCCGCAAGATGTCGACATAGGTTGTCGCTCCGTCACGCATCGTGACGGCCACGTCCTTGTCGAGGACGATGTCGACCGGCAACGTCCGGAAAGCGGGCGCGAGACGAAAGCCCGTCGGCAGGGTGCGCGTCCCCGGATCGAACCCGCTGAGCACGCCGTACCTGTCGCCGGGCTCCAGGGGACTGGAGGGCATGAACAGTGCGTCTTCATGGGCCATGGCCGTCTCCTTTCCACCCGTGTGGCGGCTCGCTTCGGAGATCGTAGGCGCGACGATGCACAGAAATCAACCGCTGTTGATATATCTGTGCTTGCGGAGTACGTTCGCAGAGTGGCCGTGAACAGCAACCGGGTTACGGAGCGCCGGCGCGGGCGCCGGCCCGGTGTCAGCACGAGCCGGCAGGCCATCCTGGACGCCGCCCGTGCCCGCTTTGCGCGCAATGGTTACGTCGCGACCACCATCAGGCAGGTCGCCGCCGACGCGGGCGTCGACGCCGCGCTGGTGATGCAGTTCTTCCGGTCCAAAGACGAACTGTTCGCCGCGGTGATGTCAATCTCGCCAGACACATTGGCGCACCTGAGCGGCGCTTTCGATGGGCCCGATGAAGGTCTCGGCGAACGGGTGGTGCGCGCCTTCCTGACCGTGTGGGAGGGCGCCGCGCGGGACTCCGAGCCGCTGATGGCGATGCTTCGCGGTGCCGTCGTCAACGAGCAGGCGAGCATGCAATTGCGCGAGTTCATCCAGGCACGACTGCTCAACGCCGTTGGACAGCGCGGTGTCGGCGATGACGCCGTACTCCGCGCCGGGCTCGCGTCATCGATGCTGGTTGGGCTCGTGCTGGGACGCCGAATCGTCGGTGTGCCCGCGCTTGTCGACGCCGACGGCGAGAAGCTGGTTACGCTCGTCGCGCCGGCAATCCAGAACATATTGGCGCCGGAGTCCTCCCGGCCACCAGAAGTATCACCATGATCGAAGGAGCCGACTGATGCGCATCGTCACCGTCGAGGAACACTTCGAACACCCCGAGGTGAGCCGGCAGGTTCTACAGCTGGGCGGCCCGCCCAGCGGCTTACCGCTCGAAGAACTCGCCGAGTTCGGCTCGGTGTTCAACGACGACCGTGACGCGGCGACCCGCCTCGGCGGGAATCGGCTGGCTCACATGGATGCCGTCGGTGTCGATGTTCAGGTGGTTTCCCACGGCAACGGCAGCCCGAGCACCTTGGCCGCACCGGAATCGGTGGAGTTGTGCCGTCAGGTCAATGACGATCTGGCGCAACAGATCTCCGAACATCCCGACCGATTCCGGGGCTTCGCCACCTTGCCCCTCTACGATCCCGTCGCCGCCGCCGAGGAACTGCGCCGTTGTGTCGGCGACCTCGGGTTCGTCGGCACGTTGATCGCCGGAACATTCGACGGACTGTTCCTCGACGAGTCCCGTTTCGACCCGATACTCGCCGCGGCAGAAGCGGTGGACCTGCCCATCTACGTGCATCCTGGACTACCCCACCCGCAGGTCTCGCGGCCGTACTACTTCGGCGACTGGCCTGCGGCCGCTGCAGTGATGTTCTCCGGACCCGCATTCGGTTGGCACGCCGAGGCAGGCATCCACGTCATCCGCCTGATCCTGTCCGGTGCGCTGGATCGCCATCCGGGCCTGAAACTGCTGAGCGGGCATTGGGGTGAAGTGATGGCGTTCTGGCTCGAACGGCTGGATGAGACCTTCGCGTTGGTACGCCCGGGACATGATCGCAACGTCAGTGACTACTACCGCGAGCAGATCTGGGTAACCCCATCGGGGATGTTCAATCAGCATCAGCTCGACCACGTGGTGGCCGAACTGGGCGCCGACCGGATCATCTACTCCGAGGACTTCCCGTACGTCAAGCGCGACAATGTCACCGAATTCCTCACCGGTTCAGGGCTTCCCGAAAAACAGATGCATGCCATCGCGCACAACAACGCCGAAGCTCTGTTGCGCATCTGACAGCTCACACCCTCTAGCCGCGGTCGGCCGGACGGCCCGACGCGGCAGTGAGTACGCGGCGGGCCCGCGCGGTCATGTCCGCGGCAGATTCGTCCGGGTGGTGCTGCCACCACTTCACCAACGCCGAGACTATGTGCTCCCACACCACCGTGGCCGCGGAGAGGTCGCCCGGGTCGTCGAGGCCGACGGCGGCCAGCGCCCGACTGACCCCGCCTGCGGCTTGCTGCCGCAGGATGGTGCGTTGTTCGCGCGCGGCGTCGCGCGCACGACCGGCAGGCACCGACCGGTCGTAGAGCACCGGCCAATCGCTGGGCCGGTCAGCCAGGGTGGCGAAGATCGCCTCGAGCACTCGTTCACCGTCGGTCGCGCCGGCCGACTGCACGGGTATCGCGTCGCCGATGGCACCGGCCAACGTTTCGCCCGCACGCCGCACACAGGCGACGTAGAGGTCCTCTTTCGAGCCGAAGTAGGACAGCACAAGCGCTTTCGAAACTTCGGCGTTGGCGGCGATGACGCTCATGTGCGCACCGGCGTAACCCGATGCCGCGAACTCGGCCGACGCGGCCGCCAGGATGGTCTGCTCACGCTGCTCGCGGGGCATGCCCTTGGTGCCGGTTCGCTGAGGTCGCACGCGCATGACGCTATCGAACTGCCGACTCATCCACCGACCACACTCACTCACTTGAATTGACCTATCGGTCACTTCATCGTAGGTTACCGCTTGGGGACGTGTAGCGGACCGGACCGCGGACACCGATTGGGGGCGTTATGGCATCGATCAGCGACGGAGGCCACCGATGACGGGCCAACCCATCTCGCGAGCGCTTTCACGGCTCGTTCTCGACGGGCTGCGGCCTCTCGTCGATCGGCGTGTGCCGGCATCGCGGCAACCTTTCGACTCCGCGAGCATGCTGCGCCCACATGCCACCAGCGGGCCGTGGACCGCAACCCACTACGGCGTCTTCATCCCACAACTGCCGGCACCCCACCGCTACTTGAACACGATGACGCTGATCGGGGCGACCGGCACGGAACTGTTCGACAACGACTATCTGACCGCCCCGGATGCCAGGCACACCGCCACTGTCCTGTCCTCCACGGCCGCGCCGGACCAGCACCACTACCGCGCCTACGACACGGCCCATGACTGCACTTTCACCGACGACGGGGCACACCTGCGCTGGGGCGACGATCTCACCATCGACGTGACCCATCCGCGCGTCACCGTAACCGCCCGCTACCAACACTTTTCGGCGGACTTGGAACTGATCGCCACTGATCAGGTCTCGTACTTCGTGAAGAGCCCCGTCTACGACCACCTCAGCCTGCTGGCCACCTACTCCGGAACCATCGAAGACGAGTCGGGAGTCAGCACCGTGAGCGGGCTCGGCACCGTCGAGTACGCGCGATTCCTGACCCATCAGTCGCTGACCTCACGGCCGCTGCCCGACCGCCTGAAACTTCCGGTCGACTTCTTCACCTACCAGATCGTCAATCTCGACGACAACACCCAGTTCCTGCTGACCGATGTCCGTGCCCGCGGCCGAATCGCCTGCCGCCTGGCGCATCTGCGCGTCCTCGGCGGGAAGACCGACGTCTACGCCGACACCCGGATGGACGTGATCGAGTACCGCGACACCCCGATGATCGATGACCTCGGACGCAGCATGGCTGTCCCCCAACGGTTTCAGTGGACCGTGAGCGACGGCAACAGCCCCGTGCTCACCCTCGACTGCAGCGTCGACACCCCGCTGCGGTACGGGCACGGCCGTGGTTACGTGGGCGCGTACAGCTTTCGCGGCAAGTACCTCGGAAAACCCGTCGACGGTTCCGGATACCTCGAATGGGTCGATACCCAGCGCACGCCGATCGAGATCTCGGCACCCTCGGACATGTAGTTTGCCCGGACGCTATGAAGCCTTCGCCTTGGGGGCCGAATAATTTGGCTTGCCGAGGCCGAGCACATGCTGAGCGATCATGTTGCGGAACACCTCGAGGGTGCCGCCGTAGATGCCGACCAGCGGCGCGAAGCGGTACACGTACTCACTGCGGTCATCGGCTCCCCCGTCGGCCCCGATCGGCAGTGCGGCCACTGATCCCGCGATGTCCATCAGATCCGGGGCGATGTCACGCATGGTCTGTGCCAACGCCACCCGACCGAAAATGCTGGGCGAAGACAGCGATGCCTCCAACCGAGCCACACTGCGCCCCAACCGATATGCGACCGAGCCATCGTCGACCGCGGCACGGCCACTGGCATCCGGGGTGCCGACCAGAGCTGCGACGTTGTCGGCAGCCTCGGCCATGAATCCGGCCTGATGCATCATGATCGCGACATCGGCCAGGCCGTCGTCGGCGGCCGCGACCGCGCCGTGCTCGGCGTCGAGCGGTTCACGGACCACCGTCCAACCGCCGTTGACGTCACCGAGTCGGTACTTGTCGTCGACCCGAACATCGGAGTAGTACACGATGTTGGTGCGGTCACCGTCGACGGTACGGATGCCCTGGATCTCGATACCCTCCGAATCCAGAGGCACCAGGAACATGGTGAGGCTCTTGTGTTTGGGCGCCTCCGGATCGGTGTTGGTGATCAGGAAGACGTACTGGCAGTTGTGCGCGCCGGTGGTGAACATCTTGGAACCGTTGACAACCCATTGGTCGCCGTCACGGACCGCGCGGGTCTTGCAGGTCGCCACATCAGAGCCACCCTCGGGTTCGGTGTAGCCCAGGCACAACCGAACGGTGCCGTCGAACACCCCGCGCAGCACGTCGTCGCGGATTTCCGGGGAGGCGAACTTCGCGACCGATCGCGCCACCATGGCAGTGGTCCCCCAGGTCACCCAGGGCACCTCGGCGCGGCGCTTCTCCAGCTCCCAGATCCGCCTGCGCACCCGGGAGAACCCGCCGTCGGCCTCGGTCTTCCATTCTTTTTCCAGATAGCCTGCGGCGCCCAGGGCCAGGTGCACACCCTCGTCGAAGTTGTCGCCGGTCTCGCGATCCCGCCGGATGACGTCTTCGGTCACCACACGCGCCAGAAAATCCCGTACCTCGGTGCGGAAAGCCTCGTCCTCGGCGGACAGTTCGACCTGTGAGAAATCCACTGTAGTTATCCCCTAAACCTTTGAAACTTCACGACTCTCGCGGTCCGCCACGATGCGGGCGATGTGCACCGCGGTCGCGCCCGGATCACCGCCGGCCAGCGCCCAGCCGCGGGCACGCACCAGATACGCGGTGGCTGCCGCCTCCGCGGACACCCCGAGGCCACCCTGCACGTGTACCGCCGTGGTGGCGGCCTTGGCGGCTTCTTCGGCCATGAACACGAACGCCGACGGCGCGAGTTCGGGCCGTTCGTCGGGCTCGTTGTCGAGGAACCACGCCGCCCGGCGCACCAGACCACGCCCACTCTGGACAGTGATCGCGATGTTGGCCAGCGGGTGTGAAATACCCTGCAGCGTCCCGATCGGTACGCCCAAGGTGTACCGGGACTTGGCGAACTCGGCGGCGATCGTCATGGTTTCCTCGACCAGACCCACCAGAGCCGCCGCGGTCAGCAGGCGCCATTCATCCAACGCGCGCTGATAGGCCGCCAGCGCCTGTTCACCATCGGCCAGCACCACCCGGCTGTCAGCGGTCGCCGGATCCACCCAGGCCATCGGGAGCTTCCCGATGTTGTCCACCCGGGCCGGGCGCGTCGAGAAACTCAACTGCGCAACCGCACCGTCATCCTTGCCGTCCCGAACGATGATGTGGTCGGCAACGGAGCCGGCCGGGATCAGCCGAGTGCCGCTGGGGGCAACCTGCTGGGGGTCGAAGGCGACCAACCGGGTTCCGTTGACGATCTCCTCTGCGTCGTCGGCGTCCAGCGCGCCAAGTCGGGCCAGTAGCCGCGCCGCCACCACATGGTCGATCCACGGCACCGGGGCCAGCGAGCGGCCGATCTCCTCGGCCACCAGGGTCAGATCGACCAGCGTTGCCCCGTCACCGCCCACGGTTTCCGGGAGTGCCATCGTGGTGGCACCCATGGCGCACAACCGCTCCCACAGACTCTTGTCGAAGCCCGATGGTTCGGCCGCACGCACCGTCTCGATGTCGGAGTGCGTCTTGAAGAACTGCCGGTACGCGGTCTGCAGGTCGATGTGGTCCTCGGTCAGGCTGTAATCCAGCCTGCGCAGTTCGTAGCGGTCCATCAGCTCTCCTGATTCTCGCCGAAGAAGAACTCCGCGGCATTGTTGTAGAGGTAGTTGTCCAGCACATCAGCCGGCAGGTCGAGCGCCAGCGCCTCGGGCACGACGCGCTGCATCCGCAACACCGGGAAATCCGAGGCGAAGATGACCTTGCCCTTGCCACGGGTCCGCATGAAGTGCAACAGGCTCTCCGGCAGTCGCTTCGGCGACCACGCCGACGTCATCAACCGCAGGTTCTGGTATTTGATCAGCATCCGGATCGCGATGTCCCACCACGGATCTGCGCCGTGGATCATGCACAGCTTCAACTCCGGGAACCGCACGCAGACGCGGTCGAGGTGGATGGGGTTCTGCACCTCACCCGGAATCGGCGGGCCGGGAATGCCCGTGTTGACGCACAGCGGCAGTTCCATCTCGGCGCATTTGGTGTACAGCGGGTAATACACCGCGTCGCTCGGCGGGTACTGCCCGTCTCCCCAGAAGCTGGGTCCCACAACGGTATAGGCGACCGGGAGGTCGGCCACAACGGCTGCGAGTTCACGCAGCGACGGGATGGGGCGCAACAGGTTGACCCCACCCATCGCCAGCGCGAAGCGGTCGGGGTGCGCCTCGACAAACTTTCGCGCTGTCACCGACGGTTTGGCCAGGGAATCCATCAGGATCGCCTTGCGCACACCGTGGGTGTCCATCTCGTCGAGCATCTCCGACAGGTCGATGGGGTCATACATCGACTTCGGACCCTTGAAGTAGTCGTCGCGCACCTTCTTCATGAAGGTGGGCTGGTTCTCGGTCTCGCCGAAGTGCACGTTGGCCAGACAGTCGATCACTCGGTTCTCTGCGCGTGTCATGCTTTGATCTCCGCCTGTTCCGAGGCCAGGCTCTTCGCCCAGCGATAGTCGGCCTTGCCGTTGCCGAGTCTGCGAATCTCCTCGACGAACAACACATCCTTGGGAAGTTTGAACCGGGCCAGCCGGGTCGCGCAGTGCTCCCGGAGAGCTGCTGCGTCGACCGCATCCCGCACTGCCACCAGCGCGACGACTTCTTCACCCCACCGCGCACTGGGCCGACCGACGGCCAGCGCATCCACCACCTGAGGATGTGCACGCAGGACTTCTTCGATCTCCTCGACGAACACCTTCTCGCCACCGGTGTTGACCACCAACGAGTCCCGCCCCAACAGGCGCAGGGTGCCGTCGGCGTCGAGCGAGGCGCGGTCACCCGAGACCACCACCCGTTCACCGGCCACCTCGGGGAAGGTTTTCACCGTCGCCGCTTCGTCATTGAAGTAGCCGAGCGGGATTCGGCCGTTGCGCGCCACCCAGCCCACCTCGGCGTCGCCGGGATCGAGGAAGCGGGAGTAATCGTCGGCGAGCACGAGCCCACCGGCCCGCAACTGGAAGGTTTCGGCGGTCGGGGTCTCGCGCTGGGTGTGGCCGAATCCCATGTTGCCGGTCTCCGAAGAGCCGAATCCGTTGATGATGGTGATCTGCGGGATGTGTTCCAGCAGCGCACGTTGATGTTTCGGGTTGGTGGCCGCGCCACCCGTGCCGATCGCGAACATCGACGACAGGTCGTAGGAACGCCGGCCGAGCTCCTCGACGATCGGCGCGGCGTAGGCGTCGCCGACCATCGTCATCAGCCCGATCCGCTCCCGCTGCGCGGTTTCGAGCACCGTGCGCGGGTCGAAGCGTGGCTTGGTGTCGTGCAGCACCACGGTCTGGCCGGAGAGGAGACCGGAGAACGCGGTCCACATCCCGGCGGCATGCATCAACGGCGACACCGCGAACCACGGCGGGCCGGCATTGGCCACCTTGTCGTGGATCTCGCCCACCTGGTCGTGGTCGGCGCCGTTCATCGATGACACGTAGATGTCGCCCTGACGCCACATCACGCCCTTGGGACGACCGGTCGTGCCACCCGTACAGACCATCAGCAGGTCATCGGGCGAAGCCGAGCCTGAACGCTCCGTATCCCCTTGGGCGAGTGCGTCTTCCAGGGAGACCGCACCCGGCAACTCGGCACCGTCACCGTCGTCGACGGAGATCAGCACCTCGACTGTGCCTGTTCCGAGGACATCTTTGAACCTGGCCCCCAGCGATCGGTGGTAGATCACCGCGCGGGGCTTCAGGTAGGCCAGCAGGTCGGCCACCTCACCCGGCGAGTAGTAGTAGTTCACATTCACCGGGACCGTCCGCGCCTTGAGGCAACCGATCACCATCTCGGGGTACCGGTCGTTGTGCATCACGAGCGCGACCACGTCCTGACCGCATTCCCACCGGTTCAGATCCCGACGCTCCCGGTACGCGCCCAGCCCGCGCGAGGCCAGAAAGTTGGCCAGCCGCCGGGTCAGTTCGGCCCCCTGCGCGAAGGTGGTGCGGCGGGTGCCGCACACCGTCATCTCCCGGTCGGGTACCGCCTCGGCGATCGCATCGACGACGGCGCCGATCGTCCACTCGGCCATGCCGGCGACTACGCCGGTACCGTGAGGTGCCGGGCGCCAGGGGCGGTCCGGTTCACGTCACCGAGCAGGGCAAGCGCGTTGTCGCGCATGACTTTCCGGGTGTCCTCGAGGCTGAACTCGGGGAACTGCGGGATGTCGGCGGTGAACGTGGTCGGATCCGCGAGCCCCTCGCCGTGGGGCCAGTCGGAACCGAACAGGATCTTGTCGACGCCGATGGTGTCGGCGAGCAGCTTCACGTCATCCTCGTAGTACGGCGCGATCCAGACGTTGTTACGCAGCTGCTCGACCGGATCCTCCGTGAAGTGATACGGCGCGTTGTTGGCGGCCTTCTTGAGCCGCTTGATCAGCCGGTAGACGAAGTAGGAGCCGTTCTCGATGCTCACGACCCTGAGCTTGGGATGCCGGGTGAACACCTGGTGCACGATCATCGAAGCCATGGTGTCGTGGATGGCGCGGTCGTCCATGATCACCATGTCGAGCGGATCACGCTTGCCGAACCCCTTGAACACCCCGCTACCGCCCCACAACGCCGGGACCGCCATGTACCCGGAGTCAGAGAGATGGAAGACGACCGGGACGCCGGCTTCGGCCAGGCGTGCCCACACCGGATCGTGCAGCGGGTCACCGAGTGAGCGGGGCCTGACCGCACCCGGTACCGGCGCCGGCCGCACACAGACGAGCTTGGCGCCGCGGCTCAGCACGAATTCGACTTCCTCGACAGCCTTTTCGGGATCGGCCAGCGAGATGATGGGCGCCGATACGAAGCGGCCGTCGGGCCGGTCGAATCCCCAGTCCTCGTCGAGCCACAGATTGAAGGCGTGCACCGAGGCCATGGTGGCCTCGATGTCGTGCTTGAGCCCTTCCTCCACACCGCAGGCGAAGGTCGGCAGCATGAACACGGTTTCCAGGCTCTGGCGATCCAGGACTTTCACCCGGGCATCGCGATTCTGGTACTCGGGATGGTCAGCGAGCCGGTCGACCTTCATCAGTGACGCTGGGTCCACCCCTTCGGGGATCTCGCCACGGAACAGCAGATCCAGGCAGCCCGGTTCGATGATGGGATCGAAGGTGGGGTTGGGGATGAAATGGTTGACCGTCCCACCGAACATCGCCATGGTGCGTTTGCCGTCTTGCACCATCTGCACGCCACGGCTCCGGAACTCCTTGGGCAGGTGCCGGGTGAACGCATCGATCGGCTCGTAGTAATGGTTGTCGACGTCGACGGCGAGGTACGGAAGCCGTTCGGGAGCTTCGGTCATGTCATCAACCTTCTTTCAGGGGCGGGAAGTTCGGGGGCCGTTTTTCGAAGAATGCGGTGATGCCCTCGACGAGATCGGGGCGGACCATGGACTCGTGCATGAGTTTCTCGGCGCGGTCGCTGACGTCGACGACGTTGTCATTGGCGTCGCCGTAGAGCTGGCCCTTGATCACCGCCATTGAAGCCGGCGAGCAGTTGCGGGCCAGATCCTCCGCGTATTCCAGGGCGCGGGTCAGCAGATCCTCAGGCGCGACAACCTCTTTCACCAACCCGAGCGCGGCGGCCTCCTCGGCGAAGAATGTCCGGCCGGACAACAACAGGTCCGCCGAGGCGCCCCAGCCGGCCAGTCGAGGCAGGATCCAGGTGATGCCGTATTCGCCGATCAGCCCGCGGCGTGGGAAGGCGGTGGCGAATTTCGCGCCGGCCGCCGCGAATCGGACATCGCACATCAGCGCGTGGGTGAGGCCGATGCCGACGCACGCCCCGTTGATGGCGGCGACGACCGGCTTGCGCAACTCGGTGAGAAAGTGCGGGTGACGTTCGCCGACGATCTTGCTGACATCGGTGTCTTCGTTGATGCTGGCGCCCAGATCCTGCATGGCGCCCATGTAGGCGCCGGCGCAGAACCCGCGTCCGCTACCGGTCAGCACGATCGCCCGGACCGCCGGATCAGCTTCGGCGCGATCGAAACTCGCGTAGACACCGGCGGAGATGTCCGCACCCCAGGAGTTCAGCCGATCGGGACGGTTGAGGGTGATAACCGCAACCCCTCCGTCGGTGACCTCATAGAGGACCGCCTCGGTTCCCACACTGTCAGCGACCGTCATGCGCCGCTACCTCCCGATGCCACACCAGCCGTTCAGACATACATACTGTATACCTATCGGTAGTGCATTCCGCAAGCCTGGCGCTGCCGCTTCGACCTGCATAAAGACGGTTCAGGCGCCGATCAAACCGAGCTTTCGATAAGCGGTCTCGATCTGGGTCTTCGCAGCATCCGGCAGCATTGCCTGGGGCGGACGGGAATGCGGGTAGTCGCCGATGGGCAGGCCCAGCACCGAGGCCGCGTATTTGAACGCGTCGGCCCAGTGGGTGAAATAGTCGGCGCGGCCCGGATAACAGGTGAACCAGGACCCCATGTCGAGGCTGAACTGGTCCAACCCGGACTCCCGGCCGAAGTCCATCGCCTCGATGAGCCGGTCCGCGTACACCAGGTCCCAGTACTCGGTGAAGATGCGGCGCTGCGGGGTCTCATAGAGGTATCCGGCCGTGCCCAACTGGGCCGGGCAGACGATGCCCTCCCGCAGCCAGCCGGCCCGGTACACCGTGGTGTCGCATTCCCAGACCGCCAGATACGGCGCCAGTTCATGCAGTCGGCGGCTCGCCGCGGGCCGGAACGCCCCCTCCTTGGTGGCGCAGACGGCCGGGATCGCCTCGGCGATCCGGGCGCTTTCGTCGGGTGTCAGCACGTACCCCGAGGACGGTGAGTTGAACATTCCCAGCGCGATATCCGTGCGATCGGCGATGTAGCGGAAGAAGCGCAGAACGCCCTCTCCGGCGTGCGCCTCCATCATCGGCGTCTGGATGTAGACGATGTCGGCTCCCGCCTGCTGAGCATGCAGCGTGAGCTCCAGACAGTCCTTGGCCGACGTCGCCGCGGTGCAGGCCTGAATCACGACACCCGGATTGGCCCGGCGTCCCTCCTGGATCGCCACCTCGAGCAGTTGCTTGCGCTCAGCCAGGGTCAGCGCCCAGAACTCGGCCAAACCGCTGGTGCACCAGAGCATCTGGTGAGCGAGATCGCCGGCGCAGTAACGCACCAGGTGCCGGTAGGCATCCCAGTCGATGTCGTCGCCGTCGGTTCCGCGGAACGGGGTATAGAGCGAGTCACCGATTCCACGCAGTGCATCCCGCGCCCAGTCCCGCGCTTCGGCCGCCGTCGCCATATCGTGCTCCTCCTGGGTCAGATAAAGTCGCTACCGCCGTCGACGTTGATATTCGCACCAGTCATGTACGAGTTGCGCTTGGATGCGAGAAATGCTGCGACAGGACCGATTTCGCTGGGAAGTCCGGCACGGGGCAGGTGGGCGGGATGCCCGAAATGCTCGTCGATGGCGGCCATCAACGCATATGGGTCGTCGCCGTCGACACCCACCGTGCCGGCCCAGCCCCGCAGCGACTCCGACGAGATGCTGCCCGGGGAAACCACGTTGACCATGATCTCGTCCTTGGCCAGCAACAATGACAGGTTCTTGGACACGCTGTTGACGGCAGCCTTGGCCGCGGTATAGGCCGGCAGCCGCGTGCTCTGCCGCTGGGTGGAGTGGGCCGAAAAGTTGACGATGCGCGCCCATTCGGCGTTGCGCAGCAACGGCAACGCCGTACGCACGCAGCGCACCATGCCCATGAGGCCGGCGTCGAACGCCTCCTGCCACTGGTCGTCGGTCAGCTCCTCGAAGTTGCCCGCGGCCCCCGGGCCGACCGTGTTGATCAGCGCGTTGATCTCACCCCAACGCTCGCCCACGTCGGCGAAGGCCCGCTCGACCTGGGAGCTGTCCGAGGTATCGGCCACGATCGCCACCGCCTCCGGCGATCCCAGGCGGACCAGCTCCGTTGCGGCAGCGTCGAGTACGTCGCGGGACCGCCCGAGGATCGCGATCCGCGCACCGTCCTCGGCCAGACATCGGGCCGTCGCGAAGCCCATCCCCCGGCCACCGCCCACGACGACGGTGGCCGCACCTGCGAATCCGAGATCCATGACGAATCAGTTCCCCGGCCGCTTCGCTCCTGCCCGCAGGCCTAGGAACCGGTCCAATTGGGTGCGCGCTTCTCGGCGAAGGCGATCGCACCTTCCTTGGCGTCGTTGGAGGAGAAGACGGGTCCGAGCAGTTCGCCCTGCTTCTTCCACATCTCGTCGGCCGACCACTCCGCCGACGACGCGATGATCTCCTTGGTCACGGCCACGGCCAGCGGGCCGTTGGCGGTGATCCGATCGGCAAGTCCGAGCGCACCGTCGAGCGCCTCACCGGGCTCGGTCAGTTTGTTGACGAAACCCCATGCGGCGGCCTCCTCGGCGGTGAAGCTGTCGCCGGTGAGCGCGAGTTCCATCGCCTTCTGGTAAGGGATGCGCTGATGCAGCCGCAGCAGGCCACCGCCCCCGGCGACCAGACCACGCTTGACCTCGGGGATGCCGAACTTCGCGACCTTGGAGGCGACCACGAGGTCGGTCGCCAGGACCAGCTCGGTCCCACCGGCGAGGGCGAACCCTTCGACAGCGGCGATCAGCGGCTTGCGCGGCGGACGCTCGGTGAAACCCGCGCCGCGCCCGGGAACGTAGGGCAGTTCCCCCGAAGCGAACGCCTTGAGGTCCATGCCTGCGCAGAAGTTTCCGCCGGCCCCGGTGAGGACGGCCACCGACAGCTCGGGGGTGTCGTCGAGTTCGTCCATGGCATCGGCGAGCCCTTGGACCACCGCAAGATTGAACGCATTGCGCGCTTCCGGACGATTGATCGTGATGACGAGCGTCCGACCCCGACGCTCCCGCAGAACTTCTTCCGACACCAATTGCCCCTTCGCTCACGAAGCCCAATAACCCGGAAAAGCCTACTATAGTGTTTACAGTACAAAGGCGGCACCCCGTCGGCCATGCCCGAGCGACGCGTCGTCGCCAACGGTGGAAGGCACCCACGGAAGGGCTACCGGTAAGGTTGACAGCGACAAGACCCCGCGACACGCGCGCATAGGCGCAGTTCAGGTGGCGGCCGGCGGTAAATTCACCTGCGATTGAACCGCGGCACAGGGACGACTTGAGCAGATTCGATTTCGATGGAGGTGCCCGCAGTGGCAAAGCAACCGACCGCTGAGAAACGTCAACGGCGCGAACGCGGGTCCATCAATCCCGACGACATCATCAACGGCGCTTTCGAACTCGCCGAGCAGGTGTCGATCGACAACCTCAGCATGCCGCTGCTGGGCAAACATCTGGGCGTCGGTGTCACGAGCATCTACTGGTACTTCCGCAAGAAGGACGACCTGCTCAATGCGATGACCGACCGCGCACTGCGCGAGTTCGTCGTCGCCACCCCCTACGTGGAGGCCAAGGACTGGCGCGAGTCACTGGCCAACCACGCCAGGACCATGCGAAAAGCCTTCATGGGTAACCCCATTCTGTGTGATCTCATTCTCATTCGCTCGGCCCTGAGCCCGCGCGCCGCCCGCCTGGGCGTGCAGGAGATGGAGACCGCGATCTCCGGACTCGTCGAGGCAGGACTGTCCGTCGAGGACGCCTTCGACACGTATTCCGCCGTGTCTGTACACGTCCGCGGGTCGGTTGTGCTGCACCGCCTCTACGAGAAGAACCGGGCCACCGACAACGCGCCCGGCGACTACGAAGAGACCATGGTCATCGACCCCGAGGTGACCCCGCTGCTGGCGCAGGTCACCAGCGAGGGGCACCGCATCGGGGCGGCCGACGAGAAGAACTTCGAGTACGGCCTGGAGTGCATCCTCGACCACGCCGCGCAGCGGATCGAGGCGAATGCCGGTAAACCGGCCAAGAAGGCACCTGCCCGCCGGAAGGCCGCGGCCAGCTGACTCCGCGTCCCCGGCACATCCTTCTCGGATGTTCGCGCCGGGGACACAGGGCCAACCTTCTCTAGACCTCGATGACCAGCCCGCCACCCTGGCCGCCGCCGGCGCACATCGCGGCCACGCCGATACCGCCACCGCGGCGCTGCAGTTCGTAGATCAGGGTGGTGACCATGCGGGCACCGGAGGCCGAGATCGGGTGGCCGAGGCTGCAGCCGCTGCCGGAGAAGTTCACCAGTTCCTCGTCGATGCCGTACTTGCGCACAGCGGCGATCGGCACCGAGGCGAACGCCTCGTTGATCTCCCACAGCGCGACATCCGAGGGCTTGAGCCCGGCCCGGTCCAGGACCTTGCCGATTACCTCGACGCCGCCCAGTCCGGTGTCACGAGCGGCGACGCCGACCGCGCCCCACGCCCGGACCTTGGCCATCACGTTGAGGTTCTCCGCGGCCGCGTAGTCGTCGCCGACCAGCGCGACAGCAGCGGCAGCGTCGTTGGTGCCGCTGCTGTTGCCCGCGGTGATGGAGAATCCTTCGATCTCCGGGTGCAGGACCTTGAGTTCGGCGAGCTTCTCGGCGGTGGTGCCGCGGCGCGGGTGCTCGTCGACGCTGAACTCGATGACCGAGCCGTCGGGCTGGTTGACCTTCAACGGCACGATCTCGTCGAGGAACTTGCCCGCGTCGATCGCGGCGATGGCCCGCTGGTGCGACCGCGCGGCCCAGGCGTCCATGTCCTCGCGGGTGATCCCGGCGGCCTGTGCGGTGTTCCAGCCGACCGTGATCGACATGTCCCGCATCGGCGCATCGGGGGTCTCCACGTGCGTCGGGGTCATCCACGGTTCGATGAACTCGATCTCGGGCCCGAATCCCGGAACGCGCCACTTCATCAGCGGCGACGAGGACAGCGACTGCACACCGCCGGCGATCAGGACCCGCTCCATGCCGGAGCCGATCTGGGCCGACGCGTTGCCGATCGCGGTGAGCGATCCGGCGCAGTGCCGGTTGACGGCCTGGCCGGGCACGGACTGCCAGCCCAGTGCGTCGGCTGCGTAGCGCGCGATGTCGCCGCCACCGTAGTTGGATTCGGCGAAGATCAGATCATCGATGGCCTCTGGGGCGATGCCGGCGCGACGCACGACCTCGGGCAGGACGGTGGTGATCAGGGTTTCCGGCGGGGTGTTGACCAGGGTCCCCTTGAAGGAACGGCCGATCGCTGTGCGGGCAGCGCCCACGATGACGGGTGTTGGCATGGTTCCACCTTTACGCTATATCGTGTTTCTGTAACGGTATCAGGACGGGTTTCTACTGCGGTTCGGGGACGTGGAAATGCTCGTCGCGCAGGCGGAACGCTTCCTTCGTGCCATGCTGCGCGCGGGTCTTGACGAAGTTGAACTCACCTGGCGAAAACTGCAGGTTGGTGCCGTAGGCGTGGAAGATGTAGCTGGCCACCTCCTCGCCCTGGTATGCCTGACTCTGCTCGACGAGCCGGAACGCCTCCTTGGCGATCACCACCCCGTCGGCCGGCATCTTGGCCGCCTTGGCCGCCCAGTACTGCGCCCGCGCCGTCACCTGATCGGCATCGCACGTGTCGGTGAAGACGCCGAGGTGCTCGATCGAACCGGCCTCGACGATGTCCCCGGTGAGCAGCATCCGCCGGGCCAGCACCGGCCCGAGGCGGTGGAAGAACATGTGCAGGCTGCCCAGCGCCGGGCCGAGGAACCGGGTGGCCGGCATCCCGATCCTGGTATCACGGGCGATCACCGAGATGTCGGTCATCAACGCCATCTCGAATCCACCGCCCAGTGCGTAACCGCTGATCTCGCCCACGGTGACCTTCGGGAAGCCCATGAAGTTGTGGTAAAAGCCAAAAGACTTGCGGTCCACCGTCAGTCGGCGCCGCTGGCTTGGGCGACTCTTCTTGGGAGCCTCGCCCCTCTCCTTCTCGCCATACCAGCCATACGCGTTGTTCATGTCGGCACCGGTGCTGAACACGCCCTCGGCCCCGCGCAGCAGCACCACGGTCAAGTCGTCGTCGTCGGCCACGATGTCGAGGTAGCGCGCGACCTCGTCGCGCATCGCGGCGTCATAGGAATTGCGCTGCTTGGGATTGTTCAGCGTGATGGTGGCGATGCGGTGGTCCGCATCGACCTCGAAGAGCACCCGGTCATCTGTCATGCGAAATCAACCTCGCTTCAATGGTTTTGTCGTTGTCAGCGGCCAGCGTGGTGCGCCGCGCCGCGGTGAGATGGTCGGCCGCGAGCTTGGTCGCCCGGGCCGTGTTGCCGTCGGCGATCGCGTCCACCAGCCGTTGGTGGTCCCGCAATGCGGCCCGCATGGTCGGGGCTGTCATGCCCGCCTCGCCTTCACCTGTCCACACCCCGGATTCGTGCGTGGACCAGATCAGCTCCAGCGAGCCGATCAGCAAGATCATCGGCTCGTTGCCGCATCGGGATACCAAGGCCTCGTGGAACCGGCGGGCGTTGGGCACATACTGGGAGATGTCGTCGAACTGGTCTGCCTGACGGTCGATCTCGGCCCGCAGATACGGCACCACCTCGACGGCGCGGTCCTCCCGCGCGGCGCACATTCCCGCACAGATCGGCTCAAGGTGTAGCAGGGCCTCGCTGACGTCGGCCGGCGTGGCGGCCCGCGTCTGCAGCACCATGCCGATCATGTGGGCGGTGCGGTCTGCCGACGGCATCTGCACCACCGCTCCCCCGACATTTCCGCGGCGGACCGAGATCAACCCGTCGGTCTCCAGGAGATGAATGGCCTCACGCAACGCCGGTGGACTGACCCCGAACTCCTGGAACAGGCTCTCCTGGGTGGGCAGGATGTCGCCTTCCCGCAGTCGGCCCGACAGGATGTCATCGCGCAGTTTGGACGCGACGATCTCGGCAACCCGAGGCTGCCGGATGCGCCTGGCGCGTCCTTCCATCAGCGACCTTTCCTTGCTAACTTGTACAAGATAGTAACCGCATCGCCTACTGTATGGGCAACTGTATGGATTGGGAAAGGCTGGAATCCAGGTGAGTGACGGTTCGGTGACCACGTCCCGCGCGGACTCCACCCTGCGCATCACCCTCGACCGCCCGGCGCGGCGTAACTCGTTGAACCATAAGATGATCGACGAGCTGGTCGGCATCTTGTCGGCGGCCGCTTACGACGATTCCCTGCGGGCGATCGCCATCACCGGGGCCGGTGACAACTTCTGCACCGGGGCCGACTGGGTCGCCACCAACGATTCAGGTCAGCGGCCCCGCACCGGCGATCTGGTCCGCCGGATCCCGCACACCGCGCACCGCGTCATCGAACTGGTCGCCACCATCCAGCTGCCGGTGGTGTGTGCGGTACGGGGCTGGGCCGTCGGGCTGGGCTGCAACCTGGCACTGGCCGCCGACTTCACCATCGCCGACACCGGCGCCACCTTCTGGGAACCGTTCATGAGCCGCGGGTTCACCCCCGATTCCGGCGCGACCTGGCTGTTACCCCGGCTGGCCGGGGTGGCCAGGGCCAAGCGCATGCTGCTGCTCGGCGAGCAGGTCACCGGGTCCCAGGCCGCCGACTGGGGGTTGATCCACGATGCGGTTGCCGCCAACCAGTTCGATGAGGCAGTGGACTCCTTGTTGGCGCGGCTGGCCGCCGGACCGACCGTCGCGATCGGGCTGGCCAAGCAGGCCATCGCCTACGGCCAGCACGCAACGCTCTCCCAGTCACTCAACCAGGAGCTGTCCAACTTGGAACTCTCCTGCCGCACCACCGATTTCAAAGAGGGCCTGGCCGCGTTCCGGGACCGCCGCGACCCGGATTTCCAAGGCCGATAAGACAATAAGAGGACAGATGACTGCGTTTGCGACATACGACACCATCAAGTACGAGGTGGACGGCCACAAGGCCACCATCACCTTGAATCGGCCCGACGCGCTCAATGCGCTGTCCCCACACATGATCACCGAGTTGCGGGCCGCCTATGACCAGGCCGAGAACGACGACAACGTCTGGCTGATGATCGTCACCGCCACCGGCCGCGCATTCTGCACCGGCGCCGACGTCAAGGAGATCCCCGGCGACGGAAAGGTGCTCAACGAACGGCCGTATCTGTCCACCTACGAACAGTGGGAAGCGCCGCAGGAGGGCACCCCGCCGTTCCGCAGCATGGCCAAGCCCGTCGTGGTGGCGATCAACGGAATCTGCTGCGGCGCCGGCCTGGATTGGGTCACCACCGGCGACATCGTCATCGCCTCGGACAAGGCGACGTTCTTCGACCCACACGTCAGCATCGGCCTGGTCGCCGCCCGCGAGATGGTGCGACTGGCCAAGGCCCTGCCGCGGTCGGTGGCGTTGCGAATGGCCTTGATGGGCAAGCACGAACGCATGACGGTCGAGCGCGCCTACGAACTCGGACTGATCACCGAGATCGTCGAACATGACAAGCTGCTGGCACGTGCCCACGAGATCGCCGACACGGTCTGCCTCAACGCCCCGCTGGCGGTCCGGGGAACCCGGCTGGCCATTCACAAGACCCTCGATCTGCCGTTGCACGAGGGCGAGATCCTGGCCGAGACGTTCCGCGAGCGCGTGGTCCGGACCGAGGATGCGCTGGAGGGACCCCGGGCATTCGTGGAGAAGCGCAAGCCCAACTGGCAGGCACGCTGATGAGCGCTCGCGCGAAGAGGAGACAGCACTGATGGAGACACTGCTCCTCGACTTCGACCACGGATCACGGGTCGCCACGGTCACGCTGAACCGGCCCGACGCGCTGAACTCGTTCAACCGGGCCATGTGCAATGAGATGCGCGACGCCTGGCACGCCATCAAAGATGACGAAGGCATCAATGCCGTGGTGTTGCGGGCCGCGGGCGACCGCGCGTTCAGCGCCGGCCTGGACGTGAAGTCCAGCTATGGTCAGCCCGAGATCGTCTGGAACCACGAGGATCCCGGCGAACTGCTGAGCCCGAAGTGGCAGAAGATGTGGAAACCGGTGGTCTGCGCGGTGCAGGGCATGTGCACGGCCGGCGCGCTGTATTTCGTCAACGAAGCCGACGTCGTGATCTGCTCGCAGGAAGCCACGTTCTTCGATTCCCACGTCAGCGCGGGTCTGGTGTCGGCGCTGGAGCCCATCGGCCTGATGCGGCGGGTCGGGCTCGGCGATACCTTGCGAATGGCGCTGATGGGCAACGACGAGCGCGTCGGCGCCGAGACGGCGCTGCGCATCGGACTTGTCACCGAAGTGGTGGCCAGGGACCAGTTGTGGGACCGCGCGAACCAGATCGCCACCACCATCGCCGCGAAGCCGCCGACGGCCACGCAGGGAACCGTGAAGGCGATCTGGGAGTCCCTGGACAAGCCCTACCGCGCCGCCATGGACCAGGGCCTCATCTACACCCGGCTGGGCAACCCGATCGCCAAGGCCGAGCTGGCCGAGCGCCCCCTGCCCAAGACAGCACCCCGGATCCGCTGATGGCCCATCCCCTTTCACAACGCATCGACGACGTCCTCGCCCTGGATCCGGCCGCGAACGCCATCCAGTACGACGGCCAATGGCACACCTGGGGGCAGGTCGCGACGCTGGCGCGGCGCATCAGTGCGGTGTCGTCCGGCACGCGGGTAGGCATCATGCTGCGCAATCAGCCCGCACATGTGGCGGCGCTGCTCGGGGTGCTGGCCGCAGGCGGAACCGTCGTCGTGATCAACCCGTCCCGCGGTGACGAGCGCACCCGCGCCGACATCGAAGCCCTCGGGCTGCCGGTGCTCATCGGCCTGGCCGAGGACATCGCCGCGCTGTCCACCCCCTCGCCTGCGACGACAACGGTGACGATCCGCGATCTCGACACCGAACCCGGGGTCAGCCCCGCCCAGCGCCCCTCCCAGGATGCGGGGCGTCCGGGTGTGGCGGTGTGGATGCTGACCAGCGGAACCACCGGCCCGCCCAAGCGGGTGGACCTCACCTACGACATGCTGGCCCGCAGCGTCATCGGCCGGGACCCCGAAAATGCCTCGTCTCCAACCGAACTGCGGCGCGGCGTGGCGATCGTCAACTCGCCACTGGTGCACGTCGGCGGTGTGTACCGGGTGCTGCTGTGTATCGCCGAAGCCCGATCATTCGTGCTGCTGGCCAAATTCGACCTCACGCGCTGGGCCGACGCCGTACGGGAGCACCAACCGCGGGCGGTATCGCTGGTCCCGGCCGCGCTGCGCATGGTGCTGCACTCCGACCTGACTCGCGGCGACCTCGCCAGCGTCCGTGCGGTCACCTCCGGCACCGCTCCCCTGTCCGCCGATGACGCCGACGCCTTCACCGAGAAGTTCGGTATCCCGGTGTTGACCTCGTATGCCGCGACCGAGTTCGGCGGTGGGGTGGCCGGCTGGACGCTGGCAGATCACCAGAAGTACTGGAAAGTCAAGCGCGGCAGCGTTGGCCGAGCCAACCCCGGAGCCCGGCTGCGCGTGGTCGACGAGGACGGCAATCCGCTGGAGCCCGACGAGAAGGGCTTGCTGGAGGTCAAACCGGCACAGTTCGATGCCGACGCGGACTGGCTGCGCACCACCGACCTGGCACGTATCGATGCCGATGGATTCGTCTGGATCCTCGGCCGCGCCGACCAGGCCATCATCCGCGGTGGGTTCAAGGTGATGCCCGACGATGTCCGCACCGCCCTGGAGAGCCACCCCGCGGTGCGCGGTGCGGCCGTGATCGGCATCTCCGATGACCGCCTGGGCGAGACGCCGGTGGCGATGGTCGAACTGCACGGCACAGCCACCGTCGACGTTCTTCTCGAGTACCTGGGCGGCCGACTGGCCCGCTACGAGATCCCCACCGACATCGCCATCGTCGAGACGATTCCCCGGACGCCTTCGGGGAAGGCCGATCTCGGCGCCGTACGGGACCATTTCGCCTCGCGTGTCTGACACCGTTGCGGAGCTGCTGCGCGAGTGCGCCGATCGCCCGCTGCTGATCTGCGATGACGGACGGATCAGCTACGCCGAGGCACAGCGCCGCTCCGCGGAGGTGGCCGGCGGTCTGCTCGCCCTCGGCGCCGGTAAGGGCACGCACGTCGGGCTGCTCTATCCCAACGGGGTCGATTTCGTGGTCGGGATGCTCGCGGCCGCCCGCATCGGTGCGGTGGTGGTGCCGTACTCCACCTTCCTCACCGCGACTGAGCTGCATACCCAGGTGCACGCCAGCGATACCGCGATCCTGCTGTCGGCCCGCAGTTTCCGCAATCACGACTACACGCAACGCCTCGCCGGTATCGACGCACCGTGCCTGCGACAGGTGTTGTTCGATCTGCCGCACGCCGACGTCCCGACCCCGACCGAATTCGAAGACGATGTGGACGGGTCCGATCCACTGGCGGTCATCTACACGTCGGGATCCACCGGCTCCCCAAAAGGCGTGGTCCACACCCACGCATCACTGATCGGACATCAGCGCAACCTCAACGCGATCCGCGGCCTCACGGCGGCCGACCGACTGTTCTGCAACTCGCCGTTCTTCTGGATCGGCGGCTTCGCCTTCGGTCTGCTGGCCACGATCACCGCCGGGGCAACCCTGATCTGTTCGAACGCGACCGACGCGGGAGCCACCCTCGACCTGCTGGAGGCCGAGAACCCCACCATCACCAATGGATTCGTCGCCGGCATCAGCCATCTGAGCAGCCATCCCAGCTACCCGAACCGTCATTTCTCGGCAACGCGAGGCAACCTCTACCCCGTCATGGCGGCCGCCTGCCGGCCTGCCGATCCGGAGCTACGGCACAACATGCTGGGAATGACCGAGACCGGCAGTGTGGTCCTGGTCGACGGCGACGACGGCGACCAACCCGAGCATCGTCGCGGCAGCTATGGCCGGCCCGCACCCGGATTCGACACGAAGGTGCTCGACTCCGGCGAATTGTGCGTTCGTGGGCCATACCTCATGCAGGGCTACTACGGACGCAACCGCGAAGACTGCTTCGACGCCGACGGATGGTTTCACACCGGCGATCTGGTACGCGTCGACGACGACGGTTACTTCTACTTCCTCGGCCGCGCGGGCGCGATGATCAAGACCGCCGGCGCAAATGTCACCCCCGGCGAAGTCGAGAAGGCGGTGGCGGCACTGGGACTCACCGCGCACGTCCTCGGCCTGCCCGATACGACTCGCGGTCAGATCGTCGCGGCAGTCATCGTCACCGACGACCCCGTCGACATCGACGCGGTGCGCAGCGAGCTGCGCGCCACGCTGTCGGCCTACAAGGTCCCTCGGGTGTTCGCGGTATGCGGTACCGGCGACGTGCCGACGCTCTCCAGCGGAAAGCTCGATCTACCCGCACTCGCGAGGCTGTTCAGTGCCTGATCGGGAGCCCGACACCATCGACGCGCTGGTGCGCGCGCACGCCCTGTCTGCGCAGGCCTCGAAGTCCGCGGTGACCGACCCTGATGCTCGTCTCACCTACGCCGAACTGGACACGAGCACAGCCGGACTGGCCTCCGGATTCATCGCGGCGGGCATCACCAAAGGGTCTCGGGTCGGGCTCATCATGCCCAACGGGGTGGACTGGGTCCGGATCGCGATCGCACTGATGCGGATCGGCGCCGTCCTGGTGCCGCTGAGCACACTGCTGCGCCCAAGCGAACTGACGGCCCAATTACGCATGGCGTCGGTGCAGTTCCTGTTCGCGGTCGAGGAATTCCGTGGCCACCGATACCCGGTGGACCGGAATCAGGTACCCGCGCTGCGCGCGGTGTGGACCGCCGGGGAAGCAATGGGATTCAGCGGAGCGCGTGGCACTGCGGACGCGCTGGCCAGCTGCGTACGCGAAAGCGACCCGATGGTCATCATGTTCACCTCGGGCAGCAGCGGGCCACCGAAGGGGACCGTTCATTCGCACCGGAGCGCCCTGGGCGCGGTGCGCTCTGGGCTCGAGGCGCGGTGCATCACCGCCGACACCCGGCTGTATCTGCCCATGCCGTTCTTCTGGGTGGGCGGTTTCGGCGCAGGCATCCTCTCCGCCCTGGTCGCCGGGGCCACCCTGGTGACCGAACCCGTACCCCACCCCGAATCCACGCTCGAACTGCTTCAGCGCGAACAGGTCACGCTGTTCCGGGGTTGGCCCGAGCAGGCCGAGGCGCTGGCCCGCCACGCCGGCGCCGCGGATCTGAGCTCATTGCGGCCCGGAAGCCTGGAAGCGCTGCTGCCGGACGGGATGCGGTCACGGCCCGGGGCGCGGGCGTCATTGTTGGGAATGACCGAATCGTTCGGCCCGTACTGCGGATTCAGGGCCGACGCCGACATGCCGGAATCGGCCTGGGGCAGCTGCGGCAGACCGTTCGACGGTACGGACGTGCGCATCGCCGACGTCGAGACCGGCGTTGTGCTGCCCCGCGGGGAAGCCGGGGCAATCCAGATCCGGGGCCCGCACGTGATGCGGGGAATCTGCCGGCGTAGCCGAGAGCAGGTGTTCACCGCCGACGGCTACTACCCGACCGGCGATCTCGGACACCTGGATGCCGACGGGTTCCTGTTCTACCGCGGCCGATCCGACGACATGTTCAAGGTCCGTGGCGCCACGGTGTATCCGAGTGAAGTGGCGCGAGCGCTGCGGTCCCTTCCGGGGGTCCGCGCAGCACATGTGGTGAGCGTTCCTGACGGCCCTGCCAACCGGGTCGGTGCGGCCGTGGTGGGCGACGGGCTGACCGTCGAAGCACTACGCTCGGCCACCCACGCGATCATCAGCTCGTTCAAGGTGCCCACGCTGTGGCTGCTCCTCGACAGGGAGGATGCCCTCCCCCGCGGGGGCACCGGGAAAGTCGACAACGCCGCGTTGCGAGCCATGTTGAGGGAAGGTGTCCACCGATGAAAACCAAAGGCGCCCTGGTATGGGACTTCGGTCAACCGTGGTCGATCGAGGAGATCGAGATCGGCGACCCTCGCAAGGGCGAGGTAAAGGTGGCCCTGGAAACCGCGGGGCTGTGTCACTCCGACCATCACCTGATGACCGGAGACATCCCGATGGCCGACTTCCCCATCCTGGGCGGGCATGAGGGTGCCGGGGTGATCGTTGAAGTCGGCCCCGACACCGAAGGTCTGGAGGTCGGGGATCACGTGGTGATGTCGTTCATCCCGTCCTGCGGTAGCTGCCCGGCCTGCCAGACCGGCCTGCGCAATCTCTGTGACCTCGGCATGGGCCTCCTCGCCGGTGCATCGGTGTCCGACGGTTCGTTCCGGGTACAGGCAAAGGGACAGAACGTGATTCCCATGTCCCTCCTCGGCACCTTCTCCCCGTACGTAGTGGTGCATCGGACCTCGGTGGTCAAGATCGACCCGACAATTCCCTTCGAGGTGGCGTGCCTCGTCGGCTGTGGGGTGACCACCGGATACGGCTCGGCCGTGCGCAGCGCCAACGTCCGTCCCGGTGAGGACGTGGCAATCGTCGGCGTCGGCGGCGTCGGCATCGCAGCTCTGCAAGGCGCAGCCATCGCCGGGGCCCGGCGCATCTTCGCGGTGGACCCGGTCGAATGGAAGCGGGAACAGGCTCTGAAGTTCGGGGCCCACGAGGCCTATCCGGACGTAACCACCGCCTTGGCCGGAGTGGCCGCAGCGACCGGTGGTCGCATGTGCCGCAAGGTCATCGTCACTGTCGGGCGTACCGAGGGCCGCGACGTCGAGTCATGGATGCAGCTCACCGCCAAGGGCGGGACCTGTGTGCTGACGGCGATGGGCAGCGTGATCGATTCCGAGACGACGCTCAACCTGGCCGGCTTGACCTTGCTGCAGAAGAGTCTGCAAGGAAGCCTGTTCGGTGGCGGCAATCCCCAGTTCGACATACCCGAGCTGCTCACCCTGTATCAGCTGGGTGAGTTGAATCTCGACGACATGGTGACCCGCGAATACCGGCTCGACCAGATCAACGATGCCTACCGGGACATGCTGGAAGGACGCAACATCCGCGGTGTCATCCGCTATACCGAGGCAGACCGATGACCACCAACATCTTCGAACTGTTCGAGCTGATCGGTTATCGGGACGCCCCGGGCTCCGACGACGAGGCCGTCGTCGAGCTTCCCGTGGCCCCACACGTGGTGAACACCAACGGCGGTCTGCAGGGTGGTCTGCTTGCCACCCTGGTGGACACCGCGGCCGGCAAGCTCGCCATGCGTCAATTGCCACCGGGCCACAGCGTGGTGACCTCGGACCTCAACCTGCGTTACCTACGGCCGGTGACCGACGGCGCCGCGCGGGCCGTGGCCCGCATCGTGCACGCCGGTAAGCGATCCATGGTGATCCAGGTCGACATCTTCACGGTCCCGAACGATGACCTGGCCGTCGTGGCCACCGTCAGCTTTGCGAAGATCCAGGCCAAGGAGGCAACGTCGTGAAGCTCGGACTGTCCACACCCATTGTCATGCAGCATCCCGGTGAGTTCTCGCCGTGGGAGGCCGACGCCGGACCCGACGAGCTGGCTTTGATCGCCGAGGCGGCTGACGGCTTGGGGTTTCACCACCTCACGTGTGCCGAGCACACCGGGATACCCGCCTCCGCCGCCGCGGTGCGCGGGACGGTGTACTGGGACCCGCTGGCCACCTTGTCGTTCCTGGCGGCCCGGACCCGGCGCATCCGGTTGGCCACCGCCGTGGTGGTGCTGCCCTATCACCACCCGGTGGCACTGGCGAAGAGCTATGGGACCCTCGACCGGCTCAGCGGCGGACGAGTGATCCTCGGCGTCGGCGTCGGGTCACTGACCGAGGAATTCGAACTGCTCGGCGCCCAGTGGGAAGACCGCGGGGCCGCGGCCGACCGCGACATCGCCCGACTGCGGGCCGCGTGGGGGCAACGCGAGGTCGACGGATTCGTCATCGAACCGCACGCCTCCACGACGGATCTCGAGGTCTGGGTGGGCGGGCGCACCAAACGCTCGCTACGGCGTGCCGTCGAATTGGGCACCGGCTGGGTCCCTTTCGGCCTTTCGCCCGACACCATCGCCGAGTTTCTCGCACCGCACCACTTGCCTGCGGACTTCGATGTCGTCCTCTCCCCCGGGGTGTCCCTGGACCCGCTGGGAGACCCAGACAACGCACGAGGCCGTCTGGGCCGGTTGCGCGATGCCGGGGCCACCGTCGCCAACTGCACGGTGCAGGCGCGCAGCGCCGAACACTTCTGCGAGCAGCTCGCGGCGCTTCATGCGATCGGCGAATCGCTGTAGATTCACACCTGGTCGTGCGATGTTGAGATTGCGTACAGGGTCGTGAATCCACGAACTTCACGACCCTGTATGCAATCTCAACGGTTCACTCTTACACGATCTGGTTCGTCCGCAACTGGGCGATCTGCGCTGCGTCATAACCGATCTCGGCGAGCACCTCATCGGTGTGCTCACCCAACAGCGGAGCCCGTCGCCGGATCGTCCCCGGCGTCGCCGACATCCGGAACGGCGTCTCGATGATCGGCACATCGCGCGACGCACCTGGGAACGGGACCCGCTGTAGGTAGCCCATGGCCTGCACATGCGGGTCGTCGAGCACGTCCTGCGTGGAATGCAGCGGGGCGGCGGGCATTTTCGCCTTCTCCAACAGCTCCAGCACGGCCGCCTTGGTCTTGTCGGCACACCACTCGGCCATGATGTCGTTGAGGATGTCGCCGTTGGCCCAGCGGATGTCGTCGTTGGCGAAACGTGGATCGTCGAACAGTTCTTCTCGACCCACCAGCCGGCACCAGCGCTTGAACATCGGCTGCCCGGCGACCTGCAGCAGGACCCACTGGTCGTCGGCGGTGCGATAGAGATCGCACGGCGCGACCGACGCACCTTTGTTGCCCATCCGGGGCTTGTCGACCTGCAGCAGTTCACGCTCGATCAGGAAGGCGTTCGACAGCATCAGAGCGGTGGGCAGCAGGGCGCCTTCGACGTGCTGCCCCTCCCCGGTCTTGTCGCGGTGATACAGCGCCATCATGACGCCGATCGCGAGCGTGAGCGCGGTCCCGAAATCCGCGTAGGGCACCACCGTTCGGATCGGTTGGTCGGGCAGCCCCTGACGGTAGACCGCCCCCGACATCACCTGTCCGGCGCCGTCGAAGCCGATCTTTTCGCTGTACGGACCGCCCTCGCCGTAGGCCGTTGCACTGGCCAGGATGATGTCGGGCTTGACCGCCTTGAGTGTCTCGTAGTCCAGCCCGCTGGCCCGCATCCCGGCCGCGGGCATGTTGGCGATCACGATGTCGGCCTCCGCCACCAGCCGGCGGGTGATCTCCGCGCCCTCAGCAGTGGTGGAGTCCAGCGTGAGTGAGCGCTTGTTGCGGTTGCACTGCAGGAAGGTGCCGCCTTCACCGCCCTCGGTGACGGCCTGCACCCAACGGTCTTCCCCGCCTTCGCGTTTCTCCACCCGCAGCACGTCGGCACCCATGTCGGCCAGGATCGCGCTGCACCAGGGGGCCGCGATGAACCGGCCGTAGTCGAGCACCCGTATCCCGTCGAGAACACCTGCCATGCACCCATCCTTTTCCTCGGCGAGCAGACGCGAAAGTCCCTGTTTTCCTACCGAAATGGGTACATTTGCGTCTGCTCGCGGATCAACTCGCTACTCCAGCACACCCAGCCGGTCGAGGTGCTCGGTCAGCGGTTTGGACGCGGCACACAGGTGCTCGGCCATGGCGTCGCGGGCCGCATCCCCGTCGCGGGCCTTGAGCGCGGCCAGGATCCGGCGGTGGTCGTGGGTGGACTGCTCGGGCCAGCCCTCCACCGTCGGATACACCGATTCCAGTGCGTAACGGGTGATTTGGGACATCAGCTGGGCAAGTTTCGGCGATTCGGCCGCCCGGTTGACACCGCGGTGGAACGCATGGTTGAGCCGTACCGCTGCCTCATGATCGTCTTGCGCATACGCGTCCTCCAGCTCCCGCTGGATCCGGGCGAGCTCACCGAGTTGGCCGTCGGTGATCTGCCCGGCCGCCCGGGACGCCAGCTGCCCGCCGATGTGCGCCTGCACGCCCGCCACGTCGTCGATGTCGCGCCGCGTGACCGGCAGCACCAGGAACCCGCGCCGTGGCTGCTGGGTCAGCAGCCCCTCGGTGCGCAGGCCGAACAACGCCTCGCGTACCGGCGTCACGCTGATCCCCAGCTCGGCCGCCAGTTGCTCGAGCCGGATGTAATTGCCCGCCGGATAGGTGCCGTCGAAGATCCGGCGCCGGATCAGTCGCGCCACATCCTCGGCCAGCTGTGGCCGAGAAGCGAAATCGGGGATGGACACGGTTCAGACCCGATAGTCGGACAGCAGGCGCTTGCTGATGATGTTCTTCTGGATCTCGCTGGTGCCCTCACCGATCAGCAGGAACGGTGCGTCGCGCATCAGCCGTTCGATCTCGTACTCCTTGGAATAGCCGTACCCGCCGTGAATCCGGAAGCTCTGCTGGGTGACCTCCGAACAAAACTCGCTGGCCAGATACTTGGCCATGCCCGCGGCCACGTCGTTGCGCTCGCCGGAGTCCTTGAGCCGGGCGGCGTTGACCATCATCAGATGGGCGGCCTCGACTTTGGTTGCCATCTCGGCCAATTGGAAGGCCACGGCCTGATGCTCGGCGATCGGCTTGCCGAACGTCTCCCGCTGCTGGGCATAACGGACCGCCAGCTCGAAGGCGCGGATTCCCACGCCGCAGGCCCGGGCCGAGACGTTGACGCGGCCGACCTCGACCCCGTCCATCATCTGGAAGAAGCCCTGCCCGGTGACCCCGCCGAGGACGTCGTCGGCACTGGCCCGGTAGCCGTCGAAAATCAGCTCGGTGGTGTCGATGCCCTTGTAGCCCAGCTTGTCGAGCTTGCCCGGAATGGTCAGACCGGGAACGACTTCACCGAAGCCGGTGGGCTTTTCGACCAGGAACGCGGTCAGGTTGCGGTGCGGCTTGTCGGCGCCCTCGTCCGTGCGCACCAGCGCGGCCACCAGGGTGGAACTGCCGCCGTTGGTCAGCCACATCTTCTGGCCGTCGATCGTGTACGTGCCGTCGTCGTTCTTCTTGGCCCGGGTGCGGATCGCTGCCACGTCGGAGCCCAGCTCGGGCTCGGACATCGAGAATGCACCCCGTGTCTCACCAGTCGCCATGCGCGGCAGGAACTTCTGCTTCTGGGCGTCGGTTCCGTGCTGGCGGACCATGTACGCGACGATGAAGTGGGTGTTGATCACCCCGGACACGCTCATCCAGCCGCGGGCCAGCTCCTCGACGCACAGCGCGTAGGTGAGCAGCGACTCGCCGAGCCCGCCGTACTCCTCGGGGATCATGAGCCCGAACAGGCCCATCTCCTTCATCTGGTCGACGATGGCCTGCGGGTAGGTGTCGGAGTGTTCCAGCTCCTGGGCGGTCGGGATGACCTCCTTGTCGACGAATTGCCTTACCGTCGAGACGATCTCGGTCTGGAACTCGGTGAGCCCCAGGGTTTGCGCGAGTCTGGTCATGGGGTCACCCTTTCGAACACGGCGGCCAGCCCCTGGCCACCGCCGATGCACATGGTCTCCAACCCGTAGCGGGCCTGACGCCGATCAAGTTCCCGCGCCAGCGTGGCCAGCATCCGCCCGCCGGTCGCCCCGACCGGGTGCCCCAGCGAGATGCCGGATCCCCGGACGTTGGTGCGCTCGAAGTCGGCCTCGCCGAACTTCCACTCCTTCGTCACGGCCAGTGCCTGGGCGGCGAACGCCTCGTTGAGCTCGATCAGGTCGATGTCGCTGAGCTGCAGATCGGCCTTTGCCAGGGCCACCTCGGTAGCCGGAACCGGGCCGATGCCCATGACGTTGGGGGCGACACCCGCCGAACCCCACGACACCATGCGCACCAGCGGCCGCAGGCCCAGCTCGGCGGCCTTCTCCGGGGTGGTGACGATGCACATGGACGCGGCGTCGTTCTGACCACTGGAGTTGCCCGCGGTCACGGTGGACTCCGGGTCCTGCTTGAGCAGAACAGGTTTCAGCTTGGCCAGCGCCTCGACCGTGGTGTCGGCACGCGGGTGCTCATCGGTGTCGATCACTGTCTCGCCTTTACGGGAGCGGACCGTCACGGGAATGATCTCCTCGGCCAGAACCCCGGACTCCTGGGCCGCCACAGCACTTCGATGCGAGCGCACCGCAAGTTCGTCCTGCTCGGCGCGGCTGATGCCGTAGTCGCGGCGCAGATTCTCGGCGGTCTCCAGCATTCCACCCGGCACCGGATAGAACTGCCCGCCGGCCGTGGTGCGTCCCCGTGCGAGTCCGTCGTGAAGCTGCACGCCGCTTCGGGCTCCACCCCAACGCATGTCGGTCGAATAGAACGCGACGTTGCTCATGCTCTCGGCACCGCCGGCCACGACCAGATCGTTGTCGCCACTGCGCACCTGCAGGCAGGCCTGGATCACGGCCTGCAGCCCGGAACCGCATCGGCGGTCGACCTGCATGCCCGGAACGGTCACCGGCAGCCCGGCGTCGAGCGCCACCACGCGGCCGATGGCCGGGGCCTCACTGTTGGGATAGCAGTGCCCCAGAATCACGTCCTGCACCTGCTCCGGTGCCACACCGGTGCGCCCCAACAGGCCCTTGAGGGCGACGACACCGAGTTCGACGGCCGTCAGTGACGCAAACATGCCGCCATAGCGGCCGATCGGGGTGCGGACCGGTTCGCAGATGACCGCCTCGCGGGTGCTCATACGTGCCGACCGCCGGTCACCTCGAGCACGGTGCCGGTCATGTACGACGACAGGTCGCTGGCCAGGAACAGCGCGACCTTGGCCACCTCGTCGGGTTCACCGGCGCGGCCCATCGGGATCTCGGCCAGTTTCTGATCCCAAATCCGTTGCGGCATGGCCTCGGTCATCGCCGAGCGGATCAGCCCCGGCTGGATGGCGTTGACGCGCACGCCGAGGTGCGCGAGTTCCTTGGCGGACGCCTTGGTCATGCCGACGATCCCGGCCTTGGCCGCCGAGTAGTTGGTCTGGCCGACCAGGCCGACCTTGCCCGAGATCGAGGACATGTTCACGATCGCGCCGCGCTGGTTCTCCCGCATGATCGCCGCGGCCGATTTGGTGCCGTTCCAGGTGCCCTTCAGGTGCACCGCGATGACCTGGTCGAACTGCTCCTCGGTCATCTTGCGCAGGGTGGCGTCACGCGTGATGCCCGCGTTGTTCACCATGATGTCCAGGCGGCCGAACCGCTCGACCGCGGCCTGCACGAGGGCCTCGACCTCGGCGGACGACGTCACATCACAACGCACCGCAGTCGCCACCTCGGGCCCGCCGAGTTCGGCGGCGGCCGCCTCGGTGGCCTCCAGGTTGACGTCGCCGAGCACCACCCGGGCACCCTCGTCGATGAAGCGTCTCGCGATGGCCAGGCCCAGACCCTGGGCACCGCCTGTCACCACTGCAGTCTGACCGGTCAGCAACGACACCTGATCACCTAACTTTCGATCCCGGGGGCTCTGTCTGAGGCAGATCATATTTCATATACGATATTGGAGATTCATCACCCCCGCGGATCCCGCGCGACGAAATGGAGCTCCCCTGTGACCACCACCGCGGCCACTACCGAAGTCAGCGACGAGGACTTCCAGGAGATCCTGGCGCAGACCCGCAGCTTCATCCGCTCCGCCGTGGTGCCCCGCGAGAACGAGATCCTGGCCACCGATCAGGTACCCGACGATCTGCGCGAGCAGGCGAAAGACATGGGGTTGTTCGGTTACGCGATCCCCCAGCAGTGGGGTGGCCTCGGGCTCAACCTGGCCCAGGATGTCGAACTGGCAATGGAATTCGGCTACACCTCGCTGGCCCTGCGGTCGATGTTCGGCACCAACAACGGCATCGCCGGGCAGGTTCTGGTGGGGTTCGGTACCGATGAACAGAAAACCCGGTGGCTGGAGGGCATCGCCTCCGGCGACGTCGTCGCCTCGTTCGCCCTGACTGCAGCCCGGCGCCGGATCCAACCCGGCGGGCCTGCGCACCAAGGCCGTTCGCGACGGCTCCGGCGATGACGCGGACTGGGTGATCAACGGCCAGAAGCGGTTCATCACGAACGCACCCACCGCGAACCTGTTCGTCGTGTTCGCCCGCACCCGTCCCGCCGATGCCGACGGCCCTGGCATCGCCGTGTTTCTCGTGCCCGCCGACGCCGCCGGTGTCGAGGTGGGCGCCAAGGACGCCAAAATGGGTCAGGAGGGCGCCTGGACCGCCGATGTCAACTTCACCGACGTACGGGTGCCGAACAGTGCACTCGTCGGCGGCAGTGAGGACGTCGGCTACCGCGCCGCGATGACCTCCCTGGCGCGCGGCCGGGTCCATATCGCGGCCCTCGCGGTGGGATCCGCCCAACGCGCGCTCGATGAATCAGTCGCCTACGCCGCCGCGGCGACGCAGGGGGGCCAACCGATCGGAAGCTTCCAGTTGGTGCAGGCGATGATCGCCGACCAGCAGACCGGGGTGATGGCCGGCCGGGCTTTGGTCCGTGACGCCGCGGCCAAGTGGGTGTCCGGCGAAGACCGCCGCATCGCCCCCTCGGCAGCCAAACTGTTCTGCACCGAAATGGCAGGCAACGTGGCTGATCTCGCGGTTCAGATCCACGGCGGCACCGGCTACATGCGCGAGGTCCCGGTCGAACGCATCTACCGCGAGGTCCGGCTGCTTCGCCTCTACGAGGGGACCAGCGAGATCCAGCGACTCATCATCGGCGGCGGGCTGGTCAAGGCCGCCCAGCGCCAGCACTGAATCCACCCACCGAATCAACAGACTGACCAAGGAGAATCCATGACCGAGCGGCTCGCCGGAAAGGTCGCCTTCATCACCGGAGCTGCCCGTGGGCAGGGCCGCGCACACGCGGTCCGGATGGCCAAAGAGGGCGCCGATATCATCGCGGTGGACATCGCCGGTCCGCTGCCACCGAGCGTGCCCTACGACTCGGCCACCCCCGAGGATCTGACCGAAACCGTGCGCCTCGTCGAGGCCACCGGCAAGCGCATCATCGCGACCGCCGCCGACACCCGCGACCACGACGCGCTGCGGGAGATCGTCGGTAAGGGCGTCGCCGAGTTCGGCAGGCTCGACGTCATCGTGGCCAACGCGGGCATCACGGTTCCCGAACCCTGGAACGAGACCACCCCGGAGTCGTTCCGCGACGTGATGGACATCAACGTCACCGGCACCTGGAACACCGTGATGGCCGGTGCCCAGCACATCATCGACGGCGGCCGTGGCGGGTCCATCATCCTGATCAGCTCGGCCGCCGGCATCAAGATGCAGCCGTTCATGGTGCACTACACCGCCAGCAAGCACGCCGTCGCCGGCATGGCCCGGGCGTTCGCCGCCGAGTTGGGCAAGCACAAGATCCGGGTGAACAGCCTGCATCCGGGTGCGGTCAACACCCCGATGGGCACCGGCGACATGCTGGCCGCGCTCAACCGGGCCAATGACACCAACCCCGGCCTGATGCAGATGGTGACGCCGTTCCTGCCGGACTACATCGCCGAACCCGAGGACATCGCTGATGCCGCGATCTGGCTGGCGAGCGACGAGTCACGGTATGTCACCGCCAGCCGCGTGGCCGTCGATCTGGGCTCCACCCAGTTCTAGTGTCTTGAGTCATTAATTCGAGTGCAGTAGTTCCCGATGCTGGCTAGGATTTGGTCGGCGGTCTTCGTCCAGACGTAGGGGCGCGGATTGTCGTTCCAGGTGTCGATCCATGCTCGGATGTCGGCGTTGAGTTGGCGCACTGAGGTGTGGGTGCCGCGGCGCAGTTTCTTGGTGGTCAGCTCGGCGAACCACCGTTCGACCAGGTTGAGCCATGATGAGCTGGTCGGGGTGAAGTGCAGCACAAAGCGGGGATGGCTTGTCAGCCAACGTTTTACGGCGGGGGTCTTATGGGTGGAGGCGTTGTCGAGCACGACGTGACAATCCAGATCGGCGGGGACTTCGGCGTCGATTTTCTTCAAGAAGGCGAGAAATTCAGTGGAGCGGTGGCGCGCGTGCAGTGAGCCGATCACCGTTCCTGTGGTCAGGTTCAAGGCCGCATACAGGCTCGAGGTGCCGTGGCGGATGTAGTCGTGACTGGCCCGCGCTGGGGTACCGGGCAGCATCGGGAACACGGGCTGGGTGCGGTTCAGAGCCTGGATCTGCGTCTTTTCGTCAACGCAGAGCACCACCGCCCGCTCCGGCGGGTCCAGGTACAGACCGACCACGTCGCGGACCTTTTCCACGAACAGCGGATCCTTGGACAGTTTCCATGAATCCTGTTTGTGTGGAGCTAATCCGAATGCGCGCCAGACCCGCGAGACCATCGACTGACTCAAGCCCAGGTGATCGGCCATCGACCGCGTCGACCAATGCGTGGCATCCGGTGGAGTCGTTTCCAACGTTGCAGTGATCAGATCCTTGATCTGCTCATCACCCACGACACGCGGCCGGCCCGGGCGCGGCTCGTCGAGCAATCCGTCGCAGCGGTCCACGACGAACCGATTACGCCACCGACGCACCGTGGTGATCGACAGATCCAGCCGCCGCGCCAGTTCGGTATTGGACCCACCATCGGCGGCTGCCAACACAATTCGCGACCGCATCGCCAAGCCTGCAGCACTAGTCCGACGCCTGGCCCAACCCTCAAGCTCAGCCCGCTCATCAGCGGTCAACACAATCTTGGCAGCACGCGGAGTCGGCACGACCCAGTCTAACAGCTAGATCGTAATTAATGACTCAGGACACTAGGCCGGCATGCCCAGCCCCGTATCCACGGACTTCGCCGACGGCCTGGCCAGCGGGCTGGGCGCCTACGGCGACCGGCCGTTCATCGAGTTCGACCGAAAATGGTATTCGGGCAACGAGATCACGCAGTTCATCGAGCAGGTCTCGGCCGCGCTGCGGGACGCCGGCGTTGAGCCCGACGAGCCTGTCGGCATCGTCGTGCGCAACCGGGTGGCCCACGCCGCGGCGATCCTCGGGTTCATCGCGTCGCGCCGCCCGGTGGTGATGATCTACTCGTACCAGTCCGCCACCGCGATCGCCCGCGACGCCGAAAGCCTGGCGCTGCCGGCAATCCTCGCCGATATCGACGACTGGACACCGGAACTCAACGGCGCGGTGCGCGCAGCCGGATCGGCCGGGATCTCGTTGTCCGGTGCGCCGCTCGGGGTCGGCGTGATCGCGGCGCGGCAACCCGGCAGCCGACACGACCCGGCCCTGGGACAGTCCGGCCTGCATATCCTGAGCAGCGGCACCACCGGCCCGCCGAAGCGAATCCCGGTCGCCACCAAGGTGCTCGCCCACACCGTGCTGAGCATGACGATCGGCGCGGGCACCGAAGTGGTCGGTCCCGACGCTCCACCCGCGCTGGTCTACTGGCCGTTCGGCAGCATCGGTGTCTGCCAGCTGCTGGCCGCACCGTGCTCGGGCAAGCGGATGGTGCTGTTGGAGAAATTCAGCGTCCCCGAGTGGGTTCAGGCGATCAAGACCTACCGGATCACCCGGGCGGGTGTGCAGCCCGCGATCCTCCGGATGCTGCTGCAGGCCGACGTTCCTCCCGAGGATCTGGCGTCGCTGGAGGGACTCTCGGGCGGTTCCGGACCGTTGGAGCCGGAGCTGCGGGCGGAGTTCGAGAATCGTTACGGCATACCACTGCTATGGGCCTACGGGGCAACCGAATTCGCCGGGTCGGTGTGCAGCTGGACACCCGAGTTGTACCGCCGGTACGGCGCGGACAAGCCCGACAGCGTCGGACGTACGCTGCCCGGCGTACGCATCCGCATCGTCAACCCCGACTCCTCCGCCGAGGTTCCGGCGGGCAGCATCGGACTGCTCGAAGCCCGCGTCGAGGTCATCGGACCGGACTGGGTGCGCACCACCGATCTGGCCTCCATGGACGAGGACGGGTTCGTGACACTGCACGGGCGCGGCGACGGCGCGATCAACCGCGGCGGCTTCAAGATCCTCCCGGAAACGGTTCGGCGGGTTCTGATCTCACATCCCAGTGTGCTCGACGCCTGCGTCGTGGGCGTTCCAGATGCCCGCCTCGGCGCGGTTCCCTTCGCCGCGGTCGAGCTGCGGCGCGATGCCGTCGTGCCCGCCGAAGCCGAGTTGAAAGACCTGGTGCGCGAGGCGCTACCGAGCCATCATGTGCCGGTGGCGGTACTGGTGGTCGACGCACTCCCCCGCAACGCCGCCCTCAAGGTGCGGCCGGGAGACGTCGCGGCGCTGTACACCCGATAGCGGCTACCAGCGTGCCGGTGCCGAGTTGTCCAACGACAGTGGGCGGTCATACGACAGGTCTGACCGGTCGCGGGTGCCCACGAGATAACCCTTCTCGGTGAAAAAGGACGATTGCAGCACTCTCGCATCGGCGAGGAACATCCCTTCGACGGTCGATCGGCGAACGACGATGCGCCACTGATCGTCTCGGCGCTCCAGCCGGTCGATGTAGCGTCCTGTGATGAATTGAGCGCTCTTGCCGTCGATTCCGATCAGCACCACGATGACGTAGCTCTCCGCATGCGCCGTATCGCCATCGATCTCACATGTGTGCGTGGTGATGTTGTGAGTGTGGACGCGCGATGTTTCGGCATGGGTTTCGTTGGCCCACGCGCCGTAATCAGGACCCGCATTGATGGTGTGGCCGTGTTCATCGACGCCGTCAGGATGGTAAGCCGAGGCAATGAGATCGACGTCGTGCCGGTCGCATCCACGGGCATGTCGAGCAACGCAGTCGAGGATCTCGGTTCGGTCCAACAGAAACCGCACGTCTCGCTGAAGCCCATCCAGGGCGGAATCGACAGTCATCGGAACTCCTGCTCAGTCAGGTAGAAGAAAGGCGTCCAGGGGACGCACGCTCGCATGCGTTTACAACTCCGAAATTAGACTATACGAACGTACAGCATCAATCGAGTGTCAAAATGCTTGTATCGACCGAGCGAGGAGACCATGGCAGCAACGTCGCGACGGGTGGGCGCCGAAACGTCCAAGACCAGGGACACTCTGCTGGATTGTGTCGAGCGGATGATGCTCAACGAGGGCTACGCGAGTGTCACCTACCGCGCTCTGGCCGCAAAAGCCGAGGTGACCCCCAGTCTCGTGCAGTACTACTTCCCCACCCTCGACGACATCTTCATCGCCGCGATCCGGCGGTACTCCGAACGCGGGGTCACTCACCTCTCCGAGCTACTCACGTCACGCGCAGACGATCCGCTGCGAGCCGTATGGGAGTACAGCTGGGATGAGGCCACCGGTGCCCTCATCACCGAGTTCATGGCCCTGGGCAACCACCGCAAATCGATCCGCACCGAGATCGCCAAGGTGACCGAAAACGTGCGCAAGATGCAACTCGACGCACTGATGGCCAAGTTCGGCGAGGACGCCCGCCCGATCGGGGATCTCTCGCTGCCCGCGCTCCAGGTACTCATCTCCGGACTGCCGAAGTTCCTCAACCTGGAGAAAGGCATCGGCGTCAAGACCGCCCATGCGGAGGTCACTGAAGCGTTCGAACGCTACCTGGATCTCGTCGAGCCGCCGGTGTCGCCGAAGAAGAAAGCTATGCCGCGCCGACGTAAGACCCAAACCTCACGCTGAGCCATCCGCCGTGCGACCACGCGGCATTCCGAGTGCGCGTTGGGCGATGATGTTGCGTTGAATTTCGGACGTTCCGCCCGCGATCGTTGCACCGAAACTACGCAGATATCTCGTGAACCAACTACTGGTGTAGCTCTCGAGGTGGTAGGGCGAGAATGACCCGGTCTGAACGGGATCGGTCAGCGCATCGGAACCCGAATTGTTGAAAGCGGCCTCGGCTGCCGCCTGAATCGCCTCGGAGCCCATCAGTTTCAGCACCGACATCCTCGACGGGTCGTCCACTCCCCGCGAGGTTCTGGCGAGTTCCGCCGACCCCATCAGGCGCAGTGCCCAGTCGTCCATGACCAACGTGGCGTAGGCGTCGCGGTCAATGTCCGACGCAGGTCTCCAGTCCTCGATGAACTCCTGCAACCGGTCGGCATAGCTCAGCCACAGCAATGTCCGCTCATGGCCGAGTGAGCCGTTGGCCACTCGCCACCCTCCGTTGAGTTCACCGACAAGATTGTCGACGGGCACCCGCGCATCGGAGAAGAACACCTCATTGAAATCGATGTCATCGGGGCCGCAGGCTGAGGCGAACGGCCGGCGGGTCACGCCTGGCAGATCCGTTGGTATGAGCAGAACGCTGATGCCCTTGTGTTTCGGCGCGTTCTGATCGGTTCGCACCAGCGTGAACAGCACGTCGGCATCGTGCGCACCGGAGGTCCAGACCTTCTGACCGTTGACCACGAAGTGGTCGCCGTCGCGGACTGCGCGGGTACGCAATGACGCCAGATCCGATCCGGCCCCAGGCTCGCTCATGCCCAGCGCCGCCGTCATCTCCGCGCGCAGAATCGGTATCGCCCAACGACTCTGCTGTTCCGGTGTTCCGAAATGGATGAGTGATGCGGCGATGATCCCCACCCCTTGGGGGTTGAAAGTCTGATAGACCCGGCGGCGGGACAGTTCTTCGAAGTACACGTACTGCTCGACGACAGTCGCGTTGCGGCCGCCGAATTCGGGTGGGTATCCGGGCTGCAACCAACCGTTGTCGAACATCAGGCGCTGCCATCGCCGCGCCCACTCGGGAACATGAGCACTCGACGATGATCGCTCCACGGAAGCCACCGCGGCCTGCGGCAGATGTGTATCGAGAAACTCGGCGAATTCGGCTCGGAATGCCTCCACCGCCGGGTCGAAGTCGAGCTGCACTATGCCTCCTCCTGCTGGTCATCCATTGCTGAACATGCCCCGATAGCCGTAGGCGGGATGCCGTTCACTGATGTCCGCGGTGGGCGAGTCGAACAGCTTTTCGCGCAGCGTGCCGCGTCGATACTCCTTCTGCATCAGCCCCTCGGCTTGCAGGACCGGCACCAGGTGGGTGAAGAAGTCGTCGTAGCTCTCCGGCATGAGCGCGTTCATCACCTGGACGCCGTCAACGCCCGCTTTCTGGTACTCGGCAAGACGTTTGGCAATCGTTTCCGGTGAACCGACGACCATCTGGGGCAGTGACAGCGAGGTGAGGAAGTCCCTGATCGTCGGCTTGGTGCCTTCGGGCCAGGCATTGATGACGGAGAGAAATGCTCCACGGATGCCCGGAAGCTGGTCGAGGATGTCTTCCAGCGGGGTAGCCGGGTCGTACTGCCCCAGGTCGAGGCCACTCAGGCTGGAGAAGTACGCAGTTTGGGCTTCCTGGCTCCGGAACTCCTCCAGCTCACCCCACTTACGGTAGGCCTCTTCATCGGTCGATCCGATGATGAACATCATGCCCTGGAGGAAGAGGATGTCGCCGTCGCGCCGGCCCCGCTCACGCGCCAGCCTGCGGACGGTATCCACCTGAAGGGCAATGGTTTCCAAAGTCATGGCAGACAGGAACATGAGCTCGGCATGGCTACTGGCGAAGTCCAGGCCCGCGGGTGACCCGCCGGCCTGTGCCAGGACCGGTGTGCGTTGGGGTGACGGCTCCATCAAGTTGAAGCCTTCGACGCTGTAGCGCTTGCCCTCGTGGTTGATGTCGTGGACTTTCGTCGGATCCGCGTACACCCCGGCATCCGGGTCGTTGACGATCGCATCGACGTCCCAGGAGCCCTCCCACAGCTTGTACGCGACGTCGACATACTCAGCAGCCCACGCGTAGCGCTCTTCATGGGAGGGGCTGATGGGCAACCCGAGGTTGCGGAAGGCCTTCTCATTCGCCGAAGTGACGATGTTCCAGCCGACCCTGCCGTTGGTGAGGTTGTCCAACGTTGACACCGCGCGCGCGAAGACGAACGGGTGATGCTGGATCACCGAGCTCGTGTACAGGAAACCGAGATCCGTGGTCTGATGCGCCATCGCCGGGATCACCATGGTGCAGTCCCCGATCGGCACGTTCATCGCCATCTCGAAGATCACGTCACGCGATCCGTTGAACTCGCCCTGTACACCGATCACGTCGGTGAAGAAGAAGGCGTCGACCTTGGCCTCCTCGGCCTTCCTCGCCAGCTCCACCCACAGGTCGAAGCCCTTGAACTCCCGGTTGCGAGCTCGCGGGTGCCGCCAGCTGCCGTGGAAATTGTGGCCGATCGAGTCCATCAGCAGCAGCGTGAAGATCATCCGTTTCGACATTTGCATCCTCGTTTCGAGATTTCATTCCCGCACGAGATCGCGCAGGAGTTCGTGAGTTCGGCGAAGCGAGGCCCGCCGGGCTTCTCGGTCGGCGCCCACCGCGACCGGTTGGACCCAGATGTCCGTGGCTCCGGCATCGAGAAGACGCTGCAGGCCGGCGCATACGGCATCTTCATCTCCCACGATGGCCAGATCAGCCGCCGACGATCCCCCACTCACGTCGATGATCCGTTGATAGTTGGTCATGCCGGCGTAGCCATCGGCTGTCGCGGTGACAGCCCGGCGTGCTTCATCGGCATCGGCGTGCACCGCGACGGGCAACCCGGCCACGATCCGGGGAGCCGGACGTCCGGCTTCCGATGCTGTCTCCAAAAGAGCAGGAGCGATGCGGGTCTCGATTGCCCTGGCACCTGCCATCCACAGCACCACGCCGTCGGCGTACCGGCCCGCGATCCGCACCATCCGCGGCCCCATCGCGGCCAGTAGCACGGGCACCGGGCGGTCCAACTCGGACATCCGGCCGCCACCGTGCAGCGACCAGTGATCTCCCGCGAAGTCGACGTCTTCTCCGTCCAACAGCGCCGTGAGGATGCGGAGGTACTCCTCGGTGTTGTCGGCGACATTCGCATAGGACAAACCCAGAACATCGCGGACCACCGCGTCGTGCGAGGGACCGATACCAAGTGTCAAGCCCGCCCGCCCCATCGCGTTCGCGGCCGCCGCAACCCTGTTGGCCTGCAGCAACGGATGGCACGGATAGGTCTGCAACACTGCCGTGCCGAGTTCTATCGATGAGGTGGCACGTCCGGCGATCGCCATGGCCACCAAGGGATCCCCGGCGACAGCGCTGGCGTACCACAGCGTACTGAACCCATCGGCTTCAGCCTGCTGAGCGTGAACGATGATCTTGTCGACCGTGGAACCGCCGCCGGTCAAGCCGATGCGCATCGCCATACCCTCAGCGCATCACGTGCGCATGCTGGCGGGGTGGATGCACATCGAACATATCGCGGTATGACCGTGGTCGACGACCATCCTCGTCGGCAATGCCGTACTTGACGGCCAGTTCCGCGCCGATCAGCGTCTGGCCGCTCACCTGCATCAAGTCGGGATCGTTGAACAGCGCCCAGATCACGTGTCCTGTCAGTTCAGGTGACTCGGCGGAATCCAGTATGTGGCCGAACTTTTCGGGATTGCCGGCGATGATCTTACGGACCCGGTCGGTCAACAGCGAACCCATCCAGATCGAGACCGCGGCAATGTCGAACTCGCGCAGATCGAAGGCCATGTCGGCCGCCATCTTGTCGGTGGCCGCCTTCGGTACGCCATACGCGGGCCCGAACGCATAGTGGACCGCACCCGATGACGACGAAAAGGCCACCAGGCCCTTCCGTTGCGGCAGCATGAGTGGCGCGGCAAGGACTGTGGCGACGTAGCTGCTACGCAGGCCGACGTCCAAGGTGTCGATCACGTTGATCGGCTCTTCCCAGAATTTGGTGCGCCCCATCATCTCGTCGCGGATGATCGCTGCGTTGTTGACCAAGATGTCGACCCGGCCGTGGTCACGCGCGATCTGCTCGAACAGCGCCTCGACCTGATCGTCATCGCCGTGGTCGACAGCCACGGCGATCCCGGTTCCGCCCGCAGCGCTGACACGGGCGGCGGTCTCGTCGATGGTGCCCGCCTGTCGTTCCGGACTGCTGTCACGGGTGCGGCCAGTGACATAGACGGTGCAGCCGTGACTGCCGAGCGCGTGAGCTATCCCCGCGCCGGCGCCTCGACTGGCTCCCGTGACGACGACAACCGGTGGGGTGCTGTTCATTCTCGCCCTCCCAGACGTGAATCAGTCGGAAATCTTCGCTGCCTCTTTGAATTCCGTGATAGGCCGGGCCAGGCCCTGCTCATCACAGATGACCTGGAGCTTCTCCACCGTCTCGTCAACACCGGGTCCGAGCCGTCGCCCCGGCGTGAAGGTGGCAGGCAGATGACGCATGCCCTGAATGACACCGATGGTGTCGTAGTGGACGGTGTCCGCTGCATCGCATCGGTAATCCGGCATGCGGTCGAGCACAGCGGTGAGCATCGACTTGAAGACTGTCCGCGCCACGTTTGAACCGATGCACCGGTGTACGCCGAGACCGAAGCTGAAGTGACGGTTGCCTTTTCGGTCGAGCATCACTTCGTCGGGATCGCTGAACACGGCGGGGTCACGATTGGCCATCGCCCAGGACAGCCAGAGGCGCTCGCCTTCCTGCAACACCGCGCCGCTGAGGTTCATGTCTTGCGCCACCGTTCGGGCATCACCGGGTGCCGGAGTGAAGTAGCGAAGAAATTCCTCGGTGGCGGGATTCAGCAGTTCCGAACGATTGATGCTGAGACGTGTCCTTTCGCCGGGATTCTCGGCGAGCCACTCCAGGGCATGCGCGGTGAGCGCTGTCGTGGTGTCGAAACCTCCGCCGATCAGCAGATTGAGCATGCCGATCAATTCGATGTCCGGTGGGGCTTCACCGTTGATCCTGAGATTCGCCAAGGCGTCGATGATTCCTGGACGGGGCCGTTCCCGTATCTCCACCAGATTCGTGAACAGGTCCACACCCATGGCCACGTACAGTTCGCGCACGCGAGGGGCGTCAGGTGAATCGGGCGGCGTGTAAACGGATGCGTGCGCAGGCTCGTTGTAGAGCGTCCACTTGTCCAGCCGTACTCCGAGCATGGCCAGGGTGAGCACGGCCGGCACGACGTTGGCAAGATCGTCGACGAAATCGATCTGGCCGCTTTCGATGTGGTCATCGAGGCATGCCCGCACGATCTCATCGACGAAGGGCTCCCAGCGCCGCACCGCCGCCGGCGACAGGTATGGGTTGAGTGCGGTGCGATAGAAGCGGTGTTCGGGGTCGTCCATCTCCAGCATGCCGCCGCGGAAGTTCTCGCCTTCGACCATCAACGGTATGGAGATGCCTTTGTACCCGCGTCGTTGGTTGTGCACGTCGTGGTCATTCGAAATGTGTGGGCACCGTGCGAGTTCGAAGACCTCGTGGCTCCCCGCAGCGACCCAATGTCCGTCATAGGTATCCGTCCACGCGATCGGGCACTCACGGTGCATCTCATGGCTGATGTCCAGGAAATTCTCGCGGTAGTCCGGCCGGTGCCGATCGAAGTGGTAGCGCGGCTGCTCAGCGCGATTCGGTGAGTCGGCGGCGCTGTCGGACAACGTGCTCACGTCAGTTCCCCGTTCGCCGGCCATGAGCTGCGCGGGCCGAGACCACTTGGTCGATCAGGACTTCGATGGCTTGTTCCGGGCAGGAATTGACTGCTTCCAGCATCTGGTCGCGATGTTCGTCCGGGACGTCTTCGGCGATGGCACGGGCATGACCGTCCACGTCGTCCAGTTCGAATGACTCCGGCGCGATCATTGCACACAACGTGTGCCCCTGGCACCGTGCAGAATCCACTTTGACGCGCACGTTATCTCCCACCTTGATCGCCGAACAATGACATTCCCAGCGGTTTTCGATGGACCGCTGTCACACGACCGCCCCGCCGTTCACACCGATCACTTGGCCGTTCACGTAACCGGCACCGTCAGAGCACAAAAAAGAGCACACGGCGGCCACGTCAGCTCCGGCTCCGAGACGCCCCGCAGGGATGGCTTGCGTGAGATGTTCGGTCGGGGGCAGCTTGCCCGCTTCTTGTTGTTGCCGCAGCATCGGCGAGTCGATCACGAACGGCGGGACAGTGTTGGCCGTAATGCCTTTGCGGGCGTAATCCAGCGCGATGGTCTTGGTCATCGCGATGACCCCGCCCTTGGTGGCCGCGTAGTGCCCCTGGCGGGGAGCGCCCTGCTGACCGGCCGCCGATGAGATGGTCACGATGCGGCCCCAGCCGGCGGCAACCATATCGGAGAGGACTGCGCGGGCGCACAGGAACGTGCCGGTGAGATTGACCGCCATATAGCGGTTCCACTCATCGAGGGTGATCTTGTCGAACCGGGTGAAACCCGCAATTGCGGCACTGGTCACGAGAACCTCCGCGGGTCCGAAAGTGTCACGGACAACGTTGAATCCGTCGATCACGGCGGCCTCGTCCGATACGTCGACAGCTATCGCTACGGCAGTCCCGCAGGCAGCCCGTACTTCGGCGGCCACCTTCTCGGCCGCTTCGGCGTCGACATCCATCACGCCTACCCGATGTCCGTCGGCCGCAAGTTTGGCGCTGATGGCCCGGCCCAAGCCCGACCCACCACCGGTCACCACTGCTGTTCGACTCAACTCACCCGGCTCCTCGTCTGTGGCCAGCATCGAATGCTGCTGTACGTATGTATAGCGGACACTGGATCGCCGCACAACAGTGAGCACCCATCGAAATGGTTGCCGGTCGATCGCCGAGTCCTATACAGTCGTACAGCAGCCGCGTCACGCGTGCACGAACAATCCCTGCCGAGGAGCCGACGTTGACCGATTTGTATTACGACCCATGGGACTTCGACATTGACCTCGACCCCTATCCGACGTACCGGCGGCTGCGTGATGAGTGCCCGGTCTACTACAACGAACGGCATGACTTCTGGGGTGTCAGCCGCTACTCAGATGTGGATGCGGCACTCAAGGACACCGCACGACTCAGCTCGGCCAAAGGCGACATCCTCGAAGTCGTCATGACGGATCCGGTGATGCCGCCCGGGATCTTCATCAATGAGGATCCGCCACTCCACACGATTCACCGGGCCATCGTGTCCCGGGCGTTCACACCCAAGAAGATGCGCGCCATCGAAGACAAGATCCGGGCGTTCTGCGTCGCCTGCCTGGACCCGCTCGTCGGTGGGGACCGATTCGACTTCGTCGAAGACTTGGGCGCCGAGCTTCCGATGCGCACCATCGGCATGCTCGCCGGTATCCCGGACTCCGAGCAGCCCGCCGTTCGCGAGCACGCCAATCAGGTCTTGCGCAACGAACGAGGCAAGCCGATGGAGATCAAGAAAGACCGCTACTTCACCGGTGAAATGTTCGGTGAATACGTCGAATGGCGCGAGAAGAACCCTTCTGACGACTTGATCACCGAACTGCTCAACGTGGAGTTCGTCGACGAGAACGGAATTACCCGCAAACTGGTCAAGCAGGAGCTCATCGTATTCCTCGCCGTGGTCGCCGGCGCGGGCGTCGAGACTACGGGCCGTTTGTTCGGATGGATGGGCAAGGTGTTGGCCGAGCATCCCGACCAGCGGAAGGAGCTGGCCGAAAACCGCGCTCTCATCCCGACTGCCATCGAAGAGCTGCTTCGCTACGAGCCGCCAGGCCCGCACGTCGCGCGGTACATCACGACCGACGACGTCGCTTTCCAGGGACAGGTTGTCCCGGCCGGGAAGCCACTACTCCTGATGCTCGCTTCGGCGAATCGCGACGAACGGCACTTCGAGGACCCAGACAGGTTCGACATCCACCGCAAGCCAGGAGGCCATCTGACGTTCGGTCGCGGCCCACACTTCTGCGTCGGGTCTCCCCTGGCGCGCCTCGAGGGCCGGGTGGCTCTCGAGGAGGTGCTCAAACGGTGGCCCGAGTGGGAGATCGACATGTCTGGAGCACATCGGTCACGCACTTCGACGGTGCGGGGCTGGGACAGCATGCCGGCGGTGGTGTCCTGATATGACCGAGCCGAAGAACCGAGTCGCGGTCATCACCGGCGCCGCGCGCGGTCAAGGACGCAGTCACGCGGTGGCGCTCGCGGCCGAAGGTTTCGACATCATTGCCATCGACCGCTGCGCCGATGTCGAGTCCATCCCATACCCGCTGGCTTCGAAGGCCGATCTCGCCGACACCGTCCGCCTGGTAACCGACGCCGGAGGCCGCATCGAGCCTGTGGTCGCCGACGTCCGGAATCTTTACGACCTTCAAACTGGAATCGATGCGGGTATAGCTCGATTTGGTGACATCGATGTCGTAGTCGCGAATGCCGGCGTCGTCGGTATGGGACTGCCGGATCCATTGGACGCCCGGGTGTACCGGGATATCGTCGACACCAATCTGAACGGTGTGTGGCACACCATCGCCACCACGGCTCCCTCGATCATCCGCAAGCAGACGGGTGGAGCAATCATCCTCATCAGCTCGATGCAAGGGCTCGTCGGCCGAGGCGGTGATGGCAGCGCGGCCACCTTCGCGTACGCAGCCTCCAAGCATGGTGTCGTAGGCCTCATGCGCTCGGCCGCTTATGCCTATGCACCACACCAGATTCGGGTCAATTCGATCCACCCGACCGGGGTCGCGACACCCATGATCTTCAATGAGCACATGGCGCGTGTCTTCGAAGCGAACCCCGACTCCAGCGCAATGTCAGGAAACCTGCTTCCAATCCCGTTCGTGGAGCCCGTCGATGTCACGAACGCGGTGCTGTTCCTGATCAGCGACACCGCGCGTTATGTCACCGGGATGACGCTGCCGGTCGACGCAGGGTTCGCCGTCAAGTAATTGCAGACCACAAAAGGAATGAGCCCCGACAGTCTCCCGTCGGGGCTCATTCCTTTGGATTCACACTCCAGCGGGCCCCGGCGCCCCGTGCATGTACAACGTCTGGCCGGAGCAGAAGCTGGCGGCGTCCGATGCGAAGAACAAGGCGCCATAGCCGATTTCGTCAGGTTCGCCGAGGCGACCCAGCCCATTGGTCAACGCGATCGCATCGGGATCGAGGCCGTACCGCGCCGCATCGTCTGTGAGTGTCGCAGCCCGCACCGCACCGACGGCGATCGCATTGACCCGCACACCTTTCTTGGCCCAGGCAGCTGCCATCGATCCGGTCAGATTGTTCACTGCGGCCTTTGCCGCCCCATATGGCGCCGCTTGCGGCATCGCAAGAAGACTCGCACCTGAGGAGATGTTGACGATCGATCCTTTACCCTGAGCGATCATCGGACGGGCAGCTGCCTTCGACAGGTGCCATACGGCCTTGAAGTTGAGCGCCAACACCTTTTCGAATTCGTCTTCCTGGAACTTCATGATCGACTTCGTCTCTGCGCCTCCGGCACAGTTGATCAGGATGTCAACTCGTCCGAACTTGTCGAGTGCCTCGCCGATCAGCGCATCGCAGGCCTCCGCGGTGGTGACATCGGTCGAGACGGCAAGAGCACGTCGGCCCAGGTCTGTCACCTCATTCGACGTGGCCTGCAATGGATCAGGACGACGTCCCGCCAACACCACGTCCGCACCGTGCTCAGCAAGCACCAGTGCGGTTCCGCGGCCGATTCCGGTGCCGCCTCCCGTGATGACGGCCACGCGGCCCTCTAGTGAGAATCTGCTGGTCATGAAACTCCTCGGGGTTCGGGGAAGGCTGTCTCTCGGCGCGGGTCGGCAGGGGTCAAGGCACTCTCCTGGTCACAGGTCCTCCAGGATCAGATCCGCCGCCCGCCACGCCATCGCCATGATCGGTCCGTTGAGGTTGCCCGCGACCATTGTCGGAAGGATCGAACAGTCCACTACGCGAAGTCCTTCGACGCCGCGTACCCGCAGTCGGCCATCGACGACATCGTCATCGTCAGGCCCCATGGCGCAGCTGCCGGCAGCGTGGTACCCGCAGTAGCCACCGGTGAGCACCGCCTCGACGAGCTCGTCGTCGGATTGCACTGCCGGCCCCGGGTACGTCTCATGACTGATCCGTTCGGCGATCGGGGACTGCTCGAACAGTGCCCGAATCCGGCGGACCAGGCCTGCCGTGGTCGTGCGGTCATATTCCGTGCCAAGGTAATTCGGATCTATTCGCGGTGGGCCGAGTGGATCGGTGGAGGTGATCTCGATGGAACCCTCAGAGGTTGGCCGCAGCACCATGCCCAAGCAGGACACCCCCGCCTGGCGCTCGATGGCCACCGGCTCGCCGACGTTGTACGGCGGTATCGTCCACGGGCCGAGCATCACCTGACCGTCCGGGCGCTCGATGTCGGGGCGCGTCTTGGCGAAGCCCACGATATCGAAAGATGGTGCGGCCAAGGGACCTTTTCTGGTTGCAAGGTACCGTGCTCCGGTCAGCGCCTGGCCTACAGCACTGGACAGCAGGCGGTTGTACCCGAGATCTTCCTTGAGCTGGAACCGCAAGGTCGCGCATCGGTGTTCACGAAGCCCCCGACCCACCTGGTCCCGATCCAGGTACACGTCGACACCGGCAGCGACAAGCACCTCACGCGGGCCGATCCCCGACTGCTGCAGCAGCACAGGGGTATTGAGGCTGCCCAGCGCAATGATCACCTCCCGGGTTGCCCGGACAGTCGCGGTCGCGCCGCGACACGCCACCTCCAACCCCACGGCCCGACCCCCCTCGAACACGACCTTGCGCACCATCGTGTTCGTCTGCACGGTGAGGTTGGGGCGGCGTAGCGCCCGCTTCAGAAATGCTGTCGCAGCGCTCACCCGGCGACCGTTCCTGATGGTCGACGTGGCGTATCCGATGCGTTCGCCGTCAGACTCATTGATGTCCCGCACCCGGGTCAGGCCGAGCGCCTCTCCCGCTGCGACCATCTCCTCACACAGCGGATCGGGATCCCGGGGCACCGAGACATGGAGTGGACCGCCCGTTCCGCGAGTCGAGGAAGGCCCGAACGCATTGTCTTCGAAACTCTTGAAGATGGGCAGCATCTGGTCCCAAGCCCAACCCTTGTTGCCCAGCCGCTCGATCCCGTCCCAGTCGGCGCGATGCCCACGGTTGTAGATCATCCCGTTGATCGAGCTCGACCCGCCGATCACCTTGCCGCGCATCCATTGCTCGGGCTGACCACCCGGACCGAATGGCGTCGTCCGGTAATGCCACATGTGCTTCGGGCTGTCGAACAGCTTGCCGGACCCCTTGGGGATCATGAACAGCGGATTGCGGTCACCGCCTCCCGCCTCCAACAGCAGCACGCGCACGCCAGGGTCCTCGGTGAGGCGATCGGCCAGCACGCATCCGGCAGATCCCGCTCCGGCGATGACGTAGTCGTACCCGGCCATGGTGTGCCCCTTCCCATTTCCCTACCGTGTGGCGCGCTGTACGACCGTACAACATCCGGAAGGCCGAGCACACCACAATCCGCGATCAGTCCGGCAGCCGCGGGATATCACTGGCGTCAACACCGTGTTCCACCTGAAGGTTCCAGCTGTTGAATGCCATCGCCAGGCAGGTATAGGCGCCCACGATGAACGGCAGTTCCACCAACTGACGCTCATCGAGATGCCGGGCGAGGCGACGCCAGGTCTCATCGTCGATCCGATAGTTGTCGAGAAGCTGATCAGCCGCCCCCACAAGGTCGCTCTCAAGCGCCGACCAGCGGTCGCTCGCACCGTCGATCACGCCTTGCACGTCGTCGGCGTCGAGCCCATATTGCGCAGCCAGGCGCACATGATGGACCCACTCGTACTGCGCGCGCGTCCGCCAAGCCACCCGGAGAAGCATCAACTCGCGTTCCCGATGACCGATTGCCGGCTCGCGCAACAGCACATTGCCGAACTTGTTGAACGCCCCGGCCAATGCCGGATGACGAACCATCGTCGCCAACACATTCGGCGCAGCCCCGGTCTGCCGAAAGTGCCGGACCGCCTCGGCCGAGAAGGCCGAAGCCACAGCGTCAACGGCATTTTCATCCCACTCCGCGGGCGGGACCGGCGTGATCCGCGGGTGGCACCCCGACCCATCTTCTGGCGTCATCGCCACACTGTACATCTGTACAGCATGGATGGTACGTTCGAACCATGACGCTCAGCCCCGAATCAGCAGGCACCGCACCGGGCCGCGGCAGGCTCGCGGGCCGCCGGATCGTCGTCGTCGGTGCGGGGTCACGACCGTCAACCGACCCTGAAGTCACATTCGGCAACGGCCGAGCCATCTCGGTGCTTTCGGCGCGTGAGGGTGCCCAGGTGGTGTGCGTCGATATCGATGAGGCGGCCGCGAAGGCGACAGCCGACCTTTGCGCGGAGGAAGGCAGCGAGAGCATTGCGATAGTCGCCGACGTGCGTGATGCCTCCGCGTGCGAACGTCTGGTTCACGAGGCCCACGAGAAGCTCGGCGGGCTCGACGGTGTGGTCGCCAATGTCGGATTCGGCATGGGGCAGGGACTGGCGGGCACATCTCCCGAGTTATGGGACGACCTCTTCGCGCTCAACGTACGATCGCACTTCCTCGTCGCCCGGGCGGCAATGCCGCTGTTGGACGACGGAAGCGCCTTGGTGTTCATCGGCTCGGTGGCGGGAGTAAAGGGTGGCACCCGAATTCCCGCGTACGACTCGTCGAAGGCCGCGCTGTTCGGGCTGTGCCGGCACGTCGCCCTGGAGGGTGCGCCCCGCGGCATCCGCGCGAATCACGTGATTCCCGGCCCGGTCGACACCCCTCTCGGGCGGGTCGGCGATGCCTCTGTGGAGCGGAGATCAAAGATCCGCTGGCCGCTGGGACGCCAGGCGACCGCCTGGGACATCGCCTATGCCACGGTCTTCATGCTGAGCGGCGAGGCCGCGTACATCACCGCCCAGTCTCTGGCCATCGACGGCGGCATCACCCAGTTCGGGTGACGCCGCGCTCACATGTCCGCCGCGCCCAAGGTCCGGGCCAGGAACTTCACCTGGTCCGCGGCGGCGGTGTCGAACCAGTCATGGCCCGGCCACACGTCGAAATGGTCGCACGGGTAGTGGTGGACCTGAGCCCGGGCCTGCACCGCGGTCTTCATCACCGAGTTGGCCGGCACGAACCGGTCGAAGTCGGCGATCTGAATCAGCACAGGACATTTCAGTGCTTTGGCCGCGGCGCCGGTGCGGATCTGCACCAGCTCCATCCCGATGGCCGAATCGACCTCGTTGCGCCACGTCGGCCCGGCGATGGAGTGATAGCTGTCGTATGCACCGTCGAGGGCCAGCGCACCGGCCTCCCCCGGTTTGGCCGCCAACGGCATCAACGTCGGCGCCCGGCCCGCCGCCACCGCCACCCGGCTCTTCACTCCCGCAAGTGTCCAGCGCAATGCCGATGCGACATCGCGGTGCACGACAGCCGCACGACTGGCGGCAAGCCCACTCGTCAGCGGGGTCATCCCGATCACCGCGGCCACATCGGCGCACTGTGCGGCCACCCGCAGGACGTGACTACCCGAGAACGACGATCCCCACAGCACCACCCGGCCGCGATCCACCCCCGGCAGTTGTTGGGCGGCAGCGATGGCCGCTCCGTAGTCCGCCATCTGGCGCTCGACCGAAACGCTCTGCCGCGGTTGCCCATCGGAGGCGCCGAAGCCGCGATAGTCGAAGGCCACCACGTCCAGGCCGGCCGCGCTGAACCGCTCCGCGAACGGCTGCAGGCCGGAGTCCTTCGTTCCGCCGAACCCGTGTGCCATCACCACCACCGGACGTCCCGCCGCCCCGGTCAGCCCATCACCCGCCGCGGCGAAATGCCAGGCGCTGCACCGCTCACCGGCTGAACGGAACGTGAGCTCGGTGTAGGTCATGCCGTCACTCCGGCCGTCGCGCCGACGCGGCCGGCCGCCCGTTTGGCCCCGGCGGCCAATTCGCGCGTGCGGATGTCGTGCTCGTAATAGAAGTAGTCCACCTGCTGGGTGTGCCGCGGCCGGTCTGTGCAGTGTCCGCCGTGCAGCTGCTGGTCGGCATCGATCACCCGCTCCATCTCGGCCACCGGCGGCAGGGCGTAGCGTCCGACCGCGTAGGCCGCCAACAGCCTGGACTGACATTCCACGAACGGGAACAACGTCGGAATCGCCTGTGCGAAACCCATGAACACCAGATCGTCCATACCGGGCTTGAACATCCGCTTGTAGAGCCGGATGTGGTTGTCGGGGGCATCGACGACATCGTGGTCGAAGAACGGGAAGGTGATGTTGTAGCCCGTCGCGTAGACGATCACGTCGAAGTCGTCACTGGTCCCGTCGTCGAAATGCACGGTGGCACCGTCCAGGCGGGACACGTTGGGCTTCGGGATGACATCGCCCGATCCCAGCCGCAACGGCAACTCCACCGACTGCGTCGGATGCGCTTCGAAGAGCTTGTGATTCGGCGCGGGTAGCCCGTACATCGTGGGATCGGTGCCGAGCATCGGGCCGATCAGCTGGACCAACTTGCGTTGCCAGGACAACGGCACGTACGGGTTGGTGCGGAAGTATTTGTCACCCGGTTGTCCCGCAATGTATTTCGGTACGATCCAGGCGCTCGATCGGGTGGACAGCGTGACCTTGTTCTGCAGGGACTTGGACGACAGCTCCACGGTGATGTCTGCGGCGCTGTTTCCGATACCCACCACCAGGATCCGCTTGCCGGTCAGCTCGAGCGGTTCCTTCGGGTCGATGTAGTGGTGCGAATGGATCTCTTCACCGGTGAACGTCCCGGGAAACTCCGGCAGTCGGGGGTCCCAGTGATGACCGTTGGCAACGACGAGCAGATCGAACTCGCGGCGGGCACCGGCCTGATCCTCGATCTCCCATCCGCCACCGTCGATCCGGGCCGCGTGCACGACGCCGTTACCGAACTCGATGTTGTCTAACAGCCCGAAGGCATTCGCGTAGGCGTCCAGGTAGGACTTGATGTCGGAGTGGTGCGGGAACGACGGGAAGTGCTCGGGGATCGGGAAGTCCTTGAACGACAACCGATGCTTGCTGGTGTCGATGTGCAGGGAGCGGTACGCGCTGCTGTGCCCGTTCGGATTGCCGAAGGCCCAGTTCCCACCGATACGGTCCGACGTCTCGAACGTGGTGTACGGCACCCGGTAGTCCTTGAGCATCTTCCCGGCGGTGAGCCCGCTGATGCCCGCGCCGATGATCGCGGTCCGCGGCAGTGAACGCTGCAACACAGTGCTCCTTCACGTTGTGATGCCGAACACTAACAGCGGACTTTGACGGACGTCAATGAATTCTGACAAGTGTCAGAAATGCCGCGAGCAGTCCCCCGTATCGGGAGACTGCTCGTCGGAAAGTGCGCCGGAAAGCCGGCCTGAGATCAGCCGATGAAACGGACGATCGACTCGGCGACCGCGGCGGGCTTGTCCGAGCCCTCGATCTCGACGGTGACGGTCATGGTCGCCTGCACCGCTCCCTCGAGCTGGGCGACATCGGCGATCGCCGCGCTCGCCCGCACCTTGGAACCGACCCGCACCGGCGTGATGAACCGAACCTTGTTGTAGCCGTAGTTGATCGCCATCGCGATGTTGTCGACTCGATACAGCTGATGAGTGAAATGCGGCAAGAGTGACAGCGTCAGCAGACCATGCGCGATGGTCCCGCCGAAGGGGCCACCGGCGGCCTTCTCGGGGTCAACGTGGATCCACTGATGGTCGTCGGTGGCGTCGGCGAACAGATTCACCCGTTCCTGGGTGATCTCCAGCCACTCGGTGGGGCCCAGCTCGCTGCCCTTCGCGGCCACGAACTCGTCAAGACCATTGAAGATTTTCACGCTCACTCCTCTCGAACCGTGGTCAGAAGACTACGGTCTGATTCCCGAACCGGATTACGCGGTCCTCACAGTGCCACAGCACTGCACGCGACAGCACCAGCCGTTCGACATCCGCACCCAGGCGCACCAGGTCACCGACCGAGTGGCGGTGATCCACGCGGACCACGTCCTGCTCGATGATCGGGCCCTCGTCGAGGTCGCCGGTCACGTAATGCGCTGTCGCGCCGACCAACTTGACCCCGCGTTCCTTGGCCCTGCGGTACGGCGCCGCGCCGATGAACGCCGGCCGGAACGAATGATGGATGTTGATCAACGGGCAGCCCACGGCTTCGAGGAAATCGGGGGTCAGGATCTGCATGTACCGGGCCAGCACCACCAGATCGACGTTGCCCCGCAACAACTCCAGGAGCCGCTGCTCGGCCTCGGCCCGGTTCTCCCGGGTCGCGGGAACGTAGAGGAACGGAACACCGAACGCGCGCACCTGCTCGGCAAGGTCGGGATGGTTCGAGATGACCATGACCACGGACATGTCGAGTTCGCCGCGCCGGTTGCGCCACAACAGATCCAGCAGGCAATGGTCTTCACGGGATGCCATCAGCGCCACCCGCTTGGGTTTGGAGGCCTCCGTCAGACGGAAGTCCATCTCGAACGGTTCGGCCACCTGCCGCCGGAAATCGCGCTCGAGTTCGTCGCGCACCGCGGCCAGCCCCGGTAGGTGGAAGATCGTGCGCTGGATGAAGGTGCCACCGGACTGCTCGGTGGAGTGCTGATCCAGCGACACGATGTTGGCGCCCGCGCCGGTGAGAAAGCCGCTGATCGCCGCAACCAGGCCGGGCCGGTCCGCGCAACGCAGCAGCAACCTGCCGACATCCTGGGCCGGCAGGGCGGTTGCTTTCGGGTACTCCTCTGTCATCACCGAACAGAATCTCATCCGAGCCGCCCGGCCGACACACAACCCTCCAACGCATCACCGATCCGAAAGGGCCGGGCCGACGCGAAGCCGGGCGCCATTCACCGTGGCGTGCTATCGGCGATGGGCTGGCTGAGCACCGCCACAGCAAAAGCTTTCCCGCAGCCCCGGCCACCTCCCATTCGACATCGACGTCAATTCTTGATTTTTGCCATATCTGAGTTCAACCCACTTATACGGCATGAATGGCGAATACAGAATTTGCCAAAATTGCATGTACTGGTGAGTAAATCGGGGACGTCGGCGCGGAATTCACCACGCGCCTGGACAAGATTTCTCCGCTCGCTGGAATTCCCATACGGAGCGGCGCGATACTCATCACACGTATTCGCACAACCGTGCTGCGCGCCAAAATCAGCCGTCCCAGTCGGAAGGCACGGCTGACCGACGAAATGGATTCCAGATGACCGCTCCCCAACTCGATGCCGCCGGCAACCACTGCGTGACATTGGACGAAAGCCCAAGCTGGTGGGACCCCGACAGCGAGTGCACGATCGTGGTGGCTCGACCGGACGCGGAGCGCGAACTGTGGACCGAGTACGTCCGTGGGGCACAGTCCAACTACCGCAAACACGGGGTGCAGCGAGCGCTGGATCCGAAAACCCTACGGACCGGCGAGGATACGGCGCTGTTCTGCGTCGGGATCAACAGCGCCGGCGACGTCGTCGGCGGTCTGCGGGCCAAGGGCCCGCACCAGAGCGTCGAGGACAGCCACGCAATCGTGGAATGGAGCGGACAGCCCGCGCTCGACTCGGTGCGCAAGATGATCGCCGACCGTCTGCCGTTCGGAGTGGTCGAGATGAAGACCGCATGGGTGTGCGATGACCCAGAGCAGAGCCGGGCACTCACCGATACGCTGGCGCGTATGCCGCTGCATGCCATGACACTGTTGGACATTCAGTTTGCCATGGCCACCGCGGCGGCCTATGTACTCAAACGCTGGCTGTCATCGGGTGGGGTGCTGGCTTCGAAAATCCCGGCGACGCCCTATCCGGACGAGCGGTACCAGACGAAGATGATGTGGTGGGATAGCAGAACATTCGCCAACCATGCCGACGCGGGACAGCTCTCGCGATACTTCGCCGAGGCCCAGCGAATCGCTCCTCACCCCCGTGCCGTCGGCTTCGACGCCCATACCCGGACCGCGGCGGGAGGATGATCCGCGAGATGATCTCCGAAAACACCCAGGAACACCCCTACGCAAGCATTGAGAATTCCGAATTGAACGAACTCAACGATCCCGACCAATATCGAGTCATCTTCATCGAAGACGACGGACATTCAGAGAACACCGTCGACCAGCTGCGCCGCGACCCGCGCATCACCGTCATCGATGAATGTCGCGAACAGCAGGCCGCACTACGCACGCTCGTCCCCGCGGTCGACCAGGAAATGCTCGACGAACCGACGCGGTGGGCGTACTACCCGTGGCGTCGGTGCCTGGTCCACATCCTGGGCCCGGCCGCGTTCAACCGGCTGCGCCTGGATCGCAACCGCAACCTCATCACCGCCGATGAACAACGACGACTGTCGAGCCTGACGATCGGTGTCATCGGCCTCAGCGTCGGACACGCCATCGCCTACAACCTGGCCACCGAGGGACTGTGCGGCGAGATCCGCCTGACCGATTTCGACGAACTCGAGTTGGCGAATCTGAACCGGGTCCCCGGCACCGTGTTCGACCTGGGCTTGAACAAGGCCGTGGTGGCCGCACGCCGGATCGCCGAGATCGACCCGTACATCACGGTGCGGATCGACCGCGACGGTGCGGTGTCCGAGTCCATCGACCAGTTCCTGGACGGACTCGACATCGTCGTCGAGGAATGCGACTCACTGGACGCGAAAGTGCTTGTCCGCGAAGCTGCCCGGGCCCGACGGCTGCCGGTGCTGATGACAACGGGCGACCGCGGTCTGCTCGATGTCGAGCGGTTCGACCTGGAACCCGCGCGGCCGATCCTGCACGGTCTGCTCGGCGACATCGCCGCGCGCGATCTGGCCGGGCTCAGCAGCAAGGACAAGGTGCCCCACGTGCTGCGCATTCTCGACGCACCCCAGCTGTCACCCCGGATGGCGGCCTCACTCGTCGAGGTGGGCAAGACACTGAGCACCTGGCCCCAACTCGCCGCCGAGGTCGTACTCGGGGCCACCGTCATCGCCAATGCCGTGCGGCGCATCGGCCTGGGTGAGCCGATGCCGTCGGGGCGGGTTCGGGTCGACGTGGCCGACGCGCTCGACCGCATCGGAGACCCGCTGGTCAGCGGGTCCGCGCCCGCACCCGCATCCGCATCCGCGCCCCGTCCGGCGGACGCCCGGGCCGAATCGGGCGGGTTGGCAGACATCCTCGCCGATGCCGCGACGCGCGCACCCTCGGGCGGCAATGTCCAACCGTGGCACATCGAGGCGACCGACGACCGGATCAACCTCCGGTTGGCCACGAAGTACACCTCGGCGATGGATGTCGGGTACCGCGGCAGCGCGGTGGCGCTGGGGGCGGCCGCGTTCAATGCTCGGGTGGCCGCGGCCGCGCACGGCATGACCGGGCACGTGCAGTGGTCCCGCGGCGACGAGGGCACGCCCCTCTACGGGATCGCGGAGTTCTCCCCCGGCAACGCACCCGAGTTGGCTGAGCTCTATGAACCGATGCTGGCCCGAGAGACCAACCGGCTCCGGGGCACCTCGGCGCCGATCGCCACCGAGGTGCTCCACGGACTGCGGGCCGCCGCCCGCGACGAAGGTGCCGAACTGACGGTCCTCGACGATCCGGCCGACATCGAAACCGCCGCGCGCCTGCTCGCCGAGGCGGACCGGATCCGCTACCTCACCCCGACTCTGCACCGGGAGATGATGTCGGAGCTGCGCTGGGCCGGTGACCCCGATCCCGATACCGGCATCGACGTGACGACGCTCGGGTTGGACCCGGCCGACATGGTGGTGCTCGACATCCTGCGCAGGCCGGAGGTGATGGCGAAGTTGTCGGACTGGGACGCCGGCTCTGCGCTCGGCGACGACACCTATGAACGGGTCACCTCGAGCTCCGCGCTGGCAGTCGTCTCGGTACGGGGCCGCAGGCTGACCGACTACGCCCTGGCGGGGTCGGCGGTCGAGGCCGTCTGGGTCGGCGCCCAGCGCTGTGGGCTGGCGGTTCAGCCCGTGTCACCGGCGTTTCTCTACGCCCACGATGACCAGGACCGCAGTGCACTCTCGCCTGGTCACGCCGAGGCGCTGCACGACCTGCAGTACGCTTTTCGCAGGTTGACCGGCACCGAGCGCGACGAGTCACAGGCTCTGGTGCTCAGGTTGTCCTACGCACCGCGTCCGACCGTACGCAGCCGGCGCAGAGCCCACACGGGTTCGACGCCGCAGTACAGCTGAGTCACGTGCCGAGCCATACGCGGAGGTATCTGGTGCCAGGCAGCCTCGAACTGCTCGTCACATCGGTTGCCACGCAACTGATGGCGGTCGACGCCGCGACGTCGGTCACTGTGAGCCAGCAGGTGCTGGCCGAGCTGGTCTCGTTCTTCGATGTCGACGTGAGCTTCCTGCGTCACAACGATCACGAGACGCACGCGACCCGGCTGGTGGCCGAGTGGCCGCCGCGCCCATCGGACACCCTGACCGACCCGATCGCGGTCATCCACTTCGCCGATGCCGACCCGGTGTTCGCGATGGCCGAGCACCTCAAGGAACCGGCGGTGTTCCGCCCGGAGCCGGCCACCGACGACTACCAGCGCACGATCGAGGCGGGACGCCACATCGCCAGCACCTCGATGGCATGTGTGCCGTTGTTGTCCGGGGACGTCACCACCGGCGTCCTGGGGTTCGTCAAGTTCGGCGATCGCGAGTGGCTACCCGCCGAACTCAACGCGCTCAAGGCGATCGCCTCGCTGTTCGCCCAGGTGCAGGCCCGCATCGAGGCCGAGGACCGATTGCGGTACCTCGCCGACCACGACCACCTCACCGGGCTGCACAACCGCAGGGCGCTCATGGCCCACCTGGAGGCCCGGCTGGCTGCGGGCCAGCCCGGCCCGGTCGCGGTGATGTTCTTCGACCTGGACCGGTTGAAGGCGATCAACGACTATCTGGGCCATACGGCCGGTGACGCCTTCATCAGCATCCTGGCCGAACGGTTGCAACGCGGAGACGACTCACCCAAGCTCATCGCTCGACTCGGCGGCGACGAGTTCGTCGTGGTCCCCGCGGCCTCGATGACGGCCGAGGCAGCCACGGCATTGGCGTACCGACTCCAGTCGGTTCTACGCGAACGGGTGACCATCGAAGGCGAGATGCTCACCCGTACCGTCAGCATCGGTCTGGCGCAAGGCGTTCCGGGCCGGGACTCCACCTCCGACCTGCTCAACCGGGCCGACCATGCAGTGCTGACCGCGAAGAACTCCGGGGGCAACCAGGTCGCGGTGTTCTCCGACGAGATGGCGATGGAGATCGACTTCCGCAACGACATCGAGCTGCACCTGCAGAGCGTGATCGAGAGCGGCGCACTGGTGCTGCACTATCTACCCGAGATCGACATGCGCACCGGTGAGGTGCTCGCCGCCGAGGCCCTGGTCCGCTGGCAGCACCCGACCCGCGGCCTGCTGTCCCCCGACTCCTTCATCGGCGTGGCCGAATCCATCAACCTGGCAGGCGAACTGGGCCGCTGGGTGCTGCGCAACGCATGTGCCGAGTTCGCCCGCTGGCGGGCCAACGGCGTCGGCCGCAACATCGTGCTGCGGATCAACGTGTCCCCGGTGCAATTGGTGACCGACGGCTTCGTCGCGTCGGTGGCCGGGGTCATGAAGGAGTTCCGCCTCCCGCGCGGGTCGGTGTGCCTGGAGATCACCGAGAGCATCGTGGTGCAGGACATCGAAACCACTCGCTCGACGTTGACGGGATTGCACAAGGTGGGCGTGCAGGTGGCCATCGACGACTTCGGCACCGGCTACAGCGCGCTGTCGCTGTTGAAATCACTCCCGGTGGACACCCTCAAGATCGACCGCAGCTTTGTCGCGGGACTCGGATCCGACCCGGGCGACCTGCCGATCGTGCGCGCGGTGATCGCCCTGGCGGGCGCCTTCGGCCTACAGCTGGTAGCCGAAGGGGTGGAGACCGAACGGGCCGCGCTCACGCTGCTGCGACACGGCTGTTACCGAGCACAGGGCTTCTTGCTGTCCAAGCCGATCCTCGGCCACGAGATGGCCGCGCTACTGGCCAAAGGGCGGGTACCGGTGCACTTCTCAGCCGCGCCGCGCACGTGATCGGTACGACTCACGCGGTGAGTCGTGCACTCCTCCCGACCGGCAGTAGTCCGATCGTGCGGTGTCGGGCTCGTGGGCCAGCAATTCCACGCGACCGAATCGGCTGGCGCTGTAACCGACCAGGCCCACCTGCAATGGTTTACCGGGCTCGATGAGTTCACCGGTCGCCGAGCCGTCGACGCGGGGTTCGGTCGACAGGGCCACGCCGTGGCGGGCCCGCAGTGCCAGCGGACCGTCGGCGGTGTCGAACACCGCCCCGAGAACCTCGCCCTCCTCGAACACGATGCGTCGCAGCGTGCTGTTGTCCAGGGTGTGGATCTGGCGGTGGAGCGCCTGCGCCGACAGCCAGTCGCCCAGCACCGACGCGGCGCCGGACTCACTCTCGACTTCCAGCGTCCCGAGCACCTTGACCTGGATCTCCTCGCCGGTGCGGGTCTTCATCGAGGTCGTGCCCCGATCGGCCAACCGGGTGTAGAGCACGCCGTAGGGAGACGTCAGGCAGGATTGCGCCCAGTCCTGCAGCCGGGCGCCGTAGAACGGAGCGATGCGGCCGCGTCCGGTGACCGGGGTCCAGTCGGTGACCGTCCGAACCGCCAGAGCGGTGTCGTATTCGGCGTCGTCGACCGGCTTCAAGTCCGCCGACAACTCATCGAGGTAGTCGCGGGTCTCGGGATCCTGGATGCCCGCGCCCAGCCACGGCGTTTCCGCACCCGCCGTCACCGAGCCGTTGCCCGCGGCCGCTGGGCGGACGATGTGCACGTCGAGCCCGGCATCCGCTGCCGCGACAGCCGCGGCCAACGCACCGAAGCCCGAGCCACAGCAAACGACGTCGACTTCGTCATCCCACATCGGCTAGCGACACTCCGACTGAACCACAGGGCGCATCATCAAGATCGAATCACTTTGGTAGGAACCAGAAATTGAGGTCGCCATGGCCCGCACCGGGATTCGAGGGGGATTGCCGGTGCAGGCCATGACAACGCTTCCAGGATAGCCCTTGGCTACTGCCGACCGCCAAATGGTGGCGCTCGCCACTGCGCCCGCGGCCGTGGCGTGCGCCACTACCGGGCGGGCAACCCGCGACGAACCAAGAGTTATCACGCTAAGCACGATACATACCTTTAGAATGTTATGCACGTACGGTGAAGACTTTGAGTCTGCTGGTGGCGACGGTGAAATCAGATGGGACCGCCGGCCGATCAGAGTCAGGAAGGCCCCGAGGTGACTGAGCAGCTCGACCGGCGAGCAGAGCTGACCCGCCTCCAGATCCTGCAGGCGGCAGCGCGGCAGTTCGCCCACACGCCGTACAGCCTGGTCAGCCTCGACGACATCCTCGCCGACGCCGCCGTCACGAAGGGTGCGCTGTACTTCCACTTCCGGTCCAAGCACGCGCTGGCGGTCTCGATCGTCGAGCATCGCACCGCGCGGGCCAACAAGGCCGTCGAGGACGTCCTGGCCCGCAACCTGTCGGGAGCGGAGACGTTGATCGATCTCTCCTGCCTGGTGGCAGCCGAAGACATCGGGGACCCGATGGCGCGGGCAGCCCTGAACCTGGTCGAATCGATCGGCCGGACCGACGGCCTGGGGCCGCGGGTACTCGGAGAATGGGTGCAGGGTTTCGCCGGAATCGCCAAACGCGCCATCGGTGAAGGCGACTTCACCGCCGACAGCGACCCGGAAGCGATCGCCCGGTTGTTGGTGTCCCTTTACCTGGGCGTGCGGCAGACGAGTGATCTCGACGATCCGCCGCGGTTCCTCACCGAGCTCGAGAACGGCTGGCGACTGGCGCTCCCCGGGTTCGTCGAACCGGAGCGGCTCGCGTACCTCAAGCAGTTCATCCGGCGCCGCACCGCGGTCGGCGTCAAGAAGGTGGTCCCCCTGCGCCCCCACTCACCGCACGGCGCACCCAACGCGGCCGCCGGGCGAGCCTGACATGGCACGCCAGGCTCGATCCGAGCTGACCCGGCAGAAGATCATCGCCGCCGCCGTCGACCTGTTCAGCGAGCACGGCTATCCGGCGACCGGGCTCGGCGACATCATCGCGCGGGCCGAGATGACCAAAGGCGCGCTCTACTACCACTTCGACTCGAAGGAATCACTGGCCGAGGCGATCATCAGCGACGGTGGCACGGCGATGCTGGCCACGTTCCGCGCCATCGCCGAATCCTCATCGCCGGCTTTGGAAAACACGATCCACGGACTGTTCGTGGTGGCCGATTTCGCCCGCTCGGACAAGGTCGCGCAAATCGGCATGCAATTGCTGCGGACGTTCAGCGGCATCAACACCGCCGCCACCCAGGTCTACGCGAGCTGGCTCGACGAGCTCAGAACGCAGTTGATCCAGGCGGCAGAGGAAGGCGACCTGCGGGAAAACCTCGACATCGCCGGTGCCGCCGAGGTGATCCTCGGATCCATGCTGGGCGCCGAGGCCCTCTCGCGCGCCAACGCGACGGGCACCGACTTACGCGAACGCGTCGCCCACACATGGGATCTGCTGCTCCCCGCGATCGTCAGCAGGGAATCGCTGGACTACTTCCGGGAATTCCTGGCCCGCGAATCGCTGCGCCGAACACAGGCCGCGGGCTAGCTGTTCTTCACGGGTAGGTTGTGAACGCGTAGGCGCTCGATTGGTGTCATTCCGCCGATGCCGGTGTGGGGTCGGTGGTGATTGTAGTGATGCAGCCAGTGCTGGTAGGTTCCGGCGCGTTCGGCCTCAGAGCGGTAGGTCTGCGCATAGGCCCATTCGGTGGTCAGGGTGCGGTTGAATCGCTCGACTTTGCCGTTGGTCTGTGGCCGGTAGGGCCGGGTCCTCTTGTGGGTGATGTCGGGGCCGAGCGCTTCAGCGAAATTCTTTGACCGGTAACAGGATCCATTGTCGGTCAACACTCGTTTGACGGTGATGCCGTGGTCGGCGAAGAACGCGTTGGCGCGTTTCCAGAATCCCGCGGCGGTTTCTTTGCGTTCGTCGGTGAGGTCCTCGGAGTAGGCCAGCCGGGAGTGGTCATCAACGGCGTGGTGCAAGAACGTGTATCCCATGCCGCAGCGGTTGCGCCGGCCGGCTTGGCGACCCAGCTTGCGATGGCCGCCCCCGTCGGGGATGCGGCCCAGTTTCTTGACGTCGACATGGACCAAGTCGCCGGGAGCCGGGTGCTCATAGCGGCGGGGTTTGGGCCGGCGTACCGGTAACCCGGTGTTTTGGTCCAGGTGCCGCAGCAATGGCATCCGGTAGCGGCGCAGCACCGCCTCAACGGTCGAGCGTGGCAGGTGCAGGTAAGCGGCGATGCGATGTGGGCCCCAGCGCCGGGTGAAGCGCAGGTTGACGATGCGCCGCTCACGTCGTTTCGGCAACCGCAACGGACTGCGATGCGGCCGGCTGGGCCGGTCTACCATCGCTGCTTCGCCACCGTCGCGATAACGGTCGGCCCATTTCTTGGCTGTGGCCACCGAACATTGGAACCGCTCAGCCGCGCGCCGCAAACTCCAGCCCTGATCAACAACCGCCTGCGCAAGCCGCAACCGCCCACGAGGAGTCAACGAAGCATTAGCGTGGACCATGAGGACCTCTCGGTAATCGGATGTGCGTATTTGGTAACCACACCGATACCGGAGGTCCTCACCTACTTCCGCTCACCACGCCGTTCACAACCTGTCTGGGAGTTACAGCTAGCCCCTACAACTCTTCGGACCACAACCGCTCGGTGAGGTCCTGGAACGTCGCCAGCACCACCGGGTCGTCGCCGCGCAGCAGCGCCGACTTGCTCATCCGCGCCCGCACGATCGAACCGTCGCGGTGGACGAGGTCGACCAGCAGGCCGGCATTGGCCCGCATCACCGAGACCGCCGACGTGTCGGCCGGCAGCGAATGGAATATCTCAGCAAACTGCATGCTCTTGACGGCATCGGTGTCGCGGCCGACCATCTCGCCGAACGCACTGTTGGCGAAGAGGATCGTCCCGTCCTCGGCGATCGCCAACACCGGCACCGGGAACCGCTCCAGCACCACCAGCGCAGGAATGTTCTGCAGCAGTGTCATCGGCGATTGCGGGTCCTGACCGCTCTGGCGACGCTCCACGAGTCGATTATCGCCCGCCGCCCCGACCCGGTGCCACCACCGGCCAGCAACGTGCGGCCAGGACCCGCCCCGGTCGAGCCGACGCCCGGGGCCGGGGTGGCCTGCGCCACTTGACTAACTAGGTTTACTCTGTGGAGCGACACCAGTAGACAGGGGCAGGCATGGACCTGAAGTGGTCGACGAGCGACCAGGAATTCCGCGACGAGGTTCGCGACTTTCTCGCCAAGAATCTGACTCCCGAGATCCGGCGTGCGGGCCAGCTGATGACCAGCGTGTATGCCGATCACGACGCCAGCATGGCCTGGCAGAAGATCCTCCACGAGCGTGGCTGGGCAGCCCCGGCCTGGCCGGTGGAACACGGCGGCTGCGACTGGAGCCTCACGCAGCACTACATCTTCAGTCGCGAGTCGACGCTGGCCGGCGCCCCGTCACTGTCGCCCATGGGCATCCGCATGGTGGCCCACGCGATCATCAAATTCGGTACGCAGGCGCAGAAGGACTACTTCCTTCCCGGCATCCTGACCGGTGAGGTGTTCTTCTGCCAGGGCTACTCCGAGCCAGAGGCCGGGTCGGACCTGGCCGCGCTGTCGATGGCAGCGGTGTTGGATGAAGCGGCTGGGGACCTTATCTGCACCGGCAGCAAGATCTGGACCACCCACGCCCAGGAAGCCAACTGGATGTTCGCTCTGGTGCGCACCACCCGTGGCGCCAAGAAGCAGCAGGGCATCACCTTCGTGCTGATCGACATGACCTCCCCCGGCATCGAAATCCGCCCGCTGGTCATGACTTCCGGCGAAGAGGTCCAGAATCAGGTCTTCTTCGACGAGGTGCGGGTACCGAAGTCCAACGTGATCGGCACAATCGACGACGGCTGGACCGTCGCCAAGTATCTGCTGGAATTCGAGCGTGGTGGCGGCGCCAACGCACCGGCGTTGCAGGTGCTGGGTGACGAAATCTCGGCGGTTGCCTCCGAACAGCCCGGACCGGCCGGTGGCCGGCTGATCGACGACCCGGCTTTCAGCCGCAGGCTCGCCGACGCCCGGATCCGTACCGATGTGCTGGAAATCCTGGAGTATCAGGTGCTGGCCGCGGTGGCCGAGGGCGGCCATCCCGGCACGGCGTCGTCGATGCTCAAGATCCTGAGCACCGAACTGAGCCAGACCCTGACCGAACTGTCCATGGAGGCCGCGGGCCCGCTCGCCCGCGCCTACCAGCCGCACGCCACCTTCCCGGGCGGCCCGGTGGCCGACTACGAACCGCCCACCGACGGCTATCACAGCGGAGCACCGTGGCAGGCGGTCGCCCCGCTGCGCTACTTCAACGACCGGGCCGGCTCGATCTACGCCGGTAGCAACGAAATTCAGCGAAACATCCTCGCCAAGGCAGAACTGGGGCTCTAGTGTCGCGCGTCATTAATTAGTTTACAGTGTGCGATGATGGTGTATGCCGTCATCTGCGTTGGTGATCAGTGATGAGGATCGTGCGACATTGCAGTCGTGGACACGGTCCTCGACGATGCCTGCCGGCCATGTTGAGCGGGCCCGGATCGTGTTGGCCGTGGGCGATGGTGCGGGCACGTCGGGAGCGGCCCGACTGGTGGGGGTGTCGCGGCCGACGGTGATCAAGTGGCGGGATCGGTTCGCCGCGTTAGGCATTGACGGTCTGGACGATGAACCCCGTAGTGGTCGACCTAAGACTGTCGATGACGCGGCGATCCTGGCGGCCACACTCGATCCGCCGCCGGATTCGTTGGCGGTGACGCACTGGTCGAGTCGTCTGCTGGGTAAGTACCTCGGCGTCGGGGATGCCACCGTGGCCCGGGCGTGGCGACGCTACGGGGTCAAACCGTGGCGCCGCCAGACGTTCAAGTTTTCCACCGACCCCGAACTGGAAGCCAAAGTTCGTGACGTCGTCGGGCTGTATCTGAACCCGCCCGAGAAAGCGATCGTTTTGTGCGTAGACGAAAAATCGCAGATTCAGGCACTGAACCGGACCCAACCGATCCTGCCGATGCGCCCGGGTCTGCCAGAGAAGGCCACACACGACTACCAGCGCAACGGCACCGCGACCCTGTTCGCGGCACTGGAGATCGCGACCGGGAAAGTGACCGACCGCTGCTATGAACGTCACGGCAAAGCCGAGTTCCTCGACTTCCTCAAGACCGTGGCCCGGGCGTATCCGAGGCGCCGGCTACATGTGGTGTGCGACAACTACCACACCCACAAGCATGCGGACATCAACGCGTGGCTAGCCAAGAATCCGCGTGTGACACTGCATTTCACCCCGACATCAGGTTCCTGGCTGAACATGGTCGAAGTGTTCTTCTCGATCATCACCCGCCAAGCGATCCGCCGGGGATCGTTCGACAGCGTCAAAGAACTCATCGCAGCCATCGGCGCATTCATCGACGGTTGGAACCAACGTTGCCACCCATTCGTGTGGACCAAGACCGCCGACGAAATCCTGCCCCACGCCCGTAAAACAAATTCAGACGCGCGACACTAGATGGACTTCAACCTGACCAACGAACAGGAACTGCTGCGCGATGGCCTGACCAAGTTCCTGGCCAGCCGCTACGACCTGGCGTCGAGCCGCGCCGCGGCCAAGACCGGCCCCGGCTGGCAGCCCGAGATCTGGCGCGGCTTCGCCGACGAACTGGGAATCCTGGGCGCCACCCTGCCCGAGGAGGCCGGTGGCATCGGTGGCGGGCCGGTCGAAACCATGGTCATCGCCGAGGCTTTGGGCCACGCCCTGGTGATCGAGCCGTTCGTGGACACCGTGGTCGTTGCGGGCGGATTGCTGCACCGATCCGGCGACGTGGCCGCCGCTGCCCTGCTGGAGGACATCGTGGCGGGTTCGGCCATCGTCGCCCTGGCGGCCACCGAGCCGACCTCAGGCGACAACTGGCGCGACGTATCCACCTCCGCGCGCCGAGACGGCGACGCATGGGTGCTCGACGGCTCCAAGGTGATGGCCGTCGACGCACCGCTGGCCACCCACCTGCTGGTGACAGCGCGTACCTCGGGGGAACGCGCCGACGCCGACGGGATCTCCCTGTTCCTGGTCGACATCGCCTCGTTGACAACGGGTTTCACCGCGCACCCGTACCGCACAGTGGACGACCGCAGGGCGTCGGACCTGACGTTCTCCGACGTCCGGTTGCCGGCCGGGGCGTTGTTGGGGACCGAGGGGCAGGCCTGGCCGTCGCTGGAGCTGGCCCGTGACGAGGGGGCGGCGGCGGTATGCGCCGAGGCCGTGGGAGGAATGCGAAAGGTGCTGGCCGACACGGTCGAGTACTGCAAACAGCGCCAGCAGTTCGGCCTGCCCATCGGTAGCTTCCAGGCGTTGCAGCACCGGATGGTGGATATGCACATGGAGGTCGAACAGGCGTCGGCCGCGGTCTATCTCGCCGTACTGAACCTCGATGCCGAGCCCGCGCAACGGGCCAGAGCGGTGTCGGCGGCCAAGGCCACCATCGGACGGGCCGCGCGCTTCGTCGGGCAGAACTCCGTCCAGTTGCACGGCGGCATGGGCATGACCGAGGAACTGGCGATCGGCCACTATTTCAAGCGGCTCACCGCGGTGCAGTACGAGTTCGGCTCAACCGACTACCACGTGAGCCGGTACGCGGAGCTGACGCGAGCCTGAAACGGTGACACCGCACCGAAACTGAAGCCAGGGACAGAATCAGCGCCGATTTTGTCCCTGGCTTCAGTTTCGGTGTTCCAGCAGGGCTCATCTCGTGTTGATGAGGCGGGCGACTCCGCGCATCACCGCCCGGGTGGCCTGATGCCGCACCTGATCCAGCGGTGAGGGCGCCGGAGCCGCCGACGCAGTGCCGAGCCGCGGGAACAGCGCCAGCGCGTTGTCGCGGTTGATCGCCTGGCGGCCAGCGGTATCGAGCCCGTCGTACGTGTCCAGGCCCGCGGCGAACAGCCGGCTCGCGGGTAGCGGGGCGAACGGCCAATCGGAACCGAACGTGATGTGACCGGGTTTGGCGAACGCGAGCAGGGTCGGTAGCGCGGCGGCACTCGACGACAACGCGGTGTCGAAGTAGAAACTCGCGAAGTCGTCGAGGGTGTCAGCCGGGCTGCGACCGGTGTCCCCCATGATGGCCACTGCCATGCGGTGCGAGGCATACGGAACAAACCCGCCGGCGTGGCTGAGGATGAACTTGATGTTCGGGTACTTGCGCCGTATCCCGTTGCGTACCAGCAGATAGGCCGCCCGAGTGGTGTCGAGCAGGAAGTCGGCGGCGAACGGCACCACACCGGGCACCGTGGGCCCGGGCAACTCGGCCGGATGGATGAACACCACGGCCGACCGGGCGTCGAGCGCGGCCCACAACTCGTCCTGTCCCCCTTGCCCGAGATATGTCCCGCCGTTGTTGGCCAGCAGTACGACTCCATCGGCACCGAGTGTGTCGAGCGCGCGGATGGCCTCTGTGGTCGCGGCTTCGACGTGCGGCATGGGAAGCGTGGCGAAGAAACCGAACCGATCCGACTGCGAGGCGAACACCTCGGCTGCAAAGTCGTTGAGATCGATGGCCAGCGCCGTGGCGTCGGACGCATTCGGCAGGAACGTGGTGCCCGGGGTCGAGACCGACAGCACCGCGGTGGCAACGTCGAGTTCTGCCATGGTCTGCAACGAGGCCTCCGGGCTCCAGTCGGGCATCGCCCGTCCGCCCGCTTCGTCGATCCCCGCCTTCTGCAACGCCTTTCGGTAGACCGGCGGAATCATATGGTGATGAGTATCGATTCGGTTCATGATCTTCCTCCCTGGCTGTCGGCGATGCCGGCACCGGCCAGTGCTGCGACGCTGTGCTCGTGCCGCAGCACGGAGCGGGCGCCGGTCCTGAACTGGGCGAGCTTGTCGATGATCGTCTGTCCTTCCGGGGTGTGGCCCCAGATGCTGATGCCCTGGTGGGTGGTGGGCTCCCACGTCGTCTCGTCGACGACCAGCGGGTTCCACCCCACCTCCCATTCAAACCCCGATGGGGTCATCGCGTAATAGGACAGTTCCCGGTCGTTGGTGTGCTGCCCGACTCCCAACGCCATGCCGAACCCGAGTTCCTTGATCCGCTGGTAGGACGTGGTCATGTCGTCGAGGTCGGCGACCTGGATATTGAGGTGCTGGACGCGGGTGCGGATCGGATTGACGGGCAGACGGTTCACCGAGGCGATGGCCACCGAGTGGTGGCGCTGATTGACCCGCAGGAACCGAATTTTGATCTTGACGCCGCTGATGGTCTCGTCGATGAAATCGGACAGCCGGGCGTCGAACACGGTGTCGTAGTAGCCCCGCATCTGCTGCGGCTTCTTCGTGGTGATCGCGACGTGCCCGATGCCGCAGTCGCCGGTCACGAACCCCCCGCGCACGGTCATCCGCAGTGGTGCGACGGCGGGACGGGCGCGGGTGAAGATCTCCTGCGTCAACCCGTTGGGGCCGGGGAACCGCACGAGCCTCTCGACCCCTCGCAGGGCAGCCTCTTCTGCGCTTCCCTCGCTGACCGGCACACCGTGCCGCACGACACGTCCGACGATGTCGTCGAACGTGTCGTGATCATCGAGCTGCCACCCGAGCGCCGTGACGTCCTCGGCCGGTCCGCGCTGCAGCAGAAAGCGACATTGGTGCTCGTCGAGCCGGAACCGAAGGACATCGGGCAAGGCGTCGTCGATGTGCAGGCCGACGCCGTCGCGGCCGAAACGCCGCCAATCACCGAACTTCTCGGTGTCGATGACGACGTAGCCGAGGCGGACATTGCCGAATACGCTAGGCATGAGCGAGCTTCGAGTTCTGGCCCAGGAACTCGGTGACGAGTTCGTTGAAGAACTCGGAGCGTTCCCACTGCATCCAGTGGCCCGTGCGCGAGGTCATCACGAGTTCGGCGTTCGGCATCGCGTTGAGCAGCATCGGGCCCCCGGCCGGCCGGTTCACCTTGTCGTCACGGCCCCACAAGATCAGCGTGGGCGTCTGCAGGTTCTTGAGCCGGCTGTCGCGGGTGAGGTCCATGCGCCACAGCGTGCGCAAGGCCTTCGGTCCCGACGGCCGGGTCAACGGTGGATCGGCGACCACCTCCGGATCGACGGACGCACGGTATCGCAGGTCGATCAACTCTTCGGGCACCGAACTGCCTTCGTACACAAGGTAATTGCGGATGAAGGTGCCCAGCTTCTCGCGGCTCGGCCCGTCGCCGGTGTAGTAGGCCAGCAGGCTGCCCAGGCCCGCGGTGGGCAAGGCGCGCGTGGTGCCGATGCCGCCGGGGCCCATGAGCACCAGCTTGCCAACGCGGTGTGGGGTGTCCAGCGCCAACCGCAACGCTGCCGCGCCGCCGTATGAGTTGCCGATCAAATGCGCTGTCTCGACACCCAGTTCGTCGAGCAGACCACGGATCATGTCGGCGAGGAACCCGAACGGATCGGCCTTGTCGATCCCCTTGGCCGAGCGCCCATCGCCGGGCATATCCGGCACGATGACCCGGAAATGCCCGGCGAGAGCGTCGATGTTGCGGCCGTAGTTGGACACCCCCGAGGCGCCGGGACCGCCACCGTGCAGCATCACCACCGCGGGTCCGGTGCCGGCCTCGGCGTAGAAGATGGCCCGGCCCGCGACTGTCACGGTGCGTTCGGTGAGTGCGGTCGTGATCATGAGTGAGCTCCAGTTCTGGTCGGCGCCAGCTCATAGCCGGCCGGTGGTGCGGGTAGCCGCTGCCCGGATTCGGCTGTGGCGTAGATGAATCCGTCGGGGCGCAGCACCACGGCTGCGGCCTTCTTTTGGTGCAGCCAGGCGATGAGCGTGCCGTCGACGTCACGGATCGCTCCGGGCCCGGACTTGTCTCGAGGACCACCCAGCGCGATCGCGGGCACGCCCAGGTCCGTCCAGGACTGAACGCCCGCCGGGGCGTCTCCGGTGTGCAGCACCGTCCATCGCCCGGCCACGACGTCGTCCAGGCGGACCGTCGCGCCCGCGTCGTCGATGACCCACGGTTGTGGGATCTGGCAGCCGGCCGCGTCATTTCCGGGCCGGGTGAAGAATCCCTCGTCGTAGCGCGCGTCCGGGATCCAATAGAGCTTCTGGCCGCCGCGCAGCACCCCGGGCAGCTTGGTCAGCGCCCGGAGGGCGTGGTTACGGACGGCGGCGATCACGCGGTTGCGCTCGGTGATCACGCGGCCGACGAGACAGGCGCGGCGGGTTACTTCGACGACGTGTGGTTTGCGTTCTGCCTCATAGGAATCCAGCAGGGCATCGGGCGCCCGGCCGGCCAGCACCTCGGCGAGCTTCCAGCACAGGTTGGCAGCATCACGCACGCCGGCCGACATGCCCTGGCCGATCCACGGCGGCATGGCGTGCGCGGCATCGCCGGCCAGGAAGATGCGGCCCACCCGCCATCGGTCGGCAACCCGGACATGGTGGCTGTAGACCACGGCCCGAAGGATCTCGACATTCTCGCGAGTGATGCCCTGATCCTCCAGCACCTTCCAGATCTCGGCCTCGCTGACCAGTTTCCGCTCGTCCTCACCGGCCCGGGCCGGGTACTCCCAGCGATGGTGCCCCAGCGGTGTCGGGCAGTCGACGGTGGGACGGTCGGGGTTGCAGTGGAATCGGAGCCGGTCGTGGGCATCCCACTCGGATAGCACCTGGGTGTCGATGACGACCCATCGTTCGGCATAGGTGTTGCCTGAGTATCCGATGCCCAATTGCCCCCGCGTCGGGGACGATCCGCCGTCGGCGGCGATGACGTAGGAAGCCCGAACCCTCTTGAACGTGTCGGTGCGAAGGTCCGCGAGCATCAGCTCGACGTGATCCGATTGGGCCAGCACGCGCAGGCACTCGTGTTCGAGCAGCACCTCGACGGTGTCGAAGCGCTCCACCCCCTCGCGCAGGACATGGTCGACCGCGGGCTGGTAGATGAACTGCTGAGCCGGGTGGCCCGAACCTCGCGCGAAGATCGTCGTCTCGATGAAAGGCACGCCATCGGCGTCGACGAACGCCGCGGGCCGGTCGGGCAGCATGTCCTGCTGCAGCCGGTCCGCCAGGCCGACCGACTGCCAGATGCGCAGCACCTCTTCATCGGTACTGATCGCCCGGGCCCTGCCGTACACGTCTGGATCACGCTCGATGACAAGCACTTTCAATCCCTGTCGGCCCAACAGATTGGCCGCGGTGGCGCCGGTGGGCCCATAGCCGATCACCGCCACGTCATAGAGGTCTGCAGTCACGGTGGCCTCTCTCGTCATCGAGGGTTGTCCTGTAGTGATCGCTACGGTAATGTAGCGATCACTACAGAGTCAAGAAGGAAGATGACGGGAGTCCAGATGCCCGATGATGAGCAGTCCAAGCCGCGCCGCCGCCGCCTCGATGGCGAGCAGTCGCGGGAACGGATCCTCGACGCCGCCACCGAGATCGCCGCCGAACGCGGGTATGAAGGCACCAGCATCGCGCTGGTCAGCAAGAAGTGCGGGTTGCCGGCCAGCTCGATCTACTGGCATTTCAAGGACAAGGACGACCTGATCGCGGCGGTGATCGAGCGCAGCTTCGGGACCTGGCTGGCGGCCTGGCAGGTGCCGACCGACGGGACCACCGACGATCGCGCGGTGAGCGTGGGGACACAGGTCGCGAAGGCGCTGCTGGACTCCCCCGACTTCATCCGGCTGGGCCTGATGCTGGCCCTTGAGCGACGTCCGGTCGAACCCCGCGCAAGGGCGATGTTTCTCCAAGCGCGCGCGGAGGCGTTCCGTCAGATGTCCGACACGATTCGGGACTGGACACCCGAACTCAGCGACGCCGACGTCGACCAACTCGCCACCTACGCGCTGGCCGGCGCTGACGGGCTCTTCATCGCCAAGGAGATCGACGGCGATTCCGTGGACCTGGTGGCTCTTTTCGAGCTGCACGCGCTGAATCTCATCGAGGCGGCCCGTCGGCTGGTCAACAAGCGGGACAACCGATGAGCGGCTATCCGGTCGCGATCGTCGGCTCGGGCAACATCGGCACGGATCTGATGATCAAGATCCTGCGCAGTGACGGGCCGTTGGCCGTGGCCGCCATGGCCGGCATCGACCCGCAGTCCGACGGTCTGGCGCGCGCCACCCGCCTCGGGGTGCCCACCACAGCCGACGGCGTCGACGGACTGCTCGCGATGCCTGAACTCGGCGGCATCAAACTGGTTTTCGATGCCACCTCAGCAGGCGCTCACCACGCCAACTGGGCCCGGCTGGGCGATCACGGCGTCCGGATGATCGATCTCACCCCGGCCGCCGTCGGCCCCTACTGCGTGCCGGTGGTGAACATCGAGGAGCACCTCGACGCGCCCAACCTCAACATGGTGACCTGCGGCGGACAGGCCACTGTGCCGATCGTGGCCGCCGTCGCGCAATCAGGCATCGTGTCCTACGCCGAGATCATCTCGTCCATCTCGTCGCGGTCGGCGGGCCCCGGAACTCGCGCCAACATCGACGAGTTCACCGAAACCACCTCTGCGGCACTGCGTATCGTCGGCGGCGCACTGCGGAGTAAGGCGGTGATGATTCTCAACCCGGCCGACCCGCCGGTCCTGATGCGCAACACCGTGTACTGCCTCGTCGACGGTGACGCCGATCGGCACGCCATCGAGAACGACGTCGCGACCATGGCCGACAGGGTCAGCAGCTACGTGCCCGGCTACCGGCTCAAACAACGGGTCCAGTTCGAGACATTCAGTGCCGCACGGCCTCTGTACATCCCGGAGACCGGAAAGTTCAGCGGGACCCGGGTGACCGTGATGCTCGAAGTCACCGGCGCCGCGCATTACCTGCCCGCCTATGCAGGCAATCTCGACATCATGACCTCGGCAGCCAAAGCAACCGCCGAACGCATCGCCGCCTCCGAAAGTGCCATCACACAATCATGAATCACGACTTGTACGTCAGCGACGTCACCCTGCGTGACGGCATGCACGCAGTGCGTCACCAGTACAGCCTCGACCAGGTGACCACCATCGCCGCCGCACTTGACGCCGCCGGCGTGGATTCCATCGAGGTCGCCCACGGCGACGGTCTCGGAGGATCGAGCTGCATCTATGGCTTCGGGGCGCACACCGACCTGGAATGGATCGAAGCGGTCGCCGCGGTCGTACGCAACGCGCGGGTCGCGACGCTGCTGTTGCCCGGCATCGGCAGCGTGCACAACCTCAAGGACGCCCACCGCGCCGGCGCCTCCGTGGTGCGCGTGGCCACCCACTGCACCGAAGCCGACATCTCAGCCCAGCACATCGCCGCCGCACGGGATCTCGGTATGGACAGCGTCGGCTTCCTGATGATGAGCCACATGGCCACGCCGGCGAAGCTCGCCGGTCAGGCCGAACTCATGGAAAGCTACGGAGCCACATGTGTTTACGTCGTCGACTCCGGTGGCGCCATGACCATGCGCGACGTCGCCGACCGGGTCGACGCGCTCCGCGAAGTCCTCTCCCCCACCACCGAGATAGGCATTCACGCTCATCACAATCTGTCGCTGGGCGTGGCCAATTCGGTCATCGCGGTCGAGCACGGCGCCAACCGGGTGGACGCGTCGCTGACCGGCATGGGCGCCGGAGCCGGCAACGCACCGCTTGAGGTGTTCGTCGCGACCGCCGACAAACTGGGCTGGCGGCACGCCTGCGACCTGCATGCCCTCGAAGATGCTGCCGACGACATCGTGCGCCCCCTGCAGGACCGGCCGGTCCGGGTGGACCGCGAAACGCTCACCCTCGGATACGCCGGGGTGTACTCGAGCTTTCTGCGCCACGCCGAGGCCGCCGCCGAGCGCTACGGCCTCGACGCACGCTCGCTACTCGAAGAGGCCGGTCGCCGCGGCATGGTCGGTGGCCAGGAGGACATGCTCGTCGACATCGCGCTCGATCTGACCGCGTCATAAGGCGGTTCGGGACACCGGTGTCGCGCGATCCGTAGTCTGGATCGGATGAGTGTGCGGGGCTGGCTGCTGCTGGGCGCCATGAGCATCATCTGGGGCATCCCGTACCTGCTGATCAAGATCGCCGTCGAAGGCGTCTCGGTACCCGTGCTGGTCCTGGCCCGCACCGCGGTCGGCGCAGCCGTGCTGTTGCCGCTGGTGATGTCGCGCGCCGCATGGGTGCCCGTGCTGCGGCATTGGCGGCCCGTGCTGGCGTTCGCGTTCTTCGAGATCATCGCGGCGTGGTACCTGCTCTCGGATGCCGAACGCCACCTGAGCAGCTCGTTGACAGGTCTGCTGATCGCCACCGCCCCGATCATCGCCGCGGTTCTCGACCGGCTCACCGGCGGAGAACGGCTGAGCGCCAAGCGAATCACGGGACTTGGGATCGGGCTGGCCGGTGTAGCAGTGCTCGCCGGTCCCGGGCTGGCCGGCGGGCACGGCTGGCCGATCGCCGAAGTGCTGTTGGTGGCAACCTGTTACGCCATCGCTCCGCTGATCGCCGCTCGCTATCTGGGTGACGTGCCCACCCTTCCGCTGACCGCGGCGTGTCTGACGATCGCAGCACTGATCTACACCACACCGGCACTGCTGACCTGGCCCGATCAGATGCCGTCGCGGCGCGTGCTCATCGCGCTGGCCGCGCTCGCCGTGGTCTGCACCGCGCTGGCATTCGTCGTGTTCTTCGCGCTGATCCGCGAGGTCGGGGGCGCGCGGGCGCTCGTGTTCACCTACATCAACCCGGCCGTTGCGCTGGCCGCCGGCGTCGTCGTGCTCGGCGAGCCGCTGACCGTGTACAACGTGGCCGGGCTGGCGCTGATCCTCGCCGGGTCGGTCCTGGCGACCCGCACACCCCGCGACCCCGATCCGCAGGTCGAGGCCGAAGTCAGCCGCGCAGGCCCGCGCTGAGCATCTCCTCGATCGACACGAACTTCACCCGGGGCCGCGCCGCCTGCACCCCGCGGTCACGTTCGGCGGCGTCGATCGCACGCCATCCCGGCCACCCGACCGGCTCGGCTCCCCGGGCGGCCAACAGCGCATCGAGCGACTCGACGCCCTCGACGTCACGAGTCAACAGGCCGGCATCGAAATCCGCCCACAACTGGGCCACGGTCTGCTCGGCACACAACCGGTTCGTGCCGATCACCCCACGCGGTCCGCGTTTGATCCAGCCAGTCACGTAGGTGCCGGGCACGACACGGCCCGAGTCGTTGGGCACGGTCCCGGAGTCCTCGTCGTAGGGCAGCCCGGAGACGGGCAGGCCGCGATAGCCGATCGACCGCAGGATCAGCGACGTCTCGATCACCTCGGTGCCACGGACCTCGCTGCTGACCTCCAACCCTTCGGCACGGCCGGTTCCGTGGATGGCGACCGGGGTTGTGCCGAAGCGGAACACCACGCGCTTGTGCCCGGGAGTCGTGCTGCGCTGCGCGTATTCGCGTGCGATGGCGAGCTTGAACGAGGTCTCGACGTCGTCGTGCTCGTCATCGGCGGGTAGGTCCTGCGGGTCCACGATCACGTCGACACCGTCGAGATGCCCCAGCGCCAGGAACTCCCCCGCCGAGAATGCGGCGTGCCCGATGTCGCGACGCGCGAGGATCACCACTTCCCGGATTTCGCTGTCGGCCAACGCATCCAGGGTGTGCTCGGCGATATCGGTGGCTGTCAGCGCGGTCCGGTCCATCAACAGCACCCGGGCGACGTCGAGGGCGACGTTACCGTTGCCGACGATGACCGCCCGCTCGCCCGACAGATCGAACTGGTGCGCGGCGTGGTCGGGATGCCCGTTGTACCAACCGACGAACTCGGCCGCCGCATGGTGACCCATGAGATCCTCGCCGTCGATTCCCAGCCGCCGGCTGGTGGCCGCGCCCACCGCGTAGATCACCGCGTGGTGATGGGCCAGCAGCTCGTCGTGGTTGACGGTGCGGCCGACCTCGACGTTGAAATGGCTGGCGAACCGCGGGTTCATGAATGCCCGCTCGAAGATGTCGACCACCGACTTGGTGTGCTGGTGATCAGGCGCCACGCCCGCCCGGATCAATCCGAACGGCGTGGGCAGCCGCTCGAACAGGTTGATCTCCACGCCGTCGACATCGATCAGCTCGGCGGCGGCATAGCAGGCGGCAGGCCCGGATCCGACGATGGCCACCCGTAGTGCCCCCGGCTCGACCCGCGCCCGGGACGCCGGCGCAGGTGCGCTCACCGGCTCGAGCGGATGACGCTCGAAGTAGGCGGCATTGAGGTCCTTGAACCGCTGCAGTTCGCCGGGCAGGTCCTCTTCGTAGTGGATCGCTCCGACCGGGCACTCCTCGAAGCAGGCCCCGCAGTCAATGCACGATTCCGGATCGATGTACAGCATCTCGGCCGACGCGGAGTCCAGCCCGCCCTCAGCCGGGCGGATGCAGTCCACCGGGCACACCGGAACGCAGCTGGCGTCCTTGCAGCAGTTCTGCGTGATCACGTAAGCCATCGGACCTCCCCTTTCAGATCTGGGTAGATCCTACTGGACACCTGTCTGGTTTATCGACTCGAAAGCCTCACGCACCCACTCGGCTGCGGTCGAACTACACGAAGAGCGCCGCCGAAAAAGGCTCGATACAGGCTGTTTGACGGAGCGATTGCCAACGACGTCGCAGATCTATATCTTGGACACATGTCCAGGCCGGTGGTGGCAACTGTCACTCGCCTACACGACGCGCACGGTCAGCGAATTCGCACGCAGCGTCGCGTCTTCGGCGCTGCGGCACAACTGCTCGATGCGCATTCGCATGTCTCGGTGCCCGAGTTGGCCGCGCGCGCCAAGCTCGCGCCCGCGGCGCTCTACGCACACTTCCCGTCCATCGAGGTGGTCTTCGCCGAGCTCTACCTCGACCGGGTGGTTCAGCTCCCGCTGGACATCGATCCCGCGGCCAGTGCGACCAGTCGAGTCGTCGAGCAGCTCACGGCACTCACGCTGTTGATGGCCGACGAGCCCCGCTTGGCCCGCGCCTGCACCCAGGCGTTGGTGAGTACCGACGACGACATGGTCGACGACGTCCGCTCACGGATCGCCGCCGAGGTGACCCGCCGGATCTCGACGGCCTTGGGCGGCGGGGCGTGGCCGGAGGTACTCGCCACCCTGGAGTCGGTGTTCTGGGGCGCACTGCTGCAGGCACAAACGGGCGCGATGAGTTACCGGCAGATGGCCCGTCAGCTCGAGACGATGGTCTCGCTGATCGTCCCCGGAGACTGACGGGCCACCCATTCCGGCTCACGCCATCGCGGCCAACCAACCCCGGTACTCGGTGATGTCACGGCCTTGTGCGGGAGCGATGTGGTCACAACCGAATCCGGTGATCCAGCGCCCGTCGTCGAGCTCCACCTTCCCGAGCATCATGGGCTCCGGTAACTCGGCCAGGAACTCTCCCAGCGCGGCCGGGGACAACAGCCACCGCTCACCAACGATCGGCGCCCCGCCTTCTCCGACGCGGGTCAGGCCGGGCTTGGGCGGGACCGTGTCGAGCGCATACAGGCGGTAGTGCGGCGCGGTGGTGATCGGACCCGCCCAGCGCGCACCCCTCCCGGTGAGCTGATGCTCCAACGGCTGCCCGCGCAGATGCGCACCGAACACCGCGAGTTCGGTCAATGGCGCGCCGCCCGACTCCGGCCAGGTCTCGGCCGACGGAACGTCGAGGAACCGGGCTGCCAGATCGGCGATGACGCCGTCGTGGAATCCCGGCGCCAGCAGGGTGATTCCGAACTGCGCACCGTCGGACACCACCCCCGCGGGAATCGCGATGGCGCACATGTCGAACAGGTTGCAGAAGTTGGTGTACCGGCCCATCCGGGAGTTCACCGCGACCGGGTCGGCCGCGACTTCGTCGATGCGCGGATGCTCGGGAGCCGTCGGGACCATGAGCGCGTGACAGCCGGCGAGCTGGGCCAACGCTTGACCGCGGAGCTCCTCGACCCGCCGCCGGTCCCGCAGCAGCTGCGCCGCCGAATACGTTCCCGCCGCGGTGATGATGGCCGCCACGGTCGGGTCCAGCCTCGCATCGGGACCGGCCGAGCTGACGAACTCCCCTACCGCATACCACCTTTCGGCGACAAGTGCGCCGCTGTACAGAAGGCCGGCCGCGGCGAAGAAGTCATCCATCGGAATCGGGACCGTTTCGAATCCGGCGTCGTTCGCCTGGCGCACGGCAGCGCCGAACGCGGCCTGCCATTCATCATCGAGCCCGGCCAATGTGTCCGGTATCGCGATTCGGGGAGTCACCGGCGCGGCGAAAGGGACGTCGGCCGGCCACTGCCGTTGCGGCGCACCGGCACTCATCACCGCCATCGCCGACTGGGCAGTGACCAGGTTGGCGGCGAAGATCGTCACACAGTCATAGCTCGCACAAGCCGGGACCACACCCTCGGTGGAGACCAGTCCGACCGTGGCCTTGATTCCGACGATGCCCTGTAGTCCGGCAGGAACGCGACCCGACCCTGCGGTGTCCGTGCCGATGGCGATGTCGGCGAAGCCGAGCGCGACGGCCACCGCCGAACCCGAACTCGACCCACCGGAGATGTAGTCCGCCCGGCGGGAATCCCGCACTGCGCCATAGGGACTGCGTGTCCCAACCAATCCGGTGGCGAACTGGTCGAGGTTGGTCTTCCCGATGACGACAGCACCGGCGGCCTTGAGAGCGGTCACCGCCGGTGCGTCGGCATCGGGAATATAGCTGAAATCCGGGCACGCCGCAGTGGTCGGTACCCCGGCCACGTCGACGTTGTCCTTGACGGCGAGCAGCAACCCGGCCAACGGGCCGTCACCGGCAAGCGCGGCGCGGTGTTCGTCCTCCACCTCGGCCTGCGGGCGCAGGTGGATGAACACCTCGTCGCGTCCGCTGTCGGCGATGGCGCGGTAGATCTCGGCAATGCGGGTCACGCAGATTCCTTTCGTGCGAATTCTCCTGCCGCCGCCCAACGCTCGCGCTCCTCACCCCGGGCGGCTTCCATCGCCGCGCGGGTAGCCGCGATGTCCTCGGCGTTGGCGGCCAGGAACTCCTCATGCTCGGCCAGTGAGAACGTTCCGTCGGTGATCTCGACCTTGCCGCGTCCGGCTGCCATGTCGGCACGCAGGTCCAACAGCTCCTCGGCGGACACCGGATACCACTGGATGCGGTCGAAAAATCGCAACAGCCAAGGGTGTTCGGGCTCGAAACCCTGGGCCACCAGTGGGTGACGGTGGTTCCAGATCTGGGTGGTGCGGCCGACGAACTGGTATCCGCCCGGGCCCTCCATCCCGTAGATGCACAGGTATGCCCCACCGATTCCGACCGCGTTTTCCGGGGTCCAGGTCCGCGCCGGGTTGTATTTGGTCGTCACCAGACGGTGACGCGGATCCAGCGGGGTGGCGACCGGGGCACCCAGGTAGACGTCGCCGAGACCGAGCACCAGATACTCGGCGTCATAGACGATTCGGTGTACGTCCTCGACCGAGGCCAGGCCGTTCATGCGGCGGATGAACTCGATGTTCCACGGGCACCACGGCGCATCGGCGCGCACGCCGTGCATGTAGCGTTCGATCGCTTCCCGGGTGGACGGGTCATCCCAACTCAGGGGCAACCGCACGGTGCGACTTGGTACCACGAGATCCTGCGCGGCAGGCAGCGAGGCTTCGAGCTCGGTCAGCAGGGGCACCAGCTTGGCCTGCGGGAGCCGGGCCGGGTCCACCTTGACCTGCAGCGACCGGATCCCCGGTGTGAGGTCGATCAGCCCGTCCGGCCGGTGTTGTTCGAGTGCGTGGTGCAGTGCGTGCGCGCGGGCCCGCAGCGCCAGGTCCAGCCGCATCTCGCCGTACTCGACCAGGACGTTGTCGTCCCCGATCCGGCGATAGGTGACCGTCGTGGTGCCATCGGATGAGGTTGCGCCGGCGATGATTCCGTCGTCCTCGTCACCACCGGCGGAGAACACCGCGGGGATCGAGGCACGCCGCGCGACGCCGACCGTGGCCGGCGCGGGTGCCGCGGACGCCCGGACCGGGACGAACCGGATCGTGGCACCGGGGGCAAGTTGACCCAGTTTCCAGCGGTCGGCAGCGGTGACGGTGACAGGGCAGACAAAACCACCCAGGCTCGGGCCGTCCGGACCGAGCAGGATCGGGGTGTCCCCGGTGAAGTCGAGCGATCCCACCGAATAGGCGTTGTCATGGATGTTCGACGGGTGCAATCCGGCTTCCCCACCGTCGGGGCGGGCCCATTCCGGCTTCGGCCCGATCAACCGGACACCGGTGCGGTCGGAGTTGAAGTGCACCTCGTAGTCATGTTTGAGCAGTGTGTCGATGTCGTTGCGCGTGAAGAACTCCGGCGCGGAGTGCGGGCCGACGGTCACCGCGATGTACCAGTGGTCGCTGATGGCCGGCTGTTCCTCGAACAGGATGCGGCGGCGGGTGCCGCCGGCCGCGTCGAGGGTTTCCAGCTTGTCCCCCACGGCCAGCGCCCGGCCCTCGTGCCCGCCGAACCGGCCGAGAGTGAATGTCGACGCACTGCCCAGGTATTCGTCGGATTGCAGACCGCCCGCCAGCGCGATGTAGATCCGCAGGCCCGGGCCGTCGACCATTCCCACGTCCAGGACCTGACCGGCCTTGACCAGGACTGGTACCCACTGCGCGACCCGCGTTCCGTCGATGGTCACGGCAGCGGGCGCACCCGTGACACATACCCAGGTGTCGGTGTCGAACCGCAACGCCGGTCCGCCCATCGTGGCCTCGAGACCGGGCGCGCCCTCCGGATTGCCGACCGCGATATTGGCCAGCCGAAAGGACACGTCGTCCATCGGTCCCGAGGGCGGCACCCCGATCTGCCAGTACCCGGTCCGCCCCGGCCAGTCCTGGATCGTGGTGGCCATGCCGGGCCGGATCACCTCTAGTGTGGTCATGGGCGCGTCACGACCATTCGCACGGCGGTCGGGTCGAATCCGTTGCACGGGTTGTTGATCTGGGGGCAGTTCGACACCAGCACCAGGGTGTCGATCTCGGCGCGCAGCGACACGGTCTTGCCCGGAGCGGACAGGCCGTCGACGATACCCAGCGCGCCGTCGGGGTCCACCGGGACGTTCATGAAGAAGTTGATGTTGCTGACGATGTCGGCCTTGGTCAGCCCCCACCGCGCACCCTCGCCGATGAAGTTCTCCACACAGGCGTGCTGATGCTTGGTGTGGTGCCCGTAGCGCAGGGTGTTCGATTCCTGCGAGCAGGCCCCGCCGAGGGTGTCGTGGTTACCGACCTCGTCGTCGACGATGGTCAGCATCGGTGCACCGTCGCTGTCGCGCAGCACCGATCCGGTGGTCAGGAAGATGTTGCCCTGAGCCGCGATCGTGGCCGGCGCGCTGTACCGCACGCCGTGATCGGCCGCCCCGTAGAACAGGGTGTCCACGGCCTGGTTGCCGTGCAGGTCGACGATGGTGAGCACGTCGCCCGCCCGCACGATCTTCGACCACGGGGCGCGGGGGGCGACGATTTCATCGACAACGGTGTGGGCAGCGGTGACAGTCATCGGGCACTCCAGACATCTTCGGAATTCAGGTAGGCGCGTTGGTATTCGGGATCGCGGCCACTGACCGTGGCGCCGATCTCGGCCAGGTCACCGGGCGCTGACCAGGCCAGCACCTCGAGTGAGCCGACGGTGAACCGCGGCGCCGGATCCAGTGGGTGGGCGGTATTGGCGACCGCAACGGTCAGCGGCAGATGGGTGATCAGTTCGACGGCGGTGCCGGCCCCGGCCGACCCGGTGGACACCAGCGCGCCGTCGGCGTCCACCCGAACGCCGTGGAAGAACGACAGGCTCGGCGCCACGTCGCGACGGGTCAGCCCGTTCTTGAGGGCGGCCAGCGCGAGCAGTTCCCGCCCGGCGGGGCTGGACGACTCCACCTCGCCCGCACCGTACTTGGCCGTATTGCCGGTCAGGGTCGTGGTGCCGCACAGGGCGTCATGGTGGCCCGAGGTGTCGGACACCAGGGTGGCCAGCACCCGTCCCTGGTCACTCAGCAGCGGGTGCCCTGCCGAAAGGTAGGCCTGCCAAGGAACTTTCACGGTGTCGGCGACATTGAGCCGCTCCCAGGGTGCGTCTGCCCGCCACAGCAGCAGGTGGGCGCACGCGGTGCCATCCAGATCGCGCAGCCGCAGCCGGGTGCCGCGGGCCAGCACCTTGCTGGTGTAGCGGCCACCGGGAACTGTTTCCGCCCATGTCAGTCGCTCGGACGCAACGCCCTGTGGCGGGGTGGGCCAGCTCGTTGCCGGCACGACCGGCATGGAGTCGGTGAGGGTGCCTGCCTGTGCCCGGGCGTGGTCGCGGGCACCGGTGGTTGTGGCGGTGGTCATCGGTCAGGCTCCGATCGTGACGGGTTTGGGGTGGGTCTTGCCGCGCGGGAAGCACAGTGCGCCCAGGACGACAGCGGCCGCGATGCTCAGGGGTCCGGCCCATTGCAGGATCGGCAATTCGCCGGTGGGGTTGAAGATCTCGGCACGCGGCCAACCCAGGTTGACGATCATCACCGCGCCGTAGAGCACGGCCAGGACGTTCACGACGACACCGAACTTGCCGAGGGAGAACAGCGGCAGGCCTTCGGCATCGACCTGGTTGCGTTGGGCGGGCCAGCCTTTGAGCCGGCGATACAGCAGCGGCGCGGTCACCAGCAGGTAGGCGAGGTAGATCAGGATGATGCAGACGCTGGCCAGGGTCGCGAAGATGGCCGAGTTGCCGACGTTGACCAGCAGCACCCCGATGCACAGCAGACCGATGAGCACCGAAGGCCAGATCGGCGTACCGGTGCGGCTGTTGACCCGGGACAGGATCGACGATGCCGGCAGCCGCCCGTCGCGGGCCATCGAGAACATCAGCCGGGAGGCCGCCGTCTGGATTGCCAAGGTGCAGATCGTGATCGCGATGCAGACGTCGATCAGCAGCACCGTGCCCCACGGTGAGGACAGCACGGTGTCGAGTACGTAGGGCAGGCCTTCGGTGGCCAGGCGTCCGTCGGTCAGGCTGGGGGCGGCCATCAGGGCGCCCAGGATCATCAGCCCGCCCCCGAGTGCCGAGACCGACAGCGCCAGCCGGATGGTGCGTGGCGCGACACGACGCGGGTTGCGGGTCTCCTCGGCGAGTTCACCCGCCGAGCCGAAACCGACCATGACGTAGGCCGCCATCAATCCCGACATGATCCAGGCCCAGACGTAGCCGGGTTGGCCGCCGGCGTGACCGGTGTCGAACACCACCTGTGGGCCACGTTGGGCATGGGTGAAGAACACTCCGATGACCGCGATGACACCGACGATCTCGCAGATCACCCCGGCGCTGTTGACGCGTGACATCCATTTGACGCCAAGGCAATTGATCGTGGTGGTGAGAACCAGCAGGACCGTGCCCAGCAGCACCGCGTTTGCCGCCCCGCTCGGGGAGGTCAGGGCCGGGTCCTCCCCGATCACCTGGAACCCGGACCAGATCGACGGCAGCACCACCTGCAGCGCGATGGCAGCGGCCGAGGCGGTGACGATCTGGGCCAGGATCATGAACCAGCCGCCGAACCAGCCGATCACCTCGCCGCCCATCCGCCGGGACCATTGGTAGATGGCACCCGAGATCGGATAGCGCGCGGCCAACTCGGCGAAGCACAGTGCGACGAGGAACTGGCCGAGGAACACCGCGGGCCAGGTCCAGAAGAAGGCGGGGCCGCCGAAGCCGAACCCGAGGCCGAACAACTGGAAGATCGTGGTCAGAATGGACACGAAGGAGAAGCCCGCGGCGAAGGATTCGAACTTGCCGAGCCGACGGTGCAACTGCTGGTCATAACCAAACTCGGCCAGATCGTCATGGTCGCCAGAACTGTCGGCCACTTCTCGCCGTTTCTCGGTAGCGCTGCTGGTCATAGGCGTTTTCTCTCAGGCTCGGGGGCGATGCCGCCAGCTCCTTAACTGTCACTTGATAGATAAGCGTCTTGGCATGTCCGAGCTGTCACCCACGTGTTTCGTTCGTGTAGCCGGCGGTAAGCATTGCGTTGCCGAATCCTCACCGGACCCTTCGCCTGTCACAATCGCCGACATGGCTGTGGCTCCGTTGGACGACGCTCACCGACGCATTGCGTCGGCGGCCGGCGAGAGCGACCTGGTGGTGGCGGCGGCAGCAGCCCACGATGCGGTGAAGACCGTGATCGACACCCGCGCCGGTGCCGCCTCCGTCGCCGAGGCGTGGTCGGCCGTGGCCCGCGCCGCGCTGTCCGCCGCGGCGCGGCTGGTGGCCCCCGGCATCGACTGGTACGCCTCGGGCAGCGTCGGCCGCGGGGATGCCCTGCCCGGATCGGACCTGGAAACGCTGGTGGTCCGCGGTCCCGATGTCACCTCGGAGTCGGCCCTGCACCAGGCCGCACACGTCCACGATCTGCTGGCCTGTTGCGGATTCCGGGCCGACGACAACGGTGCGGTCGCCTCCCGGGTGCGGTTCAACCGCACCGCCCAGGACTGGGCGGTCGGCATCGGCCGGTGGGCCGCCGACCCCACGGCCGATCGGGGTGTGGTGATGATCGGCCTGCTGGCCGACGCCGTCCCCGTCGGTGACGGACCCGATATCCGCGATCAGGCCGGTATCGCAGCCAGGGCGCAGCCGGCCGCACTGGCGGCAATGCTGCAGGACTCCACCTTCGCCCGCGCCTACGTCCCGTCCCGGCTGCGTGTACTGACGTCCAGTGACAGCCGCATCGACATCAAGCTCGCAGCCGTCGACCCGGTGGTCCGCATCGCGCGCTGGGCCGCGCTCAGTTGCGGATCCGACGCCCTGCCCACCGCCGACCGGATCGCCGCGGCGGCCGGCACCCGCTACCTCGACGCTGACGACGCCCGGGTGCTCGCGAAATGTCACGCCATCGGGTCCAGCATCCGCTGGCGGGTGCGGGCCGCGCGCTGGCCGGCCGAGGGCGCCGACTCGGCCGGTTTCCCTGAGCGGGTCGAATTGTCAGAACTCTCACCGCAGGACCGCACCGCCCTGCGCAGCATCGGCCGCGAACTCACCGGGGTCCGGCGCAAACTCGACTACCTGGCGTCGACCTCGACGTTTTCGACGTGGTGACCGAGCCCGACGAGGCCGAGCGTCATGCCCTGGCCCAGACCGTTGCCGCCGAGCGACTGGAGGGCTGGCGGCCCACGCCGGGCCAGATCGACTCCCTGACTGCTCTGCTCTCCGGCGCCGAGACCTTCGGCGAGTACCTCGGGCGGCATCTCCCCACCACTGCCCCACCGCCACGCCGACGAGTGTTCACCCGCCGCCGCCCGTATTTCATCCCGGGAACATCTGTGCTGCGCAACAACTTCGGCGTGCAGGACGCCATTGTGCTCGCGCAGCTGGAATTCGTGGCGACCGCGGGCAGAATCCTGCAGGTACACCTCCGGGCCCAAGACACGGATCTGGACATCCGGTCGCTGCATCAGCACGTGTTCGGGGATGTCTACGCGTGGGCAGGCGAACCCCGCATCGTCGAACTCCGCAAGGGTGACAGCTCTTTCGGCCTGTGCGCACGTATTCCACCCGCCCTGGAGGCACTACACGTCGAGATCGGCAGGCTCGCCGACGAGGGCAGCGAGGTCGACGACGGCACGCTGTCCTACCGACTGGCCCGAATCTATGCCGACTACAACCAGATCCACCCCTTCCGGGAGGGCAACGGACGCACCGGGACCCTGCTGCTGCACCTGCTCGCCGACCGGGCCGGGCGCCGGTTACGCCTCGACGGCATGTCCCGTTCCGAGTGGATCAGTGCGTCCCGTGATTCGATGCCGTTCCGGCGCGACGGGCGCGCCGACCCACGGCCGTTCCTGGCCGTGCTGCGCGGACGGCTACGGCCACAGAGGATATTGGATGCCGATGTCTGATGACCTTCCCCCGCACGGCCTGGCGATCAGCGCCGCCGAGGCTGACCAGCTTTGGGACCCATGGACTCCGGCCGAGGTGGCCCGGCGGTTGACCGGCGTCGATGCTCCGTGGTGTGTAGCCGCGGGATGGGCGATCGACCTGTACCTCGGTGATCCGCCTCGGCCGCACGCCGACGTCGAGATCGCCGTCCCCCGCCGGGACTTTCCGCAGATCGCGGCCGCACTGGCCGGATTCGATTGGGACGTTGCAGGCGGCGGCCGGTTGTGGCCCTACTCGGACGTGGGCGATCACCCCGCGCTGCACCAAACCTGGTGCCGCGACCCGACCACCGGGCGGTATCACCTCGATGTCTTCCGCGAGCCGCACTCCGGAGATCAATGGTTGTGCCGGCGCGATCCGTCGATCAGGTTGCCCTACCAGGAATTGATCGGCTTCCGCGACGGAATCCCTTACCTGATACCGGAAGTCGCGCTGTTGTTCAAGGCGCACCGCACCGCGACCAAAGACGAGCAGGACTTCCGCCGCACGGCACCACGACTGACGAGCACGGGGCGAACACGGCTCCTGAGCTGGCTGACCCGGCTCTACCCCGACCATCCCTGGTTGGCGCAACTACGGATTCAGGGATTCGGATCCGTCAGGTAGCGCTGCACGGTCGGCCCCATCCAGGCGACCAGATCGTCGACACCGGCCGACGCCATCGGCTCGATCTTGAGCTGATACCGCGCGAATGCCAGTCCCACGAGGTGTACGGTCACCAATTCGACTCGGAGCTCGGCATTGTCGACGCCGAACTCCGTCGCCACGCGTTGAGCCACCGGCCCGGCCAGGGAATCGTGTAACAGCTTGCGCGCCATGGGCTGGATGCTCGCGGACCGGAACACCGTCAGCAGGGGGTCGAACGACGCTCCCTCATCCCAACGAAGAACGACGTCACGGACCAGACGCGCCCCGATGTCCTCGGCTCCCTCGTCGAGCAACAGCGCCAGCTGGTGCAACGGATGCTGCGGAGTATCGAGCACCGATGCGTTGAACAAGCCCTCTTTGTTGCCGAAGAAGTAGTAGACCATCGCGACGTCCACACCGGCGTCGGTGGCGATCCCGCGCACCGTCGCACGCTCATAGCCGTCACGCATGAAGTGCTCGCGGGCCGCGTCGATGACGCGCTGCTTGTTCTGTTGCCCGGTGCGCCACCGGCCGCTGCGCCGGGTCTCCGACATGGCCGCGAGCTTACGTCAACACCCGTTGACCTATGTCGCACCCGGGCGTAGCGTCTTTCTTCAACAGAGGTTGAACAAAGGAGTTCGACATGACCAACCGGCGACTCTGGTGGCGACACCTGATCTCGGTGCTGATCGCCCCGGCCACCATGACGGTCTTCATTCCGGGCCTGATCATCTGGCTGACCGGCGTGAGAGCGCCCGATTTCGGCACCCCTTCGGGCCTACTGCTCACCCTCGCGGGGGCAGCGTTGATCGCGCTCGGGCTGTGGTTCCTGGTCTGGACCGTCGTGCTGTTCGACCGCGTCGGCGAAGGCACACTGGCGATCGGGTCCCCGATCAACCTCGTGCTGCGCGGGCCGTATCGGCATGTCCGGAACCCGATGATGACCGCGGTGTTCTGCATCCAGCTCGGCACGGCCGTCGCCACGGCCTCACCCTGGCTGTTCGCTTGGTTCGCCCTGTTCTGCACCATCGTCGTCATCGCGATCCCGACGATCGAGGAGCCGCACCTCGTCAGGCGGTTCGGCGCGCAATACGAGGCGTACCGCCGGCACGTGCCCCGCTGGATTCCGCGGGTGACGCCGTGGGCCCCGGCCTGACGCCCACAGCGAGGCACGGGTTTCGCATCACCCTGCGTCGATCTCTTCAGGCAGGTCAAACTGGGTTGGACACTCGCAGCGGCTCCCGCCCGGGATTACCCGGGTGTGAGCTCGCGTTGTCGCCAGAGACCGCGACTGAAAGTGAGAACCGTCGATGGGGACCCCACTGCACCTCGCCGTCGCACTCGATGGCACCGGCTGGCACCCGGCGTCGTGGCGCGAGCCGCTGGCCCGCCCCACCGAAACGCTGTCCCCGCGCTACTGGACCGACCTGGTCATCCAGGCCGAACGCGGCCTGCTCGACTTCGCCACGATCGAGGACGGACTCACCCTGCAGTCCGATCACCCGTTCCGCCCCGATGACCGCATCGACCAGGTGCGCGGCCGTCTCGACGCGGTGCTCATCGCCGCGCGTGTCGCGCCCCGCACCCGACACATCGGGTTGGTGCCCACCGTCGTCACCACCCACACCGAGCCATTCCATGCGTCCAAGGCCATCGCGACGCTCGACTACGTGAGCACCGGCCGCGCCGGGGTACGGGTCCAGGTGTCGTCTCGCCGGGATGCCGCCGCACACTTCGGCCGACGCGCACTGCCCGAGGATCGTGCCGCGCTGACCACCGAATTGTTCGGCGAGGCCGCGGATTACGTGGAAGTGCTGCGTCGCTTGTGGGACAGCTGGGAGGACGACGCCGAGATCCGCGATGTGGTCACTGGCAGGTTCGTCGACCGAAACAAACTGCACTACATCGATTTCGAGGGCGCGTCGTTCTCGGTCAAGGGGCCGTCGATCACCCCGCGGCCGCCGCAGGGGCAACCGATCGTGGCCGCGCTCGGCCACGTCGACCCCGCCTACCAGCTCATCGCGGGCCGCACCGACGTCGGGTTCGTCACCCCGCACAGCGCCGACGAGGCCACCGCCCTGGTCGACACCATCGCCGCGCTCCGCCCCACGCAGGCTCCGCCGGTGCGGGTATTCGCCGACCTGGTGGTGTTCCTCGACGACACGACCGATGCGGCGCAGGCCCGACGAGACCGCCTCGACGAGCTGGCCGGCACCGAATACCGCAGCGACGCCGAGATTTTCGTCGGAACCCCAAGCGAGCTGGCCGACCTGTTGCAGGCCTGGCACACCGCCGGCGTCATCGGCTTCCGGCTGCGCCCGGCGTCCCTGCCGCACGACCTGCAGCAGATCACCGATGCACTGGTCCCCGACCTGCAACGCCGCGGCTTGTTCCGCGAGGCTTACGAAGCCTCCACGCTGCGTGGCCTGCTCGGCCTCACCCGCCCCGCCAACCGCTACACGACCGTCTGACACGGACCAGGAAACGCCCATGAGCAAGCCCATCAAGCAGATTCATCTGGCCGCACACTTCCCGGGGGTCAACAACACCACGGTGTGGAGTGACCCCGAATCCGGCAGCCACATCGAATTCGATTCCTTCGTCCGGTTCGCGCAGACCGCCGAGCGCGGCAAGTTCGACTTCCTGTTCCTGGCCGAAGGATTGCGGCTGCGCGAACAAGGCGGCCAGATCTACGACCTCGACGTCGTCGGCCGCCCGGACACCTTCACGGTCCTGGCCGCGCTGGCCGCGGTGACAGACCGGCTCGGGCTGACCGGCACCATCAACTCGACCTTCAACGAACCCTATGAGGTGGCACGGCAATTCGCCTCGCTGGACCACCTGTCCGACGGCCGGGCCGCCTGGAACGTCGTCACCTCGTGGGATGCCTTCACCGGCGAGAACTTCCGCCGCGGCGGCTTCCTGCCCGAGAACCAGCGCTACGAGCGGGCCGAGAGCTTCCTGGCCGCCACCCACACGCTGTTCGACTCCTGGCACGGCGACGAAGTCATCGCCGACAAGGACCGGGGCGTGTTCCTGTCGGACCCGGCTGCCGGTGAGTTCGCCTACCGCAACGATCATTTCGATATCAGCGGCCGGTTCAACGTCCCCCGCAGCCCGCAGGGGCGTCCGGTGATCTTCCAGGCCGGGGACTCCGATCGCGGGCGTGAGTTCGCCGCGGCGGCCGCCGATGCCATCTTCTCGCGCTACGGGACGCTGGAGGAGGGGCAGAAGTTCTATGCCGACGTCAAGGGTCGCCTGGCCAAATACGGGCGCCGTCACGACCAGTTGCTGATCCTTCCCGCAGCCACCTTCGTCCTCGGAGACACCGACGACGAGGCTGCCGACCTGGCCCACGAAGTGCGGCTGGCCCAGGTGTCCCCCGCCACCGCGATCAAATTCCTCGAACAGCTGTGGAACCGCGACCTTTCCGACCACGACCCGGATGGTCCGTTGCCCACGGTCGACCCGGTGGTCGGTGAGAACACCATCGCCAAGGGACGGGCCAGTGTGCGGATGCACCGCGACCCGATCGCGGTCGCCAACGAATGGCGCGCCAAGGCCGAGGCACACAACCTGACCACCCGCGAGCTCATCGTCGAGGTGACCGGGCGGCAGAACTTCGTCGGTTCGGCCGCCACGATCGCCGAATCCATCGACCATCTCGTGCAATCCGACGCCAGCGACGGCTTCATCCTGGTCCCCCACGTCACCCCGGACGGGCTCGACCCGTTCGTCGACCGCGTCGTCCCACTGCTGCAGGAGCGCGGCGTGTTCCGCACCGACTACGAGGGGACGACCCTGCGCGAGCATCTGGGCCTGGCTCTGCCCGAGCTCCCCGGACACGGGGCGCACACGGCCGCAACGGGATAGCGGCTACTCGTCCGCCTCGTCGGGTTCGGCGCGGTCCTTGTACTCCCAGCTCGCCCCCGCGGTCAGCGTGCCGGGCTCCAACTCGGTGCGCCCGGCGTCGCGCACGTGCACCGTCTGCGCGAGGATCTCGTCGGGCTTGCCGCCGATCACGATGACCGGATGGTCGTATTCGATGCCGTAGAGCTTGAGCGCCGCATGCACGGCGTGCGCCGCGGCCTTGCCGCGCGACATCTTGGCGTTCGAATTGACCCTGATGACCAGCCGGCGTTCCGGTTCGGCGTCTTCGGCGTCCATGGGCATCAGCCTAGGGCTCGTCGGACACCACTTCCCGGAGGAACTCCCCGCCGTGGATGGCGGCCAGCAGCGAATTCTCCGATGTGCGGTTGGCGGTGAACAGCAGCTCGTCGCCGGCTTCCAGCACGTCGTCAGGCTTGGGGAACCTGACCTTGTTTCCGCGGACCACGGTCACCAGCGCGGTATCCACCGGCAGGTCCAGCCGGTCCACCCGCTGACCGACCACCGGGTTGTCCTCCGGCAGCGTGAGTTTGGTCAGCTCCACCCGTCCCCCGCGCAGCGTCATCAACCGCACCATGTGCCCGACATCGATGGCGCCCTCGATGCCGGCCACCAACGAGCCCGGCGTCGACACCGCGACATCGATACCCCAGTCCTGCCCGAACAACCATTGGTTGCGGATGTCGTTGATGCGGGCCACCACCCGTGGCACCCCGAACTCCGATTTTGCCAGCAACCCGACCACGAGATTGGACTTGTCATCACCGGTGGCCGCGATCAGCACATCGCAGGTTTCGATCCCGGCCTCCTCCATCGCCGAGAGTTCGCACGCGTCGGCCAGCAACCAGTCGGCGACCGGCACCGTGTGGGGCTCGTACCGGCGGTGCAGTTGCTCGATCAGCAACACCTTGTGGCCGTTATCGAGCAACTCACGCGCAACGGAACGACCCACATTGCCCGCACCGGCAACCACTACTCGCATATTCCGTTCCGCCACTCAGCCATTTTCGCCTATTCGCACGGCACACTCACGGCCCTTCGTCCTGATTAACTAATTCCCGATGAGCCTGAACCAGCTGTACCTCACCTTGCTCACCGGCGGCATCGTGCTGCTGGCGAGCATCATCGGCACGCGCGTGGCGACCCGGATCGGGTTCCCCAGCCTCCTATTCTTCCTGCTGGTCGGCATGGTGCTGGGCGTCGACGGGATCGGGCTGGAGTTCAACAACGTCGAACTGGCCCGCAACGTGTGCACCACGGCGCTGGCGATCGTGCTCGTCGAAGGTGGTTTGACCACACGCTTCTCCGATATCCGCGGGGTCCTGGCACCCGCCTCGGCGCTGGCCACCGTCGGCGTGGTGGTCAGCACCCTCCTGACCGCCGTCGGTGCGCACCTGCTGCTGGGCATGGACTGGCAACTCGCGCTGCTGCTCGGGGCCATCGTCGCCTCCACCGACGCGGCCGCCGTGTTCTCCGTGTTGCGGATCCTGCCGCTGCCCCGTCGGCTGGCCGGCCTGCTGGAGGCCGAATCCGGTTTCAACGACGCACCCGCGGTCATCCTCGTGCTGATGTTCAGCGTGGTGCCGTTCGTGTTCCACCCAGAAGGTGCCATCACCGATCTGCTCTACGAACTGGTCACCGGTTCACTGCTGGGCTTGGGCGTGGGGTTCGCCGGTGCGTTCGCCTTGCGCCGGATCGCGCTGCCCGCCTCGGGTCTCTACCCGATCGCCACCTTCGGACTGGGTTTCATCGCGTTCGCTGCCGCGGGCAGTGCTCACGCGAGCGGTTTCATCGCCGCCTATCTGTCCGCGGTGGTTCTCGCAAACTCGGGCCTGCCGCACAAATCAGCCACCCGGTCCTTCGCCGAGGGAGTGGGCTGGCTGGCACAGATCGGGCTGTTCGTGCTCCTCGGGTTGCTGGTGAACCCCCACGATCTGCCCGGCGACATCATCCCGGCGATCGTCATCGGGTTGGTGCTGCTGCTGATCGCCCGGCCGGTGTCGGTGGTGCTGTCGCTGGCCGGATTCCGGATCCCGCTGCGCGAACAACTCTTTCTGTCCTGGGCCGGGCTGCGCGGTGCGGTGCCGATCGTGCTCGCCACATTCCCGATCGTCGCCGGTGTGCCCGACAGCTACCGGCTGCTCAACATCGTGTTCGTCCTCGTGGTGATCTTCACCTTGGTCCAGGCGCCCAGTATCAAATTCGTGGCCAACGCTCTGGGGCTGATCACCCGCGACATCACCCGCGAGATCCAGGTCGAGGCCGCGCCGCTGGATGTGCTCGACGCCGAGCTACTGACCATGACCGTGCAACCCCATTCGAGGCTGCACAACGTGACGATCCTCGAACTGCGCCTGCCCGATCCGGCGGTGATCACGCTGATCATCCGCAACGGCCGCACGTTCGTACCGCTACCGGACACGCGCATCGCCGTCGGCGACGAACTGCTCATCGTCACCACGAGCAAGATGCGGCACGCGGCCGAGGCGCGCATGCGCGCCGTCAGCCGACGAGGCAAACTCGCCTACTGGTTCGACGAATACGGGCTCGAGGACTGAGCCCGGTTGGCGCCCCGTTTGCCCAACTGTCAGACGGGTATACCGCGCGGCATGGCAAGTACGTCGAGCAATCCCTTTGCCGTGCTGTTCGACGTCGACGGAACCCTCGTCGACTCGAACTATCTCCACGTGCACGCCTGGGCTCAGGCGTTCCGCGAGGAGAACATCGACGTGGAGTCCTGGCGGATACATCGCAGTATCGGCATGGACGGCAGCACCCTGGTGAGGACCCTGTCCGGGAACGCCAGTGATGCTGTGCAGCAACGGCTCAAGGACCGTCACAGCGGTCTCTACAGGGAGAGCGCAGATCTGATCGTGCGCCTCCCGGGCGCACGAGAACTGCTACACCATCTCGCTGAGAACGGGGTCCGGGTGGTCCTCGCCAGTTCCGCGCCGGAAGACGAACTCACCATCACCCGAGAGGTTCTCGACAGCGACGACGCCATCGCGGCGGCAACGTCGTCGAAGGACGTGGACACCGCCAAGCCCGACCCCGGCATCGTCAAGGTGGCCCTCGGACGCGCCGGCGTATCCGCCGGTCGGGCGGTCTTCGTCGGCGACGCGGTGTGGGACGGTAAAGCAGCGACTCGCGCCGGCGTGCCGTTCATCGGCGTACGTTGCGGCGGCGTCGCCGACTGTGAACTCGAAAAGGCCGGTGCGCAGGGAATTTTCGACGATCCGCGTGACCTGCTCCGGCACTTGGACAGGTCTGTCGTCGGCGCTCGAATCAGCGAGGCTGTCCACCCGGCGAAGTGAACGCAGCGGGCGCGTCGACTTGACCACGGACATCGAACGTGTGTTCTAATATCTGCGACCGCCAGCCCGCCCAGCGCATGCGATGCTTAGAAGGAGTTCGCCGTGACAATGACTGTAGACACTCAGGCGCCAGAAACGTTGACCACCGACTCCGACACTCCCGACACATTGACCTCCCCGACCGGGAGCACGCCCGAGAGCGACGCGCCCACCTCCGAAACGCCCGCCGACGACAAGCCCAGGAAAGCCCCGGCCAAAAAGGCAGCGGGCAAGCGGTCCAAGACAATCGAGCTGACCCTCACCGTCACCGGTACGGCCGACGGCGAATGGCACGCCGAGCTCAAGCAGGGCACCACCTATCTCGCCCGCAACCTCGCGGTCGCGGCCGCCGCGGTCTCCCGCGCCGCCAAGGAACTCCACGATGACCTCGCCACCCCGATCGACGAGATCATCGAAGAAGCACGCTCCCAGCAGGCCGCCAGAGTCGCCGCCCTGGAAGCCGAACTCGAAGCGGCCCGCAAGGTCTTGTCCGACTTGGAGTGAGGCGGTCGCGCGAAGTCGGTCCGGTACGCTCACCGCGACGAGCGCGATAAGGCATCGCGCGTCGCCTTTTCAGCTACGGTCAGCGGTATGGGTGAAGGCCAAGAGTTGCCCCCGATCCCAGCCGACTTCGAGCAGTTCACCCCCCGAACCGCACGCGCACTGGTCCGCGGGGGCTACCGCCGACTCGGCGAGGTTCAGTCGGCCAGTGACGCCGAACTCCTGGCGTTACGCAACTTCGGGTATCTCAGCCTCGCCGAAGTGCGGGCTGTGTAGGTGCCGGCGGCCGCCGGATGAAGAGCGCAGCCGACCGCGCTGACGATCAGGTGGCAACCGTCCGCGACGATCCCGCCGGACGGGTTGCCCTGATGGCCGCACTCTACGAGGGCTCTCCGAACCGACGGGGCGACCACCTGCCCTACCGTCGCGCGGCCCTGGCGTTCATGGGCTGGCAGATCCGCCGCGGGCTGCTCAATCCCACCCGGCCAGCCGACGAGACCGCGCCCGGAAGCCCATGGTGGCGCGCGGTCAACGAGCGACTGCTTCACGACACCGCCGAATCCAGAGCAGTTCTTGAGGGGTACCGGAACGAGGCTTCCTCGCCCAGTGCACAGCTGTGCATCGAATTCGCCCGGTGCCCAACGGTTCACAACTGGTACCGCGCCCACAACGCCGCCGTGGTCGCCGCCTACCTCGACCACGAGCAGCTGGCGGCGAAGGAGAACCCGATCGAGCGGTTCTTCATCAACCTGGTGCTGGTGCGGGTGCTGTTCGCTCACGCACTCGTCGCAGCACCCCGTCTCGCGCTGGGCTGGTGCGCCCCTCTCGCCCCGTTGCTCGGCGACCCGCGTCTCGGCATGACCGGCATCTTCCTGTCCCTCTCGCGAGTTCTGCCCGACGCGTACCCGCTCGGGGAAGCTCTCGGACTACGTCGACGACGAACACAGCTTCGGCCACGTCCTCGACATCGGGCTGATCCGCCCACGCGTCGAGGCACTGTTCGCGTGGTCAGCCGATGAGCTCGGAGAGCCACGTGTTCCGGACCTACTCGTCGACGGCGTGCCCGCCTATACAGGCATCGACAACGCCGCCGTCTGGAACCTCTCGCCGCATGCCCCGGCGCGCCTCATCCGGCGTTTGATACCCGTCTCGTGATCGAGGCCGCGCGAAAGGTCTTGTCCGACTTCGAGCGAGGCGTTTCTGTCGAACCAGATGCCGGCCTCCGCGGCAACGGGCTTTCACCCATAGAGCCGCGGAGGAGGCCGGCACCTTTCGTCATGGCGCGGGTGCGAGCGTGTCCGGACACAGCTCATGTTGAGCGGCGTCCACCATTTGAGGATTTGCCCAACCGATCAATTCAAAGGACATCAGGACATTTTCCGGGGTCGCGCCGTCGTAGTGAAGCTTGTCGCAGATGGTGCGACCGAGCACCAGCAACGACGTCGATGGCAAGAGTTGGGGCCCGAGCGCCCCGAGATAACTCTGCTCATCAGCGTGAGCATTTCCTGATGCTCCAATCGCGAACGACGCGAAACTTGCTGCTATGACGATCGATAGCGTCATCCGGCGACTGGCCGCTTGGCTTTTCACGAGCGGAACGGTACCGGTCCTATTGGATTTATCTGTGGCTTTTCAACTAATCATCTGACTGGATCGTCAATTTTTTTGACGGATCGCCGCACCGTAGCGCCAGATGACTCACACGTCGGCGTATCCGAGTGCTTTGCGGACCTGACGGATGTGCTCGAGGCTCGGATCGGCCGGAGTGCCAGGGACCCTGATGTACCGGCCGCCCTCGGCTTCGGCGACATCCACTTCACCGCCAAGAGCATTGGTGTTCAGCGGGACACTGTCCGCAATGTAGGTTAGGCGGCCGACTGCGACCTGCGGCCCTTTATGGCCCTGGGCCCGTTTGGTTGCGACAGTGAGTACCCCGAGGCGGTCAGGCTGCCACGCTTCGATCAGTGCGCCCAGGTAACCGGCAAGAATGGGCTCGTCGGTGTCGTCGTCAACCTCAAATGCGATGTGGTTGAGCGGCCGTGGTTGGTCGATGAAGCCCACTCGCACTATGCATTTGAACCAGGCCGAGCTGGTCGGTGATCGCTGGACGGTTACGGGCCTCGACAGATCGACGTACGCACCGGGCGCCGTGTTAGGCCCGAGTCGGACTTGCTCCGTTTCCCGCACGATGGCATCGGCAAGGGCGCCGGCGTCGCCGGCATCGATCGGTACGAAATCCAGTCGAGAATCTTCGTCATCGGGATGTCGGCGCTGCCAATATCCCCACGGCCCGTACTTCCCAGATTCTTCCGGGATGCGACTCAGCGAGCGCTGCAACCGGTCAACGGCTGACTCAAGAGAATCAGGACGGTTGCCCCAACCACCGATGATCCACAGCACAGCGATCCCCCTAGCGTATGAGGCGCCATTCCCAACCGAACAGCAAACCAAAAAACCCGCTCCGACCGAAGTCAGAGCGGGTTTTTCAAACGTGGAGCTAAGGGGATTCGAACCCCTGACCCCCACACTGCCAGTGTGGTGCGCTACCAACTGCGCCATAGCCCCGTTTGTCGTGCCCCACGAAGTTACACCACCGCTACCCCAGGTTCAAAATCGCTGGTCAGGGGACCTCGCCACCGGCCTCCGGACCGAGCGCGCGGGCCGGAGTGTGCTCTGCGGAGGGCCGTCCGCGGGTCTCCGGAGCGAAGATCCAGCCGACGGCGGCGAGCAGCAGGATCACCCCACTGATCACGAAGGCCCACGAGAACGACAGGTACTGCGCGATGAGCCCGACCAGCAGTGAGCCGCCGACCGAACCGACGTCGGCCATCATCTGGAACGTCGCGACCGCGGTGCCGCCGCGGGCCTTGTTGCCGATGATGTCGGCCACCGCGGCCTGCTGAGGCGCGGTGAAGATTCCGGTCGAGAACCCCGCGATGTAGGCGCTCACGAGAAACAACGTCAGCCCGTCGGTGAACCCGACCATCACGGTCGAGATCCCGGCCGCGGTGAGCCCGACGATCAGCAGCAGGCGTCGCCCCACCCGGTCGGAGAGGTAACCACTGGGGATCACCGCTGACACGTTGCCGACCGCGAAGGTGGCCAGCGCCAGTCCTGCCATCCCGGGGCCGCGATGCAGCACGTCGACGATGAACAACGGCACCAAGGCAATTCGGAGTCCGAAGGCCGACCACCCGGTGGCGAAATTCGACAACAGCGCCGCCCGGTAGGCCCGGTTGCGCAGCGCCGTGCGGACGGTCACCGTGGCACCTTCGTCCGGCGCGGGCGCGGCCAGCGACGAGTGCCGCAGGCTGATGAACACCACGGCGGCCGCCACCAACAGCGCGGCGCCGTAGATCACGAACGGAGCGCTCAGGCCGAGCCCCGCGGTGAGACTGCCGAGCACCGGCCCGCCGACCGACCCGATCAGGAACGCCGAGGAGAACATCCCGGCCACCCGGCCGCGGGCGTCCTCCGGGCTGACGCGGATCATCAACCCCAGCGCAGAGACGAAGAACATGGTCGAGCCGACACCGCCCAGCGACCGGAACAGCAGCAGCTGCCAATACGTCTGCGCGAACGCACACGCCCCGGTGGTCACGGCGACGATCAGCAGACCCCAGACGTAGATCCGGCGCTCCCCCAACCGCTGGATCAGAACCCCGGTGGCCGGCGCGAAACACAGCCTCATCAGCGCGAATGCGGTGATGACGAAGGTCGCGGCGCTGATGCTGACCCCGAAGTGGCGGGCGTAGGCCGGCAGCACCGGCGCCACCACGCCGTAGCCGAGCGCGATGACGGCGTTGGCGACGATCAGGACCCAGACTTCACCAGGCAGCTTCGACTTGGTGACGCTCTGACAGTCGTCCTCCGTAAGGCTCACCCAATGACTGTATTAACCACGTCCTTGGCGGCCTCCTGCACCTCCGCAAGATGGTCGGGGCCGAGGAAGGACTCGGCGTAGATCTTGTAGACGTCCTCGGTTCCCGACGGTCGTGCGGCGAACCAGGCGTTCTCCGTCGTGACCTTCAGCCCGCCCAGCGGTGCGCCGTTGCCCGGTGCCGAGGTCAGCTTCGCCGTGATGGGCTCGCCGGCCAGTTCGGTGGCGCTGACCTGCTCGGGCGACAGTTTGGCCAGCCGCGCCTTCTGCTCTCGGTCGGCCGGGGCGTCGATGCGCGCATACGTGGGCGACCCGTAGCGTTCGGCCAGTTCCGCATACCGCTGCGAAGGCGTCGACCCGGTGACCGCCAGGATCTCCGAGGCCAGCAGCGCCAGGATGATGCCGTCCTTGTCGGTGGTCCACGTCGACCCGTCGGTGCGCAGGAACGAGGCCCCGGCACTCTCCTCGCCGCCGAAACCGATACCGCCGCCGATCAGCCCGTCGACGAACCACTTGAAGCCGACCGGCACCTCGACCAGCTTGCGATCCAGCCCGGCCACCACGCGGTCGATGATCGAACTGCTCACCGCGGTCTTGCCCACCGCGGTGGCGGCCGGCCAGTTCGGCCGGTGGGTGTAGAGGTAGTCGATCGCCACGGCCAGATAGTGGTTGGGGTTCATCAGCCCGCCGTCCGGGGTGACGACGCCGTGCCGGTCCGAGTCGGCGTCGTTGCCGGTGGCGATCTGATACGAGTCCCGGTTGGCGATGAGAGACGCCATGGCATTCGGTGAGCTGCAGTCCATCCGGATCTTGCCGTCGGTGTCCAGGGTCATGAACCGCCACGTGGCGTCCACCAGCGGGTTCACCACGGTCAGGTCGAGCTTGTACCGCTCGGCGATCGCGCCCCAGTAGTCCACGCTGGCGCCGCCGAGCGGGTCGGCACCGATGCGGATACCCTCGGCCCCGATCGCGTGCAGGTCCACCACATTGGGCAGATCCGCGACGTAGGCATCGAGGTAGTCGTGACGCTGGGCGATCTGCAGCGCCCGCGACAGCGGCATGCGTTTCACGTCCTTGAACCCGTCACGCAGGATCTCGTTGGCGCGCTTGGCGATCCACCCTGTCGCATCGGTGTCGGCGGGGCCGCCGTTGGGCGGGTTGTACTTGAAGCCGCCGTCGCGCGGCGGGTTGTGCGACGGGGTGACCACGATGCCGTCGGCCAGGTCGGTGTCGCGGCCCTTGTTGAAGGTCAGGATGGCGTGGCTGACCGCCGGCGTCGGGGTGTAGCGATCGGCCGAATCGATCATCGCCACAACGTCGTTGGCGGCCAGCACCTCGAGTGCCGAGGCCCAGGCGGGTTCCGACAGGGCATGGGTGTCGCGGCCGAGGAACAGCGGGCCGGTGGTGCCCTGCGCCGCGCGGTACTCGACGATGGCCTGGGTGGTGGCCAGGATGTGGCCTTCGTTGAACGCGGTGTCCAGACTGGAGCCGCGGTGCCCGGAGGTGCCGAACACCACCTGCTGCGCAATGTCGTCGGGGTCGGGCCTGCGGGTGTAGTAGGCGGTCACCACCGCGGCGATATCGATCAGATCCTCGGGTTGAGCCGGTTGTCCGGCGCGGGGATTGGCAGCCATGAACCCGATTGTGCTCCCGATCGGATGTCGGTGCCCGGCACTCACACACCAGACGCCATACTTTTACTTCATGTTTGGCCATGACCCCCGAGAGTTGGCCGCCGTCTTCGTCGGCGGAGCGCTGGGCACGCTCGCGCGTGCCGGCCTGGCGGTGCTCGCAGCACCTCAACCCGGGCATTGGCCGTGGCCGACGTTCATCGTGAACATCGTCGGCGCGTTCATGCTGGGGTACTTCACCACGCGACTGCTGGAGCGGCTGCCGGTGTCGAGCTACCGCAGGCCGCTGCTGGGGACCGGGATATGCGGCGGGCTGACCACGTTCTCCACGATGCAGGTCGAGACGGTCACCATGCTCGAGCACGGAAACTGGGCATTGGCCGCGGGCTACACCGCGGCCAGCGTCGCCGCCGGGTTACTCGCGGTCGTGCTCGCCACCGCTCTGGTTCGCCGGGCCGCGTTGCGATGACCGCCGTCGTCTGGGCCGGGGTCCTGCTGCTGGGCGGTGTCGGGGCGGTCTGCCGGTTCCTCCTCGACCGCGCGGTGTCCGCCCGCCACACCCGGGGCTTCCCGTTCGGCACCCTGGCGGTCAACCTGAGCGGCGCCTTTGTGCTCGGGTTCCTGGGCGGGCTGGCTCTGGACCGGCACGCCGCGCTGCTGGCCGGTACCGCATTCGTCGGCTCCTACACGACGTTCTCCACCTGGATGCTGGAGACGCAACGCCTTGGTGAGGAACGCCGGATCTGGCCCGCGGTGGGCAACATCGTCGTCAGCGTGGTGCTCGGCCTGACCGCGGCGTGGCTGGGCATGTTGCTGGGAGGCCGGCTGTGACCACCACCGATTACCTCAAGCTGACCGCTTACTTCGCCGAGCGGCTGCGCCACGAGCACCGCTTCGTCGCCGACGCTCTCCTGGATCTGTACGGCGGCAGCGACATCGCGATCAGCGTGATGCTGCGCGGGATCTCCAGCTTCGGTCCACACCACCACCTGCGCACCGACGAGACACTGAGTGCCTCGGAGGATCCCCCGATCGCCATCGCGGCTGTCGATGCGGCCGACAAGATCTCCGCGCTGGCCGCGCAGACTGTGGAGCTGGTTCCCCGTGGCCTGATCACCCTGGAACGGGCCCAGCTGATCCGGCGCCAGTCGCCGGCGCCGACGGTCACCGACTTCTGCAAGCTGACCGTCTATGTCGGTCGTCATCACCGGATCGGCGGAGTTCCGGCCTATCGTGCGGTGTGCGACCTGCTGTATCAGCGCGGCTTCGCGGGGGCCACCGTGTTCCTTGGAGTGGACGGCACCGCGCACGGCCAGCGTCGACGCGCCGGGTTCTTCAGCCGCAACACCGAGGTACCGCTCATGATCATCGGGCTCGGGACCGGGCCCCAGGTGAACGCCGTGCTCGGTGAGCTCACCGAGCTGTTGGAGAACAACCCATTGCTCACCGTCGAGCGGGCGCAACTGTGCAAGCAGGGCGGTCAACTGCTGGCGTGTCCGGCCGAGTTGCCGGACACCGACGAGAAGGGCCGTCCGCTGTGGCAGAAGCTGATGGTCCACACGTCCGAGACCGCACAACATGACGGGGTGCCCGTCCACCGGGCCATCGTCCGCAGGCTGCTCCAATCCGGCACCGCCGGCGGTGCCACCGTGTTGCGCGCGGTCTGGGGCTTCACCGGCGAGGGCAAGCCGCACGGCGACAAGCTGTTTCAGTTCGGACGGCAAGTGCCGGTGACGACGATCGTGGTCGACACGCCGCAGCGGATCGCCGCGTCGTTCGAGATCATCGACGAGATCACCCGCGAGCATGGCGTGGTCAGCTCCGAACGGGTGCCTTCGGTGACGGTTACCGATACGGGTCAACGCTTCGGCGGGACGGATCTGGCCCAGTTCTGAAGGTCGGCCGCGTGCCCGGCAAGCGCCGGCCGCCATTGTTAGGGTGAGGGAGATAGCGCCTAGGGTTCCGGTGCGCCAGTGGATGGTGTGCGTCTGGTCCGAGCGGCGCCACCGTGGTCCCAGACGGAGCGCGGTCATCTGAACGGACAAAAGCCTGGAGGATCTCCGTCGGCGTGCCCCGCGCCGGCGAGAAGGTCCTGCGATGCTGACTCTCGTCCTGGTTTTCGTTCTCGCCTTGGGCGCCGGCGCACTCGGCGGCCTGGTCGGGACCGGATCGTCACTGGTGCTGCTGCCGGTGCTGGTACTTCTGTACGGGCCGCGCGCAGCGGTCCCGATGATGGCGATCGCCGCCGTGATGGCCAATATCGGCCGAGTGGCCGCCTGGTGGCGAGAGATCCGTTGGGGTCCTGTATTCGCCTATGCGACACCGGGCGCTCCGGCCGCCGTCCTCGGTGCGCACACCCTGCTGACGATCTCCCCGAGAATCGTCGACGGGCTCTTGGGCGGGTTCTTCCTCGTGATGATTCCGGTTCGTCGAGCGATGGCCAAGCGCGCATGGCGGGTGCGGCTGTGGCAGCTCGGTATCGCGGGTGCGGTGGTGGGTTTCCTGACCGGCCTGGTCTTGTCGACGGGACCGTTGAGCGTGCCGATGTTCACCGGCTACGGGCTCGGGGCAGGTGCCTTCCTCGGATCCGAAGCAGCCAGCGCATTGCTTCTGTACACCGCGAAGCTGGCCACGTTCGGTCAAGGCGGGGTGCTGACAACGGGTCTCATCGCCGGCGGTCTGGCGATCGGCGCAGCGTTGATGATCGGCCCGTTCTTGGTCCGCCGGATCGTGCATCGACTTCAGCCGCACACCTACGCACGCCTGATCGACCTGGTCCTGGTTGCCGCTGCGAGCGGCATGTTCATCGCCGTTGGTTCCGTCTGAGCGGGCTCCCCAGCCGCCGACTCAGTTAGCGACCTCACAGCCGAGCGGGTAAGGCTAGCCTACCTTTCCCCTGCCGTGTACCGTGCCACCCCATGCAGTCGACAACACCCGAAGCGGTCAGCGCCGCCCTCACCGAGATCCTTCGCGACGACATGAACGTCGACGTCCGCCGGGTGACCAGGGAATCCCGACTCATCGACGACGTCGGCCTGGACTCGGTGGCATTCGCCGTCGGCATGGTGGCGATCGAGGACAAGCTCGGGGTTGCCCTCTCCGAGGAAGACCTGCTCAGCTGCGACACCGTCGGTGACCTCGAAGCGGCCATCCTGGCGAAAGTGCCTGCCGCGCAGAGCAGCCAGTGAGCGTGCTGGCATCGGCGCTCGCCGCGTCGCTGACCACCACTGACACCGACCTCGTGGTGTACGACCACGAGACACGCACCTGGACCCGCCATCCCTGGGGACAGGTGTACGCGCGCGCCGAGAACGTCGCCGAACAGATCGGCCAAGACGGTGCGACCGGTGTCGGTGTGGTCGGTGAGCCCACCGTTGAGGGCATCGCGACGGCCATCGGCGCCGTCCTGGCCGGCGCGGCACTGTCGGTTCTGCCCGGCCCGATCCGGGGCGCGGACGCGGACACGTGGGCGCAGTCCACGTTGAAGCGATTCTCCGATATCGGCGTGGGCACGGTGTTCAGCCACGGCCCCTACCTGGATCTGCTGCGGACGGCCGAGACCTCGCTGAGGATCCACGACGACGCCGTCGTCGCCCACGCCCAACGCTCCACCACGCTGACGCTGGGAGCCGGCCAGTTCGCGGTCCTGCAGGGCACCGCCGGCTCGACCGGCACCCCCCGCACCGCACAGCTGACACCATCGGCGGTGCTGGCCAATCTTCGTGGACTCAGCGAGCGGATCAGCCTGTCGCGCAGCGACATCGGGTGCTCCTGGCTGCCGCTGTACCACGACATGGGACTGACCTTCCTGCTGGCCGGAGCGGTCAACGGCATCGAGGTGTGGCAGGCCCCGACCATGGCATTCGCGGCCTCACCGTTCAGCTGGGTGCGGTGGCTCACCGAGAGCCGCGCCACCCTGACCGCCGCGCCGAACATGGCCTACGGCCTGATCGGCAAGTACTCCAAGCGCCTGACCGATCTGGACCTGTCGGCCGTGCGGTTCGCGCTCAACGGCGGCGAGCCGGTCGACTGCGAGGCGACGAGCCGGTTCGGCACCGAGCTCTCCCGATTCGGCTTCAACCCCGGAGCCCTCTCGCCGTCGTACGGTATGGCGGAATCATCCTGTGCTGTCACGGTTCCCGTGCCGGGACTCGGTGTGGTTCTCGACGAGATCACCGTCGCGACGGACGCCGGGTCCAACCGGCAGCAACTCGCCGTCCTCGGTGACGCCATCCCCGGGATGGAAGTGCGCCTGCGTCCCAGCGAGGACAACGCGGGCATCGTCGACCGCGAGGTGGGCGAGATCGAGATCCGCGGCACCTCGATGATGTCGGGCTACCTCGGCCAGACGCCGCTGAACCCGGACGGCTGGTTCGCCACGGGCGATCTCGGCTATTTCGTCGACGGCGGGCTGGTGGTCTGCGGGCGAAGCAAGGAACTGATCACGGTGGCCGGGCGCAACATCTTCCCCACCGAGATCGAGCGGGTTGCCGCTCAGGTCAAGGGCGTTCGTGAAGGCGCCGTCGTGGCCGTGGGTGCCGGCGAGAAGTCGGTCCGCTCCGGCCTGGTGATCGCGGCCGAATTCCGGGGCCCCGACGAGGCCGGGGCCCGCAGCCAGGTCATCCAGCAGGTGGCATCCGAGTGCGGCATCGTGCCCGCCGACGTGGTGTTCCTGGCACCGGGGTCACTCCCCCGCACCTCCTCGGGCAAGCTGCGTCGCCTGGAGGTCAAACGACAATTGGAGACAGCGAAGTCATGACCGCCACAGTGCCCACACCGGCGCCGGCCACCACCACGCTCGACGAGTACCGCGATCTGCTGGATCGGGTGTTCGACGACCAGGTCAAGGCATGGACCGCCGAAGCCGAAGAGACCGAGAGCTTTCCGCGCCAACTCATCGAGCACCTCGGCCGCAACGGGGTGTTCAGCGAGAAGTGGGGCGACGGACAACAACCTGACGTGGCCAAGCTGATCGAACTGGCCTCGGCACTGGGCCGGACCGGCTCCTCGGGTATCGGCGTGGGGGTCAGCCTGCATGATTCGGCGATCGCCCTGCTGCGTCGCTTCGGCAAATCCGATCACCTGCGCACCATCTGCGAACAGGCCATCCACGGCGAGGCCGTGCTGTGCATCGCGGCCTCCGAGGAATCCGGCGGTTCGGACCTGCAGATCGTGGAGACCGAAGTCCGCACGGCCCGTGACGGATTCGAGATCAAGGGCATCAAGAAGTTCGTCTCCCTGTCGACGATCGCCGATCACATCATGGTGGTGGCCCGCAACGTCGACCACGATCCGACCAGCAGGCACGGCAATGTCGTCGTCATCGCGGTGCCCACCTCCCAGGTCGAGATCCAGACGCCGTATCGCAAGGTCGGCAACGGCCCCCTGGCCACGGCTGCGGTGCACATCGACACGTGGGTGCCCGCAGATCATCTGGTGGCCCGGGCCGGCACCGGACTGGCGGCGATCTCGTGGGGATTGGCCCACGAGCGTATGTCGATCGCCGGACAGGTCGCCGCAGGATCACAACGGATCCTCGGGATCACGTTGGCGCGCATGATGAAACGCCGGCAGTTCGGCCACAGCCTCTACGAGCACCAGGCGTTGCGGATGCGGATCGCCGATCTGCAGGCCCGCGTCGATCTTCTGCGCTACGCCCTGGCCGGGGCGGCCGCACAGGGCAAGCTCGATCTCCGGGCCGCCGCCGCCTTCAAGGTGACCGCCGCACGGCTGGGCGAAGAGGTCGCATCCGAGTGCATGCACATCTTCGGCGGCTCGGGCTATCTGGTCGACGAGACGCCACTGGGCAAGTGGTGGCGCGACATGAAGCTGGCCCGCGTCGGTGGCGGCACCGACGAGGTGCTGTGGGAGCTGGTGGCCGCGGCCATGAAGCCCGACTACGACGGCTACGCCGAATTCGCCGGAGCCTGAACCGGTTCGCCAGCTACCCGGCGGCGCCCAGGGCGTCGTCGGGTGTGCGCGGCAGCGCGTAGAGGGCCATCCGCCGGTTCGACATCTGGTGCTCGCCCAGGAATTCGCATCCCGCCCATTCGCACACCCGGCGGGCGCCGTTGTTGCGATGGTCCGGATCGAACATGACCCGTCGACAGTTCGGTTCGAGCTCGAACACGTTGGCCACGATGCGCGGCAACAGAATCGGGCCGATGCCGCGGTTGACGAATCTCAGATCGGCGATGGCGGCGTGCATTCCGATGTCGTACGGATCGGCAGCGTACCGGGGTGCGATGGAATCCTTGGCCGCCCGGTACAACTCGATGTATCCGACAGGCTTGCCGCGGAAGCTCGCGATGAACGGCCGCGAGTATTCACCGTCGAGCTGAGCCTGCAGATACCGACTCCAGCGGTCCGGCGCCCAGTCGTACTCCCAGGCCTCCACCAGGTGCGGGCGGTTCATCCATTCCGACACCAGTTCGGCGTCGGCACCGGCGTCGGCCACCCGGATGTCGTACGGCTCGGCCAGGATCGGGGTCGGCGGGGCGTCGACTGCGCGCACCTCATCGGTGATGTCGGTCAGCTCGCGCTTGAGCACGGGGGCACCCGGCAAGTCGGTATCGATATCGCTCATTTGAGCGCCGAGCCTACCGTAGCGACTGAGGGTAGGTTTACCTTCCTCCCCGCCGCCGACCTCAGGCCAGCAGCTCGGCCAGGACGGTCAGGTGGCTCAGGTCGAGTTCGCGGGTGGCGGTCACCAAGGTGACCGGGCCCTCGCTGACCAACGCGCGCAACTCATCGAGCCCCGCGGCCTCCTCACCGGACTGCAGCTCCTGGGTGTAGCGCGCGGCGAACTCGTCATAGCGCTCCGGCTTGTGGTCGTACCAGTGCCGCAACTCCGTCGACGGGGCAACCGCGCGCAGCCAGTGCCCCACCCGCGGGTCGGTCTTCTTCAGGCCCCTGGGCCACAGCCGGTCCACCAGCACCCGCTGCCCCTCATCGGGTTCGGGTTCGGTGTACACACGGGCCAACCGCACACGGTTCTTCTCGGCCATGACATGCCATGGTAGGAGGCATGAGCCTCGATCGGGTGGCAGATCTGCGGCGCTGGGAAGATTCCGGCGCGCACTGGTGCGTCCTCACCCGCACCGCGGACAGTCTCACGATCGCGTTGCTGCGATGCGATGGCGGCGAGGAAGTGGACCGGTTCAGCTCCACCGATCCGCGACTGTTCGATTTCGTGGGTGCGCGGACCTCCAGCGAGGACCCGGAACGCCCCGCCTGATTCAACTGGCCGGGCCGAAACGTGCCAGCCGGGCCAGGTGGTCGCGGTCCTCCACACCGAGCTTGGCGAACATGCGGTACAGGTGGCCGTCGACGGTACGCACCGACAGGCACAACTCGCCCGCGATCTGGCGGTTGCTCATCCCGATACCGACAAGATTGGCGATCTCCCACTCCCGCTCGGTGAGTGGCAGCGGGTCACCGGCGCAGCACAGGGCCGGGGTCAGCGCGCCACTCTGGCCCGACAGCCACAGCGCCCGCGCGGCCGATTCCAACTCACCGCCGCGGCAACCCGCCCGGGCATGCTCTCTGGCCGCGTGCGCGGCCGCATCGGCGGCCAACCCCAGCGCACCGATCACCTCGAACCGGTCCGTGGCCGCGACGAGTTCATCGGGATCCTGGCGGGCGAGGCCGCGGCTGTGCGCGGCGATGGCCTCGGCCAGCCGGCCGCCCTGGCGGCGCGCCAGTTGCTGGATCCTGCGCTGACCCGAGGTTTCCCCGAATCGCAACGCTGCGTGTAGGGCCGTGAGCTCAACCGTCTCCATACCGCCCGCCTTGGCGCACTGTGCCGCCCGGGCAACGTGATCCACGGCCGATCTCGTGTCACCGACCGCTGCCGCCGTCCAGGCCCTGGCCAAGTCCAGCTCTGGCCGGAACACTTCGAGCGGCCCGGCTGCGGCAGCCTCGGCCCGGAGCAACGCGGCGCCCGCGGCGGCGCCGTTGCCGCGCATCCCCTCGACCTGGGCCAGCCATGCGGCGACCACCATCAGCCACCCCGGCGGAAGGACCTGTGGGGTGGCCCATAAGGCGGCCTGCAGGGCTTCACCCGCCGACGGCAGGCAACCGCGGGCCAAAGCCACCCGCCCACTCAGCGCGGTGACAATGGCCTCGGCCTGCGGAGAACCGGCCGCCAGCACGGCGTATCGGTCACAGACCCGCTGCGCCCGCTCGAGCTCCCCTTCGGCCACGGCGGCCGATACCTGCGCGAAAGCCAGCCAGTAGCGCTGCGGCCCCGACTCGCAATCCTCGGCTGCCAACTCGCCCGCCTGCGCCACCGCGGCAACCTCGTCCGAACGGCCCGACAGGGCCAGCGCACTTGAGGTGGCCAGTGCCGCCCATACGTTCGCCGTCGACCCGTTGGTGATCGACAACGCCTCGGCGCCCAGAGTTTCGGTGCCCAGCGCGATCGCACCGGCGAGCTCGCCGGCGAAGAAGGCGAAAACCGCTTCCATCGCCACCACCAGGCTCAACGTCTGCGGGCAGTGCACCTGTTGCCGCACTACGGCGAGCACCGACCGCGCCGCGTCAGGGCGGGCACACCCGAAGAACAAGTTGGATGCCCGCAGGCAGCCCCACCGCGCCAGCATCGGTTCGTCGCCGGCCGGTGGCACCGACCGGGCCAGCAGCTCCTCGGCCTGCTCGCCGCGCCCCTGCCAGCTCATCGCGTCGGCCAGCACGATCGCAGCGGGCACCCCTGCGCCGTGATCCAGTGCGTATCGCGCCAGTTCCTCTCCCAATGCCAGGTTGGACATGGTGACCGCACTGGCTGCGGCGTCGGCGATGGCGCCCGGATCCGTAGGACCGTTGCCGCCCGCCATGAATCGCGCCAGCTGTATGCGTCCCCGGACGTCAGGCAGCCGCCCGTTCTGCGCCGACTGCAGGTGTGCCCCCAGCAGCGCGGCCAGCAGCGTATTGATCTGCCGGGAACGAGTTTTCGAGCACCGGCTGCGGGCCACTTCTCCGATGATGGGATGGCCGGGCTGTACGAGGGTGCAGGCCGCGTCGTTGAGCACCTGGATCGCTCCCCTGCGCTCGAGTCTGGAGATCGCCTCGAGGTCGCAGGCCCCCACCAACACGTCCCAGTCGAGCACCTCGGCGGTGGAGACCACCTCCATGGCGTCCCGCTCGTCCGGTGTCAGCGTGTCGAACCGGGAATTGATCAGTGCGTGCAGATCGGCACTCGCCCGCAGCTGCCCGCGCAACCGCCAGCGGCCCTGATCGCAGACAAACGCCGAGTCGCCCAGGGCCGCGTTGAGCGCACCCCGCAGGTAGAGCGGACTTCCCGAGGAGAACCGGTGCAGTTCCGCAATCGCACGCTCGTCGACTTCGCCGCCCAGTACCGCCGCGGCCAACTCAGCGGTCTGCTCCCGGGTGAAGGGTTCGAGGTCCAACCGCAGCAGCAGCTGTTCCTTCCACAACGCCGTCACCGCATCGGATGCGGCCGCGCCGTTCCCGATGGTGACGATCAGCCTCGGTGAGCCGTGCACCGCGAGCTGCTGGATCAACAGCGCCGACAACGGGTCCAGGTGCTGCGCGTCATCGACCACGATGACCAGGTCGGGATCGGAGGCCAGCATCTGATGGGCCACGGCGAGCATCACCGTAGGGTCATGCGCATCGGTGAGGGTGAGCGCGTGGCGAAATGCCCCGAGTGGCACCGCCTGCCCGGTCTCGGTCCCCAGCACGAACCGGACCGGGCAACCGTCTGCCTCCAGGCCCTCGGCCAGTACCCGCGCCAGCGCCGATTTCCCGACTCCGGCCTTTCCGGCGAGAACCACCCCGCGAGAGCCGCCCCGCAGCGCCTGCGCGGCTTCGCGCAACTCGACATCCCGTGCGACAAATGGCCAGTCCGACAAAAACGACCCCCAGATGCTCCGCGGCGTTACCCCGGTGACGGTACGCCGGTGCAAGAATTTGTAACGGCTATTCACTGCCGCCGCAACGCGAATGTTTGCCTCAGAAAACACTTCTCGGGCGAAGGGCGTGCGACGAGCGACCTACCCCGCCGGTTCCAGCTCCCACACGCCCCGGCGCATCACCGCCGCGACGGTCAGATCCGCCCCCAGTGCCACGAGATCGGCTGCGGCCCCGGGGATCAGGCCGTCACCGGGCCGACCCATCGCCCGCGCCGGGTTCAGCGAGGCCTGACGAACGACGAGCAGCAGCGCCTCGTCGCGGGGCAGTCCACAATGGGTGACCGCGAATCGGACCACCCGGTCCATGGTCGCGGTGCTCCCTGCGATGGTGTCGGTGCCCCCGACGAACGCCACCCCGTCCACCACGTCGACCTGCACCGGGCCCAGGTGATACCGCCCGTCGGACATGCCGGTGGCCGCCATCGCGTCGGTGATCAGCGAAACGCGATCCGGGCCGGCGGAACGCGTGACATGCCGGTAGATGGCTGGGTCGATGTGGACCCCGTCGGTGATGAGTTCGACGGTGACGGAAGGATCTTCGAGCAGCGCGATCACCGGGCCCGGTTCTCGCCGGTCGATCGGGCGCATGGCGTTGAACAGATGCGTGCCGACCGTGGCACCGGCCGCGATCGCCGCGCGGGTCTGTTCGTAGGTCGCCTCGGTATGACCCACGGCCACCACCACACCGGCGTCGACGAACTGCCGGATCGCCGCGAGCGCGCCGCTCCGCTCGGGCGCGATCGTCACCATCCGGATCGTCCCCGCGGCGGCGGTGAGCACCCGGTCGATCTCAGCCGGATCCGGGTCGCGCATGAGCGCGGGTTGATGGGCCCCGCACCGCACGGTCGACAGCCACGGACCTTCGAGGTGGATTCCGTCGATCCGCCCGGCCCGGACGTCCTCGGCCCGCGCCCTCACCTGATGCAGCAGATCGTCCGGGGTCGCGGTGACCAGTGAGGCGATCATGGCGGTGGTGCCGTGCCGACGGTGCAGCGCCACCGCGGCCGACGCGTCGGCCTCCGATGGGACCGAGAAACTGCCGCCGCCACCGCCGTGCGTATGGGTGTCGACGAAACCCGGCACCAGGGTCAGTGGGCCCAGATCGCGATCGGCGGGCCGGGGCGGCGCACCGGCGCCGACGGCCGTCACCCGGCCGCCCGACACGTCAATCCACCCCGGCCGCAACAGTTCTGCGCCCGTGATCAGCGTGCCGGCGGTCAGCAGCATTCAGATGCCCTGCCAATCCGGTTTCGAGCGGTAGGTCTCACGGTAGTAGCCGATGAGCTGAAGCCGCTGTGCCGCAGCGTCATCGAGCAGGACCGTGACGTGTGGGTGATGCTGCAGGATGGTCGCCGGCCACATGGCGCTCACGGCACCCTCGACCAGATGGTGCACGGCTTCGGCCTTACTACGGCCGAGCGCCACCAGGATCACGTGCCGGGCCGCCATGATGGTGGCCAGCCCCTGGGTCAGGCAATGCGTCGGCACCGCGTCCAGATCGTCTCCGAAGAACCTGGCGTTGTCGAGGCGGGTCTGCTGCGTCAGCGTCTTGATGCGGGTGCGCGACGCCAGCGAGGATCCGGGCTCGTTGAAGCCGATGTGTCCATCGGTACCGATGCCGAGGATCTGCAGATCGACTCCGCCCGCGCCGCGGATGGCATCTTCGTATGCCGCGCATGCCGCCGGAATGTCTGTCGCCAGGCCGTCGGGGCCCAGCACCGCACCCGGGGCGAAGTCGACGCGCGAGACGAACACGGTGTCGATCACGTTGCGGTAGCGCTCGGGATGGTCGGCGGGCAGGCCGACGTACTCGTCGAGGGTGAAGCCGCGGGCCTGCCGGAACGAGACCTGCCCGGCGCTGCACCGCGCGGCGAGTTCGTCGTAGATCGCCAGCGGCGACGAGCCGGTGGCAAGGCCCAGAACCGCGTCCGGTTTGCGGTCGAGCAGCGCGCCGACCGCATCGGCGGCCACGCCGCCGATCTTCGCGGCATCGGCGAGGATGATGACTTCCATCTACTTGTTCGCCGTGAAAAGGTCTGCACCCGAATCAATGTCGGCACCTGCGGCCACCGGCTCGGCCACCGTCACATTGCCGGGCTCACGCTCGTCCATGACCACAACGGGGACAATCGGATTCAGGCCTTTCGCCTCCACGGCCGGCACGTCGTAAGTGATCACCACCTGGCCGGCGGTGACCTCGTCGCCCTGACTCACATGCGTGGTGAAGCCTTCTCCGTTCAGTGCGACGGTGTCCAGCCCGAGGTGGACCAGGACGCCGACGTTGTCGGCGGTCATGATCACGTAGGCGTGCGGCATCAGTTTCAACAACTTGCCGCTGACCGGGGCAATCGCGTCGATCACCCCGCGCGGTGGGTCCACCGCGGCGCCGTACCCCACCATGCCGGCCGAGAACACGGGGTCCGGAACGTCCCGTAGTGCTACTGCACGCCCCGCAACCGGGGCGAGTACTCGCGTGCTGCTCACTTGTGGGGCTCCTTTGGGCGGGGTGCTCGTGCCACAAACAATACGAGCGCGGCCGGAAGACGGCCTCAAGTTTACGGGTTCTCGTCTAAGCTTCCGCTCAGCTTCGCGGCGGGTCACGCTGGGTGGCCAGGAGGGCGATAAGGCTATGAGCGATACGACGAAATCTGAAGTAGCACAGGCGAAATCCGGTCTGCGCATACCAGCGTTCGCACAACTGCAAAGACTCGGTAAGAGCCTGATGCTGCCGATCGCAGTGCTGCCCGCCGCCGGCATCCTGCTGCGGCTGGGCCAACCCGACCTGCTGGGCCGGATCGACTCGCCCGTCATCGGCCCCTTCTTCAAGGCGATGAGTGCCGCAGGCGACGCGCTGTTCACCAACCTGCCCCTGCTGTTCGCGGTCGGTGTCGCGATCGGCTTCGCCCGCAAGGCCGACGGCTCGACGGCGCTGGCAGCGGTGGTCGGCTACCTGGTGATGGCGGCGGTCTTCAAGACCATGTCCCCCATCGTGCTGGCCGGCGAGGTGGACAAGGCCGGCGATCAAGCCCAGATCAACTACAGCGTGTTCGCCGGAATCGTGGTGGGTCTGGTGACGGCATGGTTGTTCGACCGGTACCACACCATCCAATTACCGTCCTATCTCGGATTTTTCGGGGGACGGCGGTTCGTCCCGATCGTGGTATCCGTGGCGAGCTTGTTCATCGCCTTCCTGATGAGCTACTTCTACCCGATCTTCGACGCGGGACTGACCGGGCTGGGCCGGTTCATCGGCGGCAGCGGTGCGCTGGGGGCGTTCGTCTACGGATTCGCCAACCGCATGCTGATTCCCCTGGGCCTGCACCACATCCCGAACTCCTACGTGTGGTTCCTCTACGGCGACTATCAGAACGCGGACGGCACCGTGGTCACCGGTGAGCTCACCCGGTTCGCGGCGGGCGACCCGACAGCGGGCATCCTCACCTCGGGGTTCTACCCGGTATTGATGTTCGGTCTGCCCGCCGCGGCACTGGCGATGATCCTCGCCGCGAACAAGAAGCAACGCAAGGTGGCGGTCGGCATCCTCTCGGCAGCCGCCCTCACCGCGTTCCTGACCGGCGTGACCGAACCGCTGGAATTCGCGTTCATGTTCGTGGCGTTCCCGCTCTACGTCATCCATGCGGTCCTGACCGGGCTGTCCCTGGCGATCGCCTACCTGCTCGACATCCACCTGGGCTTCTCGTTCTCGGCCGGGCTCCTCGACCTGTTGTTGTACGGCGGGGCGCCCGCGGCGAAGAACATCTGGCTGTTGATCGTGATGGGAGCGGTGTTCTCGATCGTCTACTTCGTGTTGTTCTACGTCGCGATCAAGAGGTGGAACATGCTCACACCCGGCCGTGAACCCGAGACGGAGTTCGAGGCCGAGGAACGGGCCAACCTCGGTGAGGGCGCCGATTCCACCACCTCGGTGACCGCAGGCGGCACCGGCACGTTGACCGCACCCGCGCGCGCGGACACTCAGGCCGAACAGATCATCGCGGCTTTCGGCGGCCGGGACAACCTCGTCAATGTCGATGCCTGCATCACCCGGCTCCGCATGGAGGTCGCCGACAAGAGCAAGGTCGACCAAGACCGGCTGAAGGCCCTCGGCGCCGCAGGCGTCATCGAGGTCGGGAACAGCGTTCAGGCGGTGTTCGGCACCAGTTCCGAGGCCCTGAAAAACGCCATAGTGGACAGTTTGTAGCCCTTCACGGGCCTCACACCGACAGCAGCCGCTGGAAGAAATCGCGATAGCGCGTCAGAGCCACGCGGAGATCCTCGGTGGACGCCTCCTCGCCCCGAGACCATTGCGCCTCAAGCCGGGACCGGGTGTCGGCGAAGCTCGCGGTGAGCTCCTCGACGACTTCGGCGACAAGGTTGTCCGCTTTCTGCACACACTCTTTCGGGTCGTCGACGAAAGCCGCCTGAACGTCGTTCCAGCGCGAGTGCAATCCCGACCGATGCTCGCCGGCGAACAACATCGTGTTGTCCTCGCTCGACGGCTCGGCCTCGGCAGCTCCTGAATCTGCCTCGTGCGCAGGCACCGCCGTGTCCCCACCCTCAGACTCCGGCACTTCCGCGGCCCGGGTCTCCGGCACTTCCGCGGCCTGCGGTCGGGCGGTTGTCGCTTGTTCGTCGTGGGTGGTCATGCTCGCGCCTCCTTGGTGGAATCCGTGCCGGCTTCGTTCTTGCCGGTCTCACGCCGGGCCGGGTTGTCGTGTTCGGTCTGCGTCACATGTTCGGCGGCCCGGGGATCGGGCCCGGCCTGTGTTCCGGGTCCAGCGCCGACCAACTGCTCGAAGAGCGCGCGATAGTGCACGATCGCCTCACGTTGCGCCTCGGTGCCGATGTCACCCTGCTCTTGAGCAAGGTGCAGGATGTGCGCGGCGCGGTAGTGCTCGACCACCTTGGGGTGATCGACCGAGACGTCGGCAGCACGCTGCTCGAAATCGTCTATCGGATAACCCCGTTCGCGCATCACCTCGGTCACCAGGCGATCTGCCTCACCGACCGATTTCGACGGGTCGTCGACGAACCCTGCCTGGGTCACACCCCACGCTTCGACGTACCGCGCCCGGGATTCGGGGGGCAACTCATTGATCTTGAGCTTGTTGTGCTTCCGTTCGCGCGCAAGCAATTCCCGCTCCGCAGCACGCTGACCACCGGCTTTCTCGACGGTGTGCTCATATTCCGGGCCGAACTGATCCTTGAGCCGCTCGCTGCGCCTCTGACGCATCATCGATGCGGCCACGATCACCGCTAGCAGCACGATCACCACGACGACTACAGCGATGACGATCCAACTCCATGTAGGCATTTCAAGACCTCCTGCGGCCAGGAGTACCCGCGCACCGTCGACAGAAACGTCAATTCCCGAATGCGCCCGACGGTCAGCGGCAATAAGACCTGGTGGCGTAGTCCAGCGCCTGCCGATACAGCGGATCAAGATTTCGCGCCGTGGCCACGCCATCGATGGCGCTCGCCAGGTCGGCCGGGCACGACGGTGAATGCAGGGTCGGCCACTGGTCGGCGATCTCGTTCACCATCGTGTGGTTGAGCCCGTCGATGGTGGTTCTCGACGCCGCGAGATCGGGCGCGCTTGCGGGAGCGGTTACCGGATCCAGCTTCCATTGCGAGAACAGTCCGTGTTCCACGGCCACGGTCGCGTCGATCTGATCCCGGAAAACCTGGGCCACGTAGGCCGGGTCGATGTGGCGGCCGGCAGCCTCGGCAGTGGTGGCATCGATCACCTGCTGCTCGCGGCGCGGGTCCTCGATCGATCCACCGTTGCGAAACTTGTTGGCAGCCACCGGGTCCGCGGTCTGCAGGCGCTGCGCCGCGGCGTCGACCAGCGGCAGTAGCGGGCCGGGTTCCTGGGCGCGGGCGAGCGGAGCGCCGATCAGCGCCGCGAGCGTCACCGCCCCGGCCGCCGCGATTCGTACCCGCATCAGAGCTTCGCGAAGCAGGCGTCGTCGGATTCGTCGTTGGGAATGGACGCGTTCTGGCTGGAGAACTTGCCCACCACACCGGTGTCGGTCACCGAGACGCTGTCCGCGTGGATCCCGAGCGGGTAGGCGTCGTTCAGCTTCGTCATGAGGCCGTCGAGCGCTGCCTGCACGGTGTCTTTCTCGAACGGACCGCTGACGTCGGTGATCTCCAGGTTCAGGTGTCCGTCGTTCACCAACGGCTTTGCCGTCACCTTGGTGTCCCCCACCGCCTCGATGGTGATGGTTCCCGCCGACGGGTCGGTGCTGACATCGGTGACCAGGGAGCCGACGCCGGGCAGGTTCTCGGCCACCGTGTCCTTGATACCGGCCGACGTCCAGCTCAGCGTGGCGCTCAACGATCCGATGGTGCCCTTGGAATCCTCGGTGCCCTGCAACCGGATGTCGGACAGCGCCACGTCTGCGGTCATGCCCTTGGCGGCCTGCACCTGCTTGCCGCCGGTTTCCACCGAGATGTTGGTGTAGTGGCCGGTGATGTGCTGCCACAGGAACGGCGGTTTCACCCCGAACGAGACGGTGGCACTGTCCTCCACCACACATTCGGTCACGGCGACGAGCACCGAGCCCGCTTTGTGCCGGGCGTACAGTTCGGCGCCGGTCAGCCCGATCACCACAAGCGCGACGACGATGACGGCCGCGAGGATGATCGCCAGCGGGTTGCGCCATCGTGACGACGGCTTGGCAGGCTCAGGAGGCGGCGACCGATTGGGCTCGACCGGGGGCAGCGGCGGCGGAGGTGGCCCCCCGGGCCGGGGCGCGACCGGTGGGCGGTTCTGCGCGATTTTCTCGGTCGCCGCCTCCGGGGCTTGATACCGCGCCCGGATCTTCTCGGTCGCGACCTCGGGCGGCTGTTGGCGTGCCCGGATCTGTTCGGTCGGCGCCTCGGGGCGTCCCGGTCGGGGCAGTCGCCGGGTGGCGGGGTCGGGCGGCGGCACCGGACCCCGGCCTGGCGCGCCTCGCCGGCCGGGATCGCCAGGGCGTTGCGGCGGTGTCGGCATCTCCGCAATTCTGCCCCATCACACATCGCGTCAGCGGTGTGGCGCGCCTGTGAATCCGCCGCCCATACCTAGCTTCCGACGCTGTCCGATGTCTCCACATCGAGCGGTTTCTGCAGTTCAGCCGGGTTTGCGGTAGCGGCCGCGGCGATCGACAACCCAGCGATGAGCACGCAGATCACCGCGTAGGCGAGGCTGCCGATCGGATCACCGTTGGAGGTGACACCGTCGACGGCACCGAAGTACGCCGGCAGGGCCGTCAGCCACAGGACCGTCATGACGGCCAGATACACCGCGGCGTAGCCCAGGATGAGCGGGTTCGAATGGCGCACGGTGGCCGGGTCGCGGTCCTTGCGCAGGCTCGACCACTGACTGAACAGCACCGGAATCGCCACCACGGTGAGCACCACGAGTTCGGCGGCATAGACCACCCCGCCTACCGCGGTGCTCCCCGAGATCGTCGCGGCGAGCGTGGCGGGCAGCGGCAGGATCGCGGTGCCGATCGACGCCAGCACGCCGACCACGACGGTGCGCCACAGGATCTGCAAGCCGGTGAACGTCTTGCCGTCCTGGACGTGGCGGCCGACGAACAGTTGTACGCAGAACGCCAGCGACATCGGCCACAGGGCCGCGAACACGACCACGCTGGGCAGCGGCACCGAATCGAAGAACGGCTGGTTCATCGGATGGTCCAGGGTCCACTCCCACCACCGCAGCTGTGGCCCGATGTGGTCGAAGATCTCGTAGAACGCGTGGTGGACGAACCCGACACAGATCGCGCCGACCAGCACACCGCGCCTGCGGAAGACCCCGAGGATCCGGACGATCTCGTAGGCCACCGTCGCCATCATCGGGTAGATCGCCACGATGTAGAGCGGCAGCCGGCCCCACAGGAAGTCGACGGTGAACACGTTGTGCGCGAACATCGTGTCGACGTGGTCGGCGATCCCGAACGCGCCCGGGAAATACAGCGGCGGTTCGATGATCAGCAGATAGGCGATGGCACCGAACCACAACACCAGGTTGGTCGGGTCGTTGTGCCGGCGCAGCCGCACGATGGCGTACACCAGGGCCAGCACCGCGCCGACGATCACGGTGATCTCCAGCACCGGCAGCGTCCAGTTCTCCAGCCCGAACGGGTTGCGGAACTCGACCAGTCCTCCAGCGGTGTCACACGAAAATCCCAGGCGTTCAGCCAAACCCGAGAAGGTCGGGGTACACAGATCAGACATCGGCGGTGGTCGCTTTCTGCTCCGCGGCGTCGCCGGCGGTGTACCACTGCGTCACCTCGTAGCCCTCCTCATAACGGCGGAACCATTCGTCGGCCAGCACCGGCAGCTTCTCGTGGGCCGGGTTGTGGCCCGGGATCTGGCTGCGAACCACGCCCGCGACGGCCGTCAGCATCTCCCGTTTGGGCAGGTGCGCGAATGCGTTTGCGATCGGTCCGTCATAGGGGGCGTTGCCGAACGGAAGCTTCTGCAGCAGTGTCTTTTTCCGTGCCTGCATGCCGAACATCGACAGGGCGTCGATCTTGCGTTCCTCCAGCGGAACGTGCTTGTTGAACCCCTCGCAGGCGATTTTCATCACTGCCCAGACGTGCTTGAAGATCGACGGGGCGACCCGCATCCGGTACCACGGGTCATCCGCGACCGCGTCGTAGATGATCAGCGCCGAACTGCGGTGCTCGACCTCTTCGACGAAGTGCCACAGGAACAGTGACGCCACCCGGTCGTCCCCCGGAGCGAACAGCGTGTCGTCATGATCGAGCATCAACTTGAAGACCGGCGTGAACGTCGCCTCCAGATCGGCGGTGTAGGCCAACCGGTACTTCAGCGGAGTCTCTGCGGTGAGGTCGTCGAACGCCTTGATCACCTCGTCGAGGGTTTCCTTCAAGGCCGGGTACGTCTTGAGCAGTCCCTTGGCGTGCTGACGGTGGGCCATCGAGTGCTGACCCTCCTGCCGCACGAAGGCCTGGGCCTCCTCGGCCACCTCGGGATCCGTGATGAACGGCATGGCCTCGGTGATCATCTGGCCGATCATCTTCTCGAAGGCGATGGCCAGGAACGACACGGCATTGGCCATCGACGAGAAGGCCGGGTTGTCCTCGTTCCACAGGAACGGGACACGGTGGTCCGCGAACGCGAACCGCATCTTCCGCACGATCAGATCCGTCATCGGTGCCACCTCAGCTCGTCCAAAGTAATCATACAAGCAACGCTTGCTTTGTATGATTACTACACGCGGATGCGGCCCGTCAACGACAGGTGGCGATATCCTGCAGGGATGTTGCCGGCCAGGAATCCAGACCGTGGCGCGTAGGCGGGGGTGGGACGGGCAGCCGCCCGGCAGCGACGAGGAAGCCTCGGAACGCATCGTGGCCGCGGCCGTGCGGTTGATCGCCGAGACCGGCACCAGCATCAGCATCGCCGACGTCGCGGCATCGCTCGGCGTCATCCGCCAGACCGTGTACCGCTACTTCCCCACGGCCGAGACCCTGATGCACGCGGCGGCCATCGCCACGGTCGACGGGTTTCTCGACCGGCTCGCCGAGAGCGTGCGCGGCATCACCGATCCCGCCGAGGCGATGACCGAGGGCGTCATGTTCACCTTGGCGGAGGTCGCCCGGATACCGCACCTGCGCATCATGCTGTCGGGACCCCAGGCCGCGGCCAGCTCGGTCAACGTGGCCTCCGACGAAGGCCAGGCGTTCGGTATGCGGATGATCACGCGCTTCGACGTCGACTGGGAGAAGTACGGGTACGACGAATCATCGCTGCGCGACCTGGTGGAGTTCACCCTGCGCACGATGCTGTCGTTCTTCGTCGCGCCGAACGATCCCACCCGCAGCCCCGAGGAACTGCGGCGCTTCGTCAGACGCTGGCTGGGCGGGTCGATTCTGGCGCAGCCCGCCGATGGTTCGCGATGACGTCGCCGAACACCGCGGGGATCAGCCGGTTGAAGATGTCGGCGCGCTCCCACTGTAGGAAGTGACCCGCACCCGGAATCACCAACGGCCCGATGCGATTGAGAAACGCGCGCTCGGTGCGGGGGACGAAATCCTCGCCGACCACATGATCGTCGGGTCCGTACAGCACCAACGTGGGCACCTCGACCGCATCCATCAACGGGATGTCGGACATCGCGCGGCCGTAAGCCAGTTGGTAGGACGCCCAGCCCGCGCGTAGCCGCGCCTCGTCGGCGAACGGCTCGGTCATGAAATCCACGTCGGACTGGTTGAACGCGTAGGCCGAGCCCCACAACCGATTGGTGTACATCGCCGCCACCCACTGCCTGCGCGCCTCGGGTGTGGTCAGCATTGCGGCGAGTTCGTCGGGGAAGGCACCCTGCATCCACCGGTAGTCGCCGGTGGGGTCGGCCGCACCGCCGACCGATCCCGGATGCCGCGTGCCGATTCCCGAGTAGTCGACGGCCATGGGCGGCACGGTGTTGAAAACACAGAACTGCGTGACGAATCCGGGAAACCGGTGAATCAGGTCGGTGCTGACCACAGCCCCGACATCGCTCGCGGCGATCAGGCAGGACTCGTGCCCCAGCTCGTCGTGCACCAGCGCATACAGATCGCGGGAGTACGTGACGATGTCGTGCCGGTCGTCGGGCGGCGTCGAGCTGTCACCCATACCGCGCAGGTCCGGGACGATGACCTCGAAGCCTGCCGCGGCCAGGGCCTCGATGTTGCGCCACCAGATCCGCTTGGTCTCGGGATAGCCGTGCACCAGCAGAAGGGGCACACCGCCGATGCCCTCGCGGACAAATGCCAGCGAAACCTCTTCGGCGACAACGGCAGTGTGGATGGTGAAAGCGTCAGCAGCCGGCGCCGGAGGTTGCGCCGGGCGCTGACGCGGATCGTAACGAAAATCCGCCATGGCGAAAGACCCTACGGATCAGCGGATCCCGCGCACCAGCCGACCCGGGCGGGCACCGGTGTCGACGCCGTGCCTGCGGGTCACCGTGCCGCTCACGATCGTCGCGTCGTAACCACTCGCGCCCTGCACCAACCGCTTTCCGCCTGCGGGGAGGTCATACGCCATCTTCGGCGCGTGCAAGGTCAGCGCGTCCAGGTCGATGACGTTGACGTCGGCTTTCTTGCCCACGCTGATGACGCCGCGGTCCGACATCCCGTAGAGCTGCGCGGTGTCGTGCGACTGCTTGCGGATCACGTACTCCAGCGGCAGCTTCTCGCCGCGATGACGGTCGCGGGCCCAGTGCGTCAGCAGGAACGTCGGGTAGGAGGCATCGCAGATCATGCTGCAGTGCGCGCCGCCGTCGGACAGGCCCAGCACGCCGGCCGGGTGAGTGAGCATCTCCCGGATCGCATCGTGGTTGCCGTCGGAGTAGTTGAACATCGGGTACATCAGCATCGCGCCCGCGTTGGCCTCGAGCATCAGGTCGTACATCGCGGCCAGCGGGTCCAGGCCGCGCTGCTTGGCGATCGCCGCAACAGTGCGTTCCTCGGTCGGTTCGTAGTCCGGCGGTTCCCCGATGTGGTACAGGCGATTTGCCGCATTCTGCGCCAGCATGAACATGCCGTCGAACAGCTTGCCCGGGTCGATCGGCAGGTCTTCCTCGGCCAGGATCGCCGCGCGCACCTTCGGGTCCGCGAGCCGCTCGGCCAGCTCCTCACGCGTGCATTCGGCCTGCAGGCGCCGGTAGGTCGGGCGGTGGGTGAAGGCGTGGTGACCGGGAAAGCCCAGCAGCATGCCGAACGGCCGCGCCGCCACCTGCGGGAACAACCGGCTGCCGGCCTGGTGCGCCGCTGCCGACAGATCGAGCTGCTCGCGCCACAGATTGGGATCGGCGTCGACCTGGATCAGGGCGAAGCTGAGCGCGCAGTCGATCTCCTCACCGAGGCGGCGCATCCATTCGAGTTCCTTCTTGGGTGCGACGATGTCTTCGCCGGCGGCGCCCTGCGGGGCCAGCTCGAACACCGCCGCGCCACCGGCCGCGGTGGCCCGGCCCAGGGCGAACAACTCGTCCTCGGCGGCGAAGGTGCCGGGCACCGGCTCGCCGTCCATGGCGGTGTGCGCAATGGTGCGCGACGACGAAAAGCCAAGTGCCCCGGCCTCGATGGCCTCCTGCACCAGCCTCGCCATGGCCTTGATGTCATCGGGGTTCGCCGGCTCGTTGCGGGCGCCACGCTCCCCCATGGCGTAGGCCCGGATGGCGCCGTGGGCGATCTGAGTGCCCATGTCGACGGCCAGTTCGCGCTGCCCGATCACGTCCAGGTATTCGCCGAAGGTCTCCCAGCCCCAGGTGATGCCCTCGGTCAGGGCCGTGCCGGGGATGTCCTCGACGCCCTCCATCAGGGAGATCAGCCACTCTTCCTGGCCGGGCCGGACCGGCGCGAAGCCGACACCGCAGTTGCCCGCCACCACGGTGGTGACGCCGTGGTTGCTGGACGGCTCGAGCACGGCGTCCCAGGAGACCTGGCCGTCGTAGTGGGTGTGAATGTCGACGAAGCCGGGGGCCACGATCTTGCCTGTGGCGTCGATGGTTTCGGCTGCATCGCCGCCCAGGGCCGGGTCGTCGGCGCCGCGCCGGTGCACCTCGACGATCTTGCCGTCCTTGATCGCGACATCGGCGGTGAACCGGTCCGCACCGGTCCCGTCGACGACGGTGCCGCCGGTAATTTTGAGATCGAACACGTTTTTGCTCCCTTGAGGCGTGGAGGCCGCTACGGTGGCAATGTAACACCGTTACATTGCCACCGTCCCGAGTTTGTCCTTCTCAGTGGGAGGCACCTCCATGGCCCTGAGTTCCACGCACACCGACCACCCACGACGGGTGGACGCGATCGGTGATCCACCCGCGCGCCCCACCCTGGTGCCGGCCGAACGCTACGTCTCACCGGCGTTCGCCCAACTCGAGGTGGAGCGCATGTGGCCGCGGGTCTGGCAGGTCGCATGCACGGTCGATCACGTGGCCGAGGCGGGCGACTACTTCGAATACCGTTGCGGCCCCTATTCGGTGCTGATCGTCCGCGGGGACGACGGTGGGTTGCGCGCCTTCCAGAACGCCTGCCGCCATCGCGGCAACGCCCTGTGCACCGGCGCCGGTTCCTCGCTGCGGGAACTGAAATGCGGGTATCACGGCTGGACCTGGGACCTGGCCGGGGCGCTCAAACGGATCCCGAACCGCAAGGGGTTCGGGTCGGTGCACATGTCCGAGTTTCCGCTGGCTCCGGTGCGGGTCGACACATGGGAACGGCTGGTCTTCGTCAACCTCGACCCCGGTGCGATGCCCCTGGCCGACTACCTGGAGGCGGTCCCCGGCGACATCGCCTGGTGCGGCCTCGGCGACTTCCGTTGCTACGCAACGATGACCATCGACGTCGACGCCAACTGGAAGACGATCGCCGACGGCTACAGCGAGACCTATCACGTCCAGACGCTGCATCCCGAACTGCACCGGTGCATGGACGACGTGTACGCACCACAGAAGATCTGGGGCCACACCGGCAAATCCGAATCCCTCTACGGAGTTCCCAGCCCGCGACTCGCCGGATCGCTGAGCGACGAAGAAGTGTGGGACGCCTACGTGTACACCCAGGGCGCGCTGATGGGCGTGGCCGAAGGCACTCCCTTTCCCCGTGACCGGCAGTCCCACGGCCAGACGGTGGCCGACGTGATCGCCACGCAGATCAAGGAATTCGCGGCCGGGCGCGGCGTCGACATCGGGTGGGCCAGCACCGACCAGGTGATGTGTCTGCACCAGTACAACGTCTTCCCCAACCTGACCCTGCTGGCCAGCGCCGACCATCTGACGGTGATGACGTCATTGCCCGGCCCCGACCCCGACCGAGGGCAGCTCGTGATGACGCTGATGACCCGCATGCCGCCGCAAGCACCGCGGGTCAGGCCGACGGACGTCCGGATGGGCGCCGACGAAGCCCACCCCGGCGTGGTGATGAGCCAGGACATCGCCGTACTGACCGGCCTGCAGCGCGGTATGCACCAGCCGGGGTTCACCCATCTGGTGCTGTCGGCCGAGGAGCGGAGAATCATCAACATGCACCGCAATCTCGAGCGCTACCTCGACCTGCCCGGGCCAGAACGCATCTGTCAGGCGGAAGCCGGCGGATGAGTCCGAAGGCAAAGCCGATCGACGCCGACGTCATCCTCGACGCGGCGGCCGGTCTCATCGAATCCGATGGGGTGGACGCATTCTCGATGCGCGGGCTCGCCGAGCGGATCGGCGTGGCCGTCACCTCGATCTACTGGCATGTCGGCGGCCGTGACGCGCTCTTCGACAGCCTGGTCGACCGCTTGGTCGCCGAGATGGCCGGGCTGCCCATGGAGGGCGACACTCCGGTGAATCGGATTGCCGCGCTTGCCCGCAACCAGCGCAGCCTGCTGATCCGCCGCCAGCATCTCCTGGCGATCGCCCACGAGCGGGACCGGACACCGACGTTGTTCCTGCCGGTCCAGCAGAAACTCGCCGCCGAACTGGCCGAGGCGGGCCTCACCGGGGCCCGCGCCGCACTGGTGCTGCGGGCCGTGCAGGTGCACGTGACCGCCTCTGCGGTGATGCTGTTCTCGGCTGTACGGGGCCCGCGGCACCAGGAGGAGGACCCGTCGCTGTGGACCGCGGATTGGCCCGATCAGGCCCTCGTCGCGGCCCTGCAGTCCCCCACCGACTACGACGCGGTGTTCGAATACGGCCTCGAGGCGATGCTGGCGCCGTTGTCACCTGGGCGACAGACCAATGGACGGGTCAGGGCAACACGGTCTTCATCAGCATGACGTTGTAGGCCGACCACAGCGAGAGGTTGTAGTACAGCTCCTTGCCCGTCGACCACGGATGCAGATACGGCGCGTAGATGCCGCCGGGGATCTGTGACGACGGTGCGATCAACTGCTCCGGGCTCCACGGCCCCTGAGGGGCCGGCGCGGTCCGCATCACCACGTCGTTCATCCCGTTGCCGTACAGCACCAGGTACTGCTTGAGATAGGTGTTGTACTGGGCTGACATCTCGCTGACGGGACCCGGGATCACCGGTGTCGCCGCCGCCGGATTGCCCGGCACCCAGGCATTGTTGTCGGCGTTGAAGTACTCGTATTTCGTGAGGTCCGGAATGAAGGCCGGCGACACCCGCGCGATATAGGCCGACCCGCCGCGCCCGTTCGGGGTGCCGAAGGTGTAGATGTACGGATCTCCCGGGCCAGGCTTGAGGAATGCGCCCATCTGGAAGTTCTCGTTGCCGCCACCGGGCGGACGGATGGTCCCCGGGTAGACACCCCAGTTCTCACCGTTGTCCGGCGACATCGCGATCGCCGAGAAGTTGGTCGACCATGCTCCGGGGCTGTCCCAGTTCCGGATCGACATGAAGTTCAGATACTGGTTGCGCCCGACGGCGACGCCCGCGGTCGGGATGATGCCGGTCTCCTCCGGCGCCCGGCCGATGCTGTTGATGATCTGCTTCGAAATACCCTGGCGCCACACCGGAGAACCCGAGTATTTGTTGGCGACCACACCGTCGGGCACAGCGACGGTGTTCGACAGCGATCCGTCCTGGCTGCGGAACAGCGCGTTGTATCGCCACTGCTTGCCGGGAATGCCGCAGTATCCGTTGGTGTCGCCGAAGGCCATGAGTACCTGACGGTTCACCGGATCCCCGTTGTCCCACATGATTCCGAGGTCGGTGCCGGTGATGGCGAAGCGCTTGATCGTCTGGTTGGGGCTGTCGGGGCCGGTCACCCACCCGACGATCGATGTGCCGGGAGGCGCCCCTGGCGCCGGTTGAGCCGCGGGAGCCGGTGCGGGCGCAGCCGCCGCCGGGGCCGGTGCCGGTTGTGCCGCGTTCGGGACAGGCTGGGCGCCGCCGGGATTGGGTGCCGGGACGACCGCCGCCTTCTGCCTGACCTGCCCGGAGTTGGGCATCAGCGCCTTGAGCAGGGCCAGCGGCAACTGCCCGAGCTTCGGCAGCGGAGCCCGGTCGTTGGCCCCGGCGGGCATGTGCCCGATCGGCCGGTTGAGCGGGGCGAGCCTGGACGGCTTGGGGATCTGGAAGGCCTGGTTAGGGAGGGGTTGCGCGGCCGCAGCAGCACCTTCACATGGTTCAGCCGATGCCGAGGGCGCTACGCCGACGGCGACGACGAGTCCGATTGCGGCCGCCGCTGCCATCGTCGAAGCACCTCGAGGACGTCGCGACATGTCACACCTTCCCAATGCAGGGACGTCGACATGACGTCACAGTTGGCTGATGTGACGTTAGTGATCAATGTTGCCGATGTGACCGGTGATGTACCGAAAGGTATCGTCCCGTGACCGTGTCGCAACCAGACCCGGCGTGTTGCCTTGCCACGCGCCACCACCGTGACCCGGCATGGCCGGCTACGTTCTGCTCATCGTGATTCTCGTCGGCCTCGTCGCGCCGATCCGCTGCGAAAACCGTTGGCACCTGCACGGTTCACACCGAACTCTCAGTTGTTCATCGCCGTTCGCCCCGCCGGGCCTTGCCATCGTGGTTACGGTGGGAAGTGGTGGAACTATCGAAACGAGCGAGAGGGATCACCATGGCCGGAACATTCGATCCGAAAAAGGGCGGCAAGTTCGAGCCGACGACCAAGGCCAAGCCGCCGCCACCCCCGCGGCCTGGGGGCAACAAGAAGTAATTGAACGAAACTGCCCATGTGCGAGGGTTTTCGGCTCGCACATGGGCAGTTTCTTTTGCCTGTCAGCTACAGACCTGCACCAACCGGAACGGCCCGGTGGCACACACCGACGGCGGACCATAGCCGCCGTAGCCCCAACCGGCCCCGTAGGCGGGCGGCGGCGGCGGCGGGCCCCACGGGCCGGGGCCGTAACCCCACCCGGGGTGCTCGGCCCAACCGACTCCCGATCCGGCGACCGGCGCGGGGGCCGCATTGGCCACCCCCGTGCTGATCCCCAGTGCGGCCAGGCCCAGTGCGCCGGCCGCTGCGGCGCTGATGGCGATGGACTTCAGCATCTTCCAACCCCTCTGACTTGCAGAACCAGACTATGGATCGCCCCGTCGGTCCAGAGTCAGCGGAAGCGGATGTTTTCCGGCTTCCATCAATTAGGTTAGGTCTGCTTATTAAGTCAGGGCTGTGCGGAGGCTTTGTATGTCGGCCGGCGCTGTAGCTCGGCCAGTCGCCGCTTCGACGCCGCCGACTGAATGACCTGCGGCCACCAGAACCACCGGCCCAGCAGCGCCGCGATCGCAGGGGTCATGAACGACCGCACGATGAGGGTGTCGAACAGCAGGCCGAGTGCGATGGTGGTGCCGACCTGTGCCATGACCTTGAGATCGCTGAATGCGAACGACGCCATGGTGAAGGCGAACACGAGGCCCGCCGAGGTCACCACCGAACCGGTTCCCGCCATCGCCCGGATGATGCCGGTCTTCAGGCCACCGGACAGTTCTTCCTTGAACCGCGACACCAACAGCAGGTTGTAGTCGGAACCCACCGCCAGCAGCAGGATGACCGACATCGCCAACACCATCCAGTGCAGTTCCAGCCCGAGAAGGTGCTGCCAGACGAGCACGGACAATCCGAATGACGCGCCGAGGGACAGCAGCACCGTACCGACGATCACCGCCGCCGCCACCACACTGCGTGTGATTAGCAGCATGATGATGAAAATCAGTGATACCGCGGCGATTCCGGCGATCAGCAGGTCGTAGAACGATCCGTCCTTCATGTCTTTGTACGTGGCCGCGGTGCCGGCCAGATAGATCTTCGAGCCTTCCAGCGGCGTGCCCTTGAGCGCTTCCTTGGCCGCCAGCTTGATCGGGTCCACATGGTTGACGCCCTCCGGCGTCGCGGGATCGCCCTCGTGGCTGATGATGAACCGCACCGACTTTCCGTCGGGAGAGATGAAGTTCTTCATGCCGCGCTTGAAGTCCTTGTTGTCGAAGGCTTCCGGCGGAAGGTAGAACGTGTCGTCATTGCGGGCCTCGTCGAAGGCCTTGCCCATGGCCGTCGAATTCTCCTGCATCGCGGCCATCTGATCCTGCTGACCGGCCTGCGTGGCCTGCTGCGTCAGCATCATCGTCTTCATGGACTTCATGGATTCGATCTGCTCGGGCATCAGCGCGACCAACTGCGGCATCAACGTGTCCAGCCGTTCCAGCTCGGGCACCAGCTCCTGAACGTCATCGGTCAGGGCGTCGATGCCGTCGAGGGTGTCGAAGATCGACCGGATCGACCAGCACATCGGGATGTCGGCGCAGTGCGGCTCCCAATAGAGGTAATTACGCAGCGGACGCAGCCAATCGTCGAAATCGCCGATGTTGTCGCGCAATTCGGCGATATCGAGGGTCATCACCTTGGTCTTGGCCACCATCGAATGCGTGATGTCGGCCATCTGCTGGGTCAGCCGCGACATCTGCTCCATCGTGTCGATGGTCTTCTGCATCTCATCGGCCTGAACCAGCATGTCGTCCATGCGGTCCTGCTGGTACTTCCGGTTCATCGTGTTGGTCGTGCCCTGCCGGCTGAGCAGGAACGGGATCGAGGTGTGCTCGATCGGGCGGCCGTTGGGCCGGGTGATCGCCTGTACCCGGGAGATGCCGGGCACCCGGACGATCCCCTTGGCGATCTTGTCGATGACCAGGAAGTCCGCCGGGTTTCGCAGGTCGTGGTCGGCCTCCACCATCAGCAGCTCGGGGTTCATCCGGGCGGCGCTGAAATGCCGTTCGGCCGCGGCGTATCCGACATTGGCAGGCAGGTCGGAGGGCAGGTATTTGCGGGCGTCGTAATTGGTCTTGTAGCCCGGCAGCGTGAGCAGGCCGACGAGCGCCAGACCCAGCGTCGCGGCCAGGATCGGACCGGGCCACCGCACCACCGCGATGCCGACGCGACGCCAGCCGCGAGACCGGATGTTGCGCTTGGGCTCGAAACGCCCGAACCGGCTGCCGATCACGATGACCGCCGGGCCCATCGTCAGCGCGGCGACGACTGCGACGAACGTGCCCACAGCACACGGCACACCCATGGTCTGGAAATACGGCAGGCGCGTGAAGCTGAGACACAACATGGCACCGGCAATGGTCATGCCGGAACCCAGGACCACATGAGAGGTGCCGCGGAACATCGTGTAGTACGCGGTTTCTCGGTCTTCGCCGGCGCCGCGCGCCTCCTGATAGCGACCGATCGCGAAGATCGCGTAGTCGGTGCCGGCCGCGATGACCATCAACGTCAGGAGGTTCACCGCGAAGGTCGACAACCCGATGATGTCGGTGTAGGCCAGGAACGCCACGATGCCGCGGGCAGCGCCGAGCTCCATGAACACCATGACCAGCACCAGGATCATGGTGGCGACAGACCTGAAGACGAGCACGAGCATCACGGCGATCACCACGAGCGTGATGGTGGTGACCTTGGCGATGCTCTTGTCACCGGCGTGGTGCTGGTCGTTGATCAGCGGCGCGCCGCCGGTCACGTACACCTTGACCCCGGGCGGAGGCGACGACTGGTCGACGATCTCACGGACGGCGGACACCGACTCGTTGGCCAGCGTCTCGCCCTGGTTGCCGCGCAGATAGACCTGGACGTAAGCCGACTTGCCATCGTTGCTCTGCGCGCCCGAGGCCGTCAGCGGGTCGCCCCAGAAGTCGGCGACGTGCTGCACGTGGGCGGTGTCGGCCTCGAGCTTGTCGACGACGCCGTCGTAGTAGTGGTGCGCGTCGTCGCCGAGCGGCTGCTCGCCCTCCAGCACCACCATGGCGTTGCTGTCGGAATCGAACTCTTGAAAATTGGCGCCGATCTTGCGCATGGCGATCATCGCCGGGGCGTCATTGGCGCTCAGCCCGACGGTGTGCTCCTCACCGACCTTCTCCAGCGGCGGGACGAGCACATTCGTCAGGACGGTCAGAGCGATCCAGCCGAGCACGATGGGTACCGCCAGCACACGGATGGCCCGGGCGATGCCCGACCTGTCCTGCGTGCCGCTGCTGTGGCTACTCATCGCGTGTGCTCCGGGGTGCGGTCTTCCGCGCGTGTCCGCGATGCCGTGGTCTGCACACAACCCGCCCCTTCGATCAGGCCACTGTCGCCCGGGTGGGACAGGTCGCAAGCGATACACATTCGCAAACGCGCGTAATATACCTAGCCTGTCAAAGTGTCAGTGTCAACAATCACTTTGCACGCCTACTGACAGCAACTTCACAGCTGGGGCGCGGCCGTCGTCGCACGCTGCCTCACCCGCTCCCACGGCCAGGTCATCAGCGCCCACACGGCCAGCACGATCGCGACCTCAGCCAGCAGATACACCGGCCACGGGCCCAGTACGTCCAGCAGCGACGCGGTGGGAGGCTTCCGGTTGAGATAGCCGTAGTTGGCCCCCGTGATCGCGTTGAAGGCGAGAGTGAATGCCGCCCATCCCAGGGTCGCGACGACGGCGAAGCGGTAGTCGCGCCACCGAGGTCGCATACCTCTCCCCCACGTGAGATAGATCGCCGCCAGCACGACGAGCACATGAAGCGTGAAGAAGGTGACGAAGAGGTGGTGGGGAAAGTCGGGAGCGCCCTCCTTCGGCGTGCCGATATCCGGTGTGATCAACGCCTGCGAGCTCAGGACCAGGCCCCAGTAATAGGTGAGGACGAAGGCCCAATGCCGTTGCGACCACAAGGCATAGGCCGCCGCGAGTTCCGCGAGATCACACAACTGCAGCGGCACCGAGGTGTCGATGGTGGGATCGACCAGCTTGTAGACAAGGGCGACGATGAATGCCGCGACGAGTAGGACCGCCAGGACACGGCTCAGGATTCGGGCCTGCGACTCGGTCTGCCTGCGGCCGATCATCACCAGAAGCACGGCGCCCGTTGCGAACACCGCCAGCACGACCAAATGCGACGGGCCGTACGCCGAAAACTCGCGCTGCGCAGAGAACAATTCGATCAACTCCCCCGTCTCGTCACACGCAGGAACCGTTATCCATGATCGCAGGCCAGTGGGGAAACTTCATTAACCTGCCTCAGGACACGATCGAATCGCCCTATACTCCTGCCGAACCTTGCGGTTGGCGGGAGTCGAGAATGGTCAGGCGCGCGGCGGCAACGGCTTTGGGGCAGTACGCCCAGGGCGCGGCTTTTCGCGGGCTGCTGCTGCAATTCGCCCTGCGGGTCCTGTTGGTGGCGTTCATCTTCTTCGCGCTGTTCCTACAACCGCCCGAAACGTACCGCTGGCCCTACGGGCTGGTCTGGATCGGCTACATAGCAGCCATCGCCTGCTGGGGTTTCTGGGCGCTGCGGCCGGCCAATGACGCCGGGATCGAGGCCCGGCGTTCGGTTGCGCTGCTCATGCTGTGCGCGGATGTCGCTGTGGTGTCGCTACTTTCGGTGGAATCAGGCCTCAGCTCGCCGAATACCTGGACCTCCGATGTGCTCCACTATGGACTGTTCCTGATCCCACTGATCGCCGCGGCTCAGCTCGATCCGTTCGTGAGCGCGGTGATCGCCGTCCCCACTGTCGTCGCATACGTCGTCGTGCTCTGGGTAAACCAGGCGGCCAACGGAGACGAGCCGTGGGGTTCGATTCTCACGACGACAGGAGTGTTGTTCGGGTTGGCCGCAGGCTCGGTCGCGCTGTCATGGATCCAGCAGTCGAAAGAGCGGACGATCGCCCGGCTGGCCCTGGAACGCAGTCAGCTGCTGGAAGAGATCGTCACCCTCGAAAAGCGCGAGAGGCAAACCCTGTCCGAAAGACTCCACGATGGAGCACTGCAGTACGTCCTGGCGTCACGCCGGGAGATGGAAGAGGTCCGCGAAGGATCCGCGGAATCGATGGACCGCGTCGATCTGGCGCTCGGCGAGTGCTCCCGACTGCTTCGCGACGTGGTCCGTGAACTGCACCCCGAGGTGCTGGCGCGAGCCGGGCGCAGGGCCGCCATCACCTCACTGGCCGACGGCATCGCGGCGCGCACCAACCTGGCCGTCCACCTGGACTTCGACGACTGGCCCGATGACCTGCGAACCGACGCCGACCACCTGCTCTACAGTGCGGCGCGCGAGTTTTCGACGAACGTGATCAAGCACGCCAAGGCCGACAACCTCAGGTTCACGCTGCAACGGTCCGAAGGGCGAGCCTCGCTGTGCGTCGCGGACGACGGCGTTGGCATACGACCCGAGCGCCTCGCACTGAGCGTCGAAACCGGTCACATCGGCTTCGCGTCGATTCGCGCCAAGGTGTTGGCGCTCGGGGGCATGTTGGACGTCCACGATGCCCGCGGCACCGAGATCGCGATCTCGCTGCCGTCGCAGACAGCGGGCTGAAACCGCTCAGACCCATCCGATCCCGGTTGGCGGAGGGGCAGGCACGGGTGTCGACGGACCGGACCCGGGTGGCTGCTGCCCGTACCCGGGCGTCTCGGGACCGTACCCCGGTTGCGGACCGTGCAGCGAGGTGTTGGGGTCATACCCCGGCGCAGACCCGTAGCCCGGGTACTGGCTGTAACCCGGCGTCTCCGGGCCATATCCGTAATCCGGCAGCGCCGGGCCGTACCCGGGCACCGACTGGCCCGAGCCGGCGAGCAGCTTCGACGCCACGAATGCCGCCGCCTGGGTGGTGTACACGGGGACGTAACCCTCGGTGTGCCCGCTCCATTCGTTGCCCTGGCCCTCGTGACAGATCGGGTCCATGGGGTTGCACAGGTCGATCGCCTTGGACCCGTACAGTGCGCTCTGGGCTGCTATCGATTGCTTCGTCCGGGTCCCCACGTCACCGAAGGTGGTGATCGCCGCGACGTTGTCCGCATATTCAGGCGGGAGCGAATCGCCCCACTTGATGTTGCCCAGCGGGTTTCCGGCCACGATGTTGATCACGCTGGCACCCTGCGAATAGCCGCCGAGCACGATCTTGGTGTCGGGGCAGGAGGACAGCGTGGACTTGATATGCGAAATCGCGTCTTTGGCGCCGTCACCGCCGTGCAACTGCAGCTTGCTGGCCTTGTAGTTCACCCCGTAGGTCTTGAGGTTGAGGCTGGGGGTCTGCTTGCGTATCGCATCGGCGAGGGCATCTCCGACCCGGCCCATGCCCGCCGGTTCGTCGGTACCGCGCGCGAAGACGAGCTCCGCATCGGCACAGTCGTCGGCGGCCGCCACCGGCGGCGCGGTGAGAGCGACGAGCGGAATGCCCGTGGTGAGAAGTGCAGCAGCGCCAAGCCCGACCCAGCGACCACCTGACCGCGCACTGCCCTGAGGGCTAGCTATGCGGCGAGAAATCATGCCTCAATCTAACCCGTATCCAGGACAGATGGGCCTCGGTGCCTGGACCGACCTCAGGGTTCCGCCGCGACGACGTGGTGGAGGCAAAAGAAAACAGGCCAGGGATTAGATCCCTGACCTGCATCTTTCCGGTGGAGCTGCCGGGAATTGAACCCGGGTCCTACGGCACTTCCTCGAGGCTTCTCCGTGCGCAGTTCGCTTTGCCTCTACTCGGATCTCTCAGTCACGCGAACAAGCCGAGATGACGATCCCAGTCGCTGTTTGATGTCCCCACGGATCCCGCGACCGAACCCGTGGGTGGGTCCCTCTAGCTGATGCCAGGGTCCGGGCCGAGGGCGCTCCCGGTCTGACAGACACGCTCTGGCTTAGGCAGCGAGAGCGTAGTCGCGCTGATTGGAATCGGCGCTTAATTGGTTGCAACGACGCTTACGGTGGTCTCTTGCCTGCACCGGCACGCTTCCCTTGATTCGATGCGCGAAGTCGAAACCGATCAGCCCCTCGCATCCCTGCCGAATCTCAGCAGGACAGTCAATGGTACGTCACAGCCAACGGCGAACGCCAAGCCATTATTCCGAGGCATTTTCGTGTCGCTCGCGGTGCAAATGCTCAGGACATGCCCTTGGCGCGGCGGCCCAACTCGCGGGTGATCTCCCGGTCGGCGTCGCGCTTGGCCAAGTCCTGGCGTTTGTCGTGGGCCTGCTTACCGCGGGCCAGCGCCAGCTCGACCTTGACCTTGCCGTCGGAGAAGTACATCGACAACGGCACCAGCGTGAGGTTGCCGTCGCGGATCTTGCCGATCAGGTTGTCGATCTCCCTGCGGTGCAACAGCAGCTTGCGGTTGCGCCGCGGCGCGTGGTTGGTCCAGGTGCCGTGGTGGTACTCGGCGATGTGCACGTTGCGCAGCCAGATCTCGCCGTCGTCGACGGTGGCGAACGCGTCGGCCAGTGAGGCCTGGCCTTCGCGCAGGCTCTTGACCTCGGTGCCCATCAACGCGATACCCGCCTCATAGGTATCGAGAATCATGTAGTTGTGCCGCGCCTTGCGATTGCTGGCCACAATCTGCTTATTGCCGGCGGGGCTGGACTTCTTGGTCGCCACTAGTTCACGACTACCTTCGTATGTAGAGCCGCAGCGTCACATACGCGGTGATGCCGGACATCGCCAGGCCGAGGAACAGCATCCACGGTGCGCTGAAGTAGAGCACGTCAGCGTAGTCGACCCGGGCAATCAAATTCGACTGATAAAACTGGTCCAGCGCCTTCTCCAGGAATACCGCTCGCACCACGATCAGCCCGACGATCGCGATCACCACACCGATCAGGGCCGCGATCATCGCCTCCACGAGGAATGGCAACTGGGTATACCAGCGCGTCGCGCCGACCAGTCGCATGATGCCGATTTCGTTGCGCCGCGTATAGGCGGCCACCTGAACCATGTTGGCGATCAGCAGCACCGCACCGATCGCCTGCACCAGCGCCACCGCGAAGGCGACGCTGCTGAGGCCGTCGAGCACCGCGAACAATCGGTCGATCAGGTCCTTCTGGTTGAGCACGTTGAGCACACCGGGCTGACCCTGCATCGCCTTGTCGAACGCCTCGTGCTGCTCGGGGTCGTTGAGCTTGACGATGAACGACGCCGGGAACGCGTCCTTGCCCGCGACATCCTTGTACTGCGGGAACTTCTTGATCGCGTCGTCGTAGGCCTGCTCGCGGTTGAGGAAGCTCAGCGAGCGCACGTCGTCGCGGTCGTCGATCATGCGGTACAGCGTCTTGCACGCTTCTTCGTCGCAGTTGGGATCGTTGGCCGAGATGTCGTCGGTCAGGAACACCTGGCTCTCGACGCGGTCCAGGTAGATGTCGCGGGACTGGTCGGCCAGCCGCACCACCAGCAGACCGCCACCGAACAACCCGATCGAGATCGCGGTGGTCAGGATCATCGCCACCGTCATCGTGACGTTGCGACGAAGCCCGGTCAGAACTTCATTGACAAGAAAGCCGAAGCGCACTTAGCGATCCATTCCGTAGACGCCGCGCTGCTCATCACGGATCAGCCGGCCGAGTTCGAGTTCGACGACCCGCTGGCGCATGGAGTCGACGATGTGATGGTCGTGGGTGGCCATCAGCACCGTGGTTCCGGTGCGGTTGATCCGTTCCAGCAGATCCATGATGTCCTTGCTGGTCTCGGGATCCAAGTTTCCGGTGGGCTCGTCGGCGATCAGGACCAGTGGGCGGTTGACGAAGGCCCGCGCGATGGCGACACGCTGCTGCTCGCCACCGGACAGTTCGCTCGGCAGCCGGTTGGCCTTGCCGGATAGGCCGACCATCTCCAGCACGTCCGGGACCACCCGGTTGATCACCTCGCCGCGCTTGCCGATCACCTCAAGGGCGAACGCCACGTTCTCGAACACCGTCTTCTGCTGCAGCAGCCGGAAGTCCTGGAACACGCAGCCGATGACCTGGCGCAGGCTCGGGACGTGCCGGCCGGGGAGCTTATTGACGTGAAACTTGGACACCCGGATGTCACCCGAGGTGGGCGTCTCGGCTGCCAGCAGCAGCCGCATGAACGTCGACTTGCCCGAACCCGAGGGACCGATCAGGAAGACGAACTCACCCTTGTCGATTTTCAACGAGACGTCGTCGAGCGCTGGGCGCGCCGAAGACTTGTAGTGCTTCGTCACGTGGTCGAGGGTGATCATCACGGCACGCCAGTGTAGCGGGGCGAGAGCATCGGGCTGGTCAGGCTATCGCGGCAATGTCGGCGCCACCGGCTCCAGGGCTGGTTGCTGCTGCTCGACCGGCGGCGCCGGAGCCGGGCCGGGGCCCAGCGGCAACGTGAAGGGCGGCAGCAGTCCGGGGCCGTCCGGATCGATCACCGTCGTCCGCGGAGCGCCCGGCGGCGGCGTCGTGGTGGGACTCGTCGGCGCACCGGGAGTCGTGGTCTCGGTCGTCTCCGGCGTCTCGGTCGGCGTCGTGGTCGTCGGGATCGTGGTCTCGGTCGTCTCCGGGGTTTCGGTCGGCGTCGTGGTGCGGGGCGGCTGCACCTTGGTCCGCGGCACCCAGGTGTAGTCAGGATCGGGCACGAATCCGGGCGGCACCACCTGGGTGTCGGGCGACTGCGGTGCGGCCTGCTGCGGCCGGTACTCCTGCTGCACCCAGGACAGCGCGATGAAGACGACGATCAGCACCACCGTCGAGGTGCGCAGCCGCCCCACCCGGCTACGCCAGACGCGGTCGGCGGCGGCGGTCACCCGCGAAAAGTCGAGTTTCTTCACTTCTTCGGCTCCTGCGCCGACGCAGATGTCGCGGCCGTCTCGGCAACCGGCTGGCTCATGACGTCTCCTGCCGCGGCGACCGACGCGCCTGACGAGGCCACGCCGGCGCGGCGCAGCGCGCGCACCACCCGTATTCGCAACCGTCGGCCCACGTCGAACTGCTTGCCCGGCAGGGTCCGGGCGACCATCCGCAGGTTCACGGTGTCGACTCCGAGGCTCTCGATGCCCATCAGCTGGGGCTTGTCGAGCAGCAGCTTGGACAGCTCGCCGTCCTCGGCCGCCTTCTCGGCGACATCGTTGAGGACGTCGTTGACCATGTTGAGGTCGACCGTGGCCGGTACGGGGATGTCGACGACTGCGCGTGCCCAGTCCTTGGACAGGTTCAGCGCCTTGACGATCTGCCCGTTGGGCACGGTGTACATCTCGCCCTCGGACGACCGCAGCTTGGTGACGCGCAGCGTGACGTCCTCGACCGTGCCCTCCGCCTCGTTGGCGGCGGCGATCGTCAGCCTGACGAGGTCACCGAAGCCGTACTGCTTCTCGGTGATGATGAAAAAGCCGGCGAGCAGGTCCTGCACGATGCGCTGCGCACCGAAACCGAGCGCGGCGCCCAGGACCGCGGCCGGGGCGACCAGGGAGGCGACCGGCACTTGTAGGGCGTCGGTGACCTCGACGAGCACGATGATGAACAGGACTGCCACCGACACCCAGGAGATCACCGAGGCGACCGCCTGCCGATGCTTGGCGCTCTCCGAGCGCACCAGCTGATCGCTCTCCTGATACTCCGCGTCGATCCGGCGCACCACCCGCTGCGCCGCCCAGTTGATGAAGCGTGCGGCCAGCAGGCCGCCGATGATCAGCAGGGCGATGTGCAGGCCGGTGGTCAGGATCCACACGCCGATCTCGCCGCGCCAAAAATCGTGCCAGCGCTCGGCGAGGGGAAGGGCTAGCACTGTATTAGTCGTCGTCATCTTTTCTGTTGCGCCATCTGATCCCTGCTTCCAGGAATCCGTCGATGTCTCCGTCCAGCACCGTGGCCGGGTTTCCGACCTCGTACTCGGTGCGCAGATCCTTCACCATCTGATAGGGGTGCAGAACATAGGACCGCATCTGGTTACCCCACGAGCTGCCACCGTCGCCCTTCAGCGCATCCATCTCGGCGCGCTCTTCCAATCGCTTGCGCTCCAGCAGCCGTGCCTGCAGCACGCGCATGGCCGCGACCTTGTTCTGCAGCTGGGACTTCTCGTTCTGACAGGTCACCACGATACCGGTGGGGATGTGGGTGAGCCGGACCGCGGAGTCGGTGGTGTTCACCGACTGCCCGCCGGGACCGCTGGAGCGGTACACGTCGACCCGCAGATCCCCTTCGGGAATGTCGATGTGGTCGGTGGTCTCCACGACGGGCAGCACCTCGACGTCGGCGAACGATGTCTGGCGCCGGCTCTGGTTGTCGAACGGGCTGATCCGGACCAGCCGGTGCGTGCCCTGCTCGACCGAGAGGGTGCCGTAGGCGAACGGGGCGTGCACGGCGAAGGTCGCGCTCTTGATCCCGGCCTCCTCGGCGTAGGACGTGTCGAACACCTCGACCGGATAATCGTGCTTCTCGGCCCATCGGATGTACATCCGCATCAGCATCTCGGCCCAGTCCGCGGCGTCGACGCCACCGGCGCCGGAGCGGATCGTCACGACGGCCTCGCGCTCGTCGTACTCACCCGACAGCAGGGTGCGGACCTCGAGGGTTTCGATCTCCTCGCGAAGCTTGGCGAGCTCGGCGTCAGCCTCTGCCAGCTCGTCCTCACCACCTTCCTCGGCGGCAAGTTCGAACAGCACCGGCAGGTCGTCGACGCGCTGACGCAGGTCCTGCACCCGGCGCATCTCGCTCTGCGCATGCGAGAGCTCACTGGTGACTTTCTGCGCGCGCGACTGGTCGTCCCACAGCTTCGGATCGGAGGCCTGCTGCTCGAGCATGTCGATCCGCTGGCGCAGGCCATCGATGTCGAGCACCCGCTCCACGGTCGTCAGGGTGGTGTCGAGTGCGGCTACGGCTGCTTGGCGGTCTGGATCCACGAATGTTCAGGGTACCCGGCGGCATTTCGGCGGCAGTTCTCTCCGACTGGCGGCAGCGCAGACGATCTGTGTTTAGCATCGGGTGGTACCCGTCACAGCACGCAGTTGAGTCGGGCTGTGACGGCTTTTCCGCTCTAAGAAGGCAGGGTATGCGCCCATATCATGTAGCGATCGTCGGCTCCGGCCCCTCGGGATTCTTTGCTGCCGCATCGCTGCTCAAGTTCGCCGATTTGCCCGACTCCGATCGCGACGTGCGAGTGGACATGCTCGAAATGCTGCCGACCCCGTGGGGGTTGGTGCGTTCGGGAGTGGCGCCCGACCACCCCAAGATCAAGTCGATCAGCGCGCAGTTCGACAAGACCGCGGCCGATCCCCGGTTCCGGTTCTTCGGCAACATCAAGGTCGGCGAGCACATCACTCCGGCCGAGCTGGCGCAGCGCTACGACTCGGTGGTCTATGCCATCGGTGCGCAATCCGACCGGGCGCTGCATATCCCCGGGGAAGAGTTGCCCGGCAGCGTCGCCGCGGTGGATTTCGTCGGCTGGTACAACGCCCATCCCCATTTCGACGGCATGGCACCCGATCTCGCGGGCGGACGCGCGGTGGTGGTCGGCAACGGCAACGTCGCACTGGACGTGGCCCGCATCCTGGTCAGCGACCCACAGGCCCTGGCCAACACCGACATCGCCGACCACGCGCTGGCCTCTCTGGACACCCGCGGGGTGGAAGAGGTCGTCGTGATCGGGCGCCGCGGACCGTTGCAGGCGACGTTCACCACGCTGGAACTCCGCGAACTCGGCGACCTTGAGGGGCTGGGCGACGTCGACGTCATCCTCGACCCGGCCGATTTCGACAGCATCACCGACGAAGACCTCGAGGCGGCGGGAAAGACCGTCAAGCAGAACATCAGGGTGCTGCGGAAGTACGTCGATGAGCAGCCGCGAGAGGCCAAGCGGCGCATCGTGTTCCGCTTCTGCACCTCCCCCATCGAATTGCGCGGCGAGGATCGTGTCGAGTCGATTGTGCTGGGCCGCAACGAACTTGTCCGTGACGCGGACGGCCGCATGGTGGCCAAGGACACCGGCGACCGCGAAGAGCTACCCGTCCAGCTGGTGGTGCGGGCGGTCGGTTATCGGGGTGTGCCCACACCGGGGCTGCCGTTCGACGAACGCTCCGGCACCATTCCGCACACCGGCGGACGCATCGACGGCAGCAGCAACGAGTACGTGGTCGGCTGGATCAAACGGGGACCGTCCGGCGTGATCGGCAGCAACAAGAAGGACTCCCAGGACACCGTCGACACCCTGCTGGAAGACCTCCGGGCCAGCGGAGTCGACGAGCGCGGCTCCGAGTACGAGCGCGAACTGGCCGAATGGCTGCTGGAACACCAGCCCGCCCTCGTCACCGGCGACCACTGGCAGCTGATCGACGCGCATGAGCGCGCCGCAGGCGAATCGGTGGGGCGCCCCCGGGTGAAGCTGGCGAGCGTGGCCGAACTGCTCCGGATCGCACACGCCTGATCAGGCCGGCGGCGGTCCGTCCGGCGGCGGCTCCGCGGGCGCGAAGGCCCACTTGTCCGGGTTGCTCGGCGAGTAGACGACCGGGAAGAGGGTTCCCATGGCCGGCCAGTTGTTCACGTCGACAGCCATCCGCTGATACACGACATGCTCGCTGACCGTCGGTCCGGTGATGACGCCGGTGATGGTGACGTACTGCTCCCCCGTCGCGTCCGGACGCGGGCTCACCCCGGTCACAAGCAGGGTGCCGTGCGCCAGTTCACCGCGAATTCCCCGGCGCCGCATGATCCGTGGTGCCAGTAGCAGCACCAGAGCACCCACGAGCAACAGGAGTATGCCGAATTCCCACACCAGGCCATGGTAGGACTGCAGCCATGAGTTCCGTCGCGGATGACATGGCATTGGCCCTCGAACTGGCCGACCAGGCCGACGCACTGACCATGGATCGCTTCGGCGCCCTGGATCTGCACATCGAGACCAAGCCCGATCTGACCCCGGTCACCGACGCCGACCGTGGCGCCGAGGAAGCACTGCGCGACTCGCTGGCGGCGGCCCGCCCGGACGACACGGTGTTCGGCGAAGAATTCGGTGGGACAACGACTTTGACCGGCCGCCAGTGGGTGATCGACCCGATCGACGGAACCAAGAACTTCGTCCGCGGCGTCCCGGTGTGGTGCACGCTGATCGCACTGCTCGACGACGGCGTCCCGACCATCGGGGTGGTCAGTGCGCCGGCCCTGGCGCGGCGCTGGTGGGCCGGGCTGGGCCAGGGCGCGTTCGGCTCGTTCGCCGGGGCGACCCGCAAGTTGTCGGTGTCGGGCGTCACGGACCTCGCATCGGCAAGCCTGTCGTACTCGGACCTGACGACGGGGTGGGAGCACCGTCGCGACCGGTTCGTGGAACTCACCGACGCGGTGTGGCGGGTACGCGCCTACGGCGACTTCTGGTCGTACTGCATGGTCGCCGAGGGCGCGGTCGACATCGCCTGCGAGCCCGAGGTGAAACTGTGGGACATCGCCCCCCTCGACATCCTCATCCGCGAGGCCGGCGGCACCTTCACCAGCATCGACGGCGCCGAGGGCCCGCACGGCGGCAGTGCGCTGGCCACCAACGGGCCGCTCCACGCCGCCGTGCTGGACCGGCTCGCCGGCAACTGAGCTCACGGCTGGAGGACGATCCGTCCACGTACGCCGCCTTTGGCGAGTGTCCGGTGGGCATCAGCCGCCTGATCCAACGGCAGCACGGAATGCACCCGGGCCGGCAGCTGCCCCGACACCGTACGGGCCAGCAGGTCGGCAAGCCGCATGCCGTCGGGGTGGGCCGTCACGGCCGCGACGGCAATACCGCGTTCGGTCGGCAGCTGGGAACTCGGCTGCACTCCGACGAACCGCCCGCCGTCGCGGACCAGCGCGAGCGCCGACTGCTGCATCGCACCGGCGTCCGCGACCGCGTCCCACCCCGGTTCGGCGTCCACGGTGAAGTCTGCTCCCAGACTGCGGACGAACTCCTCGTCATGTTCGCGGGCCAGACCGGTCACCGTCCAGCCGCGCTCCTGGGCGAGCACGAGCAGGTAACCCCCGACCGCGCCGGCGGCACCGGTGACCAAGAGGCGGCGACCGCCGGCGGCCGCGTCGCCGAGCAGATCGAGGATCTGCGCTGCGGTCAATCCGTTGAGCGGCAACGTCGATGCGGCGATCAGGTCCAGCGCGCCGGGCACGACCGCGACGTCGGCGGCGGACACCACCAGATACTCGGCGTAGGTGCCGTAGTCCCGGTCGAATCCGGCCACCACCCCGGCGACGCGCGTGCCCACGGCCAGATCCACACCAGGACCGGCAGACTCGACGGTGCCCGCGAAATCCCAGCCGAGCCCGGTCCAATTCGGCTGGTCCACCAGCCCGAGATCGTGGAAGACGCCGGCGACCACAGCGAGGTCGACAGGGTTGACCGTGGCCGCGGCGACCTTCACCCGGACCTGGCCGGGACCCGGTTCGACCAGGGGGGCATCGACGATCTCGATTGAATCCGGTCCGCCCGGAGTACGGACGACCGCTGTGCGAAACGTGGCAACAGACATGAAAATTCACTCCTTTTGGAACCTTGTGGGGAACTGCTCTCGTACTCCACGATGGAGGGGTAACTCTCCAATGGGAAGTACGCACCTCGAAGTGCGTAACTCACCTCGGATCGAATGGAGCCGGCGTGCCGACGACAACCGCGGCCCAGAAGCGGGCACGAGCAAAGCTGGAATACGACGCCTTCCTGGCGAACTGCCCCAGCCGCCAACTGCTCGACCGGATCAGCGACAAGTGGGTCGCGCTGATCCTGGCGGCGCTCGGCGGCGACGGTCCGCACCCGGGGGCCGGCGACGTGGGCGAACCGCGTCAGATGCGCTACTCCGAGCTGTCCCGGCGCCTGGCCGGAGTCAGCCAGAAGATGCTCACCCAGACGCTGCGATCCCTCGAGCGCGACGGGTTGCTCACCCGCAAAGTGACCCCGAGCGTGCCGGTCACAGTCACCTACGAGCTCACTGAACTGGGTTTTTCCCTGCACCACCTGATGATCGGGATCAAGTCATGGGCCGAGGCCCACATGGACGAGGTGCGTCTGAACCGCGAGCAGTACGACCGGATTTCGCCGGCGGAACCCTGAGTGCAGGCGGTGTGAAGTTGGTAACAGATGCCGTACCTTACTCCGGAGTAAGATACGGTCAGATGCGTCGCCACGACCAGCAGAGGCAGCTGACATGACCAACACCCTGCCGTCCAAGAACGGCACCCCCTCCCGTCCCTCCAGCTCCGGCCAGCAAAGCGCTGTCGGACTGCACAAGCACAAGCGGACAGCGACCGACATCGGGTTGGCGCTGATCACGCCCATCGTCGGTCAGGAATTTCTGGACCGCTACGGCCTGCGCGATCCGCTCAACCGCGGCCTGAAATACGGTGTCAAGCAGGCATTTTCGGCCGCCGGTGCGGCCACCCGGCAATTCCAGCGGGTTCAGGGCCTGGGCAAGGCCCCGACCCGCTTGAAGTCCAGCGGGGCCGACTACTTCGACCTGACCCCCAACGAAGACCAGCAGATGATCGTCGAGACGGTCCGGGAGTTCTCCGCGGAGATCCTGCGACCGGCCGCGCACGACGCCGACGAGGCCGCCGTCTACCCGGCGGACCTGATCGCCAAGGCCGCTGAACTGGGCATCACCGCCGTCAACGTGCCCGAGGACTTCGACGGCATCGCCGAGAACCGCAGCACCGTCACCAACGCACTCGTCGCCGAGGCACTGGCCTACGGCGACATGGGTCTGGCCCTGCCGATCCTCGCCCCCGGAGGCGTCGCCTCGGCACTCACCCACTGGGGCAGCGCCGACCAGCAGGCCACCTACCTCAAGGAATTCGCCGGCGAGAACGTGCCGCAGGCCTGTGTGGCGATCGCCGAACCGCACGCCCTGTTCGACCCCACCGCGCTCAAGACCACCGCGGTGCGCACCCCCAGCGGCTACCGCCTGTCCGGGGTCAAGTCGCTGGTTCCGGCCGCCGCCGATGCCGAGTTGTTCATCGTGGCAGCGCAATTGAACGGCAAGCCGGCGTTGTTCATCGTCGAGGCCTCGTCACCGGGTCTCACCGTCAAGGCCGATCCGAGCATGGGTATCCGTGCGGCCGCCCTCGGCCAGATCGAGCTCGACAACGTGGCGGTGCCCCTGGCCAACCGGCTGGGCGAGGATGGCGCCACCGACCAGGACTACAGCGAGGCCATCGCGCTGTCCCGGCTGGGCTGGGCCGCGCTGGCGGTCGGCACCTCGCACGCGGTGCTCGACTACGTCATCCCGTACATCAAGGAGCGCACCGCGTTCGGTGAGCCGATCGCCCACCGCCAGTCGGTGGCGTTCATGACCGCCAACATCGCCATCGAGCTCGACGGCCTGCGGCTGATCACCTGGCGCGGCGCCGCCCGCGCCGAGCAGGGCCTGCCGTTCGCCCGTGAGGCCGCCCTCGCGCGCAAGCTCGGCACCGACAAGGGCATGCAGATCGGCCTGGACGGCGTGCAGCTGCTCGGCGGTCACGGTTACACCAAGGAACACCCGGTCGAGCGCTGGTACCGCGATCTGCGGGCCATCGGCGTCGCCGAGGGTGTCGTGGTTATTTGATCCAGCCGTCATTCCATTTCTTGAGCTGAAAGACTAATCATGGCAATCAATCTGGAAATGCCCCGCAAGCTCCAGGCGGTCATCGAGAAGGGCCACCAGGGCGCCGCCGAGATGCTTCGCCCGATCTCGCGCAAGTACGACCTCGCCGAGCACGCCTACCCTGTCGAGCTGGACACGCTGGCCACGCTCTTCGAAGGCATCTCGGAAGCCAAGACGATCTCGTTCGCCGGTGCCGAGGCCTTCCGCGACGACGCCAACACCAAGGGCGAGCACGTCACGGTCAACGGGGCCAACATGTCCGCACTGCTCAACGCGCTCGAGGTCAGCTGGGGCGATGTCGCCCTGCTGCTGTCGGTGCCGCGGCAGGGCCTCGGCAACGCCGCCATCTCCTCGGTGGCCACCCCCGAGCAGCTCGACCGCCTCGGCAAGGACGTGTGGGCCGCGATGGCCATCACCGAGCCGTCGTTCGGGTCGGATTCGGCGGCGGTGACCACGACCGCGGTGCTCGACGGCGACGAGTACGTGATCAACGGCGAGAAGATCTTCGTCACCGCGGGTTCGCGGGCCAGCCACATCGTGGTGTGGGCGACGCTCGACAAGTCGTTGGGCCGGGCGGCCATCAAGTCCTTCATCGTGCCGCGCGAGCACCCCGGCGTCACCGTCGAGCGCCTGGAGCACAAGCTGGGGATCAAGGCGTCCGACACCGCGGTTATCCGCTTCGAGAACGCGCGCATCCCCAAGGACAACCTGCTGGGTGATCCGGAGGTCCACGTGGAGAAGGGTTTTGCCGGGGTCATGGAGACCTTCGACAACACCCGGCCGATCGTGGCGGCCATGGCGGTCGGCATCGCCCGGGCCGCGCTGGAGGACCTGCGCGCGATCCTCACCGATGCCGGCATCGAGATCTCCTACGACAAGCCGGCCCATGCGCAGAGCGCCGCCGCGGCGGAGTTCCTGCGGATGGAGGCCGACTGGGAGGCCGGTTACCTGTTGACCGTCCGCTCCGCTTGGCAGGCCGACAACAGCATCCCCAACTCCAAGGAAGCCTCCATGGGTAAGGCCAAGGCTGCCCGGGTGGCCAGCGACATCACCCTCAAGGCAGTCGAGATGGCCGGTACCACCGGCTATTCCGAACAGACCCTGCTGGAGAAGTGGGCCCGCGACTCCAAGATCCTCGACATCTTCGAGGGCACTCAGCAGATCCAGCAGCTGGTGGTCGCCCGCCGCCTGCTGGGCCTGTCCTCGGCCGAGCTCAAGTAGCTCTTCCGGCGAGCAGACGCGAAACCCCCCAAGACCACGGTTTTGGGGGGTTTTCGCGTCTGCTCGGCCAATAGGGTGAGGCCATGGATACGTTTCAAGCACTGGTAGCGAGGCAGGACGGCGACGACATCGTCGCGGCGGTCGAAACACTGCAGGCATCCGATCTGCCGGCCGGCGAGGTCACCATCCGGGTGCTGTACAGCAGCGTCAACTTCAAGGACGCGCTCGCGCTGACCCCCAAAGGCGGTGTGGTGCGCGACTATCCGATCGTCCCGGGCATCGACCTCACCGGTGAGGTGGTGAGCTCGGAGTCCCCGGACTTCGTGCCCGGCGATCTCGTACTGGCCCACGGCTATCAGATCGGCACCGGTCATCACGGCGGCTACGCCGAATACGCGCGGCTGCCCGCCGATCAGGTGGTAGTGCTGGGTGCGTTGAGTCCGCGCGAGGGCGCGGCGATCGGCACCGCTGGGTTCACCGCCGCCATGAGTGTCCTCGCTCTCGTCGGCCGCGGTATCAAGCCGCCGCACGGACCGATCGTGGTGACCGGTGCGACTGGCGGGGTCGGTTCGGTGAGCGTGGACCTGCTGGCCGCCGCCGGCTATCAGGTGGTGGCGTCGACCGGAAAGCCCGAGCAGGCCGATCACCTTCGCGCATTGGGGGCATCCGAGGTGATCGGCCGCCTCCCGGCCGATCCCGACGCCAAGCCCCGTCCCCTGGGCCGGACCCGGTGGGCTGCGGCGGTGGACTGTGTCGGCGGTACCACGCTGGCCGAGGTGCTGAGCACCCTGGAGTACGGCGGGGCCGTGGCGGCCAGCGGGCTGACGGGCGGCGCGGCCCTGAACACCACCGTGATGCCGTTCATCCTGCGCGGGGTATCGCTGCTGGGCATCGATTCGGTGCAGCTACCCATCCAGCCCAGGCGCGAGTTGTGGGCACAGCTGGGCGGACCGCTCAAACCGCGTCACCTCGATGAGGTCACCCATGAGATCGACGTCAAGGACGTCGTCGAGGTGCTCGACGAGGTCCGCGCCGGCCGGTACTCCGGCCGCGCAGTGGTGAAGGTGGCCGGCGGCTTCTAGACCGCGGACACCCCACACAAACGAAATCGCCCAGAACACGTGGTGTTCTGGGCGATTTCGTTATCGCGTGCTGTTCGGCTCAGCCGAGCACCCGCTGCAGGTCCGGAACCATGGCCTGCAGCTCCCGGCCCCAGTAGGCCCAGTTGTGCGTGCCGTTGTCCGGGAAGTTGAACACACCGTTGGTGCCGCCCGCGGCGATGTAGTTGTCCTGGAAGGTGCGGTTGGTCTTGATGGTCAGGCCTTCGAGGAAGGTGGCAGGCAGGTCGCCGCCGCCCAGCTCGTTGGGCTGTCCGTTACCGCAGTAGATCCAGAGCCGGGTGTTGTTGGCGACGAGCGTCGGGATCTGCAACATCGGATCGTTGCGCTTCCACGCGCTGTTCGGGTCTTCCGTCGGACCCCACATGTCGTTGGCCTTGAAGCCACCGGCGTCACCCATGGAGATGTTGATCAGGAACGGCCACCAGCCCTCGGAGGGGTTGAGGAAGCCCGACATCGATCCGGCGTAGATGAACCGGTCCGGGTGGTAGGTCGCGAGGATCAGCGAGGCCGAGCCGGCCATCGACAGACCGATTGCGGCGTTGCCGTTGGCTGCGACGTCGCGATTGGCGGCCAGCCATGCCGGCAGCTCGTTGGTCAGGAACGTCTCCCACTTGTAGGTGACGCAGCCGGCCTTACCGCACGCCGGCGAGTACCAGTCGGTGTAGAAGCTGGACTGACCACCGACCGGCATGACCACCGACAGACCGCTGTTCAGGAACATCTCGAACGCGTTGGTGTTGATGTCCCAGCCGTTGAAGTCGTCCTGGGCGCGCAGGCCGTCGAGCAGGTACACCGCGTGCGAACCCGGCCCACCGCTCTGGAACTGAATCTTGATGTCACGGCCCATCGACGGCGACGGGACCATCAGGTACTCCACCGGCAGGCCCGGCCGGGAGAATGCCCCCGCGGTCGCCGATCCGCCGGTAACGCCGATCAAGCCAGGCAGCATCAGCGCTGCCACAGCCGCCACCGTCATGCGGCGGGCCCAATGGCCACGAATCTTGTCAATGAAGGTCATACTGCGAATCCATCCGTCTTCCGGTCATTACGCCATTTGCGCGGTCGGCGATCAGCATCGCCAAGCGACACCACAGCGACGGAGTCACTGCACTGTCACGCCCGCCCGTCTGAGCCGGTGCCTCTGAAGAGCGGACCGAAGAATTCAGTTGTTGCGCCATGAGTAAATCACGGGCCCACGACGGGGGAAAACCCGCCGCGCGCCGCCGAACTGCATATCTTCGGATTCAAAAAAGTGAATTCGGCTTTATCTATCACGGCCGCGCAGGCGATCTAGCTGGGAAAACGCCTCATACCCCCGGACGGCACCAGCGGCAGTCGATGAACGCCGATGCCTTTCCGTTCACAACTGGTGTCCGGAGGGTTATCCGATCGTCGCCAACCGGTTTTCGAAATGCCCGCCAGGAGCCGTTCCACAGCTCCGAAACCGGACCATACTAAAAAGTATGGTAGCTTTCGGGCCATGATCTCGCCCCCCACCGCCGACTGCGTCATCAGCCCCGAATTCGTCGCACGACTGGCCGACCGCGCCGCCGAAGCCGAGGAGTTGCGCCGGCTACCCGATGCCACGGTCACCGACCTCGTCGAGTCCGGTTTCACCCAGCTCCTGGTGCCCGCCCGTTTCGGCGGCCTGCAGGCCGATTTCCCGGCAATCCTGGATCCCGTGCGCCGGATGGCTCACGGCTGCACGTCGAGCGCCTGGACCATCGGCTTCCTGGCCCTGCACAACTGGATGCTGGCGCTGTTCGGTGAGCAGGCCCAGGAGGAGGCATTCGCCGGCCGCCCGTTCCTCGCCCCTGCCCCACTCGCGCCGACCGGGCGCGGGCTGCCGGCCGACGGCGGCATCCGCCTGACCGGCAGATGGTCCTGGGCCACCGGCGTCATGCACGGGAACTGGATCATCGTCGCCGCCCTGTGCGGACCCGACGACGCGCTGTATCCGGCGCTGGCGCTGCTGCCGATCGGCGATGTGACCGTGGCCGACGTATGGCACACCGACGGCATGCGCGCCACCGGCTCCAACGACGCCATCGCCACCGATGTCTTCGTGCCCGAGCACCGACTGGTGAAAGTGCTCGACATCTACTCCGGCACGGCCCCGGGCGCCGGATTGCACGACAGCACCGCCTACCGCTGGCCGATGGTGCCCGCCCTGGCTCTGCTGGCGGCGATGCCCGCCCTGGGCAGCGCCGAGCGGGTCACCGAGATCTACGCGCAGCGCCTCGGCGAACGCGTACTGCCCTATGAAGGGGTCATACAGAAGGACAAGCCGATCGCCCAGGCCCATCTGGCCGGGGCTCAGGTGCGGGTCCGCGCGTTGCGTGCCCTGCTGGCCGACACCGTCGGCGAGATCGAGGCCATCGTGGCGTCGGGCGACTCGGTGGACAAGCCGGTGCGCGCACAGGCCCGGCTGTCGGCCGCGCACATCGTCAGCGAGTCCAAGTCGGTGATCGCCGATCTCCTGGGCGCAGGCGGCGCGAGCATCCATTTCCTGTCCAGCCCACTGCAGCGGTTCAAGCGCGATGTCGACGTCCTGTCGGGCCACGTGGTGTTCGACTACGACACCAGCCGCGAGCTGGCCGGTGCACTGGCGCTGGGGATGAAGATCCCCCGGACCTCCATGATCTGAGGGAGCTGAACTGATGCGGACTCTGTGGATCGAGGCCAGCCCAAAAGGGGACGACGCGCTGTCCTCACAGTTGGCATTGGCCTATCTGGATGCCGCCGACGGCGTCGGCGGGGTGGAACGGTTCTCGGTATGGGACGACGATGTGCTGCGGTTCGGCCGGGATGCGGCGATCGCGAAGTTCGCGCAACTGTTCGGCGAACCGATCACCGAGGATCAGCAGGCGTTATGGCAGCAGGTGCTCGGCGAGATCGAGCGGGTGCGCGGCTTCGACCGCCTGGTGGTGTCCTCCCCCATGTGGAACTGGCATGTGCCGCATGCGCTCAAGGCGTGGATCGACATCATCGTGCAACCGGTGGCCAGCTTCACCCTGAACGAGCGCGGTGAACACGTCGGCACCCTCGGCGAGGGAAAACCGTTGCAGCTCATCCTGACCCGCAGCAGCGCGTACGACGGGCGCCACCCTGAGCTGCAGGATTTCCAGAAGCCCTATCTGGAGTACGTGTTCGGGATGCTGGGCTACCGCGTCGACACCCTTGTCGTGGAGCCCACCACCCGGTGGACACCTGCTGAACGGGAACAGATGCGCGCGGAGGCGGTCGAGCTGGCCCGGGAAGCCGCCCGCGCCGCCGAGGCCTGACCGGCGCTCAGGTCTGGGCCGGAGTACACGCCAACGCCTCGGTGATCGCCTCACAGAACGCGGGCAGATCGCCGGGAGCGCGGCTGGTGATCAGGTTGCCATCGATGCAGACCTGCCGATCCACCACGGTGGCACCGGCGTTGCCGAGATCCGTACGGATACTCGGATAGCCGGTCAGCGTGCGGCCGCGCACCACGTCCGCCTCGACCAGGGTCCACGGACCGTGACAGATCGCCGCGACGGGCTTGCCCGACCGGACGAAATCGCGGACGAAGGCCACCGCGGTTTCGTCGAGACGCAACTTGTCCGGGTTCACGGTCCCGCCCGGCAGGATCAGCGCGTCGAACTGATCGACCTTCGCCTCGGCGACCGTGCGGTCGACCGGAAAGCTGCCCGCGGGTTCGAGATCGTGATCGCGGGCCTGGATTTCGCCGGCCCGAAGCGACAGCAGCTCGACGTGGCCACCCTCGTTCTCGACGGCCGCGCGCGGTTGTTCCAGTTCGATGCGCTCCACACCGTCGGCGGCAAGGATCCCGACCCTGCGGCCTTCCAATTCCTTTCTCATGACAGTCCTTTCGTTGACACCGGCGGGCAGCAGAGAGCCTGGGCGCCCGCTCGAGGGCTACCCCGGGAGGCCGGACCCGAAACGCAGAAGTTCAGTCCCCCCGCCTCTTGTCACCGGCCGTAACAAAAAGTAAAGTCACTTTCAGTTTTTAGCCCGCACCCTTCAGGAGTCGAGCATGGAATCCTTCGTCCACCTGCGTAAAGGCAAGACCCCGAAACGGGTGCATGCCGACCTCGACGGCCTCAAGGACGACGAACTCGGTCGCGGCGGTTTCGTCGGCCGCACCGCCAACATGTACCGGCGCAACGACCCCACCGCCTACCGCACCGTCGGCCCGCTGCGCCCCACCGACGTGCTGTCCAGTGAGCTCAAGCCCAGCGACGCCACCGATGCCCGGGGCGGCCCGCTGCTCATGTTCTCCAACGCCGACTGCCAGGTCCTGCTGAGCCGGCGCACCGAGGAGATGCCGTTCTTCGTCCGATACGTCGACGGCGACCTGCTGTTGTTCGTACACAAGGGATCGGGCCTGCTGGAGACCGAGTTCGGCCCGCTGCGCTACCGCGAGGGCGACTGGGTCTACATCCCCAAGGCGTGCACGTTCCGCCAGGTGCCCGAGACCGAGAGCACGTGGCTCATGATCCAGGCCACCGAGGATTTCCGGGTCCCGCCGGCGGGCACCCTGGGCCGCCACTTCCCGTTTGACCCGGCGCAGGTGACCATCCCCGAACCGCAGCCCATCGACGATGACGGGCGGGACGAGTACGAGGTTCGGCTGATCCATGACAGTGGTCCGACTTCGCTGTTCTACCAACATCATCCGCTCGACGTGGAAGGCTGGCGGGGCGACAACTTCCCGTTCACCTTCAATATCGAGGACTACACCGTCATCACCTCCGAGAGCGTGCACCTGCCACCGACCGTGCACCTCTTCATGCAGGCCACCGGCGTGTACGTGATGAACTTCCTGCCCAAGCCCGCCGAGAGCGTGCCGGGCACCGAGCGCACCCCGTGGTATCACCGCAACGTCGACTACGACGAGATCGCGTTCTTCCACAGCGGTTCGCTCTACGGCATCCCGATGCCGCCCGGCCTGGTCTCCCATGCACCGCAGGGTGTTCACCACGGGGCACCAGAGAAAGCGCGGGAACGAGCCCGCCGCAAGTTCGACGACTACGACCGGGTCGACTGGTCGGTGATCGCCATCGACACCCGTCGCCGTCTCATCCCGTCCGCCGAAATCCTCGCCAACGATCTGGGGCAGCACTAGTGACCACCGTAGAAGCACCTGTGAAGCACGAATACGACCGCATCCCGTATCTGGTTGCCTACCAGAACAACTCGTCGGTGCGCGACGTGTACGGCGGTGTCGCCGAGCTCGTGGTGCTGGAGAGCTACCTGCTGCGGCCGAAATCGAAACCTTCCGATACGGTGCTGGTGTTCATGCACCCGATCGGCGGCGGCGCATACCTGCCGATGATCAATGCCCTGGCCCGCGCCGGACACCATGTCATCTACTGCAACAGCCGGTTCCGGGGCACCGACTCGGCACTGCTCATGGAGAAGGTGGTCGAGGATCTCGGCGAGTGCATCAAGGACGCGAAGAACCGGCTCGGCTACGACAAGGTGGTGCTGGCCGGGTGGAGCGGCGGTGGGTCGCTGTCGGTGTTCTACCAGCAGCAGGCACAGAATCCCACCGTGACGGCGAGCCCGTCCGGTGACGGGCCCGACCTCACCAAGCTCGGCCTGATCCCCGCCGACGGAATCATGTTGCTGGCGGCCCACATCAGCCGGCACGGCACCATGACCGAGTGGATGGACGCGTCCATCCTCGATGAGAACGATCCCTCCAAGCGCGACCCCGAGCTGGACCTGTACAACCCGGACAATCCCAACCAGCCGCCCTACACAGCGGAGTTCCTGGAGCGTTACCACCAGGCCCAGATCGCCCGCAACCGGCGAATCACCAAGTGGGTCAAAGAGAAGCTCGCCGAGCTCAGGGCCGCCGGGCGGCCGGATGACGAGTTCGCGTTCGTCGTGCACGGCACCATGGCCGACCCGCGATGGCTGGACCCCACCGTCGATCCCAACGATCGCAAACCCGGAACCTGTTATCTGGGTGATCCCCAGGTGGTCAACATGAGTCCCGTCGGCCTGGCGCGATTCTGCACGCTGCGCAGCTGGCTGTCGCAGTGGAGCTACGACGACGCCAACGGTGACGCCGTCAAGGCCGGCCCGGATATCGCGGTCCCCGCCCTGGTGATCGGGAACCTGGCCGATGACGCCTGCACGCCCAGTCACACCCGCCGGCTTTATCAAGCGATCGGTCACTCCGACAAGGAGATGCACGAGATCCCCGGCGCCAACCACTACTACTCGGGCCCGGATCAGCGCGGCACCTTGCGCCAGGCCGTCGCGATCTGCACGGATTGGCTGCACCGGCACGGATTTTCGCTGGATCCGGCATGACGACCGGAGCTTTGGACGGCATCAGGGTGATCGAGCTCGGCACCCTGATCTCCGGCCCGTTCGCCGGCAGGCTGCTCGGCGACATGGGCGCCGAGGTCATCAAGATCGAACTCCCGTCCACCCCGGATCCGCTGCGCACCTGGGGACAGGCCGAACTCGACGGGCACCACTTCTTCTGGACCGTGCACGCCCGCAACAAGAAGGCCGTCACCCTGGACCTCCGCACCGCCAAGGGCCGAGAGTTGTTCCTGGAGCTGGTCGAGCAGTCGGACATCATCGTGGAGAACTTCCGGCCCGGCACCCTGGAGAAGTGGAATCTGGGCTACGACGTTCTGCGCGAACGCAACAAGGGAATCATCCTGGTGCGGGTGTCCGGATACGGACAGACCGGCCCGGACGCCGGCAAGGCAGGTTACGCCTCGGTGGCCGAGGCGTCGAGCGGGCTGCGGCACATGAACGGGTTCCCCGGCGGCCCCCCGCCGCGGCTGGCCCTGTCGCTGGGCGACAGCCTGGCCGGCATGTTCGCCGCTCAGGGCGCCCTGGCCGCGCTGTACCGGCGGACCGTCACCGGCGAGGGGCAGATCGTCGACACCGCGCTGACCGAAAGTTGCCTGGCGATACAGGAATCCACCATCCCCGACTACGACATCGGCGGGGTGGTTCGCGGGCCGTCGGGCACGCGGCTGGAAGGTATCGCGCCGTCGAACATCTACCAGAGCGCCAACGGCAGCTGGGTGGTGATCGCCGCCAACCAGGACACCGTGTTCCGCCGGTTGTGCGCGGCGATGGGCAGCCCTGAGCTGGCGACCGACGACCGGTTCTCCAATCACGTTGCCCGCGGCCGCAATCAGGACGAGCTGGACAAGATCATCGGCGATTGGGCCGGCAAACGGCAGCCGGAGGAGATCATCGAAACCCTGTCGCAGGCCGGAGTTATCAGCGGGCCGATCAACACCGTGGCCGAGGTCGTGCAGGATCCGCAGTTGCAGGCCCGTGGCATGATCGCCGATCACTTCGACGAGCGGATCGGACGGACCGTGAAAGGCCCGGGCGTGGTCCCGGTGCTCTCCGAGTCACCCGGCACGATCCGCAACGCCGGCTCAGCCCGGGCCAGCACAACGACGAGGTGTACGGCGACCTGCTCGGGCGCAGTGCACAAGACCTGGAAACCCTGCGTACAGAGGGGGTGCTGTGAGATGAACCTGCCGACGAAGGTCGATATCCGCGAGGTGTGCCTGCGGGACGGCCTGCAGATCGAGACGCCGATTCCGTTGTCCGCCAAGGTCGCCATCCTCGAAGCGATCGTCGCCACAGGAGTGCGGGAGGTGGAGGCCACGGCATTCGTCTCACCTTCGAAAGTGCCGGCACTGGCCGACGCGGCCGAACTCGCCGAAGAACTACACAGATTCCCCGAGGTGGAGTTCTCCGCGCTGGTGGCCAGCCCCAACGGCGCCAAACGCGCCATCGCCGCCGGCCTGCGTTCGATCGAGTACGTGGTGTCCGCTTCCGATGCCCACTCCCATTCCAACGTGGGACGGACCTCGGCCGAGGCAACGGCACAGATCGCCGACATCGTGGCCATCGCGGGTGACAGCGACACCTCGGTGGAGGTGATCATCGCCACGGCGTGGGACTGCCCGTTCGACGGCCCGACCGATCCGCAGCGGGTGCTCGACATCGCCTCGGCTGCCGTCGGTTTCGGAGCGAGCCGCCTGGCGATCGCCGACACCATCGGCACCACAACCCCGCGCCGGGTCAGCTCGCTGATCGAGAAGGTCCGGCCGCTGATCGGTGACCTGCCACTGGGCGCACACTTCCACAACACCCGCGGCGCGGGACTGGCCAGTGCCTATGCGGCCGTCCAGTCCGGGGTCACCCGCCTGGACGCGTCGGTCGGCGGTTTGGGCGGCTGCCCGTTCGCGCCGGGTGCCAGCGGCAACATCGCCACCGAAGACCTGGTCTACATGTTGCGCGACAGCGATATCGAGGTCGATGTCGAACTGACCGCGGCCATCGACGCGGCCCGTGTCGCCCAGGATGCCGTGGGCCATGAACTTCCCAGCGCGCTGCTGCGGGCCGGCGACCGGATCTTGGGCTGAGGCGTCGATGACCGCCGCCGAGCTGGGCACCAAGGGCCGACAGACGCGGTCCGCCATCGAGTTGGCCGCGCGGAAGCTGTTCGCCGAGAGGGGCTTTCACGGCACCACCTTGTCCGACATCACCTCGGCCGCGGGCAAGAGCCCGGCGGTGTTCTATCGGTATTTCACCGACAAAGAAGATCTGCTGGCGGCGCTGGCCGAATCGTTCCTGCACGACGTCGTGGAACCATCCGGACTGAATCTGCACCTGCCGGACTCCCCCGACGACACCGACTTCTTCACCACGGTGGTCACCGGCTACTGGAACATCTTCAAACAGAACATCGGCATCATGATCGCGGTAGCCCAGCTGGCGGCCACCCAGCAGCGATTCGCAAACGTGCAGAACAAGTTCCGGCGGTTCGGCATCGACATCGTGATCGCGTCGGTGCGCCACGCCCAGGAACAGGGCCACGCTCAAGGACTGCAGCCGGAACACGTGGGCGCGGCGATCGCCTTGTTGTTCGAGAACTTCACCACCGTCTTCGTCGGCCAGTCCGGACTCGGCATCGAGATCGGCGATGCCGACGCCATCGCCACCCTGTCCACCATCTGGAAGAGAACCTTGTACGGCTTCTGACCCGAGCCTCTGACCCGAGAAAGAGAGATCATCGTGGATTTCGCTTTGCCCGAACATCTTTCATCCGTGCTCACCGAGATGGACGAGTTCATCGAGGCCGAGATCAAGCCGCTTGAGCGTGAGCACATGCAGTACTTCGACCAGCGCCGCGAATATGCCCGCACCGACTGGGAGAACGGCGGAGTGCCCGCCCGGGCCTGGGAGGACCTGCTCGACGAGATGCGTCGGCGTGCGGATGCGGCCGGGTGGCTGCGGTACGGCCTGCCCGCCCGATTCGGTGGGCGTGACGGCAGCAACCTGGACATGGCGGTCATCCGGGAACACCTGGCGCACAAGGGCCTCGGGTTGCACAACGATCTGCAGGACGAGTCCTCGATCGTGGGCAACTTCCCGCAGGTGATCATGATGGACCGGTTCGGTACCGAGGCGCAGAAGTCCGAATGGGTCGAGGCGATGCTCACCGGCAAGCGGTCGATGGCGTTCGGTCTGACAGAGCCCGACCACGGTTCGGATGCCACCTGGCTGGAGACCACCGCGACACCTGACGGGGACGGCTGGGTCATCAACGGGCGCAAGCGGTGGAACACCGGAGTACACCGCGCCACCCACGATCTGATCTTCGCCCGGACCTCCGGCGAACCCGGACAGGCCCGTGGCATCAGCGCATTCCTGGTGCCCACCGACTCCCCGGGCTTCACCGTCCCGTTCTACTGGTGGACGTTCAACATGCCCACCGATCACGGCGAGGTCGAGCTGAACAACGTGCGGGTGCCCGCCGATGCGGTGCTCGGCGAGGTCGACCGCGGCCTGGAGGTCGGGCAGACGTTCCTGCACGAGAACCGGATTCGTCAGGCGGCGAGCAGCTTGGGCGCGGCCCAGTTCTGTATCGACCGCGCGGTGGACTACGCCAACCGGCGCATGGTGTTCGGCAAGCCACTGGCGGTGAACCAGGCCGTGCAGTGGCCGTTGGTGGAACTGCAGACCGAGGCGCAGATGGTCAGGCTGCTGGTCCGGTACGCGGCAACGCAGTTGGACCACAACCACCACATGGAGGTGTCCGACAAGGTGTCGATGGCCAACTACCGCGCCAACCGCCTGGTGTGCGAAGCCGCCGACCGGGCCATGCAGGTGCACGGTGGCATCGGCTACAGCCGTCACGAACCGTTCGAGCACATCTACCGCCATCATCGTCGCTACCGCATCACCGAAGGTGCCGAGGAGATCCAGATGCGCCGGGTGGCGCAGCGGCTGTTCGGGTTCGGCAAGGCCAAGCGGTGAGCGAGGCCGCCCTCCTCGTTCCGCGGCTGGTCGAGGTCCTCACGCCGGTGCTGGGCGACGAACCGGCGGTGGAGAATCTGCGCGAGCTGACCGGCGGAGCCAGCCGCACCACCTGGTCCTTCGACGCCGTCACGGACTCGGCTCGGCGTCCGCTGATCCTGCGCACCGGCGCGCCCGACGAGATACATGCCGGGATGGAACTGGAGGCCGGCGCCCAACGGGCGGCGGCGCTGGCCGGGGCACCGGTCCCCCACGTTCTGGTCGCCGACAATTCCGTTGCCGCGCTGGGTGATCCCTTCCTGATCTGTGACTTCATCGGTGGCGAGACCATCGTGCGGCGCATCCAACGCCGGCTCGACGATGCCGGCCGGACCCGGCTGCTCACCCAGTGCGCACAGGCGCTGGCCGCCATCCACCGGGCCTCACCGCCCGCACTACCCGGTCTCGTCGAGCAGGACCAGCTGACCCAGTGGCGCGAACAGCTCGACGAGATGGGCGACACCACGGCCACTTTCGAGTGGGCGTTTCGCTGGCTGGCCGCCAACCGGCCGCCCGCGTCGCCAGTGCGGCTGGTGCACGGCGACTTCCGGATGGGCAATGTGATCGTCGACGACTCGGGCCTGGCCGCGGTCCTGGACTGGGAGTTGGTGCACCTCGGCGAGGTGTACGAGGACCTGACCTGGTTCTGCATCCGGGCCTGGCGGTTCGGGGCCCCGGCAGCCCTCGGCGCCGGCGGGCTGGGCAGCATCGAGAGTTTTCTGAACGCCTATGAGGAAGCCGGCGGCGCCACCCTCGACAGGTCGGCGATCCGGTGGTGGCTCGTGCTCGCCACGCTGCGCTGGGGCGTCATCTGCCGCTATCAGGCCGAACGTCACCTGAGCGGGCAGACCCGTTCGGTGGAGCTGGCCACGATCGGCCGTCGGGTCTGCGAGACCGAGTGGGACCTGCTGGGTCTGCTGGACGGGAGCAGCTGGTGAGCAACCTGTACGGACGGCCGACGGCGGCCGAGCTCGTCGCCGCCGTCGCCGAATTCCTCGACACCGAGGTGCGCGACAGTGAGACGGTCGCGGCTCCGGTGAAATTCCAGGCCAGGGTCGCGGCCAACGCGCTACGCATGGTCGAACGCGAACTGCTGGCCTCCGACACCCCGGATGGGGCCACTACCTCGTTGACGGCCCTGGCGGGTCTCGGGTTCACCGATGAGGCCGTGCTGGCCGCGGCGATCCGGGCCGGTGAACTCGACGACCGACCCGACGACGTCACCGCCTGCCTGCGTGCCCTGGTACGTCAACGGCTTGCCGCCGCGCATCCGGGCTACGACGAGCAGTGAACCCGTCAGAGCCTGCGGATCCGGGCCAGCCACGCCGGCTCGTCCACCCGGGCTCCGACTTGCTCGCCCAGCGCCTCCGCATGAGCAGCGCCGACCACGCCGCGGTACGTCGTGGTGGCCAGGGCCTCCAGTTCCCAGCCCTCGGCGAAGGCCCGGCGGATCACCTCGGCGCTGACCTGCGGCCCGAATCCACGGCCCGCGTCCGACAGTGCCAGAACATGCACCGTCGCACCGGGACGGGCCACTCGGTGCAGGCTGGCCACATAGCGAGGCCGGTCGGCGTCGTCGAAGACGTGGAACAGCGCGCTGTCGACGATGGTGTCGTAACGCGGGCCCGGCGACTCGCCGAGGCGGGTCGCGTCGGCGACGGCGAAATGCGCGTCGACACCCCGCTGCGCGGCGTTCTCACGGGCCTGGGCGACGGCATGTTCGGAGAAGTCGATGCCGAGCACGTCATAGCCGAGCCGGGTCAGCAGCATGGTGTGCTCGCCGGCGCCACAGCCGACGTCGAGCACCTTGCCGCCCAGGCGGCCCGTGCGTTCCAACTCGACGATGGCCGGTTGCGGTTCGCCGATGACCCACGGCGCGGAACGGGACTCGTAGGCTTCGTCGAACAGCGAATGTGCGGGCGTGGAGTTCATGATTCGAGTCTGAAACCTGAATGGCCATTTAGGTCAAGCCCTAACCGAGGAGCCGATGATGTCCCCTGCCGAAGTCTCAGTCGTCGACGACGTCGCACACCGACTGTTCGCTGCGATCGAGCGCGGCGACAAGGCGGGCGTGGCCCAACTGTGGGCCGACGACGTCGCGGTATGGCACGCCGGCGATCCGAAGGACAACGACCGGACCCGCGCGCTGAAGGTCATCGACTGGTTCATCAACGCCACCCGAGAGCGCCACTACGAGGTGCTGGACCGGCAGTTCTTCGACGGCGGCTTCGTCCAGCAACATGTCCTGCACGCCGGTACCCGTGACGGCACATTGATCGCACTGCGGGTGTGCATCGTGATCAGAGTGGGTACCGACGGTCTGATCCATCGCATCGACGAGTATTTCGATCCGAAGGACATCGCGCCGCTGTTCACCTGAACGTCCACCTGAACCGAACCGACGAAATGGAGGTGTCATGGCCACGACCAGCGACATCCTGACCGCGAGCGCCGGAAACTGGACGCTGAACCCGGACCGGTCCACGGTGACGTTCCGGAACAAGACGCTGTGGGGCCTGGCAACGGTCACCGGGAGGTTCACCGAGTTCACCGGTGAAGGATCCGCCGGCACCGGGGTGAACGGCCAGGTGGTGATCGCAGCGGCATCGGTCCGCACCGGGATCGGTAAGCGGGACAACCATCTGCGGTCGGCCGATTTCTTCGACGTCGAGACTCATCCCGACATCACCGTGCAGGTGACAGGTTTGGAGCCGTCCGACGACAGCGTGCGGTTGACGACGGTCCTGACGGTTCGCGGAGTGTCGAAGCCCGTCGAATTACCGGTCGACGCGGAGGTACTCGACGACGGCGCGCTGCGACTGTCGGGCCGGTGTGAGGTTCAGCGAGACGACTTCGGCGTGTCGGGAGACCTGCTCGGGATGGTCGGTCCGACGACGGTCCTGTCGGGTGAACTTGTGTTCACCCGAGTCTGATGCCCCGCAACAGAATTCGCTGAGTTGTCCGGTCCACGGCACCCTGAGCAGTAGCATCGGCGTCATGGCCGGCCCCGCGCCGCTGCACATCCTGGTGTACAGCGACAACCCGCGCACCCGCGAACAGGTACGTCTCGCACTGGGCAAACGCGTGCATCCGGAACTGCCCGAACTGGAATACGTGGAGATCGCCACCGCACCGATGGTGGTCTCGCGGATGGACGCCGGGGGTATCGACCTGGCCATCCTCGACGGTGAAGCCACCCCCGCCGGGGGCATGGGGGTGGCCAAACAGCTCAAGGACGAGGTCGCGAAGTGCCCGCCGATCCTGGTGCTCACCGGGCGGCCCGACGATGCCTGGCTGGCTAGCTGGTCACAGGCCGAGGCGGCGGTGCCACACCCGATCGACCCGATCCGGTTGGGCGACGCGGTGGTGTCGCTGTTGCGCACCCCGGTCCAGTAGCTTCTTCGCGAATTGCCCTGCTGCCGTTGATTGTTCGCGGCATGGCTGTGGCCGCAGCGACACGCTGCCCCGATATGAAACGATACTAACCAAAATGTGTGGCGCAGGCCGCAAACCTCGCTAGGCTGTGGGTTAGCTCACATCGACAGCCCAGCGAGGGAGCGATAAGTGGCATGAATTTATATACGCCCATCCTGGTTCTCGGAGCGATCGCGGCCGCGTTCGCCGTAGGTTCCGTGGGGATCGCGCTCGTGATCGGCCCGCGCCGTTACAACCGGTCCAAACTCGAGGCCTACGAATGCGGGATCGAGCCGATGCAGCCCGGGGCCGCCGGCGTGACCGGCCAGCGCATGCCGATCCGGTACTACCTGACCGCGATGTTGTTCATCGTGTTCGACATCGAGATCGTCTTCCTCTATCCGTGGGCCGTGGCGTTCGACAGTCTCGGTCTGTTCGCGCTGGTGGAGATGCTGCTGTTCATGCTCACGGTGTTCGTGGCATACGCCTATGTCTGGCGGCGAGGGGGCCTGAATTGGGACTAGAGGAACGTCTGCCAGGTGGAATCCTGCTGTCGACGGTCGAGGCAGTCGCAGGCTACGTGCGTAAAGGGTCGTTGTGGCCCGCCACGTTCGGCCTGGCCTGCTGCGCCATCGAGATGATGTCGACCGCCGGACCACGTTTCGACATCGCCCGGTTCGGCATGGAGCGCTTCTCGGCGACGCCGCGACAGGCCGATCTGATGATCGTGGCGGGCCGGGTGAGCCAGAAGATGGCGCCGGTGCTGCGACAGATCTACGACCAGATGGCCGAGCCGAAATGGGTGCTGGCCATGGGGGTTTGCGCCTCCTCGGGCGGGATGTTCAACAACTATGCGGTGGTCCAGGGCGTCGATCACGTGGTTCCCGTGGACATCTACCTGCCCGGCTGCCCGCCACGACCGGAGATGCTGCTGCACGCAATCCTGAAGCTGCACGACAAGATTCAGCAGATGCCGCTCGGGGTGAACCGCGAGGAGGCCATCCGGGAAGCCGAACAGGCCGCACTGGCCGTCACACCCACCATCGAACTCAAAGGCCTGCTGCGGTGAGCACGGTCAACGGAAGCGGCGAGAGCATCGACGCGGGCACCGGTCAGGGGCCCGAGGTGATCGGGACGCGCCGCGGCATGTTCGGCGCCACGGGCACGGGCGACACGTCCGGATACGGCCGGTTGGTGCGTTCGGTGGCATTGCCGGGCGGCTCCCCCCGGCCCTACGGCGGGTATTTCGACGAGGTGATCGACCGGCTCGCCGACCTCCTCGGCGAGGAGCGCTATGCGGTCTCGATCGAGCGCGTGGTGGTTCATCGAGATGAGCTGACCCTGGAGGTAAGCCGGGTCCAACTACCCGCCGTGGCCAGCGTCCTTCGCGACGATCCCCAATTGCGGTTCGAGCTGTGCCTCGGGGTGAGCGGGGTCCACTACCCCGACGACACCGACCGCGAACTCCATGCGGTCTACCCGCTGATGTCGATCACCCACAACCGCCGGATCCGGCTGGAAGTCGCGGCGCCCGACGGAGATCCGCACATACCGTCGCTGTTCTCGGTATATCCCACCACCGACTGGCACGAGCGCGAGACCTACGACTTCTTCGGCATCGTGTTCGACGGGCATCCGGCGTTGACCCGGATCGAGATGCCCGACGACTGGATCGGCCATCCCCAGCGCAAGGACTATCCGCTGGGCGGGATTCCGGTCGAGTACCACGGCGCGCAGATTCCGCCGCCCGATCAGCGGAGGTCCTACAACTGATGAGCACCGAATCCCCCGTCGTGGTGGTCGGCGGACAGGACTGGGACGACGTGGTGGCCGCGGCCCGCGAGCACGCCGGCGAACGCATCGTGGTCAACATGGGTCCCCAGCATCCGTCGACCCACGGGGTGCTTCGGTTGATCCTGGAGATCGAGGGCGAGATCATCACCGAAGCCCGTTGCGGCATCGGCTATCTGCACACCGGCATCGAGAAGAACCTGGAATACCGCAACTGGACCCAGGGCGTCACCTTCGTCACCCGGATGGACTACCTCTCGCCGTTCTTCAACGAGACGGCGTACTGCCTGGGTGTGGAGAAGCTGCTCGGCATCACCGACGACATCCCGCCACGGGCCAGCGTCGTGCGGGTGATGCTCATGGAGCTCAACCGGATCTCCTCACATCTGGTGGCGCTGGCCACCGGCGGTATGGAGTTGGGTGCGATGTCGGCCATGTTCTATGGGTTCCGGGAACGCGAAGAGATCCTGCGGGTCTTCGAGTCGATCACCGGCCTGCGCATGAACCACGCCTACATCCGGCCGGGCGGGCTGGCGGCCGACCTGCCCGACGACGCGGTCAGCCAGGTCCGGGCACTGGTCGATCTGCTGCCGAACCGCTTGCAGGACTTGGAGGATCTGCTCAACGAGAACTACATCTGGAAGGCGCGCACCGTCGGTGTCGGGTATCTCGATCTGACCGGGTGCATCGCGCTCGGGATCACCGGTCCGGTGTTGCGTTCCACCGGACTCCCCCACGATCTGCGTCGTGCACAACCGTATTGCGGATACGAGGACTACGAATTCGACGTCATCACCGATGACCGCTGCGACTCCTACGGCCGGTACATCATCCGGGTCAAGGAGATGCGGGAGTCGTTGAAGATCGTCGAGCAGTGCCTGGAGAAGCTGGGGAAAATCGGCCCCGGTCCTGTGATGATCACCGACAAGAAGCTCGCCTGGCCGGCCGATCTCAAGGTCGGCCCGGACGGACTGGGCAACTCCCCCGAGCACATCGCCAAGATCATGGGCCACTCCATGGAGGGGCTGATCCACCACTTCAAGCTCGTCACCGAGGGCATCCGGGTACCGGCCGGGCAGGTGTACGTCGCGGTGGAGTCCCCGCGGGGGGAGCTCGGGGTGCACATGGTGTCCGACGGCGGCACCCGGCCCTACCGCGTGCACTACCGCGACCCCTCGTTCACGAATCTGCAAGCGGTGGCGGCGATGTGCGAAGGCGGCATGGTGGCCGATGCCATTGCGGCGGTGGCGTCGATCGATCCGGTCATGGGAGGTGTGGATAGGTGACTGAAGTGTTCCTGGAGCTGGGGCAACGCCCCGATGAAGCGGGCCCGCCGATCAACGGGCCCGCGGCATATCCGGAGGAGGTGACAGCCCGGCTCACTGCCGACGCCGAGCAGATCATCGCCCGTTACCCCGACGCCCGCTCGGCGCTGCTGCCGCTGCTGCACCTGGTGCAGGCGCAGGACGGATGCCTCACCCCCGCCGGAATCGGTTTCTGCGCCGGGCTGTTGGGACTGACCGATGCCGAGGTCACCGCGGTGGCCACGTTCTATTCGATGTACCGGCGCACCCCTACCGGCGAATATCTCGTCGGCGTGTGCACCAACACGTTGTGCGCGATCATGGGCGGCGACGCCATCCTGGATGCACTGCAGGATCATCTGGACATCCACGCCGGGGATACGACTGCAGACGGCCGGGTCACCCTCGAGCACATCGAGTGCAACGCGGCGTGCGACTACGCCCCGGTGCTGATGGTGAACTGGGAGTTCTATGACAACCAGACTCCGTCGTCGGCACGAGATCTGGTGGACGGCCTACGCGGCGGGACACCCCCGGCACCGACCCGCGGGGCACCGCTGTGCACCTTCCGGGAAACGGCTCGCACCTTGGCCGGCCTGACCAATCCGCATGTCCCGGGCGGCGCCCCCGGGACGGCCACCCTGGCCGGCCTGCGCGAGGCCCGGAAACGCGGAATGTCCACTCCTGAGGCAGGTCCTATCACATGACCGCACTGACCCCGGTACTCAGCCGATTCTGGGACGAACCAGAACCGTGGACGTTGGACACCTACCGCCGCCACGACGGTTACCGCGGGCTGGAGCGGGCCCTGGCGATGGGGCCGGACGACGTGATCGCGCTGGTCAAGGATTCCGGGCTGCGTGGACGCGGCGGCGCCGGTTTCCCGACCGGGACCAAGTGGTCGTTCATCCCGCAGGGTGAAGACGGGGCGGGCGCCAAGCCGCACTACCTCGTGGTCAACGCCGACGAGTCGGAACCCGGTACCTGCAAGGATATTCCGCTGCTGTTGACCACTCCGCACTTCCTGGTCGAGGGTGTCATCATCGCGGCCTATGCGATCCGGGCTCGCCACGCGTTCATCTACGTACGCGGCGAGGTGGTGCCCGTGCTGCGGCGTCTGCAGGCCGCCGTCGACGAAGCCTATGCGGCCGGATATCTCGGAAACAACATCCTGGGCTCGGGCGTCGACCTGGAACTGACCGTGCATGCCGGTGCGGGCGCCTACATCTGCGGCGAGGAGACCGCACTGCTGGATTCCCTGGAGGGCCGGCGCGGCCAACCACGGTTGCGCCCACCGTTTCCCGCCGTCGCCGGCCTCTACGCATGCCCGACCGTCGTCAACAATGTCGAGTCCATCGCCAGCGTCCCGCCCATCCTCGTCAACGGTGTGGATTGGTTCCGGTCGATGGGATCGGAGAAATCCCCTGGCTTCACGTTGTATTCGCTGTCGGGTCACGTCAACCGGCCCGGCCAGTACGAAGCGCCGCTCGGGATCACGCTGCGCGAACTGCTCGATTACGCCGGCGGGATCCGGTCTGGCCATTCTCTGAAGTTCTGGACTCCGGGCGGCTCGTCGACACCGCTGCTGACGGCCGAACACATCGACGTGGCACTGGATTACGAGGGCATGGCCTCCGTCGGATCCATGCTCGGCACCAAGGCACTGCAGATCTTCGACGAGACCACCTGTGTGGTGCGGGCCGTGCGGCGGTGGACGCAGTTCTACGCCCACGAATCATGCGGGAAGTGCACACCGTGCCGCGAGGGCACCTACTGGCTGGCCCAGATCTATGCCCGGCTGGAAACCGGGGCGGGTAGCCAGGCCGACATCGACAAGCTGCTCGACATCGCCGACGGCATCTTCGGAAAGTCTTTCTGCGCATTGGGAGACGGTGCGGCCAGCCCGATCATCTCCTCGATCCAGCATTTCCGTGACGAGTACGTGGCGCACCTGGACGGTGGCTGCCCGTTCGATCCGCACGCCTCGACGTTGATGGCGACCGAAGGGGCGGGTGCGTAGATGACTCTCACCGCAGGAAAGGGGGCCGCAAATGACATTGGCTGAGCCGACCAAGGACACCCCGCCGGTGGAGATGGTGTCGCTCACCATCGACGGTGAACAGATCAGTGTCCCCAAGGGCACGTTGGTGATCCGCGCCGCCGAACTGATGGGCGTCCAGATCCCCCGGTTCTGCGATCACCCGCTGCTCGATCCGGTCGGGGCGTGCCGGCAGTGCCTCGTCGAGGTCGAGGGTCAGCGCAAACCGATGGCCTCGTGTACCACCACGGTCAGCCCGGACATGGTGGTGCACACCCAGTACAGCTCCGAAGCGGCCGACAAGGCACAGCGTGGCGTGATGGAGCTGCTGCTGATCAACCATCCGCTGGACTGCCCGATCTGCGACAAGGGCGGCGAATGTCCGCTACAGAACCAGGCGATGTCCAACGGGCGCCCGGAAACCCGGTTCGAGGACGTCAAACGGACCTACCCGAAGCCCATCAACATCTCCGCGCAGGTACTGCTGGACCGTGAACGGTGCGTGCTGTGCGCGCGCTGCACCCGGTTCTCCGCACAGATCGCCGGAGACCCGTTCATCGAGCTGCTGGAACGCGGTGCGCTGCAACAGGTCGGCATCGCCCCGGGCGAACCGTTCCAGTCGTACTTCTCCGGCAACACCGTGCAGATCTGCCCGGTCGGCGCCCTCACCGGAACGGCGTACCGGTTCCGGGCCCGGCCGTTCGACCTCGTCTCCAGCCCCAGTGTCTGTGAGCACTGCGCGTCGGGTTGCGCCCAGCGCACCGACCATCGACGCGGGAAGGTACTGCGCCGCTTGGCCGGCGACGATCCCGAGGTCAACGAGGAATGGAACTGCGACAAGGGCCGATGGGCCTTCAGCTACGCGACCGTCGGCGACCGGATCACCACGCCGTTGATCCGTGAGGACGGTGTATTGCGGCCGGCTTCGTGGTCGGAGGCGCTGACGGTGGCGGGGGCCGAACTGCTGGCCGCAGGCACGAACACCGGGGTACTGGTGGGCGGGCGCACCACGGTGCAGGATGCCTATGCATACTCGAAGTTCGCCCGAATGGTGCTGGGCACCAACGACATCGACTTCCGTGCCCGGCCGCACTCCGCCGAGGAGGCAGATTTCCTCGCGGCACGTATCGCCGGACAACCCATGACGCTGCGCTACGCCGAACTGGAGAAGGCACCGACGGTACTGCTCGCAGGGCTGGAGCCCGAAGAGGAATCCCCGATCGTCTTCCTGCGGCTGCGCAAGGCCGCCCGCAAGAATGGCCAGCAGGTAATCGCGGTGGCACCCTTCGCCAGCCGTGGGCTGACCAAGATGGCGGGCACACTGATTCCGGCGGTTCCGGGGACCGAAGCTGCCGCACTGGATGCGCTGCAGACAGACGAGCGGCTGCGACGCCCCGGTGCGGTGATCCTGGTGGGTGAACGACTGGCCACCTCACCAGGTGCACTGTCGGCTGCCCTTCGACTCGCCTCGGCCACCGGTGCCCGGCTGGCATGGATTCCGCGCCGGGCCGGCGAGCGCGGCGCGCTGGAAGCCGGTGCCCTGCCGAACCTGCTGCCCGGCGGACGCCCCGTCGACGACGCCGAGGCCCGGAATCAGACCGCCGCCGTGTGGAACACGTCCGATCTGCCAGATGGCGCGGGCCGCGACACCGGTGCCATTTTGGCCGCGGCCGCCGACGGAAACCTTTCGGCGCTCATCGTCGGTGGCGTCGAGGTCACCGACCTGCCCGACCCGGCCACGGCGCTGGCCGCACTGCGCGCCACTCCGTTCGTGGTGAGCCTGGAGCTGCGCGAGAGCGAGGTCACCGAACTGGCCGACGTGGTCTTCCCCGTGGCGCCGGTGGTGGAGAAGGGCGGCGCATACCTCAACTGGGAAGGCCGGATTCGCCCGTTCAAGCCGGCACTGCAGACCAACGCGATCCCCGACCTACGGGTGCTGCACTACCTGGCCGACGAGATCGGCGTCGACCTCGGTCTGACCGGGCCCGAAGCCGCCGACAGCGAGCTGGCCCACCTCGGCACCTGGACCGGGCCCCGCGCCGCCGGCCCGTCGTGCGCACCCTCGCCGCCCCCGGCACCGGGCCCCGGGCAGGCAGTGCTGGCCAGCTGGCGTCTGCTACTCGACGCGGGACGCCTTCAGGACGGCGAACCGTACCTGGCCGGCACCGCGGTCAGCCCCGTGGTGCGCCTCTCTCCGGCCACGGCCACCGAACTCGGTGTGACGCCGGGAGATCCGGTGACCGTCAGCACCGATCGCGGCGCTGTCACTCTGCCGCTCTCGATTGCCGAGATGCCCGACCGGGTGGTGTGGGTGCCGACCAATTCCCCGGGGTCGGCGATCCATCGCCAACTCGGGGTGACTGCCGGAGCACTGGTTTCGATCGGGCGGGCCGAGTGATGACCTACCCCGACCCCACTCTGTTCGGTCACGACCCGTGGTGGCTGATCCTGGCCAAGGCGCTCGGGGTGTTCGTCTTCCTGCTCCTCACGGTGCTCTCCGCGATCCTGATCGAACGTAAGGTGCTGGGCCGCATGCAGCTGCGGCCCGGCCCGAACCGGGTCGGTCCCTGGGGCCTGCTGCAGTCATTGGCCGACGGCGTGAAACTCGCTCTCAAGGAGGGTCTCACCCCCGCCGGAATCGACAAGCCCATCTACCTTCTGGCGCCGATCATCTCGGTGATCCCGGCGTTCATGGCGTTCGCGGTGATCCCGATGGGCGGCGAAGTCTCGGTGTTCGGTCACCGCACCGCACTGCAACTGACCGATCTACCCGTGGCGGTGCTCTACATCCTCGCCGTCACCTCCATCGGGGTGTACGGCATCGTCCTGGCCGGCTGGGCGTCCGGATCCACCTACCCCCTGCTGGGTGGCCTACGATCGAGCGCCCAGGTGATCTCGTACGAGATCGCGATGGCCTTGTCGTTCGCCGCGGTGTTCCTCTACGCGGGCACCATGTCCACCTCCGGCATCGTCGCGGCGCAGGACCGCACCTGGTACGTATTCCTGCTGCTGCCCTCGTTCGTGGTGTACGTGACCTCGATGGTGGGCGAAACCAACCGGGCGCCTTTCGATCTGCCTGAGGCCGAGGGAGAACTGGTCGGCGGGTTCCACACCGAGTACTCGTCACTGAAGTTCGCCATGTTCATGCTCGCCGAGTACGTCAACATGACCACGGTCTCCGCCCTGGCCACCACGATGTTCCTCGGCGGCTGGCATGCGCCGTTCCCGTTCAACCTGATCGACGGCGCCAACAGCGGGTGGTGGCCGCTGCTGTGGTTCACCGCCAAGGTGTGGACGTTCATGTTCCTGTACTTCTGGCTGCGGGCCACCCTGCCCCGGTTGCGCTACGACCAGTTCATGGCATTGGGCTGGAAGGTGCTCATCCCCGTGTCCCTGGTCTGGATCATGGTCGTGGCGGTAACCCACAGCCTGCGCGAGCACGGCTACCACAACTGGGCCACCGGCCTGGTGACCACGGCGGTGGTCGTCGTCGCGGTGCTGGCCGTCGCACTGTGGAAGGCGCTGCGGGGCAGAACCGTTCAGCCGATACCGCAGCAGAGCACCGGGGCCTATCCGGTACCGCCGCTGCCGAACGCTGGGAAGGAGGCCGTCGATGCCTAAACTCCTCGACGCCCTGGCCGGATTCGCGGTCACGTTCAGTTCGATGTTCAAAAAGACACTCACTGAGCAGTATCCGGAGAAACCTGGTCCGGTGGCACCGCGCTATCACGGCCGCCATCAGCTCAACCGCTACCCCGACGGCCTGGAGAAGTGCATCGGCTGCGAGTTGTGCGCCTGGGCCTGCCCGGCCGACGCCATCTTCGTCGAAGGCGCCGACAACACCGACGCGGAAAGGTTCTCACCCGGTGAGCGCTACGGCCGGGTGTACCAGATCAACTACCTGCGCTGCATCGGATGCGGGTTGTGCATCGAGGCGTGCCCGACACGCGCCCTGACGATGACCAACCAGTACGAGATGGCCGACGACAACCGCGCGGATCTGATCTGGGGCAAGGACAAGCTGCTGGCCCCGCTTCAACCCGGCATGCAGGTGCCGCCGCATGACATGGCACCGGGCAGCACCGACGACGACTACTACCTCGGCCGGATCAACCCGCTGACCGAGGACGTCCAGTGAGCCCCGACGTCGTGCTACTCGCCGCGCAAGGCATGGCGAGCACGTCGACGTCGGAGGCGATTCTGTTCTGGATCCTCGGGACCGTCGCAGTGCTCGGCGCCATCGGAGTGGTAGCCGCACCGAAAGCGGTGTACTCCGCGGTCTTCCTGGCCTGCACCATGATCTCGCTGGCGGTGCTCTACATCGCCCAGGGCGCCCAGTTTCTCGGGGTGGTCCAGGTGGTGGTCTACACCGGTGCGGTGATGATGCTGTTCCTGTTCGTGATGATGCTCATCGGTGTCGACCTTTCCGAATCCTTCGCGGAAACACTGCGCGGCCAACGTCTTGCGGCCCTCGCCGCCGGTACCGGATTCGGCATCCTGTTGATCGCCGGGATCGGCAATGTATCGGTCGCCGGTTTCGCCGGGCTGGCGCAGGCCAACAGCGGCGGCAATGTGGAGGGGCTCGCGGCGCTGATCTTCACCCGCTACCTGTGGGCGTTCGAATTGACCAGCACACTGCTGATCACGGCGGCGCTGGGCGCGATGGTGCTCGCACACCGGGAACGCGTCGAGCGCCGCAAGACCCAGCGCGAACTGGCCGTCGAACGGTTCCAGGCCGGAGGGCATCCGACCCCGCTGCCCAACCCCGGCGTCTATGCCCGCCACAACGCGGTCGACGTCCCGGCCCGGCTGCCCGACGGCTCCGACGCGGCGTCATCGGTCAGCGCCATTCTGCCGCACCGCACGATGAGTAACTCGGCGAACGGGGAGGGGTGATGCCGTGAATCCCGACAACTATCTGTACCTGTCGGCGTTGTTGTTCACCATCGGCGCGTCAGGAGTGCTGTTGCGACGCAATGCCATCGTGATGTTCATGTGCGTGGAGCTCATGCTCAACGCCGCCAATCTGGCGTTCGTGGCGTTCTCCCGCATGCACGGTCAGCTCGACGGCCAGGTGGTGGCGTTCTTCACCATGGTGGTCGCCGCCTGCGAGGTGGTCGTGGGCCTGGCCATCATCATGACGATTTTCCGCACCCGCCGTTCGGCCTCGGTCGACGATGCCAGCCTGCTGAGGCACTAAGGGCGACATGACGATTCCCATATGGCTCGTGATCGCCCTGCCCGCCGCCGGAGCCGTTGTGCTGTTGTTGAGCGGCCGCCGTTCCGATCGGTGGGGACATCTGCTGGGTTGCGCGACGGCGCTGGGCGCGTTCGTCCTCGGGGCAGTGCTGTTCGCCCAGATGCTGGGCCGCGACGGAGAGCACCGTGCGGTCGGCGAATCCCTGTTCTCCTGGGTGCCCGTGGCCGGCCTTCAGGTCGACTTCGGATTGCAGCTCGATCAGCTGTCGGTGTGCTTCGTGCTGCTGATCACCGGCGTCGGGTCCTTGATCCACATCTATTCGATCGGGTACATGGCCGAAGATCCTGATCGGCGAAGGTTTTTCGCGTACCTGAATCTGTTCTTGGCAGCCATGCTGCTGCTCGTCCTCGCGGACAACTACCTCGGCCTGTATGCCGGGTGGGAAGGCGTGGGCCTGGCCTCATATCTGCTGATCGGGTTCTGGTCGCACAAGCCGTCGGCCGCCGCCGCGGCCAAGAAGGCGTTCGTCGTCAACCGCGTCGGCGACATGGGCCTGGCCATCGCACTGATGATCATGTTCGCCACCATCGGGTCGATCTCGTTCGCCGGGGTCTTCAGCGCCGCACCGGCATTGAGCGAGCCCACGCTCACTGCGATGGGGCTGTTGCTGTTGTTGGGCGCCTGCGGCAAATCAGCCCAGGTGCCGCTACAGTCCTGGCTCGGAGATGCGATGGAGGGCCCGACCCCGGTTTCGGCGCTGATCCACGCCGCCACCATGGTCACCGCCGGTGTCTACCTGATCGTGCGGTCCGGGCCGATCTTCGATCTGGCCCCGGGCGCCCAGACCGGTGTGGTCATCGTCGGTGCCGTCACGCTGCTGTTCGGTGCGATCGTCGGCTGCGCCAAGGACGACATCAAGAAGGCCCTGGCCGCATCCACGATGAGCCAGATCGGTTACATGGTGTTGGCCGCCGGGCTCGGGCCGGCCGGTTACGCGTTCGCGATCATGCACCTGCTCACCCACGGCTTCTTCAAGGCCGGTCTGTTCCTCGGCGCCGGGTCGGTGATGCACGCCATGAACGACGAGGTGAACATGCGCCGCTACGGCGGGCTGCGCAAGGCCCTGCCGATCACGTTCGCCACCTTCGGGCTCGGCTACCTGGCCATCATCGGGGTGCCGCCGCTGGCAGGCTTCTTCTCGAAAGACAGCATCATCGAAGCGGCGCTGGGCGCCGGGGGCATCCGGGGCGTGATCCTCGGCGGGGCAGCGATTCTCGGCGCCGGGATCACCGCGTTCTACATGACCCGGGTGATGCTGATGACCTTCTTCGGCGAGCCGCGCTGGGATGAGAAGGCACATCCGCACGAGGCCCCGACCGTGATGACCTGGCCGATGATCCTGCTCGCTGTGGGCTCGGTGGTCTCCGGTGGCGCACTGGCCATCGGCGGCACCCTGTCGCATTGGCTCGAGCCGGTTGTCGGCGCTCACGAGGCGCACCACGCGATCCCGGCGTGGGTGGTCACGGTGATGGTGCTCGCGGTCGTCGCGGTCGGCATCGCGGTGGCCTACCGGATGTACGCGCAGCGGCCGGTCCCGGCCGAGGTGCCCGAAGGGTCGGCGCTGACGGTGGCCGCCCGCCGCGATCTGTACGGCGACGCGTTCAACGAGGCGGTGTTCATGCGAGGTGGCCAGACCCTGACCGCGGCGCTGGTCGCGGTCGACGACAAGGTGGTCGACGGCACCGCCGGCGGGCTGGCGGCACTGGTGAGCAGAACGTCGAATGGATTGCGCCAGTTGCAGACCGGCTTCGCCCGGTCATACGCGTTGTCCATGCTCGGCGGGGCGGCTCTGGTGGTGGCGACGATCCTGGCGGTGCGACTGTGGTGAGCTCATTTCCGTGGCTGACGGCGCTGTGGGCGCTCCCGACGGTGGGCGCCGCGGTGGTGATGCTGCTCCCGGCCGCACAACGGACACTCGCGAAATGGCTGGCACTGGCGATCTCGCTGGCAGCCCTGGGTGTGGCGGGCGTGATCGCCGTCGGCTTCGATCCGGCCGGTGAGCAGTATCAGTTCGTCGAATCCCATCGCTGGATCCCGTCGTTCGGTACCGGCTACATCCTCGGGGTCGACGGGATCGCTCTGGCCCTGGTCGTTCTCACGGCGGTGCTGCTGCCGCTGCTGATCGTCGCGGGCTGGAACGATGCTGCCCACCAGACCGGGCTCGGCGGCCGGGGCGTGCAGGCCTACCTGGCGCTGACACTGGCTGTCCAGGGCATGGTCTTCATGTCTCTGGTGGCTCTGGACATCCTGCTGTTCTACGTGTTCTTCGAAGCCATGCTGATCCCGATGTACTTCCTGATCGGCGGGTTCGGAGGACTCGGCGGAAACCGAGCTCAAGCTTCCAAAGCGGCAGTGAAGTTCCTGCTGTACAACCTTTTCGGCGGCCTGGTCATGCTGGCCGCGGTGATCGGCCTGTACGTGGTCACCGCGGGCAGCGACGCATTCGCGTCGGGCACCTTTGATTTCCGCGCCATCGTCGCGGCGATCTCGTCGGGTGAGTTCGTGATCAACCCCGCTGTGGCGAACTTCTTGTTCCTGGGTTTCATGTTCGCGTTCGCGGTCAAGGCACCCCTCTGGCCGTTCCACCGTTGGCTGCCCGACGCCGCGGTCCAGGCGACCCCGGCCAGTGCGGTGCTGATGATGGCGATCATGGACAAGGTCGGCACATTCGGCATGCTGCGCTACTGCCTGCCACTGTTTCCCGATGCCTCGACGTATTTCCGTCCGCTGGTCATCACGCTCGCGGTGATCGGCATCATCTACGGTGCCATTCTCGCGATCGGCCAGACCGATGTGATGCGTCTGATCGCCTACACCTCGATTTCACACTTCGGTTTCATCATTCTCGGCATCTTCGTGATGACCAGTCAGGGTCAGGCCGGGTCGACGCTGTACATGATCAATCACGGGATCTCCACGGCCGCACTGTTCCTGATCGCCGGGTTCCTGGTGTCGCGGCGCGGCTCCCGCTTGATCGACGCCTACGGCGGCGTGCAGAAGGTTGCCCCGGTACTCGCCGGAACGTTCCTGGTTGCGGGCCTGGCGACGTTGTCGCTACCGGGTCTGGCGCCCTTCATCAGTGAATTCCTGGTTCTCATCGGCACATTCACGCGCTATCCGGTGGTCGCGGTGTTCGCCGCCACCGCGCTGGTGTTGTCCGCGGTGTACATCCTGTGGATGTACCAGCGGATGATGACGGGTCCGGTCCGCGACGGACTGCTCGAAGGTGACGACGGTGTGCGCGGCTTACGTGATTTGGTGCCGCGCGAACTCGTCGTCGTGGCACCGTTGATCGCGCTGCTGCTGGTGCTGGGCATCTATCCCAAACCCGCGCTGGACGTGATCAATCCGGCCGTACAGCACACTTTGACCACCATCGGACAGAGCGATCCGGTCCCGAGCGCACCACCGACCATCGCCGAGGGGGGCCGCTGATCATGGTGACGCCGAGCATCGAGTACGGCCTGCTCTCCCCCATGCTGATCGTTTTCGGGGTCGGGGTGGCCGGTGTGCTGGTCGAGGCCTTCCTGCCCCGTGCGGCCCGGTATCGGGTGCAGGTCACCCTTGCGTTGGGTGGGTTGGCGGCCGCCGTCGCGGCGGTCGCGCTGCTTGCCCGCGACCTGCACGGGACCCCCGGCAGGCCCGCGGTTCTGGGCTCGGTGGTGCTCGACGCCCCCGCGTTGTTCTTGCAGGGCACCATCGCCCTGGTCGGCATCTTGGGCATCCTGCTCATCGCCGAACGCCAGCCTGCCTCAGAGACTTCCGGCGATCCCCGCGGTCTGGACGGCTTCACACCGCAGGCGTCGGCGGTACCGGGAAGTGTGGCCGAGAAGATGGCCACGAAGACCGGTGTGATGCAGACCGAGGTCTTTCCGCTGACCATGTTCGCGATCGGCGGGATGCTGCTGTTCCCTGCCGCCGACGATTTGCTGACCATGTTCATCGCGCTGGAGGTGCTGTCGCTGCCGCTGTATCTGCTGTGCGGGCTGGCCCGCCGCCGGCGACTGCTGTCGCAGGAAGCTTCGCTGAAATACTTTCTGCTGGGCGCATTCTCGTCGGCCTTCTTCCTGTACGGCGCGGCGATGCTGTACGGCTACGCCGGCACCCTGGACCTGGCCGGGATCGCCACCGCTGTGGACACCAGAGCACCCAACACCCCGCTGGCACTGATCGGGATCGCCCTGCTGCTGGTCGGGGTGTTGTTCAAAGTCGGTGCTGTTCCGTTCCATTCATGGATCCCCGACGTGTACCAGGGTGCCCCCACCGCGATCACCGCGTTCATGGCCGCGGCCACCAAGATCGCCGCGTTCGGCGCCATGCTGCGGATCTTCTACGTCGCAGTACCGCAGTTGCGCGACGATTGGCGGCCGGTCCTGTGGGCGATCGCGATCCTGACCATGGTGGTCGGCACGATCACCGCCGTCACCCAGACCGACGTCAAACGCATGCTGGCCTACTCGGCGGTCGCACACTCGGGTTTCATCCTCACGGGTGTGATCGCCGCCAACCCCGCCGGGGTGTCCGCGACGCTGTTCTATCTCTTCGCGTACGGCTTCAGCACGTTGGGCGCGTTCGCGGTCGTCGGCCTGGTCCGCAACGCCACCGGCGAGGAGGCCACCGGGATGGCCCAGTGGGCCGGGCTGGGTCGACGCTATCCGATTGTCGGCGTGGTGTTTTCACTGTTCCTGTTGGCGTTCGCCGGGATTCCGCTGACGAGCGGGTTCGTCAGCAAGTTCGCGGTGTTCAAAGCCGCGGGTGAAGGCGGGGCGATCCCGTTGGTCATCGTCGGCGTCATCGCCAGTGCCGTCGCGGCGTACTTCTATGTGCGAGTGATCGTACTGATGTTCTTCACCGATCCACCCGACGACGCACCCGAGGTGGTCGTCCCCAGCGGGCTCACCACCGCCGTCATCACCGTCACCGCGGCCATCACTTTCGCGCTCGGTGCACTGCCCCAGCCGCTGCTCGATCTGGCCAACAATGCCGAGGCCTTCCTGCGGTGAGGTCCGTTACATTCGAACGATGACGACCGTCCTCACAGCTGACCACGGCGCGGTCCGGGTCCTCACCCTCCATCGCCCCGAGGCCCGGAACGCTCTGGGCCGTGAGTTGATCGAGGAGCTCTATAGCGCCCTGGGCGACGCCGACGCGGACGAGACGGTGCGCGTCATCGTGCTCACCGGGACCGACCCCGCGTTCTGCGCCGGGGTGGACCTCAAACAGGCGCAAACGCTCGGCATGGAGTATTTCGCGAAATTCCGGTCCCACAACTGCATCACCAAGACCGGCGAGCTCCGCACACCGATCGTCGGAGCCATCAACGGTGCGACGTTCACCGGCGGGCTGGAGATGGCCCTGGGTTGCGACTTCCTGATCGCCTCTGAACGCGCGGTGTTCGCCGACACCCATGCTCGGGTCGGGATACTGCCCGGTGGCGGGATGACGGCACGGCTCCCCCATGTTGTCGGCGCCGCGATGGCCCGCCGGCTCTCGATGACCGGAGAAGTCGTCGACGCCGCCCGCGCCGAACGTCTGGGTCTGGTCACCGAGGTGGTACCGCACGAGCGGTTGCTGGACCGGGCGCTGGAGTTGGCCGGTCAGATCGCCGAGGTTCCGGGACCGACCATGGCCGGCCTCAAGGAGATCTACACCCGTGGCAGCGATCCCCTCATCAGTCCGGCACTCGCCGCCGAGCAGGCCATCGCCGGTGCACAGACGCGCGACTTCGACGGCCTCGGTGACCGTTACCGCGCTGTGGCCCAACGGAACCGAGGACAGATCGACGACTAGCCCGCCAGGCCGGGCTCGATGATCGTCATTCCCGGCCCCGCGGGCGCATCCATTGCGGCCATCGCCACGCCCGCGTCGTCCAGCCCGACCCGCCGGGTGACCAGCAACTCCGGCTGCAGCGCGCCGGACGCGAGAAGGTCGAGCATCGCCGGATAGTCGACGGCGGGCATACCGTGCGACCCGAGGATTGAGAGTTCCTGGGCGATCACCCGGTCCATCGGGAAGGCGGTCTGCGCCGCGTCACCCAGCAGCAGCCCCACCTGAACATGCCGGCCCCGGCGGCGCAGCGAGGAGACCGAGGCTGCCGCGACGGTGGGATGGCCGATGGCATCCACCCCGATATGCACGCCACCTCCGGTCCGGTGCACGACTTCGGCTGCGACATCAGGGATCTCGGCACCGTCGATCAGCTCGTCGGCTCCGAGGCGACCGGCGGTGGCGAGCGCCTGCGCGTCGCGGTCGACGGCAACGACCCTGGCGCCGAACGCTTTCGCGATCATCACCGCCGACAGGCCCACTCCTCCGCACCCGTGCACCGCCACCCATTGGCCGGGCTGCACCCCGCCGTGGCTGACCACGGCCCGGAACGACGTCGCGAAGCGGCACCCGAGCGACGCCGCCGCGACGAACGAAACGCTGTCGGGCAGCCGCACGAGGTTGGCCTGGGCCCGCGGCACCGCGACCCGTTGTGCGAACGAGCCCGGCAGGGTGAACCCGGGCTGCAGCTGGTTCGGGCAGACCTGGGCGTCACCGGTCACGCAGAATTCGCAGTGTCCACAGCCCAGGACGAAGGGAGCGGTCACCCGGTCACCCGCCTGCCAGCCCGATACCCCAGGACCGACCGCCACGATGGTTCCGGCGAATTCATGCCCTGGGACGATCGGCAGGGCTACCGGATCATGCCCCCGCCAGGCGTGCCAGTCAGACCGGCACACACCGGTGGCCGCGACCTCCACGACCACTCCGTCGTCCGGACATTCGGGGTCGGCCACCTCGACCACCCCGGGCAGCACACCGACCTCGGAATACATCACAGCACGCACAGCTGCGATGGTAGGCCGACTCCGGCAGGCTCAGCGATGCCGCTTCAGGATGAAGCCGACGGTTCGCGCGCCGAGTCCCGGTAGTGCCGGTGTCGACATCTCCACCTGCCGGCGGGCCTGTTCGACGACGGGCGTCTCCGGATCCAGCACCGAGAGGTACACCTCGTGAGCGGCAAGGGAATTCACCGCCACGTCGGTGTAGCCGTCGACCACCTCGCAGTGCGTCGGCTCCGGCCCGTTCTCGAAGAGCCACGCCGGCGGGTCGGCGAGGCTGTCATAGGCCGCCGCCACCGCGCGGGCGAATTCGATGTGATCACGCTGGTTCGGCGCACCGGGCGCCCAGGCCGGACCGCTGTAGATGGTGATCACGACATCGGGCCGGATCGCGACGATGGTCTCGGCGATCTTCGCGCGCAGCTCAGAGGTGTCGCGGATGTTGCTGTCCGGAAAGTCCCAGAACGCCACGTCGTCGACCCCGACGATCGCGGCGGACCTGCGCTGCTCCCCTTCCCGCAGCGGCCCGGCCTGCTCGGGCGGCATGCCGGCGATACCGGCCTCGCCCCGCGACGCCAGCGCGTAATGCACGCTCCTGCCCGCGGCGGTCCACTTCGCGACCGCCGCGCAGACCCCGTACTCGGGGTCATCGGGGTGCGGCACCAACACCAGCGCGGTCTGCCAATCGGCGGGAAAAGGTTGCACCGCCATGGCTAGCTCACCCGCGTGTTGTGTGCGGAGCGGATCAGCCAGCGCCCGTCGTGTTCGACGACGACATAGCTGACGATGCCACTGCGGTCTTCCGGCTGGGCTCCCGCCGGCACGTGGCCGGGCCAATCCCAGCGAGTGTGCACGAGCGCCACGCCCGGCGCGATCTCGGCGATGGCCTCGACCCGCTGGGTGTAGTTGCGCTTCTGGCCGACAACGGCTTCCGGCACATCGAGGTGCCCCTCGACATTGTCGTCGCGCGAGGTCCACCACAGGCCGCTGTGCGCGACGAAGTCGGCGTCCTCGGTGAAATACCGGCCCCAGCCGTTCATGTCGTGCGCTACCCACAGGTCGGTGGCGGCATCCATGACGGCCCTGATGTCCTGTTGATCCTTCGCGTTCACCAGACCAGTGTCGGACCTGAACATTGGTTCATGTCAACCCCAGCCCTGCGGTCGATAGGCCGCGCCCGGATGCCCGGGAGCCAGCAACGGTCCGGCGCCACCGAGCCGCTCACGCAGGGTGGACCGCTCAGCCTGATCCGGTAGCCGGCCGCGACGACGCAACTCGGGTACGACATGGCGGGCGAAATCGACAAAGGTGCCCGGCGTCGTGACGTAGGCCAGGTTGAACCCGTCGACGCCGGCCTCCTCGACCCACCGCTCGAGTTCATCGGCCACCTCGGTGGGCGAGCCGACCACGACCGGGCCGCGGCCGCCGAGACCGACCTCGTGAGCCAGCTCCCCCGCGGTCCAGTTCCGGTCCGACGTGGTGAACGATGCCAGCGCAGAACGATTGGCCTCGGTCTGGACGTACTTCAGGGATTCGTCAGGCCCGAGCTCGGCCAGATCAACGCCGGTCCAACCGCCGAACAGTGCCAATGCCCCGGCCGCGCTGACGAACTGCCGGTACTCGTGCAGCTTCGCGACGGCCAGTTCACGGGTCTCGGCGACGATCGGAGTCAGCATGGTGAACACCTTGATGGACCGGGGATCTCGTCCATGCTCGGCCGCGGCGGCACGCAGCGCCTTGACCGGCTTGGCGACGATCTCGGGCGTCGGCCCCGACACGAACACCGCCTCGGCGTGTGCCGCGGCGAACCGGACCCCTCGCGGCGAGGCACCTGCCTGGAACAGCATCGGGGTGCGCTGCGGGGACGGTTCGCACAGGAACGGCCCCGGGACGCTGAAGTAGCGGCCCTTGTGCTCGATGTCATGGACTTTCGCCGGATCGGTGAACACGCCTCGCTCCCGGTCCCGGACGACGGCGCCGGGCTCCCACGACGCCTCCCACAGCTTGTAGCAGACCTCGAGGTACTCCTCGGCGATCTCGTAGCGCTCGTCGTGCGGGATCTGGGCGTCCAGCCCCAGATTCCTGGCGGCACTGTCGAGATAGGAGGTGACGATGTTCCAGGCCACGCGGCCGTCGGTCAGGTGGTCGAGTGTCGAGAACCGGCGTGCCAGCGCATAGGGCTGCTCGTAGGTCAACGACACCGTGACACCGAAACCCAGGGTCTCGGTGACCGCCGCCATCGCCGAGACGGCCAGTGTCGGATCGTTGACCGGTACCTGTGCGGCATCGGCCACCGCGGCATCCCGCGATCCGCCGTACACGTCGTAGACGCCGAGCACGTCGGCCAGAAACAGCGCATCGAAGCCACCGGCCTCCAGCGTGCGGGCCAGATCCGTCCAATATTTGAGCTCGCGGTACCGGTAGCCCTGGTCTTCGGGGTGGCGCCACAAACCCGCCGACTGGTGTCCGACGCAGGCCATGTCGAACGCGTTGAGATAGATCCTGCTCATCGCGCGTCCCCGATCTCATCCCGATGCGTTTCCCGCGCGAAATAGGCCGCCGCGAACGTGATCGCCGTCAGCACCACGAAGTACCCGACGATCAGCCACGGGCTGCCGCCACCCGCGACCAGCAGCGCCGCCGCGATCAACGGTGCGAAGCCGCCCGACAGCACGGCACCGATCTGATACCCCAACGAGGCACCGCTGTAGCGCACCCGGGTGTCGAACAGTTCGGAGAACCAGGCGGCCTGCGGCCCGTACATCGCGTCGTGAGCAATGTTGACACCGAACACGATCGACAACACGATCGCGATGTGGGACCCGGTGCCCGCCGCAACGAAGAACAGGACGAGGGCCACCACACCGGCCACCGCACCGAACAGATACGGAGGCCGCCGGCCGATCCGGTCGGACAGCAATGCCCATGCCGGCGTAGTGACCAGGCCGATGGCCGACGCGATCAGGACGGCCGTCAAGCCGACCTGGCTGCCCGCGGACGACGAATCCTGCAGGTAGGTCAATGAATACGTGGTCAGTAGGACAAACAGGGCGATCTGCGAGAACCGCAGTCCGGTGGTGATCAACACATTGCGCGGTTGGGTGCGCAGCACCTCCAGCACCGGCAGTCGCGCCACCTCACCGCGGTCTCGGACCTCGGTGAAGACCTCGGCATCGGTGAGCCTCAGCCGGATCACCAGGCCGATCACGACCAGGACGGCACTGAGCAGGAACGGGATTCGCCAACCGTAGGCGAGGAAGGCTTCGGGACCGGTGACCGTTCTCGTGACGTAGAAGATCGCCGTCGAGAGCAACATGCCTGCCGGGGAACCCAATTGGGTGAAGCTGCCGAACAGGCCGCGGCGACCTGGCGGTGCATGCTCCACCGAAAGCAGTGCCGCACCGCCCCATTCGGCGCCCACCGCCAGGCCCTGCAGCAGCCTCAGGCCCACCAGCAGCGCTGGCGCGAGCAGCCCGATCTGGGCATAGGTCGGCAGGAGCCCGATCGCGAAGGTGCTCAGCCCCATCCCCACGAGCGCGGCGACCAGAACCACCTTGCGCCCCAGCCGATCTCCGTAGTGACCAGATATCAGGGCACCCAGGGGCCGGGCGCCGAACCCCGCGGCGTAGGTCGCGAACGAGGCCAGCGTGCCGGCCGTCGACGAGATGTTCGGGAAGAACAACGGTTTGAAGACCAGGGCCGCGGCCGTGGCGTACAGATAGAAGTCGTACCACTCGATCGTGGTGCCGACCGCACTGCCCAGCGCGACGGTGCGCGCACTCGGCTTGGCGGTGGCCGCTGAACGTGGGTCGGTAATAGTCACGTGGCCGCAGGCTATGCGGGGTCCGAACGGCCCGGAAGATTTGTCCTCAGTCTGACGCAAAGGCGTCAGACGCTACTTTCCGACGGTGGCCCCATGCACCAGGATCGCCGCCGTCTGCGCCACCCACTCGTCGTCGAGTTCGCGTTCGGGCCACAACAGCATCCGCAGCATGGTCGACCCGCCGATGAGCTCCACCAGGCGGTCCGGGTCGACATCCGGTTGGACTTCACCGCGGACGATGCCGTCGACGATCCGGGCGCGCACGGTGACGAAGGTCCCGGCGAACCGCTGCATCACCCGGGCGTTCAGGTCGGTGTCGGCGACGACGTCGGCAACCAGTCCGGGCAGTGCCGCACGCATCACCGGGCTGGTGAACACATCGCGGGCGGCACCGATCATCGCTCGGATATCTGCGGCGATGTCACCCGCCGGCGCCGTCAGCGCGGTCGCGGCAGCGGGGAACACCGCCTCGTGCACCAACTCCGCTTTGCTCGACCACCGGCGGTACAGCGCGGTTTTCGTGGTCTGGGCCCGCTCGGCGACCGCCGCCATGGTCAGGTTCGCGTAGCCGATTTCGACAAGCAGGTCCGCGGTCGCCTGCAATATGGCAGCGTCAATGCGCGGGTCGCGGGGGCGTCCCGCTCCGGCGCTCTTGCCAACTGATGATGGCTCTGCTTTCATAACGCTACTAACAGTATCGTAATTGTGGCCGTAAGGAACAGTTGAATGGCAAACGAGGCCGTGGACGCTCCTGTGGAGAACGTCGACCACCTGCAACGCTCCAGCCGAGACGTCACCACCCTGCCGACGGTGCTGTCCAAATGGCTGTCCACCGTGATGCCGGGCGGCGTCGCCCCCGAGATCACCGTGGAAAGCGGCGTCGACTCCAACGGCATGTCCTCGGAGACGATCATGTTGACCGGGCGCTGGGACGAGAACGGCGAGCCGAAGGAGCAGAAGTGGGTGGCCCGCGTCGCCCCCACCGCCGATGATGTCCCGGTGTTCTCGTCGTACCGGCTTGATCACCAGTTCGAGGTCATGCGTCAGGTCGGCGAACTCACCGATGTGCCGGTCCCCAACGTCCGCTGGATGGACACCACCGGCGAGGTGCTGGGCACTCCGTTCTTCCTGATGGACCGGGTCGACGGCCAGGTGCCGCCCGACGTCATGCCCTACACCTTCGGCGGCAACTGGTTCGCCGATGCCCCGCTCGAACGCCAGCGCGAGCTGCAGGACAGCACCGTCGAGGTACTCGCGAAACTGCACGCGATCCCGGACGCCGCGGAGCGGTTCGGGTTCCTGTCCGAGATCGATCCTCCCGGCGACACCCCGCTGCGCCGGCACTTCGGCTGGCTCAAGGACTGGTACGAGTACTCGGTCCCCGATATCGGCCGTTCCCCGTTGGTCGAGCGGTCGCTGCAGTGGCTCGAGGACAACTTCCCCGAGGACGTGGCGGCGACGGACTCCGTGCTGATCTGGGGAGACTCCCGGATCGGCAACGTGCTCTACGACGACTTCCGGCCGGCTGCCGTGCTGGACTGGGAGATGGCCACCATCGGCCCTCGTGAACTCGATGTCTCCTGGATCATCTTTGCGCACATGGTGTTTCAGGAGCTGGCGGGCATGGCGGGGCTGCCGGGCCTGCCCGACGTGATGCGCGAGGAGGATGTCCGCGCCACCTACCGCGAGTTGACCGGGGCGGAACTCGGCGACCTTCGCTGGTTCTACATCTACTCGGGCGTCATCTGGTGTTGCGTGTTCATGCGCACCGGCGCCCGGCGGGTGCATTTCGGCGAGACCGAGAAGCCCGACGACGTCGAAACGATGTTCTACCACGCGCCGTTGCTGCGGCGTCTGATCGAGGAGTCCTAAATGCTCGGCCCGATGGACGAATTCCCGGTCCACCAAGTCCCCCAGCCGATCGCCTGGCCCGGGTCTTCCGACCGGAACTTCTACGACCGTTCGTATTTCAACGCCCACGACCGCACCGGCGACATCTTCGTCATCACGGGCCTGGGCTACTACCCCAACCTCGGGGTGAAGGACGCGTACTTCCTCGTACGGCGCGGCGATGAGCAGACGGCGGTCCATCTGTCCGACGCGATCGATCAGGACCGGCTCAACCAGCACGTCGGCGCTTACCGGGTCGAGGTCACCGAGCCGCTCAAGAAGATCCGCATCGTGCTCGACGAGACCGAGGGCGTCGCCGCAGATCTCACCTGGGACGGGCTGTTCGACGTCGTCCAGGAACAGCCGCATCTGATGCGCCAGGGCAACCGGGTCACCCTCGACGCCCAGCGCTTCGCCCAATTGGGTTCCTGGAGCGGCTATCTGGAGATCGACGGCCAGCGCATCGACGTCACCCCAGACACCTGGATCGGCTCGCGCGACCGGTCCTGGGGTATCCGGCCGGTCGGTGAGGCCGAGCCCGCCGGACGTCCGGCCGACCCGCCGTTCGAAGGCATGTGGTGGCTGTATGTGCCGATGGCTTTCGACGACTTCTCGATCGTCTTCATCATCCAGGAGGATCCCAGCGGGTTCCGCTCGCTCAACGACTGCAGCCGGGTCTTCAAGGACGGTCGCGTCGAGCAGCTCGGCTGGCCGCGGGTGAAGATCCACTACCGCTCGGGGACCCGGATCCCGACCGGGGCCACGATCGAGGCCACCGCACCGGACGGCACTCCCGTCCGGTTCGACGTGGAATCCAAACTGCCCGTGCCGATTCACGTCGGCGGGGGCTACGGCGGCGACGTCGACTGGATTCACGGCGTGTGGAAGGGCGAGAAGTTCACCGAGCGTCGCACCTATGACATGAACGACCCGGCGGTCGTCGGGCGGACCGCGTTCGGCGTGATCGACCACGTCGGACGGGCCCTGTGCACCGAGGGCAACGGTGCGCCGGTGGAAGGCTGGGGCCTGTTCGAGCACGGCGCACTGGGCCGGCACGATCCGTCCGGCTTCGCCGACTGGCTCACCGTCGCCCCGTAGTCACTTTCAGGCAGCCCAGAACAGCGCGCCTGCGCCGACCGCCTCTACCAGGCAGTAGAACCAGTTGGGGTAGAAGGCCGTCCGTTCGTCGAACACCGCCGAGACGGCACGGCCGACTGCCATTCCGGCCAGTGCCGCACCGACGGTGATCAGTACCCCGGTGCGCACCTCCCCCGGCGCCACGGCGGCGTATGCCAGCACCGCGGCGATGGCGAGACCGAAGCCGCCGTACACGCCACGGACTTCCGCGCGGGCCGCGGCCGTCCTCAGGTCGTAGTCGAAGGGACGCAGGATCGCCGCCGGGGCCGCCAGTGCGTACAGACCCATGCCGGCGAAGAACACGCCGACAACGGCGATGAGAGCGATGGTCACGGTGACCTCCTGTTCACGGTGTCCGTTCAGCATGCAGACTGAACCCGTGCCTGCGCTTCCACAAACCTGCTGCCCCACGGTGTGGCTGTGGCCGGGGCAGGCGCTCTATTCCGGGCCCGGTCTCGGTCTGCAGCCGCATTCCGGATCGGTGTGGTGCATGGCCGTCGGTGTCGACGGACCGCTGACGGTGACGGTGCAGGGCGCCGCGACCGTCGCACGCAGTGTGTTGATTCCTCCGCGGCTCACCCATCACCTGTCGATGCAGGGTGGGTTGGTGTCCTGCTATCTCGATCCCAGCTCGCAGCGCAGCGCATCGTGCCGTCAGCAGTTCGCCGAGTTCTGCGGCAGCATCGGCGTCGGCCATGCCGCCGAACCGGTCCTGACGGCGAGGCCGGACGACGACGATGCCGCCCGGCGCTGGCTGGACCTGGCCGCCCCGGATACACCGCATCGCATCGATCCCCGGATCGAGCTGGTGGCCAAGCAGATTCGCGAAGATCCGGCGGCAGCGGTATCGGCGCGTGAGTTCGCCGCCGCCGCAGGGTTGTCCGAATCGCGGTTCCTGCATCTGTTCCGGCGTGAGGCCGGCACCAGCCTGCGCCGCTACCGGATGTGGAGCAGGCTCGTGTCAGCCGGAACCGCCGTGGCAGCAGGAAAGAGTCTGACCACAGCGGCGGCCGATTCCGGATTCGCCAGCCCGTCGCACCTGGCCGACACCTTCAAGACCACGTTCGGGCTGTCGGCGACGCAGCTGCTGACGACGGGGTTGCGCATCCGTACCCCCTGACGAGCGACCTCGCTCGCGGTGCCCAGGAACTCGCGGTGATCAGGCCACGGCGACGGGTGCGCGGCCGAAGACCATCGACTCGTCGATACGGTCGAAGCGGTGGTCGATCGCGTCGAGCACATAGTTGTGCCGCACGTGCCACGGCCGTTTGGTGCCCGAACGCGGCAATGCGTGCTCGGAACGCTGGATGTAGCCGGCCTCCAGATCCCACGTGCGCTTCTCCGGCATCGGCGCCGCGCCCTTGTGCGGATAGGCATGGGTGTAGCCGTGAGCACCCATGTACGCCAGCAGGTTTGCGAAGGCCCGTGCGGTCATGTCGGCCCGCAGCGTCCACGACGCGTTGGTGTAACCGATGCACCAGGCCAGGTTCGGAACGTCCTCCAGCAGGAACTCCTTGTAGACGAACCGCTCGGTCGGCTTGACCTCGTTCCCGTCGACCGCGAGCCTGATCCCGCCGAGCGCCTGCAGTTGCAGGCCGGTCGCGGTGACGATCACGTCCGCGTCCACCCGCGCACCGGATTTCAGGACGATGCCCGTGGCATCGATGTGGTCGATGTGGTCGGTGACGACCTCGACCCGGCCGTCACTGATGTGTGCGAACAGGTCACCGTCGAGCACCAGGCACAACCGCTGATCCCATGGGTTGTAGCGCGGCTTGAAATGCACGTCGACGGGATAGCCCTCGGGCAATGCCGCCACGATCTGCTTGCGCAGGTAACTGCGACCGAGATCGGGGGCCTTGCGGAAGAAGAAATAGCTCAGCACGTGGATCATCGCGTTGCGGAACCGCACAACTTGATGGGATAGCTTGCGCGGCAGAATTTTACGGATGGTCTGCACCGACGGAACAACCCGGTCCGCCGCCACCATGTAGGTCGGTGACCGCTGCAGCATCGTCACGTGGCCGGCCTGTTGCGCCAGCGCGGGCACCAAACTGACCGCGGTGGCCCCGCTGCCGATCACCACGACTCGTTTGCCGGAGTAGTCCAGCGATTCGGGCCAGAACTGCGGGTGCACCACCTCGCCGCCGAAGTTCTCCATCCCGGGGAATTCCGGGGTGTAGGGCTCGTCGTAGTTGTAGTAACCGGTGCCGAAGAACAGGAACCGGGCCCGGTACGTGACGGCCTGACCGTCCTGTTCGGCCTGAACGGTCCAGGCGTCGGTGTCCGAATCCCAATCCGCCGACAGCACATGGGTGTTGAACCGGATGTGGCGATCGATGCCGTGTGCCCTGGCAGTCTCGGTCAGATAGTCGCGGATGTCGTCACCGTCGGCCACGTTCTCCGGCTTGGTCCACGGCTGGTACGGGAAGCTCAGCGTGAAGATGTCACTGTCGGAGCGGATCCCCGGGTAGCGGAACAGGTCCCAGGTGCCACCGATCCGCTCCCGGCGTTCCAGCACGGTGTAGGTCAGCCCGGGGCTCTTCTCATGGACGCGGTAGGCCGCGCCCAACCCTGAGATCCCCGCCCCGATGATGAGCACATCCGAGTAGTGCGGATCCGCAGCGCGACGCGCACCGTCCATAGCGAACCTCCTTTGGTCCCGCGCAGTACCACCACCCTATGTGCTCAGTCGCGCAGCGCGTCGACGATCTGGGCAAGCGAATCCACCGCGATCGGACCCGGTTGGTACAGGCAGATCCGGTCAGACACCCCGCCCACACGGTCCCGGATGTGGGCGGCGATGTCGGCGGGGCTACCGCAGGCCGCGATGGTGTGCAGCACCTCGTCGTCGATCAGCGAACCCATCTCCTGCCACCGCCCCTGCTTGGACAGCGCGTTGAGCTCGGGCTGCAAATCGCCCCACCCGTGTACCTCCAGCACCGGGAGATAGGCCGGAGTCGAGCCGTAGAAGGCGAGCAGCCGTCGCGCCGCGTCATGATCGTCACCGGCCGACACGATGATCTCCGGGACGATGGCCAGCTCCCGCTGGTCACGTCCGGCGGCGGCGAGCCCGCCACGCACCGCGGGCAACGTCGCCTCGTGCAGGAACCGCCTGGACCCGAACGGCATCACCAGCAGGCCGTCGGCGAACTGCGCGGTGGCCCGGGTCAGCCGCGGCCCCAGCGCGCCGACGTAGATCGGCGGCGGACCGTACGGATTGTCCCGGGGAGTGAACGTCGGAGTCATCAGGGTGTGCCGGTAGTACTCGCCTCGAAAATCGAGCCGTTCGCCGGTGTCCCAGGCCGCGAAGATCGCCCGCAACGCCGCGACGAACTCGGACATCCGGGCCACCGGCCGGTCGAACTCCGCGCCGAACCGCTTCTCGATCTGGGTGCGGATCTGGGTGCCGAGCCCGAGGGTGAACCGCCCGCCGGACAGGATCTGGTGGTCGATTGCCTGGTGTGCCAGATGAATCGGGTTGCGGGGAAACGCAATTGCGACGTTGGTCATCAGGTCGAGATCCCCGACCGTGCTCGCCAGCGTCAAGGGGGTGAACACATCGTGTGGCCCCTCGAACGTGAACACCCCGGTGGCACCGGCCTCTCGCAAGGCTGCGGCACGGCCGATCGCGTCTTGCGGCCCGAACAACGCTGTCATGACCTTCACGCGTGAGAGCCTAGACAGGTGAGCATCCCAACCAGCACCGACGTCGTCGTGGTCGGCGCCGGCTTCGCCGGCCTGTCCGCCGCCCGCGCCCTGGTCCGGCTCGGATACCAGGTGGTGGTGCTGGAAGGGCGTGACCGCGTGGGTGGACGTTCGTCGACGACGAAGATCGCCGGGGTGCCGGTCGACCTGGGCGGCACGTTCGTCGGCCCCACCCAGGACGCGGTGCTGGCGCTGGCCGGCGAGCTCGGGTGCGAGACGGTGCCCACCTACGACCGCGGCAAGAATTTGATCCTGTGGCACGGGCGGGTCCGGGCCTACCGCAGCACCATCCCCCGCCTGTCGATGATGGAACTCTTCGACGTCTCCCGCATCCAGTGGCGCTTCGAACGGCTCTGCCGGCTGATCCGGGTCAATGAGCCGTGGAAGAGCCCGAACGCCCAGAAACTCGACGAGCTCACACTGGAGCAGTGGCTGCGCTCGGCCGGTGCCAACGCATCGACGCGCAACCTCATGGCGATCATGTCCCGGGTCACCTGGGGCGCCGAGCCCGACGAGGTGTCGATGCTGCACGCCGCCCGCTACGTCAAGGCCGCTGGCGGGCTGGACCGCATGCTCGACGTCCGCGGCGGCGCCCAGCAGGACCGGTTTCCTGGCGGTACCCAGCAGATCGCGTGCAAGATCGCCGAGGAACTCGGAGAGCGAGTGGTGCTCAACTCCCCGGTGGGCCGCATCGAACGCCGCGCCGACGGCACCGTGGTGGTGAGTAGCCCGGCCGGCGAGGTGCAGGCACGCGCGGTGATCGTAGCGATCCCGCCCCAGCACCGGACCGGGATCGAGTTCAGCCCGCCACTGCCCGAGCCCTACGCCGAACTGGCGGCGAACTGGCCGCAGGGCAACCTCAGCAAGGCCTACGCCGCCTATGAGCGACCGTTCTGGCGCGCCAACGGCTGCTCGGGCGAGGCCTTGTCCGATGAGGGGCCGGTGTTCATCACCTTCGATGTCAGCCCGGGCGACGGTGGCCCCGGCATCCTGCTCGGGTTCACCGATTCCCGCACGTTCGACCGGTTGTCACCGGATGAACGACGCGAGCAGGCCCTGTCCGGGTTCGCGACCCTGTTCGGCGATGCGGCGCTGCAGCCGACTGACTACGTCGACCACTGTTGGAGCACAGAACAATTCGCACCCGGTGGGCCGACGGCGGCGGTGCCGCCGGGATCGTGGACGCAATACGGTCGGTGGCTGCGCGAACCGGTGGACGCCATTCACTGGGCCGGCACCGAGACCGCCGATGTGTGGACCGGTTTCCTCGACGGGGCGGTGCGGTCCGGGCAACGAGCCGCAGACGAGGTGGCCGGGCTGCTGGCCGGCTGATTCCGCCTCAGCCGATACGGCGCTGTGGCGCAACGGATTCGGTAAGACGACGCAGGTGGGCGCAGACCTCGCCCGGCTGCTCGAGGATCGCGCAGTGACCTCCCGACAGCTCCACGAACGAGGCGAGGTTCGGCGCGTCGGTGGCGATGCGGCGTGAGGCGACGATCGGCAGCAGCCGGTCTTTGGTGCTGCCGATCACCAGGGTCGGGACGACAAGGTTACGCAGCGAGATGTGCGTGGTCCCCAAACTGTCCACGAGAGCGCGGGCCCAGCCGCCACGACTGGCCGGTGGCGTGGCGGCGAAAAGGTGGTGCACGAACTCGGCGACCCACGGTTCGGCGTCGCGGCCCACGGCCAGATAAGCCACAAACCGCTTGTTCGGCCCGTCGGCGAGGCGGGGCACCGGCGTGGCACCGAAGGTCTTGAGGAAGGTGCCGGCCGCGCGGATGCGCGCCCCCGACAGCGGGGCGGGCACGGGCGCCAGTTTCACATGGCGCAGCAGGTCCCCAGTGGTGGTGTTGATCAGCGCGACCGCGTCGGCACGGGCAGCCACCCGGGCCGGATAGCGCTGCGACCATGAGGTGATCGCGATGCCGCCCATCGAATGTCCCGCGATGATGGCCCGCTCACCGGGCTTCAGCGTGGCGTCGAGTACCGCGTCCAGGTCGGCGGCGAGGTGGTTGAGGCTGTACCGGCGACGGCCGTGCGGAGTCTCGCTGCGGCCGTGCCCGCGATGGTCGTAGGCGATGACGCGGTAGTCGGTGGCCAGATCGGCGATCTGGTGGGCCCAGACCCCGATGGCACAGGTGATGCCGTGGGCCAGCACGATCGGATAGCCGTCCTCGGGCCCGAACACCTCGGCATGCAGCCGCACTCCGTCGATGGCGCGAACCTCGACCTTGCGTCCCGGTGGTAGCTGAGGAAGGGTCATGCTGCTCCGATCATAGGCGTCGTCGCCAAGCGAAACTGGGGATTCATGAGCTTGCCGCTCCGGTGATCAGCACGGGTTTGACCACGTCAGCGGCCTTGGCGGCAGCCCAGGCCCGGTCGAAGTCGCCGAACGGGTACCGGCTGACGAACTTGTCGAGCGGAAGTTCGCCACGGCGGTGCAGATCGACGAGGCGCGGGATGAAGGTCTGCGGATCGCTGTCCCCCTCCACCACGCCGCGCACGGTCAGGCCCTTGCCCATGATGGCCGCGACGGGCAGATCGGCAGTCAGCGCACCGAGGCCCAGCAGCGCCAGGGTGCCGCGCTCACGCAGCACCCCCACCGCCGCGGCGAGAACATCGGGCCGCGCGGTGGTGTCGACCGCGGCGGCTGCTCCCCCGGTCAGCTCGAGGATGACCGCAGCGGTGTCGGACGTGGTCGGGTCGATCGTCGTGGTCGCTCCCAATTCGCTTGCCAGCGTGCGCCGCTGCGCGATCGGGTCGACGGCGACGATGGTCCGGCACTCCGCGATGCGGGCCCCCATGACCGCCGAAAGCCCGACAGCGCCGGCACCGAACACCACGAGCGCGTCCGCCGGTTGCGGCGCGAGCACATTGAGCACGGCGCCCACACCGGTTTGCACGCTGCAGCCCAGCGGGGCCGCCAGCGCCGGGTCGATCGGCTCGGGCAGCACCACCGCGTTGCGACTGCCTGCGATCGCATAGGTGCAGAAGCTGGACTGGCCGAAGAATCCAGCCCCGATGGGCGCACCGCCGGCGTGCAGTGCGCTGGACTCGTCGCGGCGGCCGCCACGCATGTTGAGGTCGGTCGAACGCTCGCAGTACGCCGGGGCATCAGCCTGGCAGTTACGGCAGGCGCCGCAACTGGCGAAGGTGAGAACCACCTGGTCGCCGACTCGTGGCGCGGCGTTCGGCCCGGCCTGCACCACGGTGCCCGCGCCCTCGTGGCCGAACACCATCGGCAGCTTGCGGAAGCGCGCGGCCACGCTCACGTCGGTGTGGCAGATACCCACCGCGTCGATGCGGACCAGCACTTCGTCGCCGAGCGGCTCCCGGATCTGAACGTCGGTGAGCCGTGGATCGGCTCCGGCGTCGAGCACCACCGCGGCGCGGGCGTTGAGCATCCGGTGATGCTAACCACCGAGTTGACACCTGTCACAATTGGCTGGCGACCCCACCTGAAGGAGACACCGATGCGTGCAGCACAGATCACCCGGCTCGACGGACCCGACGCTGTGCGGGTGGCCGAGGTGGCGGAACCCTCTTCCGACGACGCGGTGGTCATCGACGTCCACGCAGCCGGGGTCGCCTTCCCGGACACCCTGCTGACCCGTGGGCTCTACCAGTACAAGCCGGACCTGCCGTTCACCCCGGGCGCCGAGGTCGCAGGCGTGGTGCGTAGCGCCCCGGCCGATGCCCATGTCCGCGCCGGTGATCGCGTGCTGGGCCTGACCATGTTGTCCGGCGGCATGGCCGAAGTCGTGGCACTGCCCGCCGAGCGGGTGTTCGCGCTGCCGGACGCCGTGTCTTTCGAGGCCGGCGCAGGCATCCTGTTCAACGACCTGACGGTGCAGTTCGCGTTGCGCACCCGCGGCAGGCTGGCCGAGGGCGAGACCGTCCTGGTGCACGGTGCGGCAGGCGGGATCGGCACCTCGGCCCTGCGGCTGGCACCGGCGCTGGGGGCCTCGCGCACCATCGCAGTGGTGTCCACAGAGGAGAAGGCCGAGATCGCCAGGGCCGCAGGCGCATCGGATGTGGTGCTGGCCGACGGATTCCGCGACGCGGTGAAGGAACTCACCGGCGGCCACGGCGTGGACGTCGTCCTCGACCCGGTCGGCGGGGACCGGTTCACCGACTCACTGCGGTCGCTGGCCGTGGGGGGACGCCTGCTGGTCGTCGGGTTCACCGGCGGCGAGATCCCCACGGTCAAGGTCAATCGCCTGCTGCTCAACAACGTCGACGTGATCGGCGCCGGCTGGGGCGCCTGGACGTTCTCCCACCCCGGCTACCTGCAGGAGCAGTGGGCCGAATTGCAGCCGCTGCTGGCCTCCGGCGCGGTCGCCGCACCGCAGCCCGAGGTGTACCCGCTGGAGCAGGCGGCACAGGCCATCGCGTCGCTGGAGAACCGCAGCGCCAAAGGAAAAGTGGTGCTGAAGCTGCGCTGACCCCCGACGCAGATCAGGCCGATCCGCAAAGTCGAGTAGTCGACTACGCGTGTCCGGAAAGTTCGTCCCGCCAATACTTTAAGCGGGCACGGACACCCCCGGTTCGCCGAAAGGAACGGCCATGGACGAACAACAGGTTCCGTTGTCGCGCCAACTGTGCGCCACGATGGCCATCCACTACAACCTGCTCAACAAGAGCGAGAGTTACCGGCAACGGTGCGATCAGTTCGAGAACAGGGCGCTGGCGTACGAGTCGGGGATGCGCGCACCCAAACGCGGCATCGTGACCATTCCCGTCGTTGTCCACGTCCTGCACAATCCTGCGTCGCCGGCCGAGAACATCAGCAAGGAACAGATCGACAGCCAGATCGACGTCCTCAACCAAGATTTCCGGGCCACCAACCCCGACCGGGTAGGTGTGCCGGCCGTCTGGACGCAGCTGATCGCCGACTGCGAGGTCGAGTTCGAGCTGGCAAGCGTCGACCCTGAGGGCAACCCGACCGACGGCGTCACCCGCACCGCGACGGACAAGACGTTCTTCACCGCCGACGATGAAGACGTGAAATCGAGCGCGACGGGCGGCGCCGACGCCTGGCCGTCCTTGGATTACCTCAACCTCTGGGTCTGCGGTGAGCTACGCAGCGGCGGGCAGGCCATCCTCGGCTACGCGCAGTTCCCCGGTGGGCCACCGGAAACCGACGGCGTGGTGATCGCGCACACGTTCTTCGGCACCACCGGCACGGTCAGCGCCCCGTACGACCTCGGACGCACCGCGACCCACGAGATCGGTCATTGGCTGAGCCTGCGCCACATCTGGGGCGACGACGGATCCGGATGCAGCGGTGGCGATTTGGTGGATGACACACCCAATCAGGCCCGGGCGAATTTCGGCAGGCCCACGTTCCCCCACGTCACCTGCAGTAATGGCCCGCACGGCGACATGTTCATGAACTACATGGATTACACCGACGACGCGGGGATGTTCATGTTCACCGCGGGTCAGTCGGTTCGCATGTCGGCGACGCTGGAGGGCCCGCGTGCCTCGTTCCTGGCGCGCACCGCCGCCCCGGCCCAGCCGGCGCAACCCCGGGTGCTGGTCGGCGCCACGGTCGGTAGCAATGGAGCCGAGGCCCCGCAGGCATCGCCGGCACCTGCCGTCGCCACCGCGCCGGGCGGCGACACGGCCGATGCGGAGGTCGGTGAGCTCCGTCGCGAGGTGGCACAACTGCGGTCCGTTCTCGCTCAGATCGCCACCCTGGTCGCCCGCAGCTAGCCGGAGCAGGCAGCGGCGATGAAACTCGTGTTGTTCGACCTCGGCCAGACCCTCGAAGACGGCGATGTCCTGTTACCCGGGGCGTTCGAGGCGCTGACCGACATCGCCGAACTCCGGGACGGGGACGGCAACCCCGTGCTGCTGGGGCTCGCCTCGGACTTCGACGAACCCGCGCAGCAGTACTACGACATCCTCGAAAATCTCGGCATCCGTTCCTTTTTCGAACCGGTGGACACACACGTCACGCTGTCGGGTGAAGTCGGTGTACACAAGCCGGCCAGAGAGTTCTTCGCCAAGGCCGTCGCCAAGGCCAACCCCGCGCTGGCATTCGCCGACGTCCTGTTCATCACGGAGAACCCCGCACACGTCGTGGCCGCGCGCATGCTGGGCCTCAATGCCATCCAGGTTCGCGCACCCGGCGGAGGTGGTGGCGATATCGAGTCGCTGTCCGAATTGCCGCCCCGGGTACAGGAGTTCGCCGGTGCCGACTGGGTTCGGTTGGGCGACACCGTACTGCGCCGCGACGCGACACACCCCGCATCCCGGGCCCACCGGGCGCAGCTGCGACTGGTGGTCCAACACGGACGGCTCTACCAGAAGGCTCATCCCGACGTCGCCGTGCTCACGGACAAGGGGCGCTATCTGGTGGTCGACGTCGGGACCGACCCGTCAAACGACGTTACGGACGACGATTTCCCGTGCTACAGCGTGCGCGATGTGCCGTGGGGCAGCGCCGTTTTCGAGACGAGACAGCGGATTGCCCGCGAGCCCGAGCCGGCGGTACAGAAATGCGTCGACGCCGTGTCGGCCGAACGGTACGGGCTCGATCTGCGCAAACTGGTCGGCTTCGGCACCCGGCATTCCACCAGCGCGCAGTTCGGCCAGGCCGCCGACTGGGCACAGTCCGAACTCGAAACCGCGGGCTACCGCACCCGTACTCAGACCATCGACGTGGGAGGCAGGACCAGCCGCAACGTGATCGCCGAACGGGACGGCTCGGCGCCCGCTCCGCGGGACGTGGTGCTGGTGACCGCACACCTGGATTCGATCAATCTGGCCGGTGGCCCTGCCGCACCCGCGCCGGGCGCCGACGACAACGGGTCGGGCAGCGCAGGTGTCCTGACCATTGCCCGTGCCGTCCAACATCATTCGGGACGACACGATGTGCGTTTCATCCTCTTCGGCGGCGAGGAGGAAGGGTTGTTCGGAAGCCTGGCCTACGTTGCAAGCCTGAGCGCGACCGAACGGTCGCGGATCCGCGCAGTGGTCAACATGGACATGATCGCGACACTCAACACCGCAGACCCCACCGTGCTGCTCGAGGGGGCCGCGGTGTCGCAGCGGGTGATCGACGGGCTGGCCGACGCGGCACACACCTACACCGGGCTGACCGTACAGACCAGTCTCAATCCGTTCAACAGCGACCACGTGCCGTTCATCGATCAAGGGATCGCGGCCGTCCTGACCATCGAGGGCGCCGACGGCGCCAACGACCACGTTCACAGCGCCGCCGACACCATGGAGTTCATCGACATTCATCTGGCGGTCGAGATCCTGCGCATGAATGTGGCTTTCGTGACCGCGGCGCTGGGCTAGGCGTCTGTCACATTGTTGCCACGCGCTTCGTCCTTTCGGGCGAATATGGAACCGGCGACTACGCCGCAACCGGCCTCGAAGGGTGCCCGCCGTGATCGATGAAACTCAGGTCCTGGGGTCATGGACGCATTCGCACGAGGAGGACCGCGGAGCGACCCAGACCTTCCGGCCCGCGGACTATCCGCTGCCGCCGTCGCGCGGACGAACGACCTTCACCCTGCTGCCCGACCACAATGCCGTCGTGGGTACACCGGGACCCGATGACCGCGGCGCCCGTCAGTCCGGCAGCTGGTCCGTCGAGCATCAGCCCGGCCGCGATGTGCTGACGATCTCGCTGCCAGACTGGAACGAGACGTTCTCCATCGTGACCGCGGAGGCCCGGCAACTCGTCCTCACCCCGATCACGCCAGGAGGTTGAGGCCGCAAGCAATCGGGGGCGGCGCGGAATAGCAGCGACGTGGCCGGTGTTGCGCGGTGCGTGAGTGAGCAAGCTGAACTGAGCCCGACCGACTGGGTACGCGACCAGACCCAACGCATCCTGGAACAAGGCACCACCGACGGAGTCGAGGTGCTGGACCGCCCGATCGTGCTGTTCACGACCACGGGCGCCAAGTCAGGCAAGAAGCGGTATGTACCGCTGATGCGCGTGGAGGAGGACGGCCGCTATGCGATGGTGGCGTCCAAGGGCGGCGACCCGGAGCACCCGTCCTGGTACTTCAACGTCAAGGCCAACCCGGCCGTGACGGTGCAGGACGGCGACAAGACCGCATCGCTGACCGCTCGTGAGCTTTCCGGTGACGAGCGCGAGCACTGGTGGAAGCTGGCCGTCGAGGCCTACCCGCCGTACGCCGAATATCAGACCAAGACCACTCGACAGATTCCGGTCTTCATCGTCGAGTGACGACTACCACCATCCGAGGGCGTCGGACATCTGCCGAGCCAACTCGGTGGTGAGTGTGCGCACATAGGCCGCCGACAGGTGGTGGGCATCGTGATACACCAGCACGTTGCCCTCCACAGCGCGGCAGATGGTGGGCCGGCACACCGCGTCGCTGAGGTCGAGGACCTTCATCAGCGGATAGTCGGCCACATAGTCGAGGGTCGGGTTGCGCTGGGCCAGGGCGTCTTCCCGCGGCAGCCCGCAGGAGTCGGCGTCACCGCCTTTAGCCAGGCAGTCCACCGGTGAGAAGAACCACCCGTCCCGGATCATCCATGGCGTGTCCCGCATGCCCAGCATTGGAATTCCGTTGGCGGACAACTCATCCCAGATCCCGAGGTAGTAGTCGGGCACATAGTCGCCCGGGCTGTTGAGGATCGGTCGGGTCGAGGTGAAGAACACATAGTCCGGCCGGTCGGCGATGATCTGCGCCAGTGCGTTGTCCGACCAGGTCCGGCACGACGGGTATGCCTCGAAGGATCCCGCGATGATCGGCACGCGTTTGGTGGTCAAGGGGCAGCCGAACTTCATGTAGGTGGTCACCTTGAAGCCGTGCTGACGCCCGATCTGATGCAGGGCGGTCAGCCAGTGCTCCGAATGCGACCCGCCGGCCAGCGCAATCGTGCGGCTGCCCTTGGGATCTCCGTACACGCAGGTGATGACCTCGGCACCGGTGAATCCCGTGACGCAGTGGTCGATGGATGACGGCGGGATGTCGTCGTCGGCCTCCAGCACACTCGGACGCATCGGCAGCTTGGCGACCCGGCGGTTCTCGATCAGCGCCTGTGCGCCCGGATAGTCGCGAATCGAGAGCATGCCCAGTTCCGCACCGCTGGCCCGGGCGAGGACGACCTGGCCCTGCCACATCAGCGACGTCGCGACCAGCACCACCGCGACCAACACGACGACCGCACTCGAGACCAGTCGCACGTCGGTCGCCCGGCGCCACGGCAGCTGGATCCAACGCGCGGTGAGCAATGCCAGCAGCACCGCCACCAGCAGGACCGCACTGCCGTCGACCAGGCCGACGGCGTCGTCGTTGATGGTGGCCAGCCAGAAGATCAGCAGCGGCCAGTGCCACAGGTACAGCGGATAGGCCGCCGCCCCGATCGTGACCAGCGGGGTGCTGCGCAGAAACTCGTTCGTCCTCGGCGACGTCCCCTGGGCCGCGCTGACGATGACCAGGACAGTGGCCGCCACCGGGATCAACGTCCAGACGCCCGGAGACTGCATGGTCCGTTCTGTCAGAGCACCGCACACCAGGATGGCCGCCAGCCCCGCCGCAGCCGCACCGGCCCGCAACCAGCCGGGCCACCGGAGTCGCCCCACCGGGCCGGCCACGAGAGCCGCGGCCAGCACTCCGACCAGCATCTCCCAGGCCCGAGCGGCGGTGCTGTAGTACGCGAGCATCGGATTGTCCGACTGGGTCGTGACCGCGTAATACAGCGATGCCACCGCCGCGACACCAGACGTGGCAACCAGGATCGTGCGTCGTGCGCCGCGACCCCGACGGACCGTCACCGCGATGACCGTGCCGGCAAGCACGAAGAACGCGAGCACGAACTGGCCCAGCGCCGAGATCGCCCACAGGTGATGGAGCGGGGTAACGGCCTCACCGGCCTGCACGTAATCGTCCGCCGACTGGAGTAGCTGCCAATTCTGGTAGAAGCCCAGGCTGGCCAGCGTCTGGTCGGCGAAAGCCTCCCACCGGGTCTGCGGCTGGACCAGCACCGTCAACACCGCACTCACGACCACCACGAGAACCAGCGGCGGCACCAGCCAGCGCGCCGCCCGTCCCGCCTCGGCGGCCAGGGCCATCGGGCGTGCTGAATCGATGTGGCGAAGAACGCGGCCGCCGACGAAGAAACCGGACAGGACCAGGAGGACATCCAGGCCGCCGCACGCCCGTCCGAACCAGAAGTGGCAGACCACCACCAGCACGATGGCCACGCCACACAACCCGATCAGGTCATCACGAACCCGCCGCCGTAGGACGGGGACCCGAACCGGATCGCGAACAATTACCTGCACGGTCAAACTTTCCCTGGGCCGTCTTCGCCGTTCACTGACGACGAGTTCACCTGGGGCACGCCGTTCAACGCACCGAGCATAGGCCACCGGAACAGGTGGTCGAGGTCGGTGGGCGGGCATCTCAACTCGCCGTCTTGGACAGCATTGTCACCACCGATATACGAACCGGCCATAGGCATATCTGCCCGGCAAATCTAGCCTTGACCCATGACCGCCACCACCGCACCGGCTGCCAAGAAGTCCACCTACCGGCCGCTGGAGCTGTTCGACACCGACCGGCTGCTCGATGACGACGAGCGCGACATCGCCGCGACGGTGCGGCAGTTCGTCGACACGCGGCTGAAGCCCAATGTCGGCGAGTGGTTTGAAGAGGCCACTTTGCCTCGGGAGTTGGCCAAGGAGTTCGGCAAGCTCGGGGTGCTCGGCATGCACCTTCAGGGTTACGGCTGCGCGGGCACCAACGCCGTCAGCTACGGCCTGGCCTGCATGGAGCTGGAAGCCGGCGACAGCGGATTCCGCAGTTTCGTCTCCGTACAGGGCTCGCTGTCCATGTTCTCGATCTACCGCTACGGCTCCGAGGAACAGAAGCAGCAGTGGCTGCCCCGGCTGGCCGCCGGTGAGGCGATCGGTTGCTTCGGTCTGACCGAGCCTGATTTTGGTTCCAACCCGGCCGGGATGCGCACCCGCGCCCGCCGCGACGGAAGCGACTGGGTGCTCAACGGCACCAAGATGTGGATCACCAACGGCAACCTGGCCGATGTGGCCACGGTGTGGGCGAGAACGGGGGACGGCGACGGGGATATCAGTGGATTCCTGGTACCCACCGACACCCCCGGATTCACCGCCAACGAGATCCATCGCAAGCTCTCCCTGCGGGCCTCGGTGACCTCCGAGCTCGTGCTCGACAACGTGCGGCTGCCGGCCTCGGCACAACTGCCGCTGGCCGACGGACTGTCGGCCCCGCTGTCGTGCCTCAACGAGGCCCGGTTCGGCATCGTGTTCGGCTCGCTCGGTGCGGCCCGCGACAGCCTGGAGACCGCGATCGACTACGCGGGTTCACGCGAGGTGTTCGACAAGCCGCTGACCAGCTACCAGCTCACCCAGGAGAAGCTGGCCAACATGACGGTCGAACTCGGCAAGGGAATGCTGCTGGCGATCCACCTGGGCCGCATCAAGGATGCCGAAGGGGCCAGGCCCGAGCAGATCAGCCTGGGCAAGCTCAACAACGTCCGCGAAGCCCTGGCCATCGCCCGCGACTGCCGGACCCTGTTGGGCGGCAGCGGAATCACCCTCGAGTACTCGCCGCTGCGGCACGCCAACAATCTCGAATCCGTCCTCACCTACGAGGGCACCTCCGAGATGCATCTGCTGTCGATCGGCAAGGCGCTGACCGGTCAGGCGGCCTTCCGCTGATGACCGTCGCCATCGAGCACCTGATCGACGGGCGATGGGTGACCGGCACCGGCGATGCGCTACTCAGCGTGAACCCGGCGCGACCGAGCCTGATTGTGGCCCAGGGAAGTAACGCACACACCTCCGATGTCGACGCCGCCGTGCGTGCCGCCGGCAAGGCAGCCACATCCTGGGCCGCCGCACCGATGCACCAGCGCGGCACCGTGCTGCTGAGCGCGGCGGACATCGTCGACCGCAACGCCGAGGCGTGGGGCCTGGAGCTGGCCCGCGAGGAAGGCAAGACGAAAGCCGAAGGCATCGGCGAGGTTCGGCGGGCCGCACAGATCCTGCGCTACTACGGCAACGAGGGTGACCGGCAGGCCGGCCAGATCTTCTCCTCGCCCCGGGCCGGTGAGCAGATCCTGGTCACCCGCAAACCCCTGGGCGTGGTCGGGGTGATCACCCCGTTCAACTTCCCCATCGCCATCCCGGCCTGGAAGATCGCCCCCGCGTTGATCTACGGCAACACCGTGGTGTGGAAGCCGGCGAGCACCGTTCCGCTACTGGCGATTCGGCTGACACAGGCGCTCACCGAAGCCGGCCTGCCCGAGGGCGTGCTCAATCTGCTGATCGGCGGATCCGACGTCGGCAACGCCATCGTCGACCACCCCGGCATCGACGCCGTCACGTTCACGGGTTCCACCGGTGTCGGCCGCCGCATCGCTGCTGCCGCTGCCGCGCGCGGAATTCCGGCGCAGGCCGAAATGGGCGGCAAGAACGCCGCCGTCGTCCTCGATGACGCCGATGTCGAACTGGCCCTCGAGCAGGTGATGCTGGGCGCCTTCCGCTCGACCGGGCAGAAATGCACGGCCACGTCCCGCCTGATCGTGACCGACGGGATCGCCGACGAGTTCCTGGCCGAGCTGGCCGAGCGCGCGGCGGCCCTGGCCGTCGGCGACCCGACCGACGACGCAACCCAGATGGGTCCGGTCATCAACGACGCGGCACACCAGTCCATCTCGTCCAGTATCGACGCTGCGACGGCGCAGGGGGCCGCGGTGCTGACCGGCGGGCTCCCCTACACCGAAGGCCCACTGTCCGAGGGCTACTTCATCGCGCCGACCATCGTCGAACTCAACGGGGCACCGGCCGACGTGTGGACCGAAGAACTGTTCGGACCGGTCCTGGCGGTCCGACGGGCCACCGATGCCGACGCCGCGTTCGCCATGGCCAACGACAGCGAGTTCGGGCTCTCGGCAGCGATATTCACCCAGGACCTGACCCGGGCACTGCAGGCCGTCGAGCAGATCGACGTGGGCGTGCTGCACGTGAACTCCGAGTCGGCCGGCGCCGATCCGCACGTGCCGTTCGGTGGCGCCAAGAAGAGCGGTCTCGGCCCCAAGGAACAGGGCGGCGCTGCCCGCGAATTCTTCACCCACACCACGACGGTGTACCTGCGCGGCGGGCGGGCGGGAGCATGAGTACGAGTGCCCTCGACGGAATCGTCGTCGTGGATTTCAGCCGGGTGCTGGCCGGGCCGTACGCGACGATGATGCTCGGCGACTTCGGGGCCGAGGTGATCAAGATCGAACGGCCGGGCACCGGCGACGACACCAGGGCGTGGGGTCCGCCGTACGATTCATCGGGCGTGGCAACGTATTTCAACGCTGTCAACCGCAACAAGCGGTCGGTCGTGCTGGACCTGACCGACCCGGCCGACCGGGAGCAAGCCCGCTCCCTGGTGGCCGGCGCCGACATCGTAGTGGAGAACTTCCGGCCGGGGACCATGGAAAAGTTGGGACTCGGCTACGAGGACCTGCGCGCGATCCGTCCCGATCTCATCTACTGCTCCATCACCGGATTCGGCCGCGACGGCGGTGCCGAGCTGCCGGGCTACGACCTGCTGGTGCAGGCGGTCGGCGGGTTGATGAGCGTCACCGGAACCGAACCGGGCGATCCGACCAAGGCCGGGGTGGCACTGGTCGACGTGCTGGCCGGTCTTCACGCGTCGACCGGAATCCTGGCGGCGCTGGCGCACCGCGACCGCACCGGACAGGGACAGCGCGTCGACACCAATCTGTTCTCGGTGTTGTTGTCCTCCATGGTGAACCAGGCGTCCGGGTATCTCGGTGCCGGTGCGGTCCCGCAGATGATGGGCAATCGACATCCGAGCATCGCGCCGTATCAGACATTCGACACCGCCGACCGTCCGATCGCGGTCGCCGTCGGCAACGACAAACAGTTCCGGGCCTTCGCCGCCGCCATCGGTGAGCCGACGCTGGCCGACGATCCCCGGTTCGGCACCAACCCACAGCGGGTCGCCCACCGGGATGCGTTGTGCGCCATCATCGAAACCGCGATGAAGAAGAACGGTGCCGACCACTGGTACTCGGTGCTGACCGCGGCGAGTGTCCCGGCCGGGCCGATCAATGACCTTTCCGAAGCCTTCGCGTTCGCCGGCGAGCTCGGGATCGAGGCGACGGTCCCGGTGCCCGGGTCGTCCACACCCCAAGTGGCCAACCCGATCACGCTGTCGGCGACACCGGTCACCTACCGCACCGGGCCGCCGGCACTGGGCGCCGACCAGGTGGACATCAGTGACCTCACCGCGGCCGGCGAGACGCCAGCAGCTGCCAGGCCTTGAGGGCCAACCACAGCTGCGCCCGGGTATCGGCCGATTCCAGGTCGTCGCCCAACAACGCGGAGATGCGCCGCATCCTGTTGCGCATGGTGTGGCGGTGGACCGCGAGCTCGGCGGCCGCGGACTCCATCTGACCGTTGCGCGCGAGGAACGCGGCCAGCGTGGGGATCAACTCGTCACCACCGGCCAGTGCGTCCAATGGCGATGCCAGCACGCGCAGTTCGGCGACGCTGCGCCCCTCGAGCAACACTCCCATCGGACTGAGTTCACCGAACTCGCTGAATCGCCCGGCGTTCGAATGCGCCGCAATGCGGGCCTGCTCGACCGCGGTGTGCAGATCATCCAGACGGGCCGGCCGGCTCACGCCGCCGCCGACGGTGATACCGGTCTGCCGTTCGAGCTCCTCGACGACAGCGCGGACACGGCCTCGGCTCCCGCCGGCCGGAACCACGATCACGATCTCTTCACCCGTCGGCGCCATCAGAAAAGAGGTCAGCACGTGGCCCACGACGTGCTCGGCCGCCAACACCGGCCCCGCCCCGGTGAATGACGCCACCACGACGTCACCGTCCGGCTCGAAACCGAAGTAGCGCAACACCGCACCGTCGACAGCACCTGAGCCGGTGAGCAGCTCGCGCGTCACCGCCGTTCGCAACAGTTGCTCGGCGTCGACCACCCGGTCCGGCTTCTCGATCGCGATCGAGATGAGCGATACCGCGTGCGCGACCAACAGGCGGTCGGCGTTGGACATCGGGCCAGGCGTGCGCACCGCGAGCCGGCCGCGAACCGGCTGGGCGGCCCGAAGGTTCTGGATCGTGACATAGGCGTCCCCGTCGACGGTGACGTGGGCACCATGCCGGCGCGAGGGCGGGACCTGCTCGCCCAGCACAGCGATCAACCGCTCTCGCTCATCTCCCCCGGCGGCCAGCACGGTGCCGTCGGTGTCGACCACGACGACCGTCGCCGACAGGGAATCGGCCAGCGCGCCGACCACTCCTGGGATGCCGCCACGCAGCGTCGCCCGGGCCAGTACCTCCTGGGCGTCGACAACCCGTTGCACCGAGCGCAGTTCGTCGGCCTTGAGCGCGTCGATCACCACCCGCGCGATCGCGATGAACGGCGTCGAGGCCGGCACCTCGAGCACCGGCAGTCCGAATTCGTCGCCGGCAGCGCGCACGGCAGCGGGGACGTCGGCGATCGTGGTACCCGTGTCAACGGCCAGGGCGACCGTCCCGGCCGCGGCCAGGCGCGCGACGTAGGCGGATTGCGCGGCGGCGTCGGCACCGATGTTGATACCCGTGGTCATCACCAGCTCACCACCGGCCAGATACGGGGTCGGATCCGGCAGCTCGATCGCATGCGCCCAGGCGATCTCGCGGTCGGCGTTGCGCGCCCCGGCCACCACGGCAAGGCCGAGGCTGTCGACCTCGGCCAGGTCCCGCACGGTGATCGCCACAGAAGCAGTCTTACTCCTTTTCGGCGGTCACCGGCGTCACCCCGGTGGGGAATTGTGACGGCGAGCACTTGCCGGCGGCGAATGAGGTTGAGCTGTAGTGAAACTCACACTCTAAGAATTGGTTTTAATCACCGCCGACCGGGAGCATGGAAGGTGTCCTTTTCTTCGGGCGATCCCCGATGTGGATGTCGAAAAACGAGTACCCGTGATCCGGGGCACTTTTGAGGAGTGAGAAGTATGTCGTTCGCACAATTCCGTGCAAACCAGAAGCGGGCCAACATGCGGCGCCGCCTCTACGCGCGGATCAACGAACTGCCCAACTCATCGGTTCGCGAAGAGTTGATCGCAGTGGTCCAGCGGTACGAGCTTCAAGACGCACAGCACTGAAGCACCGATTCCGCTTACAGAGCCGGAGGCCCGAGGGCCCCGGCTCTGTTGCTTTTCGAAGGCAGAACCGTCAGCCGCGGCCGAAGTACGGCATGGCCCGGGCCATCACGGTCAGCGACGGAACCGAAACCTCCAGCGGCAGGTCGACGAGATGCGCGACGGCGCGGGCCACATGCTCGACGTCGAAAGTCGGCTCGGCCGCGAGACTTCCGTCGGCCTGCAAGGTCTGGTGACTGAATCCGGCGGTCATGTCCGTGGCGGCATTGCCGATGTCGATCTGGGTGACGCAGATGTCGAGATCACGTAGGTCCAACAACATCGACGCGGTCAACCCGCTCATCGCGTGTTTGGTGACGGTGTAGGCCAGGCTGTTGGGGCGAGGCCGGTGCGCGGAGATCGATCCGTTGTTGATGATCCGCCCGCCCCTGGGCAACTGGGAGGCCATGACGCGCGCGGCTTCCCTGGCGCAGAACACCGCGCCGTCGACGTTGGTGCGCCACGTGGAATGCCACTGCTGGTCGTCGATGTCGAGGATCGAAGCCGACGGACCGAACACACCGGCGTTGTTGAACAGCACATCCACACGCCCGAAGGCGGCGGCCACATCGACGAACAGCGCCTGCACCGAGGCGGAATCCGTGACGTCGGTCGGGACGACGCGGGCATTCGGGTTCCCGTCGGCAACCGACACCAACGGCTCAGACCGGCGGCCGGTCAGCACCACCCGATGCCCGGCATCCAACAGAACCCGGGCCGTCGCGCGGCCGATGCCAGTTCCGGCGCCCGTGATGATCACGACTTTCTGCACGGGTTCGATTGTGCCCGACCTCGCCTCGGCGCATCCGGGATCGCCGGTTGCGCCGAGGCGAGGAAATTCAGCGGAGCAGGTAAAGACCCACCGTGCCACCGTCATTCACCGCGTAGACCGCCTCGCCGGCGCCGGCGCCGGCGGCGTTGGCAGCCGCCACCGCCGACGGGGCATCGGCGTGGTTGCCGGTCCAGTTCCACGCACGGCCGCCGGTGCCGGTGTTGTTGTCGAATATGTAGAGGCCGACGGTGCCGCCGTCGTTGACCTCGAAGATCGCCTCACCGGGGCCTGCTCCCGATGCGGTGGCCGCGGCCGCCGCCGACGGAGCGTCCCCGTGATTACCCGTCCATCTCCAGCTCATGTTGAACTCCTGCGTCGAGTGCCGATGCCCCCTGGTCGATGGGCCCTCCCACTGTCATCCGCGGTCACAGCCCCACGCACGCGTAGTGCGCTACTCCATCAGGACCCGGGCCTCAGTGCGTCGGGGTACCGCCCGCGGGACTCGGGCGCGGTGCGGTGAAGAACGCAGTGGCCACGGCAATCACACTGATCACCGCCGCGGCCATGAATGCCGCATGCACACCGGGAAGGTCAGGGGCCCCACCTGATTGCGACGCCTTGGTCATGACCGTCACGAACAGGGCCGTACCGGCCGCGCCCCCGACCTGTTGCAGTGTCGTGAGGATGGCGCTGCCATGTGAGTAGAGCCGGTCGGGCAGAACGCTGAGCGCGTCAGTCATCAACGGGGTGAACATCATCGACAACCCCACCATCATGATCGTCTGCAGGACGACAAGCTCCCAGACCGGCGACGCGGCCGAGAGCATGGTGAACCCCCACAGCGCCACGCACAGCATCATCGACCCCGGGACGACCAGCAGTCGAGCGCCGTGCCGGTCGTAAGCCCGGCCGACCAGCGGACCAGCCACACCCATCAGAAGTCCGCCCGGCAGGCTCGTCAGTCCGGCGACCAGCGCGCTCTGCCCCAGCACGTCCTGCACGTACAGCGGGACCATGATGATGGCGCCGAACAGCCCCATGAAGCCGAGGACCACCAGGCCCAGCGACACCGAGAACCGCCGATAGGTGAACGGCCGAAGGTCGAGGAACGCGCGGTCGCGTCGCTGCAGCTGTATTTGCCGCGCGCCGAACAGGGCCATCGCCACCGCGCCGATCACCATCGGCACCCACGCGGGTATCCCCTGCCTGCCGTGGGCGGATTCACCCATCAGCGACAGCCCGAACACCAAGCCCGCGAACGCGATCGCCGACAGCGGTACCGAGACGGGATCGATCGGCGTCGGCTCCTGCCGTTCATCGTCGACCCGCAGCCAAACGAGACCGGCGCTGAGCGCCACCAGCGCGATGGGCAGCACGATCCAGAACATCCACCGCCAGTCCAGCGAGCGCAGGATGAACCCCGACAGGGTCGGGCCGATCGCCGGCGCGACAGCGATGACGATCGAGATCGTGCCCATCATCTGCCCGCGCCGCTCGGCGGGGATCAACGTCATGACCGTCGTCATCAGCAACGGCATCATCACGGCCGTACCGCATGCCTGCACGATCCGTCCGGTCAGCAGGACCGCGAACCCCGGTGCCAGCGCGGCCACCAGCGTGCCGGTGCAGAACAACGTCATCGACGCCAAGAAGATGCTCCGCACCGGGAAACGCTGCAACAGCGAACCCGACATCGGGATCACCACAGCCATCGTCAAAAGAAACCCGCTGGTCAGCCATTGCGCCGTGCTCGCCGAAATGTCCAGGTCGACAATCAGGGCGGGTAGCGCGACGCTCATGATCGTCTCGTTGAGGATCATCACGAACGCCGAACCGACCAGCAGCCCGATGATGACGTTCGCGCTCGACTGGGCGCGCGGCCGCGCCGCGATCTCCCCCGTGCTCGGGCCCGTCATCATTTCACTCCCCTTGCTCCCCCGAGCGTCGACTGCGCAGCCACCCAGGGTAGGTGGGACACCCCGCGTCAGGGAAACCGGTTTTTGCCACATCGTCGCCCCGGCGGAAATTGACGTCGGCAGAAATTGGAGTAGTGCACTACTGCATACGCCGCGACGGCGAAGCGAAAGCATCAGGCCATGACCATCACCGACGCGGCACCGAACCTCGACGGCACCATCCCCTCATTCCCGCTGTCCGCCAATGGGATGCCACATCCCCTCACCCTCACCGCAGCGAGTTTCAAAGCAGCGATGTCGGACGCGGACAGGCTGATCATCGAAGGTCACGCCACCAACGATGAAGTCCAAGCCCGCATTACGTCCGCCTGCAACGCCCTGTCCGACGAGATCCACATCCACTTGCGGCCGGGGGCCCGCGACGCCGAGGAGATGGGCGCCTTCATACACAGGGAGACCTACCCGTACCTGGGATTGAGCACCCTGATCGACCGCTCCTACACCAAGCCACGGGGCTACGCCGGTGACTACCTGACCCTGCAGATGGTGTACGACGACCAGGCCGACGGTGTACGCAGACTCGGCCCCTACATCGACCGGTGGTTTCTCGACATACCGGCGTCGTGCGCGGTCAAGAATCGCCGACAGCTGTTGCGCGACATCATCATCGACACCGCGAGCGCCTGCCAGGACAGGCCGATCGCGATCACGAGCCTGGCCTGCGGGCCCGCCCGAGAGATCTTCGACATCTTCGGCGAGCCCGACCACCCGGACATCATCGCCACCTGCCTGGACATCGACGACCAGGCATTGGCCTACGCCCAGAGCATCGCGGACAGCGTCGGTGTGACCGCGGAAGTCGCGTTCGTGCAAGCCAACGTCGTCAAGCTGGCCCTGGGACGTCAATCGCTGGAGTTGGACGATCAGGATCTGGTCTATTCGATCGGCCTGATCGACTACCTGGCCGATCACCTCGTCATCAAGCTGCTCGACTGGATCCACCAACACCTGCGTCCCGGCGGCACGGCGATCGTCGGGAACTTCGATATCGACAATCCGGACCGGGCGTTCATGGACCACCTGCTCGACTGGAAGCTGATCCACCGGTCACCCCAGGACCTGGCTGATCTGTTCGCGCAATCGGAGTTCGGGCACGCGCCGGTCGAGGTGCGGCGCGAAGCCACGGGCATCAACCTGTTCGCGTCGGCGCGCCGACCAGCGTGACCTTGGACGTGACCGTTACAAAATACGCATTGTCTGGCAAGATGCTGCAGAGTCTGTTGAAGAGACAGTCTGTCTAGCGAAATTGACGATGCGAGGAGCGCCACGCGATGCCAGAGACGGCGACTTCCCTGGGGCCGCAGCCGGCGGAATACGACGCCGATTGGGTACGCGCGAAGTACAAGCTGGAACGCGACAAGCGCCTTCGCAGTGACGCCGTCGGCCAATTCGTCGAGGTCACCGCCGACTTTTCGCACTATGCCGACGATCCGTGGGCCGAGCCTCTCGAACGCGAACCAGTGCACGACCACGTCACCGTGCTGATCATCGGGGCCGGCCTGGGCAGCCTGATCGCGGCGGCACGGCTGCGAGAAGCCGGTGTCGACGACATCAGGATCGTCGACACCGCGGGTGACTTCGGCGGCACCTGGTACTGGAACCGCTACCCCGGTGCCCAGTGCGATATCGAGTCCTACATCTACCTGCCATTGCTCGAAGAGCTGGGCTACACCCCCACAGAGCGCTATGCCCACGGTCCGGAGATCCGGGAGCACCTGCAGGCCATCGCACGCCACTACGGGCTGTACCGGAACGCCCTGCTGCAGACCACCGTCACCGGCATGCGATGGGACGACGGGGCCGGGCACTGGCAGGTCTCGACCGATCGAGGGGACGTGCTCACCGCGTCGCTGGTCGCTGTCTCGCCGGGATCCCTGACGCGGCCGAAGCTGCCGGGGATCCCGGGCATCAACGAGTTCTCGGGGCATACCTTCCACACCAGCCGCTGGGATTACGGCTACACGGGCGGTGACGAGTCCGGTGGACTGACCGGACTGCAGGACAAGCGCGTCGGGATCATCGGCACCGGCGCGACCGGGCTGCAATGCATACCGCACCTCGGCCGGTGGGCACAGCAGCTCCATGTGTTTCAACGGACGCCGAGCACCGTCGCCGAACGGCACAACCGGCCGACCGATCCCGCCTGGGCGGCGAGCCTGACACCGGGCTGGCAGCGAGAGCGCATGGCGAATTTCACCAGGGTGACCTGCGGTGTCGAGATGGACCTCGATCTCACCGATGACGGGTGGACCCGCAACGCCCTTGAGCTCACCGATCCCGCGGTGATCCGCGAGACGGCCCGCCTCGGCAGGGAGATGACGCCGGAGGAGATCGAGGCGTTCCTGTACCGGGCCGACTATGTGGCGATGGAGCGCCTGCGCGCCCGCGTCAGCCGGACCGTCCATGACCCGAAGACCGCCGAAGCCCTCAAGCCCTGGTTCAAGCTCAACTGCAAACGCGCGGGCTACCACGACGACTATCTGCCGACGTTCAACCGCGACAATGTCGAGTTGGTCGACACCGACGGGCGCGGAGTCGAGCGGTTCACCTCGACCGCCGCCGTCGTGGACGGGGTGCACTACGAACTCGACGCGTTGATCTTCGCGACCGGCTTCGAGGTGGGCACCGAGTTCACCCGGCGTCTCGGATTCGAGATCACCGGCCGGGACAACGTGCGGCTGAGCGACAAGTGGGCCAAGGGCATGCGGACGTTGCACGGCCTACAGAGCCACGGTTTTCCCAACTGCTTCTTCCTCGGCTACACCCAGTCCGGGGTCTCCCCCAACTACACCCACACCGCTGAGGAACGCGCCCGCCACTTCGTCTACCTGGTCAGCACCTGGGCCGAGCGTGGCGCCGCAGTCATCGAGGCCACTCAGCAAGCCGAAGACGAGTGGTTGTCGGAGATGAACGAGTCGACAGTGCAACCGAAGGCCTTCTATGCCGACTGCACCCCGAGCTATCTGAGCTCCGAGGGCGACAGGGACAACCCACACAGCATGTTGGCGAACAACTTCGGCGGCAAACCGGTCGACTTTTTCGACATGCTGCACAAATGGCGATCGACAGGCCAGTTGGAGGGGGTGACCCTCACATGACCGAGGCTACCCAGGTCACCGAAACCACCAGCGCCGCACCGAAGCTCACGATGCGCGACCGTCACCGCATCATGACCCGCGAGCACATCATGGCCGCAGCCCTGGAAGCCTTCGCCGAACGCGGCTACGTCCCGGTGACCATCGATGACATCGTGCGGCGTGCCGGTATCGGACGGGCGACGTTCTACCTCCATTTCGACAGCAAGGCCGCAGTGCTCCGCGAACTCCGCAACACCCGAATGACGGTGTGGTCGCAGCAGGACGCCCCGCGGGGCGGCCCCTCCGGACGGCCCTCGATCCGCGCCTTCTTCGAGAAGGTGGTCGACTTCTACACTTCCGCTCCGGAGCTCTACACGGCTCTGCATCAGGCCCGGGCCGCCGACCCGGAATTCGCCGCGGCTCACCGGTCCACGATGGAAGCCAACGTCGATGACTGGATCCAGAACAACGCCATGCCCGGCGCCACCGAGGCCCAGCTCCGCCTGGCCATCGCGATGATGTACACGATGGTGGATTCCTTCATGCATCTGTGGCTCGTCGATGGTTGGCCGTTGGACCGCGAGGCCGCCATCGAGGCGATGACCGACGCCCTGTACGCCACCATGCGCTGAATCCCTCACTAGGACAGGAATACCCATGCCCGATCGACGCTATCTGCATCTGAACCTGGTAGCCAACGACATCAACCTGCACCAAGGTGCGCACGGGTACGAGCAGGCCAACGGTGTGCCCGATCGCACCACCTTCGAGCGCCTGCTCGAGTACGGGACATTCGGCGACGAGGGCTTGTTCACCGCGCTGTTCGTCGGCGACATCCCCGGCATGCAGGGATCGCCGGCCTTCGACGGCGGACCGGCAGAACCCATCACCGCGCTGACCGCGATCTCACAGCACACCAAGCATGTCGGCCTGATCGCAACGGCATCGACGACGTTCTACGACCCGTACAACCTGGCCCGGTTGCTGGCCTCACTCGACCAGGCCTCCGATGGTCGCGCCGGATACAACGCGGTCACGTCGGTCATCGACGACTTCGCGCTGAATTACAGCCTGGCCAAGCATCTGGACCGCGAGCAGCGCTATCAGCGTGCCGATGAGTTCCTCGATGTGCTGCGCTCGCTGTGGGACAACCGGGAGCTACGGCGCGACCCCGATGGCCGTACGCGGTTCTATGCCGAACCGATCAACCACCGGGGCAACCTTTTTCAGGTCTCGGGTCCGCTCAACATCGCGCCCAGCCGACAAGGCCGGCCGCTCATCGCGCAAGCGGGCGGGTCGGGAGCCGGCATCAAGGTAGCCGCCAAGCATGCCGAGATGGTGTTCACCAACTCGTCCACCCGCGAGAGCGCGGCGGTATACCGGGAGACCCTGGACAAAGCGCTCGTCGACCAGGGGCGGGCCCCGGGCTCGGTCCCGCCGATCCCCGGACTCATCCCCTACCTGGGCCGCACCGCGAAGGAAGCCGAGGAGAAACTACGCGAACTGGACAGCTACGTCGACTGGGCCCCCATCGCACCATTCGCGTTGGGCCAGTTCGGTATCGACATCCCGCTTGACGACATCACCGCGCCCTTCCCGGTTGAGGCACTGCCAGTTCCCGCCGATGTCGAGAAGACGATCAAGAGCACGTTCGGCAATTACGTGGGGCTGTACAACTGGATTCAAGAGCGGCCGGGTGTGACCGTGCGCGACGTGGTGGCCCAGGCGGTCGGCCGCGGCGGTGCCACGCATCGCAAGTTCGTCGGCTCCTATGACGACATCGTCGACGATTTCGCGGCCTGGCACTCCGACGGCAACGTCGGCGGATTCAACCTGATGTTCTCCGCCGGAGCACAATCCATCCGGGAGTTCATCGACGAGGTGGTGCCACGACTCATCGACCGCGGCATCTATCGCAGCACCCCGGCCGACCGCCCATTGCGAGAACGTTTCTGACGCAAGGAAGCGCGCCGGAACGCAGTTGCCACCGGCGCCATCTGTGCGGATAGAGCAACCAAACGATTGCCCCGAGCTTCAGCGAGTGCACGCTCGAGCCGATCCCGCCATGAGCGACGGCCACACCGCATCGCATCCCGCCCCGCCCGGCACGTGACCCGGGCACAGGAAACCGGATTTCCCCAGCAGGTCTCCGCATCCTTCGAAGCGGAAGTCGTCGCTCCGGCCGACATTGGCGCGGCTGGGGCGAAGCCCGCACACCAGTGCGTAGCGACTCCGTGAGAAACCTTGCGGAATCACAATTTCCGTTGGCAAACGAATAGGCGCTCACCGGCTCTCCGTGGGCGCATCACCGAGCCGGTACCACCCCACCAACCGCACGTTGACGAGACTCCGTCAAACCGTGGCCCACCGGCCGATCAGGCAGGGCCCGACCGCGCCGCCCACCGATCCACCTCCGCACGCCACATCGCGGAGCAATGGGCGGAATCAGCCCCTGTATCGGCCGGTACAGCAGGTGAAAAGGCAACCACATCGGACCCACAGCAAACTTCCAGATGATCCTGACACAATAGCTGGCGGATGATAGCATCCATGTGCATGAGTACCGGCATCGACACGATCGACATCACAGAGATCGAGAGTGGCCGTTTGCGGATCTTGTTGCGTTCTTCCGCTGAGGGCCAGTCAAATTGCAGCGGCACATGCGGCGATTGTTGTTGTTACGAGAAGGAAGCATCCGCGTAGCCGGTTCGGCTGCGCCGCCAATCAAGGACCGATCATGGCCCTCTCAGTGCCGGACGTCCTGACGGACCCGTTTGCGGCGCTCGACTACGAAGCGCCCTTCGTGATCGACAAGTTGGTGAAAGAACGCTTTGTCGACACGGCCCAAGATGCGCTTGCGCTTTTCACAGAAGTGAAGCGGTATCTCGTGCTGTCGAATCTCGACCGCACGAAGTCCTGGAAGATGCACTCGCTGGCCGTCGATGAGGCCTGGCACCAGTTCGTGCTCTTCACCGCGGAGTACAGCGCGTTCTGCGCCAGGCATTTCGGTCGCTATCGCCACCACGCTCCGAGCAATGCACCCGACACCGGCGACAAGCACGCTCCTGAGGCGACGCCGGCCGAGTTCCGGGATCGGTACCGCGAAGTGTTCGGCACGGATCTGCCTGCGGTCTGGGAAGACTTCGAGCTGGGTGACCCTCCGCCGTCGAGTGGTGAACTACTTTCCCGGCCAATGGACGCTGAGCTCCGACGGCGCGATGGTCGACCTCATCGACGGCCGGCGCCGAGTATTGCTCAGTGTCAGCCTCATCGCGGAGGGCGCGCTGCGATTCATCGTCGACACGGGCGCCTTCTACGTCCGTGAAGTACCCGGCGACCTGACCGACCAGGAAAGGGTTTCGCTGGTCTCGGCACTGGTGGACCTCAAGGTCCTCCGCGTCGGTTGACAGTGGGGGTGTGCGGTGAAACTCGATGACCTCTGTGAGTTGTTCGAGCGGCACGCATTCCCCGACGAAGAGGTACGCGACCTGCCGGACAAGGATGCGGTCCTGGCTGCCCGGGCCGCGATGACCACAGCCGTTCGCGACGAGGAGTTCCTGGTCGACTGCATCGGATACGAGCTGACCCTGCTTGAGCGGCCGCGTCGGCGCCGTCAGAACCTGGTCCCCTTCTTCACCGTGCCTGGGTACGGAGTCCGGTTCGCCTTCGGCTATTGGCCGCCGGGGAGCAATGCCGGTGCGCATGAGCACACGGACTGGACGATCACCAGCGTCTGCCACAATCAGCTGGTCGTCCAGACCTTCGACCGCGATGAGTCGTACCGCCGCCAGGCTCTGGTGCCGAAGAACCTCTTCGATGCCCGCGCCGGAGATGTCGGCTTCATTTACCAACCGTGCATCCACGATCCGCGCAACCCGACAGACAAGTGGTCGCTGTCGATGCACGTGAGCAGCCCACACGATGGTCAACCGCCGACAGACCGGGAACAATGCCTGCCCGTTCTGGACGAGTTCGCCGCTCGCCGATTCTCGGTTTACGGCGCGTCTTACGACAAGGTCATCGCGACTCGGCAACGGCAACTGAAGCTTCGCGCGATTGCCCAGTTCCTGAACCAGGTCGATACCGTTCCGGTGACGCACCTGCTTGAGCGGTGCCTGCGGCAAGGCTCCGCCGGAACCCGACGCCTCGTTCACGGACTTGCCGGGACCGAGCTCATGGACGCCGATTCGTCCGGAGCCCGCATTCTGGTTCGTTCCGACCCCGAGCTGGCCCTCGACTGTCGGGAAACCGGCGATTGCGTCGCTCTCGGCGTCCAGACCGAACACGGTTGGGTGGAAGAGTTGACGGTTGCCCGCGTCGCACGCGAAGCGATCGCCTTCTGCGCCGGTGCAACACAATTCGATGTCAACGAGCTACCGGGGCTCCTGACCGACGATGAGCGACAGGCGATCGCCGACGGATTGGAAGAGACGGGGCTGTTCACGCGCGCCGCCGGCGATTGAGGCCAAGCAGGTGAATTGACGATGCCGAAGTCCATGCAGCACGGCCCGATCGATTCTGAATTGTGGGATGACTACCGGTGGCATCTCGCCAATCGCATTGTGACCGTGGGCATGCTGCGCAAATGGATCGATGTCACCGACGACGAGGCGAAGGCGATCGAGGCGTGTGCGGGCGTCTATCGGTGGAGCATCACGCCCTACTACGCCGCCTTGATGGACCCCGCCGATCCGGAGTGTCCGGTGCGCCGGCAGGCGGTACCGAGGCTGAGCGAGTTCGAGATCCGGCCCGGCGATGATGTCGACCCGGTGGGCGACAGGCAATATCGCAAGACCAATCGAGTCGTACACAAATATCCTGATCGAGCGATCCTGCTCGTCACGAGAATATGTCCCGTCTACTGCCGCCACTGCACGCGCAAGTTCCACACCACGAATCTCGACGGGACCTATTTCGGCGACAGTGAGGCGCTGCCGTTCGACGAAGACATCGCCTACATCGCCGCACACCCCGAGATTCGCGATGTGCTCCTCACCGGCGGCGACCCGCTGAGTTACTCCGATGCCAAGCTCGATTCCCTGCTCGGCCGGTTGCGGGCGATACCCCACGTGGAGATCCTCCGGATCGGAACGCGATTCCCGGTCCTGTTGCCGCAACGGATCACCGCGGCGTTCTGCGACATGCTGCAGCCGCATCACCCGGTGTGGGTGAGCACCCACTTCAATCACCCCAAGGAACTGACGCCCGACGCGCAGGCGGCGTGCGACAGGCTGCTGCGCGCCGGGGTCCCCGTCCAGAATCAGACGGTGCTGTTGCGCGGCATCAATGACGATGTCGACACCATGCGGGCGCTGAACACCGGGCTCGTCCGAGCGCGGGTACGCCCGTATTACCTCTATCACTGCGACAACGTGATGGGCGTGAGCCACTTTCAGACATCGCTTCGCGCCGGACGCGAAATCATGCGCCGGCTCGAATGGTCGACGACAGGTTTCGCCGTACCCGAGTACGTCATCACCACCACGATCGGCAAGATTCGGGTGGACGGTGACCACCTGTCCCAGGTCGGCAGAACGGTGTGGGCCCGAAATGCCCCGGGTGACACGGTGCGATTGGATCTCCCCGACGCCGGGGGCGCTCATTGAGCCCGACCCTGGTCTTCGTCGACAATCAGCCGAGCCCGTTGCTGGACGCGCTCACGAAGCGAACCGATCTGACCGCGGTGTTGGTGAGGTTCTCCGATTCGCTTCCCGCTCTGCCCCACGAACACCTTTCCGCGACAAAGCATCTGCCCACGTTCGTCGTCGACACCGGCCGTGACACAGCCACGGAGGCCGAGCGGTTCAGGGCGTGGATGGCCGCCCAGGGCAAGCCTGTCGAGCACTTCTGCAACTCCAGCGAAGCCCGTCAGGACATCGCCCAGAAGTTCGCCCGCCACGCCGGCCTTCCGGCGCTGAGCGCGGAACAGGTGTCGTGGGTCCGTGACAAGTCAGCGATGAAACACAAACTGCGGGAGATCGGCTTCCAGGTCGCTGCGCACGCGGTTGTCAAGGCCCCCAACGACGTCATCGGCTTCGCCGCGGATCACGGTTGGCCGGTGGTGGTGAAACCGCGCGACGGCTTCGCCTGTATCGGCGCCCATCTGGTCTGCGGGGAGAAAGACGTCATGGAGCTCGGCGGCATCGATCAGAAACCGATGGTGGTCGAGGCCTATCAGCATGGAATCGAATACGAACTGTGCGCACTGTTCCAACATGGCCGCGTACTCGCGGTGTTTCTCTCATCGATGCCCGAGCGCCCGCTGGCGATCGTCGACGGGGCGATGAACGCCAACATCACCTACCGCGAAGTTCCCAGCGACTTTCCGGTGCGGCCCGTTGACGTCGCCCAGGCGGTGGTCAGCGGCCTCGGACTCCAAGATGGGTACCTGCACTCCGAATTCTTCCTTCACCGCGGCAGATTGACGTTCGGTGAAGTGGCGGCACGACTTGCCGGTGGGCTGATTCCTCGCAACCACTCTCTGGCTTTCGGTTACGACGTGTTCGATGCGTTGCTCGACATCCATGTGGGCCGAGTGCCCGACCTGACCCCCACACAGTTCCGCTTCGTGGGCGATTTGGTTTTCCCGGCCCCTGCCGGCCGGATCACCAAGATCACACCGCTGAGCGAACTGCTCACGCGATCAGAGGTCCTCGACGGGTTCGTCAGGTTCCAGCCGGGAGATGTCATCCAGCCGCGGCGGCACTCGCATTTCGGGTCCGCTGGCGTGCACGTGTACGGAGACTCCGTCACCCAGGTGGAGGCTCGAATGCGGCGACTGCTCGACGATTTCGAGATCGAGACAGAACCCGCACCGGAGCCGTGCCACAGTGCCGGGCACAGGGCGCGATCATGACCCGCTTTCTGTTCATCGTCGGGAACAAGCGTTCGGGAACATCACATCTGGTCCGGCTGCTGAACCTGCACCCACAGGTTTTCGTCTCACACGAATCCGACATCGTCTGGGCGCTATACCAGTTCGCCCACGGCGAGCCGTTTCGGTCCCATCCGTGGGATTCGGACCGCGGTCTTCGGCACACCGTGCAGAGCTGCGGAGACTTGTTCCGCAGGGAGCGAAACCCGCGCGAGAATCTCCTGGCCGTCCAGCAGCGGCTCATGGAAGCCGGTTCCCCGTTCCTGCCGGCCCAGACGAAACCCGAGCTTCTGTGGATCGGTGACAAGAAGCCGTTCCAACACGGCGATCCGCGACTGGTGAGGTTCATCCTCGAGCACTTTCCCGATGCCCGATTCCTGCACATCGTGCGTCACCCGTTTTCGGTGGCGCTCAGCTCGGACCGCTTCAACGAGAGGCACGGGGGCGACTTCTGGCTCGGACTCACCCGCGCGGAGAAGGTCGAGCAGTGGACCTTCCATGAGCGACAAGCGCTGGCGCTGCGCGTTCAGCTACCCGGCCGGGTCCACAGTTTCCGCTATGAGGACCTGTGTGCACACCCCGACACGGAACTCTCGCGGGTATTCGCCTTCCTCCGGCTACCGGCCGCCACAGAGATGCTGCACGACGCGGCGCGGCAGACCCGTCCGGCGACGCCGCCCACCACAGTGATCGAGTATTCGCCGGAAACAGCCCGCGTCGCCGAAGGCTATGGCTACCGACTCCAACCGCCGACGCCGCTCTGACCTTTGGTGCAGGCGTCGCATCGGTTATCGCAGAGTGCGATGGGCGGCGAGGGCGCGCCCCAACTCTGCCGGGCCACGTGTCCGGACGTAGTCCGACACGGTCTGGGACATCGCCGACACGCTGTTGCCGATCGTGCTGTCGCTCAGCACGTCGTTGGCGGCGGCCGAAAACTCCTTCGCATCGAGCCCGTTGCTGAAGAAGTCGTTGCCGAGGTGCCGTCCGCACCCGAGATCCTCAAGACGTGACGCGTTGTCCTCCCGGTCGTATTGACCGCTCGGAACCGTCAGCGACGGCGTTCCGGCGAGGAGAACGGTGTGCAGCGTGCCGTGGCCGCAATGATGAACGACGAGGTCCACCCGTTCGGCCAGATCGCGGAGGTCGGTGAGCCCGATGGCCTGAAATCGTCGACCGTTTCGCTGCTCGAGCTGATGCCGCTGATCGTCGTCGGGAACGACCATGACGACGGCGAACTCGGTTCGCTGCAGGCAATCGGCCAGAGCCGTGTAGATGCTCGTTTCCCACACGGTGCCGAGCGTGACGAGGACGACCGGATCGCCGTTTCGCCGAGACGACGCGATCCATTCACACAGCGACGCACTGGCAGTGCTGCCGAGCTGCAGCAGCAGCGGCCCGGTGCGGACGAATGTCGATTCGGAGTAGCGGTCCTGAACCCCGACCGGCAGCGGATCGATCTCTGGAATGCCGGGAACCACAATGATTTCGGCTCGGCAGAGATCCCGCCAGTCGGCGAGGGGTTCCAGTCCCATCCCAGACAGGTGTGTATTGAGCCTGTCGAGCACCCCCACCGTTTCGAACGGAAACTTATCCGGCAGGGACAGATTGCGGCGCTGATAGCCATACAGGAGTTCGCAGCGCAGGATCGAAACCCGGCAGGCCGGCCGCCACGCCCGCAGCGCCAACCACAGCGACTTGTTCCAGTCACATATGGTGACATCAGGTTGGCAGTCCTGCAGGATTTCCTTGACCTGCAACAGATTCTGCAGCGGATCTTGCCGGCGCAACGTGGCGGCCCTCGTGCTCACCCGGTGTCGATCGCACAGCTGTTGCGTCGCTTCGTCGTACGACATGATCTGCACGTCGTTTCCGGCCTTTTGAAGCTCGAGCGCCGTCGTCAAGACGGGCACCAGGTGTCCATAGATGGGGGCCGCGGCACACAGGATCTTCTTTCCTGCCAGCATGACTCCTCCAGTGGGCACCTGGATCGTCGACGATCACCTGGTATCAGCAACTTCGGGCGAAACCCGCAGTCGCGTCATACCGTCTCAACTATGCCACCGGAATCGGACCCGCTTCCCGGCTTCACCGCGTCGAGAGCACGCAGGCTCGCCACCGACTGGCGCGACGACGGTCTCTGGGACGATGCGGAGTGGCTCGGTCGGCAGTTCTGGGCCGCGAGTACCCCAGATGACCGGGCGCTCCGATGGCACCATCTCGTGTTGGCGGTGGGCAACTTCAAGAGACCACGGACCCGGTGGCTCTCCCCCTGCCGGCTTCAGGGAATTCCGGGGCAACAACCCAGGACCGCCGGCTCCCTGGAAACCCCGACGGGTGTGCAGGTCGATCGAGACGACCCCGCGTCGTGGGAATCGCTGCGCACCAGTTTGGTGGGCGCGGACGTGTCGACCACCGCGTCGTTGCTGGCCGCCCTCTGGCCGAGCCACCACCTCGTGTTCGACTGGCGCGTGCGCGCTGCCGCCAGCGGCCTGCGTTTGGCTGCCGGTCTGGAGCCCTGCCCCGGTATCGAACCGTCGGCCACAGAGGGCGAGTCGGCGCCACTCGGGTTCGACGACTACATACTCGTCCGAGGCTGGCTACAGGCACTCGGCCTGCCGTTGGCCATGTCGCAACGCGCCTTGTACTGCCTGTCACGCAGGGCCGGTCACGACCCCGACCGGCCCTGGACCGAATACTCCCGGATTGTGGTGTCGATCCTGAACAGCCTCGAGGATCCCTGCGCTGCGTTCGAAACCGAATAGCGGTTCAGTCGACGGCCGGTGTCAGCGGCGCGCCACTGATCATTCGACTCTGCCGCCCGTGGACATCCACGGGCACATCGCCCATCAGGGTCACCCGGTGCATCAGCCGATGTTGGTCGTCATAGTCGTCGACGGCCCGATGCTGTGTCGCCCGGTTGTCCCAGATCGCGACGTCGCCAAGTTTCCAATTCCACCGGATGGTGTTGTTGGCCAGAGTGATTCGTCGCTGCAGCAACTCCAGAAGCACGTGCGACTCGTGACTGTCCAGGCCGATGAAACCGCGCACGAACACGCCCGCCAGCAGGGTCCGTTCGCCGGTCTCCGGGTGGACCCGCACGACGGGATGCTCGGTGCGGAAGTCCGGTACCTGCTGCTCGTCGGTGATCGCCTCCGTCATCACATAGTCGTAGCGGTTGGTGTGCAGGGCCCACAGATTCTCGGTGAGTGCCTTGAGCGGTTCGGGCAGCTCCGCGTAGGCCGCCGCGGTGGACGCCCACAAGGTCGATCCGCCATATGCGGGCAGGTTGACCGGACGCAGGATCGAGGCCGCGGGGTAGTTCGGGAAGTACGCGAGATCGGTGTGCCAGAACGTCGGCCTTCCGCGGCGGGTCCGGTACGCGGCCGGATGGGCGATGGGCGTGCCCAGCAGTCTGGCGAACGCGAGCTGCCGATCGTCATCGAGGTGGGACTGGCCACGGAAGAAGATCACCCGGTGGGCCAACAGTGCCTCGCGGATCTCGTTGACGGTAGCCGGATCGAGGTTGCCACCGAGCCGCACGCCGTCGACCCGGGCACCGATTCTGCTAGTCAGCTTTGTCACCGTGACCGGAGGTGCTGCCGGGGTTGAGGTGCTCATTGCTGTGGTCCTTATTAAGTGCAAGAGTTCGAAACTATGACACCACGGTGGGCGACCATTGTGCAGCGACTTTCGGCAGTTGCGGGGCGGTCCGACGGGTGAGGACGACACCACTTCGCGTGTGCATCGTGGGCAAGTACCCACCGGTCGAGGGCGGAGTGAGCGCGACGACGTACTGGTTGGCGCGCGGTCTGGCCGAGCGGGGCCACGAGATCCACATCGTGACCAACGCCGACGAGGTCGAGGACCGGTTTCGGATACGACTCGAGGCGGGTGACTCCGCGATGCTGCAGCCACAGTTCGACAACGGCGGCTTCGTCCGCGTCCATCACATCGAGTCGTTCGACCCCATCGCGATGGCACACATCCCGGAGGCCAATCCCTACTTCACCCGGCTGGCGTCGCTGGCCACCGACGTCACGCGCCGATACGGGTGCGACGTGATCTTGGCTTCCTACCTTGAGCCCTATGGGATGGCAGGGTGGTTCGCCGCTCAGCGAAGCGATCGGCCGCTGCTGATCCGGCATGCCGCCAGTGACATCGACCGCCTCGCCAGAGCGCCTGACCTCGGGCCGGCCTACAAGGAGATCCTCCGCGACGCCACCGCGGTACTGACCTTCCCCCGACTCGTGCGCCGCTTCGCGGGCATGGGTGTGCACCCATCGCGGATTGTGGAGGCGCCGCGTTACCGTCATGACTCCCGCTTCTTCAGACCTCATGGTGTGGCCCTCGACATGGGTGCGGTGAGGGGTCCCACGTTCGGTGTATACGGCAAAATCGGTGCGACGAAAGGGACGTTCGATTTGATCGCGGCCCTCGGCCGGCTGGCCGCCGAGGGTCGGCCCTTCCGCTTCGCCGCGATGGTGGGTGACGATCCGGGAGCGGCAATGCGGACCGCGTTGGAAGAGGCCGGTATCGCCGAGCGAACAGTGATTCTGCCGTTCCTACCGAACTGGCGGGTCCCCGAGTTCATTCGCGGCTGTACCGCTGTGTGCTTCTTGGAGCGCGGTTTTCGCGTGGCGATCCATGGGCCGATGGTCGCGCGAGAAGTCCTGGCATGTGGCAGTTGCCTCGTCGTCTCGAAAGAAATCGCCGACAAGCAGTGGGAGCGTAGCCAACTGGCCGACGGAGCCCATCTTCTCGTCGTCACCGATCCCCGCGACACCGATGAGCTCACCGAGTGCCTCCGTTCCGTCGTCGACGATCCGCAGAGGGCACGGCAGATCGGAGCGGACGGGGCCCAAGCCGTGGCCCAACCCGACGCGTACCCGCGGTTCATCGTGGCGTGGGAGGACCTCTTCGAGCGCTACCGCCGGTGTTCTGCCGACAGAACCGGCGCGGCAGCACCATCGGGTCCGGCGGCCCGCCGGGCGGCGCTTGAGGTGGCTGTGCCGTCGCTTCTGGCGTACGCCGAGACCGTGGGACCCGGCGTTGTCGACCGGTTCCTCGACACCGGCGGGGACGCGGGCCTTCCGGGCTGTGCGCTCGACTTCTGTTCCGTTCTCGGCCAGGGTCTGCCGGCGCACTTGAGACAAGAACGCCGAGCCGTTTTCGCTGAAGCGCTGCGGTTCACCGCCGCCCGCGTTCGCGCCGGATTCGATGTGGCCGGCTCACCGCCACCGTTTGCGGTTGTCGACGAACTTCACGACCGGACGTTCAGCACGGCCGAGTTGACCGAGCTGTACCCGGTGCGCGGGAATTCGGTCGTGGTGGAGGACTTCGACCACGACGTGTCCAGGGTGTTCGGCGTGACGCAGCCAGGCGAACCCACCGACGATCCCCTGATGCGCGCAGAAGCCAGGCAGTGCCTGTTCCTGTTCCACCGCACGGTGAACCTGATGCCGGGTGAGCTGGAGGTGGACCCCAACGTGGTTGCCCTGCTCGAACTCTGCGACGGCCACCGAACGACACAGGAGGTGATCGACGCGGTCGCCGCCAGGCGCGGTGACGGCCAGGATGACCGCCGACTCCTCATGGATGCGCTGCGGCGCCTGCATGACCTCGGCGTCATCGTGTTCGGTCGGGTCGACCCGGTGTGGGGATGGCGCAAAGGCGCCCGTTCGGATCTCGCGGCGATCCCCTCGCTCCGTCCACTGCGGGAACGCCTCTGACGCCGAGGCCATTCGGCGGTCACGAGAGTCCACGCGAGGCTAGGGTCGAAAAATGAGCGACACAACGGTGGTGCGCAGGCTGGCGTCGGTGGCGGTCGTCGTCTCGATGCTCAGCATCGGGACGGCGTGCACGTCAGAGAATGCCGAGCCCGGGCAGACGACGACCATGAGCGCATCTGCGACCGCCGAGGTCACACCGTTCACGGGTTTCGTCGAATCCCTCGACGGCACCGCGGGAACGGTCACCTACAAGGCGGAGCTTCCCCAACTGAAAGGCGGAGACGCCGCGGTCCGCGACAAGTTCAACGCCGGGATGCGTGCCGCCCTCGACGACTACCTCAAGCCCACCGAAGACAACGTCCCGGTGACCGTCGCGCCCGGGGTGCTCGGCGAGGACGACCGCAGCGAGGTGAGCCACATCGGCACCGGCGCGGTGGCCGGCGTGCTGCTGCTCAACATCTTCGTCGACCATGCGGCGCATCCGTTCAACGCCGTCGCGACCACGGTGATCGACGCCCACACCGCCGCGCCGATCATGATCACCGACCTGTTCGCCGACCAGACTGCCGGGTTCACCGCACTGGTCGATGGGATCAAGTCCGCGATGGCGGCCGAGGAGAAGCTGGCCAACCAGTCTGCGCCCGAACCGGTTGCCGATCAGCTCGCCAACTGGCTGCCCGATGACGACGGACTCGTCGTCTACATCCCCGTCGCGCATGTGCTCGGCGACTACTACCCGGTCACGGTGAGCTGGGACACCCTTGCCGGCGTTCTCGCGCCGGGGATGCGGGACAAACTGACGCAGTAAGCCGGAACCCGAACCAGCCCACGATGGGCATGAAAATGGCCCCCGGACCGAAGTCCGAGGGCCATTTCCTCTTGGTAGCGGGGACAGGATTCGAACCTGCGACCTCTGGGTTATGAGACAGGCACTGGGCGTTTTCGGCATCAGACGAAATCCCAAAGATACTGGTCAATCCGTTGCGTAGGTCCGCTCAGTACCGCTGGGTCCCATGCTTTTTGGGGTGTTTCGCAGCGTTGTGTTCCCAAAAGTGTTCCCAAAATTCGGGCCATCCCGGGCCGCACAGACAACAACCGCCATCAGCGTTTCACACACAGACCGCTGACTAGGAATCAGTGGCCTAGGTGTTCTTCACGGGTAGGTTGTGAACGCGTAGGCGCTCGATTGGTGTCATTCCGCCGATGCCGGTGTGGGGTCGGTGGTGATTGTAGTGATGCAGCCAGTGCTGGTAGGTTCCGGCGCGTTCGGCCTCAGAGCGGTAGGTCTGCGCATAGGCCCATTCGGTGGTCAGGGTGCGGTTGAATCGCTCGACTTTGCCGTTGGTCTGTGGCCGGTAGGGCCGGGTCCTCTTGTGGGTGATGTCGGGGCCGAGCGCTTCAGCGAAATTCTTTGACCGGTAACAGGATCCATTGTCGGTCAACACTCGTTTGACGGTGATGCCGTGGTCGGCGAAGAACGCGTTGGCGCGTTTCCAGAATCCCGCGGCGGTTTCTTTGCGTTCGTCGGTGAGGTCCTCGGAGTAGGCCAGCCGGGAGTGGTCATCAACGGCGTGGTGCAAGAACGTGTATCCCATGCCGCAGCGGTTGCGCCGGCCGGCTTGGCGACCCAGCTTGCGATGGCCGCCCCCGTCGGGGATGCGGCCCAGTTTCTTGACGTCGACATGGACCAAGTCGCCGGGAGCCGGGTGCTCATAGCGGCGGGGTTTGGGCCGGCGTACCGGTAACCCGGTGTTTTGGTCCAGGTGCCGCAGCAATGGCATCCGGTAGCGGCGCAGCACCGCCTCAACGGTCGAGCGTGGCAGGTGCAGGTAAGCGGCGATGCGATGTGGGCCCCAGCGCCGGGTGAAGCGCAGGTTGACGATGCGCCGCTCACGTCGTTTCGGCAACCGCAACGGACTGCGATGCGGCCGGCTGGGCCGGTCTACCATCGCTGCTTCGCCACCGTCGCGATAACGGTCGGCCCATTTCTTGGCTGTGGCCACCGAACATTGGAACCGCTCAGCCGCGCGCCGCAAACTCCAGCCCTGATCAACAACCGCCTGCGCAAGCCGCAACCGCCCACGAGGAGTCAACGAAGCATTAGCGTGGACCATGAGGACCTCTCGGTAATCGGATGTGCGTATTTGGTAACCACACCGATACCGGAGGTCCTCACCTACTTCCGCTCACCACGCCGTTCACAACCTGTCTGGGAGTTACACCTAGGCCGGCCCGAACCTAGAGAGCTCATACCGGCACACGAGAGGATTGGACACTAGCCCGGAGAAATAGGGGGCCACTACCGTCTCGTTGAACGAGCAGCGCTGCATGATCGAGTCGCGCGACGGGCAGCACGCTGAAGATCGACACGTCCTGGTTGTCGACGCCAAATCATTCAGCCAGCGTCCGTGGCTCGCGAGCGGAGTTTTCTCGGTTGCGGACGCGGCGTTGCTTATCTGAATGGCTCGATGTGTCCGAGCCTGCCGTTATTGTTCTTGACGTGCCGAGAGAAAAGCAGGTAGAGCTGGATAACTGGGCTCGGCCGTGCCGCAATATCGATGCCCGCGCAAGGGCTTGATGCGAGAAGATGAGAGCGATGCAACAGATCAGTCTCCAGAGGTGGAACGCGCTTGCATCCTACTGCCGGCTGCCTGGGGCAGAAATACTCTTTCAAGAACAAGCCTGGTTCGAGTCCAACGAACATCAAGTGCTTGCGATGGTCGCCGCCGATACGGAGAGCGACTTCTTGACTGCATTCTTCGCACGAGACAAAATTCAGCGATTCCGATTAGTCTGGGTAAGAGGACCCTACGAATCATTTAATGCCGCGGCTTCCAATCTAACGGAAGTGCTCCAACAGATATCAACCAAGATCGATGCGCTGCGAAATCAAGGGAACGAATCCGGCAGGGTCACCGATCTCTTCGCCCAGCGCGCACCGGATACGAAGCTGAACCCGCGCTTCCGGAAACTGGCGAACGAAGAGGATTACTCCGCTGCGAAATCACTTGTGCGCGAATTGATGCATTGGCATGAGGACGTTGACGGTAATTTTGTCGAGCAGTTCCAGACAACCGGATTCGATGCGCGAATGTGGGAACTCTATCTATTCGCAACGCTCGCCGAAGCGGGACTTCAGGTCGAACACCCAAGACCGGCGCCCGACATATTAGCCAAGGGAATCCACGGCGAATTCACGATAGAAGCGACCACGATCAACCCGACTACTGGGAGTTCCGATACCCCTCCAATTCCAACCAATGCCGCGGACATGGCTGCGTATATCCGTCACTATCTACCAATCCGATATGCGGGCCCGTTAACCACCAAGCTCGCAAAGAAGTACTGGACCCGCGACGCTGCTCGTGGAAAGCCACTGGTGCTCGCAATCCAAGACTTTCACGCGCCCCTGTCGATGACTTACAGCTATCCGGCGTTGCCGATGTACCTCTACGGTGTCACTCACACGCCACATCGCGACAGCGCGCGCCGGCTGATAATCGAAGCAACACCGATCGCGAACCACCGTTGGGGCACAAAGGATGTGCCATCGGGTTTCTTCTCACTGCCCGACGCCGAGAATGTAAGTGCCGTAGTGTTCAATAACTCCGGCACGCTTAACAAGTTCAACCGCATGGGCGTCGGGGCTGGATTTGGCGCCGCCAACATCACCCTCATTCGGCGCGGAACGCTGTGGGATCCAAATCCAGACTCGTCCACCCCGACCCCATTCGAAGAAGTGATCGGAGAAGGAAACCCAGAAACATGGGTTGAGGGCATGGACGTCTTTCACAATCCAAACGCACTGTATCCGTTTGACACTGAACATTTAGCTGGAGCCGCGCATCACCGTATCCGCCCTGATCTGCAGATCGAGACCTCTTGTCGAGGCAGGAAGCCGATGACGTCCGGCACTGAGATCCGAAGGTCCGAGGCAGTGGAGAAGTGATTCCTCCGTGGATCGGTTGGGTCGGGACGTATCACACCGGCCGTCTCCATGGCGGCTGCGCGATACCGAACCACTTCGTCTACCCAACCGTCGCACTGAATTCGTCGCTGTCGCGTTTCCGAACAACGAGATCAATCCCGTTGCCGGGCTTACTTTTCCGGCCACGCCAGTCGCTTCAGCAGTGCGCCGCGTTGTACTGCTGCGATAACAGGGGTCCAAGTCGAAGTAGCGCGCCGTCAGCTTTCTCAAACTTCCCGCGCCGCTCTGAGTTCGACCGGGCTTCGCGGAAGGCCTCCGTCACTGTGGGTCGAGCCCATCACCACCCGACATCTCGACATGCGCGTCATTGAGCGTAGGAGTCGACGACGTTCACGACCGGCGGTTCACCGTGCACTCGTGCGTGCGGCGTTGTCCTACCGCGGGGTTATCCTGCCGCCGTGGCAGATAAGACCGTTCAGGCGTTCTCAGCAGGCACGATCGAGGCCGTCGCGAGGGTTATCGGTGACCTGTACAGCGGATCCGAATTGACCCGGGTCATGGTGGACGCGAAGTTCCTCGACCCGCTTGGAGAAGGACAGACGAAGTGGAAGCGCCTCGCCGCAGCGATCCATGCGACGCAGGCCCGGCAAGGTGACGGGCAGCCGCTCCTCGTGCTCGTCCGCGTTGCTTTCGCGTCGGACCGGATCTGGTCCCGACAGTCTGAGGCTGCAGTCGCCCGCGACGAACTTAGTCAGGTCTTGTCGCTGTCCGGCTTCGCAGTCCGAGAGGACGGGCAGGTGATCAGGGCCGCGCGTACGACCACAGCCTCCGAGGCGTCAGCCCGCAGCGAGCGGCTCCACAAGCTGCTCTCGGCCCGCGGCGCTCACCCGGACGTTGTCCGTCACTGTCGGCCTGAACTGCTACGGAAGGACTGCTACGAAGCCGTGTTCGAAGCGGTCAAGGGCCTCGGTGCCCGGCTGCGAGAGAAGTCCGAGCTCGACGAGGACGGTCGTGCCCTCGTCCAGGCGGCTCTCCGCGGCAAACAGCCACGAGTCCTTCTGACGGACTGTTCCACCGTCACCGAGCGAAACGAACAGGAGGGCATCGCACTGCTGGCCGAAGGCGTCTTCGCAGCATTCCGAAACCCTGCTGCCCACGAACCCCGGCTGGTATGGAAGGTGTCCGAGCAGGACGCGCTGGATGTGCTTGGGACCCTGTCGATGATCCACCGCCGCCTCGACAGCGCCCGCCGAACGCCATGAACTGACCCACCAGCAGCGCAAACGGACAGCGGCGCGCCTTCCGCGAATCGCCGTCCCAATGCACCAGGCATTCAGGCAGCTCTCTGGGTCACGGCGGTACACGCATAGCCACGCGGCAACGCCAGCTCTTGGGAGGATCACCGCCTGCACGGCATGCACTAGCTCAGCCTCCTCCCGCACTACTTCCCAGTGGTCGCTATAGCCGCGCTGCGGGCACCGACGCATCAGCCGGTCGACTACTTGGTCTTCTGCACTCGCCACCAACCGGGCGCATCCCGACCCGGCCGCGCGTCCTGGCGGGATGTTGTGAGGCTTAGAGCGGCGGTGTCGACGGGCCAGTTCGCAAGCTTGATCCATCTGGGTAGATCCGCCCGTTCCCTCCGGGCAGTTTGGCAATAAGACCAAGGTATTGCCGACCACTATCCGTCACGGCGAATATTTCATTCACCACATCGACGTCCATCGACGTGTGTCCTTTCGCTTCCCGCTGTCGGAACGATTCCAGAAGCTCGGACCTGACTGCGATCATCCCCATTCGCCTCAACTTGTCGACGTGTTGGATAGTTGAGCCGCCTACGCCGTCCTCTATCTGCACCGAGTCACCACTCGCAAGCCGGAGCAAGAGCTGTTGTTCGGGCTCAGACAAGAACCTCGCGAGCAGGAACTGCATCGTTTCGATTTGGTCTGCCTGCCTCTCTTGTTCTTCCTCTACCTCGCGCCGCCACTTGACGCTCGCGCCGGCGAACCCCAGGCTCTCGAATACGGCACCCAACCAGGGCAGGAAGATGATGACGATCAAGACGATCGTCCAGCCGGTGACTTGGGCAGTGGGGTTCACCAGATGCCAGGTGAGGAACCCCCCGGCGGTCACCGACATAAGTACGGATGGGATGATGCGCGCCTTCGGCCCGCGTTCCTTTACCACGTTCCCAAGGTTACGAGGAAGCGATGCGGAACGGCTGTACCCCGGGAGTTCGTCTGTTCCAGCGTTGTGGCGTGTTAGACGGCTCAGAGGTCCGTCTCGAGCTCGGTGCGCTGCTCGTCTCCAAGTTCACCCATCCACGGTTGCGGCTCGACGCCGAGTTCTGCAGCGATGATCGACGCTCGCTGCGACGGGTCGTTCCACGAACTCGGATGTACCTCGACTTCGTCGCCACCGTTGACCTGCACGAAGAACATGCCATCGTGGAACTTCTTACTAATCACGATGTTGCTCATCTTGGACCTCACCTTTCCGTAATGCTCCAAGTACTTCACTAAAAAACTGTACTCTACTACTCTAGTGAAGTATGGCTATCAAGTGAAGTATGATCCAGTTTATGTCTTGGGCAGAACGCGCTGTGAACGCACTAGAGGCGGTGCTACATGAGGCTCTACGTGCACGCACACCGGAAGGTCCCCACCGCGACGTCATCGTGACGTTCGGCAATGAGGATGAGCTCCTGGTGCGGTGGCTGCCCGTAGGGTGGCCGCGCCAAGTTGCTGAGGCCATCCACACTTTGCCCCGGCCAGACATCCTGGCCGCCAGAGCCGTCTCGCCGGGGGCGCGAAAGGCAGCGCACGATGCGGGAGTGGGCTGGGTCGACGAATCCGGTGCCGCTTCCATCCACTACCGGAACCCAGAAACAGGCACCACCATCAGAATCGAGACCGAGGGCGATCCCGCCCTGCCATTGGACGCACGAGTTGGCTGGCGTCCAGCCACTCTTGCCGTCTGCGAGGCACTGCTAGCAAAAAAAGCCATGCCCACAGTCAACTCAGTGGTCGCCGCCACGGGCCTTTCGATGGGGAGCGCCGCGAATGCGCTCAAATTCCTCGAACGAGACGGTCACCTAGAGGGTGCCGTTGCCCGTGGTCCCGCGTCAGGCCGACAGCTCGTCGAACGTGGAATGTTATTAGATGCTTATGCGGCCGCGGCCGAGCGGCTTCGATCACCAATCCTGTTGCGGGTCGGCGCACTGTGGCCTCATCCGGTCGCCGACACGATTCACTTCGGCCAGATCATGGCGCGGAACAGTATTTCCTGGGCTGCGACCGGAGCACTGGCGGCGACGCAGCTTGCGCCCCTGCTCACCGAAGTCAGCCCGCTGGAAATTTATGTGGCGGGCCGGACACCCAGCGACCTAGGCCGCGTGGCTTATGCGGCTGGTCTGCGAGCGATGGACGGTGGGCGCCTATTGTTGCGCCCGTTTCCAACACCAGCTGGCGACAGGCTCATCACGAAGGATAAGGATGATTTTCGATCGATGCTGTGGCCTCGTGTCTACGCTGACCTGCGCATGACCGGTGTTCGTGGCGAAGATGCGGCTGATCATTTGCGCGAGGAGTTGATGACAAGTGAGCGATGAAGAAATCGGGCGGTCCGAAGACGCCGGCGCGCGGCTGAACTTGCCCTTGTACGCGTCGTCCACCACTACGGAGAGAAACCGGGCTTCGTGTTGCTTGGTGGACTGGTGCCCGCTCTGCTGTGCGCCGGCTCCGGCCGGCGACATGCCGGCACCACCGATGTCGATGTTCAGGTCAACCTCGAAATCGCAAGTGGCTCTGCCGATGCTGGCCGGCTCGAAACAGCTCTGAGAAATGCCGAATTTGTCCCCGGTGGTGAGCACGTTTGGAGGTGGAAGCTCGCCGATTCGCCCACTGTCGTGAAATTTGAGCTGCTCGCTGACCTCGACACCGAACCGAACGAAGCCGTCATCACATTCGACAACTGCGACGAGCTTGGAGCCGTCAACCTGCGCGGGACCGGTTACGCCGCAATGGATGTTGTGAGCCACAGGATTCGTGCGTACGACCACGGAACTTGGCGTGAAGCTGAGATCAACGTGACGGGGTTGGCCGGCTTTCTGCTTGCGAAGATGGCGGCCGCGCACGGACGGCATAAGCCAAAGGATTGGTACGACATCGCTTTTGTGTTGCTGCACAATGATTATGGTGATGGTGACCCGGTGGCCGCGGCTGTTCGTGTACGCGAGGTTTTCCCCGACGCTATCGGCGCTATCCGCACATTGGTGATCGATCTGCAGAGCAACTTCGCTGACGCGGATGCTCAAGGAACGATTGCGTACATCGACCAGATTACGTTGGATCATCCCGAGCTCGACCCCACCACTGCGGGCGCGGATGCTCAACTGGCCGTTCAGGCTTTCACCGCAGAAATCTTGGCCTGATATGACAGGCATTCGGGACACCATGCGGCCCAGCAGCAGTCAGAAATGAAGCACTACGGGTAATCCGGCCAAGCTGCCGCAGGAACAGCCACGTGATCACGGCCAACCGTTGCGCGGTCACACTCTGAACGCCGGACCAGTACCGTGATGGTCCTCTCCCGCGGGTCGGCACAACCACCACGCCGCGACACTTCCTGTGTGGGACTTCGAATATTGAAGTAACGAAAACCCTCAACTTGGCCTGCATGAGGCCAATATCGTCTCGTCAGAGTTCGAGTCCGCAGTCGGTGCTGCGGTGTTTGCTCCTGCTGATCTGTTGCTCTTGGGATTCGGCCACGCCGCGGTCGTGTTCTTGCTGCTGGGTCTTCCAGGCTTGGTAACTGTCGTTGCGGTGTTGGCGGGCGCTAGTGTCTTGAGTCATTAATTCGAGTGCAGTAGTTCCCGATGCTGGCTAGGATTTGGTCGGCGGTCTTCGTCCAGACGTAGGGGCGCGGATTGTCGTTCCAGGTGTCGATCCATGCTCGGATGTCGGCGTTGAGTTGGCGCACTGAGGTGTGGGTGCCGCGGCGCAGTTTCTTGGTGGTCAGCTCGGCGAACCACCGTTCGACCAGGTTGAGCCATGATGAGCTGGTCGGGGTGAAGTGCAGCACAAAGCGGGGATGGCTTGTCAGCCAACGTTTTACGGCGGGGGTCTTATGGGTGGAGGCGTTGTCGAGCACGACGTGACAATCCAGATCGGCGGGGACTTCGGCGTCGATTTTCTTCAAGAAGGCGAGAAATTCAGTGGAGCGGTGGCGCGCGTGCAGTGAGCCGATCACCGTTCCTGTGGTCAGGTTCAAGGCCGCATACAGGCTCGAGGTGCCGTGGCGGATGTAGTCGTGACTGGCCCGCGCTGGGGTACCGGGCAGCATCGGGAACACGGGCTGGGTGCGGTTCAGAGCCTGGATCTGCGTCTTTTCGTCAACGCAGAGCACCACCGCCCGCTCCGGCGGGTCCAGGTACAGACCGACCACGTCGCGGACCTTTTCCACGAACAGCGGATCCTTGGACAGTTTCCATGAATCCTGTTTGTGTGGAGCTAATCCGAATGCGCGCCAGACCCGCGAGACCATCGACTGACTCAAGCCCAGGTGATCGGCCATCGACCGCGTCGACCAATGCGTGGCATCCGGTGGAGTCGTTTCCAACGTTGCAGTGATCAGATCCTTGATCTGCTCATCACCCACGACACGCGGCCGGCCCGGGCGCGGCTCGTCGAGCAATCCGTCGCAGCGGTCCACGACGAACCGATTACGCCACCGACGCACCGTGGTGATCGACAGATCCAGCCGCCGCGCCAGTTCGGTATTGGACCCACCATCGGCGGCTGCCAACACAATTCGCGACCGCATCGCCAAGCCTGCAGCACTAGTCCGACGCCTGGCCCAACCCTCAAGCTCAGCCCGCTCATCAGCGGTCAACACAATCTTGGCAGCACGCGGAGTCGGCACGACCCAGTCTAACAGCTAGATCGTAATTAATGACTCAGGACACTAGTGCGCGTGGCGAGGAGGTCGCGGACGCGGTCGGGTAGTGCGCAATCGGGGGTGTGTGCGGCGTAGTCGTGGGCGGTCGTTGCGGGTTCGTCGTTGGCGAGGATGGCGCGCAGGAGAGTGGCGGCTTCGTGGTTGTCACCCCGTTGGGCGATGTGGGTTCCGGCGCGTGCTCCGTGGCTGAATTCGCTTGACCCGGTGCAGCGTTCGTAGATGTGGGCGTGGTTCGCATGGCGTCCGCGGGTCATGGCGACGTAGAGCAGGCTGCGGCTGGTGTTCTCGCGCAGGACGGCGGTGCTGGCGTCGGCGGTGACTCCTTGGGCGGAGTGCACGGTGACGGCGTAGCCGAGGCTGATGTGTTCGCGAAAGTAATCGGAGTTGAAGAGCACACGAGCTCCGTCGTCGAGGCGTTCGGCACCAAGGAGATTGCGTTTGGTGTCGATCCCCGCGACTCGCCAGCGGTTTCCGTTGCGCACTGACGGTAGCGATTCGGCGCTGGGAGTGGAGTGGTGGAACGCGATGGCGGGGTTGTTGCAGCGGCTGATGATCAGATCCCCGACCGCCACCTTCTGTCCTCGGGCAACCGTGACGGTGGCCGCGTCCGGGGCGATGCGGTCGTTGTGGATGCGCAAGTTGAGGGCGTCGACCATCTCAGTGGTGTCGCACACCAGCAGCGCATCTCGGCCCAGCTTTGCGTCGGCGGTGTGGGCGGTAAGTGCGTCAGCGGCCATGCCGTGGTGGATCAGGAGTTCCGGCCCGATCCGATCGCACTGGGCAAGCCTGCGCACTCTCTGCTCGATGTGCTGCCGGTGCAAGCCCACGACACCGCCGAGTTCTCCTATCTGCGCCAGTCGGTGCGGACCAACAATGCGGCGGTGGTGGCCGAAGACGCCGTCAAACCCACATCGGTGTACTCCGTTGTACGGGTGGAGGACTCGTTGAAGGTGGTCGCGCATCTGTCCGAGGGCGTCCCGCGTTACTGGTTCATCGACAACGCCGCCGTACAAGGATTCCTCAACGTCGAACTGGACTACGGGCTGCGCATGGCGGTGGAGGCCAAGGTGCTGGCCGACATCAACGCCACCAGCGGCCTGCAAGCGCAGGCGTACGCGACCAGCCCACTAGTGACAACTGCGCAAGTCGCTGACCTTGCTGGAATCTGCGGGCTATGAGCCAGGATATTTTGTTCTCGATCCGACCGACTGGGAAGCTGTCGAACTTCTGCTCGCCACGTCGGGAGCTACTGACGTGCAAGGGATTCCGTTCGACAGTGCGGCTCGCCGGCTGTTCGGTGTGCCCGTCGTCGTCGCGGTAGCGCAAGCCGCCGGTGTCAGTCACACGGTAGCCAAGGACGCGGTGGCTCTCGACACCGACCACACGGGTACCGGGGTGCAGTGGTCGGAAACATCGAACGCGGATGACTTCTCCAAGAACCTGATTCGGGCGCGGCGTGAAGGTCGTTATGCCACAAGTGTTTACGCACCACTCGGTGTCGTCGTCGGCGACCTCACCGCATAGGAGGGCTGTGAATCATGAAAGTCACTGTGACGCAGGGTATCCGCGTCTGCCACAACGGCAAGGTCTACACCGGAGGCGAGACTGCCGAGGTACCCGATGATGTAGGGGCGTTCTGGGCTGAATGCGGCTGGGCCTCCGAGAATCGCCAGCAACTATTGCCAGACCCGCGAGGGCTGCGCGGCGGGCCACGGCCAAGGGCAGAGATGCGGGAGCCGAGAACTACACCACGCAGGCGCGCGACGGGAGTGAAACGATGAATCCAGGAAAGCCCAGACCGCCAACGTATCTGGTCACCGAGGACGGCACCGGGTTCGACCGTGTGTCCCATCTGGTGACGGTGCTAGACGAGGAGACACCACCGGGTAGACCAGCCGGTTCACATCCCGGCCTGCCGCCGTCACCCAGGCAGTAGCGCACAAGCTGAGCACTTGGCCTTGGCGCATTCGGCGGTTCTAGTCATTCAACTCAGGAGAAGCGTTGGGGGCCGTCACACAGACCGCGACACCATGCGTGCAGCAAGTGAGGTGCCAGCAGCGTGCCCTACTACTGAGAGCGCTTCAGCGCATCCTTTGCGAGGTCGAAGGCTTTCTCGAGCGCCTTCGCTGCATCATCTGGAAGTGCGTTGATCTGTCCGCTATCCCGCGCGCCGAGCTCAGGATTGGAGAAAGCGCGCCTGCCCAGGATCATGGTGATTTCTCGTTGGTCCTCAGCAGGCAGGCCGTCGACATAAGCTCGTAGGGCGTCCATCTGGGTCGTCAGAATCGCTAAATGTCGAGCTGCCTCGCGGTGTTGGGACGCGATACGTGCGCAGTATCCGGCCAGCCCCAGGAATGGAAGACCGATGAGTGCCTTGATGGCAACGCCTGTGGGGCCGGACAGCTGACTGAACAAGTGGGTGTCGACTGACAAAATGAGGATGGGCAGCGACACTGCGGCCGCGACACAAAGAAAGACTGCGGTCGTCCAGAATTTCGCGCCTTCCTTTTCAGTGTCGCGGCCCGACTCAAAGTCTTTCGCGAGGCGGCCAACACCGACACCGTGAGCAGCAGCGCGTATATTCTCCAGACTGCGTTCGGCGATATCCTCAATTTCACTAACCCGCGCTGCCTTCATTTCTGTCAGGCGAGAACGGGCACGGTTTCCGACCACGACCTCTGTTTGGTCACGATTGGCTGGCAGATCCTGCAGTATGCGAACCGCAGGATCGATCTCGCCGACCAGAAAGCCACCAATCACACCGCTAAACTCCGCGAGGACCGCTCCCAGCGACACATCCGGATTCCCCATTGATGCACTGCGCTCGCGTGTAATGCCGGCCAGTGCTTCAAGAGCACCAGTTCTGCATACCTGACCCAATTGAAACGTTACGGTTCCGTCGCGTTTATAGAGGTCTGGCGCGATAGAAACTTTATCCGCTAAGAGGTCAAAGGTTTCTACCAACAGGTCACGATGTTGCTCCAGTTGGGACAATTCTCCCGGAACGAAGACGCCCCTAATTTCAAGCGCATTCTTTTCGAAGCGTTCGAACGCTTCGCCGACTACAGTGATCATGTCTGCTAGAGCAGCCAAGCATTCCTCGACCGGATGTCGATTGACCGAGTTATCACCGGTGAGAAGGCGTTCCAGATTCTCAAGAATCGCTTTTCTAGATCTTTCAAGTGCAGATTCGAGATTATCCGACACCCCTCGCCCCCCTGACCGATGATTTCATGTGCGGCCCGACCCCGGCGACCGAAGGTTAAGCCTGCCTGACGGTTCGTAGATTAGCGCGCACTACCCGACTAGATACGACATAGGGCCCAATCTGTTTGGGTGTGGATACAGAACCGCGCACAGGGCCAGTACGTGCGGACTAGCGTGTCGGACATGCCGCACTGGGCACCGACGTTGCTAGAGCTTGTCGGAACAACGGTCACTGCATACGGGCTGCTATTCGCGTATGGACGCGATCAGGGCCTGCCACCACGCGTGCGAAGAGTGTGGGATTGGCTGCGCCGCAAGCGCCCCGAAACGCAAACCATCGGGCCGACCGGCATACCGAGCGGCGAAATCTTTGGTGGCCGACCCGATGCCAGGATCGGGCTCAACATCGACCCTCAGACAGCAGTAGCCGACCAGCTCGCGCAGATCGTGGCGTACGTGCGTGAACTGCGATTGATGATTGGCCCGCTGCAAGCTCAAATCGACAACGTTGGTCGCGCCGTCGAAGAGGCGAAAAAGCACGCTGAAACAGCTGCGGCGCAGGCGCTGGCCCACGCAATCGCCAGAATGGAAGAGAACGAGAAACGGCGGAGCGAGTCTCAGGCTGCCGACTTGTCGATAGCCGCCCTCGGCGTCGCGATTACGGGGGCAGGCGTGTTCCTCGGATTCTGGGGCCCGTAACCAGGGAACGCACCGACCGCTATGTGATGGCCCGCCAGAATCGGCTACAGGGCCAAGCGCGAGGTATCTGGCGTGCGGCGCTGGCGGGCTACGGTCCGGTCAGCAAGTGCTATCACCGACGGGTTGATCGAACATGGCTGGGAATACTCCGGGTGAGCGGGATCGCACACACATCGCACAAAGTAGCCAGGCCAGGTCAGAAAACTTCTCTGACCTGGCCTGGCGCTGGTAGCGGGGACAGGATTCGAACCTGCGACCTCTGGGTTATGAGCCCAGCGAGCTACCGAGCTGCTCCACCCCGCGTTGCGAATACAAGGTTACCGGGGTCTTACGCACAGCTCCAAATCGGGTGCTCAGAGAGGTTTCCGGCCCGACAACGACCGGAAATCAGCGCACCAGACGGACCACCTGACCGCACCGGAACACCCCTGCCGGGTCGTGCCGCTCGGCCAGCGCGGCGAGCCAGTGCCGGGTCTCCTCGTCGTAGACCCGCACGGCCCGCCCCGGATCCTCGGAGGGAGCGAAGTTGGCGATCTGACCGCCACTGGACCATTGCGACAGCGCCACGATGAGCGCGCCTGCCTGCGGCACCACAAGCTCGGCAACCGGGGGCGCCATGACCCCGATGACGGTCACCGAGAAGGCGGCGTCGCGGTGGCAGAAGGCGCTGCGGTGTTGTGCCTCACGTGCCAGTGCCCCACCGAGCATCCGGACTTCGACGATGGTCTGCACCGACCCCGAATCCGGCCCGGCGGCGTCCAGCAGCACCTGCACCGTCTCCGCGGTCAATTCCCGCAACAGCGTGTGGTGTTCGTAGATCGGCATCGGATCGACCGGATCGGCATGTACCGCACCGATTGCGGCATACGGCATCACCGCGACCGTGTCGAGCACCGGGGTGGCGACCGCACGCATCGGCGCCAAAAGGCGTTCAGCTTCGGCGAAGTCACCAATGGTGGCGTAGCGCACCGCGACGGTGAACCGGCCGGCCAGCGGCTCGGGAATTCCGGGCAGCGGCGGAAGCTGCAGCAGCGCGATCGAAGTCGAGACCGACTCGGGCAGGTCGGCACACCAGCGGGCCCACTCACGCAGCACCACCGCGGCATCCGCACCGTCGAAATACACTGCACCGCCGTAGAACTCAGGGATCGGCAGCAATTCGATCTCGACGGCGGTGACGATGCCCAGCGTCGCTTTGCCGCCGCGCAGCCCCCAGAACAGCTCGGCGTTCTCCTCCGGGGTGGCGCGCAGCAACTCCCCTGCGCCGGTGACCAACTCGAAGGACCGCACGTAGTCCGACGACAATCCGACGCTGCGCACCAACGGGCCGATCCCTGCGCCGGTCAGGAATCCCACGACGCCGACCTGAGGCGAGGATCCGCACAGCCCGGCCAGGCCGTGCGGAGCGGCCGCGTCGAGCACGTGCTGCCACGTCGCCCCGGCCGCCACCCGCGCCGTGCGGGCCACCGGATCCACGGTGACGGCGGTCATGCCGGAGGTCACCACCAGGATCGTGTCCGAGGCGACGGAAAGGGCGCCGTGGCCGGTCGCCTGGACGCTCACCCGGTACCCCCGGGCGGCGGCGAAGCCCACGGTGTTGGCGATGTCGTAGGCGGATGCCGCCAGCACCACCGCGGCGGGCTCCACAGTGGCCGCCACATTCCACGGGGTGGCGCGCTCGTAGCCGGCCTCTCCCGGCAGCGCGACGGGGGCGGCGACGTGGGCGCGTAGTCCCTCCAGCGCGTCGTCCAGGCCCTCGTGTGGAAGGTCGGTCAGGGTCATCGGGGTCCTCTCGGCAAAGTTGTGCGAATTCTCGGCGCACAGCATCACCGGGACGACTTGGCGTTGACTTGGCGGCCAGCTCAGAGAGGCAGTGGATCGGCAGTAGACCTGAGCCGCGTCACTTCTTTTGCGGCGTGCACACCCCTTCGAACTCCTTGCCCTCCTTCTCGGCGACGCCCGCGGGGTCGAGCCAACCGACGCCTTCGAAGAAGAAGGTGTCGGCGGGATGACTGTTCGATCCGGCAACGACCTCGGCCGTCCGAGCGGTCGCGGGGTACCCCGCCGGCGTGGACTGCACATTGAGGAATAAATATTCTTCTGTGCGCCAATCGAAGTCAGGCGGCGGCGCTTCCATCACGGTCAGACCCGGATAGGGTCCACCGACGGTGAACCGGTCGAGAGTCGCCGTACCGGAGGTATCGGTCAACACGAGCTTCGGGCCAAATCCAAACCCGACCTCCACCGACCGCACCCCGACGCAGCCCGGCGGCATCCAGATCGCCAGCTTGCCGTCGGTCACCCGGGCACCGAACGCCGGCCGCATCGGGGCGGCGAACGGCGCATCCGACCACGGGCGGTCCCCGGTCCGGCAAGCGGTGAGCCCCGCCGCCACCAGCAGCGTCAACAGCACGGCCAGCCAGGACCTCACGAATAGCCCCCGTCGGACAAGCCGGCATCGCGTTCCAGCGGGTTGATGCCGGTCTTCTGTTCGATGATCGCACCCAGCCCGTAATCCCGTGCCATCCAGGCGAATCCCTTCTGGGCCCACTGTTCAGAATGGCGCTCCTCGTGGTGCAACAAGCGGTCGAGGTCGAGGGTGCTCTGGAACGGCACACCGCTGTCACTTTGTCCCCAGTTGGCCCCCGACTGGATGATCTGACTCAGCTGCGCTGCCGGATCCTTGGATCCGTCGATGTTCATCACGAACACATCGCCGTAGGTCGTGCCACCGTGGACGCCGATCTTGTCCATCACCGGCCCGCCCAGACCCATCAGCATGCCGTTGGGTGTCGTCGCCAATGATCCCCCGCCGCCCTTGTCGAAAATCTGGTCATAACTCCAGGAGTTCGCGTTCTGCCTGTCGATGATGCGCTGCACCTCGGAGGCCGAGTAGGGCGTTTCCTCGAAATCGTTGTGAACGTCATCGGCGGTGCCCAGCTTCCCGTCGGCCCCTGCCTCGGCGGCGTCATAGTCGGTGCCGGCGTTGAGGATGTAGGTCATCACCACCGCCTTCTTCGCGTCCTCCTTGCTGGTGCCGGGCGGCAGGATGAAGAACGACTTGCCGTCCTTGTCCTTGACTTCCTGGAGTCCGTTGAGCACGTCGAACGATTGCGGGGTGATGTTCTGCTGACGGGCGATGTCGACCATGGTCTGCGGATCGACCCCGTGCTTGGACGCATTCTCCAGCCACTGAGCGTATTTCGACCCCGGCACCACCGGTCCGGTGAGGAGCCCGGCATCACGCAATGCCTGCTCGTAGTCGCTGACCGGCGGATGCTCACCCAGATCAGGAAGTTCGGCCGTCCCGGTGAAATCGATGCGTTCGGCCGCCTCGTCGTCACCGCGCTCGTAACGGTCGGCGGCCACCCGCAGTTTCTGCGCGTACACGGTCACATCGCCGCCGAGTAGCTTCGCCTGTTCGGTGAGTGTGGATCCGATCTTCCCGCAGGCCGCCCCGACCGCCAGCGACGGCATCGCCCCGGCCGCACCGGAAATGGCCGATCCGCCGCGATTGCCGCTGACGTCGTGGCCCGCACTGTCGAAGGTGGACGCCGTATCGCGCATTGTCTGTTCATCGACGTAGAGCGTGGCGTCACTCATGTCAGGCAGCCGGCGTCCCGGGGCTTCATTTCACGAGCCCCTTGTTGATCCGGTCCATCTTGTTGGCCGTCGACTTGTCGGCCGCGTCGAATTCGGCCAACGCGGTCTGTATGGCTGTCTGCAGCGCGAGGCGCCGCATCCCCCACTTCAGCGCGAGTGCCGGATTGGTCGCTACCAAGAACTTCAGCCGCCATCCCAGCGAGACCCGGCCCTCGTCGGAGATGTCGAACAGGTCGGCCTCAGGACTCGACACCAGATCCGACACCCGGCTGCGGATGCCGCCGAGCTCCTGACCACCGGACGACATCGCGGTGTGCAGCAACTTGAGCCTGTCGCGGTAGATCTCCTGATCGCCGAACATCTCATTGGCGTGGTCCTGTGCGGTGTCGGACGCCGTGCCGCGCCAGTCCGACGCCAACCTGGTCAACTGCAGGCGCTCACGGGCGATCTGATTGTCGATGTCACCCGCCGCCGCGCCAACCTCCCCGGCAGCTGACACCAGTTGCTCGGGATGGCTGCCCAGCACCTGCGAGATCGTCACCGCCACCAGCGACTCCTCATCCACCCGTCATCCGCCGAATACCGGTCCATTGTCACCCGCCGGACGAGCCCGGTGACGCACCAATATTCGACGGAGAACAGACGGCTACTTGGCGGTGTTGAACTTGTTCATCGCGTCGTTCAACCGCTGCAGCGCCTCCCCGTACTTGCCGAAGTCACCGCTGCGCTGCGCATCCTGTGCCGCCGACAGCGCCGACTCGACCTCCTTGAGCGCGCCGGCCTTGGCCGGCGACAGCTGCACGGGCTCACCCGGCGGGATCGCCGCGGCCGGCGGCGCAACAACCTGCGGTGCCTGACCATCCGCATTGGCCGGCGGCGGGGCAGCCTGCGGCGCTTCCGGTGCCCCGGCAGCAGCCTGCGGCTTACCGTCGGTGGGAGCCACATTGGTGGCGGTGGCGCCCGCCCCCGGCCCGAACAGTTCGGTGAGGGCGGCACCGACGGTCGGACCGTAGCCGACCTTGTCGCCGTAGAGCATGGCCACCCGGATCAACCGCGGGTAGGTCGACGCCGCGTCGCTGGTACCCGGCGATGCGTAAACCGGTGCCACATACAGCAATCCGCCATCGGCCACCGGCAGGGTCAACAGGTTGCCCCACCGGATCCGGTTCAGGTTGTCGCGTCCGATCACACCGAGGTCCTGCGTCACGGCCGTGTCGGTGCTGATCGCGTTGAATGCCTGTTTCGGGCCCTTGACCTCACCCGGGATGGTCAGCACGGTGATCTTGCCGTAGGTCGCCGGATCCGAGCTGGCACTGACATAGGCGGCCAGGAACTCCCGCTGCAGCCAGTTCAGCGCGCTCGTCAACTGGAACGACGGTGAGCCATCGTTGTTCACAAGGTCTTTGGCGACGATGTAGAACGGCGGCTGATAGCTGCTCGCCGTCGGGTTGGGATCGAGCGGCACGTTCCAGAAATCGGCGTTGGTGAAGAACTTCACCGGATCGTCGACGTGGTACTTGGTCAGCAGGGACCGCTGCACCTTGAACAGATCCTCGGGATAACGCAGGTGCGACTGCAACTCCGGGGAGATGTCCGCCTTCGGTTTGACGGTGCCCGGGAACACGCTCATCCAAGCCTTGAGCACCGGATCCTGCTCGTCCTGGGCGTACAGCGTCACGGTGCCGTCATAGGCGTCGACGGTGGCCTTGACCGAGTTGCGGATGTAGGACACCTGTTTGTCCGGAGCCAGCCGGTTGACCGCGACCTCGTTGGAATCGGCCGTCGCACTCGACAGCGTGGTCAGCTCCGAATACGGGTAGTTGTCCAGCGTGGTGTAGCCGTCGACGATCCAGACCATGCGCTTGTTGACGATCGCCGGGTACACGCTGGTGTCGGTGGTCAGCCACGGCGCCACCGCTTCCACCCGCTCGGCCGGATCACGGTTGAACAGGATCTTGCTGTTCTCACCGATCACGTTGGACAGCAGGAAGTTCCGCTCGGCGAACTTGGCGGCGAACACCGTCCGGGCCAGCCAGTTGCCGATCGACACACCGCCGGTGCCCGAGTACGTGTAGTTCTTGGTGTCGGTGTTGGTTTCGTAGTCGTACTCGCGGTCGACGTCACCGTTCTTGCCGACGATCGCGTAGTCGGCCGAGGTGTCGGCGATCACCGGACCGAAGTAGACCCGCGGCTGGTCCAGCGGTGCCGGTCCGGGTGAGACCACCTTGCCGTTGGCGCCGACGACGCTCGCGAGGAACTCGGGGTAACCGCCGTTCTGGTTGGGGTCGTTGGCGACACCGCGCACCGTGTTGGCCGGGGACGCGATGAATCCGTTGCCGTGGGTGTAGACGGTGTGCCGGTTGATCCAGTCACGCTGGTTCTCGATCAACCGGTCCGGGTTGAGTTCACGTGCGGCGACCACGAAGTCGCGCAGACCGCCGTCAGGTCCGGCATAGCGGTCGATGGCCAGCTGATCCGGGAAGAAGTAGAAGTTCTTGCCCTGCTGGAACTGGGTGAATGCCGGGCTGACGATCGTCGGATCCAGCAGCCGGATGTTGGACGTGGTCGCCCGGTCCGCAGCCACCTGCGCGGCCGTCGTCTGACCGTTGCTCTCGTAATTGCGGTACGTCACCGTGTCGTCGGTGAGCCCATAGGCCTGTCTGGTCGCGGTGATACTTCGGCTGATGTACTCGCTTTCCTTCTGGGCGGCGTTCGGCTTGACGCTGAACTGCTCGACGATCAGCGGCCACCCGGCACCCACCACCATCGAGCTCAGCAGCAGCAGCACCACACCGATGGCGGGAATCCGCAAGTCGCGCAGCACGATCGCCGAGAACACCGCCACCGCGCAGATCAGCGCGATTGCCAACAGGATCAGCTTGGCCGGCAGCACGGCGTTGATGTCGGTGTAGCCGGCACCGGTGAAGGGCTTGCCGGTGCGGGTATTGCTCAGCAGCTCGTAGCGGTCCATCCAGTACGCGAACGCCTTGAGCAGGATCAGGAAGCCGACCAGGCTGATCAGCTGGATGCGCGCGGCACGGCTCAGCGCTCCACTGCGACCGGTCAGGCGGATCCCGCCGAACACATAGTGCCCCAGCAGATTCGCGACGAACGCCAGGAACGTCGCGACGAACAGGTACGTCAGCACCAGCCGGTAGAACGGCAGGTCGAACGCGTAGAAGCCCAGATCCCGGCCGAACTGGGGATCGGTGATCCCGAAATCGCTGCCGTGCAGGAACAACTGCACCCGCACCCAGTAGCTCTGCGCGATCACCCCGGCCAGCAGGCCGATGAAGACCGGCACCCCGATCCCGAACAGCCGCAGCCGGGCCAGCACCGTGGTGCGGTAACGCGCCACGGGATCGTTCGGGCCCGCGGCCGGGACGAACACCGGACGGCTGCGGTAGGCCAGCGCCAGGCCGGCGAACACCACCACGCCGATGAGCAGCCCCACCACCAGGAACACGATGAGCCTGGTGGCCAGCACGGTGGTGAACACCGAGCGGTACCCCAGTTCGCCGAACCACAACCAGTCGACGTACCCGTCGACCACCCGAGGTCCGATCAACAGCGCCAGCACCGCCACCAGTGCCAGCCCGATCAGTACCCGGCTACGCCGTGTCAGCTTCGGCATCCTCGCCGCGGGCCGCATCCCCACTCGTGAACTCCCGTTTCAGCCTCGGTGGACTCGTGACATGCCCGGCGGGGCCGCCCGATTTTCTACAACTCTAGCCATCCGCGGGCCGCGCGCGGTCTAGCAACGAGGCGGTTCGCCACCGGCAGAAATCGTGTGCAACGCGTCGACCGCCTGGGTCAGCGTGTCGACCCTCACCAGATCCATGCCGTCCTGGGGTTCCGAGCGCGCCTCGGTGCAGTTGTCGGCGGGCACCAGGAACACGCTCGCCCCGGCCTCCTTGGCGGCCAGCATCTTGTGGGTGATGCCGCCGATGGACCCGACCTTGCCGTCGCCGGTGATGGTTCCGGTGCCGGCGATGAACTTGCCGTCGTTGAGGTCACCGGTGGTCAGCTTGTCGACGACCGCCAAGCTGAACATCAGCCCCGCCGACGGGCCACCGATGTTGGCCAGGTTGAAGTCGATGTCGAACGGCGCCCACGGGGCATCGAGTACGCCCACACCCAGGAAGCCGTAGTCCCGGTCGGGGTTGTCGCCGAGCGTGATGGTCGCGACCCCGGGCGGCGCATTCTTGCGACGGAAGTCGATCACCAGCTGGTCACCGGGCTTGGTCTTCTTCAAGATGGCCTGGAATTCGTCGAGGTTGGCCACCGGAGTGCCGTTCACCCCGTCGATCGCGTCGCCGTCATGCAGCTTGCCCGCCGAAGGACCGGGATCGGTGACGCTCTGCACGGTCACCGCCACCGGGTACTTCAGGAAGGACAGCGCCGCGTACGCCGCGCTGTCCTCTGACTTCTTGAAATCGGAGTTGTTGGCCTCGTCGATCTCGTTCTTGGACTTGTCCGGCGGGTACACCAGGTCGCGCGGAACCAGCTGCTCACGGCCCGACATCCACAACGCCATCGCCTGGCCCAGGGTGAGTCCGTCGCGCTGGGACACCGTGGTCATGTTCAGGTGCCCCGTGGTGGGGTGCACGTGAGCGTCCGGTCCTTCGATGTCGACCACCTGCTTGCCCTCGACCTCGCCGAGGGTGTTGAAGGTCGGACCGGGCCCCAACGAGACGAAGGGCACCGTCACCACCGACAGCAGCACGCCGAACGCCACGATCGGCACCAGCGCAACCAGTAGCGTCAAAATCCGCCTGTTCACGCCGCCCACAGTAAAGCCTTCGCCGTCGTGTTCACCCACAGCGTGACCCGCAGCCGCACCCGGGCACCCGGTGATGAGTACCGTTGTGGGTATGGCTGACCTGCCCTTCGGCTTCTCCGCCGGGAATGACCCCGACCGAGACAAAGATAAGAAGGACCCCGATTCGGGATCCGGCTCCGGCAACTCCGGACCAGGTCCGGGATCGGATCCGTTTGGTTTCGGCATGGGCGGAGCCAACTTCGACATGGGTGACCTCGGGCAGATCTTCACCAAGCTCGGCGAGATGTTCAGCGGCGCTGGCAGCGCGATGGGCGGCGGCAAACAGTCCGGTCCGGTGAACTACGACCTGGCCCGGCAGCTGGCGTCCAACTCGATCGGGTTCGTCGCCCCCGTGCCGGAGAAGACGATCGGCGCGGTCGCCGACGCCGTGCGGTTGGCCGAGACCTGGCTCGACGGGGTCACCCCGCTGCCCGCGGGCACCACCCGGTCGGTGGCGTGGACTCCCAGCGACTGGCTGGACAACACCCTGGACACCTGGAAGCGGCTGTGCGACCCGGTGGCCGAGCAGATCTCGTCGGTGTGGGCGTCGGCGTTGCCCGAAGAGGCCAAGAGCATGGCCGGTCCGCTGCTGGCGATGATGTCGCAGATGGGCGGTATGGCGTTCGGCTCCCAGCTGGGCCAGGCGCTGGGCAAGCTGTCCCGCGAGGTGCTGACGTCCACCGACGTCGGCCTGCCGCTGGGCCCCAAGGGTGTCGCCGCGCTCATGCCCGAGGCCATCGAAACGCTGGCCGAGGGGCTCGAACGTCCGCGCAGCGAGATCCTGACCTTCCTGGCCGCCCGCGAGGCCGCCCACCACCGGCTGTTCAGCCATGTGCCGTGGCTGTCCAGCCAGCTGCTCGGAACGGTCGAGGCCTTCGCCAAGGGCATGAAGGTCGACATGACGGGCATCGAGGACTTCGCCCGCGGATTCAACCCGGCCTCCCTCGGCGATCCCTCCGAGATGGAGCAGCTGCTCAACCAGGGCATCTTCGAGCCCAAGGCCACCCCTGAGCAGGAGGCCGCCCTGGAGCGGCTGGAAACCCTGCTCGCGCTCATCGAGGGCTGGGTGCAGACCGTCGTCACCGCGGCACTGGGCGATCGCATCCCCGGCACCTCGGCACTGGCCGAGACACTGCGTCGGCGCCGGGCGACCGGCGGGCCCGCCGAACAGACCTTCGCCACGCTCGTCGGCCTGGAACTGCGCCCCCGCAAGATGCGCGAGGCCGCGGTGCTGTGGGAACGGCTGACCGAGGCGGTGGGCACCGACGTCCGCGACGGTGTCTGGCAGCACCCGGACCTGTTGCCGAGCTCAGCCGATCTCGACGAGCCGGCAGGCTTCATCGACCGGATGATCGGCGGCGACACCAGCGGCATCGACAGTGCCTTCGAGCAGGCTTTGGCTGATCTTGAAAAAGAAGCCGATCTGGAGAAGGAACAGAAGCGCGAGGACGACGGCGAGTCCTGAGCCCCGCACGGCCTGTGGATAACTGAAACGGCCGTCCCCGCCGCCGTGGCACAGTCATCGGATGACGCGCTTGGTGCTGGCCGCGGACAGGCCGATCCTGCTGCGTCCCGACGGGGCGATGCAGCTGGGTTGGGATCCGCGGCGCGCGATGTTGGTCCGTCCCCCGCGCGGGATGACCCAGACACAACTGGCGGATCTGCTGCGCGCACTGCAGGTCGGCACCACCCGGGACGAATTGGGCACGGCCGCAGAATCATTCGGCGACGCGGCGGCCATCGACGAGCTGCTCGACGCACTGACCCGGACCGGAATGCTCACGACGCCGGCCGTCTCGGGCCCGCGACGGACCCGCGCGGCCTCCATTCGCGTCCACGGTCGCGGCCCGCTGTCAGAACTGCTGGCCAACGGCCTGCGCTGCTCGGGCGCGAAGGTCAGGCACAGCACGAACCCGCACACCAGGAACGTGGCAGCCACCACCGACCTGGTGGTGCTGGCCGACTACCTGATCACCGACCCGCGGCTGCTGCGCGAACTGCATCACGGCGGCATCGCCCACCTGCCGGTGCGGGTCCGTGACGGCGCCGGGTTGGTGGGCCCACTGGTGATCCCTGGCCTGACCAGTTGCCTGCACTGCGCTGACCTGCACCGCACCGACCGCGATGCGGCGTGGCCGGCGGTGGCCGCCCAGCTCCGGGGCGCCGTCGGCAGCGCCAGCCGGGCGACCATCCTGGCCACCGCCGCGTTGGCGATGCACCAGGTGGACCTGGTGATCCGGGCGGTCGGGCACACCGGCGACGGTCGGCCCGCGCCCGAAGCACCGCCGACGCTGAACACCACCCTGGAACTCGACGCCGCGGGCTACTCGATCGTCGCGCGGCACTGGTCCCGCCACCCCGACTGCCAGTGTTGAAAATTGTCAGTGTTGAAAACGTTTGTTGCCAGTTGGTTGTGGGCGATTCAGGCGAGTCATGGATGATGGTCTGGTGTCTGACATCAAACGTGGAAGCGTGGCACGGAATGCGAAGCTCGCCGGCTTGGCCGGCGGCATGGCGGGTCGGGCCGCGCTGGGCTTCGGCAAGCGTCTGACCGGCAAGTCCAAGGACGAAGTCACCGCCGAGTTGATGGACAAGGCCGCTCAACAATTGTTCGCCGTGCTCGGCGAGCTCAAGGGCGGGGCGATGAAGGTGGGCCAGGCGCTGTCGGTGCTGGAGGCCGCCATTCCCGAGCAGTACGGCAAGCCGTACCGCGAAGCGTTGACCAAATTGCAGCGCGAGGCCCCGCCGCTGCCTGCCGCCAAGGTGCACCGGGTGCTCGATGCGCAGCTCGGCACCAAGTGGCGGGAGCGGTTCACCTCGTTCGACGACACCCCCGTGGCCTCGGCCAGCATCGGTCAGGTGCACAAGGCGGTCTGGTCGGACGGTCGTGAGGTGGCCGTCAAGATCCAGTACCCCGGCGCCGACGAGGCGCTGCGCACCGACCTCAAGACGATTCAGCGCATGGTCGGCGTATTCAAGCAGCTGGCCCCCGGTGTCGACATCCAGGGCATCGTCGACGAGTTGCTCGAACGCACCGAGATGGAGCTGGACTACCGGCTGGAGGCGGACAACCAACGCGCCTTCGCCAAGGCCTACCGCGACGATCCGCACTTCGCCGTGCCCGCGATCGTCGCCAGTGCGCCGAAGGTCGTCATCGCCGAATGGATGGACGGCATCCCGATGTCGGTGATCATCCGCGATGGCACCCCCGAGCAGCGCGACCTGATGGGCACCCGGTTGTCCGAGCTCACCTTCGACGCGCCCAAACGCCTGCAGATGATGCACGGCGATGCCCACCCCGGGAATTTCATGCTGCTGCCCGACGGCCGGATGGGCGTCATCGACTTCGGCGCGGTCGCACCGCTGCCCGACGGCTTCCCGACCGCCCTGGGCGAGTGCATCCGGCTGGCCCGGGACAAGAACTACGACGAACTGCTGCCCACCATGGAGGAAGCCGGTTTCATCCAGAAGGGCGAGCAGGTTTCGATCGAGGAAGTCGACGACATGTTGCGTCAGTACGTCGAACCGATCGAAGTCGACGTCTTCCACTACAACCGCCGGTGGATTCAGCGGATGGCGGCCGGGCAGATGGACAACTGGGTGGCCCAGATCAGAACGGCCCGCCAGCTCGACCTGCCGCCGAACCTGGCCATCCCGCTGCGAGTGATCGCCTCGACCATCGCGATGTGCTGCCAGCTGGATGCCCATGTGCCGGTGAAAGCGATTGCCACCGAACTGGTTCCGGGTTTCGCCGAGGAAGCGGCCTAGCGCAACGGATTTCGCTGCACGCCGAACGACCGAACGGCGCCGAGTGTCTCGCACTCGGCGCCGTCGGTGTCTTCAGGCGTCACGCGGCGGCCGGGTTACCCGTGGCGTTCTTCCGCGGCCGCCCACGCGGCCGCTTGCGGGCCACGATGGTTCCGCGGTCGAGGATCTCGCCGCCCCAAACGCCCCACGGCTCCTGCCGTTCCAGCGCGGCGGCCAGGCACGCGTTGCGGATCGGGCAATCCGCGCACAGCGCCTTGGCCTGCTCCAGATCGACTGGGCTCTCGGCGAACCACAGATCGGGATTCCCGATGTGGCACGGCACCGCCGGCAGCCGCTCCTCGCATGTCAACGGCGCGACGCTCACCTCCGGAGCGGTCATCGCAATGGACATGTGCTTATCCCCCTACTTCCTGGTCGTAGTTGTCTGCGATCTGTCTTTCGATGGATCTGCGACCAGGTTTCTGGGGGTGGAGAACGACTCCCAAAAAAATTGGCCACGGATCCGTTTTGACTGCGGTCCGTGGCCATTTGGCTGGTGATGGGAGCTCTACCTAGTAGGGGCTCCGATCCACGGACGTGCCAGTCGCGGCGGCGGCACGGCGCTTATGCTGCGGTGCAATAGCAGCGGCGCCAGCCGGCCATCCGGCGGCGGGGGCAGCGGGTGCGGCGTGCCGACGTCCCTCCGGGGCAACCGGGGAAACGGCGACGGCGAGCACGGACGACGGCATGCCAGCAACCGCTACACCGCTGAATTCGATGTTGTTATCCATTGCGGGCACCCTCCTTCCGTCTCGTCACCAGAGCTGTGTTACGAGGCTAAAGCCTAACAGCCGAATCGCACAACCTATTTTCTACCTGCGGTTTTGGCTCGATCTTTACGAATTTTGGCGGCCGCGGACCAACTCGAGAACGTCCGGGCCGTACTGCTCGAGCTTGCGCGCACCGATTCCGGGGAGCGCCACCAGCGCAGCCTCGTCGGCCGGCATCGACTCCGCGATGGCTATCAGGGTGTTGTCGGTGAACACCACGTACGCCGGCACTTTCATCTCTTTGGAGACGCGCAGCCGCCACTCCTTGAGCTCGGCGAGCAGCTCCTCGTCAAGGTCCGACGGACAGGTTTCGCAGCGGCGCAACATGATCGCCGGCGGCGTCGACAGCGGCGCATTGCACACCCGGCACCGCGGCGCCGGGCCGCGCGGACGACGCGACCGGTCCGGGCCCGAGCCGGTGGAATTCTGCAGCTGCGGCGCGATGCCGTTGAGGAACCGCGACGGCCGCCGGCCCTGGCGGCCGCCGGGGGTGCGGGCCAACGCCCAGCTCAGCCCCAGGTGCACCCGGGCCCGGGTGACCCCGACATAGAGCAGACGGCGCTCCTCCTCCACCGGCTCGCTGTCGGGCCCGTGCGCGAGGGCATGCGAGATCGGCAAGGTGTTGTCGGCGAGGCCGACCAGGAACACCGCATCCCACTCCAGGCCCTTGGCCGCGTGCAGCGACGCCAACGTCACGCCCTGCACCACAGGCGGATGCCGGGAGTCGGCCCGCTGGCGTAGCTCGGCGACCAGAGCCCGCAGATCCAGCTCGGGGCGCACCGCAACCTCTTCGTCGACCAACTCGGCCAACGCCGTCAGCGCTTCCCAGCGATCGCGGGCCTTGGTGCCTGCAGGTGGTTCGGCGGTCAGGCCGAGGGGCTCGAGCAGTTCCCGCACGAGGGCGGGCAGGTTGTCCTCGGGGACGTCACGTTCGGCGAAGCGTTGCATCGCCACCAACGCCTGGCGGATCTCCTGGCGGCTGAAGAAGCCCTCACCGCCGCGCACCTGGAAGGCGATCCCGGCCTCGGTGAGCGCCTCCTCGTACACCTCGGACTGCGCGTTGATCCGGTAGAGCACCGCGATTTCAGCCGGCTCCGTTCCGTTCTCGATCAGCTTCTTGATGGACCGGGCAACGGCATTGGCCTCGGCCACCTCGTCGGGATACTCCGAGAACGTCGGCTCCGGACCGGGGTCGCGCTGCCCTACCAGGTGCAGCTTGCTGCCCGCCATCCGGCCGCGGGCGGCCGCGATCACCCGGTTGGCCAACGAGACCACCTGCGGAGTGGAGCGGTAGTCACGCTCCAGCCGCACCACCGCGGCGTCCGGGAAGCGCCGCGAGAAATCCAAAAGGAAACGCGGGGTGGCCCCGGTGAACGAATAGATCGTCTGGTTGGCGTCGCCGACAACGGTGAGGTCGTCGCGCTCCCCCAGCCAGGCATCGAGCACCCGTTGCTGCAGCGGCGTGACGTCCTGGTACTCGTCGACGACGAAGCAGCGGTAGCGGTCGCGGAATTCCTGGGCGACCGCGGCGTCGTTCTCGATCGCCGCGGCGGTGTGCAGGAGCAGATCGTCGAAATCCAGCAGCGCCGAGCCGTCCCTGCGGGCCTTGAGCGCCTCGTACCCCGAATAGACGGCGGCGACCTTGGCCGCATCGAATGGGATGTCGCGCCCGACCTTCGCCACCGCGGTGCTGTAGGCCTCCGGTGTGATCAAAGACGCCTTGGCCCACTCGATTTCACCGGCCAGGTCACGAACGTCGTCGGTACTGGTCTGCATGCCGGCGCGGTTCGCGGCCTGCGCGACGACGGCGAACTTGCTGTCGAGCAGCTCCCACCCGGTGTCGCCGACCAGACGCGGCCAGAAGTACTGCAATTGCCTGCGCGCAGCGGCGTGGAACGTCACCGCCTGCACCGCAGCGGTGTTCACCCCGGACTCCTGGCCCAGGACCCGCAACCGGCCCCGCATCTCGCCGGCGGCGCGCGCAGTGAACGTCACCGCGAGCACCTGGCTGGGCGCGACGTGACCGCCGGCGACCAGGTGCGCGATCCGCCGGGTGATGGTGCGGGTCTTACCGGTACCCGCGCCGGCCAGCACGCACACCGGGCCGCGGGCGGCCAGTACTGCCTCCCGCTGCTCATCGTCCAGATCACCCAGGGCGGGCGAGGGAGCCTCCAACGGCATGCGGTCCATGATGTCAGGGACCGGTGACAGTCTCGGGCCCGGCGTGGCCCGAACTCACTGCTGCCGGCTCAGCCACTGTTCGAAGGTGGTGGGCGCGATGCGCGCGCCGTCTCCGGGCAACAGCGCATTGCCCGCCATCTCTACACCGAAGATCGACGACCACGTCGGCACCAGCGTCACCTCCCTGCCACGCACCGCAAGGGTCCGCCGGGCCATGTCCACGAGATCCTGCGTCTGCGGGCCGGCCACGTCGGCATGGCGGCCCTGCGGGTCGCCGACCACGACCTCGGCGAGCACGGCCGCGATGTCGTCCGGATCGATGGGCTGCACCAACAGCGGCGCGATCGGCGCGATGGCACCGTCGGGGCCGTCCTGTTCGGTCCAGCCCACCACCATCTCGGCGAAATCGTGGAACTGGGTGGCGGGCACAACCGTCCACGGCACCGGCCCCGTCGCGACCAGCCGCTCCTGCTCGCGCTTTCCGGCGTAGTGCGGATTGCCGTCGATGTCGTGAATCCCCACGATCGACAACAGCACGTGATGCGCCACCCCCGCCCGGCCCTCGGCGGCGAGCAGGTTGCCGGTGGCGGTGCCCAGGTAATCCACGGTGCTGTCCCGGTCGGTGGGCGGGGCGCTGATCGCGTCTACGACCGCCCGCACCCCGGCCAGGGCCGCGTCGAGACCCTGGCCGGTGGACAGGTCCACCCCGTTCGAGCGGCTGATCGCCACCACCTCGTGTCCTGCGCCCTGCAGGGCGGCGACCACGCGCGCCCCGATGTTTCCCGTCGCGCCTGCCACTGCGATTCGCATGATGTCTCCCGTTCCGTGTGACCATCTATCTCGGACTATTCCGGCCGCAGCGCCTGCGCGCACCCGAAAGCTGTTGGGCAGGCCGGGCTGATCGCAGCAGCCGGCGCAACTCCTCGCGGCCGCCGTCGTCGAGCGGCAACAACGGGAGACGCGGGTCTCCGACGCCCTGACCCAACAGGTCGAGTCCACCCTTGATGGTGGTGGGCAGGCCGCCGGCCACGATGAACTCCAGGAAGGGCTTGAGTTCGGTGTAGATGGCCTCGGCCTTCGTCCAGTCTCCGGCCTGTGCCGCAGCATAGAGATCCAGGCACGGCTGCGGCAGCAGGTTCGGCGCCGCTGTGCACCAGCCCTTGGCCCCCGCCTTGAAGGCCTTGAGAATCATCGGGTTACTGCCGTTGTAGAACGGCAGTTGGCCGCCGGTGAGCTCGGACAGGCGCTCCATGCGGGTGATGTCGCCGGTGGATTCCTTGACCATGGTGACGTTGTCGATGTCGGCGAACATCTGAACCAGCAGTTCGGGCCGCATGTCGATGCCACTGGTGGCCGGGTTGTTGTAGACCATGATCGGAATGCCGATCGCGGCGCCGATCGCGGCGTAGTGCTGGGCGATCTCCAGTTCGGACAGTTTCCAGTAGGAAATGGGCAGCACCATCACCGCATCCGCGCCGGACCGCTCGGCGTACCGGGCCCGGCGAATGGTGTTGGCAGTGGTCAGATCCGAGGCGCCGATGATGACGGGCACCCGACTGTCGACCACGCCGATCGTGGTGTCGATGACGGCATCGAACTCGGCCTCGGTGAGATATGCCGACTCACCGGTGCTGCCCAGTGGGACGATCCCGTGGGCTCCGCCGGTCACCAAACGGTCGACCAGGGCGGCGAGCTTGTCCGTGTCGACCTTGTGGTCTTCGGTGAAGGGTGTCACCGGATAGGCGAGAATTCCGTGGATCTCAGTGCTGGATGGCATGTTTCGGCTCCTTCTTGGGGTGCGATCGGGGCGGTTATCAGGGGCAGCTGGTCAACGCGTCGGGATGATTGCGGAGCGCACGGCGGGCGTAGTACGCGAAGTTGGCCTGGCTGCGTTTGGGCCGCAGCGTCCAGTCGTGGGCCTCGCGGGCCAGTCGCGGCGGCAGGTCGGCGATCGTTCCCGCTGCCATGGCAGCCAGTTGCAGTTGGGCGCCGCGTTCGATCAGCATCGCCAGTGAGCACGACTCCTCGATGCTGGCTCCGGCGATCACGTGACCGTGGTGCGCCAACAGGATGGCCTTCTTGTCCCCCAGCGCGGCACTGATGATCTCGCCCTCTTCATTGCCGACAGGAACTCCGGGCCAGTCGGCCAGAAAGGCGCAATCGTCATACAACGGTGCGATATCCATCTGAGACACCTGCAACGGGACTTCCAGCATCGACAGCGCCGCGACGTGGAACGGATGGGTGTGCACGATGCACTGCACATCCGGCCGCGCGCGGTAGATCCAGGTGTGGAATCGGTTGGCGGGGTTGGCCATTCCCCCGCCTTCGAGAACGTTCAGATCCTCGTCGACGAGCAGAAGATTGTCTTCGGTGATCTCGTCGAAACCCAGACCGAGTCGCTGGGTGTAATAGGTACCCGGTTTCTCGGCTCGTGCGGTGATCTGGCCCGCCAGGCCTGAGTCGTGGCCCGCGTCGAACAGGGCCCGGCACGTCAGGGCCAGCTTCTGCCGCGTCGTCAGCGTGGACTCCTCGATATGGGTCGACAGACCATCGAGTGCGCGCTGCATCAGAACTTGTTTCGAATCACCAAGCGTGGTGGTCATCTCGGCATACCTTTCGCGTTGAGGGACCGGCGACACAATCTCGACGATAGGACACTTCGTGTCCTTCCGTCAACACCCGACTTGCAGGCGCCCAACCACGCATGCGTCTCGCGTGTTTCCGTAAGGACACTTTGTGTCCTATGATTGGAGGCGAATCGAACGAACAGACGACGAGGGAGCGAGAAGCCATGAAACACTTCGCAATATCCACGGCGATTTCCATCGGCGCTGCCGCCGGCTGGCTCACGGCAGGAACCGCTGTCGCCGCCGCGGCCCCCACCGGACCGTCGGCAGCCGAAACCATCGCGCGCCTACAAGCCGACGGCAAGCGGGTGATCATCAACAGAGTCGGCAGCGGCCCGCTCAGTGAGTGCACGGTGACCGATGTCCGTGCCGTCGTCGTACGCCCGCAGGCGAAGACGGTCACCATTCACGGCCTGCCGGATTTCGAACCCATCCCGACGGTGCACGTCAACCTCAAATGCTGACGAACCGCCGCCTCGGCGCAAGGAAGTCAGCCGTCAGCGGTTGCGGCTGTACTCGGTGTGGGTGATCACCAGAACCTCGCTGGGCACGCTTCCCCGCTGCCGCAACTGGTGGGGCAAGGAGGCGTCGAAGTACGCGCAATCGCCGGCTTCCAAGATGACCAACTCGTCCTGGTAGCGCAGCTCCACCACGCCTGCGTGGACGAACACCAACTCCTGCCCGGCGTGTTCTGGATGCGGGTGCTCGGCGAACTTGAGTGTCGGCCGCACGATGAACGGCGACATCGACTTTCCGAGCATGCCGGCAGCCACCGCCTGATACCGGTTGTCTCCCCGATCGGCGGCGCGGTCGATCGACAACGTCGTGACCGCTGGATCCTCGGAAAACAGCTGTGCGACATCGACCTCGAGTGCACGGGCCACTTTCATCGCAACCGCGATCGACGGGGTGGATCGCTGTCGTTCGACCTTGGACAGATAGCTCTTGGTCAGTCCGGTCGCCTCGGCGAGTTCCTCAAGGGTCATGCCCCGCTGCTGACGCACGGCACGCAAGAGAGCGCTCATAACACCTCCTGCTCACGACGCCCGCTCCGCCCATGGTCCCATAGGACAGCGGGTGTCATATCGTCGACATTCCGAATCGCCGACCGCGAGCCGATCAGGTGCCGGTGGCGGTGACCAACGCCCAGAGACCGTCCGCACCGGCGGCGGTGGCATGGTCGGTGAGCACCTGGTCCCAGTGCGCGACCGAGCCGTACTCCGAGCGCCAGGACAGCGCGGGCATCGTGAACTCGTGCAACCGGTGTTCAACCGTGGTGCCGATCGCACCGTGCACCTGATGGCCGTTGCGCACCACGACCGAGGTGGCATGTCCGACACACGAACGTGCCACAGCGACAAAGAAATCCAGGTACGGCGAGGACCAGTCCGATCGCAGCGCCTCGGCCAGGGCGCCGTCGGTGGCCGCCCGGGCCAACGCCGACTCGGCGGCGATGTCGGCCACCAGATTCTGCACGGCCTGAAACTTGGCCAACGGACGGCCGAACTGGGTGCGTTCGCGGACATGCGCCACCGACAGCTCCAGGATCCGGTCCAGCGCGGCGCACACCTGGACAGCGCGCACCAGAGCGGCCCGCTGGGTGAACTGACTGACCACGCTGTCGGGCACCGGGTTCCCGGTCAGGGCCGCGAGGTCCGCACGGACCTCGTCGCGAGGCTCCCCCGCGTTGTTGTGTCCGGCGGTGACCGACAGCGACGCGGTGTCCGCATCGGTCACGCGGTAGCCGGTGCCGTCGCGCCAGATCAGCACCACCCGCGCGGAGTCCGCCGCCCAGGGCACACCACGTGCGGCACCGGCGTCGTCGAGCAGACACGCCGTGCGTCGCGCGTCATCGACCCCCAGCCCGGCCGCCTCCAACAGCCAGCAGGCCAGCAGATCATGTTCGGCCAGAGGGATTTTCACCCCGTGCGAGGCGGCCGCGCGCAGCAACTCGACGGCCTCGGCCCAGCCCGCGCCACTGCCCCCGGACTCCTCGGACCCGGTGAGGCGGACCAGACCGAGTTCCCCCAGCCGGCCCCACAATTCGGCGATGCCCTCACCGGGCTGATGCTGTTCGCGGTGCGCGGCGAAGACCGCCGACATCATCTCGGCCAGTTCGGCGTCGACACTCATCTCATGCCCAATCCCCGCGCGATGACCCCACGCAGAACCTCGTTGGTACCGCCGCGCAGGGTGAATCCCGGACGTTGGACCACCGCATCGGCCAGCATGGACCGGTACCCCTCGTCATCGGTCTCACCGAGTACGTCGGCGAAATCGGCGATGTCACCTTCGGTGGAGGTGCCCAGCACCTTGACCACGGCCGCCGCGGTATCAGCCGGCTCGTGACGCTCCAGCGCACCGGCCACCGCCATCGACATCTGGTGCAGGCCGGTGATGCGGCCCAGGTAACGCCCCAGGTCGGTATGGCGGGGCAGAGATCCGTCCCGCACGTGCGTGGCCATGTCGGCCAGTAGCGGGAACGTCGACAGGAAGCGCTCGGGCCCACTGCGTTCGAAGCTGAGCTCCGAGGTCACCTGCTGCCAGCCGTTGCCGATCGTGCCGAATACCATGTCGTCGGGCACGAACACCTCATCGAGGATCACCTCGTTGAAATGATGCTTGCCGTTCATCGAGATGATCGGCCGGATGTCGACGCCCGGTGCCCGCAGATCGACGATGAACTGGCTCAGGCCGTCGTGACGGTGCGCAGGATCCACCGGCGTGCTGCGGGCCAGGCAGATGAACGCGTGCGCCAGATGCGCCCCCGACGTCCACACCTTGGCACCGGTGATCGCCCACCCACCGTCTACCTGGACCGCTTTGGTGCGCACGCTGGCCAGATCCGATCCGGAGTCCGGCTCGCTCATCCCGATTCCGAAGTAGCACTCGCCTTTGGCTATGGCGGGCAAGAACTTTCGCCGCTGTTCCTCGGTGCCGTACTTGAGTAACGACGGAACGATCTGGCGGTCGGCGATCCAGTGCGCCCCGACCGGAGCCCCGGCGGCCAGCAGTTCCTCGGTGACCACGAACCGCTCCTGGTGGCTGCGCCCGTGCCCGCCGTAGGAAACGGGCACCGTCATCCCCAGCCAACCGCGGGCCGCCAGCGCCCGGCTGAAGTCCTCGTCCCAACCGGTCAGCCAACTGTCGGCGTACCGGCCGATCTTGCCGGCGTGCTGCTGCTCGGCGACAAACTCCCGCACCTGCAGCCGCAACTCGTCGAGCGCATGCGGGTCGCCGGCTACCGGCGGCACCAACCTGGTCATGTTCAGCTCCGTCCACTGCGGATTAGCAACTTACCGCCGCAGGCCGGAGACCTGCGTCACCGCGGGCATGGGACGGCGGTTCGGCTACGTTATGTGCACTATGACTGCTACACCGACTGCTCTGACCATGTACACCACCACCTGGTGCGGCTACTGCTCGCGGCTCAAGACCGCGCTGAAGTCCGAGGGCATCTCGTGGACCGAGGTCGACATCGAGCAGGATCCGGCCGCAGCCGAGTTCGTCGGCTCCGTCAACGGCGGCAACCATGTGGTGCCGACCGTGAAGTTCGCCGACGGGTCGACTCTGACCAACCCCACCATCAAGCAGGTCAAGGCCAAGCTCAGCTGATCGTCAGTCCAGGGCCGCCCAGGACTCGATGATCTCGCGGGCAATGGAGATCGATCCGGGCAGCAGCAGCCTCGAAGGTGAATCGCCGTCGGCCGCGCTCCAGTCACCCTGATCGAGCGCCTCGCGGATCTCGGCGCGGGTGAACCAGTCGGCCTCGGCGATCTCACCGTCGTTGAACGAGAACGGCTGCTCCGGATCCCCGATGGCATGGAAGCCAACCATCAGCGATCGCGGGAACGGCCACGGCTGGCTGCCCAGATACTGCACGTCGGTCACCGTGAGGCCGACCTCCTCGGCGATCTCACGCACCACACAGGTCTCGAAGGATTCTCCGGCCTCGACGAACCCGGCCAGGATCGAGAACAACCGTTCGGGCCACGCCGTCTGCCGGGCCAGCACCGCACGGTCGTGGCCGTCATGGACCAGACAGATCACCGCCGGATCGATACGCGGGAATTCCTCATGCCCGGTGACCGGGTCGACCCGCGACCAGCCGCCCTTCGCCGACCTCGTCGCCGCACCGTCCACCGCACTGAACCTGGCCCGGTCATGCCAGTTCAGCAGGGCGGTGGCG